>NZ_CP107940.1:2097500-4482500 GCF_036048035.1 Streptomyces sp. NBC_00400 | reverse complement strand
CTTCACCGTTCCGTATCTGTACGTCTATGTGGCGAAGGTGCGGGATCTCGGCGCGAGCACTGCCGGTGCGGTGCTCGCCCTGCTCGCGGTGGCCGCGCTGGTCGTCCTGCCGCTGACCGGCCGCGCCATCGACCGGCGCGGACCGCTGCCGGTGGCCGTCGTCGGCACGGTCTCCGCCGCCGTCGGTTCCCTGGGGATCGGCCTGTCCGCCACCGAGCCGCTGGTCATCGCGTCGGCCATCGCGCTCGGTGCCGGGATAGCGGTCATTCAGCCGGCCCTCGCGACGATGATCGTGTGGTGCTCGACGACGCTGACGAGGTCGCGGGCGTTCGCCACCCAGTTCTTCCTGAACAACCTGGGGCTGGGCGTCGGCGGACTGGTCGGCGGGCTGCTGGTCGACGAGGCGCATGCGTCGAGCTTTGTGCGGCTGTTCGCCATTGAGGCCGTGATGTTCCTGGTGCTCGGGGCTGCGGTGGCGACCGTACGGCTGCCGCGGTCGCCGAAGGTCGAGGATGCGGTGCCGACCGAGGAGCGGGCCAAGGGCGCCTGGCGGGCGATGTTCGCCGACCGGCGGATGGTGTGGCTGTGTGTCCTGGGGTTCGTGCTGTTCTTCGCCTGCTACGGACAGTTCGAGTCGGGGCTGGCGGCCTACGCGACCGAGGTCACCCGCATACCGCCGGCCGGCCTGGGCATCGCGCTCGCGGCCAATACGGCGGCGATCGTGGCGGCGCAGTTCGTGGTGCTCAAGCTGGTCGAGCGGCGGCGGCGCAGCCGGGTGATGGCGCTGGTCGGGGTGGTCTGGACGGTGGCGTGGATAGCCGCCGGGCTGTCCGGGCTGGTGCACGGCGCGCAGGTGGTGGCGACGACGCTGCTGATCTCGACGTATGCGCTGTTCGGTATCGGTGAGTCGATGCTGTCGCCGACGGTGGCTCCGCTGGTGGCCGATCTGGCGCCGGCTTCCCTGATCGGGCAGTACAACTCGGCGTTCGCGCTGGTCAAGCAGCTGGCGTTGGCGCTCGGTCCGGCCGTGGGCGCGCTGATGGTGGGGCACGGGATGTACGGGGCGTACATCGGGATGCTCGTGGTGTGTGCGCTGGGGATCACGGCGTTGTCGCTGTGGCTGGGGCGGATGCTGCGTCCGGCGCAGGACAATCCGCACCGCGCGGTGGCCTCCCTGCCCGCGGCGCGGGTGCCGGCCGAGGCGGAAGCCGTGGCCTGCGGCGCCTGAGCCCCGCATCCGGTGCCCGGTGCCCCCGTACCCGGTGCCCGGTGCCGTAAGAGGTCCGCGTCTTCATGCCGCCGGCCCCGGTCCGATCGGACCGGGGCCGGCGGCATACGGCTATCCGCGGGGCAGTGCGAATTCGCACCAGACGGCCTTGCCGCCGCCCGGGGTGCGGCGGGAGCCCCAGGACGAGGCGATGGTGGCCACGATGGAGATGCCCCGGCCGGCCTCGTCGGCCGGTTCGGCACGACGGCGGCGCGGGAGATGGTCGTCGCCGTCGGTGACCTCGACGATCAGCCGGCGGTCCGTGCGGCGCAGGCGCAGGCGCATGGGCGGGGTGCCGTGCTGGAGGGAGTTGGCGACCAGTTCGCTGGCGGCCAGCACGCCGAGGTCGTGCAGCTCGGGCGGGAAACGCCAGGAGGCGAGGACCCCGGAGGCGAAGGCGCGGGCGCGCGGGGCCGCTTCGGTGCCGCCGAGGAGTTCGAGCGCGGCGTTGTGGAACAGCTCGGCGTCGTGGCCGGTCCGTTCGGGGTGCTGCAGGACCAGGATGGCGACGTCGTCGTCGTGGCTGGCGGTGATTCCCAGGGAGCGCAGCAGGCGGTCACAGACGATGTCCGGGGCGCCGGCGGCACCGGCGAAGGCGCGTTCCAGGGCCTCGACGCCGTGGTCGATGTCCTTGTCGCGGCGCTCGACCAGGCCGTCGGTGTAGAGGACGGCGCTGCTGCCGGGGCCCAGGGGGACGGATCCGGAGGTGTGCAGCCAGCCGCCGGTGCCCAGGGGCGGTCCGGTCGGTTCGGCGGCGCGGCGGACCGTGCCGTCCGGGTCGCGTACGAGGATGGGCAGATGGCCGGCGGAAGCGTAGACCAGCCGGCCCTCGTTCGGGTCGTGGACGGCGTAGACGCAGGTGGCGATCTGGCTGGCGTCGATCTCGGCGGCCAGGCCGTCCAGGAGCTGCAGGACCTCGTGGGGCGGGAGGTCGAGGCGGGCGTAGGCGCGGACCGCGGTGCGCAGCTGGCCCATGACGGCGGCGGCGCGCACCCCGCGGCCCATGACGTCGCCGATGACCAGGGCCGTACGGCCGGCGCCGAGGGTGATGACGTCGTACCAGTCGCCGCCGACCGCGGCGTCGGTGCCGCCGGGCTGGTAGGTGGCCGCGACGCGGAGGTCGTCGGGCTGCTCCAGTTCCTGGGGCAGCAGGGAGCGCTGGAGGGTGACCGCGGCCTCGCGCTGGAGGGCCTCGCTGGCGCGCAGCCGCTCGGCGGACTCGATCTGGTCGGTGACCTCGGCGCCGAAGACCAGGACGCCCTTGTGCGGGGCGACGCAGGCGACCTCGGGGTCGGGTGCCGGGCCGCTCGCCGCGACCTCGATCGGGGTGCAGGTGAAGGTGTAGTAGCCGTCGCGGGTGCGGTCGCCGCCCGCGACGCCGGGGACCTTGCGGGACTTGACCGTCCGCGGTTTGCCGCTGCGCAGGACCTGGTCCATCAGGGGGAGCAGGCCGAGGGTGCCGAGCTCGGGGAGGGCTTCGCGGGCGGTGTGGCCGGCCGGGCGGGGGCCGAAGACGCCGGCGTAGGCGCCGTTGACGTAGGCGAGGCGGTGCTCGGGGCCGTAGACGACGGCGACGAGGGCGGGGATGGTGCCGAGGATGTCGTGGACGGACAGGGCGTCGACCGTGGGCGGCAGGGCCACGGGGGTGGGTTCCCGGGTGGCCGAGGCTTCGGCGTGCTCGGCGCGGGCCGCGGGGACGGAGCCCGTGGTCGCAGCTGTCGGTGCGGCGGGCGTGCCGCCGTCCGCCGCGGGCACGGCGGGCGGCGCCGGGGCCGCGGTGGGCGGTGCGGCCGGCGTGCCGGACGCGGGGCGGGGCGCGGCGCGGTCGGACCGCGCGGCGGCACGCCGTTGGGTGCCGGGGAATTTGGCGCTCCAGCGCGTGAAGATCACGGAGGGGTACCTCTTACTTCGCGTCGTCGCGCGGGATCGGGCCGCCGGCATGGCGGGACCTCCCGGCCGGCGGCCGGGGAAAGGTCGGCTGGGGACACTCTCGGCGCCCCTTTGCGGAATGCAGCAAACGTCCAGAATCCTCGTGATTGTCACTCTTTGCAGATACGAGCCCACCCATGGTCACACGTCCAGTGTGGCCGACCGGACGGACATCCGTCAGACGCCCGGGTGCCGGGAGGGAGTTCCGCGCTCCGGAACATCCCGCCGCCCGGGGGCCGGCGGCACTCACCTCTTCGGGGTACGGCGCGTCAACTGGCTTCGTTGTGCCGTCCGGTGCCCGCGGCGAGCTCGAACTCGGCGCGCGGGTTCTCCAGCGAGCCGAGCGAGACGATCTCGCGTTTGAACAGGCCGGCCAGCGTCCATTCGGCGAGCACCCGCGCCTTGCGGTTGAAGGTCGGCACCCGGCTGAGGTGGTAGGCGCGGTGCATGAACCACGCCGGGTAGCCCTTCAGCTTGCGTCCGTAGACGTGCGCCACGCCCTTGTGCAGGCCGAGCGAGGCCACCGAGCCGACGTATTTGTGCGCGTAGTCCTGGACCGGGCCGCCGCGTACCACCGCCGCGATGTTCTCGGCGAGCACCTTGGACTGGCGGACGGCGTGCTGCGCATTGGGGGCGCACAGGGCGCGGGGCTCGTCGGGCTTGGCGGGCGGCGCGGCCGTCAGGTCGGGGACCGCGGCCGCGTCGCCGGCGGACCAGGCGTGCTCGACGCCGTCCACCCGGAGCGCGGGGGTGCACTGCAGGCGGCCGTGGGCGTTCAGCGGCAGCCCGGTCGCGGCCAGGATGGGGTGCGGTTTGACGCCCGCGGTCCACACCAGGGTCCGGGTCGGGAAGCGGGAGCCGTCGCTGAGCCGGGCGACCCGCTTTTCACAGGACTCCAGCCGGGTCTCCATCCGGACGTCGATATTGCGGGCGCGCAGCTCGCGGACGGCGTAACGGCCCATGTCGGGGCCCACTTCGGGCAGGATCCGGTCGGTCGCCTCGACCAGGATCCACTTCATGTCCTCGGGCTGGATGTTGTGGTAGTAGCGGACGGCGTAGCGGGCCATGTCCTCCAGTTCGGCCAGCGCCTCCACGCCCGCGTACCCGCCGCCGACGAAGACGAAGGTGAGCGCGGCGTCGCGGACCGCGGGGTCACGGGTGGAGGAGGCGATGTCGAGCTGGGCGAGGACGTGGTTGCGCAGTCCGATGGCCTCCTCGACCGTCTTGAAGCCGATGCCGACATCGGCCAGGCCCGGGACGGGCAGGGTGCGCGAGACCGAGCCGGGCGCCAGGACCAGTTCGTCGTACTCCACCTCGACGGCGCCGTTGCCGGTCTCCTCCGCGGCCAGGGTGGTGATGGTGGCCCGGCGGTCGCCGTGGTCGAGGGCGGTGACCTCGCCGATGACGACCTTGCACTGCGGCAGCACCCGGCGCAGCGGTACGACGACATGGCGCGGGGAGATCGAACCGGCCGCGGCCTCGGGCAGGAAGGGCTGGTACGTCATATACGGCTCGGGGTCGACCACGATGATCTCGACGGTGCCCTGGTGCAGTTCCTGCTTCAGTTTTCGCTGCAGCCGCAGGGCGGTGTACATCCCCACATAACCACCACCGACAACGAGAATGCGCGTCACGTCATTCGAGGACACAGTCTTCACAGAGGTTCTCCTCGCGGTGTCGGCCAGGCCCGGGCGGCACCGATCCGGCGGGCGGCCGGCGGCGCGGCACCCTCGGGAGCTGCGCCCCCGGGTAAAGCACAGCACTGTTCCATGACGCACTGCCGGAGCGGCTTTGTCCACAGGCCCGTCGAAATGTATGACCGGTCGCGGCCCTGGGGACGGAACGGCATATTCCGCGCGTGCGGGCAGAGGTGCCCTGGTCAGGGGGTGGGTGGCGGCGGAAGAACGGGGTCATGATCCGGGCGGATCAGCCCCCTTGGTCCGATCGGGGGGCGCATTGCGCGGAACGCCCCCTTCATTCTTGACCCGGGCTCAACTATGTTCATATGTCGTTGGGGTGCACCCTGTCATCGGTACGCCCTGACTGTCAGGGCGGGGAGTCTCCGGGGGGAGACGTCATTACCGGGGGATCACTATGCACATTCAGGGCTCTCATTGGCAGACCAACGTCGCTGTGGCGCATGCCGCCGACGACGCCGGGAGCGTGAAGGAAAACAACAACGGCACCGACGGCACCGGTAACGCCACCGGTGTGAGGAACGGTGCCCGCACGGGGACGGGGGGTCGGAGCACGCCGCTGCGGGTGGATGCCCAGCGCAATCTGGAACATGTGCTGCGTGCCGCACGCGAGGTGTTCGGCGAGCTGGGGTACGGCGCGCCCATGGAGGACGTGGCACGGCGGGCCCGGGTCGGTGTCGGCACGGTCTACCGCCGTTTCCCCAGCAAGGACGTGCTGGTCCGCCGGATAGCCGAGGAGGAGACCTCACGGCTGACGGACCAGGCGCGTACGGCGCTGGGCCAGGAGGACGATGCATGGTCCGCGCTGTCCCGCTTCTTGCGGACCTCGGTCGCCTCGGGTGCCGGACGGCTGCTGCCGCCGGGCATTCTGCGGGTGAGCGCGAACGCCGACCGGCCCACGGAGCCGGCGGCGGACGGCACGGACGGGCCACGCGTGCCGGACGGGCTGAGCGAGGCCCGGGTCCCGGACGGCCTGAGTGAGGCGCGGGTGCCGCAGCAGCGGATGGCACCCGGCACGGACGGGGTCCCGGTCGATCTCCGGCTGGTCGCCGCGAGCGACACCACGGAGGGCGGGCCGTCCCCGGTGGACGGGGCCGCGCCGGCCGCCGTGGCCGGCGACGGTGCCGATGCCGGTACCGAGGAGATGGCGGGCGCCGACGCGTTGCTGGAGGTCGTCGGGCGGCTCGTGGAGCGGGCCCGGACGGCGGGTGAGCTGCGCGCCGATGTGACGGTCGCCGACATTCTGTTAGTGATCGCCACGGGCGCGCCCACGCTGCCCGAACCCAGCCACCAGCAGGCCGCCTCCGCGCGGCTGTTGGAGATTCTGCTGGAGGGGCTGCGTTCGCGCCCTGCTGAGTGAGGTCCGGCGGCCGGCGCCGTCCGGTGGGCCCGACCGCCGGGTTCACCGGGCGGGGCCGGCCGGCCGGCCGATGCCGGTCGCGGGACGGTGCCGGTCCGCGGGACGGTGCCGTATACGGCTGCGGAGCCCGTATGCGCCCTTGGGGGCGGGTACGGGCTCCGCGCATGTGCGGAGCCCGGCCCGTAGGGGCTGTGCGGGGCGTGCGGGGCACGAGGCGTGCGGCGTACGGCCCCTTACGAGGGCTCCGAGGGATACCCGTAAGGGGCCCGCGGCGGGTGTGGCCCGTATGCGCGGCATGGCTCGTACGGGTGAACGTCCGTGCGGTCGTCCGCGTGCGCACCCCGGATGAGTGGATGGCGGTCAGGAGCCTCAACCGCGGGGGTTCGGTGTGGCACTCTGGCGCGGTATTCCGGTGTGACGGCGGCTTCGGGGGCCTCGAAGATGGGTGTTGACGGGCGGGACGGGCGGCGCGACGGCGAGGCCGGGGCGGACGGGACCGGGGTGGGCGAGACCAAAGGCACGCCGTCCGGACAGATCCCCGGCCAGGCCGGGCCGTTGGGGGCGGGGAGCCCGGCCGACGGGCAGGCTGAGCGGTGCGATCGCGCCCGTCGTCCGGCGGGCGCGGGGCTCAGCGTGCCGCCGCAGCGGGGGCGTTCTCACCGGGCGGGCCCGGCTGCTGCTCCTGAGGGGGGCGAAATCCCGCCGTCCGACGCCCAGTTGCTCGCCAATCTGCGGGCCGGGGACGACAGTGCGTACGAGGAGTTGTACCGCAGGCACGCCGAGGCGGTCCGGCGCTACGCCCGGAGCTGCTGCCGGGACGTGCACACCGCCGAGGATCTGACCGGTGAGGTCTTCGCGCGCACGCTGCAGGCGGTACGCGGCGGCGCGGGGCCCGATTCCGCGGTGCGCGCCTACCTGCTGACCACCGTCCGGCGGGTCGCCGCCGCCTGGGCGAAGACGGCGCGGCGGGAGCAGCTGGTGGAGGACTTCGCGGTGTTCGCGGTGTCCTCGGCCGGGGTGCCGGGGGACCGGGAGAGCCTGGATCCGGGCGCGGACGTGCGCGCCCTGCACGAGGCCGAGCAGTCGATGGCCGTGCAGGCGTTCCGCAGTCTGCCCGAGCGCTACCAGACGGTGCTGTGGCACACCACGGTCGAGGAGGAGTCGCCCAGCGAGGTCGCCCCGCTGCTCGGGCTGACCGCGAACGCCACCGCCGTACTGGCGCACCGCGCCCGCGAGGGTCTACGGCAGGCCTACTTGCAGGCGCATGTCAGCCAGTCGCTGACCGCGGGCGGCGACTGCGCACGGTATGCCGACCGGCTCGGTGCCTTCGCCCGTGGGGGGCTGCGGATGCGGGCCGAGCGGGGGCTGCGCAAGCATCTGGAGGCATGTGCCCGGTGCCGGCTGGCCGCGCTGGAGGTCGAGGACGTCAATCAGCGGATCGGGGCGCTGCTGCCGGTCGCGGTCATCGGCTGGTTCGCCGCGGGGTACGCCGTCAAGGCGGCGGCCGCGGCGGTGGGGGTCGCGGGAGCGGGCGCGGCAGCCGGGGCCGGTGCGGCGGGAAGCACAACGGGGGCCGGTGCGGCGGCTGCGGGCGGTGGTGGTTCCGCGGCCACGGGCGGCGGTGGTGCCGGTGCGGCGGGAAGTGCCGGCGGGGCCGGTGGTTCCGGTGGTGCGGCCGTGGGTGAGGGGCTGGGCGCGGTGGTGAAGGTCGGTCTCGGCGTGGGGGCGACGGTGGTGGCGGGCGGGGTGCTGGCGCTGGCGCTGACCGGCTTGCCCGGGCCTGCACCGAAACCGCGGGCCGGGTCCGCGCAGTCGGCCCCGGCCGCGCCGCAGAGGCCGTCGTCCGTGCCGTCGGGGTCGGCGCTGCCGCCGGCGTCCGGTGCCGCACCGGCCCCGAAGTACAGCGCGACGCCGGGCCCGAAGTCGCCGCCGACGCACACCTCGCGCCCCGAGCCGGCGCCCGCCCCGCCGCGGACTCCGCCACGGCCCACGCCCCGCCCGGCCCCGCCCTCGGCGCCGGCCCCCGGTCCCACACCGCCGAAGGCCACGCCGCCGGAGCCCACACCACAGCCGCCGCTGCCCGCCCCGACCGCGTACCCGCTCAATGCGCTCGACCACGACTTCACGGGCGACGGCGGCAAGCCGGAGGTGCGCACCCTCGGCAGCAGCTGGCTGTGGCAGCGGGAGTCACCGAAGATCGCCGGCACGACGTATGCGCAGGGTGCGAGCGTGCATGCGCAGTCCTCGGTGACCATCGACCTCAACCGCCGGTGCACCGCGTACGACGCGGTGGCGGGCATCGACGATCTCAGTATGGGGCTGGGGGTGCTGCGCTTCTCCGTTTATGCGGACGGGGTGCGGCTGTGGCGGTCGGCGGTGGTGCACGGCGGGCAGCGGGCGGTGCCGGTGCATGTTCCGCTGACGGGGCGTAAGACGCTGCGGCTGGTGAGCGAGCCGGTCTCGCCCGTGGCCGTGGTGGCGCTGGGAGACTGGGCGCAGGCGACGATCAGCTGTCGTTGAGGGGCCGGGGCGGCCGCCGGCGAGCCGGCTACGACTACCGGCTGCCGGCTACCGGCTCACGCCAGCCGCGCACGGGGAACGACCCCACCCGCGACCGCCTTCTGGCGCGGCGCCCCCGTCCCCGTCCAGCACGTCCCCCGCCGCGCCACCAACCGCCGCAGCCACAGCTCCGTGGAGACCAGCTCGGTCAGCCCGTCCAACGGCAGCGCCGCCCCCTCCGCCGCCGACCGCAGCGCCTTGCGGACCACCCGCGCCTCCACCAGCCCCGCATCGGCCAGCAGCGGCGTGTCGAAGAGCTGCACCAGGTCCCCTATGGCGCCGCGCAGCCCGGTGCGTACGGCGGCCGCCTGGGTCAGGTGTGAGGTGGCGCCCCAGCCGGGCGGCAGATCCCGTACGCCGGCCCCGGCCAGTACGGAGCGCAGTACGGCGGCCCGCGCCCCCGGCTGCACCCGCAGGGTGTCCGGCAGCGCGCGGCAGGCGAGCACCACCTGGTTGTCGAGGAAGGGGGCGTGCAGCCGCTGGTTGCGGATCTCGGCGGCCTGCTCGAAGACGCGGTGGTCCGCGGCCTGACGGGCCAGCGCGGCGCGGGCCCGCCGCTCCCCGGGGTGGCCGGCGGCGGGCGAGCGGTGTGCCGCTTCGCTGAGACGAACCGATACTTCGGCCAGCGCCTCCCCCGTGAGCCAGCGCGCCGCGGGCCCCGGACCGCACCAGGCGAGCGCGGCCAGCGAGGCGTCCACGGCCCCGCCGGCCACCGGCTCGTCGGCGAACTGCCGCTCCAGCAGGCGCCGCGCCGTATCGGCGAGGCCGGACGGGTACGGCGTACGGGCGAGCCTGCGGGCGGCACGGTAGACGGTGAAGGGGACGAGGACGGAGTGTGCGGAGGGGCCGTCGGCCTTGGCCAGCGCGGTGACCGGGCGCAGCAGATGGCGTCGGCGGCGGTCCATGAGGAGGTCGGCGAGGCGGGCCGGGTGCGCGTCGAGGACCTGACGGGCGCCGTGTCCGACGAAATGGTCCGCGCTGCCGGCCAGCAGGCGTCGGCGGTGGCGGCTCGCGGTGGTGAGGGAGGGGCCCGGCTCGTCCGTGAGCGGGCCCGCGCCGAGGTCCGCATACGGAAGGGCCTCTTCGCCGGCCGCGACGACGACATGGTGCAGCCGCGGGTTGTCGGCCAGGGTGCGGGCGCGCTCCAACTCGGCGTCGTGGTGGGCCCCTTCGCCCGTGGTGGCGCGGTCGTTGAAGGTGACGGCCAGGAGGCGTTCGCCGTGGCCGCCCAGCCGTCCGGGCCGGCCGGGGAGACCGGCGGCCAGGAGGGCGAGAGTTCCGGAGGCACTTCCTCCGGAGAGGTCGGCGCCGACACCGGGGGCCGGCGCCCCGCGCGCCGCGCGCCGCTCGGCGGGCCCCATGCCGGGCACCGGTCCGGGGTCGAGACCGTCGCGCCCGTCCGGATCGGGGGCGTGGCGGGGCCCGGCCAGCCGTGCGCGGACGGCTTCGACCAGGGCGTCGCGGACGCCGTCCACGGCCTGTTCCGGGGCGAGTTGGGGTGCGGCGACGGCGAGCGAGGCGGTCGGCTCGAAGGAGGTGACGTCGCGGGCGCCGCCGCGCAGCACCAGGGCGTGGCCGGGCGGGATCCGGCGGACGCCTTCGTACGGCGTGCCGGCGCCCAGCGCCTCGGGGATGTCCGGGCAGGCCAGCAGCGCGGCCAGGTGGCCGATGTCGAGGCCGGCCTCGACGAGGTCGGCGAGCGGGAGGGCGGCGGTGGCGTAGGCGGTGCCGCCGGCCCAGGGGGTGTGGAAGACGGGCCGGGCGCCGGCCAGGTCGCCGGTGACGGTGATCCGCCGCCCTACCTGGACGACGGCGGTGTAGCTGCCGGGCCAGGTGGTGAGGTGGCGCAGTGCGCCCCCGCGCGCCGCGAACAGGCCCACCCGCAGCTGGTCGTCGGTGGCGCCGCAGACGCCGAAGACCGCGAGCCGGGTCTCGGCGTCGGCCTGTACGACGCGGACCTCGTCCGGCCGCCAGTCGCCGACCGCCCAGAGCGGATCGGGGTCACCCCACAGGAGCTGGGCGCCCACGGGGAGGACCGCGCGGCTCTCCTCGCCCGCCGTCGGCCCCGTGCCGGCCGGCCCCGTGGCGGCACTGCTCCACCCCACCAACCAGCGCATGGCCGCCTCCACCCGATTCCCCGTGCGCCGGGGCCAACGGCCGCCCCGTACAGCGGATTGCCCGGCTGTCGCCGAGCTGTTGTGGCGACCATGCTGCCATGACAGGGGCGCACAGGAGGCGCCGGAGCGGTCCTGTATACGGGCGGTTCGCGCCGCGTGCGCCGGTTGAGGGGCCGTCGGCGGGTCCCCGGGGGCGTCATGGCCCGCGCGGGCGGGCCACGGACGGCGGAGCGGACGGGGCGCGGGGGCGGCGGGACGGCCGTGCGGGCCGGCCCGCGGAATGCGCCCCGCGCCGGGCACGGGCGATGTGCCGGCTCGGCCCCCCGCACCGGGCACGAGCACTCCGCCGCCCCGGCCCCGGGAGGCCCCCCGTGTGGCCCCCAGGGCGACCCCGAGCAGGCGGCGGCGTGAAATCATCACCCGTCGATTTTCGGCCAAAGTCCGTACCACACAGCCCAGTTGGCGTATGCGGGCAGGGCGTCAACCGGTGACACGACCGGCCGCGACCGGCCGCCGGCCGCTCTGCGCGACGGTCCGGGAGGCGGGCTGCGCCCCCCGGACCGGACCGTCACCCGCGGGGAATTGAGGTGACGGTATCCCCCAGCCCACTGGATCCAGTGCAGCGGGCCGACCCACGCAGAAGACATGGAAGCGCTCCCGGAAACGGGCGGCCAGCGCGCACGAACGGGCGCACGGGCACACGTACCCGGAGCACATGCCAATTCCCGCACCCCTGTTTGAACACGAATCTCGCCATCCGGGACACCGGCACTTAACGGTCGGGATCCGGCGAACTACTCTGGGTGGACGCATGCCCCGGGGTACCGGGGCGGCCGTCGCTTGTCGAGGGGTGCGCATGTCCAGGGATATACGCGGGCCGAACGAAAAGCTCGGCACTGTTCTCGCCCTCGCGGGTATCAGCAATGCCGGACTGGCACGCCGGGTCAACGACCTCGGTGCGCAGCGCGGACTGACGCTTCGCTATGACAAGACGTCGGTGGCGCGGTGGGTCTCCAAGGGCATGGTGCCGCAGGGCGCCGCGCCCCATCTGATCGCGTCCGCGATCGGCAGCAAGCTCGGCCGGCCGGTTCCGCTGCACGAGATCGGGCTGGCCGACGCGGACCCGGCGCCCGAGGTGGGCCTGGCATTTCCCCGCGATGTGGGCGCCGCGGTGCGCTCCGCGACCGAGCTGTACCGTCTCGATCTGGCCGGACGGCGGGCGGGCGGCGGCGGCATCTGGCAGAGCCTGGCCGGATCCTTCGCCGTCAGCGCGTACGCCACCCCCGCCTCGCGCTGGCTGATATCCCCGGCCGACAGCTCGGTGGCGCGGGAGGCGGCCGAGGCACGGGACAAGGACGCCGCGGCGGCCGGCGACGGCGGGGTTCCGCAGCACGTCGGCCACAGCGACGTCAGCAAGCTGCGCGAGGCGGCGGAGGACGCGCGCCGCTGGGACTCCAAATACGGCGGCGGGGACTGGCGTTCCTCGATGGTCCCGGAATGCCTCCGGGTGGACGCGGCCCCGTTGCTCCTCGCCTCGTACAGCGACGAAGTGGGCCGTGCGCTCTTCGGGGCGACCTCCGAACTCACCCGGCTCGCCGGATGGATGGCCTTCGACACGGGCCAGCAGGAGGCCGCGCAGCGGTACTACATCCAGGCGCTGCGGCTCGCCCGCGCGGCCGCCGACGTCCCCCTCGGCGGCTATGTCCTCGCCTCGATGTCCCTCCAGGCGACCTACCGGGGCTTCGCCGACGAGGGCGTCGACCTCGCCCAGGCCGCCCTGGAACGCAACCGAGGCCTGGCCACGGCCCGCACCATGAGCTTCTTCCGCCTGGTCGAGGCGCGGGCGCAGGCCAAGGCCGGTGAGGCGCGCGCCTGCGAGGTGGCGCTGAAGGCCTCCGAGGGCTGGCTGGAGCGTTCCCGCGGCGGCGACCCCGACCCCTCGTGGCTGGACTTCTACTCGTACGAACGCTTCGCCGCCGACGCCGCCGAGTGCTACCGCGATCTGCGGCTGCCCCGCCAGGTGCGCCGCTTCACCGAGCAGGCGCTGTCCCGTCCCACCGAGGAGTTCGTCCGCTCACACGGTCTGCGCCTGGTCGTCTCCGCTGTCGCCGAACTGGAGTCCGGCAATCTGGACGCGGCCTGCGCGGCGGGCACCCGTGCGGTCGAGGTGGCCGGACGGATCTCCTCCGCCCGCACCACCGAGTACGTCCGCGATCTGCTGCACCGCCTGGAGCCGTACGGCGACGAGCCCCGGGTGGTCGAGCTGCGGGAGCGGGCGAGACCGCTGCTGGCGGCGCCGGCCTAGGCGAGGGCGGTACGGGGCGGGTCGGCCGGCAGGAGGGGCGGCCCGTCCACACCCCGGCCCGTCCACACCCCGGCCTGTCCGGACCCCGCCCCGTCCGATCGGCATTGTCAGTGCCGGGCGTCATGATGGGATACGTCGTCGGGCAATGATGCGGATGATGCGCAGGTCCGCGGCGACGGGCGAGCCTGGATCATGCGGTTGGGGAGGTGCAGTGGCGGCGTACGACTGCGATGTGCTGGTGATCGGTGCCGGCATCGTCGGGCTCTCTACGGCCTACGCGATCACACGTGCCGCACCCGGCACACGCGTCGTGGTCCTGGAGAAGGAGCCGGGTCCGGCCCGTCACCAGACCGGGCGCAACAGCGGCGTGATCCACAGCGGCATCTACTATCCGCCCGGCTCCCTCAAGGCCCGCTTCGCCCTGCAGGGCTCGGCGGAAATGGTGAAGTTCTGCACCGAGAACGACATCCCCCATGAGGTCACCGGCAAGCTGATCGTCGCCACGGACCGCAGCGAGCTGCCGCGGCTGCACGGCCTGATCCAGCGCGGCCGCGAACACGGCCTGCCGGTGCGCGAACTGGGCCCCGCCCAGATAGCCGAGTACGAGCCCGAGGTGCACGGCCTGGCCGCCATCCATGTCGGTACGACCGGCGTCTGCGACTTCGCGGCCGTCGCCCGCCGGTTCGCCCGGCTCGCCGAGGACGCCGGCACCCGGATCGTCTACGGCACCGAGGTGACGACCATCGGCCGCCGCCCCGGCCGGGTGGCGGTCCGCAGCGCCGACGGTACGGTCCACCGTGCCCGTGCCCTGGTCAACTGCGCGGGCCTGCACTGCGACCGGATCGCCCGGCTGGCCGGCGACGCCCCGGGCATGCGGATCATCCCGTTCCGCGGCGAGTACTTCACCCTCGCTCCGGAGCGCGCCCCGCTCGTCCGCGGCCTGGTCTACCCGGTCCCCGACCCGGCCTTCCCGTTCCTCGGCGTCCATCTGACCCGGGGCATCGACGGCGCCGTCCACATCGGCCCGAACGCCGTCCCCGCCCTGGCCCGCGAGGGCTACGACTGGCGCACGATCCGCCCCGCCGAGCTGGCCGGCACCCTCGCCTACCCCGGCTCCTGGCGGATAGCCCGCCGCCACTGGCGCTACGGCGCCGGCGAACTGCACCGCTCCCTGTCCCGGCCCGCCTTCGCCGACGCGGTCCGCCGCCTGCTCCCGGCCGCCCGCGAGGAGGACCTGGTGCCGTCGCCGGCCGGCGTCCGCGCCCAGGCGGTCCTCCCCGACGGCACC
Source organism: Streptomyces sp. NBC_00400 (assembly GCF_036048035.1). Taxonomy (NCBI): domain Bacteria; kingdom Bacillati; phylum Actinomycetota; class Actinomycetes; order Kitasatosporales; family Streptomycetaceae; genus Streptomyces; species Streptomyces sp. NBC_00400. The sequence goes on along the minus strand of NZ_CP107940.1, from coordinate 4,467,978 downwards.
CTCGTCGACGATTTCCTCTTCGCCGAATCCCCCGGCATGATCCACGTCCTCAACGCCCCCTCCCCGGCCGCCACGGCCTCGCTCCCCATCGGGCGGGAGGTGGCACGGCGGGTGCTGGGGCTGCTGGGGCGGAGCCGCGCATGACAGAGCGGCGCTCGGGCCTTCTCTCGTGAGCGACGCCGCTCGGGCCTCCCTCGTGAACTCGTGAATCCGCCCGGCCCGCCCCTCGTCAAACGCCTCTCGGCCCCTCCTCCCGTAGGAGGCGGGGCCGAGAGGCGGCGGATCCGTGGCGGCGACCGGTGTCCTGGAGACGTCAGCCGACCGGTGTCCTGGAGACGTCAGGCGAACGGCACCTCGAAGGCCTGCACGCTCGGCCGGTTGTCGGTGAGCCGCTCGCTCTGGATGAAGAGCATGTTGTCCCTGTCCAAGCCCAGCGACATATCGCTGGGGGCCGGCAGGTTGTGCTCCTTCTCGTAGAGCGTGCCCTTCACCTTCTCCTTGCCGTCACGCAAGCCGACCGCGACCACCAGCGCCTTCACGGCGGAGGCGCCGCTGTCGGGCGAATCGGTCACCATCATCAGGCCTTGGTTGTTCACACCGGCGATGGCCGCCGAGCCGCGCTTCTTCCACAGCAGCTTGCCCGTCTTCATGTCCATCGCCGCAAGCCCGTTGTTGGCACCGTAACCGGCCACCAGAATCTGCTCGTCCTCATCGACGTAGGTGTTGCGCGGCTCGAACTTCATGTCCTTCAGCTCGCCCGAGAGCTGGAAGGTGTGGTTCGGCTTGCCTTTGTCCGTATAGGTCTGGATGTAGTGCACGGGATCGGCCGAGCTGCCGCTCTCCGTCAGCAGCGTCAGGGGCCAGTCCGACAGGGTCCGCACGATCGCGTGGTCCTCACCCGTGACCGTCGAATGGATGCTGTCGTACTCCAGGTCCTGGAGCGCCAGCTGCTTCTTCGGCTTCGCATCGGAGCAGTCGCTGGCCACCGCCAGGTACTGGGGGCTCAGCCCGACCGAGTTGGTGCAATCGTGACCGCGCGCGGTCAGCTCCCAGACCTTCGCTCCACGGCCGACGGAGAAGCCGGCGTAGGTCCGGCCGATCGTGACGGCGACGACCTTGCTGTTCACCACGACCCGCGGCTGGTGCTCCGCGGTGTCACCGTCCTGAAGGCTCTTGGACCACAGGGTGCGGCCGGTGTCGGTGTCGACGACGGAGAGGTAGGAGCAGTCGTCGCCACCCGCGTCGAAGACCACGGCGCCCACACCGTCGTCACTGGGCTCCGCGGACATCGCGCAGACCTCGCCCGCGCCCTTGGGCGTCTTGACCGTCCACTTCTTCTTGCCACTCTTGCGGTTGTAGGCCCGTACGCCCTCGCCGTCGCCGTAGATGACGTCGTCGTTGTTGAACCACATCGAGCGCAGCCCGTTCTCGTTCTGGCCCTCGCGCTCGGACACGGGCGACGCCGCCTCCCACTTCCGCGACAGGGCGTTCGCGGGCCGGGCGGCACCCGGGTCGGCCGAGTCCCCGGAGAACAGGAAGTACCCGCCGACCCCGGCTGCCACCAGCAGGACCATCACGATCGCCAGGATGGCCGGCACGGGCACACCGCTGCGCCTGGGCCCGCCCGGCCCAACCGGTCCGCCCTGGAACTGGGGTGCCATGGGGCCGCCGGGGAACGGTCCCTGGCCGGGCACCTGGCCCGGCACCTGACCTGGCATCGGCCCCTGGTTCTGGCCGTACGGCGGGGGTGGCTGCTGGCCCCCGTGCGGCGCGGGGTAACCCTGCGGGGGCGGCCCCTGGGGCCGGCCCATGGGCGGCGGGTACGGCGCGCCTCCCGGCCCGGGGTGAGCGGGCGGGGCGCCGTACGGGCCGGGAGGCACCTGCCCCGGACCCGTCGGCGGCTGTTCCGGAGGGCCGAACGCTCCCGCGGGCGGCGGGGCGGCCTGTCCCGGTGCCGGCGGGCCGGCGGGCGGCGCTCCCGGAGCTCCCTGGCCGGGCGGCTGCGGCCCCTGCGGATTCCCGGCGTACCCCTGGCCGCCCTGCGACACGATGACCAACCCCCTGATTTGTTTTGCTCACGTCAGCGCCGCATCGTATGCACGCCGCTACACACCGCGCCAACCTCCCTTTTCACGAAGGTTCCGGCCCGCCGCTTCCGTACGCGCCACGCACCTCGAAGGCTCCGGGCGGGCCCCGTACGGGCTCCAGTCGGCCCCCGTACGGGCTCCAGTCAGGCCCCGTACGGGCTCCAGTCGGGCCCCGTACGGGCTCCGGGCGGTCCCCAGCCGACCCTCAGGGGGTCCCCGGGCTCCCCTCCCCCCGGACCCGCGCCCCGTAGAATCGACGCACTGTGTCCGAGAACCTCACCACCCCCGCCACCCCCGCCGCGGAAGCAGCCGCTCCGGCCGCCGGCGCCCAGGCCACCCCCGCCCGGGAAGCCGCCCCGCAGCAGACCGACGCACCTGGGGCCGACGCGCAGGAACCCCGCAGCCTCGGCTCCACCGCCGTCTCGGCCGCCACCCCGCGCCGCGGTGCGCCCCTGTTCCCCGACGGGACCGGCCCCGCCGCCGACCCCGCGGGTTCGCATCACGAGCGCCGGATCCGCTCCTTCCAGCCGCGCCGCAGCCGCGTGTCGCCCACCCAGGCGGACGCGCTGCGCCGCCTGTGGCCCACCTGGGGGCTGGACATCGACGGGCTCTCCCGTATCGATCTCGACACCTTCTTCGGCGGGCTGCCGGTCGTGCTGGAGATCGGCTTCGGCATGGGCGAGGCCACGGCACAGATGGCCGCCGCCGACCCGGCCACCGGCATCCTCGGCTGTGACGTCCACACCCCCGGGCAGGGCAATCTGCTCGGTCTCGCGGAGCGGAACGGCCTGTCCAACATCCGGGTGGCCAACGGCGACGCCATCATCCTGCTGCGCGAGATGCTGGCCCCCGCCTCCCTCGCCGGCCTGCGCGTCTACTTCCCCGACCCCTGGCCGAAGAAGCGCCACCACAAGCGCCGCCTGGTCCAGCCGGAGTTCATCGCCCTGGCGACCACCCGGCTCGCGCCCGGTGCCCTCGTCCACTGCGCGACCGACTGGGAGCCGTACGCCGAGCAGATGCTCGAAGTCCTCTCCGCCGAGCCGGCGCTCGAAAACCTCTACCCCGGCTATGCGCCGCGCCCGGACTTCCGTCCGCTCACCAAGTTCGAGGGCCAGGGGCTGGACAAGGGGCATGTCGTCCACGACCTCCTCTTCCGCCGCCGCGACGCGTAGGGCGGACGCCGCTCGTTAGGGTCGACGGGTGTACCCGTCCCAGCCGCCCCCGCACCCGCCGTCCGCACCCGCCCCTCCCCCGTACACACCCCACCCGCACGCGGACGCGGCCGCGCACCGCCGCCGGACGGCCCCCTGGAACAGCACCACCCTCCGCGCCGTCGCTCTGATCTCGCTGCTCGCGCTCTCCGGCGTGATCATCATCGGCATGGTCCGCCAGGAGACCGGCACCGAAGGCTTCCTGGTCGGCCTCGGCCTGGCCGTCTTCCCCGTGCCGCTCCTCCTCGCGGCGTTCTGCTGGCTCGACCGCGTCGAGCCCGAGCCCTGGCGCAACCTCGCGTTCGCCTTCGCCTGGGGCGCCTGCGCCGCCGCCCTGGTCGCGCTCCTCGCCAACGGCTTCGCCACCGACTGGCTGGCCGCCAACATCGCCTCGGCATCGCCCTCCGAGGCCGAGGCCTGGGGCGCCACGGTCATCGCCCCGGTCGTCGAGGAGGTGGCCAAGGCCGCCGCGGTCCTCTTCCTCTACCGCTTCCGCCGCAACGACTTCGACGGCGTCACGGACGGCATCGTCATCGCCGGGATCACCGCCACCGGCTTCGCCTTCACCGAGAACGTCCTCTACCTGGGCAACGCCTTCGGCGAGGACCAGTCGATGGGCCACTCCGGTCTGGACTCCCTCACCGCCGGCGCCTTCTTCTTCCGCATCATCGTCTCCCCCTTCGCCCACCCGCTCTTCACGATCCTCACCGGCCTCGCGTTCGGCATCGCCGCCACCCGCTACCCCCGCCGCCGCGCCGCCCGCATCGCGCTCGCCCTCCTCGGCCTCCTCACCGCCGTCCTCCTGCACGCCATCTGGAACGGCGCCTCCTCCCTCGGCGACCCCGGCTTCCTCATCGTCTACGGCCTCTTCATGGTCCCCGCCCTCCTCGCCCTCACCTGGCTGGCGATCTGGGCCCGCAACCAAGAACTGCTCTCCCTGCGCGGCTACCTCGCCCCCTACATCACCGCCGGCTGGCTCACCCCCACCGAGCCCGCCGCCCTCTCCTCCCTCAAAACCCGCGCCCTGGCCCGCGACATCGCCCGCACCACCCAGGGCCCCGCCGCCGCCCGCGCCGTCACCGAGTACGCCACCGTCGCCACCACCCTTTCGTTCCACCGGCGGCGGGCTCATCTCTTGGGACCTGCACCCGACTTCTTCAGCCGGGAACAGCACTTGCTGCTGCATCTTCGGCACTACCAGCAGTGGGGGCGGGCGGCGTTGGTGGATGCGTGGGTGACCAGGGAGCAGTCATGCGGCTCCGGCGACTCGCCTTGCCGCAGCAGATGACGTCTGCTCTAGCCAGGCCCGACCACAACCGCTCCCCCAGGCCGATGCTCCGCTGTCCGCAACGACCCCTATCTCCCTCGACAGTGGTGTACGAACCATCTGTACTGGGCAACTAGCCCTGGTTTATGCATGGTCCACCCACACCTGAGATCGAGGGAAACACCAAGTTGTCCGAGCCCCAGCAGGAACGTGCTACTCGCTTCATGGAGGCGCTTGCCTCCCTGCCTCTTCATCGCCCGTCAGGTGAACCATCGAGGGATCAGCCCATCGCGCTCCTCTGGGCGATCAGCCGTGCGGCCGAAGGTGCAGACCGCCTCACCTCATGGAACAAGGCAAAGACAGACCTTCGGGCCATGCTTACCGAATACGACACCATAGATTCACACCCGACACCCGAGAGCACTTTTCTAGAGTTGCACCAATTCCCCTTCTGGGAGATTCTCGGCACGAATGACGAGGCACCAGACTCCAGGGATCCTGACGCAGTTACATGGCTTGCCGAGCAAACACCCGAGGCCGGGCTGGAGACCTCGCTGCACGAACAGCTCGCCTCAGATAAGGATCTGTGTCGGGATGCAGTAAAGCTGCTTCACGAACAATACTTCCAGGACCATCGCCTTGATCTGCTGCTTCTGGAAGCAGGGCTCCCGGCGAAGGAATTTGACGGATTCGGCGCCCCTCCCCACGTACGCGTCGGGGATACCTTCAAGAGGCGGCGGACACTGGCACGAGCAAGGGTCCACCGTCCCACCATGGCCGGAATCTGCGGAACGCGAGCGAGCGGCGCCGAGTCCATCGTCGTATCCGGAGGTTACGAAGACGATGAAGACTATGGCGACGAAATAATCTACACGGGGCAAGGGGGGCGAGACGAGAAAACGAAGAAGCAATGCAAAGATCAGGAACTGACCCTAGGAAATGCAGCGTTGGTCACCAGCTACTCCACTGGGGCACCTGTGCGCGTGATTCGCGGCTCGGGCGGTGACCGTCGACACTCGCCAGCTGCTGGACTCCGGTACGACGGCCTCTACCGAGTAGAGGAGTGCTGGTCCCAACGCGGCGAATCGAACTTCCTCGTATGGCGCTATCGACTCCGCGCCATCGGCTCCGTCGACAAACAGGCCGCCACGAACATCACGCGCTCCTTCCCGGCTGGCAATGCCACCCCCGGCCGCAAGGAAACCTCCACCCAGCGCATCATCCGAAGCACCAAGGTAGCCGACTACGTAAAGAAGATCCACGCATACGCTTGCCAAGTATGCGGACTGCGCATTGAAACCCCTACGGGCGCCTACGCTGAAGCTGCACACATTAAGCCACTCGGTCACCCGCACGACGGCCCCGATGAGATCGATAACGTTCTATGCCTGTGCCCAAACCACCACACGGCCTTCGACTTCGGAATGCTGATCATTAACGATGACCGTTCCGTTACGCAACGAGGCTCCGAACCTCGAACCTACCAACTACGCGAGATCCCCGGACATGTCATAAACGCCAAATACCTCGCGTATCACCGAGACCACCACGAAAACATAAACGTCCCGACCGAATAGCTTTCCATACCCCCTCCCTGGCATCCATTTGCGAGAGAGGGGGTACGCCCCCATCAGCGCCGCCCCGTCATCACCCCTAACCCGCGACGCCGCACTCACCCTCGAAGAACATTTGCGCATAGTCGAGAACCGTATCGGGATCACGCCCCTGCGCCTGTAGCCAACGAAGGACTTCAGCAATGAGACCGACAGCCGCCGCCTCCTGGGTAACGAAGTGCAGCGGCCGTCCTTGGGTTGCCCGACCCGGCATGCCCTGACTGGAGGACGGGGGTACTTCTGCTCCCGGAGATTGCGGGCCGTCCGCGCCTCGGACCTGAGCCGTGCACGATGCACTGATCTCACACCAGGTGGTTTTGCCGTGCGCGGCAGCCGTCACTCCCCAACGGTCCGCCATGGCCGCCACCAGGCCCAGCCCTCGCCCAGTTTCCGAGGTAGGCGCGACACCCAGGAGCCTTGGGAACCGACCACTCTCCGCATCCCGAACGGAAATGCGCAGATGCGCATCCCTCACCATGACCGACAGGACAGCGGCAGCCCCTTCACCTACATGGTTGATGACGTTGGTGGCCAGCTCGCTGACGCAGAGCTGCGCCGCATCAACCACTCCCGAAAGTCCCCACCGTTCGAGGTAGAGGCTCGTCAGACGGCGTAACTCGGCCACCCCTGCCGGCCTCGCGGTGAAGGGGTGGACCCACTCCGTACTCGACATGCGGTGGGTGGCATTCATCTGGCCCAGCTCCTTTGCTTGCCCACGACCCCGACGTCACGTCTGGCCATCAGGTGATGACTCTCAGTTCCTCTGGGTGCGATAGTGGCAGCGCGTATCCCTTCATGCAATGTGCACAGCGGGATTCGCTCTATCGAGTGATTGGCCCGTACCTGCTCTCGCAGCAAGAATGAACGCCCGCCAAAACAAGGAGAGTTGCCGTGGCCGGTTCGCCCACCGCTCGTCGTCGCCGACTTGCGATCGAGCTGAAGAAGCTCCGTGAGGACCACGGACTCACCTGCAACCAGGTGGGCGAGTCGCTGGACTGGAGCGGATCCAAGGTCAACCGCATGGAGACCGGCCAAGGGCGCGTCCAGCCGTCAGACATTGAGGCGCTGTGCCGCTTCTACAACACCACTGACGAGCTACGCGAACTCCTCAAGGACCTTGCCAAGCACTCCAAGATGCGGGGTTGGTGGCACGCGTACGGCAGCGCTGTACCCACCTGGTTCTCCGTATACGTCGGCCTTGAACAGGCAGCCTGCAGCTTGCGGACCTACGAGGCCGAGTTCGTGCCTGGGCTACTACAGACCGCGGATTACGCCAGGGAGCTCCACCACGCTACGGCCCAGCCAAGTCCAGACGACGTCGAGCAGATGATCGCCGTGCGCATGGAGCGACAGGCACTCCTCACCGCTCCTCAGGCACCAGATTTGTGGGCGATCCTGCACGAGAGCGTCTTGCGGCATGCGATCGGGAGCCGGGAGGTGATGCAGGCCCAGTTCGAACGCTTGCTGAAGATGGCGCAATCGAAGAACGTCACGGTCCAGGTACTGCCGTTCAACTCGGGTAGCTACCCGGCAACAGGGGCGTACACGATGTTGGGGTTCCCTGAGCAAGAGGACCCGGACATCGTCTATCGCGATGGCCTGACAGATGCTGTCTATCTGGAGCAACCCAGCGACATCGCGCAGTATGCAAAGGCATTCGACAACTTGCGGGCACTGTCCTTGAGTCCGCAACAGTCCAGTGCCCTCATTACCGAAGCGATGCAAGGACTCACCTGATGACTCACACAGCGCCTCTCGTCTGGCACAAGAGCAGCTACAGCAACGGCTCTGGCGGCAACTGCATAGCGACGGCGACACCCGACGGATCCACCGTCCTGGTCCGAGACACGAAGGTTCCCGGCGGCCAGATACTCAACTTCACCTGCGGGGCATGGCAGGACTTCGTCGCCTGCGTGCAGCACCCGGACTGGAACGTCCGCGCCTAGCGCGGTGCATCACACAGAGCAACGTCCGAGTCCCATGGACTCTCCACGTAGGGTCGTCACAGTTGTCCCCTGATGTGGAGGTTTCCGTGATGGCCGGCGTACCGACGAGTGTGATCGCAGCAACCGGCCTGGTAGGCGGCTACGCCACCGCCCGCTGGACCAAGAAGCGGCCGCTTGGCGGGGTGGTGCCGGCTGTGGCCGGGGCGGTGGCGGGCAAGGGATGGCAGGAGAAGGCGGGGAACGCGACGGCGGCGGCGCTGAGTGGGGCGTACATGGCGGCGTTTGCCGGGTCGCATCCGTTGGCCAAGAAGATCGGGGCCTGGCCTTCGGTGTTTGCGGTGGCGGGTGGGGTGGCGCTGGCGTCGTGGGTGGCGGTCGACCGCCGGAAGTAGAGCGGGAGCAGGGCGTGGGGAGGGGGCGGGCCCCAGGGAGTGGCCCGCAGGCCCGCCACCCCGGCCCGCCACTCCCTGGAACCCGCCCCCTCCCCGTCTCTCCGTTGGTTCAGGCAGAAGCCTCGTTCAGAAGCCTCAGTTCCGCCTCCGTGAGCGTCAGGTCGCCCACCGCCAGCAGCGCCGGCAGCTGCTCCACCGTCCGGGCGCTGGCGATGGGGGCCGCGACGGTGGGCTGGGCGGCGAGCCAGGCGAGGGCGACGGTGGCCGGCTCGGCCTCGTGGGCGGCGGAGACGGTGTCGAGGGCCTGGAGGACGCGCCGGCCCCGGTCGGTGCCGGCGTACTTGGCCGCGCCGCCGGAGCGGGCGCTGTCGACGGTGGTTCCCGGGCGGTACTTGCCGGTCAGGAAGCCGGAGGCGAGGGCGTAGTACGGGACCGCGGCGAGGCCGTGGCGGGCGGCTGCGTCGGCGAGTTCGCCCTCGTAGGTGTCGCGGGAGACCAGGTTGTAGTGCGGCTGGAGGGCGACGTAGCGGGCCAGGCCCTCGCGGGCGGAGAAGGCCAGGGACTCCTCCAGGCGCTTCGCCGAGATGTTGGACGCGGCGATCTCGCGGACCTTGCCGGCCCGGACGAGGTCGTCGAGGGCGGTAAGGAACTCCCCGACCTCGACCGATTCGTCGTCGTAGTGGGTGTAGTAGAGGTCGATGTAGTCGGTGCGCAGACGGGAGAGGGAGAGATCGACCGCGGACTTGATGGTGGCGGCGGACAGGCCCTTGAAGTCCGGGTGGGCACCGACCTTGGTGGCGATGACGACCTCGTCGCGGTTGCCGCGGGCGGCCAGCCAGTTGCCGAGGACGGTCTCGGATTCGCCGCCCTTGTTGCCGGGGACCCAGGCCGAGTAGACGTCGGCGGTGTCGATGAAGTTGCCGCCACCCGCGACGTAGGCATCGAGCACGGCGAAGGATTCGCTCTCGTCGGCCGTCCAGCCGAAGACGTTGCCGCCGAGCGACAGCGGGGAGACCGAGAGCGAGCCGAGGGACTGACGATTTCGGGGGGTGTGTGTCGCAGTCATGTGTGGTGGCAACGTCGAGGGGAGCGGAGTTATTCCTTCCGCTCCCCTCGAACGCTCCCCTTGAACGCTCCCGGCACCCCACGACGCCCCGGGACACCCCCCGGCCCCCCCGGACGCCAACTTCCGTCCGGCATACGCCCGTTGAGGCCGTGCCTCACACGTCGAGACCGCGCGTCACACGCTGAAGGCCATGCGTCACACCTTGATGCCGTGATCGCGCAGCCACGGCATGGGGTCTATCGGATCGCCGGCGTCGGGGCGCACCTCCAGGTGGAGGTGCGGGCCGGTGACATTGCCGGTGGCGCCGACGCGGCCGATGACATCGCCCGTGCTGACCTTGCCGGAGGTCTTCACCATCGAGGACAGATGGCAGAACCAGAGTTCGGTGCCGTCGTCGAGGGTGAGGACGATGCGGTAGCCGTACGAGCCGGCCCAGCCGGCCTGGGTGATGGTGCCGGAGTGCACGGCCTTGACGGGCGTGCCGGTCGGCGCGGCGAAGTCCTGCCCGGTGTGGTCCGCGGCCCAGCGGTCGCCGGCCTGGCCGAAGCTCGCGGTGAGCGTGAACGAGGAGACCGGAGCGATGAAGTTCTTCGCCAGCTTGGCGAGGCGGGCGGCCTCCGCCTTCTGACGGGCCGCTTCTTCGGCCTCGCGCTTGGCCTCCAACTCGGCCGCCTTCTTGGCTGCTGCGGCCTTTTCGGCCGACTTCTGGTGGGCGTCGGCTGCCTTCGCGGCCGTCTGGACAGCAGTGTGCTCGGCGGCCTCACGGGCCTCCTGCTCGGCGGCGCCCTGCTGCGCGTCGGCCTGCTGGAGGATGCGGCTGCGCAGCGCCTCGCCGGCTTCCGAGCCCGAGTCCGAGGCCGTGCCCGCGTCCGAGTCCGAAGCCGTGTCCGAGTCTGTGCCCGCGTCCGATATGAGGTCACCGACGCCGGGGAGCGACTTGGCGTCCGGCAGCTTGTCGGCGAGGTCGTCGGCCATTCCGCCGACGTCGGGCATCGAGATCGGAACCGGAGGGCGGCCCTCGGCCGTGGCCATTCCGCCGGCACCGACCGCCGCGATGACGCCGACGCCCAGGACCGTGCCACCGCGGGCGAGCCCGCCGCCGCGCTGCTTGGCCACCCGGTGCTTGCCGCGGACCGAGCGGACGGAATCCTCGGTGGGATTCCATTCCTCCCACGGTCCGTCTTTGATGTTGTCCGCATCACCGGGGCCCGGGAAGGCACCTCGGTCATCGAGGTCGTAGGCGGACGGACCCTCGGGGGCAGGCCTGTTGGACGCCACGGGGGCGCTCTCCTTTCCTTCCTTCTCGCCTACCGGGTTAGCTGACGGGTTCGGAGCAGGAAGGTCTCCTACGGGCGCCCGCTGGCGGAGAGCGTCCGATTCACCCCAAGGAAGTGGTTCCCCGGTTCCCTTGGTGCAGTTCGAGGTGCTGGAGGTGCGTGAAAAGCGCGTGCGGGATTCGGCGTCTGCGCACGGTGCCGCCTCTTGCGACGGCTGGGACGACCGCGCTGCGTTATCGGACAGTAATAGAGAACGCAGTCGGATTCCAAGCCTTCCCGGGATTTCGTAGCGGCTTCGCAGGAGCTTTGGCGTGGACTTTTTCGGCCAGCACGGCCACAAACCGGGCGAGTTGACCGTCCACTCCTAAACGATCTCGCGGCGATTGTGCACCAGTCGTTATGCGGAGGGGTGCCCCTCGGTTACGGAACGTGAGAGCAGTAACGTCGGATCATGGCCGTCAACGTCGGGAACACCGGGAACACCCGTCACGTCGAGCGCGCCGTTGTCGGCACATGGGGGTTGGCGGAGCGGTACCGGGAGTTCTCCTGGCGCCAGGCGCGGGGGCGGTCCGCGGCGCATGAGGAGCTGAGCGCGCGGATCAGCCAGGACCCGGAGCTCTGCGATCTGCTGTCGGGGTCGCTGCCGGCCGGCGGCGCACAGCGGCCGGAGCTTCTGCTCGCCGCCGTCCGCTATCTCGACGGCCCGCACGCCGAGCTCGGGCCGCGCGGCGAAACGGCGTACGGCCGCTGGCGCGAGTGGACCGTACGGCACTGGAACGAGGTGCGCGCGGTGATCATGCAGCGCTCGCCCCGGACCGATGAACCGGCCCACTGCGCGACGCTGCTGCCGCTGCTCGCCCGCCTGCCGCAGCCGCTGGCGCTGCTGGAGGTCGGCACGTCGGCGGGGCTGTGTCTGCATCCCGACCGCTATCGCTACCGCTACCTGCGCCCGTACGGGGACGACGGGGGAAGCGGCGCCCGTCGCACCGAGGCAGAGGCGGAGGCGGAGGCGGAGACAGAGGCGGAAGCAGGGGCGGAAGCAGGGGCGCCGGAGAGTCCGCTGGTGCTGGAGTGCCGTACGGGGTGGACGGCCGACGAGCTGCCCGGCCGGGACCGGATGCCGCAGATCGTCTGGCGGGCCGGCATCGGCCTCGACCCGCTCGACCCGGCCGCCGACCCGGACGATCTGCGCTGGCTGCAGGCGCTCGTATGGCCGGGCGACGAGGAGCGGGCCGCGCGGCTGTCCGCAGCCGTCGAGGCGGTACGGCCGGCGCCGCGGCCACGGCTGGTGCGCGGCGATCTGCTCCACGAACTGCCCGCGCTCACCGCCGAGGCGCCGCCCGGGGCGACGCTGGTCATCTTCCACAGCGCCGCGCTGGCCGACCTCGCGCCCGCCCGCCGCGAGGAGTTCGCGCATCTCGTACGGTCGCTGCTGCGCGGACGGCCCGGCGGCGGGCACTGGATCTCCCACGAGCACCCCTCCGTCCTGCCCTGGATCCCCGCACCGGCGCACCGTTCGCCGCACCCGGACGAGGCCCGGCTGCTGACCCTCGCCCTGGACGAGCGCCCGGTCGCGCTCACCGGCCCGCACGGTGAAAGCCTGCACCGGCTCCCGGGGACGGAGGGCGCGGCGCAGGGCCTGGCGTAGGGACCTGACGTAGGGACCACTCCTAGGGCCTTCCCTAGGGTCTTCCCTACGGCCTGCCGCAGGGCATGACGAGTGTGCCGGGGCTACGGCCCTCCCTACGTTCTCCCTACGCCCTCATCGGCCGCTGCACCGCCAACAGGGCCATGTCGTCGGCCGGTGCGCCCCCCGTATGCCGTGCGACATCCTCGACGAGCGTGTCCAGGAGGGCGTCAGGACCCGGGAAACGACGGCCGCGCAGTCTGCTCGCCGGTTGGTAGAAGCGGCCCAGCAGGTCCCTGGCCTCGGTCACCCCGTCGGTGAAGAACAGCAGCAGGGCACCGGCAGGGAAGAACGTTTCGTCCGACCGGTCCGGCCAGCTCGCCACCTCGCTCATGCCGAGCGGCAGCGCCGGCACCGCGGGCACCAGCTCACGCAGCCCGCCGTCCACGGTGAGCAGCAGCGGGGACGGATGGCCGCGGTTGAGCACGCGCAGCACGGACTGCCCGTTGGCGGGGATCTCGGCGAGGACGGCAGTGGTGAACCCCTCGAACTGGTCGAGCCCCGCGCGCCGTCCGCCCTCGCGCTGCAGCGCCCGCTCCAGCCGGCCCGCCACCGCCTCCAGCGTCGTCTCCTGCTCCGCCGCCTCGCGGAAGGCACCGATGACGATCACCGCGGCCTCCACCGCCTCCAGCCCCTTGCCCCGTACGTCGCCGACAATCAGCCGTACACCGTGCGGGGTGTCCTGCACCGCATAGAGGTCGCCGCCGATCCGGGCGTCCGCCCGCGCACCCACGTAGCGCGCGGCGACACCGAGACCGGCGAGCCGTTCGGGGGGCGTGGGCAGTACGGCGCGCTGGGCGGCCTCCGAGATGTCCCGTACGGAGGCCAGGTGGGCATCGCTCCTCTGGACACACCGGTTGAGGCCGAGGGCCAGCAGGGCGACCACGAAGACCATGGCGCTCTCCGCCACGGACTCCTGGTAGTCCTCGATGGCGCCGCGGTAAGTGACGGCCCAGATCTCGCCGAGCACGGCGGCCAGGGACGTGAAGGCGGTACTGCGCAGGGAGGAGAGCGACGCGGCGATCAGCGGGGCGGCGCAGAAGAAGGGCGCGGCCGTATAGCCGGCCGGCGTGACGACACCGACGACGAGGCCCCCGGCGATCAGAAGGGCGGGAAGCAGGCGCACCCATCGACGGCCGGACAGCTCCGGCCGCCGGCCGCGGCGCACCTGCCGCCCTCCGTCGTCCCTGGGGCGCGCTTCGTCCTGGAGCATCCGCACCGGCCTTCTCCCACTCCCGCCCGTCCGTACGAGCACCGAGGTGGCGGCCGCGTCGACGTCCCCAGCGTTTCCGCTACGGCGCCGCGCGGCGAATCCTCGGGGGCCGGATGGGTCACGGCGGGGCCGGGGCCGGCCCCGCCGCCCACCCCTGCGGGTTGGACATGACGGGCGCGGTCACCGGGTCCGAAGAGACCGTGTCGAGGGCTCGGGGCCTGCCTCAGGGCTGTGGCCCCTCAGCGAACCTCCGGCCTTCTCACTCCGGCCAACGCCACGCCCGTTCGGGGAAGTCGTCGATAGGGGCCGCGACGGTTTCGGCGAGCGACAGGAGATCCTCGTAGGTTCTGCGTCCGTACGTCCACCCGATCATGCGGCTCCCCTCGATGCGCCACCCGAGCCGAGCGTCGTGCATGACCCGCTCCAGGGCAGACGTGTGGAGGAGAGCTGCGAAATCGGAATCCTCCGAGCAGCACTGGACGAGGTGGGCGCCGATCTCTTTGAGGTCCCTGTGCCAGCCTGATGTGCGCGGGAGTGCGGGCCGCTTTTGCCGCCCGGTCGGCACCAGTCGGTTGCTGGTGAAGGCGGTGGCCGGGAGGGCACGGGGCAAGGAGAGCACGGCCACGGAGTACGTCACGGTGACGATCGCCCGGTTGCTGCCGCCCGTGCGATGTCCTGGTGTGTTTCCAGTGGGTGTGGAAGGCGTCGGCAGCGGCGCCGGTCCAGTTGTCGCCAAGCCGGGTGACCTCGTGGTCCTGGGTCTCGACCGTGCTCTTCAGGTCATGGGCCATGTGCCGCGAAAAATGCTCGTGCGCCCTTGCAGTCCCCCATGGTGACGCCGTACATGACCGGTGCGCCCGGCCAACGTAGGCAGACCACGCCGCGAGATGGGGTCCGCCAGACATCGATTTGACGGCCCATTGACGCGATCCAGAGAGCCAGCAGACGACTTCGTGGTGCAGGGAACGTCCCTCGCATGATCGCCCGCCCCTCGGGCCGGCAGCGGCCCAGCAGACCCCGTTCCAAGGCCCCGGGACAGACAGCGGCCCCGCGGCCTGGACACTCCGTTCCAGACAGCGGGGCCTTCGCCTTTGTGGGCCATCAGGGGCTCGAACCCTGAACCAATGGATTAAAAGTCCACTGCTCTGCCAATTGAGCTAATGGCCCGCACCGAGCAGCATAGCCCGAGGATGTGCCGCAGCCCGAAGGCATTAGGGATCGGGCTGCCCGGCGGGGTGCCGCGGGGCCCGCCGGCGCACCGCGCGGGGCGCCCCGCTCACCCCTCAACACGCAGGGCCCGTACGGCACTTGCGTGCGTACGGGCCCTGCGGATCAGCGGATGTGATCAGCCGTTGCGCTTCCAGCGCGGCTTGTCGTCACGGCGGCCGCCGGAGCCGGTCGTGGCGCCACGGTGGTCGTCACGGCGGCCGTACGGACGGTCGCCGCCGGAGCGGTGGCCACCGGCGGACGGACGGCCGCCGGAGCGGTCGTCACGGTTGAACGGACGGTCGCCGCCGCCGGAGCGGTAGCCGCCGGCGGACGGACGGCCGCCGGAGCGGTCGTCACGGTTGAACGGGCGGCTCGGACGGTCGCCGCGGTCGCGGTTGAAGCCACCACCGGAACGGTCGTCACGGCGGTCGCGGTTGAAGCCACCACCCGAACGGTCGTCACGGCGGTCACGGTTGAAACCGCCACCCGAGCGGTCATCGCGACGGTCACGGTCGAAAGAACGGCCACCGGAACGGTCGTCACGACGGTCGCGGTTGAAGCCACCACCCGAACGGTCGTCGCGACGGTCACGGTTGAAACCGCCACCCGAACGGTCATCGCGACGGTCACGGTCGAAAGAACGGCCACCGGAACGGTCGTCACGACGGTCGCGGTTGAAGCCACCACCCGAACGGTCATCGCGACGGTCACGGTCGAAAGAACGGCCACCCGAGCGGTCGTCACGACGGTCGCGGCGGTCGAAGTTGCCCCGGTCGTCACGGCGCTCGTCCGACGCTCCGGCCTGGGCCGGTACGGCGGCCTCGGCGGCGGCCTCGGCCTCGGCGGTGACGGCCGCGGCGGCAAGCGCCTCGGCCGGGTCCTCGCCCCGCTCACGGGCGGCGCGGGCGGTCAGCCGGTCGGCCTCCTCGCGCAGCTCGGTGGCGCGGCGCTGCAGGCGCTCCAGCTCGCGGGTGACCTCGGCCACCTCGCGCTCGGCCTGCTTGGCGGAGTTGTTCGCACCGTCGGCCTGGACCTCGGTGAGCGAGCGCGCACCGGTGATCCGGGCGACGTCCTCGTCGAAGGCGCCGGAGCCGCCGACGATGTGGCGCGAGGCGTCCACGCCCGCGTCCTCCATCAGGCGGAAGATCTGGCGGCGCTGGTGCGGCAGCGACAGCGAGACGACGGTGCCGGACTGGCCGGCGCGGGCGGTACGGCCCGAGCGGTGCAGGTAGTCCTTGTGGTCACCGGCGGGGTCGACGTTCAGGACCAGGTCGATGCCGTCGACGTGGATACCGCGGGCGGCGACGTCGGTGGCGACCAGCGCGTTGACGTAGCCGTCCTTGAAGTCCGCGAGCACCCGGGTGCGCGCGCCCTGCGTCATACCGCCGTGCAGCGCGTCGGCCTTCACACCGGACTCGACGAGCTGCTCGGCGATGCGGTCGGCGCCCAGCTGGGTGCGGACGAAGATGATGGTGCGGCCCTTGCGGGCGGCGATGGCGGCGGTGACCGGCGCCTTGTCCTTCGGCTTCACGACGAGGACGTGGTGGGTCATGGTCGTGACGTTGCCCTGGGCGCTGTCGACCTCGTGGCTGACCGGGTTGGTCAGGTAACGCTTGACCAGCGTGCCGATCTCGTTCTCCATCGTGGCGGAGAACAGCATCCGCTGACCGCCGGACGGCACCTGGTCGAGCAGTTCGGTGACCTCGGGCAGGAAGCCCAGGTCGGACATCTGGTCGGCCTCGTCGAGGACGGCGACCTGGACGTTCTCCAGGGAGCAGGCGCCACGGTTGATGATGTCGCGCAGCCGGCCCGGGGTGGCGACGAGGACGTCGACGCCGCGCTCCAGGGCGTAGATCTGGTTGCCCATGGACGTACCGCCGCAGACGACCTTCATCTTGAGGCCGAGGACGTCGCCGTAGGGCTGGAGCGCGTCCGCGACCTGCATCGCGAGCTCACGGGTCGGGGTGAGGATGACGGCGCGCGGCTTCTTCTTCTCGGTGTGGCCGCCGGTCAGCGTGGCCAGGGTCGGCAGACCGAAGGAGAGGGTCTTGCCGGAGCCGGTGCGGCCGCGGCCGAGGATGTCCTTGCCGGCCAGCGCGTCCGGGATGGTCGCGGCCTGGATCGGGAAGGGGGTGGTCACGCCGTTCTGCGCGAGCTTGCGGACGACGCCCTCGGGCAGTCCGAGGTCGGCGAAGGTGACGGTGTCGGTGGCGGCCTCGGCCGCGTCGGTCTCGGGGGCCTCGTCGGCCGCCGTCACCTCGGGGACCGTCTGCTCGTCGATTGCGGGCATGACGGACTGCTCAGTGGAAATGGACATGCGAAATGCGAAACCTTCCGGAGTCTCGGCACGCGCCCAAACTCCGTGTGTTTCACACGACCGCCTCTATGCGGTCAGCCACGGCAAGGGAGAGAACGCGCCACGCGGCGCGCTTCTGTTCTGGCGCCGGGCAAATGGGATCAAACGATCTACCACCATACGCACTCCGCCCCCCGGATGGCAAATGGCCTTCCGGCCCCCGCCGTCCGCCCCGTGATTCCCCTTGCCCGCGCCGGGCTGCACACCTCGGGCGGCACCCCTCACCCCTGTCCGCCAAACCCCTTACGCCCCCTACGCACCCTCTGCCCCTCCGCTCCCCTTTCCTCCTACGCCTCTTCCCCGTACGACTACGCCTCTTCCCCGTACGGATCCGGCTGCGACTGCGACTGCGCCGGCGACACCGGCGAGACGGGAGACGGTCCGGACGCCTGGGAGCTCGGCGGCGGCGGAGCGCTGCTGGCCGGCGGGGTGGGCTGCGCGGTGGGCGTACCGGGCGGGGGCGAGGCCGGCGGGGTGGGGCCGTCGGGGCGGGGCGGCGAGGGCTTCGGATGTCCCGGGCGCCCGCCGTGACCGTCGGAGCCGCCGTGGACACCGCCCGCCCCCGGCTCGGGGCCCGACGGCTGCACGGGCTGGGACGGCTCACCGGGCCCGGACGGCGTCGGCTTGGCGCTCCCCGACTTCTTCTTCGCCTTGTCGTCGTCACCGGCCGGACGCCCGGCGCCGTGATGGCCCATCCGCCGCGGCCCGCCGCCACGGCCGTCCACGGTCACCCCGCCGGGGCCGGGCGGCCCGCCCTCCCCGTCGTGCCGCGCGGTACTGCCGGACGGTCTCGGTTTTTCCGGATCGCTCACGCTCATACAGCCGGCCAGCGACGCGGCCAGCGCGGAGAGGGCCACGGCCGCGGCGACGGCCCGGGAGTGCCGCCGGCGCGCCGGTGGACGCGACGAGGCGGCAGGGGTGACGGACGGCGACGGGGACGGTGTCGGCGTCAGGGGCGAATGGCAGGGGCTCGGGCGCACGGCGGGACCTCCGGATCCGGAGCGCAGGGACAGCGGCACGGACTCCCTGCCCAACTCCCGCTCCCCACCCGAGGACACGCACCGGACCCGGCGGATCGCGCCGACCGCCCCAGACCGGGCCAGGAGGCCTCCCCGGCCGTACTAGCCGTAGCCGAGCGCGTGCAGCCGCTCGTCGTCGATCCCGAAGTGGTGCGCGACCTCGTGAACGACCGTCACCTCGGTCTCCGCGACCACGTCCTCGCGGGTGTCGCACATCCGCAGCGTCGGCCCCCGGTAGACGGTGATCCGGTCCGGCAGCACCCCTGCGTACCACTCCCCGCGGTCGGTCAGCGGTGTCCCCTCGTACAGCCCGAGCAACTCGGGATCGCCGGCCGGGGGCTCGTCCTCGACGAAGACCGCCACGTTGTCCATCAGCCGGGTCAGCTCCGGCGGAATCCGGTCCAGCGCCTCGGCCACCAGTTCCTCGAACTCCTCGCGCGTCATTTCCAGCACACCACCATTCTCCGCCACCCGGACCCACACCGATCGTCGCGTCCCGCCCGCCACTCCGCACCCCAACCGGAGGCCACCGCTCCCCGCATAGCGGTGCCACCGGCCGGGCATACGGGACCAATGGCCCGCGCCGCGCGCTCCCGGACACCGCACCCCGACACCCCGCGCAACCCGCCGCACCGGCTGCTGTTCACCTGGCTCCACGGCGTACCCGCACTGCCCGCAGCCGTCCGCCGCGCCTACCGCTCCCGCCGTACGCCCCCGGCTGCGCCCGTCTTCAACCCGTCGCGCTCCTTAGCCCACCCGGCCTCCGCCACCCCGCTCGGCGCCGCCCCGCGCCGCCCCCTGCGCTCCGCCCTCGGCCTGATATCCGTGGCCGTCCTCGGTGCCTGGCTGGGGCTGGTCCTGATCGGCGGCGTCCACGCCCCCGTCGGCCCGATGGACACCAGCATGGCGCTGCGCCCCTCGCTGACCGGCGGCACCAGGATCGATGTCCCGCCCCTCGGCGACCTGGAACTGAACAGCCACTACGCGCCCGTATCGCTCGATGTCGATGTCGACCGGCTGGACCCGGTCCGCTCCCGGGCGCTGGTCGACCACCCCGAGCGGTTCGCCGGCCTGCAGGACGAGGTCACCCGCGACGTCACCCGCGGCGCCCTGGGGCTGGCGCTGCACTCCGGTATCGCCGTGGCGTCCGGCGCGATGGCGCTGAGCCTGGCCGTCCACCGCCGCCCGCGCCGCGCGCTGGCCGCCGGCGGGCTGGCACTCGCCCTGCTCGCCGCCTCCGCCGGCACCGCGTACGCCACCTGGAACCCGCAGTCCGTACTGGAGCCGAAGTTCTCCGGGCTGCTCTCCTCGGCCCCGTCCGTGGTCGGCAACGCCCGCAACATCGTCAGCGAATTCAACGTCTACCAAAAGGAGTTGGCGCGCCTGGTGACCAATGTGACCAAGCTCTACGACGCCACCTCGACGCTGCCGGTCTACCAGCCGGAACCCACCACCATCCGGGTGCTGCACGTCTCCGACATCCACCTCAACCCCGCCGGCTGGCGGATCATCGCCTCCCTGGTGAAGCAGTACCGGATCAACGTGATCATCGACACCGGCGACACCATGGACCACGGCTCGGCCGCCGAGAACCACTTCCTGGACCCGGTCTCCACCCTCGGCGCCCCGTACGTCTGGGTGCGCGGCAACCACGACTCGCGCGGCACGCAGAAGTACCTGACCGGCCGCGCCCACGTCACCGTCCTGGACCACGGCAAGGCCGCCCGGGTCGCCGGCCTGCGCCTCGCGGGCGTCGGTGACCCGCAGTTCACCCCGGACCGCTCCGTGAGGGCGGCCGGCGAGCCCGCCGAGCGCACCGCCGGCGGCAAGCTCGCCGACTCGCTGCGCACCCAGCGGCTGGCCGGAACCCCCGTCGACATCGCACTGGCCCACAACCCCACCGCCGTGACCGAGGCGGACGGCCTGGCCCCGCTGGCGCTGGCCGGCCATCTCCACCACCGCGAGATCACCACGCTCCCCCAGGGCACCCGGCTGATGGTCGAGGGCTCCACGGGCGGCGGCGGGCTGCGCGCGGTGCAGAACAAGAAGCCCGCACCGGTCGAGGCGTCGGTGCTCTATCTGGACCGGACGACGAAACGGCTGCAGGCGTGGGACGAGATCACCCTCGGCGGACTGGGCCTGTCGCGGGCCGAGGTCAGCCGCCACCTCCCCCGCGAGAACCAACCCGGCGCCACGCCCTCGCCGTCCGGCTCCCCTCATCACTCGTCCGGACCCTCTTCCGGACCTTCTTCCGAGCCCTCGTCCGGCCCGCTTCCGCGCCCGACCAGGAGCCCTTCCGGCGGCCCCCGGTAAACCGTTTTGGCGAACGGTCCTCCCATCCCATATGCTTCTCACGTCCCCGACGGCGCCGGTAACGACGCCAAGGTGGCCACCAGCCCTCATCGTCTAGTGGCCCAGGACGCCGCCCTTTCAAGGCGGTAGCACGGGTTCGAATCCCGTTGGGGGCACGCATCACCGTGTGCGAGACTGGTTCACGCCGCTTTCGCACAATGCAAGGTCCTGTGGAGCAGTTTGGAGTGCTCGCCACCCTGTCAAGGTGGAGGCCGCGGGTTCAAATCCCGTCAGGACCGCTGTGGCTGGGTAGCTCAGTTGGTACGAGCGATCGCCTGAAAAGCGATAGGTCGCCGGTTCGACCCCGGCCCCAGCCACACCTTTTGGAAAAAGGCCCCGATTCCTCGAATCGGGGCCTTTTTCGTGTCCGTCCATTCCGTCGATGACGATGTCGATGACGGCTTTTATTTTTCCGCCCGGCGCCCGGCGCCCCGCCCCCTCACGCGTCCGCGGCGGGCGCCACCGCCTCCTCGCGGCCACCCGGGTGGCGGTGCCGCCAGATCCAGAACACCGTGCACGAGAGCACCGACCAGCCGGCCAGCACCAGGAAGGGGAAGGCGTGCTGGTGGCCGCCGAAGTAGACGGCGGTGTGCTGGGCGTTGACGGAGCCACCCGGCGGCAGCCAGCGGCCGACGAGGCCGAGGGCGGACGGCAGCAGGGGCCAGGAGACCGCACCGCCCGAGGAGGGGTTGCCCAGCAGCACCATCAGTCCCCAGGTGGGGATCATCGCCCAGCGCCCCATGAGGGCGTTGAACATCGTGAAGACCATGCCGGACGTGAACATCGTCAGCGCCAGGATCAGCCAGGACTCCACGAACGGCAGCCGCAGCGCAGCCAGCCACCAGTCGACCACCGCCGCGATGCAAAAGCCCCCCAGCAGCGCATAGACCGCGGTGCAGGCGATCCGCTCGGCCGGCTCCAGGCCGCGGGCGTGGACGCTGAGCTGGATCGCGCCGACGAAGCCGATGATCACCGCGGCCAGCGAGATGTAGAACAGCGCCAGACCGCGGGGATCGCCCTTCTGCAGCGGCTTGATGTCCCGGATCCGGACGTCCACGCCGATCACCCTGCCGACCTTCGCGCCCGACTGGGCCAGCAGCTGCGCCACCGTGGCCCCCGAGGCACCGGAGACATCCAGCTCCACGCCCCTGCCGCGGGCGCGCAGGATCGCGAACTCCTCCTGCTCGTCGACGGCCCGCCGGGCCTGGCCGTAGGTGCGGTACCCGGTCAGCCGGAGCGAAGCGCTCAGCGCCTTCTCCATCCCCTGGGTGAAGGCCTTCACCGGTGGGGTGTCGGGAGAGCCGACCACGGCGGTCGGGATGGACCGCGGCGTCGGATTGGCCATGGCGTACGTGTACGAGCCGGCGAACAGACCGGCCGCCGCGGCGACAATGAAGATCAGCACGGCCGCGGGGAAGTAGGGCGACTTCTTGAAGGCCGCCCACCTGACGGCCGCCCCCTTCTCCGCACCGGTCCGCGGCCTGCCGTGCGCGCCGTGCGGAGCGGATCCGCCGGGCGGGCCGGAATCGCCGCGATGATCAGCCATAGGGACACGCTAAAGCAGCGACACGGCGCATACCCGGGCAGATGCCCCGTATGCGGCGGCCCGGGGGCGGCCCGGGGGCTCATGATCCGGCCGTACGGGCAAATGGTTCGCCAGTCGATTACGTGAGGTGAGATCCTGGGGGACGTATGTCCAGTCAGCCTGCCTCCGCCCTGCCCGACGGCGCTGTCTCCACCCCGCCCGGCACCCCCGCTCCCATCCTGACCGCTCTGCTGGAGCGGCTGCCCGAGCTGATGCTGCGCGACCAGCAGCGGCTGGGGCGCCGGCTCGACGGCGCGCGCCGGATCCGTAAGCCCGAGGCCCGGGCCGCCGTGCTCGCCGAGATCTCCGCCGGCCTCGACGAGGCGGAGCTGCGGGTCGCCCAGCGGCAGGCCGCGGTGCCCGGGATCACCTATCCGGAAGAGCTGCCGGTCAGCCAGAAGAAGGACGAGATCCTCGCCGCGATCCGCGACCACCAGGTCGTGATCGTCGCCGGTGAGACCGGCTCCGGCAAGACGACGCAGATCCCCAAGATCTGTCTGGAGCTCGGCCGCGGCATCCGGGGCCTGATCGGGCACACCCAGCCCCGCCGGATCGCGGCCCGTACGGTCGCCGAGCGGGTGGCCGAGGAGCTGAAGACCCCGCTGGGCGAGGCGGTCGGCTGGAAGGTCCGCTTCACCGACCAGGTCGGCGGCGACACCCTCGTCAAGCTGATGACGGACGGCATTCTGCTCGCCGAGATCCAGACGGACCGCGAGCTGCGCCAGTACGACACGATCATCATCGACGAGGCACACGAGCGCAGCCTCAACATCGACTTCATCCTCGGCTACCTGGCGCAGCTGCTGCCCCGGCGCCCGGACCTGAAGGTCGTGATCACGTCCGCGACCATCGACCCGGAGCGGTTCGCGCGGCACTTCGGTGCCTTCGCCGCCGTGGACGCCAGGGACGGCCGGGGCGCCTCGGTGCCGCCGGGCGGCGCCGCCGACGGCGAGGCGAAGCCGAGCGCCCCCATCGTGGAGGTCTCCGGCCGGACGTATCCGGTGGAGGTGCGCTACCGCCCGCTGCTGGAAGAGGGCAGCCAAGAGGCCGACCGCGACCAGATCACCGCGATCTGCGACGCCGTGGACGAGCTGCAGGCCGAGGGCCCCGGCGACATCCTGGTCTTCCTCTCCGGCGAACGGGAGATCCGCGACACCGCGGACGCGCTCAACAAGAAGGCCCTGCCGTTCACCGAGGTCCTTCCGCTCTACGCCCGGCTGTCGCACGCCGAGCAGCACCGCGTCTTCCAGCGGCACACGGGCAGACGGATCGTGCTGGCCACGAACGTCGCCGAGACCTCGCTGACCGTCCCGGGCATCCGGTACGTCATCGACCCGGGCATGGCCCGTATCTCCCGCTACAGCTACCGCACCAAGGTGCAGCGGCTGCCCATCGAGCCGGTCTCGCAGGCCAGCGCCAACCAGCGCAAGGGCCGCTGCGGCCGTACCAGCGACGGCATCTGCATCCGCCTCTACTCCGAGGACGACTTCCTCTCCCGTCCCGAGTTCACCGACGCCGAAATCCTCCGGACGAACCTCGCCTCCGTCATCCTGCAGATGACCGCGGCCGGCCTCGGCGACATCGAGAAGTTCCCGTTCATCGACCCGCCGGACCGCCGCAACATCAAGGACGGCATCGATCTGCTCAGCGAGCTCGGGGCGCTCGACACCCAGCAGAAGTCCCCCAAGCCGGGCCAGAAGGGGCAGCGGCTGACCCCGCTCGGCCGCAAGCTCTCCCAGCTGCCGGTCGACCCGCGGCTGGCGCGGATGGTGCTGGAGGCGGACCGCAACGGCTGTGTCCGCGAGGTCATGGTCATCGCGGCGGCGCTGTCCATCCAGGACCCGCGCGAGCGGCCCGCCGACAAACAGCAGCAGGCCGACCAGCAGCACGCCCGCTTCAAGGACGAGACCTCCGACTTCCTCGCCTTCCTCAACCTGTGGCGCTATATCCGCGAACAGCAGAAGGAGCTGTCCTCCTCCGCCTTCCGCCGGATGTGCCGCAGCGAATTCCTGAACTACCTGCGGATACGCGAGTGGCAGGACATCTACTCCCAGCTGCGTTCGGTCGCCAAGACCATGGGCATCCACCTCAGCGAGGAGGATGCGGCGCCGGACCACATCCACACCTCCCTGCTTTCCGGTTTGCTCTCGCATATCGGCCTCAAGGACACGGACGCCAAGAACGAGTACCTGGGCGCCCGCAGCGCCAAGTTCGCGGTGTTCCCCGGCTCCGCGCTCTTCAAGAAGGCACCACGCTGGGTGATGTCGGCCGAGCTGGTCGAGACGTCGCGCCTGTGGGCGCGGGTGAATGCGAAGATCGAGCCGGAGTGGATCGAACCGCTCGCCCAGCATCTGGTGAAGCGGACGTACAGCGAGCCGCACTGGGAACAGAAGATGGCCGCGGTGATGGCCTACGAGCGGGTGACGCTCTACGGCGTCCCGATCGTCGCCCAGCGCAAGATCACCTACGGCCGGATCGACCCGGAGACCTCGCGGGATCTGTTCATCCGCAACGCCCTGGTCGAGGGCGACTGGCGCACCCACCACCAGTTCTTCCATGACAACCGCAAACTACTCGGCGAGGTCGAGGAGTTGGAGCACCGCGCCCGGCGCCGCGACATTCTCGTGGACGACGAAACCCTCTTCGACTTCTACGACCAGCGCATTCCGGCCGATGTGGTCTCCGGCGCGCATTTCGACGCCTGGTGGAAGAAGCAGCACCGCGAAGAGCCGGAGCTGCTGAACTTCGAGCACTCGATGCTCATCAACGAATCCGCCGAGGCCGTCACCAAGGACGACTACCCGGATTCCTGGCGGCAGGGAAAGCTGAAGTTCAAGGTCACCTACCAGTTCGAGCCGGGCGCGGACGCGGACGGCGTGACCGTCCACATCCCGCTCCAGGTCCTCAACCAGGTCTCCTCCGAGGGCTTCGACTGGCAGATCCCCGGCCTGCGCGAGCAGTTGGTGACCGAGCTGATCCGGTCACTTCCCAAGCCGATCCGCCGTAACTACGTCCCGGCGCCGAACTTCGCGGCCCGCTTCCTGGACTCCACGGTCCCCCTGCAGGGCGCTCTGACGACCTCGCTGGCCGCGGGGCTGCAGCGGATGGTGGGCGTACCCGTCGACGCCGCGGACTTCGACCCGGGCAAGATCCCCGATCACCTCAAGATCACCTTCCGGGTGGTCGACGAGCGCCGCCGCAAGCTCGCCGAGGACAAGGACCTGGAGGCGCTGCGGCTGAAGCTCAAGCCGAAGACCAGGGCGGCCATCTCCAAGGCCTTCGAACAGGCCGCCGAGCGCCCCGCCGGGGACCGCAAGGGCGGCGCGGGCGACGGGCAGGCGCCGGCCGGCCCGGAGCAGCGGACCGGCCTGACGTCCTGGACGATCGGCACCCTGCCGCGCACCTTCGAGACGAGGCGCGGGGGCCAGCCCCTCAAGGCCTACCCGGCGCTGGTCGACGAGGGCAGCAGCGTCGCGGTCCGCCTCTTCGACACCGAGGCCGAACAGCTCACCGCGATGTGGGCGGGCACCCGCCGGCTCATCCTGCTGGGCATCCCGTCCTCTCCGGCCAAGTTCGCCCAGGGCAAGCTGAGCAATCAGCAGAAGCTGGCGCTGTCCCGTAATCCGCACGGCTCGATCGGGGCACTCTTCGACGACTGCGTCACCGCCGCGGCCGACCGGCTGATCGCGGCCCGGGGCGGCCCGGCGTGGGACGAGGAGTCCTTCCGCAAGCTCTTCGACGCGGTCCGCGCCGACCTGGTGGACGTCACGCTCAAGACCATCCAGCAGGTCCAGGAGGTGCTGGCCGCCTGGCAGGCGTGCGAGCGCCGGCTGAAGGAGACGTCGTTCCCCTCCCTGCTCCCGTCGCTCACGGACATCAAGGAGCAGCTGGCGGCGCTGATCAAACCGGGCTTCGTCACGGCGCACGGCGCCAAGCGGCTGCCGGACCTGATGCGCTACCTGGTGGCCGCCGACCGCCGGCTGCAGCAGCTGCCCACCCACGCCGAGCGGGACCGCACCCGGATGGCGAAGGTGAAGGAGATGCAGGACGAATACGCCTGGCTGCTGGAGCAGTTCCCGCAGGGCCGCCCGGTGCCCGCCGCGGCCCGGGAGATCCGCTGGATGATCGAGGAGTTGCGGGTGAGCTACTTCGCCCATGCCCTGGGCACCGCGTACCCGGTCTCCGACAAGCGGATCGTGAAGGCGGTGGACGCCGCCGCGCCGTAGGCGGTGTCCTTCCCCAGGAATCAGGGCCGCCGGTAGCGAGTTCGACCGCACCCCCTGACCTGCTGTACAGTCTTGTTCCGCAGCCCGCCGCAAGCGGAAAGCGAAACGCAAGGTCCTGTGGAGCAGTTTGGAGTGCTCGCCACCCTGTCAAGGTGGAGGCCGCGGGTTCAAATCCCGTCAGGACCGCATAGTTACGGCCCGCATCCTTCTCGGATGCGGGCCGTTCTGCTGTCCGGGGCCGTTCGGTCCGGAGCGGTCCGCGCCCGGTGTGCGGCCACCGCCGGACGACGGTCACCGCACTCCCCGTCAGGACCCGCCCCTGCGGCCCGTATCGGGGCCCCGCGCGGGCCACCGGCCGCGGGCCGCTCCGCCGTCCGACTCCGCCGCCGCCTGCCTCCGCCGGCCGAATGCGGTGCGTAGCCGGATTGCTGCCCGCCGTATTGACTGCGGCACGTACCACCGGTACTCACTGAGGAAGGGCACGGGGGCCGGGGAGGTATGCGCAATGACGACTGCGGTACGGCACGAGACCAGGGCGCTGTTGCGGGCCCATCTGTCGGCGGCCACGCGCTACCGCCACTTGATGCGGCACTGCCCCATCTGCCATCAGCTGCTGCGGCTCGCCATGGAGCCGCACACGGCCCGCTCCGCGGCTCCTGCGCCCGCGGCCGCCCCCGCCCCGCCGCCGGCCGTCTGTGAGCCGCAGGCGGCCGAGGACGGAAGTCCCGTGGGTGGATGACCAACGCCGCCTGCGCCCTCGTACGCACGGTGGCAGGCTGTTGGGCGCGGCGGGAGAAGTTCTCTACCGCAGCGGACGTATCGTCTTCAAGCGCCGCGTAGTGTGACGGGTGTCACCGAACTAGTTTGACGCGATGCGGAACTTACACCCGCCATACAACCGGTCAATTTAATATGTGCAATTGCACTACCTGTAAACGGCTCAGTAACGAGCCCGCAGAGTCCGCGCACAGAGGCCCCCACAAGACCCGTGAAGGCGCCCTGACCGGCATCCGGGGTGCTGTCGGCGCCGTGCCGACCCGGCCGCCCCGAAGGGCCCTGGAGCGGGCGCACACAAAAAGATCGCGCTGGACCCGGCGGAGTCCAGCGCGATCGATGACGTACCCAAGATGCGGCGGGTGTGGGGCCTGTTGGGGCAGGCGCCGCGTCACATGAAGCTGTATGAAGCAAGGTGAAGCAGGTCGAGCTAGGGGTACAAAGCAGGCATTTTCGGGTTGGGGGCCCCGAAAACGGCCTGGTTATGCGGTTGTTCAGGCCTCGCTGCGCTGCTGCGGAATGCCCGCGAGCAGTGCGCGGACCTCAGCCTCGCGGTAACGCCGGTGTCCTCCGAGCGTGCGGATGGACGTGAGCTTGCCTGCCTTGGCCCAGCGGGTCACCGTCTTCGGGTCCACGCGGAACATCGTGGCGACCTCGGCAGGGGTAAGCAGCGGCTCGGCGTCAGGGGTGCGAGCGGTCATGAGCGGCCTCCTCGGGAGAACCGAACCATCACGGTTCTTTCCTCTAAATTCTGCACCTTGACCCACGTTGCCCGAAATGGCGGACGCGGGCCGAGTCGGTTATAGGACGAACGGCTTGTCCTCGGCACTACAACTACACCATCTGTCCAGCCACGTCGGCCAAACCGATGGAATTGCCCTCTCAGGTGTTCAACCTCGGCGGAAGCCGATGGACCGTGCCATAGCGGACAGTCACTCGTCCGTGACGATCAGTCACAACGTGAACAGACGCCACGAGACCCCTCAAGGAGCGCAATACCGATCTATCCGCCCTTAGTTGGACGGAAGGAGCCCACGTCGGGCTCCTTGTCCTATTTTGGCACGAGGGTATGGCTTGGGAGCAAGACCCGAAGTCAGTGCTTTAGGTCACGCTTGAGGCAATCGCCCGGATCAGGACCTACGTCCCGTACCGTGCGAACGCCGAAAAGCGAAAGCAATCATTCCGCATCATGATCCCCGGACCGTACCGGCACTCAGCTGGAGAACTGACGCTCCCGCACCGCACGCCACCGCTGGGAAAGCTTCTCGTACGCGACCCCGGCCCGCTCGCCGTCCCCGTCGCGCAGCGCCGCCAGCCCCTCCGCCACCTCGGCGGCGGAACGGTCCTCGGCGAGCTGTTCCTCGGGCACCGCGTGCACCAGCCCTCCGTAGTCCAGCTCCACGAGCGAACGCGGGTGGAATTCCTCGAGCCAGCGCCCCACATCTACCAGGCCGTCGATCAGCGGCCCCTCTTCCAGGGCGTCGCGCAGCGTGCGCAGTCCCCGGGCAACCCGTCGTCGCGCCTCCACCATGGGCGTCCGATAACGCATCACGAGCGCCTGGTCACCCTTTGTGTACTCCCGCTCGCCGTCGTCGAACAGCACGAACCAGCGGACCGGGACGTGCCAGGCAGCGCCGCGGATCCAGGGCCTCGCGTCCGGGTTGCGCTCCCGCCACCGCTCGTAGTCGCCGGCCGCCTGCAGCCGCACCACCGGGGGCAGCGCCGCATCCAGCACCGACGCCGGCAGCAGCTCGTCCAGCGCCTCCAGGGCCTGCCAGCCCCGCAGCCGGGTACGCCACGGGCAGACACACGTCACCTCGTTCACCACGGCGATAAAGGCGTCCGCGCTCTCGTGGACCGGCACCGGCACCGGCGGGGTCGCCAGCAGATCGGCCAGCGCCCGGCGCTGCTCGTCCTGGGCGGTGGGAGTGTCCTCCCGTTTGGCATAGCGCGCCCAGTGGGAGCGCTCCGGCTCGGGGAACGCAGCCAGCGGCTCGTAGACCCGTAGATATGCCATGTACGGGACCTTCACCGACGACGCCAGGGCCACGCCCGCTCCTTCAAAGGGGAAGTCCGCCGCCGGGAGATCCCGAAGGCCCCCGCCGGCCTGCGATACGACCAGATCGTCCCATGCCCGTCCCCCGGGAGAGGGTGATCCTCGGCACCCGACCGATCAACCGGTCCCGCAGGTCTTACGCTCTTTTCAACCGGCCCTCCCCACCCGTCGGAGGGCACCCTTCGCGACTTATGGGAGTCACCACCGTGACTGACGTACGTCCGGCCCACGCCGGCAACGACGGCGGCGTTCTGCACACCCTGTTCCGATCGGAGCAGGGGGGCCATGAGCAGGTCGTTCTCTGCCAGGACCGTGCCAGCGGCCTCAAGGCCGTGATCGCCATCCACAGCACCGCCCTGGGCCCCGCCCTCGGCGGCACCCGCTTCCATGCCTACGCCTCCGAGGAAGAGGCCGTGCTGGACGCCCTCAACCTGTCGCGCGGCATGTCCTACAAGAACGCCCTCGCCGGGCTGGACCACGGCGGCGGCAAGGCCGTGATCATCGGTGACCCCGACCTGATCAAGACCGAGGAACTTCTGCTCGCCTACGGCCGGTTCGTGGCCTCCCTCGGCGGCCGCTACGTCACCGCCTGCGACGTCGGCACCTACGTCGCCGATATGGACGTCGTCTCCCGTACGAACAAGTGGACCACCGGCCGTTCTCCGGCGAACGGCGGCGCCGGCGATTCCTCCGTCCTGACCGCCTACGGCGTCTTCCAGGGCATGCGCGCCTCGGCCCAGCACGCCTGGGGCGACCCGACGCTGCGCGGCCGCAGGGTGGGCATCGCGGGGGTCGGCAAGGTCGGCCACCTCCTCGTCGAACACCTCCTCGAGGACGGCGCCGAGGTCGTGATCACGGACGTCCGCGCCGACTCGGTGGCGCGGGTGCGCGCCAAGTACCCGCAGGTCACGGCCGTTGCGGATACGGAGGCACTGATCCGCACCGAGGGCCTGGACGTCTATGCCCCGTGTGCGCTGGGCGGTGCGCTGAGTGATGAGTCGCTGCCGGTGCTGACCGCGAAGGTGGTGTGCGGCGCGGCCAACAACCAGCTCGCCCACCCCGGCGTCGAGAAGGACCTCTCCGACCGCGGCATCCTCTACGCCCCCGACTACGTCGTGAACGCCGGCGGTGTCATCCAGGTGGCCGACGAGCTGCACGGCTTCGACTTCGACCGCTGCAAGACCAAGGCGGCGAAGATCTTCGACACCACGCTGGCGATATTCGCTCGCGCGAAGGCCGACGGCATTCCGCCCGCCGCGGCCGCCGACCGCCTGGCCGAGCAGCGCATGGCGGAGGCGCAGCGCCCCTGACCCAGGCCGGAAATGCGCCCTTGCGGGCCGGAAAGAGAGCCTTACGCGGCCCGCCACGGGCGGCCGGGGGAGACATCCCTCACCACCCGTCGGCGGGTCGCCGTACAGGACAGGTTAAAATCGCAGTTGACCAGCGGGGACGGGGCGCCTTGCCGGTCGTGCCGAGCGGCGGGTGATGCGGGCGACGTACCGTATGGCCGCGGAAGCAGGTACCGTTAAAGCCCTACGGGCCGGTCTCTCTGTCGAGAGCCCGCTCTGATCCATGAACGCGTGTCAAGACTCTGGGGCCATCGAGCCCCGTCATTGAGGGGGTCGACCCATGGGGCGCGGCCGGGCCAAGGCCAAGCAGACAAAGGTCGCCCGCCAGCTGAAGTACAGCAGCGGTGGGACGGATCTCTCACGACTGGCCGACGAGCTGGGTGCATCACCGTCGAACCAGCAGCCTCCGAACGCCGAGCCGTTCGAGGAGGACGAGGACGACGACCCGTACGCACGGTACGCAGATCTGTACAACAGCGACGACGACGAAGAGGACGAGGGCGACTCGTCCCAGCAGCGTCGTCGCGCTTGACGCTCTGCGCGCTCGCGGCACCCATAACAGCATCACGGACCCGGTCCTGGGCATCGCCCGGACCGGGTTCTGTGCTGCCCGGATGACCGTGGGCGCGGCGGCCGCACCGACGGCCGCCGGGGAGAGCGGCGCCCGTCCCGGCCCGGGTGGGGCCGTGGCAGGCGCCCGTCCGCTCAGCTCGCGTAGTCACCGGTCAGGGTCACTGCCTCTGCGCGGTCACCGCGGTCGGTGATCTCGCCGCTGACCCAGGCGTCCACGCCTCGGTCGGCCAGCGTGGTCAGGGCGGCCTCCACCGAACCCTGCGGAACGACGGCCATCATGCCGACGCCCATGTTCAGGGTCTTCTCCAGCTCCGGGCGGGCGACCGAGCCGGCCGTGCCGACCAGGTCGAAGACCGGGCCCGGCGTCCAGGTGGCGCGGTCGACGGTGGCGTGCAGACCGTCCGGGATCACCCGGGCGAGGTTGTTGGCCAGACCGCCGCCGGTGATGTGCGAGAAGGCGTGCACCTCGGTCGTACGGGTCAGCGCCAGGCAGTCCAGCGAGTAGATCTTGGTGGGCTCCAGGAGCTCTTCGCCGAGCGTGCGGCCGAACTCCGGGATCTCCCGGTCCAGGGCCATGCCCACACGGTCGAACAGCACATGGCGGACCAGCGAGTACCCGTTCGAGTGAAGCCCGGAGGACGCCATGGCGATCACCGCGTCGCCCGTACGGATACGATCCGCGCCCAGCACCCGGTCCGCCTCGACGACGCCGGTGCCGGCACCCGCGACATCGAACTCGTCCGCGCCCAGCAGCCCCGGGTGTTCCGCGGTCTCGCCGCCGACCAGCGCACAGCCGGCCAGCACACAGCCCTCGGCGATGCCCTTGACGATCGCGGCGACCCGCTCGGGGTAGACCTTGCCGACGCAGATGTAGTCGGTCATGAACAGCGGCTCGGCGCCGCAGACGACCAGGTCGTCGACGACCATGCCGACGAGGTCGTGACCGATGCTGTCGTAGACGCCCATCTTGCGGGCGATGTCGACCTTCGTGCCGACGCCGTCGGTCGCGGAGGCGAGCAGCGGACGCTCGTACCGCTTGAGGGCGGAGGCGTCGAAGAGGCCGGCGAAGCCGCCGAGCCCGCCGACGACCTCGGGCCGGGTGGCCTTCTTCACCCACTCCTTCATCAGGTCCACGGCGCGGTCGCCGGCTTCGATGTCGACGCCCGCGGCGGCGTAGCTGGCACCGGAGGATTCAGCGGACATGGCTGAGCACTTTCCTGTCGTGTGTGAACGAGCTCTACGGGCGACGCAGCGCGTCGGCCCCGCCGACCCCGGCGGTGAGCGTCTGGACGCCGTCCACATCGGACGTGGTCCCGCTCGCGGTCTCCGACTCCAGGAGGTGCTTGCCCAGCAGCCCCGGGTCGGGCAGCTCCATCGGGTACTCGCCGTCGAAGCAGGCGCGGCACAGGTTCGGCTTGGCGATCGTGGTCGCCTCCGTCATGCCGTCGATGGAGATGTACGCGAGCGAATCGGCGCCCAGCGACTTGCCGATCTCCTCCACGCTCAGCCCGTTGGCGATCAGCTCCGCGCGGGTGGCGAAGTCGATGCCGAAGAAGCACGGCCACTTGATCGGCGGGGACGAGATCCGGATGTGGACCTCGAGCGCACCGGCCTCGCGCAGCATCCGGACCAGGGCGCGCTGGGTGTTGCCGCGGACGATCGAGTCGTCGACGACCACCAGGCGCTTGCCGCGGATGACTTCCTTGAGCGGGTTGAGCTTGAGCCGGATACCGAGCTGGCGGATGGTCTGCGAGGGCTGGATGAAGGTCCGGCCGACGTAGGAGTTCTTGACCAGGCCGGAGCCGTAGGGGATGCCGCTGGCTTCGGCGTATCCGACGGCGGCGGGCGTGCCGGACTCCGGCGTCGCTATCACCAGGTCGGCATCGGCCGGCGCCTCGGCGGCCAGCTTGCGGCCCATCTCCACCCGGGAGAGGTACACATTGCGGCCGGCGATGTCGGTGTCCGGGCGGGCGAGGTACACGTACTCGAAGACGCAGCCCTTGGGGCGGGCCTCGGCGAAGCGGCTGCTGCGCAGACCGTTCTCGTCGATGGCGACCATCTCGCCGGGCTCGATCTCCCGGATGAAGCTGGCGCCGCAGATGTCGAGGGCGGCGGTCTCGGAGGCGACCACCCAGCCGCGCTCCAGGCGGCCGAGGACCAGCGGGCGGATGCCCTGCGGGTCGCGGGCGGCGTAGAGCGTGTGCTCGTCCATGAAGCAGAGCGAGAAGGCGCCCTTGACCTTCGGCAGGACGCGCGGGGCGGCCTCCTCGACGGTCAGCGGTTTGCCGTCCTCGTCGACCTGGCCGGCCAGCAGCGCCGTCACCAGGTCGGTGTCGTTGGTGGCCGCGACCTGGGTCGCCCGGCCGCCCTCGCGGGGCAGCGCGGCGACCAGATCCGCCAGCTCGGCGGTGTTCACCAGGTTGCCGTTGTGGCCGAGCGCGATCGAGCCGTGCGCGGTCGCACGGAACGTCGGCTGGGCGTTCTCCCACACCGAGGCACCGGTGGTGGAGTAGCGGGCATGGCCCACGGCGATATGGCCCTGGAGGGAGCCGAGCGAAGTCTCGTCGAAGACCTGGGAAACCAGGCCCATGTCCTTGAAAACGAGGATCTGGGAGCCGTTGCTCACCGCGATGCCCGCGGACTCCTGTCCACGGTGCTGCAGCGCATACAGCCCGAAATAGGTGAGTTTGGCGACCTCTTCACCCGGAGCCCAGACACCGAAGACGCCGCAAGCGTCCTGGGGGCCCTTCTCGCCGGGGAGCAGGTCGTGGTTGAGTCGTCCGTCACCACGTGGCACGCCACCGAGTCTAGGGCAGGTCGCGCATTCATCCGAACCGGGGATGGCCGCGAAACTGGATGAGTGCATGAATGAGGGGCCGCACGGCTTGACGTGCCCACGCCTCGCGGCGGGTGGCTCAGGGCCCCGGCGCACCTCGGATCCCTTGGCTCACCTGGCGTGCCGCCGGGTGCGGGGTCCCCGGCGCCGGCCGTGTGGATCTTGCGGTGTGGGGGCGCGTCCCGCTCCGTGTGA
Organism: Streptomyces sp. NBC_00400; assembly: GCF_036048035.1. Classification (NCBI taxonomy): domain Bacteria; kingdom Bacillati; phylum Actinomycetota; class Actinomycetes; order Kitasatosporales; family Streptomycetaceae; genus Streptomyces; species Streptomyces sp. NBC_00400. The sequence continues at coordinate 4,433,689 of NZ_CP107940.1, read as the reverse complement.
GATGCGCGACGCCCCCCGCGGCCGCGATCAGCGGGGGTGACGGGGCGCCGCCCGCGTCGGGTGCGGGTGCCGGGCCGGCCGCCGTCAGCTCAGCACGGGCAGATACCCACTGATATCGGCCCGCTCACCGCCGGCGCTGACCGTCGCCGCGTCCAGCGCCTCGGCCCAGGACGTACGGCCGGTGGCCAGCCGTATCCAGGTCAGCGGGTCGGTCTCGACGACATTCGGCGGGGTGCCGCGGGTGTGCTTGGGGCCCGCCACGCACTGCACCACGGCGAACGGCGGAATCCGCAGCTCCACCGAACCGCCGGGGGCCCGGTCCGCCAGGACGTCGGCCAGCAGGCGGGTGGTGGCGGCCAGGGCCTGGCGGTCGAAGGGGATCTCCAGGCCGGTCGCCGCCGCGAGGTCGTCGGTGTGCACGACGAGTTCGAGACAGCGGGTGACGAGGAAGTCGGCCAGCGGCATCGCGCCGGGCAGGACCGGCACCAGCCGGTCGTCCGGCTCCCGCTCGACGACCTCGGCGAACTCGGCGGCGGTGCGTTCCAGCAGCTCCACGGGGTCGTGCGCGTCGGCCAGGGCGCGGGTGCGCGCGTCGACGTCAAAGGCGCGCGGCGCGGCTGCCGACGGCCACTCCGGCAAGGTGGCCTCCGCCCGCTCCGGCACCGGCCGCTCAAGACTGCGCGCCACGCTCCCCACGGCCATGGACAGATGCGCCGCCAGCTCGCGCACCGTCCAGTCGCCGAGCCGGGTCGGCAGCGCCAACTGGCCCGGCTCAAGGGCGCGTACGGCCTCCTGGACGTACGCGAGCTGGGCCGTGACGGCGCTGCGGGTCTTCTTCGGGTCGTACCGGCGGGGGCGCGGCTTCCGGGCGGCAGGAGGCATGTCCGTCAGCCTACGAGGCGGCACTGACAGGTGCCGCCGAATCCGCGAGACGGCCGCCGGGCTGCCGGCGTTCAGCTCGCCGGTGCCGTCCGCGGCGCCGCGGCCTCGAAGGTCTCGCCGCCCCGCGGGACGCCGACGCCCTGCCAGGTGAACGGGACGCCCTGGGCGGTGACCGGGTCGGCGGCGTCCATGAGCTGGAAGTGGACGTGCGGCTCGCTGCTGTTGCCGGAGTCGCCGCACTGGCCGAGGGTTTCTCCGGCCCGCACCCGGTCGCCCGTACGCACGGTGAGCGAACCGCGGCGGACATGGGCGTAGAGCGCGTGGACGCCGTTGCCCAGGTCGAGGATCACATGGTTGCCGAGCAACGGGCGGGCGCCGCCGAGCGCGCGGGCCGGTCCCTCCAGGGCGAGCAGGTAGACGGCCGCGGGCCAGGACGTGCGGCTGAGATGGTCGCGGCTGCCGTCCTCGGCACGGACGACGGTGGCATCCGCGACGGCGAGCAGGGGCGCGCCGAAGGCCGGGAAGTCCTCGTTGCGGCGGACCAGGGGCCACCAGCCGAAGGCGGGCCTGGAGTCCGGCTCCGGTTCCGCCACGATGTCGATCGCGTACGCCTGCCCGTAGGCCCGTGTGCCATGGCTGGGCACCTTGTCGGCGGGGCTGTTGAGGGCCTTCCAGCGGCCGGCGACCGGAGCGGCGACCGCCACCGGCTCGCGGGCCGGGCCCGTCGCGCCCTCCCCCTCCGCGCGGGCCGCCCGGCGGTTCACCCCGAACCCGATGAGTATCCAGAGGCCCAGGGGAACCCAGCCCCACCAATACGGAATGTCGGCGAAGAAGCTCGCGACGACGATCACGAGAAAGATCAGCAGGCAGGCGCGTGCGGCGTTCCTGGCGAGCTTGCGTTCCGTGGTGGACTTCATTCCGTCTCCCCCGTGAGGTCGTGTGGCCGGGCGTCAGCACCCGGCGGCGGTCAGCATCACCAGCAGCGGTACGACGCGGCCGGCCGGAACCTCGTAGCGGCCGCGGGCGGCCGTCTGGAGCCAGCCGGCGGCGGTCAACTGCCGCAGGTGGTGGTAGATCTGGCCGGTCGTGCCCGTGCCGTCGAGCTCGGTGAGTTCGGCGGCGGTGCAGCGGCCGCCGAGGATCTCGCGCAGCAGCCGCAGCCGCAGGGGCTGGCCCAGTGCGGCGAACGACTCTGCGGCGGCCGCCCAGTCGTCGTCCAGCAGGACGTCGGTGGCCAGGCCGTACTGCCACTCGTAGCGCAGCCCGGCAGGCGTCCGTACGGCCCCGGTGAAGAGCACTCCGCCGTTGTCGGCGCCGAGTTCGGCCCACTGCTCCTTGAGGCCGCGCAGCGCCCACAGCTCCTCGTCCGGCTCCCGCTCGGGCGCGGAAACCGGAGGGCGGGCGGCGGACCGTTCCAGCGCGGCCAGCCGCCGTTCCACCTCGGCCAGCCGCTGCTCCAGATCCATAGTCAGAGATTACGTAAAGACGTAATTCATGGCAATGGCTGCCGGTGCGGGAAGGAGTGAGAACGTACGAGCAGGTGCGGGAAGACGGCGACGGCCCGTCCCCATGGCGGGAACGGACCGTCGGACCGTCAGTGGCGCGGCGCGGCGCCCGGGCTCCGTCTCAGGCGATCAGGCCCGGGATGGTCGCCTCGTGCGCGTCCTTGAGCTCGCTCAGCGGGATGCTGAACTGCCCCTGGACGTCGATCTCGGCGCCGTCGACCACACCGATCCGGGTGGCCGGCAGCCCCCGCGCACCGCACATGTCGGTGAAGCGGAGCTCCTCGCTGCGCGGCACGGCCACCACGGCCCGGCCCGCCGACTCGGAGAAGAGCAGCACGAAGGGGTCGAGACCGTCGGGAACGACGAGGCGGGCGCCCTTGCCGCCGCGCAGGCAGGACTCCACCACGGCCTGGACCAGACCGCCGTCGGAGAGGTCGTGCGCGGCGTCGATCATGCCGTCGCGGGAGGCGGAGATCAGCACCTCGGCCAGCAGCCGCTCGCGCTCCAGGTCCACCTTCGGCGGCAGACCGCCGAGGTGGTCGTGCACCACCTGCGACCAGGCCGAACCGCCCAGTTCCTCGCGAGTGTCACCCAGCAGGTACAGCAGCTGGCCCTCGTCCGCGAAGGCGATCGGGGTACGGCGGTTCACGTCGTCGATCACGCCGAGCACGGCAACGACCGGGGTCGGGTGGATCGCCACCTCGCCGGTCTGGTTGTAGAGCGACACATTGCCGCCGGTGACCGGGGTGCCGAGGGTCTGGCAGGCGTCGGCGAGACCACGGGTGGCCTCGGCGAACTGCCACATGACCGCCGGGTCCTCGGGCGAACCGAAGTTCAGGCAGTCGGAGACCGCCAGCGGCTTGGCGCCGGACGCGGCGACGTTGCGGTAGGCCTCGGCCAGCGCCAGCTGCGCGCCGGTGTACGGGTCGAGCTTGGCGTAGCGCCCGTTGCCGTCCGTGGCGAGCGCGACGCCGAGGTTGCTGTCCTCGTCGATCCGGACCATGCCGGCGTCCTCCGGCTGTGCGAGGACGGTGTTGCCCTGCACGAACCGGTCGTACTGGTCGGTGATCCACGCCTTGGAGGCCTGGTTGGGCGAGGCCACCAGCTGCAGGACCTGCGCGCGCAGCTCGTCCGCGTTCGCCGGGCGGGCCAGCTTGGCCGCGTCGTCGGCCTGGAGGGTGTCCTGCCAGTCGGGCCGGGCATACGGGCGCTCGTAGACCGGGCCCTCATGGGCGACGGTGCGCGGCGGCACGTCCACGATCTGCTCGCCGTGCCAGAAGATCTCCAGCTGCGAGCCCTCGGTCACCTCACCGATGACGGTCGCGATGACGTCCCACTTCTCGCAGATCTCCAGGAAGCGGTCGACGTTCCCCGGCTCGACGATCGCGCACATCCGCTCCTGCGACTCGCTCATGAGGATTTCCTCGGGCGAGAGGGAGGAGTCACGCAGCGGCACGGTGTCCAGCTCGACGCGCATCCCGCCGGAGCCGGCCGAGGCCAGCTCGCTGGTGGCGCAGGACAGCCCGGCGCCGCCGAGGTCCTGGATGCCGTCGACCAGGTCTTCCTTGAAGATCTCCAGGGTGCACTCGATGAGCAGCTTCTCCTGGAAGGGGTCGCCGACCTGGACGGCGGGGCGCTTGGTGGGCTTGGAGTCGTCGAAGGTCTCCGAGGCCAGCACGGAGACACCGCCGATGCCGTCGCCGCCGGTGCGGGCGCCGTAGAGGATGACCTTGTTGCCCGTGCCGGACGCCTTGGCGAGGTGGATGTCCTCGTGCTTCATGACGCCGATGCAGCCGGCGTTGACCAGCGGGTTGCCCTGATAGCAGGCATCGAAGACGACCTCGCCGCCGATGTTGGGCAGGCCCAGGCAGTTGCCGTAGCCCCCGATGCCCGACACCACGCCCGGCAGGACGCGCTTGGTGTCGGGGTGGTCGGCGGCACCGAAGCGCAGCGGGTCCACGACGGCGACCGGGCGGGCACCCATGGCGAGGATGTCGCGGACGATGCCGCCGACGCCGGTGGCCGCGCCCTGGTAGGGCTCGATGTACGAGGGGTGGTTGTGGGACTCCACCTTGAAGGTGACGGCGTAGCCCTGGCCGACGTCGACGACACCGGCGTTCTCGCCGATCCCGACGAGCAGCGCGTCGTTCTCCGGGGCCTTCTCGCCGAACTGCTTCAGATGGACCTTGCTGCTCTTGTAGGAGCAGTGCTCGGACCACATCACCGAGTACATGGCGAGTTCGGCGCCGGTGGGACGGCGGCCGAGGATCTCGCGGATGCGCTGGTACTCGTCCTGCTTCAGGCCAAGCTCGGCCCACGGCTGGTCGGTGTCCGGCGTCTCGGCTGCGTGCTTGACGGTGTCGAGAGTCATGAGGCGTTGACCAGCTTCTTCAGGATCGAGGTGAAGAATCCGAGGCCGTCGGTACGGCCCGTACCGATCAGCGGCTCCACGGCGTGCTCGGGGTGCGGCATGAGGCCGACGACATTGCCCGCCTCATTGGTGATGCCGGCGATGTCGCGGAGCGAGCCGTTGGGGTTGCCGTCCAGGTAGCGGAAGGCGACCCGGCCCTCGGCCTCGAGCATGTCGAGCGTGCGCTCGTCGGCGACGTACCGGCCGTCGATGTTCTTCAGCGGGATGCTGATCTCCTGGCCGGCCGCGTAGTCCGCGGTCCAGGAGGTCTCCGCGTTCTCCACCCGCAGCTTCTGGTCGCGGCAGATGAAGTGCAGATGGTTGTTGCGCAGCATGGCGCCGGGCAGCAGGTGGGTCTCGGTGAGCACCTGGAAGCCGTTGCAGATACCGAGGACCGGCATACCGGCCCTGGCCTGCTCGATCACGGTCTCCATCACCGGCGAGAACCGGGAAATGGCGCCGGCCCGCAGATAGTCGCCGTACGAGAAACCGCCGGGCAGCACCACGGCGTCGACCTGCTTGAGGTCCTTGTCGCGGTGCCACAGCGGCACCGCTTCGGCACCGGCGACCCGGACCGCGCGCTGGGTGTCGCGGTCGTCGAGCGTGCCGGGGAAGGTAATGACTCCGATCCGCGAGGTCATGAGTCGACCCGCACGGTGAAGTCTTCGATGACGGTGTTGGCGAGGAAGGTCTCGGCCATCTCATGGATGCGAGCGAGGGCGGCGTCGTCAACCGGACCCTCCACCTCAAGTTCGAAACGCTTGCCCTGACGGACGTCGGCGATCCCCTCGAAGCCCAGGCGTGGCAGTGCGCGCTGCACCGCCTGCCCCTGCGGGTCGAGGATCTCCGGCTTGAGCATGACGTCGACTACGACGCGTGCCACTGGCACTCCCGGTGGTGTGGTGCGTAAGGCGGTGTCCTCACAGTACCGTGTTCGAAAATCTACGCGCATAGATATGCGGGTGGCCCGATCACGGTCCGGTATCGGAAGGAGTGCAGCTCAGGAAAAATTCTCGAAAAGATCCGGGGTCCGGATTGCGGGAAGACACGCTGACGAAATTAACTGGGCTTCACAATGCAATGCCCATCGCTGTACAAATGAAAAAGCATTGATCCCAATCAGCCGGATCCGGAGCATCACCCCACGTCAACAAGGGGTCGCTCCACGAAAGGACCGATATCCGTGGCGCAGCGCGTAGTAGTAACGCTCTCCGATGACATCGACGGAGGAGAAGCCGCAGAGACGGTCGCCTTCGGATTGGACGGGAAGTCGTACGAGATCGACCTCAATCCAGCCAATGCGAAGAAACTGCGCGGTGCTCTCGCCCCGTTCGTCGAGGCCGGCCGCAAGCGGGCCAAGTCCGGCAAGGCCTACCACCGGACCGCGGTGAACCCCGACCCCGCGGCCGTCCGCGCCTGGGCGCGGTCCCACCAGATGGACGTCCCCCCGCGCGGCCGGATCCCCAAGAAGGTCTACGAGGCCTTCAACACCGCCAACCACTAACCGACTTCAGCTCGTCCCCCGGCCCGGGCACAGCCGACTTGCACAGCACCCCTACTGATCAGCTAGAGTCTGGAACACGCCGAGGGGCGAGGCCGAAAGGCCGGACCTCACGGAGTCACGCGGGTGTAGCTCAGTAGTAGAGCGCCCTCTTTCCAAGAGGGAGGCGCAGTGTGCAATCCCTGTCACCCGCTCTGACAGCTCGACCGTTCCCGGTCACGGGATCAGGTACAGTAGCTGTCGCGCCGCTCGGTGAAAGCCGGGTGGATGCCTGCGGACGTAGCTCAGTTGGTAGAGCGCAACCTTGCCAAGGTTGAGGTCGCGAGTTCGAGCCTCGTCGTCCGCTCGGAAAGAGAAGACCCCGGTCATTGCGACCGGGGTCTTCTTCCTTTTCCGGCGATCATGTCGCACCCTCCGCGTTCCCTCTCTGTCGCGCCCTCCCCCTTCCCTCCCTTCCGGCGTTGGCAACTGACATTTGTCATCGGCTGCGATGACAGGACGCACTGCCCGGAAACGCGATCCGGCGAAACGCTGGACTCATGAACATCGGGGAGAAAGCCATCGCGGAGGCCGGCCGCGGCGTCGCCGGGAGCACCGGCTCCGGCGTCGGCGTGATCGAAGTCACCGAACTCCGCAGGCGCTACGGCGCGGCCGGGCGGCGTGGGAAGGAGACCCGCGAGCCGGGCGGGCGGAGCAAGTCCGGAGGGCGGGCGGAGGGGCGCAGCCGGCCGGGCGGGCGGAGCCGGTCCGGCGCGCAGGAGAGCTATGAGGCCGTGAGGGGCATCGACTTCACCGTCGACCGGGGCGAGCTGTTCGCGCTGCTCGGCACCAATGGTGCGGGCAAGACCTCCACCCTCGAACTGCTGGAGGGGCTGGCCGCGCCCACGTCCGGGCGGATCCGGGTCCTCGGCCATGATCCGTTCCGGGAGCGGGACAAGGTGCGGCCCCGTATCGGCGTCATGCTGCAGGAAGGCGGATTCCCCGCCGAGCTGACGCCGGCGGAGACCCTGCGGATGTGGGCGGGGTGCACCACCGGGGCGCGCCCGGTCGAGGAAGCCCTCGGCTCCGTGGGACTGGACCGGCGCAAGGACGTCCGGGTCAAGCAGCTGTCCGGCGGCGAGCGGCGGCGGCTGGATCTCGCGCTCGCGCTGCTGGGGCGGCCCGAGGTGCTGTTCCTGGACGAGCCGACGACCGGGCTGGACACCGAGGCGCGTCATGCCACCTGGGAGCTGGTCCGCGAGCTGCGGGACTCCGGCACCACCATCGTGCTGACCACGCACTATCTCGAGGAAGCCGAGGAGCTGGCGGACCGGCTGGCGATTTTGCACGGCGGGCGGATAGCGGCGGCGGGATATGTCGCGGACGTGGTCGCCGCGCATCCCTCGCACCTCTCCTTCGAGCTGCCCGACGGGTTCCATGCAGGCGATCTCCCGCCGCTGGGGGAACTGGGAGTCATCGGCCATGAGACGACCGGGCGCACGGTCCGGCTGCGGACGGACGAACTGCAGCGGACCGCGACGGAGGTGCTGGTCTGGGCGCAGGACAAGGGGATAACGCTGCGCGGACTGGACGTCAGATCCGCGTCCCTGGAAGAGGCATTTCTGCACATCGCAAAGGGGCTGGAGAACACATGAGTGCAGGTACAAGCCAAGCTGTCGGCGATGAGCGGGGCAGAATTCCCGCGGAAACCCGCACTGCCGGCCGTCTGCGCGCCCTGGGACGGGCCGAGTTGACGCTTCTCGTCCGCAACAAGTCCGCGCTGTACACGTCGTTGTTCCTCCCGATTGTGATGGCGTTCGCCATGCGGCAGGGGGTCGGTTCGATGAATCTGGCCGGCACGGGGCTGTCGGTCGGCACAGTGCTGTTGCCCGGCACTCTCGGCTGCGTTCTGGCCTTTGCCGTCTACTCCAACGTCACCGCCGCCTATGTCGCCCGGCGCGAGGAACTGGTGCTCAAGCGCCTGCGCACCGGAGAACTGCGGGATCTGGAAATACTGACCGGCACCGCGCTCCCCTCGGTGCTGATAGGGCTGGCGCAGTGCGTGCTTCTCGCCGTCCTCGGCGCGCTGGTGCTGGACACCGACCTGCCCACCGCACCGCACCTGCTGGTCGCAGGAGTGCTGCTGGGCATGGTCACGGTCGTCGGGCTCGCAGCGGCAACCTCCGCCTTCGCGAGGTCGACCGAGTCCGCTCAGCTGATCGTGATGCCCTTCATCATGCTGTCGCTGGCCGGGTCCGGGGTGATGGTCCCGCTGGACATCTTTCCGGAGCGGATCGCCGCGTTCCTCGGATTCCTGCCGCTGTCGCCTGCGATGGAGCTGATACGCGGCGGCTGGACCGGCGGCGGGGGTCTCAAGGAGACGGTGGGGCAGCTGGTCACCGGCTTGGCCTGGGCCGGGCTCGCGCTGTTTGCTGTGCAGCGGTGGTTCCGCTGGGAGCCGCGGCGCTAACGGCGCAGGAGATCGGGCAACGGGGGCGGGCAGCGCATGATCGGACAGCTACGGGCGATGTGGCGGCGGCGGAGCCAGGTGGGCATGGTCGAGGCGTACTTCCGCTGGACGCTGTACGCCATTCCCTGGCTACCCGTGATCGGCGGGGTGATGCCCGTCATGAGCATCACCGGCGGCAACCCGTTGCCGGTCACCTTGGCCGTCGTCGCCAGTGGGCTGAACGTGGTTCAGGGCGCGCTGGCCGTCCCGTTGTTGAACCGGGCGTTGAACCGTTATCTGCAGCTGGGGGCGACACCGCGCGGCCTGCTGCTCGTCTCGGGTGTGCTGACGCTCGCCGCCGGGATCGCGCTGGTCATGCTGATCGCGGTCAACGGCCTCGGCCATGGCGAACATCTGGCCACGGTGCCCATCGCGATCGGCGCCACCCTCACACCGTTCTTCATGGCGCACTGCCTGGTGGTGTCCAAGCGGAGGTTCCTGGCAGCGCTGGCCGCCGCCACGATGGGGCTGATCCTGCTGCTCGGGGTGCTCACGGGCTCCTGGCTGGGGGCGCTGGCGATGGCGAGCCTGCCGGTCTTCGCCGGCCTGTGGAGCTTTGTGATAGCGCGGCCCACGGGCTGGATGCTCGGTGTGGTCCGGAAGCTGGACGCGGCACGCGGCACCGAGGCACGGCTCGCGGTCGCCGAGGAACGGCTGCGGTTCGGCCGGGATCTGCACGACGTCATGGGCCGGAATCTGGCGGTGATCGCCCTGAAGAGCGAGCTGGCTGTCCAGCTCGCCCGGCGGGAGCGGCCGGAGGCCGTGGAGCAGATGGTGGAGGTGCAGCGGATCGCCCAGGAGTCCCAGCGCGAGGTACGGGAGGTGGTGCGCGGTTACCGCAAGGCCGATCTGCGGGCGGAGTTGGCCGGGGCCCGCTCCATCCTGCGGGCGGCCGGGGTGGAGTGCCGTATCGAGGGCGAGGACGAGACGCAGCTGCCGCCGGAGGTGGAGTCGGCGCTCGGCTGGGTCGTACGCGAAGGCACCACGAACGTTCTGCGGCACGCCGCCGAGGTGCGGCACTGTGCGGTGCGGACGCTGATCGATCGGCACCGCTCGGTACTCGTGATGACCATGGAGAACGACGGTGTCACCACCCACCTGCCGGTCACCACCGGGGGCGGCCCGCTGCCCGGCAGCGGCCTCAAGGGACTGCGGGAACGGCTGCAGCCCTTGGGCGGCACCCTGGCTTCGGGCCCGGTCCCGCAGGGCTCCTACCGTCTGACGGTCGAGCTGCCGATACCGATGGGGGCGGTGACGGGGTAGGGAGGGGTGAGGGTGCGGATGACGCGGGTGAAGGGCGCGGGGCGGGGGCAGGGGTTCGGCGCAAGGACTTGGTGCGGGGATTGCTGCGGTGCGGGGATCTGGTGCGGGGGTTCGGCGCAGGACTCGACACGGGGGTCGGCACGGGGGGGCGGCACGGGGTTCATGGTGGGCGGAGAGGTGGGGCGGCGGGTGAGTGACGGGGTGCGTGGCGAGGTGATCCGGGTGTTGCTCGCGGATGACGAGCATCTGATCCGGGGAGCGCTGGCGGCGTTGCTGTCGTTGGAGGACGACCTGCTGGTGGTGGCCGAGGCGGCGTCGGGACCGGAGGCGCGGGCGATGGCCCGGGCGCACGGGCCGGATGTGGCGGTGCTGGATCTGCAGATGCCGGGGGCGGACGGTGTGGCAGTGGCCACATCTCTGCGGGGTGAGGTGCCGGGGTGCCGGTCCATGATCGTGACGAGCCATGGCCGGCCGGGGCATCTGAAGCGGGCGCTGGAAGCCGGGGTGCGGGGGTTCGTTCCCAAGACGGTGTCGGCGCAGCGGCTGGCGGAGATCATACGCACGGTCCATGCCGGAAACCGTTATGTGGACCCGGAGTTGGCGGCGGATGCGATCAGTGCCGGGGAGTCTCCGTTGTCGGCCCGGGAGGCGGAGGTGCTGGAGTGCGCCGAGGACGGGGTGCCGGTCGCGGAGATCGCGGAGCGGGCCTCGCTGTCGCCAGGGACGGTGCGGAACTACCTCTCGTCGGCGACCGCGAAGCTGGGTGCGGAGAACCGTCACGCCGCGGCGCGCCTCGCCCGCGAGCGAGGTTGGCTATAGTGGTGCCCGCACCGCGCGGCGGCGACTGGTTCCAGGAGCTGTGCACGGAGCATGCGGACGTAGCTCAGTTGGTAGAGCGCAACCTTGCCAAGGTTGAGGTCGCGAGTTCGAGCCTCGTCGTCCGCTCAGAAGGAGAAGGCCCCGGTCGGCAGTGATGTCGGACGGGGCTTTTTCGTGTGCGCGGCACCTGTTCTCCGGCCCGGGTACGGCCCGGGCCGGAGACGGGCTCACGCCCAGCTGAGGCCGGTAAGGCGTTCGTAGGCCTCGACGTACTTGGCGCGGGTGCTCTCGACGATCTCGTGCGGGAGGGCGGGCGGCGGCAACTCGCCCGTACGGTCCCAGGCCGCGGCGGGAGAGGTCAGCCAGTCGCGGACGAACTGCTTGTCGAAGGACGGCTGGGCGCGGCCCGGCTGCCACAGGTCGGCCGGCCAGAAGCGCGAGGAGTCGGGCGTCAGGACCTCGTCGGCCAGGGTCAGCTGCTCACCGTCGAAGCCGAACTCGAACTTGGTGTCGGCCAGGATGACGCCGCGCTCGCGGGCGATGTCGCGGGCCCGGCTGTAGACGGCGAGGGTCGTCTGCCGGAGCTGGGCGGCCACCTCGGCGCCGGTCTGGTGGACGACCTCCTCGTAGGAGACGTTCTCGTCGTGGTCACCGACGGCGGCCTTGGTGGCCGGGGTGAAGATCGGCGCGGGGAGCTCGGAGCCGTCGACGAGGCCTTCGGGGAGGGCCAGGCCGCAGACGGTACGGGTCTGACGGTATTCGGCGAGGCCGGAGCCGGTGAGGTAGCCGCGGGCCACACACTCGACGGGGACCATCCGCAGCGACTTGCAGACCAGGGTGCGGCCCGCCCAGTCGGCGGGAGCGCCCTCCGGGACGTCGGTGGAGAGGACGTGGTGGGGGGCCAGGTCGGAGAGCTGGTCGAACCACCACAGGGACAGCTGGGTGAGGATGCGGCCCTTTTCGGGGATCTCGGTGGGCAGCACCCAGTCGTAGACGGAGGTGCGGTCGCTGGCGACCATGATCAGGTCGCCGGCGGCGTTCTGGTAGAGGTCGCGCACCTTGCCGGTGTGCAGGTGGGTGAGCCCGGGAACCTCCACCGGCTCAGGCTTTTCTACAAAACCGGGCACGCTTCCTCCGCGTAGGTTGATCCAGGAGTCATACCGATTCTCCCTTACGCGGGCCGGTGGTGGCGGACGGGGGGCCGGGTACGCCGGGGAGCCGGGCGTCAGACGGCGGGAGCCGGGCGTCAGGCGGCGGGAGCCGGGCGTCAGGCGGTGGGGCGGGCACCCTGGCGGGCACCCCGGCGGGCGATCAGCGCGAGAGTGACCGCGGCCGGGACGACCACCGCGAGCAGCACCGTGGCCGGGGCGAACAGGCCGGTGAGCAGCGTGATCGCGTACGGGGTGCAGAAACCCAGGTAGCACAGGGCCCAGAAGCGGGCGGTCAGGCGGGCCAGCCGGTCCGGGGGCGCAAGGGCGGCGACTTCGGTGAGGCCGTATGCCACGCACAGTCCGTATCCGGCGCCGAGGACGGCGGCGGCGAGCAGTGCGGCGTCCGGCCGGATGCGGGCGACCGCGAAGGCGGCGAGGAGCAGGCCGGCGATGACGGCGGCGAGTCCGGCCACGGCGGTGGCGATGCGGTGGCGGGCGGCGAGGCGTCGGGCGAGGGGTGCGACGAGCAGGCCGGCGCCGGGGGTGACGGCGGTGACGATCCCGGCGTACACGGTCTGCCAGCCGGTGAGCCCCGCATCGACGAGCCCGGGGAGGGTGGCGAGGGCGATGCTGGGGGCGACGAACACCCAGGGGGCGACGGGGGCGACCAGGCGGCGGAAGGCCGGGCCTGGGGCGGAGGCGGGGCCTGGGGCGGAGGCGGGGGCGGGGGCGGGGGACGGTTCCGGTGCGGGGCCGTGCGGCGCAGGGGACGGTCCGGGTGCGGGTGCGCCGGACACATGGCCGGCCCCCCGACTGCCGGTGCGGGCCGTTTCCGGTGCGCGGGACGCCAGGAGCGCGGCTGTCGCGGAGAGGGCGAGGTGGGGCAGGTATGCGGTGATCATGGGCGCCGGGGCCCACTGGGCTATCAGCGCCGCCGCCAGCCCCCCGGTGGCGAAGCCCGCGGAGAGGAAGAGTCCCGAACGGCGGGCCGCGGCGCCGGCCGTCGAGTGGGTGTCGTAGGGAGGCGAGGACAGCTCCTTGATCCAGGCGCCGCCGGCGCTGAGCAGGGCGCCGGCCCCGATACCGGTCAGGAAGCGGCCGGGCCACAGCAGGCCGGTGGCCACCGAACCCGCCATCAGCAGCACGGTCGCCAGCGCGGAGAGGGCGAGAGCGGCGAAGACGACGGGGCGGCGGCCGCGGCGGTCGGCGGCCGGACCGCCCAGGAACAGACCGGGGATCAGGCCCAGGACATAGACGCCGAAGAGGGCGGTGGTCGTGGCCCCGGTCAGACCGAGGTCCGCATGGTAGGCGCCGAGGAGGGCGGAGAACTGATTGGCGCTCCAGCCCGAGGCGGTCATCACCCAGCCCGTGCGCAGCCAGTGGCGGTGACGGATCGGACGGTGGGTGGTCCGGGAGGTGGCGGGAGGTGCCGTGGTCGTCATGGAACGTTTTGTACGGGCCGCGCGGGCCGTGGCGCCTCCCCCGTTCAGGAAAACTGAACGGCCCCCGGTGGCGGCGCGCGTCCGGAATTATCGTGGACCGCATGGATCTGCGGCGGCTCTCCTCCTTTCTTGCCGTGGTCGAGGAGGGGCACTTCGGGCGGGCGGCGGCCCGGCTGTTTCTGTCTCCCGCGGCGGTGACCGGCCATGTACAGCAACTGGAGCGGGAGTTCGGCACCCTCCTGCTGGAGCGCAGCCCCGTGGCGCCGACCGCGGCGGGGCGGCGGCTGGTCTCCCACGCCCGTACGCTGCTCGCCGCCGCCAACGCCGCCATGGACGATGTGGCGGACGCGGCACAGGGGACGGCACCGGCCCGGCCACTGCGGGTCGGCGTCATGGGGCACGGGTCGGCCGAGGTGACCCCGGCCGCGATCAGCGCCTTCCGCCGGGCGCGGCCCGACGTCCCCGTGTCGCTGGTGCAGTTGACCTTTACCGAGCACTGCAGTGCGCTGCGCGAGGACCGGGTGGACGTGGCGTTCGTGCGGCCGTTGGTCCGGAGTGCGGAGATCGAGGCCGATGTGCTGACGACCGAGCAGCGGATCGTGGCGGTGCCGTCGGCGTCCTCGCTCGCGGACGCCGCGCACGAAGGGGTGCGGATGGCGGACGTCATCGACCTGCCGTATCTGCGGCTGCCCTCGCACACACCGCAGCCCTTCGCCGATTACCTGTACTTCAACGAGGGCCAACGGCGCGGCTTCGACTACGCGCTGACCCCGCAGGATGTGCTGACGAGCGTGGCGGCGGGGCGGGGAGCGGGCTCGGGACTGAAGTCGTTCGCGCGCTACTACCCGTGGCCGGGGGCGGTGTTCGTACCGGTACTGGATGCGCCATGGGCGCAGAGCGTGCTCGCCACTCGCGCCGGGGACCCGAATCCGGAGGTGCGGATCTTCCGGGCGCTGACGGTCGCGCTGGCACGGGAGTTGGGGCCGGCCGCCGCGCGGTAACGGGCGGCCGCCGCGCGGTAGCGGGCCCCCGTGGGCTCAGTCGCGTTTGCAGATGCGGTCGAGGAGGTTGGCGGTGGCGCGTTGGATGCGTTCGTCGACATGGCCGGGGCGGTCGAGGGCGGGGGACCAGGCGAAGGTGCCGGAGGCGAAGACCCAGGCGCCGCTGGGGGCGCGGTAGAGGGAGGTCTCCTGATGACGGCGGGCGCCTTCGCTGTCGCGGTAGGGGGAGTGGGCGAGCAGGATGCGTTCGGTGTGCTCGGGGAGGCTGGTGCGCGGGAAGTAGCGGTCGGCCTCGCCGGCGACCAGGCCGGGGAGCTCGTCGCCTTCGTGGGCGCCGGTGGCATCCCACAGCCAGTGGCCGCCGTTGCGTACGACCATGGGGGCCGGCTCGGGGACCCGGCCGGCGTACTGGATGCCCATCAGCCGCTGTTCGGGGTTTCCCAGCTCCCGCCAGAGCGCGGGACGTCCGGGGCCCTGCCGCTTGCGGCAGTGGAGCAGCGCGTCCGGCCCCGAGGGCGTGGGGGAGAGATCGACCTGCCAGTACATGGTGTTGGCGGAGAGGAAGACGAGGGAGGTGCCGTTGTCGCGGGCGTGCTCGACCGTACGGCGCATGGGCACCGACCAGTACTCGTCGTGGCCGGGGAAGACCAGGCCGCGGTAGCGGGACGGGTCGACGCGTCCGGCGTGCAGATCGCGGGCGTCGGCGTAGGCGAGGTCGTAGCCGTAGCGCTCGGCCCAGCGGATGAAGTCGTAGGCATGGCCGACATGGAGGGGCAGTCCCGCGCCGGCGTAGGGGCGGTCGAAGGAGACGGTGGTGGCGGCGTCCGCTTCGCCGAGCAGTGCACCCTCCTCGTCCCAGGCGTGGTAGAGGCTGGCGCCGGTCCGGCCGTCCTCCGGGTAGAGGTTGTAGGCCTGCCACGTGATGTCGGGCAGCAGCAGGAGGAGGTCGGCGGGCTGGTGGTCGCGGACCGTGAAGGGGATGTGGGAGCGGTAGCGGCCGTCGGCGGTGGTGAGCACGGCGACATAGGCGCCGAGCTGCCAGGACATGGGGACCTGCAGGCGCCAGGAGAGCCACCAGTGGTGGCAGGAGGCCGTGCGGTCGGCGGTCAGCGGGGGCGGCTGGACGATACCGGCCAGGCGGGGGCTGTTGGTGATCTTGGAGGCACCGGCGCCCCGGTAATGGCCGATGCGGTAGATGTCGATGTTGAACGGCTGGGGCGGGTCCACCGAGACGCGGAAGTCGATGGCCTCGCCGGGGGCCACCGCACCGGGACCGGCGAAGCCCTTGATCTGGCGGTGGACGTCATCGGCGGTACGCGGCCCGTTGTGCTTGCCGGGGTCCCGCACCGGCAGTGCACCCTGGGCGACGGCGGGGTCGACGTACCAGGGAATGATGCGGCCGGAGTCGAAGTAGTTCTCGCTGCCGCGCAGCCAGGGCAGCGGGCCCTGCCCGAACGGGTCCGTGACCGCGTGGGCGAGCGCACCCGACTCCCAGCGCCTGATCTGATCCGTCGCCACCTTCACTCCCCTCCCACATCCCCCATCGGCCGCAGCCGATCGAGCCGCTACTGCGTCCGGCCGGGTGAACCCGGCCGACCATCCCTCAGCACATCACATTACGCACTCACTTCGTCACCCTTCGTCGTGAATTTAGAGGGTGCAGCCCCCGAAATGCGAACTGGAAGGGAACATTCAGCCGGTGGTGCGGGAGGTACGGGACGAGGCGTCCGGCCCCCGCCCGGCGGATAAGTGCGGCTTTGAGCGCGGCTTTGCCTGCGGCCCTGAGCACGGCTCTCCGGTCATTCCGATCATTCCGCTTGCCCGGGCCGTTCCGGCTGCTCCGGCTGCTCCGGTCGTCCCGGCTATCCCGGTCGTTCCGGTCATACCAGCCGGACCGGCTTCTCGGGGCGTACGCCGACCGTCGTCAGCCAGCCGCGAAGCGGCTCCGCGTCGCCGTCGTCGACCAGGCTGAGCACCGGGCGGCCGAGGTCGGCGCGGCGCGCGCCGTCGACCAGCAGCGCCGGACCGTCGAGCCAGTCCAGGCCGGGGGCGGCGCCCGCGGTGTCGACGGCGGCACAGCAGACCATGGCGGTGACGTGGTCGGCGAGGAGTTCGCGGCCCGTACGGGGCGGCTGCAGCGGGAACAGCGGGAGGCCGCCCTCGGACACCATGCCGTCGCCCCAGGCCACACCGATGCCGGCGTCCTGAGCCGCGCCGCAGCGGGCGGCCTGGCGGGCCGCTTCCTCGCGCTCCTCGCGCTCGACCTCCGCGCCCAGCCGGGCGGCGACCAGATCGCCCGCCCGCTCGTCCTGGACGAGCCGGTCGATCACACGGGCCAGGGTGGGGCCCGGAGCCGGTGCGGCCGGCGGGTCGTCACGGCGGCCGGCGGACGACGGGCCGACGGCGGGGCGGTCCGCCGGGTGGTGGCCCGCGGGCGTACGGGGGGAGGAGCGGGCGTACGAGAGGGGCGGGGCGCAGGCGGGGTCCGGGGCCGCCGGAGTGGGCGGGGCCGCCGGGAGCGGGGTCGCCGGGAGGTTGTCGAGGACGCGGTGGAGGCGGGCGGCCTCCAGGCGCCATTTGCGGTCCACGACCTCCTCCGGGTACTGGCTCCAGCCGACCGGCGACCAGTCGGGCCCGGGCTCGGCCGGGCCGCCGTGGAAGAGGCGGGCGGCCAGCAGGGAGGCGGCGCGGTCGATGGCGCCCGGCTCCTCCAGGAGATCGCAGGCCGGGCGCTCGCCGAGACGGGAGGCGAAGCCGTTGGCCAGGCGGTCGCGGCGGGAGAGTTCGGTGAGCGCGGAGACCACTCCGGCGTCCAGCCGCGACGGCCAGCGGCCCATCCGCCAGGCGGGCAGCGCCACCCGGGTCAGCAGCCGGTCCCAGCCCGCGTAGGCGAGGCCGACCTGCTCCTGGGCAACGATCCGCAGGCCGTAGTCGACGGTCTGTGCGCGCTCGGAGGCGGCGGCGGCGACGGCGCGCTCCATGATCGTGGCGTGTTCGCGGCCGGCCCGCAGCAGCAGTCGCGCCACCCGGCCCACGAAGCGGAGCGGGAGGGCGCGCAGCGGGCCCCGGGCGCGGGCCGATACGGCGACGGCAGCATCCAGGCCACGGATGAAGCGGCGGGCGGCCGCTATGTCGGGGTGAGCGGACGGGCCGGTGCCGGCGACGACCGGGGCCAGCAGGGCGCGCAGCTCGGCGACCCGCATCCACCACAGGAAGGGCGAGCCGATGACCAGGACCGGCGCCTCGGCCGTCCGGCGCCCTTCGCGCGGCGCCGCTCCCCTGCCGCGGCGCGGCGGGCCGTGGGCACGGTGCGTACGGTCCTCCAGCCAGCTGTCGCAGTCCGGGGTGAGCGCTATGGCCGAGGGTGCGGGGACCTCCAGGCGGTCGGCGAGATCGCGGACCAGGCGGTAGAGATCGGGGGCCGATTTCTCGGAGATCGGCACGGACGGGCTGAGCGCGGGTCTGGCGCGCGCGACGACGGCCGTGACCAGCGCCGCCAGGAGCAGGCTGAGCACCGCGAGACCGCCGGCGATCCAGCGGGCCAGATCCCAGCCGGCACCCGCACCGAGGTGGCCGGTCGCCCGGCCGGTGAACAGCACCACGGCCACGGCCGCCGGCAGCAGCGCGACGGCCAGCGCCGTGCTGCGGATCCGCAGCACGGCAAGGGCGCGGGCACGCGCCGCCAGGACGCCTGTTTCCGGACTTGCCACGAGCCTGTACACCCCCTGCTGTCCTGATGGAGACGGACGGAGAGAACACGGGACGGACGTACGAGAATTGCGCGGTGAGTGGAGCGAGGGCACTCCACCACCACTGTGGCACCGGCCACTGACATCGCAATGCCGGTGAGCCACTTGCCGGACGCCGCCGCGGCAGCCGTGCCGGATTCCGGCCCGGTGACCACAGGACGCTTGCGCCGCACCTTAGTTGGGGGTGTGGGCCTCGTCAGCCGTATACCTGGTGCGGTCACTCGATGGAATGGCTTTGGGCAAAGCCGGGAACCCGCGCCCGGCGGGTATGGGCCGTGGACGCTTCGGCCCGGTCTCCACCGAGAGGCCTGGGGCATATGTCACGGTATGTGGCATATGCCCCAGGAGAGATGTCACCCAAGAGGCCACCGAAAACGGGACCGGCCTGCCCCGCCGGCCCGACCGGCGGGGCAGGCCTGGACAGGCCCAGGGGGGAGGCGCCCCCTACGCGCCCTGTGTCCCCGCCGCCGCGTCCGCGTCCGCGACCTTGGCGGCGATGTCCGTGCGGTGCTGCGAGCCGTCCAGGGAGATCCGGCCGACGGCGCGGTAGGCGCGCTGCCGGGCGGTGGTGAGGTCGGAGCCCGTGGCGGTGACGGACAGCACCCGGCCGCCCGCGCTGAGCACCGCGCCGCTCTCGTCCCGCTTGGTGCCGGCGTGCAGGACGTACGCCTTGGGGCCGTCCTGCTCCGCGACGTCGGCAAGGCCGTCGATCGGGTCGCCGGTGCGCGGGGTGTCCGGGTAGTTGTGGGAGGCGATGACGACGGTGACCGCCGCGCCGTCGCTCCAGCGCAGCGGCGGGAGGGTGGCGAGGGTGCCGGTGGCCGCGGCGTGCAGCAGACCGGCGAGCGGGGTCTTGAGGCGGGCGAGGACGACCTGGGTCTCCGGGTCGCCGAAACGGGCGTTGAACTCGATCACCCGCACCCCGCGGGAGGTGATCGCCAGGCCCGCGTAGAGCAGCCCGGAGAAGGGGGTGCCGCGGCGGCGCAGCTCGTCGACGGTGGGCTGCAGGACGGTGGCCATGACCTCGTCGACCAGCTTGGGGTCGGCCCAGGGCAGCGGGCTGTACGCACCCATGCCGCCGGTGTTGGGGCCCTCGTCACCGTCGTAGGCGCGCTTGAAGTCCTGGGCGGGCTGCAGCGGGACGACGGCGTTGCCGTCGGTGACCGCGAAGAGCGAGACCTCGGGGCCGTCCAGGAACTCCTCGATGACCACGCGGTCGCAGGCCAGGGCGTGCGCGCGGGCCGCCTCGACATCGTCGGTGACCACGACGCCCTTGCCGGCGGCCAGGCCGTCGTCCTTGACGACGTACGGGGCACCGAAGGCGTCCAGGGCCTCGTCGATCTCTTCCCGGGTGGTGCACACATAGCTGCGGGCGGTGGGGACGGCCGCGGCGGCCATCACGTCCTTGGCGAAGGCCTTGGAGCCCTCCAGCTCGGCGGCCTGGGCCGAGGGGCCGAAGACCGGGATGCCGCGGTCGCGTACGGCGTCGGCGACGCCCGCCACCAAGGGGGCCTCGGGACCGACGATGACCAGGTCGGCCTGCAGGCCGACGGCGAGTTCGGCGACGGCCGCGCCGTCGAGGGCGTTGACCCCGTGCAATTCGGCCACCTCGGCGATACCGGCGTTGCCGGGAGCGCAGTGCAGCGCGGTGACGTCGGGGTCGAGGGACAGAGAGCGGCACAGGGCGTGTTCGCGGGCGCCGCCGCCGATGACGAGGACCTTCACGGTGGCAGCCTAGACGAGAGCGCCGGGCGGCCGGACGTCGGCCGGGCCCGGGTGGCGGAGGAGCCAGGAGCGGCCGGAAACCGTGCGTCGCCGCGGTGGCAACTCTTTCGGGTGAGATCCCCGGCGGCCTTATATCCGATCCCGCCCCACTTCCGGGCGGAAAGAGCGTGATCGTGGGGCCGACGCCAGCCGTTCGGCGGTAGGAAGGGGCCGGGCGCAACGGTCGTCTCGTATGTCACGCAGGCACCGCGCGTAGGTGTCGCGCAGGTACCGCACGCATATGTCACGCAGGCGCCGCGCGTAGACGTCACGGACGCACTGCACGTGTCCGTCACGCGGGCACTGCACGTATACGTCACGCGGGCACTGCGCGTATACGTCACGCACCGCACGTGTCCGTGGAGAGCTACAGAGTGCTGTGGAGACAGAGAGGGAGTGCACGGGTGAGTCATCCGGAGATGCAGCCCGAGGGGCCCCCTCGGGAGGGTGGCAGCAGCCCCACCCGGGAGAGCGGCAGCCGGGGCCGCGGCCGGAGGGATCTTGCGGGGCGGGTCTTTCCGCTCGGCGACTGGGGGGAGCCGGCCGACCGCCTGGACGCGCTCTATCTCTGGTGCGAGGAGGGCGCGCTGCGCAGCGCCGACTGGTATCTGCGCGGCCGGCGGGCCAAACGCCGCGGCGCGCGGATACTGCGGGTGGGGGCCGCGGCCGGGATGACGGCGGGCGGGGTGCTCCCGCTGCTGGATCTGGCCGGGATCCGGCAGGGCGGGGCACCCTGGGGCGCTCTGTCGCTGCTGCTGGCGGCGGTGTGTGTGGGCTGCGACCGGTATTTCGGGGTGACCGCCGGCTGGATGCGGGACCTGGCGACCGCCCAGGCGATTCACCGGCGGCTGGAGGCGCTGCAGTTCGACTGGGCGGTGGAGAGTGTGCGCGAGGTGCTCGGGCCGGCCGAGGGTTCGGCGGGTGAGGCGGCCGAGCGCTGTCTGGGCGTGCTGCGGCGGTTCAACGAAGACCTCGGGGAGCTGGTACGGGCCGAGACGGCCGACTGGATGGCGGACTTCCGGGCCGATTCGCTGCGGTTTGCCGCGGCGCGCGGGGGCGGCTTCGCCGCCGTGGAAGCGCGTCAGGAGGAGCCGGGGCCGCCGGGGCGGTTTGTGGTGCCGCAGCGGGCGCGGCCGAACATGCCGCGGCAGCGGCCGCCGGACGCGCGTTGAGCGCTTGTCTTTGGCTTCCCATCTTTGGCTTCCCACGTTTCCGGCTGTCCCGCCGTGGGGGTTGCTCGCCGTTGCGCCTGGCGGCGGGCCGGTTCGCTGCGCTTTGCCTCGGCCCGTTGTCGGCTTTCCCGCCGCGGTTGCTGCCGTTGCGCCTGCGGCGGGCCAGGTCCGCTGCGCGGGGCTGTGGGTGCGGGGACGGGCCGGAGGGGCGGGGTGTCCGGACTGCTTCGCTTTACGTCCGGACACCCCGCCCCTCCGGCCCGTCCCCTCCCGTGAGTGGGTGGAGATCAGGTGGTGGGTGGGGACGGTCAGTGGGTGGGTGCGGGTCAGCTGAAGACGATCATGGAGCCTTGGCCCAGGCTTCGGGTGGCGGCCGCGTGCAGGCCGAGCCATACGTGCCGTTCCCGGGCGAACGGGCTGTCGTCCAGGGGGACCGCGCCCGCCCGCTCCTCCAGGGAGGTGGGGCCGGCCGGCGGGGCGGGGGCGGCCGGCGGATTGGCCGGATCGATACCGAGGGATGGCGCAACAAGTTCGAGGTCGCGCAGCAGACCGTGCGAGGAGCCCAGCGGGCCGCCACCCTCCAGCAGTTCGTCGTTGGCGAGCGGGTGCGGGAAGTCGACCGGGACGTAGGCGCCGGCGTGGTCGTAATGCCACACGAGATGGGACTGCTGCGCGGTGGTCTCGAACATCTCCAGCAACTGCTCGTAGTCACCACCCAGTTCGTCGACCGGGGTCACTTCCAGGTTGCACAGTCGCAGCAGGTAGGCGCGGCGCAGGAAGTGCAGTGCGTCGTAGTCGAAGCCGGCGACGGGGGCGACGTCACCGGACAGACCGGGCATATAGCTGAAGACCGGGACCGGTGGCAGACCCGCTTCCGTCAGGGCCTTGTCGTAGCCGGCGATCTCTTCGGAGAACGGGTTGTCGGGGCTGTGGCACAGCACATCGACGAGGGGTACCAGCCACAGGTCACATGCCACGAGTGTGGGCTCGCTTCCGGTCGGGGACAGGGACACCGGCGCACGTACAGCTACGGGTACGGCCCATTACGGCCGATGGTCGGGACAGCGTAGTGCTACCCGCGCGTTCCGACGAGAGCGAGGGAGTGCTCGTTGTACTCGGCGATCAGCCGCTGGGCCGCCGGCAGGTCGTGCTGGAGCAGGGCGTCGGCCAGCGCGCTGTGGCCCTGCCACAGATGCCCCTTGAGATCGCCCTCGCGGCGCAGCAGCGGCACCGCGAACATCCAGGTCTGGACGCGGATCCGGTCCAGGAAGTCGCTGATGTAGGCGTTGTTCACGATGCTGCTCAGCTCGCGCCAGAACCGCAGGTCGTAGCCGATCAGGACGTCCAGGTCACCGCCCCGCGCGGCCCGTTCGGCCTCGTCGGCGCGGCGCCGGATGGAGATCAGCACCTCGGCGGGGGTCTCCCGCAGGGCACGGTCGGCGCCGCTGCGGAAGATGCCCTCGATGATCAGGGTGCGGGCCTCGACCATGGCGCGGAAGTCGTCGGCGGTGAAGGCGTGCACCTTGAAGCCGCGGTGCTGTTCGACGTCGAGCAGGCCCTGGGCGCAGAGGTCGAGCAGCGCCTCGCGCACGGGGGTGGCGGAGACGCCGTACTGCTCGGCGATCTCCTTGACGGTGAAGGGGTGGCCGGACGGCAGCCGGCCGGCCAGGACCTCGTCGCGCAGTGCGTCGGCGATCTGCTGGCGCAGGGTGCTGCGTCGTATGACTGAGCTGTCTCCGCCGGCGGCCATCGTGTGCGTCTCCTTCGACGTCCCTGACCGCGCAGGTGGGAGCGGCCCCCGCCCACGATAGGCGAGGGCCGCACCGCGATGCCGCCCGAGGTTACCGTCGGTCCGCCGGACGGCACGTCCGTGACCTGCGGTTCCGCCCCCGGCGGCGTCGCCTGGGGGGGCTCAGACGGTGTGGGCGTCGGCCGCCGTCAGGGCCTCGTCGAGGGCGGCAAGGCCCTCCTTGGCCTCGGCCTCGGTGATCGTGCAG
This sequence comes from Streptomyces sp. NBC_00400, assembly GCF_036048035.1. NCBI lineage: Bacteria > Bacillati > Actinomycetota > Actinomycetes > Kitasatosporales > Streptomycetaceae > Streptomyces > Streptomyces sp. NBC_00400. The sequence goes on along the minus strand of NZ_CP107940.1, from coordinate 4,410,545 downwards.
GCCGGGACGACATGCGTCCGGTTCATGTTCACGAACGGCCACAGGCCGCCGCGCTTGCAGGCCGCGGCGAATTCGGCCATCGGGGCGTTGGCCGCGCCGGCCGCGTTGTAGGGGACCAGCGGCTCGCGGGTCTCCTTGTTCTTGACCAGGTCCAGCGCCCAGAAGACGCCCATACCGCGGACCTCGCCGACGGACGGGTGGCGCGCGGCGATCTCGTGCAGCGCGGGGCCGATGACCCGCTCGCCGATGCCGGCGGCGTTCTCCACGATCCGCTCCTCGGCCATCGCGTTCATGGTGGCGACGGCGGAGGCGCAGGCCAGCGGGTGGCCGGAGTAGGTCAGACCGCCCGGGTAGGGGCGCTGGTCGAAGGTCGCGGCGATCTCGGCGCTGATCGCGACGCCGCCCAGCGGGACGTAGCCGGAGTTGACGCCCTTGGCGAAGGTCAGCAGGTCGGGGGTGACGCCGAAGTGGTCGGCGGCGAACCACTTGCCGGTACGGCCGAAGCCCGCCATGACCTCGTCGAGGATGAAGACGATGCCGTGGCGGTCGCAGATCTCCCGGACGCCGGCGAGGTAGCCGGCTGGCGGGACCATGATGCCGGCGGTGCCGGGCACCGTCTCCAGGATGATCGCCGCGATCGACTGCGGGCCCTCGAAGGCGATGGTCTGCTCCAGGTGCGCGAGGGCGCGCTCGCACTCCTGCGCCTCGTTCTCGGCGTGGAAGGCCGAGCGGTAGAGGAACGGGCCCCAGAAGTGCACGACACCGGCGGAGGCGGTGTCGGAGGGCCAGCGCCGCGGGTCGCCGGTCAGGTTGATCGCGGTGGCGGTGGCGCCGTGGTACGAGCGGTAGGCGGAGAGCACCTTGGCGCGGCCGGTGTGCAGCCGGGCCATGCGGACCGCGTTCTCCACGGCCTCCGCGCCGCCGTTGGTGAAGAAGATCTTGTCGAGGTCGCCGGGGGTGCGCTCGGCGACCAGCCGGGCGGCCTCGGACCGTACGTCCACGGCGAATCCGGGCGCGATGGTGCACAGCTTGGCGGCCTGCTCCTGGATCGCCGCGACGACCTTGGGGTGCTGGTGGCCGATGTTGGTGTTGACCAGCTGCGAGGAGAAGTCGAGGTAGCGGTTGCCGTCGTGGTCCCAGAAGTACGCGCCCTCGGCGCCGGCGATCGGCAGCGGGTCGATCAGGCCCTGCGCGGACCAGGAGTGGAAGACGTGCGCGCGGTCGGCGGCCTTGACGGCCGCGCCGGTTGACGGGTCGGCGGAGGCGGAGGGCGTCGTGGTCACGGTCAGTACCTCGGATCGGGTCGCTCGGGTCCGCCGTGGGACGGTCGCGGCGAACGCCCTCAGCGTAGGGATCACGGTCCGCCGGGCGGTACCGACACTGTGTGTGACTCCACCCACGACGCGCGGACATTCTGTCCAGAATCGCGGGCGGCCGGCTGCGGTGGCCCGTGGCCTCGCAGCCGGGTGGGTCAGGCGGCCGTGGGAAAGGCCGTCCGTACCGCGTGGCGCCAGTGATCGGCGGCCAGGTCCGGGCGCAGTGCCGACAGTCCGCCGCAGTAGCGGGTGAAGGCGGCGGCCCGGACGCCGTGGCCGCGCAGCAGCCGGTCCGCCTCGGTCAGCCGGTCCGCGTCGGTCAGCCGGCCGGCAGTCCGGATCTCGACGAGGACCAGCCCGCCGTCGGCGCGTACCGTGCGGCCGGACTCCAGGTCCCGGCAGCGCAGCGCGGCGTCACAGGTGATGCGCAGGCCGTCCGCGACGAAGGTGGCGCGGGTGTAGTCGGTCTCCAGGGCGCCGTCGAGGTCGGTGGGGGCCGCAAGGCCGTAGGCGCGGTCCAGTACGGCGGCGAGGAAGCCGCGCGGGGCCGCACCGAGGGCGGGGTCGCCCGGCAGCAGCGGCCGCCGGTGCTTCACCGTCTCGCCGCGCCGTCCGGTGAGCTTGACCTCGAACTGCCGCTCCCCGATGTCCTCGTAGTGCCGCTCGCGGATCGTGTAGCGCAGTGGCAGGCCCTGCCGGTGGTCGTGGAAGGAACGCAGGTCAGGGGTGTCGTAGTGGAGGGAGCGGTAGCGGAACCAGCGGCGCCCGTTGATGCACAGCGCCGCGAACGGGCCGCCCGGCCTGCGGTGGTCAGTGAGTTCGGCCGCGAAGGCGGCGAAGACCTCGACCGGGACGAGGTAGCGGCGGTCGAAACGGGCGAGGAGTTCGGCCCGCGCCTGGACGTCGGCGAGCGGCACCGGGCGTGCGGCCATGGCGGCACGGGCGAGGGCGCGTACGGCGGGAATCACACGGTCTCCTTGGCGGTTGAGGGACGGGAGAGGGGGCGTGCGGGGCCGGGAGGCGCTGTTCCGTGGGCGTGGTGCCGAGGTCGGTGGCGGGGTGGTCGCGGTGCCCGCCGTGGGCGTGGTGGGCGTCGGGGTACGCGTACGACGATCCTCGCCCGTCGGAAAGTTCCGGGACGCGAAAACCGACATCCGGGAACGTCGCATCCCGGCCACGGGCGGGCGGTTCATGGCGGCGCTGCCGGAACTCTCGGCGGCGTGGGAAGAGTTGGGCGGCGCGGGAAGAGTCGGCCGGTGCCCCGGACACCGCCGGCTGCGGGGGCATGACGGCCCGCGGCCTGCCGGGGGCCAAGGCGCCCTCGGTATCCTCACCGCGGCGGAGGGGGCGCGGGCAGCACGTGTGCACAGGCGGCCCGCCCACTCGCCCGGGGGGCGGATTCGGGGGGAAGGGGCGGAAGATCGTGGAACGGCCAGGACATGTGGGGCCACAGGGGTGGCAGAGGCTGCTGGGGCGCGCAAACGGACCGGCGGGGCTGATGCCGCTGGATGCGCAGGATCCGCCGCGGATCGGGGACTACCGCCTGCTCGGGCGGCTCGGCGAGGGCGGCATGGGGCGGGTGTTCCTGGCCCGTTCGGACCGCGGCCGTACGGTCGCGGTCAAGCTGGTGCGTGCGGAGCTGGCCGGTGAGGAGGAGTTCCGGGCGCGCTTCCGGCGGGAGGTGCGGGCAGCCCAGCAGGTCGCCGGGGAGTGGACCGCACCCGTACTGGACGCGGACACCGAGGCCGAGACCCCCTGGCTCGCCACGGGCTATATCGCGGGGCCTTCCCTGCAGCAGGTCGTCGGCGGCAGCGGCACCCCGCTGCCCGAGCGGACGGTACGGATCCTGGCCGCCGGGCTGGCCCGTGCGCTGGGGTCGATCCATGCCGCCGGAATCATCCACCGCGACCTCAAGCCGTCCAACGTGCTGCTCACCATCGACGGGCCGCGGGTCATCGACTTCGGCATCGCGCGCGCCCTGGAAGCGGTGGCCGGCCACGGCGTGACGCATACCGGCGGGGCGATCGGCTCGCCCGGCTTCATGTCACCGGAGCAGGTGCGCGGCGCGCCGCTGACCCCGGCCTGCGACGTCTTCAGCCTCGGTGCCGTGCTGGCGTACGCAGTGACCGGGCGGCAGCCGTTCGGGACGGCCGACAGCGTCGCGCACGCCGTGATGTTCCGCATCGCCCAGGAGGATCCCGACCTCTCCGCGGTGCCCGAGGGACTGCGCGGGCTGATCGCCGGCGCTCTCGCCAAGGACCCCGGACAGCGGCCCACGCCCGCGCAGTTGGTGGCGCAGGCGGAGGGCGGCAGCGGTGACGGGGGCCGGCCGGGTGCGGACGACGAGCCGTGGCTGCCGGGGGCGTTGACCGCGCGGCTGGGGCGGCACGCCGTGGAACTGCTGGCGGCGGAGAACCCGCAGAACCGGGACACCGCCCGGGACGGGGAGCCGCCCACCGCCGTCGTGCCCACGCCCTCCGCACCGGGCCGCGCCCCGGCGACGGCGCCACCGCCGTCTCAGGGCCCGGCGGCGTACTCGCCCGCCACCTCCGCACCCCACCCTGACGCGGCGTCGACGCCCGCCCCGGCCGGCAGGCCGCCGCGCCGCCGCGGTGCCGGTGCCGCCCTGGTCACCGCGGCCGCGCTGGTGCTCGCCGGGGCCGGTGCGGTCGCTGCGTACGCCCTGATGAGCGCGGACGGCAGCGGCCTGCGGTCGACGGACGCCGGCGACGCGGGCGGCACCGGCGCCCAGCGGACGGCGGGGTCCGCGAAGGGCAGGCTTCCCGCGGACTACCTGGGCACGTGGGAGGCGACGCTGGGCGACTCCCACGACGAGGTCCGGCGCTTCACCCTCACGCAGGGCAAGGCCGGTGACATCGTGCTGACGATGACGGCGACCGGGGCGGACTACCGCTGCGAGTTCGCCGCCGCACTGGCCCATGCGGGGCCGCCGGTCCGCCTCGGCCCCTCCACCGTGGTCTCCGGGCCGGACGGCTGCTCTCCGGGCTCGCCGAGCACCCTGGAGATGGTGCGCGGCAAGCTGCGCCGCATCTCCGACGACGGGAAGGCGCTGACGTACCACAAGCTGCCGTCCGACAAGAGAAGCTGACGGCCCCGAGACCCGGGGACGCAGACGGCCCGGAGAACCGGAGAAGCTGACAACCCGGAGAAGCTGACGGCCCGGAGAAGCAGACGGCCCGTGCGGACGCGCTCGGCCGCGCTCCCCTTCCCGCGCCCCGTCACGCCCCTCGCTCCCGTCCGGGCGCCGATTGTTCCCCCGTCGTGACGATCTCTCGGCCCTGACGCGATCCGCGGCCGCCTACGCTCGGAGCACGCCTGCTGCCGGAACGCGCCTCAGGCACACCACGAGACGGGGGAGGGCGCCCGGATGGACGGCCTGCGGGAGCTGACGGCCGACGATCCGCCGTGGATCGGGGACTACCGGCTGCTCAGCCGTCTCGGCGGCGGCGGGATGGGGCGCGTCTACCTCGCCCGTTCCGAGGGCGGCAGGACCGTCGCCGTGAAGCTGGTGAAGGCCGAACTCGCCGTGGAGGAAGAGTTCCGGGACCGCTTCCGTGCCGAGGTCGCGGCCGCGCGGCGGGTCGGCGGGCGGTGGACAGCGCCGGTGCTGGACGCCGACACCGACGCAGCGGTCCCGTGGGTCGCCACCGGATATATCGCGGGCCCCACCCTGGGCGAGGTCGTCGGCGGCACCTACGGCCTCATCCGGCGCCCGGGCCCGCTGCCGGAGTATTCGCTGCGGCGGCTGGCGTACGGGCTGTCCTGCGCGCTGCGCGACATCCACGGCGTCGGCCTGGTGCACCGCGACCTCAAACCGTCCAATGTGCTGCTGACCATCGACGGGCCGCGGGTCATCGACTTCGGTATCGCGCGCGCCCTGGACGCGGTCGGGGACCGGACCGGGACCCGCACCGGCACGGTGCTCGGCTCGCCCAGCTTCATGTCGCCCGAGCAGGTACGGGGGCAGCGCGCCGGCCCGGCCAGCGATGTCTTCTGCGTGGGGTCGGTGCTGGCGTACGCGGCGACCGGGCGGCAGCCGTTCGGCAGCTCCACCTCGGGCTTCCACGCGGTGATGTTCAAGATTGCCCAGGAGGAGCCCGAGCTGACGGGGGCGCCGGACGGCATCCGCGGCCTCATCCAGGACTGTCTGGCCAAGGACCCGGCAGCGCGGCCCACCCCCGGGGAGATCGCCGACCGCATGGGGCCGGTACCCGCCGGCTCCTTGGCCGCCCCCTGGCTGCCGGCGGAGCTGATCGCGAGCCTGGGCCGGCACGCCGTACGCCTCCTGGACACCGACACCCCGCCCGGGGGCCGGCCGCCGACGCTCACGTCCACCCGCCCCTCCCCCGCTCCCGCACCGCCGCCCCCGGACGAGCCCTCCGCACCGGCGCCCCGCCGCCGCCCCCGCCGGCTCCCCCTCCTGCTCGCCACCGCCGGCGCCGGCGCCGTTGCCGCGGCCGCCGCCACCGCCGTCGCGGTCCCGCTGCTGAGCGGCGGCGCGAGCGCCGACCGGAGCGCGTCCGACATCCCGGCCCGCTTCGTCGGCACCTGGTCGGGCCCGGTGCTGCGGGACGGGGAGCCCACCGGGCAGCAGCGGCGGTTCGTGATCACCAACGGCACGGCCGGCGAGGTGGTCGCCAACAGCACCAGCCTCGGCGCCACCTACGAATGCCGCAGCGACGGCAAGCTGGTGTCCGTCACGGCGCACGACGGGCACCCGGTGCTCCGGCTGGACACCACGGTCGTGCGGTCGATCCCCGCGGGCCGCTGCGCCGCGCTCGGCGAGCACACCCTCGAAGCGGGCAACGGCGGCACCCTGGCCTGGGCGGCGGCCGGCCGCACCGCGACCCTGCACCGCACCGGCCCGGCCGAATCCACCGTCCCGGCCGGCTACCTCGGCACCTGGCAGCGGCCGGACGCCGACGGCTACGGCAGCCAGCGCCTCACCCTCACACAGGCCCCGGCGGGCAGCAGGGTCCTCACCACCGTCGTCATGGGCCGCGGCGGCCGCTGCACGGAGCACGCCGACCTGTTCGCGGCGGAGGGCGGCAGCCTGACCGTCGGCCCCTCCGTCGTCGACCGGCCCGCCCCCGGCTGCGCACCGGGCAGCAGCTCCGTCCTCCGCCTGAACGGCGACGGCACCCTGCACCGCGAGTTCCTGGGCACCGACAAACAGCCGCGCACCTACTCCAGGGCGGAGTAGGTGCGCGGCTGCGGGTGCGCTGCGGTGTCCCCGGGGACCACGCGGGGCGTGGCTACGACAGGAACGAGTTGATCTCGATCGTCTCGTCCCGGCCGGGGCCGACGCCGATCGCGGAGATCGGGGCGCCGGACATCTCCTCCAGGGCCTTGACGTAGGCCTGGGCGTTCTTCGGCAGGTCGGAGAAGGACTTCGCCTTGGTGATGTCCTCGGACCAGCCCGGCAGCGTCTCGTAGACCGGCTTCGCGTGGTGGAAGTCGGACTGGCTGTAGGGCAGCTCCTCGACGCGCTTGCCGTCGATCTCGTAGGCCACGCAGACCGGGATCTGCTCCCAGCCGGTGAGCACGTCGAGCTTGGTCAGGAAGAAGTCGGTCAGGCCGTTGACGCGGGTCGCGTAGCGGGCGATGACCGCGTCGAACCAGCCGCAGCGGCGGTCCCGGCCGGTGGTGACACCGCGCTCGCCGCCGATCCGGCGCAGCGCCTCGCCGTCCTCGTCGAACAGCTCGGTCGGGAACGGACCGGCGCCGACGCGCGTCGTATAGGCCTTGAGGATGCCGATGACGCGGTTGATCTTCGTGGGGCCGACGCCTGCGCCCGTGCAGGCGCCGCCCGCGGTCGGGTTCGAGGACGTGACGAAGGGGTACGTGCCGTGGTCGATGTCCAGCAGCGTGCCCTGGCCGCCCTCGAAGAGGACCACCTTGTCGTCGTCGAGCGCCTTGTTGAGGATCAGGGTGGTGTCGGCGACATAGCCCTTGATCTTGTCGGCGTAGCCCAGCAGCTCCTCGACGACCTGGCCGGCCTCGATGGCGCGGCGGTTGTAGAGCTTGGACAGGAGCTGGTTCTTGACCTCCAGGGCCGCCTCGACCTTCTGCATGAGGATCGACTCGTCGTAGAGGTCCTGCACCCGGATGCCCACGCGGTTGATCTTGTCGGCGTAGGTCGGGCCGATGCCGCGCCCGGTGGTGCCGATCTTCCGCTTGCCGAGGAACCGTTCCGTCACCTTGTCGACGGTGATGTTGTACGGCGTGATCAGGTGCGCGTTACCGCTGAGCAGCAGCTTGGACGTGTCGACGCCGCGCTCGTTGAGTCCGCTCAGCTCGGAGAGCAGGACCGCCGGGTCGACCACGACACCGTTGCCGATGACCGGGGTGCACCCCGGGGAGAGGATTCCGGAAGGGAGAAGGTGCAGCGCGTACTTCTGGTCGCCGACGACGACCGTGTGGCCGGCGTTGTTGCCGCCCTGGTAGCGCACCACATAGTCAACGGACCCACCGAGCAGGTCGGTGGCCTTTCCCTTGCCCTCATCACCCCACTGAGCACCGAGCAGCACAAGTGCGGGCACAGGCGTACACCCCTTCCGGGCGGGGCATGTCCAACGTGCGTGGACGGCGTCCGCGTGCGTGTTCACGCGTACGTCATCGCTGGAGACGTCGGACCGGTGCCCCGGAATAGACGAAGCCCCTGGCGCAATAGCGCAAGGGGCTCTTGCACCGAGATGCTACCTGAGGAAGGACCGAGGTGTCGGCGCAGCCTTCTGGGCACTTTCCCGTGGACTCCGTTCGGGGGCACCCCCTGCTCGTGGTCATCGACCCGGTCGCCCGCAGTACGGACGGCGAGTCCGTGCGGATCGCGAAGGATGTCCTGTGCGCGGGCGCGGGGGCGAAAATCTGCCTCCCGGAGGGGCCGGAGGAATTCGCGCGGGTCCTGGCCCGGCGCGGCCACCGGCGGCCGGTGGTGATCGGTGACGACCGGGCGCTGCTGCGCGTGGTGGGCCTGCTGCACAAGGAACGCGAGCTGGCCGCGGTGCCGCTGTCGATGGTCCCGGTGGGCGCTCCGGCCGCCGTGGCGCTGAGCCGCGCGCTGGGCGTCCCCACGGACACGGTGGCCGCCGCGCGCGCCGTCCTGGACGGCGGGGAGCGGCCGCGGGACCTGCTCACGGACGACAGCGACGGCATCGTGCTCGGCGGGCTGCGGATCCCCTGCGGGAGCGCGGCGGCCCGGCAGGGCGGCGGGGTGTATGTGCCCGCGGCGGCCCCCGCGGTGGCCCCGGCGGATCCGCGGGAGGCCCGGGAGGCCGTGGAGGCGCCGGACGGCCCGGCGGGCGGGCTCGACGGGCACCGGCCGTGGTGGCAGCCGGCCGCACGGACCGCCCGTACGGCGCTGGCGCTGCTGGCGGCGCCGGCCGCCGGGCTGGGCGGGCGGCGCGCACGGGTACCCGGAGCGCGGCTGCGGATCGAGGCGGACGGGGTGCTGCTGGCGGATCTGGACCGGCCGGTGCGCGGGGTGTCGGTGATGCCCGGCGGACGGGCCGGGGCGGACGGGCCGCGGCCCGGGGCCCATGACGCGCTGGCCGAGGTGGTCGTGCACTGGCCGGGCGGGGGCCGGCCGGTACGGGCCCGGGCGCGGGCGGTGACGGTGTCCGGCGCGGATTTCCACTACCGGGCGGACGCGGTGGTCGCCGGGCCGGTCAGGACCCGTACCTGGACCCTGCAGCCGGGGGCCTGGCGGCTCCAGCTACCCCGGGGGTGAGCGTCGGCCGGTGCCTCAGCGGGCGGCGTTCCCGGTGCCTCAGCGGGCGGCGTCGTCGTATTCGGCCCGCATCCGGTCGCGGTGCTCGCGCCAGCGCTGCAGCATCCCCGCGAGCTCTTCCTGCAGGAACTCGAAGAAGACCAGCGTCTCGCTCATCCGGCGGCCCGCCGGGGAGGCCTCGCCCAGGCTCTCGACGCCCTCGCGCAGGGTGCCCTCCCAGCGGGTGAGGACGTTGTCCCGGCGGGCCAGCGCCTCGTACCACTGGTCGCTGTGCACGCGGTAGCGGTCGCGGCGGGAGCCCGGCTCCCGCTCCCTGCTGACCATGTCGACCTGGGAGAGGTAGCGGATCGCGCCGGAGACGGCGGCGGGGCTGACCTGCAGGCGCTCGCCGAGTTCGGCGGAGGTCAGCACGCCGGAGTCGGAGGCCAGCAGACAGGCGAAGACGCGGGCGGACATCCGCTGCATACCGGCATCGACGAGCTGGGCCGCGAACCGCTCGACGAACTGCGAGACCGCCTCGTCGTCGCGCGTGTCCCCGGCCGTCTGCGCGGTCCGGCCCGCGCCGTGCTGTCGCTGCTCGCTCATGTCCGCATCATCTCCCCTGATCAGAACCGCCCCTCCAACTTTATACGTTTTCTTAACTTCACAAATTTGTGAAACTAGCGTACTTTCCGAAGCATGACCAAGGCAATCTCTCCCGCTCCGGCGGTCCGGGTCGACGGCCTGTACAAGTCCTTCGGCCGCACCCGCGCACTGGACGGCCTCGACCTGCACGTCGAGGCCGGTGAGGTCCATGGCTTCCTCGGACCCAACGGCGCCGGGAAGTCCACGACGATCCGCGTCCTGCTGGGCCTGCTGCGCGCCGACGGCGGCACGGCCCGGCTCCTGGGCAAGGACCCCTGGCAGGACGCCGTCGAGCTGCACCGCCGGCTCGCCTACGTCCCCGGCGATGTGACCCTGTGGCGCAATCTCTCCGGCGGCGAGGTCATCGACCTCCTCGGCCGGCTGCGCGGGGGGCTGGACGCCGCGCGCCGGGCCGAGCTCCTGGAGCGGTTCGAACTCGACCCCACCAAGAAGGGCCGGACCTACTCCAAGGGCAACCGGCAAAAGGTCGCCCTGGTCGCCGCCTTCGCCTCCGACGCCGACCTGATCGTCCTCGACGAGCCCACCTCCGGGCTGGACCCGCTGATGGAGGAGGTCTTCCAGAGCTGTGTCGCCGAGGCGCGCGACCGCGGCCGTACGGTGCTGCTCTCCAGCCATGTGCTGTCGGAGGTCGAGGCGCTGTGCGACCGCATCAGCATCATCCGCAAGGGACGGACCGTCGAATCCGGCTCGCTGGGAGAGCTGCGGCATCTGACCCGCACCTCGGTCATCGCCGAACTCGCCGGCCCGCCCGACGGGCTGGCCGCGCTCCCCGGCGTCCACGGCCTGGCCGGCGGGCCGATCCGGGGGAGCCGGGGCCACCGCGTCGAGCTCCAGGTCGACACCGACAAGCTCGACGCCGTCCTGCGCTCGCTCACCGCCTCCGGCGTCCGCAGCCTCACCAGCACCCCGCCCACCCTGGAAGAGCTCTTTCTGCGCCACTACCAGGACGACACCCGCGGCGCAGCGGCGGTCGCGCGATGACCGCCGTGGCCGCGGCCCTCCCCGCGCCCGCCGCACGCCCCCGTCATCTGGCCGGCACCGGCGCCCTGTTGCGCCTCGCGCTGCGCCGCGACCGGGTGATGATCCCGGCCTGGGTGCTGGCCCTCGGGCCGGCCGTCGCCGCCATGGGCGCGTCCTTCGAGGCGGTCTACGGCACCGCCGCCGAGCGCGCCCGGCTGGCCGCCTCGATGAACGGCAACGGTTCGATGCGCGCGCTGTACGGGCCGGTCTTCAGCGACTCCCTCGGCGGCCTGGTCGCCTGGCGGATGGCCGGTTTCGGTGCCGTCCTCGCCGCGGTGATGAGCCTGCTGATCGTCGTCCGGCACACCCGCGAGGAGGAGGAGACGGGCCGTCAGGAGCTGCTGTCCGCCGCCATGAGCGGCCGCCGGGCACCGCTGACCGCGGCCCTGCTGACGGCCCTGCTCGCCAATGCCGGGCTCGCCGTGCTGATCGCGGGCGGCCTGACCGCCTCCGGTCTGCCGGGCGCCGGCTCCCTCGCGCTCGGCGCCGCCATCGGCACCGCCGGCCTGCTCTTCGCCGGCCTGGCCGCCATCGCCGCCCAGCTGACCGAGAGCGCACGGCTCGCCAAGGGCCTGACCGGCGCGGCCCTCGGCCTCGCCTTCGCGCTGCGCGCCGCGGGCGACGCCGCAGACCCCGCGGCCGCCTCCCCGCTCACCTGGCTCTCACCGATCGGCTGGGCGCAGAACCTGCGGCCGTACGCCGGCGAGCGCTGGTGGATCGCCCTGCTCTCCCTGGCTGCCGCCGCACTGGCCGTCGTCGCCTCCTACGCCCTGACCGCCCGCCGTGACCTCGGCATGAGCTTTCTGCCGGCCCGCCCCGGACCGGCGCTCGCGCCGCGCTCCCTGAGCGGCCCCTTCGGTCTGGCCTGGCGGCTCCAGCGCGCCACCCTGCTGGGCTGGAGCCTCGGCTTCCTGTGCGCCGGCGGGGTCTTCGGCGGCATCGCCGAGGGCGCCTCCGATCTGGTCGGCGGCAACCGGCAGACCCGCGAGATCGTCGAGCGGATGGGCGGTCAGCAGGGCCTGACCGAGGCCTTCCTGGCCACCATGACCGGCCTGCTCGGGATGGTGGCGGCGCTCTACGCGGCCGGTGCGGTACTGCGGCTGCGCGGTGAGGAGACCGGGGCGCGCGCGGAGCCGGTGCTGGCCGGCGCGGTGGGGCGGCTGCGCTGGGCGGCCGGCCATCTGGCCTTCGCCTACGCGGGCACCGTCGTCATCCTGGCCGCCGGCGGCCTGGGCCTGGGCCTCGCCTACGGACTCCCGTCCGGCGACCTCGGCGGCGCACTCGGCCCCGTCCTGGCCGCCGCCCTCGCCCAGGTCCCGGCCATCTGGACGCTCACCGGCCTGGCGGTCCTCACCTTCGGCCTGCTCCCCGGGGCCACCGGCGCCGTCTGGGCCCTGGTCGGCGGCTGCCTGGCCCTCGGCTGGATCGGCCCCTCCCTCAAGTTCCCCGGGTGGGCCATGGATCTCTCCCCGTACAGCCACCTCCCCAAGCTGCCCGGCGCGGAGGTCACCGCCGCCCCGTTCCTCTGGCTGACGGCTCTCTCCGCCCTCCTCGCCCTCGTGGGCCTGGCGGGCCTGCGCCGGCGCGATCTCGGCTGATCCCGCGGCGGCCGGCCCTGCCGCGCCGGGCCGTCCCGTATCCGTGCGCCGCCGGAGCTGTAGCGGACTCCGGCGGCGCACTTGCGTATGCCGTGGCGCCGGGCCGGATTTCCTTCTGCCGTACGGCGCCGGGTGGGCGTCCCGCGGTGGCGCGCGCTGTCCACAGGGTGTGGACAGAGCACAGAAATCCGCCGACGGCCAGTCACTCTTCGCGATTTCACCTGCTCGCGCGTTAACCCGTAGTAACTCTGGAGCAATAAGTGACGCAGCCGTTACTTTCCGCATGCACGGCCGTGACCACGGCCCGCGGCACCGGAGGGGTTCATGCCACGCATCACCACCAAGATCGGCATGCTGGCGGCGGCAGCACTGCTCGCCGTTGCGGCGGCCGGGCCCGCCCAGGGCAAGCAGGCGGGCGACGCCGCACACCGCACCGGGGACGCGTCGGCGGCCTACTTCGTGATGACCGACGTCACCCGCGAGGAATTCGTCATCAAGCTCACCGACCCCCGCAAGATCCAGCACGCCCGGGACCTGCTGAGCGGCGCGTCCCACTCGGAACCGCATGTCGTCGGCCGGATCGAGAAGCGCCCCGCCCCGTACAACTGGCGCTGGAGCTTCCATCTCCGCCCGGAGACCATCGACTTCTTCGACTTCGCCATCGAGGTCTGTGACGCCACCACGCCCTATGTCGAAGAGCATCTGGACGAGGCCGGCGGGCCGTTCCTGCCGGGGCTGGTCTGGTGTCCGTGGACGTCGAGGCTGGTGCGGGAGGTCCCGCAGCCGTAGGGCCTGTCTTCAAAGTCGCGTCGTTCGCCCGTAGGGCGGGCCTCGCGGTGTCTGGTGCACTTCACTCGCTCCGCTCGCTCCGTCTCGGCTCCTTATGAAGTCCGTGGATGCCGAGCGCGATCGCAAGGCGGAGGGTCTTCCCGGTACTGGGTGTACCGGGGAGATCCCGACAACGCGGCGAGCGGGCGTGCCAGGCGCCGCGAGGCAGGCGGGACTTTGAAGACAGGCCCTACGGCCTGAGGTGACGGGCCGCCGGCGGGCGGGGCCCGCCGGCGGCCCACGCCGTGCGCCCCCGCCACAAGCCGTGGCGCGGGCCTCAGCCCCCCGGCGTCACCAGCCGCGCCTCGTACGCGAACACCGCCGCCTGGGTGCGGTCGCGCAGCCCCAGCTTCACCAATATCCGGCTGACATGCGTCTTCACCGTCGATTCGGCCACGACGAGATGCTCGGCGATCTCGCCGTTCGACAGGCCCTGGGCCACCAGCACCAGGACCTCGGTCTCGCGCTCCGTGAGATCGGCGATGCGCTCCTGGGCGGGGGCGCGAGGGGTGCCGAGACGGGAGAACTCGGAGATCAGGCGCTTGGTGACGGTGGGGGCGAGCAGCGCCTCCCCGGAGGCGACGATGCGGACGCCCTCGGCGAGCTGGCCGGCCGAGGCGTCCTTGAGCAGGAAGCCGCTGGCCCCGGAGCGCAGCGCCTGGTAGACGTACTCGTCCAGGTCGAAGGTGGTCAGCACCAGGACCTTGGCGTCCGCGTCGGCGGCCACGATCTCGCGGGTCGCCTCCAGGCCGTTCATCTCCGGCATCCGGATGTCCATCAGGACGACATCGGGCTTGAGGACCGCGACCTTGTGCACCGCCTGGCGGCCGTCGACCGCCTCCCCGACGACCTCGATGTCCGGCATGGCGTTGAGCAGGACGGAGAAGCCCTCACGGACCATCACCTGGTCATCGACGATCAGTACCCGGATCATGCCTTGCCCCCCACCGTTTTCTCGCCCGCCGTGCGCACCACCGGGAGGAACGCCGCGACCTCGAAGCCGCCGTCCTCGGTGTGGTCGGCCGTCATCTCGCCGCCCAGCATCTGTACCCGCTCCCGCATGCCCAGCACCCCGTGGCCCGCGCCCGGCGAGGGCTTGGCCAGGCGGCTCGGCGGACCGTTGACGATCCGTACGCCCAGCCCGCCCAGCACATAGGAGATCTCCACCCGTGCCGCGGCGCCCGGCGAGTGCCGCAGCGCATTGCTCAGCGACTCCTGCACGATGCGGTACGCGGACAGCTCCACGCCCTGCGGCAGCGGCCGGGGCGCACCGGTGGTCACCGCCTCGACGGTCAGCCCGGCGCTGCGGACGCTGGCGAGCAGCGCGTCGAGGCTGCCGAGCGTCGGCTGCGGGGCCTCCGGATCGGCCTCGGCGAAGGCGTCCGGGTCGGCGGAGCGGACCACACCGAGGATGCGGCGCAGCTCGGCGAGCGCGGCGACGGCGTTCTCCCGGATCGTCGAGAAGGACGTGGCGAGCTCGGGCGGGGTGTCCTTGACGCGGTAGGGCGCCGCCTCGGCCTGGATGGCGATCACGGACATGTGGTGGGCGACCACATCGTGCAGCTCACGGGCGATGAGGGCGCGCTCCTCCAGGAGCGTGCGCCGGGAGCGCTCCTCCGCGGTGGCGGTCAGCGTCTCGACGACCTGCCGGCGCTCCTCACGCCAGGCGCGGATCGCGGCGGCGGAGACCAGCACCACACCGCAGAACACCGCGACCGGCGGCAGATCGCCGGTGTCCATGCCGAGGAGCGCCGTCAGCACGGCCGCCGCGGCGAAGGTGACCAGCCACATCTCGATGGCCAGCCGGGGCCGGGTGCGCAGCACCACGAGGACCATCACGGCGAGGTGGACGGGGAAGGCCACCTCCCCGACGACGCTGCCGAACGGGGACTCGAGGGCCGCGTGGGTGACCGCCGACACGACGAACGCGCCCACCGACAGCCAGTAGGCGCCCACCGGGCGGAAGAGCGTGAGCAGCGGCCCGGCGGCGACCAGCGCGCTGAAGCCGGCGACCACGATGCCGCGCAGCGCGCCGGGCCCGGAGCTGTCGGCGAAGGTCCCCAGGAAGACACACACCGAGAAGAAGCCGACGAGGGAGTGCGGCAGCCACCGCGCCCAGTGCCGCAGCCGCTGCGGCAGGAACGGCAGCCACCGGGACACCTTGGCGTCCTCCAGCGGCGGCATCGGGCGGAAGGCGAAGGCGCCGACGAACAGGTCCTGGCGCAGCCGGTGCAGCGCCCCATGGGCTATCCGGGCCTCGGAACGCAGGTGGCTCTGCGTCTGGGTGGTGTCGTTCACGCTGACAAAGGTAAGCAACGACGGGCCCCAGGGCGTCCCCACCAGTGGGGATCTGCCGAGGTCCGCCTCAAGTACTACAGGTGCGGCGCAGTTGGGCGAAGAGTGTGTGACAGCTGGGGCTGCCGGGGGTGACGGGGCCGTAGTGGCCGACGCCGGGCAGCTCGTGCAGGTCCGTGGTGCCGGGGCTGTGTGCGGCGTAGCGGCGGGAGAGGTCGAGCGGGACGTCCGGGTCGTCGGTGCCGTGCAGGATCGTGACCGGGACGCCGGCGGGCGGGTGGCACGCCGGGTCGGCGGCGGCGATCCGATCCGCGAGGCCGGGCCCGTCGCCGAGCAGTTCGGCGACCGCGCCGTTGCTCAGGCCCAGCGCATGGGCGCGGGCGAGGTCGGCGACCGGTGCGACGGCGAGGACGCGGGAGAGGCGGGTGCCGGGGCGGGCGGCGGCGAGCAGCGCGAGCTGGCCGCCCGCGGAGTGGCCGACCAGCACCGGATCCCCGCCACCCGGCAGCTCGCGCACCGCCGCCGCAAGGCCCGCCGTCACATCGTCGAAGGTCTGCGGCGCCCCGCCGCCCGCACCGACCCTGCGGTACTCGGCGAGCGCGACCGGCAGCCCCTGCCCGGCCAGTGCGGCGGCGAGCGGTGACAGATGGCGGCGGTCGTAGGCGGCGCGCCAGAAGCCGCCGTGCAGGAGGACGACCGGCGGGGGCCCGGCCGCCTGCGCCTGTGCCCCGTCGGCCGCCCTCGCCTCCTCGGCCGCCGTCGCCCCGTCCGCCACCCGCGCGCTCTCGGCCGCCCGCGCGTCCTCGGCCGCCCACTCGCCGCCTGCCACCCGCGGCAGGTACAGGTCGACGATCTGGTCCGGATGCGGCCCGTACGCCACCGTCCGGTCCGGCGCCACCGGGGCCAGCCCCAGCAGCGCCGCCTCCTCGTCCGCCGCGCTCACCCGCCGGCCCCGGCCGCCCCGGACTCGACATCGGGCAGCGCCCTCAGCACCTCGCCGAGCACCCACGCCGCCCGCTCCGCGTCCGCGAACGAGGTGTAGAGCGGGGTGAAGCCGAAGCGCAGCACGTCGGGCGGGCGGAAGTCGCCGACCACCCCGCGCCGGATCAGCTCGTCCATCACCTCCTCCGCCGCGGGGGAACACTCCAGCGACACCTGGCTGCCGCGCCGCCGGTGGTCGTACGGCGTGACGGAGCGGGCCCGGCCCGGCGGCACGTAGGCGTTCACGCACTCCAGGAAGAAGTCGGTCAGGGCGAGGCTCTTGGCGCGTACGGCCTCGATGGACACCCCGTCCCAGACCTCCAGTGCCGCCTCCAGGGCGAGCAGCGAGAGGATGTCGGGGGTGCCGACCCGGCCGCGCGCGATGCCCTCGGCGGGGACGTACGCGGGGTCCATGGCGAACGGATCGCCGTGCGAATTCCAGCCCGGCAGCGGCGATTCGAACCGCTCCTGGAGGCTTTCGCGGATGTAGAGGTAAGCGGGCGCACCCGGGCCGCCGTTGAGGTACTTGTACGTGCAGCCCACGGCGAGGTCGACGTGGTGCGCATCGAGGCCGACCGGCAGCGCACCGGCGCTGTGGCACAGGTCCCAGACGGCGAGCGCGCCCGCGGAGTGCAGCGCATGGGTGATGCCGGGCAGGTCGTTGAGCCGTCCGGTGCGGTAGTCGACGTGGTTGACCAGCGCCAGCGCGGTCCGCTCGGTGACCTCGTCGGCGATCCGCGCGGGCTCGACCGGGCGCACCGCGAGGCCGGTCATCCGGGCCGCGGACCGGGCGATATAGCCGTCGGTCGGGAAGGTCGTGGCATCGACGAGGATCTCCGTACAGCCCTTGCCGGCCATCCGGACGCCGCCCACCACGGCCTTGAAGAGGTTGACGCTGGTCGAGTCGCCGACCACCACCCGGCCCGGTGCCGCGCCGATCAGCGGCGCGATCTTGTCGCCGACCCGCTCGGGCGCGGTCCACCAGCCGGACTCGGTCCAGGAGCGGATGCGCAGCTCGCCCCACTCGCGGGCGATGACATCGGCGATCCGGCCGGGCACCGTACGGGGCAGCGCGCCGAGGGAGTTGCCGTCCAGGTAGACCCCGGCGTCGCCGGAGGCGTGATCGGGCGCGGCGTCGAGGACGAAGCGGTCACGGATCGCGGCGAGCGGGTCGGCGGCGTCCTGCTCCGCGGCCCGCGCGGCCTGCTCACGGGCGCCGGACGGCTCCTGGAGGCCGGTGTGGTCGGGGTATTCCGGGGTCTCAGACATGGCTGCGCGCCGTCCACAGCTCCGGGAAGACATTCTTGCGGGCCCGCTTCTCCAGCCAGGCCACCCCCGCCGAGCCACCGGTGCCCATCTTCGCTCCCATGGCCCGCCAGGTCGCGACCAGGTGGTCGTTGCGCCAGCGCCAGACCAGCTCGGCCACATCGGTCAGCGCCTCGCCGAGCCGGACGAGGCCGGACTCCTGCGGCCCGGCGTAGATCCCGGCCCAGACGGCCTCGACGGCCGGGTCGGCCTCGTAGCGCAGCGCGGGGTCCCGCCGGAGGACGGCCTCGGGCACGGCATGGCCGCGGCGGGCGAGCAGCCGCAGCACCTCGTCCCACAGGCTCGGCTCCTGGAGGGCCTTCTCCAGTTCGGCGTGCTCCCGTGAGGCGCCGCGGTGCGGCACCAGCATCGACGCGGACTTCTCACCGAGCAGGAACTCCATCCGCCGGTACATGGCGGACTGGAAGCCGGAGCCCTCGCCGAGCGCGCTGCGGTAGGCGTTGAACTGCGCCGGGGTCAGCCGGGCGAGCGGCTTCCAGGCGGCGTTCAGCGCCTCCAGCTCGTAGGTGGACCGGCGCAGCGCCTCCTCCGCCACCGTCAGGTCGTCACGGCGCAGCGCCTCGGCGGCGGTGCTCCACTCATGGACGATGACGGTGAACCACAGCTCCATGACCTGGGTGGTGACCAGGAAGACCATCTCGCCGGGGTCGTCGGAGAGCGGGTGCTGCAGGTGGGTGAGGACATCCGCCTGGACATAGTCCTCGTACGGGGTCGTACCGCTGCTGCCGATGCTGAGATCCGGGGCGAACGGCGGGTCGGGCTCGGCGGTGCCGGCCGCTGCGGGACCCGCTGTGGGGGCGATCGAGGCGCTGTTCACGGGGTCGGTGGGAGACGGCTGCGACATGAGGGACTCCTCAGGTGCGAACTACCGGGTAGCGGTCCGCCCCTTCCTCGTCGGCTCGGGAGCCCCGGTCCCCTCGGGCGCGGGATCACCCGGCCCACTGGAAATGATCCGTGCTGGGCAGCGACCGCGCAAGGGCCGACCGCGATCACGCGGCCGGCCCGTTGATCTTGCCCGGCGCTGCCCCGCGGGCGGGCCGTGGCCCTTGTTGCGGGGAGAACCGGTGGCAGCCCCTCAGCCGAGGGTGTCGGCCGCGGTCGGCGAGGAGTCCCGCAGGAAGGCCGAGCAGCGCTCGTACTCCTCCTGCTCACCGATCACCTGGGCGGCGCGGGCGAGGGCGTGCAGCGCCCGCAGGAAGCCGCGGTTGGGCTCGTGCTCGAACGGCACCGGGCCGTGGCCCTTCCAGCCGGCCCGGCGCAGCGCGTCCAGGCCGCGGTGGTAGCCGGTGCGGGCGTAGGCGTACGACTCCACGACCCGGCCTTGCTCGAAGGCGTCGTCCGCGAGCTGGGCCCAGGCCAGGGAGGAGGTCGGGTACTTCGCGGCGACGTCGGACGGCGCCGTGCCCGAGGCGAGCAGTTCGCGGGGTTCCGGGTCGTCGGGCAGATGGGTCGGGGGCGGTCCCCCGAGCAGATTCTCGTGAATGGCCATGCTTCCCAGTCTGCCTGGTCGCCGGGGCGGGGCGGGCGGCGGCCGGGATCTTGCACCCTGGGGTACGGCGGACAGGGGCGGACAGGGGCGGCCGGAGGCGTGGGGATACCGGCGGCTGACGGCCTGGGCGGGTGCCGGCGGTCGGCGGGCCCGGGCAGTTACGGGGCCGGAGGCCTGGCCCGGGCTGCTAGGGGGTGTCCCCCTCGGCCGGCCGGCCCGGCTGTCCCCCGCTGCCCGGCAGCCGCTGGACCTTCCGGACCGTGGTCTCGCCCGGATCCAGCGGCGGTGCGCTCACCCCGCAGTGGTAGGTCGTCTCCGCCCGGCAGGGCTCCTGGGCGCCCGGTGCGGCGCGCAGCACATTGGTGCGTACGGTCAGCACGGCGATCAGCGCGCCGATCACCAGGATGCCCGCGCACAGCGGCATGGCCCGCTGGAAGGCCGCGCCGAATGCGTCCGCCGAGCGGTAGGCCTCCGGGCCGATGCCCGCCAGCAGCGGCAGCGCGGCCACCGCCATCAGGCTCGCGGCCCGCGCCGCCGCGTTGTTGATGCCGCTGGCCAGGCCCGCCCGGTCCACGTCCACCGAGGCCAGCACGGTCGAGGTGAGCGGCGCGACCAGCGTCACCATGCCCGCGCCCAGCACCACCAGCGCGGGCAGCACATCGGCGAAGTACGAGGCGCCCCGGCCGGCCCGTGTCATCAGCAGCATCCCCGCGGCGCACAGCAGCGGTCCGACGGTGAGCGGAATGCGCGGGCCGATGCGCTGCCCCAGCTGGCCCGAGCGGGCGGACAGCAGCAGCATCAGCACGGTGGTGGGCAGCAGCGCGGTACCGGCCTGCAGCGCCGAATACCCCACCACGACCTGGAGCTGGAGCACGGCGAGGAAGAAGAAGCCGCCGAACGCGGCGTAGACGCACACCGTCACGGCGTTGACGGCCGAGAACAGCCGGATGCCGAAGATCGCCGGGGGCAGCATCGGATCCTTCCGCCGCCGCTCGACATGGACGAAGAGCACCCCGAGCAGCACCCCGGCCACCGCCGGAACGATCACGCCGGGCCCGGCGCCTCCGCCCGGGGCGGCGATCAGCGCATAGGTCACTCCGGCCAGCGCCAGCGCCCCCAGCACCGCGCCGGACACATCGAAGCCGCGGCGCTCGCGGGCGTCCCGCTCCCGGGTCTCGGGGACGTGCCGCAGCGCCACCGGTACGCACACCGCCGCCAGCGGCACGTTCAGGAAGAACACCCAGCGCCAGCCGGCCCCGTCCACCAGCCAGCCGCCGATGAACGGGCCGACCGCCGCGGCCACACCGCCGAGCCCCGACCAGGCGCCGACCGCCCGCGCCCGGTCATCGGGGTGGAAGACGGCCTGGATCAGGGCCAGCGAGCCGGGGGTGAGCAGCGCCCCGCCGACGCCCTGCAGCGCCCGGGCCGCGACCAGCACCCCGGCGCCCGGCGCGAGCCCGCACAGCAGCGAGGCCGCGGCGAACCACACCACGCCGATCACGAACACCCGGCGCCGGCCGAAGCGGTCACCGAGGGCGCCGCCCAGCAGGATCAGCGAGGAGAGGGTGAGCATGTAGGCGGTGACGGTCCACTGGAGGACCGCCAGATCCGTGTTGAGGTCCTTGCCGATCCTGGGCAGGGCGACATTGACGACGGTGCTGTCGAGCATCGCCATGCCGGACCCCAGCACGGCCGTCGCCAGCACCCACCGGCCCTGTGCCGAGGCCAGCCGGACCCTGCCGGGCGCACTCGGTTCGCTCATACCGCGAGCATGCCCGTATCCGCGCCCGCTCGCCCGCCCTGCGCACACGGCAGGCACCGGTCCGGGCACGGCAGGCACGGGTCCGGGCACACGGCAGGCACCGGGTCGGGCGCACGGCAGGCACCGGTCCGGGCACGCCAAAGGCTCCGCATCACGGCGGATGCGGAGCCTTGGTGCGCAGCGGGACCGGCCGTGCGGCCGGCCGCGCTTACTTGATCTTGGTGCCGGTGGAGCGCAGGTTCTCGCAGGCCTGGGTGACGCGCTGGGCCATCCCGGCCTCGGCCAGCTTGCCCCAGCTGCGCGGGTCGTAGGCCTTCTTGTTGCCGACCTCGCCGTCGACCTTCAGCACACCGTCGTAGTTACGGAACATGTGGTCCGCGACCGGGCGGGAGAAGGCGTACTGGGTGTCGGTGTCCAGGTTCATCTTGACCACGCCGTTCTCCAGCGCGGTGGCGATCTCCTCCGGGGTGGAGCCGGAGCCGCCGTGGAAGACGAAGTCGAACGGGGCGGCCTTGCCGTACTTGGCGCCCACGCCCTCCTGCAGGTCCTTCAGCAGCTCGGGGCGGAGCACGACGTTGCCCGGCTTGTAGACGCCGTGGACATTGCCGAAGGAGGCGGCGAGCAGGTAGCGGCCCTTGTCGCCCAGGCCCAGCGCCTCGGCGGTGCGCAGCGCGTCGTCGACCGTGGTGTAGAGCTCGTCGTTGATCTCGTGGGTGACGCCGTCCTCCTCGCCACCGGTCGGGGTGATCTCGACCTCAAGGATGATCTTGGCGGCGGCGGCCTTGGCGAGCAGTTCCTGGCCGATGGCCAGGTTGTCGGCCAGGTTCTCGGCCGAGCCGTCCCACATGTGGGACTGGAACAGCGGGTTCTGGCCCTTGGCCACGCGCTCCGCGGAGATGTCCAGCAGCGGGCGGACATAGCCGTCGAGCTTGTCCTTGGGGCAGTGGTCGGTGTGCAGCGCGACGGTGATGTCGTACTTCTCGGCCACGACGTGCGCGAACTCCGCGAGCGCGACCGCGCCGGTCACCATGTCCTTGTTGTACTGGCCGCCCAGGAACTCCGCACCACCGGTGGAGATCTGGATGATGCCGTCGCTCTGAGCCTCGGCGAACCCACGCAGCGCGGCGTGCAGCGTCTGCGTCGAGGTGACGTTGATGGCCGGGTAGGCGAACTTTCCTGCCTTCGCCCGGTCAAGCATCTCGTTGTAGACCTCGGGGGTTGCGATGGGCATCTGTCCGCTCCTTCAGGTATGCGGGTGTGCTTTCTTGGCCCTGACCAGGGGGCGAGGACTTCGCCGAGCACATCTTCCCAGACTCGGCGAATTGCTCCACATCCCGCGCCCGGCCGTCCCGCAGTGTGGGCGGCCGGTTTCACGTGAAACCAGCCGCCCCTCGGTAAAGCCGCAGTTCAGCGCGTTTCTGCCGGATTCCGCGCGGCCCTCGGCCGCGGTCAGCTCAGGCCGAGGTCGCCGAGCTGGTAGCCGGTGATGTAAGGGACTCCGGCCTCCGCGATCGCGGACGCGGCACCCCGGTCGACGATCGTTGCCACCGCAACGACCTCGGCGCCCGCCTCGCGCGCCGCCTCGACGGCGGTCAGCGGGGAGCCGCCGGTGGTGGAGGTGTCCTCGACGACCAGAACCCGGCGGCCCTTGAGGTCCGGACCCTCGATACGACGCTGCATGCCGTGCGCCTTCTGCGCCTTGCGGACCACGAACGCGTCCAGCCGGCCGCCGCGGGCGGCGGAGGCGTGCAGCATCGAGGTCGCGACCGGGTCGGCGCCGAGCGTGAGCCCGCCGACCGCGTCGTAGTCGAGATCGGCGGTGATCTCCAGCATCAGCTGTCCGACCAGCGGCGCGGCCTCGCCGTCCAGGGTGATCCGGCGCAGGTCGATGTAGTAGTCGGCCTCCTTGCCGGAGGAAAGCGTCACCTTGCCGTGCACCACGGCCTTGTCCTTGATCTGCTGCAGCAGCTCGCCGCGCACGTCGTCACTCATGCGCACGAGCTTAAGGGCTGCCCCGTCACCCCTGGCAGGCGCACATGGTCCCGCGGCAGGCGCACGTCACCCCGCGGCGGGCGCTCGACGACGCCCCTCGGGCGGTGTCCTGTGCCGGCCCTCAGCCGGTGCCCTGCGACAGGCTCCGCCAGCTCCAGGTCGTGGAGATCTCCAGCGGATCGATGGGCGTGACCAGGCGCGGCAGGGTGTTGAGGCCGTTCGGCGGGCCGGACTGCGGCTCGACACAGACCGCGGCCTCCTGCTCGTCGTAGACCACGACCCATTCGCCGCGGCTGCTGACCGTCAGCTCCAGCCGGTCCGGCCAGGTGAGGGTGGCCTGGACCCCTTGCGGCATTCCGAAGCAGTCGTCCCAGGGCCCCGGCCGCGGCGGGATCCGCCGGCCGGTCGGGAGGTGGTCCTCGCCCCGCTCCTCCTGCCACTCGGGCGTGAAGTCCAGGCGTGCGTCCTCGCCGCCCTCGCCGAGGTTCCGCAGGAACCAGGGGTGCCATCCGGCCTGCGCGGGGAAGGAGTCGGCGGTCGCCTCGACGCACAGGGTGAGGGTGAGCGAGCCGCCGTCCGCGGCCAGCTCGACGAGCTGGGTCACCCGCCCCGGATACGGCCAGGGCGCCGCCGGATCGGCGAGGTCGCAGGTGAAGACCGCTTCCGTGGCGCTCGAACGCGCGGTCCGCCAGCGGAGGTTGCGGCCGGTGCCGTGGATGGCGTGGGGCGCGGCGTTGAGGGGCATCTGGTGCCGCTCGCCCCCGTTGCGGAACTGGCCGTGCGCGATCCGGCCGCACCACGGAACCATCGGGAAACAGCCGTACCTGTCACCCTGCCGCAGCAGCTCCGTACCGCCCACCCGCAGACCGGCGATCCGGCAGCCGTTGTCCGGACGGACGGTCACTTCGGTGTCTCCGGCGGCCAGCCGTACGCCTGGTGACGCCTGCTCCGGCGCCGCGTTCCGCGTGGTGTTGTCGGTACTCACGGGACCGACCCTAACGGTGCGCCCGCGCCCGGCGCGGGACGCCGGGACGGGGCGCGGGGACGAAGACGGGGCGTGGGGCCCCGGGACGCCGGGCCGGGGCGCGGGACGCCGGGACGGCGCTCGGCCTGCCGGTGAACGACGGAGTCAGCGCCGCCGGCGCAGCACCCGGCCGACGACCACCGCGGATGCCAGCACCACGGCAGCGGCGGGCGCCGCCCAGCGCAGGGCCACCGAGGTGGCGTGCGGTTCGGGCGCGGGCACCGGTGCGTACCGCCCGCGCGGCGGGGCGTGGTCGACCTCCTCCGCGCTGCGCCCGATCATCGTCCGGCGGGCGTGTGCGGCCTCGGCGGGGGCGCGGCCGTCCGGATCGTGACCGTAGGCGTGCTCGGGGTGCCCGTCGTGCGCCGCGCGGAAGACGTCCTCGGCGTCCCCCGCATCGAGACCTCCGACGTCCCCCGCCGCCTCACCGAGGCCTGCCGCATCCCCGGCGCCCTCGTCACCGCCCGGATCCTCGTCACCGCCCGGCTCCAGGGACGACGGCGGCACCTCGGTGCCGAAGACCCCCGGCTCGGCCGCGTCGGCGGTGCCCCCGTCCGAAGGGCCGTCGCCGGTCCGCCCCGCCACCGGACGCTGCCGCAGATCGGCCGCCAGGTTCTCCGCGAAGCGGTCCAGCAGCCGGCGGCCGGCGGTCCGGGCGGACTGGTCGGTGGCCTCGGCGAGCCGGCCGTCGCCATGGACCGTGCCCGAACAGGCCAATGTCGTCCCGGGACCCGGTTCGGTGGCCGGGGAGAGCCGTACGGTCAGGGTCAGCGCCACCGACCCGTCGCCCCGCGTCTCGGTGCCCTTCGCCTCGACGGTGACCACGGCGGCCGCGCCATCGTCGCCCGTCCCGCCGTCGCCGGACCCGCCGTCCTCGGCGGCGGCACTGACCGTCAGCGTGCCGCGATAGGTGATGGTGGAGCTTCCGATACGCAGCCGCAGCCTGCCCACCGGGGTCCGGGGGGCGGCATCGGCGTCGAGCTGGACTCCTGGGACACAGCGCGCCACCCGCTCCGGCTCGGTGAGCGCCTGCCGCACGGTCCCGACGGGAAACGGAACGTACACCTCATGCTCCATGACATGGGAGCCTACCCAGCACCCCCGCACCCCGTGCCGCCCGGACAGAACTTTCTGCGCGGCGGCCCCGGCTCCCGCGCCGCACCCGTCTCCGCCGCGCCTTCCCCGGCCCTTCCCCGGCCCCTCGCCGGCCTCTCACCGGCCCTTCACCAATCCCTCCCCGGCCCGTACCGCCCCCGTCCGCTCAGTCGAGATACCGCGGATGCATCAGCGTCGACGCCGGCAGCCCGGGCATCCGGTCGTGTGCCTCGCCGCGCCGCCCGGCCTGCAGCTCCGCGCAGGTGAGCCCGGCCGGCGGCGGCGCATCGGGCGCCAGACCGAGCCGTGGCCGGTGCCGCGCGGCCAGCACGAAGCCCCAGTACCGGTCCGGGCCGGCCGACGGTGCGGCGGCAGGCACCTCCGCGTCCACCGACGCCACAGGGGCGGCCGTGCGGTCCGGGCCGCCGTAGAACGACGCGGGCCGGCCGGCCAGCCGGTACGGCACGGTCGCCAGGCCCACCGACCGGACCGTCGACTCCACCGTCCAGTACAGGCGCGCGCGCTCGACCGGCGGTCCGGCATGCACCACCAGCCGCCCGCCGGGTGCCAGCAGCCGCGCCGCGAGACCGTAGAACTCCTGTGAGTAGAGCTTGGTGCTCGCGGCGATCCCGGGGTCGGGAAGGTCGGAGACGATGACGTCGAACGGCGCCTGCCGCCGGCCGCGGCCGCGCAGGCCCTGCTGGCGCAGCCACTCGAAGGCATCAGCGGTCACCACTCGCACCCGCGGATCGCTGAGCGAGTGATGGTTGAGGCGGGAGAGGCCGGGGTCGCTGCGCGCGAGCCGCAGGACACCGGGGTCGAGTTCGACGACGGTCACCGAGCGGACCGAGCGGTGGCGAAGGATCTCGCGTACCGCGAGGCCGTCGCCGCCGCCGAGGACCAGTACCCGGCGGTGCGGGCCGGCCGCCATCGCCGGATGCACCAGCGCTTCGTGGTAGCGGTATTCGGTCTCCGCGCTGACCCGGAGCCGGCCGTCCAGATAGAGCGCCAGCGGCCCGCCTAAACCTTTCCTCCCCTGCCCCGCACCGGCTCCGTCCCCCGTACCGCCGGTCATCACCACCTCCTGGATGCCGGTCTGCACCGCGACCCGCGCCGAGGAGCCGTACACCGCCTGCCGGGCGGCCCGTTCGAACGGCGCGGCCAGCAGCACGCCCGCGGCCAGCAGCGCGAGGACCAGGGCGTTGCCGGCGAGCAGTGCCCAGCGGGCGCGGGCGCTCAGATCGTCGCGGAAGAGCCACAGCACCAGCACGCCGCCGGCCACCGCGTTGACACCGCCGGTGAGCAGGGCGCCGGTCAGCTGGCCGAAGCCCGGCAGCAGCAGGAAGGGAAAGGCCAGGCCCCCGACGAGCGCGCCGACATAGTCCGCCGCGAAGAGGTCGGCGACCGCGCCGCCCGCGTCCTGCCGGCGCACCCGCTGGATCAGCGTCATCAGCAGCGGCACCTCGGCGCCGATCAGGATGCCGATGGCCAGGGAGAAGCCGACGAGCGCGGAGCGGGACTGGCCGAACCAGGCGAAGCAGGCGTAGAGCGCCATGGCGGAGCTGCCGCCGACCAGCGCCAGGCCGGCCTCGACCGCGCCGAAGCCGACCGCCGCCCGGCAGCGCAGCCGCTTGGCGAGCAGCGCGCCGACGCCCATCGCGAAGACCATGACGGACAGCACCACCGACGCCTGGGTGACGGAGTCGCCGACCAGGTACGTGGCCAGCGCGACCAGTTCGAGTTCGTAGACCAGGCCGCAGGCGGCGCAGACGAAGACGACGGCGAGGACGAGCAGCCGGCCGGGCCCGGCCGGCACGGGCAGTCGCGCCGGCGTCATGGCCTCCGGCGGCCCGGGGGCGCCGGTGAGAACGGGCTCTGGCGGGTCGATCATAAAGTGAACGCTACGTGACGGTTCCGTGCCCCTCCGTCACCCACACGGGTGCAGTCTGCGGCCACACCCGCCAGCCGGAGCACCCTCCTCACACAGGGCGCCCGGTGCGCTTCCGCACCACACCGGCCGGCCGGCCCGCGCACCCGGCACCGCCCGCGCCCCTCCAGACACCGACGCACCCGGCGCACAGCCCGTACGCCCCTCGCGCCGCCCACGGCCGCACCCCCTCCCGCCGGCCGGACCGGCCCCTTTCGCCCACCCCGGCTAGACCGCCGCGACCGCCGCCCGTACGCCCACCCGGGTGCGCGTGGCCACCAAGCGGCCCTCCTGTGGATACGCGTGCCAGGTCCGCCAGCGCACCTGCCCCTGCTGGCACTGCGCCAGCATCGCCGTGAAGGCGTGCGGCGAGCCGGGGAACGTCCCGGCGAGGCCGTGCGGATGCTCGGCCACCAGCGCGAGCAATTCCTGCGCACGGCCCGCGAACGAGCCGCGCGACAGCGTCTCCACATGGGCGGCGAATTCGTATTCCCAGTCCCCGAGCCGCTTCGCCACACCCAGCGGCAGCGGCGTGCTGCTGCCCGGCATGCAGGCGACCGTTTCGGAACAGGTGCCGCGCTCCTCCTCGAGAAGCACCTGGTGAGAAGCGCCGAGCAGCCTCAACTGCAGCTGTGCGCCGTGAAGTTGGAGATCGAGTACGGCCAGCGCCGGCAGGGGTTCCCTGCCCAGCGCCCAGGCCAGGTCGGAGGCACGGGTATCGGTGTACGCCGTCTGCAAAGTGGTGAGCATGGGTCGGCTCCGCAAGCACGCAGTGGAATGGTGGGCCGGCCCGCCCGTTGAAGGCAGGGAATATCCGCATGCCTGCCGGCTCGTGCCCACGTGGGAACGGAGAACGTGGGGGATTCTCCAGGGAGAGGGAATCATGAAAGCCCTGTCGCCCACAGCGCTTTTACCCATCTTCTCCGGGTTTCCATCCGCCCGGGGGCCCTGCAGTTCACCTGTTCAACGACCAAGCGCCCAGCGGGTGTTGATGTCTTCATCAGCACCCGCCAGGCGCATATGCGGTAAGCAACAGCCCTTACGCGCAAGTGGAGTTGGAGAAACCGGGCATCCGGCTCAGAAGCAACCGGACTCCGGCCTCAGGAGCAACCGACCGCCGACTGGAGCCGCCGTGGGATCAGGAACCCGCCGTCGACTCAGGAACCGCCGCCACCACCGCAGCCGCCGCCACCGCCGCCACAGCCGCCACCACCACAGGAGGAACCACCGCCACAGCCGCCGCCCCCGTGATGCCCGCCGCCGCCGTGGTGGTGTCCGCCGCCCAGGCTCGACCCCCCGTCACCGCCGGCCCACCAGCTGCCGCCGCCCGACGCGGACGAACCACGCCCGCCCCGTCCGCCCCCTGCGCCGGTGACGGCCCGCGAGACCATGGCCAGCAGGCCGATCACCACCACGCAGATCACCAGGAAAGTCACGATCCCCATCTGCCTCACACTCCTTTTCGTTCCCCCGAAGCGAGGCACCCGCTCCGCCCGGCGCCCGGTGCGCCGCTCCGGCGCCGTCCCGCGCCGGGGCCGTCCTGGTCGACGGCCGTCACTGTCCTTCGTACGAGGCTGCTGCCCCGGCCCCGCGATCTCAAAGCACTGTTGAGGAATTCCAGAGGTTCGACGGAGGATGGCGTCCATGGACCGACCGCTGCTGAACCGCCGCCTCGCCGAATTCGGCACCACGATCTTTGCCGAAATGTCGGCACTCGCCGTACGGACCGGCTCCATCAACCTCGGCCAGGGCTTCCCCGATGCCGACGGCCCGGAAGAAGTCAGGGAGGCCGCGGTGCGTGCCCTGCGCGACGGCCGCGGCAACCAGTACCCGCCCGGCCCCGGCATCCCCGAGCTGCGCTGCGCCGTCGCCGCCCACCAACAGCGCTTCTACGGACACCTCGGCCTCTCCTACGACCCCGACACCGAGGTCCTGGTCACCGCGGGTGCCACCGAAGCCATCGCCGCCTCGCTGCTGGCACTGCTGGAGCCGGGCGACGAGGTCATCGCGCTGGAGCCGTACTACGACTCGTACGCGGCCGGCATCGCGCTGGCCGGCGGCCGCCGCGTCCCGGTCACCCTGCGCGCCGACCCCGAGTCCGGTTCCTACCGTCTCGACCTCGACGAACTGCGCGACGCCGTCACCGACCACACCCGCCTGATCCTCCTCAACACCCCGCACAACCCCACCGGCACCGTGCTCTCCCGCGAGGAGCTTGCCGAGATCGCCCGCCTCGCCTGCGAACGCGACCTCCTCGTCATCACCGACGAGGTCTACGAACACCTCGTGTTCGAGGGCGAGCACCTTCCCCTCGCGTCGTTCCCCGGGATGCGCGAACGCACCGTCACCATCGGCTCGGCCGGCAAGACCTTCTCCTTCACCGGCTGGAAGGTCGGCTGGGTCACCGCACCCCCGGAGCTGGTCGGCGCCGTCCGCTCGGCCAAGCAGTTCCTCACCTACGTCTCCGCCGGGCCCTTCCAGTACGCCGTCGCCGAGGCACTGGCCCTCCCCGACAGCTACTTCACCGCCCTGCGCGACGATCTGCGCGCCAAGCGCGACATCCTGGCCACCGGCCTCGCGGAGGCGGGCTTCACGGTCTTCCGCCCCTCCGGCACCTACTTCATCACCACCGACATCCGCCCCCTCGGCCACGACGACGGCTTCGCCTTCTGCCGAGCCCTGCCCGAACGCGCCGGCGTCGTCGCCATCCCCAACGCCGTCTTCTACGACCACAAGGACCAGGGCGCCCCCTACGTCCGCTTCGCCTTCTGCAAGCAGGAGTCGGTCCTGCGGGACGCGGCGGACCGGCTGCAGAAGCTCTGACGCAAGGTGCCGCCGGACGCCCCGGTCCAGACCTCCCGCCGTCACGTCCGGTACACCTCGGGCGGCGGCACATCATCCGGAGACTCCGGCGGCCTGAACTTCTCGGAGTACCTCGTCACCTCACACGGACGCGGGCCCCGGAGCAAAGGCTCCGGGGCCCGCGCAGCCGGGCTGGGTGGGGCGAGACTCAGGCCTCGTCGTCACCCGGCTTCTCGTCGGAGTCGCCGTCGATCTCGGCCTCCAGGCCAAGCTGCTCGACGATCCACTTGTCGAATTCGATCGAGGCGCGGACCCAGCTGACCGTGCTCGACACAAAGTGTTCGAGCGAGACACCGGTGCCGATCAGCATCGATGCTTCACCGATCAGACGGACCGTGCCGTCGTCATGGGTGTGGGTGTAGGCCTTGGGCCACAGCGTCCGGCGGTTCCAGTCGTCGATCGCCTCCAGCAGCTTCGACTTGTCGTCGATGCCGTGGGCACGGTCGTAGAACGTACGGACGGAGAAGATCTGCTGCTCCTCCTCGCCCCGGAACATGAAGTACGTGCGGAACTGCTCCCACGGAGCGGCGAGGTCACCCTCCTCGTCGACGACGTACTTCAGCTCCATCTGGTCGAGGAGCTGCTTGACCAGGTCCTGGTCAGGCACGACGGGACCCTCAGGCCCCGAGGGCTCGGGTTCGGGCTGGCCCCCGAAATTCGGAATCGAGGACGGGTCGATGCTCACCGTGGAATTCCCTTCGTCTGGTCCCTGCCATCCTCCCCCACATCCGCCCCGTCCTGGCAACCCGGGACGGAGCGGATACGGGGAAGAGACCGCTCAGCTGTCGGTCAAGGAAATGATCAGGGACACGGCCGGGCGGCGCAGCCGTACCCCCGGATCGCGGCACCGGTCAGGCCACGGCCCGCCCGGCCGGCTCCACCGACAGCTGGTCACCGTCCACATCCACCCGCACGGTGTCCCCGTCCAGCACCTCGCCCGCCAGGATGGCGCGGGCGAGCGGGTCGCCGATGGCCGTCTGGACCAGCCGGCGCAGCGGCCGGGCACCGTAGGACAGGTCCGGCGCGGGAGCGTCGGTCACCGGCTCCTGGCCGAGCCAGGCGAGCCAGGTCAGGGCGCGGTCGGTGACGTCCAGGGTCAGACGGCGGTCGCCGAGGCGGCGCTGCAGGTGGTCGAGCTGGATCCGGGCGATCCGCTGGAGCTGGTCGGTGCCGAGCGGGTGGAAGACCACCACGTCGTCGAGCCGGTTGAGGAATTCGGGGCGGAAGGCGGCGCGGACCGTCTCCAGCACCTTCTCCTTCTTCTGCTCCTCCTTGAGCAGCGGGTCCATCAGGAACGCGGAGCCGAGGTTGGAGGTCAGGATGAGGATGGTGTTGCGGAAGTCGACCGTGCGGCCCTGGCCGTCGGTGAGCCGGCCGTCGTCGAGGACCTGGAGCAGGATGTCGAAGACGTCGTGGTGCGCCTTCTCGACCTCGTCCAGCAGGACGACGGAGTACGGGCGGCGGCGGACCGCCTCGGTGAGCTGGCCGCCCTCCTCGTAGCCGACGTATCCGGGCGGCGCGCCGACCAGCCGCGCGACGCTGTGCTTCTCGCCGTACTCCGACATGTCGATCCGGACCATCGCCCGCTCGTCGTCGAAGAGGAAGTCCGCGAGCGCCTTGGCCAGCTCGGTCTTGCCGACACCGGTCGGGCCGAGGAAGAGGAAGGAGCCGGTGGGGCGGTCCGGGTCGGCGATGCCGGCGCGGGTGCGGCGTACGGCGTCGGAGACCGACCGTACGGCCTCGGTCTGGCCGATCAGGCGCTTGCCGAGCTCTTCCTCCATGCGCAGGAGCTTCTGGGTCTCGCCCTCCAGCAGCCGGCCGGCCGGGATGCCGGTCCAGGCGCCGACCACATCCGCGATGTCGTCGGGACCGACCTCCTCCTTGACCATGGACTCCTTGGACGCCTCCTGCTCGGCCTCGGCAGCGGCCGCCTCCTCCAGCGCCTGCTCGACGCCCGGGATCTCGCCGTAGAGCAGCTTGGAAGCGGTGTCGAAGTCGCCGTCGCGCTGGGCGCGCTCGGCCTGGCCGCGCAGCTCGTCGAGCTTTTCCTTGAGCGCACCGACCCGGTTGAGGCTTTCCTTCTCCTTCTCCCAGCGGGCGGTCAGACCGCGCAGCTCCTCCTCCTTGTCGGCGAGGTCCTTGCGCAGCTTCTCCAGCCGCTGGAGGGAGCCGGCGTCGGTCTCGTTGCGCAGCGCCAGCTCCTCCATCTTGAGACGGTCCACGGCGCGCTGGAGCTCGTCGATCTCCACCGGGGAGGAGTCGATCTCCATACGGAGCCGGGAGGCGGCCTCGTCGACCAGGTCGATGGCCTTGTCGGGCAGGAAGCGGGAGGTGATGTAGCGGTCGGAGAGGGAGGCGGCCGCGACCAGGGCGGAGTCCGCGATCTGCACCTTGTGGTGCGCCTCGTAGCGGCCCTTGAGCCCGCGCAGGATCGCCACCGTGTCCTCGACCGTCGGCTCGGCGACCAGCACCTGCTGGAAGCGCCGCTCCAGCGCCGGGTCCTTCTCGATCCGCTCGCGGTACTCGTCCAGCGTCGTCGCGCCGACCATCCGCAGCTCGCCGCGGGCCAGCATCGGCTTGAGCATGTTGCCGGCGTCCATCGAGGAGTCGCCGCCGGCGCCCGCGCCCACGACGGTGTGCAGCTCGTCGATGAAGGTGATGATCTGGCCCTCGCTGGACTTGATCTCCGCCAGGACGGTCTTCAGCCGCTCCTCGAACTCACCGCGGTACTTGGCGCCCGCGACCATCGCCCCCAGGTCGAGCGCGACCAGCCGCTTGTTGCGCAGCGACTCGGGCACATCGCCCTTGACGATCCGCTGCGCCAGGCCCTCGACGACGGCGGTCTTGCCGACGCCCGGCTCACCGATCAGCACGGGGTTGTTCTTCGTACGGCGGGAGAGCACCTGCACCACGCGCCGGATCTCGTGGTCCCGGCCGATGACCGGGTCGAGCTTGCCCTCGCGGGCGGCCGCCGTGAAGTCCGTACCGAACTTCTCCAGCGCCTTGTACGTGCCCTCCGGGTCGGCGTTGGTCACCCGCTGGCCGCCCCGGCTCGCCTCGAACGCGGCCAGCAGCTTCTTGGCGCTCGCGCCCTGGCCGGCCAGCAGCTCACCGGTGCGCCCGCCCTTGGCGGCGATCCCGATGAGCAGGTGCTCGGTGGAGACATAGGCGTCACCGAGCTCCTTGGCGCGCTGGGTGGCGTCGGCGATGGCGGAGAGCAGATCGCGGTCCGGCTGCGGCGGCGCGACCGTCGTGCCCTGCACGCTCGGCAGCCCGGCGAGCTGCCGCTCGGCGCCGTTGCGCAGCACGGCGGCGTCCGCCTCGACGGCGGACAGCAGGTCCATGATGTTCTCGTTGTCCTGCCCGGCCAGCAGCGCGAGCAGGAGATGCGCGGACGTCATGTCCGCATGCCCGGCGGTGACCGCCCGCTCATTGGCGGCGCTCAGCGCCTCCCGGCTCTTGTTGGTCAGCTCGGCGTCCACGTCCTCGCGATCCTCCTCGACTCGTCCTCAGCAGCGTCTTCGCCCAGTCTGACCCCGCCAGGGGCCGGACTCCCGGGGAAATCCTGCTCATACCAACGTGCGATAAGTTGAGTCTAGAACACTCAAGGTTGTTTCGGGAGCAGTCCACCCCGACTCTCGCTCACTCGTGCGAGGGAACCGTGGCCGATCGCGCCCGCCCGTCCCCGCCGCCCGGCGACACTGGCCTTCGACCACAAGGAGGTGCAGCATGACGGCTATGGCACACGAGCCGATGCCCACGCAGGACGACATCCTCCTGGAAGGCTTTCTGGCGCTGGAGACCCCGACGGGTTTCCGGGCCGAGCTCATCGAGGGGGAGATTGCTGTGACACCGCCGCCGGATGGCGACCACGAGGACTACCTGAGTCTCGTCTTCGAGCAGGTGATGCGGATGTCTGCGACTGCCATGCAGTTCTCGGGACACAAAGGACTCGTCCTCTCCCACGCGGCGGGCCAGCCCGCGGACCACGTGATCCCCGATGCCACCATCGCCCCACGCGCGCTGCGTCTGTTCCGCGGCGCCCCTCCCTGGATGCCCAGCGACGGCGTTGCCATGGTCGTTGAGGTGACGTCGAGCAAGCCCCACAAGGACCGTGTCGCCAAGCGCCACGGCTACGCCCGTGCCGGTATCCCGCTCTACCTGCTGGTGGACCGCAGCAAAGCCACCATCACGCTCTTCAGCGAACCCTCCGGGGACGACTACGTAGGGAACAACACCGCCCCCCTCGGCAAACCCCTCCCCCTCCCCGCCCCCTTCTCCTTCGACCTGGAAACCACCGACTTCCTCTGACCTCCGGGCCCCGGCCTACCCTTGCTCCCATGGCCCATGACCTCAGCGCCCTCAGCCCGGAGTACCTCGCCTTCTGGGGCGAGTACCTGATGCCGACGCTCACCACGCTGCGTACGGACGGGACGCCGCACGTCGTCCCGGTAGGCGTCACCTACGACGCCGGGCAGCGGATCGCGCGCATCATCACCCGCAAGGACAGCGCCAAGGTCAAGAACATCGTCGCCGCCGGGGCGGACGGCGCCACCGTCGCCGTGTGCCAGGTCGACAAGGGGCGCTGGGCGACCCTGGAGGGCATCGGGCGGGTGCGCACGGACAGCGAGTCGGTGGCCGACGCAGTGCGCCGGTACGCCGAGCGCTACGGCCGGACGCCGACGCCCAACCCCGATCGCGTCATGATCGAGATCGCGGTGACCAAGGCGATGGGGCGGGCCTGAGAGCCGTCCCGCCGCCCCGATGCCCCGCTGAGCCCACGTCCCACCGAGCCCCGGCCCTGGCTGAAAACGGACCTTCCCGCTCCGCCCCCGGCCGTCCACCTGGTACTCAGGAGCGACGGGAACCGAACAGCTCCGTGCAAGGACGGACGGCATCGGGCCTGCCCCAGGCAAAAGACGGCAGCTGGAGGCCGCATGGCGTCGGCAGTGCACATCGTGACGACCGCTCCGCGCCGTCCGCCCCCCACCCCGCCGCAGCCGCACGCCGAGCTCTGCCCGCGCTGCGGCGGCCAACTGGCCGTCAGCCAGGACGCCTGGAAGATCTGTCACGCCTGCGGTTACGCTTCGCCGCCCGGTACAGCCCCTCCTCCACGGGCCACCCGCGGGGGTATCGTCGCCCCCACAGTCGCCACGCCCCGGAGGGCACGATGAACTCGGTCCGAGTGACGGCGATCGCCTGCCTGATGCCGCTGTCCGAGCTGGACGAGGATCCGTTCCTGGTCGACGACCGCGGCCAGCACGACATGTGCACCCAGTGGGCGGCAGCCCGTGACTACCACCTGACCTGCCGGCTCAGCCTGCACCACCTGCGCGCCGACCACGGCGCACTGTGGCGTGATGTCGAAGCGGGCCTGGTGGATGTGTTCGTGGCGCCCAACCGCCGGGCACTGGAGAACGCCATCGACGGCACCGCCGAGTTCACCGCACGGTGCGCCGAGGCCGGGGTGCACCTGGAGACCACCGGCCTCGACGAGCCGGTCTACACCCTGGCGATGAAGTCGCATGTGCACCGCCGGCTGTCGATGCCGACGGCCGGGTACAACGGCTGCTGAGCAGGCGCGGCCGTAGGCCGTACGCCAACGGACGCAGACGGCACGGCACGACGCCGCGCACCGCACCCCGCACCCCGCACCCCAAAACGCGACAAGGGCCGGGTTTCCCCGGCCCTTTGCCACCTCACGCGCCGGGAGCTCACGCCCCGGCCGGCCGGATCACTCCGGCCGCTTGGGCCGCCACACCACCAGCGCGCTGGTCTGCTGCACGTCGTGATACGGCACCAGATCCCGCCGGTAGGAGGCGTGCACCGCCGCTTCCCGCTGCTGCATCGCGCTGGCCGCGCCCTCCAGGGCGCCCTGCAGCTCGACGACCCGCTGCTGCAGGGCCGCGACCTGGTTCTCCAGCTCGATGATGCGCTTGATGCCGGCCAGGTTGATGCCCTCGTCCTGGGACAACTGCTGCACCGTACGGAGCAGTTCGATGTCCCGGGCCGAATAGCGGCGGCCCCGCCCGGGCGTGCGGTCGGGCGAGACCAGACCCAGCCGGTCGTACTGCCGAAGGGTCTGCGGATGCAGTCCGGAGAGCTGAGCCGCGACGGAGATGACATACACCGGCGACTCTTCGGTCAGTTCATAGGGGTTACGACGCTGCCCGCCCCGGCTGTCCATCTCAAGCTCCCTTCGCGGCCTGGAACAGCTCTGCCCGCGGGTCCGGGCCCGCGGTCGCCTCGCGATAGGACTCCAGCGACTCCTTCGCCTTGCCGCTGAGGTCACTGGGGACCAGCACCTCTATGGTGACCAGCAGATCACCCCGGGTGCCGTCCTTACGGGTCGCACCCTTGCCCCGGGCGCGCATGGTGCGTCCGTTGGGGGTGCCGGCCGGCAGCTTCAGCGTCACCGGCGGGCCGCCCAGCGTCGGCACCTTGACCTCACCACCGAGCGCGGCCTCCGGGAAGGTGACCGGCACCGTGACGGTGAGGTTGTCGCCCTTGCGGCCGAAGACCGGGTGGGCGTCGACGTGCACGACCACATACAGATCGCCGGCCGGGCCGCCCTGCTCGCCCGGAGCGCCCTTGCCGCGCAGCCGGATGCGCTGCCCGTCGGAGACGCCCGCGGGGATCCGCACCTGCATCGTGCGGGCACTGGTCGCCCGGCCGCTGCCCTTGCAGACCTCACAGGGGTCCTGGGCGATCAGGCCCCGGCCCTTGCAGTCGGCGCACGGGTCGGTGAGCGAGAAGCCACCGCCCGCGCCCCGGCTGACCTGGCCGGTGCCGACACAGGTCGGACAGACCCGCGGCGTACCGTTTTTGTCGCCGGTGCCCGAACACGCCTTGCACGGCGCCTGGCTGGACATCCGCAGCGGGACCGTGGCCCCGTCGACCGCCTCGGTGAAGCTGAGCGTCACCTCGGACTCGATGTCCTGGCCGCGGCGCGCGTGGGTACGCGTCCCGGCGCCGCCGCGGTTGAACAGGCCGCCGAAGACGTCCCCGATCCCGCCGCCGAAGCCGCCGCCCCCGCCGCCCTGACCGGGCGTGCCCCCGAAGAGGTCGCCCAGGTCGAAGTTGAAGGAGCCGCCGCCGCCCGGACCCGGCCGGTAGCCGCCGTTGCCGAACAGCGTGCGCGCCTCGTCGTACTCCTTGCGGCGCTTGGTGTCGCCCAGGATGTCGTGGGCCTCGGAGATCTCCTTGAAGCGCTCCTCGGCCTTGGCGTCGCCCTTGTTGGCGTCCGGGTGGAACTCCCGGGCGAGCTTGCGGTACGCCTTCTTGATCTCCGCTTCGGTGGCGTCCTTCGGGACGCCGAGGACCTTGTAGTAGTCCTTCTCGACGAAGTCCTTGGTGCTCATCCCCGACGTCCCTCCTCCCGCACGGATTTTCTCTCTGTCCTCACGTCAGCCCTCGTCCGGGCCACCGCTCTCCTCGTCCGAAGCCTTGGGGTCCTCGTCGGAGGCGGACTTGGCGCCCTGGGCGCCCGGCTGCGGCTCGGCGACGGCGACCCGCGCGGGGCGAATCGTTCGTTCACCGATGCGATACCCGGGCTGCAGGATCGCCACGCACGTCGTCTCGGTGACATCCGGTGCGTACGAATGCATCAGTGCCTCGTGAATCGTCGGGTCGAAGGGCTCGCCCTCCTTGCCGAACTGCTGCAGACCCAGCTTGGCGACCACGGTCTCCATCGACTCGGCCACCGACTTGAAGCCGCCGACCAGTTCGCCGTGCTCACGGGCACGGCCGATGTCGTCGAGGGTGGGAAGGAGCTCGGACAGGAGGTTCGCCGCGGCGATCTCCTTGACCGTGACCCGGTCCCGTTCCACCCGACGGCGGTAGTTCTGGTACTCCGCCTGGAGCCGCTGGAGGTCCGCCGTGCGCTCGTTGAGCGCCGTACGTACCTGGTCCAGCTGCGCCTGGAGCGCTACGTCCGTTACGTCCCCGGCCGGGGCCGAGCCCGCCTTGTCGGCGGACTCGGCCTGCGCCGCGTCTTCGGGAGCGGCGTCGGAAGGGACGTCGGGCTTCTCGTCGAAGCCCGGGGTCTCCTCCGTCACGCGGCACCGTCCTTCTTGGGCTTCTCGTCGTCGACGATCTCGGCGTCCACGACATCGTCCTCGGCCTTGGCCTGCTCGGCGCCCTCGGCACCGGCAGCGCCCTCGGCACCGGCCGCACCCTGGGCGTCGGCGTACATGGCCTGGCCCAGCTTCTGGGAGACGGCCGCGACCTTCTCGGTGGCGGTGCGGATCTCGGCTGTGTTGTCGCCCTCGGCGGACTCGCCCTTGAGCTTCTCCTTCAGCTCGCCGACGGCTTCCTCGACCTCGGTCTTGACCTCGCCGGGGACCTTCTCCTCGTTGTCCTTGAGGAACTTCTCGGTCTGGTAGACGAGCTGTTCGGCCTGGTTACGGGTCTCGGCGGCCTCGCGGCGCTTGGTGTCCTCGTCCGCGTACTGCTCGGCCTCCTGGCGCATCCGGTCGACCTCGTCCTTCGGCAGCGAGGAGCCGCCGGTGACGGTCATCTTCTGCTCCTTGCCCGTGCCCAGGTCCTTCGCGGTCACGTGCATGATGCCGTTGGCGTCGATGTCGAAGGAGACCTCGATCTGCGGGACCCCGCGGGGGGCCGGCGGCAGACCGGTCAGCTCGAACATCCCGAGCTTCTTGTTGTACGCCGCGATCTCGCGCTCGCCCTGGTAGACCTGGATCTGCACGGACGGCTGGTTGTCCTCGGCCGTCGTGAAGATCTCGGACCGCTTGGTCGGGATCGTGGTGTTGCGCTCGATGAGCTTGGTCATGATGCCGCCCTTGGTCTCGATACCGAGGGACAGCGGGGTGACGTCCAGCAGGAGAACGTCCTTGACCTCACCCTTGAGGACACCGGCCTGGAGGGTGGCGCCGATGGCGACGACCTCGTCCGGGTTGACGCCCTTGTTGGCGTCCTTGCCGCCGGTCAGCTCCTTGACGAGCTCGGCGACGGCGGGCATACGGGTGGAGCCGCCGACCAGGACCACGTGGTCGATCTCGGACAGGTTGATACCCGCGTCCTTGATCACGTTGTGGAACGGCGTCTTGCAGCGGTCCAGGAGGTCCGAGGTGAGCTGCTGGAACTGCGAGCGCGTGAGCTTCTCGTCCAGGTGCAGCGGGCCCTCGGCGGAGGCGGTGATGTAGGGAAGGTTGATCGTCGTCTCGGTGGAGGACGACAGCTCGATCTTCGCCTTCTCGGCGGCCTCGCGCAGACGCTGCAGCGCCATCTTGTCCTTGGCGAGGTCGACGCCGTGGCCGTTCTGGAACTGCTTGACCAGGTAGTCGACGACGCGCTGGTCCCAGTCGTCACCACCGAGGTGGTTGTCGCCGTTGGTGGCCTTCACCTCGACGACGCCGTCGCCGATCTCCAGCAGCGAGACGTCGAAGGTGCCGCCACCGAGGTCGAAGACCAGAATGGTCTGGTCGTCCTTCTCCAGGCCGTAGGCCAGGGCGGCCGCGGTGGGCTCGTTGACGATGCGCAGGACGTTGAGGCCCGCGATCTCACCGGCCTCCTTGGTGGCCTGGCGCTCGGAGTCGTTGAAGTAGGCCGGAACGGTGATGACCGCGTCGACGACCTTCTCGCCCAGATACGCCTCGGCGTCGCGCTTGAGCTTCTGCAGGATGAAGGCGCTCATCTGCTGCGGGTTGAAGCCCTTGCCGTCGATGTCGATCTTCCAGTCGGTGCCCATGTGGCGCTTGACCGACCGGATGGTCCTGTCGACGTTGGTGACCGCCTGACGCTTGGCGACCTCGCCGACCAGCACCTCGCCGTTCTTGGCGAAGGCGACAACGGACGGCGTGGTCCTGGCGCCCTCGGCGTTGGTGATGACGGTGGGCTCACCGCCTTCGAGAACACTGACGACGGAGTTCGTCGTGCCCAGGTCGATGCCGACCGCACGTGCCATTTCAATTCCTCCAGCTGACTTGAGTGGAACAGGCTCAAGAGTGCAGTACCGAAGAAAACCTGTCAACAGACCTGAGTCTCGTGGACTCAACTTTTATGTCGCCCTTATCGTCACCAGGCTTCCGGGCCCAAGACGCCGGGGGTGCACAGAGGGTTGCCTTCGCGACGCAGATCACCGGCCGGGCGGCTTCATGGCGCGGGGGAGAATGGGTAACCTCAGCGGCAGACCAAAAAAGTTACCGCTTAGTAGTTACTCCGTTTCCGCTCTCGCAGGTACGAGGAGCCTCCCATGCAACTCGCCGCGATCATCGTGTCGCTGGTGCTCATCGCGGTCGCCGTGGCGCTGTTCGGCCGCGCCCTCCTGCAGATCTACCGCCAGATGCGGCTGGGCGCTCCAGTGCCCGCCGGCACCCGGACCGACGCCCCCGTCCAGCGGACCGTGACGGTGGCCAGGGAGTTCGTCGGCCACACGCGCATGAACCGCTGGGGCGTCGTCGGCGTCGCGCACTGGTTCGTGGCGGTGGGCTTCCTCACCCTGCTGCTGACGATCGTCAACGCCATCGGCCAGCTCTTCCAGGCCGACTGGCTGATCCCGTTCATCGGCGACTGGCTGCCGTGGGAGCTGTACGTCGAGGCGATGGGCACGCTGACGACCCTGGGCATCATCGCCCTGATCGTCATCCGCCAGCTGAGCCGCCCCGGCAACGCGGGCCGCAAGTCCCGCTTCACCGGCTCGAACTTCGGCCAGGCGTACTTCGTCGAGGCCGTCATCCTCATCGTCGGCATCTGCATCGTCACGCTGCACGCCCTGGAGGGCGCCCAGCACGGCGTCGACCACTACGAGGCCGCGTACTTCGTCTCGTACCCGCTGGTCGCGGCCTTCAAGGGGATGAGCCTCAGCACCCTGCAGAACCTCACCTACTTCTTCGCCGGCCTCAAGATCGCGACGTCCTTCATCTGGATGATCACGGTCTCGCTGAAGACGGACATGGGTGTCGCCTGGCACCGCTTCCTGGCCTTCCCCAACATCTGGTTCAAGCGCGAGGCGGACGGCTCCGTCGCGCTCGGCGCGCTGCAGCCGATGACCAGCGAGGGCAAGCCGATCGACTTCGAGGACCCGGGCGAGGACGACCAGTTCGGCGTCTCCCAGGTCGAGCACTTCTCCTGGAAGGGCCTGCTCGACTTCTCCACCTGCACCGAGTGCGGCCGCTGTCAGTCGCAGTGCCCCGCCTGGAACACCGGCAAGCCGCTCTCCCCCAAGCTCCTGATCATGTCGCTGCGCGACCACGCGCACGCCAAGGCGCCGTACCTGCTCGCGGGCGGCGGCAAG
This sequence comes from Streptomyces sp. NBC_00400, assembly GCF_036048035.1. Lineage (NCBI taxonomy): Bacteria > Bacillati > Actinomycetota > Actinomycetes > Kitasatosporales > Streptomycetaceae > Streptomyces > Streptomyces sp. NBC_00400. The sequence goes on along the minus strand of NZ_CP107940.1, from coordinate 4,369,381 downwards.
GACGACGAGGGCAACGAGAAGGCGAGTGCCGAGCAGCTGGCCGGCGTGCCCGCGGCCGCGCTGGCCGAGGCCGAGCGCCCGCTGATCGGCACTCTCGAAGAGAACGGCGTCATCGACCCCGACGTCCTGTGGTCCTGCACCACCTGCGGCGCCTGTGTCGAGCAGTGCCCGGTCGACATCGAGCACATCGACCACATCGTCGACATGCGCCGCTACCAGGTCATGATCGAGTCCTCGTTCCCGTCCGAGGCGGGCACGATGCTCAAGAACCTGGAGAAGAAGGGCAACCCCTGGGGCCTGGCCAAGAAGCAGCGGCTGGCCTGGACCAAGGAGGTCGACTTCGAGATCCCGATCGTCGGCCAGGACGTCGAGGACCTGACCGAGGTCGAATACCTCTACTGGGTCGGCTGCGCCGGCGCCCTGGAGGACCGCGCCAAGAAGACCACCAAGGCCTTCGCGGAGCTGCTGCACATCGCGGGCGTGAAGTTCGCGATCATGGGCGGCGACGAGAAGTGCACCGGTGACTCCCCGCGCCGCCTGGGCAACGAATTCCTCTTCCAGCAGCTCGGCGCGGAGAACGTCGCCACGCTGAACGCCGCCTTCGGTGAGGATGACGAGGACGAGTCGACCAAGAAGCCCAAGGCGTCGAAGAAGATCGTCGCGACCTGCCCGCACTGCTTCAACACCATCGCGAACGAGTACCCCCAGCTGGGCGGCGAGTACGAGGTCATCCACCACACCCAGCTGCTCCAGCACCTGGTCGACGAGGGCAAGCTCACCCCCGTCACCCCGGTCGAGGGTCTGATCACCTACCACGACCCCTGCTACCTGGGCCGCCACAACAAGGTCTACACCCCGCCGCGCGAGATCATCGCCAAGGTGCCGGGCCTGCGGAACGAGGAGATGCACCGCCACAAGGAGCGCGGCTTCTGCTGTGGCGCCGGCGGTGCCCGCATGTGGATGGAAGAGCGCATCGGCAAGCGCATCAACAACGAGCGCGTCGACGAGGCCCTGTCGCTCAACCCCGACATCGTCTCGACGGCCTGCCCGTTCTGCCTGGTCATGCTCACCGACTCGGTCAACGGCAAGAAGAACGACGGCAAGGCCAAGGAATCCATCCGGGTCGTCGACGTGGCCCAGCTGCTGCTGGACTCCGTCAAGACCCCCGTCGACCCGGCGGGCGACGAGGAGACCGAGGATGCGCCGGAGCCGGAACCGGTGAAGTAACGAAGTAACGGCGCGCACCCGCGCGTTGGCCGACGGCCGGTCCCCTCTTCGCACGGGACCGGCCGTCGGCGGTTCCGTACCGCGGGCGCGGACGGGCAGGACAGGACGGCGGCACCCGGGCACCCCGGGGCCGCGGATGACAACACGACCACAGTGGTACGGGCGGGGTGGGGACGCGATGCGCAGACGGATCGCCACGGCAGCGGGGCTCGGGCTGGCCCTCCTTCTCGGCTCCTGCGGCCTGCTCTCCCCCTCCGGCGACACGCGCCGCGCCGCCCCCCACCGCGCCTCGTCGCTGCCGTCCGCGCGCCCCGTCCCGGCCGGCCGGGGCAGCAAGGCCGCCGGCGACTTCAACGGCGACGGCCACCCCGATCTCGTCCTCGACAGCCTGCTCGCCCCGGCCCGCGGCCACGACGACGACCCGGGCATCGGCATCCTCTACGGCTCCGCACACGGACTCGCCCCGGCCACCCGGGAGTTGCTCACCCCGGCCCGCAACGCCGCCCGCACCGGCACGGCCGTCCCCGCCGCCTTCGACGCCGAGACCGTCTGCGACCTCGACCGGGACGGCTTCAGCGATCTCGTCGTCACCACCGACCCGCCCTACGACGGCGTGGGCCGCCCGCCCGTCCCCGTACAGCTGCTCTTCGGCTCGCCCCGGGGCCTCGGCGCCGCCCGCGCCGTGACACTCCGCATCCCCGGCCGGGCGCGGTTCGGCAACGAATGGCCCGACCAGCCGGTCTGCGGCGACTTCGACGGCGATGGCGCACCCGACCTGGCCGTCACCGCCTCCGGCCCCCGGATCAGCTACCTGAAGGGCCCCTTCACCCGCACCGGCGCCCCCGCGGCAGCCGGCGCCCCGCTCCCCGTCCCCGGCACCGCCCTGGCCACCGCCGGGCCCCTCGCGCCGTCCGCCGACATCGACCACGACGGCGCCGACGACCTCCTCGTACGCTCCGCCGCCCCCGGCCGCCGCGCCCGCAGCCGGCTCGCCCTCGGCGGCCCCCGGGGCCCCCTCAAGGCCGGCCCGGCCGCCTACCCGCCCGGCTACGCCACGGCCTTCGGGCGCTTCGCCGGGGCCGGGCGGGGGGTGACCTCCGTCACCGCCGACACCGGCGGTGAGCTGTCCGTCGGCGGCCGCCCGGGCCGGATCCGTGCGGATACCGGCGGGGTTCCCACCCTCGCCGCCGCCGATGTGGACCACGACGGCCACCCGGATCTTGTGATCGGCGGCACCCGCCCCGCCCTGCTGAGCGGCACCGCGACCGGGCTCTCCGCCGCCGTCCGCCGCCTGTCCGTGCCCCGCCTCCCCGGTGCCGGGCGCCCGTACTCCACGGTTCTCGCCCTCACCGACTTCGACGGCGACCACCACGCCGACCTCGTCCTGTTCACCCGGCGCGGCCGCACCCACGACAGGGTGACGGTCCTCCCCGGCGGCCCGTCAGGCCTCACCGCGCGTCCCGTCCTCTCCTTCAGCACGGCGGACTTCACGGCTTCCTGACGGTCCGCCAGCAGATTGTGGCCGGTGGCTAATACACTTGCCCGGCGCCGGGACGCATCCGACCATGACGCCATGAACACAGACACGGGCAGGGACACGGCTGACGACCCGGGCGCCCGGGAGCGCCCCGCACCGGCGGAGACGCCGCCCGCCCCGCCCGTCACGGTCCGGCTCGCCCTCCCCACCGACGCCCCCGCGATCGCCGCCGTCCACCAGGCGTCACGGCAGGCCACCATGCCCTACCTGCCGCCCCAGCGCCGTACCCATGACGAGGTCACCCGCTGGGTCCGGGAGATCGTGCTGCCGCAGTGTCACACCTTCGTCGCCACCCGTGGCCCCGAGCTCCTGGGCTACGCGGCCGTACAGGGCGACCTGCTCGACCAGCTCTACCTCCGCCCGGACGTCCGGCGGCGCGGCATCGGCACCCTCCTCCTCGCCGCGGCGCGGCGGCACCGCCCCGAGGGCCTGTATCTGCACGTCTTCCAACTCAACACCGGAGCAAGGGCGTTCTACGCCCACCACGGTTTCCGGGTCGTGGCCGTCGACGACGGCAGCTCCAACATGGAGAACCTTCCGGACCTCACCCTCCGCTGGACCCCGGTCCCCAGGCCGCGGTCCCCTCGGGGAAACCCGTAGGGGGAGTGCGGTGCCAGGCACGGCGGGCTCAGGGAGACCGGGGTGACACCCCTTAAGGGATGTCACAGGTCAGATGCAAACCCGCGCCCGATCCCCCTGCACGGCCACCCCGCCCGCGCAGACCAGGTACTTTCGACTATGTGGCTGGATTCAGGATGGGTCGCGGACGGGACACCCGCCCCGCGCAGAACGGACAGCAGGGGCACCAGGGGCAGCAGGCGCCGTACGGGCAGCAAGCACCGTACGGGCAGCAGCCCCCGCCGCCGCACGGGCAGTGGCAGCAGGCACCGCAGCAGTACGGCGGGCCGCAGGGACAGCCACAGCCGCACGGGCAGCACGGTGAGCCCGAGTACTTCGGCGACGGTGGCTACCAGCCCCCACAGCAGGCCTACGCGCCGTACACGAACGACAACAACCCGGGCCACACCCAGCAGTTCAGCGTCGGTGACACCCCGGACGCCTACGGCCCGCCCCAGGGCGGGTACGACAACGGCGCCGACGGCGGGTACGCGGACGGCGGCACCTACCGCGCCGGCCAGACCACCGCGCCGCCGGCCGGCCCCCGGCTGCAGTGGAAGCAGCTGCTGTCCGGCATCGTGCTGCGCCCCGATGCCACGTTCTGGCAGATGCGTGACCACGCGGTGTGGGCCCCGGCACTGATCGTCGCCTTCGTCTACGGCCTGCTCGCGGTCTTCGGCTTCGACAAGGCCCGCGAGGATGTGCTGAACGCCACCCTCTCCAACAGCATCCCGTGGGTGGCGATCACCGCGGTGATGTTCATCGTCGGCAGCCTGATCCTGGGCGCGGTCACCCACACCCTGGCCCGCCAGCTCGGCGGCGACGGCCCCTGGCAGCCGACCATCGGCCTGGCCATGCTGATCATGGCGATCTCGGACGCGCCACGGCTGCTGTTCGCGATGTTCCTCGGCGGTGACAGCACCCTGGTCCAGGTCCTGGGCTGGCTGACCTGGCTCGCCGGCGGCTACCTGCTGACCTCCATGGTCAGCAAGACGCACGATCTGCCGTGGCCCAAGGCCCTCGGCGCCTCGTCGATCCAGCTGGTCGCGCTGCTCGCCCTGCTGAAGCTCGGCACCCTGTAAAGCCGTACCGGCCACGGCAAGGGGCCCGCCCCGGAGCACCAGACTCCGGAGCGGGCCCCTTGCCGTACGGGCGGTGACACGGTCAGGCTCCCTCAGGCCTCCTCCGGGCCCTCAGCCTCCGCCGACCCCTCAGGTTCCTCCGGCCCCCTGTACGAACCGCTGCCCCGCCGACCCGTCGCACCCCTGCAACCGCAGCGCTTCCTTCGCCGCGCCCAGCGTCAGGCAGAGCGACGGCGCGGCGGCGGGCCGGATCGTGCCGCCACCGTCCCGTACGAACTGCTGGTTGGCCGCGCCCGAGCAGTTCCACAGCACCAGTCCCGCCCCGGCCCGGTACTGCCCGCCCGGCACATCCAGGCACCGGTCCTGCGTCAGCCCCCCATGCACCGATTGCTGCTCCCCGTCGTACCACCAGTCCTGGTTGCGCTGCCCGTGGCAGTCCCAGCCGCCGACCGCCGTCCCGTTACGGCTGGATCCGCCGGTCGCGTCCACACAACTCCCCGTACTGGCGTTCCGCAGCGGCCGGTACCTCTCGTCCCAGGCCCCCGCGTACAGCTTCGGCTGCCCGGTGCTCGCGGGATCGGCGCAGGACGCCTCGCGCAGCCCCGTGGCGTACAGCTGGGTCAGACACGACGCGAACGCGCGGTGCCCGCGGGCGTTGGGATGGAACGACTGCCGCACCGAATTCGAGTCCGGCGGGATGGGGTTGGTGAGATTCACATACAGCCCGCGGGCCCAGGTGTCCTCCATGCACACCTCGTGCCCGTGGAAGAGCCGCGAGGCGTCGAGGTAGGCAGCCCCCGCGTTCAGCGCGGCCCGGCGCATGCCCCGCTCGAAGGCCGGCACGGCAGTGTTGCGCCCCCAGCCGGCGTCGGAGGTGTAGCCCGTGCAGCCGCCCGGCAGCTTCCCCGGGTAGTGCGGGTTGTCCTCGACATCCGGCCCGATCGGGCTCGGATACGACATCACCACGAGCCGGTAGTCCCCGTCCGCGTACCCGGCGTCCCGCATCACGGTCCGCAGATCGCCGACCGTCCGCTCGACCTTCGGCACCAGCCCGTCGACCCGCGCCTGCCAGCCCGGCTGGTACTTCGGCTCACAGGTGCCCTGCAGCGTGAACCAGCGCACCACGCAGTCCGTCATCACCGGCCCGAACTGCAGATCGTCATTGGCGCCGGCGACCAGCAGCACCATCTTCAGCCGGGTGTTACGGGCCGCGACGGCGAGCGCGTCGCTCTGCACCAGCTCATCGGCGTACTGCTTGCTGCCGCCGATCACGATGTTGCCGGTGCCCGCGCCCGAGCAGGCGGCGTTGTACGTCATATCCGCCGCGATACCGGTCCGGTGGATCGCCGCGTCCGGCGACCGGTGGCACCAGTTCGCCGGCCCGTCCGTGCCCGGCTCGTACGTCCCGACGCCCTCCCCCGAGATCTCACTGTCCCCCAGCGAGATCAGCGAGGTCTTCCGCTCCCCGAGGGGCCGCTCGGCCGGATCCCCGTAGAGCGTGGCCGCCTCCCGCGCCCGGATCTTCTCCAGCTCCGGCGCCAACGGCTTGACGGCCGCGGCCCCGGCCGCCGTCGGACGTGGTCCGGTGCCGGTGGCGGTGGCGGGCGCGGCACTCGCCCCGCCCACGGCCCCGGAGAACACCACGGCCCACGCCGCGGCCGAGACCACCACACCGCCCCTCAGCCGCCGCCCGCACCCCGCCCGCACCCGGTCTCCCGTACGCGCCTCTGCTCCCGCACGCCGCCCACGTAAAGCCCACTGCCCGCGTAACACCCACTGCCCGCGTAACGCCCACCGCCCACGTCTCGCACGCACCATGGGGCCTCCCCTCCGGTCTGCTGTTACCGCGGGTTGTACTCGCAGGTAGCCGACAGCGGAACACCCGGAACGGGATTGGCCGAAATCCGCACAGGGAAACGCACCGACCGCCAACTCCCTTACCAGGGACGGCGATCGGCGGCGCGCCCGTCATCTCAGGCGTCGAGAACCTGCCCCTCGCGCCGCACCACCGGCGGCTCGACGCTCCACGGGAAGTTGATCCACTCGTCCGTGCGCTTCCACACGTACTCGCACTTCACCAGCGACTGCGACTTCTCATAGATCACCGCGCTGCGGACCTCCGCCACGGTCCCCTGGCAGAAGTCGTGCACCAACTTCAGCGTCTTGCCGGTGTCGGCGACGTCATCGGCGATCAGCACCTTCTTCTCCGAGAAGTCGATCGCGTTCGGCACCGGCGCCAGCATGACCGGCATCTCCAGCGTGGTCCCCACCCCGGTGTAGAACTCCACATTCACCAGGTGGATGTTCTTGCAGTCCAGCGCGTACGCCAGACCGCCCGCGACAAAGACCCCGCCACGGGCGATCGACAGCACGACATCGGGCTCGTACCCGTCATCGGCGATCGTCTGCGCCAGCTCGCGGATCGCCCCACCGAACCGCTCGTACGTCAGGTTCTCCCGCACGTCACTCACGTATCTCTCTCAGACCTTCCGTGTGCACACCCTCTGCCACGCGCCCGCCCTGTCGGGCGCGCCCCCCGCACCGAAGCGGCTGTGTCATACCTGCGTCCGGTGAAAGTTCTTGAACGACCGGGACGGCATCGGACCACGCTGCCCCTGGTAGCGGGAGCCGTACTTCTCACTGCCGTACGGGTGCTCGGCCGGCGAGGTCAGCCGGAACATACACAGCTGCCCGATCTTCATCCCCGGCCACAGCTTGATCGGCAGCGTGGCGACATTGCTCAGCTCCAGCGTCACATGCCCGCTGAACCCCGGGTCGATGAACCCGGCGGTCGAATGCGTCAGCAGCCCCAGCCGCCCCAGCGAGCTCTTGCCCTCCAGCCGGGACGCCAGGTCGTCGGGCAGCGTGATGACCTCGTACGTCGAGGCCAGCACGAACTCACCCGGGTGCAGGATGAACGCCTCCTCGCCCTCGGGCACGACCTCTCGCGTCAGGTCGGTCTGCTCGATGGCGGGGTCGATGTGCGGATAGCGGTGATTCTCGAACACCCGGAAATAGCGGTCGAGCCGCACGTCGATGCTGGACGGCTGCACCATCGACTCTTCATAGGGGTCGATGCGCACCCGACCAGCGTCGATCTCGGCCCGGATGTCCTTGTCTGAGAGAAGCACGCAGACGAGGATACGCGCCCGCCCGGCCGCCCTCGCACGACGAGGGCCCGGCTCCCCACCTGGGAAGCCGGGCCCTGCCCACTCCTCGTCGTGCTCGCTCTGCCGCCGCCCCGCTCACGGGGGCGGCGCAGCTCTTCCTGCCTTCTTGATCGCTACCGCTTGGCGTGCTCGACGGGCACCGAGTGCCGCAGCCGAGCACAGCGCGGGCAGCGCAACAGCCGTCCGGGGCCGAGCCGGTCGGTGGTCTGCATCGGGAACGAAGCGGTGCTGAACACGTGGCCCTCGGCACAACGTACGACGGTGCGCTCCATCAAGTCCCTCTCCCAACTGCGTGGACAACAAAAGCCACATTAGGGGATGAACTGGGCGCCCTCGCACGCGGCACTCCGAGGCCCCACCGTACGCCCCAACTCCCGCACCGGGCACCCGCATCCCACCCAGGAAACCCCCACACCCCGCACCCGCCACAGAGGCCCCAACGCCCCCACCGAACACCTGGCGCACGCCCCCGCACACCGCGTCCGGGCACGCCAAATGCACCGCGAGGCGGCAATGGGGTAGAGTGTGCGACGATGTTCCGCCCTCAAGCCGAGGCGGAATTGCGCGGGTGTAGTTTAATGGTAGAACATGAGCTTCCCAAGCTCAGAGCGCGGGTTCGATTCCCGTCACCCGCTCCATATGGAAGCCCCAGGTCAGTGACCTGGGGCCTGTTTGTTGTCCAGACCATTTCGCGACCGCGTGCCATTCGCGTGCCATAACGCACCGATTACCGCGCCGAATTGGCGCCCGCAACCTCCTCTGCAGCGACTTGATCGTCCGTCATCTCGAATCGCGAGACGCGATCTACGTGGCCTGCGTCACATACCGCTGGGTGGCCTGCAACGATGCACCTGCGAATAGCCACGGCCGAGACCGTTCTGCACCGTCTGCGGTTGAACGCATGCCATCGAGCGTCGAGCGCCCTCTGGTTGCGCGAGAACTGCGAAAGTCCAGGTGCGCTGTCAGTGCGCGGCTCTAGCGTGCGGCCATGACCTTCACGTACGTGCCGCCGGTCCCTGTGGAGCAGATCCGCCAGCTGCCCACCAGAGACGTCGCGCTCCTCCTCCTGCAGCACCTCACGGACAGCAACAGCCGACATCTTCAGTTCGGCGGGCTGGTCAATTCGGCACGCCAGGCTTTCCAGAGCGAGCCCGATGAAGACGCACTGCTGGACGGGCTTGCGGACGCTTGGACGTGGCTGGAGTCACGCGCCCTGCTGTCACGAGACCACACGCAGTCCGACGCCTTCCGACGAGTCTCTCGGGAGGGCAAGGAGCTGGCGGAGGACCCGGCCGGGATAGTTCAGTACCACCGCCGTTCCGCCACCACGGCCATGACGCCGACCCGGCCGGTCCGCCGGGAGACCCGCTGACGCTGCTCGCCACCGAAACCGACCTGACCGGACTCGACTTCACCGGCCTGGACCTGCGCCCGGCACTGCGCCGTGATCCGCGCCCACGGACGTTCACCCGCTGCACCTTCACCGAAGCCAACCTACGCGGCGCCCACCTCGCCGAAGCGGTCTTCACCGACTGCACCGCCACAGCAGCCGACTTCACCGGCGCCCTGCTCGATCAGGCCCGCTGGCAGGGCGGCAGCGCCGCCGGCGCCAACTTCACCGACGCCGACTGCGGCGACCTCACCTGCGACAGCGCCGACCTGGCCAACACCAAGTGGGGCGGCGCCCTGCTCGCCCACGCCTCCTTCACCGGCTGCCGCATGATCGGAGCACGCCTCACCGGCCACCGCGGCCTGGGCCTCTCTCTCGACCGCTGCAACCTGGCCGTCGCCAACCTCAACGGCCTGAGCCTGCGCGGCGCCCACCTCGTCGGCATCCGCTTCACCGAAGCCGACCTCGGCGGCGTCGACTTCCGTGACTGCATCCTCGAAGACTGCCGACTCGCCGAAGCCAACCTACGGGCCGCCGACTTCACCGGCGCCGATCTACGCGGCGCCGACCTCGGCGAACTCACCATCGCCATCGCCGCACAGTTCCGCGGCGCGGTCATCTCCCCGGACCAGGCCGCCCAAATCTGCACCGCCCTCGGCCTGAACGTCATCAGCTGAAGCCACACCGCCGCGCGGGGCGCGGGCCGCGGGGCCGCCAGGGTAGGCGGGCCGGCCACGCTGGTCGCCCTCGTGGTCGGCGCCGGCGGCCTCAGCGCCAGACCTACGCCGGTACGGGGTCTCCCAGGATTCCGCGCAGGACCGTACCCGCGGACGGCGAGGCTTCGGCTACCTGCCTCAGTTCCAGGTCGACGTCCTTGCGACGCAGCTCCGCGAGTTCCTCGGGACGCATCGAGGCGAAGGCGCCAAGGAGGATCATCAGCCGCCAGCGCAGCACGATCATGTCGGCTCCGCCGTCTGTGCAGTCCCGGAGGTGTCCGGGGCAGGTGGGCAGCGTCGGATGGTGAGCGTGCGGTCGGTCAGGTGATGGTGCAGAGCCGTTTGGTGGCCCGGGTGAGGGCGACGTAGAGGTCCCGCTCGCCGCAGGGACGGGCCGAAGCGATCTCCTCGGGGGCAGCGACGACGACGGTGTCGAACTCCAGGCCGCGTGCCTCGGAGGCGGGCACGAGGGTCGCCCACTCGGTGATCCCGGCGGCGGCCAGTTCCTCCATCCTGGGGTCGGCGCAGATCACTCCGCACAGGTCACCCGGGTTCGCCGCAGCCTGCGCCTTGAGTTCCCCGGCGATGGCGGTGGCGAGGGTGCGGGGATGGGCGGTGAGGCTGCGTGACGCATCGCCGTGGCGGATCGAGGTACTGGGGCTCTGGTCGGGGGCGATCCGTGCGAGCAGGTCGCGGGTGGACGCCAGGATTTCCTGGGTGGTGCGGTAGCTGACGGTCAGGGTGTGCAGGGCGAATCGGGTGCCCAGGTGCGGGCCCAATGCCTCGGTCCAGTCGCGGGCGGTGGCAGCAGGGCCCGCCTGGGCGAAGTCGCCGACCAGGGTCATGGACCGAGCCGGGCAGCGGCGGACGACCATGCGCCACTGCATGGCGCTCAGCTCCTGGGCCTCGTCGACCACGACATGTCCGAAGGTGCGCGCGGGCGGGCCGTCCACCAGGCTCGTGGCCTCGTCCAGCAGCGGCAGATCGGCGCCGGTCCACGGCGCGTCCACCCTACGCAGCAGACGTTCGTGCTCGTGGCCGGTCAGCGACGGCAGCCGTGCTGCCAGCACGTCCGCGTCGGTGAGCAGAGCGTTGACGACGGCCTCGGGCGTCAGCCACGGCCACAGCAGTCCGACGGCGCGGTCCACCTGGACGCTCTCTGCCAGCTCCGCTCGCACGGTGTCCCGGTCGAACTCGTCGGCCACGTGTGCGGCCGGGCCGTCGAATCCGAGGGTGCGCAGGTCGGCCTGGGTGGCCCGGTCGAGGTCCAGGCCGGTGCTCTGGGCGACCTCGGCATCGATGCGCTCCAGCGCGTCGACGGCGCCACGCTCCACCGCGTCGATGACCGCGTCGATGAGCTGTTCCTTGAACACCTCCCGCGCCCGGTTGTGCGCCAATCCGCCCCGGACGGCCTCGTCCCGGGCCTCTGCGACTTCCTGGCGGTCCAGGCGGATCCATTCCTGGCCGACCTGCACGGCGAAGTCGCCACTGGGCGCCTGGAGGGCGCGCACCAGACCGGCCAGCGCCTGGGCCATGGGGGCGTTGCCCTTGAGGCGTGCCACGTCGGCCGGGACGCCGGCGGTGGGTTGCGTCCCGGTCAGGTCCGCGGTGGTCGCCAGGACGACGTCGTTCTCGCCGAGTGAGGGCAGGACGTGGGCGATGTAGTCGAGGAAGCGGGTGTTCGGGCCGAGCACCAGGACGCCCTGCTCGGCGGCCCGGGGGAAGGCGTAGAGCACGTACGCCGCCCGGTGCAGGGCGACCACGGTCTTGCCGGTGCCGGGGCCGCCCTGCACCACGGTCACACCCCGGTGCGAGGAGCGCACGATCTCATCCTGCTCCACCTGGAGCGTCGACACCGCTGTGCCCATCCGCCCGGTGCGCTGCGCCTCCAGTGCCGCCACCAGCGGGCTGTCGCCGACGACGTCACCGGCGGTGGGTGCGGAGCCGTCGAGCACTTCATCCCTGACCTCGCCCACCGTGCGTTCTTCCAGGCGCAGGTGGCGGCGTCGGCGCAGTCCCAGCGGATGGACGGGGGTGGCCGTATAGAAGGGCCGTGCCGCATCCGCGCGCCAGTCCACCAGCAGGGGCAGCTCCCGGTCCTCGGTGTGCAGGCCGAGCCGCCCGATGTGCAGGACCGTGCCGTCGGCGTGGTCGATCCGGCCGAAGCACAGCCCCTCCTCGGCCTCTTCGAGACGGCCCAGCCGGCCGGTCAGGTACTCAACGGCGATATCGCGCGCATACACCTCGCCGGCGTTCTCGGCGGGTGCCTTCCGTACCCGCCTGAGCTCCTCGCGCACGTCGGTGAGCTGCTGGTCGAGCAGCTTGTACATGGCGGAGACATGGGCCTGTTCCGCCTCGGTCTGACCTGCGTACCCGGCGTCAACCTGCGACAACGTGGGCCTCCTCGTGGTGCGGTGTGCGTGCGATCCCCCGGCGCTGTCCGGGCCGGATCAGGCCGTGACGGCGTCCTTCGCGGCCACGGCCTGCGCGGTGCCGCCCGCCTCAGTACTGGCGGGCGGGGCGGGGATCGCGGCGGCGACCGCGGCCGCGACGAGGGCGACGCCGCAGCCGATCAGCAGGCCGATACGGAAGCCGTTCTCCGAGGGGAGGAGGTAGCCGCCCATGGTGACGGTCATCTGCGAGAGCACGGCGGCCACGACCGCGGCCGACACGGAGGTGCCCAGCGAGCGCATGAGGGTGTTGAAGCTGTTGGCCGACGCAGTCTCGGACAGCGGAACACCGCTCATGATCAGCGCGGGCATCGCGCCGTAGGCCAGGCCCACCCCGGCGTTGGCGACCAGGGTCGCGGCCAGCACGCCCCAGGTGGATCCCATCAGCGCGATCGAGAGGCCGTAGCCGACGGCGATGGCCAACGATCCGGCGATGAGCGTGACCTTCGGGCCGCGCGCGGCCGAGAGCCGACCGCCCAGCGGGGACACGGCCATCATCATCAGACCGCCGGGCGCCAGCCACAGGCCCATCGCCAGCATCGACTGCCCCAGGCCGTAGCCGGTGGCCTCGGGCAGCTGCAACAGCTGCGGCATGATCAGCGCCTGGGCGTACATGCCGAAGCCCACCAGCACCGACGCACCATTGGTCAGCAGCACCCGCGGTCGGGCCGTCACCCGCAGGTCCACCAGCGGGTCCGCGCTGCGCAGCTCCCACCGCCCCCACAGCAGCAGGATGGCTGCGGCGACGGTGAACAGGCCGAGGGTCCGGGCGCTGCCCCAGCCCCAGTCGCCGCCCTTGGAGACCGGCAGCAGCAGGCAGACCAGCCCCGCCCCAAGGCCCAGGGCGCCGACGAAGTCGAAGCGCCCCCCGGCCGCAGCGCGGGTGGCGGGGGCGGGCACCAGGGACCAGATCATCACGATGATGGCTACGGTCAGGACGCCGGCGCCCCAGAACAGCGCACGCCAGCTGGCGTAGTCGGCAACCGCCGCGGCGATGGGCAGGCCGAGGCCGCCGCCGATACCCATGGACGCGCTGACCAGCGCGATCGCGGAGCCCAGACGCTGGGGCGGCAGGACATCGCGCAGCAGGCTGATGCCCAGCGGCACCAGGCCCATGCCCATGCCCTGCAGCGCCCGGCCGATGATCATCGGCACGACGGAGGAGGTCAGGGCGCACAGCACCGACCCGATCAGCAGCGGTATGCAGCAGGCCAGCAGCATGCGCCGCTTGCCCAGCAGGTCACCGAGGCGTCCGCTGATCGGCACGAACACGGCGGCCGAGAGCAGCGTCGCGGTGATGACCCAGGAGGCGTTGGCCGGGGAGGTGTGCAGCAACTGGGGCAGCTCGCTGATCAGCGGGGTCACCAAGGTCTGCATGATCGCGGCCACGGTGCCGGTGAAGGCGAGCGTGGCGACGATCCCGCCGGTGCGCGAAGTGGTCTGTTCGGGAGAGATGACAGGCTCCTCAGGGGTGCAGGGCCGACGACTGATGTGCACCATACACATGACGTGCATCACGCACAAAGGTTGCGAATCGCACATAATGTGTGCCGCGCATAACGTGTTCACGCGACACATCTCTGTCATTCTTGAGACCGGACCCACGGAACTCGCAGGTCACCGCAGTAATGGGAAGGACATTCGCCATGGGCGGCCCCACGCATCTGGTCGAGCTCGAATACCTCGTATTCGGTCGGCATCGGTACCTCAGCGATACCGACAGCCGTCCCGCGGGCAGCCAGATGGAACGCAGCGTCTACATCCTGCTCAGCCGCATCGCGGCCCAGGGCCCGATGTCCATCGGCGAGCTCAGCGACGCCTTCGGCCTCGACGTCTCCACCCTGAACCGTCGCACCGCCGCCATAAAAAGCGCCGGCCTCGTCGACCGGATCCCCGACCCCGAAGGCGGCATGGCCCGCAAGTTCCGTATCACCGAAGAAGGCACCCGCCGCCTCACCGAAGAGCGCGAGGCCCATATCCGCGCCCTGGACCTCGTCATGGCTGACTGGCCAGAGGGAGAGATCGCCGCTTTCGCCGGCTACCTCCGCCGGTTCAACACCAGTATCGAACGCATCGACGGACGCACCTGGCCGCGCCCCTCACACCCCGACGAGACCTGACCCCAAGAGGCACCGGGCCGTGGCGCCCCACACGGCAAGCTCGCAGTCCCTTACGAGGCGACCGTCCTCGTAACAGCCATCAACGAGTGGCGGTGAACAGCACATTCGATACCGCATTAGGTGCACTGTCCCGGCGCATTGGCGGCTCGGCGCCGGTGACCCGACAGCATGCTCACGCCTTCCCCTCAGGGCGATCTCGTCGAGCAGTCCGCGAACGCGCTGCTCGATCCCGTCACGGGTGGCCGCCCGGCCTCGACACCCTGACCATCGGGATCGGGCAACTGCCGGTCGAGGCGCCGCTTGCCGGGGAAGACGGGGCAGGTGTCGCCGCAGCCCATCCTGATGACGACTTCGGTCGCCTGCACGGCCTCGGGGGTGAGCACCTTGGGCACCTAGGGGGTGTCGTTCGGATCATGGCGGGCTCGCGGGGTCTGGCACGCACTCCCCCACGCCTGAACGGCGCGAGGGGACCCCCATCCGCGTTGTCGTCACTCGCCGACGCTCCGCGTCGACTCCCTCCTCCGCCTTGCGATCGCACGCACCAGACCCCGCTCCCTGATCCACCATGATCCGAACGACACCCCCTAGGCCGAGATATAGGCCGTCGGGGCCACCGCGTGAGCGCCGCGCCCGAGCACCAGTTGCGATCAGGCGGCCCCGGAGAAAGAGCTGGCGGGACGATGCGGAAGCCCCGGGAACTTTGCCCAGCGGTGCGTGCGCAGTCTGACGGCACGGCGGACTCCTGGAAGCCACGTTTCCACACGGATCGGCGGCCAAAAGCACTACTCCACAAGCGTCGCGAACGACCGTGCCCCATCCATGCCCTTCCGCCCGGTCAACACCGGTCACGAGGGGCGCGACGGGACACCGCCGGACAATGAGGAAAGCATCATTTCCGCAGGTCAGAGCTGAACGATCGGCCCAGACCCCGTTGCTTCCCAAGCTCAGAGCGCGGGTTCGATTCCCGTCACCCGCTCCACAGACGAAGGCCCAGTTCAGGGAGGTAACTCCCCGACTGGGCCTCTGTGTTGTCTGGACCGAGCGAGGCGTCCCGTGCCCGTTGCGTGCCCGATCAGCCGGGACGGTCACCGCCTTCGAACGCTTTCCTGCAGGCCCGGTGCGTGCTGCTACTCCCACCGAGCCGCCATCCTCGCCTGCGCGCTTCGGAACGCGCTCAGTCAGCGTGAAGTGGGCAACGCTCATCGGCTGCAACATGGGCGCCCCCCTCCCAGACATAGAAGCCTCCGTCCAGCCACCCCATGCCTCCGTGGAGTTGGGCCTGGATGGCCTTGCCGGCTCGGGGGCGGGGGTGATGGCCAGGTGGCTGGTGAGGTGCCGGATCATGTGCCGGCCGAATCCACCGCTGTAGCCGTTGAGATCAGGTGTGCGGTCGCGGGGGGGGCTGAGCTGAGGTCGCCGACCGCGGCGGTCAGTGCGTCCGGGCCGGTAAAGAGGTGGAGGGTGTAACGGCCGCCGCCGCTTCCTGGTGCGGCTTCCCTCAGACGTGGACGACAGAAGCTCGGCCATCACCTTCAGAGAAAACCTGTCACGGCGGTGGTAGACATGCCGCCTCCCGGGGGTTAGGCTTTTCGTCGTAGCCAAGAGATCGATAGGCGCGACAGAGGTCGAACTGCCGCGCGTGCAGTGCCAGAAGAGGCACGGCAGTGGAGTCGCGGGGCCGAAAGGTATGCAGGTGGGCCCCGCGACTGGCTGCTGGGCCGGGCGGCCCCTGGGGCCGCGAGCGGATCACAGGATCCGCAGTAGTAAGCAGGCCGGCAGAAGGATGAGAAGGAGGCAGACGCCATCAGGATCGCCCGGGCGAGGAAGTGAGTCCGCTCGGGTACCGCAGGCCCCGGATTGGAAGGTGGTCCCCGGTCACGCATCCGCGATCCCCGCACTTCCCGCCCTCTCCCGGGCGACGGTGCGGAAACAGAAAGCCGGCACCGCAGTAAGCCGGCAGATGGTGTTCAATCCCTCGGGGCCCTGGTGCGTGTTCGGCACCAGGGCCCCACGATGCATTCCCCCATCAGAGGTGCAAATGACCGCAGAAATCTCTCACGACCGTCTCAACGACGAGGACTATCCCGCCTACACCATGGGTCGAGCCGCCGAAATGCTCGACACCACCCCCGCCTTCCTGCGGGCCCTCGGTGAGGCCAAGCTGATCACGCCGTTGCGTTCCGAGGGCGGCCACCGCCGCTACTCCCGCTACCAGCTGCGTATCGCCGCACGCGCCCGCGAACTCGTCGACCAGGGGACCCCCGTCGAGGCCGCCTGCCGCATCGTCATCCTCGAAGACCAGCTCGACGAAGCTCAGCGCATCAACGAAGAACTGCGCACTTCACCCTCCGGGCCCCGCCTCAAGACCGACGTCTGAAGTCCGCTTCCGCGCCCGCGCACGGCGGCCGCGCCGGGGACGTTCAGTCGGCGTCGGACAGGCCGGCGTCACAGCTGACCCGCAGCAGCCACGCAGACGAGCTCCGTCGATATCGTCGCCGGAGCTCTTCGCCGTCAGCCTGGCGCCAACCGGACTGAGCACCGCGGTCGAGATGTCCTCTGATCTGGCAGCAGCGTCCAAGGCTCCGCGCCTCTGGTTCCTCCGGGCCGGGCGGGCCATCGGGACATGGGACCGACGAGGCCCACGAGCCGGCAGACCGCAGTGGTCAGCCGACGGCGAGGGAGATGGCGATGTAGTGCGCGGTGAAGCCTGCCACCGTCAGGGCGTGGAATACCTCGTGAAAGCCGAACCAGCGAGGTGAGGGGTCGGGGCGCTGGAGGGCGTAGACCACCGCGCCCACGCTGTAGAGGAGACCGCCGGTCACGACCAGGGTGAGTACGGCCACTCCGCCGGTGTGCAAGAAGTCGGGCAGGTAGCGCACCGGTGCCCAGCCCAGGGCCAGGTAGCAGGGGGTGTACAGCCAGCGGGGAGCTCCGACCCACAGGACGCGGAAGGCGATGCCGACCAGCGCCCCCGTCCACACGATCCACAGCAGGACGGGTCGCTGAGCCGAAGTGAGGAGGAGCACGGCCAGGGGGGTGCAGGTGCCGGCGATGATGAGGAAAATGTTGGCGTGGTCGAGACGACGCAGAACGGCCTCACCGAGCGACCCCCAGGTACCGCGGTGGTAGATGGCGCTCGTCCCGAACAGCAGCAAGGCAGTGACGGCGTACACAGTGCAGGCCAGGGCAGCCTGCGGGGTCCGGGCCAGGCGGATCAGGACGACGCCGGCAATCAGCGCGGCGGGGACCGTTGCGGCGTGGAGCCAGCCACGAAGCTTCGGCTTCATCGGCTCCACCAGGTCGGCCCCTCGCTCCACCAGAGCGGCAATCGGGTGAGGGCCCTCACCGGCACTGGCGCGGTGCGCTCCGCGGGGTTGGCCGGCTGGAGCACGTTCCCCCCTCACCGGGGCGAGGGGCTCACTTCCGGATTCGGCGGCGTCGCGGGACACGGCTTCCGTCCTCCTTCGGGCTGTCGGGCCTCGCTGACCACCAGGTAGCCACGGCAGGAGTGACCCCGCAACAGCGTTGGGGGAGGTCAGCCTCGGACCGTCGGGCCTGCATCGCCACAGCCGTCAGGTCAGGCCCGGGCCGGGTGCCCCAGCAAGGCCGACGCCGTCTCCAGTGGTGTGAGACCGGTCGGCGGCACGAGCGCGGCAGCCGGGCGGCACACAAAGCCGAGGCGGCTCAGGGCCCGGGTCACTTCACCGGCGGAGAAGTCACGGCGATCCTGCCGGGTGATGATCTCCCCGACCTGCTTGACGGGGTAATGGCGGCGACCGATGAGCACGGACTCACCCGTAACGGGTTCGGGTTTGATGCCCTTCATCGCATCCTGCACCTCGGTCTTGAGCAGGTCGAAGGGGAAGCGGGCGATGACGACGCGCATAGTGCCTCTACAAGGTCGAAGAGAAGCCGGAAACGGATCGCCGGCCCGGGCGGGAGCGGTATCAACGGGTGAGGACGACGACGCTCAGGGCGTGCCCGCCGCAGCGCGCGTTGCGTCGCCGGCTGCCTTGCCGGAGCGGTCCGCCTGGGGGTGGCTCTGAAGCATCGACGAAAGCCTCCGTGACGAGGGTGATCCGACGAGCTGAGCGTGATGGTCCGGGACCGGCCTAGGCGGCCGGGGCCGAGGAGGTCTGCCGCGCAGTCGGTGTCGCGGTTCGGGCTGATCCGGCGGCACGGCGGGCCTGGGCGGGGCGGCTGCGGCGGCCGCGCGTGGAGGAGCCGCTGCGCTTGGCGCGTTCGACGACCGGTGCGGCGATGGTGACCGGGATGCCGGAGGGGGCCTGGGCGCCGGTGATGCGGCTCAGTTCGGCCTCTCCGGAGCGGACCTGGGTGGACTGCGGGGTGATGCCCGCGTCGGCCATCAGGCGATTCATGGTGCGGCGCTGGTTGGGCAGGACGAGGGTGACGACGCTGCCGGACTCGCCGGCGCGGGCGGTGCGTCCCCCGCGGTGCAGGTAGTCCTTGTGATCGCTCGGCGGGTCGACGTTGACGACGAGGTCGAGGTTGTCGACGTGGATGCCGCGGGCCGCGACGTTGGTGGCCACCAGGACCGTGACGTGGCCGGTCTTGAACTGGGCCAGGGTGCGCGTGCGTTGGGGCTGGGACTTGCCACCGTGCAGGGCCGCGGCGCGCACGCCGCTGTTCAGCAGGTGTCGGGTGAGGTTGTCGACCGCGTGCTTGGTGTCCAGGAACATGATCGACCGGCCTTCGCGGGCCGCGATCTCGGTGGTGGTGGCGTGCTTGTCGGCACCGTGGACGTGCAGCACGTGGTGCTCCATCGTGGTCACGGCGCCCGCCGAGGGATCGACGGAGTGGACCACCGGGTCGGTGAGGTAGCGGCGGACCAGGAGGTCGACGTTGCGGTCCAGGGTGGCCGAGAAGAGCATCCGCTGCCCCTCGGGCCGGACCTGGTCGAGCAGGGCGGTGACCTGAGGCATGAAGCCCATGTCGGCCATCTGGTCGGCCTCGTCCAGCACGGTGATGGCGACCTGGTCGAGGCGGCAGTCGCCGCGCTCGATGAGGTCCTTGAGCCGTCCCGGCGTGGCGACGACCACTTCGACGCCGCCGCGCAGTGCGCTGGATTGGCGGCCGATCGACATCCCGCCGACGACAGTGGCCGTCCGCAGCTTCAGCGACCGGGCGTAGGGGGTGAGCGCGTCGGTGACCTGCTGGGCCAGCTCCCGGGTGGGGACCAGGACCAGGGCCAGCGGCTGGCGGGGCTCAGCGCGCTGTCCGGCGGTGCGGGCCAGCAGAGCCAGACCGAAGGCCAGCGTCTTGCCCGATCCGGTGCGTCCGCGGCCGAGAACATCGCGCCCGGCCAGCGAGTTCGGCAGCGTGGCGGCCTGGATGGGGAACGGGGCGGACATGCCTTCCGCGCTCAGGGCCGCCCGCAGCGCCGACGGCATGTCCAGCTCGGTGAAAGTCTCGGCCGGGGGCAGGGCGGGAGTGTGGGTGACGGGCAGGGCGAACTCTCCCTGCAGTGTCGCGGGACGCCGTCCGGGGCCCCCGGAACGGCCCGTGCCCGAGCGGTTCGGCCCGCCGGAGCGGTAGCCGCGGCCTGAGCCGGACGAGCCGGCAGAGCGGGAGTAGCGGTCATTCGTGCGAGCTGTGCGGTTCAAGGAGAACCTTCCTCGATGCGGTACGTCGAGGAATTCCCGGCGGCAATGAGCCGCACACAAAGAATCGCAAGAACGAACCGATGAATTGAGATGAAACGAAGCGGGGCGGAAATAAGTCGACCCTGCACCGCCGAAACGGGACCGGCAACGCCGCAAAGAAGAGCGAAACAGTTGCCGGAGCATGAATCCGGGCGGATTGCCCGCCAAGTCATAGCGGTCGGGAAGTCGAACTGGCTGCCCGCACGCCGCGTGTGCGGCCGTTGTGGGGCACACGGGAAACGCCGAAAAGCAACGAGCTGGGGCCCGCACCCAAGGTGCGGGCCCCAGCTACGGTGTACGCGTCAGCGTCAGGCGGGAACGATGTTCTCGGCCTGCGGGCCCTTCTGGCCCTGCGTGACGTCGAAGTTCACCTTCTGGCCCTCCTGCAGCTCGCGGAAGCCCTGGGCTGCGATGTTCGAGTAGTGGGCGAAGACGTCGGCGCCGCCACCCTCCTGCTCGATGAAGCCGAAACCCTTTTCCGCGTTGAACCACTTCACGGTGCCAGTAGCCATGTCATATCTCCTTCGGGGCAGTACCCGGAGCCCACACCGTGCGGGCTCCGTATCGCTGCGTTGATTGCCCGTCCGGAAACAAACACCGGAAATACGAAAACGCTCCGCCGTGTACGACAGCGAGCACGCTTGAAGTCTTGGGAACCACAACTGCAACTGAGATCGACGGTAGCACGGTACTGGCGGCCGTGCGCGGCACATGATCCCGACGCTTTCGAGAGGGTAAAAAACAACTACCGCCCCCGTGGCCATTTCTGCAGTTGCGGTATGAGATATTCAGCACCGGCGCTCGCCTCTATTCGACCGGAATGCGCCGCCCTCCTCGGCCACCGCCCAGGCTCCGCAGGCACGGGCCGGGCACCATCTGCGCCTGACCGCACCGCACCGCACCGGTACGGTGCGTGCCGCGCCGCGATGTGGCCCTGACGGTTGGGGAATCGTCCGACCCTGCCTGAGGCAACCCCGACGAACCTGAAAGCCCCAGATCAGGGACCTGGGGCTGATCTGCTGTCCGGGGCACTCGTATGTCGCGCGCCATTCACGTGCCATAACGCGCCCGCCAGCAGGCCGAATTGGCACCCACAAGCCCCCTCGCAGCTATGAACTCACGCAGAAGCGCGGTGGGGTGAACGCGGGCGCGGACCAGGAGATGCGCACCCCTTTCCTGCCGCAGATCATGAAGTTCCGCGTCGGGACGACGGTTCAGATGCCGTCCGCCTCGGCCACCGTGAACGGCTGCGGCGTCCCGGGGCCCATCGGGCCGCCCTTGTCGAACTGGGAGCGGACGACGAGCGTCCGGCCGCGGCTGTGGACGATCGTGGTCGGGATCTGGAGCGCCTGGTCGGTGATGCGGCGCTCCATGCGGGCAGACGCGCCGTCGTCGCCGACCTTCCACCGGCTGATGGCGTTGGTCACGTTGTGAACGACCCAGAGGGTGTTACCACGCATTTCGAGGCCGTCGCCGTGCAGCGTGTCTCCGCCGTGCAGGGCGACTTGGTGTACCGCGCCCGACGCCACGTCGACGCGGTAGAGGGTGCCCGCGGTCATGTCGACGGTCAGCAGATAGCGTCCGGAGGGGTCGGCCGCGATGCCGTTGAGTGCGACCCCGCCGGCCGGGGCGTTGGGGAGCGCACCGGCCAGGTCGTAGGCCGTGGTCAGCTCGGCACGCCCGCCGTGCGCGGCGGCCCGCGCCAGCTGCCGGGGCGTGACGCGGTAGAGGACACCCCGGTAACTGTCGGTCAGATAGGCGCTGCCGTCCGAGGCGATCGCCAGGTCGTTGACGAACGACTTGGCGCTCCCGGTCACGTCGAAGCGGGCGATGAGCTTGCGGTCGTGAAGGTCGTAGACGGCGACGCCGGCGGTCGAGTCGATGACCCACAGCCGGCCGGCGCGGTCGACCTTCAAGCCGTTCGCGGTGGTGCGCCCGTCGGTGCCGGGCGGCAGGAAGACCTGGGCGGTGCGGTGCCCGGGCGTCGCCTTGTAGACGGCGCCGGTCGCGTACGAGCCGACGTAGATGTCGCCGGTGCGCGGGTCGGCAGCGATGCCTTCCGGGTAGACGCGGGCGCCGGGCAGGTCGTACGCGGTGGAGACGCGGGCCCGGGTCTCGTGCCGGGTGGCGGTGTGCGAGGCCGGTGACGTGGCCGCGGGTTGGCCGCTCGCGGTGGCGGCGAGCGGCACGACGACGGCGGTCAGGGCCAGGGCGGCCGAGATCAGAGCGCGGCGTGTGATCGCTTGGGACATGGGTGGGTGCCTCCCCGTTGCCGGCGCATGCGCGTGTCGTCCGCATGCGATCGAATGCGCACGAAGTTATATTCGAACTCTAATCTTCGTCAAGACTCTAATCTCTATATGAGTACTCATTACTGGGTGAGAGCTTCCCTGATTCATGGCCGTTACGATGCGCAGATGACGTCCATGCCCGTGTCCGAGCGCCTCGGTTCTTCCATCAAGCGCGCCGAGCAAGCTCTGAACGGTGCCAAGCACGCGGCGCTGAAGCCGGCCGGTCTGACGGTCCCGCAGTACGCGGCTCTGCTCTACAGCTCCGAGCGGCCCGGCATCTCGGCCGCCGCGCTGGCGCGAGCGTGCGGAGTGACGCCGCCGACCATGAACACGGTGCTGAAGAACCTCCAGGAGCGCGGCCTCATCGAGCGCACTCCGCACGAGTGGCACAAGAACGTCCTGGAGACCCGGCTCACGGATGAGGGCCGCGCCGTCATGGAGAACGCCGACGCGCGGGCGGTACGGGTGGAGCGGGCACTGGCCGCCGAGTTCACCGACGAAGAGCGGGCAACACTTGTCGGCCTGCTCGCCCGGTGCGCCGCCCTGCTCGATTCCGTGCGGCCTGACTAGGCCGTGCCCGGCGGTGGAACGGTCGGTCCTCGCGGCATGCCCCCCAGCTGGGCGGTCGTCGCTGTTCAGGCAGGCATGAGGCACCCGAAAGCCCTCTGATTCCCAAGCTCAGAGCGCGGGTTCGATTCCCGTCACCCGCTCCATGGTTGAGGTCCAGGTCGGAGACCTGGGCCTTCTTTGTTGTCCGGACCAGTTCAGGCGTCGTCCCGCGCCAGATCCGCACCAGAAGGCTTCTGACCCGCCTTGCTGCGGGCGGCTCGTACGAGGTCGTCCAGCCCCCTTGCGACTTCCTGTTGCCGGACAGGCTGAAGACGATGCCGTTCGGTAGCGTTACCCGGATCTCCTCGGCATCGAGCTGGGTCGCGACACCACCGCATATGGCTTCGACGTGAAGCGGGACAGCTGCCCCAGGCGTGGGATTCGTTGCCGACATGCCGTGATTCTCCTTGCGGGACGGCACCGGACTGCGCCCGAAGCGGCGGCGAGCATTCGTTGGAGCCGTACTTCGGGGGTGTCGTCGGCTTGCTGCGGCGACCGGCGCGAGGGCGGTCGCCGCTGCCTGGCTCAGCCGGTCCTGAACCGTGGGGTCAGACTGCGGGTTCCGGTCGCGGCCAGGGCAGTCGCCAGGAGGGCGATGATGCCCGCCTGCACGGTGAAGGCGGCGATGAGAGAGCCAGGAGCGTTCTGGGCCGAGGACGCGAGGATCAGGATCCGCGGTACCAGGACGGCGAGGCCGAGCGCGGCCAACGCGAGGGGCAGTGCGGGGTCTGCCACGTGCTTCGGTGACCGGCGCCGGACGACCAGGTAGACGGCGGCCGCGGCGATGAATGCCGAACCGTCGGCCCATCCCGCGTCCGCAACCCGAGGCCACATCACGGTCGACGCACCCATCAGGACGCAGGTGCCCATGAGGGCCGGCCCGGTTGACACCAGCGGGAGCCTGGCGGGCGGGGCATCGCAGTGGAAGCCACAGCACAGCGTGAGGACGGTCAGCCAGGAGAACAGCGCAGTCGCGAGCGGGAGGGCGACCGCCGCGGTGTCCTGTCCGTCGCCGGCGTATTGCGTGAATGGCAGCAGGGCAGGAAGGGCCGCGACGACGGCGAAGACGAAGGCGGTACGCCTGTGGTCACGCAGCAGCGCCAGGTAGGCCACCGTCCAGGCCAGCGGGAGCAGCCACAACGCCGCCTGGTACAGCCCGGGCAGAGCGCCGTGGCCGGTGAAGCCCCCCAGGGACAGCTCTCGGCCCGGCGCGTGGGCACCTTGGAACCAGGCGAAGAAGAGGACCCGTACGGTCAGTTCGGAGGCCGCATGCAGCAACACGCTCAGCATCGCGAACAGGCGCACCGTCGCGCCGAGGGTGGCGTAGCGGGCCGGGGCACCGGCGGCGCCCATCCGGGCGCGGAGGGCGAGGGCGGCGATGCTGGCCATCTCGCCCAAGGCGGGGCGCATCTCGTCCCGGTCCTGCTCGTCGATCCCGTGCAGGTAAGCCTCCACCATCTCCTCCTCCCGCTCCGTGCGGTAGTAGGAGGGCAGCAGACGCAGGACGGTGCGGTAGCGCTGTTCGAGCACGGTCGTCATGCGGTGCCTCCGGCAATTCCTGGGCGACGCACCGATCGGCTGGCGGCGGCCGGCCCGGCGGCCGTGGGGCGGTGGGCGGCTATCCGCTGGGTCGCGGCGCGTGCGCCGGCCGCCATCCGCTCCGCCTCGGCGGACAGGGCTGCCCCGCCGGCGTCGGTGAGGCGGTAGTACTTGCGCAGTCGGCCCTGCTGCACCTCCTCGCGGTCCGGCTCGATGAGCCCGTCGGCCGTCAGTCGGTCCAGCACGCCGTACAACGTGCCGATCCGGAGCTGCACATGCCCTTCGGACAGCTCGTCGACCTCCTGCACGATCCCGTAACCATGCCGCGGTTCGTCGACCAGTGCGGTGAGGACGAAGAACGCCGCTTGCGTCATTCCTCTGGAAACCATGTCCGCACCATATCCTGCCTTCCGATATATGGGGGATGCAAGGGTGTCGTCGCCCGCCCCACCGTGCTCAGCGAGCTCGGCAACCAGGCGTCGGACCTCACTTCCAACCTCGCTTCCGCATCGGTACATCACGGTCAACACAGGTGCCCACCGGCACTCCCCACCCCACCTCACAGCCCATGTTTACGCAGGCCAGAGCCCCGATGGCGACTACCGGCCCCGTTGATTCCCAAGCTCAGAGCGCGAGTTCGATTCCCGTCACCCGCTCCACGCGAAAGCCCCAGGTCAATGAACCAAGCCAAGTGGACCTTGCTCAACGCGGACGTCGATGCGGAATCGCAGGCACCAGATCACCGCGTCGTGCAGCGGCGGATCGCGCGATCGAGGACCGGGCCGTGCTGGTTCCGCAGCAGACGCAGCCACACGTGGGGCAGTTGCATCTCCGGGATCAGTACCGGAAAGCGGTCGTCTTCCGTCTCGGCGTGGACGGCGCGCAGGTGGTCCACGATCGGCCGGGTCAGCGAGCGTGTCCGGCTGCTCAACACGGTCAGCGGGACATTCGGGTGCCATGCGTTCCACGCGTTGCGTACCTCGTCGGCAGTCTTCGCGTCCTGGTCGTCGGGGTGTACGGGCCCGCAGGCATACGGACTGACTCGTCTACCGCCCGCAAACAACCCGTCCGACCTGGCGCCGCCGACCCGGACACGTCGCGCCGTGGGCACGGCCGGGATGGCATGCGTGAGCCAGGTCACTCGTCGGGGGTGCATAGCGGAGCAGGGGCCAGTGCCTTTATTGAGGGTGTAGGGGCGTGTTGAGGTGAGGGGGTGACGCTGATGGGGCAGTTGCGGGCCGATGAGTTCGACCGGTTCGTGGCGGCTCGGTGGTCGGCGTTGCTTCACCTGGCGCGGCTGTTCACCGGCGGGGACCGACACCGGGCCGAGGATCTGCTGCAGGAAGCGCTTGTCAAACTGTGGTTTGCCTGGCCGAAGGTGGCCAAGGAGGCGCCCGAGGCGTATGTGCGCAGGGTCTTGGCCCGTGCTGCGGCTCGCTCGGCACGGCGTCGCTGGTGGGGCGAGCACCCTGTGGACCAGCTGCCCGACCCGCCCGAGGTGGCAGATGAGACCGCTGCCGTGGACGAACAGACGCGTTTGGAGGCCGTGTTGGCGTTGCTGCCGGCGCGGCAGCGGGCTGCGGTGGTGCTGCGCTACTACCAGGACCTGCCCGAGCGGGATGTCGCGGAGGTACTGGGCTGTCCGGTGGGTACCGCCCGTTCACTGACGGCACGCGGCGTTGCACGGCTGCGTCAGCTTCTGGCTGAGGCAGAGCCGGTGGAGTGAAGAGGGAGCTATGGATCACTTCGAGCAGGAGCTGGCGCGGATGATGCGCGACAGCCAGGAGGACACGCTCTATGAGGACCGGCACCGCGACCGACTGCACGCCGGAGTTCGCGCACGCCGGCGGGCTCGAGCGGCCTGGACGGCCACCGGATCAGTGCTGACCGTTGCCGGGCTCGGAGTCGGACTGATGGTCCTGCCGAGCTCCTTCGCTCAGGACGGCCCCACAGGCCCTCAGCACCGCCCCGGCACCCCCGCCGAGTCGGTCCCGATGCCATCGAGACCCCGCCCCGTGCCCGGTGCCACGAAGGCGCCGATGCCGACCTGCACGTCAACCACCCGGTCGGTTCCGATGCCGACCTGCGCGTCAACTACCGGCCCGGTGCCGATGCCGACCCGCGCCCCGACTACCGGCCCGGTGCCGATGCCGACCCGCGCCCCGACTACCGGCCTGGTGCCGATGCCGTACCGTCCCTCACCCGCCGAGCCGGTTCCGACACCGACACACACCCCGACCGCCAGGTAGCGCCTTGGCCGCGGTCAAGCGGTCCCGATGGGTGTGTACGGAAGCCCAGTGCCCGTACACCTGGGCGAGAGGGAGACGGCGACTTCGTTTGCGCGCGCACCGCACTCTGGGCAACCAAGCCGGCCTCGGGGTCCTGCCTCGGAACCCGCCGTGCGGGCGAGCTCCGCGCAGTACAGCCGCTACGTATTCGTCGATCCTCAAGACCGTCGCCTCCCTGCCCTGAGAGTGGCCGGAGGCGCAGGAGGCACCGTGCTCACCGCGTTCGCCCGAGCGTTCAAGACGCCCGACCTGCGCAAGAAGCTGCTGTTCACGTTGGGCATCATCGTGCTCTACCAGGTCGGAGCGCACATTCCGGTCCCTGGGGTGAAGTACGCGAACGTCGAGTTCTGCATGGAGCGGACCCACGCCAACAGCGGGTTGTTCGGCCTGGTGAACATGTTCAGCGGTGGAGCGCTGCTGCAGGTCACGATCTTCGCGCTGGGGATCATGCCGTACATCACGGCGAGCATCATCCTCCAGCTGCTGACCGTGGTGATCCCGCGGCTGGAAGCCCTCAAGAAGGAGGGGCAGTCCGGCCAGGCGAAGATCACCCAGTACACCCGCTATCTGACCGTGGCGCTCGCCGCCCTGGAGGGCACCGCCCTGGTGACCGCCGCCCGCGCCGGTTCACTCTTCCAGGGCTGCACGCGCCAGATCGTGCCCAACGGCTCGGTCTTCACCACCATCACGATGGTCATCACGATGACCGCCGGTACGGCCCTGGTCATGTGGCTCGGCGAGATGGTGACCGACCGCGGTATCGGCAACGGCATGTCGATCCTGATGTTCATCTCGATCGCTGCCCGCTTCCCGGGCGCGCTGTGGCAGGTCAAGCTCCAGGGCAAGCTCGCCGGCGGCTGGATCGAGTTCTTCGCAGTGATCCTGGTGGGCCTGGCAATGGTCGCCCTGGTGGTCTTCGTCGAGCAGGCCCAGCGGCGTATCCCGGTGCAGTACGCGAAGCGGATGATCGGGCGCCGGTCGTACGGCGGTACGTCCACGTACATCCCGCTCAAGGTGAACCAGGCGGGTGTGATTCCCGTCATCTTCGCGTCATCGCTGCTGTCCATCCCGGCGCTCATCGCACAGTTCAGCGGGTCGAAGGCAGCATGGGCGACCTGGATCGCCACCACCTTCACCAAGGGAGACCACCCCGTTTACCTCGCCGCGTACGTCTTGTTGATCGTGTTCTTCGCCTTCTTCTACGTGGCCATCAGCTTCAACCCCGAAGAAGTCGCCGACAACATGAAGAAGCACGGTGGCTTCGTCCCGGGCATCCGGGCCGGTCGCCCGACGGCCGAGTACCTCAGTTACGTGCTCAACCGGATCACGTGGCCGGGCTCGCTGTACCTGGGGCTGATCGCGCTCGTACCCACCATGGAGTTGGTGCTGTTCCACGCGAACCAGAACTTCCCCTTCGGCGGGACAAGCATCCTCATCATCGTGAGTGTGGGCCTGGAGACCGTGAAGCAGATCGAGAGCCAGCTTCAGCAGCGCAACTACGAAGGGTTCCTCCGCTGATGCGAATCGTCCTCGTCGGAACCCCGGGGGGCGGCAAGGGTACCCGGGCCGCGTACCTCGCCAAGAACCTCGCGCGATCCCAGAGGTTCATCCCCGCCCTGAAGAAGATGCGCATCCGCCTGCCCGTCGGCCGTCCGCACACCCGGCCCGCTGCTGTGGCCGGAGCAATCCACATCCAGCCGACAGTGGTGTGCGCGGCAGGCAGACCGACCTCGGCCGGCATCAACGCAGCGCTGCTCGGGCGCCGCTGCCGGTCTCGATGCTCTGTCGCGGCTCCTGCATGAGGCAGTGACCACATCGTTCCCACGCGGCACGCGCCGCATTGCCGTGCGTCGCTTGGAGCGGGTTTCCGCGGCTGATCCCCTCCCAGCCCCCCGCATCTGGCTCCATCCCCCATCCTCAGCCCGCCTCTCGGATGATCGAGCCGTGCTTGGCGGGCCAGCGACCAGCGCTCGCCGCCATTCTCGGACTTGAGGTCCACGCCCGGGAAGCCGCCGATCCGGCAGGTGCGGCTGCCCTTGTTGGTCACCACGACGCTGGTGGTCGTCGACCCGCCCGCCTTCGGGTCCGGGGTCGCGTCCTCTCCCCGGGCGAACGACGCCTTCAGGCCGGAGGTGTGGGAACGCTCGACACCCGAGCCCGCACTGCCAGACTCGGCGGCAACGCGCAGGGGGCGGCGACGGGCGGTGCGGGCAGTGGTGTTGGCGCTCATCTCGGTTCCCCCAGGATGGTCGGTGTCGCTGTCCACCGTCGACGGCACCGGCCTGCTGTGCGTCACCACTGTTCTCTCGCTACCCTCGTGAATCCGCGTACTTGTTGATTTCCACCTGGGCTGCCACCACGTTCTCTTGCTCGAAAGCCAGCCGGCCGGCCGGTGCCGTCATTCTCACCTGAAGTACGCGAGGACAGCCGTCCGTTGCAACCAGCGCGCAGTCAATTCGTGGTGTCGCCGACTGTAGGTTCTCGCTTTCGGTGTCATGTGCCGACGCTGTGACCTGGACGTCCCTCTTCAGTCTCACGACGTGTCGGCCGGCGGCTGTGTCAGATCGGTGTCATTTCCTCAGACTGTCCAGCAGGCCGCACCGCCGCCGAGGGGCGTCACGAACCTGCTTCGACACCCATTCGTTCCATCCACTCGCGCACGGTCACTGCTCGCTCCATGCGGCTGACGATGTCTTTCTTGGAGGCCGTGTCCAGGGTCTCCGGAATCTTGTCGAAGGTGTCGGGAAGGACGTCGAGCAGACCCCAGATCTGTTCGCCGGTATTGACGGTCAGCAGTTGCTGGCACCTCCACTGCAGCGGCATCTCGGGACGGTGCGTGAGCCGCTGCACGAGCGTCGGGAACAGGTAGTGCGTCGCCTCCGCAGCAAGGTGCTCTTGGAGCCAGTCGACCGGGAGCCGCTGGCTGAAGCTGCGCATGGCGGCCTCCTGGGCCAGGTCCAGGAGATGAGTTGTGTCGACGGCTCGGACAGTGCGGGGAAGGGGCGAGGCCATGTCGCGATGATGCCAAGAAGTCTCCGCGGGCCCGAGAGGTCAACTGGGCCGGGATGCGATCTGGCGACGGGCAGGCCCCCATACTTCCTCGAACTCCTCGCAGGTGAGTTGTTCGGGGTCGTGGCCTTCCCATTCCGAGACGGGCACCTCGGCTGTGATCCCGAACCTGCTGTCGTACTCACCGAGGCGGCCTGCGTCGTAGGCCCGCTGCCACTCGGCGAGGGAGGCAGCTGCGATCGGGGTCAGCTCAGGCCCTTCGAGTTCGACCTGCCGGATCACCCAGCCTTCGGCATCGACCTCGAAGTAGAACCAGGTGTCTTCCTCGTCCCAGTAGCAGCGCATCCATGTGGTCACCGATCAATGATGACGGTGCTGGCTGGTGCCATGACTGTCTCACCGAAGGGGGCCCGGAAGAGTGCACGCTCCGAGCTGCGAGTCTCACGATGTCTGCATAAATGCCATCCATATGCAGCCGGCCCTGAGATTATGCAGCTGGACTTGAGACCCTGCACCGACTCGGAACGTGCATGATTTCCGTCGCTTCTGGCCTGTGCCGCTGCCAACGAAAGGGACAGATCGACGGCCCCGAAGCTCGCTGCTTGCAAACGGGCACGAAGTTCCATGGCCACGTGCAGGGACTGAGCACCATGTCGTTGATGAGCACTGATGATGCGACGCCTGGGACCGGACTAGACAAAGAAATCCTCCGCATCCTGCAGCCGACTACCTTCCAGACGCTTGGCAAACGCCTCCATCGGCCGCTCGGCCACGAAGTAACAACCCGTTTCGTGCAAGTAAAATACTCGCTCCGTGTCATCCATCAATACGATTCCGAGCTCTCGCGTTTCGTATGCCACAGGGAAAATCGGCCTGCCGAGACTTCGGCCCAGTTCCACTATGTCCTCGGCGTCGCCGTCATACCCGAATGTTGGCGTAACAACCAACTTGATGTCCGGACTCCGCGGGTAGGGGAGTTCGAGCTTGCCGTACTCACGCACAAAGGCTGTCGCGCACGGCAGCGGAGCAATGCCTTCTCCTTGGTCCGCGAAATCTCGAACCCTGATCGAAATTAGCCGGTCGGCCTCCGCGCCGATGTCTCGACCAGAGAACCAGCTATGTTCCGTCAGCCAAGACCTGACTGATTCTTCTCCGATCACGATTCCTTTCACCCCTCAGCGCCTGTCTAGCTGCTACGCGGAATGATATCGAGCCTCGGCAGCATCCGCTCGCAAGAGTTACAGGGCTTCTTGTGATCCCCGTGCCCCTCGATTATCTCACCCTCCTTGGTATCCCTTTCCCCGATATTGTTACAGAGCCGAGCCCTCCAACCTGTCGGATATCAAGGCCACTTCGGCACACTTTCCGCGCCCTGAACTAATATTGCCCTCTACCTCAATATCATCCAGCATTTTTTGAAGTTGCGGATGGACGTCGATGGCAACGTTCCCGCCATACTTGGTGGAGCTTGTGTGTCCGGTAATCGTGCCATTATGCAAGAAGGCTCCAGCACACCCCTTCTTGATGCGATATGCACCCGGCGTCTCCACGCCTGACTGTCCCGCCTTGGCCCTGTGGGCGTCGTCCGCGAGTCGGCGTGACTCTTCTTCGAGCAGCCTGAGCCTCTGGCCGTGGTCGAGGCCACTCACGTCAAGGGCGCGGCCATGGTGGTTTTTCATCCCCCATGCGCTTTGTCCGTGCCAAGCAGGGTTGATGGGTTGCCCCTGCGGGCCATTATCCCCGCCGGGCGGCCGATTGCCGGGGCCTCCCGGTCCCTTCCCCCCGCCTGTGGCCCCACCCACTCCCGGAGCCTTTGGGTCCTTTGTGTCTTTCTTGCCGAGGCCCTTGAAGTGGTCGGCCAGCCCGTTGTCGTTGTCGCGGTGGTTCTTTGCCATCTGCTTGATGCCGCGGGTCATGTTGTCGTCGAGGTGCTTGGCCGTCTTCTTGACGCCGTCCTCGATACCGTCGACGACCTTGTCCAGCACCACGTTCGCCGCATCAGCGATGGCGTCCTTGCCACGCGTACGGCTGTGGTGGCTCCTGGCACGGCCGATCTTGCCGCCGGCCTTGTTGCGAAACGTGCCACCCGCGCTCTGCAGACCGGTCACAGCATTGTCGTGTTCGCCCTCGTCGAAGTTGAACCCACTGCCACCGCCGGACTCTCCGCCGCCACCCCCGCCAGCGCTGCCGCCGCTGCCGCCCGCACTGAGGAGCCCCATCGTCGGATTGGAGGCCGCTTCCTTGGCGGAGCCCTTCGCGTCCTGCACCCCCTGGCTGAAGCCCTCCTTGCCGGCCTTTGCGGTACGCCCGAGATCGACGCCGTCCTGAACACCAAGAGCGTTGGCACCGAGTTGGACCACCAGGTCCCCGACCATCGCCCCGAGTGCTTCCTCGACCGGGGTGAGGGCGATGCTGACGACCTGCTCGGCAACCTGCTGGCAGACCTCCTTGAACAGCCGCTTGAGGATCATCCGGGTCGCCTGCGTGGCGCCCAACGCGCCCAACTCCGACAGGCCGAGAGTGAAGGGGGCCGCGGCCTGGGCGGCTATGACCTCGGCGGCCAGGATGCCCAACTGGACCAGCGCGCCGACCTTCGCGCCCTCGATGAGCATCGCGACCCCGTCCAGGGCGGTGCGCGGCATACGGCCGCAGTCGGCCAGGCCCTTGAGGTGTTTGCCGTTGATCTTGCCCCAGTGCCAGATGGAGAGGTAGTCAGCGGTGAACAAGGGCCAGAGACGTGACGAAACCACCTCCCCCAGTAGCGGCGTCTTCGCTGAACAGGCAGACACTGGCGCCCCGAAAGCCCCCTGATTCCCAAGCTCAGAGCCCGGGTTCGATTCCCGTCACCCGCTCCATGGTTGAGGCCCAGGTCAGCGACCTGGGCCTTCCTCGTTGTCCGGGCCAGAGCTCTTCATCGCGACTGAGGGCGTCCACCACCATGCCCACGCAGCGGCGTGCCCATCGTGGTGAGCCGGACCCGTCGACTGGGAGTCCCCGGCGTGCAGTTGGATCAGCGGCTGCCCTCGCCCTCGGTCCTCCGGGCCGTGGAGCGCTGTACTGCTCACAGTGGCCTTCGGTCCTTGCCGGAAGCGGCGGGTGGTGTGTAGCGGCTGCCCGCGAAATGCCGCAGCGCGGTATCGAGGCCGTCCAGGCGGGTGCTCGTCTCGTCCTTCGCGGGGGATACGACCGTGCACTTCAGCACACCCGGGCCGGCGCGGAGCGGGGAGGGGATGCGGGCGTCCGTTCCTTCCTGCAGGGCCGCTGTCAGGGCGATGCTGCGCCTGTTCCGCTTTCCGGTGAGGGTGACGGAGGCGATGTCCCGCCAGGGCACCGAGAGCGTGTGCGGGCCGTGTTGTACGGAGAGCCCGTCTGCTCCGACCCGCAGTGCCCTGGCCCTGACCGGCAACGAGACCTTCAGTCCGTAGAGCAGATGCAGCAGCGTCGAGAGGAACACGGGCGCCAGCACGGCCTGGGCCCCGCCGAAGACGAGAGCGAAGCAGAAGAAGATGCCGGCGAACGTCAACGCCGACACGGCCGGCCGTCGCAGACGGCGCCGGAACTCCGCAAGGCCCCATGTATCCACCGTGAAAGGGGAGAGGGCCGGCGGTTCATCGACGGGCCGAGGCCGGCGCGGTGCCGGGGCGGGCGGCTCGGTCGTGGCCGTTGCGCTCCCTTGCTGCGGTCCGGTGGCCGCCGGGGCATCCTCGTCGGAAAGGCTCTTCCGCACGGCGTTCAGCGCGATGCGCGGGTCGGGGACCGTCGCCCGCGGTACGTCCGCCAGGCGTGCGAGGAGCGCTTCGGCGGTGGGGCGGCCCTGCGGAGACTTGTGCAGACAGTCCAGCACCAGCCCCCGCAGACCGTCCGGCACCGCGCTGAGGTCGGGCGCCTCGTAGACCACCCGGAACAGCAGCGCGTGGGAAGTTCCGTCACCGAAGGCTCCCGCGCCGGTGGCCGCGTAGACGAGCAGTGAGCCGAGTGAGAAGACATCCGAGGGCGGGCCCACCGGCTGGCCCAGTGCCTGCTCCGGCGACATGAAGCCAGGGGTCCCCATGACGGTCCCGGCTTTGGTCAGATCGGTACCGGCGGTGGTCTCCAGGGCCTTGGAGATGCCGAAGTCGATGACCCTCGGACCGTCGTCGACGAGCAGGACGTTGGAGGGCTTGAGGTCGCGGTGGACGAGACCGCCCCGGTGGAACGAGGCGAGTGCTTCGGCCAGCCCTGAGCCGAGCCTGCGCACCTCTCCCTCGTCCAGCGGGCCCTGCCGGGTGACGCGTGTGTCGAGCGAGGGGCCGTCGACGTACTGGCTTGCGATCCACGGCATGCCGGCGTCCGGGTCGGCGTCGACGACCGGCGCGGTCCAGAAGCCGCCTGCCCGCATCGCGAGCTTGGCCTCACGCCGGAATCTGTCGCGGAATCCGGGAGTGGCCGCCAGGTCCTCCCGTACGAGTTTCACGGCGACCCGCCGCCCCGTCCCGGACTCGCCCAGGAACACCCGGCCCATCCCGCCCGAGCCCAGCCGCCCGGTCAGCCGGTACGGTCCGGCGGCCCGCGGGTCTCCAGCTTCCAACGGCTCCATCGCGCTCCCCACACTCTCCGTGGCCTCACCTTAGGGGCTGCCTGTGAATGATCTTCAGAGAGGTGAAGGGCGTGGCTCCGCCGTGGGGCGGTCCGCTCACGCTGTGATCACGGAGACCTCCGGGCCCTCAAGGGAGTAGCTTCTGCCCACGTCAGACACCCTCTGACGCCCGGGCCCATCGACTCCCGCGCGCAGAGCGCGGGTTCGGTTCCCGTCACCCGCTCCATGGTTGAGGCCCAGGTCAGCGACCTGGGCCTGGTTGGTTGTCCGGGCCAGTTCAGGCGTCCCGCACCACTTCCCCCTCATTCGACCGGAGGGAGAGCGGTCGCGACGTTCAGGCGGTCACGCTGCTCGGTCTTCCCGCCCGCCCTGGCGAGTACGCGCCGTCAGACCGCGCAACGGGCGAAAGCCTGCACCCTGCCGGATCGGTTCGACTCGTTCTCGAAGCGGATCTTCCACCGTCTGTCGCTCACCGCGCGGTTGCCCGTCACGTCGATGCTGGCGGAGGACACGAGCCAGCCACCACTGACGGCAAAGGTGCCCCTGGGGCAGGTGACAGTGACGATCTCGGTCTGGTTGGCCCCGATGGACCGGACCGGGCTCTCTGCGGTGACGACGCGGGGGTGGGCGGTTTCGTCATCGGCCAGTGCGGGGGACGCCAGGCTGACGGCCACCGCGGGTACAGCGGCCAGGACGAGAAGCTTGGTGCGGGACATGCTGTGACCTCTCTGAGTGGTTCGTGCGTTCTCTACGAATCGAACGCACCAGCCCAGGCTGGAATGGGGCGGACGGAACCGCCATCCGATACGCCCCATTGGAGTGACGGAATGTACATCATCAGCTACTGGTCGTGATGACGCTGCCGGGGGTCCGGCCTCCAACCGACCGACGCACGCGGTCCTGTTGACCAGAGTTCAGCGACCGTCGCGCCCATAGGCCGCATCGAGGGGTGCAACAGCTCTCCCTCGGGCCGTCTGCGGGCCGCGAAAGGGCGCTCAAGGGCACGCAAGGGACTCAAGGGCGACCAACGCTGACCGCCGATGACAGCTCGATCGCAGGCCAGAGCATTGATCGATTACGTGACCACAGAGCACAGAGGCGGCGCGTCACTTCTGCCGTTTCGAGACGCTCAGTGACGGTGGGACGTTCCTCAGCGGCGGGCCGCCGCGATGCGGCGTCGCAGGGCGGTAGAGGCTGGTGGGCCCCAGGCAGGTTTGCCGCCGGGGCGGCCGTGGGCGCCGGCCTCTCCGCCACTGGCGTCCGCAGTGCCCGTGCACGGGCACTGCAGCGAGCGCCAAGAGAACGGCCCAACGACGCCAAGAGCCCTCCGCTGCCCACGCGCGCCCAGCGCGTGCCCCGTCACCCCGCTCCACGCGAAAGCCCCAGGTCAGTGACCTGGGGCTGGCGTGCTCTCGGCCGAGGAGGTGGCCGGGGGTGGTGCGGGCTGCCGGTGCGGGGCCGGCGATCCGCTCCGGGTCGGCAGGCCCTCGGTCCGAGTTGGGGCCGCCTGCGGATTGCCGGTGGCCGTCGGACTCCGCGCCAACTGGGTTAGCTGGGGCTTGTGTTGCCGCAGCGGTTGGTGCGCTCTTCGGCGGTCATGGGGCGGGACTGGATCCTGATGATCTTGTAGGTGATATCCCCCTCGACATCGGTGAAGTCGTGGGGGCCATGGGAGTTGTGCGAGTTCACGGGAGCGAAGGGATTCGACTGATCGACACCGTTGAGGTGCCAGTTGCCCTTTGCCTTACGGGTGACCGACACCTCGTCGACCCAACCGATCTCGCCGGGCTTCAGAGTGCCCGTGGTATCGCTGCTCTCCGTGTTCTGCTTGAACCAGGTGTGCTCGATCTTCGGCAGCACCGAGACGGGGTTCGCACCGACCGACATGCCGACGACCGTCGACTCGCCAGTGGTCTTCGCCTCACCCTGCTTGAAGTCGGCGTTCTCGGTGGTGCAGTTGTCGCGGTAGTCCCCCAGCATCGTCGGCGTGCCCTCGGTCGGCTCACCGACCCATGAGGTGGGGGTGAAGGTGCAGTTCTCGCCGCAGTCGGCGAGGAACTCCGCGACTTTCTCGGGGGTGCTCCAGATGCCGTCGCCCTGGGGAACGGGCATGTGATAGTCGGGGTTCACCCAACCGCCGCCGCCGCCGTCCGCCTGCGCCGGGGTGATGGACAGGCACAGCGCCGCCGCGAGGGCCATCGATCCCACCGCGACCGCTTTTGCCCGCCGGCCTCTGCCGGACGGGAGAACATTGCGTACTCGTATGTTCATCTTTTGCGTCCCTTACTTTCCACCTGAAGCGCGGATTGCGTCCTGCGATTCCGTTCACGACTCCGGGTGTTGCCGTCCCGGGAAGGCGGCACCCGTCGTGAACGAGGTGTGCAGCAGCTCCGAACCGGCAAGGAACGGAGTGCGCCGTCGGCCACGCGCCCCTGAGGGACTGCCGCTGCGACCGGCACACCACCGATATTCGGCCACATGGCTCATGTTCGGCTCACGAACCGCTCACAGGCGTCGCCCCCGCGGCCGTCGCCGAAGAGTTGCTCGGCGACGGTGATGCGGCCGTCGTCGAGGTGCGCGTCGGTCCACTTCTTGGCCGGGTGGGTGGCGCCGTCCTGCTTGAGGATCCGGCCGCCGAACGGCCGCTTCAGGGGTGCGGGCCGTTGCGGCGTCGCGGGGAGGACACCGCAACGGCCCGCGACCTCGCTCAGCTTCCGGTCCAGCAAAGCGTGACCGATGGCAGTGGGACCGATGGCAGCGGGACCGATGGCAGCGTGTGCAACCTGAGCATCATGCTGAGCTGCACGGCACTTGGTTCGCCCCTCATGAACGACACCCCCGACCTCAGCGACAGGGGCGGGTGAGCCTGTCCGGGCTGTGTGCGGGTGCGCCAGGTTCATGGTGGGGAACTCCGGGCCGTCGGCAGCTCGGCTCACCCGTTCGCGCGCGGGTGTTTGCGGAACGTGAGTGAGGCGTTTCCGGAACGTCAGTGGCCCCGGGAAGAGTGGTGTCCACACCGCGGGACGGGCCAAGACGCTCCCGCACGAACTGCAGGGGGAACCTGATCATGCGTACTTCCCGGATTCGTACCGCGACCCTGGCCGCCGTCACCGCCGCGCTGGCGCTGGGCCTGACCGCCTGCGGCGGCGCCGACAGCGGCTCGAAGGCTGCCGGCGGCGACAACGCCGCCGGCAGCGCGCAGAGCCAGTCCACGGCGGGCGGTGACGTCAAGGGCGGCGCGGAGCAAGCCAACGGCGGCGGTGACACCAAGGCGGGCACGCGCTCGACCACCGCCTCGGGCGGGACGGACAAGGCCGCGAACACGGACACCACGGCCGCCGCCGGGCAGTGCCGCGGTGACGAGATGCTGCTCACCGCGGTGCACCGGTTCGCCGGGCAGCAGGGCGACCACCTGCTGGTCACCGCGTCGAACAAGGGCAGCAAGCCCTGCTGGGTCACCTCCTACCCGGCCGTGAAGCTCGGCGACGAGAGCGCCGTGCTGCCGCACTCGAAGAAGGACAACCCCGGTGGCGGCAAGCACCTCACGCTCCAGCCCGGCGGCACGGTATACAGCGCCGTGAACCTCTTCGACTACGGCTCGAAGCACCGCACGGCACAGTCGTTCGCCCTCGCGCTGCGCGGCGCGGACGGTCACAACGGCCCCTCCTACTCCGTCGACCTCCAGGGCGCCAAGCCGCAGTTCAGCTGGAACGAGGCCGACGTGCTGAACTGGAGCACCAAGAAGCCGTACGACTTCTGACGGCCCGCCGGCC
This sequence comes from Streptomyces sp. NBC_00400, assembly GCF_036048035.1. Classification (NCBI taxonomy): domain Bacteria; kingdom Bacillati; phylum Actinomycetota; class Actinomycetes; order Kitasatosporales; family Streptomycetaceae; genus Streptomyces; species Streptomyces sp. NBC_00400. The sequence goes on along the minus strand of NZ_CP107940.1, from coordinate 4,331,323 downwards.
GGTGACGCGTCACCGCTCTCCAGCACGTCTACGGCCGGCAACTCGCAAGGCTCCCCGGCCCTCAGGCGCAGGCCGGAGGTGTGCGGCGTCGTAGCCGAGGGGCGCCGTGCCCCGGCCCTCCCAGTCCAGAAGGGTCAGGGCAGGGCCGGTGAGTTGGCCCAGTGGAGGTCGCCGTGGGCCGTGGTCCAGGTGATCTCGCCGGGCGTGAAACCGGTGAACTCCGGGACGCGGCGGCGGATGTACTGCTCGCGCACCGCCTGACGGCCCGTGCGGACGAGCGCGAGGTGTGCCAGGGCCCGGTGGAGGTGGTCCTGCCACCAGGTGTCCGATGGGGGGGGATCCACCGCTACACCGGAGACCAGCCGAGCTGACTCCCAGCTGCGACCAGGAGGCACGGACGCCAAGGCGCCGGCAGGACGATGGGGAAGACCCTGGATCCTTGCCGGCGTTGCGTGCGCAATCTGACGGTACGGCGGATTCCTGGGAGCCGTCCTTCACCATTGATCGGCAGCCAAGGACGCCACCCCACAAGTATCGCGAACGGCCGTGCCCCGCCCCTGTCTTCAGCCCGGTCGGCACCGGTCACGAGGGCGCGGCCGAGCCGTACAGGCAGCACAGGCAGCGCGGGCAGCGCGGGCAGCGCGGGCGGGCAGCACCAGCCGAGTGCCCGGATTCGAATCTCCTCGAATCACCTTTTTTCTCGCTGCGTCGAGGGCTTGAATCATCGTGCCGCACGGGACGCACTCGCTCGTCTCGGAGCATGGACGGACCGATCGGCACATGACCGTCATCACGTGCATCACGCGAGAGTGACCAAAAGGGGAAAACGCCATGCGTATCCGTTACATAGCCGCTGCAGGCGCCGCCACTGCCGCACTCACGCTCGGTGCCGCGCTGCCGGCCTCCGCCGATGCCCACGCGGACGGCGCCGCGGCCAAGAGGCGTGTCACGAAGGTCCAGGTCTTCCAGGACGCCAACTACAGGAACCGGAACACGACCTTCACCGAGAACATGCGGAATCTGAAGGTCGATGGCTGGAATGACACGATCAGCTCCGCCATCAACAAGGGCAACCGCACGGTCACCTTCTACCAGCACGCCAGGTACGAGGGCGCCCGCTTCTCCCTGAAACCGGGCGAGAGGGAGCCGCACTTCGGCGACCACGACCACATGAGCGACGCGACGAGCTCCATCAAGTTCAGCTGACAGCGGGTTCCGTCGGCAACGAACTGCTGACGGGCGGGGTGCGGCGACTGGCGCCGCACCCCGCCCTGCCGTGCCCTGCCCTGCCGTGCCCTGCCTGCCTGCCACCGCGTCCCGCTCATCGCGCATCGCGCATCGCGCATCGCGCATCCCGCTCAGCGCGCACCGCTCAACGAGAGGCAGTCATGTCGCCCTCCCGCGCCCAGGCCACCACCGCGCTCGCACTGCTGCTCCTGGCCACCACCGCCTGCACAGCCGGGGAGCACGCGTCCACGCCCGTCTCGCACTCCCTACCCGTGTCCCGGCAGGCCAGGCAGCTCCGGCTGCCGCTGGACGCCTACGCCTCGACCGTGGCCGAGAACCACGTCGTGGAAGACGCACAGGACATCCTCATGCGCCGGTGCATGAACGGCCGGGGCATGGAGTGGAAGGCGCTGCCTCCGGTGGACGCCCAGGACACCGAGCCGCCCAACCTCCGACGCTACGGAGCCGACGAGGCGGCAGCCGTCCTTTACGGGTACCACCCGAGCCCCGACCCGCCGTCGGTGGTACGGCGCAACCGTGCCTGGGACGAGCGCGAGTCGCTTCCGGCCGAGGTGCAGCGCACGGCCTACGGCCCCTCCGGCAAGGGCGGCTGCCGCAAGACCGCCCAGCACCAACTCGTCGGCGACACCGCTCCACCCGACTACCGAGCCTTCAACCAGCTGACCGGCACCGCCCTGGAAACCTCCCGGCGTGCCCCCGAGGTACGCGACGCCCTGCGCAGATGGCACACCTGCATGGCGAAGTCCGGCTTCGACTACCCGGACCCCTTTGCCGCCGCCGGCAGCGAGCGCTGGGAGACGGCCGAGCCCACGGCGGCCGAACGCGCCACCGCTCGCGAAGACGTGGCGTGTCAGAAGTCGGCGAAGCTGGTGACGGTGTGGGCAGCGGCCGAGACCCGTATCCAGCGCCGTCTGATCCAGCAGAACTCCGGCCGCCTGCACGAGGCGAAAGTCCGCAAGGACCGCTGGCTGGCAGCCGCCCGCCGCGTCCTGAACCGTGACGGCGGCTGACGCGCGGTTCCGGTGGAGCGGTGGGCCGGAGCCCGGCGGGTGGGTGGGTGACGGGCCCGGTGGGGCGGCCGGGCCCGTCACCAGCGGGTTACGCGCGGGCCCGCGCCGCCGGGTCGAGGGGGGTCCGGACGGTGAGGACGATCTTGCCGCGCAGGTGGCCCTCGTCCAGGCGGTGGTAGGCGTCGGCCGCCTTCTCCAGCGGGAAGACCGCTTCGAGGGGCAGCTGCAGCCGGCCGTCCTTGATCATGGGCAGGACGTCGTCCATGACCTGCGGTATGGGCAGCATCTCGCGGGAGAAGCGCACGCCGTGCCGGGCGGCGTCGAGGTCGGCGATGGTGAGGACCTTGTCCGGGCTTCCGGTCAGTTCGACGGACAGCGGCAGGACGCCGCGTCCCGAGGCGTCGAGGACGGCGTCGATGCCTTGCGGGGCGGCGGCGCGGATCCGTTCGGCGAGGCCGTCGCCGTAGGTGACGGGGGTGGCGCCGAGGTCGCGGAGGAAGGGGTGGTTGGCCTCGCCGGCGGTGCCGATGACGGTGGCGCCCAGGGCGCGGGCGAGCTGGACGGCCATGAGGCCGACGCCGCCCGCTGCGGCGTGGACCAGCAGGGTCTGTCCTGCGACCACGCCGAGCCGGCGCAGGGTGCGGTACGCCGTCTCGGTGGCGACCGGCAGGGCGGCGGCCTGCTCGAAGGTGAGGATGTCGGGCTTGGCGACGATGTTGCCGGCGTCGGCCAGGGCGTGGGTGGCGACCGCGTCCTGCCGGGCGGTGAGTCCCAGCACCGGCCGGCCGGTGCTCCACTGCGTGACACCGGGGCCGAGGGCGTCGATGACACCGGCCATCTCCAGGCCCAGGGGCTGGGGTTCGGCGGGGGCCTCCTGGCCAGGGGCGAACAGGCCCCGGCGCTTCTTGGAGTCCAGGGCGTTGGCGCCGGCGGCGTGGATGCGGACGCGGACCTGGCCGGGGCCGGGTTCGGGGAGCGGCACTTCGGCCAGCTCCAGTACCTCGGGGCCGCCGTAGGCGGCGTGCTGGAGTCTGCGGGCGAGGGCGGTCATGGCGGGTCCTTCGGGGTGAGGGGAGGGGAGAGGGGACGGGGAGGCGGACGCGGAGCAGGAGGGGAGGCTTTCGGAGGGGAGGGTTTCGGAGGGGTGGGGCCGGGGCCCGGCGTGGGCGCGCCCCCGGGCAAGTCCGGAGGCGGCCGGCGTAGGTGTCCCCGGGCCGAGCCGGCGTAGGCGTCCCCGGGCGGCCGGCATGGGCGGCGTGCCCCGGGACGGGCCGGCGCGCCGTACCCCGGCCGGGTGCGGTGGCCGCTGCCGCGACCGGGTGTGGTGGCCCTTGTCGCGACGGTCAGGCGGGCAGGGCCGGGTAGTCGGTGTAGCCGCGCTCGTCGCCGCCGTAGAAGGTGGTGCGGTCGGGCTCGTTGTAGGGGCCGCCGGACGCGAGACGGCGGGGCAGATCGGGGTTGGCCAGGAACAGCGCACCGAAGGCGAGCATGTCCGCGGCGCCGTTCTCGATCAGGCCGAGGGAATCGTGGCCGGTGGGCTCGGGGTGCGTGAACGGGTTGAGGACGAACGTGCCCGGCCAGTCCTTGCGCAGGCGCCCGGTCAGGCCCTGGTCAGGGCCTTCGAGCACGTGCAGATAGGCCAGGTCCAGCGGGGCGAGAGCGGCCACCAGGGCCGTGTAGGTCGCCTCCAGGTCGGACGGGTCCGTCTCGGCGATGTCGTTGAAGGGGGTTCCGGGGGAGATACGGATACCGGTCCGGTGGGCACCGATCGCCTCCGCGACGGCGCGGGTGACCTCGACGGCGAAGCGCACCCGGCCCGCGACGCCGCCTCCCCAGGTGTCGGTGCGCTGATTGGCGTTGGGGGCGAGGAACTGGTGGATCAGGTATCCGTTCGCTCCGTGGAGCTCGACCCCGTCGAAGCCGGCGGCGACGGCGTTGCGCGCCGCGTCGGCGAAGTCGGCGATCGTCCGCACGATCTCGTCGTGCTCCAGCTCCTCCGGTGTGACGAAGTCCTGGGGGCCCTGGTGGGTGTACACCTGGCCCTTCGCGGCGACGGCGGAGGGGCCCACCGGGATCATGCCGTCGGGCAGCAGGCTGGGGTGGCCGATCCGGCCCGTGTGCATCAGCTGCGCGAAGATCACCCCGCCCTCGCGGTGGACCGCGTCGGTCACCTGCCGCCAGGCGGCGACCTGCTCGGCGGAGTGCAGGCCCGGGGTGTCGGGGTAGCCCTGGCCGACCACCGACGGCTGGACGCCCTCGGTGATGATCAGGCCGGCGCTTGCCCGCTGGGCGTAGTAGGCCGCCATCAGCTCCGTCGCGCCGGCCCCCGGGCCGTAGGCGCGACTGCGGGTCATCGGCGCCATCGCCAGGCGGTTGGCCAGACGCTTGCCGCCCAGCTCGATCGGGTCGAATGCGGTCGTCATGATCACTCCTTCGGTAGGGGCGGGAGGCCGTCCGGTCGGGCGGCGCTCCCTCGGCATGCGGGACTCAGCAAACCATTACCTAGCCGAACAAGTAAAACTCCCCAAAGCCTTCCCGATCCCCTCCATGAACTGCGTCACCCACCGGCCCGCACGCCCGAAAACCGCCCGTTGACGTGCGGCAACAACCCGCTGACCCCAAGGGCAACACGAGGCGCGGAGGGTCGCTATCCTGGCTGCATCCGGCGAGCTGTGAGCCGGATTACTGTCCGGCAAAGTTCAGCCGGGAAAGGATGCACTTGATGAGCCGGACAACCAATCGGACAACCCAGCAGGACACGCCAAGCCGGCCGCAGCAGGCGACGCCGCCCGCCTCCTCGGTGCCGGTGCCCGCTGCCGCCCAAGCGGGGCCGGTCAGCCACGCGATCTTCCGGGTGGCCCGTCTGCACCGCATGATCGCCGGACAGCTCCTGCGCCCCCTCGGCCTCCACCTCGGCCAGGAGCTGGTCATGATGCATCTGTGGGAACTCGGCCCCCAGCGGCAGACCGACCTCGTGCGCCTGGTCGACTCCGATGCCGCCACCATGACCCGCAGCATCAAGCGCCTGGAGAACGCCGGCTTCGTCCGCCGCCGCCCCTCCCCCGACGACAAGCGCGCCGTCATCATCGAACCGACCGCCGCCAGCCAAGCGCTGCGCCGCGAGGTCGAACGCATCTGGGCCGAACTCGAAAGCGCCTCCACCGGCGACCTCACCCCTGACCAGCAGGCCGAAACACTGCACGCCCTGCAACGCCTCGAGGACAACCTCGCCCGCACGACCGCACGTTCCCCGGAAGACGCCCCGACAACGGCCGCGGAGGGTGACACGACGACCGGATGACGACCGGCTGGGGGCGGCTGAGAGTGGAACTCACCCGAGTGATGCGCACGTAGCCCGTCATCCGCTCCGCCGGCTCGGTCTCTGGCACGACGCCGGTGGACCACTCACGTCGATTCCGCAGGTCACGTGCATCACGTGCTCCCTTCGGGCCTTCGCTGTCCCTCGGCGTCGAGCCGAGGCGGGACCACCCGGCGACCTAATAGAAGCGCTCGCCGGCGCACCACCCCATCAGCCGTCCGTGGCCCCAGCTGAGCCCAGGGTCCCCGCTCTCGTGAAGAGCTCCACAGCTCCGGCTGTTCGGGAGGTGGCCCTGGGAACGGCTCGAACCACGGCACGGTATGCCGACCGAATTCGACACGGCAGAGGCCGCGTATGCGTCCCTCTTGTCGAAGCGCTCCCAGGCGCTGCGTACAGACCAGACGTCTCACCCGGCCCCTGCCAGGACTGGCCTAACGGCCAACCCACGGCGCCTATTAGGCGTACTCCTCACGCGCCATCCGCGACCACCTACGCAAACGCGGCATCCGGACCGTGATCCCGGTCCCGGCCGACCAGCGCGGGCACCGGCTGCGACGGGGCAGCCAGGGCGGCAGACCACCGGCCTTCGACCGCGAGACCTACAAGCAGCGCAACACCATCGAGCGGTGCATCAACCGCCTCACGCAGTGGCGAGGAATCGCCACTCGCTACGAGAAGACCGCCACCATCTACCTGGCCGGACTCCACATCGCAGGCATCTTCCTCTGGTCCGCCCGATGATCCAAACGAAAGCCCCTAGGCGGCCCCCCGACGCCTCGTGCAGCCGAACGCCTGATCGACGGTAGCGTGTTGACCGCTGTGCACAGATGTGGGGAACGCCAGGGAGGGCGTATGGGCGGCTATTTCAAGGTCGAGGCGGACAGTCTCGGACGCATGCTGAAGGACCTGCACGACAGTCAGGACAACATGCGCAAGGCGCTCGGCGCGATGAAGGACACCGGTCCGAAGTCGATGGGAGCGGAGGCCCTGGACAACGCCTGTGACGAGTTCCACGACAGCTGGGACAACGCCATCAAGAAGATCGCCGACGGCACCCAGGCGATCGAGGAGAAGCTGAAGCAGGTCAAGCAGAACTACGAGTCGCTGGAGCACTCACTGCGCGACGCCTTCGCGAAGAACGCCAAGTAGGCGCCGTACAGCACGCGTTCATCCGTCTTGCGCTTCTCTCCGATCTTCGACAGGTAACTCCATGACCACACAACACTTCCCCGCCCTCGGCTTCAACCCGGCGCCCGGCGACCTGGGTTCCGTCGACGCCGTCACCGGCAAGCTCGACTCGGCCAAGCGTTCTCTCGACTCCGCCCATGCCGTCCTGTCCCGCATCGGCAAGGGCGGTGGCGAGTGGGAGGGCAACGCGGCGAAGGCGTTCGCTGAGAAGGTCGGCGACCTGCCGAAGTACGTGAACGACAGCCGCGATGCCATGCGGGACGCCGTCACCCAGCTCCACTCATGGCACACCGCGCTCTCCTCGTACCAGACCAAGGGGCGCCAATATGAATCAGAGGCCGCAGCGGCCAAGCGGACGGTGACCACCCGGGAAACCGAGAAGGAACACGCGGTCAAGGCTTACAACGAGGCGGCCGCCAACCCGGACCTGCGCCTGGCCGGCGCCTACTACACCAATCAGGCCGCCCTGGACGCCGCGCAGAAGAAGATCGACGCAGCAAGCGACCGTCTGGACAAGGCGGACAAGACCCTCGACTCCGCCCGCAACCGTCTGGACTCCGCCACCCAGGAGCTCGAGGCTATCGTCAAGAAGGCCGAAGAACTCCTCGGCGACCACCAGGGCGAGGCCCGGGACGTCGCCGACCGCATCCGGCGGGCCACGGAGAATGCGCCCGACCCGGGGTTCTGGGAAGGCCTCGGTGACTTCTTCACCAGCGTGGGCCATGGCATCCAAGAGTGGTGCACCAAACACGCCGACCTGCTGAAGGAGATCGGCGACTGGCTCTCGATCGCCTCCAGCATCCTGGGCGTCGCCTCTCTGCTGACCCTTTGGTGCCCGCCGCTCTCCGGCGCCCTTGCCCTCGCCAGTGCGGGCGCCTCCCTCGGCGCCCTCGCCACGCACGGAGCGGCAAAGCTCGGTGGGGCGAATGTGGGCGTGATGGACCTGGTGGGCGACGGGATTGGGGTGATCCCGTTCGGGAAGTTCGGCTCCGTCGCGATGAAGGGGGCCAAGGTGCCCATGAAGTTGGCGCAGGTGGAGGGCCGCACCGTCGCCTCGATCGACAAGGTCAACAAGATCCGTGCCCTGCGGAACGCCGGATTCACCGGCCGGGCTCTGGAGGGCAAGTCACTCTTCGGGAGGGGCGCGGAGTACGTCGGCGGCAGCAAGGTCTTCGAGACCACTGGGTTCGGTAACCGCATGAAGCTGGCGTGGAACAGCCACGTACAGGATGTCGCGGGGGCGAGCATCAAGGAGGCGGGGATCAGCAAGGGCCTCAACAAGGTCCTCGACAGCAGCCTCACCCCGGAGGCGGTCAAGACATCCCTGCGCGGGGCCTTGAGGGCCGACGGCTCCATCGACCCGGCTTCCTGGTGGTCCAAGGGCCCGCAAGTGGCCCAGCAGGTGCCGGGCCTCGCCATCGACACCCACACCCAGCTCACCGATCCCAATACGCCGGCTGCGGGGAGGCTCTGATGTCCACGCCCACGCAGAGCGTGTCGATCACCCTGGATACCCCGGAGGGATTCCACGAGTTGCCGCTGCACCTCCCCGCGGACGTCCTCGACGTCGCTCTGTGGGAGCTGGCGGAGGCGATCTGGCCGGGCGGTACGGAGTTCCAGCGCGAGACCACCGCCGCCGTCTACTCCGACCTCACGGCGGCCCTGACCGCCGACGACGTTCTTCACGCGTCCGTCGCCTTCTACGAGACGGATGACGGCACGGCGAGCACCGCTCACCTCCTGGTTCGGGCGGAGGCCGTGGACCCGGAGGCACCGGCGATCGTCGCCGCCTCGTTCCAGGAGGCGCTCTCCTTCGACGAGCACCGCAGCGTCTCCCAGGTGGACCTTCCCTGCGGCCCGGCCGTGATCTCCCTGCACGCCACAGAGACGGACGGCGAGGCCATCCTTCCCACACTGGAATTCGCGCACCTCGAGTTGTACATACCCTCTCCGGTCCGGGGCTGGCTAGTGGTGCTCGCCCTCACGACACCGTGCTTCGCCGACCTGCCGCGGTACACAGGCATGTTGCGGCAGATCGGTGAATCTCTGGACGTCCGCCCGGCGGAGCAGGCGGACGCACCTCCGGGAACGCCAGCGGCCGGTGACGTGCGCGCGGTGTTCGGTTAGGCCGGAGGATGGGTGGACCGGACTGTGACAGCTGTCCTCGCCGACGAGGAGGAGAAGCCTGCCTGCGACCGCGCACTGCGGTATAGGGGGCACCAGTGACAAGGATGCAGGCAACGCCGGGAACCACTTACCGTCGTGCGACGTGTTTCTCCCGGACGGCCGCACGTTGCGTGCCCGCTCGTCGGTGCCCTCGCTCCAGTCCGTCGCATCAGTGTGTTCCCCTTGAGCGTGCTGTGGATGGCGGTAGCGTTCTTCGGCAACCTGACCGGCGGCGCCCTTGCGTTTCCCCAGCGCACGTTGCGGGTGCCGACGGACGATGGGGCTGGCGCCCCGCCCGGATGAAGACGAGCGAGAGCCACAGCCGAATGTACGGAGACGCCGTTGCTCTCCGCCTGATCCAGGCGCTCGGGGTCACGCTCTTCTGGAGGACTGGCCGCCCCGACAGCCATCTCGCCTGTTGAACCGCATCACCGGCAACGGCGCCCAGATCCGACACGACGAGAGGGGACACCCCATGACACTCGCCTTCACCCGCCACCCCGATGCCAAGCGCTACGAACTGCGCCCCCGAGGTGCCGCCCCCGTCCACGTGCGCCGCGGCGCCCCCGAGGGCCGGCCCCTTCCCGAGAGGTGCAAGCCGCGCTTCACCCTCGCCGCCGACCCTGCCGGTGCCTCGCCGCTCGCCGTGGTCGTCCGGCAGGACGGCGGTCGCCTCGCCGTGCTCACCCCGGACCACGAGCACCTGGCCGAACTGCGCCTGCCACCGCGCAAGAAACGGTGGCGACCCGCGTACGAGATCCACTTGCCCGACGGGACAGCACTGCACGGGCGGGAGGGAACGGTACCGTCGCTGCTCCTGTGCCTCGTACTGCTGCCGTTCGTCCTGCTGTACCTGGTCGCCCTGACACTCTCCGACTCCCCCGGCGACACCCCCACCGCCCCACTGCGAACCGCCTGGAAGCGGCCGGGAGAATTCTTCGGCCGGACGGCCCTGACCGAGTCCGCGCGCGGCCGGTTCCGCGTCCACGGTGACAGGCTCGACCACCGGGTGGCATACGCGCAGGCAGTGGCAAAGTACTGGGAGCGGTGAACTGCTTACCTCACGGCCGGCTCCCAGCCCCCCGGCCTGACGCGCTTGACTGCCTGATCTCCCCCAGCCGCTGACACCTCAACTCAACAACCCATATGTGCCGTTAGATGACCCGCCACGGCCTGGCGTAACGCCATCCTCCATCACGGGACGCTCTTAGGCATGGCTTCATGAGGCAACAAGGGGAGAAGCAACAGGGATGCATACAGCATCGCAAAACGGCCTGGCTCCGGTGAGCCCGCTCCCGACCGCCGCCGTGCCAGTGTCCTGCCAGGTGCAGCGGTAGATAGGTCGCTCAAAGCCCCTCCTGAGTGCCTTTCAGGGATGTGCCTGCGAACGCCCCCGGGCAGCAGAGGCCCGCGGCCCCGGCTCCCGCGCCCTCCTCTGTAGGCGGTCCGTCGGGCCTGCGCCCATCGCGACAATCACAGCTGAACAACAGGACGAGGCAGCGATGCCCTCGGCAGCAAGTGCGCTGCGGTGTGCCCTCGCGGCGCATTAGCCGCCCGTTAGCGGAACGCCAAGCCCATCGTGGAAACTGATGACCATTCAGGAGCAGGACGCGAGAACAGCGCTACAGGAGTCACGATGAACGCCGCCACCACCAACCGCTTCCGCGGCCGCGCCGGCCGCCGTATTGCCACCGCCATCGTCGTCGCGGCGGCGCTGGGCCTGGGGGCCACGGCGTGCGGGGAGGGCACCAAGGCGGCGGGTGCCGCCGGGTCCTCGGGCTCTTCTTCGGCCGCGGCCGGCTCGCAGCAGGCCTCGCCCTCGGCCCAGTCCACGGGCGGATCCTCCTCGGCCGACTCCGGCTCGCAGGGCCAGGACGGAGGCAAGTCCGCCAAGGCGTCGTCCGCCGCCAAGACCGGCAGCGGGTCCGGCTCCGGCGGGGGCGGCGTCGCCCAGGCGGGTAACCACCGCACGATCGTCGGCAAGCTGGAGTACCTTGCGCCCGGCAAGCTGATCGTCAAGCCCCAGGGCGGTGGCATGGACCAGGCGTTCTTCGTCGCCAACGCCACCACGGTCCTCGGTGCGGCCGCGATCTGCTCCGACGACGCGGGCAGCGTGTCCATCGGCGGGGACGGCTACGGCACCTCGAAGTGCACCGTGGAGCAGTTGGAGAAGGCCGCGAAGACCGGCAGCGTGACCGTCCGCGTCACCATGGACCGCAAGTCCGGCGCCGCCGAGACGGTCGAGGAGAAGTACCACCCGTAAGCCGCCGTACTCCGTTCTGCAGCAGGTCCTGCTGCAGAACGGAACGTGGGTCGATTCCCGTCACCCGCCGCCCAGTTGAGGCCCAGGTCAGCCGACCTGGGCCTTATTCGTGCGCCGGACCGGAAAGTCGTGCACGGCGAGAGCGCCCTGCTGGTCAGGGCGTCGCCTGCTGAGGGCGGGCGCGACGGATGCAGCGCTCCGACCGGCTTTCGTCACCGTTCCGCAACAGCCGTGAACCGCCCCGGAAGTTGCCCCGTACAGCCACGTGTGTGCGGCCCCAGCGGGCCGCGGCGATACGCAGCGAGGGAAGGAATCGGCATGGCCGGCGGCAACATCAAGATCAGCCCGGACGAGATGCGGGAGGCGTCGACCTGGCTTCAGAACCAGAAGGAGCAGATGCAGCAGAGCCTCCACGAGGCCAACACCAAGATGGACGAGATGGTCGAGGCGGCCTACGCGACGCCGGGCTCGGAGAGCAAGTTCCGCCCGTACTGGGAGGAGTACAAGAACGGCACCGAGAAGGCCATCGAGGGTCTGCAGGGTGTCAGCGAGTTCATCAAGCAGGTCGCCGACGCGTTCGTCGACACCGACGACCAGACGGCCGGCTCCATCGGCTGACGTGCCCCGCACGGTCCGGCCCCGCCCTCCCCGTGAGGGCGGGGCCGGACGGCCGGGACAGGAGAGGAGACACCGATGGGCAACATCAGCGTGCCTGTGCAGGACCTGAAGGACACCGTCAAGGAGCTCCAGAACATCGGGGATCTGATCGGGAACTCCGCGACGCTCTACAACGCCACCGGCGGCGCGGGGGACTTCAAGAGTCTGGCCGGCGACAGCACGCTCGCGGACGCCCTCGACGCGTTCGACAAGGCGTGGGTGGCAGGTCACGAGCGGGTTCACGACAACGTGAAGACGTTCGCCGACAACACGGACACGATCGCCGAGAACTTCATGCAGACGGACGACGAGACCATCAAGTCGCTGGACGAAGACCAGCAGGACGCGTGACCGAGGAACGTCACGCCGAAGGGAAAAGCGCCATGACGGAACCGACCACGGAGCAGCCAGAGGCGGCCGCGCCCGCGGAATACAGCCTGAGGTTCCCCGATTCGTGGTGGCATCTCGACCTCGACCCGAGCACCCGGGACGCGTCGATCCGCCGCCGTATCGAGGCGCAGGTGGAGAAGGCCCCGCAGCTGACCCGCGAGCAGCTGGACGGGCTGATCCGCAACACCCGGCGCATCGCCCGCGAGGCGCACGCGCAGGGTGCGCTGCGGGCGTCGGGGATGATCAGGATCCTGCGCGCGGGCAGTGGTCCTCTGGTGCTCAGCGCCACCACGGTGGTGCTCCGGATCTCCGTTCCGGAGGAGGAGTCGGAGGATCTGGCGGACCTCGTCATGGCCGCAGGCGTGCAGCTCGGCACCGACGCGGAGGGCAGCGGACTGCCGCCCGGCGAGGTGGAGTTGGTGGAGCTGCCCCACGTCGGAGCGGCCGGGCGGATCTCCCGCATCGAGGACGTCGATTACCACGGGACGCGGGTTCCCACCGCGGTGCGGCACACCCTCGTCCCGGTGCCCCACACCCATGACTACCTGGTGATCGCCAGCTCCACTCCCAACGTGGATCTGGCGGAGCAGTTCTACGAGGTCTTCGACGCGATCGCGGAGTCGCTCCGTTTCGACGGCCAGGCCGACACGACCAACGCAGCAGGTCCGGCGGCGGGAGTCGCCGAGGGAAGCCCCATGGGCGAAACAGAACAGGAAAAGTGAGGTAGCGGCCATGGCGCGTCCAGCGGTGTCCGATTGGGAAGACGTCTTCGGGTTCTCGGACGACCCGACTCCGGGTGATGCGGACATGCTCGGAGACCTGGCCCGCCAGTACCGTTCCGTGGCGGACAACGCGGGCGATGCCCTGCCCCTCGTCTCCGGCCTGGAGGACAACCAGGTCGGCGAGGGCAAGACGATGGACAAGCTCCGGGACAAGCTGGGCGATCTGGCCAACCAGGTCCGCAAGCTGCACAGTTCCTACGACCAGGCCGCCGGCGCCCTGGACACGTACGTCAATTCGCTGCGCGACCAGCAGCGCAACGCCGACAACGCCCTGGAGAAGGGGCGCGAGGCCAAGGACCGGCTCGAATCGGCCACCGACGTCGTCAAGGCGGCCGGCGCCGACATCAGCCACCTCGACGGCGCCAAGCACCCGCCGGACGACAAGGAAGCCCGGGCCAGCACCCGCCGCGCCCTCGACGAGGCCCACAGCAAACAGTCGGGGGCCCAGGCGCGGGCCGACGACGCCCAGGCCGACCTCGACGCCGCCCGCATGCTCGCCGAGGACGCCCGCCAGGTCCGCGAGGAGGACGCCGCCACCGCCGCCCAGAAACTGGACGACGCGAGGGACGAGTCCGTCGCCGGCTACAGCCTCTGGGACAAGATCAAGAAGGCGTTCAGCAAGGCCCTCGCCATCATCAGCGCCGTCCTGGGCGTACTGGCACTGCTGATCCCCGGACTGCAGGGGCTCGGCATCGCCCTGACGATCGGTGCCGTCGTGGCCGGTGCGGCGTCACTGGGCATCAATATGTCGATCATGGCCGAGACAGGCGACTGGGACATCGGCGAGATCGTCCTCGGCGTCGTCGGCCTCGTCGCGGGCGGCGGCGCGCTGCTCAAGGGCATCGGGGGGCTCGGCTCGGCCCTGAAGGGGGTCAAGCCCCTCTCGATGAAGAGTCCCCAGGGCGGCGCCCGCATCAACAGCCGGCCCGCGAACAGCCGTACCTGCAAGACGGACCCGGTCGATGTGGCCAGCGGCGAAATGCTGCTGCAGCAGGACGATCTGGAGCTGCCGGGCGTCCTGCCGTTGGTGATCACGCGGACGCATCTGTCGACGTACCGGTACGGGCAGTTCTTCGGTCCGTCCTGGGCCTCCACCCTGGACGAACGCCTCGAAGTCGACGACCGGGGGCGGGTGTTGTGGGCCCGCGAGGACGGTTCGATCCTGACCTACCCGGGCCTTCCCGCCGCCGGGTCGGACGAGCCGGTGTGGCCCGAGGAGGGCCCCCGCCTCCCGCTGACCGCTGCAGAAGACGCCACCACGGGCGGGGTCACGTACCGCATCTCCGACCCGCACACGGGCCTCGTCTGCACCTTCGCGGATCATCCCGGGGACGACGAGAGTGACCTGTACTGGCTGGCCCGGTGGCAGGACCACAACGGCAACGAGGTCAGCGTCTCCCGGCTGGCGGACGGCACCCCGACGACGCTGGTCCACTCCGGCGGCTACCGCGTCAACGTCCACTGCACCGCCGGTCTCCTCACCCGTCTGACGGTCACCACGCCCGAAGGCCCCGTCGAGGTCGCGTCCTACAGCCACGACGCGGAGGGGAACCTCACCCACGTCACGAACTCGTCGGGCAAGGCGATGGTGTTCGCCTACGACGACCGGTCCCGCATCACCGCCTGGACCGACCGCAACGACTCCACCTACCGCTACGTCTACGACGACGACAACCGCGTCACCGAGACCATCGGCCCCGATGGCTACCTCTCCTCCCGCTGGAGCTACGACCCCGACCAGCACCGGACGCACTTCACCGACTCCTGCGGCGCGACGACCGTCTACCAGCTCAACGACCTGCACCAGGTCATCGCCGAGACCGACCCGCTGGGACACACCACGGCCTCCGAGTGGGACCGCTACGACAGCCTCCTGGCCCGCACCGACCCGCTCGGCAACACGACCCGGTACGACTGGGACGCGCGCACCGGCGACCTCACCGCGGTCCACTTCCCGGACGGCACCAGCGCCCGGACCCGCTACAACGGGCTCCACCTCCCCGTGGAGACGGTCCTGCCCGGGGGCGAGTCCTGGCGCCAGGAGTACGACGCCCGCGGCCACCGCATCAGCGTCACCGCACCGGACGGCGCCACCACCCGCTTCACCCACGACGAGCACGGCGCGGTCACCTCGGTCACCGACGCCCTGGGCGGCGTGCAGCGCATCACCAACGACGCCGCCGGCCTGCCGCTGGCCGTCACGGACCCGGCACAGAGCACCACGGCGGTCACCCGTGACGCGTTCGGCCGTTCGACGACCCTGACCGACGCGCTCGGTGCCCGCACCGAGATGGAGTGGACCGTCGAGGGGCGGCTCAAGCGTCGCACCCTGCCGGACGGCAGTGCCGAGACGTGGGAGTGGGACGGCGAGGGGAACTGCCTCACCCACACGGACCCCGCCGGCCAGGTCACCACCTCCGAGTACACCCACTTCGACCGGCTCACGGCCCGTACCGGACCGGACGGCACGCACTACCGGTTCGCCTACGACACCGAACTGCGCCCGGTCCGGGTCCTCGACCCGCAGGGTCTTTCGTGGGACTACACCTTCGACGCGTGCGGCCGCCTGATCTCCGAGTCGGACTTCGACGACCGCACGCTCACCTACACCCACGACGCCGCCGGCCGCCTCAGCACGCACACCACGCCGCTCGGGCAGCGCATCGGCTACGCGCACGACGCCATGGGACGCACCCTGTCCAAGGACGTCGACGGTGTGCGCACCGACTACGCGTACGACGCCGCCGGGCGCCTGCGCGAAGCCGCGTCGCCCACCTCAACCGTCCACCTGGAGTGGGACGTCCGCGGGAACCTGGTCGCCGAGACGGTCGACGGCGCCACCACCACGTACCGCTATGACGCGCTCGGCCGCCGCACCCAGCGCACCACGCCCACCGGCGCGTGCACCGAACTGGCCTATGACGCAGCGGGGAACCGCACCGGTCTGACCGCTTCCGGGCACACCATAGGCTTCGCGTACGACGCGCTCGGCAAGGAGCTGGAACGCAGCTTCGGCCCGCACGGGGACCCGGTGACCTTCGCGACGGCGTACGACGTGGTCGGCCGCCCGGTCCAGCAGTCCCTGGGCAAGCGGAACCGCGCCCTGCGCGCCCGTGCCTACACCTACCGCGCCGACCACCACCTGACCGCCGTCACCGACCAGCTCACCGGCGCCACCCGGCACTACGAGCTCGACCCCGGCGGCCGGCCGCTCACCGTGACGGCCGAGAACTGGTCCGAGTCCTACGCGTACGACGCGGCCGGCAACCAGACCGACGCGCACTGGCCCGACAAGGCACCGCACGCCGAGGCCCGCGGCCCGCGCACCTACGAGGGCACCCGGGTGCTCACCGCCGGACGCATCCGCTACGAGTACGACGCCGCGGGCCGCACCGTGCTACGGCAGCAGACGCGCCTGTCGAAGAAGCCCGCCACCTGGCGCTACACGTACGACGCCGAGGACCATCTGACCTCGTGCGTCACCCCGGACGGCACGGTGTGGCAGTACGCCTACGACCCGCTCGGCCGCCGCACCACAAAGCAGCGGCTCACCGACACCGGGGACGTGGCGGAGGAGGTCCGCTTCACCTGGGACGGCACCCGCCTCGCGGAGCAGAGCGACAGCCTCACCCGGGTGACGCTCACCTGGGACCACGACGGGCACCGGCCGCTGGCCCAGACCGAGCGCCGGCTCGACCCGGACGACCAGGAAGAAATCGACCGCCGTTTCTTCGCCATAGCCACCGACCTCGTCGGCACCCCCACCGAACTCGTCGACGAGGCCGGCGACATCGCCTGGCACTCCCGCGCCATGCTGTGGGGCACCACCGCGTGGAACCGGGACGCCACGGCCTACACGCCCCTGCGGTTCCCCGGGCAGTACGCCGACCCCGAAACGGGCCTGCACTACAACCTGCACCGCCACTACGACCCCGACACCGCCCGCTTCACCACCCCCGACCCCCTCGGGCTGGTCCCCGCACCCAACCCCACCACCTACGTCCACAACCCGCTCACCTGGTGCGACCCGCTCGGCCTCGCGCCCGCCGCCAAGAGTGAGGACGACCTCCTCAAGGAGGAGCTGATGGCCCTCGGCAAGGCGCGGCTGGCGCATGTGCAGGCCAACCTCCCCGAGGGCGCCCACCTCCCGAAGGCCTACGCGACGGGCAAGGACAAGACCACCGGCAAGATCTACTACGGTCACAGCGAGACCGAGAAGAACCTCGCCAAGGCCGTGTCCGATGCCTTGCCCGGCGAATCACTGAAGGACGGCCGCCATCCGGGAGTCTGCGCCGAGCCACGCATGTTCACCAACGCCATCAACGACGGCGCCGACCCCAAAAACGTGGACCTGGTGACGCAGAACCTCAAGGGCCAGAAGTTCAAGATGTGCGCGAACTGCAAGACCTGGGTTCCCGGCTTCGGAGGAAAGGTGCTCTCGGGGTGAACGGCAGGCACCGCCTCTGCTGAGCCCGCACCGCAGACAAGAGGGCTCCCGCCGACCTGGTCGGCGGGAGCCCTCTGTGGTGTGCGGACGCCGTGTCCGGCACGGGGGTCAGGCAGGTGCGCCCGGCTCGGCGAGCACCGTCTCCGGGACCTGCACGGTGCGCAGCACGCCGTCGCCCAGGTGCAGGATCGCCCGGCCCGGGCGGGTCGCGCCCAGCCGGCTGCGGGGCACCTTGACGCCGATCAGTTCACCGTCGCTCATGTTCTGCGGCTTCAGCAGCAGACCGCACCGGTTGCGGCGGGCCTCGGTGTGCCAGCCGGAGAAGCCGGAGGAGAGCCGGTCGGTCTGGCCGGCGATCACCAGTCCCCGGCCGGTCTCGGCGCCGGACTTGGCGATCTGCGTGAGGACCGGCTCGGCCCTGGTCTTCAGCAGCAGGTCGGCGTCGTCGAGGAGCACCACGGCCCCGTCGGGCGCGGAAGCCAGCGCCGCCTCCAGGGCCGTGGGGTCGATGTCGGACTCGTCGAACACCGCGAGCACGCCCGGCCGTCCGGCGAGGTGGCGCAGCGGCGAGCGGGCAGGGGCCCCGACCACGACCGGGGTGCCGGCCGCGAGCAGCGCCACCGCCAGCGTCGACAGGACGGTGCTGCGTCCCGAGCGGGCGGGACCGGCGACGAGGAACGTCGGGGTGACGGTGAAGTCCGGTCCGACCGCGGTGAGTTCATCGCCGCCGACGCCGGCCAGTGCCCATCGCGCGGAGCGCCTGGCCGGGACGAACCGGGCGGCCTCCTCGAAGCTGAGCCGGTCCGGCAGGGTGTCGACGCGGAACGGCCGGGTGGCGGCCGGCAGGTGAGCCGCCCGCTGCCGGCACTGCTCGGCGATCTGCTGGAGCGCCCCGGCCTGCGCCTGGCCCTCCGGGTTCTCGGTGAGGAGCGCGATCTGCACCTCGGCCTTGTCCGCGGCGCGGAACGCGCGGCCCGGCGGGATCTCGTCGGGCACGTTCCGCTGGGTGATGCCGATCATGCCGTACTCGGACTTCTCGTTGAGCTTCAGCACGAGCTTGTCCTCGGTGGAGCCGTTGACCCGGCTGGAGAACAGCGCCCGGTCGCCGGTCATCACCAGGTGGATGCCGGCGCTCGCGCCGTCCCGCAGCAGGGTCAGTACGGAGTTCAGCAGGTTCCCGGCGTCGTATTCGCCGAGCTGCTTGTCGAACACCTCCCACCGGTCGATGAACAGCACCAGGTGCGGCGGCCGTTCGTCCTCGGGCAGGGCGCGGCGGAGCTCCGTCAGGTCGGCGCTGCCGCGGGCGGCCAGCATCTCCTGCCGCCGGGTGAGCTCCGCCGTCAGCCGGGCGAGCAGCCGGGCCACCCGGTCGGGCTGGGTGCGCTGGGTGACGGCGCCGCAGTGCGGCAGCCCCTCCATGGCCAGCAGCGCGCCGTTGCCGCAGTCGATGCCGTACAGGTGCAGCTGGTCCGGGGAGTGGACGCGGGCCAGGGTCCCGGCGATGGTGCGCAGCGTCTGCGACCTGCCCTGCCGGGGCGAGCCGATGATGTGCAGGTGCCCGAGCGTCGCCGGGTCGATCACCAGGGGCAGCCGGGCCTGCTGTGCGGGCAGGTCCACCACGCCGTACGCGACGGGCGCGAGGTCGTAGTCCGAGGGCGGGACCGGGGGCAGATCGCCGAGGGCCAGGTGTTCGGGCAGCGGCGGCAGCCAGGGGCTGTGCTGTGCGGGGATGCCCATCTCCCGGTCCGCTTCGCGGATCGCCGCGACGAGCCCGGTGAGGTCGGTCTCCACCTCGGCGGGCGCGGCCGCGGGGCGCGGCCGCGCCGGCAGCGGCTCGCCGAGCCGTTCCCAGCCGACCGCCACCGCCCAGGGCGTCGGCAGCGAGGCCGCGGCGGCCCCGGGCCGCCGGCCGCCGACCCGCCCGGACTGGAACGGCACGAGGGAGTTCTGGCCGAGGCGCACATAGGCGCGGCCGGGGTTGCTCTGCGAAATACTGGCGGCCTCACCGGAGTTGAGGACGTCCTGGCTCTCGCCGGAGTCCGTCACCCGCAGCGCGATGCGCAGGTTGGTGTTGGCGCGGATCTCCGAGGAGACGACGCCGCTGGGGCGCTGGGTCGCCAGGATCAGGTGGATACCGAGGCTGCGGCCCCGCTGCGCGATGTTGACCAGGCCCTTCACGAAGTCCGGCAGGTCGCGCACCATCGAGGCGAACTCGTCGATGACGATCAGCAGCCGGGGCATCGGGGTGCGGCCGGCCGCCGGCTCGCGCTCCAGCAGGTCGATGTAGTCCTCGATGTCCTTGGCGCCGGCCGCGGCGAGGATGTGCTCGCGCCGGGTGAGCTCCGCCGTCAGCGACACCAGGGCCCGCTCGACGAGGTGGGCGTCGAGGTCGGTGACCATGCCGACGGTGTGCGGCAGGTCCACGCAGTCCTTGAACGCGGAGCCGCCCTTGTAGTCGACGAGGACAAACGTCATCGCGTCCGGACGGTTCGCCACCGCGAGCGAGGCGACCAGCGTCTGGAGGAGTTCGGACTTGCCGGAGCCGGTGGTGCCGGCGACCAGCCCGTGCGGGCCGTCGCGCTTCAGGTCCAGGTAGAACGGGCCGTCCAGGGAGACGCCGACGGCCGCCCGGGTCGAGCGGCCCCCGGCCGTCCAGCGCGCCCGGATGCCGGCGGCCTGCGGCGGGTCGAGGGCGAGCACGTCGAGCAGCCGCGCGGAGTTGGGGAGCACCGCGGCCCCCTCGTCGTCCCCGCCCGGGTCCCGCATCGGCCCCATCGCCCGGGCCAGCGAACGGCACCAGTCCAGGGACACCACGTCGGGCCGGATGCCCCCGACGGTGCCCCGCCCGGAGCGTCCCACCCGCACGGTTCCGCCGGGCTCCTCGGCGACGACGGCGTGGCACTCCTCGGGCAGCAGCCGCTCCTCGGCGTCCAGGCAGACCGCGCGGACGCCGACGGACGGTCCGTCGCGCAGGATCTGCGCCACGCCGGGCAGCGAACGCAGCCTGCGGGCCCCGTCGAGGACGACCAGCACATCGGGCCCGGCGGTCCGGCTCCGCCGGTCCTCCCGTCCGGCGCGCTCGGCGATCAGCGCGGTCAGTTCGGCGACCCGCCGGGCGCAGGTCTCGGTGCCGTAGCCGATGCTCGCCGGGGTGTCGCCGGACTTCTTGCGCACATGCGGCAGCCAGCGCAGCCAGGACCAGCCGTCCCGGCCGGGGCCGCCGGTCGTCAGCAGGTGGATCTGCAGGTCACGGGGGCTGTGCAGGACGGCGGCCTGGGCGATGGCCCACCGTGCCACGGCGCGCGCGGCCGGGCCCTCGCCGGCGATGCCCAGGACGTCGTGCTCCCGCAGCGGAACGGTCACCGGGACGTCGTACGCGGTCCACGGGTCCTGGCGGCGGTGTTCGTCCTTGGTCGGGTCGTGGAGCACCACGTCGGAGGGCAGGTCGGCGGTCCCGATGCGCAGTTCCAGGAAGTCGGCGTCCGAGGTACGACGCTCCCACAGGCGGCGCCGGGGGCCGACAGCGGTCAGGACGACCTCGGCCGGGTCCGGGAAGCCGCGGCGCCGGGCGGTGCGTTCGGCCGTCAGGGCCTGCTCGGCGTCGCCCTCGATGCGCCCCTTCTTCTCCTCGTAGGCGGCGACCTCGTCGGAGTGCGACTGGCGTCCGTTGCGCCGGCTCATCAGGAAGTTGCCGACGATCACGACCGGGGAGAGCAGCCCGAAGAACAGCATCTGCATACGGCCGAAGGCCAGCGCCCCGACCCCCGCCATCACCAGCGGGGCGGCCGCGGTGATCCACGGGAGCGGCCGGGCGGCGGGCGCCGCGGGCGGGGAGGGCAGGGTGAAGCGGGTGGCGGTCTCGGCCGGCCGCAGCCGCGGCGGCCGGTTGTAGTCCCAGCCGGTGCCGTCCTCCGACAGCTGCACGGCCGCGTCCGGCCGCTGCGGGAGGGCCAGTTCGAGCAGGATGCCGCCAGACCCCGGAAGAGCGAGCTGTGCGCCGGCCGGCCAGGCGGTGGCCCCGGCAAGATCCTCGCGCTCCAGTTGCGGGGCGCCGGCGTCCGGCGCGGCCGACGCGTCGGGCGCCACCCGGCAGCGTCCTCCGGGACCCACCGTCAGGACGGCGCACGGCCGGTCCGGGACGGCGCGCAGCACCTGGGCGGTCCCGTCGTGCGCCAGACCGATCCGGTACTCGCCGATGTCGAGCCGGTGCACCGTACCCGCCCCGGTCCCGCCGACCGCACGGACCTCCACCAGCCCGTCCGGTTCGGCCGACGCGGAACCCGCCGGGCGGCCCAGGCCCACGACGGCCGCGTGGCGGAGCGGCGCGTCCCGCAGCCGCATATCGGCGGGCAGCAGCCGGTCGCCGGCGTACAGGCCAAGGCCCTCCGGCGGCCGGTGGACGCCGCCCGCCCCGGCCAGCGCCTCCGCGACGGCACCCACGGGCGTGTCGGGGTCGGCGTCGAGGTGGACGTCGAACGCGTCACCGTCCCCCTCGACCACGGTCAACATCAACGACACGAAACGTCCTCCAGCCGGCGTGAATGGGGAGCCGCGGGAGCCCCGATCGAGGGCTCCCGTGCCACTGAGGGGACCTACGGGCCCTGTCCCCGGATGGTTCACGGACGTGGGAGGCCGGGCCCGTGAACCATCCGCGGACGGGCCCCGTAGTGGCCTTCAGGTACAGGGCACCGCGACGTCGCCGTGGTGCCGCCCCCGCTTTTGCCCGTCCCGGCTCCGCCGCCGGGGCATCCCGACAAGGAGTCAGAAGATGATCTGGTACGTCCTGGCCGTGGTGCTGGGGCTGGCGCTGATCGGGGCGGTGGCCGCGCTGATCGTCACCGAGCGGCGGCCCCGCCCGCCGAAGCCCGCCACCGCCTCGGCCGCCGTCGTGGGGCGGGAGGCGCTGGACGTGGTCAACGCCGGCCTGCGCCGGCTGACCGGCGAATGCCTGCGCTCCGGCCGGTCGCTGCCCGACCTGTACGCCGTCGTCTACTCCGAGGAACGCCTCGGACTGCTGCTGGCCGGCCGGGAGGAGACCGCCCCCGCGCCCTGGACCGCCGAGGCGGACGGCGAGCGCTGGACGATCTCGCCCGACGACCTGCACCGCCCCGGTCCGGAGGGCGAACCGGCCCTGCCGTACGCGCTGACGGTGACGGTGGGGCTGGACGGTGCCGACCGGGTGCTGGTCGACCTCTCCCGGGCGGCGGGTCCCGTCTCCGTGACGGGCCCGGATGACGAGGTGCGCAGTCTGGCGCGGGCCGTCGTCGCCGAAGCGCTGGCCGGCCCGGTGGGCGCGCTCGCCGAGGTCACCCTGGTGGGATCCCTGGCCGGCGACGGGTTCATGCCCGGCGACGCACCGCGGACCTCGCGTCTGCACACCGCGGCCAGCCTGGAGGAGGCGTTCGCCAGGGTGACTTCGGCGGCCCCGGGAGCGCCGGAGCCCGGAGCGTCCGAGGTCACCCAGATCTTCCGGCTGATCGAGGGCAGCAGCCGGATCGCCGTCCAGGGCGAGGCGCCGCACCTGTTCGTCGTGGACGCCTCACAACTCCCGCGGCGGGCACGGGCGTTGGAGGGCCTGCGGCGCGGGGACGCGCTGCTGGTGCTCGGCGACGCACCCGCGGGGTGGCCCTGGCGGGCCGGTGCGGACGGCTCGCTCGACACCGGCCCGCTCGGCCTGGAGATCACCCGGCACGCGGGGCGTTTCGCGTGAGTCTCATCCGGCGGCCCGGTCCCGGCCGCCCGCCTGCAGCCCGCGGCTGTGCAGCGCCTCCCGCAGGGCCCGGGCGGCGTAGTACGTCCGCGACTTGACCGTGCCCGGCGGCACACCGAGGACCCGGGCCGTCTGGTTCACGGTGCGCCCCAGGTAGTGGACGTGCAGCAGGACCTCGCGCTGCGGCGGCCGCAGGTCCCGCATCGCCTCGATGAGCACCTGGGAGGTGAGGATGTGGTCCACGTCGTCGGACACCGGGAGGTGGGCGAGTTCCGGGTCGCCGGCCTCGGGTGGTCTGGCCTGGCGGGCCCGGTGACCGTCGATGACGAGGTTGCGCAGCACGGTGAACAGCCACGGCCGCACCGAATCCGCGGTCGGGTCGAGGTCCCCGGCGTGGCGCCAGGCGCGTATCGCGACTTCCTGGAGGACGTCCTCGGCGCGGTGCCAGTCGCCTCCCAGCCGCCGCGCGGCGAACTGCAGCAGCGCGCTGCCGTGGAACTGGTAGAGGGCTCTGAGGAAGTCGTCGGGGCGGAGTTCCGCGGTGTGGGGGTGGAGTTCCGTGGCGTGGGGGCGGAGTTCCGAAGTGTGGGAGCGGAGTTCCGCGGCGTGGGGACGGGATGTGCAGTCTTCGGTCGAAGCACTGGCCGACAAGGGCCTTTTCCTCTCCGGTTCGTCTGTGGGGGGAAGACGGATGCCGCCGGCCGCGGGCAGGCCGACGGGCGCCGCCGCGAGCGGTCGTTCGCTCCGTGCGGCGTGTCCGCCGGCCTGCGGCGGCGGTGAACCCGCCCCGGTACCGCCGTCAGTCCGGTTCGTGCGAGGAAAGCGAGCTCACCTCACCGGGCGTCAGCTCCCGGTCGTAGAGGTGCACATCGGAGACATCGCCCTTCCAGTGGTCGGCCGCCTTGCCGCCGAACTTGCCGCGTCCGACCACCACGGTGCCGGTGGGCTTCACCGTGCCGGCGGCCTCCCGGCTTCCCGCCAGCCGGCCGTCCACGTAGATCCGCATCCGGTGGTCCTGCTGGCGGTACGTGCCGGTGAGGTGGTACCAGCGGCCGGCCTGCGGCTGCTCGGCCTTCTCCGCGACGGTACGGGCGCCGGTGAAACTGAAGGCGAAGTTCTGGTCCTGTCCGGAGTACTGGAGGTAGAACGTGCTGGCCTGGTCGCCGTCCTGGGACAGCACGGTGTGGAAGCCGTTCAGGTCCTCGGGGGTGAGCCGCACCCGCGCGGCGACCGAATAGTCCTTGCCGGCGGTGTCGAGCCGGGACGCGGTGTCCGCGTATCCGCTGGTGCCGTCCAGCCGCAGGGCGCCGCCCTCGGGGCCGTCGGTCCACTGCCCGCCGCCACTGACGACGGCATCGTGCTCCCCCGCCTTCGCGGTACCGGACCGGTGCAGGGGCCACCACCCGATGCCACGCAGCGACCCGGCCCCGGAACTCGGGCCCGGCCCCGCCGACTTCCCCCCGGCCTGCTCCTTCCCGGCCCCCCCGGCCCCCTGGCCGCGCACCAGTTGGGCGACGACAAAGGCCAGCGCGACGGTCAGTACGGCAATCGTGGCGATGAGCGACCATCTGCGCGTCATGAATCTCCCCGGGACGTACGGCATACAGGTACAGGTGTCACTGGTGACCACGGGTCCGTTCCGGAAGTGGTTCAACGTGCACCCAAAGTCTGACAGGCGGGCACGACCACGCAGGTGGGGCCCCTTAATGTGCTGAACTGCACCGGAACATGCGGCGACACGGCGGAATGAGTGGTTCCGAGGGGTTCGCTGGAGTGCTTCGGCGGCGCGGAATCGTCGTCCGACGACCGTTCCGCTTACGTTCGGGATCCTGCTTCCTACAACCGGCTGAGGTGCTGCCGCACACCGTCGGCCAGTTCGGCGTAGAACGGCACTCGGGGAGCGGCCTGGAGGATTTCCGTGCAGGCGGTCAGCTCCCCGATCCGGCCGTCCGGCGTGTCCAGTACGTGGGCGAACTCCTTGCGGACCCGCTCGGAGACGTCCGGCACGGGCAGGGAGTGCAGGTAGAGGTGTGCGGCGTCGTAGCCGAGGGGCGCCGTTCCCCAGCCTTCCCAGTCCAGAAGGGTCAGGGCAGGGCCGGTGAGGTTGGCCCAGTGCAGGTCGCCGTGGGCCGTGGTCCAGGTGATCTCGCCGGGCGTGAAACCGGTGAACTCCGGGACGCGGCGGCGGATGTACTGCTCGCGCACCGCCTGACGACCCGTGCGGACGAGCGCGAGATGCGCCAGGGACTGGTGGAGGTCCTGCCACCAGGTGTCCGGGAGGTCTGCGTGGTGGGGAAGTTGGTGGAGTACCGGGCTCTTGGCCACCGGCGGGGTCGTGACGATCTCGTAGTGCTCGGCCCGGTAGTCCCAGCCGTCGGCCGACCAGTCGCGCAGGCCGAGCAGCCGGGGCCGGAGCACTGCGGGTGGGAGGGACTGTTCCGCCTCCCGGGGGCCTTCCCACAGTTTTCCGCCGCTCTTGCCCTGGGGGTCGGCGGCGGCCAGGGCTGAGCGTCCTGGCCGGCTGGTCAGGGTGGCTGGTCAGTTGCTGCCGGCCGGCGAACCGGAAGCCGGCGCCGGACGCGAGAGGAAGGCCGCTCCCGCGATCAGTGCCAGGGCGACGATCTCGATGACCGCCTGCACCGGCAGACCGGCGATGTACATGTCCGGGGTGTCGAACTGCGGGTCGAAGTAGGCGGCTCCCGGGTAGAGGATGGCCGCCGCCTGGCTGACCCAGTACAGACCGGCGAAGGTGATCGCGGCACGCAGGTTGGAGCCGGCGTCGCCCCGGCGGCGCCAGGCGAAGTAGAGGGTGGCCAGGCCGAGCAAGGTGCCCATGGCCATGGTCTGGCCGTTGTGGAACCTGGCGTGCGCGGGCCAGAGCGGATTGAGGACGTGGGTGTGGTTCCAGTCGGCGACGTAGGGCGAGACCGCGGTGAAGAGGGCGACCAGCGAGAACATCACCTTGCCGGCCACCGCGCGCGGCCCGACAGCGGGCGGGGCAGCGGACCGGGCAGAGCCTCCGCCGGAGGCGGGCGCGGGTGCGGGTGCGGACACGGACGCGGACGCGGACGGGAAGGAGTTACGCATCAGAAATGGCCTTTCAGCGCTGTGGGCTTACGGGGGGGGCGGGAGGGAGAGCGGCCGGCGCGGGGCAGGGAGGGGCCGGGGACCACAGGCCGCAGGCACGAGGCAGGGAGGGCCCGGGGTCAGGCCGCAGGCACGAGGCAGGGGAGGCAGGGAGCGGGGCGGAGCATCAGGCCGCAGACGTGAGGCAGGGAGGGGCCCGGGGTCAGGCCGCGGGCACGCCCGGCACGTCCGACACCGGCGCGCGGCCCGTTGCGTAGGCGTAGGAGGCGCCTATGACCTTCTTGGCCACATCCAGTTCGGCCCGGTCGCGCGGGGCGTAGAGCATCACGACGTTGATGCCTCGGTCGTAGAGCGGGTGCTTCTCGCCCCAGCCGGAGGACAGGAAGGCCGCATGGTCGGCCGGGTCCAGCGCCAGATGGAGGCTGCCGTCGGCGTGCACATGCGCGAACTCCTCATCGCCCCGCGGCGGCATCAGCACCGCACCCCGGGCGGGTGCTGCGCCGTCGAGGAACACCGCACGGGACCTGGGAGCGGACACCTTGCTCCGGCCCCAGGCCGTACCGGGCAGCGCGGCGGCCATCCACTGCAGCAGCCCGCCCCTGACCTCGGCGGGGCTGGTCTGGCTCAACTGCAGGTGCGGGACCTCGGGGCCCGTGTGCGGCCGGTCGCCTTCACGGGTGGGGAGTGCCGGAAACATCATGGTGGTGCCTCCTTGGGTGTCACGGGTTGGTTGTCACGAGACCGCTCGGACACGTTCGGCCAGGCTCGGCCACGAGGGCAGCGGTCGACGCCTGCGGATCCGGCGGGAGCGGTCCGCTGTGCACACCACCCAGGCTAGTTTCCTGGGTATAGTGGTTTCCCATGGGAAAGTGCCCTGGTCACGACCTCGGGCCAGGAAGGAGCGGAGGAGCCGCGATGGATGCCGTGGAGCAGGCGTGCCCGATCAACCCGGTGATCGACCTGGTCTTCAGCCGCTGGACCACACCGATCCTCTGGGTCCTCGACCACCACGGCCGGCTGCGCTTCAACGAGCTGCAGCGGCACCTGCCGACGATCACTCCCAAGGTCCTCACCCAGCGGCTGCGCCAGCTCGAACGCGACGGCCTGGTCATCCGCACCTACCACGCCGAAATCCCCCCGCGGGTCGAGTACGAGATCAGCGACCTGGGCCGCACCCTGACCCCGCTCTTCGGCGCCATCACCGACTGGTCCGCCGCACACCTCCCGGCCGTATCCGCCGCCCGCCGCGCCTACGACACCGCACGCGAGGAAGAAGAAGCCTGGGCCCAGGGCTGAGCGGGCGACGGGCACAAGGGGAGCCGGGTGCCGCGGAGTTGTGCACCGCTGAGCCGGGTGCCGCTGGGAGTCGGCATCAGAGAGGCGATTGCCGCCCTGTACGCAGGGGGCCTGCAGTACGAGGTGCTTACAGCGCCCTCGTCATGAACGTACTGTTCCGGTCGGGCCGGTAGTCCGCGAACGGTGCGCACTCCCGGAACCCGAACTTCTCGTACAGCCGCCGGGCAGGCAGGAAGAACTCGGCCGCGCCGGTCTCCAGACTCAGCCGCGTGAAGCGCATCCGCCGGGCCTCGGCGATGATGTGCTCCAGCAGCAGGGAGGCGACCCCGCTCCGCTGCCGCGTCGGCCGGGTACGCATCGACTTCAGCTCGGCGTGCCCCGCGTCCAGCCTTTTGAGCGCGCCGCAGCCCACCAGGCTGTCGCCGTCGGAGACCGACCAGAACGTGATGCCGGGCTTGCGGAGGCTGTCGAGATCGAGGGCGTGCTTGCTCTCCAACGGCGTGCGGGACCGCATCTGTTGGACGTGCTCCTGGAGGAACCGGGCGATTTCCGGTCCGGAGAGGTCGTCCACCGCGATCTTCATCGTGTTCACCTTTCTTCGGGGCTGCCGTTGCTACGGGTGCCGAGTTGGCCCTCCGACCGCGCGGGGCCGTACGCCCCGCGCGCTGCGAAAGGGCCGCGCCGGCCAGGATGACGACGGCGCCCACCGGCTGGTGCCAGTTCAGCGCCTCGTGCAGGACGACGACGCCCGCCAGCGTAGAGATGACGGGGACCAGATAGGTCACCATCGACGCCAGGGTGACGCCGGCGTCCCGTACCAGGCCGTACTGCATCAGGAACGCCACCCCCGTGCCGAGCGCACCCAGGATCAGGAGGGAGAGGGTCTGTGCGGCCGGGAAGGCCGTGGGCACGGAGGTGAGGAGAGGTGTGACCAAGGCGAGCTCTGCGGCACCCGCGGTCAGTTGGGCGGCCGCCAAGGAGAGCGCGGAATGGCCGCGAAAGCGCTGCGTCTGCTGGGCGAGCGTGCGCCCGGCCTCGAACTGCGGGTCAGCGAGATCGACTTCGCCTCGCCTCTGGTGCAGGTGGAACGGGGCGACCTGGATGTCGGGGTGGTCCAGGACTGGGCCCACTCGCCGCTGTCCTGGCCCGCCGGGGTGGCGAAGCGGCTCGTGGTGACGGACACCGCCAAGGTGGCCCTGCCCGAGGAACACCCTCTTGCCGGGCGCACCGCGGTGGGCATCGGCGAACTCGTCGACGAGCCGTGGATCAGCCGGGTCCGGCGCTCGACATGCCACGAGTGGCTGGTGCTCACCATGCGGAGCCACGGTGCGGAGCCCCGCATCGTGCACACCGTCTCCGAGCACCCCACTCAGCTCGCCCTGGTCGCGGTGGGAGTCGGTCTGGCCGTGGTGCCCACACTGGGGCTGGGGCCGCTTCCCGCCGGCATCCGGGTCGTGGACGTCGAGCCGGCGCTGACCCGCCGGGTGTACGCGGCATGGCGTACGGACGGGTCGGTCCGCCCGTCGGTCCTTGCCGTCATCGAAGCCCTGGCCGAGGCCGGCGGCACGGTGGATCCTGTGCCCTCTCCCACCGCCCCTCCACGCCGTTCGTCCGCGCCCCCAACCCAGGCCCCTACCAAAGTGGTTGTTAGTGAGGCGTTAACGGTGCGCTAGCGATCTCCGTGAGAGTCATGGGTGTCCAAGGGTGTTGGTTGAGGGCCGCTGAGGCCTTCGGCTCTACGCCCCGCCCATCGAACGGGGGAACACCATGCAGAAGACGACGCCGGGCAACGACGGCCGCGCCGGGAAGGCCGCGAAGACGGAACAGGGGCGGGGACGGGGACGGGGACAAGGACGGGGGCCGCGACGCGGCGCGGTGCCAGCGGTTGCGGTTTCCTGCTCCGCTTCGGAGTTACCCCTCGCGTAGTTCACTGCGGAAGGCCGGGCTTCCGCTTCCGGGCCCCTCCCACGGCTTCGGAGAATGAGCTGCCCGCAACCCGCAACCCTCCGTCGAGAATTCTCCTCGGCTGAGAACCCTCGCCCCTCCAGAACTCTCACCCTCGAAATCTTCCTTCCTCGAGAATCCTCGCCCTCGGGACCCCTCCTCCGTTGAGGATCCTCTTTCTCGGGTCGAGGCGGAACCTCGGTATCCGCCTCCCCGTCTTTCCGGGCGCCCCACTTCTCCGGGCGTCCCCATATCAGAACTTCGAACGAATGCGATGGGTACCGTTATGCGCGACATCAGCCGCCGGGGCATATTTGGACTCGGGGTCGGAGCGGCGGCCGCACTCTCCGTCGCCGGCTGCTCACCTTCCGGTTCGTCGGCTTCCGGCACGGTCGGATCCAAGCCCGGACAGACGGCGAAGAGCAAGCCGATAGGCGACGGCTCCACGGCGTACACCGGAAAGCAGCCGAACCAGCCGCCCGCGCCGGAGAAGCTGGCACCGGGCCAGAAGCCACCGCAGTTCGTGGTTTTCTCCTGGGACGGGGCGGGCGAGGTGGGCAACGGCCTCTTCCCGCGGTTCCGTAAGCTCGCCAAGGATCACAACGCCTCGATGACCTTCTTCCTCTCCGGGCTGTATCTGCTGCCCGAATCGAAGAAGCGCCTGTACCGCCCGCCGAACAACCCCGTCGGCGCCTCCGATATCGGTTACCTCACCGATGAGCACATCAAGGCGACGCTGAAGAACGTGCGCGCGGCGTGGCTGGAGGGCCACGAAATAGGCACCCACTTCAACGGCCACTTCTGCGGGGGCAACGGCTCGGTCGCCCACTGGACCCCCGCCCAGTGGGACTCCGAGATCGAGCAGGCCATGGACTTCGTCACCAAGTGGCGGACGAATACCGGCTTCACCGATGTCGAACCGCTGCCGTTCGACTACAGCAAGGAACTCGTCGGCGCCCGTACGCCCTGCCTGCTCGGCCAGGCCAACCTGCTGCCCACGGCGCGCAAGCGCGGCTGGCGCTACGACGCCAGCTCCCCGGGCGGCCTCCAGGTCTGGCCCACCAAGAAGCAGGGCATCTGGGACTTCCCGCTCCAGTCGATACCGTTCCCCGGGCACTCCGAGTGCCTCTCGATGGACTTCAACCTGATGTTCAACCAGTCCAGGAACTCCACCAAGGGTCCGCCGGCCAACTACCCGCGCTGGCGCAAGGAGGCCGCCGACGCCTACATAGCCGGCTTCCAGCGGGCGTACGACACGAACCGGGCCCCGTTGTTCGTCGGCAACCACTTCGAGCAGTGGAACGGCGGCATCTACATGGACGCCGTCGAGGAAGCCATCAAGCACATCGCCGGCGGCAAGCACAAGGACGTCCGGCTGGTCTCCTTCCGCCAGCTCTGCGACTGGCTCGACGCCCAGGACCCCCAGGTCCTCGCGAGCCTGCGCGGGCTCGGCGTCGGGCAGAAGTTCACCGGGCGCGGCCGCGGCTGACGGCACGGGGACAGGCGCCCGGGACAGCCGTCGAGGGCTCGACGGCCGTGGTACCGCGGGAAGCGGTGGTGGTGACCGCCCTGACCGCCCTGACCGCCCTGACGGCCCTGACGGCCCGGACGGCAGCGGTCCCCATGGGGCCGGCACCGGCCACGGCATGACCGGTGCCACCGCCGCTGCCCCAGACCTCAGCGCGCGTTCTCTTCCGGTGGCCGCAGGGGTTCGTGGATCGTGGAGAGGATGGCGAGGGCGATGCCGACGACCACGCCGGCTATCGCGGTCGTCCAGCGCCAGACGACGGTGATGTCGCACGTCAGCAGCGCTCCGCAGGCGACGAGCAGCGCGGCCAGGGTCAGCGCCGAGGGGCGCATGAAGAGTGGCCAGGCGGAGCGTGGGTCCCAGAGGCGGAGAGTCCTCGTCGCCTGCGCCTCGGCCGCGGCCTTTTCCGGAACGGCCTTTTCCGAACCGGCCGTTTCCACGTCCGCTGTTTCGACGTCGGCCGTTTTTTCCACGTGAGCCGTTCCCGCCTGAGCTTTTTCCACGGGGACACCCTCGTCGGACAGCAGCTTCGCGTCCCGGGACTTGAGCATGCCGTGCATCAGCTCCGTCCGCTGGGGCGCGCCTCCCGCCAGGGCAATCAGGGTCACCAGCACCGTGAAGCCGCCGGCATACCCCCCGAGCGCACGCCACTGCATTCCCCGTCGCGAGGGGAGCTCACGGGGTATCGCCGCCGGCCCCGACGCGGACGCAACGTCCGCTTCGGCGGCTCCCGAGAACTCGGCGACGGCCACTGTGTGGAACGGTCGCCGTCCGCCCGCCGTCCGCTGGTACAGAGCAATTGCCACCAGGCAGCCAAGAGCGCACCCCAGGGCGACCAGGATCGCCTTCTGCCGCAGGTCCGGCAGTGAGCTGAAGAGCCAGAGCGGAAGTACGGGCACGATGGCCGCCAGCCCCGGCACGGCAAACCAGGCCCCGGCCCGGCGGGGTGCCGCACTCACCCGGCCCTGGGCGGCAGCACCCGCCTCGGCCTCCTTCGCCTCGCGCTCGTGGGTGAGCGCTGCGCTGCACACGGGCGTCACCCGGTGGCGGCCCGTCGCTCGCGCCACCAGTCCACCGTCGCCTTGATCTGCTCGTCGAGGGGCGTGGCCCGTACCGCGAATGCGGCTTCGTAGGCGCTGGAATCGACTAGGAACGGGTGGTCGAACTGATAGCGGATCTCCTTCAGTTCGCGGAGCAGCGGGGAGACAAGCGAGACGATGCCCAGCACGGCGGGCGGCAGCCTGCGCACGGCGACCGGTCCCGTCCCCGACCGGGCGGCAAGGCGGTCGGCCATCTCCCGGACGGAGAGCGCGGGCTGTGTCGGGACGTGCCAGGCCCGTCCCCAGGCCCGTTCCTCGCCCGCAATCTCGACCAGGGCCCTGGCCACATCGGGCAGATAGCTCCAGCTGTGCGGGGCGTCCGGATCCCCGAGCGTGGAGACCGGTTTGCCGTCCAGCAGCCGTGGCATGACCCGCGCGGCCAGGTGCCCCCCGTCGGTCACTCCGGGCCCGAAGAAGTCCGAGGCCCGCACCTCGACCGCCTTGATACGACCCTGCTCGTGCAGCTTCTGCGCCTGTTCCCACACGGCGGTGCGCACCCGCCCCTTGGGGCCGGTCGCCGCGAGCGGCAGCTCCTCGGTCAGGGGGTGGTCCACCGGGCCGTAGCCGTAGAGGTTGCCCAGCATGACCAGTACGGCGCCGGTCGCCTCGGCCGCCGCGCAGACCGACGCGGCCAGCGGTGGCCAGTCACTCGCCCAGCGCGGGTAGGGCGGCCCGGCGCAGTTGATGATCGCGGCCGCGCCCTGTGCGGACTCGCTCAGCCGCTCGCTGTCCGCCGCGTCCAAGGCGAGGTGCTCGATGCCCGGCTCAAGGCTTCGGCCCGACCTGGTGACGACCCTTACTGCATGCCCCTCTTCGGCCAGCAGCCGAGCGGTGGCCGCACCGGCGGGCCCGAATCCAATAACGACGTAGAGACTCACGGGCGCACATTAGCGCGAGTGTTCGTTGCCTTTGCGGCAGATGAGTTGGCGGTTGAGAAGTAGGAGGTGGGGGCGCGACCGGAGCACCAGGGGCCGGCCGGAGAAGGCCGGCCGGCGGCCGACGGGCGCAGGTCACTCGTCGCGCAGATAGGCCAGCACCGCAAGCACCCGGCGGTTGCCGTCCTCGGGGGACAGTCCCAGCTTGGCGAAGATGTTGCCGACGTGTTTGGCCACCGCGCCGTCGCTGATGTGCAGGGCTTCCCGCACCATGGCGTTGGAGTAACCCTGGGCCATCAGGCCGAGCACTTCCTGTTCGCGGGCGGACAGGAGCTGGGACCGGTGGCGCCGGTCGCGCTCCATCAGCAGGTGCTGGACCACTTGGGGGTCGATCACCATGGCCCCCGCGGCGACCCGTTCGACGGCCTGGGCGAAGTCGCCGAGTTCGCCGATCCGGTCCTTGAGCAGGTAACCGAGACCGGCGCGGCTCTGGCGGTGGGGCACCCTGCCGGGGGTGAACAGCTCCGTGGCATAAGCGTTCGCGACGTACTGGGAGAGCACCAGCACCGGCAGGTCCGGGTCGTGCCGGCGCAGCTGCACCGTGGCGCGCAGCCCGTCGTCGCCGTGCCCCGGGGGCATCCGTACGTCGGTGATGACGATGTCCGGGGAACACTCCCGCACCGCCGTGACCAGGGAGTCGGCGTCGCCGACCGCGCCGACCACCCGGTGGCCGAACCGGTGCAGCAGCTCGACGATCCCTTCGCGGACGAGGGCCGAGTCCTCGGCTAAGACGATACGGAGTGACGGTGCCGGCACGGAATCTCCAGGCTGAGGGCGGTGGGACCACCGCGGGGGCTGGACAGCGTCAGTCTTCCATCGACCACCGCGACCCGGTCGGCCAAGCCCTGGAGCCCGCCGCCGTCACGGAGTTCGGCGCCGCCGGTGCCGTCGTCGGTGACCGTGACGGACAGCCGGCCCGCGGCCAGCCGGCCGTGCACCGTGACGGTGGCGGCCGCGCTGTGCTTGACGACATTGGTCAGTGCCTCGCTGATGAAGAAGTAGGCGGTGGCCTCGATCTGTGCGGGCAGCCGCCCGGCCAGCTCCACATCGACGGCGACCGGCACCCGGCAGCGGACCGCGACCTCGGACACCGCCGCGGCGATGCCGTGGTCGGTGAGGACCTGCGGGTGGATGCCGCGGATCAGGTCGCGCAGTTCGTCCAGCGCCTGCTTCGCCTCGCGCCGGGACCGGGAGACCAGTTCGCCGCCCTTGCCGGCCGCCGGATCCGCGGCGCCGAGTTCCAGCTCGGCCAGGCCCAGCGTCATGACCAGTGCCACGAGGTGCTGCTGTGCCCCGTCGTGCAGATCGCGCTCGATACGGCGCCGCTCCGCCTCGAAGGCGTCGGCCATCCGGGCCCGCGAGCGGGTCAGCTCCAGGACGCGGTCGGCCTGTTCGCCCTCCTTGGGGGCCAGCATCAGCCGGACGAACCATGACTGCGCGGCGGCCGCAGCGCCCAGGACGTACGCGGCCACCGGCAGCCCGGCGATCCCGATGCCGGTGAGCACCAGCGCCTCGGGCTGCGCCGACGCGACGGCCACCTGGACCGGGGCGACGACCAGCGCGACCAGCAGACCGGTCAGGGTCAGCAGGGCCAGGTTCACGAAGGAGAGCAGCACCGCGAAGACCAGGGCGTAGCTGAACTCCCGCCAGGTTGCGGGCTCCCGCAGCCGGGTGGTCAGCCACGGCCACAGCCCCGGCCGGGCGACGGCCTCGTGCGGGCCGGCCGGCCGGTCCGTGTGCGGCCCTTCCAGCAGCCGCAGCCGGCGGCGCTCCAGCGCGGCCAGCGGGATGCCGAGGAGTACCGAGCCCGCCAGCAGCACCAGCCCGATCCCCAGCACCGACAGCAGCAGCCCGCACACCAGAACGCCGCCCAGCACGACCAGCGAGGCAAGCCCGACGAGGGCGGAGGAGGCGAGGTAGCCGAGTGCACGCCAAGGCGCCGCGGAGGTAAGGAAGTTGACGGGGCTCCGGGTCATGGCCCGCCAGGTGGGAGAGGAACTCACCCCGCCCACGGTAAGGCCCGCCGCGGGGCTGCCCGGCGGGCCCGTACGGCCTCGGGGGTAAGGACTCGGGCGGTAAGGACTCGGGAGGTAAGGCCTCGGGTGCAAGGCCCGCAGCGGGCGTGCCCGGCAGGCCCGTGCGGCGCAGGCACGCCCGGCAGGCCCGTACGGCCTCGGGAAGGAAACGGGCGCCGCCGCCTCACCCCACGCCCGTCGGCGCCGGGTCCCGCGTGCCGGGCGCCTTGGCGTTCCCGGCCGGGTCCGCGGAGGAGCGCAGGTGGAGAAGGGTGGGCACGAGGGCGGCCGACAGGGCGACCAGCAGGCAGCCGGCCAGCACCGCCCCCATCTCCTGCCAGGGCACGGGGAATTCGGCCGGTTCGCCGGACTCGGACAGCGCCCGGCTCGTGCCGAGCATCGTCACCCCGCCCGCGAGCACGCCCAGTGCCCCGCCCACGGCCACCACGGTCAGCGTCTCCCACACGACGGTGCGCAGCACCTGCCCGCGGGTCGCACCGAGCCTGCGCAGCAGCGTGATGCCCTCGGCCCGCTCCCCGGCCGCCATGACCAGGGTGTTGGCGATGGCGATGCCGGTGTAGAGCAGCGACATGCCGAGCAGTACCAGGACCAGGATGCGGCCCTCCTCGTGCGTGGCGAAGGCGCGCTGCGCCAGCCAGTCGTCCCGGTCGTGCGCGGATGCGCCGTATGCGTCCGCGATCTTTCCGGCGGCGGCCGTCACGGCGGCCCGGTCCGTGCCCGGCGCCAGCGACAGGTAGGCGGCGCCCGCCATCGTGTCGGGCGCGTGCCGGGCCAGCGCGTCCCGCGGGAACAGCACCGCGGGCAGGCCCGCCGACGAGCTGATCACCACGGCGACCTTGACCCGTACCTTCGTGGCGTCGGCCAGGTAGACCTCGACGTCGTCGCCCGCCTTCCAGCCCAGCTGTCCGGCGACCGGTTTCGTCACCGCCACGGCGTCGCCCCGCAGGGCGCCCAGCGAACCCCTGGCCACGTCCAGCCGGAGGGCGCCGGACAGCCGCGCCGGGTCCACCGCGCCGATGCCGCTCACCATCACATAGCGGGAGCCGACGAGGAAGCCGCTGGTCCCGTCGACCGGCGAGACGGTCCGTACGCCGGGGACCGAGGACAGGTCGCGCAGCGCGGCGGCGGGCAGGCCGGTGCCCGTGCCGCCGTCGGCGGCGGCCACCACCACATCGGCCTTCAGGTGCGCGCGGTCGTCGGCGACGGTGGTCGCCGCACTCGCGCGGGTGACGCCGATGAGGGAGCCGGCGACGGCCACCGTGACCAGGATGGGAGCGGCGGCCAAGGCGGTGGTGCGCACCGCGGCACGGACGTGGTCACCGGCCAGCGCGCCGGTGACGCGGGTGAGCGCGGCCGACGGGAGGGCCGCCGCCCGCGCCAGCGGCGGAACGAGCAGCGGGGCAAAGGCCACCATCGCCACGACCAGGATCTCGGTCAGCACCAGCGAGATCACCACGGCGCCGTCGCTGCCCGCCTGCGGCAGCATGATCAGCAGCAGCACGGCCACGGCCAGGAACAGCGACCCGGTGATCCACCGGCCCGTCGTCATCACCCGGGTCTCCACCGCGGCGTCCCGCAGGGTCTCGGCCGGGCGGACCTTGGCGGCCCGGCGCGAGGCGGCGAAGACACCGAGCAGCGCGACGCCGAGCCCGGCGAAGAAGCTGATCAGCAGGACCGCGGGGGACACCGGGACGTCGAAGTCCTCGGGCGCCATACCGAAGGAGGAGAGCACCGCGGCGAGCAGCCGCCCGCCGAAGATCCCGAGGCCGCAGCCCGCGGCCGAGGCGACGACGCCCAGCAGCCCCGACTCCGCCATGATCATGCGGCGTACCTGGCGCGGGGTGGCCCCCACGGTGCGCAGCAGGGCCAGTTCCCTGCGGCGCCGGGCGACCGCGAAGGCGAAGGTGCCCGACACCACGAAGACCGCGACAAAGCCGGCGATCACCGCCATCACGGCGAGCAGGGTGGCGACGTCCCCGAGCGCCGCGGCGCGCGAGGCGGCGGCCGGGTGGCCGCCCTTGGCCGGGCCGGCCGCGGCCGTGAGGGACGGGTCCGGCAGCGCGGCGTGGACCTGGCCGGCGAGGGCCGTGGCGGAGGTGCCGGGCGCGGCGAGAGCGGCCACCGCGTCCGCCCGGTCCGGGTCGGCCGACAGCCGCTGTGCGGTGTCGTCGGCGAAGAAGACGGTGGCCTCGCCGGGCACCCCGTCCGTGCCGGGCGGCGCCGCGATACCGGCGACGGTCATCCGCTGCCGGCCTCGCGGGGTCACCACGGCGACCTTGTCGCCCACGGCGGCCCCGGCGCGCTCGGCCAGCGCGGCGGCGAGCACCACCTCCCCGTCGCCGGCGGGCGGGTGGCCCCGGGTGAGGCGGAAGGGCGTGAGCGGGGCGCTCGACCAGCCGTGGCCGACCGGGCGGTCCGACGGCGTGGACGGGGCGGACGGGTCAGAAGAGTCGGACGAGGCGGACGGGCCAACGGCGTGGCCGGTCACCACCCGTGCGGGCAGCGAACGGTCGATGACGGCCCGCCGCACACCGGGCACCGCACGGATGGCGTCGGCGATCCGCCGCACGTCGCCCAGGCGGTGCGGGGAGGTGGCCGTCCGGCGCTCGTCGTACGCGCCGTCCCCGCTGCCGAAGCCGACGGTGAACGACTGACCGGCCCGCACCACCACGGCTGCGGCGTCGTAGCGCCCGGGACCGCCGGGCTTCGACGTGCCCCGGGTGGCGTCGAGGACCTGCCCGGTAGCGGCGATCAGCGCGACGCCGAGCGAGAGCGCGAGGAAGGTGCCGGCGAACAGCGCCCACCGGGCGCGCAGGGTCGACAGAGCGAGGGACACCATGGGTCAGCCGCCCAGCTGTGCCAGGTGCTCGCTCACCGCGGCCACCGTCGGGCCCGCCAGTTCGCCGTGCACCGCCCCGTCGGACAGGAAGAGCACCCGGTCCGCCCAGGAGGCGGCGACCGGGTCGTGGGTGACCATGACCACCGTCTGCCCGGCCTGGTCCACCACGGACCGCAGCAGGCCCAGCACCTCACGGCTGGTGTGGGTGTCCAGGGCGCCGGTCGGCTCGTCGGCGAACAGCACCTCGGGCCGGCTGATCAGCGCGCGGGCGATGGCCACCCGCTGCTGCTGGCCGCCGGACAGCTCAGCCGGCCGGTGGCCGCCCCGGTCGCCCAGCCCCACCTGCCGGAGCGCGGCGTCCACCTGTGCGCGCCCCGGGTGCTGCCCGGCCAGCCGCAGCGGCAGCGCCACATTCTTGCGCGCGTTCAGCGACGGCATGAGGTTGAAGGACTGGAAGACGAAGCCGATCCGCTCCCGGCGCAGCTTGGTCAGCTCCGTCTCGGACAGCGCACTGATGTCGGTGCGGCCGATGAACACCCGCCCCGAGGTGGGGCGGTCCAGGCCCGCCGCGCACTGGAGCAGGGTGCTCTTGCCCGAGCCCGAGGGCCCCATCACCGCGGTGAACGATCCACGGGCGAAGGCGCAGTGCACACCACGCAGGGCGGACACCCGGCGCTCGCCGCGGCCGTACAGCCTGGCCACCGCACTGAGCGTCACGGCCTGCTCGACGCCGACTCCGGTGACGGACACTTTTCCCCCTGGACGCTTGACCCCATGACGCCGTGGCCCCGGACCCCCGTGACTCCGTGCCCCGTGACTCCGTGCACGGTCGCGGCCACGGCGTCCCCTCCAGCCAAGCGGAGCGGGGCCGTACCGCGCACGGGCGCCACATCCCGTCTTCCGGGTGGAGAAAACTCCACCCGGTGGGTGAGGGACGGGGTCGGTGGCCACCGACGCCACCGACCCCGCCCCTGGCCACCCCCTGGCACCTGCTGCGGTCCGCGTCCACAGGCCCATCACAGGATTCGTCGCCACATGTCCGGAGTGCCAAGGCACACCAAGGGCCACTGGTGAGGAATCTGCACCGAAGCGTCACAGGCCCTTCGCTTCGCCCTCGGGGGGTGCCGTTAGCGTTACAGCCCGCTCGATCCCGCGTGCGAACTTGATCAGGTCGCCGGCGTCCTTGGCGGCGCAGTCAGCACAGAAAGATCGCAGATGGACTACTGCTCGTCGTGCCGCCGGAGTCTCAACGGGGCACTCGTCTGCCCGGGATGCGGCGATTACGCTCCGGACATCGCCCCGCCCAGCCAGCGCCTGCAGCGCGCGAAGGCCGCTGCCGCGGCGTGGGAGGCATGGCGTGCGGAGGAAGCCGCCGGCCTCGGCGCCCCTCAGCGCCCTCGGCAGCACGGCACTCAGCCGTCCGCAGCCGGCCCTTCCGCTGCCGCGCCGTCGGATGCCGTACCGTCCGCCGCCACGCCGTTCGACAGCGCGCCGTTCGACAGCGGTGCCCCCGACAGCGGCGCCTTGGGCAGCAGTGCCAGTGCCCTGGGCAGCAGCGCCTTGGGCAGCAGCGCCTTCGACGACGATGAGGTGCGGGCGGACGCTGCCGAGGGCGGTGCGTCCGGCGGTACCGGAGCGGCCGCTGCCACCGGCCAGGGCCGGGCGGCCCGGCGTCGGCAGCTGGCGCGCTGGAAGAAGCACCGGCGCCGGGCCGCGGCCGCCACGGCCTTTGCCCTTGTCGGCGGAGGCCTGACCGTCTCACTGCTGCAGAACAAACCGTCCGCCGG
Source organism: Streptomyces sp. NBC_00400 (assembly GCF_036048035.1). NCBI lineage: Bacteria > Bacillati > Actinomycetota > Actinomycetes > Kitasatosporales > Streptomycetaceae > Streptomyces > Streptomyces sp. NBC_00400. The sequence goes on along the minus strand of NZ_CP107940.1, from coordinate 4,291,591 downwards.
CCATGCACAGGCGTCCTCGGCGCCGGAGCCCGGGAACGTGGGCTCGCCCCGTACGGAAGCGGCCGCCTCGTCGTCGGAGCAGCCGGACACCGAGGCATCCCGGCACCCCGCTACGCACCCGCGCCATGCGGCCGACCGGCAGCAGAGCGCCCCCGCCGCCGCCCCGACCGCGGCCACGACGGTCCGGCAGCAGCACTCCGCCACCCCGGCACACTCCCCCGCCTCTCACAACGCGGCGCCGCACGCCTCGACGCCCACCGCGGCCGGGACGTCACCCGCCCACCGCTCCGGTGCCGCGGCACCGACGACGACCGCCGCCCCCGCTCCCACCGGACACTCGGCCGGCACCGGCACCTCACCGACGCACACGGCGCCCCCCACGTCGACCACGCCGAGCGACCCGACCGCCCCGTCCGCCGAGCCGACCTCCCCGACGCATCTGTGCGTGCTGGGACTCGTCTGCGTCAACTGACCGTCACCCGACCCGATGGCTCCGCCGCGGGCATCCCACGCGGGTGCCCGCACGCGGATGCCCGCACACAGGCGCCCGCACACAGGCGCCCGCACGCAGGTGTCCGTACACAGGCACCCGTACGCGCTGAGGAACCTGCTCGCCACCAAGGGTTTCGAGCGCACGACGACCGCGGAGATCTGCCGGGCCGCCGGCATGAGCGCGGGCAACCTGTTCCCCTACTTCCCCAACAAGCGCGCGATCTTCCTCGCCGTCTTCGAGAGCGAGGGGGACGACAAGGCCGAACGCTTTGCGCAGGCGCTGGCCGCCGATGACCCGTGGGGCGCCCTGCTGGAGATCGTGGACCTCCTCGCCGCCCCGGCCACCAACCCCCTGACGCCCCCACTGGTCATGGAAGCCATGGTCCAGGCATACCGGGACCCCGAACTCGAGACGCTGCTCAGCCGCGACAGCGCCGATGAGCACGCGACCATCGCGGGACTGCTCACCAGGGCCGCCGCGGCCGGTCAGATCGATCCCGAACTCGACCCGGACAGCGCCGCGTCGTGGGTCCTGGCCCTGATCTCCTCGCTCTGCACGAGCGCAGCCACCGCCCCGGCCTTCGATCCGGCCGGCCACCTACCCACGCTCCGGCTCATTCTGCGCCGCTTCCTGCGCGCGGAGTGAGGTGGTGAGGAGAGCCCTGCGGGGTCGGAACGGTGCCACGCCGCCCGGGCGAGGGCCGGGACTGCCACCGCCGCAACTCCCGCTACCCGCGGGCGTGCTGGTCGGCCGGCTTTCGTGGCCGGCGGTGGGCGGTGCGGAGGTGTTCCGGCGGTTTCGGTGCGGCGGCCGTGCCGGGTGGGGCGGTGAGGCGGCCGGCCGACGGTGCGCGGGTGCGGGACTTGAGGGCCTGGGTGCCGATGGTGAGGGTGACGCCGAGGAGCAGGACGTAGAACACGCCGATCTTGTGGAGGTCGTCGAGGAAGAACCAGACGGCGGTCAGGGCGGTGAACCAGAAGGCCACGAGTGCGAATCCGCCCGCGTGGTCGTCCTTGTAGCCGGCCGCCAGGCACAGTGCGGCGACGAGGGCCAGGACCAGGGCGATGATGACGTAGCGGGTTTCCCAGCCGATGGTGCCGCGGGAGAGTTCGGACCATGCGGCCACGGCTTCCGCCACCGGGCCCCAGGACACCGCGCAGGCGAGCCGTGCCGACCACAGCAGGAGCACCGCCCCGGCGACGGCGGCGAGCAGCGCGACCCGGTTGAACTGGCCGACCTCGATCATGTCGGTCCGGGATATCACCAGGGAGAGGAAGCAGCCGAGCAGGGCGACCGCGCCTTCGGCCGTCGGCCGGAAGACCACGCGGGCCGGTCTGCGGCGGGTGGGAGGGGGTGGGGACGCTTCCGGCCCGCTGCCGGAGGGGGTGGCGGAGGCGGCAGCCGCCGGGGCGGGGCCCCCGGTGGCGTGGCCGGGTGCGAAGTGGTTCGGAGCGACATGGCCGGGTGCGGCGTGGCCGGGTGCGGCCTGTCCCCGTGGAGCGTGGCCGGCGGCGGCCGGGTCGAATGCGGTGGGAGTGCGGACGGGGGTGTGGACGGGGGGAGACGGTGTGGTGGCACGGGCGGCTTCGGCGAGTGATTCGTGCATCGCGGATGCGCTCGCGAAGCGGTCCTCCCGGCCCTTGTGCAGCGCGCGGACGATCACCGCGTCGACGGCGGGCGGCAGTTCGGGGCGGAGCCGGGAGGGCGGGACCGGCTCCGCGGACAGATGCTGGTGCATCACGGAGAACGGGGAATCCCCGGTGTACGGGGGACGGCCCGTCAGCAGTTCGTAGAGCAGACAGCCCACGGCGTAGAGGTCCGTACGGTGATCGGTCTCGCCGCCGTTGATCTGCTCCGGGGCCAGATAGGCGGGGGTGCCGACCGCCACGCCCGTGCCGGTCAGGCGGGTGGCCGCCTCGCTGAGCGCCTTGGCGATGCCGAAGTCGACGACCTTGGCCTTGCCCGCGCCGGTGAGCATGACATTCGCGGGCTTGATGTCCCGGTGCACGATGGCGTGCCGGTGGCTGTGCTCCAGGGCGTCCAGTACCTGGCCGGTGAGGTCGAGGGCCTGGGCCACCGGCAGCGCGCCGTCCTTGAGGACCTGGCTGAGGGTTCTGCCCTCCACGTACTCCATGACCAGGTAGGGCTCGGCGGCACCGCCGCTCGCGTCCTCCCCCACGTCATGAACGGTGGCCACCCCCGGGTGGTTGAGCGCGGCGGCGGCATGCGCCTCGCGCTGGAACCGGGTGAGGAATTCGGGCTGCAGCGCCAGCTCGGCGGAGAGGGTCTTCACGGCGACGGTACGGCGCAACCGGTGGTCGACGGCGCGGTAGACCGTTCCCATCCCGCCGTGCCCGAGCTGCTCCACCAGCTCGTACCGCTGCCCCAACATCCTGTGCTCCACCGGGTTCCTCCAGGGACCGTCTACGCCAACACGTACGCGGGAAGACGTACGGGAGTGCGAGCGGGTTCCTCCGTGTGCCGTGTGCGACGTGCGGCAGACGCGCCCCCCGCCGGGCGGACCGGCGGGGCTACCGCTCGTCCCAGGTGACGGGGAGCCGGTGCACCCCGTAGATGTTCATCCGGTGGCGCAGGGGGACGTCCTCCGGTGGGACGGCCAGCCGCAGCGTCGGGAAGCGGGTGACGAGCGCGGGGAACGCGACCCGCATCTCGACGCGGGCCAGCTGCTGGCCCAGGCACTGGTGGATGCCGTGGCCGAAGGACAGATGCCCGGTGGCCTTGCGGCGCAGATCGAGGGTGCCGGGGTCGGGGAACCGCTCCGGGTCGCGGTTGGCGGCCTCGATCGAGAGGACGACCGTCTCGCCCGCCTTGATCAATTGGCCCTCCAGCTCGACGTCCTCCAGCGCCGACCGCGCGCTGGTGTGGGCGATGCTCAGGTAGCGCAACAGCTCCTCGACCGCCTGGTCGGCGAGGCCCGGATCGGCACGCAGGGCGGCGAGTTGGTGCGGGTGGGAGAGCAGCGCGAAGGTGCCGTGCGCGAGCATGTTGGCGGTGGTGTCAAGGCCGGCGGCGAGCAGGAAGCTCCCGATGCCGGCGAGTTCTTCATCGGTCAGGTCGGTGGTCGTGAGGTCGCTGAGCAGGTCGTCGGTGGGTTCGGCGCGCTTGGCCGACACCAGCTCGGCCAGGATGTTCTGCAGCGCGGCCATGGCGGCGACCACCTCGTCCGTCGTGGCGCTCTGGGTCATCACCGTCGCCACATGACGCTGGAAGACCTCTCGGCCGGCGTAGGGGACACCGAGGAGTTCACAGATCATCAGCGCGGGGATGGGCTTGGCGAACGCCTCGACCAGGTCCACCGTCGGCCCTTGGCGCTCCATGGCGTCCAGGTGCTCGGTGGTGATCTCCTCGACGCGGGAGGTGAGCAGGCGCATCCGGCGGACGGTGAACTTGCCCATGAGCAGACGCCGGTAGCGGGTGTGCTCGGGAGCGTCGAGCCCGGTGAGGTCACCGACCGGTGCCGGGGGCAGTTCGCCGGTGTAGCCGCCCTCGAACGGGTAGTGCAGCAGCTCGTAGCGTGAGCTGAAGCGGGGGTCGGCGTGGATCGCGCGGACCGCGGAGTAGCCGGTGGCCAGCCAGCCCACGTGTCCGTCGGGAAAGCGCATCCGGGTGAGCGGACGCTCCGTGCGCAGTGCCGCCAGATCGCCGGGCGGATCGAAGGGGCAGCCCGCGGGGCGGGCGGTCGGCAGCGTCACGGGGCCGCTGTGTTCGGGGGCGGAGAGTTCAGGGGCGGAGTGTCCAGGGGCGGAGTGTCCAGGGGCGGAGAGTTCGGGCTCGCAGTGTTCGGGGTGCAGGGGCATGGCTGTCCTCCGATGCGGGGTGCGGAGCACACCGTGGTGTGCGGTGAAGGGTGAGGCGAGAGGAAGGGTGCGGCGCGCGGAACCGTGCGTTGAGGCGCGAGGAAAGGCGAGGCGCGAGGAAAGGTGAGGTGCGAGGAAAGGTGAGGTGCCGGCCGTGAACGGGAGGCGCCTCAGGCGCGGGGTCGCGCTCAGCGGGTGGCGCCGCGCCGGAAGGCAGCCCGCGCCCACAGGTAGCCGGCCAGGCTGAGCGCGACGCCCCACGCCAGGGCTATGACGCCGTTGGTGCCGATCTCCGTGCCCAGCAGGAGGCCGCGCAGCGTCTCGTTGAGCGGGGTGAAGGGCTGGTATTCGGCGAACCAGCGCAGCCCGGCCGGCATGGAGTCGGGGGTGACGAAGGCGCTGCCGAGGAAGGGCAGGAAGGTGAGCGGCATGGGGGCGTTGCTCGCGGACTCAACGGTTTTGGCCACCATGCCCATCGCGGCCGCCACCCAGGTGAGCGCGAAGGCGAGCAGGGCCAGCAGGCCGAGGGCGGCGAGCCACCTGACGGGAGTGGCGTCCGGCCGGAAACCCACCGCCAGTGCGACGGCGATGACCAGGACGAGGCTGAGCATGGTCTGGATGACGCTGCCGACCACATGGCCCGTCAGGACGGAGGCGCGGGAGATCGCCATGGTGCGGAAGCGGTTGATGATGCCTTCGGTCATATCGGTGGAGACCGAGACGGCCGTCGAGATGGCACCGGAGGTCACGGCCATCAGGATGATGCCGGGAACGACGTAGTTGACGTACGCGCCGCGGCCGTTCGCCGCACCCGGCAGTCCGATGCCGGTGCCGAGCGCCCCGCCGAAGACGTAGACGAAGAGCAGCAGCATCACGATCGGCATGGCGACGACCGAGAGCGTCAGGGAGGGATAGCGCCGAGCGCGCTTGAGGTTGCGGCGCAGCATCGTCATCGAGTCGCGCATCGCGTACGGGAGCGTGCTCATCGGGCGTGCCCCTCCAGAGAGTTGGCGGCGGCGCCGGGCTGCGGGGGCCGGCCCGTGAGGGTGAGGAAGACCTCGTCGAGGTCAGGGGTGTGCACGGTGAGCGCCTCGGCTTCCACGGACGCGCGGTCGAGAGTGTCGAGGACGGTGCGCAGGGCGGGGATGCTGCCGTCGCCGGGGATGTGCAGGGTGAGCGCTTCGTCGTCGCGGGCGGCCGAGGTGAAGAGGGCGGCGGCCGATGCCAGGCGGTCCGCGTCGGCGAGCTTGAGGCGGATATGGCTGCCGGGGATCTGCTGCTTCAGCTCGTCCGCGGTGCCTTCGGCGACCAGCTTGCCGTGGTCCAGGACGGCGATCCGGTCGGCGAGTTGGTCCGCCTCCTCCAGATACTGCGTCGTCAGGAAGACGGTGACGCCGTCCTCGGCGACCAGACTGCGGATGATCTCCCACATGGTGCGCCGGCTGCGCGGATCGAGGCCGGTGGTCGGCTCGTCGAGGAAGATCAGGCGCGGGTCGCCGACCAGGGTCATCGCGAGATCGAGCTTGCGCCGCATACCGCCCGAGAAGGTGGCGACGGGCCTGGCGGCCGACTCGGTCAGCTCGAAGCGCTGCAGGAGTTCGTCGGCGCGGCGGCGGCCTTCGCGGCGGCTTTGATGGTGCAGGTCCGCCATGAGGAGCAGGTTCTCCCGGGCGTTGAGCAGGTTGTCCACCGCCGAGAACTGGCCGGTGACGCCGATGGCGGCGCGTACGGCGTCGGCCTCGCTGACCAGGTCGCGGCCCGCGACCTGTGCCTGGCCGGCGCTTGCCGGGATGAGGGTGGAGAGGATCTGGACGGTGGTGGTCTTGCCCGCGCCGTTGGGCCCGAGCAGGGCGAACACCGTGCCCTCGGGGATGTGCAGGTCGATGCCGTCCAGGACGACCTTGTCGCCGTAGGACTTGGCTAATCCGCGTGCGGTGATCGCCGGTGGGCGGGACGCCGGTGGGCGGGGCGGGCTTTCCGTGCTTTTCATGATCATGACAGTTCCTCTTCGAGTTCCGAGTTCTGCGATGTGGCGGGCCGTCGGCGGCTACGAGCGGTGGGTGGCCGGTGGTCACGAGCGCCCGGCGGTCGCTGGTCACGGGCCGTCGGCGGCCGGTGGTCAGGAGCGGCGGATCACAATGTCGCCGAGGCTGGTGTGGGCGCGTACTTCGACGGTCTCGGCGGCGTCGCCAGGACCGTCGGACGGTCCGAGGGAGTTGCGCACCGTGCCGACACCGGTGGCCACATCGAGCCAGGCGGCGGTGGACTTACGGATCCCGACCTCCAGGTCGCCCGCCGCGGCCCGGAGGACGACCCGGCCGCGTGCCACCTCACCGATCCGGATGGCGCCGTTGGCGGACTTGGCCTCGACCCCGGCGTGCGCGACGCCGACGGAGATCAGGCCGTTGGACGCGGTCGCCCGCAGGGCGCCGGTGACCTCGCCGATCGTGGTCGCGCCGTTGCCGTTCTTGACCAGCGCGGCGCCCGCGATCTCCCCGGCCTCGATCAGACCCGCGGCGACGAGCTCGGCGTCTCCCGTCACCCGCGCCAGCCGGATGTCGCCGTAGTCGGTCCGCAGGTTCACGGCCTCCGCCTCGTCCAGCTGGAGATCGCCTAGCGAGGTCTTGAGCCGGCACTCGCCGAGGCGGCCCGCGCAGGTGAAGTCCGCCATCGGCGAGGTGCCCAGGACGTCCGAGCCGGCCGGCAGCTCGATGGTCACGTCGAGCGAGCCGCACTTGCCGAAGAGGGAGCGCTTCCTGGGTCCCTTGACCACCAGCTTGCCGCCGGAGCAGGTGACTTTGGTCTGCTGTGCGGCCCGTACGTCGGCGTCCGCGGTGGCGTCGCTCGGGCGCACCTCGACGACGGTGTCGGTGCGCTTGCTCGCGGTGATCCGGGCGGATCCCATGTCGAATTCGAGGGTGACGGAGATCGGTTCGGGGGTGTCAAAAGCAGGCATGGCTGTCCCGTCCTCATGGCTGTGGTGTGCATTCCCGCTGGTAGGGCGGGTGAGATGAGAAGTGGCGCGGTGCGAAGTGGTGGTGGCGAGAGGTGGTGGTGGTGAGAGGTGGTGAGGTGATGGGTGCGCGGTGGCGCGGTGGCGCGATACGCCGGGGAAGGCCGGCCGGCGCGGGTCTCTAACGGACCCAGCCGGTGTAACCCTGTTGGCCCCGGTGGCGGCTGCGGCCGGCGGAGCGGGGGCTCTCGCCCGGTTCCAGGGCCGTGGCGACGGCCCGTACCAGCCAGGCGTTGACCGACAGGCCCTCGTGGCCCGCGGCGTCCTCGACCCGGTTCTTGAGGTGGGCGGGCAGGCGGAAGTTGATCCGCGCGGTGCCGCCCTCGTCGCCGTCCGCGGGGACGGCGGACACGGGCGCCCGCCCGCCGCCCGACACACCCTCGGGCGCCTCGGCCTCCCCGTACGGCTCCTGGGCCGGCTCCGGCGAGGGTGTCACCACGAATTCGGGGTCGAGTCCGCGCAGCCGTACGTCGACCGAGCCCGGTGCCAGCTCGCGGGTGACCTCGGCCATGGCGGAGGACAGCGCGTTGAGCAGGATGAGCCGGGTGGCCGACTCCAGGGGCGTGGTGAGTCGTTCGGCCAGGGCACGGGCTTCGTCTCCGCCTGCGTCCGCGGCGACCGCGAGCTCGTGCCGGAGGTTGTCGACATACGGCGTGAGGTCCATAACGCCATAGTGGCACCACGGTGACGCCAACGCAAGCCTTTGTGGCGCCACGATGGCATTAAGTGCTGCCACCGTGGCGACGGATGGCGCCACTGCACCACCATTGCGCCACCATCGCGTCGCCGGCATGGCGCCATCCGGTGCGCGCCCGCAGCCGGACCACGGCCCGGCCCGGACCCGGCGCGCAGCCGGCCCGCAGCCGGCCCCCGCGAACGCGGGGCGCCGCGGCGGCAGTTGCCGCAGCTGCCCGGACACGGCCCAGGCCTGCCCCGGACCTGCCCCGCTGCCACGGGAGCGCCGTGCCCGGAACCGGGGAATGCCGCCCTCACTGCTGCTCGATCGCCCGGGCTATGGTGCTCCCGCAATCTGTTCGGCCGGGCGAAGGAGACGATCTCGCGGTGTCCGATCTGGGACGGCTCGTAGCCGACCGGTACCGGCTCCTGGAACGGGTGGGCCGCGGCGGTATGGGCACGGTATGGCGGGCCGAGGACGAATTGCTCGGCCGTCATGTCGCCCTGAAGAAACTGCTCGTCCCGCCGCACCTGGACGACGACGAGATCCGGACGCTCCACGAGCGCACCCGCCGCGAGGCCCGCAGCGCCGCCCGGATCACCCACCCCCATGTGATCGTGGTGCATGACGTCGTCGACGACGAGGGTCTGCCGTGCATCGTCATGGAGTACGTCCCCTCGGACACCCTGGGCGACCTCGTCAAGCGGCACGGTGCGCTGTCGCCGGAGCAGGCTGCCCGGATCGGCTGCGGTATGGCCGGCGCGCTGCGCGCCGCGCACGACGCCGGGGTGCTGCACCGGGACGTCAAGCCCGCCAATGTGCTGCTCGGGAAGGACGGCCGCATCGTCCTCACCGACTTCGGGATCGCGGTGCAGTCCGGAACGCCCTCACTGACCAGGACCGGCGAGTTGGTCGGGTCGGTCCAGTACCTGGCGCCGGAACGCCTCCGGAGCACGATCGCCGAGCCGGGTCCCGCCACCGATCTGTGGTCCCTCGGCGCAACGCTCTACCAGGCGGTCGAGGGCCGGCCGCCGTTCCTCCGGGACACCGCGATCGAGACGGCGTACGCCATCTCCACCGAGGAGTACGACGCCCCGCGCAACGCCGGGGACCTGGCGCCCGTGATCGAGAGCCTGCTCCGGAAGGACCCCGGACAGCGCATGGACGCCCACGAGGCCGAACGCCTCCTGGGCGAGTTCGCCGGAGCCACCACCGTCGCCGGGCAGCGCCCCCTGGGCGACACCTCCGGAACACATACCGCCCTCGAGGTCCCGCCCGCCCGGCCGCAGTCCGCCGTGGCCACCGCAAACACGGCGCAGGCCGCCGCAGCCCCTGCGCAAGGAGTCAACCGCAAGCGCCGTACGGTGCTGCGGTTCACCGTGGGCGTGGCGGTCGCCGCCGCCGTGACCGGCGGGGTCCTGCTGTGGCCGTGGGGCGGTGCCGATGCGTCGGGCAGCCACCCGTCCGGCGCCGCCTCCGCCGGCCACCCGTCAAGCCCCGGTCCTTCCCCGCTTCCCCCGCTCCCCGCCGGATACCACCTCAAGAAGGAGGGCCAGGGCTTCTCGCTGCCCGTACGGGACGGCTGGAAGCGCGAGGATCCGCCCGGCGGCGAAGTCGCCTATGTGGCCCCGTCCGGGCTGGTGGGGCTGCGGATCAACATCGTCCAGTTCGCGGGGTCCGATCCGCTGCGGCACTGGCGGCAGACCGAAGAGGCCCAGACCCGCCGGGACAACCCGGGCTACGAGCGGGTGCGGATGGACCCCACGGCCTTCCGCGGACGGCCCGCGGGGTACTGGGAGTTCACCTTCGACGGCAAGAAACGGAAGTACCGGGCGGTGGAGCTGGCGTTCAGCGGCGCCGACGGCACCCAGTACGTGATCTACCTTTCCGCGCCGGACGCGCAGTGGAACACCTACCGGCCGGTCTTCGACACCGCCGTCAAGGGAATCCGTCTCGACGGACAGGACGGACAGGACGGATAGGACGTACAGGGACACCCCCTAGGAACGGGCCCCGGACGCCCCGGCCCCGGACGCCCCGGCCGAAAAGAGGGATCCCCGGGGCCGGGCCCGGCCCGTTGCCTTCCCGGTGACGGGCCGCAGCAGTGCGACGAGGGTGAGGACGGCGCAGGCGGGGTAGCCCCAGCCGAGCGCGGCGAGGTACCAGGGGCGGCCGAACTGCCAGATGTCCGGCTGGACCAGTGCCAGCCAGTGGATGAGGAATCCGGCGAGGGCGAGGCACCAGGCGGTCAGGGCCGCGGTGTGGGCCCGGGTCCGGTGCGGCGCGTGGGTCAGCCACAGGACCGCCGCGACGGCCCAGACCCAGTGATGGCACCACGAGATGGGGCTGATCAGCAGGCCGAGGAGCTGGACGGCGAGCAGCGCGCCGAGGTGATCGGTGCGGCGGGCGGCGCGCACCACGGCCGTCAGCGCCAGCAGGGCCGCCGGGACGGCGCAGGCCCACCACGGGGCGGACCAGCCGGCATCGTGGCCGAGGCTGCGGGACAGCGCCCCGCGCACCGACTGGTTGAGCACCGAGCCGACCGGGCCGACCCGTGCGGCGTCGCCGACCGCGTGCAGCCAGAAGCCGGCCGCGGACCGGGGCGCCGCCCACCACCCGGCCGCGACGGTGACGGCGGCCACCGCGGCCGACCAGCACGCCGCCGACCAGCGCCGGTGCACCACGAAGTAGAGGCCGGTGACGGCCGGGACCAGCTTCACCCCGGCGGCGAGGCCCACGCCGAGCCCGGCCGCCGCTGCCGAGCGCCGCTCGACCGCGTACGCGACGCCCGCCGCCAGCAGCAGGTTGACCTGCCCGAGCGCGAGGGTGACGGCGACCGGCTCGGTCCACAGCAGGGCGGCGCTCCACAGCAGTACCCGCCGCCGGTGCCGCCCGGGCTCCGCGGCCGGGTCGGCCATCCGCAGGCAGCAGTGGACCAGGACGCCGAGCGCCAGGATCGAGGCCGCGGTCCAGGCGGCGCTCACCAGCGGCCACGGCGGCCAGGAGAGCGGGAGGAAGAGCAGCGCGGCGAAGGGCGGATAGGTGAACGGCAGCGGGAACAGGTCGGGGCCGGGCAGCTCCAGACGGAAGGCGTACAGATCATCGCTGAGCAGATGCGGGGCCGCGGTCCGGTAGACCCGCAGATCCACCATGCCGACGCGCAGGCAGGCCGGGATCCACACCAGCAGCAGCATCGCCGCGGCGGCGAGGAGCAGCACGGTGCCGGGACGGCGGGCCAGGACGCGGCGCGCCGCCTCGGTACGCCGTGGGCCCGGCCGCGTTCCCGGCGGGCCGCCGTCGGGCCCGCCCGGAGGGCCGCCGTCCGGAGGGCCGGCCGCCGGGACATGCACCGCGGGGCTCACTCGCCCCGGCCCTGCTCCGCACCGGGACCCGGGGCCCTCGGTTCCCCGCGCCGGGCCGCGGCCGGAGCCTCGTAGACGCTGACGGCGAACGGGCGGAAGGAATCCGGCTCCACCTGCTCGACCACGCAGCGGAACCCGGCGACGGCCTCGAAGTACGCACAGAACCTGCGTGACTCCGGCCAGGGGTGCACCAGGACCAGCAGTCCACCGGGTGCCACGGCCCGTGTCAGATGGGCGCAGGCCCGCCGCAGATGCCGGTGCCGGCCCAGGTAGTACAGCAGCTCGGCGCAGAAGACGAGGTCGAAGCGGTCCTCCGGTGGCGCGGTGAGGATGTTCAGCCGCACGAACCGGGGAGACCGCCCGACCCCGGACGCGGGGGTGGCGCGGCCTGCCGCGCAGGCGCGGGCCCGGGCGAGCGCCCGCTCCGAGATGTCCACACCGGTGATCTCCGCCTGCGGAAACGCCGCCGCCAGGCGGTGGGTGAAGGCTCCCTCGCTGCACCCGACGTCCAGGATCCGCCGGTAGGGGCGAGGGGGGAGCTGCCGCAGGGTCGTCGCGTACTTGAACTGCTCGTAGTCGTCCACGGCCAGGCCCCACGGGTCCGGCCGCCGGTGCCACCAGTCGAAGTACCAGTGCAGGACCCGTCCCTGGCCGCGGAGGCCGAGGAGGGAGAGCCCGGCGAAGAGGGCGCGGTGGGCGCGGTCGAGGAGGCGGTGCATGAGAACCTTCCGGCCGTTGCGGTGGCCACGCTTCCGGGAGGCCGCCGGGCGTATGCGGTATGACGGTGCGTCAGCGGCTGACGTCGTCGTAGGCGTGGGCGAACGCTTCGGTGACCACGGGCCAGGTGCAGTGCACCGGCTCGGTCTCCCAGTTGTGGGCGGCCAGGGTGCGCCGCGCCCCCGGGGTACGGGCCAGCCACAGCACCTCGTCGGCCAGGGCGAAGGCCGAGTGGCCGCACAGGGCGCCCTCACGGTTGTGCCGTACGAAGTCGGCGACGCCGGTGTGCGCCCGGGCCAGGACCGGCAGTCCGCTGGTGCGTGCCTCCAGGGCCGCGATCCCGAAGGACTCCCGGCGGGAGGGGTTGACGAACAGATCGGCCCCGGTCAGCAGCTCCCGTACCTCCCCGGGCTGCAGCCGGCCCGCGAGGCGGATCCAGCTGTCCATCCCGTTGCGGCGCAGATAGCGCTGTATCGGCCCCGCGCTGGGCCCGGCGCCGGCGAACGTGGCGCGCAGGGCGGTGCCCCGCCGGGACAGCCGCGCATGGGCGGAGTGCAGCGCCGCCAGCAGCTCCATCGGCTCCTTGCGCGGCACGAGCCGGCCGACGGCGACGACGTGCACCCGGCCGTCCTGGCGCTCGACCGCGGCTCCCGGGCTGCGCCACCACGCGGCATCGATGCCGTTGGGGATGACCCGGGGGGTGACGTCAGGAAGGGCCTGCCGGATCAGCCGGGCGGCCGACCTGCTCACGGTCGTCACGGCCACCGGAGCGGTGGGGCCGTGCCCGGTCCGGCTCAGCAGCCGGTACAGCGCGCGCACCACCGGGTCCCACATGCTGTGAACGGTGGCCACGGCGGGGATGCCCCGGCGGCGGGCGCAGGCCAGCGCGGCCCAGGCGAACGGGGAGGCCGCGCCCAGGTGCACATGCACCACTCGTGGGTGACGTGCCGTCAACAGCCGGTCGATGGCGTGTCCCGCTCTGGGGTGAACGGGCAGCTGGCCGGGCAGCCGCGCGCTGATCCTGTGCACGGGGTACGGCCACGGGGCCGTCTCCGCCCCCGGCCCGGCGGGCGTCGCGGTGACGACCTCGGCGGCCTGGCCCGCCCGGTGCTGCGCAGCGGCCAGCGCGGCGACCTGGATTTCGATACCTCCGGTCCGCGGCGCAAAGCAGTCTGAAATGTGAAGGATCATGGCTGCACTTCCGAAATGGGGCGTGAAGTCCCCCAGTATGGGGTGGTAAAGCATGGTTCGTGAGACATACGTGCTTGTTCTTTCATGCGCATCCGGACGACGAGGCGCTGCTGACCGCCGGCACCATGGCGCGCCTGGCCGGTGAAGGACACCGCGTGGTGCTGGTGCTGGCCACGGCGGGCGAGCGCGGCCTGGCACCGAAGTCCTTGCAGGACCGCGGCCTGGGCGGGGTCCGCCGCGAGGAGGCGCACGCCTCCGCCCGGATCCTGGGCTGCTCCCGGGTCGCCTTCCTCGGCTACGCCGACTCCGGGCACGCCCCCGGCCCGGCCCCGGTCCGCGACGGCGCCCAGCCGTTCGCCTCGGCGGAGGTCGAGGAGGCGGCCGGCCGGCTGGCCGCGCTGCTCACCGAGGAGCGTGCCGACCTGCTGACGGTCTACGACCCGGCCGGCGGCTACGGGCATCCGGATCACGTCCAGGTCCACCGGGTCGGCTACCGCGCCGCCCGCCTGGCGGGCACCCCGGTGGTGCTGGAGGCCACCGTCGACCGCACCCTCCTGCTGCGCGGACTGCGCGCCGCCTCCTGGGTCCACCGCTTCCCGCCGGAGTTCGACCGGGACTCCTTCCGGCAGGCCTACGGCGCACGCTCCGAGATCACCCACCGGGTACCGGTCAAACGGCACTGGCGGGCCAAGCGCGCCAGCATGTCCGCGCACCTCAGCCAGGCCCGGGGCGGCGACTCCGAACGCACCCTGGCCGCCCTGGGCCGCCTGCCCGGACCGGCCTTCCGCCAGGTGCTGGGGACCGAGTGGTTCATCCAGCGCGGGCTGCCCGCGGGCCCCGTCCTGCGCGATCCGCTGGCCACCCTGCCGGGCGCCGCGGCGGCGGCACGCGGCCGATGACACCGCTCACCGCACGCCTGCCGAAGTCCGCCCTGCGGCTGCTGGGCCTGCTCTCCTCCGCCGCCGGCCTCGTCCTGCTGGCCCTGGCCGTGCCGAGGGCGGCGGGCACGGACTGGGCCGCCGTCCGGGCCCACCTCGGGCACATCAGCGGCCCGCAGGTGGCGCTGTTGTGCGCCCTGGCGGGTGCCACGCTGTGGAGCTACACCTACGTACTCGGCGCCGCACTCCCCGGGCTGACGCCGCGCCAGGCACTGCTGGTGCACTGCACCGGCAGCGCCGTCAGCAATCTGCTGCCGCTCGGCGGCGGTGCGGGCGTCGCGGTCACCTACGCCATGACGCGCCGCTGGGGGCATCCGCCGCACGCCGTGGCCGTGTGTGTCGCGCTCACCGGGGTGTGCAACGTGGCCGCGCGGCTGGTCCTGTCGGCGGTGGGCGCACTGCTGCTGGTGGGGACCCCCGTACCCGGCATCGGCTGGGCGGCGGCCGCGGGCGGGGTGGTCCTCGCCCTGCCGGTGGCGCTCGCGGCCGGGTGGCCGGTGCTGCGCCGCTGCCGCCGGGCACCCGCCGCCCGTCTGCAGGCCACGCCGGCCGGAGCGCTGCGGCACCGCGCCCGGCGCGCCCGGCAGCTCACGGTGCGGCTGCGCGACGAGAGCCGGGACATCGTCCGCCGTTCCTGGGCGCGGCTGGTGTGCGGCATGGCCGCCACCCTCGCGGCCCAGGGCGCACTGTTCCTGGCCTGTCTGCAGGCGGCGGGCTCCCGTACGGGAGCGGGCGAGGCGCTGGCGGTGTTCGCGGCCAGCCGGCTGCTGACCCAGATCGCCCTCACCCCCGGCGGCATCGGCGTCACCGAGTGCGCCGCCGCCGTCGCGCTGGTCGCCCTCGGCGGCGCCCCCGCGGCCGTGGCCTCGGCCATGCTGCTGTTCGCCACCTTCACTCATCTGCTGGAGATTCCGCTCGGCGCGCTCACCGGCGCGTGGTGGCTGCTGCGCGGGGGACGACGGCGTCCGGCGCCGGCACCGGCCGCGCCTTAGACGCCCACCGCAGCACCGCCGCCAGTGCCACCGCTCCCCCGATGACGGCAGCCGGGCCGCTCGCCCAGGTGGGCCCCTGCCCCGAGGGCATCACCACCAGCGTCAGCCCCACCACCGCCGCCCGGGCGCCGCGCCCCGCCAGCCGTCGCCAGGACACCGCCGCCAGCGGCACCACCGCCCACAGCGCGTACCACGGCTGCGCCACCGGAGCGGCAGCCACCAGCACCAGCAGCGCCGCCCCCGTCGCCCGCTCGGCGCCGGCCCGCGGGGCGCACCGCACCCAGTACCCCACCGCCCCCAGGCCCACCAGCAGCCCGGCCAGCCGCGCGGCCGTCATCGCACCGGCCGCGGTGCCCCACCCCAGCCCCTGCGCCGCCCAGCCCAGCAGATGGCCCGCATCCGTGCTCAGGGACAGCAGGGTGTGGACCTCGGCGGGCGTACGGAGGGTCCACAGCCACCCCCATCCCTGGCCGCACCCCGCCACCCCCGCCATCAGGGCGACCGCGGCCACCCCGGCGATCCCCGCCGCCTGCCGCACCCTTGGCCACCCGCCGCCTTGCCCCGCCACGGTCACCGCCGCCGCGCACAGCAGGGCCACCACGGCGGGAGCCTTCACGAGCACCGCCGCGGTCAGGACGACGGTCCCCACGCCCCAGCGCCCCCGGCGAAACGCCAGCAGCCCGGCCGCCATCAGCCCCAGCATCAGCGCTTCGTTGTGCGCCCCGCCGACCAGGTGCAGCAGCACCAGCGGGTTGAGCGCGCCGGCCCACAGCGCCCCGGCCGCACCGGAGCCCGATGCCTCCGCCAGCCGCCGCAGGGCCCACACCAGGAGGGCCAGCCCGGCCACCGCCACCAGCCGCAGCCCCAGGGCAGCGGCCACCACATGATGTTCCCCGATGACCGCCACCACGGCCCGCGCCGCGGCGACGGACAGCGGCCCGTACGGGGCCGGGGTGTCGTGCCACATCCCGGGGACGTTCGCCGCGAGCGGCCCGCCCAGCGCCGCCGGGCCCAGCGCGTACACATCGCGTCCGCGGCCCGCCAGCGCGCCCTGGGCGAGGTAGCTGTAGGCGTCGCTGCTGCCCAGCAACGGGCCCGGCACCAGCGGCAGCACCCAGCACCACAGCGCCCTGCGCAGCGGCCGCCACCCGCCGGCCGTCCCGTCCGCGACCCGCCTCCCCAGCCGCCACCACGCGGCGATCAGCAGCACCAGCCCGGCGTACGACACGGCGACGCCCACGCACTGCAGCGGCTCGCCGGGCCGCCCCCACACCCCGTCAGGAACGCCCCGCGGCAGCGCACCGGACCCCCATCCGCCGGCACCCAGCAGCACGGACCCCAGCGTGCCCAGGAGCACTTCTGCCCGGACGGTGCTCCCTGCCGCGCTCATCCGGCCAACCTAGACGCGGCACCGCCCCGCACGGCGCACGCCGGCAGCCATGTCGCCCGTCCGCGCCAGGGGTGTCTCCCCAGGGACCCCTGGGGAGGTCGGCCCGAGGACCCGCCGGCCCCCGGCCCCGGCACCGCCCCGGCCCTCGCCCGGCTCAGTCGGCGCAGTACGCGTCCCGCTCCGGGCGCCGCCCCGTCGTCAGGAAGGCGGTGACCGCCCGGTCCCCGCAGGCGGTGCCGTTGCCCAGGTAGGCCTCGTGGCCGCCGTGCTCCAGGGTGACCAGGCGGGCCCGGCCGCCCAGGGCCTGACGCATCTTCAGGGCGCCGGAGTACGGCGTGGCGGGATCCCGGCGGTTCTGGAGCATCAGGATGTTGGACGGACCGTCGGCGGTGATCCGCGTGGGCTGCTGCGCCGGTGCGTTCTTCCAGAAGGCGCAGGACGTGACGTTCACCGGCAGCCCGGCCGTGAGCGGGTGCCGGGCGCGGTCGAGGGCCACCGCGCGCCGGTATACGGCGTCCGACGCCGGCCAGCGCACGTCGTTGCAGACGGTGGCCGTCACCGCCGCGGCCTGCTCGTCCGGCAGCGGCCCGGCGAGGGCATCGGGCAGCACCGGCCGCACGGCCGGGTCCTGGGCCTGCCGGACGAGCCGGGCCAGCTGGGGGAAGAGGCGGTCGCCGCCCAGGGCGCTCAGCAGGGCCTGGCGCAGCCGGTTGCCGGTCAGCGGGACGCCCTTCGTGGCGGACTCCTTCGGCACCCGGTCCAGCTTCGCCGCCAGCGCGAGGAACAACGGCCGTACGTCCTGGGGGCGTTCGGCCAGCCGCAGTCCCTCGTCCTCCCGGGCCGGGTCCGCCGCCCAGGCCGCGAAGTCGGGGAACCGGTCGTCCGCGCCCACCGCCATGTTCGCCCGCCATCCCCGCCCCACCCGGGACGGGTCGGGGTCACCGCTGCTGTCCAGCACCCAGCGGTCGGTGTGCTGCGGGTACTTCTGCGCGTACACCGCCCCGACGTAGGCCCCGTACGAGGCGGCCCAGGCCGACAGTTTCTCCTCGCCCAGGGCCCGGCGGAGGCGGTCGATATCGCGCACCTCGTTCGCGGTGGACATGCTGCGCAGCACGGCGCCGCCGTGCCGGCCGCACGCCTCGGCGATCCGCCGGGACCGGGCGATGTTCTCCGTGATGCCGCCGCCCGGCTCCGGCCAGGACAGCAGGGCGACCAGATGCCGGTCGTCGGCGCCGAGTCCGCAGCCCGCCTTCGCACTGCCGCCCGTTCCCCGCGGATCGAAGCTGACGAGGTCGTAGGCCCCGGCCATCTCCTTCCCCAGCGCCTTCCCCTTCGCCACCATCCGTGCCACCCCGGATCCGCCCGGCCCGCCGGGGATCACCAGCAGCGTGCCCCGGCGGGCCGCGGGCCGGTCGCTGCGCACCCGGGACACGGCGAGGGGGAGCTGCGGCCCGTCCGGGTCGCGGTAGTCGACCGGTACGGGCAGCTCGGCGCACTCCTGCCCGGGAAGGCCGGGCCCGGCGCACGGCCCCCAGGCGAGGGCGGGCCCCGAGGTGCCGGGGGCGCGGGCCGCGGCACCGGGGGCCTGGGCGCGGGCCGCCGGGGAGAGAGCGGCCAGGGTGCCGGCGACGGCTGCGGCGGAGAGCGTGAGCACAAGGGTGCGGCGGGCGTGGGCCGTCAGGTGAGACTTCCGGTAAGTCGTCATGGAGGAACTGTTGTTGAGCGGCGGTCCGCCGCCCATCCGGCTGCCGGGAGCGCCGTGCTGGGGTTATCCCGAGGGCGGGCCGCCGTACGCCCCTCGGCCGGGTCCCGCCGGTGCCGGCTCGGACCGGCCTGCCCCGGGCCGGTGCCGCCCCGGGCCGGCGCCGCCCCGCACCGGCCCGCCTCACTCCCCGACGGTGATCAGCGCCAGCGTGATGTTGTCGGGCCCGCCCGCCTCGATGGCCGCCTTCCACAGCTCGAAGACGGCCCGGCCGCCGGAGTGGAGCCGCAGCAGACCGCCGACGTCCTCCTCCGGGACGGGGTCGGTCAGCCCGTCGCTGCACACCAGATAGCGGTCGCCCACGGACAGCGGCGCGGTCGTGAGGTGCGGGACGACGGCGCTGAACTCCCGGGCGCCGCCGAGCGCCTGGGTGAGGAGCGAGGTGGTGCGCCGCCCCGGCCACAGCGGTGGGCTGTCGTCCACGCTCACCTGGCGCAGGCCGTCACCGGCCGCCTCGAAGACCCGGCTGTCACCGACGTTGAAGACCCGTACGGACTTCTCCCCGACGACCGCGCCGGCGACCGTGGTGCCCATGGTCGTCAGCTCCGGGTCCCGCCCGGCTGCCGCGTACACCGCACGGTTGCACAGGTCCAGGGCCTCCCGCACCGCCTCCTCGCCCTCCAGCGAAGGGCCCAGCGCGGCCAGCTGCCGGACGACCAGTGCGCTGGCCACCTCCCCGCCCGGCTGTCCGCCGATCCCGTCGGCGACCGCGACGACCAGCGGGCTGCCGAGCGGGAACACCAGCGTCTGCGGGTTCTCGGTCACCGTGCCGCAGAGCGTCCAGGGGCCGGCCACCAGGCTGTCCTCGTTGTGCTCGCGGATCAGCCCGGTGTGGCTCAGGGCGGTCACGGTGAGGTAGGGCATGGGCCGGCTCCGGTGCTGCGGTACTCCGCCACGGCGGGCCGTCCTCCCCCGTGGCCTGCCGTACGTCCATTGTGGCCACCCGGTCCCCTCGGGCGCCCGTCGAGGACACCGACGGCGGGCGGGGCCGTCCGGCCGCCGGTCCGTCAGCCGTACCCCGCCGACGGCCGCCGGGTCTGTCAGCCCGTCTGCCCGCCCCGTTGCCCGCCCCCTGTCAGTCGGTCTGCCCGCCGGTCTGTCCATCCGTCCGCCTGCCGCTCAGCGTGGTGCGCTGCATCATCCGGACGATGTCCTTCCCGGTGACGATCCCCACCAGGTGCCCGGCGTCCACGACGAGCAGGCGCGCCCCGGTACGCAGGCTGATCTTGTCGAGCGCGTCACTGAGCAGATCGTCCGGAGCGGCGACCGCGCACTGGGACAGCGGGGTCGCCGCCTCGCGTACCCGCACCGTCTCCCGGCTCGGCCCTGGCACCGCCGCGAGCCGGCGGATCTGCACGATGCCGCTGGGGCGGCCGTCGAAGTCGAGCAGCGGCAGCGCGGAGTGGCGGGAGTGCACGACGACCTCGTCGATGAAGCGCTGGACGGTCAGCCAGTCGGCGCCCGTCGCCACCGGGCTGGTCATGGCCTCGGCGACCCGTACCCCCCGCAGCGCGGTGTGCAGGGCGGCGCGGCGCCGCTCCGCCCCGGCGACGACCATGACGAAGAGGCCGATGAAGACGATCCACAGCCCGCCCGGTGCGCCGCGCAGCACGGAGATCCAGCCGGCGGCCACCAGCAGCAGCCCCATGATCTGGCCGCCCCGGGACGCCGCCAGATCCGCCCGGTCCCGGTCCCCGGTGCGCCACCACAGCACCGCCTGCACCACCCGCCCGCCGTCCAGCGGTACCGCGGGCAGCAGATTGAACACGCCCAGGAAGAGGTTCGCCCAGCCCAGCCACGCCAGGACGACGGAGGGCACCGCCCAGCCGGACAGCCCGTGCAGCCCAAACCCGGCCCCGAGCGCGATGCCGCCGATGACCAGGCTGGTGAGCGGCCCGCTGACGGCCACCGCGAAGGCCGCGCGGGCGGACTGCGGCCGCCCCATCCGGGTCGTACCGCCCAACGCCCACAGCGTCACGTCCTGGACGGAGATCTTCTTCCGCAGCGCGGTCGCCGCATGGGCCGTCTCGTGCAGCAGCAGGCTGCCCATGAGCAGCACGGCCCCGATGACACCGGCCAGGGCGTAGACGGCATCCGAGCGGCCCGGCGTCCAGACGGGAAGCCCCTGATGGCCGAGTCCGTACGCGAACAGGCCCACCAGCAGCGGCACGCTCCAGTGCATGCGCAGCGGCACCCCGACCACCTGTCCGACACGGACCGAACCGTTCATCGTCGTCTCCTGCCGGGCCCGCGCCCGGTCCCCGGGAACAGGCCATGACGGCCCGCACTCCGTGAACCGGCCGGTCCGGCGCCCACCCCCATTGTCGCTCGCACCCCCGGCACGGGGAGGTGCGCGCGAGGTACGAAAGGACTGCCGGTCGCGGGGGTGGCACGCTGGTGGTACGGACCGATTCGCCGGAGGTGCGTCATGGGACACCGCCACCACTTCCACCTGGACCAGGGTGATCACTCGATCACCGTGAATGTCGGGCCCGGCCGGACCGGGGAGGTCGAGCTGCTGGTCGACGGCAAGGTGGTCGCCTACCGGAAGGAACACCGCGCCGGTATGAACGTGCTGACCGGCGAACTCCCCGAAGAGCCCGCCCACCCCTTCCGGGTCCTGCTGCGCCAGCCGCACCTGGTCCCCTCCATGCCCCGCTGCACGCTGGAGCTGGACGGTGTGGAGCAGCCCATGCCGGAGCGGCTGGTGCTGTAGGCGGCCGTGGGCACACCCGCCGCCGGCGTGCCCGCGCACACGTCTTCGCCTGCCCGGAAACGCTCGCGAATTGTTGGGCCACCCGGCTGATTGTGGCCGACGAGCGTTTTGCTCCCCGCGGGTTGAACGAGGCGGCGGGACGGCAACGGCAGCACGATACGTCTGGCATCAGAAGGACGAATCGGCGAGGAGCGACGTGAGAAGAATTGTGCAGGCGGGAAGTATCGTCGGGGCGTGCGGGCTGGTGCTGTTCGGCAGCGGGATGGCCCGTGCGCAGACCGTTCCGGGCGAGTCCCTGCTCTCGGCCGTGGCAGGCGCCGATGTCGGCACCGTGACCGGCATGGTCTCCGGGGTGGTCTGCAACAACCGCCTCGCGGACTTCAACTACAAGTCCCCGGTGGCCAAGTCCCCGCACCCCTGCATCAACGGGCCGGTGCACAGCGGCAACAGCCTCAACAGCGGCAACTTCCTCAACCACGGCAACCCGAACAACAGCGGCAATGTCCACAACACCAACGGGTCCACCAACAGCGCGAACTCCGCCACCGGTGCGTCGGCGGGCAGCAACAACAACATCCAGCGCATCCTCGGAGGCTTCCTGCACTGAGCGGGCCCATGACCTCCTGAGGACGACTGCGGCCACGGCCCGCGCGCCGTCCACCGATCGCCCGGCGGATGGTCCGCCGGGCGATCGTCATGTCCGGGCGATCGTCATGTCCGGGCGCGGCGGCCCGGGAAGGGAACACCGCCGCACCCGCCTCCGTACCCACCACCGCAGAACCCCCCGCGCACACCTCCGGTCCCGCACACACCTCCGGCCCCGGACGGGCCGGGGCCGGAGGGCGGTCCAGGGCCGGATCACGGCCGGATCAGGGTCGGGTCACAGGTGCTGCCTGCCGCCGCGGCCGACGTGCTGGATGTCGTTGCTGGTCTTGTTCTCGGCTCCGGTGGTGCCGCCGGCGTCGTCGTTGGTGTTGCCGTTGACGTTGGTCGGGCTACCGCTGTCGGTGTTGTTGCCGGACAGGTGGACGTTCTGCGAGTTGCTGACGTTTCCACTGTTCAGCGGGCCGTTGATGCAGATCCTCGCCCGGTTGCGGCAGCTGAAGCCGGCGTGGAAGCTGGCCACCGTGTCGCTGTTCCACACCCCGTCGAGGCCGTACGGCCCCCCGTCCCATGCCTGGGCGGGCGACGCCCCGGCCGCCAGGAGCAGGCCGCAAGCTCCTGCGATCACAAAATTGATGCGTGCCATGTTCTTCACTGTGTGCTCCTGCACCTCGCGGTTGGGTACCCGCGGACTTGCTATCGGGCCTTCTCCCATCCACCAAGCCTGAGCAACGGCCCGTCCCGCGCATTCACTCTGACCGAGCAGTGGATTCACCGTGACGGCTCTCCCCGTCACCGCCTGACGGGCTTCGCCGGCGGTGTGCCCGGACGCCGTGCGCGGACCGTCCCCCGCCCCCGACGCGGCCGCGGCGCCGTTCTCACCTCCGCAGCCGCAGCCGCTGTCCGGGGTAGATGTGGTCCGGGCCCTGGTCGAGCGCATGCTTGTTCAGGACGTACAGGCCTTTGGTGCCGCCCCGGGTGTGGGCGCGTTCGGCGATGGCGGAGAGACAGTCGCCGGGATGCACGACATAGGTGCGGGCCTTGGTGGCGATGGGCGCGCGGTGGGCGCGCGGAGCGGGGGCCCGGTCGGCCGAGGGAATCCGGTCGGCCGTGGAGGTCTGCCGGTCGGCGGAGGCCTGCCGGTCGGCGGGGGCGGAGCTGCCTGCGGAGCCGTTGGTGGAGCCGGCGCAGTTGGGCCAGGCGGACAGGCCGCGGTCCCGGGCGATGCGCTCACCGACGGCGATCTGCTCGGCGCGGGTGGCGAGGTCGGCACGCGGGGCGTAGCGGAGACCCCCGTAGGCACGCCAGGTGGCGGGGTCGATCTGCAGACCGCCGTGGTAGCCGTTGCCGGTGTTGATGTGCCAGCGGCCGTTGCTCTCACAGGCGGCGATGCGCTCCCAGTCGGGCCCCGGCGGGCCGAAGGACGGCCCGGCCGCCGCGGCGCCCGGACCGGTGAGACCGGCCAGGCCCGCGACGCCCAGGAGGACCAGCAGCACGGGCAGGACTCTTTCGGCGGACCGTGTGGCGAGGGGCGACGGCATGACGGGAATCCTCCGCTGTGCTCCGGCAACGCCGTGACGCAGTACTCGCCACGACCGGTGGGCACGCACCAACTAACCCGGCAATATGGTTTTCCGGGGGCCCGGGGAGTGCGACATGCGCGTGTTTCACCCGGGTGGGTGCAAAGCGAGACCCCCGCATCGCACGGCCCTTTGGCCCCGTCGCCGGGGATTCTGCCGCCCAATTTCTGTGCCATCGCCCTACGTCAAGGCCGTCAAGGCCCGAATTCAGGCCAGCCACAGCAATTCCGGTCCGGTGCCCTTGCCGCCGCCCCCGCAGAAACGGGCATTTACCTGACCGAATAGGCGAATGACGGGGTGAGGGCGAGGGGTTCCGGGGTGGCGACGGCGAACTCGTAGGCGGCCGAGAAGGTGAAGTTCCTTACCAGTACGGGGACTTCGAGGCCCTGCGGACCCGGGACGAGGACCGTGCCGCGGTCGCCGGGAAAACCGGCCTCGATACGTTCGGGGGCGAGGGACAGACCGCCGCCGACGGCCTGCAGCGCGGCATCCTTGCGGACCCAGAAACGGGTGACGAGGCGTTCCTGTTCGGCGCCCGGGCTCCCTGCCGCGGTGCGGGCCTCCTGGTCCGTCAGCACCTCGTACGGGGTGTGCGGCAAGGACGCTCCGGTGCGGACGGACTCCACCGAGAAGCCCATCTGACGGGCGTCCTCACCGCAGGCCACGATCAGCAGGCCGCGGGTTCCGTACAACTCCCAGTGGCAGGCGGCGGCCATCGCGGCGCTCACCCGGTCGGGGAGGCGGGCCAGCAGCCGGCTGCGGGACGCGGCGCCGAGAGTGGCCCGGGAGTGGCCGTTGAGGTCCGGGCAGATGTCGGGGGACAGTCCCGTTCCCGGTCCGTGGGGAGGGGTGGATCCTACGGGGACCACGAAGAGCGGGACGGGTGTGGACAGGATGTCCGGGTGATCGTGAGCAGGTGCGGGTGCGGGTGCGAGCGGTGCCGGGCGTGCCCGGCCTGGGTGCTGCCAGTGATCCGGAACGCCCAGGTCAAGGGGCTCCGGACAGCGTTGGAGAAGAGCGGCGTTCGTTTCCACGTACTTTCCGTCCTCCACAGTTGAGCGGTGCCTGGGCCGTACTGGGTGAGTGACGGCCCGTCGTACAGTTTCTTCTCTCCCCCTTTTCCGCCTACATCGATCGATACAGACAGCCCAAGGTTTGCAGATCCTCCGGAACCTTCGAGTCATCCCTCTTGCTGATGTACGGCTACATACTTCGATGTACGAGAGCCGGACCCAAATTCGGGCGCCAGGGCCAGGAGAACAGGCAGCGCACGGAAGTACTGTCCTCGTGTGTGGTTACGTCTTTTCACCAGTACGCACGCGCGCCACCGCCCCGTACCGCTCCGTGACCTCAGATTGGCGGTGGGTTTCTTTGCCGGCTGTCTGATTCTGTATGTCGTGGGCGGCTCGCAGGTGAGGGGGGGCGATATCCCCGCCTGGCAGGCCGTCCTGCCGGTCCTCGTGCTGTGCGCCGCGACCGCCCTGCGCAGTGCGCGGCCGGCGGCCGCCGTCGCCGTCGGCACCCTCACCGTCACCGTGGAGACCATGTCCAGCGGTGGCCTGGGCCCGGTCCTCATCTACACCGATCTGCTCTATGCGGCCGCGCTGTACGGCGCCCCCTGGCTGTGCCGGCTGCTGCAGACCGGGAGCGTCACGGCCACCCTCGCCACCACCGTGGTCCTCGTTCTCACCGGCGACCGCTCGGAGGGGGTGACGACCGGTGTCATCGTCGCGCTGCTGCTCATCTCCCCGGTGTGGACGGGGGTGTTGATACGCAACCACAAGGAGCGGGCGGACACCGAACGGCAGCGCGCCGCGCAGATCAACCGGCTGGCGGAGCTGGACCGCAAGACCGTACTGCAGACCGAGCGCACCCGGATGGCCCGTGAGCTGCACGATCTGGTGGCCAACCACCTCAGTGCCATCGCCATTCACTCCAGCGCCGTGCTCTCGCTGGCCGGGACGAAGGGGGAGAAAGGCGGCGCCGCCAAGGAGGGGGATGAGGAGGATCCGGTACTGCGGGCGCTCGCGGTGATCCGCGAGAACAGTGTGCAGGGGCTGGCCGAAATGCGGCGGATGGTGGTGCTGTTGCGCTCCGACCGGGGGGTGGACGACGACTGGGACCGGCCCCAGCTGAACGCGCTGGGGTCGCTCGTCGAACAGGCCAGGCCGGCCGCCGACGCGGCGGCGCTGACGCTGCACACCGAGTTCCCCGAGCACTTCCCCGAAGTGTCCTCGGTGATCGAGGTGACGGCGTACCGCATCGTGCAGGAGGCTCTGACCAATGTCCTCAAGCACGCCTCGGCGGGGCGGGTGCACATCCGCTGTGAGACCGGCGCCGGGCAGCTGACCCTCTCGGTCGACAGCCCGTTGGCCCGCCCCGACGGCCGGGCCCGGCAGCGCCCCGTGGCGCAGTTGACCACCGGAGCGGGCGCCGGCCTCGCCGGGATGTCCGAACGGGCCGCCCTGGTCGGCGGCATCTTCGACGCGGGACCCGACCGCACCGCCCCCGGACGCTGGCGGGTGCGGGCCGTGCTCCCGCTGACACAGCACTCCTAAGGGACAAGAAAGGCGGAGCAGCCAGTGCAGCAGCAGGCGGAGGAGTCAGTGGAGGGGTTAGTGGAGGGGCTGGTGAACGGGCCGGCGGAGGAGCCGGCGGCGGACGGACGGAGGGGCGGGCCGGCGGATGCGCCGGACCACGTCCCGGCGGGCAGGCCCGAGGACATACGGCCCGAGGGCATACGGGTCCTGGTGGCCGATGACCAGGCCGCGGTGCGCTCCGGACTGGTGCTGGTGCTGCAGACCGACCCCGGCATCACGGTGGTCGGCGAGGCCGGCGACGGCGCGGCGGCGGTCCGGATGGCCGCCGAACTACGGCCCGATGTGGTCCTGATGGACGTCCAGATGCCGCAGCTCAACGGGGTCGCCGCCACCCGCAGGATCGTGGAGCGCGGACTCGCCGAGGTGCTGGTGCTGACCACCTTCGACCTCAACGAGTACATCTTCGGGGCGCTACGGGCCGGCGCCGGCGGCTTCATCCTCAAGAACGCGGAGCCGGCCGTACTGGTCAGCGCGGTACGGGAGGTGGCACACGGGGACGGCTTCCTCACCCCCGCCATCGCCCGGCGCCTGATCACCGAGTTCGCCGGCCGGCCCCCGGTGGCCGGCCCCACCCTCCCGGCGGGCGCCGCACAGGCCCTCGACACCCTCACCAAAAGGGAGTTGGAGGTACTGGCCTGTATAGCCCGCGGCCTGGCCAACAGCGCCATCGCCGAAACCCTCCACCTCGCGGAGGGCACCGTGAAAACACACACCAGCCGGATCCTGTCGAAACTCAACCTGCGCAGCCGGGTACAGGCCGCCATCCTGGCCCAACAGCACGGGATCGCGCTGCGGGGGTGAGGAGCGGGGAGGGGGCCGGGCGGGGGCGGCCCCCGGGCCGGGCGGCCCGCGCTCAGTCGCCGGCGAGCAGGCCGCGCGCGATCGCGTCGTTCTGGCGGAAGTAGACGGCGTTGGTGTGCGGGCGGGGGAACTGGGCCGGTCCGGCGATGGTCCGGTCGTGGTGCACGGTGCCGGTCGAGTCGACGGGGTGCAGGTCCGCGCCGGACAGCCGCAGCATGCCGGCCGCGCCGTCCCCGGGCCGCTCCTGGACCAGTTCGCCGCGGGACAGCAGGGCGCGCAGCAGGGGGTCGGTCACGCGGTCGGGGTCGGGCGCCGCCAGCCGGGCGTCGAGGAGGATGTCCGCCTCGTACACGGTGCCGGGGAGGGCGGGGCTGGTCGCGCGGAAGACGGCGCGGCGCGGGGCACTCCCCGGGGCCCCGTTTCCAGGCAAGGTCCCGTCTCCGGGCAAGGTCCCGTGCCCGTGCGCGGCCCCGTCTCCGGGCAAGGACCCGTCTCCGGGCACGGCCCCGTCTCCGAGTACGGGCGACACCCGCATCCCGGGGCCCACGAACGTCACCACGCCCGCCTCGGCCAGCGCCAGCAGTTGCTCGGCGCGCAGCGGTGGCGGGCCCGAGCTGAGGTACGTGCCGAGTGCGAAGTGGCTCAGTGCCTCCGCCAGTTGGCCGGCGGACAGCTCGCCGGAGCGCCACAGCTCCTCGATGACCGCGCCGGCCCGCTGCAGGCCGTCGACCAGGGCGGTGGCGACACCGCTCGCGGGGCCCGTGCGGCGGCGCAGCTCCTCGGCGAGCAGGCCGCGCAGCCGGCGCTGGAGGTCGTCGGGGCCGGCGAACCGCAGCCCGGCCAGCGGGGCGGCCAGCCGGTCCAGGTCGAGGCGGTCGGCGGGGTCGGGCACCGCCTCGCGGGCGAGTTTGGCCAGCCGGTCGGCGTCGGGGTGCAGCAGGGCGTACTGGGCGTCGAAATCCGGCCAGCTCATACGGGTACGGGCGGGCTGCCCGGCGAAGAGGGCCCGGTAGTGGCACCAGCCCAGTTCGGCCACCACCAGCGGCCACACCTCGCCCCCGAAGGAGGCGCCGGGCCGGGACAGCACGGCCCGGCAGGCGTCGACGGTGGCGAAGCGCGGCGCGGCGGGGGCTGCCAGGGGCGCTGGGGCCGCCCGGGGGGCGGCCGGTGGCCCATACGCCGGTTTGGGCGGCAGGGGGACGCCACGCCGGGAGCCCGCGTACAGCCGGGGCTCGCGCCCGGACGGCAGATAGCGCAGCGGGCCGCCGGGGGCAGGGCGGACGAAGCGGCCGCCGCGGCCCTCCGTCAGCAGCGCCAGACAGTCGATGAAGACCAGGCCCAGGCCGCGGACCAGGACCCGCGCGCCGGGCGGGACGGCCGCCAGCGCCTCCGGGTCGGCGGGGCCGGGGCCGAGCCGGGTCAGGCCGGCCGGTGCGGGGGCGGCGCGGGTGTCCGTGTGGCCCTGGGCGAACACCACCCGGTCGGCGAGGAAGGGCGGTTGGCCGGAGTCGAGGAGCACCTGCTGGCGGCCCCGCCCGCCCGGCGTGGCCCCGGCGGGCGTGCGCCGCAGATCGACCACCCGCGCCCGGTGGACGTACAGCCGCACCGAGGCGGGCCGCTCGCGGGTGACGGTCTCGAAGAAGTGCCGCAGATAGCGGCCCTGGTCGCGGCGGGCGGCGTAGGCGCCGTCGTGCAGCGGGGCGTCGAGCCAGCCGGCGGTGGTGGGGCCGGGGCGCTGCGGACCGGCGCACTCCACGCTCTCGTCGGGGTACATCGTGACCTGCTCGGCGGCGGAGTTCATCCACAGCAGACCGGGCTGGTCGGTGCGCCAGGTGCGGCCCGCGCCCGGCGGGTACGGGTCAACGATGTGCAGGTCCAGGGGCCGGTCGCCGTACAGGGCGGGGACGTTGGCGAGGATCCGCTCGACGATCGAGGCGCCGCGCGGGCCGCAGCCGATGAGGCACAGGGAGCGGGCCGGGCCCACCGGGTCGTTCACCTGGCCTCCGTCCGACGGCCGTGGTTCATGGGGTGTGTTGGGGTGTGTTCGGGTGTGTTCGGGAGCGCTGTGGCGCCCGGGACATCCGCCAGGCGCAGACGTCCGTCACACACAGAGGCCCGGCGGCCCGTGCCGTAGCAGGGGGCCGCCGGGCGCCGTGTCAGCAGCCGCCGCTGATCGTGGAGCCGAGCGCCTGGGCGTCACGCTCGCCCGGCACCTCCAGGCCCTGAAGGTCCATGATGGTCATCTCGTCACCTCCCTTCCGCGGATCGGTGGACATGTGTACGGTGAGATACACGGCGCGTGGTGGAATACGCACACCGTGTGGCCGGCTGTGTCAGCAGCCGCCGCTGATGGTGGAGCCGAGCGCCTGAGCGTCACGCTCGCCCGGCACCTCCAGACCCTGAAGATCCATGATGGTCATCTACGACACCTCCTCCCGGGGACTCGTCGTGGTGCGGAATCACGGTGATGACGTGCCAGGTGCCGTTGCGGGACACCTGGAGCCGGTGGACCGTGCATGACAGTGCGCGGTCCGCCCGGCGTCGCGTCAGCAGCCGCCGGAGACGGTCGAGCCGAGCGCCTGAGCGTCACGCTCGCCCGGCACCTCCAGGCCCTGAAGGTCCATGATGGTCATCTGACGACACCTCCCTTCCGCGGTGCGCAGTGCCCGCCGCCCCGGACGGGGCGGTGGGGGTGGCGGCGCGGTGAGCGCCGCCGGCGCGTCCCGGGGCGGCCGGATGAACGGCCGCCGCGAGGCGCGAGTCGGTGAGGAACGGGAGCAGCGGGGTGCCCCGTTCGGTGGCGGAGAGCGCCAGCAGGACGCCGGCACCGCCGTCGGCCAGGCCCATGGAGATCCGGGCGCGGCCGTCGCAGGGGAAGACCGTCGCGCCGTTCCACGTCATGGCGTGCTGGCCGAGCCGGGTCAGATGACGGCTCAGATACCGGTCGACGGCTGCGCGGCTCAACGCGGGGCCGTCCGGCAGCTCCCCGGTGTCCGGGGAGAGCGGCACCCGGTCACGGAGCGCCGCCAGGGTGGCGAGCAGGCCCGCGCGTCCGCCCAGCAGCCCCGACTCGATGACGAAGTCGGCGGCGCAGGCACGCAGCAGGGCGGGCAGCGCCGCGCGGATCCGGTCGTCGTCGCGCACCCGGAGCACTTCGGCCGCCACCAGGGCGATACCGGCGCTGCCGTTGTCCAGGTAGGGCAGGAGCCGGAAGCCCTCGTCCACCTGGAGGGTGTGCTGCGGGCCCGGTGCGCACCGGTCGAGGTCGCGGTGGACGGCGTGTACCGCCTCGTCCAGCAACGCGGGGTCCCCGGTGGCCCGGTGGGCGGTCAGGAGGAAGAGCGCGGCGCCCGACCAGCCGTACATCAGGCCGGCGGCGTCCTTCGAGCCGCGCCGGCGGCGGCGCTCGACGGGTTCGGTGCGGGCTGTGGCCAGCCGCTCGGTGACGCGGTCGGCGAGGCCGAGGGCCTGCCGGCGCAGGTCGGCGCTGTCGAGCGCGTCGGCGAAGTGCAGCAGGTTCAGGCCGACGCCGGACAGACCGCGGTAGAGGCTGGGGCAGTGGCGTACGGAGAGCTGGTCCGCCGCCCGGTCCAGGGCCCGCAGGGCCGCCTCGTCGTCGCCCAACTGCCGTAAGACGTAGGCCATGCCGTGCAGGCCGTCGTAGAAGCCGATCCGCTCGGCGGGGACCCGGTCGACGGCGGCGCGCAGCCAGGCCGCGCCCTGCTCGTCGCGTTCCCCGAGGGCGGTGTGCCGGGCCCACAGGACGCCGGCCGCGCCGTGTCCGAAGCCGGCGCCGCCCTCGACGAACTGCTCGAAGCCGCCGGGATACAGCCGGTCGGAGCGGTGCGGGGTGGCGCTGTCGCGCAGCCCGCGGGCGAGGGAGACCAGCACATCGGTGGGTGGGAAGGTGCCCGGTGCGGAGCGGAGCGTGGAGGTCGTGTTGTCGTTGGGGGCCAGCTGCGGAGCCAGCCGGGCCACCAGCGCGTCCGGCAGCCCGAACCGCTCGGCCGCGGCGGCCAGCAGCGCGGGGGCCTTGTCCGGGGCGAGCCCGCCGAGGGCGGCCAGCGGCAGGAAGAGCCACAGTCCGATGGCGGCGAGCGCATAGTGGTCGCCGTCCGCGCCGGTCGCGTCGGCGCGGTGGAAACCGGGGGCGCCGAGGCTGCTGGGGGTGGCCCGGTCGAGTTCGTCGGCCACCTCGAAGTCGATGAGGACCGGTTCGTCGCCGGGCCTGATGATGAGGTTGCCCGGGTGCAGGTCACCGATCCGGATGCCGCGGCCGTGCACCGTGGCGACCAGCGCCTCGATCCGGCCGAACAGGGCCAGCGCGCGGTCACGGTAGTGCGCGACGGCCTGCTCGTCGGGGTCGGGGACGGTCAGCGGGTGGTGGGCGGCGAGCCAGGTCTGGAAGTCCTGTCCTGCGATGTCCTCCAGCACCAGGAAGAGGTGGTCGCGGACCTGGAAGGTGCCGAAGGTGCGCGGGATCCCGGGCATCCCCGCCAGCCGCTGCAGCATCCGGTGCTCGTGGGCGATCCGGCTGACCGCGTCGCGGCCGGTGCCGTCGGTGCCGGAGTAGGGCCGGCCCTCCTTGAGGACGACGCCGGCCTCCCCCGCGCCGAGGGCGTCGGCGCCGGTCGGGACGGCGCGGTAGACACCGCCGCCGTGGGAGAACTGCAGCGCCCCGGTGATCCGGTAGGGGAAGTCGTCCAGGGCCTGCCGGGCGGCCAGCGAGTCCTTGAGAACGTCCGGCACCTCGACCCAGTCGGGGGTGTGGAAGACCGGGGTGCGGCGGTCCGGCTCCGGGGTGCCGTCGGGGCGGTGGATGGCGGTGACCAGCTCGCCGTCGGTGTCCTCCGTGTAGTGGGTGCGGAAGCCGCCGTAGCGTACGTGGAGCGGGCCCTGCCCAAAGCGCAGGTCGGTGAGGACGTACGGGCCGGGGCGGCCGCCGACGAGGGCATCGAGCCTTTCGAGGGTGCGGGCGAACTCGGCGTCGTCCAGCGGGTAGACGGTCAGCAGCTTGCCGGCCGAGGAGCGCTGGGCGTATTTGCGGCTCAGGGCACGCAGGACGTTGGCGCTCTTGAGGTACTTGAAGGCGATGCCGTGCCGGGTGCAGTAGCGGGCTACATCGGCGAGGGTGCGGGGGGCGTCGCCGGGGGCCGCGCTGACGTGGATCTTCCAGCCCTGGTCCGGGAGTTGGTCCTCGGGGGGACGGCAGAAGGTCCAGGCCTCGTTGTCCTCGCGCCGCCAGCCGTCGGGCAGCGGCGGGGCGGGGAAGCGGGTGGCCTCCAGGTCCCAGTTGCCGGGCCAGTCGAAGAAGGTGCGGTCGGCCAGGGCGAAGCTCTCGGCGCCGTCTCTCATGCGGCACCCCGGGCGGGGGCGGGGGCGCCGGCCTCGGCGGCCGGCGGTGCGGCAGGCTCGGCGGTCTCGGTGATCTCGGCGGTGAGCGGACCGGCCTCGGGGGTTTTGGCGGCGAGCGGTGCGGCCGGCCGGGCGGGCCCGGCGGCCCCGTCCAGGTAGGCGTCGAGTGCGGTGCGGCGGCCGGTCGCCAGGTGCTCGGCGAGGACGGCGCGGGCCTGGGTCTTGTCGTCGTCGGAGAGGAAGTCGGCGAGGCCGACGGCCAGCACGCGGTTGTCCTCACTGGGTTTGAGCGAGGCGTAGTGCTCGTCGCGCAGCAGGCCCCAGACGATCGCGTCGTGGTACCGGCCGTCGAGGTAGCAGTGGTCGCGCAGGATGCCCTCGACCACGAACGGGGTCTTGGTCATCAGCCGGATGACGCCCTTGTTGTAGCCGGCGGTGGTGACCTGCACGCGGTGCGCGTCGAGCTGGTGGAAGAGGTAGTCGACGAGCAGGACGACGGCCTCCGCGCCGTAGCCGCGGCGCCACAGTTCGGGCGAGCCGATCGCGCCCCCGACGGTGAAGCCGCCGATCCGGCCGGAGCGCTGATAGCTGACGGCGCCGATGCGCTCGCCGTCCTTGGTGCGGATCACCAGGTGGTGGACCCGGCCGGAGCGGTTGGCCTGCTCGACCTCGGCGGCGCCCAGCAGCTCCCAGTCCCCGCTGAGCACGGCGGCCGGCGAGCCGGGCCGCAGCCAGGAGGCGATCGCTGCCCAGTCGTCGTCGCCGGGCCATTCCAAGGTCACCAGTCGTCCCTGCACGGTGCGTTTCCCTCCTCAGCGGGTTGGCGGATCGTCAGCGGGTGGAGCGGGTCGTCGGCACGTGGATCGCGTCGTCGGTGCGTGGAGCGGTCGTCGGTGCGTGGAGCGGTCGTCGGTGCGTGGAGCGGGTCGTCAGCGCGTCCGGCGCGTCGTCAGCGGGTGTAGCGGGTCAGTACGAGGACGGCGTTGTGGCCGCCGAAGCCGAAGGAATTGCTCAGCACCACATCGCCGTCCCAGTCGCGGGCGCCCTTGAGGACCAGGTCGAGGTCTTCTTCCGCGGGGTGGTCGCAGTTGCGGACCGGCGGGATCGTGCGGTCCCGCAGGGACAGCACCGCGGCGGCGGCCTCGGCGGCTCCGGAGGCACCGAGCATGTGCCCGGTCATGCTCTTGACCGCGGTGACCGGCGTACGGCTCAGATGGTCGGGGCCGAGCACCTGGCGCAGCGCCGCCGCCTCGATGCGGTCGTTCAGGAGGGTGCCGGTGCCGTGGGCGCTGACCTGGCCGACGTCCTCGGGGGCGAGGCCGGCGTCGGCGAGCGCGCCGCGCATCGCGCGGACGGCTCCGGCGCCGGTCGGGTCGGGGGCGGTGGCGTGGTGGGCGTCGGTGGTGGCCGCATACCCGGCCACCTCGGCAAGGATCTCCGCGCCGCGGCGTTCGGCGTGGCCGGCCTCCTCCAGCGTCAGGACGGTGGCGCCGACGGCCATCACGAACCCGTCGCGGTCACGGTCGAAGGGCCGGCTGGCGCCTTCGGGGTCGTCGTTGCGGCGGGAGAGCGCCTGGGCGTTGGCGGTGCCGGCCAGGTCGACGGCGGTGAGGGCGTCGTCGGTGCCGCCGGCCAGGGCGATGTCGGCGCGGCCGCTGCGGATCAGCTCGGTCGCCTCGCCGAGGGCCACCGCGCCGGTGGCACAGGCCGCGGAGACCGCGCAACTGGGGCCGCCGATGCCGTACTTGATCGACAGCAGGCTCGCCGGGTGGTCGATGGCGGTGAGGACCGAGTGGTACGGGGAGACCCGGCGCGGGCCCTGCACCTTCAGGACGTCGTACTGCTGCTGGATCGCGTTGGCGGCGCCGTAGCCGGAGCCGATCACCGCGGCGAAGCGGTACGGGTCGGTCCGGGCCGGCTCGTCGAGGCCGGCGGCCCGCATCGCCTGCGCCGCGGCGACCACCGCGTACTGCGTGAAGCGGTCGCAGCGCCGGGCTTCCTGCGGAGTGAGGTAACCGGTCGTGTCAAAGCCGGTGACATCGCCGCCGATACGGACCGGAAGGCCGGAGACGTCGAAGCGGGTCACGGGGCGGACGCCGCTACGGCCGGCGAGAAGAGCGGCCCAGAAGTCCGCGGTGGTGTTTCCCACGGGGGACACCACGCCGCAGCCGGTGACGACCACGCGTCGCCGATCCGTGCGCAACTCCATGAAACCCGCCTCCTGTTTTCCTGCCCCGTTGTCACGCTCGGGGCGCCCTCATGACCAGAAACATGACAGGTGAGTCATTGGGCTGTCAACGGCTTGAACGGAAGGCGGTCAGTCACCACCCCGCACCCCCGCTTCCAGGCAGGCCCCACACCAGCAGAAACACCCTCAGCGAGATGACTGACGGAGTCACTAAATTTGACTGGGGGAGGCATGCGACTGCTGTTTGACGGGGGCATCGGCGCCCGCGCGGCGGGGGTGGAGGCCCCGGCCGGAGCAGGGGCACCCCGGGGTCGCCCCCCACTCCTGCCGCCCACCACCCCACACTTGCCGCCTCCCCCGGCGGCCCCTCACCACCCCGTCCGAGGCCCCTTCGCCTCCCCCGGCAGAGCCGGGAGTACATAGAAAGTGACAGACGGCGGGACGGAAAGTGCCTACCTGCGGATGATCCGAATGCGCCGGCCGGGCGGGACGCTGGTCCGTACAACGCGCTCCGACACATCACAGGGAACGAGGGGAACTCATGAAGGGTATTGCCGTAGGCATTGTGCTGGCGATCGCAGGTCTGGTCCTGTGGCTGACCACAAAGGAAGTGGAGACCCCGATCGTCTCACTTCACAAGGCCGGGCTGATCCTGGCGATCATCGGTGGCGCGGAGGCCTTGTTCGCGCTCCTGGGATTGGGAAAGAAAGCTAATAAATAAACGCGCAGTACGCGCAAGAGTGGCATTGCACCACAGCGGACACGGCCCCGGTGCCGTCAGTCCCGCTTTTCGAGGAGAGCCGTCAGCCGTTCCCGGGCCCGCTCGGCGTGCCGGTACGCCTGGGCCCTGCGGAACAGTTCCGCGGAATACCGGAAGTGCCCGGCCGCCCTTTCCCGGTCCCCCACCCGCTCACATGCCGCCGCGATCTCACCGAGCGCGGCGGCTTTCTCATGACCGCGGCCGGTATCGGGCAGCGCGGCCAGCCGCTCGCCCAGCGCAAAGAGGCGGTCGGTGTCACCGGCCGCCTCCGCACGGACCGCATCGGCGGCCGTGAGCCAGAGCGGGAATTCCGGTTCCTGCGCCACCGAGGCCACCACCAGCCCCCGCTCGACGATGCTGTGGGCCGCTTCCGTCTCGCCCCGGTGCAGCAACAGCAGGGCGTACCGGCCGTTGATCTTCTCCCAGAGCGGGAAGCCGGCGGCCGGGGTCACCCGGCGCGCACACTCCCCCAGCAGGGCGGCGGCACGCTCCGCCTCGCCGCGGTCACTCAGGTCGAGCGCCCGGTGCAGAGCGATGGCGGCGTGCGGCCCGGGGAGCACGCCGTCGGCCGGGGGCCGGGCCCGGTCGCCGCCCGGAGCCCAGTCGGGGCAGCCGCTCCAGTACGCGCAGCGGGTGAGCACTTCGAGGGCCAGCAGCGAGTGGAACCCGGTCTCGGGGCGCCGGCCTTCGCATTCGAGGTAGCCGGTGAGTGCGTGGCGCAGCCCGTCCTGGACCCGGCCGGCCGATTCCAGCAGACCGGCCAGCGCGATCAGAGCGCGCAGCCGGGACTCGGCGTACGGCACGGGGGCCGGCGCCTCCAGCATCCGCAGCAGGACCTGTGCGCCCTCGTCGGCGCGGCCGAGCGTGCCCAGTATTTCGGCAATGGCGAGCTGCGCCTCGGCAAATACGTCGTCCTGCCGCCCTGCCGGTTCCCTTTCGGCCAGTGCGCGGAATTCGGACAGCGCGCCCTCGGCGTCACCGCCGTCCCATTGCCTGCGCGCCGCCACCAATCGCCCGACGAGGTCGAGCCTGCGGACCCGGCCGGTGGTTTCGGCCTGCCCGCCGGTGCCGGATATTTCCTCCACGCCCACGCCGAGGCGTTCCGCCAGGATCTTGAGTGCCCGGCCGCTGGGAATACGCTTCCCGCGTTCCACCAACGAGATGTAGCTGGACGACATGTCGGGCCCGGCAAGGTCGTGCTGTGTCATACCGGCGCCGACCCGGAGCTCTTTGATTCTCCTCCCGGTGTCCGCCAGCTCAGGCATTCGACAAACCCTCCGGATTTCGGACGACGGATGATCCCGGCCGGCTGCATCAAATCGCCGAGTCACAATGAGTGGTCGGCACTTTACCAAGCAGTCAAGAAGAAGTCGACCGATATTCGGATTTCTCCCCGGCCCTTCACCGAGTCCGCCGAGATCATTTCGATGCCCTCGGTGCATTGCGTCCGGCGCCGCGCCGAGAGGCCGGTGCGCACACCGGAAAACCGGCTGCCGGGTACACCGAACTGTGTGCCGCGGGGCCGTGGGTCAACCTTTCGATGTACTACCGCACGGCGATGCACACCCCGGAGGTGACGTGGTCGGATGAGCCATCAAGCGCCCCACCACCGCCGGACTCCGCGGAGGCATCACCCATGACGCAGCCCCCACGCCCGGATCTGCAGAAGAATCCGGCGCCCCCTTCCCCCTCGTCGCCTTCGGTGCTGGCCTCCGACGCCGAGCGCGAGAACATGGTCGAACGGCTCAGAGAGGCCGCCGTGGAAGGCCGGTTAACCCTGGAGGAGCTGGCCGAACGGTCCGAGGCGGCCTATCTGGCCCGTACCCGCACGGAGTTGATGTCCGTCGGCGACGACCTGCCGCAGGTGACGCCCCCGGCACCGCCGGGCCCGGCCGGTCCGGCGGGAGCGCGCACCTTCCGCGCCACCTTCGGCGACCTCGTCCACCGCAGCCCCGTCCTGGAACACGGCATCGAGGCGACCGCGGTCTTCGGGGACCTGACCCTGGACCTGTGTGCCTCCCCGGCACCGTCCACCGGCGAACTGACCATCGCGGCCCGTGCGATCGTCGGCGATGTGCATCTGCTGCTCCCGGAGGGCGTCCGGGTCGAGATGAACTGCAGCCAGGTCCTCGGGGATGTGCGCGATCTGACCCGGGCGCACGCCGGCCCGGAAGCCATCACCCCGCTCGTGCGCATCACCGGCGCCGCCGTCCTCGGCGACATCATCGTCGCCCACCCCGACAGCGACCGCCGCACGTACTGGCAGAAGTGGCTCGACGAGCGCCGCACCCGGGCCTGACCACAGGAGCAGCCGTGGCATCCGCTCAGACCCTGCCCCGCTCCGCACCGTCCGCCCCCGTGCCCGACGAGGGGCGGATCGGACTGCGGGCGAGCGCGCGGCACACCGGCGCGCTGGTCCGCCGCAACCTCCTGCAGATCCGGCAGAACCCGACGGCGATGACCGACGCGCTGCTGATGCCGGTCGTGCTGACCGTGCTGTTCGTCTTCGTCCTGGGCGGCTCGATCGACCCCGGCGGTAACCGCGTGCGGTACACCGCCTTCCTGGTACCGGGGCTGATGGTGATCCTCGGCATGACCATCGCCATGGCCGTGGGCGTCGGCGTCAACGACGACTTCCGTACGGGCGTGATGGACCGCTTCCGCACGATGCCCATCGGCCGCTCCTCGGTGCTGGTGGCCAAGGTGGTGGTGGAGACCGGCCGGATGCTGGTGGCCATCACGGTGCTCCTGATCGTCGGCGCGCTGCTCGGCTTCGACGTCGCCGGGCACTGGCCCGGCCTGCTGGCCGCGACCGCCCTGACCGCCGTGTTCGGCACCTCGCTGGTGTGGACCTTCATGCTGCTGGGCCTGACCCTGCGCACCGCACAGGCCATCCAGGGGCTCTCGGTCCTGGTGCTGACCCCGCTGGAGTTCGGCTCCTCGATCTTCGTGCCGCCCTCGACCATGCCGGACTGGCTGTACACCTTCACCCGCTTCAATCCCCTGACCCACATGGCCGATGCGGCCCGCGGACTCGCCCTGGGCGAGGGCCCGGTGGCCGGCCCGGTGCTCTGGACGCTGGTGTGGTCGGTGGGGCTGACCGCCCTCACCGCCCCGGTGGCCGTCGCCAAGTTCCGCACCAAGACCTGACACCGATCCGTACGGAGCCGAGCGCCTCCCCTGGCACGCCCTCGGCGTGGCTCCCTCCGTACGAAGAAGTCGTGCCCGGCTCCCTCCGGCACCCCCGGGCCGGAGGGGGCCGGGCACGCGACCTCCCCGTCTTGACCTCCCCGTCGGGGCCGCACCTTTCTGGTGCCGCCCACCGTCCGCTGTCCGCCGGCCGCCGTCCGCCGTCCACCCGCCCCGGGCCGACGGGCCCTGATGGCCCGACAGCCCCAGCGGCCCCGATGGGGCTAATGCCCCTCCCGCTCCGGGAAGTCCCCCGCGGCGGCGGTCATCCCGGGCGGGGTGTCGGCGAGCGCGGTCGCCACCTCCACCACGGCCGTGGTCCCGGCCGCGACCTGCCGCCAGGCGTCCGCCAGCGCCCCGGGCAGCTCGTCGGCGTCCGTGACCCGCCGGTAGCCCAGGCCGTAGGCGCCGGCCAGGCCCTCGGTGCCGGTCGGGCGGGACCGGGTGAAGGCGAAGCGCGAGCCGGCCGGGGAGACCCGGTCGAGGTTGGACTGCAGCCAGCCGTAACCGCCGTTGTCGAGGACGACGTAGAGCACGGCGACGCCCGCGTCGGCGACGGTGGGCAGCTCGCCGCGGAAGAGGTTGAAGGCACCGTCGCCGACCACCGCGGCCACCGGCCGCCCGGTCGGTTCGGCCAGCCGTACGCCCACCGCGGCGGCCGCGCCGAAGCCGAGCGGGGTCTGCTCGCTGGGCACCACGGAACCGCCGCGGGACCCCAGCGACCAGTGCGGGAAGAAGTACGACCACATGTCCTGCAGGCCGTTCTCCTGGACCAGGACACGGTCCGCGGGGAGCGCCCGGTCGAGGGCGGCGAGCACCCGGGCGACCGGCACGGCCCCCTCGGTCACCGTCTTGGCGGCCTCCTCGGCGCGGTCCGCCGCACGCCGCTCCAGCGCGGCCCGCACCGCATGGACCCGCGCCGGCCAGTCGCCCGTGGGCCGGTGACCGGACAGCAGCTCCGTCCAGCCGTCGACGATCCGTCCGGCGTCCCCGAGCACATGACCGCCGGGCCGCTCCATGGCCAGATTCTCCTCGCCCAGCACCGCCTGGATCACCGGGAGTTGCGCCGTCTGCTCCGGCCAGCCGAAGGTGGCGGTCTCCTCCAGGCGGCTGCCCAGCGCGATGACCAGGTCCGCCTCCCGCCACAGCGTGTCCATCGGGGCGACCGTGTAGAGGCCGCTGACGCCGCAGTGCAGCGGGTGGTCCTCGGCGACCGTGCCACGGCCGGAGGCGGTGCTGAAGAGCCCGGCGCCGAGCAGTTCGGCGAAGCGCTCCATGCGGCGGCCGGTGTTGCGGTGCCGGGCGCCGCCGCCGACCAGCAGCAACGGCCGCTCGGCCGCGGCGATCCGGGCGGCGGTGGCGGCCAGCGCCTCCGGGTCGGGGCCGGGCCGCTGGGGCGTGGCCGGGCGCCACGGCCCGTTGCGGGTGACCGGTTCGGCGGCGATCTGCTCGGCGAGCTCCAGGTAGACCGGCCCCGGGGCGCCGTTGACGGCGAGCGCGGCGGCCTTCTCCAGGGCGCCGGGCAGCCGCTCGGGGTGGTCGACGCGGGTCGCCCACTTCACGTACGGGCGGATCGCGGTCAGCTGGTCCAGTTCCTGGAAGGCGCCGGTGCCGAGCCGGTCGAGCCGGGTGCCGTCGGCGATGAGGAGCAGCGGCACGGCGGCGGAGCGCGCCTCCAGGACGCCGGTGAGCGCATTGGTCAGCGCGGGGCCCTTGCCGATCACGCAGACGCCGGGGCGGCCGGCGGCGAGCGCGTAACCGGTCGCCATGAACAGGGCGTTGCGCTGGTCGCGGCAGAGCACCACCGTGGTGTCGGACCGCTCCAGCTCCCCGAGCAGCGCCATATCGTCGCCGGGCAGCCCGAACACCACCTCGGTGCCCAGGTGGTGGAGGTGGTCGGCGATCGCGGACCAGGCGGTGGGGTGGACATGCGGGGTCATCGGCCGGCTCCCGGTCCGTAGGCGGCGACGGCCTGGGAGATCAGTACGGGTTCGGCCCGCACGTCCTCGCCGTCGGCGATGTAGTTGGCCATCCGGCCGTAGCCGCCGAACGGGGCGTTGCCGTTGTCGATGGAGAGCAAGGTGGTGTCGAGGGTGACGGTGGTGCGCCGGCGCAGCGCCTCGACGAGGCCGGGGGCGTGGCCGTAGACGCTGGAGCCCAGGGCGCGTTCGGTGAACATGCCCGTGGTGAGGGTCGCGGCCAGCGCGTCCTCGTCGCGGTAGCCGGCGATGTTGAAGATGGGGGCGAAGAACTCCGGTACGTGGGTGCGCGGGGTGACCTCCGGACCGACGACGACGGTGGGGTCGAGCCGCCGGCCGCGGAAGTCGACGTGCCCGCCGTGCACGATGCCGCCGTGGTTGCGGGCGAGGAACTGCGCGCCGTCCTCCAGTGCGCTCTCGTAGAAGATCGGCCCGAAGTCGGCGTCCGGGTCACAGTAGGGGCCGTAGCGCAGCCCCTTCAGCTCGCTGACCAGGGTGTCGACGAACGGGTCGAGCAGCGACTCGTGGACGCTGAACAGGTCGGGGCCCAGGCAGTCCTGACCGGTGTTGAGGACCCGGATGGCGATCGCGTCGCGGACCGCCCGCTCCACATCGGCGCCGGGGGCGACGACGAACGGGTTGACGCCGGAGCCGAGGAAGAGGAAGAGCTGCCCGGGGGAGAGCTGGGCGCGGATCTGCTCGGCGTTGGCGTAGGCGCCGGTGAAGACGACGACATCGGCGGGGCGGACGTGCTCCTGCAGGAACTCCCGCTGGCTGGCGCCGGTGAGACTGATCGGCAGGCCGTGCCGCTCGGCGAGCAGGGTGTGCAGCCGCTGCATCTGGTCCTTGACCCGGCTGGAGGGGCGGAAGACCAGGCGGTCGGTGTAGAGCGCCGGGACCAGGAGGTAGAGGGCGTAGGAGTAGAGGATGACGTTCGACGGCATGAAGGCGGCCAGCCGGGGGACGCGTCCTGGCCGGTGGGCGGCCA
Organism: Streptomyces sp. NBC_00400; assembly: GCF_036048035.1. NCBI lineage: Bacteria > Bacillati > Actinomycetota > Actinomycetes > Kitasatosporales > Streptomycetaceae > Streptomyces > Streptomyces sp. NBC_00400. The sequence continues at coordinate 4,250,480 of NZ_CP107940.1, read as the reverse complement.
CCTCGTCCAGGGCCCCGTCGAGGGTGGCGATGGTCGACTCGATCTCGTAGCGCGCGGCGCGGTGGGTGGAGATCTCGCACAGCAGCTCGTGCACGGTACCGGCGTCGTTCACCAGGAAGTCCCGGACCCGGTGCACGGCCGCCACACGCCGGCTGTCGGTGCTGTCCTCCTCCGGCTCGGCGGCCACGGTCGGCCATGCGGGAGCGGAGCTCATATGTCCCTCCTCGGGGCGTAGTCCATGGAGGGTCAGCGTCAGCCAACTGTCATTTATTGTCAAGTAAAGTCATTACACTCGACTTCCTCATATGACAAGCGGCCGCACTCCCGGCCGGTCCGCGGGCCCCCTCACACTCCTGCCCACCGTGGCGCCAAACCCCCGAGGCAACCTCCCATCTGTCGTAATACACCCGCCCGGACCACGGGAATGCCACGCTCCGAACGTGACAAAAAATGACTCCCGGTGCGGAGCCGGGTCGTTCACAATCGCCCCTGAGCAGGCCTGTGACGAGTAGACTCGCGGTCATTGCGTTCCGTCTGTCCGCAGCGTCCGCGCCCCCGTCACCGTCCGTCCGCCCCACTCAACTGCGAGCGATTTTCTTGACGATTGAGCAGCCTGCTTTCGGTAAGCGAGTGCGGGAGGTCCGGCGCTCTCAGGGTCTGTCCCAGGGGGACCTCGCCGGGGACGATCTCTCCCCCAGCTATGTCTCGCTGGTCGAGAACGGCCGCAGAGTCCCCGGCGCCAAGATCGCCCGGTCCCTCGCCCAGCGCCTCGGCACGACGGTCGGGGCGCTGTGCGCCACCGACGAGCCCGGCGACCGGCTGACCCGGCGCCTGGCCCTGGTCGGCCAGTTGGTGGCCGCCCGGTCCAGCCAGCTGGCCGGTGACTGGCCGGCCGCCCGGCGGCAGTTGGAGTCCGTGGTGGAGCAGGCCGGCACCGGTCACGACGAGGTGCGCTGGGAGGCACGCTGGGAACTGGCCACCGTCCTCGGGCGGCTCGACGACCCGGCCCGCCATGAAGCGGCGCTGCGCCACCTCCTCGACGATCCGCTCACCCGCTCCGCGCCGGTGCTGCACGCCCGCGTCGCCGTCGAACTCGCCCAACTGCTGCGCACCGCCGGCCGCCTCGCGGACGGGCTCCGCTTCGCCGAGGAGGCCGTCCGGGTCACCGGCGAGCTGGAGCCCGGCCGCCCCGAGCGGGCGCAGGCCCGGATGGCGCTGCTGTCGGTGTCCGTCGACAGCGGGGAGTGGAGCCGCGCCGAACAACTCGGGGCGGAGCTGCAGGCGGAGGTCGCCCCCCTCCCGGCCGGTGAACTGCGGGCCGCCGCGCTGTGGGCGGTGGCCGGGACGCAGTATCTCGGCGGGCACCCGGAGCGGGCGCTGGAGCTGCTGGCCGAGGCGGAGCAGCTGCTCGCCGCGACGGACGGTGTGCGGCTGCGGCTCCAACTGGCCCGTGCCCGTACGCTGCTGGCCCTCACCGCGGGCCCGGCGGACGAGGCCGACGCCCTGCTGGCGCGGGCCCGGCAGGCCGCCGCGCTCGTCGACACCCCGTCCACCAGGACCTGGCTCGCCGTTCTGGAGACGGCCGCGGCGCTGCGCCACCACCGGCCGGCGGCGGCCGCTGAGCACGCCACGGCGATCGATCCCGACGCCGCCGGGCTGACGCCCCTCGACCGTGCCCGCGCTCTGCTCCACCTCGCCCGCGCCCATCGCGCGGACGGCGGCGTGGAGGCCGCGGAGGCCGACTTCAAGGAGGCCGCCGAGGGCTATGAGCACGCCGGCGCCTTCCGGCTGGCGCTGGAGAGCTGGCGGGAGCTGAGCGCCGGCGGCCGTACGGGCGAAGGCCCTGATCCGCACGCGGTGCTCATGCCGTAGAGGGGTGTCCTGCGCCTGGGAGCGGTGTCCGGGCCTGGGGAGTCTCCCTCTTGGCATCCCCCTCTGGACATCCCCTCTAGGCGTCCCTCCAGGCGCTGCCCGCCCCGGCTGTCGCGTCGCCGTGGCTACCGGCGGGCTCGCACGGCGCCCGCCAGATCCGGACCCCGGGCGCCGGGGCCGAGGTCGCCGCGCAGGCCACGGTCTGCGGGCCCGCGGGCAGTTCGCGGACGTACGCCGTGCCGCCGGGGCCCGCGGCGGATCCGGGGATCACGACCTTGCCCTCCCGCACACCGCTCAGCGCGTCGATCGCGTCGGCGGCGGCCAGCTCGCCGCGGCCGGTCAGCCGTAGTGCCGCTTCCTTACGGGTCCACAACTGGGCCAGTCGCCGGCCCCGCCGGCCCGCCGGAGCCTCCTGGACGTAGTCGCGCTCCAACGGGGTGAAGGGGAGGAGCAGTTCGCCGACCGGTCCACGGGGCACGGTGTGCACGGACAGCGCCACCGGGAGGTCCCTGATCAGGGCCAGGAACCGCCGGCCCGTGTCCCCGCCGGCGTCGAGGCAAAGACGGGTGCCCGGCCGCCGGCCGGCGGCGGGCTGTTCGGCGCACACCGGCCGTCCGAAGCCGTCCCGGGTCACCCGCATATCGCTGGGAGAACAATGCAGCAGCCGGCCCAGAAATGCCGTTAAACAGTCGGGCCGTCGAATGTCAACGGGTACGTTCGAGAATATATGCAGAAAACCGTCGACTAATTCCGATGAGCGGGACGGGTCCCAACACGCCTCCTCTTGGGGCACGTTGGCCGGTCCGCCGTCATGGTTGAGCGAATGCGCGCCACAGGAAGGCTGGTCCCCCCGCATAGATCCCCTCGCACCATGTCTCCTTTCCGGACGGTCACATCCGAGAAAGCAGTGCACTGAGTCGATTTGATTTACACTCCGGAGATCTTCAAGGTATCCCTGGTCTATGCCTGCGTCAACAAGCGACGACCGAAAATCAACTTCGTTTTACCCGAGGGCATTACGAGATTTCGCCACCGCGCGCCCGGCGCGACGCGGTGAACCCCGGGTGACCGCAAGCCGAAGGCCGGCCGCTCTTCAACGGGCGGCAATCTGACTGCTATTCACCGTCCTTGTCCGGGTGCCTTCTTGTGCGGGCGCCGACTTGCGCGGGTGACGCGTGCCCGGGTGCGCTTCTGCCGGTGCGGCATGGCCGGCAGAAGCGCACGGCCGGCGGCCGCCCTCAGGACGCCGCCTGCTTCTCCACCCGGATCACTATGTCCAAAACCGTGCGCATGTCCTTCATCTCCTCTTCGGGCAGCTCGATCCCGAAGCGCTCTTCCGCCACGACGATGACCTCGGCCATCGCGAGCGAGTCCACATCCAACTCCTCGACCAGGGACTTCTCTTCGGTCACCTCGGCCGGCACCACGCCGGCCACCTCGTGCAGGATCTCGGCGAGCTGCGCAACGATCTCTTCGCGGGTCGGGACGGTCATAACGGTCACCTCTCTGTGGAGTGCGGGGTGGCGCAGGGCGGAGGGGCGGCCCGGAGGCCGTGCGGAGCGGCCGCGGCCCGGCCGGCGGCCTGCCACGGGGCGGGGCCGGGACCAGGGCCGGGGCCGACCGGCCGACGCGGCATCCCGGCACGGGGGCATCACCGGGAAGTCCTGCGCGCCGGCGCGACGTCCACATCTCCATGACACTGGAGTCATTCTTTTGACTACACTTGACTGTTCCAGTCAACTGGAGGTCCGATAGGTTGTCAATGACGGCCTTTCAAGACCAAGTCAGGACACAGCTTCTGAGTTGTCTTCAGTGACTCCGAAGTCGGAATGAGTCAGACGGAGGAACCGCATGAGCGGTCTGCTCGACGGAAAGCAGCTGGTCATCACGGGTGTGATCACCGAGAGCTCGATCGCCTACGCGGTGGCACGCCTCGCCCAGGAAGAGGGCGCCAAGATCGTCCTTACCGCCTACGGACGGCCGAGTCTGGTCGCCCGGCTCGCCCGGCGGCTGCCGGAAGAGCCCCCGGTCGTGGAGCTGGACGTCACGGACGAAGAACAGCTCAGCACCCTCGCCGACCGCGTCGGCGCGCACCTCGACGGCCTCGACGGCGTACTGCACTCCGTCGCCAACGCCCCCGCCACCTGCCTGGACGGCGGCTTCCTGACCGCACCGTGGCGCGATGTGTCCGCCGCCCTGCACACCTCGACGTACTCCCTGGTGGCGCTGGCCATGGCCTGCCGGCCGCTGCTCCGCCCCGGGGCCGGTGTCGTCGGCGTCGACTTCGACGCCTCCCGTGCCTGGCCCGGCTACGACTGGATGGGCGTCGCCAAGGCCGGACTCGAGGCCTGCTCCCGCTATCTGGCGCGCGACCTCGGGGGCCAGGGCATACGGGCCAACCTCGTCGCGGCCGGCCCCCTGCGCACCCTGGCCGCGCGCGGGATCGGCGGTGACGGCCCGTCCTTCGAGAAGAGCTGGGCGGCCCGCGCCCCGCTCGGCTGGGATCCGCAGGATGCCGAACCGGTCGCCCGTACGTGTGTGGCGCTGCTGTCGGACTGGCTGCCCGCCACCACCGGCGAGATCGTGCACGCGGACGGCGGCCACCACATGATCGGCGACTGAGCGGCGATGACGGAGAGAGCGGCGGCGGACGGAGCGGCGGCGCCCAGCACGCTGTGCTGCGGCCCGTACGCCATCGAGCGGCGGCGGATCGCCGCCTTCGCCGCCGCGCTCGGCGACCCCCACCCCGCGTACACGGACCCCGCCGCCGCCCGCGCCCTCGGCCACCCGGACATCATCGCCCCGCCCACCTACCTGGCCACCCTCGCCGCCCACGCCGAAGACCAACTCCTGCGCCTGCAACCGGCTTTCGGCACCACCGAGGGCACCGTGCACCGCGGGCAGACGCTGCGCCATGCCCGCCCCGCACACGCCGGCGACACCCTGCACGCGACCGTGCACCTCACCACCACCACCCTCGCCGGCCGCCCCCTCCTCACCCTCGACTGCGAGTTCCGGGACGAGGGTGGCGCCCGGGTGGCCACCACCACGTCCTCGCTGCTGCGCCCGGCCACCGCCCCGCGGCCCGCCCGGCGCCCGCTCGACACCACGGAATCGGACCACCCATGACCGACACCATCGCCCCTCCGGTCGCCGCCGCCCGTCTCGTCGACGGCACCGCGGCCCCGACCGGCGGCAGCGCGGCCCCGCTCGACGCCACCGGCCGCCTCGACGGCCCGACGCTCGGCCTCCGGATCCGCACCACCGCACACGCCTTACGGCAGCTCGGCCTCCGCACCGGCGACCGGGTCCTGGTGCAGGGCGACAACAGCGTCGGCTATGTCGTCACCCTGCTGGCCCTGATGCAGCTGGACACCTCGCTCATCCCGCTCGACCACCGGCTCTCCGGCGCCGACGCCGCCGCGGCCGGCCGCCAGGCCCGGGCCCGCTGGCTGGTCACCGCCGCCGACCACGCCACCGGCTTCCCCGGCATCCCCGACCGGCGCGTCATCCACTACCCGCGGCTGGCCGCCGACGCCCCGCCGCCCCCACCCGGCGCCGTCGGTCTGGCCCCCTGGTTCCGCCGCCCCGACGCCCTCGTCCTGTGGTCCTCGGGCACCACGGGACGGCCCAAGGGCATCATCAAGCCCGGCCGGGCCGTCCTCGACAACTCACTGCGCACCATCCAGGCCATGGGCTACCGGGAGGACGACGTCCTCGCGCCGCTGCTGCCCTTCTCGCACCAGTACGGGCTCTCCGTCATCCTGCTGTGGTGGCTGGCCCGTTGCACCCTGCTGGTCACCCCCTACCAGCGGCTCGACGCGGCCGTCGGCCAGGCCGCGGCCCACGGCGCCACCGCCGTGGACGCCGCCCCGTCCACGTACCACTCGCTCCTCGGCGTGGTGCGCCGCCGCCCGGAGGCACGCGCCGGGCTCGCCGGCGTACGGCTCTGGGGCGTGGGCGGCGCACCGCTGCCCGCGCCGCTGGCAGAGGCCTTCCACACGACAATGGGCCGCCCGCTCCTGGACGGCTACGGTCTGACGGAACTCGGCAATGTCGCGCTGGCCACCCCCGACGCACCGCACGGCTGCGGGCGCCCGTTGCCCGGCGTACGGCTGCGCGTCATGCGCCCCGACGGCACCGCTGCCCACGCCGGCGAGCTCGGCGGCATCGAGGTGCGCTCACCCGGGCTGATGGCCGGCTACCTCCAGGAGGACGGCTCGCTCACGCCGGTCGACCCGGACGCGTGGTATCCGACGGCCGACCTGGGCAGTGTCGACGCCGAGGGCACCGTGCGGGTGGTGGGCCGCAATCAGGCCGTGCACCGGCTGGGCTTCACGCTCTACCCCGAGAGCCTGGAACGCCGTGCCGAGGCCTGTGGCCGGCCGGTGAAGGTACTGGCGGTCGAGGACCAACGCCGTGGCAGTGCACTGCACTTCGTGGTCGCCGACCCCGACGGGGAGGCTCCGCTCACCTGGCGCCGACGGCTCGCCGAACACCTCGCGGAGTATGAACAGCCCAATGCGGTCCATGTCGTCGACCACTTCCCGCTCACGGCCAACGGAAAGCCCGACACGCGTGCGTTGCGTGCGGAGCTCGGGCTGGAGCTGGGAGGGGGTCCGGGGACCGCTGCCCCGGTCGGGAGCTGAGCCGGACAACTCCGGGTGGAGGGCGGGTGGTTCAGGCCTGCGGGACCCCCGGGAAGTCCGGGTGGTTCACGTCTCTGGGTGGTGCACGTCTCTGGGTAGTTCACATCTGCGGGTAGTTCACGTCTGCGGGTGGTTCACGTCTGCGGGTGGTTCACGTCTGCGGGTGGTTCGCTTCCGCGGGCGGTTGGTTCATGCCTGCGGATGAGACATGTCTGCTGTGGTTTCACGTGGAACATGTCGATCTGCGCTGCCTCGTCTACGACGCTTCCTCGCCGGCGTCCATGCCGGCGTGAGCTCGGTGGGAGCGTTCGCTCGGCGTGAGCGTTCGCTCGGCGTGCGTGTCCGCCGGAGCTGTCACGCGTCGTTGCGCCCTTTTCAAAGGGCCGGGTACCGGCTTCAGAACGGCTGCCGCCCGGTTCAGACGGCGCGAGCGGTGTGCGCATGGCGGCGGGCCGCCGGAATGGCCGCGGGGCGTGCGTCCGCCTCGGCACCGGCGTCCGGCCCGGTACCGACCGGGGCAGGGACAGGGGCCGGGGCAGGGGCCGAGGCCGGGGCAGGGGCCGGGGCAGGGGCCGGGGCCGGGGCCGGGGCCGGGGCGGCGAACTCGTCGGCCGTCGGCTCGGTGCGGGAGCGCAGGCGGGTGCGCAGACCGGGCGAGGTGCCATGGGCCTCGGCGCTGATGCGCTGCTTGATCGTCGGCGGCAGCTCGGGCCGGGCGAACATCCGCCGGGCGGGGCCGGCTTGGCAGTACAGCGGTACGGCGCGCGGAGCGGGCACGGCAGGGGCCCCCGTCCCTGGCCCGCGGTCCGGTGCGGCGCACCTCACCGCCTCCGGGGCCTCGGCCTCGGGGGCGTCGGTGCCCGCGTTTCCGTTGCCCAGGGTCCGCTCGTACAGTGCGGCATCCCGGCGCGCGGCCGAGGCCGTCGCGGAGACACCCAGTGCTGCCAGCAGCTTGCCCAGCATGGCAAGGCACACCGCCCAGAACTTCATGACCTTGGTCGCAGCCATGGCCCCTCACTTTCGGTCAGGATCTCCCCGAGAGATCCGTTGCGTCTGCTTCGTTGTGCTTTCTCAGTTGCTTCGCTTCAGGCGCTTCACTTCAGTTGCTTCGCTTCGGTTGCTTCGCTTCCGTTGCGCCGCTTCCGGTGCACCGCTTGGATGGCGTCGCTTCTGTTGCGTTTTCTTATGATGAGTACGCAATGGGAGGATTCACGGACCGACGCCCCCGGATCGGCGTTCTTCCGATGAACACCACCCGTACGCAGTAGCCACAGCCGTCGGACGGCAGGCCGGCGACGGGTCGCAGCCTCCGGTCAACCGATCGGTTGATGCCGTTCCGAGCGGGTTGGGCGATGTGCCACCGAGTGCGCCGGGCGGATTCTCGGGTTATGGCAATCATCGAAGTCACCGGGCTGCGCAAGGTCTACGGGGGCCGGGCCGTGGTCGACGAGGTCTCCTTCGCCGTAGCGGAGGGAGAGATCTTCGGCGTCCTCGGCCCGAACGGCGCCGGCAAGACGACGACCGTCGAGTGCATCGAGGGCCTTCGCGTCCCGGACGGCGGGACGGTGCGCGTGGGCGGGCTGGATCCGGTCGCCGACCACGACCGGGTCACCCAGATCCTGGGCTCCCAGCTCCAGGAGAGCGAGCTGCAGAACAAACTCACCGTGCAAGAGGCGCTGGAGCTCTACGCCGCCTGCTATCCACGCCCGGCCGACTGGCGCGGGCTCGTCGAACGGCTCAGCCTCACCGACCGGCTCTCCGCACGCTTCGGCAAGCTCTCCGGCGGCCAGAAGCAGCGGCTGTTCATTGCGCTTGCGCTGATCGGCAATCCGCGGGTGGTGGTGCTCGACGAGCTGACCACCGGCCTCGATCCGCGGGCCCGCCGGGACACCTGGCAGCTGATCGAGGAGGTGCGTGCCTCCGGGGTGACGGTGCTGCTGGTCACGCACTTCATGGAGGAGGCCCAGCGGCTGTGCGACCGGATCGCGGTGATCGACCGCGGCCGGGTCGCCGCCCTGGACACCCCGGCGGGTCTGATCAGCAAGGCCTCGCGGTCCGTCGTCATCTCCTTCACGCCGTCGGCACCGCTCGACCCGGCCGAGCTGGCGGCGCTGCCACAGCTCGGGTCCGTGGAACGGACCGGCCGGACCGACGGCCGGACCGACGGACGGGACGCGCCGGGGTCCGCCGGTGAGCGGCTGGTGATCCACGGCACGGACACCACGGTCGACGCGGTGATCTCCCTGCTGGCCCGGCACCGCATCACCGCACGGCAACTACGGGTCGGCGACGCCACGCTCGACGACGCCTTTCTCGATCTGACCGCGCAGGAAGCCTGAGGTGCCCGCCATGCCCGCCACATCCACCACATCCGCCCCGGCACACCCGCCGGCCCCGCCGAAGACCCGGGCCGCAGCCGCCGCGCGCGCCGTTCTGAAGACCGAGGCCCGGCTGTTCCTGCGCGAGCCCGGGTCCCTGTTCTGGATCCTGGTCTTCCCGACCCTGCTGCTGACCATCCTCGGTCTGATCCCCTCCTTCCGGGAGGCCAATCCGTCGCTGGGCGGCCGGCGGACCATCGATCTGTATGTTCCGGTGGCGCTGCTGCTCGCCGCGATCACCACCGGAATCCAGGTGATGCCCGCGGTGCTGACGGGCTATCGGGAGCGCGGCATCCTGCGCCGGATGTCGACGACCCCGGTACGGCCCCCGGCGCTGCTCGGCGCGCAGATCGCCCTGCACGGTGGGGCCACCGTGGCCTCCATGGTGCTGGCGCTCACCGTCGGCCGGATCGCCTTCGGTGTGGCGCTGCCCGGGCAGCTTGCCGGCTATGTGCTGGCGGCCGTGCTGACCCTGTGCAGCGCGCTCGCCCTGGGCTGCCTGCTCTGCGCGCTCTCCCCGACCACCAAGGCGGCGAGTGTGGCCGGCACGGCGGTGTTCTTCCCGATGATGTTCGCGGCGGGCGTGTGGATTCCGGTCCAGGCGATGTCGGACACGCTGCAGCAGATCGTCCAGTTGCTGCCGTTCGGTGCCGCCTCGCAGGCACTCGCCCAGGCCTCGTCCGGCCACTGGCCCGGCTGGTCGCATCTCGCCGTGCTGGCGGCGTGGACCCTCGTGCTGGGCTTGGTCGCCAGGCGTCGCTTCCGGTGGGAGTGAGGGTGGCAACCGGAGTCTGGGTGTCCGCACACCGCCCGGGAGACACTGCCCGCATGGCAAGCGTCGACAGCAAGGGCGGGACGGCGGGGCCCGTCACCCGGCCACCGGTGCCGCTCACCTCTCCCCCGCTCGCGCAGCCCCGCAGCTCCGCGCAGCAGGCGTGGGACCACAACTTGCGGCGGTGGGGCGGCTACCCGCTCCTCGGCCTCGGGGTCCTGGCCTCGGCCGCGTCGGCGGATCAGCTGCTGCCGGGACAGGAGGTGTGGGCGGCGGGTGTGCTGGTGGCTGCCGCGCTGGCGCTCCAGGTGTGGTGGAACCGGGCCGGCCACCGGCTGCCCGCGCAGGCACCGGCCGGGCAGGTCTACTACCTCGTCCGCTTTCTGCTGGCCTTCACGCTGACGTGGCTGAACCCCTTCTTCGCGATCTATGCAGTCCTCGGCTACTTCGACGCCGGGCATCTGCTGCCGCCGCGCTTCCTCCGTGCGGGGCTGCTGGCGACCGCGGTGATCATGTCCGGCTCGCAGTCCGGTGGGCTGCCCCCGGCGAGCGCCGTGAACTGGGTGGCATTCGGGCTGCTGTATATCCTCAACGCCCCCTTGGTACTGGTCTTCAGCCGTATCGCCGCCCAGGAGGCCGAGCACGCCGCGGCAAAGGCCGCCACCATCGCCGAGCTGGAACGCACCAACGCCCGGCTGGAGTCGGCGCTGGAGGAGAACGTCGGTCTCCACGCACAGCTACTGGTCCAGGCGCGCGAAGCGGGCATCGCCGATGAGCGCCGCCGGCTGGCCGCGGAGATCCATGACACTCTCGCGCAGGGCCTGGCCGGCATCATCACCCAGCTGGAGGCCGCTACCGAGAGCAGCGACCCGGCTGCCGCCCGCGGGCACGCCCGGCGCGCCGTGGCACTGGCCCGCGACAGCCTCGGCGAGGCCCGTCGCTCCGTGCACAACCTGGGCCCCGGCCTGCTGGAGCATGCCGCGCTGCCGGATGCCCTGCGCCGGACCGTCGAGGAGTGGTCGGCCGTGGCAGGCGTACGCGCCGAGTTCACCGTCACCGGAACCGCCGAGCCGCTGCACGACGAGGTCGAGGCCACCCTGCTGCGGATCGCCCAGGAGGGCCTGGCCAACGCCCGTCGGCACGCGGACGCTTCGCGGGTCGGCGTCACCCTTTCGTACATGGGGGACGAGGTGACGCTGGACATCCGCGACGACGGCCGTGGCTTTGACCCGGCGGCGCTGCCGCCCCGAGAGCGCACGGGCGGCTTCGGCCTCGGGGGAATGCGGGCACGTGCCGAACGGATCGCGGGCGCCGTCGGCATCGAATCCGAACCGGGCCAGGGAACAGCCGTCTCCGCACGCGTACCGTTGGTCCGCCATGGCTGAACACACCGAGCGCACCGGGCGGACCGAGCACGGCGACGGGGCGGAGCGCACCGAGCGGACCGACCGGACAGAGCGCACCGACCGGACAGAGCACGCCTGCCCGTCCGCCGTCGTCACCGTCCTCATCGTCGACGACCACCCCGTGGTCCGGGACGGTCTGCGCGGCATGTTCGCCTCCGCCGCCGGATTCGAGGTACTGGGTGAGGCCGGCAACGGCATCGAGGGCGTGGAACTCGCCGCACGCCTCGACCCCGATGTGGTCCTGATGGATCTGCGGATGCCGGGCGGCGGCGGGGTCGCGGCCATCATCGAGCTGGCGCGCCGGGCGCCGCGCTGCAAGGTGCTGGTGCTCACGACCTACGACACCGACTCCGACACCCTCCCGGCGATCGAGGCCGGTGCCACCGGCTATCTCCTCAAGGACACCCCTCGCGAGGAACTGTTCACGGCCGTCCGTGCGGCGGCCGAGGGCCGTACGGTGCTCTCGCCCGCGGTCGCCTCCCGTCTGGTCTCACGGGTCAGGTCACCGGGCAATGAACCGCTCAGCGCCCGCGAGCGCGAGGTCCTTGCACTCGTCGCCAAGGGCACCTCGAACCGTGAGATCGCCGCCGTGCTGTTCATCAGCGAGGCGACGGTCAAGACCCATCTGACGCATATCTACGGCAAGTTGGGTGCGAAGGACCGGGCCGCGGCGGTGGCGGTGGCGTACGACCGGGGGATTCTCGGTTAGCGGTGCCCGGCGTGCCTCGCCTTCGGGTGGTGCGGCGTCGCCCTCGGGTGGTGCGGCGTCGCTCTCAGATGGTGCGGCCTCCTCCGCGGGCGGTGCGCTCGTTTCACGTGAAACGGCCGCGGCCGACTGCCCGTTGGCATGGGGCAGCCCAAGCAGCCCCTGCAGCCCCTGCAGCCCCTGCAGCCCCTGGACTGTTGGTCCCGCTCAGGGGCCGCTGTCGGCTCCCCCGTGTGGTCCCGCTCAGGCCGGTGTCAGCTCCCCCGTGCGGGCCATCTCCGCCATCATGCGCACGGCCTCCGGCTCGGGGGTGCTGGGCGGGATGATCAGCAGGTCCCAGCGGCCGTGTCCGGGGGAGACCAGGCAGATGGTGTCGGGGCCGGGACGGCCGGTGGTTCTGCGGAGGCGGACGACATGGCCTTCGACGAGGGTGTGGGCGGGGAGCGCGGACCAGGGGGCGCCGTTCACCGTGGCGTGGCTGATCCGGGGCCAGTCGAAGGGGAGCGCGGCCAGCAGCTCGGGGAGTTCGGCCAGCAGGTCGGCCGAGTGGGGCCACCAGACACCGTCGATGCACCGCACCGTATCGGTGTGCGGGGCAATGGTCAGACGGGCGACGAGGGGTGGCGCGTGAGGCGCGTGGTGGTGAGGAGGGGCTGGGTGGGGATCCCCGGCGGTGGTCATGCGGTGCTCCTGATGCGGCGGTCCGCCACCCGTGCGGGGTCGGGCCACCGCACGTCCCGGACCCAGCCGAGACGTTCGAAGAGCCGGATGACGGCGGCGGACACATCGAGCTGACCGCGGTCGACGCCGTGCCGGGCGCAGGTCGGGTCGGCGTGGTGCAGGTTGTGCCAGCTCTCACCGAACGACAGCAGGGCCAGGGGCCACAGGTTGGTCGCCCGGTCGTGGCGCCGGGTGCGGAACGGACGCTCCCCGATGACATGGCAGAGCGAATTGACGGACCAGGTGACGTGATGCAACAGCGCGATCCGGATGAACCCGGCCCACAGCAGGGCGGTCAGTCCGGTGACCCAGGAGCCGCCGAGCGCCCAGCCCAGCCCGAACGGCAGGGCGAGGGTGAGCAGGCACAGCAGCGGGAACGCCCGGTCGACCGCGCGGATCCCGGGGTCGGCGAGCAGATCGGGCGCAAAGCGCCGGTGTGAGGTGGGGTCGTTGCCGAACAGCCAGCCGATGTGCGAGTGCACCAGTCCGCGCAGCTGACCGCGCAGGCTGGTGCCGTAGCGATAAGGGGAGTGCGGATCACCGGGCCGGTCGGTGTAGGCGTGGTGGCGACGGTGGGTGGCGACCCAGTCGATGACATCGCCTTGGAAGCTGAGCGAGCCCGCGAGGGCGAGCGCGACACGCAGTGCGGGGGTGGCGGTATAGCTGCCGTGGGTGAGGCCGCGGTGGAAGCCGACGGTGACCCCCAGGCCGCTGATGACGTAGAAGACGGCCAGCAGAACGAGGTCGGTGAGGTGGACGGCGCTGCCCCAGAGGAGAGGAATGGCGACGGCCAGGCCGACGAAGGGGGCGATGACGATGAGGGCGGTCACCGTGACGTACATCCGGCGGCCGGGGGTCGGCGGGGGCTCGGTGCCGCTGTCGGGGAACGGGGAGGTCCCGTCGTAGTCCCGTGCCGGCGGGTCGCCTCGGGCGGTGGACGTCACGGGTCGCCACCTGCCTTGTCCGGCGGCGTCGGTGGAGCGGCCGTCGGCGGTCCGGCCACCGGCGGTCCGGCCGCCGGAGGTACCGGGTGGGCATCGTCGTGATCGTGCGGGGGCTTGTGCTTCCGGTTTTGCAGCGAATGCTTCCAGTCCGCGTAGCGGTGGGGGGCCATCCGTCCGGTTCCCTGGGCATTGACCCGGGCGATGAACAGCGCCCCCAGCGCGACCAGCGCCAGCAGCACGACCACGGTCCACAGAGTCTGCATGGTGCTCACCTCACCGAATGCGCGCACCCCCGGGGTCCTGGGCGTACCCAAGCGCCCTCGGCGCCCTCGGCATCCTTCGGCGTTCCGGTGTTTCCAAGGTACCCCGGGGAGGACCGGTACATCCCGTTGTGGGTGATTATGGGCGGGAGGGCACGGGAGGGCACGGGCGCCCGCCCCCGCGCCCTCCCCCGGCACGGCCACCGGCACCGGCACCGCCCCCGGAGCCAGCGGCTCAGACGTTGACGCCGAAGTCCGCCGCGATGCCTGCCAGGCCGGATGCGTACCCCTGGCCCACGGCGCGGAATTTCCACTCCGCACCGCTCCGGTAGAGCTCCCCGAAGACCATCGCGGTCTCGGTCGAGGCGTCCTCGCTCAGGTCGTAGCGGGCCAGCTCCGCCCCGTCCGCCTGGTTGACGACGCGGATGAAGGCGTTGCGGACCTGGCCGAAACTCTGCCCGCGGCTCTCGGCATCGTGGATGGAGACCGGGAAGACGACCTTTGCGATCTCGGCGGGCACCGTGGAGAGCGTGACCTCGACGGACTCGTCGTCCCCCTCACCCTCGCCGGTCAGGTTGTCACCGGTGTGCCGCACCGAGCCATCGGGGCTGGTGAGGTTGTTGTAGAAGACGAAGTGGGCGTCGGAGACGACCTTGCCCGCCTCGGTGCACAGCAGCGCGCTGGCATCCAGGTCGTAGTCCGCGCCCGTCGTCGTCCGTACGTCCCAGCCGAGGCCGACCGTGACCGCGGTCAGTCCGGGGGCTTCCTTCGACAGCGAGACGTTGCCGCCCTTGGCCAGCGAGACTCCCATGGCTTCCCTCCAGGTGTTGTCTGCATTCCGGGTGAGCCTCAAAATCTACAGGAGTGTAGAAGTAGGCGGCCGGAGTCCGTGGCGTCCGGCGACGGTACGAGCGGACCACCGCCCGGATCCGGCCCCTCAGCAAGCACCCGGATCCGGGCCACCGGGCAAGCCGCCCCGATCCGAGCGCTCAGTAAGATGCCCCGACGTCCCGGCCAGCGGGACACCCGGAGCGACGGGAGGCGACGGCATGGGCGGGAAGGCCTTCGGGAACTTCGGCGGCGCCGGACGGGAGCGCGCCCGCAGGCGGGGGCAGGGCCAGCTGGAGGCCCAGGTGCTGGCCGCGCTGCACCAGGCGCCGGGGCCGGTCACCGCCGCCTGGGTACAGGAACGGCTCGGCGGCGACCTCGCGTACACGACCGTGATGACGATCCTCTCCCGGCTGCACGCCAAGCAGGCCGTCACCCGCGAGCGGTCCGGCCGTGCCTACGTCTGGACGCCGGCCGCCGACGAGGCCGGGCTCGCCGCACTGCGGATGCGCCGCGTCCTGGACGGCGAACCGGACCGGGACGCCGTACTGACCAGCTTCGTCTCCGCGCTCTCCATCCACGACGAGCAATTGCTGCGCACCCTCCTCGACCGCGATGCGGCCGAGGATCCCACGACGGCCGACGGCCCCACGACGGCCGAGGACACCGCGACGGCCAAGGACACCGCGACGGCCGACGACCCCACGCCTCCCGGCCGGCACCACCCCTCGGACGAAGCGCGCGGAGGCTGACCGGTGGGCGTCTTCGTATTCCTGCCGCTCGTCCTGCCGCTCACCGCCCTGCCGATCGCCCGGCTCGCGGAGCAGCACCTCCACCCCCGCGCCACCACTCGCCTGCTGACCCTGCTCGCCGCGGTCCTCGGCCTGTGCAGCACGCTGTGCCTGGGCCTGCTGGTGGTCGTCGGCACCGCCCAACTGCGCGGCAATCCGCTGCCCGACGGCTGGTCGGACCCTCAGGTGCGGGCCGCGGTCCCGTTCGCCGAGGTCGCGGGCGTCGCCGCGATCCCGCTGCTGGCCGCCGCGCTCGCCACGTGCGGCGCGGCGCTGCGCCGGCACCGCCGCATCCGGGCCCGTACCCACCGTGCGCTGAACGGGCTGCCGGCCGACGCCGATCCCGCGGTGCTGCCGGACGACGAGCCCTACGCCTACGCCGTGCCCGGCACCCCGGCCCGCCCCGGACGGCCCGCCAGGCCCGGCCGGGTCGCGGTCTCCCGCGGGATGCTGCGCAGCCTGGACGGCGACGAGCGGCGGGCCCTGTTCGCCCATGAGCGCGCTCATCTGCACTGCCGCCACCACCGCTATCTGCTCGCCGTACGCCTGGCCGGCTGCGTCAACCCGCTGCTGCTGCCGCTGCGTTCGGCGGTCGCCTTCGCCACCGAGCGCTGGGCGGACGAGGAGGCGGCGCAGGTGGTCGGCGACCGGCGGCTGACCGCGCGTGCGGTGGGCAAGGCAGCGCTGGTCACCCGGTCCGCGGAACCGGGTCTGGCACACTTCGCGGCGCCCGAACCGGGCCCGGTGCCGCGCCGGGTGGTGGCGCTGCTCGGGCCCGTACCGCCGGCCCGCCACTGGCCGCCGGCCCTGACGCCGGCCGGTCTGGCGGCCCTGGTCGCCGCGGCGGGCACGGCCGCCTCCGCCGTCTCCGCGCTCAACGCCGCGGTAGCGCTGTTCGTTGTTCTGAAGGCAGCAACGCCCCTCTAGGGGCACACTGACCCTTGACCCTCACGGGGCACGCACGGCGCACCCGCGCTGCGCGAACCCCGTACCGGGCAACTTCTACAACGCTGTAGATCTTCCCGGTACAGTGGCGCGCACATGCGCAACAGGCGCGGCCTGAGGGGGAGATGGCAACGAGGCGCGGACTCCTGACCTGGGACTGCCCGCCCCCAGAGGCGGAGGTGCGATGGGTTTATCAGCCGGTGGAGGTCCAATACCCGGACGGCAAGTGGATGTTGGGCCGGATCAACGCCTGGTGGACGGACGGTGCGGGCGAGTTGTGGTGTCGGCTGCGCACCCTGCCCGGCAGCGCAAGCGCGTGTCCGCAGTGGCTGCGCTACGACCCCGAGTCCATACTGCTGCTGCCCAGCACCGGCATCTGATCCGCCCTCCCCAGCCGCCACAGCAGACGCTGACGACACAGCAGGCCCTGCCGCCACAGCCGACATCGTCGGCCGCCGCTGCCGTGCCCTCCCCCCTAGAGCACCGCTCGCCTCACCAGTATCAGAAGGACCAGAAGGGCCATCGGCGTGCATGACAGGCAGACGCACCAGCAGACGGCCCGGCGCGGCACCCGCGGCGCATCCGGAACGTCCCGTACCACCGGCGGAACGTCGCGTACCACCGGCGGCACGTCGCGTACCACCGGCGGAGCTACGCGAACCACCGGCAGAAGGTCCCGTAGAGCCGGCGACGGCTCCGGTCCCGCGGGCGGTACGGGCAAGCTGCGGATGACCCGCCGCGGCCGCATCCTCGCCTGGACCGGTGGCGTACTCGGCGTGCTGCTGCTCGGCACGGCCGGCGTCGGGGCGTGGGTCTACCAGCACCTGGACGGCAATATCCACGGCGTGGACATCGGGGTCGACGGCGCCCGGCCGGTCAACCTCAGCCCCGGCTCCAAGAACATTTTGGTCGTCGGCTCCGACAGCCGCGCGGGTGCCAACGCCAAGTACGGCAGGAACCTCACCACCATGCAGTCGGACACGCTGATGGTGCTGCACATCGCCGCCGACCGTAAGTGGGCCACCGCGCTGTCCTTCCCCCGGGACTCCTGGGTGCAGATCCCCGCCTGCACCCGGGGCAACGGCTCGAAGTCGGCCCCGCACCACTTCAAGATCAATGAGGCGTTCTCGATCGGCGGTGACTCCGGCGACATCCGCAAGGCCGCGGCCTGCACCATCAAGACCGTCGAGAAGAACACCGGGCTGCGCATCGACCACTTCACCTCGGTCGACTTCCAGGGCTTCAAGGGCATGGTCAACGCGCTGGGCGGCATAGAGGTCTGCCCCAAGCACGCCATCCACGACAAGAAGGCCCATCTCGACATGGCGGCGGGCTGCCAGAACGTCCGGGACGAGAAGGCGCTCGGTTACGTCCGCACCCGCTACAGCGTCGGCGACGGCTCCGACCTCGGCCGCATCGGCCGCCAGCAGGAATTCATGAAGGCCCTGGGCGCCAAGGCCCAGTCCAAGCTCACCAGCCCCACCGAGCTCTACGACTTCCTGAACTCGGCCACCAAGTCCCTCACCACCGACAACGCCCTGGCCGGTATCAAGCCGCTCTACGACCTGGCCGCGACCGTCAAGGACATCCCCACCGACCGCCTCACCTTCCTGACCGTCCCCAACTACTACCGCGAGGCCGACGTCCCGACCGACAAGGCCAATGTCGTCTGGCAGTACCCGCAGGCCGGCCGGCTCTTCAGCGACCTGGCGCACGACCGCGAGATCGGCGCCGCCGGAAAGCAGAAGCTCGCCGAGGCCGCGAAGAACCCGGTGACCGCCCACGCCGTACAGGTCCGCGTCCTCAACGGCACCGGCGTACCCGGCCGGGCCGCCTCCGCCGCCGACCAGCTGCGGGCGCTCGGCTTCACGGTCGTCGGCACCGGCAACGCCCCGGCGACGGACAAGACCACCGTCAGCTACCCGGCCGCGCTCAAGACGCAGAGCGAGGTGCTGTCCTCCCGCCTCCCCGGGACCAAGGCCACGGAGTCGGCCGGGGCGGCACCGGGCGCGGTGACGCTGACGATCGGACCGGACTTCCCGACGGAAAGCCACTAGGGATCCCGTCGGGCCGGGGAGCGGCTGCCGGGCTGCCGGGCTGCCGGGCTGCCGGGCTGCCGGGCTGCCGGAAAGGATCTCCGAAAAAAACCTCAGGGCAAGACCTCTACGGCCCGAGGCCCGACGACTACGGCCCGAGGCCCGACGACCGGGACCGGTGTCGCATCACTGCTTCGGTGTTCCCGCAGCGTGCTGTGCAATACCGCCGTCGCCCGTTCCTGGACGTGTCCACATAGGCGCGGGAGCACTCGGCGCGCAGGCACCGCCCGAGCCTTGCTCCCCCTTCCCAGCACAGGACGAAGGCAAGGCCACCGGCGGTGACCGCCTTGACCCTGGAGAGCACATCAGCCTCGTCGGGCACGAAGTGAAGATGGGGCTGGAGCCCGTCATGGGTGGTCACCCAGGGACGGATGGTCGCCGCCACCAGCAGGTCGTTCACGGCTGAGCACTGCTCAGCCGGATCAGCGGAACGGAAAACGCGGGCCAGTTGATCCCGCCACCATCGAAAGCCGTCCACATCGGCATCGACGACTGCCGGGCGGCGAATCTCATGCGCCTCCAACAGGCCTTGCACGCTTGCCGCGCTCATCTCGGGCAGATTGATCAAATCGGCCGACAGCACGGCCCCGAGACGGCCGTAGTGATTCTGCTTCACGTGACCGTCCCGGATGTTACGGAACCCCACAGTCCGTGGTCCGGCGCCTTCCGCCCGGGCTCACCTGGATCAGCTGAACGTCGGAGCGGGCGATGAGCCATCCACTGGTGTGGCACCACAGGTACCGCACCATTCCCTCGGACGTGGGGTGTTCCGATATCGGGCGGCAGGATTCGGAGGAGAGGCCGCATGCGGGACACCACCACGGTTCACACTGCGCATCTGAGAGTCGTGCCATGTCCGCCAGCGTGCGGTCATGGGTCAAGTACATACAACCATTACATGACCGGCGGGCGGCGTGTGCCGGACGCCACGTCCTCCCGGCATGCCGGACAGGGCATGCCACCGACGCCGCCGGGCGTGTCTGCCGGACGGCGTCCGGTGTGTCGGCGGCCGCCTCAGGCGCGCAGGCGCTCCACCGGCCGGGCCGTGTGCACTTCGATGTCGTGCGCGGCGCGCTGCAGCAGCTGATGGCTGAGGTCCGACATCGCCCGTGACACGGCCAGCTCGTCCCCGATGGCCGGGACGTTCTCGTCGGCTGGGTTACAGCGGGCCTCCCCCTGGCCGACCATCTGCCCGCCCGCCTTGCCCCGCAGCCTGGCCTCGGCCCGGACCTCGTTGTCGGTCTCGGTGATGCTGATCTCGGCGTTCCATGTCTTCGTGCCGGTCACCGGAAGCCTCCTCGTCCGCCCGGGGGCAGCACAGCCACCGCCCCCACAAAAATCCTCGCACCGGGGCCCGCGGGCCGCACCCGGGCCGGGAGCATCGCTGTGGGGCGGAGGCATCACCGTGGGGCCGGGGCATCACCTTGGGCCGGAGAGACCGCACGGCAAAGCCCGCCTGATGCCGAGGCATCAGGCGGGCCCGGGCAGGCGGCGGCGCCCCCGCCGCCGCGTCCGTCAGTCCTCCCCCTCCAGCTCCCCTTCGGTCTCCAGGAACGCCTGCCGCAGCGCCGCCAGCGTCTCGGCGTCCGGCTTCTCCCACATACCGCGCGACTCGGCCTCCAGGAGGCGTTCGGCGATGCCGTGCAGGGCCCAGGGGTTGGCTTCCTGGAGGAAGTCGCGGTTCTCGGGGTCGAGGACGTAGGTCTGGGCGAGCTTGTCGTACATCCAGTCGGCGATCACGCCCGTGGTGGCGTCGTAGCCGAACAAGTAGTCCACGGTCGCGGCGAGTTCGAAGGCGCCCTTGTAGCCGTGGCGGCGCATCGCCTCGATCCAGCGGGGGTTGACCACCCGGGCGCGGAAGACCCGGGAGGTCTCCTCGACCAGGGTGCGGGTGCGGACCGTCTCGGGACGGGTGGAGTCCCCGATGTACGCCTCGGGGGCCTTGCCCTTGAGCGCCTTGACGGTGGCGACCATGCCGCCGTGGTACTGGAAGTAGTCGTCGGAGTCCGCGATGTCGTGCTCGCGGGTGTCGGTGTTCTTGGCGGCGACCGCGATGCGCTTGTAGGCGGTCTCCATCTCGTCCCGGGCCGGGCGGCCTTCGAGACCGCGGCCGTAGGCGTAGCCGCCCCAGACGGTGTAGACCTCGGCGAGGTCGGCGTCGGTGCGCCAGTCGCGGGAGTCGATCAGCTGGAGCAGGCCCGCGCCGTACGTCCCCGGGCGGGAGCCGAAGATACGGGTGGTCGCGCGCCGCTCGTCACCGTGCTCGGCCAGGTCGGCCTGGGCGTGAGCGCGGACGAAGTTCGACTCCGCGGGCTCGTCCAGGCCGGCGACCAGCCGTACGGCGTCGTCGAGCAGGCCGATGACGTGCGGGAACGCATCACGGAAGAAGCCGGAGATGCGCAGGGTGACATCGATACGGGGGCGGCCGAGCTCGGCGAGGTCGACCGGCTCCAGGCCGTTGACCCGACGCGAGGCGTCGTCCCATACGGGGCGGACGCCCAGCAGGGCCAGGGCCTCGGCCACATCGTCGCCGCTGGTCCGCATCGCGCTGGTGCCCCACAGGGACAGGCCGACCGACTGCGGCCAGTCGCCGTTGTCGGTGCGGTAGCGCTCCAGCAGGGAGTCGGCGAGCGCCTGGCCGGTCTCCCAGGCGAGGCGGGAGGGCACGGCCTTGGGGTCGACGGAGTAGAAGTTCCGGCCCGTCGGCAGGACGTTGACCAGGCCGCGCAGCGGGGATCCCGAGGGCCCGGCCGGGACGAAGCCGCCGTTCAGCGCATGGACGGCGTGGTCGATCTCGTCGGTGGTGGCGGCGAGGCGCGGGACGACCTGGCGGGCGGCGAAGTCGAGGATGTCGGCGACCGCGGACGGGTGCCCCTCGGCGACTCCGGGCACCGCCGCCGGGTCCCAGCCCGCGTCCTCCATCGCCTGGACCAGGCCACGGGCGGTCTCCTCGGCCGCGTCGGCGGTCGTCCGGGTGGCCGCCGACTCGTCGAGACCGAGCGCCTCCCGCAGACCGGGCAGGGCGGAGGTACCGCCCCAGATCTGGCGGGCGCGGAGGATGGAGAGGACGAGATTGACGCGCGCCTCACCGGCCGGGGCGCCGCCCAGGACGTGCAGACCGTCGCGGATCTGGGCGTCCTTGACCTCGCACAGCCAGCCGTCGACGTGCAGCAGGAAGTCGTCGAAGCCGTCGTCGTCGGGGCGCTCGTCCATCCCCAGGTCGTGGTCGAGCTTGGCGGCCTGGATCAGCGTCCAGATCTGGGCCCGGATCGCGGGCAGCTTGGCCGGGTCCATGGCGGAGATCGCCGCGTACTCGTCGAGCAGCTGCTCCAGGCGCGCGATGTCGCCGTAGGACTCGGCGCGGGCCATCGGCGGGACGAGGTGGTCGACGAGGGTGGCGTGGACCCGGCGCTTGGCCTGGGTGCCCTCGCCGGGGTCGTTGACCAGGAAGGGGTAGACGAGCGGCAGGTCGCCGAGGGCGGCGTCCGGGCCGCAGGCCGCGGACAGGCCGGCGTTCTTGCCGGGCAGCCACTCCAGGTTGCCGTGCTTGCCCAGGTGGACCATGGCGTCCGCGCCGAATCCGCCGTCGTCGGCGGAGGCCGCGATCCAGCGGTACGCCGCCAAGTAGTGGTGCGAGGGCGGCAGATCGGGGTCGTGGTAGATCGCGATCGGGTTCTCGCCGAAGCCGCGCGGCGGCTGGATGAGGATGAGGAGATTGCCGCGGCGCAGGGCGGCCAGCACGATGTCGCCGTCGGGGTTGCGGCTCCGGTCGACGAACATCTCGCCGGGCGGCGGCCCCCAGTGCTCCTCGACGGAGTCCCGGAGCTCCTGCGGCAGCGTGGCGTACCAGCGCTTGTAGTCGGCCGCCGGGATACGGACGGGGTTGCGGGCGAGCTGTTCCTCGGTGAGCCATTCCTGGTCGTGGCCGCCGGCCTCGATGAGGGCGTAGATCAGCTCGTCGCCGTCGCCGGAGACCAGGCCGGGAACCTCTTCGGTGCCGAAGTCGTAGCCGTCGGCCTGGAGGCGGCGCAGCAGGGCCACGGCGCTGGCCGGGGTGTCCAGGCCGACCGCGTTGCCGATCCGGGAGTGCTTGGTCGGGTAGGCGGACAGCACCAGGGCGAGGCGCTTGTCCGCGGCCGGGATGTGGCGCAGCCGGGCGTGCCGGACGGCGATCCCGGCGACCCGGGCGGCGCGCTCGGGGTCGGCGACGTAGACCGGCAGGCCGTCCTCGTCGACCTCCTTGAAGGAGAACGGCACGGTGATCAGCCGGCCGTCGAACTCGGGGACGGCGATCTGCGAGGCGGCGTCCAGCGGCGACAGGCCCTCGTCGTTCTCCTCCCAGGCGCTGCGCGGCCCGGTCAGGCACAGCGCCTGCAGGATCGGTACGTCGAGGGCGGCCAGCGCGCCCGCGTCCCACGACTCGTCGTCACCGCCGGCGGACGCCTCGGCGGGCTTGCTGCCACCCGCCGCGAGGACCGTGGTGACCAGGGCGTCGGCGGCCCGCAGCTCCTCGATCAGCTCCGGCTCGGGGGCGCGGAGGGAGGCGACGAACAGGGGACGGGCCCGGCCGCCCGCAGCCTCGATCTGCTCGCACAGGGTCCGTACGAAGCCGGTGTTGCCGCTCATGTGGTGCGCGCGGTAGTAGAGCACGGAGATCAGCGGGCCGGTCTCGTTGCGGCCTTCCCACCCCAGCGGGCCCCAGGACGGTGCGGGCTCCGGCGGCTCGAAGCCGTGGCCGGTCAGCAGCACCGTGTCGGACAGGAAGCGGGCGAGCTGGCCGAGGTTGGCGGGCCCGCCGTGCGCGAGGTAGGCGTGCGCCTCGGCCGCGATGCCGACCGGGACCGTCGACTGCTCCATGAGCTGGGCGTCGGGGGCCTGTTCACCGGTGAGGACGACGACCGGCCGGTGCTGGTCCTCGGCGAGCAGCACCTCCAGGCCCTCCTCCCAGGCGCGGATGCCGCCGAGGAGGCGTACGACGACGAGGTCACAGCCCTCCAGCAGGGCGGGCAGCTCGGCGACGTCGAGACGGGCGGGGTTGGCGAGCCGGTACGGCACGGGGCCCATGGCCGCGCGGGCACTGAGCAGGTCGGTGTCGGAGGTCGACAGCAGCAGAAGCATGCGAGCGCAGGCCTTCCTCGGGGTGTCCGCGCCCCGGGTGGTCGTAAGGACGGCGGGAGTTCCTGGCTCGCCCGGCAGCTGCCGGGTTCACAGTGGCGGGACCGCGCCGGATTCTCACCGGGCTTCCTCCCCAGGGTCGTGGACCCTGCGCCGTCGCTGGCGTCCGGTGGGCCAGCCGACCCACCGACCTGCATAGTAAGGGCTATGGGCGGGCGAGGTAAGCGGGCCTCCGGGCAGCCCGCGGCAGGACGGGGGCGCGCACGCGGCGGGCCGGGTGCACGGCCGGATCCGGCCCGGGTCGGCGCCCACCCCCGTGGGTATGCTCGCGGCCATGCCGCCCTCCCCCTCGACACGGTCCCAGGCCGCCGCACCGCCGCTGCGCGACCGCGGTGACGCCTGCCCGGGAGCGCTGCGGCTGCACCAGGCCGCCGACGGCCACCTCGCCCGCATCCGGCTGCCCGCCGGAGATTTGACGGTGCGTCAGGCATCTGCCCTGGCCGACGTCGCTGACCTGCTCGGTGACGGTCATCTCTCCCTCACCTCCCGCGGCAACGCCGAGCTCCGCGGCCTGGCGGAGGACTGCGGCGGCCGCCTCGCCGCCCTCCTGCGCGACGCCGGTCTGCTGCCCTCCGAGCGCCACGAACGCATCCGCAACATCCTCGCCTCGCCGCTGGCCGGACTGGACCGGCACACCCCTTCTGACGTGCGACGGTGGGCCCGTGAGCTGGACGCACTGCTCTGTGCGAGCGAGTCCGCGACCGCCCTCTCCGGCCGCTTCCTGTTCGTTCTGGACGACGGGCGGGGCGATGTGGCGGCGTTCGGCGGGGATGTGAGCTTGCTCGCAGAACCGGGAGCGGACGGCAACGGAGACGAGGAAGCGGGAGCGGACGGGAACGGAGACGGGGAACCGGGAGCGGACGGGAACGGGGACCGGACCGGCCCGGCCGCCGGCGCCCTGCTGCGGGTCGGCGACGATCCGGCGGCGCTGCGGATCGCCGGCCCGGACGTACCGCGCGCCGCGCTCGCCGCCGCCGAGGCCTTCCTGACCGCCGCCGCGGCGAGCGGCAGCGGCGCCTGGCGGGTCCGCGAACTCCCGGACGGGCACGGACTCACGGCCCGGGACGTGGCCGAGGCACTGCGGTCGGCGGGCATCGAGGCCGCTTACGTGGCCGAGCCGCCCACACCCGGCGCCCGCACCTCCCCGCCGTACGCCCCGTCCTACGCCCCGCCGTACGCGGACTCCGCCACCCCCGGCATCGTCGAAGGCCCCGACGGCGACCGGGCGCTCTCGGTCCTGGCACCGCTGGGCCGGCTGTCGGTGGCCCAATGGCGGCTGCTGACCACGATCGCCGACGCCGACGGCTCCGGCGCGCTGCGCCTCACCCCGTGGCGCGGCATCGTCCTGCCCGGACTGCCGGCCGCCACGGCATCGGACCGCCTGACGGAGCTCACCGCCGCCGGCCTGATCACCGACCCGGCCTCCCCCTGGCACCGCCTCGGCGCCTGCACGGGCCGCCCCGGCTGCGCCAAGTCCCGCACCGACGTACGCGCCGACGCCACGGCCGCCGTCGCCGCCGGCACGACCGTCCCGGACGAAGCGCCCACCGCCTCCCCTCCCTTGGGCCTCCCCGTCTACTGGTCCGGCTGCGAACGCCGCTGCGGTCACCCGCACGGCACCTGGGTCGACGTACTGGCCACGGCGGAGGGCTACCGGGTAGCACTGGTGGAGCCGGACACCGCCCCGACCGGCGCCCCGACCTCCGCACACACCGCGGCGCCCCCGCCCCCGGCCCAATGAGCCACCCCAAAACCCGGCACCACCCCGAAGTCCCATGAACCACCCGAGCCCTCCCGCACCCGACACCCCCGAGGCCAGAGTGACCGCGTTCGACTACGAGAAGGACGGGGCGACGATCTACCGCCAGTCCTTCGCCACCATCCGCGCCGAGGCGGACCTCGACGGGCTGCCCGCCGACGTCAGCCAGGTCACGGTCCGCATGATCCACGCCTGCGGCATGGTCGACCTGGTACGCGATCTGGCCTTCACCCCCGAGGTGGTGGCCCGTGGCCGCGCGGCGCTGCGCGCCGGTGCGCCGATCCTCTGCGACGCCAACATGGTCGCCAGCGGCGTCACCCGTAAGCGGCTCCCCGCGGACAACGACGTGCTGTGCACGCTCACCGACCCCGCGGTCCCCGAGCTGGCCGCCCGTACGGGCACCACCCGCAGCGCCGCGGCCCTGGAACTGTGGCGGGACCGGATGGAAGGCGCCGTGGTCGCGTTCGGCAACGCCCCCACCGCCCTCTTCCGGTTCCTCGAAATGATCGAGGAAGGCGCGCCCCGCCCGGCCGCCGTCATCGGCATACCCGTGGGCTTCATCGGCGCCGCCGAGTCCAAGGACGCGCTGATCGCCCACCCGTCGAAGCTGGACCACCTCGTGGTGCGCGGACGCCGTGGCGGCAGCGCCATGGCCGCGGCCGCGATCAACGCCATGGCAAGCGAGGAAGAGTGAGCGTGAGCGAGCAGCAGGCAACCGGTGACGGCGGCGTCGCGGCGACGGCCGGCCCGGGCCGGCTCTACGGGGTCGGCCTCGGTCCCGGCGACCCGTCCCTCATGACGGTCCGGGCGGTCGAGGTCATCGCCGCCGCCGATGTCATCGCGTACCACAGCGCCCGGCACGGACGCTCGATCGCGCGCTCCATCGCCGCCGCGCACCTGAGCCCCGGCCACATCGAGGAGGCGCTGGTCTACCCGGTCACCACCGAGTCGACCGACCATCCCGGCGGCTACCGGGGCGCGCTGGACGAGTTCTACGAGTCGGCGGCGGCCCGCCTCGCCGCCCACCTCGACGCCGGCCGCACCGTCGCCGTCATCTCCGAGGGCGACCCGCTCTTCTACGGCTCCTACCAGCACATGCACAAGCGGCTGGCACACCGCTACCCGACCGAGGTCATCCCCGGCGTCACCTCCATCAGCGCCGCCGCGGCCCGCCTGGGGAGGCCGCTCGCCGAGGCCGACGAGGTCCTGACGATCCTCCCCGGCACGCTTCCGGAAGAGGAGCTGACCGCCCGCCTGGCCTCGACCGACACCGCCGTCGTCATGAAGCTGGGCCGCACCTTCCCCACCGTCCGCCGCGCCATGGAACGCTCCGGCCGCCTCCCCGAGGCCCAGTACGTCGAGCGCGCCACGATGTCCGGCGAGCGCACCGGCACGCTCGCCGGCATCGACACCGACACCGTCCCCTACTTCTCCGTCGCGGTCGTCCCCAGCCGCGTCGCCGAGCAGTCCTACAGCGCGCCCGGTGCGGAGGCCGACGAGGCCGCCGCACCCTCCGGTCCGGGCGAAGTCGTGGTCGTCGGCACCGGCCCGGCCGGCCCCCTCTGGCTGACCCCCGAGTCCCGCGGCGCCCTCGCCGCCGCCGAAGACCTCGTCGGCTACACCACCTACCTGGACCGCGTCCCGCTGCGCCCCGGCCAGCGCCGCCACGCCTCCGACAACAAGGTCGAGTCCGAACGCGCCGAACTCGCCCTCGACCTGGCCCGGCGCGGCCGCCGGGTGGCCGTGGTCTCCGGCGGCGACCCCGGCGTCTTCGCCATGGCCACCGCCGTCCTGGAGGTCGCCTCCCAGGACCCGTACCGCGCGATCCCCGTACGGGTCCTCCCGGGCGTCACCGCCGCCAACGCCGCCGCCGCCCGCGCCGGCGCCCCGCTCGGCCACGACTACGCGGTCATCTCCCTCTCCGACCGCCTCAAGCCCTGGGAAGTCATCGCCGAACGCCTCCACGCGGCAGCCTCCGCCGACCTGGCCCTCGCCCTCTACAACCCCGGCTCCCGCAGCCGCACCTGGCAGGTCGGCAAGGCCCGCGAACTCCTCCTGGAACACCGCGCCCCCGACACCCCGGTCATCCTCGCCCGCGACATCGGCGGCCCCGATGAATCCGTCCGCACGGTGCACCTGGCCGACCTCGACCCGCACCAGGTCGACATGCGGACGCTCCTGATCATCGGCTCCTCCCAGACCCAGGCGGTACGGCGCGACGACGGCACGGAGGTCGTGTGGACGCCGCGGAGGTATCCGGAGGGGTGAGGCTGGGGCCGGGGCCTTGTGGCAGGGGTCCCGGCCGACCATGCCCTCGCTAGGACGCGGTCAGTCGTTGAGGTCCAGGACGCGGACCGGTTCGCTCTGCCATCGCTTCGGGGCGGTGGTGGCGACAATCGCTCCATCGGGACGGTCGGCCGTGGGCTGGGCCGCGTACTGGCTGTGGGCCGCGGCCCACGTCTCCTGTCCCGCTATGGCCAAGGCGGCGGGCAGGTCCAGGTCCAGGACGGTGATGCCAGGCAAGGCGGCAAGGTGTTCCGCCGTGCCGGGCCGTGCGCGGTCGGCTTCGACAAGCGCGCACGTCGGCGCGTAGAGGTACCAGCCGGGTTCGGCGTGGGCACGGTGGATGAGGCGGGAGGCAAGGATGTTGCCCTGGCCTGCCGCAGTCATCGCGGTGTCGTCCAGGACGATGTGCAAAGGATCGCTCACCGGCCGGTCACCTGCGCCAGCCGCCGGTCGAGCTCACTGTCCAGGTCCTGCTGCTGTGCCGCGGTCGGGGCGTACCCGTTCCACTTCTTCAGTGCCGCAAGGGCCTTCTCCGCACGCTCGGCCCGCTCGGCCGGGGTCAGCATGGTCTCCGCCAAGCGCGCCAGATAAGCCCGCAGCGACAGCCCCTCGGCAGCCGCGATCGCGGCGAGCCGGTCCTTGGCCTCCTCGGGGATACGGACATTGGCATCGGACATCGTTGTACTCCTTCCCATGCCACTAGGGTACGGGTACGTACCCGTACCCTAGTGCTCCGTCGGCCGAACGGTCGACGGTACGGCGCGATGCATGGCCTTTCGGGCAGCCCACCTGGCGCCTATGGCGGCCGTATCGGCTCTCTCCGCAGCGTTGCGGCCCTGCGCTGCCTCCCTGGGCAGCCCCGACTCGACCCCTACCTCGATGTCCTCGATTGCGACACCGAGCATGGCAGCGATGGCTTCACGGGCCGCCTCCTCCGCCTTGTCGAGGCGTGTGACCTGGCTGAACACCCCCGGGAGGTCAGGGACCTCCAAGGCCCACCATCCACCCGCGCGACGCGCTGTGACCCGGTAGGCAGTCATCGCAATCGCCTCTCTGAGAGCTCCGGTTCGAGCCTCTTACAGATTCCCTGGCGATCACTCAGCCGAGCCGACCGCACTTCACAGTGACTATGAAGGCCGACCAAACGGCGGCCGGGAAGAGCAGCACACCGCCGGTCGGGCTCTTGCTGTCACGGACCGGGACGGCGCCGGGGAAGCCGTCGGAGACCTCGACGCAGTTGTCCTCGCCTCCGTCGCTGTAGCTGCTCTTGCGCCACGCGATGGTGGCCGGATTCGGGATCGTCTTCACAGCTTGCTGGCCTCCCGGTGTCCTCAGCTCAGTTGGTTCGCCTTGACGGTGGCTATGAACGCCGACCACGCCTCGGCTGGGAAGAGCAGCACACCGCCGGCCGGGGCCTTGCTGTCACGCACCGGGACGACGTCGGGGAAACCGTCGGAGACCTCGACGCAGTTGTTGGCTCCACCGTCGCTGTAGCTGCTCTTGCGCCACGCGGTTCCGGTCAGGTCAGATGCTGTTGTCATGGTCTGCTGTCCTCCACCAACTGCCGCATGAACACTGCTGAATCGTGCGGCGTGAGAGCCGCATCTCGCAGCCGATCGTAAGCCAGGCGATATTGCGCCACCTCCTCTGATTCTTCGATCAAATCGCCCGACTTGTTGCCTTCCAAGTAGGCAACAGCGCTACCGTCCGCCATCCACAACAAGGACAGTGAGCCTTCCATCAGGCCATGCAACCCTGCGGAAAACGGAAGCACCTGGATCGTCACGTGCGGGGTCTCGGCAACCCCAACGACCCGGGTGAGCTGCTCGTACCAGACCTTGGCGTCCGGTGGCGGGCGCCGCAGGGCCGATTCGTCCAAGATGATCCGGGCAGTCAGCGGCGGGTCGCGGTGCAGCACCTCCTGCCTGCCCATGCGTGCCGCGATCTTCTCTTCGAGCTCGTCGGGACTTATGGGCGTCGGCGCCGACGACAGCGCCACCCTCGCGAAGTCCTCGCTCTGCAACAGGCCGGGGATAGTGCCCACGTACGCATGCATGATCACGGCCTTCGCCTCAAGCTTCATGAACTCCCGGTACTTGTCCTTGAAGGCATCCAGCCGCGCCAGCCCCCACAGCCGCACCAGCAGCCCACCCGTGCCGTACACCCGGTCCAGGGCTTCCATGACCGGGAGCTTGGAGAGGCGTTCGCCGGTCTCCAGGCGGTGCAGGTAGGTGCGGTCGCAGTTGGTCTCTTCGGAGAGCTGGGCCAGTGATTTGCCGGATGCTTCCCTTAACCGCTGGAGTTCGCAGGCGAGGACCCAGCGGGCCGAACCCTCGTACTCCTCGGAATTCTTTTCGACCACTCCCCCATCCCCTCGTTGTCCCGTGCCGACGGCAACGCCAACTCCCTGTTGGGCGTGGCCCGTTGTGACGACTCTAGGACCGTGAAAGGGCTGTCGCAGCCCAGTCAGGACTCGAACCGAGAAGAAGAAAGAAGAAAGAGGAAATGGGAATGGGAATGGCGGAGCGCGGTCCGGTGGCCGGGAAGATCAGGGATGCGGAGCAGGCGTGCGGCGAGCTGCGGACGGCGCTGAAAGGGGCGGGGATCACCCTTCCGTCCCTGGCCGTGGACGCGATCTCGCTGGCGGATCACTTTCCGCGGCCGCTCGTGGAGCTGGGCCGGTGCACCCCGGAGGTGGCACGGCGGCTCGCGGACGCGGTGCGGGCGTCCGCCCCGTGAGCGGGGAGACGGGTGAATCCACGACCGCGAGTTCCCGCGACCCCTGCCGTGATGACACGCACGGCCGCCGGGATGACGAGCCCGCGGAATCGGCAAAACGCCGCGAAGAATTAGCAAAAAGGGTCCGCGAGGCCAATCACTTCAGTGTGAATTGGTCTCGCTGAAAAGGCGCCGGAGCCAGTGCACGGCCTCGTCCGGATCCGCCGCCACCAGCACCCCCTCCGGCACGGCCGGGCGTCGTACGACCACCACGGGCAGCCCCGCCTCCCGCGCCGCCGTCAGCTTGGCGGCAGTGGCGGCCGCCCCGCTGTCCTTCGTCACCAGGACGTCGATGTGGTGCTCCCGCAGCAGGGCCCGTTCGCCTTCCACCGTGAAGGGGATGTGACGCACACCCTCGCTACCAGGCCCCCGTCCGGCTGTGAAAGAAGGACAGCGACAGTCGGGCGGGTAGCAAAAGGCAGTGCACCACCCCGTCCCGGCGGGATCATCCGCCCGCAACCTTTGGACAGGTCTCGCTACGTGCGGCGTGCACACCGTGCCGGCTGACTGGCTCGCCCAGACACGGCCCGGTGGTGAGGTCCTGCTCACGGTCGGCGGGTGGATGCACGCATCCGAACTCGTACGGCTCACGGTCGCCCACGATGGCACGGCCAGCGGCCCGGTTCTCGGCGGTCAGGTCTCGTTCATGCTGGCCCGTCCGCACCTTCCGCCCCCGCTCGGGATGCTGCCGAACCTCAGCGAGGGCGACGTGATGCCCGCAGAGCTGGGCGCGGATGTGCTCGACGACTGGACAGCCCGATTCGTCGCGCAGTTCGCCGCGCCACGCGCGCAGCGGCTCACGCTGGAACGGGACGGCCGGACAGAACACGTCGTGATCGACGTGGACGCCGAGTCATGGGCGGTCGTCTACCAAGACAGCGCGCGGTGGATGGTGCGGCAGGGGGGCCCGGCACGCCTTTGGGACGAGATCACCGAGCACCTTGCACACTGGCAGGCGGACGGGCGCCCGTCGGCCGACCGTATGCGGCTGCACGTCAGCCCCGACGGGCAACGCCTCACCTGGGCGTGACCGCGAGCTGACACCCCACGCTGCCCCCGCAATCACCGCGGAAAGCGAACCCGGTCGGGAAACACGGTACGAGGGAGAGAAAAAGCCGGAAGCCGAGGCCCGCCGTACGGAATTACGGCAGCGGGTCCGCGAGGCCAATCACTTCAGCGTGAATTGGCCTCGCTGAAAAGGCGCCGGATCCATTGCACGGCCTCGTCCGGATCCGCCGCCACCGGCACGCCGTCCGGCAGCGGCGGGCGCCGTACGACCACCACCGGCACCCCCGCCTCCCGCGCCGCCGTCAGCTTGGCGGCGGTGGCGGCGGCGCCGCTGTCCTTGGTCACCAGGACGTCGATGCGGTGGTCCCGGAGGAGCTGCCGTTCGCCGTCCAGGGTGAACGGGCCGCGGTCCAGGAGGGTCGTCATCCGGGGCGGGTGCGGCGGCTCGGGGGCGTCGACCGAGCGGACGAGGAACCAGAGGTCGGTGAGGTGGGCGAAGTGGGCCAGGCCCATGCGGCCCGTGGTGAGGAAGATGCGGGTGCCGAGGGCGGGGAGGGTGGCGGCGGCCTCGTCCAGGGAGGCGACCTGGTGCCAGGAGTCGCCGGGTCCCGGCACCCAGCCGGGCCGGCGGAGGGCGAGCAGGGGAACATGGGCGGTGGCGGCGGCCAGGGCCGCGTGGTGACTGATCGTGTCGGCGAAAGGATGGGTGGCGTCGATGAGCGCGTCCACCGCGTGCTCCCGCAGCCAGCGGGCTTGGCCCTCGGGGCCGCCGAACCCGCCGATGCGGACCTCCCCGGCCGGCAGCCGCGGCGCGGCGACCCGGCCGGCGAGCGAGGTCGTCACGCGCAGGGCCGGCTCCACCGCCAGGGCGGCGGCCAGGCGGCGGGCCTCCGTCGTACCGCCGAGGATCAGTACGTGGCGCGGCGGGCAGGCTGCGTCGTTCATGGGATGTGGGTTCCTCCGTGGCTGAAGCGCAACCGCAGGGTACGGGCCATACCGGGCCGCAGGGTACGGGCAAGGCCGCGGGCGGGCGCAGCGCGCAGCTCGCGCACACCGGGC
This sequence comes from Streptomyces sp. NBC_00400, assembly GCF_036048035.1. Classification (NCBI taxonomy): domain Bacteria; kingdom Bacillati; phylum Actinomycetota; class Actinomycetes; order Kitasatosporales; family Streptomycetaceae; genus Streptomyces; species Streptomyces sp. NBC_00400. The sequence goes on along the minus strand of NZ_CP107940.1, from coordinate 4,218,048 downwards.
TGCGGCACGGCTGGACGACCGGGGCCTGTGCGACGGCGGCGAGCACGGCCGCGTACACGGCGCTGCTGAGCGGCGAGTTTCCCGACCCGGTGACGATCACCCTGCCGAAGGGGCAGACGCCGTCCTTCGCGCTGGCAGTGGAGGAGCTGGTGAGGGAGGAGCTGACCGTGGAGGGGGCGGCGCCGGGGCGGACGGCCGCCATGGCGGGGGTGGTGAAGGACGCGGGCGACGACCCCGACGTGACCCACGGGGCGCTCGTGCGGGCCACCGTGCGGGCGCTGCCGGCCGGGTCGGGGGTCGTGTTCAAGGCCGGGCCGGGGGTCGGGACGGTGACCCGGCCCGGGCTGCCGCTGGACGTCGGCGAACCGGCGGTCAACCCCGTGCCGCGGCAGATGATGCGGGAGCATCTGGACGCGGTCGCGGCGCGGTACGGCGGCGGTCCGGGAGCGGCGGCCGACGTCGAGGTGGAGATCTCCGTCGATCACGGGGAGGAGATCGCCCGCAGCACCTGGAATCCACGGCTGGGGATTCTGGGCGGGCTGTCGATCCTGGGGACCACCGGGATCGTGGTGCCGTACTCCTGCTCGGCCTGGATCGACTCCATCCGGCGGGGCGTGGACGTGGCGCGGGCGGCGGGGCGGCGGCATGTGGCCGGGTGTACGGGATCGACGTCGGAGAAGGTCGCCGTCGCCCTGCACCACCTGCCCGAGGACGCGCTGCTGGACATGGGGGATTTCGCGGGGGCGGTGCTCAAGTACATCCGGCGCCACCCCGTGGAGCGGCTGACCATCTGCGGCGGGTTCGCCAAGCTGTCCAAGCTGGCGGCCGGGCATCTGGATCTGCACTCCGCGCGGTCCCAGGTCGACAAGGGGTTCCTGGCGGAACTCGCCCGGCGGGGCGGGGCGGACGAGGCGCTGGCACAGGCGGTGGCCGAGGCCAACACGGGCCTGGCGGCGCTGCAGTTGTGCGCCGCGGCGGACGTGCCGCTGGGGGATCTGGTGGCGGCGACGGCGCGGGACGAGTCGCTGGCCGTACTGCGGGGGGCGCCCGTCGCGGTCGATGTCATCTGCATCGACCGGGCGGGCATGGTGGTGGGGCGGGCGGAGCCGCGGGGACCGGGGGAAGCACGTCAGGGAGGCCCGCTCCGGTGAAGGGCTCCCCCGCCTCCCCCGCACCCGTCAGGTACGCAGCCCGTACCGGCTGGCCACGCAGTCGTTGCCGCGGCCGCTGAGCCTGCCCAGCGCCGTGCCGAGGGCACAGGAGGTCAGCTGCAGCGGGTTGTCGCGGAACCGCCCGTTGCGGTCGAAGCCGGCCTGCCGGCGGTCGTAGCGCTCTTCCGGACGGGTGTTCACGCGGAGCGGCCGGTCGTTCATCCGGGCCGGGCTGTCGTGCATCCACGGCGAGCTGTCGTGCGTCTGTGCCGGGGTGTCCGCCGCCGTCGCCTGCGTGGTGTGGTCCCTGCCGTCGGCGCCGGCGACGTTGCCGCCGAAGAGCGTCAGCAGGACGGCGGCGCCGACCGCACCGGCGGCCAGTCTGGTACGCATCGTGGCGCACTCCTTTGCTCGTGCCCCCCTTGGGCGTCGCAGCTTCCTTACCGGCCCCGGGAGCCGAGTAACGGATATTCACCCCTATGCGGTCGTATGGTCAGCCGGACGGGCCCGGGGAGGTCTGGTCTGACGGGGGCGGGCTCAGGTCCGGGGACAGGTCTGAGGACCGGCAGTGGGCGGGCAGTGGGCAGGCCCCCGTAAACGGATGTGCCGCCTTTCGGTGCGGAACCTTCACTGAAAACCCAAAAATGAAAACCGGAAAGCGGAAACTGAAAGCGTGACGGCGACCGTGGCCGCGAGGGACGTTACGTACCCTCGGCAACTCAAAGGGCATTTCAGAGCTTCGGCGTAAATTCACAACCCCTCCGACAACCAGCGCGACAACCGCCACGACAACCCTCGTTACGCGGAAAATGCAGACATCTCACGCCATCCCGCTCAGCGGATACTCCGTGCACCCCATCAGGCAAGAATCGGACAAAGATGCACGTCAGGGTGGTTGTTGCGCTGCATTTCACGCCGATGAAAAACCGGCTGGGAAGTTGCCGCGAAACCCCTGGTCGTGATTGCATTTCGTGAACACGCGGACGCCATTATGCGCATCATTCCCCCGGTGTCCGGTTTCCGGTGCCCGGTGCCAGGCGCCCGTGTTGCGGACGGATTGCGCCACAATTCGGCCTGCATTGGTTCAGAATCCACAGCATTGACGAAAAGGGCACACCATGCGCAACGACTTCACCCCCGCCGCCACGGAGATCTCCGACAGCGAGCTCGAGAACATCTCCGGTGGTCTCGTCGCCGGCGGCGCCAACACCGGTGCCGAGATCGCCGGGCACGGCGTCTCCGCGAACGTCGGCGGCTTCCTCGGCGCCGGCGCGTCGGTCTCCCCCGAGGGTGCCGCTGCGCAGGTCTCCGGCTCCGTCATGGGCGCGGTGCACACCACCAGCCTCTGAGGCCGGCACGTCACGCATCAGCAGGACGCGCCGGAGCCCCGGGACCTTCCGTCCCGGGGCTCCGGCGCGTCTGCGTCTGTGTCTGCGCCTGTCTGCGTCTGCGTCTGTCCGGACTCGGGGAAGACTCAGGGAGTGTCGGCCGGAGCGCCGGCGGAGTCCTGTGCCCCGCCCCCACCTGCACTGACCCCGCCTGCCCCGCACCCGCCGTGCGGCCGCTCCCGGTCCGCCGAGTAGAGATGGCTGTCGCGGAACTGCTCGGCGCCCAGCGTGCGGCCGACCATGATGACGGCCGTACGGACCACGCCCGCGGCCTTCACCTGGCCGGCGATGTCGGCGAGGGTGCCGCGCAGGACCACTTCGTCGGGGCGGGAGGCCATGGCGACGACGGCGGCCGGGCAGTCGGCGCCGTAGTGCGGCAGGAGTTCGTCGACGACCCGGTCGACATACATTGCGGCCAGGTGGAGGACCAGCAGCGCACCGCTGCGGCCGAGGGTGGCCAGGTCCTCGCCCTCGGGCATGGGGGTGGCGCGCTGGGCGACGCGGGTGAGGATGACGGTCTGGCCGACGGTGGGGACGGTCAGCTCGCGCCCCAGGGCGGCGGCGGCCGCGGCGAACGCGGGCACGCCCGGCACCACGTCGTACGGCACCCCGGCCGCGTCGAGCCTGCGCATCTGCTCGGCGACCGCGCTGAAGACGGACGGGTCGCCGGAGTGCAGCCGGGCGACGTCGTGGCCCTCCTCGTGGGCGCGGACCATCTCGGCGGTGATGGTGTCGAGGTCCAGCTGAGCGGTGTCGATGAGCCGGGCGCCGGGCGGGCACTCGGCAAGCAGCTCACGCGGCACCAGGCTGCCCGCGTAGAGGCAGACCCCGCAGGAGGCGAGCGTACGGGCGCCGCGCACGGTGATCAGGTCGGCGGCGCCGGGACCCGCGCCGATGAAGTGGACGGTCATGGTTGCTCGGACTCCTGGGGGCGGGAGGACGGGGACGGGGAGGTGGCCGGCGGTTTCACGGCCGACCACTGGGTGACCGGCATCGCCTGCCGCCAGCCCGTGAAGCCGCCGACCGGCACCGCGTGGGCGACCGCGAGCCGGACCAGTTCGCCGCCGTACTGCCGGTGGCAGTCGGCGAGCAGCGCCTCGGACTCCAGCGTCACGGTGTTCGCGACGATCCGGCCGCCCACGGGCAGCGCCTCCCAGCACGCGGCCAGCAGGCCGGGGGCAGTCAGTCCGCCGCCGATGAACACCGCATCCGGGGTCGGCAGTCCGTCCAGCGCGGCGGGCGCGGAACCGTGGACGACACGCAGCGCCGGTACGCCGAGCGAGCGGGCGTTGCGGCCGATCCGCTCGGCCCGTACGGCGTCCCGCTCGACGCCGATGGCGCGGCAGGTGCGGTGCGCGCGCAGCCACTCGATGGCGATGGAGCCCGAGCCGCCGCCGATGTCCCACAGGAGTTCGCCGGGGGCGGGCGCCAGCGCGGCGAGGGTGGCGGCGCGGACATGGCGCTTGGTGAGCTGGCCGTCGTGCTCGTAGGCGGCGTCGGGGAGGCCGGGGACGGTGGACAGCGGCGGGGTGCCGGGCGCGCGGCGGCAGTCGAGGGCGATGACGTTGAGGGGGTCGGCGGGCGGGACGTCCCAGCCGTCGGCGGTGCCCTCGGCGGTCCGTTCGCGGGGGCCGCCCAGTTGCTCCAGCACCCGCATACGGGTCGGGCCGAAGCCGTGGGCGCGCAGCAGGGCGGCGACCTCGGCGGGGGTGCCGGCGCCGGCGGACAGCACCAGCAGGCGGTGGCCGTCGTACAGCGCGCGGGCCAGATTCCCGGCGGCCCGCCCGACGAGCGTGATGACCTCGGTGTCCTCCAGCGGCCAGCCGAGGCGGGCGCAGGCGTAGGAGACGGAGGAGGGGTGGGGGAAGATCCGGAGCCGGGGCTTTTGCGGGGCGGCCGTGGACGGCGTCTCCTGCTCCGCCAGCACCTCGGTCAGGGTCCGCCCGATCCCGTAGAACATCGGATCGCCGCTGGCCAGCACGCACACCCGGCGCCCGGCGTGCGCGGCGAGCAGTCCGGGGACGGCGGGGCGCAGGGGGGAGGGCCACGGGACGCGCTCACCGGCGCACTCGCCGGGCAGCAGCGCGAGCTGGCGGGGGCCGCCGATCAGCACCTCGGCGCTTTGCAGGGCCTGCCGGGAGGCGGCGGGCAGTCCGTCCCAGCCATCGGCCCCGATGCCGACGACGGACACGGGTTCAGGAGCGGCCGGGGCGGGTGGTGCGGGGCTCACTGCCGAGTACCTCAGAGGTCGGGAGGGGCCGGATCCGGGGAACCCGTCGGCGACGAAGGGCTACCGGTCCGGGGGACGGGAGCCGAACTTTACTGACCGGTCGCCTCACGCGGTCCCGCTGCCCCCCGTCAACCCGCGCGACGGCCCCCTGCCACCGGTCAACCCGCGCAACGGCCCCGTCCGCTCACCCCAGCACCACGAGCAGGAACTGCCACGCGAACAGGAACGCCGCGCAGAAACCCACCCCGGCCGGCAGCCACTGCCAGATGCCGCACGGGGAGTCGAAGCAGACCAGGTAGCCGAGCACGGCGACCACGCCGGTCAGGGCACCCAGCCAGAAGGGGAGGCCGTCGTGGTACCCGTACAGGATTGCGACGGCGGCCAGCAGGCCGAGTACCGCCAGGATCTGGCCCTTGCCGGGTGCGGGCCGCACGGCCTCGCCCGTAGCGCTCATAGCGCCGGATGCTACCCGGGCACACAGGCCCCGGCGGCTTCCCACGCCAGCCGGGAGCGGAATCCGAATTCCGTTTCCCGCCTCCGCGCCCCTTCTCGTCCGCAACGCTCTGACCAGGCACGATAGGCCGTCCGACGGTAATGACAACGGTCACCGATGCAGCCTTTGGATCTTTTGCTGAAGTGCGGTTTGCTTCGCAGCAGGGAGCCAGGAAGGAGCGCGCCCATGACCGAGCACGCCCACAGCCACGGGCACAGCCACAGCCACGCCCACGGGGTCGCACCGGACGCCGACCGGCGCTGGCTGCGCAGCGCCCTCCTGCTGCTCACCGCCTACATGGCGGTCGAGGTCGTCATCGGTGTCGTGGCGCAGTCCCTGGCACTGATCTCGGACGCCGCCCATATGCTCACCGACGCGGTCTCGATCGTGCTGGCCCTGGTCGCGATGCGGCTGGCGGCGCGGCCCGCGCGCGGCGGGTACACCTACGGCCTCAAGCGCGCCGAAATCCTCTCCGCACAGGCCAACGGCATCACCTTGCTGCTGCTGTCGGTCTGGCTGGCGTACGAGGCGGTGCAGCGGCTGATCTCGCCGCCCGCGGTGACCGGCGGGCTGGTGCTGGTCACCGCGTTGTCCGGGATCGTGGTGAACCTGATCTGCACCTGGCTGCTGTCCCGCGCCAACCGCTCCAGCCTGAACGTCGAGGGCGCCTACCAGCACATCCTCACCGACCTGTTCGGCTTCGTCGCCACCGCTCTCGCCGGTCTGATCGTGCTGACGACGGGCTTCGAGCGGGCGGATGCGATCGCCTCGCTGGTGGTCGTCGCGCTGATGCTGCGGGCCGGTACGGGGCTGGTGCGCGAATCCGGGCGGATCTTCATGGAGGCCGCACCGGCCGGTGTCGACCCGGACGCGCTGGGCGAGCGTCTGGTCGCCACGGACGAGGTCGTCGAGGTGCACGATCTGCACATCTGGCAGATCACCTCCGGGCAGCCGGCGCTCTCGGCGCACATCCTGGTGGCGCCGGGCGGCGACTGCCACAAGGTCCGCCGCGGTCTGCAGGAGCTGCTGAGCGGCGAGTACGGCATCCGTCACGCCACCCTCCAGGTCGACCACGTCGGCGAACAGGGCTCGCCCGATGACGTGCTGACGCTGGGCCCGCGGCCCGGCGCCGGCGCAGAGGAGGAGGCCGGCCATTGCGAGGACTCCCATGGTCCGGTCCACCGGTCGGGGCCGCACCGGCGCTGAGCGGCGGCCACCGCCCCTCACTCGGGTGAACCCGGCCCGGGAGGAGGCCGCCTGCCGCCGGTGACGGGGGCCGCGATGCTCGGATGACGACATGAGAACCGCCGTTGTCTGCGCGCTGCTGTGCGCCGCCACGCTCCCCGGACCGTCCGCCGCCGCGTACGCCCCGCAGGCACCGCCCACCGCCGGGTACGTCGCACCGGCACTGCCCGCCGCCGCGGACGTCCCGCACGCGCTGCCCGCCGCCGGGTACGCCCCGGCGCCCCCCGCCGTCTCGGTCACGGTGGCGGTGACCGACGGCCGGGACGACGCCGAGGCCGGCAAACGGCTCGACTACCGCATCACCGTGCACAACATGGGCCCCACCGTCGTCCACCGGGCCCGCATCGAGCAGGAGATGCCGGCCACCACGACCTCCGCCACCGCGCCCGGCGCCACCGTCGAAGGGCGCGACGTGGGCCGGCAGAAGGTGATCTGGCGCTCCGACCTGCCCGCACACGACATCCAGGTGTTCACCGCCACGGCCGTGCTCGGCGACCGGGCCGACCGCACCGGCAGCGCCGCCCCCGGCACCCTGCGTGCCGCCGCGACGGTCTGTGTCTACGTGGCGGGATCCTTCGCCCCCACGGCCTGCTCGGGCGACCTGGACGACTTGCCGGAGACCCAGGCGGACGCCGGGGCCGGCGGCGGCTGGGGGTGGTGGGCGGCGGCTGCGGCGGCCGCCGCGCTGCTCGGTCCTGGAGTGGTGCGGGCGGTACGGCGACGGCGCGGCGCGGCGCCACACTGAGCCCACGGCCGCGCGCCGGGTCACCCGGGGCCGGGCCGGGGGCCGCCCGCCGGGTCACCCGTTGGCACCGGCCCCGCTCGCGGGCGGCGGGGGTTCGCACTTGCCTGGAAGCAGGCCGTAGAGCGCGCTGCGGGGGACGTCCCGCGCCCGGCCGGTCCATGGGCCCGCCGGGCAGGAAGGACCAGACGCGATGTCAGCGAACGCTCCCCTACGCCCCGGCGCGCGGGTGACGGAGCGGGTGCGGTCGCCATGGCGGCGCGGGCGGGCGGTGGCCGGCGGAGTGCTGCTGCTGTGGGGGGCGTTGCTGCTGCCGCTGAGTCTGGCGGCGACCTGGGCGCGGGCCGAGCTGACCGAGACCGACAGCTATGTGGCGGCGGTGGCACCACTGGCCGGGAACCCCGCCGTGCAGAACGCGGTCGTCGACGATGTGACGGACGGGGTGATGGCGCATGTCCGGCTCGACGGGCTGCTGGACGCCGTACCACGCGCCGAGCGTCCCGCGCTGCGCAAGCACTTCACCCGCGGCCTGCGCCAGTTCGTGGACAAGCAGGTGCGACAGGTCGTCACCGGACGCGGTTTCCCCGCGGTGTGGAACGGGGTGCACCGGACCGCCCACCGAAGCCTGGACGGCAGTCTGACCGCCTCCGGCCGCTCCGCGGTCACCCTTGATCTCACACCGGTCGTGGAACGGGTCAAACGTCAGCTGTCGCACAACGGCTTGGGGCTCGACCTCCTCCGCCGGGTGCCGCGGGCCGGGGTGGAGATCGTGCTGCTGAAGGCACCGGACGTGCCGCGGATCCGGGCCGTCTACCGGGTCGTGCAAACCGGGGCGCTGCTGTTGCCGCCCGCCGCGGCGCTCTGCCTGACCGGCGGGCTGCTGCTGGCGCGGCAGCGGCGGCGGGCGCTGATCTGTACGGGACTGGGCTGCGCGGCGGCCGCCGGCCTGCTGGCCGCCGCGCTCGCGCTGGTCCGCGGCCGGGCCCTGGACGCGCTGCCCGCCGTGATCTCCCGGCCCGCCGCGGACGCCTACGCCGATGCGCTCACCGGTCCGTTGCTCACCGGCGTCTGGCTGGTCGTCGGCGCCGGCACGCTGACCGCAGCGCTGGCCGCGGCGGGACCGCCGGCGGCCCGGACGCTGCGGGCGCGCCGGTTCGCCCGCAGCGTCCGGGCCGCCGGCCCCTGAACTCCGCTCAGAGCGCCAGGACCGTCTTGCCCTGTGCCCGGCCGCTGCGGCTGGCTTCCAAGGCCTCCGGCGCCTCCTCCAACGAGACCTCGCGTCCCACGAGGACCGTCAGACGGCCCGCGTCGACCTGACCGGCGAGGATCTCCAGCAACTGCGGGGAGGGGCGGTTGGCGAAGTTGAAGCCGCGCAGGTTGTTGTCGGTCAGCTCATCGGCGTCGGCCGAGCCGAGGAGCGAGACGGCCGTGCCGCCGTCGCGCACGGTCCGGGTCAGCTCGCGGAATTCGGCGGGCCCGCCGACCATGTCGATCAGCACGTCGACGCCGTCCGGATGGGCCGCGAGGACCTGGTCGGCGAGCGGGCCCGCGGTGTGGTCGACGGTCTCCGCGGCGCCCAGCGTCCGCATCAGCTCCGCCTTGGCCGGGCGCGCGGTGGCGATCACCTCGGCACCGCGGCCGGCCGCGAGCTGGGTGACGAAGGTGCCGACGCCGCCGGTCGCACCGACGATCAGCACCCGGGTGCCCTCGGTGACCCGGGTCTCCTCGACCAGGTTGTACGCGGTCATGCCGGCCGTCGGCAGCGCGGCGGACGTGGCGTAGGTGACGCTCCGGGCGGCGTGCGCGAGGCGGCTCTCGTCGGCGACGGCGAGTTCGCAGTAGGAACCGCCGCCCTGCTCCGGCCGCTGGAACTGGCCGAACACCGCGTCGCCGACGGTGAATCGCCGTACGCCGTTCCCGATCGCAAGTACCTCGCCCGCCCCGTCCGACCCCAGGACGAGGGGGAAGGCCGCCGGCACGGCATCGCCGAACATGCCGTCGGCGAGCTTCCAGTCGACGGGGTTGAGTCCGGCGGCGGACAGCCGCACCAGAACCTCACCGGGCCCTGGTTCGGGCTGTGGCAGATCCATGAGCTGCGGCTTTTCACCGAATGCGCTGACTGCTACGGCTCTCATCGTGGCGTTCCCTTCCACCCTTCCGAACGGTGGCCGAAGGGGATCGTAAGCACGCCGGTGGGGCCGGACGCGGCAGGAGGAGAGGCGGTGCGGCGGAAGCAACTCGTACGGCCCCGCGCACCGGGGCTGTCCGGCCCTCCGTTCGACGGGACGCGGCCGTACGGGCCGTCGGTCCGGCCCGCACGTCCCCGGCGCCGGCGTCCACCCGATTGCCCGTGTGGCAGGTCCGTTCGCACGCCGCGGGATTCAATGGCGCAATGATCCGGTTCGAGTCCGTCACCAAGCGCTACCCCGACGGGACCACCGCCGTCGACGACCTCTCCTTCGAGGTCGGCGAGGGGGAGTTGGTGACGCTGGTCGGACCGTCCGGCTGCGGCAAGACGACGACCATGATGATGGTCAACCGGCTCATCGACCCCACCCACGGCCGGATCTCTGTCGACGGTGCGGACGTCGCCGGTGTCGACCCGGTCGCCCTGCGCCGCCGGATCGGCTATGTCATCCAGCAGACCGGTCTCTTCCCCCATCGCACCGTCCTCGACAACACCGCTACCGTGCCCTTTCTGACCGGCTGGAAGAAGGCCAGGGCCCGCGAGCGGGCCGCCGAACTCCTGGACCTGGTGGGCCTGGACCCGGCGGTCTACGGCTCGCGCTATCCCGACCAGCTCTCCGGTGGCCAGCGTCAGCGGGTCGGGGTGGCCCGTGCACTCGCCGCCGACCCGCCGGTGCTGTTGATGGACGAGCCGTTCGGTGCGGTCGACCCGGTCGTCCGCGACCGGCTGCAGAAGGAATTTCTGCGGCTGCAGGCCACCCTGCACAAGACGGTGCTGCTGGTCACCCACGACATCGAGGAGGCCATCCGGCTCGGCGACCGGATCGCGGTCTACGGGGAGGGCCGGATCGAGCAGTACGACACCCCCGCGAGCGTCCTCGGCGCCCCCGCCACCCCCTATGTCGCCGAATTCGTCGGCACCGACCGCGCGTTGAAGCAGCTCTCGGTCACCGGGATCGACCGCGGCGACCTCGAACGCCCTCCGCTCGTGCGGCTCGGCGAACCCGCCGCGGACGCCGGAAGACGGCTGCGGGCCGAGGGCGCCCGCTGGGCGGTGGTGCTTGACGAGGAGGGCGCACTGCACGGCTGGGCGGGCACGGAGGAGCTGGCCGGGGTGGCGGGCACGGTCGCCGGTCATGCCCGCCGGATGGAGGCCTGGGTGCCGGTGACCGGCACGCTCAAGGCAGCCTTCAGCGAGATGCTGAAGCATGACGCCGGCTGGATCGCGGTCCTGGACGGCCACCGTTTCCTGGGCGTCCTCACCCCGACCAAGCTCCATGAGGCGCTGCGCCGCACCATCGGCTCCGACGAGCGAGGGGTGCCGCGCGAGCGGGCCGAGGTGGATTCCGTACCCACGGAGTGAGCGGGCGGGGTGGAGCCGGGTGTTTCACGTGAAACAGCCCGCCACCCGCACCGGCGGACGTCACCCCCTGGGCAACAGCCCTTTGGCCCGGAGGTAGTTGCGGGCCACATCCGCCGGCAGCCGCCGCCAGCTGTCCACCTCCTCATTGAGGCGGGCCAGATCGGCGGTGGTCAGGACCTTGTTCAGCTGGTTGAGCGCGGCGGCCGCCCGTGCGCTGCCCACGCGGGCACGGTTGACGACGGGGACGACGTAGTCGGCGTTCTGGAGCTTCTTGTCGTCGGCGAGCAGCACCAGGCCGAACTGGTCGAGGGTGGCATCGGTGCCGGTGGTGAGCACCATCTGGTCCTGGCCGTTCTGGACGGCCTGCTTGGCGGGCGTGGTGCCGACGCCCTTCGGGTCGATGGCGGTGATGTTGATCCCGTACTTCTTCTTCAGCCCCGGTGCGCAGAACGGCCGCTGGACACACTCATCGCCCGCCGCCAGACGCACCGGCAGCTTGGCGCGGCCCAGGTCACCGAGGGTCTTGAGGTGGTGTGTGCGGGCGTAGGCGGCGCTCACCGCGAAGGCGTTCTGGTCGACGGCCCGGCCGGCCGGGAGCACGGTCAGACCGCGGGGGCCGGTGAGGTGGCGCAGCGCGGCCATGGTCGTGCCGAGGTCAGGCGAGGCGACCGGGGCCGCCTCGGAGCCCTTGTTCTTGGCGTTGAGCCAGTCCGCGAAGGTTGCGGCGTACTCGGGGACGACATCGATCTGCCCGGCCTCCAGGGCCGGTTCGTACAGCTCACGGTTGCCGACCGTCAGGACATGGGTGCGGTAGCCGGCGTGCTGGAGCAGGGCGGCGTACATCTGGGCAAGCAGCTCGCTCTCCGTGAAGCCCGCCGAGCCGATGGCCAGATCGTGGCTGTCGCCGGGGGAGGCGGTGATCGCGGAACGGTTCTCCAGGGAGGGGCCGCCGGCGCAGGCCGAGAGCCCGAGGGCGGTGAGGGCGGTGAGGGCCGCAAGCCCCGCACCGGCCGCCCTCACCGTGTCCTCCCCCGTACCCAGTCCGGCGCGCACCGCTGGGCCAGCTCGAAAGCGGCCTCCATCAGCAGCGCGAACACCGCGACCAGGACCGCGCCGGCGACCACCTGAGGGGTACTGGCCAGGTTGAACCCCGCGGTGATGATCCGGCCGAGGCCACCGCCGCCCACCAGCGCGGCGAGCGTGGCGGTGGCCACCAGCTGGACCGCGGCGATCCGGATGCCGGTCAGGACGAGCGGGAAGGCGAGCGGCACCTCGACCCGCCACACCAGCTGCGTCCCGGTCATCCCCATGCCCCGCGCGGCCCGCACCACGTCCCGGTCCACCTCGCGCATCCCGACATACGCATTGGTCAGCAGCGGCGGGATGGCGAACAGCACCAGCGCAATGATCGTCGGCCACTGCCCGTGCCGTCCGAGGGGAGTCAGCAGAAGCAGGACGAGTACGGCGAAGGTCGGCACCGCGCGGCCGATATTGGCGAGGTTGACGGCCAGTGCACCGCCCCGGCCGAGGTGGCCGAGGGTCAGCGCGACCGGCAGCGCGATCAGGGCGCTGATGACCAGGCAGGCGAAGGTGAGCACGAGGTGCTGTGCGAGGCGGTGCCAGACGCCGTTCTCACCGGACCAGTTGGCGGCGGTGGTCAGCCAGGTCCAGACCGCGGAGAGGGTGTTCATGTCCGCCGCCCGGCGGCGGTGACCAGCCGCTTCACTCCCTCGCCGGCCCGGGTCCGCCTCCGCGCCCGGTGTCCGGCCCGGCGCCACGGGGTGAGCAGCCGCTCCGCGCCGAGCAGCAGCAGATCGAAGACGATCGCAATGATCACGCACAGCACGGACGCGGTGAGCACCTGCGCCTTGAAGAAGGAGTTCATACCGGCGTAGATGAGGTTCCCCAGCCCGCCGTACCCGACGATCGCCCCGACAGTGGTGAGCGCGACCGCCGAGACGGTGGCGATCCGCAGCCCGGCCATCGCGGCCGGTACGGCCAGCGGCAGCTCGATGGCCAGCAGTTGGCGCGTCGGCCCGTACCCCATGCCGCGGGCCGCTTCCTTGGCCTCCGCGGGGACACCGTCCAGCCCCGCCAGGATGTTCCGTACGAGCAGGGTGAGGGAGTACAGGGCGAGGCCGACCACGACGAGGGTGGCGGACAGTCCGTAGACCGGCAGCAGCAGCGAGAACATCGCCAGCGACGGGATGGTGTAGAGGACCGTGGTGATGCCGAGCACCGGCCCGGCCGTCCAGCGCCTGCGGCGGGCCAGCAGCGCCAGCGGGACCGCGATCACCAGCCCGAGCGCCACCGAGATCACCGTCAGCTGGAGGTGCTGGACGACCGCGTCGAGCAGGATCTGCCGACGGGTGCTCAGGTAGGCGCCGCAGATCCAGTCGTTACGGGCCAGACAGTCGTCCGGCGAGGGCGCGGTCACGGTACGAGTCCACCCCGGCGGGGGGCGGGGTGTCGCGGCGGACGCGTCCGATCGGGGTGGGCGCGGGCGGCCGCCCCGACGGCCTCGGCTCCCGCCCGCTTCCTTCCCCCGCCTCACCTGCGCAGCCCACCACCTGGACACCTTATGTATACACACGGCGTGTACCGCCTATGTATAGTCCTTCTCGGTCTGTCCGACCCCTGTGACCGAAGTGCGGCGCGAGGCGGTGATGCCGCCGTACGCGTCGGCTTTGCCATGCGCAAAAACGCAGGTCATGGGCCCGCTGTTGCCCGCACCCGCCCGAAGAGAGGCCCGCATGCCGAAGCAGATGTCCACGGCCCGCCGTACATCCATAGCCGGGCTGCTGGCGGCCACCACCCTGACCCTGGCCCTCAGCGGCTGCGCCACCTACGACGTCACCGCCCCGGCCGACGCCCGCGCCGACGCAGCGGCCGCCGACGTCAAGGCGAAGGACGCCCGGCTCGCCGCGGCCGGGGACGCCAAGAACGCGGACGGCAAGAAGGCGGACGGCAAGGACGGCAGCGGCGACGACGTGGACTGCCGCACGGCGAAGTGCGTCGCGCTCACCTTCGACGCGGGCCCCAGCGAGCACACCAACCGCCTGCTGGACATCCTCAAGCAGGAGAAGGTGCACGCGACCTTCTTCATGCTCGGCCAGAACCACGTCGACAAGCGACCCGCCGAGGTGAAACGGATCGACGCCGAGGGCCATGAGCTGGCCAACCACACCTGGTCGCACCAGATCCTGACCGACATCGAGCCCGAAGAGGCCACCCGTGAGCTGTCCCGCGTCCAGGACGCGGTCCGCAAGATCACCGGCAAGACGCCGAAGCTGATGCGCCCGCCGCAGGGCAGGACCGACGGAAAGGTATCCGAGATCAGCAAGCGACTCGGCCTGGCGCAGGTCCTGTGGAGCGTGACCGCCAAGGACTACCAGACCAACGACTCGGCCCTGATCACCAAGCGGGTGCTCGACCAGACCGAGCGCGACGGCATCATCCTGCTGCACGACATCTACAAGGGGACCGTGCCGGCCGTCCCCGGCATCCTCAAGGAGCTGAAGAAGCGCGGCTACACGGTCGTCACCGTCTCCCAGCTGCTGTCCCCGGCGAAGCCGGAGCCGGGGATGGTCTACCGCCCGTAGTACCCGGCACGGGTCGGAAGCTCCATGACGCTACGGGACGGGCCGGAGGAACCCTGGAGCGAGGCCGGACGGGCCCTACGGAGCGGGAGGGACCGGTCTACGGAGCGGGAGGGACCGGCCTACGGAGCGGGTGCCCTGGAGGCCTTGGGCGGCTGCGGCCCCACCGCCGACGCCTTCCCGCCGATCCGGTGCCACCAGTGCCGGCGCCGCGGATGCACCGCGCGGCCCAGCCGGAGCCCCAGCAGCAGGTAACCGATCAGCGCGCCGGCACAGTTGAGGATCACATCGTCGATGTCGAACGCCCGGCCGGTGATCAGCGCCCCCTGCACCAGCTCCACCAGCAGCATCACCAGCGCCGTCGCCACACCGACCCGGAGCAGCCCGCGCGCCTGGGGCAGCAGCACCGGCAGCAGCACCCCGAACGGCACCCCCAACAGGACGTTGCCACCGAGCTGCTTGACCGTATCGGCCAGGTGCGGTTGCGCCAGGTAGCTCCGGATCGAGTCGCCGGGGCGGAGGTTGGGGTGGGTCAGCGGCACCGAGGCCGCCGACGGGGTCAGGGTGACCCGGGCCAGCGCCACCGCGAAGGCCACCATCGCGGCGAAGGCCAGCACCAGCAGAAGGATCCGGACGGCCAGCGGGGCCCGTGCGGCCACGGGGGACCACACCGCCTCGTCGCCCTGTTGCGTACGCGCCATGAGGTCACTCCCGGGGGTGCGAGGTGCGCAGTGCGCCGATGGGACATCCAGTTACCCGGGGCCCGGCGAATCATGTGGCCGGGACGGACGGCCGCCCCACGCTGCACACACATCACCCCGCGGGCACACCCGCCGCCGAATCCCGCACATGCGCCACAGCCTCAGCACACGTAACAGGGGCTCCACAGGAGCAGGGGATTGATCCACACCCCGGAGCAACGCCACACGCAACAGGAACGCCACACGCAACAGGGGCGCCGGACAGCTCCGACGCCCCTGCGCTCAGTTCCTCTGCGGCTCACCCCCGGGGGCGCTCCGCCTCCACCCGCCGGCGTCCCTTGTCATCGGACGCCGTCGGCGACTTGGACGGCCCGGCCTGCTGGTCGGCGCCCGGAGCGCCGCTCTTCCCCGCAGCGCCGCCCTTACCCGGTGCGCCCGCCCCCGGCTTCCGCGACGGGGAGGCAGCCTGGGTGTCCTGCGGGAACGTCAGCTGCTGGCTCTGCCACTCCAGGGCCGGCACGACCTCGCGCCGCCAGGTCGCGAACTGGTGGCTGCCCTGCGGCAGGATGATCGAGTCGACCGACATCGGAGACTTCGCGGCATGGATGAACTTCATCGTCTCGCCGTAATCCGCCTCGCCCTTACGGCTGCTGGCGACCAGCGCGGAGATCTGCGGTGCGGGCAGGTTCTTCAGCCGCCACAGCAGATCGTGCTCACGCTCCCGCTTGGCGCCCTCGGGGCCGGGGCCGAAGAGGCTGCCGGTGGTCAGGTCGTCCTTGATCGCGTAGTCACCCGAGAGCGAGACCGCCGAGGTGTAGGCATTCGGGTTGCGCATCGCCAGCTGCAGCGAGCAGCTGCCACCGGACGAGTACCCGAACGCACCCCAGGCACTGGGGTCGTGGCCCACCCGGTAGGCCGACTTCATGGCGTCCGGCAGATCCTTGGTGAAGAACGTCTCGGCCTGCGGCCCGCCCGGCACGTCCACGCACTCGGTGTCCCGCGGCGGCGCGATCGTCGGCCGGACCATCACGATCACCGTCGGCTGCATCTTGCCCTGCGCGATCAGCCGGCCGGCGTTCTGCGGCACCTGGAGATGCTGCGCGAGGTTCATGATCCCGCCGGGGTAACCGCTGATGACGACCATGACAGGGAACCGCTGACGGCGGAACTGCTGCTGGAAGTACTGCGGCGGCAGGTAGACGAAGCCGGGGTTTATGGCCCGGCTACGACGGCCGACGATCCGTACGGACTCGACCTTGCCCACCTTGTCCTCGGGACCCTTGGGCAGTCCGGTCACCCGGTCGAGGCCCTGCGGGCCGGCCGGCTGGACCAGCCCGCCCTTCATATTGCCGACCGAGGCGTACTGCCCGCCCCCTTGGCTCACGGACACCGGGGCCTTGTCGTTGTTGCCCAGCAGCTCGTCCCAGTTGCCGTAGAACTCGAAGTTCGTGTTCACGGCGAGGGCGAGTGCACACACGATCGACACCTGGGTGACCATGATGGCGCCCAGTCTGCCCACGACGGGGCCCACCCCGCGCCGCGACAGCCGAGGCCAGAGCCACACCGTGGCGGCGACACAGGCCACCGCCAGCACGATCACCGTGTATTCGAGCGACTGACTGGTCAGCCCCATGCGCCCACATCTCCCGTCACCCTGGAAAGGGTTCTTGCCTTCTTACCGGCCGCCTAAGGCACAACGGGCGGCTCTGGACAATGGTCACCGGAGAAGACGGGCACACCTGCCCATCGGATACGTGAGCGACTCACTTCTTACCCAGCTCTTGCCACATCGTTTCCGCGGCGTGATGTGGGCGGGCCCGGAGCCGGTGCCGTGCCGGTGCCGCGGCCGGAGTCGTGGCCGGGGCCGCACCAACGCGCCTTCCCCTACGGCCCATTGCGACGCAGGCCTCCTACCCATCGACGAACCTCTCCGCACGGCCAAGGCGCCCTGAGTGACAGGGCGGGAGCCGGTGCGCCGGTCCGGGCGGGCGGTGCGTACCGTCGGGCAGCGCGTACGGACACGTCGGGCCGGTGGGTACGGGCCGCCGGGGCAGTCGGTGCGCGGCCGCCGGGGCGGTGGGTACGTCCCGGCAGGACGGCTCGTACGGACTGCGGGGAGGTTTTGTGGACGGCCGAGGAGCGGGTGCGGACGACCGGACCACCGCGTACGCAGGGCGAACGCGCCCGGGCCGCGCCGGCTGAAACCGCCGGCCTCCGCAACACCCCCGGATGGCCCACCGCACAAGGCGCGGGGTCCCACGATGAGGCCGGTGTCGGCGGCTACCCTTACGTATCCGTCCTGGTCAGGGACATGTCCGCGCTTCACGGACATACGCCGCACCCACCACACGCAAGAGAGGTTCGCCGATGGGCATTCGGAGTCTGCTGCGCAACGCTTTCGGTCGCTCCAAGGCGACCCGTGAAGAAACCGGCGCGGCCCCGAGCGGCGCCGACAAGCCGGAGTCCGCGACCATCCCGGAGGCTCGCGAGGAGTCCGCCCCGGCCGCCACCCCGGAGGCCGGGGTCCCGGCCGCACGGACCGCCCCCACGGAGAGTCCCGACACGGACCCGTCGCCGGCTCCGACGACCGCGACGCTGCCGGCACAGGGCGGCCGGGCGGACCGGGGAGACCGGCCGGCGGAGACCGCCGCGGTGCGGGAGGACGAGGCTGGTGCCGACGCCGACGCCGACGCCCACGCCGACGCCCACGCCGACGCCGGTGCACCCGCGACGACCGAGCCGGCCACCGCGGAAGCGGCCCCGGCTGCCACCCCGGCCGCTTCCGGCCCCGTCTCCGACCTGGTGAGCCAGGCCTTCGACAAGCCGGAGCCCGTGGCGGAGGCCGAGGCTGCGGTGGAGGCCGAGCCGAAGGTCGAGGCTGCGGTGGCGGCCGAGCCGAAGGTCGAGGCTGCGGTGGCGGCCGTCGCGGAGCCTGCGGACAAGGCAGTTGCCGAGACTGCAGTTGCCGAGGCCGAGAACGAGACCGAGAACGAGACCGAGCAGCCCGCGGCAGAGGCGGCGGCAGCACCGGAGGTTGCGCCCGAGCCGGAGGCCACGCCCGAGCCGGAAGCGAAGCCCGAAGAGAAGGCTGAGGCGAAGGCCGACACCGAGCCGGGGGCCGACACCGAGGCCAAGGCCGCCGACCAGCCGAACGCCACCCCCGAGGCCGCCCTGCCGACCGACCTGGCGCCCGAAGCCGAGGAGGCCGAGGACAAGGCCGCCGACGTGAAGGCAGCCGAGGACAAGGCCGCCGAAGACAAGGCCGTCGAGGCGAAGGCAGCCGCGGCAGAGACCGCCGAGGCGAAGGTCGCCGACGTGAAGGCCGCAGCAGCCGAGCCGGCGACCGAGGCGAAGCCGCAGGCGGAGGACCGGCCCGAGGGCGCGGGCTCCCTGCCCACCACGGCCCCCGCGCTCCTCAGCCTCTACAAGTCCGCGGCCGCCACCCTGGACAAGCACGGCCTCGCCACCCAGCGCGCCGCCGTCTACCTGGTCCTCGACCGCTCCGGCTCGATGCGCAACTACTACAAGGACGGCACGGTCCAGAACCTCGCCGAGCAGGCCCTCGGCCTCTCCGCCCACTTCGACGACGACGCCACCGTCCCCGTCGTCTTCTTCTCCACCGACATCGACGGCACCGCCGACATCGACCTCACCCACTACGAGGGCCGCATCGCGGAACTGCACGCCGGCCTCGGCCACATGGGCCGTACGAACTACCACTGGGCCATCAACGCCGTCGTCGAGCACTACAAGAAGTCCGGCTCCACCGCCCCGGCCTTCGTCATCTTCCAGACCGACGGTGCCCCGACCTCCAAGCCGGCCGCCGAAAAGGCGCTCTGCGAGGCGGCCGGACTCCCCATCTTCTGGCAGTTCATCGGCTTCGGGGACCCGGACGCCAAGGGCTTCGACTTCCTCCGCAAGCTCGACGACCTGGCCGTTCCGGAGAAGCGCGTCGTCGACAATGCCGGCTTCTTCCACGCCGGCCGCGACCCGCGCAGCCTCTCCCACGACGAGCTCTACCAGCAGCTGATGGTCGAGTTCCCCGAGTGGCTCGCCGAGGCCCGCACCGCGGGCATCATCAAGGACAGCTGACCGCTCTTCAGCGGACCGCGCTTCCGCTCCTCTGACGACACCTCACCGGCCGCGGCCGGGCCCCGGGCCCGCCGCGGCCGTCCCCTTTCGTGCCCGGCTGTACGGGGCCGCCCACGGGAGAAAGAAAAAGAACCTCAGGGACGCTTATCCGCCGGACACCGCCCATGGCGTTACCGATCCCGTATGACAGAGTGTTCCTCGAAATAACCGACCACGAATACTCCCGGGTGCCGCGCCACGACACCCGCCTATGACGAATATGACGGACGGAATTCGACACGGGCAAAAGGTTCATCCGTGAATGGTGAACAAGCCCGAATATGCGGAACGAGTCCGTCAATCCGGAACGAGGGGGAATAAATGAATACGCCGCAGCAGCCTCAGCCGGGGTTCGGGAATGGGCCCGGGCACGGCTTCCCGCCCGGCGCGCCGCCACCCGGGCAGCCGGGCGGCCATCAGCCGGGCGGCCCCCAGCAGCCCGCCGGCTCCCAGCAGCCGGCTCCGGGAGGCTGGATACCCGCGGCCCCGGCGCCGGGTCCTTACGGACAGCCAGGACCGTATGGACAGCCAGGGCCCTACGGACAACAAGCCCCCTACGGCGCCCCGCAGCAGGCCCCGTTCGGGTACGGCGGGCCGGGGATGCCGCCGCCCTTCCCGCCCAGGAAAAGCGCCGGGAAGAAATGGGCGATCGCCGGCGCGACGGTCGGCGGCCTGGCGCTCCTGGGGGTGGTCTCCTCCGCAGCACTGCACGGCGGCCAGGGCTCCGGTGGCGGCTCCGGCGACGACCAAGGCCCCAAGTACCGGATCACGGTTCCGCAGACGCTGGCCGGCGGGAAGTACAAGCTCGTCAAGGACGTCTCCCAGCAGGCCGATGCGTCGGTGCCGCACGAGGGGGCCGGCGGGCACGGGCTGAAGACCGCGGGCGGGCAGTACTCGAACGGCACCACGTCGCTGGTGATGATGGGTATTTACGGCACCATCGACGACCCTGCGACAGCCGTCGATCACACCTTGCAGGGAATGACGAGCGGCGAAAACACGGACGTCGCGGTGTCGGACCGGAAAGTCACCCCGAGCGGCGGCGGAGACCCGCTGACCTGCGGTGTGGATGTGCGCCGGGAGGCAGGACAGAAGATCACCCTGCCGTATTGCATCTGGGCCGATTCCCGTACGAACGTGAGTGTCGCCACGGCCGACGGCGCCGATCCGGCGCGGGACCCGCAGTCCGTCGACCTCCAGGCCCTCGCCGACGAAACGGCCAAGATCCGCACCGAGGTCCGGAAACCCATGGACTGAGGCCCGCAGGCCCCCGGAAGAGGCGCCCGAGTACGCCACGGCGCGCCGAAGGCGAGCCGTCCGGCCGCCCCTCGTCCCGCCCCGCCCAGCACAGCAGGCGCCGCCCCGCCCCACTGCCTACGCTGAATGGGGGAAATGCCCTGCTTTCTCCCTGCCGCTCAGGTGTCGGCCGGCGGGGCGTGCCGGGGCTGCCGTACCAGCGAGCGAGGTGGGTCGTGATGGGTGAGGCGAGCCGAGAGGGGGGCGGCGAGCCGCCTCCGGCGCCGCGCAGGCCCAGCATTCCTTCCTGGGCCACCGCGGCCGAGCCCGATCCACGGCGCTGGTGGGCGCTGGTGGTGATCGCGATTGCGCAGTTGATGGTGGTGCTGGACGCGAGCATCGTGAACATCGCTCTGCCCTCGGCCCAGCGGGACCTGGGGATGTCGGACGCGAACCGCCAGTGGGTGATCACCGCGTACACGCTCGCGTTCGGCGGGCTGCTGCTGCTCGGCGGGCGGATCGCCGACATGGTGGGGCGGAAGAAGACCTTCATGATCGGACTGGTCGGCTTCGCGATCGCGTCCGGGCTGGGCGGCGCGGCCACCGGGTCCGGGCTGCTCTTCGGGGCGCGGGCGCTGCAGGGCGCCTTCGCGGCGCTGCTGGCCCCCTCCGCGCTGTCGTTGCTGACCACCACCTTCACCATCGGGAAGGAACGCAGCAAGGCCTTCGGGATCTACGGCGCCATTGCCGGCGGGGGCGCGGCCATCGGGCTGATCGCCGGCGGGCTGCTGACCCAGTATCTGAACTGGCGCTGGTGCCTGTATGTGAACGTCCCGATCGCCGTGGTCGCCTTCATCGGGGCCGCCGTGTTCCTGCGCGACCGGCCCGAGCGGGGGCGCGTCTGGCTGGACGCGCCGGGCGTGGTGCTGGGCTGCGGCGGTCTGGTCGCGATCGTGTACGGGTGCAGTGAAGCGGAGCCGCGGGGCTGGGGGGACGGGCTGGTCCTCGGGCTGCTGGTGGGGGGTGTGGCGCTGCTGGGCGCTTTCGCGTGGTGGCAGACGAGGGCGCGCCACCCCCTGCTGCCGTTGCACATCGTCCGCAACCGGAATCGTGGCGGCGCCTTCCTGACCATGGCACTGGCGGTCATCGGGCTGTTCGGAATGTTCCTTTTCATGACCTATTACCTCCAGACCGTGCTCGGATATTCACCGGTAAGGACCGGGGTGGCCTTCCTGCCGATGGTGGTGGCGATCGTCGTCGGGTCGACGCAGATCTCGGCGAGGCTGCTGCACCGGATCCCGCCCCGGTTCCTGATGGTCCCGGGCGCCCTCCTCGCCTCCGCGGGGCTCTTCACCCTGACGTTCCTGACGGCCGAGCCCGCGTATGTCTCCCATGTGCTCCCGGCCATGCTGCTGGTCGGCCTCGGCATGGGCCTGACCTTCATGCCGGTGATGGCGACGGCCACGTCCGGGGTCGCTGCGCACGACTCCGGCGTCACGTCCGCGACGGTCAACACGGCGCAGCAGGTGGGCGGTTCGATCGGCACGGCGCTGCTGAACACGATCGCGACCTCGACGAGTGCGGCGTATATCGCGGATCACCTGGCGAACGCGGCCCGCAGCAGCGGGGCACTCGGGCTCACCCCGGCGGTGCGGGACGGGATCGTCAAGAGCGGAGTGGTGCACGGGTTCACCGTGGCCATCGGTGCGGGTTCGGCGATCATGCTGCTGGCTGCGCTGGTCGCCGGGCTGCTGGTCAACGGCCGGCCCGCGAGGCAGGGCCAGGTCCCGGCGGCGGACAGCGCGGAGTCGGCGGACGCGGCGGCGTGAGAAGGCGGAACGGGCGGGCCCCTCGCCCCGGAAAAGGCCGCACGGGCACCCCCACCCCGTCCAGTACGATATTGACGTTCCGTAAAGCAAATCCTCACTCACCGTAGCGACTTGGGAGCAGCCGGCAATGGCTCGACACCTCATCACCAGCGCCCTTCCGTATATCAACGGGATCAAGCACCTGGGCAACATGGTGGGGTCCATGCTCCCGGCCGATGTGTATGCGCGGTATATGCGCCAGCGCGGGCACGACGTGCTCTACATCTGCGCGACGGACGAGCACGGGACCCCCGCCGAGCTGGCGGCGAAGGACGCGGGCCGGTCGGTCGACGCGTTCTGTGCGGAACAGCACGACAAGCAGAAGGCGATCTACGAGGGCTTCGGCCTCGAATTCGACTACTTCGGCCGGAGCTCGTCGCGGGAGAACGTGGAGCTGACGCAGCACTTCGCGCGCAAGCTCCACGAGAACGGCTTCATCGAGGAGCGGGCGATCCGCCAGGTCTTCTCGATCGCCGACGACCGCTTCCTGCCCGACCGCTACATCGTCGGCACGTGTCCGCACTGCGGCTACGACAAGGCGCGCGGCGACCAGTGCGAGAACTGCACCCGGGTGCTCGACCCGACCGACCTGATCGACGCCCGGTCGGCGATCAGCGGCAGCGGTGAGCTGGAGGTGCGCGAGACCAAGCACCTCTTCCTGCTCCAGTCGAAGCTGCAGCACGAGGTCGAGGGCTGGCTGGACGGCAACGGCAGCAAGGACTGGCCGACGCTGGCCTCGTCCATCGCGCACAAGTGGCTGACCGAAGGCCTCCAGGACCGGGCGATCACCCGTGACCTGGACTGGGGCGTTCCGGTGCCGGCCGATGTGTGGCCGGAGCTGGCGGCCGAGGGCAAGGTCTTCTACGTCTGGTTCGACGCCCCGATCGAGTACATCGGGTCGACGAAGGAGTGGGCGGACGCCGTCTCCGACGGGAGCCGCGACTGGAAGTCGTGGTGGTACGAGGCCGATGACGTCCGGTACACGGAGTTCATGGCCAAGGACAATGTGCCGTTCCACTCCGTGATGTTCCCGGCGACGCAGCTGGGCACCCGCGAGCCGTGGAAGAAGGTCGACTTCCTCAAGGCCTTCAACTGGCTCAACTACTACGGCGGGAAGTTCTCCACCTCCCAGCGGCGCGGCATCTTCACGGACGCGGCGCTGGAGCTGCTGCCCGCCGACTACTGGCGCTACTTCCTGATCGCCAACGCCCCGGAGTCGGACGACACCTCCTTCACCTGGGAGCTGTTCTCGGCGTCGGTCAACAAGGACCTGGCGGACACCCTCGGCAACTTCGTCAACCGGGTGCTGTCGTTCTCGCGCAAGCGGTTCGGTGACGAGGTGCCCGCGGGCGCCGAGGCCGGGGCCGCGGAGCAGAAGCTCGGGGAGGAAATCGCCGGGCTGCTGACGGAGTACGAGGGCCACATGGAGGCCCTGCAGTTCCGTAAGGCCGCGGCCTCGCTGCGCGCCCTGTGGAGCGCGGGCAACTCCTACCTGGAGGAGAAGGCCCCGTGGCTGGAGATCAAGACCGACAAGGACGCGGCGGCGCTGACGCTGCGTACGGCGATGAACCTCATCCACCTCTACGCGATCGTCTCCGAGCCGTTCATCCCGTCCTCGGCCAAGGCGATGCGGGGGGCCTTCGCCCTGGAGAACGACACCGCGGTGTGGGTCTCGCCCAAGGACGCGAAGGCGTTGGCCTCGGTACCCGCCGGGACGCCCTTCACGGTGCCGCCGGTGCTCTTCGCGAAGATCACCGAGGAGGACCTGGAGTCCTACCGCGAGCGCTTCGGCGGCGCGGAGCAGTAAGCCAGGACCGCCCGTGCGCGTCGGTTCCGGCCGGCGCCCCGGGGCGGCAATTCGGTGGGGGCGCGGGTGTGTTCGCGCCCGGACCTCTCAGCACCGCAGTCACGCCCGTCCGCCCCCTGGGCCGGACGGGCGCGCTGCGTCCGGACACTTTCCGGTCCCCGGGCAGGACGTCGCTCAGCGCTTGCGCGGCGAGGACACATAAGCGGCCAGGCGTCCGAAGCCCGGCACCGGCGGCAGGGTGACCCGCCGCCAGCCACGGGCGTAAGCCGGCGGCCGCTGACCGCCTGCCACCACGACGGCGACCGGACGGCGCGCACCCAGCTCGGCCAGGCCCGCGGGGGTGATGCTGGCGTCATGGCCGTGGGGCTGGCGGGACGCACAGCCCGCCCGGTACGCCACCCGTACCGCCTCCTCGCCGCTCACCACGCACGGCGGCCGTACACCGGCCGCCCGCAGCGCCGTGGCGACCCGCTCGACACCGGCCTGTGCCCGTGCGGTGCTCCGCACCATCGTGTGCCAGACCGTCAGTTGGATGACCTCGTGGCCCAGCAGCACAAGGACGAGGACGGCCACCGCCCAGGCGTGCCGGCGGCGCGGCAGGAGGGTCAGCCAGTACAGGAACCAGGCGGCCGGCATCATCAGCAGGGCATAGGCGGGCAGCAGGAAGCGGGGGGCGGCGTAGTCCACCGTCAGGAGGTAGGGGGCGGCCAGGCAGAGGCCGGCCAGGGCCGGGAGGACGACGGGAGCCGGGCCGTACCGGTGCAGCGGACCGCGGGGGTCGCTCAGGCGCACCAGCGGCCAGGCGGGGCCGCGGCCGTGCCGCCCGCCGCCGGGCGCCGAATCGTCCGCCGGGTCCGGGCCGAGGCTGCCGGGCCGGATGGGCGCCAGCCCGAGGGGGTGCCGGGCCCCGCTGCGGTCCGCAGGCCCGTACCCGTGCAGCCCGCCACGGGGCTCGCGGGCGCGCAGCGCCGCCCACACCGCTCCGGCGACCGCCAGGGGCAGCACCAGCCACCACACCGCCGTCACCGGATGTTCCCAGCTCAGATGGCAGGGGCGGCACAGTGTCTTGCCCTGGAGTGCCCGTGCGTGGTCGTCGAAGGTCAGATGCCAGCCGAGACCGCCCTGAATCTGCCCGGCCCTGTGCAGCCGTGCCAAAAGCCCGCCGTAGGACAGATACGCCTCCACGACCCAGGGGGCACACCCCAGGGCCAGGCCGGCCGGCAGCGCGAGCAGCACGGCGGGGCGTCGCCAGGTCGGGACGCACAGCGCGGCGGCGCAGAGCGGCACGGCCAGCCAGATGGCGTCGGTGGGACGCATCAGCGCGGTCACGGCGACCGCGGCGGCGAGGCCGGCCGCGGCACGCCAGTCGCGGCGCGGGGCCAGTTGGCGGGGCGGCTGCCGTACGGCCCGCAGGAAGCAGCCGGTGGCGGCGAGCGCGGCGTAGCCGACCCACAGGTTGGGCATCGCCTGCCCGCCGTAGAAGAGCGTGACCCACAGCCCGGCGAACAGTGCGCCGCCCAGGGCCGGTACGGGGGCGGGCAGCACCCGGCGCCAGATGCACAGGGTGAGCAGGAGCGCGGCGCCGGAGAGCACCGCCAGGTAGCAGTGCAGCACGGTCGCCGAGGCCGTCAGGGCCGCCACCGGGGCGAGCAGGAAGGTGACACCGCGGGCGCGCGGGGCGCTGAAGAACGCGGCCGGCGCATGGGGGTCGACCTGGCTGACGTACACCGTCTCGTCCCACCCCAGGCCGGGGGCGGCGACTGCGGAGGCGAGCAGGCAGGCGGTGAAGACGACGGCCACGGCGGTGAGCCACCGCAGATCGCCGGCCGGGACGGGGCGGGTCACCCGAGCCGGCGGCCCCAGGGCGGACCTGGCGGTGAGGAGACTTGCTTGCTGCATGAGCACCACAGTGCGTGCCCTGCCGGGGCCCTGCCACACGGATGGGGCGGTCGGGGCACTCGGCCGGGTCCGGAGCCGTCCCGGGGATGTGCCGCTCCCGGCCGCCTACGCCCCACGGGCCTGCACACGGGCCGGGGCGGCGTTTCACGTGAAACGCCGCCCCTCAGCCTGTTCGGGGCTTCTCGCCCCGGGCGCTGCCGCCTACTTCGCCTGCGGCTTGCGCAGGGAGAGGTGCAGCTCCTTGAGGCGCGCCTCGTCGACCTCGCTCGGGGCGCCCATCAGCAGGTCCTGGGCGTTGCCGTTGAGCGGGAAGGCGATGGTCTCGCGGATGTTGGGCTCGTCGGCCAGCAGCATGACGATGCGGTCGACGCCGGGGGCGATGCCACCGTGCGGCGGGGCGCCGAACTTGAAGGCACGGAGCATGCCGCCGAACTCCGCCTCGACCGTCTCCTTGTCGTAGCCGGCGATCGCGAAGGCCTTGTACATGACCTCGGGCTCGTGGTTCCGGATGGCGCCGGAGGACAGCTCGGTGCCGTTGCAGACGATGTCGTACTGCCAGGCCAGGATGTCCAGCGGGTCCTTGGTCTCCAGCGCCTCCAGGCCGCCCTGCGGCATGGAGAAGGGGTTGTGCGAGAACTCGATCTTGCCGGTGTCCTCGTCCTTCTCGAACATCGGGAAGTCGACGATCCAGCAGAAGCGGAACTCGCCCTCGACGAAGCGGCCGACGCGCTTGGCGGCCTCGACGCGGACCGCACCCATGATCTTGGAGACCTCGTCGAACTCGCCGGCACCGAAGAAGACGGCGTGGCCGGCCTTGAGGTCCAGGGCGGCGACCAGCGCCTTGATGTCGTCCTCGGTGAGGAACTTGGCGATCGGACCGGTCAGCGCATTCTCCTCGCCGACCCGGACCCAGGCCAGGCCCTTGGCGCCCTGCTGGACGGCGAAGTCACCCAGCTGGTCGAAGAACTTGCGCGACTGGTCAGCGGTGTCCGGCACGGCCAGGGCGCGGACGTGCTTGTCGGCGAAGGCCTTGAAGCCGGAGCCGGCGAAGACGTCCGAGACATCGACCAGCTCCAGCTCGGCGCGCAGGTCCGGCTTGTCGGAGCCGTACTTGAGCATCGCCTCGCGGAACGGGATGCGCGGGAAGGGGGAGGTGACCGTACGGCCGTTGCCGAACTCGGTGAACAGCTCGGTCATCAGCTTCTCGACGGGCCCGAAGACGTCTTCCTGCTCGACGAAGCTCATCTCGATGTCGAGCTGGTAGAACTCGCCCGGCGAGCGGTCCGCGCGGGCGTCCTCGTCGCGGAAGCAGGGCGCGATCTGGAAGTAGCGGTCGAAGCCGGCGATCATCAGCAGCTGCTTGAACTGCTGCGGGGCCTGCGGCAGCGCATAGAACTTGCCGGCGTGCAGACGCGAGGGGACCAGGAAGTCACGGGCGCCCTCGGGGGAGGTCGCGGACAGGATCGGGGTCGCCATCTCGTTGAAGCCGAGGGTCACCATCTTGTGGCGGATGGCGGAGATGACGGCGGTGCGCAGCATGATGTTGCGGTGCATCCGCTCGCGGCGCAGGTCGAGGAAGCGGTACTCGAGGCGCCGCTCCTCGTTGACGCCGTCGTCCGCGTTGATCGTGAAGGGGATCTGGTCGGCGGCGCCGAGCACCTCGACGTCGGAGACCTCGATCTCGATCTCACCCGTCGGCAGGTCGGGGTTGACGTTGTCGGCGCCGCGCGCGCTGACCTTGCCGTCGATCCGGACGACGGTCTCCTTGGTCAGGGAGCCAAGGGCCTCGTTGGCGGGGGTGCCGGGGCGGGCGACGAGCTGAACGAGACCGTAGTGGTCGCGCAGATCGATGAAGAGGATGCCGCCCAGGTCACGTCGATTGTGCAGCCAGCCACTGAGGCGGACGTCGGTGTCGACGTCCGCGGCTCGGAGCTCGCCGCAGTTATGGGACCGGTACCGATGCATCGCTCATCCAAGTCGTCGCGAGGTCGAGGTGAGGAGTTGTCGGGAGAGGGAGAGGAAAAGGAGTACGGGCGCGGGTGCCCGGTCGCTCTCCCCGTGGATCACCCGAAAGGCCACCCCAGGATTGGCATAACCGCTCCAGGTTACCGTCCCGGCCCGCACGCCTTCGTTGACATATACGCATCAGAGGAGCGGGGCGCCCCCACTGGGACGATGGTCACGTCCGGATCGCTGGTCCGGTCCCGCTAAACACACATAAAGTGAGGCAATGCGCACCGAGGATCTCCTGGCCGCCATCGCGACCGGCCTGTGGCGCTGGGACAACGCAGCGGGACGGGTGACCCTCGACTCCGAAGCGGCCCGGCTGCTCGGGCTGCCCGCCGCCCCGGCGGAGCTGACCGAGGCCGCGGTGCGCTCCCGTTTTCATCCCGTCGACTTCGCCGAGATCAACGGGATCGTGCAGCTCGCGCTCGCCGAGAAGACGCTCGCCGAGGCCCGGCTGCGCATCGTGGACGAGCGCGGACGGGTGCAGCGCATCGTCCGCTCCCGCTCCCGCCCCCGCATCGTCGACGGCGGCTTCGAGCTGGTCGGCACCCTTCAGGAGGTGCCCGAGCCGCAGCCCGGGACCTCCGCCGCGCACACCCCGATCACCGGCGACTGGCGCCGCTCGCGCGAGGCGTTCCTGCTGGACGCGGGCCGGGGGCTGGCCGAGGCGCGGTCCACCGCCGAGGTGCTGCGGGTCGCGGCCGGACTGTCCATGCCCGGGTTCATGCCGGACGGGCTGGCGGTCTTCGGCATCGAGGGCGACCGGCTGTCGGTCATCGGCCACCACGGCGACGACGAGCGGCCGTTCGTCGCCATGACGCTGGAGACCGACTATCCGGCCGCCGAGGTCATCCGTACCGGCCGGGCCATCTATCTGCCCACGCCCGAGGAGTACAGCCGCCGTTACCCCGGCACCTGGCCGCTGGCCGCCCGCTTCCGCCGGACGTCCTGGGCGTTCCTGCCGCTGGTGAACGCGGGCCGGACGATCGGCGCCTGGATGGCGGCGTTCGCCCAGCCGGTGGCGTTCACGCCCGATGAGCGCTCGGTGCTGACCACCGTCGCCCGGATGCTGGCACAGGCGCTGGCCAGGGCCGGTATGCAGGAGGAGCAGCAGGAGCTGGCACTGGGGCTGCAGCGCAGCATGATGCCCACGGTGCAGCCGGACATCCCGGGGATGACGGTCGCGGCCCGCTATGTCCCGACCGGCGGCGGGCTGGCGGTCGGCGGCGACTGGTACGACATGATCCCGCTGCCGTCCGGCCGGATCGCGCTGGTCATCGGGGATGTCCAGGGGCACGACGTGCGGGCGGCGGGCCTGATGGGGCAGTTGCGGATCGCGCTGCGGGCCTATGCCTCCGAGGGGCACCACCCCGATGCGGTGCTCTCCCGTGCCTCCCGGTTCCTGGCCGGCATCAACGAGACCGCGCTCCGCGGCCACGGCGAGGACCAGCGCTTTGCGACCTGCCTCTACATCGAGGTGGACCCGGCGACGGGGCTGCTGGACATCGCACGGGCCGGCCACCCCGACCCGGCGATCCGGATGAGCGACGGCACGGTGCTGGTCCGGCCCACTGCGGGCGGGCTGCCGCTGGGCATCGTCCCGGACGCCGACTACCCGACCACCCGGCTCGTCCTGGAGCCCGGCGAGACCATGATGGTGTGCACCGACGGGCTGATCGAGACCGGCGGCCACGATCTGGAGACCGGCTGGTCGCGGCTGCGCGACATCATCGAGGCGCATCAGCCCGGCGGGGACGGCGAGAGCCTGGAGCGGCTGGCCGACGCCCTGGTCCAGGCCGTGCACGGCCCGTCCTCGCACCACACCACCGGGCCACTGGCGGACCGCCGCGAGGACGACATCGCCGTTCTCCTGCTGTGCCGCGAGGCCGCCGGCTGCGGGGTCGGGACCGGCGGCCTGTTCGCGCCGCAGCCCATACGGCGCACCGTGCTCTCCGTCGCGCAGGCCGAGCCGGAGCGGATAGCCGAGGCGCGCCGTCAGGTCCGTGACGTGCTGCACGACTGGGCCGACCCGGACCAGGTGGACTCGGCGGTGCTGATGGTCTCCGAGATGGTCACCAACGTCCTGCTGCACACCGACGGAGAGGCGCTGCTGGTCGCCGAGATCACCGGTGAACGGGGCGCCCGGCGCATCCGTGTCGATGTCGCCGACAGCAGCGATGAGCTGCCGCACCGCCGCTGCCCCGGCGAACTGGCGTCGTCGGGGCGCGGTCTGATGCTGCTGGAACTGCTGGCCGGCTCCTGGGGGGTGGACCCGCGCGGGGACGGCAAGTCGACGTGGTTCGAGCTCTACGAGGACGCGGGGGACGCGGCGGGTCCGGCGTCACCGGAGTCCGGGCCCGCGGCGTAGTACTCCCGCAGCTCGTGGAGGATGCCGGTGACGGCGGCGGTCAGCGGTACGGACAGCAGCATGCCGAGGATCCCGGCGACGCTGGCGCCCGCGGTGATCGCCAGCAGCACCGTCGCCGGATGCATCTTGACCGTCCGGCTCTGGATCATCGGCTGCAGTACGTGCCCCTCCAGCACCTGCACGGCCAGGACGACGCCGAGCGCCCAGAGTGCGATCACAAAGCCGCGGTCGGCCAGCGCCACCAGGATCGCCACGGCGCCGGAGATGAAGGCGCCGAGGTAGGGGATATAGGCGCCGACGAAGACCAGCGCGCCCAGCCCGACGGCGCCCGGCACCCGGAGGATCAGCAGTCCGACGGTGATGCAGATGGCGTCGATCAGGGCGATGAAGGTGGTGCCCCGCATAAAGCCTTCGATGGACTGGAAGCCGCGCCGGGCCATCCGCTCCAGCTGTGGTGCGGAGCCGCCGGGCGCCCAGTGGTTCAACGTGCGGACGGCCTTGTCCGCGTCCCGCAGGAAGAAGAAGGTCAGCAGCAGGGCCAGGACCGCGGCGGCGAGGAACTGGCCGACCGCGCTGACACCGGTCAGCAGCCCCGAGGCCGCGGTGCCGCCGAACTTGGTCACCAGCCCCTTGGACCGGGAGGCGAGATCGTCGAGCGAGGTACCGGCCGCTCCGAAGTGCTGGGAGAGGTCCTTGGCGGCCTGCCTGAGCGAGGAGATGATCTGGTCACCGGTGTCGACCAGCGCGTTGATGACGATGTATCCGGCGCCGCCGACCACCACCACAAGGACCGCACAGGTCAGTCCGGCGGCCAGTGAGCGGTTGAGCTTCATCGCCACCAGCCGCCGGTAGAGCGGTCCGAGCAGCCCGCTGCCGAGCAGCGCCAGCAGTACGGGCGTCACCGCCGCGCTCAGTTCGACGCACAGCCACACCACGAGGGCCACCACGGCCGCGAGCAGCAGCCCTACCAGACACCAGGCCGCGGCACGGCGGGCCTGGACCGGCAGCAACGGCGGTGCGGACCGTGGCCGTTCACGTCCGGCGCCGGGCCCGTTTTCCTCCGAGTCGTTTTGCACCCCGCCAGTCCACCACGGCCACAGGCCCGGACCCGGCCCCCGAAACGTGTCAGGGGCGGCGTTTCACGTGAAACGCCGCCCCTGCTGCCGACCGGGCGTCAGTGCCCGTCGGCGGGGATCGTCCCGAGCCGGCCGGCCTGGAAGTCCTCGAAGGCCTGCGCCAGTTCGGCGTGGGTGTTCATCACGAACGGCCCGTAATGCATCATCGGCTCGCGGATCGGCAGCCCACCGAGCAGCACCACCTCGAAGTTCGGACTGCGCGACTCCTGGGACTCGTCCGCCCGGATCGTGACCGAGTCCCCGGCACCGAACACGACCGACTGCCCCATACGGAACGGGCGCCCCTCCGCACCGGCCGAGCCGCGTCCGGCCAGGGCGTAGGCGAGGGCGTTGAAGTCCTTGCGCCAGGGGAGGGTCAGCTCCGCGCCCGGGTTCACCGTCACATGCATCATCGTGATCGGCGTATGCGTGATGCCCGGACCGTCGTGGCCGTCGAGATCACCGGCGATCAGCCGCAGCAGCGCTCCGCCGTCGCCGGAGGCCAGCAGCTTGACCTGGCCACCGCCGATGTCCTGGTAGCGAGGGGCCATCATCTTGTCGCTCTTCGGCAGGTTCACCCACAGCTGGAGGCCGTGGAAGAGACCGCCCGACATGACCAGCGACTCCGGCGGCGCCTCGATGTGCAGCAGACCCGAACCGGCCGTCATCCACTGGGTGTCGCCGTCGTTGATGACGCCGCCGCCACCGTGTGAGTCACGGTGCACGAAGGTGCCGTCGAGCAGATACGTCACCGTCTCGAAGCCGCGGTGCGGGTGCCAGGGCGTGCCCTTGGCCTCTCCGGGCGCGTACTCCACCTCGCCCATCTGGTCCATCATGATGAACGGGTCGAGGTGCTTGTAGTCGATGCCGGCGAACGCCCGGCGCACCGGGAAGCCCTCGCCCTCGAAGCCGCTCGGAGCGGTGGCAACGGCCAGCACGGGACGGGCGTGCGCCGCGACGGGCGCCGCCACACGCGGCAGGGTCAGCGGGTTCTCTACGGTCACAGCGGGCATGACGGCCTCCTCGGTCGTTCCCCCAACTTAGTTGAATGGTGAACAACCCGCAAGGCGTGCTGTATTCCCGTCCATATTTCCGCAGGTCAAAGGGGTCACTCCGGACGATCTCGACCCCGGCCCCGGACACGAATCAGGCCGGCCCCGACCCGGGACCGGCCCTCGATGCCGCCGCAGTGGCGGCCCTCGGCCCGCTGTACAGCAGGGGCGGTCAGCCGTACATGCGCCGCATCGCGAAGTCGACCATCTGCTCCACGGCCTTCGCGTCGAAGACCATCCGGTGGTCACCCTCCATGTCGAGGACGAACCCGTAGCCGGTCGGCAGCAGGTCCAGCACCTCGGCGCCGGTGATCACGAAGTACTTCGACTCCTTGCCCGCGTACCGCCGCAGCTCCTTGAGGGAGGTGAACATCGGGATCACCGGCTGCTGGGTGTTGTGCAGCGCCAGGAAGCCGGGGTTGTCACCGCGCGGGCAGTAGATCTTGGACGTGGAGAAGATGCCCTGGAAGTCCTCGGCCGACATCGAGCCGGTGGTGAAGGCACGCACCGCATCGGCGAGAGAGGGCGGGGACGGCTCGGGATACAGCGGCGCCTCGCCGTAGCCCCCGGGGGGCGATTGCTGCGGCGGGGGCGGCGCTCCGTATTGCTGCTGCCCGGCACCCGCGTTCTGGTCGTAGCCGTACATGCGCCACAGCGTACTGAGTCGGCGATTCGCCGGGGGACGCTCGTCACAGATGGGCGGTAGGGGTTGATTCTTATTACCGGTGGGTAGCATCATCGTAGGCACTTGCTACTTGCTGGTATTTGCGTTTGAGGTCCTCCCTCCCGAACCCTTACGGAGCCGTATCCATGGGGCACTACAAGTCGAATCTCCGCGACATCGAGTTCAACCTCTTCGAGGTGCTCGGCCGTGACAGCGTGTACGGCACCGGACCGTTCGCGGAGATGGATGTCGACACCGCCAAGAGCGTGCTGTCCGAGATCGCCCGGCTGTCCGAGAACGAGCTGGCCGAGTCGTTCACCGACGCCGACCGCAACCCGCCGGTCTTCGACCCGGACACCAACACCGCGCCGGTTCCGGACACGTTCAAGAAGAGCTACCAGGCCTTCATGGACGCCGAGTGGTGGCGTCTGGGCATCCCGGAGGAGCTCGGCGGCACCACCGCGCCGCGCTCCCTCCTCTGGGGCTTCGCCGAGACGATCCTGGGCGCCAACCCGGCCGTGTGGATGTACGCGTCCGGCCCCGCCTTCGCCGGTGTGCTCTTCGAGGAGGGCACCGAGGAGCAGCACCGCATAGCCCAGCTGATGGTGGACAAGCAGTGGGGCTCCACCATGGTGCTCACCGAGCCGGACGCCGGTTCGGACGTCGGCGCCGGCCGCACCAAGGCCGTGCAGCAGGAGGACGGCACCTGGCACATCGAGGGCGTCAAGCGCTTCATCACCTCCGGTGAGCACGACATGTCCGAGAACATCGTGCACTTCGTCCTCGCCCGCCCCGAGGGTGCCGGTCCGGGCACCAAGGGCCTGTCGCTGTTCATCGTGCCGAAGTACGACTTCGACTGGGAGACCGGCGAGCTGGGCGAGCGCAACGGCGCCTACGCCACCAACGTCGAGCACAAGATGGGCCTGAAGGCCTCCAACACCTGCGAGATGACCTTCGGCGCCAACCACCCGGCCAAGGGCTGGCTGCTCGGCGA
The DNA here is from genome assembly GCF_036048035.1 of Streptomyces sp. NBC_00400. NCBI lineage: Bacteria > Bacillati > Actinomycetota > Actinomycetes > Kitasatosporales > Streptomycetaceae > Streptomyces > Streptomyces sp. NBC_00400. The sequence goes on along the minus strand of NZ_CP107940.1, from coordinate 4,183,808 downwards.
GAAGCACGACGGCATCCGCCAGATGTTCAAGATCATCGAGTTCGCCCGGATGATGGTCGGCACGAAGGCCATCGCCACCCTCTCCACCGGCTACCTCAACGCGCTGGAGTACGCCAAGGAGCGCGTGCAGGGCCCGGACCTGGCCGCCTTCACCGACAAGACCGCGCCGCGCGTCACGATCACGCACCACCCCGATGTGCGCCGCTCGCTGATGACGCAGAAGGCGTACGCCGAGGGCATGCGCGCCCTGGTGCTCCACACCGCCACGGTCCAGGACGAGATCATCGTCAAGGAGGCCGCGGGCGAGGACGCGAGCGCCGCGATCCGCCTCAACGACCTGCTGCTGCCGATCGTCAAGGGCTACGGCTCGGAGAAGTCCTACGAGCAGCTGGCGCAGTCGCTGCAGACCTTCGGCGGCTCCGGGTACCTGCAGGAGTACCCGATCGAGCAGTACATCCGTGACGCCAAGATCGACACCCTCTACGAGGGCACCACCGCGATCCAGGGCCAGGACTTCTTCTTCCGGAAGATCGTCCGCGACCAGGGCCAGGCGCTCACCGCCCTCTCCGACGAGATCAAGAAGTTCCTCGCGGACAACACCGGCGGCGAGGAGCTGGAGCAGGCCCGCGGCGAGCTGGCCAAGGCGGCCGCCGACCTGGAGGCGATCGTCGGCGCCATGCTGACCGACCTCGCGGCGACCGAGAAGGACGTCAAGTCCATCTACAAGGTCGGCCTGAACACCACCCGCGTGCTGATGGCCTCCGGCGATGTCGTCATCGGCTACCTCCTGCTCAAGGGTGCGGCCGTGGCCGCCGGGAAGCTGGCCGGCGCCTCGGCGAAGGACAAGCCCTTCTACACCGGCAAGATCGCCGCGGCGAAGTTCTTCGCGCACAACGTCCTGCCGGGCGTCGGCGTCCAGCGCTCTCTGGCCGAGTCCGTCGACCAGTCGCTGATGGAGCTCGACGAGGCCGCGTTCTAGGAGCGCCTTGCGCGGCCCTGCTGCAGCGGCGCGTCTCTTAGGAAACTCTCAGACGGGCCGTCCAGACTGATGGCGCCCGCCTCTCTTCCCCCGGAGAGGCGGGCTTCGTCATGTCCGGCAGGCAGCGGGGCCGGCCGCCGCGGCCGCTGCGGATACGCGGGCACTGCGCGGCGTACGCGCGGACAGTACGCGACGTACGCCGGGCCACGAACCCGGAGCCCGGAATCTCCCGCTCCGGAGACTTCCGGTCCTGCATACTGAAATCCTGGCCGGAAGGGAGCGGAGTCACCCTGCATGCGCACGGGGAAATGCGGGGTCCGGCTCCTTATGCTGATTCCATGACCAACTCCGCCCGCTTCGATCGCGGCCACACCGACGACCTGATGTCCTTCCTCGCCGCCAGTCCGTCGCCCTACCACGCAGTGGCGAATGCGGCGGAGCGGCTGGAAAAGGCCGGGTTCCGGCAGGTCGCCGAGGTCGACGAATGGGACGGCGGAACCGGCGGGAAGTTCGTGCTGCGCGGCGGCGCGATCATCGCCTGGTATGTGCCCGAGGGCGCAAGCGCCTCGACTTCGTACCGAATTGTCGGCGCTCACACAGACTCTCCCAATTTGCGCGTCAAACCGATTCCGGACACCGGCTCACGCGGCTGGCGGCAGATCGCCGTCGAGATCTACGGCGGCACACTGCTCAACACCTGGCTCGACCGCGACCTCGGGCTGAGCGGCCGGGTGACACTCGCTGACGGCAGCCACCGGCTCGTGCATGTCGACCGGGCGCTGCTGAGAGTGCCCCAGCTGGCCGTGCACCTCGACCGCTCGGTGAACGCCGACGGACTGAAGCTCGACAAGCAACGCCATATGACGCCGATCTGGGGCCTGGGCGAGGTCGCCGAGGGCGATCTGATCACGTTCGTCGCCGAGGAGACCGGCATACCGGCCGACGACATCAAGGGCTGGGACCTGATGGTGCACAGCATCGAGGCGCCCGCCTACCTGGGCCGCGACCGCGAGCTGGTGGCCGGGCCGCGGATGGACAACCTGCTGTCGGTACACGCCGGTACGGCCGCCCTCACCGCGGCGGCGGCTGCCGGCAGCGCGCTGACCAGCATTCCGGTGCTGGCCGCCTTCGATCACGAGGAGAACGGCAGCCAGTCCGACACCGGCGCGGACGGACCGCTGCTCGGCACGGTCCTGGAGCGCTCGGTGTTCGCCCGCGGCGGCTCGTACGAGGACCGGGCGCGGGCCTTCGCCGGCACCGTCTGCCTGTCGTCCGACACCGGGCACGCCGTCCACCCCAACTACAGCGAACGGCATGAGCCCGGGCACCACCCGATGCCCAACGGCGGGCCGATCCTCAAGGTCAACGTCAACCAGCGCTATGCGACGGACGGCAGCGGACGGGCCGTTTTCGCGGCGGCCTGCGAGCGGGCCGGTGTGCCGTGGCAGAGCTTTGTGTCCAACAACTCGATGCCGTGCGGCACCACCATCGGGCCGATCACCGCGGCCCGGCACGGCATCGCCACGGTCGACATCGGAGTGGCGATCCTGTCCATGCACTCGGCGCGTGAGCTGTGCGGCTCCGAGGACCCGTATCTGCTGGCGAACGCCCTGACGGCCTTCCTGGAGGGCTGAGTTGGAATTCTCACTGCTCGGTCCGATCGCCGTGACGACCGGCTCCACGGAGCTGTCGCTCGGGCCCGCCAAACGGCGCAGTGTGCTTGCGCTGCTGTTGCTGCAGCCCAACACCACCGTCCCGCTGGAGCAGTTGATCGACTCCCTGTGGGAGGACGAGCCCCCCGAACACTCCCGCACCGTCGTCCAGGGGCATGTCTCGCGGCTGCGCGCCACGCTCGCCGAGGGCGGCGCGGAGGCGTACGGCATCGAGCTGACCACCCATGGCTCCGCCTATCTGCTGCGCCTGCCGGAGGAGTTGATCGACGCCCACCGCTTCGGTGAACTGGTGGCACTGGCACGCCCCGAGGCGGCGCCGGGCGACGCCGTACCGCTGCTGCGGGAGGCGCTGGGGCTGTGGCGCGGGCCCGCGCTGACCGGCACGGTCACCAGCCCGCCGTTCGCGGCCGCCGCGCATGCGCTGGAGGAGCGCCGGCTGACGGCCGTGGAAGCGCTGGGGCGGGCGCACGGCGCCCTCGGCGAGCACGAACAGGCCGCCGCCATCCTCTACTCCGCCGCCGTCAACCACCCCTTGCGGGAGGGCCTGATCGCCGGGCTGATGCGGGCGCTGTTCCATACGGGGCGGCAGTCCGATGCGCTGGAGTGGTTCCACCGCACCCGACGGCTGCTCAACGAGGAGCTGGGTGTCGACCCCGGCGAGCGGCTGCGCCACGCGTACGAGGAGATTCTGCGCGCGGAGGCGGCCGGCGGGAACCGGCAGGGCGCGGGGAAGCCCGGGGCACCTGGCGCGGGCTCCGCTTCGGGCGGGGCACCGTCCGGAGGGGCTGGTTCCCAAGACGCTTCCGGAGGCGGCCGCCCCGGTGCTCCGGCAGCAGACCGCTCCCCAACGGGCGGCGGGGTTCCGCCCGTTGGCGGTGAGGGACAGCCGCCCGCCCAGGGAGTCGCCGGCCGGAATGCGGCGGACTGTGGTCCCCAGGCGCCGGATACCGGCCGGACGCAGTCCGGCGGGCGTGACGGCTCCGGCTCCGCGCGGGGCGGCGCGGCACCGCGACTGCTGCCCCGTCCGCCCGCCCGCTTCCTGGGCCGGGAGGACCAGCTCGCCGCGCTCACCGCGGTGCTGACGGACCGTACGACAGGCGAGAGCCCGCTCGCGGTCGTGGCGGGACCGGCCGGTGTCGGCAAGACCGCCTGCGCCGTGCAGTGGTCGCATCTGCACGCCGGGGCCTTCCCCGACGGGCAGCTCTTCGCCGATCTGCGCGGCTTCGGCGAAGGCGACGAAGCGCCCCCGGCCGAGATTCTGCGCGACTTCCTGCTGGCGCTCGGCACTCCGCCGGAGCGGGTGCCCGGCTCGGCGCAGGCCGCATCGGCGCTGTTCAGGTCGCTGGTCGCGGAGCGCCGGCTGCTGGTCGTCCTCGACAACGCCAGCAGCTCGGCGCAGGTACGGCCGCTGCTGCCCGGTGGCCCGCACTGCGCCACGGTCGTCACGAGCCGCAGCCGTCTCGACGGTCTGGTCGCCACCGACTGCGCCCGGCCGGTCGGCCTCCAGACGCTCGGCCACGAGGAGGGCGCTGCGCTGCTCGGCGCCATGCTCGGCCCGGAGCGCGTCGCCGAGGACCCGGCCGCCGCGCGGGAACTGGTCGATCTGTGCGACGGTCTGCCGCTGGCGCTGCGGGCCGCGGCCGCCCAGCTGACCGCCCGGCCGCGCTGGCGGCTGGCCCGGCTGGCGGCGGCGCTGCGCGACGAACGGCGGCGGCTGGCGCTGCTGTCGGCGGAGGACACCGGCATCGCGGCGGCGCTGCGGATGTCCGTCGCCCGGCTGTCGGCGGACGACGCACGGCTGCTCAGCGCACTGGCGACCAGCGCGGACGGCCACCTCAACGCCTCGTTGGCGGCGGCACTCGCCGGGTACGACCCGGAGCGCACCCAGGACGGTCTGGACCGGCTCGCGGAGATGCATCTGGTGGACGAAGAGGCCACCGATGTCTACACGATCAGCACGCTGACGCAGCTGTTCGCGCGGGACGACCGCGGTGAGGGCGGCGAGGGGGGCACGCGCGGAACGGGTGACGGGAGCAAGGGGAGCGACAGGCGCGGCTGAACTGCGGCCGTCGCTCCCCGCCCCGGGGACGGCCGCACGGTCGGGACGGCGGGGACGGCCTTGGCAGCCCGGGCGGCCGGAACGGCGCGGGCGGCCGGTAGGGCGCGGCCGGCCGGTCGGGGGGACACGGCCGGCCGGGACGGTCGGGGCCCGGCACGGACGGCCGGAACGGCCCGGCCCGGCCCAGCCCCGGAAACGTTAGGCGCACGTTAGTGGCACGGCAGCGGTGGGCGGCAACCTGGTGTTCAGGCCGCAGGACAGAGTCGGCCGGACCGCAGGACGTACCGCCGGGGCGGTGCGGACCACCGACCGGGGGAGACCGGACATGTCGCGCAGCCACGCCCGATCCGAAGCCGCTACCGAGACCGGCGCCCGGACCGTCACTGTTGCCTCTCGTGGGTCCCGTACCGTCCGCCGCCGTACGCTGCGGATCGCCGCGGCCGGGCTGACCGCCGCCGCCGCGCTCACCCTCACCGCCTGCGGCGGCCAGGACAACCCGCTCAAGACGAGCGCGGCCAAGCCGTTCAACCCGTCGCCCCAGGTCGACCGGAACCTGGCGGCGCAGGGCGAGGAGGCCGGGCAGGGCGGCACCCGGACCGACGGCGGCCGGACCGACGGCGGCCGGAGCGACGGCGGCCGGACGGAGCAGACTTACGCGGAGCGGGTCGGCAGCGGCTCCGGAACGGATGCGGGGACGAAGGCCACCGGGACGGGCTCGCGCCGCGCGGCCACGTCCGCCAACGCCTCCGCCGTCCGGCACACCGCGTGCGACGCCGCGAAGATCCGCATCGTCGCCCAGCGGCTGACCCGGCCGGTCAACCATCTTCTGCTGAAGGCCACCAACACCTCCGGTGCCGTCTGCGACCTCTACTACGCCCCCTACCTGCGGTTCGACCAGGCGCAGTCCCCGCTCGACGAACTGCCGGCCAGCAGGCCGCAGTCCGTGGTCACCCTCGCCCCCGGCGAGTCCGGCTACGCCGGCGTGCTGACCTCGTCCGCCGACGGCTCCGGCCGCAACGGCCGCACCGTGACCTCGCTGTCGGTCAGCCTCCCCGGCCGCGACGGCAAGGGCAGCATCGGCGGCTCGGCGGCGGTGGCGCTCCCCGGCGGCTCGGTGCACCTCGACGACAGCGCCTGGGTGACGTACTGGCAGTCGGACGCGAACGAGGCAGCCGCCTGGTGAACCGGGTCCGCTGACCCGGGCCGCGCGACGCGGCCGGCGAAGATCCCCTGAACCAGGGCGCCCGCACTCCCCCAGCGGGCGCCCTTTCTCCTGCCCGGACCGGTCTCCGGTGCCTGCCCCGGGGCGGCCCCGCGCCGCCCCGGGGCTGCTCTTCACCCCGTGCCACGGGCGGATCCCCGCTGCCTACGAACCATCTGCCCCGCTTTGCTGCCACATCGGCCACGGCCCCGGCGAACCCACCCTGGCGCATCCGCCGGCAATGGATATCGTGGCCGTGCCATGCCAGACGCGCCTCGCTGATTGCAGCACTCCACTGGGGGAACCACCCATGACCGCACGCCGCTCCCGCAGCCGTTCCGCCGCGTACGCCGCACTGGCCCTCGGACTGGCTGGCTCCCTCGCCCTGACCGGCTGCAACAGCCACTCCTCGAAGAAGTCGAAGAAGTCCTCCTCCTCCTCGTCTTCCAAGAGCAAGAAGCGCAGGATCATCGGCGGGAGCGCGGCCGCGGCCGGCGCAGCGGGGACGGCGTCCCGGCGGGTGCCCGACTGCTACCCCAGCACGTACAAGGTCACGTTCTCGCAGCAGACCGGCCCGAAGAGCCATGTGGCGGTGAAGTTCAAGAACTCCACCAGCCGCGACTGCAAGCTCTACAACGCTCCGCTGCTGCGCTTCAACAACGCCAAGTCCCCGCTGCCCCTGCTGCAGGGCACGCCCGGTCACTTCGACGGCACCCGCATCACCGTGCCCGCCCATGGTTACGCCTACGCGGTCATCCCGACGAACACCGCAGCCGCCAAGGGCGCCGAGCAGAAGTCGGTGACCATCGACTTCATGGGCATCTCGGCGAGCTCGGTCACGCACGGTCCGGTCACCGTCAACTTCGCGGAGAAGCGGCTCCACGTCTCCGTCGGCAAGAGCAAGGTCACCAACTGGAGCTCCAGCCTTCACGGGGCACAGCTGGCGGGCGGGGTCGGGAACTGATCCGCCGACGCACCGGCCCAGCGACCTGACCCCGTCCCGGGCCCGGCCGACGGGCCCGGGATCCCGCTCCTACCCGGCGTCCAGCCCGGCCAGGACGAGCCCCAGCCGGGCCACCCCGCCCTCGGTGATCTCGACCGGGACGCCCCAGTCCTGCTGGTGCACATGGCAGGCGGGGTACTCGATGTCCGGGGCGTCGTCGCAGGACGCGGCCATCGCCGAGACATGCAGCACGCCTTCGGTCACCCCGTCCGCGAGCACCAGATCCCGTGCGAGATCGGTGCCCGCGCCGGCACCGTCGGCGAGGAGTTCCGGCGGCGTCGCGCTGACCAGCAGCCGCGTCGACGGGCCGTAACGGGTGTCGAGCTTCTGACCGGCCGGGGCCTGGAAGACCACCTCCAGCCGCAGCGCGCCCGGGGCGACCTCGGTGGCCGCGCGCTGGGTGCGGTGCGCCACCGATGCGACGCGGATGGCCTCCTCGGGCAGCCGCAGCCGGGTCAGCCGGTGCCGCGCCGACTCCACCACCACGATGTCGTCGTCGACGAGCACCGCGGCGGACGGCTCGCGCAGATCCGTCGCCAGTGTCGTCACCTCGCCGGTCGCCGGATCGAAGCGGCGCAGTGCGTGGTTGTAGGTGTCCGCGATGGCGACCGAGCCGTCGGGCAGGGCGGTCACGCCCAGCGGGTGCTGGAGCAGCGCCTGGTCCGCGGCGCCGTCGCGGTGCCCGAAGTCGAAGAGGCCGGTGCCGACGGCCGTACGGATGACATAGCCGTCACCTGGTGCGGAGGGCTCCACCCAGCGGACCGCGCTGGTCTCCGAGTCGGCGATCCACAGCCGGTCGCCGGCCGCGGCGAGGCCGGACGGCTGGGCGAACCACGCCTGGGCGGCCGGGCCGTCGACCAGGCCCTCATGGGTCGTACCGGCCGCGACCTCGACCGTGCCGGCGGCCGGGTCCCAGGTCCACAGCTGATGCACTCCGGCCATCGCGATCCACAGCCGGTCCTGCCACCAGGCGATGTCCCACGGTGAGGAGAGATCCACTTCGCGCGCCGGCCCGGAGGTCGGCGAGCCCTGCCACCACTGCTTGCCGGTACCGGCCACGGTCTCCAGCGCACCGGAGGCCGGGTCGAAGACGCGGATGGCGTGATTCACGGTGTCCGCGACGGCCACCCGGCCATCGGGCAGCAGCGCCAGACCCTGCGGTTCGTTGAAGGAGTCCGGCGTCAGACCGCGCTCGCCGGTGCCGATCCGGCGCAGCACCCGCTCGCCGTCCGCGGCCAGCTCCACCAGCTGGTGCCGAGTGGTGTCCGAGACGAGGAAGCTGCCCGCGGGCAGCCGGACCGCCTTGCCGGGGAAGCGCAGATCGGTGGCGACCGGCTCCGGCGGTACGTAGGGGCCGTCACCGCGGCGCAGGGTGCCCTTCGCCGCGTGCTCGGCCTCCAGCTCCTCGACAAGCTTCTCGATGGCGTGCGCATGGCCCTCGCCGGCGTGCTGGGCGACGACATACCCCTCGGGGTCGATCACCACGAGCGTCGGCCAGGCCCGTACCGCGTACTGCTTCCACGTGGCGAGCTCCGGGTCGTCGAGGACCGGGTGCTCGACGCCATAGCGCTCCACGGCATCCACGACCGCCTGGTGCTCGGCCTCGTGCACAAACTTCGGGGAGTGCACACCGATGATCACGACGGTGTCGCGGTGCCGCTCCTCCAGCTCCCGCAGCTCGTCCAGGACATGCAGACAATTCACACAGCAAAAAGTCCAGAAATCCAGAACGACAATGCGTCCCCGCAGGTCAGAGAGGGTCAGATCCTTGTTACCGGTATTCAGCCAGCCGCCCTTGCCGATCAGCTCGGGGGCGCGGACGCGTGCACGTGAAGCCATGTGCACATTCAACGTCACTCCGGTGCGTGCGCATTCCGCAGGTCCCGGCGGGAACACGTCAGCCATGCAGCAATCCCCCGGGGGGCCACCCCGGCATTCGGGCAAGTACCTGGTGCGCGACCGCATCTTCGGCCTCGGCGACGACTACTGGATCGACGACGAGCACGGGCGGCACGCCTTCCTCGTGGACGGGAAGGCGCTGCGGCTGCGGGAGACCTTCGAGCTGAAGGACACCGAGCGGCGGGTGCTGATCACCATCCGCAAGAAGATGCTCAGCCTGCGCGACACCATGACCATCGAGCGGGATGACCAGCCGCTGGCCACAATCAAGCGCAAGCGGCTCTCGCTGCTGCGCAACCATTACCGCGTCGCGCTGGTGGACGGCACCGAGCTGGATGTCAGCGGAAAGATCCTGGACCGGGAGTTCGCGATCGAGTACGACGGCGAACTGCTGGCGGAGATCTCGCGGCGCTGGCTGACCGTGCGCGACACCTATGCGGTCAATGTCGTACGGGACGACGCGGATCCGCCGCTGCTGATCGCCGTCGCGGTGTGCGTGATCCGGCTGGCGGAGCGGGAGCACGGAGACGACTGAGGAGCGGGCTTCCCGGCCGTACGGCCCTCTGCGGCCCGGCAACATCGGCCTACGATGGTCACCCGAAAGCACTGCCGGGGTGCCCGTGCGCAGCGTAACTTAACTGCACAGACAGCAGCCCGCGTACGAACCGTCCGAGGGGTCCCGTGACCGTCCATCCCAGCCTTCAATCCTCCATCGATGCCTGGACTCACTCCATAGAAGCGATAACCGAGCTGGTCACTCCGCTCGTCGAGGGCGAGTGGAACGGGGCGACGGGCCTCCCAGGATGGTCCGTTCGCGATGTGGTCTCCCATGTCATCGGCCTGGAATGCGAAATGCTGGGTGACCCGCGGCCGATCCATACGCTGCCGCGCGACCTCTACCACGTACGCAGCGAGTCGGCGCGACGCATGGAGGTGCAGGTCGACGTCCGCCGGCACCACACCGCGCCGGAGATGCTGAGCGAGCTCGAATACACCGTCATCCGCCGCTCACGGCAGCTGCGCAACGAGTCCCGGCAGCCGGACGCCGTGGTGCGCAGCCCGCTCGGTGAGGACCGTACGCTGGAATTCGTGCTGCAGCAGCGGGCGTTCGACGTCTGGGTCCATGAGCAGGACCTGCGCCGGACCCTCAAGAAGCCCGGCAATCTCGACTCCCCCGGCGCGTATGTGACCCGCGATCTGCTGGTGAAGGCACTGCCCGGCATCGTGGCCAAGAGGGCCCAGGCGCCCGCCGCTTCGGCGGTGGTCTTCGATGTCAGCGGGCCGCTGGAATTCCTGCGCACGGTCCGCCTCGACGCCGAGGGCAATGCCACGATCGATGGCAGTGTCTCGCTCGGCCCGACCGTGACACTCGCCCTGGACTGGGACACCTTCCACCAGCTGGCCTGCGGCCGGGTCCGCCCGGCAGCCGTCGCCGAACAGATCAAGATCGACGGCGATGAGGAGCTGGCCCAGGCAATCCTGGGCAACTTCGCCATCACGCCATAGTGAGGCGGGTCCGGTGGGGGGGGCACCTCACTCGATGCCCTGACCGTCGGCCGGCCACGAGCAGTTGGCCCCGGAGTGAGCCGTTTCACGTGAAACAGCCCTGTCCGTTTCACGTGAAACGGACCCGGCCGCCGACCGATCGGCCTGCAGGCCTCATGCGGGCACGTGGACCGCTTCCACCCGGCTGACCACCAGCCGTTCGCGCTCGCGCCGTGCCGCGCGCCGCCGCAGCCGCAGGATCTGGGAGACCCCGGTCGCTTCCAGGACGAAGATCGAGGCAAAGGCGATCCGGTAGTTGTCGCCGGTCGCGTCCAGCAGGACGCCGATGGCGAGCAGCGTCGTCATCGAGGCCGTGAAGCCACCCATGTTGACGATGCCGGAGGCGGTGCCCTGACGCTCCGGCGGGTTGGCGGGCCGCGCGAAGTCGAAGCCGATCATCGAGGCGGGGCCACAGGCGCCCATCACCGCACAGAGCACGATCAGCAGCCCCATCGGCGCATGATCGGCCGGCCAGCACAGGACCGTCGCCCACATCAGAGCCGTGGCGCCGGCGGTGCCCAGTGCCAGTGGCATGCGGGCGGCGTGATGGCGGGCGATGACCTGGCCGTAGACCAGGCCCACCGCCATATTGGAGAGCACCACGAGGGTGAGCAGTTCACCCGCGGTGCCACGCGACAGGCCCTGCGCCTCCACGAGGAACGGCAGCCCCCAGAGCAGCAGGAACACCATGGCCGGGAACTGGGTGGTGAAGTGCACCCACATACCCAGCCGGGTGCCGGGCTCCCGCCACGCGTCCATGATCTGCCGGCGCACGAACCCCGTGCCGGTGTGCTCGGCGGATGGGGGCGGCGGCTCGAAGCCCTTGGGGTGGTCCGAGAGGAACAGCAGCAGCACGATCAGCACGACGATGCCGCCGACGGCGCTGGCGGCGAAGGTCGGGGTCCAGCCGAAGCTGTGCAGGAAGCGGGCGAGGATGAGGGTGGAGATCAGATTGCCCGCCATCCCCACGAGCGCGGCGATCTGCGCGATCATCGGGCCACGGCGGGCCGGAAACCACCGCGAGCCCAGCCGCAGCACACTGATAAAGGTCATCGCATCCCCGCAGCCGAGCAGCGCACGGGAGCCGAGCGCCATGGCGTACGACGAGGAGAGCGCAAAGCCGAACTGGCCGACGGTGTAGAGCACCACGCCGAGGGTCAGCACCTTCTTGGCGCCGAGCCGGTCGACCATCAGACCGACGGGGATCTGCATCCCCGCGTACACCAGCAGCTGAAGGATGGAGAACGTCGACAACGCCGAGGCGTTGATGTGGAAGCGCTCGGCGGCGTCCAGGCCCGCCACGCCGAGGCTGGTGCGATAGGTGATCGCGACGAAGTAGACCGCGACGCCGATGCCCCAGACGGCCATGGCCTTACGGCCGCCGGGCGGGTCGGCGGGCAGCAGCCGGGCGGAGCCGCCGCCTATACCGGAGCTGCCGGAGCTGCCGGCACTTTCGGAACCACCGCTCATCGCACGTCCCCCTGCGCGAGGTGACGGACCCAGCTGACGTGCCGCTGCACGGCGTCGGTCGCGGCGTCCGCATCCCCTGCGCGCAGGGCCTCAAGGATCTCCGCATGCTCGGTGATGTTCTTGGCGATCCGGTCCGGGTGGGCATGCATCACGGCGACGCCCATCCGCAACTGGCGGTCGCGCAGCTGCTCGTAGAGCCGGTCCAGGATCTGATTGCCGGCGCTGCGCACAATGGCGGCATGGAAGGCGCGGTCGGTGACGGAGACGGCAGCCAGATCGCCGGACGCGGCCTGCTCCCGCATCGTCTCCAGCAGCTCGGTCAGCTCGCCGACCAGCGCCTCGCTCACGGGCACCGCCTTGGCCGCGGCGTGCTTCTCCACCAGCAGCCGGGTCTCGACGACGTCGGCGATCTCCTGCGCGGAGACCGGCAGCACCAGCGCGCCCTTCTTGGGGTAGAGCTTGATCAGCCCCTCGACCTCCAGCCGCAGCAGCGCCTCACGCACCGGCGTCCGTGACACCCCCACCGCGTCGGCCAGTTCGCCCTCGGTGAGCAGCATCCCGCCCTCATAGCGGCGGTCCAGGACGGCGTCCTTGATGTGCGCATAGACCCGCTCGGCGGCGGGCGGCTGCTTGGCGGCGGGCTCTCTGGCGGGGGCGGTGGGCGTGGAGGCGGAGGGCATGCACACAGGATAGATACAACAAGTATGCGTCCGGTACTTCATTCCGCGATGCGGACAAGAAGGGCGGGGTGAGGTGGAGGGGGTGGGGTGGGGTGCGGCGAGGTGTCCCGGTGGGGCACTGGCGGCGTCGCGGCCGCCTCGGAGCGGCGGCGGGGTGGCGCGGCGCCCCGCCACCCCCGGCCGCCTCCGGCCCCGGCCGCCCCAGGCCCGACCGCCGCCGGCCCGGCCACCGCGTCCTCAGCCCGGCATCCGCCCCTGGGCGATCAGCCGGTTCACCACCTGCGAGTGGGCAGGGGCACAGCGCTCCCGCGCCTCCTGGCGGTCGAACCAGGCGAACTCGGCAATCTCCCGGCCGGGAGCCGGTGCGATGTCCTGGGGTCCGCCGGTGAAGCAGGTCATCCGCAGCCGGCGCCCGCTCTTGCCATGCGCCACGTCGTGGATGACAAACGCCTCCGAAAGATCCTCCACCGGCACCACCAGGCCGAGCTCTTCGCGGAGCTCACGCGACAAGGCCTCCCGCGCGGTCTCTCCGGGCTCGTACTTGCCACCGGGGAGATAGAACGTGTCATTCCCCCGCGTCCGTACGCTCAGCAGCCGCCCGTCGCGCACATGCAGCCAGCCGACCGACTTCAGCGGCGCGGCACGCTCCAGGGCGATCAGCGGATGACCGGTCTCCTCATCCGTCCGCCGCCCCCGTTCCGTGAAGCCCTGACGCGCGAAGAAGCGCCGGGCGCTGCCGTTCCCCTCGAAGACCTCCAGGGCCAGCGCACCGTGCAGCGACGCCGCATGCTCCAGCAACTCCCGCCCGACACCGCCCCCTTGGGCTTCCGGGGCCACAGCGAGCCCGCCGACCCCGGCACCGGGACCGTCCCCGCTTCCGGCCCCGCTTCCGCCCCCGGACCCGCCGGGCAGCAGTCCGAGCAGCCCGACGACGCTGCCCTCACGCTCGGCGACCCAGTTCTCCGCCCGGACGAGGTTCGCCTCACGGAGGATCCGGGCCCGTTCGCCCCGGTCCTCCCCGTCGAGAAAGGGATGTGCCCGTTGCACGGCCCGGGACCACAGATCGGTGACCACGTCCTGGTCGGATGCCTGGTAGCGCCGGATGATCATTTCGCTGCTCATTCCGCCGACCGTAGGCAGCCCGGCCGACGGCCGCAAACCCTTTCTCGCAACGGGCCCGGCGTCTGCCGAAAGGGGTACCGGAGAGCGATATCGGGTCCGCCTCAAGTCTGACAAGAGTCCATACCTGCCGCGTACGGTCCGGCACGGATTCCGTGGGTGAATAGAGGCAGGGAGCCGGGGAGGCTCCTCCATCCAAGGGGAGTTGACCATGCAGCCCAGGACGAACGCCGGCCGCCGTACGCGGAACACCGTCGTGCTGGCATTGATCGTCGCCGGCCTGTGGGCGGGCGTCGCACTGACCCGCGGCGCCACCCACCCGGACGAGTCCGCCCCGGTCGGGCCGGTGGCTCACTTCAGCCGCGCCGTGGAACTCATCCGCGGCTGACCGGCATGGGGGAGCCCGCGGCACCGGGCCGGTGGGACTCCGGCCGGCCGGTAGCCGGCGTACGCGCTGACGTACGGCCGGAGCGGGGCCGCGGGGCGGGCGAGCGGATGCTCGTCCACGGGGCCGGGGCGGTCCCGAGACGGCGTTTCACGTGAAACACCGCTCCGAACCGCCCGGTCCCGCGTCCGGGCTCATCCCCAGGTGATCAGACGCTTGGGCCGTTCCAGCACGGCCGCGACATCCGCGAGCAGCTTGGAGCCCAGCTCGCCGTCGATGAGCCGGTGGTCGAAGGACAGCGCGAGGGTGGTGACCTGACGCGCCTTCACCTTGCCCTTGTGGACCCACGGCTGGAGCTTGACCGCACCGAAGGCAAGGATCGCCGACTCCCCCGGGTTGAGGATCGGCGTCCCGGTGTCAACGCCGAAGACGCCGACATTGGTGAGGGTGACCGTACCGCCGGTCATCGCCGCCGGGGAGGTCTTGCCCTCGCGGGCGGTGGCAACCAGATCGCCCAGTTCCGCGGCGAGTTGGGGGAGCGTCTTGACCCCGGCGTCCTTGATGTTCGGGACGATCAGACCGCGCGGGGTGGCCGCCGCGATCCCGAGGTTCACGTAGTCCTTGTAGACGATCTCCTGACGTGCCTCGTCCCAGGCGGCATTGACCTCCGGGTGACGCTTGATGGCGACGAGGAAGGCCCTGGCGACCAGCAGCAGCGGGTTGACCCGCAGCCCCGCCATGTCCGGGTCCTGCTTGAGCTCCTGGACCAGCTTCATCGTGCGGGTCACATCGACGGTGATGAACTCCGTGACATGCGGCGCGGTGAAGGCGCTGGCGACCATCGCCTGCGCGGTGGCCTTGCGTACGCCCTTGACCGGCACCCGCCGCTCGCGGGCGGCGGCATCGACGAGGCCGGGCTCGGCCGGGGCGGCGGAAACCGGCCCGGGAGCCTCGGCCGAGGACGGCGCCGCTGCCGGGGTGGCGGCCGCGTGGACGTCCTCGCGGGTGATGACACCGCCCGGGCCGGTCGGGACGATCGCCGCCAGGTCGATACCGAGGTCCTTGGCGAGCTTGCGCACCGGCGGCTTGGCCAGCGGCCGGCCGGCGTGCCCCGCACCCGCGCCGTTGGCGGCCGGAGTCACAGGAGCGGCCGGAGCGGCCACCGGTGCGGATGCAGCCCGTCCGTTCAGCTCCGCCTGGAGCGCGGCACGCGCGGGCTCCGGCTGGGCCGGAACCCCTGGCTGGGGCTTGCGCGCCCGGCGCTTGGTCGAGGACGGCGCGGCACCGTAGCCGACCAGCACCGCCTGCCGGCCCTGGGGCTCGGCGTCCTCCTCGGTGGACGCGGCGGCCTGCGGCGCCTGCTGCGCGGCCGGTGCCGCGACGGGCCCGGCGCCGGGCTCGGTGTCCACGGAGATGATGGCGGTGCCGACGTCGACGGTGACGCCCTCGCCGAAGTTCAGCTCATGCACCACTCCGTCGTAGGGAATGGGCAGTTCCACGGCGGCCTTGGCGGTCTCGACCTCACAGACGACCTGGCCATCGGTGACGGTGTCACCCGGCTGGACGTACCACTTGAGGATCTCGGCCTCGGTGAGGCCCTCGCCCACGTCGGGCATCTTGAACTCGCGGAAGCGCTGGGCATGGGCGGTACTTGCAGTCATGGTTACGAACTCTCCTCAAACCCTCAGTACGCCAACGCACGGTCGACGGCGTCGAGCACCCGGTCCAGTCCCGGAAGGTACTCGTCCTCCAGACGGGAGGGCGGATACGGGGAATGGAACCCGCCGACCCGCAGGACGGGGGCCTCCAGGTGGTAGAAGCACCGCTCGGTGATCCGGGCGGCGATCTCCGCACCCGCACCGAAGAAGACCGGGGCCTCGTGGACCACGACCAGCCGTCCCGTCTTCTGCACCGACGACTGCACGGTGTCGAAGTCGATCGGGGAGAGCGAGCGCAGGTCGACGATCTCGATCGACTTGCCCTCCTCGGCCGCGACATTGGCGACGTCCTGGCAGACCTTCACCATCGGGCCGTAGGCGACCAGGGTGAGGTCGGAGCCGGTCCGGGCGACCCGGGCCTTGTGCAGGGGGTCGGGGATCGACTCGGTGTCCAGCCGCGACTTGTCGTGGTAGCGGCGCTTGGGTTCGAAGTAGATGACCGGGTCGTCACCTGCGATGGCCTGCTGGAGCATCCAGTAGGCGTCGGAGGAGTTCGAGGGAGAGACGATCTTGAGCCCCGCGACGTGCGCGAACAGCGCCTCGGGGGACTCGGAGTGGTGCTCGACCGCACCGATGCCGCCCGCGTAGGGAATGCGGATGACGACCGGCACCTTGACCTTGCCCAGTGCGCGGGCGTGCATCTTCGCGAGCTGGGTGACGATCTGGTCGTAGGCGGGGAAGACGAAGCCGTCGAACTGGATCTCGACGACCGGGCGGTAGCCGCGCAGCGCCATACCGATCGCGGTGCCGACGATGCCGGACTCGGCGAGCGGGGTGTCGATCACCCGCTCCTCACCGAAGTCCTTCTGCAGACCGTCGGTGACCCGGAAGACACCGCCGAGCTTGCCGACGTCCTCGCCCATGACGAGGACCTTGGGGTCCGCCTCCATGGAGGCACGCAGCGATTCGTTGATCGCCTTGGCAATGGTGATCTTCTCGAAGACGGTCATGGTCAGTTCTCCTCCGCGACGGCATCGGCATCGGCGAACGACGCCTGGTACGCGGCGAACTGCGCGCGCTCCTCATCGACGAGCGCATGCCCGTCGGCATAGACATTCTCGAAGATCGCCATGGTGTCCGGGTCGGGCATGGCACGCACGGCATCGCGGACCCGCTTGCCCAGGGCCTCGCTCTCCTCGTCGATCGAGGCGAGGTACGCCTCGTCGACCAGCCCCTCGGCCTCCAGATACGTCCGCAGCCGCAGGATCGGGTCCTTGGCCTCCCAGGCCGCCCGCTCCTCGTCCTCCCGGTACTTCGTCGGGTCGTCGGAGGTGGTGTGCGCACCCATGCGGTAGGTGAAGGCCTCGACGAGCATCGGGCCCTGGCCGGTACGCGCGCGCTCCAGCGCCACCTTGGTCACCGCAAGACAGGCCAGTACGTCATTGCCGTCGACCCGTACACCGGGGAATCCGTAACCGCGGGCGCGCTGGTAGAGCGGTACCCGGGTCTGCTTCTCGGTGGGTTCGGAAATCGCCCATTGGTTGTTCTGGCAGAAGAACACGACCGGGGCGTTGTAGACCGCGGAGAAGGTGAAGGATTCCGCGACATCTCCCTGGCTGGAAGCACCGTCACCGAAATACGCGATGACCGCGGAATCCGTGCCGTCCTTCTGCACACCCATCGCATAGCCGGTCGCATGCAGCGTCTGCGAACCGATGACAATGGTGTAGAGATGGAAGTTGTTGCTGTTGGGGTCCCAGCCGCCGTGATTGACACCGCGGAACATGCCCAGCAGGTTCGTCGGGTCGACGCCACGGCACCACGCCACACCGTGCTCGCGGTAGGTCGGGAAGACATAGTCGTCGTCGCGCAGCGCACGGCCGGAGCCGATCTGGGCGGCCTCCTGACCCAGCAGCGAGGCCCACAGACCCAGTTCGCCCTGGCGTTGGAGGGTGGTCGCCTCGGCGTCGAACTTCCGGGTGAGCACCATGTCGCGGTAGAGCCCGCGCAGCTCGTCGGCGGAGAGATCGATTGAGTAATCCGGGTGCTCGACCCGCTTCCCTTCGGGGGTCAGCAGCTGTACGAGCTGGTCCTGCTCCGCCTGCTCGGGCCGACCGGAGTTCCGGTTCTTGGCCGGGGACGCCTTCTTCGCCGACGTCGCCTTTTTGGCGGTGGTGCGCTTGCTGCTGCCGCGGGCGTTTTTCCGCTGCGCAGTGCCTTCCACGGTCACGTGCTGCTCCTCCGTCTGTCCGGCCCCCGGGGTCCGCCGGTGGCCGTATTGCGGCTCACCCGGTATCCGATACGGCGCACGGGGTGTGTGCGAACGCGGCCGGCTCCGGGTGGAACAAAGCTCCCGGAAGGTGGCCTGCTCATTGCACGTTACCCATTGTCAAAGCCGAAGTGGAAACGGCGCTGACCTGCGATTTTGCTTGGATTTCCAAGTAAACCGCGGAGGCTTGGAACAACTCCTGGTCACAGCGTTGCAGGCCGCCGGGACAACGGCACGTTATATCGCTGACCTGGAGCACGGGAAGGGTTGATGTGTGAGACTGGTGTGGTGCGCGAAGACGGAAAAATCACGGTATTCCTGCTCGATGACCATGAAGTTGTCCGGCGTGGCGTTCACGAAATGCTGTCGGTCGAGGACGACATCGAGGTGGTCGGCGAAGCGGGTACCGCCGCAGATGCCCTGGTCAGGATCCCGGCGACGCGTCCGGACGTGGCGGTGCTCGATGTCCGGCTGCCGGACGGGAGCGGTGTCGAGGTCTGCCGTGAGATCCGTTCGCAGGACGAGGACATCAAATGCCTGATGCTCACCTCGTTCGCGGACGACGAGGCCCTTTTCGATGCGATTCTGGCCGGTGCGGCCGGTTATGTCCTCAAGGCCATCCGGGGCAATGAACTGCTCTCCGCGGTACGCGAGGTGGCGGCCGGGAAGTCCCTCCTCGACCCCGTGGCCACCGCCCGGGTGCTGGAGCGGCTGCGCGACGGCAATACCGCGAAGGGTGACGACCGGCTGGCGAGCCTCACCGACCAGGAGCGCAGGATTCTCGACCTGATCGGCGAGGGGCTGACCAACCGCGCCATCGGCGAGCGCCTCCATCTCGCCGAGAAGACGATCAAGAATTACGTCTCCAGCCTGCTGTCCAAGCTCGGCATGGAGCGCCGCTCGCAGGCCGCCGCGTACGTCGCACGGCGGCAGGCGGAGCGTCACTGAAACAGCCGGGCGCCGCCCTGCCCGGCTCATGGCGATTCAGGACCATCGTCCCGGTCCGCCGGGGCTGCCGGCCCCTACGTGCCGACCGGAACCACCCGGCAAGGTGGTGACATGCCCACCGACAACTACCGTGCCATCGATCTGCTGAGCCGCACGCCCTACGGGCGCGTCTCGGCCAGTCGGCGGGCGCTGCCCTTCACCGCCGTCACCCGTCACCTCGTCCTCGACGGGCGGCTGGTCCTGCGGCTGCACCGCGGCTACGGCTACCACCAGGCCCTGGACGGCAGTGTGGTCGCCTACGAGGCCGACAACGTCAACAGCGGTGAGCCCGACACATGGTCGGTGCAGTTCACCGGCACCGCCCGGGTCATCGAGCCCACCCCCGCCGTGCGCGAGCTCTTCGGCCGCACTCCGCTGCTCGCCGACGGCGTCCCCTTCGACCCGGTCTTCCTGCGCATCGAGCCGGAGTTCGTGACCATGCACTGCCTCACCGATGTGCCCGTCTTCCGCTATGCGCACTCCGCGTAAGGCTTTCCCGCACACCCACTCCGACGGGCGCAGTTGATCTAACATCTGGCGCGTGCTGCGCTCATCTGTAGTCCGGACGGCGGCAACGCCCGACAGAGACACCCTCGGCTCCCTGCTCCGCCACTACGCCGGCGCCGGTGCGCCGCTGTCGTGCGAACCCGTCGCCGAGGGCCTGCTCAACCACGGCTACTTCCTCGCCACCACCCGCGGCCGCTACTTCCTCAAACACCATCTCGACGGCGACCGCGCGGCCCTCACCCGCCAGCACCGCGCCACCCGCCGGCTCGCCGCGCTCGGCCTGCCGGTGGCCCCGCCCGTCGCGGACGAGGACGGCCGGACCGTCACCGTTCTCGACGGCCGCTGCTACGCCCTGCACCCCTGGGTCGAAGGCCTGCACCTGGGCGGCGCCGCACTGAGCCGTGGCCAGTCCTGGCAGCTCGGCGCCCTGCTCGGGCTCGTCCACACCGCGCTGGAGCAGGTCATGGCCGACGAGCCGCACCCGCCCCGGCCCCCCTGCGCGGACGCCGGCGCCGACCCCGAGCGGACCTTCGAGACGATCGAGGAGCTGCTGGCCCTGGCCCGCGGCGCCCGGCCGCGCACCAGCTTCGACGAGCTCGCCGAACACCGTCTGCTGGAGCGCCGGGCCCTGCTGGCGCAGCTGGCGCACCACCGTCCGGCCCCCGGCGCGGAGCCGCCGGCCGGCTGGGTGCACGGGGACTTCCATCCGCTGAATGTGCTCTACCGCGACGCGGAGCCGACCGCGATCGTCGACTGGGACCGGCTGGGCGTCCACCCCCGGGCAGAGGAGGCGGTGCGCGCCGCCGCGATCTTCTTCGTCCGCCCGTGCGGCACGCTGGACCTGGCGAAGGTGGCGGCGTACGCGGGCGCCTATCGCAGCACCTGCCACGCCGGCGCCGATGAGCTCGCGGCGGCCGTCCACCGGGTGTGGTGGGAGCGGCTGAACGACTTCTGGATGCTCACCTGGCGTTACCAGCTGGGCGACCGCCGCACCGATCCACAGTTTCCGGCGGCGGCCGCACTGGCCGTGTGGTGGACCCGCGAATACCGGGCCGTACGGAACGCCTTCACCGGCTGAACCGGGAAGGGCGCCGGTTCAGCCGTTCCCACCGAGCGTGGTGCCGGGGCCGCCGTCCGCCCCGCTGCCGGCGGTGGCCCCGCCGTCCGCACCGGCGCTCGCCCCGCCATCGGCGGTGCCACCGTCCGCGGCGCCCCCGTCAGCGGTGCCGTCCGTGGGACCGCCGTCGGACGTCCCGCCGGTGTCGTCGGTGGGCGGCACGGACGTCGACGGCTCGGGCGTCGACGGCTCCGGGGTGGGCGAGTCCGAGGTCTCCGGCGTGCTCGGCTGCTCGGGCGGCGGCTGGCTGTACGTGCTGTCGCCCTCACCCGTGTCGCCGGGGTCGGTCTCCGGGAGGCTCGGCTCCTCCGAAGGCTGCTCGCTCGCCTTGTCGTCCTTCGTCGGCTTCGGCGACTGCGACGTGGGGGTGTCGTGCTTCTTGCCCTGACCACCGGTGTTCTGCATGGCGAAGGCCACACCCATGGCGATGGCGATCACCGCGAGCGCCGCGATCAGCCAGATCTTGCCGCGGCCGCCCTTGGCCGGCCGGGGCCCGCCGTCGAAGCCGCCGTCGTCGGCCCGCATACCGGGTGTCAGAATCGGCTGCGCCGTGGTCTGCCCGGCGTCGGAGTGCGGCAGCGCGGTGGTCGCCGCGGTCCCCAGAGACGAGTGGTGACCGCCCTCGTGCACCGCGACCGGGCCGGTGCTCCAGGTGCCGGTGTGACCGCCCTGCTCGTGCAGCATCTGCAGCGAGTACTGGACCAGGCCGCGCATCTCCTCGGCGGACTGGAACCGGTCGTCTGGGTCCTTCGCCAGCGACCGCATGACCAGGCCGTCCAGCTCCGGGGGCACCGCTTCGGCAACCTCGGAGGGCGCCACCGGCATGTCCTGAACGTGCTGGTAGACGACCGACAGCGGGGTCTCGCCGGTGAACGGCGGCCGCAGGGTGAGGAGTTCGTAGAGCAGGCAGCCGGTGGCGTAGAGGTCGGAGCGGGTGTCGACGGTCTTGCCGAGCGCCTGCTCCGGGGAGAGGTACTGAGGGGTGCCCATGACCATGCCGGTCTGGGTCATGGTGGACGCGGCGCCGTGCAGGGCACGGGCGATACCGAAGTCCATGACCTTGACGGCGCCGGTGTTCGTGATGATCACGTTCGCGGGCTTGATGTCACGGTGCACGATGCCGTGCTGGTGGCTGTAGGCCAGCGCCTCCAGCACACCGGAGACGATGATCAGCGCCTGGTCCGCCGGCGGGGCATCGGCGTTGAGCAGCAGATCGCGGATGGTGTGGCCCTCGACCAGCTCCATCACGATGTACGGCACGGTATTGCCGCCGACCAGGTCCTCGCCGGAGTCGTAGACCGCCACCACCGCGTGGTGGTTCAGCCCGGCCACGGACTGTGCCTCACGGGTGAAGCGGGCCTTGGAGACCGGGTCCTCGGCGAGGTCGGCGCGCAGCAGCTTCACGGCGACGGTCCGGCCGAGACGTACGTCCTCGGCCGCGAACACCTCCGCCATTCCGCCGCGGCCGAGCCGTCGCGTGAGCCGGTAGCGGCCATCGCCGACCAGCCCGCCGTTGCCCCACATCTCCGGTGCGTCGGGGATATTGGAGCCGGTGGCGTCAGGATCGGACGGGCCCTGGGGGCTCTGCGTCGGTGCCATCGGTCCTCGCCGTCGAATCAATCCGCATGAGAGCGGTAAGGTCATCGGTCTTCGCTAGAGCACGCTACAGGCTCCGCGGCACTCGCCGGTCCGTCGTGGACCGGGCATCAAACCTCCCGCGCGCCACTTGCCGCAAGCTCACCTGGGGTAACAAGGCACGGAACAGCCTCCTGGCCGTGACGGGATCTTGCACATCTGGTCACGGAACGGGCACACAGCTTGACGTGTCCGAGGCCTGGGGCAGACTTGGCTGCGGAATTCCAGATTTTGATCGCTATACATACACGTATAGCGCCTAGGGGGAAGCGGAACGATGAGCCAGGACGGCGCTCAGGGCCAATTCGAGGGCCGTGCGGTCGGCGGGGGACGTTACCAGCTTCGTGATCTTCTGGGCGCCGGTGGCATGGCCTCCGTGCACCTCGCTTACGACAGCGTGCTGGACCGCGAGGTCGCGATCAAGACGCTGCACACCGAGCTCGGCCGCGAGCAGGCCTTCCGTGAGCGCTTCCGGCGTGAGGCCCAGTCCGTGGCGAAACTCACGCACACCAATATCGTCTCGGTCTACGACTCCGGCGAGGACGAGCTCGACGGCGGCATGGTGCCGTACATCGTCATGGAGTACGTCGCGGGCCAGCCGCTGCGCTCCGATCTGGACAACGACATCGCCCAACACGGCGCGATGCCGACGGAAAAAGCCTTGAAGATCACGGCCGATGTGCTGGCCGCGCTCGAGGTCAGCCATGAAATGAGCCTGGTCCACCGGGACATCAAGCCCGGCAACGTCATGCTGAACAAGCGTGGCGTGGTCAAGGTCATGGACTTCGGCATCGCCCGCGCCATGCAGTCCGGCGTGACGTCCATGACCCAGACCGGCATGGTCGTCGGCACTCCGCAGTACCTGTCGCCCGAGCAGGCCCTCGGCCGGGCCGTGGACGCCCGCTCCGACCTCTACTCCGTCGGCATCATGCTCTTCGAGCTGCTGACCGGTCAGCTGCCGTTCGACGCGGACTCCCCGCTCGCCATCGCCTACGCCCACGTCCAGGAAGAACCCCCGGTCCCGTCGAGCATCAACAGCTCGCTGCCGCCGGCCGTGGACGCGCTGGTGGCCCGCGCACTGAAGAAGAATCCCAACGAGCGGTTCCCCACCTCCGAGGCGATGCGGGACGAGTGCCTGCGGATCGTCGGTTCCGGGCAGTCCGGTGCCACGCCACTGATCATCGGCGAGGGCCCGCGGGCGCGCACCAGCGGCGCATCGGTCTCCTCCGCGGTGTTCCCCACCGCCTCCGGCAACCCGCAGACCCCGGCCCCGCCCAGCGTGCAGCAGCCGTATCAGCCGACGCAGGCGGTCGGTTTTGGCCCGTCGACGCCCGCGCCTCCGAAC
Source organism: Streptomyces sp. NBC_00400 (assembly GCF_036048035.1). Taxonomy (NCBI): domain Bacteria; kingdom Bacillati; phylum Actinomycetota; class Actinomycetes; order Kitasatosporales; family Streptomycetaceae; genus Streptomyces; species Streptomyces sp. NBC_00400. The sequence goes on along the minus strand of NZ_CP107940.1, from coordinate 4,160,277 downwards.
AACACCTACCCGACGCCCCCGCCGCCGAACAGTGCCTACCCGACGCCCGCGCCGGGGCCCGTTCCGGGGCCGCCGCCCTTCAACTCGGGTGGCTTCCAGCCGCCGCCGTACAGCCCGCCGCCCGTGACGGCCTCGATGCCGCCGACCGGTGGCCCCGCCCGGCGCAAGAACAACACCGCGGTGGTCGTCGTCTCGGCGATAGTCGGTGTGATCGTGGTCACCGCGATCGCGATCGGCATCGGTCTGAGTGCCGGCTCGAGCGAGAACAACGGCGGTGGCGTCACCCCGTCGTCGGCGAACTTCGACAACGACATCGAGACGGCGTCGCCTCCCCAGAACGTCAAGCCGGAGGACAAGTCGGCGACGATCCTGATGTCCGAGTGCACCAACCCGAGCAAGAGCTACAGCGAGAAGGGCAAGGTTCTCGTCCCTTCGTTCCGCTTCAAGAATCTGGGCTCGGTGAAGAAGTGCATCGAGGCCGCCGGCTGGAAGTACAAGATCGTCGCGCACGAGGACAGCGCGCTCTGGGGCAAGAACACCGTCACGAGTCAGACCCCGGCCTCCTACAGCTACTGGCTCCCGAGCAGGACCGACCCCATCGAGCTGACCGTCTCGACCGGCCGCAGCGGCTGACGGCGGTCGCAGACGGCGACGGCCCGCCAGGGCCGCCCGTGGACAGCAAAGGGGCCGGCACGCGCACAGCGTGCCGGCCCCTTCTGTCCGGCTTCCGCGCGTGGTGCGACGGCTCCGGCGTGGCGGTACTGGGACAGCGTGAGAGGTACGGGCCCGAGCGAGGAGACGTACGGGCCGGGTGAGAAGTACGGCCCGGGCTAGAGGTACGGGCCGGGCTAGAGGTACGGGCCCGAGCGGGCGCCGCCCTGGCCCGGCTTGCCCTCTTCGCCGTCCATCGGAACGGCTCCGGGCGGCAGCGCACGGCGCATCGACTCCAGCTGGGCGCGGGCGGCCATCTGCTGGGCGAACAGTGCGGTCTGGATGCCGTGGAAAAGGCCCTCCAGCCAGCCCACCAGCTGAGCCTGCGCGATCCGCAGCTCCGCATCCGTCGGCACCGATTCATCGGTGAACGGCAACGACAGCCGCTCCAGCTCCTCGACCAGCTCGGGCGCCAGCCCGTCCTCCAGCTCCTTGACCGAGCTGGCATGGATCTCCTTGAGCCGGACCCGGCTCGCCTCGTCCAGAGGCGCGGACTTCACCTCCTCCAGCAACTGCTTGATCATGCTGCCGATGCGCATGACCTTCGCAGGCTGTTCAACCATGTCCGTCACGGGGGTCTCACGTGGCTCGTCGCCTTCGCCCCCGCCACCGGAGCTGCCGAGTGCCATGCCGTCCGGGCCGACCACCAGGACGTGCGGATTCTCCTGCGACCGTTCATTCATCGGCATATCCATGCCGCCATTCTCTCGTACGAGGGGTCATGAGAGGTGGTGCCCCTGGGAGAAGGTGATCCACCCTTCCGGGCGGACTCGGCTGCCGCGGTTTCACGTGAAACAACGGATTCCCACCGTTTCACGTGAAACCGCCGGCAAAGCCACCGACCAGACGCCGGCAGGACTGCCGACAGGCCCGCCAACAGAACGGCCGACATCAGCTCCGGCGCAGCCGAAGGGCGAAGAAGGCCAGCCCCAGGCCCGTGAGAGCGAGGCCGGCGCCCAGCGGAAGGACCCGCTCGACAGGTGCGTCCGGGGATTCCATGGCGTAAGGACTCGCCGTTGCGGCCGCCTCGCCATCCGCGCTTTCCCGTACCGAGCGCGCCTCCTCCGGGGCGGCAGGGGTCGGAAGCGGCGGCAAGGCCTCGTAGGGATGCCGAGTGAGCCGGTCGGCGACATCGAGGCGATGCGAGGGCGACGACCGTGCCGGTGCGCTCTTTGCCGCATGGGATGCGGACGCCGCGGGCCTGGGGTGCTTCGGCACCGGGGTGCGCGGAGCGGGGCGGCGGTGCGCACGGTCGGCGTCCGGAGCGTTCACCCCGGCGGTCGGCCCGTGATGACCCGCCCCCGGGAAGCCCGTGCCGCCGGAGTCAGGCCCCGGGAAGGGGTACGACGGACCGTCCGGCCCGATGAAGGCAGGGCTGAACGGGTGATGCGGGCGGTGGTGCCACCGTCCGGGCATGCGAGGACCACCGAAGGGGCGGTGCGACGGCCGGTGCGGGAAGCGCGGGAAGACGTCCGGCACCCCGGGGAAGCGAGGCGACAGCTCCGGCAGGCGCGCCGGCGCCCCGGGACGGCCGGGGTGACCATGGTGGCCCCGGCCCGCTCCGTCACCGCGGCCGCCGAACGGACGACGGTCGGCCGCAAAGTCGTCGGGTCCGTACTCGTCGAACCCGTAGTCGTCGGGTCCGGTTTCGTCCTGCGCATAGTCGTCGGGCTGATCGCCCTGACGGGCGAGGTGCGGGGGGTGGTCGACCGGTGTGACCCGCCGATCCGCAGCCGCCGCCGAGGTGACTCCTATCGGAACGGGCAGGACGACGGCGGCCACCAACAGACCGGTGGCAATGCGCGAACGGAAACCTGGAGCGACCACAGTGCCCCTCCCGTGCCGAGCCGTCGGGTGACTTCCTCAGAGTCACATGTGATGAGATTCACGGCATCTCGGACACATCAGGCGGGTTACCCGTCGGGGTACGGGAGGGGCAGGCCCAGGCGGCGCGGATGACGGGAGGGGGTGGCCGGGTCGGCTCAGAGCGTCAGCACGACCTTGCCGACGTGCGCACTGTCCTCCACGATGCGGTGCGCCTCGGCGGCGTCGGGCATCGGGAGCGTACGGTCCACGATCGGCCGCACCTGTCCGTTGCCGATCAGCGGCCAGACATGCTCCCGGACGGCGGCGACGATGGCCGCCTTCTCGTTCAGCGGGCGGGCCCGCAGCCCGGCGCCGGTGATCGCGGCGCGCTTCGCCATCAGGGCGGCGAGATTCAGCTCCGCCTTCACCCCGCCCTGCAGCCCGATGACGGCCAGCCGTCCGCTGACCGCCAGCGCCTTGATGTTCCGCTGCAGATACTTCGCACCGATGATGTCGAGGATGACGTCCGCGCCCGTGCCATCGGTGGCCTTGCGGATCTCCTGGACGAAGTCCTGCTCGCGGTAGTCGATGAGAATGTCCGCGCCCAACTCGGCGCAGCGGGCCAGCTTCTCGGGGCCGCCGGCGGTGACCGCGACCCGCGCACCGACCGCCTTGGCGAGCTGGATCGCCATGGTGCCGATGCCGCTGGCACCACCGTGGACCAGCAGCGTCTCGCCGGGCCGGAGATGCGCGATCATGAAGACGTTCGACCAGACCGTGCAGGCCACCTCGGGCAGCGCGGCGGCCGAGACCAGATCCAGGCCGTTCGGCACAGGCAGGACCTGCCCGCCCGGGACGGCGACCTTCTCCGCATATCCACCGCCCGCCAGCAGTGCACACACCTCGTCGCCGACGGCCCAGCCGTGCACACCGGGACCGAGCCCGATGATCCGCCCCGCGCACTCCAGCCCCGGATACGGGGAGGATCCCGGCGGCGGGTCGTAGAAGCCCTGGCGCTGGAGCAGGTCGGCGCGGTTCACGGCGCTCGCCACGACCTCGATCAGGACCTCGCCCTCGGCGGGCTGCGGATCGGGCACCTCCGCCCAGACAAGTGCTTCGGGTCCACCGGGCTCCGGGATAGTGATCGCTCGCATGGCGCGAGGCTACTCGCCGTCCGCGCACAGGGCGACGGTGCGGGGGCCCACAACTACCGCCGGGTCGGCCACCGGCCCCCGGATGACGTGCGGTTATTCCTCCCGTCCGGCGCACCGGGGCACCCCGGGGCCGAGGCGGCGGGCGGCTCGGGCGGAGTGCCGAGCCGGCCCGGGGAGGGCGGTGCCAGGCGCGGGCCTGGCGGGGCGGTGCGGTGCGGTGCGAGCCTGGCGGGGCGGTGCCGGGCCACGGCTGTCTTCTCTCCGGTACGACTTGCCACTCCACCGGGTGAGCGCCCCGGCATCACCCCACAACCGCCCCGCTGCCGGCGATATCAACGCTCCGTGATCACCACCCCAGCTCACCACAGCTCGCACCTTGGCCGGTGCGGCGGCATCCTGCCGCCGCACGCCGACTCCCGCCGCGACCGGGCACGCAGGGTGCCCGAATCAAGGAGCATGGGAGGTATGTCTCCTTCACAGACCGCCTCAGTCCAGGCCACTCGGGGAGCGCCGGCCGGATGAGCGACCAGCAGCAACCGCGCCGTGGGACGGGCAGCTCCGCCATCCTCCGCTCCCTCTGGTCCCGCACCCGGACCGAGGCCAAGGACGACACCGAGGCCGGCCGCTCCATCGTCATGCCCGCCCAGGGCATGGTGCCGCCCCTCCAACAGGTCCTGCGGCGGCTGGTGATGGCGCTCGGCGTACTGGCCCTCACGACGCTGATCGTCTGGTTCGACCGCGCCGGATACCGCGACAGCGCCCACCGCGACGTCGATTTCCTCGGCGCGGCCTACTACGCGACGGTCACCCTCTCGACCACCGGTTACGGCGACATCACCCCGGTCAGCGAGGGTGCACGGCTGACCAACATCCTGGTCATCACACCGCTCCGCGTACTGTTCCTGATCATCTTGGTCGGCACCACGCTCGAAGTCCTCACCGCGCGCACCCGGCACCAGGTACGCATTCACCGCTGGAGGTCCCGCATGCGAGATCACGTCGTCGTCATCGGGTACGGGACGAAGGGCCGCCACACCATCGAGACGCTGATCGGTCAGGGCGTCCCGAAAGAGAAGATCGTCGTTGTCGACCCGCAGAAGACCGTCGTGGACGCCGCCAGCAGTGACGGCTTCGTGGGCGTTCACGGAGACGCGACCCGCTCCGGCACACTGACCAGAGCCGAGTTGCCGCGTGCCGCGCGCGTGGTCGTGGCCACCCGGCGCGACGACACCGCGGCCCTGGTGACGCTGACGGCACGGCAGCTCAACACGCATGCCTCGATCGTGGTGGCGGTCCGGGAGGACGAAAACGTGCCGCTGCTGAAGCAGAGCGGCGCCGACATGGTCATCACGAGTTCCAGCGCGGCGGGGCGGCTGCTCGGTATGTCCATGGCCAGCCCGTACGTCGGCACGGTCCTGGAGGATCTGCTGACCTACGGGAGCGGGCTGGATCTCGACGAGCGACCGGTGACGAAGAGTGAGGCGGGCCGCTCGCCCCGGGAGCTCGGTGATCTGGTGGTGGCGGTCGTACGGGGGCACCGGGTGCTGAACTACAGCGATCCGCAGGCCGCGACGCTCGAACTCACCGACCGCGTGATCACCATCCGGCAGGCGGTGCCGAGCAGCTGACGTAGGCGCCGCACCGGTGCGCGGTCGAGGGCGCACGGCAGAGGGTGTGCGTGGCAGAGGGGGCCTGAACGGGGCGGCGGCCGAGCGGGATGGCCGGCCCGCCGGGCGGCCGGGCCCGGCGGGCGGCGAGCGGCGTGACGGCGGACGGAACCGGCAGCCGGCTCGGCGCCCGTGCCCGCTACCCGTCCCCCGGGGCGGTCCAGCCCGTCGATGAGCCCGGGGACCAGCCCGCGGACGGCCCGGCCGACCAGGGCAGTTCCAGGAGTTCGAGCTCGGTGCCACGCTCCGCGCCACCGGGCGGGACGACGGCCAGCGCATCGGCGGCGGCGATTCCCCGCAGCATGGCAGGGCCGTGGAAGTGCAGCGGCGCCGCCATCAGGCCGTGCCGTTCGTCCTCGCGGTAGGCCACCGGAACGAGCCGGGTGTCCCGCGGGTGCCCGTGGACCGGGGCGGCCAGCGGCGTCCGGTACGGCGCGGCAGGAGGGCGGGCGGCGAGGGTACGGAGCAGCGGTTCGGCGAGCGTGACCAGGCCGGAGACGGCGGCGAGGGGGTTGCCGGGCAGGCCGACGAGATGCCGGTGCGGGGCCAGGCGGGCGAGCACCATGGGGTGCCCGGGGCGTACCGCGACACCGTCGACCAGCACCTCGGCGCCCAGCCGGCGCAGGATGGGGTGCACATGGTCCAGGGGGCCCGATGCGGTGCCGCCAGTGGTGATCACCACGTCGGCGGTGGACTCGGCAACGGCGGCGTACAGCGTGTCGGGGTCATCGGCGAGATGGCGTGGCGCGGCCGCTTCGACGCCCAGGGCATGCAGCCACGGCGCGAGCATCGGGCCGAGCGCATCCCGGATCCGGCCTTCCTGCGGCAGGCCGTGGTCCAGCAACTCATCGCCCAGCACGAGGACTTCGGCGCGCGGCCGGCGGTACGCGGTGAGCTCGTCGTAACCGGCCGCGGCGGCCAGGCCGAGCACAGCAGGGGTCACCAGGGCGCCGGCGGGCAGCAGTTGGTCGCCGCGACGGCACTCCTGACCCCGCGGACGGATGTCCTGACCGGGCGGCGCGGGCTGCGGTGCGTACAGCCGCCGTCCGCCGTCGCTCAGCTCACGGACCTCGCCGTGCTCACTGCGCAGCACGGCGGTGGCACCGGACGGCACGCGCGCACCGGTGGCGATCGGGATCGCATGTCCGTCGTGGAGCGCCCGGTCAGGGGCGTGGCCTGCGAGGATGCCGGGAGGGGGGCCGGCCTCGGATGTGCCTGCGGGGTGGTCGAGACGCCAGGGGCCGGGGCCGGACACCGCCCAGCCGTCCATCGCCGAGGTGTCGAACGACGGCAGATCGGTGAGCGCGGTGAGGGGCGCGGCGAGCGTACGGCCGAGCGCGTCGCCGAGCGCCGAGGTCGCGGGCTCGGGTGGACCGGCTACGGCGCGCTCGGCGATGTCCCGGGCGGTGTGCCAAGGGACGGCGACCGGGGTGGGGCGGGAGCCGTGGCCGGTGGGAGGCGGGGGGTCCGCAGGGTCTTCGTGGTCTTCGGGGCCGACGGGGCCGGAGGCGCGGGAGGGCCCGGAGGTGCGGGAGGCACCGTTGCCGGGTGCACGTGAGGGCCCGGAGGAGCGTGCGGCACCGTTCCCTGCGGCCATGGGGTCATCGAGGGAGAAGGGATCGTCCGGTGTGTAGGGGATGTCGTGGCTGCCCCCGGTGGCGGAGGAGTTGGCCGCCGCGGCCTCGCGGGTGGCATACGGCACCCTGCCGGTCGTGGGCCCGGCCCCGCTGCCCTCGGCCCCGTGCCGTACGCGCAGCGGCGCCGTGGCGTTGGCCAGCGCAAGCGCCTCTTCGAACGGGTCGCCACGTCCCTCGTCCACCGCCGCGCCCCCTGCCCCGCCCACCGTGCCGCCGGGCTCCCTGCCGAAATCCCAGCCGAAATCGCCCTCGAAGTCCCCGTCGAATTCCTTGCCGAAGCCCCTGTCGGTCATTCTGCGGGCTTCGTTTCGGCACCCGTGCCGCCGCCGGACTCCACCGGACCGGCGGACTCCTCGGCCTCCGCCGCCCAGCGGTTGGCCAGTGCGGTGGCCCGTTCGGTCAGCTCTTTGACGTCCCGGCCCTGCCGGCCCGCCGCGTAACCGATCAGGAAGGTCGTCAGCGGTGCGGCCGGCCGGGCCACACCGTGCGCCGCGTCCCGCGCGAGGTCGAGAAGCGCCGCCGTGTCGACATCGAGCTCGATGCCCAGTTCGGCCTTGACTGCAGTGATCCATTCATCCAACACGTTTCCATGCTCCCTGATACGGGCGCGTGCCGCGCTGAGGTCTTCCCAGGTGTCGCAGTCGAAGGATGCCGTGGCCGTGACGTCCGGGATCCGTTCGAGCCGCAGCCCGTTCACCAGGGCACGCAGCGGCAGCCCGGCCAGAGTGCCGTGTCCGGCCCGTACCCGCGCCAGCTCACGGCGCAGCGACGCGGCCCGGTACGCGGCCACCAGCGGCTGGTCCCGTCCCGAGGCGTCCTGGAGCATCGCCCCGTCGCCGTAGGGCGGGGCACCGCTGTCCGCACCGGCGGCACTGCTGCCCGGCCCTGCAGCGCCGTTGCCCGGCCCGGCGGCACCGGGCGTTCCCGTCGCCGCTGCCAACAGGCCCTGCACGGTCGCGGTGGTCAGGAACGGGAGATCGGCGGAGAGGACAAGAACCGTCGGGGCGGTGGTGTGCCGCAGACCGGCGTCCAGCGCGGCGAGCGGACCGCCGCCCGGCGGATCCTCCAGGGCGCGGACGACGACGCGGGTGGTCGGGCGGTGAGGGCCGACCACGACGGTGATCGCGGCATCGGGGCAGGCGGCGAGTACCCGGTCCAGGAGGGGGCGCGCGCCGACGGACAGGGCGGGCTTGTCCGCCCCGCCGAGCCGTCGGGCCGCGCCTCCGGCCAGCACGATGGTGTCGTAGGCGGTGGGGGCGTTCACCCCTTGAGTATCGCCGGGGGTGAACGGATCACACCGGTGCCGGCGCTGCGGCAGATGTCAGCTCTGCCACAGCGGACGCGACGGCCACACCGGGCTCACCGGGCTCACCGGGCTCACCGGGCTCACCGACCAGAGCTAAGTGGCCACACCGAGGTCACCGGCCCCACCGGGCTCACAGCCCCCGTAGCAGCAGCGCGGGCTGTTCCACACAGTCGGCCACATGGCGCAGGAAGCCTCCGGCGGTGCCGCCGTCGCACACCCGGTGATCGAAGGTGAGGGAGAGCTGGACGACCTGCCGGACGGCCAGTTCGCCTTCGTGCACCCAGGGTTTGGCGGCTATCCGGCCGACGCCGAGCATCGCCGCTTCGGGGTGGTTGATGATCGGCGTGGAGCCGTCGACGCCGAAGACCCCGTAGTTGTTGAGGGTGAAGGTGCCGTGTGTCAGCTCGGCCAGGGAGAGTCCGCCGCTCCTGGCGGTTTCGGTGAGCCGGGTGATCTCGGCGGACAGCTCCTCGACCGTACGGGCCTGAGCGTCCCGTACGACCGGCACGACCAGACCGCGGTCGGTCTGCGCCGCGAAGCCCAGATGGACGGCGGGCAGCCGGACGATCTCCTGGGTCTTGGTGTCGACGGTGGCATTGAGCTCGGGGAACCGTGCGAGCGCCGCCGTGGTGATCCGGGCCAGCAGCGCGAGCAGCGACACCTTGGGGGCGCCCGCCACATTCATCGCCCTGCGGACGGCGAGGAGTTCGGTGGCATCGGCGTCCACCCAGCAGGTCGCCTCCGGGATCTCCCGACGGCTGCGGCTGAACTTCTCGGCGGCCGCACCGAGCATCCCCCTCAGCGGGATCCGCTCCTCGCCCGCCGCGGCGCCGGCTCCCGTGGATCCCGGGACCGTCACGGCTCCGGCGGCGGACGCGGCCCCCACCACGCCTGTCGCACCGGCGCCGACGACTCCTGCGGCACCGTTCACCGCCCTGGCACTCACCGAGGTGACCGCCCCGGCCCTCGCCGAGGGCTCCCGCTCCTGCCGCGCCCGGATCGCGCACTCGACGTCCGTACGGAGAATCAGTCCATCACGCCCGGACCCCGTCAACTCCCGTAGATCCAGCCCGTTTTCCCGCGCCATCCGACGCACCAGCGGAGAAATGACGGCCACCGTACGACTGTCGGCATCCACCGCCCCGGCAGCGGCCGCCCCTGAGCCGCCGGGCGCACGATCGGCCGCTCCGGCTCCGGCCGAGCCGTCCGCCGCTCCTCCGGGCGCCCGCGGCACTCCCGCCATGGGGCTTGCCCCGCCCCCCGGCCGGATCCGGCGCCGCCGCGCCGCCGCTGCGCTCGTGCCGTACCCGACGAGCACATTCCCGGACCCGGCATCCGCCGTGCCCCCCGCGGCCGGAGCGGCGACACCGGCGGAAGACGGCGCCGAAACCCCCGCATCGGGTGCACCACCCGCCGCACCCGCACCGGCTCCCGGCCCCTCCCCAGGGCCTGCCCCCGCCAGGTCATCGGGCACGGCCCCCACCGCGACCGTCACCAGCGGCGCGCCCACCGGGACCTCCTCCCCCTCCGCGCCGAGGCGGGCGGTCACCACGCCCCCGTACGGGCACGGCACCTCCACCATCGCCTTGGCGGTCTCGACCTCCACCACCGGCTGGTCGATGGCCACCACCTCGCCGACCTCGACCAGCCAGTGCACGATCGTCGCCTCGGTGAGGCCTTCCCCCAGGTCGGGCAACGTGAATTCGCGGACCACGGCCATCACTCACCACGTCCCTCGGTCCAGTCCGACTCCCACTGGAGGCGGGCGACGGTGTCCAGGATCCGGTCCACGCCGGGCAGATGGTGCCGCTCCAGCATGGGTGGCGGATAGGGGATGTCGAACCCGGCGACGCGCAGGACCGGCGCCTCCAGGTGGTGGAAGCAGCGCTCGGTGATCCGTGCGGCGATCTCCCCTCCGGGACCGCCGAACCCGTTGGACTCATGGACGACCACGGCCCGTCCGGTCCGCCGGACCGAGGCGCAGACCGTGTCGTCGTCGAACGGCATCAGCGAGCGCAGATCCACCACTTCCAGGTCCCAGCCCTCGGCACCGGCGGCCTCGGCGGCCTCCATGCAGACCGGCAGCGAGGGGCCGTAGGTGATCAGCGTGGCGCTGCTGCCGCGGCGCCGGACCGCGGCGCGGCCCAGTGGCGCGACCTCGGTGGGCGCATCGGGCGACCAGTCGGCCTTGGACCAGTACAGGCGCTTGGGCTCCAGGAAGACAACGGGGTCGTCGGAGGCGATGGCGGCGCGCAGCAGCCCGTAGGCGTCCTCGACGGTCGCCGGGGTGACGACCTGGAGCCCGGGGGTGGCGAGGTAGTACGCCTCGGAGGAGTCGCTGTGGTGCTCGACCCCGCCGATGCCGCCGCCGTACGGGATGCGGATGGTCAGCGGCATCGTCAGCGCGCCGCGGGTGCGGTTGCGCATCCGGGCGACATGGCTGATCAGCTGCTCGAACGCGGGGTAGGCGAAGGCGTCGAACTGCATCTCGACGACCGGTCGCAGCCCGTACATCGCCATGCCGACGGCGGTGCCCAGGATGCCGGCCTCGGCGAGCGCGGTGTCGGTGCAGCGGTCCTCGCCGAACTCCTTGGCGAGGCCGTCGGTGACCCGGAAAACGCCGCCGAGGGTGCCGACGTCCTCGCCCATGACATGGACGGACGGGTCGTCGGCCATGGCGTCGCGCAGCGCGCGGGTCAGCGCCTGCGCCATGGTGGCGGGCTTGCGCGCCGTTGCCGGTGCGGCGGTGGTCGTCATGGCCTGGCCTCCTCGGCGGAGCCGTCGGCGCCCGCGCTGTCCTCGGTGTGTCCGTTGGCCTCGGCGTCCAGCTCGGCGCGCAACAGCGCCGCCTGGGCGCGCAGTTGGCTGGTCTGCTCGGCGAATACGTGGGTGAACAGGTCCATCGGGTCCAGCTCCGGATCGGCGTTCATCCGCTCCCGGAGGCCGGCCGCCAGTTGCTCGGCGCCGTCCCGGGTGGCGGCGACGAATTCGTCGGGCAGCAGATCACGGGCCGCCAGCTCATGCTCCAGAAGGGCTATCGGGTCGTGCGACCGCCAGGTCTCGACCTCGGCATCGCTGCGGTAGCGGGTGGCGTCGTCGGCGTTGGTGTGCGCCTCGATGCGGTAGGTGACGGCCTCGACCAGGGTGGGACCGCCGCCCCTGCGGGCCCGCTGCACGGCTTCGGTGAGCACCTCGTGCATGGCGGGCGCGTCATTGCCGTCGACCAGGCGGCCCGGCATGCCGTATCCGACCGCCTTGTGGGCGAGGGACGGCGCGGCGGTCTGCTTGGCGAGCGGCACGGAGATCGCGAAGCCGTTGTTCTGGACGAGGAAGACCACCGGCGCCTGCCAGACCGCCGCGAAATTCAGCGCCTCGTGGAAGTCGCCCTCGCTGGTACCGCCGTCACCCACCATGGCCAGCGCCACCACTTCGTCGCCCTTGAGGCGGGCGGCGTGCGCAAGGCCCACCGCATGCGGGAGCTGGGTGGCGAGCGGGGTGCACAGGGGGGCGATGCGGTGTTCGTGCGGGTCGTACCCGTTGTGCCAGTCACCGCGCAGCAGGGTCAGCGCCTGCACGGGGTCCAGGCCGCGGGCCACGGCGGCGAGGGTGTCGCGATAGCTGGGAAAGAGCCAGTCCCGGTCTTCGAGCGCCAGCGCCGCGGCGACCTCGCAGGCTTCCTGGCCCGTGGAGGACGGGTAGACCGCCAGGCGTCCCTGCCGGGTCAGGGCCGTGGCCTGGGCGTTGTACCGGCGGCCGCGCACCAGCTGGGCGTAGAGCCGGGTCAGCAGTCCGGAGTCGAGCCGGGCCGCGGCATCCGTACCCAGGAGGCGGTACGGCTCCTCGTCGGGCAGGAGGGGCGCGGGATCGACGCGCGGACGCCAGGCGGGCGGGGGGCCGGCCGGGCTGCTCTTCTTCCTGCTGCTGCCGGGCTGCTCGAGGACCGTCATGCCGAGCACCTCCTCGGATCGAAGGGGTGGCGCGATGCGCCTCATGTGGGTGGTGGGCGAACGGCGGATGGGCAGGATGGAATCGGCCAGGGCGGGCACGCCCTGCCCTACCGATTGTTCGGTCGTTGATGCATTTTGGCTACAGGCGCACTCAGCCTGTGGACAAACGGTTCTCCACAGCTTGAGATGAAGACAGGGCGTCCACAAAGGGGAGGCGGGACCATATGCCGGGCGAACAGATGGCCAGTTCCGACGGGCAGCCGCCCGCACCACCCGCCGCCACCCCGCCGGCACCCGCACCGCCGGCGCCACCGGCCCAGGCACCGCCCCCGGCCCCGGCCGCACGCCCGCTGGACACCATCGACCGCTCCATCCTGCGCATGCTGCAGACCGACGGCAGGGCCTCGATACGCTCCGTGGCCGAGCGGGTGCACGTCTCGCGCGCCAACGCCTACGCGCGGATCAACCGGCTGATCGAGGACGGCGTGATACGCGGCTTCAGCGCCCTCGTCGACCAGGAACGCGCAGGTCAGGGCGCTTCCGCATATATCACGCTGAAGATCGTGCAGAACTCCTGGCGGACCGTGCGCAAGCAGCTCACGGCGCTGCCGGGGGCCACCCACATCGCGCTGGTCAGTGGTGATTTCGATGTGCTGCTCCTCGTCCACACCAAGGACAACCGCGAGCTGCGGGAGCTGGTCCTCACCCGTATCCAGTCGATACCGGAAGTGCTCAGCACCCGCACCCTGCTGGTCTTCGAGGAGACCGACCTCGGCCCCGAGGAGGACTGACCCCCGGGGCGGCCGGCACCGGCACAGAGCAGGACCTGCGCAGATCAGGGCCTGCGCCGCAGCCCCGCATCAGGGCTTGCGCAGCCCCGCGAACGCCGTACGCACCACGGCCTCGGCGACCTCGTCACGGCTCACCGCACCGCCCCGCCCCGGCCGGTACCACTCCACAATCGAGTTGATCATGCCGAAGAGCAGACGGGTGGCCAGCCGGATGTCCACGTCGTCCCGGAGGTCACCTTCGGCGGCGGCCTGCTTGAGCAGATCGGAGACCTCGTGGTCGAACTCCCGGCGGCGCTCCATGGCCCACCGCTCGGTGTCCGTATTTCCGCGCACCCGCAACAGCAGCGTCACATACGGGAGTTCGTCCATCAGCACCTCGGCCACACGCCGGGTGACATGCTCCAGCCGCTCGATCGCCCGCCCCTGAAGCGCGCCCGCCTCCTCCAGCACACCGAACAGCCCGTCCAGGGCGCGGCTTATGGCGCGGCGCAGCAGCTCTTCCTTGCTGCGGACATGGTGGTAGATCGAGGACTTCGAGATGCCGGCCGCTTGGGAAAGGTGCTCCATGGACGTGCCGTCGTAGCCGCGCTCGATGAACACCTCGACGGCGACCGCGAGCAGCGAATCAGGCGTATAGGTGTCGCGCTTGGCCATGGTCATGATTAGAGCACCTATTCCTCGAGGTCTGCACGGCGCCGTAGCGCCCAGGACGGTCCATAGCGTCCGCCGGCACTCTGGCGGTGCATCGAATCCAGCAGATCCCACACCCACTGGGCACCGAGCCGCTCGGCCCACTCCAGGGGGCCGCCGGGGTAGTTCACGCCCAGCCGCATGGCCGTGTCGATGTCCTCGGGACTCGCGACCCCGCGGGCCGCGGCATCCACGGCGAAGTCGATGATCATCGCGACCGTCCGGGCGACGATCATCCCCGGTACGTCCTCGATCACGCTGACCTGCTTGCCCAGCGCCTGGAACAGCCCGACCGCCTCGGCGAGGTCCGCCCCGGAGACCGTCGCCGAGGCCGCCAGGGCAATACGGGTGGCGGCGCGGTAGTCGAGGGAGAGGTCGAAGCGGATGTCCTTCTCGTGGACGTTCGACGTCGCCGGACAGCCGTTGGTCAGCGCCAGGCGCGCTCCACCGGGCAGCCGCAGGAAACCCTCCGGCTCCCCCGGCGTCCGGTCGCGGGTGACCTTGATGCCCGCCTCCTCGATGAGCTCGCACAGCACCACCGCGGGGCCGGGCAGCTTCGCGTGCAGGCCGACGGACTCGGGCGCCGGACAGGGCTCAGCGGTCCGCGGTTCGGGCCGGCCGGCGCCCTTGGAGTAGTCGAACCATCCCCGGCCCGCCTTGCGGCCGTGCAGCCCGGACTCGACCAGCCGGCGCTGCGCCAGGGAGGGGGTGAACTTCGGGTCCTGGAAGAAGGCCTGCCACACGGAGTGGGTGACCGCCTCGTTCACGTCCTGCCCGATGAGGTCGGTCAGTTCGAACGGCCCCATCTTGAAGCCGGCACCGTCACGCAGCACCGCATCGATGGTGGCCGGGTCGGCGACCCGCTCCTCGTAGGCACGCAGGGCTTCGGCGTAGAAGGGGCGGGCGATGCGGTTGACGACGAAACCGGGGGTGTCCGTACAGCGCACCGGCTTCTTGCCCCAGGCCACGGCGGTGTCGTACGCGGTGGTGGCGGCGGCCTCGTCGGTGGCGAAGCCGCTGATCACCTCGACCAGGGGGAGCAGCGGTGCGGGGTTGAAGAAGTGCATGCCCACACAGCGGCCGGGGTGGCGCAGCCGGCCCGCGACTGCGGTCACGGACAGCGAGGAGGTGTTGGTGGCCAGCAGGCAGTCGGCCGCCACGATGTCCTCCAGGGCGGTGAAAAGCTCCTGTTTGGCGGGCAGTTGCTCCAGGATCGCCTCGATGACCAGAGCGGCATCGGCCAGCTCCGGGAGGGCGGTGGCGGGGGAGAGGTGCCCGCGGGCGGCATCCCGCTCGTCCGCCGTGATCCGGCCTTTTTCGACCAGCCGGTCCAGCCGTCCCGCGATCGCCTCGGCGGCTTGTCCGGCACGCCCGGGGGCGGTGTCATAGAGGCGTACGCGATGGCCGGCGACCAGCGCCACCTGCGCGATGCCCTGCCCCATGGTGCCGGTGCCCACCACTGCCACGGTGCTGCTGGTTGCGAGAGCCGTCATGCCAGCTGATCCTCCCCGACCGACTTTTCCACAGGCCGGCCGGGCCCTCTTGCCCCGACCGATCGTTCGGTTACTCTAACTCCGTTGCCCTGTCCGCTCCCAGTCCCTATCCACTCTCCGCCCAGCTCGACGAGGAGTTGGTCATCGATGGCCGCCGAAATGACCGCAGCGCAGTTGATCGAGAAGCACCGCCCGACCCTCGACCAGACGCTGGAGGCGATCCGCACCCGCGCGTACTGGTCCCCGCACCCCGAGCACCCGAAGGCGTACGGCGAGAGCGCCGCACCCGACGGGCTGGCCGCCTTCGAGGCCCTGCGCGGCCGCCGGTTCGAGCTCGACCAGCCGGGCACGGACGACTGGACCGGCGAGGAAGTCTCGCCGTACGGCCTGAAGTTGGACATCAGCTATCCGCACCCTGATGTGGACGTGCTGCTGCCGGCCATGCGCGCCGCGCTCCCCGCCTGGCGGAATGCCGGCCCCGAGACGCGCGCGGCGGTGTGTCTGGAGATCCTGGCCCGGATCAGCGCCCGGACCCATGAGTTCGCACAGGCCGTGATGCACACCAGCGGCCAGGCCTTCATGATGGCGTTCCAGGCGGGCGGCCCGCATGCCCAGGACCGCGGCCTGGAGGCGGTGGCGTATGCGTACGCCGAGCAGGTCCGCATCCCGGAGCAGGCGCCGTGGTCCAAGCCGCAGGGCAAGCGCGACCCGCTCGAGCTGACCAAGAGCTTCACGGCCGTGCCGCGCGGCGTCGCCCTGATGATCGGCTGCAACACCTTCCCGACGTGGAACGGCTATCCGGGCCTGTTCGCCTCTCTGGCAACCGGCAACCCGGTGCTGGTCAAGCCGCATCCGCGCGCCGTGCTGCCGCTGGCGCTGACCGTCAAGGTGGCCCGCGAGGTGCTCACCGAGGCCGGCTTCCCCGCCGACCTGGTGTGCCTGGCCGTGGACAGGCCGGACGAGGGCCTGGCCAAGACACTGGCCGTCCGCCCCGAGGTCCGCATCATCGACTACACCGGCTCGACCGCCTTCGGCGACTGGCTGGAGACGCACGCCCGGCAGGCGCAGGTCTTCACGGAGAAGGCCGGCGTCAACACCGTCGTCATCGAATCCACCGATGACTACAAGGGCATGCTCAGCAACCTTGCCTTCTCCCTGTCGCTCTACAGCGGCCAGATGTGCACCACTCCGCAGAATCTGCTGATTCCCCGCGCCGGCATCACCACGGACGCCGGCCCGAAGTCGTACGACGAGGTGGTCAGCGACCTGGCGGGCGCGGTGAACGGCCTGCTGGGCGACGACGCACGGGCCAACGCCCTGCTGGGCGCCATCGTCAATCCGCAGGTCAAGGAGCGGATCGACGCGGCGGCCGGGCTCGGCGAGGTGGCCCTGGCCTCCCGTGAGGTATCCAACCCCGAGTTCCCCGGCGCCACCGTCCGCACCCCGGTGATCGTCAAGCTGGACGGCGCCAAGCCGGACTCCGAGGCGGCCTGTCTTTCGGAGTGCTTCGGCCCGGTGTCCTTCGCGGTGGCCGTCGGTTCCGCGGCCGACGCGGTGGATCTGCTGCGGCGCACGGTCCGCGAGAAGGGCGCCATGACGGTCGGCGCATACACCACCTCCGCCGAGGTCGAGCAATTGGTGGAGGAGGCCTGCCTGGAGGAGTGCGCCCAGCTGTCACTGAATCTGACCGGCGGGGTCTATGTGAACCAGACCGCGGCGTTCTCGGACTTCCATGGCTCGGGCGGCAACCCGGCGGCCAATGCGGCGCTGTGTGACGGCGCCTTCGTGGCCAACCGCTTCCGGACGGTGGAGGTGCGACGGCCGGCATGACGAGTGCGGGTGCCGGGTCCCGTGCCCCGGTGCGAGGCCCTGGGCCCCGGGACGTCCCCTGGGCCCCGCGCCGGACTCCCGGCGGTGTCCGGGGGCCCGTCAGCCGCCGTCCGGCCCCTCGATCCGCGCATGGCGGCCGACCCAGGCATGCATGGCGATGGCGGCCGCGGCCCCCGCGTTGATCGAGCGGGTCGAGCCGAACTGCGCGATCGAGCAGACCAGCGAGGCATGCCGGCGCGCCTCCTCGGTCAGCCCCGGCCCCTCCTGGCCGAACAGCAGCACACAGCGCCGCGGCAGCGCGGTGGTCTCCAGCGGCACGGAACCGGGGAGATTGTCGATCCCGATGATCGGCAGCTCCTCGGCCACCGCCCAGGCGGTGAGGTCCGCGGTGTCCGGGTGGTGGCGGACGTGCTGGTAGCGGTCGGTCACCATCGCGCCGCGGCGGTTCCAGCGGCGCTGCCCGACGATATGGATCTCCTTGGCCAGGAACGCATTCGCGGTCCGTACGACCGAGCCGATGTTGAAGTCGTGGCCCCAGTTCTCGACCGCCACATGGAAGTCATGGCGGCGGGTGTCGAGGTCGGCGACGATCGCCTCACGCCTCCAGTAGCGGTAGTGATCGACCACATTGCGGCGGTCGCCGTGCGCAAGCAGCTCGGGGTCCAGGCGGTCGTCCTGGGGCCAGGGCTCCGGATGCGGTCCGACGCCGATCTGGGGCCCGTACCCCTCGTCGTACTGAAGGGCCTCGGCGGGGGCGGTTTTCTCGCTGCTCACCCTACGAGCGTATGGCCACCGTCGCCGTGCCCCGGACGGGCCTCCGGCTCGCCGCCCCCGGTCCCGCCGGCCGGCCGGTCCGCACCGCCGCGCGAAAAGAGCCGTTCGCGCAGGCCGGAGAGGCGCGCGGAGACCCAGGTCAGGAAGTTCGTCGGCAGAAAGACCGCGTCCGCGGTGATCATCGCGAGCGAGAAGAACGGCAGGCCGAGCAGGAACGCGATCGAAAGGTGCTCGCAGATCATCGCGACCAGCAGCACATTCTTCAGCCGGCGGTTGAAGACCGTGAACGGGAAGGCGACCTGCACCATCACCGTCCCGTAGGTGATCAGCATGACCATCACGCCGTTGCTGCCCAGCAGCTCGGACAGCGCCGGCCAGGGGGAGAAGTAGTCCAGGTGCATCGGGTAGTAGACCGCGGTGCCGTCCTGCCAGCGTGAGCCCTGGATCTTGTACCAGCCGGCCGTGGCGTAGATCAGGCAGACCTCGACCATGATCACCAGCAATGCGCCGTTGTGGGCGAGCTTGGCGAGGGTGTCCAGGACGGTGCGCGGCTCGCCGGGTGCGTAGCGCTGCACCGCCCACCACAGACCGTGCGCCAGCCACAAGCCCCACAGCGCCAGGCTCCAGCCGATGTGCGGGAACGGGCCGCCCTCGGACCAGCCGAGGCCGTAGCCGCCCTGGAGCTGGGCGAGGGCCAGTCCGAGGCCGAGCACGGCCCACAGGATGACGCCGGGCAGATCGCGGGAGGCGGCAGGTGCGCTCCCGGAGTCCTCCCCACCGGAGGCGTACGCGGCGGCCGCTGCCCGCTTCGCCCGGCGTGCGTCCAGCGACCAGACCTGCCCGCACCGGGTCAGCACGAGGTACATCGACATCAGGTGGATGACGTTGTCGCCGCCGTCGCCTATGAAGATGCTGCGGTTCTGCAGCGAGATCACGCCCACCATGAACAGCACCGACATGGTGCGGGTGCGCCAGCCGAGCATCAGCAGCGCGCTGGCCACGACGGCCACGAGGTAGACGCATTCGAACCAGCCGCGGCTGTCGGACCAGGGGAGTACCGAGAAGGCGTGGTTGCCGTCCAGGAGCCGGCGGGCCATGTCCAGGTTCCAGGGGCTGTCGGGCCCGTAGAGCACCCCGCGGTGCGGCCACTCGCGCAGCAGGAACAGCAGCCACGTCGCCGAGAAGCCGATCCGGATCACGGCGGTCTGATACGGGGCCAGCGCACGGCTGGTGACCAGCCCGAAGCCGCGTCCGATGGCGCGCTCGATGCGGGTCTCCCGGTAGCCGTCGGGCTCCGGGGACGTCTGTGGTGCCTGGGCCTGCCGCGGCACGTCGGCCGTCTCCGTGGTGTGCGGGGCCTGCTGGTCGCTCGGCGTCCGCTGAGGCTGGTGGGGCGTCGGTGACGTCACTGGCTGTTCGCCCCCTTGGGCAGGTCGTCTGCGGTGACCTGCCACCAGGGCAGCACGCGGTACACGGGCTTCTCGCTGATCTTCTCGGAGCTCCATGGCGGCGGGCGGACCGCCGTCGTCTGCGAACGGACCTGGACCTGTTCGACGCGGCCGCCGCCCTTGGTCCACTCGCCGTCCATCCGGAGCATCACGATCCGCCGGATATAGCGCTCGGACAGCTCACCGCGCAGGCCGACGGGACGGCTCTGCGCGTTGTGGGTATTGACGAAGAGCTCCCAGCCGCGGCGCAGTTGGTTCTGCTGGGTGTGGCTGGGCAGCGGGTTGTGGAGGATGCCCTGGCCGTCGCGGGCGGTCAGATCGGTCCAGCCGGTGGTCCGCGGGGCGCCGTCCTCGGTGCGCAGCTGCGCACGGACCTGTACCGCGATGTTCTGCTGCAGCGGATTGGGGGCGAACAGCTTCCAGTTCTGTTCGTACTCGGGGTAGACGTAGTCGCTGATCAGGGCGCCCTGCTGCTTGCTGAGCGTGTTCGACGGCGCCACGTGCAGGAACATCATGGCGAGATGAATCGCGACGACGACCGCGAGGGCGCAGGCCGCCACCCCTATGACGATCCGCGAGGGCAGCGAGAGCGCGGACAATGGCCGCGTTTCGTCCCCGTATGACTGCATTCCCGCCCCGTTCCCAGAATCCATGCGGTCAACTCCGCTTCGGAACCGTACCTACGCGGCCGCACCGGGCACACCCTCCCCCGGGTTATCCACAGGCTTGACACCCGCGGCCCGCCCGCTCACCATTGAACCGAACGATCGGTCGGTCGGGAGCGAGGGGGCACCACATGACGACGATCGCGCCGGAGGAAACGGCACGCGAGGCCGTATTCGACGCCACCGTGGCCGCGGACGAACGCATCGAACCGCGGGACTGGATGCCGGACGCCTACCGCTCGACGCTCGTGCGCCAGATCGCGCAGCACGCCCACTCCGAGATCATCGGCATGCAGCCGGAGGGCAACTGGATCACCCGCGCGCCGTCCCTGCGCCGCAAGGCGATCCTGATGGCGAAGGTGCAGGACGAAGCCGGTCACGGCCTGTATCTCTACAGCGCCGCCGAGACCCTGGGCACCGGCCGCGACGAACTGCTCGACAAGCTGCACTCCGGCCGCCAGAAGTACTCCTCGATCTTCAACTACCCGACCCTGACCTGGGCCGATGTCGGAGCCGTCGGCTGGCTGGTGGACGGCGCGGCGATCACCAACCAGGTCCCGCTCTGCCGCTGTTCGTACGGCCCCTACGCCCGCGCGATGGTCCGAATCTGCAAGGAGGAGTCCTTCCACCAGCGACAGGGCTACGAACTCCTGCTGACCCTCAGCCGCGGCACCGAGGCACAGCACGCCATGGCGCAGGATGCGGTGAACCGCTGGTGGTGGCCCTCGCTGATGATGTTCGGCCCGCCGGACGACGAGTCCTCGCACTCCGCACAGTCCATGGCCTGGAAGATCAAGCGGCACTCCAACGACGAGCTGCGCCAGCGCTTCGTGGACATCTGCGTCCCCCAGGCCGAAGCCCTCGGGCTCACGCTCCCCGACCCGGATCTGACGTGGAACGACGAGCGCGGCCACTGGGACTTCGGCCCGATCGACTGGGCCGAGTTCCGCGAGGTCCTCAAGGGCAACGGCCCCTGCAACGAACAGCGGATAAGCCGCCGGCGGCAGGCTCACGAGGACGGCGCCTGGGTGCGCGAGGCAGCCGCCGCACACGCGGCCAAGCACGGGGAGGTCACCCGATGACGACACCACGCCCTGCCGAAGCCCCCGCGGCGCCGGCCGCCCGGCCCGCCGACTGGCCCCTGTGGGAGGTCTTCGTCCGCAGCCGCCGCGGACTCTCCCACACCCACGCCGGCAGCCTGCACGCACCGGACGCCGAGATGGCGCTGCGCAACGCCCGCGACCTCTACACCCGCCGCTCGGAAGGCGTCTCCCTCTGGGTGGTGCCCTCCGCGCAGGTCACCGCCTCCTCGCCGGACGAGAAGGACAGCTTCTTCGAGCCGGCCGGCGACAAGCCCTACCGCCACCCGACCTTCTACGAGATCCCGGACGGGGTGCATCACCTTTGATGAACGTCACCGCCACCCCGGCCCTGCCGCTCGGGGACGACGCCCTGATCCTCTCCCACCGCCTGGGCGAGTGGGCCGGGCACGCCCCGGTCCTGGAGGAGGAGGTCGCACTGGCCAACATCGCGCTGGACCTGCTCGGACAGGCCCGTGTGCTGCTCTCCCTCGTGGGCGATGAGGACGAACTGGCCTATCTGCGCGAGGAGCGGCAGTTCCGCAACCTCCAGCTCGTCGAGCAGCCCAACGGCGACTTCGCCCACACCATCGCCCGCCAGCTCTACTTCTCCACCTACCAGGAGCTGCTCTTCGACCATCTCGCCACCACCGAGAGCGAGTTGGCACCGCTGGCCGCGAAGGCCGTCAAGGAGGTCGCCTACCACCGCGACCACGCGCATCAGTGGACGCTGCGCCTGGGCGACGGCACCGACGAGAGCCACACCCGGATGCAACATGCCCTGGACGCCCTCTGGCGCTTCACCGGCGAACTCTTCGAGCCGGTGGCGGGACTGGAAACGGTGCCCTGGCCGGCCCTGCACGAGAGCTGGACCGCACGCATCACCGCCACCCTGGAACAAGCCACCCTCACCGTCCCCGAAGGCCCCCGGCACGGTGCCTGGACGGCCGGCGCGGGCCGCCAGGGCCTGCACACCGAATCGTTCGGACGGCTGCTCGCCGAGATGCAGCACCTCCACCGCAGCCACCCGGGGGCGGCATGGTGACCACCACCGCCCTCGAAGAGGAACTGCTTGCCCTGGCCGGCTCCGTTCCCGACCCCGAACTGCCGGTGCTCACCCTCGCCGAACTGGGAGTGCTGCGCGGGGTGCAGCTGACCGGCCCCGGCCGGGTCGAGGTGCGGCTCACTCCCACCTACACCGGCTGCCCCGCCATCGAGACGATGTCGGCCGACATCCAGCGAGTGCTGCACGACCACGGGATACCCGAGGTCGAGGTCCGCACGGTCCTCAGCCCACCGTGGACCACAGACGCGATCACCGCCGAGGGCCGCCGCAAGCTCGCGGAATTCGGTATCGCACCCCCGCGCCCCACGGGACCGGCCGGCAGCCCGGTCCCCGTCGACCTCACCCTCCGCTGCCCGCACTGCGGATCGACCGACACCACCCTGCTGAGCCGGTTCTCCTCCACGGCATGCAAGGCCCTGCGACGCTGTGAGTCCTGCCGCGAACCCTTCGACCACTTCAAGGAGTTGTGATGTTCCACCCGCTCCAGGTCCGGGAGATCGAGCGGCTCACGGACGACGCGGTGGCCGTCACCTTCGCGGTCCCGCCCGCGCTGCGCACGGCCTTCCGGCACACTCCCGGACAGCACGTCGCCTTGCGCAGAACGGTCGACGGCCAGGAGATCCGCCGTACGTACTCCATCTGCACCCCGGCCACCGACCAGCCCGTACTGCGAGTAGGTATCCGCCTCGTCGAGGACGGCGTCTTCTCGGCCTACGCGCTCAAGGAACTCACCGTCGGCGACACGGTGGAGGTGATGGCCCCGGCCGGCCGGTTCACCCTCGCACCACGCCCCGGACATTTCGTTGCCATCGTCGGCGGCAGCGGCATCACCCCCGTGCTGTCCATCGCCTCCACCCTGCTCGAACGGCAGCCGGACGCCCACTTCTGCCTCATCCGCAGCGACCGCACGGCGGCATCGACGATGTTCCTGGAGGAGGTGGCCGACCTCAAGGACCGCTATCCCCAGCGCCTCCAGCTCATCCACACCCTCTCGCGCGAGGAGCAACAAGCCGGCCTGCCCTCCGGCCGCCTGGACGAGGCACGGCTCCGTTCCCTCCTGCCCGCGCTTCTGAAGATCGACTCCGTCGACGGCTGGTACCTCTGCGGCCCCTACGGCCTGGTCCAGGGCGCCGAACGCGCCCTCCGCGCCCTCGACGTGCCCCGCACCCGCATCCACGAAGAAATCTTCCACGTCGACAACGGCGCCCCGGCCGCCCCCGCCGCCGCCACCCCCGCGCACAGCACCGTGACCGCCACTCTCGACGGCCGCTCCGGCACCTGGCCGGTCCACGACAGCGAGTCGCTGCTCGAGGCGGTCCTGCGCAACCGCGCGGACGCCCCGTACGCCTGCAAGGGCGGCGTCTGCGGCACCTGCCGCGCCTTCCTGGTCTCAGGCGAGATCCGCATGGACCGCAACTTCGCCCTGGAATCCGACGAGGTCGACGCGGGGTACGTCCTCGCCTGCCAGTCCCACCCGGTCACGGAGAAGGTCGAGCTGGACTTCGACCGGTGAACCCGATGAACCTGATGAATCCGGTCCGGGCGGACGCCACCGCATAGCGCTCGGCCGACACCCCACACCTCCGCCGCCTCACCCGTCCACCGCTGCCGCCCCTTCCACCCCTCCCACTGGATCTGCCCCTTCCGCCCCTTCCAACGGTTCCGCCATTCCCAATTCCTGCAACATGTTCTACCTTGACGCAACGTCAGTGCGAGGCGGCGCGTGGGAGGACAGTGCAATGGACTTCACCTTCACCGAAGAGCAGCAGGCCGCCGTCGAAGCGGCCAGGGCCGTCTTCGCGGCAGTCGCGCCGGACGGCGTGCCCAGCCCGGCGCTCACCCCCGGTGCGGTCGCCGACGACTTCGACCGCGCCCTGTGGCGCAAGCTCGCCGACGCCGACCTGCTGAGCCTGCCGATCGCGCCCGAGCACGGCGGCGCGGGCCTCGACCCGATCGCGCTCTGCCTCGTACTCCGCGAGTCGGCCAAGGTGCTGGCGCGGGTGCCGCTGCTGGAGGCCGGCGCCGCCGCGCTCACCCTCCAGCGTTACGCAGCCGACGAGTTGGGTGCGCAAGTGCTGCCCCGGATTGCCGCCGGGGACCTCGTCGTGACCGCCGCCGGCAGCGGGCGCACCGGGCACGAACCGGCCGAACTCGCCGTCGACGCCCGCCAGGAGGGTACCGACTGGGTCTTCGACGGGGTCCAGACGGCCGTTCCCTGGGCCCGGACCGCGGACCGGATCCTGCTCCCCGCCCACACCCCCGAAGGCCACGCCGTACTCGCGCTCGTCCCCCGCACCCACCCGGGCGTCACACTCGATGACCAGATATCCACCACCGGAGAGCGCCTTGCCGAGGTCCGGCTGGATTGTGTACGCCTCAGCGGCCAGGAAACGATCACTGACCCGAACGCCTGGGAGTTGCTGCGCAACGTTCTGACCACCGGCACCTGTGCACTCGCCCTGGGCCTGGGCGAGTGCGTCCTCGCCATGACCGGCGACTACACGAGCAAGCGCGAGCAGTTCGGATTCCCGGTGGCCACCTTCCAGGCCGTCGCCGTCCAGGCCGCCGACCGTTTCATCGACCTGCGCGCCATGGAGGCCACCCTCTGGCAGGCCGCCTGGCGCATCACCACCGACGCGGCCGGCCCGCTCCCGCCCGCCGGGGATGTCGCGGTCGCCAAGATCTGGGCCTCGGAGGGTGTACGCCGCGTCGTCCAGACCGCCCAGCACCTCCATGGCGGCTTCGGCGCCGACACCGACTACTCTCTGCACCGCTACCACGCCTGGGCCAAACAGCTGGAGCTCTCCCTCGGCCCCGCCGCTGCCCATGAGGAGGCCCTGGGCGACCTGCTCGCAGCACATCCACTGAGCTGAGGCGGGAGAAGGGCGGAAGGCACAGCGAGTGTCCGCGGCGGGCCCGTGCCGCCGATATACCGGCGCAGCGCCGAGTCCAGGCCCCGCTGGGCGGCCACCGCACGCCCGACCGCGGACAGCCGCCCGATGAGCCTCCGACACCGAGCAGCCCAACCCGGCTCCCGGCTCCCGGCTCCCGGCTCCCGGCTCCCGGCTCCCGGCTCCCGGCTCCCGGCTAGATGACCACCCCGGCGCCGCCCTTGCCATCCGACACGGGGCGGCCGGCGGCCTCCCAGGCCTGCATGCCACCCGCGACATTCACCGCGTCGACACCCTGCTGGACCAGATACTGCGTCACCTGCGCCGAGCGTCCACCGACCCGGCACAGCACATACACCTTGCCGTCCGCAGGGGCCGCCTCGGTCAACTCTCCGAAGCGAGCGACGAATTCGCTCATCGGGATGTGCAGCGCGCCCTCGGCGTGCCCCGCCTCCCACTCGTCGTCCTCACGCACGTCCAGGAGGAAGTGCTCCGACGCGAGAGCGTCGACATCGACCGTGGGCACAGAACCAAATTGCATGGTCCCGACGCTACCCGACCAGCTGCGCGAGGTACGTCTCGCGTTCCGCGACATCGGCGAGCAGCTTCTCGGCGATCTCGTCCAGGAGCGCGTCCGGGTCCTCCGGCGCCATTTTGATCATCGCCCCGATCGCGCTCTCCTCCAGCTCGGAGGCCGCGGCAGCCAGCAGCTCCTTGCGCTCGGCCAGCCACTCCAGCCGGGCGTACAGCTCCTCACTCTCGCTGAGCCGTTCCTCGGCCGGCGCGGGACCGGCCTCCCATTCCTTCGCCAGCTCCCGCAGCAGCGCCTCGTTACCCTGCCCGTACGCTGCGTTGACCCGCGCGATGAACTCGTCGCGCCGTGCCCGCTCGGCATCGTCCCGCGCCAGGTCCGGATGGGCCTTGCGCACCAGGTCGCGGTAGACCTTGCGGGCCTCCTCGCTGGGCCGCACCTTCTGCGGCGGCTGCACCGGCTGCTCGGTGAGCATCGCCTGCGCCTCGGAGAACAGCCCGTCCGAGCCCATCCAGCCGTGGAACAGCTCCTCGACTTCCGGCATCGGCAGCACCGACGCACGCGCCTCCTGCGCCTTACGGACGTCCTCGGGAGCCCCCGTACGCGCCGCCACAGCCTCGGCGATCTGCGCATCGAGCTCGTCCAGCCGCGCGTACATGGGGCCGAGCCGCTGGTGGTGCAGGCGGGAGAAGTTCTCCACCTCCACCCGGAAGGTCTCCACCGCGATCTCGAACTCGATCAGCGCCTGCTCCGCGGCCAGGACCGCCTTCGCCAGCCGCCGCGTCGCCTCGTCCTGCGCCGCCTGTTCATCAGGAGCGCCGCCCGGCTCGGTCCCCGCCCCGGCCTGAGCGGCAGGCGAATCGCCCTGAGCTCCGTGGCCGGCATCCACCGCCTCGGGGGCCCCGGTCCGGTCTCCCGAGCCGCTGTCCTGCCCGACCTGGGCTCTGCGACCGTCGCCGCGGGCATCCGGTGCCTGCGGCGCGGCCGTGGCGTCCGGTACGTCCGGTCGGTGCTGACCGTCCTGCGTGTTCTCCGCGTGCGAGTTCGTCACCCGGTCAGCGTACGGCCCACGCCGGGCCCGGCCCTCCACGGCCATTCACTCGCTTCCTACCGGGGCCCTCCCCCTCCCCCCAACCCCCACCCACCCCCTCACCCGCGACAGGTCCCATCTGCCCTGGCAGCCCCGACAGGCCGGGCAGCCCCGAGCAGGCCCAGAAGCCCCGGCAAGCCCCAGGAGCCCCGACCGACCCGGGAGCTTGGCAGGCCTGGAAGCCCCGGCAGCCCGCAGCGACCCCCTCAGCCGGCCAACGGATCCCTGAGCAGCCTGCCCACCAGATCAACATCAGCAGCCTGCTCGTCAGCCGACCAAGCGGCCCAGGCATCCCCCGGACCAGGCTGCCGGCCTGAGCCACGCCGGCCCTCGTGGCAACGGATCAACGGTCCGCAGGCCGTCATGGCGACGCCACGACGGTCGGAGCGCCGCCGACCGCTCCGTTTCCACGAGCTGCCCACACTCCGCACACCCCGCACACCTGTCCCGGCAGCTCCCGGCGGGCCACCGCCTCACCGCCCCCTTTCCCGGGCAGGGCTCCTGCCCCCGCTACTCCGGCCCCCGCTACTCCGGCCCCCGAACCCGGCCGTGCCCCAAAACACCCCCGCGCCGACCTCCACCCCCCTGCCGGGAACCCGAGCGCCTCCCCCTACACCCCCGTCTCCGCCGCAATCCGACCGTTCTTCACCGCTGTGGCCAGCTCCGCATGGTCTGCTTCCGTACGGTCCGCGTACATGACCGCGAAGTTTGCGATCGCCTCGTCCAGTTCCTCGTTCTTGCCGCAGTAGCCGGCCAGAAGGCGTGGGTCGGCGCTGTGCGCATGGGCTCGGGCCAGAAGAGCACCGGTCATACGGGCGTAGTCGTCCATCTGGTCGCCGGACAGCTGCGCCGGGTCCACGCTGCCCTTGCGGTTTCTGAACTGGCGGACCTGGAAGGCCATTCCTTCCCGCCGACCGTTCCCCGCGGGCGCTCCACCGCCCGGCGCCGCCGCACCCTCCACCGTCGTCCAGCCCAGCAGGATGTCGCTGACCACCTGCATCCGGCGCTGCCCGAGCACCACCCGGCGGCCCTCGTGCACCACCTGCGGCACCGGGAAGCCGACCTTCGCCACGAACGGCACCAGCACCGAGGCGCGGGCCTCCTTCACCTGCAGGACAAGCGGCTCGCCCCGGTGGTCCAACAGCAGCACCACATACGACCGCAGCCCCACACTGCCCGTGCCGACCACTCGGAAAGCCACGTCGTGTACCGCGTGCCGAGCTATCAGGGGCAGCAGGTCCTCGGGAAGCGTCTCCAGATAACCGCTGAGAGATGCGGCCACGGCGGCCGCTTCCGCATCCGGCACCCGCCGCAACACCGGCTGCGCGTCCACGAACCGGCGGCCACCGTCCGGCGTCTCCTCCGTCGCCTTTGCCGCGAACCGCGCGCTGGTGTTCTTGCGCGCCTTGTCCGCTACCCGCTCCAGCGTCCCCACGAGATCTTTTGCGTCCGCGTGCGACACCAGCGCCTCGTCGGCGATGGCATTCCACGCCTCGGTCACCGGCAGCTTCGCCAGCAACCGCATCGTGTGCCGGTACGCGCCCGCCGCGTCCTGCGCCGACTTGCGGCAGTCGTCCTCGCCGGCGCCCGCCTCCCGGCCGGCCAGCACCATCGATGTCGCAAGCCGCTTCACGTCCCACTCCCACGGCCCGTACAAGGTCTCGTCGAAGTCGTTGAGATCGATGACGAGCTGACCGCGGGCGTCGCCGTAGAGTCCGAAGTTGGCGGCGTGGGCGTCCCCGCAGATCTGCGCGCCGATGCCGGTCACGGGGCTGCCCGTCAGGTCATACGCCATCAGGCCCGCAGAGCCGCGGAGGAAGGCAAAGGGGCTCGCGGCCATCCGGCCGACCCGTATCGATGTCAGGTCAGCCAGTCGGCCGGCGTTCGACTGCTCAACCGCCGCGACCGCATCCGGCCGCCCGGCCGTGAGCGACAGCGTGGCCTGCTCGGCACGCGGAAGGCGCTCCCTCAGGGCCCGCCCGGCGGCCTTGGGCGACGTCCCCTGCTCGTCCGCCTTCGCAAACCCCGGTACGTACGGCACACGCGGCATAGCGGGCCACCTCCCCCTTCACGACCTGCGTTCTTGTGTCCTTGTCCGCTGCGTCCATCAGCCCGCCGAGCGAACCCGGCCTGCCGACGAGCAATGACGTTACCGAGATCCGGTCACACCCTGCAGAGCCTGTGGATAACTCTCCGGATCCCCGAACCACAGCATCCCGAACCACGGATCCCTGAACCACGGAATCCCGGCCCCCTGAATCTCCCGACATCGGAAGCCGAGGACGTCGAACTCCCGGAACGACGAACTCCCGGAACGACGAACTCTCGGAACGACGAACTCTCGGAACGACGAACTCTTGGCACGTCGGAGCCTCAGAACTCGGGACATCCGGACCCCCAAGCACCTCAAGCGCCCCAAGCACCAGACGGCAGACGGCAGACGGCAGACGGCAGACGGCAGACGGTGGGCAGCGGCAGGCAGGCAGGCACACCGCCCCATCCATCAACCTCCGCCCCCGGCGCCCGTCCCGCCCACCCCGAATCAACCGCTAGACCCCCACCGCCTCCTCCATCTCCATCTCCATCTCCACATCCATCTCCACATCCACGTTCGCCTCCGCAGCCGCAGCCGCCGCAGCCACCTCGACATCCGCGCCCGCAGCGCCCGCCTCCGGCCCTGATGCTCCCCCTGCCGACCGCGCCGTCCGACTTCCCCGCTTCCGCGTCGGCTCCGGCACCGTCGCCGCCACCGCGGCCGCCGCCACCGCCGCGGCATTGGCCGCCGCCTCCGCCTCCGCGGTACGCCGCCGCTTCTCGGCCAGCGCCGCCGCCCCGACCATCAGCAGGCCGGCGACCAGCCACCACCCCAGCGTCCAGACGTGTCCCGACAGGCCGTCATTGTCGAAGTAGACGTGGCTGCGGGTGCCCTCCACGAAGCCCGCGCCGTTCCAGAAGGAGTGCAGCGCCGCGAAGAATCCGTTCTGCATCTCCGGACGGAAAATCCCGCCGGAGGACGTGAAGTTGAGCATGACGAAGAGAGCCATCACGCCGAGCGTGGTCCAGCGCTTGAGGAAGGTGTGCAGGCCGGTGCCGATCAGCAGAATGCCGGCGGAGTAGAGCCAGGCCATGCCCCACAGGCCCCTGAGACCGTGGTCGACCAGGTGGAAGACCGGACCGGCGAACGCCGTCCCGATGAGGCTGACGACGAAAGACGTGCCGATCGCCAGCGCAGCCCGCAACCGGACCGGCAGCACCGCCCCGGCACCGCCGATCACCGCGACCGAGGCGTACGAGCCGATGCTGATCGCGACCAGCAGGAAGAAGATGCCCTGTCCCGTCGGGTCGTCCTCGGCCGTCGGCACCACGTCCGTGACCTTCAGGGGAGCGCCTTGCTGCGCCGCGACCGGGGTGAAGACCTTCTGTACGACGGAAGCGCTGGTGTCGGATCCGGCAGTCGCCACCAACAGCTCGGGCGCCGCCTTCGCCGAAGCCGAAGCCGCAGCCGTCCCGCCGGCACCGGCCCCGGCCCCGGCCCCATCCTTCGCTCCCTTCGCGGAAGCCTTCTCCACTCCCTTCGCTGAAGGCTTCGTCGCGCCCTTCACCGAAGCCTTCGGCGCACCCTGCGCATGGATCACATACGCACCGAAGATTTCCTGGTGCTTGAGCCCGTCGACCGCCGCAGCCCGGTCAGCGACGGTCCGCACCTCCAGGTCACCGTCCGCCTTGTCGTTGATCGACTGGGCGAGCAGCTGTGCGCTCCGGCCCGATCCGACGACCGCGACGGGAAGGTGATGCGGTGCGGGGTTCGCAAAGGCGCCCAGGTACGCCAGACCCATCCCGATGCACATCAGCAGCGGGGTGATCAGGTGCGTCAGGACATGACGCAGCCCGGCGGAGTGGGAGGAGCGCGCGGAACGGTGGCTGCCGTGCTGCTCGCTTCGATGGTCGGGAGGCCGGACCGTACTCATGGGCAGCCCTTCTCAGCTCGTCGGATCAGCTGTCGCCACTACTGACCGGAAGCAGTAGTTGGTAAATGCAACTCTCAATACGCGTTGTACTATACAACTACCTCTGCGAAAGGCAACTCGTGACCCACCGCGACGACTCCGTCGAGACCATCCAGCAGGAGATGACCGCGTTCGCCCGCCGGGCCCGCGCGACCGCCGCCCGGATGCACCCCGAGCTGTCACTGGTCTCCTACACCCTGCTGGCACACCTCGATGACCAGCACGGATGCCGCGCCACGGACCTCGCCGCGCACTATCTCCTGGACAAGTCCACGGTCAGTCGCCAGATCGCCGCACTGGAGAAGCTCGACTTCGTCGAGCGCCGCGTCGACCCGGAGGACCACCGGGTCCAGGTGCTGCACCCCACCGAAAAGGGCGCCCAGGTTCTCGCCAACGTCACCGCCAGCCGCCGCAAGGCCTTCCGGGAGCGCCTGGCCGACTGGGACGAGGACGACCTCGACCGCTTCGCCACCTACCTGCTGCGCTACAACGCCGCCCAGGAACGACTGGGATAGGGGGACCAGCGGCCGGGACGGGGCACGAGCGGCCGGGACGGGACAAGAGGACGGGGCAAGGAGGCGGGGCAACTACGGACGCGACCACCCGCGCCCCACTCCAGCCCTACCCGGAAGCACCCACCCGCAGACCCGCTCACTCCCGGACCCGCTCGCCTCCGGACCCGCTCACCCCCGGACCCGCTCACCTCCGGAACCGCTCCGGACACTGCCCGCCATCGGCGAGATAGGTCTCCGCCCAGCGCCCCAGCTCCTTGAGCGCGGGCTCCATTGCGAGACCGGCCTCCGTCAGCCGGTAGGAGACGCGCAGCGGCGGGCCCGGATCCACCTCGCGTACGAGCAGGCCGGCCGCCGCCAGCTCCACGAGGCGGTCGGAGAGCATGCGCTCACTGATGCCGGGGATGGCCCGCCGCAGATCGGCGAAGTGCACCGGCGCCGGCATCAGGGTGGCGACGATCAGCCCCGTCCAGCGCTTCCCCAACAGCTCGAAGACGCGCGTCACACCGTCGTCGACCTGCCTGCACACCGCCTCGCCGTGATCCGCCATACAGCCAGGGTACCGTCCTCCCGTTTGCTACTGCAGAAAAGTAAGCTACTGTGCTATTAATAGTTACGTACGGAATTCAACCAGTGGTCGCGCACCGCCCGGCCACGTAGCGAAGGACCGATCCCCATGGCCACGCTTCTGCTCATCGACTCCTCCCTGTCCCCCGAGGGCGGCTCCGCCTCCCGCTCGGTCACCGCGGCCTTCCGCAAGGCCTGGGAGGAACAGCACCCCGACGGCATCGTGATCCACCGCGACCTGGCCGCCGACCCGCTGCCGCACCTCGACGGCATCGGCGCCTCCGCAGGCTTCTCCGACCCGGCCGGCCACACCCCCGAGCAGCAGACGGCCTTCGCGCTGCGCGTGAAGCTGGCCGAGGAGCTGGAGCAGGCCGACGCGATCGTCATCGGCGCTCCGATGTACAACTTCACGATTCCTTCCACGCTCAAGGCGTGGCTCGACCAGGTGATCCTCATGGGCCGCACCGCGGGCGAGCAGCCGTCCGCCAAGGGCACCCCGGTCACCGTCGTCGCCAGCCGCGGTGGTTCGTACGCGCCGGGCACGCCCCGCGAGCCCTTCGAGTACGTCCAGAACTACCTGGAGGCCGTACTGGGCGGCGGGCTGGGACTCGAAGTCGACTTCATCGTCCCCGAGCTGACCATGGCCCCCAGCAACCCGGCGATGGCCGAGCTCATCCCGCTGTACGAGACCTCCCGCGACAAGGCTCACGAGGACGCGGCGGCCAAGGCCAAGGCCCTCGTCGCCCGCTTCGCCGCCTGAGACCTTCCAAGAGCCCCTTCGCGGCGGGCGCCCGCACCACGGCGCCCACCACGCGGCGCACGCCGGCCCCGACCACGCGACGCACGCCGGCCCGACTCCCCGACTCCCCGACTCCCCAGCCTGTGCGGCTCGTTGGCCCGTACTTCCCGTACGACCACACCGAAGGCCACAACCGGGCGTCACGGACCGGAGGACGAGGACCTGAGGCCGGGGAGAGGAAGAAGAGGGCCGGCGCCGGCGGCGCCCCAAGGCACAGCCCGGGCAACCCACCACGCAACGTGACACCGGCACCACAAAGGGCCACGGAACCAAACCCCGAGGGCCCCACCAGCCCCGCATGTGACGCACCCCTCAAGCCGCCAGGCCGCCGTGACATACCCAACAACGTGACGAACACAACGAAAGACCCCCGGTCTCCGGATTTCTCCGGAGACCGGGGGTCTCATCTGTGCGCGAGGGGGGAGTTGAACCCCCACGCCCTTTCGGGCACTGGAACCTGAATCCAGCGCGTCTGCCTATTCCGCCACCCGCGCATGGGTGTTGCCGTTTGATGTTCTCACATGATCCGGGCTGTTCCGTCCGGGTCTTGTGCGAGCGCCTTCCGACATCCAGAACACTAGCACGCTGCCAGGGGTGCCTTCACAGGCCTTTTCCCCGGTCCCCGCCCTGCGGCAGCACCCGGGCCGCACCCCTCCGTGCCTCGGACATTCGCCGAGCACTGCCCCAAGGGTTCACACTCGCGGTAGCCGCAACAGGAGCGGGGCCACCCGGCCCGCCTCCGGGCCGGCCGGGACAGGGCCGGCGCATGCGTCATGTCCGACTCCGGCACCCGCCCGGCAGCAGTGCCCGGCGGTTGCGGGACACTGTCCGCGGGGCACATCTACGATCGCAGTGCACGAGCAGTGGGCAAGGAGCAAGCAAGCACCGGGCAACCCTGTGAGGGGCGACACTCGTCCTCAAGGCGGGAAAGGGGAACCAGCCGATTTCCCTACGCGTGGATACGATCAGTAAGCAGTATCAGGACGACTCGATCAGGACGACCCCGACGAAGACTGAGGAAGGAGGTGCCCCGTGGGAGTACTGAAGCGTTTCGAGCAGCGTCTCGAAGGTCTCGTCAACGGCACCTTCGCCAAGGTGTTCAAGTCCGAGGTGCAGCCCGTTGAGATCGCCGGCGCGCTGCAGCGCGAGTGCGACAACAACGCCACCATCTGGAACCGCGACCGCACGGTCGTCCCCAACGACTTCATCGTCGAGCTGAGCACCCCGGACTACGAGCGACTGAGCCCCTACAGCGGGCAGCTCGGCGACGAGCTCTCCAGCATGGTCCGCGACTACGCCAAGCAGCAGCGCTACACCTTCATGGGCTCGATCAAGGTCCATCTGGAGAAGGCCGACGATCTCGACACCGGCCTGTACCGCGTCCGCAGCCGTACGCTCGCCTCCAGCTCGTCCCAGGACCAGCCGGGCCCGGCGGCCGCGCAGCGCCCCGCGGCGCCCCGCGGCGGCCGTCCCGGCGGCGGCCACGTGAGCCCGCCCCCCATGCCTTCGTCCCCGCCTCCCGGCGGCGCACAGCCCGTACCTCGTACGGCACCGCCCGGTGCAGGACCGCAGCCCCACGCGCAGACCAGGCGCTGGATCGAGATCAACGGCACCCGCCACCAGATCTCGCGCCCGACGCTCGTGCTGGGCCGCAGCACCGACGCTGACGTACGGATCGACGACCCGGGTGTCTCCCGGCGTCATTGTGAGATCCGGGTCGGAACGCCCCCCACGATCCAGGATCTGGGCTCCACGAACGGCATCGTGGTAGACGGGCAGCACACCACTCACGCTAATCTCCGCGACGGCTCGCGGATTGTCGTGGGCAGTACCACCATCGTTTACCGGCAAGCCGAAGGGTGAAGCGGGGAGCATGTCAGAGCTGACCCTCACGGTCATGCGGTTGGGTTTCCTCGCCGTACTGTGGCTGTTCGTCATCGTGGCCGTTCAGGTCATCCGCAGTGATTTGTTCGGCACGCGCGTCACACAGCGCGGTGCCGCCCGGCGCGGCGGGCAGGAAGCGCGTACGCAGCGGCAGGCTGCGCCACCGCAGCAGCAGCGCCGCCAGGAAGGCGGTCGCGGCAACAACCGTCAGCGCCGCGGAGCACCCACCAAGCTGGTGGTCTCCGAGGGCTCGCTGACCGGCACCACCGTCGCCCTCCAAGGCCAGACCATCTCCCTGGGCCGTGCGCACGACTCCACGATCGTGCTGGACGACGACTACGCGTCCAGCAGGCATGCCAGGATCTACCCGGACCGTGACGGCCAGTGGATCGTCGAGGATCTCGGTTCCACCAACGGCACGTACCTGGACCGGACCCGACTGACGACCCCGACACCGATTCCGCTGGGAGCCCCGATCCGCATCGGCAAGACCGTCATCGAGCTGCGGAAGTAGTACGACAATGAGCGAGCGGAGCGAGCGAGCCGCGACGGTCCACTCGGCGGACCCGGGCGTGCTCCCGACCGGAGGGTGGGCAGTGTGGCTCGACGAGACCGGCTGTACCCCGAGCCGACGGGTGAGGTGCACATGAGCTTGTCACTGCGCTTCGCCGCCGGATCGCACAAGGGCATGATCCGCGAGGGCAACGAGGACTCCGGCTATGCCGGGCCACGGCTGCTCGCCATCGCCGACGGCATGGGCGGCCAGGCCGCCGGTGAGGTCGCCTCCTCCGAGGTGATCTCCACGCTCGTCCAGCTCGACGACGACGTCCCCGGCTCCGACCTCCTCACCTCGCTGGGCACGGCCGTCACGCGCGCCAATGACCAGCTGCGGGTGATGGTCGAGGAGGACCCCCAGCTGGAGGGCATGGGCACGACCCTGACCGCCCTGCTGTGGACCGGACAGCGGCTCGGCCTCGTCCACGTCGGTGACTCGCGGGCGTATCTGCTGCGCGACGGCGTGCTGACCCAGATCACCCAGGACCACACCTGGGTGCAGCGGCTGGTCGACGAGGGCCGGATCACCGAAGAGGAAGCCACCACGCATCCGCAGCGGTCGCTGCTGATGCGGGCGCTGGGCAGCGGCGATCATGTCGAGCCCGATCTGTCGATCCGCGAGGTGCGGGCCGGCGACCGGTATCTGATCTGCTCGGACGGACTGTCCGGGGTGGTCAGCCACCAGACGCTGGAAGAGACGCTCGCCAGCTACCACGGGCCGCACGAGACCGTGCAGGAGCTGATCCAGCTCGCCCTGCGCGGTGGCGGACCCGACAACATCACCTGCATCGTCGCCGACGTCCTGGACGTGGACGGCAACGACGCGATGGCCGGCCAGCTCAACGACACCCCGGTCATCGTCGGCGCCGTCGCGGAGAACCAGCACCAGCTCAGCGACCCGAGCACGCTGCAGACCCCCGCGGCGCGGGCCGCCGAGCTCGGCCGGCCGGGCGGGCAGCCGTCCGCGCCCGGCGGTGCCTTCGGGCCGCCCGGCAGCGGTGAGCACGAGGTCGGCGGACCGCCGCAGGGCTCGTTCGGCGCGTTCATGGACGAGGACTTCGTCAAGCCGCGCCGGCGTGGGCGGTGGCTGAAGCGGTCGCTGTTCATCGCGCTGGCGCTGGCCGTCGTGGGCGGCGGATGCTACGCGGGCTACAACTGGACGCAGACCCAGTACTTCGTGGGCGCCAAGGACGACCACGTCGCGCTCTACCGGGGCATCAGCCAGGACCTCGCGTGGATAAAGCTC
This sequence comes from Streptomyces sp. NBC_00400, assembly GCF_036048035.1. NCBI lineage: Bacteria > Bacillati > Actinomycetota > Actinomycetes > Kitasatosporales > Streptomycetaceae > Streptomyces > Streptomyces sp. NBC_00400. The sequence continues at coordinate 4,124,130 of NZ_CP107940.1, read as the reverse complement.
AACGACGTGGACGAGGACCATCCCGAGATCGAACTCAAGTACCTGCCGCTGTACCAGCGCAACCAGGTCAAGGAGACGATCGCGGTCGACAGCCGCACGCAGGCCGGCGAAAAAGTCACCGAACTGAACAACCAGGCCAATGCCTGCCGTACCAAGGAGCAGCGGGAGGCGGCCGAACGCGAGGCGGCACGGCACCCGGGCAAGAAGGGCCGGGCCGGCACACCGTCGAAGCCCGGTACGCCTTCCCCGTCCGGTTCGCCGAGCACCAAGCCCGGTTCCACCGGCAAGGCGGGCAACGACAGCGGCACCGGCACGGCCGGCACGCTGGCGGCGACCGTCACTCCGAAACCCGGACCCAGCACCAGCCAGGCCGCCCCCTCCGAGGAGCAGAAGCAGCTGGAAAAAAATTGCAGCACCCAGCAGTGAGGGCCTAGGGGGCCGTAGATCTCATGAGCAGCAGCACCACCAACACCACCACCATCGGCACCATCGGAGCCCCGAGCCGCCGCAACACCGAGCTGGCGATGCTCGTCTTTGCGGTGCTGATTCCGGTGTTCGCGTACATCAACGTCGGACTGGCGAAGGACGGTTCGGTGCCGGCCGGCGTGCTGGGCTACAGCCTGGGCCTGGGCCTGCTGGCCGGCGTCGCGCATCTCGTCGTCCGCAAGTGGGCCCCGTACGCGGACCCGCTGATGCTGCCCATCGGCACCCTGCTCAACGGGCTGGGACTGATCTTCATCTGGCGGCTGGACCAGGAGCCCTCGCTCGGCAAGGCGATGGCCCCCAACCAGCTGATGTGGTCGACCCTCGGCGTCGCTTTCTTCCTCGCCATCCTGATCTTCCTCAAGGACCACCGCGTCCTGCAGCGCTACACCTACATCTCGATGGTGGTGGCGCTGGTCCTGCTGGTCGCGCCGGTGTTCTTCCCCGGTGTGAACGGCGCGAAGATCTGGATCACGATTCCCGGTCTCGGCTCGCTGCAGCCCGGTGAGTTCGCGAAGATCATCATTGCGATCTTCTTCGCCGGCTACCTGATGGTGAAGCGGGATGCGCTGGCGCTGGCCAGCCGCCGCTTCATGGGGCTCTACCTCCCCCGCGGCCGTGACCTCGGCCCCATTCTCGTCATCTGGGCGCTCAGCCTGATGATCCTGGTCTTCGAGACCGACCTGGGTACCTCGCTGCTGTTCTTCGGCCTGTTCGTCGTGATGCTGTACGTGGCCACCGAGCGCACCAGCTGGATCGTGTTCGGTCTGCTGCTCAGCGCCGGCGGCGCGGTCGCGGTGGCGACGTTCGAGTCGCACGTCCAGACGCGTGTCCACAACTGGCTCAACCCGCTGGAGCTGGCCAACGGCGGTGTCACCGAAACCGCCCAGGCGATGTACTCCTTCGGCTCCGGCGGCATCCTCGGCTCCGGTCTGGGACAGGGCTACTCCCGCCTCATCCTGGGTATCGCGCCGAAGAGTGACTACATTCTCGCCACGGTCGGCGAAGAGGTCGGGCTCGCCGGGCTGATGGCCATCCTGCTGCTGTACGGCCTGCTGATCGAGCGCGGTATCCGCACGGCGCTGGCCGCCCGCGACCCGTTCGGCAAGCTGCTGTCGATCGGCCTGTCCGGCGCCTTCGCGCTGCAGGTCTTCGTCGTCGCCGGCGGTGTGACGGGTCTGATCCCCCTGACGGGTATGACGATGCCGTTCCTCGCCCAGGGTGGCTCGTCCGTGATCGCCAACTGGGCACTGGTCGCGATCCTGCTCCGGATCAGCGACACCGCGCGCCGTCCGGCGCCGGCTCCCGCCCCGTCCACCGACGCCGAGATGACCCAGGTGGTCCGCCCGTGAACAAGCCCCTGCGCCGGGTCGCGATCTTCTGCGGCCTGCTCGTCCTCGCGCTGCTCGTCCGTGTCAACTGGGTGCAGTTCGTCCAGGGTGACGCGCTCAAGAACGACCCGCACAACCGCCGGGTCGCCATCGAGCGCTACAGCACACCGCGCGGCAACATCATCGTCGACGGCAAGGCCATCACCGGCTCCACGACCACCGACAGCGGCGACTTCAAGTACAAGCGCACGTACAAGAACGGCAAGATGTGGGCGCCGGTCACCGGCTACGCCTCGCAGGCCTTCGACGCCAACCAGCTCGAGAAGCTGAACGACGGCATCCTCAGCGGCACCGACGACAGGCTCTTCTTCAGCCGCACGGTGGACATGTTCACCGGCAGCAAGCAGAAGGGCGGCAACGTGGTGACCACCCTCGACGCCAAGGCCCAGAAGGCCGCCTACGACGGCCTGGGCAAGCAGAAGGGCGCGGTCGCCGCGATCAACCCGGAGACCGGCGCGATCCTGGCGCTGGCCAGCACCCCGTCGTACGACCCGTCCACCTTCGCGGGGATGAGCAACAAGGACGCCGAGGCGTACGGCGCGCTGCAGAAGAAGAGCGACGCCGACGAGCCGATGCTCAACCGGGCGCTGCGCCAGACCTACCCGCCCGGCTCCACCTTCAAGGTCGTCACGGCCTCGGCGGCGCTGCAGAACGGCCTCTACACGGACGTCGACACCAAGACCAGGTCGCCGCTGCCCTACACGCTCCCCGACACCTCGGGCATCGAGCTGAAGAACGAGGGCAACATCCCCTGCGAGAACGCCACCCTGCGTGAGGCGCTGCGCTGGTCCTGCAACACGGTGTTCGGCAAGATCAGCGCGGACCTCGGCAACAAGAAGATGAAGGCCGAGGCGGAGAAGTTCGGCTTCAACGACCCGGGGATCAACACCCCGGTCCGCGCCTCGGAGAGCATCTACCCCGAGGACAACCGGCCGCAGAACGCCATGGCGGGCATCGGCCAGGCCTCCAACCGCGCCACGCCGCTGCAGATGGCCATGGTCGCCTCGGCGGTCGCCAACGGCGGCAAGCTGATGAAGCCGTACATGGTCGACCAGCTGGTCGCGCCGAACCTCAATGTGATCCAGAAGCACACGCCGCAGGAGATGAGCCAGCCGCTCAGCGCGGAGAACGCCCAGAAGGTCCAGAGCATCATGGAGACCGTGGTCAAGCAGGGCACGGGAACCAACGCCCAGATCCCCGGCGTCACAGTCGGCGGAAAGACCGGTACCGCGCAGCACGGCGAGAACAACAAGGACAATCCGTACGCCTGGTTCATCTCCTACGCGAAAACCGACAAGGGCACCCCTGTCGCGGTCGCGGTCGTCATTGAGGGATCCGACACTCTTCGCGACGACATCGCCGGCGGAAAGCTTGCAGCTCCGGTCGCGAAGCGCGTCATGCAGGCGGTACTCGAAGGCGAGAAGTGACCCGGGTCATGCCAATACCGGTCACGTATCAGGTTGCGGCTCCGGCCCGGTCCGGTAGGGCGTGCCGGGTACGGTATGCCCGGACAGCACACCGCCGGACCACACACCGGTGCGGTCGGGACTGACGGAGAGGGCTGGAGAAGCTTATGGAAGAGCCGCGTCGCCTCGGCGGCCGGTACGAGCTGGGCTCGGTGCTCGGCCGCGGTGGCATGGCCGAGGTGTACCTCGCGCATGACTCCCGCCTGGGCCGCACCGTAGCTGTGAAGACGCTGCGGGTGGACCTCGCCCGTGACCCGTCCTTCCAGGCCCGGTTCCGCCGTGAGGCCCAGTCGGCCGCCTCGCTGAACCATCCGTCGATCGTCGCGGTCTACGACACCGGCGAGGACTACGTCGACGGTGTCTCGATCCCGTACATCGTCATGGAGTACGTCGACGGCTCCACGCTGCGTGAGCTTCTGCACTCCGGAAGAAAGCTGCTGCCCGAGCGGTCGCTGGAGATGACCACCGGTGTCCTCCAGGCGCTGGAGTACTCCCACCGGGCCGGCATCGTCCACCGCGACATCAAGCCGGCCAACGTCATGCTGACGCGCACCGGCCAGGTCAAGGTCATGGACTTCGGCATCGCCCGCGCGATGGGTGATGCCGGTATGACGATGACGCAGACCGCGGCGGTCATCGGCACGGCGCAGTACCTCTCTCCCGAGCAGGCCAAGGGCGAGCAGGTCGATGCCCGCTCCGACCTGTACTCCACCGGCTGTCTGCTCTACGAGCTGCTGACCGTCCGGCCGCCGTTCGTCGGTGACTCACCGGTCGCGGTGGCCTATCAGCATGTCCGCGAGGAGCCCCAGAAGCCCAGCAACTTCGACCCCGAGATCACGCCGGAGATGGACGCCATCGTCCTGAAGGCGCTGGTCAAAGACCCCGACTACCGCTACCAGTCGGCCGACGAGATGCGGGCCGACATCGAGGCGGCGCTGGACGGACAGCCGGTGGCGGCGAGCTCCGGCATGGGCGCGGGCGGCTACGACCAGGACCAGCCGACCACCATGCTGCGGCCGCAGGACCCGGCCGGCCAGACCTCCATGCTGCCGCCGATGAACCCGGACGACGGGGGCTACGGCTACGACGACCGCGGCGACCGGCGCCGTGGCGGCGGCCAGAAGAAGAGCAACACCTCGACGATCCTCCTGGTGCTGGCTGCCGTCCTCGTCCTGGTCGGTGCGATCTTCATCGGCAAGGCGATGTTCACCGGCGGCAATGCGGGCGGCAAGACGCCGGTGCCCAACCTCGTCGGCAAGACCCTCAAGGACGCCAAGTCGTTCGGCAGGAACGGCAGCTTCAAGGTCACCGAGGCGGGCCGCAAGGCCTGTGACAACGTCAAGAAGGGCCAGGTCACCGAGCAGGACCCGAAGCCCGGCGGGGAGATCGACAAGAACTCCCCCATCAAGGTCACGCTGTGCACTGGCCAGGAGAAGGTCTCGGTGCCCAGTGTCACGGGGCTGACCGAGGACCAGGCGCGCTCGGACCTGAAGGAAAAGGGCTTCACCAACGTCGAGAGCAAGCCCATGATCTCCGACCGGGACCCCGGCACCGTCGCGGAGCAGGACCCGAAGGCGAACTCGCAGCGGACCAAGGACGCGAAGATCACGCTGTCCATCGCCACGGCGAGCCCGAAGAAGCCGGTCCCTGACGTCAAGGGCCAGGACTTCGCCGCGGCTCAGAAGCAGCTGCAGGACCTGGGCTTCCAGGTCTCCAAGAGCGAGCAGGAAACCCCCGACCCCAACCAGGTCGGCAAGGTGCTCGACCAGAGCCCGACGGGCAACACCGAGGCCAAGGTGAACTCCACCGTGACCCTCACGGTCGGCAAGGCAGGCGCTCAGACACCGGTTCCGGGTGTGGTCGGCCAGTCCCTGAAGGATGCGAAGAAGGCGCTTCAGCAGGCCGGCTTCACCAACATCCAGCTCGCCGGCGGCAGTCAGCAGGACGACAACGCCCACGTCATCAGCCAGGACCCGCAGCCCAACACGCCGTCCGATCCCAAGACCACCACCGTGACGCTGACCACCATCGGCGGTGGCGGCAACGGCAACGGCGGCAATGACGGCGGTGGCGGCATCTTCGGCGGAGCCTTCGGGGGCAACCACTAGCGGTCCCCGCGACGAGGAAGCACGGAGCCCCGGCACCCTGGGAAGGGTGCCGGGGCTTCTTCGTTGTCCGCACCGCACACAGGGTGCCGCGCGGGCGTCGGGCAGGTTCTTGGGCGCGCGGTCCGGTCCGGTCCGGTCCGGGGCCGGCTAGCGGAGTTCCTTCGGGGGTGTGCGGTCCGCGTCGACCTTCTCGGTGCGTTCCAGCTCGCCCCAGACGATGAAGCGGTAGTTCGAGGTGTAGACCGGGGTGCAGGTCGTGAGGGTGATGAAGCGGCCCGCCTTGTGCTTGCCGGATTCCTTCGGGATGTCGTCGAGGACGTCCACGTTGTACTTCGAGGTCTCGGGCAGCGTCGCGAACACCTTGTAGACGTACCAGGTGTCCTTCGTCTCGAAGACGATCGGGTCGCCGTCCTTGAGCTTGTCGATGTTGTGGAACTTCGCGCCGTGGCCGTCACGGTGCGCGGCGAGGGTGAAGTTGCCCTTCTTGTCCTCCGGCAGCTCCGACTTGACCGGCTTGGTGTAGTAACCGGCCACGCCCTCGTTCAGGATCTCGGAGTCGGTGCCCTTCTTGACCAGGACCTCGCCGTTGTCCATCGCCGGTACGTGCAGAAAGCCGATGCCGTCCTTGGTGTCCAGCTTCCCCGGGCCCTTGGGGCCGTTGCTCGCCCAGTGCTTGCGGACCTGGTCGCCCTGCTGGTGCGCGGCGCGGTCGGCCAGGACGTTGGTCCACCACAGCGAGTAGGCGACGAACAGGCCCAGGATCACTCCGGCCGTGATCAGCAGCTCACCGATGACGCTGATGGCGGCGGCGATGGCCCTGCGCACCCGGCGCGGCTCGGGCGGCGGCGGCGCGGACCGGTCGCATTCCTCGTCGGTTCCGGTTGCAGTCACCGCGCAGCACCCCTCTTGTGTTCACTCAGCCGGCGAGCGCATCCGGTTTGCCCTTGCTCCGCGGCCGCTCGTCGACCATCTTGCCCCAGACGATCATCCGATAGGTACTGGTGAACTCCGGGGTACAGGTCGTCAGGGTGATGTAGCGGCCGGGTCCGGTGAATCCCGAACCGGGCGGCACGGGGCCGATCACGCTGGTGTTGCTCGGAGACGTCTGCGGGAGGATGCTCTCCATCTCGTAGGTGTAGTACGAGCTCTTCGTCTCGACGACGATCTTGTCGCCCTTGGTCAGTTTGTTGACGTAGCGGAACGGCTCGCCGTGCGTATTGCGATGCGCCGCCACTGCGAAGTTGCCCTTCTTGTCCCAGGGCATCGCCGTCTTGATCCCGCTGTTCTTGTCGTAGTGACCGACCATGCCGTGGTCCAGCACACGGTGCTTGTCGATGCCCTCGGCTATCGGGGCCTTCACATCCAGCTTCGGGATGTACATGATCCCGAAGCGCTCACCGTCCACGAGATTCTTCTTCTCGCCGCCGCCCTTGTCCCACTCGTGCTGCAGATTGGTGGCAGCGCCGCCCGCCTCCTCTTCGGCCCTCACATTCGTCCACCAGAGCTGATAGGTGACGAACAGCAGCATCAGCACGCCGAGGGTGATGAACACTTCGCCCAGCGCGCGGCTGGCGATCAGGCTGGGGCTGTCCTTGGCGGCGCGCGCGGCCTGCCGGGCCTCCAGCCGGGACATGGGGGCGGGCGTCGCTTCAGAGGCGGTCGCAGCCGCTGCTGTGGCGGCGGCCGCGCCGCTGTGGCGCCCGCGCCGCCCTCCGCGCTTGGCGGCCTCCTGAGCGGCCTTCCGCCGGGCCGCCCGGCCGCCGGAAGCCGAAGTGGATGCCGCGGTGGATGCCGATGTCTCGGTTTCACGTGAAACCGAGGTGTCCGTTTCACGTGAAACGGCCTCATCGTCGGGCTGCTCCGCCTGACGCAGCGCCATGGTCTCGTTGTCGCCCTGCCATGGTGTGGCGGCGGCCGGAGCAGGGCGCGCGGCAGGCGTGGAGCCGACGGCAGGATCGGGGTGCACGGCGGGCGCGGGAGCGGGCGGTGCCGGTGTCTCCGGTGTGGCATACGGCCGGGATATCGAGTCGGTCGCCGCGGGGCGGGGGGAGTAGCCGGGGCCGGATCCCTGGCCGTAGGGGGCCGTCTCGGCGCCGTGGGCCTGCCCGTCCGGCCGGGACGGCCTCTCCGGCTCCAGATGCGGGCGGAACCACGGTGAGCCCTGGCTCCCGCCCTCCTGAGCCGCCTTGCCCCGCCGTCGCCCCCGGCCCGGCTGCCCGTACGGAGCGGGCGCGGGTCCCGGTGGGGCCGCCTGGCCCGGCAGCGGATCGTTCAGCGGGTCGTCGAGCTGCTCCACCGCCGCCTCGAACGCATCGGGGTACCCGTACGGATCCTGTGATCCCTGCGGTTCCTCCGGCCCGTACGACTGCTGCGGCCCGTACGACCGCTGCGAACCGTCCGGCTCGTAGGATCTCCCTTCACGCCCGGGGCGCAGGTCGGTCACGCGCCGGCCTTGCCGACCACCGGGGCCAGCCCCGTGGAGCGCTCCACCGCTCCCTCGTCGCCGCATTCGACGAGCCAGTTGGCCAGCATCCGGTGCCCCCACTCCGTCAGCACCGACTCGGGGTGGAACTGCACACCCTCGACCGGGAGTTCGCGGTGCCGCAGCCCCATCACGATCCGCCCGCCGGGGACCTCCTCGGCCTCCGTCCAGGAGGTGACGAGCAGTTCATCGGGGACGGTATCGGGCTCGACGGCGAGGGAGTGGTAGCGGGTGGCGGTGAACGGGGAGGGCAGGCCGGCGAAGACCCCGGCGCCCTCATGGAGGACGGGCGAGGTCTTGCCGTGCAGCAGCTCGGGCGCCCGGTCCACCACGCCGCCGTATGCGACCGCCATCGACTGCATGCCCAGGCACACACCGAAGACCGGGACGCCGGTGTCCGCGCAGTGCTTGACCATGTCGACGCAGACGCCGGCCTGCTCGGGGGTACCGGGACCGGGGGACAGCAGCACGCCGTCGAAGCCGTCCCGCGCATGCCGCGGCTCGACCTCGTCGTTGCGCAGCACCTCGCATTCGGCACCCAGTTGGTAGAGGTACTGGACGAGGTTGAAGACGAAGCTGTCGTAGTTGTCGACGACGAGAATCCGTGCGGTCATCGGACGGCTGCCATCCCTTGGTCGACAGTGACGTCATTGAAGGGGAGCAGCGGCTCCGCCCACGGAAAGACGTACTGGAAGAGTACGAAAACGACCGCCAGCGCGAGCACCAGGGAAATCAGTGCCTTCACCCAGGTGTTGCCCGGCAGATGCCGCCAGATCCAGCCGTACATGCTGTCGCTGTCCCCTTGCCGATGCCGATGCCGATGACGATTGCGACACCAGAGTAAGGGGCGAGGGCGGGCACAGGTGGGTCAGCCGGTCAAAGCCGATGGCCTTCCCTGTGCCACGGGTTGGGTGGAATCGAGGTGTCCCCAGGCGATCAGCCGGTGGCTGTGGCCCCATTCCGGCTCGCAGGTCGTGAGCGTGAGATAGCGGCCGGGGCCGTGGAATCCGGACTTCGGCGGTACGGGGTCGATCACCCCGATGTCGCCGGGCAGCGTCGTATAGGGCCGGCGGTCGATGCGGTAGGTGTACCAGGTCGCGCCGTCGGTCAGCACCACGGCGTCGCCGGGGCGCAGCCGTGGGAAGTCCTTGAAGGGGTCGCCGTACGTGCGGCGGTGGCCGGCGACGGCGAAGTTGCCGGTCTGCCCGAGGTGCGCGGTGCGGTCGTAATGGCCCAGGCCGCGCTGGAGGACGTCGGTCGCGGTGCCTTCGAGCACGGGCTTGGCCCAGTCGGCGCCCAGGCGCGGGATGTACATCACGGCGAAGGAAGCGCCCGGTGCGTAGCGGCGGGCCCCCGCGTCGGGGGCGGGCGTGCCGCCGGGGGCCGGCTTCCCGTCGGGGGCCGGTGTGCCGCCGGGGCCGGTGACCGGGTCCGTGGACCACTGGTGCCGGAGCTTGCCGATCTCGCCGTCCATGGCGCTGTCGGCCCGTACGCCGGTCCAGAAGAGGATATAGACCACGAACAGCACGATCAGCGCGCCGGCGGTGACGCAGATTTCGCTGAGCGTCCGCACGATCCACCGCACCGCCGTCCGGCTCCGCAGCGTCATCCGGCCCCCGCCCCTCCCGCCGCCCCGCGGCGTGCGGGCTACGGCTTCACAGGCTGTGCGTAGTGCAGATCCACTGTGCCGGAGTAGCCGGGAAGAGTCACCGCTTCGTGCTGGTCGACTTTCCAGCCCAGGCCGTAGGCGTTCACGTACTGGAGGTAGTTCTGGATGGCGGGGGAGGCGGTCAGCGCGTTGGTCAGGGCCTCACGGTCGCCGACGGCGGTGACCTTGTACGGCGGGGAGTAGACCCGGCCCTGGAGGATCAGGGTGTTGCCGACGCAGCGCACCGCGCTGGTGGAGATCAGCCGCTGGTCCATGACCCTGATGCCCTTGGCGCCGCCCTGCCACAGGGCATTCACCACGGCCTGCAGGTCCTGCTGGTGGATGACCAGGTCGTTGGGCTGCGGCTGGGGCACCCCGGGGATCTTGGCGGTGGCGTTCGGCGGGGCGTCGGTCAGGGTGACCGTCACGCCCTGGCCCTTCAGCGGCTTGGTGCCGGCGTTCTTCTCCAGCGCCCTGACCTTGGCTTCCTCGGCCTTGGAGTTGCCGTTGTCGCGCCGCGCGAGGGCGTCGACCTCCGCACGCAGGGTGGCGTTGCGGTCGTCCTGGGCGCCGTTCTTGTGGCTGCGCTCCTGGATGAGGTCGGACAGCCGCAGCATCGAGTCGTCCGAGCGCAGGTTGGTGCCGCGTGCGGTGTCGAAGCTCAGCCAGAACAGCAGCCCGGCGAGTGCGAACACCATGAGGGTGAGGAACCGCACGGGCCGCAGGCGAGGGAGAGAGGGGCGGTGGGGCGAGTCAGCGGAATTGCTCAACGTACCCTTACTCCTTACGGCGCCGCGGAAGCACTACGCTAACGGACGCCCGGGAAAAGGAATCCGCTCCCCACCGCGTCCGTGCCCCGGCGCACCCCTCGTACCCTCCCCCGCGGATGGGGGCACCGCCCGCCGGCGCCAAGCAGAGAGCGGGGGAGCAGCGCATCGACAGGAGAGTTCCTCGTGCCGAAGTCACGGATCCGCAAGAAGAAGGACGACTTCTCGCCGCCGCCGGCGAAGACCACCAACCTGAAGATGAACTCAGGGCGCGGTTGGGTGGCGCCACTGATGCTGGCGATGTTCCTCATCGGGCTGGTGTGGATCGTGATGTTCTACGTGTCCGAGGGCGATCTGCCGATCGGCGCCATGGGCAACTGGAACATCGTGTGCGGCTTCGGCTTCATCGCGGTGGGCTTCGGCGTATCCACACAGTGGAAGTAGCACAAGCCCTGCCCAAGGCCATCCACACGGTTATCCACAGCCGGGGAAAACTTCAGAAGATCTGTGGATAACCTTCCGGAGGTTGACGCCGGTGTGATCGGCGGCACCCTCCCCCGGCCGGCGTCTCCCCGCATCCTTACTGGGGAAACGCAGGCCAGGCGGGCCGGAACAGAGGTTTCGCACAGCATGCACAAGATCGGCCACGCACTGTGGACAACGTGACGGTACGGGCCCCTCAGCCCAGCAGCTGAAGGGTCCGTACCCACACCACCGCGACGATCACGAGCAGGGCGGCCACACAGGTCGCGGTGTGCACCAGGGTCCGGCGGTCCCGCGGCGCATGCACCATCCCGAACGCCACCGCGGCGCCCACCACCAGGCCGCCGACATGGGCCTGCCAGGAGATGTTCGGCCACAGGAACGTGAAGACCAGGTTGAGGCCGAGCAGGATCAGCACCGGCTTCATGTCGTAATTCAGCCGCCGCAGCAGCACCGCGGTCGCACCGAGCAGCCCGAAGATCGCGCCGGACGCACCCAGCGAGGGCTGGTTCTGCGCGGCGAGGAGATACGACAGGGCGCTGCCGCCCAGGCCGGCGAGCAGATAGAGCGCGGTGAACCGCAGCCGGCCGAGCGCCGCCTCCAGCGGAGGTCCCAGCCACCACAGCGAGAGCATGTTGAACGCGAAGTGGGCGATCTGCGCGTGCAGGAACATCGCGGTCAGCAGGCGGTACCACTGGCCTTCCGCGACCCCGACCAGCCGGAACTGCCCCGGGTCGGCGGCGAGCCCCACCAGGTCGAGACGGCCGAGCAGCCAGCCCGTTTCGCCGCCGCTCAGATAGACGGCGATGAAGACCGCGGCGTTCAGGCCCAGCAGGATCTTGGTGATCAGCCGCGGATCGGCTGCGAGGGTGCTGCCCGCGAGGGTGCGCGGAGCCGTCGCCCCCGGCGGGTGGCCGGTGCCGCTGCCGCTACGGACACAGGCCGGGCACTGGAAGCCGACCGAGGCGCTGACCATGCACTCCGGGCATATCGGCTGCTCACAGCGGGTGCAGCGGACTCCGGTCGGGCGGTCCGGGTGGCGAGAGCAGCCGGGCAGGCCGCCGTCGCCCTGCGCGTCCTGCGGCGTGTGCGGGCTGCCTGGCACCTGGGTCATCCGTCCCTCGTCCTCTTCTCCGTCCGGGCGCATCCACGCGTCACCCTGACCGGCCCGTCCCGGACGAGCCTCGCGCCCCGCCTGATGTACGACCGGGCGGGGCGCAATGGTTCCCCGGATCCGGCCGGGGCGCGACGCGGCTCAGCGGGTCTCGACGACCACCGACTCGATGACGACGTCCTTGACGGGACGGTCGGTGCTCGGGTTGGTCTGGGTGCCGGCGATGGCGTCGACGACCTTCTTGCTCGCCTCGTTGCCGACCTCACCGAAGATGGTGTGCTTGCCGGTCAGCCACGCCGTCGCGCCGACGGTGATGAAGAACTGCGAGCCGTTGGTGCCGGGACCGGCGTTGGCCATGGCCAGCAGGTACGGCTTGTTGAAGGCCAGGTCGGGGTGGAACTCGTCCCCGAACTCGTAACCGGGGCCACCGGTGCCGTTGCCCAGCGGGTCGCCGCCCTGGATCATGAAACCGCTGATCACCCGGTGGAAGACGGTGCCGTCGTACAGCCGGTCCGTGGACTTCTTGCCGGTCGCCGGGTGGGTCCACTCCCGCTCGCCCTTGGCGAGCTCGACGAAGTTCTTGACCGTTTTGGGGGCATGGTTCGGCAGGAGCCGAATCTCGATGTCGCCCTGGTTGGTCTTCAGGGTGGCGTAGAGCTGCTCAGCCACGATCTACCTTCCATAAGTCTTCGCTGACGGTTCCCGATCCTCGCACGGACCGGCCCTCCCAGGGCCCGACCGCGGCCCCTCGCCCAGCTGCGCGCCGCGTTTCGCCCACGCCCGGCCACGCCCCCTTCACGCCCCTCGCGCCGCGTCGTACGCACCGTCCGGCCGCCGCCGCTGACGCTCTTCGTACGGATTTCCACCGCCCGGAGCGGAAAATCGTGGCATTGTCGTCCACAAGGCTCCGGAACGTCTGCAATGACCCGGATGCCCGCTCGCACATGCCGTACGACGCATGAGCGGGCATGATCTTCAAACGGGTGGACAGGCGATACAGCAGACACGGGGGACCAGCCCCCAAGCCCCGGATACGCCACCGAGGAGGAGGATCCCGTGACCCGCAAGGACAGCGTGCGCGCCGCGACCGGTACGGCCAAGGACAGCGTGCGGCACGCCGCGGAGGTGGTAGCTCCTTATGCCGGTACGGCCAAGGACGCCGCCGTGCACTTCGCTCACGAGGCCCGGACGCGAGCGGCTCCCAAGGTGGCCGAGGCCGCCCACCAGGCACGTACGCAGTACGACACCCATCTGCACCCGCGTATCGAGCACGCCCGTGGCACCCTGCCGCCCAAGGTGGACGCGGCGGCGACCCGGGCGGCCTGCCGGACCCGCAAGGCGGCCCGCCAGGCGGCCGATTACACGGCGCCGCGGCTGGAGAACGCCGTGACCCACGCGCGCGCCGCGGCCGAACCGGTACGCGACGAAGCCCTCGCCCGTGGTACCGCCGCGCTCGCCGCCCTCCGCGGCCAGGTCACGGCCGCCGAGATCGCCAAGCTCCAGAAGAAGCACAGCCGGCGGGCCAAGTGCGGCAAGCTCGCCAAGCGCCTTGCCGTGCTGGGCATCCTGGCCGGCGGCGCGGTCGCCGCCTGGAAGTGGTGGGACAAGCAGGCCAACCCGGACTGGCTGGTCGAGCCGCCGGCACCCACCGAGGTCAGCGACCGCGAGCGGCTGAGCTCGGTCGACGGCAGCGAGGGCGCCTCGCTCGACCCGGAGATCCAGGCCAAGCAGTCCGAGGCCGACGAACACGGCGGCGGCACCACGGCCTGACCACCGGCCACGGGCACCGCACCGGGCCGTGTCCCGCCCCGTACGAGGCGGCGGACACGGCCCGTTGGCGTACACCGTGCACGGGGTGCCCGGCCCCGGCCGACGCCGTCAGGCCAGGTCGCGCATCCGCCGGATGGGGCTGCTCCACAAGGCCAGCGGCGCCAGGAAGGCCAGCGCGCACATCACCCAGACGGCGCCCCGGTTGCCCAGTGCCGTGGCCGCGGCACCGGCCACCAGCGCGCCGACGGGGATGGCTCCCCAGGAGATGAAGCGCACGGTGGCCATGACACGGGGCAGCAGTTCGATGGGGGTCACGGTCTGCCGGTGGGTACGGGTGAGGATGCTCATCACCACCGCCGCGGCCCCGAATCCCATACTGCCCAGGGCGAAGAGGAGCAGTCCCCGGCCCGCCTGCGCCAGCGGCATCAGGAGGGCGCACGCCGCCCCGGCGAACGTGCCGTACACCAGGGTGCGGGCGCTGCCCAGCCGGTTCACGAGGCGGGTGGTGAGCGTCGCCCCGATCAGGCTGCCCAGGCCCTCGGCGGCGATCAGGAGGCCGACGAGGCTCGCGGGGGCGTGCAGCGTCCGCACAAGGAAGACGGGCGTCAGCGCCATGAGGCCGCCGAGGATGAAATTGGTCAGGGTCGCGGCCGCCGCACAGGGACGGATCACCGTGTGGTGGGCCACGAAACGCCAGCCCTCCTTGATCAGCGCCACGGTCGACTCGCGCTCCGCCGGCGCCGCCGGAGGGGCGGCCCTGGGCAGGCTCCACAGGAGCAGGGCCGAGACCAGGTAGCTGACGGCGTCGACGACGAGGCTCAGGGCCGCGCCGCAGAACTGCACGAGCACGCCGCCGAGCGAGGGACCGCCGAGCTGGGTCGCCGAAGTGGAGGCGGAGGAGAGGCTGTTGCGCGCGGTCAGCTCGTCCTTGCTGACGATCGTGGGGAGGAACGTCGAGTTGCCGACGTCGAAGACCACCGTCGCCAGGCCGATGACCAGCGCGACGACGACGAGCTGTGCCAGGTGCAGGACGCCCAGCGCGTAGGCCACCGGCACCGAGACGATGGCGGCCGCCCTGAGGAGGTCCATCACCACCTGGGTGCCGCGCAGCGGGAGGCGCTGCACGATGACGCCGGCCGGCAGGCCGATCGCGATCCAGGCGGCGTACTGGGCGGCCGGCAGCAGGCTCACCTCGAACGCCGAGGCCTGCAGCGCCCCCACGGCCAGCAGCGGCAGGGCGACGGTGGTGACCGCGTCACCGGCCTGGCTGACCGTGGACGCGGTCCAGTAGCGCCAGAAGACGGACAGGCCCCTGCGGCGGGAGGCGGGCGCGCCGGTGGAGGCGGGCGCGCCGGTGGGCGCGGACGGGGCTGCCGCGTCCGTCCCGGCGTCCTCGTGCTGCGCCGTCATCGGATACCCGCTTGGGTAGCGGGGGCCGTGCGGCGCGGTTCGCCGGCCTCGTTCGCTCTCATTCCTTCTGCCTCCTGAGGGGGAACGTCGGGGTCTCCACTGCTGAAGAGGATTCCTTCGCGGACGGGTACACATGCATGCCGACCGCGTGCCGTCGGGGTGCGGGTCACGGCGCGGCGTACGCCAGAAGTTCCTCGACGTCCTCGGCGCAGTCGCCGCAGCCGGTGTTGGCCGAGGTCTCCTCGCGCACGGCCGCCAGGTCGCGGCAGCCGCGGCCGGCCGCGGCGAGGATCTCGCTCTCCCTGACATGGGCGCACATACAGATCAGGGGGTCGAAGTCGTCGGTCATGGCGTGCCGTTCCCCGGGCCGTCCGCGGTCTCCCGGTCCAGCGCGCCGAAGGCCAGGTCGAGGATTTCGGCGAGCAGGTCGAGCTCGGCCTCGCCGGTCACCAGCGGCGGGTGGATGTTGAGGACGTCCGGTGCCATCCCGGTCGAGGCCACGAGCAGGCCGCAGTCGGGGTGGACGTGAGCGCCCAACTCCCGGATACGGGCGGCGTGGTGTCCGCTCATCACGATCCGCGCGGTGGCTCCCATGGCATCGGTCCGGCTGATGAGCCGGGGGTGCCGGTCCGCGAGCTGCCGCAGCCGGGTGCGCAGACCGTCCTCCAGGGCGAGGACGTCCTTGTCCACGTCCTTCCACGCCTCCCAGCGGTCCAGCACGGTCTCCGTCACGGCGAGCGCGTGCGGGATCCCGACGAAGGTGGAGGAGTGGCTGCCCGGCGGGTAGTGCTCGGGGTCGGCCAGCGGTTCGCGGGCCCACACGGCGCTCAGCGCGGCCGCGCCGTTGGTGAGCGCCTTGCTCGTCACGATGACGTCCGGCCTGACGCCCGCGCGCTGGAATCCCCAGCGGGGGCCCACCCGGTGCATGCCCGTGAAGATCTCGTCGGCGATGACCACGGCGCCCTGGGCACGGGCGTGGTCGACGGCCGCGCGCAGCAGGGCGGAGTCGGGCGTCACCATGCCGCCCACGTTCTGCACGGATTCGAAGACGAAGGCGGAGACCTTGCGGCCGTGGTGGCGGCCGCCGACCCCGCTCAGCTCCGAGCCCCAGCGGGCGACGGCCTGCGTGCACCCGCCGGAGCAGCCGCCGGCGGGCCGGGCGTGCGGGCAGCGCAGGCAGTCGGGGCTGGGCAGCCGTACGACCTCCAGGCCCCAGGCGGCCAGCAGTTCGCGGTAGCGCGGGCTGCTGCTGAGCATGCTGGTCACCCCGGAGCGGCCGTGGAAGGCGCCCTCGAAGACCACGACCGTGCCGGGCCCGTTGTTGCTGAAGGCGATGCGCAGCGCGGTCTCCATGCCCTGTGCGCCGCCCAGGTCCAGCTCGACCCGGCCGGGCACCCCCACGGCCTCGGAGCACAGCCGCTCGATGCGCTCCAGGACGGCCAGGCGCAGCTCCGACTCGCAGAACGACGGGAGGGCCGGCAGCTCCATGCAGCGGTTCAGCGCCTCGCGCAGCAGCTCGCTGTCGTATCCCCAGGAGAGGGTTCCGTTGGCGGCCTCGGCGTCCAGATACCGTCGCCCGTCGGCCGCTCGGAGGAAACAGCCCTGGCCGCCGACGAAGCGGGGGACCTGCGCGGAGCGGTAGATCAGGTTGCCCGCGCCCGCGAAGGGCGGTATTTGCGTGCGCTGCGCGCCGGTGTTCAGGACAGGCACCGTTCGGCCTCCTTCTCGGTCGGGTTCTCATCGGGTGCGGCGGGCTCCCAGGCGGCGGCCGACGACGTGGGCAGCAGGGGTGTCACACCCGGTTCGTTGCAGTCGATCCAGCCGGTGAGCACCGACAGCACGTCCCAGCGGGCGCTGCCGTGCGGGAGCGGGGTACGGGCCAGTTCCGCCAGCCAGGTGCCGATGTGCTCGGGTGCGGCGGCGGTGGTGGCCAGTTGGGCCCAGGCGCCGGTGCCGCGCTCCAGGCGGCGCAGGGACCGGGCCAGGTCCAGGTCGTGCCGGGGGATGGCGGCCTCCAGCTGGGGCAGCAGGTCGTGCGCGGGGCCGCTGCCGGGCGCGGGCGGCTGCGCGGGGCCCTGCGAGGTCAGCGCCTCGCGGCACCACTGCCAGCCGGTCTGGTAGGAGAACAGCTGCAGCTCGCGGACGACGTCGGCCGGGTCGTCCGCGGTGTGCATGAAGTTGAACAGGCCGTTCACCCGGCCGATCCGGGTCCGCAGATCCCGGCCGTGCGCGGCCTCGGGGTCCGCGCTGCCCTTGGCGGCCGTCAGCCGGACGCTGGCGGGCATCCACGCGGGGCGCCGGGCGTCGCCCAGCAGCACCAGGAGCGAGGGGCCCGAGCCGAGCAGGTGGTCGACGACCGCGATGCGCTGCCGCGAGGCGGCGTTGAACTGGTAGCGCCACAGCTCCCGGGTCAGCAGCGGCGCAAAGCGCACCGTGGTCGCCGCCAGCGGGAACCAGCCCTCCTCGTGGAGCACGTCCAGGAGCTGCCGGCAGCGCCGCCCGGCGACCGCGTCGGGCTTGAGCGCCACGAACGTCACGCCCCGGGTGCGTTCCAGCGCCCCCATGGCGGCGAAGGAGTCCAGTCCCTCGCGGGCGTAGGTGTCGTAGCGGTACAGCTCGCGCTTGTCGGGGTCGGCCGTCAGTGCGCCGAGCGCGCCGGCCGCGACCGCCGAGCGGCATACCGCGTCAGTCGTCTGTGTCATCGAGTCTCTTTCCTCCGAGCGGGGTGACCTCCCCGTCGACCAGCACCACCCGGCTGCCGTCGGCGTGGCATGCGTCGTCCACGGCCAGGCGCCCGTCGGCGAAGGCGCGCACCGTCCACTCCAGGCAGGGGCGGTCGCTCCGTTCCTTCTGGAGCAGTTCCTGCTGCCAGGCGCCCTCGGCGGTGGGGCGGCGGCCGCCGGCCGGCACCGGGGGTCCCATGCACAGCACGGCGCCGCCGTCGTGGGTCCCGTCGACGAGGAAGCAGGACGTCCGGGTCGCGCGGTGTCCCCGGCTCATGGCGAGCCGGACCGGGTCCTTGCCGGTCAGCGCCCGGCTGCCGCCGTCCGTCAGCACGCTCAGGTCGCCCGGATGCTGGTTGATCATCCGGTGGGCGTAGCGGTCCAGCAGCGCCCCCTCGATCCAGCGGTGGTAGGCCAGGACCACCAGGTCCAACGGGCCGTTGTCCGCTTCCCAGGACGCCATACGGGAGTGCAGCCCGTCGTGCCAGGAACGGGCCCGCTCGCGGTAGCGGCGTAAGGCGTCCGGGCCGTCGGCGGCCGCCTGCGACGCCGAGCCGCAGTGCGCATCGAAGTCGCCGGTCCACGCCTCCACGCCGGCCTCGCGCGCCACGTCCAGCGCCGCGACCCGCGCTCCGTGGGAGGCGACCAGGCAGACCTGGAAACGGTCCGGCGCGGTGTGCTGCAAGGACAGCAGCGTGCGCAGGTTCCCGCCGGTCGCCGAGGCCAGCACGCCGATCCGCAGCGGGCGCCCGGGCCCGGACGGGCCGAGCACCCGTGCCCGGCGCGCCGCCTCGGTCATGACGCGCTCCCCTCGGCGGCCGCCGGGTCACCGGCCAGCAGCGCCAGCACCGCCGCGCAGCCCTCCCGTTCCGGATTGACCAGGTGCATATGGCGGGCGCCGGGAACGGTGTGGTGGTCCACGGCCAGCCCGCCGTGGCGCCACCCCTTGAGCTGGTACTCCGTCAGCCCGGCGGGCACCGCCTGGTCGCAGGCCGCCTCGACGACGGTCAGCGACGCCAGATCGGCCCGCGAGGGCCGGGGTGTCGCCTCGTCGGCGGTGCCGCCGGCCGCCAGGTGTCCGGCGAGGAAGTGCCCGACGGCCGGCCCGCCGGTTCCGGTCGCGACGGTGTGCGCCAGGTCGACGACGGGTGCCAGCAGGACCGCGCGCCGGCCGGTGCCCCGCCCGGCGACGGCGGACAGCGCCAGGTGCGCCCCGGCGGAGTGCCCGACCAGCGTGGCGTCCCGCCAGGGCGCACCGGCGGCGTCCAGCCGCTCCAGCGCCTCGGTGGCGTCCTCGGCGGCCGCCGGCCACTGCCCGCCGTCCCAGGCCGGGCGGTACTCCACCGCAGCGGTGGCGCACCCGCGCCGCACCAGCGCCACCGCCAGCGGCTCCAGGTCGCGGGCGATACGGTCGTGCCGCCAGAACCCGCCGTGGAAGATCACGGCCGCGCTGCGCACCGGGCCCTGCACGGGGGTGTACAGATCGATCCGCTGCCACGGCGAGTCGCCGTAGCGCAGCACGCCTTCCTGGACGGTCACAGGACGCCCATCGCCCGCAGGCGCCCGGCCCAGTGCTCGAACCGCTCATCCGACATGCGGACCTCGCGGCGCCGCTCCGCACTCTCCTCGGCCGCCCCCAGCCGGTACCACACCTGACCGTCCGACCGGCGGATCATGAAGGCCCGGTCCTTGCGCGCGGGGCTCTGGATCATCAGCGAGATCGTCTCGGGCTCGGTGATGGTGGTGTGCAGCTGCTCATGATCGAGCGTGATGCAGCGGCCCTCGGCCTCCTCCCGCACGAAGTACGGCCAGAAACGGTTGACGTCGGCCCTCTCGTCCAGCGGCTGGTCGGTGGCGTAGAGGGTGTGCCGGTAGGCGCCGCGCAGGATGTAGGCGGTGAAGCTGTAGCGGTGATTGTGCACCCGCTCGTACTGGTCGGTGTTGGCCAGCCGCAGCCTGATCCGCAGGCCCTTCTCCTGGTCGTCCCACAGCACGATCTTGTCGTCCAGGGCGTGGCACTCACACTTCTCCCGCAGCTCCGGAGTGCGCCGGACCCGCTCGACGAGGGTGCCCAGCAGCTCGGGGTCGTCACCGAGGCGGCGGGCGATCCGCTCGGTGACCTCCGCCGCGGACTCGATGTCGTCCCAGCGCACCGTCGGCAGGGACTCCATCAAGGACACCGCGGCCTGGGTGCGGTCGGCCGTCGCGCTGGTCATCACAGGACCTCCATTCCCCGCAACCGCGCGGTGAGTTCGTCGAAATACGCCTTGCTGATGCGCTTGCTGCCCTTACGGGCCGCCTTCTCCTTGTCCTCACCGAACCGCCACCACACCCGGCCGGTCTCCCGCTCGGTGATCAGCGAGCGCTCCTTCTCCGCGGGACCGCGCAGGAAGAGGGAGACGGTGTTGGGGGTGGTGTAGGTGGTGTGGATCTCCGAGTGATGCAGCGTGTAGCAGTTGCCGGCGACCTCATTGGTCACAAACCGGGGGATCACCCGCAGATCGGAGTCCTGGGCGTCGAAGTCGTCCTGGGCGTCCTCCGGGACCCCCTCCGGACGCCCCACCAACTGATGGCGCACGTGACGGTAGTGACCACGCAGGATGAGGGAGGTGAAGGTGAAACGGTGGTCGTGCGGACGGTCCCGGTGATCCTCCGTCGAGACATGCACCCGGATACGGAACCCACGGTCCAGTGCGTCGTAGACCACCAGCTTGTCCAGCAGCTTGTGGTGTTCGCACTTGTCGAAAAGGTCCTCCTCCTCACGGGCGCGCTCCAGCAGATGCGTCATGGTCTGCTTGTCCTCGGCGAGGGCCGTGAGGATCTCGTTCGTCTGGGCCCGCGCCTTGTGCAGGTCCGACCAGTCGACGGTCAGCCGGTCCAGTTCATCAAGCATCGCTTTCTCCTGTGTTCGCCGTGAGGGTGCTGTGCCGAGGGAGCGCCGGCGCCCGGGCGGGCAGTGCGCTCACTGCTGCGCGGACAGGGCGGCGGGCCGCAGCCCCGGTCCGTCCGCCTGGGTCCCGAAGGCGCGGTGCGCCGTGCCGCCGACCAGCTGCCACAGCGGATCGGCGGCCACTCCCTGCCCCTGGGCGTTGCGGGTCTGCCGGGCCAGGGGCTGCGAGCCGGCCGCGACGATGCCGCCGTCCTGGTACCAGAGCCCGTTGTCGTCGGTCTGGTGCAGGGCCTGGCCGCCGATCCGCGCGGAGTCGCAGCGGTCGGTCATCAGCATGGTGTTGGCGTGGCCCATCAGCTCGGCGGCGCGGGCGGCGATGGCCAGGTCGACATGCTCGCCGTCGAAGTTGATGCAGGCCGCGATCCGTCCGGCGGCCGCCTCGTTCATGATCGCGGCAGGCACCGGACCGGCGATCTGATCCATATCGGCCAGCGTCCAGTTCGGCAGGTCGTACGCGGTCAGAGTGCTCTCCCGCCTGGCCCGCGCGGCCGAGGTGCGGAAGGCGTGCTTGATGGTCAGCGGCATGTCGTTGAACAGGTGGTCGGTGATCACCCGCGCACCGCTGCCCGTCCACTCGCTCTGCCAGGCGAGGTCGACGATGTCCCGGACGAGTTCGGCGCCGGCGACGGGATCCTGCCGGGTGAAGTGCCCCAGCGCGGGCCGCACCCCGTGGGCCAGCAGCTGCGGGACGATCCAGTCGAGCCGCGGGTGCCGGTCGTCGAGGTTGTCGTACAGGCCCGAGGCGGTGGTGAACGCGTCGGGCGACATCACGGTGTAGACCAGCCCGAGGTCGCCGAGCCTGGCCAGACGCTCCCACTCGTGGCGGGTGGGGGCCCAGACGGTCGCCTCGGGGGTGCCGCCGTGGCTGGCGAGCAGCGGCCCCTCCAGCGCGATGCCGGGGATGTGCGGCAGCTTGCCGTGACGGCGCAGGTCGGCGTACCGCTGCATGAACCACTCGAATTGCTCGAGCGCGGACCGGTGGAGATAGAGCGTGGGGATGCACACCACGCCTTCCTCGGCGGATCTGCGGTCGAGCAGGGCGAGATCCAACTGGGAGAACTCCGAGAAGTCCACCTCGCCGAAACCGTGGCAGTGCACCTCGACCGGGAGGGCTGGCGTCTCATTCATGGGCTGTGAAATCTCTCTTTCATTTCCTGATCCCGTGGACGTGCAGTTCCTCGAGCGCCCGCGCGTCGTCGAATGCGCCCAGGGACTCGAAGTAGCGCACGGTCTGCCGGGACATGGCGGCAAGGTGCTGGCTGAGGATCTCCGGCGGGTAGGTCTCCGCCACGACGCGGTGCGCGTCGTCCTCGCCCAGCCCGTAGCGGATCAGTTCCTCCCGGATCGCGGGCAGGTCCGGGTGGAGGAACGTCGTGATGAGCCGGGGCACCAGCCGTGCCGCGGCACGCCGCTCCGCCGGCGAGAGCTGACCCCACATGTGCCGCAGGAAGATGGCGAAGTACGCGTGGTGGCGCCCCTCGTCACCGGCGTGGTCGCGTACGGTCCCGGAGACCGCGGCCACCACCTCGGAGCTGTCGGGGATCTCGGCGAGGCTCGCGGAGATCAGGGTCTCCGACACCACCACGAAAAGGATCTCGGCCAGCGCGCCGTCCGCGGGCGGGAGTTCATCGAGCAGCCGGTGCAGCCGGTCCAGGAAGAACGGCTGCCGCGGCAGCCGCGGCGCGATCCGGGTCCGCTGCTCCACCTGTCGCGCCAGGTCGACGGAGAACAGCGTGTGGTACGCCTCGTCGCAGTAGATCTTGTACGCGTCGAACCGCATCTCGTCCGGGAGTTCCACGCCGACGGAGCCCTGCGCGATGGACAGCACCGTCCGGTTGACCACCAGGGACTCCAGCCGTGCCGTGAAGTCCAGGTAGCGGTAGAGGTGTTGGACGAGTAATTCCTCGTGCACCGCCGCGGGCAGCTCCTTCACCAGCGGGTGCTGGGTGAGGGGGACGAGCTCCGGCGGGAAGTAGTGGCGGCCGGACTCGTCCTCGCGCAGGGTCCGGCGCGGTGACTGCCGCACGGCGGCGCGCTCGTGCCAGTTGCGGAACGGGCTGCGGTAGTCGCCGGGAGCCGGGGGCGGCTCGGGGGCGTCGTCGGCGGCCACCCGGTGCAGCAGCAGCTGCCTGGGGCACTGGGTCAGCGCCGCACAGCCCACGAACATGCCCGCGGTTCCGCACATAGGAGATCTCCCTTCGCCACTACGGTCCGGACCTACGCACACCCGGCGGCAGCAGCCGCCGGACCGGTGACGGTCACGGCGCGGTCGCTTCCACCACGCCGCTGCCGGCGAGGTCGGCGAGCAGTTCGCCGATGTCCTCGGCGGCCACCTGCACGGAGACGTCGTACTCGGCGGCAAGCTGCTCGGCGATGCCCTGGACGGTGGTCGAGCCGTCGACCCGCTTGAACACGAACGTCCCGATCTCGTCGAGCTCGACGGCGTGCGGGCCGCCGGCGACGATGAGCTTGCCGCGGAACTTGCGCATCCGGGCGGTCATGCTGCGCCGCGGCACCGCTTCGGGGCCGAAGGCATGAGGCGCTGCCATCAGATCTCCACCTCCAGGGACAGGTCCTTGCAGAACTCGACGGTCCGGCGCACCCAGTCCTCGGGGCGCTGCGGGTCGAAGCCGGCCATGGTCTCCAGGGCCCAGTACCGCTCGAAGGGCAGGACGTCGAGACCGGCGTCCTGCACCCGGCGGGCGCGCCACTTGGGCGTGTGGGTGCCGTAGACGCCGTGGCTGTCCAGGAGGGCGTCGGTGGCCTGCTGGAAGGCGACCTTGGCGGCGAGCACCGCGCTGTGGGTGTCGCCGGACTCCAGCATGCCCAGCGCCTGTTCGACCTTGCCGTCCGCCTCGGACAGCGAGCGGGTCGACACGAACGCCCGGTAGGCGGAGTCGTGCAGCTGCTCGGCGCGCCGCTTGAGCCAGTCGGCGCCGGTCAGCGCCATACCGCCGGACAGGCGCTCCAGGAACAGTTCCTCGTGGGAGGTGAGGATGCGCAGCGAGGATTCATCGGAATCAAAGGCGTCCCAGGTGACCTTGTCCAGCATCTGGCCGACCTGGGCGTCGGTCCAGTACGTCACCTCGTACCGCCGGCCGCCGTCGGTGAAGTCCACCGAGGTGACGGTGTCCGGGGTGAGCGGCACCGCCACCGTCCGGGCCCCCGGCATCCGGCACGGGGCGTCGGTGAGGACGTAGAGGTCGACGTCGCTCGCGGCGTGTGCCCAGCCCCGGGTGAGCGAGCCGACCACCACGACGGCGACCGGGTCGTCGGGGGCCAGGTCCTTGCGCCTGAGTGCGTCCAGGCACCCGTCCAAGTCCGGTTTCACGACCAGCTCCTGTCCTCGTTCTCACGCTGTAGTTCGATGACGATCTGAGGGATGTTGTTGACGAGGTGAGCGAGCAGGGCCGGGTAGACCGACTGCGAGGCCAGGGTCAGGGCGAGCAGCGCCACGGCCCCGGCGATCTCCACCGCCGTGGAGCGGACCGTGCCGCGCCGGTTGGCGCCCGGCTGGATGTGGTGCTGCGCCACGAAGGCCGTCGCCGCCAGCAGCCCCAGCAGCGCCGGGTCCGCCACCATCAGCACGGGGGCGCGGAACAGGATCTCCTCCCCGACGGCGCCCACCGCGCCCGCGAAGGCGCGGGCGCTGCCGTGGGAGCGCGGCGTGGGCCCCAGCACGAAGGCGAGTTCACCGGTGAACAGCCCGGCCGGACGCAGCCCGCTCAGCATGACCAGCCCGGCGCCGACGGCGAGCGCGACGGCGAACCACCACCACTCCCCGGACCGGGTGAGCCACGGGGGAGCCGTGCACGCGGTGAGCACCAGCGCGCCCAGGGGCGCCACCAGACCGGCCAGCGTCTCCGCCCAGATGCTCGCGCCGCTGCGCCCGCCCCGCGGCACCCGCCACGGCAGGCCCATCAGCACGGCTTCGGCCACCAGCAAGGCGGCCACCACCCGCAGGGCGGACGGGCCCACGGTCCACAGCCCCACGGCAAAGGCCGCCACCGTGGCGGCGGCCATCAGCTGCCGGGGCTCGGGCCGCCAGCCGGCCGGTGCGAAGGTGGGGACGGAGCGGCGTTGCCGGCTCCCGTCGCTCCCCGCCCGGCCGGCAGCCGTGGTCATGGCGCCGCCTCCGCGGTCACCACGATCCCCAGGTCAATGGCGTCGGCGAGCTCGTCGTGCACGGCCTCCAGGCTGTGCCCGAGCCCGTCGAGCACTTCGCCGATCGTGCGCGCGCCGTCCAGCGCCCGCAGCACGGCGGGCCACTCGGGCAGCTCGTCCTCGTCCAGGACGTACTCGATCTCGCCGTCGATGGTCACGTACCAGACCGACGGCTCGGCGGGGTCCTTGAGCAGCAGCACATTGTCCGCGACCGCCGCGCGGGTCCGCGGGTCGACGGGGGGCCGCCGTACGACCTCCGCCTCGATCTTCTCCGCGTCGGTGTCCCAGTCGCCCACCGGGACCGACTGCGGCACGGGGGCCTTGGCCACCTGGACGTGCGGGGCGGGCAGCGAGGCGGTCATCTGCTCCAGCAGGCCGAGGTTGACCGCCGAGAGCAGGAACTCCACATGTCCGGACGAGGGGTTGGCCTGCAGCTGCCGCAGCGTGGCCCGCAGGTTGTCCGCGTCCAGGAACTCCCGGGCGCCGGGTCCGCTCAGCGCCTCCTCCAGCAGCCGGCCGCCGTCCTGGGCGAGCATGGCGCCGAAGGCGCGGTAGGTGTGCCGGACGCCTTCCCCGTAGAAGAAGGGGCCCTTGGGGCGCTGCACCAGCTCGTCGGGCAGGTGGCCGGCCAGGGAACGCCGCAGAACCTGCTTGTCCCAGATCAGGCGGGGGCGCAGCGGCCCGGGGACCGCGGCCACCAGCTCGATGAGGCGGTGGTCGAGGAACGGCACCCGGGCCTCGATGCCGTTGCCGGCCGCCGAGCGGTCCTCGTGCCAGCAGTTGTACTGCTGCACATCGCGGTACTTCCAGCGGAACAGCGCCTCGTACGGCTCGTGGGCCGGGCGCCCGGCGGCGTCGCGCAGCACCGAGGACTTGACCAGCGGCAGGCCGGGGACGTCCCACCAGGCACCCAGTTCGGGGCTGCGGTACTGGTCCCGGCGGACCGCCATACGGTCCAGGTTGTCCAGGAAATCGGGCCATTCACCGCCGCCCGCGATGCCCTTGGAGTAACCGCCGTTGAATTCATCGGCCCCGCCGCCCAGAAGCATGGCTTTGATATGCGGCGTCCGGTCACGGACGTAGCGGTACATCTCGTGCTTGTAGAACGCCTCGGGACCGGCCAGCGGCGTCTGCATCAGCCACAGGAACCGCTTCCACTCCTCCACACCGGGGACGGAATCGGTGCGGAAAAGAATCTGATGATTCGTCAGTCCGAGATTCCGGGCCGTACGGTGCCCCCACTCGGAATCGCCGTTGGCGAGGGTGCTGCCGTTCAGCGCGGTGAAGGTCTGGGGCTTTCCGGCGGCCAGTGCGGCCACCGCGGCGGAGTCGATGCCGCCGCTGAGGAAGAGGCCGATCTCGACATCGGCCATCTCGCAGTCGGCCACCGCGGAGGACAGCAGCTCGCCGTAGCGGCGCACCAGCTCTTCCTCAGACGCGCCGCCGGCGGGGTCGAACTCGGGGAACGACCAGTAGCGGTGGGTCGAGCGCTCGCCGGAGCGCAGGTCGAAGGAGACCACACAGCCGGCCGGGGCGAGCTCGATGCCCTTGAACCACGAGTGGGCCGGGCTCTCGTCGAACGCCGGCGCACGCGTCATGGCCTGGTCGCGCAGCGCGCGCTCCCAGTCCAGCTCACGGGGGCAGTCGGGGTCCTCGAAGAGCGCCTTGACCTCCGAGCCGAAGACGACCCGCTCGGCGCTGTGGTGGTAGAAGACGGGCTTGATGCCGAAGCGGTCACGGGCCAGCAGCAGCCGGCCCCGGGTGCGGTCGTAGAGCGCGAGGGAGAACATCCCGCGCACCTTGTCCAGGAAGCGCAGCCCGTCACGGCGGTAGAGGTGGAGCAGCACCTCGCAGTCCGAGCGGGTCCGCAGCCGCGTGCCGCTCGGGAGCGTGGCGGCCAGCTCCTGGTGGTTGTAGATCTCGCCATTGGCGATCAGCACCAGGTCGTCGTCCTCGGTCCGCAGCGGCTGGTCGCCGCCGGCCACATCCACCAAGGACAACCGTACGAAGCCGAATCCGACCGGGCCCGAACGGTAGTAGGCCTCACCGTCGGGGCCCCGGTGGGCAATGGCCTGAACCATTCGCTGGAGCTGGGAGTCCGCGGCGCCGGCCAGCGCTCTTCCGTCCACGCGAGCGATTCCGCTCAGACCACACATCGTTACCTCGCTCGATTCATGTGCTGATTCCTCCGCCACGAGGCGGAAACACCGCGTAAAGCGGCGCAACTCCCACTGAAGTGAAGGAGAATGACGGTCGGCACCGGGGAAGGGGCCACACCTCAAGGCACAACCTTGAGGTGTGGCGCCTTTGCGGTTCAGACCGCCGTGGTTCAGACCACGGAGCCCAGAACGGTGCCCTGGTTGACCTTCTTGGCCTCCGGCTTGGTGTACTTGCGCATGGTGATTCACCCCCCTGTGGGATCGTGCGGATATCCCCGGGATCCAGTGATCCCGAATTGCCCTTGCGGACCGACGCGGCGCCCGAAAGCACCACGCCTTTGCCCTTTCGGACTCAAGACCGCCCGGACAACATCAGTTTGGAAACCGACTGGATTCCCGCCTTCCGACGTTGACGGGAATAGAACAGCGGATCTTTCTTGAATGTGTCAATCACCAGAGATTGTGACGCACGACACACAGCATTCTTTTCCCAAAACGGGATACTCTGGCTTGAGTTAACGACATCAACCGCCCGGAGTTCATTGCGGCTTCATGCCCGCGAACAGGGCGGTGAGTGTCCCCAACGGCCGTGCGAACGACCTCCGTTCGCGCGTCCCGACGCCGGGGACCGCTGCACGGGGGGATTCATTGGGAAGCTGCTATTCCGCTTTCCCGTGGGAATCAGTGATTCCACTTTCCCCCATGCTGCGCGTGGTGGCTTGCTTTCGGCCATCACCGGCTGTCCCATGCTCGAAAACCGGTATAGCGCCACCCCAGGCCGGCACCACATGGAGGAATTTTGGCCAGCACCCAGGCTCATTCGGCCGTTTTTCCGCTGCCCACCGAGCTCGAAGCGATCGTATTCGACTGCGACGGGCTCCTTTTGGACACCGAAACCTGCTGGTCACGCGCGGAAAGCGCGCTCTTTCACGCACACGGGCGCGAATTCGGCCTGGCCGAAAAGCAACTTGTCATCGGTAAGACCGTGGAGGGCGTCGGCGAGGTGATGGCCGAATACTTCGGGCGTCCCGGTGAAGGTGCGCTGCTCTCCGCCGAGCTGCTGGAGGGCGTGCGCCGGGAGCTGGCCGACGGAGTGGACGCGCTGCCCGGGGCCGCTGACCTGGTCCGGGCCTGTGCCGAACGGCTGCCCGTCGCCGTCGCCAGCAACAGCCCCAGGTCGCTGCTGGAGACCGCGCTGCAGAGCTCCGGTCTGGCCGGTCTGCTGCCGCTGTCGTTCGCGGCCGACGAGGTGGCGGCTCCCAAACCCGCGCCCGACCTGTACCTCACCGCCTGCCGGGCGCTCGGCGCCGACCCCGCTTCCTGTGTCGCCTTCGAGGACTCCCACACGGGCATCCGCGCGGCCCGCGCCGCGGGGCTCCACCTGGTCACCGTGCCCTCGCTGGCCGGCCAGGAACTGGACCACGACTGGCTGCCGGCCTCCCTGGCCGACCCCGAACTCCAGGCATGGGCCCGCGCCCTGCGACCCGCGGGCGCCCACGCCGCCGACTGACCACCCCTGACCACCTGACCACCCGTCACCGACCGTCCGTCCCCGCAGAGAAGCTGCCCGGACGCATCCACCGGACCGTGCCCGCCCACCCACACCGAGCACAGTCCACGATCACCGAGCACGGCCCGCCCACAAGGACGCCCTCCTCCTCACAAAGGAGCACTCCATGCCGATCGGCACCCAGGGATTCACCGTCTTCGATCTGCCCGCCGTACCCACAAAGCTCCTGGACAGTTACGACGACCTTCCGGTCGACGACTACATGGGCAACGGCACCCGCTTCAAACGCTTCTCGCAGTACCGGCTGTCCGCCGCCGAGGGCGACGCCTGGAACTTCGCGCTGCTGCCGCACCGGGACTACACGGCGTACAAGAAGTTCAACAAGGCCGCCGGCGGCATTCGCCGGGTCTACGAACCCCTCCAGGCCGACTTCACCGGACTGATCTCCCGGGGAATCGCCGGTATCGGCCTCGACCGCGGCGAGGACTGGCAGATCAATGTGCACCAGAACCGCACCCGGGCCGAGGCCGGCCGCCCCGGGCCGCTGACGCCCGAGGGCGTGCACCACGACGGCCACGAGTTCGTGATGATCGCCGTACTGCGCCGGGAGAACGTGGGCGGCGGCGAGACCCGGCTGTGGAAGCCCGGCGCCGACGAGCCCTTCTGGAGCGGGACGCTCCAGGCGGGCCAGGCCGTACTCCTCGATGACAAGGCCATCGCCCACGACGTGACCGACGTCGTGGCGGCCGGTGACCAGCCCGGACACCGGGACATCGTGATCATCGCCTTCTCGCGCTGGCAGCACAAGTGGTACGGCGACGAGCACGACTCCTCCGCCCTGTCCGAGGACGCCGGCTGAGCCCGGCCACCGCCTCCCCCACCACCCACACCGAGAAGATTGTGCTGATTCTGCATGCCTGAAGACTGGAAAACCCGGCTCGCCGAGGGCCCGCTGTCCGCGGTGCGCGCCCTGGAGTCCTGTACCGCCGGCGAACTGACCCTGCTGACCGAGAACTACGCCTTCCGCGGCGCACTGGCCGCCGCCTGCAAGGAGCTCACCGAGCGTGCCGGTGCCGGGAAGGACCGCACCGCGCTCGCCGAAATGCACGAACTCCTCGCCCTGATCTACGACCGGGACTTCTCCGGCGTGGTCATCGCCGAGGTCGACCACGAACGCGCGCCCCTTCTGCGCGATGTGGCCGCGATCCTGGAAGCGGCCATGCTGGGCGAGGAAACCGCCCGTATCGACGAGGAGACCGTCACCGGCTACCCCCGGTCCGGCACGGAGTACGTCCGCTGGCTGAAGAACCTCGTCAATGAGCACCCGGCCGGCCGGCACCCGCTCTACCACGAGCACATCGAGCAGCGCGGCACCCGGGAGGACCTGCGGCTGCTGCTCGCCCAGGAGACCAGCCTCGACCCGCGCTTCGACGACATCCTCGCCTCGATGCAGATGGGCCGCACCGGTGGCGAGAAGATGGAGATAGCCGCCAACTACTGGGACGAGATGGGCAACGGCGACGCCGAGCTGGTCCACACCAGCCTCTTCTCCCAGGCTCTGGATTCCATCGGCGCCGACCCGGCCTTCATCCGGGACAGCTTCCTGCTGGAGGCCGGGATCTGCGGAAACCTCTCCGCCTGCCTCGGGCTCGCCCGCCGCCACTACTACAAGGCCGTGGGCTACTTCGGCGTGACGGAGTACCTGGCGCCCCGCCGCTTCCGCTGTGTGGTCGACACCTGGCGCAGACTGGGCCTGCACGAAGTCGGCATCACCTACCACGACCTGCACATCGGCATCGACGCCGGCCACGCCTCCGGCTGGTTCAAGAACGTCGTGGCGCCGCTGGTGGACGGCGACGCCCTGATCGGCCGGGACATCGCCCTGGGAGCCATGATCAGGCTCAACACCTCACAGGACTACCTCGACGAGCTGCTGCGGCGCATGCGGGACCGGTCCCCCGTCGCGGCCGGCGCACAGGCCTGAGGGGGTAGACGTGCCGCACCCCTTGCCGCCCCCTCGCCACGACATGGCGGACGGCCATGACTTCGTGAAGTACGAGGCCCTGGGCAACGACTACTTGGTGATCGCTCCGGCCGCCGGCCAGGTGGCGCCGACACCGGACAACATCCGGCTGATCTGCGACCGCCACTACGGTCCCGGCGCCGACGGAGTGCTCTACGGCCCGCTCCCCGAGAAGCACGGGTTCGGGCTGCGCACCTTCAACTCCGACGGCACCGAGTGCGAGAAGAGCGGCAACGGGCTGCGTATCTTCGGCCGTTACCTCCGCGACCACGGCTGGACCGGGGAGCCGGAGTTCACCGTCCGCACCCTGGCCGGGCCGGTCACCGTGCAGCTGGTGGACCCGGCCCCCGGCCCGGAGGCACCCGATGCCGCCTCCCCCGACGGTGGCCACCCCGGCGACGGGGCACCCGTCCGCGTCTCCATGGGGCGGGCGTCCCTGGACAGCGAGCTGATCGGTGCCACCGGTCCGCGCCGGGAGATGCTGCGCGAAACCCTCGCCGCGGCGGAGGGCGAGTGGACGGCCACCTGCGTCTTCCTGGGCAACCCGCACTGCGTCCTCCCGCTGGACGGCACCGAGGTCACCGAGAAGCTGGCCCGGCGCCTGGGCCCCGGCCTCGCCGGCCACGCACGCTTCCCCGGACGGATCAACGTCCAGCTCATGGAGGTACGCGCCGCCGACCGCATCCGCATCGAGGCCTACGAGCGGGGCGCCGGCTACACGCTCGCCTCGGGCAGCAGCGCCTGTGCGGCGGCCGTCGCCGCCCACGCCCTCGGGCTGACCGGCCCCGAGGTCACCGTCGAGATGCCCGGCGGCCACCTCGCCGTCGGCATCTCCGACGCCGGCGAGGTCACCCTGACCGGCCCGGTCCGGCCCGTCGTGGCCGGCCGGTGGACCCCGGCATTCCGCAGGCGGCTGGCCTCATGACCGAGATCACCATGCGCCAGTGGTACTTCGACGAGGCCCACGGCCACTACGACATCGACCTCGGCGACAGCTATGTGGGCGGCAGCCGCCTGTCCGACCACGCCCTGCCCGCCGACTGCCTCCTCGACTACGGCAACAACCGGGGGACCGCCCGGCTGCGCCACCTCGTGGCCGGCCTCTACGGCCGCGACCCGTCCCACATCGGCATCACCCACGGCGGGCAGGAAGCCCTCTACCTCCTCTACCGCACCCTGCTGTCCGCGGGCGACCACGCCGTGATCTTCACCCCCGGCTGGCAGCAGGCGGAGCCGGTGCTGTCCCGGGCCGGATGCCGGGTGGACGCCGTCGGCACCACCGCCGACGGCCGCCCGGACATCACCGCGGCGCTGCGCAGGATCGGCCCCCGCACGAGGGCCGTGGTGCTCAACTCGCCCTGCAATCCGACCGGCCGGAAGGTCACCGCCGACGGCATCAAGGAACTGGCCGAGGCGCTGCGAGGACACGGCGGCCATCTGATCCTCGACGAGGAGTACGTCGCCGACCTCGGCACCGACTCCTGGGTCGGGGCGTACGAAAACGCCGTCTCCGTCTCCAGCGTCTCGAAGGTCTACGGGGTCCCGGGCCTGCGCGTCGGCTGGATGTGCGGCCCGCCCGAGGTCGTGGACGCGGCCATGCAGTACAAGCACTTCACCACCGTCACCAACTCGGTGGTCCTGGAACAGCTGGCCACCGGGATCCTGGAGCGCCGCGAGGAGCACGTGCGGCGCTACCGGCAGCTGATCACCGACGGCCTGCGGACGCTGGAGCGCTGGGCCGCCCGGCACCACGGCACACTGCGGATGTGGCAGCCGGAGGGCACCCCGTACGCCTGGCTGCACACCCCCGGCCTGCCGTCCTCGCTGGAGTTCTGCCGCGAGGTCCTGCGCCGGGAGCGCGTGCTGCTGATGCCGGCCGAGGTGTTCGGCACCGAGCACGGCATCCGCCTCACCTTCGCCCGGGAGCCGGACGTCCTGGCCGAGGGCCTGCGGCGCATCGACGCCGTACTGGCCGGCCACCCCACCGCCGCCGGGAGCGGCACCCACGCCGAGAACGGCACCCACGCCGAGAGCAGGGAGCAACAATGACGGCACGGCTCGAGGAGATGCCCACCGACTGGTCGCGCGGACTGGCGCTGGTGGCACACCCCGACGACATCGAGTACGCCATGGGTCCGGCGGTGATCACCTGGACCGACAGCGGCAAGGAGATCGCCTACGTCCTGGCCAGCCGCGGCGAGGCGGGCATCGACGGCTGCGACCCGGAGAAGGCCAGGCCGCTGCGGGAACGGGAGCAGCGCGCGAGCTCGGCGGTCGCCGGGGTGACCTCGGTGGACTTCCTGGACCACCCGGACGGGCTGATCACCGACTCCCTGGCGCTGCGCCGGGAGTTCGCCACCGCCATCCGCCGCCACCGGCCGGACATGGTGCTCACGGTCAACCACCACGAGCACTGGCGCGGCGTCTCCTGGAACACCTCGGACCACCGGGTCGTCGGCCGGGCCGCGCTGGACGCCGTCGTCGACGCCGGCAACCGCTACGTCTTCACCGAGGACGGCCTCGAACCCTGGGAAGGCGTGCGGTGGATGGGCGTCGCCGGCTCCCCGTACCCCACGCACGCCGTGGAGGTCGCGGGCGCCGAGGACCGCGCCGTCGAGGCGGTGCTCCAGCACCGCGCCTACCTGGAAGCGCTCACCGACGAGGACCCGGAGAGCTACGCCCGGGGATTCCTGCGGCGCAACATGGCCAGGGCCGGCGCACTCTTCGACGACCGCGACGCGGTCGCGTTCCAGCTCTTCGAGCGCGACGCCTACCGCGTCAAGGACGGCATCACCCACTACCGCTGACCGCCCGCGCCCTCCGCCCCCTCAGCCCCCTCAGCCCCACCGGGAATGGCATGCACCTGGCCTTCGTCGACTCCAACCCCCCTGCCCTGCAGGCCATCAGGCTGGCCAAGAGCGCGGGACACCGGGTCACTTATCTGCAGTCCGCACACACCCAGTACCCGCTCACCGAGGCCAACCTGGCCCTGATCTCCTCCGTGGACCACCTCGTCGACGGGCTGGTCACCACCGACCACGACGTGGTGACCGCGGCGCTGGCCGAGTGCCACGCCGCACACCCCATCGACTTCGTCACCACGCAGCACGAGATGTCCGCCGAGGCGGTGGCCGCGGCCTGCCGGGCACTGGGGCTGCGGGGCACCTCACCCCAGGCGGTGCTCACCGCCCGGCGCAAGGACCGCACCCGGGCGGCGCTGCAGGCCGCGGGCCTGGCCTCGGCACACTTCGCGACCGCCACCGACGAGACGGCGGCGCTGGCGGCGGCGGAGCGGATCGGCTACCCCGTGGTGTTCAAGCCACCGTCCGGGGCCGCCGGGCTGCTCGCCTGTGTCGTCCACGACGCGGCCCAGGCCAGGTCGGCCTGGCAGCGGCTGCAGCGCGGCCTCGACGCGGTTCCCGAGGACTGGCGCGGCCAGTTCCGGCGCGGCGTCCTCATCGAGGAGTTCCTGGTGGGGGAGCTGGTGTCGGTGGAGATCGGCGCCCGCGACGGCCGGTTCTTCCCGCTGTGCATCAGCGGCCGCTACCGCTGGGCGGGCGACGAGGTCACCGCCCTGGGGTCCTTCATCCCGGCCGGCCTGGAAGCACAGCAGGCCCCCGCGTGCTGGGAGTACGCCCGCCGGGTCTGCCGGGCGATCGGTGCCGACATCGGCGTCTTCCACCTGGAGATCATGGTCACCCGGCGGGGGCCCGTCCTGGTCGAGTTCAACCCCCGGGTCATGGGCGGAGGCCTGCCCGCCGCCTACCGCCACGCCACCGGGCAGGAGGTCTACGCCGCGCTGCTGGACGTCCTCGCCGGGGCCGACGACGTCGCCGCGCCGCCCTTCCGGGCCGGCTGCACCGCGGTCCGCGTCGTCCTCCCCCGCGAGGCCGGCCGGCTCGGCCCCGACGCGACCCTGGCGCCCCTGGACGGGCACCCCTGCGTCAAGGAGGTCATCGGCTTCGGCGAGTACCGCACCGGCCCCGGCAGCGAGGTGGCCCGGGGCCAGGCACTGGCCCGGTTCATCGTCCAGGACACCGGCCCGACGGCCGTCGAGCGGACCTCCGAGCACCTGCTGAGCCGCCTGGAACCACTGCTCGGCGTCCCCCTGATGACCGGCAGCTACCGCCCCGGCAGCCCGGAGCACCCGGGGAGCGCACGGTGAGCCGCCCCGGAGGCCCCCACACCGCCGACCCGCAGCGGACGGCGGACAGTCCGGCCGCACCGCCCGGCCGCCGTGCCCTCGTCCTCGCCCTGATGACGGCGATGGCGCTGGCGGCCCTGGACAGCGCGGTGGTGGCCACGGCCGTGCCGCGGATCGTCGCCGACCTCGGCGGGTTCTCGTACTTCTCCTGGCTCTTCTCCGGCTATCTGCTCGCCGGCACGGTGTCCCTGCCGGTCTACGGCAAGCTCAGCGACACCCTGGGGCGCAAGCCGGTCCTGCTGTTCGGCATCACCCTCTTCCTGGCGGGCTCCGCGCTGTGCGCGGCCTCCTGGAGCATGGCCGCGCTGATCGTCTTCCGCATCGTCCAGGGCTTCGGCGGAGGCGCGATCCAGAGCACCGTCCAGACCCTCGCCGCCGACCTGTACCCCCTGGAGGAACGCCCGCGGATCCAGGCCGCCATCTCCTCGGTGTGGGCCGGCTCCGCCGTTCTCGGCCCCGCCGTCGGCGGCCTGATCACCGCCTGGGCCGACTGGCGCCTCATCTTCCTGCTCAACGTCCCGCTCGGTCTGGTCTCGCTCGTCCTGCTGGCCCGCCGCCTGAGCGAGCCGCCCCGAGAGCGCGCCGCCACGCGCCTGCGTGCCGACTGGGCCGGCGCACTGGCCCTCTTCCTCACCGGCTGCGCCCTGCTGACCGCCATCGTCCAGGGCGGACACGCCTGGCCCTGGCTCTCGGCGCCGTCCCTCGCCCTCTTCGGCACCGGCGCCGCCCTGCTGGCCGTCACGGTCGTGGTGGAGCGGCGCGCGGCCGATCCCGTCCTCCCGGGCTGGGTATGGCGCCGCCGCACCATCGCCGCCGCCAATCTGGCCATGGGGGCGCTCGGCGTGATGACCATCGCCCCGACCGTCTTCCTCCCCACCTACGCCCAGTCCGTGCTCGGCCTCGATCCCCTGCGGGCGGGCTTCGTGCTGGCCGTCATGTCGGTGGCCTGGCCGATCTCGGCGGCCTTCAGCCAGCACGTCTACCGGCGCATCGGATTCCGCCAGTCGGCGATGACCGGCATGGCCGTCGCCTGCCCCGTCCTGCTGGCCTTCCCGGCCCTCTCCGGCACCCACAGCCCCTGGTACCCCGCCCTCATCTCGCTGGCCCTCGGCGCCTGCCTCGGCATCACCCAGCTCCCCCTGCTCGTCGGGGTCCAGTCGACGGTGACCGTCTCGGAACGCGGTACGGCGACGGCCTCGCTTCTCTTCTGCCGCCAGCTCGGCTCCAGCATCGGCGCCGCCGTCTTCGGCGCCCTGGCCAATGCGATCCTCAACTCCCGTCTGCAGGAGACCCCTTCCGCTCTCCCGTCCACCGAAGGCAGCCCCCTCGATTCGATCTCCTCCGCCACCTCCGGCGCCGCCGCAGGACCGCTGCGCGACGCCCTCGCCACGGCGGTCGACTGGGTCTACGTCGGCGCCGCAGCGGCCGCGGCCCTCGCCGTCCTCGCCCTCTTCCTGGCCCCGCGCCGCTTCCCGGTGCTCGACTGAGGGGCGAGGGCACGAAAAAACACCCCCTCCGGCCGCGTTTCCGCAGGTCGGAGGGGGTGCAAAGGGTGGAGCCTAGGGGAGTCGAACCCCTGACATCTGCCATGCAAAGACAGCGCTCTACCAACTGAGCTAAGGCCCCTTCGCGCACCAGGGTACCTGGTGTCCGACCGCTTTCCCGACCGGGTATCGCCGCACACCGTCGCTCTCCGTAGGATGCTTCGCGAGATTCGCGGCAGCGAAGCGACCGGGGAGACAGGGGAGACGGCATGGACACAGCACAGCAGGAAGCCACCGCGCGGGCCCGGGAACTTCAGCGCAGTTGGTACGGGGAGCCGCTGGGGGCGCTGTTCCGTCGTCTCATCGACGATCTCGGCCTCAACCAGGCCCGGCTCGCCGCGGTGCTCGGCCTGTCGGCACCGATGCTCTCGCAGCTGATGAGCGGGCAGCGCGCGAAGATAGGCAACCCGGCCGTGGTGCAGCGGGTGCAGGCGCTGCAGGATCTGGCCGGCCAGGTCGCCGACGGCAGCGTCAGCGCCGCCGAGGCCACCGACCGCATGGAAGAGATCAAGAAGACGGCGGGGGGTTCGGTGCTCAACAACACCGCACAGCAGACGTCGTCGACGGGGGCGACCACGGTCCGGCGCGTGGTGCGGGAGATCCAGTCGCTGCTGCGGTCGGTCTCCGACGCCGGGGACATCATCGATGCGGCGAACACCCTCGCCCCCGCTCACCCCGAACTGGCAGAGTTCCTCCGGGTCTACGGTGCCGGTCGTACCGCGGACGCGGTCGCCCACTACGAGGCGCACCAGAGTTAGCCACCAGCCACTGGGGACGTTGCGAGTTCAGAAGCGGACGGGGCGCAATGGGTGAGGTCTTCGCCGGTCGGTATGAGCTGATCGACCCGATCGGACGGGGTGGGGTGGGCGCGGTCTGGCGCGCCTGGGACGCCCGGCGCCGCCGCTACGTTGCCGCCAAGGTGTTGCAGCAAAGCGACGCGCACACCCTGCTGCGCTTCGTCCGCGAACAGGCACTGCGGATCGACCATCCGCATGTGCTGGCCCCGGCGAGCTGGGCCGCGGACGACGACAAGGTGCTGTTCACCATGGATCTGGTGAACGGCGGCTCGCTGGCACATCTGATCGGGGATTACGGCCCGCTGCCGCCGCGGTTCGTCTGCCTGCTCCTGGACCAGCTGCTGGCCGGGCTGACCGCGGTGCACGCGGAGGGGGTGGTGCACCGTGACATCAAACCGGCGAACATCCTTCTGGAAGCCACCGGCACCGGCCGCCCGCATCTGCGGCTGTCGGACTTCGGCATCGCGATGCGCAAGGGCGAGCCGCGGCTGACCGAGGCCAACCTCGTGGTCGGGACGCCCGGATACTTCGCGCCGGAGCAACTGCAGGGCGCCGAACCGGACTTCCCCGCCGACCTGTTCGCGGTCGGCCTGGTCGCGCTCTATCTGATCACCGGCACCAAGCCGGACGCCGACGCCCTGGGCCGGCACTTCGGCCCGCACGGCATCCCGAACGCGCCCGAGGGGGTGCCGGAGCCGCTGTGGCAGGTGCTGGCGCCCCTGGTGCACCCCGACCCGGAATCGCGGTTCAGGACGGCCACGGGGGCGCGTAAGGCGGTCATCTCGACGGTGGAGCTGCTTCCCGACACGACGCTCGAGGACGATGTCGTCGAAGTCTTCGACCACATCGGCCCGCTCCCGGCCGGCTTCGGTGCGGACGGGCCGCTGCGGACCAGGGAGGCCGACGGGCCCGCAACGGCCGGTGCCACCGCGGGCACCACGGCCGCCGGGCAGGTGTCCATGTCGGACACCGGAAGCTTCCATATCGCCCCGCCGGAGCCGAGCACCCCGTCGGCACCGACGCCGACACCGACGCCGACTCCGCTGCCGGTTCCGGGCGGCCCGCCCACGGGGCACGGCGAGAGACCCACCGGCCACGGTGAGACGCCCCTGGGCCACGGTGAGACGTCCACCGGGCAGGGCATGACGCACACCGGGCACGGCATGACGCCCACCGGCCAGGGCACTGCGCCCACGGGGCACGGCGGTCCTGCTACCGGCCACACCCCTGTCCCCACCGGCCACGGCGCCCCGGCCGGCCAGGGCACGCCGACCGGCCCCGGCACGGCCTCCGGCGGGCCGCCCCTGACGCCGTCCCCGCCTCCGCCTCCGGCGCCCGCGTACCGGCCCGTGGCCGCCGTCCACCACGAACACTCCGCGACCCGCCCCTACACGGCGGGCCCGCACCCGGTCCCCGGACGGCCCCCGGCCGGTTCCCCCGTCGCCGGGCCGGCCACCGCGCCTCCCGTCCCGTACCGGAAGCCGGGACCGCCCCCGAAGGT
This sequence comes from Streptomyces sp. NBC_00400, assembly GCF_036048035.1. Classification (NCBI taxonomy): domain Bacteria; kingdom Bacillati; phylum Actinomycetota; class Actinomycetes; order Kitasatosporales; family Streptomycetaceae; genus Streptomyces; species Streptomyces sp. NBC_00400. Next base: position 4,085,433 of record NZ_CP107940.1, on the reverse strand, counting down.
AGCGATCCCGGTGCTGGTCGTGGCGCTGCTGTGCATCGCGGTCGGCGTCTGGGCCCTGATGGCTGCCTGAGGCCACGCCGCGGGCCGGTGGCGGCCGGGGCCCGACGGCCCCCTGAAACTCCCGCTACCAGCCCTGTGGAGGCCCGAACTGCGTATTCTGCTGCGCCTGTTGGGTCGGCTGTGTCGGCTGCCCGGGCTGTCCTGGTGGTGACGGCTGTGTCGGCTGTGTCGGCTGTCCCTGCTGACCCGGCAGTGAGGGCTGCCCGCCCGGGCCGCCAGGACCGACCGGGCCACCAGGGCCAACCGCCACGGTCGGTGCACCCGCTGCTGACCGCCGTGCCACCAGCGTCCACGCGCCCAGTCCCACCAGCAGCACCACCCCCGTGCCGATCCCCGCGTAGGCCACCGTCATCAAGGTGCCGCTCTTCGCCGCCTGCTGTGCGGTCTGGCCCTTCCGCGCCGACTCATGGTCCTCGGACGTGACGGAGAAGGTGTCGGCCGGCTCGGCGTAGCCGGGCCCGGCCTTGGCGGCGCCGCGGACATCCACCCGGAGGGTGAGTTCCGCGCCCTTGGGGAAGAACCGCGCGGCATCGGGGTGCAGGCTGACCTCAAGGTAGTACCAGCCGGCGAACCGCATCGCGCTGACCGGGCCGGCCGGCTGGAAGCGGTTGCCGTACGCCACCGGCGCGGTGAATTCCTTCGCGGCGGCCGGCTTCCCGGTGTACGCGACGAAGGAGAGGTCGTCGACCACACCACGCGCCGGGTTGTAGACCCCCAGCCCGAGCATCCGGGCGAGGAAACCGGAGGAGCCGGAGGGCGCATTCGGCAGCTCCGCGCTCAGGTTGAGCCGCTGTCCCCAGTCCACCGGTACGCGGTAGAAGCGGGTCTCACCCGGCGTGATCCGGTCCTTCCACACCCCGGACTCGACCGAGCCCGCGTCGTTGAAACCGGTGCCTCCCTTGGCGCTGCGCTTGGTGGTGTCCGTGCGCGGGGCGGGCGTGTCGGTGCTCCAGCTCCCCTGGCCCGGCCGGGCGGGCGTGGTGCCCTTGAGCGGCGGCTCGTCGAGGTAGTCCAGTTCGAGCGGCCAGGCGTCGGAGCCGGACGCCGCCGAACCCTCACGGGTGATCACCAGGTAGTACGGGCCCGCCTTCTGACACCCCGTACGGTCGGCGCCGATACGACGGGTGGCGTAGTCGGCGATCGGATAGGCCATACCGCCGCCGCGGAAGGACGGATGAGCGCCCGTGTCGCAGGTCGTGCCGTCGCTGTCCTGGACATTGACGGTCAGTTTGTCGCCGTAGTCCGCGACCTTGGTCCCGGGCCGGGGCGCCGCGACGGCCGAGAAGTACGCGCTGGTCCTGTCGTCCAGGGTCACGGCGTAGTACTTCTGCTCACCGCGCTTGATGGAGTCGGTGTGCAGTCCGGGCTTGAGCTGCGGGGCATCCGCGGCACTGGCACTGCCCTTGGTCGCCGTGGCGCCGTCCCCCGTCCGGTAACCCGGGACGGTCTCGGCCGAGGCCACACCCACCGCCCCCGGCAGGATCGCCACCACGGCGAGCGCCGCCAGTGCGGCTATGCCCCTGTTCGTCGTGCACCCCGTCACCACGAGCCACCCCTCATCGGATCGGAATTCCCGGCGCCGGCCCGCGGCTTCCTGCGGGCCCGTCCACAGACCGCCGCGAGACCGGCCGGCGGCGGCAGCCCACACGCCGACCGCGACGGCCACCACACATCCTGTGGGTCATCTTCCACCGCCGCCCCGCGCGCCGTCCGCCGAGGCCGGGGAATCACCCGGGAGCATCGGCCCGGCTCCGCTCGTGCCCACGTGACGCCCTTCTTCAGCGGATGTTCCACGTGAAACATCCACCCCCTCGACCACCGTGCGACGTCCGACCCCTGGACCCATTTGCGTCTGCAAGTAAATAGTGTGCTACAGCAAACTCACGAGGAGTGCCGTGCCGCCCCGACAACGACATCAAGCCACCCCTCGGCAGCCACCACCCCCACCGCAGAACGCCCCGCCTACCCCACCTGCCACACCTGCCCCAGGACGCACGAAACCCCGATCACCCAGGGGCAATCGGGGTCCGTACGAACCTGTGGTGCTGTGCTGTGGGGGGTCTCAGACACCCGAACCTGCGGGCACGGAGTCGGTCGCCTCCGTCCACAGATCCTGCTCGGCGCGATCCGCCTGGATCTGGCGGTACACGAGGAGCCCGCCGATGGCGGCCAGTGCGACCAGGAGAAGCTTCTTCACCGCGCGACCTCGTCTTTCGTTGACGTAGGGGACCTATGTCGGCCGATGATACACACCGGCCGATACCGATTGGTTACCTAGCCCGCGGTCGGCAACACCTCGTCCGAGGCCGCTGCCGCGAGCCAACTTCCGCCTCCGTACAACGAATCGGCCCGGCCGGGGAGTTCCCCGGCCGGGCCGATCGGTGCGGTGCGGCTACCAGGACTTGAACCTGGGGCCTCTTCCTTATCAGGGAAGCGCTCTAACCGTCTGAGCTATAGCCGCGCGCTCGCTGCAACGAAAGATTAGCGCACTTCAGAGGCGTTCCCAAAATCGGTTCCGGGAGCCTTCCGGACGCCCTCTCGTGAGGGGGTCACTCATCCTCGGCGAGAGTGAGCTCCACCCCGCCGACGAAGCCCGCCGACAGGTTGTAGAGGAACGCCCCGAGCGTGCCCAGCGCGGTCGCCAGCACCACGTCGATCACCGCGATGACCGACGTGAACAGCACCACCCGCGGCAGCGACAGGAGCGACTGCAGATCGAAGCCGGCGCCGTCGCCGGAGCCGGTGGCCTCGCTGATCGTCCCGCCGACCGTGGAGAAGACGCCCATGGCGTTCATGACCATCCACAGCACGGCGGCGGCCACGACCGTGCAGATGCCCAGCGCGATGGAGAGCAGAAAGCTGACCTTCATGACCGACCACGGATCGGCGCGTGCCACCCGCAGCCGGGCCTTGCGGGTGCGCGGGACCGTGCCGGCGCCCGTACGCGGCCGGCGCACCGCCTGCCCGCCGCCCTGCCCACCGCCGGTGGAGTACGCCTGAGGCGGCTGATACGGCTGCTGGGAGCCGCCCTCAGGGGCCTGCCCCTGAGGCTGCGGTTGCGGCTGACGGGTATCGGTCACGGGTCCCCCCTGGTGTGAGCCCTCGTCTCGGGGGCCGGTGTCAGAAACGGCAGAGCCACGGGCGCTGTCCTCCGTCACGGTTGCGGGTCCGGACGGGGAGTCCTTCTTCGCTCCCGATCCACCCGCCGCAGCGCCCGTGGCTCCACTCACGACTCACTCCTCGTGCTACTCCGCCGCGGGCTGCTCGCCCTCGGCCTCCGTGGGCACGGTCTCCTCGGCCGCTTCGGCCTCGTCGGGCGCCTCGCCCCCGTCGACCTCTTCGGCTTCACGACCGGCCTCGGCGTTCCATGCGATGCCGACGACGGCATCACGCTTGCCCAGGTTGATCAGTTGGACGCCCATGGTGTCACGGCCGGTCTCCCGGACTCCGCTGACCCGCGTACGGATCACGCCACCGCCGAGCGTCACCGCAAGGATCTCGTCACTCTCCTCGACGACCAGCGCTCCGACCAGCGACCCCCGGTCCTCCACGATCTTGGCGGCCTTGATCCCCAGGCCGCCGCGGCCCTGGACGCGGTACTCGTCGACCGCGGTGCGCTTGGCGTAGCCGCCGTCCGTGGCGGTGAAGACGAACGTACCCGCGCGGACCACGTTCATCGAGAGCAGTTCGTCGTCCTCGCGGAAGCTCATGCCCTTCACACCGGAGGTGGCCCGGCCCATCGGGCGCAGCGCCTCGTCCGTCGCGGTGAACCGGATCGACTGGGCCTTCTTGCTGATCAGCAGCAGGTCGTCGTGCTCCGAGACCAGCTCGGCGCCGATCAGCTCGTCGTCCGTGCCGTCCTCCTGCTCGCGCAGGTTGATCGCGATGACACCGCCGGAGCGCGGCGAGTCGTAGTCCTTGAGCGGCGTCTTCTTCACCAGGCCGGCCTTGGTGGCGAGCACCAGGTACGGCATGGCCTCGTAGTCGCGGATCGCCAGGATCTGCGCGATCTGCTCGTCCGGCTGGAAGGCGAGGAGATTGGCCACATGCTGCCCCCGCGCGTCCCGGCCCGCGTCGGGGAGCTCGTAGGCCTTGGCACGGTAGACCCGGCCCTTGTTCGTGAAGAACAGCAGCCAGTGGTGGGTGGTGGAGACGAAGAAGTGGTCGACGATGTCGTCTTCCTTGAGCTTCGTGCCCCGCACGCCCTTGCCGCCGCGCTTCTGCGAGCGGTAGTCGTCGGTCTTCGTCCGCTTCACATAGCCGCCACGGGTGATCGTGACGACGATGTCCTCCTCGGCGATCAGGTCCTCGATGGACATGTCGCCCTCGAAGGGCACCAGCTTGGAGCGCCGGTCGTCGCCGAACTTCTCGACGATCGCGGCGAGTTCCTCGCTGATGATCTGGCGCTGGCGCTCCGGGGAGGCCAGGATCGCGTTGTACTCACTGATCTTGCGCTGCAGCTCGTCGTGCTCGGCGGTGATCTTCTGGCGCTCCAGGGCGGCCAGCCGGCGCAGCTGCATCTCCAGGATCGCGTTCGCCTGGATCTCGTCGATGGTCAGCAGGCCCATCAGGCCCTCGCGCGCCACCTCGACCGTCTCGCTGCGCCGGATCAGCGCGATGACCTCGTCGATCGCGTCCAGCGCCTTGAGCAGACCGCGCAGGATGTGCGCCCGCTCCTCGGCCTTGCGCAGCCGGAACTTCGTCCGCCGGACGATGACCTCGACCTGGTGCGTGACCCAGTTGCGGATGAACGCGTCCAGCGAGAGCGTGCGCGGCACCCCGTCGACCAGCGCCAGCATGTTCGCGCCGAAGTTGGTCTGCAGATCGGTGTGCTTGTAGAGGTTGTTGAGGACGACCTTGGCGACCGCGTCCCGCTTGAGCACGATGACCAGACGCTGGCCCGTACGCGAGGAGGTCTCGTCGCGGACGTCCGCGATGCCGCCGACCTTGCCGTCCTTCACCAGGTCGGCGATCTTCTGCGCGAGGTTGTCCGGGTTGACCTGGTAGGGCAGCTCGGTGACCACCAGGCACTGGCGGTTCTGGATCTCCTCGACCGCCACCACGGCGCGCATGGTGATCGACCCGCGGCCCGTGCGGTAGGCCTCCTCGATGCCCTTGCGGCCCACGACCAGGGCGCCGGTGGGGAAGTCGGGGCCCTTGATGCGCTCGATCAGCGCGTCCAGCAGCTCCTCGCTGGAGGCCTCGGGGTGCTCCAGCGCCCACTGGGCACCGGCCGCGACCTCGCGCAGGTTGTGCGGCGGGATGTTCGTCGCCATGCCGACCGCGATACCGGCCGAGCCGTTGATCAGCAGGTTGGGGAAGCGCGCCGGCAGGACCGTCGGCTCCTGGTTACGGCCGTCGTAGTTGTCCTGGAAGTCGACGGTCTCCTCGTCGATGTCCCGGAGCATCTCCATGGACAGCGACTTCATCTTGCACTCGGTGTACCGCATGGCCGCGGCCGGGTCGTTGCCCGGGGAGCCGAAGTTGCCGTTGGAGTCCACCAGCGGCATCCGCATCGACCACGGCTGCGCCAGACGCACCAGGGCGTCATAGATCGAGGAGTCGCCGTGCGGGTGGTACGTACCCATGACGTCGCCCACGACGCGGGCGCACTTGTAGAAGCCCTTCTCGGGGCGGTAGCCGCCGTCGTACATCGCGTACAGCACGCGGCGGTGCACCGGCTTGAGGCCGTCCCGCACATCGGGCAGCGCACGCGAGACGATGACGGACATCGCGTAGTCGAGGTAGGAGCGCTGCATCTCCGTTTCGAGCCCGACGGGCTCGACACGCATCCCGACGCCTTCGATGGCGGCGGGCGCGCCCTCGGCGGTCACGCCGTCCGGGGTCACAGGGGGGTTCTCGTCGGCCATGGTGGTTCAAAATCCTTTCGAGCTGCGGCTGTTGTACGGGCCGACAGGGCTCAGATGTCGAGGAAGCGGACGTCCTTGGCGTTGCGCTGGATGAACGAGCGGCGCGCCTCGACGTCCTCGCCCATCAGCACGGAGAACAGGTCGTCCGCACGGGCCGCGTCGTCCAGCGAGACCTGACCGAGGACCCGGTGGTCGGTGTCCATGGTCGTGATCCGCAGCTCCTCGGCGTTCATCTCACCGAGACCCTTGAACCGCTGGATCGAGTCCTCGCGGATCCGCTTGCCGTTCTGCTTGCCGAGCTCGATCAGCGCGTCCCGCTCCGGGTCGGAGTAGGCGTACTCGAAGTCGTCCCGGCCCCACTTGATCTTGTACAGCGGCGGGCGGGAGAGGTAGACGTGCCCCGCCTCGACCAGCGGCCGCATGAAGCGGAAGAGGAAGGTGAGCAGCAGGGTGTTGATGTGCTGACCGTCGACGTCGGCGTCCGCCATCAGGATGATCTTGTGATAGCGGAGCTTGTCGATGTCGAAGTCCTCGTGCACGCCCGTGCCGAACGCCGAGATCAGCGCCTGGACCTCGTTGTTCTGCAGGATCTTGTCGACCCTGGCCTTCTCGACGTTGAGGATCTTGCCCCGGATCGGCAGGATCGCCTGGTACTCCGGGTTACGGCCGGACTTGGCCGAGCCGCCGGCGGAGTCACCCTCGACGATGAAGATCTCGCACTTCTCGGGGTCGTTGGACTGGCAGTCGCTCAGCTTGCCCGGCAGCGACGCCGTCTCCAGCAGGCCCTTGCGGCGGGTCAGATCGCGTGCCTTGCGGGCGGCCACGCGCGCGGTCGCGGCCTGGATGCCCTTGCGGATGATGTCCGCGGCCTCGTTGGGGTTGCGGTCCAGCCAGTCGTTGAGGTGTTCGTGGACCACCTTCTGGACGAAGGTCTTCACCTCGGTGTTGCCCAGCTTGGTCTTGGTCTGGCCCTCGAACTGCGGCTCGGCGAGCTTGACCGAGATGATCGCCGTCAGACCCTCGCGGATGTCCTCACCCGTGAGGTTGTCGTCCTTCTCGCGCAGCAGCTTCTTGTCGCGCGCATAGCGGTTGATCAGACCCGTCAGCGCGGCGCGGAAGCCCTCTTCGTGGGTGCCGCCCTCGTGCGTGTGGATGATGTTCGCAAAGCTGTAGACACCCTCGCTGTACTGGGTGTTCCACTGCATCGCCAGCTCGACCGAGAGCTGGCGCTCCTTGTCCTCGGCGTCCACCGAGATCACCGTCGGGTGCACCAGCTCGCCCTTGCGCGAGTTGAGGTACGTCACGAAGTCGACGATGCCGCCCTCGTAGTGGTACCGCACCGAGAGCGGCTTGCCCTCCTCGTCCACATGGTCCGGGCGCTCGTCGGTCAGCGCGATCGTCAGACCCTTGTTGAGGAACGCCATCTCCTGGAAGCGCCGCGACAGCGTCTCGAAGCTGTACGTGGTGGTCTCGAAGATGTCGCCGTCGGCCCAGAACGTCACCGCCGTGCCGGACTCGTCGGTCGGCTCGTGCTTGGCCAGCGGCGCGGTCGGCACACCGAGCTTGTACTCCTGCGTCCAGCGGTAGCCCTCCGTGCGGACCTCGACCGCCACCCGCTGCGACAGCGCGTTCACGACGGAGACACCCACGCCGTGCAGACCACCGGAGACCGCGTAGCCGCCGCCGCCGAACTTGCCGCCGGCGTGCAGCACCGTCATCACGACCTCGACGGCCGGCTTGTTCTCCGACGGCACGATGCCGACCGGGATACCGCGGCCGTTGTCGACGACGCGGACACCGCCGTCGGCCAGGATCGTGACCTCGATGGTGTCGGCGTGCCCCGCCAGCGCCTCGTCGACGGAGTTGTCGACGACCTCCTGCACGAGATGGTGCAGACCGCGCTCGCCTGTCGAGCCGATGTACATGCCAGGGCGCTTGCGGACCGCGTCCAGGCCTTCGAGGACGGTGATCGCACTGGCGTCATACGACTTCTCCACCGCGGAGTCGCCCATGGCGCCGGCAGGAACCCCCTCTTCAGTAGAAGCCGTGTTGTTCTCGTTGAGGTCGCCGGAGTCGGCCACGAAGCGCCCTTTCTGGCACAGCACGAGCCCTTCCGCGCCTGTGGGATTCACCCCTGGGAAGACAGGCGGGAGCGGCTGCGTCGTTCGACATGTTCCGCGAGTGGGCGGGATTGCCATCAGTCTACCGGTAGCGCTGACACTCATGGGGGTTTGCAGGCACCTGAGTCGTCATGTGCCGCCCTGAACTGGCGTCCGCCGACTCCCCATATCCGAGACGGGGCCCCAGGACGCTCACACGGGCACTCAGCGCTTCGGACTGTCAACCGGCGGCTACCGTGAGCGGAGTCTCATCCGCCTCACCCGTAGAGGCAGGTCACAGGGGTCATCCGTAGGTGTCGCCGGGGCCCTTGCTGCCCGGTGCCCGCAGCGATCCGTACCGGCGCGCGGGGCCCCCGGGACCCAGCACCTTGATCACCTTTACGGTGCCGTGGCCCAGGTCCTCGTTGAGGCGGGCGACCAGCGTCGGGGCCAGCAGCCGCAGCTGCGTCGCCCAGGCCGTCGAATCGCACTGGACGGTCAGGACCCGGGCGTCCTCGTCGTACTTCTGCGGCTCGCAGTGCTGCGCCACCTCGGGCCCGACCAGCTGCGGCCAGCGCCCCATCACCCCGCCGACGGCGGCCGGGGTCTCCCAGCCGCGTTCCGTGATCAGCCGGTTGATCGCCGCACCGAGCGGCAGCGGGTCGCGGCCGTCCGCCCGCGCGCCGGAGCGCAGCCCCCCGCGCCTGGCCTGCTTCTTCTGCTGCGCGGCTGCGCCCCGCGCACGCGCCTGCTCCTTGGCGGCGACCAGCGCCTGCCGGGCCAGATCCACACCGGAGAGCTCAGGGGAAGGCTTGGGCGGGCCGGCCTGCTCCTCGCTCACGGGGTCACCTTCTCCGCGGCGCCGCCGGACACCGCATAGCGCGCCCCGGCCAGGGCACCCGGCACATCGTCGTCCACCGCGGCCGTCACCAGCACCTGCTCGCCCGGGGCCACCAGCTCCGCCAGCCGCTCGCGGCGCCGCGCGTCCAGCTCGGCGAAGACGTCGTCGAGCACCAGCACCGGCTCATTGCCCTCGGCCCGCAGCAGGTCGTACGAGGCCAGTCGCAGCGCGAGCGCGTACGACCAGGACTCGCCATGGCTGGCGTACCCCTTCGCCGGGAGCTGCCCCAGCTTGAGCACCAGATCGTCGCGGTGCGGGCCGACCAGCGTCACCCCGCGCTCGATCTCTCCCTTACGGGCCTCGCCGAGCGCCGCCAGCAGCACGCCGTACAGCTCCTCGCGGTTCGCGGCGGCGGCCATCGCCTCGCCCGCCGAGCCGCGGTACTCCAGGGCCAGCGGCCCGCCGCCCGGCGCCAGCTGCTCATACGCCTTGTCCGCGAGCGGCTGCAGCGCGGCGATCAGATCGAGCCGCTGCGCCAGCAGCTCGGCGCCCGCGCGGGCCAGATGCTGGTCCCACACGTCCAGCGTCGACAGGTCCATCTGCCGCCCGCCGTGCCTGCGCGCCAGCGCCGCGGTCTTCAACAGGGTGTTGCGCTGCTTGAGGACGCGGTCGTAGTCCGAGCGCACCCCGGCCATCCGCGGCGAGCGCGCGGTGATCAGCTCGTCCAGGAACCGCCGCCGCTCGCCCGGATCGCCCTTGACCAGCGCCAGGTCCTCCGGCGCGAACAGCACCGTCCGGACGATCCCCAGCACGTCCCGCGGCTTGACCTGCGACGACCTGTTGATCCTGGCGCGGTTGGCCTTGCCCGGGTTGAGCTCCAGCTCGACCAGCTGCTGCCGCTCGCCCTGGACGACCGCGGCCCGGATGACCGCCCGCTCGGCGCCCATCCGCACCAGCGGGGCGTCCGAGGAGACCCGGTGGCTGCCGAGCGTGGCCAGATAGCCGACCGCTTCGACCAGGTTGGTCTTGCCCTGGCCGTTGGGGCCCACGAAAGCCGTGACGCCCGGGTCGAGCGGAACCTCGACCCGGGCGTACGAGCGGAAGTCGGCGAGGGACAGATGCGTGATGTGCATGGCTGGGCGCCGACCTCCCCCGGCGGTTGCTACCGGTTGCTGCGGTGGTTACTGCTTCTTGCTACTTCTTGTTCTCGACCGCGTGGCCACCGAACTGGTTGCGCAGCGCGGCGATCATCTTCATCTGCGGGGAGTCGTCCTGCCGGGACCCGAAGCGCGCGAAGAGCGAGGCCGTGATCGCCGGCAGCGGCACGGCGTGGTCGATCGCGGCCTCGACCGTCCAGCGGCCCTCGCCGGAGTCGGCGGCGTAGCCGCGCAGCTTCTCCAGGTGCTCGTCGTCGTCGAGGGCGTTGACGGCCAGGTCGAGCAGCCAGGAGCGGATGACCGTGCCCTCCTGCCAGGAGCGGAAGATGCTGCGCACGTCGGTGACGGAGTCGACCTTCTCCAGCAGCTCCCAGCCCTCGGCGAAGGCCTGCATCATGGCGTACTCGATGCCGTTGTGGACCATCTTCGCGAAGTGGCCGGCGCCGACCTTGCCGGCGTGCACCGAGCCGAACTCGCCCTCGGGCTTGAGGGCATCGAAGACGGGCTGCACCTTGGCGACATCGTCCTTGTCGCCGCCGTACATCAGCGCATAGCCGTTCTCCAGGCCCCAGACGCCGCCGGAGACACCGCAGTCGACGAAGCCGATGCCCTTGGCCTTCAGCTCCTCGGCGTGCTTCTCGTCGTCGGTCCAGCGGGAGTTGCCGCCGTCCACGACGATGTCGCCCGGCGACAGCAGCTCGGCCAGCTCGTCGATCGTGGACTGGGTGGCGGCACCGGCCGGCACCATGACCCAGACCACCCGCGGCCCCTTGAGCTTGTCCACCAGCCCCTGAAGGCTGTTGACATCCGCCACGTCGGGGTTGCGGTCGTATCCGATGACGGTGTGGCCGGCGCGGCGAATGCGCTCGCGCATATTGCCGCCCATCTTGCCGAGACCGACGAGACCGAGCTCCATCACAGACCCTCTTTGCACGTAGTCGTTGCTGTTCGTACCCGGGTCCGAGCCTACGCCCGCAGGTCCGCGCACACCTGTGGGCTCAGCCGCTCATCAGGGGCCCGTCAGCCGGTCGCCGCACGGCGCGCGGCCGGGGCGCCGTCCGGTGTCCGCCGGACAGCCGCCACCCCTGCACTCCGGCCGTCAGCCCGAGAGCCGCACCGGCATGATCAGGTACTTGTACGCGTCGTCCGCCTCGGCGTCCTTGGCCGGCCGGCCGCTCAGCAGCGCGGGCTTGGTCGAGGTCGTGAAGGACAGCTGCGCCACCGGGGAGTCGATGGCCGACAGGCCCTCCAGGAGGAAGCCCGGGTTGAAGGCGATCGAGATGTCGTCGCCGTCCAGGTCGGCGTCCACCCGCTCCACAGCCTGTGCATCGTCGCTGGAGCCGGCCTCCAGGATCAGCACGCCCTGCTCGAAGCTCAGCCGGACCGGGGTGTTCCGCTCGGCCACCAGCGCCACACGCTTGACGGCCTCGACGAACGGGGCGGTCTCGATCACGGCGACCGAATTGAACTCGGTCGGGAAGAGGGTGCGGTACTTCGGCAGGTCGCCTTCCAGCAGACGCGTCGTCGTCCGCCGCCCGGCGCCCTCGAAACCGATCAGGCCCTCGCCCTGGCCGGAGCCGGACAGCGCGAGCGTGACGGTGTCGCCGCTGCTCAGGGACTTGGCGGTGTCCAGCAGCGTCTTGGCGGGGACCAGCGCGACCGCGGAGGCGTCCGGGCTCTCCGGCTTCCACAGGAACTCGCGCACCGCGAAGCGGTAGCGGTCGGTGGAGGCCAGGGTGACGGTGTCGCCCTCGATCTCGATCCGTACGCCGGTGAGCACCGGAAGGGTGTCGTCACGGCCGGCGGCGATGGCGACCTGGGCGGCGGCCGCGGCGAAGACCTCACCGGGGACGGTGCCGGTGGCGGTGGGCATCGTCGGCAGGGACGGGTACTCCTCCACAGGAAGGGTGTGGAGGGTGAAGCGCGAGGAGCCGCAGACGACGGTCACCCGTACACCGTCGGTGGAAATCTCCACCGGGCGGTTGGGGAGCGCACGGCAGATGTCGGCGAGCAGCCGGCCGGAGACGAGGACCGTGCCCTCCTCTTCCACCTCTGCTTCCACCGAGACCCGCGCGGAGACCTCGTAGTCGAAGCCGGAAAGGCTCAGCGCGCCCTCCTCCGCCTTCAGCAGCAGGCCCGCGAGGACGGGCACCGGCGGACGGGCCGGGAGGCTCTTGGCCGCCCAGGCCACTGCCTCCGCGAGTACATCGCGCTCCACCCGGATCTTCACCGGAAACCGCCTCCTGCTGTTGCTGGCTCTCGCCCTGCTGGCCTTCGTCGTCGGCTGGGTTGCCGGAGACCAGTCTGACGCACGCCACCGACAGTCGGTGCGGCTCGGGGTCAAGTCGGCTCGACCGGTGCCGGACGCCCGGCGGCCAACTTGTGCACAGGCCCCGTTTCCGAACGAGTTCCCCGGTAGATATCCGTGGTCGTAGTAGTAGGGGCTGTGGAAACCGTGGACAACTGTTTTTGCGCAGGTCAACGCGGATTTTTTGTCCACTGCCCCTGTGGGTGGCGGTCGTGGAAAAGCCGGTGGCTCTGTGGACCGCCGGAAGTTCTGCACACCCGATGCACAGGGGACGGGTAGTTCTCCCCAGCGCCGTCCCCAGCTTTACCCCCGTTCCCCACAGCCCAATCCATCACCTTGGTGTGACCGCTTTCACTCGGCCCGGTGAGGGCGGGTGTTGTGTTGCCGAACAGTGGACAGCGATGTGGAGAAGCCGGTGATCGTTGGGGACAACAGCGGCTTGCCTGTGGGCGGGCGGTGGACAAGATGCGGTCTTCCCTGTGGACGAATTCGCTGTCCACACCCTGTGGAGGAAGGTTGGCCACAAATCCACACGCGGCTGACCTCCTCCGATGCCCCGTCAGAACACCGGCCTGTGGATCCCACAGGGATAACTTTCCCCTCCCCAGGATGTGGACGGAAGATTCTTGCCCAATCTGTGGAGAGAGGCCGTGACCGGCCGCGGAATCGAACACGGCAGGCGCGCTCCACAGGTTTGGGACGGCGGCGGGGCGGATCGGAGGGGGCCGCCACAGGGGCCAGGGGGCGTCGCGAGGCGGCCTCGGGAGCGGCGCGTGACGCGTTCAGGAGCACTCGGAAGCCTTGCTCGGGGGCGCACACAGGGCGCGGGCAACGGTCGGGTGGGGAGAGAGGCGGGCACTTCGTCTGCGGAGAGACACGAGCGCTTGGCCCGTGGGGAGACACGGACGCTCGGTCTCCGGGCAGGCACGGTCTTCGCCGAACGGCCGGCCCCGTACGACGAAGGGCGCTGCCGGAACGGATCCGGAGCGCCCTGGGACGTCCTGCGGTGGCCGGTGGAGCAGCGGTGGCCGGCCTCAGCCGTTCTTGATGCGGTTGGTCAGCTCGGTGACCTGGTTGTAGATCGAGCGCCGCTCGGCCATCAGCGCGCGGATCTTGCGGTCGGCGTGCATCACGGTCGTATGGTCCCGGCCGCCGAACTGCGCGCCGATCTTCGGCAGGGAGAGATCGGTCAGCTCGCGGCACAGATACATGGCGATCTGGCGGGCGGTCACCAGCACCCGGCTGCGTGACGAGCCGCACAGGTCGTCGATGGTCAGCCCGAAGTAGTCGGCCGTCGAGGCCATGATCGCGGTCGCGGTGATCTCCGGCGCGGCGTCCTCGCCCCCGGGGATCAGGTCCTTGAGCACGATCTCGGTCAGCCCCAGGTCCACCGGCTGCCGGTTGAGCGAGGCGAACGCGGTGACCCGGATCAGCGCGCCCTCCAGCTCACGGATGTTGCGCGAGATACGGGAGGCGATGAACTCCAGCACCTCCGGCGGCGCGTTCAGCTGCTCCTGGACCGCCTTCTTGCGCAGGATCGCGATCCGGGTCTCCAGCTCGGGCGGCTGGACGTCGGTGATCAGGCCCCACTCGAAGCGGTTGCGCAGCCGGTCCTCCAGGGTGACCAGTTGCTTGGGCGGCCGGTCACTGGAGAGCACGATCTGCTTGTTCGCGTTGTGCAGCGTATTGAAGGTGTGGAAGAACTCCTCCTGCGTCGACTCCTTGCTCGCCAGGAACTGGATGTCGTCGACCAGCAGGATGTCCATGTCGCGGTAGCGCTTGCGGAACGCGTCCGCCTTGCCGTCGCGGATGGAGTTGATGAACTCGTTGGTGAACTCCTCCGAGCTCACGTACCGCACCCGGGTGCCCGGGTACAGACTCCGCGCGTAGTGCCCGATGGCATGCAGCAGATGGGTCTTGCCGAGTCCGGACTCCCCGTAGATGAACAGCGGGTTGTACGCCTTGGCCGGCGCCTCGGCGACGGCGACCGCGGCGGCGTGCGCAAAGCGGTTCGAGGCACCGATGACGAAGGTGTCGAAGAGGTACTTCGGGTTCAGCCGCGCGGTCGGCTCACCGGGGCCGGTCGCCGGTGCGGGCTGTGCGGCGAGCGGGCTGGGCGCACCGCTGGGCGCCGGAAGCACGGCGCCGGGGCCGGAGCCGGGAGCGCCCGAGCGGCCGTTGTGCCCGCCGGGCTGGTGCTCGGAGAGGTCGCGGCGCGGCGGGTCGTAAGGGGAGCGGGCGTCGGAGTGCTGCGGCGGCCCGCTGCGGTCGGGCGCCTGCCCGCGGTAGTCGTTCTGCCGCTGCTGATGCTGCGACACATGGGACGAAGGGGAGGCGTAGGGGTCGCGCTCGGGGTAGCCGCCGAGGTGCTGCTGCTGCCAGCCGTAGTCATCGCGCGGGCCGGGGCCGCCGGCCATACCGGAGGAGTGCTGCGGCCAGCCGCCGGGCTCGTGCCGGGGCTGCTGGTAGTCCGGATAGGCGGGGCGCACGCCGGGCAGGTCCTCGCCCTGGTGCCCGTAGCCCTGCCGGTTGTCGTGCCGGTTGTCGTGACGGCTCTCGTGGCGGTTGTCGTGCCGCGCTTCGTATCCGTCGTAGACATCGTGTTGCTGCTGTGCCTGATGCGACTGCTGAGAGTGCGGGGCGTGCTGCTGAGGCGACGACTGGTGCTGGGGGGACTGGTGCGGGGGCGCGGGCGGCGCCGGGGGCTCCTCGGAGGAGTCGTCAACGGTGATCGCGATCCGGATCGGGCGGCCGCACTCATGGCTCAGAGCCTCCCCGATCAGCGGCGCCAGCCGGCCTTCCAGCACGCCCTTGGCGAACTCATTGGGGACGGCGAGCAGCGCGGTGTCGGCGACCAGCGCCAGCGGCTGGGTGCGCTTGAGCCAGTCCTGGTCCTTGGGCTTGAGCCCGTCGGCCTCCGCGCGAAGGAGATGGTCGAGCACGCGCGGCCACACTGCGGCAAGATCGGCAGGTACATCAGCCACGGGGCACGCTCTCTCAGCAGTCCCACGAATGTGTGATTCTCAGGACGGGCGGGAAGGAATCGGAGTTCAGCCACGGTAGTCAGGGCGGGCCTGGGGATTCAAGTTGTTGTCCACAGGCTGTGCATAGTGTGTCCTGGCGAGAGGCTGCTCGGTGCCGCCGAGGAGCCGGTTTGACCGGATGGCGTAGCCGCGCGTACCGTGACCAGGTCGAGTTGTCGATGGCTGCTGCCGCCTGCCTCCGATGGGCAAAGATCACGCTCGAGTGATCGTGTAGCGGTGCACTTAGGCGTTGCGAGCTACTCGTGGGCGCACGGTGACAGCCAGTCGACGCCCCACATCTGTCTCTCCTTGAGACAACAAGCATTCCTGGAGCCCCCGAGTGAGCAAGCGCACCTTCCAGCCGAACAACCGCCGCCGCGCGAAGACCCACGGCTTCCGTCTGCGCATGCGGACCCGCGCCGGCCGCGCGATTCTCGCGTCCCGCCGTGGCAAGGGTCGCGCCCGCCTGTCGGCCTGAGCAGCCTGAACCTAGGTCCATGACGTGCTGCCTACCGAGAATCGGCTGAGGCGGCGCGAGGACTTTGCGACCGCGGTACGCCGGGGACGCAGGGCCGGGCGCCCGCTCCTTGTCGTTCATTTCCGCAGCGGTGCAACGGACCCGCACGGGTCGGGGGAAAGTGTTCCCCCGGCACGTGCGGGTTTCGTCGTGAGCAAGGCAGTGGGCAACGCCGTCGTACGCAACAAGGTCCAGCGCAGGCTTCGGCATCTGATGCGCGACCGGCTGGACCGGCTGCCCGCCGGTAGCCTGGTTGTCGTACGGGCCCTGCCCTGCGCGGGTGATGCGGAACACGACCAGCTGGCCCGCGACCTGGATGCCGCCCTTGAGCGGCTGCTGGGAGGGGTGCCGAGAGGCTGCCATCCCCCGGGGGCCGTGACCGGCGGCGGTTCCGCCGCGGGCCCCCGGAACCCCGGACGGGACCCGGGAGGGAGCGCACAGTGAAGTACCCGCTGCTGCTTTTGATCAAGATCTACCAGTGGACCATCAGCCCCTTGCTGGGACCGGTCTGCAAGTACTACCCGTCGTGCTCGCACTATGGCTACACGGCCATCGACCGGCACGGTGCGGTGAAAGGGACTGCGCTGACAGCCTGGCGCATCCTGCGATGCAATCCGTGGTCGCTCGGTGGCGTCGACCACGTCCCTCCCCGGAAGCGTCCGGTTTGGCATCAGCGGCTGAGGAGCCGCCTGGGCGGGCCCACCGTCCCTGAGCCTGTCGCCCAGCCCGAGACTCAGCCCAACGCCCAAGGAGCCTGATTCGTGGACACGATCCTCGGTCCCCTCTATATCGCTGTTTCCTGGATCATCGTCCAGTTCCACTCGTTCTACAGCCTCATCTTTGACAAGAACAGTGGCGCGGCGTGGGGTCTGTCCATCGTCTCGCTGGTGGTGCTGATCCGTATCTGCCTGATCCCGCTCTTTGTGAAGCAGATCAAGTCGACGCGGAACATGCAGGCGCTCCAGCCGAAGATGAAGGCGATCCAGGAGCGCTACAAGAACGACAAGCAGCGCCAGTCCGAAGAGATGATGAAGCTTTACAAGGAGACGGGCACCAACCCGCTCTCGAGCTGTCTCCCGATTCTGGCCCAGTCGCCGTTCTTCATCTCGCTGTACCAGGTCCTGAGCCACATCGCGCAGAACAAGACGGTCGGCGTCATCGACCAGCCGCTGCTGGAGAGCGCGCAGAAGGCGCACATCTTCGGTGCGCCGCTGGCGGCGAAGTTCATGGACAGCGCGGAGAAGATCCAGAGCCTCGGTGCTTCCGTGGTCGACGTCCGCGTGGTCACGATCATCATGATCGTCCTGATGTCGGCGTCGCAGTTCTACACGCAGCGCCAGCTGATGACCAAGAACGTCGACCTCACGGTGAAGACGCCGTTCATGCAGCAGCAGAAGATGCTGATGTACGTCTTCCCCATCATGTTCGCCGTCTTCGGCATCAACTTCCCCGTCGGTGTTCTCGTCTACTGGCTGACCACCAACGTGTGGACCATGGGCCAGCAGATGTTCGTCATCCGTCGTAACCCGACCCCGGGCAGCAAGGCCTTCGCGGAGCGCCAGGAGCGGCTGCGTGCCGCCGGCAAGATCGTCGAGGACCCGGCCGTCGTCGAGGCGAAGCAGGCCGCCGAGGAGGCGCGCCACAACCGCCAGCAGCCCAAGCGCCAGACGAAGTCCCAGCGGCAGACCGGCGGCGCGGCACCGGCCGACGGTGCGCAGAACCGTACGCGTGCCGGATCCGCTTCGGGTGGCACGGGCGCCGGACAGGGTGCTGCGAAGAAGCAGTCGCTGGAGAAGAAGGACGCGCAGGAGGACAAGGAGAAGGGCGGCGCCTCCGGGTCCCGCACCACCAAGTCCGGTCAGCGCAAGGGCCCGCAGCGCCCCAAGCACCCGTCCAAGAAGTAAGAAGGAGTCCTTTCGTGACGGACACGACCCCTGCCACCAAGGGCACCGACACCCTGACCCGCCTGGAGCAGGAAGGCGAGATCGCGGCCGACTACCTCGAGGGTCTGCTGGACATCGCCGACCTCGACGGTGACATCGACATGGATGTCGAGGCCGACCGTGCCGCTGTGTCGATCATCAGTGACTCGACCGGCCGTGACCTGCAGAAGCTGGTGGGCCGCGACGGTGAGGTGCTGGAGGCCCTGCAGGAGCTGACCCGGCTGGCCGTGCACCGTGAAACCGGTGACCGCAGCCGTCTGATGCTGGACATCGCCGGCTTCCGGGCGCGTAAGCGCGAGGAGCTCGCGGAGATCGGTGCGAAGGCCGCGGAAGAGGTCAAGGGCACCGGTGAGCCGGTGAAGCTCGACCCCATGACGCCGTTCGAGCGCAAGGTCGTCCACGACGCGGTGGCGGCGGCCGGACTCCAGAGCGAGTCCGAGGGCGAGGAGCCGCAGCGCCGAGTGGTTGTTCTCCCGGCCTGACCACTCAGCGCTCCCGTTTTTCTTTGGCCCCGTCTGCTCGCAGGCGGGGCCAAAAGTTGTCAGCGTTCTGTGTTATCCCGGGGGCGTAACCCCGGGTTCCCGGCAGGAAAAGCAGTCCAAAGGAAGGGCGGTTCCCGTGACGGAGGCAGCAGCGGAGCTCCCTCCTGCGCCGAAGGCGGCGGAGGAGGTTTTCGGCGAGCGTTTTGCGGAGGCCGTGCGGTACGGCGAACTGCTCGCCGACGCCGGGGTGAAGCGTGGGCTCATCGGCCCGCGTGAGGTGCCGCGGCTGTGGGAGCGGCATCTGTTGAACTGCGCGGTGCTCTCCGAGGTCGTGCCCGAGGGCGTCTCGGTCTGCGATGTGGGCTCGGGGGCCGGACTGCCCGGTATCCCGCTGGCTCTGGTGCGCCCGGATTTGAAGATCACGCTGCTGGAGCCACTGCTGCGGCGTACGAACTTCCTTCAGGAAGTCGTCGAGCTGCTGGGGCTGGATCATGTCACGGTCGTGCGCGGGCGGGCCGAAGAGGTGATGGGGAAGCTGCCCCAGGTGCATGTGGTGACGGCGCGTGCCGTCGCCCCGCTCGACCGGCTGGCCGGCTGGGGCGTTCCGCTGCTGCGCCCTTACGGCGAGATGCTGGCGCTCAAGGGCGATGCCGCGGAGGAGGAGCTCAAGGGAGCCCGGGCGGCGCTGAGCAAGCTGGGCGTCGTGGAGACCTCCGTGGTGCACGTGGGCGAGGGCATCGTGGATCCGCCGTCGACCGTGGTACGGGTCGAGGTGGGTGAGAGTCCCGGCGGTGTGCGCTTTGCGGCCAAGCGAGCCAAGGCGGCTCGGGTGGGCCGGGCATCAAGGGGCCGCCGGCGCTGACGCCCTGTGCCGGAGCGCTACAGACCGGCAGGGATGCCTCGGGGTGCCGTTCCGTGAAGAGGGAAACGACAAAAGCCCTCAATGCCATCAAAACGACACAAGACGGAGTGTCGCGGCCGATTCAGGCGTGACGCTGGCATCGTGTTTCACGTGAAACGTCGTTCTCTACTGCAAGGGATCATCGACCGTGGTCGTGCGGCCGCCGCGCCCCGCGACCGTAGACCCACAAGGGTCAGGGAAGTATCCACAGAAGTGGATTCGTCCACAGGAGAACGGACCTCACTGGTTCGCGACACCGAAAGCATGGCAGGCTCTGAACATTGCGAGCCTGATGTCGAGGAGAGTGAATCCTTGCGGTCCGACGCCAACATCGCGGGACCGATGACCGATCCGGTCCCCGGTCCCCGTAGCGAGTCGTTCGGGGACGACGTTTCACGTGAAACGCCGCCCCCGATGGACGACACCCCGATCGGTCGTGCAGCTCAGCTTGCGGTGGAGGCACTCGGCCGCGCGGGTGAGGGGCTGCCCCGGCCTGAACAGACTCGGGTCATGGTGGTTGCCAACCAGAAGGGCGGGGTCGGCAAGACCACGACCACGGTGAACCTGGCGGCCTCCTTGGCCCTGCACGGTGCCCGGGTTCTGGTGATCGATCTCGACCCCCAGGGCAATGCGTCAACGGCGCTGGGCATCGACCACCACTCCGAAGTGCCCTCCATCTACGACGTACTCGTGGAGAGCAAGCCACTCTCCGACGTCGTACAGCCGGTTGTGGACGTGGAGGGCTTGTTCTGCGCGCCCGCCACGATCGATCTGGCCGGTGCGGAGATCGAGCTGGTCTCACTGGTGGCCCGTGAGAGCCGGCTCGACCGGGCGATCAAGGCGTATGAACAGCCGCTGGACTACATCTTCATCGACTGCCCGCCCTCGCTCGGCCTGCTGACGGTCAACGCTCTGGTGGCCGGCGCCGAGGTACTGATCCCGATTCAGTGCGAGTACTACGCGCTGGAGGGGCTGGGCCAGCTGCTCCGGAACGTTGATCTGGTGCGGGGGCATCTCAACCCCAAGCTCCATGTGTCGACGATCCTGCTCACCATGTACGACGGCCGCACCCGGCTGGCCTCCCAGGTCGCCGACGAGGTGCGCAGTCACTTCGGCCACGAGGTGCTCCGTACCAGCATTCCCCGCTCGGTGCGCATCTCCGAGGCACCCAGCTATGGGCAGACGGTGCTCACCTATGACCCGGGATCCAGTGGCTCGCTTTCGTATCTCGAAGCAGCCCGAGAGATCGCGTTGCGTGGGGTCCCGCAGACCGGGGGCCAGGGCCTCAGCGTCAACTATGAAGCACAGCACAGCATCTCGGAGGGGACTCAGTGAGTGAACGACGTAGAGGCCTGGGCCGTGGGCTCGGTGCGCTGATCCCCGCGGCACCGCAGAGCACGGACCATGCCGGGCCCACGGGACAGGGAGCGGCGTCATCGTCGTCCGCACCGGTCTTGGCCCCGGAGCGAGGAGTGGCGGCCGCCAAGGTGACGTCGCTGCCGACGCACGCTGTTTCACGTGAAACGGAGACATCGGCAGGGTCGGAGGCATCGTCGGCCGGTGTCTCGGAAGTGGCAGGCGCGCACTTCGCCGAGGTGCCACTGGACGCGATCAAGCCGAACCCGCGCCAGCCGCGTGAGGTCTTCGACGAGGACGCCCTTGCCGAGCTGGTCACCTCCATCAAGGAGGTGGGCCTGCTCCAGCCGGTGGTGGTCCGTCAGACAGGACCGGGGCGGTATGAGCTCATCATGGGTGAGCGCCGCTGGCGGGCGTGCCGTGAGGCGGGCCTGGAGAAGATTCCCGCGATCGTGCGGGCCACGGACGACGAGAAGCTGCTGCTCGATGCGCTTCTGGAGAACCTCCACCGGGCACAGCTCAACCCGCTGGAAGAGGCTGCCGCCTACGACCAGCTGCTGAAGGACTTCAAGTGCACGCATGACGAGCTGGCCGACCGGATCGGGCGTTCGCGTCCGCAGGTCTCCAACACGCTGCGGCTGCTGAAGCTCTCGCCGTCCGTGCAGAAGCGGCTCGCTGCAGGTGTGCTCTCCGCAGGACATGCCCGCGCTCTGCTGTCCGTCGAGGACTCGGAAGAGCAGGACCATCTCGCGCGCCGCATCGTGGCGGAGGGGCTCTCGGTCCGTTCCGTCGAGGAGATCGTCACGTTGATGGGGTCGACCCCCCAGAGCGCGAGCAAGGCCAAGGGGCCCCGGGCGGGCACCCGGGTGTCTCCCGCGCTGACGGGTCTGGCATCGAGGCTGTCCGATCGCTTCGAGACCCGGGTGAAGGTCGACCTGGGGCAGAAGAAGGGAAAGATCGTCGTCGAGTTCGCCTCGATGGATGATCTGGAGCGCATCCTCGGCACGCTCGCCCCTGGTGAGGGGCGCGTCCTGGGCCAGTCGCTGGC
The DNA here is from genome assembly GCF_036048035.1 of Streptomyces sp. NBC_00400. Taxonomy (NCBI): domain Bacteria; kingdom Bacillati; phylum Actinomycetota; class Actinomycetes; order Kitasatosporales; family Streptomycetaceae; genus Streptomyces; species Streptomyces sp. NBC_00400. The sequence continues at coordinate 4,063,828 of NZ_CP107940.1, read as the reverse complement.
CGAGGAGAACGACGACGAAGAGTGAGCTGATGCTCTCGGCTCCTGGGCGGGCCGTGTTCCGGAGTTCATACCGGAACACGGCCCGCCCTTTGCTCTCTTGCGGTACCCGTGCCCGTAAAGGGTGGATACGATGCGTTCGGGTATGGCACGCATCCATGTGGAGAGACCTCACACCGAGGAGAGGGCCATGCAATCGGTGAGTCGCACCGGACTGTTGGCAGCGGGGTTCGGCCTCGCAGCTGTCGGAGGATTCGTCGGTGGTCTGCTCAGAGAGCAGGCGGCGCTGACGGCGCTTCGTGGTGCGGCAGGCGAGGGAAGCGAGGACCTGGTTCCATGGGCCGTCGGCTCGTACCGCTCACGTTGGACAACCTTCCGGACCTTCCCAAGCGCTGCCGCTCCTGTGTCTTCTGGGAGCTCGACCCCGTCAGCGGCGAGGCCGCGGTAAAGGCGGGACGCCCGGAGCTGGAGAAGGAAGCCTGGATCTCGGCAGTACTGCTGGAGTGGGGGTCCTGCGGGCGGGTGGTCTATGTCGACGAGGTGCCCGTCGGGTTCGTGATGTACGCCCCGCCGGCGTATGTGCCGCGCTCCACGGCCTTCCCCACCAGCCCGGTCTCACCGGACGCGGTGCAGTTGCTGACGGCATGGCTGATCCCTGGATACCAAGGTCAGGGGCTGGGGCGCGTGATGGTCCAGACGGTCGCCAAGGACCTCATCCAGCGCGGCTTCAAAGCCATCGAGGCCTTCGGTGATGCCCGCTGGAGCGAGCCGGCGTGTGTGCTGCCCGCCCATCACCTTCTGGCGGTCGGCTTCAAGACCGTACGGCCCCATCCCCGCTTCCCCCGGCTGCGCCTTGAGCTGCGGACCACGATCTCGTGGAAGGAAGATGTCGAGCTGGCTCTCGACCGCTTGCTGGGAGCCGTGCAGAAGGAACCGGCCCTGCGACCGTTGTAGGGCATGCGGTTTCCCGTGAAACAGAGAACGGGCCCGCCCCTTGGTGGGGCAGGCCCGTTTCCCGTGAAACGGAGTGGCGTGACTCAGGCGAGGTAGTCCGACAGGTCGCGCTCGATCGCCGCCTTCGGCTTGGCACCAACGATGGTCTTCACGACCTCGCCGCCCTGGTAGACGTTCATGGTCGGGATCGACATGACGCCGTACTTGGCGGTGGTGGCCGGGTTCTCGTCGGTGTTCAGCTTGGCGATGACGATCTCGTCGTGCTCGGCGGCAATTGCCTCCAGGGACGGGGCGACCTGGCGGCACGGGCCGCACCAGGTGGCCCAGAAGTCCACAAGGACAGGCTTGTCGCTCTTGAGAACGACCTCTTCGAAGTTGTCGTCCGTGACGGTCACCGTGGCGCCGGCCATGGCAATCTCCTTACTGGATGGGTGGTGGGAAAGCTGGGTGCGCGAATCAGACGGAGGCGGTCTTGTCCGGCTCGGCCGCCTCGCTGTCCGACAGCGCGGCGAGGAACCGCTCGGCGTCGAGGGCGGCGGAGCAGCCCGTACCGGCCGCGGTGATCGCCTGGCGGTAGGTGTGGTCGACGACATCGCCGGCGCCGAAGACGCCCGTCAGGTTGGTCCGCGTGCTGGGCGCATCGACCTTGAGGTAGCCCTCGTCGTCGAGCTTCAGCTGCCCCTTGAACAGCTCGGTACGCGGGTCGTGGCCGATCGCGATGAAGAGGCCGGTGACGGGGAGCTCGGAGGTCTCGCCGGTCTTACGGTTGCGCAGTGTCAGACCCGAGAGCTTGCTCTCACCGTGGATCTCGGCGACGTCGCTGTCCCACACAAACTTGATCTTCGGGTCCGCGAAGGCACGCTCCTGCATCGCCTTGCTGGCCCGCAGGGTGTCGCGGCGGTGGACGACCGTGACCGACTTGGCGAAGCGGGAGAGGAAGGTGGCCTCCTCCATCGCGGTGTCGCCGCCACCGATGACGGCGATGTCCTGGTCCTTGAAGAAGAACCCGTCGCAGGTGGCGCACCAGGAGACGCCACGGCCGGACAGCTCGTCCTCACGGGGAAGGCCGAGCTTGCGGTGCTGGGAGCCGGTGCTGACGATCACGGTCTTCGCCCGGTGCACGTTGCCGGCGGTGTCCGTGACGGTCTTGATCTCCTCGGAGAGGTCGACCGAGACGATGTCGTCCGGCACCAGCTCGGCGCCGAAGCGCTCCGCCTGGGCGCGCATGTTGTCCATCAGGTCCGGCCCCATGATGCCGTCGCGGAAACCGGGGAAGTTCTCCACGTCAGTGGTGTTCATCAGCGCGCCTCCGGCGGTGACGGCACCTTCGAAGACCAGCGGCTTCAGGGACGCGCGGGCGGTGTAGAGCGCTGCGGTGTAGCCCGCGGGCCCGGAGCCAATGATGATCACGTTGCGGACGTCGCTCACGGGTGTCTTCCTTGTCTCTGCCGACTGCTTGCTGGGGCTCTCGGAACTCTCACCCCACCCAACGGATCCTACGGGGCGAGCATTCCCGGAGTGTCACAGCGCACTGCTGGTCGCTCAGTCTCGCTGGTACGAGTGAGACAGCAGAATCTTTCCGGGAGCCGGTGGCGTGGCAGAGACGCAGGAGGAACTGACAACAAAGGCGGAGACGCGCTGTGCATCGGCCGGATCCGGCAGCACCACGAGGTAGGCGTCCTTGCCCTGGTACCGGGTGTGGCTGGACGCAAGCAGTGCCTCCGTCCGCCCGGTGCCCAGGCGGACACACGACGGAACGGTGTCCGCGCTGCCGCGCAGCGTCGACTCAGGAGAGGAGCGCGTGCCGTTGTCCGGGGACTTGTGCGAGCCCTTTGACGCCAGCAGGTCGTGTACATGCGAACCAAGCGTGGCGGCGGTCAGGCCCGCTGCCTCTGTGGTCTTCTCCGGGGTGGCGGTGGCCCGGTCATGGGGGCCTGCCTGGGAGCCGTCGACAGCGGCGTTCTGGATGAGCAGGCCGCCGAAGCTGAAAACCGCCGCGGCGGCTGCGGTGCCGAGCAGAATCCGGGGCCAGCGCCGCGAACGGGACGAACGGCCGCCGGTCGACTGCCGACCCGGCCCGGAGGCCCCCCGGGGCCGTCCGGCAGGCCGGGTGGACGGCCCTACACGGTGGGGAGGCTCATTGTCGGTTTCACGTGAAACCACGACCGGGGTGGTGGCTGTTTCACGTGAAACATGAGCCGCGGCGGCGGGCGTGGTGGCGTCCAGCAGTGCCTCGGCGGCAAGGGCGGCATCGATGCGGCCGGCCACGTCGGCCGGCATCCGGGTCGGGCCGGGAAGGGTGCCGAGCAGTGCCCGGATCTCTTCCAAAGACGCATAGACGTCATCACACAACGGACAGCCGGCGAGATGATGGCGCACATCTGCGCTGCGAGAGGGGGACAGCAGCCCGTCGGTGAGGTCAGAGAGCTCGGAGACTTCCGGGTGCTCTCCTGTGGGGTGCTCATCCGTGCCGGTCATCGACGTCACGCTCGCCCACCTCCGCCCTTCACGGCACCTGTGTCGTTCGGCCCTGCCGTCGGTGGGACGGATGTCCCCTGCGCCCGGTTCCTTCCCCCGCTCGTGGGTTTGCTACCCCCGTTGTCGGCGCGCAGATGGGTGACCAAGGGGAGGAGCCGGGCGCGGCCTCGTGCACAGCGGCTTTTCACCGTGCCGGTGGGGATGTCGAGGATCGCCGCGGCTTCGGCGACGGGGTAGCCCTGCATATCGACGAGGACGAGCGCAGCACGCTGTTCCTCGGGGAGAGTGCGCAGGGCACGGAGCAGTTCACGGTGCAGGTCCTGGCGCTCGGCGGGTGCCGCGGCGGATTCCTCGGGTTCGAGAAGCTGCTCCAGCCGCTCGGTCTCGGCAACGGGCGAGGTACGCCGCGAAGCGGCCTTACGCGCTCGGTCCAGGCAGGCGTTGACCGTGATGCGGTGCAGCCAGGTCGTGACGGCGGACTGCCCGCGGAAGGTGTGGGCCGCGCGATAGGCGGAGACCAGGGCGTCCTGCACGGCGTCGGCAGCCTCTTCGCGATCACCGAGGGTACGCAGTGCCACCGCCCAGAGCCGGTCGCGATGGCGGCGGACTATCTCCCCGAAGGCGTCGGGGTCGCCCTTCACGTGCAGGGCAAGGAGATCGGCGTCGCTTGGTATCGAAGCCTTGTCGCTCTCGGTGGACACGGGCCCCCCGGCCGTAGCTGCCTGATCTCGGTCCAATTGAAGCCCGCCAGGTCAGGAATGTAAATGCTGTCGAAAGGCGGCGGTGTGCAGGCGGGTGGCCGATTTGCGCCGTCCTCACATGGACGGTCCGCACGGAGCGGCGCCCAAGAGCGTGGGGCTCCGGCCGGAAAACCGGACCGGAGCCCCACACCGTGTCCTGGACAGTCATGCCGTCCTGCGCTCTGCTCAGCTGGTGAAGGACACCTCTGTCACACCTTGCCGGTACCCGGCGCTGCTGTAGCCGTCACCCGGCGCATACGGCATCGCGGTGATCCACACCACGACGTAGCGCGCCTTTGCCTGCTTCAGCTTGACCTTGGCGGACGAGCCCGACGTCTTGTCCGTTCCCAGTCGGCGCATGGAGCTGAGCGGCTGCGAAGGGGAGAGCGAATCGGCGGCATAGAGCGTCACGATCGTGTATGCGCCGGTGTTGTGAAGCCCGATCGACGCGCCGCTTATCTGCTGTTTCGACCCGAGGTCGTAGACGAGACCGACGCCCTTCTTGAAGGCCGGATTCAGGTCAGGGCCTTCGCGATAGCCCCTGCTGCCCCAGTAGGTGCTGGGATTCCCGTCGATCGTGTCCCGCGCCTGATTTGCGTGCTGCGGCTGGCCGTCGGGGTAGTACTCCCCTGCCTCCACGATCTTGATCGGCTTGCCCTGGGACTTCTTGGCAGAGCCACTGCTCGGCTGCGAGTTGGCCGGATCGTCCCGGTCCTTCTCGCGCTTCAACAGGGTGTCCGCCAGCTGCCAGCTGCCCAGCCCCAGCGCCGCGATCAGCAGTGCGGAGACGGACCACTTCAGCGCCCGGCCGGTGCGGCTCTGCAGCGGAGGCGGCGGAGAAGCGACCGGCTGGGTCGCATGGCCCGCCTGAGCGGGGCGTGCCGACGGCTGCCGGTAGTTTCCCTGCTGGTATCCCGTGCGCTGATACGGCGGAGGCGTGGCGAAGGAGGTCTCCGGAGGCCGGATACGCGGCATGGCCGCCACGGCCTTGGCCAGCTCCTCAGGGGTGGTGCACGGCTGCTCCTGGCGGGAAGCCGTGGCCCCGTCGTTGATCAAAGCGCGCATGGCGAGCTCGGACAGCCCGCGGTGCACACCGGCGCGCACCTGGTCGGGTGCGATCAGCCCGACGCCCTTGGGCAGGCCGGTGAGGCCGTGCGCGTCGTTCTCGTACGGCCAGCGCTGGGTCAGCGCGGAGTAGAGCAGCGCCCCGATCGCCTCGGTGTCCGTGCGCTGCGGGTGCTCGCAGGTGATACCGCGCAGCGCCGCCATGACGGCCAGCCCACGGATGCGGTACTGCCCGGACTCCGTGCGCAGCACCGAGCCGGGGGTGATCCGCAGATGGGACAGGCCCTCGCGGTGCGCGGCGGCCATGGCCTGGGAGACCTGGCTGACGAGCTGGTAGGCGTCGTGCGGCTCCAGCGGCCCGTTGGCGAGCACCGTGGTGAGCTCGGTGGCGTCCGGCAGCCACTCATGGACCACGTAGACGAGGTCGTTCTCCTCGACGGCGTCCAGGACCTGGACGAACCGGGGGTCACCCAGCAGCGCCGAGGAACGGGCGGCGGACAGCACCGGCCGGCCCCGGGGGTGGTCGGCCGGCAGGATGTGCACGCCGACGGCGCGGCGCAGCTTCTCGTCGACCGCACGCCAGCTGCTGAATCCGTCCAGACGGGTGACGCACTCCTCGAGGCGGTAGCGTCTGGCAAGCTTGTGGCCGCTGTGCAGTTCCGGTGGCTGGGCTTCGATCGCCGCGGCACGCTCCTCGTCGGTGCCCTCGGCGTCTTTTTCCCTGCCGGATACCTCTTCGGCCTTAGCACCGTCGTCCGTGGCCTTACCCGCCTTGGCGGTCAGCGGTTCCTCACCGCTTGTGTCAGCCACGTCGACGGCAGCCGTGCTCCGTTCCGCCACCGTCGTTCCTGCCTCCCCATCCGTTGCAGGCTCAATGAGCCAAGACAATTGTGCCCACAGTCCGCCACTATGCACGACACACGGTGGCAGTCGATGGTTGTGCTCAATCAACGCCCAAGCTTCGACCGGACCATGCCGACCAGGGCGTTCAGTTCCTCGATGCGCATTTTGCGTGCAGCCACGTAGAACACGGCCAGAAGTGCGGCGGCACCGGCGATCAGAGCGGCCAGCGACCCGAGGACACCGGTGCCGAGCGCCTGCATGATTCCGTACACCGCGGCTCCCGAGATGATCGTGGCCGGGATGCTGGCGCCCGCCAGCCGTGCGTAGGTCCGCACGACATGAGCGGTGTCGAGATCACCGTCCATGCGCTTGCTCAGACGGCGCCAGGCCACGCCCACGCCGATGATGTACGCCAGGCCGTAGGAGGCCGCCATGCCGACCACGGCCCAGCGGGCGGGCAGGACCAGGAAGCACAGCCCGGAGGCCGCGGCGTTGACGGCCGCGACGATCACCGTGTTGTAGAAGGGCGTGCGGGTGTCCTCGTACGCGTAGAAGGCACGCAGGACGACGTACTGCACCGAGAACGGGATCAGCCCCACACCGAAGGCCATCAGCATGTAGCCCATCGGGATGCCGGCGCCGGACGAGCCGTAGACCAGCGTGCACAACGGGATGCCGAGGGAGAGGAAGCCGAACGAGATCGGGACGATCGCGACGGCGGAGGTGCGCAGGCCCTGCGACATGTCGTCCCGGACGGCGCCGGTGTCACCGTCGTGCGCGGACCGTGCCAGCCGCGGCAGCAGTGCCGCCATCACGGAAACGGTGATGATCGCCTGCGGCATGTTCCAGATCAGCTGTGCGCTGGCGTACGAGATGAAGCCGGTGCCCGGGTGCCCCTGGTCGTTGGCGGTGTTGCCGGCCCAGGTGGAGAGCTGGGTGACGACAAGGACGCCCGCCTGGTTGGCGAGCACGAACAACACGGTCCATTTGGCGAGTTTGGCGGCCTTGCCCAGGCCGTGGCCGCGCCAGTCGAAGCGCAGCCGGAGCTTGAATTCGGCGTCGCGCAGGTAAGGGATCATCGCCAGGGCCTGGACGACGAGCCCGAGGAGGGTGCCGATTCCCAGGAGCCGGATGCCCTCGTCGGGGATGGTGGTGACGCCGATGTGCGAGGTCTTCGCCGTGCCGTAGACCCAGATGAACAGGCCGAAGGTGGCGATCATGACGATGTTGTTGAGGACGGGGGTCCACATCATCGCGCCGAAGCGGCCGCGGGCGTTGAGGATCTGTCCCATGACGACGTGCAGACCCATGAAGAAGATCGTGGGTACGCAGTAGCGGGTGAACGCCACGGCGACTTCGTTGGCCGCCGGGTCACGGGAGATGTCGAAGGAGACCAGTTTCACCAGCAGTGGCGCCGCCACGACCGCCAGGACCGTGAGCACGCCGAGTACCACGATGACCAGCGTCAGCAGCCGGTTCGCGTAGGCCTCGCCGCCGTCCTCGTCCTCCTTCATCGCGCGCACCAACTGCGGGACGAAGACGGAGTTGAGACCGCCGCCGATGGTCAGGATGAAGATCATCGTCGGTAGCTGGTACGCGACCTGCCAGGAGTCACCGAGCACCGCACCGCCGAGGGCCGCGACGATCAGTGCCGAGCGGACGAAGCCGGTGAGACGCGACACCATCGTGCCGGCGGCCATCACCGCGCTGGACTTGAGCACGCCGGAGGCGCGGCCGCCGGAGGGCTTGCCGGCCGCCGCCACGGGGGCCGGCTCCGGTGCGGCCTGCTGCGGCACGGCCTCTGGTCCGGGCCCCCCGGGCGCCGAGGGGCCGGCCGTCGCGGGAGCAGGGTGCCGGGGCTCGTAGGACTGCTGGTCCTGGAAGAGATGGGCGAAGGCGTCAGGCTCCGGACGTTCGTCGGCGGCCTGGGTGATCAGGTCGTCCACACCCACGAACTGCGTCGTCGCCGCGGCATCGCCGTACGGGAGATTCCGGGTCGGGCCCTGCGGCTCGGGCGCCGGGGGTGTGGCCCACAGCTGCGGGTCGGGAGGGTGGCTGCCCGCAGCAGGCTGCTGGTAGAGCGGATGCGCGGGCTGCCCGGGCGGCGGCGGGGGGTGCGCGGCGCGGTCGTAGAGCGCCTCGGTCACCGGATCCTGAGCCGTCGGGTCCTGGGCGCGGTGCGGGTCGTTGCGGTAGGCGTCCTGGACGTAGGGGTCCTGGGCGTACGGGCCCTGGGCGTACGGGTCCTGCTCCGCGGGCGGCGGGGGCGTCGGAGGCACCGGTCCCGTGGGGTCGCCGTTGGCGCCCCGGCCCCGGTCACCGTCGTACGGCGCATTCATCGCTGCCCCACCTCATCCGTCGCCGGCCATCCGGCCCCGCCATCTATCAACGGTCCACCTTCTCACCTGAGCCGGACGGGTCGGAGCTTTCCGATCCGGTGTCCGGCGTGGGGTCACTCGGCTGCTCCGGCTCGTCGCCGTCGGTGCCGCCGTTGTCGCCGTCCGTGCCTGTGTCGTCATCGGGGCCGTCGCCGTCGGACCCGTCGTCGGTCCGCCGGGCGGCCGCCTGCTTGCGCTGGAGGTAGATCCGCACACCGGCAAGGACGAGCAGCAGCACGCCGCCCGCGATGACGAGCATCACCGTTGCGGTGATCTCCGTGACGTTCACCTGGAACATCATCGGGTCACCGTAGGGCTTCCCGTCCGCCGTGTAGAGCTGGGCGGTCACCCATGCCCGGCCATTGGCGTTCGCCGTGGTGTCGAACTTGAACGACTGGCTGTGCCCGCCGTCCACCGTGATCTGCTGCGACTTCCCCGCGTCCAGACGGTTGGGCTGGGACGACGTCAGCTTCAGCGTCATGTCCTTGACGCCTTGGACCAGGTTGTTCTGCACCGTCACCGGAATCGTGGCGCTGCGCCCGGAGAGCGTCGCCCCCGACTTCTGGATCAGGCGGACCTTCTTGGTCAGACCGTCGAGGTAGCTGCGTACGGAATGCCGGTACGTTGTGGCGCCGGTGGCATCGCCCCGCCACTCTGTCGACATCTCCCGCATCATCGCGTTGCCGAACGGGGTCACCACGCGCTCCGGCTGGGCCAGGATCACCTGGAAGTCGTCCAGGGCGGACTGGGTGCCCTGGATCTGCCGGAAGGCGTTGACGGGGAGTTCCTGCCTGCGCAGCGAGGACGGGTAGGCGGCGCCACTCGGCACATGGCGGGTGGCCGCACGGTCGGGCTTGGCCTTGGCCGCGCCGCCGAGGTTCAGGGACTGGGTCCAGCTGTCGGACTCGTCCAGGCTCCGCAGTGCGGTCGCCATGGCGTGGGCCTGGCGGACCGACGGCATGCGCTGCGGCGCGACGACGATGCTGCGCTGCCGGCCCGGGTCCTCAAGGTTGATCATCTGGGTCTGTGCGAGGAACTCCTGGACCGCGTGGGCGGAGTTTCCGGCCTTCGACATATCGCCCTCGAAGGCCCGTGAGAGCTGCGCGTCCGCGACGACGGCGGTATTGCCGCCGCCGATGGGACGGGCCGCCGTCGGGGTGTAGGACAGCCTGTCGGCGTCCCGCAGGCTGTCGCTGCGAGTGATCACGTTGTGCGCGCCGGCCGAGGTCGCGACATCCACGATGGACGAGTCGATCGCGCCGTCGACGGGCCAGGCGAAGTCCGTGCGCGGCTTGACTCCGAGGATCGTGTCCACGGTCTTGTCGGCAAGGTCGGTGGCCGGGCCGAGGTGACTGAGTGCGCTGGGCACGCTCTTGCCGTGGTGCGCGAGCGAGGCCAGATCAGGATCGGCAAAGGGCAGCGCGACGACCTGGTGCGACTTGACCGCTTCTTCGAGGTCGTGCAGCCACTGCTTGGCGACCGCCTGGTTCTTGCCCATCGGGCCGTCCGGACCGTTCACCCGGTACGACTTGGTCATGGCATCGACGGTCGCGAGGAGGTCGGGATCGATGACGAAGGTCACCGGGAGGTTCTTGCCGAGCGCGACCATCTGCTGCAGCCGGCCTCCGGGCGCGAGCTCGGCAGCGAGGTCGTCGTTGCGGAAGACCGGTGTCTGCTGGGCATCGGCGTCGGTCTCGGCGGTGAGGTGGGTGCGGGAGATCAGCGGCCACATGTAGGTGAGCTGCGTCTTCTTCCCGTCTCCGGCCGTCTGCCAGGGCAGGAACGTCCGGTCGAAGCCGAGGACCTGCCCGGAGGGTGCGGACGGAGAGCTCCCTGACAGAGAGATGCCGAGCTGGTACACACCGTTATCGCCGAGGTGGAGGTCCTTGGCCGGCACGCTGAGGCTGAAGGGACGGCTGACGCCGGGTTCCAGCTTGCCGATCTTCTCGGTGTGCCCCTTGATCTCCTCACCGTCCGTGCCTGGCAGATAGCCGGTACGACGGGACGCATTCTCGATGGAGCCACGGCCTCCGAGCACGGATCCACGGTGCATTCCGACATGCGCATCCGTGATCGTGCTGCGGCTGTCATTGGTCAGCGTGCCGGAGACGGTCACCGTGTCGCTCTTGGAGGGAGCGGACGGGGACATCGAGTCGATGGTGACGTCGACCGTGCGGGAGCCGGTCGGGGCCGCCTGGGCGGAGGAAGCCTGCGGAACCTGGAGCAGCCCCACGAGAAGGAGCACCCCAGTGAGCAGTGTCACGGTCCTTCGCAGCCATCGACCACGCGGCCGTTCAGTCCGCTGGAACCCTGCCGCCTCGGCCACGCGCTCGCCCGTCCCTCGTCGTCGTCAGTGGTCGTTCGGAATGTGCGTCCACGAATGGTAACGAGGCGCGCAGCGACGGCGTGCCAGGGACTGCTCCACATGATCTCGGCGCAGAGGCCGTGTGCCCAGCCTGTCCTTTGACCGGGCCCAGCCTGTCCCCTTTATTACGTGACGCTTTGCACTGCGCGGCCACGTACCCTGTTTTGTTGTGCCGAACGCCAACAATGACCTCCCCGCCCCGACCGCCGAGCGGACCCCGCTGTCGACGAACGCGTTGAACCATGTGCAGCGGCGCGCTGTGAGCGAGCTGCTGAGGGTGTCCCCCGTCGCGGATGACCTGGCCCGTCGCTTCCAGGAGGCCGGGTTCACACTTGCCCTGGTCGGCGGCTCGGTCCGGGATGCGCTGCTGGGCCGGCTCGGCAATGACCTCGACTTCACCACCGATGCCCGTCCCGAGGACGTTCTGAAGATCGTCCGGCCGTGGGCGGACGCGGTCTGGGAGGTCGGCATCGCCTTCGGGACGGTCGGCTGCAAGAAGGAATCGTTCGACATCGAGGTCACGACCTACCGGTCGGAGGCGTACGACCGCACCTCCCGCAAGCCCGAGGTGTCGTACGGCGACTCCATCGAGCAAGACCTGATGCGTCGGGACTTCACGGTGAACGCCATGGCGGTGCTGCTGCCGCAGAAGGAGTTCGTCGACCCGCACGACGGCCTGGAGGACCTGGCCGCGCGCGTGCTGCGCACGCCGGGGACGCCTGAGGAGTCCTTCTCCGATGACCCGCTGCGGATGATGCGCGCGGCCCGCTTCGCCGCTCAGCTGGACTTCACGGTGGCCCCGGAGGTCGTCGCCGCGATGAAGGCGATGTCGGACCGCATCGAGATCGTCTCCGCGGAGCGCGTACGGGACGAGCTGAACAAGCTGATCCTGTCGGCACACCCCCGCGAGGGATTGCGGCTGCTCGTTGATGCGGGCCTGGCCGACCAGGTTCTGCCCGAGCTGCCCGCACTGCGGCTGGAAAGTGACGAGCATCACCGCCACAAGGACGTCTACGAGCACTCGCTGACGGTCCTGGAGCAGGCGATCGACCTCGAGGAGGACGGCCCCGATCTTGTGCTGCGGCTGGCGGCCCTCCTGCACGACATCGGCAAGCCCAGGACGCGGCGCTTCGAGAAGGACGGTCGGGTCTCCTTCCACCACCACGAGGTGGTGGGCGCGAAGATGACCAAGAAGCGGATGACCGCCCTGAAGTACTCCAACGACATGGTCAAGGACGTCTCGCGTCTGGTGGAGCTGCATCTGCGGTTCCACGGTTACGGGACGGGCGAGTGGACGGACTCCGCCGTCCGGCGGTATGTACGGGACGCCGGTCCGCAGCTGAAGCGGCTCCACAAGCTGACCCGCTCGGACTGCACTACTCGCAACAAGCGCAAGGCCAGTGCCCTGTCGCGCGCCTACGACGGGCTTGAGGAGCGCATTGCGCGGCTGCAGGAGGAGGAGGAGCTGGAGGCGATCCGCCCGGACCTGGATGGCAACGACATCATGCAGATCCTGGGCATTCGCCCGGGGCCCGAGGTCGGCAAGGCCTACAAGCAGATGCTGGAGCTCCGGCTGGAGCGCGGGCCGATGGAGCGGGACGCGGCGATCGCTGCTCTGAAGGAGTGGTGGGCCACGCAGGGCTGATGTTTCACGTGAAACCGGGGTCGGCGAACCCTACGTTTCACGTGAAACATGGGGCGGTGTTTCACGTGAAACACCGCCCCATGACGCATCCCAGGCGCTTGTCGCGCGCTACTTCGCCGAGGTCAGGCAGAGCACCATGTGGGTGTCGGATCCCCTGCGTCGGTGCACGTTCTTGGTGTACGCGGACTGATTTGCCGGGCACACGGACGGGTCCGAGGTGTCATCGTGCACCGCGGCCACCTTGTACTGGGCCTCCGAGGTGCCGCAATCCACCACTGAAAGGCCATCGTCGAGCGAACTGCTGGACTTCTTCACGCAATCGCCGACCTCGGCGCTGCTCGCGTCGTCCATGCTGCTGATCCAGGCGACTGCGAGGAAGATCAGACCGAGGACGGCTCCGATAACCCTCAGGATCGACTTGGGGGAGCGGCGCTTGGCGGGCTGCTGCGGCGGTACGGGGACCCCGCCTTGCATGAAGGGTTGCTGGGGCGGCGCGGGGTATCCAGGCTGAGGCTGTCCGTACGGAGCCTGTGGCTGTGGGGGGTAGGCGTATCCGCCCTGGGGCTGGCCGTAGGGGGCCTGGGGCGCCGGCGGTGCCTGCGGATACGGGTTCTGTCCGTAGGGCTGTTGCCCGTATGGCTGTGCGTACGGTGCCTGGCCGTATGGCTGCTGGCCCTGAGGCGGCGTCGTCATGGATCTCCCCCGATATTGATGTGTACAGGCTGCTGTAGGACGTCCGTAAGGTATCCGGTCCGGACGTCTCACCGCAGAGCCCTGATCACCTCGGGGTGACGGATGTGAGCTCAGCTGCGCACGACGCGGACCAACGCCGCGGTGACCACCGCGTAGAGGACGGTCACCACACCGAGCAGAGCGGTGGAGTGTCCGTCCGGCGGCAGCATGAGGGCGGCGACCGCGGCGGCGCCGACGAAGGCGGCATTGAAGAGAACGTCGTAAATGGCGAAGATCCGGCCGCGGAAGCCGTCGTCGACCGTCGACTGGACGATGGTGTCGGTGGCGATCTTGGTCCCTTGGGTGCCGAGGCCGAGCATGAACGCGGCGGCCAGCATCGGACCCGGCAGGAAGAACAGCCCGAGAGACGGCACCAGCACGGCGCCCATCGCGGCACAGCAGGCGATCCAGCCGAACGCGGTGAGCCGCGCGACGGCCCAGGGCGTGATCACAGCGGCTGTGAAGAAGCCCGCCCCTGATACCCCGACCGTGATCCCGAGCAGGGCCAAGCCCTCCGCCTCGGTGCGGGACCAGGAGTACCGGCACAGCATCAGCACCGTGACCGTCAGGGCTCCGTAACAGAAACGGATCAAGGTCATCGCGGTCAGCGCCCGTGCCGGAGCGCGCCGCTCGGCGAGATGGCGCAGCCCGTCCGCAAGTCCCCGCAAGGTGCTCAACAGGGCCTCGCGCAGGTGAGGTGGGAGGTGTGCGGCATCGGGGCCGAGCAATTGCGGTGCCATGCGCAGGGCGGTGAGAGCTGAACAGAAGTAGAGGGAAGCGGCGAGCAGCACGACATACGCGTCCACATCTGAGCCGGCCAGCCGGATGGCGAACGCGAGCCCGCCGCCGGCGGTGGCGGCGAGCGTTCCGGCCGTGGGGGCCAGGGAGTTGGCCATGACCAACTGCTCTTCACCGTCGACCACACGCGGGAGCGCGGCCGAGAGCCCCGCGAGGACGAAGCGGTTGACGGCAGTCACGAACAGGGCTGAGGCGTAGAAGAGCCAGTCGGGGGCCTGTGACGCGATCAGCGCCGCTGTCGCCATCGCCAGCACCGTGCGCAGCAGATTGCCGTACAGCAGGACCTGACGCCGCCGCCAGCGGTCGAGCAGTACCCCGGTGAACGGCCCGAGGAGGGAGTACGGGAGCAGGAGGATCGCCATGGCGGAGGCGATGGCCGCGGGGGAAGTCTGTTTCTCGGGCGAGAAGACGACAAAGGCGGCGAGCGCGACCTGGAACACCCCGTCGGCCGCCTGGGAAAGGAGCCGTGCGGCAAGGAGCGAACGGAAGTCGCGTAGCCGGAGTAATACGCGGAGGTCGCGCACAGCATGCATGAGGCACAGCCTCACACAGCCCGCAGGCCCCCGGGTGCAATACCGGGGGCCTGCACAGGCGAGGTGCGTCGGGCGTCTCAGCGCTCGACTTCGCCGTTGATGAACTTCTCGACGTTCTCCCGTGCCTCGTCGTCGAAGTACTGCACCGGCGGGGACTTCATGAAGTACGAGGACGCGGAGAGGATCGGGCCGCCGATGCCCCGGTCCTTGGCGATCTTGGCGGCGCGCAGGGCGTCGATGATGACACCCGCGGAGTTCGGGGAGTCCCAGACCTCGAGCTTGTACTCCAGGTTCAGCGGGACATCACCGAAGGCGCGGCCCTCGAGGCGGACGTAGGCCCACTTGCGGTCGTCCAGCCAGGCCACGTAGTCCGAGGGGCCGATGTGGACGTTGTCCTCGCCCAGTTCACGGTCCCGGATCTGGGAGGTGACGGCCTGGGTCTTGGAGATCTTCTTGGACTCCAGGCGCTCGCGCTCGAGCATGTTCTTGAAGTCCATGTTGCCGCCGACGTTCAGCTGCATCGTGCGGTCCAGGACGACGCCCCGGTCCTCGAACAGCTTGGCCATCACGCGGTGCGTGATCGTGGCGCCGACCTGCGACTTGATGTCGTCACCGACGATCGGGACACCGGCCTCGGTGAACTTGTCCGCCCACTCCTTGGTGCCGGCGATGAAGACCGGGAGGGCGTTGACGAACGCGGCCTTGGCGTCGATGGCGCACTGGGCGTAGTACTTCGCGGCGTCCTCGGAGCCGACAGGGAGGTAGCAGACCAGGACGTCGACCTGCTTGTCCTTGAGGATCTGGACGACGTCGACCGGGGCCTCGGTGGACTCCTCGATGGTCTGGCGGTAGTACTTGCCCAGGCCGTCGTGGGTGTGGCCACGCTGGACCGTCACGCCCGCGTTGGGCACGTCGCAGATCTTGATGGTGTTGTTCTCGCTGGCGCCGATGGCATCCGCGAGGTCGAGCCCGACCTTCTTGGCGTCGACGTCAAAGGCCGCCACGAACTCGATGTCACGCACGTGGTAGTCGCCGAACTGCACGTGCATGAGGCCGGGCACGCGGCTCTTCGGGTCGGCGTCCTTGTAGTACTCGACGCCCTGTACCAGCGAGGCGGCGCAGTTGCCCACGCCGACGATGGCTACGCGAACCGAACCCATTCCGGTTGCTCCCTGTGTTCTCGATGAGGACCTGCACAGCAGAGCCTCATGTGGTGGTGTCATCGGACGGATCCGGCCGGGAACCACCCCGGTGCCGGGGCAGGCCGCCCGTATCGCCTGACTGGTTCTTCCGGTCTTGTGCTGCGGGACCTGGTGCGCGCTGGTCACGCCCGGCGCGCTCACTCTCGATGAGCTCGTTCAGCCAACGGACTTCGCGCTCCACGGATTCCATGCCGTGCCGCTGCAGTTCGAGGGTGTAGTCGTCCAGCCGCTCGCGGGACCTGGCCAGGGAGGTACGCATCTTCTCGAGGCGCTCCTCCAGCCGGCTACGGCGGCCTTCCAGCACTCGCATCCTTACGTCCCGAGATGTCTGGCCGAAGAATGCGAAGCGGACGCCGAAGTGCTCGTCCTCCCATGCATCCGGTCCGGAGTGGGCGAGCAGCTCCTCGAAGTGTTCTTTGCCCGCTGCGGTCAATCGGTAGACGATCTTGGCCCGGCGCCCTGTCAGCGCCGCGGCCGCTACGCCCTCCGTAGCGCCCTCCGTCTCCTCGATGAGCCAGCCGCTCGCGACCAGCGCCTTGAGGCAGGGGTAGAGGGTGCCGTAGCTGAACGCGCGGAAGACCCCGAGCGAGGTGTTGAGCCGTTTTCGCAGCTCATAGCCGTGCATCGGGGATTCGCGGAGCAGGCCGAGGACGGCGAACTCGAGGATGCCGGAACGTCTGCTCACCCTCCGCCTCCCTGGTCCTGTGCATTCTTTATGCCGTGCTGATGTATCGACTCGATACATCCAGACGATAGAACGGTCCCCCGGGCTGAACAAGTGGGGGGACGGTGAACGGCATCACATCACCGAATCGTTCTCATCAACCTGACTGATTTGGAGTGAATTTCAACACTGGGCAGGTTTTGGCCGTGCGTAGTCTGTGCGGCATGCAGACTGCCGGGAACCGAGGGCCGATATCTGGCGTCCCCATCCTCGGTGTAGTGCGGCTCGCGCCTCAGGAGCGAGCTGTGCATCGGGGGGACCTGAAGACAATTGCCGCCTTCAGGCGACGAGATAGCGCGCCTGCCCGAGGAGTATTCGTTCCATGAGCGAGCACCGTCGCAAACCGCCACAGCCGCAGGGTGGCGGACGTGCCGCGGCCCGACGCGCCGCACAGCAGCCACCGGGGCGCCGTGCCGCCTCTCCGCGTGGCTCCGCTGCCGATCCTGCCTCCCACTCCGAGCCGACCGGTCATGAGCCGCGGCAAGGAGGGCGTGCCGAGGCCCGCAGAGCTGCCCAGCGCGGCGGCCGCCGGCGGGCGACCGATGCCTCCGCGACGGCTGCCGGTGGCGGCGCCGGCGGCCGTGGTGGCGGAGGTCGTCGCGGTGGCGGGGGCGATGGCCCCGAGGGAGGCCGCGGACGCGGCAGCGGGAAGCCTGCCAAGAAGCGTCTGATCGACTACCCGCGTGCCAACCGCGTCGGGTGGCGGCGCTTTGTGCCGTCCTGGAAGCAGGTCGCGACCCTGTGTGTTGGTTTCATGGGGCTGATCGTCGGTGCCTCCGGCGTCGCGCTGGCGCTGGTGCAGGTTCCCGACGAGAGCCTGGCCGCCAAGTCGCAGAACAATGTCTACCTCTGGGCCAATGGCAAGGTCATGGCGCGCGACGGTGAGACGAACCGGCAGAACGTCACGATCACCGAAATTCCGTCGTCGATGCAGAATGCGGCGATCGCCGCGGAGAACGCCTCGTTCCGGACGGACTCGGGCGTCGACCCGATGGGCATCGCGCGTGCGGTGTTCAACATGGCCAAGGGCGGCGAGACCCAGGGCGGCTCGACCATTACCCAGCAGTACGTGAAGAACGCGATGCTGAGTCAGCAGCAGACGCTTGACCGCAAGTTCAAGGAACTGTTTATCGCGATCAAGGTCGGCTGGTCGAAGAACAAAGACGAGATCCTTCAGGGGTATCTGAACACCAGCTACTACGGTCGCGGGGCCTACGGAATCCAGGCAGCGGCTCAGGCGTACTACGGTGTGGACGCCGCCAAGCTCAACGCGAACCAGAGTGCCTTCCTGGCCACCGTGCTCAAGGGCGCAGACCTGTATGACCCCGCGGGCGGCACCAGTCCGGGAGCCACGCGGGCGGCAAACACCGCGCGTGCCAAGGCCCGGTGGTCCTGGATCCTTGACCGCGAGGTCGAGAACCACTTCCTGTCGAAGACGCAGCGGGACAAGTACCGCGGTCATTTCCCCACGCCACACCTGCCGAAGCCGGTGGCCAGCAAGAGCGGCCAGATCGGCTACATGATGGACACCGCGAAGAAGTACGTGCTGAAGCACGCGGGTCTCAGCGAGGCCCAGTTCGACAAGGGTGGCTACACGATCCGAACGACCTTCGACGCGAAGAAGACCAATGCGCTCGAGGGCGCGGTCAAGAAGGTCAACAAGCGCTATATCGATTCCAAGAAGCGCGCCAAGGACAAATTCGTCCAGTTCGGTGGTGCCTCCGTGGTGCCGGGAGACGGCAAGATCGTCGCCCTGTACGGCGGTGAGGGCTACGACAAGGGGCACTTCAGCAACAACGCCGACACCTTCGGTGTACCGGTCGGCTCGACCTGGAAGCCGTTCGTGCTCGCCGCGGGGATGAAGTACGGAACGGCCAGGAGTGGCGGGCCGATCTCACCGGACAGTCGCTACAACGGCGACGACCACCTGAAGGTGAAGAACGCCGACGGCAGCTTTGTTACGAAGCGGGACAACTCGCCCTTTTATCAGGAGAACGAGAGCAACCACCCTTGGGGCTACATCCCCTTGACGAAGGCGATGGAACAGTCCGTCAACACCCCCTTCGTGCAGCTCGGCATGGACGTCGGGATGAAAAAGGTCCGCAACATGGCGGAGGCCGCGGGCATCGCACCGGCCAGCTTCGACAAGAACCTGAACCCGTCCTTCGCGCTGGGCACCTCCACTCCGAGCGCGATCCGTATGGCCGATGCCTATGCGACCTTCGCCCAGTCGGGACAGAAGGTGGAGCCGTATTCGGTGACCAAGGTGACGTTCGAGGGTGAAGACCTGCCGGGCTTCGACAAGCCCAAGCAGGAGACGGCGATGGCTTCCAACATCGCCAACAACGTGACCAAGGTGCTGGAGAACGTCATCCAGAACGGCACGGGAAATTTGGCCAAGCGGCTGCACATGCCGGCGGCGGGCAAGACCGGCACCACCGACGAAAACAAGTCGGCCTGGTTCGTCGGCTACACCAAGCAGCTTTCGACAGCCGTCACCATGTTCCGTGAGGACGCACAGAATCCGCGTCAGCTGTCCATGAACGGCGTCGGTGGTTTTGACTCGATCCACGGTGGTGCACTGCCCACCGAGGTGTGGACCGAGTACATGTTGCAGGCGATGAAGGGCGTCACATCGGAGCCGTTCCCGGCTGCTACCCCCATCGGGCGACGGGTGGACGAGGCCGGCATGCCCTCTCCGACGCCGACCCCGACGCCGTCGGACACGCCCTCGCAGACTCCGTCGGGGACTCCCAGTGATTCCGCTTCGCCGTCGGACAGTCCCAGCCCGAGCCCGACGGATACATGTTCTCCCTGGGACATCAACTGCAAGAACGGCGGAGGAGCCGGTAACGGCGGGGCCAACGGTGGAGGACCGGGCGGACCGGGTGGACCGGGCGGTGGCACCGGAGGCACGAGTCCGACACCTGACCCGACGGACGCGAACGGTGGTGGAGGCCTCTTCGGCGGCCCGAGCGGCTGACCGACCGTTTCACGTGAAACGCTGTTTCACGTGAAACGTGGAGCCATAAAGCCCCCGCCCGGCTCACGCCGGGCGGGGGCTTCGCCGTGTTCTGCACAGGGTCGTACGGCAGGATGGGGCCATGACGAGCGTGCGACGGGACGAGCCGGTACGGCCGACGAGGCGGGATGAGGTGGCGGCGGCCGGCAGCGAGCTGATCGGCGGACCGATCGGCCGGCGCGCACTGCTCGGGACCAGCCGGCTGACGCCGGTACGGGTCATCGCGCTCGTCGCCATCGGCATGTTCGCGCTGGGCATGGTGCAGAAGCTGCCCTGCTACAACGGTGGCTGGTTCTTCGGCGCCACGAGCCAGTACGTCCACGCCTGCTACTCCGATATCCCCCATCTCTATGCGGGGCGGGGCTTCGCCGATGGGCTGCTCCCGTATTTCGACCGGTTGCCCGGTGATATGGAGTACCTCGAATACCCCGTACTCACCGGCGCCTTCATGGAGATCGCCTCCTGGATGACACCGCACAGCGGGGATATCCAGTACCGCGAACAGCTCTACTGGCTGGTCAATGCCGGCATGCTGATGGTCTGCGCCGCTGTCGTCGCGGTGTGCGTGACCCGCACCCACCGGCGACGCCCCTGGGACGGCCTCCTGGTCGCCCTGGCGCCGGCTGCTGCCCTCACCGCGACCATCAACTGGGATCTGCTGGCGATCGCTCTGACCGCCGCAGGGATGCTGATGTGGTCACGCAGCC
Organism: Streptomyces sp. NBC_00400; assembly: GCF_036048035.1. Classification (NCBI taxonomy): domain Bacteria; kingdom Bacillati; phylum Actinomycetota; class Actinomycetes; order Kitasatosporales; family Streptomycetaceae; genus Streptomyces; species Streptomyces sp. NBC_00400. Next base: position 4,043,645 of record NZ_CP107940.1, on the reverse strand, counting down.
GCCCGCTTGCGGCCGGTGTCCTCATCGGGCTGGCCACCGCGGCGAAGCTGTACCCGGTGCTGTTGCTCGGCCCGCTGCTGGTGCTGTGCTGGCGCGCGGGAGCCTGGCGTGCGTACGGGCGGGCGGTGGCCGGCGCCGTCGCATCCTGGCTGGTGGTGAACCTGCCGGTGATGATCACGCACGATCGAGCGGGATTCCACATCCGGGAAGGTTGGGCAAAGTTCTACACGTTCAGCCAGGAGCGGCCCATCGACTTCGGTTCGCTCTGGCTCCTGATCTCGCAGCGAACCGGTAACCCGTTGGAGAACGCCAATACCTATGCCACGCTGCTGATGATCCTGGGCTGTGGCGCCATCGGCCTGCTGACCCTGTATGCGCCGCGCCGGCCACGCTTCGCACAGCTGGCGTTCCTGGTCGTCGCGCTCTTCATCCTCACCAACAAGGTCTACTCGCCGCAGTACGTCCTGTGGCTGACCCCGCTCGCCGTGCTGGCCCGGCCGCGCTGGCGGGACTTCCTGATCTGGCAGGCCTGCGAGGTCATGTACTTCCTGGGGATCTGGCTGTACCTCGCCTACACAGGCAACGAAGACAAGCACCAAGGCCTGCCGCTCGAGGGCTACCAGCTGGCCATCGTGCTGCACCTCCTGGGAACCCTCTATCTGTGTGCCGTGGTCGTCCGGGACATTCTGCTGCCGGAGCGCGATGTGGTCCGCAGGGACGGGGACGACGATCCGTCGGGCGGCGTCCTGGACCGCAGCCCCGATGTGTTCGTGCTCGGCCGGGCCCACCACCGTCCCCGGCACGCGGTGCAGTTCGAGGGGGCACCACAGGTGAGCTGGGGAGCTGTAAGGGAGTAAGGCCGCACCGGGCCGTCCATGCACCGGGCCCGGTGCCGCAGAGAAGGTCTGCGGCACCGGGCCCTTGGCGTGTGTGTTCCGAGCAAGCCGGGCGCTACCGGATCAGCGGTCCACAAGGCGGTCGAACTGCGTGGTGGTGTGCCGCAGATGGGCCACCAGTTCCTCCCCGACCTGCGGCTGCGGTGCGTCGCCCGGCACGAACAGGATCGACACCTGCATGTGCGGCGGCTCTGCGAACCAGCGTTGCTTCCCGGCCCACACATAGGGTGCGAGATTGCGGTTGACGGTGGCCAGGCCGGCCCGGGCCACGCCCTTGGCGCGAGGCATCACACCGTGCAGTGCCTTGGGTGACTCCAGGCCGACGCCGTGCGAGGTGCCGCCGGCCACCACGACCAGGTAGCCGTCGGAGGCCGCCTTCTGCTGGCGGTAGCCAAAGCGCTCGCCCTTGGCGACCTGGGTGACATCGAGCACCGAGCCGCGGTACTCGGTGGCCTCATGGTCGCCGAGCCACAGCCGCGTACCGATCCGCGCGCGGAACCGTGTCTGGGGGAACTGCTGCTGGAGACGGGCGAGTTCATCGGCCTTGAGGTGGCTGACGAACATGGTGTGCAGCGGGAGGCGGGCATTGCGGAGCCGGTCCATCCAGCCGATGACCTCCTCGACCGCGTCGGAACCGTCGGCACGGTCCAGCGGGAGGTGCAACGCGAAGCCCTCAAGTCGGATGTCTTCGATGGCCGCGGCAAGCTTCGGCAGATCCTCCGGCTTGACGCCATGGCGCTTCATGCTGCTCATGACCTCGATGACGACCCGGGCGCCGACCAGGCCACCCACGCCCTCGACCGAGGAGACCGAGCGGATCGCCCGGTCGGGCAGCGGCACCGGCTCCTCACCGTGGCGGAACGGGGTCAGGACGAGCAGGTCGCCGCTGAAGAAGTCCTTGATACGGGCTGCTTCGTAGGTCGTGCCGACCGCGAGGATGTCGGCGCCCAGGCGGGTCGCCTCGTCGGCGAGACGCTCATGGCCGAAGCCGTAACCGTTGCCTTTGCAGACCGGGACCAGCCCGGGGAACTGCTGGAGAACGCTCTGCTGATGCGCCCGCCAGCGCGCGGTGTCGACGTAGAGGGTGAGCGCCATGGCCGGGCCCGGAACCTTTCTCGTGGCTGGGGTGTGTCAGGAGTACGGACGGTGCGGTGAAGCGTCAGCGGCGCGACATATACATGTCGAGTGCCTTGTGCAGCAGCTTGTTGAGCGGGAAGTCCCACTCGCCGAGGTACTCCGCTGCCTGCCCGCCCGTGCCGACCTTGAACTGGATCAGGCCGAAGAGATGGTCGTTCTCGTCCAGCGAGTCGCTGATGCCGCGGAGGTCGTAGACCGAAGCGCCGAGCGCGTAGGAATCCTGGAGCATCTTCCACTGCATCGCGTTCGAGGGCCTGACCTCGCGCTTGTGGTTGGCGGAGGCACCGTAGGAGTACCAGACGTGGCCCCCGACGATCAGCATCGTGGCCGCTGCGACGTTCTCGCCCTCGTGGCGGGCGAAGTAGAGCCGCATGCGGTTGGGGTCCTCGGAGTTGAGGGCCGTCCACATGCGCTGGAAGTAGCCCAGCGGCCGCGGGTGGAAGCGGTCACGCTCCGCGGTGATCTCGTAGAGCCGCTGCCATTCGGCCAGCTCCTCGTAGCTTCCCTGGACGACCTCGACGCCGGCCTTTTCGGCCTTCTTGATGTTGCGGCGCCACAGCTGGTTGAAGCCCTTGTGGACGTCCTCCAGCGAGCGGTTGGCCAGCGGCACCTGGAAGACATAACGCGGCTGCACGTCGCCGAAGCCGGCGCCGCCGTCCTCGCCCTGCTGCCAGCCCATGCGCCGCAGCCGGTCGGCGACCTCGAAGGCGCGGGGCTCGATGTGGGTGGCCTCGACGTCGCGCAGCCGCTTGACGTCCGGGCTCTGGATGCCGGACTTGATCGCGACGGAGTCCCAGCGGCGGATGATCACCGGCGGGCCCATCTTCACGGAGAAGGCGCCCTTCTGCTTGAGGTGGCTGAGCATCGGCTGCAGCCAGTCCTCGAGGTTCGGTGAGAACCAGTTGATGACCGGGCCTTCGGGGAGATAGGCGAGGTAGCGCTTGATCTTGGGCAGCTGGCGGTAGAGCACCAGACCCGCGCCGACCAGCGCGCCGCTCGCGTCGAACCAGCCCAGACTCTCCGAAAGCCATTCGGCCTTGACGTCCGCCCAGGCAGGAACCTGCATGTGGCTGGCCGCGGGCAGACTCTGGATATATGCCAGATGCTGCTCTCGGCTGATGGTCCTCAGGGTCAGGCTCATGCGGGGCGCTCCTCGGCAGGTGTGTCCCCTTGGTGGGGCTCCGGCTCTCGCGCCGAAGCCTACTGTGACCGCGGAGCGCCCCGTCTGGGCCATACGGGACGGAGCCCCGTATGCCGTATCGGCTAGCCGATCACGCCGCCGAAGAGGCCGCCGTGCGCCAGGCCGAGGTAGAAGCCGACGGCCGCCGCCCCGAGGCCGATGATCAACAGGAAGCGTTCACCCGTCGTCGACGAGATGAACTGTCCCCACAGGCCGGTGCCGATTCCGATCAGGCCGACCCAGGAGCTGACCAGGTGCAGGCTGGGAGAGAGCGTGGTGAAGATGGCGATCGCGCCGAGGACCACGGTCACAATGGCGATGGTGTTCTCGACGGGATGGTCCTTGCCGTCGCTGTTGAGAAGCGAAAGCAGACTGCGCTGGGTCCGTGCTGCCTGTGCCATACGGCACCTCCGATGACAGGGCGGCGCACTGTAACGCCGCTCACACCCGTTGTGTTCCAGATTGAGGGGTGGAGCGGGCGGATTTCAACCGGAAGGCTTCAGGCAGGTACTGTGTACGGTCTGCGCCTATGTCTGTCCGGATGACCGGACGGGCTCGGTGTGGAACGCATACGACCCTCCTGCCACGGAACGACCGTGGCCGCTGAGTCCAAAGGAGGTGGGTTCTACATGCGTCACTACGAGGTGATGGTCATCCTCGACCCCGATCTCGAGGAGCGCGCTGTCTCCCCGCTGATCGAGAACTTCCTCTCCGTCGTCCGTGAGGGCAACGGAAAGGTCGAGAAGGTCGACACCTGGGGCCGTCGTCGTCTCTCTTACGAGATCAAGAAGAAGCCTGAGGGCATCTACTCGGTCATCGACCTGCAGGCCGAGCCTGCGGTCGTCAAGGAGCTCGACCGTCAGATGAACCTGAATGAGTCGGTCCTCCGGACCAAGGTCCTTCGTCCCGAGACCCACTGAGCGCGCAAGCGTCCAGCGGTAACCGGGTCCGAGTAGCAGCAACACCAGCAGCCAGCAGCACACCCGCCGAGAGGTTCCCCTAATGGCAGGCGAGACCGTCATCACGGTCGTCGGCAATCTTGTCGACGACCCCGAGCTGCGCTTCACCCCGTCCGGTGCGGCGGTCGCGAAGTTCCGCGTCGCGTCCACTCCCCGCACTTTCGACCGTCAGACCAATGAGTGGAAGGACGGCGAGAGCCTGTTCCTGACCTGCTCGGTGTGGCGTCAGGCGGCGGAGAACGTCGCCGAGTCCCTGACGCGGGGTACCCGCGTGGTCGTCCAGGGCCGCCTCAAGCAGCGGTCGTACGAGGACCGCGAAGGCGTGAAGCGCACGGTCTACGAGCTCGACGTCGAGGAAGTCGGCGCGAGCCTGAAGAACGCCACGGCCAAGATCACCAAGACCAGCGGTCGTGGTGGCCAGGGCGGCGGCGGCTTCGGCGGCGGTCAGCAGGGCGGTGGCCAGGGTGGCGGCGGCTGGGGCGGCGGCCCCGGCGGCGGCCAGCAGGGCGGCGGCGGTGCTCCCGCCGACGACCCGTGGGCGACCAACGGCCCGGCCGGCGGCGGTCAGCAGGGTGGCGGCGGTGGCTGGGGCGGTAGCTCCGGCGGTGGCTACTCGGACGAGCCGCCCTTCTAGGTCCGTACAGCCGGCCCGACTCCGCGCTGTTTCACGTGAAACAGCGCCGTGAGGCGGCCGGCGGCCTTGAGGGCGTCAGCACAAACTTCTTGAACTCATTGGAGAGAGATAATGGCGAAGCCGCCTGCTCGCAAGCCTAAGAAGAAGGTTTGCGTGTTCTGCAAGGAGAAGATCTCCTACGTCGACTACAAGGACACGAACCTGCTGCGGAAGTTCATCTCCGACCGCGGCAAGATCCGTGCCCGCCGGGTCACCGGCAACTGCACTCAGCACCAGCGTGACGTCGCCACGGCCGTGAAGAACAGCCGTGAGATGGCGCTGCTGCCCTACACGTCCACCGCGCGATAAGGGAAGGGTGACCGAATCATGAAGATCATCCTCACCCACGAGGTCTCCGGCCTCGGCACCGCCGGCGACGTCGTTGACGTCCGCGACGGGTACGCCCGTAACTACCTGGTCCCGCGTGGTTTCGCGATCCGCTGGACCAAGGGTGGCGAGAAGGACGTCGAGCAGATCCGCCGCGGTCGCAAGATCCGCGAGATCGCCACGATCGAGCAGGCCAACGAGGTCAAGGGCCGGCTCGAGGGCGTCAACGTGAAGCTGGCCGTTCGCGCCGGCGACGCGGGCCGCCTGTTCGGCTCCGTCACCCCGGCCGATGTCGCCTCGGCGATCAAGGCCGCCGGTGGTCCGGACGTCGACAAGCGTCGTGTCGAGCTCGGCTCGCCGATCAAGACCCTGGGCGCGCACCAGATCTCCGTGCGTCTGCACGCCGAGGTCGTGGCGAAGCTCGGCGTCGAGGTCGTCGCCGCGTAGTTTCCGCACCACGCCGAAGGGCCGTATCCCGTCACCATCGGGATGCGGCCCTTCGCCGTGTCCGGGGGGCGGCGGCCGGCTGTCAGTCCTCGTCCTGGGCGCGCTTGTAGAGCTCGGCGACGTCGTCGTCGAAGTACGCGGCGTAGGAGATATCGTCTTCGTCGCCACCGCCTTCATGGCCGCCGAGAACACCGATGACCGTGCCGGTGTGGCTCTTGGGGTCGTAGTCGGCTAGCCAGGGGCTGCCGCTCGTCCCGCCTTCGAAGTCGGTGCACTGGATGCGCATCTGGGTGTCGCTGTACTTCGTGGTGCGGTTCTGGCAGGAGATCGGGGTGTCACGGCTGGTCGGATAGCCGGTGATCTTGACCTCGTTGTCGAAGCCACGGTCGACGCCGAGGGTGTTGCCGCCCAGGACGTCCTGGATCTGCTTGCCGTTCTTCTTGTCGAGCACGAGGAAGGCGACATCAAGATCCTCGTCCTGCGACTTGGCCCAGCGGTCGTCGACGATCACCTTCTTGACCTTCCAGAGGCCGGTGGGCTCGTCGCGGTCGCGGTAGTCGGGGGCAAAGACGAGATCGTTCACCGTCGTCCCGGCGTCCGCGTCAAAGGCACAGTGCGCCGCGGTGATGAGCATGTTCCGGCCCGGGCTCTGTACCACGCTCGCCGTACAGAAGTGGTCTCCGGAGTCGTCCTTCTCGAAGACCACGCCGACCCGGGCGTTCTGCTCGGTGCGGCGTGGAGTGTAGGCATTGCCGTCTTCGGCCGGAGTCGTCGCGGCGGGATCCTGATCCTGGGGATCTTGGCCGGCCTCGCCGGACTTGCCGAAGCTGCTGTGACCGCTGACACGGCTGCTGCTCCTCTCGCCCTCCCCCTCCGAGGCGTAGCCCACCACGACAGCAGCCACCATGACGACGAGCGTCAGGGGCACCACGGACCTACTGGCAAGCGAGCGCACACGGTCATTATTGACATGCGGTGCGTGCTGCGGGAGATGGTTCAGCGCGAGGCTCCTGTCACAATCCACCGGCCGGAGCGAGTACGCAGCCACAGAGTCAGCATGCGGACGGTCATCATCAGCGCCATGGCCCACCACAGCGCCACCAGTCCGCCGCCCAGAGCGGGCACGGCCAGCGCGGCCGGAGCGAACAGCGCCAGCGTCACCACCATGGCCCAGGCGAGATACGGGCCGTCCCCCGCGCCCATCAGGACGCCGTCGAGGATGAAGACGATGCCGGAGACCGGCTGTGTCACGGCCACGACCAGGAGCGTGCTCAGCAGTGGACCCTGCACGGCGGGGTCCGAGGTGAACAGGGGGATGAACAAGGGGCGGGCGAGCGCGACCAGCACACCGAGGACCAGGCCGGCGGCGACGCCCCACTGGACCATCCGCCGGCAGACGGCCCGGGCGCCGTCGCGGTCCTCCGCACCGAGGTAGCGGCCTATGATGGCCTGCCCGGCGATGGCGATGGCGTCCAGCGCGAAGGCCAGCAGGGACCACAGCGTGAGCACGATCTGGTGCGCGGCGACCTCGGCGTCGCCGAGCCGGGCGGCAACGGCGGTGGCGATCATCAGCACAGCGCGCAGCGAGAGCGTACGGACCAGCAGCGGTACCCCTGCCTGGGCCGAAGCGCGGATGCCCACGGCGTCGGGGCGCAGCGAGGCGCCATGCCGCCGCGCACCGCGGATGACCACGGTGAGGTAGACCGCGGCCATGCCGCACTGGGCGATGACCGTGCCCCAGGCGGAGCCCGCGATGCCGAGCCCGGCGCCGTAGACCAGGCAGATGTTGAGCGCGGCGTTGGCGGAGAAGCCGCCGATGGCGACATAGAGCGGGGTCCGGGTGTCCTGGAGACCGCGGAGCACGCCGGTGGCGGCCAGCACGACGAGCATCGCGGGGATGCCGAGGGCGCTGATGCGCAGATACGCCGTCGCGTACGGGGCGGCGGTGGCGGAGGCTCCGAAGGCCTCGACGAGCCAGGGGGCCGTGGGCAGGACGGCCACGATGACGGCGGCGCCGAGCAGCAGGGCGAGCCAGATGCCGTCCATGCCCTGGCGGATGGCGGCGGGAAGATCGCCGGCGCCGACCCTGCGGGAGACCGCCGCGGTGGTCGCATAGGCGAGGAAGACGAAGACGGAGACGGCGGTGGTGAGCAGGGCGGCGGCGACGCCCAGGCCGGCGAGCTGGGGAGTGCCGAGGTGGCCGATGACGGCGCTGTCGACCATGACGAAGAGAGGTTCCGCGACCAGTGAGCCGAAGGCGGGCAGGGCGAGGGCGATGATCTCGCGGTCATGGCGACGGTCGGTGCGCCGCGGTGTCGCGGGAGCCTGGGTCATGCGCCCAAGGTAATCGTCCACAGGTAAGAGATGCAAACCTCTTGCAGTCCTTACTTTCCGCTGCGTGGAGCTGCCTTCCCTGTGCCGTTTGTCGTGATCTTGAGCCGCGTGGGGAAGTTTTTCTTCCCCACAGCCTATGGATGAGGAAACTGCAGGTCAGAAGGGTGTGGGCGGGGTGATTGTGTGCTTGTCCACAGAAGTTTCCCCCGTGCCGTGCACAGGATCCGGGGACTTCTCCACAGCTGAAGGGCAGTCATCCACATGGCCTGTGGATAACCAGATTGGCGGACGGTGCCCACGGGCCTACCGTGGTCCGGCACCCGCCGCCTGTTCCGGCCTGAGAAATCGTCCGAACTCGACGCGCCGTAACCGGAGTCGGGCGTCTCGATTGTCAGAGCTGTGCCGTAAGAAAGAACAGCACAGCAAGGTCCGCGCCGCGGACGGGAGGAGGTGCCGGGGTGAGCATTCCCGAGCCCATGGAAGACCCCTGGGCGGACTCCGGTCCCAGCGACCTGCTGCCGGCCGCCCGCTCCCGGCGGGGTGAGGGCAAGGGACGCGGCCGCGGCGACCGCCAGGAACGCGACGACGACGGCGGCTCCTGGGCAGGCGGCTTCGAGCGCGTCCCCCCACAGGACCTGGATGCCGAGCAGTCCGTGCTCGGCGGCATGCTGCTGTCCAAGGACGCGATCGCGGATGTCGTCGAAGTCCTCAAGGGCGAGGACTTCTACCGCCCCGCCCATGAGCTGGTCTACCAGGCGATCCTCGACCTGTACGCCAAGGGCGAGCCCGCCGACCCGATCACCATCGCCGCGGAGCTGACCAAGCGCGGCGAGATCGCGCGGGTCGGCGGTGCCTCGTATCTGCACACGCTCGTCCAGTCCGTACCGACGGCCGCGAACGCCGAGTACTACGCCGAGATCGTCCATGAGCGTGCGGTGCTGCGCCGGCTGGTCGAGGCCGGCACCCGTATCACGCAGATGGGATACGCCGCGGACGGCGATGTCGACGAGATCGTCAACAGCGCCCAGGCGGAGATCTACGCCGTCACCGAGCAGCGGACCAGTGAGGACTACCTTCCGCTCGGCGACATCATGGAGGGCGCCCTCGACGAGATCGAGGCGATCGGCTCGCGCCAGGGCCAGATGACGGGCGTGCCGACGGGCTTCACCGACCTGGATTCCCTGACCAACGGCCTGCACCCCGGCCAGATGATCGTGATCGCGGCCCGTCCCGCCATGGGTAAGTCGACCCTGGCGCTGGACTTCGCGCGGGCCTGTTCGATCAAGAGCAACCTGCCGAGCGTGATCTTCTCGCTGGAAATGGGACGCAACGAGATCGCGATGCGTCTGCTGTCCGCCGAGGCACGGGTCGCGCTGCACCACATGCGCTCCGGCAGCATGACGGACGAGGACTGGACGCGGCTGGCGCGCCGGATGCCGGATGTTTCCGCCGCGCCGCTGTACATCGACGATTCGCCGAACCTGTCGATGATGGAGATCCGCGCCAAGTGCCGCCGGCTCAAGCAGCGCAACGAACTGAAGCTGGTGGTCATCGACTACCTCCAGCTGATGCAGTCCGGCGGCTCGAAGCGCGCCGAGAGCCGCCAGCAGGAGGTCTCGGACATGTCCCGAAACCTCAAGCTGCTGGCGAAGGAGCTGGAGCTCCCGGTGATCGCGCTCTCCCAGCTGAACCGTGGCCCCGAGCAGCGTACGGACAAGAAGCCGATGGTCTCCGACCTGCGTGAATCCGGTTCGATCGAGCAGGACGCCGACATGGTCATCCTGCTGCACCGCGAGGACGCCTATGAGAAGGAGTCCCCGCGGGCCGGCGAGGCCGACCTGATCGTGGCGAAGCACCGTAACGGCCCCACGGCGACGATCACGGTCGCGTTCCAGGGTCACTACTCACGCTTCGTGGACATGGCGCAGACGTGAGGGGAGCGTCCGCGGCACCGCACAGCGCATGACGGACGCACATGGACGAACCGCCGTCAGGGCGCGACGGACAGGACGATCTTTCCGGTGGTGCGGCCGGTCTCGCCGAGGGCGTGCGCCTTTGCGGCCTCTTCGAGAGGCAGCACGGTGTCGACGGTGACCTGCAGCTTTCCGCTGTTCACCAGGTCGGCGACGGCGCGCAGTCCGGCCTGGTCGGGCTCGACGAGCAGGAATCCCGCGCGGATCCCTGCCTCGCGTGCCTGCGCGGCCGGGAAGGAGTCGTCCAGCGGCAGGATCGACACCAGCGTGCCTCCGGGGCGCAGGGTGCGCAGCGAGCGGGCGCCGTAGTCGCCACCGATGGTGTCGAGGACGATGTCGACGTCGCGCACCGTCTCCGCGAAGTCCTGCTGGGTGTAGTCGACGAGTTCATCGGCGCCCAGGCCGCGCAGGAAGCCGTGCTTGGCCTGCCGCGCGGTGCCGATGACGTATGCACCGCGGGACTTGGCGATCTGCACGGCCAGGTGGCCGACTCCGCCCGCCGCGGCGTGGATCAGCACCCGCGCGCCGGGCTGGACGTTCGCGGTGTCGGCCAGGGCCTGCCAGGCAGTCAGCGACGCCAGCGGGAGGGCGGCCCCCTGGACGTGATCCAGGCTCGCCGGGAGGTGGGCGAAGTGGCGCGCCGGGGCGGTGACGTACTCCGCGTAGGCCCCGGCGGGATGCGGGAAGCGGGGCATGCCGAAGACCTTGTCGCCCGGCGCGAAGACGGTCACACCGAGCCCGACCGCCTCGACCACGCCGGAGACATCGAAGCCCAGGGTGAAGGGGGTCTTGGCGCCGCTGAGGAATTCGCCCTGGGTGCGGCTCTTCCAGTCGGTCGGATTGACGCCCGCGGCGTGCACCCGGACCAGGATCTCCGTCGGGCCGGGTACCGGACGGTCGGTGGTGATCATCTTGAGGACGTCGGGGCCACCGGCGGTGTCCTGGCTGACGGCACGCATCTGCGGGGTCCGGGTCTCGGACATGGAGTCTCCTTGGTACTGGTGCCTACGGCGATGACGGGCGTTCCGCGCCGCTGGGCGGCCGCGTTTCCCGGGGTGTTGCCAGCTTTGCGTGGCGGCCGCGGACCCGGCGGTGTCCAGATGGCCAACGTTTGAAAGAATCGGGCCATGCATCGCGTTGGTGTCCTTGCCCTGGACGGTGTCGTCCCCTTCGAGCTCGGGATCCCCGCGCGGATCTTCGGCGCCGCGCACAGCGCCGACGGCAAACCCCTCTACTCCGTGGTCACCTGCAGTCCGGACGGACGCCCGGTGAGCGCCAAGGCCGACTACGACATCGCGGTCACCGAGGACGCCTCCGTGCTCGCGAGCGTGGACACCGTCGTCATCCCGCCGTCCCACGCGCTGGGCCCGATCGTCGAGGACGGCCGGCTGCCCGAGGAACTGCGCACGGTGCTGGAGCACGTACGGCCCGGCACCCGGATGGTGGCGATCTGCACCGGGGCGTTCGTGCTGGCCGCCGCCGGGTTGCTCGATCACCGGCCGGCCACCACGCACTGGCGGGAGGCCGCACAACTGCAACGCCTCTTCACGACGGTCCGTGTCGACCCCAATGTGCTCTTCGTCGACGACGGCGATGTCCTCACCTCTGCCGGTGCCGCCGCCGGTGTGGACCTGTGTGTGCACCTTGTGCGCCGTGACCACGGCAGCGCCGTCGCCAACGAAGTGGCCCGTTTGTGTGTGGTGCCGCCCTGGCGGGACGGCGGTCAGGCCCAGTTCATCCGGCTGCCCGTCCCCCTCCCGTCGGCGGGTGGCACCGCGGCCACCCGCGCATGGGCCCTGGAGCGTCTCGGCGAGCCGCTGACGCTCAATGCCCTCGCCGCCCATGCCCGGGTCAGCGTGCGCACCCTCACTCGGCGCTTCCGTGACGAGGTCGGTATGAGCCCAGGTCAGTGGCTCGCCGTGCAGCGCGTCGAACGCGCCCGGCATCTGCTGGAGACCACGGACTGGTCCATCGACCTCGTCGCTCATCACGCGGGCTTCGGCACCGGCACCTCCCTGCGCCAGCATCTGCACGGTGCGGTGGGGGTGTCGCCGCAGGCGTATCGGCGGACGTTCCGGAGCGCGGCGGCGCTGACTGCCTGAGGGCGTGCCGGGCGGCGGTGGCCGACGGGTGGGGCCGGTCGACGGGACCGGTCGACGGGTGAGGTCGGTCGGCCGACGGGACCGGTCGAGGGGTGGGGCCGGTCGGGGGCGGGCCGCGCGCCTTGACCTTCAGGTTGGTTGAAGCTCCACCATGGCGTGCATGGACGACACCGAAGAGCTGCTGACGATCGGTGCCTTTGCCCGTCGGGCCGGGCTGGCGCCGAGTGCCCTGCGGTTCTACGACGACTGCGGGGTGCTGCGGCCGGCGCGGGTGGACACCGCGACGGGGTATCGCCACTACGGGGCGGGGCAGGCAGCGCGCGCGGTGAAGCTGCGGCAGTTGCGTGCGGCAGGGCTGCCGCTGATGGATGTCGCGGTCGTGCTGGACGGGCCCGCGCAGGCGGCGCGGGATGTCCTACGGACTCACCTGGAGCGGACGCGGCGGACGGCGGACGAGGCCCGGGCCGTGGTGGAGGGGTTCCTACGGGAGGCAGCCGGCACGACGGAGGACCGCGGGAGCCTGACGCGGGCGTGGGTGGGCGGGGCCGAACTCGCCAGTGCGGTACGGCAGGTGGCGCCCGCGGCGGCGACCGGGGAGGCCAGGGAGCGCTTTCCGGTGCTGGGGTGTGTGCTGCTCGAACTCGCCGAGGGCGAGGTGCGATGGGTGGCGACGGACCGCTATCGGCTGGCGGTGCGGGTGCTGCGGCCGACCGCGTTCGAGGGCGGGCCGCGGCAGGTGTTGATCGGTGCGGCCCGGGCGCGGGACCTGGCGGAGTGGGCCGTACGGCAGATGACGATCGAAATGGAGTGCCCGGGGGACACGGCGGGAGTCCGGCTGTGGAGCGGTGCGGACTGCCGGGACATACCCGAGGGCCTGGGCGAGGGGCCGGCCCATGGCGGGGAACCGGGCGGGTTTCCGGACTACCGCCTGCTGCCGGCGGGCCTGGAGGCGGTGCGGCACCGGCTGATCGTCGACCGGGTGGGGCTGCGGGACGCGGTGGCCGGGCGGGCCGGGGCGGTGTCGTTGTCGGTCGGGACGGTGGTCGGGGAGCCGGATGACGGCGGTGGCCCGGCGGATCCGGACACCGCCGGAGACGCGATGCGGTACGGGACGGGGCAGGTGCTGGAGGTGGCGGGCGGGGGCCGCGAGCCCGTCCGGATGCGGACGGTGCATACGGGGCCGAGGCTGCGGATCGGCTTTGATCCGGCCGTGCTGGTGCCCGCGCTGGAGGCCGGAGTGGGGCCGGATGTGCTGCTGGAGATCGCTTCGGCGGACCGGCCCGTCGTGGTCCGCTCCGCCGACCAGGGAAGTTTCACGACATGGGTGATGCCGGTGCGCAGGTGCGCGGCTGCTGATCGCGCCGACGCCGCTCACACCGCATCCCGGATCTGAGCGATAAGACCGGGCAACGGCTGCTGAGTTGCTGAGTTGCTGTGCTGAGGAGAGCTGATGAGGGGAGCGGGCGGGTGGATCCGGAACTGCCGGTGGTGCGGCTGTGCGTGGAGGGGATGCGGGCCGAGGCGGAAGGGCGGTCCGAGCGAGCGCTCGACCTCTTCCAGCAGGCCTGGGACATCGCTGCCGACGACTACGAGGCGTGCGTCGCGGCGCACTATGTCGCCCGGCACCAGAACTCGCCGGAGGAGACGCTTCGTTGGAACCAGGAGTGTCTGGACCGCGCCGGCCGGGTGGGGGACGAGCGGGTAGCCGGGTTCTATCCGTCGCTGTACGTGAACATGGGGCACGCCTGCCGGCGGCTCGGCCGGACCGCCCTTGCGCACACGTATTTCACGCGGGCCGCCGAGCGGGTGGGGGACGCACCCGAGGGGCAGTACGGCGACTGGAACCGGTTCGCGATTGCGGAGGGCCTGCGTGCCACAGCGCCCGGTGGTGCCGGGGACGTCAGTGAGGTGAACGCCGGTGAGGGGAAGGGCGATGCCGGTGGGGATCCGGCGCGACACAACCTCGATGAGGAGGTCGACGGACGGGTGCGGGCCTTGTTGTCGCGGTGGTGCGCGCGGGCCGATCTCAAGGCGCTGGGGCTGACGCTCCCGGCCTACCTCGGATACCTCGGGACGGAGGACGACCGGGCACGGCTGCGGGCCGCGCTGCACACGGTGCATGCCGCGCGGTGGCTGCCCGAGGAGGAGCAGAGCGAACTGGGCGCGCTGACCGGGGCGGCAGCGCTGCGGTGATGCGGCGAGGATAGGCCCGGCCGAACCGGATCCGCTGTTGAGGAGCGCCATGACCATCGGAGAGTCCACGGAGTCCCACGAGCCGGCGGCGGGCCCTCTGCCGCAGGTGGCCGCTACGCCCGAGGAGTTCGCGGAGCTGCTGCCCCGGACACGGCGGGCATTGCTGCACCGGCTGGCGGCCGGGCAGACCGAGGGGCGGGCGCCCTCCATGACGGGTGCGGTCGTCCGCAGCGGGCGGACGGTGTGGACGGCCGGCCGGGGCTCGGTGGAGGGAGAGGCACCGCACGGAGAGGTGCAGTACCGGATCGGTTCGCTGACCAAGACCTTTGTCGCCGTGCTGGTCATGCGGCTGCGGGACGAGGGGCTGCTGTGCCTGGAGGACCCGGTCGGCAGGCATCTGGACGGGACCCCGGTGCCGGACGCGACAATCGCTCAACTGCTCGCGCACAGTTCGGGACTGACGGCCGAGGCGCGAGGGCCGTGGTGGGAACGGACCACGGGTGCCCTGCGGCCCGAGCCGGCCGACCTCTTCGGCGAGCGGCCGCAGCGGCTCCCCGCCGGACGGCGCCACCATTACTCCAACCCCGGCTACGCACTGCTCGGCGCGCTGGTCGAACGGCTGCGAGGCGGAACCCCGTGGGGCGAGGTGCTGCGCAATGAGGTGCTGGAGCCGCTGAACATGGGACGCACGACGCCGGTGCCGGAGCGTCCGTACGCGAGTGGCTGGGCGGTCCACCCGTGGGCCGACGCCGTGCTGCCGGAGCCGGCCGAGGACACCGGTTTGATGGGCCCCGCGGGGCAGCTGTGGTCCACTGCCGAGGACCTGGGCCGGTGGGCGGCGTTTCTGCTGCGGGGCGACGAGCGGGTGCTCGGTGCGGCGAGCCTGGCCGAGATGCGGAGGCCGGCCGTACCGCCGGAGGGGAACGCGTGGGACGCGGGGTACGGACTGGGCCTTCAGCTCGTACGGCGCGAAGGACGGCTGCTGGCCGGGCACGTCGGTTCGATGCCCGGCTTTCTGGCGGCGTTGTGGACCGATCCCGAGGAGGACGTTGCCGGGGTCGTGCTCGCCAACTGCACCTCGGGCCCGGCGGTCGCGGCCCTCGCCGCCGATCTCGCCGGAATCGTGAGCGAGCTGGAGCCCCGGATCCCCGAGCCCTGGCGCCCGATGCCCGGGCCGCTGGATCCGGACCTGCTGGCGCTGACCGGGCCCTGGTACTGGGGCGCGAACCCGCACCTCCTGCGGCTGCGGGCCGGGGGCGGGCTGGAGCTCACGCCGCTGTCCGGGACAGGACGGCTCTCACGGTTCCGGGCCGAGGAGGACGGCACATGGACGGGGCTGGACGGCTATTACGCGGGCGAGACGCTCCGCGTGGTGCGGGAGCGGGACGGCTCGGTGAGCCATCTGGATCTCGCTACCTTCGTGTTCACCCGCGGGCCGTACGAGCCGTCGGAAGCGGTGCCCGGTGGGGTGGATCCGCAGGGCTGGAGGGTGTGAGGCCTGTACGGCGGGGGGCCGGGAAGCGGACGTACAGTCGAACCAGATGTCAGGAGCCGCGCCGAGTCGGCTCGCTACCGCTGGAAGGCCCTGTGACTGCCGTGTCTGACCCGACCGCGAACGCCGCTGCCCCGGATCTGCTCGATCTGCTCGACCTGCCGCCGCTTTCCGCGGCTCACTTCGCGCGGATCGAGGACAAGGTCGCCGCCCTGATGCACACCCGCTGCGATGTGGTGGCGATGCAGGGCGAGGCGCTGCTGCCCTTGGAGGCCTGTATCCGCTCGGCAGTGCGGCCCGGCAGCACCGCACTCAACATCATCACCGGACCCTATGGCGAGACGTTCGGCGGCTGGCTGCGCTCCTGCGGAGCCGAGGTGGTCACTGTCACCGCGCCGTTCACGGGTGCGGTCGACCCGCGGCAGGTGGCGGATGCGTTGCAGGAGCACCCCGAGATCGACTTCGTGAGCCTGGTGCACGCGGAGGCAGCCACCGGCAACACCAACCCTGTCGCGGAGATCGGCCGGGTGGTGCGGGAGCACGGCGCGCTGCTGATGCTGGACGCGGTCGCGTCGGTGGGCGCCGAGCCGCTGCTCACCGACGAATGGGGCGTGGACCTGTGTGTGATCGGCGGACAGAAGGCGATGGCAGGGCCTGCCGGGGTGTCGGCGGTCTCGGTCAGTGCCCGTGCGTGGGAGCGGATCGCCGCCAATGAGCAGGCTCCGCGGCGCTCGTACCTCTCGCTGCTGGACTGGAAGGAGCGCTGGATCGATGGTGGACGCACGGCACTGCCGCACGCCCCGGCGCAACTGGAGATGCTCGCGCTGGAGCAGGCCACGGACCGTCTGCACGCCGAGGGCCTGGATGCCGTCATCACCCGGCACCGGGCGGCGGCCGCGGCGACCAGGGCCGGTGTGCGGGCGTTGGGCGGTCTGGCTCCTTACGTCGTCAGCGACGAGGACGCGGCGCCGGCCGCCACGACGCTCCGTGCGCCTGAGGGCGTGGACGCCCGGGAGATCGTGACCGCCGCGCTCGCGGTGGATGCAGCGGTGCCGGTGCAGGCAGCGGCGGGTGCGCTGGCCAAGGAGATGATCCGGGTGAACCACTACGGCCGCGCCGCCGACCGGGCGGTGGTCATGGCTTCGCTGGCGGCACTGGCGAGCGGACTGCGTGCACTGGGTGCGTCCGTGGATGCCGAGGGTGCGGCGCAGGCGGCGGCCGCCGCGTGGGACGCGGTGGCCGCACACTGAGACGAGCCTGCGCCCAGCCGTAGGGCGAGTGGTCGTGGTGGGGTCGTGTTTCACGTGAAACACGACCCCACACGTGTATCTGGAAGCGGCGTCGTTTCACGTGAAACACCCAGGCCCTTGGGAGCGCTCCCCGAAGGCGCGGTGTTCCCAACCTCCGTCTCTTGTAGGGAAGTTGAGCGCTGGCGACGGAGGAAGGCGAGAGCCGTTGTTCTCCTGGAGCCGGCGTCGGCGGTAATCGCGGCCGGCGGTTATCTGGTCCGGCGTCTGTCAGCAGTAGTCCGGTGGCGTGCCCGAGGCTCCGGGGGCAGGCTGGACGCACAAAACGCCTCAAGGCGCCCAAAGTGCCGCAAGACGCCATAGGCACCGGCAAGGCCGACCTTGCTTGCCTTGCGGGCCTCAATCCACCGGGGTCGGTCCTGTCGGCGGCCCACTGTCCGCGCCGACGTCGGCTGCGGGGCCGTTTCTCCGGCCGCCGCGCCGCTGAGGCCCTGAACGATCTTGCTGGAGCCCTCTCATAGAATCGGAACGAGCGACCCGCTTGAAAGGGCGGAACGCGCGCACCGGGTGTCGACGTTTTTCAGGAGGTCCGGCGGTGATTCAGGGTGGTGTCACGCGTCCCCGTGCGGATGCGCGGCGCAACAGGGCACTGGTGCTCCAGGCGGCTCGATTCGCTTTCGAGGAACAGGGGTTGGGGGTACCACTCGGAGAGATCGCGCGCCGTGCGGGCGTCGGCGCGGGAACCGTCTACCGCCATTTCCCTTCCAAGGAAGCCCTGTTCAGGGCGACGATCGTGGAGCGGATCGAGCTTTTCACCGACACCGCAAGGGACTTGGCCGAGGCGCCGGACCCTGGTGCGGTGTTCTTTCGCTTCCTTTCCTCCGTGGTGCGGCTCGTTTCACGGAACAAGGCGTTGTGTGACGCACTGGAAGCCGCCGGCGCGGGCCGTTTCGAACCGGCGCCGGGGGTCGGTCAGGACTTCGACGATGCGCTGGAGGTCCTGCTCGGGAGAGCCCAAGAGGCAGGCGCCGTACGGCGGGACGTCGGTATAGCGGATCTCAGGGCCCTGCTGGTGGGCTGTCTTTCCATGGAGCGGGCCCGGGCGGCAACCGGCGCGGAGCCGGGGGAGCAGGGCCTGATGACGGCGTTGATGTGCGATGCACTGCGGCCGCCGCACGCCGTAACGAAACGCCCGATGGAGTCCATGAAACGTAACGAAGCGCAATGTGGGGTGTGCGGTGCGGCGATCGCGGCGGCGCGCACGGGCCGGCCCCCGCGCTACTGCGGCGGTGCCTGTCGGCAGAAGGCACACCGGACGCGGGGACGCACACGGCAGACGTGATCAGGTGAGGCCGCGCTTCGGCAGCCGCACTGCTCAGAGCTGGAGCTTGAAGCCCAGGTGGGAGGCCTCGAAGCCGAGGCGCTCATAGAAGCGGTGGGCGTCGACGCGGGTTGCGTCCGAGGTGAGCTGGACCATCTGACAGCCGAGCGTGCGGGATTCCGCGACCGCCCACTCGATGAGCTGGGTGCCGAGGCCGCTGCCGCGCTCGTCGCTATGGACCCGGACCCCCTCGATGATCGCGCGGGTGGCGCCGCGCCGGGACAGGCCAGGGATGACCGTGAGCTGAAGGGTGCCGACCGTTCGCCCCTCGCGGACCGCGACGATCTGGTGCTGTCGCGGGTCGGCGGCCAGTGCCTCGAACGCGGCGCGGTAGGGAGCCAGGTCGTCCGGCGATTCGCGGGCGGCGCCCAAGGGATCGTCGGCGAGCATCGCGATGATGGCGGGCAGGTCGGCCTCGGTGGCGCGGCGTATCTCGATATCGCTCATGGGCGTGACCTTATGCCGTGCGATCGAGGGTGCGGGAGGCAGGCAGCCGTGCCCCGTCCAGCAGTCGTGCCCCATGCAGCCGTCTGCCCCGTTGGCCCCGCCGGCCCCGACTCCCCTCCCCGGGCTCTCGGCGTCACTCCGGCGGTGCGAGCGTTTCGACGGCGGTGACCAGCGGCGCCAACTCGGGGCGCTGCGCGGCGTCCTGGAGGGCTTCACGCAGTGCGCCGTCGTGGGTGGGCCGGGCCTCCACCAGGAGCGCGAGGCCGTCGGGCGTCACATTGGTGTAGATGCCGCGCCGGTCGTCTGGGCACAGGTAGCGCGAGAGCAGCCCCCGCTCCTCGAGCCGCGTGACCAGGCGGGTCGTGGCGCTCTGGCTGAGGACGACGGAGTCCGCGACCTGGTGCATCCGCAGATGGCCGCCGGGACCGTCGTGCTGCTCGCTGAGCACGTTGAGGACCGAGAACTCACGGACGCTGAGGCCGTGCGCCTGCAGGGCGCGTTCGATGTGGGACTCGATGCGGCTGTGCAGCGCGGAGAGCGCGCACCAGCCCTGCGCCAGTCCAGGGGCCGGCGCCGGCGGGCAGCCGGGATCGGCCGGTGCTGCCGACTGCGGTGCCTCCACCGTCTCCTGCTGCTCCTGTATCTCCCGCGTCTGCTGCGTCATCGACGACCTCCTCAAGGGCGCGCCTCATGGGCCCATCACCCCAGGATAGGGCACCCGCGAAATATACGGCGCTTGCAAGTAACCGCGTCTGCAATTATTGTCTACGCTTGTAAGGGACGGACGCAATCATCTGAAGGGATCCGTCATGCCTCTCGCACTCCTGGCTCTCGCCATCGGTGCCTTTGGGATCGGAACGACCGAGTTCGCGGTCATGGGCCTGCTGCCCGACATGGCGGCAGGTTTTGGTGTCTCCATCCCCCTCGCCGGATACGCGACCACGGTCTATGCCCTCGGCGTGGTCATCGGAGCGCCCCTGATGACCGCCGTCGGCACGCGCTTCACCCGCAAGCAGATGCTGATGCTGCTGATGGGCCTGTTCATCGTGGGCAACCTGCTCACGGCCACCGCACCCAACTTCGGGATCATGCTCGCCGGGCGGGTCGTGGCCGCGTTCACGCACGGAGCGTTCTTCGGCATCGGCGCGCTCGTCGCCGCCGACCTCGTGGCGCCCGAGAAGCGCGCCACCGCCATATCGCTGATGTTCAGCGGCCTGACCATCGCCAACGTCGTGGGCGTACCGGCCGGCACCGTGCTCAGCCAGCAGTTCGACTGGCGCACCACCTTCTACGCCATCACCGCGCTCGGTGTGCTCGGCCTGCTGGGCATCGCCAAGCTGGTCCCGGCCCAGCGGGCGAAGGCGGCCTCTCCGCTGGGCAGTGAAATCGCGGTGTTCCGCAATCCGCAGGTCGGCCTCGCGATGCTGATGACGGTCCTGGGCTTCGGCGGTGTCTTCGCGGCCGTCACCTACCTCGCCTCGATGATGACCGAGGTCACCGGCTTCGCGCCGTCCTCCGTGATCTGGCTCACGGCCGTCTTCGGCCTCGGCATGGTCGGCGGGAACCTGGTCTCCGGTCGCTTCACCGACCGCGCCATGATGCCGATGCTGTTCGTGTCGATGACCGGTCTGGCACTGTCGCTGGCCGCGTTCAATTTCACCGCGCACCACAAGACCGCCGCCATCGTCACCATCGCGCTGATCGGCATCTTCGGCTTCGCCACCGTTCCGCCGCTGCAGAAGCGGGTGATGGACCAGGCGGCCGCGGCGCCCACCCTCGCCTCGGCCGGCAATATCGCGGCCTTCAACTTCGGCAACGCGCTGGCCGCCTGGCTCGGCGGGATCGTCATCTCGGCCGGCCTCGGCTACACCGCGCCCAACTGGGTCGGTGCGCTGATGACCGTCGCGGCGCTGGGGGTGGCGATATTCGCCACCGCGCTGGAGCGGCGTCAGACAGGCCGTGGCCGCGTGGTGGCCGCCGGCGGAGCCGACGCGACCGCCGACGAGCCCGTAGCGGCGGCGCACGGCTGAGAAATCCCGTCGTACCGCACGCCCGAATCAGCGGCGCACGGGCCTCACCGGACCAACGAGCACCCACCAGCGCAATACGCACCCCCAGCACCGCCACGCACCCAAGGAAGAGTCCTCATGAGTACCACCACCTCTGTTACGCCTGTTACGCCCATCCCCACCGTCCGCCCGCTCACCACCCGCGATGCCGAGGGCCTCATCGACGCCGCCGTTCGTGCCGCCGAAGGCCTCGGGGTGCGGGGCAGTGTCAGCGTTCTGGATGCGGGCGGTCATCTGCTCGGCTTCCGGCGGGACGACGCGGCCGTACTGATCTCGGGGGAGACCAGCACCCGCAAGGCGTACACGGCACTGCAGTTGGACGCCCCGACCGCTGACCTGGTCGAGCTCGTACGGCCCGACGGGCTCTTCCACACCCTGCCCACGGCGTTGGACCGGCCGCTGCTCTTCCTCGCGGGCGGTGTGCCGCTCCACCGGGACGGCCGGCTGATCGGCGCCCTCGGCTTCGGCGGCGGTGCCCCCGAGCAGGACCACCGGATCGTCACCGAGGCGACAGCGGAGGTCGGCCTTGCCTGACGATGCTCCTCCCGTGCCGGTGAGCCTCCGGTGCTTGAGGACGGAGATCGCGGTGACGAGCAGGTAGGTGGCCGTGGCGACCGCAGGCGCGACGACGGGGTTGATGTCCGGGGGCGGGGTGCCCGCGGCGGCCTCGGCGGCGAGGTCGTTGAAACCGGGCCGGAGTGAGAACACCGACAGCAGCACGGTGATGAGCGTCAGCCAGAACTTGACGTGAACCCAACGGTGCCTGGCCAGCCCCCAGGCGGTGCCCAGCGACAGCACCAGCCCGCTGACCAGCGAGACCAGCGCCACGGGGAGGACCAGCCAGTAACCGAAGATCTTCATCGCCGGGTAGGCGACGCCGGCCATGTCGGGGGAGCCGGTCGTGCAACCGGTGACGCCGTGCGCCCCGCGGTACATCTGCCGCCGGTGAGTATCCGCACATACGCGGGCTTGAAACGCCCCGCGACGTACGGTGCCGGACATGGCTCGCCCCCGGGGCCCCGATCGTACGGTTCCGGTCGTCCCCCGGGCCCCGCCCGCCGTGCGGCCCCGGCCGCAGCACCCTTCCCCCGGCTCCCGCTCTCGCCAGCCGCCGTTGTGCCTCCTAGGCTCCAGGGCATGGGCAAGCTGCATCTGTTCGACATGGACGGGACTCTGCTCCATGGGTCCGCGGCCGCCGTTGAGATCTCCCGGCAGCTCGGGCTGGACCGGGAGATCGCCGAGCTGGAACGCGGATTTGCCGCGGGTGAACTGACTCCCCCGCAGTTCGCGCAGCGGGCATGTGACCTCTGGGCCGCCGAGTTGACCGAACTCACGGTGGCCGCGGCTTTTGACGGCTCCCCCTGGCTGACCGGAATCCGGGAAGTCTGGGCGGATATCCGGACGCGCGGCGAACGGTGCGCGGTGATTTCTCTCTCGCCGGGCTTCTTCGTCGAACGGCTGCTGGCCTGGGGCGCCGATGCGGCACACGGTTCCCGCTGGCCCGCGTTGCCGATCCGCGAGGCGGTGGAGCCGGCCGGCATCCTCTCGCCGGCGGCGAAGGTACGGATTGCCGATGAGCTCTGTGTGCAGTACGGGCTGACCCGAGCCGACTGCGTGGCATACGGCGACTCCATGTCGGACACCGAACTGTTCGCCGCAGTTCCCCAGTCCGTGGCCGTGAATGCGGATCACCATGTCAGTGGGCTGGCCTCATATGCGTACGCGGGCGGTGATCTGCGGGAGGCATACGAACTGGTGCTTACTGGCCGGTAATTCCGAGCCCCTCCGACGGATTCGTCCACTGCGTACGCGGAAAATGCCGTCTGTGGGGAGGATCACTGTTATCGGAAGGGCCGCGTGGAGTGTTCCAAGATCAGGGCTTGTGGTTTCAACTGCTGCCGGTATGGTCGAGTCCGACTTGGCGGAGGCATGGATTCCGGCGGTGCGCGAAGGGCGGGCTCAAAGCTCGTCAGCCTAGCGGCGAAGCGGCCCTCGACACCCGGACTTCCGACTATTTGTCCGATGTGGCGAGCAGGGATGGCATGCTGCTGACGCGGCATCTGCTCCGCATTGTCGCAAGGGAGTAAGATATGTCCGCTTTGGAGGGTGTTGCCGGAGTCGCTTGAGTCGATGAAGAATTCCGGGGCAGGGCGGGGGAATTCCGCGCAGTTCCGTTCCACGGAAGTGCGAAGACAACCGAAAGACGTTCGAGGCGAGGCAGACCATGGACGCTCCGACCACCACGTCGGCCGATAGTGGCTCTTCCGGCGGGAGCGGTGGCGATTGGGGTTGGTTCACTCCACCGGCGAAGAAGTCCTCCGGAGAACAGCAGGAACGGCAAAACGGCCAGGACCGGCAGCAGAACCAGGACGCACCGGCAGAACCGGGCGACCGGAGTGAACACCCCGACCACGGCGACCGCAGAGACCACCATGAGTGGAACGAGAGAGATGAACGGAACGACCGGGAACAGATACCCAGTCGGCCGGTCAACCCGATCCGGCCGGTAGGCACTGCCGCCGCGCGCGAGCGGGAGACGGAGCCGTCGCAGGCACCTCCGCCGCGACACGAAGCGGACCGGCCGTCCGCGGCAGCCGGCTACCCCGAGCAGCCCTTCCTGTCGGGCTACCCCGAGCAGCCGTTCCCTGCCGGCTACCCCGAACAGCCCTTCGCGGCCTCCTATCCCGAGCAGTCCACCGCAGCCCCAGGGATCACCACAGCTCCAGGAAACACTGCAGCCTCGGGAATCGGCGCGGTTCCAGGAAACACCGCGCCGGCACCCGCCCCGCCACGCCGCGAGGCCGAGCCCGCCTGGCGTGGTGAGCCGCCCATGGACCGCCAGTCGGTCCGGGAGCGCGAATCCGCCCGGGGCCGGGAACCCGAGCCCGTACACGAAACGGCGCGCGCCACGGGAGCGCCCGCGGGAGACGCCCCCACTGGTGGCGTGCCCGCCGCTCCACCGGCCGCCCAGAACCAGGCCCCCGCCGCTCCCTCTGCCTTCACCCCCACGACGCGACGTGCGGCCCCTGCCCCGGCGCCCTCTCTCGGCGCCCTGCAGGCCTCGGCCTCGTCCGCCACGCCCGCCTCCCCCGACGCGCTGCTCATCCGTCGCACCATGGCGGAAATCGAGCCCGTGGCCGACAAGGTCACCTCGTACTTCTACGCGCTGCTCTTCGTCCAGTACCCTGACCTGCGGGCGCTGTTCCCCGCGTCGATGGACACCCAGCGCGACCGGCTCTTCAAGGCGCTGCTCACCGCCGCCCAGCATGTTGACGACGCCAAGGTGCTCACCGCCTACCTTGCGAACCTGGGGCGCGGTCACCGCAAGTACGGCACCCAGCCCGACCACTACCCGGCCGTCGGCGAATGCCTGCTCAACGCGCTCGCACGCTATGCGACGTCCAGTTGGGGGCCCGAGACGCAGGCCGCATGGGTACGGGCCTACACCGCGATCTCGCAGATCATGATCGATGCGGCGGCCGAGAACGAGGCCGTGGCGCCCGCCTGGTGGCAGGCCGAGGTCGTCTCGCATGAGCTGCGGACGCCCGATATCGCGGTGGTACTGGTCCGTCCGGACCAGCCCTACCCGTTCCTCGCGGGGCAGTACGCGAGTGTGGAAACCCCCTGGTGGCCACGGGTCTGGCGGCACTACTCCTTCGCTTCCGCACCGCGCTCCGACGGCCTGCTCTCCTTCCACGTCAAGGCGGTCCCGGCCGGCTGGGTCTCCAACGCCATGGTCCACCGCGCC
Source organism: Streptomyces sp. NBC_00400 (assembly GCF_036048035.1). Taxonomy (NCBI): domain Bacteria; kingdom Bacillati; phylum Actinomycetota; class Actinomycetes; order Kitasatosporales; family Streptomycetaceae; genus Streptomyces; species Streptomyces sp. NBC_00400. The sequence goes on along the minus strand of NZ_CP107940.1, from coordinate 4,019,040 downwards.
CGCCCCGGCGATGTCATCCGGCTCGGTGCTCCCGGCGGCTCGATGACCGTCGACCACAGCAGGCGCAGCGGTCTGCTGTGCGTCGGCGGCGGCACCGGCATCGCCCCCATCAAGGCGCTGGTCGAGGACGTCGCGGAACACGGTGTCCGCCGTCCCGTCGAGGTCTTCTACGGAGCCCGCAGCGACCACGACCTCTACGACCTCGACACCATGCTGCAGCTGGAACAGACCCACCCGTGGCTCTCCGTGCGCCCGGTCGTCGCCACCGGACCGGCGGCCCGCGGCGGAACGAGCAGCGAGAGGGGCCAACTGCCCGACGCGGTCCGGCAATACGGTCCTTTCCGGGAATACGACGCCTATCTTTCCGGGCCGCCAGGGTTGATCCGCAACGGTGTGGACGCTTTGGTGGGGGTCGGCATCCCGACCGAGCGCATACGGCACGACTCGGTGGAAGAGCTGGTCCCGGCAGGAGACTGAGGTCTTGGCAGCGCAGGTCGAATTCGGTCCGACAAGGGGAGGGGTGGGGCATGCCACGTCAAGAGCGCCCCGGGAGCGACGGCGAGCACCTGGTGCAGCAGCGGCTCGGTACGACCAAGCGGGCCGACCGTTTCTACGGTGACCAGGTCCTGGACCATCTCAATGTCCGTATGCAGGAGTTCGTGGCCCGGCAGGAGATGTTCTTCCTGTCCACGGCCGACCGGCACGGTGAATGCGATGCCACGTTCCGGGCCGGGCCTCCGGGGTTCGTCCAGGTGCTCGATGCCCGGACGCTGGCATACCCGGAATACCGTGGCAACGGTGTCATGGCGTCCATCGGCAACATCTCGGAGAACCCGCGCCTGGGCATCTTGATGGTCGACTTCACCCGTGACCGCATCGGGCTGCACGTCAACGGCCGGGCGCGCGTCGTCATGGACGAGGACATGCGGCTGCAGCACCCCGGTCTGCCGGTCGACCCGGTCCCCGGCCGGCGTGCTCAACTGTGGGTCACCGTCGAGGTCGAAGAGGCGTACATCCACTGCGCCAAGCACATTCCGCATCTGCAGAAGGTCCCGGCACAGCAGCGCGGAGCGCGAGCCTGGGGCACCGACGACGCCAAGCGCAAGGGCGGCGACTTCTTCGGTGCGGCGGCGGAGGCAGATCAGCGGCCGCCCTTCCGGCGCGCCGAGCGCAGGAACGAGCACCTTCGGGGCGGACTGCACGAGGACACCGAGGACGCGGTGTACCAGGGGGCGGCCCCGGCGTGCGGAAGTGGACCGGTGTACGGAAGCGATCCGGTGCCCGGGGGCGGCACGCCTGCTGCGTCGGGGGTCGGTCCGGCGTACCCGGACGCGCCCCGTGACCCGGGCCGGGACGACTTTGTGGAGGAGCTGAACGCGGAGTTCCTGGACCGGGTCGAGCGGGTGCTCGCCCGTGCCCAGCCCCGTCGCCCCGCGGAGGACGATCCGGAGTTCCGCGGGTGGTTCGACCGGCGCGACGGCTGAGACAGTCCGCCGCAGGGGCGGTAGTGCGGGATACCGCTCAGCCCAGGTCCGGGGCGTGCATCGCCCGCACGCCCTCGATGTTGCCGTCGAGGTAGTGCCGCAGCGACAGCGGCACGACCTCGACGGAGGCGATGCCGACACGAGTGAAGGGCACCCGCACGATCTCGTACTCCCCGCAGGGTTCCTCGACCTCGGGGCCGTGCCGGCGAGAGACGTCCATCGAGTCGAGCCGGCAGACGAAGAAGTGCTGGACCTTCACGCCGTCCACCCCGCCGTCGCTGAAGTGCTCGACGGTGTCGACGAAGACCGGCACCACGTCCTTGACCTTTGCGCCCAGCTCTTCGTCCAGTTCGCGGTGGAGGGCGTCGATGACGGTGGCGTCCTCGGGTTCCACGCCACCGCCCGGAGTGATCCAGTACGGGGCCCGGCCCGGCTTGGTGCGCTTGATCAGAACCAGGTCCGCGCCGTCGAGCAGAATCGCGCGGGCGGTGCGTTTGACGACTGGCCGTACGTTCATAGGGGACAGATGCCGCAGTCACGGCCTGGTGAAACCCACGCCCCTCGGTCACCAGCCGACAGCGGTGCGCAGCAGCCACTCATGCGCCCGAGCGATGTGCGGAAGGCCGAGCGTCCCGGTCCGTACGGTCAAGAAGTACGTCCGCAGCGGGGGCACCGGCGGGTCGAGCAGGGCCACGACCTCGCCGCTGTCCAGTGCGCCGGCGCACAGATAGCGCGGCAGCACCGCGAGCCCCACACCGGCCGTCACGCAGGACAGCACCGCCCGGAGGTCCGCGGCGATCACGGCGGCGGAGGCGGCGGGCTTGGCGTCGAAGACCGCTGACCAGTAGCGGGCGATCAGCGGCAGGCTTTCGTGGACCTCGACGAGCGGCACGGGGTCCAGCACGCGGACTCCCCCGGCCTGCAGCACGGCGCTCCCACCCAGCTCGGCCACCCAGTGCGGCGCCGCGATCAGCACATGCTCCTCGTCGCAGAGCGGGGTGGCGGTGAGCAGCCCGCCACGCGGTCGCGTGGTGGTGACGGCCAGGTCGTGGTGGCCGGCCGCCAGGCCGGTCAGCAGCTCCTCCGCGGGGCCGAAGGCGGTCCGTATGGACAGGCCCTGGGAGATCAGCGGAGTGAGTGCCGGGAGCGCGCGCTCGGCAAGGAACTCCGGGGGCCCCGCGAGATGGAGGGTGCGGGTGACGGAGTCACGGTCCAGGCCGGCCTCTGTGATCTCGGTGAGCGCGTCCAGGTGCGGCGCCACTTTGTGGGCGAGTTCCTCGCCGATGGTGGTGGGGGTGACACCACGGGCGCAGCGGAGGAAGAGAGGGCGGCCCAACTGGCGTTCCAGGGCCCGGATCTGGCTGGTCACCGCGGGCTGGGAGAGGCCGAGTAACGCCGCGGCACGGGTGAAGGAGCCGGCTCGGTGCACGGTGACGAAGGTGCGCAGCAGAGCCAGATCCATCGCGTACCTCCTGCGCCTCTCGGAAGCCTGGTCGCGGGCCAACTATAAATTTGTCGATAGGGCTGTGTCGCTAGCGTGATTGGACAATGACGCTCAGTCAACTAGCCTTGTTCGAGCGGTTCGTTTCACGTGGAACATTTGGTTTCACGTGAAACGCGTGGACTCGGGGCCATGGGGAACCGCAGGCCGGCAGGGTGACGAGGGGGGATGCCCTGCCGGCCCACTTCATGCCGCTTTCGCGCCTCGGGCCGGGGCGCGCCCCTGTCTGTTCGACTCGTGCCGCGGTTCGGGTCGCTCCGGCCGTCCGGTCAGTTCTGTGCGGCCGTGTCCAGCGCCCGGATGACATCCGGGACCAGATCCTCCGGCTCCTCGATGCCGACCGAGAAGCGGATAAAGCCCTCCGGTACGGCATCGCCGCCCCAGCGGGCCCGTCGCTCGGCGCTGGACCGTACGCCACCGAAACTCGTCGCATCGTCCACCAGGGTCAGCGCGGCCAGGAACCGCTCTGCGTGGACCTTGTCGGGCAGGACGAAGGACACCACGGAGCCGAAGCGGCCCGGGCGCATCTGCCGGGCGGCGAGCTCGTGGGACGGATCGGACGGGAGGCCCGGGTGGCGCAGGCCGGTGACCTCGGGGCGGTCGGCCAGCGCCGCGGCCAGCGCCAGGGCGCCTTCCGACTGCTGGCGGACGCGCAGCGCGAGGGTGGCCAGGGAACGATGCGCGAGCCAGCTCTCCATCGGGCCGGGGATAGCGCCCACCGTCTTGCGCCACAGTCGTACGGAATCGGCCAGCGCGGCATCGTGGGTACTGGCGTACCCCAGCAGGACGTCGCCGTGGCCGGTCAGTGCCTTGGTGCCACTGGCGACCGAGAAGTCCGCGCCCAGGTCGAGCGGCCGCTGGCCGAGCGGGGTGGCGAGGGTGTTGTCGACGGCCACCAGCGCACCGCGCCGGTGTGCTTCGTCGGCCAGCCGCCGGATGTCGCAGACATCGAGGCCGGGGTTGGAGGGCGTTTCGATCCACAGCAGCCGGGCGCCGTCCAGCGCGTCGAGCTGTGCGTCGTGTGCGGTCGGAGCGGTACGGACCTCGATTCCGTAGCCCTCCAGACGCGTGCGGACGGCCGGCAGCAGCTGGTATCCGTCGCTGGGGAGCACCACGGTGTCGCCGGTGCGCAGCTGGGAGAAGAGGACCGCGGTGATCGCGGCCATCCCGGAGGCGAAGGCAACGGTGTGGGCGCTTTCGTCCGGTGACTCGAGCTCGCCGATGGCCTGTTCCAGACGGGTCCAGGTCGGGTTGGCGTCGCGGCCGTAGGTGTACGGGCCGACGGCATCGCCGGGGAGGTGATAGTGCGCCGCGAACACCGGCCCCGGGAGGGTGGGCTCATAGGCCTCGGGCTCCGGAAGCCCGGCGCGTACAGCGCGGGTGCCGTCGCCGGTCATGCGCTCTCCTTTTGGTGCGGCTGCTGCGGCTCCTGCGCCTGGGGCCGGCCGGGGTCATACCCGTGAGCGGGGGCGGTGACCGCGGTACGGGACATGATCGCGGCCCGTACCGCTACCAGCAGGCCGTCGCTCGCCGCCTCGACCATCTCCAGGCACTTCTCGAAACCGGCGATACCGCCGTAGTACGGATCGGGCACGTCGAGGTCGTCGACGGCGCCGAGGCGGTGTGGCGGTCCCGGGACGGCGTCCGCCGCCGTGCCCGGCCCGTACGAGCGCAGCAGGTGGATCTTGGCGGCGTCCTGCGCGGTCGGGGCCAGGCCGCGCAGCTCGCGCAGATGGCCGGAATCGAGCGCAATGACCAGGTCGAGGTGGTCGAACCAGGAGGTGTGGAATTGCCGGGCGGCGTGGACGTGTTCATAGCCGCCCGCGCGCAGCACGGCGTCCGTGCGCGGGTCGGCTCCCTCGCCCTCGTGCCAGCCGCCGGTCCCCGCGCTGTCGGCCTCGACCAGGCCGTCGAGGCCGTCTTCCACCAGGCGGGCGCGGAAGACGGCCTCCGCCATCGGCGACCGGCAGATGTTGCCGGTGCAGACGAAGCAGATGCGGAAGGGGGCGGTCAAGGATCAGTCCTCGTCGGGAAGGATCACATGCATCGCCCAGGCGACGATGGAGATGATCACGCCCCCGAGCAGGGCCGTCCAGAAGCCGTCCACATGGAAGGCGAGGTCGGCCTTGCCGGCGAGCCAGGAGGTCAGCAGCAGCATGAGCGCATTCACGACCAGCGTGATCAGGCCGAGAGTGAGGATGAACAGAGGGAAGGACAGCAGCTTCACCACAGGCTTGACCAGGAAATTAACCAGCCCGAAGATCAGCGCGACCAGGATCAGAGTGAGTATCTTGCGGCCGGTGTTCTCACCGGTGAGCGTGATGTCCTTGAGCAGCCAGATGGCCACGGCAAGCGCCGCGGCATTGGCGATCGTCTTGACCAGAAAATGCTTCATGGTGAGATCGTCGCAGACGAGTCTGAATCATCAGAGGGGACGATCGGCATGAAGGCTTTCAGACTGGACGAGCTGGAAGCGGAACGGGCCGCGAACGACGGCGCGTATCTGCAGTTCCTCCGGGAACGCAACATGTCGGTCGGGCTGTACGCACTGGACGCCGGCAGCATCGATCCGCAGCAGCCGCACGCCCAGGACGAGGTGTATCTCGTGGTCAGCGGCCGGGCGGCGATCACCGTCGGGGCAGAGACCCAGCCGGTGGCCCGGGGCAGCGTCGTCTATGTGCCGGCCGGGGTGCCCCACAAGTTCCATCACATCAGCGAGGATCTCCGGGTGATGGTGGTCTTCTCTCCTCCTGAGAGCTAAGGGCCTGGCCCCGGAACCCGTAGGGGAAGGGTCAGGGAAGGGCCGGGGCTGCGAAGCCCCCATGGCCGCGGTACGCGTCCTAGCATCGTTGGTGCAGGGGAACCGAAGGTGTGAGGCAACAGACAGGCCGCACGCGGACGGCGTGACCACTGCGGCAACGGCACAGTCGACGGATGGCGCGGTACGGACAGCGACAGCGCGACAGACAGAAAGCAGGGCAGAGCAGTGGCTGGTAAGGGGATATTCGCAGGACTTCCGTGGTGGGTCACCTGGGTCGTGGTGCCCGTCGTTCTGATCGTCGTCTTCGGCGGACTGATCACCACCGCGCTCGGCTTCCTGATCGGTGTGCTGTTCAAGGTCCTCATAGCGGCAGCCCTGATCGCCGGAGTCGTCTACCTCGTCCGCAGGTCCAGTGGCTCGTCATCGTCCTCGTCGAAGGGCGACTGGTAAGCGGCAGGACCGCCCGCCGACCGGCCCCCGTGCCCCGCTGTGAGCGGACTCGGGCGTTCGGTAGGGCAATCATGAACAGCCAATCCGTCTGCTGTCCTTGCGGGTGCCCGGCCCGGAGCCGGGCGCCCGCAAGAAGCTCTCCGGGCCTGCGAAGGCGGGCCGCGGCGGGCCCGAGCCGGCGCCGCCGTCTACTTCGCCGTCCCACCGGGAGGGTGATGTCGGGGCGGTGGCGGTCGCCCACCGCAGCAGCGGCCGCCGGTGGAGTCGTGGGTGGACTTCCGTGCCACCACACCCGGCCACGCGATCGGGCAATGTCTGCTCGCACGGTTTGACGAGGCCTCAAACGGAGAGTGTCCAGCGCACCGTGTCGTCCAGTCGATATCGCCCTTTTCCATGCGATCTGCGGACGAATTGCTGCACCCCGCGGATACGGTGCGTGGTAATCATCGGGCTTTCGCGCATCGGAGATATGCCTTGGGCGCGCCGTGCGCGACCCTCCCTGCCCAGGTCGAGGCGGACGGCTCGGTGCCCGCGGATTCCCTGCCCGCGGACGAACTGCATCGATTGCGGTCCGTTACGGACCGACTACGAAAAATGGCGGAGGCGGCACTAACGACACTCGCCTTCTCTGTCAGTATCTGAAAACTCACTCCTTGTGATCTGCTTGCGCGTGACAGACGATGGCGCCAATAGGGCCACGGGGATGTTTCCCGGCCATCTCCGATCAAGTGCGGGGCAGTGGTTGATGACCGACACAGTTCAGGCAGAAGTGATCATGAGCTTCGTCGTTTCGGAAGAGCTCGCGTTCCGGATTCCGGTGGAGCTGGACTTCGCCAGCGCCGATCCGTACGCCGTCCGCCTCACCTTCGATCTGCCCGGCGATGCACCCGTGACCTGGGCGTTCGGTCGAGAGCTGCTGCTGGACGGGCTGAGCCGGCCCTCCGGTGAGGGTGATGTGCGTATCGAGCCGGCTTCCCCCGCGCACCTCAGCGATGTCTTCATCAGCCTTCAAGTCGGCGCCGAGCGCGCGCTGTTCCGGGTCAGCGCGGCGCCGCTGGTCGCCTTCCTCGACCGTACGGACCGGCTCGTACCGCTGGGTAAGGAAGAGGTCTGCGACACCCTGGAGGCCGTACTGGACCAGATCCTCACGGAGGCACCGGCCGGCTGACCCGCCCGGTCGCCCCGTCCACACCGACGCCCCACGGGTACGCCGGTCCACCCGCGTACCCGGTGCCTTCCCTGTCCGTACCGCCCGTCCGTACCGCCTGCCTGTCACCGTGCTCCGCCCGTCCGCCCCCGCACCTCTCGCGGCCCGTGGAGGGGGCGGAAGCCGTCCCTGCGTCCCCGTCACCGCTTACGGCGTCTGCCACGTCCCCCGCGACGGCCCGGGCGGCTCTCCGTGGTGCCCGTCGGCATGCCGGCGCCCACCACGGCCTCGGAATCCGCCCCGGATTGCCGGACGACTCCCGGCCCTCCGTCGACGCCCGGCGTGCCCGGCCCCTTCCGGTCCGCCGAGACCACCAGTGCCGCCAGCAACGTCGTCAGCGGCACTGCGGCAACCAGCCCGATGCTGCCCACCAGCGTGCGGATGACTTCCTCCGCGACCACTTCGCTCGTGGCGACCGTGCCGACGCTGCTCTGTGCGATCGAGAACAGCAAAAGCAACGGCAGGGCGGCGCCCGCGTAGGCCAGTACAAGGGTGTTGACGACGGACGCGATGTGGTCCCGGCCGATCCGCATCGCGGCGCCGTAGAGCTTGCGCCAGCCGGCGGACGGGTCGGCCTCCTTGAGTTCCCAGACGGCGGCGGTCTGCGTCACCGTCACATCGTCGAGCACACCCAGCGACCCGATGATGATCCCGGCGAGCAGCAGGCCGCGGATCTCGATGTCGGGGTACAGGCCGTGCACCAGCCCCGTCGTGTCGTCCGTATTGCCGGTCAGCAGCGCCCAGTTGATGAATACTGACCCGAGCAGCCCGATCAGCAGCAGCGAGGCGAGGGTGCCGAGTACGGCCACCGACGTACGGGCCGTCAGGCCATGGCACAGGTAAAGCGCGATCAGCATGATCGCGCTTCCCCCGACCACAGCCACCACCAGCGGGTTGGAACCCTGCAGGATCGCCGGGAGGATGAACAGCGTCAGGACCACAAAGCTGGCCGCCAGCGCCACCAGCGCCAGTACTCCACGCAGCCGGCCGACGATTACCACCGCGAACGCGAAGAGAGCGGCCAGTACCCACATCGGGAGAGTCCGGTCGACATCGCTGACCGCATACTGCAGATCCTTCGGCGCCTTGGGGGAGTACGCCACCACCACCTCCTGGCCGGTGGTGTAGTGCCGCAGGGCGTCCGGCGTCACCACCGTCTGGAAGGTGCGCCCGGCGTTCTTTCCCGTGGTGACTTTGATCGTCGTCTGTTGACAGGGCTTGGCCTTGTCCGCTCCCCCGGCCGGTGGCTGTCCGGTCGGGGAGGGGGGCTGGGGCTGCTGCTCGGCATGGACATCGGCGCAGTTGACCTCTGCCACCTTGATGACCCGGGCCCGCTCCGTGGGCTGGTCGAAGCCGACGCCGGACGGTTTGTGGGGTGGTGCACCGCCCGGCCAGAGCACGACCAGGCCGACCGCTACCGCGGCTGCGAAGGGGATCAGCACTGCCGCGATGACCTTGCGCAGATGCCGGGAGACGGGCGCGGCAGGGCCATGGCCGTGTGCATGCGAGTGCGTGGCGGAATGGTGGTGGGGCTCGTGAGGGCTCACCGCCCGATCATCGCAAGAAGCTCGGGGCCCCCTGTTCACTCCGCCGCATCGGCCGCTACCGTGGTGCCACCTTTGCAATCGCGGGAGCTCGGAGCACCGGGCTGAGAGGGCGCTGACCTTCGTCCCAGCGGCGTTTCACGTGAAACGCCCATGGACGTAAGCCGCTGCGTCGACCGCTGAACCTGTTACCGGGTAATGCCGGCGTAGGGAGTTGGGTCTCATGACTCTGCAGGATGCACGCACGCCCGAAAACGGAAACGGTGCCGGCGGCAGCAGTGAGCCGCAGATCGGCTGGCACAAGGGCTATGTCTCCGGATCGCGCCCGGACCTTCGGGTCCCGGTCCGGCGGGTGCACCTCACCAACGGCAAGGACGTGACGCTCTACGACACGTCAGGGCCGTACACCGATCCGCATATCGATACCGACGTCCGTCGTGGTCTGGCGCCGCTGCGGGAGAATTGGATCACCGCTCGCGGCGACACCGAGGAGTACGCGGGGCGCCCCCCGCGGCCCGAGGACGACGGCCTCAAGCACACCTCGCCGCGCGGCGGGCTCAAGAATCTCGACGCGGTCTTCCCGGGCCGCCCCCGCCAGCCGCGCCGCGGCCGTGACGGCGCCGCGGTCACCCAGCTCGCCTACGCCCAGCGCGGCGAGATCACCGCGGAGATGGAGTATGTCGCCCTCCGCGAGAACGTCACCCCCGAGTTCGTCCGCGACGAGATCGCGGCCGGACGCGCGGTGCTGCCGGCGAACATCAACCACCCGGAGATCGAGCCGATGATCATCGGCAAGAACTTCCTGGTGAAGGTGAACGCGAACATCGGTAATTCGGCGGTCACCTCCTCCATCGAGGAGGAGGTGGAGAAGATGACCTGGGCGACTCGCTGGGGCGCCGACACGGTCATGGACCTCTCCACCGGGCGCAATATCCACACCACCCGCGAATGGGTGCTGCGCAACTCCCCCGTACCCATCGGCACCGTGCCGCTGTACCAGGCACTGGAGAAGGTCGACGGCAAGGCCGAGGAGCTGACCTGGGAGATCTACAAGGACACCGTCATCGAGCAGGCCGAACAGGGCGTCGACTACATGACGGTGCATGCCGGTGTGCTGCTCCGGTATGTCCCCCTGACGGCCCGCCGTAAGACCGGCATCGTCTCGCGCGGCGGCTCGATCATGGCGGCCTGGTGCCTGGCGCACCACAAGGAGTCGTTCCTCTATACGCACTTCGAGGAGCTCTGCGAAATCCTGGCCTCGTACGACGTCACCTACTCGCTCGGTGACGGTCTGCGCCCCGGGTCCATCGCGGACGCCAACGACGAGGCGCAGTTCGCGGAGCTGCGGACGCTCGGTGAGCTGAACACCATCGCCAAGCGGCACGGCGTGCAGACGATGATCGAGGGCCCGGGACATGTCCCGATGCACAAGATCAAGGAGAACATCGACCTCCAGCAGGAGATCTGCGAGGAGGCCCCGTTCTATACGCTCGGCCCGCTGACCACGGATATCGCGCCCGCCTACGACCACATCACCTCCGGTATCGGAGCGGCGATGATCGCTTGGTGGGGCACCGCCATGCTCTGCTACGTCACGCCCAAGGAGCATCTGGGCCTCCCGGACCGCGACGACGTCAAGACCGGCGTCATCACGTACAAGATCGCGGCTCATGCGGCAGACCTGGCCAAGGGGCACCCGGGCGCCCAGGAATGGGATGACGCGCTCTCCGATGCCCGCTTCGAGTTCCGCTGGGAGGACCAGTTCAACCTGGCCCTCGACCCGGACACGGCCCGCGCCTTCCACGACGAGACGCTGCCCGCCGAGCCGGCGAAGACGGCCCACTTCTGCTCGATGTGCGGGCCGAAGTTCTGCTCGATGAAGATCAGCCAGGACATCCGCCGCGAACACGGCGGTGATCTGGCGATCGACCCCGAGGCCGGAATGGCCGAGAAGTCGAAGGAGTTCGCGGCCGCGGGCAACCGCGTGTATCTGCCGCTCGCGGAGTAGCCACCTTTGGACGGCGTTCCTTCGGGCTCCTCCGGACGCCCGGGCGTCGCTCCTTGGGCCGCCTCCGGCGGAAGGCCCCCACCGAAAGGCGGGGGCCTTCTGCTTGCTCACGGTGCGGCGATGAGCGTCCTCCGGTGCCCCTCAGGGCGCCGGGCCGCCGCCCCGTGCACTAATCCGTCCGGTGGTCCGGTCCCCCGTAATCCGGGCTGGTGAAGTCCGGGCTGGAGTAGCGCGGGCGGGACCCCGAGGAGCCGCTGTCGGGGCTGGTGAACTCGGGGCGGGTGTAGCCGAGGGTGGGGATCCGGCTTTCGGGTGGTGGAGTGCGGCGCGGGACATAGCGGGCCGGGTCCTCGTCCGGAGTGGCCGTGGGGTCGGCAAGGGCCTCACGGAGAAAGGGCAGCACACCGCGCTCCAGGAGGGCGCGGCGCCACACCTCACGGGCGTCGTCCAGCGCCTCGCCGAGTTCGCCGACTCCGGCGGCCTGGGGGGACGAGCCGTTGCGCAGCGCGGTGATGAGCAGTCCGGCCATCGCGACAAGGGTCCCCGCGGCGGTCAGTGCCGCGAAGATCCAGCCGACGTTGATCAGTGGCTGCGCCAAGGACTTGTCGGGGCTGATGGCGCGCAGCACATAACCGATGAGGAGGAAGAGCACCGCAGCGATGCCGGCGAGGACGGGCGCGAGGACGGCGACCATGGCGGTGAGCCCGGCGCCGGGGGTTTCGGCCTCGCCCGGGGCCATGGCGGTGGCCGGTCCTGGGCTCCCGTCGGCCTCCAGGCTCTGCTCCTCGTCGTCCGCTGCGGCAAGGGACGGCGCGGGCGTCGGTGCGCGCCACTCGGCGCGGAGCTGTACATAGCGTTGGTATTCGGCCGTGGCGCACGCGGCGATGGCGGTGGTCGCGCTGAGCGCCATCGTGCGCAACTGCTCGTTGTTGAGGTGATTTCCCGTGGCGGCGGTGAAGTCGTCCGGGCGGTATTCGGCGGTACGCAGCGCCTCATCAAGGATCCGCGCAAATTCCGCGCGGTCCTCGTTCAGCAGGTGCGGAGCGCTGTTCATGTGGATCCCCCGATGCTCCGTAGGGCCGTACGGCCGGCGTTGGCCGGGCAGTGGGCGGAAACGGAGGAGAGCCTGCTACGGATAGTCCGATGGTAGAGCGACTGCGGCGCGGGGTGACAGAGAGTTTACGGAATTTGAGTAATGCCACGACCGGTTTCCGCCCGTGCGGGCCCCCTACGGCGTGCCGTCCGTCCGCCGTCCGCCCTTCCGTACCCCTGCCCCGATAACGTTCAGCCGGCCAGCGGAAGTTGAACGACCAAAAGCTTTCCGGCCATGGTGATACCGCCGTCCATGGCGATGGCCAGACCGTCCGCGTAGACATGCGGACCGTCGACCGCCACGCTCTCGCTCTCGCTCTCCTCGGTGCCGACCTCGCCCAGCAGATAGGGGATCGGGCTGTGGCCGTGTACGACGCGGTCGCCGCCGTAGGCATCGAGGAGTTCTCGTACGGCATCCGAGCCGTCCTCGTCGCGGAAGGCGAAGCGTTTGGTGAACTTGCGGAAAAGATCCCAGACTTCGTCCGCATCGCTGCGGGTGAGCACGTCGTGGACGGTGTCGTTGACGGCCTCGATGGAGTCGCCGTATTCGAGGTAGGCAGTGGTGTCGGAGTGCACGAGCAGATGCCCGTCCTCCTCCATCACGGCGTCCAGGCGGGCCATCCACTGGAGGTGGTGGTCCTCCAAGCGGTCCATATCGGTCTTCTGGCCGCCGTTGAGGAGCCAGGCGGCCTGGAAGGAGGCGGTGCCCGCGCCGGACTGTACGGGGGTGTCGCCGAACCGCTTGGCACCCAGCAGCAGGAGTTCGTGGTTGCCCATCAGGGCCTTGCAGTAGCCGCCGGCCGCCGCGGCCTCGGCGGAGAGCTGCATGACGAGGTCGATGACGCCGATGCCGTCCGGGCCGCGGTCGGTGAAGTCGCCGAGGAACCAGAGCCGGGCATTGCCGGCCGCCCAGTTGCCGTCGCCGTCGATCAGGCCCTCGGCGGCCAGCGCCTCGCGCAGCTCGTCGTAGTAGCCGTGCACATCGCCGACGACATACAGCGGCCCCATGCCCTCGGGCGCGTCGGGGTCCTGGGCCGGTTCGGGCACCGGGACGACGGCGGGGCGGTCGATGAGGGTGTCCGTGCGCTCGGGCTCGATGACCGGGAGGTCGCGCGCGGTCGGGGTGTACTCCTCGGGCAGCTCCGCGGGCGGAGCGGTGGGCGGCACCACGGGGGGCGCGGCGGGAGGGGCGGCAGGAGGCGCGGCCGGGGTGCCGGCGGGCAGGTGGAGCGGCGGGCCGGCAGGCGGCACGGGGGACCCGGCGGACGCGCCGGAGGGAACTCCTGGCGGCGGAACAGACGCCGGAGTTTCTCCCGCCATGGTCCACACCATGGGTCCCTGACTGGCCCCCTGAGTCATCGACCCCTCCACCGTCGCGCCGCCGTGCACCTCTCGGACCTTTGCCTGGTCGACGGCGGTCCGCGGTGTCGTGCGCCCATCATAGGAATGCCGATCGCGGGTTGTGACGCACCCGGGGGTGGTCAATCCGCCGAAGCCCGGCATTCGCGGCGGATTTATCCCGGGATCGCCCTGTTTTTTCCTCGTAGAAGTGATCACACCGTCGCTCGTATGTGGGAGCACGCTCAGTCGCCGGTGGGCCCTCGGGGTGGGCTGATGGTCGTTCTCGGGGGCCGCCGCTGGGACGAGGCCCGGACGATCAGATCGGTCGGTATCACCTGTTCGACGGGCCGGCCGTTGTCGAGCCCTTCGATGGCGTCGATGAGGATCTGCACGACGGCGGTGCCGATGCGGCGCGGTTTGAGGGACAGCGTGGTGACGGGCGGTTCGGTGGCGGCGTAGAGGGTGGACTCGCTGCAGCAGACCAGCAGCAGGTCCTCCGGCACTCTCAGGCCGTAGCGCCGGGCGGCGGCGAGCAGGTCCGTGCCGTTGGGGTCGAAGAGCCCGTAGACGGCGTCCGGGCGGTCCGGGCGGGCCAGCAGCCGGTCGGCGGCGACGGCCCCGGCGCACGGGTCGTGTGCCGGGTAGGACTCGTACACCGGGTCCTGGCCGACCCGCTCGCACCAGTGCAGATAGGCGGTGGTCGACAGGCGGGTGTAGGTGTCGGTGGTGTTGCCCGTGAGCAGGCCGATGCGACGGGCACCGGCATCGGCGAGATGGTCGAGCAGGCCGAGGACGGCCGCCTCGTGATCGTTGTCGACCCAGCCGGTGACGGGCAGCGTGCCGCCGGGGCGGCCGTCGGAGACGACGGGGATGCCGTGCCGGACGAGCTCGGTGACGACGGGGTCGCCGTCGGCGGGGTCGATGACGACGGTGCCGTCCAGGGCGACGTTGGACCAGACGTCGTGGCGGGAGGTCGCGGGGAGGATGACCAGCGCATAGCCCCGGGCCAAGGCCGCGGAGGTGGCCGCTCTGGCCATCTCGGCGAAGTACGCGAATTCGGTGAAGGTGAAAGGTTCATCCCCGTACGTGGTCACGGTCAGGCCGAGGAGCCCCGACTTGCCCGTACGGAGGGTGCGGGCGGCTGCGGACGGGCGGTAGCCCAGCCGGTCGGCCACCTCGCGGACATGGCTACGGGTGGCGTCCGGAAGCCGGCCCTTGCCGTTGAGCGCGTCGGAGACAGTCGTGATCGACACCCCGGCTGCGGCGGCCACGTCCCGGATGCCCGCCCGCCCCAGCCGGCGACCGGTCGACCGGCTCACCTGATGCTTCCCTGCTGCTGTCATGGCGAGCCGATAGTAGGGCTCATTAGGGCCATTCGCGGGGCTTGGGTGATGGCTGTGGAGAGGTACGTTTCTGCACGGCTGAAAGCACTCAATTCTCATGGAAGCAAAGGAAGTTGGCGCAATCGGTGATCATTTCTGGGGAGAGGTGGCGCGTTTGCCTGTCGATCGCTTCGGGTCTCGAAGCGGCCTCAAGTCACCTTGACGGGGGACGCGCGCCACGGAGTGAGCCACCAGCGCACGCCGAACCGGACGGCGCCCCCTGGAGGCTCCGCGCGGGGCTTCCCCGGTGCCGGACCGAGGCGTGTGGCCGAGCCGGGCGGCGGGCCGGGGGCTGCCGCCGAACGGGTCAATCCTCATAAGGTGTGCAGTATTGGAGAAGAGGCAGGACGGTCGAGGAGGACCTGCGGTGAGCGAGAAGACCCCGAAACTGCGTGCTGCGCTGGACGGCATCCCCACCTACAAGCCGGGCCGGCCGGCGGCGGCCGGCGGCCCCGTCACGTACAAGCTGTCCTCCAACGAGAACCCCTATCCGCCGCTGCCGGGTGTCCTGGAGAGCGTGGTGACCGCCGCCGGCGCCTTCAACCGCTACCCGGACATGGCCTGCACGGGCCTGATGGCGGAGCTGTCCGAGCGGTTCTCGGTGCCCCTGGAACATCTGGCGACCGGCACCGGATCGGTCGGGGTGGCTCAGCAGCTGGTCCAGTCGACGGCCGGGCCCGGCGATGAAGTGATCTACGCCTGGCGGTCGTTCGAGGCCTACCCGATCGTCACCCAGGTCTCCGGCGCCACGTCCGTGCAGGTCCCGCTGACCTCCGGTGAGGTACACGACCTGGACGCCATGCTCGCCGCGGTCACCGACCGGACCCGGTTGATCTTCGTCTGCAACCCCAACAACCCCACCGGCACCGTCGTCCGCCGTGCGGAGCTGGAGTCCTTCCTGGACCGGGTGCCGAGTGATGTGCTGGTGGTGCTGGACGAGGCGTACTGCGAATTCGTGCGCGATCCCCAGGTGCCGGACGGCATCGAGCTCTACCGCGACCGCCCCAATGTGTGTGTGCTGCGCACCTTCTCCAAGGCGTACGGCCTGGCGGGACTGCGGGTCGGCTTTGCGGTGGCCCATGAGCCGGTGGCCGCGGCGCTGCGGAAGACGGCGGTGCCGTTCGGGGTGAGCCAGCTGGCGCAGGAGGCGGCGGTGGCGTCGCTGCGCAGCGAGGCGGCGCTGCTGGAGCGGGTCGACGCGCTGGTGGCCGAGCGGTCTCGGGTGGTGGACGCTCTGCTGGGGCAGGGCTGGACGGTCCCCGAATCGCAGGCGAACTTCGTCTGGCTGCGGCTGGGGGACCGCACGACCGACTTCGCGGCGGCCTGCGAGCGGGCCGGTGTGGTCGTGCGGCCGTTCGCCGGCGAGGGCGTACGGGTGACGATCGGTGAGGGGCCGGCGATGGACCTGTTCCTGCAGGCCGCGGAGGAGTTCCGCAAGGTGCTGTAGCCCGCCGTTGGACGGGTGTGCCGGGGCCGTGGGTCTGCTGACCTGCGGCCTCGTGCGTGATGCGCGCTTTCTCGCCGCTGCGGACGGGTGCCGGGGTGCGCCGACCGCCGTCGGTGCGGGCTGGAATCGTGGCAGGTGGAGGGCGGGATGGCGCCCGGTGGTCGGGCGTGACCGCAGTCACGTACCCCCCGGCAGAAATGGCTGAGACCCGTAGGAGATAATTGCTTGTGAATGTGAACGCGTTCACAAGCGCGTCCTGTATGGGCCACTTTATGTGGTGCATACAGGGCATTGCCGTAGTGCAACGGCGACGTAAGGAGCACGGCATGGAACTGGCGTTGGCGCCAGAGACTCTGGCGCGATGGCAATTCGGCATCACCACCGTCTACCACTTCCTGTTCGTCCCCCTGACGATCTCCCTCGCCGCTCTGGTGGCCGGACTCGAGACCGCATGGGTACGCACGGCGAAGCAGAAGTACCTCAAGGCCACCAAGTTCTGGGGCAAGCTGTTTCTGATCAACATCGCGATGGGTGTCGTCACCGGCATCGTCCAGGAGTTCCAGTTCGGGATGAACTGGTCCGCCTACTCGCGGTTCGTCGGTGACGTCTTCGGCGCCCCGCTGGCCTTCGAGGCGCTCATCGCATTCTTCTTCGAGTCCACCTTCATCGGACTGTGGATCTTCGGTTGGGACAAGCTGCCGAAGAAGATCCACTGCTTCTGCATGTGGATGGTCTCGATCGGCACGATTCTGTCCGCGTACTTCATCCTCGCGGCGAACTCCTGGATGCAGCACCCGGTCGGCTACAAGTACAACGCCGCGAACGGCCGTGCCGAGCTGACGGACTTCTGGAAGGTGCTGACCCAGGACACCACCCTGGTCGTCGCCTTCCACACGCTGACCGCGGCCTTCCTCACCGGCGCCGCCTTCATGGTCGGTATCGCCGCCTTCCACCTGATGCGCAAGAAGCACATCAAGGTCATGCGGACGTCGCTGCGGCTCGGGCTGATCACGCTGGTCATCTCGGGCATCCTCACGGCGGTCAGCGGTGACTCGCTCGGCAAGGTCATGTTCAAGCAGCAGCCGATGAAGATGGCCGCGGCCGAGGCGCTGTGGGACAAGGAACAGCCTGCGCCGTTCTCGGTCTTCGCCTACGGCGATGTCGACAAGGGGCACAACACGGTCGCCATCGAGATACCCGGTCTGCTGTCCTTCCTCGCGCACAACGACTTCAGCTCGCCGGTCCCCGGCATCAACGACGTCAACAAGTCCGAGCAGCAGAAGTTCGGGCCCGGCGACTACCGGCCCAACATCCCGGTCGCCTACTGGGGCTTCCGCTGGATGATCGGCTTCGGTATGTCGTCCTTCGCCATCGGGCTCGCCGGGCTCTGGCTCACCCGTAAGAAGTTCTGGCTGGCTCCGGGGCTGCGGACGGGGGACGAGGAACCACCGCACCTCGCGCTCACCAAGAACAAGGTGCTCGGTGCCCGGCTGAGCAAGTGGTACTGGTCGCTCGCCTTCGTCACCCTCGGCTTCCCGCTCATCGCGAACTCGTGGGGCTGGATCTTCACCGAGATGGGCCGCCAGCCCTGGGTCGTCTACGGCGTGCTGCGCACCTCGGACGCGGTGTCCCCGGGCGTCTCGCAGGGCGAGGTGCTCACCTCGATGATCGTTTTCACCGCGCTCTACGCGATCCTCGCCGTGGTCGAGGTCAAGCTGCTGGTGAAGTACATCAAGGCCGGACCGCAGGAGCTCACCGACTCCGACCTCAACCCGCCCACCAAGATCGGCGGCGACAGCACGGACGCCGACCGGCCGATGGCCTTCTCGTACTAGGAGGCGACTGTGCAACTCCACGACGTCTGGTTCGTCCTTATCGCCGTCCTCTGGACCGGGTACTTCTTCCTCGAAGGGTTCGACTTCGGGATCGGTATCCACACCAAGCTGCTCGCCCGCGACCGGCGGGAGAAGCGCGTACTGATCAACACCATCGGCCCGGTCTGGGACGGCAACGAGGTCTGGCTGATCAGCGCGGCCGGTGCGACCTTCGCCGCCTTCCCCGACTGGTACGCCACGCTCTTCTCCGGCTTCTATCTGCCGCTGCTGCTGATCCTGGTGTGCCTGATCGTGCGCGGGGTCGCCTTCGAATACCGCCACAAGCGGACCGAGGAGCGCTGGCAGCGGAACTGGGAAAACGCGATTTTCTGGGCCTCACTGCTGCCCGCGGTGCTCTGGGGCGTCCTGTTCGGCAACCTCGTGCACGGCGTCAAGATCGACGCTCACAAGGAATATGTGGGGAGCGTGCTCGACCTGCTGAACCCGTACGCGATTCTGGGCGGGCTGGTCACGCTGACGCTGTTCACCTTCCACGGTGCGGTGTTCGCCTCGCTCAAGACCACGGGCGACATCCGGGAGCGGGCGCGCAGGATGGCGGCCGTCCTCGGGGTGCTCACCCTGGTGCCGGTGGTCGGCTTCCTCGGCTGGACCCAGGCAGGCAAGGGCGACGGCACCAGCCTGATCGCCATGATCGTCGCGGTGGTCGCGCTGGTAGCGGCGCTGGGGGCCAACAAGCTCGGGCGTGAGGGCTGGGCGTTCGCCTTTTCCGGCATCACGGTCGTGGCCGCGGTCGCGATGCTGTTCCTGACGCTCTTCCCGAACGTCATGCCCTCGACGCTGAACGAGAGCTGGAGCCTCACGGTCAGCAATGCCTCGTCCAGCCCCTACACCTTGAAGATCATCACGTGGTGCGCCGGTTTCGCCACACCGCTGGTGATGCTCTACCAAGGGTGGACGTACTGGGTGTTCCGCAAGCGCATCGGCACCCAGCACATCGCCGATGCCCACTAGCTGAGCGGCCGCCCTCCCGGGGGCGGTCCCAGCAGGACGGATGTTTCACGTGAAACCGGTCGACCCGCGTCTGCTCCGCTACGCCCACGCCACCCGCGGCTTCCTCGTCGCGGTGGTGGTGCTCGGGCTTGCCGGGGCGGGCCTGGTCATCGGCCAGGCGATGCTGATTGCCGAGATCGTCGTCGGCGCGTTCCAGCACCGTCTCGGTACCGGCGCCCTGGCCACACCGCTGGCGCTGCTCGCCGCGGTCTCCGTCGGGCGCGGTCTGGTCTCCTGGCTCACCGAGCTGGCCGCGCACCGGGCCGGCGCGGCGGTCAAGTCCGAGCTGCGCATGAGGCTGATCGAGCGGGCGGCGCGACTGGGGCCCGGCGCGGTGCTCGGGCGCACGGACGGTGGCACGCCGGCCCCGGATCCGTACGGCCCCGGGGCGGCCGGCGCGGGCACGCCCGACGGCACCGGCCCCCTGGAGATGCGCACCGGCGAACTCACCACCCTCGCCACCCGGGGCATCGATGCACTGGACGACTACTTCGCCCGCTATCTGCCGCAGTTGGGGCTGGCGGTCGTCGTCCCCCTCGCCGTGCTGGCCCGGATCGTCACCGGCGACTGGATCTCGGCGCTCACCATCGTCCTCACCCTCCCGCTGATCCCGCTGTTCATGATCCTGATCGGCTGGGCCACCCAGGCGCGGATGGACCGCCAGTGGCGGCTGCTCGCCCGGCTGTCGGGCCACTTCCTCGATGTCGTCGAGGGCCTGCCGACCCTCAAGGTCTTCGGCCGGGCCAAGGCCCAGGCCGCCTCCATCCGGGCCATCACCGGCGCATACCGCCGGGCGACGATGCGCACCCTGCGGATCGCCTTTCTCTCCTCCTTCGCGCTCGAACTCCTCGCCACCATCTCCGTCGCACTGGTTGCGGTCGGCATCGGTATGCGGCTGGTGCACGGTGAACTCGACCTGTACACCGGCCTGATGGTGCTGGTGCTGGCGCCCGAGGCGTATCTGCCGCTGCGGCAGGTCGGCGCGCAGTACCACGCGGCGGCCGAGGGGCTTTCGGCCGCGGAGGAGATCTTCGCGGTGCTGGAGACTCCGCTGCGCACGGCCGGCACCGCACCCGCGCCCGAGGGCACCGCGCTGACCGTGAAAGAGCTGGTGGTGCGCCACCCCGGGCGGACCGCCGACTCGCTCCCGGCGACGTCGTTCGAGGTCCGGCCCGGCGAGACCGTCGCACTGGTCGGCCCCTCCGGCGCCGGCAAGTCCACCCTGCTGAGCGTGCTGCTCGGCTTCACCGCACCGTACGGTGGCCGGGCTCTTGTCGACGGCCGGGACATCGCGTCGCTCTCCCCCGAGAGCTGGCGGCAGCGGATCGCCTGGGTGCCGCAGCACCCGCATCTGTTTGCGGGCACCATCGCCGAGAATGTACGGCTGGCGCGGCCGGATGCGGATGACGCCGCGGTACGCAACGCCCTGGGCGAAGCGGATGCGCTGGACTTCATCGACGCGCTCCCGGACGGCATGGCGACCCGGCTCGGCGAGTCCGGTGCCGGGCTCTCGGCCGGCCAGCGCCAGCGGCTCGCGCTCGCCCGTGCCTTCCTCGCCGACCGCCCGATCCTGCTCCTGGACGAGCCCACCGCCAACCTCGACGGCGCGACCGAGGAAGCGATGGTGGCTGCGATCGGCCGGCTCGCCGTCGGTCGTACGGTCCTGCTCGTCGTCCACCGGCCGGCGTTGCTGGCGGTGGCGGACCGGGTGGTGCGGTTGCCGGGGGCGGTGGGGCCCGTGGACACGGGCGATCCTCTGGGGGCGGGGGACGGCGCGGCGGATCCGCTGGGCGCGGGGGCCCGTGCCGGTGCGGTCGTGGGGGCGCCTTCGCGTCGGTCGGGCCAGACGGGCCAGTCGTGCCAGGAGGCGGTCGTCGACCCGGCCGAGGGGGGCCGGGGCTCCGCCCAGACGGTCGTCGGCCCGGCCGAGGCGGACCGGAGCTCCGCCGGGGCGGCGGCCGGTGCGCCGGATCCGGATGAGGACACCGGGCCCGACTCTCTTCCCGGCCCCGCCCGGGGCTCGGCGCTCACCCGGCTGCGGCGAACGGCCCGGTCCCATCGGGCGCGGTTCGCGCTGGCGCTGCTGCTGGGGAGCCTGGCGCTGGGCAGCGCGGTGGGTCTGATGGCGACCTCGGGATGGCTGATCTCTCGGGCGGCGCAGCAGCCGCCGGTCCTGTATCTGATGGTCGCGGTCACCGCCACCAGGGCGTTCGGCATCGGCCGTGCGGTCTTCCGGTACGCCGAGCGGCTGGTCGCCCATGACGCGGTGTTCCGGATGCTCGCCGAGGCACGGGTCGCCGTCTTCCGGAGGCTGGAGCGGCTGGCACCGGCCGGGCTCAAGGAGCGCAGTCGCGGCGATCTGCTGTCGCGGCTGGTGGCCGATGTCGATGCGGGGCAGGACTACTTCTTGCGCTGGCTGCTGCCCGTCGGAGCGGCGGTGCTGGTCGGCGCGGGCGCGGTCGGTTTCACCGGCTGGCTGTTGCCGGAGGCCGGTGCGCTTCTCGCCGTCGGACTGCTGCTCGCGGGCGTGGGGGTGCCGATGCTCTCGGGCGCGCTGGCCCGGCGGGCGGAGCGGCAACTGGCGCCCGCGCGCGGGCGGCTCGCGACCCGCGTCGTCGATGTGCTCACCGGTACCGCCGAGTTGACGGTGGCCGGTGCCCTCCCCGCCCGTACGGAGGCGGTGCGGGGCGCCGACCGGGAGCTGACCCGGATCGCCTCCCGTTCGGCCACCGTGTCCGGGACCGGCGCCGGGCTGTCGGCGCTGTTGTGCGGACTGACCGTCGCCGCGGCGGCGGTGGCCGGTGTCCAGGCCGTACACGCGGGCCGGCTGTCGGGCGTGGCGCTGGCCGTGGTCGTGCTCACCCCGCTCGCCGCCTTCGAAGCGGTGACCGGGCTGCCGCTCGCCGTGCAGTACCGCCGGCGCACCCGGCACGCCGCCGAGCGGGTCTTCGAGGTGCTGGACGCGCCGGTCCCGGTGCAGGAGCCGGCCACGCCGGCCGATGCTCCCGAGGCGCCGTTCCCGCTGGTCGTACGGGATCTGACCGCGCGCCACCCGGGAGCGGACCGCCCGGCGCTGGACGGCGTGGGCTGCACCGTGACCGCCGGCCGCCGGCTCGCCGTCGTGGGCCCGTCCGGTTCCGGGAAGACCACCCTGGCGCAGGTGCTGCTGCGCTTTGTGGACCGGGAGTCGGGGACGTATCTGCTGGGCGGAACGGATGCCAGGACGCTGGACGGTGACGCGGTCCGGCGGCTGGTGGGGTTGTGTGCGCAGGACGCGCACCTCTTCGACAGCTCGCTGCGGGAAAACCTCAAGCTTGCCCGCCGGGACCGGCACGGCGCCTCGGGCGATGCCGACCAGGACCTGTGGGAGGCGCTTGGCCGGGCGCGGCTCGCGGACTGGGTGCGGGGGCTGCCCGACGGCCTGGACACCATGATCGGGGAGCACGGCGCCCGGCTGTCCGGTGGCCAGCGGCAGCGACTGGCCCTGGCGCGTGCCCTGCTCGCGGACTTCCCGGTGCTCGTTCTGGACGAGCCCGCCGAGCACCTGGATCTGGCCACCGCCGATGCGCTGACCGCCGATCTGCTGGCCGCGACCGAGGGCCGTACGACGATCCTGATCACCCACCGGCTCACCGGTCTCGAGGAGGTCGACGAGGTGCTGGTCCTGGATCGGGGGCGGGTCGCGCAGTGCGGGCCGTACGCGGAGCTGGCCGCGGCCGACGGCCCGTTCCGGCGGATGCTGGAGCGTGAGCGGGCGGTGGATGCGGCGTACGGGGCGGCGCAGCCGGTGGCGTAGGGCCCACGTCCAGCGGTGGCACACGGCAACGCGCTGCCGGTGGCGCGGGACCGCGCACCGTCCTGGGCCCGCGCCAAGGCTCGTCCCGTCCTGCACAGGGCCCCCGTCCCCCCTCCGCGCCCGGCCGCCGCCGCATAACCGGACTTTCCGCGGAAAACAGCTCTTATTAGGCTCGTGGCATGGCAGCCACGGCAGAACCCCCACCCGCGGACCCCGGGGACGCCGCGGATTCCGCGTACCCCGCGGAACCCGGGAGCGACGGCGCGAGTGCGGCCCCCGACCCCATGGACGCCGCCACCGAGGCGACCCGCAGTCTGCAGGGACTGTCGTCCGAGCTGACCGCCCGGGTACCGCAGCTGCTGGAGGCAATGCGCACGGTCGGCGCGGGTCTCGATCTGCACCTCACCCTGGACCGGATCGTGGAGACGGCCGCCGAGCTGGCCGATGCCCGCTACGCCGCGATCGGGATCATCGACGATGCCCGCGAGGGGCTGTCGGACTTTGTGACGTACGGGGTGACCAGGGAGCAGCACGAACGGATCGGCGCGCTCCCCGACGGCCACAAGGGCCTGCTCGGGGCGCTCATCCATGATCCCCGGCCACTGCGCCTCGCCGACCTCACGAAGGACTCCCGTTCGGCGGGCTTCCCGGCCGGGCATCCGCCGATGCGGACGTTTCTCGGAGTGCCGATCCGCGTCCAGGGCGAGATCTTCGGCAACCTCTATCTGACGGAGAAGCGCGAGGGCAGGGAGTTCAGCGAGGAAGACCTGCACATGGTGCGGGTGCTGGCCACCGAGGCCGGGATCGCTATCGGCAACGCCCGGCTGCATGCGGCAACCCGGCAGCGGGAGCGGTGGATCGACGGCTCCGTGGCGGTGACCACCGAACTCCTCGCCGGCAGCGATGTCGACGATGCGCTCGCGGTGGTCGCCGAGCAGGCCCGCAAGCTGGCGGAGTCGGCGGCCGGCATTGTGCTGCTGCCCGACGAGGAGGGCGGCCTGGAGATCGTTGCGGTGTCGGCGGACGACCCCAGCGGGATCATGGGGACGCAGATTCCGCCCCACAGCCCGGTGGTGGAACAACTCCTCACCGGGGAGCCCGTGTTCGTGCACGACTCGGCCACCGACCCCCGGATGATCACGGATATCGCGGCCCGCTTCGGCCCCAGCATGATGCTGCCGCTCAAGAGCGGCGGACGGGTGCTGGGCACCCTTGCGACCCCGCGGGCCAGGGGGGCCCGCCCGTTCACCGCCGCCGAGCGGACGCTGGCCACCCAGTTCGCGGCGCAGGCCGCACTGGCGCTGGTGCTGGCCGACGCACAGCGCGACCGCGAGCGGCTCGCCGTCTACGAGGACCGCGACCGGATCGCCCGTGACCTGCACGATCTCGTCATTCAACGGCTCTTCGCGACGGGCATGATCCTGGAGAGCGCACAGCGCAGATCCGTGGTGCCCGAGGTGGCACAGGGCGTCGGCAAGGCCGTCGACGAGCTGGACGTCACCATCCAGGAGATCAGAACCGCGATCTTCGCCCTGCAACAGGGACCGGCCGAGGCGCCGTCCGGGCTGCGGACCCGGGTCCTGCGCGAAATCGGCACCGCGGCCGTACCACTCGGCTTCCAGCCCTCGGCAGGCTTCATCGGCCCGGTCGACTCCCGGGTCGGCGAGCTGACCGGCAAAAACCTGATCGCCGCGCTGCGTGAGGCGCTGTCGAACGCCTTCCGGCACGCCCAGGCCTCCCGGATCGAGGTCGTCGTCGACGCCACGATCCGGCTCCCGGACGGCGCCGACGGCGTCCGCCTGACCGTCGCCGACGACGGGATCGGCATCTCGGGCAGCGGTCGCCGCAGCGGCCTCAAGAACCTCGCCAAGCGCGCGGAGTCGCTGGGCGGCTCCAGCACGTACGGCCCCGGGCTGGGCGTGGACGGTACGGGGACGACGCTGAGGTGGGAGGCGCCGCTGTGAGGGCGGGGCGGCGCAGGGCAGGGCGGCGCGGGCGTGGCGGCGGGGCCGGGGCAAGACCGGGCGGCGCGCTGTCGCCCTCGGGGCTACCGGCCGTCCCGTTGGCCGCCGTGGCGCAGGATCCGCTCGATGACGGCCGCGACGCCGTCGTCGTTGTTGGAGGCGGTACGGCCCGTCGTGGCGGCCAGCACGTCGGGATGGGCGTTGGCCATGGCGTACGAGGTGCCGGCCCAGGTCAGCATCTCTATGTCGTTCGGCATGTCCCCGAAAGCGACCACTTCCTGCGGGGAGATGCC
This sequence comes from Streptomyces sp. NBC_00400, assembly GCF_036048035.1. Classification (NCBI taxonomy): domain Bacteria; kingdom Bacillati; phylum Actinomycetota; class Actinomycetes; order Kitasatosporales; family Streptomycetaceae; genus Streptomyces; species Streptomyces sp. NBC_00400. Next base: position 3,993,885 of record NZ_CP107940.1, on the reverse strand, counting down.
GCGCTCCGCACAGCAGCGGGCGAGGGTGCCGGCCTTGCTGACACCGGGACCGCTGATCTCCAGGAGGGCGGTGGGGCTGGACCGGGTGAAGGACGCGAGATCGCCGGCGGTCGTACGGGCCAGCGTGAGGAACGCGTCGGGGTCCAGTTCGGGGTGGTGCGCCAGCAGCTTGATCACGGGCTGGTCGGGGAAGGCGGGGCCTGTGGGATCGGTGGGGCGGCTGGCGTTGCCGGAGGAGACGTCGCCAGCGGGGGCGTCGCCGGAAGGGGCACCAGCGGAAGAAGCCCTTACGGAAGAGACATCACCGGAGGGGCCGCCCGGCCCCAGGAGCTGGTCGTGCCCCGTCGGGTGCGGGCACAGCGTCGAGACGAAGTCCTCGGCCAGCAGCTTCTCGGCCGGCGCGACGACCGCGGCCGGGTCCAGCAGGAGCGGCGGGTACTGCGGCTCGTAGTGGATACCGCCGGTGCGCTCGACCGCGAACGAGGTGCCGGGCGCGGCACTGCGCAGCGCGTCCACGATGGCGAGTGCGACGGTGCGCTCCAGGGGGCTGACCTCGACGATCCGGCCGCCGCGGTGCAGATCGACGACGGCCGCGCCGTTCGCGCAGATCGCCAGGCCGTGACCGTGCACGTGGTCGCTGACCACGCCCATCCAGCGGGCCGGACGCCCGGTGACGAAGAACACCTCGATGCCGGCCCGCTCCGCGGCGGCCAGCGCGGCGATCGTGCGGTCGGAGACCGTCTTGTCGTCGTGCAGCAGTGTGCCGTCGAGATCGGTGGCGATCAGCCGGGGCGCAACGGCCGTTCCGGGCGCCCGTGGTGGTGTGGCGGGGGCATCAGTCACGGGGCCATCTTCCCGTACCGCCGTGCACAGGGGTGCGGTGGGTTGCGCGCATGAGCCCGTGGCGGCCGGGCGGATGGCGTAAGGACGGGCGGTGGCGGAGCCCGTCCACGGCACCGGGGTGACGTGGCGGGGCCGGTCCCCGGCACCGAGGTGAAGCGTTCGCACCGTGCGGACGGCCGTACGCTCGGGGGTATGCGACTGAGCACCGTGATACTCCCCGTCCGCCGTTGGTCCCAAGGCGGACGGGAGGCGTGGCAGCGTGCCGAGGAGCTGGGCTTCCACGCCGCGTACACCTATGACCACCTCTCGTGGCGGACCTTCCGCGACCAGGCGTGGTTCGGCGCCCTTCCGACGCTGACCGCCGCCGCGGCCGCGACCTCCCGTCTGCGGCTGGGCACCCTCGTCACCTCGCCGAACTTCCGGCACCCGGTCACCCTCGCCAAGGAACTGATCTCGCTCGACGACATCAGCGACGGCCGGATCACCCTCGGCATCGGCGCCGGCGGCAACGGCTTCGACGCCACCGCGCTCGGCCAGGTCCCCTGGGAGCCGCGGGAACGGGCCGACCGCTTCGCCGAGTTCGTCGGGCTGCTGGACCGGCTGCTGACCGAGGATGTCGTCTCCTACGCCGGCGACCACTACTCCGCGCACGAGGTCCGCAACATCCCCGGCTGTGCGCAGCGGCCGCGGCTGCCGTTCGCGGTGGCGGCCACCGGTCCGCGCGGGCTGAAGCTGGCCGCCCAGTACGGCCAGGCCTGGGTGACGACGGGGGACCCCAAGGTCTCCAACGGGGGCGGAACGCCGGACGAGTCGCGTGCGGCGATCCGCGGGCAGATCGAGCGGCTGGGCAAGGCCTGTGCCGACCAGGGCCGGGACCTCGCCGACCTGCGGAAGATCATGCTGACCGGCTTCACTCCGGACCGTCCGCTGGACTCCGTGGACGCCTTTGTCGACTTCGCCGGCCGCCACGCCGAGCTGGGCATCGACGAGCTGGTCCTCCACTGGCCGATCGCCGATTCGGTCTTCGAGGCCGACGTCGCGGTCTTCGAACGGGTCGCGACGGAGGGTCTGGGGCAGCTGGCCGCCCGGTAGGCGGAGCTCCGGAGGCGTCTCCACGGCCGCCGGGCGTCCCTGCGGCCCCGGGGAGGCACAGCAGCCCCGGGAGCCCCGGCAGCCCCGGCCCGAAGCTGCCCGACAGCACCGGCACCGGAGGCGCCCGGCAGCCCGACGCGCCCGGCAGCCCGACGCGCCCGGCGCTCCCCTGGCCTGGGCTTTACCCCGCATATAGCTCCGAAGAGGGAGAATTGGGGCAGCGGGGCGCGGTGTGCGTCCCGCGGCGCGCGGTGCGCGGGCGGCACGCGAGCGGTCGGCGCATTGCGCGAACTGCGGTGCTTTCGGAGGAGCCATGGCACAGACCCGATTCGCCCCGGACCGCGGGCTGACCACACGCATGGTCACCACGATGTTCTTCATCGGGCTGCTGTACGTCGTGGTCGTCGGCGTGCTGGTGGTGCTGCTCAAGGGCGCGTGGGTGGTGGTGCTGCTGATCGCGGGCGCCCTGTTCATCGCGCAGTTCTGGTTCAGCGACCGGATCGCGGCGTTCAGCATGGGCGCGCGCGAGGTGACACCGGAGCAGGCGCCCGAGCTGCACGGCGCCGTCGACCGGCTGTGTGCGCTGGCCGATATGCCCAAGCCGAGGGTGGCGATCGCGGAGTCGGATGTGCCGAACGCCTTCGCCACCGGCCGCGGCCAGAAGAACTCCCTGGTGTGTGCCACCACCGGGCTGCTCAGGCGGCTGGAGCCGGAGGAGCTGGAGGGGGTGCTGGCCCATGAGCTCTCGCATGTCGCGCACCGCGATGTCGCGGTGATGACCATCGCCTCATTCCTCGGCGTGCTGGCCGGCATCATCACCCGGGCCGCCCTGTGGAGCGGCATCGGGCGCAACAACCGGGACCAGAACGCGGCCATCGCGGTGCTCATCGTGACCGCCGTGAGCGTGGTCGTCTACGCGATCAGCTTCCTTCTGACCCGGCTGCTGTCCCGTTACCGTGAGTTGTCCGCCGACCGGGCCGCCGCGCTGCTGACCGGCCGCCCCTCGGCACTGGCCGCCGCGCTGACCAAGGTCACCGGCCAGATCGCGAGGATCCCGACCGAGGATCTGCGCAAGGCCCAGCCGTTCAACGCCTTCTACTTCGCCCCGGCGTTCAACAAGGAGAGCTTCAGCCGGCTGCTGTCCTCGCACCCGACGCTGGAACAGCGGCTGGACCAGCTGGCCAGGATCTCCGCGGAGCTGGGGCGGGCGTGATGAGTGGAGTGGCCGGGGCGGAGGTGACGACCGGCGCAGTGGCGACGGCGGGCGCAGAGGCGACAGCCGGCGCGATCGGGCCGGAGGTATCGAGCAAGGAGTACGTCACGCATGGGAATTCTTGATGCCATCCTCGGCCGCAGCAAACCGGTACGCCCCGATCTCGACCAGCTCTTCGCGCTGCCGTCCGCCGCTGTCACCCTTCAGGCCGCCGCCGGATTCGAACCCACCGGCCTGGGGTCGGTGTGTTTCGCCAGCGTCGAGGGCGGGACGTTCGCGCGTATCCAGGAGGAGGCCCGTTCCCTGCTGGACGGTTCGGTGGAGTTCACGCAGGACGCGTACGGCTATACCTGGCTGCTCGCGCGGCATCCGCCCGAGGACGTAGCGGGCCTGGTCAACGACCTGCACGCGGTCAATACCTCGCTGGAGGAGGCGGGGTTCGGCCCACAGCTGCTGTGTTCGCTGGTCGGTTTCCGTGATGAACGGCAGCGGTCGCTGGCGCTGGTCTACCTCTACAAGCGCGGCACCTTCTACCCCTTCTCCCCCAAGGAGGGCGGCGGCGAGAAGCGCGACAACCCGCTCGAACTGGAGGCGCGGGCGATGCTCGGGGACGACCTGACGATCGAGCAGGATCTGGCGCGGTGGTTCCCCGTGTGGGGGGCGCCCGGCCTCTGAGGGAGTGGCCTGGCGGGCCGGGTGTGGGTGTATGGGGACAGCGGGGTGGACCCCGGTCGTCGCGGCACACCGCTTCCGGCGCGGTCCTACGGGAGCGAGGACTCAGCCCGGGAAACGCAGGAACGGGGCCGGTACCCGGCTGATGAGCCAGACGCCGTTCGCGCTGACCCGGAAGACGTGGCCGGCGCGGTGCATCGCCCCCGCGTCCACGGTCAGGACCACGGGCTTGCCGCGCCGGGCGCCCACCCGGGTCGCGGTCGCGCGGTCGGGCGAGAGATGGACGGCATGCCGCGACATCGGCCGCAGCCCCTCCTCCCGGATGGCGGCCAGATTGCGGGCCACCGTGCCGTGGAAGAGACGGGCGGGTGGTTCGGCCGGCGGCAGATCGAGGTCGACATGCACCGAGTGGCCTTGCCGGGCGCGGATCCGGTCGTTCTTCATGGCGTAGCGCTGCTTGTCGTTGTCGGCGACCACCGTCGCCAACTCCGCCCGGGAAAAGCGGAATCCATGTCGTGCGGCCGCTGAGATGAGCTCTTCCACGGACACCCAGCCCTGGGCGTCGAGGGTGATACCGATCCGCTCCGGTTCATGGCGCAGATGTTTCGCCAGGTACTTCGAGATGCGCACGGAGCGCTGGTTGTCCATGTCTCCAGGGTGCCGCGTGCGGCATGCGGCGGCACCTGAATTGCGGAACGGGGAGGCGGTGGGGCGGCCGCCCGGGGCGTTCTGCCTGCCTTCGCGCTACTCCGCTTCGTTCTGCCGGCTTCCCTTCTCCAGGCCTTCTTCCTGCCGGCCTTGATTGTGCTGCTTCCTCGCCAGTTCGCTGGCCCTTTTCGCCTTTGCGCTGGTCACCTCGTCGGCTGCCCAACGGGCCCATTCCTCCTGGGTCGCCGACATCCGCAGGCCGTACTCCAGCGCAATCCGCCCGTAGACCGAAATCATTTCCTCGTCCCACTCGGCGGTCTCTTCGATGTGCTCGAGCGTGGCACGGGTACGAGCGGCGCGCTCGGCCTGATGCAGGAGAAAAGTCTGTGCCTCGAGGGGCGTCACGATGCCGAGGAAGAAGACGCGCAGCAGGCCGTCATCGCGAGGAGGGCCGCCGGGTTCGACGTCGGTGAGCCAGTGACGCAGCTGCGCCAGGCCGTCCTCGGTGATCGCGTACTCCTTGCGGCCGCGGGGGCCGTGGGCGGCGATCTCGACGAGTCCGGCGGCCGTGAGCTTGGTGAGCTCGCCGTACACCTGACTCTGCGTGGCCGGCCAGACGCTCGACAGCGAGGCGTTGAACAGCTTCATCAGGTCGTATCCGCTTGCCGGGGCTTCGGCCAGCAGGCCCAGCACTGCATGTCTCAGGCTCATGACCGGCACTTTACCTTCCAGTGTTGACATGTCAAAGGTGGAGGTTCTATATTCGACATGTCGAAGTTGGAATGTGTGCCAAGTGTGGCGACTCGTCCCGGCGTTGAGGCGCGCGGCCGTGCAGGAAGAGGGGGAATCATGAACTACCTGCGGAGCTTCATTCCGTGGCTGGTCTTTGCGGGGGTGGCCGCCGCCGGCTGGCAGTGGGGGGCGCTCGCCGGTCTGCTGATAGCCGTGGCGCTGCTCATCGCCGACCGTGCCGCGGGGCTTTCGCTCGACCACCGGCTGCTGGAGTACGGCACGATTCTGTTCTTCGCGGGCCTCAGTGTGCTGGCCTTCGCCCGTCCCGACAGCGGACTCAAGATGTACGGCAGTGCCCTGTCGCAGGGCTGGCTGGCGCTCATCGCCTGGGTATCGATCGCCGTGCGGAGGCCCTTCACGATGGGGATCGCGCGGCGGATGGCCCCGCCCGAGGTCTGGCACACCCCGCTGTTCCGCCGCATCAACATCGTGCTCACGGCCGCGTGGGCGCTGTCCTTCACGCTCACCGCGATCGCCCAGGCCGTCGCTTCTGCCCAGGGCTGGAACGTCATCGTCTCGATCGCCCTCCAGATCGCCGGATTCGTCCTTCCCATCCGCTTCACCGCCGCCTACCCGGAGCGGGCCCGCGCCCGCTTCATGGAGAACGCCGGCGCGCGGGCCGACACCCAAGGAGGCCTGGCCGTATGACCACGACACCCCCGACCACCGCAACCACGTCGACCGCTCCCGCACCCCACATGGCCGGCAACTTCGCCCCGGTGAAGGACGAGGTGACCGCCTACGACCTCCCGGTCACGGGCACGATCCCGCCCGAGCTCACCGGCTGGTTCCTGCGGAACGGCCCCAACCCGAGGGCTGCCGCTACTGCGCACTGGTTCTTCGGCGACGGCATGGTCCACGGTCTGCGTCTGGAGGGCGGCCGGGCCGTCTCCTACCGCAACCGCTGGGTCCGCACCTCCACCTTCGAAGGCGAGCCCACGGTGGATGCGCAGGGCCGCCGCAATCTGGCGGCGGGCGTGGCCAATACCCATATCGTCCGGCATGCCGGACGCACCCTCGCACTGGTCGAGTCGTCCTTGCCCTACGAGATCGACTGCCGTCCCGGCCATGAGCTGGAGACTCTCGGCGTCCATGACTTCGGGGGCCGGCTCACCACCGCCATGACCGCCCATCCCAAAACGTGTCCCACCACCGGCGAGCTGCATTTCTTCGGATACGGCGGCCCCACCCCGCCCTATCTCACCTACCACCGTGCCGACGTGTCAGGGGAGTTGGTGATCAGCCGCCCCATCGATGGTCCGGGGCACACGATGATGCACGACTTCCATCTGACCGCCGGCCATGTCGTCTTCATGGACCTCCCGGTCGTCTTCGACCGCAGCCGCCCCGGCATGCCGTTTTCCTGGGATCCGGAGTACGGCGCCCGGCTCGGGGTGCTGCGGCGTGATGACCCCTACGGCGAGGTCCGCTGGCTGCCCATCGACCCTTGCTATGTCTTCCACGCCCTGAATGCCCACGACGAGGGTGACCAGCGGATCGTTCTGTATGTGTCCCGCTACGCCGCATTCGGCGGCAGGGCCTCGGCACACCTCTGGCGCTGGACCATCGACCTCATCACGGGCACGGTCGCCGAGGAGCAGCTTGACGACCGGTTCTGCGAGTTCCCCAGGGTGGATGACCGGCTCGCCGGGCTGCCGGCCCGCTTCGGCCATGCCACCAGCGGCGAGCTGCCGGGCAGCGGACCGATACCCGGTGCCCTGCTCCGCTACGACCTGCAGACCGGTGCGGTCGTCCGGCATGACTTCGGCCCGGGGCGCACTCCGGCCGAGGCCGTCTTCGCCCCGGCGGACGACCGTCCGGGAGGCCCGGGCTGGCTGATCACGTATGTCTACGACGCCTCCACGGACACCAGCGATCTCGTCGTACTCGACACGGAAGACCTATCCGCCGACCCGGTCGCCACGGTCCATCTCCCGCAGCGGGTGCCGTACGGATTCCACGGCAACTGGCTCCCCGATCCGGTGAGTTGAGGCATTGAAGGGCGCAATGAGGGGGCCGGGGCCGCCCACGATCTGATCCTTGACAACTCAAGACTGCCTACGGCGAAGCCGGGCAGGTTGCGGCAGGCGGCAGGGCTCGCGGCGGGGGCCGGCCGTGCCGCATGCAGGGCAGGCCCGTCCCGGCGCCCCAGGCGAAGCTCGGGGTGGGAGTTGGGTGGTGCTCAGGGAGCTCCGGTCCGGTGCTCCGGGTGGGCACCGGCCGCGTCGTCCCTCGGCACGGTCCCGCTTGCGCCCGACGCCAGGGTGTCCATGGTGCGGGCCTGCACCTCCCGGTGTGCGGCGGCGGCGATGAAGGCGGCCGTGTGCTCCGCGCCCACCAGAGCCCGCACCGCCTGCACGGCTTCGGCGGGGAGCAGCACCGTTTCCGCCGCCATGTCGGGGCCGGACGCGGTACGAGGGGCTGCGACCGGTCCGGACGTTGCCGTCGGGACGGCCGACGGCGGTCCGGGCACGGTACGGGGGCGGGGCGCGGCCTCGGGTTCGGGCATGCCTCCGTGGCCCGCCTCGGAAGGCTGCGTCCCGACGGGCGTCCGCCCGGCGGCGACCGCCGCTGTCGACGCCAGGGCCCCCGCCTCGACCGAACCGATCGCCTCTGCCGGTAGTGCCTCGCTGAGGTGATGGCGCAGGTAGCGGGTGGCCAGGGTGCGCATGGCGCGGGCGAGTTCGGCGTCAATCGTCTGCTGGGCCAGGGGGCGCAGCCGGCGTACGAGGGTGGCTGCTTCCGCGGCCTCGGCCTCGGTGGGCGGGTGGTCCAGGAAGGGCTGGAAGACATGCTCGGTGGTGAAATCCAGGAAGCGGGAGGCGATGTGCTCGACCTCGGTCCGTACCTCCCGCAGATGGCCGGTGATCGCCAGAAGCGGGACGCCGGCGGAGTGCAGTTCGGCGGCGACGGCGAGTTCCTGCGGGCTGGGGACGAGGAACGCGTCGTCCTCGCCGGGGATCCTTTCCAGGACGCCGAGCTCGACGGCCTCGGCGATCGCCTCCTCGTCGGAGGAGCCCCCGAAGGCGGTGTCCAGGTCCGGGCGGCTGACACAGGACGCCTTCTCGTCGGTCCACGGCCCGTCGATCTCGGCGACCAGGCCCAGGACCCCGCCGAGGTCGAGTCCTGCGTCCCAGGCCTCGAGGAGTTCCTTGATGCTGGCGAGGGAGTATCCGCGGTCGAGCAGATCGGCGATCTGGCGCAGCCGGGCCAGATGGGTGTCGCCGTAGACATTTGCCCGGCCCCGGCGCTCCGGGCGGGGGAGCAGCCCGCGGTCCTGATAGGCACGGATCGTGCGGACCGTGGCGCCGCTGAGGTGCGCCAGGTCCTCGATGCGGTATTCGCCCTTCGGCGGCTGCTCGGTCACTGGGGTGCTCCTTACGAGAGGGCCGCATACGACGGGTCGCGTGCCACGAGAGGCGCGCCCTACGCGTGGACGTGCGGCTCACCGTGCCCGCCGTGGCCCGTGGCCCGTGAGCCCGGCCCCGGCTGCGAATGCCGGCCGGGCGTCGGGCGTCCGGCGTTACAGTCGCGGCTCGAAGCGGGCAAGTAGGCGCAGCGCGCGTGGGGCGAAGCGGGACATCAGGTAGGCGCCGCGGGCTTCGGGGGTGACCGGCACCACCGCCTGATTGCGGACCACCGCACGCAGAATGGCGTCGGCGACCTTCTCCGGAGGGTAGTTCCGCAGCCTGTACGCCCGCGAGGCCCTGGCCTGGCGGCGCTTCTCCTCGTCGGCCGAGACACCGGTGAAGCGGGCCGTTGCGGTGATGCCGGTGTTGACCAGCCCCGGGCAGATGGCCGAGACGCCGATGCCCTGACCGGCCAGTTCGGCACGCAGGCACTCGCTGAGCATCAGGACGGCCGCCTTGGAGGTGCTGTAGGCGGGCAGCACCCTCGACGGCTGGAAGGCGGCGGCCGAGGCGACATTGACGATATGGCCGCCCTGCCCGCGGTGTGCCATCCGCTTGCCGAAGCTCCGGCAGCCATGAATGACGCCCCACAGGTTGACGTCCAGCACCTTTTTCCAGTCCTCGGTACCGGTTTGCAGGAAGGGGCCGGACAGGCCGATGCCGGCGTTGTTCACCAGGACGTCGACGGTGCCGTACTCGGCGCCGACCGTGTCGGCGAGCTTCTCCATCGCCGCCTCGTCCGAGACATCGACGACCTCCGCCCAGGCCTCCGGCGCACCGATCAGCCGGGACATCTCGGCGGTCCGTACCGCACCCTCGGCATCCCGGTCGACGGCGACGATCCGTGCGCCGGCCTCGGCGAAGGCGAACGCCGTCGCCCGGCCGATGCCGCCGGCCGCGCCGGTCACCAGCACCAGCTGACCGCCGAACCGGTCGGCATGCGGGCCGGATGCCACGACCTGCTGTGCCGGATTCCCCTCTTCCTTGGCGGCGACGAACGCACCGATCCAGGAGACGAGCTGGTCGGGGCGGGTACGCGGGACCCAGTGCTTGGCCGGGAGGGTACGGCGCACCAGCTGGGGCGCCCACTGTTCCAGGTCGTCGTACAGCCGCTGGGAGAGGAAGGCGTCGCCGGTCGGGGTGATCAGCTGGACCGGGCAGTGCGCATAGGCGTCGCCGCGCGGGCGGCGGAGCCGGGGAAGAACATTGTCACGGTAGAGCCAGGCGCCGTGGGCGGCATCGGCCGGCAGTGAAGCGGTCGGGTAGTCACCGCCCGGTACCTTCTCCAGGCGCTGCAGGATCTGTGGCCAGCGCTTGCCGAGCGGACCCTTCCATGCCAGTTCGGGCAGCACAGGCGTGTGCAGCATGTAGACGTACCAGGACTTGGCGCTCTGGTGGAGGAGCTGGGCGGCGCGCCGGGGCGTGGGACGCGCCATGCGCTTCTTGATCCAGTGGCCGAAGTGGTCCAGGGACGGGCCCGACATGGAGGTGAAGGAGGCGATCCGGCCCTCCGTACGGCGCACCGTGGCGAACTCCCAGCCCTGGACCGAGCCCCAGTCGTGGCCGACGAGGTGAACCGGGCGGTCGGGGCTGACGGCGTCGGCGACGGCCAGGAAGTCGTCCGTCAGCTTCTCCAGGGTGAAGCCGCCGCGCAGCGGCTGCGGAGCGGTGGAACGGCCGCAGCCCCGCACGTCGTAGAGCACCACATGGAACCGGCCGGCCAGGCCGCGGGCGACCTCGGACCACACCTCTTTGCTGTCCGGATAGCCGTGCACCAGCATCACCGTGGGCTGTGCCGGATCCCCCAGCTCGGCGACGCACAGCTCGATACCACCCGTCCGCACCCAGCGCTCCCGCGCGCCGTCGAGCCCCGCGTCGTCGAGCCCTGCACCGTCGAGCCCCGCCCCGGGCTGCGGCCCCCGCCCCGTTCGCTGTCCCTTTCCCCGGCCTCGTCCCGTGTTCATGCTGCCTTCTCCTCCTGCCGGTGCCGCACATGCGGCAGATCGTCGTCCAGCCAAAAGGCCTTCTCCTGCGGGTCCTTGGAGTCCGTGACGACCAGGATCTCCTCGAACTTCGCGCCCGTTCCCCGGAACCCGAGGTGGGGTTCGACCGCCCACAGGCCCGGCTGCGGCAGGTGGTCGGAGAAGGCGTAGGGGCTCCACAGCGGGGACCAGCCCTCACGGTGGCCGTGCAGCGCATCGGAGGCGAGGCCCTTGAGGGACTGGATGCCGAACCCGAAGAGGGTGGGTGACCAGCGGCGCCTGTGTACCCGGTCGACCTTGTGCGCGAGGACGCCGAAGGGGTAGGCGCGGTGGCGGTTGGCGTAGCCCTGCCGCATCATCAGCCGGTCGACGTCCTCGTAGATCTCCCGCAGCGAGCGCCCCTCGCGCACCTCGCGCAGGATCAGCTGCCGGTGCGCTCCGAGATCGGTGAGCAGCCGGTCGTGCACGGGGTTGAGTCCGAGGCAGCCGGAGTAGCCGATGTCGGCCGTGAAGCCCCGGTGCACCGGCGCCATGTCGAGGATGAAGGCCATCCCCGGTTCCAGCTCGCGCTGGGTCGGGAAGAACTGCAGCGGCAGGCGGAAGTTGACGAAGGCGGTGCGGTCGCCGAACCAGGCGAACGGCAGATGGAACCGGTCCCGCACCCCGCGCTCGCGCAGCCACTCGCGCTGCATCCGCGCGGCCTCCCGCTCGGTGACCCCGGGCCTGAGCTGGGCGGCCACCGCCTCGGCACAGGCGTACGCGAGCCGCTGGACCTCTCTGAACCCCCTGAGCCCGTCGGTGAGTTCCCCGGCTCCTGGCGAGCTCCCCGAGGTGGCTGAGGCCATCGTCAACCGTCCGTCCGTGAGCGGTGCATCGCGGTACGCGCCCGTAACCTGACACTGACGAATGTGACAATGGCCGGCGGCTGCGTCAAGGGGGCCTTCGAGCAAGCGCCGCACCCCGAGGCCATGGCCGCTCGAAGCAGGAGACCCCTACGGGCACGTAATACCGCAGGGGGAGGCACATCCCACCGTCTGGTCTGACGACCGGTGTGGCCGGGGCCACTACCGTCGATGACGTGACTGTGATCGTGACCGAAAGCCTGAGCAAGCGGTACCCGCGGGTGACCGCGTTGGACCGGCTCTCCCTTGACATCGCCCCCGGCGTAACGGGCCTGGTGGGTGCCAACGGTGCCGGCAAGTCCACCCTGATCAAGATCCTTCTCGGACTGGCCCCGGCCACCGAAGGGACCGCGCACGTCCTCGGCCTGGACGTGACCAAGGACGGCGGCACCATCCGTGAGCGGGTCGGCTATATGCCCGAGCACGACTGCCTGCCCCCGGACGTCTCGGCCACCGAATTCGTCGTGCACATGGCCCGGATGTCCGGACTGCCGCCGGCCGCCGCCCGTGAGCGCACCGCGGACACCCTGCGCCACGTCGGCCTCTACGAGGAGCGCTACCGCCCCATCGGCGGCTACTCCACGGGTATGAAGCAGCGGGTGAAACTGGCCCAGGCGCTGGTCCACGACCCGCAGCTGGTGTTCCTCGACGAGCCCACCAACGGCCTCGACCCGGCCGGGCGGGACGAAATGCTCGGCCTGATCCGGCGCGTTCACACCGACTTCGGGATCTCCGTCCTGGTGACCTCCCACCTCCTCGGTGAGCTGGAGCGGACCTGTGATCACGTCGTCGTCATCGACGGCGGCGCACTGCTGCGCTCCTCCTCGACGGATGAGTTCACACAGGTCACGGCCTCGCTGGCGGTCGAGGTCACGGACAACGATGCCCATCCGGACGGCACCGCGGCGCTGCGCGCGGCCCTGACCGCCGCCGGAGCCACCGTCACCACCGGCGCCGCCGGGTCGGAAAGCCTCGCCTCCGCCGGGCACCTCCTGTACGTCGAGGCGGCCGGAGAGGAGACCTACGACCTGGTGCGGGACACCGTCGCCGGACTCGGGCTCGGCCTGATCCGGATGGAACAGCGCAGGCACCGGATCGCCGAGGTCTTCCACGATGCGGATGCGGCGCACGACACCCCCGCCACCGCAGGCGCCCCGAGCGCCCCGTATGCCACCCAGGACGGAGGCGCCCACGATGTCGCCTGAGCCCACGACGTCCGCATCCACGACGTCCGCATCCACGACGTCCGCATCCGGCGCGCCGGGCGGCGCCTACATCCACAACATCGGCTACCGCCACTACGACGGCCCCCGTCTGGGCCGCGCCTACGCCCGGCGGTCGCTCTTCTCGCAGAGCCTGCGCGGTGCCTACGGTCTGGGCCGCTCGGCCAAGAGCAAGGTGCTGCCGATGCTGCTCTTCGCGGTGATGTGCCTGCCCGCCGCGATCATGGTCGCGGTGGCGGTGGTCACCAAGTCCGGCAGCCTCCCGGTCAGCTACTCCCGCTACGCCGTCTACCTCCAGGCCGTCATCGGCCTCTATCTGGCCTCCCAGGCCCCGCAGTCGGTCTCGCGTGACCTGCGCTTCAAGTCCATACCGCTGTACTTCTCCCGCCCCATCGAGCGCAGCGACTACGTGGTATCGAAGTTCGCGGCGATGGCCGGCGCTCTGCTGATCCTCACCGGCGCCCCGCTGCTGGTCCTCTACGTCGGCGCGCTGCTGGCCGAGCTGGACTTCGCCGACCAGACCAAGGGGCTGGCACAAGGACTGATCGCCGTGGTGCTGCTCTCCCTGCTGTTCGCCGGGATCGGCCTGGTCGTCTCCGCGATCACGCCCCGTCGTGGTTTCGGCGTCGCCGCCGTGATCGCCGTCCTCACCATTCCGTACGGTGCGGTGAGCGCCGTCCAGAGCATCGCCTTCGCGCAGGGCAACGAGGCCGCCATCGGCTGGCTGGGGCTGTTCTCCCCCATCACGCTGATCGACGGTGTGCAGTCGACCTTCCTCGGCGGCACCAGCTCCTTCCCCAACGGCGTGGAGCCGTCGACCGGTGCCGGATTCGTCTATCTCCTCGTCACCCTGACCGTCATCGCCGGCTGCTACGCCCTGCTGATGCGCCGCTACCGGAAGGCCGGACTGTGACCGCCCCCGGCCGCCGGCTGCCGGCGGTCGGCACCCCCGGCCCGACCACCACCCTCCTAAGGAATGGGCTGCGCCCATGAGCACTCTCACCATCGACCATGTCTCGCGCTGGTTCGGCAACGTCGTCGCCGTCAACGACATCACGATGACCATCGGTCCCGGCGTGACCGGCCTGCTCGGCCCCAACGGCGCGGGCAAGTCCACGCTCATCAACATGATGGGCGGCTTCCTCGCGCCCTCCAACGGCTCGGTCACCCTCGACGGCACCACGATCTGGCGCAACGCCGGTATCTACCGCCACATCGGCATCGTCCCGGAGCGCGAGGCGATGTACGACTTCCTCACGGGGCGCGAATTCGTCCTCGCCAACGCGGAGTTGCACGGACTCGGCCGGGCGGAGGCGGCCAGGGCGCTGGCCACCGTCGAGATGGAGTACGCCCAGGACCGCAAGATCTCGACGTACAGCAAGGGCATGCGGCAGCGCGTGAAGATGGCTTCCGCGCTGGTCCACGACCCGTCCGTGCTGCTGCTCGACGAGCCGTTCAACGGCATGGACCCCCGCCAGCGGATGCAGCTGATGGAGCTGCTGCGGCAGATGGGCGACCAGGGCCGTACGGTCCTGTTCTCTTCGCACATCCTCGAAGAGGTCGAACAGCTTGCCTCCCACATCGAGGTGGTGGTGGCCGGACGGCATGCCGCGTCCGGTGACTTCCGCAAGATCCGCCGCCTGATGACGGACCGCCCGCACCGCTATCTGGTCCGGTCGGACAACGACCGGGCACTGGCCGGTGCGCTGATCGCCGACCCCTCGACGGCCGGCATCGAGGTGGACCTCGCCGAAGGCGCGCTGCGCATCCAGGCGGTCGACTTCGGCCGCTTCACCGAACTCCTGCCGCGGGTCGCCCGCGACCACGGCATCCGCCTTCTGACGGTCTCGCCCTCCGACGAGTCGCTGGAATCCGTCTTCTCCTACCTCGTAGCGGCCTGAGGCCCTGAAAGGAGCCCTGACGCATGTCCACGACCACTCCCACGGCCCCCGCCGCGCCCCCCGGCGCACCCAAGGCCGCGCTCTTCCACCCCACCGTTGCCCGGCTCACCTACCGCGCCCTGCTCGGCCGGCGCCGGGCGCTGGTCCTCTTCGTGCTGCCCGCCCTGCTGGTGGCGCTCTCGGTGGCCGTCCGGGTGCTGACCGGCGCCGATGACTCCACCGCCGGAGGCATCCTGGGCACCTTCGCGCTGGGCACGATGGTGCCGCTGATCGGCGTCATCGCCGGTACGGGCGCGATCGGCCCGGAGATCGACGACGGCTCGGTGGTCTATCTCCTCGCCAAGCCGGTGTCCCGGCCGACGATCATCTTCACCAAACTCCTGGTCGCGATAGGCGTCACGGTCGCCTTCTCCGCCCTTCCCGTGCTGCTCGCCGGCTTCCTCCTCAACGGGAACAGCCAGCAGATGGCCGTGGGATACGCCGTGGCGGCGGCCGTCGCGTCGGTCGCCTACAGCGCCCTCTTCCTCCTCTTCGGCACGATCAGCCGGCACGCCGTCGTGTTCGGCCTGGTCTACGCCCTGGTCTGGGAGTCGCTGGTCGGCACTCTCATCCCGGGCGCGAAGACGCTCAGCGTCCAGCAGTGGGCGCTGGCGGTCGGCCAGAAGGCAGCCGCGGAGGGAGCGATCACCTCTGACGTCCAACTCCCGCTCGCCCTCGGTCTGCTGGTGGCCCTCACGGCCGCCGCCACCTGGTATGCCGCCCGCCGCCTGAAGGCGCTCACTCTGGCCGGCGAGGAGTAACGAGGAGTAACGGCATCCGGGCACGGCGGCGCGGGGGAGGCACTGCGCGCACGGCGGGGACTGCGGACGTGGAAGGGACTGCGGGCACGCGGGGACTCCGGTCACTGCGGGGACTGCGGGGACTGCGGGCGCGGGGGCGCCCCCTAAGCCCTTCCACCGCCCCCACCGCCACCGCCCCCACCACTCCCGGCGCGCGCCTGCCGGCCGTTGAACTCCCGGACGTTGCGCAGATGTTCCTGGTAGTCGGCGGTGAAGCGGGTGTCGCCCGGTTTGACGGTGACGAAGTAGAGCCAGTCGCCCGCGGGCGGCGCGCCGGCCGCCTTCAGCGCGTCCGCCCCGGGATTGTCGATCGGCGTCGGCGGCAGGCCCTGGTACCGGTAGGTGTTGTACGGGTTCTTGGTCCTGGTGTCGGCGTGGCTGGTGCGAAGGGTGCTGCGGCCCAGCGCGTAGTTGATCGTCGAGTCCATCTGCAGCGGCATGTGGTGCGCAAGCCGGTTGCCGATCACCCGGGCGACCTTGCCCATATCGGCCGGCCGGTCCGCCTCGGCCTGCACCATGCTGGCGATGACGACCTTCCGGTAGGAGGCGATGCCGTCGGCGGCGAGCCGCTGCTTGGCGGTTTTGACCATGTAGCCGAGCAGCGACGCCGGGGTGGTGTCCGAGTCGAGGGGATAGGTCGCCGGGAAGAGGTAGCCCTCGGGGTTGCCCTTCGCCTCGGCCGGCAGGTCCAGATGCGCGCTCTTGGCGGCCTTCGCGGTGGACCCGGCCGGACGGTGCAGGGCCTTGTCGGCGGCCGCGTAGACCTGCGAGGCCCGCTGCCCCTCCGGGACGGTCAGCGTCTGCCCGGGCCGCAGCCCCCGCAGCAGCCGCGGCAGCAGCAGAACGGCAAGGACGACCAGCACACACAGCACCGCTACGAGGACGAGCCGGCCGGTGCGGGAGATCCGCGGTCCTGACCGGCGAACGGTGCGCTCCACATCGCTCATGGGGGCACGGTAGGCGAGACGGAAGGGGCGCGTGGCAGCTGCTCCCCGGATCTCCGCCGACGGCGGAGATCATTCACCGGCTCGCCATCCACCGGCCACACCCCGGCCGGTAACGGGACGAGCTCCAGGACGCCGCATCAGCCCGGCAGGGGCCCTGCCCCGGCCCTCGTCACCGGACGGCCGGTGCTCCGATCCGCTGGTCCCGGCCCGCGCCCATACCCACCAGCGCCAGTCCCGCGCAGACGGCGATCAGCAGCACAAGGGGGACGGTCCAGCCGTGGGTGACCTGGTGGACGGCCCCCAGGACGAGGGGGCCGGCGGCCGCCAGAAGGTACCCGCCGGTCTGGGCCATACCGGAGAGGCGCGCTGCGGTGTGGGCATCGCCCGAGCGCAGCACCATCATCGTCAGGGCCAGGCCCAGCGCACCGCCCTGCCCGACGCCGAGGAACGCCGCCCACAGCCAGGCGCCCGCCACCGGTGCCAGCAGCAGTCCGCCGATACCGCAGGCCATCAGCGCGGACACGGCCACTGCCAGCAGCCGCTGACGCCGCATCCGCCCCGCGAGCATCGGCACGATGAACGAACCGGCCATCTGCAGCAGCGTGCTGAAGGCGAAGACCAGGCCCGCTTCGCCCTTGCCCATGCCGTGGTCGGTGAAGATCGTCGGCATCCAGGCGATGGACACGTACGCGATCAGCGACTGCGAGCCCATGAAGAGCGTGACCTGCCAGGCCAGCGGGGAACGGCTCAGCTTCGGCCCGTCCTCGCCGACGTGCACAGGGGTGGCCGCGGCCGCGCCATGGCGGGTACCGCGCCGGGCCATGAGCGTCTGCGGAACCCAGACGACCGCGGCGACGGCGGCCGGCAGCGACCAGGAGACCAGCGCACCCTGCCAGGTGCCGAGCGCGCTCTCCAGCGGGACCGCGGAGGCGGCGGAGACGGTCGCGCCCAGGATCATCGCGGTCGAGTACAGCGCCGTCATCCCCGCGGCCCGCTCCGGGAAGTCCCGCTTGATCAGGCCCGGCATCAGCACATTCAGCAAGGCTATGGAGGTACCGACCACGGCACACCCGGCGAACAGCGCGAGCACCGGCGGGGCGATCCGCAGCACGATGCCGCCGCACAGGGCCACCAGTGCCCCGCACAGCGCCGCCTCCGTGCCCCAGCGGCGTGCCAGCTTCGGTGCCACGATCGAACCGAGGCCCATGAAGATCAGCGGGATGGTCGTCACCAGGCTGCTGGCCGTCGCGGTCAGCCGGAAGTGCCGGCCGATCTCGCCGAGCAACGGCGAGACCCCGGCCAGCGCCGCCCGCATATTGACCGCGGCAAGAACGATTCCGGCCATGATCAGGGCCGGGTGGGCCCGTAGACGTCGGCGGGCCGCGGCGACCGGCGGTGCCGCGACCAGATCCTCCTCAGCGTCGATCAAGGTTGTTTCGGACCTGGGCCCTGCCATACGTGCCTACCTCGCCAAGGGTGGTGTGCGTTCGGGTAAGGGAGTGGTGTGCGTTCGCGGAAGAGAGAAGAGACAGGAGAGAAGGAAGAAAGAGAAGGAAGAGAAGGAAGAGAACAAGAGAAGAGGGAGAGGAGAACTGAAGGCGGCAATCCGCATATCGGGGGTGAGCGAGGGCGTCAGCCGCCGGCCAGCAGGTTCTCCAGGGCCTGTTTCGGCTTCTCCAGGACCTCGCGGATGGCCCGCTGAGCTGCCTCCGGGTCGCCCGCCGCGATCGCGTCCAGGACTGCGACATGATCGCCGTGCACGATCTTCGGCATCGCCCGGTCGCCGAGATAGTTGACCAACGACTCCCGTACCGAGCTGCTGAACCAGCCGTAGGTCGCGGTCAGCGCGGTGTTGTGCGCGGCCTCGACGACGGCTTTGTGGAAGGCGATGTCGTGATCGGCGTAGAGCTCCAGGTTGTCGGCATCGGGGTGTCCCTCGGCGTCCGCCAGTTCGGCCTGAGCGTCCAGGGCCGCTCGCATCCGCTCCAGATCGGCGGGCAGATGGCGGAGCGCGGCCAGCCGGGCCGCTTCCGCCTCCAGGGCGATGCGCAGTTCCAGTACGTCGCGGATTCCGGCGCGCTGGACGCCGCGCATGACGTCGCCCGGGTCGGCGGTGGAGACGACAAAGGTGCCTTCGCCCTGCCGTGAGCGCAGCATCCCGGCGTGTACGAGTACCCGTACCGCTTCGCGGACGGTGTTCCGGCCGACCTGGAGCTGTTCGGCGAGCGCATGCTCGGTGGGGATCCGTGCCCCCACCTGCCACTCCCCGGCTGTCAGTTGGGACCGCAGGGCGTCGACGACGGTGTCCACGAGGGATTGCCGTCCCGCTGCCTGCAGTGCCATGCCCTGATCCGATCTGGTCCGGGTCTGGTCAGATCCGTCTGATGTGACCAGACTTTGCCCGGTCATCCTACAACTGATGCGTTCACCATACACGGAGGTGGGGGAGGCGAGGGAGGCAAGGGAGGCGAGGGAGGTGGGGGAGGCGAGGGAGGCAAGGGGGGCGAGGGAGGTGGGGGAGGCGAGGGAGGCGAGGGAGGCGAGGGGGGTGGGGCAGGGCGACAGCCGGGAGGGCCCGCCGGCTTCCCGCAGGCGCCGGCCGCCCGCAGGAGGCGGGGACGCGGCGCGGCGGGCCCTCCCGGCGTCACAGCCCGATGTCCCGCTCCTGGATGTCCGCGAGGGATTCGCGCCGTACAAGAAGACGGGCGTGCCCCTCGGCGACGGCGATGACCGGTGGCCTGCCGACGAGGTTGTAGCCGGAGGCCATCGAGAGGTGATACGCACCGGCGACGGGCACGGCCAGCAGATCGCCGGGACGGATGTCGCCGGGCAGCCGGACGTCGGCGGCGAGCACATCGCCGGCCTCGCAGTGCCGTCCGACCACGGTGACCGGTTCCGGTGCGGCGGACGTGCGGCGGCCGATCAGCCGTGGCGCATAGCGCACCCCGTACAGCGCGGGCCGCGGGTTGTCGCTCATCCCGCCGTCCACCGCCACGAACGTGTGCGTACCGGTGCGTTTGACGGACAGCACCCGGTAGAGGACGACACCGGCCGGGCCCGCGATGGCGCGGCCGGGTTCGATGGCGAGCCGTGGCACCGGCAGTCCGGCCGCCGCGCAGCCGCCGGCCAGTTCGGCGCGCAGCCGGTCGCCGAGGGTGGCGAGGTCGAGCGTGGGCTCGCCGGGCCGGTAGGCGACGCCGTGGCCGCCCCCGAGGTCCAGCTCGGGCAGGGTGATGCCGTGCTGCTCGTGAATCCGGGCCAGCAGGCCGATCAGCCGGCGCACGGCCGAGAGATAGGGCTTGACGGTGGTGATCTGCGATCCCAGGTGGCAGTGCAGGCCGACCAGTTCGAGCCGTGGCTGGCTGAGGATGCGCGTGATGGCGTGCTGCGCGGAGCCGTCGGCGAGCGACAGCCCGAACTTCTGGTCGTCGGTCCCGGTACGGATCTTGGCGTGGCCGCCGGCGGCGATGCCCGGCACGACCCGGATCAGCACCTTCTGCCGGCTGCCCGCGGGGACCGCGGCGGCCAGCCGGGCGATCTCCGAGGTGCTGTCGATGACGATCCGGCCGACGCCGAGCCGCAGCGCCGCCCGCAGGTCGGCCGGGCTCTTGGCGTTGCCGTGCAGCACGATCCGCGCGGGCGGAAACCCGCTGGTGACGGCCAACTCCAGCTCACCGGCGGAGCAGACGTCCAGGCCGAGCCCTTCCTCCCGCACCCAGTGGACCATGGCGCGGCACAGGAACGCCTTGGCGGCGTAGAAGACATCGGCGCCCGGGAAGGCCCGCAGGTAGGCCCGGCAGCGGTGGCGTACCTCGGCTTCGTCCAGGACGTAGGCGGGGGTGCCGAAGCGGTCGGCGACCTCGGTGAGCGGGACACCGCCCACGGCGAGGTCGTCGTGGCCGAGCGGCGCCGCGGACCCGGGCCAGATGGACAGCGGTTCGGCGGCGGACGGCGGTTCGTCGGTGGGCAACGGATGGCCGGCGGACGGCGGTTCGTCGGCGGACGGCGGTTCCTTCGCGGACAGCAGCTGGTCGGCGGCCGGTGGCACGCTCGCCACGGCGGTGGTGGCCGGTGACGGAGCGCCGGTCCGGCGCGTGGTGCGGCGAGGGGGCTGGGGCAGTGTGCGGTGGCTCATGGCGGTGCTCTCCCTCAGACGGCCCGTAGGTGCTGACCACGGGGAACGCAGGGGGCGAACCGTGGATCGACGGTCAAGGCCGTCGCTCCGACGGGTTCGGCCAGCGCACGCAGCGCGGGCTCGGAGAGCCTGACCCAGGGCTGATCGCTGCCGAGGGCCGCGGCGAGTCGCTGGGGCGAGGTGAAGCCGACGGCGGTGCGGCCGCCGAGCGGAGTACGGAACAGACGGGCGGTGCAGCCCGCGGGGCCCGACCGGACAGGGACGAAGAGAAGCCCGGCCGGGACACGTTCGGCAGGCTCGGGATCTTCCGCGTACAGAAGGTGGGACACGGCGTTGCTCCTCGAGGGGACCTCGGCCCCGGACCGGTGGGAAACGCGTACGCCGGGGCTCGGCCCTGACGCTATTCCCGGGGAACCGGGCACTCCGCCGGCCACTGACGCGTCATTGACGGGTTGTGGACGCTACTTGACGCGATGCTGCCGCCTGGTGACCGATTGTGTATCGGTGGTGACGCCGGGGCGCGGTGCGGGCGGCCGGGGCGGTCCCCGGTGCGGGCGGCCGGGGCGGTCCCAGGGCCCGTGCGGTCGGGACGGGCCCGGTCCGTCCACCCGTTGGCGGCGCGTGCCCCGCGCCCGCCGATCTGTCCACCCCACCCCCTGGCCTGCCGCGCTTGACCTTGACACGGTGGAAAGCACTCCACTGGAGGGCACCATGTTCAGCATCGGAGATTTCGCCCAGTACGGCCGTGTGTCGGCCCGCATGCTGCGCCATTACGACGCGATCGGGCTGCTGCGCCCGGCCCGTACCGACCCCGTCAGCGGCTACCGCTTCTACGAGGCGGCGCAGCTCGCCCGGCTCAACCGGATCATCGCGCTCAAGGACCTCGGATTCAGCCTTCAGCAAGTGAGGGCGATTCTGGCCGAGGAAGTGAGCGTGCCCGAGCTGCGCGGCATGCTGCGGCTGCGGCGGGCGGAGCTGGAAGCGTCGCTGACGGCGGCGCGTGCGCGGCTGGCGCAGGTCGAGGCGAGGCTCCGGACGATCGAGAGTGAGGGACGCATGTCTGCCGACGATGTGGTGGTCAAGCCCACCGACACGGTGCTGCTGGCGGAGCTGAGCGGGATCGCCGCCGGTTACGGGCCCGAGGACATCGGGCCGGTCATCCAGCCGCTCTACGGCGCGCTGTGCCGACGGCTGGAGGAGGCAGGGGTGACCCCGGCGGGCCCGGGGCTGGCGTACTACGAGGACGCACCGGAGGCACCGGACAGCCCGGACGCCCCGGACGCCCCAAAGGCACCGGCGGCACCGGAGCAGGCGGGAAGCCCGCGGACGGGAACAGGGGAAGGCCGACCCGCCGGGCCCGGCGGAAAGGCAGCCGCCGGCGGTGACGCCATCGTCGTCCACGCGGGGCTCGTGATCACCCAAGAGGCCCTGGCCAAGGCGGGCGTCACAAGCGCCGGCCCCTCCGGCCCCGGCCCGGGCTCCGGCCTCGGCTTCGACGTCGTGACCCTCCCCGGCCTCGACTGCGCCGCCACGGTGGTGCACCACGGCCCGATGAGCCGCATCCTGCCGACCGCACAGAACCTCGCGCACTGGATCGACGCCAACGGCTACCGCTCCGCCGGGTACGCCCGCGAGCTCTACCTGGAGTGCCCGCCGGATCAGGAGAAGTGGGTCACCGAGCTCCAGGAGCCGGTGGTCAGGGCCTGACGCTCCCCGCCTCGCCGCCACCCGGGCCCGCGGTGGCCGCCCTGCCCCTCCCCACCTCGCCGCCAAGCCCCACCGGGACCCCCTTCTCCGTCTCGGTGTCCCCGCCCAGGCATGCGGCCACCGTCTCGGTGTCCCCGCCCAGGCCCGCGGTCACCCTCCCCGTGTCCCCGCCCAGGCCCGCGGTGACCGTTTCCGCGAACGCCACCGCCGCCGGGCTCAGCGCCTCCCACCGGCGTACCGCCCAGCCGGTGGCCAGCGGGGGCAGCCCCGCGATCGGGACCAGCCGCAGTGCCGGGTGGACGGAGGCGTGCAGGCCCGGCAGTTGGGGGACGACCGCATGGCCGACGCCCAGTTCGGCCAGCAGCAGGGCGGTGTCCCAGTCGGCGACGCTGGTGGTGCTCGGGGGCGGCACGGGTCCTGCCTCCCGGTGGCTGAGGTGATCGTCGAGGCGCATACGGGAGGTGGAGTTCTCCGGCAGCCGGATGTGCCGGATACCCGCCAGCTCCTCGGGCTCGATCCGCTCCCGGCCGGCGAGCGGGTCATCGGCGCGTACGGCGAGCACCCAGGGCAGCCGGACCACCGGATGCTGCTCGATGCCCGGTACCGGCGGGCCGATGGTGATCCAGGCCAGCTCGGAGCTTCCGTCCGCGACGACCTCGAAACAGCGGCGGCTGGAACTCTCGGTCCGGAACTCCAGGTTGACGTGCGGGTGGTGGGCGCGGAAGGCGACGACCGCCTCGGACATGAAGTGCCGGACGGTCGTGGCGCCGGTGGTCACCCGGACCGTGCCGCCGTCGCCCGCGCGCAGATCGGCCAGCCGGTGCAGCGCCAGATCCAGTCCGCCGATGCCGTCCGCCGCCGCGCGGTGCAGGATCCGGCCCGCCTGGGTCGGTGCCACCCCGCGCGGCCGGCGTTCCAACAGCCTGCTGCCCGCCTCCCGTTCGAGGCGCTTGATGCGCTGGCTCACGGCCGACTGGGTGCAGCCGAGATTGCGGGCGACGGCACTGAGGCTGCCCGCCTCGCACACGGCCACGAAGACGCGCAGATCATCGAGGGTCATCCGCGTACGGTAGCCCCAACCCAAGCTACTGCTAAGGGCTTTGGAAGGAAGTCAGAGGATTGACTTGGGTGTCAGGCGCGGCGAAGATCGGCACAGGGCCCAGGGCGGCAACCCGGAACCACAGACGGCCGTCGGTTCCGGGTGCCGACCCGCGTGCCATCCCGCGCGGGTTCGTGCCCCGCCGTGACTACGCCGCCGCTCGCGCCCCCTCCCGCACCGGAGCCACCGCGGTGCCCTCCGTGGGCGGGCCGGCCGGACCGCCTCGGCTCTCCTCGCGCCGTACCACCGCAAGGACCAGCAGCCCGCCCGCCAGGGCCACCACCCCGGAGATCAGCATGATGTCCGTCAGCCCGGAGATGTATGCGGATCCGAGCGCCGTACGGGAGGCGCCGGGCCGTGCGGCGTCGTGCAGTGCGGTGGTGAAGACGGTGCCGAGGACCGCGATGCCCAGGGCGTAGCCCAGCTGGCGGAAGGTGTTCACGGCGCCGCTCGCCATGCCCGCCCGCTGCGGGGGCGCCGCGCCGAGTGCCGCGGAGACCAGGACCGGCATGGCCATCCCGATGCCGAGTCCGCTCACCGCGAGTCCGGGGACCAGCACCGCCCAGCCGGAGTCGTCGTCCAGCAGCGCCCAGGACACCAGCGCCCCGGCTCCCACGAGCAACATGCCGAGACCGACCGGGAGTTGGGGCGCCATCCGCTGCAGCCGCCGGCCACTCAGCGAGCCGACCAGCAGGGACATCAGCGCCATCGGCGTCACCGCGAGCCCCGCCTGGACCGGGCTCAGGCCCACGACGTTCTGCACCCACAGCCCCACGAACGACAGATACGGGAACGCCGCGGCCTGCAGCAGCAACGCCGCCGCCATCAGTGCGGCGAACGACGGCCGGCGCAGCAGCCGCAGATCGAGCAGCGGCCGGCGCACCCGCCGTTCGACGACGAGGAACACCAGCAGCGCGAGCACCGCCCCGCCGAACGAGGCGAGTGTCCCGTACTCCGTCCAGCCCTCCTCGCCGCCGCGGATCAGCCCGTACGTCAGCGCGCCCGCGCACCCCGTGAAGGACGCGGCACCCGGCCAGTCGATACGGGCGAGGGGGGTCCCCGCGGCCGCGTGCGTCCGAGGCCGGGGGAGGTCGCCGTACGACTCCCCGACCCGGCGCAGGGTGATCCACACCGCGACGGCGACCAGCGGCAGGTTGACCAGGAAGATCGCCCGCCAGTCCACGTACTCGGTGAGCAGCCCGCCCAGTACGGGGCCGATCGCGGCCGCGGCGCCGCTGGTACCGCCCCAGACACCGAAGGCCACACCGCGGTCCCGGCCCTGATAGGCGGCCATCAGCAGCGGGGTGTTGGTGGCGAACATCGCCGCCGCGCCCACGCCCTGGACGGCGCGGGCCGCGACCAGGACGCCCGCGTCCGGGGCCAGACCGCAGGCCAGCGAGGCGAGCGCGAACAGGACCAGCCCGGCCAGGTACAGCCGACGCCGTCCGAAGAGGTCAGCGGCCGAACCCGCCACCATCAGCAGCGCGGCCAGCGCCAGCGCGTAGATGTCCAGCACCCACTGGAGCGAGGCGAAGGAGGCACCCAGACCGTCGGCTATCCGGGGCAGTGCGGTGTTCACGATCGTCACATCGACCAGCAGCAGGAAGTTGCCGAGGGTGATGGCGGCCAGCGGCCACCACTTCCCTGCCCGTCTCCCCACCGCACCGTCCGCCGGTCTCCTGCCCGGCTGCCCGCCCGCGCCCGCCGCCCCTCTGCCGGCCGCGGTCCGTCCGCCGGCCGCGGTCCCCCTCTCGGGTGCGTTCCCCATGCCTTTCTTTCCTCCACTCGGGTTGCCGTCTGTTGCGGTCTGTTGCCGTCTCATGCTGCTTCGTGCTGCTTCGTGCTGTCTCTTGCTGTCTCTTGCTGTCTGTGCCGTCGCGTCGCCCTGCGGCGTCGCTCCGTATTGCCGACGCCACCGTGCGGCCCGCGCCACCCGTTCTCCCAGCCACCACGCTCCCGGCGGCGCAATCCGACACGCGCTAGCCTCGAATGGTGAAAATCGACGGGAAGTCCGGCGGCGGGACGACCGACGGAACGTTCCAGGGGAGAACCACCGGCCAACTCCCCGGCGGCCCCGGCCAACCCCCCAGCGGCCCCAGCAGCCCCGGCGGCTCCGCCGGCTTCGATGCCCTCGACCGCCAACTCGTTCATGCGCTGCAGCTGGACGGCCGGGCGCCGTTCAGCCGGATCGCGGCGGTGCTCGGCGTCTCCGACCAGACCGTCGCCCGCCGCTACACCCGGCACCGCACCAGCGGTGCGCTCAAGGTGCTGGGGCTCGCCGATGCGCAGGCGCTGGGCGACGTCACCTGGATGGTGCGGGTCCAGTGCGCGCCGGACGCCGCCGTTTCCGTGGCCGAGGCGCTGGCCCGCCGTACGGACACGTCCTGGGTGAGTCTGATGTCCGGCGGCACCGAGATCGCCGCCGTCTGCCGTGCCCCGAGCAGCGACCACAGCGATGCGCTGCTGCTGCAGAAGCTGCCGCGCACCCCGAGCGTCGTCGGCGTCACCGCGCACTGCCTGCTGCATGAGTTCTTCGGCGGTCCGCAGGGCCTGATCAGCAAGTCCGGGGCGCTCACCGACGCACAGATCGCCGAGCTGAGCCCCAGCCCGCCGAACCCACCCGTCCCACTGAATCCACCGAACCCATCCGGCCCATGGAACCCACCCGTCTCACTGAACCCACCGAGCCCACCCGGCCCACGGAATCCAGCGACCCCGCCCGCCGCCGCCCCGCTGCCCCTCACCGACGCCGACCGCCGCCTCTTCGACGCGCTCGCCCGTGACGGCCGGACGCCGCTCGGCGACCTCGCCACCGCCACCGGCTGGTCGCCCAGCACCGTTCGCCGCCGACTGGCGGAGCTGCGTGCGGACGGTGTCCTGTACTACGACGTCGACTACGACCTGCGGCAGTTCGGGTACGGCGTGATGGTCGCCCTCTGGCTGTCCGTCGCGCCCGCCGAACTCGCCGCCGCCGGCGAGGCGTTGGCGGCACACCCGGAGGTCGCCTTCGCCTGCGCCACCACCGGACCGAACAACCTCTTCGCGTCCGTGCTGTGCCAGGGCACCGGAGCGCTCTACACCTATCTGACGACCCGGGTCGCGGCGCTGCCCGGCGTACGGGCGATGGAGAGCGCGCCCCGCATCCGGCACATCAAGGGGCCGGGGCCGGTGTTCACCACCTCCCCCGCCGCCGGGCGCCGACGGTGAGACCGCTGACGGAGCCGCCGCGCGGCGGCCGCCGGCCGTGGCCCGGCAACCCCCTGACCTGGGTGAAGGACTGGGTACGCAGCAGCCCCGGCACCCATGTCTGGCTGCTGGTCATCGGCATCACCAGCCTGGTCATCGCCTCCGCGTCCGAGGGGCTGGGACAGTTCCTCATCCACCGCACCAGCAGCAACATCCACGAGCTGAACGAGCATCCGCTGCCGTCGCTGCTCATCAGCGGCTTCTGGATCGAACGCCCGTCGTCCTACCTGCTCTACGTGGTGATGTTCGAGCTGCTGCACGCCAACGTGGAGCGCTGGATGGGCAGCATGCGCTGGCTGCTGACCGTCGGCGGTGCGCATATCGCCGCCACCCTCGCCAGCCAAGAGCTCGTCCTGCTGGCCATCGAGGGCCACCGGCTGCCGCGTTCGATGACCCATGTGGTGGACATCGGGGTCTCGTACGGGCTGGCCGCGGCCGCCGGTGTGCTGACCTACCGGCTGCTGCCGCCCTGGCGCTATGGCTATCTCGCCGCGGTGCTGGTCTTCTTCGGCATCCCGCTGACGACCGGGGCCTCTTTCACCGACTTCGGCCATGCCATCGCGCTGACCATGGGCTTTGCGGCCTGGCCGCTGACCCCGTCGGCAGCCGGGAAGCGCCCGGAGCAGGACGCACACCAGGAGTCCGCCCGGAAGCCGCCACCCCGTCATGACCCGGCACTGGCCCCGGACCCGGAGCCATCCCCGGACCCGGATCCATCCCCCGACCCGGACCCATCCCCCGACCCCGACCCGCACCCGGAGGACCGTCAGGAGAAGTGAGGGACGAGGCCCATCAGGAGAGGTAAAGCCGCTCCAGCACCACCGCGACCCCGTCCTCCTCGTTGGAGGCGGTGAGTTCGTGCGCGACGGCCTTCAGCTCGTCATGGGCGTTGGCCATGGCCACCCCGCGTGCGGACCAGGCGAACATCGGGATGTCGTTGGGCATATCGCCGAAGGCCAGGGTCTCCTTGGCGGTGACGCCCAGCCGTCGGGCGGCCAGCGACAGTCCGGTGGCCTTCGTCAGGCCCAGCGGCAGGAGTTCGACGATGCCCTCGCCGGCCACCGTCACGCCCACCAGATCCCCGGCGACCTGCCGTGCGGCCAGCGCCAGCGCATCGTCGTCCAGGTCGGGATGCTGGATGTAGACCTTGTTGAGCGGTGCCGCCCACAGCTCGCCGGGGTCGTCCAGCATGACGTGCGGCAGCGGGCCCTCGTGGACGCGGTAGCCGGGGCCGACCAGGACCTCGCCCTCCAGGCCGTCCCGGCTCGCCGCCAGGTACAGCGGGCCGACCTCCGCTTCGATCTTGGCCAGCGCGAGACCGGCCAGCTGGCGGTCGAGCGTCACCGAGGTCAGCAGGCGGTGCTCACCGGCGTGGTAGACCTGCCCGCCCTGTCCGCACACCGCGAGGCCCTTGTAGTCCAGGGCGTCGAGGATGTGCCGGGTCCAGGGCACGGCCCGGCCGGTGACGACGATATGCGCCGCGCCCGCCGCGGTGGCCGCGGCGAGCACCTGGCGGGTGCGCTCGGAGACGGTCTCGTCGTGGCGCAGCAGCGTCCCGTCGAGATCGGTCGCGATGAGTTTGTACGGCAGCGGAGCGGACGGGCTCACTTGGCGACGGGCTCCAGGATCTCCCGGCCGCCCAGGTAGGGGCGGAGCACCTCGGGGACGCGTACGGAGCCGTCCGCCTGCTGGTGGTTCTCGAAGATCGCCACGATCGTGCGCGGTACGGCGCAGAGCGTGCCGTTGAGGGTCGCCAGCGGCGAGACCTTCTGCTTGCCGTCGACGGTCTCGCGCATCCGGACCGAGAGCCGCCGCGCCTGGAACTCGTCGCAGTTGGAGGCCGAGGTCAGCTCGCGGTACTTGCCCTGGGTGGGGATCCACGCCTCGCAGTCGAACTTGCGGGAGGCCGAGGCGCCGAGGTCACCGGTGGCGACGTCGATGACCTGGAACGGCAGCTCCAGACCGGTCAGCCACTGCTTCTCCCAGTCCAGCAGCCGCTGGTGCTCGGCCTGGGCGTCGTCCGGTGCGACGTAGGAGAACATCTCCACCTTGTCGAACTGGTGGACCCGGAAGATGCCGCGGGTGTCCTTGCCGTAGGTGCCGGCCTCGCGGCGGAAGCACGGCGAGAAACCGGCATAGCGCAGCGGCAGCTTGGCCGCGTCGACGATCTCGTCCATGTGGTACGCGGCGAGCGGGACCTCGGAGGTGCCGACCAGGTAGTAGTCGTCCTTCTCCAGGTGGTAGACGTTCTCCGCGGCCTGGCCGAGGAAGCCGGTGCCCTCCATGGCGCGCGGGCGCACCAGGGCGGGGGTCAGCATCGGCGTGAAACCGGCCGCGGTGGCCTGCGCGATGGCGGCGTTGACCAGAGCGAGCTCCAGCAGCGCGCCGACGCCCGTGAGGTAGTAGAAGCGGGAGCCGGACACCTTGGCGCCGCGCTCGACGTCGATCGCGCCGAGCAGTTCGCCGATCTCCAGGTGGTCCTTGGGCTCGAAGCCCTCCGCCGCGAAGTCACGGATCGTGCCGTGCGTCTCCAGGACGGTGAAGTCCTCCTCGCCGCCCACGGGCACATCGGGGTGGACGAGGTTGCCGAGCTTCTGCAGCAGCGCCTGCGTCTCCTCCTTGGCCTCGTCCTGTGCGGCGTCGGCGGCCTTGACGGCGGCGGACAGCTCACCGGCCTTCTTCAGCAGCACGGCCTTCTCATCGCCGGAGGCCTTGGGGATGAGCTTGCCGAGCGCCTTCTGCTCGGCACGCAGCTCATCGAAGCGGACGCTGGACGACCTGCGCCGCTCGTCGGCGGAGAGAAGCGCGTCGACGAGTGCGACGTCCTCTCCACGGGCGCGCTGGGACGCGCGCACACGGTCGGGGTCCTCACGAAGCAGGCGAAGGTCAATCACCCCACCAGGCTACCGGGCCTCGCTCCGCCCCTCGACGCGATATTCCCCGACGTGTCAGTTTGCCCGTTTTGGGTAATTTATTCCCCTCGGGTCGAGGGGCGGAAATCGGAGGGGAAATGCGCGCGCATTCCGTGTCGCGGATGACGGGGAAGGGGGTCCCCGGCGCGGTCGGCGGGAGTCTTTGCGGTGGCTGCCGGAGGCCTTCGCGGCGTCCGTCACGAGATCTTCGCACTGTCCGCGATGGGGCTTTCGCGGTCCGGGTGCCGGGTGATCCATGGTGTGGACAACGGGAGTTGAAGGGGCGCCGGAGCGGGTCGCGAACCCTGATTCCTTCCCTGGTTATCCCCTGAAATCCCTCGGTTGTCCACAGGGGGCAACGGTTTCGGGATCGTTATCCACAGGCTGTGTGTGAGATCTGTGGAAGTCGGAGCGGGCCATTCCGCCCCCGAAATGCTCGGCTATGGATTCCCTGTCCAAACCCCGTTCACGCACTCTTTCGTGTGGGATTACCTCGCCCTAAAGGATTGATCACGTGAATTGTGCTGACGGCGCCCGGCGTGCGGTGCTGTGGAGTGGTGTGTGGCCAGTAGGGCGACATGTCGACTCTGTCCGACTCTCATGTCGACTTACCCACAGGTCGAGAACTGAGCCTGTGGATAACTTTGTGGATAACCCACAGCCCTTCCAAAGCTGCAGGTCGTGCTGCTCCGCAGGGCCCGCGGGCCGGGGCGCGGAGCACCCGTCACCGGCTCAGCCCCGCCCGTCCATGCAGCGCGCCAGCCAGTCCGACGCCTCGGTGAACGCCGCGTCCGTCATCTGCCGCCGCACGCTCGGCGGCGCCTCGTCCGCCCGCGGGTAGGAGCCGAGGAACCGCACCTCGCGGCAGACCCGCTTGAGGCCCATCAGCACCTCGCTGACCCGGCGGTCGGTGACGTGCCCCTCGCAGTCCACGGAGAAGCAGTAGCGGCCGATGCCCTCACCGGTCGGCCGGGACTCGATCCGCATCATGCTCACCCCGCGCACCGCGTACTCCTGCAGCAGTTCGAGCAGCGCACCGGGGTGGTCCTCGGCCAGCCACAGCACGACCGAGGTCTTGTCGCTGCCGGTGGGTGCCGCGGGCCGGGCCGGGCGGCCCACCAGCACGAAGCGGGTGGCCGCGTTCTGCGCGTCATGGATGTCGGTGACCAGCGGTTCCAGACCGTAGGTCGCCGCCGCGAACTCGCCCGCGAAGGCACCGTCGTAGCGGCCCTCCTGCACCAGCCGTGCGCCGTCGGCATTCGAGGCCGCCGACTCCCATACGGCCTCCGGGAGTTGGGCCGCCAGCCACTTGCGCACCTGCGGCTGGGCGACCGGGTGCCCGGTCACCGTCTTCACATCGCTGAGCACCGTACCGGGGCGGCCGAGCAGCGCGAAGGCGATCGGCAGCAGCACCTCGCGGTAGATCATCAGCGGCCGGCCGGCGGCCAGTTCGTCGAGCGTGGTGGTCACTCCGCCCTCGACGGAGTTCTCGATCGGCACCAGCGCCGCGGCGGCCTCACCGTCGCGCACCGCGTCCAGGGCGGCCGGCACCGACACCATCGGCACCAGCTCGCGGGTCGCCGCCTCGGGAAGCGTGCGCAGCGCGGCCTCCGTGAACGTGCCCTCGGGGCCGAGGTAGGTATAGCGGCTGGCCGACATGGATAAGGACTCCCTCGCGTGACTGCGGGGGCACCCCGCCGATCTTCTCCCTGTCCTGCCACGATACCCAGCCCCGCGGAACCGGGGCGGGACTTCTCCGGAGGGCCGGGCCCGGGGGCTGCCCGCCCGGGGCCGGTTTCCCGGTCCTCCAGGAGCGGCCGGGCTTCCTCCGCCTTTTCAGCAGCGGCCGGCTTCCTCAGCCTTCCAGGCCGGCCTCCTCAGCCTTCCAGCAGCGGCCGGCCCACGTAGTCGCCCGGTCCGGCCGCCGGGGGCACCGCGTACAGCCCGCTCGCCTCGTGCCGCAGGAACCGCGACAGCGCGTCCCCGCGGTCCAGCTTCCGCTGGACCTGGGTGAAGGCGCGCAGCGGGTCGGCCTGCCAGCAGACGAAGAGCAGCCCGGCGTCCGGGGCGCCGTCCTCCCGGAACCCGTCGTGGAAGGAGAAGGGGCGGCGCAGCATCGCCGCGCCCTGGTTGGACTCCGGCGCCGCGATCCTCGCGTGCGCATTGGCCGGGATGACCGGCATCCCGTCGGGGCCGCTCGCCTCCAGCCGCATCGGGGTGGTCTCCGAGCCGCCGGTCAGCGGCGCGCCATTGTCCTTGCGGCGCCCGATGACCCGCTCCTGTTCGTGCCGGGAACGCTTCTCCCAGTCGTCCAGCAGCATCCGGATCCGGCGGACGACGGCGTACGAGCCGCCGTGCATCCAGTCCTGGTCGGCGTCCCGCCCCACGAAGATCCGCTCGTCGAAGTCCTTGTCCGACGGTTTGGGGTTGTTGGTGCCGTCGATCTGGCCCATCAGATTGCGTGCGGTCATCGGGCGCGCGGTGGCGCCCGGGGTGCGGTTGAAGCCGTTCATCTGCCAGCGCAGCCGCGCAGCTCCGGCCGCGTCCTTCTGCAGTGCGCGCAGCGCGTGGAAGGCGACCAGCGCGTCATCGGCGCCGATCTGTATCCACAGATCTCCGTTGCTGCGCTCGGTGTCCAGCGCATCGGCCGAGAAGTCGGGCAGCGGATCGAGCTGTACGGGCCGCCGCTTCGTCAGGCCCGTACGGCCGAAGAAGCTGTGGCCGAAGCCGAAGGTGACGGTCAGCGAGGACGGGCCCGCGTCGAGCGCGACCCCCGTGTCGGCATCCGGGGTCCG
This sequence comes from Streptomyces sp. NBC_00400, assembly GCF_036048035.1. Lineage (NCBI taxonomy): Bacteria > Bacillati > Actinomycetota > Actinomycetes > Kitasatosporales > Streptomycetaceae > Streptomyces > Streptomyces sp. NBC_00400. The sequence continues at coordinate 3,961,527 of NZ_CP107940.1, read as the reverse complement.
TCCGGCCATCAGCTCCTCGGCCGTCCGCGACCAGCGGCGCAACAGCGCGGCGGCGGCCTTGCGGTCCGCGTCCGGCGCCAGGTCGAAGGCGACCAGATGCCCCGTGGCCTGCAGCGGGGTGGTGATCCCCGACTGGTGCCCGGCGCGGGCCGGCCGGAACGGCACCTCCGTCGATCCGATGCTGGTCACGGCCTTGGCGGCGCCGTCCTGCGGGCCGGACTGCGCGGCGGCGACCCCGAGGGCGCCGCCGGCCCCGCCGACGACCAGCCCGGCCGCGCCCGCCGCGCCGACGGTGCCGAGCAGCCGGCGACGGGAGAGCTCCAGCGAGGAGGAGGGAGCGGGCGCGGGCGAGGGGGAGCTGTCGGTTTCGGGCGCCGGGGCGGCGGCCGGTGCGGGCACACCCGCTGCACCGCCCGCGCCCGCGGACTGCGCGCCCGGGCCCTTCTTGCCGGGCGCCGCCTTGCCGGGCGCCTTCTTCCCGGGCGCCACCTTGCCGGGCGCCTTCTTGCCGGACGTCTGCTTGCTCATCAGCCGATCTTCACGTTCTTGGTCTCGGTCACCTGGTCGATGTCGGAGGTCCGTACGAGCAGCGAGAGCTGCCACTGCCCCGGGACCGGCAGCTGGACACCGTCCGCCCGCCACCGGCCCTTGCCGAGGTGCTTCGGGGCGATCGGCAGCGGCCCGATCTTCTTGGCCTTCTGGGTGAAGGAGACCTTCACCTCGGGGACGTCGACCGCCTTGCCCGACGGGTCCGAGATCCGCAGCCGCAGGGCGTTGGCGCTGCCGCTGCGCCCCGGATCGAGGTCGAGGCGGGCGGTGCCCTTGCCGCCCGGGCCGCCGGTGTCGAACGGGATCTTCAGCACCTGGGGCAGGCTGCTCGCGGTGGACTGCCCGCCCGAGCGGGCCTTGACCGCCTCCTCGGTGCGGGCCGGTTCGGTGGCGGTCAGCACCGTGGTCACCACCAGCAGGACGACGGCGACCGACGCTTCGGCCAGCACCGACCGGCGCAGCGCCAGCCGCTCCGGATCGGCATCGCGTTGCCGCTTGGTACGGGCGGTACGCAACGCGGCCTGCTGACGGGCGAGTTGGGCGACGCGGGCGGGGTCGGGGGAGCCGCCCGAGGCGCCGGCGGGGGTGGGGGAGCCGCCCGAGGCGCCGACGGCCGCATTCTCCGTTTCCCTGTCCTGCTCCGCTTCGCTGTCCTGCTCTGCTTCGCTGTCGTTCTCGGCCGCCCGGACTTCCGCCAGCCGCCCCGTCCACCGCCGCGACACCCCGGCGATCCCGACGAGCACCACGACCAGGCCCACCTTGAGCAGCAGCAGCCACCCGTACGTGGTGTCGGTCAGCGCACGCCAGCTGCCGACCTGCCGCCAGGACTGATACACACCGGTGGCCACCAGCACCAGCACGGAGCCGAACGCGATCCGCGAGAAGCGGCGTACGGCCCTCCGCTCGACGGGCGGCCCCCAGTACAGGGACACGACCAGCGCCGCCAGCCCGCCGAGCCAGGCGGCGACCGCCAGCAGATGCAGCACATCGACCGGCATCGCGACGGAGGTCTGCAGACCCGTCGAGGCATGTTCGGCCAACGCCCAGGTAGCGGCGAGCCCCGCGGCGACGATCACCCCGCCGAAGGCGAGCCCGAAGGTGAGGTCCCTGCGCTGCCTGGCGAGGTCGGCGGCCTCCACGGCCGGCTGCCCGGCGGCGTCGGTGTCCTTCTCCCCGGAGTCCGCGCCGCCGGTCTCGCCCGGCGCGTCCCCCTCCGCCGATTGCCCGGCAGCCCGCTCCTCTTCCGGTGCCGGCTCCACGCCCGGCACTCGCTCCTCGCCCGCTGCCGGCCCCTCTTCCGGAGCCGGCCCCTCTTCCGGAGCCGGCCCCTCTTCCGGTACCGGCTCGTGCAGCCGCGCGAACGTCCCGAAGAGCACCGCCACGAACAGCGCCGCGGCGGCGAGCAGCAGCAGCCGGGAGACCAGCGCCGCGCCCGGCTTGGTGACCAGGACCTGCTGGAGGCCGCCGAGGTCGAAGACATCGGCGAGATCGCCGGACCCGGTGTACGGGGTGCGCAGCAGCAGCATCACCACGGTGGTGCCGGCCAGCAGCGCCCACCCCTGGACGACCAGCCGCTGCACGGACCGTACGAGGGCGGCGGCCGGCCGGCAGGCCACCACGAAGGCCGCGCCGCCGACGAGCAGGACGAATCCGGCGTAGGCGAGGTAGCGGGCGACGCCGTAGAGCGCCCCGACCAGACCGCCGCCGGCCTTCTGCTGCGGTACCGGGGCGGAGGCCTTGGAAGGCGCGCCGACCGAGAAGGTGAAGGCGCCGGAGACGGGGTGGCTGTCGGCGGAAACCGCCTGCCAGGTGACGGTGTAGGTGCCGTTGCCGAGCCCCGGTGGCAGCCCCGCACCGTATTTGACGACATTGCCGCTGCTCAGGTTGAGCAGCTTGCCGCGGTCCACCCGTTTGCCCCGCGGATCCAGCACCCGGATCGAGCTGTCGCCCATCGCGACGCCCTCGGAGAAGGTGAGCGTCACCTGCCCGGGGGCGTGGTCCACCACCGAACCCTGCACGGGGGTGCTCCCGGTCAGCGCGGCATGCGCCGAGGCCGGGGCGGCGCCGCCGAGCCCGCCGATCAGCGCGCCGGCCAGCGCCACCGCGACGACCAGCAGGCGCAGCACGGCGGACCGTCGCGGCCCGAGCCCGGTGGTGACCATAGTGATCGCTCCCCTTACTCCCGTTTTCTGTACGGCCTGTGCGGTGGTCCGTACGGCCCGTGCGGTGATCCGCCGGTGGTCCGTACGGCCCGTGCGGTTCTTCGGTCCCTGGTCCCTTTTTGCCGCTTCGGTCCCCGGCTACTTCTTCGGTGCGTAGGTGAGGGCCTTGACCGGGACCGTCACCTTGATCGGACCGGCGGTGGCGAAGTGCAGCTCGATGGCCACCTCGTCGCCCTCGGCCGGCTTCTTCTTCAGCCCCATGAACATCAGGTGGTTGCCGCCGCGGCTGAGCCGCAGCTCGCCGCCCGCCGGTATCGCCAGCGAGTTGACCTGCTCCATCTTGGTGCCGGCCGTCTTGTGGAGCGTGATGTCCTTGGACAGGTCGCTGGTGACCGAGGTGAGCTTGTCCGCGGTGTCACCGCTGTTCTTGACGGTGAAGTACGCACCGGCCATGTTCTGGTCGACCGGCTGGGGCATGTACGGGCCGTCGACCTTGAGCTGCGGTGCGCCGTCCGCGCCGCCGCAGCCCGCCAGGACGAGCGAGGCGGTGAGGGTGAGGGCGGCGGCGAGGGTGGTACGGCGGTTCACGGGTTCTGCCCCTTGACGATCTTCGGAAGTGCCTTGGTGTAGTTGTCGGAGGTCGCCTCCTGCATGCCCATCCAGTGGATCTTGTTGTCCTTGGGGGAGGTCAGCAGTACCTGCGCACCATGGGTGGAGACGACATCGCCGTTCTTCTTCTTGACCGGCTTCTCGATCCCGATGTTGACGTCGCGCGCACCACCCTGGATGGTGTCGAAGTCGCCGGTCAGACCGGTGAAGTCCTTGTCGATACCGCCGAGCCACTTCTTGAGCGCGGCCGGGGTGTCACGCTCCGGGTCGGAGGTGATGAAGACGACCCGCAGATCCTTCCGTTCGGCCGCCGGCAGCTGCTTCACCGCGACCGCGATGTTGGCCATCGTCAGCGGACAGACGTCCGGGCAGTTGGTGTAACCGAAGTAGATCAGCGTCGGGTGGCCCTTGGTCTTCTCCACCAGGTCGTACTTCTTGCCGCTGGTGTCGGTCAGGACGAGGTCCGGCTTCGCCAAGGGGCTGTCGAGCGTGACGATCGGCTTGGCCGCGGTGCCCCCGGAGACCTCGGCGGCGGGCTTGTTGTCATCGCCGTTGCAGGCGGTCAGGCTGAAAGCCGCGGCCGCCGCCAGGGCGGACGCGAGCAGGGTCCTTCTGTGCATTGCAGATAAATCCCGTGTCTGGAAATCCCGTTTGTCCGGGAATGGTTGGCGGGCCGGCGCGGTTCGGGCGCCGGCCCCCGCCGATGGTCAGGCGCTGCGGCGCCGGCCGGCGAACACACCGAAGCCGACTCCGACGACGCCGACGACGATGCCGATGGCGCCCAGGATGCGGGCCGTGGTGTCACTGCCGGACGCGTCCGAGGCGGCGGCCGTGGCCTTCATGCCGGTGGTGGCACCGCTCTTGTCGTTCGCCCCGGCCGCGCCGTGGCCGTCCTCCTCGGGCGCGCCGAGCTTGAGGACCGGGGCCGGGTTCTCCGGCTCCGGGGCGCCCTCCTTCGTCGGCTCGATCCAGCGCACGACCTCCTTGTTGTCGTACGTCTGGAGCGCCTTGAAGACGACCTGGTCGGTGTCCTTGGGCAGCTGGCCGACGGAGAGCGGGAACTGCTGGAACTGGCCGGGCTCCACGCCCTTGCCGTCGGCGGTCCAGGTGATCTTCGAGGGGGCTTCGGTGATCTTCTCGCCCTCCATCTCGATCGGCTTGGGGAGCTTGGCCTTGGTGACCGAGATCTTCCAGCCGGGCACCGGCTGCGGCATCACGGACGCCAGCGGGTGGTCGGTGGGCAGCGTCACCTCCAGCTTCACCGTCGAGGCGTCGTCCTTCTCATTGGGCACCTTGAAGTTGACGGTCGCATAGCCGCCCTTGGCGGCCGGGCCCGACGGCTGCACGCTGACGTGCGCAAAGGCCGGGCCGGCGAGCAACAGCACGCTCCCGGCCGCGGCGGCGCCCACCAGCGGCAGCCGCCGTGCGAGCCGCCGCGTGGACGACGCGTCCGACTGCTGCTGCGACATCTTCGCCATCTTCGAATTCTTCGACATCGGAAATCACTCCACAGGAAGGAGAGAGGTACGGGTGACGGTGCAGCTGGCGCGCGCGGACGACGGCGCATAAGTCCGTACCCTCCCCATGCCGGAAGGACATGGGAGGGACCCCCATGTGGGAGCGTGCTTCGCGTCGTCAGGCCGCGAGGGCGAGGGGGGCCGGGGCGGGGGGCCCTCGCCTGATGACACTGTGGTGGAGTGCGACGTTCTTCGGGCCGGGTTTGTCATCCCCGTACGAAACGGGGGCGCGCAGCGCTTCGTCGTGCGCCGTTTCCAGGCCCGTGAGCAGGGCGCGAGCAAGGGCGAGTGCCCCGCGCACCACACCGACGAGTGCCTGCACCGTGATCTCGTACGCCGCCGGAGCCGACAGCCGGACCAGCCGCCACAGGGCCGCCTCGCCCCGCCGCAGCAGCCAGCCGACCGCGAGCGCGGCCAGCAGGTGCCCCAGCAGCATGGGCAGCGACGGCAGCAGGCCATGCGTGAGCGCGGGGTCGGCGGCGGTCGCGCCCCCGCCCGCGCCACCGGCCGGGCCGGCGCCTGCCGGAGGGGTCATCCCGGCGGCGGAGGCGGTGTCGAAGCCGCCCGAGCCGAGAATCCGGCGCGCCTGCGCGCCGTCCACCCGGCCGCTGCCGAGCCCGCAGGTCACATGCCGGGCAAGGGCTTCGGCCGCCCGGTCGGACAGCCTGCCGCCACCGGAGCCGCTTCCTCCGCTTGCCCCGCTTCCTGTGCCCCGCGCCATGGCGGGCATCGGAAGCTGGCCCCAGGCGAACAGGGCATGCAAGGCGAGCTGCCCGACGGCAAGACCGGCGGCGATCCCCGGCAGCGAGCGCTCCCGCCCGGCCAGGGGTGCGGCGATCGCGAACACCACGGCCGCCGCCACACCCAGCGTCCACCACGGGACGGTGGCGCACGAGGCGACGATGTGCCCGCCCGCGGACAACACGACACAGACCGCGGTGAAGACCGCGGCCCTCAACAGCCGAAGATCGGCGGCTGCGCGCGCTGTGGAGGCGGGCGGTGGAGTCATGGCCGCGCCATCATCCCATTGGTCCGACCTGTCGCCTACGGCAGGGCGCGCCGAGGAGGCGCCCTGCCCGGTGTCCAGGGAGCCCGGCGGGGCGCGCGGCAGCGCATAGCGGGCGCTTCGCCTACACCGATGCGCTCGCTCTTCGCATCCGCCGAATGAGCGGTATCACGTCCCGGACATGCTTACGGACCATGCGGCGCGGCAATAGGTATCGATATGTCGAGCCGCGGCCAGGAGGCTGGAGCGATGAGCATCTGGTGGTCACTCCATTTGCGGCGTGAGGCTGCGAGCGTGCCGCTGGCCCGTCGTCTGCTGCTGGGCACGATGGAGACGGCGGGCGTCGACCCGGACATTTGTTACGACCTTGCGGTGGCCCTCTCCGAGGCCTGTGCGAACGCCGTCGAGCACGGCGGTGACGCCGCCACCGAGGACTACCGCGTCACGGCCTTCATCGACGGCGACACCTGCCGCATCGAAGTGACCGACTCGGGCCCCGGGTTCCGCCACTGCCCCGCACCCCCCGCCCCACCCCATACCGCCGCGGACCGAGCCCTCCCGCCGGCCCCCGTGCCCACCCCCGCACAGGCTCCCGCCTTTGCCGAGGACGGCCGGGGGCTTTTTCTGATCGAGGCCCTTACCGACCACGTCCGCTACCGCAACCGCACGGGCCGCCCCGGCGCGGTCGTCAGCTTCGACAAGATCCTCAAATGGCGCGAGGGGGCGGCGCTGCCGATGGCGTCGTAGGGCGTCCGGGAAGCGGAGGGGCGCCCGGCGGGGGAGCGCGTCGGAGACTCGGGCGGTACCTCGGGCTCGGGCTCAGTACCTCAGTACCTCAGTACCTCAGTACCTCAGTACCTCAGGAGCGCCCAGGGCGGCGGCCGTATGCGGGATGCCCGTGGATGAGGTGTCAATCCGGGCTAACATCAGCAGTCCGAAAACTGGCTGGAAATCGCCCTTTGCGGGAAGTGGGCAGCGCGGTCTCGCGGTGAGAGAACCTCCCCCGCGGCGTCCCCTGTCCCGGCGAGACCAGCGCGCACCATGGTTAACGCGAAGTTGCTCGCGTTAACCTTTCCCGGACAATACTTGGCGTGAACCCGCACTGCAATACGGAGCCGTCGTGACGACAGCGCACCATGCCCCGGGCGAGACCAGGCCCGGTGGTCGTACCGCCCGCACCCGTCAAGCCGTATTGACCGCTGTGTTCGAGGAGTTGGGCGACGGCGGCTTCGCCGTGCTGACCATGGAGAGGGTCGCGCAGCGGTCCGGAATTCATGTGGCGACGCTCTACCGTCGCTGGCGCTGCACCGAGGGCCTGGTGTGCGACCTGCTGACCGACCTGAGTTCGGATGTGCCGCTGCCGGACTCCGGCACCCTGCCCGGGGACCTGCAGGCGCTGGCCGGTTCGATAGCCGCCTTCTACGGGGAGGCGCGGATGCGCCGGCTGATCGAGGCGGTGGTCTCCGCGGCGGCCCGTGACCCCGAGGCGGCGGCGGTGCTGCGGACCTTCTTCGGCGAACGGCTGGCGCTGGCCGGCCGGATGGTGGAGCGGGCCGTCGAGCGCGGCGAACTGCCCGCGGACACCGACCCGGAGAAGGTGATGTCGGCGCTCGGCGCACCCTTCTACTACCGGATTCTGATCGCCCGTCGCCCCGTCGACCAGGATCTCGCCGCATCCGCCGCCACCGCGGTCTGGGCGGCGGCCCGGGCCGGTGCGTACGGGCGCAAGGACGACGGTCCCGCAGACGACACGTCTCCCGGCGGCTGAGGCCACCGGGAGACGCAGAACGAACGGCGCAAGGGGGGCTGCGCACCGGGCACCCGCCCGGGCAGCCCCGCCCCGTACCGCGCGGCTACTTGCCGAGCAGCCCCGCCATCCAGGCCTCGACCTCGTCCGACCGCCGCGGCAGCGCGGCCGACAGGTTCCGGTTGCCGTCGTCGGTCACGAGGATGTCGTCCTCGATCCGGACGCCGATTCCGCGGTACTCCTCGGGCACCGTCAGATCGTCCGCCTGGAAGTACAGACCGGGCTCCACGGTCAGCACCATGCCCGGCTCCAGCGTCCCGTTGACGTAGTGCTCGGTGCGGGCCGCGGCGCAGTCGTGGACGTCCAGGCCGAGCATGTGGCCGGTGCCGTGCAGGGTCCAGCGGCGCTGCAGCCCCAGCTCCAGCACCCGCTCGACGGGGCCCTCGACCAGACCCCACTCGACCAGCTTCTCGGTGAGCACCCGCTGCGCCGCGTCATGGAAGTCGCGGTAGGCCGCGCCCGGCTTGACCGCCGCGATGCCGGCCTCCTGCGCCTCGTACACCGCGTCGTAGATCGTGCGCTGGAGGTCGGTGTACCGGCCGTTGACCGGCAGGGTGCGGGTGACATCGGCGGTGTAGAGGGTGTGGGTCTCCACGCCGGCGTCCAGCAGGAGCAGGTCGCCGGAGCGCACCTCGCCGTTGTTGCGGACCCAGTGCAGGGTGGTGGCGTGCGGTCCCGCGGCGCAGATCGAGCCGTAGCCGACGTCGTTGCCCTCGACGCGGGCGCGCAGGAAGAACGTGCCCTCGATGTAGCGCTCGCTGGTCGCCTCGGCCTTGTCCAGGACCTTGACGACGTCCTCGAAGCCGCGCACCGTCGAGTCGACGGCCTTCTGCAGCTCACCGATCTCGAACGCGTCCTTGACCGCGCGCGCCTCGGAGAGGAAGACACGCAGCTCTTCATCACGCTCGGCGGTGACCTTGTCGGTCAGCGCGGCCTCGATGCCGGCGTCATGGCCGCGCACCACACGGACCGGTCCTGTGGCCTCCTTGAGCGCGCCGGCCAGCTCGCGTACGTCCTTGCACGGGACGCCGAGCAGCGCCTCGGCCTCGCCGAGGCTGTGGCGCCGGCCGACCCACAGCTCGCCCATGCCGTCGAGCCAGAACTCGCCGTTCTCGCGGTGGGAGCGGGGCAGCCGGTGGATCGTCGCCTTGTGGCCGTCCTTCGTGGGCTCCAGGACCAGGACGCTGTCGTCGGTCTGGTCGCCGGTGAGGTAGACGTACTCCGTCGAGGCGCGGAAGGCGTACTCGGTGTCGTTGGAGCGGGTCTTCAGGTTGCCCGCCGGGATCACCAGGCGCTCACCGGGGAAGCGCGCGGACAGCGCGGCGCGGCGGCGGGCGGCGTTCGGGGCCTGCTCGACCGGCTGCAGATCATGCAGCTCGGTGTCGGCCCAGCCGCTCTTCATGTTCTCCGCGAGCTCATCCGAGACGCCCGGGTAAAGGCCGTTCTTGCGCTGCTTGATCGGCTGCTCGTCCTCGTCCGGGGTCTCCGGCGTGAGCTCGTCGGTCACAATGCCTCCTTTTAAGACTGAACCGCCTTCCATCGTATGTGCGGATCGAATGCGGTCCAGAGGCAGAAAGGCGTGACCTTCCCGCACGAAGGCGTGACCGTGCCGGGACGGCGGCCACCGGACGCGGGGCGCTCCCGGAGGGCGGACGGGCGGCGTAAGACTCCGCTCCCCGGTGCCGTGTGTCCGATATCCGGTGGTTGGGGTGGACATCCCGGGGTGCGGCTCGGTTGCCCGCCGTACACCGTGCGGCCGCCCCTACTCCTCGAAGTACGCCGCGAGCAGCACCACGTCCTCCTCCGACGACGGGTCGTCCAGACCCTGCGGCAGCATCGTGCGCACGATGTGATCGACGACCGCCTCCGGATCATGGCGGCTCGCCCGGGGAACGCCCGCGGCGGCCGCGTGCAGCCGGGTGAAGGCGCGGTCCATGGGCTCGCCGGTGCGGTGCAGCAGCCCGTCGCTGTAGAGCAGCAGGGTCTCGCCGCCGGCCGGTTCGATCTCCACGCTCGGCGCTTCCCAGCAGGCCAGCATGCCCAGCGGCGCGGACAAGGAGGTCTCCACGAACTCGGTCCGCAGATCGCCGAGGATCAGCGGCGGGCAGTGGCCGGCCCCGGCCAGCAGCAGCTTGCGGGCGAAGGGGTCGGCGATGCCGCCGGGCAGCACCGGCGGCCCGCCCGGAGCGCCGGGCGGCGGCTCGGTGTAGGCGAACAGCGCGGTGGCGCTGCGGGCCGGCTCGGTCAGCCGGAGCAGCAGTTCGAGGTCCGAGAGGACCGCGACCGGATCCTCGCCCTCCATGACGGCGTAGGCGCGCAGGGACGCCCGCAGCCGTCCCATGGCCGCCACCGCGCTCGGCCCGGAGCCGGTCACCGAGCCGACGGCCAGGCCCAGGGCGCCGTCCGGCAGCGGCAGCGCGTCGTACCAGTCGCCGCCGCCGCGCGGCCCGGTGCTGTGCCGCACCGCGAGGCGTACGCCGGGGATCCGTGGCAGCCGGTGGGGCAACAGCTCCTCGCGGAGGGTTTCGGTGGCCCGGCGGCTGCGGTGGAGTTCGAGGAGGCGGGCGAGGTGCTCGGCGGCGTGCGCGCGGTAGAGGCCGACGAGGTGGCGCTGCCGCGCGGTGGGCTCGGCCGGTTCGTCGTAGAGCCAGACCGCGGCGCCGGTCCTGCCGAAGGGTTCGGCGCAGAGCGGGACCGCATAACTCGCGGCGTACCCGAGGCGGGCGGCGACCTCGCGCAGCCGGGGGTCGAGGTCCTTCTCACCGGGGATGTCGGGTTCGGCGATCTCGGTGCAGGGACCGGCCGGCGCGTCGTTGCGGGGGCCGGCGGCGCGGCTCCCGTCGCGCGTCGGGTGGCGGGTGTCGTCGAGCGGGCCGGACCGGGTGTCGTCGCCGGTGGCCCGCTCCGGGAGGCCGTCCAGTATCCGCGCGTACGACAGGGCGCGGCGCGGGACGGTCTCGATATGCCCGATCTCGGCGTGGCCGAGGCCGAGGCCGACGGTGGTCTCCGGGCCGAGCCCGTCGGACGGTGCGAGGACGACCAGACCGCGGCGCGCGCCGACCAGCGAGGCGCCGGCGCGCAGCAGCTCGTGGAGGGCGTCCTCCAGCGTACGGGTGCGCGCGAGCCGTTCGGTCAGGTCGTGCAGGGTGCTGAGGTCGGAGATCCAGCCGGCCAGCCGGTCCTGGACCGCGGCGAGTTGGTCGACGACGGAGATGTCGGGGACAACGCCGGGCACGGAGCCGGGCGCGGCACCCGGGGAGCCGCCCGCGGAGGTGTCGGACAAACCGTCAGGCGAGCCGTCTGACGGGGCGCCGGCAGCGCATCCCGAGGGCGCTTTCGGCCCGTGCGGGTCGACAGTGTGCGCGGGGGCGGGAAGGACTGGTTCGATTCCAGCCACTTTCGGCACGTGAGGGGTGGTCATGGCCGGCGGCTCTCGCCGAGCCTGGCATTACCCCAGGTCAGGCCGCTTTTTGGTAGGGAGTGCGGCATTTTGTTGAGTGATGTTGCGCGGTAAGGTTGGCCGCTCAATTTCCTCAATAGCATCGCAAACCCCCATGTCATGCTGCTCCGCTATTAATGCCTCCACATGTACACGGAGCAGCGATGCGATGTCCAGCATTGTCACCATGGGGTTTGTGGTGTCCACGAGGTCTGTAGATTGGCCTGAAAAAAGCCCCCCGAACGTCAATTTGCGGTCGACTGACGGCGATCAGCAGCGCGTCATCACCACAGTGGCGGGTACGTACTCGGAAAGGTGCGGAGTCAGTTGGCGCCGTACCGGAACTCTCCGGCGGGCACCGGCGTCTAACAAGCCGACGACCGCGACGCACCCCCAAAAGGCGGGGACTGCACCACGGAAACGCAAGCGCCAACGCACGCCACCCCTCGCCACACTTCACGCCCGGCGTACGGCGTGATGCGCTGCTTTGTACACGCGGTGACCAGTGACCACGTGGCGTGATCGATGCCGATCGACCCCGGGCTCCCCGGCCGGGCCGCAGGACACGCCCCACAACGGCATGCAGCGGCACGGCGCGAAACGATGGTGAACCCGGCATGTAGTGCCATGCAGTGCGATGGACAAAGCCCTCGGCGTTAACGGAAAGGAACGAGCGCTCATGCGCGAGATCCTCGGAAGGCGACGCAAGCTCCTGTTCCGGCGCGGCGGAAAGTCGGCGCAGCTCGGTGCGGCGCTCCACTACGCCACCGAGTGGCAGTGGCCCGTACTTCCCGGTGTGGGACTCCGGTCCGGCGGCCGGCAGCCGGCCGGCGCCCGGCTCGGCCTCGGCGAGCGGGTCACGCGTCGCTGCAGCTGCCCGGACCCCGACTGCGTGGTGCCCGGCGCGCACCCCTTCGACCCCGGTCTGCTCGCGGCCACCACCGATGCCCGGATGGTGCGTTGGTGGTGGACGAACCGCCCCGATGCCCCGGTCGTGCTCGCCACCGGCGGCCGCGCGCCCTGCGCGGTGAGCCTGCCCGCGGTCGCCGGGGCCCGCGCCCTGGCGGCGCTGGACCACTTCGGCGTGCGCCTGGGCCCCGTGGTGGCCACGCCCACCCGCTGGTCGCTGCTCGTATCGCCGTACGGCCTGCCGGAATTGGGCGAGCTGCTGCACTCCCAGGACTGGGTGCCCAGCTCGCTGCGGTTCCACGGCGAGGGCGGCTATGTGGTGCTCCCGCCCTCCCAGATCGGCGCCGGCCGGGTCCGCTGGGAGCGCCCGCCGGCCGTCACCCCGGCCGCGCCCTGGCTGCCGAAGGTGGCCACGATCGTGGACGCACTGGTCACGGCGAGCACCGGCTCCCCGGACGGCGGCAGCCGGCTCGCGTACTGACCCTCGCGGATGCTCCGGGCGCCCGATGCGTACTCGGGCGCCCTCGTGCTGTGCGGGCACCTGCCGCGGCCGGATGTGGACGGACGGCCGGATGCGGGAGGCACGGGCGGACGCGGGCCGCGCGGACGGATGAGCGACGGAGGGACGGGCGGATCCCGGGCCGCGCCGAGACCCGAGGCGCGGACGCAAGGAACGCCTCGCGGCGGATCACCCGTACGGGTGCGTCCTGCCCCGGTCTCTCGGGGAAACCGGCGCAGGGGTGCCCGGGGGCACCCCCGCCGGCCGATAGGTTCGGCCCACCGTCAAGCCGTGGTCAGCGGCATCTCGAGTGCAGGTGGGGCCCATGCAGCGTGCGCAGAAAATCCGCATGATCGGGCTCGCCGGCACGGCGCTGCTCGCCCTCGCCGTGCCGCTGGGCGCCGCGATGGCCGGCCCGGCCGGCACCTCGTCCCCGGGAACGGGATCCGGGGAAGCAGCCAAGGCCGAAAATAGCCCCTCGGAAGAAAAGGGAAACAGGGGAAATAACGGCAGCAAGCCGGGCAAGAGCCCCCTCGCTGCCACCGCCGGCTCCAGGAGGCAGGCCGGTTCCTCCGGCCGCCCCGGCCTGCCGCACCGCTCCGGCCGCACCTCCCGCTGCGGCCCCGAACTCGCCGCGCCCCAGGGCATCGCAGCCCAGACCTGCGTACTCGCCGGGGACGGTGTCACCTGGGGGCGTACGTACTACCGCAACCGCACCGGCGGCCGGCTCCGCGCCGTACTGACGCTGCTGCGGCCCGACGGCAGGACCGTCCAGGTGAACTGCGAGGTGGCGGCGGGTGGCGCACCGGGCGTGTGTGAGACGCCGGCCACCCCGACCGTCCACCGGAACCGGCCGCCGTACGCGGCCGTGGCGGAGATCGCCGATGCGGCGGGGAAGCGGCTGCTGCTGCGGTCCGGCAGCAACTCGTCCGCGGCGGGCAGCGGTTCGGGGCACTGAGGCCGCGGGCTGCCGAGGATCCGGAGGAGCCAAGCGGAATGCCTGGTTCCGGACATGGAAGCGCCCGGTCGCTGGCGACGGGGGATGCACCAGCGACCGGGCTTCTAGAACCGTAACAAGAGATCGGCGGTTCGCAAATTCGATCGTGGAATTCCGGACGCCTCTTTACCGGCAGGTACGGGGAGTTGTGACAGGTGTCACGCCTGGGGTTCCCCGGGGCGTCCGGACCACGGCCGAGGACGGCACGATCAGCTCAGGGTGACCTGACGGTTGGTGAGCCCGCCGCGTGCCCGGCGCTCCTCGGGGGTCAGCGGGGTGTCCGTCGCCAGGGCCTCGGCCAGCCGCTCGGCGAACGCCGCGGCCGGCTTGGCGACCTCGTCGGCGCCCATCTCCGAGGGCAGGTCCCAGACCGGGACGACCAGGCCGTGGGCGCGGAACGAGCCCACCAGACGGGTGCCTTCGCCGAGCGAGGCGGCGCCCGCCGCGTGCAGCCGGGCGAGCGCGTCCAGCAGCTGCTCCTCGGGGTGCGCGGTGACCCAGCGCAGGTGGTTCTTCTCCGGGGCCTCGCACCAGTACGCGCCCTCCAGGCCGGGGATCCGGGCGGTCGGGATGGCCGCCGCGTTGGCCCGCTCCAGAGAGGCGGCGACCTCGCCGGTGGCGTTCTCGGCGTTCTCCACCCAGAACTCGAAGCCGGTGTGGACGGTCGGCTCAAAAGCGGCGTCCGGGTCGAGCAGATCCTGCAGCCGCGGACCGTCGGCGGCGTGCCGCTCGGCGGGGACCGGGTTGCCGGGTTCCGTGGCCAGCGCGCGCTGCAGGGTGTCCGCGAGGTCGCGGCTGAGGTCGCCGGAGGCGGTGTCGTTCTGCAGGCCGAGCAGCACCGCGCCGTTGTCGCGGCGCAGCGCGGGCCACGCCATCGGCAGCACGGTCGCCAGCGTCACGGACGGGACGCCCTCGGGCAGCCCGCCCTTCAGCGTCAACGCGGCGGTGGCGGCGGGCACCAGCTCGCGCAGGGCCACCCAGTCGCACTCACCGGGCAGGCCCTCGAACGGGCGCTGCACGAGCTCGGTGGCGGCGTGCGCCGCCACTCGCCCGTGACAGGCCTTGTACCGGCGGCCGGAGCCGCACGGGCAGGGCTCACGAGCGCCGACGACCGGCACCTCGCCGTCCTTGATCTGCGGTGCTGCGGCCTGGGACTGGGGACGGCGCTTCTTGGCCATGGCGACGGGGTCTCCTGGTCGATCCTGGGCATACGGACGCGTATCTGCGCGAGCCTAGAGGATCGTTTGCGCGGTCGCGCCCGGTTGCGTACCGGGCCGTGTCATGCCCTGCCGCCGTGCACGTCCGGCGTGTCCCGGCCGGACGCCGCCCCGTCACCGCCGGGCCTCGGCGTGCCGCTGCCTGCCGCTACGTCAGGTCGTCGAATTCCGGGAAGGCCGGACCCAGCGGCAGCCCGTTGCGCACGCCCGCGCCGAGCGAGGGCGGCAGATCGGGCATCAGGTCCACGCGCGTAGCGAACGCGCCTTGCAGGGAGAGGGCCGCCCAGACCGTGACTTCGCCGGTGCCCGTGTCGCGCACGCCCCAGTCCTTGGCGAGCGACCGGATGATCGCCAGTCCGCGGCCGCCGCGTGCCGTGACCGACGGAGTGGCCGGAAGGGGGCGGGTCGGACCGCCGCCGTCCGTGACCGCGACGGTCAGCCGGCCCTGCGCATCGATGCGCCAGGAGGCCCGCACGGATGCCGAGAGGGCGTCCTGTGCGTCGGGCGCGACGGATGCGCCGGGAGTTACGGAACCCGGTGATCCCTGTTCGTATATCGGACGCGCATGGCGACACGAATTGCTCAACAGCTCCGACAGGACGAGCACCGCGTCATCGACGACACTGTCCTGAACTCCACTTGCCAACAGCTCTTCACGCATGCGTCGCCTGGCCATGCCCACACCCACTGGACCATGGGGTACGGCCATGATCGACGACGTCGGCACCTCTTGTGCCACCACCAACGCCACCCCCGAGACCTCCTTTGCCCCACGCCACGGGATGAATGCCCCAATGGACTGGACCGGAAACCGGCCAAGCGGCACACAGTGACGCACTGGACATAACCGAATACGGCCCGAATGCGCCGGTGCACACCCTGTGAGGAGCTTTAGCCAAGGCCGAGTTGCTTACGCACCTGTTTGGGGCGGTTCGTAATGACCGCATCCACGCCCAATTCCCGGCACAGCTCGACGTCTTCGGTGTCGTTGACGGTCCACACGTGCACCTGGTGGCCGGCCCGGTGCGCCCTGGCGACGTACTCGGGGTGCGCGCGCAGGATCCGCATCCCGGGGCCCGCGATGCCGACGCCGGGCGGGAGCCGGCCGTCGCGGTGCCGGGGAGTGAGGAACTGCATCAGGTAGACGCCGGGGATGCCGGGCGCAGCGGCCCGTACACGGTGCAGCGAGCGCGCCGAGAAGCTCATGACCCGGACCGGAGAGGTCCAGTCGGTGCGGGTGGCCGGTCCGGTGTGCCCGAACCGGGCGAGCAGCTCGACCAGCCGCTCCTCCACCTGCCCGGCCCAGCGGGTGGGGTGTTTGGTCTCGATGGCCAGCTCGACCCGGCGGTCGGCGTCGGCGACCAGCTCCAGCAGCCGCTCCAGCGTCAGTACGGAGGTCCGCTCGGGGTCCTCGTGCTGCCGGTCCGGTGCCTCGTTCGCGGACCCGTCGTCCTTCCAGGAGCCGAAGTCGAGTGTGGCCAGGTCGGCGAGCTCGAGGGCGGAGACCGAGCCACGCCCGTTCGAGGTGCGGTTCACCCGCCGGTCGTGGACGCACACCAGGTGGCCGTCCGCGGTGAGCCGGACATCGCACTCCAGGGCGTCCGCGCCGTCCTCGATCGCTCTGCGGTAGGCGGCGAGGGTGTGCTCCGGGGCGTCCTCGGAGGCACCGCGGTGGGCGACGACGGAGATGGCGGGACGGCCCGGACGGCCGTCCTGGGCGGGGCGTGCATAGGTCACCGCGTTATCGTGCCATCCACCGTCGCCGGGCCGCCGGGCGCGTACCCCGAGGTGCGGAACCGGGGATGCGCCGGTTTTGTCCGGCATAAAGGATGAGGTGACAGTCACAGCCTTGGCTTACGGCGCTCTGACGCGCGGTGGGAAAGGCTGTGAAGGGAGACTCGCCCGTACCGTCCGGCCCGTAGTGCCGACCGGACCTGCGGACCGGGACTCGCGACAGCCGGGATGTGCGGACCGGGCCTGCAGTCATGGCCCGCGGATCCTGATCTGCGGACTCCGATCCGTGGACGGGACTCGCCCGTACTGCCCGGATCCTTGATGCTGGAGTACCGGGTCCCCCGTCCGGCAAGGGGGAGCCGCACAACCGGAGGGCCCGCCGGGTCCGCCGGACCGGAAGAGACAACCGGGAGGCCCGGGGCCTCCCACCGCACGAACCGCACCACCCGGCGGACCGCACGGCCCGCCGCACCGCACCACCCGGACGCACCCCCAGGGTCCGGCCGAACCGCAAGCCCCGGAAGAAACGGCCCGCCCCATACCCTCGGAGTTCGCTGAGGCACAGGGCGGAGGGGACACCCTCCCGCCAGGCCGTGGGCGCCGACAGTCGTGAAGCTGAGGAGAGAGCTGTGAGCACCGAGAACGAGGGAGCCGCCGTCCCGTCGGAGGCCAGGCCGCCGACCGGGCCGCAGCCGGACAGCGCTTCCGCGTCCGCCTCCGGCGCCCGGACTCCCGGCGCCCCGCCCGCGGCGCCCCCGCCGCCGGAGTTCGCACCGACCGTCACCTCGGCCGCCGGCCACGGCTTCGACGAACCCGGCCGGATGCCGCCGTACAGCGACGGACGCCCCCCGCAGCCCGGCTACGGCCACCCCGGCGACGACCCGGCGGAGGACCGGACCAGCCAGTTCCCCACCTACTCGGCCGCCGGCCCCGGAGCCGGTGCCGGCGGCTGGGGCCAGCAGCCCCCGTACGGTGGCGGCGGCGACCCCTGGGGCACGACCGGCAGCCCCGCCCCCAAGCGGCGCAACGGCGGCCTGATCGCGGCCGTCCTGGTGGCCGCGCTGGTCGCCGGCGGCATCGGCGGCGGCATCGGCTTCTGGGCCGCGGGCCAGAGCGACAGCGACTCGACGACGGTCTCCGCGTCCGGCGACCCGGGGGCACTGAACCGCAAGCCCACCTCCGTCTCCGGGATAGCGCAGAAGGCGCTGCCCAGCGTCGTGACGATCGAGGCGCAGGGTGCCGGCGGCGACGGCGGCACGGGCACCGGCTTCATCTACGACAAGCAGGGCCACATCCTCACCAACAACCACGTCGTCGCCAGCGCGGCCGACGGCGGCAAGCTCACCGCGACGTTCTCCAACGGCAAGAAGTACGACGCCGAGGTCGTCGGCCGTGCCCAGGGCTACGACGTCGCCGTGATCAAGCTCAAGAACACCTCCGGCGCCCCGCTCAACCCGCTCCCGCTCGGCAAGTCCTCCCATGTGCAGGTCGGCGACGCCACGATCGCCATCGGCGCGCCCTTCGGCCTGTCCGGCACGGTCACCACCGGCATCATCAGCGCCAAGGACCGCCCGGTGGCCTCCAGCGACGGCGGCGGCACCAGCGCCTCGTACATGAGCGCCCTGCAGACGGACGCCTCGATAAACCCCGGCAACTCCGGCGGCCCCCTGATGGACGCCGCCGGCAATGTCATCGGCATCAACTCCGCCATCCAGTCGGCCGGCAACGGCGGCGGGCTGGGCGGCGAGTCCCAGCAGTCCGGCAGCATCGGCCTGGGCTTCGCCATCCCCATCGACCAGGCGCGGCGGGTGGCACAGGACCTGATCAAGACCGGCAAGCCGGTCTACCCCCAGATCGGCGTCCAGGTCGGCATGCGGGACACCGGCAACGGCGCGACCATCGCCCGCACCGGCAACAACGGCTCCGAATCCGTCACCCCGAACGGCCCGGCCGACAAGGCGGGCCTCAAGCCCGGCGACACCATCACCAAGCTCGACGACACGGTCGTCGACAGCGGCCCCACCCTCATCAGCGAGATCTGGCAGCACAAGCCCGGCGACCAGGTCACCCTGACCTACAAGCGCGGCGGCAAGGAGCACACCACCCAGGTCACCCTGGGCCAGCGCACGGGCGACAAGTGACGCGCTAGTCTGATCCCGCGACACCCAAGCGCCCCGCGCGCCGCGGTGCCGCGGGGAGGCTTGCCCGAGCGGCCTAAGGGAACAGTCTTGAAAACTGTCGTGGCGGCAACGTCACCGTGGGTTCAAATCCCACAGCCTCCGCAGGTGGACGGCCCCTGACCTGGGAACTCCCGGTCGGGGGCCGCTTCCTTTCCCGATGACCGATGATCCGTGGCTGACCGTTCTTGGCCGCGTTTGGCCGCCCTGTCTGGCACGGATCTGGCACGTGCAAATAGTCGTGACTCAGCCCCGGCTGAACAGGGTGTGGGCCGACGCTGTGTGCTCGGCAGGATCCGAATCTGCAACCTTCTGATCCGTAGCTTTGGGCAAGGCTGTGCAGCGACGCCCGCCTGATCAGCCCGTGTTCGGCTCACCGCTGGTGACAGGCCATGTGTGCCCTCGCCGTTGCAGGAAGTCAGAAACCTCCGCAATACCCATATTTGTTAGCCGATCCGTCATCCAGACACCGGCCGCCGATGAGGCCCTGCAACCGGCAGGAGGGTCGGAGCGGTCTGGGTGGGTGTGAATCTTCATCTGCCCCGGTCCGGTACTGGCCAGCGCACCCTGCGCCTGTGGCACGTCTGGATCGTGCTGCCCGCGGCCTTTGCCACCGCGATTACCGTGGCCGTCGGCGCGTTCTTCGCTGGCTGGGACCTGCTCGGCGCCCAGGGCCTGAAGCCCGAGCGCCAGCTCAGCGCCACGACGCTGTTCGATCTGGTGAAACTGTCCTTCGGGGTGGTCGCCGGAGCGGGTGCCCTGGTGGCCTTGGTGGTGGCCTACCGGCGCCAGCGGGTCGATGAGGACGGTGCCCTGCGGGACGCAACCCGGCTGCACACCGAGCGGTTCACCACCGCTGTCTCCCAACTTGGCGAGGAGTCCGCCGCGGTCCGCCTCGGTGGTGTGCATGCCTTGGCCGGCCTCGCCGACGACGCCCCCACCCCTGCCCTGCGCCAGACCTGCATCGACGTCCTGTGCGCCTACCTCCGCCTGCCCTATACCGCCAAGGCCGATCTCCCGGCAGGCGACGCGGACGCACTCCACGGCTACCTGGCCCTGCGAGAGGTCCGGCACACGGTCATCCGCCTCATCCGTGACCATCTCCGCCTCCACTGCGACCACTCTCACTCCTGGCAGGGGCATGACCTGGACTTCAGCAACATGATCTTTGACGGTGGAGACTTCTCGCGTGCGGAGTTCGCGGGCGGCACCGTCACCTTCAACGGCGCGGAGTTCGCGGGCGGCACGGTCACCTTCGACGACGCGGAGTTCGCGGGCGGCACGGTCACCTTCGACGACGCGAAGTTCACCGGCGGCACGGTCACCTTCGACGACGCGAAGTTCACCGGCGGCACGATCTTCTGTATGGGCGCGGGGTTCACCGGCGGCGCGGTCACCTTCAACCGCGCGAGGTTCACCGGCGGCAGGGTCTTCTTCGACGTCACGGAGTTCGCCGGCGGCACTGTCACCTTCAAGGGCGCGGGGTTCACCGGCGGCACGGTCACCTTCAACGGCGCGAAGTTCACCGGCGGCACGATCTTCTTCGACGTCACGGAGTTCGCCGGCGGCACTGTCACCTTCACCAGCGCGGAGTTCACCGGCGGCTGGGTCACCTTCATCAGCGCGAGGTTCGCCGACGGCACGGTCTCCTTCATCAGCTCGGAGTTCGCCGGCGGCATGGTCTCCTTCAACGGCACGGAGTTCTCCGGCGGCGCGGTCCTCTTCGACGGCGCGGAGTTCTCCGGCGGCGCGGTCACCTTCAATCGCGCGAGGTTCATCGGCGGCACGGTCACCTTCGACGGCGCGGAGTTCTCCAGCGGCACGGTCACCTTCAACCGCGTGGAGTTCGCCGGCGGCACCGTGGGCTTCTCCGCAGCGCGGGGTAACGCGCCTGATGGCCTGCTGCCGCCATCCGGGCAAGCCATGCCAACGGGGCTGAGCCTCCCTGCGGTGTGGCACGTGATCAGGCCCTGACACGCGGGCCTCCTCGTCGACCACAGGGTCGGACATCGGTGGCCCCCTGGCTGGGCACCCGGCTGGCAATGGCGGGCCCCTACTCGTGACAACAGCTTTCACGTAGGACCGCGTGCTGTGCCACGGGCGCCCCGGTAGCTGGCTGGCCATCAGCCAGCCTGAGCGATCGAGACCGTGAGCTCCTGATGCTGCCAATCCATAGATCCTCGGCCAACCCGCTGACATGATGGCCATCATGGAGATCGCCCGCTTGATTCTTGATTTTTTCAAGGTCTTGATCTGGCCATTGGTGGTTCTCGTTATCCTCTACGGGTTCAGGCGACAAGTGAACGAACTGGCCGGTCGAATAGTCCGTGCCAACTTTCTCGGCCTTGAGATTGAGGCTGCTTCTCGCGAAGCAGCTCGGGCGGCGGAAGAGGCCATCCAGGATGTCAGACCAGAACATGAGCAACCCATTGCTGATCGTGGCGCTCAAGAATGGCTGAATCCTCCGCTGGTGGAACTTGAAGGCGGGTCACCTGGGGCACGTGCTCATCGAGCCATCAACGACCTGGATCGTCTACTGCGCAGGCTTGCTTTTGAGGCTGACCCAGATCTCGTCGGACGCAGCCCACGCAGCGCAGCTCATGCACTGTCCGAACGTGGGGTGCTGAACAGAGCATTCCTGGAGGCTTTCAATGAACTGATCACAATCCGCAATGAAGGGATTTCTCGAAATGTTAACGAGCCGACTGGTGAGCGGTTGTGGACTTCAGCTCAGCAGTTGATCGTTGTCGTCCAACTTCAGCGACACGCATTGACGCTGAATGGAACGCAGTCGCTACCGGGTAGGGATTGAGTCACGTGATCGGTCAATTGCGAGCTCGGCGTTCTGCTCGTTGGCGACGTCAAGGTGATAAGGCGATAGCGGAGCTACGCGATGCACTCGACAGGCTCGGGATTGCGCGCCCGATCCCCAGTCGCGTGGCAATCGCTCTTCGGAATTACATTCCCCTCATGCGGTGGTATCCACTGCGAGGCGTCCTGGCCATTTTTCTGCTCTGGGGTTGGAGTGGTGTATTAGCGGTCTTTTTTCTGTCGATGGGTGACAGGGTGTGGGAGTTTGGTGGGAGCTTCGCAGGATTCTCGATTGTTGAAGCGCTTCAGGAATTGCAACATTCGAATGGCTTTATTGTTGGCATCTGGGCGCTGATGCTGGGGGTCTTTTTCGGGATTACTCTCGTAGTGATTCCTGTGATCTTGAGTTCTGGTTTCATCATTTCTTTCCTCCTCAGCGGAGCACCGTCTCTGCATCACTTCAGGAGGCTATTCCCTGGGGTCACGCCTCGGTTCGCGATCAATCATCCCGTGTTCGTCATTGCGGACGCGATCCAGGGATGTGCGGATGCGCACAGTGCTGGAGGCGAGGTCAAGATGCTGGAGATATCCGAGGTCTCTGGCCAACTGGCGCGGGTGTCGCGGCGGCTGATCAGGTCCCATCGCAGTCGGGGGCAATGCCGTGGAAATCCCACCGCCGTGCTGCCGTGAAGGAACACACGGGGCGAGTCATCGGGAGACTTCGCACCGTCGAACAGAAACTTGATCGGGACCCGGGGCCAGCTTTGGCGGAGCTGGGGGATTTGCTGCTGACAATCGCCGATCGTTACGCGCAGGGACGCTTGGGGGCACTGCTCGATGACGACCTATCAGACGTTGTCCCCGTACGGCAACGGTCCGGTGATGCGGTACGTGCGGCACTCGCCGTAGTGCTGACCGTTGGAGCGGTCTTCGCAGTGGCATCGCTCGACTTGCTGCAGGCGATTGAGGGTTACGCGATCGCGGGGGCGGGTGCTGTGATTCTGGTTACCGTGTATGGCCCACAAGTGATCGCCGAATTTCGTCGGAGACGTTGACCAAGCTTCGCAACGCGAACGCCCCCAGAAGTCAGACTCCTGGGGGCGCAGCTGTAGCGGATACCCTCACGTGAACAGGAGGGTGTTCTCCGTGAGAATGTCCCGGTTCAGTTCGCTCTTGTAGATCAGGTCGATGCTGCCGAAACGGGCTTCGTTGTAGTCCAGTCCGAGTTTGACCACCGCCGTGCGGACTGCCTGCTCCGAGGAACCCTCAACCTCCAGGAAGGTGGGCAGGTCGGGCCACGTATCCAGGTCGTACGTGACGCCGTCGAGCTGCCATTCCTCCCGGTAGTTCTGCTGGTAGCGCACCTGGCGCAGCCCGAGGGCCTTAAGGAGTTCTGCGGTCTTCTCCAGGTCGCTGACCTCGACCTCGATTTCCGTGGTGCCGTTGATGTGGCTGGCGTCGGTGACCTGCTTCAACGTCAGAGTGGTCTTGCCTCCCTCATCGCGCAGCCGCAGCCACTGCTCGCCTTGAACGGTGTCGTTCTCGAAGATCAGGCGGGTGAACAGGGTCTTGGGGAAGACCTGCTCTGCGCCGGCGGCCTTCAGGTGGTCGCGCAGGGCGTCCACGTCGATCTCCAGGAACTTGGCCTCGTACTCGTGCTGTGCCATCTCTCTCCTCTGGTCGCGGGGACTACGCAGTGAGGTCGTGATAGTCCTGCTCGTGCAGCTTCCTGATCTCGCTGCACACGGTGCTGGTGACGAACTCTTCGAGCGGCAGGCACAGGTCCATGCGCTGGATACATACGCCAACGTGGAACGTTCCGCGCGGGTCACGGTAGAGCCGAACGCCGTAGTAGCCCTCGTGGCAATCAGTGCTGTTGTTGAACCGGCAGCCGACGCAGGTCTCCGGCAGCCGCAGCGATCGTATGTGCTTCACGAAAAGCGTGCGTCCGTGCGGGAGTTGGTAGCCGATCCTGAACCCTGATGTGCCTGCGATCAGCCTCACCTCGGTCGGCCGAGCTTGCAGTTCCTCCAGGAGGAGATCGATGGCTGCCAGCGACTCCTCCCCGTCAGCGAGGGAGGACAGGACGCGGACCGAGAGCTGGGGTGAGTACTTCTCCAGGAGCCGGTGCACGCGACGGACGTGGCGCCCGTTCGGAATGACGACGTTCGCCCGAGCGCCAAGTCCCAGGTCGAGCGACAGGCTGATGGATTTCTCCAGCGCATCGATCTTGCGTCCTGCCAGGGAGTGCGAGCGGTAGCGGGTGTTCTGTACCTGGGCCAGTTCTTCGGCAGTGGTTCCGAAGATGGAGAAGTTCACGTGGTCCAGGCCGGCCGTGGCACAGCCAGGGAGGACGCGCCCGCCGTTCTCCCCGTTCGATGTGACGCTGACCTTGTAGCCGGCCGATCGGGACACGTCGACGATCTGAGGAAGGCGGGGGTGGAGCGTCGGTTCTCCGCCGGTCAGGTGGACCTCGTTGAAGTCCAGCACGTCGCGGAGCTGTGTCAGCGCCGCGTGAAACGTGTCATCGGGGAATATGGGTGCGGTGATGAAACGAGCACCGTTGGTGGCGAGGTAGATCGAGACCCGGCCGGAGCGGCCTGCCGCCCCGAACTCTCCCGCGTGGTCCTCTTGGTTGTCCGCGCTGACCGGCGTTCCTTCGTTGTGGCAGAAAGTGCAGGTCATGCCACAGGCGTCGATGACCTTGACGCGGAGGGTCCGGTCCACCGTGACACGGACAGGCACGGCATGGCTGATGTTCCTTAAAGCGGGGTGATCGATCACGTATCTCTGCTCCTTCGTCATTGGAGGGCGAGAGTGAAGGGATTCGGTGTCCTGCCGCTGCGAGCGTGAGTGACGGCAGGCCCTGGGAGTTGTGACGCAGTCCCTGCGCGGTGCGGGGGAGCCTCCTGGCCAAGCCAGTTCAGGCGACGTGAGCGAAGTCAGCTCTGGAGGGCGGCTTCGTCAGGCAAGGTTCGAGCCGCCGAGGCCCACGCCGCTGGATGCATTCCGAGATCGTTGTGGACGAGCTGGAGGAGCAAAATCATCGCCGTGACCGTCCCCAGTGCCCACGTCCATTCCAGACACCGGGTGACCACATCGCCGCGACGGGATGTGGCTCGCGCGCCGGTGTGCCTCCCGGCGGATGACAGCACTTTCACATCTGATCCTTTCTTCTCGTGCATGGCTAAGAGGGGCTTCCGGCATTCCGCCGCCGGGCGTGCAGCACATTCGTTTGCGCGTCGGCTCATCGAGGTTGAGTGGCCTGAGCGCATGGCCCGTCTGTATCCGCGACGGCGGCCACAGGTCTCGCCTCGGTCGGCGAGCCACCGACCGCGATTTCGAACCAGACCACTTTTCCCGCCGGGCCCTGCTTCGTTCCCCAAGCAGTTGCCAAGGCGGAGACGAGCCACAAGCCTCTGCCGCTTTCCGATGCCGGTACGGTGCTGACGACATGCGGGAGCTGCGGATCGGGGTCGGTCACTTCGACCCTCACTTCCGCGCCGGTCCACCGCACGCACACCACACAGGTCACGCCCGTATGGGTCACGGCGTTGGTGATCACCTCACTGCTCAACAGCAAGAGGTCGTCGACCTGGACAGCGGTGATTCCCGTGCGCCAGCGACGGACGCGTTCTGCGATCCGCCGCCGGGCATCGCCAACTGACCTGGTGGCAGGCGTCACGCGGAATCCGTATGAGGGCGCTGAGGAGAGTCGTGCGGGCATGGTGGATCGCACCTCCGCATGCCTTGTCCGTCGGTGCCCGGGAACTCCGGACAGGACAAGAACATCCACCCGCGGCCCCTCAACTCATAAGGTTTCAGGGGGTTTCAGGGTGCTCCGAACCTGGACCCAGCAAGCGTCGGCAGCGCTATGTTGAGTGTGCATGCGGGCCGATAGGAGGACCTGATGACCGGGTATCCGACGGAGTTGTTACACCACCCCCTGTCCTACGCGCGGGTCGAGGCCGGCCTGGGCAAGACCAAGTTCGCCCAGTTGATCCGCCTTGAGGGGCGGGGCCTGGGGTACAACCTGGGAACCACCCGCTCGACGGTCTTCAAGTGGGAACGCGGAGACCATGCGCCTGACGACATCACCCAGATGGTTATCGGGCGGGTGCTTCGAATCTCTGACGCCGTGCGCTTGTCGGGGCCGTGGCCGCGCTGGTTGCTTGCGGGGGACAACACCTTCGACCTTGCTGCGCCTTGGACGCAGGAGGCTACGCTGAAGTCCCTGACCTCACTTGCTGGGAGTGGACCTATGGACCGGAGGGCTTTTCTCGGTATCGGTGGCATGGCACTCGTGGGTATCGGTGCCCAGTGGGCGACGGCCGATCCAGCCATCGCCGCAGCTGCGTCCGGTGACAGGGTCACCTCTGCCACCGTGGATCACATGCGCGGCAGGGTGGAGTCTCTGCGCAGCATGGAGCAGGTGACGGGCGGCGGTGAGTTCCTGGAGTCCGCCCGGACAGATCTCCGGCTGATCATGCGCATGTTGGAGAACGGCCGGTACACGGAGGAGACGGCGAAACAGCTCTACGTGCTAGCCGCCGAGGTGTGTTGTCTCCTGGGCTGGATGAGCTATGACGCCAGCCTCCACAGTGCCGCTCAGCAGCACTACGCCGTGGCTCTCCGTTCCGCCAAGACTGCGGGTGATGACACGCTCGGGGCGCACACTCTGTGCTTCATGGCCACCCAGGCGGCCAATCACCAAGAACAGCTCGCTGCTGCCGGGTTGATGGATACCGCAGAAGCCGTCCGGGGGCGGGTGCCGGCCATCATGGGGGCCTCGCTCGCCGCCCATCAGACCACCGTCTACAACAAGGCCGGCGACAAGCGGAAGGCGGCAGCGGCGCTCAACCGCGCGTTCGATGCCCTAGGTCGAGTCGATGCCTCGGACACTCCTTCCTACCTGGCCTGGTTCGGTGAGGCGCAGCTCCGGTCCACGGAGGGTCGCTTCCTCCTCACCACGGGGCAGGCAGAAAAGGCCACCGAGGCGCTGGAACGCTCGGTCACCGAGGCTGCACCACGCGACAAGGCGGTCCGTTACGGCACCTTGGCTCTGGCCTATCAGAAGACCGGTGACCTGGACGGTGCGCTCGACGCCACGTACAAGGCCGCCGATCTCATCGAAGACGGCATCCACTCGCGGCGTGGCGTGGAACGCCTGCAAGATGTCCGTCGTGCCTTTCGGCCCGTCAAGAATGAGCCGAAGGTCCGGGAGGTCTCGGAGCGAATCGCCGCTCTGGCTGCGTAGCCGTCGCTTGGCGCCGCCGTTGACTTGCGCCGGGCGATCGGTGACCTCTGACAAGTGGTCTTGACCGATTGCCAGGCGACTTTGACCGTTCCTAGTCACCACCGCTGGTGGTCCGCGTCAGGCTCCGGCGCCGGCGCTTCTCGGAGCGACGCACCAGCTCGCTTGCGGCGAGCGTCACGGTCGCCACGTGGCGGACCCAGCGGGGACCGCCACGCTCCGCCCACACCACACATGCACACCCGCCGATGGCGAGCACCAAGACGCCGAACAGCACCAGACCAACCATGTACTTCACCCCTGCGTTCAGTCGTACGGTCCTGCTGATCGTCTCAGACTAGGAAGGGCCCCAACGGGATGTCCGACGGAAACGACATCTGGCCCACTGCCTCTCCCGCTTCTGGGCCTTGTCTTGAAAACTGTCGTGGCGGCAACGTCACCGTGGGTTCAAATCCCACAGCCTCCGCAGGTGGACGGCCCCTGACCAGGGATTTCCCGGTCGGGGGCCGTTTCTTTGCCCCTGCGCCGTCGATCCGGTTGATCCACGGGTGACGGTTTTGGCCGTGCGTGGCCGCTCTGTGGTGGTGAGCGGCAGAGGCGGTCGTGGTGCTGGTCAGTCGGAAAGCTACGGGTGTTGGTGCTGCCGGCGGAGGCCCGGCTTGTCACCGATCCAGTCGGAGCGGGCGTCGGTGGCGATCTGCTGACCACCGATCCAGTCGGAGCGGGCGTCGGTGGCGATCTGCTGACCACCGATCCAGTACGCCCCGTATGCGGCGGCCTGGCCCGTACGCTGCCGGGCCACGCATCCACGCCCGGACGCGTGGCCTTGTCTCATTCCCGCGTCGAGCCCCCGGCGCTTGGGGTGGTGGGTGAGACTGCCCGAATGCTCGATCTCATAGCAGTGGTGTTCACAGCGCTGTTTGTGCTGGCGTTCTGGGGGTTGGTCACAGGAATCGTCGGTTTGCTGGCGTTTGTGATCTTGCGGTTGCTTGACCCCGGCGACCGATGGCGCGTGCGCGCGACTGCCATGTCCCTTGGCGCCCGCGTGGTGGCCCTGGTGATCCTGGGGTGGGCGAGAGTCGTACGTGAGGCCGCACGGGTCCGCGCGCGGTCAACCGGGCGATACCTGGCGTGGGCCCGCCGGGGGTTCGGCCCGTCTGCGAATCGGTTGTTCCCGCGGTCGTACGCGGTGCGCAAAGCGGTGGCGCGGTGGTATGAATCCATCCCGGCGGCGTTCCTCTTGTACGTCGTCAAGGCGTACGTCTTCCTACAGGTAACCCTGAACGCCGGTGCACTCGTGACAGCCCTGACGCGGGGCACGGTTGGCCTGTGGGAGAGGAGCGGTCAAGCGGCCGAGGCGGCCGAGGCGCACGGTGCCCTCATCACTCGCGTGGACACGCCGCCCGGCGTCATGAAGGGTCTCGGTGACGGGGCCATTGATCCGCTTGCTTCGACCGTTGCGACGTTCCGAAGGGTGGCCGAGGCCATCGCCGGTACGGCCACGCCGTATCTGTCAGCGCTTGCAGATCCTCTGGGCCGGCCCAGGGACGCCGCAACGGCCGTGGTGGCGTTGGTCCTGACGGTGGGGGCCCTCATGGCGGTGCGGGCGGTCCTGGTCGCGGTCGGGTTCCTGGCACCTCCCACCCGGTACCAGCAGGAGAAGAAGACGGCGCACCTCGACCCCACCCCGCGATTCGCGGCAACCCGGGCACTGCTGAGCCTGCGGGTGGGAGCGGCCAGGAGGAACAGGCCCGTGGTGGACCTGGTGCGGTGCCTGGCCCGGGTGGGATACGCGCGCCGTCACTATCTCCGGATGGCCGAGATCCGTGAGCCCTTGGCCGCCCCGCGGGTGCACCTGGCAGAAGCCGAGCGTGTGGTCTGGTCGGCCTGGCGTACGCGGCATACGGCCGTGCGGGGTGTTCAGGCGGCCCGGTTCAAGCGGCACGCGGCCGATGTGGTGGGTGCCCTGCGGGCCGTTGAAGCGCGGCAGGACTCCGACGCAGACACCAGGGCGGTGTTCGATGAGATGGCGCGCCTGTTGGCCAAGATTGCCGAGCGGTACGCCCAGGGCCGCACGCTGGCCCTGTTGGACCCGGACGACCTCGAGGGCGTCACGGCGGCCGTGAACCGGGAATGGGTCCGGCTGGTGATCCTGGGCGCCGGTGTATGCGGGGTGGCTGTGGGCGGTGCGCTCCTGGATCTCCCCGACCAGGTGACGGCACAGGTGACGGGGGTGTCTGCGCTGGTCTTGGTTGCGCTCCTGTACGGCGTCCGGTTGGCTCCCACGGATCTCATGGACGTGGTGCGGGGCCAGAGCCGTAAGTAACCGGGAGCCTGCCAGGGCCAGGGAGCGGGTCACACCTCCGGAACTGGGAGACGGTGAAGACTGACCATCCCCACTGGTCGTTGTCGTCGAGGCCGGCGTCGAGCGCCGAGTGCGCGTCGCTCTTGCCGACCTGCGTGCAGGCCTCGGCGAGAGCGGGCCGGCACCCCGAGGGAGCAGTCTTCCGGCAGGAGCGTGCCCCTCCCACGGAGTCCGGTGTGAGCGTCCCGAATGTCTGCAGCTCACGCCCCGTGGAGGAGGTGTGGACGAGAAGCGGCCAGCAGTGACCGTCCGTTTGACTTCGTGCCCGCTCGATCCGCCCGTTGGCCGCTTGCCGTCGAGCAACTTGGCGTAGAAGCGGTAGAGCACGGCCACGCTGTGGACGGTGAGCCGGGCCGCTCAGCCCAGGCAGGGCGCCGGGCCGGCCAATGCCCCGGCATCGAGAAACGACCTTACGTGGCAGACCCTTACGCTGAGATCATGGTCAGGGAAGAGCCGTGCGTCGTTTGGTCGTTGGACGGTTTCAGCAAGCAGGACGAGCTTCTGCGTACGCAGCGAGCGATCAGCCGGGAGCAAATCATCAAGCTTCGCGAGGTGATCACCCCGGATGCCGACGATCCCTGGATGACCTACTGCTACGAGGTACCTCTCGACGTCTGGACTGCAGTGGAAGAGATCCTGCAATGCGGCCCGGCTGATCCATGCCTTGATTACCAGCTCTCCGCCAGCGCTGGCGATTGACCGACGGATTGCAGTGGTCACCGTGCTGTGGACGTCCTCCAGGGCGTGGGCGACCAGGGCGTGGGCGACGGTTCAGGCCCCGGTCCGGCGCTCCGGTTTCCCGGCGGATCGCCCTACGGTGAAGATCGTTTGCGTGACGATTCCGCACGGCGCGCGGCTGGAAGAGTCGCCCCTTCCTTATGAAGGAGTTTCGATGCCCGATAGGAACACCCCCTCACTTGCGGGCCCCAGGACTCCGGAGGAGGCCGTGGAGATGGCTCGCCCCCACTACGGCTGGTGTCGGCCCGACGGCAGTGCCGGGCAGCTGATCGCCCGGGAATTCAGCCACGGGTACATCATCCTGCCGGACCAGTTCCCGCCTGCCGCCTCGCCTTCGCAGCCGGCGCCCGCGGTGGGATGCGCCGTCATCGACAAGGAGGACGGGAGGATCATGCACCTCCCGTACATGGGAGTGGAGGGAACTGCCGAGTTCTACCTGCAGCAGCGCGGACCACGGGGCTGATACGAGCAGCAGTTTGACCGGGCTGCCCGCCGGCGCGGTCGGTAGCCCCGACGTGAACCGGCCCGGGTTGGGGGCGGCGTGGGCGCTGTCTCAGGGCCTTCCCTCCCCAAGGAGACCGGAAGGTACGCGTTAGGTGCAGATGCAGTCGGACACCCTTTACCACCCGCGAAGCCGCCCATGCGGAAGGGGCACCCCGGAAACGGGGCGCCCCTTCCGATCGGCTCATCCACCGACCTGCTGCGCAGGGTGTGGGATGTGACCCCACGGTGACATCGCTGCCACGCCGGTGGTCACGACCGGGCCCGGTACCAGCACAACACTGCCCCTGACCTGCCCGGTTCGGCCCGACTATGCGCGGATGCGCACCCGGGACGAGCAGTCGGAGCCGAGCGGGCCGACTATGCACGCCCGCATCGTGTAGGCGGTGCCTTCGGGGAGGTTTCCGCCCTTGCAGGAATCGTGGCCGGGGCTCTTGCTGGTGGCGGTCCGGCCGGTGCTGAGCTCGCCCCGGATGCCCTCAGAGTTGGAGAACTGGTCGCTGGCGCACAGCTTGTCGCCGTCCGCGTTCCACTCGACGTAGCCGTGGACCTTGCCCCTGGCCTTGGCGACGATGCGGACGTCGCCGTTGGAGTAGGTGTAGGTCTTCCAGCTCATGCCGCTGTCGGCGGAGGCGGGGGTGGCGGTAAGACCGGTGAGGGCGCCGGCGAGCAGTCCGGCAGAGGCGAACGCGGCCAGGGTGGTACGTATACGCACGAAAGATCCTTTCACGTGGGCGTTGATCACGTCTATTGAAGACCATGTCGATCAACGGTCACTCAACACCCCTTCTACGAGCGACAGTTGCCGGCCCCGCAGCGCCGGCACCAGATCCCCAAGGAACGGGAACTGAGCCGTGCGGAGCGTGCGTATGCGGTGGGCGTGATCTGCCGGTGGATCGAACGCGAGGTGGCGGGCGTGGGCTCCTCGGGCGCGGGGCCCTCGGGGGAGGACAGGAGTCCGTCAGCCGCCGGTGGCGTCGGTTGGGGCGGTTGCGCCCAGCGCATCGTCAATTGAGCGGAGTGGCCCGGTATTCCTGGCCAGGCAGGATCTTCGCGTACCACGACCGTCGGGGTTGAACTCATCGGTTCGCACTGCTCGACTCTGCCCATGGCCACGGACCCCAGCGAGTACGAGGCGGCAGTGCCGATCTTGGCGGCCCACCTGGCGAAGATCGAGCGTGCGGTCGGCCGGACCCGTGCCCTTTGCGCCGGGCAACCGTACGACACAGTCCGCCAGGTGCTTGCCGAAGGACTCATCCGGGAAGGCGCGCAACGGGTCGTTCCACAGGTCGTCGACGACCTGGCGTGCCAGATCGCTGAGGACTCGGGTGAGGCCCCTTTCTGACATCCACAGCTGACCTCAATGACGGCGCGGGGCAACCGGACCGGGGCGGAACCCCGGAGGAAGAACTCTTCGCTGAGGTGGGATTCTCGGCAAAGCGGGAAAGGTGATGGATGTCTGGCGCGATGGGAGCTCTCCGGTGAGGCGTCTGACCCAACATGCGGTCGTCGGATCTGCCCTGTTGCTTGCGTGCGTTGCATGTACATCGGCGGAGGGTGAGGGTAATCGTTCCGCCCTCCCCGCGTCCGCTTCCGCCGAGCATTCGCGGCTGTTTCAGCTTCCAGTGGTCAATTTGCCGGACGATCCACTAAACGAGCAGGATGGTTCGAGCGGACCGGAGAAGCGGAGGGTGATCGGGGAGGTCCGCAATGGGGCCGACCGGATCATCGTTTACGTCGCGGGGCGGAAATGCGGTCTGGCGACTACGCGTGAGGGCGACCAGAAGAATCTTTCCCTTCACGTGCTCGACGCTTGGCCGAAAGATGGCACTCAAGGCGCTGCCGACCTTCCCTATGGGCCCTACTCGGGTACTTCGGTCAATGGGTCGGGTGGCACCTGGGCATCTCTTTCCTGTGGGAAGGATGCAATGGTGGTGAAGTTCTCCTCCCCGAACCTCTCCAAGGCTTCGAAATATCGGGGTTCGCTTGATGTCGTCAAGCCGACGAGTGCGGAGCGTTCGGTGTCCATTGTTGTAGGGGAGAGAGGGGTCAGGGAGAAGGTCAGGGCTGGTCTTCATTCTCATTCGTGAGTCGTGGGTCGTGAGTCGTGGGTCGTGAGTCCACTTGATGTGCGTCGCCTGTTTCTCGGGCTGCTTCTCTGACGTGTTAATTCGCGCGACCTCGGCTATAGGATCGAGGGGGAGCACTGTCTTTCATGGGACCCTTCGATGTCCCATCCGCTGCCTCGTCCGCTGCCTCGCTCGCTTGATCAACGGCTGGATGCCCTTGCGCGGCATCCGTTTCGTGCGAAGTTTCCTCTGCGCGGCCGTGAGCGGGCCACTGCCGAGTTGAGCGGGCCGGCCACGATGCGGTGGCATGCCTACGACCTCATTGCCAAGCGGCTGGCAACATGCGACGGCGTCGTGCTGTCTGGCGGAAATGAAAGAAGTTTTCCGCCCTATTCGATGCAGGGGGATTCTGGGGCGGTTGATAATGGGGATTTTCTTGTGCCGTAGAGTGGTGGTGGGGAATGGAATTGGATTGTCGTCGAGATGCGGGAAGTGGGAGAGGTCGCCGTGGGTGCGCGTAGGGCGGGGGTGGTAGGTGGGGTGCGGCGGGGGAATGTGGTGATCCGGCGGGCCGAGGAGCGGGATGCGGGGCGGCTTACGCGGCTGGTGCGGAGATCTCGGGCTTATGAAGGGCGCTATTCCTCGATGGTTGAGGGGTATCGGGTGGGGCCGGATTACATCCTGGCGCATCGGGTCTTTGTCGCCGTGGAGGAGTTGCCCGGTGAGGAGGGTGGCGGCGAGCGGGTGGTGGGGTTCTATTCGCTGATGGTGGCGCCGGCCGAGCTGGACTTGATGTTTGTGTCGGACCAGGCACAGGGGTACGGCATCGGGCGCCGGCTGGTGGAGCACATGCTGGGGGAGGCGCGGAGCGCCGGGATCGGCAAGGTGCGGGTGGTTTCGCATCCGCCGGCCGAGGGCTTTTACCGCAGTGTGGGCGCCAGGTTGGCCGGAACGGTGCCCGCGGATCCGCCGGCGGTGAGGTGGGACCGGCCGGAGCTCGAATTCGTGGTGGTTGATTAGCCGGGGGCGCGCACCGGGACACGGACCGGGAGTAAATCGGTGGCCAGGTGGGCTCTCGGCAGTGAGTGTGGGGGGATGACGCGAACTTTTGAGGAGCTGGTGGCCGAGGCCGAGGCCGTGTCGGTCGAGGGGTGGGACTTCTCGTGGCTGGCGGGGCGGGCCACGGAAGAGCGGCCCTCGTGGGGCTATCAGCGGGCGATGAGCGAGCGGTTGGCGCGGGCGTCGGCGGCGCTGGACATCCAGACGGGTGGCGGTGAAGTGCTTGCCGGGGCGGCGAAGCTGCCGCCGGTGATGGTGGCGACGGAGTCCTGGCCGCCGAATGTCGCCAAGGCCACGGAGCTGTTGCATCCGCTCGGCGCGGTCGTGGTGGCCGACGAGGATGAGCCGCCGCTGCCGTTCGGCGATGCGGCGTTCGACCTGGTGACGAGTCGTCATCCGGTGACCGTGTGGTGGGAGGAGATCGCCCGCGTGCTGCGGCCCGGGGGTACGTACTTCTCCCAGCAGGTCGGTCCGGCGAGCGTGTTCGAGCTGGTCGAGTACTTCCTGGGGCCGCAGCCGGAGCACGTCCGGCGGGCCCGTCACCCCGAGGATGCGCGCCGGGCGGCGGAGGCAGCCGGCCTGGAGGTGGTCGGTCTGCGTGCGGAGTCGCTGCGGACCGAGTTCTTCGACATCGGGGCGGTCATCTACTTCTTGCGCAAGGTGGTGTGGATGGTTCCCGGGTTCACGGTTGAGCAATACCGGGAGCGCTTGCGGGAGTTGGATGAGGTGATCCGTGCGGAGGGGGCGTTTGTGGCGCATACGAGCCGGTACTTGATTGAGGCGCGTCGGAACTGACCTTCCATGTCGCCGCCCTCCCTCTGGCCCTAACACCTCTACCGTCCCTACCGCCTCTCCGCCCGTTTCCCCTACGGGATCCCGCGCTTGCCGCCCCCCTGCCGGTGGCGGGCAGCCGAGGCGATCGTGGCGCGCGCCTCCTGTGCTGACAGGCCGGTGTGGCGGGCGGCCTCCGTCAGGCGGGCGGCGAGTTCCTGGCCGAGGCCGGACTCGTCGGCGCGGCAGGCGGCCCAGAAGAGGCGGGCATTGCGCTGGCCGGCCGGGGAAGCGCGGACGAAGCGTACGAGCGCCGCGGCGGGCTGGGGCGGGACATCGGGCGCGGGCTCACGGCGGGCGGACGGGGGCGGGGCCGTGAGGAGCGTGAGCAGGGCGTCCGGTACGGGGGCGGGACGCTGCGCTGTGTCCGGCGCCAGGGCGTAGTGCCCGTGGACGGTGAGTGAGCCGGGGCCCACGAGGTAGCCGCCCGCGCCGCGGATATCGATGCCGGGCGCGAGCCGGCCGGCCGAATTCGCAATGACGGGGGTCGGCGGGCCGGTGAGCCAGAGGTGGCGGCCGCCGCTGGGGGTGAGGACCGTGATCGTGGGCGGGATCGGGAAGCCGTGCTGTTCGGCGAGGAAGCGGAGGGCGGTCAGGCCGTCGGCGCCGTGTTTGGTGTCGAGGTCGATGCCGATGAGGTGGTGCGGGGGCCGGCCGCAGGCGAGGCCGTAACCGGTGGCCCAAGGGGCGACGGCGAACATGCGGCGGATGGTGAGCGAGTCGGTGCTCGCGTCGTGTACGCCGTGCCCGAGCCGGCCGCACTCGCCGCGGCAGGGCGGGACCTCGGGATGCCCGCGGTGCGGGGACCGGAGGGCCGGAAGTTTGTTGCGGGTCAGTGGGAAGACGGGGTAGCCGCGGTCGGCGGCAAGGAGGGCGTGGGCGAGGGCCGCGGCGTGCGCATCCGTGGCGTGCGCATCCGTGGGCCCGGTGGCCTGGGTGGGCCCGGTGGGACGGAGGGCGAGGGGCTGCGGCTCGGGCCGGTCCTCCGGCTGCGGCTCGGGCCGGTCCTCGCTCAGCGGCTTGGGACGGACCTCCGTCGGCGGGCCGGCCGATGTCCCGGTGTCCGGCGGGCCGACGGGTCTGCCGGTGTTCGGTGTGCGGGCCGGTGTGCCGGTATCCGGCGGGGTGGTCGGTCTGCCGGTCGGTGTTCCGGTGGGGCGTCCATGGCGTCGGTGCAAGGCCATGGATCTATTTTCGTACGAACGTTCGACAAAGGGAAGGGGGGCGCGCGTGAACCGGTCCGCGCGCCGGTTGTGGTGGCCGGGCGTGTGGGGTGCACGTATGCGTGGCGGGTGGGCCGTGGCGGGGTGCTGTGCCGCCGGTGGGCTGCCGACGGGGAGGTTCGTGCGCCGGCCGGGGTTTACCCGGGGTTCCTCATGCTTGCGGGGGAATCGACTCTTCGTGGCGGATTCGCCGGGGATTGATGGGCAAGCCTGAGTGCGCGACGTCGAAGCAAGCATCGTGGCGGTCGGCCAACTGCCCGGTGAGCAAGCGGAGTTCCATCGATCCGAGCGGCCCGGGCGGCCCGAGCGGCCCGGGCAGTCCGGGCAGTCCGAGCAACGCAAACGATCCAAGCAGCCCAGACGATCCGCAAGCAGTCCTGACGATCCAAGCGACTCAAGCGACTCAAGCGATCCGAGTGGTCCGAACGATCCAGGCAACCCGACCGATCCAAGCGATCCCGGCGACCCAAGTGATCCAGTAGTCGTGTTCCGTAGGAGGAAGAGACATGGCAAGTACCCGTACCGCCCGCGTCATCGCCGTTGCTGCCGCACTGCCTTTCGCGGCCGCACTCTTCACGGGCGTGGCGCAGGCCGACAACGGCGGCTTTGCGACGGGTGGGTCGAGCTCGGCGGCGACGAGTCAGACGGGAACCGGTGTCGGGGGCAGCAACTTCGGTAACTCCACCACCGGTCAGCAGGTCGCCAATGGCGCCGGCGCCTCCAACCAGAACAACACCGCGAGTGTGAACGGCTCCGGCCCCACGCGTATCGACCAGACCAACGCCACCGTCAACTTCACGAACCTCTGGTGACCCGGCCCGCCGTAAGGGGAGGCGGCGGCTGACCGAGGGGTGATGCGTCAGGGGCGGCACGGAGAGAATGGGGCTTCTCCGGGGTTCACTGCGCCGGCCTTGACAGCGAGCGGGTTTCTGACGGACAGTCAGAAACCCGCTCGCTCGTTCGTGCGCCGGGACCCTCCGTCCGTCCGCCGGGGCCCTGTGCACCGGACGTACGGCCACCAGAAGGGGAGCCGCCGACGTGCACCTCGCCCCCACCGCGCGCCAGGAGCAGTTGCGCACCGAACTCCGTTCGTACTTCCGCGAGGTGCTGCCGGACGGGCCGGTCGAGGACCCCGTCCAGCAGCGGGCGGTGCTCCGCCGGATCGGCGCCGACGGCATGCTGGGACTGGGGTGGCCGACCGAGTACGGGGGGCAGGGCCGCGGCGCCGACGAACAGTTCGTGTTCTTCGACGAGGCGTACCGCGCGGGCGCCCCCGTCTCGATGGTCACCCTCAACACCGTCGGCCCGACCCTGATGAAATACGGCACCCGGCGCCAGAAGGACTACTTCCTGCCGCGGATCCTCAGTGGGGAGCTCGTCTTCGCGATCGGCTATACGGAACCCGAGGCCGGCACCGACCTCGCCGCGCTGCGCACCCGCGCGACCAGAGGTGTGACGGGAGAAGCGACCAGAGGCGCGACGGTAGCGGCGACCAGAGGCGCGGCGAGCGGGACGGCCGACGGTGACGATCACTGGCTGATCAACGGCGCCAAGAGCTTCACCAGCAATGCCCATCGCGCCGACTGGATCTGGCTCGCCTGCCGCACCGACCCCGACGCCCCCCGGCACCAGGGCATCTCGATCATCCTCGTGCCCACCGACGCCCCCGGCTTCTCCTGGACGCCGATCGAGACGGTCGGCGGGCTGACGACCACCGCCACCTACTACGACAACATCCGTGTCCCGGCCGGGAACCTCGTAGGGGAGGAGCACGCCGGCTGGCAGCTGATCACGCACCAACTCAACCATGAGCGGGTGGCGTTGGCGGCGATCGGTATGCAGGCCGAGGACGCCTTCGAGGCGGCGCTCGCTCATGCCCGTACGCCGGATGCACAGACCGGTGAGCGGCCCGCCGACCGTCCGTGGGTGCGGTCCCGGCTCGCCGAGGCGCACGCCCGGCTGGCCGCCACCCGGCTGCTGAACTGGCGGTTGGTCGGTGACGTGGGCGCCGGGACGCTGGGGCCGGGCGACGCCGCCGGCGTCAAGTTCGCCGGGACGGAGAGCGCCGTCGAGGTCTACCGGATGTGCCAGGAGGTGGTGGGCGACGCCGCCCTGGTGCGCGCCGGTTCGCCGGGCGCCTTCGGGGACGGCGAGCTGGAGCGGATGAACCGCGCGGCGCAGATCAACACCTTCGGGGGCGGAGTGAGCGAGGTCCAGCGGGAGATCGTCGCGTCGATGCGGCTGGGGATGCGGCTGGGGAAGCGGAGGGGGCGGTGATGAGCCAGGTGCAGCTCACCCACGAACAGCTCAAGGCCTACGAGGGCCGGCCGACCGGGACCGCCGGTGTGGGAAAGGACCTGGTCAACGAGCCGATGATCCGGCACTGGTGCGAGGCCGTGGGCGACGCCAACCCCGCCTACCGGGGGCCGGACGCCATCGCCCCGCCGGCCATGCTGCAGGCCTGGACGATGGGCGGCCTCTCCGGCCACACCGACCGCTCGGGGGCGTACGGCGAACTGTCCGCGCTGCTGGACGACGCCGGGTACACCTCCATCGTCGCCACCGACTGCGAGCAGGAGTATCTGCGGCCGCTGCGCCCCGGCGACCGGATCACCTTCGACGCGGTGATCGAGTCGGTGTCGGAGCGCAAGACCACGAAGCTGGGGACCGGGCACTTCCTCACGACCCGGATGGACATCCGCGCGAACGGCGACCCGGCCGGCACCCATCGCTTCCGGGTCCTCAAGTACGCCCCGGCGGTGCGGGACCCCAAGACGGCCGAGCGGGCGCGGGCACCTCAGCAGTCGGATGGTGCCGGCCAGAAGCCGGACGCACCCCAGCAGCCCCGGGCCCGGCGGCCCCGCCCCGTCGTCAACCGCGACAACGCCGGCTTCTGGGAAGGCGTCGCCGGGCACCGGCTGCTGATCCAGCGCTGCACGGAGTGCCGGACACTGCGTTTCCCCTGGTTGCCGGGGTGCAACGGCTGCGGGTCGGCGGAGTGGGACACCGTCGAGGCGAGCGGCGCGGGAACGGTCTTCTCCTACGTCGTGATGCACCACCCGTCCTTCCCGGCTTTCACGGTGCCTGCTTTCACGGCTCCCGAGCACGGCGGGGACGCTTCCGGCCCCTACGCGGTCGGGCTGATCGAGCTCGCGGAGGGGGTACGGATCGTCAGCAATGTCATGGGCGTCCCCGCCGACAAGGTGCGGATCGGGATGCCGGTACGGCTCGCGTTCCTGCGCGTCGACGAGGAGTTGGAGCTTCCGGTCTTCCACGCGGAAGAGGGCGGTGAGGGGTGACATGGACTTCACTCCCACGCCGGAGCAGGCGGCGGCCCGCGAGCTGGCGGCGCGGATATTCGGCGACCTGTCCACGCCCGAGCGCCTTGCCGTCTGTGGCGGCGACACGGACGCCACGCTGTGGAAGGCCCTGTGCGCGGCCGGTCTGCCGGGCGCGGTGGAGGAGACCGGCCTGCTCGGGCTCGTGCTGATGCTGGAGGAGCAGGGGCGTACGACGGCGCAGGTGCCGTTCGCGGCGACCTGTGTGTACGGACTGCTGGCGATCGGCGCGCATGGTGGCCCGGAACAGCGGGCGCGGCTGCTGCCCGCGCTGCGGGACGGCGACGCGATCGCCACCGGGGCGTTTCCGGCGCGGCGCGGCGGTGTACGGGCCGAGCGCACGGCGGACGGTACGGGGCGGCTGACCGGCACCGTCCCCGTGGTGCCGTGGCTGCGCGAGGCCACCCATGTACTGGTGCCGGACGGGACGGCGCGGACGCTGTGGCTCGTACGCACCGACGACGCCGGGGTGCGGCGGGACCCGGTCGAGACCACCGCCCCGTGGTCGGCGGGCCGGCTCACCCTGGACGACGCCGCTGCCGAAGGCCTGAACGGGCGGGCCGCCTTCCACCTGCCGGCGGCCACGTACGCCGACACCCCCGCTGCCCCCGATGCCGACCCCTACGCCGACCCCCACCCCACCCCCTACGCCGACGTCCTCGCCCTGGCCCGCACCGCCTTCGCCGGCCTCCAGGCCGGGGTCTGCGCCGGCTCCCTGGCCCGGGCGGTGTCCCACACCACCACCCGCGAGCAGTTCGGCCGCCCGCTCGCCACGAACCAGGGGGTGCAGCTCCGCGCCGCCGACGCCTGCATGGACACCGAGGCCATCCGCGTCACCGCCTACGAGGCGGCCTGGCGCCGGGATGCGGGCCTGGATGCCGGGCCGCATGCGCTGACCGCCGCCTGGTGGGCGTCCGAGGCGGGTACCCGTGTGGTGCACACCGGCCAGCATCTGCACGGCGGCATCGGCGCCGACGTCGACCACCCCGTCCACCGGCACTTCCTGTGGGGCAGACAGCTGGCCGGGTATCTGGGGCCCGGGGCGGAAATCCTGGACGAATTGGGGGAGTTGCTGACGTCATCACCTAGGGGCGGCGGAGACTCAAAGGAGAAGGAGAAGGAGAAGAAGCCCAAAGGGGACGGAGACGGAGAAGAGGACCGGAAGGAGACCGGATGAAGGCCGGTGACGAACTGCCGAAACTCACCATCCCCCTCACCCGCACCCTGATCGTCGCCGGGGCGATCGCCTCCCGCGACTACCAGGACGTGCACCACGACCCCGAGGCGGCCCGGGAGAAGGGCTCCCCGGAGATCTTCATGAACATCCTGACCACCAACGGACTCGTCGGCCGCTACATCACCGACCACTTCGGGCCGCGCTGCACCCTGCGCAAGGTCGCCATCCGCCTCGGCGCCCCCAACTATCCCGGAGACAGCATGGTGTTGAGCGGCACCGTCACCGAGGTGACGGACGGTACGGCGGTGGTGCGGATCGTCGGCGCGAACGGCATCGGCCACCACGTCACCGGCACGGTGACCGTCAGCCTCCCGGAGGACACGGCATGAGCGTCCACCGCCCCGACTCCCTCGGCGGCCGGGCCGCCATCGCCGGGATCGGCGCGACCGAGTTCTCCAAGGACTCCGGCCGCAGCGAACTGAAGCTCGCCGTCGAAGCCGTACGCGCCGCCCTCGACGACGCCGGGCTGACCCCCGCGGACGTCGACGGCCTGGTCACCTTCACCATGGACACCAACCCCGAGATCACCGTCGCGCAGGCGGCCGGCATCGGTGAGCTGTCCTTCTTCTCCCGGGTCCACTACGGGGGCGGCGCGGCCTGCGCCACCGTCCAGCAGGCGGCCCTGGCGGTCGCCACCGGCCTCGCCGAAGTCGTCGTCTGCTACCGCGCGTTCAACGAGCGCTCGGGCCGCCGCTTCGGCTCCGGCGTACAGCAGCGGGAGCCCACCGCGGAGGGCGCGGCGCTGGGCTGGAACCTCCCCTTCGGCCTGCTCACCCCCGCCTCCTGGGTCGCCATGGCCGCCCAGCGCTACCTCCACACCTACGGGCTGACCCCGGACGCCTTCGGCCCGGTCGCGGTCACCGACCGGCGCCACGCCGCCCGCAACCCGGCCGCGTACTTCTACCGCAAGCCCATCACCCTCGCCGACCACGCCGCCTCCCGCTGGATCGTGGAGCCGCTGCGGCTGCTGGACTGCTGCCAGGAGACGGACGGCGCCCAGGCGATCGTGGTGACCTCGCCCGAGCGGGCCCGCACGCTGCCCCACCCGCCGGCGCTGATCACGGCCGCGGCGCAGGGCGCGGGCCGCGCCCAGGAGCAGATGACCAGCTTCTACCGCGACGACCTGACCGGCCTCCCCGAGATGAACGTGGTCGCCCGCCAGCTCTGGCGCACCGCCGCCCTCACCCCCGCCGACATCGACGTCGCGATCCTCTACGACCACTTCACCCCCTTCGTGCTGATGCAGCTGGAGGAGTTCGGCTTCTGCGCCCCGGGCGAGGCCTCGGACTTCGTCGCCGCGGACAGCCTCCCCCTGAACACCCACGGCGGCCAGCTCGGCGAGGCCTATCTGCATGGCATGAACGGCATCGCCGAGGCCGTCCGCCAGCTCCGCGGCAGCTCCGTCAACCAGGCCGGCAGCCCCGCCCATGTCCTGGTCACGGCCGGAACCGGGGTCCCGACCTCCGGGCTGATCCTGGGCGCGGACGGCTGAACGTCCCCTCGGCGGTGGGGCCGTGTCAGGGGCGGAGGTCCGTCCCCGGTGGGGCCGTATCAGGGGTGGAGGTCCGTCCCCGGCAGGGCCGTGTCAGGGTGGAGAGCCGCCACCGGCAGGGCCGTGTCCGGGGCGGGGGTCCGTCACCGAATCCCCTCCGGGACCGGTGCGCGCACGACCCCGGACCCTAGGGGTCCGCCGGCCCCCGTCCCCCCAGAGTAGGTAGAGCCGGCTCCACCCCTACAACTTGAGAGGGATGCCGCTTCGGCACCTTGGGGCGATCCGCCCGCCCGCCGTCGCTTCTAGCGTGGTCCACATGACCACGCCAGTGTGCACCAGCGCTTCGACCGCCGCTGTGTTCCCGACGTTCTCGTCCTATGTAGGGGCCCGGGGGCCGGTCCTGCTGCGCACCGCGCGGTCGCTGTCCACCAACCCGAACGACGCCGAAGACCTCCTCCAGACCGCCCTGACCAAGACCTTCGTGGCCTGGGACCGGATAGAGGACCACCGCGCCCTGGACGGCTATGTCCGCCGCGCGCTGATCAACACCCGCACCTCCCAGTGGCGCAAGCGCAAGGTCGAGGAATTCACCGTCGACGAGATGCCGGAGCCGGACCCGCTGCCCGCCCCCGACCCGGCCGAACTCCAGGGCCTGCGCGACGCGATGTGGCGCGCGGTGATGCGACTCCCCGCCCGCCAGCGGGCCATGGTCGTCCTCAGGTATTACGAGGACCTGAGCGAGGCCCAGACCGCCGAGATCATGGAGGTCTCGATCGGCACGGTCAAGAGCGCCGTCTCCCGCGCCCTGGCCAAACTCCGGGAAGACCCGGAACTGGCGGTGATCGCCTGAAGCGGTGGTGTGGCCATCGCCGGCTACGAGGTCGCCTTGACCTCCGGCCGGGCCGATGCCAGGGACCGGGGCGGCCGCCAGGTCCCGGTACCGGTATCCGGCCGGGCCGTGCACAGCCCGCCAGGTGTGGGCGAACAACGCGGTCAGCTGCCTGCTGACCGATTCGCCGGAACGATTGGCGCTGGAATCCAGGTGCAGCAAAGACGTCACCGGTTCTCCCGTCACTTCAGTTGCGTTGCGTTGCGTCCGTCATGAGAGGTGACGGAGCCGGACAGGGAAACGTGACCGGTGGACGAGCGTGAGGGGTTGTCACGCGATACGGCGACGGTGCCGACAGCGGGGCTGTCAGGTTTCGGGCCGGCTCTCCCGTCCGGCCGCGTAGCGCGCCGGTGTCGTGCCCACATGGCGGGTGAAGTGCCGGTTCAGATGGGACTGATCATGGAATCCCAGGGCGGTCGCGACCTCCGCCGGACGCCTGCCGTCGAGCAGCAGCCCGCGAGCCCGCTCGATGCGCTTGCCGGTCAGGTAGGTGTGCGGCGGCAGGCCGTAGGTCTGCTTGAAACAGCGGATCAAATGGGTGGGGTGTGCGTGCAGGACGGCGGCGGCCTCCTGCAGGGACAGGCCGGTCGGCAGACGGGCATCCAGCAGCTCCCGTAAGGCGGCGGCCAGGCGGTTCGCCTCGCGGCCAGGCGTACGCGGCGGCTGGAGCGCGTCCAGGTGGAAGCGCAGCCGTTCCCGGATGAAGGCAAGCCGGGATTCGGCTTCGAAGGCGTCGTCCGTACGCGCCTCGCCCGCGTGCCCGTCGCCCGCGTGGCCGAGCGACGTATGCAGCTGGTGGATGCGATGGCGCAGCAGCGTATCGCCGAAGACCGGGCCGTCCACCGCGCGGCCGGTCAGGCCCTCGGGAAGCACGGCCGCGTCGAGGTAGAGCACGCGCTTGCGGAAGCCCGCCGCGGTGACCGTCCTGCCGTCATGGGCGACCCCGGGAGGCAGCAGGACGACCGTGTCGGAGCCGGTCACGCCATGACGGTGGCGGTCACAGGCGAAGTCGACCGCCCCGTCATTGAGGATCATCAGGGCCCAGGTGTCATGCGTGTGGGACGGGTACGCGTGCTCGGTGAAGTGCGCGTGGAAGACCTCGGCGATGCCCGGGACCGGCGGCCGCCAGGCGCTGATCGTCGTACGGGGCGGGCCTCCTCCTGTCATGCCAGGAACGTACAAGACCGCCGGAGCAGGGGCACGGCAGTCTCAAGGCATGACCAACTCTCCCGCTCCCGTCAATCTCACCGACAAGCTCTCGCAGTTCAGCGACCTGTGGTCACAGAAGAAGATCGCCGACCTGAACGACTACGAGGTCAAACTCGCCAAGCTGCACGGGGAGTTCGTCTGGCACACGCACGAAGACACCGACGAACTGCTCATGGTCGTCAGCGGCCGGCTCACCATCCGGCTCAGGGACGGTGATGTGGTCCTAGGCCCCGGCGAGCTGATAGTCGTTCCCCGAGGCGTCGAGCACTGCCCGGTGGCCGAGGAGGAGACCGCCATCCTTCTCTTCGAACCGGCCGGCACGCTCAACACGGGTGACGCGGGCGGGCCCAGGAGCAAAGCGCCCGAGGCCCTTTGACACGTCGGCGCCCCGCCGCGGCCTTCTCCCTGCTTCAGGGCCGGTAGCTGCACTCCGCCAGCGTCGTGTGCTTTTTCCAGCCCAGCGTCTCGTACAGCGCGCGCCCGGCATCGGTCGCGCCCAGAACGCCGAGGACCGCGCCCGTCTCCAGGGCGCGGTCGGCAAGCGTCCGCATCACGAAGTTGCCCAGCCCGCGCCGCTGATGGGCCGCCTCGGTCACCATCCGGTCCACGACCACAGCTTCCCCGAGGGATGCCATCTGCCCCTGGGACGCCAGCTCGCCCGCCGCATCCAGCACCCGAGCGTAGGTGACGGCTCCCATGGTCTCCACGGTCGCGGTGTACCCCGCAGGCGCGACCGGGTCCGTGGCCATCAGGTCAACGGCCATCAGATGGCCGGCCTCCTCCATCACCCACCCCTGAGGCAGCCAGGACTCGATCTCCTCCGGCTCCGCGGGCATCTTCATCCAGGTCCGCGGCACGGACACCGAGGCCGCGGCGCTGCGAACCAACGACTCCTCGGCCTCGGGCAGGACATGGCGTCCCACTTCGTCGGGGTTGCCGGCCACCTCGATAGAGAACCCCCAGGGCTTCTTGACAGGCGGAGGCGTCCGCCGGGACAAGGCCCAGCCCGCCACCCAAGTCCTGACGATGTCCGCAACCATCAAGCCCTCCCGAAGCTGTGGCCGTATCAACGGCCAGGTAATAGGCAGCAGCCAGGATCACACATTACGCTGCGGTGCAGTCTGCGGCATCTGTTTTGTCGGGGTGCAGATCCTGAAGGGCCGTCGCGAAAGATCACAAACAGCACCGCTGAGCAACCGCCACCAACCAGCAGCCGCTGCGAGGACGCCGCCCTGCCCGCCGGCAGCAGCGAAGGCGCCCTGGACT
Source organism: Streptomyces sp. NBC_00400 (assembly GCF_036048035.1). Taxonomy (NCBI): domain Bacteria; kingdom Bacillati; phylum Actinomycetota; class Actinomycetes; order Kitasatosporales; family Streptomycetaceae; genus Streptomyces; species Streptomyces sp. NBC_00400. The sequence goes on along the minus strand of NZ_CP107940.1, from coordinate 3,916,623 downwards.
CCGTCTGCGGTCTCGACCCCGCCGACCCCAACGTCTGCCCCGGCACCGCGCACGAGACAGGCTCAGGCGGCAACTGTCAGGAAGCTCTTATGCCGGAATGGTCGATTCAATGTGACTGTGTACACAATAAGTTGACATGGAGCCGACCCTGCGTAAATTGATCTTGGTTTTTCTAGTGGATCAGCCCAGACAAGGGGGAACGGTCATGCGTGCTTTGGTGAAGACAGCGGCGTCCGTCAGCGCGGGAGCCCTGGGGCTGCTGGGGCTGGCGGCAGCGCCGTCCTTCGCGGCGGAGAGTGTTTCGGCGAAGGCCGGCACGTGCTACGTCTACAACGCCACCAAGGGCACGCTCAACGTGCGCAGCGGCCCGGGGGAGCGGTACTCGACCATCGGGACGATCGCCAAGGGCGGAAAGCTCCGTTGTGGCTCTCTCCAGGACACCACCATCAAGGGCTCGTGGTACAGCGCCTGCGGTGGAAGTGCCGACTGGACGAACGTGAGGATCAGCGGGCAGGACGGCTGGGTTGCCGCCGAGTGTGTCGGCTTCGGCGTCTGATCTGTTCGCCAAGTCCGCTTAGGTGAGCCCACCCCCGGCAGCAGCCGTGCGCTCAACCCCCTTCGACGGCAAACGCGACGAAGTCGGCCCATGCGGAGGGCCGGAGACGGAGCTGCGGGCCGTGGGGGTTCTTGGAGTCGCGGATGCGGATGGTGTCGGGGGTGGTGGCGACTTCGATGCAGTCGTGGCCGTTGCTGCTGTCGCTGTAGCTGCTCTTCTCCCAGCCGACTTCGAGGCACTCGTTGCCGTTGCCCTGGCCGCTGTAGCTGCTCTTCTGCCAGGCGACTTCGACGCACTCGTTGCTGTTGCCGTTGTCGCTGTAGCTGCTCTTGGTCCACTCCAGCTCGGCAACGCTTCCGGCAGAGGGCTTGAGGGTCATGTCTCTCCCAGCACTTTTTCGATGAAGGCCAGTGACTCCCGGGGTGAGAGAGCCTGGGCCCGGATGACGCCGTAGCGCAGCTCGAGGATTCGGATCTGATTCGGCTGCGAGATCGAGCGGCTGCCGAACTGGCTCGGTGAGTGGCCCACTGCTGTCCCGTCTCCGAATTTCAGCACCTCGATCTCACCTCCCATTCCTGCGTGGTCTTCGCGGTCGGTCGGCATCACCTGGATCTCGACGCTCCGCAACTGACCTACCTCCAACAGACGTTCGAGCTGTCGGCGTAGGATCATTTTGCCTCCGAGGGGGCGGCGAAGCGTCACCTCTTCCTGGACGAATGAGAGGGCTGGAGCGGGGGCGCGGTCGAAAATTGACCCTCGGGTCATGCGGCCGGACACTAAGCGATCTACTTTGTCCTGGGTCCAGGCCGGCCGTCGCATCTCGAACAGCGCCCGCGCGTACTCCTCCGTCTGCAACAGTCCATGCAGATTGTGGCTGCCGTACGCCCCCAGCTCGACCGTCTCGGCCTCCCACCTCGTGAGATCCCTGACCTTCTTCGGGTACCGGGCCAGCTCCACGTCCTTCTTCATCGCGGCGACCTTGCCGCCCGCGCCCAAGACCTCATCGGCCTTGTCCAGGAACTCCGGGCGCGGGATACGGGTGCCGCGCTCGATCTTGTAGATCAGGTTCTCCCCGTAGCCGATGGCTGCCCCGAACTCGGCAGGGCGCAGACCTGCCGCCTCCCGCCACAACTTGAGCTGGCGCCCGACCGTCTCCACGGCCGCCTGGGCATCGTCTTCCGGGTCGAGTTCCCAGCCCCCGTCTTCCGCACCGTCAACATTCATCCGCTTCCACCTCCTGGACAGCGGGGACGCCCCTGGACAAATCCTGGACATCACCATGCGTACTGGCGTCATCACTATTCAGCGTAAGCACGCCCGACCACGCTGAGTGACATGAATCAGGAAATCGCCGAGTACAAGCTCCAGTTCAAGGTCCAGCTCTCCGCCACCCGCCGGGGCGCGCGCCTCGCGCGGCTTCTCGCCACCGAACAACTCCGGTCCTGGGGCCTGCCGTTCGAATCCCCGGCCCTCGTCATCGCCGATCTGGCCGCGAACGCCGCCACGCACGGGCGCTTGCCGGGCCGCGATTTCCGCCTTGCCGTGCTGTCTGACGCGGACACGCTCCGTATCGAGGTGACGGACGCGCGCGGTGACGGGCTCCCGGCCCCACAGGCGGCAGGGCTACGGGAATCGGGTCATGGACTGGTCTTGGTCGAAGCGCTGGCCGACCGCTGGGGTACCTGTCGGGGGCCGTTCCCGTGCAAGACGGTCTGGGCGGAATTCGACCTGCCGATGTGGGGCCGATGAGGCCCGGGGGTGGAGGGGAGACGACTGGCGGCCCGTCAACCGGAGGCCGGGAAACCGGACGCCGGGAAGCCGGGCGTCGGTGCGCCGAGCGCCGGGGCTTCGGCCCGTAAAAGACCCATCACCCCAGGTAGAGAAACCGGTCCAACCCAGCCCGACCCCGCCCGGCCCGCCCCGGTGCACCCCGCCGTCACTCGCTCGGGTGATCCATGACCGGAAGGCTCGCCTCCGCTGCCCTCGTCCATGCACGCTCGGCAACAACAACCCCAAAAACCCGCACACATGCGACGGCCCCCGGCCGGGACTGGCATCCCGATCGAGGGCCTGACCAACGAGGAAGAGAACGCTTCCTGATGGCTGAGCAAAAGCTTAATGCGCCTGCGCGCGCCCAGTACGAGATTCGGCGATCCCCGGCCGGCGTCCGCAAGGTCACCGAGTACCAGGACCCCGGCTACACGATCGTCGGCAACCACCTCACCCAGCACCGCTCCCTGTCCGGCCTCGCGATCGGGCTCGCCGCCCACATCCAGTCGCTGCCCGAGGGCGCGCCGGTCGATATCCGCTCGCTGGCCAAGCGCTTCCCGGAGGGACGGGACCGGATCGCCGCTGCGTTACGGGAGTTGGAGGCGTACGGCTACCTCGAACGGGTCCGGCGGCGCACTGATGACGGGCGAGTGGTCACGGTCACCATCTCGTACAACAACCCGGAGGCGACCCGCGCCCGCCGCGCCCGCGAGGCCGCCGAGCAGGCCAAACGCCGCACCGCCGTCGAACCGCCCCCTCCCGCGCCGGACCCGGCCCCCGTAAGGCAATCCCCGCAGCCGGACCCCGCGCCAAGGCCTTGCCCCGCACCGCAGCCACCGGAGCCCGTGACCCGCGCGCACCACACCCCGGCCGCCGCCCTCCTGGCGAACCTCCGCCGCGACGACCCCCGCCTCCTGCTCTCCGTACGGGACATCCACCGCCTCGCCCCGCCCGTCGCCGCCTGGCTGGAACGCGGCGCCTCCCCGGACGCCGTACGCAGCGCCCTGACCGCGGGCCTCCCACCCACGCTCCGCCACCCGGCGGCCTTGCTCGCCCACCGGCTCACGGAGCTCCTGCCCCCACCCCTCCCGGCGGCCCCCACACCGCCCTGCGCCGCCGCACCCCCGGGCCCACCCCCGGGCCCACCCCCGCTCCAGACCTGCGACGGCTGCGAGCGGGCCTTCCGCGCCACCGCCCCGGGCCTCTGCCGTGACTGCCGCCACCCGGAGCCTCAGAGCAAGGAGCCGCCCAGCATGAAGCTGAGGACTCCGGTGGACACGCCGGCAGAGATGCCGACAGAGATGAGGAGCGAGCGCCATGACGATGGCCCCCGATGACGCGCAGCGGGACGCCCTTCTGTACCAGACCATGCGGGAGTTCGTTCAGTCCATGGACGACACCCTTCCAGGCAAGTTCGAGATCACGAAGGAAGGGATCGTTCACGACAGCAGGGCGCCCGTCGGGCCGCACGAGTTGACCACGCTACGTGTCCGTAAACGCCTTGAAAAGGTGATGCCGGAACTACCGGTGGCCCATACGGGAACTCCCGACGTGGAGAGCCAGGCCGAGGGCATCATGCGTCACCCCGATGTCATGGTGATCGCCGAGGCGGACATGGAGGTCGAGGGGGCCTTCGATCCCCGTACGCTCCTTGCTGCCATCGAAGTCGTTTCCCGTTCCAACCCGGACAACGACTGGGTGAGCAAAATGCGCGACTACCCCCTGCTCGGTATTCCTGTGTACGCGATCTTCGACCCGCGTACGGGCTCGGGCGCGGTGCTCTCCGATATCCATCCGACGCCGAGTGGCCCCCGCTATGCGACCCGTAAGGAATTCGTCTACGGCGAGGACGTCACCATCGGCGAGTGGACCACCACGACGCAGGACCTCCCGCGTTACGCGTAGCTTCGGGAGCCTCACATCCACAGGCGCGTCAGTGCATCAGTGCACCGTCCGGCCGGGGCATGCGGCGAGAGTGTCTGCTGTCTGCTGTCTGCTGTCTGCTGTGGTGCGAGGACAGCTCTGGGGGAGGGCAACGGCGGCTCCGTCCGGGCGCACTGTGCCGCCCGCCGGGCCCACCGGTCCGTTCGCTCCTTCTGATCGTCAAGCGCCCCCGGTCACTCCTTTGTGTGGCCTGGGTCCACGTCACGGCCCTCGGAAATTCCCGGGCGGGCTGCGCTCATGACCCATGCATGTGAACTGCTCTTGTGTCTGAGGGAGTTGGGAAGAGAAGCCTCGTACTGCGTGCGTGCTTCTCGACGCGCTCGCGACTGCGGATACCCGGACATTGAGCTATCAGTCAGCCGAAACACCACGATGGACTGCCGCGTGTGAGTTTCACAGAATCCTCAAAATCAAGACAGCTCAAGATCCGCGCCCTGGGTTCCCGATAGAGATGCGGACTAGTACGTTCGTGGATGACCAAGAACGGGCGCGGTATCTGACCCATACCGCCCTGCGTGAAAAAGTTGAATGGGGAAATTCAATGAAGAGCCTTGCCTCGGGTGCGGTGGCGGGCGGGGCCGGGGCGCTGGTCGTCGGCCGGTACGTCAGCAGGGACGTCGCCTCGGACCTCGCCTCGGACCTCGCGAAGAAGACCGTTGCGGGCGGCGCCACCGCCTGCCTCTCGTCTCTCGCCTGAAGGATTGGGAAATCCTGATGGGCAAGATTGTATTTACTGTTCTCTGGGCCGGCGTGCTCATCGCGGTAAACAGGGTGCTGGATCACGCCATCTGGGCTCAGTATCTGGCGATATTCGCCCTGGGGGGAATATACGCCTTCACTGTCGACAAGGTGCCGGGGCCTCGTGGAAAGAGCAGCCGGGAAAGCTCAAGGGTTTAAGGTTCACGTCCCCCGGCTGACCATCAACCGGCCGACCGCTTCCTCCAGTTCGGTGATGCGGTCGGCAAGATGCTTCTTGTCGGAGCCTTTTGCGTCACGCAGGAGGAGTTCCACCTCGGCGAGCTGGCCGGCGATTTCCGCGAGGCGGGATGCCTCGCCGGCGGCGGGTGCCGCGGGCTGCGGGGGCGGCTCCGGAGGTGCCGGGGCGCCGGGGCCTTCCGGGGGGATGGGAGGGTGCCCGGCCATCCCCGACCTCGCGGGCGAGGGTGCGGGCGGGGGCGCTGCCGCGTCCGTTCCGGCCGTGGTGGCTGCCGCGCCGGCTGCCGTGGTCGTGACCGTGGGGGCGGCCGGGGCCGTGGCCGTCGTGGTCGTGCCGGGCGGTGGGCCCTCACCTCCAGGGTGGTCGTCCGACGTCAGAAGGCGCTTCAACTGGTCGGCCTGGGCGGCGAGTTGGCGGTTCTTGCGGTGGAGGTCGAGGAACACGTTCACCTTGGTGCGCAGCAGCCAGGGGTCGAAGGGTTTGATGAGGAAGTCGGCGGCGCCGACCGTGTAGCCGCGGTAGGCGTAGTTCGGGTCGACCGAGGCGCCGGTGAGGAGAATGATCGGGACGTCCTTGGTCTGGTCCAGGCCCTTGATGTTGGCGGCCGTCTCGAATCCGTTCATGCCCGGCATCAGCACATCGATGAGAACGACCGCGAATTCCTCGCGGAGCATGGCCTTCAGGGCCTCTTCGCCGGATCGCGCACGGACCACCTTCTGGGTGAGCGAGCCCAGTACGGCTTCCAGTGCGACGAGGTTTTCCTCCATGTCGTCGACGATGAGGATGCTCGATGAGGTGTCCGGTGCGGTCGTCATGATTGCTCCCCGGCTGCCATCCCCCGCCCGTCCTGGCCCGTGCCCGCTGCGTCCTGGCCCGTGCCCTCCGGGCTGAGGTTCTCCGGGCCGACGTTCTCCGGGGCGACGTCCTCAGGGCCGACGGCCTCCGGATGCGGGACCGGCTCGCCCTCCGGATGCGGGACCGGCCCGCCCTCCGGATGCGGGACCACATTGCCCTCCTGCGGGTCCAGAAGCCCGCAGATCACGGACAGCAGGCGGTCCACGTCCACCGGCTTGGGGATGTAGTCGTTGGCCCCGCTCTCGATCGCCCTTTCGCGGTCGCCCGGCATGGCCTTCGCGGTGAGCGCGATGACCGGCAGGTCCGCGAATCGAGGCGCTTGTCGGATCGCCTTGATCATCTCGTAACCATCCATTTCGGGCATCATGATGTCCATCAGCACCAGCGAGACGTCCGGTGTCCGGTCCAGGACCTCCAGCCCCTCGCGGCCGTTCTCGGCGTATTTGACGCTGATGCCGACCCGGCCCAGTACGTGCGTGAGCGCGAAGACATTGCGGATGTCGTCGTCGACGATGAGGATGCGGCGGTCGGCCAGTACCTCGCCGGGGCGTCCGCTGAGCCAGTCCCTGAGGCGGGTGGTCTCGGGCCAGGTGACATCGCCGCCGTCGGGGGAGGGGGTATCCGGGTGCGGGGCCTGGTCCTGTTCCCCCTGGGTGGGGAAGACATCACTGACGCCGGCGGAAGGGCTGCTCCGCGAGGTGGTTGCGGCCGGGCCGGGCGGCGTGGCCGTGAGCTGTTCGGCCAGGACGGGGCGGGCGGGGCCGGCCTGTGCGGTGCTGTCCGCGGGGCGGGTGGCGGCGGTGGGGCTCGGGGCGGGGAAGGGGCCCGTGTAGCGGGCGGGCACATACAGGGTGAAGGTCGAGCCGACGCCCGGCTCGCTCTCGGCGATGATCCGGCCGCCGAGCAGCGCGGCCATATCGCGGCTGATGGACAGGCCGAGGCCGGTGCCGCCGTATTTGCGGTTCGTGGTGCCGTCGGACTGCTGGAACGCCTCGAAGATGCCGTCGAGCTTTTCCGGTGAGATGCCGATACCGGTGTCCTTGACGGAGAGGGCGATGACGTCGTCGGCGGTGCGGAGGGATTCCTCCTCGAATTCCGTGCCGGGGACGCGCTGGACGATGAGTTCCACGCTGCCCGAGGAGGTGAACTTCACAGCGTTGGACAGGAGATTGCGCAGGATCTGCTGGAGGCGCTGTTCGTCGGAGAAGAGTTCCTTGGGGACGTTTTCGCCGACCTTGACGTCGAAGGTGAGACCGCGGTCGACGGTGAGCGGCCGGAAGGTGGCGCGGACGTAGTCGAGCAGCTTGATCAGTGGCAGGGCCTTGGGGTGGACGTCCATCCGGCCGGCCTCGATCTTCGACAGATCGAGGATGTCGTTGATGAGCTGGAGGAGGTCGGAGCCCGCGCGGTGGATGGTGACGGCGAACTCCACCTCCTGGCCGGAGAGCCGGCCGTCGGGGTTGTCGGCGAGGAGCCGGGAGAGCACCAGCAGGGAGTTGAGCGGGGTGCGCAGCTCGTGCGACATGTTCGCCAGGAACTCCGACTTGTACTGGGAGGAGGTGGCGAGGAGGGCCGCCTTCTCCTCCAACTCGGCGTTCGTCAGCTGGAGTTCGTCGGAGCGCTGGCGGAGCTCGGCGGTCAGCCGCTGGGACTCCGACAGCAGGGACTCCGTACGGGAGTTGGCGATGATGGTGTTGATCGAGACGCCGATGGTGTTCACGAACTGGTCGATGAAGGCGAGGTGGACCTCGCTGAACCGGCTGAAGGAGGCCAGCTCGATGACGCCGAGCACCTGGTCCTCGAAGAGGATCGGGAGGATGACGATGCTGGCCGGGGCCGCCGCGCCGAGTCCGGAGCTGATGGTGATGTAGTCGGGCGGGACGGCGTCGACGACGATGCGTTTCTTCTCCATGGCGGCCTGGGTGATCAGGCCCCAGCCGGGGGTGCCCAGCCGCAGCCGCGGCAGCGAGCGGCGGCCCTCGGGCTGGCCGGTGCCGTAACCGGCGATCAGCTCCAGGCCCTCGCCCGGTTCGGCGCCCGCCTCGGCCAGGAAGAACGCGCCGAACTGCGCGTTCACCAGCGGGGTCAGCTCGCGCAGGATGAGGTCGGCGACCTCGACCAGGTCGCGGTGGCCCTGCATCAGGCTGGCGATACGGGCCAGGTTGGACTCCAGCCAGTCCTTGGCGCGGGTGGTCTCGCGGAGGTTGGCGACCATCAGGTTGATGTTGTTCTTCAGGGCCGCGACCTCGCCCTGGGCGTCCACGGTGATCGAGCCGGACATATCGCCCTGGGTGACCGCGCTGGCCACCTCGGCGATCGCCCGGACCTGCGTGGTCAGGTTCAGCGCCAGCTCGTTGACGCTGGTGGTCAGCCGCTTCCAGGTGCCGTAGACGCCCTCGACCCGGGCCTGGCCGCCGAGCTGGCCCTCGCTGCCGACCTCGCGGGCCACCCGGGTCACCTCGGACGAGAACGACGACAGGGTGTCGACCATCGTGTTGATCGTCGTCTTCAGCTCCAGGATCTCGCCGCGGGCGTCGACGTCGATCTTCTTGGACAGGTCGCCCTTGGCGACGGCGGTGGCGACCTGGGCGATGTTGCGGACCTGGGAGGTCAGGTTGTCGGCCATGGAGTTGACGTTGTCGGTGAGGTTTTTCCACACGCCGGAGACGCCGTGGACCTGGGCCCGGCCGCCGAGCCGGCCCTCGGTGCCGACCTCGCGGGCCACCCGGGTCACCTCGTCCGCGAACGCCCGCAGCTGCTGGACCATCGTGTTGACCGTGTCCTTCAGCTCCAGGATCTCGCCGCGGGCGTCGACGTCGATCTTCTTGGACAGGTCGCCGTTGGCCACGGCGGTGGTGACCTGGGCGATGTTGCGGACCTGGGAGGTCAGGTTGAGCGCCATGAAGTTGACGTTGTCGGTGAGGTCCTTCCAGACCCCGGAGACGTCCCTGACCTGCGCCTGACCGCCGAGGTTTCCTTCGGTGCCGACCTCGCGGGCGACGCGGGTGACCTCGTCGGCGAAGGCGGAGAGCTGGTCGACCATGGTGTTGATCGTGGTCTTGAGCTCCAGGATCTCGCCCTTGGCCTCGACGGTGATCGTCTTGCCGAGGTCGCCCTCCGCGACGGCGGTGGCGACCAGGGCGATGTTGCGGACCTGGGAGGTCAGGTTGTCCGCCATGAAATTGACGCTCTCCGTGAGGTCCTTCCAGACCCCGGAGACGCCCCTGACCTGCGCCCGGCCGCCCAGCCGCCCTTCGGTGCCGACCTCGCGGGCGACGCGGGTGACCTCGTCGGCGAAGGCGGAGAGCTGGTCGACCATGGTGTTGATCGTCGACTTCAGTTCCAGGATCTCGCCCCGGGCGTCCACGGTGATCTTCTGACTCAGGTCGCCGTTGGCCACGGCCGTCGTGACCTGGGCGATGTTGCGGACCTGCCAGGTCAGGTTGGACGCCATGAAGTTGACGTTGTCGGTGAGGTCTTTCCAGACCCCGGAGACGCCCCTGACCTGCGCCCGGCCGCCGAGCTGGCCCTCGGTGCCGACCTCGCGGGCGACCCGGGTGACCTCGTCGGCGAAGGCCCGCAGCTGGTCGACCATCTTGTTGACGGTGAGCTTCAGCTCCAGCAGCTCGCCGGTCGCCTCGACCGTCACCTGCTGGGTCAGGTCGCCGGTGGCCACCGCGGTGGTGACCACGGCGATGTCCCTGACCTGGGCGGTCAGCCGCGACGCCATGGTGTTGACCGCCTCGGTCACATGGAGCCAGTCGCCGGAGAGCCCCTGGACCTTGGCCCGGCCGCCCAGCCGGCCCTCGGTGCCGACCTCGCGGGCGACCCGGGTGACCTCGCCGGTGAACAGCGACAGCTGGTCGACCATGCGGTTCACCCCGCTGCCCAGCCGGCGCAGATCGCCGCGGAGCGCGCGGTTGCCGTCGTGCAGATCGACCCGCTGGGTCAGGTCGCCGTCTGCCACCGCGTCCAGTACCCGGGTGGCCTTGGCGAGCGGGACCACCAGTGCCTGGAGCACGGTGTTGGCCGCCTCGATGTTCGTCGTCCAGGTCCCCTGGCCGGGGCTGGCGGAGATCCGCTCGTCCAGGCGGCCCTGCCGGATGATCTCGCTGCGGACGCGTTGCAGCTCGGAGGCGAGATGGGCGTTGCGGGCGGCGATCTGGTTGAGGACGCCCGTCATGTCGGCCACCACGCCGTCCGTGGAGGAGCCGTCCTGCGGGATATCCGCGCGGGCGGTGAAATCCCCGTCCCGCAGCGCCATCATCGCCGCGAGGAGAGGCCGTAGCTCACTGGTGCGTACCCACTGCCCGTCGTGCCGGGGAACGGGGGGCTGCGGGGGCTCAGTGGGCTCGGGAGGCTCCGGGGGCGGGGAAGCAGACTCGGGCCGGGCCGGGTCGAGCGCCATGGCACACCATCCCCCCAATGATCGTTGCGGAGAAGCCGGTCGAGCGGGGTGATCCATTTGGGCAGATATGACATAGTATAAAGCGCTTGTAATCAGTTTTTCCCGGCATATTCAGGGGGCACAGTGGTAGCGCTGTCCTCCCCGTACACGACGGAATCCGTGTCCCGGAAAGGGCTGCCCGCGAACCAGCTCGCGGCCGCCGGCGCACGTAAATTCGTGCGCGCGCTGCTCACCGAGCGGGCGACGACCCCGCCCGCCACGGCAGGGACCGGTGCGGCGGCGATCAGCGCCGAGCTCATCCACGATGCCGTCCTGCTCACCAGCGAGCTGGTCACCAATGCCGTGATGTACGCCGGTACCGACATCGATGTGACCTGCCGCCTGGAGCACGACGGGCCGGCGGCCTCCGAGAGCGACGGGGAGCGCCGCCCGGCCAAGGTGGGCGTCGTGGTGGAGGTCTCCGACCGCCATCCCGCCCGGGGCGTACGCGGCGGGGTCGACGCCCGCACCGGAGAGCCGGGATTCGGACTCCAGCTGGTGAGCGCGCTGGCGGAGTCCTGGGGCGTGACCTACCGCCATGCCGTGAAGACCGTCTGGTTCCGCCTGGAGGCCACCGAGGGCGAGCCGCTGCGCGCCCGCGCCGCGCCCGCCGCGCCCCGCCGCGAGTCGCGCGGCCCCGAGCCTCCCGTACGCCTGGGCCACCCCGTGACCCCGCGCGGCCGCCCGCACGGGTTCGCCGCCGAATGGGCCGACCGCGGCGGCCCGTCCTTCCTCGCCGAGACCAGCGAACTGCTGGCCGGGCAGCTCGACCAGGACATGGTCACCGCGCTCGCCGCCCAGCTGCTGGTGCCCCGGCTCGCCGACTGGTGCGCCATCTGGCTCACCACGGACGGCGGCGGGGTGCAGCTGTCGCGGGTCTGGCACGTCGACGAGCGGCGGATCACCCCCCTCCGCGCGGAGCTGGAACGGGACCCGCCGTCCGACATCATCCGCACCGCCGGCAACCCCTGGCCCTGGCCGGAATGCGCCGGTGCCGCCCCCTCGGGCGGGTCCGCGCTCTCCTTCCCCCTGGTCGCCCGCGACACCGATCAGGGCATGCTGCTGCTCGGCCGGGCGGGGCACCTCCAGATGACCGACACCGTGGTGCGGATGGTCGAGGACGTGGCACGCCGGGTCGCCCAGGCCGTCTTCACCGCCCGCCAGTACACCCGGCAGACCACGATCAGCCTGGCGCTCCAGCGCCGGCAGCTGCCCGCCACGCTCGCCAGCATCCCCGGCGTCGACACCGCGATCGTCTATGAGCCGCACGGCGAGGGGCAGACCGTCGGCGGCGACTTCTACGACGTCTTCCCGATGGGTGACCGCCGCTGGTGCTTCCTGCTCGGGGACGTCCAGGGCAAGGACCCCGAAGCGATGTCCGTCACCGGACTCGCCCGCCATCTGGTGCGGCTGCTGGCCCGCGAGGGCCATGGCGTCGAGTCGGTGCTCGGCAGGCTGAATCTGGCCATGGCAGAGGAGAGTGCGGAGGCGGTGGAACTGGGCGGCGAGCAGGCCACCTCCCGCTTCCTGAGTCTGCTGTACGGGGAGCTGGAGGTCGACCAGGGCGTCCCCGGGGCCCGCTGCACGGTCGCCAGCGCCGGCCACCCGCCGCCGCTGCACATGTTCGTCGACGGCGTCGTGGAGCCGGCCTCCGACCCCCAGATGCTGCTCGGCATCGACGAGGGCACCGAATTCCACGCCAGCTCCTTCGCCCTCGCACCGGGCGAGACGCTGCTGTGCGTCACCGACGGCGTCACCGAACGCCGCTGCGGCAACTGGCAGTTGGACGACAACGACGGCCTGATCGAGGTGATGCGCGACGGCATGGGCCTGGGCGCCAAGGCCCTCGCCGAACACGTACGGCGCGCCGCCCACGACTTCGGCACCGGCCCGGTCGAGGACGATCTCTCGGTGCTGGTCCTCCAGGCGGTGACGCCGGCGGCTGAGCGGAGATCTTGAGGGGGCGGGGCGTGAGGGGGAGCCGGGCCGCCGGAGACGGGTGGCCGCTCCGGCCCCGGCGACCCGCCCCCGTCTCCGCGGTCTCAGGCCCTGCTGCCGGCCTGGGTGAACACCGACCTCCCACCCCCGGAGATCACCCCTCCGCCCATACCGGCGACGGGATCGAACTGCCCGCCGAAGAGCGGCCGCCCGAGTGAAGGACCGTCACCTGAAGGCCGCTGCGCCGGTGCGGCCTGCGGCGCCGCCTGAGCGGAACCGCAGGCGAGCGCACCGAAGCCGCCCAGGGCGGCAGCGACGAGGAAACGGCGGAGACGGGCGCGCATGTGATGCTCCTTCAGGGGAGGGAATGGAGTAGCCGACTAACCGAGTGACGGGGTGCCGGGTCACGCCTGCGGGGGCGACCGGGGCACGCCTTCCGGACCGGCCCGGGCCCCTCGGCGGCGCCCGGCCCGTCCTCGTCGGCAGCGCGAGGACCGGCAGGCGCACAACGCAACGAGGGGGCTCGCGGCTCCTCGTCATGCGCCCGGGCGTGCCCCGCTCATGGCCGCATTCCGGCACGAGAGGGTAAGAACACACCTCGGAGGGCGTGACATACCAATCGGTATGCGCTGACAATCTCAGCACCACTACCCGCCCGTAACAAAGCGGAGGCACCCGGTGCTCAGCACGATGCAGGACGTACCGCTCACCGTCTCGCGAATCCTGGCCCATGGGGCGACGGTTCACGGTGAGTCGCAGGTCATCACCTGGACCGAGGGAGATCCGCACCGGCGCACCTTCGCCGAGGTCGGCCGCCGGGCCGCGCAGCTGGCCCATGCGCTGCGCGAGGAGCTGTCGGTCGCCGACGAGGAACGGGTCGGCACCCTGATGTGGAACAACGCGGAGCACCTGGAGGCCTATCTCGCGATCCCCTCCATGGGGGCGGTGCTGCACACGCTCAATCTGCGGCTGCCCGCCGAGCAGCTGGTGTGGATCATCAACCACGCCGAGGACCGGGTCGTGCTCGCCAACGGCAGCCTGCTGCCGCTGCTCGCCCCGTTGCTGCCCCAGCTGCCGAACGTCGAGCACGTCGTCGTCGTCGGCCCCGGCGACCACTCCCTGGTGGCGGGCGGCCCGGCGCGGGTGCACGACTACGAAGAGCTGATCGCCGGGCGGCCGGAGAGCTACGACTGGCCGGAGATCGACGAGCGGGAGGCCGCGGCGCTCTGCTACACCTCGGGGACCACCGGCGACCCCAAGGGCGTGCTCTACAGCCACCGTTCGCTGTATCTGCACTCGATGCAGGTCAACACCGCCGAGGCGTTCGCGCTCAGCTCCCGCGACATCACGCTGCCGGTCGTGCCGATGTTCCACGTCAACGCCTGGGGCCTGCCGCACGCCGCCTTCATGGCCGGTGCCTCGCTGCTGATGCCGGACCGCTTCCTGCAGCCCGCGCCGCTCGCCGAGATGATCGAGACCGTACGGCCCACCATCGGCGCCGCCGTGCCCACCATCTGGCAGGGCCTGCTCGCCGAACTCGACGCCGCGAAACGGGATGTCGCCTGTCTGCAGACCGTCGTCATCGGCGGCTCCGCCTGCCCGCCCGCCCTGATGCGCGGCTTCGAGGAGCGGCACGGCATCCGCGTCGTGCACGCCTGGGGCATGACCGAGACCTCTCCGCTGGGCAGCGTCGCCCACCCGCCGGCCGGAGTCAGCGGCGACGACGAGTGGGCCTACCGCGCCACCCAGGGCCGCTTCCCCGCCTCCGTCGAGGCGCGGCTGATCGGCCCGGGCGGCGAACAGCTGCCCTCCGACGGCAAGGCCGCGGGCGAACTGGAGGTCCGCGGCCCGTGGATCGCCGGTGCCTACTACGGCGGCGCACAGAGCGGACCGCTCCGCCCCGAGGACAAGTTCAGCCCCGACGGCTGGCTGCGCACCGGCGATGTCGGCACCATCACCCCGAACGGCTATCTGACCCTGACCGACCGCGCCAAGGACGTCATCAAGTCCGGCGGCGAATGGATCTCCTCGGTCGAGCTGGAGAACCATCTGATGGCCCATCCGCATGTCGCGGAGGCCGCGGTGGTCGCCGTACCGGACGACAAGTGGGGCGAGCGGCCGCTGGCGACGGTGGTGCTCCACCAGGGCGCGACCATCGGGTACGAGGAGCTGAAGGCGTTCCTCGGTGAGCGCATCGCGCGCTGGCAGCTGCCGGAGCGGTGGGCGGTGATCCCGGCGGTGCCGAAGACGAGCGTGGGGAAGTTCGACAAGAAGGTGCTGCGCCGGCAGTACGCGGAGGGCGAGCTGGAGGTGACGTTGCTGGCGTGAGCCGGCGGCGGCCGGGCGACGGCGGCGGCAGGGGCGTCCGGCCGCCGCCCGCCGCCCACCGCGGTCAGTTCAGCTCAGTACAGCTCAGTACAGGTCAGTTCGTGCCGATCTTGGCGAGCAGGTCGACGATCCGGGCCTGCACCTCGGCGCTCGTGGAGCGCTCCGCGAGGAAGAGCACCGTCTCGCCGGCCGCCAGCCGCGGCAGCTGCGCCGGGTCCATGTCGGCGGAGGTGTAGACGACCAGCGGCGTGTGGTCGAGCAGGCCGTTGGCGCGCAGCCAGTCGACGATCCCGGCCCGACGGCGGCGTACCTGCATCAGGTCCATCACGACCAGATTCGGCCGCATCTGCGTCGCGAGGGTGACCGCGTCGGCGTCGCCGCCGGCCCGTGCGACCTGCATCCCGCGCCGCTCCAGCGAGGTGGTCAGGGCGCCCGCGATGGCGTCGTTCTCCTCGATCAGCAGCACCCGCGGCGGGTGGACCTCACTGTCGCGCGGGGCCAGCGCCTTGAGCAGGACCGCCGGGTCGGCGCCGTACGCGGCCTCCCGGGTGGCCTGCCCCAGACCGGCGGTCACCAGCACCGGGACCTTGGCCGCCCCCGCCGC
This sequence comes from Streptomyces sp. NBC_00400, assembly GCF_036048035.1. Taxonomy (NCBI): domain Bacteria; kingdom Bacillati; phylum Actinomycetota; class Actinomycetes; order Kitasatosporales; family Streptomycetaceae; genus Streptomyces; species Streptomyces sp. NBC_00400. The sequence goes on along the minus strand of NZ_CP107940.1, from coordinate 3,901,244 downwards.
CTGGCGCAGTGACTGCAGGGCGGTGCGGGTGATCGGCCCGGTCAGCGGGTCGACGAAGAGCGCCGCAGGGTACGCGGCGATCTGGGCGTCCACCTCTTCGCGGGAGTTGACGATGACGGGGCGGTAGCCGCGGTCGCTGAGCGCCTGCTGGGTGGCGACGTCCGGCGCCGGCCAGACCAGCAGCCGGCGCGGGTTGTCCAGCGGCTCCGGCGGCAACTCGTCGTCCATCGGCATGGGCTGACGGTCCATCACCTCTATGGCGCCGTTCGGGCCGTCCAGCGGCTCGGGGCCCTCGCTGCCCTCGTCGGGCGCGGAGATGGCAAAGGCCCGCCCCTCGCCGGCGTCCATCAGATGCGGCTGCGGCTGCGGCGGGGACGGCGGCTGGGCGGGGGCCTGGTTCGGCGCCGGCGGTCCGGGCTGCTGTTGCCGAGGCTGCGGTGCGCCGGGGTGCGGACGTGCCTCGGCCGGCATCGACCCGGCGGCCGCGCCCTCCTGCGGCGGCGCGGCGAGCTTACGGCGGCGGCCCGAACCCGCGGACGTACCGCCGGGTGGTGTGCTGCCGGGCGGTGGGGTGCCCGGGGGCGTGCTGCCGGGGGGCGTGCTGCCCGGGGGCATCTGCGGGCGCTGCTGGTCGGCGATCTGCTGGGTGAACGGCACGCCCTGCCCGAGCGTGCGCACGCTGAACGCCCGCCCGTGGGAGTGCCCCGCGGCGTGCGCGTCGTCCTCGGCGGCGGGCGGCAGCGGCTGACGGTGCGGGGTGGCGGCGGGGCCGCCCTGCGGGGGTACGGGTGCCTGCTCCGCGGCCTCTTCGGCGGGGCTGGGGCGACCGCGCCGACGGCCGGTGGGGGCGGGAGCGCTGGGCGCCTGGGAGTACGGGGGGTTCTGGGGGTTCTGGGGGTCTTGGGTGGTGGCGGGTGCGCGGGGTGGCTGGGGCGCGTTGGGCGCCTGAGGCGCACTCGCGTCCGGGGTCGGCGTCTGGGCCTGGGCCTGGGCCGGTGTCTGGCCCTGGGCGATCCCGGGCGCCGTGCCGGTGGCCGTACCCGTCGCCTCCGACGGCTCGGTGTGCTGCGTCACGAGCCCTTCCGGGCCCGCCACGAACGTGCCGGACGACTCGGAATCGGCCATGGCGGCCGCCGCCCGCTCCTCGGCCGCGGCCCGTCTGGCCCGCCGCCGGCCGGTCGGCTCGCCGTCCCACCCGCCTTGCGCCGCACCGGAGTTGACGGCGGCTTCCAGCTCGTACCCCGGCTCTCCGCCGGGCCTCGCCTGCTCAGGCCCGTTGGCCACCGGCCGGCGCGCCCGACGGCGTCCCGTGCCGGCGCTCTCCTGGGGACCGGCGGCGTCGTGCGGAGCGGCGGCCTCGTGCGGACCGGCCTGTGCGGGCACCTGGTCGGCGGTCGCGGGCAGCGACTGCGGGGTGCGGTCCGCCGCGGCGGGCGGCAGCGCAAAGGCGGTACGCGCGCCGGCCTGCTGCTGCGCCCCGGAGGCGGCGGCCGCCGATGCCCGCTCCCGCTCACCCTGCGCGGACCGTTCGGGCGCCTCGGCCAGCGCCCGGCGCGCCCGCCGACCGCTCGGCTGTACGGGACCGAGGCCCTGCGGCCCGCCCGGAGCCGGGGTCTGACCGGGAACATGCGGCCCACCCGGAGCCGGGGTCTGACCCGGAACCGGTGTCTGACCCGAGGCCGACGCCTGCCCGGGAATCTGTGGACGGCCAGGAAGCGCCCGGGCAGGAACCGGAGCCGATCCCTGCGCGGGAGCCGGAGCCGATCCCTGCGGGGGGACCGGAGCCGGCGCCTGCCCGTTGGCCGAAGGCGTCGCCGCGGGCCCCTGGGGACCGGCCGCCGGCCCGCCCTGCGCGCCCGCCACCGGACCGTGTCCCGGCTGCTGCCCCGATCCTGATGGCCGGCCCGTTCCGGAGGGGAGCGCGGGCAGCCCGCCACCCTCCGTGGCGTCCTGCCGTCCCCGGCGCCGTCCGGTCGGCGGTACGGACTCGGCACCCGTCATGCCCGGCGGCAGCCCCGTACCGTCCGCCGGCCGGCCGCCCTGCGTACCCGGCGCGCCGTCACCGTGCGGCGGATGAGCCCCGCGGCCGCCCTCGGCCGCCCCGGGACCCGTTCCGCCCGTCCCCGTCCCACCGTCGTCCATGGCACCGTGCGCCACACCGGCCCCCGGCACCGCGCCCGCTCCCGTGGCCGGGCCGCCCGGGTGCGTGCCGTGCTCCGTGCCCTGCTCCGCGCCCGAGTGCCGCGCACGGCGACGCCCGGTCGGCTGTGCCCCGCGCGCCTGCTCCGGCACCACTGCGCCGCGCTCCGCGCCACCGCCACTGCCGCCGAGCGGCCCACCGGACCCACCGGAACCGCCGGGACCACCGGAGCCGCCAGGACCGCCGGACCCACCGGGGCGGCCCTCGTCGCCGCCCTCGTGCCCTTCGCCGCCCGGCCCCTGATCGTCATTGCCCGAGCCCTTGCCGGTGCCGTCGCCCGAGCCGTGATCCGCGCCATTGCCCGCGCCATCGCCGGTGTCCGCCGCATTGCCCCGGGTGCCCCGCGCATGGGCAGCCGGTACCGGCATCACCGTCGTCTCATTGCCGGTCGGCCCGTCCGCCCGGTCCGCGCCGCCCGTCGCGCCGTCCACCGTCGTGCCGTCCGCCACCACCGGCAGCTCCAGGACATACGCACTGCCGCCCGCGCCGGGCCCGCCGCCGGGCACCTCGTGCGTCTGCATCAGCCCGCCGTGCTGCCGCACGATCCCGCGGACGATCGGCTCATGGACCGGGTCGCCGCCGTCGAACGGGCCGCGCACCTCGATCCGTACGACGTCACCGCGCTTGGCCGCCGCCACCACGATCGTCGAATCGCCGGGGATCGGCCCCGAACGCCCGCCGACGGCAGCCTCACCGGCCGCCATCCGGCCCGTCGAGTCCACCCCGGCGACATCCGCGATCAGATGGGAGAGCGCCTGGGCGATCCGCTCCGCGTCGACCGTCGCCTCTATCGGCGGCGCATGCACCGCGAACTGCGCCCGGCCGGGACCGATCAGCTCGATCGCGCCCTCCACGCCCGCCGCGACCACACCGTCCAGCGAAACCTTCGTGCGGTTGAGCTTTTCCTTGCCGGAGTCCAGCCGCTGATAGCTCAGGACGTTGTCCACCAGCGTCGTCATCCGGGCGTGGCCGGCCGCGAGGTGGTGCAGGATCTGGTTCGCCTCGGGCCAGAGCTGGCCGGCCGGGTCGGAGGCGAGCGTGCCCAGCTCGCCCTTCAGCTCCTCCAGCGGCCCGCGCAGCGCCTGGTCGAGCACCGCCAGCAGCTGGGTGTGCCGGGCCGCCAGCGAGTCGAACGCACGGCGGTCGGTGAAGGTCATCACCGCGCCGACGAGCTGATCGCCGTCCCGCACCGGCGCCGTCGTCAGATCGACGGGCACCGCCCGCCCGTCCTTCGACCACAGCGCCTGCCCGCGCACCCGGTGCTTGCGCCCGGACTTGAGGGTGTCGGCCAGCGGGGTGTCCTCCCACGGCAGCGCCGAGCCGTCCGCCCGCGAGTGGTGAATCAGCGGGTGCAGCTCCTTGCCGCCCAGCTCGCTCGCCCGGAACCCCAGGATCTGCGCGGCGGACGGATTGACCAGGACGACCTTGCCCTCGGAGTCCACACCGACCACGCCCTCGGCCGCCGCCCGCAGGATCATCTCGGTCTGCCGCTGCTGGCGGGCCAGCTCGGTCTCGGTGTCCAGCGTCCCGGTCAGATCACGGACGACGAGCATCAGCAGCTCATTGCCCGTGTAGCCATTGCGGTGATCGGCGTACGCGGCCTCGAAGGCGGACTCGTACGGGGTGCGCCCGTCCTCCAGGTTGGCGCTGGTCACCTCGACCAGCAGCTCGGTCCCGTCCGTCCGCCGCGCGACCATGCGGGTCGGCTTCGTCCGGCCGCCCTCGGTGTCCTCGTCCCGGCGCCGCATGGAGCCCGGGATGCGCTTGGAGTCGAAGGAGGGCAGCAGATCGAGCAGCCCGCGCCCCACCAGGGCCGTGCCCGGCGCCTCGAAGGTCTCCAGCGCGATGGAGTTGGCGTTGACGACCGTGCCGTTGCAGTTGACGAGCAACAGCGCGTCGGGGAGGGCGTCGAGTATGGCTGCGAGGCGAGCAGCGCCTCGGGATGGCCTGCTGCTCACGACGACGCTTCCTCCCTGTTACCGCACCTTGCCGACCCACCGTGGCGGATCGCTGGAATGGAGTCTACGGGCACTTGCCCCAGGCGCGGAGGCGGATGACGAGGAGGTAATGCCACGGGCTTGTGCGACTCACCGCACGCCCGACATGTGCCCCTCGTCCTGACCTGGCGCGCTACTAGGGCATGAACCGGGTCAGGAACTGGTCGACGGGAGCAGGGGTTCGAACCGGCCCCAGCGGCTGATCTCACACCCATTGGTGCGCCGGAAATCCGCGTTGACGGGACGTCCCGCCCAGGTCCCGGTGACATGCGCGGTGGCCGGGCCGCCGTACATCATCGTGCAGTTCACGCCCTGCGGCACGGGGGCGAACGGGTCTTTGCCCCACTTCGTCATCCCGTCCAGCTTGGCGCAGGCGCCCTGGATCTGACGGTGGTTGCCCCCGCCCGGGTGGCAGTACAGCTCGAAGGTGCCGTTGGTGGCCGCCGAACCGGAGTCGTGGACGGTGACGGTGAGGTGGTCGGCGGGGGTGCGGCGGGAAACCGGTGTGCCGTGGCCGGGGGGCGTGCTGCGGCCGGGGGACGCGTCATGACCGAAGGACGCGTCGTGGCCGAGGGGCGCGTCGTGACCGGCGGGTGTGCGGTGATCGAGGGGCGCGTCGTGACCGGCGGGTGTGCGGTGATCGAGAGGCGCGTCGTCTTCAACGGGTCTGCCGTGATCAACGTGTCTGCCGTGCTCGGTGCGGCCGGGCCGGGCGGCGGCCGTGTGGTGCCCCGCGCCCGTGATGCCGCCCCCGGACCAGTGGTGCCGCAGCGGGATCGGGGCGGCCGACGCGGCGGGCGCCGCCAGGACCAGCGCCGCGCTGACGGAGACGACGGACACGGCGGCGGTGGCGGACACGCGGCCGGCGGCGCCCGCGGTGGCGGTCAGGCGGGTCACGGCCGTGGTGGCGGCGCTGGCGGCCGCGGCGAAGAGGGATGACGTCCGGCGGTGCGGCATCACAGGCTCCAGGGAGGCGAGTGCGGGGCGGTACGCGGTACGTACACGCCGGGGGCGCACGACGACGCGAGCCGCCACGGGCCCCGACACTTCTAACGCGCTGCCGCCCCCGACGTTGCGCTGCAGGAACGTCTTTGCCCACGAGCCCGCGCGCCTAGTACCGTAGGGGGCGATTGGTGACAGCCCTGGGGGCTGTGCCATCATTTGGACACACCACAGCGTGCCTGCACGCGTGGGGTGTGTGGAGGCGTCGCCTAGTCCGGTCTATGGCGCCGCACTGCTAATGCGGTTTGGGGCTTACCCCCCATCGAGGGTTCAAATCCCTCCGCCTCCGCTCTGCTTCGTTCAGGCCCCGGTCCTCACCGACCGGGGCCTGAACGCTTTTCCGCGCTCCCGAAAGGATCTTCTCGCCCGCCGCGAAGCGATTTCTCCCCGCAGGCGCAATCTGCTCCCCGCACCAGCGGAGTGATCTTGCCTTCCCGCGGCTCCTCCACGCGGCACCCGGGTCACCCGCCGGAGCGATCAACGCCACGCCCGTCCGTCTGCTCGTCCGTCTGCCCGTCTGCCCGATTGCCCGATTGCCCGTCCGTCCGCCCGAGAGGCCGCTACGCCTCGCCGTCCACCGCCTGCCCGCCCTCCGCAGCACCCATGGACACGTGCACGGACACCACGACGCATCCACGAACACCTCCACCCTGGAGTCGCACCGGAGCACCGGAGTGCCGGACACCTCCACCGACCCTCCATGGGCAACATCCAGGCCAATCGGACCCCGCCTACTGGGCGCCGGCCACCTGCCCACGCAACCCTGGATCCATGACACCTCAAGACCGCTCACCCTCGTCGGCCACCGGTTCCGCCATCGGGGGCATCCCGCTCCCCGACAGCCGGCTGGCCCGGGAAGCCACCGAGCTGATCCGCGATGTCACCGACGACCTCATCTACCACCACTCCCGCCGCGTCTACCTCTTCGGCGCCCATCACGGCCGCCGGCACGGCCTGGCCTTCGACCCGGAGCTGCTGTACGTAGGGGCGCTCTTCCACGACCTCGGCCTCACCGAGAAGTTCCGCACCTCCCAGCAGCGCTTCGAGCTCGACGGCGCCGACGAGGCCCGCGCCTTCCTGACCGCCCGCGGTATCCCCGCGGACCGCGCCCGCCTGGTCTGGGAGGGCATCGCCCTGCACACCACGCCGGAAATTCCGCACCACATGGCCCCGGAAGTGGCGCTCGTCACGGCCGGCGTCGAACTCGACGTCCTCGGCATCGGCTACGACACCCTTCCCCCGGAAGCCCGCGAGGCCGTCGTCGCCGCCCACCCGCGCCCCGACTTCAAGCGCCGCATCCTCCACGCCTTCCACGCCGGCCTGGCCCACCGCCCCCAGACCACCTTCGGCAATGTGAAGGCCGACGTCCTGGACCGCTTCGAAGAGGGCTACACCCGCCCGAACTTCGTCCGGATCATCGAGGACTCCCCCTGGCCCGAATAGCCCCCCGAGCCTCCCCAGAGGCACGTTTCCGCAGGTCAGAGGTGCTGCGAGCAATGGATTTCGCCTCACGGCGCAGGTCATGTAATGTTGTTCCCGCAACGCCGACCGGCAAGAAAAACCGCCGGAAAGCCAAGCGCTCGTAGCTTAACGGATAGAGCATCTGACTACGGATCAGAAGGTTGCAGGTTCGAATCCTGCCGAGCGCACAGCAGGCCAGAGGCCCCGTTCGATATCGAACGGGGCCTCTGGTGTTTCTCTTGACGGCAGTGATTGACGGCAACCGTCTCAGGCGGTCGGTGTGAGGCCGATCAGGTGGCCACCGGGACACCGGCCGTGCCGTCGTCATCGTCCGGCGAGTTGCCGTCACCCCTCAGCGCGTCCCCCACGCGGTCGAAGGCGGAGCGCTGGGAGTCGAGCCGTACGAAGGTGTAGATGTCCATGGTCACGCGGATGGAGCTGTGACCCAGGACTTCCATGATCATGCGGGCATCGGCCCCCTGCTCGTGGAGCAGAGACGCGCACGTGTGACGCAGGTCGTGAAAGCGCACCCGGCGGACCTCTGCACGGGCGCACAGAACTTCGAAGGACCGGTTCAGGTTGCGCGGCTCGATGGGGGTCCCGTTCTTCGTGGTGAAGACCAGGTCGTGCCCCGCTCCCTTCCAGGTGTCGCCCGCCGCCTTCCTGTCGGCGATCTGCTGGGCGCGCTGGGCACGGAGAGCCGTCACGCACTCAGACGGCAGCGCCACGCGACGGGCCGAGCGCTGCGTCTTCGGTGCGACGATCAGCAGCTCCCCGCCGACCCGCTGAAGTGCCTGCCGGACGGTCACCACACCCTCGTACAGGTCCACGTCCGACCAGCGCAGGCCCAGCACCTCACCGCGTCGCAGGCCGATGCGAACCGCGAGTTCGTACGCGGCCCACAGGCGGTTGTCCCGAGCCGCCGCAAGGAGCCGGCGCCCTTCCCCAGTCGACAGCGGTTCGATCTCGCGCCTCGTACCCATGCCCAGCTTGACGTTCCGGGCTACGTTGCGCGGCAGCTCGTCCTCACGCACCGCGTGCTGGAGGGCGGCGCGCAGGATTACCAACAGGAAGCGCACGGTCCGGTCAGACGGGAGCTTCTTGCAGCACTTCCCGAGGGCGCAGCAGCGCTGCTTGTGCTTCGGACGGCTCTTGTCCTTGCCCTGCACGCAGCACTGGCAGGTGGCGGCCGTCTTGGTGAGGAAGGCGCGGATGTCGCGGGCGGTGAGCCGGGCCAGCTTCTTCCTGCCGAAGTCCGCGGTGACGTAGTTGCGGACCAGCGACTCGTAGTTGACGTAAGTCGTCCTGCGGACCTTGCCCTGGGCGACGTTGGTCAGCCAGTACGTCAGGTACACGCTTAGCGTCATCTTGCTGGTCGCGACCGGGAGACCGTTCAGGGAGTCGGCCTTGAGCCTGGTCAGCTTCTCGTGCGCGTCGTCCCAGGACTTGCCATAGACGCTGCGCCGCTTGTACGTGCCGTCGCTGGTGAGTACGTACGCGCTGCCCTCCCAGCGGCCGTCCTTGCGCTGGTAGATGGTGCCCTCGTTGTTGGCGTTCTTCTTCGGCTTGGAGGCCATCAGGCAGCTTCCTGTTCTGTGCGGAGGGATATGTAGGCGTCCAGAGCGGCTTCACTGATGCGACGGCACCGGCCGATGGTCAGAGAGTTCAGCTCACGGGAGCGGATGAGGTTGTAGACCGTCCAACGGCTCACGCAGAGTCGTGCAGCTACCTGGTCAACGGTCAGCAGCGCACTCGGCACCGAGGCCACCTTCCTCCTGGCGGAACCGGAGTTCTTGTTTGATCTCGTAGCGGACTTGGGCAGCGAGAAGTTCTTCGCCGGGGCGGTAGCCGGAGGCGAGGTAGGCCCAGGAGGATTCGGTGACGAGGGTGCTGCTCTCGTCCGGGGCGTGCAGGCCGGCGCGGGCACGTGCCTGCTCCACCCGCCAGGCCCTGCGCACATTGCGGAGGGCGCCGAGGGTGGTGGAGTAGCGGCGGGATTTGGTGGAGAAGTGGCCGCGGAATCCGAGCATGTGCGCCCACTTGGAGAGCTTGAGGTCAGCGAACTCGGGGAACTGGCCGAGTTCCCATGCCGTGCCGATCATGCGGCGGACGTGATCCTGTACGGGCAGGTTCTCGATGGGCTCGGTCTGTCCGGTGCCCTCGCAGTGAGGGCACAGGTCGCGAAAGCGGCCGGGCGGAATGTCGAGGCGTGGGCGGCTGCCGTCGGGGTTCCTGGGGGCGTCCGCCCGCTTCCATAGGCGCTTGCGGCGATACCCGTCGGGCCCCGTCTGGTAGCCGCGCCCACCGCAGGGGGCGCAGATCAACGAGCGGTCGACGGTGCCGGAGTCTTCGGCGCTCTTGGTGGCGTACTTGGCGACGTATCCGGCGACGGCCTTGTCGGTGAGTTCGCCGTCGCCGAGTGCAGTGATCTGGCGGACGTCGAGGCGATCACCCCAGCGGATCTCGCGGTCTCCGGTGTGGGCGGACGTGACCGTGAGACGGGCGCGGGTGTCCCTCCCGCGGGATTCCGCTGAGTTCTTGATCGTGGCGCTCTCGATAGCGGTCTTCAGGGCGTCGACGGTGGCCCAAGTGGGCGGGGGCTGGTTGCTGCCCTTGGGCCCGTCGAGGCGGATGACGGCGTGGAAGTGGACCAAGCCGCGCTTTTGGTACTCGGCGACCTTGGCGAAGGAGATCCGCAGTGCGGCATTCAGAGCCTTTTGGGTCATGCCGAGGTGGGCGGCGAGGGCGCGGCGGATGTAGGTGGTGGTCCGGGCCCACAGGGCGCCCGCGTGGGCGTTCCAGAGGACGGCTCCGGTGTAGTCGTAGGTGGACGGGCGCAGCGGCGTACCCAACTCGACTGCGTCTTCCGCATGTTGGGCACCGCAGGCACAGCGGGGCTTGTCGGTGGGGCGGTTGTGGACGGGGCCGAAGGAGGGAGCGGTGAGGGTGGCGAAGACGCGGGGGTGGGTGCGGACGGCTTCGGGGACGGTCTTGCCGCCGGAGAGTCCGGCCTTGATCAGGTGGTAAGTGTCGGCCGCGTAGACGCGGGAGCAGGCGGGGCAGCGCGAGGCTCGGCGGTTGCCGCAGGTGGTCAGAAGGCGGCCGGTCGGTTCATTGGCGGTGCTGTAGGAGCGCAGGACGGTGCGGGTGGTGGCGTCAAGGGTGGTGGTCTGGCCGACGAGGTTGACGGGCCGGGTGCATCCGGCGACTTGGCGGACCTGTTCGTTGACGCGGCCGAAGTCGCCGAGGTTGGCCAGCTCGATCAGGTCCCGCACGGCGAGGCTCTTCACGTGGCGCAGGTCGAGCACGCGGGGCATGGGGGCTGTCCTTTCCGTTGAGATGGGGCCCCGAGCAGCACTGGACAGGGGTGTGGTGCTGCTCGGGGCATGGCGGACCAAGCCCGGTAGGGCAGGGCGGGGGAAGTTGCCGGAAAGGCCGGCGGAGGGTCAGGCGGTCAGGGCCTGGTGTGCGGCTGTGGCCAGCGGGAGGGCGACGCCGAGTCGGGCTTTGAGCTGGGCGGCCGTGATGGGCTCGCTGTGCTCGGCCTGGTGGGATGCGGCGATCTTGCGGGCTTCCTCCAGCAGCGGAGCAGGTACCTGAGTCGAAGCCGCGGGGGCCTCTGCTGCTCTGGCCGGAGCCGCGACCGGGGCCGGGGCGGGAGTCGGCTCGGGCACAGGGACCGGAGCCATGTCCGCAGGTTCCGGAGCCGGTGCCGGTTCGCTGGCCGGGGCCGGGGCCGGGGCCGGGGTGGTGTCGGTGGAAGCCGGGGCCGGGGCGGGCTGCGTCACGGTGTGGAAGTGGCGCAGGAGCTGGGGGCCGACTGCTCCCCAGCCGAGGAGGAGCAGGGGTGCCACTGCGTCCACGCAGGCGCGGCCCCAGTGGTGTGCGATGAGGGGTTCGGCGATGTTGAGGGCCAGGGTCAGTAGCCCCGACAGGTGCATCAGCCGGGAGGCGGAGCGCATCTGTTCGGCCGGTATGCCGCGCAGGGACAGGTAGCGCAGAGCCACCAGGAGCCCGACCACGGACAGGTCGACCATGGGGGCGATCAGCGGTGCGACGGGGCGGGGGACGCCCAGGCGCAGAGCCAGGGACCAGACGTTGCCGAAGGAGAAGACGAACGCCAAGGCGGCGATGACGGCCATGACCACGGTCACGGTGCGCTGAGTGATCCGGTCCTCAGACATAAGGGGTCACCTCCTTCCAAGTGCTCGTTGGGCCGTGGTTTTGGTCAGGCCGCCTTGGGCCTGCTCTCGTCGTCCTTGGCGAGCAGGACCCGCTGCACCGCCCCGTCAGGAAGCTGTGCGCTCAGGAGGTCCGCCGGGTCATGGGCCAGGTGCGCGGTCTCTGCCGCGATGCGCACGGCGTCGGCCTCTGCAACGAAGGGAGTGCGGATCCGGGTGAAGCCGGGACGGCCCTGGTGCTGCATGACCGCCACCCCGACATAGACCGGGTCTTGCAGATGGATCGGATTGGCATCCGCCAGTCGCGGATGGCCTCACCCAGCGCGGCCACGGAGGCTTCAGCCGTCTTCTGTGCGAAGGACATGCCCACCGTGCACACGTCCCGGATGAAGGTGGGGATGGCGTCACCCGTGGTCTTCTGCGTGGTCAGGATGACCAGCATGCCGACACTGCGGCCCTTCTTCACGAGATCTTCGATCAGCCGGGCATTCTCCGCTGCCAGGCCGGCAAGCTTCTTGGACTCCTTGTCGTTGCCCTTGTGATCGCGGAGATAGGTGTGTGCCTCATCGATGATCAGCACCGTCAGCGGCCACTTGGAGGAAGGGCCGACATGCCACATGTCCTTGGTCTTCAGCACGGCGCGCAGTGACGACGAGCGTGCCTTGCGCAGGTTCACCAGCCGCTGGAACAGCTTGTTGGCCTCTTCAAGGTCATCGCCGACGAACGCGAAGAGCCGGTCAATCAGGTCGGCGTAGTCGCCCTCGTGGGACGCCGACACCTTGCCGTCTGCCACGGCGAACTGAATCGCGGGAGAGGGTGCGCAGTCACAGATGAACCGGTTGATCAGTGAGGACTTCCCGAAGCCGGGCAGGCCGGCCACAGTCACACCAGGCACCTCCGCCAGGTCCACGGACACACTCTGCGCGTACTCATCCAGGCCCAGAAGCCACTTGGTCAGCTTCTCCGGCTGCTTACCTGTCGGCACATGCTCGGTGGGGGTGATCAGCGGATCGACCCGCACACCACGGATCACCACATGCCCAGGGCCGTCCGGCAGTACGGAAACCCGTTCGCAGCGCCAGGCGTCCGCCAAGAACCGTGCAGCCTTCTGGAACTCCTCCAGGCCAACCTTGGGCAGGCAGTTCGCCCGCACCACGACGCCGTGGCGGTCCGGCTTCACCTTCAGCGCCGGGATACGTACGCGTGGCTTAGGCGCCTGGTCGGAATCGCTGTTGCCCAGTGAGGCCAGCAGCGCAGGAGTCTTGTCGGTGACGGACAGTCCGGCCATCGGAGCCAGCCGCTTCCAGCCCACCCGGACACGAACCGCCTGGCGGATGCTGGCCCGCATCATGCGATCCGCCGCTATGTAGCGGCCCAGCCACACGGCCCCCATGACCCCGAAGGCGGTCAGCACCAACATCGCCACCATCGGGGCGTAGATGGTGAGTTCGTTGAGTGTCACGTCTACTTCCTTTCTTCGTCGAGGAAGCCCCACAGGGCCGTATCGAGGAAGCCCCGGTCGAAGTCGTTGATGACCTGGGGAATCTGTGAGCGACGAGCACGGCCGCTACGTCGTGCGTGACCTGTTCGCTGAAGCGGCCATCGGGCCGGGGGCTGGGACCGGATAAGCCCGGTCCCAGCCCGGAATGGAGTCCCTCACTCCGCCAACTCCCCGACCACCAGTGCCTTGGCGCGGTAGGCCACGCCCGAGGACACCTGACCGTTGAACAGGTTGGCCCAGGGGTTGGCCATCAGGTCCACAGTCCTGACCGGCACACCGGGCTTGAGGCCGTCGGGCAGACCCGTCTGCGGAACGGTGACCTTCAGCGCCTCAGCGCGCTCGCCCTCCATCAGGAAGATCATCACCGTGTACAGCGGGGCGTTGGTGTCGCGGTCGAGGGCGCGCTCCCCCTTCTCCTGGTCCGCCCACTTCGCCACGGGGAGGGCACCCACCATGAGCTGGGTCTCGTCCGTCAGGCCGACGCGGATGCTCGTACGAGCCATGTGTTTCTCCCTTTCGATCGGCACCCGCTGTGTGCGGTGCTCGGTGACTCCATTTACACATAGCCCAGCTAGCTCAGTCAAGTCACCGAGCTAGAGATGTGTGACCTAGCTCTGTGGGGGTGGGCTTGTTTCCTGGGTTAGCAGGGCTATCGCGGGCTACCCTGAGGCCATGACGCCCCCTAGCCAGCACGACCCACGCCCGCCTTACCAGCAGGCCGCGGACGAGATCCGAGGCGACATCGAGGCCGGCCGACTCAAGCCTGGCCAGCAGCTCCCCTCGCACCGCGAGTTGCAAGAGCGTTTCAACATCGCCAACATGACGGCTCGCTCCGCACTACGCGTGCTGCGAGAAGAGGGGCTGATCTACACCGTGCAGGGGCGCGGCAGCTATGTGGCCGACAAGCCCGGCGAGCACAGCGGCGACGCCGAGGTGGCCAAGGTCACGGGGCGGAAGGCGGGAGCAGGCCCGGAGGGCGGCGAAGCCACCGGGCCTATCGACGAAGCGATCCGCGCTCTGCATGAGCAGCTCCGCACTCTCAATGCCGCATTCCAAGAACTGCGCCGGGAAGTGGACGACCTGAAGGCGGAGCGAAAGCAGTCCTAAGCCGGCGCCTGGTCCTTGCGTAGCTCGGCAAGGTCCTCCCGCACCGCCCGTATCTCCTCGCTCAGGCGCACCGCCATCGCCGTCATCTCCCGGAGCAGGGTGAGCGATTCTGCTTGCCGACCGGCAGCCGAGGCGTCCAACTCGTTCTCGTTCATCGCGTAGATCCCCGTCCTGTGCGTCATTTCGCTTCCACCCCAGTCAGCCCCAGCGCCCTTACCGCCCCGCTTACCGAATCCGCCTGCGGCGGTAACGGAAGTGGCACGACCGCCCTGGTAAGGCCCGTGGTAAGCCCCTGGCAGGCGCGGTAAGCGCGGATTCGTTCACTACGCGCCTGCACCTGGCCATAGTCACCGTGCAGGCATCTGGCACCACCTTGCAGACGAGGCGGCAGAGACGCTGGAGCGATTCCCGCCCTGCGGTCCAGCCCGTTCCGCCATCCCGTCCTGCGGGAAACGAACCACACCGGCGTCCCATCCGGCAGACCCGCTCGCCGCTCACTGCTCACCGCGTACACGGCACCTGCCTCCACTCCTTCAGGCCACCCAGCCAAGCGTCCTGACCAGCCATCACGACACCAGCCGATCCCGGATTTCCCCAGTCCGGCATCCCGTGCCAAAATCCCGGCCCTTCTCGACAAGTCCAACCCCCTGTCGGACACCACCTCGGACACGCGAACTCTTTGCCAGAAGGCCTGTGGACTGAGTCCGGCGATCAGCGATACGAAGCCCCATAGATCTGCGCGGTCCAGGGCAAGCAGGGATGCGAGCTGCATGAGTGAGGGAGCAGCCGCGGGACGCTTCGCAGCAGCGGCGAGGCGGAGCGCAGGCGAGCTGTTCAAAGTTTCTTTACTGGATCAAGGCGGCCCGCTACGCGGGCCGCGCGCGCTGGCGGCCGAAGGCCGCCGACGCTCCTGTCTACCGCCCCGCTCTCGGCAGCCCCCGGCAGCTCAGCGCGCAAGGACAGCAAGCGCTCCGACAGAGCCCAGGAAGCAACCCGACCAGCCCGAAGCAGCACCAGCAGGCCGACACCACGACAGCACCCGCCGCAGGCACCGCGACCAGGCGCGCGCCGCCATCAGCCAGGGCCGAGCCAAATCCGCAGTGACACCACGCAGTTCGCGAACCGACCCAGGACAGAGCAGAGGGGCGCAGGTCCGCTGTGGCGTGGGTGGCACACGTGACGGGCGCTCGTCACGGCGCGGGCGCATCGTGGCTGACTTTCGGTGGCTCGGGGCCACGACCGACGCGATCATTCTCGACCCGGCCGGCGGCCGCCAGAAGACAGTAGAGCTCCGACCAGCTACAGCGTCATAGCCGGTCGGAGCTCTGTTCTCACCGCGCAGACTGACCCGCGCGGTCCATGTTCACCCGGTCAGATACGGGCCTTCGTGCTGTGTGGTGGAGGCGTCAGCGGCTGGGGCGTCGTGGGCGCGCAACTCGGCCAGCCGCCTCTGGTAGAGCGGCCCCGCGACGTGCGCCGCACGCGCCGGAGTGGGAGAGGCTTGTTCGATGAGGTGGTGGGCGGCAGCTTTCACAGCCGCTGACCAGGCCAGCACATGTTGTTGAGCGGTGCGCCCGCACTCCTGGGGCTCGCCCGGAAGGCAGTGCGGGAGAGCGGGGCCGTGAGCTTGTTCCGCTTTGACGGACACCATTGGTGTGGTGGTCAGGCTGCGAGTGCAGTCTCGTATTCGGCGGGGCTGCGATAGCCGAGGCTGCTGTGCAAGCGGTGCAAGTTGTACCAGCTCTCGATGAAATCAAAGATCGCGGTGCGGGCGGCGGCCCGAGTGGGCCAGGCGGCGGTGTGGAGCAACTCGCGCTTGATGGTGGCGAAGAACGACTCGGCGAGTGCGTTGTCCCAGCACTGTCCGGTGCGGCCGACTGACAGACGGATCCCCAACTGGTCTGCCAGCGAGGCGAATTGCTGGCTGGTGTACTGACAGCCGCGATCCGAGTGGAAGATCACCGGACCGGCGGGGCGACGCTGCCGGCAGGCGGCCGTGAGGGCATCGGCGACCAGATCGGTCCGCAGGTGGTCGGCCGTCGCCCAGCCGACCACGCGACGGGAGGCGATGTCGATGACGGTGGCCAGGTAGAGCCAGCCCTCCTCCGTGGCGATGTAGGTGATGTCGCCGCACCAGCGGGTGTCCAACGAGCCGGCGTCGGGCTGGAAGTCCCGGACGATGAGATCGGGCCGCACGGCAGCTCGTGGATCGGGGATCGTCGTCAGGTGCCGTCGCCTGCGGTGTCGGCCCTGCAGGCCGGCAGCCCGCATCAGCCGCGCGACACGGCGCCGGCCGCACCCGACGCCCTCCCTCTTGAGTACGGCATGGATGCGCGGGGCGCCGTAGCTTCCCCGCGATCGCGTATGAACGTCGGCGATCTGTTCCGCCAGCTCGGCGTCACGGACCGCCCGTGGGCCGGGCGTGCCGCTGCGGCGGGCGTAGAAGGCGGTCCGGGAGACCTTCAGCAGCTCACACGCTCGTTTGACGCTGTGACCTGCACGCTTCTCCGCCTCGATGAACGGGTGCACCGTCACCGGGTCTCCTGCGCGAAGAAAGCCGTGGCCCGCTTGAGGATGTCGACATCCTCGCGCAGGCGGCGGTTCTCCCGCCGCAGCGCGGCCAGTTCCTCTCGTTCGCTGCTGGTCAGGCCGTCCCGCTCGCCCGCGTCGACCTCGGCCTGCTTCACCCAGTCGCGCACCGCGGTCTCGGTCAGATCGAAGTCCTTGGCGATCTGACCGACCGAGCGGTCACCGCGTCGGCACAGCTCCACGATCTCGGCCTTGAACTCGGGTGTGAACGAGCGGCGAGGGCGAGGCTTCTTCTTCCCCATGCTCTCCATGATGGACATCCTCCCGGGGGTGAACCCCTGATCTCGGATGTCCGTCAAAGCGGATCAAGCTCAGCCGATCTTGTTCGCCGCGTGGCGCACATACCGGGCGATCTGGTCCCACTCTTCTTCGGTCCGCTGCACAGCTCCGGGGTGCTGCTCTTCCAGCCACCTGCCGAAGTCGTCGCCGTGATCAACCATGTGCGTGCTCCTACGACTCGATCAGCGCTTACGCGGGTGCGCCGATCGTAGCCGCGGCGGGCGCGGCTTCCTGCGGATCACAGTGGCCCACCGAGGGCACGCACGGGCTGCACGGTCCGCAGCTCGGGAGGAACTGCGGGGGCGTGCAAGACTGCGCCGGCTTCAGGCCCTGCGCAGCTGCGATTTCTGCGCGTGCTTCTGCCGTGCCGGGGCTGTTCCAGATCTCGGCGAGCGGGGTCTCGCGGATGTTGCCAAGGGTGATGAAGCGCCCCAGAACACACGGCCAGACGTTGCCATCCGGGCCGATTGCGCATTGTCCAAGGGCGCAATGACCGCACAAGTCATCAACCGTGGGATGAGCCCCGTTACTCCCGCGTCCGAACGCCCGTGTCCGGTCTCCGCCGACGTGCTGCACTCCGAGGGTTGTCAGGTCTTCCGCCGCTTCGTGCACGCGCTGTTGCGCGTGAACCGCGACGACGCCGCCGCGGAGCGGGACGCCCAAGCTGAGCGCCTTCTTGATGTTCGCCCTGGTGCGTCGGTGGGAGCCCCGCAGGTTGGTCACCTTGCCGTGATCCTGCGCGCTGTCGGAGTAGTAGGACGTGGCGAGATTGACCCCGCAACGGGTGAACACGTCCCACAGATGTTCACGCACGTACGTGAGGTTAGAGAACACTTCGATTGCCAACCCCGCCCCGTGGGCGTACGAGATCAGCTCGTGCAGGTACGGGTACAGGGTCGGCTCACCACCGATGAACTGCACATCGCGCGCGCCGATCTCCGCTAACTGGTCGATGACACCCTTCCAGTCATCAACAGTCATGGTCCCGTGGGTTCCCTGCGGGGACGAGTCGGCGTAGCAGTGATCGCAGTGCTCGTTACAGAAGCCCGTCACTTCCAGCCACGCGAACTTCAACGGCTTTTGGGCAGCACTCATCGTGACACTCACTCCTTGGGATTCGCGGCAATCGGGCCTAGTGACCCGAGCGGGTACCGAAAGGCGCGCCAGCCTCAGAACGGTCCGCCGAAGGCAGGTACAGGCTGGTCGGTACGGGGGGCCGTCCTGGTCGCAGCGGGGAGCTGGGAGCGACCAGGACGGGTACCTAGTGGCAGGGCGCCCCGTGGGGGCGTGCCGGCAGTTGGCTTACGCAGCAGCCAATGCGCCCACCAGATCGAACGCTTCGGCCTGATCGGCGCTTTCGTCGTCCGTGCTGGCGGGGTCGGGCATCTCGGTGTCGGTCGTGACGGTCTCAGGCTGTTCCGTCTCGGGCTGTTCCGTCTCAGGCTCCGTACTGACGGGCATGCCCGTCTCCTCTCTCTCGTTGGTCCCGGCCCGATTGGAACCGGGGGTGCCCGCCCGTTCGTCACAGCGGGGCGGGCATCCGCCATCGGTGGGCTATCGGCCGTGATGGGTACCGGCGCCCTCGGGAAGTCCCCGCCGATGGCGGAAGTCATAGGGGGCTACCGCTCCCGCGGTAGACAAGAAGTCGACGCTGCATCCAGCGCGAGAGTCTTTCCTTGCCTCAGGCAGCTCTGGGCTCTAAGGACTGCTGCGGGGACCGCAACGGCAGGGGTGTCGGGGAGCGTGATGTGCCGTCGTGGCGGCGCCGGGGTCCACGTCCGGAGAGCTGACTGGTGCCGGCGCGCTACGGGCATCACTGGCCCCAACGAGGACCACAGCAGGACCGCCTGCGCCGAGAAGAGCGAGGGCAGCGATGGGGCGCCAAACGGCTAACCGAATCGACGACTCGGGGCGCGGCCTGGCATGCGAGCCGCTCATTTGACCGCCTCGATTGCAGAGGGGTCTGTTGTCCACTCCAGGCCGCCGGCCTCAGGCGCGAGCCATGCCACAGGTGGAGTGTCCGGAACCCTGAGCACAGGGCCGAGGTTGTTTCCCTTCACATCCGGGGCAAGTGCCCGGAGGACACCGCGCCGATCGCCGTGGGCGTGGTCGATGACCAAGCGACCCAACAGCGGGTGGTCCAAGTGGCCGAGTCCAAGAGCCTGCCTGCTCATGAAGCGCCCCCTCGGTCAGCAGGGAAGCCGCCCGGGGGCATGGCAGCCTCATCCAGAGTGAGGTCGTTGTCCGTCGGCTCGGTGTGCACCTTCAGGCGAATAAGGGGAGCTGTCCAGCCGTCACCACCGCCTTCCGGTCGCAGGTGGTAGACGGTGGTCCCGGTGTCCTCCGGTAAGGCGACCACGACACCGGGGCACCGCCGTTCGGTGTCGTATGCGAGGTCTCCGCGATCGGGTGCCCATCCAGCAGCTGCATCGGCCAACGCGCGGCGGCGCTGGACGCTCTGTGGGGTGCGTCGTCCTTCCGTCATGCAACAGACGGTAAGGACGCAACTACCCACGAATATGAATCAGGGGAATAGCTCCTGGTCATCCAGGTGAAAACGGCTCGACATTCCCCGCAACTGCTCGCGGGTGGACGCGCGTTCGGCATAGACGATCTTGCGGAGGGTGGCCCGCGCGATGGGGTGGTTGCGGATCAGTTGAGGCGCCAGCCTCTCGGCTTCTCGCAGCTCCCCAAGAGCCTTGTGCCGGTCCCCGTCCCACAGCCACGCTCGGGCTAGATCCATGCGGTGATGCCCCCGTCGGGAGTTGGGCAGCACGGCCAGCTGCTCCGGGTCAGCCTCATTGTTCAGCCGCAGGGCCTTGGTCTGGTTGCTCATCTCCAGGGCGACGTTGATCCCATGGATGGCCACATTTCCAGCGGAGAACGTGAGCGAATGGCGGTCGTCTACTGGCGGTCCGCTCCTGGCGTCGCCACGTTCTGCGGCCTGCCGAGCAAGGCCGATGCGGTGATCCGCTTCGGCGGGATTGTTCGCCCGCGCCGCGGACACAGCCGCACGGAGCTGGAGACTTCCCCAAGCCCGTACGGCGAGCGGCGCACCCTCCTCGTACTGCGATTCGATGCCGAGTAGCGCCTTGTCGGCGAGGGCGGACGCGTCGGCCCAGTCGGCGGTCGCCCACATGTCCCATACCCGCATCCAGTCCGCGACGGCGGGCATCACCGGATCGCCGGACAACCTGGCCGCCCAGGACGCGCGCTCGCACGAGGTGGCAATCAGCTCGGGATGGCCCAGCGCATGGGCAGCCGTGTGCGCGAACTTGCAGCACACGGCGTAGACGCCGAAGGCTTCTTCCTGCTCGTGGCCGGCCGAGACTTCAGCCAGAGCGTGAGCTTCACGCAGCAGGTCAGGAAGGCTCCGCAGAATCGCGACGTTCGCCGCTGAGTCCCGGAGCCGGTGCAGACGCTTCATCTCCTGCCAGAGCGCGCCTGAGGGGCGGGGTGTCCCGTCAAAGACCGGCGTCAGGTCGTAGCGGCGCAGCTCACGCAGGATGGAAGCCGCAGCAGGCTGCCACTGGTTGTCTGGTGCGGTCCCGACGTAGGGACGATCGATCAAGTCGTTCGGGTGGCAGTGCAAAGCGGCAGCGATGCCGTTGATCAGCACAGCTCGGTCAAGCTCGATGTGCCCCTTCTCGACCTTGGACATCCAGCCTTGAGACTTGCCTACTGCCGCTCCTAGATCAGCCTGTGGCATTCCGAGACTGAGCCTACGGCGCTTGATGCGACGACCAATGGCCTCTTGCTCTTCCAACTCGTGCGCCATGCTGGACTCCTGGTTCCGTTCAGGCTCGACATCAGAACGGTACTCATCCAGATCGGGCGGGTGAACAGTAAGGGGGCCTGCCTCCTCCAGGGCATGGGGCCAGCCTTGCCGAACACCTCGCCCGGCTCTGTCTCCCCGGACGGTGTGCCCCCGTCTCGGTCTGTTGCCCGGTCCGGCGGGCCTGAGCCAGGAAGGTCTTGCCGGGGCAAGGCGGCGTTTCCGGTCTCTTCTGTGCCCGGTCAGGTGAAGATTGTGGCTGATTGCCTGCTCAGTCTCTTCGGCCGGCTCAGGGGTTCTAGCGCCAACGCCGTTCAGTTAGGGCGGGCTCGGTGGTGTCAAGGGCTGCTTGTGAGCATGGTGATGCTGATGGTGGCCTTGTAGGTGGTGCGGTCGATGGCGGGTCCGCGTGCGTTGTATTTGGAGATTGCGCGTTTGACGATGCGGTCTTTGGTGCGGACCCGCCTGGCCGGCAGGAGGTGAGCCAGGACGTGACGGCCGATGGTGCCGACGAGATCGATGTCGGTGCCGGTGATGACGCCCGCGGCCAGGACAAGTTGGTCTCGGGCAGCGGCGAGGGCCGTGGTGAAGCCGGCCCGGTCCGGGTCGGTGCCCGGGGCGCTGTCGGTGGCGTCGGTCATCGCAGTGCGTAATGCCTGGTAGGCGGTCAGCAGGGCCCAGACTTCCTGTTCGATGCCGTCGGGAGTGCGGGCCCGCAGGACACGTCCGCCCAGAGTCGTCGACTTCAGCTCGGCGTAGGCGGTCTCGATCTCCCAGCGCTCGTGGTAGAGCCGGACGAGTTCACCAGCCGGGTGGGTGGCCGGGTCGGTAAGGGTGGTCAGCAGCCGGTAGTGGCCGGTGCGGGTGCCCTGGGCAGTGCGGATGGTGATCTCGGCGTCGATGACGCGCATGGTCAGCGGTCCGATCCGGGTCAGTACCGAGCCGTCGTGGCAGCGGGCCACCGCGGGCAGTTTCCGGTTGGCCTTGCAGCGGACGAGCAGATGGGTGCCGGTGGCGGCCAGTTGGTTCAGCAGGGCGGCGGAGGAGAAGTTCCGGTCGCCCAGCAGCAGCATTCCGGGCCGCAGGCTGTCTGCCAGGCAGCGGGCGTATTCCAGCTCGCCATGCGTGGCCGGGCCGAACACGGCCCCGATCACCGACCGGGTGCCGCAGGCCACCAGCGCGGCCAGACGCAGTTGCGGGTAGCCCGAGGTCCCGTTGCCGAGCCGCTGCCGGGTGAACACCGCGAGGTTGGCCGGGCAGTCCGGGACCGGCAGCAGGGTGCCGTCAACCGCGACGACCCTCAGTCCCCGCCACCGCCCGGCGGCAGCGGTCGTGGCCGCGGGTCCGCTCACCAGGTTGAACAGCGCCTTCATCGGTGCCGGACCCAGCCGCTGGCGGGCTTGGCGAAGAGCACTGCCGCTGGGCCGGAGCAGCGGCAGGCCCGCCAGCCCGGCGCACAGCCGGTCGAAGACCTGCTGGTAGCCCAGCCCGTTGAAGAGTGCCGCGGCCGGCAGCAGGTACACCGTGACCCGCGCCGGCACCAGCCGGACCCTGCGCTGCACCGCACCGGTCTCCGCCAGCACCGCATCGACCATCTCGAACGGCACGATCCGGGTCAGCTCACCGATATGCCCCGGCGCGAACACCCCGGCCGCTACCCGGGCCGTCCTGGTTATGGCAGCCTGTTCCAACAGCGGAGCTCCCGTAGTGAGGATGTCTTGGAGGACAGCCCTCTTCTACAGCAGCTCCGCTGCCTCGTTCACCAGCCTTGACGAACGACCTCCGCGCCTAACTGAACGGCGTTGGTTCTAGCGCTTTTGCGGCCGTGGCCGTCCGGTCGCGGGTGCCGAGCGGGATCGGAGTTGTCCAGTCTCAGATCGGGTGAGGACGACGTAGCCGGAGCGGCTGCGGAGTCTATTGTCGGGACAACGTGCGCAGGATTGTGTGGGGCGGGCGCTGGGACAGGGCCGGTACGGGAATGTGCTGCTGAGGGCGATGCTGCACGGCGCCGGCCGGGCGCGGCAGGGGTATCAGCTCACCGATCTGGAGCAGCTGATGGCGGGCGCTCACCTCCCGGCGGACATGCGTACGCCCCGCCGGAGGGGGGAAGCGGCGGGGCGTACGAGTGAGGAGCCAAAGTTGCCGGGCAAACGCCGAAGGCAGGCCAACATTAAGGTGGAGCGTCGACGATCCCGCCCGCACGATTGTGCGGTAAATGCGGGACACGGCTGATGCTTCAACCGGGCGCACTGGGTGGCACCTTCCGCTTGCTTGGGCGGTATCGTCCGGGCTCCCAGGCGGACGGCATATATTATCTAATAGCGAGAGAGGTCCTCAGCGATAGGCCCGGAGTCGGGGACGCGGGACCACCACCATTTCCTCCCCTGTGCGTCGACCTCGGCAACTCTCAGCATGCGATGTTCGGGGTCATCTACCGTGTATGACCGAAACAGCCCATCTGCCTCGGCGACATATCGCTCCATCTTCTCTCGAAGCGAAGGGCGAAGTTTCTGCAAAGCCCTCTCCAAGTGGTCACGCAGGAACAGCGTGCCGGCGAGATCGTGCTCGCTCCAAACGCTGCGATCCGATGAGGGTAGCGACCGATCCGAATTAATCTTCTTTACGCCATTCTCCCATGCAATCGCGAGATCGATGGGATCGCGGCGCGTAGCGCCAAGGGTGACCGAGGCTTCTCCGATCTCCGACACCTCGGTTTCGTTGAACACGTTTTGAAGTTCGGGAGGGATGATTCGCACTTCTACCTTCCGGGGTAGTAGGTTGTGGACTTCCAGGGCATGTCGTAGTTGACGATTACTCGAACGCCATTATGTTCGAATTTCTCGGCGTTTTGGCCTGGAAGTTTCTGGGGTTTCCCATTTGTCAGGGCAGCATCTATCTCTGATTTAGTTGGGCGCCCCATCGCGGGATTCCCGTCGCCAGTGTGCCCGTTGGTAAATTCGACGATCTCATCCTTGCTGAATTCGCTATGGCGGAACCCTTCCTCGGCCTCGTACTCGTCGCCGGCTGCGCCAGTGTGGTCCGTCCGCATCGGCGACACTCGGTCGTCGCCGTTCATGTGCATCACCATGTCGGTGGCGCTTGCGGCCGTAACGGCTCCGCCGGAACCGATGAGCCCGGCAGAGGCAATGTTTACAGGTACGCCGACAGCTGCTCCAGCACCCGTGATGTCTAGCGCGCCGCCGCCTATCTCACCTGCGCCCCCCAGCAACATCATGCCGGTTCCGGCGACCATTCCCGCAGCATCGAGGGGATGGTGAATGATGTTGTTTCCGAAAGAGGCAAGGCTGTTGACGACGGTTCCGGCTGCGTTCTCAAGGCCAGCGCCGGCGTTCTCGAAGAAGTCACCGACCTTGCTCCAGAAGCCAGGCTTCTCCGGCGCCTTGTCTCGTGCTGCCCCGACTGCCTTAGCGGCGGTGTCACCTGCGTCACTTAGTTGTTTGCGGGCCTTATTGAGGGTTTCTCGGGCATTCTGGCGTTTCGATTCTCCAGGGTCATGGAACGTCAGCTCGTGCCCAGCTTGCTGTTCGGCTTGCTGATGCTGAGACTTTGCCTGGCTTGTTGCGGTCTCACCCTCGTGCCATTGCTTGACTGCGTCGGAAGCCTGTCCTTGCGCCCAGGTCAGGGTGTGGCAGTAATTTTCCAACGCGTTCGCAGCGTCGTGGAAGCAATCTCCAGCTTGTAGCCACTTGCTCGGCTGTCCTTCGAATACTTCCCGGAAGGCGTCACCGGCCTTCCCTGTCCAACCGTCAGCGGTGTCGATGCGCTTTAGTCCTGCTCCTGCCTTATGCAGAGCATCGCCACGGGTGCGAATCGCCTTGAGGAGAACAGTTACGGAATTCGGAACGCCGGGAATGAGTTCCTTTGGGTCGGTGGTTTCGTCGAGGTCCATTGACATCAGTGCACTCCCGGGTCCCCGCCGCTGTGGCGTTCCAAAATGCCGTCCAGGTGCCCTTTTAGGGAACTGTCCGTGTGCAGGTAGCTCTGTACACTTCTGGATAGTCGGCTGGCGATCTCCTGTCCATCCTTCGCCAAATGTTCTATCCCCAGCTCCCAGCGGTCACAGAAATCTGTGACGGTCTCGGCAAGGTGTGCGTGCCCTATATCACCTTGGTCCCCGACTAGGTCGCTGACCTTCTTGGTGTTTAGGTCGTACAGCGTGGCATTGACGCCCTCCGCCGCCTTCTCCAACGCTCCGAGATCGACTCGGAACCCCTCCGACATTCGCCCCCCCATAGCTCCTTGCTGGCCATTTCTGTCATGAGCACATCCAGTGTCTCACTGTCCTTCAGGAGAGCCATCAAACTAAGCCAAGGCCATAGAGTGCGTAGGCGGGTGGTCCGGCGAAGGACTGGCCGGCCAGGGCGGCCTTGGTGCCGCGCGCACGGAGCCGCAGGGCCGCTGGCTTCCTGCCTCGGTGAAAATGACGGCAACCTTGACGGCAACGACAGCACACGGGGGCCGACAGCGGCCGACATCGGTGCACGGGCCGGCGAAGCAGGCGTAGATGCTGCACAACCATGCCCAAAGCTACGGATCAGAAGGTTGCAGGTTCGAATCCTGCCGAGCGCACAGCAGGTCAAAGCCCCCGCCGGGTCACCCGGACGGGGGCTTTGTCGTGCCGTACAGCAGCGAAGTACAGCAACCGGGTCAGCCGGTGCCACGTCGAGGTGGACGAGCTCGCCGGGGTGTACAAGAACACAACACGCGGCATCGTCGCCCTGGTCTTCCGCTGCAAGCCAGCCGGAGGGTGGTCCCGCAGGAGCTGTGCGAGCTGGTCCGGTGGTGCCGGAGACGGTGGTCATACGTCCGCAGGGCGGCAGGCGTAGCGGAGCCGGAGACGGTCAGTGCCTGGCAGGCGGCTCTTCCCGTCTCCACTGCCTCCAGGTGTCAGAGGTGACGGCGGCCGGTGTCCGGCCGCCGTCGAGCGCTCGCGAGGGTGCGGCTGGGGGTCAGCCCAGGCAGCCAGGGACCGCGGTGGGGCTGCCGGTGCAGTTGGTCGGGTGGTTGTTGCGGACGGAGCTGAGGAGGAGTGCGACGCTTCCGCTGTCGTTGTAGATACCGCCGGGAGCGTTCGTGGCGGTGTTGTCAGCGACGCGGCTCTCGACGAGAGTGGTCGTGGCTCCGGCCCCGCCGAAGTTGGCGACTCCACCCCCGACACCCGTCGGCCCTGATGCCGTGTTGTGGCTGATGTCGCTTTGAAGGATCTTCAGTGTCGCGTCGTTGGCCACCCCGCCGCCCTTTTCCTGCGCCGTGTTGTGGGTGAGGGAACTCTGGGCGATGGTCATATCGCCGTCGTTGGCCAGACCACCGCCGTTATGGATCACGGTGTTGCCTGAGATGATGCTCTGCGCGACGCGGGTGGTGGAACCGGTGTTGCCGCCGATTCCGCCGGAGAAGTCGGCGCGGTTGTTACGGATGACGGATTGCACGACGTTGAGGGTTCCGTCGTTGCGGATGCCGCCGCCGAAGTCGCCTGTCGCGTCACCGTTGCTGATGGTGGTGTGAGCCAAGCTCAGTTTTCCGGAGGCGTCCACCTTGAGGATGCGGAAGGCGGGGGCCGATCCTGCGCGGGTGATGGTGGCGCCGTTGCCCAGGATGTTGATCGTGTTCTGGACGGACGGCAGGGGGCTGGGCAGGGCGTAGACGCAGCCCGGTGCCAGGATGAGCGTGCCACCTGAGGCGTTTGCCGTGGTGATGGCGCTCGTCAGTGCGGCGGGGGAGCACGGGACCAACGTCTGTGCGGCTGCCGGTGTGATGGCGAGGCCGGTGGCCACGAGGGTTGCGCCGGCCACGGTGGCGAGTGTGCGGATTGCCGTTCTGCTGTGCTTCATTGCTGCTCCTGGGATGTGTGGAGACGGAGAGTTCACGGGCTTTTTCCGGTGCGCCCGGGAACGATTGCGGGTTCGATGCGGCGCGTTGTACCGCTTGTCGAATTCCGCTCATGGCGTGTGGTCGGCGTCCGGCCAGATGTCGCCGGAGCGGGCGATGAGGACCGCTAACGCCAGCCGAGTGAATTGACCGTCAGGTGAGCCGGATGGGCGTCACCTTTCAGGTTCTCTTGCGCCTCTTGACCGGAGCACCGTCCGACTGGTGAGGGGCGGGCGGCCCGGCAGCGCCAGGAGCCATGCTCGTCGGCGCGGCCCCGGAAGTGCCGTTGGGCTTGTCAGAGGGTGATGACGGCGCCGTGGGCGGTGGCGGGCTGGTGGTTGGCGTTGCCCGCGTAGGTGGCGGTGTATCCCCGGTTGAGGATGATC
Organism: Streptomyces sp. NBC_00400; assembly: GCF_036048035.1. Classification (NCBI taxonomy): domain Bacteria; kingdom Bacillati; phylum Actinomycetota; class Actinomycetes; order Kitasatosporales; family Streptomycetaceae; genus Streptomyces; species Streptomyces sp. NBC_00400. Next base: position 3,874,877 of record NZ_CP107940.1, on the reverse strand, counting down.
AGCGGCAGCGCCAGGATGGCGGGGCAGACCGCCACTCCCTGTGCGTCGGTGAGGACGGTGCACAGCGTGTTGTTGCCGGTGGTGAAGGTGATGGGCTGTCCGGGGATCGGCTGTCCGGTGTCGAGGTCGGTCAGCGTCGCGGTCAGAATCCCGGCGTAGGGGTGGGGCGGGAAGATCTGGACGATCGCGGGGGTGGCGACCAGCTGGGTGCGGTCGCGGGTGTAGGTGAAGGGGATGCTGGCGCTGCCTCCGGGGGTGGTGACGGTGACGGTGACGGTTCCGGCCGCGTGCGGGGGCAGGGTCGCGGTGATCTGGTTGTCGGAGACGACGGTGAAGGGCACCGGGGTGCCGTTGACGGTGACGCTGGTCGCGCCGGTCAGGCCGGTGCCGCTGAGGGTGACCTGGGTGCTGGCGCCGGCCGGGCCGCTGGTGGGGACGATTCCGGTGAGGGTCGGGGCCTGTGTGACGTAGGTGTAGTTGGTGGCGCTGATGGCCGTTCCGCCGGGGGTGGTGACGGTGACCGGGCCGCTCGCGGGTGCGTGCGGTGCCGTGATGGCGACGATGGTCGTGTCGTTGAGGACCTGGAAGCTCGCGGCGGGGGCTCCGGCGAGGGTGACCGCGGTGGCGCCGGTGAACCCGGTTCCGGTGATGGTGACTTGTGTGCCGCCGGTGGTGCTGCCGGAGGCGGGGGTGAAGCCGCTGATCGTCGGGGCCGGGGTGACGTAGGTGTAGGTCGCCGGTCCGGTGGCGGTGCCGCCGGGGGTGGTGACGGACACCAGGCCGGTAGCGGGTGCGTGCGGCGCGGTGATCGCGGAGATGTGGGTGTCGTCGACGACCTGGAAGCTGGTGACCGGGGTTCCGGCGATGCTCACGGCGGTCGCACCGGTGAAGTTGGTGCCGGTGATGGTGACCAGGGTGCCGCCGGAGGTGGTGCCCGAGACCGGGTTGATGCTGGTGATCGTGGGTGCGGGAGGGACGAAGGTGAAGCTGCCGCCCGTTCCGGTGCCCAGGGGCACGGTCACGCTCGCCTGGACGGTTCCGGCGGCGTGCGGGGGTGTGGTGGCGGTGATGGTGTTGTCGTCGACCACGATGAAACCGGCGACGGGGGTGGAGTTGAGCGTGACGGCGGTCGCTCCGGTGAAGCCGCTGCCGGTGATGGTGATCGGGTCGCCGCCCAGTGTCGAGCCGGACGCCGGGGTGATGCTGGTGACGATCGGCCGGATCTGCAGGACGCTGACGTTGTTGCTTCCGTTGTTGGTGACGTAGAGGAAGTTGCCGTCCGGGGTCACCGCGTCCCGGGAGGGCTGGGTGCCCACGGCCAGGGTGGTCAGGATCGTGTTGGTGCCGGTGTCGATCACGCTGACGTTGTTCGCGCCGAAGTTCACCACGAACACCCGGGTGCCGTCCGGGCTGACCGCCACACCGGCCGGGGTCCCGAAGCCGCTGATGGTGGTGACGACGCTCGGGGGGCCGGTGGTGGTGTCGATGACACTGACGGTGCTGGAGCCGTTGTTCGCCACGTAGGCGAAGTTGCCGTCAGGGGTGAACGCCACTCCGATCGGGGTGCTGCCGACGGCGACGGTGGCGGTCACCAGGTTCGTGCCGGTGTCGATGACGCTGACCGTGCCGCTGCCGGAGTTGGTGACGTAGACGGTCAGGCCGTCGGGGCTCACCGCCACGCCGTTCGGCAAGCTGCCGACGGTGATGGTGGCCACCGACAGGTTTGTGCTGGTGTCGATGACGCTGACCGTGCCGCTGCCGTGATTCGCGACGTAGGCGAAGGCACCGTCCGGGGTGATGTCGATCTCGAACGGGTTGGCGCCGACGGTGATGGGGGATCCGGTGATCGTGTTGGTGCCGGTGTCGATGACACTGACGGTGTTGCCGCTGCCGTTGGTGACGTAGACGAAGCTGCCGTTCGGTGTGATCGCCACATCGATCGGTCCGTTCAGGCCCGTGACGGTGGCGGTCACCAGGTTCGTGGCGGTGTCGATGACACTGACGGTGCTGGAGCCGTTGTTCGCCACGTAGGCGAAGCTCCCGTTCGGAGTGATCGCCACGCCGATCGGCCCGGTTCCCACGGGTACCAGCGCATTGGCGAGCAGCATCGCCACGGCCGGCGACGTCATCGCGGCAAGTCCGCCTTCGAACGGGAGCGTTGCGCCAGGCAGGACGCCCCCCTGCGACAGCATGGCGGCGACAATTGCCGCCGACATCTCTCGTCCCGTGGGGCTCATCGGCGTCGCCTTCGCCCCGGCCATGTGCAGCGGGAGCGACTGCGCGGTGGTCCACATGTCTGTCGTATCCATGACAGCCTCCTTGGAGTCAGGGGCCGTCAACCACCTGTCTGGGGCCGCCTTGTTCGCCACGGCTCAGCGGGTGGTGAAGTCTCCTCAGCGGGGGTGCTCACACCGCAGCCATACCGAGGTCTCATGTGCTTCCTGGGCACGGCCGTCCACCCCCGGTGAGGGATGGGCGGCCCGCCGGAATTCACTCACAGCAGTAAGACACCGCCGGAAAACCGCGTCTACGCAGCCGACTGAATTTGACCCGTATGGCGGAGCGCGCGGAGTCACCGCTTGACGGTGTCCTGCAGGGCCAGGAGAGCACCTCGGCCGTCGTCGACGTCCTCGCTGTCGGCGTGTGCCGTGCTTGCCATGCCGCCCAGTCCCAGCGTGGCGGCGGTGGCGGCAGCTATGGCATTGCGTCGGAAATGCAAGGAAATCCCCCAGGTCATGGATGTTCCGTCGGCTGCGCGGGGGAAGCCCCAGCGGGCGGCGACGGCGTGGACAGGGGGGAGTGGAGCAGGGGGATCTTCAGCGGGGTGGGCAGTCGATGAGGCCGGTGAGTCGGTGGCGGACGTGGGTGGCGGTCTGGGAGGCGTCGAGGTGGGCTACGTCCACGGTGAGGACGTTCCATGGGGTGGTGGCCAGGAGGCGCTGGGTCAGGGCGGCTTCGTGGTGTAGGTGGGCGGCGGCCGAGGCGAGGTCGTGGACGGAGCGGGTGCCGGGGGAGGCGGCGAGTGTGGTGACGTACCAGTTTGCCCAGTCGGGGCCCTCGCGGGTGAGGGCGCGTTGGAGGGCGGCCGAGGGGTCGTCGTGCAGGTAGACCACGGTCACCTGGGTCGGTTCGACGGCGGTGGTCAACTCGTGCAGGACGCGGGCGAGGGAGGGCTCGTCGTGGCCCCAGGCCACCAGGGAAGGGATGAAGGGCAGCAGCGCGTCGGTGACCAGGACGTCGATGCCGGCGGCGCGGGACTCGGCGAGGTAGGCGCGGGTGGATTCGATCAAGGTCTCGGGCCGGACGCTGTGGTTGCCGTCGGCGAACTCTTCGGCCACGGGGCGGAAGGCGGGGCGGGTGAGGATGTCGGCCTCCGGGAAGTGGTCGACCGTTGCTCCGGTGTCCTTCAGCCAGGCGGCCAGGGAGCGGCAGAGGGTGGACTTTCCGACGCCCGGGCTGTTGCCGACGACTGCTATCAGGTGCCTCGTCATGGCGGCAGCTTGGCATGAGGGAGGGGGAGGGGATCTGTTTTTGGCCTCAACTGGTCTGTTGATGTGGCGAGTTGAGTGGGGGTGGCGTGGGCGGGGGGTGGCGGTGAAGGAAACGATTAGGCATTGGTGGGGGAGTGGCGTAATGTTCAGTTCACCGACGCGGGGTGGAGCAGCTCGGTAGCTCGCTGGGCTCATAACCCAGAGGTCGCAGGTTCAAATCCTGTCCCCGCTACTGATAGCCGCAGGCCCAGTGGAATTTCTTCCACTGGGCCTGCGGCTTTTGTGCGTGCGGGGGCGGGCGGCGTCCGGTGCGTGCGGTTCAGCCGTGGACCGGTGGGGGCGGGGCTGTGTAGTGGGCGGCCGGGCCGGTGTGGGGGCGGGCCAGGCCGGGGTGGAGGAGCAGGTCGTCGTCGTAGTCGCCGTTGTTCTGGTGGCGGAAGGGCAGCGGCTCGGTGGTGGGGAGGGTGCGGAGGCGCTTGCGCAGGCGGGTGGCGGCGGTCGCGTAGGCGGTGGGGGTGGTGCGGTCCGCGCCGGGGATCAGGAGGGGCGGGACGACGGAGATCCCGGTGTACCAGAGGGTGCCGTGCTGGAGGGGGAAGAGGAGATCGTTGAGGTCTCCGTTGACGCCGCGCGGGCCGAGGGTGGCGGCGCGGGCGCCGGCGGTGGTGATGACCATGGCGCGCTTGCCGGTGAGTCTGCCGTCGCCGTAGCGCCGGGGGCGGCCGGTGGCGGGGTCGGTGAGGCCGAAGGCGAAGCCCTTGACGAAGACGCGGTCGAACCAGCCCTTGAGGATGGCCGGCATGCCGTACCACCAGAGGGGAAACTGGATGATCAGCGTGTCCGCCCAGGTGAGTTTCTGCTGTTCGGCGTCGATGTCGGGACTCAAGCGGCCGTTTGTGTAGCCGCGTTCCGAGGCCGTGCCGATCCGGAGGCGGTCGGCCGGGTCGTGGTCGTAGTCGGCGGCGTCGACCACCGGGTTCCACTTCATGGCGTAGAGGTCGGAGACGCGGTGCTGGTGGCCGTGGGCGTCGAGGGTGCGCAGCCCTTCGGCCAGGAGGGCGCCGCTCAGGGAGCGCTGGTCGGGGTGGGCGAACAGCCAGAGGACCTTCATGTCCTCCACTGTCCCGGGAGCGGTGGGCGGCATACGAGTGGCCCGATGGCCATGGTGTGCAAGGATCGGGCCATGGGTGTGAGGGAGAGCGGTGGCGGTCGCAGCAGTGGTGGTGGCGGCTACAGCGGTAGTGGGGGTGGGAAGGTGCGGGCCGTCCCAAGGGGCGGGCGGCCGCATCGGGTGGCCGTGCTGGTGCGGGACGGGATGCTGCCGATCGAGGTGGGGATCGTGCACCGGATCTTCGGGGAGGCCCGGTCGGCGGGTGGGGAGCCGCTGTACGAGCTGGTGACCTGCGCCTTGGAGCCCGGGGAGGTGCGTACGGACACGGATTTCACGGTGAATGTCGCGCACGGGCCGGAGGCGCTGGAAGCGGCCGGCACCGTGGTCGTGCCGGCGTCCGGGGCGGATTACGGGGCGGATTACGGGCGGGGAGAGGGCGGAAGCGCGGGGCGGCTGAGCCCGGCGATGGCGGCGGCGCTGGGCCGGATCCGGCCCGGGACCCGGATCGCGTCGATCTGTACGGGGGCGTTCGTGCTGGCCGCGGCCGGGCTGCTGGACGGGCGGCGGGCGACCACGCACTGGCGGTCGGTGGAGGACTTCCGGCAGTTGTTCCCGGCGGTCGAGCTGGATGCGGAGGTGCTGTACACGGATGAGGGGGAAGTGCTGACCGCGGCGGGGGTCGCCTCGGGGATCGATCTGTGTCTGCACATGGTCCGGTGTGATCACGGGGCGGCCGTGGCCAACGATGTGGCGCGGCGGACGGTCGTGCCGCCGCACCGGGAGGGCGGGCAGGCGCAGTACATCCGGCGGCCGGTGCCGGAGCCGCAGGTGTCCTCCACGGGGGCGGCGAGGGCCTGGGCGCTGGAACATCTGGACCGGCCGCTGAGCCTGCGGGAACTGGCGGCGCGCGAGTCGATGAGCGTACGGACCTTCACCCGGCGGTTCCGGGACGAGGTGGGGGTCTCGCCGCTCCAGTGGCTGACGCAGCAACGGATCGAGCGCGCGCGGCAGTTGCTGGAGGAGACGGAGCTGACGGTGGACCGGATCGCGGCGGAGGCGGGCTTCGGGACGGCGGCCTCGTTGCGGATGCATCTGCAGGCGGTGCTGGGGGTGTCGCCGCGGGCCTATCGGAGCACGTTCCGGGGGCCGGGAGACGGGGGCAGGGACGGGGGCGGTGGTGGGAACGGCGGTGGGGATGGGCTGGTGGTGTGAGGTCTGGCGGGGCTGTTCGACGACACTCACGATGCCTGTGCGGGCGGTAGGTGAATGCCAGCTGTGTGCCGACGGATTCGGATGCCTGTCTGCGCGACTGTGGTGGAGGCGGACGCGGTCAGGGTCGCGTCCCGGCTGAGAGCCACCGGCCAGAACCTCGTCGGCGAGACCGCCGCCCGCGCGTCCGCGAGCGCGGTGATCGGAGACCGAGCGGCCTTGAGCTGCCCTCACCGGGCCGACCGGGGAAGCCGGGACGGGCAATGAGGACAATCGCTGTCCTGAATGCCCCCTACGGTCGGCCCATGACCACTTCATCGCACGGCACAGCCCCGTTTCTTCCAGGCGAACACGGTGAACTGCTGCAAGCACTCGCGGAGCAGCGGACATTGCTGCTGATCACCGTGCGCGACATCACCGACGCCCAGGCCGCACAGCGCACGACCGTGAGCGAGCTCACGCTGGGCGGGATCGTCAAACACCTCACCCGGTGTGAGCAGGTGTGGACGCAGATCATGGTCAAGGGGGAGGGAGAACTGCCGGAGGGCATGCTGGACTTGGAGCAGTACCGCATGGTCGAAGGCGAGACGCTCGCTGGGCTGCTGGAGCAGTACACCGCTGCCGCTCAGGGGACCGAGGAGTCCGTGGCTGCCCTGCCGGACCTCGGCCGGAGTGTGCCACTCCCCAAGACTCCGTGGTCCCCGCCGGAGACCGTCCACTGGTCTGCACGCCGGATCCTGCTGCACGTGATCAGGGAGACGGCCCAGCACGGCGGGCACGCGGACATCATCCGGGAAGCGCTCGACGGGGCCAGCACCACCGCTCAACGGTGATCACCCAAGACGCGTGGGCGCGACGTGTGAGGCCCGGTGGGGTGTGGGCTGAGGCCGTCGGTGACTGCGTGCGGGGGGCGTTGTCCGTGGGTGGTCGTACGCTGGCGGTGTGTGGCGATGTACGGGACCGCGCTGGTCAGGTGGCGGGCCGGGGCCGGGGCCGGAGGGGCGGTTCGGGCAGCGGCTCGGTTGGTACTGCGCCGAGCGGAGCGAGGAGCGGGTGAGCATGCTCCCCGCGGGCAAGGTGCTGGCGTTCGCCGCGCAGGGGGAGCGGCGCTGTCTGGGCGTACGGAGGGCCGCCGGCCGGATCGTGTGCCCGTACGGTGCGGTGCTCGACGGTGCGAGTGCCAAGGACCAGTGCGCCCGGTGCGCCCGGTTGGACCGGTCGCGTTCGGTGGCCGCGGACACCATGGCCGATGATCCGCGCCCCTACGGCGTCTACCTCGCGTACTTCGGTCCCGGCCTGATCAAGGTGGGGATCACGGCCGTCGAGCGTGGTCCGGCCCGGCTGGTGGAGCAGGGGGCGGTGGCGTACGCATGGCTGGGGCGCGGGCCCCTGATGGCGGCGCGGCGGGCGGAGGCGTTGCTGGGGAGCGCACTGGCGGTGCCCGACCGGTTCGGGAAGGCGACGAAGCGGGCAGCTCGTGGGGCGCTGCCGCCGGTGCCGGAACGGGCCGCTGAGCTGGCTCAACTGCACGGGGCGGCACGGAGGTTGCCGGGCTGGCCGGAGACGCTTCAGCCGGTGGAGTTCGCCTGTGCGGACCATACGGAGCTGTTCGGGCTCGACCGCATTCCGGGGGAGGTGGCGGAGCTGGGCGGGATGACATCCGGGATGGAGATCGTGGGGGAGGTGCTGACCGGGGTGGGGCCCGATGTGTATCTGCGGCTGGTGGGGGAGGGGGAAGAGGCAGCTGGGGGCGCTGGGGCGGGCCGGGGGGCTGTGACCGGCGTGGCTGGTGGTACCAGCCTGGGCGGTGCGACGGACAGGGCTGGTGTGGAGAGCGGGACCGGTGCGTCGAGCAGGGCCGGTGGCGTGGTTGCGGTGATGGATGCGCGGGTGTTGTCGGGGTGGGTGCTGGGGGCGGCCGTGGGGCGGGTGACGACGGCGCCGGTGCGGGCCGTGGGGTCCGGGATGAGGGAGGGGGAGGAGGAGAAGGGGCGCCAGGAGGGGCTGTTCTGAGGGGCCGGGGTCCGGCCGGCCCCGTGGGCAGGCCCGTTGGGGACGAAGTGGGGGCCTCGGGGCCGGCGGAGGGCTGGGAATCCGTGTTCTCTGGCCTGCGGGGGCTGTGGGGCTTGCCGGAAAGCGGCTGATGGGGGTTGTTCCGGGCCCGGTGGGGGCGTTTGGATGCTGTGTGCAGGTAGACCGGGGGGCGGTGGCAGGGACGGCTTGCCGGAGGGGCGGGTGTCCTGGTGGCGGGTGTAGTGGCCGGAACAGCAGCGGCCGGGAACGTAGTGGGCGGTCGGAAACGTAGTGGTCGGAACCGTATGGGGAGGGGCCCGGCGTGGCGGAGGGTGATGAGCGGGTCGGCGCGTTCTGGCGGGAGTTGGGGCTGCCGGGGCTGATCGATGTCCATACGCACTTCATGCCCGAGCGGGTGATGGCGAAGGTCTGGGCGTACTTCGACGCGGCCGGGCCGCTGGTGGGCCGGGCGTGGCCGATCACGTACCGGTTCGAGGAGGACGAGCGGCTGGCGGTGCTGCGTGGCTTCGGGGTACGGGCGTTCACGTCGATGGTCTATCCGCACAAGCCGGATATGGCGCAGTGGTTGAACGGCTGGGCGGCCGACTTCGCCTCCCGTACGCCGGACTGTCTGCGGACCGCGACCTTCTTTCCGGAGGACGGCGCCGCGGCGTATGTGCGGGACGAACTGGCCGGCGGGGCGCGGGTCTTCAAGGCGCATGTGCAGGTGGGCGGTTACGACCCGACCGATGCACTGCTCGACTCCGTGTGGGGCGCCCTCGCCGAGGCCGGTGTGCCGGTGGTGATCCACTGCGGGTCGGATCCGGCGCCGCGCAAACACACCGGGCCCGAGCCGATCGGGCGGCTGCTGGCCCGCCACCCCCGGCTGCGACTGATCATCGCGCACATGGGGATGCCGGAGTACGCCGATTTCCTGGACCTGGCGCAGCGCTATCCGGGCGTGCACCTCGATACGACGATGGTCTTCACGGACTTCTCCGAGCGGAGGGCGCCGTTCCCGCGGGCCGAACGCCACCGGCTCACCGACCTCGGCGACCGGGTGCTGTTCGGCAGCGACTTTCCCAACATCCCCTATGGGTACGCGCATGCGCTGGAGGCGCTTGAGCGGCTGGAGCTGGGCGAGGAATGGCTGCGGGGCGTCTGTTACGGGAATGCGGCCCGGTTGTTCGGGGTGTGAGGCCCCTGGCGGCGCTGCGCGCTCTCGGGGCGATCGGGGCGATCGGGGCCTCCTGAGCCGGGTGCGGGATGCGTTCGGCGCCGCGATCAGGGCCGTTCGGATGGGTGTGGGGCGGCGGCTGTGGATGCGGGCGCGGTCGCCGGTGTGGATGCGGTTGCGGCTGCGCCGGTGGCTGCCGACAGGTGGGACAGGGCGGCGCGCAGTTCGGAGAGGGTGGCCTCGTCCGTCACGCGTTCCGTAGCGGGGTCGATCTTCGGGCCGATGGCAGGGATTTCGCGGCAGGCGGCCTCGATGACCTCGCCGGTCATCATCCGCAGGATCTCGCGGAGCTGGGCGTTGGCGTGGTCGCCGCCGGTGGGGGACGGCGAGGCGGTGATCACCGCAACCGGCTTCGAGACGCATTCGCCGCTGCTGACCAGCCAGTCGAGGGCGTTCTTGAGGACGCCGGGGACGCCGTGCGCGTACTCGGGGCTGACGACGAGCAGGGCGTCGGCCGTTGCGACCTCGGCGCGCAGGGCGGCGACGGGTGCGGTGGGGGTGGCGTCCTCGCCGTCCAGATCGGGGTTGAAGTGCGGCAGGGCGCCGATGTCCGCGGTGGCGGCCGGGCCGTCCCAGAAGGCGAGCGCGGAGCGCAGCACCGCGCCGTTGGAGGAGCGCGCACGCAGGCTTCCGGAGAGCGCGAGGAGTCTCATGGCGTGACGGTATAGGGGTTTGTGCAGGGCTGCGAATGTGCTGGTCAGAGCGATTGTCAGTGGGGGGTGCGATGCTGACGAAGTGGTGATCGGCCTGGACCGCGCGGGGGGCGGCCCAGGCCGGTCAAGGGCCGGGAGACCAGGGCCGGGTAGGACTCGAAGGGGGCAGGGCGGCAGGGGGCTGGGGGCGCCCGGGGAGGGGAGAGGCCCCGGAGGAACGAAGCACGGGGGATTCTCAGGAGATTCACAGAAAGGCGCAAGGGAGCTCTCACGGGGGCGGGTCAGGCTCCCGGGCATGACCGTGACTTCGTCGTCCTCAGCGTCGTTTCGTATCCCGGCTACGGCCTCGTCCTCCAGGGGCGCGCCCGAGAAGCAGCCGGCGTTGTTGCGGCCCGACGGCAGTCCGCTGCGAGTGCTGGTCGTGGACGATGAGTCCTCGCTCGCCGACCTGTTGTCCCTTGCCCTGCGTTACGAGGGCTGGGACATCCGCTCGGAAGGGGACGGGGCGGGAGCGCTGCGCTGTGCCCGTAGTTGGCGGCCGGATGCGGTGCTGCTCGATGTGATGCTGCCGGACATGGACGGGCTGACGGTGCTCGGGCGGTTGCGGCGGGAACTGCCGGATGTGCCGGTGCTGTTCCTGACCGCCAAGGACGCGGTCGAGGACCGGATCGCCGGGCTGACGGCGGGCGGCGACGACTATGTCACCAAGCCGTTCAGCCTGGAAGAGGTGGTGGCCAGGCTGCGGGGGCTGCTCCGCCGGGCCGGGGCGGCAGCGGCCCGGAGCGAGTCGCGGCTGACGGTGGGCGACCTGACGCTCGACGAGGACAGCCATGAGGTGTGGCGGGACGGCCAGGAGATCCATCTGACCGCCACCGAGTTCGAGTTGCTGCGCTATCTGATGCGCAATCCGCGGCGGGTGCTGAGCAAGACCCAGATCCTCGACCGGGTCTGGAGCTACGACTTCGGCGGCCAGGCCAACGTCGTGGAGCTGTATATCTCCTACCTGCGGCGGAAGATCGACGCGGGGCGGACGCCGATGATCCACACCCGGCGCGGCGCGGGCTACCTCATCAAGCCGGGCGGGTAGGCCGGTGCCGCGAACGCGAAACCCGGCGGCCACGGGGCCGACCGGTCCGGATGCGCCGGCCGGTCCGGGTGCCCCGGCCGGTCCCGGTGCCCCGGTTGGTCCGGCTGACCCAGTTGGTCCGGGTGGCCTGGCTGGTCCGGGTGACCTGGCCGGTCCGAATGCCTTGGCGGGTCCGAGTGACCTGGCCGGTCCGGGTGCCTTGGCCGGTCCAGACTCCTCGGCCACCCCATCGACCCCAGCCACCTCTGCCATCCCGGCAAGGCCGGCCACCCCGGCCCCCACCCCCCGCCGCCGCTGGTCGCTCCGGACCCGTCTCGTCGTGTCGGCGGTGGCGCTGATCGCGGTCGTCGGTGCCGTCATCGGCACGGTGACGACCATTGCGCTGCACGACTATCTGCAACGGCAGTTGGACCGGCAGCTGCTGGATTTCGTCATCCATGCCAAGGAGCCGCGGCCGCATGACCCGCGGCGTATGCAGGGGCTGGACTTTGTGGCCATGGGCGGTCAGCCGCTGAAGACGGTGGGGGCGCGGTTCGGCCCCGACGGCATGGCCGATGAGGGTGCCATGCTGAGCAATTCGACCAACCGGCTGCCCGAGGACCGGCTGTCGCCGCTGTCCGGGGTGCAGGTGGCGGCGCTGAATGCGGTGCCGCGGGACGGCCGGCCGCACACCGCCGAGCTGCCCGGCCTCGATGACTACCGGGTGGTGTCCACCAGGGGCGGCTCGCGCTCGCTGGCGCTCGGTCTGCCGCTCGGCTCTGTGCAGGACACGGTCAGCCAACTGGTGGTCATCGAGGAGTGCGTGACGGTCGCCGGTCTGATCGCGGCCGGTATCGCCGGCTCCACCATGGTCGGTATCGCCCTGCGGCCGTTGCGCCGGGTCGCCGCCACCGCCACCCACGTGTCCGAACTCCCGCTGCACCAGGGCGAGGTGGCGCTGCACGTCCGGGTGCCGGCCTCCGAATCGGACGGCCGGACGGAAGTGGGGCAGGTCGGTGCGGCGCTCAACCGGATGCTGGGGCATGTCGGCTCGGCGCTCGCGGCCCGTCAGGAGAGCGAGACGCGGGTGCGGCAGTTCGTCGCCGACGCCAGCCATGAGCTGCGTACGCCGCTGGCGTCGATCCGCGGCTATGCCGAGCTGACCCGGCGCGGGCGGGAGCAGCCGGGACCGGAGACCCGGCACGCCCTGGGACGGATCGAGTCGGAGGCGGAGCGGATGACGGGGCTGGTGGAGGACCTGTTGCTGCTCGCCCGGCTCGATTCCGGGCGCCCGCTGTCGTACGAGACCACCGATCTGTCGCCGCTGGTGGTGGATGCCGTCAGTGATGCGCAGGTGGCGGGGCCCGGTCACCGGTGGCGGCTGGAGCTGCCCGACGAGCCCGCGCTGGTCCACGGCGATGGCGGGCGGCTGCACCAGATCTTGGTGAATCTGCTGGCCAACGCCCGTACGCATACGCCCGAGGGCACGACGGTGACGGCCAGGGTGCGCGCTGCCGGTCGTATGGCGACTCTGCCCGCTGCCGGTGACAGGGCCGGTGCCCACGCCGCAGACCGTGCGGGCGCCCCGGCCACCGCCGGTGGTCCTGCCGGGCGCCGTGACCTCGTCGCTCGCGTCGTCGAGCTGCAGGTGCAGGACGACGGGCCCGGTATTCCGGCCGCGCTCCTCCCGCATGTCTTCGAGCGGTTCGCGCGGGGCGATGCCTCGCGTTCGCGTGCCGCCGGGAGCACGGGGCTCGGCCTCGCCATCGTGCAGGCGGTGGTTGCCGCGCACGGAGGCACGGTCGGGGTGAGCAGTGTGCCGGGGCGGACGGTCTTCACGGTGACGCTGCCGAGGGCGGCGGCTGCCCCGAAGGCGCCTCTCCCGGCGGAGCCTCTCCCGTAAGCGGCTGTCCCGACAGCGCCTGTCGCCCCGAAGGCACCGGCCGCCCCCGAGAACACCGTCCCCCTCACAGCCAGGACACAGGCTCAGCACACTGCCGTGACAGCGCGGGCGGCGAATGTCGTAGGCATGACGACGACACAGCCGCCCCGCACACCGCTGGGTTCCCTCCCGCCGCGCGAGCATCTGCGGCTCGGTCAGATCGCGACCGTCCTCGATGTGGTGATCCCGGTCTACAACGAGGAGCGCGACCTGGCGCCCTGTGTGCGGCGGCTGCACGACCACCTCGCCCGCACCTTCCCGTACAGCTTCCGCATCACCATCGCCGACAACGCGAGCACGGACCGTACGCCGGAGGTCGCCGCCCTGCTCGACGACGAGATCGACGAGGTCACGGCGGTACGGCTGGAGCAGAAGGGGCGCGGGCGGGCGCTGCGCACCGTGTGGTCCCTCTCCGAGGCGCCGGTGCTGGCCTATATGGACGTCGATCTGTCCACGGACCTCAACGCGCTGCTGCCACTGGTCGCGCCGCTGATCTCCGGGCACTCGGATCTGGCGATCGGCTCCCGGCTCAGCCGCAGCGCGCGGGTGGTGCGCGGCCCGAAGCGGGAGTTCATCTCGCGGATGTACAACCTCATCCTGCGCGGTTCGCTCGCCGCACGGTTCTCCGACGCGCAGTGCGGGTTCAAGGCCATCCGCGGTGATGTCGCCGCGCGGCTGCTGCCGATGGTCGAGGACACCGGATGGTTCTTCGACACCGAGATGCTGGTGCTCGCGGAGCGTGCCGGGCTGCGGATCCACGAGGTGCCGGTGGACTGGGTCGACGACCCCGACAGCACCGTGCAGCTGGTGCGGACGGCCGCCGACGACCTCAAGGGCGTATGGCGGGTGGGGCGGGCGCTGGCGACCGGTGGACTGCCGCTGGACCGGCTCGCCCGGCCGTTCGGGGACGATCCGCGGGACCGTGAGCTGTCCGGGGTGCCCGGCGGCCTGGCCCGTCAGCTGGTCGGCTTCTGTGTCGTCGGCGGGCTCAGCACCCTGCTCTACCTCGGCCTGTACTCGGTCTTCCGGCTCGGTGTGGGGCCCCAAGCCGCCAATGCCGTGGCGCTGTTGCTGTCGGCGCTGGCCAATACGGCCGCCAACCGGCGGCTGACCTTCGGGGTGCGGGGCCGGGACCGGGCCGTGCGGCACCAGGCTCAGGGACTGGTGGTCTTCGCCATCGGGCTGGCGCTGACCAGCGGGTCCCTGGCCGCCCTCGCCGCCGCCGGCGGCGAGGCCTCGCACGGCACCGAACTCGCGGTGCTGGTGGCCGCCAACCTCGCGGCGACGGTGCTGCGGTTCCTGCTCTTCCGCGCCTGGGTGTTCCCGGACCGCGAGCGGCGCGACGACGCCGGCGGACCGCAGCCGCACCCTTCGCACGATCACCACGACCTGACCAGGAGCACTCGATGACCCCGCACCCGCCCGCTACGCCGGCCCAGCCGTCGTACCGGCCCCCGTCCACGCCGCAGGGAGGGCCGCCGGGCCCGGCCGCCGCTTCCCCGGCGGCGTCGGACCCCGCCGCCTCTCCGCGCTGGGCGCGGCCCGCGCTGCTGGCGTTGTTGCTGGTCACGGCCGTGCTCTACCTCTGGAGCCTGTCCGCCTCCGGCTATGCCAACCAGTTCTACTCGGCCGCCGTACAGGCCGGCAGCGAGAGCTGGAAGGCGTTCTTCTTCGGCTCCTCCGACGCGGCGAACTCCATCACCGTCGACAAGCCGCCGGCCGCACTGTGGCCGATGGCGCTGTCCGTACGGCTCTTCGGGCTCAGTTCGTGGGCGATCCTGGTGCCCGAGGCGCTGATGGGCGTGGCGACGGTCGGGGTGCTCTACGGGGCCGTACGGCGTCGGTTCGGTGCCGGGGCGGGGCTGCTCGCCGGCGGGGCGCTGGCCGTGACGCCGGTCGCGGCACTGATGTTCCGGTTCAACAACCCCGATGCGCTGCTGTGCCTGCTGATGGTCGGTGCGATCGCCGCCGTCCTGCGGGCGCTCGCGGACGGCCGTACGAAGTGGCTGGTGCTCGCCGGTGTCTGCTTCGGCCTGGGGTTTCTCACCAAGACGCTGCAGGCGTGGCTGATCCTGCCGGCCCTCGCCGTCGTCTACGCCTGCTGTGCGCCGGTCGCGCTGCGCCGGCGCCTGGGGCAGCTGCTGCTCGGCGGGCTGGCGATCGTGGTGTCCGGCGGCTGGTGGGTGGCGATCGTCGAGCTGTGGCCGGCGTCCTCGCGCCCGTACATCGGCGGCTCGCAGCACAACAGCTTCCTGGAGCTGACCTTCGGCTACAACGGCCTCGGCCGGATCAGCGGCAATGAGACCGGCAGCGTCGGCGGTGGCGGCCGCGGCGGTCATGGCGGTGGTGGCTGGGGGCAGACCGGGATCACCCGGCTGTTCTCGTCCGACATGGGCGGGCAGATCTCGTGGCTGCTGCCTGCCGCGCTGATCCTGCTGGTCGCGAGCGTGTGGGTGCTGTGGCGGGCCCGGCGCGCGACCGATGCCGAACAGGCCGGTCAGCGGGCGGAGTTCCTGGTGTGGGGCGGCGCGCTGCTGATGACCTTCGCGATCTTCAGCTTTATGTCCGGGATTTTCCATCAGTACTACAACATCGCGCTGGCCCCGTACCTCGCGGCGCTGGTCGGGATGGGGGCGACGCTGTGGTGGCGGCGGGGCGGGCGGCGCGCCGCGCTCGTACTGGCCGGGACGGTCGCGGTGACCGCCGGATGGTCGTATGTGCTGCTGGACCGCTCGCCGGGCTGGCTGCCGTGGCTGCGCTGGACCGTGGTGGCCCTCGGAGCGCTGTCGGTGCTGGGACTGCTGGTGCCGGTATGGGCGGGAGCGTCGGCGCGGGGCGGAGAGCCGGCGGGGGATGGGGAACGGGCGCCGCGGCGGACGGGCCGACGCCTCGCGGTGCTGGCGGGCGGACTCGGGGTGGCGACGGCGCTGGCCGGTCCGGTCGCGTACACGCTCCAGACGGTCAACACGCCCAAGGGCGGGTCGATCATCACCGCGGGCCCCACGGTGCGCGGCGGCATGGGCGGGCCCGGTGGCCGTTTCCCCGGCGGCGGGCGGCCCGGTAGGTGGCGCGGGAACAACGGAGCCATGCCGGGTGGCCAGGGCAAGCGCGGGGGCCAAGGGCAGGGCAAGGGCCAGGGCACGGGGCATTTCCCCGGCGGGCCGGGCAGGTCGGGCGGACCGGGCGGCTTCGGTGAGCGGGGCGCCGGGCGGATGCACGGCATGGGCGGCATGGGCGGTCTGCTCAACGGCAGCAAGGTGAGCGCCCGGGCCGAGGCGATGCTGGAGAAGGACGCCGGGAACTACACCTGGGCCGCCGCGGCGATCGGCTCGCAGAACGCCGCGAGCTATCAACTCGCCACCCAGAAGCCGGTGATGGCGATCGGCGGCTTCAACGGGAGCGACCCTTCGCCGACCCTTGACCAGTTCAGGAAGGAGGTGGCGGCGGGGAAGATCCACTACTTCCTCGCGGGCGGAAAGGGCGGCCCCGGTGGCGGTCCGGGGGGTCCCGGTGGCGGCCGTGGTGGCGGCAAGGGCGGCCCCGGTGGTGGCCGGGGCGGCTCGTCGGAGATCACTTCCTGGGTGGAGAAGACCTTCAAGAAGGTCACCGTGGGCAGCGCCACCTTCTACGACCTCACCCGGAAGGCGTGACCCGGAAGGCGTGACCCGGAAGGCGTAAGCGCGAGACCGGCCCGGTCCCCGGGCGGCCGAAAAGGAAATGTACGGCGTATAACCCTCCCTGTACGGTGTAAGTTCTCCGCTCGCACCGTACAGGGAGCCCGTATGCCCTCCGTGGCCTCCGACGCCACCACCGCCACTCTTGAGCCACCGGGCCGCCCCGCCGCCCGCTGGCTGATCCTCGCCGTCATCTGCCTCGCCCAGCTGACGGTCGTCCTCGACAACACCGTCCTGAACGTCGCGATCCCCTCCCTCACCGAGGAACTGGGCGCGACCACCGCCGACGTCCAGTGGATGATCAACGCCTATTCGCTGGTCCAGTCCGGTCTGCTGCTCACCGCGGGCAACTCCGCCGACCGTTACGGCCGCAAGAGGATGCTCATCGTCGGCCTGGCGCTGTTCGGGGCCGCCTCGCTCGGCGCCGCCCTCGCCGGGTCACCCGGCGAGCTCATCGCCGCACGCGCCGGTATGGGCATCGGCGGGGCCCTGCTGGTGACCACCACCCTCGCCGTCGTCATGCAGATCTTCGACGACGAGGAGCGCCCCCGCGCCATCGGCATCTGGAGCTCGGTCAACTCCCTCGGCTTCGCCGCCGGCCCGCTGATCGGCGGTTCGCTGCTCGACCACTTCTGGTGGGGCTCGCTGTTCCTGGTCAATCTGCCGGTCGCGGTGATCGCGCTGGCGGCCGTCGCCGTCCTCGTTCCCGAATCGAGCAGCCGTGGCGGCGCCCTCTCCGCGGCCGGTACGCCCTCGGCCGGGCGGACCCCTCTCGACCTGCTGGGTGCCCTGCTGTCCATGATCGGCATGGTCGGGGTGGTCTTCGCGATCATCTCCGGACCGATGTACGGCTGGCTGTCCGGCCGGGTGCTGATCTCCGCGGCCCTCGGGGTCGCCGGGCTCGCCGTCTTCGCGCTGTGGGAGCTGCGCGTCCCGCACCCGATGCTGGACATGCACTTCTTCCGCAACCGCCGGTTCATCGGCGCCGTCTCGGGCGGCATCCTCGTCGCCTTCGGGATGGGCGGCTCGATGTTCCTGCTCACCCAGCATCTCCAACTGGTCCTCGGTTACGGACCGCTGGATGCCGGACTGCGGATGGCGCCGCTCGCCGTCACCGTCATCCTGGTCAACTTCACCGGTCTGAGCGCCCGTCTGATCCCCCGGCTCGGCACCCCCGGAATGATCGTTTCGGGAATGTCGCTGCTCGCGGCCGGCCTCGCCGCCGTCTCCCTGTTCGGCGGGGCCGGCTACGGCGGCATGCTGTGCGGCCTGGTCGTGATGGGTGCCGGTGTCGCGTTCGCCATGCCGACGATGGCCAACGCCATCATGTCCGCGATCCCGCCGGCCAAGGCGGGCGTGGGGGCCGGCGTCAACGGCACCCTGATGGAATTCGGCCAGGGCCTCGGCGTCGCCGTCCTCGGCGCGGTCCTCAACTCCCGTTTCGCGGCGCTGCTTCCGGCGGCCGCCGCGGGCGCCGGGTCGCTGACCGCGGCGCTCGCCCGGACCCGTACGGGTGCCGGACGGGACGCCGTCCACGACGCCTTCGCGGCCGGTATCGGCACCAGCCAGCTGGTCGGCGCGGCCGCGGTGTTCCTCGGCGGGCTGCTCGCCGCCGTCCTGCTGCGCCGGGCGGAGCGTACCGGAGGGGACGCGGAGCAGGCCGCCACGGCTCCCGGTGCGCAACCGGCCACCGCCGCGGCGGAATAGCATCGGCTCGGCAGGTGCGCGTGAACAGCGCGTACCGGCGGCACGTATGACACCCAAACGTGCCGTCACCGCCGACGACACCGATGACAACGCCGACGACGTCACCGCAGGGCGTCATCGCATGACGACACCGAAGCCGACCG
This sequence comes from Streptomyces sp. NBC_00400, assembly GCF_036048035.1. Taxonomy (NCBI): domain Bacteria; kingdom Bacillati; phylum Actinomycetota; class Actinomycetes; order Kitasatosporales; family Streptomycetaceae; genus Streptomyces; species Streptomyces sp. NBC_00400. The sequence continues at coordinate 3,856,631 of NZ_CP107940.1, read as the reverse complement.
CGACGACGGCACCCACGACGTCGAAGACGCTCGGGACAGGGAGGGGCGCCATGGCAGCGACGGACGACCGCACCGGAAAGCGGCCGAACAGCGTCTGGCTGACCGAACGGCCCCCGCTCAAACGGAAGGCGGAGCAGCCGGCCGCACTCGACCTCGACAAGATCGTCGGGGCGACGGTCCGGCTGCTGGACGCCGACGGCCTGTCGAAGTTCTCGATGCGCAGGCTCGCCGCCGAGCTCGGCGTCACCGCGATGTCCGTCTACTGGTACGTCGACACCAAGGACGACCTGCTGGAACTTGCCGTCGACGCGGTGGTCGGCGAGATGACCCTGCCCGATGCGTCGGACTCCGGCGCCGACTGGCGCGACCAGTTGCGCACGCTCGCCGTCGGCTACCGCGACATGCTGCTGGGCCACCCCTGGGCGGCCCGCCTGCTGGGCGAGTTCCTCAACATCGGCCCGCACGCGACGGCCTTCGCCCACGCCACCCAGCGGGTGATGCGCCGCAGCGGCCTGGACGCGGACCGCATGTCCGGCGCGCTGGCGTCCCTCTTCCACTTCGTCTACGGCTTCTCGACGATCCGGGCCACACACGAGGCCCGCTGCCGGGCCGTGGGCATGAGCCTCGACGACTACTTCGAACAGGTCGTCGCCGCGCTCACCGACCGGCCGGAGCTGGCCGGGCTGCTGGAACCCTCCACCCGGGCCGACCACATCCGCCGGGGCCGCAGCGCCGTGGACATGCTGGACCGGGACTTCGCCTTCGCCCTCGATCTCCAGATCGCGGGCATCGAGGCGATGCGGGACCGGCCGTAGCCGCCGTCCAAGCCGGCGAACAGCGCCATGACGGCGCGTTCTTCGGGGGTTTGTGCCAGGGGCTTCGAACCCGGTCCGCACAGCGGGTGGCGAGGGTGCCGTAGTGCGCAGGAACGGGCCGGCCGGTGCGAGCCTCCACGGAAAACGCGTCCGACGTGAGGCAGCCTTGCCCGGCCGCCCACAGGAGTGAGGGCCCTCCGGCCGGTGGTGGTGGACGTGTGGTCCGCACCGGCCGGAAGGCCCTCGCGCCCGTGGTGACCGCTCAGGTGTGGTGGGCGCCCTCACCTGGACGGTCACGGTTCATGTGGCGCTCGTATTGGAGCACTGTGCCTTTTCTTCTGCAGTCATGGCGCGGTAGTGCGGCTTGAGGGATACGAAGGTGCTCTTCGCCACGACGTTGTCGAACGTACGCGGACCCTTGCTGTTGAATTCGTTCACAGGGGCGAAGGGGTTCGACTGGTCGACGCCTTTGAGCTTCCAGGTTCCCTCCAGCTTCTGGGTGGTGGGAACCTTGTCGAGCCAGGCAATCGTGTAGGCCGGCTGCTCGGTGAGCCTGACGTCCTGACCCACCGTCGTCGACGTGGTCGAGGTGTACTGGATACTCGGCGTCGCCGTGACGGTCTTGGTGGGCTCCCCGCCGATGCCGAGCGACATGCCGATGACGAGGCCTTCGGTCTTCGTCTCCGCCTCCGACCACCCCGTGTTGATGGCGGAGGGATTGCAATTGGGTACGGGCTTCCCGATCCGCTCCGGAGTGCCCTCGGTCTTGTCCCCGGCGTAACGGGCGTTCTCGACGGTGCAGTTGTCGCCGCAACGCGACAGGAAGTCGGCGAGCTGCGCGGGGTCGTCCAGAGGGTCGGGCCCGCTGGGGACCACGCCGACTCCCGGCTTGGGCATGAGACTGCCGCCGCCGCCAGGAGAGTCCGCCTGCGCGGGAGTGATGCTCAGGCCCAGCGTCGCCACGGCGAACACCGATCCCACCACTGCCGACCTCAAGCCTCGCCCGGACGGGAGCACGCTGCGTATCTCTCTCATCTCTTCGTCATCCTGCCTTCTGTGGGAGGAGCGCATCACTGACGTCATGCGCGGATGGGGGATGGAGGAAGGAAGCCCTGCCCAAGGGGCCGGCATGACGCCGGCTTCGGGCCTCCGTGCTTCAAGCTAGGCAGGTCACATGGTGGTTTCTGGATGACCGGATGATGGGCACGTAACACCCCCCACGCACGCTTGCGTCAGCCTCCGGCAGCGGTGTGATCACGTAGGGGGATGTCGCGCATTCCAGGGCCGCCACGGTCACCACGTCGATCGCGCCGCGGGACCGGCCGCCTCACCCCATCGGCAGGCTCTCCCCCTGCACCGCCTGGATGTCCAGTTCGACCTTCAGGGTGGTGCCGATCGCCGCGATGCCGGCCGCAACGACCTGGTTGTAGTTCATCTTGAAGTCCTCGCGACGCAGCTCCGCGGTGGCGCGGAAGGCGGCGCGCACCCCGCCCCAGGGGTCGGGGCCGGTGCCGAGGTAGCTCAGATCGAGGTCCACCGGGCGTACGACACCGTGCAGCGACAGCTCGCCGTGTACCGTCCAGCGGTCCGGCCCTGCCGGTGCCAGGGCCGAGCTGCGGTAGGTGATCTCCGGGAACTTCTCGACGTTCAGGAAGTCTTCGGAGCGCAGATGCCCGTCGCGCATCCCGTTGCCGGTGTCGATGGACGTGGCCTTGATGGCCGCCTCGACCCGCGAGGCGGCAAGGTCCTCGGCGATCTCGATCCGGCCGCTGAACTCGGTGAACCGGCCGTGCACGCTGGAGATCCCCAGGTGCTGGGCGACCGCGGCCACCGTCGAGTGCATCGGGTCGATGGTCCAGGCGCCGGGCGGCGGCAGCTCGGCCCCGCCCTGCCGCGCCAGGACGACGCTGCCGACGTCCATCCGGCCGCTCGCGGTCACGATCGCGCTGGAGGCGACCGGTGCATAGCCGACGGCCGTCACGATGACCGTGTACGGGCCGGCGGGCAGCGGCTCTGCGCTGCGGATGGCGCCCTCGTCGTCCGCCGCCGCGCGCAGCACCTGCGCGCCCGTCATATCGGTGACGGTCAGTACGGCGTGCTGGACCGCCCAGCCGTCGCGTGTGCGGATCTGAGCCCTCAGTCCCGCAGCTCCCGCGCCCGTCGAAGTCATTGCCTCTCCTGTTTCCTGCCTGGTCGGGGTCCCCCGCTCCGGCGAGGCCGGGAGCGTGGGGGAGTGTCGGGCTCCGGACGGCGGCGTGCAGGCCGTCCCCTGCCTGTGCGCAGCGCCGCCGCCGGAGCCCCGGGGTCCGGTCCGGGACGCGCCTCCGCTCAACGCGCGTCCCGGCCCGGGGTATTGCTCCCGGGGCACATCCCCGGGCCCGGGGTGCTTCAGCCCTCGGGGTGTGCGAGCTCGACGTCGTAGCCGTCGACTCCGCGGGCACCGACCGCAAGGCCGGTGGCGACCGGCGGGTAGCCGCTCGCGATGACCGTGTAGTCGCCGGCGTCCAGGTCGGTGAAGGCGTAGGCGCCGTCCTCCCCGGTCGTCGAGGTGGCCACGACATTGCCCGCCGCGTCCACCAGCGTGACCCGCGCGTCGGGCAGCGGACGGGATCCGTCCGGACCGCCGGCCCGCACGATGCCCTGCACCCGCGCGCCGGACAGCAGCTCGATCTCGATCCGGGTCGTGCCCTGGCCGCCGATCTCGACCGGCAGCGCGGCCGGGCGGTGGTTCGGGGCGTTCACGGCGACGGTGAAGGTCCCGGGCGCCAGCTCGTCGAAGGCGAAGTGGCCCTCGGCGCCGGTCATTCCGGTGGCCAGCACCTCTCCGCGGACATCGGTCACCACGACCATCGCGCCCTCGACCGGCCGGCCGGTGGCCGCGCTGCGGACCTGGCCGCCGAGGCCGCTGGTGCCGCTGAGCAGGATGTCGTAGCCGTAGGGCTGGTCGCCGACGACGACCGTGGACGCCTGCGGCTGGTGGCCGTCGGCCGCGGCGATCAGCACGTACGAGCCGGCGCCGGGGGCGTCGAGCACATACGAGCCGTTGGCCTGGGCGACCGCGCGTCCCAGCTGGCGCCCGCTGAGCGAGATCAGCGTCACCGCGGAGCGCGGTACGGGGTGGCCCTCCGCATTGCGGACGAAGCCGTGGACCGCGGAACCGGTCGGGAGGGCGTCACCGCCGCCGGCCGAGGCGTACGCCGCCAGCGGCTGGGTGGCGGTGGCTGCGACCGCGGCCGGCTGCGCCCAGGAGGGCGTGTGCACGTCGTCGTCGGGGGCCGCCGACGGGGCACCCACCAGAGCGGGCTCCCGCTCCTCGTCCGGCGCCGCGGCGGCGACGGCGAGGTCCGGGACGACGGCATCCGCCGCCGGGGTGGCCGACGGGACGCCCGCGGCCCGGGCGCTCTCCGTGCTCTGGGACAGTCCGCCACGCGTCTTCAACGCGACCTCCTTGATGAACAGGGTGAAGAGGAAGGCGAGCAGCGCGCAGGGCGCCGCGTAGAGGAACACATCGCCGACACCGTGACCGTAGGCGCTCTCCATGACGGTGCGCAGCGGCGCCGGGAGGGAGTCCAGGTCGGGGATGCCGCCGCCGCTGTTGCCGGCGCCGTGGGCGGCGGCCTTGGCGGCCTTGGGGCCGAGGTCGGCCAGGCCGTCCTTGACGTAGTGGGTGACGCGGTTGGCGAGCACCGCACCGAGGGCCGAGACGCCCACCGCACCACCGAGCGAGCGGAAGAAGGTCACGACGGACGAGGCGGAGCCGAGGTCTTCGGGGGCCACCTGGTTCTGCGTGGCGAGCACCAGGTTCTGCATCATCATGCCGATGCCCAGGCCCATCAGGGCCATGAAGATCGCGATGTGCCAGTACTCGGTGTCGTAGCGGATGGTGCCCAGCAGCCCGAGTCCCGCGGTCACCAGGACGCCGCCGGCGACCAGCCAGGCCTTCCAGCGGCCGGTCTTGGTGATGATCTGGCCCGAGACCGTCGACGAGATGAACAGGCCGCCGATCATCGGGATCGTCATGACGCCGGACATCGTCGGCGACTTGTCGCGCGCCAGCTGGAAGTACTGGCTGAAGAAGACGGTGCCGGAGAACATCGCGACACCGACGAACAGCGAGGCCACCGACGCCAGGGTGATCGTCTTGTTGCGGAACAGCCGCAACGGGATGATCGGCTCCTTGGCCTTGGTCTCGACGAAGACGAAGACCGCGCCGAGCACGACCGCGCCGCCGACCATCGCGGCGGTCTGCCACGACATCCAGTCGTACTTGTCACCGGCCAGCGTCACCCACACCAGCAGCAGCGAGACCGCCGCGCTGATGAAGAAGGCGCCCGCCCAGTCGACCTTGACGCCCTCGCGCTTGACGACGGGCAGCTTCAGGGTCTTCTGCAGCACGATCAGTGCGATGACCGCGAACGGCACACCGACGTAGAAGCACCAGCGCCAGCCGAGCCAGTCGGTGTCGGTGATGACGCCGCCGAGCAGCGGGCCGCCGACGGTGGCGACGGCGAAGGTGGCGCCGAGGTAGCCGCTGTACCGGCCGCGCTCCCGCGGCGAGATCATCGCGGCCATCACGATCTGGGCCAGGGCGGACAGACCGCCCACGCCTATGCCCTGCACCACGCGGCAGGCGATCAGCATCCCGGTGTTCTGCGACAGACCCGCGACGACCGATCCCGCGACGTAGATGATCAGCGCGAACTGCACCAGCAGCTTCTTGCTGAACAGGTCGGAGAGCTTGCCCCACAGCGGGGTGGTCGCGGTCATCGCCAGCAGCGAGGCGGTGACGACCCAGGTGTAGGCGCTCTGTCCGCCGTCGAGGTCGTGAATGATCTCGGGCAGTGCGTTGGAGACGATCGTCGACGACAGGATGGCGACGAACATGCCGAGCAGCAGCCCGGACAGCGCCTCCATGATCTGACGGTGCGTCATAGGGGCCCCGTCGGAGGCATGGTGTCCGCCTCCGTGCCTGGCGTGGCCGCCCCGCACACCGGCTGGTGTGGTCGTAGCCATGTAGTTCCTTTTCATCCTGCGGGTGTACGGGTGGTGGAGTCGTGATGCGCCCGGGGGCGGCAGTCGCCGAAGCTCGTACGGAGCCTGGCGAGCAGTTCGGTGAGGTGTCCGACGTCGGTGTCGGTCCAGTCGTCCAGGTACCGGGCGAGCGTTGCGGTGTAGCGCTCGGCGAGCTCTTCCAGGAGCTGTGTGCCGCCCGGGGTCAGGCGCAGCAGCCGCGACCGCTTGTCCGCCGGATCGGGCTTCCGCTCGATCCAGCCGCGCTCGGCGGCATGGGCGACGTGCCGGCTGGTCACCGACATGTCGATGGCCAGCAGCTCGGCGAGCTGGCTCATCCGCATCTCACCGTGCCGGTCGAGAAGGGTGAGCACCCCGGCCGAAGCGGGCGGGCACTCCTGGGGCAGCATCCGCCCCATTTCGCGCTTGACGGCACCGATGGCGCTGAGCTGCCTGGCCAGTTCCTCGTACTGACTGTGGGCGGCCACGGGCTCATCCACCATCCCTCGCACATCGCATGCATCCACGATCTTTTGTTGCTTGGGGCAACCATAATCAAAGTTGGTTGCTGAAGGCAAACGAAATCGTCCAGGGTTGAAGTAAAGGGAACGAAAAGTCTGCGTGGGGGATCGGTCAATCGGGGTGACGTGGCGCGCAAAGATGCAGGTCGGCGGCCAGGTGAGGGGCCCCGGCCGATACCGGTCGGTAGCGGGACACCCCCAGACGACCCGCCCGCGCCCCCGTCCACGCCCCGTACCCGGCCCGACCCCGCTCCGTAGGCGGCCCCGCCGGCGCCCCATAGGCGCCCCAGGGGTGCCCCCCGGCCCCCGGTTCGCTAGGGTCCTTCCCCATGGCGACCAACCCGCAGAACCAGGCCGGCGGCAACTACGACCCGGCGGGCAGCACGCAGATGTTCCGCGCCTTCGTGGACGAGGGCGGCACCCCGCAGGCCGGCAGCCGCCGCGCCCCCGCCCCGCAGCAGTCCGCCGGCCCCCGTGTGGGCGTCATCGTCGGCGTGATCGTCGCGATCCTGGTCGTCGCGGGCGCGGCCTGGCTGGCGCTGTCGTAACCAGTCTCTTCGCGGCTGTCTTTACGCGTACGGCTGCTGTCGCGCGTAAGCCCGCCCTTACGTGCACGGGCCCGGCATCACGATGCCGGGCCCGTGGCATGTCCGCCCCCGGTCACGTCAGGCGTCCGCCCCTGCTCTCCGCGACCCGCAGTGCATCCCGCAGCGCTTCACACAGCCTGTGGACACAGAAGCGGAGCTCCCGGGCGGTCGCCTCCGCCGGTCCGTTCAGCAGATCGGCCGTGTGCCGCAGCAGTTCCTCGCCGGTGCCGAGTTGAGCCTCTTCCATGTCGTCGGCGAGCTGGGACAGATACCCGCCGCCCTCGTCGCTGGAGAGGTAACAGCGCTGCCCGTCCGGCCCGCTCCAGGGCAGCAGCCGCATCCCGCCGCTCATGAGGTGGCCGCCATCTCGCGTAGGAACGCCCGCTCGCACTGCGCCTGTTGGTGCTCGTGCGCGAGGAGGTAGGGGCGTACGAGGAGGCTGGCCTCGCCGTCGAGGGGGGACTCGGGGCGGCGGAGGGGAAGGGGTTGGTGGGGCGGGTGCTGTGGCCGGTAGGTGGCTGTGGGGGCGGTGTGGGTCCGGCGCTTCCCTAACCGGGCGAGCAGGCGGCGCATAGAGTTCTGCATGTCGACGCTCCTTGGACAGCGTTGGCCGTGCCCCGGGGGTGTTGGCGCACCCGCCGGGGCTTTGCGACATCAAGCCTAGTGCAGTCTGGTACCCCTTGGCACACCTTAGTACATCTCGCCTGGCATGGTGTGGCGTGCCTACCTTGTTCAGGTGATCGAATTTGCCCCGGACCGGCCTCGATGGCGACAGGTCGCCGACGTGATCCGTCAGCGCATCGCAGACGGCACCTACCAGCCCGGTACCCGTGTCCCGTCAGTGGTCGAGATGCTGGAGGAATTCGGCATCGCCACGACCACGGGCCAGAAGGTGCACCGCGGGCTGCGTTCCGAGGGGCTGATCTACACCGAATCCGGCATGGGCTCTTTCGTCGCGCGGAACGCCGCCGAAATCCTCAAAAAGGCGGCCCGGTCCTCCGACGACTCCTGACACCATGGAGTTCGACCCGACGTTGCCCAAGTGGAAGCAGATCGCCGACGTGGTCCGAGCGCGGATCGCGGACGGCACGTACCCGCCACGCCGGCTCATCTCCGAGGTGCGGATGGAGCAGGAGTTCGGCGTCGCGCGCGTGACCATTCGCAAGGCCACCGCCGCCCTCCGGGGAGAAGGGCTCATCGTCACCACACCCGGTATGGGCTCTTTCGTGACGCAGCGGCAACCGGACGCCTGACACGGCCCCGAGCACCCCTCACGGCTTCCTGGTCGCCGACGCAGGCCGCTGACGCTGCGAACTCCTGCAAGCCGGCTACATGATGGTCCTGGTCCACTCGCAGCCGTCGGGGTCCCATCGGATCAGCACCTTGCCGCCATCGCGAGAAGGTGCGGCAAGAGCCTCCAGATTGACACGGGTCAGGGCTTCCAAAGCTTCGTCAGGAAGCCCTGAAGGAACCTCGAATGTCAGCCGTCCGCCGCCTTCGTCGATGACCCTCAGGGTCTCCCCCTCGTCCACCACCGGTGGAGTACTCGATCCGGGATCGCGGACCCAGCGCGTCACCAGCCGACGGGCAGCCTCGAACGCGCTGTTCCCGGCTTGGGTCGCAAGCGCCTGCATGAAAGGGAGTACGGCTGCCGTGCCCACAGCAGTGATGACGACCTCGGCAAACGCAGACCCGGGGTTTCCGGGGCCGGTGGGCCCGATGTCTCCGTCTCGGGGTAAGTCTCTCTGTTCCTTCTTCGTCTCGGCTTCCGCTGCGTCGAGGAATGCGGTCGGCTCGACTGGTTCTACAGCCATCTTCCCCCCATCAGTTGGTCCTGCTTCTCTCGCAGCTTAACCAGCCCGCACCACACGATGGCGTGTCCTCTCCGTTCGATGTGCCGTCCGTCAGAGGGGCCCCGTCCCCACAGTGGTCGACAGGCCGGAGGAGTTCGGCATCGCCACCACCACGAGCCAGAAGGTGCACCCGGGCTGCGTTCCGAGGGACTGAGCTAGACACAGCTGAGGGGCCCACCGGGCGACGGCTGATACAGGTACCAGACCACGAAGAGCTGCAGTGCCACCAGCGGGATGTCGACGACGAGGGCGGCAATCGCGAGCTTGCCCGGCCGGCCGTCGCCCACCCATGTGTCGCGCCGCCGGGCGCGCCTGGCGAGCCACCAGAACAGCGCGAGTGTGAGTACCCCGCAAGCCGGCGCACCGTAGGCGCTGAGGTACATCTGCCAGGTCAGCGGCATGTCCCCGCAGTGTGCCCACTCCGCAGCGACATGCGCGTCGTCAGCCTTGCCGTAGGCAGTGAGACCGCCGAGCCCGAGCAGCGCGAACAGCGGGACCAGCAGGGGAGAGCGCCGGGCGCTGTTGGTTGAGGTGTCCGTCATCCGTACCCATCCGGGGGCGGGCAGCGCCAGGCCCTCAGCCCTCGCACATCGTCTTTCCGATGTCCGCGGCTGCCTCGGCGGCTTGCATATGGGTCACGACCACCATGCCGGCCGTCAGCAGGACCATGAGGCAAGCGAGGGCGAAGAAGAGCGTCGAAACCATGCTCTGCCAGCCGCGATGGGGGTCCTGCCCGGCGCGTCGCGCGGACCGGAACATCAACAGATGGACGGTCACGGCGAGGACGGCCGCTACCAGGCCGCCGTAAGCGACGGCGAAGTTCGTCCACGGCAGCAGCATGTAACGGCACGCCCTCGACTGGGAAGCGTAGTGTCCGTTGGAGAGTGAGACCGACCCGAAGAAGCCGACGATTGCCGCCGCCGAGAGCAACGGCACGGAGAGGATCATCATCTGCCGGCGTCCCGAAGGACGTGGTGCCGGCGTCGCGGGTTGTGGACTCGCTTCGGTCGTCACTGTCAGTACCAATCCGGGTGCGGGCGAACGATGCGGATTCTCTGCTGCCCTTCGGCCTTCTCCGTTGCCGGGAGCCGGCCCTGCAGACTCACGTTCTGGTAAGAGTCCTGGTGCTGGGTGTACTTGACCTCGCCGTCCGGCATCACGGCCGTGACGACGGCGGCGTGGTGGGTGTTGCCACGCTCGCTTTCGGCGTCGGGCCCTTGCTGCTCGTAGTAGATGATGTCGCCGGGACGCGCCTGGGACTGCGGGACTTCCTCCCCACCGTGCTTGAGCATGAAGTTCTGCTGGTTCTCGGCTCCGGCCCAGGTCTTGGAGTAGTACAGGCTTGCGTCGATCGCGTCGATGCCGATGCCGCCGGTGTTTCCCCAGGTGTCCTCGCCCCGGGCCCCTGACCAAGGGTCGATCTTCTTCTGCATGCCCGCGTGGTCGAGCGCCTGGGAGACGAAGTTGGTGCAGTTGTTCTCGAAGTGGATCGGGTCGTCCTTGTTCCAGTTGTCCAGCGCGTACTCCACCATCTTCACCCGGTCGAACTTCCCGTCCGTGCCGCGCATTTCGCGCTTCGAGCTCTCGGGAATGCCGTCGAGGTGCGCGAGTTTCACCGGCTCGGCCCGCATCATGTCGTACTGCTGCTTCTCGCTCAGGCCGTTCCACCAGGCGCGTACCGCACTCGGGTCGGTGTTCGCCTTCGGGATATCGGCGGCAAGCATGTCCATCTCGACATGCGAGGCGCGGTTCTGTTCCTTGAGGGCCTTGTCCGGGTCGCCGATACCGGTCATGCCCGCCAGGCGGTACAGCTCGGCGGATGTTTTCTCGTCCGCTTCCGTCGCCTGTCGCAGGGCCTGTTCGCACAGGGCGACGATGTCGTTGTAGGCCTGCTGCTTGTCCGCGCCCGCGTTCGGGGCGGGGCACTCCAGCGGCATCCCGTCATCGCCTATGGGCAGGTCGTGGGCCCGGGAGAGGTCGGTGATCTGGCATGCGAGGCTCATCGCCGTTTCCAGGCTGGTGTGCATGCCTTCCATGACCATTTTGACGCTGAGCAGCAGGTCGTACGCCGATTCCAGTTGATTCGCCAGCTTGACGAAATCGCCGGCCGCGGACGCGCCGACTTCGTCGGCCCAATTGTCGGCGAGGGGCTTGGCGCCCTGCTCGCGTACTTCATTCGCGGCGTTCAGCGCGTATTTCGCCAGTGCCGCCCAGTCGTCCGCGGCCTCTTTCCATTTCCGGGGGTGGGCGCTGATGAGTTCCGAGTATGTGACCACGGTCAGTGCCTCCCCAGGTCCTTCATGGCGGCCTCAGCCGTGCGACCGCTTCCTGGTCCGCGGCGTCGTAGCCGTCTGCGGAGTCCTGCAACCGCTGCCCCAGTTCGCCCATCCTCTTGGCGAGGTCGACCATGTGGTCCTGCCAGGCGTTGCGGCACGACATCGCGGCGTTTCCGGACTTCCAGAACATGGCGTCGTAGTAGACCTCCTGAGAGCTGTCGAGGACATGCGACAGCCGCCGCTGAGTGTCGCTCGACAAGGCCTTCATGTCGTCGCCGGTGCTGCGGACCTTCGCCGTGTCCACCCGTATGTCACCCACGGGTCCCCCGTTCCGTTTTCGCTTTCTCCGCATTGGTCCTGTGCATGACCAGTGCGCCTACCTGCACACCGTAGGAGAGGGTGAACGGGCCTGTGCGGAAGGGGCGTTCGGCAGGCGGTTCCGGAGGAAGCCGGGCAGATTGAACAAGGCGAACAGGCTGAACTCAGCGAACAGGCTGAACTCAGCGAACAGGCTGAACTCAGCGAACAGGCTGAACTCAGCCAACGGATTGAACGCTGCGAACGGGCCGGGCCTTCCCGGACGCCGGTTCTATGGTGTGTTCATGATCGATGAGCACAGCCCGCTCGCCCGCATCATCGAGCGGGTGCCGCCGCCCGCCGAAGCGGTCAACGGGCGCGGCGACTGGGCCGATACGGAGCGGACCCTGGGCACCCGGCTGCCGGACGACTACAAAAGGCTGGTCGAGACCTACGGCCGCGGTGACTTCTGGGGTGCACTGTGCCTGTGTACCCCGTTCGGCGACGACAACCCGGTCCGGCTCGAAACAAACCTGGTGGAGGACTTCGGCCCGCTGCGCGAGAGCTGGCCCGAGGAGTATCCCTATCCCTTCTTCCCGGAACCGGGCGGACTGCTCACCTGGGCGGTGACCGACGACTCGGCACAAGTGTGCTGGCTGACCGAGGGGCCGCCCGAGTCCTGGCCGGTGGTGATCTGGTCACGCGACAGCGACTACGAACGATTCGACTGCGGGGTCGCCGCGTTTCTCGACGGGTGGATCAACGGCCGCCTCAGCTCCGAACTCCTGCACCACGAGACGGATACCGCCCCCTGGTTCGATGCGGCGATCGAACGCGATCACGTCTACGTCCGGCTGGAGGAACCGGCGGAAGGGGAAGGGGAAGGGGCTCTCCTCCCCTACGCCGAGCGCCTGCGGATCCTGCGCGACGCGCTCGCTCCCACCGCGGACCGGGGTGGCTACGAGTACAACGGCAGGCGGCAAGACCACTTCGTCGTCACCGACACCGGCTGGCAGCTGACCTACGAGACGGCCTACGGGCATCAACTCCGCGTCGCGTTCCCGCCCGCCGAAAGCGAAGCGGCCCGCCGCGCGGTCCTCGCCGCCATCGACCGCATGGGGTGTGCCGTACAGTCCTTCGGCACCGTCCACGGCACGTCGTCCTGGGGTCCTTCTCCTGGCCCGTCAGCAGATCCTTCTCCTGGCCCGTCAGTCGGGTGACTCACGCGCCACACGGCCGGACGGCCCCTGCCCAGTCCTTGCGGGCGAGCAGGTGAACCTCCTGGAACTGCCGCCGGTCGGTGGGCTGGGGCTCGCGAACCATCCGGGCCACTTCGGCCAGCCCGGACGTGCGCAGCATCGCGGCAAGGTGATCGGGCGACCACCGGTAGGCCGGCGCGACCGCGTGATCGAAGACCTGTGTGGGGTGAGACGGATCCTCGCTTGCCCAAAAGCCGGCCAGAAGGTGGCCGCCAGGCGCCAGCACGCGGTGGAACTCCGCCAGGATGGCGGGGAGTTCTTGCGGCGGGGTGTGGATGAGGGACCAACGGGAGAGTATGCCGCCCAGCGTGCCGTCAGCGATGTCCAACTCGGCCATCGAGCCCACGTCGAACCGCAGGCCCGGATAGGCCTGGCGAGCCAACTTGATCATCGCAGCCGAGGTGTCCACACCGAACGCCGTCAGTCCCAGTTCGTCCAGATAGGCAGTGACATGGCCGGGCCCACACCCCAGGTCCGCGACCTGACCGTCCCCACTCGCACGTACGGCCTCGGCGAAGGCACCCAGGATCGCACGGTCCAGGGGACTGTCCCGCAGTGTGTCGCGGTACAGCTGTGCATAGGTGGAGGCGACGGCGTCGTAGGCCTCGCGGGTGGCACTGAGGGCATCGTGTTCGACCATGCGCGCGACAGTAGTTCCTGGCACTGACCGGCGCCGTCCGGCGCTGAGGCGAGCCGAGAGCATCGCGATTGCCGCTAAGAGCCCTTCCGAGAGCTCGACGCCCCGAGGCGTTCGGCTGCGCGGTGGGCCTCGGTCAGTACGCCGCCGAGGTCCGCGTACAGCAGCCGTCCGTTGCGCTTGACCGGGCGCCCGTCCACCAGGACCGTGTCGACATTCCCGGGGTGCGCGGCGGTCACCACCGCGCCGATCGGATCGTGTGTCACCGGGGCGAGGTTGAGCGCATCGGCGCGCAGCAGAATGAGGTCGGCGCGCTTGCCGATTCCCAGCGATCCCACCTCGTCGCCCAGGCCGAGGGCCGCGGCCCCTTCCGCGGTGGCCATGCGCAGCACATCGGCCGCCTTGATCGTGGGCGTTCCGGAAGCGGTGTCGCCGTCGAAGTGACTGCTCATCAAGGCGGCGCGCATCTGCGAGAACATATCGCCCGGCGCCGAGGTGACCGCGTCCGCGCCCAGCCCCGTGGTGATGCCCGCCCGGCGCAGCCGCCCCGCCATCGGCGCGCCGAACCGCATCGAGGCCTCGATCGCCGGCGTGATCGCCACCGCCCCGCCGGACTCGGCGATCAGCCGCAGCTCGGAGTCGGGCAGCGAGTTGCCGTGTACGTACAGGGTGCCGGCGGTGAGCAGGCCCTGTTCCTGAAGGGCGGCGATCGGCCGCTGTGCCACCGGGCCGGCCTGCACATGGACGGCGAGCGGCAGCGCCAGCTCGCGGGCGAGCAGCCAGTCCTCCCGCACGGCCTCCGGAGGAGTGAAAGAGGGGCCGACCGGGGCCAGGGCCATCGTGACCAGCGCCTCGCGCGACGGGAAGTGGTCGGTGCGGGCCTTGCGCACCCAGTCGGCCTGCCGGGCGGCCTCGTCGAAGACGGGATACCCGTAGCCGAAGACGGCACGGATCCCCGCTTCCGTCAGCGCCTCGACGGCGGCCGCGGTGTGCTCCGGCGTGTGCTGGACGTGGGAGAAGTCCTGAACGGTGGTGACCCCGGAGTCCAGGCACTCCAGCGCGCCGAGGAGGTTGCCGGTGTACACCTCGGCGGGCGTGCAGCGGGCGCCGAGGTCACCGAGAATCCGGCGGAGGTAGTGGTCGAGGCTCTCGTCGACCGCGGCGGACCGCAGCACCCCCTGCCACAGGTGCCGGTGGGTGTCGACGAAGCCGGGCAGCACGACCATCGTGCGGGCGTCGATCACCTCCAGGCCGGTATCGGTGTCGTCGAGGGGCAGGTCGGGGCCCACGGCGGCGATCCGGCCCTCCTCGACGAGGACATCGGTGTGCGGGCGGGCGAGGGGGTGGGGGGCGGTGTCGATGACCAGGCCACCGCGCAGGAGCAGGCGCGGCGTGTGGTGGCGCTCGATTCCCATGGCACGTCTCCCTCTGCACGTTCGGAAGAAAGCTTTATTGAAAGCTATCACGATAGTGATCGACTATCCTGTCGAGGTGACCGCGGCATCCGGACCAGGCCCCGACCCCGTCGACGCGCTGCTGAGCGCCTGGCGCACCGAGCTGCCGGATGTGCTGCGCCCGACGACGGAGCTGTCGAAGCGGATAACACAGCTCGCGGGCGCGCTGGACGCGGCCACCCGCGGTCTGCTGCCCGAACTCGGGCTGACCGTCGCCGAGTTCGACATCCTGGCGGCCCTGCGCAGGGCCGGTGAGCCGTACCGTATGAAGCCGAACGAACTGGTCCGCGCCCTGCTGCTGTCCTCCGGCGGCATCAGCAACGTGGTCAACCACCTCGCCGGCCGCGGACTCGTCCTCCGCGAGCCCTCACCGGACGACGGCCGGAGCACCATGATCCGGCTGACCCGGGAGGGGGTGCGCACCGCCGAGCGCGCCGTCCGCGCCCATGCCGACGCCCATGAGGCGGTATTCGCCGAGGCGTCCCCCGCGGCCGTGCATGCTGCCGCCCGGGCGCTGCGCGAGGTGGGCGTGGACCGAGCCCCCGCACCGCGCCCGCTACGGACGGGGCGCAAGCGCAGCCGGTCGTGAGGTGCCGGTGGCCCCGGACCGTGGCCGGCCCGGGGGCTCTCGTGACGTGTCACCGGAACCCGGAACCCGGAACCCGGAACCCGGCTCCCGGCTTGCGACCGTCCCCCCGCTTGCTTATGGCGCGCCCGGCTTGCTTCCGGCGCCCGGCTTGCGCCCGGCGCCCGCGTTACGCCTGATCCGCCGCCGCTTGGAGGGCGGCGACATCGATCTTCTTCATGCCGGGCATGGCCTTCATGGCGCGGGTCGCGCGCTCCTGGTCCGGGTCGCTCAGCAGCTCCGCCATGCCGCCGGGCGCGACCTGCCAGGACAGGCCGTACTTGTCCTTCAGCCAGCCGCAGGGGCCCTCCTCGCCGCCTTCGGAGAGCTTGGTCCAGTAGTAGTCGATCTCGTCCTGGCCGGCGCAGACGACCATCAGGGAGATCGCCTCGTCGAAGGTGAACTCGGGCCCGCCGTTGATCGCGGTGTACTGCTGGCCGTCGAGCTCGAACTCGACCGTCAGTACGGTCCCCGCAGGGCGCGGACCTGCCTCGTTGTAATAGGTGACGTTCTTGATCTTCGAGTTCGGGAATACCGAGCAGTAGAACTCCGCGGCTTCCTTGCCCTGGGTGTCGAACCAGAGGTTGGGGGTGATCTGGGGCATGGTCTTCCTCCTGCGACGAGGTCGCTGCCGGTGGCTGCGTCTGTGCCTCTTTAGACGGTCCCACCGGCCGGAACTCATCGCCCTTCGGGAAGGTCTCTCGCGTCGCCCGTCAGGGGCGATTTTCGGCCAGGCCCGAGAGTCGGCCCTCACTCCCCCCGGACCGGCCCTCACTTCCACCTGAAGGTGACGTCCTTGGTGTCGAGGTGCATCCCCAGCGGCACCCGCCAGCCGTCCACGCACACCCGCCAGGTGCCGGTCTGCCTCCTGCCCACGGCGAGCGGCAGCGGAAGGGGGTGGGTGGAGGTGAAGGTGGCCCAGTCGATGCCGAGGGCGCCGATGATGTGGGTGCCGAAGATGACGCTGCCGGCGGTGACGGGCCGGTCGCCGTTGTTGAGGAAGTCCACGGTGACCTTCTGGCACCAGCGGACGTCCGTGCCGGCGAGGGCGGGCTTGCCTATCAGGAGGCCGGCGGGAGCCCCTGGACCGGCCGGAATGGTGGGGGAAGGGGGCTCGGGGGCCGGGGAGCCGTGCGGCGGGGTGGAACCTCCGGGGCCGCCGGGGGAGTTGGGCGCGCCCGGTGAGTCCGGGGGCGTCGCGCCGTCGCCGTGACTGCCGTGACTGCCGTGGTCGCCAGGTGCGCCGGAGGGTGAGGTGGAGGAGTCGGAAGGGGTGCCGGATGCGCCGGGGCTGCCGTGAGCTCCTGCACCGCCGGCCTCGTCATCCTTGCCTGCTCCGGCGGGGGACTCCGGCGCGGTCCGCCCGGTGCGTGCCCGTCCGCTGCCACTGCCGCCGTCTCCGCCACCGCGGTCGTCGCCACGGTCGCCACCGTCCGCGCGGCCTCCGGCGCCGTCCAGCGGGGTCAGCTCGACACCGCCCTCGGGCGGTACGGCCCGGCTCGGCGCACGATCATCGGAGGGGCCTGCCGCACCCACCGCGGCATAGCCCTGATCGGCCGCGCTTCCGCAGCCGGTGAGCAGGGAACCCAGACACAGCACGGCCGCCGAGGCGGCGGCCACAGTCGTCGTCCGTCGCATCGGCACAGTGTTGCTGACGGTGCGTCAGGTGTACAGAGGCCGGTCGCACGGCCGTCGGCCGGCCAGGCCCTGGCTCTCTCGCGGCCGGGCGGGCGCACCTCGCGCCACGCCCCCGCCATTCCTCCCTGCGTCCTTGCAACTGTCCGCCGAGCGGCACCAAGCGCTGTGCGGCCCCTCGGCGGACCGTTCCTCAGTCGGAGATCAGGCCCTCGCGCAGCTGCGCCAGGGTGCGGGTGAGCAGCCGGGAGACGTGCATCTGGGAGATGCCGACCTCCTCGCCGATCTGGGACTGCGTCATGTTGGCGAAGAAGCGCAGCATGATGATCTGGCGCTCGCGGGCCGGGAGTTTGGCCAGCAGGGGCTTGAGCGATTCGCGGTACTCCACGCCTTCCAGAGCGGAGTCCTCGTAGCCGAGGCGGTCCGCGAGGGAGCCCTCGCCGCCGTCGTCCTCGGGAGAGGGGGAGTCGAGCGAGGAGGCGGTGTACGCATTGCCGACGGCCAGGCCGTCGACGACGTCCTCCTCCGACACCCCCAGGCACAGGGCCAGTTCGGGGACGGTCGGCGAGCGGTCCAGCTTCTGGGAGAGCTCGTCGCTGGCCTTGGTGAGGGCGAGCCGGAGCTCCTGGAGCCGGCGCGGAACGCGTACCGACCACGACGTGTCACGGAAGAAGCGCTTGATCTCGCCGACCACGGTCGGCATCGCGAACGTCGGGAATTCCACGCCGCGTTCGCAGTCGAAACGGTCGATCGCCTTGATCAGGCCGATGGTGCCGACCTGGACGATGTCCTCCATCGGCTCGTTGCGACTGCGGAAGCGAGCGGCCGCATAGCGGACGAGCGGGAGGTTCAGCTCGATGAGCGTGTCACGGACGTAGGTGCGTTCCGCGCAGTCCTTGTCGAGCGAGGCCAGCCGCAGGAACAGGGAGCGGGAGAGCGTGCGGGTGTTGATGGCGTCGTCGTCATGCACGTGTGGTGCGGGCGCGGGAATCGCGGGAAGCACCTTCGAGCTGCCCAGTTCTACGGACATGCCACCCCCTTGAGGTCGCGGTCGGGTCGCTGTGGCGTCCTCGGGCCGGGGCGGACCGAGGAGTGATGCCTCCACCTGAATACCGGAGGCAGCGCTACGGCAAACGCGGTTCCTGCAGAATGTCACATGTCGGCAACACGCTGTAGCGCCTTGTCGACATATCTGTGCAGGATCGGGTCGCTCGTCCCGGCTACGCGTCGATCCTGTTTGCGGATCGCAGTCGGGCGAAGCTCCGCGACAGTAGCCGCGAGACATGCATCTGCGACACCCCTAGCTCCGCACTGATCTGTGACTGCGTCAGATTGCTGTAGTAACGCAGCAGAAGGATCCGCTGCTCGCGTTCGGGCAGCTGGACGAGAAGGTGCCGTACGAGGTCGCGGTGCTCGACACCGGCCAGCTCCGGGTCCTCGTATCCGAGGCGGTCCAGCAGGCCGGGCAGGCCGTCCCCTTCCTGGGCGGCCTCCAGCGAGGTGGCGTGATAGGAGCGGCCGGCCTCCAGGCAGGCCAGCACCTCGTCCTCGCCGATCTTGAGCCGTTCGGCGATCTCGGCGGTGGTGGGGGAGCGGCCGTGCAGCACCGTCAGATCCTCGGTCGCGCCGTTGACCTGCACCCAGAGCTCATGGAGGCGGCGCGGTACATGGACCGTGCGGACATTGTCTCGAAAGTAGCGTTTGATCTCGCCGACAACGGTGGGCATGGCGAAGGTGGGGAACTGGACGCCCCGGTCCGGATCGAATCGGTCGATGGCATTGATCAAGCCGATGGTGCCGACCTGGATGACGTCCTCCATCGGCTCATTACGGCTGCGGAAGCGGGCCGCGGCATAGCGGACCAGCGGCAGATTGGCTTCGATCAGTGCGGCCCGGACCCGGGTGTGCTCGGGGGTGCCGGGCTCCAGGTCCGTCAACTCCGCGAACAGCACCTGCGTGAGCGCCCGCGTGTCCGCGCTTCGGCTCTCGCGGGATGGAGCCTTGGGCGCAGTACGGGCCGTCACGGTCACGCCACCCTTCACAGTGCATGTATCCGGCAAAAGCGGTCATAGCATCACAAGACATGTGCACTGTGTGCAAGCACCCCATAACGCCGTGTTGAACAGAGAGTTGGGGTGAGTGCGGGGCGGCCGGGAGGCGGGTGGGCGGCGGTGGGCGCCCGGGGGTACGGCGAAGCCCCCCGCCCGGAGGGGGCGGGGGGCTTCGCGAGATGAGGTGCGGGGGTGCCGGGGCTCAGAATTCGTAGTCGGCGATCACCCAGGTGGCGAATTCGCGCCACTGTGCGGCGGCCGCCTGGTGGGCCGGGTGCTCGATATAGCGCTTGAGGGCGTCCGTGTCGGCCACGGCGGAGTTGATCGCGAAGTCGTAGGCGATCGGGCGGTCGGTGATGTTCCAGCCGTACTCCCAGAACGTCAGTTCCGGAATCTGGCCCTCCAGTGCCTCGAAGGCGCGGAAGCCGGCCTGCACCCGCTCCTCGTCGCGGGAGACACCTTCATTGAGCTTGAACAGGACCAGGTGGCGGATCACTGGGGCCTCCGTACGGCGGGCGGGGCGCAGCCGGTCCGGTGGGCCGGCTGGCCGGGGCTGGGGCTGGGGCGCCGGCCGATCGCGGACCGGTCCGGTGCTTCGGGCGGCTCCAGGGCCCGCCGGTCGGACCGGGCAACCCCTACTTGATCAGCTGCGTCATGAACTCGCCGACGCCCTGGGCGGCGGACGAGATGCCCTCGAAGCCTATCTGCACCATTTCGGCGGCCCGCTGAGGGGAGGTGATGATCGTGTACAGCACGAAGACGATGACCATGTACAACGCGATCTTCTTCGCCTGCGCCATCAGTCCCGTCTCCCCTACGCAGTCCCCTACGGCAGTACCTGCACTTCCCGGCAGTCGGGCGAGTGTAACCACACGTGTTCGATCGCGGGAGTCGAGCCCACGGGTCCGCTGCAACCGCCCGCCGGCCGCACCCCCGCACTGCACCACTGATCCGGACTTTATGGACCAAAGGCCCACCAAAGGAGGGCTTTTGCCTGCCTGTTGGGACAGGTCCCCCACGGCACCATGAGTGAGGTGGCCCGGTGGATCCGGCAGGAATCCACGGGCCCGGGACCAGGGCCTCGCTGCGGGGCCCGCGCCCTCACCGTCCTCGTGACGGCGGCGCGGGCTCGGGGTTCGGTCCGCACCGGGCGAGTGGTTGTCCCTTACACCGCTCCCGCCCGGACAGGAGCCCCGCCTCCGAGCCGTCCCTGGATGCCACGGGGGATCCCAGGACACGGCACGGTGGCGGGGCTCCGTCGTGCATCTGCAACCGCGCGCGCGGCCCCCGCGTCTCCCACCCCGTATGCATCATGCGAGTCGTACGGCGAGTCGTCCGGGTCGTACGAGGTGTACGCCCCGGACACCCGCGGACGTCATACGGCTCGGAGCGCCTGGTCGGCACGCGGCACACGGCATGCATCATGTACGCGACACAACGGAGCGCGGCAGCGCGCCGCGAGCCGCGGCGTGCGGCCGTGCGGGACGACGAAAGGAACACAGGCTCCAACGATGAAGATCGACTGGGACCGGCGTACCTGCGCGCGCCGCGGGCACATCACCTACCTCCCGCACGAGGAACACCTCCGGGACAAACTGCGCGCGGATACCGCTCTCGGCGAGGCCTGGCGCTGTCTGCGCTGCGGCGACTTCGCCCTCGGCGACCCGCACGGCTCCGGCCCGGCGGCCGATGCCCCGCTGGTCCCACGGGGCAAGGTCCTGCGCGATCTGTTCATCCTGCGGTTCCTGGCCGTCGAGCGTGCGGTGCGCGGCGTGTTCATCGTGCTGGCCGCGGTCGGCGTATGGCAGTTCAGCAACCGCAAGGACGCCGTCCGCCGGTTCTTCGACGAGTACATCGCCGTGCTCCGCCCGGTGGCCCGGCACTTCCACTACGACCTGGACAACTCGCCGGTCGTCGGCACCATCCAGAAGACCTTCGGCTACCGCCACTCCACCTTGATGCTGGTGGCCGGGCTGCTGCTGGTGTACGCCCTGGTGGAGATCGTCGAGGGCGTCGGCCTCTGGCGCGCCAAGCGGTGGGCGGAGTATCTGACGGTGGTGGCGACGGCGGCCTTCCTGCCGCTGGAGATCTACGAGCTGACCGAGAAGGTCAGCTGGCTCAAGATCGCCACGCTGGTGATCAACATCCTGGCGGTGCTCTACATCCTGCTCACCAAGCGGCTCTTCGGGCTGCGCGGCGGCCGCGCGGCCTTCGACGAGGAGCGGCACAGCGCCTCTCTTCTGGAGGTCGAGACTTCCGCCGGAGTGTCCGTCACCGCCCATAATGGCTGAACGCTCGATCCAAGGGGGAAACGAAGAATGCCCATGAACTCCGAACCGCGCGAGCCCGATTCGTCCTACGCGGCAGCCCGGCCGGCTCCCCGGTCGCCGCTGGCGCGGCGGCGGCCGGCCGTTGTGCTGGCGCTGCTGGTCGGCCTGCTGGCCGCGGCCGTCGCACCGGCCACGGCGGCGGGCCGCGACGCGGTGGACGGCACACGGGCGGCGGCCACTGCGAGCGCCCCGGGCCGGAATGCCGATGCCTCCGGGCTCGCCGCCGCGCCCGCACGGTCCGCTGTCTACCGCCACCACAGCGCGCACCACTCGGCCCCGCTCAAGACGGTCTTCAAGGCCAAGAAGTCCAAGACGTCGAAGTCGAAGGCGAAGAAGAAGGGCGGCTTCTTCAAGAAGCTGGGCATCTTCCTGATCGTGCTGTTCGTTCTCTTCCTCGTCGTCGTGATCCTGGTGATCTGGCTGATCGTGCGCTTCTTCCGTCGCGCGGCGCGCAACCGGCGCAACGACTAGCCATTCCCCACGGGCCGACGAGGCCTCGCGGCGCGTCCGTTCCGGCGGGCGCGCCGCTTTTTGCTGTGTCCACCGTGCCGTGGGCCATCGGCGTTCCGGCGCTGCCGGGATTCCGCTCCGGCCGACTACAGCACCGGCTGTGTCACTTGCCGCGGAGAAGCCCCAGAAATGTCTTCAGCGTCAGCCGAAGGGACTGGTTCTTCTGTTTGAGGATGCGGGCCTGCTCCTGCGCCAGGTCGCCTGAACGCCATGCTCCGGCGCGCTGCTCCATATACGCAGCGGGATCTGCTTGAAACTCCCCGATGCGCGGGTCTGTTTCTAAGGCCACGCCGTTCCAGACACCTGCAGTCGTACTCATGACTGAATCCCCCCAGGATTCTGCATCGCGTGTGCGTTTGTCGCGGCGGTCGGGCATGAGTTCCGTCCCTAACCCCCGAGGTGAACACCCGCCGTGAGCTGCCGATCCGTTGCACAGCGAGATCACTACCACTGGCCACTCGCCTTGCGATCATGAGCGGCCCCCTCCCGACGTGCACCCACCGTACGCCGAGCACATCGCCCTTATCCGGCATCACACACTAGCTCAGGAGTACCCGAATCAACCCTGAGATAAACGAATTTCGCCCGATGAGACTACTCTGTGTGTATCGTGCGTGACAGCGCAAGCAGCCTGGGGTTGGGGACAGGGGAGGGGTTGCATATGGGGTGGGGTGCGTTTTCCGCCGGTGCGCTGGCGGTCCTGGCGTATGTGGCTCAAATGGTCATCGGACTGGACATGGCCACGTGGCTGTTCTGGGTGATCACAGGAGTCGGGAGCGTGGCCACGGTGGCCACGGTCTGGCTGGCCAGCCGGCGGGTCACCACGGCAAACGAAGCCGCGAAGGCGGCGACGAAGAACCAGCGGCGGGCTTTCGAAGATGTGCTCGTTCCTCTTGCGTCCAACCTCGGTCAGATTGTTTCGAGTCCGACAAAGGCTGAACGAAATGCACTGCAGCAGCAGACCAAGCAGGCCATCGTTTCGCTCACTGCTTCACTGATCGGCCCTCAGGATGTACGGGCCTGTTTTCTGGAGCAGGTTCCCGGTACGCCGGCCGGGCAACGCGAGGTGAAATGCCGTAACAGTCTTTGGTCGGGCCGGAATGTGGCACCCGTGACGACATTCCGGGAGACGGACCTCCGCGGCAAGGAGCTCTTGAAGCTGCTCGACGACGGCACCAGCACGTTCGTGGAAAATGTGGACCTCTTACCCGATGCGTTAAAGCCCGACAGCGACAGCTACAAGACCTATATCGCCTGTGCCGTGACGGCGGGAGATGAATCCTTCGGAGTACTGGCCGTCGACGGCCTGCGGCCGGGGGATCTGCACCAGGACGACGTGACCATGGTCGGAGTATTCGCCCGCATGCTGGGCGTCGCCCTGGCCGTGAAGAAGTAACCGGCTTCGCGGCCGGCGTCGCCCTGGCCGCGAAGCCGAGGGCCGGACCGTGGTGAGGCTCCCCACGCCCGCCGCGGCATCCGCACCGGCCGCGCCGCGGGCCGGGTCCCGGATATGACGAGGGCCCGGGATATGGCGAGGGCCCCGATCCCTGGGGATCGGGGCCCTCGCCCTCTGAGCGGTAGCGGTGGGATTTGAACCCACGGAGGAGTTGCCCCCTCACGCGCTTTCGAGGCGCGCTCCTTCGGCCGCTCGGACACGCTACCGAGAGAGAGCTTAGCCCAAGGGGGGCCGTGCGCCGAAATCGGATTCGGGAGAGGGGCCTGCGCGGGGCTGCACGCCGGTCAGCGGTCGCGGAAGAAGTCGGTCAGCAGGGCCGCGCAATCGGCTTCGAGGACGCCGGTGATGACCTCGGGGCGGTGGTTGAGACGCCGGTCACGGACGACGTCCCAGAGGGAGCCGGCCGCGCCGGCCTTGGCGTCGCGTGCGCCGTAGACGACGCGGTCGACCCGGGAGAGCACGATCGCGCCGGCGCACATCGTGCACGGTTCCAGGGTGACCACGAGCGTGCAGTCCGTCAGCCGCCACTCGCCCGCCCGTCGCCCGCCGGCCTCCGCGGCGCCCTCGCGCGCGAGGGCCGCCCGGGGGCCCTCCGGGCGCGATGCCTGCTCCCGTAGGGTCCGGGCCGCGGCCCGCAGCGCCAGGATCTCGGCGTGGGCGGTCGGATCGCCGGTGGCCTCCCGCTCGTTGTGGCCGGTGCCGAGGACCGTGCCGTCCGCGGACAGCACGACGGCGCCCACCGGGACATCACCGGTCCCGGGGGCGCGGGCGGCCTCGACCAGCGCCTGCCGCATCGGTGCGATCCACGGATCGCGCAGCGGGTCGGGTGCGGGGGAGGAGTGAGAGGCGGATGGGGGGACGGTCATGTCCCCAGTGTCGGGGACGTGACCGGGGCGGGGCCGCCGGGCCCCGGGGCGAGAGCCCGGCCGGGGCCGGCTCAGCGCACGGCTTCAAGGACCTCCGTGCAGCCCAGTGCGTCGGCGATGGTGCCCAGCGCGTCGCCGTCGAGGGCCAGCAGCTCCTTCTCGCCGATGCCCAGGTCGGCCAGCAGGCCGGCATCGCCGAGCGGGCCGTGCGGCGGGCCGTCCGTGCCGTTCACCGCCTCCAGGGGGTCGTCGTCCTCCACGTCATTGTCCGATTCGGGTTCGCCGTCCTCCGTGCCGTCCAGGTCGAGGCTGTCGAGGTCGTCGGCCGCATCGTCCTCCTCACGGCCGAGCAGCTCGTCGGTCAGCATCGCGCCGTACGAGCTTCGGGCGGCAGCGGCAGCGTTGGAGAGGAAGACCCGCGGGTCTTCCTCTCCGTCCACCCGGACGACGCCGAACCAGGCGTCCTCCTGCTCGATGAAGGCCACCACCGTGTCGTCGTCGATCGCCGCCTCTCGGGCCAGATCGGCCAGATCGGTCAGCGTCTCCACATCGTCGAGCTCCGTATCGCTCGCTTCCCACCCGTCTTCGGTGCGCGCGAGCAGTGCGGCGAAGTACACCGTGACTCTCCCACTGGTCATAGGCGTGCCGGGTCGGGCGGGGCGGCGCTGCACGCCGTTGGTCCCGCCCCTTTCGGAATCGTGGCAGAAACAACGCGTTCGCGCGGGGTCTTCGACGCTGCGTCGTGCGGAGGTTGTGAGAGATGTCGCTCACGTGCCGCAGTGCGGGCGGGGGCGAGGAGGCGGTTCGCTACCAGCGGAATGGGCTTTGCTACCAGCGGAATGTGCGCATCCGCAGGGCCTGGCGCATCCGTTCGGCCCGTGCGCGACGCGGCTGGACGCGGTTCCGCAGCTCCTTGGCCTCGTGCAGTTCCCACAGAAATTGTGCGCGGCGCCGTCGGCGCGCCGCCTGGGCCCCGGCGTCCGGGGCTGCGCCCCCGGTGCCGAGGGCGGCGTCGTTCGGGTCATCGGTCCGCTTGTGGTCGGGCACGCGCACACCACCTCGGGCGAGGACTTCGCCCGACGGCAGGACGGCCGATCGGGCGTACGTGCCCACTTTCCCTCCTTTCGGTGGTTTGATGCCGACCACACTCCGATGCCGTGTGCGGCGGTCGGGTGCTGCACGGCGGGCGCCGCGGCCTTCCGGCTCGGTTAGTGTCGATGTCATGCGGATCCACGTCGTCGACCACCCGCTGGTGGCGCACAAACTCACCACTCTGCGCGACAAGCGCACCGACTCCCCCACCTTCCGGCGGCTCGCCGACGAGCTGGTCACCCTGCTCGCCTACGAGGCCACCCGTGATGTGCGCACCGAGCAGGTCGGCATCGAGACACCGGTGACGGCGACCACCGGTGTGCGGCTGTCGCACCCGCGTCCCCTGGTCGTCCCGATCCTGCGCGCCGGTCTGGGCATGCTGGACGGCATGGTGCGGCTGCTGCCCACCGCCGAGGTCGGCTTCATGGGCATGGTCCGCAACGAGGAGACGTACGAGGCGCACACGTACGCCACGCGGATGCCCGATGACCTCTCGGGCCGTCAGGTGTACGTCGTCGACCCGATGCTCGCCACGGGCGGCACGCTGGTCGCGGCGATCCGTGAGCTGATCAAGCGCGGCGCGGACGATGTCACCGCGATCTGCCTGCTGGCCGCGCCGGAGGGCGTCGCGGTCATGGAGAAGGAGCTGGCCGGCGCGCCGGTGACGGTGGTCACCGCGGCGGTCGACGAGCGGCTGAACGAGGACCGCTACATCGTGCCGGGCCTCGGCGACGCGGGGGACCGGATGTACGGCACGGCCGGCTGACCGAGCTGCAGCCTTCCCGTCCGATCAGTGTCCGGGCCCCGCACCACGGGTTGGTGCGGGGCCCGTTCGCATGCGGTCAGCACTTGGCGTCGGCGGCGGGGGCCAGGGACGGGTGGGTCAGCAGGGCCAGGGACTTCGCGGCGTTCTGCCGGGTGGTCAGGTCCTTGAAGGTGTCACCGATGATCAGGTCGAGGTCGGTGCCCTTGCGGCCGTCGGTCTTCTGCTGAGCGCCGGTGAGCTGGGTGGCCAGAACCTTCAGCGGGCCGTCGGCCGCCTCGGGGCCGAGCAGTATCCCGGAGCCCTTGACCTTCTTGTCGTAGGCGGCGGGGGCGTTGCCCACCTTGCCGATTTTGAAGCCGCGCTTCTGGAGCTCGTCGGCGGTGCGCTTGGCGAGCCCGGAGCGCGGCGTGGCGTTGAAGACGTTGACGGTCAGCGAGCCGGGCGCGGGCAGTTTCCGTGCGGCGGTCCTGGCCTGTGCGGTGTCCGTCTTGCCGTGGTCGCGGCAGTGCGCTGTGCCCTGGGAGGCCTGGGCGGTGCTGCCACGGCCGCCGAAGACGTCGATGAGCTGCAGGGTCCCCCAGCCGGCCAGCCCGAGGGCGCAGGCTGTGGCGACGACGGTGAGGACGATCCGGCGACGGTGGCGGGGGCGGCGCATCCGCGGATACCTGTCGCCCGTGATGCGGTACTTCTTACCGCCCATCCCTGGGGGCGTCAGCATGCTCATGGGCGCAGCGTAGTGCGGTAGGTACGCCGTGCCTACTAGATGATCAACGCGTCGTGCGAGAGCCAACCCAAAAGGGTCAATTCGGGCAGGGCGGGTTGGGTGGTGCCGGGCGGTAAAGGGGGGTTTCCGGCCGGTTGGCCGGCCGGTCGGGGAGGCGGTGTGTCAGCCCAGTTCGAGCACGCGGGCGTGCAGCACCTGGCGCTGTTGGAGAGCCGCGCGTACCGCGCGGTGCAGCCCGTCCTCCAGGTAGAGGTCGCCCTCCCACTTCACGACGTGCGCGAAGAGGTCGCCGTAGAACGTCGAGTCCTCGGCGAGCAGCGTTTCGAGATCGAGCTGCTGCTTGGTCGTCACCAACTGGTCGAGGCGTACCGGGCGCGGGGCGACGTCCGCCCACTGGCGGGTGCTCTCCCGGCCGTGGTCCGGGTACGGCCGACCGTTTCCGATGCGCTTGAAGATCACACGGAAAGCCTACCGGGCGAGCGGCACCGGGCGCAGCCATGCCGCAGCAACGCAAAAGGATCATTGGCGGCAAATTTGGATCATTGGGGAGGGGTGGGCCGGAGGATATGGCTGGATGCGACCCGAACGGGCTACCGCGCGGCGCGTCGCGGAGGGCGCGGGGCTCTCCCCGTTCGCGGCGGTCCGGACCCGGACCGTCACCACTTCCGGGCGGCCTCCAGGCAGGGCTGCCAGTAGGTGACCCTGGCGGTGCGCGGATCGACGTGGACGGGGGCGCGGCCGTCCAGGCCGACCTGGGTGGGGGTGGCGCGGGCGGCCAGCGCGACGCCGAACTGGGCGATTTTCCGGCCGCGGTGGCCTGTGCCGCCCGGCCCGCCGGCGGCGGAGGTGATGATCGTGGCGTACGCCGTGTCGTCGGGCGCCAGGGAGACCACGGTGAGCGGCCGGCTCGCACCGATCGCGGGAAGGGCGGGCTGCCGGTCGTTGCCGAACCGCAGCAGCGGATAGCGCTGGGCGGCGAAGTCGCAGGTCCGGCGGGAGAAGTTGGTGACCGTCAGCAGCATGCGGCGGTCCCGTCGCGGCAGTGCGCCGGCGTGGAATCTGAGCATCTCGGGGGTACAGGCGACCCGGCCGCCCCGGCCCGGGGGCGGATTGCCGCCGTCCGGGAGGGGCGGGGCGGGGGCCGGCGAGACGGCCGTGACGGAGCTGTCGCCTCCCTTGCCGGGGGCGCCGTGGCAGCCGGAGGCCAGGGTCAGCGCGGCGGCGACGAGAAGACCTGCGGCAGCGGCCCGGCAGGTGGTGGCCCGGCAGGTGGTGGCGGTGAACGGCATAGGGGGCTCCCCCGGGACGGCGGCGTGTACACGACCTTCGGCGCGGGGGCTGGTGATCCGCTAACGCACGGCTAACGGAGGCCATGGGTTTTGGCCCCTGTGTCCGGTGGGGCGGGGCGGGCGTGTCGGCCGGTCGGGGGGCGTCCCGCGGGGCGCTGGGAGGCCGGGGTGCGCGGGGCGGTGCAAGGCTGGGGCGGGCGTCGGCCCGCGGACTGCTGCTCGTACCGGAGGCGGCCGCCCGGGGCCGCTGTCTGATGCCCGCTGTCCGCTGTCCGCTGTCCGCTGTCCGCTGTCCGCCTTGTCCGCGGGCCACTGCCCGGGGAAGCCCCGTTCGCGGTGCTCTCAACTGGGCGACGGTGACGAGGAGGTGCCGCCCTTGCCGGGT
This sequence comes from Streptomyces sp. NBC_00400, assembly GCF_036048035.1. Taxonomy (NCBI): domain Bacteria; kingdom Bacillati; phylum Actinomycetota; class Actinomycetes; order Kitasatosporales; family Streptomycetaceae; genus Streptomyces; species Streptomyces sp. NBC_00400. The sequence continues at coordinate 3,828,193 of NZ_CP107940.1, read as the reverse complement.
GCTGCGTGGGTGCTGCCCCGTGGGGTGGGGGTGGCCGACGGGGTCGTGGAGGGCGCCACGGTGGTCCCCGAGGGGCCGCCGCCCGGCTCCTCCGTCGGCCGGGGTGTGGGGGCGTCCGAACGGGAGGGGCGCGGCGGCGGGACCGGTCTCCCGCTGGGCATCCCCGAGCGGGAGGGGCCGGCCGTACGGGGCGGGACCCGCGACGGGGGGCTCGGGGACGGGGCGGGGGACGGTCCCGTACGGGACGACGGGGACGCTGCCGGGCCGACGGGGCTCGGCGGGGTCGCGGGCAGGGGCCGGTCCGGGGCGGCGGGGGCGGTCGACAGAAAGCCGATCACGACGGCGGCGGTCGCGGCGGCCGCGGCCAGCGGCAGTCCGAACCGGCGCAGCCACGGCCGCACCGGGCCGGGCAGCCGGCCGTGGCGGGCGTGCGGGCCCGGGGGCGCGGCCGGCCGCAGGTCCCTCAGGGTGATGCTCTCGGCCCGCGCGGCGAAGGCGCCGCGCAGCCGGTCTTCCACGGGGTGCCCGGACGCGGCGCCGTCGGGGCCGGGGCCCGTACCGCTGCCGCCCCGGCCGCCCGTACCGCTCCTGCTGCGCGTACCTCCCGTGCCTCCCGTGCCTCCCGTACCGCTGCCGCCCGTACGGCCGGCGCCGTCGGCGGGGCCGATGCCGCCGCCGCCCGCGGCATCGCCGGGTCCGCCGCCGGCGCCACCGGTACGTGTGCCGGGGCCGTTCATGACCGCTCCTCCAAGATCTTCTCCAGCGCGTTCAGTGCGCGGCTGGCGATCGACTTCACCGCGCCGCGGCTGATGCCCAGCGTCGCCGCGATCTGTGCCTCTGTCAGATCGCCCCAGTAGCGCAGGACCAGTACCTCCCGGCGGCGGGCGGTCAGCCCGCTCAGCGCGGCGAACACCTCGCGGTGCTCCTCGTCCAGCACGATCCGCTCCTCGGCGGACGGCGCATCCGCCTCGTACGGCGGGGTGTAGCCGCGTGCGGTGCGCCGGCGCCGCAGCACCGAGCGGGCGGCGTTGACGACCGCGGTGCGCAGATAGGCGAGCGCATTGTCGACCTCGCCGAGCTGTTCGCCGTGCCGCTTGTAGAGCGCGGCGAACGCGTCCTGGACGACGTCCTCGGCGGTGGCGCGGTCGTCGACGAGCAGGACGGCCAGCCGGACCATGGTCAGCCGGTGGGCGTGGTAGAGCTCACTGATCGTCGGCCGTGGCTCGGGGGGTGCGGGGGCGGCCTCGTCCGGCAACCAGGCCTCGAAATCTACCGGTTGGCCGTACGCGGGATACCGGGCCGGGTGGCCGGGGTGCGGTGTTTCGCGGCGGGCGGCCGCCGGGCGGGCGGTGCGCAGCAGCCACCGCCACAGGGCAGGCCGGGGCCCCGGCAGGGCGAACCGTACCGGGGCGCAGTGCGGGCCGGCGGAGTACTCCATCGATTCCTCGGGGTGCGCGGGGCGGCCTGGCGCGTTGGCTCAGCCGCGCCGGCGGCGGACCGCGTAGACGGTGCCGCCACCCACGGCGATCAGGGCCGCGGCGGTGCCGCCGAGCGCCATGGTGGTCGTGGAGGAGGCCCCGGTGCGGGCGAGTTCCTTCTCGCTCCCGGATCCCTTGGCGGGGGCGGGGCGGGCGGACGCGCCGGGGCCGTCGCCGCGGGTGCCGGGCGAGGCCGGCGAGACGCTGGGGCGGGGCACGGCGCTGCTCTGCGACGGCGCCGGGCGGCTGGGCGAGGCGGAGGGGCGGGGCGTGCCGGGGGCGCCGGTCGGGGCGGAGGGTGCCGGAGAGACGCTGGTGGCCGGTTGGGGCGTGGGGCGGGTGCTGCCGTCGGCCGGCCGCGGGGTGGGTGCCTGGGTCGCGGAGCCGGTGTGCGGGCGCGGCTGCGGTGCCCGGTCGTCGGCCTGCGCGGTGCCGGTCACGGACAGCGCGGCCAGCGCGAGCGCCGCGACCAGCCCGGCGCCGGCCGCACCGCGCGGACGGGGACGGGGGTGAAGACGGGTGGCGTACGGCCGGAAACCGGCGGAGGCGCGGGAGGCGCGGGAGGTACGGGCGGTGCGGGAGGTGCGGCTGAACTTCACGGACTTCACGGTCGGCTGCTCCACGTTCGTCGACGGGACGGCGCCTGCAGGCGCCCTCACCCGTGACGACGTGCGGCGGGGGCGCGGGTTGCCGGGCGGTGCGGAAAATCTTCGCCGGGCCCGCTTCCGCCCGCCGGCGGCCTTCGGCGCGCGCTGGTCAGCAGCCCTCAACCCGTGTTGGTCACCAGCCCTCGGCCCACGCCGGGCAGCAGCCCTCGGCCCACGCCGGGCAGCAGCCCTCGACCTACGTCGGGCAGCAGCCGTCAGCCCACGCTGTGCAGCAGCTTCTCCACGGCCTTGACCCGGTCGCCCAGCTCCGCCAACTGCGCGCTCACGGTCTCCTGTTGGACGGAGATCTGCTCCGCCAGCTTGCGGTACTCGGCCAGCGCAGCGGCATCCGCGCGATGCCGCTGCAGCTTGAAGTACGACGCCACGATCGTGGTGACCGTACCGAAGATGATCACCAGGACGGCTATCGGGATGATGGTGCTGCCGTTCATGTACGGGTCCCCCTAGGGTCGTTCGGTCCCTTTGCGGCCGACGGTTCCACCGCGCCTTCCGCGTCCCCGGCCCCGTGCGGTGCGGTCGTGACGGACCGGTCCTCCTGGAGGGCCGCGAGGACGGTGGCCAGGTTCAGCTTCAGCTCGAACGGCGTCAGTTCGAAGTACTTGAGCGCCTTGCCGTCCTCGGACAGCTCCAGCCGGCCCACCACCAGACCGGCCTTCTCCAGGCGGTCCAGGTGCATATAGAGCAGCGGCCGGGACATCTCCAGCCGGCGGGCCAGTTCACTGACGTAGAGCCGGCCGCCGGCCAGCTCGGCGATCACCCGCAGCCGCTGTGCATGGCCTACGGCGGACAGCAGGGCCAGCAGCTCCTCGCTGTTCATGGCCCACCTTCTTGCCGTTCCGGACGCCTGTCAGCGGAGGTTTTCGCATGACGCGACGGACTGTCAAACACCTCCGCGCCCTCCGGCCCACCGCAATCTTACAGTTGACGCTCTGCATCGACACCTGTAATTCTCGACTTACATGCGTACCACTGACGGTGCGATGTGTTGTCGAGGGGGACGAGGCACATGAACGTGGCGGTACGAACACGGCCGACGGAGCACGGGCCGAAGGAAAGACGGCCGGTCACGGTGCGGTGTGCGACCTGGAGTGCGCGGCATCCATGGCGCGCACTCGCCGGATGGCTGGCGTTCGTGGTGCTGTGCCTGGGGGTGGGCCTCTCGGCGGGCACCCACAACGCCACCGCGGAGGACTACCGCGTCGGGGAGGCCGGCCGGGCGGAGACCCTGGCAGCCGAGGCCCATCTGGGGCATGAGCCGGTCGAGCAGGTACTGATCACCGGCCGGTCCGGTCCGCTGGACGACGCCGCGACCGGTGCGGCCGTCCGGGACCTCACCGCCCGGATGCGGACACTGCCCGAGGTGGCGCGGGTCGCGCCCCCGGCCCGCTCGGCCGGGGGCGACGCGTTACGGGTCGCCGTGATCATGAAGGGGGCGGAGGCGGACGCCAAGGACCATGTCGCCCCGCTCGCCGCGCAGACCGCGGCGGTGCAGCGCAGCCACCCGGGGCTGCGGGTGGCGGAGACCGGGAGCCCGTCGGTCAGCGTCGGCGTCAACGCGCAGCGCAGCCAGGATCTGGCGCTCGCCGAAGCGATCACCCTGCCCGTCACCCTGCTGACCCTGCTGGCCGCCTTCGGGTCCGCACTGATGGTGGCGGTGCCGCTGCTGCTGGCGCTGACCTCGATCGCGGCCGCCGTGGGCCTGTCGATGGTGGTCTCCCACGTCCTGCCGGACGCCGGGGTGGGCACCAACGTCATCCTGCTGATCGGCATGGCGGTCGGCGTCGACTACACGCTCTTCTTCCTCAAGCGCGAACGCGAGGAGCGGGCCCGCGCGGGCGGCCGGCTCCGGCCCGAGGCGCTGGTGGAACTGGCCGCCGCGACCTCCGGCCGGGCGATCGTCGTCTCCGGCTTCGCGGTCGTCGTCTCCACGGCCACCCTCTACCTGGCCACCGACGTGGTCTTCTCCTCGCTCGCGACCAGCACCGTCATCGTCGTACTGGCCGCGGTCCTCAGCTCGCTGACGGCGCTGCCCGCACTCCTGGTCAAGATCGCCCAGCGTGCCGAACGCCGTGCGGCACGCCGCGAGCGGCGGACCGGCCGCCGTCCGGCGCCGCGCGTGGGACCGGACAGCACCGGCCGCCTCTGGCGCGCCCTGCTGCGCCCGGCGCGCACCCATCCGGTCCGTGCCCTGTGCCTGTCCGTCCTGCTGCTGCTCGGCCTCGCGGCACCCGCCGTGGGCATGCAGCTGCGCGTCCTCAACAAGGACAGCCACTCACGCGAGATCCCTGCCCTGCAGACCTATGACCGGCTGACCGCGGCCTTCCCCGACCTGCGCGTCCAGCATCAGATCGTGGTCCGTGCCGCCGCCGCACGGGCGCCCGAAGTAGCTTCCGCACTACGGGAGTTGGGTGCGTGCACTCGAGGGGATTCCCTCTACGCCAAGGACACCGCACCGCCCCTGCGCACCTCGCGGGACCGGCGCACCACCACCATGGACGTGTCGACGCCCCACAAGGTCAGTTCCCCACAGGCGCTCGCCTCGCTCGACCGCCTGCGCAGGGACTATCTGCCGGCCACGGTGGGCAAGGTGCCCGGCGCAACGTTCGCGGTCAGCGGGGACGTCGCGCACGACACCGACTACCTCGCCCACCAGAACGAGAAACTGCCCCTGGTCGTCGGGGCGCTGCTGCTCGTGACGTTCCTGATGACGGCCCTGGTCTTCCGCTCCGTCGTGATCGGCCTGATCGGGGTCGCCCTCAACCTGCTCTCCGCCGCCGCCGCGTTCGGCCTGGTCGTGATCTTCTTCCAGCACGGCCTGGCCACCACCCTGTTCGGCTTCGACGCCACGGCGACCAGCGCCATCGGGTCCCGTGTCCCGCTGTTCCTGTTCGTGATCCTCTTCGGCCTGTCGATGGACTACCAGGTTTTCGTCGTCAGCCGCATACGGGAGGCGGCACTGCGCGGCGTACCGACCCGGGAGGCGGTGCTGCACGGGGTCGGCGCCTCCGCCAAGGTCGTCACCAGCGCGGCCGTGGTCATGGTGACGGTCTTCGCCAGCTATATGTTCCTGCACCTCGCCGAGATGAAGCAGATCGGGTTCAGCCTCGCGGTGGCCGTCCTGCTGGACGCCTTCGTCATCCGCGTCGTGATCCTGCCGTCGGCACTGATCCTCCTGGGGCGGGTTGCCTGGTGGCCGTCCCGGACGATGCGGCGGGCACAGGGCCGAGGAGCGCTTCGGGAGAGGGGCGGCACGGGCAACGGCGGGGAGCCCGGCGCCGCCGGCGCCTCAACGGGCCGTCGGTGCGGCTGAGGTGACCGGTCCGCCTCCTGGCCGCGGCGTTTCCCGGACCCGTGCACCTCTGGACCTCCGTGGCCCTCAGCCCTTCGGGTCGATCAGGCCGAGCCGGTACGCCTTCGCGAGGCGGCGCGGGACCTGGTAGACGGAGCCGTCGACGGTGACGGGCACCAGCTGGGGCACGGTGGCCTTCCACTGGGCGCGGCGATGGCGGGTGTTGCTGCGGGAGAGCTTGCGCTTGGGTACGGCCATGGGGCGGGGCCTCCTTCGGGACGGCAGGCGGGCCGGAGCGGTTCACCGGCGGTGGGCGCCGTCGGGAGGCTATATGAAAATGGATACCGTTTTCAAATGGGTCGCGCGAGTGCCTTGTGAGGTTCCCTGCGCTGTGGAGTCACCGCATGCGCACGCCCGGGGCGGTCTTCGGCAGACCGCCCCGGGCGTGCGCGCCTCCACCCGGAACCGGGCGGAAGGTGCTTGTGGATCAGGCGGATCAGGCGGATCAGGTGGATCTGATGGCTCGGATTGATCCGATGGCTCGGATGGTTCAGATCGTCGAGGTGTCGATCACGAAGCGGTAGCGGACGTCGCTCGCCAGGACCCGCTCGTACGCCTCGTTGATCTGCTCGGCGCTGATCACCTCGATGTCCGAGGCCAGCCCGTGCTCACCGCAGAAGTCGAGCATTTCCTGCGTCTCCGGGATGCCGCCGATCATCGAGCCGGCGATCGAGCGGCGCCGCGGGATCAGGGCGAACGGCGCGACGGGCAGCGGGTTCTCCGGGGCGCCGAGCTGGACCAGGGTGCCGTCGGTGCGCAGCAGCCCGAGGTAGGCGTTGAGGTCCAGGTTGGCGGAGACGGTGTTGACGATCAGGTCGAAGGTGCCGGCCAGCTCCTCGAACGTGGCCGGGTCGGAGGTCGCGTGGTAGTGGTCGGCGCCCAGCCGCAGGCCGTCGTCCTTCTTGCGCAGCGACTGGCTCAGCACGGTGACCTCGGCGCCCATCGCATGCGCGATCTTCACGCCCATGTGGCCGAGGCCGCCCAGGCCGACGATGGCGACCTTCTTGCCGGGGCCGGCCTGCCAGTGGGCGAGCGGCGAGTAGAGGGTGATGCCGGCGCACAGCAGCGGGGCCGCGGCGTCCAGCGGGATGCTCTCGGGGATGCGCAGGGCGTAGTTCTCGTCGACGACGAGGTGGGTGGAGTAGCCGCCGTGGGTGGTCTCGCCGTCCCGGCCGGTCGCGTTGTACGTGCCGACGTTGCCGAGCTCGCCGGTGCAGTACTGCTCCAGGCCGGCCCGGCAGTTCTCGCACTCCCGGCAGGAGTCGACGAAGCAGCCGACGCCGACCCGGTCGCCCGCCTTGTAGCGGGTGACCTCGGCGCCGACCTCGGCGACCACACCGGCGATCTCATGGCCGGGGACGATCGGGAAGGCCCCGCCGTCGCCCCACTCGGCGCGCACGGTGTGGATGTCGGAGTGGCAGATACCGGCGTACTTGATGTCGATCAGGATGTCGTGGGCACCCAGCTCGCGGCGCGGAATCGAGATCCGCTCCAGCGGTGCTTTCGGGGCGGGTGCGGCGTACGCGAAGACAGAGGTGTGGGTCATGCCACCGAGAATGCGGCGTCCCGCTTGCCGTAACCAGTGCACCCTTGAACGTATGCATGGCGTGCCTAGTACTGACGGAACCACCCTCCGGCCCGGTCCGCGGGCGCAGGCTGCGGTCATGGACCGGCGAACGGAATTGAGCGAGTTCCTGCGTTCCCGGCGGGCCCGGCTGCGGCCGCAGGACGTCGGGCTGCCGGAGTACGGCGGGCGGCGCCGGGTGCCGGGGCTGCGCCGGGAGGAGCTGGCGCAGCTCGCCGGGGTGAGTGTGGCGTACTACATCCGCCTCGAACAGGGCCGCGGCCGCAATGTCTCGTCCGCCGTACTGGACGCCATTGCCACCGCCCTGCGGCTGACCCCCGCCGAGCGCGATCACCTCACCCACCTCGCCCGCCCGGTCTCCCGCCGCATCCGCCCGGCCGGCCGTCCGCAGCGGGTGCGCCCCGCGCTGCAGCAGCTGATCGACGCGATGGAGCGCGTCCCGGCCTATGTCATCGGCCGGCGGCTGGACATCATCGGCTGGAACCGGCTCGCCTGCGCCCTGCTCGGCGACTTCGCCGCGCTGCCGCCCGAGCGCCGCAATCTGGCCTGGCAGGTGTTCCTGGATCCGGCCGCGCGCGAGCTCTACGAGGACTGGGACGCCAAGGCCACCGCTGTGGTCGGCTATCTGCGGCGCGATGCCGGCCGTAATCCGGACGATCCCGAGATGGCCTCGCTGATCGGCAGGCTCTCGCTCGGGAGCGCGGAATTCCGGCAGTTGTGGGCCGCCCACGACGTGCAGGACAAGGGGTTCGGCGGCATGGTCCTGCGCCATCCGCTGGCCGGGCGGCTGACCCTGGCGTACGAGACCCTGACCCTGCCCGCCGACCCCGACCAGCAGGTGATCACCTACCACGCCGAACCGGGGTCGCGGTCGGCCGAAGCGCTCCGGATGCTGGCGTCGGATGCGGTGGTGACGTCAGATCAGGCGGTGGCGTCGGATCAGGAGAAGACCACCGAACGGACCTTCAGCTGCTCCGAGGCGTGACCGCCGTTCGGCCGGAGGCTGAAGTGGTCGCCGGTGCAGTCGGAGCCCGTGAAGACCGTGGCGACGGACGAGGTGTAGTTCTTCGGGGTGTGGCCGGGCTGGACGGCGGGGTCGGTCACCTCGGGGAGGGCGAGGCACGCCCGGCTGGGCGGGTCGGCGAGCAGGCCCACGTGCGGGGTGCCGGTCGAGTCGGTGTACACGTAGGTGAAGGGGCCGGTGGCCGCTCCGGCCGAGGCGGTGGGCAGGGCCAGGGCGAGCGCGAGGGCGCCGACGGCGGTGGCGACGGTGTGGCGAAGACGCATGGGGATTTTCCCTTCCATTCCTTTTCTTGTGGAATGTCTGTTTCCCGGGTGTGCGTCGGCTGATGTCCGTTGTCACACGAAGGAGTTCTGGGCAACGGTTCCCTACGGGCGCGGGCGTGCCTCGCTCCGCTCCCGCAGGACGCCGGCGATCCGCTCGCACCACGCGCGGGTCTCCCGTTCGAAGCCGAGGCCGCGCAGACAGGTCAGATACGGGCCGATCCGGTCGCCGTCGGCCAGGAATTCCGCCTCGCCCCTGCCCCCGCGCAGCCGGGTCAGCAGCTGGTCGAAGATCTCGGCCTTGGCGGCGGCGACCTGCGCCCGCTCCGTCAGCTGCTCGATCACCGGCGCGGCGTCGATCCGGTCCACGGCCTGCACCTTGACCAGCAGATCGTCACGGATGAACGACGGTTTGGACGCGGCCGCGGCAAACCGCTCCAGCTCGGCCAGGCCCTCGTCGGTGACGTGGAACAGCCGCTTGTTGGGACGGGTCTCCTGGACCACCTGGCGGCCGGCGATCAGGCCCTGTGCCTCCAGCTTGGCCAGCTCCGTATAGAGCTGCTGCGGCAGCGCGTGCCAGAAGTTGGCGACACCGGCATCGAACGCCTTGGCCAGTTGATAGCCGCTGTACTCGCCGTCCAGCAGTGCCGCCAGCACCGCGTGCTTGAGAGCCATGTCCGGCCGCCCCTTCCCATACTCAAGAATATGACTAATCATAGTCGCGACTAAGAGGCGCCGGGGCCGGCCGGGTCGTGTGCCCGGCCGGGGCGAGGAGGAAGAGCGATGGGGACGACGGCGGACCGCTTCAAGGCGGCGGTGGAGGCAGCGGATCTCGACGGGGTGGAGGAGCTGTTCACCGAGGACGTGCGCCTGTACAGCCCGGTGAAGTTCACGCCCTTCGAGGGGCGGCCGATGGTGCTCGGGCTCTTCGGGGTACTGCTGCGTACGTTCCAGGACTTCCGTTACGTCGGCGAGCTCGCGGGCAGCGCCCAGACGGCGGCGGGGCCGGACGGCGGCTCCGCCGACTCGACGATCCTGATCTTCCGGGCCACCGTGAACGGCAAGCAGATCCACGGCATCGATCTGCTGCAGTTCGACGAGGCGGGCCGGATCAAGGAGTTCACGGTGATGGTGCGGCCGCAGTCCGCGGTGCAGGCGCTGGGGGAGGCGGTGCTGGCCGGGCTGGTCGAGGACGGGTTGGTGCCCCGGGCGTAGGGGGCTCCTCCAGGCCCGCTTGTGCCCTGCCGGGTCAGCCTTCGATGAGCTGCTGGAGGGCGGGCGCGTAGAGGTCGGCGAGGCGTTCGGGCGGGGCCTGGGAGGTGGCGCCGGTGCGGTGGATGCTGAGGGTGGCGCCCAGGCCGATCAGCTGGGCGGCGATCAGCTCGGCCCGGAGGGTGGCGTCGGGGCCGGTGAGCAGGGTGGCGAGCCGGTCGGTGATCTGCTCCTGGAACCGGTCGCGCAGGAGCGAGCGTTCGTCGCTGATGCCCAGCGAGAAGACGACGCGCAGCAGCGGATCGCCCTGCTGGGCGCGGCGCTGGCCGACGAGGGTGCGCACCATGTGCCGGCCGAGTTCCGGCAGCGGTGCGGTGAACAGCGCGTCGGCCGCCGGGCCGAAGTCGGCCACGGCGGCGAAGAGCTGTTCCTTGCCGCCGAACCGCTTGACGATCAGTGAGGCGCTCACCCCCGCGTCGGCCGCGATACCGCGCAGCGTGACCTCGGCGTACGGACGCAGGGCGAAGGCCCGCTGGGCGGCGCGCAGGATGGCATCGCGGCCGGTGCCGGTGCTCGGTTCCGTGCCGGTGCCGGTGCCGGTGCTGGTGTCTGTGCCCGTCCCGGAAGCGGAAGCGGTCGCGGGCGTCGGGACGGTGGCCGGGCGCGGGCGTCCCGGGCCCTCCGGGGCGGCTGCGGCGGCCTCGGCCTGAGCGGTCATGCGTCCTCCTGGGTGAGCGCCGTCCGCGCCGGCGGGGCCGGTCGCCGGATCTGTCCGACCGTACCGGCCGGCGGCGGTGTGCGGCCCCCCGGCAGGCACAGCGTGACGGCGAGGGCGAGCAGCGCGGCGCCGCCGGCGATGAGGAAGACCAGCAGGTACGCATGGAGGGTCGGGGCGGTCCGGCCACCCGCTTGGAAGGTGACATTGGTCAGTACGGCGGCGACCGCCGCGCTGCAGAACGCCTGCCCCACCGAACGCATCAGGGTGTTCAGGCCGTTGGCCGCCCCGGTCTCACCGGCCGGCACCGCGCGCATCACGAGCGCGGGCAGTGCGGAGTAGCCGATCGCGGTGCCCGAGGCCACCACGGTCGCGCCCGCGATGATCATCCACAGCTGGTGGCTGGTGAAGAACCGCACCACATACCCCACCGCCATCAGCGCGGCGGCCAGCGCCAGGGTGACCTTCGGTCCGTGCTTCGCCGAGATCCGCGCGGACACCGGCGACAGCGCCACCATCGACAGTCCGCCCGGCAGCAGGCACAGCCCGCTGACCACGAGCGATGCGCCCAGCCCGTATCCGGTACTCCGGGGCTCCTGCACCATCTGCGCGGTGGCCAGCGAGTTGGCGTAGAAGGCGAAGCCGATCAGCAGCGCGGCGAGGTTCGTCAGCAGCACCGCGGGCCGGGCCGAGACCCGCAGATCGACCATCGGCGACACGCAGCGCAGTTCGTAGGCGCCCCACACCAGGCCGGTCAGCACCGCGGTGACGAGCAGCCCGAGGGTGCGCGCGGAGGCCCAGCCCCAGCCGGCGCCCTGGGTCACGGCGAGCAGCAGGCAGCTCAGCGAAACGGTCAGGCCGAGCGTGCCCAGGACGTCGAAGCGGCCGCGCGAGCGCAGCGGCGATTCGGGCACGCAGCTCAGCACCAGCACGACGTCCAGCAGCCCGAGCGCCGCCGACACCCAGAACATGGTGTGCCAGTCGGAGTGCTCGATGACCAGCGCGGCGATCGGCAGCCCGACCGCCGCGCCGATGCCCAGCGTGGAACTCATCAGCGCGACCGAGGACAGCACCCGTGCCGGCGGCAGCTCGTCGCGCATGATGCTGATGCCGAGCGGTACCACCGCGAGCGCCGCGCCCTGCAGGGCCCGCCCCGCGATGAGCACCCCGATCTGTGAACTGACGGCGCACAGCACGGAGCCGAGCACCAGGACGCCGAGGGAGGCCAGCAGCACCCGGCGTTTGCCGTACATGTCGCCGACCCTGCCGAGGACGGGGGTGCAGATCGCGCCGGTCAGCAGGGTGACGGTGACCAGCCAGCTCGCGGTGGCCGGGGTGGCGCCGGTGAGCTGGGGGATGTGCGGCAGCAGCGGTACGACGAGGGTCTGCATGAGGGCCACGACGACACCGCAGAAGGCGAGGACGCCGACGAGTGCGCGCGGGTGGCCGGCCCCGCCGGGTGCGGCGGTCTCGACGGGCTCGGGTATCGCTGCGGGCATGGCTCTCCGTAGGGCGCGGCGGAACGGCGGACAGGGGTGCACGGACGTTCACCCCTCAGGGTAAACGCCTGTGCACCCCTGTCGCATGCGATGTCGCATACCGAACCGGAGCCGCTGGATGCCGCCCGGCGGACCGGATCCGCCGTCGAGCAGGACCCGCCAGGTCCCCTCCGGCGGATCCTGGCCGGGCCAGGTCCGGGGGGCTCCCCCTGGGCCTGTCGTCTAGACCCGCCCCGCCCGGTCCGCCTGCTCGACCGAGATCGCCGCGGCCGGGCAGATGGCCACTGCCTCATGGACGGCGTCGTGGAGCCCGGCCGGCGGTTCGGCATCGAGGAGGACGACGATGCCGTCCTCCTCGCGCTGGTCGAACACCTCCGGTGCGGACAGCACACAGCTTCCGGCGCCGCAGCACTTCTCCTGGTCAATGTGTACGCGCATGGTGCTCCCCACGATGGGCCGCCGGGCTGCTGAGGCCGCGGGCGGACGGGCTGGACGGGATGGACGGGATGGAAGGACGGGCGGGCTGAGGCTCACCACGCCACCGGCAGGGCGTGGACCCCGTAGATCCCCATGTCGTGACGGAACCGGACGTCCTCGAAGGGGATGGCGAGCCGCAGGTCCGGCAGGCGGCGCAGCAGCGTCTCGACGGCGATCTGCAGTTCCACCCGGGCGAGCGGCTGGCCCAGGCACTGGTGGACACCGAAGCCGAAGGCGATATGACGCCGGGCATCGCGTCCGACATCGAGTGCGTCGCCGCCGGGGAAGACGTCGTCGTCACGGTTGGCGGAGTTGAGGGTGCACAGCACGCCCTCACCGGCCCGGATGGTGCGGCCGCCGACCGTGATGTCCTCGGTGGCGACCCGCGGGAGACCGTTGTGGACGATCGTCAGATAGCGCAGCAGCTCCTCGACGGCCCCCTTGATCAGCGAGGGGTCCTCGCGCAGCCGCTTCAGCTGGCCGGGGTTGCGCAGCAGGGCGAGAGTGGACAGCGCGGTCATGTTGGCGGTGGTCTCATGGCCCGCGATCAGCAACAGCCGCCCCATGGAGGAGACTTCCTCGTCGTCGAGCTCGCCGCGGGCGACCAGCCGGCTGACGATGCCGTCGTCCGGCTCGCGTCGCTTGGACTCGGCGAGCCGGGTCAGATAGCCCCGCAGATCCTCCTGCGCGCCACGCACCTCCTCGGCCGTCGACCGGAGGCTGAGCAGCAGGCGGCTGCGTTCCTGGAAGAACTCGTGGTCGTCATACGGGACGCCGAGCAGCAGACAGATCACCAGGGACGGCAGCGGCAGCGCGAATTCGGCCACCAGATCCGCCGAGTTGCGCCCCGCGGTCATCCGGTCGAGCAGGTCATCGGTGAGGCGCTGCACCTCGGGGCGCATCGCCTCCACCTTCTTCACCATGAATTCGGCGGTGAGCATCCGGCGCAGCCGTGCATGCTCGGGGTCGTCCTGGCGGATGAAGGTCGGTCTGACGGTGGCGAGTTCCCGGCCGCCCGCGGTGAGGAAGGGGAAGCCGGGCCGGGTCGCGTCGGCGCTGAACCGCGGGTCGCCCAGCACCTCCCGTACGTCCTGATGCCGGGTCACCAGCCAACAGGTGGAGCCGTCCCAGAGCGTGACCCGGGTGATCGGTTCCTCCCGGCGGGCCCGTTCGACGCCGGGCGCGGGATCGAAGGGGCAGCCTTCGGCCCGTGCGGCCGGGACGGCAAGGGGGGCGGGGCCTGCACCCGGGCCGGTGTCGTGCTCCGCCTCGGTACGTTCTGCAGTCGTCATGCGGCTGGTCCTTCCACGATCGGGACACGGCACTGCCGTGGCGAACGGTGCGGGTAGCGCTTTTCCTTGACGGGCTCTGCGAACTCGGTAACCACCTCGGCAGCCGCCGTGACCAGCGGGGATCACGGTCACCGAGGGCTGGCTCACCTCTAGTTACCTAACTTAAGCAAGTAAGTTGTTCACACGTTAACTCACCGCGAACGGGGGAGGGAAGAGGTGATCAAGGCGCCCCTGAGGTTGGCTCAATCCGAGCGGACGCGCGCGCACGGGGCGACCTGTCACAGGGCGGATCCGGGCACCTCAAGGGCGGCTAAAGTGCCTGCATGCCGGACCCCGGAAGAGACCAGGACCCCATCGCCGCACTGCAAAGAGTGCTGGCCACGCTGTCCTACCTGCTCACCCGTTCCCGGGCACACGAACGCCAGGCGGCCGAGGCGGGCGTCACGGCGGCGCGCTCCGACCTCTGGCTGCTGATGGCTCTGGAGGACAGCGGTGGGGTCAGCCGGGTCGGCGATCTGGCCGCGCTGCTGATGGTCGAGCCGCCTCATGTCACCCGCCAGATCAGCCAGTTGGAGTCCCAGGACCTGGTCGAACGGACCCCGGACTCCCTCGACCGCCGCGCCCGGCAGGTGGCGATCACGCCCCACGGCAAGGCCGTCCTGGGCCGCCTCCAGCACACCAGCCAAGCCGGTCTGCACGAGGCACTTGCCGGCTTCGACGACGCCGATATCGCCACCACCGTCGCCGTGCTCAACCATCTGGTGGCCCACGCCCGTCACAAGCACACAGCAGAAGACCGGCCACGGGGGCGGGGGTGCGAGCGGGGCGGGGAGGTGAGCGGGGCGGGGATGTGAGCGGGGTCGGGCCCCGGGGGGACACCCCTGGGGCCCTGGGCCCCGACCCGCCCGGAACCGCTGCTCGTTCCCCGCTCGGGCCCTACTCGATCTCGACCCGGCCGCTGTGGCCCTGCTGCCCGGCGGCTCCGCCGTTCTTGTCGGTCTTGCCGTCCTGGCCCTCGGGGGTGCCGAGGTTGCGGCGGACCGAGTCGAGGATGGTCAGGCCCTGGCCGACCAGGCCCGCGGCGATCTCGCCCAGGCCGTCGGTGCCGTTGAGGACATTGACATTGGCGTTGGCCAGGCCCGCGGAGGCCTCCTTGACGATCTGCGGGAGCTGGTCGATCAGCATCCGGTCCAGGGCCACGCGGTCGTGCGACGCGGCGGCCTCGGCCTGGATCTTCATCCGCTCCGCCTCGGCCAGGGCCAGCAGCCGGATGCGCTCGGCCTCCGCCTCGGCGGGCTTGACGACCTCGGCCACCAGCTCCTGCTGACGCAGCTGCGCCGCGCGCTCGGCGAGCTCGGTCTGCGCGGCGAGGACTTCCTGCTGTGCATGGGCCTGCGCGAGCGGACCGGCCTGCGCGGCGTGGGCCTGGGCGCGGTCCACCTCGGCGTTGTACTCGGCCTGGACCACGGCGGTCTGCCGGGAGTATTCGGCCTGATTACGCGCGGCCTCCTGCTGCGCCTCGACCGAAGCCTGGGTGGCCTGGGCCTGGGCGATCTGTGCCTGCCGCTGGATGGCTGCCTTGTGCGGGGCGGACATCGCCTCGATATAGCCGGTGTCGCCGTCGTCGATCGACTGGATCTGCAACGAGTCGACGATCAGACCGATCTTCGCCATCTCGGTCTTGGACGTCTCCAGGACCTCGGTGGCCAGCTTCTGCCGCTCGGTGACGATCTCCTCGACCGTCATCGAACCGATGATGGAGCGCAGGTGACCGGCGAAGATCCGGCCGGTCAGCACCGACATCTGGTCCTGGTCGGACAGGAACCGCTGGCCGGCGTTGACCACGCTCTCGGTGTCGTTGCCGACCTTGAACGCGATGACGGCGCGCACCGTCAGCGCGATGCCCTGCCGGGTCACGCAGGTCTCGGCGACCTCCGCCTCACACATCGCCAGCGTCAGAAAGCGGACCTTGCGGAAGACCGGAAGCACGAATTTTCCGTGCCCGGTCACCACTCGGAATGGCGCGCCCCCCTGTCCACGCCTGCCTCCCGAGATCAGCATGGCTTGATCGGGGGCAGGAACGCGGTAACCGAACATCCTCAAGTCTCCTCAACCGGCGTCGCCGGCATTGCCGGACAACGCGTCCAACGGATCGGCCCACTCCATGACGTCGACCTGACGACTGCCACGCGACTCGATCACGAGCACGGTCGCCCCTACCGGAAGGGGCTCGGCGGACCAGGCGAGAAAGGCCTCGCTACCGCCTCTGATCCGTACCAGGACCTCACCGGGACCGGCAGCCCCGCGCGTGCCGATCAGCAGCACTCCCGTACAGCCGATCACAGCATCGTCCTGTGCCATCCGCGGCTGCCCTCCCCCGTTACGTTCCTGGAAAACCGACCATAGCGCTCCGGCACGCGGTGGCCTATGGGGGGTTGGCGGCGAGTTGGTACAACGCGCCGCGGCAGTCAATTTCCCGTTAAGGCATCCGGAAATGAAGTGCGGAATTCAGCGCGCCGGGGGCAATGCGTCGAGGGCGGCGAGGATGTCGGAGGGTTCGGCTGGGGAGAATTTCCGGAACAGAGTCTTCCGCGTTGTGCCGACCTGCCTCGGCCCGTCTCGTCCAGCCGCGCCCGTCTCGGCCCGTCTCGTCCAGCCGCGGCCCGTCTCGGCCCGTCGAGACTCGCCTCTCCTCGTGTGGTGCCGTGTCGAGCGCGTGGGCGCGGGGCCGGTGCGCACGATCGTGCCCGGCCTGCGCCACGAAGAGCTCGGCCCTGCGCGCCCTACGACATCGGATTGACGGCCACGGCCTTGAAGAAGGTGTAGTGGAAGGTCCCGCCGTCTTCCGCGGCCCGCCGCAGATCGGTGATGCCCCGGTCCCAGTCGGCGGCGGTGGTCAGGCCGGTGCCCAGGGCGTCGTCCCGGACCGCTTCGATCATGGCGATAAAGGTGTTCCGGGTGAAGCCGTCCACCAGAGCGGGCCGGGTCCGGTCGGCGTAGACCGTGCGCGGACGGATGACCACTTTGTCGAATCCGGCGCCGCTGAGCAGCGGCTGCAACTCCCGTCCCAGCAGCGCATTTCCGCCGGCCGCTGCCTGTAGGCGTATCTGATGGCCGATCACCTCATGGGCGTGCAGGCTGTCCGGATGGAAGACCGCCGAGCCGTGGTCGCCCTCGATCACGGTGAGCGTCCCGCCGGGGCGCAGGAGCCGGCGCAGAGTGGCCAGCGCCTTGCCGGGTTCCCACAGGTGTTCCAGTACGAAGCAGGCGAAGATGTGGTCGAACTCGGCCTCTTTGAAGGGGAGATGCAACAGGTCGGCGGCCCGCCACATCACGTCGGCCTCGGGCTCCTGCTCCGTCACGTAAGCGCGGGCCTGGGCCAGCGACTCCTCGGAGCGGTCGACCGCGACGATTCGCGCCCTCGGACTGTTCCTGGCCAGATGTACGGTCTGCGCACCCACCCCGCAGCCGACCTCCAGGACCCAGCTGCCGGCGGGGTACGCCGTTCCGGCATGCAGCAAGGGAGCCAGAGTGTCCGCCTGGTCGCAGAGGCGCCGGGCTTCGCGGGGCAGGTAGCCGTGGACGTACGCCGTGTTCCTGTTCATGGCTTCACCGTGCCGGGACAATGGCCCGGTGCACAGGTCCAAAGAACGGCCCGCCGACAGGTCCATAACTCCTCCGACTCTTCCCTCTCTTCCGGCTCCGCCAATTTCTTCGGTTCCCTCGGCTCCCTCGACCTCCTCGGCTCCCTCGACCCCGGCGTCCTCGTCCGCCGCCTCGTCGGCCCCTCCCCTGGCCGCCGGCTCCTCGGGCTCCTCGGACTCCTCGGGCTCCTCCGGCTCCTCCGACTTCCTGCAGCTGAACATCGCGGAAGCGCCCGCGGGCGGCCGGTCGGACTGGCTCGCCCGGGAGCTGCGGCGCGCGATCGCGGACGGCCGGCTGCCGGTCGGGAGCAGACTGCCCGCCACCCGGGTACTCGCCGCCGAGCTGCGGGTATCGCGGGGTGTGATCACCGAGGCGTATCAGCGGCTGACCGAGGACGGACAGCTCGCCGGGCGGCGGAGAGGCGGGACCGTGGTCGTCGCCGCGCCTGTGACGGCCACGGTGGCGGCCACGGTGGCGGTCACGGCGAGCTCCACGGGCGCGGCGCCCTCCGTGCACCGGGCCGCCACACCGTTCGCCGCTCCGCCCGGCCCGGAGATCTTCGACGAGCTGCGCACCGCGCCCGCGCGGATCGATCTCTCACCCGGCGTACCCGACCTGTCCGCCTTCCCCCGCACGTCCTGGCTCCGCGCCGAACGCGCGGTGCTCGCCGGTCTTGCGTCCGCCGAGCTCGGCTACGGGGACCCCCGCGGCACGCCCGCACTACGGCTGGCCGTCGCCGACTGGCTGGCCCGTAGCCGCGGGATCAGGGCGGACCCGGACGAGGTGCTGATCGTTTCCGGTACCGCGCAGGCCCTCGGCCTGATCGCCCAGGTGCTGCACCGTGACGGGGTCCGGGAGATCGCGGTGGAGGACCCCGGGTCCCTCGGAGCGCAACAGCATCTGCGCCACTGGCAGCAGGCGACGCCGCCGGTGCCGGTCGACGAGTACGGGATACGGGTCGACGCACTGCGGGCGAGCGGTGCGCGGGCCGTACTGCTCACCCCGGCGCACCAGTTCCCGACCGGGGTGGTGCTCGACGGCGGCCGGCGCCGCGAGCTGATGCGCTGGGCGGCCGACGGCGGCCTGATCATCGAGGACGACTACGACGCCGAGCACCGCTACGACCGTGCGCCGGCCCCCGCGCTGCGCTCACTCCTCGCCGACCAGGTCTGTTACGCCGGCAGCATCTCCAAGCTGCTCGCGCCGGCCCTGCGGGTGGGCTGGGTGCTGGCGCCGCCGCGGTACCGCACCGCGCTGGTCGACGCCAAACGGTTCGCGGACCTCGGCAATGCCGCACTGCCGCAGCTGGTGCTGGCCCGGCTGATGGAATCGGGCGAGCTGGAACGCCGGTTGCGACTGCTGCGCCGGCGCCACCGGCAGCGCCGGGACGCCATGATCGCGGCGATCCGGGCCCGGCTGCCGGGCGCGACCGTGCACGGCGCGGCGGCCGGCCTGCATCTGACGATCACCTTCGCGCCGGGCGTCTGCCGCGGCTCCGATACGGACCTGGCCGCGGCGGCCCTCGCCCGCGGCGTCAAGGTCCAGCCGCTGTCCTGGCACCGGCAACTCCCCGCGGCTCCGGGCCTGGTCCTCGGCTATGCCGCCCGCACACCGGGCGAGATCACGGAGGGCGTGGCCGTCCTGGGGGAGGCGCTGAGGGGCGGGTGAGGCCGGGGGCGGGGCCCTGCCGGTCGCGTCGGATGTGCCGGTCGCGTCGGCCGCCCCGGTCCAAGAGCCTGCGGCAGAGGCATTCGCGCAGCAGGCTCCCCGCCCCCCCAGCTGATCAGCGGAAGGGAAGAGGCCGCCCCTTCTCCTCCTCCGGGCGGGGGCCGAAGATGCGGCGTTCGTCGCCGGTGATCGCGACGTCGTGAATGCCGGCCTCCCGGCGGCGCATCAGGCCTTCCTCGTCGAACTCCCACAGCTCGTTGCCGTAGCTGCGCCACCACTGGCCGGCCGCGTCATGGGACTCGTACTGGAAGCGCACCGCGATGCGGTTGCCGCTGTAGGACCAGAGCTCCTTGCGCAGGGCGTAGTCCAGTTCGCGGGCCCACTTCTGGTGCAGGAACGCGATGATCTCGTCGCGGCCGGTGAGGAAGGTGTCCCGGTTCCGCCAGATGGAGTCCTCGGTGTAGGCGAGGGCGACGCGCTCCGGATCGCGGGTGTTCCAGGCGTCCTCGGCCGCCTGGACCTTCTGCAGCGCGCTCGGCTCGTCGAACGGCGGGAACGGTGGGCGTGGCGCCATGGCGGGCTCCTTCTCTTGGCTGTGGGGGAGAACCCGGGGCGCGGGGTGAGGCGGCACCCAGGAGGTTCATACGCTGTCCCGCACGGGTGGGTTGGCGGGCGAGTACTCGGGTGTGGACCAGCGCAGCGGGCTGGCGTGCGGGGTCTCCACGGTGTCGGTCACCGTGAAGCGCAGGGTGCGGCCGGCCGCGCCGAATACGGTGGTCGCGGTGCCGGTGAGCTGGAGCGTGCTGCCGGTGCTCCAGTTGACGAACAGCAGCCCGGCGCGCGGATCGCCTTCGAGATTGCCCAGGGTCAGGAACATCGAGTTGCCCGGGTAGTCCTGCCAGCAGAGTTCGTTCGGCGAGGTCACCCGGACGAACCCGGGATTGCCGCCGCGGTGGCTGGCGTCGGTGCCGTCGGCGGCCGCGGTGGCGATGAAGAAGGTGTCGGCGGCACGGACGAGCCGCTGCTGACCGGGGGTGAGTTCCCGGCCCCGCCGCACGGCACCGGCTTGGGCGGGGACCGGTGCCAGGAGCGTCCGCCGCTGGAGATGCTTCGGGCAGTTGGCGAAAACCTGCTCGGCAGCCACCACGAACCCGCGGGGCGTCGGTGCGGCCGTGCCGTTGAGGCGCATACGCCGCCGGGTGCGGGGGTCGAGGGCGATCGTGCCGACGTCGGTTCCCTCGGTCGCGAGGGCCGCGGTGAGCGGGTCGCCGTCCGGCGGGCCGCCCGTGACCGCGATCGATCGGGGGCCCGTGGCCCGCACGAATCCGGGGGGACCGGTGAGCAGCGAGCTCCACATCCGGCCGGCCTCGTCCATCGCACCGATCACCAGCATCGGCTGCAGTCCGAGGAAGGCCGCGGCCACCTCGCGGATGCCCGGCCCGATGGAGCGGCCGATGTGATCGGCCACGGCGCGTACGCCGAGCCGGTCCTGCACGGCGCGCGAGCCCTCGTGGTACGGATCATCCACGGTCCTCAGCTCCTCAGAAGAATCCGCAGGCCGGTGCAGCCGCCACCGGGGTGGGTGCGCCTTCCGCGCCGGAGGGTACGCAGATTTCCAGCCGCGTGCCGTCCGGATCGTGGAAGAAGATCCCGCCGGAGCGGGCGCCCTCGCCGTGGGCGACGAAGCCGTCGTACGCGAAGTCGATGCCGCGCTCGCGGAGCCGGGCCTCGAACGCCTTCACCTCGTCGACCGTCCCGTCGAATCCGAGCACCTCCCCGTAGAAGGCGAGTGAGCGCTTGAGGTCGGTGACGTTCAGGCCGATGTGGCCGGCCCGGAGTGTGCTGGTCGCCGTCATGGCAGACCCCTCTCCGGCGGATCGACCGATCCGCCGATCTAACTGGTAAAATTAATGTTAAGGGTTAGTGAGGTGGCAGGCAACCTCTTACGTACCCTTGAGTGGTTAGCCCCACGGGGACACGGACGTCAGAAGGAGGCAGAGATGCCCGCACTCGACCCCCGTCCCCTGACCGGAGAGCCCGTCTCGCTGGATCTGCTGAACACCCGCTGGGTGGCCGACGGCGTACGCCAGGATCTGCTCACCGGCCCCGAAGGGCTGCACATCTGGCTCGCGAGCAACGGTCTCGACCGCCGCTTTCCCGCGGACGCCGCCGCACTGGAGCATGTCCTGTCCGCCCGCGAGGCCCTCGCCGCCGCCGTCGACGTCCCCGGCGGCACGGCCGGTATCGAGGGCGTCAACGCCATACTCGACCATGGCCGGATCCGCGCCACCCTGACTCCCGAGGGCCCCGGCGAGGTGGCGGAGTTCGAGAATCCTTCCTGGGGTGCGGCCTGGATGGCGGCCCGTGACTACCTGGATCTGCTGCGCACTGCCCCGGACCGGATCCGCGGCTGCGCGCACGAGGCATGCATCCTGCACTTCTTCGACACCTCGCGGAACGGTACCCGCCGTTGGTGCTCGATGGCGGCCTGCGGCAACCGCGCGAAGGCTTCCCGTCACTACGCGAAGGCGCGCGAGGCCTGAGCGCCGTTCGGCGAGGGGCTGCCGCCGGCCGTCCCGTGCGAGGGCCGGCGGGCGTGCCGCGTGTGCGGGAGGGCGCGGCTCCCTGTTGACCGTTTCGCGGAACGGGACGGGGCCTGTCACCCGGCGGGTGTGTCACGGGACGGGCGTGCCATGCGGCGGACATGTCACGCGACGGGCGTGTCACGCGACGGGCGTGTCAAAGGGGGCGTTGCGGCCACCGGAAGCCGACGGAAGCCGCCCGGGGGAGCGGTCCTCGGCCGGCGTTGTCCGGCCGGGGTCAGGGCGGCGCGGCCCGGTGCCGCGACCCGTACTGATCTCGTCACAGCCGCGGTGGGTAACCCCTCTGACGGCACGTGAGTTCGAGGATCCGACTAAGATCAACTACACGACCGCGGTCCCCGCCACGCCCCATTCGTGGCGGGGCCGTTGTGTCTTCTGCCGGTACATCGAGGAGAGGATTCCCCCCACACATGACCCGTTCGAAGCTGCTCCGTGGGCTGACCGTCGCCGGAACGATCGCGCTGAGCGCCGTTGCCACCACCCCGGCCGCGCATGCCGCCGCGTCCTCCTGCACCCATGACTGGTCGGGTCCGCAGATCTGCATCAAGACCGACGGCAGGGACGGGACGCCCAACCCCGGTACTGTCACCGCCTCCTGGACCAACCCGCCCAAGAGCCGGCAGTCCGCGACCGTCTACCTCACCACCACGGACGGCGGGAACAGCTACTCCTTCAAGGCGAAGCGGTCCGGTGGCGAGATCGTCGGCCACACCGTCCCGGGGCTGCAGCCGAGCGGCAGCACGCTCTGTGTCCGTTTCAAGGGCAGCTCGCACAAGGCCTGCCTGGAGATGATCAACCGCAACGGCTCTTTCTAGGGGCGACGGCTCCCGCTGGAGGGCACGGCTCCTTCCGGGGCACCACGCGGACACGACGCGGCCGCAGCTCACCCGAGCTGCGGCCGCGTCGGCCTTCCGGCGGGGGTCAGACCAGCGCCCGCTCCAGGCTCCCCAGCGCCGCATCCAGTTCCTCACCGGTGATGGTCAGCGGCGGGGCCAGCCGGATCGTCGAGCCATGGGTGTCCTTGACCAGGATGCCTTCCTTGAGCAGGCGTTCGCTGATCTCCCGGCCGGTGCCGAGCGCGGGGTCGATGTCGACACCGGCCCACAGGCCGCGGGCGCGGAAGCCGGTCACGCCCTTGCCGGTCAGCGCGGCCAGGCCACTGCGCAGGCGTTCGCCCAGTTCGGCGGCGCGGCGCTGGAACTCTCCGGTCATGAGCAGCTCGACGACGGCCGAACCGACCGCCGCCGCCAGGGGATTGCCGCCGAAGGTCGAACCGTGCTGGCCGGGGCCCAGTACGCCGAGCACGTCACGGCGGGCGACGACCGCGGAGACCGGGACGATGCCGCCGCCGAGCGCCTTGCCGAGCAGCAGCACGTCCGGCACCACGGACTCGTGCTCGACGGCCAGGGTGGTGCCGGTGCGGCCCAGCCCGGACTGGATCTCGTCGGCGATGAACAGGCACCCGGCCCGCCGGGTCAGCTCGCGTACGCCGGTGAGATAGCCGTCGTCGGGGATCACGACGCCCGCCTCGCCCTGGATGGGCTCGATCAGCACGGCGGCCGTCGTCTCGTCCACGGCCGCTTCGAGCGCGGCGAGATCGTTGTAGGGGACGGTGCGGAAGCCGGGGGCGAAGGGGCCGAAGCCGACGCGGGCCGTGTCATCGTCGGAGAAGCCGACGATGGTGGTCGTCCGGCCGTGGAAGTTGCCGCCGGCCACCACGATCGTCGCCCGGTCCGCCGGGACGCCCTTGACGTCGTACGCCCACTTGCGCGCGACCTTGATGCCGCTCTCCACCGCCTCGGCGCCGGTGTTCATCGGCAGGACCATGTCCTGCCCGGTCAGCTCGGCGAGGCCTTCGGCGAAACCGGCGAGCCGGTCGTTGTGGAAGGCGCGGGAGGTGAGGGTGAGTTGGTCGAGCTGGCGGTGCGCGGCCTCGATCAGGGCCGGGTGGCGGTGGCCGAAGTTGAGCGCCGAATAGCCGGCCAGCATGTCGAGGTAGCGGCGCCCCTCGACGTCCTCGACCCAGACCCCTTCGGCGCGCGCGACCACCACGGGCAGCGGGTGGTAATTGTGCGCGAGGACCGGGCCCTCGGCCTGGATCAGCTCCGCGGACGAACGGGGGGCGTGCACGCGGGCGGTACGGGTGGGAGCGGTCATGAGCGAATCTCCTGGGTGCAGCACTTGATGCCGCCGCCGGCCTTGTGGAACTCCGAGAGGTCGACGGGGACGGGGACATAACCGTGCGCGCTGAGCTGGTCGATCAGGCCGGTCGCCGGCGGGGCGACGAAGACATGGCGGCCGTCGGAGACGGAGTTGAGGCCGAAGGCCAGGGCGTCGTCGCGGGTGGCGATCACCGCCTCGGGGAAGAGCCGGCGCAGCACTTCACGGCTGCCGGTCGAGAACGCCCCGGGGTAGTAGGCGACATTCGCCTCGCCCGTCTCCGCCGTCTCCTCCAGGACGAACAGCGCGGTGTCCAGGTGGTAGAAGTACGGGTCCACCAGCTGCAGGCCGATGGTCGGTACGCCGAAGAACTCCTGGACCTCGCGATGCGCGGCCGGCGTGGTGCGAAAGCCCGTACCCGCCAGGATGTAGCGGCCGGCCGGGATGAGATCGCCCTCGCCCTCGCACGGTGACTCGGGCCGGTAGACGTCGTACCCGGCCGCCTTGAACCAGGTCTCGTACTCCACGGACTCCGGCCGCCGCTGCGGCGCATGGAAGGACGAGCCGAAGACCCGGCCGCCCACGACCAGCGCGGAATTCGCCGCGAACACCATGTCGGGCAGCGTGGCCACCGGGGGCACGGTCTCCACCGTGTGCCCGTGGTCGCGGTAGGCGCTCATCAACGCCTCCCACTGGCGCCCCGCGAGGACGGTGTCCACCGGGATGTCCGCACTCATCCACGGATTGATCGCGTAACGCACATCGAAGTGTCTGGGCTCGCAGACCAGATAGCGCCGGGGGCGCGACACACGACTCTTCGGCACGGGGACGATCCCTTCGCTTCTTACGGGGCTTGCGGGGTAAGGCGTGGCACTGCGGGGCGCCCGGTTGTCACTGAGGGTCACCCGGGGTCCTTCCACGGTAAGGAGCGACGGATTCGGGTCACAAGAAACAAATGCTGCTCATCAGCGCAGGAATGCTGCGTGGTCATGCCGTTGGGAGCCGGATTGCTGCGCGCGTTGCGTAGCGCGCGTACCTGCTGCGTAGGCGTCCGGCCCTCGCGTCGCGTGGCGCGCGCACCTGCTCCGTAGGCGTCCGGCCGGCGGGTCAGGGCGCGGAGCCGCCCGAGGACTGGCTGGCGCCCGCCTCCGGGCTGTCCGGCAGGAGATGGGACAGCACCATGTAGCTGATCGTCTTGCGGATGAACGGCTCGGCCCTGATCCGTTCGAGCACCTCCTCGAAGTGCTCGACATCCTTCGCCCGTACGTGCAGCAGCGCATCGGCGCCACCGGTCACGGTCATCGCCGCGGCGATCTCCGGATGGTTGCGTACCACCTCCGCGAGCCGCCGGGGCGGCGCCGCGCCGTCGCAGTACACCTCGACATACGCCTCGGTCAGCCAGCCCAGGGCGGCCGGCCGGACGGTAGCGGTGAACCCCGTGATCACGTTGTTCTCCCGCATCCGGTCCACCCGCCGCTTCACCGCGGTGGACGACAGCCCGATCGCCGCACCGATTTCCGCAAAGCTCGCCCGGCCGTTGTCGATCAACGCCGTAACGATCTTGCGGTCGAGGTCGTCGAAGGGCGCGGCCTTGTTGGTCACTGGGCCTCCCGAATCCTGCTGGTCCGTACGAGTCCGGGCGGGGCCGTACCGGTCCGTAATGGTCCGGACCGGTCCGCGCCGGTCCGTGCCGGTCCCTCTCCGTCGTGGTCGCCTCACGGTAGCGGGGCGCGGGGAGGCGGGAGAGGGGACAGGCAGGCGAGAGGGAGAGCGGACGGGCGGGCGAGAGGAGAGGGGAAAGGCGAGCGGACGAGTGGGGTCGAGCGGGCCAGGAGGGGGCCGTAAAGGCTGGGTTGGCGTACGCGGTGGCGCAGCCTCGCCGGAATGCGGGCCGGAGCCGGGTGCGTGGGCCCGCGGCCCTCGGCGGAATCCGCATGGGATCCTGGTACGTCATGGTTCTGCCGGACGGACGGACGGTGGACGGACGTGCGGCGATGATGAGGGTGCCCCGATGAGACTCTGCTTCCTGGTGGAGGAGCAGTACCGCCACGACGGCATGCCGTTGGACGTCATCCGCCAACTCGGCTCCTGGGGACACCGGGTGGACGTCCTGTGGCCCGGCCGCTCGCTCATTCCCATATCCGAGGCGATCCAGGCCGGCAGCCATGATGCCTGGGTCCTCAAGACCGTTTCCGGCGGTCCGGGGCTGACGCTGCTGGAAGCCGCCGCTTCCGTCGGGCTGACGACGGTGAACGATGTCCGGGCGATCCGCGGCGTACGCGACAAGGCGCTGGCCGCGGTGATCGCCCGCCGCAGTGGGCTGCCCGTCCCGGTGACGTATGCGGCGGCCCGTCCGGAGGAGTTCGCGGAGATCCCCGAGGCGGAGTTCCCCCTTGTGGTGAAGCCCGCTGACGGCAGTTCCGGGCGTGCCGTGCGGCTGGTGGCGACGCCGGACCGGCTGCTGGATCCCGTGGAGACGGCCGGCGCCGGGGACCCGGGCGCGCCGGGCGGAGGGCTGCTCATCGCCCAGCCCTATGTGCCCAACTCCGGTACGGATCTGAAGGTGTACAGCGTCGCGGGCGAGCTGTACGCGACCGAGCGGTGCTCTCCGCTGCATCCCGCGCACGCCGTACGCGAACGTCAGGTTCCGCTCACCCCCGACATCGCCCGGATCACGGCCGAGATCGGCACGGTGTTCGGCCTCGACCTGTACGGAGTCGACATTCTGCTCGGACCGGACGGCCCGGTGGTCGTGGACATCAATGACTTCCCGAGCTTCCGTCAGGTGCCGGACGCGGTCGCCCGGGTGTCCGCCGCGATCCTGGACCTCGCCCGCCACGGGAGGGCGGGGCAGGCGGCCGGGCCGGCCGCCGGGCAGCCGGCGGCGGGGCCTGTCGCGGCGAAGCCGGGTGCCGCTGCGGCCCCCGCGGCACCCCCGTTCACCGCGCCGCCCGTGCCCCGCCCCAGCCGGCCCGCGGCCTCGATCGGTGGTGGCCGGTGAGGATCGGGCTGGTCACCGCGGATCCCGGGCATCCGCTGCTGGCCGCGGTCACCGAGCTGCTGGCCCCGGAGCATCAGGTCGTATGGCTGGACCCGGACGGGGAGGGGCAGGGCCCGGATCCGGACCATTCCGCGGTCGGCTCTTCCGCGGTCGGCTCTTCCGCGTTGGGGTCTGCCTCGCTCGATCTCTCCTCGCTCGATCTCTCCCCGTTCGATCTCTCCCCGTTCGATCTCTCCCCGTTCGATCCCTCCTCGCTCGCCGATGTCTATCTCCTCAAGGCGCGTACGCCCCGGGCGCTGGCCCTTGCCGCCCGCCTGGAGGAGCACGGCGCCCCGGTGCTCAACTCCGCGGCGGCGACCGCGCGATGCCAGGACCGGGTCGAGATGGCGGCGGTGGCCCGCGCGGCCGGGCTGCCGTTCGCCGGTACCGCCGCCGTGGCCACGGTCGGGGAGCTGGCCGCGGACGGCGAACCGGACGGGCCCCTGGTGATCAAGAGCCGGTTCAGCCGGCGCCATGACCTCGTGGCCCGCGCCGACAGCGCCGTACGACTGCGGGAGCTGGCGGCCGACTGGTCCGATGAGCCGGTGGTGGTCCAGGAGTTCACCGCGAACAGCGGCTGGGATCACAAGCTGTGGGTGGTCGACGGGCGGCTCTTCGCCGGATTGCGCCGGTCGGAGCTGTCCCCGGACGGCCGCGGGCCGACGCTGCCGCTGCCGGTCGGTGAGCTGCCCGAGAGCTGGACCGGCGCCGCGCTCCGGGCCGGCGAGATCTTCGGCCTGGACGTCTACGGGGTGGATGTTCTCGACGCCGGTGGCGGTGCGCCCCTCATCGTGGACATCAATGCCTTCCCCGGCATCCGTGGCCAGGCCGGCGCCCCGGAGGCGCTGGCACAGCTCGCCCTGCGCACGGCCGCAGGAGGCCGGAGCCTCGGCGCCGGCGAACGAGGCGCCGACGGAGGACGTGTCGGCAGCGAACGAGGCGCCGACCAAAGCGGCACCGGCGAAAGAAAAGCGGCAGAAGTCGGCGAGAAGTAGCCCCCGTTCGGAGGGCGCCGAACCGAAGTGGATCGGTGGCGGAAGCTCCTCCTCCGTAAGGCCTAACGCGTTGACCCCTGGGGTAGCGCTGCCCCGTCCGGAGGGCGTGGTTCCCCGCGCCTTCCTTCCGTACGTAAGGGGAGAGGCCGGCAACGGTGACACAGCCATTCGAACTGCCTGACTTCTATACGCCCTACCCGGCGCGGTTGAACCCGCATCTGGAGACGGCGCGTACGCACTCCAAGAAGTGGGCCCGCGACATGGGGATGCTGGAGGGCTCGAACATCTGGGAGGAGAAGGATCTCGACGCCCACGACTACGCCCTGCTGTGCTCCTACACCCACCCGGACTGCGACGCGGACGCGCTCTCGCTGGTGACCGACTGGTACGTCTGGGTCTTCTTCTTCGACGACCACTTCCTGGAGAAGTTCAAGCGGACGCTGGACCGGGAGGGCGGCAAGAAGTACCTCGACCGGCTGGCCGCCTTCATGCCGATGGAGCTGACCGCGGCCGTGCCCGAACCGGCCAATCCCGTTGAGGCGGGGCTCGCGGATCTGTGGGCGCGCACGGTGCCGCACATGTCCATGGCGTGGCGGAAGCGGTTCGCCGAGAGCACCGAGCATCTGCTCAACGAGTCGCTGTGGGAACTGTCCAACATCAACATTCACCGGGTGCCCAACCCCGTCGAGTACATCGAGATGCGCCGCAAGGTCGGTGGCGCGCCCTGGTCGGCGGGCCTGGTGGAGTATGCGACCGGCGCCGAGGTGCCCGTGGCCGTCGCCGGCTCCCGTCCGCTGCGGGTGCTGCGCGACGCCTTCTCCGACGGGGTGCATCTGCGCAACGACCTCTTCTCCTACCAGCGGGAGACGGAGGAGGAGGGCGAGCTGAGCAATGGCGTCCTGGTGCTGGAGACCTTCTTGAACTGCACCACCCAGGAGGCCGCGGACGCCGTCAACGACCTGATCACCTCGCGGCTGCAGCAGTTCGAGAACACCGTGGTCACCGAGCTCCCCGCGCTCTTCCTCGAACAGGGCCTGGACCCCCGGTCCTGTGCGGATGTGCTGGCGTACGCCAAGGGGCTCCAGGACTGGCAGTCGGGCGGCCACGAATGGCATATGCGCTCCAGCCGCTATATGAACGGCGGCGGCTCCGCGGCCGGCGCCGCGCGGCCCTGGTCCCCCTTCTCCCTGGGCGGATTCGGCACCTCGGCGGCGGATCTGAGAACCGCGCTGACCACGGCCGGTACGCGGCTGACCGCGACCGATGCGCGGCCGGCAACGGCAGGTACGCCGCCGACCACGGCCGATGGGCAGCCGACCACGGCCGATACGCAGCCGACCGCGGCCGGCGCGCGCCGTCTCCGCAGCTCCACCCACGTCCCGCACCAGAAGGTCGGCCCCTCGCGCATCCCCGACCTCTTCATGCCGTTCACCACCACCCTCAGTCCGCATCTTGAGGGCGCCCGCCGCCGCGTCATCGCATGGGCGCACCGGATGGGTATCTTCGGCCCGCAGCCCGGGGTGCCGCTGTCCGATGTCTGGGACGAGCCCGCCATGGTCCGCTACGACCTGGCGCTGTGCGCGGCCGGCCTCCACCCGGACGCCACTCCGGAACAACTGGACCTGGACGCCGCCTGGCTGGCCTGGGGCACCTACGCCGACGACTACTACCCCCAGGTCTTCGGCCGGACCCGCGACATCGCCGCGGCCAAGGTGTGCACCGAGCGGCTGTCGGCCGTGATGCCGCTCGACCCGTCGGCCGCCGTGCCCGAGCCGGTCAACGCGATGGAACGCGGGCTGGCCGACCTGTGGACACGTACGGCGGGACCGATGAACCCCGAGGCGCGCCGGATGTTCCGCGCAGCCGTCGACACGATGACGGCCGGCTGGCTCTGGGAGCTCGACAACCAGCTCCACCACCGCATCCCCGACCCCGTCGACTACATCGAGATGCGCCGCGCGACCTTCGGTTCCGACCTCACCATGAGCCTGAGCCGCATCGGCCACGGTGCGCAGATCCCGCCGGAGATCTACCGCACCCGCACCCTGCTCTCCCTGCAGAACGCCGCGGCCGACTACGCCTGTCTGCTGAACGATGTCTTCTCCTACCAGAAGGAGATCGAGTACGAGGGCGAGATCCACAACGGCATCCTGGTCGTCCAGAACTTCTTCGACTGCGACTACCCGACCGCGCTGAACATCATCAATGACCTCATGACGTCGCGTATGCACGAGTTCCAGCACGTCGCGGCCCATGAACTCCCGGTCGTCTGCGCCGACTTCAACCTCTCGCCCGAGGCCCGCAAGGCCCTCGACGGTTACGTCCACGAGCTGGAGAACTGGCTGGCCGCCATCCTCACCTGGCACCGGGGCTGCCTGCGCTACACCGAGGCCGAGCTGCGTCATCCCATGGGGTCGCCGGGGTGGCTGGCCGCGCCGACCGGGCTGGGCATGTCGGCGGCCCGGCTCTTCAGGGCGTCGGTCGCGGGGGTGGGGTAGGGGGCCGGGCGGATCGGGCGGTCCAGCCGGTCCAGGCGGACCGGCTGGCCCGCCTGGAGTTCGGCCACCGCACGGACGCCGGTCCAAGGGCGCCGGTTCACGGACACCGGTCCACGGATACCGGTCACGGGCGGCGTCCGGCCCGTCCCTCGAACAGCGGCCCCAGGCCCCGCAATGCCTCCCGCGGGCTCCTGCTGGCTGGTGAATATCCCGTCCGGGGTGAATATCCCGATATGTCATCGGGAACCTCACATGGCGAAATCCCGCACGGGTGTGACCGAGGGCCGGACCGCTGCCCATGGCTGACGAGGAGTTCCGACTGTGCGACGCATGATCGCTTTGCTTGGCGCTGTGGCCTTCACGGGGGCGTCCGCCGCGTTCGGCCCCACCGACGCCGAGGCCGTCTCCGGCGTCATCACGTACCACATCCGGCAGGGCAACCGGATGTACCGGATCGAGGACCCCGGCGACGACCACTGCTACGGCGTGGGCGAAGGGTACGGCGAGGTGGACAACGACACCCCCACCGACCTGGTCCTCTACAACGGTCGCGACTGCACCGGATCCGTGGTCACCACGGTGCGCGCCGGATCCTGGCGCAATGCACGGTTCGGGAGCCTGCGGCTGAGCGCGGACGGCCCGCGCTATCCGCAGGAGCCGGAGGACCGGGACACCATGGCGCGTACGGACGGCCCGGGTGACCCGGACGGCCCGGCGCGTTCGGATGGCCCAGGGCGTTCGGATGGCCCGGCGCGTTCGGATGGCCCAGGGCGTTCGGATGGCCCGGCGCGTTCGGATGGCCCAGGGCGTTCGGATGGCCCGGCGCGTTCGGATGGCCCAGGGCGTTCGGATGATCCGGGGCGTTCGAACGATCCGGGGCGTGCGGATGAAGTGGGGCGTTCGGATGACCCGGGTGACTCGGACGGGCCGGGGAACTCGGACGGTCCAGGGGACTCGGATGGGCCCGGGAACGCCGACGAACCTGGGAACTCGGAGGGCCCCGGGAGCTCCGACAGTGCGGATCAGCCTGCCGACACGGAGCGTCCCGTGGATCCGGTGAATGCCGCGCATCCGATGAGCGCCAAGCACCGGGTGAACACCGGGCACTCGGTGAGCGCCAAGCACCGGGTGAACGCGGCGCACCCGGCGGGTGCCAAGCATCGGGTGAGTGCTGGGCACCGGGTGAACACCGGGCACCCGGTGAGCGCCGGCCATCGAGTGAACAATAGGCACCGGGTGAACTCCGCACACCGGGTGAACTCCGCACACCGGGCGCGCCCGGGGAATCCGGGAAGCCCCGTGCGTCCGGGAAGCCCCGTCACCCCGGGGAGCCCCCTCTACCCGGGAAGCCCCGTGTACCCCGGCCTCGTCCACTCCGGCCTTGTGTACCCCGGGTTCGTGTACCCGGGGTTCGCCGGCTGACGTGCACGGCCGCCCCTCAGTCCCCTGCGGGGCGGCCGGCCCAGCTGGTCAGCGCGCGGAACCGTTCGGTGCGGCGGGTCGGTACGTCCGTGCTGCGGGTGGCCCAGGCGATATGGCCGTCGGGGCGGACCAGGATCTCGCGCACCCCTTCCAGGCCGGTGCGGGATTCGTGCGCGGTGGCGCTGAGTGCGGTCACCCGCTTCCCCCATGCGGTCGGGGCGCACTGCTGCATCTCCTGGTCCCCCGCGAGGTCGAGCAGGACGAACCGGCCGTGCGGGAGGAGTTCGTAGAGGCGTAGCGCCTCCGTGCCGGTCGCCGTCAGCGCGATATCGGGCATCCGCCGTCCCGCCAACGGGTCGGCAGTATCCGTGCCGGCGGGAGGATAGGCGGTGTCGAGTGCGGAAACCTGCCCGGCCAGGCGGCGGTTGACCTCCTCGATGCCCAGGAGTTCGGTCAGCAGCGTGCGCAGTGCGGCGGCCGGCCGCTGATACGGCGGGAGCAGCGTCAGCTCCGCCAGCAGCGTCTGGACCTCGGTGTTCTCCGTGACCGCCTGCCCGACCGGGTGCCGCTCGGCGTGGTAGCTGTCGAGCAGGCCGGGCGGGGCCCAGCCGTTGATCTCGGCGGCGAGCTTCCAGCCCAGGTTCATCGCGTCCTGCAGCCCGGTGTTGAGACCCTGGCCGGCCGCCGGGAAGTGGATATGGGCGGCATCGCCGGCCAGCAGGACGCGCCCGGCACGGTAAGAGGCCGCGAGACGGGTGGCGTTGCCGAACCGCGACAGCCAGCGGGGCTGCGCCACTCCGCAGTCGGTTCCGCAGATCCGTCGCAGGGAGGCCCGGAACTCGTCGAGTGCCAGTGGTTCGGCGGACGGGGTCCGCATGCGCTGTGGATCCAGGAGGACGATCCGGGTGGCGCCGCCTCCCTCCCGTCCGCCCTCAGGGCCGGTCCCGGCCGGGGGTGCCGGCTCCAGCGGTACGGCCAGTACGCCATGGGCCCGCGCGCGGTCGAGGGCTGCCGGGTCGACGGTCGCGAAATCCCCCAGCGCTCCGCTCAGCGTCTCGTCGGTGCCGGGAAAACCGATCCCGGCGGCCCGCCGCACCACGCTCCGCCCGCCGTCGCACCCGACCACATACCGTGCGCGTACGGTCTCCAGGGTGCCGTCGGGGCCGCGGACGTCCACCTCCACGCCGGCCTCGTCCGATTCCCCGCCGCCTCTGCCGCCCGTGATGCCTCTGCCGCCCGTGATGCCTCTGCCGCCCGTGACGCCTCCGCCGCCCGCGCCGTCGCCGCCGGGGTTCCGACGCAGTCCGACCACCTCGTATCCGCGCCGGACCGGCACGTCGAGTTCGCTCGCGCGCTCCGCCAGCAGCTGTTCGGTGCGGGCCTGGGCGAGGAACAGGGTGTAGCCGTGCCGGGTGTCCAGCGCGCTGAAGTCCAGACGGGTGTCCAGCCCAGCGAAGTGCCACCCCGGAACCCGGCGCCCATGTGCCAGGAACCGTTCCACCAGGCCGCGTTGGTCCATCAGCTCGATACTGCGCGGATGCAGTGTCAGTGCCCGTGAATCCCGCTGTGCCGTGGCCCGCCGTTCGAGGATCTGCACCCGTACGCCGCCCAGCGCCAGTTCGGCACCGAGCAGCAAGCCGGTCGGCCCCGCACCCACCACGATCACGTCGGTGTCGGTGTCGGTGTCGGTGTCGGTGTCGGCGTGGGCGTGGCCGTGGGTATTGGCGGCGAGATCCCTGGCGGCATGCATGACTGACCTCCGGTCGAGGCGTGCCAGATTTAGTGAACAACGTTCAGGTGAACGATGTTCACTATAGTGAGATCCATGAGTGCCGCGTCAACCCCCAGCTCGCCCGCCGCCCGTGCCGCTGTCACGAGCCGGGGCCGGCCCCCGAAGCTCGACCAGGCGCGCACCGTCGAAGTCGCCCTGGCGCTGCTGGACGAGGTCGGGCTCGACGCACTCACCATGCGCCGGCTGGCCGAGGCCATGGACGTACGGGCCGGTGCGCTGTACCGCTACTTCGCGACCAAGCACGAGCTGCTGACCGCCATGGCCGAAGCGCTGCTGGCCGGCTGCCTCGAACGGCCGCTCCCCCCGGCGGACTGGAGCGAGCGCCTGGCCGAACTGGCCCGCCGGATGCGTGCGGCGCTCCTCGGCCGCCGGGACGGGGCCCGCGTCTACGCCGGTACGCACTCCACCGGCAGCCACACCCTCGGCTTCGCCGACACCCTCATCGGTGTGCTGCGGGAGGCGGACTTCGCCCCCGACGACGCCGCCCGCGCCGCCCTCGCGGTCGTCCACTTCACCATCGGCCACACCCTGGAGGAGCAGGCCGCCCTCCAGGTCGCAGGCGACGGCCCGGCGGACCCCGACCGGCTGCGCGCCGCGGTGACGCCGACGCAGTACCCCCATCTCGCCCCCGCGCTGCCGGTGTTCGCCGGCACGGATTTCGCCGCGCACTTCGCCTTCGGCCTGCGGCTGCTCATCGAAGGACTGCGGGCCACCGGGCCGGGTCCCACGCCCCCGCCCCCACCCACCGGCAGCTGACCGCCGGCCGGGGCCATCGGTGCCGCCCCGCCGTCTCAGGGCCTCCGCCCCGCCGTCGTGGCCGCGCCTACCGCCCGTTCAGGTACGCCAGCACCGCCAGCACCCGTCGGTGCCCGCTGTCGCTCGCCGGCAGTCCCAGCTTCGCGAAGATATTTCCGATGTGCTTGCTCACCGCGCGGTCCGACACCACCAGCAACTGCGCGATCGTCGCGTTGTCCCGGCCCTGGGCCATGAGCTGCAGCACCTCACGTTCGCGCGGCGTCAGGGCATCGAGGGGAGCGTCGCGGCGCCGGGTCAGCAGCTCCGTGACCACCTCGGGGTCCAGCGCGGTGCCGCCCGCCGCGACGCGTTCCAGCGCGCTCAGGAACTCGTCGACCCGCCCCACCCGGTCCTTCAGCAGATAGCCGACCCCGCCGGCGCCACCGCCCAGCAACTCCACGGCGTAGGTCTCCTCCACGTACTGCGACAGCACCAGAACCGGCAGACCGGGTATCTCCCGCCGCGCCGCCAGCGCCGCGCGCAGCCCCTCGTCACGGAAGGAGGGGGGCATCCGGACATCCAGCACCGCGGCATCCGGGCGGTGGGCGAGCAGCGCGGGCAGCACCTCGGGCCCGCTGGCCGCGACCGCCACCACCTCGTGCCCGGCGGAGGTCAGCAGCAGCACCAGGCCCTCCCTCAGCAGGGCGTTGTCCTCACCGATCACCACACGCACGGCAGCTCCACTTCGATCACGGTCGGGCCCCCGACGGGGCTGGTCACTTCCACGGTCCCGTCGAGCGCAGCGACCCGCCGCCGGATGCCGAGCAGCCCGCTGCCTCCTGGCGCTCCGGCGGAGCTTTCCCTGGGGGAGTGGGTCTCTGAGCTTTCCCCGGGGGAGCCGGTGGTCCCAACCCCTTCCCCAGGAGAGCCGACCCCGGCGCCGCCGCGGCCCTCGTCGCGGACCGACATCGCCAACAGGCCGTCCCCACGGACCAGTTCCACCACGGCACGATCCGCCCCGCTGTGCTTCGCGGCGTTGGTCAGCGCCTCGGCGACGACGAAGTACGCGGCCGCCTCGACCGCCGCCGGGGCGCGCGGGCCCTCCTCCACCGAGTCCGCGCGCACCGCCACATCGAGCCCGCTGCTCGCCGCCAGCGCCCGCACCGCCCCCACCAGACCCCGGTCGGTGAGGATCGGCGGATGGATGCCGCGTACGACATGGCGCAGCTCGGTAAGGGCCTCTTCTGCCTGGTCCTGGGCGTCGTCGAGGAGCCTGCGCGCCATCTCGGGGTTCGTGTCGTACGCCCGCTTGGCCAGCCCCACCCGCATCGACAGCGCCACCAGCCGGGCCTGGGCGCCGTCGTGCAGATCCCGTTCGATACGCCGCAGTTCGGCGCCGTGCGCGGCGACGGCGCCGGCCCGGGTGACGGTCAGCTCCTCGACGCGCTCGGCGAGCAGGGCGGTGCGCCGGCTGTCCGGGGACGGCAGCAGCAGCGCACGTGACCAGGCCGCGTCGAGGTCGGCGAGGCGCCGGATCAGCGGCAGGACAACGGCCGGGCGCCGCAGCAGTCCGCACCACACCCCGTCGGTGAGGAGACCGAGGGCCCAGAGCGGCAGCGACAGGTAGGGCAGCAGCAAGCCGTAGCCGAAATGGGCGGCGAGCCAGCGCAGATCCCGGTAGGTGCCCGGGTCCGCGGCCGCCGTACGCACCCGCTCGAACAGCTCCCCGGTGAGCGGCAGATACGCCTCGGGGACCGCTTCACCCGTCCAGGCCGCCACCCGCCGCCGCTTGTACCCGGCCATCCTGCGCAGCATCAGGACCGTCTCGGGCAGCACCCCCGCACCGACCACGAGGAGCGTCACGACAGCGGTGAACAGCAGCAAGGCGAGGAAGAGATACGACACCAGGGCCAGCCCGGCCGATACCAGCAGCTGAACCGTGGCCTGCCCCGCCCGCCCGACCGTCTCCCCCATGGGCACAGGCTAGACGGCCCGCCCCGGCCACCGCGCGGGAGTGAGCCACCGGGCCGGGGGTGTAGCGCACTCCACCCCGCATTCGGGAGGACGCTCCCTCGAACCGGCGGCCCGGCCGCGGCATCGTCGGTGCCACAGACGTTCACCTCTGTTCACCTCCCTGCGGAAGGAACTCCCATGAAGGCCCTGCTCTGGTGTGTGCTCTGCCTCGCCGTCCTCGTCAATGTCTCCACCAGCTTCGCCTTCGACGGGGTGCAGCAGGTGCTGATCAGCGTTGGCACGGGCGTGGTGGCGATCGGGTCGGGGGTGGGGCTGTTCCTGAGGCGCACCAAGCGGACCTGATCCTGAGCAGCACCAAGCGGACCTGATCCTGAGGCGCACCAAGCGGTCCTGACGCCCGACGGGTCGGCATCGGCCGCCGGGTCAGCTGCCGATGAGCTGGAGAGAGCCCCACAGCGCCACCGTGGCCAGGCCCAGGGCGGCGGGCACGGTGAGCAGACCGAGCCGGGTGAATTCCTTGAGGGCGACGTCGTGCTCGTGGTGGTGGACGATGCGCCGCCACAGCAGGGTGGCCAGCGATCCGGCGTAGGTGAGGTTGGGGCCGATGTTCACGCCGAGGAGCACGGCGAGGACGGCACCGGGGCCGCTCGGCGCGGCCAGCGGCACCAGGACCAGTACCGCGGGCAGGTTGTTGATCATGTTGGCGAGTGCGGCGGCCAGCGCGGCGATGCCGAGCAGGGCGGGGAGCGAGGTGCCGTCGGGCAGCAGATGCCCGAGCGCATCGGCGCGCCCGTTGTCGACGACCGCGCGCACGACGATGCCCAGGGCCAGCACGAACGCGAGGAACGGCAGCCCGGCGGCCCGGACGACGGCGGCCGGGGTGGTGTCGCGCCGGGCGAGCGCACGGACCGCCATGACGAGGGCGCCGGCCGCAGCGGCCCAGGCCGGATTGATGCCCAGCGCGGAGGTCAGCGCGAAACCGGCGAGCGTGCAGGCCACCGTCACCAGGGCGAACAGCGGCAGCTCGGGGGGCTCGGCGGGGTCCGGGCCGGGTGTCGGGGCGCGCAGGTCAGCGGCGAAGAAGCGGCGGAAGACCAGGTATTCGACGCCGATCGCGACCGCCCACGGCAGCGCCATCAGCGCGCCGAACCGGGTGAAGCTCAGCCCGCTCGCCGTGAAGGCCAGCAGGTTCGTCAGATTGGAGACGGGCAGCAGCAGCGACGCGGTGTTCGACAGATGGGTGCAGGCGTATACATGGGGTTTGGGACGGGCACCCATGTGCGCGGCGGTGGCGAACACGACGGGGGTCAGCAGGACGACGGTGGCGTCCAGGCTCAGCACGGCCGTGATGGCCGACGCGAGGGCGAAGACCGCGCCCAGCAGACGGCTGGGCCGCCCCGCCGACCAGCGCGCCATCCAGGTGCCACAGGCGTGGGAAAGCCCCTCGTCGTCGCAGAGTCCGGCGAGGATCAGCACCGCGGCGAGAAAGCCGATCACCGGCCCCAGCCGCTCCGCCTCGTCGCGGACATGGGCCAACGGGATCACCCCGGCCACGATCACCACGGCGGCGGCCGGCACCGCGAAGACCGCCTCGGGCAGCCGGAACGGCCGGCTCACGGCACACACCAGCACCAGAACGGGGTCAGTGCCGTGGCATCAGCCCGGAGAGGGTGGCCTCCACGAGGCCGCGCGCATACGCCGCGTCCGTCGGGCCCGGCCGGAAGACCAGCCGGTACATCATGGGGGCGACGATGTGGTCCATCACGAGTTCGGTGTCCGGGGCCGGCTCGCCGCGCTCGGCGGCGCGGGCGAGGATGACGTTCACCTGCTCGGCGGCGTAGGCCGAGCACTGGCCCGCATTGCTGCCGTCCGGATCGCCGGCGAGCGCGTCGCGGAGGTAGGCCCGCCCCGGGGGCGAGGCCATCTCCTCCAGGAACTGTTCGGCCCATGCCTCCAGGTCCGTGCGCAGCGCTCCGTGATCGGCGGGTGGTGCCTCCGGACGCAGGCGCTCGACGGCCACGTCGGACAGCAGCTCCTGGAGGTCTCCCCACCGGCGGTAGATCGTCGACGGCGTGACCCCGGCGCGAGCGGCGACCAGGGGAACCGTCAGCGCCGCACGGCCCTCTTCGGCTTCGAGGGCGCGCACGGCTGCGTGCACCGATTCCTGGACGCGGGCACTGCGTCCCCCGGGGCGGGTCATCGGCCTGGGGCTCATGGCTCCACCTTAAGGGCTCGGAGCCGCGCGGGTCCACATAAAAGCAATGCGTTTGCGTTAGCGTCGCGAGCGCGGTAGCGTGGACTTAACGCAAAGGAATTGCCTTTGGTTCGCGGAGAGGACACCTCATGCCTGCCGTCAGTGACGCGGTCCCCGCCTGGACGGTGGGTGAGATCACCGTCCGCCGTATCGACGAGACCGCGCTCCCCGCACCGACCGGCCGATGGCTGCTGCCCGACGCCACTCCGGACGTGGTGGCCCAAGCGCCCTGGCTGCAGCGGGATTTCACCGACCACGACGGCACCCTCCGCCTGGCCACGCACAGTTTCGCGATAGAGGTGCAGGGGCTGCGCCTGCTCGTCGACACCGGAATCGGCAACGGCAAACCCCGGACCAACCCGGCCTGGGACCACCTGGACAGCGACTACCTCCCGCGTCTGGCGGCGGCCGGCTTCGCCCCGGACGCGGTGGATCTGGTCCTCCTCACCCATCTGCACGCCGATCACGTCGGCTGGAACACCCGTGCCGACAAGGGTGATTGGGTCCCCACCTTCCCCCACGCCCGCTATCTGGCGGCACGCACGGAGTGGGACCACTGGTCGGGCCAGGACCTGGACGACGCCCGCCGTCAGATGTTCCGGGACTCCGTCCACCCCGTCCGCGACGCCGGACTGCTCGACCTGGTCGAGGTGTCCGGCGAAGGCGCCACGGTCGCTCCCGGCGTCCGGCTCCTGCCCACCCCCGGACACACGCCCGGCCAGTTCGCCGTGGAGCTGCGCAGCGCCGGGCAGACGGCCCTGATCACCGGCGACTGCATCCACCACCCGGTCCAGCTGCCGCGCCCCGACATCTGCAGCTGCGCGGACGTCGACCCCGCACAGGCCGCCAGGACCCGCCGTAGCCTCCTCGCCTCGCTCGCCGGTACCGACACCCTGCTCCTGGGCAGCCACTTCCCGCCGCCCACGGCAGGCCGCGTCATCGCCGAGGGTGACGCCTACCGGCTCTCCCCCGTCGCCCCGGACTGAGCCTGACCCCCTTGCCGCCGCTGCCCTGCCGCTGCCCTGCCGGTGCCCTGCCGGGCCGCTGCCCTGCCGGTTGTCGCCGTCGGCACGCCGTTTCCCGCCCCGCGCATGCCCTCCGGAGAGTGATCCCTCGCCACTCTCAGCCACGTTTAATAAGAAATTCGGCTTATGTCTGAATTTTCACGCATTTCGCCTTGTTGGGGACAGTTGAGCGTCGTAGCTTGGGAGTTGTCGGAGCCGGTAACGGTTCGACAACAAGGAAAAGCCAACGAGGAGGCGGGTATGAGCTTCCGCAAGGTCTTCCCCAGAAGGCGTCGCCGCGACTATGACGACTGGCACGACCACGACCACGACCGCCGCAGGCGCCGCAGGAGGTTCCGTCGAGGCCGCGGGCGCGGTTACGGCTACGGCTACTGACGCACACCTCTGAGTTCGAGGCAGGCTCGCGTACGGCGCGAGTTTGCCTCGTCATTTTAGGGGGCGGTGCCTCGTGGTTCCGCTCAACTACCCCACCAGCGACGAGATGACGTAGCGACATGCACCTGCGTAGCTCACGCCGGCGCGGAGAGCGCCCCGCAGCATCGCCCCAACGAGGCACGGAATCAGGGCCCGTTGGAGAGAATTCGGCACTGCCGCACGATGCCGGCGACCACTCCACCCCATCCACCCCCTCCACTCCCTCCACCGACACCAGCGAACCCGTCAGCGGTGCGCGGGCCCGGTCGCAGCCGGCCCCGGACCCGGACCCCGCCATGGACCGGGTGTTCCGTGCACTTGTGGCGGACAACTCCATCCGCACCAGACGGGTGGGCTTCAAGGAAGCGGTACGGCGCTTCTGGCCGCTGACCCGGGGCGACCGGCGCTGGATCGCCCTGGTCATCCTGAGTGCCATCGTCGCCGCACTCGCGGAGACCGTGGCCATCCTCCTCTTCGCCGAACTCACCGACAACGCCCTGCAGCAGGGCTCGGTCAGCGCCTTCTGGAGACCTGCCGGGCTGTGGCTCGGCGTCGCCGTCGCCGGCGCGATCGTCGGGTACCTCGGCGGCTCACTCGCCGCCTGGACGGCGGAACGCTTTGTGATGCGGCTGCGCGCCCGCATCTTCGCCCATCTCCAGACGCTGCCGCCGCACTTCTTCCAGCGCAACCGCCGCGGTGACCTGGTCGAGCGGCTGACCGGCGACGTCGACGCCATCGAACAACTCGTGGTCTCCGGCCTCGTCCAGGTGGCCACCGCCGGATTCGGCGTCATCTTCTACGCCGGAGCCGCGCTCTGGCTGCGCTGGGACCTGGCGCTCGCGACCTTCGCCCTGGCCCCGCTGTTCTGGCTCGCCACCACCCGCTTCACCGGCCGGGTCAAGGAGGTGTCCCGCCGGGAACGGGCGGCGGACGGCGCCATCACCTCGGTGGTCGAAGAAGGGCTGGTCAACGTCGTCCTCACGCAGGCCTACAACCGGCAGCGGGACGAACAGGAACGGCTCCGCCGCGAAGCGCGCAACTGGCTGCGGGCATCGGTGACCAGCGCCCGTCTCAACCAGCTGTACGGGCAGCTGGTCGAGGTCCTGGAAACGCTCTGCGTCCTGGCGATCATCGGCCTGGGCGCGTGGGAGATCTCCGCGGGACGGATGTCGCTGGGGCAGCTCCTGGCATTCGCCGCATTCGTCGGCTACCTCTACCCGCCGATCCGCGACCTCGGCCAGCTCGGTCTGACGGTCACCGAAGCGACCGCCGGGGCCGAGCGCCTGCTGGAGATCCTTGACGCCCCGCCCTCCGTCAACGACCCCGACCCCGCGGTTGTCGTGCCGGCACCGGCGCGCGCCGTCGGTGCGGTGGAGGTGTGCCGGGTCGGCTTCCGTTACCCCGGCGGCACGGAAGACGTACTCCAGGACTTCTCCTTCACCGCGGTACCCGGGGAACTGGTGGTGATCACCGGCCCCAGCGGCGCGGGCAAGTCGACCCTGGCCGCCCTGCTGCTGCGGTTCTACGACCCGGACACCGGCAGCGTCCGGCTGGACGGCATCCCCGTGAACCGGCTGCCGCTCGCCCAGCTCCGCCGGAACATCACCCTGCTGCCCCAGGACACCCTCGTCCTGCACGACACGGTGGAGGAGAACATCGCCTGCGGACGCGACGACGTGACGCACCACGACGTCGTCGACGCCGCCCGGGCCGCCGACGCCGACGGGTTCATCTCCGCCCTCCCCGACGGCTACGACACCGTCATCGCCCCCGGCACCTCCCGGCTCTCCGGCGGCCAGCTGCAGCGCATCGCGATCGCCCGCGCCATGCTGCGCAACGCCCCCGTGCTCATCCTCGACGAGCCCACCACCGGCCTGGACGCCCTGGCCACCCAGCGCATCCTCGGCCCGCTGCGGCGCCTCGCCGAAGGCCGCACCACCCTCGTGATCACCCATGACCTGGACCTCGCCACGGACGCCGACCGCATCCTGGTCCTGGACGAGGGACGCCTGGTGGAGTCGGGCCGGCACGCCCAGCTCCTCGCCGACCACGGCCTGTACGCCACCCTCTTCCACGCCCACCCGCCACCCCGCAACGGCTCCCCGCACCCCGTCGCCCGCCCGTCGGGCAGCCACTAGCCACTGGCGGTAACCGGCACCTGGGCACCGCCGGGACCGCCACCGCCGCGGCCACGACCGGCACGGCCACGACCGCGCCCCCCCTTCTCACTCTCGGTATGCACGGCGACACGCACAGTGCATACGCGTCTGGTCCGCCTCCCGGGACCAAGATGGTCCCGTGAACCAGGAGCGCGCGTGACCAGGCCATCCGCAGCGGGGAGTGACAGCGCCACCGGAACCCGCCACCTCCACCGGGCGGTCGGGTTCTGGGGGCTGATGTTCATCTCCCTGGGATCGATCATCGGCTCCGGCTGGCTGCTCGGCGCCCTGACCACCGCCGTCATCGCCGGACCGGCATCGCTGATCTCCTGGGTCCTGGCGTCCACGATGCTCGCCGTGCTCGCGCTGGCCCACGCGGAACTGGGCGCCACCTACCCGATCGCGGGCGGCACCGCCCGGTTCCCCTTCTTCGCCTTCGGCCCCCTGGTCGGCTTCACCGCGGGCTGGATGTCCTGGCTGCGCTCGGTCCTGATCTCACCGATCGAGGTCGAGGCCACACTCTCGTACATGGACCGCATCGGCTGGGTCCACGACCGGGTCCACGTCCTGCACCCGAACGGCACCCTCACCGCGGCCGGCCTGCTGATCGCCAGCGTCTTCATGCTGATCTTCACGCTCATCAACGTCCTCGGCGTACGCCTGCTGTCCGGGATCAACTCGGTCACCGCGGTGGTGAAGACGGCCGTACCGCTGCTGACCGTGGTGGTCTTGATGGCCCTGTCCTTCCACGGCTCGAACTTCACCGCGGGCGGCGGCTTCGCACCGCACGGCGCGCACGGGGTCTTCGCCGCCCTGCCCGCCGGTGTGGTGTTCGCGCTGCTGGGCTTCGAACAGGCCATCCAGCTGGCCGGTGAGGCGCGCGACCCGCAGCGTGATGTCTCCCGGGCGGTGATCGTGGCCATGGCGGTCGGTACCGCGCTCTACCTCCTGCTGCAGATCGCCTTCATCGCCGCCCTGAACCCCGACGCCGTGACCCACAGCTGGGACAACCCCGTGGGCAAGGGCAACTTCGGCCCCTACGCCACGCTCGC
The DNA here is from genome assembly GCF_036048035.1 of Streptomyces sp. NBC_00400. Taxonomy (NCBI): domain Bacteria; kingdom Bacillati; phylum Actinomycetota; class Actinomycetes; order Kitasatosporales; family Streptomycetaceae; genus Streptomyces; species Streptomyces sp. NBC_00400. The sequence goes on along the minus strand of NZ_CP107940.1, from coordinate 3,785,198 downwards.
CACCTTCGTCGGGGCCGGCTGGCTGGCGACCATCCTCTACGTCGACGCCGTCATCTCCCCGGCGGGCACCGGCCTGGTCTACATGGCCGGCGCCGCGCGTCTCTCCTACGCCATGGGACGCGAACGGGTCCTGCCCCAAGCCCTCACCCAGGTCGGCCGCAGCCGGGTACCCGTCGTCTCGATCCTCCTCGCCTTCGTGGTCGGCGAGATCGCGTTCCTGCCGTTTCCCAGCTGGCAGGCGCTGGTGAGCGTGGTCACGTCGGCGGCGGCGATCATGTATGCCTTCGCGCCGGTGGCGCTGTACGCCCTCCGCGTACAGGACGGCGGCCGGAACCGCCCCTACCGGCTCCCCGCCGGACCCGTACTGGCCCCCGCCGGCTTCGTCTTCGCCAACTTGATCTTCTACTGGTCCGGCTACGAGGCGGACTGGAAGCTCGGTATCGCCGCCCTGCTCGGCTTCGTCGTCCTGGCGCTCACCCGCCGCGGCATTCCCGCCGCCGAACGCAGCGGGCTGCGCGCAAAATCGGCCGCCTGGGTGTGGCCCTGGCTCGGCGGCATGATCCTCATCGGCCACTTCGGCCGCTACGGCGGCACCCGCGCACTCCCCGCCTGGTGGGACCTGGCCATCGTGATCGTCTTCAGCCTCGCCATCTTCTACACCGCCGTAGGCATGGCCATGCCCCCCGAGGCGGTCGAGGCCGCCGTGCAGCATGAGGAGGCGGACGAATCGGTCCCCCCACCCGCCGCCTCAGCACAGTAATCTTCCCGGCTCCCGGCTCCCGGCCTCCAGGCTCCCGGCTCCCGGCCTCCAGGCTCCCGACTTCTCGACGACGGTCAGTACAGCCAGATACCGAAGGCGGCGACCACAAGACCCGCCACCAGACAGCAGCCCCCGCCGAGGAGCACCCCGCGCAGGGAATCGCCACGCGGCCGTCCGGCCTTGCGCCAGGTGTCGACCGCCGCGAACACACCGATGAGGACCATCGCGCTCCCGGCCACCACGATGAGCGCCCCGAAAAACATGGCCCAGGTGATGGGGTGGTGCGGATCCGGGTGCCAGACGGCCGCAAGTGTCACGTCGCCGACAGCTCTCATTCGCCCTTGGCCATCTTCTTCTCGTCCTCGACCAGGCTCTGGGCATCCGACTCGATGCCAGAACCCGCCCCGTAGACACCCGTGTTCAAGCCCGTGTCCACCACGTTCTTGAACGCGCCGTCGGCGAGCTTGCCCCGGTCGCTGAGGTTTTCGCCGCCGAGACTCCCGTGCTGCTCCAGAGCGTGGTGGACACCGTGATTCTGGGCGTTTCCGAGCCCACCGGTGAGGGCGTTCGTCCCCGCGTCCCATGCGCTGGTCGACCCGTCCTTGCCGGACCAGACGTCCGCGGTGAGCCCGCCTGTCACATTGCCGGCCGCGCCGTTCACGGTGGTGCCGAGCAGGCCGTCCCCTCTCAGCATCCGGCCGGCCACCCCGGTCGCGCCCGCAGCGTCCGCCAGCGTCGCGCTGCCTCCGGTGAACAGCGCCGTCCCGAGCGCGGCCCGGCTGCCGTTGACGAGGTCGTCCCCGACCGTCACCTGTTGTCCGGTGACCGCCTGGTTCAGCATCGAGCTGGCCGAGTCGGCGACGAAGTTCGTCGCGAAGCTCTCCCCGGTCTTCGTGGCGAACTTGGCGCTGAGCCGGGCCACCGTGGAGAGCATCTTCTCCAGCGTCGCCGCGGTCTCGGCGCTGAGCCCGGCGAAGCGCTCCAGCAGGGCCGCCACCTTCTCGGCCGCCGAGGTGAACAGCTTGACCAGGTCCACGATCTTGGCGACCTTCGCGGCAACGGCCGTATTGGCGACGAGGTCGGAGAGGAATCCGGTGAAGGCGGACAGTGCGGCGCCGAGCACTTCCATCTCGGCGATCTGGACGCAGATATCGATGATCTCTTCATTGATTTTGTCGATCTCATCGGCGAAGTTCCGCAACCCGTCGGCGACATGGTGGAAATTTTTCGCGGCGTCGGTGAGGGTCTTCTTCTGGTCCTGCCAGTGCTTCTCGAAGGCATCGTGGGCCGCACCGTGCCAGCCCTGCTTGTCGACACCCGCGACGGCGCGGTCGAGGGCCCGTACGGCCCCGGTCAGTTCGGTGCCCATGGAGTCCCAACCACGGGCGATCGAACGGAGCGTGTCGCCGTTGCCTCCGGGAAGATCCACACCGAATGCCTGAAGGATCTCCAGGACCTTGCCGTCGATCCAGCTGTTGATGCTCACCTCAGGCCCCCTGGTACCGGGGCACGGACCGCAGGTGACCGATGGCGGCCTGGTCCGCGTCCTGGTAGTGGGAGGCGTTGATCCGCAGCCGGTCAGCGTCGCTCTTGAGTACTTCGGGAAGGTGCCCCAGAGCCTTGACGGTGCTGCTCAGCAGCTTCTGATACTTCTCCATGGCGCCGTCACAGGCACCGAGGACGCCGAACGCCTCTCCGACCTCCGACGATGACGCCGCGAACGAATGGACCGGGGCGGCCAGATCCTTCGCTTCCCGGTCGAATGTGCCTGCCAGTTCCGTCAGCACTGTCGGATCGACACCGAATTGCCCACTCATCCCGCTTCCCCCCTGTTCGCCACACCCACAAGCCCTCAAGGGGTACGTCGGGGAGTGCTCGCAGGGAAGGCCCTTGACGGTTTCGGAATACGGGATTGGCGTGTGCTTTAACTCCATGGACCAACCCGAACCTGCACATGACCAAATCCGGGCGCGATCGTTGCGGAATGTGGTCCTGGCCGACGGCGTGCTGACGAGTGCGGACGGAACGGGAGCCGACGTCGATGTCCCGGTCGCCTTCGCCGACCACGGGTGTTCCCGGCCGGCGCACGTCAACCGTTGAGCAGGCACGGCAACTTCGGAAGAAACAGCGCCGCGCCGTTCGGCACCGGTCCCTCCCCTCGTGGGGACCGGTGCCGAACGGCGCAGGCGGGGGCGGTCCGCGCCGGGTGGCGGAGTGTGGAGGGTGCCGGTTGACGAGGAGCCATGGCACTGGGCCCGCCACGCGGTGCGGCTCTTGCACTTCAGGGGTGCTGCCTTTCCGGGCCATGGCGATGAAATTGATCCCCTGCCTTCCCTCATCTCGCTGGAGAAACCGCAAGCCGTCCAGCCCTTGGCACCGCCGGGGTAACCCCTGAACTCGCAGACGGTTTGCGTATTGCCGCGGTACGGAGCGCGCATCGGCCGGTGCGGCCATCAGGCCGAGGGCGAGGCCGTCGGCGGCCACGAGTGCTCCGGACGATGTGAGAGTGCGCATGGATCCCCCTGTGGATAAGGCGATTGCGGATCACTGCCTGGTTGGTCGTTCGGGGCAGGTCGCCCTCGCGACAGGCCCCCGGCCCGTGCACAGGCAATGATCGAACCAGCGTCTCCATGATGTCGGTACGCGGCCGGTGAGTCGCTGGCTCTGCGTGCACAACCGTCTTGGCAATGGGTTCACTCGTGGCCGTTGAGGGCCTGATGCCGGTGATCCTTGGGCGTGGTGCCGTACGCGGCGCGGTAGGCGCGGCTGAAGTCGGTTGCGCGGGGGAACCCCCGGCGGGTGGCGATGGCATGGATGGGGAGGGCGTGGAGCGCCGGGTCGGTGAGGTCGCGGCGGGCGGCCTCCAGGCGCAGGCGGCGGATCCAGGCGGCGACTGTGGCGTCTTCGTCCCGGAAGAGGCGGTGCAGGTAGCTGGTGGAGATGTGGTGCGCGGCGGCGATGGTGGCCGGGGTGAGGTGCGGGTCGTGCAGGTGCTCCCGGATGAACGCCTGGATCCGCAAGGTGAGGGCCTGTCGGTGGGTCTCCGGGGGGAGACAGTCGCCGGCTTCGAGCAGGTGGGCGAAGAGCGCGGCGACCAGATCGTTCAGGACCGTGCCCAGCCGGGGTCCGTCGGAGGGCTGGTACGCGGTCGAGTCCGCGGTCAGCTGAGTGAGAAGCCGTGCCAGGAGGGCACCCATACCGTCCCGGGCCGACACCGGCGCCCCGACTATCCGTGGGGCCATGTCGCGAGGCAGCGGCAGCAGGGCCTTGGGAGTCTCCAGCGCAATGATCGTGACCGGGCCCCCGGTGCTGCGGATGTCGTTCGGCAGTGAGGTGGAGGTGACGAACAGGTCGTGCGGCTCGTACTCGGTTTCCCGGTGCCTCCACTCGCCTGTCCCGGTCCCCTGTACGACGAGGGAAAGATGGTAGGCCTCTGGGTCGGACTGCCGGATCAACTTCGGTGTGCGCCGGAAGACCAGGGGCTGGTAGGTGGCAGACCACACGGTGACACCACCGAGGTCCAGCACGCGTTGGGAAGCGCGGAAATCGTCGGTGTGGTCGCTGCGCAGCTCCATGGGGGCATGGGTGCGGCCCAGCAGCTCGACCCAGTAGTCGAACCGGTCCGCCGCAGGCAGAGCATCGGTCCGGAACACCATCTCGTCCAACAACAGTCTTTCCCCGTTTCTGAACCGGCGGTCAAGAGCTCCCGTCGAGTTGTACACGGGTGTGCCGGAGGCCCCGGTTCCATGCCGCGGCGGCCGGGAGCGCGGACGCCCACGGCCGCGTGCGGGCCGGCACACCATGGGTCTGCCCGGCCCTCTGATCAAGAGGTTCCGAGAGCATCCGGGCCACGGGATCGGGACACCCAGGACCGGGAGCGGGGCGGAGAGCGCGGCCGGTGCTCCGCAAGATCGCGCAGCAGATCGCAGACGTGCTTCGGACGCCTGCCGAGACCGGTCGAGGCCGACCGAGCCGAGAACTGAGACGGAGAGCGGAGCCGGAGAACCGCGAAGGGCCCCACCGCAAGCGGTGGGGCCCTTCGACGTATTGCCCGGTGAGAGCAATGGCGGAGGATACGAGATTCGAACTCGTGAGGGGTTGCCCCCAACACGCTTTCCAAGCGTGCGCCCTAGGCCACTAGGCGAATCCTCCGCCGCAAACAATACAAGACGTTGAGGAGTGCTCGCGACCATGATCCGGAGGAGGGGTTGGGTGAGGAGTGGGTGAGGGGGTGGCGCGGGCCCGCGGTGGGGTGTGGGTTCGTTTCCCGGGCGGGGGATCCGCTACTGTGGTGCGCAGCCCCTCACGTGGCGCTATCTGACTGAACTCCCCCAGGGCCGGAAGGCAGCAAGGGTAGGTCGGCTCTGGCGGGTGCGTGGGGGGCGCTTGCGTTTACGGGGCCCGTCAGTTGTCAGTGCGGCCCGATATCGTCGTATGCGTGTCGTCCCTTGCGCTGTACCGCCGCTACCGCCCCGAGACCTTCGCCGAGGTCATCGGGCAAGAGCACGTGACCGATCCGCTGCAGCAGGCACTGCGGAACAACCGGGTCAACCACGCCTATCTGTTCAGTGGGCCGCGAGGTTGCGGCAAGACGACCAGTGCGCGGATCCTGGCGCGCTGCCTCAACTGTGAGGAAGGTCCCACCCCCACGCCCTGCGGGAAGTGCCAGTCCTGCCTGGACCTGGCCAGGAACGGCCGGGGCTCGATCGATGTGATCGAGATCGACGCGGCATCGCACGGTGGCGTGGACGACGCCCGTGAGCTGCGGGAGAAGGCGTTCTTCGGGCCGGCCGGCAGCCGGTACAAGATCTACATCATCGATGAGGCGCACATGGTGACCTCGGCGGGCTTCAACGCCCTGCTGAAGGTCGTCGAGGAGCCGCCGGAGCATCTGAAGTTCATCTTCGCGACGACGGAGCCCGAGAAGGTCATCGGGACGATCCGCTCGCGTACGCATCACTACCCGTTCCGGCTGGTGCCGCCCGGGACGCTGCGGGAGTACCTGGCCGAGGTGTGCGGGCGGGAGGACATCCCGGTCGAGGACGGGGTGCTGCCGCTGGTGGTGCGCGCCGGGGCCGGGTCGGTGCGTGACTCGATGTCCGTGATGGACCAGCTGCTCGCCGGTGCCGGTGCGGACGGTGTGACGTATGCCATGGCGACGGCGCTGCTGGGGTACACCGACGGCTCGCTGCTGGATTCGATCGTGGAGGCGTTCGCCGCGGGGGACGGCGCGGCGGCCTTCGAGATGGTGGACCGGGTCATCGAGGGCGGCAACGACCCGCGGCGTTTCGTCGCGGACCTGCTGGAGCGGCTGCGCGATCTGGTGATCCTGGCGGCCGTGCCGGACGCGGGGGAGAAGGGGCTGATCGACGCCCCCGCGGATGTGGTGGAGCGGATGACGGCGCAGGCGTCCGTCTTCGGGGCGGCTGAGCTGAGCCGGGCCGCCGATCTGGTCAACACGGGCCTGACGGAGATGCGCGGGGCGACCTCGCCGCGGCTGCAGCTGGAGTTGATCTGTGCGCGGGTGCTGCTGCCCGCGGCGTACGACGACGAGCGGTCGGTGCAGGCGCGGCTCGACCGTCTGGAGCGTGGCGCCGGTGCAGCGCTGCTGGGCGGCGGCGGGGCCGGTGGCATGAGCGGTGGTGCGGTCGCCGGGGGAGACCTCGGGGCCGGCCCGGCGCCCGTGGTGGCGTCCGGTGGCGGGCCCGCGGCCGGATATGTACCGGGGCCGGAGGCTCATCCGCCGATGCCGGCGGCCGGGCCGTCAGGACCGGCAGCACCGTCCGGGCCGGCCGCTGCGCGTGCCGCGGTGCGGGGCGCGGTGAGCGGCGGTGCCGGGGGCGGCGGTACGGCGGGTGGCGGTCCGGCGGGCGGTGCGGGGGCTCCCCCTGCTCCGGCTCCGTCCCCGCCGGCTCCGGCTGCCCCGGCGGCTCCCGCTCAGGGTGCGCCGGCGGCCGGCGCGGCGGCGTCCGGTGGAGAGCAGCAGTGGAGTGTGAGTGACGGCGGTGGCGCGGCGGCGCCGCAGGGCGGTCCGGCGTCCGCTCCGCAGGCCGAGGCGCAGGGCGGTGGCCATGACGGCGGGGGCGCGCGCCCCGGAGCCTGGCCCGGGAGCACGGGCCGGGGCAATGGCGGCGGCGGAGCCAGTGCGGGCAGCGGAGCCCCTGGGGACGGCAGTGGCCCCGGTGGCGGGCGGCAGCCCGGTGGGTGGCCCACGGCCGTGGCGCCGGGGAAGGGGGGCCAGGCGCCCCAGGGCGGGTCGCCCGCGCCCGCGCCTTCGCCCGAGCCGGCGGCCGGGCCGCCCGCGCCCTCCGTATCCCAGCAGCCGCAGGCCGGGGCGGCCCCGGGGGCGGCGCAGGGTGCCGCTCAGGTGCGGCAGATGTGGCCGGACATCCTGGAGGCGGTGAAGGACCGCCGGCGCTTCACGTGGATCCTGCTGAGCCAGAACGCCCAGGTCTCCGGCTTCGACGGCACGACGCTCCAGATCGGCTTCCCCAATGCCGGCGCCCGCGACAGCTTCGCCAACGGCGGCAGCGAGGACGTCCTCAAGGACGTGCTGGCCGAGCGTTTCCAGGTGCAGTGGCGGGTCGAGGCGATCGTCGACCCGTCGGGCGGGGCCAACCCGCCGGCCGGCGGCGCTCCCCGTAGTGGCGGTGGCGGCTTCGGCGGCGGAGGGGGCGGCGGCTTCGGCGGCGGGGTGCCCGCCGCGCCACAGCAGGGCGGGCAACAGTCCCCGCCCCAGCAGAGCGGCCCGTCGGCGCCCCCGTCGTCCGGGAGCCAGTACGGGCAGGGCGGCGGCGCAGCCGGCAGTGGCAGTGGCAGTGGCAGCGGCAGCGCCGGCGGCAGCCAGGGGGCGCGGATGGCGCGGGAGGCCGTCTCCCCGTCGGCGTCCGCGGGCGGTGGGCAGTCGGCGTCCGGGGCGGAGACCTCCTACTCGCCGCCGGAGCCCCCGCCGACATCGATCGAGTACGACATGCCGGCCGAGGACGATCCGGACCTCGTCGACTCCGCACTCAGCGGCCACGACCTGATCGTGCGCGAACTCGGCGCGACCGTGGTGGAAGAGTTCAACAACGAGTAGTCGCGTACGGGAAGAGTGCAACAACGAGTGGGCGTGCAGCAGCAGTGAGTGGTCACTCAGCAGCAGCGGGTGGATGAGTGGAAAGCAAAGGGGAGAGGGCTTCCACGGTGCGTAGCCGGCGCGGCAGCACCGCGTAGGCAGCGCGCCGGTGCGCGGGCAAGTCCGGGGCGCAGGGCCGGAGAACGGGTAAGCGGGCGTACACCAGGCGTACACCCGTGCTCCTCCCTACGGCGTAGGGCGCGGGGCCCGTGAAACACGTAGGCTCGGGCTACCGCACAAACGTTGTCGTATGGCAGGAGTCACGTCGTGATCCCCGGTGGTCAGCCCAATATGCAGCAGCTGCTTCAGCAGGCCCAGAAGATGCAGCAGGACCTCGCGGCCGCCCAGCAGGAGCTCGCGGAGACACCCGTCGAGGGTTCCGCGGGCGGCGGCCTGGTCAAGGCCACGGTGACCGGCTCCGGTGAACTCACGGGCCTGGTCATCGACCCCAAGGCGGTCGACACCGACTCCGCCGAGGAGACGGCCGAGACGATCGCCGACCTCGTGCTGGCGGCGGTCCGCGATGCCAATGCCAGTGCCCAGCAGCTGCAGCAGCAGAAGCTCGGTCCGCTCGCCCAGGGGCTGGGCGGTGGCGGAATCCCGGGTCTCCCCTTCTGAGGAGTAGCCAACTAGCGTACGCATCACGGCAGAAGAGAAAGAAGACGTTCCGTGTACGAAGGCGTGGTCCAGGACCTGATCGATGAGTTGGGCAGGCTGCCCGGCGTCGGTCCCAAGAGCGCGCAGCGGATCGCCTTCCACATTCTTCAGGCCGAGCCCACCGATGTCCGCCGGCTCGCGAACGCGCTGATGGAGGTCAAGGCGAAGGTCCGGTTCTGCGGCACCTGCGGCAATGTGGCGCAGGAGGAGCAGTGCCGGGTCTGCCTGGACCCGAGGCGTGATCCGGCGGTCATCTGCGTCGTGGAGGAGCCCAAGGACGTCGTGGCGATCGAGCGGACGCGTGAGTTCCGCGGTCGCTACCACGTCCTCGGCGGGGCGATCAGCCCGATCGAGGGCGTGGGACCCGACGACCTGCGGATCAGGGAACTGCTGGCCAGGCTCGCGGACGGCACCGTCACCGAGCTGATTCTGGCCACCGACCCGAATCTCGAGGGCGAGGCCACGGCCACGTATCTGGCCCGCATGATCAAACCCATGGGCCTGAGAGTGACGCGGCTGGCGAGCGGTCTGCCGGTCGGTGGCGATCTGGAGTACGCGGACGAGGTCACGCTGGGGCGGGCCTTCGAAGGGAGGAGACTTCTCGATGTCTGATGCCACGCTGCACAACGCGACACAGGACCCGGACGACTTCGCCGTATCGATCTCCGACTCGGTCGAGAGTTTCATCGTCGCGGTGACGGAGGTCGCCAAGGGCGACGAACCGGACAGCGCGGTGCCCTTCCTGCTCCTGGAGATCTCCCAGCTGCTGCTCACCGGCGGCCGTCTGGGCGCCCACGAGGACTTCGTGCCGGACGAACGGTACGAGCCGGACACCGGCCCGGAGCCGGACGTCGACGACCTGCGCGAGCGCTTCGCGACCCTGCTCGACCCGGTGGACGTCTACTCCGAGGTCTTCGACCCGTATGTGCCGCGTAGCGAGCCGGTCGCCAGCCGGATCTCCGACGACCTGGCCGACATCATCACCGACCTGCGGCACGGCCTGGCGCACTACCGGGCGGGCCGGGTCAGTGAGGCCCTGTGGTGGTGGCAGTTCTCCTACCTGTCCAACTGGGGCCCGACCGCCTCGGCCGCCCTGCGCGCGCTGCAGTCGCTGGTCGCCCACGTACGCCTCGACCAGCCGCTGGTCGAGCTGGACGGCCTGGACACCGACAGCAGCATCACCGGCGACGAGGAGCGGCTCGCCGAGGAGGCCGGAAAGGTCATGGTGGCGGAGATCGCGGGACCGCTGGGGCTGCGGGGGGTGTGAGCCGGGAGGCGGTTGCACCGGCCGCCTCACGGGCCGCTGCGCCGTAGCGCGCACGGCGCGCGCCGTGTCGCTCCGGAGCGCGTGAGGCGCCCGGGCCGTCCGCCCTGCGGGCCTCTTCGCCGTGGCCGGACCCTGTGACCTGGGTTACGTTTTCGTGTGTACTGCCCAGAAGCGGGCATGTGCTCGCCGAGCAGGTGCGACGGTGCGCCTTGTGGAGCCGCCTCGGGACGTGGAACTCACGGGACAGGTGATCACGGCCAAAATCCGTGATCAACCAGTGAGTCTCATGTCTCACGATGTGGTATCAGCAGGGCGGATTCCGCTTGCTCGTTAGACTGAGCCGACCGCAGTACCCCCATTTCCGGGGGTCCGGGAGGAAACTCCCGAAGAGACAGTTGCGAGGAGCGCACGTGGGCCTTGTCGTGCAGAAGTACGGCGGCTCATCCGTTGCGGATGCCGAGGGCATCAAGCGCGTTGCCAAGCGAGTCGTCGAAGCCAAGAAGAACGGCAACCAGGTTGTCGTGGTGGTTTCGGCGATGGGCGACACGACGGACGAGCTGATCGATCTCGCGCAGGAAGTGTCCCCGATTCCGTCGGGGCGCGAGTTCGACATGCTGCTGACCGCCGGAGAGCGGATCTCCATGGCTCTGCTGGCCATGGCGATCAAAAACCTCGGTCACGAGGCGCAGTCCTTCACCGGTAGCCAGGCCGGCGTCATCACCGATTCCGTGCACAACAAGGCACGGATCATCGACGTCACGCCGGGCCGCATCAAGACCTCCGTCGACGAGGGCAATATCGCCATCGTCGCCGGGTTCCAGGGTGTGTCCCAGGACAAGAAGGACATCACGACGCTGGGGCGCGGTGGGTCGGACACGACCGCCGTCGCGCTGGCGGCCGCCCTGGACGCCGATGTCTGTGAGATCTACACCGATGTGGACGGTGTCTTCACCGCCGACCCCCGGGTCGTGAAGAAGGCCCGGAAGATCGACTGGATCTCCTTCGAGGACATGCTGGAGCTGGCCAGCTCCGGATCCAAGGTGCTGCTGCACCGTTGCGTCGAGTACGCACGCCGTTACAACATCCCGATCCACGTCCGCTCCTCGTTCTCGGGGCTCAAGGGCACATGGGTCAGCAACGAACCGCAAGGGGACCAGCCGATGGAGCAGGCAATCATCTCGGGCGTCGCACATGACACCTCCGAGGCGAAGGTCACGGTCGTCGGAGTCCCGGACAAGCCGGGCGAGGCCGCGCGCATCTTCCGTGCGATTGCGGACTCCGAGGTCAACATCGACATGGTGGTGCAGAACGTCTCCGCCGCGTCGACCGGCCTGACCGACATCTCCTTCACGCTGCCCAAGGCCGAGGGCCGCAAGGCCGTCGCGGCCCTGGAGCGGACCCGTGCGGCGGTGGGCTTCGACTCGCTGCGTTACGACGACCAGATCGCCAAGATCTCGCTGGTCGGCGCGGGGATGAAGACCAACCCCGGCGTCACGGCGACGTTCTTCGAGGCGCTGTCGAACGCGGGCGTGAACATCGAGCTCATCTCGACCTCCGAGATCCGCATCTCGGTTGTCACCCGTGCCGATGACGTCAACGAGGCCGTACGGGCCGTGCACACCGCCTTCGGTCTCGACACCGACAGTGACGAGGCCGTGGTCTATGGCGGCACCGGCCGATGATTCCGGCCGAGGCGGGCCGTCCGTCCCTCGCCGATACGGCGTGGGCGGACGCCCGTAAGGCCGCCAAGCCGCATCTCGCCGTCGTCGGCGCCACCGGCGCCGTCGGCTCGGTCCTGCTCGGCATCCTGTCCGAGCGGGCCGACATCTGGGGCGAGATCCGGCTGATCGCTTCTCCCCGCTCGGCCGGCCGCAAGCTGACCGTGCGGGGCGAACAGGTCGAGGTCGTCGCGCTGAGCGAGGAAGCCTTCGACGGCATCGATGTCGCGATGTTCGACGTCCCCGACGAGGTCTCCGCGCAGTGGGCACCGGTCGCGGTGTCCAAGGGCGCGGTGGTCGTGGACAACTCCGGCGCGTTCCGGATGGACCCGGACGTGCCGCTGGTCGTGCCCGAGGTCAATGCGCACACGGCGCGGGTGCGTCCGCGCGGCATCATCGCCAACCCGAACTGCACGACGCTCTCGATGATCGTCGCGCTGGGGGCGCTGCATGCCGAGTACGGGTTGAGCGAGCTGATCGTCTCCTCGTACCAAGCCGTTTCCGGGACGGGCAAGGCCGGCGTCGACACCTTGCGCGCGCAGCTGTCCGCGGTGTCCGGTACGGAGCTGGGCACCGCGCCCGGCGATGTGCGCCGGGCCGTCGGGGACACGCTGGGGCCGTTCCCGGCGCCGATCGCCCTCAATGTCGTGCCCTGGGCCGGCACGCTCCAGGAGGACGGCTGGTCCTCCGAAGAACTCAAGATCCGTAACGAGTCCCGCAAGATCCTGGGACTGCCGGATCTGCCGGTCACCGCGACCTGCGTACGGGTGCCGGTGATCACCACCCACTCCCTGACCGTGCACGCCCGGTTCGAGAACGAGGTCTCGGTCGGCGGTGCGCACGAGATCCTGGCCGCCGCCCCCGGGGTCGTCCTCAGCGACGACCCGGCCGAGGACGAGTACCCGACCCCTGCCGATGTCGTCGGTACGGATCCGACCTGGGTCGGACGGGTGCGGCGCTCGATGGATGATCCGCGGGCGCTGGAGCTGTTCGTGTGCGGGGACAACCTGCGCAAGGGGGCTGCCCTGAACACGGCGCAGGTGGGGGAGCTGGTGGCGGGGGAGCTTCGGGGATAGAGGCGGGTGCCCCTGGGGGTGGTAGGGGCGGGTGCCCCTGGGCCCGCGGCTGTAGGTCCGGTCCCTTCCGGGTTCCGGTCCCTTCCGGGTTTCATTCCCTTACGGGTTTCGGCGGGATGCCGGTGCGGGCTCCGGCCGTGGTGTGGAGCCGAGTTGGCGGGATCGGACGTCGTGTGCCCACCGCCTGGGGGATACTTTGCGGAGCGTGTGAAGATTCTGTGAGCGGATTACTGGTCCGAACCTCTTGATCTGGGCTGACGGTCTGTTCGACCATTCGCTCCCCGCCAGACTGCAACCGGCAGTTGGGCGGGGAGCGTCTTTGCGGCCGCCCGCAGGGGTGGCCCGGGATGTCCGCGGGTCGCAGGGTGAGGCCCCGGTATCGGGGAATTCGCATCGGGCAATTAGGGCATTCAGGAAGAGCTGGTGCGCATGAGGGCATTTGATGCATCGTCGAAAGCGGTGCCTTGCGCGTACAACCCTTATAGGGGGAAGCGTGTCCAACAGGCGTGGCAGAGGTACTCGGATTCACCATCGCCCCGGCGGGGGCTGCGGGCGCAACGGTGCGCCCGCCGCGGCCCCTTGCGTCCGGGGGCATGCCAGTGATCGCTCCCTGGCCCACCACCACGCGTCCCGCGCAGATTCCTCCGCAGCGTGGGGACACTGACGACGCGATGGCAGCGGGCACCACAGTCGACCACCTCACCGAGACCTACCGCGCGCACTACCGCTCCCTGCTCGGTCTCGCCGCGCTGCTCCTGGACGACACCGCCTCCTGCGAAGACGTCGTCCAGGAAGCCTTCATCCGTGTGCACTCCGCGCGTGGACGCGTGCGCGAACCCGAGAAGACCCTCGCCTATCTCCGGCAGACGGTCGTCAACCTCTCGCGCTCCGCGCTGCGCCGCCGCATCCTCGGTCTCAAGCTGCTCTCCAAGCCGATGCCCGACATGGCGAGCGCCGAGGAAGGCGCCTACGACCTGCTGGAGCGGGACCAGTTGATCCAGGCGATGCGCGGTCTGCAGCGCCGGCAGCGCGAGGTGCTGGTGCTGCGCTACTTCGCCGATATGACCGAGGCGCAGGTGGCCCAGACGCTGGGCATATCGCTCGGTTCCGTCAAGGCCTACGGGTCGCGCGGCATCGCGGCGCTCCGCGTCGCGATGGAGGCTCCCGCATGAGTGGCACGACGCGCGGCCGGTGCGACCCGTTCGACTCGTGTGGCCCGTCCGGGGCGACCCGCCCGGGGTACCCGGCCACGTCGGGCCGGCCGCTCGACCCGGTACGTGAGCTGCGCGCGGGGCGCGAGGCGCAGGAGCATCCCGGAGGCGAACGGGGTGCCGGTCATCCGGGTGACGAGCCGGGTACGGGCCGCCGACAGGGCGAAACGGTCTGGCAGGGCGCGAAATCCGGCCAAAATTCCGGCAGCGGCGATGACATCGGTGTCGCGGCGCAGGCGTCTGCCGGTACGAAGCGAGTACCTGCCGGTACGGGCCAGGCACCTGCCGGTACGGACGGCCCGGCGATCCGCGCCGAGCAGGCCCCCGCCGGTACGGACGACGCAGCGGCCCGCGCCGGGGGAGCACCCGCGGGCACGGCGGAGGGCTCGCCGGGTGCCCTGGGCGGAACGGACGCCGGTGAGGGGCCCGGCAGCCATACGTACGGCAGCGACGACAGCGAGGAGCACACCGGCACCGCCTTCGGCGGCGGCGCGGGCGACGGCCACGGCCGCGGCCACCCCACCGGCGGTTTCGGCGGCTTCGGCGGCGAGGACGACCTGAGGCGGCTGCTGCAGTCCCGTGTAGGCGGCCTCGAACCCGCGCCCGACGCGCTGGAACAGCTGCGCCGCGCGGTGCCCGCCCGCCGTCAGCGGCGTCGGCATGTCGTCCTGGGCGCGGCCGCCGCGCTGCTCCTCGGCGGTACGTCCATCCCCGCCATGGTCCATGTGGTGAACCTCGCCGACGGCTCCGAGGAACGGGCCGCCAATGCGGCGAGCAACCAGCACGCCCAGGGCGGTACCGGCGGCACACACGGCGAAGGCACCGAGCAGGCCGGCCCGCGGCCGACCAGGGAGGGCGGCGAGACGCCGGGCGGCGGCGAGCCGCAGGGCGACGGCCAGGCCAAGGGGAAGAACGGCGCGGGCCCCGGCACGGGTGCCGGCACCCCCGGCCCGGACGAGACCATGGACGTCACCTCGCCGGTCTGCGGGCGTGACCAGCTCGGCAACGGCAGCAGCACGGTCGGTCCCGCGGACTCCACGGGCCGCATCTACGGCACATTCCGGGTGGTCAACACCTCCGGCGCCGCATGCTCCGTCGAGGGCGGCGGCACCGTCGGCCTGGTCGCACACGGCTCCACGAACCCTGACCACATCCATGTCGTCGACCACACCTCGGGTGATGAGGCCACCGGCCTTCCCGACCCGGCCACCACCCCTGACCAGCTGGTTCTCAAGCCGGGGGAGGCGTACGAGGTCAAGTTCGCCTGGATCCCGCAGTCCGGCGGCGGCACCACCGGATGCGTCCATCCCGGTCCCTCGCCCACCCCCGCCCCCTCCAAGGACCCGGGGCAGTCCCCGGACGCCGGGGCCACGGCGACGGGCGACGGCGGTGGTGGCAGCGGTGGCGGCCAGGCGGGCGGCGGCGAGGGATCCGGGGGCGGCAGCGCGTCCGGTGGAATCGTTCTCACTCATACGCCGGAGGCCGGCGAACCCTCCGCGGCCGACGCCAAGGTCACGGACGCCTGCGCCGGAACGGTGTACCGCACCGAGGCGCTGGCGGCCCCGTAGGGGGGCGACGGCAGGGGCATGGCCGGGAGGGGGCGGTGCGGCCCCGCCGCACGGGCCCCGTACCGTGGTGGTGTGTACCGGTTCCTGCTGACCCCGCGGTGGTGGGGAATCAATGTGTTCGCCCTACTGGCGATTCCGCTGTGCCTCTTCATGGGCAGCTGGCAGCTGAGCCGCTTCGAGGACCGCGTCAACACCCATCAGCAGCAGGAGGACCGCTCCGCCCGGGCCAAGACCGAGGCGGCCCGTCCGCTGGCCGGTCTGCTGCCCGTCGACACGGTCACCTCCGGACGGCAGGCCAGCGCCCGCGGGCACTACGACACCGGGCACCAACTGCTCGTACCCGACCGCACCTTGAAGGACAAGCACGGCCGGCAGCAGGGCTTCTACGTCCTCGATCTGCTGCGTACGGACGGCGGCAAGGCGCTGCCGGTCGTACGGGGCTGGCTGCCCGGCGACGCCGGTTCGAAGGCCGACACGGCCAAGGTGCCCGCGCCGCCCAAGGGCGAGGTGACGGTCACCGGCGCGCTGCAGGCCTCCGAGAACCAGGGCACCGACGGTGTGCAGGCCGGCGGCGGGCTGCCGCAGGGACAGCTCGGCATGATCAGCGCGGCATCGCTGGTCAACATCGTGCCGTACGAGGTCTACGACGCCTGGATCACCCTCACCGACACCCAGGCGCCGCTGCGCGCCGTCCCCCCGGCTGCCGCCGAGGGCAGCGGCCTGGACCTCAAGGCCTTCCAGAACCTCGGCTACACCGGCGAGTGGTTCGTCTTCGCCGGCTTTGTCGTCTTCATGTGGTTCCGGCTCTTCCGCCGCGACGCCGAAGCCGCCAAGGACGAGGCGCTGGGGATCGTGGCGGAGGAGGAGCCGGCGCCGGAGAGGGGCGCGGCTCAGGGCGAGGAGCGGGGCGCCGGCCAGGGTGCGGCGGTCCCGGCTCAGCGGGCCTGAAGCCAGCCGCCGGGCCCCTGCTACTGCGACCATGTTGCACCTGGTCAGAGGCCGTATCACGGCAGTAGCCGCAATCGGATCGGCGTGCCACGGTAGGCCATATGGCAGGCAAGAGTACCCACCCGCATGGTCATGATCACGCCCGTCGCCCCCAGCGCCCCCATCACGCCCACCACGCACAGGCCCACCACTCCGATCACTCCCACGACCCCCGCCCCTCCGATCACGGTCAACCCGGCCACCATGACCGTCAGGGCCACCATGGTCATCAAGACCACCACGGTTCCGGCCGTTGGTCACGGATCCGGCATCGGTTCGTCCACCTCGTCACCCCGCACAGCCATGACGCCATGGACAAGATCGACACCGCGATGGAGACCTCCCGCGAGGGCCTGCGCACGCTGTGGCTCTCGCTCGGCATCCTGGGTCTGACCAGCGCGGTCCAGCTGGTGGTCGTGGTGCTGTCGGGGTCGGTGGCACTGCTCGGCGACACCATCCACAACGCTGCCGACGCCCTGACCGCCGTTCCGCTGGGCATCGCCTTCGTCCTCGGGCGCCGGGCCGCGAACCGCCGCTACACCTACGGCTACGGCCGGGCCGAGGACCTTGCGGGTATCGCCATCGTGCTGACGATCGCCGCCTCCTCGGCGCTGGCCGCCTACGAGGCCGTGGACCGTCTGCTGAACCCCCGCGACATCACCCACCTGTGGGCGGTGGCAGCGGCCGCCGTGGTCGGGTTCATCGGCAACGAATGGGTGGCCCGCTACCGCATCCGTACCGGGCGCAAGATCGGGTCGGCCGCACTGGTGGCCGACGGCCTGCACGCCCGTACCGACGGCTTCACCTCCCTCGCCGTCCTCTTCGGCGCGGGCGGCGCGGCCCTCGGCTGGCGGGTGGCCGACCCGCTCATCGGCCTGCTGATCACCGCCGCCATCCTCATGGTGCTGCGCGACGCCGCCAGGGAGGTCTACCGGCGGCTGATGGACTGCGTCGACCCCGGACTCATCGACGCCGCCGAGACGGCTCTGCGCACCGTGGACGGCGTCCGCGGCATCGGCCAGGTCCGTATGCGCTGGATCGGCCATGCCCTGCGGGCCGAGGCCGATATCGTCGTGGACTCCCGTCTCACCGTGGTGCAGGCCCATGCCCTCGCCGTCGCCGCAGAACACGCCCTGATCCACGCCGTCCCCCGGCTCACCGCCGCGACCGTGCACACCGATCACACCAGCGAGGGCACCGATCCCCATGCGGCGCTGGTGCATCACGCCACTGCCTGACCGGGCCCCGCCCCCTCCCCTCCCCTCCCCTCCCCACCCCGCCCCGCCACCGACCTCCGGCCCTCGGCGGCATCTGCCACCAGAGGCACTTCGCACGGGAGGCAGATGTCACGGGGGCGCCCCCTCGGAGCCCGGGAGCTCCCCCGTGGGACGCCCCCGGTGCTTCTCGCCCCTTCCCGCCTCCCCTCCGCTTCCTCTCCCGTTCTAGTTCTTCTCGGTCACATACCGCTGGGCGAAGTCGAGCTCCAGGCGGACCTGCTTGATGCGCTCCTCCACGACCAGGGAGCCGTGGCCGGCGTCGTAGCGGTAGACCTCGTGCGGATGGCCTCGGTCCGCCAGCCGCTGGACGTAGTTCTCCACCTGCTGGATCGGGCAGCGCGGGTCGTTGACGCCCGCGGAGATGTAGACCGGTGCCCGCACCGCGTCCACATAGGTCAGCGGCGACGACGCCTCGAAGCGTTCCGGGACCTCCTCGGGGGTGCCGCCCAGCAGGGTCCGGTCCATCGCCTTGAGCGCTTCCATCTCGTCGTTGTACGCCGTGACGTAGTCCGCGACCGGGACCGCCGCCAGACCCACCGCCCAGGCTTCCGGCTGGGTGCCGAGTCCCAGCAGGGTCAGATAACCGCCCCATGAGCCGCCCGACAGCACCAGCCGCTCCGGATCCGCCAGGCCGGACGAGACCGCCCACTCGCGGACCGCGGCGATGTCCTCCAGCTCGATCAGCCCGACGCGATGCTTGAGCGCATCCGTCCAGGCCCGGCCGTAGCCGGTCGAGCCGCGGTAGTTGACGCGCACGACCGCGAAGCCGTGGTCCACCCAGGCCGCGGGGGACGAGGCGAAGGCGTCGCTGTCGTGCCAGGTCGGGCCGCCGTGAATGTCGAAGACCGTCGGGAAGGGGCCCTCACCGGCCGGCTGCTGCACCAGCGCATGGATCCGGCCCCCCGGTCCCTCCACCCACACGTCCCGCACGGGCACCGAACCGGGCGCCTTCCTGCCGGGCGGGTCCAGCACGACCTTGCCGCTCGTCGACCGCACCTCCGGGGGCTGTGCCGCCGACGACCACAGGAACTCCACCGTTCCGTCCGGCCGCGCCGTCGCACCCGAGACCGAGCCGGCCGGGGTCTCGACCCGCGTCAGCCGAGGACCGCCGGGCGCGGCAGCCGCGTCCGTGGCGCCGGCCGGAGCGCCGGTGCCGCCCGGCCGGCCCAGCTCGTAGCGCCACAGCTCGCTCCGTGCCTGGTACTCGTGCTCCACCAGCAGCGCCGACCCGTCGGGATACCAGTCGGCACCCACGTCGCCGGGCAGGTCTATCTCCAGGGCCGTTTCCGTCCCCGTCAGCGGATCCCAGATCATCGGCTCCCAGCGGCCCCGCCGCTGGTGCCCCACCAGCAGCCGGGCATCCCCGTCCACCGGCGCGAAACCCATCACCGACAGGCCCAGCTCCTCGGTCCCGCCCTTGGTGTCGTCCAACTCCGCGACCGTGGACCCGTCGGGCCGTACGAGGCGGATCGCGGAGTGCATCGCATCGCCGTGTTCGGTGTGCTCAAGGGCGATCAGCGAGCCGTCGTGCGAGAGATCGCCGACGCCCGCGGACTCGCGGTGCCGGTAGATCTCCACCGGTGCCGCACCCGGCCGTACGACGTGGACCGTCGAGCCCTCCTCGTCCGTGGAGCACCCGATGACCGCCGTGCCGTCCCGGCCGATCGCCAGCCCTCCCGGATACGAGGCGGCGAGCCCCGGGGTGGCCGGCTCATCCGGGCCGCCGGCGAACGGCTGCCGCATCCAGACGCCGAACTCGTCCCCGTCGGTGTCCGAGAACCACCAGATCCACTGGCCGTCCGGCGACAGCGTCCCGTCGGTCGTGCCGTTCGGCCGGTCCGTGACCTGCCGCCGGCTGCCGGTGGCCCGGTCCCAGGCGTACAGCTCGAAGGTGCCGGTGGCGTTCGAGACGAACAGGGAGCGGTCCGGGGCGTCCTCGGCCCAGTCCGGCAGTCCGATCCGCGGCGCACGGAAGCGCTTCTCCCAGTCCGGCATCGCGGCATCCGCAGCGCGGGTATCCGCCGGGCCCGCCGAGCCACCCGAGTCCTTCGTCGCACCGTCCGACACCGCTACCGGGTCGGCCGAGGCCGTCCCCGGCACGGCTGCGGGGTGGGTATCGGCCGTTGACGTATGTGAAGAGTGCGAAGGGTTCGGAGCGGTGGTGTGGCCTGGGTCTGCGGTCGTCTCGTCAGTCATGGGCCCATTCTGCGCCCGGCGCAGGAAATCCGTTGGCGAGGGCCACAAGCCTGTGGATAACTTCGCTGTATGCGAAGACACACCGGTCCCGACGACTGGTGGGAGGCCAATCGCGCGATGTGGGACGAGCGCGTCGCCATCCACACCGTGAGCGATTTTTACGACCAGGACGGATTTCGCAGGGCGCGCGACGTGCTCCGTGATTTCGAGGTTGCGGAGGTAGGGGACGTCACCGGGCGGTCCCTCCTTCACCTCCAGTGCCATTTCGGCCAGGACACCCTCTCCTGGGCCCATCGCGGTGCGGCCCGGGTCGTCGGCCTGGACTTCTCCGAACCCGCCATCGACACCGCCCGAGAGCTGGCCGCCGAACTCGGCTACGGCCCGGACCGCGCCGCGTTCGTCGCCGCCGACGTCTATGACGCCGCCGAAGCCGTCCCCGACACCGCGTACGACATCGTCTACACCGGCATCGGCGCCCTGAACTGGCTCCCGGACCTGGAGCGCTGGGCCGACACCGCCGCCTCCCTGGTCGCTCCCGGCGGCTTCCTCTACCTGGCCGAGTTCCACCCGCTGTGCGACGCCCTGGACGACGAGACCGGCTCGCGCCTCGTCCACGACTACTTCAGCCGCGATGCATGGGTGGACGAGACCCCCGGTACGTACACGGATTTCGGCGCACCGACGGTCAACAACCGCAGCGTCGAGTGGCAGCACCCGCTCGGCGATGTCGTCTCGGCCCTGGCCGGCGCCGGCCTGCGCATCAACTTCCTGCACGAACACGACATGACGATGTTCCGGCGCTTCGCCGCACTGCGACGAGACGACGACGGCTATCACCGGTTCCCCGGAGACCGGCCTCGCGTCCCCCTCATGTACTCACTGAAGGCGAGTCGTACTCACTGAGGCGAGTCGTACTCGCTGAAGCCGGCCGTACTCGCGGAAAGCACGTCCTGCTCGCCGAAGGCAGCCGTGCCCGCGGTGAAGGCGGGCCGTATCCGCTGACGGCCCCGGCCCCCGCGGCAGGCCGTCCGAACGGCCTGCCGCGAGAGTGGTGCTCACCCCAACCGCACCGGCAGCGCGTTCAGCCGCCAGTTGCCCGGCAGGGGTATCCGCTCCAGGCGTTCCGGTGCGATGCCCAGCGACATCTTCGGGTAGTGCGCGAGCAGTTTGCCGAAGGCGACTTCGCCCTCCTGCTTGGCGAGTGTGGCGCCCAGGCAGTAGTGCGCTCCGTGGCCGAAACCCACATGGTTCTCCGCATGTCCCGCGGGGTGGCGGGTCAGGTCGAGGCGGTCGGGGTCGGTGTAGTGGCGGGGGTCGAAGTTCGCCGACACCAGGATGAGTTGGACGGCGTCTCCCCGGCGGATCGTGGTGCCGGCCAGGTCGACGTCGGTGGTGGCGTAACGCAGCTGGGTCATCTGCACCGGCCCGCACCAGCGCATCAGCTCGTGGACGGCACGGGGGAGCAGGGCCGGGTCGTCCTGGAGCAGGCGCAGCTGGTCGGGGTGGGTGAGCAGCGCAGCCGTGCCGTTGCTGATGAGGTGAGCGGTGGTCTCGTGACCGGCGAGGACGAGCGTGAGGATCATGGTGACCATCTCGACGTCGCTGAGCCGGCCGCCGTCGTCGTCATGAGTACGGATCAGCTCGCTGAGCAGATCGTCGGTGAGCGCGCCGCGCCGCTCCCGGACCATCTGGTGGATGTGCTCGATCATCGGCGGGAACGAGGTGCCGAGCCGGTCCGGATCCATCGAGACGAGGTCGGCACCCCACTTCCGCCACTGCGGGCGGTCCGCTTCGGGTATGCCGACCAGTTCGCAGATGACGGTGATCGGCAGCGGGTAGGCGAAGTGCTGGATGAGATCGACGACGCCGTCCTCGGCGTGCTCGGGCAGCCGGGCCAGCAGCGCGTCGGTGATCTGCTCGACCCGCGGCCGCAGGTCGGTGATCTTGCGGGCCGTGAAGGCCCGCGACACCAGGCGGCGCAGCCGGGTGTGATCGGGGGCGTCGTAATTGAGAATCGATCCGAGCAGGTAGGGGCGGAGATGCTCGGGGAGGCCCAGCATGTCCATCAGCCTGGTCAGCGGGTTGTCCTCGGCCGCGTGGCCCAGGGAGGGCGCCGCCGGGTTGTTCACGAACCGCTGGTCGCGCAGGACTTGGCGGACCTCCTCGAACCGCGTCACCAACCAGACCGGTGAGTCGTCCATGAAGCGGCCGCGTACGACCGGGCCCTGCTCGCGCAGCGCGCCGTAGCCGGCGAACGGGTCGGTGAGCAGCGCCGGGTCCATCACGTTCGGCTCGCCCGGGTGTTTCCCGACGTGTGCAGCGAACGGTGAGGTGGGTAATGCCGACATCTTTCGTTCTCCTCCGGGTCGGGAGTCGGGTCGGGAGTCGGGCTGGGAGTCGGGCTGGGAGTCGGGTTCGGAGTCGGTCTGGGAGTCGGTCTCGGCGTCGGCCGCGCCGCCGTGGCAGCCGGACCGGCCGGACCGGTCGGACCGGCCGGACCGGTCGGACCGGCCGGACCGGTCGGACCGGCCGGACCGGTCGGATCAGCCGGACCGGTCGGATCTGCCGGTTCAGTCGCGTACCTGCCGGCGGATCTCGCGCAGGGTGAGTTCCCCGAACTGTTCGTAGAGCGCGATGATCTCCGGCGCCGCTGCGGCGGCGGCCTTCTGTCCGCCGGGGGTCTCCAGCGCGCCGCGGACCGTTCGGGCGAGTATGTCGGCGCGTACCTCCGGGGCGGCCGGGGCCCGGCCGGCGAGCAGGGCCTCGCCCGTGAAGAAGCCGGTGGCCATGGCCATCAGGGCGTACTGCTGGTGGTGCACCTCGAGGTCGTCGTGCACCAGGCCGTACCCGCGCAGCACTTCGAGATGGCGGCACAGCATCCGGTCGCCTTCGGCTATCAGCTCGGTGAGTTCCTTCTTCGCCGTGTCGTTGAGCCGGCCGAGGACGTCGGCGTCGTCGGTGTATACGGCCCGCAGCACCGGGTCATTCAGGAAGTCGCAGAAGAGTCCGCGCAGCATCCGGCTCGGCAGGATCTCCAGCGGATCGGCGCGCATGCGCGCCACCTGCCGGTGATGGTTGCGGAATTGGCTCCGCAGGACGACTGCCAGGAACAGCGCGTCCTTGGTCTTCCAGTGGAGGTAGACCGTGCCCTTGCCGACCTTGGCGCGCCGGGCGATCTCGTCGATCGTCAGGCGCTCGTAGCCCCAGGCGAGCAGCAGTTCTCCGGCCACCTCAAGGATGCGCTCACTGCGCTCCACCCGGTCCACCGTCAGTCCCCCTCTGACTCCGTGACCAGATTTCATATCTGGTCACGGAGTCAACGCTAGATCCGTCGGAACGGTGGGATAAGGGCTATTCCGGCCAGGAGTTGGCCGGACGGGCCTTCGTGTCCGAGCCGGGGTGAGCCGGCGTCAGGTGTTAGAACACTCTCAAAACGGGGTGGCTCGACGCTGTGAGGCGAAGTGCGCCAGGCCGCGCGAGGTGTGCCCGAGACCGGCCGTGACCTGGCCATATGCGCGCGGGATGCGGGAGTGTGGGCGGTGGGGCGCGGCCCTGTCAAGGTGACGAGAGATGTTCGAAGTTCTCCACTGCTGAGGGTAACTGGTGAGTACACTCGCCGACCATGTGTGAGGCCAGCGGGAACACAAAACGGCAAAATATACCCGTTTCTCAGCCATGTGCCGACGCTTCGGACTGGCAGGGAAAGGCTGTGCGGAACCCGGCCGCCGCTGGCGGATGCGCTCCCCTGCGGGCGTTCGCCGCCGGCGACGGGCGGGTTCCGACCGGGCGAGTGGCCCTGACGGGCAGAGCGGCCAAGACCTCGGCCTCCGAGGGCCTCGCGCCGTTTGCCCTCCCCGTCAAGGCGGCCGCCCCGACGGTCACCGCCGGCACCCGCAGCGCCTGCACTACCCCCACATCCCCCACCCCCACACCCCCCATGACCCCCACATTGCGCATCACCCCCCACATTCCCCCACACCCCCATACCTCCACGCTTCCCAACACCCCCACGCTCCCCAACACCCCCACCACCGCCCCGGTCTCAAGACACCCCACCCCGGCCGCGCCCGATACCGTTCCGGTCGCGACGTGAGGGGCCGGAGCAAGCGGGGCAGGCATGCCCAGTCCCGTGACCCGCGGGGCCATTGGCTGCTGCTGAGCCTTGTGCTGCCCCTGGTGTTCGGTGCCCTGTTCTTCGAGGGCTGGACCACCCATGAGGTGGATGCCGCCAAGGTCCGCAGCGACTGCACCCAGCCCGTGCCGCCGGCGGTGGAGAAGGGCGGCCCGGTGGTGGATCTTCGCGGCGGCGCCGTGAAGACCGCCGGGATGCCGGCCCGTACGGTGGCGCTCACCTACGACGGCGGACCCGACCCGGTGTGGACGCCGCGGCTGCTCGATCTGCTGCGCAAGCACCATGTCCACGCCACCTTCTTCCTGTACGGCGCCCAGGCCGCCCAACACCCGGCCCTGGTACGGCGGATCAGGGACGAGGGCCATGAGATCGGCTCGAACACCTACACCGGCGCGGTCATGGGCGAGGCCTCGCCCCTGCGTGCCCGGATGGAGCTCTCGCTCACGCAGAAGGCGCTGGCCGGCACGGCGGGCATCCACACCAGGCTGCTGCGGCTGCCGCAGACCACCTCGGCGGACACCATGTGCGGCGCGGAGTGGAAGGCCGCCAAGAAGGCCGGCGCGGAGGGCTACACACTGGTCGCCGCCGACCGGTGGTACCGCAAGCCGTCGCAGGGCCTCATCCGGCAGTTCAGTCAGAACGACACCGCCTACAAGGACACCGAGCGGCTGCTCGCCAACCGGAACGTCGGCAGGTTCACCACCGTGACGGCCGGGGCCAAGCTGCCCCCGGCCGAGAAGACGGTCTCCGGCACCGAACAAGGGCTGGGCACGGCCCTGGTCTGGGTCAAGGTCGCCGGCTACACCTTCGTGCACGGCATGACCTGGGTGCTGGGCATCGCCGGCACCCTGGGTGTGCTGCGGCTGGCGTCCCTCGTCGTCTTCGCCCGGACGCACGTCCGGCGGCTGACCCGCTTCCGTCCCGGCTCCCCGTGGCTACGGGAGATCACCGATCCGGTGACGGTGCTCGTGCCCGCCTACAACGAAGAGGCGGGCATCGAGTCCACCGTCCGTTCGCTGCTCGCCTCCGCCTACGTGCAGCTGCAGATCATCGTGATCGACGACGGGTCGACGGACGACACGGCGGAGATCGCCGTCCGGATCGGAGATCCCCGTGTGGAGGTGATCCGCCAGTACAACGCGGGCAAGGCGGCAGCCCTCAACACCGGCCTGGCGCATGCCCGGTACGAGATCGTGGTCATGGTCGACGCCGACACGGTCTTCGAACCGGATGCCGTCTACCGGCTGATCCAGCCGCTCGCGCACCCGGCGGTGGGTGCGGTCAGCGGCAACACCAAGGTCGGCAACCGCAGCCGGCTGCTGGGCCAGTGGCAGCACCTGGAGTACGTCTTCGGGTTCAACCTCGACCGGCGGATGTTCGAGGTGCTGGAGTGCATGCCGACGGTCCCCGGCGCCATCGGGGCCTTCCGCCGGGATGCGCTGATGGGCGTCGGCGGCGTCAGCGAGGACACCCTCGCCGAGGACACCGATCTGACGATGGCCCTGTGGCAGGCGGGCTGGCGGGTGGTCTACGAGGAGTCCGCGATCGCCTGGACCGAGGTGCCCAGCTCGCTGCGGCAGCTGTGGCGGCAGCGCTACCGCTGGTGCTACGGCACGATCCAGGCGATGTGGAAGCACCGCCGGGCCGTCATCGAAGTGGGCCCGTCGGGGCGGTTCGGACGGCGCGGGCTGAGCTACCTCGCGCTCTTCCAGGTCGCCCTGCCGCTGCTCGCGCCGGTCGTCGACGTCTTCGCGCTGTACGCGGCGCTGTTCCGCGGCCCGGTGCTCGCGGCCACCGTGTGGTTCGGCTTCCTCGGACTCCAACTGGCCTGTTGCGCCTATGCGTTGAAGCTCGACCGGGAACCGGTGAAGTCGCTGTGGGCGATGCCGTTCCAGCTCTTCGTCTACCGGCAGCTGATGTATCTGGTGGTCATCCAGTCCGTGGTGGCCTTCCTGCTCGGCACCCGCCTGAAGTGGCAGCGCATGCACCGCTCCGGCACCGCGGACCAGCAGATCGGCCAAACGGTCGCGTACGAGGGCCTGACGTCGAGATGACCCCGTAACGGGCCCTGGGGGGCGTCCGTACGGCCATGTGCCGTGCGGACGCCCCGGGCGCCGGCCAACAGCCGGCCCCCCGGCCCGGTCCCGCACCCTCCCGCTCGCTTGTGCAGATCCGGGCCCTCTTTGGTGAAGAGGACATGACATTGGAGACTTCCGCGCATGACTGACTGGCTGGACAGGCCGCCCGAAACCTGGCGCGGTGGCGAAACGGAGACGACGTACCCCGGCCCCGGGCAGGTGTGGCTCCCGGAGGAGCACCCGCCCCAGACGTACCCGCCCCAGGGGTCTCCGCCCGAGATGTACCCGCCCCAGGGGTCTCCGCCCCAGACGTACCCGCCCCAGGGGTCTCCGCCCGAGATGTACCCGCCCCAGGGGCCTCCGCCCCAGACGTACCCGCCCCAGGGGTCTCCGCCCGAGATGTACCCGCCCCAGGGGCCTCCGTCCCAGACGTACCCGCCCCTGGGGCCTCCGCCCGAGATGTACCCGCCCCAGGAGCTTCCGCCCCAGACGCACCCGTCTCAGGGGCCTCCGCCTCAGATGCACTGGCCCCGGATGGACCCGGAAGGGCCCATGAACAGCCCGCTGCCCGGCGTCCGGGCGCCCGCACCGGCGCCGGCGCCCCCGGTCCGGTCCGACGCACCCGGCGGGAACGACGGGCGTGCGGTCCGGCCCGGCCGCGTGGGCCCCGGCGCCGGGCGCGCGGGCCCCGAAGCCGGGCATGCGGGCCGCGGCCGGCGCGCCGCCCGCAGTTCCCCGCGCCGCCGCCGGATCAGGCGGACGGCGATCCTGTTGGTGACCGTGCTGCTCTCGGGCTCCCTCGGCACCTACGTCTGGGCCGACACCCAGCTCAACCGCGAGGTCGACCTGGACAAGATCGCGGACCGGATGCCGCAGGGCCGGGGGACCAACTACCTGATCGTGGGCTCCGACAGCCGGGTGGGCCTCTCCGACCGGGCCAAGAAGGACCTGCACACCGGCGGTTCGGCTGATGCGGGCCGCCGTACCGACTCGATGATCCTGCTGCACACCGGTGCCCACGGCACCACGATGGTGAGCCTGCCGCGCGACTCGTGGGTGACCATCCCGCCGTACATCCGGCCCGACACCGGCAAGCACTACCCCGCGGCGAAGAACAAGCTCAACGCGGCGTTCTCGTTCGGCGGCCCCGATCTGCTCGTCCGGACCATCGAGCAGAACACGGGCATGCACGTCGACCACTACACGGAGATCGGGTTCGCCGGCTTCGTGGGCATCGTCAACGCCATCGGCGGCGTCCCGATCTGCCTGGACAAGGCCGTCAAGGACAAGAAGTCGGGCGCGAACCTCACGAAGGGCTGCCAGACCCTGGACGGCCGTACGGCACTGGCCTTCGTCCGCCAGCGCCACCAGGAGGCCCAGGGCGACCTCGGCCGGAGCCAGAACCAGCAGAAGTTCCTGGCCGCCCTCGCCCGCAAGGCCGCCACGCCCGGCATCCTGCTCGACCCGGCCAAGGTCTACCCGACCATGAGCGCGGGCCTCGGCACGCTCATCGTCGACAAGGACACCGGCCTGACTAACCTCACCTCGCTGTTCAAGGCGATGAAGGGTGTCACGGCGGGCGACGGCAAGCGGCTCAACGTCCCCGTGTCGAACCTCAACCTCCGCACCCCCAAGGGCAGCGCCGTGCAGTGGAACGAGGCGAAGGCGAAGGAGCTCTTCACCGAGCTGAACGACGACCGTCCGGTGACGGTCGGGGAGAAGGGCTGAGCCGCTGCGAACGGGTCTTCGGCCGGTCGGCCCCGCGGGCGCTCCCGCCCGGGGCGCCGGCCCGCCGAAGGCCCGTTCGCAGCGCGGCTAGCGGAACAGGCCCAGCGCGCTGTCGAGCGACCAGCACTGCCAGCTCATGGCGAGCAGCCCCGTGAGCGAGACCAGGGCCATCATCAGGTTCTGCCCCTGCTCCGCCCAGTCGTGGATCATCAGCACGAGGTAGATCAGGTTGAGCACCGCTCCGCAGACCAGGGCCATCGGCGTCAGGAAGCCCGCGACGAGCCCGAGGCCGAGGGCCAGTTCCGCGTAGGCGACGAGGTACGCCATCGGCTGGGGGCGGGGCTTCACCCAGCGGTCGAAGCCCGTACGGACCGCGGACCACCGGTGCTTGGCCGCGATGCCGGCCGCCCAGGTGATGCCGCCGCCGGTGAACCAGGTCTTCTTGTCCTTGTGGCGCCAGCTCTCCAGCCACCACAGCCCGAGGCCGATACGGAGGACGGCGAACCACTCGGCACCGCTGAGCCAGATCGTCTGCATGCTGTCCCCTCGCTGCTCATCCAGTGAACTGACGGTGTGTCAGTTCAGCGGACCTCGCGCTGTCGCGCAAGGGGTGGAGTTTGCGGCCTCGCCTTGTCGTCGCACGGGGGAGCCCATAACCTCGAAACTGATGGGTCGTCAGATACCGGTCCGGCGTGACCCACCGGCGGGCAGTTGGGGGTACAGCGTGAGCAGCAACGAGAGCGGCACGGCGGAGCTTCCCAGGATCATCAGCGTGGACGATCACGTGATCGAGCCCGCGCACCTCTTCGAGACCTGGCTTCCGAAGAAGTACCAGGACAGGGGGCCGAAACCCTTCACCGCCGGTATCGGCGGGCTGGAGTACGTCGGCGGGAAGTACCGGTTCACCACGGACCCGGAGGGCCAGCTCACCGACTGGTGGGAGTACGAGGGCCTGATCTTCCCGTACAAGCGCATCATCGCCGCCGTGGGATTCTCCCGCGACGAGATGACGCTGGACGGGATCACCCGGGAGCAGATGCGGCGCGGGTGCTGGGACCCGAAGGCACGGCTGGCGGACATGGACGTCAATCATGTCGAGGCGTCGCTCTGCTTCCCGACGTTCCCGCGCTTTTGCGGGCAGACCTTCGCCGAGGCCGGGGACAAGGAGGTCGGGCTCGCGTGCGTCCGGGCATACAACGACTGGATGGTGGAGGAATGGTGCGGGGACAGCGGCGGGCGGCTGATTCCGCTGTGCCTGATCCCGTTGTGGGACGTCGAGCTGGCCGTCGCCGAGATCCGGCGCAACGCCGCCCGCGGGGTGCGGGCGGTGACCTTCAGCGAGATTCCCACCTACCTGGGGCTGCCGTCCATCCACTCCGGTTACTGGGACCCGTTCTTCGCCGCGTGCGAGGAGACCGGGACCGTCGTGAACATGCACATCGGCTCGTCGTCGCAGATGCCGGCCGCCTCACCGGACGCACCGCCCGCCGTGCAGGCCTCCCTCAGCTTCAACAACGCGATGGCCTCGATGATGGACTTCCTGTTCAGCGGCGTCCTCGTGAAGTTCCCCCGGCTGAAGCTGGCGTACAGCGAGGGCCAGATGGGGTGGATCCCCTACGCCCTGGAGCGTGCCGATGACGTCTGGGAGGAGCACCGGGCGTGGGGCGGGGTCAAGGATCTGATCCCCGAGCCGCCGTCGTCGTACTACTACCGGCAGATCTTCTGCTGTTTCTTCCGCGACCGGCACGGCATCGAGGCGATCGAGACGGTGGGGGTCGACAACGCGACCTTCGAGACCGACTACCCGCACGTCGACTCGACCTGGCCGCATACGAAGGAGGTGGCCGCCGAGCACGTGGCGGGGCTGCCGGCGGAGGTGACGTACAAGATCCTCCGGGGGAACGCCATCCGCATGCTGGACCTCGCGTTCGACCGGGACTGACGGAAAGGTGGTCCTGGCCGGCTCGGGGCCGCCGCCGGGAAGGCCGGTCGTCACTCACCACCTTTCCAGCGGCGTGACGAACAGCATTTCCGTGCGGTCACCGGGCAGGACGACGTCGGCGACGCCCACGATCCGGTCATTGACGTCGATCGAGGTCTTCCGGAGGACGAGCACCGACGTCCCGGGCGGCAGTTCCAGCTCGGCCGCCTCTTCGGGGGCCGGCGGGCGGGCGGTGACGCGTTCCTCGATGCGGCCCAGCTCGATGCCGAGGGTATAGAGCTGGGCCTGTGACCCGCCTGGCCAGGGCTCCTTGGTCTCGTCCAGAAGGTCGGGGTTCTTCGCGATGATGTCGCGGACGAGGTACGAGGTCATCAGGCTGAAGGGCGCGCTCTCGGCCGCGTACCGCGTTCTGTAGCGGCGTTCGAGGAGCGCAGTGCCTTCCGGAAGGGCGAAGGCCCGCGCCAGGGCCTCGTCCGCCTCGGTCTCGCGGTACGACGCGTGGAACACCAGGTCGTCGACGTGCAGACCGGTGTCCCGCTCGGTGGCGCCGGTCCGGGCCCGTTCCTCCAGCGGCCCGCGGGCCCGGCTCTTCTCCCACTGGTGGCTGAGGTTCGTGCGCACGGCAACGGTGCGTGGGCGCCGGACGACATTGCCGCGCCCGTGCCGGTTCTCGATGAGGCCTTCGTCGCACAGGAACCGGAGAGCGACCCGGACGGCCGGCACGCTCCGCCCGAACTCCTCGGCGAGCTCCGCCTCCGGGGGCAGCAGGTCGCCGGGCTTCCACCGGCCCGCCCGGACGGCCTGCCGGAGCTGGCCCGCGATCCGCTCGTACGCCACTGCCATGCCTGCTCACCGTTCCGTCGCTCGGCGCCCGGCCGGGCCGACCGTCCCGACGGCGCCACTTTATGACTCATCACGAGCCGTTGACCTGCCAGAAGCGTCCAGACGGCCGAAGCCGGCGCTCGCTGCCGGCGACTTCTTCCGGGGGCGGCGCGGCGACAACAGCGAACCCGGCTCGGGGGCGGCGGGGAGGTGCGGAGAACGGAGGCAGGGGCTGTCCGCGTTTCCCGCCGGACATGGAAATGCCCGACCGCTGGCGACGGGGGATGCACCAGCGGTCGGGCTTGGCCAAGGGTAACAAGGCTGCTTGCGTGGCGGTGCAAACTACCCTGACACAATGCGGGGTTGTGATCGGGATCACGTCCCCCGGCCCGTTGCGGGGGCGGAACGCCACGGGTGGCCCAGGGCGGTCCGGAGGCTTCACGCCCGGCGCTCGGACGAGAAGCCGCGGGCGGGCCGCTGGCTGTGATGCCCGGTTACTCGGTGCACGAGGGCGCGTACGAGAGGCGGGGCAGATACTCCTGCCACCTCTCCGGGGTCAGAACGCCCCGGGTGGTGGAGCAGATACGGCGAATTGCCGCATGGGTGTCCAGGTCCCACAGCCGGACCGTATCGGCGCCGCTCGACACTCCGAGCATGTGGCTTTTGGGGCGGAAGGCAAGGAAATTGCCCGTCTTGGCGTGGGGGCTGATCGACTCTCCGATGGGAGTGGCCCTGGAAGGGTGGGCGACGTTCCAGAGCCGGACCATGTCGTCGTCGCCGCCGCTCGCCAGGGTGCGGCCGTCCTGGCTGAAGGTCACCGACGCTATCGCTTCGGTGTGACCCGTGAGGGTGGCGAGCCGGGTGGCTTTGCGGGGGTTGGTGACGTTCCAGAGCCGGACCGTATTGTCGTCGCTGCCGCTGGCCAGGGTATGGCCGTCCGGGCTGTAGGCGAGTCTGTTGACGGGGCCCAGGTGTCCCCTGAGAGGTGCGCCGAGCGGGGTGGCGCGACGAGGGTCGGTCATGTTCCAGAGCCGGATGGTGCCGTCGGCGCTGCCGCTGGCGAGAGTACGGCCGTCCGGGCTGACGACGAGGGAGTTGACGTAGCCCTTGTGGCCGGAGAGCAGCCGGCCGAGCGGATGAAGGCGGGACGGGTCGCTGACGCTCCACAGCTGAATGGTGCGGTCGTCGTAGGCAGTTGCCAGAGTGTGCCCGTCCGGGCTGAAGGCCAGCGAGTCCACGTACCGTGTCCGCAGCGTGATGGGCGGCCCGTAGGGGACGGGCCGCTTCGGGTCGGCCACGTTCCACAGACGCAGCGCGCGGCGTCCGGTCCGCACCGCGAGTATGCGGCCGTCGGGGGAGAACACCATCGACCGCGCGTCCCCCTCCCCGGGCTTGAACGGTTTGCCCAGCAATGCGGTCCGGTGCGGAGCCTGCACACTCCACAGCCGGACCCGTTCGTCGTCGGCGGCCGTTGCCAGCACCCGCCCGTCCGGGCGGAACGCTCCCGTGCGGCCGATCATGTCCGTCGGCGGCATCGACCACAGGCGGACCGTGTTGTCGCCGCTCCCGGTGGCGAGGATTCGCCCATCCGGGCTGATGCCCACGGCGTACATCTCGTCACTGCTGCCGGCGAGGGGCTGGCCGACCTGCGAGGGATATGCCGGATTGCTGACGTTCCACATGCTCGCCGTTCTGTCCGCGCTGCCGGCGACGAGCATGGTCCCGTCGGGGCTGAAGGCCACGGACCACACGGGGCCGGTGTGGCCGGTGAGCGGCGCGCCGAGCGGTGTGGCGTGCTGTGGAGTGGCCGCGTTCCAGAGCCGGATGGTGTCGTCGTCGCTGCCGCTGGCGAGAGTGCGGCCGTCCGGACTGAAGGCCAGGGAGTGCACCGTGCCCTTGTGACCGGTCAGAGGTCTGCCGATCGGCCTCGGACGACGCCGATCGGCCATGTCCCACAGCCTGATCGTGTCGTCGTCGCCACCGGCCGCCAGTGTCCGCCCGTCGGGGCTGAACGCCACGGAGCGCACGGCGGCGGTGTGGCCGGTCAGGACACCGAGCCGCCTCGGCCGGCGCACGTCGCCCACGTCCCACAGGCGGACGGTGTGTTCTTCGTCGGCGGCCGCCAGCGTGCGTCCGTCCGGGCTGAAAGCGAGCAGGAAGATGGTGCCGTCGTGGCCGGTCAAGGGCGCACCGATCGGGTGCGGGTGACGGGGGTCCCGCACGTCCCAGAGCCGGACCGTGCCGTCGTCCGAAGCGCTGGCCAGGGTGTGTCCGTCCGGGCTGAAGACGGCGGTGCTCACCCAGCTCTTGTGTCCGGTGAGGGGCTTGCCCAGGGGCTTGGGGCGCGTCGGGTCCGACACGTCCCACAGCCGAACGGTGCGGTCGTAGCTCGCGGTGGCCAGGATCCGTCCGTTCGGGCTGAACGTGGTGAGGTAGACGGCGCCGGTGTGGCCGAGGAGCGGCGTGGCCAGTGGCGCGTTCACCGTCGAGATCAACCGGTTGTTCGTGCCCTCGTCGTCCGGTCGCAGGCGGTGTGCCACCAGGTCGAGCTGAGCGGACAACGACGGGTCCGTCAACTGGACGCGGTCGGCTTCGGCGAGCACCTGAGCGAACACGGCGTCGTCCCGCTGCTGCCAGGCGATCAACGCCGAACCGATGGCCACGACCGCCAGGACGGCCAGAGCCGACACCGCACCGCGGCTGATCCAGGCCGTGCGCTTGCGCAGCTTGACCGAAGCGGCCAGGAAGTCCACCGCGCTCCGGGTCAGAAAGGTGTCACCGGCGGACTGCGCCCAGGTGCGGGCCTGTTCCAGCCGCGAACCCCGGTAGAGCAGCGAGGTGTCACGGTGGGCGCCCTCCCAAGCTCTGCCGTCCTCCTCCAGCCGCTGGCGCAGCAGGTTGCCGGTCCGGTCCTCGTCGATCCAGTTGCGCAGGCGCGGCCAGGCGTGGAGCAGCGCTTCATGGGTGATCTCCACGGCCTCCGCGTCGAGTGTCACCAGCCGGGCGTGCACCAGCGCTTCCAGCGATTCCTCCGTCTTGTGGGGGTCCGCGGACTCGTCCGCCAGCTGGCGCCGGGTCCCCCGCCGGCGGGTGGCCTGAGTGTCCTCGCCCAGCCGGACCAGCCTGAGCAGGAGCAGCCGCGCGGCCGTGCGTGCCGTCGGGTCGAGACCGGACCAGGCCCGCTCGGCGGTCGCCGCCACCGCTCCCTGGATGCCGCCCGCCGCGCGGTAGCCGGCCAGCGTCAGCCTTCCCGCCTTCCGCCGCTGCCAGGTGGCGAGCAGGGCGTGGGAGAGGAGGGGCAGCACCCCCGCGTCGTGCGTCCCGCCGGGACCGTCGGCGCTCACCTCCCGGACGACCAGCTCCGCCAGCCCCGGTTCGAGTTCCAGGCCCACGGCCTTGGCCGGGCCGGTCACCGCTTCGCGCAGCTCCGCGGTGGTCAGCGGGCCGAGCACCATGTGCCGGTGCTGCAGCGCATCGGCCAGTTCGGGATACCCGAGGCATCGGTCGTAGAAGTCGGCGCGTATGCCGAGGATGACGCGCACGGGGGCCGGGGCATCCACGCCGCCGTGGGTGCACGCGGCGTGGAGGAGCTGGAGGAAGGCGCGCCGGTCCGCCTCGTCGGAGCAGAGGGTGAACGCCTCCTCGAACTGGTCCACGATGACGACCGGACGCGCGGTGGCGGACGCCTCCCGCCCCGCCCAGGTCCCGACGGCCTCCCGCACCGCACGCGCGAAGTGCACCGTGCCGGGCTCCCGCGCCGCCGATTCCCCCGTGGCGGCCAGGACGGGTCCCAGCTCGGGGATCCGCGAGGTCAGCTCCCCGAGCGGATCGCCTCCCGGCACCAGCTGCAGGACCTTCCCTTCCTGGGCCTGCCCCTCCTGGGCTTCCCCCTCTTGGCTCTTCCCGTCCCCCAGCGCACCGTTGCGCAGTGCGGGGACCAGACCGGCGTTCAGCAGGGAGGATTTTCCGGCCCCCGAGGCGCCCACGAGCATGACCAGGCCACCCGTCTTCTCCGCTGCGCGGAGCTGGGCGACGAGGGCATCCGTGCACCGCTCCCGGCCGAAGAACCACCGGGCGTCCTGCTGACGGTACGAAGCCAGCCCCCGGTACGGGCACACGCCGGGGACGGCCGGGGACTCGGCCGCGGGGCGCCCCTCCTCTTCCTCGGCTGCCGCGGCACGGCCGCCGACCGCGCGCTCCCACAGGCGCTGCCACTCGGCCGCGTCGTACAGGCCCGCGGACACCGGGGTGGGCCGCTGGCGCCGTGCCTGGGGGATCAGGATGTGCAGCACCGCGGCGAGCGCGGCGAACTGCGCGGGCACGTTCTTGGCCCGCCGCCAGTCGCTGATCCGCTGCACGGACACCCGCACGGGCCGCCCTCGTTCGTCGACCCGCTGGAGCCGGACGACCGCCTCGGCCACCTTCTTGAGCGGAGGGTTGCCGGCCTCCTTGTACAGCAGCGCGAGACGTTCCGCGAAGGCTGTGCGTGCCCCTGCGTCGGAACTCACGGCCTCCCCCCTTCCTTCCCCCGCATCTGGACATCCGGACCGGAAAACTCACCTTAGCGGCCTGACCTGCGGCGAAGACCTCGGCCCGATACCGGAATCTCCCCAGGGGGAACGTCACCTGGCAGGATCACTTCCCAACGGCGCATCAAGGGGTGCCCTACTCCGGCAAGCCACCGGCTCAGCCCCGGAGAAGCACTTCTTGATGCCTGTTCCCGGCCACCTGCTGCCGGACTCACGAGCCATGTGACGGTCTCGGCTCATGAGCCCGGGGAACCCGTGGAGCCGGTCCCTCCGGACCGCTCGCACGGTGCCCCCGGGACCCGGCACCGTCCACGCTCCGCGCCACCCGGCGCGGACCGCCCCCGCCTGCGCCATTCGGCACCGGTCCCCACGAGGGGAGGGACCGGTGACGAATGGCGCGGCGCAGTTTTCGCGGCGCGGCGCGACCCGGACCCGGTCGTGAAGGGCGCCGCCACGGGCCCTGGGCGGGGCGCGCACGGTGGTCAACGTCGGTGCGGGGACAGGTTCCTACGAGCCGTCGGACGCGGAGGTCACCGCCGTCGATCCGACCCCGGTCATGCTCGGCCGGCATCCGGGCCCGAGGAAGGTCCTCGCCGGGGCCGCGCAACGTCCCTTTCCGGACGGGACCTTCGACGCGGCCATGGCGGTCCTGACGGTGCACCACTGGCACGACCCGCGCCGTGCGTCGCGTGAGAACGCCGAAGGGCGCACGCTCCGCACCGGCAGCGGTCGGGCACCTGCCGGAAACGGGCGGTACCGGCATGCCGGTCGGCACCGGCGCAACAGTGGAGTGTGCCCGAGATCACAGGTTCCTGGCTCGACGGCCTCCCCGCGCACAGACAGCAGCGGCCGCGCGGTGCGGTTCCACGGGACCCGATTCCGAAGTCGTCCCCGAATCGCGCCCCGAACGGGCCGCACAACACATCGGGCCCGGTGCTGATCTCTCAGCACCGGGCCCGATGTTGTTTCTTCAGTCGGGGTGGCGGGATTTGAACCCACGACCTCTTCGTCCCGAACGAAGCGCGCTGCCAAGCTGCGCTACACCCCGAAGCAACGAGCTCTACTTTAGCGGACTGATCCCCGTAGGCGAAATCCGGTTGTTGTGGAGCCGGGGAGCGGGCCTGACCTGGTCGATCCCGATGGTGATCAAGGGGAGCGCGCAGATGGCCAGGCCGAGGGTGAGGGCAGAGGTGACGGTGGGGGAGGGGGCGCCGGTGGTGGTGGGGAGGGCAAGGGTGAAGGCGAGGTAGAGCAGGGGGTAGGCCGGCCACTGCCAGGCGTAGGAGGGGCGGAAGCCGCGGGGGGTGGTGAGCAGGAGCCAGTCGGCGAGGGTGGCGAGCGGGGTGACGGCGTAGAGGAGCTGAGGGGAGAGGGCTTGAGCGACGCCCGGGGTGGTGGCGGGCAAGGTGAAGGCGGTGGTGTCGCCGGCCGGGAGGACGTGGTGGAGGAGGGCGGGGAGGACGAGGAAGGGGACGAGCGCGCCGGCGATACGGGGGCTCACGGGGTGGCGGCCGGTCCAGGCGCGGTGCGCGGAGCAGGCGGAGACCAGTGCCGCGGCGAAGTTGGCCTGCACGGTGAAGCGGGTGAGGAGCTGGGCCGGGGCGGGGGTGCCGAGGGCCGCCAGGATGACGCCCGTCAGGGCGGCCGCGGTGATGAGGAGGCGGAAGGCGGCTGCCAGGGGGTGGCGGCTGGTGGGGGCGACGGCCGCTGCCGGGGTGCGGGCGGCGGCGCCGGCCGGGCCGGTGGCGTGGCGCGTGGACTGTGAGGTCCGGGTGGGATCGGACATCTCTCCACGGTAGAGGGATGATCAACGGGTGCGGGAGACCTCGTCGGGCAAAACGCCCATCCGGCAGACGGAGCCGGCACACGGAGGTTGGGCAAGGCGGCCATCGGGTAAGGCGGCCGCTGGGCAAGGCGGCTGCCCGGTAGGGGCCCTCCGGTAAGGCGGCCGCGCCCGCCTGGCAGGAGACGGACGCCCGTCCGGCAGGCTCCCGGTACGGGGCACCGGACCCCGGGTCCAGGGTGCCCAGGCCCAGGGTGCCCCGGGCCGCATCTGCCCCGGATCACCTCAGCTCCGGACCGCCTCAGCCCCGCGCCGCCAGGGCCAGCCCCCCGCCATTAGGGGTGGCCCCTAAGGCTCAGCCCCGCGCCGTAAGCGTCAGCAGCGTCGCCTCCGGCGGGCAGGCGAAGCGGACCGGGGTGTAGCGGTTGGTGCCGCAGCCGGCGGAGACGTGGAGGTAGGAGGTGTGGCCGGCGGCGGTGTGGGTGGACAGGCCCTTCACCCGGTCGGTGTCGATGTCGCAGTTGGTGACCAGGGCGCCGTAGAAGGGGATGCAGAGCTGGCCGCCGTGGGTGTGGCCGGCCAGGATCAGCGGATAGCCGTCGGCGGTGAAGGCGTCCAGGGAGCGCAGGTAAGGGGCGTGGACGACGGCCAGCGAGAGATCGGCGCCGGACTCCGGGCCGCCGGCGACCTCGGCGTAGCGGTCACGCTTGATGTGCGGGTCGTCCAGGCCGGTCAGGGCGATCTCGATGCCCTCCAGCTTGAGGCGGCCGCGGGAGTTGGACAGCCCGACCCAGCCGGCCGCGTCGAAGGCGTCGCGCAGCTCTTCCCACGGGTTGTGGACGACGCCCACGGCGGGTGCATTGCCGTTGAGGCCGTGCCTGCCCTGGGCCCGCTCGATGAGGTAGCGGGCGGGATTGCGCAGCTTGGGGCCGTAGTAGTCGTTGGAGCCGAAGACGTAGGCGCCGGGGAACTCCATCAGCGGGCCGAGCGCGTCCAGCGCCTCGGGGACGCCTTCGGTGTCGGAGAGGTTGTCTCCCGTGTTGATGACGAAGTCGGGGCGCAGCCCGGCGAGCGACTGCAGCCAGCGCTGCTTCTTGCGCTGTCCGCTGACCATGTGGATGTCGGAGACCTGCAGGACGCGCAACGGCCGCATGCCGCGGGGCAGTACGGGCACGGTGACGCGTCGGAGGCGGAAGGAGCGGACTTCGAAGCCGGCGGCGTAGGCCAGGCCGGCCGCGCCGACTGCGGTCAGGGTCAGGGGTACTCCGTATCGCGCGCGCATGCACCCATCGTCGCAGAGTGCGGGGGGTGGATGCAGCGGGTGGGAGCCGCCCGGCGCGGTGGCGGCGTGGCGGCGCGGGGAGGGAAAGGCGCGGTGGTTGTCGGCGGGTGGGGGCATACTCAACGGCATGACCACGCTCAAGTCCAAGCTGCAGGACGACCTCACCACCGCGATCAAGGCGCGCGACGAACTGCGTTCCTCCACCCTCCGTCTCACGCTGACCGCGATCCAGAAGGAGGAGGTCGCGGGCACCGAGGCGCGCGAGCTGTCCGACGGCGAGGTCGAGAAGATCATCGCGCGGGAGGCGAAGAAGCGCCGGGAGGCCGCGGACGCCTTCGAGAAGGGTGGCCGGGGCGATTCGGCGGAGCGGGAGCGTGCCGAGGGCGAGGTGCTTGCCGACTATCTGCCCAAGCAGCTGACCGACGACGAGCTGGAGCAGCTGGTCGCGGCGGCCGTGGCCGAGGCCAAGGGCGCCGGTGCCGAGGGGCCGCGGGCGATGGGTGCCGTGATGAAGATCGTCAACCCGCAGGTGGCGGGCCGCGCCGAGGGCGGCCGGGTGGCCGCGGTGGTGAAGAAGCTGCTCGCCGGCTGAGCGGCCCGGACGGAGCTTTTCAGGGAAAGATGAGGGGCGCCCCCATGTAGTGGGGCGCCCCTCATCTTTCGTTGTACGGGTCGGTGTCCTTCGCCGTACGGGCCGGGCCGGCATCCGGCGCCGCCGTACGGGCCGGCATCCTTCTTGGCCGTTCGCGCCAATCAGCCGTTCACCAGCCGCCGTTGCCGCCGCCCAGGATGTCGGGGAAGCCGGGAATGTGCCAGCCGCCGCCCGGTTTGTTGTCGCCGCCGCGGCCGCCCCGGCCGGGCTTGTGCTTGCCGCGGCCCTTGTCGCCCTCGTCGCCCTGGCTCTTGTCCTTCGCGGGATCGTCGATCGCGACGGTGGGAAGGGTGGGCGCGGGCCGGCCGGCCAGCGCGCCGGACATGGCATCGCGCCAGATGGGGCCGGGGGTGTCGGCGCCGTAGACCTTGTCGTGCGGCACGCCGCCGATGGTGATGTTGTACATCTTGCGCTTGTGCTGCGGGTCGCCGACCCAGACCGCGCCGGCCGCGTTGGGGGTGTAGCCGACGAACCAGGCGGCGTAGCGGCTGTCGGTGGTGCCGGTCTTGCCGGCGCTGTCGCGGCCCTTGAGCCCGGCCTCTTTGCCGGTGCCGTCCTCGACCACACCCTTGAGCAGCGTGTTGATCGTGTCCGCGGTCTTCTTGGACATGGCGGTGCGGCAGCTGGTCTGCGGGACCTTCAGCGCGCGGCCGCGTGCGTCGGTGATCGACTCGATGGCCACCGGCGAGCAGTACCGGCCGCCGCCGGCAAAGGCGGCATAGCCGGCCGCCATCGTGAGCGGCGACATCTCCTGGGTGCCGAGTGTCATCGACGGAACCTGCTGCAGCGCCTTGCCGTCCGCCCGCTCGATGCCCATCTTCTGCGCCATGTTGACCACGGGGCAGACGCCGATGTTGCTGATCAGCTGCACGAAGTAGGTATTGACCGACTTCGCGGTCGCCTCCTTCATGGCGTACGGGCCGACCTCTTCCTTGTTCTCGTTCTCGACGTTCTCGGAGCCGTTGCCCTGCCATTGGCCGTCACAGGTCTGGACGGGGCTGGGGTACGGCATCCGGTACGGCGACGGGTACTCCTGCTCCGGATCCGTCCCCTGCTCCAGCGCGGCCGCCGCGACCACCGGCTTGAAGGTCGACCCGGGCAGGTAACCGGCGCCACCGCCCATGTCGTGGTTGACCGAGAGGTTGATCACGGTCTCGTTCTCACCGAATCCGTACGGGCGCGACTGGCCCATGCCGAGGATCTTGCCGGTGCCCGGTTCGACGATGGTGGCGGCCGAGGCGACCGGGTCGTCCTCGTAGACGTGGTCCTTGAGCGACGCCTGCACCGACTTCTGGGTCTGCGGGTCGAGGGTGGTGCGGATCGTCATGCCGCCCTCGTTCCAGCGCTGCAGACGGACCTTCCGGCTCTTGCCGAACGACTTGTCGCGGAGGAAGACCGTGCGGATGTAGTCGCAGAAGAAGCCGGCGCCATGGGAGGCGGTGATGCAGCCGTTCTTGGGGCGGCTGACCGCCAGCTTGATCGGCTTCTTGGCGGCCGCGTCGGCCTCCGCCTGGGTGACGTCCTTCATATCGGCCATCCGCTGCAGCACGGTGTTGCGCCGCCGGGTGGCCTCCTGCGGGTCATTGACCGGGTCGTAGCGGCTGGGCGACTGGACGATGCCCGCCAGCAGCGCCGACTCCCCGAGGTCCAGGTCCTTGGCGTGCTTGCTGAAGTAGCGCTGGGCGGCCGCCTCGATGCCGTAGGCCTGCTGCCCGAAGAACGTGATGTTGAGATAGTTCTGCAGGATCTTGCGCTTGCCGAGCTCTTTCTCGACCTGGATCGCGTACTTGAGCTCCTTGACCTTGCGGCCGAGGGTCTGCTGGGTGGCCTGCGCGACCTTGTCCGGGTTGTCGCCCGCCTCTTCGATGAAGACGTTCTTCACATACTGCTGGGTCAGCGTCGAGGCGCCCTGGGAGACGGCTCCGGACTGGGCGTTCTTGTTGAGCGCCCGCAGGATGCCCTTCACGTCGACGGCGCCGTGCTGGTAGAAGCGCGCGTCCTCGATCGCGACGATCGCCTTCTGGATGTACGGCGACATGTCCTTGAGGTCGACGACCGTACGGTCACGGGAGTAGACCTTGGCGATCTCGCCGCCCTTGGCGTCCAGAATCCGGGTCCGCTGGCTGAGCGGCGGCGTCTTGAGGTTCGCCGGGATGTCGTCGAAGCCCTCGACCGATCCCTTGGCGGTCAGGCCCAGCGCCCCGGCCGCCGGGAGCGCAAGGCCGGCGAGCACCGCTCCGGCCAGGACGCTGACACCGAGGAACTTGGCGGCCTGCTGAGTCCTGGGCAGACCCCCGCCATCGCGCTTCTTAGGCATGAGGGCACCCTACGTTCTCAATCGCCGGACAGGGGCGCACCTGTTCGTTTAGCCTGTTCTCAGCTACCACAGCTGAACGGTTACGCATCGGTTCGTCAACCCCCTCCTCCCGCGGGCCGCGCCCCCACGTGCCCGTGTATGTCGAGAGAAACCCCGTGTCAGGACGGTGAACTGTCCCGTCTTGTGCGCAACGTGACGTATGTCGTTCGGTCACTCCGTTGGGTGATCTGCCGCGTACGCATAGTCCGTTCGGGCCATTCAAGATTGGGCCCGAAGGGGGTGTTGCGCCCTGCCTGCCTTCCGTAACGTCCTCAACTGGCAACGGTGAATATGCCGATTGCCGCCGTGGGGGAGCCTCGATTCGGGAGAGGACGGCGCCAGCATGAGCTGGGTAACCGACTGGAGTGCACAGGCAGCCTGCCGCACTACCGATCCGGATGAACTGTTCGTACAAGGGGCAGCGCAGAACCGCGCCAAGGCAGTGTGCACCGGGTGTCCGGTACGCACGGAATGCCTGGCCGATGCCCTGGACAACCGGGTGGAGTTCGGCGTGTGGGGCGGGATGACCGAGCGCGAGCGGAGGGCGCTGCTGCGTCGCCGCCCGACCGTGACGTCATGGCGTCGGCTGTTGGAGACAGCGCGCACGGAGTACGAGC
This sequence comes from Streptomyces sp. NBC_00400, assembly GCF_036048035.1. Taxonomy (NCBI): domain Bacteria; kingdom Bacillati; phylum Actinomycetota; class Actinomycetes; order Kitasatosporales; family Streptomycetaceae; genus Streptomyces; species Streptomyces sp. NBC_00400. Next base: position 3,743,443 of record NZ_CP107940.1, on the reverse strand, counting down.
GCAGCACGGGCATCCTGCCGTTGGACTGCGAGGACGAGATGTTCGACGAGTTCGCCGCGGTCGGGTAGGCGGGCACCTGCGGGCTGTGTCCCGTAGTCCGCAGACTGTGGCCGGGAGATTTGGCCGAGAAGTTCTTGCTGGTGGCGCGTTCTGAGTGGTGCGTGGTGACGTGCCATCAGTGTTGTTGTGACGCCCGGGAGTTAGGTGCTCCGAGGGTTAGGGGCTCCGGCAGTGGGGCGTCCGGTAGTCGGGCTGCCAGGTGTGGGGCGCCCGGGGCGTGCGCAGGTGGTGCGGTGTGACACTTGGCTGTGTGTGACATGCGTCGGCGTGCGGACGTGCCGGTGTGCGTGTGCCTACCTGTTGTGCGCGCTGGTGAGAGGTGTTTCGTGAGTGGAGAGGCGCTTCGTGAGTGGTGACGGGCGCTGTGGGGTGAGTGGCTGAGCCGGCCGTGCGTAGGGCTCAGCCGTCGGTGTCCGTGGGGTTCAGTGCCAGGCGGTCGCCGATGGCACGCAGCCCTGCGAGGTCATGGACATCGCCGGGCAGCGCGGCGACCTCGGTCACCGGAACCTCGGGATGCAGCGCGGTGAAGCGGTCCCGCGTGCGACGTTCGCGCGCGAGGACCTGCATACGTTCCGCGTGCAGCCGTAGCAGCCCGGCGGCCAGTTGCGCCGCCGAGACCGACGTGGGTGCCACATGATCCGCCGCGGCAGCGGGGGAGAGGCCGCCGGCGGTACGTGATCCAGCCTTCCCGCCGTCGAGATCCACAATGCCGGTGGTTTCAAGATTATTTTCTGCGCGGCCGGGAGCCGGGCCGGCATCCATGGCGGAGCCGTGGTCGGGGCCGGCCGCTGCGACCGGGGCCGCCTCGGTGTCCGTGTCCGGCATCGTGTCCGCGTGGGTGTCCTCCGCCATGCGGTCGGTCAGGGCCTCCGCGGCGGCCAGGGCGCGCTCGGCGCTCAGTTGGGCGGCGCCGCTGCCGTGCACCCGGTTCAGCACGAGGCCGGCCAGCGGCATCTGCTCGGCGGCCAGCCGCTCGACGAAGTACGCCGCCTCGCGCAGCGCGTCCCGCTCCGGCGCGGCCACCACGAGGAACGCCGTGCCGGGCGCCTGCAGCAGGCGGTAGGTGGCGTCCGCGCGGGTGCGGAAGCCGCCGAACATGGTGTCCATGGCGGCCACGAAGGTCTGCACATCGCGCAGCAGTTGACCGCCCATGAGCTTGCTGAGGGTGCCGGTCATCATCGACATGCCGACGTTGAGGAACTTCATGCCGGCCCGGCCGCCGACCTTCGCCGGCGCCATCAGCACCCGGATGAACTTGCCGTCCAGGAAGGAGCCGAGGCGCTTGGGCGCGTCCAGGAAGTCCAGTGCGGAGCGGCTCGGCGGGGTGTCGACGATGATCAGGTCCCACTCGTCGTTCGCGCGGAGCTGGCCGAGCTTCTCCATGGCCATGTACTCCTGCGTGCCCGCGAAACCGGCCGACAGGGACTGGTAGAAGGGGTTCTCCAGGATGGCGCGGGACCGCTCGGCGTCCGCATGGCCCTCGACGATCTCGTCGAAGGTGCGCTTCATGTCCAGCATCATCGCGTGCAGTTCGCCGCCCGCGCTCTCGTCGACGTCCTTGACCTGGCGCGGGACGTTGTCGAGCTCGGAGATGCCCATGGACTGGGCCAGCCGTCTGGCCGGGTCGATGGTCAGTACGACGACCCGGCGGCCGCGCTCGGCGGCGCGTACACCCAGGGCCGCGGCGGTCGTGGTCTTGCCGACGCCTCCCGAGCCGCAGCACACCACGATGCGGGTGTGCGGGTCGTCGATCAGCGCATCGACCTCGAGCCGCGGGGCCGAGGCGTCCAGCGTCGTGGTGTCCGAGGTCATATGGGCCCCTGTTTCCGCAGGTCTCTCGCCAGGCGGTAGAGCCCGGCGAGGTCCACTCCCTCGGGGAGCAGCTCCAACTCGTAGGTGGGCAGGCCGATTGCGGTCAGTTCGGCGTGTTCGGCGCGCTCCAGCTCGACCCGCTCGGCGTGTTCGCGCGCCTGCTCCAGCAGGGGGTCGATCAGCCGGTCCGCCAGGCCGCCGCGGCGGGCGCCGCCCAGACCGGCCTCGGAGAGCGCCTTGGCGACGCCCGTACGCGCCCCGCGGGCGGCGCTGTCGAGGGCGCCGTTGTCCAGCAGCGCCGGGCGGGTCATGTTGATGACGACGCCGCCCACGGGGATGCCGGCGGCGCGCAGCTCGGCGACGCCGTCGGCGGTCTCCTGGACCGGCATCTCCTCCAGGAGCGTCACCAGATGCACCGCGGTCTCGGGCGACTTGAGGACGCGCATCACGGCCTGCGCCTGATTGTGGATCGGGCCGATCTTCGCGAGGCCGGCGACCTCGTCGTTGACGTTCAGAAAGCGGGTGATCCGGCCGGTCGGCGGGGCGTCCATCACGACCGCGTCGTAGACGAACTTTCCGCTCTTGTCCTTGCGGCGCACCGCTTCGCACGCCTTGCCGGTCAGCAGGACGTCCCGCAGACCCGGCGCGATGGTCGTGGCGAAGTCGATCGCGCCGAGCTTCTTCAGCGCCCGGCCCGCGCTGCCGAGCTTGTAGAACATCTGGAGGTAGTCCAGAAGGGCGCGTTCGGCGTCGATGGCCAGGGCGTGGACCTCCCCGCCCGACCGTCTTCCGGCGCCGCTCCGGGAGGACTCTCCCGCGGACTCCGCCCGGGGGGAGCCCCACGGCGACGCACCGTCCGATGCCGGACCCACCGCGATCTTGCGTTCCTCGTAAGGAAGCGCTTCTGTTTCGAACAACTGGGCAATGCCCTGCCGGCCCTCGACCTCGACCAGGAGGGTTCGTCGTCCCTCGGTGGCCAGGGCGAGGGCGAGGGCAGCGGCGACCGTGGTCTTGCCGGTGCCGCCCTTGCCGCTGACGACATGGAGCCTGCTCACGCAAAGGAGCCTAACCAGTCCGCGTCCCGGCTACGCACGGGATACGCCTGGGAAGCCCCGGAGAATCTTCCCGCGGCTTCTCCGGGAAGGTTCCGGGATGCTCCGTAGGGGTCGGGCGGCCGCGCCGTCGGAGCGCCGTACGGAAGGGGTGCGGGCGGCCCGCGGCGGACGGCGTCCACCGCGCTCGTGGACAGGCATTACGCTCGGCCCATGACCAAGTGGGAATACGCGACCGTGCCGCTGCTGGTGCACGCGACGAAGCAGATTCTGGACACCTGGGGCGAGGACGGCTGGGAGCTCGTCCAGGTCGTGCCCGGCCCGAACAACCCCGAGCAGTTGGTGGCCTACCTGAAGCGGGAGAAGGCGTGAGCGCGGCGGAGGACAAGATCGCGGCGCTCGGGCTCAAGCTGCCGCAGGTCGTGCCGCCGCTGGCCACCTACCAGCCCGCGGTGCGCTCCGGCGCCTATGTGTACACCTCCGGCCAGCTGCCGATGGTGGACGGCGCGCTGCCGGTCACCGGCAAGGTCGGTGCCGAGGTCAGCGCCGAGCAGGCCAAGGAACTCGCCGCGACCTGCGCACTCAACGCGCTGGCCGCCGTGAAGTCCGTCATCGGCGACCTGGACAAGATCCAGCGGGTCGTGAAGGTCGTCGGTTTTGTGGCCTCCGCGCCGGACTTCACCGGCCAGCCGGGTGTCCTCAACGGCGCCAGCGAGCTGCTGGGCGAGATCCTTGGCGACAAGGGCGTGCACGCCCGGTCCGCGGTGGGTGTGGCGGTGCTGCCGCTGGACGCTCCCGTCGAGGTCGAGATCCAGGTCGAGATCGCCGAGTAGACACCCTGTAACGGCGCCGGGAAGACACCCCGTTAGGGCGCCGGGCCAGGACCCGTACGGGCTCTGCGCCCGAAGCGTGCGCCGTGTGCCGGAGGGCCCCTCGTCAGCAGGGGCCCTCCGGCGCGAAAGACGCCCTCGAACATCCGCGCGCGAGCGCATAGCATCCGGCCATGTCGTCCACGACCAACGGCCAGTGGTACCCACCGGAGTGGCCGGACCGCATCCGGGCACTCGCGAACGGCGAGCTGACCCCTGCCGAGCCCCGGCGGGCCGCCACCGTCCTGCTGCTGCGGGACTCCGCCTCCGGCGGCCCCACCGTCCACATGCTGCGCAGACGCACCTCCATGGCCTTCGCCGGAGGCGCGTACGCCTATCCGGGCGGTTCCGTCGATCCACGCGACGAGCGACCGGTGGCCTGGGCCGGCCCGTCGCGTGCCCAGTGGGCGGTCCGTATGGGCGTCGACCCGGCGACCGCGCAGGCCATCGTCTGCGCGGCGGTCCGCGAGACGTTCGAGGAGGCGGGCGTGCTGCTCGCGGGCGCCTCGGCCGACACGGTCGTCGCGGACACCACCGGCGAGGACTGGGAGGCCGACCGCGCCGCCCTCGTCGCCCATGAGCTGTCCTTCGCCGACTTCCTGGGCCGCCGCGGCCTGGTCCTGCGCTCCGACCTGCTCGGTGCCTGGGCCCGCTGGATCACCCCCGAGTTCGAGCCGCGGCGCTACGACACCTGGTTCTTCGTCGCCGCGCTTCCCGAGGGCCAGCGCACCTGGAACGCCTCCACGGAGGCGGACCGTACGGTGTGGATCCGGCCCGAGGAGGCGGCGGGCGGCTACGACCGCGGTGAGCTGCTGATGATGCCGCCGACCATCGCGACCCTGCGCTCGCTCCAGCCGTACGCCACCTCCGCGGAGGTGCTGGCCGGGGCGGAGGCCCAGAACCTGACGCCGGTGCTGGCGCGGGCCCGCCTCGTGGGCGGTGAGATCGAGTTGAGCTGGCCGGGGCACGACGAGTTCACCAAGCACATCGCCCAGACCGGTGCCGGTGCCGGTGCCGATACCGATGCCGATGCCGATGCCGGTGCCGATACCGATGCCGGCACTGATTCCGGTGCCCCTGCCGACACCCGTTCCCCCGGGGACGGCCCCGGCCCGGACGGCCCCGGCCCCTCGGACAGCCCCGGCCCCTCGGGAGGGACCCCCGCATGACCGAAGCATCCGCCCTCCCCGGTCAGCCCCGTGGCGGTGTGATCGCCGGGCAGGCGACCGCGCGGGCCCGGTGTGTACTGGCCCCGAACCCGTCGCCGATGACGCTGGACGGCACCAACACCTGGATCGTCGCCGAGCCGGATTCCGATCTCGCCGTCGTCATCGATCCCGGGCCGCTCGACGAGAGCCATCTGCGGGCCGTCATCGAGACCGCCGAGCGGGCCGGCAAGCGCATCGCACTGACCCTGCTGACCCACGGTCACCCCGACCACTCCGATGGCGCCGCCCGCTTCGCCGAACTGACCCGTTCGGCCGTACGGGCGCTGGACCCGGCGCTGCGCCTGGGCGACGAGGGGCTTGCCGCGGGCGATGTCATCACCACCGGAGGCCTGGAACTGCGCGTGGTGCCCACACCGGGCCACACCGCCGACTCGCTCTCCTTCCACCTCCCGGCCGACCGCGCGGTACTCACCGGCGACACGATCCTGGGGCGCGGCACCACTGTGGTCGCACACCCCGACGGGCGGCTGGGCGACTATCTGGACTCGCTGCGCCGGCTGCGCTCCCTGACGGTCGACGACGGGGTGGCGACGGTCCTCCCGGGCCACGGGCCGGTGCTGAACGACGCCCAGGGGGCGGTGGAGTTCTATCTGGCGCACCGCGCGCACCGGCTCGCCCAAGTGGAGACCGCGGTCGAGGCCGGCCACCGCTCACCCTCCGAGGTCGTCGCGAACGTCTATGCCGATGTCGACCGCTCGCTGTGGCCGGCCGCCGAGCTGTCCGTGCGGGCACAGCTGGACTACCTGGGCGAACACGGGCTGATCGAGAGCTGACGGCGGCCGGCGGGGACGAGGGCCGGCGGCCGGGGAACTCCGGGCCGGGTGGTCGGCCGGGGCGGGGCCGAGGGCGAGGACGGGTCCGGCCCCGGGGCCTGGCCCGGCTGAGAGGCGCCGTCAGCCCGCCCGGGGCGGGGGCGCCTTCGCCCCGTGGACGGCCAGATACTCCGCGGCCAGCCAGGGGGCGAGGCCGGTGAGCAGGTCGTCCAGCAGCTCCGGGTACGCGGCGGGCGCCCGGGCGGCGCGCGCCGCGGCGTGCATCTGCCCGGCGTACGCCGGGTAGTAGCGGCCGAACACCTCGGCGGACTCGGTGAGATCGCTCGTCCAGCCACCCCAGCGCGGCATGACCAGGGTGAATCCGGTGCGCACCAGCCGGCGCGCCACACCCCGGGTCAGCCGGGTGCGCTCGGCTTCCGTAGTGGCCGCCGCCGCCTTCTCGCGCAGACCGGGCAGGCTGCGGAAGAGGTCGCCGTTGGTCTCGCGGGCGAGGAGCGAGGTGGGACGGTAGCGGGGCAGCTCGGCGGCGAGATCCGGACCGCTGACCGGGGTGCACAGACAGGCCACGAACCATCCGAGGTCGTACCGCTCCCGCTCGCTGCGCAGCCGGTGCGCACCGAACAGCAGGATTCCCACGCCGTTGATCTGCGGAAACGCGGCATCCAGGCTGTGCTCGACGGCTCGGACGGCAGCGCGGTCGGCATCGGTCGGCTCGTCCCGCAGGGCGATCAGCGCGTCAAGGTCGGAGACCCCGGGGACGGCGGTGCCGCGCGGGACGCTGCCGAAGAGATAGCTGCTGTGCAGGCGGCCGCGGCCGAAGTATGCGCCGGTCCGGGCGCCGAGCTCCGCCACGACGGGCGCGAACGGCGCGGAGACGCGGTCCAGGGAGCCTTCCCGCAGGAAGTAGCCGTCCCGGTCCAGCCCCGCCCCGTTTTCGGTCATGGCGCCACTATGGCCAGGAGGGCGGTGGTGCGGCGACCTGTTTACGGGGGGGCACGTGACTGCGTTACGGGCGGAGCCGGTGATTCCGCGGGCCCTGAAGAAGGAAGCGACGGGCACCTCACGAAGGAAGCGGCAGACCCCTCACGAAGGAAGCTGCGGCCCCGTGACCCCATGACGAAGGGCCCCGCCGGAGCGGGGCCCTTCCAGGACGTCTGCGGGGGTCAGCGCGAGCGCTTGGCCAGCCGCTCCACGTCCAGCAGGATCACGGCGCGCGCCTCCAGACGCAGCCAGCCGCGGCCTGCGAAGTCCGCGAGGGCCTTGTTGACGGTCTCGCGGGAGGCACCTACCAGCTGGGCCAGCTCCTCCTGCGTGAGGTCGTGGACGACATGGATGCCCTCCTCGGACTGCACGCCGAAGCGGCGCGACAGGTCGAGCAGGGCGCGGGCCACCCGGCCCGGCACGTCCGAGAAGACCAGATCGGACATCTGGTCGTTGGTCTTGCGCAGTCGGCGGGCCACCGCACGCAGCAGGGCCGTGGCCACCTCGGGGCGGGCGTTCAGCCAGGGCTGAAGGTCGCCGTGGCCCAGGCCGAGCAGCTTGACCTCGGTGAGGGCGGAGGCCGTGGCCGTACGCGGGCCCGGGTCGAAGAGCGAAAGCTCCCCGATCAGCTCGCCGGGGCCGAGAACGGCGAGCATGTTCTCCCGGCCGTCCGGGGAAGTGCGGTGCAGCTTCACCTTGCCCTCGGTGACCACGTACAGGCGGTCGCCGGGGTCCCCTTCGTGGAACAGGGCGTCGCCGCGGGCGAGCGTGACCTCTCCCATTGAGGCGCGCAGCTCGGCCGCCTGCTCGTCATCGAGCGCCGCGAAGAGCGGTGCGCGCCGCAGAACGTCGTCCACGAGATCTCTCCTTGTCGACATGCTCCGGGGGACTGTGGTCCCCATCATGCCGGAATGCAAAACAGTGCGATCAATCACAAGTTTGCCGGACCGGTGCCCCGAGCCATAAGGCAGGGGGCCGATTGGGGTCAGGAATCACAGCGATCAAGCCGGATGTCAGTGGCTGGCCTTAGTCTGGCCGAGTGTCCAATACGCCGGTGAGCGCAGAGGAGTGGGGGGCCGGAAGAGTGAGCGCAGGGCGTGATTCCGCTGTGGGCGAACAGCCGTCCGGCCGCACATCGAATTCCGATAAAAGTAACAAATCGCCCTCCGGGGTGACGTCCGGCAGGGCGCCGGACACCCTCAAGCCTGGCGCGTCGCGACCGGCGGCGCAGGACACCACCTCGCAGACCTCCGTGAAGAAGACCCCGGTAGGCAGGACCTCGGCAGGGAAGAAGGCCGCCGTGAACGAACCCCCAGAGCAGCCGGCGGCGGCCACGAAGGCCGCGGCGAAGAAGGCCGTCACGAAGAAGGCCACCGCGCAGAAGGCCGTCGCCAAGAAGACCGCCACGACGAAGGCGGCGGCCAAGGAGACGGCCCCGGCAAAGCGGACGGCGGCGACAAAGGAGACGGCGGTGGCCAAGACGACCGCCGCCAAGAAGACGACCGCCGCCAAGAAGACGGCCGCCGCCAAGAAGACGGCGGCCGAGAAGACCGCCCCGAAGGCCTCCGCCAAGAAGGCCGCCAAGAAGACCCCCGCGCGCAAGCCCGAGTCGCGTGTCGCCATGGTCCGGCGGGCCCGCCGGATCAACCGCGAGCTGGCCGAGCTGTATCCGTACGCCCACCCCGAGCTGGACTTCACCAACCCCTTCGAGCTGCTGGTCGCCACGGTCCTGTCCGCGCAGACCACCGACCTGAGGGTCAACCAGACCACCCCGCGCCTCTTCGCGGTCTGCCCGACGCCCGAGGACATGGCCGCGATGGATCCGGAGCGGCTGGAGGAGCTGATCCGGCCGACCGGCTTCTTCCGGGCCAAGACGAAGTCGCTGCTCGGTCTGTCGGCCGCGCTGCGCGACCGCTTCGGCGGTGAGGTGCCAGGGCGCCTGGAGGACCTTGTCACCCTCCCCGGGGTCGGCCGCAAGACCGCCAATGTGGTGCTGGGCAACGCCTTCGGCGTCCCGGGCATCACCGTCGACACCCACTTCGGCCGGCTCGCCCGCCGTTTCGGCTGGACCACCGCCGAGGACGCCGAGAAGGTCGAGGCGGATGTCGCCGAGATCTTCCCCAAGAGCGAGTGGACGATGCTCTCGCACCGGGTGGTCTTCCACGGCCGCCGCGTCTGCCACTCCCGCAAGCCTGCCTGCGGCGCCTGCCCCATCGCCCCCCTGTGCCCCGCGTACGGCGAGGGCGAGACGGACCCGGAGAAGGCGAAGAAGCTGCTGAAGTACGAGCTCGGCGGTCAGCCGGGGCAGCGGCTGAAGCCGCCGGCCGGCTATCCGGGGAAGCCCGCGCCCCCGATGGCGCCCCCGGTGGCCGCCTCATGAGGCGGCCGCCAGAGGTGACCGACGATCGATGCCAGGCCTGAGGGGGCGCGTATGAGGAGCGCACGGGAGCAGCGGTACGGCGAGGAAGCGGACGTCCGCGCAGCGGCGTCCGGCGCGGCGTCCGAGGCGGCGTCCGGCCGGGACGCCACGGTCACCGCCGACGGCCTGCCCGAGTGGCTGGCCCCGGTGGCCCGCGCGGCCGCCACGATCGAGCCACGCCAGCTCAGCCGCTTCCTGCCGCCCAAGAGCGGAGGCCGGCAGTCCGCCGTGCTCATCCTCTTCGGCCACGGCGCCCGCGGTCCCGAGCTGCTTCTGATGGAGCGCGCCGGGACCCTGCGCTCGCATGCCGGCCAGCCCTCCTTCCCCGGTGGCGCCCTCGACCCGGAGGACGGCGACCCCGACGGCCCCGGCCCCGTGCGGGCGGCGCTGCGCGAGGCCCAGGAGGAGACCGGCCTCGATCCTTCCGGTGTACAGGTCTTCGGCGTGCTGCCGCGGCTCTACATCCCCGTCAGCGGCTTCGTGGTGACACCGGTCCTGGGGTGGTGGCGCCGGCCGAGCCCGGTCGGCGCGGTCGACCAGGCGGAGACCGCCCGGGTCTTCACGGTTCCCGTGGCGGATCTCACGGACCCGGCCCATCGGGTGACAACCTGCCATCCCAGTGGCCACACCGGACCCGCGTTCCTTGTCGAGAATGCCCTGGTCTGGGGTTTTACGGCCGGAGTGATCGACCGGATCCTGCACTACGCCGGCTGGGAGATTCCGTGGGACCGTGACAAGGCGGTCCCACTGGACTGGCGCTCATGAGACGGTGTCCGGCGTGAACGTCCTGGACATCTTGCTACTGGTCGCGGCCGTGTGGTTCGCGATCATCGGCTATCGGCAAGGCTTTGTCGTCGGCATCCTGTCCGTGATCGGCTTCCTCGGAGGCGGTCTGATCGCGGTCTATCTGCTGCCCGTGATCTGGAACGAGATCACCGGAGATGCGACACCCGGCAGCTTCGCGGCCATCGCGGCGGTTGCCATCGTGATCGTGTGCGCATCCGTGGGCCAGGCGCTCACCACCCATTGGGGCAACAAACTGCGCCGCCACATCACCTGGTCACCGGCGAGAGCCCTGGACGCGACCGGCGGCGCGCTGGTCAACGTCCTGGCGATGCTGCTGGTCGCCTGGCTGATCGGCTCGGCGCTGGCCGGTACGTCCCTGCCGACGCTCGGCAAGGAGGTCCGCAACTCCAAGGTGCTGCTCGGTGTGTCCCGGGTGATGCCCCAGCAGGCCGGCACCTGGTTCGCGGACTTCTCCTCGGTCCTCGCGCAGAACGGCTTCCCGCAGGTCTTCACGCCGTTCTCCAACGAGCCGATCCACAACGTGCCGGCCCCCGACCCCCGGCTGGCCTCCAGTCCGGTGGCGGCGCAGGCCAGGCGCAGCATCGTCAAGGTCGTCGGCACGGCCCCCGGCTGCGGCAAGGTCCTCGAAGGCAGCGGCTTCGTCTTCGGCCGGCACCGTGTGATGACCAACGCCCATGTGGTCGGCGGTGTGCGCGAGCCGACCGTCCAGGTGGGCGGCGAGGGCCGTACGTACGACGCCAAGGTCGTGATCTACGACTGGCGGCGCGATATCGCGGTCCTGGAAGTGCCCTCCCTGGAGGCGCCGGCGCTGCAGTTCGCCGACGGGGACGCGAACAGCGGCAACAGCGCCATCGTCGCCGGCTTCCCGGAGAACGGCGGCTATGACGTCCGTTCCGCCCGCATCCGCGGCCGCATCCAGGCCAACGGCCCGGACATCTACCACCGCGGCACGGTCGGCCGCGATGTCTACTCCCTCTTCGCCACGGTCCGGCAGGGCAACTCCGGCGGCCCGCTGCTCACTCCGCAGGGCAAGGTCTACGGCGTCGTCTTCGCGAAGTCGCTGGACGACTCGCACACCGGCTATGCGCTGACCGCCGACGAGGTCCGCCAGGACGTCCTCAAGGGACGTACGGCACGGCAGCAGGCCGACAGCCAGGGCTGCGCCATCTAGCCGCCGGCCGGGGCGGCGCTATCTGGTCGGCAGTCAGGGCGGCACACTCCAGGGGGGTGCCGCCCTGAGACGCATCCAGACGGTGTCCGTAAGGCCCCCGCGGGTGTGCCCGGCGCGTGTGCCCGGCGCCCGGTCAGGTGTGCCTGCGGTCGGTCGCGAGGCCGGACACGCGCCACAGGGCGCGTCAGGCGCGGGGAGAGGTGCTTCCCGCGCCCTGCCGGCGGTGCGGCCGATCGAGGTACGCCGTGGATTCAGGTACGCCGTGGTTCAGGTACGGGGATGGCGTAGCCGCGCGCTCATCCAGCGCGCTCTGCGGCGCAGGATGCGCGGGATGCCCATAGGGTGCGCCGGGTCGGGGGATTGGCCGGACCCGAGGTCCGGGGTTCCCCTGTCCTGAGTACCCACTACAGCGGCACTGCTGCGGCGGTTGCGTGCCACGTCACGGTAGTCGTGCGTCCAGCCCATACCCTCGACTCTGCCCGTGCCCCAAGGTCCGTAACCGCCTCGGGGGCCGCCAATTGGCCTATGCGCCAGGCAAGTGGCTGTTCGTCATACGAACGTTCGAGCCTCGGTTGGGCGAGCCCCGCCGAGCGGTTCGCGCCGCCCGCTCAGCGGGGTAGGGCCCATGGCGGAGCCGCGCGCACGGCAGGCGCCACGGTCGGTACGCACGGCAGGTGGGCACGGCCCTCAACGGTCGGTCCCGGGGCCGCTGTTGCCGCCGGTCCGCTGCCGCGCGCGGCCGCTCAGCGATCCGGTTCCGGGTCCTTGAGCCAGTTGATCAGCTCCGTGGAGAACGCCACCGGGTCCTCCTCGTGCGGGAAGTGGCCCAGGCCGTCGAACAGCCGCCAGCGGTACGGTGCCTCGACGTACTGGCCCGAGCCGGCCGCGCTGCGGGTGCGCATCACCGGGTCGAGCGAGCCGTGCAGATGCAGTGTGGGGACCCGTACGGGCATCTTCATCCGGCGGTTGAACTGGAGTCCGTCGGGGCGCGCCATCGACCGCACCATCCAGCGGTACGGCTCGATCGAGCAGTGCGCCGTCGACGGGATGCTCATCGCCCGCTGGTAGACCGCGACCGCCTCGTCCTCCGGCTGCCGGGGCCCGGACCAGTCACGGATCATCCGGCCCACCAGCGCCGCACCGTCCGCCGTCAGTGCGCGTTCGGGCAGCCAGGGCCGCTGGAAGTTCCAGATGTGCGAACTCCGGGCGCTCTGCCGGACGTCGGCGAGCATCGCCGAGCGCCAGCGCCGCGGGTGCGGCATCGAGGACACGGCCAGCCGGCGCACCAGCTTGGGCCGCATCACCGCCGCCGTCCAGGCCAGATAGCCGCCCAAGTCGTGCCCGACGAGCGCGGCGTCCGGCTCGCCCAGGGACCGTATGACGCCCGTGACGTCCAGCGCGAGATTCGCCGGGTCGTAGCCGCGGGGGGTGCGGTCGCTGCCGCCGACGCCCCGCAGGTCCATCGCCACCGCGCGGAAGCCCGCGTCGGCCAGGGCCGTGAGCTGGTGCCGCCAGGTCCACCAGAACTGCGGAAAGCCGTGCAGCAGCAGCACCAGCGGGCCCTCGCCCAGCTCCGCGATGTGGAAGCGGGCGCCGTTGGCCGCGACGTCGCGGTGCGACACCTCTTTCCCGCCGGGGATGCCGAGCCGTACGACCGAGGCGGTGCTGTCAGGGGCTGTCATACCGATGAGCGTGTCACAGACTCCAGCGCCGGGTGTTCCACCGGGGCCAGGCGCGGGTGCGGCTTGGCTTTCTGGAGCACGGCCGCGGTCTCCTTGGCCGAGCTGATGGACCTCTCCGGCTTCTTGATCTTCTTCATCTTGGCCATCGCGATGAGGGCCAGCAGGCCGGCGAGGACCAGGAAGGCGCCGCCGACGATCAGGAAGGACCAGGCGAGCCCGAGTCCGAGGTTGTGGATGCCGTAGGCCGCGGCGAAGCTCAGTACCGGCAGCGCGAACAGTGCCAGCGCGCCCGCGACCATGAACGCGGCACTGCCGATGCCCGCCCGCTTGGCGTCCTGCCGGAACTCCGCCTTGGCCAGCGCGATCTCGTCGTGCACCAGCGCGGACATCTCGGCCGTGGCCGTGGCCACCAGCTGTCCGAGGCTGCGGTCCGTGCCGTCGTCGGCTGCGCTCATCGCCGTCTCCCTCTTTTCTTCACCCGGATGCAAAGCCTCTCAGATCATGCCGGACCATCGTCCCCGGCATGCCTGCCGGCGGCCACTTCGGCAAGCCGCCGGTGTTCCGCGGCCTTGGCTTCGTGGATTGCCGCCATCCGCAGGTGGTACTCCGGGTTGTCGCGTTCGTAGATGTCGGGGATGCCGTCCTGGTCCTCGTCCCGCTCCTCTTCCTCGCACAGTTTCTTGTACTTGGTGTTACGGAGCTTGAGGAGGATGCCGGCGAAAACGGCCGCCAGCAGCGAGCCGGTCAGCACCGATGCCTTGATCTCGTCGGTCAGTACCGGGTTCCCGGAGAAGGCGAGTTCGCCGATGAGCAGCGAGACGGTGAAGCCGATACCGGCCAGGGAGGCGACGGCGAAGACATCCGGCCACTTGAGGTCGGGGTTGAGCGTGGCCTTGGTGAAGCGGGCGGTGAGCCAGGTGCCGCCGAATATGCCGAGCGTCTTGCCCACCACCAGGCCGAGCACGACGCCCAGCGTCTCCGGCCGGGTGAAGACGTCGTGGACCGCGCCGCCGGATATGGAGACGCCCGCGGAGAAGAGGGCGAACAGCGGCACGGCGAGGCCGGCCGAGAGCGGGCGGACCAGATGCTCGATGTGCTCGCCCGGGGACTGTGTCTCGCCGTCGCGCCGGGTGCAGCGCAGCATCAGGCCCATGGTGACGCCGGCGATCGTGGCGTGCACCCCGCTGTTCTCCATCAGGGCCCAGATGACCAGGGCGAGCGGGACGTAGACGTACCAGCCCCGGACACCCCTGCGCAGCAGCACGTAGAAGAGCACCAGACCGGCGACAGCCAGGCCGAGCGCCAGGAAATCGATCGTCGAGGTGAAGAAGACCGCGATGATCAGGATGGCGAAGAGGTCGTCGACGACGGCGAGGGTGAGCAGGAAGGCGCGCAGCGCGGCGGGCAGGGAGGTGCCGATGACGGCGAGTACGGCGAGGGCGAAGGCGATATCGGTGGCGGTGGGGACCGCCCAGCCCTGCAGTGAGCCGCCGCCGATGCTGTTGACGGCGAAGTAGACCACCGCCGGCACCGCCATGCCGCAGAGCGCGGCGATCACGGGCAGTGCGGCGGCCTTCGGGTCGCGCAGTTCGCCGGCCACCAGTTCACGCTTGAGCTCGATGCCGGCGACGAAGAAGAAGACCGCGAGCAGTCCGTTGGCGGCCCAGTGCTGAACGGACAGGTCCAGGCCCAGCGTGGCCGGTCCCAGGTGGAAGCCGCGGACCGCTTCGTAGCTCCCGCCAAGGGTGTTTGCCCAGATCAGGGCCGCTACGGCGGCGGCGAGCAGAAGGACGCCGCCGACGGTTTCGGCGCGCAGCGCGTCCGCGACGAAGTTCCGCTCGGGCAGCGGCATCCGCCCCAGGAAGGGGGAGCGGCGGTGGGTGGGGGTGCTCACGCGGTGACCTCCGGGCCTCTCGGTAGCTGCGTACGGCTGTTGCAGTTGCCGACCAGACTTCCCGGCGCACCCTGAGTTTCTTGACGCGTCATTGACGCGGTTCCCACTGTACCGGGGTGGGGGGAGCGGCTACACGGTGGCCTCACTTTACGGGCAATTCGGGCCCCGAGCCGCTGGAACGGGCCTGAATGCCGGGCCCGGCCTCCGGGTCGGGCGGACCGGAGGCCGGGCCGCCGGAGGTGACGGGAGTGCCGGGGAGGCCGGGCTGGCCGGCGGAGGCCGCGGATCGCCGGGGAAGCCGGAGTGCCGCAGAGGCCGGACTGCCGCAGACGACGGAGGGGCACCCGACCGCGCGGCCGGGTGCCCCTTCTCCTCCATCCGTCCCGCTCAGTCCTCGGAGGCCGCGCTCGGCAGCTTCGCCTGGATCAGGTCCATGACCGAGGAATCGGTGAGGGTCGTGACATCGCCGAGGTCACGGTTCTCGGCCACATCACGCAGCAGCCTCCGCATGATCTTGCCGGAGCGGGTCTTGGGCAGCTCCGCGACCGGCAGGATCCGCCGGGGCTTGGCGATCGGGCCGAGCTGCTGGGCGACATGGGCGCGCAGCTCATCGACCAGGCCCTCGTCCTCGGCGGTGGCGCCGCCGCGCAGGATGACAAAGGCGCAGATGGCCTGGGTGGTCTGCGGGTCGGCGGCGCCGACGACCGCGGCCTCGGCCACCTTCGGGTGCGAGACCAGCGCCGACTCGACCTCGGTCGTGGAGATGTTGTGGCCGGACACCAGCATCACGTCGTCCACCCGGCCGAGCAGCCAGATGTCGCCGTCGTCGTCCTTCTTGGCGCCGTCGCCGGCGAAGTACTTGCCCTCGAAGCGCGACCAGTACGTGTCGAGATAGCGCTGGTCGTCGCCCCAGATCGTGCGGAGCATGGACGGCCAGGGCTCGGTCAGCACGAGGTAGCCGCCCGCGCCGTCGGGGACCTCGCGGGCCTCGTCGTCCACGACGGTCGCGGCGATACCGGGCAGCGCCACCTGGGCCGAGCCGGGCTTGGTGGCCGTGACGCCCGGCAGCGGGCTGAGCATCATCGCGCCGGTCTCGGTCTGCCACCAGGTGTCGACGATCGGCGTCGCGTCGGCCCCGATGTGCTTGCGGTACCACATCCAGGCCTCGGGGTTGATCGGTTCGCCCACCGACCCGAGGACCCGCAGCGACGACAGATCGAACTTCGCCGGGATGTCGTCGCCCCACTTCATACAGGCGCGGATCGCGGTCGGCGCGGTGTAGAGGATCGTCACGCCGTACTTCTGCACGATCTCCCACCAGCGGCCCTGGTGCGGGGTGTCCGGCGTGCCTTCGTAGAGCACCTGGGTCGCGCCGTTGGAGAGCGGGCCGTAGGTGATGTACGAGTGGCCGGTCACCCAGCCGACGTCGGCGGTGCACCAGAAGACGTCGGTCTCCGGCTTGAGGTCGAAGACCGCGTGGTGGGTGTACGAGACCTGGGTGAGGTAGCCGCCGGTGGTGTGCAGGATGCCCTTGGGCTTACCCGTCGTGCCGGAGGTGTAGAGGATGAAGAGCGGGTGCTCGGCGTCGAAGGCCTCGGGCGTGTGCTGGTCACTCTGCCGCTCGACGATCTCGTGCCACCACACGTCCCGGCCCTCGTGCCAGGCGACGTCCTCCTGGCCGGTGCGGCGGACGACCAGGACGCTGCGGACGTTCTCCGTGCCGGGCCTGGTCAGTGCCTCGTCGACGGCGGGCTTGAGGGCGGAGGGCTTGCCGCGGCGGTAGCCGCCGTCGGCGGTGATCACCACCCGGGCGTCCGCGTCGTTGATGCGGGTGGCCAGCGCGTCCGCGGAGAAGCCGCCGAAGACGACGGAGTGCGGGGCGCCCAGGCGCGCGCAGGCCAGCATGGCGATGACCGCTTCCGGGATCATCGGCATGTAGACGGCGACCCGGTCGCCGCTGCGCACGCCCAGCTCGGTCAGTGCGTTGGCGGCCTTGGAGACCTCGCGCTGCAGCTCGGCGTAGGTGATCGCGCGGGTGTCACCCGGCTCGCCCTCGAAGTGGAGGGCGACCCGGTCGCCCAGGCCGTTCTCCACATGACGGTCCACGCAGTTGTACGCGACGTTGAGCTTGCCGTCGGCGAACCACTTCGCGAAGGGCGCGTTGGACCAGTCGAGGGTCTGGGTGGGAGCGGTCTCCCAGGACAGGCGTTTGGCCTGCTCGGCCCAGAAGCCCAGCCGGTCCGCCGCGGCCTGTTCGTACGCGGCGGCCGTGACGTTGGCGTTCGCGGCCAGATCGGCGGGCGGCGCGAACCGCCGCTCCTCCTTGAGCAGGTTGGCCAGGCTTTCGTTGCTCACAACTTCTCCCATTCCCAGGGCTTCCGATGTGTCCCCAGGTCATAGCTCATCAGCCCGCGCCTGGCTCTGACAAGGGCTGTGGACAACTATTGGTGTAGACCTGTCGGTTCGGCGCTGTGCCAAGGGTGTTGTGAGGCCGCCGCGCAGGTCAGACCGTTACCGGTGCCGGTTCGCCGTGGACCGGGCAGAACCGCCCGGTCGCCTCGTCGAGCACGTAGGTCTGGGCCTCGCCGACATGGAAATACATGCCGTGCAACGTGAGCGTGCCCTCGGCCACCCGGCGGGCCACACAGGCGTGCTCCCTGAGGTGGTCGAGCTGCTGCATGACGTTGACGAGCGCCAGTCGCTCGTGGTCGTCGCTCACCGGCCGTCCGCTCAGCGACACTTCGCCCCGCCCCAGCCGTCCGATGCGCTCCATACGGGCCAGGCTCGGCCGGCCGTGCCGCAGCCAGCGGGTGAGCGAGGTCGGCTCGGCCTCTTCCGGTGCGGCGGCGCCCAGCAGTGCCCCCATGGCACCGCACCCCGAATGGCCGCACACCGTGATCGAGCCGACCCGCAGCACCTCGACGGCGTACTCGATCGCCGCCCCCACGGAGTCGCAGGAAGCATCCGATCCGGGCGGCGGCATCAGGTTGCCCACATTGCGCACGGTGAACAGATCACCCGGCCCGCTCGATGTGATCATGCTCGTGACCAGCCGGGAGTCCGCACAGGTCAGAAACAGCTGACGGGGCCGCTGGCCCTCGCGCGCCAGCCGGGCCAGCTCCTCGCGCACGAGCGGAGCCGTATGGCGCTGGAACGCGCTGACCCCGCCCAGCAGTTGGCTGCCGCTGCTCTCCGGAGCCGCTGCCGGGTCCGCGGCGGGCCGGGTGCAGTGATGGTTGCGCCACGGCGTCCACGGGCGGCAGGAGTGCGCTCGGGCCGGCTCGGCGATCGGCCGGCCCGAGCGGCCGCCGAGGGTCACCCAGCCGCCGTGCGCCCGATGGGCGCCGGACCAGGACTGCAGCGCCTCGTAGGCGGCATGGTCCATGAACGAGCCGCCCAGCTCGACGACGACATCGGTGTGCGCAGGCACCTGCCCCAGCGCCCGGGTCAGCCGTGGCACCGCCAGGAACGTCAACTGCCCGCTGACGCGTACCCGGTAGCCGTCGGCCTCCTCCGTCACGGTGACACGGGTGTGCGTCAGCCGCCGCAGTGCCAGGAAGAGCGCGACCGCGATGCCCGTCACCACGCCCTGAAGCACGCCGAGGAGCACGACGCCGCCCAGCGTGGCGGCGTACACCGGGAATTCGCGGTGCCGCTGGACGTGCCGGATGTGCGCAAAGCTCACCATCCGCACGCCGACGACCATGACCAGCGCGGCGAGCGCGGCCAACGGGATCATCTCCAGTGCCCCGGCCAGCAGGCCCGCGCACACCAGCACCCATACGCCGTGCAGCACGGTGGCGCGACGGGTGGCCGCGCCGGCCCGCACATTGGCCGAGCCGCGCATCGCACCTCCGGAGACCGGCAGCCCGCCCAGCAGCCCGGAGACGGCATTGGCCACGCCCTGTCCCGCCAGCTCGCGGTTGAGCCGCGTCCGCCCCGTCGGAGCGCCCGGCCGCTCGGCCGCCAGCCGGTCCACGGCCACCGCCGACAGCAGCGACTCCATACTGGCGACGAGGGTGACGGTCAGCACCGCGGCGGCGAGGGCCGGAAGGGACGCGTCCGGCAGCGCGGGCTGCTCGGGCAGCCGCCAGGACGGCAGTTCCACGCGCGATACTGTCGCCCCCGCGCTGACGGCCGTCGCGGCGAGCACGGCGGCCAAGGGGGCGGGGAGTACTCGCGCCCACCGTCCGGCGCGGCCCGGCAGCCGTCCCCAGCCGATGAGGACGGCGACGGTGGCGGCGCCGATCAGCAGCGCGGTGGCGTGCGGATGCGCCAACTGGCCCGGCAGCGCGGTCGCGTTGTCGAGCGCCGAGCCGTCGGGGCTGCCGCCGAGCACCACATGGAGCTGCCCGAGGGCGATGGTGACCCCGATGCCGGCCAGCATGCCGTGCACGATCGCCGGGCTGACGGCCAGCGTCACCCGCGCCACGTGCAGTGCGCCCAGGGCGAGTTGGGCGAGGCCGGCCAGGACCGTGATGGCGCAGGTGGCGCGCCAGCCGTAGCGCTGGACCAGGTCGGCGGTGACCACCAGGAGGCCGGTTGCCGCGCCGCTCACCTGGAGCGGGGCGCCGCCCAGCAGGCCGGCGACGATGCCGCCGACGACCGCGGCGACCAGTCCGGCCTGGAGCGGGGCGCCCGTGGCCAGGGCGATGCCCAGCGACAGCGGGACGGCGAGCAGGAAGACGACGGCCGAGGCGGAGAGGTCCCCTCGGAAAGCGGCCCGGCGGGCCTTCTTGGTGCGAGGGCCTGCCCCGGGGGACGTAGGGAGCTCGGGAGGGATCTCGGTGGGGATTTTGGTGGGGTGCGAGGTGCGCGGCGGCTGTGGCGATGACTTCTCGATCTGCGGCATTCCCGTCTCCTCCGGGGCGACGCGGTCGCGCGGGGCGCGATCGTGGGGCGGCGGTGTACTGCGGCGGGACGTGAGCCGACCGGCGGTTATCGCCGTGGGGCGATGGTCCGGTGACTCTCAAGCATCGGTAAATGAACCGTAATGACAGGTAAAGGAAAGGAGAAGCTTTTACCGGCATATGCCGTCACCCTCCCCCCTATCGGGTGAATTCGATGGTTTTTGGCTTGCCCTTTCCCTGCCGTCTTCTTCGCGCATGGAGCGGGTGCGCAGTTATTTCGGTGCATCACTCGGAAGGTGCGCCCCGGCGCCGGGAAGGTGCGCCCCGGCGCCGGGAGCGGGAAAAGAGTCGTCCCCACCGGCACCTCCCCTCCCGGCGCCCTCCACCCCGGCCCCCTCCCGGCCGGCGGGCAGCCGGCCGGGCCGGCCGCGCCCGCCGGCACCCGTCTGCAGATCAGGCGGGCTGTGGGGCGGCTGCTCCCTCGAAGAGCACGAAGGACGGGTCGACCTGGGCCGCGAGGTCGACGCCGGTCTTCGCATTGCCCCAGCTCTCCGCGTTCTTCAGATGGAAGTGCACCATCTGGCGTGTGTAGCGCTCCCAGTCACGGCGCCCGTAAGCGGCGTCAGCCGTGCGGTGCAGGGTCTGCAGGGCGTGGCGGTTGCCCTCCTCCAGGCGGCTGAAGGCGGCCGGGCGGCCCTTCTCCATGGCGCGCACCCAGTCGGAGTGGCCGACGGTCACCAGCAGGTCGTCGCCCACCTCGTCACGCAGGAACGCCAGGTCCTCGGGGCCCTGCACCTTGTTGCCCACCACCTTCAGGGGGACGCCGAAGTCCCGTGCGTACTCCTTGTACTGGCGGTAGACGGCGATGCCCTTACGGGTCGGCTCGGCGACCAGGAAGGTCATGTCGAAGCGGGTGAACATCCCGGACGCGAAGGAGTCGGAGCCGGCCGTCATGTCGACGACGACATACTCCTCACGGCCGTCCACGAGGTGGTTCAGGCACAGCTCCACCGCGCCGACCTTGGAGTGGTAGCAGGCCACGCCCAGGTCGGACTCGGTGAACGGCCCGGTCGCCATCAGCCGCACGGCGGAGTCGTCGAGCTGCACCGTCGTGGCGCAGGCCTGGTAAACGGGGTTGTCCTCGCCGACCCGCAGCAGCCGTGACCCCTCGCCGGGCGGGGTGGTCTTGATCATTGATTCGGCGGACGGGATCCGCGGGTTGCTGCCGCGCAAGTAGTCCTTGATCAACGGGAGATGGGCGCCCATCGCGGGAAGCGCCGCGCCCTCCGTTTCGTCGAGGCCGAGGGCGGCGCCCAGATGCTGGTTGATGTCCGCGTCCACGGCGATCACGGGGAGCCGGGCCGCGGCGAGATGCCGGATGAACAGGGAGGACAGGGTGGTTTTGCCGCTGCCGCCCTTGCCTACGAAAGCGATCTTCATGTTCACCAAGGGTAAGTGCGATATCGCTCTGAGTGAGAGATCTGCGTGAGGAAGACCACTCCTTCGAGGGGTCGGGCCCGGTGGTGCGTAGGGTCGTACCCATGGCTGGAAACACCCGGGGGACGTCCCCCGCACCCCCGAAGGCGAGCGACGACCCGCTCGCGACCCTGGCCTCGCTCCCGGGGGTCGCCGACTCCGTGGACTCCGTGCGCAAGGGCGTCGACCGGGTATACGGGCACCGGATCATGCGACGCCGCAGCAATGAGGTGACATCCGAGGCGGCGCTGCGCGGAGCGCGCGGTTCCGCGGCCCTCTCGGGGGCCGACTGGGCGCTCGAAGAGGTGCGGCGCCGCACCGACTTCGGGGTCGAGGGCGAACCGCGGACGGTCGGCGCGGCCCTGCGGCTGACGGCCGAGTCCGGACAGCTGCTCAGCGTGTGGCGGCAGTCGCCGCTGCGGGTGCTGGCGCGGCTCCATCTGGTGGCGGCATCAGGAGGCGGGCGGATCTCCGACGGGGCCGACGGGGCGCGAGAGCCGGGCGGGACGGCGGACGAGACGGTGGGGCGGCCCCGGCTGGCCGCCGAGCCGGTGGACGAACCGCTCATCGAGCTGCCGCTGCCGGATGCCGACGAGGTCGCCGGGCGGCTGGACGGGCTGTCGCGGCTGCTGCTCGCCGGCACCGAGGCCCCGGCCCTGGTGACCGCGGCGGTGGTACACGGCGAACTGCTCGCCCTGCGGCCGTTCGCCACCTGTAACGGGCTGGTCGCGCGGGCCGCGGAGCGGATCGTGCTGATCGGCAGCGGGCTGGACCCGAAGTCGATCTGCCCTGCCGAGGTCGGGCACGCCGAACTGGGGCGCGCGGCCTATGTCGCGGCCCTGGACGGCTATGTGTCCGGTACCCCGGAGGGTGTCGCGGCATGGATCGCACACTGCGGACGCGCGGTGGAACTGGGCGTACGGGAGAGCACCGCAGTCTGTGAGGCCCTGCAGCGCGGCGCGGCATAAGGGGAGCCGGGGCGAAAGCTTCGGGTGGTGTTCAACAATTCCGGAAGCATTGCTTCATTCGCCCCCGAACAGGGTTGCGGCGGTACCAATGGGTGGTACCGCCGCTGGCATGTCCGCCTAGTTACCATGCGTGCTCACATATATGCCCATCAGGTCGGAATCTTCGTCCGGTTACCTGGTGCGGCTGGCCCGTAATCGACGGGTCGGCGTCGCGTGGGTGCTCGGCATTCATGCATCGGTCCGTGGGCCACTTCCTGCGTTAAAGGTGTTCCTCTCGGATGTCCTTGGTCTCGCGGGCCGTTAAGTCCTTTGTACTACTCGGGCCGGACAAGCGGAACCCCCACCTGCAGATCTTTACGTTTGGCTTCAAACGCGGGCATTGCGGGCGGTGCGGCCGGTCCGGCCGATAAGGCCGAGCCGCGGCTTTGTGGATTTCCGCCGGCTCGTGTACCAGACGAGCGTCGCGGTGGCCATGGCCGCACCCACCGCCGCCATGGCGGCGAGCACCGGCCGGGAGGGCATCGTCAGCGCCGGGAGCCGCTGCTTGAGCGGGACCGGGCGATGGAAGGAGAGAACCGGCCAACCGCGCGCGATCGCCTCACGGCGCAGTGCCCGGTCCGGATTGACCGCGTACGGATGACCGACCGCCGAGAGCATCGGCACATCGGTCGCCGAATCGCTGTACGCATAGCAGCGTTCAAGGTCGTAGCCCTCGGATGCGGCGAGTTCCCGGACGGCCTCCTCCTTGGTCGGGCCGTAGGCGTAATACTCCACCTCACCGGTGAAGCGGCCGTCCTCGCCGACGACCATACGGGTGGCCACCACCCGGTCCGCGCCCAGGAGTTCACCGATCGGTTCGACGACCTCGGCGCCGGAAGTGGAGACGATCACGACATCCCGTCCGGCGGCGTGATGTTCCTCGATGAGCGAGGCCGCCTCGTCGTAAATGATGGGGTCGATCAGATCGTGCAGCGTCTCGGCGACGATCTCCCGCACCTGCGCGACGTCCCAGCCGCGGCACAGTGAGGAGAGGTATTCCCGCATACGCTCCATCTGATCGTGGTCGGCGCCGCCCGCCAGGAACACGAACTGGGCGTACGCAGTGCGCAGTACGGCCCGCCGATTGATCAGGCCGCCTTGGTAGAAGGACTTGCTGAAGGTCAGCGTGCTCGACTTTGCAATGACGGTCTTGTCCAAGTCGAAGAACGCGGCAGTACGGGGAGTCGAGTGAGGCACGGAGTGGTTTTCCACGGGGCGAGCATAGGCGCCCACCATTCGGCGTAAGGTGCGGCGCGTGGGTTTGCCTGAGAAGGCTCTCGGGTACACCATGGAAGTCACGGATCGTTCGCGACCGTGCTAACCCGGTCCGGCTCCTCCCCCCCCGAGTCGGCCGTGGGGACGACCCCCGCTCTCCCCCCCGGCGGGGGTCGTCGCATGTCCGGACGCATTTTCCGCGGCCGGACGCCGATCCGCTCCAGCCCTTGCCTGCGGGCCGTTGGCACCCTCGATGCAAGCATCCCATTACACACCGTAGTCGGCGCGCTGCTCCGAGGAGAGTCCCGTGAGTCCCGGAAGTAGCCGTTCGTCGCTGGAATAGGTGACGGGGATATTCACAGCCCTGGAGTTGTCCACAATTTCGGCTCAAGATCCACAAGATTTTCCCGATCGCTGCATCGTAAAAGTCGCGAGTTCGCGGATGTGCGAGCTGCGTAGCGACAGGGGGACGGAACGTGGCCGAAACCACGCCATCGAAAGCATCGGTCCGGGCCGGCGAAGAGCGGGGCGGACCGTTGATCATCACCGAGGACGAAAGACTCCTCGACGATCTTCTGCGGTTGTGTGCCGCGGCCGGTGCGCTGCCCGAAGTGGCGCATGGCCTCCCGGCCCGCAAAGCGGACTGGGAAGCGCCGCCCCTGGTGATCGTCGGCGGTGACTGCGCGCCCCGGCTGCTCGGCTGCGCACGGCGCGCGGGGGTCATCCTCACGGGCGGCGATGCGGACGACCCGGAACTCTGGCGCGAAGCTGTCGCCCTCGGGGCCGAGCGTGTCCTCGCTCTCCCCGACGGTGAGCGCTGGCTGGCCGACCGGATCGCCGACGCGGTCGAAGGCGTCGGGCCCCCGGCCCTGACGGTCGGAGTCATCGGCGGCTGCGGGGGCGCCGGAGCCAGCACTCTGGCCGGCGCGCTGGCCGTCACCGCGGCCCGGACGGGGCGGCGCACCCTGCTCGTCGACGGAGATCCCCTGGGCGGCGGGCTGGACGTCCTGCTGGGCGGGGAGAAGGAGAAGGGCCTGCGCTGGCCCGCC
Source organism: Streptomyces sp. NBC_00400 (assembly GCF_036048035.1). Classification (NCBI taxonomy): domain Bacteria; kingdom Bacillati; phylum Actinomycetota; class Actinomycetes; order Kitasatosporales; family Streptomycetaceae; genus Streptomyces; species Streptomyces sp. NBC_00400. The sequence continues at coordinate 3,719,097 of NZ_CP107940.1, read as the reverse complement.
TTCGCCGAATCGCGCGGCCGGGTGGCCTGCGGCGCGCTGGCGGAGTCGCTGCCTCGGCTGCACGCCTTGCGGGTCCTCAGCTGGGACCGGGGAGCCGATGTCACCATCCCGCCCGCTGCCATGCGCGCGGTCATGGCAGCGGCCCGGCGGCGGGGCGGCGTCGTGGTGGTGGACCTGCCGCGCAGGGTCGACGAGGCGGCCGCGGAAGCCCTCGGGCAGGTGGACATGGGCCTGTTGCTCATCCCTACGGAACTGCGCGCGGCAGCGGCGGCCCAACGGGTGGTGCCGGGGGTGCAGAAGGTCCTCGGCGATCTGCGGGTGGTGGCGCGCGGGACTCCCGGACGCCATGGGCACGGACTGCCGCCGGACGAGATCGCCCGTCTCGTGGAGCTGCCACTCGCCGGTGAAGTGCCCTGGGAGGCAAGCCTGGTGGCGGATCTGGCGCGTGGCGTGCCACCGGGGGCGCAGGTGCGCGGACCGCTGGCGCGATTCTGCGCGGGGTTCTGGGGGCGCGTGGCGGAGAGCGGGAGCGAAGGCGGCGGCGCGGGACCTGCCGAGCCGCCGGGTGTCCGGCCCGGCAGCGGTCCGGGGCCGGAGCCGGGTGGTGGTCAGGGGCCCGGGGCGGGATCGAGGGCCGGTGCGGTGTCGTCGCCGGTGGCCGGACTCATGGGGTCCCGTGCAGCCGGCCGGGACGGGGGATGGTCATGAGCCAGGGCCAGGATTTGCTGGAAGTGGTGCGCAGACGGCTTGCCGAGGCCGGGGCGGAGCCCACGCCCGCCCGGGTGGCGGTGGCGCTGCGCGAGCAGGGGCGGCTCCTGGGGGATGCCGAAGTGCTGGGCGTGGTGGCCGCGTTGCGGTCCGAAATGGTGGGCAGCGGGCCGCTGGAACCCCTGCTGGCCGCGCCCGATGTCACGGACGTCCTGGTCACCGCGCCGGACGAGGTATGGGTGGACCGCGGCAGTGGGCTGGAGCGTACCGGCGTCCGTTTCCGGGACGCGGCAGAGGTGCGCAGGCTCGCCCAGCGGCTGGCGGCGGTGGCCGGGCGGCGGCTGGACGATGCCCGGCCATGGGTGGACGCCCGGCTGCCGGACGGCACCCGGCTGCATGCGGTGCTGCCCCCGGTGGCGGTCGCCGGGACCTGTCTGTCGTTACGGGTGCTGCGGCCGCGGGCCTTCTCCCTCGCGGAACTGGTGGCGGCCGGCACGGTTCCGCCGGGCGGCGACCGGCTGCTCGCGGCGGTGCTGGCGGCCCGGCTGTCTTTTCTCATCAGCGGCGGTACGGGCTCCGGAAAGACCACGTTGCTCAGCACGTTGCTCGGGCTGGTCGGCCCGGCCGAGCGGATCGTCCTGGCCGAGGACTCGGCGGAGCTGCGGCCGGATCACCCCCATGTGGTGCGGCTGGAGAGCCGGCCGGCCAATCAGGAAGGCGTCGGGCGGGTGACGCTGCGCGACCTCGTACGGCAGGCGCTGCGGATGCGTCCGGACCGGCTGGTGGTCGGGGAGGTGCGCGGCGCCGAGGTCACGGACCTGCTGGCGGCGCTCAATACGGGCCACGAGGGCGGCTGCGGCACGGTCCATGCCAATGCGGCATGCGACGTCCCCGCACGCCTGGAGGCCCTTGGTTCGACAGCCGGCCTCGATCGCGCCGCGCTGCACAGCCAGCTGGCGGCCGCACTCTCCGTCGTCCTGCATCTGGTGCGCGACCGGGCCGGCCGCCGCCGGATCGCCGAGCTCCATGTCCTGGAGCGGGACCGCGACGGATTTGTGGTGACCGTGCCGGCCGCCGTCTGGGGCCCCGACGGCTTCCAGGAGGCGCGGGGCTGGGGGCGGTTGCTGCGGCTGTGTGAGCGGAGCGAGGGCGGAGCCCGATGAGCACGGTCGGTATGACGCTGGGGGCCGCGGTGCTCTGCGCGGTGGGCGCGGGCCGGCTGGTCAGCGGCCGCCGGGACGACGTACGGCAGCGGGCCCGGGCGCTGTTCGGGGGCGTCGGAGAGGTGGCTCCGGAAGTGGGGTGGCGGGCCTGGTTGCGGGGCGAGGGGGTGCGGAAGTGGTGCGCGGGGCGGATGGTCGAGGGGGAAGCGGGGCGGCGCTGGAGCTTCGGGCGCTGGGGGGACTGCGGGCGGGAGATCTGGTGCCTGCCGGTGGGGCTGGTGCCGGCAGTGATGGGCAGATCCGTACTCCCGGTACTCGCTTCTGTGGTCGCCTTCTTCCTTGTCCGCCGGTGGCTTGCCGCCCGCGGAGCGGCGCATGCACGGGACGGGCGCTCTGCCGCGGTGATCGCCCTGTGTGCGGCGGTGGCGGGCGAGCTACGGGCCGGACGGCAGCCCGCCCAGGCCCTGCTCGCCGCGGGGGCCCCGGGGCTCGGCGCGGCCGGATCGGCGGTGATGGCGGCCGCGCGATACGGCGGGGACGTGCCCCGGGAGCTGCGGGCGGCGGCCCGGCTGCCGGGGGCCGCGGGACTGACCGGTATGGCCGCGTGCTGGCAGGTGGCGGTGGAGGGCGGCGCAGGACTGGCCTCGGGCCTGGAGCGGATCGCGGCAGGGCTCAGAGCCCGGAGGGATCAACGCGACGAACTACGGGCGCAGTTGGCGGGCCCGCGGGCGACCGCACTGATGCTCGCGCTGCTGCCGGCGGGCGGGCTCCTGATGGGCAGCGCACTCGGCGCCGACCCGCTGCGGGTGCTGCTGCACACCCCGGCCGGGTGGGGCTGCCTGGCGGTCGGCGGGCTCCTGGAGTGGTGCGGAGTGGCCTGGACGGTCCGGATCGTCGCTGCCGCGGAAGACGCGTAGGGAGGGGATCGGAGTGAGCGCGGAAGTTGTCCACAGGGTGGGGATGACGGTTGCCGTCATGGCGGCGGCGCTGTGCGCCGTGGCCCTGGTGTGGGAGGCGCGCCGGGGGCGTGCCGTACGGAGGCGGGTATCGGAGATGTGGGCCACCGGGCCCGGCCGGTACGGCGGGCCCGGCGCCCCGCACAAGCAGTTCGCCCGGCTCCGGCTCCGGCGCCGCAGCCGAATGTCGAGCACGGAGGACGGCACCCCACGAAACGGCCTGCTGAAGGAGTGGGCCGGGCCTCTCGGAGCGGCGGCATTCATGGTCATTCTCATCGGTGGCGTCACGGGCGTCCTGGCCGGACTCGCCGTGGGCTATGGGGCGCATCGCAAGCTGGCGCAGCAACGGGGCGCGGAGGCGGCCCGGTCGGCGGACGCGGAGGTACGAGCGGATCTGGCACCGGCCGGCGACCTGCTGGCGGCCTGCCTCGCGGCGGGGGCCGGGCCGCGGGAGTCGGCCGAGGCGGTGGGCCGGTCGCTCGACGGGCCGGTTGCCGAGCGGCTGCGCCAGGTGGCGGCGGAACTGCGCCTGGGCGGTGAACCCGCGGTCGTATGGCCTCGGCTGGCGGCTCTTTCCGGCGCCGAAGGGCTGGCGCGCTGTATGGAGCGCGCCGGGATATCCGGGGTGCCGGCCGTCGAGTCGGCATCCCGGATCGCCGCCGAACTCCGTGCGGAGCAGGCGCGAGCGGCGACCGCACGGGCCCGGCGGGCCGGGGTGCTGGTCACTCTGCCGCTGTCGGCGTGCTTCCTGCCGGCGTTTCTGGCACTCGGAGTCGCGCCGGTGCTGATCGGGCTGGCCGGCGGCCTCCTGGGGCGTAACTGACCTGCAGGAGAAGTGAGTTCGAGCCCCGGCGAGAAGAGCGGGACGAGGGCGGCAGTCGAAGGGCGGCCGAGGACGGACCAACGGTGGCCGGGACCGTCTCACCTGCCATGTCAGAGGCCGCACATCAGAAGTGACGCATCAGAGGCCACAGATCAGAAGCGGCACATCAGAGGTCGCACATCAGAAGCCACGTATCAAAGGCCATTCATTCAGAGGCTGTGCAGAGGGGGATGGAATGTTTCGGGGTGGAAGTTTTCGACGGTGGTGGGCGGAGCTGCGTGCGCGCGGGGCCGACGACCGGGGGATGACCACGGCGGAGTACGCCGTGGGGACGCTCGCGGCCTGCGCCTTGGCGGCGGTGCTCTACAAGGTGGTGACGAGCGGGCCGGTGAAGGCGCTGCTCCAGTCGGTGCTGGAGCGGGCGATCAATGTCCAGTTCTGACAGCCGGTTTGCGTGCCTCCGGGCCCCGTGCCTGCGGGCTCCGCGCCTCACGGCCCCGGGCCGCCGAGGCCTGGGTCCCACGACCGGGGGCGTCCCGCGCGGAGCTCGTGACGCCGGATTTGTGACGGCGGAGACCGCCGTGGTCCTGCCCGTGCTGGTGGCGGTGGTGGCCGCGCTCATCTGGGGGCTGATGGCGGTCTGCGCCCGCATCGAGTGTGTGGACGCCGCGCGGGCCGGGGCGCGGGCCGCTGCGCGGTCGGAACCGCGGACGGCGGTGCTCTCGGCGGCACGGGGTGCGGCTCCGAAGGGCGCGCGGGTCGCGCTGGCACGGGAGGGCGACCTGGTGCGCGTACGGGTCGAGGCCGAGCTGCCCGGCGTGGGGCAACTCACCGTGCGGGTCGGAGGGGAGGCGGTGGCTCTTGCGGAGGAGACGGTGCGGCGATGAGGGTTCGGCGACGGTCTGGACGGTCTTCGCGGTGGCGGCGCTGTGCGCGGTCTTCGTGGCCCTGATCGGAGTGGGCCAGGCGGTCACGGCGCGGCACCGCGCGGGTGGCGCCGCGGACCTGGCGGCGCTGGCCGCCGCGGATCACGCCCGGCTTGGGCCCGCCGAGGCCTGCGCTGCGGCTCGCCGGGTGGCGGCCGCGCAGCACACCCGCCTGGTGCGCTGTGCGCTGGCCGGGCCGGTCGCCGATGTCTTTGCCGAGGCGGGCCGCAGCCCGTTCACCTCCCGGGTACGGGCCCGGGCCGGCCCGCCGGGGCGCAGTGACCCGGCGCGGGACCGAGCCGGCGCCGCTGCCCGTGCCCGCCCGCTAGGCCTGCTCCGGCACGCCCCGCAGCAGTTCCCCCAGCAACCGGATGGCTCCGCGCTTGTGGAGCGGGTCGTTGCCGTTGCCGCACTTGGGGGACTGGATGCAGGAAGGGCAGCCGGCCTCGCATTCGCAGGAGGCGATGGCGTCGCGGGTGGCGGTGAGCCAGTCGGCGGCCGTGTGGAAGGCGCGCTCGGCGAATCCGGCGCCGCCGGGATGGCCGTCGTAGACGAAAACGGTCGGCAGCAGGGTGTCCGGGTGAAGCGGCACGGAGACGCCGCCGATGTCCCAGCGGTCACAGGTGGCGAAGAGCGGCAGCATGCCGATGGAGGCGTGTTCCGCGGCGTGCAGCGCGCCGCCCAGCTGCTCGGGATTGACGCGGGCGGCGTCGAGCTGGTCCTCGGTGACCGTCCACCACACCGCACGGGTGCGCAGCGTACGGGGCGGCAGATCGAGCTTGGTCTCGCCCAGGACCTCGCCGGTGATCAGTTTGCGACGCAGGAAGGAGACGACCTGATTGGTGACCTCCACGGATCCGAAGCACAGCCGGCCGTCCCCCCACGGGATCTCGGTGTCGGTCTCGAGGACGGCGATGGCGGTGGTGTCGCGGGCGGTCGTGGAATAGGGCGGGTGGGCCTCTTCGACGAGCGCCACATTGTCGGCCAGATCGAGGTGCCGGACGACATAGGTACGGCCCTGGTGAAGGTGGACCGCGCCGTCGTGGACGGCGGTGTGCGCGGCGGCGGCGTCCACGGTGCCCAGCAGCCGTCCGGTGCCGTCCTCCACGACCTGCACCGGCGAGCCGCCCTGGCCGCGGATGTCGGTGAGGTCGGCGGCCCGCTCGCGGCGCGTCCAGTGCCAGGCCCTGGCACGCCGGCGCAGCAGGTTCGCGGCCTCCAGCTGCGGCATCAGTCCGGCGGCCGCGGGCCCGAAGAGCGCGAAGTCGGCCTCGGTGAGCGGGAGTTCGGACGCTGCCGCGCACAGATGCGGGGCGAGCACGTACGGGTTGTCGGGGTCGAGGACGGTGGACTCGACGGGCTGGTCGAAGAGCGCCTCGGGGTGATGGACGAGATAGGTGTCCAGCGGGTCGTCGCGGGCCACGAGCACGGCGAGGGCGCCCTGCCCGGAGCGGCCCGCCCGGCCCGCCTGCTGCCACAGCGACGCCCGGGTCCCCGGATAGCCGGCGATGACCACGGCATCCAGCCCGGAGACGTCCACGCCCAGTTCGAGCGCCGTGGTGGCGGCCAGACCGAGGAGGTCACCGCTGTGCAGCGCACGTTCCAGGGCGCGGCGCTCCTCGGGCAGATATCCGCCCCGGTACGCGGCGACCCGCCCGGGCAGCGAGCGGTCCACCTCCGCGAGCCGCTCCTGGGCGATCAGCGCGATCAGCTCGGCGCCGCGCCGGGAGCGGACGAAGGCGACGGTGCGTACGCCCTGGACGGCGAGGTCGGTGAGCAGGTCCGCGGTCTCGGCGGTGGCGGTCCGGCGGACCGGGGCGCCCTGCTCGCCATGGAGTTCGGTGAGCGGCGGCTCCCACAGCGCGAAGACCAACTCACCGCGCGGCGAGGTGTCCTCGGTGATTTCCACCACGGGGAGGCCCGTGAGCCGGGTCGCGGCCTCGGCCGGTTCCGCGGCCGTGGCGGAGGCGAGCAGAAAGACCGGCTCGGAGCCGTACCGGGCGCAGACGCGGCGCAGCCGGCGGATGACCTGCGCGACATGCGAGCCGAAGACACCGCGGTAGCTGTGGCATTCATCGATGACGACATAGCGCAGCGCGCGCAGGAAGGAGGACCAGCGGGGGTGGGCCGGCAGGATGCCGCGGTGCAGCATGTCGGGGTTGGTCAGGACGTAGTTGCCGTACTGGCGGACCCATTCGCGCTCCTCGACGGGGGTGTCGCCGTCGTAGACCGCGGGCCGCACGGCCGTGCCCAGGGGAGCGGCCAGCTCGCGTACGGCACGCCGCTGATCGGCCGCCAGCGCCTTCGTGGGGGCCAGATACAGGGCCGTGGCGCCCCTTCCGTTCGGCGCCTCGGAGCCGTCCAGGAGCGTGGAGAGGACCGGCGCGAGATACGCCAGGGACTTCCCCGAGGCGGTGCCGGTGGCGACGACGACCGACTCGCCGCGCAGTGCGTGTTCGGATGTCCGTGCCTGGTGGGCCCAGGGACGATCGATTCCGGCCGAACGGATGGCATCGATCACTTCCGGCCGGATCTGTTCCGGCCAGTCGGCATGGCTGCCGATGCGCGGGGGCAAGTGCTCCGTATGAGTGATGCGCGCAGCGCGGGTCGCGCCCCGGGCGAGACGTTCGAGAATCATGCCTGGGGAAGGGCGCGCGCCCGCATCCGGCGGGACTGGATTGGAGGCCATCGGCACCGAGTGTGTCACCGGAGTGACGGACAATGCCTAAAGGGCGTCGTGCACGCCTGCCGGTAAGTGATTGAATGCCATCGCGGCTGCCAGATCCGCCCCTACCTTCGGTGGGGAGGCCCCAGGGGGGCGACCGCTCGATAGCAAGGTGCTGGAGGATCCGTGGACCTGTCCCTGTCGACCCGGACCGTTGGCGACCGTACGGTCGTCGAGGTCGGTGGCGAGATTGATGTATACACCGCGCCCAAGCTGCGGGAGCAGCTGGTCGAGCTTGTGAACGACGGAAGCTACCACCTCGTGGTGGACATGGAACGTGTCGACTTCCTCGACTCCACTGGGCTCGGCGTGCTGGTCGGCGGACTCAAGCGGGTGCGTGCCCATGAGGGCTCGCTGCGCCTGGTCTGCAACCAGGAGCGCATTCTCAAGATCTTCCGAATCACCGGACTGACCAAGGTGTTTCCCATTCACACCTCGGTCGACGAAGCCGTCGCAGCCACTGACTGACGGTTTTGCCGGTCCCCCGCGCCATCAGGCGCGGGGGGAGGAAGCAGTGGGGGGTTCCGGACACGGTGTCCGGCCCCCTGCGTCGCACGCCCGCAAAACGAGGGGGATGGCATGGCCACCGTCGAACTTCGCTTCAGCGCCCTTCCCGAGCATGTCCGCACCGCGCGTCTGGTCGCGGCTGCCGTGGCACGGCGCGCCGGGGTGGACGAGGCCGTGCTGGACGAAGTGCGGCTCGCCGTCGGTGAGGCCTGCAGCCGAGCCGTCGGGCTGCACGAGAGCCATGACATCGCGGAGCCCGTCCGCGTCCTGCTGATCGAGGACGAGAAGAAGTTCTCGATCGAGGTCGGCGACGGAGTCTCCGGCGACTCCGGTACGTCCGGCGCGCGCGGCGACGAGCCCGAGGGCGCCGCGGACAGCGACGCCGAGGGCGAGGACGAAATGGGCCTCGCGGTGATCAGCGGGCTCGTCGACGACGTCGAGGTGACCGCCGGCAAGGACGGCGGGCTGATCCGGATGACCTGGCCCACCACGACGGCCGTGGTGGTGCCGTAGCGCCCGGGACCGGTGCCCGGCGAATGCCCTGACCCCGGACTTCGTCCGTAGCCGGTGGGGGCGCGCATCGTTGCTGCCTGCTGCCTGCTGCCTGCTGCCTGCTGCCTGCGCTCGCTCTGTTGCCCCCGTGTGCGGCTCCTGCTGCCCGCGCACCCCCTGTCGCCTGCGCCTTCCCTCTCGACCCTCTGTGGTCGGTCGTCGTGCGCTGACCAGGCGGGCCTGAGCGGGCTCCGTGCTCCCGTCCGGCATCCGGCCCCGCCGCATTTCTTGATCTTGATTGTCGGCCTTCCCGAGTGGGCCCGACAGGGTGGGCCTGACCGGGGGCCCGACCCGGGGGGACCTGCCGGGTCGGACCCGCGGCAGTCGCTCGCCCCGGCCCCTCACTCCCGCTCGCCACGCCGGCTCGCCCACCGGCCCCTGACAGCAGCAGCCCCTCGCTCCAGCCCCTCGCTCCAGCCAGTCATCCGGCCCTCCGGCCCTCGCCGTGGCCCCTCGCCGTGGCCCTTCGCCGTGGCCTCTCGATCAGGCCTCATGCGTTGCGATCCGGACTCGATCTGACGCAGCCTCAACCGGCGCCGGGATGCGTCCCGCGCGCCGCGGGTCACCCGTCCGGCCGCAGCCGGGCGGATCAATTCTCACCGGGGTCACGCGGGTCTCCGTGGTCCCGGGTTCGGGGGCGGCGTCCGTGAGCAGCGGCGATCAGTTTGCCGCCCATGGCGATCAATACGACAGAGAGATCATCGGGTGGTGGTCAGTGAATTTGCGACTTTCCTTCGTCCGGGCGAATTCCGTGTGGCGTCGACCTTTTGATCTTCGCTGCTATCGGCGAATTCCCTTTGACGCGTACTGTTTTGATCAACCGTGGCTCCCTACAATCCGTCCACATCTTGCTCAGGACGCCTGAGCGTGCTTCCGCGCGCCCATGTGCCAAACGTCAAGGAGGACGAATGGCGGGGCCTTACACCCCTCAGTTGCTTGACACCCCCACTTTTCTGGCCGGGCCCTCGCTCACGGCGGGTAACCGCGGCATCGTGCTGGTGATCGCCGTGGTCGCCCTGGCGGCGCTGGCTGTCGCGGCGGTGCTGGTCCGCCAAGTGCTCGCGGCCGGTGAGGGAACCGACAGTATGAAGAAGATCGCGGCGGCCGTGCAGGAAGGCGCAAATGCCTACCTGGCACGGCAGTTGCGGACTCTCGGCGTATTTGCCGTCGTGGTGTTCTTCCTGCTCATGCTGCTGCCCGCGGACAATTGGACGCAGCGCGCCGGACGCAGCGCCTTCTTCTTGATCGGCGCCGGATTCTCGGCGGCCACCGGCTATATCGGGATGTGGCTCGCCGTGCGCAGCAATGTGCGCGTCGCCGCGGCCGCACGGGAAGCCACTCCGGCCGAGGGCGATACCAAGAAAAAGGATCTTACGGCGGTCTCCCACAAGGCGATGAAGATCGCATTCCGCACCGGTGGCGTCGTCGGCATGTTCACCGTGGGGCTGGGCCTGCTCGGCGCGTCCTGCGTGGTGCTCGTGTACGCGGTCGACGCGCCCAAGGTGCTGGAGGGCTTCGGCCTCGGCGCCGCGCTGATCGCGATGTTCATGAGGGTCGGCGGCGGCATCTTCACCAAGGCCGCGGACGTCGGCGCCGACCTCGTCGGCAAGGTCGAGCAGGGCATCCCGGAGGACGACCCGCGCAACGCCGCGACCATCGCGGACAACGTGGGCGACAACGTCGGTGACTGCGCCGGTATGGCCGCCGACCTCTTCGAGTCGTACGCGGTGACCCTGGTCGCCGCCCTCATCCTGGGGATGGCCGCCTTCGGTGACGCCGGGCTGGCCTTCCCGCTGCTGGTCCCGGCCATCGGGGTGCTCACCGCGATGGTCGGCATCTTCGTCGTCGCGCCCCGGCGCAGCGACCGCAGCGGTATGACGGCGATCAACCGCGGCTTCTTCATCTCCGCGGGCATCTCGTTGGTGCTGGTGGCCGTCGCGGTGTTCACCTACCTGCCGTCCAGCTATCAGGACCTGACCGGTGTCACCGACACCGAGGTGCTGGGCCGCAGCGGTGATCCGCGGATGCTGGCGCTCGTGGCGGTCGCCATCGGCATCGTGCTGGCCGCGCTGATCCAGCAGCTGACCGGCTACTTCACCGAGACCAGCCGGCGCCCCGTCCGGGACATCGGCAAGACCTCGCTGACCGGCCCGGCCACCGTGATCCTCTCCGGCATCTCGATCGGCCTGGAGTCGGCGGTCTATTCGGCGGTGCTGATCGGCCTGGCCGTCTACGGGGCGTACCTGCTGGGCGGCGCCTCCATCATCCTGGCGCTGTTCGCGGTGGCGCTGGCCGGCACCGGTCTGCTGACCACCGTCGGCGTGATCGTGGCGATGGACACCTTCGGACCGGTCTCCGACAACGCGCAGGGCATCGCCGAGATGTCCGGCGATGTCACCGGTGACGGCGCGCAGGTGCTGACCGACCTGGACGCGGTCGGCAACACCACCAAGGCCATCACCAAGGGCATCGCCATCGCGACCGCTGTACTGGCCGCTGCTGCGCTCTTCGGCTCGTACCGGGACGCGATCGCCACCGCGGTGCGCGACATCGGCAACGCCGCGAGCGGGATGGGGCTCAGCCTGGACATCTCGCAGCCCAACAACCTGGTCGGGCTGATCCTCGGGGCCTCGGTCGTCTTCCTGTTCTCCGGGCTGGCGATCAACGCGGTGTCGCGGTCGGCGGGAGCGGTGGTCTTCGAGGTGCGGCGGCAGTTCCGCGAGCACCCCGGAATCATGGACTACACCGAGCAGCCCGAGTACGGGCGGGTCGTCGACATCTGCACCAAGGACGCGCTCCGTGAGCTGGCCACCCCCGGGCTGCTGGCCGTGCTCACCCCGATCGCGGTCGGCTTCTCGCTCGGCGTCGGCGCGCTCGGCTCGTTCCTGGCGGGTGCGATCGGCACCGGCACGCTGATGGCGGTCTTCCTCGCCAACTCCGGTGGCGCGTGGGACAACGCCAAGAAGCTCGTCGAGGACGGCCACCACGGCGGCAAGGGCAGTGAGGCGCATGCCGCGACGGTCATCGGCGACACCGTGGGTGACCCGTTCAAGGACACCGCGGGCCCGGCGATCAACCCGCTGCTGAAGGTCATGAACCTGGTGGCGCTGCTGATCGCGCCCGCTGTGGTGAAGTTCTCATACGGCCAGGACAAGAGCACGGGCGTGCGCATCGTCGTCTCCGTACTGGCGCTCGCCGTGATCGTCGGTGCGGTGTACGTCTCCAAGCGGCGCGGAATCGCCGTGGGTGACGAAGACAACTCCGAAGACCCGGAAAGCATCGCCAAGTCGGCCGAGACGGCGGTGGCGTCCTAGCCGGAAAGCACCTCCGGAAGGGCCCGCGGGCCGCTCAACTGGGCGGGTGGACGGCGTATGTTGCAGACGCCGCCCACCCGCCTTCCGCGTGCTCGGGTGGCCCTGCGGTCCTTGGTGCAAATGGCTGCAATGAGGGCAGGGCGGGATGCCCGACCGGTGGCCCAGGCCGTTTGGACGTGTATGTTCCGGGGCCGAGAGCCATGGAAGGGACCAATCCGGTGAACAAGAAGCTTGTGGCTGCACTGTCCGGCGGTGCGGCACTGGTGCTCGCGCTGACCGGCTGCAGCGACGACAGCAACAAGAAGCTCAATGACTGGGCGAAGAGTTTCTGCGACCCTGCGCAGGCTCAGTTCAAGAAGATCCAGGACGCCAACGGCGCCATGCAGACGGCCGACAACGGCAGCACCGACTCCAAGAAGGTCCAGCAGACGGACTCGGCGGCCTTCCAGAAGATTTCCCAGGCCTACGCCTCGCTGGCCACCTCCCTGGAGAAGGCCGGGCCGCCGCCCACCGACCAGGGGAAGCAGGCACAGCAGAACGCCGTCAAGGAGCTCAACTCGCTTTCCAAGGGCTATGCGGACCTTCAGAAGCAGGTCAACAAGCTCGACACCTCGGACAAGCTGAAGTTCGCGGACGGTCTGCGCGACCTCTCCAGCGGCATCAACAAGCTGAACAAGCAGAGCGAGGCGGCCTTCAAGAACCTGGAGTCCGGCGAGGTCGGCACGGCGATGGCCGCCCAGAAGGGCTGCCAGAACCCGGCCGCGTCCGGCTCCCCGGCACCCACGCAGTCCAAGAAGTCCTAGGAGCCCAAGAAGTCCCAGGAGTCCTGTGAGCACGGGGAGCCTGCGGCGAACGTCCACCGCAGCGGCTCCGTACGGCCCGGCGACGCGCCCGAGAAGGGTGTGGCGCCGGGCCGTCGCCGATTGTCAGTGGCAGGGCCGACAATGGTGGATGTGAGTACGCACCTCCCCACCGCCGATGTCCAGGACCCCGAGAGCACCGCCCGCACCGCCCGGCTGCGCGAGGCGTTGCGGGCCGCCGCCTTCACCGCCGACGGGCTGCTGGAGCTGCTCGGCGCGCCGGCCTACGCCGCGCTGGCGCGCAGCGAGACCGTCCCCGCCCTGCGGGCGACGCGCGGCGACAGCCCGTTGGAGACCCTGGTGCGGCTGTTCCTGCTGCAGCGGCCGGTGGAGCTGCGCCGGGCGCAGGCCGCGCTGCCGGTCGCGGACTGCCTCGCCGACGGCTGGCTGGTGCAGGACGGCGACGAGCTGCGCGCCAGTGTGGACGTGCGCCCGTATGGCGGCCCCGAGGGACAGGACTGGTGGATCGTCTCCGACCTGGGCTGTGCGGTCGGTGGCGCCGGCGGCATCCGGGGCGCCGGGGAACCGGACCGCTCACAGCTGGTGCTCGGTGTCGGCGGTGCCTCCACGACCCTCGCGGGGATCACGGTGCGCAGGCCGGTCGCCAAGGCGCTCGATCTCGGCACGGGCTCCGGCATCCAGGCACTGCACGCCGCTCAGCACGCCACCCGCGTCACGGGCACCGACCTCAACCCCCGCGCGCTGCGGATCGCCGCGCTGACCCTGGCGCTCTCCGGGGCGGGGCCGGCGGATCTGCGGGAGGGCTCGCTGTTCGAGCCCGTGGGCGACGAGACGTACGACCTGATCGTGTCCAACCCGCCGTTCGTGATCTCGCCGGGCGCCCGGCTCACCTACCGCGACGGCGGCATGGGCGGTGACGACCTGTGCCGGACGCTCGTCCAGCAGTCCGCCGCGCATCTCAACGACGGCGGGTACTGCCAGCTGCTGGCCAATTGGCAGCATGTGGCGGGCGAGGAGTGGCACGACCGGCTGCGCTCCTGGGTGCCGCCCGGCTGCGACGCCTGGATCGTGCAGCGCGAGGTACAGGACGTCACCCAGTACGCCGAACTGTGGCTGCGTGACGCGGGCGACCACCGCGCCGGGGACGAGGCGTACGCCGCGCGCTACGACGCCTGGCTCGACGAGTTCGAGGCACGCAAGACCAAGGCCATCGGCTTCGGCTGGATCACGCTGCGCAAGTCCGGGTCGGATTCCCCGTCCATCACGGTCGAGGAATGGCCGCATCCGGTGGAACAGCCGCTGGGGGAGTCGGTCGTACGGCACTTCGACCGCCAGGACTATCTGCGGGCCACCGACGATGCGGCGCTGCTCGCCGGCCACTTCCGGCTCGCCGACGAGGTGGTGCAGGAGCAGGTCGGGCTGCCCGGGGCGGAGGACCCCGAGCATGTGGTGCTGCGTCAGAACCGCGGTATGCGGCGGGCAACGAAGGTGGACACGGTCGGCGCGGGCTTCGCCGGAGTGTGTGACGGATCCCTCCCGGCCGGGCGGATTCTGGACGCCATCGCCCAACTCGTCGGCGAGGATCCGGTTCTGCTGCGGGACCGTACGCCGGCCTCGATCCGGACGCTGGTCGAGCAGGGGTTCCTGGAGCCGGTGGCCGCGGGCGGCTGACAGGGGAGAGCGACGGGGGAAACGGGGGAAGGGGGATGTGGGGGAGCAGGACGGGAGAGGCGCGAGGCGAACGGGTGTAGTTCATCCGGCGTTCGCCGGAATGCCGCCCTGGGGTGCCACGCTGCCCGCATGGAGAGTGGACCCGAGGTGTTCGCCGGTGCGGCGTTCGCACTGTTCGGCGCCGGACTGCTGGTGTGGACGGGCGTCTGCGCACGGACCGGTGCGCCGGTCGCCGAGGGCGTCAGCCGGCCGGTCGCCGCTGTGACGGCGCTGCTGGCCGGCGTGGTGTTCCTGGCCACGGGCTGCTGGTTGCTGGCAGCGTTGTAGCCGTGGGGCGCCGGGACCTGTTGTCCCTGTGCCGTCCCGCCGGCCGTCGTCCCACGGGCGCCGCGGTGCGGAGAGCCACCTGACGGCGGCTTTCCGCCGCCAGGACACGGCGCCTCTCAACTGCCGTTGCGTGGGGCTACGTTCACTTCACGCCAGTTCTGTGACAGATGGCCGATGTGTGGTGGTACACGGGAACTTTTCCGGGCCGTTGGCCATGTTCCTCAGTGAAGGTCAGCAACGACCGGCACGCTCACGACCCTTCAGTGAGGAACCAACATGAACCGTGCACTCCGCTACGTCGCCGTCGGCACCATTGCCGTTTCCCTGCTCGCCGGCGGCTCGGCCGCGGCCTTCGCCGCGCCGCAGGACCTCCACTCGCCCACGCCGGTCGTGGCCACCGCTCCGGCCGCAGCCGCACTGACGGCCAAGGCCAGCGTGTCCACCGTCAACGCCTGGCAGGAGTTCCGGATCTCGGGCACCGCCAAGGGCATCAAGGCCGGTACCAAGGTCACCGTCCAGCAGAAGCAGGGCACGAAGTGGGTCTCGCTGCCCGCACAGACGCCGGTGAACGCCAGCGGCACGTACTCGGTGCGGGTCAAGCTCGGCATCAAGGGCGTCAACCAGCTCCGTATGGGAGCCGGCAGCACCGTCTCCCCGGTGGTCAAGGTCACCGTCCGCTGACACCGGACGGTCCGCCGGCACCGGATGGTTGCCGGCACCGGACGGTCCGCTGACACCGGACGGTCCGGACCGCGCCCGGATCATCCGTGATGTCCCTGGATCAAACCCCTAACCGACAAGGTTGCGGGCGACCGTCCAGGCCGCGGCAATGCCGAGCACCACGGCGTTGCCGCGGGCCCGGAGGCGTGGCCGGTAGACCCGCCCGCCGATCCCGGCGACCAGCCAGCGCCCGACGGCGTACGCCACGACCGGGCCGGCCAGCGTGAGCAGCACGGCGTTGTCGTGGAAGGCCCGCACGACATCGCCGTGCATCAGGTCGTACGCCATCCGTGTCCCGCCGCACAGCGGGCACAGCAGCCCGGTGGTCCATTTGAACGGACAGGGGAGCAGCAGCTGCCCCGGTTGGTGCGGGTCGGTGTGCCAGAGATAGACGGCGGCCGCCGCCCCGGCACCGAGGGCGATCGACGCCTGGCGGACGGTACGTACCCGGACCGATGTCGCGCTGGGTTCCGCAGGCTCGGCAGGACCCCACGGCGTGCCGGGGCTCACACGCTCAGCGACCTGGCGTAGTTGACCTGGTTGAGGATGAACATCACCTGCTCGCGCGACTGGACCGGGATCATCGTGGCGTGGTGCCGGCCTCCGCTGTTCACCGTGACCTGCACGAACCCGGTGGTCACCCGCTCCTTCATCAGCAGGAAGAGCAGCCCGAGCAGGCAGAAGAAGAAGAAAACGATGGCGAGCACGACCGCGTGCGTCGGCATCTTCTCCTCCGTGCGCGACATATCGGTCGCCGTCCACACCGCGCCCCTGAGCGGCATCGGCCCGGCCGGCGTCATGATCGTGTCGCCGGTCACCGCTATGTCGCCGAGCGACAGCACCATCCCGCCGGGCTGGGCCCCGGCCTGGAACCCGCCGGGCCCGGCCTGGAACCCGCCGGGCCCGGCCTGGAACCCGCCGGGGGCCGGCTGCGGCGGAGCGCCCGGCGGGAATCCGGGCGTGGGCGGCGCCAGGACGTCGCTCGGGTAGCCGTATCCGGGCTGGGCCTGGGGCTGTGGCGGCGGCGAGCCGGCCTGCGGATAGCCGTATCCGGGCTCCCCGGGGCGGCCGCCCTGCGGGTTGCCGTAACCGGCGTCGGCGGGCTGCGGGCCGTCCGGCTTGGCGTAAGGGTTCTGGCCGGACTGGCCGGACTGGCCGGACTGACCGGGCGGCTGGTCCGGCGGCGGTCCGGGGTACTGGTTCGCCATGGGTGAGGTCCCCCCGAGAGTGCGTGATGACGGCAGTACTCGACTCGAACGGCGAGCCGTGCCGTTTCCATCCTGCCAGCCCGCTTACGTGCTGTATCAAGGCAATGACGGCAACCGGCGCCGCCCTGTGACAGTCGCCGGTCCGCGGACGGTGCGGCGTGCGACTGCGGGCGGGTGGCGGACGGCCAGGATCCGTCACTGTGTGACATCACCGAGGGTGCCGCAGCTGCGCCGCACGGGGAACGTCCGAGGTGGGCGCCGGGGAGCCGTACGGCACCGCCGTGATCCACAAGGCGCGCCCCGGGCCCGTAGTGAGCGCCCGATGCGGTCCGGGCGGCAGGAAGGCATGTAGTCGGGTTACCGTTCGAGTGGCGTTGCGGGGTTTTTCCGTTTGACACGGGGCCGGGAGGTACCGTCACACTCCGCAGCGTCAAGCGTCACCGCATTGCGTCCCCGGCGTCCGGCCGGGAGGCATTTCCAGCGTCGACCGGAGAGAAGAGCGAAGTTGTCCCCGACCAGCGAGACCACAGACGGCGGCGGCCGCCGACTCGTCATCGTCGAGTCGCCTGCCAAGGCGAAGACGATCAAGGGCTACCTCGGCCCTGGCTACGTGGTCGAGGCGAGCGTCGGACACATCCGCGACCTGCCCAATGGCGCCGCAGAGGTCCCGGCGAAGTACAAGGGCGAGCCCTGGGCCCGCCTCGGCGTGAATGTCGACGCCGACTTCCAGCCGATCTATGTCGTCAACAGTGACAAGAAGGACCAGGTCAAGAAGCTCAAGGAGCTGCTGGCCGAGTCCGACGAGCTCTACCTCGCCACAGATGAGGACCGCGAGGGCGAGGCCATCGCCTGGCACCTCCAGGAGATCCTCAAGCCCAAGGTCCCCGTCCACCGGATGGTCTTCCACGAGATCACCAAGGACGCGATCCGCGAGGCCGTCGCCAATCCGCGCGACCTGAACCAGAAGCTGGTCGACGCCCAGGAGACCCGCCGGATCCTCGACCGCCTTTACGGCTACGAGGTCTCGCCGGTTCTGTGGAAGAAGGTCATGCCCCGGCTGTCGGCCGGCCGGGTGCAGTCCGTCGCGACCCGGCTCGTCGTCGAGCGGGAGCGCGAGCGCATCGCCTTCCGATCCGCCGAGTACTGGGACCTGACCGGCACCTTTGCCACCGGCCGGGCGGGCGACGCCAGCGACCCGTCGGTGCTGACCGCCCGCTTGAACACCGTTGACGGCCGCCGTATTGCCCAGGGCCGTGACTTCGGTCCCAACGGGCAGCTCAAGAGTCAAGAGGGGAGCGAAGCGACTTCCGGCAAGGGCGGCGGTGGGCGACGGGAGGGCGTCCTCCATTTGGACGAGGCGAACGCCCGCGCGCTCGCCGCCGCCCTGGAGAACACCGACTTCGCGGTGCGCTCGGTCGAGTCCAAGCCCTACCGCCGCTCGCCGTACGCACCGTTCCGGACGACCACCCTCCAGCAGGAGGCCAGCCGCAAGCTCGGCTTCGGCGCCAAGGCGACGATGCAGGTGGCGCAGAAGCTGTACGAGAACGGCTTCATCACCTATATGCGTACGGACTCCACCACGCTCTCGGACACCGCGGTCACCGCGGCCCGGGCGCAGGTGACGCATCTGTACGGCGCGAACTACCTGCCGGACAAGCCGCGCACCTACGCCGGCAAGGTCAAGAACGCGCAGGAGGCGCACGAGGCGATCCGCCCCTCCGGCGACCGCTTCCGCACCCCGGCCGAGACCGGTCTGACCGGCGACCAGTTCAAGCTCTACGAGCTGATCTGGAAGCGGACCGTCGCTTCCCAGATGAAGGACGCGACCGGTAACTCCGTCACCGTCAAGATCGGTGGCCGGGCCGCCGACGGCCGGGACGCCGAGTTCAGCGCGTCCGGCAAGACCATCACCTTCCACGGCTTCCTCAAGGCCTATGTGGAAGGCGCCGACGACCCCAACGCCGAGCTCGACGACCGCGAGCGCCGGCTGCCGCAGGTCGCCGAGGGCGATGCGCTCGCCGCGCAGGAGATCACCGCCGACGGGCACGCCACCAAGCCGCCCGCCCGCTACACCGAGGCCACGCTGGTCAAGGAGCTGGAAGAGCGCGAGATCGGCCGCCCGTCGACGTACGCCTCGATCATCGGCACCATCCTCGACCGCGGCTATGTCTTCAAGAAGGGCACCGCGCTCGTCCCGTCCTTCCTCTCGTTCGCGGTGGTCAACCTCCTGGAGAAGCACTTCGGCCGGCTGGTCGACTACGGCTTCACCGCCAAGATGGAGGACGACCTCGACCGCATCGCCCGCGGTGAGGCGCAGGCCGTGCCGTGGCTGCGGCGCTTCTACTTCGGCGAGGGCGATGCCGCGGGAGCCGCCTCGGACGCCGGAAACGGCGACGGCGACCACCTCGGCGGCCTGAAGGAACTGGTCGAGGACCTGGGCGCCATCGACGCCCGGGAGATCTCGTCCTTCCCCGTCAGCGACGACATCAAGCTGCGGGTCGGCCGCTACGGCCCGTACGTCGAGCGCGGGGAGAAGGACGCCGAGGGCCATCAGCGCGCCGACGTCCCCGACGACCTGGCGCCCGACGAGCTGACCGTGGAGTACGCGGAGGAGCTGCTCGCCAAGCCGAGCGGAGACTTCGAGCTGGGCATGGACCCGGAGTCCGGCCGCCAGATCGTCGCCAAGGACGGCCGCTACGGCCCGTACGTCACCGAGATCCTGCCCGAGGGCACCCCGAAGACCGGCAAGAACGCGGTCAAGCCGCGCACCGCCTCGCTCTTCAAGTCGATGTCCCTGGACACCGTGACCCTGGCGGACGCGCTCAAGCTGATGTCGCTGCCGCGCGTCGTCGGCAAGGACCCCGAGGGCGTGGAGATCACCGCGCAGAACGGCCGCTACGGCCCGTATCTGAAGAAGGGCACCGACTCGCGCTCCCTGGAGACTGAGGAGCAGCTCTTCACGATCACGACCGAAGAGGCGCTGGCGATCTACGCACAGCCCAAGCAGCGCGGGCGGGCCGCCGCCAAGCCGCCGCTCAAGGAGCTGGGCACGGACCCGGTGAGCGGCAAGCCGGTGGTGGTCAAGGACGGCCGGTTCGGTGCGTATGTCACCGATGGCGAGACCAACGCGACGCTGCGGCGGGACGACGACGTCGAGACGGTCACCGCCGAGCGGGGCTACGAGCTGCTGGCGGAGAAGCGCGCCAAGGGGCCGGCGAAGAAGACCGCGAAGAAGGCGGCCAAGAAGGCGCCGGCCAAGAAGACGGCTGCGAAGAAGACGGCCGCCAAGAAGACCACCACGGCGAAGAAGACCACGGCGGCCAAGAAGACGACCGCCAAGAAGACGACCGCCAAAAAGGCCACCGCCAAGACGGCGGCGGCGAAGAAGACGGCGGCGCCGGCGGAGGACTGAGGCCCGCGCCGCTCCCGGCCGCGCCGGTAAGGCGGAGGGCCGAGGCCCGTGCCGGTCCCGGCACGGCCGCGCCGGTAAAAGCGCAGGACATGGGCGGGTACAACGGATGCGTTCCGTTGTACCCGCCCATTTGTTCGGGTGGGCGCTCGACGGCGTGCACCGTCCCGCTAGGCTGGCGGGATGACGCGTGCCGAGCAGCCAACGGTCGTGACCCCCACATCAGGCGCCCTAGCGGCGGATTCCCGCGAGCGCGCCGTGCGAGCCCTGCTCCGCTTCCCCCCACTGAAGCGATTGTGGAGCGCCCAGTTTGTCGGGGGCATCGGCGATGCCCTGTCCATGCTTGTCCTCGTACTCCTCGCCCTGCAGGCGGCGTTGTACGTCCCGTTGGGCGGCGAGCCCGTCTTCGGCGGCGGCTATCGGGGAGCAGCCCTTGCGGTCACCGTGGTCTTCGCGGCCCGGATGCTGGCGATGCTGCTCTTCGGGGCCGTCCTGCTGGGCCCGCTGTCGGCGATGACGTCCCCCGCCTCGCGCGCGGGGGGAGCCTCGTCCGGCGGGCCGCTGGACCGGCGCTGGACCATGATCGGCGCGGATGTGCTGCGGCTCGCGCTGCTGGTCATCGCGCCCCTCTGGATCGACTGGACGCCCAACGACGCACTGGCCTGGCTACTGGTCACGGTCTTCGTCACCGGCGTCGCCGAACGCTTCTGGACCGTCGCCAGGGAGAGCGCCGCACCGGGACTGCTGCCCGCCCCGCCCCCCGAGGGCGCCGCCGTGCGGCCCCTCCCGGACAACATGGACGCCCTGCGCCGTCTCTCGCTGCGCACCGGCTTCGTCTCGCTGCCGATCGCGGCCGCCGCCCTGGTGGTCGTCACGCTCGTCAGCAAGCTCCTGGGCACCGGCATCGACTGGTTCCACCTTCACCAGGCCGCGCTCGGCTCGTATGTCGCCGCCGGTCTGTTCGCCGCCTCCGTATCGATCCTCTACTTCATCGAGCTCCCCGGAGTGCCGACGCCGCGGCCGCGCTCCCCTCTGGAGGGGCTGCGCCGCCCGAAGGCCGCGGGAGCGAAGGCCGGAGCGGCGACGGGCACGGACGACAAGCCGGAGAACGGCGCGGCCCGGGCGGGCGCCGACAAGGGCCGTACGGGTGCGCTCCCGCTGCTGGTGGCGTCCTGCGCCGCGGTGGCCGGGGCGATCGCCGCGGCCGTCTCGCTCGCCGTCCTGCACGGCTACGACCTGGCCGGCGGTCCGGCCACCTTCGCGCTGCTGGTGCTCGCGCTGACCGGCGGTACGGCCGTCGGCATCCGTGGCGCCCACCGCGTGCTGCCCGCCCTCTCCCGGCGCCGGCTGCTCGCCCTTGCGGTGGCCGCCACCGGCCTCGGGCTGCTGGCCATGGGGCTGGTCCCGGACCCGACGACGGTGCTGGTCCTCGCGCTGCTGTCCGGCGTCAGCGCCGGTATCGCCGCCAATACGGGCCATGTGCTGCTGGAGCAGGAGACCGAGGAATCCCGCAGCGCCCGTACGACGGAGCATCTGCACGCCGTCGTACGGCTGACGGTCGCGCTGGCCGCCGTCCTCGCGCCGCTGCTCGCGGCGATCATCGGCCCGCACCACCTCGGCAGCGGCACCTTCAACTTCGCCTACGGCGGCGCCGCCTACACCCTGATGCTGGCCGGCGCGCTGCTGCTGCCGGTCGCCGCCCTGGTGCTCGGCAAGGTCGACGACCGGCAGGGCGTACCGCTGCGGCGTGATCTGCGCGAGGCGCTGCGCGGCGGCGACCCGGCCCAGGCGCCCGCCCCCACCGGCTTCTTCCTCGCCCTGGAAGGCGGCGACGGGGCCGGCAAGTCCACCCAGGTCGAGGCGCTTGCGGAGTGGATCCGCAACAAGGGCCACGAGGTCGTGGTGACCCGTGAGCCGGGCGCCACCGCCATCGGCAAGCGACTGCGCTCGATCATCCTCGACGTCTCGACCTCCGGGCTCTCGGACCGTGCGGAGGCGCTGATGTTCGCCGCCGACCGGGCCGAGCACGTCGACAGCGTCATCCGCCCCGCCCTGGAGCGCGGCGCGATCGTCATCACCGACCGGTACATCGACTCCTCGGTCGCCTACCAGGGCGCCGGACGCAACCTCGCGCCCACGGAGATCGCCCGGATCTCGCGCTGGGCCACCGACGGCCTCGTCCCTCACCTGACGGTCCTGCTCGACATCTCCCCGGAGACCGCACGGGAACGCTTCACCGAGGCACCGGACCGGCTGGAGTCCGAGCCCGCCGAATTCCACCAGCGGGTGCGGGCCGGCTTCCTGACACTGGCCGCCGCCGACCCCGCGCGCTATCTGGTCGTCGACGCCGGGCAGGAGCCCGAAGCCGTCACCACCGTCGTACGCCACCGCCTCGACCAGGTGCTCCCGCTGTCCGAGGCCGAGATCACGGCGCAGGCCGAGGCCCGTAAGGCAGCCGAGGAAGAGGCCCGCCGCAAGGCCGAGGAGGAGGCCGCGCGCAAGGCGGAGGAGGAGCGCCTGGAGCACGAGCGCCAGGAGCAGCTCGCCAAGCTGCGCGCCGAGGAAGAGGAGCGCAAGCGCCGCGAGGCCGAGGAGGCCAGGGCGCGCGAGGAGGCCCGCCAGGCGGAAGAGGCCCGCAAGCGCGCCGAGGAGGCCCGCCAGGCCGCGGAGACGGAGCGGCAGCGGCGCGAGGCCGAGGAGCGGGCCCGCGAGGCCGAGCAGGAGCGGCTGCGCAAGCAGCACGAGGAGGAGGCGCGGCTGCGCAAGGAGGCCGAGGAGCGCCGCCTGGAGAAGCAGCGCAAGGCCGAGGACGCTCTGCTGCGCGCCGAGAAGGCCCGGATCGCGGCAGCCGAGGCGGCGGCCGCGGCGGAGGCCAGGGCGGCGGCCGAGGAAGCCGAGGCAGCCGAGGCGGCCACCGCGGAGACGTACGTCGCGGATCTGCGGAAGCGGCTGGGGCAGGACGCGGCCGATGACTCCGGGGCGTCGGGTTCCGGTGCGTCCGGTTCCGGCTCCTCCGGTTCTGGCTCTTCCGGTTCCGGATCGGGCGCTTCCGGCCTCTCCAGTTCCGGATCGGGCGCTTCCGGATCGGGCGCTTCCGGTTCGGACGGTGAGCGGACCGAGGAGTCGCTGCCGCAGCCCGGGAGGCCGCGGGGCGGGACGCGGCACTCCGGGACGCAGCAGGGCGGCGCGGCGGACGAGACGGCGGTGCTGCCGTCGGTGCGCGACACGCACGACGCCTGGAGCGGCCGTGGCGCCGGTTCGGACGCGGAGGAGACCGCCGTGCTGCCGCCCGTACGGGGCGAAGGCACGCGGGGCGTGGACGGCCGGGGCGACGCCCCTGCCGACCGCGTGCCGCCGTGGATGTTCCGCAAGGAGACGCCCCACGGCGGGCACGGGGCGAACGGTGCGCACGGCGGAAGCGGTGCGGCCTCGGGACACCCCGCCGCCCCTGCCGAGTCGCACGTCGAGCGCACCCGCGAACTCCCGCAGATCGACCCGGCGACCGGCCACCCCGTGGAGCCCCCGCAACGCAGCCGCCCCCGCCCCGAATGGGCGGAGGAGACCCCGCTGGACGATCTGCCGACGCTCGCCGACGAACTGCTCGGCTCGCGCGGCGACGACGAGGCGGACGACGGTGCGGACGACAACGGCCGTCGCGGCGGCCGGGGACGGCGCGGCTGACCCCCTCGCGCAGCCCGGACGAAGCCCGGACGAACCGGCCGTGGCCGCAGCGCAACAGCTGCGGCCACGGCCGGTTCCTGGTTCCCGGGCGGGCTCCTTCGGCTCTCAGTAGGTCCTCGGTCGGTCCCCCTTCGGCCGACCGGCCCCGGCTTCCGGATTCGTTTGTCAGTGGGTTGCACCACAATGGGTCAGGTGTGGAGCAATGCGCGGTGTGCGGCCGGGCACACACCCACCTCGCACGGCACGAGCAGGACGGCACGGACAGGAACGGCGGACAGCGATGGCGGTATGGGACGACGTGGTCGGCCAGGACCGGGTGACGGCACAGCTGGCCGCGGCCGCGCGCGACGCGGACGCCTTCGTCACCGTGGAGCATGCGGGAGCGGGAGCGGAGGCGGGGCGCAGGCCCGGTGAGCAGCCGCAGCAGGCACCGGAGCCGGAACCGGAGCCGGGACACCAGCCGGAGTCGGAACCGCGGCCGTCCAGCGACCGCGGCAGCGCCTCCCAGATGACCCACGCCTGGCTGTTCACGGGCCCGCCCGGTTCCGGCCGCTCCACCGCGGCCCGCGCCTTCGCCGCCGCCCTGCAGTGCGTCAGCCCGGACCGCGC
Source organism: Streptomyces sp. NBC_00400 (assembly GCF_036048035.1). Classification (NCBI taxonomy): domain Bacteria; kingdom Bacillati; phylum Actinomycetota; class Actinomycetes; order Kitasatosporales; family Streptomycetaceae; genus Streptomyces; species Streptomyces sp. NBC_00400. The sequence goes on along the minus strand of NZ_CP107940.1, from coordinate 3,694,977 downwards.
CCTCGGGGGCGCCCCCGGCTGCGGTTTCTGCGACGGCTGCCATACGTCCCTGGTCGGCACGCACGCCGACGTCGAGATCGTCCGTACGGACCTGCTCTCCATCGGCGTCAAGGAGACCCGCGACCTGGTCCGCCGGTCCTCCCTCTCCCCGGCCGGCGGCCGCTGGCAGGTGATCGTCCTGGAGGACGCCGACCGCCTCACCGAAGGCGCCGGCAATGTCCTCCTCAAGGCCGTCGAGGAGCCCGCGCCCCGTACGGTCTGGCTGCTGTGCGCCCCCTCCGTGGAGGACGTCCTCCCCACCATCCGTTCGCGCTGCCGCCACCTCTCCCTGCGGACCCCGCCGGTCGGCGCGGTCGCCGACGTCCTCGTCCGGCGGGACGGCATCGAGCCGGAGGCCGCGGACCGGGCCGCCCGCGCCACCCAGGGCCACATCGGCCGGGCCCGCCGCCTCGCCACCGACGAGCGCGCCCGGGCCCGCCGGGCGGCCGTACTCAAACTCCCCCTCCGCGTGGACGACATCGGCGGCTGCCTCAAGGCCGCCCAGGAGCTGATCGACGCCGCGGGGGAGGACGCCAAGCAGGTCGCCGAGGACGTCGACACCAAGGAGACCGAGGAGCTGCGCGCCGCGCTCGGCGCCGCCGCCGGCACCGGCGGACGCCTGCCGCGCGGCACGGCCGGTGCCATGAAGGAGCTCCAGGACAAGCAGAAGCGCCGCTCGACCCGTACCCAGCGCGACAGCCTCGACCTGGCCCTGGTCGACCTCACCGGCTTCTACCGCGATGTCCTCGCCCTCCAGATGGGCGCCTCGGTACCCCTCGCCAATGACGAGGTGCGCGACAGCATCCACCGCATCGCCACCGCCTCGTCCCCCGAACGAACCCTCCGCCGTATAGAAGCCGTGATCGCCTGCCGAGAGGCCCTGGACCGCAATGTGGCCCCCCTCCTCGCGGTCGAGGCAATGACGGCGGCCCTCCGCGCCGGCTGACCACCGCCACCGCAGTCCACCTACCGCAGTCCATCTGCCTCAGTCCACCTGGCTCAGTCCACCCACTGCAGCCCATCCGCCCCCGCCGCTCACCCGGCTCGCCCCTTCAAGGAGACGCGCACACAACGTCCCCGCCCGGATACTCTCCGAATAACCTCCGAATGCCCTCCGTCCGAACGCGCCACTGCTCTCCCCGCCCCCCGACATCCGTCACGCGCTCACCATCACCCTCACGACTGCCACCGCCCCCGGCACCGCCTCCTAGCCCCTCCCGGTACTTCCCCCGCACTCCACCTTCCAGGGACCTCCAGAGACCGACACCGCACTCACCTCACCCCCTATCCCAGGGACCGAGACCAAGGGACCGTCCATGGCCACCAGCCGACTGCTCCGCACCTCCGCCGCTCTCCTCGCGGCCACCGCTCTGCTGATCTCCGGCTGCTCCTCGGGGAGTTCTTCCCCCGACGACGAGGCGTCCCCGGGCCGCACCACGGAGGCCGGCGCCCAGCGCCCCGCCGACGAGCCGACCCTCGCGCCCCTCCCGGCCTCGACCCCGGCAAGCCTCCGGCCGTACTACGACCAGAAGCTGAGCTGGCATCCCTGTGCGAGCAGCGGTTTCGAATGCGCCACGATGAAGGCGCCCCTGGACTACTCCCACCCCGGCGGGGGCGACATCAAGCTCGCGGTCGCCCGCAAGAAGGCCACCGGCGCGGCCGGCCACAGGCTCGGCTCCCTCCTGGTCAATCCGGGCGGCCCCGGCGGCGCGGCGATCGAATACCTCGAGCGGTACGCGCCACAGCCCGCCGCGGTCCGTGCGCGCTACGACATGGTGGCGATGGACCCGCGCGGCGTGGCCCACAGCCAGCCGGTCGAGTGCCTCACCAACAAGCAGATGGACCGCTACACCGAGACCGACCAGACCCCGGACTCACCCGCCGAGGTCAACAAGCTCGCCACTGCCTACCGCGACTTCGCCAAGGGCTGCGCATCCCGCTCCGGCAAGCTGCTCTCGCACATCTCCACCGTCGAGGCCGCCCGCGACATGGACCTGCTGCGCGCTGTCCTGGGCGACAAGAAACTCACCTACGTCGGTTCTTCCTACGGCACCTTCCTGGGCGCGACCTACGCCGGCCTCTACCCCTCCCGCGTCGGCCGCATGGTCCTCGACGGCGCGATGAACCCGGAACTCGACGCCCGCGCCACCAACGTCCAGCAGACCGCCGGCTTCAACACCGCCTTCACGGCGTTCGCCGAGGACTGCATCCAGCGCAAGAACTGCCCCCTCGGCACCAAGAGCACCGAGGACGCAGCCAAGCAGCTCTCCGCCCTCTTCAAAAAGCTGGACGCCCACCCGGCAGCCACGGGCGAGGACCGCAAGCTCACCGAATCCCTCGCCACCACCGGCGTCATCGCCGCCATGTACGACCAGCGCGCCTGGCCCCTCCTGCGCGAATACCTCGCCCAGGCCAAGGCCGGCAACGGCCGCGGGCTGCTCGCCTTCTCCGACAGCTACTACGAGCGCAGCCCGAACGGCTCCTACAGCAACCAGATGTACGCCAACCCCGCCGTCAACTGCCTCGACCTCGCGCCCGCCTTCACCGGCCCCGGCCAGGTCCGCGCGGCCCTGCCCAGCTTCCGCAAGGCCTCCCCGGTCTTCGGCGACACCTTCGCCTGGGCCGCCGTGAACTGCGCATACTGGCCGGTCAAGCCCACCGGCACCGCCCACCGCATCGAGGCCAAGGGCGCCGCCCCGATCCTCGTCGTCGGCACCACCCGCGACCCGGCCACCCCCTACAGCTGGGCCCAGGCCCTCGCCTCCCAGCTCTCCAGCGCCACCCTCCTCACCTACGAGGGCGACGGCCACACCGCCTACGGCCGCGGCAGCAAGTGCATCGACTCCACGATCGACGCCTACCTCCTCGACGGCACCGTCCCCCCGAAGAACAAACACTGCAAGTGACCCACCTCACACCTCCACGCCTCACTTCCCGCCCACCCCTGACCAGCTCCTAAACCGGTTACAGAGCACCCCTCCGCGATGTGTAGACTGGGCCGCGCACCACGCCGCCTTAGCTCAGTTGGCCAGAGCAACGCACTCGTAATGCGTAGGTCTCGGGTTCGAATCCCGAAGGCGGCTCCGTGGAAGCCCCAGGACTCACTCGCCGTGACCTGGGGCTTTTGCTTTTGCCGGAGGGGGTGGCGACGCCGGGAGCTCTCCGTGCGGGTGGCGACGGTCTCCGTTCTGGTCTCAGGGGGCCGGCCGGACGGTGCTGCCGGGTGGCAACCGCTTCGGTTTCCTGGGCCTTGAGCACCCGTCCGACGCCGAGGCGGGACTCCGTCACCGGACGGCACGGGGGCCGGGCCCGGGTCGACGGCGGCCCGGCGTGGCACAGGCGATCGTACGGTTCGTAGCCGTGCTGGTGCGGGGCGCGAAGGGACGCAGGACGGACCGGCGGCATGTCACCACGGCCCGTACGCCGAGTGCGAGCAACAGTGTGGCTGCGACGGCACCCACCGTGAGCACGACGTCCTGGGTGCAGGGGAGTTGGCTCCAGGACGCTGTGCCGGCGTAGCCGACGCCGGCCTCGGTGCAGGCCCAGGCGACTCCTGCCGTCGCGCTGAACGGGGCCAGGCGGCGGTAGGGAATCCCGGCGGCGCCGGCCGCATGCGGTGCCAGGGTGCGGACCAGTGGTACGAAGCGGCAGACCGGCAGGGTGTGGCGGCCGCGGCGGCGGATCGCGCCATAGGCCCGGTCCCAGGCCGGTCCCGGTATCCGGCGGCCCGAGCGGCCGGTGCGCAGGCCGTCGCCGAGCCGGTGTCCGGTCCGGTGCGCCTGGAAGTCCCCGAGGACGGCGCCGGCCGCGGCGCAGGCGATGACGGCGGGCAGCGTCAGCGTGCCCGCGTACGCCAGGCCGCCCGTGACCAGCAGCAGTCCGAGGGTGGGCACGAACGGGCCGAGGAAGAGCACCGACTCCAGCGCCACCAGCGTGGTGATCACGGGGTACGCGGCCGGGGGCGGCACCGCCGTCAGCAGGTCGCCGGGCGTCATCGTCATCGCTGAGCGAGAGAATCCGGGTCCGCGATGTCTGCACACGGCCGGGGTGCCCTCAGGTGCGTCACCCGGGCGGGCGGCAGATTGCGCCATGCGACGCCGCCACCGTCCCCGCCGCCGTAGCGGGCGGAGAACTCGGCCAGTACAGCCGCCACTGCGCGGTACCGGGCGGCCTCGGTGCGCTGGGCGAACAGGGTCCGCAGGGACAGCGTGCCGAGATAGCTGAAGAAGGTCAGATGCCCGCCAGGGACCAGGGCGGCCATGTACCGCTCCAGCAGGGAACGCACCATGTCGGGGGCGAAGTTCATGAAGGGCAGACAAGAGACGATCACGTCGTAGCTCTTCGGGGGCAGCGGCGTGTGGCTGATCGACTCCGGGACGATCCGGATCTGTTCGGAGGCGGCGGCCAGCACCGGGTCCGTGCGCAGCGCCCCGGTCAGCAGCTGTACGAACCGGGGGTTGACCTCAACGGTGTCCAGCCGGTCGCCAGGACCGATGCGCTCGGCCAGCGCGCGGGTGACCGTACCGGTACCCGCGCCGACCTCCAGGACACGCAGGGGGCTGCGGCCGCTGGGGGCGGGCAGCGGCGCGGCGAGCCGCTGGGCGAGGGGGGAGCCGCTCGGGGCGACAGCGCCGGTGGTCTGCCGGGAAAGGACCGACTCCCGGAAGAACGCGACGGCGGCATGGCGCTGTCGAGGACCGGTGAGGGCGGTGGTCCCGGGAGGGGTTGGGGCAGTAGCCGGTGTCTGGTTCATGCTCACCACGCTAGGAAGCGGCCGGCCCTGTTCCATCGGCCGTTCCGCCGCGGCCACCCGGTACGAAAGTAGGGGGTGCCGACCGCCAATCAGCCAAGCCGGCAAGGGAGTTGCCCACCTATGCTGACCTGGTGAACAAGGTGAGGGGCCGGGCCTGGCCGTGGTGGGCCGAGGCGCTGATGACCTGCGTCGTCGGAGCGGGAGGGGTGCAACAGGCGTATGTAGCTGCGGGGGGCACGCTGCTCAGCCCCCGTGTCGGGGCGGCCGTGGTGCTGACCCTCGCTCGCCGAACAGGTCCACCGCTTGCGGGTGGAGCGCGAACTCCGCGCAGAGCAGGCCAGGTTGGAGGAACGCACCCGGATCGCCGCCGAGATGCACGATGTGCTCGCCCACCGGCTCACGGTCATCGCCCTGCACACCGGTGCTCTCAAGCAGCGGGCCGCCGACCTGCCCGGGCCGGTGGCGAACCGGATCGGCCTGCTGCGCACCGCGTCCACCGAAGCGCTCGGCGATCTGCGGGACGTACTGGGTGTGCTGCGCGGCCACGACACCGGGGAGACACCGGCCTCACGGGTACCCGGTCTGCCGGAACTCTCGACGGTGATCGACGAGGCGCGGGCGGCTGGAGCGCCGATCGAAGCCGTCATTGAGGGCGACCCCGGCTCCGTACCGGCCAGCCACCGGCTCGCCATTCACCGACTTGCACAAGAAGCCCTGACCAACGCCCGCAAGCATGCCGCCGGAGCGACCGCACAGCTTGAGGTGCGCTACGGGCCGCCGCAGTCCACCGTGGTGATCCGCAACCCGGCCGGAGCCTCGTCCGAGGCCGCGGCCGAGGGTTCCGGCTACGGCCTGGTCGGACTGGCCGAGCGGGTCGCCGCGCTCAACGGCCATCTGGAGTACGGTCCTACGGGATCGGGAGGCTGGCGGGTGGCCGCCACCATCCCGCTCGACGACCAGCGCAGCAGGGGGGCGGCGTGATCCGGACGATGATCGTCGACGACGACGGCCTGGTGCGGCTGGCACTCGCCGACATCCTTCAGGACGCCCCCGGCATCACCGTCGCCGCACAGGCCTCCGACGGCCGGGAAGCCCTCGAACGGGCCACCGTGCAGCGCCTGGACGTCGTGCTGATGGACGTGCGGATGCCCCACATGGACGGTATCGAGGCCACCAGGCGGCTGAGCGCGCTGTCCGAGCCGCCCAAGGTCGTGATGCTCACGACCTTCGACCTGGACCAGTACGTCTACGACGGGCTGGCCCCCGGCGCGGTCGGCTTCCTGCTGAAGGACACCGACCCTGCGGAGATCATCCGGGCCTTCGAGGTCGTCGCCGACGGGCAGGCGATGCTGCACCCCTCTGCCGCCCGACGACTCATCGCGCACCATCACCACACGGCGCACGGCGCCTCGGCCGCTGCCCGGGCCCGGATGGAGCGCTTGACACCGCGCGAGACCGACGTGCTCGGGCTCCTGGCCGGCGGTGCGTCCAACGCTGAGATCGCCACCGGTCTGGGTATGCGGGAGAGCACGGTGAAGGCGCACGTCAGCCGTATTCTGGCCGCCCTCGAGGTGGACAACCGGGTGCAGGCCGCGCTGTGCGCCAAGGATGCCGGGTTGATGTGCTGAAGGACACGTCGATCCAGCAGGCGTAGCGAAGATCACCTACGACCGCTGCTGGGCGGGAGCAGTACCTTGAGGACGCGGTCGCCGGCTCACCGTGTCGAGCCGCCGGGCGCAGCACCTGAGAGATCGTCAGCTGGCTGCGGGCCGCCGGAAAGTCGCCCGGTCTGGATCGCCGGCAAGACTGCTGCAGGAACGGTGGGGACCCAAGGGGACGACACCGGATACTCGCCTGCGGCTGCGTGATCCCGACCGGGCGGCCGGCGCCTGGTTCTTCGGGTTCTCCTTGGTGTCTGTGCTGCTCATGCCCGTGTTAACCGGACGTTAGCAGTGCGGCAGGCTTGCGATAGCGGTCCCGGTCAGGGTGGGTGACGTACCGAGGAGACGGCGACACCGAACTGCCCCAGGGGACCCGAAATGAGCTCCAGCGCCACTGTCCCACCGTTCGTCGCCGCACCCGGCGCGCTGTCGGCACGCGGAGCCCTTGAGGTGGTGTTCGGCCGGCTCGTCAACGCGACTGCGACGGGCCCCGGTTCGCGGGTGGGGTGTGAAGATCAGGCGTTGTGGGGTGGCTCCGGGTGCCGGCTTGATTCGGGGCCGCCCGGACCCGGGACCGGCAAGCGAGACGGGCGCAGTGGTCACCGCGTGAGCCCCGGCCTTTCGTCAGCGGGAGCAGATCACGTGGCGGGTGCGGCGGTTGGCGGCGGGCGATGTGCGGCGCGGGGGCGTGCCGTGCCGCCGGGCGGGCGTGGACGGGCCGGTGGCGGAGAAAGCTGGACTGCCGGCTCGTCATCGTGCTGCGGGGTGACGAGCTGATGGAGGAGATCGCGGACCGGCGGGCGGAGGTGACGCGTCGTCAAGGAGCCCTTGTCGTACCGCCGCAGGCGCTGTGCCACGAGACGATCGCCGGGGTCGTGGCCGGCCGGTTCGAGGCCACCGGTGCGCAGCCGCGCCGGCCCGGCGAGAACCCGCTCGGCCGGCTCGTCGCCGGGAAGGCCACCGCCGGGGCGACGTCCGAGGAAGTGGCGACGGTGCTGTTCCTCAGCCCGCGCACGGTCGACGCACAGCTGCGCAACGCCTTCCGCACACCGGGCCTTTCCCCGCGCCGCCGGCTGCGGGAGATGCCCCTGTATCCATCGGGCGTCATATGGCGCAACCGTCCGGGCCACGTAGTTTTCGCCGAGGTGCCGGTGCCCTTCGGCGCGGCATCGTTGGTACCCGCCATCAGGGCGTCGGCCCCCGAAGCAGGAAACACAGGCTCAATGATCACACTTGCGGCTCCACCGGGCAGCACGGAACTCGTGGCCGGGCAGGCGCGGGTGCGCGGGGCGGCGACCGGCTGCGACATCGCCGGCGTCCTCGGCGCGCACGCCGACGGCAACCAGCGGTTCAGCGGGTAGACGGTGCGGACACCTCCCCCACCCCTACCGGTCGACTCGCACGGGGACGCGCTGGCGGCCCTGCGGAAAAGGGTGTTCACCGGCAGAGCCGCCGAACTGCGGCTGCTGCGGGAGCTGCTGCTCAGCGACCGCCGGAGCTGCTTCGTGGTGTGGCTGCACGGCATGGGTGGCATGGGCAAGAGCACCCTGCTGCGCCGGTTCGCGGACGAGGCGACGGCGCACGGCAGGACCGCCCGCTGGGTCGACATGCGGGGCACGGATCCGACGCCGGAGGCGTTCTTGGCCGCGCTGGAGGCGCAGGGCCCGCTGGAAGAGGCGCAGGTGCTGCTGGTCGACTCGGCGGAGTCGCTGGGCGCGCTGGAGCAGTGGCTGCGCGACGAGTTCCTGCCGCGCATGCCCGCGCATGTGCTGGTCGCGGTCGGCGGCCGGCGGCCCCCGTCGGCCGAGTGGCGCACCGACGCGCAGTGGTGGCACGCGCTGCGCAGTGTGGAGCTGGACGGCATGGACGAAGCCGAGGCCGCGCAGCTGCTGCACCACCGGGACGTGTCCGGGCCGGCCGTCCCTGACCTCGTACGGGCCGCACACGGACTGCCGTTGGCCCTGGCGCTCTTCGCCGACGCGAGGGAGCGTGCCACGCGGGCCGGGGAGCCGTACCGCGGCTGGGAGTTGGGCGACTCCCCCGACGTGGTGCGCGAGCTACTGCGACTGCTGCTGCGGGAGAGCCCCTCGCCGGACCGGGCCGACGCGCTCCGCGTGCTGGCGCTGGCCCGGGTGACCACCGAGGAACTGGTGCGGCACACGCTGGAAGTTCCGGTGGCCGAGGCCCGGACGCTGTGCGCCTGGCTGAGCGGACTGTCGTTCGTGCACAGCACCGCTGACGGCCTGGTCCCGCACGACCTGGTGCGGGAAGCGCTGGTGGCCGATCTGCGCTGGCGCAGCCTGGAGACGTACGAGCGCCTCTTCCGCCGGCTGCACGCGCACCTGGCCGAGCGGCTGGCGGAGCGCGGGGGCGGCCGCTGGGTATTCGGTGCGGGGCTGGCCTACCTGGGCCGGACGAACCGGATCGCGCGGGAGGCGGTGGACTGGCACGGCGCGGACCGTCAGCAGCTGCGGGCTGCCCGTCCGGCGGACCTGGACGAGGTGCTGGCCGCGATCGAGAAGGAGCACGGCTGGGCGGCCGGCCGCCTGGCCCGTCAGTGGTGGAACCACCAGCCGGCGGCCTTCATCGTCGCGGAGGACGGCCGCCGCCGGATCACCGGCGTGGTCGTCGCGCCCTGCCTTGAGGCCGGTGCCACCGGGCTGCCCGACGATCCGGTGGCGCACGCCGCGCTGGAGCACGCGGCCGACCGGTCGCCGCTGCGGCGCAACGAGCGGTTGCTGCTGGGGCGTTGGAGCACCGGCGGCGCGGCGGTGGCCTGCGGCGCGTTGACCACGCTGTGGGCGACCACGCCCGGCCTGGCGATGAGCTGGACGTGCACGGCGCAGGACCAGCGTGCGCTGTCGTCGCTGCTGGAGCTGTACGGGCAGCAGCGCACGACCCCGGTCGACGGCCCGGACGGCGAGCGGGTGTCGCCGTTCGTGCAGGACTGGCGCAGCGCACCCTTCGACCGCTGGGCCGCGGCGCTGCGTACCCGGCTGCTGGCCGACGAGCCCTCGGCGATCCCCGCGCCGGTCACCGACGGGGCGGCTCCCGTCATGCCGTGGCCGCAGTTCGCGGATGCCGTCAAGCACGCCTACCGCAGCGCGCTGAACCCGCGGCAGCTCGCGGAGAGTGCGCTGCTGGGGACCCGGCTGGTGGCACCCGGCGCGGACCCGGCGGCGCTGCGCACGGTGCTGACCGAGACCGTGGCGCAGTTGCGTGCGCTGCCCGGACAGCGGCAGTTAGGCGACGTTTTGGAGATCACCTATCTGAACGGGCCGCGCAGCCAGCAGGCCGCGGCGAGCCGGGCGTCCCTGTCCTTCAGCACCTACCGGCGCCGGCTGTCCGCCGCGCTGACGAGGGCGGCGGAACTGCTGCGCGAGCGCGAGCTGTACGGGTCGGTGCCGCGGTGAGGCCGCACCCGGCCCGGGGCGGGGCTGCGCGAACCGGTGAGCAGCGGCTGAACCGGTTCTGAGGGACGAACAGCAGGTCCCCGCGCACGGTCGGGCGGTCGACGAGGCCGTCCCTGGCGTGTGACACCACCGCAAACGCGGCCTGCGGACGGTGGGTTGCCGCAGACATCATTCCCCCACGGCCTTCGTGCGGGTCCTGTGGTTCCTGTGGGGCCTTGGGTCCGGAGCACAGGAACAGACGAAGACGGCCTTCGCCCTGGTCCTGTGCCCCTTGGACCGGAGCACAGGACCGGACGAAGGCCGTCTTCACGTCCCCGGAATCCTTGTACGAGCGATCACGTTCGGGGAATCGTTCGAGGCCAGACCGTCAAGAACAAGCTCAGCGCATCCACTCGATGTAGTAGTTGGGGAGCCCGGGCTGGGGGTCGCTTTGGCAGGTGGCCTCGTGGTACTGGGGGTTCAGCGCCAGGTCGCTCTTCACCTGGTCGACGCACTTCTGAAAGGAGTCGAACTGCTCGCCACCGACCTGCACCCAGCCGTCATTGGGCTTGGTGTCGGCGAAAGCGGCCGTGGCGGTCAGCGGCATGGTGACCGCAGCGGCACCCACGGCGAAACCGAGAGCGATACGAGTGCGCCAGGACTTCATGAAATCCTCCGTGTGCTACTTCAAGTCGTGTTCCGCACAGCTCTCTTGGAGAGACGCCGCGGCCGAAAGTCCCCGGCTCTGTGCGTCGTTCACCTGGTTTGATGCGCGCACGGGGACGGAAGTTCACCGGGGGCGGGTTTTTTCCGGGGTGTGTTTCGGGCCGGTGCCGCCCGGGTCCGGGAGCAGGCGCTCCCGCAGGCGCGGTGGACGGCTCGGGAGCGCCCGGCAGGGGCCGGCCGGTGGTCACCCCGTCGTCAGCCGGGCCTCCTGGGGCAGGTCCGCGGGCAGCAGCAGCCGCAGGTCGTCCAGGCTGGGTGCGGCGATCGCCCCGATCCGGCGGGCCTGGCGCGTCATCATCGCCTCCAGCGTCTGCCGCGAGGTGCGGGCATTGCCGAACGAGCGGTCGCGCGGCAGCCGGTCCAGGTAGGCGTGCAGCGCCTCGCGGGTCTCGGGCGCGCAGTCGTAGCCGGAGGCCGTCGCGTAGCGGCTCATGATCTCCACCAGCTCGTCGGTGGAGTAGTTCCCGAACTCCACCGTGCGCGCGAAGCGGGAGGCCAGGCCCGGGTTGGAGGCCAGGAAGCGGTGCATCTCCTCGGTGTATCCGGCGACGATGACGACGATCTCGTCGCGGTGGTCCTCCATCAGCTTCAGCAGCGTGTCCACCGCCTCCCGGCCGAAGTCGGAGCCGGCGTTCTCCGGCGTGAGGGTGTAGGCCTCGTCGATGAACAGCACGCCGCCCAGGGCACTGTCGAACGCTTCCTTGGTGAGCTGCGCGGTGTGGCCCACGTAGCGGCCCACCAGATCGGCGCGGGCCACCTCCACGAGCCGGCCGGAGTTCAGCACCCCGAGGGAGTGCAGCAGGTCCGCGTAGAGCCGGGCGATGGTGGTCTTGCCGGTACCGGGCGGGCCGGAGAAGACCAGATGGTGGCTGATCTTCGGGACGGGCAGGCCAACGGCCTGCCGCTGCCGGGTGGCCGAGAGCAGGTTGACCAGGTCGGTGACCTCCTGCTTGACGGCGTGCAGGCCGATCATGGCGTCGAGTTCGGCCAGCAGTTCGGCGGAGCCGCGCCCGTCCGCGGCCTGGGCGGCCGCCGCCTGGTCCGCGACGTCCTCGGGCAGCAGGAGCGACAGGTCGGCCTCGGCCGGGTTGTCCAGCGAGCCGAGCCGGTACGCCTGCCGGTCCACCATCTCCTCGAACACCTGGCGTGCCGCACGGCCGTTGCCGAACCCGGCGTCGCGCGGCATCCGCTCGTAGTGCCGGGCGAGCGCGTCCAGGGTGCCCGGGTCCAGTGCGTAGCGGTGCGCCTCGCACATGCTCTCGGTGATGGTCACCAGCTCGGCGACGGAGTAGTTGGCGAACTCGATGGTGCGGGTGAAGCGGGAGGCCAGACCGGGGTTGGAGGTCAGGAACGAAGCGATCTCCTCGGTGTATCCGGCGACGATGACCACCACGTCGTCCCGGTGGTCCTCCATCAGCTTCAGCAGCGTGTCGATGGCCTCCCGGCCGAAGTCGGCACCGGAGCCCTTGCCGTCGGACAAGAGGGTGTACGCCTCGTCGACGAACAGCACGCCGCCGATGGCCTCGTTGAACGCCTCGGTGGTCTTGATGGCCGTACCGCCGATGACCTGGGCGACCAGATCGGCCCGGGAGACCTCCACCAGATGGCCGGAGGGCAGCACGCCCAGCTCGGCCAGGATGCCGCCGTAGAGCCGGGCCACGGTGGTCTTGCCGGTGCCGGGCGGGCCGGAGAAGACCAGGTGGCGGCTCATCGGCGGGGCCGGCATGCCGAGGCTGGCACGGCGCTGCGCGAGCTGGTTGAGGTTGATCAGGGTGCGCACCTGGTGCTTGACGTCGCCCAGCCCGATGAGCGACTCCAGCTCCGCCAGCGGGCCCTGCGCCCGCTGTTGCCCCGACCCGCTGCCGGCCCCCTCGGCGGCGAGGTCGCCCGCGCTCTCGCCCCAGGAGTCCGGGGCGGTGTTGCCGCTGCTGTTGAGCCCCTCGACGGTGAGCCGCTCGGTGGCGCGGGTCTGCTTGAGCCCGGCGCCGCGGTTGTCCCGGACGGCGCAGTCGGTGAGGGCGACCTGCTCGGAGCTGTCGATCCGGGCGCCGTCGCCGGTGCTGCCGCTCAGCTGGCAGCCGTCGAGCGCCGCCCGGCCGCCGTTGGCGACCAGCAGGCCGTGCGCCCCGGAGCCGGTCACGTGGGTGCGGCTCGCGGTCAACTCGCCGCCGCTGTCCACGTGCAGGCCGGCTGCGTGGACGGCGTCGATCTCGCAGTCGCGTACCGTGCCCCGCCCCTCGGATCCGATGTGCACGCCGGCCTGGCCGGTGGAGCGCAGCACGGTGTCGGCCAGCTCCGGCGCGCCGCCGTTCGCGATGTGCACGCCGGCGCCCTCGGAGCGCTCGACCGTGCAGCCGTGCAGCCGGCCGCGGCCGTCCTCCAGGACCTCCACTCCGTGGCCCCCGGCGCCGGTGATCCGGGCCTTGCTCAGCAGCGGGTTGGCGCCGGTGCGAATGGAGACGCCGACGCCGGACGCGTCCAGCACCTCCAGGCGGTCGAACTCCGCCGAGGAGTCCTCGGCCAGCAGGACGGCGGCCGTCTTGTCGGCGCACTCGCGCACGGTGGTGCCGGTGAGCAGCGGGGCGCTGGACCCGGCCACCCGGATCGCGGCGACGGCGGCGGTGTCGAACCTGCAGCCTTCCAGGACGCCCCGGGAGCGCTCCGTCACCGCCAGCCCGTTGCCCTTGGTCCGCGCGGTGCCGCAGCGCAGCAGCTCCGGGTCGGCGCCCTGGGCCAGCACGATGCCGGGGCCGCTGGTGTCGGTGACCGTGACCTCTTCCAGGATGGGCCGGGAGCCGCTGGTCACGTAGACGCCCACCGAGGTGTCGTGCACGGTGGTGCGCACCACGCGGGTGGCGGACCGGCCCTCCAGGGCGATGGCCGGCTTCTCGGTGCCGGAGATGTCGCAGTCCTCCACCCGGCCCTGCGCCTCGCCGTTGGCCAGCACGCCGTTGCCCTGCGCGTCCCGGATCCGGCAGCCGCGCACCGTGGTGCGGGCCTGTTCGCCGAGGACGACGCCGGAGGTGCCCAGGTGCTCGATCAGGCAGTCGGCGACGACGCTGTCGGTGGGCGCGGTGTCCACCACGCCGGCGCCCTCCGGGTTGGAGACCCGGCAGTCGCGCATCGCCAGCGAGCCGGTCTCCCGGGCCAGGACCGCGGTCCAGCCCGAACCCACCACGGTGCAGCCGTCCATGGCGACCTGGCCGCGCGGCGCGTCCACCACCGGCAGGTCCTCGCTGCCGCCGCGCAGCATCAGGTCGGTGAGCATCACGGCGTCGGCCACCAGCACGACGGCGGTGCCGCGCGCCGGGCAGATCTCCACGCTGCCGCGCTCGCCGTCGGCGACGATGGTCAGCCGGGTCTTGACGGTGAGGTTCTCCCGGTAGCGGCCGGGCTTGACGCGGATGACGGCTCCGGTGCGCGCCTGCGCCAGGGCCCCGCCGATCGTCGGGAAACCGTCCGTCCCGTCCGGGTCGACCCTGAGCAACTGCCGTGACACGCTGGGACCTCCTCGTTGTGGTGCTTGCCGGCCCCGGTGACCCGAGAATGTGGGGGCTGTGGTTGCGGTCAGAGGGACGCGCACGTGAGCAGGCTACGGGAACCCGGCCGCCATCAGCCAGGCGTGACCGAGGAGTTCACGTCCTACCGGGCCTCCCGCACTGCCGAACGCGGGTAGGTGCCACGTACCATGCGCGCATGCGACGCGCACTCTCACACCGTCATCCGGTGGCACGGGCGGTGGCCGCCGCACTGCTGGCCGCGCTCACGCCGGCCGCCGCAGCGGCGCCGGCCGCCGCCGCCGACATCCAACTGCCCACCGTCACCCCGGTGCTGCCCGCCGGCGCGTCGTGCGCCAAGGCGTCGACCGACAAGGCCGAGAAGCAGCCATGGACCCGCCGGCCGCTCGGGCTGTCCCAGGCCTGGAAGTTCAGCGAGGGCGCCGGGGTGACCGTCGCGGTGGTGGACACCGGCGTCGGGACCGGTATCCCCGCGCTGTCCGGCCGGGTCGAGGCGGTCGGTGACGCGGGCGAGGACTGCGTGGGCCACGGCAGCTTCGCGGCGGGCCTGATCGCCGCCGCACCCGGTGCGGGCGTGGGGGTGGCCGGGCTCGCGCCGCAGGCCCGGATCCTGGCGGTGCGCGGCACGGACACCCGGGGCGAGACGACGGCCGGCCAGCTCGCCGACGGCATCCGCACGGCGGCCGACCGGGGAGCCGGTGTCATCTACGTCGGGCGGGCGGTGGCCACCGGCAAGGACGAGCTGACTGCCGCCGTCGCGCACGCGGCCGAGCGGGGCGCCCTCGTCGTCGCTCCGGTCGTCCCGGACACCCTCCCGAAGGACAGCAACACCGGCAAGCCGGTGCAGCCCGCGCCCTGGTACTGGCCCGCGTCCGCGCCCGGAGTGCTCTCCGTCATGGACTACGGCCCCGACGGGCAGCGTCCGCAGGACGCCCCGCGGGCGCTCAACGCGGACCTGGCGGCCCCGGGCGACGCGGTGGTCAGCGTCGGGCCCAAGGGCGACGGCCACTACTTCGGCTCCGGCTCCTCGCTGGCAGCCGCGCATGTGGCAGGTGCCGCAGCCCTCGTCCGTGCCCGGCACCCGAAGATGACGGCCCAGGACGTCGCCCGCCAGCTCACGGTGGCCGGCTACCCGGACGACCCGCCGCGGCTCGACCCGTACGCGGCACTCACGACGCTGCTCACCGACAAGCAGGGCACCGCACCCCGGCAGGCCGCGGCGCACGTCCCGGCGGCGGCGCCGAGCGGGCCGCAGAACCGTGCGCTGCTCATCGCCGGAGCGTGCGGCGGGCTGGTGCTGCTGGTGGCCGGCGGCGCCGTGGTGATCCCCCGGGGCCGGGCCAGGGGCTGGCGGCCGGCCGGGGCGCCCGAGGCCGGGCATCCGGCCCCCGCAAGCGGCGGGGGCCTGTAGGGACGCCGCCCCGGCGGGCCGGTGAGGCGGCCGGCCGGGTCTCGGCCGGCCCGCGGCAACCGGCCGTGGCCCGCTCGGCCGTTGTCGTGCTCGCGCCTCGTTCCCCTTCGCTCCCGGCTCGTCGTCGTGGGCGCGGGCTGACCTCGTGCTGGATATGTCCTGACCTTGTGGTGAGCATCGTGATGTTCCAGCATTGCGCCCATCACGCCAGTGATGGCGCGCTTGCGCGCAGATGCTCCGTAGGACCGGGCGGTGCTCTATCCCGTCATGGTCGCTACGTTGTGACCGAAACGGGAGAGAAGTCATGTTCAAGACCGCACTGGCCGCAAAGGCCGGTCTCGGCGTCCTCGCCACGGGAGCCCTGGTCCTCGCCATGGCGGGTCCGGCTTCCGCTGAGACCCGTCTCCTGCCCCACCACACGGCATCCCTCCAGGAGTGCCAGACGCTCGGTAACCAGGCTGCCCAGCAGGGTTTGCTGACGGGGTTCGACTGTGTCGACAACGGCTTTGAGGTCATCATGTACCCCTGGTGACCGGTTCATTTCCTCACGACCGGTAGGACCGCGTCTTCCTCTGCCCCGGTGTCACGCCGGGGCAGAGGTTTTTCAGGTTTCCGGGGCGCGTGCACCCTGGAAGGGTTCGCCGCGGAGCAATCCTCCGGGGAATGACCCGCTGTCGTCGCCCGGCCGGCGCCGGTTCCCGCCGGTCAGGCGACCGGCGGCCCCGTGAGATAGGTGCCGTGGCGGTCGTACGGCCACGGGTTCGGCACGCAGCCGTGCAGCCCCTTTATCTGCTGCATCATCACGGGAGCGGGCCGGCCCGGCGCGGGGCATGACGCGTGTCCGTGCCCGAGGAAGTGTCCCACCTCGTGGTTGATCGTCAGCGCGTGGTAGCCGGGCAGGCTGTGCTGGTAGTACGGGTTGGCCAGCAGCCAGCGCTTGATGTTGACCACCACGTTCTTGCCGACGCGGCAGTTGACCTCGCCCCCGGTGTCGAGGCCGCCTTGCCCGCAGATGCGGTCCACGGTGCCGGGCGTGGCGACGACCACGGTGAAGTCGTGTGCGCCGCTGGTGACTTGCTGGAAGGAGGCCTCGCCACCGGCCGTCCAGCCGCGAGGATCGGCCAGGATCCGATGCACCTCGTCCGAGAGCGCCTTCGGGGTCTGGGCCAGGTTGTTCTCCACCTTGACCTCGTAGCGGAAGAACCGGCCCGCGGTGCCGATCCGCCCTCCTGAGGCGGTCGCCATACGGAATTCCCCGGGGCCGTCCGCCGGGTAGCGCGCATCGGAGTCACCCGGCGGCGACGCGGTCGCCTCGCCGCCGGCCCACCCGGGATGGTGCTCCGAGACGAACCCGACGCCCAGGACCGCGGCCGCGGCGGCCAGCGTGACACCGCACACCGCCAGCAACACGGAGCGCGACCGCGAACGCCGACGCCCGTTGCCCTGCGACGGCGGGGCGGATGACATCGATGACTTCCCGTCGGACCGCGGCTTGCTCATCGGTTGCGTCCGGTGTTCGGTGTGCGGGCGCCGCCGGCGTGCCAGGCCATGCGCCCGCGCGCCCCGGTGGTGCGGGTGACGCCGGTGTTGCCGTATTGCTCATTCATCGTGCTCTGCCCCATCCGCAGAGGCCGCTTCAGCCTCCTGCGGTATGTCAGATGCACGCACAGCAAGAAATGTTCACGGGGAACCGCACCGGATCGTCGTGGCGCGTGGCGCGTGGCGCGTGGCGCGCGGCCCGGCGGGCGGCCCTCCCGCCGGGCGCGGCACTCACTCCCCGTCGTCCACGAGTGCTGTCTGCACCTGGGTCGCCTTCCGGCGGACGACGTGGGTGGCGCGTCCCGGCGGCATGGTGCGGCCCTTGATGTTGCCGATGAGGTAGCCCTCGGTCGGCGGGCAGGACAGCAGCAGGGCCGGGGTGTTGACCTCCTGGAGGCGCCGCATCAGATGCTCGGTCAGTCCGCGGCTGGCGCCGGCCGCCGAGCGGGCGACCACCATGTGCAGCCCGACCTCGTAGCCGAGCGCGAGGTGCGAGAGCAGCGGGTCGAAGGGCGCGTTGCCGATGCCGGTGCCCAGCATGTCGTAGTCGTCGACGAGGATGAACAGCCGCGGCCCCGTCCACCAGTCGCACAGCCGCATCCGGGCCGGGGTGATCTCCTCCCCCGGCAGCCGGGTGCGGACCGCGCGGGCGGCGCCGTCGACCAGGTCCTTGAGCGCGTCGATGGAGACGGCGTGCCCGAGGCGGTACTCGTCCGGGATCGCCTCGACCAGGTCGCGGCGGTAGTCGACCACCATGATCCGGGCCTCGGCCGGGGTGTAGCGGTCCATGATGGCCTTGGCGGTCAGCCGCAGCATGTTCGTCTTGCCGCTCTCGGTGTCGCCCACCACGAACAGGTGCGGGTTTTCGGCGAAGTCGTGCCAGACCACGGAGAGTTCGTTCTCCTCCAGACCGATCGGCATCCGCATACCGCCCTCCGGGGCGGGCAGCTGCCCGGCGGGCAGCCGGGTCGGCAGCATCCGCACCTGCGGGGTCTGCTGCCCTGGCCAGCTCTCCTTGAGGGCGGACACCAGGCCGGCCACCCCGTCGGCCAGGTCCTCGGCGCTCTCCATGCCGTCGATGCGGGGCAGCGCGCCCAGGTAGTGCAGCTTGCCCTCCCGGGTCAGTCCGCGGCCGGCCAGCCTCGGGACGGTCGAGGCGCGGCGGGTGTCGATCTCGGAGTCCATCGCGTCACCCATCCGCAGCTCCAGGTGGGTGGCCGCCTGATCGCGCACGCCCGCGGAGAGTTCGACCCAGCGGGCCGTGGTGACGATGAGGTGCACGCCGTAGTTGAGGCCGCGGGCCGCGATCCCGTTGAACGTCTGGATGTAGCGGTCGAAGTCCGCCCGCACCGTGGACCAGCCGTCGATGACCAGGAACACGTCGCCGTAGTGCTGCTCGGGGAACTCCCCGGCGGCCCGGCGCCGGCGGAAGGTCGGCATCGAGTCGATGCCGTGCTCCAGGAAGAACCGCTCCCGCGCGCTCAGCAGCGAGGTGATCTCGGCGATCGTACGGCCCACCCGCTCGCTCTCCAGCCGCGCCGCGACGCCGGCCGTGTGCGGCAGCTCGGACAGCGAGGCCAGCGTGCCGCCACCGAAGTCGAGGCAGAAGAACTGCACCTCGCGCGGGGTGTGGGTGACGGCGAGTGCGGTGAGGATGGTGCGCACCAGGGTGCTCTTGCCGCTCTGCGGGCCACCTGCGATGGCCACATGGCCGCCGGCCCCGGACAGGTCGACCGTCAGCAGGTCGCGCATCTGCTCGAAGGGCTTGTCGACGATGCCGATGGGCACGGTCAGCCGGCCGCGGCCCGGCCAGCCCACGGTCGTCAGCCCCAGCTCGGGGTCGGGGGTGAGCGGCGGCAGGATCTGGTCGAGGGTGGCGGGCCGGTCCAGCGGCGGCAGCCACACCTGGTGGGCGGGCGGGCCGGCGTCACGCAGCCGGTCCACGGCGACGGACAGCAGGGTGTCACCGCTCTCTTCGTCCGGCTCCGGCTCGGGTTCCGGAAGGTCGGGCAGCTGGCGCGGCACCACGTAGCCGGAGGTCCACGGCACGGTCTGGCTGGCCACCCGGGCCTGGTTGGCGCTGGAATGGCGCTCCTGGTACGGGCCGGAGACATAGGCGGCGCGGAAGCGGGTCAGCGCCTCCACCCCTGACTTGAGGTAGCCGCTGCCCGGCTGCGGCGGCAGCTGGTAGGCGTCCGGCACACCGAGCACGCCGCGGCTCTCCATGGCGGAGAAGGTGCGCAGCCCGATCCGGTAGGACAGATGGCTCTCCAGCTGGTGCATCCGGCCCTCGTCCAGCCGCTGCGAGGCGAGCAGCAGATGGACGCCGAGGCTGCGCCCGAGCCGCCCGATCATCACGAACAGCTCCATGAACTCCCGGTGCGCGGCCAGCAGCTCGCTGAACTCGTCGACCACGACGAACAGGCTGGGCAGCGGCTCCAGCGGGACGCCGGAGGCGCGCGCCTTCTCGTAGTCGAGCGCCGAGGTGTAGTTGCCCGCCGAGCGCAGCAACTCCTGGCGCCGCATCAGCTCGCCGTGCAGCGCGTCCTGCATCCGGCCCACCAGCGCGGCCTCGCCGGCCAGGTTGGTGATGACGGCCGAGGTGTGCGGCAGCTCGTCCAGGCCGAGGAAGGTGGCGCCGCCCTTGAAGTCGACGAGGACGAAGTTGAGTGTCTCGGAGGAGTTGTTGAGCGCCAGCGCCAGCACCAGCGTGCGCAGCAGCTCGCTCTTTCCGGAGCCGGTGGCCCCGATGAGCATGCCGTGCGGCCCGGTGCCGCCCTGCGCCGACTCCTTGATGTCCAGCTCCACCGGGGCGCCGTCGGCGCT
Source organism: Streptomyces sp. NBC_00400 (assembly GCF_036048035.1). NCBI lineage: Bacteria > Bacillati > Actinomycetota > Actinomycetes > Kitasatosporales > Streptomycetaceae > Streptomyces > Streptomyces sp. NBC_00400. The sequence continues at coordinate 3,675,112 of NZ_CP107940.1, read as the reverse complement.
CACCGCGATCGGCACCCGCAGCCGGGCGGGGCCGGTGCTGCGCTGCCAATGAGCCTGCGGTTCATGGCGGGACAGGTCGGATATGCCCAGCAGCGTGGTCAACTCCAAGGTGGTGGACAGCGGTGCGGAGGTGTCGGCGCCCACCCCCATCCGGTACGGGGCGATCCGCTTGGCCAGTGCGGTGGAGCCGGTCGGCCCGAACCGGTCGGGACGGCCGAGCCGGGTGGTCTGCTCCTTGCGCTCGCGGTCGGTGCGCACCAGCGAGAAGTCGTCCTCGGACACGTCGAAGCGCAGCGTGACCCGGCCCGGCCGCCAGGTCAGCGCCCCGCTCAGGTCGAGGACCACGGTGTTGCGGAAGCCGGAGCCGTCCAGCCGGTGTCCGGAGGGGACGCTCCCGCCGTCCACCACGATCACGGTGAAGGGCTCCTCGCGCCCGGCGACCGCCTCGGGGTCGAACGACGGGCGCTCCAGGAACTCCGCGCCGAGCAGGTCCTCCAGCTCGTTGAAGGCGGAGACGAACATCCGGGCCGGGCCGGCGCCGTCGCTCTCCTGCGGGTGCAGGTTGTGCGGGAGCCACTTGACCCACTCCCACTCGGCGCGCCGCTCATCCGACACGCACAGCGCCACCCACACGTCGTCCGGCGCGTGGAAGGTCGCCAGCTGGGCGATCATGGCGCGGGCCAGGGAGCGCATGCGCTCCTCGTCACCACGCAGCAGCACCCGGGCCCAGGCCCGCAGATAGATGGCGATGGGCTGCTCGGGCACGGTGGCGTAGGCCCGGATGAAGCTGCGCAGGGCATGCGCGGACAGCGGCTCCAGGTCCTCCACGGGGGTGGTGGCGTTCGGCGTCAGCCGCAGACCCAGCTGCTGGTCGCCCACGGCCACCCGGACCTCGCCGAAGTCCTCGTCCTGCGGGCGGCGTTCCCACAGCCGGGTGGTGCCCACCACCGACCACAGCGCGGCCGGCTCGGGGTGCCGCCAGGCCAGCGCCTTCTGCTGGTCGGCCACCGCGGCCCGCACCTTGCGCCGGGTCTGGGTGAGGTAGCGCAGGTAGTCCCGGCGCTCGCCCTTGAGCCGCTGTTTGCGCTCACTGGACTTGCGCATCATCTGGCCGACCATCATCGCGCCGGACGCCACCACCATGATGCCGACGGCCAGGTACATGAAGTGGCCCCCGGAGGAACCGCCCGTGCCCGGCCGCATGAACATCAGCATCATGGAGACCGACATCATCGCCATGGGCAGATAGGTCCACACGGCGGAGCTGTCGGGCACCACTTCGGGCAGTGTCGGCGGCTCCTGGAGGGTCAACTCCCCTTCGGGCATGTCCGGGCCGCGGCGGCGGGCCGGCCTGCGGAACAGAACCACACTCAACGGACGGTCTCCTCACGGGCAATGCTGCGCGGCACAAGGGCATCTTCGAGGGCGGGAAGGGTCGTTGTCAGAATTGCCGTGCTCATTCTTGTGTCAATGCGTGGCCAACATGCCCTTTCTTCTGCCCACTCTGTCCAACGGGACTATCGGTTCGCTCCTTTCCCCCGTACGGTCGAAAGCACCGTACGGCGAATGCCCGACAACACCACGTGTGGGCGGGAGTTCACCTTCGCCCGCACCAAAACCGATCGACCCAGCCACCCTCATACGGGTCCGGAGCACTTTCCGAATCCGTCCGGAGAAGCGTGAGCCAGCCCCATGAGTGATATCCAGACGGCCGGACTGTGCCGTCTGACGGTCCGCGCGCCCGGCAAGAGCGTCGACCTCGCGGTACCTTCCGACGTGCCCGTGGCCGACCTGCTGCCCGCCGTCGTCGGCTACGGCGGTGACGACCTCGAAGAGGCGGGGATCGACCACGGCGGCTGGGTCCTGCAACGGCTGGGCGCCGAGCCGATGGACGAGGAACGCACCCTCGACTCCTACGACCTGCGCGACGGCGAGACCCTCTACCTCAGGCCGCGCACCGAGGCGCTCCCCGAGGTCCACCTCGACGACCTGGTGGACGGTATCTCCACCACCATGGCCGCGAGCCCCTACGGCTGGACCCCGCAGGCCAGCCGCCGGCTGCTGCGCGGCCTCGCGGTCCTCGCCCTCACCGGCGGACTGGCCGTCCTCGCGCTGCCCGGCGGATCGGTGGGGCTGCGCGCGGTGTGCGCGGCAGTGGCCGGTCTGCTGCTGATCGCCGGCGCGGGCTCGGCCAGCCGCGCCGTCGGCGACGCCGGAGCGGGCGCGGCACTGGGCGCGATGGCCGCGCCCTACCTCGCGTGCGCCGGCTGGCTGCTGCCCGGCGGCGAGCTGACCGGTCCGGACGCCCACGCGATGGTGGGCTTCCGGCTGCTGGCCGGCTGTGCGGCGGGCGCCGGCGGCGCGATCGTCGTCCTCGCGGCGGTCTCCGCCTTCGCCTCGCTGTTTCTCGGTATCGCCGTCGTCGCGGTGTTCGGCGCGCTCGCCGGGGCCCTGATGCTCACCGTGGACCTCGCACCGCACCAGGTCGCCGGGGTCGTTGCCCTGGTGGCGGTGATCCTCGGCGCGTTCGTCCCCTCGCTGTCCTTCCGGATGTCCGGGCTGCGGATGCCGCCCCTGCCCACCAACGCCCAGCAGCTGCAAGTGGGCATCGAGCCGCACTCGCCCAGCGGCGTCGCCGCTCGCGCGGTGCTCGCGGACGGCTGGATGAGTTCGCTGTACGGGGCCGTGGGCGCGGTCTGTGCCGGCTGCCTGGGAGTGCTCGCGTGGTACGCGGACCTGGCCGCCTCGATCATGGTCGTGGCGCTGTCGCTGCTCCTGCTGCTGCACGGCCGCGGTCTGGGCAACGCCTGGCAGCGGCTCTCGCTGACCCTTCCGGGCGCGGTGGGCCCGCTCCTGCTGATCCTCGCCTGCGCCGTCTCCTTCGCACCCGAGGGGCGTCCGCTGGTGGTGGTCGCGCTGCTGGCCCTGGCCGCCGCCGTGGCCATCGCCTCCTGGACGGTGCCGGGCCGCCGGCTCGTGCCCTACTGGGGCCGGGCGGCGGAGATCCTGCACACCCTGGCTGCGGTCAGCCTGCTGCCGCTGGCGCTGTGGGTGCTCGGCGTGTACGGCGCCCTGCGCGGGCTGATGGGCTGAGACGGGAGGTGTGAGCGATGCAGGACAAACGGGACCAGGTCCAGGCGCACCTGTTCATCATGGGGCGGCTGACCTCCGGCATGCTGCGTGCCGACCCCGACGCGCCGGAGAGCCCGCAGGGCCGCACCAACCGCGGGATCGCGATCAGCGTGCTGATCGCGGTACTGATCTGCGCCGGAGCCTTCGTCTTCGGACTGATCAAGCCCGGTACCAAGGAGTCCTGGCGGGCCCCGGGCACACTGGTCGTCAACAGGGACACCGGCGCCCGCTATCTCTTCCTCGGCGGCAGGCTGCGGCCGGTGCGCAACTTCACCTCGGCGCGGCTGCTGGCCGGCGACCAGATGAAGGTCATGACGGTCGGCGGCCAGTCGCTGGACGGCACCCCGCACGGCGCACCCGTCGGCATACCGGGTGCCCCGGACGACCCGCCCGGCACCGGCAACCTGGACGACGGCCCGTGGCAGGTGTGCTCGGGAACCGGCACCGGCTCGACCGGCACCACGGTCGCCGTGGGCACCGAGCCCGACGGGCCGGGCCTCAAGCAGGGGCAGGGACTGCTGGTCACCGGCCCCGACAAGGACAACTACCTGGTGTGGCAGGGCCGCAAGCTGCGCCTGGACGGCAAGGCGAACGCCCTCGCGGCACTCGGCTACGGCGCGGAGAAGCCCGTGCCGGTGTCGGCCGCACTCCTCAACTCGCTGCCCACCGGCCCCGATCTGACCCCGCCCGAGGTACCGGGCCTGGGCGACGCCGGACCGGCGCTGGGCGGGGGGCAGACCCGGGTCGGCGAGATCTTCAAGGTCGCCGCCTCCGGCGCGCGGGCCCGCTACTACCAGCTGCGCAAGGAGGGCCTGGCCCCGCTCACCGCCACCGGCGCGGCGCTGGTGCTCGGCGACCCGGAGACCAAGCAGAAGACGTACGGGGGCGGTTCGGCCGCCGCGCGCAGCCTGGGCACCGATGCGCTGAACGGGAATCTGGCGAAGGACCCGGGTCCGGCCGACCGCGCGGAGGGCATGCCCGAGGCGCCGCCGGAGCCGGTGGACCTCGGCACGGGGCAGACGCCGTGCGTGGGGGTGCGGTCGGGCGGCGACGGTACGCGGGTGAGCGTGACCCTGGCCGACCCCCGGGAGCTGGGCCCCACCGCGCAGGCGTCGACGGAGGGGATGGTCCCCGCGTGTGTGACCGTCAACCGGATCGCCGTGCGACCGGGCCGCGGTGCGCTGGTGCACGCGCTGGGTGCCGACGGCAGCGATGTCGGCAGCACGCTGTATCTGGTGACCGACACCGGAATGAAGTACCGGCTGCCGTCGCAGGAAACGCTGAAAGCGCTCGGCTATACCGGGGCCCGCGCACAGGGACTTCCGTCCTCACTGCTTTCCATGATTCCGACCGGGCCGGATCTCACGCCACAGGCGGCGAGTTCCGGGAACGGTAAATCGACGGCACCGAAGTGCGGGAACCAGCGGAAGACAACACAGCCTCGGCAGCCGGCGGAATGAAGGGCGGGCGGTGGTGAGTTCATGCCGTAGCGATCTGCTCACAGCAGTATCGGGAAATGCGGAACATCACGCAGATTCTTCCCAAATAGTGTTGCAAATGAGGTTTACGGACTTCTAGTATCGCTTTGTATGGGCCAACTGGAGGACGGCTCCATGCAATTGAGGGCACCGGCTGCCAGCGCGCCTCGCCTGGCGGCGAATTACGGCCGAAGGGTACGCCCATGGGACAGATGGCACAGCAGCAAGAGCAAGCCACGCGGAACGGCATCAACGCCTTGGAGCAGGCGTTCACCGGTGTGCAGCGCAGCCGTCAGGAACTGGAGAACACGAAGAACGATTCGGGGCTTCAAGGTCAGGTCGGCGGCAGTTTCAACACGCTGCTGCAGCAGTGGGACGACCAGGCGGAGATCATTTCGAAGAACCTCAAGGAAATGATCGATGAGCTGAACACCACTCTGCGGAACAGCGGCCTGACCATCGGTTCCTCGGACGAGGCAGTGAACCAGGAGTTCACCCGGTCCCAGTCCGTTTTCAACTCGCTCGCGGGCTGAGCCGACCGCGGGGTGCGCCCACCGCGGCCCTGTCTTCTCGAATCGGTATCTCTCGGAACGTACACAACGATCGAAAAGAGGTCCGGCATGGCCGGTGGCAACTTCATGGACGGCGAGATCAACATCGACTTCGGCCGCAGCGACAACGCGGCGGAGGATCTGGCCCTGCAGACGGCTCAGATCAAGAAGTGGCTCGCGGAGCTGGACCAGGAGCTCCAGGCCCTCAAGGCGACGTGGGTCGGTGACGACAAGGACGTCTACGAGCAGAAGCAGGCGGCGTGGAACCGTGCGGCCGAGGAGATGGGCAACCTGCTCACCCGGTACGGCAGCACGCTGAACGGTGTGACCGACGCCTTCCGGAAGAACCAGCAGAACGCTGCCCAGGGCTTCTCGAACCTGCGGGTCGGCGCCTGACCCGCGGCGGATTCGGTAACGGGCGGCTGTCGGCGTAGGGGCGAACGCGGACGCCGCCCGTGCTGGTTGCAGGGGGGCGCGGGAGCCGCGCCGTGGGCGGACTACGGAAGTAGAAAGGGAGCGGCACCATGGCGGACGGCGATGGCGGCGGAAAGATCGTCCTGAACAAGGAGTGGATGAAGAACTTCATCGACACGAAAGTCGAGGAGTTCCAGACGGCGATCGACAAGATATCGAAGGACGGCCCCTCGGAGCGGTTCGCGAGTGACATGCACGGCGTGGACGTGCAGAGCGTTCTCTCCTTCGGAGAACCCCGGGGCAACATCCATAGCGAGAACCACACTCCGCTGGCGCTCGGTGCCTTGGCAGGACCGGAGGGCCTCGCCGGGGGCCTGGTCAAGGCGGTCATGGGTGCGGCCAAAGAGCTGGAGACCGTCATCACGGACCAGAAGAAGCTGTTCGATGACATCGAGGACAACCTGCGGGAAACGATGAAGACGCTGCTCACGACCGAAGGTGAAAGCCTCGACAAGATCGACGGCGACAAGTTCATGACCGCCTTCGAGGACGTGGTGGACGACATTGCCGACTCTCTCGCCGGCGGTGGCGGCGACGGCGATGGCGGCGGTGGCAAGCACTGATATCTCTTCACCGTCGCCGGTGATCCCTGCCCTGTGAGGCAACCTCCGAGTCCCGCTCGCGTCAGTGCCGTTGGAGTTTCGTTATGCCAGATGACACACCGATCAATCCGGGTAACGACGACTGGCAGAAGGTCGTCCATACTTTCACCGGATACCCGGTGCCGTCGGTCAAGGAAGTCCTTGACAATCTTAAAGGCCACGACGGTACTCCGATGATGCATGTCACGATCGAGGACGCGGGCGACAGCAAAATGCCCGAGCTGGAGGAGACCAATTGGCAGAGCGAGAATTTTTACAATGAAATCAAGACGATGCACATCAAGATCCCGTTCTACACAAATAACGGTGGTCTGAAAAAGCGCTACGTCTCGATTCAACTGATCGGTATCCAGGACACAAAAGCGGCAATGCATGATGGGGGCGCCGCCGGATCGTTCAAGGCCGAGGACGGTGGGGAGGAGTCGAAATGGGATACCACGGCGCTGGCCCGGTACTCCTACGGGGCGGGGCACGTCCTGGACTGGCTGCTCACCAAGCCCCAAGGTACGAGGGGTTTCGACTGGGGACCCGGCGTTGAGGACAAGGCTTACGTCGATCCGTCCACCTTCGAGGCGACGGCGCAGGCGTTCGACCGCGTGGAGAACTTTGTCAACAGCCGCAAGGAAGTCCTCGATGGCTGGGAGAAGGACTTCGGTGCGGTCGAGAATGAAAATTGGAAAGGGCAAGCGGCCGGCGTCTGGTGGAATCTGGTCCATCTGCTGGTGCGGCGCTATGAACGCCTTTCCGAAGACATGCACGCGACCGCGGAGAGGACCGTTGGGCTGACCGGGACGGCCCACGGGTCAAAGCAGGGCGCCGCGGTCCGCTATGCAGGAATGGCGCTGCTCGACGAAGCCCAAAAACTTCACGATGCGTGGGTGGATTGGTCGGGGCTTACCAGAGGGTATGGCGGGTTCAGCCCGACTCCCAAGGCCAACCCCTTGTTCTATCTCAACCGGATTCTTAACCAGGTCATGAACAATGTCTGGGAAAAGAATATCTTCAAGGTCAGCAAGAAATACAGTTCGAACGCCAGTGGCTATACTACCGGGGCGAGCGGCTACAAGCCGGATTCAGAATACCTTGCGGCGCAACCGGGATTTTCGAGCGAGGCCAGGGATGACGACCGTTCGTACGGGGCGCTGGACTCGCCGCAGACCTGGAAGAACATCGGCCAAGAGGCGCTGGACCGCTGGTGGCGGGATATCCGCAATGATTTGGGGAAGCCTGCGGAAGCCGCGAAGCAGAATCTCATGAAGGCGTGGAGTACGAGTGAGGCCGACATCGGCAGCATTCGCCCGCCGCGCGGTGAGGACCTCCAGCAGAGCCTCCAGAAGGACCAGGCCGCCAAGGACAAGAAGAAGGCCATCGATGACAAGGCCTTGCAAGACAAACTAAACAAAGAAAAAGAAGAAAGGATGGAGAGGGAGAGGCTCAAGGAAAAGGCGGAAGCGGAAAGGATCCGGAAGGAGCAGGAGGCCAAGGCGGACAAGCAGCGCGCCGACGACCTCAAGCGCCAGGAGGAGGAGAAGGCGCGGCAGGACCAGATCCGGAAGGACCAGGAAGCCAAGCAGGAGGCCAAGGAGAAGGAGCAGGAGGCCAAGCAGGAGGCCAAGGAGAAGGAGCAGGAGGCCAAGCAGCGCGAGCAGGAGGCCAAGCAGGAGGCCAAGGAGAAGGAGCAGGAGGCCAAGCAGGAGCAGCAGCAGAAGGAGCAGGAGGCCAAGCAGCACGAGCAGGAGGCCAAACAGGAGGCCAAGGAGAAGGAGCAGGAGGCCAAGCAGGACCAGATCCGCAAGGAGCAGGAGGCCAAGCAGGAGGAGCAGCAGCACCGCCAGGAGGAGCGGCAGGACCAGCAGGTGCTCCAGCAGCGGATCATGCAGGAGCAGCAGAAGAAGGAGCAGGAGAAGAAGGAGAAGGAGCAGCAGAAGCGCCAGGAGGAGCAGGAGGCCAAGCAGGACAGGATCCGCGAGGAGCAGGAGAAGAAGCAGGAGCAGCAGCAGAAGGAGCAGGAGGCCAAGCAGGAGGAGCAGCAGCGGAAGCAGGAGCAGAAGCAGGAGGAGCAGGAGGCCAAGCAGGACAGGATCCGCGAGGAGCAGGAGAAGAAGCAGGAGCAGCAGCAGAAGGAGCAGGAGGCCAAGCAGGAGGAACAGCAGCGGAAGCAGGAGGCCAAGCAGGAAGAGCAGGAGGCCAAGCAGGAGGAGCAGCAGCGGAAGCAGGAGCAGAAGCAGGAGGAGCAGGAGGCCAAGCAGGACCGGATCCGCGAGGAGCAGCAGGCCAAGCAGGAGCAGCAGCAGAAGGAGCAGGAGCAGAAGCAGGGGGAGCAGCAGCGCCACCAGGAGCAGCGGCAGGACCAGCAGCAGCAGCGCCAGGACGAGCAGCGCAAGGAGCAGGAGCGCCGCCAGGAGGAGCTGCAGAAGCGGCAGGAGCAGCGGCAGCAGCAGTACCAGGACAAGGCCGGCGAGATCCTGGGTGGCCAGCACGGGGGTTCCCCGTACGGCGACCACCAGAGCTATGCGCCGGACGGCATCACCGGCCCGGTCAACGGCGACGACTCGCTGACGAACCCGGGTGGCAGCCACTCGCATGTGGACTCACACGGCCGCGTGGTCACCGAGTACCCGGACGGCAGCAAGGCCACGATCGACCCGCAGACGCAGACGTCGAGCGTCACGGGCTCCGACGGAAGGACCCACACCGGGCCGCTGAACGCGGGTGACGTGCTCAGGAATCCCGACGGCAGCGTCAGCCACCTCGACTCGCACGGCCAGGTGGTCACCGAGTACCGGGACGGCAGTACGAGCACGGTCGACCCGCGCACCGGCGCCGCGTCGCAGACCAGCCCGGACGGTACGACGAACTCCGGCTATCTGACCGGTGGTTCGGGCCCGGACGCGCACGGCTCCGGCGGCCAGTCCCGGTCGTTCGGCGGCCAGTCCGACTACGAGCACGAGCTGTACGACCCCCAGTCCGGCGGCTCCGGCGGGCAGCAGGGCGCCGGCAGCGCCGCCGCCAGCCTGGGCGGGCCCCCCGGCGGCCAGGGCGGAGCCCCCGGCGGTATGCCGATGAGCCCGGGGATGATGGGCGGCGGCATGGGCGGAATGGGGGGCGGCGGCGGCCAGGGCCAGGGCGGCCCCTCGGAGCGCACCCGCAACGTCATCGACGGCGGCGACGTGGTCAGCAACCGGCGTCGTCCGTCCAACGGCCGTGCAGGCGGGGGACGTTACGATGATCGCGAAGCCGTGATCAACACCAGTGGCGGCACGCCCTTCGCGCCCGGGGGGAACGGTGCGGCCGGGCCGGGCCGGCAGCAGACGCAGAGCGGAGACCGCGAGCGCGAGGCGTGGGTGCCGGAGGACGAGGACGTCTGGGGCTCCGACGAGGGCGGGTCACCGGCGGTGATCGGACGATGAGCCGTGATCGGACGATGCGCGACGAGCGGATGGGGAGGACACGATGACGGAATCCATGGCGGAGCGGATAGCCAAGGCGCGGGCCCATCTGGAGGAGACCCGGGCGGCGATCGGCAGGGCCGGGGAGGACCTGCGGAACACCTCGGAGACGGTGCGCTCACGCGACCGCTCGGTGGAGGTCACCGTCGGACCGCAGGGCGAGCTGACCGGACTCACGTTCCCGGACAACAAGTTCAGCGGCATGACCGGCCCGCAGCTGGCGGCCTCGGTGCTGGAGGCGTCCGACGAGGCGCGCAGGCGGGTCGCCGAGCGCGTCATGGAGACGTTCGCGCCGCTGACCGGACCCAATCCGCACGCGCCGGAGGCCGGCGGCGTCAGCATCGACTGGGAGCAGATCTTCGGTTCGGCCCTCTCCGGCGGTCAGCGCACCGGCGCCGGGCGGTCCAGGTCCCGGCTGCGTGACGAGATCATCGAGGACGACACCGACGTGACACCGGGAGGCCGGGCATGAGCGGCGGCGGTGGTGGCTACAACGCCAACCCCCAGAAGATGCGCGAAACCGCGCAGTATCTCCTGAGCTTGGCGGAGCGCCCGAAGCAGATCCGGGAAGAAACGCGGGCCCGTTACAAGGACTTCGAGGGGTGGAACGGCCGGCCGGGCGCCGTGGCGGACAGCTTCTACGAGCAGACCCAGCCCGAGCAGGAAAAGATGATCAAGTCGCTCACCGAGCCTTCGGGGATCGATGACGCCATGCACGGCGCGGTCAGCGCCACACTGACGACCGCCGACAGCATCGACGGCGCCAAGGGGTTCGCCGACGACCTCGTCAAGGACGCGAAGGCCAAGGCGGAGTCGGTGCTGAACGGCGACGAGTCGGACGGCGACGACAGCGGCTACGAGAGCGGCGATTCCGACCACACCGGTGGCGGTAAGCACTAGATGCTCGAAAAGTACGAGGGCGCGGCCTGGACGGAGGAGGAGCGCGGATGGATGTTCACGCTCATCGGTGAGTTTCCTCCGTCCGGTATCCCGGAGCTCGGTTTCGCCAGTGAGGCGATGTTCGATGAGATGTCGGAGAAGCTCACTGCCCTGGAGTCCGAGTTGCAGGACGCCATCAGCAGGGTGGCGGAGGCGTTCCCGGAGGAGGCCGCCGAGGCGTTCGAGGCGGCCGTCGGGCTGCTGACGGGTGCTGTCGGGGGCAAGAACGTCTTCGACAGCTACCGGCGTGATCTGCGGACGATGGGCGACCAGCGGAACACCCAGTCGCAGAAACTCCAGGCGTCGATATGGGAGATCTGGGCCGAGCTGGCCACCATGCTCATCGAGATCGCGATATCCGTGGCGCTGGCGCCCTTCACGGGTGGCGCGTCGCTGTTCCAGGCGACGATGGCCAAGATCCGGGCGGCGTTCAACATCCTGATGTCGCTGCACCGGCTGCTGAGTTACCTGCCGCTGGGGCCGAGCATCTTCGAGATGTTCGAGGAGATGCTGCAGTCCCTGGCGGTCAACCTGGCCCAGTTGACGATCAACCCGCCCGAGTGGCGTCCGGACGGGGTCGACTGGAAGAACGTCGGGGTGAGCGGCCTGATGGGGCTCGCGGCCGGGGGCTTCACCCATCTGTTCACGAAGATCAGCAACATCCTCAAGAACCACATCTCGAAAATCTTCAAGAAGAACTTCGACACGGACCTGTTCTTCAAGTTCGACAAGAACAAATTCCCGCCCGTCGACAAGAACCAGCTCAACAAGAAGAAGATCTTCGACAACCCGGACCTCGCGCGCGTCTTCAAGAAGCCCGACCCGGTCGCGAACGTCATCTGGCACGTCCCCGTGACGATCGTGGCCCACGGGGCCGGCGAAGGACTGGGCGGGGCGGCCGTCATGCAGGCGGTTTACGGCCAGGCGGATTGGGGCTGGAACAACTTCGTGGGCCCCGGGGTCAGCAGCCTGGCCCACGAGGGCATCCAAACCGGGCTCACCGCCCCCGGCCACTGGTTGCACACCAAGATTTACCCGGACGGGAACCTCCTCACCAAGTACATCAACAAGGCCTACTTCCCGGGCAGTTCGAACCGCTCCTCCAGCGGGTCGGGCGGCTCCGGAGGAGACGTGAACACGGGCAACGGCCCCGCCACCGGGTCCGACACGCCCCCGGTCACGTCTCCCCCCGGGCCGCTCGCCCCGCCGCCGCCCGTGACGGGGAACAACCCCCTCACCGGACCGACGCCGACCCCCGGCACGGGCACCACCCCGTCCTCGACGCCGCCCACCACCGTTTCCTCGGACCTCGACTACGACTCCGGCTACGAGTCCGGCAACGAGTCCGACTCCGGCTCCACCGTCTCCGAGATCCCGCCCGCGCGGATGCCCGGAGCGAACCCCACCGGCGGCCTCGGGTCGTCCACGGGCAACCTCCCGCAGGTGTCGAACCTCAACACGTCCCTCACCAAGGGCTTCGACGGCACCCCGGGCTACGGCGACGGGCTCGCCCCGGACGACGCCCTCAACCCGATGCCGGACGACGAGGGCACCGACGGCGGTCCGCTGCCCACCCCCGACGCCGACCCCGGCACCACGGGCATGACGACCGACAAGGGTCTCCTGGGGCCGGGTTCCGGCGTCCGGCCGGGCACGGTCGGCACGCCCCCGATGCCGGGTGGCGGGCTGCCGGGGTCCGTCGCGGGCCCGGCAGGCCAGCCCACCGCCTCCAGCCCGGACCCGGTGCTCAACGCGGACCCGGTGCTCAACGCGGACCCGGCGCTCAACCCGGAGATGAGCGGCCCGCCCCCTGCCTCGTCCACCCCGCAGACGCCGGGCACGCCCGGTGGCCAGCAGCCGTCGGGCCAGCAGCCGTCGGGCCAGCACCAGGGGAGCCAGCAGCCCGGCGGTCAGGGGACCCGCGGCCCCGGCGCCCGGGATGTGTCCGGGGCGACGGGCTCCGAGACGTCGCAGCCGGACGCCGCTTCCCGTCCGGACGCGGTGACGGCCGGGGATCCGCAGGCGGACCCGGACGCACGGACGGACACGGACCCGGACACGGACCCGGACAACGAGGCGACGTCGCGCCGCACCCCGGCCTCCGCCCCCGGGCAGCGCGACGAACAGGGTGCCCCCACGCCCCCGGTGCCCATGTCCACCCAGACCACCGGCACACCGGGCGCCGGCACCACACCTGGCACCGTGCCGGGCACCGCACCTGGCACCACGCCTGGCACGGGGACCCCCGCCGGCCAGGTGCCCCGCGTCCAGCGTGACGACGCCCAACGCCGCTGGATAGCGGAGCAGTTGGTGGCCCCCGACCTGGCCGACGGCCCCGCGCCGTTCGGTCCGGACGAGATGGTGGGCGTCGCCGAGCTGAAGGCGGCGGGCTTCACCCCGGACCTCGCTCAGCGCACCGCCGCCGAGCTGAACGAGGGCAAGCTGCCCGTGCGCGACAGCGGGCTCACGCCGCTGGACCAGGCGCGGCTGCTCATGGTGCGGCCCGGCCCCTGGCCGGACCGGCTCGACACCGTCGCGGCACAGGCGTCCCGCCGGATCTGGGAGTCGGCGTACCAGGACTTCGCCGGCACGGCCCCCGGGAGCACCGCGCCCCAGGACGTCGCCCGCGCCTGGGACATGGCCCTCTCGCTGGTGCTGCCGCCCGGTCCGCACCCGGCGTCGGCCGACTCCCGGTTCGCGGGCGCCGGCTTCCGCGGCGCGGTACGGAAGGTCGCCGGCCACCTGCTGACCCACGGACCGGACGCGGAGTCCGGCGTCGCGCGCGCCGACGAGGCCCGCAGCGAGCTGGGCCTGCCGCCCCTCGGGCGCGCGGCCACCACGTCCACCGGCTCCGGTTCCCCGGACCCCGCAACCCCGCTTCCGCCGACCGCCACGGCCACCGCCACCGTCACCACGTCCAGCGACCTGGCGGACGACGCCGCCCCCGCTTCACCCGACCGCGACGTCACGACTGCGGCGCTCCCCGCCCCCGCCGCGGCGGGGCGGCGCGAGGACGACGAGGAGAGCGTCAACGAGGAGGCCACCGGCGAGGCGATCGCTCTCCCGCCCCGCCCCCGGGGCGCCCGGCAGTCGGTGCCGCAGGACGGCAACGGTCTGCTGTCCGCCGTTCTGGCGAGCGACCCGACGCTGCTGCGCGACCGCCTTCCGGGCCTGGCCGAGCGCGACCCGGACGCCCACGCGTGGCTGTCCGACCCGGCCCGGGTCCGGCGCGATCTGGCCGGACCCGCCGACGCACTGGCGGACACCCCGCACGCCGCCGTGCTCGCCGCCGCCCGCGGGCTGGTCGCGGACGAGCTGCTGACGCGCCGCGGCCGGGGCGCCACCGAGGCACTGTGGCAGTACCGCCTCAGCAACCTCGGGGACGACTCGTTCGCGGCCCGCGCCGCCGCGATGGACCTGGCGGAACTGGTCACCAGGCTGGGCGAACTCGACGTCCAGCTGCCGGCGGAGGGCCGCTTCGCGACCGACGGGGGGCTGCGCGGCGAACTGGCCGACCTGCTGCTCCGCCACGAGCCGCTCAGCGACGAGGAGCTGACCGCCCTCACCGCCGCGGTCCTCGACTGGGCGGACCACTGGAACTCCGCCGAGGGCGAGGCGTTCCTGCCGCTGCTGGCACACGTCCTCGACGTACGCGTCGACGTCTTCCGGGCCGGCCGGTACGGCGAGGCCGGGCCGCTCGACTTCCGGATACACCAGCCCGTCGGCCCGGCGGACGCTACCCGCACCATCGAGCTGTTCCACAGCACGTCCTACGAGCAGCGGGCCGGCACCGAGGACGGCGTCACCACCACCCGCTGGGTTCCGGCGGGGGAGGAGCACTACGAGGGCAGCGATGCGCTTGACGCACTGCATCCGTTGCAGTCGACCACCCCGGACGGGTCGGTGCAGCCGGACGAACCGCTCGCGACCGACGCCGACCTGAACCCCGGCCTCCCTCCGCTCCGGGCAACCGAGTCGGCCCCCGCCGCCCTGCCGTCGAGGCCGGTGTTCACCCGGCCGGTGTCGGAGGTGGGGGACCGGCCCGGCAGCTCCCGCACGCCGGGGGCGGCCTCCGGGGCACCGGCAGGCCCCGGCCGGCGGGGCGCCCGGCCCGAGGAGAGGATCCTCTCCTCACGGCCCCACGCGTCGCGGCCCGGTCCGGTGCCGACCTCCCCCGTCACGTCGGAGTCCGGTGGCTCGGACATGTCCCTGGACAGCTCCGAGGACGAGCAGGGGCAGCTTGTTCCGGAGCCTCAGCTGCGCGCCATGGAGCGCTTGTTCGCGTCGTTGGACCCGGTCGCGGCGGCTCAGGACGGGGCGCTGGACGGGCTGTTGGAGCGGTTGGACGGGTTGCGCAGGGCGCACCCGGGCCTGGCGCGGAGCCGGTTCGATCTGGCGAAGCTGACCCGCGGCGTGCTGCACCTCGATGGGGAGGAGCAGCTGACGAACGAGTCGATCTCCGAGCTGCTGCGGGTGGCGGCGGGGCGCCCGCAGGCGCAGAGCCTCGCGGAGCTGTCGGCCTACCACTTGTCGTCTTTCGGGGAGGGTCTGTTCGCCGGCCGGTACCGTCTTCCGGCCGGCGCGCAGGGCCGTCCTGGAGGGTGGAACTGGAACCCGGAGGGTGTGCCGGCCGATGCCGATCTCGGCGTCGCGGCGCAGGTCATCGAGCGGGAGGACGGGACGCGCGACGAGAAGCTGGTCGCCACTCCGTGGGGGCCCGCGTATCTCTACTCCGCGTCCAGCAGCGCGTCCTGGGTCGCGTTGCCGGGCTTCGGCGGCCGGATGCGGCGTGTGCCGTTCGAGGTGTTCATCGAGCTGCCCGCGTTCGACCCGGACGCCGCCCGGGTCCCGGAGGGTACGGACCTCCTGCTGGCGATGTCCGCGGTCAGCTCCCGGGGGATCCACCTCGCCGACGGGCTCGTGGCCAAGTACGGCATGAACGTGCTGTCCACCAGCGGCAGGCTGGAGTGGACGCGGCCGGCCGGGGACCCGGACCGCTCCGTGCTGGCGATCACCGCGCGAGAGCAGCGAGACCCCCTGGGCGGCTGGCTGCGGCGCGATCCGCAGACGGTGAGCGCCGCCGCCGCCCGGGGCCTGGGCGACGCGGCCTACTGGAGCCGGCGCCTGTCCTACTGGCCCGTCATCGGCTCCGATCACCGCCTCACCGGCTACATCTCGATGGACTTCGCCGAGGAGGGCGACGGGGGCTGGAAGGTCACCTCGTTCTACGCCCGGTTCACCGCCGGTACGCCGGTCGAGAAGTACGTCATCCGCTACCCCGATGCCGAGCGGCTGGCAGCGCGCCCGGTGCCCTGGGTCGCGCAGGACCTGCCGTCTCCGGTCTTCGGGGTCAACCACGGTGAAGTGGGCGCCACCGCCTGGTACACCCCGCACGGGACGGAGACCACCTCCGGGCGGGAGGGCGCCCGGAGGACCGCTGCCCTGGTGGCGCTGACCGGGCTGTCCGATGACCACCCCTTCGTGATGGACCAGTGCTACGGCGCCACGCCCAGGGAGGGGGGAAGCCCCTGGGAGGAAGGCGGCTCGGTCCACGACACCGATCCGCGCGGGGCCGATCCGCTGGTGGACCTGTCGGAGAGCCAGTACCGGGCGGACGACCTCGGCAAAACGGTGTTCCCCTTCCGCTACCTCGCCACCGTCGGCGTCACGCGCGTGTCCATGCCGGGGATCGGTGCGGACGAGGGCGTGTTCGAGGTGCGGCCCGACCAGCGGTTCAAGGAGATCACCCCGGAGGACGCGTGGGCCGTCGACCGGCCGCGGCCGAAGGCCGAGTGGCTCGACGTGCTCGCGCGCGGCGCGGGTCTGCACCAGGGCTCCGGACCGGCGTCCGACGAGGTCCGGGCGCGGACCCTGCTTCTGGTGATGGCGCTGCGCCGGGTCTTCCAGCCTTTCAAGGACCGGAACGGGAACTTCCGTTCCGTGGACGAGCATGCGCTGCAGCTGCGGGACCCCGACGACCCGAGGGGGAAGAGGTGCCGGGTGCTGCTGCGGGGCATCGGCGCGCTGGAGCTGATGCGGCAGCGGGACGTCCAGCTGAACCGGCCGAATGCCCCGCTCTTCACCATGGATCTGCTGGAGCTGCTGGGGGAGAAGCACCGGGCTTCGAGCGGGCAGCCCGGCGGTGCGGTGGCGCTGTCGCCGGCGGACCGGCAGCGGAGTTTCGTCCGACTGCTGGAGGATGCGGTCAGGGCATGGGTCGAGCAGCCGGAACGTGGCCTGAGCGAGTGGATCGCGTTGCCGGAGGTGTCCGGGGCGCTGCAGATGGTGGGGCGCGCGAGCGACCCGCAGGCTCTGGCGCGGGAGGCGTTGGGGCTGCCGGATGACGCGCCGGTGCGGGAGCGGGAGTGGTCGCGTCTGCTGTGGGCGGAGGTCAAGGCCGCGCGGATCGTCGGCTGGGACGCCGGCGCGGCGGCCAAGGGGGAGTTCGCGGCGGCGGTCCTGCGCCTGGACCAGCCGGACTCCGGACTGTTCCCGAAGGCTCATCTCGCGGCGGTCCGGGCGATCGCCGCCGGCCGCGACCCGGGCGACCCCGACGCGCTGGCCTCGCACGGCCTGGAGCTGGCGGACGTGCTGTCCTCGGACGCGCTGCTCTCCGACTCCGACGACAACCTGTGGGCCAGGGACTTCACCGGGGAGTTCGAGGACGGGGACTTCGACCACACGGTCATCACGCTCATGAAGCGGTTGCCCGATGGTGCGATCGTGCCGGACCGGCAGGTCCCCGCCCCCTGGTACGACGAGGACGATCCGGACAACCCGGTTCCGTTCGTGTATGCCGCGGAAGAGGGCTACGCACCGACCGGCGCGTTCGCCGATCTCACCTCCCGCGACCCGGTGTTGCGGGAGCTGGACAAGGGAACCCCGGGCATCCTGGTAGTCGGCCGGGCCATGCCGCCGGGCGACGACCTCGAGGTGGACAGCCTTCCGGCGCAGGTCGCCCTCCACACGTCCAAGGACTGGTACGCCTGCACGCACCCGGTGACGTTGTACCGGGGCGAGGACGGCACCTTCACCGTCGCCGTGTATCCGGAGGAGCACAGCGCGCGGGTTCCGGAAGACATCTGGGGCTATGTGCCCTACGAGGGTGTCCGGGAGGAGCTCGCGGCTGCCTCCGGCACGGCAGCAACCTCCGCCGACGCGCTCCTCGACTCGGCATCCCCTCATGCCCGTCGGTCCGGCCGGTCCTCCGCCACCGGGGCGCGGCGAATGGTCGAGTCGGCCCCCGCCGCCCGGCCGCCGAGGCCGGTGTTCACGCGCCCGGTGTCGGAGGTGGGGGACCGGCCCGGTACCTCCCGCACGTCGGGGGCGGCCTCCGGGGCACCGGCAGGCCCCGGCCGGCGGGGCGCCCGGCCCGGGGAGAGGGTCCTCCCCTCGCGGCCCCGCTCCGGGCGGCCCGGTCCGGTGCCGATGTCCCCCGTCACGTCGGAGTCCGGTGGCTCGGACATGTCCCTGGACAGTTCCGAGGACGAGCAGGGGCAGCTTGTTCCGCAGGCCCAGCTGGACGCCTTGGAGCGGCTGTTCGCGTCGTTGGACCCGGTTGCGGCGGCCCAGGACGGGGCGCTGGACGGGCTGCTGGAGCGGTTGGACGGGTTGCGCAAGCAGCACCCCGACCTGGCACGGGGCCGGTTCGATCTGCCGAAGCTGACCCGCGGCGTGCTGCACCTCGATGGGGAGGAGCAGCTGACGAACGAGTCGATCTCCGAGCTGCTGCGGGTGGCGGTGCAGCGTCCGCAGGCGCGGAGCCTCGCGGAGCTGTCGGCCTACCATCTGGCGTCTTTCGGGGAGGGTCTGTTCGCCGGCCGGTACCGTCTTCCGGCCGGCGCGCAGGGCCGACCCGGGGGCTGGAACTGGAACCCGGAGGGTGTGCCGGCCGATGCCGATCTCGGCGTCGCGGCGCAGGTCATCGAGCGGGAGAGCGGGACGCTTCTGGAGAAGCTGACCCCCGCCCCGTGGGGGCCCGCGTATCTCTACTCCGCGTCCAGTGGCGCGTCCTGGATCCTGCTGCCGGGCTACGGCGGCCGGATGCGGCGCGTGCCGTTCGAGGTATTCATCGAGCTGCCCGCGTTCGACCCGGACGCCGCCCGGGTCCCGGAGGGTACGGACCGCCTCCTGGCGATGTCCGCGGTCAGCTCCCGGGGGATCCACCTCGCCGACGGGCTCGTGGCCAAGTACGGCATCAATGTGCTGTCCACCAGCGGCAGGCTGGAGTGGACGCGGCCGGCCGGGGACCCGGACCGCTCCGTGCTCGCGATCACCGCGCGGGAGGAGCAGGACGCCCTGGGCGGCTGGCTGCGGCGGGACCCGGAGACCGTACGCGCCGCCGCCGCCCGGGGCCTGGGCGACGCGGCCTACTGGAGCCGGCGCCTGTCCTACTGGCCCGTCATCGGCTCCGATCACCGCCTCACCGGCTACATCTCGATGGACTTCGCCGAGGAGGAGGACGGGGGCTGGAAGGTCACCTCGTTCTATGCCCTGTTCACCGCCGGTACGCCGGTCGAGACGTACGTCGTCCGCCGCGGCGAAGGCGAGCGGTCGCCGGCACGCCCGGTGCCGTGGGTCGCGCAGAACCTGCCGTCTCCCGTCTTCGGGGTCGGCCACGGGGTGGCCGGCTCCACCGTCTGGTCCACCCCGCACGGGGATGAGGCCACCACCGGGCCGGAGTCCGGCCGCAGGATCGCCGCCCTGGTGGCGCTGACCGGGCTGCCCGACAACCACCCCTTCGTGATGGACCAGTGCTACGGCGCGTTGTCCAGGGAGCCCGGCACCCTCCAGGGGGGCGATGACTCGGTCTACGACACGGAGTCGCGCGGGGCCGATCCGGTGGTGGACCTGTCCGAGGCGGACCACGTGGCGGACGCACTCCGCAAGATGGTGCTCGCACACGTGACCGCCACCGCCTCCCTCGTCAAGTCCACGCCGGAGGCCGGCGTCGACGAGGGCGAGTTCGAGGTCATTGCCGACCTGGGGTCGCGGGACGTGACCCCGGAGGACGCGTGGGTCGCCGTCCCGCCGAGGCCACAGTCCGAGTCGCTCGACATGCTCGCGCGCGGCGCGGGTCTGCACCAGGACTCCGGACCGGCGACCGAGGAGGTCAGGGAGCGGACCCTGCTTCTGGTGCGGGTGCTGCGCAGGTTCTTCCAGCCCTTCAAGGACCGGAACGGAAACTACCGTTCTGTGGACGAGCACGCGCTGCTGCTCCGGGACCCCGACGACCCCCGGGGAGAGCTGAGCCGGGTGCTGGTCCAGGGCATCGGCGCGCTGGAGCTGATGCGGCAGCAGGACGCCCGGCTGGGACGCCCCGGCGCCCCGCTGTTCACCACGGATCTGCTGGGGCTGCTGGGGGAGAAGCACCGGGCTTCGAGTGGGCAGCCCGGCGGTGCGGTGGCGCTGTCGTCGGCGGACCGGCAGCGGAGTTTCGCCCGTCTGCTGGAGGACGCGGTCAGTGCACGGGCCGCGCAGCCGGGGCTGGGGCTGACCCAGTGGATCGCGTTGCCGGAGGTGTCCGGGGCGCTGGAGATGCTGGGGCGCGCGAGCGACCCGCAGGCTCTGGCGCGGGAGGCGTTGGGGCTGCCGGATGACGCGCCGGTGCGGGAGCGGGAGTGGTCGCGTCTGCTGTGGGCGGAGGTCAAGGCCGCGCGGATCGTCGGCTGGGACGCCGGCGCGGCGGCCAAGGGGGAGTTCGCGGCGGCGGTCCTGCGCCTGGACCAGCCGGACTCCGGACTGTTCCCGAAGGCTCATCTCGCGGCGGTCCGGGCGATCGCCGCCGGCCGTGACCCGGGCGACCTCGACGCGCTGGCCTCGCACGGCCTGGAGCTGGCGGGCGTGCTGTCCTCGGACGCGTTGCGGGCCAACTGGAACGGTGATGCGTGGGTCAGGGACTTCACCGGGAATCTCGTGGACGGGACCTTCGACCACCGGGTCATCACGCTGATGAAGCGGTTGCCCGATGGCTCGTTCATGCCGGACCGGCGGATTTTCGCCCCGTGGCATGACGAGGACGACCCGGACTACCCGGTGCCGTTCATGTATGTCGCGGACGAGGGCTACGCACCGACCGGCGCGTTCGCCGATCTCGTCTCCCGTGACCCCGTGCTGCGCACGCAGAACCCGCCGTCCGAGGGAATCCTGGCCATCGGCCGGGCCATGCCGTCGGGCGACGACCTCGACGTGGACAGTCTTCCGGCGCAGGTCGCCCTGCACACGTCCTTGGACTGGCACGCCTGCACGCACCCGGTGAAGCCGTACCGCGACGCACGGGGCATCGTCACCCTCGCCGTCTACCCGGAGGAGGGCAGCTCCACGGTTCCGGACGACGTGTGGGGCTACCTGCCCTACCAGGACGTCCAGGACGAGATCGCGGGGGCCTCCAGCGCGTCCTCGGCCTCCTCCGACGCGCACATCGCCTCGTCGCCGCCGCGCGCGTACCGGCCCGGCCGGTCCTCCGCCACCAGGGCGCGGCGCGGCGTGCCGTCCGCCGGCCCGGGTGCCGCATCGCCGTCGCAGGCGCTGGGCGCCGAGCCGGAGGCGACGGCGTCGGTACGGACGAACGCCGCCCGGCCGCCGAGGCCGGTGTTCACGCGCCCGGTGTCGGAGGTGGGGGACCGGCCCGGCAGCTCCCGGCAGGGGGCGGCCTCCGGGCCAAAGGTGCCCCGCGGCCGGCGCAGCGGCCGGATCCAGGAGCCGGTCCGTTCCCCGCGGACGCCGGGCCCGGTGTCCGCGGGTTCGCCCCGGTCCCTGTTCGGATCGGCGGGCCAGGGGTCGCCCGAGCCGGTCAGCGAGGACCTTCTGGAGCACCTCTACGGCCCGCGGGACGCGCAGGGGGAGGCTTCCTGGCGGGAGCGCGCGGAGGCGCTGGCCCGGCTGGCCCGGCTGTACCGTACGGACCCGATCCCGGACCCGAACGCGGATTCCGAACCGGACCCGGACTCGGACTTCGACCCGGACTCCGACTCGGACTACGGCTCGGACCCTAGCTCCGACGCGGTTCCGAATGCGCAGAACGGCCCGCTCGACCTGGACGACATGGAGGAGATCGCCCGCCATGTGATGCACCTCGAGGACGGCGAGGCGTTCGAGGAGTCGGACGCCGGGCTCAAGGAACTGGTGCGGCTGGCGGTGGAGCGGCCCGAGGCGACGTCCTGGACGGAGCTGTCGGTCCACCACCTGTGGACCCATGGGGACGGGCTGTTCGCCGACCGGTACCGCCTTTCGCCCGACGGCCAGGGCCGTCCCCGGGGCTGGTGCTGGGGCACGGCGGACGTGCCGGCCGACATGGATCCGAGCCGGGCACTGGATGTCGTCGAGCGGGCGGACGGGACACGCGAGGAGGTGCTCTCCCCCGCTCCCTGGATGAACGGCGACGTGCCGCCGCACCTGTACTCCGCTGACGGCGACGCGGAGGAGGTCTCGCTGCCGGGCTATGCCGGGCGCATGCGGCAGTGGCCGTTCGAGGTGCTCAGCAAAGCGGTGGCCCTCGACCCGGACCTGGCCCGGGTTCCGAAGGACGCGCACGTTCTGCTGGTGGTGCCGCAGATCAGCGCGCAGGGCATCCACGCGGCCGACGGGCTCGTCACCGGGCTCGACCGCACGGTGTGGTCCACCAGCGGCAAGCCGGGTTGGGATGTGCCCGACTCCGACCCGGCCCAGATCCGGCCCGTGCTGACACTCACGGCCCCGGAGGACCGGGGACCCCGGGGCGGCTGGCTGCGGCGGGATCCGGACACCGTGCGCACCGTGGCCGAGTTGGGGCTGGGCGACGCCGCCCACTGGAGCCGGAAGGTGATCTTCTGGCCGGTCATCGGCGCGGACCACCGCCTCCAGGGCTACTCGTCGGACGACTTCTCCGAACAGGCGGACGAGGGCTGGTGGTCCACCGCGTTCTTCGCCGAGTTCACCTTCGGCCGCCCCGCCCGGTCGTACGTCATCGAGGACCCTGACGAGAGCCGGTGGGAAGCGCTTCAGCTGCCCTGGGTGCAGCTGGAGCAGCCGGCTCCCCTCTTCGCGGACAACCACGGTAGGCCCGGCTTCACCATCTGGCACACCCCGCACGGGCAGATGCGCACCTCCGGGCGCAGGTCCGGCCGGATGGTCCAGGCCCTGCTGGCGCTGACCGGGCCGTCCGGGGACTACTCCGTCTTCAAGAGCCAGTGCTTCGGTGCGATGCCCAGTACGAGGACGCGCCGCGGTACGACGGAGCCCGGTCTCCTCGGGCAGGAGCCGCGCGGGGCCGATCCGCTCGTGGACGTGCCGGAGATCCAGCACATGGCGGACGTCCCCGGCACGACCGTGTACTCCCTCGGCTACTACGTGAGCGGCGTCTCCCGGTTGGAGAACGACATCCCCGGCGCGGGCGCCGGGGAGGCCGTCTTCCAGGCGTACCCGGACGCGCGGGGCCAGGGAGTGACCCCGGAGAACGCGGTGCACACGGCCAGGCCGAGGCCGACGCGGGTGGCGCTCGACGAGATCGCGCGCATCGCCGGTCTGCACACCAGGCCGGGGCAGGCGGACGAGACGGTGCGCGAGCGGACGCTGCGCCTGGTGATGCTGCTGCGAGACGTCTTCCCCCCCTTCACGGACGCGGACGGGGTGCTGCGTGCCGTGGACGAGCACGCGCGGCTGCTCCGGGACCGGCGCGACCCGGTGGGCGAGGAGAGCCGACAGCTGCTGCAGGGCGTGGCCGCGCTGGACCGGATGCGCCAGGCCGATCCGGCGCTGGCTCACCCGGCCGTCGGTCATTTCACCGTCGAGCTGTTCGGAACGCTGGCGTGGGAGCACGCTCTTCGCGTTCAGGCGTCTCTCGCTCAGGCCACCCTCGCGCTCGGGCTGCCGCCGGTCACTCGGGAGAGCTTCCTTCGTCTGCTGATGGACGCGGCCAAGGTGGGGCCGGCGGCCGAGACGCTTCGGCTCACCAATTGGCTGCCGCTGCCACAGGTGACCGACGCGGTGCGGACGCTGGCCGCTGTGGAGAATCCCGAGCGACTGGTCCGGGACGCACTGGGCCTGACGGGCGCCGAGGAGGTCGGGGCAGCGGACTGGTCCCGGGCGCTGTGGGCGGGGATCTGGACCGAGCAGCTCACGAGCCGGATCCGCAGCGACGCCGAAAAGAGCGCGTTCACCGCCAGGATTCTGCGCCTGGACGAGCACGACCAGCACGATCCGAAGCTGTTCGGCCAGGCCCGTACGGCGGTCGTCAAGGCGGTGGCCGCCGGCCGTGATATCGGGCGCCTGGACTCGCTGGCCTCGCACGGCCTGGAGCTGGAGGGAGCGCTGTCCGCCGACCGGCTGCTCCGGAGCCGCGGCGGTCGGATGTGGGGCCGGCAACCCGACCGCAAGAATCCCCCGCGCGGAACCTTCAAACGCGGCGTCGTCACGCTGATGGAACGCAAGGACGGCTCCTTCCAGCCGTACGCCACGGAGACCGCTCCGTGGAAGAAGAGCGGCGAGGACGTGCTGTCGCGGGACGTGTTCGTGTATGCCGCGGGCGAGGACTTCGCGCCCCCCGGCCCCTTCGCCGACTTGCTCCACCACGACCCTTCCGCGGGCTCCGACGACGTCCGGATCCTGGTGGTCGACCGCGCCGGGCAGCCGAAGGGTCTGGCGGCCCAGGCCGCCCTCGGCACGACCGGTGGGACGTGGGGCTCCGACCATCCGGTCGCGCTCCACTTCGACGAGGACAGCGGCGTCTACACGATCGCCGTGTATCCGGAGGACGGCCACTCGCAAGCACCGGAGGGCACCTGGCACGCGTTCGACCACGCGGGCAGGGAATCCGCCCACACGGGCAAGGAACAGGCCGCCCCCGGCGGCCGGCCGGCGGCTTCCGCCTCGTCCGCGCGCCGCGGGCCGCGCGACGGCTCGGCGGCCGACTCGCCGGCCGCCGGGCCCGCGCCCGGCGGGGTGCTCACCCGCGCCGAGCTGACCGCCCGGGTGGACGCGGTCGCCGACCGGGGCCCGGTGGGTGAGCCGCGGCTGGGCGAGTGCGCGGCGTTGGTGCGGGGCCTGGCCGCCGCGGTGTTCCCCGGCTCCGGGGTGCTCGCGGGCGGGGCGCGGGCGGCGCTCGCGCTGGACGACCTGGTGGTGGGCCGGACGACGACCGAGCACGCGCTCGCGGCGGGGCCGGGCTGGGGTTCGGTGGAGTCGTGGGCGCAGGTGGAGCGTGGACTCCGCAGGTCCGGTGCGGGGTCGCTGGCGCTCGTGCTGGGGCGGCGGCAGGACGGCGGACAGCTGCGGGCGGGCCGGCCGGGCCACGCGTGGGCGGCGTACCTCCTGGCGGACGACCAGGTGGCATGGATCAACCTGACGGGTGAGCCGGACGGCCGGCTCTCGGCGACGCAGGAGGGGCAGCCGCCGGCGGAGCTGCTGTGGCGGCAGGGGCAGGGGCGCTCACCGCTGGAGCTGCCGCCGCTGGCCGGGCGGGCGGTGATCGTCGGCGCTTCGGGCCAGGTGGAGCCGGACGTGCTGGAACCTTTCGCGGAGTCCGGCTCCACCGGGCAGGCGCTGGTGGACCGGCCCACGGGGCGCGGCTACGGCGGTGCGGCGCCGACGGCGCCCCCGCCCGCCAGGCCCACGCCGCGCATCCCGATCCTGCCGGTGGCGGACACGATGCGGGACGCCAACAGCGGGCGGGGAGAGGACCGGAGGGCGTCACGCAGAAGGCGGGACGCCGCCCTGGCCGACCGGCCGAGGGTGGTGACCCACGCCCCGCGGTCCGGCGCCCCGGCGCCGTCGGCCGGCTCCGCGTCCCACGGTTCGCCGATGGAGCTGGACAGCCCGCAGGAGGCGCAGGCGGTCGAGGAGCGCTACCAGGAGATCCTCGACGAGCTGTACGCCGGGCAGGGCAAGGGCCGGGGCTCCGAAGAGTGGGCGGCGCTGGCCCGGTTGGACGGGTTGCGGCAGCTGGAGCCGGAGCTGGAGCCGGCGAGCGGACCGCTCGACATCGCCGCGCTCACCCGCCATGTGCTGATGCTCGGGCAGGGAGAGCCGACACCCGAGCTGCGCAGGGAGCTGCTCGCCCTGGCCCGGAACGCCGGGACACTGGAGGCCCGCGGACTGAAGGTGGACAGCCTGGCCGTGCTCTCCGCCGGATACCTGGCGCGCAACGGGGCGTTCGACGAGAAGTTCCGCCTCGCGCCCGGCGCCGGCGACCGCCCCCGGGGCTGGGACTGGACCGGGCAGATGCCCAAGGACTTCACCCTGGGGCAGTCGGCGACGGTCATCGTCGGCCGGAACGGCACGCCCTCCGTGAACGTGGACCGCAGTGCGTGGCTCAGGGACGGCAAGCCCGAGCCGTACGTGTACTCCGCGCCGAGCAGCCCGACGGAGATGAGGATCGCCGGGCGGGGCGATTTCTGGCGGCGCGTACCGCACCGGGTTTTCGTCGAGCTGCCGGCGTTCGACCCGGATCTCGGGCAGGTCCCGGCGGATGCCGACTTCCTGCTGACGATGGGCCGGATCCGCGAGCGGGGCCTCGTGCTGCCGAACGGGCTGGCGGCCAAGTACGGGCGGGAGACCTGGAGCACCGACACCGTCCCGAAGTGGGTGCAGCCTCGCGGCACCTCGGATCCGTTCATGCTCACGCTGTTCGCCAGGGAGCACGAGGACGCGTGGGGGAACTGGCTGCGGGTGGATCCGGTCACCGCCCGGGCAGCGGTGGCCGCGGGAGAGGGCGTCGCGGCCCGCTGGAGCCGGGAGCTGGCCTTCCGCACGTTCGGCGGTCCGGACCGCCGTCCCAGCGTGGTCGCGGCGATGGACTACACCGCCATGTCCGGGCCCGAGCGCTGGCGCCGCAGCGTGCGGGACACCTTGCTGACGGGGCTCTCGTGGTCCGTCCTGATGCGCTTCGGTCGCAAGGTGCGCGCTGCGGACCTGCGACAGGTGCCGTGGGTGGAGTTCGATCTCCCGTCGCCGGTCTACCTCGACATCCACGGGGTACGGGGCGGCACGATCCTGCCCACGTCCAGCGGGACGAGGACCACCTCCGGGGCGGAGTCCGTCGCCTGGATGAGCGCGGCGATCGACCAGCTGGGCCGCTCCAGGCGGCACCCCATCGTGGCGCAGAACTGCTTCGGGGCGTCCGGGCGAGAGCGGCACCGCCCCCAGATGAGCGGGTCGGTCTACGGCCGCGAAGCACGCGGCACCGATCCGCTCGCGGACATGTCGGAACTCGAACTGCTGGCGGACGGCCGGGGCCAGACGGTGTTCGCGCTGCCGGGCGAGGGCTATCTCGGCGTCGGCTCGGAGGTCCCGCAGCTGGGTCTGCACCCCCAGCAGCCGGTTCTCGGGTCGGGCACGGACCCCCGGGGCAAGGGGGTGACCGTCGAGACCGGCATCGTCGCCCTCCGGCCGTTGCCGAAGAACGAGGCACTGGACGAGTGCGCGCGCCTCACCGGTCTGCACCCGGGCACCGGCCCGGCGTCCGACGACGTGCGGGCGCGGACGACGCGGCTGGTGCGGGCGCTGCGGCGGATCGCCCCTCCCTTCAAGGACATGAACGGGCGGTTCCTGGCCGTCGACGAGCACGCGCTGCCGCTGCCGGACGCGCGGCTGGTACCGGATCCGCGGCACGACCGGGCCCGGTTGCTGCTGCGGGGCATGGGCGCGCTGGAGCTGATGCGGGCAGCCGATCCCGCACTCAACGACCCGCGGCGGCCCGGCGCCCGGCTGTTCACCGTCGACCTGTTCGAGGCGCTGGCCGACAAGCACCGAGAGCTGTTCGGGCAGGCGCCGGCGGCCCGGAGCAGCGCGGCGGGCGCGGTGCCGCCGCTCGTCGAGGAGCACTTCGGCCGACTGCTGGAGGACGCCGGGAACCGGTGGAACGAGCGCGCGCGGCCGGTGCTGACGGACTGGCTCGGACTGCCGAAGATGATCGAGGTCCTTGGGCAGTTGGCCTCCCTCCCGGACCCGGAGCCGGTGATCAGGGACGTGCTGGACCTGGACGACAGCGCGCCGGTCGGGGAGTGGGAGTGGTCCCGGACGCTGTGGGCGGGGGTCAAGGCCCAACGGCTCACCGACGGGATGACCAGCGCGGCCGACCGGGGTGCCTTCGCGGCGACGATCCTGCGCCTGGGCGCGGCGGATGCGGCGGCGCGGTTCGGGGATGCCCGTATGGCGGCCACCCGGGCGATCGCGGCCGGCCGTGACCCGGGCAGCCTCGACGAGTTGGCCTCGCACGGGCTGGAGCGGGACGGTGCGCTGTCTCCGGACCGGCTGCTGAAGAACCGTCAGGGCGGTACGTGGGCCAGGATCCTGAACGGCGAGTCGTACCCGCCGCGGAACGTCGACCTCAGAGTGGTCACGCTGATGCAGCGGACGGCCGACGGCCGCTCCGTCGAGCCGTACGGCACCGAACCGGCCCCCTGGTTCGGCAAGGACGCCGCCGCCCCCATCGTCTACGTGGCGGACGAGGACTTCGCGCCGGCCGGGCAGTTCGGTGACCTGGCCTCCCACGACCCCTTCCTGAGCGCGCTGACCACGCAGCACCACGTGGTGCAGGCCATCCGCCGGACCGGCCCGGCCGGGCCGCCCGTGGCGGGCAGCCTGCCGGTGGAGCTGGCCCGCAACACCGGCAGGGGGCAGCACTTCTCCACGCTCTCGGTCGGCGTGCACTTCGACCAGGAGAAGCAGGTCTACACGGTTGCGGTGTTCCCGCTGGAGGGCATGACACAGGCGCCGCCCGGCACGTGGAACAAGATCGGTCCCGACGAGGCCGACGTGCTCTCCCAGGGGATCCCCGGTGCGGCCCCCGCGCCGGCGCCGGATCCGCTGGCGGCCCCCTGGTACGGCGACTCGAACTCGCAGCAGGCCCCGACGACGTCGATCCCGACCAACGCCTCGGGCACCCCCGGGCGGATCTTCGCGCGGCCGGTGGAGGAGCCGGCCGACGACGCGGACGCGGAAGCGGAGTCGGAGTCCGACTCCAGCTCCGACTCCAGCTCCGAGTCCGGATCGGAGCACGAGACCGACTCCGAGTCCGGCTCCAGCTCCAGCTCCAGCTCAAGTTCCGGCTCCAGCTCGGAGTACGAGTCCGACTACGACGACGAGACCAGCTCCAGTTCCAGTTCGAGTTCGAGTTCAAGCTCCGACGACGAGTCCGACTCCGACGACAGCGTCGACTCGGGCCTCGAGACCGACTCCGACCCCGGCCCCGGCCTGGATTCCGAGACCGACTCGGGCTTCGAGTCCGGCCCCGGCCCCGGCCCCGGCCCCGGTTCCAGCTCCGAATCCGACTCCGACAGCGGCTCCGAGACCGGGCCCCAGGCCGGGCCGGCGCCCAAGCCCGGTCCGGGAGCGCCTCCGAGGGTGCCGGCGCCGGTGAACACGGCGTCCAGGCTGCGGGCGCACCCGACGAACGCCCCGTCGCCGGGCACCGGACAGCCGGCCCCCGTCCGGTCCGCGTCCCGGGTCGTGCCGGTGCCGCTCCCGAAGGCGGTGGGACCGGGCTACGACGCGGTGCTCCACGAGCTGTTCGGGGCGTCGGCCGGTAGGGATCACGAGCGGACGCGCGTACGTGCGGCACTGGAGCGGCTGGACGCGCTGAGCGCGGGCGACCCGCGGCTTCGGCCGGACGGCTCGCTCGATCTGGAGGCGCTGGTCCGCCGGGTGCTGATGCTGGAGCGGACCGAGCCCGCGACGCCGGCGGACCTGCGCGACCTGCTGAAGGCGGCGGTGGACCCGCGCGCCAAGGGGCCGCGCAGCCTGGACCGGCTGTCCGCGGTCCACCTGGTGCGCAAGGGCGTGTTCGACGCCCGGTTCCGCATTCTCGACGACCAGGGGAACCCGAAGGGCTGGGACTGGGGCTCCGGTGTTCCGCCACAGGCGGACCTGAGCACGTCGGGAATGGTGACGACGGATCAGGGCGGCGCGACGGCCGTCACGAACATCGGCACCGCCCCGTGGGGTGACAAAGCGCACCTCTACGCCGCCAACAGCACCGCGCGCTCGGTGCGGGTGCGCGGGTTGCAGGGCTTCTCCCGCCGGGCCCCCCACCGGGTGTTCGCCGAACTGGTGGATCTCGACCCGGTGCTGCCCGAGGTCCCGGCCGAGGTCCCGCTGCTGCTGTGGACGCCGAACGCCCTGGCGCGGAACCTGAACCTTCCCGACGCCCTGGCGCACCAGCAGAACCGGTCCGTCTTCGCCACCGGCGGCAACCTGGTCTGGGCCCCGCTGCCCGGGCCGCAGCCCCGGTTCGTGCCCGCGCTCGACAACCGGGGCTCCGAGGGCGTCTGGGCGAGCTGGCTGCGGCGGGACCCGGCCGAGGTGCGGGACGGGGCGGTCGACTGGTACCAGGAAGAGATCACCTGGCCCCTGCCGGGCCCGGACCACCGCTTGCATGGCTCGGTCTCGTTCGACTTCGCGGCTGAGCCGGACAAGGGCCGCAGCCGCACCAGGAACTACGCCCGAGCCGCCGCCGTCAGGCGCTATGTCGTGCTCGGGAAGGGCCGCGGTAAGTCCGCCGAACCTCCCAAGGAGGTGCGCTGGAAGGTATCGCCGTTCAACGCGGCCACGCACGGCCGGCCGGCGGTCACCTTCTGGCAGACGGTGCGCGGGGAACAGCGCTTGCCCGCCCGGGAGTCCGCACGCCGGATGGCCCGCCAGGTGGACCGGGCCGGGCTGGACCAGGGCGCCCCCCTCCTGGTGGGCTCCTGCTCCGCCGCGACGCCGGGGCCCGCCGTCTTCGACCGGCTGGCGGACCTGCCCGTCGGCCAGTACGCCGCGAACGAGGCCAAGCGCGGGGCGTACGCCGCCCCGTACGAGATCGCCCTGGAGCCCGAGCGCGACGTCGTGGAGGGCAGCACCTCCGACGAGTTGGTGTGGGTCCTCTTCACGGACGAGCGGGGCGTCCCGGCGGACTGGGTGTTCTTCCTGCCCGAGCCGGAGGGCGCGGAGCTGGACGAGGTGGCGCGCCTGGCGCATCTGCACGACGGCAGCGGGCCGGCGTCGGAGGCGGACCGCTACCGGGCGCTGCGGCTGGTGCGGGCGCTGCGGCTGGTCTTCGGCGCGGAGGTGGCCGACCGGCCTGACTACGGGCAACTGATCAGCGGCATCGGGGCGTTGGAGGCGCGCCGGGAAGCCGACCCGGCCCTGCACCGTCCCGGTGGCGAGCAGTTCACCATGGAGCTGTTCGAGGAGCTGGCCCGGGAACACGCGGAGAGCGGGCCGGGTATCCCGGCAGTCTCCCCCGACAACTACCTGGCGTTGCTGACGGAGTCGGCGGATCGGTGGGAGGACGGCGAGCGCGGTGCTGCACTGACCGGTTGGCTGAGGCTGCCGGAGGTCACCCGGGCGCTGGAGGCGATGTCGGCACGGCAGTTCCGGGACAACGCGGCCAGGGACATCCTGAGCCTGCGTGCCGAGGCGCCGCTGGGGGAGGCGGACTACTCCCGGGCTCTGTGGGCGCTGGTCAGGACCGAGCAGATCGCGGCCGGGGTCACCGACCAGGGCGGGTTCGCCCAGCGGATGCTGCGCCTCGACGAGCCGGATCCCGGCCGCTACCTGGAGGCGATGGGCGCGGTACGCAGGGCGCTGGCGGCCGGCCGGGACGCCCAGAACCTGGACGAGCTGGCCTCGCACGGCTTGGAGCTGGCCGGCCTGCTGTCCCCGGAGCGGCTGCTGAAGGCGCCGGACGGCTCGTCGTGGGGCAGGGGGATATCCCAGCAGTCCGGGCAGTCCTACGCCCCGGAGACGTTCGAGCCGGCAAAGATCACGCTGATGGAACGGGCGCCGGACGGCTCGTTCGTACCCAGCGGTATCACCGAGGACGCTCCCTGGAACGCGGCGGGCGAGTCGTCTCCCTTCGTCTACGCCGGCTTCGGTTCGCTTCCGCCGCTCGGACAGCTCGCCGATCTGGCCTACCGGGACCCGGCGCTGCGGGCGCTGCCCACCGACGTCCCGGTGGTCACGACGCTCGTGCGCGCCCCCGGGGCCGGCCGTGGCCCCTTCGGCAGCGCGCTGGCCGAACTCGCCCGCAGCATGGCCAAGCAGGCGTGGGCCTCCACCCGGACGACCGGACTGCACCGCGATGAGAAGACCGGGGTGCTCACCCTCGCGGTGTACCCGGAGACCTGGGAGCAGCGGGCCCCGCAGGGCACATGGCGATGGGCCAACCCCGTCCACGGCGATCCCCTGCCCGCACTCTCCTCCTCCGCCGAGGAGTCTTCGGGCCGGGTACCCACCCGCCTGCCCGCCCCGCCGGCCCACCGCGCCCCGGCGGACCGCGCGGACCGGCCCGCCGCGACCCGGCCGGTGTACACCCAGCCGGTGGACGACCCGAAGTCCCCGCTGCGTCCGCCCGCGCCCGGGTGGGAGAGCGCCGCACCGCTGATCGCGGCGTACGCGGACCGCCCGGAGCCGCGGACGAACATGCCCCGGTCCGGGGCCGGGACGGCGCCGTCGAGCAAGCGCGGCAAGTCCTCCGGCGGGCGTACGAAGTCCTCGACCGGGCCCGGCACGTCCCCGGCCGGCAGCAGCAGGCCCCCGGCCGGGCCCCGCACCGCCACCACCGCGCCCGGCACGGCTGCGGCGGCCCCTGCCACGCGGCCGTCGCCTCTCGCGGACCCCCACGAGCAGCTCCTCACCGAGCTGTACGGTCCGCCGGGCAGTGACCCGGCCGGCTGGTCGAACGCGCGGGTGGCCCTGGCCCGGCTGGACGCGCTGCGGAAGAAGAAGCCGGCTCTCCACGGCGGCCCGCTCGACCTGGACAAGCTGGCCCGTCACGTGCTGCTGCTGGACCCCGCGGCAGCGGTGACGAAGGAGCAGCGCCGCGAGCTGCTGAACGTGGCGATGGACTCGCGGGCCGAGGGCGCCCCGAATCTGGTGGTCCTGACTGCGGTCCACCTGGTGCGCCGGGGCGTGTTCCATGACGCGTTCCGCCGTTACGGCAAGAACGGCGAGCCGAGGGGCTGGGACTGGAGCCCGCAGGGCTCGCGGGTGCCGCTCAACGCCGATCTGGGCAGGACGGCACTGGAGGTGACCGACGCGCAGGGCGGAGTTTCCTTCCAGGAGGAGGGTTCCGCGCCGTGGGGCACCGATCCGTATCTGCTGGCCGCGGAGTCCGACCAGGCGGGGATCCTGCTGCGGGGCGACAAGGGCTTCCAGCAGGTGGTGACCCCTGAGGTGTTCGCCGCGCTGATGGCGCTCAACGAGGACCTGGCTCCGGCGGACCCGGCGGACCCGAAGCCGGCGGGGCCCAAGGTGGGCCCGGACGTCCCCGTCCTGCTGGCGATGTCCGAGGCCAGCGGCTGGAACCTCAACCTCCAGGACGCGCTGGTCGCTCAGCACGGCCACGACGTGTGGGCCTCCAACGGCCTGTTGCGATGGGTCCCGCAGGGGAAGTCGACCCCGGCCATGCTCGTGCGGCAGGTCCAGGAGGGCACGGGGTTCCACGGACAGTGGCTGCTGCGGGAACCGGCGACGGTGGCCGCGGCCGCCAAGCTGCCGCACGGCGGCCCGGTCGACTGGAGCAGGCGCGAGATCGCCATCCCGGTCGCGGGCCCGGACCACCGCTTCAACACCTACATCTCGATGGACTTCCGCGAGCAGCCGGACGGCGGAAGCTACCGCAGCCGGATCTACAGCCGGCTCGCCCAGACCACCCGGTGGGTCCTCTTCCGTCCTGGCCGCGCCGAACTGCGCACCGCGCGTCTCCTGCCGTGGGTCGGGGAGAAGCGGCCCACCCCGTTCTTCGCGAACATGCACGGGGGAGCCGGGTGGTCCGAGTGGTTCACCGAGGACGGGCACGAGAGAGCCGCCGGGCCGGAGACCGGGCGCCGGGTCGCGCGCCAGGTGGCGCTGTCCGGTCTGCCGCTAGACCACCCCATCGTGCTGCTGTCCTGCTTCGGCGCCATGCCCGGTGGGAAGTTCCGCGACGTACCGAATCCGCCGGTCGCCGACGGCCGCCGCTCGGCGACCTCTCGTGCGCGGATGCCGGCCGGGGCCGACCCGCTCTCCGAACCGCCGGACTGCCAGCACACGTCAAACGAGTCCGACCGGACCGTCTTCACCACCAACTTCACGAACGCCGTCGAATTCGCGGAGAAGTACGCCCCGCAACTTCCTCCCGACGAGGCCCTGATGATCGTCATCGGGGACCTGCGGGGCGACGAGGCGGGGTGGGAGAAGTTCCGTCCGGAGCCGAAGGGCCACCAGCTCGACGAGGTGGCGCGCCTGGCGCATCTGCACGACGGCAGCGGGCCGGCGTCGGAGGCGAACCGCTACCGGGCGCTGCGGCTGGTGCGGGCGCTGCGGCTGGTCTTCGGCGCGGACGTGGGCGACCGGCCTGACTACGGGCAACTGATCAGCGGCATCGGGGCGTTGGAGGCGCGCCGGGAAGCCGACCCGGCCCTGCACCGTCCCGGTGGCGAGCAGTTCACCATGGACCTGTTCGAAGCGCTGGCCTGGGAGCACGCCGGCGGCGGGCAGGACATGCCGGACGTGACCGTCGACGACTACACCGGCCTGCTGAAGGATTCGGCACGTCGGTGGCAGGCGGGCGAACAGGGTCCGTTGACCGGATGGCTGCCCCTGCCGGACGTGACGGACGCACTGCAGTGGCTGTCGTCCCTGGCCGACCCGGAGCCGATGATCCGGGACGTGCTGGGGATGCACGCCGGCGCGCCGGTCGCCGAGCGCCAGTGGGCGCGGACCGTGTGGGCCGACGTCGAAACAGCCCGCTTCTCGCGCGGCGGCCAGGACCGGGGCGAGCTGGCGCGCAGGATGCTGCTCCTGCCCGGCCCCGACCCGACGCGCTGGCCGGAGGCATGGGAAGCGGTACGCAGAGCGGTGGCCGACGGCCGCGACAGCAGGAACCTCGACGAGCTGGCCTCCCACGTCAAGGAACGGGGCGGTGCCTTCACCCCTGCCACCTGGGCGCACGACTCCCAGCGGACTGTGTGGGCCCGTTCATTCGGCAGGGGCCTTCGGCGTTTCCGCAGCTTCGACCCCGGCCACGTCACGCTGCTGCGGAAGGCGGCCGACGGCTCGGACATGGTCGTGGGCCGGGTCCGGTCCCCCTGGTCCCTGCGGGGCATGCCGGCTCCGCTCATCTACGACGTGGCCGGCGACCATGCCACGGATGGCGAGATCGGCGACCTGGCGTACCGCGATCACTGGGTGCGGCAGGCCCCGCACGACGGCATGATGCTGCTGACGAGTGACCGGGCCGTACCGGCCGGTGAGGATCCTGTTCTCCACGGGCCGGGTGCCCTGGCGCGCAACACCGGTAAGGGGGCGTTCGGCTGGAGCGTCCCGAGCAAGCTGTTCATCGATCCGAAGTCCGAAGTCTGCACGGTCGCGGTGTACCCGGAGCCCGGGGACCCCCAGGCCCAGACGGCCTTGCGACTGGCCCTCCCGGAGGACGCCGACCTGCCGGTCTCCTCGCCCCTCGGGTCGGCTTCGTCCAGCAGCTCGTCGAGTTCTTCCGCCGGGTCCCCGGTTCAGGTGCCGTCCGCTCCCGCGTCCCCGGTTCCCGGGTCTTTGGTGCCCGCGTCGTCGGCGTCCGCGGCCGCGACGTCTCCGGTACCCGGGCCCCCGCCCGCTCCCCGCCCGGCCCCCGCCCGGTTGCACCAGCCACAAACCAACTTCCGGGCTCCGGCCCCGGCGGCCCGGCCGGTGTTCACCCGGCCGGTGAGCGCCCACATGGCGGACGTGGCCATGCCCGGCGCCGATACCGAGATGCCGGACGCGGACGCGTCGGCCGGGACGCAGGCCCCCGGTGCCGTGGCCGTGGTCCCGGTACCGCAGGCCGTGGCACAGCACTACGAGGACATCCTCACGGGTCTGTACGGCCAGAAGCCCACCGGTGCCGCGATCTGGCGCAAGCGGAGGGCCGCGCTGGCCCTGCTGGACCGGCTGCGGGCGAAGGTTCCGGAGCTGAGCGGCGGGCGGCTCGACCTGGAAGAGCTCATCCCCCGGGTTCTGATGTTCGAGCAAGGCCGGGTGGTGATGCCGGAGGACGAGCAGGACCTGATGAAGGCGGCGATGGCCGACGAGGTGCGGGACGCGTCGCGCCTGGCGACGGTGTCCGCCTTCTACCTGGTGCGCAAGGGGGTGTTCCACCGCAAGTACCGCATCCCCGTTTCCCCCGGTAATCCGCGCGGCTGGAACTGGGATTCGCTGCTGATGCCCGAGCTCGACCTGACCCGGACGCGGACGTTGACGACGGGGAGAAGGGGGACCGCGTACGTCTTCGACGAGGAGGGGCCCGCCCCCTGGACCGAAGGACGGGCGGCCGACTACCAGCCGTACCTCTACTGCGCCCCGGCCGACAAGCAGTCCGTCACCGTACGGGGCATCGGGGGCTTCCAGGAGACGATTCCCTTCGAGGTGTTCGTCGAACTGGTCACGTTCGATCCGCAGCGGCTCGAACCGGTCACGGGCGATCCGCAGGGGCCCACCGTAATGGGACGGGACGACGCCTTCCTGCTGGTGATGCCGGACATCAACCTGTGGAACACCTACCTCCAGGACGAGCTCGTGCGCCGGTACGGGAACGACACCTGGGCCGCGACCGGCCCGACCCGCTGGGGGCGACGCGCGGACAATCGCAGGTACCAGCTCGAACTGGACAACGACAACCGCACGCGTGTCGCGCCCCGCTCGCGCTGGCTGGTGCGGGACCGGGAGACCCTGGCCGCGGTGGCTGCCCTGCCGGGCGGGGACCTCGTGTGGGACCGGGACATCATGGCCCTGCCCGTCAGCGGAAGGGACTATCGCGGCCGGTCGCACCGCATGGTGGGCTTCGTGTCGATGGAGTTCTCCAAGGCAATGAGTGCCTGGAGTGTCACCCTGTGGGCCACCAACCTCCACCAGATCGAGGACTTCTACTTCACGCGTCCCCGTCGGTCCACGCCCCTCGCGGGTCCGCTCCAGGTGCCGTGGCGCGGCCGGCCCGTCATCAGCGTCGACCTGCATGGTTTGCCGGGGCGGTGCGCCTTCAACACCCCGAGCGGGCAAGTGGCGGTGCAGGTCGAGGAAAGCGGGCGGCGTATCGCCCACCAACTGGCCCTGACCGGGGCTCCGCTGGACGTTCGCTTCGTGCTGGTCAACTGCTATGGCGCGGCTCCCGGTGGGCGGGACGCGGCGTTGCCGTCCTGGTTTGCTTCCGGTGCGCAGATGGGAGTGTCGAATGTCCTCTCCGACCGCGACCGTTCCACCCTCCGCGAGGTGGCGAACCGGTCGGAAAGGTCGGGATTCGCTGTCCGCGATACGTTCGGTAGCCGTACCGACCTGATCCCCGGCAGCAACCCTCCCGCGTACCGGCATTCGGTCACGATGTACACGGATGAGCGCGGCGAAGGCGCGCTCAAGTGGTACGTCCAGCATCCCGAACCGAAGGGCGAGGCGCTCGACCCGTGGGTGAGCGCGGCCGGTCTCACTCCGCGCCCCGGGGCCTCGGAGCGGGAGCGCTCCGAGGCCCGGGAGCGGACCCTGGCCCTGGCACGCGTGCTGGTCCACTGGATGGACGGCGATGTGGTGAAGGC
This sequence comes from Streptomyces sp. NBC_00400, assembly GCF_036048035.1. Taxonomy (NCBI): domain Bacteria; kingdom Bacillati; phylum Actinomycetota; class Actinomycetes; order Kitasatosporales; family Streptomycetaceae; genus Streptomyces; species Streptomyces sp. NBC_00400. The sequence goes on along the minus strand of NZ_CP107940.1, from coordinate 3,637,992 downwards.
CGCAGACTTCCCGCAGCTCTTGCGCGGCATGGGGCAGTTGGAGCGGATGCGGGCGGCCGATCGGAGTCTGGACCTTCCCGGCGGTCGTGAGTTCACCATCGAGCTGAGCGGGGCTCTGCTGAACGCCTACGCCGACCAGATGCGGGCACAGGGGCTGGCGATGGCGTCGGATGTGCCGACCATCCTCCGCGACTTCCTCTTGGTGGTGAACCGGGCGTGGCAGGCGCAGCCAGGGATGCCGCTGACCCGCTTCATGCCCGTGGGGTTCCTGTCCAACGCGCTGAGCTTCCTGGCCACTCCGGACGGCGGCGGCCAAGCCCGGATGATCCTGAGCTACCCCGCGTCGCAGGCGCTGGAGGAGTCGGACTGGTCCCGAGCGGTGTGGACCGTGATCAAGTACCGGCAGCACAAAGCGAAGCTCACCGAGGCGGGATGGGCGGAGCTCGCCGGGTTCATCCTGGACCGGCCCGCAGCGCAGGCGTCCACCGACCCGGAGGCTTGGGATGTGGCGCTCAGGGCGATCGCCGCCGGTCGGAACTACCTCCGGCGTGCCGAGCTGGCGTCCTTCCAGCTGGAGCTGAAGGGGATGCTGTCGCGCTCGCGTGTGCTGGGCACGTCCGACAACGCTTGGGGACGGCAGTTCCACGACGTACTCCGCCCGCGCGGGCAGTCCTTCGACCCCCGTTGGCTCACCCGGCTGCAACGGAACGCCGACGGCACGTTCGAGGCGTGCGGGAGGGAGGTGGCCCCGTGGTCCGGGGACACCGGCCCGGTCTTCGTGTACGACGTGCCCGTCCACTGGCTGCACCGGGTCGAGGTGCTGGCCGACCTGGCCTACCGTGACCCGCGCGTGCGGGCTTCCATGTGGCGTGGTCCGCTGATCCTGACCCTGCCTGCCGGCCCCATGCCGGCCGGCTCCGCGCCCGTGGGCGGCGGACTGCTGGGAGCGTTCGCCAGCAGCACCGCCCGGACGACGTACGCCTCCACCAACGGCATGGTGCTCTGGCCCGATCCGGTCACCGGGGTCTTCACCCTCGCCGTGGTCCCGGCCCCCGGTCAGACCGAGGCCCCGGAGAACTCCATCCGGAAGGCCGACCCCGACCTGGGCGACGGGCCGGCCCACCTTGAGCCGATGGGGCTGCCGGCCCCTTCGCCGCAGCCGGCGGCGACCGCGGCACCTTCAGCCCCCGCCGCCTCGGGATCCGCTGCCGGAACCGGGACCTTCGCGGCGCCGGGCACCACCGATCCGGACCACCACGCGCTGCCCGCCCCGGCGTTCGAAGGCGACGAGGTCCCCTCTGCCGCCGCCGAGGGCCGCCCGGCGCAGCCCGTACCCCCGGCCGCCCTTCCCGCGCCGGAGGCCGAGCCCACGCCGGAGGCCGAGCCCGCGCCGGACCCGACGCTCGACTCGGCGTGGCGCGCGCACGCGGAGGCGCTGGCAGGCATGCGGGAGGCGATCGCCGCGGCCGAGGCGGACGCGCGGTCCGGTGCCGCCACCGTTGCCGAGCCGGCGGCGGAGCCCTGGACCCGGGTCGCCGAGGCCCGCGCGGAGTGGGAGGACGCCGAGGCCCGGCTGCGGAGCCTGGGCGTCCCGCTGCCGGACCTGACCGCGGCCCGCACGGCGCCGATCACCGAATCCGAGACCGCCGACTCCGACGCGGGGACCGGCTCCGGCTCCGACGGCCCGCCCCCCGCCCCCCTCGTGCCCAGGGACGCGGACCACCGCAGGTGGCTGGCCCGCGCGATGACCGGCGAGGACCTGCCCGCCGGCCTGCGGGGCGCTGCCCCGGGCGAGCGCGTCCGCCCTGCGGAAGTCGAGGCTGCGGGCCTTGAGCTGACCGGCGACCAGCGGATGGAGCTGGTGCTGAACGGCGGCGAGTGGGTGTCGTTGGACGGCTTCAAGCAGCCGCTGTCGCAGGCGAAGCTGCGGTCGGTGCAGGACAGTTGGCAGCCGGAGCTGCACACGGCGGCCGCCAACACCGCCCGCCGGCTGTGGAGCGAGGCGAAGCAGGAGTTCGTGAACGCCATGGACGGGAAGTTCACGAGCATGGCTCCCGACGGTCCCCTGGAGACAGGCGTCGAGCCGGCCTGGGCCGCCGCTGTCTCCTTGGTGCTGCCGCTGGAGCTGCACGACGTGCTCGCCGACTCCCGCTACGCCGAGCCCCCCTTCCGGAGCGCGGTCCACAAGGTCGCGCTGCACCTGATGGACGTCGGCCGGACGGGCGTGGCCTCGGCCGCCGAACTGGCCGACACGCTGCGGCAGGACGAACTGGGGCTGCGCAAGCGCCGGCAGCCGGCCGAAGCGCTCGCCCCGGAGCCCGACGCCACCCCGGAACCGGCGCCGGCCGACGGTGCGGAGACCGCCTCCGCCGGCACGACCAGCCAGGGCCCCGGCAGGGTGCTGACGACGGCTGAGCTGTCCGACCTGGCGGGCCTCCCGGACAGCACCGGCCCGGCAGTTCTCGCCGAGCCGCCGGTGGCCGACGCGGCGGCACCCACCCCGGTGGCCACGGACGCCGGGCCGGTGTTCGTGGCGCCCGTCGCCAGGCCGGACACCGCCGCTGTCCAGCTCGTTGCGCCGCCCGCCGGCCCCCGGGCCGAGAGCGCGAAGAAGAAGCTGGCGGCGCTGGACGGTCTGGAGTCACGACGGTTCGACAGGCCGAGGACGAGCAGCGAGGACCAGGCGCGCCGGATCCTGCACCTGCCGCCGGGCGCGGCGGTGGACGGCCCGGTCCTCGACGCGCTCCACGCCCTGGTCGGGCGGGCCGAGGCCGCAGGCCGGGCCCGGACCATGGGCGAGCTGGCCGCCTTCCATCTCCGGCAGCCGGGTGTGCTGGAGGGCCTGGGCGTGAGCGCCGCGGACCGGGAGCGCCACTTCACCCGGGACGGCAACCGGATCCCGGGCCTGAACGGGTGGACACGGCAGGTCGCCGAGCTGGACACCTCCCAGGCCGACATCGTGCGGCTGGCGGCCGACGGCACGATGCAGGGCATCGACCTCCACCAGCGGGTCCCCTGGGACGGGGACGCCTACGTCGTGCTGCCGGGCGAGCGGTCCGGCGCGATGACGCTGCGGCTGCCGGACGAGTCGGTCTGGGAGCTGAGCGTCGAGGAACTGGCGGAGGTGGTGGCCCGGGACCTGGAACGGGAGGGCCTGGCCAAGGACGTGCCGATCGTGCTGCCCCGCTCCGTCCCGGGCGGGCAGATCATGGTGCTGGCCGCGTTGCTGGCACACCGCACGGGCCACCGGGTGTGGATGCACGCCGCCCAGGTGGGCTTGAGCACCCGTTCCGGCGTGCTCCAACTGATCCAGCAGGACGGGCGGGACAAGGGCGACTGGAAGGAGCTCCCGCCCGGGGCGCCGGCCTGGTACGCGGACGTGGACCTCCGGCCGACCGTCAGCGAGCGGACGGGCCGGCAGAACGGCGTCATGAGCTTCACCCCCGAAGACCTGGCCGGCCTGCGGAAGCCCTTCAGCCGCTGGCTGGACCAGGTACGGACGTTCGTCCACTTCAACCCCGCGACGAATGAGTGGTCCGACGAGCAGCCGTTGCCGGGCCCCGGTCCGGAAGACGAAGCGGACCATGCGTACCTGCACGGCGTGCCGGGCCAGGCGGTCGTGGCGATGCGGGACGGGAGCCAACGCGCCCTCGGCGGGGAGGAGCTGGACCGCTGGGCCGGCTGGCTCGGCCGCCTGCTCCCCAACTTGCAGCGCCCCGTGTCCTGCTATGCGGGTACCCCCGTCGACGCCGCCGCGTCGGCAGGCAACCGGGGCGTGGGGGAGGCCGCCGCGCCGCCGTACGTCGTCGACCCGCTGCGGGACATCTCCGCGGGGCAGCGATGGGCCAACGCGACGCGGAAGGAGAAGCACATCTCCGAACGCAGCAACGGCGGGATCGTGAAGGACGGCAGGCCCGTACACGTCCTGTACACCGACGCGCAGGGGCGGCTCACCCGCTGGCAGAGCCCGCGCCCGGAGCCGCTGGCCGATGAGCTGGATACGTGGGCGAGGGACCTGGGGCTGCACGCGGGGACCGGCGAGGCGGCGCCCGAGGTGCGGGAGCGGGTGCTGGTCCTGCTGCGGGCGCTGAAGCTGACGTTCGGCCGGGACATCGAGGACGCGGTGGACGCGGTGGACGTGGCGGACGCAGCGGACACGGCGGACGCGGTGGGCTTCCGGGACCTGCTGCACGGTGTGGCCGCCCTGGAGCGGATGTGGCACAAGGACCCGGTGCTCGGCACGCTGGGCGGCTTCACCCTGGACGCGTTCCGCCGGGCGGTCGCCGCGCACCCGGACGGCCGGCAGGGCGTGGACCAGGTGGGCTACCGCGCGGTGCTGGCCGACGCCCGGCAGCGGGGCGACATCGCGCTGACCGATTTCGTGACGATGCCGGCGGTGGCGGACGTCCTCGACTGGCTGGACGCAGCCGGCGCCGACGAACTGACCGCCACCGCCCCGAAATCCCCGCTGTCCGGCCGGCCGGACCGGCTGCGGTCCTGGATGCTCTGGGCGCGGGCCGCGATGTACGACAGCACGCGTGAACTCAACGAGGACGAACTGACGGCGCTCACCCGGAAGGTGCTGAACCTGGGCCCGGCGGAGACCGTGGACGAGGCGCGCCACGACCAACTGCGCCGGACGCTGACCCGGGCGTTCGCCGAGGGCCGCGATGCCGCCGACCCGGACGTGGCCGCCGCCTACCACCTGGAGTACGCCGGGCTGCTGGGCGAGGCCACCGCGCTGCGCACCCGGTACGCCGGTGACACGGCCGGGGAGGGCCGGGACTTCACGGGAGCCGCTGACCTCCCGACCGTGCACCTGTCGCGGATCGAGGGCGAGCTCGGGGTGGGAGCCGCCCCCTGGGTGGGCAAGGACCCCTGGGGCAAGGACAAGCCGGCACCCTACCTGGTGCGGGCCGGGCTGGACCCGGCCGACCCGGGTGTCTTCCTCCTCACCAGCGGGGGCGTGACCCGGCGGGCGACGCACGGCGAGTTCCTCGAACTCCTCGCCGCCGACCCCGCCCTGCAGGCCAAGAGCCTGGTCACCGCCGTCGTGCTGGACATCCCGGAACTGGACCGGCTGGCACCCGGGTTCGCCGACGCGGCCTCCCAGCGGCTCGGGCGGCACGTGGCCTCGGCGGCCGTACGGACCGAGCTTTCCCCGACCGGCCAGGACGGCGTCGTGGTGCTCAAGCTGCTGCCCTCGTCCGTGGACGCGAACGCGCCTTTGGCCTGGAACGAGAGCACCCCGCGCTGGTCGGACCGGCCGGTGGAGGCCCCGCGCCCGATACCGGACCCGGTCCCGGCGTCGGCGCCACTGCCCGGCGAGGCGACCGCGGCCCCGGCGGCCCCCGGGTCCCCGGCCGGGGCGGCCGGCCGGACGCCGGCCGCCACTCCGGCGGCGGCGAACGTCGGCGAGGTGCTCGCCGCGCCGGTCGGCGGAGCGTCGACGTCGGACGCCGACGACGCCGCTGCGCCGGACGCCGGCGACTCCGGGTCGTCGACCGCCTACGACTCCGATTCATCGACCCTCATCGAGGACAGCGAGTCGGACGAGGACGACAGGTCGTTGGCGGGCGTCGACGTGGACTCCCTCTTCGGGGGAGACAGCGACTCGTCGGACTTTGACGAGTCGGAGTCCGACGACGCGCCGGAGGCGAACGGTAGGCCGGCGGGCCGGGGTCAGGACGGGCCGGCGGCCTTGACCCTGGTGCCGTTCGACCGGGCGTCCTCGGCCCTGTCGCGGGAGCAGGAGGCGCCGATCGCGGAGTTGGCGCGGCAGGTGGCGGCGCTCGCCTCGAACGATCAGCTGAAGGTGGTCATCACCGGTTACGGCAACGGCTCGCGCAGGTCGAGGGGCCGGTCGGCGGAGACCCGGGGCCGTGAGCGGGCGGGGTGGGTGCTCAGTGTCTTCGACGAGGCGCTGAAGCGGGAGCTGGGGGTTCGGCACCCGGGGTGGACGGGCGGTCAGATCGCGCGGAGGGCACGGGAGATCGTGTCCGTGCGCAACGGTGTCTCGCGCCTGGTGGCCGTGCCGCCGGCCATGGCCGACCGCGAGCAGCGGCGAGTGGCGCTGATCCAGGTGACCACGGTCCACCCCACCGTCGCGACGCGGAAGCTGGCGGCGCTGGTGAGGCAGGACCCGCGCACGGGCAACCCTCGGGAGAAGGCACGCCGGGTGCTGCAACTGGACGAGTCCGTGGAGATGGACGAGGACCTGATGCAGGCGCTGCTGGCCCTCTTCGGGGAGGCGGAGGCGGCCGGACAGGCCCGGACCCTGGGCGAGCTGGGTGCCTACTTCCTGCGCAAGCCAGGGGTGCTGGACCGGCTCGGCTGGAACGAGCCGGACCGCGAGCGCTACTTCACCGACGCGCGGGGCCGCCGGATGCCCGGCCTGAACTGGGGCCGCCCCACGGTGAACATCGATGAGTCGATGGCGGAGGGGCGGACCGACCGGCCGACGGTCCGGCTCGACACGACCCGTATCGGGCTCAAGCAGCTGGACGAGGACGGCGTCCAGCTGGGGGTCCAGATGCCCGGCCCGGCCGGCGCGGAACTCCCGTGGCGGGGCCGGGACGCCTACTTCTGGGTGGCCAACGGACAGCGCGGTGTGATCGAGTGGCGCACGCCGGACGGGTCGCGCCGGGAGCTGAGCGTCGAAGAGGCCGCCGTGGTGGTGGCGGCGGACGTGGCACGGGTGCGCCTGGACAGGAACATCCCGATCGTGGCGATCGTCCCGTCCCCGACCGCGAACGACCTCAAGTTGCTGCGGCTGCTGCAGCGGTACACCGGCCACCAGGCGTTCGGGCACTCCGGGGTGGTGACCTTCTCCTACGACACCGGCCGGGCCGTGCTGATCAGCCGGTTCGGGCGGGTGACCGGGGAGTGGGTCTCCCCCCGCCCCGACGACACGCCGCCGCGGCACGCCGCCCTCCCGGGCCCCGCCGGTCCGGGAGCGCCCGGTGCCGGGGCCCGGCCCGGGTCGACGGCGCCGTCCGGACGGGTACCCGCGAGGAGGACCGGCCCGGCGGCCCCCCGGCCTGTGGCGCCTTCCGAACTGCCGTCCTTCGCCGAGGGAAGCTCCGCCGACGTCACCTCCCGCCCCCGGTCCGACAGCGCCGCGTCGGCGCACCGGCCGCCCACCTTGCTGGCGACCTCCGCCGGCCCGGTCTTCACCGCGCCCGCCACCGGACCGGACGCACCGGCGGTCCCGGCCGAGCGCAGGGGCGCGGCCACCCCGCGCTCGGCGACGCTGGTGCCGTTCTCGGGCGGGGCCGCCGAACTGTCCGACGAGGAGCGCGAGTCGGTCCAGAAGCGGGCCCGGCAGATGGTGACCGGCGCGCTGCCGCGCTGGACGTTCGGCGTGCGGCCCGAGGAGGTCCGGATCGTCGGGCGCGGCAACGGCCTGCCGGACGGCGAGCGTTCGCACGTCACCGAGGTGGGGCGGCAGCGGGCCGAGGCGGTGGCCGCGGTCTTCCGGCGGGAGCTGGAGCGGGAGCTGGCCGCGCAGGGGAAGAAGCTCCCGAAGGGGCGGCGGCCGCTGACGGTCGGCGACTTCACGCTGACCGTGCGGGGCGACGACGCACCCGCGGGCCCCGGCTCGCCGCAGGCGGCGGACGCCCGGTGGCAGACGATGATCGACGTCGTCAGTCCGCCGAACAAGAAGGCGAAGGAGACGCTGGTCGCGCTGGACGAGCGGGACGTGCGCCGGTTCGGCGGGGAACGGATGAGCCCCCAGGAGCAGGCGCAGTGGATCCTGCACCTGCACCCGGACACGAAGGTGGACGGTGCGGTCCTCAACGCGCTGTACGGCCTGGTGGGCCAGGCCGAGGCGGCGGGGCAGGCGAAGAGCCTGGGGCAGGTGGCGGCCTTCCACCTCCGGCAGCCCGGCGTGGCCGAGGAGCTGGGCCTGCTCGGGCCGGACCCCAAGGGCCACTCCACCGACTCCGAGCGCCACTTCACCGACTCGAAGGGCCGCCGGATTCCGGGGCTGAACTGGACGGCGCAGCGGAAGGCCGAGCTGCACCGAACCAGCTTCGGCCTGGTGCGCCGCGACGGCGCGGGGAAGCGGCGGGGCAAGACCGTGACCAAGTCCGGCCCCTGGAAGCACAAGGCGTTCATGGTGTTGGACGACGACCCGTCCGGCATGATGCTGCCGCTGCCCGGCGGGGAGCGGCCGGCCGCCCACGAGGAGGTCGCCGAAGTGGTGGCCCTGGGGCTGGAGCGCGCGGGCCTGGACAAGGGCGTCCCCCTCGTGGTGCGCGCCGCCCCCGCGCACCTCCACCACGAACTGCTGCTGCGGATGATCGCCCGCCGCAGCGGACACATGGTGTGGTCGCACAGCGGCGAGACCGCCTTCGACCCGCGTACCGGCATGATCGTGGTGACCCACCGGGAGGGGCGGCCCGAGGGCGACTGGATGCGCATCGACCCCGACTCGCTGCTGGACGAGGACATGCCGGACTGGCTCTGGCAGGTCGACACCCGGACCGCGGTCAGCGAGACCTCGCACCGGCCGATCGGCAGCGTGAGCTTCGACGCCGACGACCTGGCGGGGCTGCGGGAGCGGTTCAGCCGCAAACTGCACGCGATCGCGACGTTCGTCCACCGCAACCCGGCAACGGACACCGTGTCCCGGGAGTATGCGGCGCCGACGCCCCCCGGCGAGACGGCAGCCGGGGCCATCCACGACTACGGGCACGGCAACGCTGAGGGCCACATGAGCGTCCAGTTGCTGGACGGCAGCATTCGCCGGCTCAACGAGGCGGAGCAGGACCAGTGGATCGACCATCTGGTGCGCACGTTCAAGGGCACCTGGCTGCACATCGTGCGCTGCGGGCAGGGCACCGTGCCCGGACACGCCCGGGGGGCGCAGGACTCCGTGTCCGCGCCGTATGTCGTCGACCCGCTCCGGGAGATCTCGCCGCTGCAGCGGGCGTCCAACAGGTCACGGAAGTGGGTGCTGGGCAGCAAGCGTATCCACCTGTCGCGGGAGGACTCCGACGGCAAGCCCACGCATGCCCTGCGGACGGATGCCCAGGGGCGGCGTACCCAGTGGGAGCTCTGCCGTCCGGAGCCGTCGGCAGCCCACCCGGAGACGTCGGTAACCGACCTTGACCAGTGGGCGGCCGAGCTGGGCATGCGCACCGACACCGAGATGTGGCGGGCCCATTCGCAGGAGCGGGTGCTGATTCTGGTGCGGGCGCTGAAGATCACGTTCGGCCGGGATGTGGAGGATGAGGATGTCGAGGACTTCGCGGAACTGCTGCGGGGGGCCGCGGCGCTGGAGCGGATGTGGCGCGACGACCCGAGCCTGCGTGGGGCGGGGCTCTTCACGCTGGATGCCTTCCAGCGGGCGGTCGCCGCGCACCCGGACGGCCGGAAGGGCGTGGACCAGGTCGGCTATCGCCAGGTACTGGCCGCCGCCACCCAGGCCGCTCCGGGCACCGGGCTGACCGCGTTCGTGACGATGCCGGCGGTGGAGGCCGCTCTCCGGTGGCTGGACGGCAGGGACCCGGACGAGGTGATCCGGGAGGTGCTGGAGAAGGACCGGCCCGGAGAGACTCAGTTGCTGCGGGTGTTCTGGGCGCGGGTCAAGGCGTACGACGTGCTGGGCCGGGACGGTACGGACGCGGTGGCGCTGGCCCGGAGGGTGCTCCACCTGGAGTCCGCCGAGACCGTGGACGAGGCGCGGCTGGAGGAGCTGCGCTGGACGCTGACCCGGGCGTTCGCCGAGGGGCGCGACGCGGCCGATCCCGATGTGGCGGCCGCGTACCACCTCCAGCACGTCAAGCTGCTGGGTTCCGACACCTCCTTGAGCACGCTGGACCTCGTGCGCGCAGCACGGAAGGGCCGGGACTTCACCGGCGAGTCGCCCCGCCCGGTGGTGGATCTCGCCTACAGCGGGTCCGACGGCCGGCCGTCGGAGGCGCCGTGGCTGACCGAGGGTGTGAAGAGCTCGCGCCCGGACCCCTACCTGGTACGGGCCAAGCTGGATCCGGCCGACCCGAACCATCTGCTCCTCGTCGCCCGGGGCCGTACCTGGCGGGTGACGCAGCGGGAGTTCATCGAACTGCTCGCCGAGGACCCGGTGCTGCAGAACCTGAAGGACGTCGTCTTCCGGCGGTCCTCGCTGCGGGTCGACGTCGTGCTGGACATCCCGGAGCTGGACCGGCTGGCGCCCGGCATGGCGCGGCGCCTCGCCCAGCGGCTCGGCCGGCACGTGTGGTCGACGGCCCTGCGGACCAAGCTGCGCAAGGGCGGCCGGCAGGGCAGCTCGGTGCTCGGCGTGCGGGACCGGGCCGCCGCTTCGGGCACGTCGTCCGGCGTCACGTGGACCGAGAGCCAGCCCGAAGACCCGGCCGAGCCGGTGGAATCCCCGGGCTCCATACCGGACCCGGTGCCCGAGCATGCGCCGCTGCCGGGCGAGGCGGCTCCGTCCGCTCCGGCAGCAGCCGGCGCGAGTGGCCAGAGGGCCGGCATGCGCCCGGCCGTCGGCGCCGACGTCGCCAGCGCGGCCGACCTGGACACCGGGGCCGACACGGACACCGCGTCGGACACGGACAGCGAGTTCAGCTCCGCGCGCCCCGCCGACCCCGGCCCGCGGAACGTCGCCGCGACACGGGTCATCGCCATGGCGATGAGGGCGGACGCGCCGACGCGCCTGGCGGACCGTGGGCGCACGGACTCGGCCTGGTCCGACACCGCGTCCACCGCGTCGGAATCCTCGGTCTCGTACCGCCTGTCCCGTTCGTTGTCCGTGTCGTCGTCGGCATCCGTGTCGTCGATGTCCTCCATATCGTCGATGTCCTCCGTGTCCTCCGCATCCTCCCGGCCGGACCCCGGAGTTCTGGATGCCGCCCGGAAGGATGCGGCCCGGAAGTGGGTCATGGCCCGGTCCGGGGCCGGCCAGTCGATGCCGGGCCTGGAGATGACCGGCACCGCCGCGCGCCCGGCCTCCGCGCCGCACACCGAGCCGGTGGCCGCCAAGCCGGTGCAGCCGCTGCCGGAGGTGACGCTGGTGCCGTTCGCCGCGGGGTCGGACACCCCCGCGGACTCGCTGGACCTCCAGCGGCTGATCGTCCGGGTGGCCGAGACCGGGTTGCGCAACCGCGCGCTGGGAGTGTCCCTGCCGGACCTCCACTTCACCGGATACGGGGCGGACGCGCCGCGCGACAGCGACCGGAACCGGATGCGGAGCGCGCTCCGGCTCGGCACCGAGCGCGCGGAGGCCGCGCAGGACGAATTCCTGGCGGAGCTCGACGACGAGCTGGCGGACCGGCAGTCCGGCGTGCCCGCGGAACTGCGCCTGCACGCCTCCGACTTCGTGACGCGCGCCACCGGCCAGGTGCGGCTGCCGGAGGGCGACCCGGTGATCGCCGCGCTGGCGGGCACGGCCGGGGCCGCGGACATCGAGCGGCAGGCGACGCTGGAGTTCCTGTACGACCCGGAAACGGCGGCGGTGGAGACGCTGGACAAGCTGCGCGGGCAGGACCGGCGGCTGGACGGCAGGCCGCTGGACCTGGACGCGGCGACGCGGCGCATCCTGCACCTGACCGAGGACGCGGAGGTGAGCGCGGAACAGCGCGCCGAGCTGTACGCGCTGTGCTGGGACGCCCGGGAAGCGGGACGGGCGACGAGCATGGCGGCGCTGGCCGTCTTCCACCTGGAGCGGACGCTGGGCGTCCTGGCGCCCCGTCGGAAGCGGCACTTCACCCAGGGGATGAGCACGAACCGGACCTACGGCCTGAACTGGAGCGAGAAGTCCGTCACCGGCCTGGACACCACCCGGTTGCGGACGCGCGACCTGGACAGCAGCACCACCTACACGGAGCACTGGTCGGGTGTCCCGTGGCGGAAGACCCCGCAGGCCTACGTCGTGGCGGGCGACATGCGCGACGGCAAGTACGTGGTGCGGCCGGACGACGGCCGCGAAGTGCTCATCGACTTCGAGGAGTTCGCCGAGCTGGTGGCGCTCGACGTGCGGCGCCAGAAGCTGCGCCGGGGCACTCCGATCGTGCTGGCGATCCCGTTCGCCGGCGACGGGCTGCTGGACGGGCCGCGCCTGCTGGCGCACCGGACCGGGATGACGGTGTTCGCCCACAGCGCCGAGGTGGGGCTGGCCCAGCCGGACGGCACGGTGTCCACGGCGCTCGTCGTCCGCCGGAAGGGGGAGCGGAAGGGCGAGTGGATTCCCAGCCGGCCGGGTCTGGCGCTCGACCCGCTGCGGGGAGACCCGATGGCCGAGTTCCGGGACGTGCAGACCCAGGCCATCATCAGCGACCGGACGGGCGAGCAGATCGGGCGCCGCTCCTTCCACCGCAAGGACCTCGTCGACAACGGCTTCGAGGAGGCGAGCCGCCACCTCGACACGATCACGGAGGCAGTGCACTACAACCCCGTCACCCACACGTACTCGGCACCGTTCACCATGCCGGCGCCCGGCCCGCTGAGCGACGCGTTCTTCGAGGACTTCCACGCTGATCCGCGGGGGCCGCACCTCGCGCTGCGCAACGGTGATTCGCGGGCGCTGTTCGGGCGCGAGCCCCAGAAGCGGTGGCACCGGCGCAAGAGCGTGCTGGAGCGGCCCCGCCCCTGGATGGACATCCAGGGATGCGCGACGGGTGACTACCGGGACGTCTCCGTGCCGAGCACGGCCGATTCCCGCACGAACGAGGGCAAGTTCACCGCGGACCCGCTCGCACAGCTCCCCTACGGGCAGCGTGTCGCGAACGACAACGAGCAGCCGGTACGTGCCACCACCTGCATGGACACCCTCGACACGGTGAACGGCCGCCGCGTCCGGGTGCTGTTCACCGACTTCTGGGGCCGGGAGGGCCGGATCGTCATCTTCCTGCCGGAGCCCAAGGGCGCCGAGTTGGACCGGTTGGCCGAGGTGGTCGGCTGGCATGACGGTTCGGGTGAGGCGTCGGCCGAGGTCCGGTTGCGGGTGTTGCGCGGGGTGCGGGCGTTGCGGCTGGTGTTCGGCTGGAATGTCAAGGCGCAGGCGGAGGCGGCGCGGCAGGGCGGCTACGAGGAGTTGTTGCGGGGCTTCGCCGCGCTGGATGACATGTGGCGGGCCGACGACCGGTTCGCGGGGCTGGGCCGGTTCACGTTGGACATGTTCCACCGGGTGGTGGCGGCCCGGCCGGAGGGTGGCGCGGATGCGGACCAGGGTGCGTACCGGGCGGTGCTGGCGGCGGCCGAGCCGGCGGGCACGTCGCTGCGGGACTTCGTGCCGGGGCTCCCGGACGCGGTGGACCGGGCGGTCGCCTGGGCGAGCGGTGCGGACCTGGCGGGGGAGGCGGCCGAGGCCCTGCGGACGGACCGGGACGCGGTGACGGACGCGGAGCGCTCGCGGATGTTCTGGGCGCGGGTCAAGGCCGAGGAGACGTTGGCGGGGCTCGACGCCGACGCGCTGCTGCCGAAGGTGCTCGGCATCGACCCGGCCATCGACCCGAACGACGCGCTGCGCGCGCAGGTGACGACGGCCTTCACCTACGCGTACGCGGCCGGCTGGGACGGGTCCGACCCCGACGTGGTCGCCGCCCACCGCCTGGAGCGGATCGGCGCCCAGAGCGAGGACACCCTGCTGAGGGCGGCCTACACCGCCGAGACCTTGACGGCGCTGAAGAGGGAGCGGGAGGACAACGAGCAGTCGGGACAGCCGGAGGCCACGTTCTCCGCCGACCTGTACGACAGCCCGGGGCGGGACTTCGGGCCGGGTCCGAAGCCCGACCGTGTCGACCTGTCCCAGGTCCACACGCCGTGGGGGCTCGGCAAGGTGAGCTGGACCAGCCCGAAGGACCATGCGGCATCGTCCCCGAGCCCTCTTCTGGTGCGGGCGGCCGTGGACCCGCGGGACCCGGACGTCGTCCGGGTACGGCTGAACGGGACGGACCACGACGCACCGCTCGACGTCTTCCTCGAACTGCTTGCGGCCGACCGCGAGTTCATGAAGCAGGGGCCGGACGTTCCCCTCGTGCTGTGCCTGGACGGGCTGGGTTCGAACGCCAAGAAGGTGGCGCGGCGGTTCGCCGACCGGCTCGCCCGGACGGTGTGGTGGACGGAATACGACGTGGACCTGTCCGAGAAGGGCGACAGCGGACTGCCGGTGCTCACCGTGCACGCCCCGCCCGGCTCGACGGTGCCGCCGAACGGAGGCTGGCGGCGGAGGCTGCCCCGATCCGTTGGGCAGGCGGGAGCCTCGCTCGCGGTAGCGCCCCCCGTGCCGCACTCCGGCGGCCGTGCCGCCGACTCCGCCCCCGCCCCGTCCCCGGACCCGGACCCGTCCGCCGCGGCGCGCGCCGCCGTGCGCGCCGCCCTGGGGGGCGTGTCCGCGGCGGATGCGTACGCGGCGGACGTCTTCGACGCGGACTCGGACTTCGAGACGGACATCGACTCGGACAGCGATACGGACGCCGGGACGGCGGACGACGGACGCTCCGTCGTATCCGACGCGGGAACCGACGCCACCCCGGACGACGCCTCCTCGGTCATGTCCGACGACGTGTTCTCCGTGCTGTCGGACACCGGCACCACCGCCACATCCGACGACGGGACCCCGGACACGTCCGACGTCGAGTCCGACGACACGTCCGACGACGAGTCCGGCCCCTATCTGCGCCGGGCGGCGGACACCGCGCGCGCTCCCGGACCGCAGGACGGTCCGTCCAGCACCTCGACCGTCCTCCCGGTGCACACCAGGCCGGTGCACACCAGGCCGGTCCACACCCGGCCGGTCACCGACCAGGCCGCCGCGCCGTCCGCGGACCCGGCGGCGGACGTTCCCTCGCTGCTCCCCACGCTGTTCGCGGACCCGGCGTCGGACCGGACCGAGCTGACCGCGGTGGAGCGGGACGGGATCCGGAAGCTGGTCGGCCAGGTGGCCGCGCTCGGCATCCGGGCGCGGGGCGAGGCGCTTCCGCTGCCGTCGGTCACCGTCCACGGCTACGGCGCGGGTGCCTCCGGCCGGACATCCGTGGCGGAGCGTCGTGCGGAGGCCGTGTACGAGGAGTTCACCCGCGGCCTGGACAAGGAGCTGAAGCGGCTCCAGCGCAGGCTCACCACGGACGCGACACCGTTGCGGGTCTCGGACTTCAGCATCGACTGGGAGGGGCACGAGGAGAGCGCCCCCGCCGCGCCGGCCGCCGGAACGGGTGGCGCGGCGGCGAGCCCGCAGGCCGCGGTGCGCGTCGCCGTTCCGCCGCGCCTGGAACTGCGGGACCTGCTGGACGCGCTGCGGCGGCGGGACGCGCGGCTGCGCGGCGGCGACTTCACCCTGGCGGCGGTGGCGCGCAGGGTGCTGCACCTGCCGGACGGCGCGCCGGTGGACACCGCCGCGCGGGAGGAACTGTTCGCGCTCACCGAGGCGGCGCGGGCGGCGGACCGGGCGGGGAGCCTGGGGGCACTGGGCGCCTTCCACCTGGAGCGGCTCGGGCTGCTCGACGACGACCGGACCACGCACTTCACGGTGGACGAGACCCGGGTCCCGGGGCTCAACTGGTCGGGCGTGCAGGTCCAGGAACTGCGGCCGGGCGCCGTCGGCGTCCGCGTGCCCGGCACCAAGGACTCCCTGTACGCGCTCCCGGCCAAGTGGCCGACGGGCACGACGCCGTACGTGGTGGCGGCCGAGGGGCGGTACGACCGGGTGGTGGTCCGGCTGCCGGACGACTCCGAGCTGACACTGGACATCGAGGAGTTCGTCGAGCTGGTGGCCGCGGACACCCAGCGGCGCGGACTGCCGGAGGGGACGCCGATCGTGCTGGCGATCCCGTTCGCCGGAGACCGCACCCTGGACCTGCCGCGCACGCTCGCGGACCGCACCGGCAGGACGGTGTGGGCGTACAGCGGCGAGGCACGGCTCGGTACCGGCAAGGACGGGGTGGGCGAGGTCCAGATCTTCTCCCCCGGGACGCGGCGGGGCGACTGGATCGAGAACCCGCCCGGGATGGCGCCCGACCCCGACGACGCCCCTGCGGACTGGTACCCCAAGGTGCTCACCCGGGCCATCATCAGCGCCCTGACCGGGAAGCACATCGGGCGCTCACTGCACAAGGAAGACGATTTCACGCTCACGCAGCACAGCTCGTACTTGGACCAGATGACCACGTACGTCCACGTCAACCCCGCGACCGGCGGCGTCTCCGTCGAGCGGCCGTTGCCGCGGCCCGAACCGGGCCCGGGCGAGGAGCCCTTCGGCGACCCGTACGCCCTGGACGCCCACGCGGAACCGGGCGGCGTCACGGTCCCCATGGAGGGGGGCGGGAGCAAGCGGTTGAGGCGGGGGTTCGTGCGCTGGCTCAAGCGGCGCAAGAGCCTGACCGCGCCCCTTCTCCCCGTGCCCCCCGAGCGGGGTGGCACGGGGCGCCCCGCGCAGAAGTGGCTGGACCTGGTGCTCTGTTATGCCGGGGCACTGGAGGACGACGCCGTCGACCCCCACTTCTTGAACGACTCCTACTCCGGGCCCTTCGTCGCCGATGTGCTCGACACGATCAGCTTTGGGCAGCAGATCGCCAACGGGTTGGGAATGGTCACCCGGGTCTCGTACCTCATGCAGGCGACGAGGGGCACGAAGCTGCTGCGGAGGTACCGGCGGGCGATGATCGGTGACGCCCAGGGCCGCCGGGGATGGTGGGACATCTTCCGTCCGGAGCCGTCGGAGCGGGTGTTGGACCGGCTGGCGGCGGTGGTCGGCTGGCACGCGGGCACGGGCCCTGCTCCGGAGGAGGTGCGGGTGCGGACGCTGCGGGCGGTGCGGGCGCTGCGGTTGGCGTTCGGGTACCGGGTGGAGTACGGGAAGGACTACGAGGACCTGCTGCGCGGGGTCGCCGCGCTGGACGGGATGTGGCTGGCCGACGACCGGTTCGCGGGGCTGGGGAGGTTCACGATGGACCTGTTCCGGCGGGTGGTGGCCGCGCACCCGGCCGGTGGGCAGAATCCGGACGACGCCGCTTTCCGTGCGGTGCTGGCCGCGGCCCGGGACGCCGCGCCGGGCACCCGGATACGCGATTTCGTCTCGCTCCCGGCCGTGGAAGAGGCCCTGGCCTGGGCACGGAACGTGGACCTGGCGGCCGGAGTCGTGGACATCCTCGAACTGCCCGGTCCGGACGCGGTGAGCGACGCCGACCGGTCGCGGGTCTTCTGGGCGGCGGTGAAGACCGCCGAGGCACTGCCCGCACCCGGTGCGGAGCGCAACCGGCTCGCCGCGAAGGTGCTGCACCTGTCCGACGCGAGTACCGGGAAGGGCGCCGACCACGCCGCCCTGCGCTCCCTCTACACCATCGCCTTCGCCCAGGGCCGTGAGGTGACGGGCCCGGACGTGGTGGGCGCCCTGCACCTGGAGAGGACCGGCCTGCTGGATGACGGCACGGCCCTGAGCACACTCATGGGCCCGGACACGGCCGAGGGGCGCGACTTCACCGGCGGAGAGAAGCCGGCGAAGGTGAATCTCGCGCGGATCGAGACCCGCGCCGGGTCGAAGGCGACGCCGTGGAGCGGAGCGGGCAAGAGGACGGGAACGAAGAACAGGCCCGTCCCCGCCCTGGTGCGCGCCGAACTCGACCCGGCCGACCCGGGTTTCGTGTCCCTGACCTTGGACGGTGAAACGGACCGCGTCCCCGTCGGCGAACTGGTCGAACTGCTGGCCGTCGACCCTCAGCTGCGCCGGCAGCCGCTGGACGTCCCGGTGGTCCTCGCGATATCGCACCTGGGCCGGCGGGCGCCCGGACTGGCCCAGCAGATCGCGCAGCGGCTGGGGCGGACCGTCTTCTGGACCGATTTCGAGGTGGGCACGTCGAAGCAGGACATCAACGGCGTGCGGGTGCTGACGCTGGACTTCGATCCCGGTCCCGAGCCGGACTCCGACACGGACTCGAGTTCCGACTCCGACTCCGACTCCGACTCCGACTCCGGACCGACGCTGCGGAACAGCGGCTGGCAGCAGGCCCGGCCGAAGGACCCCGAGGACCCGGCGGAGGTCCCGCGGCCGGGTGGCGCCGCGCCGTTCGACCGGCCCGACTCCGCCGCGCCCGCCGACCGGACCGGCGGTTCCGCCGGACAGCTCCGGACCCGGGCCGCGGCCCCGGACGGCGGGCGCACCGCCGCCGACCGGCGCGCCCGCGCCCGTGCCCGGACCCGCGACCGGGCCCGGGTGCTGGCTCGTTCCACCTCCGGGCAGCCGATGCCCGGGGTGGGGGCGGAGGGTTCCCCCACGCCGTCGCCGGCTTCGCCCGTGCCGTCGGCACCGGCTTCACCCGTGCCGTCCTCGCCGGTCGCGGAGCCGGTCGCGGAGCCGGTCGAGGCGCCGCTGCCGGCTCTGCCGTACGCGACGCTGGTGCCGTTCGTTCCCTTCACCGCGGTGTTCACCGATGGCGACGAGGACACGGTGGGGCGGCTGGCGGAGCAGGTGGCCTGGGCGGGGCTGCGCAACCGGCGGCTGGGTGTGTCGCTGCCGGAGATCGACATCAGCGGCTACGGCGCCGACACCGTGCGCGGCGGTCCCGGCCAGGACTGGGAGGCGGACGCTCGGCAGTCCGGTGAGCAGCGTGCGCAGCGGACCTTCCGGACGTTCATGCGGCGCCTGGCTCTGGAGCTGCGGGACCTTCAGCAGGACCTGCCGGCCGAGGAGCGTCTGAAGGCCAAGCACTTCAGGGTCCGGACGCGGAGCAAGGCGAGTGTCTCGGACCGCACCTGGGCGGCGACCGCGCCGGAGCGGGCGGATCTGCGGGAGGCGAAGGACCGGCACGCCACCCTTCAGGTCTGGCAGGAGGCGGACGCGGAGGCGGTGGAGTTCCTGGACGTGCTGCGCGGGGAGGACCGGCGGTGGGACGGCAAGCCGCTGGACATCCCGGCGCTCGCCCGCCGGGTGCTGCACCTGGGCGAGGGCGCGGTCGTGGACGCGGCGGTGCGCGAGAGGTTCTTCGCGCTGGTCCTCCGGGCCCGGAAGGCGGGCATGACGCGGGGCTTCGCGGCGCTGGCGGCCTTCGATCTGGTGGAGCGCGGCACGGTGGCGGGCGACCGGGCCCGGCACTTCACCAAGGACAAGGTCCGGGTACCCGGCCTGAACTGGGCCCCGGCGTCCGAGGTCCTGGAGCTGGACACCACCCGCCATTTCGTCCACCGGCAGTCGGCGGACGGCACGGACTCGTGGCAGGAGCTGCCGGGGCGGACCGTTCCGTGGGGGAGCGACTCCTGGCAGCGGCCCTACGTGGTGACGGGTGTCGGCTCGTCCGACGGGATCCAGGCACGGCTGCCGGACGGGTCGTCGCACCAGCTGGACATCGAGGAGTTCGCCGAGCTGGTGGCGGCCGATCCGGCGCTGGCGGAGCTGCCCGCCGCCAACCCGATCGTGCTCGCCTTCGCCGAGGCCGCTGACGGGCTGATGGATCTGCCCAGGCTGCTGGCGGACCGGACCGGACGGACGGTCTGGGCGCACACCGGTGAGGCGGCGCTCTGCATGCGGCCCGGCGCCGCGAGCACCGTGGACGTGGTGTACCGGTGGAGGGAACGAACGGGTGACTGGGCAGCGAGTCGGCCGGGTATGGCGTGGGACCCGCGGGACGGCGACCCGCTGGCCGAATTCCGTGACGTACTGACCCACGCCATCATCAGTGAGCGGACCGGCTTGCAGATCGGCCGCTCCGCGCACTCTGTCGAGGACTTGGTCGACTTCGAGTTCGAGGACCAGGGCCGTTATCTGGACCAGATCACGACGTTCGTTCACCGCAACCCCCTGACCGGGGAACTCTCGGCTGAGTTGCCGCTGCCGGCGCCCGGCAAGGAGAGCGACGCCTTCCAGGAGGACACCCACGCCTCCCCTCAGGGACAAGCTCTGCCACGGGACGACGGCAGCGACCTGCAGCTCTCCGAGGACCAGCCCCTGCGGGACTGGTACCGGCGCAAGAGCATCTCCGGCACCTGGTTGTCGATCGGGGGGTGCTCGGCCGGTGCGTTCCAGGACTCGTCCATGCCGCGGATACGCGACCTCACCCACTTTGTCGAGGGGAGCTTCGTCCCGGATCCGCTGGCGGTGGTCCCGCACGGGCAGCGCATCGCGAACCTCACCCGCCTCGGGGTGCGCTCCGCCAACCGCTCCCAGGGGCTGACGAGGATCAACGGCAAGTACGTCCGGTACCTGAACACGGATGCCTGGGGGCGGCCGGGAGAGTGGATGATCTTCCTGCCGGAGCCCGAGGACCCCGAGCTGGACCGTTTGGCCGCCGAGGTGGGCTGGCTCGCCGACACGGACGAGGCGCGGACGCAGGCGCGGGAGCGGACGCTGCGCGCGGTCCGGGCGCTGCGGCTGACGTTCGGCTGGGACATCGAGCGGACGTCCACGGAGGCGGAGTACCTCGGCCTGCTGCGCGGCATCGCGGCGCTGGACGACATGTGGCGGGCGGACGACCGGTTCGACGGCCTGGGCCCGTTCACGATGGACCTGCTGCGGCGGGTGGTGGCGGCCCGCCCCGAGGGCGGCCCCGACGCCAGGCAGGCCGCGTACCGGGCGGTTCTGGCCCAGGCCGCGGCGGCCGGGCCCGGCACCACGCTCGCCGGCTTCGTGACCCTTCCGGCGGTGGACGCTGCCCTGGCGTGGCGGGGGAAGGTGAACCTGGACGAGGACACCTCCTACGCCCTGGCCGTGAGCCAGACCGCGGTGGGTGCCCCCGAGCGCTCGCGGATGTTCTGGGCCCGGGTCAAGGCGGAGGAGACACTGCGCGCGTCCGGAGTGGATCCGGACGGTCTGATCGCCGGCGTGCTCAACCTCAACCCACGGCTGGTACCCGACGACTTCCTGCGCGAAGAGATGTGGCAGGCCTTCACCGTCGCCTACGCTGCCGGACGCGATGCCTCCAACCCCGCCGTGGTGGCCGCGCACGAGCTGGAGATCGACGGCGCGATGGGCTCGGACAGCCTGCAGGACACCGTCCTGGGAACATCCCTCGGCGACGGGCGGAACTTCGGGCCGGCCGATGAGCACCGGGAAGTGGATCTGTCCTGGATCCGGACTCCGAGCGGGCCGGAGCGCGCCAAGTGGCAGCCCACGGATCCGAAGAGTGGCCCAGCACAGTGCCCCCACCTGATTGTGGCCACCCCGGACCCGCTCGACCCCGGCCGCATCAAGGTGCACGTGGGCGGGAGGGAGTGGCGGGTCACGCTCGACGCGTTCGTCGAGCTGGTGGCCGCCGACCGCCTCCTGAAGGGGCGTCCGAGGGACGTCGACGTCGTGCTGGCCCTGTCGGAGCTGGGCAGGCTTGCTCCCCTCCTGGTGCAGCGGCTGGCCGACCGGCTGGGCCGGGGCGTGTGGTGGACGAGCCTGCCGGTGGAACTGGTCAAGGGGGGACCA
This sequence comes from Streptomyces sp. NBC_00400, assembly GCF_036048035.1. Taxonomy (NCBI): domain Bacteria; kingdom Bacillati; phylum Actinomycetota; class Actinomycetes; order Kitasatosporales; family Streptomycetaceae; genus Streptomyces; species Streptomyces sp. NBC_00400. The sequence continues at coordinate 3,616,649 of NZ_CP107940.1, read as the reverse complement.
GACGGACGCTCGCTGCTCGAACTGAAGAAGGGCCACCCGGGAACGCCCGCACCGACCGCCGACGCCTGGGGAAGGACGGGGCCCCGACACCACAACTCTCCGGCGGCGTACTCCGTTTCCGTCCCGCCGCCGGTGTCCCGTTCCGCCGACCGCGCCGCGGTGCGCGCCGCGCTGGGGTCCGGTGTCTCCGCGTCGGACGTCTTCGCCGCGGACGTCTTCGAAGCGGACGCCTTTGACGTCTCTGATGCCTCTGACGTTTCCGACCTCTCGGACCCGGACGACTCGGCCTCGGTCACCTCGGAGGGGGCGTACTCGGACTCCGGGTACGCCGGCTCCGTGGCGACCGAGTCCTCCGAGCTGACCGATTCCTCCGAGCTGACCGAGTACTCCGAGGCGACCGAGGACTCGGGGTACGCCGGCTCCGAGCCGGACTCCGAGCCGGACTCCGAGCCGGGCTCCGAGCCGGATGCGGCTGTGCGGCGCCCCTCCGCTCCCCCTCTCAAGTCCGCCCTGAGCGCCCAGCCGTCACCGGTGTCGAGCGCCGCACCGGTCCCGGCCGTCGCCAAGCCGGTGCTCGCGGCCCCGGTCACCGCGCCGACGCGCGGCACGGGAACGGCGCCCGCTCTTCCCGCCCGCTCCTCGGCGACGTTCGTACCGTTCTGGCGGTCATCCACCCAGCCGGCGCGCAAGGAGTGGGCGTCGATCGAGCAGTCGGCCCGCCGGGTGGCGCGGGTCGCCCTGTCGCACCGGAAGCTGGGGGTGGCGCCCCAGGAGGTCGACATCGTCGGCTACAGCGACGGGCTGCCCGGCACCAAGTGGTGGGCCGAGCGGGTCGGCACGGCGCGGGCCGCGGCGGTGGCCGCCGTCTTCAACCGGGCGCTGGACCGGGAACTGGCCGCCCTCCAGGCGGGCCTGACGGCCAGTCAGGTGCCGCTGCGGGCGGCGGATGTGACCGTGCGGGCCCGGTACGGCGGCGGACGGGCCGCCGCCGTACCGCCGCGCACCGACGGCGCGCGGCGGCACACCGTGGTCAACGTGTCCGGCCCGTCGGTCGCGGAGGCGCGGCGGACGCTGGGCGCGCTGGCGGCGCGGGAGGCCGACCGGCTCGGCCGGCCCCGGATGACGCCCGAGGAGCAGGCGCGCCAGGTGCTGCACCTGGCTCCGGACGCCGTGGTGGACCTCGCGGTGCTCGGCGCGCTCTACACCCTGGTGGGGCAGGCGCGGGCGGCCGGTCAGGCGCGGTCGACGGGGGAGTTGGCGGCCTTCCATCTGCGGCAGCCGGGTGTCCTGGAGCGGTTGGGGGTGGCCGCCGGGGACCGGGTGCGGCACTTCACCCACCAGGGGCAGCGGATCCCGGGCCTGAACTGGGGGGAGCAGGAGGTCGCCGAGTTCGACGCCGCCGAGTTCGACATCCTGCGCCGGTCGGCCGACGGCTCGCTGGTGGGCGGGGCCGGCCACCAGCCGGCCCCGTGGCGCGGGCCGGTCTACCCCGTCTCCGCCGCCCTGCGGGACGGGCTGGTACGGATGCGGCTGCCGGACGGCTCGGTGCGGGAGCAGAGCGTCGAGGAGGCCGCCGTCGTGATGCGCGCGGACCTGGCCCGGGAGGGCCTGGGCCGGGACGTCCCGATCGTGTGGCCCACCTCCGTCGCGGACGAGGCCGACCTGGCACTGATCGAGCTGTTCGCGCACCTCACGGACCGCACGGTGTGGGTGCACAGCGGCCTGGTGGACTTCCGCGCCGGCTCCGATGTGATCCGTGTGGTGCACCAGGAAGGGCAGCCGGAGGGCGACTGGCTGGCCGTCGATTCCCCCCGTCCGTCCGAGCCCGCGGAGGACGGGCCGGACTGGCACCGGGAGACGTACCTGCGCCCCGCGGTCGACACGCGGGACCACCGGCGGATCGGCAGCTCCTTCTTTTCGGCAGCGGAACTGGCGGGACCCCGGGAGGAGTTCAGCCGCCAACTGGCACAGCAGCCGGCGTTCGTGCACTACAACCCGGCCACGAACGAGATATCCGAGGAATTCCCGCTGGCGGGCCCGACGCCGGAGGACTCGGAGGAGAAGGCCGCGCACCTGTTCGGGCACGGCCTGCCGGGGCGCCTCCTCCAGGCGATGCGGGACGGTACGTACTGGCTCCTCGGCGAGGGAGAGACGGAGACCTGGGCCGGCCGGCTGCTGCGCCGCTCCCGGGTCCGCTGGATCAGCCTGGTGGCCTGCTGGGGCGGGACACCGCTCGACCTCGACGGCGGCCGGGGCCGGATGGGCCGGGGCGAGGCCGCCGGAGTGCCGTTCGTCGTCGACCCGCTCCGGGACGTCCCGGCGGGCCAGCCGGTCGCCAACGCCTGCCGGCTCCCGGTGCGGGCCCCGGACCACATCCACGCCCCGATGCGGAACGACGCGGGCCGGTACGTGCACGCCCTCTACACGGACGCGCAGGGACGGCGCACCCGGTGGCGGTACTTCCGACCGGAGCCGCGGTCGGCCGAGTTGGGCCGGCTGGCGCGGGTGGCCGGGCTGCACCGGGGCCCCTGGCCGGCCTCCGACGCGGCGCGGGTGCGCACGCTGCGGCTGGTACGGGCGTTGAAGATCACCTTCGGCCGCGATGTGCAGGACGCCGCGGACTTCCGTGACCTGCTGCGCGGCGCCGCGGCCCTGGAGCGGATGTGGCGGGACGACCCGGCGCTGTCCGGGATGGGCCCGTTCACCCTGGACGCGTTCCAACGGGCGGTGGCCGCACACCCGGACGGCCGGCAGGGCGTGGACCAGGACGGCTACCGCGCCGTGCTGGCCGCCGCCCGGCGCGCCGCGCCGGGCACCCTGCTGGACGGGTTCGCCCCGATGCCGGCGGTGGCGCGGACCGTCCAGTGGCTGCGCGAGGCGGGCGCCGACGCGCTGACCGCCCGGACCCCGGAGACCGCCTACACCGGGGCGGACCTGCGCTCCTGGATGTTCTGGGCGCGGGTGAAGACGTACGACGCGCTGGCCGGCGCGGACCTCCCCGCGCTCGCCCGGAAGGTGCTGCACCTGGGCCCGGACCAGGACGTGGACGCGGCCCGCGAGGAGGAGCTGCGCCGGGTGCTCACCTGGGCGTTCGCCGAGGGCCGCGCCGCCACCGACCCGGACGTGGCCGCCGCCTACCACCTCGAACAGGCCGGAATGCTGGGCGACGGCACCGCCTCGGGCACGCTCGGCACCGGGGACGAGACCGGCCGGGGGCGGGACTTCACCGGCCTGCGGACCCTGCCGGTGGCGGACCTGGCGACCGTCGAGGTGGACGGCGCACGGCAGCCGGCTCCGTGGCCGTACCCGCACAAGGACGAGTGGCGCCGCCGGATGCCCACCCTGGTCCGCGGCACGCTGGACCCGGCCGACCGGCGCTACCTCCTGCTGACCCTGCCGGACGGGACGACGCACCGGGCACCGCACAGCGAGATCCCCCACCTGCTCGCCGCGGACCCCGCCCTGCTGGCCATGGACCTGGCCGTCGATGTCGTGCTGGACATCCCCGAGCTGGACCGGCTGGCGCCCGGCCTGGCCGACGACCTCGCCCAACTGCTCGGCCGCGGCGTCTGGTCGACGGCCGCGTCGACCGGCCTGGAGCCCACCGGGCGGGACGGCAGCTCCGTGCTCACCCTGCGGCCCTCGCCGGCGGATCCGGACACCCCGCCGGCCTGGAACCGCAGCGCGCCCCGCACCCCGGCCCAGCCGCAGGACGCCCCGCTCGCGGTACCGGACCCGCTGCCCGTATCGGCACCGCTGCCCGACCCGTCGACGGCCGCCACGGTGATGACCGTCGCGCCCCTGCCGGTACTCCTGCCGGAGCCGATGGACGCCGAGCCGGAGCCGGAGCCGATGGACGCCGAGCCGGACCCGGAGCCGATGGACGCCGCGCCGGAAACGCCCGCTCCGGCGGACAGCGAGCCGGAGTTGCCCGCCCCGGCGGACACGGAACCGGAGCCGCCCGCCCCGGCGGACACCACCCCGGCAGACACCGAACCGGCGGACACCGAGGCGAAGTCGCCGACCAGCGACGGCACCCCGGCGGCCGTGGAGCTGCTGGACGTGCTGCACGGGCAGGACCGGCGGCTGGACGGACAGCCGCTGGACCTGGACGCGTCGGCGCGGCAGATCCTGCACCTGGGCCAGGACACGCCGGTGGACGTGCCGCAGCGTGCCGAGCTGTTCGACCTGGTGGAGCGCGCTCGGGCGGCGGGGCGGGCGACGAGCCTGGCCGCGCTGGCCGCCTTCCACCTGGACGAACTGCGCGCCTCGACGGGCGACGGCCGGTACTTCACGATGGGCGGCGTCCGCGTCCCCGGCCTGAACTTCAGCGAGTCCGAGGTCGTCGAACTGGACCTGGACGGCATCCCGGTCCATGTGACGGGGAAGCACCGCGCCGCCGGCCGGCAGGCGGACCCGAAGCCCGTGCCGCGCCCCTACGCCGTGGCGGCCGACGTGCGGGCCGGCAAGCTCGTCGTGCGGCCGGGCGGTGTCGGCGGGCGGGAAGTGCTCGTCGACTTCGAGGAGTTCATCGAGCTGGTGACCGCCGACGTGCGGCGCCTGGAGCTGCCGCCGGGCACCCGGATCGTGCTGGCGATCCCGCTCGCCGGCGACGGGCTGCTGGACTGGCCGCGGTGGCTCGCGGACCGGACCGGTCTGCTGGTGCTGGCCCACAGTGGCGAGGTGGCGCTGCGGGTGCAGCCCGGCAAGGCAGTCACCCTCCAGGTCGAGCACCGGCCGTCGAAGCCGCAGGGCGACTGGATCCCCAACCCGCCCGGTATGGGCCGCGACCCGCGGAACGGCGACCCGATGGCCGAGTTCCGCGACGTGCTCACCCGGGCCCTCATCGACCCCGGGACCGGCGAGCAGTTCGGCCGCGGCTCCCACACGGACGCGGACCTGGTCGAGGAGGGGTACGAGGAGCTGGGCCGCCACCTGCGCGAGGCCAGGACGTTCGTGCACCTCGACCTGAACGCCGACGATGTCTCGGAGGAGCTCTCCGTGCCGGCTCCCGGCGACGAGCGCGACGCGTACTACGAGGACCTGCACGCCAACCAGCGCGGCCTGCTCCTCGCCGGGCTGGAGGGGCCGCGGGAGGTGTCCGGGACGGAGGAGCTGCGCCGGTGGGGCCGGCGGCCGAGCGTGACCGCGAACCCCGACGGCTGGACCGACATCGCGGGCTGCCGGCCGGGCGCCTACGAGGACCGGTCGGTTCCGCCGCGCAAGTACCTGTGGGCCGACGAGGAGGCGTTCGTACCGGATCCGCTCACGCACGTTCCCGTCGGGCAGCGGAGGGCGAACAACGACGACCGCGCGGTGCGCACCCCCAATCGTCCGCAGACCGGCGCTCAGCTGCCGGACGGCAGGTGGGTCCGCATCCTGCACACGGATCCCTGGGGCCGGCGCGGCCGGTGGCTGATCTTCCTGCCGGAGCCCAAGGGCGCCGAGTTGGACCGGTTGGCCGAGGTGGTCGGCCGGCATGACGGTTCGGGTGAGGCGTCGGCCGAGGTCCGGTTGCGGGTGTTGCGCGGGGTGCGGGCGTTGCGGCTGGTGTTCGGCTGGAACGTCAAGGCGCTGGCCGAGGCGGCGCGGCAGGGCGGCTACGAGGAGTTGTTGCGGGGCTTCGCCGCGCTGGATGACATGTGGCGGGCCGACGACCGGTTCGCGGGGCTGGGCCGGTTCACGTTGGACATGTTCCACCGGGTGGTGGCGGCCCGGCCGGAGGGTGGCGCGGATGCGGACCAGGGTGCGTACCGGGCGGTGCTGGCGGCGGCCGGGCGGCAGCCGGCGGGCACGTCGCTGCGGGACTTCGTGCCGGGGCTCCCGGACGCGGTGGACCGGGCGGCCGTCTGGGCGAGCGGTGCGGACCTGGCGGGGGAGGCGGCCGAGGCCCTGCGGACGGACCGGGACGCGGTGACGGACGCGGAGCGCTCGCGGATGTTCTGGGCGCGGGTCAAGGCCGAGGAGACGTTGGCGGGGCTCGACGCCGACGCGCTGCTGCCGAAGGTGCTCGGCATCGACCCGGCCGCCGAACCGGACGACGCGCCGCACGCGGAGCTGCGGAGGGACTTCACGTACGCGTACGCGGCCGGCTGGGACGGGTCCAACCCGGACGCGGTCGCCGCCCACCGCCTGGAGCGGCTCGGCGCGCAGGACGGCGACTCACTGGTACTGACCGTCTCCGAGCCGGCCACCTTGGAGCGGGTGGCGGAGAGCGGGCGCGGGTTCGACTGCTGCGGGCGGGACCTTCGGCCGGGCCCGCGGCCCCAGCGCGTCGACCTGTCCCGGATCCGTACGTCCGCCGGACTGGAGGACGCGCCCTGGACGGGCGGACCGTGCCCCTTCCTGGCGGGCGCCGCCCTGCACCCGACGGACCCGGACCTCGTCCGGATCGAGGTGGCCGGAGTGGAGCAGTGGGTGTCGGTGGACACCTGGCTGGAGATGCTGGCCGCCGATCGCAAGCTGCTGCTGTGGAAGCCGGCCACTCCCGTCGTGCTGAGCCTGTCGCAGGTCAACCCGTCCGTCGCCCTGGTGGCGCAGCGGGCCGCCGGCAGGCTCGGCCGGAAGGTGCTGTTCACGAGGGTGCCGACGGACCTGTCCGGCGTGGGCGACAGCGGGTTGCCGGTCCTCACGTTCCGCCCCGGCACGGACGGCACGGACGGCGCGGGAACGCCGGCGCCGGCCGACGAGGGCTGGGAGACCGCGCGTCCCCGACCGCCCTTCCCGGTCCCGGAGGTGTCCTCCCTGTCCGTGCCGCCGCCCGTACGCGAGTCCGCCGCCCCCGCGACGGTGGAGGACGGCGACGGGCCGCGCGACGAGTCCGCGCCGGGGTCCGGGTCCGGGCCCGCTTCCGAGTCCGCGCCCGAGGACCCGTCCGCCCCCGACCCCACGTCACCGCCCGCCGAGCAGCACACGGAACCGGCGCCCGACTCGGATCCGGACAGCGACCCGGACGACGACCCGGACGACGACCCGGACAGTGACCCGGACGACGACCCGGATGGCGACCCGGACAGTGACCCGGACGACGACCCGGATGGCGACTCGGACCACGCCCCGGACAGCGACCCTGAGTCCGACGCCCCCTCCGCCCTCGTCGCGGACTTGGGCCACGGGCACCGCGGGCTCCTGGGCTCGGTGCACGTCATGCCGTTCCCGGACGAGACGCTTCAGTGGCTGCACGCCGGCATCGGCGCCGCCGTCCGCGCCCGGCACCAGGCGGTCGTGGGCGCGACGGCCGAGGACCTGGAGGCGCAGGACCGGCGCGGCAGCGCGGCGCTGGAGAAGGAGGTGGCGGCCGAGTTCGCCCAGGACGCGGTGCTGGAGGCGCTGCCGTATGTGCTGAGCGCCAAGGGCATGGTCCGGATCGTGACCTACCGGGGTCGCTGGTACCGGGTGACGTGGCGGCTCGATCTCGGGGATGCCCGGCCCGCGCCCGCGATGGCCCCCGACGTGCCCGAGGGGCAGCGGATCCAGATCGAGGAGCGGAACAAGACCACCGTCACGTCCAGTGACACCAGCGGACGGCAGACGGTGCGGAGCATCCCGCTCTCCTACGGCCGCACCTGGGCGGTCAACGGCTCGGGGATCCCCGGGCTGGCGTCCCTGGGATTCACCCCGAAGCTGACGTTCACGCACAACCAGGAAGCCACCTCGGTGACGGTGGTGCGGGACTACATGGCGATGTCCGCGCTGGCCTTCGCCGCCGAATCGTCGCGCGCCTACGACTACGGCATGGCGTCGCAGATCAAGGTCGAACCGCTCGATGGCGCGCACCCTGCCCCCGCCCCCGCCCCCGTCCCCGACCCCGCCCCCGTCCCCGACCCCGCCCCCGAGACCGACGAGGCGGCCGAAGACGACGGCTGGGACGGCATCGTGCCCGAGCCCGCCCCCGGCCGGCTCGCCGCGTTGTTCCCGGACTACCTCACCCAGGACCCGGAGCCGCGCCCGTTCGGCCCGCTCTTCGCGTCGGCGGAGGAGCTGCCGGCCGATCCGCAGACCCTCACCGGCGGAGTGCTGCCGATGCGCACGGACACCGTGCGCGACCCGGCCGCGCTGCACGACGCGATCGTCGCGGCCGATGAACTGCGCCCGCATCTGCGCCGGTTGTCGCCGGAGTCGGCGGAGGAGCTGAGCGAATTCCTTTCGGAGAACAACCAGCGTGCCGGGCTGCCGCTGATGCTGGCCAACGCCTACCCGTCACCGGTGCTGCAGGACCGCGCCGGAGACCCGCTGGCCTTCATGGAGGTCAGGGCGCGGCTGACGTGGCTGAACCCCGATGTGCTGGCCAGGTCGAAGAACGTGGTGCTGGAGAACAGCGTGTTCTACACGGTGGGCCCCAAGAACTCCCACACGGTGTCCAACGCCGTGAAGCCGGGCTTCTCGCTCGCCCCCGCCTTCGCGGACCCCGGCGGCTCGGGCGTCGGCGGCGGCCCGGCCTTCTCCGGCGCCTACCAGTACCAGCGCGACCACGCCTTCCACTCGGGCGGGACGGCCTACGACTGGTTCGGTCTCGTCAGCGAGAACCCGCAGCTCCTGGTGGAGGCGGACATCGAGTTCGAGGTCGTACTGGTCTTCCCCGAGGGGGGCCGCACCGATCCGTTCACCTTCAGCCGGCCCGCGGGCCACCTCCTGCGGGTGCCGAGCCGGGCCGAGGTCGACGGCGTCCCGGTCCTGCCGGGCCAGGAGCGGCACCTGCCGCCGGAGACGCTGGAGCTGCGCTCGTTCGGGATGTTCGCCACGCCGCTCGAAATCACCGGTACCGACGAGCAGTTCGAGGAGCTGGAGACGCAGCTGCGCACCTTCCATCTGCTGCCCCCGGCCGAACGCCGGTCGCTGTCCTGGATGGACGAGGTGGGCCGCAAGAAGATTCTCCAGGCCTGGGCGGCCAACCAGCGCGCGCTGTCCCTGGCCCGCTCGCAGATCGGGCTGCGCTGCGCCTCGCGGGACATGGTGGGCGCGGGTCACGCGATCTACTTCGACCTGCCCTTCGAGTACGACAGCTGGCGGGCCTGCGCGGTGGTGCGGGCCAAGCCGCAGGAGGGCACCTACCCCCGCCACCGCAGGAACTTCCCGAACTGGTCCTCGCTGACCGGCAACGGCATGTCGACGGCGAGCGGCGAGTCGGTCACCTCCACGCACACACTGTCCGGTGACTTCTCCGGTGAGGCTCACGGCCCGGTCTCCGGCGACACCACGATGAAGGGCGGCATCCCCTCCAGCGCCTCGATCGGCGGGCAGCGCGCGCACACGGCCGGCTCCTCCTCCGGGTTCGGCCTGGACATGCTCTTGTACCCCCAGACCGGCCTCGCCCAGTTCGACATCCCGGTCACCCACTCCGCGGAGCTCTACTTCGGACGGGGCACCGAGCCCGTGTGGACGTCCGCCCCGCGCAACGGGAACCTCGCGGTGACCCTCCCGCTGGCCCGCACCCTCGCCGAGCGGCCGGCCCCGCTTCCCGCGCCCACCAGCCGGCCCGCCACCGACGAGGACTACCGGCTGGCCCGGATGCAGCCGGACGAGGAGGGCAACCGGCCGCAGGAGGCCCTGCTGCTCCCGGCCGCCGCGCACGTCACGGTGGCGTTCGGCAGCGCCGAGCTGTTCACGGCGTTCCAGCAGCTCCTGGCGGGCGGCCTCCCCGGGGGCGACGCCGAGCCCGGGGCGCTGGCCCGGATCCTGAACTGGACCGCCGAGCACGGCAGCCAGGTGGGCCGGATGCTGCCGTCGTTCGTCACCCAGCCCGCCCAGTGGCTGAAGGACGTCACGCTCGGCGAGTCCCTGACGCACCCGGAGAGCCCTGCCCAGGAGGCCGGCCGGGCCGCCCTGTCCAGCACCGTCGTCTTCGCCCGGTCCCACCAGATCCTGCGCGGCGTCTACGCCTTCGACGCCGGGGCGGCCGGCTCCCTGCTGGGCACCGACACCCAGGGGGAGGTGCGCGGCTACCTGCACGACGTGGTCTACGAGGGGCCCGGCCTCCCGCCGGGGGAGGACTTCGGGGGCAACCTGGACTGGATGGAGAGCGACGTCACCGCCACCGACTCGGCCTGGCGGGGCAGGAGCGGCAAGCGCACCGTGCAGCTCGGATTCAGCGGTTCGGGCACCCGCACCGTCGGGGACGCCTCGGGCACGGTCGCGGGCAGCGGGACTCAGAGCTTCTCGGTGTCGTGGAGCGAGACGGACACCGACGGCGTGTTCACCGACCGGATGAACGCCGACGCCAGGGAACCGCTGCACGCCTTCCGCGCCGACATCACCTATGTCTTCGCGCTGGCCCAGGGCTACCGCAACGCGCCGGCCAACGCCGTCGGATTCGGTCCGCGCGGTGTCCGGACCAGCGCGGAGCGGGTGCCGGGCGGCGTCGTCTTCTGGGTCTCCGAGACCGACGTCCGGGAGGATCTGCGGCTGGCGGCGCTGGCCGGGCTCCCCCACGCGGTGCCGAAGCCGGACCGGCTCCTCCCGCCGTACTTCGTCCGCTCGAAGGGCCGGGCCCTGGGCCCCGCCACCGTGCCGGAAGCCCTCCCGGCCGGTCCGCTGGACGCGTTCGTCGAGGCGCTTGGCGCCGAGGCGACGCGGGAGGCCCCCGGTTCGCTCACCCCGGGCAGCGGTACGCAGGTCTACGGCCTGGACTCCCGTATCGCGGAGGTCGGTTCGGTCATCGGCACGCGGGCACTGGCCGGCACCGGCACCGAGAAGTGGCAGCGGCCGATCACCTTCGTGCACAAGGGCTGGGGAGGCCTGTACCTGGTGACGCTGGCGGTCAACGCCCGCCCGGCCCCGCACCGCGAACTGGGTGAGGTACGCGGCGCGCTGCGCCCGAAGTCGGGTGTGGAGGTCATCTACTCCTCGGCGCCGAGCTCGGTGACGCGCACGGCCTCCCGGTCGGGCACCTTCACCCTCGGCCTCAGCCCGTCGGCCGGCTACACGGTCGCGACCGGAACGGGCAACACGGGCAGCGCGGGGGCCTCGGCGTCCTTCTCCTCGAACAGCTCCCGCTCCACCTCCCTCACCCTCTCCCGCAACCGCCAGCAGTGGCTGCGCACCTACGCGCCGTCCGCGCAGTTCGATGTGGAGTACGAGTACCGGGTGGCCGCCTCCTCGCAGCGGCTGCCCGACACGGTGCCGGGCTTCCTGGTCAACCAGGTCGTCTCGCTCGGGCAGTTGACCGAGCTGCTGGCCGCGGGCACGCTGTCGGCGAGTGAGACCACCGGACTGCGCGGGCTGATCAGCGCCCTGGCCGACGGCATGACGAGCGTGCCGCGCCGGCTGGGGCGGGCCCTGGGCCGGGCGTCGGGTACCCCGGCGGAGGAGACGCTGCCGGAGGAGGGGACGCTACCCGCACCGGCCACCGCCTCCGGCGACGGGATCCCCCTCGGCCCGCTGACCGCCTCCGGCGAGCGGCCCGTCGTCGCCGCGGAAGGCGAGTCCGCCGCCGCGGAGGGCGAGACCGCCGAGTCGGCCACGACCACCGAGACCGCCGTGCCGGACTGGGAGCCCCCGTCCGGCACCCCCGTCTCCAGCACGCCCGTCACCGTCAAGCTGCGCTTCCCCGCGAGCGAGACGCCGTACGAGCGCGAGGACGGCACCGTGGAGTGGTCCGCCGCGCCCGAGCTGCTGGCCCCGCAGATCCACGAGAGCGACCCGCGCGAGATCCGGCCCCTCCCGCGCCCGGAGCCGGCCGCGGACCCGACGGCGGACCCGACAGCAGTTCCAGCTCCAGCTCCGGCTCCGGCTCCGGATCCGCTGGCGGACACCGCCCGTTGGACGCCCGAGCAGACGCTGATCGTCGGCGACTTCGACGCGGTGGACCAACTCGCCGACGCGCTGCGCACCGTCGACCCCGCCCTGCGCGGCGAGGGCCTGCCGAACTCCTCGGAGTCCCACGAGGCCACCATGCTCCGCATCGGCAACCTCGTCGGCTCCGGCAAGGTCACGCTGACCCCGGCGCAGGCTTCCCGCTTCACCGGCAAGCTGCCGTCCGGCGGCTCCGCGTCGGTCCAGCTGACCCTCTACCGTCCGCAGACCGAGTCCGCCGGCCGCTCCATCACCCTGATGGGGATGCGCACCACCATCCGCAGCGCCTCGTCCACCGGCAGCCAGACGTACTCACCGGGCGTGAACGTGCCGCTGAGCGGCGGGCTTACCGAGGGGAACGCGGACACCTTCAGCGGCTCGATCCCCCTCGCGGGCGAGAACATCACGACGGGGCACTCCACCGGAGTCACCAGCTTCCGCCGCGAGATCATCAAGTACGGCACGGGCCTGTCGCAGAACGAGGACGACGAACAGGACGACAGCGGCGTGCTCGGATTCACGGTGACCGCGCACGTGCTCATGGAGGTCAGCGGTCCCGAGGGCACCCGGTGGGTGACCGGCAACATCGTGGCGCGGGCCACCTTGGAGGACGTCCTCGGTCTCGGCATTGCCCAGATGCCGCCCCGGTCGTCCCCCAACGTCTACGACGCCCCGGCCGTCCTCGCCGCGCACGACGCCTCCGACCGGGTGCTGGACCCCGAGTTCTTCGGGGAACAGCTCGCCGCCGCGTTCACCGACGAGGACACGGCCCCGCAGGTGTGGCTCGACCCCGGCGATGTCCCGACGGCGGCACGGCGGGCGCTGCTCAGCGCGCGTACCGCCCTGCTGGACGGCGGCACGCTCGCCGACGCACGGGAGGCCGCGGGCGCCGAACTCCCCGAAGGCCTCTCGGCTGTCATGGGCGCCGCGGCCCACGCCGCCGGCCTCGCCCGCCGCCCCGTCACCCTGGTCCTGCGCACCCCCGCCGGCCCGGTCCACCTGCCCTTCACCCCGCCGGAGCGGGGGCCGGACGACGCACCGGTACCGCCCGCGCCGCCGGCGCCCGAGCCGCAGCCGGAGCCGGAGCCGGAGGGCGAGCCTGAGTCGGAGCCTGAGTCGGAGCCCGAGCCCGAGCCCGAGCCCGAGCCGCAGCCGGAGCCCGAGCCGGAACCCGTGTCCGTGCCGGAGATCGTGGTGACGCCGCCGCCGGACGAGTCGCCGGTACCGGAGATCGTGGTGACGCCGCCGGAGGAGGACGTCCGCGCGGCGGAGGAGCTGGGCCGCGCGGCGCTGCACCTCGCCCCGGACACCGTGTGGGACGCGGAGAAGTACGCCGAATTGGCGGAACTCCAGGAACAGGCCGTCGCCACCGGGCAGGACCCGGCCGACCCGGCGGTTGTGGCGCTCCTGCACCTGGGCAGGCTCGGCGCGTTCTCGGACGCCACCCGGCTCCTGGACTCCGAGGGGAACCACCAGGGCCGCAACTACGGCAGCACGCGCACGCCCGGCGGGCTGGAGCCGCTGCGGATGTACACGGTCCGACCCGGGCCCCACGGGAACACCACCGAGCTGAAGTTCGCCCCGTGGGCCGGACACGGCGGACCACCGCCGTACTTCGTGCACACCGACACCGGCACCGACGACGCGACCGGCGCCCACGTCCTTTGCCTGCCGGGCGGCACGGTGTCGCTCTCCGACGCGGAGCTGTTCGCGCTGCTGGCCGCCGACCCGGAACTGCGCCGGGCCGACCCGGACCGGTGGGTCGCGCTGCTGTCCGCCGGCCCGAGCACAGAGTCCCGGCGGGCGGAGCAGCGGGCGTACTCCGAGCGGGAGAACCGGACCGCGGTCAGCTACAGCGGCACGGTCCTGCTGTCCGAGGGCGACCCGGCCGAGCCGAGTTGGCTCACCGCCCTCCCGGACCAGGCAACCGGGTCGGCGGGCGGCTGGTACCGCACCCGGCCCGCCGGGCCGGCCGCGCGGGCCGCGCAGATCCCGCGGGGCGTGCCGTACTCGGTCGACGGCTGGTTCGACGAGAGCTTCGCGGGCACCCGGGAGCAGTTCCCGTCCCCGCTCGTCATCTCCACGGAGCGCAGCACGGTGTGGGGCCAGGGACACCACGATCCGGACCTGCACCTGTTCGTGGCCGAGCTGCCCGGGCTCGGGCTGCGCGGCGAGTACAACCCGGCCGGGCCGTCCGCCGGCCGGGTGACGGATGCGGAGGGGCGGCTGTACAGTGAAGGCCCCGCCTGGGACTGGTACTTGGCGGGCCGCGGCCTGGTCGCCTCCTCCCGGCTGCGGATGATCCTCCTGGCACAAGACGCCGAGGGCGACCCGAACGACTCGGGTGTCCTGCCGGTGCCGGCCGCCTGGCCGGCCACCGGCCCCGTCAGCGCGACGCCGCCGGTCGACCCGGCCACTGTTGCGGCGGTGCCGCCTCTCCTGCTCCCGCCGGACGACCTGCTTGCCGCCGCCCAGTGGCGCGCTCACACGGGTCCCTTGTACACCTTCAGCTCCTGGTCGACCCGACGGGTCTTCGAGGAGGGGCTGCGGCCGGGCGGAGACGAATGGATCCATCCGATTGACCACGTATACGGCGATGACCGGTCCACCTCGGCGTGGGTCAGTGCGACGGCGAACCTGTCCACCGGCCCCTCTCAGGGCAGTAGTTGGCGCTTCGGCATCGAGGCTCCCGGCGGAATCGATGTGAACGCCACTCTGGGCCTCGCTTCCCCCTTCCCCGACCAGGGGGAGGTGCTGTTCCCCGGAGGCGTCCACCGCCGCTTCATCCAGGGCGCGCAACGGCTGGAGAACGGGGTGCCCGTCGGCGACTACCTCCCCAACCCGCACTTCCGGGAGGGCGCCGACGACAATCGGTGAGAGACCGGAAACAGCGGGAACGTGACGATATTTGAACAGTACGACCGGGAAAACCAGTAAGTGAGGACAAGATGAGTGAGACCAGCGGCGAGGCCCGTGCCGCCATCGACCCCGCGGAGGCGGCACCGGACGGCGGCACCGCCACCACGACGGTGGACCCCGCCCCGCCCGAGGAGTTCATCGAGGCGGCCAAGCTCGCGCCCGACCACTGGCTGTACTTGATCGACCCGACCTGGTCCGACGAGGGCCCGCCGCCGGAGTGGGCCGTGGTGGGCCAGTGGCGCTCCGACGCCGAGGGCGAGATCGTCGAATGGCAGGACAACGAGGACTACCGGCCCTCTCCGTCGGCGATGGGCTGGCCGGAGCCCGCCGACGACGTGGACGCCGCCATCCAGCTCGCCACCACCGGTTACGGCCCCGCCGACGATGTCACCAAGGCCCTGGCCAAGGCCGAAGTGGCGGTACTGGTGACGGCGGACGGCGACCCGGTGCGCGCGGCGGCGCCCGACAGTACCCCGGTGGTCCTGGTCTACAGCTCCCCGAAGTACCTGCACCTGGCCGGCCGGCTGGCCTTCGAGACGACGCGGGTGCCGGAGTTCCTGGAGCGGATCCCCGAGGGGCACAGCCTGTGCATCAACAGCTCGGGTCCGGTCAGCATGGTGATGACCACCGACGGCCTGGCGGACGTCATGAAGGCGGCCGAAGAGGCGCCCGAGGGGGACGGGGCACAGTCCGGCTCCGCCGCCGGGTCCGTCTGGCCGCCGACGATGAGCACCGATGACGCCTCTTGGTCGGAGGCGTCCGGCCAAGAGGCGTCCGGCCAGGAGGCGAACGAGCCGGAAGCGAACGACTCGGCGAACGGCGTGGTCAAGGGCGCGGTCAAGCGCGGCCGGTCCCGCGCTGCCCAGGCTGACGGGAGCAGCCGCGTGGAGGACCTTCTCCTGCCGGAGCCGGAGCAGGCGTCCGCCCCGGATCCGGGTGACGGGACCGACCCCGACGCCGGTGCGGAGAACGGGCGTTGAGACCGCTTCGGGGCCGGCGGCGGGAACGTCGTCGGCCCCGGGGCGCGAGATTCTCCGTGCAGAGGTGAACTTTTCGGGCTGTACGCGCATCCCACATATCAGGGCGGAGTTTCCCTGAACCTCCCTGAACGTCGGCTGCGTTGCCGCCGCTTCACCGAAACGTCAGGGAACTGCACCGGCCCCTTGGTTCCACCGCCGCACCATGACTCTCTCCACCGCTAGAACCACGGAATCAGGACATGTCGACTCCATCAGGTGACAACGGTATGTGCCAGACCCCGAGTTGCCGTGCGACCCCGGCCGACCCGTCCGGGTCGGCTCCCGACCGAGGAGAAGAGGCGTGAGCCGTTCCGACAGCGGCCGGGCGCGGTGGTTCGGCAAAAGGGGAGGCCGGCCTGCCCCGGCCGCGCCGGCGGCGGCAGGCGGGCACCGTCCCGGGGACGAGGGCGCCGACGAGGGGCGTCCGAAACGGTTGCTCATCGAGGAGTACGACGGCATCAGGCTGCTGCGTACGCCCTCCGATGACACGCTCAGCAACTCCGATGTCCTCGACCTGGCCCGTGCCCTCGCCGCCGACGCGCACACCGTCACGGTGGTGGCCGGGGTCGACGCGCCGCAGTCCGCCGACCTGTGGCCCCGTCTCGGCGGGCTGCTCGACGAGCTGCGGGAAGACGGCATCCGCACGGTCCGGCTCGTCATGACCGCCGCCGGGGACGACCGGCCCGGCGCGCCCGCGCTGGCCCGCCGGATCGCCGACGCCTGGGAGCTGGAGGTCATCGCCCCCGACGGGCTCGCCCTCGTGGTGCCCGGCGGCGGGCTGTTCGTGCCGGTCCGGCAGGCCGAGCCCGGTGCCACGGTCGGCGTGGGTGTGCCGGAACGCGGCAGCTGGTGGCGTTTCCGGCCGGGGGCGGAGCCGCAGCGGATCGGCCCCCGGCAGCCTGCCCCCGGCTGGCAGCCGGCCGTCGACCAGCTGCCCGACCAGGTCGCGGGCGGCTGTGTGATCGAGCAGATCCCCGCCGGAGTGCTGACCCGTTCCCGGGACGCCGCCCCGCCCCGCCTCGGCGATCTGTGCTACTCCGTACCCGCCGACCCTGGGGGGCCCACCGTGCTGGTGGGCGTCCCGGAGGGCGAGGACGTCTCGGCGGGCGACCTCGTGGAGGTGCTCAGCGCCCTGCCGGAGGCCGTGCGGAAGCAGGTCCGGCTCGCCCCGGGCAGCCCCCGTGACATTTTGCGTACCGGTCAATGGGTTTCCGACGCGTTGGGGACCCAGGTCGTGGTGTACACCGGTATGCCGCTGCTGTCCCACGGCACGCCCACCCACCCCGGGACGGTCCGCTCGGTACTCGTCGGCGCCGACGGCGCGCCCCGCTGGCAGGCGTTCGTGGACGCGGTGATGTGCCTGCCGGCCGGGGAGAACGCACCGGCACAGGCCCCCCGGCTGCTGCGCTGGGGCCGGCTCCCCGAGATCCACGGCACCGCGGGCCGGGAGCTGTCCGAACACGGCGTCGTCTCCCTCTCCGAAGGGTGGCAGGCCGGCGTGACCCGGGCGGGCCTGTGGATCACCGATGCCGCGGAGGGGCGTCCCCCGGCGGCGGCCCGGCCGGCGGACGCGGAGGGCCCGGCAATCGAGGTGGGCCGGCCCGGCCAGTCCCTTGAGGCGTCGCTGTTCCCCGCGCTCGGCACGCTCTTGAGCAGCCTCGGCGTCGACGTCCGCAGCAGGGCACGGCTGTTCGTGCACGGTACGAGCGTGGACGGCGGACGTGAACTGCGCCGTATCGCCGCCGAACACGGCCTGCGCGCCATCCGCTTCGGCAGCGCCCTCGCCCCGCCGCAGGCAGCCTCCCCCCACGCGCAGGCCGCCCCGGCTGTCCTGCCCGCCCCGTCCGCCCCGCCCGCGCCGGCTGCTCTGCCCGCCCCGCCCGCGCTCCCGGCGAACCCGGCGAACCCGGCGAACCCGGCCGGGAAGCCGGAGTCGCCGCCCCTGCCGGGTCCCCCGCCCACGCTGCCGACGACATCGGCCTCGACCGCCCGCCCCGCCGCCTCGGCGCCCGCCGGTGCTCCCGCACCGGAGGCGGCTGCCGTCGGCTCGGCCGAGCGCTCCGGACGCCCTTCCGCTCCGAGCCGCCCCCGGCCCCCGGCGGACCCCGAGCCTCCGGTACCCGAACCCGCCTCGATCTCCCGGGCCTTGACGGGGGCCCCGGACCCGGCCCCCGAGCCGCGACGCGCCGGCCCCCGCCCGGACGGTCCCGCCCCGCACCCGGAGCCCCCCGCCCCCCGGAGCACCGAGCCCTCCGGGCCCGCGGCGGCTCCCGGCCCTTCGCCGGAGCCCGAGCGCGCACCGGAGCCCTCCGCGCGAACGCTCGGCGCCGGACCGTCGAACTGGTCCCGTGCACAGCCGCCTTCGCGGAGCGTTCCAGGTCCCGGTCCCCGAGGCCCGGGATCCACCGGGGCCGCTCCGGACCGCACCTCGTCGCCGGAGCGCGGGGTCATGCCGGACCCGGTCACGCCGTTATCCGGTGAACGGCCGGGCGAGCCGCCTGCCCGGGAGGCGCCCACGCCGCCCACGGCACCGACGCGGCCTATGGCGCCCACGGCATCGACGGCGCCCACCATGCCCGGGGCACCCACACCACCCACACCACCCGCGACCCCCACAAAGCCCGAGGCACCTACGGCACCCGAGACGCCGGCGGCACCTACGGCCCCCGATTCGCCGGCGGCACCTACGGCACCGCGCGCGGTCGACCCGTCCGGAGCGCGGCGGCCCGCCGCCGTGGCTGCCGACCCGCTGCCGCCGGTCCCGTTCCTGCCGGGGTACGTCAGTAGCCCGGCGGAGCGCACCTCGTTCCGCGGGCTGGCGGAGGACAGGTGGGAGCGGCACAGTTCCGCCGTCATGCGGGCGCTCACCAGGATGCCCGCGCTGCGCGGGCCGGAGCAGGAGGATGCCCGCGACGACCTGATCGCACTGCACATGTATCTGCATGCCACCGAAGGCCCGCTGACTCACGGCGAGTTGGCCCGGAGCCTGCGGGCGGGCGAGCCGCGGCTGCTGCCCTACGCCGCGTGCGTGGCCTCCGCCCTGCGCCGGCTCCCCTCGTACCGCGGGCTCGCCTTCCGGGGCACCGACGCGGCGGACGCCGCCCTCGCGCCGGGGAACCTGCTGCGCGAGGCGGCCCCGGTGAGCGCGCTGCCGGCCGGGGTGGGCGCGCCGCGGCCGGGCGGTCCGCAGTACGCGATCTGGTCGGCGACCGGACGCCGGGTACGCGAGCTGGCGGGCGGGCCGGGCGCCGCCGGCCGCGACGAGGTCGTCTTCGCGCCGGGCTCGCTGCTGCGGGTGCTCGACGTGCGCGAGAGCGACGGCGCCCCGCTGGTGCTGCTGCGCGAGGTGCCCGCCACCCCCGCCACCGCGACCACCTCAGCGGTGCCGCAGAGCACCGAACTCGACGACCACGACCGTGCGGCGCTGGACAGGCTGGACCAGGCCCTGCGCCGTCACCCTCTCGCACCGGGGCTGTTTCGCTGGCCGGAGTTGTGCGAGGGGCCATTGGGGCGGCGCGGGGACGCGGTCGGTACCGCGTCCGGCGCCGCCCGCTGACCGACCCGCGAACCGAAACGGAGTCACGATGCCCAACAAGGAACCAACGGGCCTGAGGGGACCAGCGGTGCGCCGCGCCGTGCCGCTGCCCGGCTCCGCAGGCCAACCCGAGCCGGACGCGCCGCCGGACAAGACCGGTGACGTGAGCGGCCCGTCGAGCACGCCGGCGCCGGACGGACCGTCCGCGCCGCCCACTCCGCCGGCCTCCTTCGAACCGGCCTCGTCGGCCCGCGCGAAGGGCCCGGCCGGGTCCGCGGCGTCCGGGCCGACCGCGTCGGCCGGGTTCACGGCGCCGAAGCCGCCCAAGTCGTTCGGAACTGCGGCGTCCGGGCCCACCGCGTCCGCCGGCTCCGCGGCGTCCGAGCCTGCCGAGTCCGAGTCCGAGTCCGCCGCGTCGTCCGGGCCGAGCTCCGCCCCGGCCCCGGAAGCGGGATCCGAGGCGGCGTCGGGCGGCGAGGAGGGCACGTCCGAAGCGAAGGCTCCGACGACGCCCGCCGCACCCAAGGCCCTGGCGGGCTCGTCCGCGTCGGCCACCGGATCGACGGCCGCCACGGCGTCCTTCTCGTCGGAGCACGGCGGAGGGCGTGGCGCGGGTGCCGCCGGTGGCACGGCGGCCGCGGCCGGCGGCAAGCCGCCGGAGGCGTCCACCGGGACGGGCGGGGGCGAGGAACCCCCCTCGGGCCGGCCCACCAAGGCGCTGCGCGCCGCCGCGGCCATCGCGGGCGCGCTCTTGATTGCCGTGCCGCTGCTGGCCCTCACGATGGGGGATGACGACAAAAAGGACAAGACGGCTGAGGCTGCCGCGGAGATCACCGTTCCGAAGGGCGACGGTCTGCGGGCGCCCGGCTCGTATACGGGCAAGTCGCCCTTGACCCCGCCGAAGGGCGATAAGGGCAGTAAGAACACGAAGGGCGGGGAGAAGGCGGAGGGCTCCCCGTCCGGTCCGGACGGCAAAGGCCAGTCCGGGGCGCCCGCCCCCGGAAAGGGCAAGAAGGGCGGGGAGAAGGGCAAGCCCGCCTCGCCGGCGGGCAAGATCGGGTTGTTCGGGGGGCCCGGCCCCGCTGTCCTCGGCACGAAGCAGCTGCAACTGCGGAACGTCATGACCGGAATGTGCGCCGACATTCCGGGCTACGGAGGGAAGGGCAAAATCAACGGGGAGGTGGACCAGTTCACCTGCATCGACCCCAGGACCACGGACAACGAGATGTGGGACATCGATGTGAAGCTCAAGGGCAAGGCCCCCGGCGGCGGTGACCTGTTCGTGGTCCGCAACAGCACGGACGGGCTGTGCATGGACCTGCCCGGTTACGGCGCCGTGCCCGGGGCGACGGCGGTCTCCGAGTACACCTGCGACGGCACCCTGGGGGACAACCAGCTCTGGTGGAAGGAGGACCGGGGCAACGGGAAGTTCTGGCTGCGCAACTACACCAGCAACAACATGTGCCTGGACGTCTGGGGCAAGGAGTTCGGCACCGGTGGCCGAGCCGCCCGGCTCGGCGTCGCGAACTGCTACCCGGCCGACGACCACGAGTGGCGGCTCACCTGATCCCCCGCCGGGGGACCCCCCTGTGATCCCCCGGCCCTGACCGGCTCCGCCTGACCGGGCTGACTGCCCGACCCGGCCCCCGTGGACCACCACACGTCCGCGGGGGCCTCGTCATGCGCCCGGCCACCGTCCCGGATGCGGCCCGGTGCGGGAACACCGCGCACCGCACCCACGGCGCTTCGGCGACGGCGTACGCACGGATGGCGGGCGGTCCGGAAGCCGCGGCTCACCTGCTCCACCGCCCCGTCCGACCCTGCTGGCCTGGGAAAAGGCGACCAGCGGGGCGGGTGGTGCACCGCCGTCGCAGGGCTGCTCGCGTGGCGGGTGACGGGGGATGCGGGCATGTTGGGGAGGCAGCCGCATTCCTGGACGGAAGGAAGGGCCTCAGGGGGCGTACCTGACGCGGACGGGCCGTCCGCGGGTGAGCGGACCAGGAGGCTCCCGCATGCATCGGAGATCGCTGCGGATACCCGCCGCCGGGGTCGCCTACCTGGTGGCGGCCGCGGTGACGTCGTCCGCGATGGCCTCCGGTCCGCAGGAGTTCGCGGATGTCGCCGTGAGCAGCGGGACACGGGCCGGCCCCGGTACCGCGGCAACCCTGGTGATCGCCCACCGCGGCGCTTCCCGCTACGCCCCCGAGAACACCCTCGCCGCCGTCGACGCCGCACACCACCGCGGGCTCATATGGGTCGAGAACGATGTGCAGCGCACCAAGGACGGCCGCCTGGTGGTGATGCACGACGCGACCCTGCGGCGGACGACCGACGCCGCGAAGGTGTTTCCCGGACGGGCGCCGTGGCGGGTGGGGGACTTCACGGCCGCCGAGCTCGCGCGGCTGGACGCCGGCAGCTGGTTCGGCAGGCGGTTCACCGGGGAGCGGGTGCCGACGCTCGCCGGCTATCTACGCCGCCTGGACCACAACGGGCAGCGCCTTTTGCTGGAGATCAAGGCCCCGGAGAAGTATCCCGGAATCGAGGCGCAGGTCATCCGCGAACTGCGGGCACGGGGGTGGCTGGACCGGGCCCATGTCCGGAGCCGGCTGGTCGTCCAGAGCTTCTCCGCATCGTGCGTCAAGGCCGTGCACGAGGCGGTGCCCGAGATCCGTACGGGGATTCTCGGGGCGCCCGCGGTGGACGAACTGGCCCGCTATGCGCGGTTCGCCGATCAGATCAACCCCCGTGCGTCCGCGCTCAGTTCACGATGGCTGGCGGCCGTGCACCGGCTGCGCGGCCCGCACGGCCGCCGGCTGCAGGTCTATGTGTGGGACGTGGCGAAGAACACCAGCGCCCGGTCGGTGAGAGCCCGAGGTGCCGAAGGTGTTATTGAATAATGGGCAAGGGGCGGGGATGGGGGCGACATTGTCCGGATCTCGGCCCCGGTCTCGCGGTGCGCCGGATGATGGTCCGGGCCGCGCTGCCGCCCGTGCCGCGTGAAGGACCTGTGGAGGGCGGATGCGGCGCGTGTGGCCGCTGGAGGCGGGGATTTACGTGATTCCCGCCGCGAGGCTAAGGTGCCTGAGATGTTCGACGCCGCCACACTCCCCGTAAAAGAACTAAGACGCAGGATTTGGCTTTTGGGTTCCGATTTGCGGCCCGGTGCGGGCCAGCGTCCAGCTCCTCCTCTGGGATCCTTCCGGGAGGCTCCTTGAAAGACAATTTTCCGGCGTACGGCGAACGGCGGGTGCCGCTTCCCCCGCCTCGGCAGATGCCGCATGACGAGCTGAGTCCGGCGGGCGCGGCCGCGGCCGGCGCTGCGACGGCAACGATGGCACCGGTGACGGCGGCCGCGAGGGCGACCGCATCCGGGCCGGCGGCGACGACCGCCCCCGGTTCGGCGACGGACCGTCAATCCGCTTCCACTGCCGGTACTTCGCAGGCCGGACCCGGCAGTCATGCCAAGCGCCGGGGCACGGGCCGCGACGGGAAGGCCGAGGCGGGCGACGCCAAGGCGAAGCCGCGCGACGCGTTCTTCGACAATGCGAAGTACCTGGCCATCGTGCTCGTGGCGATGGGCCACTCCTGGGAACCGCTGCGCGACGGCAGCCGGACGGCGGCCGCGCTCTACATCACCGTCTACGCCTTCCATATGCCGGCCTTCATCATCATCTCCGGCTATTTCTCGCGCAGTTTCGATATGCGCAAGGACCGGCTGCAGCGGCTGATTACCGGTGTCGCGGTTCCCTACATCCTCTTCGAAGTCGCCTACACGCTCTTCAAGAGGTGGGCGGATGACGATCCGGGTTATCCGATCAGCCTGATGGATCCCTGGTATCTGACGTGGTTCCTGGCCGCCCTGTTCATCTGGCGGCTGACCACTCCGCTGTGGAAGATCGTGCGCTGGCCGGTCCCGCTGGCCCTGTCCATTGCCGTGCTCGCCTCCCTCTCGCCGGACATCGGCGACGACCTGGACCTTCAGCGGGTGCTGCAGTTCCTGCCGTTCTTCGTGATCGGGCTGTCGCTGCGGCCGGAGCACTTCAAGCTCGTACGCCGCAGGAAGGCGCGGATCCTGGCCGTACCGGTCTTCGCGGCCGCGCTGGTCTTCGCGTACTGGGCGGCGCCGCGGATGAACGCCGCGTGGTTCTACCACCGCGACGCCGCGCAGGAGCTGGCCGCCCCGTGGTGGAGCGGTGCGGTGATGACGCTGGCGATGTTCGGCTGCTCACTCGTTCTGGTGGCCTGCTTCTTCGCCTGGATTCCGGGGCGCACGATGTGGTGCACGGCGCTGGGCGCGGGCACGCTCTACGGCTATCTGCTGCACGGCTTCCTCGCCAAGGGGTCGCGCTTTTGGAACTGGTACGACGCGGACTGGATGCAGACCCCGTGGGGCGCGGTACTGCTGACGCTCATCGCGGGCACCGTCATCACGCTGCTGTGCACACCACCTGTGCAGCGGATCTTCCGCTTCGCCATGGAGCCCAAGATGACCTGGGCCTTCAAGAAGGACCCGGTGGGGATGGCCCGCGGCCGGAACTGAGTGATCGTGCTCTGTGCTCGGTGAGGTGTCAGCGGGTGGGCGACCGAAGCGTACGTCCGTGAACAGCGCGAGGGGCGCTCGTTCCGCCGGGAGACCGGCGGGGCGGGCGCCCCTCGTGCGTGGGGGAGTCGCAGTGGCCGGGCGGCCCCTGGTGCGCCGGCGCCCTGGGGGGTGCCACGGTGGCGCAGTGGCCGGGCGCCGGCGTCGTGCGGTCAGCGGACGACGGCGATGCCTTCGATCTCGACCAGGGCCGTCTCGTCCCACAGACGGGTGGCGCCGATCACGGCCATTGCCGGGTAGTCGCTGCCGGCCAGGCGCTTCCACACCGCGCCGAGGTCACGGGCATGGCGGCGGTAGTCGGCGACATCGACGGCGAAGACGGTGAGCTTGGCGAGGTCGGACGGGCGGGCGCCGGAGGCCGCCGCGACGTCCAGGAGGTTCGTCAGCGCCCGCTCGAACTGCTCGACGATGCCGTCCCCGACGATCCGGCCCGAACCGTCGAGAGCGGTCTGCCCGGCGAGGAAGACCATGGTTCCCGGGGCGGCGCGCACGGCATGGCTGAATCCGGTCGGCGGCGCGAGATGCGGTGGATTGATGCGCTCCAGCTCGCCGCCGCGCGCGCCCGCGCCGGCACCGTCGTCACCACTCCCGGCACTCATTCCCACCCCCGCGTCCGTCCTGCTCTCGTCACTCATCCTCACCGGCTCCCCTCCGCCGTCAACGTGTCTCGCGGTCAATGTGCCTCGCAGTGAGGGCGTCCCGCGAGCACTGTGTCTCGCGGTCAATGGGATTCGCGGCCCATGGGCTTGGCCGCCAACGTGTTGCGCACTCCCGGGAATTGAAGCGCGTTCCGTTCCGTCCGGGTAGCCCTTCACCGCTCATCCCGCCCACGCCGTTCACCTGGCCCTCGGCCGGGGCCCGCCTGGCTAGGGGGTCCGCGCCGCTTTCGTGGCCACTGCCATCGGCTCATGGCCGTCCAGTGTGCCCTGGACGCCATAGGGACGGCAGCGCAGAAACGCCGCCTCGTGGTGGAAGGGCTTCGCCGCGTGCTCCTTGACCGCTTCCACCGGGGTCGGTTTCGGCCGGCATCGGGGTCCATGGCTGTGTACGCGAGTTGCGACGTCGTTTCGACACGAGATGGGGAGTCGCACGCTCGCGCGCATATCCGATGTACGCGAGAACGGGAGGCACCCCTCGCTCACGCCTCCTGGATCATGTCGGCCGGCCACCGTGCCCGTCGGGCCGTTCGTTGTCCCTCCGTGCAGGCCGGGCTTCGTCGCTCGGGGAGCGATGCGAGAACGAGAGCATGAGCACGGTCGACCCGGATGCCGAGCGGAACCCCATGCCGGGTGGGTGTCGGGACTGATGCGCGGTGTCGGTCATCCATCGGCGGCTGCCGGTTCGAGGTCGGTGGCTTGTCGGCGAGGTCCGGCACCGTTCCAGAGACGGCCGGCCGGAGCTCACTGGGCGGCCCCGATCCCCAGGAGTCACCATGCACATGCCCGTCACGATCATCGGCGCCGGACTCGGCGGACTCACTCTTGCCCGCGTCCTGCACGTCCACGGAATCCCGGTCACGGTCTACGAGGCGGAGTCCTCCCCGACGGTGCGCACGCAGGGCGGGATGCTCGACATCCACGACTACAACGGACAGATCGCCCTCAAGGCGGCCGGCCTGATGGACGAGTTCCACGCCATCGTCCTGGAGGGCCGCCAGGCGACGCGGGTCCTCGACCCGGACGGGACCGTCCTGCTCCACAAGGTCGACGACGGCATGGGCGGACGCCCCGAGGTGCAACGCGGCGACTTACGACAGATCTTGCTCGACTCACTCCCGGCCGGCACCGTCCGATGGGGGCACAAGGCCAGCGGCACCCGCGCCCTCGGCGGCGGCCGCCACGAGGTGACGTTCGCCGACGGCGGCACCGTCGTCACCCGCCTGCTGGTCGGCGCGGACGGCGCCTGGTCACGGATACGGCCACTGCTCACCACCGCCACACCCGAGTACGCCGGCACGTCGGTCGTCGAGACGTACCTGTTCCACGCCGACACCCGCCACCCAGCCGCCGCGAAAGCGGTCGGTGGCGGGTTGCTGATCGCGCCCTCTCCGGGCAAGGAGATCTTCGCTCACCGGGAGAACGGCGACACCCTGCACACCTACGTGGCGCTGACCAGGCCACAGGACTGGTTCGCCGCCATCGACTTCACCGATGCCGCCGCGGCCACCGCCCGGATCGCGCGCGAGTTCGACGGCTGGGCACCGGAACTCACCACGCTCATCACCGACGGCGACACAGCGCCGGTCCTGCGCCCCCAGTACGCTCTGCCGACCGGGCACCGGTGGGACCGGGTGCCGGGGGTCACCCTGCTCGGCGACGCCGCCCACCTCGCGCCCCCGAACGGCGACGGCGCCAACCTGGCCATGTACGACGGCGCCGAACTCGGCAAGGCCCTCGCCACCCGCCCCGACGACATCGAGGCCGCACTCACCGAGTACGAGCAGGCCATGTTCCCCCGCAGCGTACGGATCACCCGTGGTCTGATCTCCACCGTCGAGGCCCCGGGCGGCGGGCACGGGGGCAACGGACAGGACGCCGAAGCCGCCGCGGCACCGGCGGGGGAGGACACTCCCGGCCCGCCGGGAGGGACGGACTGAGCGGCCTCACACCACCGCCGGGGACACCGGATGGAGCGCCGCCCGCAACTGCCCCGTCCAGTGGGCCGTCATCTCCTTCGCCACCCGGGTGTCCGGCGCGTACAGCTCGAAGCCGTGCCAGGCGCCGGGCACATTGCGGACCGTGACCGGCACCCCGGCGTCCATCAGGCGCCGGGCGTAGGCCAGCCCCGCCTCGCGCATCGGATCGAGATCGCAGACCAGGACATGGGCCGGTGGCAGCCCCGCCAGCTCGGTGGCGCGAGCGGGCGCGGCATACGCCTCCGCCTCCGTCGTCCCTTCCGGAAGGTAGTGCTGCCACGACGACTGGACGCCGCGCCCGGTGAGCACCCGTGCGTCCGGGGCTCCCTCCGCGTCGGCCGCCCCGTCGGCCGCCGGGTCCGCCCCGACCCGGTCATCCAGGTCGGGGACGCACAGCGACTGACAGGCGAGCTCCGGCCCGCCGCGGTCGCGGGCCATCAGGGCGACCGCGGCGCTGAGTCCACCGCCCGCCGACTTGCCGGCCACAGCGATCCGCGCGGGATCGATGCCCAGCTCGGCGGCCCGCCCGGCCACCCATTCCAGCGCGAGATAGCAGTCCTCCACCGCGGCCGGATAACGGTGCTCCGGGGCGAGGCGGTATTCGACGGTGATGATGACGGCGGGCAGTTCACGGCAGAGCTCGATGGCCACCCGGTCCTGCCCCGGCAGCGCCCGGCCGAGGGCGAACCCGCCCCCGTGGAAGTGCAGTACGGCGGGCAGCACGTTCCCGGCGCTACCGGTACTCCCGGCGCTCCCGGTCTCCTCGGCGGCGGCATCACCGTGCTTGCCCACTCCCGGCTCGGCGCCCGAGTCGCCCTCCGGACAGGCCCCCGGATCGGCGCCCACCGCCCCCTCCGGACGGTAGACCTCGACCGTCAGCGTGCCGCCATCGGTCGGCGTGCCGCCGTCCGTAGGTGCGCCGCCGCCCCTTCGCGGGATGTCGAACCGCTCACTGCACACGCCCGTACGGTCCGCCGGGAAGGCGGCCAGCAGCTCGTGGAATCCGGCGCGCGCGGCCTCGATGTCCTCATACGGATCGGAGTTCCGCGGCAACGCCTCAAAGGCCGCCACGAGTTCGGGGTGCACCCGCATCACGGTCCGGTCATTCGTCTCGGGCTGGACGCTCATACGGAGTGCTCCTCGTTCAGAACGGACATGCCACAGCTTCTGCTCACGATCTCCGCCCGCACGCGCCCGCGCCCGCCGGCCAGCTGTACGTGAACACTCACAGCCTGCACGCGCACAGCCACAGCCTGCTCCGGCCCGCTGCACGACGGCCCCGCTGCACCGGCCCCGCCGTGCCCGCCGCCCGACCGTGCCGCTCACTTCGCCTCCGCATAACACTCCACCACCGCCGTGGTGAACGGGAAGCGGACGGGGGTCTCCCCGAACGCGATCCGCCCGGCAGTCGCCGCGGCCGCCGTGATCGCCTCGGCGACCGTCGCCGCCTCCGCCGCGGGGCAGTGCACGATCACCTCGTCATGCTGGAAGAAGACCAGTTCGGCGCGGAGCCCGCCCTCAGACAACGAGCGGCGCAGCGCGGCCAGTAGCAGCAGGGCCCAGTCGGCAGCGCTGCCCTGGACGACGAAATTGCGGGTGAACCGGCCGCGCGCGCGGGCGGCCGCCGAGCCGCTGCCGTATGCCGGGGACGGTTCCTCCTCCTGGGGCAGGCCCGCCTCGTCGGGTGGTGCCACGGAAGCCGGCGGGCAGGTACGGCCCATCCAGGTGCGCACCAGCCGTCCTTCCTCGCCCGCGCGCGCCGCCTCGTCCACATACGCCACCGCGGCCGGATAGCGGCGGCGCAGATCGGCCATGTGCTTGAGGGCGTCGCCGGACGTCTGGCCGTAAATGGCGCCCAGCAGGCCGAGCTTGGCCCGGTCGCGGTCGCCCCCGAACGCGCGGGCGGCCAGATCCGCGTACAGATCCTCGCCGCGGCCGGCCAGCTCCATCAGGCCCCGGTCGCGGGAGACGGCCGCCAGTACGCGGGGTTCCATCTGGGCGGCGTCGGCGACCACCAGGCGCCACCCCGGGTCGGCGCGTACGGCCTGCCGGATCACCTTGGGGATCTGCAGCGCACCACCGCCGTTGGTGGTCCAGCGACCGGAGACCGTGCCACCGGGCAGATACTCGGGGCGGAAGCGGCCGTCGTGCACCCACTGCTGGAGCCATGCCCACCCGTGGGCGGTGTAGAGGCGGTAGAGCGTCTTGTACTCCAGCAGCGGTGCCACCGCGGGGTGATCGATCTGCTGCAGCTCCCATTTACGGGTCGAGGTGAGGGAAATCCCGGCACCGGCAAAGGCCTTGATGATGTCGTTGGGCAGATCCGGGCGCACCCGCCGGCCCGCCCCGAAGGCCCGGGACACCTCGTCGGCCAGCTCCGCCATCCGGCGCGGCTCCCCTCCGCCCGGATAGCGCTCTCCCAGCAGCTCGTCGAGCAGCTTGCGGTGCACATCGGCGCGCCAGGGCACCCCGGCCCGCCCCATTTCCGTGGCGACCAGCATGCCCGCGGATTCGGCGGCGAGCAGTAGCCGCATCCGGTCCGGGTGTTCCGCCCTCTCCGTACGCGTCAGGTGGCCGGCGTAGACCTCCAGCAGCGCCGTGAGCTCGTCCGTGCCGGGCGGCAGCGGCACCGGGCCCGGCTCGAACAGGGACGGCTGGGCCTGAGCCGAACGGACCGGGGCATCCTGCGGGACGGGCAGGCCGTGGAGCCGCGCCCAGGCGGCGGCCGGCGAATGCGGCTGGCCCGACTGGCCCTCCTCATGGCCGATCAGCAGCGCCTCGGCGGCCTCCACGTCATAGCAGCGCTCGACCCGCACCCCCGCCGCCGACAGCCGCCGGTAGATCTCCGCGGTGGACCGCCACACCCACCGCTCGACCTCGGGCCGGGTACGCACGGCCTCGGCGAGCGAGGGCTCCCGCAACACCGGTCCGGCGGGCCGCCCGTCCCGGCCGAGCGGGCAGAGACGAGCACCCCCGTCGCCCGTCTCCACCACCGCCCATCTCATGCCTCAGAGTCTTCCACCAGGGTCTGACATTCGCCCTGACCAGCGCAGACGACACGACCCCGGCACCTCTTATGCCGGCGACGGTCACCTCCTGGCACCCTTGCCCACGGCGCCGACCCCAACCGGACGCGCTCTGCGGCAGGTTGGCGTTTCGCGCACCGTGCGGTGTGCACACCGCCCCTCATGTCGCCGCCCGGCCGAATCCGGCGTGCGGCAACACCTGCGGCAACTCAGGTTCTCTCCGTGGCATTTGAGGACGGAATCCAGTGGGCCGGCCGCCCGCCGGCAAAGGCCGGTACGAATTCTTCGTACCGGCCTTTGAAATGCCAAAACGGCATCCGGAAGGCGAACTTGGCCCGGGTGCAGTGATATGTATCTATGGTTTCGTGGCATTCGGGTGAAACGGCGAAACCGCACCCCCAGAAGCGAGTTGACCAGTGCGCTCCGGAAACGGGCACTCCGCTTCGAGAAGGGTAAATCGTGATCAAGAAGGTCCTGGCCACGACGGCTGTAGCCGCGTCCGTCGTCGGCATCTCGGCAACGGTCGCCCCCCAGGCGATGGCGATCGGCAACCACAACGGCACGTCGACGGTCAACGGCAACGGCGCCAAGAGCGCCTTCGGTAACTCCACCACCGTGGGCAAGATGAGCCCGCAGCTGGAGCTCGTCCAGGGCTCGCTGAACAAGCCGTGCCTCGCCATCAACAAGGTGCCCGCTCACATCCTGTGGGCGTTCCACGTCTCCGAGGTTCACCTGCTGTCCAACCCGCAGAACCAGCAGTGCACGGAGAACTCGACGCAGGCCAAGGGCGACGAGCCGCTGTCGCACATCCTCGACAGCATTCCGGTCCTGTCCGGGAACGGTGTCGGCAACCACTGAGCCGGCCCATCGGTCGCAGGCCTGGACCGCCGGCTCTCGCTTCCAGAGCGGTCCGGAGCCTGTGCACCCCGTTATGAACCGTAGGGACGGAATTCCTCGATCCCCCTTTCGGTAGGAATTCGTATTCGGCGGGTACCTCGCCTGTTCGAACTCCGGTGTTTTTTCCGCGTCGTATGCGCGGTGACAATCTCCTGAAGCGGTGTTGCATCGTTCGGGCGATTCCTCCGAAAACCTCCCGGCAAGAGTTTCGTGCACGAGGGGAAATCGTTACCAATGTCGCAGCGGTGTTACGGGCGAGCAGAACAGCGCCCGTGCGGGACACGACGGTCGTGGTCGCTACGGACCCGCTGCAAGGAAGGGCTGAAAGTGAAGTACGCAAAGGTCGCAGCGATCACTGCCGGTACGATCATGGCGGTGGGTGCGGCGTCGCCGGCCTTCGCCGACGCAGGGGTTGCGGGTGGCGCCAAGAACTCGCCCGGTGTGCTCTCCGGCAACGCCATCCAGGTCCCGGTGCATATCCCGATCAACCTCTGCGGCAACACCGTCAACATCGTTGCGCTGCTGAACCCGGCGTTCGGCAACACCTGCGTGAACGCCTGACTCGAAGGAAATCGAGCCTGTCGATGTGACCTGGCCCCGGTGCGCGGTCTCCAGCGTACCGGGGCCGGTCGCCATTGGCTTTGTGTGGGTGGACGTATAACGCCCGCAATTTCGGGCGGCTCGTCCGAGAAGAGTGGAACTCCAGGGTTTCTCAGGACGCAGGCACTCGTTAGTCACGCTGAAATCGGTCACCCGAGTAGCGAAATGATTGCTCATGTGGCGTTGCTGCCGCCGGACCGTCAAGCACCGCCCGAGAAGGGACAGTTGAAGTGAAGTACGCAAAGTCTGCCGCGGTTGTTGCCGGTTCCGTCATGGCGCTGGGTGCGGCCGCGCCCGCATTCGCCGCTCAGCCCGGAGCTCCGACCATGAGCCTCAACGGCGGACTGAACGATGCGCTGAGCAGCAAGCAGCTGGACGGCCACCAGCTCATGCCGCTGGTCAGCACGGTCAAGACCGCGCAGGGCAAGATCGGGTCGACCAACCCGAAGAAGGTGCTCCGTGGCGTTACCGGGGCGACCAAGAAGACCCCGCTGCTCGGTGGCCTTCCTCTCACGTAAGTACCGGGCGCGCCGGCGGCGGACGGACGGCGAAACCCGACCGCCCCGGGCGCGGTGACGCAGGTGTGGACTTCACTGTTCCCCCGTCGCGCCGGTGAGTTCGGCACGGTATCGATATTCCGCGACACTCGACGATGGAATTGATGGGAACCGGAACTCCGCCGCATCCCGGTTATTCCCGCTCCGCCTTCCGGTCGTGCTCCCGATCGGAAAGACGGATCAGACCGGCCAGCTCATTTGAGTGAATGAGGGCAACCAAAATCATCCCTGTGAGTTGGGCAGATTGCCCGGCCCAAGGGCATCCCGAAACACGAAGGACCAAAATGATCAAGAAGGTTTTGGCGACCGCGGCAGCGGCTGCCTCCATCGTCGGTGTAGCCGCAGCGGCGGCCCCCGCGGCGATGGCGATCGGTAACCAGCACGGAACGTCTTCCGTCAATGGCAACGGTGCGCGGGAGTACTTCGGCAACTCCACCACGTACGGCTACATGAGTCCGCAGATCGGCCTGATCCAGGGCTCGCTGAACAAGCCCTGCCTCGCTGTGGGCAAGCTGCCCGTTCATGGCGTCGGCCTGGGCCACCTCAGTGACATCAACGTTCTGTCGTCGCCGCAGAACCAGCAGTGCACCGAAAACTCCACCCAGGCCAAGGGGGACGAGGCGCTGTCGCACATCTTGGACAACATCCCGATCCTCTCGGGCAACGGCGCCCACAACCACTGACCCTGGCGAACAGCACCCGGGCCGCCCGGTCCTCCTTCTTCCGGGCGCCCCGGGTTTCTGCTGTCCGGCACCGGGGCGGAAATGTTATTCCCCTGTGACTGAACTCCGCTGCGCCGGATCGTTAGGAATGATGTGTGGAGGGAGGCGTGCCAATGCCCTGGCGAGTTTGATGGGGCTGCCAGGGCATTGGCACGCTGTCCGAAAGAGAGCGGGGCATGTGGGCCGCCCACCGGTAGCGCAGGCCTGCGGCACGCAAAGTCAATTGATGCTCCGGCGCGATAAGTCGGCCGTGGCTGTATCCGAATTGATGCACCCGCGGTGGCAGCGATGACGGGTGACGCCTTCCCGGAGGGCCTGGTGCCAGCTATTCGGGTGATGGTGCAGAACTCAATCCGGTATGGCGGGTTGTTCAAACAGGGCTCCCGTTTCGGGAGTTCCTTCTCCTGAAGGGTTTCGTGATGAAGAAGATGTTCGCGGGCGTGGCTGTGGCGGCGTCGCTGGTCGGAATTTCCGCTGCGGCCGCTCCACAGGCCATGGCGATCGGCGACCAAGAGGGCACCAGGACGGTCAACGGAAACGGCGCGCAGTCGGTTTTCGGTAACTCCACCACGCGCGGCAGTCTGAGCCCCCAGCTCGGCCTCGTCCAGGGCTCGCTGAACAAGCCCTGCCTCGCTATCAACAAGGTGCCCGTGCACCTCGCGCACGTGGCTCATGTCTCTGACCTCAACCTGCTGTCCAACCCGCAGAACCAGCAGTGCACGGAGAACTCGACGCAGGCCAAGGGCGACGAGCCGCTGTCGCACATCCTCGACAACATCCCGGTCCTGTCCGGGAACGGTGTCGGCAACCGCTGACGGCCGACGGCCTCGGCCGTTCCACCGCTTGTGCCCCCGGGCGGCCGGCGCCGCGTATGTGCTGCCGGCCGCCCGGTCGTGCGAGCGGTGCGGGCGGCGGGCCGTACGCACTGACTGCCAAGGAGGGACAAGAGATGGGACAGAGCCTGAAGACGTGGGCGGTCGTGGCAGCGGCGGCGTCGGGTGTGCTCGGCGCGGGCGGTGGCGTGGCGTACGCGGATGCCGGCGCCGGGGGCGGCACGGCGAACTCTCCCGGGGTGCTGTCCGGGAACAACATCCAGGTGACCGTGGACGCCCCGGTCAATGTATGTGGCAACTCGGTGGACGGCGGCGCGGCGCTCAATCCCGCCATGGGCAACGCGTGCGGTAACGGTGCGCCGCCCGCGGCGGCCTTTCGCCGGCCGCCGGTGCAGCGGACTCCCCTGGCCCAGCGGCCACCGGGGGCCGGGCAGGCCCCGGGGGTGCGGTGGACGACCCCGGAGCCGGAGCACCGCACGGAGCCGGAGCGGCGACCGGCCCCGGAGCGGGCCGAGCACCCTGCCGCGGCGCCGATGGAGCCCGCCCCCGGGCCCGCCCCGCGGCCCGCGCAGGAGGAGCGGGCGGGAGCGTCGGCGCGGGACGGGGCGTCGGAGGGCTCCGCGCTGCTGGCCGCCACCGGGCCCGGCGAGCTGGGCATGGTGGCCGGTGCGGGCGGCGGGCTGCTGGTGGGCGGGGTGCTGCTGCTGCGCAGGGCCGGTACGCGACGCCGATGAGCCCGGCTCCGTCCGCGGCGGCCTGTGCCCTGGATGCGGCGGGCGGGACGGCCGGCCGAGCGGGTCCGGCGGGCCGCTCGGCCGGGCCCGCCCGGTCGAGCCGGCCGTCGGCATCGCCGGACGACTCGACCGCGGGCCGTCGTGCCACGCCGCCCAGGGCGGCGCTGCGGCTGGAAGCGGCCCGGCGGGTCGTACGACGGATCGTGCGGATCAACGCGCGAAGGCCGTGTCCGGCACGGGCAGGATCGTTCTTTCGCTCATTGGTGGGGACCCGTTCTCCGGGTGTGTGGAGCAGGGCGGAACCGGAAGCGCCGCGGAGCCGTGCCGCGCGCTGCACCCTCTGGCAAAATTGGGGTGAAAGCCGCAAAGGCGATGGGTCGATGAGGTGGGGCCATGCTCGTTGCGCTGGCGCAGACGGACTGTGTGCTGGGCGGGGTGGCGGAGAACCTCGATGTCGCCCGTGAGCAGATCGAGCAGGCGGCGGCGCAGGGTGCGGATCTTGTCGTCTTTCCCGAACTGAGCCTGCACGGCTACCACTTGGGCGCGCTGGAGCGCGATGAGTCGCTCGCGGCGAGCGATCCGAGGCTGCTGGAGCTGAGCACCCTCGGCCCCGATGCGCTGGTCGGCTTCCACGAGCACACCAGTCTGCGGGCCTACAACACCGCGGCCCACTACGCGGCCGGTGAACTGCTGCATGCCCACCGCAAGCTGTACCTCCCCAACTACCTGGCCTGGGAGGAGCGCAAGCACGTCAGTCCGGGGCAGTCACTGCGTGCGTACGAGCTGAAGCGGGACAAGAGCGGGGGCCGGGGCGCGACGCTGGTGTGCAATGACGCCTGGCAGCCGACCCTGCCGTGGCTGGCGGTGCAGGACGGTGCCGAGGTGCTGTTCATCCCGACGAACAGTGCGGCGAGCCTGGATCCGGAGGCGATGGACACCGGGCTCTACTGGGACACCCTGCTGTCCTATACGGCGAAGATGCTGCAGTGCTGGGTGGTCTTCGTGAACCGGGTGGGCAATGAGCACGGCGCGGCGTTCTGGGGCGGCTCGCGGGTGGTGGACCCACGGGGCGCGGTGGTGGCGCAGGCGCCCAAGTGGGAGACCTCGCTGGTCACCGTGGAGATCGATCTCGCCGAGGCGCGGCGGCAGCGCCGGGCGGTGCCGCTGGTCGCCGAGGCCCGGCTCGGGCTGATCGACCGCGAGGTGCGGCGGCTGATCGACGAGGGCGGCGATCACTGAGCGGCCGGAGACGATGGAGCGGCCGCGGCCCGGCCTCAGTGGCGGGCGGCGGCCTCCGGGCGGGGGGTGGCCTCCGGGCGGGGGGTGGCGTCCGGGCGGGGCGTCGCGTCCGGCTCGTCGGCCTTGAGCGTCTTGGCCTCGGCCTTGAGGATGCGCATCGAGCGGCCCAGGCCGCGCGCCATGTCGGGCAGCTTCTTCGAGCCGAAGAGCAGCACGAGTACCGCGATGATCAGGATCAGGTGCCAGGGTTCGAAGGCGTTGCGGAGCATGCGCGCGCTCGCTTTCGTCGGGAGGGGCGGCGGACGTTCTGTCCAGTATTACCCCAACGGTCCGGCCGTCCGGTCCAGGGGTCGCCCCCGGGGCCGGACGGCCGGCGGCGCGGCTACCAGCTCGCCTTGCGGACCCCCGGCAGGTAGCCCGCGTGCGCCTGCTCGCGCAGCCTTACGCGGGACAGGCCGAAGGCGCGGAGGTAGCCGCGCGGGCGCCCGTCGACGCTGTCGCGGTTGCGCACCCGGGTGGCGCTGGCGTCCCGCGGCTGGCGGGAGAGCTCGCGCCGGGCGGCGGTGCGCTCCTCCTCGGGGGTGTGCGGGCTGCGGATGACGGCCTTGAGGACCGCGCGCCGGGCCGCGTAGCGGGCGACGGTGATACGGCGCTTCTCGTTCTTGGCGATCTTGCTCTGCTTGGCCATCAGACCTTCTCCCCTCGTGCGCGGATCCGGGCGACGGCCGCCTCGATCCCGATCGTGTCCACGGTCTTGATGCCCTTGGCGCTCAGCGTGAGCCGGATGTGCCGGCCCTCGCTCTCCAGCCAGTAGCGCTTGCGCTGGATGTTGGGGTCGAAGCGGCGCGGGGTGCGCCGGTGCGAATGGGAGACGGAGTTGCCGAAGCCCGGCGTGCGGCCGGTCAGCTGGCAGTGGGCGGACATGGTGCGGTCCCTTCGGCCGGGGCCCCTGGTGAGAGGCTATTGAAAATGGAAACCATTTCCGTATACTAACCCCATGGCCCGCAACGAACTACGCCCGGTCGTCAAGCTCCGGTCCACCGCCGGCACCGGCTACACCTACGTGACCCGCAAGAACCGCCGTAACGACCCCGACCGCCTGGAACTGCGCAAGTACGACCCGGTGGCCGGCCGCCACGTGGCCTTCCGAGAGGAGCGCTGAGCACCGTGAAGCCTGGAATCCACCCCGCCTACGGGCCGGTCGTCTTCCGCGACCGGGCCGCTGACGTCGCCTTTCTGACGCTTCCCCGAGCTCTCGGCTCCGCTCGACCAGGGGAGACCCCAATGACCGCCACCAGCGAGAAGACAATCGAGTGGGAGGACGGCCGCACCTATCCCGTCATCGACGTCGAGATCTCCTCGGCGAGCCACCCCTTCTACATGGGCAACGCCCGGGTGATGGACACCGCGGGCCGCGTCGAGCGGTTCGAGCGCCGCTACGGCACCCGCGGGGCCCGCTGATGGAGCCGCTTCACGTCGTGCTGGTGGGCGGCCTGCATGCACAGGCGCGGCAGGCCGCCGTCGAACGGCTGCTGCGCTCCGTCCCCGGCAGCGTCGCCCTCCACCACGACCTCGCCTCGGCCGCCGAAGGCACCGTGCGGCGCACCGTCCGTGACGCGGGCGGCACGCTCGACACCGGTGACGCACCGCTGGTCAACGACTGCGCCTGCTGTGCGCTCCGCGAGGACCTGGTGCCCGAGCTGGAGCGGCTGGCCGCCGGGCGCACCTGCCGGCTGGCGATCGTCGAGCTGTGGGACTCGGTCGAGCCCAAGGCGATGGCCGAGGTGGTCACCGCGTGCGGGAGCGAGAACTTCGCGCTGACGGGGGTGATCACCGCCGTCGACCCGGCGCTGGTGCTGCCCTACCTCGGCTGCGGTGACGACCTCGCCGAGGCCGGTCTCGCCGCCGCGGCCTCCGACCAGCGCACGGTCGCCGACACCTGGGCGCGTCAGCTGGAGTACGCGCCGGTGCTGGCGCTCGCCACGGGGGAGGAAGCGGCGGACCCGGCCGACCTCGCCCTGCTCGCCCAGCTGCATCCGATGGCACACCAGGTCCCCGTCGAATCGGGGGAGTTGGCCGGCGTCGCGAGGGCCGGTTTCGATGTGGCGGCGGCCGCGGCGCGCCAGCACCCGGCCTGCGCGCTGCTGCCGCAGGAGGCCGAAGCGGAGGGGGTCGGCACTCTCGTGTGGCAGCACACCCGGCCCTTCCACCCCGAGCGGCTCTACGGCGCGCTGGAGGACCTGGCCTGTGCGGCCGCGCGCAGCCGGGGCAGGTTCTGGCTGGCCGACCGCCCCGACACCCTGCTGTCGTGGGACGCGGCCGGGGGAGCGCTGTGTGTGGAGAACGCCGGGCCCTGGCTGGCCGCACTGCCGGACGCCGCCTGGGAGATGGTGCCACCGATGCGCCGGGCCGCCGCCGCGCTGGACTGGCACCCCGAGCACGGTGACCGCGCCCAGCATCTGGTCTTCACCTCGCCCGGCCTGGACCGTGAGGGCCTTGCGTCCCTCCTGGAGTCCTGCCTGCTCACCGACGCCGAGTACGCGGGCGGCCGGTCGGCCTGGAAGAGCCTGCCGTCCGCCTTCGACGCCCTCCTCGACCCTGTTTCGTGAGCCGGCCGCGGCCGTCAGCCCGTCCGCCCGCATGCCCGCCCGCCCGCACGGAGCCGGTCCCCCCAGGCTCGTCCACGTCAGTACACCCCCGCACCCCGTACGCACCACCACGCCCCCGCACCCCGTACAAGGAAGCTCTCATGCCCCGTCGGCACGACCCGCGCCGGACCTCCACGCCCCGCCCCAACCCGCTGGACGCCGCGGGCATCACCTACATCGACTACAAGGACACCGATCTGCTGCGGAAGTTCCTCTCCGACCGCGGCAAGATCCGCAGCCGCCGGGTCACCCGCGTCAGCGCGCAGCAACAGCGGCAGCTCTCCCGGGCGATCAAGAACGCCCGGGAGATGGCGCTGCTCCCGTACGCGTCACGGTGACGACCGCCTCCTGGTGACGGGTGCCGTCCGGTGACGGGCGGGAGGTCCCCTGCGGATTGCGCGCAGGGGACCTCTGGCGTGTACGGGGCGGGGCGCCCCCTGGGCGTCCGCGCGTCGGCCGGCCCGCCCCTCTGGAACCCACAGGGCGTGGTGCACGTCTCTCCCAAGGCCGTGAGGGCTTCGGTCCCGTGATCCGTACCAGGTGCAGGGCGCACCTGAGCAGGGGCGACGAGCGGAAGCCGGCCGCGAGAGGGCGGCCGGCCCGGGTGCTCGACGAGCTGTGACCGCCTCTGCACCGGCTGTCGTGCACGTGCATCTGCGCATGCATCCGCATGAGAACGCGGCTATGCTCCCGGGCAGTTGACACCATTTATCACCGGGAGACCCCTGTGCTCCACGCATACAACGGCATGGCCGCCACAGATCTCCGTGATGTGGCATGGCAGAAGAGC
The DNA here is from genome assembly GCF_036048035.1 of Streptomyces sp. NBC_00400. NCBI lineage: Bacteria > Bacillati > Actinomycetota > Actinomycetes > Kitasatosporales > Streptomycetaceae > Streptomyces > Streptomyces sp. NBC_00400. Next base: position 3,578,105 of record NZ_CP107940.1, on the reverse strand, counting down.
AGGCACAGCAACTCCCAGGGCTCCTGCGTGGAGTTCGCCAAGCTGCCCGGGGGTGACATCGCCGTACGCAACTCCCGCTTCCCGGACGGTCCCGCGCTCGTCTACACGCCGGCCGAGGTCCGGGCGATGCTGCTCGGCATCAAGGACGGGGAGTTCGACCATCTCGTGCGGGACTGAGTGCCCGTGGGGTCCCGGCGGTTGTAGGGGGCGACTCCCCGTACACGGCAACCGGGCGCCCGTACGTGACGGTGCGCCCGGTGCGCGGGAAGTGGCTACGGCAGCCGGAAGAGGGCCCACACGATCTTGCCGTGTGCGGCACCGGCCAGCGGATGCCAGCCCCAGCTGTCGCTGAAGGAGTCCACGAGATACAGGCCGCGACCCGACTCCGCGGCGGAGTCCGCCTCCCCGGCGACCGGTGAGTCATCGCTCGGGTCCCGTACGGCGCAGATCAGCCGGGAGGACCAGCGCATCAGATGCAGCCGGGCGGGCGGGGTGGCGTCGTGGTGCTCCGGGGCGGCCAGGATCGCGTGCCGCAGGGCATTGGTGACGAGCTCGGAGACCACGAGGGCGACCGAGTCGAAGAGATCGTCAAGATCCCAGCTCTGCAGGGTCTCGCGAGTGAACGCACGTGCACTGCGCACCGATTCATAGCGCGGCGGGAGTGTGCGGGACGCCGATCCGGAGACAGCCAAGGGGTCGACGGGAGGAAAGCCCTGCCATAACGGCTCGAGCATGGTCAAAACCTTGGTCCCCATGCGAGGCACTCCTGGCGTTCGCGGACGTCATGACCCTGGCCGGTCAGCCGGATCTGGCGGATCTTTCACGAGCGTGCATGCGTGCGACGCCTATGGTTCCCAATGCGCGGGACAGATGCAAGGGCAGATGCACGTGCACGTGCCGTGATTGCGCCAGCCCGGACGGTTTTCCTCCGGATTCTTCCCGCCGGTTCGTGTGGAGGGGTTGCGGGGACCTCACATATCAGTAACCGGATGAGCACTCAACGAAGCCCGAACGTGGCAGACTGCGGCCCACTGTTGGACAGGGTGGGGTCACAGGAGGGTCTGAGAGGTGTCCGCAAGTGAGTCGAGCGGGTCGGTGGTGCGGCGGATCCTGCTCGGGTCGCAGCTCCGTCGGCTGCGTGAATCGCGCGGGATAACCCGTGAGGCGGCCGGCTACTCGATCCGTGCGTCCGAATCGAAGATCAGCCGCATGGAGTTGGGCCGCGTGAGCTTCAAGGCACGGGATGTGGAGGACCTGCTCACGCTGTACGGGGTCGGTGACGCCCAGGAGCGCGAGGCGCTGCTGTCCCTGGCGCGCGAGGCGAATGTGGCCGGCTGGTGGCACAGCTACACCGATGTGCTGCCCGGCTGGTTCCAGACGTATGTGGGTCTGGAAGGCGCCACTTCCCTCCTCCGGGTCTACGAAGTCCAGTTCGTGCACGGGCTGTTGCAGACGGAGAGCTATGCGCAGGCCGTCGTCAGACGGGGCATGCCGGATGCCGGGCCCGCCGAGATCGAGCGCCGCGTCGCGCTGCGCATGGAGCGCCAGAAGCTGCTGGTGACCGAGCGGTCGGCGCAGTTCCACTGTGTCCTGGACGAGGCCGCGCTGCGCCGCCCCTACGGCGAACGGTCCGTGATGCGCGAGCAGCTGAAGCATCTGATCGAGGTGTCCGAGAGACCGAATGTGCGGCTCCAGGTGATGCCCTTCAGTCTGGGAGGGCATGCGGGCGAGAGCGGAGCCTTCACGATGCTCGGCTTCCAGGAGTCCGGTCTGCCGGACGTCGTCTACCTGGAGCAGCTAACGAGTGCGCTCTATGTGGACAAGCCCGAAGAAGTGGCGCAATACGCCCGGGTGATGGACCGCCTCCAGGAGGAGGGGCCGAATCCGGCCGAGACCAGGGACCTGCTGCGCGGGCTGCTCCAACTGATGTGACGCGTCGGTAGGATGGCGCACCATCAGGAGTCAGCACCCCCCAATGCGGCGCCCTGAGCGCCCTGTTCTCCAGATCGGGATGGCATGTCCTACTTCGACGAGTTGGCGTATCAGTTCATCGACGGCGAGTGGCGGGCCGGCAGCGGTTCGTGGGACATCGTCGACTTCAATCCCTATAACGGTGAGAAGCTGACCTCCATACCCGTCGCCACGGTCGAGGAGATCGACCAGGCCTACCGTGCCGCCGAGCGCGCGCAGCGGGAGTGGGGCGCCACCAATCCGTACAACCGGCGGACCGTCTTCGAGCGGGTGCTGCGGATCATCGACGACCGTGAGGCGGAGCTGGCCGAGACGATCGCCGCGGAGGTCGGCGGCACGCTCGTCAAGGTGGGCTTCGAGCTGCATCTGGCCAAGGAGTTCCTGCGCGAGGCGATCCAGCTGGCGCTGCGCGCCGAGGGCCGCATTCTGGCCTCGCCCATCGACGGCAAGGAGAACCGTCTCTACCGGCTGCCGGTCGGTGTCGTCGGTGTCATCAGCCCCTTCAACTTCCCCTTCCTGCTGTCGCTCAAGTCCGTTGCGCCGGCCATTGCGCTGGGCAACGCGGTCGTCCTCAAGCCGCACCAGAACACCCCGGTGTGCGGCGGCGGTCTGGTCGCCAAGATCTTCGAGGAGGCGGGGCTGCCGGCAGGCGTGCTGAATGTCGTGGTCACCGATATCGCCGAGATCGGCGATGCGCTCATCGAGCACCCGGTGCCCAAGACCATCTCCTTCACCGGCTCCGAGAAGGTCGGCCGGCATGTCGCCACGGTCGCCGCGTCCCACTTCAAGCACTCCGTGCTGGAGCTGGGCGGCAACAGCGCACTGGTCGTGCTCGACGACGCCGATGTCGACTACGCGGTGGACGCGGCCGTCTTCAGCCGCTTCGTCCACCAGGGCCAGGTCTGCATGGCCGCCAACCGGGTGCTCGTGGACCGCGCCGTGGAGCAGGAGTTCACCGAGAAGTTCGTCGCCAGGGTCGCGGCCCTGAAGGTGGGCGACCCCACCGACCCGCAGACCCATATCGGCCCGCTGATCAACGAGGGGCAGGCCGAGGCGATCACCTCGCTGGTGGACCGGGCGGTCGCCGACGGCGCCTCGGCGCTCCTGCACGGTGAGACCCGGGGCACGCTGGTGGCACCCAGCGTGCTGAGCGGGCTGCCGGACGACTCCCCGCTGCTGCAGCAGGAAATTTTCGGGCCCGTGGTGGTGCTGGTGCCGTTCGACGGTGACGACGAGGCGGTGCGGCTCACCAACACCACGCCGTACGGGCTCAGCGGCGCCGTGCACACCGCCGACATCGAGCGCGGTGTGCGGTTCGCCAAGCGGATCGAGACCGGGATGTTCCACGTCAACGACGCCACGGTGCACGACGAGCCGATCGTGCCGTTCGGCGGCGCGAAGGCCTCCGGCGTGGGGCGGCTGAACGGCGATGCGATGGTGGAGGCCTTCACCACCACCAAGTGGATCTCCATCCAGCACGGGCGGTCCCGGTTCCCGTTCTGAGCGGCGGATGATCCGGGGGCATCGGCCGCGGGTTGCGGACAGAAGCTGACCGCATGGGTTCCTACCTTGAGTGATGTCGAAGGCGGACGGCGACGAGCCGGCCGCCGGGGGATGTCACGAGACGTCACAAGGCGTCAGGAAAGGCGGATCTCATGCCCACTCACGTTCTTGCCGAGGCCCACGGCGACGAGACCGGCGCACTGCTGGCCTTCCTGGAGGCCCAGCGCGGCGGGCTGCGGCGGGCGGTCCTGGGGCTGACCGACGCCGAGGCGGCCCGGCGGCCGAGCGCCAGTGAGCTGTCGTTGGCCGGGCTGGTCAAGCATGTCGCGCAGACCGAGCAGACCTGGCTCGAGACCGCCCAGGAACGGCCGCACTCCATCCATCGGACCCCCGAGACCTGGCCCCTGAGCTTCCGGCTCGCGGACGACGAGAGCCTGGCGGAGATGCTGGCGTTCTGGGACAAGGTCGCGCGGCGTACGGAGGACTTCATCCGCTCCGTGCCGAGCCTGAACGACACCTTCCCGCTGCCCGAGGCGCCGTGGTTCCCGCCGCAGGCCCGGCAGTCGATGCGCTGGCTGCTGCTGCACCTGATCGAGGAGACGGCCCGGCACGCCGGTCACGCCGACATCCTCCGCGAGTCCCTGGACGGCAAGACGGCCTTTGCCCTGGTGGACGAGGAGCGCGCGGCGCGGCAGGGGTGAGCGCGGGGCCCTGCCGGGGCGTTCTAGGCTGACGGCAGGGGCGCGTGAAGGATAGAGGAGACGATGTCGGCGATCCGGCTGTTGGTATTGGGCGCGGTGCGGCAGCACGGACGGGCGCACGGCTATCAGGTGCGCAACGACCTGGAGTACTGGGGCGCCCATGAGTGGTCCAACGCCAAGCCCGGCTCGATCTACCACGCGCTCAAGCAGATGGCCAAGCAAGGGCTGCTGCACGCCCATGACATCGCGCCCAGCACCGCCGGCGGCCCGCCGCGTACCGAGTACGAGCTGACCGCGGCGGGCGAGGCGGAGTACTTCGCGCTGCTGCGCGCGGCGCTCGCCCAGCACGACCAGAAGGTCGACGTGCTCAGTGCGGGCATCGGCTTCGTCGTCGACCTGCCGCGGGCCGAGGCGGTGGCGCTGCTCAAGGAGCGGGTGCGGGCGCTGGAGGAGTGGCGCACCGCGGTCACCAGCCACTACACGCCCGAGGGAGGGACCGAACAGCTCGGCCACATCGGCGAGATCATGAATATGTGGGTGCACTCCGCGGACAGCGGGGCGGTGTGGACGCGCGGGCTGATCGAGCGGATCGAGGGCGGGGCGTATGTCTTCGCCGGCGAGGGCGAACCGTTCGTCGGCGTGCTCGCCGAGGGGCAGGAGAACCCGTACGCGACAAAGGATGCGCGCTCCGGAGAGGGTGCGGAGTCCGAGGGCGGCGGGGCCGCCGGGCGCAAGAGCGGCGGCGGCGTTGCTGCCACGGAAGCTCATTAATCAAGTTTGACTAACCGCACCGCGGGGCATACCTTGCGGCGACATGTAGTCAAACTTGACTACAGCCGGGAGGAGATGTCGTGACGGACCGCGATCAAGCGATCGTCGTCGAAGAACTGCACAAGCACTACGGCGCCAAAGCGGCCCTGGACGGGCTGGACCTCACCGTTGCGCGCGGAGTGGTGCACGGTGTCCTCGGACCCAACGGCGCAGGCAAGACCACCCTCGTACGGATCCTGTCCACGCTGCTGCGGCACGACGGCGGCCGGGTCGAGGTCGCCGGCTTCGATGTGCTGCGGCAGCCGGACGAGGTGCGGATGCGGATCGGGCTGCTCGGCCAGCACGCGGCGGTCGACGAAGAGCTCGGCGGGCGGCAGAACCTGGAGATGTTCGGTCGGCTCTGCCGCCTCGGGGCGCGCAGGGCGGGCGAGCGCGCGGACGAGTTGCTGGAGCGGTTCGGGCTCGCCGATACCGGCCGTAAGGCGGTACGCCACTACAGCGGCGGGATGCGGCGCCGGCTCGATCTGGCGGCAAGTCTGGTGCGGGCGCCGCGGATCCTGTTCCTCGACGAGCCCACGACCGGGCTCGATCCGCGGGGCCGTACCGAGGTGTGGCAGGCGGTGCGCTCGCTGGTGGACGACGGTACGACGGTGCTGCTGACCACGCAGTATCTGGAGGAGGCCGACCAGCTCGCGGACCGGATCTCGGTGGTGGACGGCGGCCGGGTGGTCGCGGACGGTGCCCCCGACGAGCTGAAGTCCGCGACCGGAGGCGACCGGATCGATGTCGTCCTGCACGACGCCGGGCAACTGGGCCGGGCGGCCGCCCTGTTGGAGGAGGCGCTGGGGAGTGCGGCGGGCGGTGGTGCGGTCGCCGCGGACGCCGAGGCCCGGCGGCTGAGCGCACCCGTCGCCGACCGGATGGCGGGGCTGGCCCAGGCGGTACGGGTGCTGGCCGCGGCAGGGATCGAGGCGGCGGACCTCGCGGTGCGGCGGCCGACGCTGGACGAGGTGTTTCTGCATCTGACGGGGGACGGGGCGGCCGGCGGTACGGGCAGGGCGGGCGGTACGGGCGACACGGGCGGTGCGGCCGGTGCGGGCCGGTCGGCTGCCGCGGCGGTGGACGCGCGCAAGGCGGGCAAGGCGGACAAGGAGGGCACGGCGGTATGAGCGGTATGACGTGGGCGGTCGCCGATTCCTGGACCATGACCCGGCGCGGTCTCGCGCACTGGGCGCGGCAGCCGGTGCAGATCGTCGTACAACTGGTCTTTCCGGTAATGCTGTTGCTGATGTTCGGGTACTTCCTGGGAGGCGGGATGGCCGTGCCGGGCGGCGGCGATTACAAGGAGTACCTGGTCCCGGGGATGTTCGCGCTCACCATGGCGTTCGGGCTCGAATCGACGATGGTCGCGGTGACCCAGGACCTCGGCAAGGGGGTGCTCGACCGCTTCCGGTCGATGCCGATGGCGCCGTCCGCGGTGCTGGTCGGACGCAGCGTCCTGGACATGCTGCAGTCGGCGCTGAGTCTGCTGGTGATGATCGGCGTCGGGCTGGCGATGGGCTGGCGCTGGCACGGCACCGCGGCCGACGCTCTGGCGGCGGTGGGGCTGCTGCTTCTGCTGCGGTTCGCGATGCTGTGGATCGGCATCCATCTCGGCCTGCTCGCGGGCAGACCGGAGCTGGTGCAGGCGGTACAGATCCTGGTCTGGCCGGTGGGCTTCCTCTCCAACGCCTTTGTCTCCGCCGCGTCGATGCCCGGCTGGCTGGGTGCGATCGCCGAGTGGAACCCGATGTCGGCGACCGCAAGCGCCGTGCGTGAGCTGTTCGCCAACCCGCGGTGGTCCGGGGACGGCTGGGCGGCGGGCCACGCCGGACTGCTGGCCGTGGTGTGGCCACTGGTACTGCTCGCGGTGTTCTTTCCGGCGGCGGTGCGGAGGTACCGGGGGCTGGGGCGTTAGGGCCGGCGGGGCGCGGTTGTCGGGCCGTCCGGCAGCAGTCGGACGGCCCGGCGGCACCCTGGGGCCTGTCTTCAGGCCCTGGAGCCCGTCTTCAGGCCCTAGTGATGGAACGCCGTCGCGACATTCTCCGGCCGCTGCAGCGGCCCGGGCTGTTGCCGGAGTTCGGTCAGCAGCTCTTCCAGGTCCGCGATGAACAGGTCGGCGAGATCCAGGGAGAAGCCGTTGCGGCAGACCACCCGCAGGACGGACAGGTCCTCGCGTTTCGGGGGGAAGGTGTAGGCGGGGATCAGCCAGCCGCGTTCCTTCATCCGCCGGGAGACGTCGAAGACGTCGAAGGCGGTGACGTCGTCCGCGGTGGTGAAGGCGAAGACCGGCAGCTGGTCGCCCTGGGTGAGCAGTCTGAAGTCGCCCAGTGCACCGATCCGTTCGGCCATCGAACGGGCCACGTCGCGGGTCGCCTGCTGGACGGCGCGGAAGCCGGCCCGGCCGAGCCGGAGGAAGGTGTAGTACTGCGCGGCCACCTGGGCGCCGGGCCGGGAGAAGTTGAGCGCGAAGGTCGGCATATCGCCGCCCAGGTAGTTGACGCGGAAGACCAGCTCCTCGGGCAGCGCCTCCGTATTGCGCCACAGCGCCCAGCCGACGCCCGGGTAGACCAGGCCGTACTTGTGCCCCGAGGTGTTGATGGAGGCGACCCGCGGCAGCCGGAAGTCCCAGACCACGTCCGGGTCGAGGAACGGCGCGATCATGGCGCCGGACGCTCCGTCCACATGGACCGGGATGTCCCAGCCCTTCTGCTTCCGGACCTCGTCGAGCGCCGCGCAGATCTCGGCCACCGGCTCGTACGACCCGTCGAAGGTCGATCCGAGGATTGCCACCACGCCGATGGTGTTCTCGTCGCACAGCGCGGCGGCGGAGTCCGCGTCCAGATGGAAGCGGTCGCCCTCCATCGGGACCGTGCGTGCCTCGACCTCCCAGAAGTTGCAGAACTTCTCCCAGCAGACCTGGACGTTGGCGCCCATGACGAGATTGGGCCGGGCCTGACCCGGATACCGGTCCTTGTTGTGCTGCATCCAGCGCCGCTTGAGCGCCATGCCCGCGAGCATGCAGGCCTCGCTCGACCCGGTGGTGGAGCAGCCGACGGCCTCGGACGGGACGGGCGCGTGCCACAGGTCGGCGAGCATCGCCACACACCGCTTCTCCAGTTCGGCGGTGCGCGGGTACTCGTCCTTGTCGATCATGTTCTTGTCCCGGCACTCCGCCATCAGCACCCCGGCCTGCGGCTCCATCCAGGTCGTGACGAACGTCGCCAGATTCAGCCGCGAGTTGCCGTCCAGCATCAGCTCGTCGTGCACGAACTGGTAGGCGGTACGCGGGGAGACCGGGCCGTCGGGCAGGGTGTGCCGCGGTGGGGCGGACTCCATACCGGCGATGGGGTCGGCCTCCCCGTAGAACGGGTTGACCGGATGCCCGATGTGCTTGCGGTCGGATGCCGATGCGCCTTTGTGCAGAGTCATCTCTCGCCCCTACCCGTCAACTGGCCAAGGAAAGGCCGTGTTTGACGGCCTTGGTGAACTTCACTACGCGCTCCGCCTGGATGCGGGCGGCAGTGCGCGCGTCGTCGTCGGGCGGGGTGTCCGGGCCGCCGACGTGAGAGGTGCCGTAGGGATTGCCGTCGGTGAACTTCGCCGGGTCGGTGTAGCCCGGCGTCACGAGGATGCCGCCGAAATGGTGGACGGTCTGGTAGAGCGCGAGCAGGGTGGACTCCTGGCCGCCGTGCTTGGTGGCACTCGCGGTGAAGCCGCTGTAGATCTTGTCTGCCAGTCTGCCCTGCTGCCAGAGGCCGCCCAGGGTGTCGAGGTACTGCTTGAGCTGCGAGGACACATTCCCGAAGCGGGTGGGGGTCCCGAAGATCACCGCGTCCGCCCAGAGTATGTCCTCGTGGGTGGCCTCCATGATGTCGGCGGTGGCCGCGGCGTTCGCCGCCCATGCCGGGTTGGCGTCGATCGCGGTCTGCGGCGCGAGTTCCGCGGTCCGGCGCAGTCGTACATCGGCCCCCGCGTGCTCGGCGGCGTCCGCGATCCGCCGGGCGAGCTCGGCGATGGTGCCGGTCGACGAGTAGTAGATGACGGCGACCTTCACATCGTGCACGGGCATCGGCGTACCTCCTGGAACCCGACAATAAGGGCATAGGGGGTAAGCGGCCTCCAGGGTTCACCCAGTGGAAGCGCAACGGGCGGGGGCCGTCCCGAGGGATGGCCACCCGCCCGTATCCGTCTCTGCGGGACGCCGCCGGGCTCGCCCGCCCGGCGGCGGCTCAGCTCGCGCTCGCCAGCGACAACTTCGCGGCGAAGCCGAGGAACGCCGCCCCCGCACCCGCGGACAGCCCGGCCGTCAGCCGCTTGCGGCGGCGGAAGGTCGCCGCCAGAAACGTCCCGCTGAAGATCAGGACCGACAGGTAGGTGAAGCTGAACAGCTGCGCCCAGGCACCCAGCGTCAGGAACGACAGCACCGGATGGGCATAGGACGGGTCGACGAACTGCACGAAGAAGGAGATGAAGAACAGGATCGCCTTCGGGTTGAGCAGGCTGACCACCAGCGCCCTGCGGTACGGCCGCTCCACGGTCTCCTTCGGCGCCTCGGGGGCCCCGCCCCGCCGCTCGGCCCGGCGCACTTCCCGCCCGCGCCACAGCGCCCAGGCGCCGCGCAGCATCCCGACCGCCAGCCATGTCAGATAGCCCGCGCCGGCGAACTTCACGACGGCGAACAGCACCGGGCTGGTCTGCAGCAGCGAGGCCACCCCGCCGGCCGACAGCGTCATCAGCACCGTGTCACCGCACAGCACACCGGCCGCCGCCCGGTAGGCCACCCGCGGGCCGCGCCGGGCCGCCACCGAAACGACGTACAGCGAATTCGGCCCCGGCAGCAGAATGATCAGTGCGAGACCCACCAGATACGTGGACAGATCCGTTATCCCCAGCATGTGCGGCAGGATCTCATCCCCCTGTTCGCCGCCTCACCGGCTTTTCATGATGCGGACTTGCACCTCACGCGACGTGAGGACACATCGTGGAGCGCGTACCGAGAAGGGAGCGGAAGTGAGCTATTCGGTAGGGCAGGTCGCCGCCTTCGCCGGCGTCACGGTGCGCACCTTGCACCACTACGACGAGATCGGGCTGCTGCTGCCCGGCGAACGCAACCACGCAGGTCACCGGCGCTACGGCGAGGACGATCTGGACCGGCTGCAGCAGATCCTGTTCTACCGGGAGCTCGGGTTTCCGCTCGACGAGGTCGGGGCCCTCCTGGACGACCCGCACGCGGACCCGCAGGAACATCTGCGGCGCCAGCACGACCTGCTGACCGGGCGGATCGGCAGACTCCAGGAGATGGCCGCGGCCGTCGAACACGCGATGGAGGCACGCAGGATGAACGTACGGCTCACACCGGAGGAGAAGTTCGAGGTCTTCGGGGACTTCGACCCCGACGAGTACGCCGCGGAGGCCGAGGAACGCTGGGGCGGCACGGACGCCTACAAGGAGTCGCAGCGCAGGGCGGCCACGTACACCAAGGACGACTGGAAGCGGCTGACGGCGGAGTTCGACGCCCTGCACCGCAGGATGGCGGACCTGCTCGCACAGGACGTGCCGGCGGACTCCGAGGCGGCCATGAACGTCGCGGAGGAGCACCGCCGGTTCATCAGCGGCACGTACTACGACTGCCCCTACGAGATGCACAGCGGGCTCGGCGAGATGTATGTCACCGACGAGCGGTTCACCGCCACCTACGAGGCCATCAGGCCCGGCCTCGCCGTCTACATGCGGGACGCGATGCTGGCCAACGCCGTCCGCCACCTGTGATCCGTACGGGCCGGGAGCGCGCCCCGGCCCGTACGGCCTGCTTCTGCCTGTTGCTCCGGGGGCGGTACGCCACCCTCCGCACATCCCGGACCGGTGCTCAGCCCTGCGGGGAGAGCACCACAGCCGTCCCGTAGGCGCACACCTCGGTGCCCACGTCCGCGGCCTCCGTGACATCGAAGCGGAACATCAGTACCGCATTCGCACCGCGCGAGCGGGCCTGCTCCACCAGCCGTTCCATCGCCTGGTTACGGGTCTCGACCAGGGTCTTGGTCAGGCCCCGCAGCTCGCCGCCGATCATCGACTTCAGGCCCGCGCCGATCTGGCTGCCGAGGTGGCGCGAGCGCACGGTCAGGCCGAAGACCTCGCCGATGACACGTTCCACGTGAAACCCCGGGACGTCGTTGGTCGTGACCACCAGCACATCGGACTGCGCATGCTGCCCGCCGCCGTACTCCTCGATGCCCATGGCGCGCACCTCCTTGCGGCCAGCATCACCCGGTCCCTCGGGCGCGGCCAGCGGTCGGGGGCGCTCGGGTGGGGCCCCCGGGGCCCGCCTGGAACCACGGGGGGCCGTGTGGCGTTGATAGTTTTGGGCCGCACACGCGCCTGCACCCTCGTCGCTTCGCTCGTCGCACCGCACGATCCGGCGCCCTCGACCCAGGAGCCTTCACCCCGTGAATACTCTCGCGCTCGGCCCCCAGTGGCTGGACCCGGACTATCTGATCGCGACCTTCGGCCTGGCCGGCGTCCTGGTCATCGTCTTCGCGGAGTCCGGCCTGCTGATCGGCTTCTTCCTGCCGGGCGACTCGCTGCTGTTCACCACCGGACTGCTGGTGACGACGAACCAGCTGGACCGGCCGCTGTGGCTGGTGTGTTCCCTGGTGGTGCTGGCCGCGGTCCTCGGTGACCAGGCGGGCTATCTCTTCGGCCGCAAGGTCGGCCCCTCGCTCTTCAAGCGCCCCGACTCCCGCCTCTTCAAGCAGGAGAACGTCGAGAAAGCGCATGCGTTCTTCGAGAAGCACGGCCCCAAGTCGCTGATCCTGGCCCGCTTCGTACCGATCGTGCGGACGTTCACGCCGATCATCGCCGGTGTGAGCCGGATGAACTACCGCTCCTTCATCACCTTCAACCTGATCGGCGGCGCACTGTGGGGCGCCGGCGTCACGCTGCTCGGCGCCTCGCTGGGGAACATCGCGTTCGTCCACAAGCACATCGAGCTGATCCTGGTCGCGATCGTGCTGGTCTCCGTCGTGCCGATCGCCATCGAGTACCTCCGCGCCCGCGGCAAGGCCAAGAACGAGCAGCCCGCCCCGTCCCACCCGGCGGACCGCGCCCACGGCACCGCCCCCGACACCCGCCGCGGCCGCCACGCCAAGCGCTGACAACCAGCCACCCCTCATTTCCCACCCACGGCCCCGCGCAGCGGCAACCGTCACAGACGCCACGGCGGCGTGACAGCCGAAAACGCCCCCCTGCCCCCGCCGCCCGCCGGCAAAGCGCAGCGGACCGGCAGCCGAAACGTCGCCCCCGCGCACGCGCCGCCCACCCCTATCAGGCATCGTGTCCTTCGTATCCGTCAGGAGGCTTACGAGGAGAGCGAAGAACCGTGGCGTCGGACCCACAACGCGGCCAGCGCGGCGCGAGCGGAAGTGGCAGCAGCAGCGGCAGCGGCGGCGGCTCGGACCCGGCAGATTCCGAGGAGCGCAAGCCCCAGCCGGACGAGGTGCACAGCGCCTTCACCCCGCCGCTGGGTGTGCCGTATCCGCCGCTGCCCGAGGACGAGCACCCCACCTCCGAATTCGCGCTGCCCACCGGCCTGCGCCCGGAGACTCCCGCGGAGCAGGAGGGCTCGGCGTTCGCGCCGCCCAGCGGCACCACCGGCCAGACCCCGATGCCCGCCGGCTCGACCGCCCTGAGCTACGCCTTCACCCCGCCGCACGGCATCCCCGCCGTCCGCCTCACCAAGGAGGCTCCCTGGCAGGACCGGATGCGCACGATGCTCCGGATGCCGGTGGGGGAGCGGCCGGTCCCCGAGCGCCTGGAGCGGGCCGACGACGAGAGCGGCCCGGCCGTACCCCGCGTGCTCGACCTGACGCTGCGTATCGGGGAGATCCTGCTCGCCGGCGGCGAGGGCGCCGAGGACGTCGAGGCCGCGATGTTCGGTGTGGCGCACGCCTACGGGCTGGAGCGCGTCGAGCCGACGGTCACCTTCACCCTGCTGTCGATCTCCTACCAGCCGTCGCTGGTCGACGACCCGGTCACCGCCAGCCGTACGGTCCGGCGCCGCGGCGTCGACTACAACCGGCTGTCCGCGGTCTTCCGGCTCGTCGACGACATCGCCTCCGAGGACATCACCCTCGAAGAGGCCTACCGCGGACTCGCCGAGATCCGCCGTAACCGCCATCCGTACCCGAGCTGGGCGCTGACGGTGGCCTCCGGGCTGCTGTCCGGTGCGGCCTCCATGCTGGTCGGCGGCACCATGCTGGTGTTCGTCGCGGCCGCAGTGGGCTCGATGCTCGGCGACCGGCTGGCCTGGCTCGCGTCCGGGCGCGGACTGCCGGAGTTCTACCAGTTCGTGGTCGCCGCGATGCCGCCCGCGGCGGTGGGCGTCGCCTTCGGCCTGGCCCACCTCAATGTGCAGGCGTCCGCGGTGATCACTGGTGGACTGTTCGCGCTGATCCCGGGGCGGGCCCTGGTCGCCGGCGTCCACGACGGGCTGACCGGCTACTACATCACCGCCGCCGCCCGTCTGCTGGAGGTCGGCTACCTCATCGTCGGCATCGTCGTCGGCGTGCTCAGCGTGCTCTACATCGGTCTTCAGCTGAACCCCGGCCTGCGGCGGCTCAACCCCGAGCAGTCGCTGGGGGACTACAACGAGCCGCTGGTGCAGACGGTCGCGGCGATGCTGCTGGCGCTGGCGTTCTGCGTGCTGCTGCAGCAGGAACGTCACACCGTGGCGTTTGCGACCCTGAACGGCGGCGTCGCCTGGGTGGTGTACGGCGCGCTCACCTACGTCGCCGGGATAAACGCCGTGCCCGCCACCGCGATCGCGGCCGGACTGGTCGGCCTCTTCGGCCAGTTGCTCTCCCGCTACCGCTATGCGTCCGCGTTGCCGTACGTCACCGCGGCCATCGGCCCGCTGCTGCCCGGTAGCGCCACGTACTTCGGCCTGCTCAACTTCGCCCAGGGGCATCTGCCGCAGGGCCTGACGTCGCTGGTCCAGGCCGCTTCGCTGGCGCTGGCCATCGCGGTGGGGGTCAACCTCGGCGCCGAGGTCGCCCGCCTGTTCCTGCGGGCGCCCGGCATCGAGGAGGCCGGCGGCCGCCGCGCCGCCAAGCGCACCCGCGGCTTCTAGGCGGCGGTCCCCGGCGGGCGGCACACCGCCCGCGACACGCACAACGGGCGGCAACCCAACCGGGTGCCGCCCGTTCGCGTAAGAAAATCAGTCCGCGGATCCCGGCGCGCCGCGGTCGGAAAAACCCCGCCGCGCGCCGGGACCGTACGGCTGTGTCAGTGCTTGCCGCCCTGCGCCTCGAGGCGCTTGTACGAGGCCTCGATCTCGGCCTCGGCCTCGGTGCGGCCGACCCAGTTGGCGCCCTCGACGGACTTGCCGGGCTCCAGGTCCTTGTAGACCTCGAAGAAGTGCTGGATCTCCAGGCGGTCGAACTCCGACACGTGGTGGATGTCCCGAAGGTGCTCCACACGCGGGTCGGACGCCGGGACACACAGCAGCTTGTCGTCGCCGCCGGCCTCGTCCGTCATCCGGAACATGCCGATGGCACGGCACTTGATGAGGCAACCGGGGAAGGTCGGCTCGTCCAGGATGACCAGCGCGTCCAGCGGGTCGCCGTCCTCGCCCAGGGTGTTCTCGACAAAGCCGTAGTCGGCCGGGTAGCTGGTCGAGGTGAAGAGTCGACGGTCCAGGCGGATCCGACCGGTCTCGTGGTCCACCTCGTACTTGTTCCGCGAACCCTTCGGGATCTCGATGGTGACGTCGAACTCCACGGGTGGCTCCTCCATGATCAACACATACGTCTGGTGATTAAGTGTCCCCCACGCAGGTGTGTGGTGGCGAAAGGGGCTGGTCCGAGGTGCCGGAGACCGGAAAGTGGCAGGTCAGATGGCAGTCGGCGCAGCGGTCCGGGCGGGCGGCGACGCGCGCGGCGGTCCGTGCGGCGCAGCGCGCGGGCGACGCGGCGCGACGTACGGCCGAGGCCGCGCGGCAGGCATGGGAGGCCACACCGCGCCATACCCGGCAAACCTGGCGGCTGACGGCGGTCTCCGCAGCCACCGGCCTGGCGGTCGCGCTCGCCGCGGTGGCAGCGGCGGGGCCGTGGGACTCGGGTCAGCGTACGGCCGAGCGCGCACAGGCGGGCTCCATGGACGGTGCCAGTGGTGAGCATCACGCCGCCGACCCCGGGCCGGCGCCCAGCGCCCCGCCCGTCCTGCCCGCGCTCGGCGATGCGGCGCCCGGCTCAGCGGGCCGCGGCGCGGCCCCCGTGCCCACCGACGGGGGGCTGGCCGACGCGCTCGCACCGCTGCTGAAGGACCCCGCGCTCGGCCCCCTGCGTACCGCCTCCGTCCTCGACGTCGCCGCGGGCCGCGAGGTCTTCGGCGAGGGCCAGGGCAAGGCCGCCACCCCCGCCTCCACCGTCAAGCTCGCCACCGCCGTCGCCGCGCTCTCCGCGCTCGGGCCCGACCACCGCATCGACACCACCGTCGTCATGGGCGGCAAGAACCGCATCGTCCTGGCCGGCGGCGGCGACCCCACCCTCACCGCCCGCGCCCCGCGGCACGGCACCGAGGAACAGCCCGCGAATCTGCGCACCCTCGCCGACGCCACCGCCCGCGCCCTCAAGAAGCGCCACACCACCAAGGTCGGCCTCGGCTACGACACCGGCGCGTACACGGGCTCCGCCCTGCACCCCATCGGCCCGAACGAGAACATCGCCCCCGTCACCGCCCTGATGACCGACGAGGGACGCCTCGACGACAGCGACCACGGCACCGCCCCCCGCAGCACCGACCCGGCCCGCGACGCGGCCCGCACCTTCGCCGGACTGCTCCACGAGCGCGGCATCACGGTCGACGGCGACCCGGCAGCCGCCAAGGCCCCCAAGAAGCCCGACCGGATCGCCACCGTCCGCTCGCTGCCGCTGTCCGCGCTCGTCGAGCGGATGCTCACCTACAGCGACAACGACATCGCCGAGGCCCTGGCCCGCCAGACCGCCCTCGCCGCACACCAGCCGGCCAGCTTCACCGGCGCCGGAAAGGCCGTCCACACCGCCCTCGCCCGGCAGCACCTGCCCCTGTCCGGCGCGGTCTTCGAGGACGGCAGCGGCCTGGACCGCGACGACAAGGTCACCGCCGCCCTGCTCTCCCACCTCCTGCTGCAGGCCTCGTCGCCCGACCGGCCCGCGCTGCGCCCCGTCCTCACCGGCCTTCCGGTGGCCGCCTTCACCGGCACCCTCAGCAACCGCTACCGGGGCCAGAGCGCCGGCGCCGGCGCCGTACGCGCCAAAACCGGCACCCTCACCGGCGTGAACACCTTGGCCGGCACCGTCGTCGACGCCGACGGCCGCCTCCTGGTCTTCTCCTTCATGACCACCGGCACCACCGACCCCCAGGGCGCCCAGAACGCCCTCGACAAACTCGCCTCCGCAGTAGCCAACTGCGGCTGCCGCTAGACCCCGAGACCTCCGCCCGCCCCCACCCACCTGCCACTCATCCACTCACGGGAGGTGACGGGCCGGAGGGGCAGGGGTGTGGGACGTAAAGCGAAGCAGTCCCACACCCCTGCCCCGCAGGCCCGTCACCGCACCCACAGCCCCGCGCAGCGGACCCCGCCCGCCGCAGGCGCAAAGGCGAGCAACCCCCACGGCGGGAAAGCCAAAAACGTGGGCCGCAAACAAGGCGCAGCGCACCGCGAAACCCACAGTCCGCTACCCCCCGGCGAGGCGCCCACGTACGGTGAACTCATGACGAGCATCGGTGGAACCGAGATGGTCGACTGGAACCTCGCGGTCGCGACCGCGACCCGGTTCGTACGGCCGGGGCCAGAGGTGAGCCGGGACGAGGCGCGCGCGATCGTCGCCGAGCTGCGCAAGCACGCCAAGTCCTCCGAGGCGCACGTCCGGGCCTTTACGCGGATGGCACAGCCCGACGCGACGGGCGAGGCGCCGCATGACACGCCGGTCCTCGTCGTGGACCGGCCCGGCTGGATCAAGGCGAACGTCGCTGGTTTCCGGGCCGTGCTCAAGCCGCTGCTGGCCAAGATGGAGGACCGCCGCTCGGCGGTCCCCGGCGGCGCGGTGCTCGGCGCGGTGGGCGGCAAGGTCACCGGCGTGGAGCTGGGCATGCTGCTGTCGTTCCTGGCCTCGCGGGTCCTCGGCCAGTACGAGACCTTCGCCCCGGCCTCCCGGGACCTGCCGGCGGGGGCACAGGGCGGACGGCTGCTGCTCGTCGCGCCCAACATCGTGCACGTGGAGCGCGAGCTGGACGTGGAACCGCACGACTTCCGGCTGTGGGTGTGCCTCCACGAGGAGACCCACCGCACCCAGTTCACCGCCGTTCCCTGGCTGCGGGACCACATCGAGGGCGAGATCCAGGCGTTCCTCGGCGAGACGGACATCGATCCGGGCACCCTCCTGGAGCGGCTGCGCGAGGCCGCCCAGTCGCTGGCCGGCGCCAAGCCCGAGGGCGAGGAGGGCGAGGAGGAGAGCAGCCGCTCCCTCGTCGATCTCGTCCAGACGCCCGCGCAGCGCGAGATCCTGGGCCGGCTGACGGCGGTGATGTCCCTGCTGGAGGGCCACGCCGACTACGTGATGGACGGCGTGGGCCCCGATGTCGTGCCGTCGGTCGCCGAGATCCGCGAGAAGTTCCAGAAGCGCCGGGCCAGCGGCGCCGGGCGGCTGGACCAGGCGCTGCGCAAGCTGCTCGGCCTGGACGCCAAGCTGCGGCAGTACCGCGACGGCGAGCGGTTCGTCAGCGCGGTCGTCGAGGAGGTCGGGATGGACGGCTTCAACCGCGTCTGGACGTCGCCGAACACCCTCCCGACCAAACAAGAGATCGCCAAACCGGCGGACTGGGTCGCGCGGGTGCACCGCAAAGCGGACGGGGCACCGTAATCGAACGGCGTGAGCTGGGCACGCCGGGTGGCAGTAGCGCGCCCCTTCAATCACCCGTCTGAGGGACCGTTACGGATGGATAGGCGTGCAATGCTCGGGGAACCGCTCGCCTCTGTCACCATCTAGGCACTCTGTGTGACGAAGATGCCCTCACCGGCGGGCTCCCAGCTGAACGATTGGAAACGGACATGGGTCCCCATCCAGCGGTCGCCGCGATACGCCTGGCGGTCCGCCGCGTACTCCACGACGTCCTCACCCACCACTGCGCGCAGGACCGGCACGAGCCCCCGCTCGTGCTCGTCGCCTGCTCCGGCGGCGCCGATTCGATGGCGCTCGCCTCCGCTCTCGCCTTCGAGGCCCCCAAGCTCGGGGTCCGCGCCGGGGGCGTCACCATCGACCACGGCCTCCAGGAGGGCTCGGACCTCCGCGCCGCCGAGGTCGCCCTGCGGCTGCGGAGCCTGCGACTGGACCCCGTCGAGGTCGTCGCCGTCGATGTGGAAGCGCCGAACAGGGTGGCGCACGGCACCGCGTACCGGGGTGGTGGCGGGCGAGGGGCGGGCGGACCGGAAGCCGCCGCCCGTGACGCTCGTTACGCCGCCCTGGATGCCACCGCCGAGCGCCACGGCGCCACCGCGGTCCTCCTCGGCCACACCCGCGACGACCAGGCGGAAACGGTGCTGCTCGGCCTCGCCCGCGGCTCCGGGACCCGCTCGCTCTCCGGTATGGCGGCGACCAGCGGCAGGGACGGCCGCTACCGCCGCCCCTTCCTCGACGTGGACCGCCAGACCGCCCGCAAGGCCTGTCTGATCCAGTCGCTGCCCGTCTGGGACGACCCGCACAACACCGACCCCGCCTACACCCGCTCACGCCTCCGCCACGAGGGCCTGCCCGCCCTGGAGAAGGCGCTCGGCAAGGGCGTCGTCGAGGCGCTGGCCCGGACCGCCCAGCTCTCCCGCGACGATGCCGACGCCCTGGACGCCTGGGCCGCGGACGCGGAGGGCACGGTCCTCGACGACACCGGCACCCTCGACGTCGCCGCTCTCTTCGCCCTGCCTCCCGCGGTGCGCCGCCGGGTGCTGCGCCGGGCCGTCATCGGCGCCGGCGCACCGGCCGGTTCGCTCTTCGCCCGCCACATCGAAGAAGTGGACCGGCTCATCACGGCCTGGCGGGGGCAGGGGGCCATCAACCTCCCCGGGCGAGTGGGTGTGCGACGGCAGGGTGGCAGACTGGTGATCCGGCAGGGCTGAGCCGCAGACGCTGCCCCGCATCCGAAGTCTCACGACTGACGCGAACACCGAACAGAGCGAGAGTGGCACGGGTGGACGACAAGGACATGGGCTCCGACCTTCAGTCGGTTCTCATCAGCAAGGAAGAGATCGACGCGAAGCTGGCGGAGCTGGCCGCGAAGATCGACGCGGAGTACGCGGGCAAGGACCTGCTCATCGTCGGTGTCCTCAAGGGCGCCGTGATGGTCATGGCGGACCTGGCGCGCGCGCTGTCCACCCCCGTCACGATGGACTGGATGGCCGTGTCGTCGTACGGCGCGGGCACCCAGTCCTCCGGTGTGGTCCGCATCCTCAAGGACCTCGACACCGACATCAAGGGCAAGCACGTCCTGATCGTCGAGGACATCATCGACTCCGGTCTGACGCTGTCGTGGCTGCTGTCGAACCTCGGCTCGCGGGAGC
Organism: Streptomyces sp. NBC_00400; assembly: GCF_036048035.1. Lineage (NCBI taxonomy): Bacteria > Bacillati > Actinomycetota > Actinomycetes > Kitasatosporales > Streptomycetaceae > Streptomyces > Streptomyces sp. NBC_00400. The sequence continues at coordinate 3,558,533 of NZ_CP107940.1, read as the reverse complement.
CGGCCTCGCTGGAGGTCTGCACGCTGCTGCGCAAGCCGGACGCGGCCAAGGTCGCCATCGACGTGAAGTGGATCGGCTTCGACATCCCCAACGAGTTCGTGGTGGGGTTCGGCCTCGATTTCGCGGAGAAGTACCGCAATCTGCCGTTCGTCGGTACTCTCGCGCCGCACGTCTACGGCGGCTGAGGGCGCTTTGTGTGCCCGTCCGGCCGGCCTGGCCGGGCGGGGCCCGGACCGGCTGCCGCGGGGCGGCGGGAACCCTTCGGGGCCTCCCGCCGTTGGAGCAGGGAGAACGGAATCCTCGGCTTCGTGTTCACCCTCGGCGCAGGCGCCGGGTGACAATGCTGGGGTACCGTCCGAAGGCAGTTCTTTTTCGGGCCAGTAATACACCGTACGCACGACCAGCCCTCCCAAGGGCGTTGTGCCTCACTGTGGCAGGAGGGACGGGGCCTCAGCGGCTCCGTATGGATGGACGTGAAGCGATACTTCCGTGGGCCGGTCATGTGGATCGTGCTGGCCGTCCTCGCCGTGGTCGTGTTGATGCAGGTCGTCGGCTCGTCCGGCGGCTACAAGACGGTGGACACCGGTCAGGTCGTCAAGGCGATCGCTGACAACAAGGTGAAATCCGCCGAGCTGACGACCGGTGACGAGAACAAGATCAAGATTGAGCTGTCGGGCTCCAACAAGATCGACGGCTCCAACAAGCTCCAGGCGAGCTACATCGGCGACCAGGGCGTCGACGTGGCCAAGAACCTGCAGGCCAAGTACCAGACCGGCGAGATCAAGGACGGGTACACCGTCTCCCCGTCGAAGCAGAACCCATTCGTCTCGGTGCTGCTTTCGCTGCTCCCCTTCGTCCTCATCGTGGTCGTCTTCCTGTTCCTGATGAACCAGATGCAGGGCGGCGGCTCCCGAGTGATGAACTTCGGGAAGTCGAAGGCGAAGCTGATCACCAAGGACACCCCCAAGACGACGTTCTCGGACGTCGCGGGGTCGGACGAGGCGGTCGAGGAGCTCCACGAGATCAAGGAGTTCCTGCAGGAGCCGGCGAAGTTCCAGGCCGTCGGCGCCAAGATCCCCAAGGGCGTGCTGCTGTACGGCCCGCCCGGAACGGGCAAGACGCTGCTGGCGCGTGCCGTCGCCGGCGAGGCGGGCGTCCCGTTCTACTCGATCTCCGGCTCCGACTTCGTCGAGATGTTCGTCGGTGTCGGTGCCTCCCGTGTCCGTGACCTCTTCGAGCAGGCCAAGACGAACGCCCCGGCGATCGTCTTCGTCGACGAGATCGACGCCGTCGGCCGGCACCGCGGTGCGGGCCTGGGCGGTGGCCACGACGAGCGCGAGCAGACCCTCAACCAGCTGCTGGTCGAGATGGACGGCTTCGACGTCAAGGGCGGCGTGATCCTGATCGCCGCCACGAACCGTCCGGACATCCTCGACCCGGCGCTGCTGCGCCCCGGCCGTTTCGACCGGCAGATCGCCGTCGACCGCCCGGACCTGCAGGGACGTCTCGAAATCCTCAAGGTCCACCAGAAGGGCAAGCCGGTCGCCCAGGACGTCGACCTCTCGGCCGTCGCCAAGCGCACCCCCGGCTTCACCGGTGCCGATCTGTCGAACGTGCTCAACGAGGCCGCGCTGCTGACGGCCCGGAGCGACGAGAAGCTGATCAACAACCACTTCCTGGACGAGGCGATCGACCGCGTCGTGGCCGGCCCGCAGAAGCGGACCCGGATCATGTCCGAGAAGGAGAAGAAGATCACCGCGTACCACGAGGGCGGACACGCCCTGGTCGCGGCGGCCTCACCGAACTCCGACCCGGTGCACAAGATCACGATCCTGTCCCGCGGCCGGGCCCTGGGCTACACCATGGTCCTGCCCGACGAGGACAAGTACTCCACGACCCGCAACGAGATGCTCGACCAGCTGGCGTACATGCTGGGCGGCCGCGCGGCCGAGGAGCTGGTCTTCCACGACCCGACCACGGGTGCCGCCAACGACATCGAGAAGGCCACCGCAACGGCCCGCGCGATGGTCACGCAGTACGGCATGACCGAACGGCTCGGCGCGATCAAGTTCGGTACCGACAACTCCGAGCCCTTCCTGGGCCGTGAGATGGGTCACCAGCGCGACTACTCGGAAGAGGTCGCCGCGCTGGTCGATGAGGAAGTCAAGAGTCTCATCGAGACCGCGCACAACGAGGCGTGGGAGATCCTGGTCGAGAACCGCGATGTGCTGGACAACCTGGTGCTGACGCTGCTGGAGAAGGAGACCCTCAACAAGGAGGAGATCGCCGAGCTCTTCAAGCACGTGGTCAAGCGCCCGGCCCGCCCGGCCTGGACCGGCTCCTCGCGCCGTACGCCCTCCAGCCGCCCGCCGGTGCTCTCGCCGCGGGAGCTGGCCCCGGCCAACGGCTCGGTGACCACGACCGCCTCCGTCTCCACGGAGAAGGCGGAAGCCCCCGAGGACCAGCGTCCCGAGAGCTGATTCCCGGGCCCACGGCCCCGGAATAAATGCCGCGCCCCCCAGGCTTAATCTGGGGGGCGCGGCATTTCGCGATTCCACCGCGATTACGAGCGGGCGCAGAAGGAACGAGGCACCACATGACCGACCCTGTGACGCTGGGCGTCGACGGCAAGATCGGCACATTCGACGAGAAGCGCGCCGAGAACGCCGTCCGCGAGCTGCTCATCGCGGTGGGCGAGGACCCGGACCGAGAGGGACTGCTGGAGACGCCGGCGCGGGTGGCACGGGCGTACAAGGAGATCTTCGCCGGGCTGTGGCAGAAGCCGGAGGACGTGCTCACCACCACGTTCGACCTCGGCCATGACGAAATGGTGCTGGTCAAGGACATCGAGCTGGTGTCCAGCTGTGAGCACCATCTGGTGCCGTTCGTCGGCGTGGCGCACGTCGGCTACATCCCGTCCGCCGACGGCAAGATCACCGGCCTGTCCAAGCTGGCCCGGCTGGTCGATGTGTACGCCCGGCGGCCGCAGGTGCAGGAACGTCTGACCACGCAGATCGCGGACTCGCTGATGGAGATCCTGGAGCCGCGCGGCGTGATCGTCGTCATCGAGTGCGAGCACATGTGCATGACCATGCGCGGCGTACGCAAGCCGGGAGCCAAGACGACGACGTCGGCCGTCCGCGGCCAGCTGCGCGACGCCGCCACGCGTGCCGAGGCGATGAGCCTGATACTCGCCCGCTGAGGCGAGGAGCCTGATACCCGCCCGCCGAGGCGAGGAGCCCGATACCCGCCCGCCGAGGCGCGAGCCCGGTACTCGCTCGCCGTGGCGCGTGCCCGAGAACGCCAACGGCCGGGCCCCTCAAGACGCTGCTTGAGGAACCCGGCCGAGGGCAGGGCCATATGGACGCGTACCGCCCCGTCAGGCCTTGAGGTGGTTGCCCAGCCACTCCAGGGCGGCCGGGATCTCGCGGCGCCAGGTGTTGAAGTTGTGGCCGCCGCTGTCGAGGATGATCGACGAGACCCGGCTCGGTGACTTCGTCTGCTGGATGAACCGCAGCGTCTGGTGGTAATTGCCCTCCCCCTGTTTGCTGCTGGTGACCAGCAGGTTCACCTCGGGGGCCGGCAGGTGCTGCTGACGCCACAGCAGGTTGTTCTCGCGCTGCAGCTGCGGGTTGCCGCCGAAGAGGTCGCCGGTGGTGGCGTCGAGGGGGGCCTTGTAGACACCGGAGAGGGCGACGGCGCTGGAGTACGCGTCGGGGTGGCGCATGGTCATCTTCAGCGCGCAGTAGCCGCCGGTGGAGTCACCGATGACACCCCAGCTCTCGGCCTCGCGCCCTATTCGGTAGTGCCCGGCGATATCCGCACGCAGGTCCTTGGTGAAAAAGGTCTCGGTCTGCGGGCCGCGCGGTATGTCCATGCACTCGGTGTCGCGGGGCGGCGCGACCGTCGGACGCATCATCACCAGGACGGTCGGCCGCATCTTGTGCTTCTTGAGCAGTTCGTGCTGGGTCTGCGGGAAATGCAGCTTTTTGTAGAGCGCCTGGGCGGTGCCCGGATAGCCGGTGAGCACCAGGGCCGCCGGGAATTTCTTGTGCGCGTATTCCTTCTGGAAGTACTGCGGCGGCAGATAGACAAAGGCGGGGCTGGCGATCCGGGAGTGTTCGCCCTGGATCAACACCTTGTCGATGCGGCCGCCGACCGCCGGGCGCGACCCGTTCCGGACGCTGACCCGCTCGGTACCCAGCATCTGCAGCTTGGTGCCGTTCGGTCCGGTCTGGTAATTGGTGACCACACCCGGCTCCTGCTCCTGGCCGAAGAGGTCGGCCCAGGACGCGTAGAAGCCGAACGAGTTGTTGGCGGACAGGCCGATCACGGCGAAGAGGGAAAGCTGGGTCGCCAACAGGAGTCCGACACGGCCGAGGACGGCGCGCCAGTTCCCCTTGGCCAGGCGGGGCCAGAGCCAAACGGTGAGGGCGAACAGTGCCACCGCAACGAGGACGGCAAGAAGCAGCACTTTCTTGCTGGTGAGACCCATGTGGTGCTTTCTTCCGGGCGGCCGGGCCATCCGTACCGCTGGTGGAACCCTTAGCCCTGAAACGCCGTCATACAGGGCGCATAAAGTCCAGATGCTGCGACAAGGCTCGCACGTTCTCTCGACCGGGGCGACGGGAAAGTGATGTCTGACAGGCTAGATGGCGAAAAGTCGGAGAAGGTTGCGTGGCGTCCGCCACGCTGGCTCCGCGGTCCGCGGCCCGAAGTGGTGCCGGCGTGCGTCGGCACGGCCGGTGTGGTCGTCGGCCTGTTGAACCTCGCCGCCGGGATGTTCCCGCGGTTCCGGCACAGCCGGGTGCACGCCCTCGCGGAGGTGCTGCCGGGCGCGGTGAGCCCGCTGGCGGCCGCCGCGTCCCTCGTCGTGGGCATCCTGCTGCTCCTTTTGGCCCACGGGCTCAAGCGGCGTAAGCGGCGGGCCTGGGGAGCGGCCGTGGCGCTGCTCCCGGTGGGGATCGCCGCTCAGCTGGTCTACCGGCACTCCGTGTTCGGCGCGGTGCTCTCGCTGGCCCTGCTGGCGTTCCTGGTGTGGCACCGCAGGGAGTTCGCGGCGCTGCCCGACCCGCGCAGCCGCTGGAAGGCGGTGGCCAACTTCGTCGTGCTCGGCGGTGCCGGCTTCGGCATCGGCATGATCATCGTCAGCTCCCACCCCAACAAGATCATCGGCTCGCCCTCCGTCTGGGACCGTGTCCAGCACGTCCTGTGGGGCCTGTGCGGCTTCGAGGGTCCGATCGGCTACACCGAGCACGTGGACTACACCGTCGGCTACTCCCTCGGCGCGCTCGGCCTGCTGACGGTCGCCACCACCGCGTACCTCGCCTTCCGCCCCGAGCACCCGGCGGCCCGGCTGACCGGCGACGACGAGCAGCAGCTGCGCGAACTGCTCGCCCGGCACGGCGCCCGTGATTCGCTCGGCTACTTCGCGCTGCGCCGCGACAAGGGCGTGGTCTTCTCCCCGACCGGCAAGGCCGCCGTCTGCTACCGGGTGATCTCTGGTGTGATGCTCGCCAGCGGCGACCCGATAGGCGATGTCGAGGCCTGGCCGGGCGCCATCGAGCGCTTCATGGCGGAGGCCAAGGCGCACTCCTGGACCCCGGCGGTCACCGGCTGCAGCGAGACCGGCGGCCAGGTGTGGACCCGGGAGACCGGGATGGACGCGCTGGAGCTCGGCGACGAGGCGATCGTGGAGGTGGCCGACTTCACCCTCGCCGGCCGCGCGATGCGCAACGTACGGCAGATGGTCAAGCGCATCGAGCGCAACGGTTACGAGACCCGGGTGCGCCGGGTGCGCGATCTGGACCCGGCCGAACTGGCGCAGGTCCAGAAGGCCGCGGACGCCTGGCGGGACACCGACACCGAGCGCGGCTTCTCCATGGCGCTGGGCCGGATCGACCCGGTGGCCGACGGCGACGCGGTGATCGCCACCGCGCATCTGGCGGCCGGCGAGGGCGAGGAGCCCGGCCCGTACGGGGACCTGAAGGCGATGCAGCACTACGTGCCGTGGGGCGACAGCGGCATTTCCCTGGAGCTGATGCGGCGCGACCGCAGTGCCGACCCCGGCATGAACGAGCTGCTGATCGTCGCCGCACTGCAGGCCGCCCCGGACCTCGGGATCAAGCAGGTGTCGCTGAACTTCGCGGTCTTCCGGTCCTCCCTGGAGCGGGGCGAGAAGCTGGGCGCGGGGCCGGTCATCCGGGTCTGGCGCGGGATGCTGGTCTTCCTGTCCCGCTGGTACCAGATCGAGTCGCTGTACAAGTTCAACGACAAGTTCCGGCCGCGCTGGGAGCCCCGCTTCGTGGTCTTCCGCAACAGCCGCGACATCCCCCGGATCGGCCTGGCGGCGCTGCAGGCCGAGGGCTATCTGGAGCTGAGCCTGCCGCGCGTACTGCGGCGCCGGAAGCCCGCCGAGCCGCGGCCGTGCGTGCACACGCCGGAGCCGGTCAGGGCGGCGGGCGCGGTCGAGCGGGCGGCCTGACCGACCGCCTGACCGACTGCCGGACCAGGCGCCGGAGGGAGTCGTTCCGTATCGTCCCGGAGCGTGCCGGCGCCCGGGCGGCCCCGCAGCCGACGGCAGCAATCCGGCCGGTCGGCACACGGCCTAGGCTGGTGCCATGAGTACCTTGCGTGGCCGGGTGGCCGGACTGCCGGACTGGGAACGCTGCGCGGTGATGGGCGTCGTCAATGTGACGCCCGATTCGTTCTCCGACGGCGGTGACTGGTTCGATACCGAACTCGCCGTCAAACACGGCCTCGACCTGGTGGCGCAGGGCGCCGACATGGTGGACGTGGGCGGTGAGTCGACCCGGCCGGGCGCGGCGCGGGTGGACGAGGCCGAGGAGCTGCGCCGGGTCGTCCCGGTCGTCCGGGAGCTTGCCGCCGCCGGTGTCGTGGTCTCCGTCGACACCATGCGCGCCTCGGTCGCCGAACAGGCCGTGGAGGCCGGGGCACGCCTGGTCAACGACGTCAGCGGGGGCGCCGCCGACCCGGCGATGGTGCCCGTGGTGGCCACGCACCACGTCCCGTTCGTGGTGATGCACTGGCGTGGCCAGTCCATCGACATGAACAACCGCGCCGTCTACGGGGACGTGGTCGCGGAGGTCGTCGACGAACTCGCCCGGAGCGTGGAGCGCGTGGTGGCCGGCGGGATCGACCCGGACCGGATCGTCATCGACCCCGGCCTGGGCTTCGCCAAGAACGCGGAGCACGATCTCGCGCTGGTCGCCGGGCTCGCACGGCTGCGGGCGCTGGGCCGTCCGTTGCTGGTGGCGGCATCGAGGAAACGGTTCCTGGGCAGGGTGCTGGCAGGGGACGAGGGAGCTGCCCCGCCGCCGGCCCGGGAGCGGGACGCCGCGACGGCGGCGGTGTCGGCGATCGTGGCGCGAGAGGGGGCCTGGGCGGTGCGGGTGCACGAGGTCAGGGCGAGCGCGGACGCGGTACGGGTGGCCCGTGCCGTGGAGGACGCGGCGGCGGCCCGGCGTGGCGGAACGGCCGGTGCGGCCGGTGCGGGTGAGATGAGCGACACGACGGCGAACACGACGGGAACGGTGTGAGCGGCTTGGGCCCACGGACGGACATCGAGCTGGTCGAGCAGGCGAACACCACGCTGTACGAGACCATCGAGCGCGGCGATCACGAGGCGCTGTCCGAGCTGTGGCTGGACGGTCAGGTGAGTGTGGTCCACCCCGGGTGGCCGGTGCTGCGGGGGCGCGGCGAGGTGCTGCGCTCGTACGCCTTGATCATGGCGAACACCGAGTACATCCAGTTCTTCCTCACCGATGTGGAGATCGATGTCGTCGGTGACACCGCGCTGGTGACCTGCACCGAGAACATCCTCAGCGGCGGGCCCGCCGAGGACGACGGCTCGGTGGGGCCGCTGATCGGCCAGCTGGTCGTGGCGACCAATGTCTTCCGGCGTACGGAAGACGGCTGGCGGGTGTGGTCGCACCACGGCTCGCCGGTGCTGGCGGACCGCGACGAGGAGGACGAGGACGACGAGGCCGGGGGAGCCGGCGACGGCGACGAGGACGCCCTCTGAGCCCGCTGCCGGGGCGTCCCTGTCAGGGGACGGTGCGCCCGGGGCGCGGGTCCGAGTGCGGCGGTGCGCCCGGGGACGCGATCCGGGGGCGGACGGGGGCGCGATCGAGATGCGGACGGGGTGTGAGCCTCGCCATGCCGCCCGCCCTTGCGTCCGGGGCGGCGCCCTGCCCCGTCGTCAGTGGTGGGGGTCAGCCATCCGGGCGAGGGCGCACCCGTTCGAGCCAAGTGCGGCACGGGTAGGGGTGGGGCGTGGGCAGGGGGGTAAGAGGCCGCGCGGACGATCTCCCGGTTTGCCGGACGCTGTCCCGAAGGGCGGCTTCTAGCAGCAGGACGGGGTCTTGTCCATAGCCCCCGTAGGCGAGGACTGTCGTTCCTCGAAGGTAGATTCGACGCCGGGGCAGTGTTGCCGGATCGCTCCGGCGGCTGCCCGGAATCCGACGAACAGTGGCGCCAGAGGTGCCGTGGACCAGTGGGAGTGATTCGCGTGGATCGTGTCGCGCTGCGTGGGCTGAAGGCCCGGGGCCACCACGGGGTGTTTCCCCGGGAGCGCGAGGAAGGGCAGACCTTCATCGTCGACCTGGTGCTCGGCCTGGACACCCGCCCGGCAGCGGCTTCCGACGATCTCGCGAAGACCGTGCACTACGGCGTTGTGGCCGAGGAGGTGGTGGCCGTCGTGCAGGGCGAGCCCGTTGACCTCATCGAGACCCTGGCGGAGCGCATCGCCGGCCAGTGCCTCAAGCACGAGGGCGTGCAGGAGGTGGAGGTGGTGGTGCACAAGCCGGACGCGCCCATCACCGTCCCCTTCGATGACGTGACCATCACCATCACTCGGAGCCGAGTATGAATTCCGCCCGTCAGCCGACCACCACCACTGATGGCACCGCCGTGCGGCGCCCCCAGCCCGGTGACCCGACCGTACAGCCGGTGCCCGCCTCCGTCGTGGAGCAGGTGGACGCCGCGGATGTGACGCTCTCCAACCCCAAACGCGCCGTGATCTCGCTGGGCAGCAACCTCGGCAACCGCCTGGAGACGCTGCAGGGCGCCGTCGACGCGCTGGAGGACACCCCTGGTCTGCGGGTCAAGGCGGTCTCCCCGGTCTACGAGACCGAGCCGTGGGGTGTGGCCCCGGGCTCCCAGCCGGCGTACTTCAACGCCGTGGTGCTGATCAAGACGACGCTGCCGCCGGCCTCTCTCCTGGAGCGCGGGCACGCCATCGAGGAGGCCTTCGAGCGGGTCCGCGACGAGCACTGGGGTCCGCGCACGATCGACGTCGACATCGTGGCGTACCAGGATGTGCTCTCCGACGACCCGCGGCTGACGCTGCCGCACCCGCGCGCCCATGAGCGGGCGTTCGTGCTGGCGCCCTGGCACGACATCGACCCGGAGGCGGAGGTTCCGGGGCACGGTGCGGTGGCCGCGCTGCTGTCGGCCGTCGGCCGTGACGGCGTGGCGCCGCGGGCGGACCTGGAACTGCGGCTGCCGGAGTAGCCGTTAGGGTTGCGGGTCGGTTCCCTGCGGGATGCATGCGTACGGGACGGACAAGGCGGCCATAACGGTAAGAATGGTTGCCGCGGCAGGGATGGTCATGACGGCGCGAGGGGCGATCGCTCGGTGAAGCAGCTACACATCAAGGTGCTGGTCGGGCTGTTTCTGGCGGCCGGGGTGCTGGCATGGGGAGGCGCCCGGCTGTGGGACTCCCTCGGCACCCTCCCCAGCGTTCCGGTGGCGGCGCCGATCGTGCTGGCGCTGATCGCCGCGGTGCTCGCCGCCACCGCGCTCGCGCTCCGGGCGCGGCTGCGCGCGCAGCGCGAGCGCCGGCCGGGCGCCAAGGGCGTCGATCCGCTGGTGGCCGCCCGCGCGGTGGTCTTCGGCCAGGCGAGCGCGCTGGTGGCCTCGCTGGTCGCGGGGCTGTACGGCGGCGTCGGCGTGTTTTTGCTGACCACCGGCCTCGATGCCGTGCCGCGCCGGGACCAGGCGATCTACGCCGGTCTGTCGGTGGCCGCCGGGGTGGCGGTGGTCGCCGCGGCGGTCTTCCTGGAGCGGGTGTGCAAGCTCCCGGAGGACGACGGCAACGGGAACGGCGGGGCGGATGTGTCGGTGTGAGGCCGGGGCGGTCGGCGGGGTGGCCTGAGGCCGGTGCGGCCGGTGCGGCCGACGGGGGCGGGCCGAGGAGTCCCCAGTGGTGGAGCCCCCTTGTGGACGGGCGGCCGTGAAAGCGGTGTTACACGTGTGTAGATCTCTTCCCGCGTCCTGACGATGCCGGTTACCGCACACGGGTTCAGACCCTGGACCGTCGCGAGCTGTAGGAACCGGCCTTGGAGAAGGGCCAGTTCGACGTCGTTCCGGAATACGCCTCCACCCTCGCCGAATTCCTCAACGCGAAGAAGAACGGCACCAAGGCGAAGCCCGTCGCCTCCGGCGGCACCGGTAAGACGGTGACCGGAGTCCAGGGATCTGGTCGAGAAGTAACCAGCGGGAAACGGATTCGTGTGCAGGGCCCCATAGGTCCCGCACGCACGGTAAGTTTCTGGCCATGCCACGAGGACGCCACCGCCAATCACCACCCCTCCACCGGCTGCTTCCTCCCGCGACGGTCGCCGGTGCGTCAATTGCCTGCGCCGCGGGCGCGTGGTGTGTCGGCGACGATCTGGTGCAACGGGTGCTCGCCGCGGGCGCGGCGGCCGCCGCCCTCACCGGCGCCGTCCTTCTGCGGAGCTGGGACCGTACCGCCGGCCGACGGGTCGCCGAACTGGACCGCGCCCGGGTGCGCGACGAGTGGCGCACCGAGGAGCGGATAGCCGAGCTCGAAACGGATGTGGAGGAATCCCGCGAGCGCCGCGCCGCCCTGGAGACCAAACTCCGTGCCAAGCGCGCCGAATTGGCCCGGCTGCGCAGCGAACACGCCGCCCTGCTGCGCCGTTACGCCACCGCGGAGACCGAGCGGGCCAGCGCCCTGGAAGGCCGCCGGCTGCTCGCCATCGAGGCGGCCGCCCCGGCCAAGGCGCTGCCGGCCGCTGCCGCTCTGCCCCGCGCGCTCGACTTCGTCCGGACAGGGGGGACCTCGACGGCTTCGTTCCCGGTCCGGCGCGAGCCCGCCGCGAACGGGGACGGCCAGGACCCGTCCGCATCCCCGGCTCCGGCCCCGGCTCGGGCCACCGCGACCTTCGCCGAGGCCGACCGGGCGCTGCGTCAGCTGGCCCGCAACGCCGCCCGGCAGCGCACCGCCCAGAAGGCCGCGCGCCTGGCGCGGGACGGCGCCGGTGCCGGTGCCGAAGGGGCCACCCGGTCCGGGCCGCCCGCGGCCCGCGATGCCGGGGACGGCCAGGACGGTGAGAACGGCCGGGGGACCCCGCCGGCGGCCGCCGCACCGCGCACGGGCGACGCGCCGGCCCGTACGGCCGCCGCCTCCGGACCCGCGCTCCGCCCGGTCCCGGCCACCGCAGCCGCCCTCGCCCCGTCCCGCCCCGCCGCATCCCGCGCACAGGGCGGCTTCGACTTCTTCGGCAATGCGACCGCCGCCGGCCCCCGGGAGCTGTCCACGCCGCTGGAGGACGACCTGGCGGATGTCGTCGGCGACGAGGCGCTTGCCGAACAGTCGGCCCGTGCGCGGGCACGTACGGCCCGCGCGGCCCGTACGGACGCGCGTCCACAGCCGTCCGCGGAGGACGCCGCGGCCGATGGCGAGCACACCCGTGACGGGAACGCCCGCGACGGGCAGCCCCGCGACGAGCAGCGGACGGACGGCGGGCGCGCGGACGAGCAGAGCGACGGCGCCACGACCGCGGGCACCGGCGAGGTCATCGACCTGACCGCGCACGAGGAGACCGAGCAGTTCGCCTTCGGCGCCCTGCGCAGCGCCATCTCCTGATCCTGAGCTGACGGCCGTCCGGCCCCGGAGCGTTCACCGGCTCCGGGGCCGGACGGCTTTCGGCAGGCCCGAGCCGGCCGTGACGGGCAGGGCGCAAAGGCGCCCGGGCCGTGACGAGGGCGCAAAGGCGGCCGTCCGGTCTACTTGTCGATATCCCCGACGACGAAGAAGAACGAGCCGAGAATGGCGACCATATCGGCGACCAGCGTGCCCGGCAGCAGCTCCACCAGCGCCTGGATGTTGTTGAACGACGCCGAGCGCAGCTTGAGGCGGTAGGGGGTCTTGTCGCCCTTGGAGACGAGGTAGTAGCCGTTGATGCCGAGCGGGTTCTCGGTCCAGGCGTACGTCGCGCCCTCGGGGGCCTTCAGCACCTTCGGCAGCCGCTGATTGACCGGCCCCGGCGGCAGCTCCGCGATCCGGTCCATGCAGGCATCGGCGAGATCGAGCGCGTTGTGGCTCTGCTCCAGCAGGCATTCGAAGCGGGCCAGGCAGTCGCCCTCCTCGCGGGTGACGACCTTGAGCGTGGACTGCAGCTCCCCGTACGCCAGATACGGCTCGTCGCGCCGCAGGTCGAAGTCCACACCGGAGGCCCGGGCGATCGGCCCGGAGACGCCGTACCCGTGCACCGTCTCCGGCGCGAGCACCCCGACCCCGCGGGTCCGGCCGCGGAAGATCTCGTTGCCCAGGACCAGATTGTCGAAGACGTCCATCCGGGAGCGCACCTCGGCGACGGCGTGCCGGGCCCGGCCGAGCCAGCCCGCCGGCAGGTCCTCCTTGAGGCCGCCGACGCGGTTGAACATGTAGTGCATCCGGCCGCCGGAGATCTCCTCCATCACGGACTGGAGCTCTTCCCGCTCACGGAAGGCGTGGAAGACGGGGGTGATCCCGCCGAGCTCCAGGGGGTACGAGCCCAGGAACATCAGATGGTTCAGCACCCGGTTCAGCTCGGCGAGCAGCGTCCGCATCCATACGGCGCGCTCCGGCACCTCCATGCCGAGCATCCGCTCGACGGCCAGCACCACGCCCAGCTCGTTGGAGAACGCCGACAGCCAGTCGTGCCGGTTGGCGAGCATGATGATCTGGCGGTAGTCGCGCGCCTCGAAGAGCTTCTCGGCGCCGCGGTGCATATAGCCGATCACCGGCTCGGCGTGCTGGATGCGCTCGCCGTCCAGGACGAGGCGCAGTCGCAGCACGCCGTGCGTCGAGGGATGCTGCGGGCCGATGTTCAGCACCATGTCGGTGCTCTCCGCCGCGCCGCCGATGCCGACCGTCGTCTCCGTCATGGGAACAGTCTTGCAGCACGCCGCCGAGGGAGCCGCCCTGGCCCTCAGGCGGCGTCCGCCGGCCCGAGCAGGCCCGCGCACGCCCCGCCCACCGGCTCCAGGAGCCAGCCGAAGCCGCCGAGGCCCGCCGGATCGGTCAGCTCCGCCGCGGCCCCGGCCGCGCTCAGGGCCCGTACGTAGCCGGCAGGGTCGGTGGCGGCCATGGCGAGCGGCGGACGGCGGCCGTCCACCCCCAGGGCACGCAGCGCCGCGCGCTGGGTCAGGCGCTGCGCCGACGGCCCGGCGCAGGCGTCCAGCGCCACATGCGCCGTGATGTCGCAGCTCCCGTCCGGTACGGGCGCCACCTCGCGGCCGTCGCGGAAGCCGGTGAGCGTGCCGAAGAGTGGCCGGTCGCCCTGCTCGTGCGCATAGTCCACGGCGACGGCGAGCCCGGCGCGCAGCGTACGGACGGCCTGCGCCCAGGCCTCGTCCCGGGGCCTGCCGATCTCGGCACGCAGCCCGGGGGAGGCGGCATCCGGGGCGTTCACGGCGGCACCCGCGGGCGGGGGCGCCCACCACCGGCCCAGCCACTGTGCGTCCGCGCCGTCCACCGGCTCGCCCAGCCGCTCCGTGCCGTCGGCACGGACGAGAACCCGGCGCGGCACCCCGTCCGCGTCCGTCTCGACGACGTCCACCGGCACATTGTCGAGCCATTCGTTCGCGAACAGCAGGCCGGTGACCGAGCCGGGGGCGGGCAGCTCGCTGCGCCAGGCGATCCGCGGATCGAGACCCCGGGGGCGCGCGGCGCGCTCGACCGCGCACGGGCGCAGCCGCGCGGCCACCTCGTCGGGCAGCGCGGCCAGCACACCGGTCAGCAGCTCACCGCGCCCCGCGCCCACATCGACCAGCGCCAGCTGGTCCGGACGGCCCAGCGCGGCGTCCACCCGGCGCAGGAGGGTGGCGACGGCTTCGGCGTACAGGGGGGAGGCGTGCACGGAGGTGCGGAAGTGGCCGGCCGGACCGGGGCCTCCAGGGCGTGTGTAGAAGCCGTCACCGGGACCGTACAGCGCCCGTTCCGTGGCCTCGCGCCACCCGCACCACTCGTTCGTCACCCGCCCCACGGTACGGGCGGGCGCCGCCCCGCGCGGGCGGGGTGGTACGCGGGCCGTCCCCCCTTCCCACACATTTGGCGCATGGAGTCTCCACCTTGGGGAGTAGGCCCGGCGCACAGGATCGCTCCTCCGGTTGACTCGTACACGTATGCGTGGTGCCTACGCTGGGTTACGTGCAGCGCCTCTATGACTTCCTCCGCAGGCACCCGACGGGAGTGGACACCTTCTGGGCCGTCCTCCTGCTCGGGCTCAGCGGCCTGTGGGCAATGACCGAGGCCGGCAGCCCCCGGATCTTCGGCGCGATCTTCTCGGCCGGCCTGTGCCTCGTCATCGCGCTGCGCCGCAAGGCTCCGGTGAAAATGCTGCTGCTGACGGCGGCCATCGGCGTCGGCCAGCTGATCACCGGTGTCCAGATCGTTCCCGCCGACTTCGCGATGTTCGTGATCGCCTACACCGTCGCGTCGGCACCCGCCGTCCCCCGCTGGGCCTCCCGCTGCGCCCTCGCCGGCGCCCTCGTCGGTCCCGCCCTCTCCACCATTCGCTTCAATGACGCCTTCGGCGGGCGGACGATAGGCCAGAGCCTGTTCGGTACGGTGCTGTTCACCGTGCCCTTCGTCCTGGCCTGGGTGCTCGGCGATTCCATGCGCACCCGCCGCGCCTACTGGGCACAACTGGAGGAGAAGGCCGCCCGGCTGGAGAAGGAGCGCGAGGCCCAGTCCCGGATCGCGGTCGCGGCCGAGCGCGCCCGTATCGCCCGCGAACTCCACGATGTCGTCGCCCACAACGTTTCGGTGATGGTCGTCCAGGCCGACGGCGCCGCATACGTCCTCGATGCCGCGCCGGAGCAGACCCGGCAGGCCCTGGAGACGATCTCCGGCACCGGACGCCAGGCGCTGGCCGAGATGCGCCGGCTGCTGGGCGTCCTGCGCACCGGCGAACAGCCCGAGGGCGGCGAATACGTCCCCCAGCCGGGCGTGGACCAGCTCAGCGACCTCATGGAGCAGGTCCGCGGCGCGGGGCTGCCGGTCGACTTCCAGGTCGAGGGCGAGCCGCGGGAGCTGCCCAGCAGCGTCGAACTCACCGCCTACCGCATCGTCCAGGAAGCACTCACCAACACCCGCAAACACGGCGGCCCCGCCGTCGGCGCGACCGTCCGCCTCTCCTACCAGGACGACGATCTCGATCTGCTCATCGAGGACGACGGACGGGGCGCGCAGCGCGAGCTCTACGAAGAGGGCGGGGCGGACGGCCTCGGCCACGGCCTGATCGGGATGCGCGAGCGGGTCGGCATGGTCGGCGGCACCCTGGCTGCCGGACCGCGGCCGGGGGGCGGCTTCCGGGTCAGCGCCGTCCTGCCGCTCAAACCGGTGCGGTGAGCGGGACGACCGGGCCGGTGCCGCGGGCGGCCGGCCCGCGGACGCCCGCCCCGGAATCCGGCCCGCCGCACTTCACCCCGTACGCTCGGCCCCCACTCCTGCACGAAAGGACCCCCTGCCCATGACCATCCGTGTGATGCTCGTCGACGACCAGGTGCTGCTGCGCACCGGTTTCCGGATGGTGCTGGCCGCACAGCCCGACATGGAGGTCGTCGCGGAGGCGGGGAACGGTGTGGAAGCCCTGGAGGTGCTGCGCGCCACCCACGTCGACGTGATCCTCATGGACGTACGGATGCCGCATCTGGACGGCGTGGAGGCCACCCGCCGGATCTGCGAGGGCGGGCAGAAGGCGGACGCGCCGAAGGTCCTCATCCTGACCACCTTCGACCTCGATGAATACGCCTTCTCCGCGCTGAAGGCCGGGGCCAGCGGCTTCATGCTCAAGGACGTCCCGCCCGGTGACCTGCTCGCCGCGATCCGGGCGGTGCAGAGCGGCGATGCGGTCGTCGCCCCGTCCACCACCCGCCGGCTCCTCGACCGCTTCACCCCCATGCTGCCCGCCACCTCCGCCGAGCCGGCCCGGCCCGAGCTGGAGCGGCTGACGGAGCGTGAGCGGGAGGTGCTGCTGCTGGTCGCGCAGGGCCTGTCCAACGGCGAGATCGCGGCACGGCTGGTGCTCTCGGAGGCCACGGTCAAAACCCATGTGGGCCGCATCCTCGCCAAGTTGGGCCTGCGGGACCGGGTCCAGGCGGTGGTACTCGCGTACGAGACGGGGCTGGTGCGGGCAGGGGGAGCGGGGGCGTAGCAGGAGCGCGCGGCGCGGGAGCTTCAGCGCGCTCTGCCCTCCTCCGGCCGGACCGCCGTCAACGCAGCACGCCTTCAAGGAAGTCGCTGCCCAGCCGGGCCACCACCTGGAGGTCCAGCTGGTGCAGCACATAGCGCCCGCGACGCCGCGTCTGGATCAGCCCGGCCTTCTTCAGCGTGGCGATATGCCGCGAGACCTCCGGCGAGGTGATCCCGAAAGCGTGCGCCAGCTCTCCCGTCGTATGCGGCCCCCGTGACAGCGTCCGGCACAGCTGCATCCGCATCGGGTGGCCCAGCGCCTCCAGCCGCTGCTGGACGAGTTCCAGTGCGGCCGGCGCCGGCAACTCCCGGTCGGCGACCGGGTACTGGAGCACGGGGCGCCAGCCCGGGGCGTGGCCGAACAGCAGATGCGGCCAGCCGAACGACGTCGGCAGGAAGGTGACGCCCGGATCCTCGGGCCTGGAGAAGGCCGTCGTACGCCCCCGGGCCAGCTTGTCGACCAGGATGCGGGTACCGCCGCTGCCGTCCCGCGCACTCTCCAGGGACAGCGCCTTCGACGTCGCGGACAGCGTCTCGGCCAGGCCCTTGTGGCGCAGCAGTTCGGTCTTGTGCCGGGCATCCGCCGCCAGCTGGATGCCCACCCGTCGCCAGATGTCGCCGAAGAACGCCTCCTCGCAGTCCTCGAACAGGCGGCGCAGCCATACCCGCAGGCCGTCGGGGTCGGTGAGCATCCGGTCGGTGAAGGCCGCCTGCCGCGGACCGCGTGCGGCGGCCATCTCCCGTACCCGCGCCCGCTCACCCGCATCGACGAGGGGCGAGGGCGTGGGGGAGGTGTAGCTCGCCGAACAGGTGATCTCGAACGCGGAGGCCACGAACCGCTCGTCGTCGATCGTGTCCAGCTCGTCCAGCTCCGCGGCCAGCGTCGCCCCGGGACGGGCCGGCAGCAGGATGTCGGCACGGGAGGACCGCCACAGGAAGTCCGCCTCGCACAGCCGGTCGGCCAGGTCGGTCTTCAGCGCCGCGTTGGTGGCGGTGACCCAGCCGTGCAGCCCGGGGTGGTGGCCCGGCTCGGAGAGCGCATGCAGCGCGGCGCCCAGCTCCGCCAACGGCGAGGGGCAGAAGACGACGCGCTCCGGCGGCAGCCCGGTGATGTCGATGACGTTGGCCATGCGCCCATCATGCGCGAAGCCACCACCTGCACGGACGTCGATTGACGGCTCCCGTCAATCGACGGGCCACCGGCCACGGAACCGCCCCACAGTGAGGCATATGAACGCCGCTCAGCAGCACCTCCTCGACACCTACCGGGCCGCCCGGCGGGGCGAAGCAGCCCCACCCGCCCCGGGCACCCACACCGTCCGCACCGCGCGTGAGATCCGGCAATGGCGCCGCTTCCAGGCCGTCGTCACGGACCCCGGCAGCCGTCTTCGGGGACGGGTCCGGCGGGGCGGGCGGTCGGGCCTCACGGCCTGGCTGCGCCGCCTCACCCCCCGACCCGGCCCACGAACTCCACGAACTCCCTGACGGCCGCCCGCACCTCGTCCGCCGTCCAGCCCAGGGCGGAGGCGGCGACGGTCACCTCGGTCAGCGCCACCCCGGGCGGACCGCCCGGGGCGGGCTCGAACCACCTCTGGAACAGCGCCGTCCCGGCCTTCTCCGCCTGGCGTACGACGGCCTCGTCTAGCAGCGCGGGCGGGTGTGGCAGCCACACCTGGAACTGATGGGTGTGCGGCACCTCCGGGTGCACCCTGAACCACGGGACACCGGCCGCGGCCAAGCCCTCGCCCAGCGCGCGGGCCACGATCTCTGCCTGGGCCACGTACTCCGGCAGGCGCGGCAGCTCACGGTCCAGGCCGATCAGGGCGGCCAGCGCGGCCGGCCACTGCTGGAACTGCCGGCCGCCGTAGCGGTGCTGCCAGGTCCGCGCCTCCTCGATGAAGTCCTCGCTGCCCGCGAGCGCGGCGCCCGATATGCCGCCCAGCGTTTTGTAGAAGGAGACATACACGCTGTCCGCGAGGGCCGCGATCTCCGGGAGCGTACGGCCGAAGTGCGGGCCGCATTCCCACAGCCGCGCGCCGTCGAAGTGCACCACCGCATCCCGCTCCCGGGCCGCCGCCACCACCGCGGTCAGCTCGTCCCACGACGGCAGTACGAATCCGGCATCGCGGAGCGGGAGTTCGAGCGCAAGGGCTCCGAAGGGCTCCGCCAGGCCGGACACCTCCGCGGCGGTCGGCAGCCGCGGTGCGTCCGTCGGATGCACCATGCGCAGCCCGCTGACCACCGCATAGGCGTCGCGCTCATGCATCTCCAGATGCGACAGAGGATGTCCGGCGACCGTGGCGTTGCCCGTACGCCCCGCCCAGCAGCGCAGCGCCACCTGCTGGGCCATCGTGCCGCTCGGGAAGAAGGCGGCGGCCTCGGTACCCAGGGTGTCGGCGGTCCGGCGCTCCAGCTCGCCGACGATGCTGTCGTCGTCGCCGTAGAAATCGGGTCGGTTGTCCAGGTCGTAGACGGCCGGTGCTTCGGCGACCAGGCCCTCCAGCCGCTCGCGGACCGTCTCCAGGGACGCGTTCCCCGTCAGCATCCGCTCCGCGCCGCGGAAAGCGGCCAGCCTGCGCGCGAGCTCGGCCGACGCGGTCCCCTCCTCCCCCGGAGCGCCGCCCGGGATGCCCGGGCTCGTGAGGCCCGGGGCCGTGACGCCGGGGCTCGTGTCGCCTGCATCGGTGATGCCCGCGTTCGTGACGTCTGCGCCCGTGACGCCCGCGCCCGCTTCCCTCATGTGCCTCATGTGCCTCATGTGCCTCATGTGTTTCAACGCCCCCCTGGCTGCTGTTTCTCTCACGGCCCGAGGCCATGCCTCTGCCATGCCTCTGCCACGTCCCTGCCGCTCCTCCGCGCGGCACTGCACCGAGCATCACGCAGACCCGCCCGAGGCCGCGACCCCTGTGGATAACCTCGTGAGAGACCCCCGTCTCACCTTCCGTACAGCTCTGAAGGCCGCCGGAAACACTCGCGTAGCATGGCGAGGAATCGTCCGGTACCCCCCGCGGACTGGAACGGAAGGCCATCGCCGCGTGAATGCAATGCCACCCACCGAGGCCCAGGACCGCCCCGCCCGGCTGACCGTCGGAGTCGTCGGCGCGGGCCGTGTCGGGCCCGCCCTCGCCGCTTCGCTGCAGCTCGCAGGGCATCGTCCGGTCGCCGTGTCGGGCGTCTCCGACGCCTCCGTACGCCGTGCCGCCGAGCTGCTGCCCGATGTCCCGCTGGTCACCCCGGCCGAGGTGCTGGCCCGTGCCGACCTCGTGCTGCTGACCGTCCCCGACGACGCCCTGGCCGACCTGGTGAGCGGCCTCGCCGAGACCGGCGCCGTACGGCCCGGCCAGCTGCTGGTGCACACCTCGGGCCGGTACGGAACCGCGGTGCTGGACCCGGCCACCCGGGCCGGCGCCCTGCCCCTCGCCCTGCATCCGGCCATGACGTTCACCGGCACGTCCGTGGACGTCCAGCGGCTGGCCGGCTGCTCGTTCGGGGTGACCTCGCCCGACGAGCTGCGGATGGCCGCCGAGGCGCTGGTCATCGAGATGGGCGGGGAGCCCGAGTGGATCACGGAATCGGCGCGTCCGCTCTACCACGCGGCGCTCGCCATCGGCGCGAACCACCTGGTCACGCTCGTGGCCCAGTCGATGGAGCTGCTGCACGACGCGGGTGTGCAGGCCCCGGACCGGATGCTGGGGCCCCTGCTCGGCGCCGCCCTGGACAATGCGCTGCGTTCCGGTGACGCGGCGCTGACCGGCCCGGTCGCCCGGGGGGACGCCGGCACGGTCGCCGCCCATATCGCGGAGCTGCGCCGGCATGCGCCGCAGAGCGTTGCCGGGTACGTCGCCATGGCCCGTACGACCGCGGACCGGGCCCTGGACCACGGCCTGCTGAAGCCGGAACTGGCCGCGGACCTCCTCGATGTGCTCGCCGACTCCGGGGACGGCCCCGACGCTCCCGGCCAAGGCCCTGACACCCCCGACCACGGCCCCGAGGAAGGCGACCGATGACCGCCGCGCCGCAGATTCCGGACCCGGACCAGTCCATGGACGCACGCCAGGCCCGCTCCGCCGACGCCGGCCACCCCGCCCCGCCCGTCGCCGCAGGCCACCCCGTCCACCTCGTCCACACCGCCGCCGCCCTGCGCGACGTACCCCGGCGCGACGGCGCGCGCGCCGTCGTCATGACCATGGGCGCACTGCACGAAGGCCACGCCACCTTGATCCGCGCCGCCCGTCGCCGCGTCGGTCCGGGGGGCCAGGTCGTCGTCACGGTCTTCGTCAACCCGCTGCAGTTCGGCGCCGGGGAGGACCTGGACCGCTACCCGCGCACCCTCGACGCGGATGTCGAGCTGGCCACAGCGGCCGGCGCGGACGCGGTCTTCGCCCCGTCCGCCGACGAGGTCTACCCCGGCGGAGAACCGCAGATCCGGATCGCCGCGGGCCCCATGGGCACCCTCCTGGAGGGCGCCAGCCGCCCCGGCCACTTCGACGGCGTACTGACCGTGGTCGCCAAGCTGCTGCACCTGACCGCGCCGGACCTCGCCTTCTACGGCCAGAAGGACGCCCAGCAGCTCGCGGTCATCACCCGGATGGCCGCCGACCTCAACTTTCCCGTCGAGATCATCGGCGTCCCCACGGTGCGCGAGGAGGACGGCCTCGCCCTCTCCAGCCGCAACCGTTATCTCTCGGCCCCGGAGCGGAGCACCGCGCTCGCGCTGTCGGCGGCGCTGTTCGCGGCCCGCGACCGGCTCGCCGCCGAGGAGGCGTTGCGCGCCCGCGCCGCCTCCGTGGGCCACGCGGCCCAGCACCGTTCCGCCGCCCTGGCCGCCCTCGGCGAGGACCGGGCGGCCGCCGACGCGCACGCCGTCGCCTACGCCGCCGCCGGCCCCCTGCACGGCCCCTCCGTGGCGCGCGCCGCGGCCCGCGCGGTGCTGGAGGACGCCGCCCGGCTCGACCCGCCGCTCACGCTGGACTACCTGGCTCTGGTCGACCCGTCCGATTTCACCGAGATCCCGGATGCGTACGAGGGCGAGGCCATCCTCGCGGTCGCCGCCAAGGTCGGCAGCACGCGGCTCATCGACAACATCCGTCTCGTCTTCGGAGCCGGACGACCGGAGTCAACGGCCGCCCACCACGGCGGCGCCACCAGGCAAGGCGGCGGCACTACGGACGCGGCCACTTCCACCACACCCGCCACACCCCCCACCACCCCCCAAGGCCCCCTCGGAGCGACCCGATGACCGCCACCGGAACAGGCACCGAAACAGGCACCGGAACAGGCCCCGGAACCGGCAGCGGAGCAGGCAACGGCCCCGGCCTCGGACCCGGCCCCGCACCAGGCAGCGGCATACGCCTGAAGGCCCCCGCCCCCGGCTGGTCCATCGAAGCGGATGTCGTGGTCGTGGGCTCGGGAGTGGCGGGGCTGACCGCCGCGCTCCGCTGCGCCGCGGCCGGCCGCCGCACCGTCGTCGTCACCAAGGCCCGCCTGGACGACGGCTCCACGCGCTGGGCGCAGGGCGGTATCGCGGCGGCCCTGGGCGACGGCGACACCCCGGAGCAGCATCTGGCCGACACCCTCGTCGCAGGCGCCGGACTGTGCGACGAGGCGGCCGTACGGACCCTGGTCACCGAGGGCCCGGACGCCGTCCACCGGCTGATCCGCACCGGCGCCCGCTTCGACACCGCACCGGACAGCGACGAGATAGCGCTCACCCGCGAAGGCGGCCACCACCGCCGTCGGATCGCGCACGCTGGCGGTGACGCCACCGGTGCCGAGATCTCCCGCGCGCTCGTCGAGGCGGTCCGCGCCGCCGGGCTGCGGACCATCGAGAACGCCCTCGTCCTCGACCTGCTCACGGACGCCGACGGCCATACGTCAGGCGTCACCCTGCACGTCATGGGGGAGGGCCAGCACGACGGCGTCGGCGCCGTACGCGCCCCGGCGGTGGTGCTCGCCACCGGGGGCATGGGACAGGTCTTCTCCGCGACCACCAACCCGGCCGTCTCCACCGGCGACGGGGTGGCCCTGGCGCTGCGCGCCGGCGCGGAGGTCTCCGACCTGGAATTCGTCCAATTCCACCCCACCCCCCTGTATTTGGGCCCGGACGCGGAAGGCCAGCAGCCGCTGATCTCCGAGGCCGTCCGGGGCGAGGGCGCACACCTCGTCGACGCCGACGGCACCCGCTTCATGGTCGGCCAACATGAACTCGCCGAGCTGGCGCCGCGCGACATCGTCGCCAAGGCGATCATGCGCCGGGCGCACGAACAGGGCGTCGAGCACATGTATTTGGACGGCCGGCACTTCGGCGCGCAGATGTGGGAGACCCGTTTCCCGACCATCCTCGCCGCCTGCCGCAGCCACGGCATCGACCCGGTCACCGAGCCGATACCGGTCGCCCCGGCCGCGCACTACGCCTCCGGCGGCGTACGCACCGACCTGCGCGGGCGCACCACGGTCCCCGGCCTCTACGCCTGTGGCGAGGTCGCCTGCACCGGTGTCCACGGCGCCAACCGGCTCGCCTCCAACTCCCTCCTGGAGGGCCTGGTCTTCGCGGAGCGCATCGCCGCCGACATCGCCGAAGGCCCCGCGCCGGCGTGCACCACGGATCCCGGCCAGGCATGCACCACGGATCCCGACCAGGCGCGCGCCACGGATCCCGCGCCGGCGTCCGTCACGCACCCCGGCCCGGCGCCCGCCACGGATCCCGCCCCGGCATCCGCGCCGCGCACCACCCTCCCCCTCCTCGCCCCCGAGACCCGGACCGCCGTGCAGCGGATCATGACGGCCGGAGCCGGCGTGCTGCGCAGCGCCGGGAGCCTCGCCCGCGCCGCCGCCGCACTGGACCGTCTCCACCGCGAGGCGACGGAGGCGAGCGCCGGCACCACCAAGTCCCCCGAGCCCGGCGTGGAGGCCTGGGAGGCCACCAACCTCCTGTGTGTCGCCCGGGTGCTGGTCGCCGCGGCACAGCGCCGTACGGAGACCCGCGGCTGCCATTGGCGCGAGGACCACCCGGACCGGGACGATGCCTCCTGGCGCCGGCACTTCCGCATCACCCTGGACGCGGACCGCGCGCTGACCCTCCATACGACGGAAACCGCCGCTTTCCCGCCGACCACGCCCTCCTGACCACCGATCCCGCCGATCCCGCCGATCCACCGATCGCCGACCCGCCGATGACTTTCCACGAAGACGGAGCCCAGCCCGTGAGCAGCACCCGCGACGACCTCCCCCTCCTCCAGATCGGCGGGCCCACCGGCGGCGCCTCGGCCGGCAGCTGCGGCGACGCCTGCGGCTGCAGCGGCGGCGACGAGGGCGATTACGAGCTCGACCCGCTGACCTGCGGCCTCGACCCCGACCTGGCCGCCCTCCTGGTGGCCGCCGGGCTCGACCCCGTCCAGGTCGAGGACATCGCGCACCTCGCCGTCGAGGAGGACCTCGACCAAGGCGTGGACGTCACGACCGTGGCCACCGTCCCCGAGGACGCGGTCGCCACCGGCGACTTCACGGCCCGTGAGGCCGGTACGGTCGCCGGATTGCGGATCGCCGAGGCCGTGCTGTCCATCGTGTGCACCGACGAGTTCGCGGTCGAGCGGCACGTCGAGGACGGCGACCGGGTCGCGGCCGGCACCCCGCTGCTGAGCGTCACCACCCGCACCCGCGATCTGCTCACCGCCGAGCGCAGTGCGCTGAACATCCTGTGCCGCCTGTCGGGCATCGCGACCACGACCCGGGCCTGGGCCGATGTGCTCGACGGGACCAGGACGAAGGTCCGCGACACCCGTAAGACGACGCCGGGACTGCGCGCCCTGGAGAAGTTCGCGGTGCGCTGCGGCGGCGGCGTCAACCACCGGATGTCGCTCTCGGACGCGGCGCTG
Organism: Streptomyces sp. NBC_00400; assembly: GCF_036048035.1. Taxonomy (NCBI): domain Bacteria; kingdom Bacillati; phylum Actinomycetota; class Actinomycetes; order Kitasatosporales; family Streptomycetaceae; genus Streptomyces; species Streptomyces sp. NBC_00400. The sequence goes on along the minus strand of NZ_CP107940.1, from coordinate 3,534,152 downwards.
ATCAAGGACAACCACGTGGTCGCGGCGGGCGGCGTCGCCGCGGCGTTCACGGCCGTACGGGCCGAGTTCCCCGGTGTGCCGATCGAGGTGGAGGTCGACCGGATCGACCAGCTCCCGCCGATCCTCGCCGAGGGCGCCGATCTGATCCTCCTGGACAACTTCACCCCGGAGCAGACCCGGGAGGCCGTGGAGCTGGTCGCCGGGCGGGCCATGCTGGAGTCGTCGGGCCGGCTGACCCTGGACAACGCCCGCACCTACGCCGAGACCGGCGTCGACTACCTCGCGGTGGGTGCGCTCACGCACTCCTCCCCGATCCTCGACATCGGCCTCGACCTGCGCGAGGACGACGGGCAGGGTGCCGAGGACGCGGACGACGACGCGCGTGAGGGCAGCTGACGGCCATGCCCCCGACCATCGACGCGGGCGCCCCGCGCCCACCCGTCGCCCCGCCCGCCACCCCGGGCGAGCCCTTCCTGCATGACGTGAACCGGAGGCGGTGCGGAGCATGCTCCTGACCATCGACGTAGGCAACACCCACACCGTGCTCGGCCTCTTCGACGGCGAGGAGATCGTCGAGCACTGGCGGATCTCCACCGACGCCCGGCGCACCGCCGACGAGCTCGCCGTCCTCCTCCAGGGCCTGATGGGCATGCACCCGCTGCTCGGCGACGACCTGGGCGACGGCATCGAGGGCATCTCCATCTGCTCCACGGTCCCCTCCGTCCTGCACGAGCTGCGCGAGGTGACCCGCCGTTACTACGGCGACGTCCCCGCCGTCCTGGTGGAGCCGGGCGTCAAGACGGGCGTGCCGATCCTGATGGACAACCCGAAGGAGGTCGGCGCCGACCGGATCATCAACGCCCTGGCGGCCGTCGAGCTCTACGGCGGCCCGGCGGTGGTCGTCGACTTCGGCACGGCCACCACCTTCGACGCGGTCAGTGCGCGCGGCGAGTACGTCGGCGGCGTGATCGCTCCGGGCATCGAGATCTCCGTGGACGCGCTGGGCGTCAAGGGCGCCCAGCTCCGCAAGATCGAACTGGCCCGGCCGCGCAGCGTCATCGGCAAGAACACCGTGGAGGCCATGCAGTCCGGCATCCTCTACGGCTTCACGGGCCAGGTCGACGGTGTGGTGCAGCGGATGGCGCGCGAGCTGGCCGAGGATCCGGACGAGGTGACCGTGATCGCCACCGGCGGGCTGGCGCCGATGGTGCTCGGTGAGTCGTCGGTGATCGACGCGCACGAGCCGTGGCTCACCCTCATCGGCCTGCGGCTGGTCTACGAGCGGAACATCGCCCGGTCGTAGCCGCGCCTGGCCCGGATGCGAGTCGCGCCCGGCCCGGTCCTGGACGCGCCTTGCCCGGCCCGCGGGGCCGTACCCGGTGCCGGGTGCGCGGTGGTGCGGCTCGCTGCCGCGCCACCGTTCACGAATTAAGCGGCTTTTGTCGAAAACGGTCGTAAAGTCGCCACATGCCAATGCCAAACGGAACCCGCGGCGGCATGGCGTTCAGCGCCGATGAGTTGCGTGTGCTCCGTCGCGCCCTCGCCCATGCCCTGCAGACGACGTCCCACCCCGCTCCGCTCGGCGCCCTCGGCCCCGAGTGGTCACAGGACATCCAGGAATATCTCCGGCTGGCGGAGGCGGTCGACGAGGCGGTCCGCGAAGGCGGCCGGCTGCGTGCCTTCCTGCTCGCCGACCTCGCCCGGTACCGCGAAGCCCTGCCCGGCTCGGCCGCCGGCTACCTCGCGCAGCTGGCCGAGGCACTGGCAGCCGGCCATGTCCCCGGTCCCGACGACCTCGCCGCCCTGCGCTCGCTGACCACACGGTCCGCCGGCCCGGCCGAGCGCGAACGCCGCGGAGTCCTCCTGCGGCACTGCGAGCAGCTGGCCGAGCAGTCCGTGCGGACCCGGCTCCGCGCACTGCCGGGCGGCCGGTCGGCAGTGCGCGGCGGGCGGGAGCCGGAGCCCGAGCGGGAGCCCGAGCCGGAGCGCAAACCGGAGCCCGCGCCGTCGCCGCGGCCGGAGACTCCGCGGCGGGACCGGCCGATCCCCACCCCGGGCGAGGTGTTCCCGCCCCGCCGCAGGCCCGCCCGGCCCCCCGAGAGCCGCACCGCCTGAGGGCTGCGTACTCTGGACTCCCCGCCCCAAAGGAGGCCGAACGCCATGGATTACGTCGCAGCGCTGCTCCCGCCCGTAGTGATGGCCGTGGCCTTCACCGCCCTGATCGTGACGATCGTCAAGAGCCAGGGCGGGGCGAACAAGGCCAAGGAGGACGCCGCCGCGGACGCCGTGCTGGCCCGCGCCGAGTCCGCCGGCCAGGAGCCCACGGCGCACGGCGCCTGAGCCGCCCGCCGCCCGTTCGGCGGCCCGCACGCACCGCACGGCCCGGGAGGCATTCTCCCGGGCCGTGCCTCCTTTTCCGGCCCAAACGCAACAAGATCAACGGGCATTCGCGACATCTCCCACTATTGTTCTTGTGTGCCGAGACGCTTGGGTGATCTGGAAGACGCGGTCATGACGCGGGTCTGGGAGTGGAACCGCCCGGTCACCGTTCGAGAAGTCCTGGAAGATCTGCAGAAGGAACGGTCGATCGCCTACACCACGGTCATGACCGTATTGGACAACCTCCATCAGAAGGGCTGGGTGCGCCGCGAAGCCGAAGGCCGCGCCTATCGATATGAGGCGGTCTCCACTCGCGCCGCCTACGCGGCCGCACTGATGAACGAAGCGTGGTCCGCCAGTGACAACCCCGCGGCCGCTCTTGTGGCCTTCTTCGGCATGATGTCCCCGGAACAGCGGCATGCCCTGCGGGATGCCGTACGGATGGTGCAAGTCGACGAACCGGCGGACGGCACGGAACAACAGGCACCACGGCCCGCCCCCGCACAACAAGGCGAAGCGCCCGCGGCACCGGAAGGCACCGGCGAAGCCGGACCGGCCGAAGGGGATGAACCCGGGGCGAGTGCCACCGGCAACGGGCGATAGCGTCCCGGCATGCCTCCGCATTCAAAAGGCCTCACCGTCCGCCGTGCCAGGACCGCCGATGTACCGGCCGTACGCCGCCTCATCGACTCCTACTCACGTGACGGGATCCTGCTCGACAAAGCCACCGTCACGCTTTACGAGGACATCCAGGAGTTCTGGGTGGCGGAGCGCGACGAAGACGCCGAGGTGGTCGGCTGCGGAGCGCTCCACGTCATGTGGGAAGACCTCGCGGAGGTCCGCACCCTGGCCGTGGATCCGAGGGCGAAGGGATCGGGCGTCGGCCACCAAGTGCTGGACAAGCTGCTGCGCACTGCGAGCTGGCTCGGAGTGCGGCGCATTTTCTGTCTCACCTTCGAAGTCGACTTCTTCACCAAGCACGGCTTCGTGGAGATCGGCGAAGCTCCGGTAGACGGTGATGTCTACAGTGAGCTGCTGCGTTCCTATGACGAGGGCGTTGCGGAGTTCCTGGGTCTCGAACGAGTGAAGCCCAACACCCTGGGTAACAGCCGGATGCTTCTGCACCTGTGATGAGTGTTCTATGTCCGAATCGCTCCCCTATCTCATGGCTGCGGAAGCATGCGTTCCCCGGTCTGCGGGCAAGTGAACCCTACCCAAGGGTTTGTGTTTTTCCCGGAAAAGCGGTTTGCTTTCCGTCGTAATCCGCATTCGATGAAAGGGAAACCGGTGGCACAGAAGGTTCAGGTTCTTCTTGTCGATGACCTCAACGGTGGCGAGGCGGACGAGACGGTGACGTTCGCTCTCGACGGCAAGTCCTACGAGATCGACCTCTCCGACAGCAACGCGCAGAAGCTGCGCGACTCGCTTGCCGACTTCGTGAAGGCGGGGCGCCGTACCGGTGGCCGCGCTTCTTCGGGCCGTGGCAAGTCGCGTGCGGCGGCTTCCGGTGGCAGCCAGGACACTGCGAAGATCCGCGCCTGGGCCAAGGAGAACGGCTACAACGTCAATGACCGTGGCCGCGTCCCCGCCGACATTCGTGAGGCATTCGAGAAGGCCAACGGCTGATCGCCGCACTCGCGGTCCGATTGGGCATTACGAGCACGCCACAACCGGGCACGGTGGCACTCGGTCGCTGCCGCGCTCACGAGCCGTACGAGGTCGGGGGCGCCCCCAACGTCCCCGATTCCTGCTCCCAACCCCGTGGTGGGCAGGGAATTCTCCGCCTCGTACCCGGGCCGGGGAGGCCGCACCCAACTCGCGGCCTCCCAAGAGCCAAATCCGTATGACGGTGCCGTGCCGCCCGGGAACGCCGGCGCGGGCATCCGGTCGCCGGTCCCCCGGGTCGTGAGATCCGCTGCGAGTGTGCCCCACTCCAGCCATTCCAGGATTCCCGGAAGTTCTTCCGCGCCACCGGCCGCGATGAGCATGAGCAATTTCGGCCGATCACCCGGTTGTTTCCCGCCGCATCGGTCCCGGAGGAGCGCCACCGGGCCGGTGCGCGGCAGCCGCTGCAATACGGCACTTCCCGCATCGGCCGGCATCTCCAGGACATCGAAGCGCAGCCCCGTCAGCAGTTCCACCGGCTCCGTGCCGGTGGTCGGCCAGCCCAGCTCCTCCTCGTACCGGCGGCGCACCGAGGCGCGGGGGGCGAGGGGAGTGCGGGGGCGCGGAAGCACGCGAGCCATGCCCGGTGCAACTCCCGGAGACCCGGGAAGTTACGCTGGGTAGAACTATGGATACGCATCGTGCTCAGGTGAGGGGCGTGAGGGAGTATCCGGTGGCGTGCGGATGTTCGCCCGTAGCGGATGGAAGGGCCCCGCGCCGCATGGAGTGTCCGTGCCGGCGGGTAAGACAGTCTCAGTGGGAAGAGACGGTGTGACCGGCGCCCGAGGCGCTTCTCCCCGGCTGACGGCCGGCGGCGGACGGCGTGTCGGTACAGGGCGCGTTCGCCACGGGCGTAGTGGCAGTGGGCGTATATGCCTGGCCTGCGGGAACATCGTCTCGCACCATCGAGTTGGAGCAGATGTCAGCTGTTCGGCAGTAAATTTCCCCGCCGGAGCGGGGGTGATCCGGACGGGTGTCGGCAGTTGGAATGAGCTGTCCCGCCCCGCGGGACTAGCATGCGGAAGGACAGGGAGGGGACCGACCCCTAACTGCCTGACCGCTCTGAGGAGCGATTAACGATGTTCGAGAGGTTCACCGACCGTGCGCGGCGGGTTGTCGTCCTGGCTCAGGAAGAAGCCCGGATGCTCAACCACAACTACATCGGCACCGAGCACATCCTCCTGGGCCTGATCCATGAGGGTGAGGGTGTCGCCGCTAAGGCCCTGGAGAGCCTCGGGATTTCGCTCGAGGCGGTCCGCCAGCAGGTGGAGGAGATCATCGGGCAGGGCCAGCAGGCCCCGTCCGGGCACATCCCCTTCACCCCCCGTGCCAAGAAGGTCCTGGAGCTCTCGCTCCGCGAGGCCCTCCAGCTCGGCCACAACTACATCGGTACGGAGCACATCCTGCTCGGCCTGATCCGCGAGGGCGAGGGCGTCGCCGCCCAGGTCCTGGTGAAGCTGGGCGCCGATCTCAACCGCGTGCGGCAGCAGGTCATCCAGCTGCTGTCCGGCTACCAGGGCAAGGAAGCCGCCACGGCCGGCGGCCCCGCCGAGGGCACTCCCTCGACCTCCCTCGTCCTGGACCAGTTCGGCCGCAACCTGACGCAGGCCGCTCGCGAGACCAAGCTCGACCCGGTCATCGGGCGCGAGAAGGAAATCGAGCGGGTCATGCAGGTCCTGTCCCGCCGTACCAAGAACAACCCGGTCCTCATCGGCGAGCCCGGCGTCGGCAAGACGGCGGTCGTCGAGGGCCTGGCGCAGGCCATCGTCAAGGGCGAGGTGCCCGAGACCCTCAAGGACAAGCACCTCTACACCCTCGACCTCGGTGCCCTGGTCGCCGGCTCCCGCTACCGCGGTGACTTCGAAGAGCGTCTGAAGAAGGTGCTCAAGGAGATCCGCACCCGCGGCGACATCATCCTGTTCATCGACGAGCTCCACACCCTGGTGGGTGCGGGCGCCGCCGAGGGCGCGATCGACGCCGCGAGCATCCTCAAGCCCATGCTGGCGCGAGGCGAGCTGCAGACCATCGGTGCCACCACGCTCGACGAGTACCGCAAGCACCTGGAGAAGGACGCGGCCCTGGAGCGCCGCTTCCAGCCGATCCAGGTCGCGGAGCCGTCGCTGCCCCACACCATCGAGATCCTGAAGGGTCTGCGGGACCGCTACGAAGCGCACCACCGCGTGTCCATCACGGACTCCGCGCTGGTCGCGGCGGCCACCCTCGCCGACCGCTACATCTCCGACCGCTTCCTGCCGGACAAGGCGATCGACCTGATCGACGAGGCCGGCTCCCGGATGCGGATCCGCCGGATGACCGCGCCGCCGGACCTGCGCGAATTCGACGAGAAGATCGCCGATGTGCGCCGGGAGAAGGAGTCCGCGATCGACTCGCAGGACTTCGAGATGGCCGCGGGCCTGCGCGACAAGGAGAAGCAGCTCCTGGCCGCGAAGGCGAAGCGGGAGAAGGAGTGGAAGGCCGGCGACATGGACGTCGTCGCCGAGGTGGACGAGGAGCTGATCGCCGAGGTCCTGGCGACGGCCACCGGCATCCCGGTCTTCAAGCTCACCGAGGAGGAGTCCTCCCGGCTGCTGCGGATGGAAGACGAGCTGCACAAGCGCGTCATCGGCCAGAAGGACGCCATCAAGGCGCTCTCCCAGGCCATCCGCCGTACCCGTGCCGGCCTGAAGGACCCCAAGCGTCCCGGTGGCTCGTTCATCTTCGCCGGTCCGTCCGGTGTGGGTAAGACGGAGCTGTCCAAGACGCTGGCGGAGTTCCTGTTCGGCGACGAGGACGCGCTGATCTCCCTCGACATGTCGGAGTTCAGCGAGAAGCACACGGTCTCGCGGCTGTTCGGTTCGCCTCCCGGCTACGTCGGCTACGAAGAGGGCGGCCAGCTCACCGAGAAGGTGCGCCGCAAGCCGTTCTCCGTCGTGCTCTTCGACGAGGTCGAGAAGGCCCACCCGGACATCTTCAACTCGCTGCTGCAGATCCTGGAGGACGGTCGGCTGACCGACTCCCAGGGCCGGGTCGTGGACTTCAAGAACACGGTCATCATCATGACGACCAACCTCGGCACCCGGGACATCTCCAAGGGCTTCAACCTCGGCTTCGCGGCCCAGGGCGACACCAAGTCCAGCTACGAGCGGATGAAGAACAAGGTCAACGAAGAGCTCAAGCAGCACTTCCGCCCCGAGTTCCTCAACCGTGTGGACGACACCGTCGTCTTCCACCAGCTGACCGAGGAAGACATCATCCAGATCGTCGACCTCATGATCGCCAAGGTGGACGAGCGGCTCAAGGACCGCGACATGGGCATCGAGCTCAGCGGCGAGGCCAAGTCGCTGCTGGCCAAGCGCGGGTACGACCCGGTGCTCGGCGCCCGTCCGCTGCGCCGCACGATCCAGCGCGAGATCGAGGACGCCCTCTCGGAGAAGATCCTCTTCAGCGAGCTGCGTCCGGGCCACATCGTGGTCGTCGATGTCGAGGGCGAGGGTGACACCGCCAAGTTCACCTTCCGCGGCGAGGAGAAGTCGGCCCTGCCCGACGCCCCGCCGATCGAGTCCGCGACCGGCGGTTCGGGCCCGAACCTGAGCAAGGACGCCTGAGCGGCACCGCGGATATCCCGCATACGGCACTGCCCCGGAATCGTTTCTTACGGTTCCGGGGCAGCGCCGTTTGTGACGCCGTATGCCGTGCCGTATGCGACGCCGTATGTGGCGGGGAAATTCAGCTCCGTAATTGCTAGGTCATTTTCAGCCGTTTCTGGACAACGTCACCGACGCTCGCCCCTTACCTCTATACCTCTGCACGACGCGCATTCCCGCGGGAACACCCCGCACCGGCGGAATGCGACGGCCGATGCGCAGAGTGTCCAGTTTCGGAAAGGCGGCCGGCCTATGCGCGCGGGCGGGGAAAGCGGGTGAGTTCGATGGGCGGCGGGAGGTCGGGGGCGGGCTCGGGGCGCAGGTAGGAGAGGAAGACCTCGCGCAGCTCGGGCAGGCCGGTCAGCGGCGGCAGTGCGATGGTGCCGCCGGTGAGGCCGTAGAGCTGGAGTTTGCGGAGGGCGGGGAACGCCGGGAGGGCGGCGGCCACGGAACGGCTCAGGTCGGCGAGCGGGCCGTGTGCGACGTTGATGACGCTCAGCGTCGTCACCTGCGGCAGCCGGAGGCCCGCCGGGATCCGCAGGGCGGTCTCCCCGGCCGCCAGGCCGAACGAGAAATCCTCCAGGCCCGGCAGGTGCGCCAGCGTGTCCCAGGCGTCGTCGGTGAAGGCTCCGGTGAGGCTCCGCAGTTGCAGGGCGCTGAGCTGCTGCCAGTGGCGCAGCGCGGAGAACCCGGCCTCGACCGGGTGGCCGAGCATCAGTGAGGTCAGCGGGGCATCCGCCGGCAGCGCCCGCAGCCCCGCCGGCGGGAGGGGGACGAGGAGATTCAGGTGGCGGAGGTGCTTCAGGAGGTGCAGTCCGTCCGGACAGTGCATCCCGACGCGGTCCCGTTCCGTGACCGCCAGCGCGGTCAACGGCATTCCGGCGAGTGGCCCGAGGCTGCCGACCCCGGGGCAGTCCACCAGTGCCAGTGAGCGCAGGGCGGGGAACTCCGTGAGGAAGTCCAGGCTGCCGATCTCGTCGTTGTCGGTCAGTGTCAGGTGGGTGATCTGGCGGGGGTGCAGAGAGTCGAGGAGTTCACGAGAGGTGAACGGGCCGACCACCTCGATGCACGGCCGTCCCCCCAGGGCCTTCAGGGCACGGAGTTCGGCGGCATCGACGACCGGGAGGGACGTCGCGGGGTCGAGCTGCCGGATGATCTCCTCCCTATAGCGTTCGGTGTCGAACGCGTGCCAGGAACGGGCTAGTTGATACCTGGCGCCCGTAGCGGGGTGATGGCGGAACCGCCTGATCACCTCCATCGCCGCGTCCGATCCGATGAGCGCGGCGGTGGCGATCACCTCCTGCGCCTCGTCGTCCTCCAGGCCCTCCGGCCCCGGCAGCAGCTCCAGAACGAGGTGCCCCACCCCGGCCAGGAGCGTGGCCTCCTCACGGGACCGGGGCGGCAGGATCGCCCGTGCCCGCTCATTCACCTCCTCGCGCACCCGAGGATCGAGCTCCGTGGCGTGTTCCAGGCATGCCATGGCGAGGAGGTGGACACGCAGGCGGGCGGCGTCGTCCCCGATGCCGTCCCCGCGCGCGAGCAACCCCCGCAGAATCTCGGACCGTTCGCGCGGTCGCGCATGGGCCACCGCCATCCGGATCACGTCCTCCCACTGGGAGTCCTCCGCATGCGCCACCAGCAGCCCGAAATCCCCGTCCTCCACGGCGGCCTTGGCGCCGAGGTAGTCCTGGAAGGTCCGGTGGACGAAGTCGACCGAGCCGGGGGCCGGTTCGCGGAGTACGCCGCTGCGCAGCAGGAGATGGCGGAAAATGGCCGTCGCGCCGCCCTGCTGCGCGGCCGAGGGCACGGCCGGCAGGGCCTCGCCGACGATGCGCTCGGCCCGTTCGCGGGCGAGTTCGTTGCGGCCGTTGCGGATGAGCCAGTACGCGAGCCGCTGGAGGAGCTGGATCTGCGGCTCGTCGCTCAGCTCGATGCCCGTGGGGGCGGCCATATCGCGTTCGCGGTCGCGGCGGGAGAGCAGCATGCCCAGGGCGGCGTCGTAGAGCTCCTTGCGTCCGGTGGGCAGATAGCCGCGGCGGTCCCGGTGCAGGGCGCAGATCAGGCCGCACATGAGGGGGTTGGTGGCGAGCCGGGCGAGGTCCTGTTTGGTGTGGACGGCGACGAGGAGGGACCGCTCGTAGGCGTCGAGGCGTTCGGGGTCCTCGGCGTCACAGCGGGCGGCGGCGTGCCAGCGGCCGATGAAGGCGGCGACCTCGGTGCGGCTCATGGCGGAGAGTGTGAGCTCGCCGAAGCCGTCGGCCGCGAGCCAGTCGTCGCGTACGGCGGAGGGGCGGGAGGTGACCAGCCACAGGTTGTCCGGGAAGGCGTCGGACAGATCGCGCAGCCAGCGGCGGGTCAGCTCGCGTTCCCGCTCGGGGATCTCGTCCAGGCCGTCGACCAGGAGGAGCGCCCGCCCGCCGGCCAGTACGCGGTCGGCCCAGCCGCGGGGCTGCGAGCCGGAGACGGGGCAGCCGACGGCGGCGAGGAAGCGGTCGGGGGTGGGCAGGGGCGCCCCGTCGCGGGTGAGGGTGCGCAGCGGGAGGACGAAGGGAATCCGGCCGTAGAGGTGGGGGAGGGTCGTCTCGCCGGGGGGCTTGGTGCAGGAGACGGCGAGCCACTGGACGAGGGTGCTCTTGCCGGAGCCGGCGACGCCGCGCAGCAGCACCCGGTCACGGCCGGCCAGGGCCTGGTCGGCGGGGACGGGAACGGGGGCGGGCGGCCCGGACTGCGGGCCGGCCTCGTCGCTGAAGGGGCCGGCAGCGGCCGGGCCAGGGGCGGCCGGGCCGGTCGCCGCCAGGCTCAGATACGCCGCGTCCAGGGGCCAGCGGTCCGGGGAATGGGCGAGATCGATGCCGTAGATGGTCAGCCGGCCGTGCTTGCGGGCCAGATAGGCGAGGTAGCCGCGCTCGAAGGCGGTGTCGGCGGCCTGCGGGGAGGGGTGGCGCGCGAGGACGGTGTCCATGGCGGTGATCAGGCTGTCGAGGTTCCGGCTCTGCTGGACGAGGGTGCGGGCCACAAAGGCGGACCGCTGGGTGAAGAAGTGCACGATGTGCAGGCAGGCGATGCCGAGCAGGGTGCCGTGCAGCAGCTCGGCGTCCCGGGACAGGCCGCGGACGGCACCGGGGCGGGCCGCCTTCAGGCGTGCGGCGAGGCCGTCGGCTCCCAGATGGACGGCCTGTACGTCGTCCATGTCTAGGGCGCCGAGGCCGCGCAGGGTGGCGGCCAGGGCGTCGGCCACGGCCGGCTCCTCGTCCGCGGGCAGCGGGCGCTCGCCGGGGCCGGCGGCGCGTACGGCCCGGTCCACCAGCTCGCTCGCGAGTTTGTGCAGGTCCTGGTCGGTGAGGGTCCGCTTCTCGCCGGTGAAGGTGACCAGCCGGGATATCCGTACCGGCCCGTCCACCAGGCCGGCGCCGGGCCCCTCCTTGACGAAGAGCTTCTTGACGAGCGGGGCGACCACGCCGGAGGCGAGTCGGATGCCCACTGCTGACGGGTCCATCGTGGTCCGCCCTCCCCCGTGGCCGGTGCTGCCGTCGGGTCAGGCTAGAGCGGCCGGAGGGGCGGCGGGCGGGGATCGGCCAGGTTCACACGGAGGGGGAGCGGTGTGGCGGCGGTCACGGAAATCGGCGCTCCATTTCCCTCCAATTCGGACATTTGGCGGGCGTGAGTAACTCGGGTCACCAATGCCGCGTAACCCGGGTCACAAAGGCCGGGTAATCCGGGTCACACATTCCTGGTAGCCGGCGTCACAAAGGGCTGGGTGGTGCGGTTCGTAAAGGTTCCAGGGGGTGAATCAGGGGCCCGACGGGGGCGAGGAAAGGGGTTGGATCTTGATTATCGGTGACATGGCACACAGCCGATTTGAGGCCTACTAAAAGAATTAGGGGAAGCGTGTGGCGGAGATGTGAGGGTGGAGGTCCCGGGAGGTGCGGGGCGAGAGGGGTGGGTGGGGCGGGGCGTGCGCCACCCGTGCGACATATGGCGAAAATGCCTGTTCAAGGGGTGAGTGACGGGCCCATCAGACGCTGCAATATGTCCAAATTTGGGGGTTTCGTGCGGAGCTCGGGAGGGCACGCAAGGGCCTCGTTCACTCGGCTCCTGGTACGGGCCGGGTTAGTAGAAAGGCCCCTTGGCGGGGCGGCGAAGGCGGGTTACCAAGGAATGGCGATCCCGGTCCGCAGCCGGGTAACCAATCAATTCACTGGAGGAAAACCCGCATGTCCAAGTTTGCTGCTCTCCGCAATTCGAAGAAGTTCGCCGTGCGCAATCGCGTCGCCGTTGTCGCCGCCGGTGTCGGTGTGACCGCCGCACTGGGTGCCGGTATTGCGACCGCCGCCGACGCGGGTCTGCAGAACCTCACCTCGGGTGTCGGTTCGGCCGTGACCGCGCAGGCCGATGCGCAGGCGAAGTCCGCGGCCGCCGCGAAGGCCGCCGCCGTCAAGGCCAAGCAGGACGCAGCCAAGGCGGTCGACGCCTGGGTCAAGCCGGTCGACAACTACACCCTGGGCGAGCCCTTCGGCATTGCCGGCAGCCACTGGGCGCACAAGCACAGTGGTCAGGACTTCGTCGTGCCGACCGGTACCGCGGTCAAGGCCGTCCACAAGGGCACCGTCGTCAAGGCCGGCCCCTGGGGTGGCGGCGACGGCCCGGCCTACGGCAACGCCATCGTGATCCAGCACGACAACGGCACGTACACCCAGTACGCGCACCTGTCACAGATACAGGTCCAGGTCGGCCAGCAGGTCGGCGCCGGCCAGCAGATCGGCCTGTCCGGCAGCACGGGTAACTCCACCGGTCCCCACCTGCACTTCGAGGTCCGCACCGGCCCCAACTACGGGACGGGCATCGAGCCGACCGGATTCCTGCGGGCTCACGGCGATGCCGTCTGAGCTGAGTCCGGCCGGGCTGGCCGGCGGTTCGGCGGGTTTGCCGCCGTGACCAGTTCTGTGGCGACCTCGAGGATGGCCTTGCGCTTCTCCTCGGGGTCGCCCTCCACGTGCTGCATCGCGAACATGCCCGCGTGCATGGAGAACAGCGCCGTGATGCAGCGCACCTGATCCGTTAGCTCCGATTCGGGCTCCTTGAGGAGGCCGAAGAGGGTCAGCATGCGCGATTTGAACGTCTCGCCGATGCTCAGATCACGCACCGCCGCCTGGTTCTCCTGCATGAACCGGAAAAGGGGCTCGCCCGAGCGCAGCGACTCGCTGTAGCGGCGGATCAGCTCCTGCTTGGTCTCCAGGGTGCGCGGCTGCTCCTCGGCCCAGGCGATCAGCTCGTCGATGGGCCTGTCCAGGTCCTGGAACAGGCTGATGACGATGTCTTCCTTGGTCTTGAAGTGGTAGTACAGCGCCGCCTTCGTGACCTCCAGCTTTTCGGCGATCTCGCGCAGTGAGGTCTTGTCGTAGCCCTGCTCGGAGAACAGCTCCAGAGCGACCTTCTGGATGCGCTGGCGGGTGTTTCCCCTGCGCGCCTGTGTGCTCATGGTGCTCTCCTGCGTAGTCGGTACTGGTCAGAGGGCTGCCCCAGGGGGCGCCAAAGAAACTTACTTGACGCCCGGCTAGTTGGCCGCCTACCTTCCTCACTGTACTGAACTAGCCGGGCGGCAAGTAAGTAGGAGTGAGTGATGGGGAAGTCGCAACATGCGACCCCGACGGGGGACGGACGGATGGCGGACCGGTCGGGGAGACCGGACGCGGTGCCGGCGACCGGCTCGGGCAAGCAGCCCGCCGGTGTACGGACGGTGCTCTTCGCACTGATGATCGCGATGCTGCTCGCGATGCTGGACAACATGATCGTCGGCACCGCGATGCCGACCATCGTCGGTGAACTGGGCGGGATGGACCACCTGTCCTGGGTCGTCACCGCCTACACCCTCGCCACCGCGGCCTCGACGCCGATCTGGGGCAAGCTCGGCGACATGTACGGACGCAAGGGCGTCTTCCTGTCGTCCATCGTGCTCTTCCTGATCGGCTCCGCGCTGTCCGGCATGGCACAGGACATGGGGCAGCTGATCGGCTTCCGCGCCGTGCAGGGCCTGGGCGCGGGCGGTCTGATGGTCGGCGTCATGGCGATCATCGGCGATCTGATTCCGCCGCGGGAGCGCGGCAAGTACCAGGGCATGATGGCCGGTGTCATGGCCGTCGCCATGGTCGGCGGACCGCTGGTCGGCGGCAGCATCACCGACCACCTCGGCTGGCGCTGGAGCTTCTACATCAACCTGCCGCTCGGTGCGATCGCGCTGGTCATGGTGACCGCGGTGCTGCATCTGCCGAAGAAGCGGTCGCAGACCCGGATCGACTACGTCGGCGCCGCGCTGCTCACCCTCGGCATCACCTCGCTGGTGCTGATCACCACCTGGGGCGGCACCGAGTACGACTGGCTGTCCGGCCAGATCATCGGCCTCGGCATCCTCGGTGTGGTCGCGCTCGCCCTCTTCCTGGTGGTGGAGCGCAGGGTCAACGAGCCGGTGCTGCCGCTGCACATCTTCCGCAACGGCAACTTCTCGCTGATCACGCTCATCGGCTTCCTGGTCGGCTTTGTGATGTTCGGGTCGATGACCTTCCTGCCGCTGTTCCAGCAGACCGTGCAGGGCGCCTCGGCCACCAACTCCGGTCTTCTGCTGCTGCCGCTGATGGGCGGGCTGCTGGTCGTCTCGCTGATCGCGGGCCGGGTCACCACCCAGACCGGCAAGTACAAGATCTTCGTGGTCGGCGGCAGCGGGCTGCTGATCGTGGGCCTGGTGCTGCTGTCCCTGATGGGCGTCGGAACGACCCGTTTCACCTCCAGCCTCTACATGGTCGTGCTCGGCGCCGGTATGGGCTTCCTGATGCAGACCACGATGCTCATCGCGCAGAACAGCGTCGAGATGAAGGACATGGGCGTCGGCTCGTCCTCGGCCACCCTCTTCCGCACGATCGGCGGCTCCTTCGGCGTCGCGATCTTCGGTGCGATCTTCACCCACCAGGTGCAGACGACGATGGTCGAGCGGATCGGCAAGGCCGGCCAGAAGATGACCAGCGGCGGCGCCCAGATGGACCCGAAGGGGCTGGCCAAGCTCCCTCCGGTGATCAAGGACGCCTACGCGCACGCGGTGGCCTCCGGCACGCATCACGTTTTCCTCTGGGGCGCGGCGATCAGCGTTGTCGGCTTTGCGGCGGCATGGTTCCTCAAGGAGGTGCCACTGCGCGGCGGGCCGGCCGCGCCAGTCGCGAGTGAGGTTGCGGTGGACCGCGTCCCTGTGGCGGAGCCCGTCTGATTCCCACGTTTTCGGCCGTCCCGCCGTGGGGGTTTCTCGCCTTTGCGCCTGCGGCGGGCGGGGTCCGCTGCGCGGGGCTGTGGGTGCGGTGACGGGCCTGCGGGGCAGGGGTGTGGGACTGCTTCGCTTTACGTCCCACACCCCTGCCCCTCCGGCCCGTCCCCTCCCGTGGGTGGGGAAGTGAATGTGGGTGGGGGCGGGCCACTCGCACATGGCCGCTTCCATGTGATCCACAAGAAGCACCGGCCCAGCCAGGTTCACCCCCACCGGCCTTCTTCCCACCCCCAACGGGAGGGGACGGGCCGGAGCGGGTGGGTGTCCGGACGTAAAGCGAAGCAGTCCGGACACCCACCCGCGCAGGCCCGTCACCGCACCCCGACAGCCCCGCGCAGCGGACCCGCCCCGCACCCCGACAGCCCCGCGCAGCGGGTCCGCCCCGCGCAGCGGGTCCGCCCCGCACCCCGACAGCCCCGCGCAGCGGGTCCGCCCCGCGCAGCGGGTCCGCCCCGCGCAGCGGGTCCGCCCCGCGCAGCGGGTCCGCCCCGCGCAGCGGGTCCGCCCCGCGCAGCGGGTCCGCCCCGCGCCCCCCGACAGCCCCGCGCAGCGGGTCCGCCCCGCGCAGCGGACCCGCCCGCCGCCAGGCGCCACGGCGGGAAAGCCGAAAACGGGGCGGAGGCAAAGCGCAGCGAACCGGCCCGCCGCCAGACGCAGACGCAACGGCGGGAAAGCCAAAAACGTGGGCCACGGGCAAAGCGCAGCGAAACAGCAACCCCCACGCCGGGAAAGCCGAAACCCGATTACCGCTCCGGCAGATGCAGCACCGGAAAGCTCCCCGTATTCGTAGGCGCGTTCTCCGGCAGCCAGAGGACGGAGACGGCGCCCGTCGAGCCGTCGGTGAGTTCGTCGGCGTTGCGGAAGGTGAGGCGGGCGCCCAGGACGCGGGCCTGGCCGGCCGCGATGGTCAGGCCCAGGCCGTGGCCGCGGCCGGCCCGGTCGCTGCTGCCGGTGCGGAAGCGGCTGGGGCCCTCGCGCAGCAGGGCCTCGGGGAAGCCCGTGCCGTGGTCGCGGACCCGCAGGACCCGGCCCTCGACGGTGACCTCGACCGGCGGCTTGCCGTGCCGGGCGGCGTTCGCGATCAGATTGCCGAGGATCCGCTCCAGCCGGCGCGGGTCGGTGGTGACCTCGGCCTCCCGTACGACCTCGACGGTGATCCCCGGGTCGAGGGCCCGCACCCGCCGGGAGACGAATTCGCCGAGCACGACGTCCTGCAGCTCGGCGCGCTCCGCATGGCCGTCGAGCCGGGCCACTTCCAGGACGTCCTCGACGAGGGTGCGCAGCGCCTGCGCCCGGTCGCGGACGAGTTCCGAGGGACGGCCGGGCGGCAGCAGTTCGGCGGCGGTCAGCAGGCCGGTGACCGGGGTGCGCAGCTCGTGGGCGATATCGGCGGTGACCCGCCGCTCGGCCTCGATGCGCTCCTGGAGGGCGTCCGACATGGCATCCACGGCGAAGGCCAGATCGTCGGTCTCGTCGCGTACCCGTCCGCTGCCGACCTCGTCGCGGATCCGGACCGCGGTGTCGCCGTCGGCGAGTTTGCCGGCCGCCGCGGCCGCCTTGCGCAGCCGCTTGGAAAGCCGCCCGCCGACCAGCACGCCCAGCGCACAGCCGCCGACCACCACCGCGGTCGATCCGATGACCAAGGCCTGGTCGAGGTCGTCGAGGACGGCGAAGCGGTCGGGGAAACGGTCGTGCATGGACAGCACGCGGTTGTTGCTGAGCGGCGAGGCCGCCCACACATCGGGGGCGGTCTGCCCGGTGTCCTGGAGGTAGGTGGCGCGCTTGTTCTTGGCGACCTCGTCGCGCAGCGCCTCCGGCAGCTCCGGGTCGTCGATCTTCGCGCCGAACTGCAGCCGGTTGGTGGAGAGGAAGATCTTCTGCGTGAAGTTGAGCCGCTCGATCTGCACATCCCGGCTGTTGTCGAGCATGGAGTGGCGGGCGGCGTTGTGCACGACAAGGCTCAGCGCGATCGCGACCAGCGCTCCGACGAGCGCGATCGCGGCGCTGAGCTTCCATCTCAGCCCCGTCCGCAGGGCCAGCCTGACCACCGGCGGTGTCAGCCTCTCAGCTTGTATCCGAAGCCGCGGACCGTCTCGATCCGGTCCTGACCGATCTTGCCGCGCAACCGCTGGACATGGACGTCCACCACCCGGGTGTCACCACCCCAGCCGTAGTCCCAGACCCGCTCCAGCAGCCGGTCGCGCGAGAGGACCGTACCGGGCGCGTTGGAGAACTCCAGCAGCAGCCGCATCTCGGTCGGCGTCAGTGCGACGTTCTCGCCGCCCTTGCGCACCTCCATGCCCTCGGTGTCGACCTCCAGATCACCGAAGCGGAGCACCGCCTCGGCGGCGTCGGCCGGATCCGCCGCCGCGGCGCCGGCCCGGTCCGGGCCGCTGGCGTGGCCGAAGCGGCGCAGGACGGCGCGGATCCGGGCGACCAGCACCGCACCGTCGAACGGCTTGGTGACGTAGTCGTCCGCACCGGCCTCCAGGCCGAGCACCACGTCGATCGAGTCGGCGCGCGCCGACAGCATGATCACGGGGACCGTCGACTCATCGCGGATCCGCCGGCACAGGCTGACGCCGTCGAGTCCCGGCACCATCACATCGAGCAGGGCGATATCGGGGCGGTCGGCGCGGAACGCCTCCAGGCCCGCCAGCCCGTCGGGCATCGCGGTGACCACGAACCCGTCCCGTTCCAGGGCGAGCTGGGTGGCCTCGCGGATCACGTCGTCGTCCTCGACGAAGAGCACATGGGTCTCGGCCATGCGGTTGTCTCAACCCTCCGTTCCCGTGCCGTCGTCCGGCGTGGCGCCGTCGGCGGTGGCCTTGCTGTAGTCGGTGTGATACGGACGACCGCGCTCGCGGAAGCGCCCGTCCTTCCAGTGGTAGGTCATCACATCCTCACCGGAGGGGCAGCACACCTTGTCGTCCGTGGCGTAGGTCTGCTTGGAGACCTCCAGGTCGCCCTTGTTCACCCCGGCGTAGACCGACGGCTGTTCGTTGCTGTACACGGTGTCATACCCGTCCGGCGCGCCGTCGCGCTTGTGGAAAACATACGCGCCGATGCCGACGGAATCCGCGCAGGTCATGACATTGACGATGACATCGGGGGAGGCGCCGCCGGTGAGCGTCGCATAGGTCACCTCGACCGGGTACTCGTCCCCGGCACACGGCTTGGCCAGCGACCTCTTCACGTCCGGGCCGACCTTCGGGGCGTCCTTGAGCAGCTTGACGGCGTCGACCTTCTTGTAGCGGGCGGTCGGGGACGAGGTGGGAGTGGTGTGCACGGCGCCCTTGGGCGCGGGGGTGGCGCCGGCCGACCCCTCGCTGCGCACGCCTTCGCCCCCCGGATTGCATCCGGCCAGCAAAAGGCCGACGGCGGCCACTCCCGCCGTGGCCGCGCCGCCTTTGGTCAACCCGACTCTGGTCAACCTGTTCCTGGTCAATCCGCTCCCGCTCACCGTGCTGCTCGCACAGCTGCCGATGCCGCTGCTGTTCCTGAGGTGATTGTCGCGCGTCGAGCCGTGAGCCGTAAGGCGGCCGGTGCTGTGTCCGTATTCATCGGTAAAGACACGCTTCGTCTTGGGCGCGAGGTGATGCCGGGTCCGCTGCTCGGGTTCCCGCGGTGTGCCGTGTGCCGCCGTTCAGGCCGCGCACCGCTCCCGCCCCCGCTCGCCACGCTCCAGCATCCGCGCGTCGATGTCACGCATCTGCAGCTCCTGGCGCAGCCGGGCCAGCGCACGGTGCAGCGTGCTCTTGACCGTTCCCGTGGACATGCCGAGCGCCGCCGCGGTCTCCTCCGTGCTCATCTGCTCCCAGTGCCGCAGCACGACGACGCTGCGCTGCTTGGGAGCCAGCACCCCGAGGATGTCCATCAGCAGGGCGCGGTCGGCGCGCTGCTCGGTGCCGTCGTCCACGCTCGCGTCCGGAAGCTGCTCGGTGGGCACCTCTTCGAGCTTGCGGGCCCGCCACCACTCGGTCCGCGTGTTGATCATGACGCGGCGGAGGTAGGCGTCGGCCAGCGACTTGTCCGCGATGCCGTCCCAGCGGCCGTAGGTGCGCACCAGTGCGGTCTGCAGCAGGTCCTGTGCGTCGACCGGGTCGGGCACCAGGCGCCGGGCGCTCCGCAGCAGGGCCTCCTGCCGCGTACGAACGTACTCTTCGAAGTCCAGTACCTTGCCGCCGCTGGTCGCCATTCCGACGCCTCCGATCCGCTTGCGTTTCCCACCGTTGACCGTGCTGGCGGTCATCTCCAGCACGAGGAAGACGCTACGGAGAGGGTGTTGCGGCGTAATGTGCGTGGGCCCCACAAGGAGTGCACGGAAAACACTCGGTTGTGTAACAGCCCGCCGGGGGTCATACCTCGGACGGACGGCGGCCCGCTGCGCGTCATACTCCGGGGGGAGAAGCACCCCCGCCGGAAGGGCTATCGGCCGTGACACGGCGGCAATCGAGACTGCGGTGGGTCTCCTTCCGGTCGTATCAGGGGCACTTTCCGGTCATCCGGCCCGAAAGGTGACACGGGGTCAGGCGGCACCGCCGGGGACGTGGAAGGGCGCGGCCGCCGAAGTGACCGCGCCCTTCTTCTCTCTTACAGGTTCTCCCGTACGGATGACGGCAGCGCTACGTGAGCGGCAACCGATAGCGGCCACCGCCCAGCGGCTCCACCAGACCGTCCGAGACCAGGCCGTCCAGTGCCCGGGCCCGCTGCACCGGCTCGTCCCACACGGCGTCCAGCGCCTGCTGCGGCACCGGCGTGACCGCCTCGCGCAGGACGGCGAGCAGCTTGCCGCGCACCTGGCGGTCGGTACCGGCGTACGTCTGGGTGCGACGCGCCGGGCCGTCGTGCGCCGGGGACCCGGCCAGCCGCCAGGCGCACCGGGCGGCGATCGGGCAGCGCCCGCACTCCGGAGCACGCGCCGTGCACAGCAGTGCACCCAGCTCCATCGTGGCCGCCGCCCAGCGCGCCGCCAGGTTCTCGTCCTCGGGCAGCAGCTGGCGGGCGAGTTTGCGCTCCGCCGCGGTGGTGGCGTTCGGCGGGAACTGGCGGCCGGCCACCGCGCGGGCGAACACCCGGCGCACATTGGTGTCCAGCACGGCGTGCCGCTGCCCGTACGCGAACGAGGCGACCGCGGCGGCGGTGTACTCGCCGACGCCGGGCAGCGCCAGCAACTGGCTGTGCTCGCGCGGTACGTCGCCGCCGTGCCGCTCCTGTATGGCGGAGGCGGCGGCGTGCAGCCGCAGGGCGCGGCGCGGATAACCGAGCCGGCCCCAGGCCCGGACCGCCTCGCCCGGCGCCTCGGCGGCCAGGTCGGCGGGGCGCGGCCAGCGGGCCAGCCACTGCTCGTAGACCGGCAGCACTCTGCTGACCGGGGTCTGCTGCAGCATGAACTCGCTCACCATCACACCCCAGGCGCCCGCCTCGGGGCGGCGCCAGGGCAGATCGCGGGCGTGCTCGTCGAACCAGTCGGTGACCGGGCCGTGCAGCGCGGTCCCGTCGGCGGCTCCCGCGGCCGCGTCGGCGGCGGAAGCGTTCTCGGTGGCGGCGGTCGTGGCAGTGGTGGTGACAGGCGTCGAAGTCATGGCACTGCCGATCCTGGCACGTCCGGGGTCGCCCGGGAAACGCACCGGGCCCGCCCCGCCGCGCGCCCACCCGCACGCAGGACGGCCGGGGGCGCACAGGTGGCGGTTACCGGCGGTAGGGCAACAGCCCGGCGGCGACCGGAGCGGGGGCCCGGCGCGCGCCGGCCGGCCGGGGCGGGCGAGGATGCGGTCATGGCGGAGACGAGCGGTGCACAGGACAGCGGCGGCACGGGCGGGTCGCCCTGCCCGGAGACGATCCGGCGGGCGCTCGCCGCGCACACGACGATGACGCTGGCGTACGCGGACGAGGACGGGCCGGGCGCCTGCGCGGTGCTCTACGCGACGGACCCGGAAGGCGGCGGCGGGGCGGGCGGCGCCGGGCCCGTGCTGTATTTCGTCACCGCGACCACGACGCGGCACGGCCGGGCGCTGGCGGCGCCCGGCGCCCGTGCCGCCTTCACGGCGCAGCGGGACGGCCAGGAGTGGAGCGGACTGACGGGGCTTCAGGGCCGGGGCGGCTGCCGCCCCCTGACCGGCGCTGCGCGGGCCACGGGCTGGCGGGTCTACCTGGCCCGCTTCCCCTTCGTCGCCGAGAGCGAGCGGCTGCGCGACGCCCTGGAGCGGACCACCCTGTGGGAGCTGCGCCCCGACTGGCTGCGACTGATCGACAACGGGCAGGGCTTCGGGCACAAGGAGGAGTGGCGGCCGGGTTCCTGAGGCCGGGGGTGCCGGCCCTCCCCGTGCCACCTCCGCTCCGCCGCCCGGAGGCGTTTCCGGGCCGGTCCGAGCCGCCTCCGGGCCGATCATGCGAAAAGTTGCAGCGGGAAGCGGCGGGTACTGGCCTGTGCGGCGGCCGATCTCTCGTAGAGTTTCCGCGTGGGATCACTGCGCAATCCGATCGGGCCGCTTCCGTCCTCCATCTACTGGCGGCGGAGGGCCGTTGCGCTGGCCATCGTCGTACTGCTCGCCTTGCTTGTCGTGTGGGCCCTCAACTGGGGCGGCATCGGCGGCAAAAGCGACGACGAGGGCAAGGGGCCCCACGGAAACGGGCCCGCGACGTCCATCACGCCGGGACCTTCCCCCAGCGGACCGGTGAACGGCCAAAAGCCGGGCGGGCGCGATGAGTCGGGCGGCGGCGGCGGTGGCTCGGGCTCGGGTTCCGGCGGTGGCTCGGGCTCCGCGGGCGGCGACGGCGACGCGTCCAACGGTGACTCCGGTGCCGGCTCCGGCGGTTCGGGCTCCGTTCCCAATGGGCCGATCGGCCAGGGCTCCGGCAAGAACGCCGTCGAGGCCGGCTCCTCGCTCCCCAACTGTGTCTCCGGCAAGGCCGAGTTGGTGCTGCACAGCGTCAAGAAGTCCTATGCGCCAGGCGCCAAGCCGAAGTTCGAGCTGACGATCAGGAACGCGGCCGGTGCCGCCTGCAAGGTGGATCTCGGGCAGAAGGCCGCGGTGCTCACCATCACCGACACCGCGGGTGACGACCGGGTGTGGGCCTCGAACGACTGCCCGTCGGGCACCCGGCCCGCGCTGCTGAAGGTTCCGGCCGAGGGTTCGGTGAAGCGCACCATCGTGTGGGACCGCCGGGCCAGCGGTCCGCAGTGCGAAACGCTGAGCCCGGCCACGGTGCCGGCCGGCAAGTACCTGATCGAGGCCAAGGTGCCGGGGCTGGACGCGGTCCATACGTCGTTCGTGCTGGCCGAGGACTGAGGCCGCGGAGGGTGGCCCCCGCGCATTTTGTCCGTAGTGATTTCGCCGGGAGCGAGCATCGGTGCGGCGGGCGGTGCCGTCCGGGATAGTCGCCGCCATGAAGCTACTGATGCTGGGCGGAACGGAATTCGTGGGGCGGGCGGTCGCCGAGGTGGCGCTGGCGCGCGGCTGGGAGGTCACGGTGTTCCACCGTGGCACGCACGCGCCGCCACAGGGCGTGACGGCGCTGCACGGTGACCGTGCGGACGCGGCAGGGCTCGCGGCCCTGGAAAAGGGTGAGTGGGACGCCGTCGTCGATACCTGGAGCGGTGCGCCGTCGGCGGTACGGGACAGCGCGCGGCTGCTGGCCGGGCGGGCGGGGGCGTATGCCTATATCTCCAGTGGCTCGGTGTACGCCTTCCCGCCCACGGCCCGGCTCGATGAGCGGGCGCCGCTGGTGACGGGCTCCGCCGGTGCCACCGATGCCGGGGACTACGCACAGGCCAAGCGGGGCGGTGAGCTGGCCGTGGTCGAGGCGTTCGGGGAGCGGGCGCTGCTGGTGCGTGCGGGGCTGATTCTCGGGCCGTACGAGAACGTGGGGCGGCTGCCGTGGTGGCTGGGGCGGATCGCCCGCGGCGGCACGGTCCTGGCGCCGGGGCCGCGGGGGATGGCGCTGCAGTACATCGATGTCCGTGACCTGGCCGAGTGGACGGCCGACGCGCTGCAGGCCGGGCTCGGCGGGCCGTACAACCTGGTGAGCGAGCCCGGGCACGCCACCATGGGCGAGCTGCTGGAGAGTTGCGCGAACGCCGTCGGCTCGGACGCCGGGCTGCGCTGGACCGCTCCGGAAGACGTCCTCGCCGCCGGTATCGAACCCTGGACCGAGCTCCCGGTCTGGCCGGCGCCCGGTGAGATGAGGGACGCGGTCTTCGGCGCCGACGTGTCCAAGGCCCTGGCGTCCGGGCTGCGTTGTCGTCCCGTCGCGGAAACCGTCGCCGATACCTGGGCCTGGCTGCAGGCCGTCGGCGGGGTGGCACCGCAGCGCCCGGACCGGCCCGTACTCGGCCTGGACCCGGCGAAGGAGGCGGTGGCGCTGCGACGGGCCGGCTGACCCCTGGCCCGTGAAGGACGGCGGAGACCGGCCCCGGTACGGGACAGTCCTACGACGTACCGCCCTTGGACGTACCGCTCCAGGTAGCCGTACCGCTCTTAGACGTACCGCCCTTAGACGTACCGCTCCAGGATCGACGACTCCGCCAGCCGCGACAGGCCCTCGCGGACCGAGCGGGCGCGGGCCTCGCCGACGCCGTCGACCGTCTGCAGGTCGTCGACGCTGGCGGCGAGCAGCTTCTGCAGGCCGCCGAAGTGGTCGACGAGGCGGTCGATGACCGTGCCGGGCAGCCGGGGGACCTTCGCCAGCAGGCGGAAGCCGCGCGGGGAGACCGCGGAGTCCAGCGTCTCGGGGGCTCCGCTGTAGCCCAACGCGCGGGCCACCGTGGGGAGTTCGAGCAGTTCGGTGTGGCTGAGGGCGTCCAGCTCGGCGAGCGCTTCGACGACCGTGCGGGAGCGCTTGGCGGTCGGCTGGGGGACGTAGTCGCGGACGACCAGCTCCCGCTCCGGCTCCACACCGGCGATCAGCTCCTCCAACTGGAGGGCGAGCAGCCGGCCGTCCGTGCCGAGCTCGACGACGTACTCGGCGATTTCCGTGGCGATCCGGCGGACCATCTCCAGGCGCTGGGCGACCGCGGTGACATCGCGGACCGTCACCAAGTCCTCGATCTCCAGGGCGGAGAGCGTGCCGGCGACCTCGTCCAGGCGGAGCTTGTAGCGCTCCAGGGTCGCCAGTGCCTGGTTGGCGCGGGAGAGGATCGCGGCCGACTCCTCCAGGACGCGGCGCTCGCCGTCCACGTAGAGGGCGATCAGGCGCATCGACTGGCTGACGGAGACGACCGGGAAGCCGGCCTGGATCGAGACGCGCTGGGCGGTGCGGTGGCGGGTGCCGGTCTCCTCCGTGGGGATGGAGGCGTCCGGGACCAGCTGGACGCCGGCCCGCAGGATTTTGGTGATGTCCTTGTCGAGGACCAGCGCCCCGTCGAGCTTGCACAGTTCGCGCAGCCGCGTGGCGGTGAACTCGACATCCAGGACGAATCCGCCGGTACACATGGATTCGACGGTCTTGTCGAAGCCCAGCACGATCAGCCCTCCCGTATTGCCGCGGAGGATGCGCTCCAGGCCGTCGCGCAGGGCGGTACCGGGCGCGACGGCGCTCAGCGTGGCGCGCATCAGGCTCTCGGTGCCGGAGCTTCCACCGGACCTGCCGGAAGTCGATGCCCGGTCGTTGGCTGCCACTGCACTCCTCCGTCGCAAGGTCTGTCGGTCCGCAGGCCGCCCGGCCCATGCTGTGTTGACGTACCAGCGGAGCGTACGTGGCCGACAGGCAATTCTGCGGTGACGGGCGAGACCAGGGCAAAGTCTACCGGCGTGCGCCCTCTTCCTGTGGGGCCTCCCGGCGCACTCGCTTGGGCAGGACGCTGAGGGCCGCTCCGACGTCGGCGACCTCCAGCACCCGCATTCCGTCAGGGATCTTGCCCGGGTCGGAGGGGACCAGGGCGTGGGTGAAGCCGAGGCGGGCCGCTTCGGACAGCCGCCGCTGGACGCCGGTGACCCGCCTGACCTCGCCCGCGAGGCCCACCTCGCCGATGGCGACGAGGTTCTTGGGGAGGGGGGTGTCGCTGGCGGCGCTGGCGAGGGCGAGGGCGACGGCGAGGTCGGCGGCGGGCTCGGTCAGCTTCACCCCGCCGACCGTCGCGCTGTAGATGTCGCGCTTGCCCAGGGCGCTGATCCGGCCGCGCTGTTCCAGTACGGCGAGCATCATCGAGACCCGGGAGGTCTCCAGGCCGGAGGTGGTGCGCCGGGGGGAGGGGATCTGGGAGTCGACGGTGAGCGCCTGGACCTCGGCGACCAGGGGGCGGCGGCCCTCCAGGGTCACGGTCAGGCACGTACCGGGCACGGGTTCGGCGCGGCGGGTGAGGAAGAGGCCGGAGGGGTCGGTGAGACCGGTGATGCCCTCGTCGTGGAGCTCGAAGCAGCCGACCTCGTCGGTGGTGCCGTAGCGGTTCTTGACGCCGCGGACCAGGCGCAGCCGGGCATGCCGGTCGCCCTCGAAGTGCAGGACGACATCGACGAGATGTTCCAGCAGGCGCGGCCCGGCGATGGCGCCGTCCTTGGTGACGTGGCCGACCAGGAGGGTGGACATCCCGCGTTCCTTGGAGGCCCGGATCAGTGCGCCGGCCACCTCGCGGACCTGGGCCATACCGCCGGGGGCGCCCTCGATCTCGGGGGAGGCGACGGTCTGCACGGAGTCGAGGACCAGCAGCGAGGGCTTGACCGTGTCGAGGTGGCCGAGGACGGCGGAGAGGTCGGTTTCCGCGGCCAGATACAGATGGTCGTCGAGGGCGCCGATGCGGTCGGCGCGCAGCCGGACCTGGCTGGCGGACTCCTCGCCCGTCACATACAGGGTGCGGTGGGCGTCGGAGGCGGCCTTGGCGGCGACGTCCAGGAGGAGGGTGGACTTGCCGACGCCGGGCTCGCCGGCCAGCAGCGCGACCGCGCCGGGGACCAGCCCGCCGCCCAGGACGCGGTCCAGCTCGGGCACGCCCGTCGAGCGGGCGATGGCCTGCTTGCCGTCGACCTGACCGATGGGCACGGCCGCAGTGGTGACCCGGCCTGGTGCGGTCGTGCGCACCGCGGGGGCGCCGCCGAACTCCTCGACCGTGCCCCATGCCTGGCATTCGGGGCAGCGGCCGAGCCACTTCGCGGTGGTCCAGCCGCACTCCGTACAGCGGTAGGAGGGGCGCTCCTTGCCCGAGGATTTACGCGTTGCCATGGGGTCACCGTAGCGGCGGGGTCTGACAACGCCCGCCCGAGCCCTTCAGGAGCGGGGCCCTCGGACCGGAAATGCCGGTTGCGGCGGGGCGGCGGGGGTGGCTCCCTCGCCGGCGGTTGCGCCGCCCGAGTGGCGCAGACGGAGCGCGCCCGCGGTGTAAAGGGCCATTCGTGTCCTCTTTTGAGGGAGAAGGTCACCCGTAAGGGTTAAAAGTGTCCAACGCGAGCAAGACCGGCTGCATCATCCGCCTACCGTCGCCGGGGTGATGAGCAGCAGGCCCGAGCACCCCACGCACTCCACCGGCGCACACCGGTCGCGCGGCGACGGCCGGCGCCGGAGCCGGCCGCAGCCGTCCGAGCGGCCGGGACCGGACGCCGCGCGTCCCCCGGACAAGCGTCCCGACGGCTACGAGCCTTATCTGGACGGGCTGTTCACCTACTGCCTGTCGGTGCTGTGCGAACACGACGCGGCGACCGCGGTGCTCGGCGAGATGCTTGCGCTCGCCGAGCGGCACCACGGCAGGCGGCCCGCCGACCGGGGCCGGTACCGCTCCTGGCTCTATGCGCTGGCCCGTTGGGCCTGTCTGCGCCGGCTCGCCGAACGGACCGGCCCGGCCGCCAAGGCACCGGACCCGACGGCTGCAGCCACCGGTCCGGCCGCAGCCCCGGCCGAAGCCACCGGCCCGGCCGCCGCCGAAGCCGAGCGCCGGCAGCATGAACTCGCCGCGCTGGCCTGGCCGGAGGCCGCCGGCACCACCCCCGAGCAGCGCGAGGCGCTGGAGCTCTCGGTGCGCCATCAGCTGTCCGCCGACGAGGTCGCCGCGGTGCTCGGCACCGACCCGATCGCCACCCGCGCGCTGCTGGCCACCGCCTCCTGCGAGGTGGAGCGGACCCGGGCGGCACTGGCCGTCGTCGAGTCCGGCCGCTGCCGCGAGGTGGCACAGCTGGCCGGGGACACCCAGATGCTGCTGGGCGCGGCCCTGAGCCGGGAGCTGGTGCGCCATGTCGACGACTGCGCCGAGTGCCGGCGGACCGCCGAGCGGGCCACCGCCCCGGGGACCTGGCCGGGCACCGCGCCGGTGCCCCGGGGGGCGCTGCCGCTGGTCGCCGCGCCCCGCGAGGCCGTGCTCGGCGCGCTGGGGGCGGCCCGGCGCGCCAAGTCGGGCCGCGCGGAGGGCGTGGCCGGTGCGGCACACGGCAGCCGGACCGGTGGGGCAAACGGTTCTCCTCGCTATGACCGCAACGGATTTCCCGTCGGTCCCCCGACCGACCGGGTGGCCCGCCGGCGCAGGCTCCGCGGCCGCGCGCTGACCACCACCGTGGTCGCCACGGTGGTCGCCGCGCCGGTGCTGGCCCTCTGGGCGGCCTACCACGGCAGCCCCGCCACCGATGAGACGGCGGACGTCTCGCCCTCGGTGACGGCCAGCGACACGCAGACCGGGGAACGGCTGGGCGGCCGCCCGTACGAGAACGCCGGCAATGCCCGGACGACGCCCGATCCCACCTTCCGGGCCGGCGACGGGGCACCCGATGTGTCCGTCGAGGTGACCAGCGCGGACGGCACCCCGCAGCGGCCGGGCGAGCCGGGCAGCCGCGCGGAGTCGGGCCCCGGCCGGCTGGCGGTCGCCGCGCAGCCCAGCGGCCGGACCACGGTGATCACACTCACTGCCGCGAGCAGGGCTCCGGTGCGCTGGCGGGCTTCGGCGGGCGCGGCCTGGCTCCAGCTCAGTCATACGGCGGGCTCGCTGCGGCCGGGCGAGTCGACCACGATCACGGTCGATATCGACCACGACCGGGAGCCCGCGGGCCACTGGCGCGCCAGGATCGCCATCGAGCCGGGCGGCACCGCCGTGACGATGAGGGGCCGCGGCGTGACCGGTCCCGTCCCCGGCCCGCAGCGTCCGACGCCGGCGAAGCCGAAGCCGAAGCCGACGCCGCGCCCGTCGCACCCGGCGCCGACACCCACGCCGACCCCGACGTCCCCGGCGCCCACCCCCACGCCTCCGTCGCCGACCACCGGGCCGACCGGCCCCGACCCGTCCTCGACCCCGTCGAACACGACCCGCCCCGCCCGTGGGGCCCCTGGGCGCTGAGCGCACCGGGGCCGCGTCGCCTGAGCGCACCGGGGCCGCGTCGGCCCGGACGGCCCCGACACGCGCCTGCTTCTCCCTCTACTTCTTCTCGTACTTCTCCGACTTCTCCGGCTTCTGCGACTGCTTGGGGGGCTTCGGAGGCTTCGGGTCCGCCGGGTGCGGCGCCATCGGCAGCGTCGCCGCCAGCCGCTCCTCGCACAGCGCGGCGAGCTTGGCGTAGCCCTTCTTGCCCATCAGCTCGGTCAGCTCCGGCTTGTACGAGACGTACACCGGGTCGCCCGCGCCGTGCGCCGAGGTCGCGGAGGTGCACCACCAGTGCAGGTCGTGGCCGCCGGGGCCCCAGCCGCGCCGGTCGTACTCGCCGATCGTCACCTGCAGGACGCGGGTGTCGTCCGGCCGGTCGATCCAGTCGTAGGTGCGCCGGACCGGCAGCTGCCAGCAGACGTCCGGCTTGGTCTCCAGGGGCTCGCGGCCCTCGCGCAGCGCGAGGATGTGCAGGGAGCAGCCCGCGCCGGCCGGGAAGCCGGGGCGGTTCTGGAAGATGCAGGAGCCCTCCCAGCGCCGGGTCTGCCGCTCGCCGTCCTCGTCCTCCTGGACCCAGCCGGTCTGGGTGCCGACGTCGTGGTGCTGCCACACATCGGGCGTGAGCCGTGCCACGTGCCCGGCCACCCGCTCCTCGTCTTCCTCGTCCGAGAAGTGCGCGCCGAGCGTGCAGCAGCCGTCGTCCGCCCGGCCGGCCTGGATGCCCTGGCAGCCGCTGCCGAAGATGCAGGTCCAGCGGGAGGTCAGCCAGGTCAGGTCGCAGCGGAAGATTTGTTCGTCGTCGGCCGGGTCCGGGAAGGTGACCCAGGCGCGGGCGAAGTCGAGGCCGACCTCGTCGGCCGGGGCCTGCTCCGGGGACCGCGCCCCCTCAGTCGCCTGAGAGCGCCGCTTTTCTTCCTTGGTGCGCGCTTTTTCGTGCTTCGCCTTTTTCGTCTTTGCCACGACTCCAGCCTAAGGCGCGTTGCGGTGCGCACCGTGCCGACAGGAGTGAGGGGTGCGCGCAGTAGGTTTCCCCGTATGAGACTCGGTGTCCTCGATGTGGGTTCGAATACGGTCCATCTGCTCGTGGTGGACGCACACCCGGGCGCGCGCCCGCTGCCCGCCTATTCGCACAAGGCGGAGCTGCGCCTCGCCGAACTCCTCGACGAGGCGGGCGCGATAAGCGATGCGGGGGTGGAGCGGCTGGTGGCCACGGTCCACGAAGCGCTCCAGGTGGCCGAGGACAAGGGCGTCGAGAGCGTGCTGCCGTTCGCCACCTCGGCGGTCCGCGAGGCCACCAACGGTGAGGACGTGCTGCGCCGGGTCGCCCTGGAGACCGAGGTCGAGCTGCAGGTGCTGTCCGGTGAGGACGAGGCGCGGCTGACCTTCCTCGCCGCCCGCCGGTGGCTGGGCTGGTCGGCCGGCCGGCTGCTGGTGCTGGACATCGGCGGCGGCTCGCTGGAGGTCGCCTACGGCCTGGACGAGGACCCGGACGTGGCGGTGTCGCTGCCGCTGGGCGCCGGCCGGCTGACCGCGGGCGACCTGCCCGGCGACCCGCCGGAGGCCGATGACGTCCGGACGCTGCGCCGCCGGGTGCGCGCCGAGATCGCCAAGGTGGTGAGCGAATTCAGCCGCCACGGCACTCCCGACCGGGTCGTCGGCACGTCCAAGACCTTCCGGCAGCTGGCCCGGATCGCGGGCGCCGCGCGCTCGGCGGAGGGGCTGTACGTCCAGCGGGAGCTGACCCGGAAGAAGCTGGAGGAGTGGGTGCCGCGGCTGGCCGGGATGTCCGCGGCGGAGCGGGGCACGCTGCCCGGCGTCTCCGAAGGGCGCTCGCGGCAGCTGCTCGCCGGGGCGCTGGTCGCCGAGGCGGCGATGGACCTGTTCGGGGTCGAGACGCTGGAGATCTGCCCGTGGGCGCTGCGCGAGGGCGTCATCCTGCGGCGGCTGGACCACTTGCCGTAGGGGCTGCCACAGGGCCCCTGGCCGTAAGGAGGGCCGCGCCGGCCTTCGTGAGACTCGTCACGCCCCGGCGGGGCCCGCCCCACCCGTCGCCCCCTGTCGCACCGTCCCCCGCCTCCTCCGACAGGGGGCCGCGGTCGCCGGACCTCCTGCCCCGCGCCCGGCCCCGGCCCGTACGCTGTCCTTCGTGACAGAGCCAGTGGTGCGCATCCCGGATGCGAAGGTCGCGCTGTCCACGGCCTCGGTGTATCCGGAGTCGACGGCGACGGCCTTCGAGATCGCCGCGCGCCTCGGCTACGACGGCGTCGAGGTCATGGTGTGGACCGACCCGGTCAGCCAGGACATCGAGGCCCTGCGCCGGCTCTCGGACTACCACGGCGTGCCGGTGCTGGCCGTCCACGCCCCGTGTCTGCTGATCACCCAGCGGGTCTGGTCCACCGATCCCTGGGTCAAGCTCCAGCGCGCCCGCACCGCCGCGGAGAAGCTGGGCGCCTCGACGGTGGTCGTGCACCCGCCGTTCCGCTGGCAGCGCAGCTATGCGCGGGAGTTCGTCCGCGGGGTGTGGCGGATGGAGCACGAGACGGATGTGAAGTTCGCCGTCGAGAACATGTACCCGTGGCGCTACCGGGACCGCGAAATGCTCGCGTACGCCCCGGACTGGGACCCCACCAACGACGACTACCGGCACTTCACGGTCGATCTGTCGCACACCGCCACCGCCCGCAGTGACGCCCTGGAGATGGTGGAGCGGATGGGCGACCGGCTGGCGCACGTCCATCTCGCCGACGGCAACGGCTCCGCCAAGGACGAGCACCTGGTGCCGGGGCGCGGCAGCCAGCCCTGCGCCGCGATGCTGGAGCGGCTGGCGGCCACCGGCTTCGAGGGCCATGTGGTCGTCGAGGTCAACACCCGGCGGGCGATGTCCGCGGCCGAACGCGAGGCCGACCTGGCCGAGGCGCTGGCCTTCACCCGGCTGCATCTCGCCTCGCCGACCTGGGTCCCGGGCTCGTGAGCGGCAGCGGGCCCGGCCCGGACGACGCCCGCGCGCCCGGTACGCCGCCCGCACCGGCCCGCCGCCGGGGCCGCCCGGCCCGCGCCGCCGACGGGGCCGGTCCCGGCGCCCGGGAACGGATTCTGGCCGCGGCCCGTACGGAGTTCGCCGAGCGCGGCTACGACAAGACCTCGGTCCGGGGCATCGCCAAGGCGGCCGGAGTGGACGCGGCGCTGGTGCATCACTACTTCGGCACCAAGGAACAGGTCTTCGAGGCCGCCATCGAGCTGACCTTCGCGCCCGCGCTGACCATGCCGGAAGCCCTCGCGGGCGGCGGCGAAGGGGTGGGCGAGCGGATGGCCCGCTTCATGTTCGGCGTCTGGGAGAACCCGGTCAGCCGGCCGGCCCTGCTGGCGATCATGCGTTCGGCGCTGACCAACGACAAGGCCGCGGGGGTGCTGCGCGGGCTCATCGAGCGGCGGATGCTGCAGCGGGTGGCGGGCGAACTGCACGTCCCCGACCCGCAGTTCCGGGTCCAGCTGGCTGCCGGGCACCTCATCGGGATCGCCATGCTGCGCTATGTGATCAAGATGGACCCGGTCGCCTCGGCGGACCCCGAGGAGATCATCGCCATGGTCGCACCGACCCTCCAGCGGTATCTGACGCAGCCCTGACAGGCGAGGTCCGAGGCGGCTCCGGCGGCCTGGCGTGACGACCGGACCCGATTCGGTCCCGACGTGGCCCTGACAATCGGCTTCAGTGTCGCTCCAGGAGCCCGGCCGACGCCCGATCACCACCCTCACCTGGAAGAACGGCGCGCACCCCCACTGTCCGTACTACGGTCACCCGTCTCACATCCCGGAGAGACTGTCCAGATCTTGGATCAGAGGCGTAATCTCGACGGGAGCTGATATATGACGCCACCCGGTACGGGGCAGAGCCATGCGGCAGAGCCCGGGTACCGGCACCGGCGGTCGTACGGACGTAATCCCGAGGGAGTGACCATCGTGCCCGAGCTGAGGTCCCGCACCGTTACCCATGGCCGCAACATGGCCGGCGCCCGAGCCCTTATGCAGGCCTCCGGCGTAGCGCGGGAGGACTTCGGCAAGCCGATCATCGCCGTCGCCAACAGCTTCACCGAGTTCGTGCCAGGACACACCCACCTCCAGCCGGTCGGCCGGATCGTCTCCGAGGCGATCCACGCGGCCGGCGGCATCGCCCGCGAGTTCAACACCATCGCGGTCGACGACGGCATCGCCATGGGCCACGGCGGCATGCTCTACAGCCTGCCCTCCCGCGACCTGATCGCCGACTCCGTCGAGTACATGGTCGAGGCGCACTGCGCCGACGCGCTGATCTGCATCTCCAACTGCGACAAGATCACCCCGGGCATGCTGATGGCCGCGATGCGGCTCAACATCCCGACGGTCTTCGTCTCCGGCGGCCCGATGGAGTCCGGCAAGGCGACCCTCGTCGACGGCACGGTCCGCACCCTCGACCTGGTCGACGCGATCTCGGACGCCGTCAACGACAAGATCTCGGACGAGGACATCCTCCGTATCGAGGAGAACGCCTGTCCGACCTGCGGCTCCTGTTCCGGCATGTTCACCGCCAACTCCATGAACTGCCTGACCGAGGCGATCGGCCTCTCGCTGCCCGGCAACGGCTCCGTGCTGGCCACCCACACCGCCCGCAGGGCGCTGTACGAGAACGCCGGCCGCACGGTCGTCGAGATCACCAAGCGGCACTACGACGAGGACGACCACACCGTCCTGCCGCGCAACATCGGCACCCGCGCCTCCTTCGAGAACGCCATGGCCCTGGACATCGCCATGGGCGGCTCGACGAACACGATCCTGCACCTGCTCGCCGCCGCCCAGGAAGCCGGTCTCGACTTCGACCTGGACGACATCAACGCGGTCTCCCGCCGGGTGCCCTGCCTGGCCAAGGTCGCCCCGAACGTCGCCCCGGGCGGCACGTACTACATGGAGGACGTGCACCGGGCCGGCGGCATCCCCGCCATCCTCGGCGAGCTCTACCGCGCCGGACTCCTCAACGAGGACGTGCACACCGTGCACAGCGCCTCGATCGAGGAGTGGCTCAAGACCTGGGACGTGCGCGGCGGTTCCCCGTCCGACGTGGCCGTCGAGCTGTGGCACGCGGCCCCCGGCTGCAAGCGCTCGGCGACCGCCTTCTCCCAGTCCGAGCGCTGGGACAGCCTCGACGTCGACGCCGAGGGCGGCTGCATCCGCGACCTGGCGCACGCCTACTCCGCCGACGGCGGCCTGGCGGTCCTCAAGGGCAACCTCGCCGAGGACGGCTGCGTCGTGAAGACCGCCGGCGTCGACGAGTCCATCTGGACCTTCGAGGGCCCGGCCGTGGTCTGCGAATCGCAGGAAGAGGCCGTCGACAAGATCCTCAAGAAGCAGGTCAAGGAGGGCGACGTCGTCGTCATCCGCTACGAGGGCCCCAAGGGCGGCCCCGGCATGCAGGAAATGCTCTACCCGACGTCCTTCCTCAAGGGCCGCGGCCTGGGCAAGACCTGTGCGCTGGTCACCGACGGCCGCTTCTCCGGCGGCACCTCCGGCCTCTCCATCGGCCACGCCTCCCCCGAGGCGGCCTCCGGCGGCACCATCGCCCTCGTCGAGGACGGCGACCGCATCAAGATCGACATCCCGAACCGCACCATCGAACTCCTCGTCGGCGAGGTGGAGCTGGAGTCCCGCAGGCTGGCCCTCGAAGGCGTCTACGCGCCGAAGAACCGCGAGCGCAAGGTCTCCCAGGCCCTGCGCGCGTACGCCGCGATGGCGACCAGCGCGGACAAGGGCGCGGTGCGTGACGTGAGCAAGCTGGGCTGAGGCCGCATCCGCCTGCGGCTGAGCGAGAAGACCCCCGTCGTGTGTCGGGGGTCTTCTGCTGGGTGACTGCCCCGAGGGGAGAGACGAGGCGTGCGGTCGGGCCATCCTTCCGTTCCCACCCTGACGCTCAGTCGTCGTAGGGCCTGGACGGCGTATCCGCCGCTGACGACGAGGGGGTAGGGCGTGCCGATGGCGATCACGTCGGCGAGGAGCCGGCGGTGCGGGCGAGAGACCGGGGGCCGGTCTTGGGGGCAGGCACTGCTTTCGTATGGCCTGACGCATGGACGCGAAGCCGGAAGCGGAGAGATCATGCTGAGCTATGACCAGTTCGGGAATAGCCGTGGTGACAGGAGCCAACCAGGGGATCGGCCGGGAAGTCGCCCGGCTGCTGGCTGCCGAGGGGATGATCGTCCACCTCGGTGCGCGCGACCGGGAACGGGGCCGCGCCGCCGCGCGTGATCTGTCGGCCGACGGAGCCGATGTGCGGTTCGTTCCCCTCGATGTGACGGACCAGTCGCAGGTCGACGCAGTGGCACGGCAGGTCGGGGAGGAGCACGGCCGCGTCGATGTGCTGATCAACAACGCGGGGATCGGCGGCAGCCGTCCAGCGGTGGAGGAGACCACGGCCGACGATTTCGCCGCCGTCATGGACGTGAACCTGCTGGGCGCGGTCCGCATGACCCACGCCCTCCTGCCCCTGCTGCGCAAAGCGGAGCACCCGCGCGTCGTCAACGTGTCCAGCGGACGGGGATCGTTCACGGTCAACGCGGACCCGGAGCGCATGGAATCGCGCTTGGAGGGGCTGGTCTACCCCGTCTCGAAGACGGCCCTCAACATGCTGACGTACCAATACGCCCGCGCGTTGCCGGAGTTCCTGGTCAACGCCGTCGACCCGGGCTTCACCGCGACCGCGCTGAACGGACACACAGGCACCAGCACTCCCGAGCGGAGCGCCACAACGATCGTGCGGCTCGCCCTCTCGGTGAGGGGGCCGAGCGGGCGGCTCTTCGACTCCACGGGAGAGATCGGCTGGTAGCGGGTGACGGTGACCGACGGGGGCCGGTCTCGCTTGGGGAGGGCGGTGTCAGTCGCTTGGGAGCTGCCCGCATTTCACGGCGGTGACGAAGGATGACCAGGTGGAGGCGTGGAAGAGGAGCGCGGGGCCGTGGGGGTGCTTGCTGTCGCGGACGGGGACGAGGGCGGGGAAGTCGTCGGAGACTTCGAGGCACGCACCGCCGTCAGAATTGCTGTAGCTGGACTTGCGCCAGGTAGCAGTGGTCAGGAGGTCATCGGAGACCTCGATGCAGGCACCGCCGTCCTGGTTGCTGTACGAACTCTTGCGCCAGGTGATGGTGCTCAGGTCGATGGCTCGCACGAGGCTTCCTCCAACATCTGCCTGATGAACTTCCTTGACTCAGCCGGGGATAGGGCTAGGTCACGAACCAGATCGTAGCTGAGCTGAAGTCGTTCGGTTGCTGCCGTTTCCTGGACGAGTTCGCCGGAATATCCGGTCTCCACCCATGCCACGGTACGGCCGTTCGAGAGCCGCAGGAACGTGGTGTCGGTGTTCGATAGAGCATGGAGTCCGACTGTGTGGCGAACGACCTGAACCATGACGTTCGGTCGCTCGCCCATGTCGAGGAGGAGTTCAAGCTGCTTCTGCCACTCCACTGAATCTTCCAACGGTGTACGTAGTACAGCCTCGGAAAGGATCGTTCGGAACCGTGGCGTGTCATTACTTTCCAGCAGTGCCCGGCGTCCTTTGCGCGCTTCGACCTGCCGCGTCAGTTGTTCACCGCTGAGGCCACCGGCCGAAAGCAGTTCGTGTGCGTAACTCGCCGTCTGGAGCAGCCCATGAATGGTGCTGACTCCGTAGTGCCACACGCTCAATGCTTCCGCTTCGAGCGTCATGTACCGCCGGTACCGCTCACGGAACTGCGTGGGATCTGCCGCCGCCAACTCCCACAACGTCAGCAGTAGATCCTTCGTCCCGTAGTACTGGTCCAGCGCCTGCGCGACCTCCGGGCTGCCGATCGTCTGTCCGCCTTCCATCTTGCCGAACAGTGACCAGTCCCAGCCCAGGGCCTCGCCGACCTGCCGCAGGCTGACACCCTTCTGCGCGCGCAGTAATCGCAGCTCTTCGATGAATCGTTGGCGTGGCTCCTGGCTCCGACCGGTGACCGCTCGCCTCGGCGGCATCGCGACCTCCTCCGTGGAAGGTGTGGAACTAACGGTGCGTGGTCGCGAAATACGGCCCGCAAGCGGCATTCGCGCCCTTTTCCTGGCCCATTCTCGTAAGGGCCGGAACACACACAGTAGTTGCGCTCCGGTCCTCCGGGCAGGAAAACGGCAGACGGGAGCGGCAAGGATGACGACGGAACGACGGAACGACGGGCGGCGGGCGGCAAGAGGGAAGAGGCCGAAACGGCCTGCGCCGAGCTGGCGGCCGCGCTCAAGCGGAACGGGATCGTGCTGCCGTCACTCGGCGTCGACCCCGTGTCGTACGGCTACGCGCAGCCACGTCCGCTGATCGAGCTGGGGCGCTGCAACCTGGAGACGACGCACCGGCTCATCGCCGTGCTCGACCGGGCGGCCCGGTGACCGGGCGCGTCCCGTACGTGTCCCCTGCCTGCCATGTCGGCAGGCACGCGAGGTGCAACAAGGGGACGGCCGAGGCCGCCGCCGTGCCGGGAGTCCGGCGGGAAGCCTGTACCTGTGGTTGCCACGCCCCGGGCGGTGCGCGGCCCGGCGGTCACCAGGCGGCCGGGTCCCCGGACGCGGCGGCGAAGATCGTGCCGTTCGGGGCGGCCGCGTAGATCCGGTCGTGGGGCGCGTCCACCTGCGGGGCGGGCAGCATCTGCAGGTAGCCGTTGTGGCGGCGGCCGTCGAGCCGTGGCGGGGTCTGGCCGAGCAGGCCGCCGTTGCGGGTGTCGACCGCCAGCAGCCGGCCGTCCGCCGCGGTGAAATACAGCCGGTCGCCGCTCACCACCGGCGCCGAGCCCCGGCTGACCGAGGTCTCGGTGTCCCACTTCCGCTCGCCGACGGCCTGCAGCGCGCCGCCCTCGGCGAGCAGATACACCGACTCGCCGTGCACCACGGCGGCCACCTGGTCGAGCGGCGCGGTCAGCGGGAGGCGCCGGGTGTGCCCGGTGGCCGGGTCGTAGCGGACGACGGCGGTGGTGCGGTTGGTGAACGTCGGGTCGGTGGCGGTCAGATAGAGCGCCCCGGACGTTCCGGTACCGGCCGGCGTGATTGTCCCGGGCAGCCGCCGCGTCCAGTGGACCTTGCCGTCCGCCGGGTCGATGGCGGTGACCTGGGTGCCGGTCCCGTCGGGGGTGCCCTCGGCCGCGTAAGCGGTGTGCGCGTCGCCGAAGGAGGAGAAGAGCGGCAGGTGGTGGCCGGAGAAGCGTTTGCGCCAGCGCTGGTGGTGGGTCGTGCTGTCCAGCGCGGTGACCGTGCCGTCCGCCGCGGTCAGCAGGATGCGGTTCCCGACGATCCGGGTCTGGCCCTCGTATCCGGAGACGTCCTTCGTCCAGCGGGTGGCGCCCTTGCCGTCGGCCGACGGGTCGAGGGCGCTGAGCTGCTTGGCGTCGGCGGAGAAGACGTACAGCAGACCGCCGGAGAGCACCGGTGGGGTCGGCGACGCGGCGAACTGCGCGGCGTTCTTGCCCTGGGAGCGGCGGTCCGTGCGCTGCCAGGCCCGCCGGCCGGTGTCCGGATCGAGCCGGGCGGCCTGGATGCCGGACTGGCCGCAGAAGAGGGCACCGGATCCGGTGGTGCAGAACGGCATTTCGGAGTCGTGGCCCGTGGCGCGCTCGACGAGCGTGGTCCGCCACGGGTGGAAGGCAGTGCGGTCGGGGTGCGACGGACGGGTCTGCAGGGCAGGGTCCGCCCCGTGCTCGCCCGTTGCCAGTGCGCGGACGCCCGCGAACGCTCCGGCGCCGGTCACGACCAGGGCGAGTGCGGCCCAGAGGGGCCAGCGCCGGGAATGGGAATGGGATTGGGAACGGGAATGGGAACGGGTGGGGTGGCGGGGGTCGGTGGGGCGGTCGGTGGTGGGGTGGTGTCCCTGTGCGGCCGGGGGGCCGGCAGCGGCCAGGCTCCCGACGGGCGGGGGCGCGGGCGAGGAAGGAATAGGCGCGGGGTCGGGCGCAGGTGCGGGCGCGGGCCGCTCGGCGCCGGGATGTGCCGGCTGGCTCTGCTCCGGCTGGCGCTGTTCCGGTATCCGGACCGCCGGCACCGCGTGGTCCGCGCCGTCCGCGCCGTCCGTGCCTGCCGCACCGGTCGCCGCCGCACCGGTCGCCGCCGCGTCCGGCACCGATCCGCCGGACAGCGTGCCCGTCGGCAGCGCGGCGCCCAGCGGTGCACCTTGCGGCGCGCCCAGCGGTGCACCGTGCGGCGCATCCGTCCGCAGCAGCTCCATCAGCGTGCCGGGCGTCGGCCGGTCCGCCGGGTCCTTCGCCAGACAGCTCTCGATCAGCGGCACCAACTCCGCCGGTACGCCCGCCAGATCGGCCTCGTCGTGCACCACCTGATACGCGACGAGATACGGGCTCTCCGAGTCGAACGGGCCACGGCCGGTGGCGGCATGGACCAGTACCGAACCCAGCGCGAAGACATCCGCCGCCGGCCCCACCTCACGCGGCCGCTGGAACTGTTCGGGCGCCATGAAGGGCGGCGTACCGATCAACTTGCCGGTCTCGGTGTGCATTTCGCTGTCGGACGGCCGGGAGATACCGAAGTCGATGACTTTCGGCCCGTCCGCGGCCAGCAGCACGTTTCCCGGCTTGAGATCGCGGTGCACCACCCCCGCGCGATGGATGTCGCGCAGCGCCTCGGCGAGCCCCGCGGCCAGCCGCCGCACCTCGTCGACCGCCAGCGGGCCCTTCCGCTTCACATGATCGGAGAGGGTCGGACCGGGAATGTGGAGGGTCGCCATCCAGGGGCGCCCGGCGTCCGGATCGGCGTCCACGACGGGTGCCGTGAAGGCCCCGCTGACCCGCCGGGCGGCGGCCACCTCCTGCCGGAACCGCCCGCGGAATTCGGGGTCCTGGGCGAATTCGGCATGGATGACCTTGACCGCGAGCAGCAGTCCGGACGCCGAGCGCGCAAGGTGGACCACGCCCATACCGCCGGAGCCGAGCCTCGCCTCCAGGCGGTACTGACCGGCGTATTCCGGATGTTCCGCTTCCGGGCCGACCCCGGAACTGCGCAGCGATGGCATGGTTCCACCCCCGTGTTGTTCCCTTGCCATTCGGTCGCAGACGCGACGCGCGGAGCCTAGTCGATGGCGCGTACGAAAGGAGTGAGGCTTGCTAGCGTGCCGTGGCAGAACCGCGCCGCCGCTTGGCCGCGGGCATCATCAGGAGCGCCGTCACGCGCTTCGGCAACGGGGGAGAACAGCATGACGACTCAGGACGATCTCGGCTCCGCGGAACCGGCCGGGGAGCAGGTGCTCGCCGCCGCGGCCGGCAGCCCCACCTATCCCGTCGCACCCGGCTACCGCGTCAAGGTCCGCCAGGGACCGGGCACCAACTACCCGGTCGTCCGCCAGCTGGCGGAGGGGGCCCGGATCCAGATCCGCTGCCAGCGCCACGGGCAGTCGGTCAGCGGCCCATACGGCACCTCGGACATCTGGGACAGCATCGGGGCCGGTCAGTACGTCTCCGATGCGTACGTCCGGACGGGCAGCAGCGGCATGGTCGCGCCGCGCTGCACGAGCTGAGGCGCGGGACCGGAGCGCCGCGCGGCCGCGGGCGCACACAGGCCCGCGGCCGCGCACGCCGCGGCACCATCAGCACACCGCCATCACCACACCGCCGGACACCGGACCCGCCGCCACCACACCGCCGGACACCGGACCCGCCGCCACCACACCGCCGGACACCGGACCCGCCGGAGATAATCGCTGTCATGAGCGATGAGCAGACGCCCGCCGGAAGCCCGGAGCCCGGCGGTTCCGGGCCCGGGACGCCCGGGCCCGGGGCGCCCGAGCGGGGCGGCCCCGAGCCGGCGGAGATCCGGTTCTTCGGCACCACCTGGGTCCACCACGACGGCGGCTACGGCCTGCGCCGGGCCGGTGTCTCGGTGGGCTCGCTCGCGCTCGCCGCCGCCGGGGCGGTCGTGCTGCGCTTTGCGTTCCAGGGCCTGGAGATCGCCGCCGTCGGCCCGTTCGTCGGCATCCTCGTCGTCGCAGGCTTCGCCATCTGCAGTGCCCTGGCCTTCCGCCGCACCTGGGACGGCTTCGTCCGCCGCCCCGATCCGGCCGCCCGGAGCGCGGCCGACACGTCGTCCCAGGGCCTGATGCTGATCGGCTTCATCGGCTCGCTGCTCGCCTATTTCTGCCGCAGTCTCGTCGAGGCCCCGGGGGAGAGGCTGCACCGCGCCGAGTACACCGCGGCCCGTGAGCGCTACGAGCGTCGCCGTGGCACCCGTACCGGCAATCCGGCCGCCAAGCAGTCCCGGCCCAAGAAGCGCCGCTGAAGAGCTGAAGGGGAGTGCCGCTGAAGAAACCCACTCCGGATTTTCGTCGGCCCCCTGCACGCCGGTGCCGTTGGCCGGATGCGTCCTGGAGGACGAGCGGACCGCGCTGCCGGCCGTCTTCCCGGACGGCATCGTCGAGTAGGCCTACGCGCTCGACCTGACTGTCACACTCCGGCCGCCTGCCTCGTCGTAAGGGGCGGATGCCCCCTCGGACGGGCGGCCGTCGTGCCGCACGGACCATCGGCTCTGGTCGTCGGGGCGCCGTCGGGGCCAAGGAGCGAAGGGCCAAACGGCCGGAACGGAAGCGGAGGAGCGGACGATGACGCAGCCGGAGCGGGAAACGCAGCCGGACCCGGAGACCGGGACGGCCGGAGCGAGGGGCGCGCAGGACACCGGCCGGCCCGCGCAGGACACCGGCCGGCCCGCGCGCGACGCCGGCCGGCCCGCGCGCGACGCCAGCCGGCTCGCGCAGTTCGAGGAGCAGCGAGGGCGGCTGTGGGCCATCGCCTACCGGATCATGGGCACGGTCACCGATGCCGACGACGCCGTGCAGGAGGCGTGGCTGCGCTGGCAGGCGCTGCCCGACGAGCAGCCGGTGGCCAGCCCGCGCGGCTTCCTCACCACCGTGGTGAGCCGCATCTGTTACGACCTGCTGGGCTCGGCCCGCGCCCGCCGCGAGACCTATGTCGGGCCCTGGCTGCCGGAGCCGCTGCTCGACGGCAGCGGCGGCCGGCTGCCCCTCGGTGCGGCGGGCGCCGTGAGCCCCGGGAGCGCCGGCGGCCCTGGCGGCCCCGAGGACCGGGTGACGCTCGACGAATCCGTGGGGATGGCGCTGCTCACCGTCCTGGAGCGGCTGACCCCGGCCGAGCGCACCGCCTTCATCCTCCATGACGTCTTCGCGGTCCCCTTCCCGGAGGTCGCCGAGGCGGTCGGCCGCACTCCGGAGTCCGTACGGCAGTTGGCCTCCCGCGCCCGCAAGCGGGTACGGGCCGAGGCGCCGCGCCGCACCGTCGACCGCGCGGAGCACCGCCGCACCGTCGAGGCCTTCCTGTCCGCCGTCATGGGCGGCGATTTCGATGCGCTGCTGTCCGTCCTCGACCCGGAGATCGTCTGGCGTTCGGACGGCGGCGGCAAGGTGAGTACCGCCCGCCGGCCGGTACTGGGCCGCGAGAAGGTCGCCCGCTATGTGCGGGGCCTGGTCACCCGAGGGGCCCAACGGGCCGGGCTGCGGGTCGCGTTGGCGGAGGTCAACGGAGCCACCGGGCTGGTCTTCGTCGACCCGGCGGGCAAGCAGTCCGGGGTGTTCGCCTTCACCGTCCACGCCGGGCAGATCACGGAGGTGGACGCCGTCATCAACCCCGACAAGCTCGGTCACCTCGACCTCGGCCTCCACCTCCCTCTCGACCTCCCTCTCGACCTCGGCCCCGACTCCGGCCCCGACTCCGGCCCCGACTCCGGCCCCGACGGGTTCTAGGGGTGTCACACCGCG
This sequence comes from Streptomyces sp. NBC_00400, assembly GCF_036048035.1. Taxonomy (NCBI): domain Bacteria; kingdom Bacillati; phylum Actinomycetota; class Actinomycetes; order Kitasatosporales; family Streptomycetaceae; genus Streptomyces; species Streptomyces sp. NBC_00400. The sequence goes on along the minus strand of NZ_CP107940.1, from coordinate 3,492,105 downwards.
CTGCCCTGTGTCGCCCCCTTCCGACGCCGCACACCCCGGCGCGGCGCCCCGTCCCCAGGAGCAGCACGAGCAGGGCACGAGCACGAGCAAGGCACGAGCACGAGCAGGAGGCAGCATGAAGAGCAGCGTGGCGCGGCAGCGGCTGCGGGTCGTGGTTCTCGGGGGTGGCTACGCGGGTGCGGGGCACCGGGCCCTCGGGCGCCCCCGCCCGAGGGCCGTGGGAGCGGGCCTTCACCGCCGAGAGCGCCGCTGCCCTGCACAAGCGGCTGCGGGACGGCCCGGGCACGCTGGCCGTGCTCGGCGGCGGCCTGACCGGCATCGAGAGGGCCGCCGAGGTCGCCGAATCCCACCCCGGGTGGCAGGTCCGGCTGCTGACCGGCGGCGTGATCGGCATTCCCGGGCGCCGGGTGCCACCTGGCCGGTGTCACCCGGCCGGTGGCCAGGTGGCCGGTGGCACCCGGCCGTGGCGCACCCGGCCTCTCTCGCTTTCCCGCCCCACCTGCCCCACCCGCTACTCCCGTTCCGGCTTCCCCTTGCCGTACAGCCACTTGTCGAACAGCCCGGTCAGATCCACATCCGTGCGTTCCTGGCAGAAGGCGATGAACTCCTTCGCGTCGGCGGTGCGGTAGCGGTACTTGGCGGGCCACTCCTTGAGGATCCGGAAGAAGGTCTTGTCACCGACCGCGTTCCGCAGTTCCTGGAGCAGCATCGCGCCCCGCTCGTAGACGGGGACCCCGGTCACATTCTTCGCCTTGCCCGGATTGCCCGGCGGGAAGGCCCAGCGTTGCGGGTCCGTCTTGTCCTTGTAGAGCGCATCGAACTGCTGCTGCGGGGTCTTGCCGCCCTTGTGCTCCTCCCACAGCCACTCGGCGTAGGTCGCAAAGGCCTCGTTGAGCCAGGCGTCCTTCCAGGTCTTCGGGGTCACCGAGTCGCCGAACCACTGGTGGGCCATCTCGTGCACCACGGTCACGGTGTCCGGCGCCCCGGCGTAGACCGGCTTGGTCTGGGACTCCAGCGCCATCCACGTGATCCGGGCCGGGGTGTCATCGACGATCGCGCCCGCGGAGGAGAAGGGGTAGCGGCCGAACAGCCCGCTCTCCCACTTCAGGATCTCCGGCAGCTGCTCCAGCGGCCCCTTGCTCGCCTTGGCCTCCGCCGGGTCCACCGCGACGTACAGCGGCAGCCCGTCGGGCGTACGGGACCGGTGGACGTCGAAGCGGCCGATGGTGGCGGTGGCGAGGTAACTGGCCATGGGCTGCCCGTTGTGCCACCGGAAGGTGGTCCGGCCGCCGGCTGTTCGCTCCGACCGCAGGTCCCCGTTGGCGACGGCGGTATAGCCCTTCGGCACGGTGATCGTGAAGTCGTAGGCCGCCTTGTCCTCGGGGTGGTTGTTGCCGGGGAACCAGGTCATCGACCCGGCGGGCTCGCCCGAGACGAACGCCCCGTCGGCGGTCTTGACCCACCCCTCCGTCGTACCGTCCGGATCCTTCAGCTCCTGCGGCGTGCCGTCGTAGTCGACGGTCGTACGGAACGGCGCGCCCTTCCTGAGGCCGTCGGCCGGCCGGACGATCAGCTTGTGCCCCTTACGGGAGAACGCGGCGTCCTTGCCGTCGACCCGTACGTCCGACACCCGCAGCCCCTGCAGATCGAGCTGGAAGGACCGCAGGTTCTCGGTGGCCTCGGAGCTGATCTCGGCGGTCGCGTCCAGCCGTTTCTTCTTCACGTCGTAGTCGAGATCGAGCCCGTAATGGCGCACCTGATAGCCGCCGTTGCCGAGCGCCGGGAAGAGCGGATCGCCCACCCCGCCGCTGCCCGCCGCCCCGCTGACACCCTCGGCGCTGTTCGTGCACGAGGAGAGCAGCAGGGCGACGGACAGGGCGGCGGTCGCACCGCAGTAGCGGAAAGGCCGGCGAATCACAGCGCTCCAAGGGTCGGCGGTCACAGGCATGCCGACCCTACGGTCATTTCCGCCGCAACGCCGGGCCATTCCCCTCGGGTTGGGTTGCGTCACGGGCCCGGGTTGCGTCAGGGGGCCCGCGTTGCCTTACGGGCCTGAGCCGCCTTACGGGCCTGAGCTGCCTTACGGGCCTGAGCTGCCTTACGGGCCTGAGCTGCCTTACGGGCCTGAGCTGCCCTACGGGGCCCGGGATGCCCTACGGGGCGATGGACGGTGTCTTCTGCCGGGTGGTCCCGTCCGGTCCGCGCCGCTGCTGCTCCTCCCAGTTGCCGAGCGCCGCCGCACACGCATGGTCGAGATGCCGCAGCCCCGACAGATCGAGCTGGATCTCCCGGTCCTTGGGCAGCGCCTCCAACTGGTCGAGCAACTTCGGCAGCCGCAGGAAGGTGGCATGGCCCAGGGCCCGTACGAGGATGGGGCGCCGGGGGCCGGAGCCGTCCGTACCGAGACCGGCGGTGGCATCGCCGGCCGTGGAGCCTCCGGTGGCCGGTGCCGCCGGCTCGTCCAGCCCCACGATCTCCAGGTGGACGTGCGAGGTCTCCCACGCCGACTTGGCCACCGCCATCAGCAGCCCCAGCAGCACCCCCTCGAACATGTTGGTGGCCACGATCGCCACCGCCGTCGCGGCGAGCACCACGGCCTCACCCCGGTGCTCACGCCACAGCGGACGCCACTGCTTCACCGGCAGCAACTTGCCGCCCGCATGCACCAGTACACCGGCCAGCGCCGCGAGCGGCACCACGCCCAGTGCCGCCGGGAGAGCCACCGCGAAGAGCAGCAGCCACGCCCCGTGCAGCACCCGCGAGGCCTTGGTGCGGGCCCCGGCCTGCACATTCGCGGCGCTGCGGACGATCACCGCGGTCATCGGCAGCGCCCCCAGCAGGCCGCACACCGTATTGCCCGCCCCCTGGGCCATCAGCTCCTTGTCGTAATCGGTCTTCGGCCCGTCGTGCAGCCGGTCCACCGCGGCCGCGGAGAACAGCGACTCCGCCGACGCGATCAGCGTGAACGCCAGCACGGTGCCCAGCGCACCGGCCACCGCCCCCGCCTCCGTCAGCCGCAGGAAGTCCGCGCCGCCCGGCGGCTGGACGACTTCCAGCAGGCCCGCCACCTCGACCCGGGCCACCGGCAGATCCAGCATCCACACCACGACCGTCGCCAGCGCCACGGCCACCAGCGGCGCCGGGACCACCCGCGCCGCACGCCGCCACTTCGGCCACAGCACCAGCAGCACAATGGTCCCCGCGCCCACCGCCAGCGCCACGAGCGAGGCGCCGGACCCGGCGGTGTCCGCCGCCAGTTTCGGCAGCCCGCCCAGATTCGCCGGCCCGCCGCCCGGCGCCTTGGCGTCCACCAGGGCATACAACTGCCCGGCGATCAGCACCAGCCCGATGCCCGCGAGCATCCCCTGGACGACCGCCACGGAGATGGCCCGGAACCAGCGCCCGAGCCGCAGCGCCCCCATGGCCAGCTGCAGCACTCCGGCGATCAGCACCAGCGCGCCCAGGGTGCCGAGCCCGTACTCCTGCACGGCCTCGTAGACCAGCACGGTCAGCCCCGCGGCCGGGCCGCTGACCTGCAGACTGCTGCCGGGCAGTAACCCGGTCAGCAGTCCGCCGACGATCCCGGTGAGCAGCCCCAGTTCGGCCGGCACCCCGGACGCCACGGCCACCCCGACACACAACGGGACGGCGACGAGAAAGACGACGAGCGAGGCGGTGACATCGGCGCGCCAGACCGACAGCGCCTGCCGTGACGGTATGGACGGCCGGAACGGACGTTGACGGGCAACACGGAACCTACGCATGGGGATGCCTCCAACGAGTGCGAGATGAGGTGACGCACGGATACACACGGCCGCGCACGGCCGCGCACGGATGCAAGCGGACACGAACTGACGCGCACGAGCAGACGCCGGGCGATGGCGATGGCGATGGCGATGACGATGGCGAGATGCGCCCAGCGCCCGGCGCCCGACGGCCTGTTGCCCGCGCGCCATGACGGGACGTGAAGGGAGGTGAAGGGCGGTGAGGTGAAAGGAGGCGAAAGGAGGGGAAAGGAGGCGACGGCCGGATCCGTCGGATACGAGGGCCGGGAACGCCCTTCGGACACGCGGGCCGAGGAGACCCTTAGAGGTGGCTCTCGGCTCCTAGCTCTCCGCTCTCCACTCTCAGCAGCGGAAGACGGCGTGTTGGAGCGGCAGTTCGCCGGATCTCGTCAGGGGTACGGCCTGCCGTCCGGTCAACGGGGCGGTCAGGCGCAGCCCGCCCTCGGTCCGTCCCCGTCCCCGTCCCCGTCCGGCGGTCGAGACGGTGGTGGCCGGTGGCGTCGGCGCGCTCACCGAGGCCGTGGAACGCCCGTCGCGGCGCGGCGGGCAGCGGTCACCGCCGGACTCCGGATTCTCCGAGGTCGAGGTGTCGGACGCCCGGGGGTCGGTGCCCGAGGGCGCGGTACGGCCGGCGCCGTTCGTGGCCGGTGCGACCGGCGGGTGTTCTCCGTACACGGCTTCCGCGCCGAGGGACAGGGCCAGCACAACGGTCACGACGATCAACAGGAGCCGGCCGAGGCCGCGGACCCGGATCTTCGCCATCGTCGCCCCTCCCGGCGTGGCTGGACAGGTCACCCCCATTGTGTCCAAGCCAACGCGCAGGACCACGAGTCGGTTTGTAACCACCCTGTAAACGCGGAGTTATCGACCACGAACGGCCGGTTCTCTTCACTACGGCGCCCGCCGGTGTGCACAGTGCCTCCTCATGCGCCGTCCCTGCACCACACCCGGCCGCATCACCACCCCCACGTCTCGGCCACCCCTCGCCTCCCTCCTGAGCACGCCGCTCTCCCCGCTCCACCCGCCCCTCAGCACGCCCCGCACACCCCTCATCCCCGCCCCATCCACCACCCTGTCCGAGCCCTTGACGCTCCATCCCGCCCGGAGCATTATTCATCGCATGATGAATTACGGTCGCGACCCCGCCGACCCCGCCGACCCCGCCGGCACCACCGTCCTCAACGGCACCGCCGACCCCGCCGACCCCGACGGCACCACCGTCCTCAACAGCACCGCCGACCCTGCCGACCACGCGGTCTTCGCCGTCCCCGCCGTCCACGCCCACGACCTCACCGTCGTCCGAGGCGGCCGCACCGTCCTCGACGCCCTCGCCTTCGACGTACCCCGCGGCCGGATCACCGGCCTCCTCGGCCCCTCCGGATGCGGCAAATCCACCCTGATGCGGGCCATCGTCGGCACCCAGGCCAAAGTCACCGGCACCCTCGACGTCCTCGGCCGGCCCGCCGGCGACCCCCGGCTGCGCCCCCGCATCGGCTATGTCACCCAGGACCCGTCCGTCTACGACGACCTCACCGTCCGCCAGAACCTCGACTACTTCGCCGCCGTCCTGCACCCCGGCCGGGCGTCCCGCGCCCGGCGCCGCGAGAGCGTCACCCGCGCCATCGAGGACGTCGACCTCACCCGCCGTGCCGACGCCCTCGCCGGCAACCTCTCCGGCGGCCAGCGCAGCCGGGTCTCCCTCGCGGTGGCCCTGCTCGGCGCCCCCGAACTCCTCGTCCTCGACGAACCCACCGTCGGCCTGGACCCCGTCCTCCGCCGCGACCTGTGGCACCTGTTCCACACCCTCGCCACCGACCGCGGCGCCACCCTCCTCGTTTCCTCGCACGTCATGGACGAGGCCGAGCGCTGCCACCGGCTGCTCCTGATGCGCGAGGGCCGCATCCTCGCCGACGGCGCACCCGACGCACTCCGCGACCGCACCGGCTCCCCGACCGTCGAGGCCGCCTTCCTCCACCTGGTCGACGAGGCCGGGGCCGCGGCCGCCCCCACGGCGCCCGGCCCCGCCACCCCCAAGGAATCAGCACGATGACCACCGCACCTCTGCCCGAACCGCGCCCCGAACCTCTCCCCGCCACCGGGACCCTCCCCGCCGACACGCCGCGATCGGCCACCGCGCCGCGCTCCGCCCCCGCCCCCTTCTCCCCGTCCCGCACCCTGGCCACCGCCGCCCGGGTCCTGCGCCAGCTCCGCCACGACCCCCGCACCATCGCACTGATGCTCGTCGTCCCGTGCGTGATGATCGCCCTGCTCCGCTACGTCTTCGACACCCGCCCCGAGACGTTCGACAGCATCGGCGCCTCGCTCCTCGGCATCTTCCCGATGATCACGATGTTCCTGGTGACCTCCATCGCCACCCTCCGCGAACGCACCTCGGGAACCCTGGAACGCCTGCTCGCCCTGCCCCTCGGCAAGGCCGACCTGATCTGCGGCTACGCCCTGGCCTTCGGCCTGCTGGCGATCGTCCAGTCGGCCCTCGCCACGGCCCTGTCCGTCTGGGTCCTCGGCCTCGACATCACCGGCTCCGCCTGGCTGCTCCTGCTCGTCGCCGTCCTGGACGCCCTCCTCGGCACCGCACTCGGCCTGTTCGTCTCGGCCTTCGCCGCCTCCGAATTCCAGGCCGTCCAGTTCATGCCCGCCGTCCTGATGCCCCAACTGCTGCTCTGCGGCCTGTTCACCCCGCGCGACACCATGCAGCCGGCCCTGGAAACGCTCTCCGACCTCCTCCCGATGTCCTACGCCGTCGACGGGATGAACCAGGTCCTCACCCACCCCGACCTCACCGGCGACTTCCTCCGCGACGTCATCGTCGTCAGCGGCTGCGCCCTCCTCGTCCTCGCCCTCGGCGCCGCCACCCTCCGCCGCCGGACGACATGACCCCGCCTGGAGGGTGGGCACAACGGCACCTCACGGCGGGCAGCCGAACCCGGTGCGGAGCCCGAAGCGGAACCCCCACGGTGCGAGGATGGCCGGGAAACGCCCAGCGCAGCGGAAAGGTGAACCCGCACGATGACCCAGAAGGTCGCAGTACTCGGCACCGGAAAAATCGGCGAAGCCCTGCTCAGCGGAATGATCCGAGGTGGCTGGGCGCCCTCCGACCTCCTGGTCACCGCCCGACGCCGGGAACGCGCCGAGCAGCTGCACGCCCGTTACGGCGTCGAAGCGGTCAGCAACGCCGAGGCCGCCAAGTCCGCCGACACCCTCATCCTCACCGTCAAGCCCCAGGACATGGGCACCCTGCTGACCGAGCTGGCCCCGCACGTCCCCACCAACCGCCTGGTCATCAGCGGCGCCGCCGGCATCCCCACCTCCTACTTCGAGGAACGCCTGGCCGCCGGCACCCCGGTCGTACGGGTCATGACGAACACCCCCGCCCTCGTCGACGAGGCGATGTCCGTCATCTCCGCCGGCACCCACGCCACCGGCGCCCACCTCACCCGCGCCGAGGAAATCTTCTCCGGCGTCGGCAAGACCCTCCGCGTCCCGGAGTCCCAGCAGGACGCCTGCACCGCGCTCTCCGGCTCGGGCCCGGCGTACTTCTACTTCCTCGTCGAGGCCATGACCGACGCCGGCATCCTCCTGGGCCTTCCCCGCGACAAGGCCCACGACCTCATCGTCCAGGCCGCCATCGGCGCCGCGGTGATGCTCCGCGACAGCGGCGAACACCCCGTCAAGCTCCGCGAGAACGTCACCTCCCCGGCCGGCACCACCATCAACGCCATCCGCGAACTCGAAAACCACGGCGTACGCGCCGCCCTGATCGCCGCCCTGGAAGCCGCCCGCGACCGCAGCCGCGAACTCGCCTCCGGCAACGGCTGACGCCGACGCGGGCACCGGGACCAGCGGGAGAACCCGACGGAAGGACCCGCGGCGGAACCGACGGGAGAAGCCGGCGGGGGAAACCCGACAGGAGACGCCGACGGGAAGAACCGACGGGAGATCCCCACGGGAGAAGGAACCCGCCCACGCGGCGGCCCCCTCCCCTCACAAGGCCGGGAACGGGGGGAGGGGGCGGACGACCCGACGGGACGCCCGCCCCCCCCGCCCCACGCCCCTCACCTCCTGGGCAGCAACCCCACCGCCTCGAACGCGGCGTCCACCCGCGGCCTGGCCAGCCCCCGCGCCCGCTCGGCCCCGGCCAGCAGAACCGCATCGACCTGCCCCGGGTCCGCCGCCAGCTCCGCATGCCGCGCCCGCACCGGCCGGAGCATCTCCACCACGGCCTCGGCGACATCCTTCTTCAACGCGCCACACGAGTCGTACTCCTCGGCCAACCGCTCCGGATCACCCCCCGCAGACGCGGCCAGCACCTCCAGCAGGTTCGCGACCCCGGGCCGCCGCTCCGGCTCGTACGAGACGTCCCGCTCCGAATCCGTCACCGCCCGCGTCACCTTCTTCCGCACCGCCTCCGGCTCGTCCAGCACATAGACGACCCCCGCGGTCCGGGCCTGCGACTTCCCCATCTTCGACGTCGGCTCCTGCAGATCCTTCACCCGCGCCGCCACGGGCGGATGCACGGTCCTCGGCACCACGAACGTCGCCCCGTACCGCTGGTTGAACCGCACCGCGAGATCCCGCGTCAGCTCCACATGCTGCGCCTGGTCCTCCCCGACCGGCACCTCATCCGTCCCGTACGCCAGGATGTCCGCCGCCATCAGCGCCGGATACGTCAGCAACGACAGCCGCACACTTCCGCCCCGCGCCTGCTCCCGCGCGGACTTCTCCTTGTACTGGATCATGCGCCGCATCTCCCCGTCGGAGGCCGTGCACTCCATCAGATACGACAGCCGCAGATGCTCATCCACCTGACTCTGCACAAACACCGTGCAGATCTCCGGATCCAGCCCCGAGGCCAGCAGCAACGTCGCGGCCTGCCGGCTGAGCCGCCGCACCCGCGCCGGATCGTGCTCCACGGTCAGCGCATGCAGATCCACCACGCAGAACAGCGCCTCCGCACGGTGCTGGTCCACCTCGGCCCACCGCCGCATCGCCCCGAGGTAGTTCCCCAGCGTCAGATGTCCCGTCGGCTGCACCCCACTGAAGATCCGCGTACGCGCACCGGTCGCCATCGCCGCGGCCATCGCCCTCTCGTTCATCCTTCGTCTCCCGAGCTCCCGCACTCCGCAAAGTGCGTGCCGAGACCGCCGACCTCGCCGGCCGGCTACGAGAGAGAAACGCAAACGGCCGCCGAAGCGGCGGCCGTGGTCATGCATGCGCTGCTGGTCGGCCGCCGTCAGGCGAGCCACCACAGCTGTACGAGCGCATGCGTAGTCATGCACCCAAAGTACCCGGCAAACCCTCCCCAGGCACGGGTTTGAACAAGCCCGACCCCTCGTGTAGTGTCCTCCGAGTTGCCACGGAGCCGACAGGCGCCGGGCAGCCATCCCGCCGCAACAGCGGCACACCACTACTGCACGGCCCCTCACCGGGACCAATTTCGGCATGCCGAAATTCGACCGTGACGTGATTATGCGTCAACGAGGAATTCCGCTAAAGTAGTGATCACGCCGAAAGGCGCGACAACGCAAGAAGTCGCACCCCAGGCGGACCCCCTCCGACGGGGAATCGGAAACGAATTCGGACCGGCAACGGAACGAAATCGGGTCTGCTAGAGTCGGAAAGGCCGGAAAGCGAAAGCGGAACGGCCGACCCGCTCCAACAGGGAGCCAGACACGGAAACGGATCTGGTAAGGTTGGAAACGCGAAGAAGCCGAAAGGCGGAAACGCACCGGCGAAAATCGGGCCCGCAAGGATCTGATAGAGTCGGAAACGCAAGACCGAAGGGAAGCGCCCGGAGAGCCTGGTGAAACAGGCACAAAGGAAGCGTCCGTTCCTTGAGAACTCAACAGCGTGCCAAAAGTCAACGCCAGATATGTTGATACCCCGTCCACCGGAAACATCCGGGGGATGAGGTTCCTTTGAAAGTCCACCACGGCCCATGCGGTCGGGGTGGCACACACAGCGAGGACGCTGTGAACGACCGGACCTATTCCGTCTGGTTGTTCCGCTCTCGTGTGTGTTTCACCCGATTACGGGTAAACATTCACGGAGAGTTTGATCCTGGCTCAGGACGAACGCTGGCGGCGTGCTTAACACATGCAAGTCGAACGATGAACCTCCTTCGGGAGGGGATTAGTGGCGAACGGGTGAGTAACACGTGGGCAATCTGCCCTTCACTCTGGGACAAGCCCTGGAAACGGGGTCTAATACCGGATACGACTACCGACCGCATGGTCTGGTGGTGGAAAGCTCCGGCGGTGAAGGATGAGCCCGCGGCCTATCAGCTTGTTGGTGGGGTGATGGCCTACCAAGGCGACGACGGGTAGCCGGCCTGAGAGGGCGACCGGCCACACTGGGACTGAGACACGGCCCAGACTCCTACGGGAGGCAGCAGTGGGGAATATTGCACAATGGGCGAAAGCCTGATGCAGCGACGCCGCGTGAGGGATGACGGCCTTCGGGTTGTAAACCTCTTTCAGCAGGGAAGAAGCGAGAGTGACGGTACCTGCAGAAGAAGCGCCGGCTAACTACGTGCCAGCAGCCGCGGTAATACGTAGGGCGCAAGCGTTGTCCGGAATTATTGGGCGTAAAGAGCTCGTAGGCGGCTTGTCACGTCGGATGTGAAAGCCCGGGGCTTAACCCCGGGTCTGCATTCGATACGGGCAGGCTAGAGTTCGGTAGGGGAGATCGGAATTCCTGGTGTAGCGGTGAAATGCGCAGATATCAGGAGGAACACCGGTGGCGAAGGCGGATCTCTGGGCCGATACTGACGCTGAGGAGCGAAAGCGTGGGGAGCGAACAGGATTAGATACCCTGGTAGTCCACGCCGTAAACGTTGGGAACTAGGTGTGGGCGACATTCCACGTCGTCCGTGCCGCAGCTAACGCATTAAGTTCCCCGCCTGGGGAGTACGGCCGCAAGGCTAAAACTCAAAGGAATTGACGGGGGCCCGCACAAGCAGCGGAGCATGTGGCTTAATTCGACGCAACGCGAAGAACCTTACCAAGGCTTGACATACACCGGAAAACCCTGGAGACAGGGTCCCCCTTGTGGTCGGTGTACAGGTGGTGCATGGCTGTCGTCAGCTCGTGTCGTGAGATGTTGGGTTAAGTCCCGCAACGAGCGCAACCCTTGTTCTGTGTTGCCAGCATGCCCTTCGGGGTGATGGGGACTCACAGGAGACTGCCGGGGTCAACTCGGAGGAAGGTGGGGACGACGTCAAGTCATCATGCCCCTTATGTCTTGGGCTGCACACGTGCTACAATGGCCGGTACAATGAGCTGCGATACCGCGAGGTGGAGCGAATCTCAAAAAGCCGGTCTCAGTTCGGATTGGGGTCTGCAACTCGACCCCATGAAGTCGGAGTTGCTAGTAATCGCAGATCAGCATTGCTGCGGTGAATACGTTCCCGGGCCTTGTACACACCGCCCGTCACGTCACGAAAGTCGGTAACACCCGAAGCCGGTGGCCCAACCCCTTGTGGGAGGGAATCGTCGAAGGTGGGACTGGCGATTGGGACGAAGTCGTAACAAGGTAGCCGTACCGGAAGGTGCGGCTGGATCACCTCCTTTCTAAGGAGCATCTAGGCAGCCGCAAGGTTGTCCAGAGCCACTACGTCGGCAAACGTTCGACGGTGGTTAGCTCATGGGTGGAACGTTGACTATTCGGCACACTCGGTTGGTTGTCACTAGTACTGCTTCGGCGTGGAACGTGGGGATTGATGGAGTGGGCCGGGCACGTTGTTGGGTATCTGAGGGTACGGACTGTGAGTCTGGACCTTCGCGATGCCGGCCCCAGTGAACTCAGCCTTCGGGTTGGGGTGGTGGGTGGCTGGTCGTTGCTTGAGAACTGCACAGTGGACGCGAGCATCTGTGGCCAAGTTTTTAAGGGCGCACGGTGGATGCCTTGGCACCAGGAACCGATGAAGGACGTGGGAGGCCGCGATAGGCCCCGGGGAGCTGTCAACCGAGCTTTGATCCGGGGGTGTCCGAATGGGGAAACCCGGCAGTCGTCATGGGCTGTCACCCGCTGCTGAACACATAGGCAGTGTGGAGGGAACGCGGGGAAGTGAAACATCTCAGTACCCGCAGGAAGAGAAAACAACCGTGATTCCGGGAGTAGTGGCGAGCGAAACCGGATGAGGCCAAACCAGTCACGTGTGATACCCGGCAGGGGTTGCGTGGTTGGGGTTGTGGGAGTTCTCTTGATCGGTCTGCCGGCCGGTCGACGAGTCAGAAACCGTTGATGTAGGCGAAGGACATGCGAAAGGTCCGGCGTAGAGGGTAAGACCCCCGTAGCTGAAACATTAGCGGCTCGTTTGAGAACCACCCAAGTAGCACGGGGCCCGAGAAATCCCGTGTGAATCTGGCGGGACCACCCGTTAAGCCTAAATATTCCCTGGTGACCGATAGCGGATAGTACCGTGAGGGAATGGTGAAAAGTACCGCGGGAGCGGAGTGAAATAGTACCTGAAACCGTGTGCCTACAAGCCGTGGGAGCGTCGCGCATCGAGCTTGCTCGGTGCGTCGTGACTGCGTGCCTTTTGAAGAATGAGCCTGCGAGTTTGCGGTATGTTGCGAGGTTAACCCGTGTGGGGAAGCCGTAGCGAAAGCGAGTCCGAATAGGGCGTTGAGTAGCGTGCCCAAGACCCGAAGCGGAGTGATCTAGCCATGGGCAGGTTGAAGCGGAGGTAAGACTTCGTGGAGGACCGAACCCACCAGGGTTGAAAACCTGGGGGATGACCTGTGGTTAGGGGTGAAAGGCCAATCAAACTCCGTGATAGCTGGTTCTCCCCGAAATGCATTTAGGTGCAGCGTCGTGTGTTTCTTGCCGGAGGTAGAGCACTGGATAGGCGATGGGCCCTACCGGGTTACTGACCTTAGCCAAACTCCGAATGCCGGTAAGTGAGAGCGCGGCAGTGAGACTGTGGGGGATAAGCTCCATGGTCGAGAGGGAAACAGCCCAGAGCATCGACTAAGGCCCCTAAGCGTGTGCTAAGTGGGAAAGGATGTGGAGTCGCAGAGACAACCAGGAGGTTGGCTTAGAAGCAGCCACCCTTGAAAGAGTGCGTAATAGCTCACTGGTCAAGTGATTCCGCGCCGACAATGTAGCGGGGCTCAAGCACACCGCCGAAGTCGTGTCATTGCAGCAATACTCCCAACGGAGGCTGTGATGGGTAGGGGAGCGTCGTGTGCCGGGTGAAGCAGCCGTGGAAACGAGTTGTGGACGGTTCACGAGTGAGAATGCAGGCATGAGTAGCGATACACACGTGGGAAACGTGTGCGCCGATTGACTAAGGGTTCCTGGGTCAAGCTGATCTGCCCAGGGTAAGTCGGGACCTAAGGCGAGGCCGACAGGCGTAGTCGATGGACAACCGGTTGATATTCCGGTACCCGCTTTGAAGCGCCCAATATCGAATCCATTAATGCTAAGGCCGTGAAGCCGCCCTGGAGTCTTCGGACAAAGGGGAGTGGTGGAGCCGCTGATCCAAGGTGGTAGTAGGTAAGTGATGGGGTGACGCAGGAAGGTAGTCCAGCCCGGGCGGTGGTTGTCCCGGGGTAAGGGTGTAGCCCGTCATCCAGGCAAATCCGGATGACATGAGGGTGAGACCTGATGCCGAGCCGATTGTGGTGAAGTGGATGATCCTATGCTGTCGAGAAAAGCCTCTAGCGAGTTTCATGGCGGCCCGTACCCTAAACCGACTCAGGTGGTCAGGTAGAGAATACCGAGGCGTTCGGGTGAACTATGGTTAAGGAACTCGGCAAAATGCCCCCGTAACTTCGGGAGAAGGGGGGCCATTGCTGGTGATGGAATTTACTTCCTGAGCTGGTGGTGGCCGCAGAGACCAGCGAGAAGCGACTGTTTACTAAAAACACAGGTCCGTGCGAAGCCGTAAGGCGATGTATACGGACTGACGCCTGCCCGGTGCTGGAACGTTAAGGGGACCGGTTAGTCACATTTCGGTGTGGCGAAGCTGAGAACTTAAGCGCCAGTAAACGGCGGTGGTAACTATAACCATCCTAAGGTAGCGAAATTCCTTGTCGGGTAAGTTCCGACCTGCACGAATGGCGTAACGACTTCTCGACTGTCTCAACCATAGGCCCGGTGAAATTGCATTACGAGTAAAGATGCTCGTTTCGCGCAGCAGGACGGAAAGACCCCGGGACCTTTACTATAGCTTGATATTGGTGTTCGGTTCGGCTTGTGTAGGATAGGTGGGAGACTTTGAAGCCGTGACGCCAGTCATGGTGGAGTCATTGTTGAAATACCACTCTGGTCGTGCTGGATGTCTAACCTGGGTCCGTGATCCGGATCAGGGACAGTGTCTGGTGGGTAGTTTAACTGGGGCGGTTGCCTCCTAAAGAGTAACGGAGGCGCCCAAAGGTTCCCTCAGCCTGGTTGGCAATCAGGTGTTGAGTGTAAGTGCACAAGGGAGCTTGACTGTGAGACTGACGGGTCGAGCAGGTACGAAAGTAGGGACTAGTGATCCGGCGGTGGCTTGTGGAAGCGCCGTCGCTCAACGGATAAAAGGTACCCCGGGGATAACAGGCTGATCTTCCCCAAGAGTCCATATCGACGGGATGGTTTGGCACCTCGATGTCGGCTCGTCGCATCCTGGGGCTGGAGTCGGTCCCAAGGGTTGGGCTGTTCGCCCATTAAAGCGGTACGCGAGCTGGGTTTAGAACGTCGTGAGACAGTTCGGTCCCTATCCGCTGTGCGCGTAGGAGTATTGAGAAGGGCTGTCCCTAGTACGAGAGGACCGGGACGGACGAACCTCTGGTGTGCCAGTTGTCCTGCCAAGGGCATGGCTGGTTGGCTACGTTCGGAAAGGATAACCGCTGAAAGCATCTAAGCGGGAAGCCTGCTTCGAGATGAGTACTCCCACCCCCTTTGAGGGGTTAAGGCTCCCAGTAGACGACTGGGTTGATAGGCCAGATATGGAAGCCTGGTAACGGGTGGAGTTGACTGGTACTAATAGGCCGAGGGCTTGTCCTCAGTTGCTCGCGTCCACTGTGTAGGTTCTGAAGTAACGACCTGTGATTGTGCCGGGTTGGTCAACTTCATAGTGTTTCGGTGGTCATTGCGTTAGGGAAACGCCCGGTTACATTTCGAACCCGGAAGCTAAGCCTTTCAGCGCCGATGGTACTGCAGGGGGGACCCTGTGGGAGAGTAGGACGCCGCCGAACAATCATTGTGGGAAAGCCCCGCACCTTATGGTGCGGGGCTTTTCTGCGTTTTGGGACCGTTTCTCTTTCCCGGGGCTGAATTCTCTGGCCGGTGGGACGGGCGTTGGGATCCTGTGCCGTATGGCGTATGTGATCAGGCCTGTGAAGGCGGAGGAGTGGCAGCGGCTCAAGGAACTGCGGCTGGCGGCCCTGGCGGATCCGGTTGCCCGGGTGGCGTTCAACGAGACGCTGGAGGAGGCTGCCGGCCGGTCCGACGAGCTCTGGCAAGGCCGGGCGGCATGCAGCGAAGCGGGCGCCGTGCCGCTGACGTTCATCGGGGAAGCCGCGGACGGCCGGTGGGGCGGCATGGTGGTGGTCCTGGTCGAGACGGACGAGGAGGTGCCGCAGACGCATCTGGTGGGGGTGTTTGTGCGGCGCGAGCACCGGGGGACCGGGCTGGCGCGGGAGTTGTTCCGGGCGGCGATCGCATGGTCGTGGGAGCTGGCCGATCCGGTGGTCGAGCGGGTGCGGCTGTGGGTGCACGAGGAGAACGGGCGGGCCGAGGCGTTCTACCGGGCGCTGGGGTTCGTGGAGACGGGGCGGACCGACGCCGATCCGAAGGATCCGGCCGCGTTGGAGCGGGAGATGGTGCTGAAGAGGGGGTAGCGCGGTGCGGTGGCCCCGTGGCGGCGGGTGTCAGGCCGGCAGGGAGTGGTGGGGCCAGCGGGCGCGGGCCTGTTCCTGGGAGCGCATCGTCGCCAGCGTCAGCAGGCCGCTCTTGGCGCCCGTGGAGAGCAGACCGGGGAGTGCGGGCAGCGGGGCGAGGGCCGCGATGTCGTCCAGGACGAGGGTGAGTGGTGGGTCGAGCCGACCGTCAGATGACCGTTCGGCCATGCGGCGGCCGTGCTCGACCACGTGCGAGAGGAGTGCGGTGAGCAAGGGCATCGCACCCGGGTCGGTACGCGGATCCTCGATGGGGTCGCCTACCACGTAAAGCGTTCCCCCCTCATCGATAAATGATTCGAGGATGGCCGAATCTGTTCGAAGCGGATTGCAGGCGTCCCGGATATGGATGGAGGAGAGGGAGGCCAGTGCGCGTCCCACCAACTGCTGGGCCGCTTCGCGGCGTTCGGGGTGGGCGGTGAGCACCGATTCCAGCTCTCCGGCCTGGCCTCCGGAGGCCTTGGCGCTGGTGCGCAGGATGCGTACGGGTTCCTGGGCGGCGCCGGTGGTGTGCGCCCAGCGGTGGAGCTGGCGGAACGGGCGGCCGTCCACCGCGGCGGCGTGCAGCCAGCAGCGCAGCAGGGTCTGGGCGGCGTCCGCGACGGCCGAGTCCAGCGCCCCGGCCGGGCGTACGGGGGCCAGCAGGGCCGTGGCACGGGCGGCGGCGGTGGCGAGGTCCGTACAGCCGGAGGCCGGTGACCAGCGCAGCCGGGCCGGGGTGTCGAGGCGGTGCGTGGGGTCGTAGGTCAGCAGTGGGCCGAGCTTGGCGCGGGTGTCCTTGGTCTCGGACCAGAGGGTGGGGTCCGTCGTGGCGACGATCAGGGGGCCCGGGGCGGCGGCCGCGGTGGTGAGGGACGCCGCGAGGGCGACGGCGCGGTCGGTGGCGAACTGGAGGCGGGGGAGGGCGGGTTCGGTGCGCGCGTCGGTGGTACCGGTGCCAGGGAGCGCCGGGGCGGCCGGGGGAGCGGTGCGTTGTTCGGGGACGGGGCCGGTGGCGGTGGCCATGGCCGCGGGGTCGAGGGGGGAAGGGGGCGGTGTGACGGGTGCGGCGGGTGTGAACGGTACGGCCGGACCGGTCGGTGCGTGCTCGCTGTGCGACGGGGGCTCCGGGGGCCCCGGAGCGGTGGAGGCCGTTTCCCGGACCGTGCCGTGGGGGGCCGGTGCCTCGTCGGCCCGCGGTGTCGCCCCGGCCTGCTGTGCTTTCCCGGCCCGCCGCGGGTTCCGTCCCGTCTCGCCGGCGCCGATCGCCGTCTCCCGGATCTCCCTGGCCTTCGCCCGTCGTGCCGCCCGTACGGCGCGATAGCGGGTGACGGTCCCCAAGGTGAAGATCGTCAGGACCAGCAGCACCATCAGTTCGCCGATGAGGATGCCCCAGAACAGGCCGTAGCCGGAGAGTTGGTCCTTGGGGGTGTCGGGCCAGGCGGCGGCCATGTCGTGGGGCGCCGAGACGAGATGCCGCAGCGCCATCGGCGTACCGGGGTAGGTGACGCCGTCGGGCCAGGCGCCGTGGGTGAAGAGGCCGGCCAGGCCGGTTGCGGTCCACACCAGCAGGGTCAGGCCCAGCAGGAAGGCGAGCAGTCCGACCAGCAGGGAGTCGGGGATGCCGCGTCCCCGGCCGCGGGGGGCGGCGTCGCGGTGGTAGCCCCGGTCGGCGCCTCGTTCGTCGTCGTATCCGCGCGTCACGCCACCGTCTCGCTCGACTCGTCTCTCCACTGCCGCTCCATCGCCATGGCTTCGGCGCGTGCCTCGGCCTCGGCGTCCGCCGCCGCCTGGAGGGCGCGCGCCTCATCCGTCGGCATGGCGGACGCCTCGGAGATCGCGGAAGCCTCGGTCATCGCCCGGTCGGTGTAGACCAGTGGGCGTTCGGCCTCGGTGATGAGGTGTTTGACCACCTGGACATTGCCGTTGACGTCCCAGACCGCGATGCCGGGGGTGAGGGTCGGGATGATCTCGACGGCCCAGCGCGGCAGGCCGAGCACCCGTCCCGTGGCCCGTGCCTCGTCGGCCTTCTGGGCGTAGATGGTGCGGGTCGAGGCCATTTTGAGGATCGCCGCTGCCTCCCGTGCGGCGGCGCCGTCGACCACATCGCTGAGGTGGTGGACGACGGCCACGAACGACAGGCCGAGCCGCCGGCCGAACTTCAGCAGCCGCTGGAAGAGCTGGGCGACGAAGGGCGAGTTGATGATGTGCCAGGCCTCTTCGACCAGGAAGATGCGCTTCTTGCGGTCGGGGCGGATCCAGGTGTGTTCCAGCCAGACGCCGACGATCGCCATCAGGATCGGCATCGCGATGGAGTTGCGGTCGATGTGCGAGAGGTCGAAGACGATCAGCGGTGCGTCGAGGTCGATGCCCGCCGAGGTCGGACCGTCGAACATCCCGCGCAGGTCACCGTCGACGAGCCGGTCGAGGACCAGCGCCACGTCCAGGCCCCAGGCCCGGACGTCGTCTATGTCGACATTCATCGCCTCGGCCGACTCGGCCTCCGGGTGCCGCAGCTGCTCGACGATGTCGGTCAGGACGGGCTGCCGGTTGGTGATGGTGTCGTTCACATAGGCGTGCGCGACCTTGAGGGCGAAGCCGGAGCGTTCGTCCAGGCCGTGGCCCATCGCGACCTCGATGATCGTACGCAGCAGGGCCAGCTGGCCGGTGGTGGTGATCGACGGATCGAGGGGGTTGAGGCGGATGCCGCCGTTGAGGGCGGCGGTCGGGTCCAGGCGGATGGGGGTTATCCCCAGCTCCTGGGCGATGAGGTTCCACTCGCCGACGCCGTCCTCGCCCTGGGCGTCGAGCACCACGACCTGACGGTCACGGAACCTCAACTGCCGCAGGACATAGGTCTTCTCCAGCGCCGACTTGCCGTTGCCGGACTCGCCGAGGACCAGCCAGTGCGGGGCCGGCAGCTGCTGCCCGTACAGCTGGAAGGGGTCGTAGATGTATCCCTTGCCGCTGTAGACCTCACGGCCGATGATCACGCCGGAGTCGCCGAGACCGGGGGCCGCGGTGGGCAGGTAGACGGCCTGTGCCTGGCCGGTGGAGGTGCGTACGGGCAGCCGGGTCGTCTCCACCTTCCCGAACAGGAAGCTGGTGAACGCGTCGGTGAGCGCTCCGAGCGGATCGAGCATGGCCATGACGTACGCGCCTCCCAGCGGCTTTAGCGGCGGATTCCGGTCGCGAACGGCAGGGTGTTGACGAACGCCCGGTGGTGCTCGCGGTCGCACCACTCCAGCTTGAGGTAGGACTTGCCGGCCGAGGCGCGGATGGTGCGCTTGTCGCGGGCCAGCGCCTCGGGCGAGCGGGAGGAGACCGTGAGGTAGCCGACGAGGTTGACGCCGGCGGCACCGGAGGCCAGGTCCTCGCCCCGCTGGTCGACGCGGCCGTGGTGGGCGACGTCCCGCGGGTCCACCACCCGGTTCATCTTCGCGGCGCGGCTGGCCTCGGCGTCGTCGTTCGTCTTCTCCGTGAGCATCCGCTCGATGGCGATCTCGGTGGGCTCCAGGTCCATGCAGACCGCGACCGTACGGATCACGTCCGGGGTGTGCACCAGGAGGGGCGCGAGGAAGTTGACGCCCACCGGGGTCAGCGGCCACTCCTTGACCCAGGCGGTGGCGTGGCACCACGGTGCGCGCGTCGTCGACTCCCGCGTCTTGGCCTGCAGATACGTCGGCTCCATCGCGTCCAGCTCGGCCGGCCAGGTGTTGCGCTTGCTCATCGCCTGGATGTGGTCGATGGGGTGGTCCGGGTCGTACATCGAGTGCACGAGGGAGGCGAGGCGGGCCTGCCCGAGGGGCTGGCGGACGCGGATGTCGGCCTCGGCGAGCCGGGCGCAGATATCGGTCAGCTCACGGGCCATGACGACGGCGAGACCGGCGTCGCGGTCCAGCTTCTTGCGCAGCAGCCCGCCCCGGTGCATATGGGCGGCGCGCGCCATGGTGTGCGCCTCGGCGGCCAGCTCGCGGGTGTAGTGCATACAGGCGACGAGGTAGGCGCGGTGCTGCTCGGAGGAGGTGGAGACCATCGACTGGAGCTGGTCGTAGGAGTCCTGCAGCCAGTCGGGGGAGTTCTTGTCGCCGCGCTGGGCGACGTCCTTGGCGTGGGCGTCCGGGTCGGCCGGCAGGGTCCGGGCCAGCATCTGCAGCCGGGTCACGAAGCCGTCGCCGTTGGCCACATGCTTGAGCAGCGTCCCGAAGCGGTCGACCAGCGCCTCCTGGTCCTCGCTGTCGCGCAGGCCGACGCCCGGCCCCTCGATCTCGATGGCCGCCGTCACCGTCTTGCGGTCGGCGTGCAGCAGCACCGCGATCTCGTCCGGGCCGAACGGGGCGGAGAGCCAGTTGATCCGGCCGATGCCGGGCGGCGGGCCGATCTCGATCTCCCGGCCGTCCAGCCGGACGCCCGCCTCGGCGGCGCCGGAGCGGTAGGTGGCGCCGCGGCGGACCGTACGGCGGAAGCTGCGCCGGATCTCGAACCACTTGTAGAACGTACGGCCCTTGTACGGCACGTAGACGAGGGCGAGCGCCAGCACCGGGAAGCCGGTGAGGGACACGATCCGCAGCGGCAGCATGGGCACCAGCAGCCCGCACATCATGCCGAGGAACGCCCCCGCGATGATCAGCGCGATCTCACCGGTCTCGCGGTTCTTGCCGACGATCGCGTTGGGCCGGGCGCGGCCGATCAGGTATGTGCGACGTGGGGCGATCGGGTGGGACTGCGCGCTCAACGCCCCTCACCTCCTGCTGATTTGCCGGTGCGGGAGCTGCTGCCCGGGCCGGGGTTCGTACGGGGGGCGGGGGTGGCGGGGGCCGAGGAGCGGCCGCCGCCGGTGCGGGAGCTGTGCGCGGCGACACCGCCGGCCACCGCGTCGGCCGGCCGGGACTGGCCGCCCTGCGCGCCCTGCGGCTGCCCGCCGCCGTCCCCGCCCGACCGGCGGGAACTGTGGGTCTTGATGCCCTGGGACACCAGCGCGGCGGGCGAGGAGATCATCGCGGCGGCCTGGCTGCCGTCGGTGGCCCGGCCCTTGTTCGTACGGGCCGAGACCATCTCGTCGCCGAAGCCGGGGACGAAGCGGTAGATCACCGCGCTGGCGAAGATGGCGAGGACGATGATCGCGAGGCCGGAGACGACGGCGGAGAAGGCGTTCGGGCCCTTGTCATGGGAGAGCGCACCGGCGATGCCCAGCACGATCACGATGACCGGCTTCACCATGATCACCGCGATCATGATGCCCGCCCAGCGGCGCACATGCCCCCACATGTTCTTGTCGACCAGCCCGGCGTAGACGACGGTGCCGAGCAGCGCCCCGACGTACAGCAGCGCGGCCCGGATCACCAGCTCCAGCCACAGCACACCGGCGGCGAGCACGGAGACCAGCGACACCACGATCAGCATGATCGGGCCGCCGCCGATGTCCGTGCCCTTCGTGAGCGCCTGCGAGAACGCTCCGAAGAAGGTGTCGGTCTGTGCCCCGGTCCCCTTCGCGATGATCTCGGTGACCCCGTCGGTCGCCGAGACGATGGTGTAGAGGATCAGCGGGGTGAACGCGGAGGCGAGCACGGTCAGCCAGAGGAACCCGACCGCCTCACTGATCGCCTCCGTGAGCCGGACCCCGCGCACCGCGCGCTTGGCGACCGCCAGGAGCCACAGGACGAGGGTGAGGATGGTGGAGGCGGCGAAGACGACCGCGTACTGCCGCAGGAAGGCGGTGTTGGTGAAGTCCACCTGGGAGGTGGCCTTCACCGCGTCGGAGAGCTTGGTGACGATCCAGGCGGCGGCTTTGGCGCAGCCCTTGGCGAGGGAGTCGAGGGGGTCGAGGGGGTTGTTGTCGGTGAGGCCGCCGGGGGGCTTGGGGGCGCCGGAGCCGGCTTTGTCGCCGGATTGGCAGTAGTTCTTGGCGGGGCCGACGATCAGGTCGCAGTTGTCCTTGGGGGACGGGCTGGGGTTGGGCGCCGCCAAAACGCGTGTGGCCAGCAGGAACACGGTGGTCTGTAGGGACGCCAAAGCCGCGGTGACGGTGAGGGCACGCCTTCGGTTACCGCGCATAGGTGAACCCTCCGTACTGCTCGACTGCCTTGGCGATCTGGTCGGCACCGGACGTCTTGTTGTCCCCGTTGACCGGGGCGGGGCCGTCCTGCTGGGAGAAGCCCTCGACCTTCCAGTCGCCACTTGCCCACGTCAGCTGGAGTCGCATGGTGAACCAGTCACTTGTCACCGGAGTGGTCGACTTCGCGCCGGCCGTACCGAACAGGCCTGTGCACCACACTTCGAGGTTCGCGGTGTCGCCCGTGAGTTTCACGAGCTTGGTGCCGACGGGAACCGTGCGTGAGATGTAGGTCATGCCCTGAGCTGCGTTGCCGTTCGCGTCGAGACCGAGCTTCTTGAGGAAGGCGGTCGAGTACGCGGCGTCGAGTTTGCCCTGCATCTCGTTGACCTTGGCGGGGGCGAAGGCCTGTTTGACGATCGCCTGGCGTTCGTTGGGCTTCAGGATGTTGGCGGAGACCAACGCTGCCGCATAATTCGCCGCCGCCGACTGCGCCCCCTGCTCCGTCTTGGCGAAGCCCGACGCGATCCCCCCGTTCTTGCCCGTCACCGGCTTGGTGCCGGTGGGGGCGGTGGGCTGGGCCTGGTCGGTGTCCTTGGGGGAGTCGCCGGAGGGGGTTTCGCTGTTGCCGCTTCCGCCGCGGTTGGCGAAGGCGATGGCCGCGAGCAGCAGGACGATCACGCCGACGATGGTGACGAGGTTGCGGCTGGACATGCCGGCGCGAGGCCGTCGTCCCGAGCCGTAGATGTCACCGTCGTTGTCGGGAAGTCTGGTCCGTGTCTGGCCCGTCTCGGAACCGCGGTGGCCGTCGCCGCCGTAGCCGCCGTCGTCACTGAGACTCATCGCGCCTGTGCCCCCTCTGCCGCCGTCGCCGTGCGTGCCGTAGTTGTGCCGCCCTCATATGACCGTAGCCGCGCGGGCGGCGGCTCGGGTGCAGCGGTACGAGTACATCTCACCGTGACGGGTCCTCAGATGCGGTACGGCAGCGGCGAATGGGGGACTCTGGGTCATTTGTGCTCATCGCCCGCTTCCCGGTTGCCGTCGCCTTCTTGCGCCTTGTTGCTTCCGGGTCCACCTGTCCCCGCGCGGCGGCCCGCCCAATCGGTCCGCTGGTGGCGGGGGTGGCCGGGGCGCGGGAGGCGGGGCCGTCGGGCCGGGCGTGAGGGGGCGTCAGCATGGGGCCTCGGCAGGGAGGTGGGGCCGGTGGGAGCGAGTGGGGGCACGGGACGGCGGAGAGATGGCGGGCGGGGGCGCAGGGGGAGCGGCCCGGGGACGGGTGCGGGCCGGGTGTGCACCGCTCGGCCGGCCCCGGCAGGCCCTCGGGTGTGGCCGCGCTAGACCGCCATGCCGTAGACGATGGTGAACAGCGTTCCCAGGGAGCCGATGATGAAGACGCCGGTCAGACCGGCCACGATCAGGCCCTTGCCCTGCTCGGCGCTGAAGGTGTCGCGCAGCGCGGTGGCGCCGATGCGCTGTTTGGCGGCGCCCCAGATCGCGATGCCGAGGCAGAGCAGGATCGCCACCGCCATGACCACTTCGATCATCACGCGGGCCTCGTTGCCCAGGCTCCCGAACGGTCCCCAGTCCGGGGCGATTCCGCCGATGATGGTGGTGATGTCGCCTTTTTCGGCCGCAATGAACATGTGTGAACTCACCGCCCCTTGATGGGTAGTTGTATGCCCGTGCCGACGCGGCGCGGGTCGCTCTCTATCTTCGCTGACGAACGGGCCGTCAGCTGTCGTCTTGGCGGCTTTCTTTGACGGATCCCGTGGGGGTGGCGTGGACGTGTGGGCGCACGCCGTCCATTGAACCGACCGGTATCACCGTGTGTATCACGGGGGTCACCCCTGGGCAATGATCATCGGAAATAGTGGTGGCCGGTCCGGCGTGCCGTTGCGGCCGGGGCCGTTCGGGTGCCGGTCATCTGCTGTCGTCGTGCCGGTCGGCGGACCTCGTTCCGTCGCGGGGCTCTTGATGCAGTGTCGCTCATCCGGCGGTGTTCCGGGGGCTGTCATGGGCAGCGTCCGTCCCCGGGGCGAAGCGCCCCCTGCGCCGCGTCATGCGCCGCCGTGCCGCGCCGGAGCGGCACGGCGCGCGCGGAGCGACCGGAAAAAGGCAGTGAACCGGGGCTGAATGGGGGAGGGTTGGGGGGTGCGGAAATTCTGGGTGGCCGGAGGGCTCGGGACAGGGCTGGTGCTCTGCTTGCTCGGGCTGCTTGTGATCGGTACGTACACGGTGGCGGCCCGGCTGGCCGGGGCCGGCGGACGGGCGCTCGGGCTGGCGAAGGGCGCGGTGCCGGCCGAGTACCAGCCCCTGGTGCAGAAGTGGGGGACGCTCTGTCCGGCGATAAGCCCCGCGCTGCTGGCGGCGCAGCTCTACCAGGAGAGCGGGTGGAACCCGAGGGCGCAGAGCCCGGCGGCCGCCCAGGGCATGGCGCAGTTCATCCCGGGGACGTGGCAGACGCACGGCGTCGACGGGAACGGCGACGGCAAGAAGGACGTGTGGGACCCGCAGGACGCGATCGCGTCGGCGGCCTCGTACGACTGCGAGCTGGCCGGCTATGTGAAGAGTGCGCCGGGCAACGCCACGCACAACATGCTCGCGGCGTACAACGCGGGGGCGTACCGCGTGATCCAGTACAACGGGGTGCCGCCGTACCGCGAGACCCGGAACTACGTGAAGACGATCACGACGCTCGCGAAGAGCTTCGAGGCGCCGTCGGGTCCGGTGGCGCCGTCGAAGCAGGCCGCGGGGGCGATCTATTTCGCGCAGGAAAAGCTCGGCACGCGCTATCTGTGGGGTGGTACGGGAACGGCGGCGCAGGGCGGTCGGTTCGACTGTTCGGGGCTGACCCAGGCGGCGTACCGCTCCGTGGGCATCGAGCTGCCCCGGGTGGCGAACGACCAGTGGAACGCCGGGGCGCATCCGAAGCGGGACGAGCTGCTGCCGGGTGACCTGGTGTTCTTCGCCTACGACCTGAAGGACCCGCGGTCGATCCACCATGTGGGGCTCTATGTGGGTGGTGGGTACATGATCAATGCGCCGTACACCGGGGCCGTGATCCGGTTCGACAAGATCGATACGCCGGACTACATCGGTGCCACCCGCGTCACGTCCGATGGCGCAAAAGCGCTGCCCGGTACGAACGCTGCGTGAACATAGGGCCCTGAACTGCAGTGATGAATCAAGCTTCGATAACGTCCTGGTGATCATCCGGTAGAGAGTGGAACGGCTGGGGTGGACATCGCGTTTCCTTGGCGTGGGGACGTAGCGGAGCAGCTCGACGCAGCACACGCTCGACGACCACGGGGGCAGGCAGCACACGACGGCGCTCGCGCGCGCGAAAGATAAGGGGCCGCGGCAGATGGCTGGACTCGCACTCGAGGGGCCGAACCCCGATGTCGACGTGCTCGACGGCATCAACGGTCTCGCGAAGGACGCCCCCCACTGGGCCAACAAGGCCATGGAGTACATCGGCGAGTACGGCATCATCGCCGGCCTCGGGGTGCTGTGTCTGATCGCCTGGTGGTCCGCGCGCCGCCGGCCGGGCGCGCCGTCCGCCGTCGCGGGCCTGGTGTGGGCGCCGCTGGCCGCGGGCCTCGCGCTGCTGGCCAACATCCCGATCCGGAACTTCGTCGAGCGGCCCCGGCCGTTCAAGGACCATGCCGGGCTGGAAGTCCTGATCCCCGGCAAGAGCGACTTCTCGTTCGTGAGCGATCACGCCACGCTCACCATGGCGGTCGGCGTCGGCCTGTTCATCGCCCACCGCAAGTACGGCCTGGTCGGGATCGCGCTGGCGCTCGCGGAGGGCTTCTGCCGCGTCTACATGGGCGTGCACTACCCGACCGACGTGATCGGCGGCTTCGCGCTGGGCACCGCCGTCGCGCTGCTGCTCGCGCCGCTCGCGCAGGCGCTGCTGGTGCCGCTGACGACGGCGATCGCCCGGTCGAAGCTGGCCTGGCTGGTGCGGGCACCGGGCGCGGACGGCTCCGCGGGGCCGGACGCCGAGGGCGGCCGGGTGGTGGCCACCGGCTCGGCGATGGGGCGGGGACAGAAGGAGCGGGACAAGGATCTGGCGGCCTGAGGGATTGCCGGACCGGGTGGGACGCACCGGTCCGGCGGCCCCCGGGGGCGATGACCTGGCGGATGCGGACGGCCCGGACCCCTCGCGGGGCCGGGCCGTCCGTGTGTCCGCCGGTGTGCCGGGCGGTGTCAGAGCGCCTGCGGGAAGGTGCTGAACAGCCGCTGCGGGTCGTAGGTCCGCTTGACCTGGGCGAGCCGGGTGGCGGCGGCGCCGTAGTAGGCGGACTTCCAGTCGGTCAGGCCGGGGTCGGTGTAGTTCTGGTAGGCGGCGCCCGAGGAATAACGGCGCATCGCGTCATGGAACGAATTCAGCCACGCTGTGCGGGTGCCGGACGAGCCGGTCGCCGGCCAGGACGTCAAGTACTGGGCGAGGAACCGCGAGCCGCGGTGCACGAAGGCGGTGTCGGTGCGCCCGACGCGGTTGACCGCGCCGCCCAGCGCCGTCAGCGCCACGTTGCCGTTGACGCCCTTGCGGCCGCCCGCCTCGATCTGGTCCATCAGCGTGCGGATACCGGCCGTGGACAGCGAGCGGTCGAAGAAGTGCGAGCGGGCGGCGTAGGTCTCGCGGCCCAGTTGCCCGGCGCCGGTGTGGCCGGGCAGCGAACCCGGCATATGGCACTGGGCGGTGGACTTGGAGGAGCAGCCCGCGTACGACTCCATGGCGTCCAGGTAGCCGGTCGGCGTGAGGTGGACGCTCTTGGCGGGGCCGGGGCCGCCCGGCTGGTCGGCGAGCTTGTCGAGGGCGTTCTTCAGGTCGCCGTAGCTGCCCAGGGAGAAGGCCGCGACGGAGACGGACGGGGTGTTGCCGGGGCGGGCGTCGAGATGGCAGGCGGACCAGATCTCGTCGGCCTGCACCGGCCCCCACTTCTGCCAGGACGCCACGACCTTCGCCGCCTTGGACCACGGCCAGGTGAGGTACGCCATCACCGCGCGGGGCGCCGGATGCGTACGGAAGCGGAGTTCGGTCACCACGCCGAAGTTGCCGTTGCCGGCGCCGCGCAGCGCCCAGAACAGGTCGGAATGGCGGCTCTTGTCGCAGTCGACGGTCTTGCCGTCGGCCGTGACCAGGGTGGCGCCGACGAGGCTGTCGCAGGTCAGCCCGTACGCACGGGAGACCACGCCATGGCCGCCGCCGAGGGTGAGGCCGGATATGCCGACGGTGGGGCAGGAGCCCCCGGGTATCGTCACGCCGTGCGCCCCGAGGCCTTCGTAGACGTCGATGAGCTTGGCGCCGGCGCCGATGGCGGTGGTACCGCCGGACGGCGCGCCGACCTTGGAGAGCGCGGAGACGTCGATGACGAGCTTTCCGTTGCCGCTGGACCAGCCGGCGTAGGAGTGGCCGCCGCTGCGGATGGCGACCGGGGTGTCGTTGCGCCGGGCGAAGGCGAGGCATTCGGCGATGTCCGACGGGTGCTCGACATAGGCGATGGCCGACGGCTTCAGCGTGTCGTAACGGGTGTTGTACAGGCGGCGGGCGGTCGCGTAGGCGGCGTCGGAGGCCCGCACCAGCTTGCCGTCCAGGCTCTTGCCCAGCGCGGTCCAGGAGGCCTGGGAGGCCCGGCTGTGGACGGCGGCCCCCGCGGAGGAGGCCGCATTGGTCTGTGCCGCAGCGGTGCCGGTCGCGGCGCCGGTGTCCGAGGCGGAGGACGCCGCACCCGCCTTGCCGGTCTTGTTGTCGCAGCCGGTGGCCAAGGCCGCCGAGGCCGCCGCCAGTCCGCCGCCCGCCTGCAGGAGTGTGCGCCGCTTCACTGGGATGAGTCCCCCTCGATGTTGTGGATACGGTCCTGCCCCGCCTGCCGTCGGGCCCGGCCGCAGGTCACGGGGCGCGTGCAGGGAAGGCCGCACCGGGCGGCCGCGGCGGCGTGCTGCCCTCGCGTTCCGCTGTGCCCGGGATTGCTCCGCACTGTCCGGTGTCGTCCGTGCCGTCCGTTACCGGTGCGGTGCGCGTACTCCCCTCACTAGGCAGATGCCGTAAGGGCGTTGAGGGTTCCCGGAACGGACTCGCTCATTCCACGGGGCGCTCGGGGGTGGTGCCCGTACCCGGTCCGCCGGCCACCTCGGCCAGATGGCGCTCGGCGTCCGTACGCGCCTGGGAGCGGGCACGGCGGGCCGGACCCCGCCAGCCACAGGTGCAGCGGGCCGTGCAGAAGGAACCGCTCTCGGTGGTGGAGGTCGTATGGGGGGCTCGGTGGGGCACCCCGCCACGCTACGCGTCCCAGGTGCCCTTGCGTGACGAGCCCCTTCGACGGTCGTTGAACCGGGCGGTCGACGGAACGTCAGATACGGCGGTGGCGGACCGTGTGACCCTCCCGAGCGGACCGGCCGGCCCAGGCCGTTCCCGAAGACAGCGGCCGAGGGGGCTCGTACGCGATGGTGGTGCAGGACAGGCGAGGCGGCGGCGCGGTCGTCGTGGCCGTGGCGTGCGGGACGGGTCTGGCGGTCGGGCTGCTGACGACGGGCTGTTCGCCGGACGGGGCCGCGGCCGACGACCAGGAGCCGTCCGGCCGGGCCGCTGCCGCCGCGGAGGTCCGAGGCAGCGCCACCGCCCTGCTGCGGGCCGGCTCCGCCAGGGTCCGTACGTCCATGGAGACGGTCAGCGGCGGCACCCGGGTCGCCATCCGGGGTACCGGCGGCTACGACTTCGCCACGAGCACCGGGCGGCTGCGGGTCGTCCTGCCCGATCCCGCGGGCCGGACCGGCGGCGGCCATCAGCCGGTCACCGAGATCCTTGCGCCCGGTGCGCTGTTCATGAAGAACCGCGGGGCCGGGGTGCCCGCCGACAAGTGGGTGCGGGTGGCCACCGCCTCCTTGAGCGACGGGAATCTGGTCACCGGCGGGGCGACCGATCCGCTGGCCGCAGCGGAACTGCTGCGCGGCGCGCGGGAGGTGACGTACCAGGGCGAGGAGCGGCTGGACGGCGTGCGGGTGCGGCACTACCGCGGGACGACGGACATCGGGACCGCCGCCCGGGAGGCGTCACCGCGTGCGCGGCCCGCGCTGGTCGCCGCGGAGCAGGGGTTCACCACCGACGCGGTGCCGTTCGAGGTGTATCTGGACGAGGACGGGCGGCTGCGCAAGGTGCGCCAGTGGTTCCGCTACGCCAACGGTGCGCCGAGGGGGGCCGCGGTGACGTCCACCACGGAGCTTTCGGATTTCGGGACAAGGGTCGTGGTTCACCTGCCGGACGAACGCGACATCTACACGGGGAAGATCGCTTCGCCCGCGCCGTAGGGCCGGGTGCGGCGGGGCGGCAGGCATGTGACGGGGGCGCTTGCCGGATGGCGGAAATGGTCCATCCGTGCCATGCGCGGAGCGTGCGCCCGTCCTTACGCTGACGGTAACCACCCAAGGCCTGGGAAGGCGCTCGACGGAGGAGGTGTTGTACGTGGCCGGACACCGCCCTACGACGGTCCAGGACCCCGTAGCCCTCGTCGAGATCGACCTGACCGGTGAGTTGATGATCGCGGCGGCGGCCGCGAGCGAGGACCGGCTCAGCCCGGACCGCATCGACGAGGTGCTGGAGGTCGACGGGGAGGGCGGCGACGGCACGGACCGGGCGTGCCACCGGCCCGGGACCGCGGGATGCCCTCCCGGCTAGCGCGGGGTGCGCCGGGCAGCTCGGCTCAGGTGCGCAGCATCCGCTCGATGGCCTTGGTGGCCTCCCGGACCTTGGCGTCGATGGCCTCGGGGCCCTGGGCGGCCCCCGGAGCGGAGCTCTCGAGGACCGCAGCGGCGACGCAGTGCCGCAGATGTTCCTCCAGGAGCTGGAGGCCGAAGGACTGCAGGCCCTTCGTGCTCGCCGAGACCTGGGTGAGTATGTCGATGCAGTAGACGTCTTCTTCGAGCATCCGCTGCAGTCCGCGGATCTGGCCTTCGATCCGGCGCAGTCGCTTGATGTGTGCGTCTTTCTGCTGTGCGTAGCCGTGGGGGCCGGATGTCGCCGAAGTCTCTGCGTTATCGGTCACGGTTTGAGCTGCGTCCCGGGGGTCGGTGTCCGGCTGCCGGGGGTGGCAGGCCGCGGCGGCTGCGGCGCTGCCGGCGGTGTCGGCGTCCGTGGTCGTCATGGCCGTCTCCCGTGGTATCTAGGCGATCTATATACCCCTGGTGGGTATATGGTACCGAACTTTGCGGGCACCTGTGGTACCCCGTGCAGAGCATGCTGCACGATGGGCGACACTGAAGGAATGCCGGTTAGCTGTGGCTGGATGATGCGCCTAGCATCAACTCGACCGAATCCGATGCACCCCGAGGATTTCACGTGCGCTTTCGTCTGACCCCCAGGGAGACGAGCTTCTACGACATGTTCGCCGCCTCCGCGGACAACATCGTCACGGGCTCCAAGCTCCTGATGGAACTGCTCGGGGCGGACGCCTCCGCTCGTGCAGAGATCGCCGAACGGATGCGGGCGGCGGAGCACGCGGGAGACGACGCGACCCACGCGATCTTCCACCAGCTGAACTCCTCGTTCATCACGCCGTTCGACCGCGAGGACATCTACAACCTCGCCTCGTCGCTCGACGACATCATGGACTTCATGGAAGAGGCGGTCGACCTGGTCGTCCTCTACAAGGTCGAGGAGCTGCCCAAGGGCATCGACCAGCAGATCGAGGTGCTGGCGCGGGCGGCCGAGCTGACCGCCGAGGCCATGCCGCATCTGCGGACCATGACCAACCTCACCGAGTACTGGATCGAGGTCAACCGCCTGGAGAACCAGGCCGACCAGATCCACCGCAAGCTGCTTGCGCACCTCTTCAACGGCAAGTACGACGCCATCGAGGTCCTCAAGCTCAAGCAGATCGTGGACATCCTGGAAGAGGCGGCGGACGCGTTCGAGCATGTCGCCAACACGGTCGAGACCATCGCGGTCAAGGAGTCCTGAGCGCCGCCCATGGAGACCTTCGCGCTCGTCGTGACCATTGCGGTCGCGCTCGGATTCACCTATACCAACGGCTTCCACGACTCTGCGAACGCCATCGCGACCTCGGTCTCGACGCGGGCACTGACCCCGCGCGCGGCGCTGGCGATGGCTGCCGTGATGAACCTCGCCGGTGCGTTCCTCGGCAGCGGGGTCGCCAAGACGGTCAGCGAAGGGCTGATCGCCACTCCCCAGGGCAACCAGGGGATGGGCATTCTCTTTGCCGCGCTGCTCGGCGCGGTGGTCTGGAACCTCGTCACCTGGTACTTCGGCCTGCCGTCCTCGTCCTCGCACGCCTTGTTCGGCGGCATGGTCGGTGCGGCGCTCGCCGGTGGCACCAAGGTCATCTGGGGCGGCGTGATCGAGAAGGTCGTCCTGCCGATGTTCATCTCGCCGGTCATCGGCCTGGTGCTCGGCTATCTGGTGATGGTCGTCATCCTCTGGATGTTCCGTAAGTCCAACCCGCACAAGGCCAAGCGCGGCTTCCGCATAGCCCAGACCGTCTCGGCCGCCGGTATGGCGCTCGGACACGGTCTGCAGGACGCCCAGAAGACCATGGGTGTCGTGGTGATGGCCCTGGTCATCGCCGATGTCGAGGACGCGAACGACGCCATCCCGATCTGGGTCAAGCTGGCCTGTGCGCTCACCCTCTCGCTGGGTACGTACGCGGGTGGCTGGCGCATCATGCGCACCCTGGGCCGCCGCATCATCGAGCTGGACCCGCCGCAGGGCTTCGCCGCGGAGACCACCGCGGCCTCGGTCATGTACACCGCGTCGTTCATGTTCCAGGCGCCGATCTCCACGACCCATGTCATCACCTCCGCGATCATGGGCGTCGGCTCGACCAAGGGCCCGCGCGCGGTGCGCTGGGGCGTCGCCAAGAACATCGTGATGGGCTGGTTCATCACCATGCCGGCGGCGGCGCTGGTCGCTGCGCTCGCGTTCTGGCTGATCCGGCTGGCCTTCGGCTGACCGACCCGGCCACCGGGCGCACCGCAACAGAGCGCACGGACACAGAGCACACAGAATGGGCCCGCCCCCGGGAAGAGGGGCGGGCCCTTCGCCTTGCGGTGGCACCGCCATGCAGCACCGCAGGACGTGGTGGGGGCGGCCCGGCCGGGACGGCCGGGCCGCACTCGGCGCTCAGCCGAAGCGGCCGGAGATGTAGTCCTCCGTGGCCTGGACCGACGGGTTGGAGAAGATCCGCTCGGTCTCGTCGATCTCGACCAGCTTGCCGGGCTGCCCGACGGCGGCGAGGTTGAAGAACGCCGTACGGTCCGAGACACGTGCGGCCTGCTGCATGTTGTGCGTCACGATGACGATCGTGAAGCGCTCCTTGAGCTCGCCGATCAGGTCCTCGATGGCGAGGGTGGAGATCGGGTCGAGCGCCGAGCAGGGCTCGTCCATCAGCAGCACCTGCGGCTCGACGGCGATGGCGCGGGCGATGCACAGCCGCTGCTGCTGGCCGCCGGACAGGCCCGAGCCGGGCTTGTTGAGGCGGTCCTTGACCTCGTTCCAGAGGTTGGCGCCCTTGAGGGACTTCTCGACGATGTCCTTGAGCTCGCTCTTCTTGTACGAGCCGTTCAGCCGCAGACCGGCCGCGACATTGTCGAAGATCGACATAGTGGGGAACGGGTTGGGGCGCTGGAAGACCATGCCGACGGTGCGGCGGACGGCGACCGGGTCGACCCCGGAGCCGTAGAGGTTCTCGTCGTCCAGCATCACCTTGCCCTCGACGCGGCCGCCGGGGGTGACCTCGTGCATCCGGTTCAGGGTGCGCAGGAAGGTCGACTTGCCGCAGCCGGAGGGGCCGATGAAGGCCGTCACGGAGCGCGGCTCGACGGTCATCGAGATGTCGTCGATGGCCTTGTGGCTGCCGTAGTACGCGGAGAGGCCGCTGACGTCGATTCGCTTGGCCATGGAAATCACTGCTTCTTTCTGTCGCCGGGCTGGGTCAGCGGCCGGTTTTGGGGGCCTTCCAGCGGGCGATGCCGCGGGCCACCAGGTTGAGGATCATGACGAAGGCGATGAGGACCAGTGCCGCGGCCCATGCGCGGTCGTACGAGGCCTCGGAACCCTGCTGCCACTGCTGGAAAACGTAGAGCGGCAGCGACTGCTGGGCGTCTTCGAAGGGGTTGTTGTTGATCGTCTTCGCGCCCCACACCAGGAGCAGCACGGGCGCCGTCTCACCGGTGATCCGGGCGATGGAGAGCATCACGCCGGTGGTGATGCCGCCGATCGACGTCGGCAGGACGACCTTGAGGATGGTGCGCCACTTGGGCACGCCGAGGGCCAGCGAGGCCTCGCGCAGCTCGTTCGGGACGAGCTTGAGCATCTCCTCGGTGGAGCGGACCACGACCGGCATCATCAGGATCGCCAGGGACATCGCGCCGGCGAAGCCGGACGGGCCGAAGCCGAGGATCAGGATCCACACGGAGAGGATGAACAGGCCGGCCACGATCGACGGGATACCGGTCATGACGTCGACGAAGAAGGTGACGGCGCGGGCGAGCCGGCCGCGGCCGTATTCGACGAGGTAGATCGCGGTGAGCAGACCGATCGGCGCGGCGATCAGGGTGGCCAGGCCGACCTGCTCCAGGGTGCCGATGATCGCGTGGTTGATGCCGCCGCCGGGCAGCGCGTCCGGCGTGGTGCCCATGGAGTGGGACAGGAAGTAGCCGTTGAGGACCTTGGTGCCGCGGGCGACGGTCTCCCACAGGAGGGAGGCCAGCGGTACGACGGCGATCAGGAAGGCCATCCAGACCAGGCAGGTGGCCAGCCGGTCCTTGGCCTGCCGGCCGCCCTCGACGGCCGCGGACAGCGCGAAGGTGCCGAGGACGAAGAGCAGGGCGGCGATCAGGCCCCACTGGACGGTGCTGTCCAGGCCGGCGCCCAGCCCGATGCCGCAGCCCGCACCGGCCGCGACCAGCGCGAGAACCGGCGGGGTCCAGCGGGGGAGCCGGGCCTGCCGGAGCGAGACGGGCAGCGGGGCGTCGCCGTGAGAGACCGCAGGGCGGTCGGTGGTGATACTCATGCGGCGGCTCCCGAGTACTCCTTGCGGCGGGCGATGATCAGGCGGGCCGCGCCGTTGACGAGCAGCGTGATCACGAAGAGGACGAGGCCGGAGGCGATCAGGGCGTCCTGGCCGAAGGTGTCGGCCTCGCTGAACTTGCTGGCGATGTTCTGGGCGAAGGTGCCGCCGCCCGGGTCCAGCAGGCTGGTGTTGATGAGGAAGCTGGGCGAGAGGACCGTGGCGACGGCCATCGTCTCGCCGAGCGCACGGCCCAGTCCCAGCATGGAGGCGCTGATGATGCCGGAGCGGCCGAAGGGGAGCACCGACATCCGGATGACCTCCCAGCGGGTGGCGCCGAGCGCCAGCGCGGCCTCCTCGTGCATCTTCGGGACCTGCAGGAACACCTCGCGGCTGACGCTGGTCACGATCGGCAGGACCATGATCGCGAGCAGGATGCCGACGGTGAACAGCGAACGGGCCGCCCCGCCTTCGTAGGAGAAGGTGCCGGTCCAGCCGAGGTAGCCGTCCAGCCAGGTGTAGAGGCCGGTCAGCTGCGGGACGAGGAAGAGCGCGCCCCACAGGCCGTAGATGATGCTGGGCACCGCGGCGAGCAGGTCGATGACGTAGCCGAGCGGCGAGGACAGCTTGCGCGGGGCGTAGTGCGAGATGAACAGCGCGATGCCGACCGCGACCGGGACCGCGATGGCCATCGCTACCACCGAGCTGACGACGGTGCCGAAGGCGAGGACCGCGATGCCGAACTTCGGGTCCGACCCGGTGGCGTTCCAGTCCAGGGTGGTGAAGAAGTTGGCCTTGTCGCCGGAGATGGCGAGCACGGAGCGGTAGGTGAGGAAGACCGCGATGGCGGCCATGATCACCAGGAGGGCGATCCCGGAGCCCCGGGAGAGCCCGAGGAAGATCCGGTCACCGGGGCGGACCGCCTTGCCGGAGACGGCGGAGCGGCCGTCGTTCCCTGGCAGGGGCGGGGTATCGGTTGGCGAGGTAGCTGAATTCATGGATTCTCCGGTCTGCGGAGCCCGGCGGGGGCTCCTGGCGCGGCGGTGCACCGGACGGGCGGCGGCCCGAAAGGGGCCCTGGTGAAGGGGCCCCTTTGGCCTGGCGGTCTGCGGGCCGCCGCCCGGTGGGTCAGGAGAGCGTGGTGACGGTCTTGCGGACCTTGTCGGCGATCTCGGGGGGCAGCGGGGCGTAGCCGAGCTGCTTGAGCGCGCTCTGGCCGTCCTTGCTGGCGATGTAGGTCAGGAAGGACTTGGTGGCGGCCAGCGTCTCGGGCTTGTTGCCCTTGTCGCAGGCGATCTCGTTGGTCACCAGGGTGATCGGGTAGGCGCCCTCGGCCTTGGTGGTGTAGTTGAGCTTCAGGGCCAGGTCGTTGCCCTTGCCGGCCTGCGTGGCCTCGGAGATCGCCTTGGAGGCGTTGTCGACGGTGGCGTCGACCGGGGCCTTGGCGCCGGTGTTCAGCTTGACCGTCGGGATCTTGCCGGCCGTGGCGTACGACAGCTCGAAGTACGAGATCGCGCCGCTGGTCTGCTTGACCTGCGAGGAGACGCCGGCCGAGCCGGAGGCCGCCTGGCCGCCCGTGCCCTCCCACTTCTTCGCCGGCTCGTGCTTCCAGTCACCGGGGGCCGCGCCCTTGAGGTACTTGGTGAAGTTGTCGGTGGTGCCCGAGTCGTCGGAGCGGTGGAACGCCTGGATCTTGAGGGCCGGGAGCTTCGCGCCCGGGTTCAGCTTCTTGATCGCGGGGTCGTTCCACTTGGTGATCTTCGAGTCGAAGATCTTCGCCAGGGTCGGGGCGTCCAGCACGAGGTTGTCCACGCCGGGCACGTTGTAGCCGATCGCGACCGGGCCGCCGACCATCGGCAGGTCGATGGCCTGGCCGCCCTTGCAGACCTGCTTCGACTTGGTGATCTCGTCGGGCTTGAGGGGGGAGTCGGAGCCCGCGAAGGCGGTCTGGCCCTGCAGGAAGGTGGTGACACCCGCGCCGGAGCCGGTCGGCTGGTAGTTGATCTCGGTGCCCTTGCAGGCGCCCGAGTAGGCCTGCACCCAGACGTCCATGGCGTTCTTCTGCGCGGAGGAGCCGGACGCGAGCAGCTTGCCCTTGCCCTCGCACTTGATGTTCGACGGCTTGGCGGCACCGGCGCCGGCGCCGGAGGTGTCATCGGAGCCGCACGCCGTCAGGGCCAGGGCACCCGAGACGGCGAGAGCGCCAACGGCGAGGGCGCGAACCCGGTTCTTGCGCTGAAGCTTCACTGTCGAAAGTTCCTTCCTGGGGCGCGCCGCATCGTCGGCGTGCGAGGCGAAGAGTGATCTGAGGGCTATCGCGGTCTGCGATGCCGGAGAGCCGTGTCGCGCTTGCACATCAGGCGAGACGCGCACTCGGTACGGCTGAAATTAGGCAGATCAGGTGAAGCGGCCGATGGAGGGGAGTGAACGCACGGTGAACCTCGGCCATCGGATGGGTGCGGGGCAGAAGTGCTCGCTTGCTCGTGCGAAACGGCCCGTCGCCCTGTTGAATTACCGGCCGGTATGGCAGCATCCGCGCCTGTAGGAATACGCGAATCGGTGCGGAACGACCGGAGGTGGCTGGTGGGGAGCCAGGGGGCACGGCAGGGCGTTCGGGACGTACGGGGTGGGCAGGGCGGGCGGGGGTCATGGGGTGCACAGGGGCCCTGGGGCCCACGGGGCAGCCGGCTCGTGGCGTGCACCGCCGTCGTCCTGTGCGCGGTGGGGCTGCTCGGCGGTACGGCGACGGCCGCCTACGCGGATGACCCGAAGAACCCGTCCGCAGACGCGGGACGGGCCGCCGGCGCGGGGAAGGCCGCGGACACCGACGCCGACGCCCGGCGCCTCGACGAGGTACGCAAGAAGATCGACGCCCTCTATCGCAAGGCCGAGCAGGCCACCGACGCCTATAACGCCGCCAAGGAACAGGTCGGGCTCCAGCAGAAGGAGATCGTCAAGCTGGCGCGGAGCATCGACAGCACCCAGCGCCGGCTGGCCACCCTCAAGCGGCGGGCGGGCGCGCTGGCCAGCGCCCAGTACCGCGGCGGCGGAATGCCCGCCGAGGCGAAGCTGATGCTCAACGTCGACCCCGAGGGCTTTCTCGACAATGCCACCCTGGCGCGCAAGGGTCAGCTGGCGGCCAAGCGAATGATCAGCCAACTGTCGCACCTGGAAGGCGACTTGGAGGGCTATTCGGACGCGGCCACGGACCGCTGGGAGAAGCTGGAGGCGAACCGCAAGAAGAAGGAAAGCGCCCAGCGGGACATCAAGAAAAAGATCGACGAGGCAAAGAAGCTCGAATCCCGGCTGGCCGCCAAGGAAAAGGACCGGCTGAAGAAGCTGGAGGACGAGCTGGCCTTCAAGCAGCAGCAGAAGTGGCTGGACTCGGGCGTACTGAAAGACATCGGCAACAAAGCCTCGGCGCTCGGTAAGAAGGCGATTTCGTACGCCACCGCACAGATCGGCAAGGACTATGTGTGGGGTGCGGAAGGGCCGGACACCTTCGACTGCTCCGGGCTGACCCTGCGGGCGTGGCAGGCCGGCGGCCGGACCATTCCGCGGACCTCGCAGGAGCAGTGGCACCAGCTGCCCCGGGTCGCGCTCAAGGACATGCGGCCGGGCGATCTGATCATTTATTTCTCCGATGCCAGCCATGTCGGGATGTATCTCGGTGACGGTGCGATTGTCCATGCGCCGCGGCCGGGCCGGCAGGTCACGATCACCGGCGCCGGCTCGATGCCGATCCTCGGTGTCGTCCGCCCGGATGGTGACGGCTGACGCGATGGCGCGGATCACACGCGCGATAAATGACCGGATTGTTTCCTGTCCGAGAGTTGTCGTCGGGTAGCGGAAAGCACCCGGGCGGGGTGATGTTCGTCATTCCGCATTCCGCCCTCCCCAGGTCAAATGGCTTATCGGGTGCGGCATATGACGATGGCCGATTGCCACCGGGCATTCCATCCCACTCCGTACTGGCGCTATGGTCGCCTGGCAGTGCCCGGTGTGCCCCCGCTCCACTGACCGACGAGCGGCGGGAAGCCGGGCACGGTGGTGCGCCGGTCGGCGCTCCGCCGCACCCCTCGGGGGGAGGGAAGGAAGCAGACCAATGCCCGTACCCGTACCGCACCAGCGGGCGGTCGTGCTGCCGCACCAGGCAGGACCGGTGGACGACGCCTGCGCGGACACCGCGCGGGTCGCCGACGCGCCGGGCGCGGGGGACACGACGGCCCAGGGCGTGAGCGCCCCGGCGACCGCCGTGGGCCGGCCGTCGGCCCCTTTGGGATCCCACGGCTTCCAGAAGCCCGAGCAGCCGCAGCCGGCCGCACAGCCGGTTCCGGCCGACCACGCGCCCGCCCAGCAGGGTC
This sequence comes from Streptomyces sp. NBC_00400, assembly GCF_036048035.1. NCBI lineage: Bacteria > Bacillati > Actinomycetota > Actinomycetes > Kitasatosporales > Streptomycetaceae > Streptomyces > Streptomyces sp. NBC_00400. The sequence continues at coordinate 3,453,990 of NZ_CP107940.1, read as the reverse complement.
TGACCCTGCTCCTCATCGGCGAGGACCCCAACAGTCATGTCCCCGATATGTGGGACTGGGCGGGCCGCAAGGTGCGTCTGCGGACCGCCCGTAACCTCACCGAGGCCGGGCGGCTGCTCACCGACGATGTGCACTGCATCCTGCTCGACCTTCCCCCGCGGGCGCCCGGCGACCGCACGGAACGTGACCCGGACCGCGGCGGCACCCCCGACGACGAGCTGGGCATGCTGCGCGACGTCCTGCGGATGGCCACCTCGCACGCCGTCCTCGTCCTCACCTACGAGACGGACGCCGAGCGCGCCGCCGACGCCGTACGCGTCGGCGCCCAGGACTACCTCTTCCGCGACGAGCTGGACGGCGCGGTGCTCAGCCGCGCGGTCCGCTACGCCGTCGAGCGCAAACGCGCCGACCTTGCGCAGCGCCAGCTCACCGAGTCGCGGATGCTCGCCCAGGAGAACGCCCGCCTGGAGCGCGGCCTGCTGCCGACGCCCCTGCTCGACGGCTCCAATCTGCGGTTCGCCGCCTGCTACCGCCCCGGCCGCAGCCGTGCGCTGCTCGGCGGCGACTTCTACGACACCGTCCGCACCCCGGACGGCACCGTCCACGCGATGATCGGCGACGTCTGCGGCCACGGCCCCGACGAGGCCGCGCTCGGCGTCGAACTGCGCATCGCCTGGCGCGCGCTGACCTTCGCCGGGCTCTCCGGCGACGAACTGCTCGCCACGCTCCAGAAGGTCCTGGAGCACGAGCGGGCGGACGACGAGATCTTCGCGACGCTGTGCACCGTCGACATCTCCGCGGACGGCCGCCGCGCCGGTCTGTGCCTGGCCGGCCACCCCGCACCGCTGCTGGCCCAGGCCGGCCAGCCTCCGCAGCTGCTGCCGTACGAGTTCGGCGGCCCGGCGCTCGGCCTGCTGCCGCACGCCCGCTGGCCGCGCCGGCAGGTGGAGCTGGGCGGCTCGTGGAGCCTGATGATGTACACCGACGGCCTGATCGAGGGCCGGATCGGCGAGGGGAACCAGCGCCTCGGCCAGGACGGCATGACTGAGCTGGTGAGCCGGCAGATGGCCGCCGGCCTCACGGGCGAGGAGCTGCTGGAAGCCTCGGTCAGAGAGGTGCGCGATCTGAACGGCGGCGAGCTGACGGACGACGTGGCGGTACTGCTGCTGGACCGGCGGTAGCCGGTCGCCGTCGTCGTCCGGCTCAGCGCCCGGTCGTCCCGCTCAGCGCCCGCCGTTGTAAGGCCCGTACGGCCCGTCCGAGCTGGAGCCCCCGCGCCGGGGTGCGCGGCCGCCGCCGGTGACCTCCCGGAGCGCCGGGCGTACGTCGACGGTGTAGACGATCACTGCGATCACGCCGATGACCGGCAGGAACGACATGATCGGGAGAATGAACAGCAGCGCCGTGGCCAGGGCGAGGAAGATCAGCCACATGCCCTTGGTCTGCTTGCTCGCGGCGCGATAGGCGTCCTCACGGCGCACGGCGGCGTCGATCAGCATCACGGCGGCATAGACGCCCAGGGCGAGCTGCACCCAGCTCAGAATGCTCTGGAACCCGTAAATCAGCACGCCTTACACCGCCCGTTCGCCAGTCGTGTCGTCTCGGTCTGCGGCGGCCCGACTGCCGCCCATGCGGCCCCACCGTACCCGGACAACGGGCCGGGCACCCGAAGTGTGCCCGGCCCGGCCCGTGAAACGGGGACCTCGGGGAAAAGTGAGCGAGCTCACTTCGCCTCGTCGTGTGCGCCCGGTGTCCTCACTTGGCGGACGGCGGGGTGCTCTTCTTCGCCGGCGCCGGGGCCGGCTTGCGCTGCGGCGGCGCGGGGGTCGGCTTGCGCTGCGCGACGGGCTTCTTCGCCGCGGCCGGCCTGGGCTGCGCCGAGGGGGTGGCCTTGGTCTCCGCCTTGGTGCCGTTCGTGGTCTGGTTCTTCGTCCCCGTGGCGGTCTGGGGCTTCGCCCCGCTCTTGCCCGCCTGCTTCGGCGCCGGCTCCGGCTCGATCGCCACCGCAAGGTCCTCGACCTGGTCGGCGGCCTCGCCGCGCCAGGTCGCCACCGCGCCGCGACCGCGCTCGGCCAGCTCCTCGTAACCCTCACGGGTCTTCACGACGGCCTCGGCCGCGCGGCCCACGCCCTGCAGCGCCAGCTCCTGCGCCTGGTCACGGACCTTCTTGATGTCGCCGTCCAGCGAGCCCAGCAGCTCGGTCAGCTTCTCCTTGGCGTCCTTGGCCTGCTTGGTGACCAGAGCCTGGACGTCCTTGGGGTCGGTGCTGCGGACGGACTCGAAGCGCTTGGGCGCCTCGATCCGGATCTTCTCGACGAACTGCGGCACCTCGCCGAGCTTCTCGGCAGCCAGGTCGACGGTGCCGGCCAGGGCGTACAGCGGGGTCGCGTCGGTCAGGGCCTTGCGGAGGTCATCGGTGTTGATGGCCATGACGTTATTCCTCCTGGAAACGTAATCGGTTGCTCAGGTGGCGTGCGGGCCGCCGTCGGCCTCTGTCTCAAGGGAGTCCGTGTCGCGCCCGTCCTCAGGTCCGCTCACAGCGGTGTCCTTGCCGCCGCTCCCGAGCCCGTTCTCCTTGCGGAAGGACTCGTAGATCTGCAGCAGGACCTGCTTCTGTCTCTCGTTCAGCGCCGGGTCGGTGAGTATCGCGGTCTGTACCTCGACCCCGTCCAGACCCTGCCGTTCGTCCAGAATCCCGGCCTGGACGTACAGCGTCTCGGCGGATATCCGCAGTGCCTTGGCGAGCTGCTGCAGAATCTCCGCGCTCGGCTTGCGCAGGCCGCGCTCGATCTGGCTGAGGTACGGGTTGGACACCCCGGCGGCATCCGCGAGCTGCCGCAGACTCAGCTGCGCCGTGCGCCGCTGCTCCCGCAGGAACTCGCCGAGATTGCCGACGTTGAGTGATGCCATACCTCGATGGTGCCCGGAAGTGCTAACTATTGCAAGCGGAGTGCTAGCAGGAGTGGTGCGGGTGGGTGTGGCCGAGGGGACCGGGCACGAGAGGTGCCACCGGCCACCGGCCACCGGCCACCGGCCGCCGTTCAGGCGCCTCTCAGCGTGTGCCCTTTCGACGGCCGGACGACGCACCTGGCCGGTGACTCGCCGGTTCCGGACGGCTCCCCGGTTCCTGCTCCTGGTGGCCCGTCCCGGCCCCCGACGCCTCCACGAGCACTTCCCCGGCCGTCGTCCGCTCGTACAGCACCGACCGCCCGGCTCTCCGCCGCCCCACCAGCCCCGCGTCCAGCAGCACCCGCAGATGCCGCCCCACCGACCCCAGTCCCTGTCCGGTGACGGCGACCAGCTGGGTCGTGCTCAGGGGAGTCCCGAGCAGGACCAGCAAGCGGGCCCGGGCGGGCCCGATGAGCGCCCCGAGGCCGGCCGGGACGGGCCGGTGGTCGTGGTCCTCGGCGAGCACCCCGAGGCATGGGTAGACGACGGCGTACCGCTCCCTGCCCTCCCACGACACCCACCCGGTCTTCGGCGTCACCGGCATGAACAGCAGCTCGGCCCCCGCGGCGATCTCCCGCGGCGGATACGCGTGCAGGTTGACCTGGAACCGGCTCTCCCCGAGCCACCGCGTCCCCGGCCGCAGCTCGTCCAGCACGGCCGCCCAGCCGCCCTGGCTCACCCGTGTGGTCCGCGCGACCATGTCGGCCTCCAGGACGCGCCGCCGACGCTCCCAGTACGGCCGTACGGTCTCCTCCCAGACGTACGTCAAGAGCGCGGTCGCCCGTTCTGGCAGGTCGTCCCGCTCCAGGGCGGCGGGGAGCGGGCCCCGGAGGGACACCCGGAGGTCGGCGTGCGCCACCTCGGCCCCGGCCGCCCGCACCCGGGCCACGCTCGCCTCGAAACTCTCCCCGGCGCACGAGGTGGGGCAGATGAAGTCGGCGATCCAGGACGTGCCGAGGGCCGCCCGTACCAGCAGCGCGGTCACCGGGTCGGCCGCGAGGCGCGCGCGGTATCCGGGCAGGTGTGCGCGCAGCCATGCCTCCTCGCCCGGGTGGGCGTGTCGGCGAAACATTAACCACAGCCTCCGGGCCGCTTCGAGACTCCGACGCATGCGCAGCTACCGCACCCTGTTCCGCACCCCGGAGTTCACCCCGTTCCTGCTCTCCTTCGCCGCCCACGGCGCGGCCCAGACGATCGGCGGCCTGGCCCTCGGCACGCTGGTCTTCCGGGCCACCGGCTCCCCGCTCCTGTCGGCGGTGAGCATGTTCGGCCCACAGCTGGCGCAGGTGCTGGGAGCCGCGTTCCTGCTCTCGGGGGCCGACCGCCTGCCTCCGCGCGCGGCACTCACCGGCCTCGCCCTCGCCTTCGCGGCCGGTACGGCGGTGCTCGCGCTGCCCGGCCTGCCGGTCGGGGCGGTCTTCGCCGTCGTACTGGCGCAGGGCCTGATCGCCTCCCTGGGCGGGGGCGTGCGCGCGGGACTGCTCAACGACATCCTGCCGAAGGACGGCTATGTCCTGGGCCGTTCCGTGTTCAACATGCTCTGGGGCCTGATGCAGGTGGCCGGTTTCGCGACGGGCGGCGCGCTGCTGGCGCTCCTGACGCCGAGGACGTGCCTGCTCCTGGCGGCGGCGCTGTACGTGCTGTCGGCCCTCGGCACCCGCCTCGGCCTCACGGCCCGCCCGCCACGCTTCTCCGGCCGCCCGTCCGTCTCGGCGACCTGGCGCACCAACGCCCTCCTGTGGTCCTCGCGCCCCCGCCGCCTGACGTACCTGGGCCTGTGGATCCCCAACGGCCTGGTGGTCGGCTGCGATTCGCTCTTCGTCTCCTACGCCCCCGGAGCGGCCGGGACGCTGTTCGCGTGCGGGGCGCTGGGCATGTTCGTGGGCGATGTGACGGTGGGCCGCCTGGTGCCGCCCGCGTGGCGCCCCCGCCTCGCGGTCCCGCTGCGCCTGCTGCTGGCGGCGCCGTACCTGTTCTTCGTCCTGCGGCCGGGAGTGGCGCTGTCGGCCGTGGCCGCTGCCGTCGCCGCCGTCGGCTTCGCCGCGAGCCTGGTCCTGCAGGAACGCCTGATGTCCCTGACGCCCGACCACCTCGCGGGCCAGGCCCTCGGCCTGCACTTCGTCGGTATGTCCACCCTGCAGGGCGTCGGCGCGGCCCTGGCGGGCACGCTGGCCCAACTGACCTCCCCGGCCACGGCGATGACGATGCTGGCGGCCGGATCGGTCACCGTGACACTGACCCTCGCGGCGCTGGGGCGGCATGAGGAGCGACGGTCGGCTGTCCCCGGCACGCGCACGCGTCCGGGTGCCTTGCCGGAACCCGCCGCCGTGGATTAGGGGGATTGAGGGACTGCAGGGACTGCGGAGCCACTGGGTGACGACGACGTCGATGAACTCGGCGGTTGCCTGGCCGCGGTCGAGGAAGAGCCGGGCGAGCACCGGCCCGTAGAGCAGGGTGTGCTCGGTGTTTCCAGGATCAGGCCGAAGAGCAGCGCGGCCCGGTTGGGCCAGTGGTGGTAGAGGGTCTGGCGGGTGACGTCGGCGTGCTCGGCCGGCAGCGCGTACGTCAGCCCGGTCGGTCCTACCTGGGGCAGTAGTTCACGAGCGACGGTCAGTACGCGGTTCCGGGTGCGCTGGACGCGCGCGGGCCCCTATGACGACCGTGGCGTAGAGCTCGTCGGACTCGGCCACCCGGGGGAGCAGCCCGTTGCGGGTGAAGGCCTCGACGGCCTGCGGTGCCTGGTGTTCGCTTGTCTCGACCAGCAGATGGCCCCCCGGCGCCAGCCACAGCGGGGCCGCCGCGGTCACCCGTCGCAGGACGTCGAGCCCGTCCGCGCCGCCGTCGAGCGCCACCAGCGGCTCGAACTCGCGGGCCTCGGGCGGCAACAGCCCGACCTCCTCGGTCGGTACGTAGGGAACGTTGGCCACCAGGATGTCGATACGGCCCCGGAGGCCCGCGGGGAGCGCATCGAAGAGGTCGCCCTCGTAGACCCGGCCCCCGGCGTCGGTGATGTTGCGGCGGGCGCAGCGCACCGCGGCGGGCTCGATATCGGCGGCGTACAGCTCGACCCGGTGAAGGGCTGCGGCCAGCACCGCGCCCACCGCGCCCGATCCGCAGCACAGATCGACGACGACCGTGGGCCGCCCGGTGCGGTCGGCGGTCCGCAGACCGAGGCCGATGGCCTGGTCCACCAGGAACTCGGTGCGGCGGCGCGGTACGAAGACCCCGGGATCGACGGCGATCCGTCGCCCGTGGAACTCAGCCCAGCCGACGACGTGTTCCAGCGGCAGGCCGAAGGCGCGCCGCTCCACCATGGCGGCGAGCTCGTCCGCGGTATGCGCGGTGGACAGGAGCAGTTCCGCCTCGTCCTCGGCGAAGACACAGCCGGCGGCGCGCAGCGTGGCGACGACGGCGGAACGGGAGAGCGGCGTGCAAACGGGAGCCGGGGAGGGAGAGGAGGAAGAGGGGGAGGAGGGAGAGGAAAGAGGTGACGGATGGGACGACATCTGAAACGACGACATGTGAGCCTTTCGGGGCGCCGACGGCGCTTCCCGGGTTCACGTGTGTCGGGCGGTCACCTGCATCGAGGGGACCACAGGGACGTGAGCCGGGAGCGCCTGCCTGGTCTGGCGGGGAATCGGTCTCACCTCCTGGGTCGGTCCACTTCTGAGGGCGCCACATTACCTGACCTGGATCGCGGCGCACAGGTGGGCAGCGCGGCAGGGCGAGGGAGCGCCGAGGCGGAGCAGCAGAGCAACGGAGCGTCGGAGCAGCCGGGCAACTGCTCCCGGGCGGAGGGGACTTCGCGTCGGCAGCGAATGGCTGGAAAGTACTTGTCATATCGGAAAGTACTTGTCACGCTGAATGCAGAGATTCGGAGCAGTACCAGTTGTCGGGGGGACGATATGGCGGAGTACGCCTCGCAGGAAGCAGCGGCCGCACTGGACCGTGCGCAGAAACTGAGCTCGACGGTGCGGGACGGCACGAGGTGGTACGTCGGATACCAACTGATCTACGGCTGCGCTTCCGCGGTCCTGGTGCTCTGCATCGGACTGCTGAGCTGGCCTTACGGCATGGCGATCGGCATCGGCTCGTGGTGCGCCACGATCACCGGGTTGTCGGTCTATGCGGCCCGGCAGCGCGTGGCCCGGCGCGGGTTCGGAGGGAGGCACGGCATCATGATCGCGTCCTGGGGGCTGCTCTACGGCGCGGTGCTGTTCCCTGGCACCATGTGGTTCCCGGGGGCCCTGGCGTGGTGGGTTCCCGGCGCAGTGGTGGTTGCCCTTCCCGGGCTGATAGGCGCTTACTTGGAGGCCCGCCGGTGACCGACCCGCATCACGGGGCACATCCGCGACACGCGCTCGACGACGTGATACACGCGCCGGTCCGCTTCTCCATCGTGGCGACCCTCGCGGCTGCCGAGAAGGCCGAGTTCGCCTTTGTCCGCGACGCCGTCGAGGTGAGCGATTCGGTCCTGTCGCGGCAGGTGGCCACCCTGGAGAAGGCCGGCTATGTCGCCGTCAAAAAGGGGTATGTCGGCAAGCGCCCACGCACCTGGCTCGCCCTGACGCCCGCCGGCCGCACCGCTTTCGCGGCGCACTGTCAGGCCCTGCGGGCGATAGCGGGCGACAGCGGCTGACGACGGACGGCGGCTGACGGCGGCCGATGGCTCAGGGAGGACGGCCCCGCCGGAACAGACGGGCTTCTCGGAGCACGGGGGCTCGTCAGCTCAGGCAGCGCCAGAGCGATGCCGTGTTGACTTGAAGTGCGCTCCAACTCATACCGTCCGGGACGTGACTCCGGTACAAGCCCGCCACCCGGGCCCGGAGTTCAGCAATCAGGACAGGATCAGAGGCAGAGACTCAGAATCCGAGACTCAGAGTCAGAGAGTCAGAGGCAGAGACTCAGAGCCCCGGATCCGTCCGCCGTACGTCCAGGAGGTAGCTGCAACATGACCACGATGAACATCCCGTCGCGTCGCCTCGGCGAGCTGGTGGTTTCCGCGCAGGGGCTCGGCTGCATGGGGATGAGTCATGGGTACGGGGCGTCGGACGACACGCAGTCGATCGCGACCATCAACCGGGCGCTCGACCTCGGTGTCAGCCTCCTGGACACCTCCGACTTCTACGGAGCGGGGCACAACGAGGAGCTGATAGGCCGGGCCATCGCCGGCCGGCGGGACGAGGCGGTGCTGGCGACGAAGTTCGGGTTCGCCAACCGGCTCGGTGAGCCGACCGCGATCCGCGGCGATGCCGCCTATGTACGGGAGGCCTGCGACGCATCGCTGCGCCGGCTCGGGGTCGATCACATCGACCTCTACTACCAGCACCGCGTCGACCCCGACGTACCGATCGAGGAGACCGTCGGTGCGATGGCCGAACTCGTCGCGGCGGGCAAGGTGCGGCACCTCGGGCTGTCCGAGGCGAGCGCGGCGACCCTGCGGCGGGCGCATGCGGTGCATCCGATCGCCGCGCTGCAGAGCGAGTGGTCGCTGTGGACCCGCGATCTGGAGCAGGAGATCGCCCCGGTGTGCCGTGAACTCGGTATCGGTCTGGTGCCGTTCTCGCCGCTCGGACGCGGCTTCCTGACCGGCCGCTACACCTCGGTCGAGGGCCTGCCGGAGTCCGACCTGCGCCGCAGCCAGCCGCGCTTCGCCGACGGCAACCTGGAACAGAACCTGGCCATCGTCGAGCAGTTGGACGCGCTCGCCGCACAGAAGGGCGTCAGCGCCGGACAGCTCGCGCTGGCCTGGGTGCAGCACCGTGGGGATGACGTCGTGCCGATCCCCGGAACCCGCCGGGAGAAGTACCTGGAGGAAAACCTCGGGGCGCTCGCCGTCGAGCTGACCGCCGAAGAACTCGCCGCGATCGACGCCGCGGCGCCGGCCGCCCGGATCGCCGGTACGCGGTACGACGAGGCCAGCATGACCTTCGTCAACCGGTAAACCGGCCCGGACGCAGCCGTCGTCAGAGCGTCACAGCGGGGCTGATCAGGCAGATGGGCGTCTGCGCCGTTCGCAACGAGCGGGTCCGTCAGCCTGCCAGGCTTTCCACCAGCAGGAGCCCGCCGATGACGATCATCATGGCACCGGAGCATCGAGTGACCGCCCGGGCTGCCGACGGCCGGGTCTTCAACACGGTCCGGGCGAGCACGGCGACGCCGAGGTAGACGACGGCGCATGCGGTCATGTGGAGCGTGCCGAGCAACCCCGTCTGCGCGGCGACGGGCCAGCCCGTCGCCGGGTCGATGAACTGCGGGAACAGCGAGAAGTACAGCAGCAGCGCCTTCGGGTTGAGGCCGCTGGTCCCGGCCCCCTTGAGCATGATCTGCAAGCGGGAGGAGCCCATGGCCGCACCGGAGGCCGTCAGCGTGGCCGGCTGCCTCAGCACGCTGCAGCCGAGCCACACCAGGTAGCCCGCCCCCGCGACGGTCAGCGCGGTGAGCAGGGTCGTCGAGCTCGCCACGATCACCACCAGACCCGCGACGGCGAGCAGTGTGTATCCCGCGTACCCGGCTATCAGTCCCGCGACCGCCGGAACGACCGACCGGTCCCGCAGTCCCGCCCCGATCGCATAGGCCCAGTCCGCGCCAGGGGTGAACACCAGCAGGAGATCCACCGCCAGGAAAGCCGCCAGCGTCGTCGTGTCCATGGACCGGTCCTTCTCTCGCGTTCCGCGTTCTGCGCTACGAGGGGAAGGTTAGGTCCGATCTGCCCGAAAATGTTTCCGCATTTACCTCATGATCGCGCTTGTTGAGGGAGAATCTTCTCCATGGACGCCTTGGATCGGAAGATTCTTACCGAGCTGCAGTTGGACGGCCGTCTCACGGTCACCGAGCTCGCCGCCCGCGTGCAGCTGAGCGTGTCGCCCTGCCACCGCCGCCTGCGCGACCTCGAACGAGCAGGCGCGATCCGCGGCTACCGCGCCGTCGTGGACCCGGCCGCCGTCGGCCTCGACTTCGAAGCCCTCGTCTTCGCCACGCTGCGCTGGGAGGACCGCGACACCGTCACCGCTTTCGAGGAGGCAGTGGCCGCCGTCCCGCACGTGCTCCAGGCCCAGCGCCTGTTCGGCGAGCCCGACTACCTCCTGCGCATCGCCACCACCGACCTGGCCGCCTTCCAGCAGCTCTACGACCAGCGCCTGGCCAGACTGCCGGGCGTCCAGCGCCTGACCTCCACCCTCGTCATGAAGCACGTCGTCGACGACCGCCCGCTGCCCGAGTAGCCCCGCCGCGAGCACTGCCTCATGAGGCGGCTTTAGACTTTTTGCAGCGTGAGGGGGCCGGTGCCGACGGTCGCCGTTCCGGGCCGTTGGCCGTACGGAAGGGCGGCGCGCCATGGACTGGAAGCTCGAACTGGTGCCGGTTCCGGTTGCCGATGTGGAGCGGGCCAAGCACTTCTACGGCGAGCAGATGGGCTTTGCCGTCGATCACGACATGTGCGTCGGCGACGAGGTGCGCATCGTGCAGCTGACACCGCCGGGGTCGGGCTGCTCGATCGTGATCGGCGCGGGCGACGGGGTCATGGAGGGAGAGCCCGGTTCCGTGCGGGGGCTCCAGCTGGTGGTCTCCGATATCGCCGCGGCCCGTGCGCAACTGGTCGAACGGGGCGTGGCGGCCGGTCCCGTGCAGCATGTGGAGGACGGGGCGATGGTCGACGGCCCCGGCGGTGCGTGGAATTCGTTCGTCTACTTCAGCGACCCGGACGGCAACGGATGGGCGCTGCAGGAGCGGCCGTCCGCGGGCTGACAGGTGTGACAGGTGTGACGGATCTGCCAGGTCTGGCAGGTCTGGCAGGTCACGGAGCCGGCTGGGCTTCTAGGGTCGGCGTCATGGCGATGGACCGGGAAGACTTTCTGCGTGCCTTTCATGCCGCGCATCCCGCGGTGACCGCGCGGGCGATGGCTCACGGGCGGGCCGGGGACGGCCGTTCCAGTTACGACATCCTGCGGGACCGGGTGGCGGCGTGCGGCCGGGTGCTGGATCTCGGCTGTGGCGACGGGCTGTTGCTGGAACTCCTTGCCGCCGGAGAGGCGGGCGCCCGTCGCCGGCTCGCCGGGATCGACCTGTCCGCCGAGGAATTGGCGCTGGCCCGCCGCCGCCCCGGCGTCGAGCGGGCGGACCTCCGCGTCGGCAGGGCGCAGCAACTGCCCTTTCGCGCCTCGCACTTCGACGGATGCGTCTCCCATATGGCGCTGATGCTGATGAGCGAGGCGGAGCAGGTTGCGGCGGAGCTGGCGCGGGTGCTGGAGCCGGGCGGGACGCTGGCCGTCGTCGTGGGCGGCGGGCCGGCCGGCGGTGAGGCGTACGAGAGGTTTGTGCGGCTGGCGAAGCCGCTGTTCAAGGCGGCGCCGCCGGAGCGGCGGACCCCGCCGCTGGGGGACCGGCGGCTGCGCAGCCACGAGGGCTTCGGCGAGGTGTTCGGGGCGGCCGGATTCGGCCGCGTGGAGTGGGAGACCGTACGGATCGACCTGTCCGGGCCGCCCGAACGGATCTGGCGCACCGTCGGCTCCTTCTACGACCTCGGACCGCTCGACGCCGCGGTCACCGCGGATCTACGGGCCCGCTTCGAGGCGGAGTCGGCGGTGGCAGCGCTGCCGGACGGCAGCATTCCGTGCGCGATGAACGTGCATCTCGCGACGGCGGTGCGGCGGTAGTCCGGCAGCGGCTCGGTGGCTGCGGGCCTCAGCCGCCGTACGGGCGGGTCGCGCGGGCCTCGCGGAGGGTCACCGCCCACCAGGTCAGCTGGTTGAGCAGGGTGTCGGCGGCCTGTGCGGCGGGGGCCGGGTCGTGCAGGCTGCCCGTCTCGTCGAAGAGGTTGCCGGAGAGCGCGAAGCTCACCGATTCGCGGACCGTGGTGGCGTGCAACTCGGCGAAAACCAACCGCAGTTGCTCGACGGCGCGCAGACCGCCGGAGATCCCGCCGTACGAGACGAAGCCGACCGGCTTGGCCTGCCACTGGCGGTGCAGCAGGTCGATGGCGTGCTTGAGCGGGGCCGGGAACGAGTGGTTGTACTCCGGGGTGATCACGACGAATGCGTCGGCCTCGTCGACGCGCTTGGCGAACGACTCGAACTCCTCGCTGCCGTGGCGGAGTTCGTACGGGCGGACGGTGTCGAGGTCGATGACGTCCAGGTCGATATGCGCGTGGGTTTCGGCGTGCCGGGAGAACCAGTTCGCGATGACGGGGGCGAACCGGCCCTCCCGGGTGCTGGCGATGATCACTGCTAGGCGGTAGGGGTGCTCGGACATGCGGGGCCCTTCGTGGCGTGACACCTGAGCGGCGGGAGCGCCGCCGACCACCGACGCTAGGACCTCAAGTGAGCTTGAGGTCAAGCGCGCAGGTCATGCCTGGGCCTTGCCCACGGGCGAGCAGCCCTTGTCTCACTCCGCCCCGAACAGCTTCAGCAGCTCCGGCTTCTCGAACATCCGCGCCGTCTCGATGGCCGAGGGGGTGCCCGCCGACGGGTCCGCACCGTGTGCCGTCAGGACCTTGATGACCTCGTCCTCGGCCTTGAAGACCGCGCCGGCGAGCGGGGTCTGGCCACGGTCGTTGGGGCGGTCGGCGTCGGCGCCGCGCTGCAACAGGGCCTCCACGGTGGCGGGGTGACCGTGGTACGCCGCCAGCATCACCAGCGAGTCGCCCTTGTCGTTCGTCAGGTTGGCGGGGACACCCGCGTCCACGTATGCGGCGACGGTGTCGGTGTCGCCGTGCCGTGCCAGGTCGAACACCTTCGCCGCGAGCTGCAGCACCTCGGGGTCGTGCGCGTGCTCGATCGCCTCGGGCCCCTGCGGCTCGGAATTCGCGTCGCTCATGGTCGCCGGCCTCCTGCTGTGGTGGGTGGTGCGTGCCTGCACTGTGTCATCGCCACCTTATGCAGGCCGGCGCCGTGGGGGCAGCGGGCGCGAGGGCGGGATGGCGGCGGGGGCCCAGCGGCAACCACGAGCCCCGCAAAGACCCACCCCTCAAAACGCAGCCCGTATCTCCCCCACCCGTACCGCTCCGCCCAAGAGCGGCGCATCCTCCAGCCGGGACAGCACCGCGGCGTCGACCCCCATGAGGCGCAGGGTCCGGGCGAGAACCGGGCCCAGAGTGCGCCCCGCCCCGTCGTCGATCTTGAAGGCGAGGGCGCGGCCGTCAGGGAGGGCCAGAGCCTGAACCGCCTCGGCCCCCATCTTGGCCAGCGTGCCCGGCAGGGCTTGCATCAGCCAGGTGTCCGGCCGCCGAGTGCCCGCAACGTACTCCGGGTGGGCGCGCATCGCGTCCGCGACCCGTCGCTCCGGACTGCCGGGCCCGGCCATGACGAAGTACCGGAAGGCGCGGGCCAGCCCGGTCAGCGAGAGCGAGAGCAGCGGTGCGCCGCAGCCGTCCGTGCCGATGTGCGCGACGTCCTCGCCGCTCGCGTCACGTACCCCCGCGGCCACCAGCTGCTGCAGCGGGTGCGCCTGGTCGAGGTACGAGCCCAGCGGCCAGCCGTTGCGCGCACAGGCGGCCAGCATCGCGGTGTGCTTGCCCGAGCAGTTCATCGTGAGGCGGTCGCGGACCCGTCCGGCGGCGAGGTACGCCTCCGCCTCCTCCGGGTCCAGCGGCAGGTCCGCCGGCGTCTGCAGCTGCTCGGCGGTCAGCCCGTGCTCGGCCAGCATGGTCCGCACGAGGTCCAGGTGGAAGGGCTCGCCGGAATGGCTCGCGGCGGCCAGCGCCAGCCGCTCGCCGGACAGATCCAGCCCCGCCCGCAGCACCGCCGCGGCCTGCATCGGCTTGTTCGTGGAGCGGGGGAAGACGGGAGCGGTCACCTCGCCCAGCGACCATTCCACGCTGCCGTCCGCCGCGAGCACCACCAGGGACCCGCGGTGCCGGCCCTCGACGAAGCCGGAGCGGACGACCTCGGCGAGCACGGGGGACACCGGCGAAGAGGTGCCGGCTGCTGCACCGGCTGCTGCGCCGGCTTCCGGGGTCGGTGCGGATATCGGAGTGGGCGAGGTCATCGGCGGCCTTCCGGGGAGTGACCCGTCGCCCCCGAAGGCTTGTGGCCCGGTCAGGACAGCAGGTCGTCTACTTGCGCTTCGCCTTCACGGTACCTGCGGGCAATTTCGGCGCTGCAATCGTCGGCCGTGCGCTGCAGTGACTGACGGCGACGCGACACCTGCTGTTCGTAGCGGATCAGCCGGCCCATGGCGTCCTGCAGTTCCTGGTCGGTGCGCGCGGTGAGGTCGGACAGCTCCACCTCACCGAGGATTTCCTCGGCGAGCCTGCGGTTCTCCTCGCTGTGCGGCGTGCCGACCGTCACGTGCCGTGCCGAGGAGCGGTGCCGGGACGGCAGGTCCGTCAGGATCTCCGGCAGCCGGTCGAGCAGCGGGGAGTGCTGCGCGGACCGGCGGGCGATCTCGGCGCGCAGAATGTCGATCCGGCCCTGCAACAGCCGTCGCAGATAGCTGAGATCGGCCTCTTCCTGCTGTGAGTCGCGCCGCACCACCCGCAGCTCGGGCAGCCCCAGGCCGGACAGCTCGGGCGCCGTGGCCGGACGGCAGCGGTCGCGCTGCTGCGGGGGGCGGGGGTGCTGCGCCTGGCCTGCCTGGAGCATGGGACCGTCCTCGGTGCCGGGGGGCTCGACGCGAGCCGCTGCCGTGGTCGTCGTCAGGGCGGTGGGGGGTGGTGGGGTGCCGGGCGGACGTGCGGTGTCCGGCGTGGGGGCGGTGGAGGTCGTCCGGCCGGTCGGTGTCGTACGGGCGGTTGGTACGGGACCGGGTGTCTGTCCGGCGCCGAGAGTGCTCATGGGTCGTTCCGTCCCCTCGTCCGGTGCCGCTTCCTGGGCATGTTGTCCATGAAACGCACCACGTGCACGCATCGTGCCACTCTGGGCGGTCCTTCTGCAGGGCCATGGCACCCGAACGGCCCCCGGAGGGGCACGGCTGTCCGAAGGCGGTGGGCCGCCCGGCATGATGGCGGGTATGCGAGCTGTGGTGCAAAGGGTTGACGGCGCACGCGTCGAGGTGGCGGGCGAGACGGTCGGGGAGATCGTCGGTGAGGGGCTGTGCGTGCTGGTGGGGGTCACGCACGAGGACACCCCCGAGAAGGCGGCGCAGCTGGCCCGCAAGCTGTGGTCGGTGCGGATTCTGCAGGGCGAGAAGTCCTGCTCGGACACCGCCGCGCCGCTGTTGGTGATCAGCCAGTTCACTCTCTACGGTGACGCCCGCAAGGGGCGCCGCCCCACCTGGAACGCCGCGGCCCCGGGGCCGGTCGCCGAGCCGCTGGTCGACGAGGTCGTGGCGCAGCTGCGGGCGCTGGGCGCCCAGGTGGAGACCGGCCGCTTCGGCGCGGACATGAAGGTGTCGCTGACGAACGACGGGCCGTTCACGGTGCTGGTGGAGGTGTAGGCAGCCTCCCGGAGGAGCCCGGCGCGGGCTGACCGCGCCGGGCGGGGCGTCCTACGGCTCGACCACGGTCTCCTGCGCCGCCGCCGTGCCCCCCGCCGTCAGCTGCGCGTCCAGCGGCACATTCCGCTTGACCAGCGCGAGCGCGATCGGGCCGAGCTCGTGATGGCGGGCCGAGGTGGTGACGAAGCCGAGCTGCCGGCCCTCCTCGCCGTCCGAGGCGAGACGGACGGGGGCACCGTGCGGCGGCAGATGGACCTCGCTGCCGTCCAGGTGCAAGAAGACCAGCCGGCGCGGCGGCTTCCCCAGGTTGTGGACCCGGGCGACGGTCTCCTGGCCGCGGTAGCAGCCCTTCTGGAGGTGTACGGCGGTGCCGATCCAGCCCAGCTCGTGCGGGATGGTGCGGTGGTCGGTCTCCAGGCCGAGCCGGGGGCGGTGGGCCTCGACGCGCAGCGCCTCCAGCGCCAGGACGCCGGCCGCAGGACCGTGATCAGCGGCGAACGGCTCCAGCTCGGTACGGGGCAGGAACAGATCGCGGCCGTGCGCGGTCTCGCGGACGGCGGCGCTGCCGGGCGCCTCGGCGATGGAGCCGGCCGGCAGGTGGACGACGGCGATCTCGTCCGTGCGGTCGGCGACCTCGACCCGGTAGAAGAACTTCATGCTCTCCAGGTAGGCGATCAGCGCCTCTTGGTTGCCGGGTTCGGTGTGCATCCAGGTCGTCTCGCCGTCGTCGACGAGGTACACCGCATGCTCGATGTGGCCGTGCGCGGAGAGGATCAGCGCCTCGGTGGCATGGCCGGGCGCGAGGTCGCTGACGTGCTGGGTGAGCAGCAGATGCAGCCAGCTCAGCCGTTCGGCGCCGGAGACGGTGACCACGCCGCGGTGGGAGAGGTCCACGAAGCCGGAGCCGTCGGCGAGGGCGCGCTGCTCACGGAAGAGGTCTCCGTAGTGCGCGGCGACGCCTTCGTCCGGCGCCTCGGCGGGGACGGCGCCGGGCAGCGACAGCAGGGGGCTGGCGGGTGATGGTCGCAGCATGGGGCCAGCCTACGACCCGCCCGCGACAGTCTCAGCCGTCGCCCTCGGCGGCCTTCTCACGGCAGGCCGCACAGCGTCCGAAGATCGCGAAGTGCTTCATGTCCGTCTCGAAGCCGAACTGGCCGCGCAGCTGGGCCGTGAATGGCTCGGCCACCGACAGATCCGCCTCGATGACGTCCGAGCAGTCCCGGCAGACCAGGTGGATGTGGTGGTGGCGGTCGGCGAGGTGGTAGGTGGGGGCGCCGTGTCCGAGGTGGGCATGGCTGACCAGGCCCAGCTCTTCGAGGAGTTCCAGGGTCCGGTAGACCGTGGAGATGTTCACCCCGCCCGCGGTCTTGCGCACCTCGGTGAGGATGTCGTCAGGGGTGGCGTGCTCCAGCCTGTCCACAGCCTCCAGTACGAGCTGACGCTGTGGGGTCAGGCGGTATCCGCGCCTGCGGAGGTCGCTCTGCCAGTCGGTGGTCACCACACAACCAGTGTAGGAGGACGGACGGCGGGCGGCCGTGGGCTGTCGCGTCCGGCCGCCTCCCGTACGCCACGTCGGCCGCCCCGCCGTACACCGCGTCAGCCGCCCGTCCGTACGCCGCGCAGGTAGCGGGCCAGGTCGCTGACCGCGGCGGGGTTGCGGGGGCTTTCGACGAGTTCGGCGTAATCCATGACGTAAATCCGGTGGTGCTTGACCGCCGGGACGTCGGCGAGCGGGGCGTAGGACTCCAGGAACGCCTTCTTCTGCGCGGCGGAGGTGTCGCCGTAGTTGTTGATCACGATGACGTCGGGGCTGCGGGCGACGACGGTCTCCCAGCCGACGGTCGTCCAGGAGTCCTTGAGGTCCTTCATGATGTTCTCGCCGCCCGCTTTGGTGATGATGTCGTGCGGTCCGGCGTACTTGCCCGAGGTCAACGGCTTGTCGCGGCCGTCGTCGTAGAGGAAGACGGTGGGGCGTTCGCCGGACGCGGGGGCGCGGTCCGCGGCGTCGGCCACCTGCTTCTTGTACTTCTTCACCAGGGCGGCGGCGCGGTCCTCGACGCCGAAGACCTTCCCGAGCGTCGTCAGGTCGGTGTAGAGCGCCTTCAGGGGCGGCATCACGCCGCGGGCCGTGCCGTCCGTGCCGTGGTGGCAGGACTCGGTCAGGACATAGCTGCCGATGCCGAGCTTGCCGAGGGCGGCGGGGGTCAGGCCGGTGTCCTCGCCGAAGCCGTAGTTCCAGCCGGCGAAGACCAGATCGGCACGGGCGTCGAGGACCATCTCCTTGGTGAGCGGCTTCTTCGAGAGCCGGGGGACCTTGTCGTACGCGGCCTTCCAGGGCAGGCCGTCGAGATCGCCCTTGTCGTCCGGCATGGCATAGCCGGCCATCCGGTCCTCCAGGCCCAGCGCGAACATGATCTCGGTGATGCCGACGTCGTTGGTGACCACCCGGCGGGGCGCCTTGTCGTAGGTCGTGCGGGTGCCGCAGTTCTCGACGGTGACGGGGTAGTGGCCGGCGGCTCCGGCGGGGTGCCGGCCGGATGTGTCGTGTGCGTCGTTGCTGCCGTCGCCGGAGATCTTTGCGCCGCAGCCGGTCAGGGCGAGCGCGAGGGCGAGGACGGTGAGCGGGGCGGTGGGGCGGCGCATGGCGGGGGTCCTCAGGAGTCGGCGGCAGGGGCAGGGGCAGGCGCGGGGGCGGTGGCGGGGCCGGCGAGACGGTCGAACAGCAGCTGGACGGCGCCCGATTCGGGGTGCCGTACGCGGTGGGCGCGGACACCGAAGACCCCGGCGAGCAGTTCGGGGGTGAGCACGTCGTGGGGCGGGCCCGAGGCGACGATCCGGCCGCCGTCGAGGACGTACAGCTCGTCGCAGTGCAGGGCGGCCAGGTTGAGGTCGTGCAGCGCGGTCAGCACCGTCAGCCTTCCCCCGGACTCCGGCCGGGCGGTGCCCCCGGCCCGTACCAGCGCCAGCACCTCCAACTGCTGGGCGATGTCCAGGTGGTTGGTCGGCTCGTCGAGGACCAGCACCTGCGGGTCCTGGGCCAGCGCCCGGGCGATCAGCACCCGCTGTTTCTCGCCGCCGGACAGGCTGAGGAAGCCGCGCCCGGCCAGGTGGTCCGCGCCGACCCGGGCCAGCGCCCGCGCGCACCGCGCGGTGTCCTCGGCGCTCGCCCGGCCCGCGCCGCGCTGATGCGGCAGCCGCCCCATCGCCACGACCTCGGCCACCGTGAAGTCGAACTCCGTACCGGACTCCTGGGGCAGCGCGGCCAGCAGCCGGGCGCCCTCGCGCGCGTCCATGGCGTGCAGGTCGGCGCCGTCCAGCCGCACCGTGCCGGCGGCCGGCCGCAGCGCGCGGTAGACACAGCGCAACAGGGTTGATTTTCCACTGCCGTTGGGGCCGACCAGGCCGACCATCCGGCCGCTGCCGGCCCGGAGCGTGATGTCGTGGACCAGCCGCCGCCCGGCCACCTCCACGGACAGGTCCGTGAGCTCGATCCGCATCAGGCGCCGCCTCCGAAGGTGTAGCCGCGCCGCCGCATCAGCAGCACGAAGCAGGGCACGCCGATGACGGCGGTGAGCACCCCGACCGGCAGCTCGACGGGCGCCAGCAGCACCCGCGAGAGCAGATCCACCCACACCAGCAGCACCGCGCCGAGCAGCGGTGCGACGGCCAGCACCCGGCGGTGGTCGGCGCCGACCAGCATCCGGGTCACATGCGGCACCATCAGCCCGACGAAGCCGATCGCGCCACTGACCGCGACCACCGCACCGGTGACGGCGGCCGCGACGACGAACAGCTCACGGCGCAGCCGGTGCGCGTCCACGCCCAGGGCGGCGGCGGTCTCGTCGCCCATCGCCAGGGCGTTCAGCCGGCCGGCGGAGAGCAGCAGATGGGCCAGGGCCGCGGCCACCGCGGCGGCGGCGATCGGCACCGAGTTCCAGCCGGCCCCGCTCAGGCTCCCGAGCAGCCACATCATCGCCGAGCGGGCCGCCTCACCGCGGTCGGCGGTGAAGACCATGAGGGTGGTGACGGCGGAGAAGCCGTAGTACATCGCGGTGCCGGTCAGCACCAGGCGCAGCGGGGTGAGGCCGTGGGCGGTGCGGGCGGCCGCGTAGACCAGGACCATGGCGAGCAGCGCGGAGGCGAACGCCGACGCCGACAGCGCCCAGACGCCCAGGCCGCCGAGCGCCCCGAAGAGCAGGACGGCGTTGGCACCGACGGCGGCGCCGGAGGAGATCCCGAGGACGAACGGGTCGGCGAGCGCGTTGCGGACCAGGGCCTGTACGGCGACCCCGATGGCGGAGAGCCCGGCGCCGACCACGGCCGCCAGGACGGCCCGGGGGAAGCGCAGCTCCCACACGATGGTGTAGCCGGAGACCTCGTCCGCCGAGATCGTCCCGCCGGTCAGCCCGGCACCCAGATAGCGCAGCGCCTCGGACCAGCTCAGACCGGCGGCGCCGAGGCCGGTCCCGCACAGCAGGGAGCCGAGCAGGACGGCGGTGAGGACGGCGAGCAGGGGCGGTACGGGCAGCCGCCGGGGCGGCGGCGGTGCGCCGGCCGGGTCCGTCGTCGGGTGTGCGGTGGGGGTCGCCACGGTCGGTCGGCCGCCTCGGGGTCGGGCCGCGTCCGTACGTACCAAGGGCCGGCCCCGGGCCGCGCCGGTCCGGTGGCGTCCCCTCGCAGTCCACGGCGAGTTGTGCGGGAAGCTGCGCGCACCACGGGCAATCGGGCTTGCGGAAGGATGCCTTCCGCCTACCGTTGCGGGTCAGCGCCGGACTTCGACCGGCTTCCCCCGCGGGGCGCTGGCAGGGAGAGCGGGGCTCTCCCGTCGTGCTTACGGGTTGTAGGGCGTGCCGTCAGGCCGGAAGAAGGAGACACCGTCCGGCGTGTCCTCGGGCAGGCTTTCCGCCCACTCCTTGAGGTCGGCGACCTTCTTCAGGTGCGCCGACATGTACGGCCGCAGCGGGACGTCCGGGGTGGACTTCTCGCCGACCCACATCAGGTCGCTGTTGACGTAGCCGTAGAGCCGCTTGCCACCGCTGTACGGGCCGGAGGCGGCGGTGCGGGCGATGGCGTCGGTGGCCAGGTCGATCTGCGGCTTCTGGTCGGCCAGCTCGCCGTACCAGACCTCCACCACGCCCTGGTCGCGGCACATCACGATCTCGACCTTGCGGTCCGCGTCGATGCGCCAGTAGCCGCTCTCGCTCTCCAGCGGGCGCACCTTCTTGCCCTCGGCGTCGAGCACCCAGCTGTGCGAGGTGTACTCCAGGAAGTCACGGCCGTCGTGGGTGAAGCTGACCTCCTGCCCGAAGTTGCACTTCTCGGTGCCCGGGAATTCGGCGACGCCGGCGCCCTCCCAGTTGCCGAGGAGGAAGGCGAGCGGCACCAGGGCCGGGTTCAGGTCGGACGGGATCTCGATCATGAGAGCTCAGGCGATCTATGTGGAGGGGAACCGACAGGGGCGCGCACGGCGCTCCGTGGAGGCTGGTGGGTGGGGCTGCCACCCGCCGGTGGCTGGGGGAGCGAAGGCTCAGCGCTGGCCCTGGTACAGCTTCTTCCAGGTCAGACCGGCGAACGCGATCACGCCGATGGCGACCAGAACCAGCAGGGTGGTGAAGAATGCCTCAAGCACGAGCGCGCTCCCTGAACGGAGTGAGGGTGTAACGGACCGCCTGAGAGTCTAGTCGGCGGCGGTGACAACGGCGCTGTGAGGTCCACCGCCCCTACTCTTGCCTCATGGCGAAGAAGCTCGTGATCAAGGTGACGGCGGGTGCGGATGCGCCCGAGCGGTGTTCGCAGGCGTTCACGGTGGCGGCGGTGGCGGTGGCCAGCGGTGTCGAGGTGTCGCTGTGGCTGACCGGGGAGTCCGTGTGGTTCGCGCTCCCGGGGCGGGCGGCGGACTTCGAGCTGCCGCATGCGGCCCCCCTGCCGGAGCTGATCGACGGGATCCGCGCCGGTGGCGGCGCGATCACCGTCTGCACCCAGTGCGCGGCCCGGCGGGACATCGAGCAGAAGGACCTGATCGAGGGGGCCGGGATCGCCGGTTCCCAGCTGTTCGTCAGCGAGATCATGCCGGACGACGTCCAGGCGCTGGTGTACTGAGGCCCGCGGCGCCCGGGGCGGCTACTGCTTGTGCTTGTCGTCGCCCCGGTCGTCCAGCTCGCGCCACCAGCGGTCGGATTCCGGGTCGCCGGACTCGTCCCACCAGCGCTCACCGGGCTCCCGGCGGTTGCCGATGATCGCCGCGACCGGCGGAATGACCATGGCGACCACACACATGCCCACCGCGGCCGGCACCGACCACAGCCGCACCACGCCCCAGGCCAGCACGAACAGCACCAGGCACACGCCCATCAGGACGAAGTACCTGCGATGGCGGCGCTGTACGGGCGACCGGTGGTGCGCGTCCATAAATCCACGGTAAGTCCGCGCGGGGCAGGACAGAAGTCGGCGGGGGAAACGCCGTGCGCGCCCGGACGGCGCAAAGGGCCGCACCCCCAGTCAAAGGCGTCCAAACCTCTGGGGTGCGGCCCTTTGGCCGTACGGATCGTGGCGAGGGCCCCTGCTGCGGAGCGCGGCCACTCCCGCCGCCGTCAGACAGCGATGGCGACCTCCGCCAGGCCGCCCTGCTGGGCGACGACGGTGCGGTCGGCGGTGCCGCCCGGGACGAGCGCACGCAGCGTCCAGGTGCCCTCGGCCGCGTAGAAGCGGAACTGTCCGGTCGCGGAGGTGGGAACCTCGGCCGTGAACTCACCGGTGCTGTCCAGGAGGCGGACGTAACCGGTGACGGGCTCGCCGTCGCGGGTCACGCTGCCCTGGATCGTGGTCTCACCGGGCTTGATGGTCGAGGCGTCCGGGCCGCCTGCCTGTGCTCCACACATAGGGGTACTTCCTTGAGGGGTGAGGGAGAAGCTTGCTTGCTTACTTGGCTGCGCCGAGCTCGATCGGCACGCCGACCAGCGAGCCGTACTCGGTCCAGGAGCCGTCGTAGTTCTTGACGTTGCTCTGGCCCAGCAGCTCGTGCAGGACGAACCAGGTCAGCGCGGAGCGCTCACCGATGCGGCAGTAGGCGATGGTGTCCTTGGCGAGGTCCACCGACTCACCCTCGTAGAGGGCCTTGAGCTCGTCGTCCGACTTGAAGGTGCCGTCGTCGTTGGCGTTCTTCGACCACGGGATGTTGCGGGCGCTGGGCACGTGGCCGGGGCGCTGCGACTGCTCCTGCGGGAGGTGCGCCGGGGCGAGCAGCTTGCCGCTGAACTCGTCGGGGGAGCGCACGTCGACCAGGTTGAGGTTGTCGATCGCGGCGACGACGTCGTCCCGGAAGGCACGGATGGCGGTGTTCTGGGCCTTGGCCTTGTACTCGGTGGCCGGGCGCTGGGGAACCTCGGAGCCGTCGACCAGGTCGCGGGAGTCCAGCTCCCACTTCTTGCGGCCGCCGTCGAGCAGCTTGACGCTGCTGTGGCCGTAGAGCTTGAAGTACCAGTAGGCGTAGGAGGCGAACCAGTTGTTGTTGCCGCCGTAGAGGACCACGGTGTCGTCGTTGGCGATGCCCTTGGCGGAGAGCAGCTTCTCGAAGCCCTCCTGGTCGACGAAGTCGCGGCGGACCGGGTCCTGGAGGTCCTGCTTCCAGTCGATCCGGACGGCGTTCTTGATGTGGTTCTTGTCGTAGGCCGAGGTGTCCTCGTCAACCTCGACGAGGACGACCTTCGGGTCCTCCAGGTGGGCCTCGGCCCAGTCGGCGTCTACGAGGACGTCGCTACGGCTCATGGTGTTCTCCTCCGGGGCAGTTACGGGGGGCGGTGGCAGAGTGGCACGCGGGTACGCCGGGTGCGCGCCGGTGACTTCCGGACGGGGTTCCGGGGCGGCGCTGCGCCGGGACGCGTGAGGGTGCGGCCGCAGTGGCCGGCCGGGCCGGTGACCCCTCCCAGCGGAGCTGGGGGAGGGTGCGAAGAGCCCGTCAGACAGGGCGACAGAGCATGGCGGCGACGCGGCACAGGTCTACTGCCCGCCGCTTCGTCAGTACCGCACGTCCCCGTGGACGGAGACCGCTCAATGAGCTCTGCATGGGACCGATCGTAGGGACGCGGAGCGGGGCGTGTCACCGGCGTGTCGAATGGCGAGACGCGTTTGTCCGCGATGTGGGATCGGTGGTGTCGGCACGTGGCGGCCCACGGGCCCCGGGCGTCCGTACACCGGTGGGGGGTCTGGCGTACGGACTCGGTCGTCTCAGGAAGTGGACGAGGGCTGGATCGGCCGGCGGTCGGCCGGTGAATCGGGCGACGGGCCGGTGGGGCGGTGAACCGGGCGACGGGCCGGTGGGGCGGCCCGCCGCGGACGTCCGGTCAGCCGGGGAGGTCCGGTCAGTCTCGGACGACCGGTCAGTCTCGGACGACCGGTCAGTCCGGTACGGCCGTCAGCCGGGAAGCTTGACGTCCTTGCCGGCGGCGGAGATCGAAAGCCCCTCGGGCGTGGTCACGACCTTCTCCAGCTTCAGGTTGCCGGGCAGCTGGTCCAGCTTCCAGTCGTGGTCGGTCTGGGCGCGCACCTTGCTCTCGCAGCCCGGCAGGGCCCGGCACACCGCCGGGAGCCCGTCGGCGCG
This sequence comes from Streptomyces sp. NBC_00400, assembly GCF_036048035.1. Lineage (NCBI taxonomy): Bacteria > Bacillati > Actinomycetota > Actinomycetes > Kitasatosporales > Streptomycetaceae > Streptomyces > Streptomyces sp. NBC_00400. The sequence goes on along the minus strand of NZ_CP107940.1, from coordinate 3,430,073 downwards.
CAGCCGGACGGTGTTGCCGCCCACGATCGTGATGGAGCCGGTCACGTCCAGCGAGCTGAGGACCGGGATCTTCGGCGAGATCTTGACCTGGCCGCGGCCGGCCTTCTGCCCGCCGTAGCCGATCGTGACGTCGCCGCCCGCCGCCTTGGTCAGGTCGGCGTAGTTGATCCGGGCGTTGCCGGTGGCCGTGGCGGCGCTCTCGATGGAGGTGTAGTCGCTGGTCAGCCCGACCTCGTGGAACTGCGCCGAGAGCCGGTCGATACGCAGCGCATGGCCCTGGGCGCGGGCCTCGATCCCCCCGAGCTCGGCGTCCACCTCGTCGAGGCTGCGACCGGCGACCTGGGTCAGGAACGGGAAGCCCTTGATCGAGACCTCCGGGGTCTTGTCGAGCCCCTGGCTGCTGCGGATCTTGTCCGCGGCCTTGTCCTCGACCAGGTTCACCGCCACCCGGTCGGCGGCGACGAACAGCCCGCCGAATATGACGAGGACGACCAACAGCACACGAAGTGCACGCATCGAACCACTTCCCCCACCTGGGCCGGATCCCGGCCGTGTCCGTGCAGGCCCCCTGCCTGCGCTCCGGGGAGCCTAGACGACGTGGTCCGGGAAACGGCAGCGGCGGCCGCCGGAACGCGCCAGGGACGCTTCCGGCGGCCGCCGCCCGGTGCCGCTCACGGCCTTGAGGGACCCCGGGAGTTACCCCAGCGCCCGCCCCAGGACGTACACCGCGGGCGCGGCCAGCGCCAGCGGCAGGGCCACCCCTGCCGTCAGGTGGACGAAGCGGGACGGGTAGTCGTAGCTGGCCACCCGCAGACCGATCAGGGCACAGCCGCCGGCCGCCAGGCCCAGCAGCGCACCGGACGCGCCGAGGCCGGTCAGCTGCCCGGCCGCGACACCGGCGCCCGCGGCGGCCACCAGGCAGATGCCGATCGAGGCGGCGGAGGGCAGCGGCAGCGCACGGGCGAGGGCGGCCACCGCGACCGCACAGGCGCCTGCCACCACCGCCTGCGGGCTCGCCGCGAGGTGGCCGGCGGCCAGCACCGCGAGCGCGGACGAGGTCAGGCCCGCGGTCAGCGCGTACATCCGCTCGTCGGCGCTGCTGCGATTGCGCAGTTGCAGGACGAGGACGAGCAGACACCACACCCCGAGCGTGCCGATGCCGACCAGCGGCGCGCTCGCGCGGTCGGTGGCGAGCAGCGCGACATCGGTGGTCAGACCGCCCAGGAAGGCGAGCGCGATGCCCTGGCGGGCCGGCCACATGCCGTTGAGCCGGAACCAGCCGGCGGCGGTGACGGCCTGCAGCAGCGCCACCGGTACGGCGAGCACCGGGCGGCCCAGCGACGCGGTCAGCGCCAGCAGCAGGGCGAGCCCGGCGGTCAGCGCGGCCGGCTGGATCCCGGGCGGGATGATCGGCGAGCGGCCCTCGGCGCGGGCGCGCTGGTTGGGGGCGAGCGGCGCGGAGGAGACCGACGCGGTGGAGACCGGCGCGCTCGCGGCCGGTGCGGGGGCGGCCGGTGCGGGTGCGGCGGCCGCCGGCCGGGCCTGCTGGGGGTGTTGGGGGTGCCGGCGGGCGTACGGTTCGTCGCCCGGGCGGGCGGTCTGGTGCTGGAGGGGCAGCGGCGCGGTCTCCGCCGGGTGCGGGGCGCCGTAGCCGTCCTGGCCGTGAGCCGGCCGTTGCGGCTGCTGCGGCTGCGGCTGCGGTTGCGGCTGGTGTGGTTGCTGCGGCTGCCGGTGCTGCTGCGGCTGCTGCTGTCCGTAGGCGTCGTACCCGTACTGGCCGCGCCCGTACGGGTCACGTCCGTACGGGTCGGGCCCGGGCCGGCCGTGTCCGTGCGCTCCGGACCCGTACTGCTCGGTCCTCGGCTGCTGCTGCGCATAGGGGTCGTAGGCCTGCTGACCCTGCCCGTAGGACGACGGCTGTCCGTGCGCTGCCTGCTGCCCGTGCGGCTGCTGCTGTCCGTGCGGCTGCTGCTGTCCGTGGGGCTGCTGCTGTCCGTACGAAGCCTGCGGCTCGTACGGTGCCTGCTGCCCGTAAGGGGCCTGCGCGGACTGCGGTGCCTGCTGCCCGTAGGGAGTCTGCTGCCCGTAGGGGGCCTGCTGGGCGTAGGGGTCGTGCGGCTCGTACGGATGGCGGTGCTGCGGCTGGTTGTCGCTCATGGTCGTGTGTTCACCCTCCCGCGAACGGCGGCAGGACCTCGACGGTGCCGCCCTGGGCAAGCGGCACCGCCTGGTGGTCGCGGGTGCCGACCGGATCGCCGTCCACCAGGAATGAGCAGCGCAGCAGGACGCGCGCGAACTCGGGGTTCGCGGCATGCGCCGTGCGCGCCGCGTCGAGCGCTTCGGCGAGCGTCGCGGCCGCATACGGCTCCTCTGCCGTGCCGGCGGCGGCCTTGGCCGCGGCCCAGTAGCGCACGGTGCCAGTTGTTGTCACGGCGGCCTCTTCGTCGTGTCGGTCGGGGGACGCCCCCGTGGTGGCGGGGCCCCGTCGTTGCCGCCTCCATGATGGCCTACGCGGCGGGTGATCCGGCTCCGGGCAAGTTCTGGCAAAGGCTCTGCGCCCGTGCTGGACGTACACCGGAAATTCGATTGCCGTGGGCAAGTGTTCGCCTAGGCTCATGTCGTGTTGGTCCGACTCGCACGGGCGCATTTGCGGCCCCACCGGCGCTCGATATCCGTGATCGTGCTGCTTCAGCTGATCCAGACCCTGGCAACCCTCTATCTGCCCACCCTCAACGCCGACATCATCGACAACGGTGTCGTGAAGGGGGACACGGGCTACATCCTCGGCGTCGGCGGATTCATGGTCGCCGTCACCCTGCTGCAGATCGTCTGCGCGATCGGCGCCGTCTACTTCGGTGCCCGTACGGCCATGGCGCTCGGCCGGGACATCCGTGCCGCGGTCTTCGACCGGGTGCAGTCCTTCTCCGCCCGCGAGATGGGCACCTTCGGCGCGCCGTCGCTGATCACCCGCACCACCAATGACGTCCAGCAGGTCCAGATGCTGGTGCTGATGACGTTCACGATGATGGTCTCGGCGCCGATCATGTGCGTCGGCGGCGTCATCATGGCGCTCAACCAGGACGTGCCGCTGTCCGGCCTCCTCCTGGTCATCGTCCCGGTCCTCGGGATTCTCGTCTCACTGATCGTGCGCCGGATGCGGCCGCTGTTCCGCGGGGTGCAGGAGCGCATCGACACCGTCAACCGCGTGCTGCGCGAGCAGATCACCGGCATCCGCGTCATCCGCGCCTTCGTCCGCGACCGGCATGAGCGCGAGCGGTTCGCCGGGGCCAGCACCGACCTCTACGACGTGTCGCTGCGCGCCGGCCGGCTGATGTCGATGATGTTCCCGCTGGTCATGCTGATCGTGAACCTCTCCAGCGTGGCCGTCGTCTGGTTCGGCGGGCTGCGCATCGACAGCGGTGCCATGCAGATCGGCGCGCTGACGGCGTTCCTCAGCTACCTGATGTACATCCTGATGTCGATCATGATGGCAACGTTCATGGTGATGATGCTGCCGCGCGCCGAGGTCTGCGCCGAGCGCATCCAGGAGGTGCTGGCGACCGACTCCAGCGTCACCCCGCCCCCGCACCCCGTCACCGAACTCCGCCGCCACGGCGAACTGGAACTGCGCGGCGTCGAGTTCCGCTTCCCCGGCGCCGAGCAGCCGGTCCTCAAGGACATCTCGCTGATCGCCCGCCCCGGCGAGACCACCGCCGTCATCGGCTCCACGGGCTCCGGCAAGTCGACCCTCCTCGGGCTCGTCCCGCGGCTGTTCGACGCGACCGGCGGCACGGTCCTGGTCGACGGCGAGGACGTCCGCACCCTCGACCAGGAAACGCTGGCCAGGGCCATCGGCCTGGTCCCGCAGAAGCCGTACCTCTTCTCCGGCACCGTCGCCACCAACCTGCGCTACGGCAACCCGGACGCCACCGACGACGAGCTGTGGCACGCCCTGGAGACCGCCCAGGCGCGGGACTTCGTCGAGCGGATGGAAGGCAGCCTGGACGCGCCCATCGCGCAGGGCGGCGGCAATGTCTCCGGCGGCCAGCGCCAGCGGCTGGCGATCGCCCGCGCCCTGGTGCGACGCCCCGAGATCTACCTCTTCGACGACTCCTTCTCCGCGCTGGACTACGCGACGGACGCCGCGCTGCGGGCCGCGCTCTCCCGCGAGACCGACCGCGCGACGGTGGTGATCGTCGCCCAGCGGGTCGCCACGATCCGCGGCGCCGACCGGATCGTCGTCCTCGACGAAGGCCGGGTCGTCGGCACCGGCACCCACACCGAGCTGATGGCCGGCAACGAGACCTACCGGGAGATCGTGCTCTCCCAGCTCACCGAGCAGGAGGCGGCGTGACCACCGCGGACAAGGGAGCGGCCCCCCGGGCCGAGACCCCGGCGGCCACCGGGGAGACACCCCAGGCGGCCCCGAGACGAGGCCCGGCCCCCGCGGTCGGGCCCGCCCGGATGATGGGCGGCCAGCCCGCCGAGAAGTCGATGGACTTCAAGGGCTCCGGCAAACGGCTGCTGGCCCAGATGCGGCCCGAGCGCGCCGTCATCTCCGTCGCGCTGGCGCTGGGCGTACTGAGCGTGGCGCTCACGGTCGTGGGCCCCAAGGTCCTCGGCCACGCCACCGACCTGATCATGTCCGGCATCATCGGCCGCCAGCTGCCCGACGGCCTCACCAAGGCCCAGGCGGCGGACCAGCTGCGCGCCCACGGCCAGGGCGGTCTCGCCGACATGATCGCCGCGATGCCGGTCGTCCCCGGCCACGGCATCGACTTCGGCACCGTCGGCCGGATCCTGCTCTGGGTCACCCTGATCTACGTGGGTGCCTCGCTGTTCGGCTTCGTCCAGGCCAGGATCGCCACCCGCGTCGTCCAGCGCACGGTCTTCCGCCTGCGCGAACAGGTCGAGGAGAAGCTGGCGCGGCTGCCGCTGAGCTACTTCGACCGGCAGCAGCGCGGTGAAGTGCTCTCCCGGGCGACCAACGACATCGACAACATCCAGCAGACGCTGCAGCAGACCCTCAGCCAGATCGTGGCCTCGCTGCTGACCATCGTCGGGGTGCTGGTCGTGATGTTCTGGATCTCGTGGCTGCTGGCGCTGGTCGCCCTGGTCACGGTCCCGGTCTCGGTCGTCGTCGCCACCAAGGTCGGCAAGCGCGCCCAGCCGCAGTTCGTCCAGCAGTGGAAGACCACCGGCAAGCTCAATGCGCACATCGAGGAGATGTACACCGGCCACAGCCTGGTGAAGGTCTTCGGCCGCCAGCGGGAGTCCGCCGAGCTGTTCCGCGAACAGAACGAGGCCCTGTACGCCGCCGGGTTCAAGGCCCAGTTCATCTCCGGGATCATCCAGCCCGCGATGATGTTCATCGGCAACCTCAACTACGTCCTGGTGGCCGTGGTCGGCGGCCTCCGCGTCGCCTCCGGGGCCCTGTCCATCGGCGATGTCCAGGCCTTCATCCAGTACTCCCGGCAGTTCAGCCAGCCGCTCACCCAGGTCGCCTCGATGGCCAACCTCGTCCAGTCCGGTGTCGCCTCCGCCGAGCGGGTCTTCGAACTCCTCGACGCCGAGGAGCAGGCCCCCGACCCCGAGCGGCCGGCCCGGCCCGACCGCATCGAGGGCCGGGTCGCCTTCGAGGACGTCTCCTTCCGTTACGCGGAGGACAAGCCGCTCATCGAGGACCTGTCGCTGGCCGTCCACCCCGGCCAGACGGTGGCGATCGTCGGCCCGACGGGCGCCGGCAAGACCACCCTCGTCAACCTCCTGATGCGCTTCTACGAGGTACGCGGCGGCCGGATCACCCTCGACGGCACCGACATCGCCGCGATGTCGCGCGAGGAACTGCGCGCGCACATCGGCATGGTCCTCCAGGACACCTGGCTCTTCGGCGGCACGATCGCCGAGAACATCGCCTACGGAGCCCCCGCGGGCACCCCGATGGACAAGATCGTGGCGGCCGCCCGCGCCACCCACGTCGACCGCTTCGTACGCACCCTGCCGGACGGCTACGACACGGTGCTCGACGACGAGGGCAGCAATGTCTCCGTCGGCGAGAAGCAGCTGATCACCATCGCCCGCGCCTTCCTCGCCGAACCCGCGATCCTCGTTCTCGACGAGGCCACCAGCTCGGTCGACACCCGCACCGAAGTCCTCATCCAGCACGCCATGGCCCAGCTCCGCACCGGCCGCACCAGCTTCGTCATCGCCCACCGCCTCTCCACGATCCGCGACGCGGACGTCATCCTGGTGATGGAGAACGGCGCGATCGTCGAACAGGGGCCGCACGATGCGTTGTTGGCGGCGAACGGCGCGTATGCGCGCTTGTATGCGGCGCAGTTCGCCGAGGCGATGACGGGCTGAATCCCACGTTTTTGGCTTTCCCGCCGTGGTTGTTGCTCGCCGTTGCGCTGCGCTTTGCCTCGGCCCGTTTTCGGCTTTCCCGCCGTTTCGCCTGCGGCGGGCGGGTCCGCTGCGCGGGGCTGTGGGTGCGGGGACGGGCCTGCGGGGCCTGGTGTGTGGACTGCTTCGCTTTACGTCCACACACCAGGCCCCTCCGGCCCGTCCCCTCCCGTGGGGGAGTAAGTGAACGTGGGTGGGGGCGGGGCACATACTGCAACGGTGTTTACCGTGACGGGGTTTCAGCTTTTGGGTTGTGGCCTGGTCTCGTTTGGTCCCGGCGTCCACGGCTTGCGCATTCAGCTTGACTGTTAATCCTGGTCGCTGAGTCCACCGTGTGCCGGTTCACAGTGCGATCACGATTTTGCCGTGAACATGCCTCTCGGCCTGCGTCGTCACGGCTTCGCGAATCTGCTCGACCGGGAAGGTCGCCGCGATCGGCACCGTGATCTCGCCGGAATGGATCGCGTCGGCGATCCGTTCCAGGGCGCCCGGATCCGCGTCGAGGGCGCCCGTCTTGCGCACACCGGGCGGCGGGGCGGGGCCGTCGGCTACGACGGAGATCCGCTCGGGTGCCACGCCGAGCTTGAGCGCGGTCTCGGCCGCCTCCCTACCGAACAGGTCGGTTGCGGCGGTGATCCCCTCGGGCGCCAGGGCCCGCACCCGGTCCGCCAGGCCGGGGCCGTACGCCACGGGTTCGGCGCCGAGCCCGCGCAGGAATCCGAACGTGCGCTCGGAGGCGGTGCCGAGCACCCGGGCACCCGCACGCTTCGCCAGCTGCACGGCGAAGATGCCCACGCCACCCGCCGCCCCACCGATCAGGACGGTGTCCCCGGTGCGGAGCCCGATCGCGGCGAGCGCGGCGGAGGCCGTCAGGCCGGACACCGGAAGCGTGCCCGCCACCTCGTCGCCGATGCCCTCCGGGGTGGGCCATAGGTCTGCCGCGGGTGTCTTGACCAGCACGAAATCGGCGACGGACCGGCCAATCGCAGCCCCGTACACCCGGTCGCCGGTCGCGAATCCCGTGGCTTCGGCGCCCACCTCGTCCACCACTCCAGCGAAGTCGCTGCCGAACCCGGCCGGCAAGGTGATGCCGAACCGCGCCGCCATGTCGGGCTGTGTGGTGATTTGCCAATCCATCGGATTCAGCCCGGCGGCCGTGACCCGGACGCGAACCTCGTCCGGTGCGGCGTGCGGCTCGGGTATCTCCTGCAGTTCGAGTACTTCGGGACCGCCGAATCGCCGGTAACGGACAGCTTTACTCATCGGTGACCTCTCTTGGCCAGTGATGGGACTTGGTCTCATCGACCCTACAACAGTGATGGGACGAAGTCCCGTACACTGCTCCCATGGCTCGCTGGCAACCCGACGCACCAGGACGACTCGCCGCCGCCGCCCTCGACCTCTTCGAGGAGCACGGCTACGAGAACACGACCGTGATCGAGATCGCGGAGCGCGCGGGGCTCACCAAGAGCACGTTCTTCCGGTACTTCCCGGACAAGCGCGAGGTGCTCTTCGGCAGGGGCACGGTGACCGGTCTGCTCGTCGAAGGGATCGCCTCGGCGCCGCCGGTGGCCGGCCCGCTCGACGCGGTGGCGGACGCCCTCGATGCGCTCGGCCGGACGTTCTTCACCGCCGACCGCCGCGAGTTCAGCCGCCGGCGCCAGGCCGTGCTGAACGCCAATACGGAACTGCGTGAACGCGAAGCCCTGAAAAGGATCGACCTCACCGCCTCGATGATCGAGGCCCTCAACCGCCGCGGAGTCCCGGGCCTGACCGCGCGCGTGGCCGCGAAACTGGGCGCGCTCGTCTGGGAGATCGCCTTTGATCAGTGGATCGACACCGACAACAGCGAGGGCTTCGGTCCGCTGGCACGGCAAGCGCTCGCCGAAGTACGCGCGGCCGGAGCTGTGCGCTAGCTAGCTGAGTGGATGGAGTCCGAGGTTGCGCCGGCCGCGGCCACTCAGCGCGAAGGGGCGTAGCGCAATCCGAACAAGTCGGGTGGTGTCGCCGGTGCAGCGCTGACCGTGCCCCATGGCGGCGGCATCCTCAAAGCCTTCGCTCAACTGGGACTGGGGGTTACCGGGCTGTGTATCACCATCGGGTGCGTGCGCCGGTGGCTCGTGGAGTGTGCAGGGATCGGGCGGCCGTCCACATCGTGGGACACGCCCAGAAGAATTGCCCGGCCTTTCGCCGCGCCCGCGAAGCCCGGGGCGAGGGCGGTCGGTGGAGCACCGGCCGAGGAGGCCGGATCCGCTGCAGATGGGGGCTTCCGAGGGGTGCCGGCGCCCCTGGTTCCGACCTCCGCCGGCGGTCAACGGCGGCACCCGCCGACCACACGAAGTGACCGGCGAAACACAAAAAGCTGCAAACTCCGCCTCCGGTCAGGAGGCCACGTGAGCTATTCTGCTGGGCAAGAAGGATCCGGGCAGCGTTGCCCCCGGGTCCTTTTGTGCTTTCAGCCACGTGAGGCGTGGCCGGCAGGACCGTACGAAGCAGTGCCGCAGACTCCCCCGGCCGAGGCCGGGAGCCCCGTCGCAGGGACCGAGGAGGAACCAGACGTCATGGGCGAGCGAAGCAGGCAGGACCGCACGCAGAGGATGGAACACCCCGAGATGCGGGTAGGTGGTCGGAGGTGAGTTCACTTCTGCTGCTGACCAACGCACTCCAGCCGTCGACGGAGGTGCTTCCTGCGCTCGGCCTGTTGCTGCACAGCGTCCGGGTGGCTCCCGCCGAAGGCCCGGCTCTCATCGACACCCCAGGCGCCGACGTCATACTGATCGACGGCCGCCGCGACCTCCCGCACGTGCGGTCGCTGTGCCAGCTGCTGCGGTCCACGGGGCCCGGCTGCCCGCTGGTCCTGGTCGTGACGGAGGGCGGGCTCGCCGCCGTCACCGCGGACTGGGGGATCGACGACGTACTGCTGGACACCGCGGGGCCCGCCGAGGTCGAGGCGCGGCTGCGGCTGGCGATGGGCCGCCAGCAGAGCACGACCGGCGACAGCCCGATGGAGATCCGTAACGGCGATCTCTCGGTGGACGAGGCGACCTACAGCGCGAAGCTGAAGGGGCGGGTCCTGGACCTGACCTTCAAGGAGTTCGAGCTGCTGAAGTACCTGGCGCAGCACCCGGGCCGGGTGTTCACCCGTGCCCAGCTCCTGCAGGAGGTGTGGGGCTACGACTACTTCGGCGGTACGCGGACGGTCGACGTCCATGTCCGGCGGCTGCGCGCCAAGCTCGGCCCCGAACACGAATCGCTCATCGGCACGGTCCGCAACGTCGGCTACCGCTTCGTGACGCCGGAGAAGGTGGAGCGGGCGGCGGAGGCCAAGGCCAAGGAGGCCAAGGCCAAGGACGACGCGGCGAAGGTGGCGAAGCCCGCCCCGGACGCGGCGCCGGCCGAGCGCCGTGCGCCGGAGAGCGGTGACGGCTCCGGGAAGGCGGTCGCCGCCGGCGCGGACTCCCACGGCGTACGGGCCGGACGCAGGTAGCGGAGTGGTGCGGCAGGCCCGTGAACCCGCGGAGAACTGCCGCACACGCCCTTGCACCACCCGCGTAGACTGCCGCGCGTGGCCAAGGTGACGCGGGATGATGTGGCAAGACTGGCGGGTACCTCGACCGCCGTTGTCAGTTACGTCATCAACAACGGACCACGGCCGGTCGCTCCGGCCACGCGCGAGCGGGTGCTCGCCGCCATCCAGGAGCTCGGCTACCGGCCGGACCGTGTCGCGCAGGCGATGGCGTCCCGCCGTACCGACCTCATAGGCCTGATCGTGCCGGACACCCGGCAGCCGTTCTTCGCGGAGATGGCGCACGCCGTCGAACAGGCCGCCGCCGAGCGCGGAAAGATGGTCCTGGTCGGCAACGCCAACTATCTCGACGAGCGCGAGGTGCACTATCTGCGCGCCTTCCTCGGGATGCGGGTGTCCGGGCTGATCCTGATCAGCCAGGGGCCCAGCGAGCACGCCGCCGCCGAGATCGACGCCTGGGACGCCCGGGTGGTGCTGCTGCACCGCCGGCCGGACGCCATCGACGACGTCGCGGTGATGACCGACGACATCTGGGGCGCGCAGCTGGCGACCCGGCATCTGCTGGAGCACGGCCATCCCTACGTCGCCTTCCTCGGCGGCACGGAGCAGACCCCGAAGTCCGGCGACCCGGTCACCGACCACGTCGAGGGCTGGCGGCGGGCCATGCTGGAGTCCGGGAAGCCGACGGACGGGCGCTACTTCCAGGCGCCGTACAACCGCTACGACGCCTACCAGGTCGCGCTGAAGCTGCTGGCGGGGCCGGACCGGCCGCCGGCCATCATGTGCGCGACGGACGACCAGGCGATCGGGGTGCTGCGGGCCGCCCGCGAGCTGCGGATCGATGTGCCCGGCGAGCTGGCGGTCGCGGGCTTCGACGATGTGAAGGAAGCCGGGCTGACCGATCCGCCGCTGACCACGGTCGCCTCGGACCGCCAGGCGATGGCGCGCGCGGCGGTGGATCTGGTGCTGGACGACGGGCTGCGGATCGTCGGCTCCCGGCGGGAGCGGCTGCGGCAGTTCCCGTCGCGGCTGGTGGTGCGGCGGTCCTGTGGCTGTGGCGGCTGACCGAGCCGGGGCGCGACGGCGCCTGACCCCGCCACCGCCGGCGTACCGCTGATCCGGGCGTCTTTATATCGGTCATACCCTCTTCTGTCGGGTCTCTCAGGGCATTCTCAGGTCGTTCTCATGGACCGGCGGCAGAGTGATCACCATGACCGAGAGCTACCGCCGAAGCGGCGATGAGGTGCCACAGGACCGGCCGTACGCGTACGGCAACGATGCCGGTAACGACCATGGCAACGACCACGGCAACGGTCGCGGCAACGACTACGGCAACGACTACGGCCGTCCGTACGGCCACGGGGCGGGCCAGGGTGTGACCGGCGCCGGGGGTGCCGGGGAGCGGGCGTTTCCGCCGCCGCCTCCGTACGCGCCCGAGCCGCGGCGGCGGGCCCGCCGGCCGGTCGCGCTGATCGCGGCGGTGGCCCTCGTCTCCGGTCTCATCGGGGGTGGCAGTGCGGCACTGTTCGCCGGTGCCACCACCCAGGCGGCACAGAGCGGTCCCTCCACCCCGCTCGTCAACGCGGGCAAGACCAGTGGCAGCGGCGTCTCGGGGGTGGCCAAGGCGGTCAGCCCGGCCATCGTGGAGATCAAGGCGCGGACCGGCAGCGGTGAGTCCACCGGCTCCGGTGTGGTCGTCACCAGCGGCGGCGAGATCGTCACCAATAACCACGTGGTGGCGGGGGCGCGCACGGTCGCGGTCACCTTCAGTGACGGCAGCCGGAAGACGGCCGAGGTCGTCGGCACCGACCCCGGCAAGGACCTGGCGCTGATCAAGGTGCGCGGTGGCAAGGGGCTGACCGCGGCCTCGCTCGGCGACTCCGACAAGATCACGGTCGGCGACCAGGTGGTGGCGATCGGCTCGCCCGAGGGCCTGACCGGGTCCGTGACCAGCGGCATCGTCTCCGCCCTCAACCGGGACGTCACCGTCCCCAAGGAGGAGGGCCAGGGGCAGGGCCAGGGCGGGCCGGACGACGGCGGTGGCTGGCCGTTCGAGTTCGGCGGCAACCACTACAACGGCGACACCGGCTCGTCGAAGACCTCGTACAAGGCCATACAGACCGACGCCTCGCTCAACCCCGGCAACTCCGGCGGCGCCCTGATCAATATGCAGGGGCAGATCATCGGCATCAACTCCGCGATGTACTCGCCGAGTTCGGCGAGCAGCAGCACGGCCGGCAGTATCGGCCTCGGCTTCGCCATCCCGATCAACACCGTCAAGGACGATCTGGACGCACTGCGTGACGGCGGGAGCGGTGGCAGCAACAGCGGCGTCTGACCGCCCCCCTTCCTTTCCCCCAGCGGTCGCCGGGAAGTGCCCCGGCGGCCGCCGGCGCGTGCCACCGGCTCGCCCCGGCCCCGCCCCGACCCCTGCACGGGACTCCCCGGATGCCGTCCGGGACGCCCCTCTCGCGTCTCCCCCTGTCAGACGGCCCGCGCCGTGCAAGGCTGAGCACCAGCCGTTCCGTTTCCCACCCGAGGTAGTCACGCATGAGCCCCGCCGAGCACGGTGATCATCCTGCCCGCATCCTGATCGTCGACGACGAGCCCGCGGTCCGGGAGGCCCTGCAGCGCTCACTGGTCTTCGAGGGGTACATCACCGAGCAGGCCGTCGACGGTCTGGACGCGGTCGAGAAGGTCGCGGCCTTTGACCCCGAACTGATCGTGCTGGACGTCCTGATGCCCCGGATGGACGGGCTGACCGCCGCCCGCAGGCTGCGGGCGAGCGGGGTGCGGGTGCCGATCCTGATGCTGACCGCCCGTGACACGGTCGGCGACCGCGTCACGGGGCTGGACGCCGGCGCCGACGACTACCTGGTCAAGCCCTTCGAGCTGGACGAGCTGCTGGCCCGGATCCGCGCACTGCTGCGCCGCAGCTCGTACGCGGCGGCGGCCGGTGCTCCGCCCGAGGAGGGCGAGACGCTGAGCCTGGGCGATCTGCGGATGGACCTGGCGACCCGCGAGGTGACCCGGGGCAGCCGGCAGGTCGAGCTGACCCGTACCGAATTCACCCTGCTGGAGATGTTCCTCGCGCACCCACGGCAGGTCCTCACCCGTGAGCAGATCCTGAAGGCCGTATGGGGCTTCGACTTCGAGCCCACCTCCAACTCCCTTGATGTGTACGTGATGTATCTGCGCCGCAAGACGGAAGCGGGCGGTGAGCCGCGGCTGGTGCACACCGTGCGGGGGGTCGGCTACGTCCTGCGGGCGGACGGCGGCGCGGAATGACCGGGCCGGTCCCCGCGCACGGAGCACAGGGCACGGGCTTTGCCCACAGCCGGCTCGGCGCCCGGATCGCGCGACTGCCGTTGCGCTCGCGGCTGACCCTGCTCACCGCGGCCGCGGTGGCGGTGGCGGTGGCCGTCTCCGCGCTGGCCTGCTGGCTGCTCACCCGGGCCCAGCTGCGCGACGAGGTGGACAACTCGCTGCAGAACGTCGGCATCGCCGCGGGATATCTGCAGGAGACCTACACCGAATGCCAGCCCACCGACCCGACCGAGAACAAGAACGCTCCGCCCTCGTACTTCAACGTCCAGATCGTCCAGGTCGACGGCTCACGCTGCATCGGGCCCAACTCCCAGCCCGTGCAGGTGCAGCGCTCGGACGTCGCCGTGGCGCGGGGTGTGCAGCGCGACACCCTGCACGACGCCGTCACCACCGACGGCGCGGACGTCCGGGTGCTGACCAAGCACATCGGCGTCCAGGGCGTGCAGTTCGCGGTGTCCATCTCCCGCCCGCTGGCCGAGGTCGACAGCGCGCTGAACCGCCTGGCGCTGCTGCTGGCGGCCGTCGCGGGGCTGGGCGTCATCGGCGCGGGCACGGCGGGGCTGGTCATCGCGCGCTCCGGCCTCAAGCCGGTGGACCGGCTCACCGGCGCCGTCGAACATGTCGCCCGTACCCAGGACCTGACCATCCGCATCCCGGCCGACGGCGAGGACGAGATCGCCCGGCTCTCCCGCTCCTTCAATGCCATGACCGCCGCGCTGGCCGCTTCCCGCGATCTCCAGCAGCAGCTGATCGCGGATGCCGGCCATGAGCTGCGTACGCCGCTGACCTCGCTGCGCACCAATATCGACCTGCTGGTGCGCAGTGAGCAGGCAGGACGGCCGATCCCGGCAGCCGACAAGGCGGCGCTGCTGGCCTCGGTGAAGGCGCAGATGGGGGAGCTGGCGGCGCTGATCGGCGACCTGCAGGAGCTGTCGCGGCCCCCGGCGCCGGGGCAGAGCGCCATCGAGGTCGTGGCGCTGCACGAGATCGTCGGCTCCGGGCTGCAGCGGGCCCGGCTGCGCGGCCCGTCCCTGACCATCGCGGCGGACCTCGCCCCCTGGTACGTACGGGCCGAGCCGGCCGCGCTGGAGCGGGCGGTGGTGAACCTGCTGGACAACGCGGTGAAGTTCAGCCCGCCCGGCGGCACCGTCGAGGTCCGGCTGGCGGGTGGCGAGCTGACCGTGCGCGATCACGGTCCGGGCATTCCGCAGGACGAACTGCCGCATGTCTTCGAGCGGTTCTGGCGCTCGCCGTCCGCCCGCAGCCTGCCGGGCAGCGGCCTGGGGCTGTCGATCGTGGCGCGTACGGCGGAACAGGCGGGCGGCGCCGTACGGCTGCGGTCCGCGGACCTCGGCGGCACGGAGGCGGTACTGACGCTGCCGGGCGCGGCGACGCCGCCGCCGGGGATACCGGAGCCGCCGAGGCCCCAGGGCCCGCCGCCGGGGGCGCGGTAGGGCCGGAGTCCCGGGAGCGGAACCCAGTAGGGGCGGTCCCGGGAGCGCAGTAGGGGCGGCGTCCCCCAAGACGCCGCCCCTACTGCCGCCCCTGCCGGGGCGGCGAGCCCTTACTTCTCTGCTTCTCTACTTCTTCTCCGCCGGCTTCTTCGCCGCGTCCCCGAACGGCAGGTTCGACCCCGAAAGGTCGGCGCGGATGCCGTCCCGCTCGACGGAGATATGGCGCAGCCGGACGTTCCCGGGCGTCTTGGGGAGCTGGAAGGACAGCGACAGCCGGTCCGCGAGCTGCGGCTTGGTGAGCCCGGTCAGCGTGCCGAGGATCTTCGGGTCGATGCCCACCTTCTGCAGCAGCCAGGGGTGGTCGGCGACCACATCGACGAGGTTGACCTTCATCAGGTTCTGGACGAAGCGCGGCGACCCGGTCAGCTCGTGCAGCTTCTCCTCGTTGTGCAGCGCCTCCTGGATGTACCCCTTGGGGATGCCGATCCGGTCCACGATCGCCGGGATGCCGAGCATCGCCTTGACCTTGGCGGCCTGCCGGCTGAGCTCGGCGGCGGTCTTGCGGGTCAGCCGCAGGCCCTCTTCCTTGCCGGTGCCGGGGCGGTAGACGGCGATGTCACCGATGTCCAGGCGCATCCGGCTGATGTCGGTGGAGATGCCGCGGTCGCCGGCCCGCTGAATGCGTGCCTCGGCCTGCACCCGCAAATCATGTCCGGCGACCGGCAGTTGACCGACCGCGCGAACGGAATTCGGGCCCATTTCGCTGAATTTCACCTGCGAGGCGCCCAGTTCGCGGTTCATGTCGTCGAAGGCCAGCAGCACACTGCCGTGCATGGTGCCGATCGTGGCGCCCTTGATGGAGCTGGGCAGATCGCCGTCGAGACGTACGTCGTTGGCGGTGGCCTCGAATTTCGCCAGCGAAACCCGGTCGGCGGCCAGGTCGGGAATGGTGACCTTCACCTGGTCGACGTGCTTGTCCATGACCTGGGTGAGGAACGGGAATCCCTTGATATCGACCTCGGGAGTGGCGTTCAGATGCAGGGCATCCTTCACCTTTTTCGCGGCGGCATTCTGTGCGTACAGCACCGCGAACCGGTCGAAGAGCCCGAGGAAGGAGGTGCCGACGAGGACGGCGACCAGCAGCTTCAGGGCGAGCGGTATGGCGGCGAACCGGCTGAGGCCGCGCTTCTTGCGGCGGTGGTTCGGCGGCTTCCAGGCCTCGCCGTCCGTCTCGTCGTCCGAGCGCAGGCCGAGGCCCAACGGGTCGTCGCTGTCGTCGCGTTCGTTGAGGTAGGTGCGGCGGTGGGGGGCGTCGGCGGCGTCCAACGAGCCGGATCCCCACTCCGGTTCAAGCTCCGGCTCTGGGTCGGCGAGGGCCGCCAGATCCGCGTACGGGTTGACCATGTCGAGCTTTCTGGTGTCGCCCGTGGGGCCGTCCGGGGCGCCCGTCGCGGCGGTGTCGGAGTGTGGCCGGCTGACGGGCGTGGGCGAGGGTGAAGATATGCGTGTGGGGGTTCGCATTCGTACATCTGACCACGGTCGGGACCCTTGAATGCAAGTTGTACTGGCGGTACGTCGGATACGCGTGGGTTGTCCCGCCGGTCTTGATGAAAATTTGCCGCGCTTGTGGGGTGACCTGAACGACCGTCACACCTCTTGGTGACCTGACCGACAGCGTGCGCCTTGCCGGGATCCGTCCGAGTCATTCGACCCGCAATCCGAAGAGCGCAGCCATCCCATGACGTCGCACGGAGGCCGTTCCATGATCGTCATTACCCGGGCAACCGGCAAGAGGGGAGGGCCGCCGGTATCCTCGGCGGCCCCAGGTGGAGTCTTCCCCTAAGGGCTTTCGGCGACTTTCAGGAGCCTTCGGTGGAGCACGGTCAGCGGCACCATCACCACTGCGCCCGCGAAGAAGTACCCATTGATCGCCATGTCCGTCCAGAACGTCCCGGACGCCGGGTCGGCCGGCCGCTCCGCGAGCCCCAGCAGGCCGTAGGGGGTGAGCCCGGTGACCGTGGTGAGGTCCTCGACGAGCCCCGGCACGCCCCGTACGACCAGCAGCACCGCCCCGAACCGCAGCGGCAGCCACACCGTCCACGGGGGAAGGCGGCGGCCCCACGGCCGTACGGCCGCCAGGGCGAGTACCGCCCCCGCCGCCGACATCGCGGTGATCAGCCCGTCGTACGCGAGGAATACCCACACGGGGGCGGTGACCTGCCGGCCCATCGCCGACCGGTAGTCGATGCCCATCCACAGATGCCAGACGAACGAGACCGTCAGCCAGCCAAAGCCGGCATACGCCCAGAACGCCGTCCGCCGGCGCAGGGACCGTACCGCGACCGCCGGTCCCGCCGAAGCCGTACTCCGCACAGAAGTCATACCCCGGACGCTACGAACGCCGCGGTGGGCGGGCGTCCTTCTCGGGGCTTGCCCGCTTCCCCCGTAGGGCGGAGCCCCCAACTCGCCCTGGAAGGAGTCTCGATGACCGAGCCCCTGCCGCCTTGGCGGCACGGCCTGCCGCCGGAGCACAGCACCGGGAGTTCCCGGCGGGGCCGATCGGGCCGGCGTCGGGACGGCCGCGGCGACGGCGATGCGCCGGGATCCTGGGTGCGGGGGTTGAAGCTGCCGCAGCGGAAGCTCCTACCGTCCTGACCAGGGCCGGAAACACCGGCCCGGTGAAGCACTCGTGAGGGGAGGCGGCGATGGCCTGGCCGACTGCGGAGGTCGCCCGGATGTCGGGCGTGACGGCTCGGACGCTGCGGCACTACGACGAGATCGGTCTGCTGCCGCCCGCCTGGATCGGTACCAACGGCTACCGCTACTACGAGGAAGGCGAGTTGCTGCGATTGCAGCAGATCCTTGTCTTGCGGGCGCTGGGCCTGGGGCTGCCCGAGATCGGCAAGGTGCTGTCCTCGCAGGTCGACGAGGTGGAGGCCCTGCGGGGCCACCACTGTCGCCTGCTCGCCGAGCGCGACCGGCTCGACGCCCTGGCCGGCACCGTCGCCCGCACGATCGCTGAACTGGAGCATTCCAGGAGGGACGGCAGACCCATGACCATCAACCGACCGGAGAACCTCTTCGAGGGGATCCAGCCCGCCCAGTACCAGGAGAGCCTGCGAGACTTCCCGGAGCTGGCCGAGGCGATTGACCGGCACACCGCGACGATGAGCGACGCCCAGATCGAGGCCGGACACCGCGAGCGCACGGCCCGGATGATCCGGCTGGCCGAGCTGATGGCCGCAGGTACCCCGGCCGACGGCGAACCCGTGCAGGCCGAGACCGACGCCCAGTACCAGGCGCTCGCCGGGCTCCGCGCCGTATCCGCCGAGGAGTACCGCGCGATGGGGCGTTCCTGCGTGGAGAACGAGCCGTGGCGCGCGGCGTACGAGGCGATCGCGCCGGGCCTGGCCGCCTACCAGCGGGACGCCATCGAGGCGTACGCCACGGCCCGGCTGAGCTGAGGGAACCGGGCCGCCACGGGAACGGTCTGCGGCGGCGGCCCTGCGGTGTGAACGGGCCGGAGTGTCCGCACTCGGGGCAGCTGCTGCTCTCATGGCCCGCGCCCCGACGAGGGCGTCCCCGCTGCGGCAGTGGGGCCGGAGCGGGGACGCGGTGTTCGGGGGAGGCGAGTCGGTGCCCGGAGTTGTGGAGCACGGTCAGCGGCACCATCACCACCGCGCCCGCGAAGAAGTACCCATTGATCGCCATGTCCGTCCAGAACGTCCCGGACGCCGGGTCGGCCGGCCGCTCCGCGAGCCCCAGCAGGCCGTAGGGGGTGAGCCCGGTGACCGTGGTGAGGTCCTCGACGAGCCCCGGCACGCCCCGTACGACCAGCAGCACCGCCCCGAACTGCAGCGGCAGCCACACCGTCCACGGGGGAAGGCGGCGGCCCCACGGCCGTACGGCCGCCAGGGCGAGCACGGCACCCGCCGCCGACATCGCGGTGATCAGCCCGTCGTACGCGAGGAGTACCCACACGGGGGCGGCGACCTGCCGGCCCATCGCCGACCGGTAGTCGATGCCCATCCACAGATGCCAGACGAACGAGACCGCCAGCCAGCCAAAGCCGGCATACGCCCAGAACGCCGTCCGCCGGCGCAGGGACCACACCGCGACCGCCGGTCCCGCCGAAGCCGTACTCCGCACAGAAGTCATGCTCCGAACGCCACGAACGCCGCGGCGGGCGGGCGTCCTTCTCGGGGCTTGCCCGCTTCCCCCGTAGGGCGGAGCCCCAACTCGCCCTGGGGGAGCCCCGCTGGCCGCCCGGTGATTTGGGAGGGGCGGCAGCGGTGCAGAGCGGAGGCCGAAATCAGCACTCAGAGAGCTGAGCGTGCCTTACGCAGTTCTTGGCAGACTTCGGAGCTGCTCGGTCGGTCGGCCGGGTTGCGGCTCATCATCTGCTCAATGAGCTTGCCCTGCGTGCCCGGCACGTTGATTTGCCGGTGTGGCTTGTCCACGATGGCTTGTCGCTGGTCTTTCCGGCTGGCGTCATCCGGGTAGGAGACGTGCCTCCAGCCGGTGGTGGAGATGAACAAGGATGCGCCCAGCGCGTATACGTCGGCTTCCTTCGTCGGCATGGCGGTGCCACTCTCCAAGATGCTCCGCGAGATCTCCGGCGCTTCGTAATGGACCAGGCAGCCGCGGTAGCGGAAGTCGTAGATCGCGGGTACCTCGCCGCCATGCGCGAGAGCCAGATCGATGAGGAAGGTTTCGGTAGGTCCGATGACGAAGTGGTTGGGCTGGACGTCGCCGTGGGCCCAGCCGTCTCGATGCAGCTTGGCCAGTGCGGCGGCACATGACAGCGATTCATCGAGATGGGGGGCTGCGGGCTCCGTAGCGTGTCGGTGGGGCTCCCACAATGTGTAGAGAGACTTGCCATCACGCCATGGCTGCGCGCTCCATGTGCCTTCCTCCCATTCTCCAAACAGCACCTCCTCAGAAATGAGTTGGCGAAGGATTGCGGCTTCTCGGGCGGGGGCCCACGCCGTCCACGCGTGTGTCTGGCTTGGGTAGCCCAACTTGACTGCGAAGCGGCCAACGGGAGTTCGTACGTCCCAGACGGTGGAGCCTCGTCGGTTGACGACGAGTCGCTTGCTCACGGGTGTGACCACGCTTTGCACGTGGCCGGGGAGTTCGAATGGTCCTTGGCCGGGCATAGTTGCGTCCTCTCGGTGGCTGGGGCCGACCCCCTGCGTCAGAGGATCGGCCCACAGGTCAGGGGAGACTACTGCCGGTCAGTGCATGTAGTCGCGCCCGTCGTCAGAGTCGCCCGTAGGCGGGTTGCCACCCCCGCCGTCGTCGTCCTCGCCACCGCCACGAACGGTGATTGCGCGCTTCAGCGCTTCCTTGAGAGTCAAGACTGTCGCCTCCTCAAGCTGTCCGGTTCGGGGACTTTCCCCGATCCGTTGTGCTGTTGCTGACCCGCCCCGGATGCCGGCTGTCCTCTTACGGCGGTTAGGGCGGGAGTTTGGGTTCTGCCTCGGTGGCAGCACGGGGGTTGCTGCTCTCGGCCTGTGCCCGCCGAGGCGATCAGGTGTTGATGCGGTGGGAGTTGGGCTTAGCGTCGGTCACGTCAGGCCCTGCGTTCGGGCGCACTGCGTGTGCACGCGGATGGTGTTACTGGAGGGATTCCGAAAGGGGCCGCGCGGGCGAACGACTCGAACCCCGTCCTCGGGCCACAGGGGCTTGGGGCACAGCTCGCAGCGCTGCGCGGGCGGCCCGAGGTGCGCGAGGGTGCAGACGGCGAGGTCTTCCGTGAGCCATTCATCAGCGATGTGGCCGCCGTCCCATCCGTCCGGGTACGCCCAGTGCGGGCCGAACCCGTCGGTGAGGCCGGCTCCAGGTACGCCGAACTCCGCGACGTTGGGCAGCACCTTGACGTAACGGGAGATGCGAGCCCAGGGCCACGGGCGACGGTTGGCGGCGCCGCGCGGGAGCAGCCAATGCACCGTGTCGCCATCCGGGACGACGATGTGTGGAACAGGAGTGGTCCCCAGGGCGTGCATCGCCTTGCCGATGACGTCGGGGGCCTCGACCACGTCCAGGATCTTGCCGATTCGCATGGAGACCACCTGCGTCCCCGTGGGCGGGCACCATGGTCCGTGTGACGTTCCCCGCTGCCCAGCGGGGGTGACCTTTGGCAGGTCCGTCTTCGGCCGGTCTGTCATTGCTGCTGCCCTTGGTGGTCGATGAGCCATTGGCAGTCTTTTGCGAGCTGCTGCACTTGAACGTGCGCCGAGAGCGCACCTGTGCCCAGGCCCTGCCCGACCTGGCGCTCGATGCCATCCAGACGGCTAATCTGCTGGTGCCATGCGGTGCCGCCGTGCCACAGCTTGTCGGTAGTTTCCTTGGCCGTCGGCAGCAACCGATCGATAAAGCTGCAGAGTTCGGCTTCTAGCTCGGTCAGCTCGTCATAGTGCAGCGGCACACTGCTCTGACCTCGTGCGCGCCTGATCGTGTACCGCACTTTGTCGAAATCGAGGGGAACCCTTCGGGTGGTACTTCGTCAGCCGTCCGCTGAAAGAGCTGTACGCCGAGATTCACGAGCTGCGTGATGAGACGTTCGAACTGCTGCGGGGGCGGCAACGGCCACGGCAGACGTCCGACCTGTTGGTGGCCGCAAGCAGACTGTGCGGCCTGTCGGCGCACGTCTGTCTCGACGCCGGCGACTACGAGTCAGCCGGCAGTCATGCGCGTACTGCCTGGTCCTGCGCGGAGGCTGCCGGACACCACGAGATGCAAGCGTGGGTCAGGTCGGTTGAATCGCTCATTGCTTTTTGGAACGGCAACCCGCAGCGAGCCGCGCTCCTCGCCCAGCACGGTCAGTGCTACTCGGCTTCAGGGAGCGTGGGTGTTCGGCTCGCGAGCCTTGAGGCGAGAGCTCTCGCCGTCGCCGGTGACGCTCAAGGCGCCGTCGCGGCGCTGGTGACAGCGGAGCAGGCCAGGGACGCGATGCAGAGTCCAGACGTGATGCCCGGTGTCTTCAGCTTCCCGACTGCCAAGCAACTTACCTACGCCGGGACCACACACTTAGCCATTGGTGGGACCAGTCATGTGCAACGAGCGATCGACTGCGCTGAGACGGCAGTCGATCTGTACCGCGTGACCGCGGCCGACGACCGCTCGACGTTCGACCTACTTGTTGCGAAGCTCGACCTCGCTCGGGCGCACATGCTCGCGGGCGAAACCGACGCAGCCGAGGTGCTGCTCGGCGTCGTCCTGGACTCCGGGCCGGGGCAGCTTTCCGCCAGCATCCTTAACCGGCTGGGAGCTTTGGCTGGCGAGCTGGGAGCCCCGCAGTACCGTGGTTCACCACAGATCGCCCATCTACGCGAACGCATCGTGAACGCCGCTATGCCCGCAGCAGTGTCCGCCGCTGACTCATCGGAGCCGCTGACGTGACTGACCCCTCCGCCGAGCACGACGCCGCCGTGACCGATCGCGCAATCCTTACGGGTAGTGCCTACAACACCGGGCGGGACCTCTCCGCTCGGCAGTCGATCTATCAGTGGCAAACGCCGCGCTATGACCTGCCGGGCATCGTCGTCAAGCAGTTGCAGGAGACACGAGGCACGGTCGTCGACGTGGGATGTGGCAACGGCAAGTTTATCGAGCGCCTGCGTCGGGACCGGCCCGAACTGCGGCTGCTCGGCCTCGACGTCTCACTCGGGATTCTCGCCGGAGTGCCGCGTCCAGTGGCTGTTGCAGACGCCGCGCAGCTCCCCTTGGCGTCGACAAGCGTCGACGGTGCACTCGCCCTTCACATGCTCTACCACGTTGAGGACATTCCGACGGCGATCAAGGAACTTGCCCGGGTCGTCAAGCCGGGCGGAGCCGTGATGGTGTCCACCAACAGCGACCGCGACAAAGCAGAACTTGACCGTCTGTGGGAGCGCTCTGCGGGCGATGTGCTCGGTGTGGACAAGGGGCCGGCCAGGATTTCCCTTAGCGCCCGCTTCTCCCTGGAGCAGGCGCCAGGCCTGCTCGGCGCGGCGTTCGACAAGGTCGAGTTGATCGAGCTACCGGGGACCATCACCGTGCGCAGTCCCGAGCCGGTAATCGCTCACATGAAGTCGTACCGCGCGTGGGCCGATCACCATGCAGTCCCGTTCGAGGCAACGGTCGAGCGGGCCCGGGAGATCGTGACTGAGCACATCGAGAGGAACGGTGCGTTCGAGATCGGGTGTCTTGGCGGGATGCTCCTCTGCACTCGGTGAGGGCCCGCGCGCCGATGAGGGCGTCCCCGCTCCGGCACGTGTCCGGAGCGGGGACGCGGTGTTCGAGGGAGTCGAGTCGGTGCCCGAAGTCGTCGAGAGGTACCGATCCGCCGCCGCGGTCTACTTCACGACCGTGATCCGGTCCGCCTTCGGCGGGGTGAGGGGGCTGTCGGCCGTGGAGTGGGCGGTCAGGTAGCCGGTGAAGGCGTCCAGGTCGGAGGGGCCGACGTACTTGTTCTTGCCGTCCTTGAAGGCGGCGAAGCCGTCACCGCCGCCGGCCAGGAATTCGTTCATCGCGACGCGGTAGGTCTTGGCAGGGTCGAGGGCGGTGCCGTCGAGCTTCACCGAGTCCTTGACGATGCGGGCGGCGCCCGACTTGGTCATGTCGAGGGTGTAGGTGAGGCCCCTGGAGATCTGAAGGATCTTCGGGGAAGCCTCGTTGGGGCCGCTGACCTGCTGCTGCAGTGCGGTGAGGAGCTGGGCGCCGGTGAGGTCGACGACGTTCATCATGTTGGTGAAGGGCTGGACGGTGAAGGCCTCCCCGTAGGTGACCACCCCGTCGCCCTCCGAGCCGGACGCCTTGAAGGCGAGGTCGGAGCGCACCCCGCCGGGGTTCATCAGGGCGAGCTGGGCGCCGCCCTTGCCGTCCGCCTTGGTGGCCTCCAGCTGGGCGTCGGCGATGACATCGCCGAGCGGTGACTCGGGGGCGGCGGCGCCGCGGCCCGCGATATCGGCGGAGATGTGGCCGACGGGGCGGGCCGCGACCGGTGCGGCCAGCTTGTTCCAGCGGGTGATCAGCGACGTCATGTCCGCGGCCTTGGGCTGGGTGCGGTCGACGACGTGGTTGACCGCGCCGGGCGCCTTGACGCTGGTCCGCACGATGTCGCGGGTGCGGCGGTCGTAGGTCAGCGTGGTGTCGGTGTAGAGCTTGCCGTAGGACGCGGCGGAGGTGACGGTGCGCGGCCGGCCGGACGGGTCCGGGATGGTGCAGGCGTAGGCCTGGTGGGTGTGGCCGGTGACCAGGGCGTCCACCGCCGGAGTGACGTGCTTGGCGATGTCGGTGATCGGCCCGGAGATGCCGTCGCCGGGGCCCGGGCTGTCGCACTGGTAGTTGTACGAGGTGGAGGCGGGCAGACCGCCCTCGTGGATGAGCGCGACGATCGACTTCACGCCCTGCTTGTTCAGCACCTTGGCGTACTTGTTGATCGTCTCGACCTCGTCGTGGAACTTCAGGCCCTTGACGCCGTTGGCGCTGACGATGTCCGGGGTGCCCTCCAGTGTCACCCCGATGAAGCCGATCCTGACGCCCTTGTGCTTCCAGACGGTGTACGGCTTGAGCAGCGGCTTGCCGGTCTTCTCGTCCGTGACATTGGCGGCGAGGTACGGGAAGTCCGCGCCCCGGAACTTCTTGCCCTTCTCGTAGCAGCCGTCCTTGGGGTGGCACCCGCCCTTCTGGAGGCGGGTCAACTCGGTCCGGCCCTCGTCGAATTCGTGGTTGCCGACCGAGGTGACGTCGAGGCCCAGCTTGTTCATCGCCTCGATGGTCGGCTCGTCGTGGAAGAGCCCGGACAGCAGCGGGCTGGCCCCGACCAGGTCGCCGGCCGCGGCGGTGACCGAGTAGGGGTGGCCCTTACGGGCCGTCCGCAGGGACTGCGCCAGGTACTCCGCGCCGCCCGCCGGGATGCTCTTCTTGCTGCCGTCCGGCTGGGCCTCCTCGACCGTGCCGGAGGAGCCCTGCGGCGGTTCGAGATTGCCGTGGAAGTCGTTGAAGGAGAGCAGCTGCACATCGACGGTGCGGCCGGCGCGGGCGGCGTGTCCGGTGTCGGCCCCGGCCGGCAGGGCGGCGGCGGTGAGCCCGGCGGCGGCCAGTACGGCGGCGCCGATCGTCAATCTTCGCAGGGCGCGGCCCCGTTGCGGTGTCGCTGGCATGTGTTCCCCTCCTGGATGGTCCTGAGCGGACGGCAGCTTATTGTCGACGCGCGTAGTGCAACAGGGGTTGCCGGGTGACGAGCTGGTCGCCGGGCGGGTGAAGGGCTGATTGCCGGGCGGGTGACGGGCTGGTGCCGGGAAGGGCGGGGGAATGTGGGGGATGCCCCTCCGGGAACGCGGCGGCGCTCCTCCGGGAACGGGGGGGATGCCCCTCCGGGAACGTGGGTGGTGCCCCTCCGGAAACCCGACTGGGTCGTACGCTTCACACATGACTGACGCTGCACAGGAGATGGGCCGGGCCGGCCGCCGGATCCAGGTGGTCGACGAGCTCGCGCCGGAAGAGGCCACGGCCGTCGCCGAGCTGATCGAGCGGGCGGCTCGTACGGACGGGCAGCCCGCCGTGTCCGAGCAGGGGCGGCTGCAGCTGCGCGGGGGCCCGCGCCCCGGCGTACGCCATGTGCTGCTGTACCTGCGTGGCGACGAGGACGAGGAGCTGGTCGCGTACGGGCAGCTGGAGGACACCGACCCGGTGGAGGCGCCGGCCGCCGAGCTGGTGGTGCACCCGGGCTACCGCGGCCGCGGGCACGGCCGGGCGCTGGGCAGCGAGCTGCTGGAGCAGTCCGGGCGCCGGCTGCGGGTCTGGGCCCACGGCGGGCATCCGGCCGCCCGGCATCTCGCCCAGACCCTGGGGCTGACGATGTTCCGGGAGCTGCGCCAGATGCGGCGCTCGCTGACGGACCTGGAGCTGCCGGAGCCGGTTCTCCCCGAGGGGGTGTCCCTGAGGACCTTCCAGCCGGGCACCGATGACGAGGCCTGGCTGGAGGTGAACGCGGAGGCCTTCGCCCACCACCCGGAGCAGGGTGCGCTGATCCAGCGCGATCTGGACGACCGCAAGGGCGAGGCCTGGTTCGACCCCAAGGGCTTCTTCCTGGCGGAGAAGGACGGCCGGCTGGTCGGCTTCCACTGGACCAAGGTGCACGCCGACGAGGGCCTGGGCGAGGTCTATGTGCTCGGAGTGCGGCCGGGCGCCCAGGGCGGCGGCCTGGGCAAGGCGCTGACCTCGGTGGGGCTGCGGCATCTGGCCGGCCAGGGCCTGCCGACGGCGATGCTGTACGTGGACGCGGACAACGCGGCGGCGGTGAGCGTGTACGAGCGGATGGGGTTCGCCACGCACGAGACGGATCTGATGTACCGCTCGGAGACGTGAGCCCGGACGGAGACGTGGGCCCGGGCGGAGAGGCGAGACCGCCCGGAGACGTGGGCCCGGACGGAGGCACGAGACCGGACGGCGGGTGAGCGCGCGGCCTACGAACGCGCGACGGACGAGCATGCAGCGGGGCGGGCCCACCGGGGCCCGCCCCGCTGTGTCATTGCCGGCGCGTTCGTCCGCCCCGCTGTGTCATTGCTGCCGTGCGCGCTCTTCCTGCTGCGCCCGCCACTCGCGCGCCAGCATCGCGTAGACGACCTCGTCGGTCCATTCCCCGTCGAGGAATTCGTTCTCCCGCAGATGGCCTTCCCGGCGCATGCCCAGCCGTTCCAGCAGCCGGGCCGAGGCGGTGTTGCGCCCGTCCAACTCGGCCTGGATGCGGTGCAGGTGCAGTTCCTCGAAGCCCAGCTTCAGCAGCGCCCGGCTCGCCTCGGTGGCGTAGCCGTGGCCGGCGTGGTCCGGGTGGAGGACATAGCCGATGCCGCCCTGGCGGTGGGTGCGGCTCTTCCAGAAGAAGGTGACGTCGCCGACCAGGATGCCGCTCTCGCGGACGACGACGGCGAGCTGGAGGACGTCGCCGGACTCGCGCAGCGTGGTGCGGGTGGTCTTGGCGGTGACGGAGGCCCGGGACCCGGCCTCGTCGAGGGGGCCCCAGTAGAGGTAGCGGCAGACCTCGGGGCGGCGCTGGTAGGCGTGGACCGCAGCGAAATCGTCGTGGATGACCGGGCGCAGATCCAGGCGTTCGGTGCGTATCGGGTAGTCGGGGGTGTACGGCAGCGGCGGCGTCGCGGGCGCGGGAAGCGGGGGCACGCCGGCAGCGTAGACAGCGGAGGTTGACAGGCGCAGCCCATTTCCCCCACCCTTTCACTACTTAATTAGTGGAATGGCTCAGGGGGACGAGTGATGCGGCCAGTGGGTACGGACGAGGTGGCCGGCCGGGCCTCGGGGCGCACCGCCGTCGAGGCGATCGGCCTCGGCAGGCGCCACCGCCGCCGCTGGGCCCTGCGCGACTGCACCTTCCGGCTGCCGGCCGGCCGTATCTGCGCACTGGTCGGACCCGGCGGCGCCGGAAAGAGCACCCTGCTCTCGCTCGTCTCCGGCCTGACCCGCCCCAGTGAGGGAGCCGTACGGATCGGCGGCGAGGGCCCGGCCGGCGCCGCGGTCCGCGCCCGGACCGCCCATGTCGCCCAGGGCAAGCCCCTCTACCCGCGGCTGACGGTCGCCGAGACGCTGCGGATGGGCCGCGCGCTCAACCCCGGCCGCTGGAACGGGGCGTGCGCCGAACGGATCGTCCGGGAGGGCCGGCTGCCCCTCGACGCCCGGGCCGGCACCCTCTCCGGCGGGCAGCGCGCCCGCCTCGGGCTCGCCCTGGCCTTCGCCAGGAGCCCCGAACTCCTCCTCCTCGACGAGCCGTTGGCCGGGCTCGACCCGATCGCCCGGTACCGGTTCACCGCACTGCTGCTGGCCCAGGCCGCCGAGCACGGCACCACCGTCGTGCTGTCGTCGGACCTGCTCGCCGAGCTCGACGGGGTCTGTGACTACCTGCTGGTACTGGGCGGCGGCCGGGTGCGGCTCGCGGGCGAGGTCGATGACGTCATCGGAGCGCACGCCCTGGTGATGGGGGCGCACCGGGACGGCGCGCTGCCGCCCGCGATCGCGGCGCACACGGTCGTCGAGACCCAGACGTCAGGGCGTCATTTCACCACCGTCGTACGGCGGAAGGGCACGGTCGCCGCCGGGCCCTGGGAGACCGCGGACCCGTCCCTGGAGGAACTTCTGCTGGCCTATCTGCGCGCGCCCGACGCGCCCGCGCTGATCGCGCCGAGCGCGGAGCCGGTCCCGGCGCGGTGGCGCCGCCGGCCCGGCAACAACCCGGGGATCCCCGGGATGCCGCGCAACGGGCCGCCCGGCCCGGCCGGCAGTACGGGCGGATGGAGCGGATGGAGCGGATGGAACAGCCCGCCGGGCGGCGCGGCGGGCACACGGCACGACCACCACAGCGGCAAGGGAGCGGCAGCATGACCACCACGGCACACCCCGGCACGAACGGGCGCGGCACAGCGGGCGATCCGGGCGGGACCCGGGAGGCGGGCCTGGCACCGCTGGGCGGCCTCGCCTGGCTGGTGTGGCGCCAGCACCGGCTGGTCTTCGGCGTGCTGCTGGCCGCGGCGGCCGGCGGCGCGGTCTGGTGCGCGGTGCTGCGCGGCCAGATGGCCGGATTCATCGACGCCCACCACATCGCCGGCTGCTCGCAGATCTCCCTCGATCCGCGCTGCGCCCACACCCAGGAGGCGGTCACCACCTTCCGCGACACCTACCGCTCGCCCCTGCGGCTCGTCGAAATGGGCCTGGTGCTGCTGCCCGCCCTGGTCGGGCTGTTCCTCGGCGCCCCGCTGATCGCCCGCGAGCTGGAGGCCGGCACCCACAAGCTCGTCCTGACCCAGTCGGTCGGCCCGCTGCGCTGGCTGGCGGCGAAGACCTGCCTGCCCGCGCTGGTCGTCCTGACCGCCACCACGGGGCTCTCGCTGGCCTTCAGCTGGCTCTGGCAGGTCGCCGGCGACGAGGTCTCCGGTTTCTACTGGTACTCGACCTTCGGCTTCTACTCGCTCGGCCCGGTGCCGGTCGCCTACTCCCTGCTGGCCCTGGCGGTCGGCGCACTGGCCGGTCTGCTGCTGCGCCGTACGGTGCTGTCGATGGGCGTCACGCTCGCCGCCGTGGTGGCGCTGCAGGTGGTGCTGGCCCAGCTCAGGCCCTATCTGCTGCCGGTCGTGACGACCGAGTTCCCGAACCGCCGCTCGCCCCAGCTGCCGGACGACGCCTGGGTTGTCGGCCAGGGCAACTACACCCGCTCCGGCGCCCGGCTGGCCGACGCCCCGTGCAATCCCGCTCCCACCTACGAGACCTGTCTGCGGCAGCACGATGTGGCCGGCCAGTACATGGATCACCACCCGGCGTCGCACCACTGGCCGCTGGCCTGGATCGAGGCCGGGATCGTGCTGGCGGTGGCGGCGGTGCTGACGGTGACCGCCTTCCGGGTGATGCGGCGCCGGCACGGCTGAACCGGGCGCACGGGCCCACGGGTGCACAGGCGCCTTTCGCAGCGGCCCGCAACCCGGGCGGCACCATGCGTGTGACAAAGGCTGCCCCGGGGGAGGCACAGGGGGGCGCGCCCCGGCGGCGGCCCCCGGGCCCGGCCTCTGGGCCGTACCGCCCCAGGAGCCGCCCACCCGTGACGCCGGCCCCCGGCCGCCCCGGACAACGCCTCATGCCTCACGCCCAACGCCGGGCAGTAGCACCCCGCTTGCCTGGCCGCCATATCCGCGTTACCGGCGATTCAATATCGCTTGCGAGCATCGGTGAATGCAGCCCGCTGTGCCGAACGGCCCCCACCCGAGGCTCCATCTCGCGCCGCCGCCTCCGTCTGACGCGCCTGGAACCCCCCGGACGCGGAAGAATAGGTTCATGAACCAGCAGCCCAGCGCTCAGGCACAGGCTCAGCCCGAGGTGCCCACCCCGCAGCCCCCGCGGGCCGCGGCGCCCTCGGCCCAGCCTTCCGTGGGTTCCATCGCCGCGCACCGCCCGCAGGCGGTCCGGGGCACGGTGCCCGGCCTGGAGCCCGACCTGGACGCCGATCCCGACGCGTACGAGGACGAGGGCGTGGTCGGCGCGGACGGCGAGGAACTGCCCAGCGGACGGTTCCTGGACCGTGAGCGCAGCTGGCTGGCCTTCAACGAGCGGGTGCTCGAACTGGCCGAGGACCCGGCCACCCCCCTCCTCGAACGGGCTAACTTCCTGGCGATTTTCGCCAGCAACCTGGACGAGTTCTTCATGGTCCGGGTGGCCGGACTCAAGCGACGGATAGCCACCGGCGTCGCCACCCGCTCCGCGTCCGGACTCCAGCCCCGCGAGGTGCTGGACCTGATCTGGACCCGCTCGCGCGAACTCATGGCCCGGCACGCCGCCTGCTTCCAGCAGGACATCGCCCCCGAGCTCGCCGACCAGGGCATTCATCTGATCCGCTGGCCCGAGCTGACCGAGAAGGAGCAGGCCCGCCTGTTCACCCTCTTCCGCCAGCAGATCTTCCCGGTGCTCACGCCCCTGGCGGTGGACCCGGCGCACCCCTTCCCGTACATCTCCGGCCTCTCGCTGAACCTGGCCGTCGTCGTACGCAACCCGGTCAGCGGCCACGACCACTTCGCCCGGGTCAAGGTGCCACCGCTGCTCTCCCGCTTCCTGGAGGCCTCCCCGCAGCGCTACGTCCCCATCGAGGACGTCATCGCCGCCCATCTGGAGGAGCTGTTCCCGGGCATGGAGGTGCGGGCGCACCACATGTTCCGGGTGACCCGCAACGAAGACCTGGAGGTCGAGGAGGACGACGCGGAGAACCTTCTCCAGGCCCTGGAGAAGGAGCTGATGCGGCGCCGCTTCGGGCCGCCGGTCCGCCTGGAGGTCGAGGAGTCCATCGACCCGGCCGTGCTCGACCTGCTCGTCCAGGAGCTGAAGATCTCCGACGCCGAGGTCTACCCGCTGCCCGGCCCGCTGGACCTGACCGGCCTCTTCGGGATCGGTGCGCTGGACCGTCCCGAGCTCAAGTACCCCAAGTTCGTCGCCGGCACCCACCGTGACCTCGCCGAGGTGGAATCGGCGTCCGCGCCGGACATCTTCGCCGCCCTGCGCGCCCGCGATGTGCTCCTCCACCACCCCTACGACTCCTTCTCCACCTCCGTGCAGGCGTTCCTGGAGCAGGCCGCCGCCGACCCGGACGTCCTCGCCATCAAGCAGACGCTCTACCGCACCTCCGGCGACTCGCCGATCGTGGACGCCCTGATAGACGCCGCGGAATCCGGCAAGCAGGTCCTCGTCCTCGTCGAGATCAAGGCCCGCTTCGACGAACAGGCCAACATCAAGTGGGCCCGCAAGCTGGAGGAGTCCGGCTGCCATGTCGTCTACGGGCTGGTCGGCCTCAAGACGCACTCCAAGCTCTCGCTCGTCGTCCGCCAGGAAGGCGAGATGCTGCGCCGCTACTCCCATGTGGGGACCGGCAACTACCACCCCAAGACGGCGCGGCTCTACGAGGACCTGGGGCTGCTGACCGCCGACCCGCAGGTCGGCGCCGACCTCTCCGACCTCTTCAACCGGCTCTCCGGCTACTCACGCCGCGAGACCTACCGCCGTCTCCTGGTCGCTCCCAAGTCCCTGCGGGACGGCCTGATACAGCGCATCAACAAGGAGATCGCGCACCAGCGGGCGGGCGGTCCGGCCTACGTCCGCATCAAGGTCAACTCGATGGTCGACGAGGCCGTCATCGACGCGCTCTACCGTGCCTCCCAGGCCGGCGTCCCGGTCGACGTCTGGGTACGCGGCATCTGCGCGCTGCGCCCGGGGGTCGCAGGACTGAGCGAGAACATCCGCGTCCGCAGCATCCTCGGCCGCTTCCTGGAGCACTCCCGGGTCTTCATCTTCGGCAACGGCGGCGAGCCCGAAGTATGGCTGGGCAGCGCCGACATGATGCACCGCAACCTCGACCGCCGGATCGAGGCGCTGGTGCGGGTCACCGACCCGGCGCACCGCGCCTCCCTCAACCGGATGCTGGAGACGGGGATGTCGGACACCACGTCCTCCTGGCACCTCGGCCAGGACGGCGACTGGACCCGGCATGCGGCGGACGCGGACGGCGCGCCGCTGCGCAACATTCAGGAAATGCTCATCGACGCCCGGAGGCGCCGGCGTGGCCCAGCGACATGACCAGCCGACCGGAGGACCCGCGGGTCTCATCGGCACCGGATACGAGCCCGGCCCAGCGCCCGGAGCCCGTGCGGCAGTGGTGGACGGCCCGTACCCAGGAGCCGACGGCACACCACGGCCGGACGACGCGAGCCGCGCCCGGGACGGCGCCGGGGGCCGGCCGCTTATGACTGACGACTTCTCCGACATCGGCACCGCCCTCGCCGGGCGTACGGCCGAGGAGGTCCTGGCCGGCTATCTGCACCAGCAGTCGGCGGAATTCCTGCGCAGCCTGCGCCTGCACCGGGAGAGCGGTTCGGACGCGGAGGGCGCCGGCGAGGCCGCCCGTCAGCTGCGCCGCGCCGCCCGCCGGATCAGCGCCACCCTGCACACCTTCCGCCCGCTGACCGAGGAGGTCTGGGCCGACCAGCTCACCGCCGAACTGGGCTGGCTGTCCGGCGCACTGGCCCGCGAACAGGCTTGCTCCGCACGCCGCGAACGGCTGATGACGGCGCTGCAGCGACTGACCGGCCGCACCGACCGGAACGACCGAGCCGACCGGAAGGGCGGCACCGACCGGAACGACCGAGGCGACCGCCAGGGCCGGCCGGACCGCAGCAAACGGGGAGACCGCACGCCCACGGGCTCCACTACGGGCTCCACCTCGGGCTCCGCCAGGGCCACTGCCACGGGTCCCGCAAGGGGCGCTGCCACGGGCTCCGCCACCGGCCCCGCCGCCCTGACCACCGCGTCGTCCGCAACTTCCGCCGGAACTTCGGCCACCGCTTCCGCCGCGACGTCCGCCACCGACCCGGATCCCGACGGCGCCCTGGCGGCCGGTGCGGCGCGGGCCGGAGCGCTGCTGGACCGCCAGCTCACCCTCGCCCGCACCCGCGCCCACACCGCCGCGCTGCAGGCCCTGGGCTCCTCCCGCTTCCACGCCGTCGCCGACTCCGTGGCGGTACTCGCCTCCGAGGCGCCACTCGCCCGTACGACCACCGAGCTGCCCGCCGCCGAGGCGCTGCCGCCACTCGCCGAGCAGGCCCAGCGCCGGCTCGCTGAGGCGGTCGCCGCACTGCCGCTGTCCCGCGCCGGATACCCGTACAACGCCGCCGCGCTCGCCGCCGACCAGCGCCAGGACGCGCCCTGGCACCAGGTCCGGCTGCTGGTGCGACTGAGCCGCTACGCCCGGGAGGTACTGGCGCCGGAGTACGCCGACTTCCGGCTGGCGGAGGCCGGCCGGGCGCTGGAGTGGCACCGCGACGCCGCGGAGGCCGCCGCCGCTGCCGCCGCCGCGGCCCGCACCCCCCGGATCGCCCCGGCCACGGCATACGCCCTCGGGGTGCTGCACGCCGACCAGCGACACGAAGTGGAGGCGGCCCGCTTCGCCTTCGGCCGCGTGTGGCTGCCCAGGACACCGGAGCGGGCGAACTGAGAACAGAGGGAAGGGCAGAGGAGACGCAGACGCAGAGGAGACGCAGACGCAGAGGGGTGATCATGTGACAGTGCCTCAGAAGACAATTCGAGCCGCGGGCTGCGTCCTGTGGCGTCGCGCGGCCTCCGAGGACGGGCTGGAGATCGCGCTCGTCCACCGCCCCAAGTACGACGACTGGTCCCACCCCAAAGGCAAGCTGAAGCGCGGTGAGGACGCCCTGGCCGGCGCGGTGCGCGAGGTCGCGGAGGAGACCGGCATGGACTGCCGCCCCGGCGCGCCGCTGCCCACCTCCTACTACGTGGCCGGCGGCCGCCCCAAGCAGGTCCGCTACTGGGCGGCAGAAGCGGTCGCCGGAGCCTTCACCCCGAACAGCGAGGTCGACCGCATGGTCTGGCTCTCGCCCACCGACGCCCGCCACCGCCTCACCCAGGAACGGGACCGTCCCCTGGTGGATGCCTTGCTCGCGGCGCTGCATCTGGCGTGAGGCGCGGGGCGGGCTGCGGGGCGTGGACGGCCGGCGCCGGGAAGACGCGGGCCGCAGAGCGAGTACCGCTCACAGAGGCCAGGCGTTGTCCGGCTCGTCGAGCCAGACGTGCTGGCCGTCGGGGGTCACAGTGAGGCCGAACCGGTCATGTCCAGGGCGGCCGCTGTCGACCCACCAGTGGTACGCAGTCTCCACCTCCTCCCACAGTCGGCGCGGTCCCGACTGCCACACTGTCGCTTCGGCGCCATCCCGGAACATGACGCACGCCCATGACCTGTCGGTGAGGCCGTAGAACCACACCGGCCGCGCGCGCTGTCGCTTGTCGGCGACGGATTGCGCGCACTGCGGGACGCGGAGCCCCAGCGCGAACGGCACAGCCGAGAAGCGGCCCGTGACGAATTCCTCCTCCGTGAGGGGCGTGGTGGACTTGTCGGCTGCCTCGACTCCCCGCTCGGGGATGTAGTCGCTGTGGTTGATCGGCCGACGGCGCTGCGCCCTGGCTTTCATGAATTCGACCGGATGCCCGAACATGCCGGTCGCGATGCCGTCGCCGACGCGCAGGCGAACCACTGCGTCCGCGTTGCTGTAGTGCGTGCCCCACGGTGCCACAATCAGGCCACCAGCGCGGGTCTGAGGAATCCATGCGTAGGGGATCTCCCGGAGCCCGAACGTTGCCAGGATCCGGTCGTAGGGTGCGTTGTCCCGGTAGCCCTGGGTCGCATCCCCTTCGATGACGTCTGGATGCAGTCCGGCCGCACATAGCCGCTCTCGGGCACGCCGGGACACCGCGCGATCGACCTCGACCGTTGTCACGCAGCGGGCGCCTTGCCGGTGTGTGAGAGCCCCGGACGTCTCGCCGGTACCGCTGCCGGCGTCCAGCACCCGCATATCCGGATGAACATCGAGATCGCTCAGAAGCCGGTAAACGACAGAAGGCTTCGAGCTGGAGCTTGTCGAGACGTGGCCGGAGGCGGTACCCCGGTGCTTGCCGTCGTCCCACTGGGTCACGATGGGGATGTCGCTGTCGGCGTAGCCGTACCAGGCGTCGGGGTCCTCGGCACGGTCGACCGGGACGCTCCTGCCGGTATCCATGTCGAACGGCCACATCAGCTCGGGCAAAAACAGGGAGCGGTCCACGACACTGAATGTCGGCAGCCAGTCCGAGGACAGGGCGCCAGACGCGATAAGGGAGCGCCCCAACTCCTCCCGAGTGGGGCGTCCCTGTCGGTCAGAGTGCGCGGTCACTTCCGGTGTGTCCCGTCGCCAGGCGGCGTGTCGCCGTCGGGAGATGGCGGTTCCTGCGGTGGTGTCCAGGGCGTTCCCGGGTGCCCGTCACCCTCGTCGCCGCCGTCGGCAATCATGATCGGACTGAACACAGTCGTTCCTTTCGGTCGGTTTGATCGTGTCCGTAGCACGTGCGCGCCCCTCCTTGGGGAGGGCATTCACAGGGACACGGCTTCCTGTGCGGCTTTCCGCTTCGCCATCGCCTGTTCCAGCTGGATGGCGTAGAGCTCCACCTGCCCCGGGTCCATGACGAGGACGGACGGCTCGGTGTCGCCATCGCGGTGGTGGACGGTGACCGACAGGGCGGCCTGCTGGGCGCGTGGGTCGTATGCGGCGTCTCGTTGATCGATGGTGATGTGTGAGATCACGGTGTTCCTCCTCATCGAGGGGTGAGGGAGAGCCCTGCCCGCACCCCTTGCGGGGGTGAGGACGGGGCCTTACGCCGGGCGCGTGCTTGTACAGCCGACCCGGTGAAGGCCAACTCCCGAACCCAAGACGGGGCTTGGAGTTGGCGCATCTCGAACTTACGGTGATGCCCGGTGCGGTAGGACTGACTGTGGGTACGCGTTTGGTGGCGGAGCGCATTGGGGGCTGTATGACTTCCAGGCCGTCCGCGCGAAATCGCGCGGTCACAGGCACCGTTGCGGGCTTTGTCCTGCGCCTGACCAGGGAGTCCATCCCGCTCACGCAGACGGGAATGGCCGAAGCGCTTGGCATTGATCTCGGCACCGTCCAAGGGAGGGAATCCGGGCGCCGCCCACTCGCCAACATGAAAGCCGGGGCGTTCCTCGACCTGAAGCGTCGGTTACTGACACTCGGTGCCGACCGGACACCCCTGGGCCTTCTGGACGCCGCGATGGACGCTGACCGGATCATCGGCGCCGCACTCGATCCCTCGGTGCGGCTCGAACTTCACCCCCTCGCCGGGTGGGTGCACACCCGCGACACCGCTCACATGATCGCCTGGGCCGTGGACGGGGCTCCGCCCCCAGCGCTACGCCGCCCGTCTCCTTCCCGGCGCGGCCCAGTAGCGACGGCCCCGCTCATGGGCACGCAAGAGCGGCGCGCCTTTTTCGCGAATCTGCGGAACGCTGTCGAAGCCGCTGCCGGAGCAGGTGACGGTCGCGCGCTCCTTCATCGACAGGCGTTGTATCTCACCAGCTACGACCGCAGCCCAGAGGCCAACTCCTGGACTGCGCACGCCCTCCATGCCCGCCGGGGACTCGCCACTGCACAGGGAGGATCGCCGCGTTGGGCGGAGGCCCGTTCCACCGCTACCGCCCTTGCACGCCGCGGCGACCCGGTGCCTTTGCGGGACTTTATCGACCGGTCGATTGCCGACGACGACGCCGCAGAGGCTGCGAACCTGAACTACTGGGCTTACTGGATGGGTGTCCTCAGGGAGCCCCAGGCCGACGACGCTTTCATGTCTGACCGTGATCTGACCGGCTGGGACCCGGCAACCCTCCTTCGAGGGCTGGCTCAGGGCTTCCATGAGTCGCCGGGCTATGTCGACCTGTACGCCCACTCTCTGTGGGCGCTGCTGACGGCTCACCCGTGGCTGCAGCACGCATCGCCCGCACTAGCTCGCGCGCTCGCCAACCGCGTCGCCCGGATACTCGACGACGGCTTGATCTCCTCACGATCCCGGCGCGAACTGAGCGTCGTGCATTACGTTCTACGCGATCACCAGCACTGACACCGGAGGTCACCATGGCGGACGAGACCATCAACGCACGGGGCACGGCGGGGTACCTCCTGGAGATGGGGATGCTCAAGCGGGCCAAACGGACCGGCTGGTGGATCGCCGGAGTCAAAGACCCCGAAAGTATCGCCGAGCACTCGTTCCGGGTGGGCATCATCGGCGCGGTACTGGCCATGATGGAAGGCGCCGACCCGGCGAAGGTTGCCCTGATGTGCCTGTTCCACGACACCCAGGAAACCCGCGTCGGCGATATCCCGCACATCGGTCGGCGCTACCTGAAAGCAGCTTCGAACGAGAAGGTCACCGCGGACCAGGTGTCTGCCGCTCACCCCGCCGTTGCCTCCGGAGTTCAGCGCATCGTCGACGAGTACGAGAACGGTGACGCCATCGAGGTCGTCGTCGCCCACGATGCCGACAAACTCGAATGTCTCGTACAGGCCGTCGAGTACCGCGAGCAGGGATGCAGCATCGTTCAGAACTGGATCGACACCAGCTTGGCGAGCCTCAAGACGGCGTCGGCGCAGGCCCTCGCGGAGGCCGCGTTGAATATGCCGTCGATCGAGTGGCAGCAGACGTATCTGCGATGAACGGTCCTTGTGCCCGGCCCGCGCCGGCTCTCGTGCCGGTGCGGGCGCCGGCTGCAACGTGGGCCGGCACGGAGGGTTTTTTCCCGTCAACCCGTTAGTCGCACCAGCAGGCGGGGGAAACGGCTGGTGGGCCTATTTCATGGGTTTACACTGCCTGCATGGCACAGAAAGTAATCACCATCTTCACGGACGACCTCACGGGCGAAGAGTCCACCGAGGCCGCCACGCACACGCTTTCTCTTGACGGTGTGACTTACGAGATCGATTTGAGTCCGGACAGCTACGACCAGCTGCTGGAAGCTGTCGGGCCGTTCTTGAAG
Source organism: Streptomyces sp. NBC_00400 (assembly GCF_036048035.1). Classification (NCBI taxonomy): domain Bacteria; kingdom Bacillati; phylum Actinomycetota; class Actinomycetes; order Kitasatosporales; family Streptomycetaceae; genus Streptomyces; species Streptomyces sp. NBC_00400. The sequence continues at coordinate 3,392,470 of NZ_CP107940.1, read as the reverse complement.
GCCGGTCGCAAGACCGGGAAGGGCCGTAAGCCGCGTAAGGCGGCGGCCGGCAATGAGGACACCGCCGCGATCCGGGCCTGGGCCAAGTCGAGCGGCTACAACGTGAGCGACCGCGGGCGGGTGCCCGCTGAGATTCGTGAGGCGTACCAAAAGGCCAAGTGAATTTTTTGGATAAACCGGAAGCCCCTCACCGCGAGTGAGGGGCTTCTTTGTGTCCGGTTCCGGCAAGGCTGCTGCCCGCCCGTAGTGGGTGGCGGCTGCCCGGCGTCGTGGGAATGGAAAGGAACAATCAAGAAGCCGTTCTTTTCCGGGGACAATCCGAACGTCGCCACCGCTGCGGTGCATTGTGGGGCAGAAGGAGAGGGGCAGTGGGAGGGGGAGGGGGCAGCGGTAGATAGGGCCGGGCCGCTTCGTTCCCGGCCCCGCCCCGGGTCAGCGGCGTCGCAAGGACGGGTCCGCGATGGCCGGCGGTACGTAGTAGCTGTCGGCCGGGTTGAGGTCGGTGCCGGGCGGCACGATCGCGTCGATCCGGTCCAGGACGTCCGCGCCGAGCGTGACCTCGGCGCCCTCCAGCATGCTGTCGAGCTGGTCGAGGGTGCGCGGGCCGATGATCACGGAGGTCACCGCGGGGTGGGACCGTACGAAGGCGGTCGCCAGGTGCGGCAGCGCGAGGCCCGCCTCGGCCGCGACCTTGGACAGCGCGGCGACCGCCTCCGCCTTCCGGGCGTTCTCCGGGACCGACAGGTCGAACTTCCGGCTCTCCAGGCCGGCCCGCGAACTGGCGGAGAGATCGCGGCCGGAGAGCCAGCCGGCGCTGAGCGGGCCCCAGGTCAGCACGCCCATCCCGTAGCGCTGCGCGGTCGGCAGCACCGCGCTCTCCACGCCGCGCGCCAGCATCGAGTAGGGCGGCTGCTCGGTGCGGAAGCGGACATGGCCGCGGCGTTCGGCGGTCCACTGCGCTTCGACGATGTGCTCGGCGGGGAAGGTCGAGGTGCCGATCGCCCGCACCTTGCCGGAGCGTACGAGGTCCGAGAGCGCGGCGAGCGTTTCGTCGATATCGGTGGCGGGGTCGGGCCGGTGCACCTGGTAGAGGTCGAGGTGGTCGGTGCCCAGCCGGCGCAGGCTGTCCTCCACCGCACGCATGATCCAGCGCCGGGAGTTGCCGCCGTGGTTGGCGTCAGGACCCATCGAATGGAAGAACTTCGTGGCCAGGACGACGTCCTCGCGGCGTCCCTTGAGCGCCTTGCCGACGATCTCCTCGGACTCGCCCGCGGCGTACACGTCCGCGGTGTCCACGAAGTTGATACCGGCGTCCAGCGCACGGTGCACGATCCGTACGCAGTCGTCGTGATCGGTGTTGCCCCAGGCGCCGAGCATCATCGCGCCGAGCGCGTACTCGCTGACCGAGATGCCGGTACCGCCGAGGATCCTGCGCTGCATTAGCTGCTCCTTGTGCGAGAGGGGTCGAGATGCGGGTTCGGTGGGTGGCGCCAGGTGAGTTCTCAGGGGGACGCCGGGTGAGTTCTTACGGGGTCGCCATGAGTGTTCTCAGGGGTCGCATGCGAGTTCTCCTGGGCCGCCCCGGGGCGTGCCCGGCGCGGCCTGGGGGCGCCCCAGAGGTGTGCCTGCACCACCTTGGTGCCCGTAGGGGGCGCGGACCAGGCCCGTCGCAGCCTGGGTCCGGCGGAACCACCCGACCGGCGGTGCGTCGCATACTGGACCGATGCTGCACGCGGAAATCGAGATCGGCTCGTTCCTCAAGGTGCGCCGGGCGGCGCTCGACCCGGCGGAGCTCGGCCTGCCCGACGGGGTCAACCGCCGCCGGGTGCGCGGCCTGCGGCGCGAGGAGGTCGCCCAGCTCGCCGGCATCAGCGTCGACTACTACACCCGGATCGAACAGGGCCGCGCGCCCGCCATCTCCGACTCCGTTCTGGACGCGATCGCACGGGCGCTGCGGTTGTCCGACGGTGAAATGACGTACCTGCACAATGTCGCGGCACCCCGGCGGCGCCCGGCGGACTGCCTCGCCGCCCCGGGCCCGGACGGCGGCGCGTGCGCCGCTCCCCGGCAGACCGTGCGCCCCGAGATCCAGCGGCTCCTGGACGCGATGGAGACCACCGTCCCGGCGATGGTCCTCGGCCGCGGCCTGGACATCCTGGCCTGGAACGCGCTCGGCGGCCGGATCTCCTTCGACCTCCCGGCGCTCGCCCCGGACCGGCGCAACACCGCGCTGCTGGTCTTCCTCGACCCGGCGGCGCGTGCCCTGCACGCGGACTGGGAGGCGAAGGCCGTGGAGGTGGTCGGCAATCTGCGCGCCGAGAGCGGGCGGCACCCCGAGGACCCGCGGACCTGCGAGGTGGTCAATGAACTCCTCGCGCAAAGCCGGGACTTCCGGCGGATCTGGGAGACCCAGTCGGTATTCGAGTGCCTGCGCGGCACCAAGACCCTCCTGCATCCGCACGTCGGCGAGCTGGTCCTCACCTTCGAGAGCTTCCGGCTCAGCTGCGACCCGGACCAGGCGCTGGTGACCTATACGGCCGCGCGGGGGTCAAAGACGGAGGGGCGGCTGCGGGAGCTGGCGGCACTCGGGGACCCGGTGCTGACCGCGTAGGGAGGGCCGCGGTGCCGGCCAGGGGCGGGGGGCGGGGCCGGGGGCTGGGGGCGTGCCGCGAGCCGACGGGACCGTGCGTTCCCGCCTCAGCGGACGGCGCTTCTCACCGCGCTTCCCGCCGCGCTCCCCCTGGGCGCAAGCGCCTCCCACCGCACCGTGACCTCCCCCTGTCGCCGGCGCCGCGGGTCACCGGTCAGCGGCCAGTCCGTGGCCAGGGCCTGTACGGCGGCGCGCCACCGCTGGCGGGCGCCGAGCGCGCCGAGCGGGGCGGCGGTGGCCCAGGCACGGTCGAAGTCCCGGAGGAAGGCGTGCACCGGCTCGCCCGGCACATTGCGGTGGATCAGCGCCTTGGGGAGGCGTTCCGCCAGGTCAGAGGGTGTGTGGAGGGAGCTGAGGCGGGCGGCGAAGGTGACCGTGCGCGGGCCTTCGGGGCCCAGCGCCACCCAGACGTGCCGGCGCCCTATCTCGTCGCAGGTGCCCTCGACCAGCAGCCCGCCGGGCGCCAGCCGTGCGCAGAGCTGCTGCCACACGGCGGCCACGTCGTCCTCGTCGTACTGCCGCAGCACATTCGCGGCCCGGATGAGGACCGGCGCCCGCTTGCGCTGCCCCGGTAGCGGCACCTCGAAGCCGCCGTGGAGGAAGTCCAGCCCCGCCCGCTCGTACGGCCGGGCGGCCTCGACCCGCGCCGGATCTATCTCTATGCCGACGACCCGGGCGTCCGGGCGCACCGTCCGCAGCCGGCCCAGCAGCTCCACCGCGGTCCAGGGCGCGGCGCCGTAGCCGAGATCGACCGCCACGGGGTCGGCGGCGCGGCGCAGCGCGGCGCCGTGCTCGGCGGCTATCCAGCGGTCCATGCGGCGCAGCCGGTTGGGGTTGGTGGTCCCGCGGGTGGCGTTTCCGACGGGCCGGGACTGTCCGGGTGCGGACCGGGACTGCCCGGGGACGGCCCGGGACTGCGCGGGAATCAGAGCGGCGGCGGAGCCGGGGGAAACGAGAGAGACAGGGGAGCGGGGGGAGACCTGGGGGACGTGGGAGACGCTGGGGCGGCGGGCCATGTCCTCGAGGGTATGGGGTGGCCGCGGGAAAGCCGCCTGCCGAGGCACCTGAGGCACCTGAGGCACCTGAGGCACCTATGGCCCTCGCTTGGTCACGCTTTGGCAAAGTGCGGCCAGAGCATGCCGGACGGAAATGGATGGCCGCGGTGCATTGTTGCAGGGGGTCGGAGGCGTGCCGCCCGCCCCGCCTAGGAGGTAGCTCGACGTGAGCCCACACGTGTCCCGGCTCCGCAGTCGGCCGCACGGCCAGTTCCCGGGTCAGGCCCGCCTGCGCCTGCCCGGTAGCGCGCGCCGCCCGCGCCGGGTGGCGATGCTCAGCGTCCACACCTCCCCGCTGCACCAGCCCGGTACGGGCGACGCAGGCGGTATGAACGTCTACATCGTCGAGCTGGCCAGGAAGCTCGCCTCGATCAACATCGAGGTGGAGATCTTCACCCGCGCCACCACCGGCACCCTCCCGCCCGCCGTCGAGCTCGCCCCGGGCGTCCTCGTACGGCATGTGGACGCCGGCCCGTACGAGGGCCTGGCCAAGGAAGAGCTGCCCGCCCAGTTGTGCGCCTTCACCCATGGCGTGATGCAGGCCTGGGCCGGCCACCGCCCCGGTTACTACGACCTGGTGCACTCCCACTACTGGCTCTCCGGCCATGTCGGCTGGCTGGCCGCCGAGCGCTGGGGCGTTCCGTTGGTGCACGCCATGCACACCATGGCCAAGGTCAAGAATGCCGCGCTGGCCGCCGGCGACGCCCCCGAGCCGGCCGCCCGGGTGATCGGCGAGACACAGATCGTCCGGGCCGCTGACCGCCTGATAGCCAACACCGCCGAGGAGGCGGACGAACTCGCCCGGCATTACGAGGCCGAGCCCGGCAAGGTCGCCGTGGTGCACCCCGGGGTCAACCTCGACCGCTTCCGGCCCACCGGCGGCGAGGTCGCCGAGAGCCGGGCCGCCGCCCGCGCCCGCCTCGGCCTGCCGCAGGACGCGGTCATCCCGCTGTTCGCCGGCCGAATACAGCCGCTGAAGGCGCCCGACATCCTGCTGCGGGCCGCCGCCGCCCTGCTGGACGAGGACCCCTCGCTGCGCTCCCGGATGGTCGTGCCCGTGGTCGGCGGGCCCAGCGGCAGCGGCCTGGCCAAGCCCGAGGGGCTGCAGAAGCTGGCCGCCCGGCTCGGCATCGCCGACCTGGTGCAGTTCCGCCCACCGGTCGGCCAGGAACAGCTCGCCGACTGGTACCGCGCCGCATCCGTGCTGGTCATGCCCTCGTACAGCGAATCCTTCGGACTGGTCGCCATCGAGGCCCAGGCCTGTGGGACCCCGGTCATCGCGGCCGCGGTCGGCGGTCTGCCGGTGGCCGTGCGCGACGGCGTCAGCGGCTTCCTCGTCAGTGGCCACGACCCGGCCGACTACGCCCGCGCGCTCGGCCGCTTCGTCGCGGACCCGGCCCTGCCCGCCCGGATGGGCACCGACGCCGCCCGGCACGCCCAGTCCTTCGGCTGGGGCACCGCCGCCGCGGCCACGGGCGACGTCTACACCGCCGCCATGCAGGAACACCGCCGTCACCTACGATCCCTCCATGGGTGACGAGCGCGACCCCTCCACGGGCGACGAGCGAGAGACGTGCGGTGCAGTGGGCAACGGCAGCACCACGGCCAGTACGGTTCCGACGGCACAGGCCGGGACGGTTCCGACGGCGCAGGCCGTGATCGAGCGGACCCTGACCGACGCCGAGCTCGAATGGGAATCGCCCTCCGACGGCACCTACGTCATCAAGCTCCCCGGCACCCGCAAGCTCTCCACGACCTGCTCGCTCATCGTCGGCAGGCACTCCCTCTCCATCAACGCCTTCGTCGTCCGCCACCCCGACGAGAACCACGAGGCCGTGCACCGCTGGCTCCTCGAACGCAACACCCGCCTCTACGGCGTCAGTTACGCGATCGACAAGCTCGGCGACATCTACCTCGTCGGCAAGCTCCCGCTGGCCGCCGTCACCCCCGACGAGCTCGACCGCATCCTCGGGACGGTCCTGGAGAACGCCGACGGCAGCTTCAACACCCTGCTGGAGATGGGCTTCGCCACCGCCATCCGCAAGGAGTACGCCTGGCGGGTGTCCCGCGGCGAGTCCACCCGCAACCTGGACGCGTTCACGCATCTGACGCGGGGGAGCGCCGCGGAGTCGTAGGCCGCGGAGTTGTAGGTCGCCGAGAGGCGGGCCTTCGGCGCGCGCCTCTCGGGGAAGCCGGTAGGGAGAGGCCCCCTGCGCCCTGCCCCGGCCCCCTTCGCACGCACCCCCTTTTTCTCCCTTCGTACGCACCGCCTTTTGCGGAAACGGCAACAATGTTTGCCGAACTCCGCGGCCCTGGCGCATGGTCGGCGCCAGGAGGTCCCCGCGGTGAACGCGGACCTGATCGAGGAAGCACCGGCGGAGCACGAATCACGGGAGAAGGTGCGATGACCGACAACGACCACACCCACGACGGCAACCCCACTCACAGCGGCAACCACACCCACGGCCACACCCACACCCACACCCACGGCCACACCCACACCCACGGCCACACCCCCGACCCCGACTTCGACTGGGCCGCCATGGCCGACCTGCTGGAGCTGGAGGGCGAGACGCACCGCCCCTACGTCCAGCAGGCCCTCGCCGAGCTGACACACCTCACCCCCCCCCGCCGCATCCTGGACATCGGCAGCGGCCCGGGCGTCGCGGCCTGCCAACTGGCCGCGACGTTCCCGCAGGCCGAGGTCACCGCGGTGGACGGTGCCCCGGAATTGCTCGCCCGCGCAGGGGAACGGGCCGGACGGCTCGGCGTCCGGCTGCGCACGCAGCAGGCCGACTTCCCCGCGGGGCTGGCCGGTCTCGGGCCGGCGGACCTGGTGTGGTCCGGGCAGGCTCTCCACCACGTAGGCGACCAGCAGGGCGTGGTGAAGCAGCTGGCCGGGCTGCTCGAACCCGGCGGGGTGCTGGCCGTCGTCGAGGGCGGACTGCCGGCCCGCTGGCTCCCGCGCGACCTCGGTTTCGGACGCCCCGGACTGCAGGAACGGCTCGACGCGGCGCAGGCGGACCGCTTCAGCCGGATGCGGGCCGAGCTGCCCGGCTCGGTGGCGGTGGTCGAGGACTGGCCCGGCATGCTGCGCGCCGCGGGGCTCACCGACGCCCGGAGCAGGACCTTCCTCGTGGACCACCCCGCGCCGCTGGCCGACGGGCCCCGGCAGTTCGCACGGCAAGCCCTGGAACGGTCACGCCAGACGCTCGCCGAAATGCTGAACGCCGAGGACCGGTCCACCCTGGACCGGCTCCTCGATCCGGCCGACCCGGCAGGCATCGACCGCCGTACGGCCCTGTTCCTGCTGACCGCGAAGACCGTGCACTTCGGCACGGCCGCCTGAGCGTTGCGGCCTCCGTGCCCCGGGGGCCGTTCGGAATGCCGATCGGCCTCCGGCCCCGGCCGGGGGCGAGCCGCGCCCACGGCCGCATGCCCGTCCCCGGCCCCGTCCCGCCTCGACCCCGTCCCGCCTCGCCCCGACCCCGTCCCCCTCGCCTCGACCCCGTCCCGCCTCGCCCCGGCGCCACCCCGCCTACCGCACGAACTGCACCTCCGGAAACCGCCCCGAGGGCCCGTCCAGCAGCCCGCCATCGTCCCGCCCGCGAAGCCACCGGTCGAAGAACGCGGAAACGTACGCCCGCTGCGCCGCGACCGCCCGCGCCGGGTCGACCGCCCCGATCAGCGCCGTCACATCCTTGCGCGGCAGCCCCAACCGCCGCGCGATCTGCGGCACCAACGCCTCCGCATCCGTATAACTGGCGTGCCTGCTGCCGCGCAGCGTCAGGTCGCGTAGCCAGGTGCCCGTACTGTGCCGCCACACCGCGCCCCAGGACGCCACCGTGTGATGGGTGTTCCCTGCCATCCCCATCAGCAGCAACGGCCGGTCCACGCCGTCACGTCCCACCGTCGACGGGTTCGAGGGGTCGTCATCCCGCTGGGTGTAGCCCATCACCCCGTCCAGGTTCACCGCGGCCTTGATCCGCCGGTCGTCATGCATCGTCTGCGCCGCCGTGAACCCGCCGGCCGACTGCCCGAACATTCCGACGGCACGCAGATCCAGCGCCCGCCGGAGGCCGGGGGGCAACGGCGAGGCGGCACCCTGCTCGGCCAACTCGTCGAGGACGAAACGGGTATCGGCCACCCGCACCCCGCTGACCTTTTTCAGCAGCGCCGTGATCCGCCCGCTCTTCTGCGCCTTCGCCAACTCCGTCGCCAGCACGCTGCGCGCCAGCCGTCCGTCGGGGAACTCCACGGCGGGCGCCTCGTAGGTGTGGTCGATGGTGACCACCGCGTAGCCGCGGGAGGCCAACTCGTCGCAGAGCGTGCTGCCGAACGAGCGCGGGTCGCCGACGCCGGGGGAGTAGAGCACCACCGGCAGCCACTGCCGGGAAGGCCGGCCCGCGGCCAGGGGCGCCCCCACGTGCGCAGAGGTGCGGGTTGCCGCCCACTGCACCTTCCCCGGCGGCACCTGCTCCGAGAAGGTGTTCCGCGCGTCGAACGCCGCCGCCTCGCGCGCCGACAGCTGCGGCGCGGTCGGATACCGCCCGGCACCCGCCCGCGCCGGGTACCGGACGCTCACCATCAATTCCCGGTGCGTCTGCCGGCCGGCCCATGGATCGGTGCGCGTCCAGTGGGTCAGGTGAAGCGCGACCGTACCGACCTGGTACCGGCCGGTGGGCGCGGGCAGCGTCATGGCGGCGGCGGGAGGCCCGTCGGCCGATACCCGAGGAGGCCCGCCCCCGGGCCCGGCCACCCCGGCCACCCCGGCGACCCAATCCACCCCTGCCACCCAATCCACCCCGGCCGTCTTCCGGACCCCCGCCGGCACGGCGACCAGCGCCCCCGCAACCACCAGCGCCCCGACCACCACGAACCGCCGCGCCTTCCGCCCCCCTGTACCGCGCACCCTCACCACTCCTCCACGTCACACGTCGGGGCGCGTGCCGTCATCCGCCAACGCCCGCACGCGCATCACCGTCACCAACGACGGCACCCACGGCGGCGACACCCACAGCGACACGGGTGGCGGCACGGCCGCATGCCTGGCCACCGGACGGCGACAGCTACGAGAAGGGCGCGGCCGAGGGCGCTTTCGCATCTGTGCGGGCTTACAGGTATGTGGGTGCTTCCGCGTCCGTGCGGGCTTACCGGTGCGTGGGCGCTTCCGCGTCCGCGTGGGCTCCCAGGTGCAGGGGCGCTTCCACCTCCGTGGACGATGCCGTCTCCGCGGGCTGCGGTGAGCGGACCACCGCCGCCGTCTGCCCCGGCAGGCTCCGCAGCAGCAGCCCGTAGCCCATGGCCGCCACCGTGCCGACGGCCGCGCAGCCGGCCCACAGCGCATCGGCGCCGTAGTGGTCGATCACCATGCCGCCGAGGAGAGGGGCCGTCAGGGAGGCAATGGACCACGACAGCGCGTACATGCCCTGGTAGCGGCCGCGGCCGTGCAGCGGCGAGAGGCGCACCACCAGGCCCATCTGGGTGGGGGAGTTGATGATCTCGCCGAGGGTCCAGACGGTGACCGCGAGCGCGTACACGGCGACCGAGTCCGCCAGCGCGGTCAGCCCGAAGCCGTAACCGGCGAGCAGGGCCGAGCCGATGAGGAGCATGGCCGGGCTGCGGTGTTCGATGAAGCGCGTCACGGGGATCTGCAACAGCACGATGAGGACGCCGTTGACCGCGATGACCATGCCGAAGTCGGCGCTGGAGAAGCCGTCCCGGCCCATCGACACGGGCATCGAGACGTACGCCTGCTGGAAGAGCAGGGCGAGCAGCAGGTTGAGGCCGACGACGGTCATGAAGCGGCCGTCGCGCAGGACGGTCAGCATGGAGACGGGAGTTGGGGCCGCGCCGCCGCCGTGGTCCGGGCCGTTGTCCGGGCCCGGTGTCCCCGCGGCGGGCCGCGATTCGGGGAGCTTCCAGAAGACGACCAGCGCGCAGGCCAGCACCAGCGCGGACTCGCCCAGGAAGAGGGACAGGTAGCCGTGCTGGGCGATGAGTCCGGCGGCGGTGGAGGAGACGGCGAAGCCGAGGTTGATCGCCCAGTAGTTGAGGGAGAAGGCGCGGACGCGGTCTTCCGGGGCGACGATGTCCGCCATCATCGCCTGTACGGCGGGGCGGGAGGCGTTGGTCGCCATGCCGACCACACCCGCCACCGCCGCGATCGCGACCGGGTTCTCCATGAAGCCGAGCAGCGCCACGGACGCCGCCGTCGACAGCTGGGCGGCCAGCATCGTGGGCCGGCGGCCGAGCCGGTCGGTCAGCACCCCGGCGCCCACGGACGAGATCACCCCGCCGAGGCCGTAGAGCGCACCGACCAGGCCCGCGTACGAGGCCGAGTAGCCGCGCTCGACGGTCAGGTAGAGGGCGAGGAAGGTGGCGACGAAAGCACCCAGCCGGTTGATCAAGGTGCTGGTCCACAGCCACCAGAACTGCCGGGGGAGACCGGACACGCTCTCAAGGGCGGCGTGCTTGAGGCGAGCAGCCGGCCCGGAGGGTTTCGCTGCGGATGCGGACATGACAGTTCCCCCGTGAAGCGGTGATGGCGGTGATGGCGGTGATGCGGTGCAGGGAAGGGGCGCGGGAGGGCGGGAAGCGGCGGCGAGGCGAGCTCCCCGCCACGTAAGGGGCGCACGCAAGCGGCTCATGTAAGTGCCTCTAGTGACATGCGCAACCTACACAGGGGACGGTCCCCGCCACCAGCGAATTGACGGGAAGCGTCACACGACGCCGGAAAGCCCAGGTCCTGGACCCACGCAAGGCGCCGCGCCGACTTGGATTACGCTCGACGCCATGGCCGACGCACCGTACAAGCTGATCCTCCTCCGCCACGGCGAGAGCGAGTGGAACGCGAAGAACCTGTTCACCGGCTGGGTGGACGTCAACCTCAACGAGAAGGGCGAGAAGGAGGCAGTCCGCGGCGGAGAGCTGCTGAAGGACGCCGGCCTGCTCCCCGACGTAGTGCACACCTCCCTCCAGAAGCGCGCCATCCGCACCGCGCAGCTGGCCCTGGAGTCCGCCGACCGGCACTGGATCCCGGTCCACCGCAGCTGGCGGCTGAACGAGCGCCACTACGGCGCGCTGCAGGGCAAGGACAAGGCGCAGACGCTGGCCGAGTTCGGCGAGGAGCAGTTCATGCTCTGGCGCCGCTCGTACGACACCCCGCCGCCCGCCCTCGACCGCGACGCCGAGTACTCGCAGTTCTCCGACCCGCGCTACGCCGGCCTCCCGCCGGAGCTGCGCCCGCAGACCGAGTGCCTCAAGGACGTCGTCGTCCGCATGCTCCCGTACTGGTTCGACGGCATCGTCCCGGACCTCCGCGCCGGCAAGACGGTCCTGGTCGCGGCCCACGGCAACTCGCTGCGCGCCCTGGTCAAGCACCTCGACGGCATCTCCGACGAGGACATCGCCGGCCTGAACATCCCCACCGGCATCCCGCTCGCCTACGACCTGGACGCCGACTTCCGCCCGCTCAAGCCCGGCGGCACCTACCTCGACCCGGAGGCCGCCAAGGCCGCCATCGAGGCAGTGAAGAACCAGGGCAAGAAGAAGTAGGCCCCCGCAATAGGCCCCCTACCTGCGGCTTTCCGCGAGTAGGGGGCTTTTCGCCGCCCTGGGGCCGCCTCAGGGCCGGCGGCTGACACCCACACGGTTCGCAGACAGGCGCCCCCACGGGCCCGGTCCAGCACGACACGGCGTCGGCACCACAGCGCCGGAGCCCGGCCTAAGCGCGTACCGGGGGCTGGTCCGGCAAGGCGAACGCGTAGCGGGGATCGCCCCCGCGGCTCAGCCGTACGAAGCGCAGGAGTTCGCGCACGATGCCCGCGTTGCCCATTCCCCAGCCGGTGCCCGGTTCCAGGTCTCTCGGGGTGGGCCGGTGCTCGAAGTTGGACCAGCGGGCGCCGTCGGTGTCCCGGATCGCGCGGGCGGTGAGGTCCGCGACGAGGGCGTGGGCGAAGTCGTACGGGTCCTGCTGTTCGACGAGCCGGTCGCAGGCCAGGGCCAGAACGCCCGCGGTGCCGCAGCAGCGGCCGTTGTTGTCCCAGAAGCCGGGGCGCAGCCGCTGGGGCAGGCCGGAGTGGGTGACCGTGTGCCAGCAGCGGTCGGCCAGGGCGGGCCAGACGGGGTCGGCCGTGATGTCCCGCAGCAGCCGGAAGACCTGGGCGTCGCCGGCCGGGCCGTGGCACCAGCCGTAGCTGATGGGCTCGATCACATCGGGGAGATGCTGCGGAGTGGAGTGCAGCACCAGAAAGCCCTCGGGTCCCGCTTCGGCACGCGCCACTACGTCTGCGGCACCGGCCAGCGCCAGCTCGACCAGGTCCTCACGGCCGGTGGCCCGGCCGACCCTGGCAAGTGACAGGACGATGCCGAGCGTGCCGTGCGAGATGTGGTGCAGACGGGCGTCGACGCCGGTGCGGTGGGCCCAGTGGACGCCTGCCGGGGTCTGCTCAGCCGTCCGGAGATACGGCTCCACGGCGAGAACGGCCAGATCGGCGTCTCCGGCCACGAGCGCGCCGAGGCCGATCCCCGCGTTGCCGCCCATCAGCTCGTACAGCTCGCCCCAGCGCGCCCCGTCGAAGCGTGACCGCACGAGTTCCAGCGCGCGGTCCGCGGCGGCGCCGGCGGCCGTGTCGCCGAGTGCGTCGTGAACGGACCGCAGGACGAGGGCCATTCCGGTGCGGCCGAAGTAGAGGGAGTCGTCGTCGATGCCGTCGACGGAGTCCGCGAGGCTGCGGGCCGCGCGCAGGGCGCGGTCGGCATAGGTGTCATCGCCGAAGTGCCGCCACGCCTCAAGGAGCACGGGGACGATCCCGGCCGTACCGCTGTAGAGCATCGGGTCGAGCTCGTCGTCCGAGGGCCTGGTCGTCCAGGCGAGGCCTCCACCAGCGGTTTCCCGCGCCGCCCCGGTAAGCCACCGCAGGCCCTCCACCGCGAGTCCCTCGGCCTCGTCGACCCCCACAACCGTGGTTTCTGGTGCCGTCATGGGCCCACTCTCGCATGATCTTTCGGACCCGCCCAGCGGAAGACGGCCTTCCGCAGGGTGCCCAAAACAGCAGCGAGGGGCGGGAGTTCGGTCCCGCGCAGGGTTCTGCGGATCAGAAAGGTGGCAGGTTCGAATCCTGCCGAGCGCACAGCAGGTCAAGCCCCCGCCGGGGCACCCGGACGAGGGCTTCGTCGTGCCGTGCGGCAGCGAAGTACCGCACCGTGCCGGGTTTGCCGGAATGCGGAAGCCGGCATTCTCGAAGAATGCCGTGCGGCCTGGGTGTATTCCTGTCATTCCGGTCTCCGGTTGGTGGAGGCTCGGCGGAGGGGGCTGGGCGATGACAACGGCGCGGGCAAGGGCTCACGGCACGGGCGAGGGCTCACAGCTCGGCGGACTGCCGGGCAAGGACGGGGCCGGCCGACGGCCGCCGGGGCGGGCGCGGTTCATGGGCGTGCTGCTGATCCTGCTGTCTCTGATACCGGCGGCGCTCTGCTACGTCGCGTTCGCTGCGTGGTTGACCGCCGACAGGGAGCTCTACCGGGACTACCAGGCAGCCGAGCCGTGTCCCGCTCGTGCGACGGTGCAAGTGCAGGTAGCGAATGACTGCCTGAGCACCCGGCCTTTCACCGTCGTGAAGACGGTCGTCAAGACCGGGAGGAATTCCACCTTCGAGGCGACCCTGAAAGATGAGGACGCCTGGCGGGGAGTCGTGAGCTTCGGTGACGCGGGACCGCTCCTCGACCAGCTGGAGCCGGGCGACCGGGTCACCGCCACCGTCTGGCGCCGTGCCATCGTGGTGCTCAGCAAGGACGGGGTCCGGCAGAACAGCGCCGGTGCGCCCCGTGACGAGCTTCAGATGAACGCCGCCGTCGGCACGCTCGCCGCGCTCCTCGCGGCTCAGGCGTTCGCGTTCGGCGCGCTACGCCTTGCCAGACCGCGCGGCCACGAGCCGCTCACCTGGAATCCGTACGGCAAACGCCTGCTCCTCACCAGCATCGGCGTCTGCTTCGGGGTGGGGCTCCCGGCCGTGTGGATCGGCATCCCGTGGTGGGCCGTACCCGCCGTCGCAGTCCCCGTTGTGGTGTGCGCGGCGGCGCTGATGCACCACCACCTGCGGCCCCGAGCCGCGGGCGGAGTGTGACGGCCCTGGTGAATGCACCGGCCGCGTGGCTTACTCACGGAGAGCCGTTGGTCAGGAGCAAGTAGCAGACGAGGCCGCGGTCGAGGAACGTCGCGGTATCGGAGCCGCTGCCGTCGAAATACGCCGGATGCAGCGGCTCTTCGCGGTTGTAGTAGCCGGTCGAACGCAAGAAATCGGGCTGGACTGAAGCGAACGACCAAGCGGAACCGCCCTGGCCGGGCAACTCGTGAACGAAATCGCGCACGAGCTGTTCGGCATGCGCCGGCGAACGGTGGTGCCCGTAGGGGCTGTAGGCCTCGCAGAGCATCCAGCGCAGCCGGGCGAGCGAGAAGCCGATCGGCATCGGAGCATTTCCCGGCACCGACTCCAGGACAGGCACACCGGCAGGCGGCATCAGCGCCACTGAGGGGCGCACCCATCGACGCAGCACCGATCGCCTCCCAGCCGTGCTGCAACTCGATGACCTGGTGGCCCTGGTCAGGGGACAAGCCAGGACTGGCGAAGAGGCAGCACCCGGGACCGGCCCGTGCTCCGGCCCACGCCACGCCCCGTCTCACGCCGGCAATTCCCGGTCCCCCCGCCACGCCACGCACGTCATCGCGGCGAGGCCGCCGTTCGCCAGGCCCTTGTAGGTCACCGTCCGGGTGGGGCCGAGTTCGTGGGCGAGCTGCCTGGCCAGGTTTCTGCCCTCGTGGAACAGGCGCTGCCAGGTGTCGTCGTACTTGCCCTCCACCCGGTCGCGGATGTCGAGGTTGAGGGTGGTGTCGATTTCGTCTGCCCAGCCGTACAGGGCGGTGACGAGGCCGTCGGACAGGTTCAGGGCGGCGGCCGGGTCATCGGGGAAGAAGTCCCCGAATCCTTCGGAGCGCAGCGGGCCGAACTGGACAGCGGGGAGGGCTCGGAGCGGGCCTGTACGAGGAGGTGGCGCGGTCCTTCGAGGGGCATGTGGATCTCCGCGATCGTGGCGGGAGGCGGCCCGTAGACCTAGACCTAGACGTAGACGGCGCTCGAACCTCGGTGCCGAACCCCCAGCCTGTGGAGAAGACCCACCACGCGGGGAGGGACCACCCTGCGGGGAGGGACCACCCTGCGGGGGAGGGCTTCGGTCCCGCCTCGCGGGCCGGGTTGCCCGGTGCATCGGAAGCTTACGGGGCCGGGGCGGCGGGCCGATGAGGGTTCCCGGGCGGGGGAGCCCGGCTGCACGCGTCTCCCCGGCCGGGCCGGCCGGGGGGCCGCGCCGCGGGCGGTGAGCCTTGGGGGCGAGGACCGCGGTGTTCGGATGCAGCATGGGAGAGGGAACGTATTCCTCTGCGACCGGAAGGATGAGTTCGATGCCCAAGTTCATGGACATCCATCACGGTATGAAGGGCGTGACGCCCGACGAGCTCAGTGCGGCGCATCAGGCCGATCTCGCCATTCAGAGTGAGGAGGGCGTGACGTTCGAGCACGCCTGGGCCGACACCGACTCCGGGGATGTCTTCTGCCTGTCGGATGCGCCTTCGGCAGGGGCCGTGCAGCGCATCCACGAGCGGGCCGGCCACAAGGCCGACGAGATCCACCCGCTGTCGGTCTCTCTCTGACCGGCCGTGGAAGCACCGGCCGACCGGTCCGGACCTCGGCCGACCGACCTCGGCCGACCGGCCCCGGCCATACGGCCCGGCCCCGGCCGAACGGCAACGGTCCCGGCCGAACGGCAACGGCCCCGGCCGGAGAGAACCGGCCGGGGCCGCATGGGCGCTGTGCCTGGTGCCGTCGTGGTGCCGTCGTGGTGGCGCCGTGCGTGACGGTGGCTAGCAGCCGCCGCCGCACTGGCACGGGCCGCCCGACTGGCAGCCGCAGCTGCAGCCGGAGCCGCAGCCGCAGGCGCCGAGCAGAGGGAGCAGCGGACGCCCGACGGCTGTCGGGGCGTCCTGAATCGCGGGGTTGGGGGAGTCCGCCATGGGTGCCATGCATTGCCTCCTAGGGGTCACCTGGTGCCCATTGCAAGCCCGGGCGCCGAGGCGCGTCAACGGCGCGTGGAGGCACACGTCAACGGCGCACGACGGCTCACGGGGCGGACCCGCGCCCTCCGCACGCTGCCTCGATCAGCTGCACGACAGCCGGAGGGAGCAGCCGGGGCCACCCTCCCGCCGCCGGGACCACGTCTCCCGCCCCGCCGCGGCTACGCGCCTTCCACCGCCGTCGGCGGGGCGATCTCGTCGGCGTGCTCGCCGGTCACGAGGTAGACGACCCGCTTGGCGACGGAGACCGCGTGATCCGCGAAGCGCTCGTAGTAGCGGCCCAGCAGCGTGACGTCCACGGCCGTCTCGATGCCGTGCTTCCAGCGGTCGTCCATCAGGTGCTGGAAGAGGGTGCGGTGCAGCATGTCCATCGCGTCGTCGTCCTGCTCCAGCTGCAGCGCGAGATCGACGTCCTTGGTGATGATGACCTCGGCGGCCTTGGCCATCAGGCGCTGCGCCAGCTGCCCCATCTCCAGGATGGTGGCGTGCAGATCCTGCGGAACGGCCGACTGCGGGAAGCGCAGCCGGGCCAGCTTGGCCACATGCTGGGCCAGGTCGCCGGAGCGCTCCAGGTCGGCGCTCATCCGCAGTGAGGTGACGACGATCCGCAGGTCGGTGGCGACCGGCTGCTGCCGCGCCAGCAGGGCGATCGCACGGGCCTCCAGATCGCGCTGGAGGTCGTCGACCTTCTCGTCGGCGGCGATGACGTTCTCGGCCAGCTTGAGGTCCGCGTCGAGTATCGCCGTGGTGGCGCGCCCGATCGCGGAGCCGACGAGCCGGGCCATCTCGACCAGGCCCTCGCCGATCGAATCCAGCTCCTCGTGGTACGCGTCCCGCATCTGTGACCTTCTCTCGCATCGATGTGGTGGTGTGGCGTGGTGGGAGGTGGAACGGGGTGCAGGGTGACCTGTGCCCACGCTCTCACGGCCGGTGCCCGCGTGACCCGTGCCCGGAGGGACGGTGCTCCACGGGGCCGGCCCGCCGCGGTGCCGGTGCTCCGGAGGGCCGTGGCCCCGCGGTCGCTCAGGGTGTCCGGCCGCGTGCCGGTGCACACCGTCCGGCACCCGCACCGTCACCCTGCGGGCACCGCGCGACCTGCGGTGCCACCGGGGGTGAACCGGCGCCGACGTGAAGGTGAACTCTGGGCGACGCATCCACGGCCCCCGGGGCGGAGGTGCGGTTCACCTGGCCGGGTGCCGGAGCGGCAGGGCGCTCGCGCCGGTCCCCCTAGGGGCATCCGCCGGGCAGCCGCCCGCCCCGCACCGGCCTCCGGAGTGAACCAGCGCGGACGGCACGGTGAACTCTGGGCGACGGCTGTTCGAGCAGAGCCCCGCAAGGCTGGGGAAGTGTCCGACCCGGCGCATAACCTGGAGTCATGAACGTGGACGCGGCCGTCGCCGCAGTGGCTGCGATCGCCGGGCTCTGTACCGGTGTCTTCGCCATGCTGGCGTTCCGCTGGAGCGAACGCGACCAGGCCAAACCCACCCGTACCTCCCTGCACACGGAGGCCGTGCTGCCACCCGGGGTCGACACCGTGCTCTCGGTGCTCCGCTCCTCGGCCGTGGTCCTCGACGAGGCCGATGCCGTCGTCAAGGCCAGCTCGGCCGCCTACGCCCTCGGGCTGGTCCGGGGCGGCAAGCTTGCGGTCGAGCCGATGATGCAGATGGCGCGCGACACCCGCAGGGACGGCGAGATACGCCAGGTCGAGCTGGATCTGCCGCGCCGCGGCACCGGCCGCGGCGAGGCGCTCGCGGTCTCCGCCAGAGTCGCCCCGCTCGGCTCCCGGCTCGTGCTGCTGCTGGTCGAGGACCTCACGGAGGCCCGCCGGATAGAGGCGGTCCGCCGCGACTTCGTGGCCAACGTCAGCCATGAGCTCAAGACGCCGGTCGGTGCCCTGTCGCTGCTCTCCGAGGCCGTGATGGACGCCAGCGACGACCCCGAGGCCGTCGAGCGCTTCGCCGGCCGGATGCAGAACGAGGCCACCCGCCTGACCAACCTCGTCCAGGAGCTCATCGACCTCTCCCGGGTGCAGAACGACAACCCGCTGGAGGACGCCGAGCCGGTCCGGGTCGACGAGCTGGTCGCCGAGGCGATGGACCGCTGCCGCCAGCAGGCCGGCGCGAAGCAGATCACCATGGCCAGTTCCCTCAGCGGACCCAGCGGTTCCGCCGCTCGGGGCGGTGCCGGGCGACGGGAGGGCGGCGCCGCTGAACTGCACGTATGGGGAAACCGCGGCCAGCTCGCCGCGGCCCTGGGCAATCTCGTCGAGAATGCCGTCAACTACTCCCCGGCGCGCACCCGCGTCGGGATCGCCGGGCGCCGGGTCTCCGCGCCCGGCGGCGACCTGATCGAGATCGCGGTGACCGACCAGGGCATCGGGATATCCGAAAAGGACCGTGACCGCGTCTTCGAGCGGTTCTACCGTGTGGACCCGGCGCGCTCGCGCGCCACCGGCGGGACCGGCCTCGGCCTCGCCATCGTCAAGCATGTGGCCGCCTCGCACGGCGGGGAGGTCACGGTGTGGAGCGCTGAGGGACAGGGCTCCACCTTCACCCTGCGTCTCCCGGAAGCCGGAGCCGTACGCGACCGCGAACGGCCCGCCGACCCCTCCGCGGAGGGCCTCGACGACGAGGACCGCCCGTACGAGACCTTCAACGATCCGCTCCCTGCTCACCCAGCCCCGGAGGTCCTTCCGTGACCCGAGTGCTTGTCGTCGAGGACGAGGAATCGTTCAGCGACGCACTGTCGTACATGCTCCGCAAGGAGGGCTTCGAGGTCGCCATCGCGGCGACGGGCCCCGACGGACTCGACGAGTTCGAGCGCAACGGCGCCGACCTCGTCCTGCTCGACCTGATGCTGCCGGGCCTGCCCGGCACCGAGGTCTGCCGCCAGCTGCGTGGCCGCTCCAACGTCCCGGTCATCATGGTGACCGCCAAGGACAGCGAGATCGACAAGGTGGTCGGTCTGGAGATAGGGGCCGACGACTACGTCACCAAGCCCTTCTCCTCCCGCGAACTGGTCGCCCGCATCCGCGCGGTGATGCGCCGCCGCGGCGAGCCGGAGGAGGT
The DNA here is from genome assembly GCF_036048035.1 of Streptomyces sp. NBC_00400. Lineage (NCBI taxonomy): Bacteria > Bacillati > Actinomycetota > Actinomycetes > Kitasatosporales > Streptomycetaceae > Streptomyces > Streptomyces sp. NBC_00400. The sequence continues at coordinate 3,373,570 of NZ_CP107940.1, read as the reverse complement.
CACCCCGCAGGCCCTGGAGGCCGGCCCGGTCCGGATGGACGTGGACCGCCATGTCGTCACGGTCTCCGGCGGCAAGGTCGACCTGCCCCTGAAGGAGTTCGATCTCCTGGAGATGCTGCTGCGCAACGCCGGGCGCGTGCTGACCCGGATGCAGCTCATCGACCGGGTCTGGGGCGCCGACTACGTGGGCGACACCAAAACCCTGGATGTGCACGTCAAGCGACTGCGCGCCAAGATCGAACCCGACCCGGGCGCGCCGCGCTACCTCGTCACGGTCCGCGGCCTGGGCTACAAGTTCGAGCCGTAAAACTCCGGGCCGTACAGCGCACGAGCTGTACGAGCACGAGCCGCACAGAGCAGGGGCCAGGCGCGCAGCGGGCGCTCACCGGCCGCCCCGCCCGTGCGCTCTGCCCACGTACGCCTCAGGGGCGCCCCTCCGGATCGGACGGGCGCCCCTGAGGCGTTGCGTCACGCGTCGCGCGGGCGGTCTCAGTGACCGCTGTGCGCCGACGACGAGGGGGAGCCGGACGGGGAGGCCGAACCGGACGGCTTGCCCGACTGCGACGGCTTGGCGGAGCCGGACGGAGACGCCGAGCCGGACGGAGACGCCGAGCCGGACGGCTGCGGCAGCTGCGAGGGACCGTAGCCCTGGAAGAAGTTCTTCGCGGGGACGACGAAGGAGCTGGCCTTCACCTTGCCGAGCGAGGTGAAGGTGAACGTCAGGGGCTGCACGTTCCCGTCCTTGACGGCCTCGCGGCCGCTGGCCAGGACGGCCGAGGCGTTGTCCTTGCCGCCGATCACCACGGAGCCCCCGGCCGGCACGGTGATCGGGCCCGAGCCACCGGCGGCCGGCGAGAGCTTGGCCGACTGGCCGGTGCCGTCGACGGAGATCCCGGTCAGCTTCTGGTCCTTGTCGCCGTTGTTGAACACCGTCGCGGCCACCACGGCCGGGCCCTTGGCGTTCACATCGGGCTGGGTGATCACGTTGATGTTCTGGATCTTGATGCCGTCGACGGAGGTCGCGGCGTTGTCCGGCTTGACCTGCAGCGTCTGGGCTTCGTTCCCGGCCCCGCAGGCGGACAGCGTGGCGATCGAGAGCGAAAGGACGGTGGCGGCGAGGACGCCGCGTCGAAGGCTGCGGCTCACGGCGGCGGCATCTCCTTGACGAGCTACGGCGGCCGAACGTTCGTGCCCGGTCGCGGATGGGCGGCTGGGACGGCCCTGCGTACGCGTCATGACGACGGGTGCGTAAAGCCGCCCTAAGGGTGTGTCAGCGCCGCTAGGTTACCGAGCCGTCCTCGCGCCGCCGCACCCGACCCGCCCCCAGCGCGATCGGCCGCCCGCCACCGCCGTCCGGACCCGGTTGCCCGGCCCCCGGAGCGGAAGCCCGCACGGAAAGCTGACGGTGGATCAAGAACGGTGGTCCAAGCTCCACCGAGCAGCGGCCGGGAGGGCCCGCCGGCCAACACGCCCTTCGAGATCACCGGCTGCGATCACCCACCGAGATCACCCACCGAGGTCGTTCTCAAGAACCGAGATCGACCCTCTGGAACGGGGAAGGAATATTCGGCAAGCGGCCGTTCGGGTGGAGGCCCGTGCGTTTCCCGCCGGGGAAAAGCAGTATTCGCAGGGAATGTGAAGGCCCCGCGGAATTGATCACCCTCTTCGGGGTGCCGGATCGTGATCAATTCAGGAATCGTCCTCGAAGGACCGGGAGCAGCCGAACGGAGTAGCGGAACTCGCTCATCTGGATCCATACAAAGCGGGACATTCCGCCTGTCGATCACTGCACTCCCGGTATGTGACGGGCGGGTTTCCGCTCACCCGTGCAGCCCCTCCGACCTGCGAATACCCGCCTTCCGGGGCCCTTCGCAGCACGTTCCGGTCATGGTTGTCAAGCCCCGAGATATGCCCTGACCTGCGAAAACGCCATTCAGAACGGCCCGTTCCCGTGTTAGCATGGATAGCCACGGAAGGGGTACCTGTCACATGACGTTCAAGGTTGGCGACACCGTGGTCTATCCCCATCACGGGGCCGCGCTGATCGAGGCCATCGAAACTCGCCAGATCAAAGGCGTGGACAAGACCTACTTGGTGCTGAAGGTCGCCCAGGGCGACTTGACTGTTCGTGTTCCAGCGGACAATGCGGAGTTCGTCGGCGTACGCGACGTGGTTGGCCAGGACGGGCTGGACCGGGTCTTCGAGGTGCTTCGCGCACCGTATGCCGAGGAGCCGACGAACTGGTCCCGTCGCTACAAGGCAAACCTCGAGAAGCTCGCCTCCGGTGACGTCATCAAGGTCGCCGAAGTGGTGCGTGACCTGTGGCGGCGTGAGCGGGAGCGCGGACTGTCCGCCGGTGAGAAGAGGATGCTCGCGAAGGCGCGCCAGATTCTGGTGAGCGAGCTCGCTCTCGCGGAGAACACCAACGAGGACAAGGCCGAGGCCCTGCTCGACGAGGTACTCGCGTCCTGACGACGTCTGCGCCGGCGAGATCCAGCGCAGCGACGACGTAGCAATGCCGCGGTGCCCGAGTGACGACCGTTTCCCAGTGAAACGGCCTGTTGCCGGGCGCTGCGGCATATCTGCTGCTGTGTCACGAGTGTTGTGTCACGAGCTGCTGGGTCATGAGCCTCATGAACCGGGTCATGAGCTGTGCGACCTTGACTTATGAGGTTGTGACCTGCCGGGACCGGCAACTGCCGGCCCCTGTGGTGTGTGCCGGGCCCGGGCAGTTGCCTCGACCGGTGTCACGGAAGGGGCCGGTCAAGGCGTCGCGCCCGGCACGTCCCCAGCCTCCGGCCGGGGCTACCCCCAGGGCCATACCCACCTCTCCCGAGGAAACAAACCTGTCTGCGTCAATTCCGGGCTCGCCCCGGACTCCGGAGCCGTCGATGCCAGATTCCTCCCGTCCGATCCGCACCGCCGTGGTGATCCCCGCCGCCGGCCGTGGTGTCCGGCTCGGTCCCGGCACCCCCAAGGCGCTGCGCGCGCTGGGCGGCACCCCCATGCTGGTGCACGCCGTCCGTGCGATGGCCGCCTCACGTGCCGTCTCGCTCATCGTGGTGGTCGCCCCGCCCGACGGCGCCGCCGAGGTCAGCCACCTGCTCCACGAGCACCCGCTCGCCGAGCGCACCGACCTCCAGGTGGTCCCCGGCGGCCAGACCCGCCAGGAGTCCGTACAGCTCGGCCTGGCCGCGCTCCCGGACACCATCGACGTCGTGCTGGTGCATGACGCCGCGCGGCCGCTGGTCCCGGTCGAGACCGTCGACGCGGTGATCGCCGCCGTACGCGACGGTGCGCCCGCCGTCGTCCCGGCGCTGCCGCTCGCCGACACCGTCAAGCAGGTCGACCCGCAGCCGCAGGGCACCCCGGAGCCGGTGGTCGGCACTCCGGAGCGGGCCCTGCTGCGCGCCGTGCAGACGCCGCAGGGCTTCGACCTGGCGACCCTGCGCAAGGCCCATGACACCGTCGTCGAGGGCGAGGGCGCCACCGATGACGCCGGGCTGGTCGAACGGCTCGGCTCGCCGGTCGTGGTCGTCCCGGGGCACGAGGAAGCGTTCAAGGTGACCCGGCCGCTGGACCTGGTCCTGGCCGAGGCCGTACTCGCCCGCAGGAGGGCCACCGATGGCTATGTCTGAGCAGACCGGAACCGAGCCCGCCGGGGCCGCCCCGGCCGGTGGCGCGCCCGTCGCCGTCCCCTTCGTCGGCATCGGCACGGATGTGCACGCCTTCGAGCAGGGCCGTGAGCTGTGGTGCGCCGGGCTGCTCTGGGACGAGGCGGAGAGCGACGGCTACGGCCTGGCCGGTCACAGTGACGGCGATGTCGCCGCCCACGCCGCCTGCGACGCGCTGTTCTCGGCGGCCGGCGTCGGCGATCTGGGGGCGCACTTCGGCACCGGCCGCCCCGAGTGGTCCGGCGCCTCCGGCGTGACGCTGCTCGCCGAGGCCGCCCGGATCGTCCGGGCCGAAGGCTTCACCATCGGCAATGTCGCGGTGCAGGTCATCGGCGTCCGCCCGAAGGTCGGCAAGCGGCGGGACGAGGCGCAGAAGGCGCTGTCGGCGGCCGTCGGCGCGCCGGTCTCGGTCTCCGGTACGACCTCGGACGGGCTGGGCCTGACCGGCCGCGCCGAGGGCCTGGCCGCGGTGGCCACGGCGATCGTCTTCCGTACGGCCTGAACCGGCGGGCGCGTCCGTCCTTTGGTGTGCGGCGCCTGTGTGCGGCGCCCGGCATCCCCCGTATGGCGTGGGAATGCCGGGCGCCGCACGGGTGTTGAGGGGAGGATCGGAGTATCCGTGTCCCCGGAAGGCCCGCAGGAAGGACCGCTCGTGACCGCCACCCTGTCCGACGACCTCAAGCAGCTCCTCGACACTCCGGTCTTCGTGACCGTGGCGACCATCCAGCCCGACGGCAGCCCCCAGGTCTCCCCGGTCTGGGTGAAGCGGGACGGCGGCGACCTGCTGATCTCGACGACCGTCGGCCGGCGCAAGGAGGCCAACCTCCGCCGTGACCCGCGGGTCACGGTCGTCGTCCAGCCCTTCGACGCCCCGTACACCTACGCGGAGGTCCGCGGCGCCGCCTCCCTCACCACCGAGGGCGGGCAGGAGCTGATCGACGAGCTGTCGCGGAAGTACACCGGCAAGCCGTACGCCGAGTTCAACCCGGAGGCGGGCAAGGATGCCGAGCGGGTGGTCGTCCGGATCACGCCGCGCAAGGTGGTCGGCAGCATCTGACGGGCTCGCCGTCCGCATCAAAGGCGGCGACAGATCCGGCGAATCGGACGCCGGTGACGGATACGTCACCCTGTGGCCCAATGGGTCGCGGGGCACTGCCTCGTTCCGACTACCCTGGTTCCGTGACGATTCGCCTGTACGACACCAGCGCCCGGCAGATTCGCGACTTCTCCCCGCTCACGCCGGGCTGTGTCTCGATCTACCTGTGTGGTGCAACCGTGCAGGCCGCCCCGCATATCGGGCACATCAGGTCGGGACTGAACTTCGACATCATGCGCCGCTGGTTCGAGTACCGCGGCTACGACGTGACGTTCGTGCGCAATGTCACGGACATCGACGACAAGATCATCAAGAAGGCCGACGAGCAGGGCCGCCCCTGGTGGTCGATCGGCTACGAGAACGAGGTCGCCTTCAACACGGCCTACGACACCCTCGGCTGCCTGCGCCCGACCTACGAGCCGCGTGCCACCGGCCACATCCCCGAGATGATCGAGATGATGCGCGGCCTGATCGAACGCGGTCACGCCTACGCCGCCGACGGCAACGTCTACTTCGACGTCAGGTCCTTCCCCGACTATCTCCGGCTGTCCAACCAGGAGTTGGACAACCTCCTCCAGCCGTCCGGCGAGGGCGAGACCGGCAAGCGGGACCCGCGCGACTTCGCCATGTGGAAGGCGGCGAAGGAGGGCGAGCCCAGCTGGGAGACCCCGTGGGGCCGCGGCCGGCCCGGCTGGCACCTGGAGTGCTCGGCGATGGCCCACAAGTACCTGGGGGCTGCGTTCGACATCCACGGCGGCGGCATCGACCTGATCTTCCCGCACCACGAGAACGAGATCGCCCAGGCCAAGGCCTTCGGCGACGACTTCGCCGTGTACTGGACCCACAACGCGTGGGTGACCATGAGCGGCGAGAAGATGTCCAAGTCGCTGGGCAACTCCCTGCTGGTCTCGGAGATGGTCAAGCACTGGCGCCCGATCGTGCTGCGCTACTACCTGGGCACCCCGCACTACCGCTCGATGATCGAGTACAGCGAGGAAGCGCTGCGCGAGGCGGAGGCGGCGTTCGCCCGTATCGAAGGGTTCATCCAGCGCGTCGTCGAGAAGGCCGGCGTCGTCGAGCCCGCGGCCGAGGTGCCGCCGGCCTTCGCCGAGGCGATGGACGACGACCTGGGCGTCCCGCAGGCGCTGGCGATCGTGCACACCACCGTCCGCCAGGGAAATTCCGCACTGACCGCCGACGACAAGGAAGCCGCGGTGGCCCGGCTGGCCGAGCTGCGGGCGATGCTCGGGGTGCTCGGTCTGGACCCGCTCGACGAGCGCTGGTCCGGTGGCGGCACCGACCGCGGAGAAGACCTCCACGGCGTCGTGGACTCCCTGGTCCGCCTCGTCCTCGAACAGCGCCAGGCCGCCCGCTCCCGCAAGGACTACGCCACCGCCGACGCCATCCGCGACCAGCTCCAGCAGTCCGGACTCGCCATCGAGGACACCCCCTCGGGCCCGCGCTGGTCGCTGTCCTGACCCCGGCCCCGCGCCCCGCCGGCCACCCGGATTCGCCTCGCACGGTGGCCGCGGGCGACACTCAATCCATACGTACGTACCCACTCCACGTCGCGAGACGTCGAGAGCAGTGAAGAAACAGGTGACCCATGGCCGGCAACAGCCAGCGCAGGAACCGCCGCACGTCCAACAAGAAGGGCGCGCAGGTCGGCAGCGGCGGTAAGCGGCGCCGGGGCCTGGAGGGCAAGGGCCCGACCCCGCCCGCCTCCGCGCGCAAGGGACACGTCAAGAACCGCGTCGCCAACGCCCAGGCGAAGCAGGCCGCATCGCGCCGCCCGGCTCCGCGCCGCGGTGGTGCCAAGGGCACCGCCGAGCTGGTCGTCGGCCGTAACCCGGTCTTCGAGGCGCTGCGCGACGGCGTGCCCGCGACCACCCTCTACGTCCAGCAGTTCATCGACACCGACGAGCGGGTGCGCGCCGCACTGCAGCTCGCCTCGGAGCGCGGCGACATCAACCTGATGGAGGCGCCGCGCCCCGAGCTGGACCGGATGACCAACGGCCTCAACCACCAGGGCCTGGTCCTGCAGGTCCCGCCGTACGACTACGCCCACCCCGAGGACCTGGCCGCGGCCGCCTTCGACGACGGCGTAGACCCGCTGATCGTCGCGCTCGACGGCGTCACCGACCCGCGCAACCTCGGCGCCGTGGTCCGCTCCGTGTGCGCCTTCGGCGGCCACGGCGTGGTCGTGCCGGAGCGCCGGGCGGCCGGGATGACGGCCGGCGCGTGGAAGACCTCGGCGGGCACCGCGGCCCGTACGCCGGTCGCGCGCGCCACCAACCTGACCCGGACCCTGGAGTCGTACCAGAAGGCCGGTCTGACGGTCGTCGGGCTGGCCGCGGACGGCGAGCTGGAGCTGCAGGACGTCGAGGCGCTGGACGGCCCGGTCGTGATCGTGGTCGGCAGCGAGGGCAAGGGCCTGTCGCGGCTGGTCGGCGAGACCTGTGACGTACGGGTGCGGATCCCGATGCCGGGCGGCGCGGAGTCGCTGAACGCCGGTGTCGCGGCCGGTGTCGTCCTGTGGGAAGCGGCGCGCCGCCGCGGCTGAGTCCCCGGGTGCCCCGGGGCGGTGCGCACCTGCGCCACACCCCGGGGCACGACCTGACCCTCTGTGCGTCCTCCCGTGTCCCGTGGGGCGTCTGTCCCGTATCCCGTTGGGCGCGTCTGTCCCGTGTCCCGTGAGGGGCCTGTCCCGTCTCTCGTGATCCTTTGACGGGTCTCGGACAGATCGACCCGGTCAAGGCAGTGTCTTAACCGGGGGTCACTCGGTTAGATGAGCGTGGACACCAGAACACCCCGCACGCCTACGGGGGGACGCTCGCCGGGCTTCGATGACGAGCCGGGCCTGAGCTCGGTCAAGGTGCCGTGCGATCCCGCGCAGGTCATCGTCAACCACGCCAGCTTCCGCGTACAGCTCGCCGCGCCCGCGGCACGCGGCGCCCTGGCCGACGCCGCGCACATCCCCGCCCTCCGCGGCCCGGCCGCCGGTGCCAGACGCCGGGCGCCCGTGGTGTGGAGCGGCCGCACCGAACCGGGCGGCACGGCCGGCGCCACCACCCAACTCCTGCACGCGGTGCGCAACGCAGGCATCGGCCTCGACGGCGGTCAGGGCGAGGACGTCGGCACGACCCAGGTCCTGCCCCGGGTCCGCCTCGGCGACGGCGCCCCCGGCACGACCGTGATCGGCCAGCGCGGCCCCGCCGACTCCGACCGCACCCCGCTGCTGCGCGGCGTACGCCCCGTGGGCAGCGCGTACGGCGACACCTACCAGGACCACCCCTACCCCAGCCCCTACGGCGACCGCGGCCACACCGACGACGGTTACGACGACGGCTGGGACGACGACCGGTTCCAGGCGCCGGACGGCTACGACCCCGGCGCCAAGCGGCGCGGCACCGACAGCGTGCGGCACGCGTACTACCCGGGCCGCCGGATGAACCTCGGCGTCGTCCTGCTGCCGCTGCGCATCTTCCTCGGACTGATCTCCGTCTACGCCGGCATGGGCAAGCTCTGCGACCCCGTCTACTTCGACGGCGGTGAGCGGGGCTCGATGGTCAAGTGGCTGCTGTCGCTCGACCCCTGGGCGCTGGCCGTGCCGCTCCGCGACTTCGCCGTCTCGCACCCCGTCGGCGCCGGTCTGACCGTCGCCTTCCTCCAGGTCGTCGTCGGCGTCCTGACCATCTGCGGACTGTGGCAGCGGGTCGCCGCGTCCATCGGCGCGCTGCTCTCCGCGGTGCTGCTGATGACCGTCAGCTGGCGGACCCTCCCCGCCTACGACGCCCCCGACATCATCTACCTCGCCGCCTGGAGCCCGCTGATCATCGCGGGTGCGCCCGTCTACTCCATGGACGGGCGGCTGGCCGGCGAGGCCTGGCGGCGTCTCGGGCCCCGCGTCGAGGTCGCCGACCTGCGGCGCCGGGTGCTGCGCCGCGGTGCCGTGATGACCGCCGTGGTGGCCGGACTGACCCTGCTGATCGGTTCACTGCTCGGCGGCGCCGTACGCTCCGCGACGGTCGCGACCGTCCCGCGGCCCGGCGAGCCCGCCATCAACAACCTCCCCGGCTCCCCGCTGCCCCGCCCCGGCAAGCACACCGCCAGGCCCGGCCAGCGCCACAAGGGCAGCGCCGCACCGCGCCCCGGAACCCCCTCGGCAAACGCCTCGCACAAGGCCCGTAAGCCCGGTACCCCGTCCGCGTCGACCTCCGGCACGGGACGGTCGGCGGGCAGCAGCAGCGGCCTCTCCCAGCAGCCGGGCGCGACCACCAGCGCACCCCAGCAGACCGTGCCGACCCGCGACCCGGTACCGACCCATGTGCCGACCTCGGCGGGCGGAACCGGCGGCGGTACCACCGGCACCGGCAGCTCCGGCTCCAGCGGCTCCGGCGGCGACTCCGGGGGAGGGAGCCTCGGCGGGCTTCTGGGCTGACCGGAGTTCCGGCAGCTGACGCCGATTGCGCGCCCCCCGCACACACCTGTCCCCGATCGCCCCGCTTTCCGTACGGTTCGGATCCACCGGCCGTGACGGGGAGGGGGAGCGGTCGGGGACAGGTGTGTGCGGGGCTGGTGGGGAGCGGGGCGGGCGCGTCGAGTGCGGCGGGCGGCAGGGCGGCAGGGCGGGAGCGTGCCCGGGGGCCAGCGGGGGCCAGCGGGGGCTGCGGGGGTGCGGGGGCTGAGGGGGCTTGAGAAGTGCCTGAGAGGGCCTTGAGAGGGCCCTGGAGAGGGCCCTGGGGGCCTGAGGGGAGCTGATGCCCCGGGTCCCCGGTCCCTGGGTCCCCGGTCCCTCCCCTTCCCCCTCAACCTCCGTGCGCGCTCAGTTCCTTGGCGGCCTCGGCGAGGTCCTTGGCGGTATCGATGGCACGCCAGTAGGCGCCCTGAGGGAGCGGGAAACCGGCGAGCCGGCGTTCGCGGGCGAGGCGCGGGAAGGTGGTGCGCTCATGGTCGCCGCGGTCGGGCAGGAGCTCCGTGAACGCGGCGGAGAAGACATAGACGCCGGCGTTGATGAGGTACGGCGAGGGCGGCGACTCGATGAAGTCCAGGACGTGTCCGAACGCGTCGGTCTCCACGGCACCCCAGGGGATACGGGGGCGGGCCAGCGCGAGGGTGGCCTCGGCATCGCGCTCGTGATGGAAGGCGGCCATCTCCCGGAGCGGGAAGCGGGTCCAGATGTCGCCGTTGGTGGCGTACCAGGGCTCGTCCGGGCGGGGGAGGGAGCCGGCCGCGTACTTGAGGCCGCCGCCGCGGCCCAGCGGCTCGGACTCGACAACGGTCGTGACGCGCAACGGCAGTTGGGCCCGGTCCAGCCATTCCTGGAGTACTCCGGCGAGGTGCCCGCAGGAGACGACGGCGTCCGTGACGCCCTCCTCGGCCAGCCAGTTCAGCTGGTGGCCGATGATCGGGGTCCCGGTGCCGGGAATCTCGACCATCGGCTTGGGGCGGTCGTCGGTGTACGGGCGGAGACGTGAGCCCTGGCCGCCGGCCAGGACCACGGCCTGCGTGGGGTGAGGATGCCGGTCACCTGTCATGGTTCGCACCCTATGCGGTGCGAGCGGGGGTCACTGGGCGGCGGCGACGCCGGTGGCGAAGGAGGTGTCGCAGACCGGGCGGGAGAAGGCCTGGGCGCGGTGTGCGGCGCCGTACTTGGCGACCGCGGCGCGGCCGAGGTCACGGGCGATGGAGACGCAGTGCTTGGCCAGCGAGGGCCGCTTGGTGGTCGCTTCCTGGAGGTGGGTCAGGGCGACGCCCGGATCCTTCTCCTGGAGCTCGACCAGGAGGCGCTTGCGCAGGGCCTCCTGGGGGGCGAGCGGGCCGGCCTTGGTGGAGGCCCTTCCGGACGATGCGGTCAGCACCTGGGAGTCGGTGGTCGTCGATGCCCACGGGACGCGGGTGACCGCGAGGGTTCCGGAGAGCACGAGGACGACGGGGAGGACGAGGGCGAGAGTTCTGCCGATGCGGCGGGCTGCGGAGTTCACGGTCGAGATGGTAGCGAGGAGTGATGATTTGGCGACATTTGGTCACCTTATCGAGGGATGTAATGGCTCGTCGGTGCGGTTTCGATGTTGACGCACGGGTACGAAAAGCACGGTTATGTCCCTATGGTGCCGCGATGGCGCGGTGGCGCGGTGGCGCGGTGGCGCGGTGGCGCGACGGCGCGATGCCGCGATGCCGCGATGCCGCGGCCGCACAATGCAACGGCGGCGGTAGCGGGTACTGCGTACTACCCGCTACCGCCGCCGCTTTCACACGTCACTCATCCCGTATCGGCCGAGTCCCGTGTCAGTCGGTGAGGCGCTCCCCGGACGACGTCGAGAAGACATGCGTCTCGCCCGGACGCGGCACGACGTGCAGCCGGCTGCCCTTGTCCGGGACCTGGCGGCCGTTGACCCGTACGACGAGGTCCTTGACCTCGCCGCCGACCTCCGCGGCGCCGTACACATAGCCGTCGGCGCCGAGCTCCTCGACGACATTGACCATGACGGCCAGACCGGCCGGTGCGTCGGCGGCCTCCTTGGACAGAGACTTCGCGGCGGCGCCGTTCTGCTCGACGATCTCGAAGTGCTCGGGGCGCACGCCCACGGTCACCGTCGTGTCGCCCTTGTCAGCGGCCGCGGTCAGCGCCTCACGGCTGACGGGGACGACGCTGTTGCCGAACTTCACGCCGCCGTCCGTGATCGGCACCTCGACCAGATTCATGGCCGGCGACCCGATGAACCCCGCCACGAAGAGATTCGCCGGCCGGTCGTACATGTTCCGCGGCGAATCGATCTGCTGCAGCAGGCCGTCCTTGAGCACGGCCACCCGGTCGCCCATGGTCATGGCCTCGACCTGGTCGTGGGTGACGTACACCGTCGTGATGCCGAGCCGGCGCTGCAGCCCCGCGATCTGCGTACGGGTCTGGACGCGGAGCTTGGCGTCCAGGTTGGACAGCGGCTCGTCCATGAGGAAGACCTGCGGCTCCCGGACGATCGCCCGCCCCATCGCGACCCGCTGCCGCTGACCGCCGGACAGCGCCTTGGGCTTGCGCCCCAGGTACTCCGTGAGGTCCAGGATCTTCGCCGCGTCCTCGACCTTCTGCCGGATCTCGGCCTTCGGCACCCCGGCGATCTTGAGCGCGAAGCCCATGTTGTCGGCGACCGTCATGTGCGGGTAGAGCGCGTAGTTCTGGAACACCATGGCGATGTCCCGGTCCTTCGGCGGAAGGTGGGTGACATCGCGGTCCCCGATACGGATGGCGCCTCCGTCGACATCCTCCAGCCCCGCGAGCATCCGCAGCGAGGTGGACTTGCCGCATCCGGAGGGGCCGACCAGGACAAGAAATTCGCCGTCTTCGATGGCGATGTCCAGTTTGTCGACGGCGGGTTTGTCGGAACCCGGGTAGATGCGGGTTGCCTGGTCATACGTGACCGTAGCCATGGTGAAAGTCCCTTCACCGGCAGGAACGTGCCGGACGATCCGAGTAAAAGGAGTGGTGTAGTCCACTGATATGGACTCTCCGCGACGCTACCCGCAGCCGCCCCCGGTGTCAGTAGCCCTGCACTCACCAATTCGGGAACCGGCATCCGCCCCACCTGGGTACACTGCTTCACGCACGCCTCCTTAGCTCAGCTGGCCAGAGCACCGCTCTTGTAAAGCGAAGGTCGTCGGTTCGAATCCGACAGGGGGCTCTGAGCTTGAACAGGGAAGAAGCCCCGGGCCGGAGTGGCCTGGGGCTTCTGACATCTACGGGTGACATCAACGGCGTCGGCGGTCACTCACGAGCGACCCGCCGCTTGAGCAACCGGTCCATGTGGCTGATCGCCTCACGTTGTGTGTCCTGCGCCACGTGCGTGTAGACATCCATGGTCAAGCTGATTTGGCTGTGACCGAGGATTTCCATCAGCACGCGCGGGGCCACTCCGGCCGCGGTGAGCAGCGTGGCGCAGCCGTGCCGGGCGTCGTGGAGGCGGATCGGGCGGAGGCCGGCCGAGTCCGTGAGCCGGGAGAAGGAGCGGTTCAGGTTCCGCGGCTCAATGGGGCGACCGGAGCGCGTGCTGAGGACGAGCCCGGCCGGGTCCAGCTTGGTGGCCCGCTTATCTGCCTTGTGGGCCTGGCGGAGTCGGTGCCAGCGGAGAGCGGCCAGGCAGATCAGGGGCAGCGGTACGGGGCGGATCTTCCCGGTCTTGGTGGTGTCCTGGTACAGCTCGCCACCGATGCGCTGCACCTGGTTGCTGATCCGGATCACCCGGCCGTCGAGGTCCACGTCCGACCATCGCAGTCCGAGAACTTCACCGCGGCGGAGACCCATGGCGATGGCGAGGACGAAGGCCGCGTAGAGCGGATCGCGGCGGGCCTCTTTGAGGAACGCCAGGGTCTCGTCCAGCGTCCAGGGCGTTGTCTCGCGGCTGACGACCTTGGGAGCCTCCACGAGCGAGGCAACGTTGCGCGTGACCAACTCTCTCGGGTGGCTGCTGTCAGGGCTGTACGGAGCACGCGGTGAGCTTCCTTGGCCGTCGCCGCTGAGGACTTGCGAGCAACGTCGGTGAGGAACACCCGGACGTGGCGCGGGCCGAGAGTCTCCAGTCGCTTTGTGCCGAGCAGGGGCACGAGGTAGAGGCGTACGTGCATCGCGTACTTGCTGTACGTGCTGCGCTTCCGGTTGGGCTTGATCACGTTGTCCAGCCAGTACGGCAGCCACTCGGATAGCTTGGCCGAGCGGGTGGGGACGGGGACGCCGCTGTCGACCTTGGTGAGGAGTTCGCGGCGCTTGGCGTCGCACTCGGCCCAGGTCTTGCCGTAGGCGAACTTGCGGGCGCGGGTGCCGTCGGGCTGGAGGACGTAGACCGCGCACTGGTAGCGGCCGTCCTTGCGCTTGGTGATAGTGCCGGCGCCGTTGGGGTTGCGCTTGCGCTGCTGCGACATCAGGCGGCCTCCTCGATCCGGTCGCGGATGTAGTCCTGCAGCGCGTATTCGGGGATGCGGCGAGAGCGGCCCTCGGTGATCGAGGTGAGGCGCTTGGAACGGATCAGGTCGTAGACCTTGGAGCGGCCGAACTTGAGCTGCGCCATGACCTCAGGCACGGTCAGCAACTGGCTTGTGTCGGTGGTCATGTCCAGTCCTCCTCGGCTTCGAGTTCGGCGCAGGCTTGGCGTGCGATCTCGCGGTTGGTCTGGATGTCGTGGGCGATGGTGGTGGCAAGGGTGGCTTCGCCGGGGGTGTGGCCGTGGCTGGCGTACTGCCAGTCGGTCAGGACGAGGACGGTGTCCGGCTCCGGGGGTTCGAGGCCGAGGGCTTGGCGTTCCTGGGCGGCGCGGTAGTCGGCGCGTGTCGCCCGGAGCTCCCCGAGGGTGGTCGAGTAGCGGCGGGACTTGGAGGAGAAGTGGCCGCGGAAGCCGAGCATGTGGGCCCAGGCCCAGAGGCGACGGTCCGGGTAGAGTAGATCCAAGGTCTTGCACGCGGTGATCAGGCGGCGTGTGTGGTCGGGGACCTGGTGGTGGTCCAGCTCGGTGAGTTCGCCGATGCGGCGGTCGAGAGTGCCGGTGGTCTCGGCGGCCTTGGTCGCGTACTTCGCGACGTAGGAGGCCACGGCCTGTTCTACGCGGTCCGGTTCCTGGATGATGCTTTGGACGGGGCGGGGCCTCACGTGCGAAGCCATGACGGCAAGCGGCTGACGCCGGTGCGATAGAACTTTCCCTACTTCATCAAGGCTCGCTCCGTTCGCTACCCGGCCCCGAAGCAGGGTCAGTTCAGGAGCACACCACTCGTTGGCGCAGGAGCGCTGACGTTCCCGGCCTCCTGGAACTGCAAGCAGTCAGATCACAGATCAGAGGTGCCGCGCACAGCGCGGCGGCGCCGGCCGTCACCGCCGCACGGCTCCCTCCTCGTCTTCGCCGCCGGGGCCGCGCGCCGTCGACGCCCGCGCCCACAAGGGGTGAAAGACCAGGCCGGGGTGGGGGCGGACGGCTCCACGGCTTTACCCACCTCCCCGGTTCGGGTCCCGCGCCGAGCAAGACCAGGGGGCCACTCGTTCAAATTCCGGGCAGCTCACAAGCCTGCCCGAGTTGCCGGCCAGCGTACGGCCCCCTGATCATGTTCGACCCTAAACCGGGCAGGACACCGGCCAAACCCACTCCGCCAACCTCCGGAGCTCAGGAATCCTCGGCTCGTTCAGCCGCTTTCACTGCAAGCTGTTCCAGATCGATAACTGGGGAGCGTCGCAGTTCGTCACGCAGGAGCGTTCCCGGTAGTGGCTTCTGCGTACCGGCCGTTCCGCTCACCCGGAAACTCCATTTACCATCCCTCAAATCGAGAATGGACAAGCCACGCTTCAAGCGGACGTCAGCAAACTGACTCAAGTCAAGGATATACACCTCATACTTAACTCCCGGCCTGTGCTGGTCGGACAGTGTCGACTGAATCAAGTGTGCGAATCGCAGATCGACAAGTTGACCTAGCAACTCATAGAAACTATGAGATTTCTGCGAAACGTCGACCCTGAAATAAGTATATCCCGCCCCACGCACTTCCGCAGCAAGAGTATCCAAAGCGGCAGTCAGGCTGACTGCACTATCAGAGGAAACATCTTGCTCCAAATCTCTCCTCTTGCTCCTAGCGGCACGGCCAGCCGAATCTGCAACGTCTTCTCTTCCAATTTCACGCGCCTTCGGCCGGGAGCGCGCAGCCACGATTGAGGAAGCGAAAAGGTTGAGGTAGTCACGTGGTACGCCGCCTGATGCAAGAACCAACCTGCCTAGCGCAGCGCTCTTCGCGATACTAGATGGCTTCGCCAGCCCCGCAGTGGCTGTGTAATTAGACAAGACCGATTCAAGAAATCGCTGCGTAGAGCCTGGATATTCCAGCGTGACATCGAGGTCGATTTTCGAAGCATCGTGAGGGACCTCAATGCCGATCCTCGATGACGGCTCGAATGGTCGGGTCAGCCTCTCGATGCTGGCAACCTTGATCCATCCATCGCAATCACGCAGCATTCCCGCTACGCAGTCTAGCAAGTGGGGCTGCGCGTCTTGCGGGAAGAGGTAGAAATCATCGATGTACAGATAGAGACGGACAAGGCCTTCTCGCAGAACGGCGCGAAGGGACCTATTCAGCTCAGCTACCATCTCGCCGAGAACGGCATCGGACACGGGCCCCTCTGAACGCAACCGCGCTAGTCGGGCATTAGATTCCTTGACCCGAGCATAAGACTCCCCTTGCGACGATCCAGCATGCTGAATCAAAGAGTTCAGGGCAACCTCGGCAATCGCCAAAAAAGCGCTTGCTACGCCAAGCCGCCGCACCGTATGGGCGTTTACCCAAGCCGTAACGTGCCCTTCTCTTTCAGCGCTTCGCTTCGCTTCGAGAAGAAGTGCAGTTTTCCCCACCCCCCGCCGACCATAAACAAGGTGGTGCCTTGACGCGCCGACAGCCGCGAGGCTGGCCCTAGGGTCCTCCATGTACTTAAGGCTCGGAAGTGCATCCGATGTTCGAGATCTTGCCTCGAGCAATTGGATGAGCTGATCCATCTTGGGCCCCGAGAGAGGCCCATGAGATTCTTCATCGGCGGCTTTTTTCTCTTCAGTCCTATGAGGCCTAAAAGTCACAGCCACAGAATGATTTGCAACATCCGATACATCATTTAGCGCCTGTTCAATTGAGCCTGCCAGACTTTGAGCGGTTACCAACGACTGTTCATCAACCCAGACCACGAACCACTTCTCGCCAGGGAAAGACCTCTCGTCAACCCGAACGATAGAGATGCTGGCCTCTTCGAGGGCGCTGGAGATCAAGGACTGGTAGCTGACACTTGACATCAGATATACCCATTCGTTGAGGCGAACGACTCACAGGACTGAAGAAAATTTGCGGCGGTTACGGCGAGCGTACGCGCATCATTTTCCCACTCAATCTCGTTGAGTGGGTAGGCATCGTAGTCGGCTTGATTGCGCAGTAGACGTGCGTCTGTCAACTCGTTTTCGCGGGCTGCCTGATCGGGTAGATTCGGCGGAAGATTCCTGGGAAGAACGTTGTGCCGTTCGTAATCGTCACCACGATTCTCGGCGAAGACGACCGCCCTAGCGGCGTGGTACATCGCGTAGTAATGGCGGCTAATAGCCGATCTATATTGCACACTGAAGAGAAGGTGATCCCCAGCTCTCAAGTGCTCGCCAGCAAGCAGTAACCGGTCAACAACGACCTGTTGCATCAATTGCGCGACAGGAAAGGGATACCTACCTCTCCCAGAGGGGATGGCGGATATCGCAGCACTCTTACTGGTTGAAATGTGAAGCAACAGTAGATCGGCAGGCGTGACTACTGGCATGGTGCTACTGCGCCCCCTCCTGACGGTGAACGTTGCAGATTATCCCAAATGACCTACTGATGCCACTGGTCCGCGAAGCCTGATTGGTAGGAGCTGATCGGGGCGGTTCTTCAGTACTCAGGTTTTCCGCGTTACGGACTTTGGAGGCGCTGCCGAGACGGCGCGGACCGCAGAGGGCCGACTCGAACGGTAAGGGAGGCCCGATTGGGTATGGGCTCCCCTACCGTTCGATGTCTCGCTGCTAGCCGAAGGCCGCCGCCGGCAGCTGAGGACCCTCGTCGCCTCCTTTGCAAGCGGGAGGATCCGCTAGCGGCAGGCGGTGGCCGTGGCTGATCGCTACACGACGCACGTCACGCAGGGCTTCAGTCATGTCCATCGCCAGGAGCCGGACCTCGTTCGGCTCTGCCTCCCCGTCACCGAGCACTTCGAGCGCGTGCTCCAGGAGTTCGCCAGCCATCTCCAGCTGCACCGCTTCGGTGTTGTCAGTCAGGCGGGACAGGAAGCCGCTGCCCTCGGTGCTCCGATAGCAGGGGTTGCCCTCGGGGCCTGACCGCGGGAGGAGCCGTAGTTCGTTGTGGGTTGTCACCCTCCGTTTGTCCTCTCGTCGGTCATGCGGTGGGTGGTGAAGAAGGCCTCGGTGCGGTCGTCGGGTAGCACCAGGAGCGCCGCCTTGACCACGCGTCCCGTGCTGCCAGCCGCCACTCGTGTGATCGCGAGAACTGCCAGTGCTGAGCTGATGCGAAGGGTCGCCGCTTCCTCTGGTGTCGGAGGACGGGCGCAGACTCGTTCCCGCACCTCGGCCAAGGGCGGGCGGAGCGCTGCCAGCTTCGCCTCAACGCTCTTGCAACAGTGCGATTCGGCGGGAACGTCAGCCGGCGACAGGTCGCGAGGGACGTAGATGCGAGCGAGGCTGTGAGGTGACTTCCCCTCGTGGCTGAGGCAGAGGAATTCGGTGAGTGGGCTGCTTGGCGACACCCCCAGCAGGCCAATCAGTTGACCGTGGGCCTGGAGGTTGGTGGTGCGGAAGCTGACGCGTAACACCGACTCGGGCCAGGGCTCCGTCCTGAGTGTGCAAGCACCGCCGACGTACGTGATTCTGTGGTGGGGGTAGCGGACGAAGTTGCCCTTGCCGTGGATCTTCCCGACGAGTCCTTCACTCTGGAGGACTGCGAGGGTGCTCCGCAGTGTCGGCGTGCTGACCGCGTAGCGGGAAGCGAGCTGGGCCTCGGAAGGGAGGCGTTCGCCGGTCTTGATCCGGCCGGTCGAGATCTTGTTCCGGATGTCATCGGCGATGACGTGACGGCGAGAGGGCACGGACTGCATCACCACCTTCTCAGCGTTCGCAGGGCTACGAGCCGAGTGTGCGAGTGCATGGTGAGCAGTTCGCCCGACTCGAAGCTCAGACGCTTCGCCCCACCACCAGACAGCTGGAGGAGGTCGGTCACGCGACACGGCTGACCGCCGATCTGGATGATGTCGCCGCGCTGCACGCTCGCTGAGGTGATGTCGACAGGACCGGCCATTGCATCGCCCGGTGCCCAGCCTTTCACCGGGGCACCTCCGTCCGGCCGTTACGGTTGGCGGCCACCGTGTGGCAGGCGCAAGTGCACGCCTCGTAGACCACGGGGACGCCGATCGGTGCGGTAGCGGGTGAAGATTGCGCGCACTCATAGTGCGTACCGATCCGGCAGGAACTCGACCGGTAGGGAACGGCCTTCGTGTGGGCCACGCGAAGCTGCTGGCGAGGAGGCATCAAAGGGCCTCCGCCGTCGCGAACCAGTTGTGCGCAAGGCGATCGCGAGGCGCGACGGCCGGCCTGACGAGCATCGGCGAACGGTGACGTCGGCTCATCAAGACGCAGCGCTCATCGGTGGGCGAGACGGTATGGCAGATACGGTTGAACACGCTGATCAGCTCCTATCGCTGATGGCCAGGCCCCCGGACATCGCCCGTCGCGGGGGCCGTTGTGCGTACGGGGCCCATAAGGTGCGGCTGTTCAAGCTGTTGGCGACGAGCCCGAACCGGTCGGCCTCCGCTGCTGCTTCCAAGACCTCCCGCCACGAGTCGGCGGAGAGCGTTCCGGTACCTCCGCTTCGATCGATGTGAGCCGGGCGTGCTGCTCCACACGTGGGGTGAGGCCGGCGGCGGACAACCGGGCTGCGATGCCTTCGGCTCTTAATTCCGAAGCAGGCACAGGGCAGCCTCCGTCATGGGTGATCACTTGGAGTAAAGCTAGTTAACTAAATTAGAGCTAGTGGACTAGATTTTCCATATGCCTGAGCAGCCGCCGTATCTCCGCATCGCTGACGAGCTCCGGCGACGCATCGCGGAGCAGGAGTGGGCGCCGGGGGACCGGCTCCCGTCACGCGCCCAGATCGCCCAGGAAAGCGGCGTCGGTGAGAACGTGATCCGCCGGGCTCAAGAGCTGCTGATCTCTCAGGGAGTGCTGGAAGGCCACGCCGGATCAGGCACGTACGTCGCCTCTCCTCGTCAGCGCGTACGCATGGTCCGTTCCTCAGCACACGAGCAGCCCAACGGCTCCCCGTTTCGCGCGGACATGAAGGCCCTGGGCAAGCAAGGGGATTGGGAAAGCCGGACCGAGGTGAAGGTGCCGGCACCGGCGGAGATCGCGTCGCGCCTCGGTATCGGCGAAGGCGACCTGTGCGTTCGCACCGTCTACGAGTTCCTGGCCGACGGGAAGCCGGTGCAGTTGTCGACGAGCTGGGAGCCGTACGACCTCACGGGCGGCACGCTCGTCGTTCTTTCGGAGGGTGGGCCACACGCCGGGGCGGGCGTGGTGAACCGCATGGCCGCGATCGGCATCACGGTCAGCCACGCCGTGGAGCAACCGGAGCCGCGGCAGGCGAACGCCAAGGAGGCATCGCTCCTCGGTGTCCAGAGGGCCAGTTCGGTCACGCACATTCGGCGGACGTATTACAGCGACGAGGGGCGGCCCGTGGAGACAGCGGACGTCGTCGTCCCCGCCTCTCTGTGCGAGATCGTCTACGAGATCCCCATCAGCCGTTAGTGGAGTGGACGCTCGCGGCCCGATGTTTTTGCCGCAAGGCGCGTACCAGTGGTAGCGGAGAACCGCGATCAACAAGGGTTCGATCCGAAGGTTCGCAGCAGTGTCCCAACGAGCCGTTCCACCTGGTCAGCACCCACAAATAGGACAAAACTGCCGGTGATTCTCAAGCTCAGGGACTCGTCCATCGGATATCCATTGGCCACCTGACATGTGGTTCTGTACCTTGCCCCCATGACCGACAACCGAAGGGGCAATGCCGCGTAGGCGCCCGTCAGCCCTGCGAGGCGACCTCCCGCTCCGTTACCTGAGGTCGCGGCGATACCCGTACATTGATTGTCTTTCAGGGGCCTGCCAAGCGGACCTCCGTAAGCTAGAACGAACCCGCTTCTGGCCCGAAGCAACGGAAGAGGCGTTCTGGCACTGGAAGGCACTTGCCCAGGGCCCTCTCAGGCAACTTGTGGACCAACTCGAAGCTTCTGACTGCGGCATCCTTGAGTGTGGTTGTTACGGCGTCGGCTTCCGCAGTCACCTCGAAGTCGTGCTTCACGCGCTGCCCAGGAAGAGTGCGCGCGAGTTGCGCGCCCTCGTGTTGGCTCTCGACGAGAAGATTCTGGCTAGAGCCAGAGGCATCCCGGCTGACAGCCTGGACATGCCATGGCAGCGAGGTCAGCTCTGAGGCTCGGGCAGCCGTCTCAGGTTCCGTCTCATTCAGCCGAGTTCACAATCGTTCAGACTAGGCGCAGAAGGAGATCGCCGCGCTGGCTGCACAGTCATGGACGCAGGTGAGCAGCCTCGAACGACATCCAGCAAGCCACCAACAGACGTGGAGCGCGTTGGCGGTGCAGAGCCTCAGC
Source organism: Streptomyces sp. NBC_00400 (assembly GCF_036048035.1). Taxonomy (NCBI): domain Bacteria; kingdom Bacillati; phylum Actinomycetota; class Actinomycetes; order Kitasatosporales; family Streptomycetaceae; genus Streptomyces; species Streptomyces sp. NBC_00400. The sequence continues at coordinate 3,352,611 of NZ_CP107940.1, read as the reverse complement.
AGGCGTCTGATGATGGCGGGCCCGGTTGGTTTTGCCGGACCCCGGTGCATGCCACCAGCGTGCCGCCGTCCTGGTCGAGGAACAGCATGAAGATCCACGACCCATCAGTAGCCCGGATCTGACCCAGCCGGACCGGTCCGTCGTATCGGTTGAGGCGTTGCACGGCCGGCTCAAGGCCGGACGTCTCGATGCCCTTCCGGAGGGTGTGTCTGAGCCGGCGCCCATAAACTCTGGCGAGAGACACGGCAGACGTCATGCCATCCCAGACAACATAAGAGGCGTCGGCGCGGAGGGCAGACAGAGCAGCCACAGTCGTCTCGTCGTCACCGCTGAGCAACCGTTCGAGTTGTTCTCGTTGCACGCTCTCACCCCTGGCCCCGATGGTGCTGTACAGCAACGAAGTACAGCAACCCCGGCAATCGCCAGCACCCAATACTGGTCGCCGTGCTCCTCCCCGCAGCCTCTATGACCTCCAATGACCGATCTCGTCAGAGCTACGGATCAGAAGGCTGCGAGGGGGGTGGGGTGCGGAGCCATTCGGCGTCCTGGGCCCCAGTAGTCCGGGGACCTCGCACATTGAGGATGCGGCTATCACTCTACGTGGAAGGCGCTCATAGCCTCGTCTACGAGACGATCGCGCTCCTCCTCAGTGGGGACTGACTCTGTGAGGGCAGTTCCATGGTCCAAGCGGAAGCCCTCCACGCAACACCCGGACGGAGTTTCGGATCTACTTGTCAACATCGGCAGCCAATTTCGTTCGCTTGACGCAGAAATTCGCTCAGCCACCTGCGCGTCGTCCTTAAGGTCTTGCGGTAGCTTGATTTCAGATCCGACGATGGCGGCATCCTTGAGGTTTGACGCCGACAGACCTTCAACCTCCGTCAGATCCCCGCTAAGGAGCATCACTCCAGCAAGATCTGCCGAACTCATTTCACATCCCATCAAATCTACTCCCGCCATGTTCGCGAGCGAGAAGCGCGCACGATCAAACGTGCAATTCTGGATCTCCGCGTTGACGAGGCGTGCGTACCTTAGGTCGGCCAATTCGAAGTCAGCGCCGACCACCTTGGCCCCGTACCAGACGGAGTTCCACAGGTCACAACAGGAGAAATCAACCCCGCTCAGCTCGATCTCCCCGAAGTGCGCATGCCTGAGGACTGTAGAACCGAAGCTCACCTCCATGCCTTTGGCGTTGTCGAGGAAAGCGCCATCCATGATGGCCTCGTTGAACGCGGCGCCATCGAGGAGTGTCTCCCTGAAGTTCACCTTATGTAGGTGCGAGGCGCACAGGTCAGCTCCTCGCAGATCGGAGCCAGTGAAGTCCGTCTTGGCCAGGTAGCGAGCTGACAGGTCGGCCCCGCGCAAGTCCAGATTGCGCAGGTCTAGACGATTGGCCTCCCTTCTCGATGGGCGGCGCCCGAGCACAGTGAGTGCGGCTTGAACTATGCTGCTGGGGCTCACTCCTTCGTAGTCGGGAGGGGTATTCTCGGGACGTCGGGCATGCTCGCGTATAAACCCGGCAATGACCTCAACGATCGTTTCGTGATCCTTCTCTGAATCTTTCATGATGCGTTCTAACGCGTAGATGCCGCCGAGCTGTTCAGTCGTCCCGGTAGATGCCAATAGTTTGATCGCTTCAACATAGCGATCCGTAACCTGCCCTTCGCGGACCAAGTCGGCCTGTTCACGGTCTTTCTCCCGGGTGTGCTTCAAGGTCTGATGCGTGTAGACCAACCCGGCTCCGGCAATGCCAGCTGCACCAAGGGCAACAAGTCCAGTGCGAACGCCAGTTATAACTACACCGTCAGCAGGCTGAAGGTCTTTGCTATGCAGGTGCGATCCGTCGATCCACCACGGCAGACGCCAGAACAGCACGGAGAAGATCACTAAGGCCAGCAGGACGCCAAGTCCGTACAACAGTCTCTTCATCGAAGGAGTCACAGTCGCAAGTGTGCCCGCCGGGCCACACGCTGCTCCGCGAAGGGGGCTACCTCTGAGGATCATTTGCGGTTCGGGAGCGCGCGAGGCCAACCACATGCGCATGACGCCAGCCGGCACCGGTCTGACATCACCAGCTGACATCACCAGCAGCGGGCGGCCGCGACCTCAAGCACACGAAGACGACTACACCGCTGCCAAGCCGAGGTAGTTCCGCCAACTACTCCCGAAGCTGGGGCCGAACCGTAAAGCGAAGGTCGTCGGTTCGAATCCGACAGGGGGCTCTGAGAAGTCCAGGTCGGCTAGTTGCTGACCTGGGCTTTCTTTATGCGTGCGCCCTGCGGGACGGGAAGGCGATGATCTTTGCGCCCTCGCGTGAGGCCGAAGTGAGGCCATCGCGTTCTGTGGTGGCCACGGCCGAAGCGAGTTGCCGCTGCGGGACCTCGACCGGTACCGACTGCGGCTCCTCGCCCGCCTCTTGCTTCGGCTGGCGGGCAGCGCCCCTGGGGACGATGGCAGCGGTTGCCTCGGCAGCCAGGACAGGACGGCTGCGCAGGGCGCGGTATACCGGTCTGCTGACGGCCGTCTTTGACAAGCGAACGGGAGGCGAGGGCCTGGGGAAGGAGATCGAGTTCCAGCGGCGTCCCCTCCTCGACCGCGCTGACATCCACTCGCGCCGCCTCTGGGACATGCTCCGCCGCCGGGCCGTTCCCGCGGATCTGCAGGAGGGAGAAGAGCTGGAGCAACCGGGCGGGCCGGGGTGTCCGTGCTGGTCATCGTCATGTTCTCCAGGATGGTCATCCAGGACATGACCTGACCTCAACCCCGTTTACGTTCTCCGCATGACCTCAACCACAGCACCCAGTGCCAGTATGCCGGGGCCGTCCGTGGACCCTCCCGACCGCCGGCGCTGGTTCGCCCTGGCCATCGTCATGACAGCGGCCTTCATGGACCTCGTCGACATCACGATCGCCAATGTCGCCCTGCCGACCATCCAGCACAACGACGGCGCCTCGGCCGCGCAGATCCAGTGGAACACCGCCGGGTACGCCCTCGCCTTCGCGGCCCTGCTCATCACGGGCGGCCGGCTCGGCGACATCTTCGGCCGCAAGCGCATCTTCCTCCTCGGCATCGGCGGGTTCACCGTCGCCTCTGCGCTGTGCGGCTTCGCGGCGAACCCGGAGATGCTGGTCGCCTCGCGGATCCTGCAGGGCGGCATGGCGGCGCTGATGGTGCCGCAGGTGCTGTCGATCGTGCACACGACGTTCCCGGCACACGAACGCGGCAAGGTCTTCGGCCTGTACGGCGCGATCGTGGGGCTGGGGGCGTCACGGGGCCGCTGCTCGGCGCGCTGCTGACCGAGTGGAACATCGCCGGGCTCGAATGGCGCCCGATCTTCCTGATCAACCTGCCCGTCGGCATCGCCGCGCTGCTGCTCGGCTCGCGCATCATCACCGAGTCGAAGGCGCCGAAGGCCCTCAAGCTGGACCTGGTCGGCGTCGTCCTCGTCACGCTCGCGATGCTGGCACTCGTCTACTCGCTGACCGAGGGCCGCGCGAACGGCTGGCCACTGTGGGGCTACGCCATGATGGCGGCGTCCGTCGTGATCGTCGGCGTGCTGATCGCGTACGAGAGGGCGAAGACCCGGCGCGACGGCTCCCCGCTCATCGAGTTGTCCCTGTTCAAGGTCAAGAGCTTCGCGGCGGGCATCGCCGTGCAGACCGTCTTCGGCGTCATCACCGGCATCTTCTTCCTGACCTGGACGCTCTACATGCAACTCGGCCTCGGCTGGAGCGTGCTGCGGGCGGGCCTGACCGGGGTGCCGTTCTCCCTCGCGGTCTCGTTCGCGGCCGGTATCTCCGTGCAGAGGCTGGTGCCGCGTTTCGGTCGCAAGGTCCTCCAGGCGGGCGCGCTCACGATGGCGGCGGGCGTCCTGATCTACGTGTATGAGTCCGGGCACTACGGCCTGTCCATCGCCTCCTGGCAGATGACGCTCCCGCTGGTTGTGATGGGTCTCGGCATGGGACTGATCATCGCCCCGCTGACCAACGCGATCCTCTCCGAGGTGCCGAGGGAGCACGCGGGTTCGGCGTCCGGGCTCATCAACACGGTGATGCAGATGGGCAACGCGCTCGGCTTCAGCCTGGTCTCGGTGATCTTCTTTAACGTCGTCGAGGAACACCTGCGGCAGGGCGCGGGCAGCGCCGCCTTCATCGACGGCTTCCACAGCGTGCTGCTGTGGGCCGCGGGCATCCTGGTCGGCATCTTCCTGCTGATCTTCGCCCTGCCGCGGCGCGCCTCCGGCGACCGGGGGCGGGGTGATGGGGGCCGAACGGGGGAGCGGGAGCGGGAGTTGGCGGGAGCGCCCCAGTAGAGGCGCCGCGCGGGGACCGCCAGGCGCTGGACCGAGCCACATGGTCCAATGCCTGCAGCTCGTCCGCGGGCCGGTCCCAGGCCACCACCGGCATCACGATGCGTTCAGCACTGCGCTCGACGTGGGCCCCTTCACCAAGGGCATGGTCAGACTGTTCGGATCGACCACATGGCTGCCCGGGTTCGTGGCGATCCCGCCCTCGGGCGGCATGCGCACTACAACGTTCTCCCTGGTCAAGGAGTCATCAGGCACCCGAAAGCCCCCTGATTCCCGAGCTCAGAGCGCGGGTTCGATTCCCGTCACCCGCTCCCTGCGAAAGCCCCAGGTCAATGACCCGGGGCTTGTTCGTTATCTGGAGCATTTCCAGGGCACGTGCCAGGAGCGTGCCGTAACGCACTGATTGACGCGCTCAGTTGAGGGGCGCAAGCCCCCTAGGGGCGATCCAACCGGTGTCATCTCGCATCCTGAGGCGCATTTCATGTGCCCCTCATCGCACAGTCAGGGATGGCCGGCGGCTGTGCACCCGTGAACGGAACGCGTCCGAAAAGAGCCAGGCCGCCTGCTCATCGGCCTGGTCTTTGACACCGGCCGCGCCCTCATAGCGCTCGGCCGACTCGACTCGGCGGCGTCGCACACGAAGTGACAGAACTCGATGCCTCCTCCGCATGCCCGTCACCCCGATGTGCCATCCGTCCGGCTGCCGCGGGCGCGGCAACAGCATCCGGCTCCGACTCAGGCTCCGGCTCCGACTCAGGCTCCGGCTCCGACTCAGGCTCCGGCTCCGGCTCCGGCTCCGGCTCCTCCGCAGGGATGACCGGACGCGGCCACGGATACGACCAAGGGGTGGTCGAGGAGTGGCAGATGGATGGACGCCCGCCCTCCGCTCTCTGGCCCACGATGGCAAGCGTCCGCCTCCCGTTCGCGGCCGGAACCTTTGTGGCCGCGGCGGATCAGGTTCTTCCTACCTGCCGACAGGAGCACCCTCCCGTGACCACCCACCACTCCGGCGTCGCCACCGCCCCCCGCGCCACCGCGGCGGCCGCCCGCGCCACGGACCTCACCAAGGTCTACGGACAGGGCGAGACCCAGGTGGTCGCCCTGGACGCGGTCTCCGTCGAGTTCCGGCAGGCCCAGTTCACGGCGATCATGGGCCCCTCCGGGTCCGGCAAGTCGACGCTGATGCACTGCATGGCAGGGCTGGACGCGATCTCCGGCGGTTCTGCCAGGATCGGCGACACCGAGCTGACCGGGCTGAAGGACAAGAAGCTCACCCAGCTCCGGCGCGACAAGATCGGCTTTGTCTTCCAGGCGTTCAACCTGCTGCCGACCCTGACCGCCCTGGAGAACATCACGCTGCCCATGGACATCGCCGGCCGTAAGCCGGACCGCGCCTGGCTGGACCGCGTGGTGCAGACCGTGGGCCTGGCCGACCGCCTCAAGCACCGCCCCAGCCAGCTCTCGGGCGGCCAGCAGCAGCGGGTCGCGGTCGCCCGCGCGCTGGCCTCCCGGCCCGAGATCATCTTCGCCGACGAGCCGACCGGAAACCTCGACTCGCGCTCCGGCGCCGAGGTCCTCGGCTTTCTGCACGACTCCGTGCGCGAACTGGGCCAGACCGTGGTGATGGTGACCCACGACCCGGTCGCCGCCTCCTACGCGGACCGGGTGGTCTTCCTCGCCGACGGCCGGATCGTCGACGACATGCCCGGCCCGACCGCCGACACGGTGCTGGAGCGGATGCGGCACCTTTCCGGGGGTTCCGCCCGGACCCCCGGCCCCGGCACCCACGGCCGTACGACCTGACCAGCAGCCGCCACCCTCACTTCGGACCACTCCTCCAGGACTGAACCACCATGTTCCGTACCGCTTTGCGCAATGTGCTTGCGCACAAGGCCCGGCTGCTGATGACCGTCCTCGCCGTGATGCTCGGCGTGGCCTTCGTCTCCGGCACCCTGGTCTTCACCGCGACCCTCTCCGACGCCTACCGGGCCAGCTCCGAGAAGGGCTATGAGAACGTCGACGTCGCCATCCAGCCGAAGTCCTCGGACAGCGGCAGCGGCGCGCCCGGCGCGGACTCCCGGCTTGACCGCAAGCTGCTCGACAAGGCCGCCCAGGTGCCCGGCGCCGCCTCCGTCACCGGCACCGTCACCGGCTTCATCGCCATCGCCGACAAGAAGGGCAAGCCGATCGGCGACGGGCTCTCCACCCTCGGCGGCAACTACTTCCCCGGCAAGGACGGCAAGGACGCCCGCTACCCGCTGCGCGACGGCATCACCCCAAAGGGCGCCCACGAGGTCGCGCTCGACGCCCGCACCGCGGACCAGGCCGGCTACAAGGTCGGCGACACCGTCCGCCTCTCCGTCGACGGCCCGGTCCGTGAGCAGAAGCTGACCGGCGTCTTCACCACCGACGACGGCGCGGTCGTGGCCGGCGGCAGCCTCGCGCTGTTCGACACCCCGACCGCACAGAAGCTGTTCGCCGCACCCGGCACATTCAGCGAGATCGACGTCAAGGCCGCACCGGGCACCTCCCAGACGGCCCTGAAGACCGAGATCGACGCGATTCTGCCCAAGGGCAGCGCCGAAGCCATCACCGGCAAGCAGCTCGCCGACACCCAGGCCGAGATGACCACCAAGAGGATGAAGGTCATCGAGACCGGCCTGCTCGCCTTCGCCGGTATCGCCCTGTTCGTCGGTGTCTTCCTCATCGCCAACACCTTCACCATGCTGGTCGCCCAGCGCACCAAGGAGCTGGCGCTACTGCGCGCGGTCGGCGCCAGCCGCCGTCAGGTCACCCGCTCGGTGCTGATCGAGGCGTTCGTGGTCGGCGCGGTCGCCGCGGTCACGGGTCTGGCCACCGGTATCGGCATCGGCGCCGGACTGCGCGCCCTGATGGGCACGTTCGGCGCGACGGTGCCTGACGGGCCGCTGGTGATCTCGCCGTCCACGGTCCTGATCTCGATGATCGTCGGCATCGCCGTGACCGTGCTGGCCGCCTGGCTGCCGGGCCGACGCGCCGCGAAGATCCCGCCGGTCGCCGCAATGAACAGCGTGCACGCCACCGCGACCACCAAGTCCCTGGTCGTCCGCAACACCATCGGGGCGCTCTTCGCGGGCGCCGGTACGGCCGGTGTGCTGGTCGCCACCGGCATGAAGGACGGCGAGGCCATGATGGGCGGCGGTGCGCTGCTGCTGCTGATCGGTGTGTTCGTCCTGACGCCTTTGCTGTCCCGTCCGCTGATCGCGTTGGCCTCGCCCGTATTGCGCGCCTTCGGCACCCCGGGCACCCTCGCCCGGCAGAACGCGCTCCGCAATCCGCGCCGCACGGCCACCACCGCTTCCGCGCTGATGGTCGGGCTGACCCTGATCACCGGCCTGACGGTGATCGCGAGCAGCGTGCAGAAGGGCCAGGACAAGCGGGCCACCGAGGCGCTGAAGGCGGACTATGTCGTCTCCATGGCCACCGGCACGCTCTCGCCCGACGTGGCGAAGAAGCTCGGCGGCCTCGACGAGGTCACCGCGTCCAGCGCCATGCGTCTCTCCCAGGCGCGGATCGGGACCGAGACCGACTACCTGACCGGCGTCAACGGCAAGGACTTCGGGAAGCTCACCCAGCTCGACTTCACCAAGGGCTCGCTCGGCGAACTGCACGGCAACCGGGCCGTGGTGCCGCAGGTCACCGCCAAGGAGAAGGGATGGCAGCCCGGCTCCCGCATCCCGGTGACGTTCGAGGACGGCAAGAAGGCCACCCTGACCGTCTCGGGCATCTACCAGGGCGATGACATGATCAATGGCATCATCCTGGACAACGCCACCCTGGCCCCGCACCAGAAGCAGACCAGCGATGAACGGGTACTGCTCAAGACCAGGGACGGTGCCACCGAGGCCACCAAGGACTCGCTGGTCACGGCGCTCGGCAAGAACCCGGCGATCACCATCGCGGACAAGCAGGACATCTCCGAGAGCCTCTCGCAGAAGCTCAACCTGATGCTGAACATGCTCTACGGGCTGCTGGCCATGGCCGTGATCGTCGCGGTGCTCGGCGTCATCAACACCCTGGCGATGTCGGTCTTCGAACGGGCGCCGGAGATCGGCATGCTGCGCGCCATCGGCCTGGACCGGAGCGGCGTCAAGCGCATGGTGCGGCTGGAGTCACTGGTGATCTCGCTCTTCGGCGGGGTGCTCGGCATCGGCCTGGGCGTGTTTTTCGGCTGGGCGGCCGGTGAACTGATCACCGTTGACTTCAAGGAGTACGAACTGGTCCTGCCCTGGGGCCGGATGGGCCTCTTCTTCGCCTTGGCAGCACTCGTCGGCGTCCTGGCCGCACTGTGGCCGGCCCGCCGCGCGGCCAAGCTGAACATGCTCGCGGCCATCAAGGCCGAATAGCGCGCCACGGGCATAGGCGCCGCTCACCGGGCCTGTTCCCCGTTCCCCGCCCGCCTGCCCCTCCCAGGGAGCAGGCGGGCGGGCCCGCACGCCAGGTAGCGGCGGCGGGGGCCGTGTATCTCCTGGCCGAGCGCGACGCCTGACGCGACGCCTCAAGAAAGCCCGGCATCGTAGGCGAGGATCGCGGCCTGGACGCGGTTGGTGCACTCAAGCTTGGCGAGAAGGCGGGTCATGTGGGTCTTCACCGTGGACTCGCTCATGTGCAGCAAGCCGCTTATCTCCGCGTTGGACATGCCCTGGCCGACCAGCCCCAGCACCTCGACCTCGCGTTCGGTCAGGGCCGAGATGCGGCGGCGCGCCTCGGTGCCCCGCAACGTGCCGCGGGTGGAGAAGGTGGAGATCAGTCTGCGGGTCACCGAAGGGGCCAGCATGGCATTCCCCTCGTGGACGGTCCGGACGGCGTGTGTGAGGTCGTGGGGCGGGATGTTCTTGAGCAGGAAGCCCATCGCTCCCGCTTCCAGGGCCGCGTGCACGTACTCATCGAGGTCGAAGGTGGTGAGCACCACTACTTTGGGCGAGCAGGGCAGCTTGGCGATCTCCACGGTCGCGGCCAGCCCGTCCATCACCGGCATCCGGATATCCATCAGCACCACATCGGGCCGGTGCACACGGGTCAGATGCACGGCCTCCACCCCGTTGCCCGCCTCGGCCACCATGCTGATGCCCGGATCGGCCTGCAGGATCATGCTCAAGCCGGACCGGACCAGGACCTCGTCGTCGGCCAGCAGGACGCGAATGCTCATGGTGTTTCTTCCCTCGTGGGTATCACGGCCGAGACCCGGAACCCGCCGTCCGGCTTCGGGCCCGCCTCGAAGGCTCCGCCCAGGACAGTGACGCGTTCGCGGAGCCCGACCAGGCCGTGGCCCCCACTGGGCAGACGCGCGGTCGACGGCGCGCCGGGCACCTCATTGTCCACGGTGAGGTGCAACTCGCCGGGCACGTACCGCAGCCGGACGTGGGTGGCGGCTCCTCCCGCGTGCTTGTGCACATTGGTCAGCGCCTCTTGGACCAGCCGGTACGCGGTGCGCTCGGCCGTCGCGTCCAGCAGCCGGGAGGGGCCCGACGTGGTCAGTTCGATCCGCATACCGGCCGCGCGCGACTCGTCGACCAGCCTGGACAGGTCGGTCAGGGTCGGCTGCGGCGCACGCGGCGCGGACTCCTCGCCTTCGTCGACCCGCAGCACGCCGAGTACCTGGCGCAGCTCGTCCAGCGCCTGCCGGCCGATCTCGCCGATGAGCCGGACCTGGCCGGTGTGCTCGCCATCCGCCATGCCGACTTCCAGGGCTCCGGAGTGGATGATCATCAAGCTGACCCGATGGGCGACCACATCATGCATCTCCCGGGCGATCCGCGCCCGCTCTTCCATACGGGTCTGCGACGCCAGCAAGTGCTGCTCACGTTCGAGGCGTTCGGCCTTCTCCCGCAGGTTCAACACCACCGTCCGCCGCGCCCCCACATACATGCCGGCCAGGACCGGCACGACCGTGAGAAAACCCACGTTCGGAAGGCCGGACACCAGGCCCACGACGGTGAACTCACCCTGGCCGGTGAGGAGTACGCGGGCGGCCGTGGCGACGGTGGCAACGGCGGACAACACCGCCAGGGTGCGCCGGCTGCGGCCGTACTTCGCCAGGGAGTACAGGCAGATGGGGAGCGCCTGGTCGCAGATGTCGGCAGGTATGAGCAGAATCACCGCGGCACACAGCCCCGCCGGCCAGCGCCGCCGCACCACCAGCGCCAGCCCGGTCAAAGCCGACAGCGCGAAGAAGACCGGTCCGGAAAGCCCGAGCGGATGGTCCACCGGGTCGCCAAAGAGGAGGGTGGGGAGCAGGGCATAGCCCAGCGCGGCCAGCGCGACCAGGATGTCGAAGACCATGCTCCGGCGGCTGTCCCACCACAGCGGCCGTGCCCAAAGGAACCCCGGGAGCCGTCGACACCCCTGTGCCTTTGCGGGGGGAGGTGACGGCGCGGGAGGCGGTCCGGGAATGCGCGGCTCGGCCCGTGCGACATCGCGAAGTCGCATGGCGGCTCCATCCTTCATGGGTGTGAGGGGGTCGTCACCGGCAGTGGGACCGTGCACTGCCCCGTCCGCCTGGTCGCCCATAGGTGGTTCAGTTCTCAACGAATTGCCAGGTCGGTTGGACCAGCATGCAGCACTTCGGCTACCCATGCATCAATCGATCGTCGTACCGACCGGTAGGGGCGAGGGAGGCGGGTGCCATCGACGCACGCGCGCCGGACCAGAGTCCACCGGCCGGCCGCCCACAGGAGTTCGGCCGTCGTGGCCACCGCCCACGGGACCATCGCGCAGGAGAAGCCGGACTCGGCAGCTGCACCTGGAACTCCCGCTGAACGAACTGCGGGACCTCGCCTCCCCCGCCGCTTCTCGTGCCGGCGGCAGCCGTGCCGCCAAGCCGCGGCAGGGCTCGATGCCCGTCCCTGGCGCATGGCCGGACAGCGGCGGAACGTCGGACTACACGCCGACTGTCGTCACCGCCAGGACGGTCAAGGCGGCGCAGATGCTCAGATTGACCTTCTTGTGTTCCCAGAACACGGCGACGAACTCGCGGATGGTGGCGCTGGGCCAGAAGTACTTCGCTGTCGGCGAGCCGAGCACCTGACCGTTGACCCCGGTCTGGCGGGCGGTCATGGCGGCGCGGAAGGCGTGGAAGTTGTTGGTCACGACCACGCAACGGTAGTCCGTCTTGCTGACTGTCATGATCTCGCGGCTGAAGTGAAGGTTCTCGTCGGTGGTGCGGGAGCGGCACTCCTCTTGGATGTGCCCGGCCGGGGCACCCTGCTGGATGAGCCAGCGCGACATCGCCGTGGCCTCGGGCAGCTTTTCGTCCGGGCCCTGGCCGCCGGAGGCGAGCAGGACCGGGGCCGGGGCGCCGCGCGCGATCTGCGCGTCGTGGATCTCCAGGCCCTTACGCAGCCGGGAAGCCAGCAGCGGCGGCACTCGCTCGCCGCCGATCAGACCGGAGCCCAGCATGACCACGAAGTCCACATCGCCCCGGACTGTGATCCGCCCGTAGAGGAAGGCGTAGGTGAGGAAACAAAGGAAGAGGAAGGAGACGTAGACGGAGAGGAGGAGCACAGCACGGGCGAAGGCGGCGTAGGCGGGCACCTCGTCGTTCACTGACCACAGTAGGAAGGTCACGCCGAAGACCGATACGCCCAGCAGGCCGGCGAGCAGGTTTGCCGGTCGGCAACCCTCCTTTTTGATCATGGTGAGCCCGTTGGCGATCAGGAAGCCGCCGAGCGCCACCACGCCGAGGGCGGGGAGCAGGAGGACCAGCGTGTAGACCATCACGGCCAGGACCGCGGGCAGGTGGCGGGCCTCGAAGAGCAGGGCGAGAGAAAGGCTGATCAGAGTCAGCCCGAAGAGGACCGCGTTGCGGAAACGCCGACGGTCCTGCCGCACACCGATACCGAAAAGAATGAGGAAGACAGCGGTCGGGACGAAGGAGAGCATCGGTGTCTTCCTGTTCAGCCGTTCGGCTCAGCCGGTGGACGATTCCGTGGTGGTGGGTGGTGGGGATCTGGGAGGCCCGTGCCGGCGAATCGGCGGTCACCGTGCCCCGCATCACTGCGTACTTGGGGACACTGCGCCGATCTTGCACTCCGCGCCGTGCGAAACCATCACACCTGCGTACCCTTCGGTGTCCTCCTCGAGTCGTACACGGATCTCCACCGAACCCTGACCGGTCCAGGATGTGGCGGCGGCGGTTTCCATGGCTGCGGCCGGCAGCGCCGACCCGGCCCCGGTAGAGGGGACTTGTCAGGGCCTGTCAGCCCAGAGGATGACCCGGAACTGGCGCATGGGTGGATGCTCCGTGACCTGGCGCCGAGAAGCATTCGCACTGGCTGAGAACCCTGCAACGAGAGGACCCGCGACCCGCCCCTGCGAAGCCGGGAAGATGCTCACGGGCGACGACCTCCGTTGGCTCTCGCTGGAGCAAGGGCAGCGAACCCGCCACCACCGTGAACAACAACGTCAGTGCCCTGATCCTCCAGAACGAATGGGACGGTGCCACCCCCCTGACCAGCGGTCTGCGTCTGCACCAGGCCATGAAGGGCTCACGCATGGTGAAAGCCGCCGGAGGCGACGCCGGACAGCGGCGGTTCCGCCCGTAGCGGCAGCCCTTCTGCTTGCCGGTCGGCGAAGTGGTGAAGGGCTGCCGCCTACTGCGTGGTGGGTGACGTCATCGCTCGGTCGTGGCCGGCCGTTCGCCCGGGGGAACCGATGCGTGAGCGGGTGTCCCGTCGAGGAGCCGGGAGAGGGTGACCGGGGTCAGCCCCGCGGTGCGGAGGCCGTCGAGCACTCGTGGTAAAGCATGGGCGGTCTGTGGGGCGTTGGGGCCCCCGAGGTGCATGAGGATGATGGAGCCGTTGGCCGCCCGGCCGAGGGTCTGTTCGACGATCTTGTCGGCGGAATCGCAGAACGCGTCGCCCGACACCACGTCGAAGTCCACGACCGTGACGGCCGCCGGCGCGATGGCGCGCAGTGCCGTCTCGTCGTAACAGCCACCGGGAAAACGGAAGTAGCGGGTGTACCGCGGTGTCGTATTCCGGAGGTGTTCGATCGGCCGGACGACTTCTTCGAGCATCTCCTCGGGGGGCGCGTATCCGAGGGTGAAACAGTTCCTCTGGAAAGCACGGTGGGTCTGCGAGTGCGTCCCCAGCTCGAACCGCTCGTCAGCGGCCAGATAGCGGGTTTCGGCCGGGTATTCCTCCATCCAGAGGCCGGTGAGGAACATCGTCGCGGGCACATTCGCCCGCTGAAGTTCTTTGGCCACCTGCATGTTGGCGTACGAGGCGACCTCGCCGGTCGCGAGGCGCTTGCGCATGTGCGCCGTGAGGTCCGCGTCGAATGTCAGCGCCACCTCGCGCCTGGTGCGAGGGCCGTGCCGCACCACCGGAGGAAGGGAGTCGGGAGCTGACCAGCCCGGCGTGCTCTCGTCGTGAGAGATCGGCGTCAACACTCAGCGCCTCCGGTCGTACACCGGAAGCCGAAGCCGCCGGTGGAACTCGGCCTCACGGTCGTCGTGCAAATAGCGCACCATCTTGACCTGCGGGCCCCACCGTTCGTCGACGTTGTAGCCCTCTATGGTGAATCCCGCGCGGAGTTGCAGAATGATGATGGCCCTGTTGTTCGGGTGGTGTTGGGACGTCAGCCGTTCGTACCCCAATGCCTTGATGTATCCGAGGAAATGAGGGTAGAAACGCTCGGTGATTCCGGTGTGGCGATACTCGGGAACGATTCCCACGGTGCGCACGTAGAACGTCTCGTGGTCCTCCACCTCCCCGGTCAGCCAGCCGGCCACGGCCCCTTGGCCGTCCCGGAGCAGCAGGTACTCCCGGTGTATGTCCCCGCGCTGCGCGCGAATCCGATCGACCGCCTCGCGACGTTCCGGCGGTACGACGAAGGACCGCTCGGATTCCGGGAAGACGCTGTCGTATATCCGTCCGGTCTCTGCCCTGAAGTGAGCGGCATCGGTGCAGACGGTCACTTCGGCGTCGATATCGGGCAGTGCGAGTGGGAAAAACGCTTTGCGTGTCTGATGGAGATGGTGCGTGAACGACATGGCGACAGGTTACGGCCAAGCATCCGCCGATGGGCAGTCTATGCCTGGGCGGACGACACCTTGCGCATGACGGACCGTCAGGTCATTGCCCGATGCAAGGCGGTCGTGGCCAACGCGCGTGCTTCAACGCGTTGTTGCCAAAACTTAACGCGCTTGGATGGAACCTACCGGCGCTGGAATCCGTGAGAACAGGCGAGGCTGCCGACGCGCCCTCGATGACCGGAGTCTCCCGACGCCTGAGGAACCATGCACGCAACTCGCCCCGCATTCACCGCCACCGTCCGCGATTCCTCCCGTCTTTGCGAAGCGAGAGCCACCCGGGCAATGCGCGATCTGCTCCAAATAACCGCCGCCTGACTGTGGTGAGTATGCGTTCGCAGCGGCCGGGAACGGAGAGGAGCAGTCTGTTCTCTTTCCGGAACAGCAGGCTCTTCTTCATCGGCCAACTGATATCCCAGATCGGCTCCAGCATGCAGGTGGTGGCGCTGGGTTGGATCGCGCTGCGACTGAGCCACAACGGTTTTGTGCTCGGAGTCGTCACCGCCGCGCCCATCTTCGCCATGCTGGTCGCAGGGCCGTTCGGCGGTTTTGTCGCCGACCGCCTGCCCGCGCGTCCCGTACTGATCGGGACCAGCGCGGCCCTGGGGGTCCTGTCGGCAGTGCTCGGCCTGCTGGCCTCGCACAACGCGCTCACCGTGTGGCAACTCGTCGTCAGCGCTCTGCTCGTGGGTGCCGTGAACGCGGTGGGGGTGCCCACCACGCAGGTGTTCGTGTCCGAGATCGCGGCGGACAGTCATCTGCGCCAGGCGATCACCATCAACAACGCGATACTGGACCTCTCGGTGGTCGTGGGGGCCGCGCTGGTGGGGCCCGTGATCGGATGGCTGGGCACGGCCGGAGTGATCTCGGCAAACGCCGTGTCCTACGTCGCGGTCATCGCGGCACTGCTCTTCATGCGGCCCGGAGAACTGCACGAGCGGCAGAAGGCACCCAAGGAGCGGGCACAGTTGTGGCGCGCCGTGGGCTACCTCGCACCGCGGCGCGATCTCCTCCTGCTGTTGGCCATCACGGCGGTGGTGAGCGTTTTCGCGACCAGCCTTCCGCCGTTGCTGCTGCTCCTGTCGGACCAGCTCGGGAAGGGGGCGGACACCTACGGCACGCTGCTGACCGCCATCTCGGTCGGTGCGCTCACCGGAGCCTGCGCCATGTGGCGGGCCAAGCCCGCGCTCGGCACCGTGCTGGTCGGCACGCTGCTGCTCGGTGTCCTGGAATCAGCAGCCGGGGCGATGCCGACCGTCGTCACGCTGATCGCGGTCCTCTTCCCGATCGGAGTGATATCCGTGGTCCTGCGAACCGCCCTCCTCACTCTGGCGCAACTGTGGACCGACCCCGAACTCCGCGGTCGTGTGCTGGCGCTCTACCTGTCGGTCTACCGAGTCGGCTGGCTGCTGGGCACGCTGACGTCGGGTTGGCTGGCACGTCTCTGGGGACCCCGGGTAGTCCTCGGCCTCAGCGGGGGCGCCGTGGCCGTCACCGTGCTGGTCCTCGGCATCGCCCTGGTGATGGCCCGCGCCCTGTCGGTCACGCGCACCGACACGGGATTCCGACTTGTACTTCCGAGACCAACGGCAACCCTGGTCGGCACTGCCACAGTCCGGCCGGCACAGGACAATCCATGAGGACACCGTGCACATAACCTATCTGCTCGCTGCCGGCTCCAACTCGATCTACGACGGGAAGCACAAGCAAGGCGGGCGGTACCACACCTACGGCCAGCACAGCTTCATCCTCGACCTGCTCCGAGTCATGGGCCGGGAGGGGCACGACGTCCGCCTCGTGGTCGACGAACTGCGCAACTTCCCCCTTGCGCCGATGCTCAGGGACATGGACTCGATCTCCGTGACCGAGGACATCGGGCCGTCGGACGAGACCGACCTGATCCTCGTCGACGAGGACGCCGAGTTGATGCTCCGTCAGTTTCCTGTCACGGTCCCCGCCTTCCGGATCGTGCACCATCCGGGGCGCCGTTCGTCGGACTACGTCGTCTCGCGCTGCGAACGCTTCCTCTGCATGACGGAGAACGCGCGCACCCTTCAGGAGGCATATCTCCCTGCGGGGAAGGCGGCACTGGTCCGTCAGGGCGTGGATCTGGACCGCTTCCCGGAGGTCTCCCGCGCGAGCACTCCGGAACGGCCCCGGGTGCTCGTCTACTGCCGTATGGATTCGGGACGTGAGGCACTGGTCGGCCAGGTCATCGAGAACCTCGACCGGACCGGTCTCCTCGTCTACGCGGCCGGCGACGGACCGGGCTTCTGGGACATCAGCGACCGCTTCGGCAGCGAGATCATTCTGATCAACCACGTGCCCTGCCACTCCATACCGAACCTGCTGGGCGAAATGGACGTGGTCGTCTCACTCGGCCGTGGCGCCATGGAGGCGATGGCGACGGGAATACCGACCATCTGCGCGGGCTACGGCTATGCCGGCCTCGTCACCGAGGACAACGTCGACGCCCTGATGCACTACAACCTCACCGGCGCGTACTGCGGTCAGGACGCCACGCAGATCATGGCGGACGTCCGGAACGCCTTGCGGACCGACCGCCGTGATGTGCGCCTGCTGGCCGAGAAGTACCTGTCGGCCGAGGGCTTTGTGAACGGCGTGTGCGATCTGTACGCGCACGTGCGCCCTTGAGGGATGCCCCTGCGGGGAGCCCCCTGTCGGATTCGAACCGACGACCTTCGCTTGACGCGCATTCCCCTCGCAGGCCGCTGACCTGCAAGGATGTCAAGCATGGGGCCGTTGAGCTGCAAGATCACTCTCAGTGGATCTCGCTGCTACTCGACAGCTCTCGGCCTCGTACGTACGGAATCTGAGCGTGAACAGGGAGGAAGCCCCGGGCCGGTGGGTGATGGCCCGGGGCTTCTGGCGTCTGCGGATCCCGGCAGACCCCGCGATAAGCCACAGGTCTGTCGGCCCCTGAAGCTACGTGATCACGCGCTCGGCGAACCACCGGAGGGCTTCCCTCGCCGCCGTGAGGTTGAAGCGCTCGGGGCCGATCAGGAGGTTCAGATGGAGCCCGTCGATCAGCGCGAGAGCGCGGGTGGCGTGCGTGTCGACATCGTCGGGCACCACGTGCCCCTGGTCGGCGAGCGTTCCGAGCCACCGCTGGAGCACCTGCGCGGACGAGCGGTGCCCGCTCTCCAGTAGCCCGCGTACCGCCGGGAGGGGCTCCGGGCCCAGGGTGAGCCGGAGCAACTCGAACCAGCCGCCCAGTTCCGCCTCCTGGTGCTCGGACCGGGGAAGGAACTGCAGGAGGCAGTCGTACAGCCGCTGGACCGGCTCACGCGTGTCGTCCGCGATGGCCAGGT
The DNA here is from genome assembly GCF_036048035.1 of Streptomyces sp. NBC_00400. Taxonomy (NCBI): domain Bacteria; kingdom Bacillati; phylum Actinomycetota; class Actinomycetes; order Kitasatosporales; family Streptomycetaceae; genus Streptomyces; species Streptomyces sp. NBC_00400. The sequence continues at coordinate 3,334,898 of NZ_CP107940.1, read as the reverse complement.
CGTCGAGAGACCCGCTGACGATCGCGACCGCGACAGCTTGGCGCAACTCGGCCTGGGACGGGAAGTAGTGGCGCAACGTCGTCGGCCCGATGCCTGTCGCGTTCGCGACCGCCCGCACGCTCAGGGTGCCGATGCCCTCGGCCTTCGCCAGCCGGAGCGCCGCTTCGATGATCTCATCCCGTCTCGACATGTGCGCATAGTAGTACGCCGTACTAGGTACGGCGTACTGGCACGATGTACTGGTACGGTGTGCCGGTACGGCGTACTAGTCCGGGAGCGGTCGTCGCCACCCTCGCATCCCTCGGAGCGGACGTGCTCGCGCACTGACTCTGCCACCTGCACTTCTCACTGCTCACCGCCCGACCACGAACGGGAAACACCATGTGGAACGAACGCCTGAGCCCTGTCCCCGCGGCGGCGCCGCCTGTCGCACCACCGGCGCGCACCAGGAAGCGGCCCGGATGGCCCGAGATCGCCGTCGCGGCGGTGACGTACGTCGTACTCGTTGCCGCGGGTATCGCCGTGCTCGATTCGATGCCTGACGAGCAGGCCGTCGCCCGTGGGGTCGTGGGCTATGCGGTGTCCGCGCTGGCCGGCCTCGGTGCGTTCGGGACCGCCGTCATCGTCCGCGTCCGGGACCTGAGCGCGTTCGGGCTGCGACAAGTGGCCTGGAAATGGCTCCTGCTCGGGGCCGGACTCGGGGCGGGCGCATACCTTCTGAACATCGTGGTGTCGATCGCCTACGTCCACCTCTCCGGCGATACCAGCAACCCCCAGGGTGATTACCGTGCCGCCGCCGGCGGGGGAGCACTCTCGTTCGCCCTCACGCTCCTCTCCGGCTCGATCGCCACCCCGATCGGCGAAGAGCTCGCCTTCCGCGGTGTACTGGCCAACGCTCTCGGGCGCTACGGCCCCTGGGTCGGCGTCATCGCCAGTTCCGCGATCTTCGCCCTCGCACACGGCTTGAACGTCATCCTGCCCATCGCCTTCGTGGTGGGCGCCACCTCCGCACTCCTGCTGCGCAAGACCGGATCGGTGTGGCCCGGCGTGTGCGTCCACGCCGTCAACAACGGAATAAGCGTGCTCCTGCCCGCACTCCTGGCACTCTCCGCCACCTGAGCAACCGATCCTGCGGTCATCCCTGGCACGGGGCGCATGTGCGCGAACAAGCACCTGCTGGAGCGGCTCATCGGTCGATGGCCAAGTGGCCGACTCTCGCTCGGGGCACGTAGGAGGGGACCGCCACTCCGGCGTGCTCGGCGTGCTCGGAGTGCTGGGTGTGCTGGGTGTGCTGGAGCGAATTCAGGTCAGTCGGCCACGCCCAGGTCTTCGCGCATGATCCGGCGCATGGTGGTGAGGGCGGGTTCGGCGGCTTTCAGGTCGAGGAGTGCCTGATCGGCGGTTTCTCCCTCTCTGGAGAGGCCGCGATCGATCCGCTTGGCAGTGGCGTCTATTCCGGCCAGGACGACGTTCAGCTCGCGGGATGCCGTGAGTACCGTTTCGGGGACGATCATCTGGGCCTCGGCGTAGCGGTCCCGGTAGTCCCGCCGTGCCTCCTCGACCCGGGCACGGTCGTCGCCGGTGTAGACCCCGTCCCGCAAGCGGTGCAGGGCGTCCTTCAGCATGGTGTGGAAGTGGCGGGAGGCTCGGTTCATGGCGGTGTACGCGGCACGTCGTTCCTCGAAGAGCCGCCTGCTCTCCTCGGTTTGGCGCTCCTGCGCGCGCTGGCGCTTCGTCGCCCATTGGGCGACCAAGGGCGCCAGGAGTGTGCCGAGCACTCCGACGATGGCAGTGATCATGGCGGCTGTCGTGGCACCCATGCAGGCGACCCTACGGGCCGGCTGACTTCGGTGGGTCCCGGATTCAGCGATGGGCGGCAGGCTTGTGTGCGTGGCGACCGGGAGTGGGGGAGCGGTTGCGGGAGCACCCGACCACGACGCGACGTGTCGTGGTCGGGTGCTCTTTGAGCAACGCGGATGTGTCCGGTGCCGGCCTTCGTCGAGGTGTGGCGCCGCCGGTCAGGAGCCCTGTTTCTCGTGGTGGACTGCCGCCGTCGCGGATGCCTCCGGCTGTCCGGGTGTCCGCTCGGGTTCCGCGGCCGGCTGTCGTTCGGGCACCGGGCGCGGCGCGTCCGCCGGTCCTTGCGGTGACCGTTCCGCGGCAGAGCGCATCAGGGCGGCGCATACCAGCATCAGGGCGAGTGCGGGCAGTGCGATGGCCACCGCGAGTCCTGGGAACTCCGGGTCACCGCCCAGTCCGGTCACTCCGGTGTAGGCGGCGCCGGAGGCCATCTGCAGTGCGAAGAACAAGCCGGAGGCGGCGCCTGCGTGTGGTCCGTCGTAGCGCATCATTCCGGCCTGGCAGGTCGGGAACATCGCCCCGACTCCCACCATGCAGAACGCCATGGGGACGACCAGGCTCAGCGGCTCGTCCGGCCAGATCCGCACGCTGACGGACATCACGAGCGCCGCGGCCGCCGCGACCGAGGAAGCGAGCCGGGCGACCAGCTCCAGGGAGCGCACCCGGCCCAGGCGCTTGGCCACGCTGCTCCCGGTCACGTAACCGGCGATCACCAGCGTGTACAGGGCCCCGTACTCGACGGGGGAGGCACCGAGGCCGACCTGGATGGCGTGGCTGGAGTAGGTGGTGAAGGTGAAGTACGCGCACCAGGCGAGGCTGATGGCGGTGGCGAACACGGTGAAGTCCCGGTTGCCGAGGATGCGCCGGTACGCGGTGAGGGGGCCTTCGGGGGAGGGGTGGGGCGGGGGTTCCGTCGCTGTTGCTGGTGCTGGTCCCGCTGCCGGTCCCGGTGCCGTCGTCTGCCGTCCGGCGGGCGTCTGCGGTCTGTTGCGCGGCTCGTCGGAGGGCAGCAGGAACAGTGCGCCCACGAGGGTGGCGACACCGACCGCCGTCATACAGACGAACAGCACGCGCCACGAGGCGTACTGCACCAGAAGGCCCGCGAGCGGCGGCGAGACGGCGGGGGTCACCGCGATCACCGTCGTGAGCGCGGTGAGCACATTGAGCCGTTCCCGTTGCGGCAGGTCCTTTTGCACCCAGAGCCGGGCGATGACCGTACCCGCGCCGGCGCCCAGGGCCTGGAGGACCCGGCCGGCGATGAAGACGGCGACGTTCGGGGCCAGCAGGCAGAGTGCGGAGGCGCCCGCGAACAGGGCGAGGGCCGCCAGCTGGGTCCGCTTCGCTCCGTACCGGTCGGCCAGCTGGCCGGTGACCAGCATGGAGAGGGCGTACGCCGCCATGTAGCCGACCATCGAGCGGCTGAGGTCCGACTCGCCCGCGCCGAAGTGGGCCCCGATCTGCGGGATGGCCGGAACGAAGGCGGCGAGGGCGAGTTGGGGCACACACACCAGTGACATCAGGCACAGGGTGAGCCCCCGGGAGAGGCGGATGTCGGTCATCAGACCGCCTGCAGGGCGTACCGGTCGTGTTCGTCGACGCTGTACCGGGCGACCCGCGCCGCCTGCCGGGCGACGTACTCCATGGAGCTGGAATGGAAGTGGACGCCCGAGGCCAGGTCGCCGACCACATGGAAGCCCGGCCGGGGGGTGCCGTCCGGACGGAGCGCACGGTTGCTCTCCGGTTCCACCTGGATGCCCCCTGCCGGGTGCGCGGCCACCAGGGACCGGCGCGCGAGGTCCCGCAGAAGGGAGCCTTCGGGTGCGGCGGTGAGGTCGTTGGTGCGGCCGACGGCGTTGACGATCCGGTCGTACCGCTCGGTGGAGCCGTCGGCGAACGCGGCCGTGAAGCCGCCGCCCGGTTCCCTGCGCACCGCGGTGACGCCGCGCCGGAAGCTGACGTCCCCTGCCTCGGCGAGAGCGACCAGCTTGCGCGCGTTCACCGGCGGCATGGGGTTCCGCAGGCAGGCGAAGGCACGGTGGTGTCTTCGCAGGAAGGCCCGCTGCTCCCCTGGGGGCAGCGCACGCCAGAGCGCGGAGTACGCAGGAGTGAGTGCGGTGACGCAGCGCTGGAGCAGGGCGGCGGGGCCGGGGTCCGCCAGCCGCGACCGCAGCAGCTCCGCCGCGGGCCACCGCTCCGCGTACGGGCGCACCGCGTCCCGCAGGCTGGTGCCGTGGTCCCGGAGCGAGGAATCGATGAGGGCGTAGATGTCCCGGAGCGTCACCGCACCCCGGGAGGCGAGTTCCAGGCCGCCGAAGGAGTGTTCCGGACCGTCCCAGCGCGATACCGGACTGGACCTCACATCCGGTACGAAGCCGGAGCGGGAGGCCAGGGTGACCCCAACGCCCTGCTCGGTGAGCACGAGCGCGCTGTCGACGGCCGTCAGCCCCGTGCCCAGGACCAGTACCCGGTCCGCGGGATCCACGCAGGCCAGTGACGGTGCCAGTGGATAGGGCTGGGCGATGAAACCCGGTGCGCCGGCCAGGCCGAAAACGTCGACGGGAGGCAGCGTTCCCACTGCCAGGATCACGCTGTCGGCGGTGAAGGTCATGCCGTCAGCGGTGGTGATGGCGTAGGCGTCCGGACCTTCGGAGGCACCGGCAACCCCGGCGGCTCCGGCAACCCCGGCGGCTCCGGCAACCCCGGTGGCCTCCGTGACCTCGGTGATCTCCGTGACCGAGCTGCGCACGGTCGTCACCCGGGCGCCGAGGTGTTCGAGGTCGTCGCACGCCCCGGCGAAAACCCCTTCCAGGTAGTGGCCGAAGGCGGCGCGGGGGGCGAAGGCCGAGGCGGCCTTCCAGTCCAGCGGGATGGCGGTGGAACGCAGCTGCTCCGCGGAGCGATTGAGCCATCGGCGGAACTGGCCAGGATCGTTGTAGTCCACGGACATCGCCGACAGCGGACGGTTTAACAGGGCGGCGTGGGTGTCCCGTGCGTAGGCGACGCCCGGACCGAACCGGTCGGTCGGGTCGAAGACATGGATGTCCGCGGCAAACTCCCGGCTGTCGGCGGAGAGTTCGCGGGCGCAGGCGGCCAGGAAGGCGGTTCCGGCGGCACCACCGCCTATAACGGCGATGACGGGGCGAGATGTCACAGAGGCCTCCAGCAGATCATGAAAAGCAGCAGGTCGGCGATCGCGACGGCGCGCCACGGGCGTCCCTCCCGATCAAGGCCGGTGGGGGCCGGTGGGTTCCATGAAGCAAGGAGTACGGGGCTGTTCTCGGACGGTCGCGCCGGCCCGTTCGCCGGCCCGGTCCTTCCGTACCCAGGTGCCGAGATGACGGCGCACCCCGCCCGCAGTGGTTCTCCGCACACGTCATTGGGTGCCGCCATTCCAGGAACGGCGGCACCCCGGTGGTTCTCCCCCGGAACCGGTGCACGGCATCGGCCAGGCGGGCGACCGGCCGATGTGGCTGATTCTAGGCAGCTGATCGTCGATCGCCATCCGAATTTGGGCGGTCCAGGTGGCTCAAAGATGTCATTGCGGCGCTTCTGAGCCACTTATGGCCAAATTGCAGTGCAGGGGCGGTAGTTGACCATCTGAGTGGAACCTGGGCTTCCGTGCGGCCGGGCCTCTCCGGCTGCCGCGGGCCCTTCGGCGGGAGTGCGCCTTCCCCACTCCCGTCAGCTCTCCTCTCTGCCAGTTCTCCTCTCTGCCAGTTCTCCTCTCCGTCGGTCTGGTGGTCTCAGTCGACCTGGCGGTCTCCGTCGGTCCGGTGGGCGCGCGGGTCCAGCGGCGTGAGCACGCCCAGGCGTTCCTCGATCCGCTGTGCCGCGTCCAGGCACCGGTCCTCGCGGTACATCCCCGCCACGACCTGGACGCCCTGCGGCAGTCCGGCCGCGAGACCGGTGGGCACGGCCACGGCCGGCACCCCCACGTACGTCGTGGCGGTCAGCAGGCGCATCGGCGACATCATCGCGTCGCGCTCCTCCGGGGTCCGCGGTATCACCGGCTCCGGTGCCGGCTGCGTGGACACCGGCCCGAGCAGCAGCGGGCAGTGCTCGAAGAAGCGGGCCCACGCGCGCTGGACGCCGAGGCGCACCCCGGTCTGCCGCAGGTACTCCTCCAGGCCGACGGCCGGGTGGCGCTGGATGTCCAGCTCGATGTGGCGGGCGCTGTCGTCGGTGAGCAGCCGCCTGAGCATAGGCCAGGCCAGGCTGAACTCGGCCCGCAGAAGCGCGTCGTAGCCGTCGAGGGCGTCCTGCAGGCGTGGCACCTCGACCTCCTCGACCGGGTGCCCGGCATCCTCCAGGGCGGCGGCCGCCGCCTCGATCGCCGCGCGCACGTCCGGGTGGACGTCACCGTGGCCGCCGGGGTCCATCACCACGCCGACCCGCAGCGGCGCGTCCGGCCGCGGTCCGTACAGCGGCGCCGGGACCGCCCGCGGGTCCTGCCAGTCCGTGCCCGCCAGCACCTCGTATGCCGCTCGCAGATCCGCCACCGACCGGGCCAGCGGCCCGTCCGCGGGGAAGAGCTGGTGGCCCAGGACCGGCTCGTGATCGCTCATCCGGTGGTCGGCCGGGAACCGTCCGTAGCTCGGTTTCAGCCCCGCGACGCCGTTGAACGTCGCCGGGTTGCGCACCGACCCGCCGGAGTCGTTGCCCAGGCCCAGGGGCGCCATGCCGGTCGCCACCGCGACCGCATCGCCGCCGCTGGTGCCGCCGGGAGTGCGCCGTGGGTCCCACGGGTTGACGGTGTCCCCGAACAGCTGGCTGACCGTGTGCACTCCGGCGATCGCCAGGTCGGGCATGTTGGTGCGGCCGACCGGAATCGCCCCGGCCGCGCGCAGCCGCCGCACCGGGGGTGCGTCCGACGGCGCCACCCAGTCGCGGAAGTGCGGCACGCCGTGCGTGGTCGCCGAACCGGCGACGTGGATGTTCTCCTTCACCGTGAACGGCACCCCGGCCAGCGGGCCCAGCCGCTCCCCGGCGGCCCGGCGCCGGTCGGTCTCCCGCGCCGCCTGCCGTGCGCTGTCCTCCAGTAGCCGGGTCACCGCGTTCACCTGCGGGTTCACCGCGGCGATCCGCTCCAGGTGCGCCTGAACGGCCTCCGCCGCCGACACCTCTCCCCGACCCACCAGCTCCGCCAGCTCCGACGCCTTCAGTGCCCACAGTTCCGTGGTCGTCCCCATCGGGCCCTCCCTTCGCTCTGTCAGTGATGATTCAGATTGAAGATACAGGTCTGTATTTGGATACAGAACTGAATATCCGGGCCGGGTGCACCGTAGGATGCCGTCGTGACACCCGAACGCAAGCGCCTGACCCGCGAAGAGAGCCGGCAGCAGACCCGCGGCCGCCTGCTGGACGCCGCCGCCGAGCTGTTCACCGAACGCGGTGTCAACGGCACCTCCGTCGAGCAGATCGCCGAGCGCGCCGGCTACACCCGCGGCGCCTTCTACGGGAACTTCGAGGACAAGAACGCCCTCGTCGCCGAGCTGCTGCAGCGCCGCACCCGCCGCGAACTGGACGAAGTCGGCGCTCTCACCCAGGGCGCCACCTCCTTCGCCGACGCCCTCGACAAGCTCCGGGCCTGGAACCGCGACCGCGCCCGGCACCTGCCCGCATGGCTCGCCCTGCGCATGGAGCTCGTCCTGCACGCGCTGCGGAACGAGGAACTGCGGCCGCTGCTCGCGGAACGGGAACTCCTCGCCCGCGACGCCCATGCCGCCGGCCTGGAGCAGGCGTTCGCCGCCCGCGGGGTCGAGTCGCCCGCAGACCCCGCGTTCCTCGCCCTGATCGTCCACGCCCTGGAGGACGGCCTGCTCATCCAGCGCCTGCTGGCCCCTGCCGGCATCCAGGACGACGTCGTCGTCGACGCCTTCGACCTGCTCCTGCGCTCCTGGACCACGCTGGCGCAGCAGCAGCAGCAGCAGCCGGGGGAGGGCGAGGGCCGGGATCCGGGGGCAGGGCGGGTCTGACCGTGGCGGGGTGGTGGCCTGCGGACCGTTGACCGACACCGCCGACCACACCGCGGCTCCGGGAACCACGGGGGCAGCCCTTAGGTGAGAGTGCGCCCCTCCGCATAGGCGAGCCCCGGGCAGACCACGCGCACGACACTGAACGGATCGGGCTGTGTCGAGAGATCGGCGACCAAGGGTTCGTGGCCCACGGCGTCGTTGACTCGCCCCACAACCGTTTTGAGTTCCCACTCCATGTCGTCGAAGTCCCCGCCCTGGCCACGTACGGCGTCCACGAAATCGATGCCTTCGTGGTGGGGACGAAAGCCAGGGGCCGCAGAGGCATCTCTCGAAAGTTCGAAGCCGGACGGTATGTCATCTCTTGTGGAGCTGATCTCGGTGAGACGACTTTGAGCGGCCTCGGTCACCGCCCTGGACAGCGCGACGTTCGCATCCATGTGTGTGCCTGAACCGGCACATACGACAGGAAAGAGCGGCGACCAGATCAACACGGTGAAAGTCGGCACCCCGAACCGGTTCGGGAGGCAGGCGATTTGCACATCGACCCCGGCGCGGTCCAGTCGGTCAAGGAGCGAGATCAGATGCTCATCCCGAATCGTCGTGGGGTCGACGAGCAAGCGGCTTCCGCGAGTGAATTGAATCGGATTCACCCGGTCGCGGGCCGGCAATCAGGGCTCTCCTCCGGTATCCGGGGCCGCGGAGACTGCGCAGGCTGCGGAGGATTCAGCCCCGCACATCGGAGAGCGAATGGAACGTACGGACCCGGTCGGGCCGGGAGGTCTCCGCGGCCGGACGCAGATGCCAGCGGGCCGCCGGTGCCCGGTCGTTGCGGTCCGGTGACTCGTCGGTCACGGCGACGATGTCGTCCTCGTACACCTCCGTGAACGCATAGCCCATGGCCGGGTCGCCGAGCACGGGGCAGTACTGCACCGCCAGACGAAGACACGCGGGATGGATGGCGGCGGAGGAGACCACCGCCGAACCCTCCGCGGGCTCCTTGAGCGCCACCCAGGCCGTGCTGTCGAGGTCGTTCCCGCAGACCTGGCAGCCCCACAGCCGGCGGCAGAGTTCCGCCTTCACCCGCTCGATCTCACGGAAGAGCGGCTTACCGTCCGCCATGGGGGTGACCCAGGGAAAGGGCAGCCCGCCCACCACGGGACGCGGCAGTCCGGCGGGGTTCGGGAACTCCTCGCCCTTGTAGCTGGGCGGATGGACATAGACGACGTCCTTCATCCGCTGGCCGTCGTCTCGGTCCTGCATATAGACAACTCTCTGCATTTCCTGGTCCGCCCTTTCCCGGGCCCCGCCGCGGAGCCATCTGTGCGTTCGTCACGTCCGCTGTGCACGCCCGGTTCAGCGCGCGACAGTGCCTTCCCGCAGCCGCTCGATCATGCGCTCGGTGGTGGCGAGGGGCGCTTCCCCGGCCGGGGGGCCGGCCGGGGCGACGCCGGGCCGGTCGTTCCACGTCTCATGGCCGGCGAAGGGAATGGTTTCCCCGGGTGAGTAACGCGGCAGGTCACGGTAATTGTTGACGCCCTCGACGGGCGTGCCGCGCACCAGCACGGGGTCCAGGTAGAGCCCGTCGCTCTCAATGCGGGTGGCGGTGGAGATATAGCCGATGTCGAGTCCGCAGCGCCGCTTCGGCGACGTGTTCGCCTCCGAGCAGTGCAGCAGGTGTGGATGGTGAATCGAGACATCGCCGGGGTTCAGCTCGATGTCGACGATGCCTTGCTTCCCGGCCCATTCGCCCACCAGCCCGCTGTCTGCCTCCGAGAAGAGCATATTGGGCCGGTCGGTGCGCAGGCTCGGTTCGTACAGCGGCAGCTTGTGGCTGCCGGGGATCATGCGCAGGCAGCCGTTCCGGGTGGTGCTCTCGTCGATGGCCAGCCACACCGTGAGGGCATTCATCGGCGCCAGCTTCCAGTACGCGCCGTCCTGGTGCCACAGCACGGGGTGGCCGTCGTAGGGCGGCTTGCAGACGTAATGCGCCGTGAAGCAGGCCAGGTCCGGGCCGAGGAAATGCTCACCGATGTCCACGAGCCGCGGGTCCGATATGAGACGGACCCAGAAGGCGTCATTGCGGATCAGCGGGTGATGGAAGTGCTCGGGCCGAAGCTCCGGGTATTTGGCCGTCAGCCACTCGACATGGGCGCGTGCCTCGTCGAGCAGGTCCTCGGGGATGGCATTGCGGATGATGGCGAAGCCGTGCTCCTCATATGCGGCAGCGGCCTGATCCAGTGCGGTCATACGGGATTCTCCAGGTGAACTATGCGGTGGTGGGGGGACGCGGCTGGTCGGCGAAGCGGGGGATCAGACCTCCCACTCGGCGGGGAGGGTGCGGTAGCGGCGCAGCGGGGAGAGCAGCAGCAGGACCAGGGGGACGCCCATGGCCAGCCCGCCCGCCCACAGGGCCGTACCCGTGGACCACTGGTTGGCGATCAGGCCGCCGGCCAGCGCGCCGAGGGGGGTGGCTCCCTGCACGACGACGCTGTACGCCGCCGTGACCCGGCCCATGTAGGCGTTCGGTGTCACCCGGGCCCGCAGTCCGGCCGTGGACACCGACCGGCCCACGATGGCGAAGCCGATCAGGATCTCCGCCAGCGCGATCAGCGGCACGGCGATCTCCCGGAAGACGCCGGCCAGCGGTGCCGCCAGGACGGCGACCGGGGCCAGGGCGGAGAAGACCAGCGTCATCCGTATCTCACCGAACCGGCGCCGGAACCGGGGGGCCACCAGGGAGGCGGCGAGCCCGGCCAGCGCACCGAGCGTCGACAGCAGCCCGAACTGCCAGGGGGCGACCCCGATCTCCTTGAGGAGGAACACCGGCAGCATCGCCAGGATGATGCCCGCGCCGATGTTGTTCAGGGCCGCCTGGTGGAGCAGCAGGCGGAGCAGCGGCTGCCGGAAGAGGATGCCGATGCCGTCCGCGATCTCACGCCGGAACTTCCGCTCGGGCTCGCCCTTGCCGCGGGCGATGTCCCCGTCCGGCCGGATACGGCGCAGCAGCACGACCGACGTCAGGTGACAGACAGCGGCGAAGCAGTAGAGAACGGGGGCCGCGACGCTCTGCGTCAAGGCACCGGCAACGCTGGGGGAGACCGCCTGGAGGGTGGTCTCGGACGTCTGCAGCCGGGCATTGCCGTCCGAGACCCGGCGCCTGGGCAGCACATAGGGCAGCACACTGCTGTGCGCCACGTCGAAGAAGACGCCGGCCAGGCTCACCAGCAGTGCCACCACGAGCAGTTGGGCCACGGTGAGGACATGGAGGAAGTAGGCGGCCGGCACGCTGCCGAACGCCACGGCGTAGACCACATCCGCCCAGATCAACACCGGCTTCTTGCGCCAGCGGTCGATCCAGACGCCGGCCGGGAGCCCCATCACCAAAAACCCGGCCCGGCTGCAGACGAAGATCAGACTCATCATCAGCGGCGGTGCGTGCAGCAGGAGCAGCGCGGTGAGGGGCAGCGCGAACCCGGCGACCTCGGAGGCCGCGTACCGGAATCCGTTCGCGGCCCACAGCAGCCGGAAGTCCGGGACCTTGAGGACCTCGACGGTCTCATCGGCGGAGGCGCTGACGTCGGCGGAGGGGAGCGTCACAGTTCTGTCTTCTTTCAGTGGACGACCGTCAGCCCGGGGATCTCGGCGAGCTGCGGCCGGGCGGCAAGCTCCGACAGCGCCTTCCGGTCGGCCTTCCCGTTGGCGTTCCTGGGCAGCTCGTCCGCGACCAGGACAAGGCGCTCCGGCACCATGTAGTGCGGCAGCCGGGTCCGCAGCACCTCGGGCAGCGCCTTGACGTCGTCGAGGTGATCCGCCGTCACGAAGGCGGTGATCACGTTGGAGAAGACGGCGTCCGGTGTCGCCACCACGACACACTCGTGGACGCCGTCGAGCGAGTGGAGGTGCCGTTCTATCTCCCCCAGCTCGACCCGGAAGCCACGCGACTTGATCTGGGCGTCCTCGCGGCCGATGAATTCGAGCTCTCCCGCGGGGTTCTCCCGGACCAGGTCGCCGCTGGCGTACCACCGTCCGCCGTCAGCGGTGCGGACGAAGGCGCGGGCGGTCTGCCCGGGGTCCAGATAGCCCTCCATCAGCATGCTGCCGCGGACCAGGAGCTGCCCCGGGCAACCGGGCTCCACCCTTTCCAGCCGCTCGTCCACCACGGTGATCTCCGCGCCCGGCAGCACCCGCCCGATGGGGATGACGGCATCGGGCCGTTGGCGGCCACGGATCTCGTGGAACGTGCAGACGTTGCTCTCGGTCGGTCCGTACACATTGAGCAGCCGGATCCCCGGCAGGGCTGAGAGCAGCACATTCACCTGGTCCGGCGGCAGCACCTCGCCGCCGACCACGGCCGCACGCAGCCCGCGCAGTTCCGGCAGCAGCTCCGTGCCCCTGCGGGTGAGCCAGGTGAGGGTCGAGGTCACCGCGTACCAGACGGTGCCGCCGACCTGGCGGCAGAAGTCGATGTGCGCGGCGGGGAAGGGCGCGGCCGACGCGGGCATCAGGGCGACCGCGGCACCTACGCGGGCGGCACCGAAGAGGTGGAGCGTCGTCGGGTCGAAGTGCAGCGGTGCGGAGTTGATGATGACATCGCGCTCCGTGAGCCCCAGCTCCCGGACCGACCAGTCGACGAACGCCGAGGCGCTGGCGTGGGTGTGGACCACGCCCTTGGGATGACCGGTGCTGCCGGACGTATGGAGCACATACGCGAGATCTTCCAGAGGGGCGCGTGGCGCGTCGGTGGGGACTGCGCACCACAGTTCACCGACCGGCTCGGGGCCGAGCGGCAGCTTCTCCCATACGAGCCCGGGGGCGACCGTGCGCCACTGGTCCCGGGCCGCGGCGTCCGCCACCATGGCCCGGGGGAGGCAGCGGCCGGCGATGAGCTCGGCGCGGGCGATGGGCCCGTCGGGATCGATCGGGACGTAGCCCGCCCGGGAGCGGAGTATGCCGTGGACGGCCGCGACCGCCAGCGAGGATTTCGCCCCGTGCCATACGACGCAATCGCCGGGAGTGACGCCCCGGGTGCGCAGTGCCTGTGCGAGGTGTTCCGCGATGCCGTCCAGTGCGGCATAGCTGAGTGTGCGGGTTCCGTCGATGACGGCGGTACGGTCGCCGTGGCGTGCGGCGGTCGTGTGCAGGTCGTCGGCGAGGGATCGGCCGGCCGCCATCAGCAGCCCTTGGACTTCAGGAAGTCCCGGACGGCGAGCGGGGTCTCGAAGTGGGCCGGGAGGATTTCCGAGTCCCTGATGGTGACGGAGAATTCCTTCTCCAGGAGAGAGACCAGGCTGAGCAGGGACAGCGAATCGATGACCCGTTGGGCGATGAGGGCGGTGTCGCCGGAGATCTCGGCTCCCGGCGCCACCTCGCGGACCGCGGCGAGGACGGCCTTGAGTACGGAATCTTCTGTCATCACAAACCCAGCCCTTCAGCAATGATCTTCATCTGCATATCGGAGGTGCCGGAGTAGTAGCGGCTGGCCACCGCGTCGGCCGTCAGCGCGAGGGCGCCCGTCTCCGGCAGCAGTGCGTAGCCGCCGTACAGGTCCGGCAGCTCCTGGCAGAACCGGTTGAACTCCGTGCTGACGTGCAGCTTCGTCAGGGACGACCGGCTGTGTTCGAGCCGGTTTCGGTCGGCGGCCCGGGCCGTGGAGTGGAGCAGTTCCCGCGCACTGGTCAGGCTCAGGTGCATCCGGACCAGACGCCGGCGGATCGTGTCGTACGAGCTGAGCGGGCTGCCGAACTGGCGGCGGGAGCGGGCGTGTTCGACCGCGTGGCGCAGCGCCCTGGCCATCAGCCCCAGGGCAGGTGCCAGGATGAAGGCGCGCTCGTAGCGCATCGCATGCATGAGGACGGCGAATCCGCCGCCGGTGCCGCCCAGCCGGTCGGTGTCCTCGACCACGCAGTCGTCCATGAGCAGCGAACACAGCTGGGCGCCCGCCAGCGCGGACTTCTCGATCACCTTGCCGATCTGCAGGCCCGGGGTGTCCCGGGGGACCAGGAAGGCGGTGAGGCCGGAGAGCGAGCTGCCTTCGGCGGTGCGGGCGATGATCACGAAGATATCGGCGGTCGGGCCGTTGGTGACGAACGTCTTGGCGCCGTTGAGCCGCCATCGCCCCTCGGCGTCCTGCTCGGCGTGGGTCTGCAGGGACAGCAGGTCCGAGCCCGCGTCGTACTCGGTGGCGGCGAAGGCACCCACTGCCGTGCCCGCCATGAGGGGCTGCAGGTAACTGGCGTGCTGGGCCGCGCTGCCGAATTCGAGAAGGGGCTCCTGGCAGGCCCACATCTGTGCCGACATGGAGAAGGGCAGCCCGCTCAGCCCGCTCTCCTCGGCGAACGCCTCCAGGGCGAGACAGGCCGCCGCGTAGCCGGCCCCGGCGCCGCCGGCGGCCTCGGGCACTGCCAGGGACAGCAGCCCCTGATCGCCCGCCGCGCGCCACGCGGTGGCTTCTTCGGGGGCCTTCCCGGCCCAGGACCTCAGCCCCGCCAGCCAGTGGGTGAACTCCTGGCTGTGCAGGAGCTCTCGATCCTCCGTCATGTGGGGATGCCTCCGTCCCGGACGGGCCACTTGAACGTCTGATGGGACTCCGCCAGCCCGAACCGGTGGAAGCTGGAAGGCGGCCGGCCCAGCGGAGCCAGCGCGAGCAGCTCCCGCTCGGTGCCCACCCCGAGGCTGGTCGCCAGCCAGCCGAGGATGTCCTCGGCGACGCTGGTGCCCCGGTAGCTGGGCCGGAGTTTGATCTCGTGCAGCATCAGCCGGACCTTGCCACCGGGCCGCAGCCGGCCGAGCTCGGTGAGCGCGAAGGCCGCGACGATCTGGCCGTCCGACTCGACGACGTAGTGCGTGGTGCCGGGCGCTGTGTGCCGGTCCGCCAGCCGGAGGGTGAACTCCTCGACCTCGCCTGCTCCGTAGAGCTCGCGGACGGCTGCGGCGTCGCCGGCGGCGGCCTGGCGGATGGCCCGCCGGTTTCCGGGGCTATCCACCGGCCACCGCCGACATGATCATCACGGTGGTCCGCGGGGGCACCTCGATGTCCGGGGTGCCGAGATCGCGGATGTTGTCCTCACCGACGTAGACGCTGACGAAGGGGAGGAGTGCCCCCGCGCCGTCCGCCAGGCGCAGGCGCAGCGCCGGGTGGCGCTCGTACACCTTGTCGATGACCTCTTGGAAGGTGCCGGCCGGCACCTGGAACTTGGTCTCGCCGTCGGCGAACCGGGCGAGCGGGGTGGAAAGGATGACCTTTACCTCAGACACTGCGTACTCCTCTCTGCGATCCGGCGGATGTGTCATTCGGCGGTGGCTGCCGCGGCGGCGGAGTGACGCGCCCGGTAGGTCTCCCAGCGGTGGATCGCCTCGTTGAGCTGGGAGTCGTAATCGGCGTCCTTGATGAATCCGTGACCCCGGCCGTCACGGAGCATGACCGCCCGGGCGCTCTCGTGACCGTGCAGGCTCCGCAGGAGGGGGCGCAGGTGCTCCAGCGCGAAGTAGGAGTCCTTCTCCGACACCAGCGCGTGCAGAGCGCGCGAACTGCCGGGACCGGCCCAGTTCTTGATGATGTCGGTCATGGTCTCCGGCGCGGCCATGCCGGACAGGTGGCGGAACGGCACGGCCTCCTGTTCCCACTGGGGAAGGATGGTCGGATCGTTGTGCGGCGAGATGACGAACGCGAGGTCGTCGCCTCCCGCCCGCATGCAGTGCTTGAGTGCGGCGTATCCCCCGGACGACAGGCCGTGCCACACGGTGCCCTTGAGCCCGTGGCGCTCCAGCAGGGAGGCGCGCAGCTCGTACATCTTCGGTACGAACTCCTCCTCGCCCAGCAGGAACCAGCCGCAGCACGAGTCCCGGGTGAAGCGGTGGATGGGGTCGGAGAAGGAGAGGCACACGGACCGGTCCGCCTGCTTCCACTGCTTGCGCGCGAACACCGGGGGGACGTGCTTCTCGATGCGGCTGAAGCCGTGGAAGAGGATGTGCAGATAGGGGCTGGAAGGGCACTCGGGTTCGGTCACCTCGTACTCGAGAACGTAGCCTTCCGAGTGCTGGAAGCTGCCCCGCTGAATGTTCACTGGAAACCTCGCATCACTGATCCTGCGCGTCATGGCCCTGGCGGTCAGGGGGAGAGAGTGCGCCCTTCCGCATAGGAGAGTCCGGGGCAGACGACCCGTACGACACTGAACGGATCGGCCGGCCCGGACAGCCGTACCGCGAGGGGGGCGTGGCCGGTTGCGTCCGTCAGCCGTTGTGTGACCACCGCCAGCTCCTCCTCCATGTCGTCGTAGCTGCCGCCGTGACCGCTCAGCGCGTCGTCGACGCTCACCCCCTCGGCACGGGGGCGGAAGCCGGGGTCCGCACTCGCGTCCCGCGCCGTGTCCTGGTCCGACGGAATGTCATCGCGGGTGGCGCTGATTTCGGTCAGCCGGCTCTGCACGGCCTCGGTGAGCGCACGGGACAGCGCGACATCGGGGTCCATGTGGCTGCCGGAACCGGCGCACACGAGAGGGAAGAGCGGCGACCAGACGAAGGCGGCGAACGTGGGTATTCCCCACCGGTTCGGAATGCAGGTGATCTCGAACGCGACTCCGGCGTCGGTGAGCCGGCGCATCAAGGAGCGCAGATGTGCGTCGCGGACGGTCGCCGGGTCGATGAAGAGGCGTCCGGGGTCGGTACGGGACGGGTGGGCGGCCAGCACGTCCCGTTCGGCCGCTTCGTACAGTCCGTGGAGACATGCCTCGGGGAAGGTGTTGCCGGAGGCGAGCCCGGTGCTGCTGGTCTCGAAGAGGCGACGGCGCCAGTAGTGCTCTCCGCTGTACGAGAGCCGGACGAGGTCCAGGGGAACCGGCACCGGCCGGTCGTCGGCCAGTGAAGAGGCCCAGACCCAGTCCAGTTCGAGCTGCTGGATCCACTCGCCCGTCGTGCGGAGGTTCAGATCGGTCAGGCAATACGGGAGACCGAGGCTCCCGGCCGTGGCGGTGAAGGTGTCGAGCGTCGGCCGCTCGGCGTACCACAGCTCAATGGATTCCATCACGGCGGAGAGCTTCGCGAGCATCGGCGAGGCGCCCTTGCCCTGGGAGACGGCCAGGGTCTCGGACTCGGGCCGTACGGCGAGGAAGACGGGGATGCCGATGTTGTCGAGGCGGGTGACGTCGGCGACCCGGCTGATGCCGTACCGACGCAGCCGGGGTGCGAGCCGGGCCCAGGTGGTTTCCGGCGCCACCGCACGGTGCGTCCCGGGCAGTCTGACCTTAGTCATGGCGGCGCTCTCCGCTCGTCCGGACCGCTGATGCCGCTGATGCCGCTGATGCCGTTGATGCCTTTGGGGCCGCTGGTGTCGTTGGTGCCGTCCCGGCCGTCCCGGCCGTCTGGTCCGACAAGTAGGCGACGGCGAAAGGACGGAAGGCACCGGCCGCTTGGCGCAGCGCGGGGAACCCCCTCCGGCCGCACTCCATGGCCAGCTCGTCGCCGGTGTCCACGCCCCAGATCCGCGCGAGCAGGCGGGCGCACACCGCTTCTGGGATCTGGCCGAGGCTGCGGCCGGGATGGGTTTCGAGGTGCTGCCGCAGCTGTTCCAGCCAGTCGGCGACCCGGGCCCGGTCGTCGGCCGACTCACGGCGCAGCAGCAGCTCGGCTTCCCGGGGGTCAGCCAGGTCGGGAAGCGGGCAGATGACCGCGGTGATCCGGGTTCGCAACGCGGGGTCGTCGAGCCACTGGACGGCCACCGGGCCCAGCTCGCGCCGCACATGGCCCCGGAACCCGTCGGAGGCGGCGGGGGACCCGGCGGCGGACGAGGCGTTCAGGAAGTCCCACCAGACGTCGGGGAAGCCGGGGTCGAATATTTGCTGGTAGGCGAGGCGGTGGTGCAGGTCGGGGGTCGCCGTCGCGAAGCGGTTGCGCCAGCGCCGGTGGTACTCGGTGCGCCAGTTGCGTGCGCCGCTCGCCACGCCGGGCGGCGAGGGCTGCGCAAGGGAGTCGAGCCGTTCGGCGAGCGCGAAGGCCTCGAGGGCGTCGGCCCGCTTCTGGTCGAAGGCGTCCGGCTCGGCGCCCAGGCGCTGCGCGTACCAGTCGGCAAACGCGGTCTCCTCGCACTGCTTGATGAGGGAGAGCACGCGCTCGGGGGTGCGCAGTGGGTAGTACTCGCTCTCCAGCCGCGCCATCAGGCGCTGGGCCGAGTCCCGTCCCAGGACTCCGGCGTCGCGGCCGGCCAGCATCGCGGTGTGGAGGTTGACCAGGGGGATGTTGAGGCCGGCCGGCGAGCCCGTTTCGCTGTGGGCCACGCTCACCGCGTCATCGCCCTCGAACACGCCGGTGCGGTACCAGTGGTGGACACGGCCGACGCCGATCATGCCGGACCCGTCGAGTTCGGCCGCGCGCAGGGCGCCGATGCTGGCTGCCCCGATCACGGTGATGCCCCGCGCCAGGACGTCGAGGATCTCCTTGTGGCGCAGCGCCAGACGGTGGTGGTAGATGCCGTCCACGATCACGGCGACATCCCCCTCGGCGAGCGCGGCCGAGAAGAGGTCGCCGTGTTTGACCGGCCCGTGCAGGACAAAGTCCGGATGGCTCTGCCGTACGAGAGGTTCAGGGCACGACGGCCCAACGAACACATGAACCGCCATGCCCTGCCCCCCTTGTTTCAGCGCTGTGCCGGTCGAACCGAATAGGGCAGTTCAATCAGCACGAACCGCCTGGCGTGACGTGATCAGTCACGAACCTCGCTGTCGGTGATCACCAGCGGGGCGTCCGCGAACAGGCCCTCGAAGTCCTCGCCGGAGAGCTCCGCAACGTCACTGGCGGTGTCGAGAATTACCTCAGCCATGTCTTTCTCCCAATCATTAATTGAGGGAAGTGCCGACGCTTCCGTAAGCGCCGATGGCACGCTACCTCGCGCTCTGATCACTCGTCCAGAGGATTTATCGGATACCTGTTCCCGCCCGCTGATGGACGTTAATATTCCGTTTTCGTGTTCCGCCTATTTCGCGCGAATAGCACGTCTAAAAAAAATGGTGACGCAGTTTTGGAGTTGTTTGCCCAAGTTGCGGATCGGTGCTCTTCTCTTGGTGGGAATCTTCCATTCCGTGGTAATTGACAGAAGGAGTAAGCGGGAGAATTCGATGACTCTGCAGGTCAGCGGCATCGTGAGGTTTCGGGCGGGGCTCGGCGGGTCTCGGCCGGTCCTCGGCGGGCCACGGCAGGCCTCAAGTAGGTCTCCATCGGGCCTGAGCCAAGGTGTGCCGGCAGCGGGGCGGGCGAGTCCGCGGGCGGTTCGGAGGGCTCTTGACGGCCGGCGCAACTCCATGCAGGATCTTGAAGTCGTGGAAGTCGAGCATCAGCCACGCGGGGTTTTGGAGCATGCGCGTGCAGCCGAAGGGCTCCCGTGTGCCGCCATATGGCATTCACCCCGAAGGCGCAAAAGGTAACCCATCGGGGGGCTCGGAATGGCTTTCCAAATCACGCCCATGGCTCTTGTTGTGGCCAGTCTGCTCTTTCATCAGGTCAATAGGCACTGGGAATATGGATTCTCCGGACTGGGGCATCACTTTGCGCCGGTGTTCGGCATAAGGCTGCCCCGCGCGGCAGCGATATTCGGTCAAGTGGTGGCGCTTCCGCTGGCTCTGCTGGCCGTCCTGACGGTCCCGTCGCTCGGCGGGCGCGCCCTCGCTGCCGTACTCGCCTTCTACTGGATGCTCGCGACGCACCGGCGCCTTTCCGACCATTCCTGGCTCGGGGCGGTGGTGGCAGCGGTCATGGCGTTCACTCCGGTGCACCTGCATCCCGTTTTTGCGCAAGACGTCCTTGCCGGCGTCTACCTGACCGCGGCGCTGCTCAAGGTCAATGATGAGTACCTGTTCACCGAGCGGAGCGCGGGTCGCGTCGTCACCGCCCACTACTTCCGTCTGCTCGGCGTGCCGATCCACCGACGGCTGCTGAAGGCCGTGCCGGCCGGGGTGATCGTGGCAGAGCTCGCCGCGGGCCTCCTGCTGTGCGTTCCGGGCGGGGTGCGCTGGAGTCTGTGGCTCGCGATCCTCATGCACCTGGTCTTCGGAGTCTCGGGCAACTTCCCCTTCTCGGTGGTGGCCATCGCGTTGTGGGTGACCGCGTTCTCCCCGGACGGCCGGGTCGAGCTGTCCGGTGGCTCCGGTGCCGTCGGGCTCGCGGCGCTGTTCACCGGCCTGCTCGCGCTGGCGGCCGGGCGCACGGCCACCGGCCGCCGGTCACACAGCTGGCTGTACAAGGACTTCTACCAGGGAGCGGTCTACGGGGCGCTGTGCGCGGTCGCGGTGTCGTCCCAGGCACTCGGCCCTACGCCCTCGGGCGGTCGGGACACACTCGTCCACGCACTGGTCGCACTGGCCTTCGTCCTGAACTTCGCGCTGGTCGTAGCAGGGGTGAAGCTCGAATGGAGCTTCGCCATGTTCACCAGCCTCCGCCCCTTCGGCCGCTCCTGGCTGGAACGCCACCGGCTGAAGGACTGGCCTCGTTACTACGCTCTGACACTTCCGGCGCGGATACCGAAGCCGCTGCTGCGCGAGATCGATCCGCAGTTCGTCTATCTGGCGACCCGGGAGGAGAACGTCGTCCACGAGGGCGTGGTCTACCACCTCGAGGCAGCGGCCCAGAAGTTCCACGTCTCCTTTGCGCCGAGGGCGATGACGGTCGACCCCCTCGTCCGTGAACTCGTCCCCGCTCCCGCCGAACCGCCCCAGCCCGCACCCCGCCGGCGTTTCCTCGGCTATCCGGCCCTCTCGCCGAAAAGCCTGGACCAGCGCTATCTCGTCTGAGGTGCGGACCGCGCCGGCCGCTCACCGTGCCGCAGGCAGGGTGACGGTGAAGGTGCTGCCCTTGGCCGGTGCGGTGCGGACCGTCACCGTGCCGCCGTGTGCTTCGGCGATCGACTTGACGATGCTCAGGCCGAGGCCCGTGCCGCCGGCCGCCGGGTCGCGGGACTCCTCGCCGCGGTAGAAGCGTTCGAAGATGCGCTCCGCGGTCTCGGGGGGCATACCGGGGCCCTGGTCGCGGACCGTCAGCTCCACCGTGTCGCCGGGCAGCGCACGGGCGCCCACCGATATCGGCGTGCCCGGCGGGGTGTAGCGCAGGGCGTTGCTCAGGAGGTTCTGCAGCACCTGCCGGAGCCGGTCCTCGTCGCCGCAGGCGAAGACCTCGCCCGCCACCTCGACGGTGACCGGCTTGCCGGGGTCCCGGACCCGGGCATCGCCGACGGCTTCCTCGGCGAGCGTGCCGAGGTTCACCGGTGCGTCGGCGAGCGGGCGGCCCTGGTCGAGCCGGGCGAGCAGCAGCAGCTCTTCGACCGTGGCATGCATCCGGGCCGCCTCGCCCTCGATGCGCGCCATCGCCCGCTCGATGAGTTCGGGATCCTGGGCCAGACCGTGCAGATGCAGTTGCGCCCAGCCGCGGATCGTGGTCAGCGGGGTGCGCAGTTCGTGCGAGGCGTTGGCCACGAACTGCCGTAGCTGTTCCTCGGACCGCTGCCGTTCGTCGAACGCCCGGTTGAGGGCGGTGGCGACCTCTCCCACCTCAAAGTGGCGCCGGGCGACCTCGATGCGCTGGTCGATGTCGCCGTCGGCGACGGCGGTCGCGGTGGCGGCCATGTCGCGCAACGGCCGCAGGCCCACGCGGAGTACGCCGCGGCTGAGGAGCACGATGCCGCCGAGCGCGGCCAGCGTGGCGGCGGCATCGGCGCCGATCAGCCAGTAGACGACGTCCTCTGCCGGCTGGAGGCTCTTGGCGACCACGACCGTGCTGAACCGCTGGGGCGGTGCGCCGGGCGCGGGCCGGACCGTGGCGGACGGGCCGACGGGGAAGCTCAGGACGCGGTAGCGCGGTACGGGCGCACCCTTCGCCGACAGGGTGAGGGGCTGGTCGGCGAAGCTGTCCGGGACCGGCGCCGGCAGGTCGGGGCGGGCCCGGAGCTGCCCGTTGAGGTCACGCGCCGGGGTCTGGGCGACCACCTTGCCGCGGTCGTCGACCAGCGCGACGTACGCGCCGTCGGGGATGAGGGAGTTGAGGCCGGCCGAGTTGACCGGGGCCGCCCGGTCGCTCACCCGTTGCTGCACGGTGGTGCGGGCCTTGGCGAGCGTGGCGTCGGCGACGTCGACGAGGTTGAGGCGCAGCCCGATCAGCGACACCGCGTTGACGGCCACCATGCCCCCGGCCGCCAGCAGGACGACCCCGACCATCAGCCGCGCCCGCAAGGAACCGCGCCAGGCGGCGGCCACCTCAGCCGCCGCCGGGCAGGCGCAGGCTGTAGCCGAAACCGCGCATCGTGTGGATCAGGGCAGGGGACCGGTCGTCCACCTTCGCCCTCAGCCGGGACACCAGCTTCTCGACGACGCCCGCTCCGAAGCGGTGCTGCCAGACGTGGTCCATGATCTGCTCTTTCGACATCACCTGGTCGGCATTGATGAGCAGGTAACGCAGCAGCTTGTACTCGGTCGGTGACAGCGCGATCAGCCGGTCCCCGCGGCGCACCCGCCGGCTGCGCTCGTCCACGCTCAGGTCGGCGAAACGCAGCATCGGGCTCTCCTCGGCGGACCGGCCGGCCCGCCGCAACAAGGCGTGCACCCTGGCCAGCAGCTCGGGAAGGCTGAAGGGTTTGGTGAGGTAGTCGTCCGCGCCCATGGCGAAGCCCGTCACCCGGTCCTCGACGGAATCCCGCGCGGTCAGGAACAGCACCGGCAGCCGCGCCCCGTTCTCCACCAGCCGCCGGCACAAGCGGAAACCGTCCATGTCGGGCAGCATGACGTCCAGCACCAGCAGGTCCGGGGGCTGCGCCTGGTACGCGCTCAGGGCCTGCGCACCGCAGCCCGCGGTCGCCACCGTGTAGCCCGCGAGGCCCAAGGTGGTCTCCAGCAGCTCCGCCATCCGCGGGTCGTCCTCCACGACGAGCAGCCGTTGCCCCGTTCCCCGGGGCAATGGTGCGTCACTCGTCGGCGAGGCGGAGGGCATGGCGGGCACCAATCGGTCACGGAGTCTGCGGTCACGACAACGAGTCGCCCCGGTTGCCGGTTCCCTGGCCGGCGGTTGCCTGACCGTCGGTTCCGCGGCCGTCGGTTCCACGGCCCCGGCCCCTGGCCCCGGCCCCGGGCGCGGCAGACGTTACCCCGGCCCGCGGAGGCTGTCAGGAAACGGTCAGGTTGCTGACCGCGACGGGTCAGCGAGGGCGGTTTCTCTTGAGCCACGACACCGGAGAGAGCACCGTCCGCCGAAAAGCCTGGAGAGCCCGTGGACCCTGCCGCACATGAGGAAGCCGGCGGTGTGGATGCCGTCCGGGCCGCCGTGCGGAGCCGGCTGCGCGGCACCGTGATCGATATCGCGCCCGTCTTCGGATTCACCCTGACCTTCGCCCTCACCCACCGGCTCGGCGTCGCGCTGACGCTCGCCCTCGCGGCCGGGGCCGGTGCCTTCGTCCACCGGCTGGTGCGCAAGGAGCCCGTGGGGCGTGCGCTGGGGATCCTCGGCTTCGTCTGTGTCCAGGGCGCGTTGGCCGCACGGAGCGGGCAGGCCACCAGCTTCTTCCTCCCGCACCTGGTGCTGCACTGCGCGATGGCTGTGGCGGCGCCGGTGCTGATCCTCCTCGGGTGGCCGCCGCTGGGGGTGATGGTGGGGCTGCTCACGGGCGAGCGGACCGCGTGGCGCCGCTGCGCGGTGCGCCGCCGGGCCTTCGCCAGGGGCAGCCTCGTCCTCTTCGCGGGGAACGTCCTAATGCTGACCGTCCAGCTCCCGCTGTTCCTGTCCGGCCAGGCCGTCGCCCTCGGCTCGGTCGATGTCTTCGGGCCGCTCGTCTTCGCGCTCGGCGCCCTGCTGGGCTGGCGGGTCTACCTGCGCGCCCTCGGCGGCCACCGCTGCGAGGCCGCCCTCCCCGCGGACGCCGGCCTGAGCGCGGACCCGGCACGCCCCGCGGACCCCGCACGCCCTGCTCACCCCGTACGCCCCACCGACCCGGCACACGCCACCGACCCGGCGCGTTCCCACTGACCCCACACCCCCACCACCGACCCGGCCCCCATGGAAAGGACCGTCCGATGACCGACACCCAGCCCACCACGCGGCCCCGGCCCGACGCCCGGACCCAGCCCACCGAGCGGACCTGCCCGTTCAGCCCGCCCGAGGGGTACCGGACGCTGCGCGAAGAGGCCCCGATCACGCCGGTGACCTTCCCGGACGGTACGGACGGCTGGCTGGTCAGCCGGCACGCCGACGTACGGGCGGTGCTGGCCGACCCGCGGTTCGGCGCGAACCGCCGGCCTGCGCGGACCGGTGCCTTCGCGCCCGCCGGCACACCGGTGCCGCCGCCCCCGCCGGGGATGTTCATCATGATGGACGGCCCGGAGCACACCCGGATCCGCCGGCTGCTCACCGGCCAGTTCACGGTGCGCCGGATGCGGCAGCTGGCGCCCGCGGTGGAGCGGATCGTCGCCGAGCACCTGGACGCCATGGCGTCCGCCGAGCAGCCGGTCGACCTCGTCCGGGACTTCGCCCTGCCCATCCCCTCGCTGGTGATCTGTGAGCTGCTGGGGGTGCCGTACGCGGACCGTGCGGACTTCCAGCGGAATTCGAGCAACATGCTCCGGCTGGACGCGAGCCAGGAGCAGGTCCAGCAGGCGCACCTGGCGATGAACCAGCACATCCACGAACTGGTCCTCGCCAAGCGTGCCCGCCCCACCGACGACATCCTCAGCGGCCTGGTGCAGGACGGCCGGCTCACCGACGAGGAGATGGCCGGTGTCGGGGCGCTGTTGCTGCTCGCCGGGCACGAGACGACGGCGAACATGATCGCGCTGGGCACCATGTGCCTGCTGCACCACCCCGACCAGCTGGCGGCGCTGCGCGCGGACGCCTCGCTCTGGGACAACGCCGTCGAGGAACTGCTCCGCTACCTGACGATCATCCAGTTCGGTCTGCGCCGGGTGGTGCGGGAGGACCTGGAGCTGGACGGCCACCGCATCGAGGCCGGCACCACGGTGCTCGCCTCCCTGACGTCGGGAAACCGTGACGCCGCCCAGTTCACCGGCGACCCCGACCAGTTGGACGTGCAGCGGCCCTCCAGCCCGCACCTGGCGTTCGGGCACGGTCCCCACCAGTGCATCGGCCAGCAGCTGGCCCGGGTGGAGATGAAGGCCGCGCTGTCCGCCCTCTTCGGCCGGTTCCCCTCCCTGCGGCTGGCCGTACCGGCAAAGGAGGTGCCGATGCGCGACGACATGCTCATCTACGGCGTCCACGCACTGCCCGTGACCTGGTAGCCGGCGCACCGGCCGCCATCCGGCACCCCATCCACGGAAGAAACGGAAGAAGAGGAATCCCGATGAAGGTCATCATCGACGAGGACAAGTGCGTCGGCGCAGGCCAGTGCGTGCTGGCCGCCGCCGAGGTCTTCGACCAGCGCGAGGACGACGGCATCGTCGTCCTCCTGGACGCCCTCCCGCCCGAGGAGCTGCACTCCTCGGTGGAGGACGCCGCGGCCCGTTGCCCGGCGCTGGCCATCGAGGTGCTGAAGTAGTGCCCGAGAGGGAACGGATCGTCGTGGTGGGCGCCTCGGCCGCGGGGCTCACCACGGCCGAGGCCCTTCGCCGCGAGGGGTTCGCCGGAACGCTGACCATGGTCGGCGAGGAACCCCGGGTGCCCTACGACCGGCCGCCGCTGTCCAAGCAGGTCCTGGCCGGTGAGCGGGAACCGGAGACGACCGTGCTGCGCCAGGACGCGGACCTCGGGCGCCTGAAGGCCGAGCTGCGCCTGGGCTGCCGGGCGGCCGGCGTGGACACGACGGCCCGCACCGTCACCCTGGCGGACGGGGACCGGCTGCGCTACGACGGCCTGGTCATCGCGACCGGGCTGCGGCCGCGCGAACTGCCCTTCGGCCACGACCTGGCCGGGGTGCACGTACTGCGCACGCTCGACGACGCCCTGACGCTGCGTGCGCAGTTGCTGGGCGGCCCGCGGGTCGTGGTGATCGGCGCCGGATTCCTCGGCAGCGAGATCGCCGCCACCGCACGGGGGCTGGGCCTGGACGTCACCCTCGTCGATATCGCGCCCACCCCGCTGGCCGGGCAAGTCGGCCCCTGGGTCGGGAACTTGGTGGCCGGCCTGCACCGGGACCACGGAGTCCGGCTGCGGATGGGCCGCGGCGTCGCCGCCCTGACCGGCGGGAACGGCCGGGTCACCGAGGTGGTGCTCGACGACGGCGCCCGGCTCCCCGCCGATGTGGTCGTGGTCGCGATCGGCTCGGTGCCGGCCACCGACTGGCTGGCCCACTCCACGATCCCCCTGGGGGACGGGGTGCTCTGCGACAGCTACTGCCGCGCCGCCCCCGGGGTCTACGCGGCAGGAGACGTCGCCAACTGGCCGGACCCGGTCACCGGCGACCGCGTCCGCCTCGAACAACGCACCAACGCCACCACCCAGGCGATCGCCGTCGCCAGAAACCTCCTCGCCGAGCCTGAGGACGCGGTGCCCTACGCGCCGGTCCCGTTCGGCTGGACCGACCAGTACGACGCCAAGATCCAGTTCCACGGCCGGTGTCCCGCGGATGCCCGGGTCACCTGTGTCGAGGGCGATCCGCAGACGGGCAGGTTCGTCGCGCTCTACCAGGAGGGTGGCCGCGTGGTGGGCGTACTCGGCTGGAACAGCGCACGCGCCCTGCACGCCTACCGCGGCCGCATCGGCGAGGGGGTGCCGGAGTAAACGGGGGCAGGCCCGGCGGGCGGATCGGCGAGGCGCCCGCCGGGGCTACCAGGAGCGGACGGCCGGGATGAGGGGCGGACGGCCGGGTGAACCGGAAGGGGAAGAGGCCGGCCAGAAAGGTTTTTTGACGGGCCGGAAGGGGCGTACCGGCGTAAGTTCACCGGCATGGTGACTTCGATGACGCACGAGGACTACGAGCGGCGGATGGA
Source organism: Streptomyces sp. NBC_00400 (assembly GCF_036048035.1). Classification (NCBI taxonomy): domain Bacteria; kingdom Bacillati; phylum Actinomycetota; class Actinomycetes; order Kitasatosporales; family Streptomycetaceae; genus Streptomyces; species Streptomyces sp. NBC_00400. Next base: position 3,308,164 of record NZ_CP107940.1, on the reverse strand, counting down.
CCGGGCGGGCCGGGCCGCCGCCGATGCCGGGCTGGCCGGGCTGATCGTGACGCCGGGTCCGGATCTGGTGTGGCTGTGCGGCTACCGGCCGCCCGCGGCCACCGAGCGGCTGACCGCCCTGGTGATCGAGCCGGGGCGGCGCCCGCGGCTGCTGGTGCCCGTATTGGAGTATCCGGACGCGGAGCACTCGCCCGGGGCTCGGGCGATGGAGGTGTCGGGGTGGACCGACGGCTCACAACCGTATGCGGAGGTCGCCAAGTGGGTGGATCCGCAAGGGCGTTACGGGGTGTCCGACGCGACGTGGGCGTTGCATCTGCTGGGGCTGCAGCGGTGCCTGCCGGGAACCGCCTACACCGCGCTGACGGAGGCGCTGCCGATGCTGCGCGCGGTCAAGGACGCCCATGAGGTGGCGCGGCTGGCCGCGGCCGGCGCCGCCGCGGACGCGACGTACGAGGAGATCCTGGGGGTGCGCTTCGGCGGCCGCCGGGAGCAGGAGGTGGCGGCGGACCTGGCGCGGCTGCTGACCGAGCACGGGCACAGCCAGGTGGACTTCACGGTCGTCGGGTCGGGCCCCAACGGCGCCAACCCGCACCACGAGGCCGGGGAACGGGTCATCGAGGAGGGCGACATGGTCGTGCTCGACTTCGGTGGCCTCAAGGACGGGTACGGCTCGGACACCTCGCGGACCGTGCACGTCGGGGAGCCGGGCGCCGAGGAGCGCAAGGTGCACGACATCGTGCGGGAGGCGCAGCAGGCGGCGTTCGAGGCGGTGCGGCCGGGCGTCGCGTGCCAGGACATCGACCGGGTGGCCAGGAAGATCATCAAGGCTGCCGGGTACGGCGAGTACTTCATCCACCGCACCGGCCACGGGATCGGGGTCACCACGCACGAACCGCCGTATCTGGTGGAGGGCGAGCATCTGCCGCTGGTACCGGGGATGTGCTTCTCGATCGAGCCGGGGATCTATCTGCCGGGGCGGTTCGGGGTCCGAATCGAGGACATCGTGACGTGTACGGAGTCGGGCGGGCGGCGGCTGAACGAGACGGCCCGGGAGATGGCGGTGGTGCGGTAGGGGTCCGGCCGCTGCGGCCGCGGCGCTGCGGCCGGGAGCCTCTGCTGCCGGGGTGCTGCCGCAGGGGCTCCCGCTGTGGGCTGCCGCCGCGGACTGCCAGGCTATTTCTGCAGGTCAGGGTGCGTTGTCAGTGGTGTGGTTCACGATGGGGTGTGCAGGCGTGGACCGGAACCCGGGCGCGGACCGCAACGGCGGGCACGGGCCGGAACGGCGGACGGGCTCGGACGGCAGGAAGGCGGTGGCCCGGTGGCAGGGCGCGGTGAGGAGACGGTGCGGGCGGTGCGGCGGCCGGAGGTGCGGCTGCCGGAGCTGGCGGCGTACGACGGCGGGGAGCTGGAGGCCGAGGGGGATTACGACGGGCTGGAGTTCGCGGACGCCGACTGGGCCGGGCAGTCGGCACGCGGCGCGCGCTTCCTGGACTGCGCGCTGCGGCGCTGCGCGCTCGACGACACCGTGCTCAGCCGGGCGCGGATCATCGACAGCGTGCTGAGCGGCGTACGCGGCGTCGGCACGGACCTTTCCCAGGCGTCCCTGCGCGATGTGGAGGTGTCGGACGCCCGGCTCGGCGGGACCCAGCTGCACGGTGCGGTGCTGCAGCGCGTCGTGGTGCGCGGCGGGAAGATCGATTTCCCGAATCTGCGGAAGGCGAAGCTGCGGGATGTCGCCTTCGAGGGCTGTGTGCTGGTCGAGGCGGACTTCGCGGGGGCGGAGCTGGAGCGGGTGACGTTCGACGACTGCACGCTGGCGCGGGTGGATTTCTCCGAGGCGCGGATGAAGGACGTCGATCTGCGGGGCGCGGCCGCGCTGGATATCGCCCGGGGGATCGACCGGCTGTCGGGCGCGGTGATCAGCGCGTCCCAACTGCTCGATCTGGCCCCGGCGTTCGCGGCCCAGATAGGAGTGCGGGTGGAGTGAGCCGCCCGGCCGGCCGGGCGCTCAGACGCGGGGGAAGCGGGCCTGGAGGTCCCAGATGGCCGGGTTGTCGCCGAGGCCGTCGTGCATATCGGTGAGGTCGGCGATCAGGTCGTGCAGGAAGTCGCGGGCCTCGCGGCGCAGCGCGGAGTGGTTGAAGGTGAGCGGGTCCTCGTCGGCCGGCATCCAGTCGGCGTCCACGTCCACCCATCCGAAGCGGCGCTCGAAGAAGATCCGGTCCGCGGATTCGGTGAAGTCCAGCTCGGCGTGGACGGGGCGGGCGGAGCGGTTGCCCCGGGGGTCGGTGTCGAGCTGCTCGACGATGTCGCACAGCGCCCAGGCGAAGTCGAGGACCGGCACCCAGCCCCAGGCCGTGGACAGCTCGCGGTCCGTCTTCGTGTCGGCGAGGTAGACATCGCCGCAGAAGAGGTCGTGGCGCAGCGTGCGCACGTCCGCGGTCCGGTAGTCCATCTGTGGCGGGTCCGGAAAGCGGCGGGAGAGGGAGTAGCCGAGGTCGATCACGCCTTGATGGTGTCACGCCGGTGCGGCGCGCAGATGCCCGCACCGGTCGTACGGAGAGACACCCGCGCCCGGCCCGCCCCCGCCGGTCTCCGCCCGTGCCCCGCCCGCCCGTGCCCCGCCCGCCCGGCGCCCCGCCCGCATGTGCCCCGCCGGAGCCCCCCTGGTGCGCCCTCCGCCACCCGCCACTCCGCCACCCGCCACTCCCGCTACGCCGCGGTCAGCACCCGCGGCCCCTCCTCGGTCACCGCCACCGTGTGCTCGAAGTGGGCGGCGCGGGAGGCGTCGGTGGTGCGCAGCGTCCAGCCGTCGCCGTCCTCGGCGTAGGCGTCCTTGCCGCCGGCCAGGAACATCGGCTCGATGGCGAGGACCAGGCCGTGGCGCAGGACGAAGCCGTGGTGCGGGCGGCCGTCGTTGGGGACCGACGGGTCCTCGTGCATCTGGCGGCCGATGCCGTGGCCGCCGAAGTCACGGGGGATGCCGTAGCCGGCCGCGCGTCCGATGCTGCCGATCGCATGGGAGATGTCGCCGATCCGGGCGCCGACCACGGCCGCCGCGATGCCCGCCTCCAGCGCCTGCCGGGTGGTGTCCATCAGCCGCTGGTCCTCGGCGCGGGCGGTGCCGACCGTGAAGCTGAGGGCGGCATCGCCGGCCCAGCCGTCCACGAGGGCGCCGCAGTCGATGCTCACCAGGTCGCCGTCGCGCAGCCGAGCGGCGTTCGGGATGCCGTGCACGATCGCGTCGTTGACGGAGACGCAGAGCACGGCGGGGAAAGGGGCCGGGGCGAAGGACGGCTGGTAGCCGAGCCGAGGGCCGGCCCCCCATGGGGAACCGGCCCTCCGTTGCCCTGACCCGGCCGCGCCGGGTGCAGGCGTGACTCAGACGTTGACGCCGAAGTCCTGCGCGATGCCGACGAGGCCCGAGGCGTAGCCCTGGCCCACCGCGCGGAACTTCCACTCCGCGCCGTTGCGGTACAGCTCACCGAAGACCATGGCGGTCTCGGTGGCCGCGTCCTCGCTGAGGTCGTAGCGGGCGATCTCGGTGCCACCGGCCTGGTTGATGATGCGGATGAACGCGTTGCGCACCTGGCCGAAGTTCTGGCTGCGGTTCTCGGCGTCGTAGATGGAGACCGGGAAGACGATCTTGTCGATGTCGGCCGGCAGCGCCGCCAGGTTGATGTTGATCTGCTCGTCGTCGCCCTCGCCCTGGCCGGTGACGTTGTCGCCGGTGTGCACGATCGACTGGTCGGGCGTCGCCTTGTTGTTGAAGAAGACGAAGTGCTGGTCGGAGTAGACCTTGCCGCTGCCGTTGACCGCGATGGCGCTTGCGTCGAGGTCGAAGTCCGTGCCGGTGGTGGTCCGGACGTCCCAGCCGAGGCCCACCGTGACGGCGGTCAGGCCCGGGGCCTCCTTGGTGAGGGAGACGTTGCCGCCCTTGGACAGGCTTACAGCCATGGGATGTCCCTTTCCTTGTCGACTCGTCGAAGCGTCGGGCTCCGTACTGCGGACGAAGCTACCGTCACCCACCACAACGCCATCAGGGGACCAGGAGGTTCCAGCTCTCTTTACTTTCTTTGCCGAATCCTGATGGCGGATGTGCCGCAATGGACCAGGAAAAGCGGGTGACGGGTCCCGTGGCGCGCGAGATCATAGGACGCATGTCCGGGCCCCATGTCATCCGCGGTGCGGTCGTCCTTCCCGAGGCCGAGCTCGTCTGGCGGTTCTCGCGCTCCTCGGGTCCGGGCGGCCAGCACGTCAACACCAGCGACAGCCAGGTCGAGCTGCGCTTCGACCTCGGCAGGACGCAGGCGCTGCCGCCGGTGTGGAAGGAGCGCGCCCTGGAGCGGCTGGCAGGCCGGCTGACCGACGGCGTGCTGTCCGTACGGGCCTCGGAGCACCGCTCCCAGTGGCGCAACCGCGAAACCGCCGCCGTCCGGCTGGCCGCGCTGCTGGCCGAGGCCACCGCGCCACCGCCCAAGCCGCGCCGCAAGTCACGGATCCCACGGGGCATCAACGAGCGGCGGCTGCGGGAGAAGAAGCAGCGCGGCGACACCAAGCGCGGCCGCTCGGGCCGCGACTGGGGCTGACCGGCCCGCAGGCACTGTCCCCCGGCTGTCCTGGCCCGTCCCGCAGGCGCCGTCCCCGGCTGCCCCCGCCTGGCCCCGCGGACGTCGCCCCCCCCCGGCTGCCCCGCCCGCCCCGGCAGGCCGCCCCGCGCCCCTCACCCCAACTGCCGGTACTTCCCCCGGAAGTACGTCAGCGGCCCGTCGTCCTCGCTGGGCAGCGTCGTGGCCAGGACCCGCGCGATGACGAGCGTGTGATCGCCGGCCACCACCCGCTGCTCGGTACGGCACTCCATGGTGGCGAGCGCCCCGCCGATGAGCGGGGCACCGGACACCTCGCCCCGTACGAACCCAAGGTCCTCGAAGAGCAGCCGGTCGCTGATCCGCCCCTTCATCGCGAACCGCCCGGCAATCTGCCGCTGATGCCCCGAGAGCACCGACACGGCCCAGAGCGGCTGCAGCGCCAGCAGGTCGTCCATCCGTGAATCGTTGCGAACGCTCACCATGACGAGCGGCGGGTCGAGGGAGACCGACAGGAATGCCGTGGCGGTCATGCCGACGTCCTCGCCGTGCGGCCCGTAGTCCGGGTCGCGGGCGGTGATCAGCACCACGCCTGCGGCGAGGCGGGACAGGGCGGCACGGAATTCGTCGTCACTCACTCCCACAGAATGCGGGATGGGCGCCCCGTCCGGCGTGGAAGTGAGGGCGACGACGGGGGCGGAAGGGGTGGTGGGCCCGGAGGCCGCCGTATCGGCAGGGCTTTTCGTGAACACGCCATAAACGCTAACTTCGTCGGCCCCCGCCACGCATCGGGCCCGGGGACCAGCCGCGTCCTAGGTCTGACGACGGAAGTCCGGAACACTCGGAAATTTGCGTTCAGCAAGTGTAGAAAGAGTGAAGGCGCGCTCCCGTGGCGGGTTTATGGAAGATCGCCAAACATCCCTCAGTCTTTGTGACTTGAGTCACAGGAGGCGCTAATTGTTGACCCTGTGTACCGAGTGAACAGCTCACTGTGATTCAGTGAGCGTGGAATCGGACGACAAAGAATCGTGGAGTTTGCTGTCGAGGTCTCAGGGAGAGCGAGCGATGGAGACCGAGTCGGAGCCATACGTCCGTCTTGCGACCCTGCGGCAGCTGCACCAAGTGGTCGCCGAGCTGAATACCGCACGTAGTCTCGCGGACACCCTGCAGACGGTCGCCGACGGCGCGATCAACGGGCTCGGCTACGAGCTGGCCGCGGTCAATCTCGTCCGCCCCGACGGCGATCTCGTGGTCGCCGCGGTCGCCGGCAGCGCGGGCGCCGAGGCGCTGATGGCCGGGCGGGCCGGCTCCCGCACCTCCTGGGAGCGCCGGCTGGCCATGGGCGAGCGCTGGGGCGACCTGGTCTTCATCCCGCACACCGAGGGCTGGGTGCTCGATGACGACGACGTACCGCAGTGGCACACGGCCGGGCCCGCGCCCCGCTTCCCCGACGAGTGGCACCCCATGGACCGCCTGTTCGCGCCCATGTACACCGCGTCCAACGGCGGCGGCGAGCTGCTGGGAGTGATCTCCGTCGACCGGCCGCGCAACGGCCGGCGGCCCGGCCCCTGGGGCCAGGAAGCCCTGCAGATGTACGCCTTCCAGTCCGCCATCGCGATCAGCAATGCCCGGCTGCGGGCGAACATGCAGCGCGCTCTGGTCCGGCTGGAGCGCGAGCAGCAGGCGCTGCGCGCCAGCGAGGAGAGCTTCCGGCAGGCCTTCGAGTACGCGCCGAGCGGGATGGCCGTGGCCGAAATGGGCGGGGACCAGCACGGGCGGCTGCTACGCACCAACGACGCGCTGTGCCGGCTGCTGGGCCGCCCGGCCTCCGGGATGCGCCGCTACTCCTTCTCCGACCTGGTCCACCCCGAGGACATCGGCACGCTGCTGCGCACCTCCGCCGAGGGCGGCCGCGCCGAGCTGCGGCTGGCCCGCCGGGACGGCACCTACGTGTGGGTCTCGCTGCGCAACTCCGTCGTCGCCGACACCGCCGACGGGCCGCGCTTCCTGCTCACCCACGTCGAGGACATCGAGGAGCGCAAGCGCCACGAGCTGCAGCTCGCACACCGCGCCAGCCACGATTCGCTGACCGGGCTGCCCAACAGCGCGGAGCTGCGGGCCCGGCTCGGTGCCCGGCTGTGCTCCCGCGCGCCCGGCTCGATGGCGGACGCCTTCGCCTCCTCGCGCGTCCTGCACACCGATCCCCACGAGGCGCCCGGCTTCCGGCCGGACGGCAAGGAGCCCTTCGACGGACTCGACGGCTTCGAGGGCGGGCCTCCGGCCCCGTTCGACCACCACGTCCATCTCGTCGCCCCCGCGGACGGGCCGGCCGACGACGGCTCCAAGGGGCTCGCGGTCCTCTTCTGCGATCTCGACGGCTTCAAGTCGATCAACGACCGCTTCGGGCACAACACCGGCGATGCGGTGCTCATCGAGGTCGCCCGCCGGCTGACCAGCGGCGTCCGGGACGGCGATACGGTCGCCCGGCTCGGCGGCGACGAGTTCGTGGTGCTCGCCGACGGTCTCGGCACCGCCGACGCCCAGGATCTCGCGGTCCGGCTGCGGAACGCGATCATCCCGCCGATCCGGGTGGAGGGCCGGGCGGTCCGGGTGGGCGCCAGCTTCGGCATCGGCTGGGCGAGCTGCGGGATGACGGCCGAGGAAGTGCTGGAGTCGGCCGATCAGCGGATGTACGTCGAAAAGCGCTCCCGCTCGAAGGCGAACCGGCGGGCGGCAGGGTGAGCCGCGGGCGGGCCGCCGCGGCGGCGGCCGGGCCCGGTGCCGCGTATCTCACACCGGGCGCGCCGCGGCCTCCGCACCAGCAGTTCACCGATCCGTAGCGATCTTGTGGCCCTCCGGGGCCGGTGTGCGTGAGCCCGGAGAGGGTAGGCTGCGCCGATGCGGCGCGGTGCCGCCGGGGGCCCGACAGACAGTTCGCGCAGCAGATGACAGCGCACGCGGGAAGACGCGTACAGACGCGCACAGATCGCTTGGGAGTGACACGGAATGACGGCCGGCAACAACGGCGCGGACACGCCGGAGAACGACGACCCGTTCGGCTACCTCTACCGCTCGGAAGGCGGCGAGGGCGGCGCATCGGGCCCGTCGGGCGACGGTGCGGCGGCGCGGCAGCCGGGCGTCCCGCGTACCTCCTACAACCAGGTGCGGGCGGTCGGCCAGCGCCAGTACGGGCAGCAGGCCCCGCAGCAGGTGACGTACGGGCAGCAGAACGCCCACTACGCCGCGCCGGAAACGCTGCCCGGCGGGGACCGTACGCGTTCCACCGCGGCCCCGGCCAAGGGCGGTGCGGAGCCGCGGCGCGGCCGCAACGGCCTGCTGATCGGTGCCGTCGCGGTGGTCGCGGTGGTCTGCATAGGCATCGGCGTCGCGATGCTCACCAATGGCAAGAACAGCAAGGACGACACCGCCGGCAAGCCCGGCCCGACGGCCGGCGACACGGTGTCCCCCGGCGACAAGCCCAAGAAGCCGGCTCCGGGCAAGCTGCCCAAGGAGGACGCGGGAAGCCTGCGGCTGGACGGCGGGGCGACGACGTCGAAGGACGTCCCGGGCGCGCGCTCGCCCGGCGGGACGTACGTGGCGGGTATGAACACCCCCGGCGCGGCGGCCACGTGGACGCTCGACGTCGACGCTCCCGGCAAGTACAAGCTCTGGGTCGGCTACGGCGTTCCCGGCAAGGACGCCAACCTCACGCTGAACGTGAACGGCGCTGCGGACAGCCGGCCGATCAACATGGAGAACTTCGCGCACGCCCCGGAAGGCGCCTGGGACAAGGGCTGGACCAGGACCTGGTCGTATGTGCAGCTCAACAAGGGCACCAACACCGTCAAGCTGTCCTGCGAGAGCGGGAACCAGTGCGACGTGAACCTGGACAAGGTGTGGCTGGCCCGAAAGTGACGGGCCGGTGGCTGCGCCGCTGAGAGATGTCCCCGCGACGCTCAACAAGGTAGGTGCGTTGGCCACTTGGACGGTCGAGCTCCCCAAGCGTGGGGGATGCGCCTTCTCGTCCAATGTGGCGTCCGCTCGGTCAGACTAGATGCGGCCACCCTCCACGCAGGCGGCGGCGACCCACCCCGACCTGTTGCCCCACACCACCTTCAGCCAATCGTTGTCCGACGGTCCCCCACGCCAGCAGGTGTAAGAACCGCCGCTGCTGTTCCTTACGCACGGGGTGTGAGTGCAAGCAATCTTCGTCCCAGGGTTGCTGATGGTCGCTAGCTTGGCTGATGACGTGCTTGCGCCGGCTCGGATGGTGAAGGAATGCCCGTCCACTGCCCAAACACCGGCTCGGTCCGCGGCAACCGCGCCTGCCGTCGTCGCGGACACGATCCCGAGTGTGGCCACCCCCGTCGCCGCGATGCGTGCGAGCTTCCTCGTGGTCTTCATCTTCGCCTCCCAGAGATAATGATCAAGGCGAGGTGACGCTAACCGGCCGAGAAGCTCGCAACAAGGTGCATACCGGCCAGCGCAATTGAAGGGGCGTCACTTCACATACCGCGTGCCTCCGGTGAAGCTGCCACCCTCACCGTCCGCAACAGCTCTTCATACGTCGCCGCGTCGAACTCGCCCGCCGCCGGGGCCCGTACGGTTGCCGCGGACAGCGCCACCGCGCGGGTCAGCCGGTCCGGCCAGGACAGCTCCTCCACCAGCCCCGACAGCAGACCGGCCACCGCCGAGTCGCCGGCGCCCGTCGGATTGCCGGCGATCCGCTGTGGCGGCGCGGCCTGCCAGGCGCCGTCGGCGGTCACCGCGAGCATGCCGTCCGGGCCCAGTGAGGCGGCGACCGCATGGGCGCCGCGGCGGCGGGCGTCGCGGGCGGCACGCAGCGGTTCGGTGCTGCCGGTGAGGGCGGCGAGTTCGTCGGCGTTGGGCTTGGCGAGGTCGGGGCGGGCGGCCAGGCCCCGGCGCAGCGGTTCGCCGCTGGTGTCCAGCAGGACCGGGACGCCGGCGCTGCGCGCGGCCCGGGTGAGCCGGGCGTAGACGTCGACCGGGACGCCCGGCGGCAGGCTGCCGCACAGCGCCACCGCCCGTGCCTCGCCCAGCAGTTCGCGGTAGGTGCCGAGGAAGGCGTCCCATTCGGCGGGGGAGACGGTCGGGCCGGGCTCGTTGAGCTGGGTGGTGTCCCCGCTGCTCGTGTCGGCGACGGCGACGGTGCGGCGGGTGGCGCCGCCGACCGGGACCAGTGCGTCGGTGACGTCGGTCTCGGCGAGCAGCGCGCGCAGCGCCTCGCCGGTGCCGCCGCCCGCGAAGCCGGTGGCGACCGTGCGGTGGCCGAGGGCGGCCAGCACCCGGGCGACGTTCAGGCCCTTGCCGCCGGGGCGTTCGGACACCTCGGTGATCCGGTTCGTGGCGTGGGGCCGGAGCCGGGGAACGCGGTAGGTGATGTCCAGGGCGGCGTTCAGCGTGACCGTGAGGATCATGGTCGCCCCTCCGGGCAGTCATGGCCGGGCGGCCGGGCGTCGGGCCACCGCGCACGGCGGTGACATACGGACAAGTGCGCGAGCGATCATGCCATCGCTGGTGGTCGTTGGCCCAGACCCGGCCCGCTCCCGGGTGGACCGGGGCCGCCGGAGGGCCGGTCGGCCGACCGTGCCCCTGCCCGCCGCCCTACCCCTGCCCGCCGCTTTTGCCGAGCGTCAGACGCCCTTCGGGCGCACCACCCACTCGCCCCGGCGCATGACCCCCACCAGCTCGTATGCCGCATCCAGCACCACCAGGTCGGCGTCCTTGCCGGTCTGCAGGGAGCCGGTCCGGTCGTCGATGCCCAGGAGGCGGGCCGGGGTGGCCGAAAGTGCCTGTACGGCCTGGTCGACCGTCAGACCGTCGAGGGTGACCGCGCGCCGGAAGGCCCGGTCCAGGGTGAGGGTGGAGCCGGCGATGGAACCGGCCGTGGGGCCCGCGCTGATCCGCGCGACGCCGTCCTTGACCTCGACCTGCATCGGGCCGAGCGGATACATCCCGTCGTTCATCCCGGCCGCGCCCATGGCGTCGGTGATGAACGCGACCCGTCCGGCGCCGGCCTCACGGACCGCCAGCTGCAGGATCGCCGGGTGCAGGTGGGTGCCGTCGTTGATGAGCTCGACGGTGATCCGCTCGTCCTCCAGGAGGGCCGCGACCGGGCCCGGCGCGCGGTGGCCCAGCGGGGGCATCGCGTTGAAGAGGTGGGTGGCGACGGTGGCGCCGGCGTCGATGGCCCGGCGCGTGGCGTCGTAGTCGGAATCGGTGTGGCCGAGGGCGGCGATCACCCCGGCGTCGGCGAGCAGCCGTACGGACTCCAGGCCGCCGGGCAGTTCGGGCGCGACGGTCATCATCGACGCGGTGCCGTGCGCGGCGTCGATCAGCTTGCGGACGTCGGCCGGGTCCGGATCGCGCAGCAGCTCCGGCTGGTGAGCGCCGCAGCGGTGCGCGGAGATGAACGGGCCTTCGAAGTGGATACCGGCCAGCTCGCCCTGCTGGACCAGCTCGGCGAGCACCCCGGCCTGCCGGGCGAGGTCGGCCAGTTCGCCGGTGACGGTGGAGGCGACCATCGAGGTGGTGCCGTGCCGGCGGTGGGTCTCGGCCACCGTCATGCACTCCTCGGGATCGGCGGACGAGAACGAGCCGCCGCCTCCGCCGTGGACGTGCATATCGACGAAGCCGGGGACGATGAGGTGGTCCGTCAGGTCCACCACCCGTCCGGCCACCGCCTCGTCCAGGTCGAGGTCCCGGCTGTGGACATCGCCGATCCGGCCGCCCTCGACGGTGATCCGGCCGCGCTCGACGACGCCGGACGGCCGGGCGATCCGGGCGCCGGTCAGAACGGTGCGCCCGGGGTCCGAGGGCCGCTGCGCAAACTGTTGCCGTGCCATCAGGCGGTTACCTCCGTGGAGAGAAGATCCCAGGCGAGCAGGCCTGCGCCCAGGCACCCGGCGGCGTCCCCCAGGGCCGCCGGGACGATCGAGGGGAGCCGCTGGAACGTCACGCGGCGGCGGACCGCTTCCCGCAGAGGCGTGAACAGCGTGTCGCCCGCCTCGGCGAGCCCGCCGCCGATGATCAGGGTCTGCGGGTCGAGCAGGGTGAGCCCGGTGACCAGGCCGTCGGCGAGGGCGTCCACGGCGTGGTGCCAGACGGCGCGGGCCCGCTCGTCGCCGGACTCCACGGCCTTGGCCGCATCCGCCGCGCCGGCCTGCGGATCCTTGCAGACCGCCGCCCAGTCACGGCCGACCGCGGCGGCCGAGGCCACCGTCTCCAGGCAGCCGCGCTGACCGCAGCCGCAGACGCGCCCGCCGGGCCGTACGACGATGTGGCCGATCTCTCCCGCGCTGCCGTGCGCGCCGGCCTCGATCCGGCCGCCGATGCCGATGGCGCCCGCGATCCCGGTGCCCAGCGGGACGAACAGGAAGCGGTCGGCGCCCCGCCCGGCGCCGATCCGGCCCTCGGCCAGGCCGCCGGTGCGGACATCGTGGCCGAGGGCGACCGGCACCCCGCCGAGCCGTTCGGACAGCAGCGCCCGCATCGGTACGTCCCGCCAGCCGAGGTTCGCGGCGTAGACGGCGGTGCCGGAGCCCTCGTCGACGATCCCGGGGACGGCGACGCCGGCCGCAGCGGCGGGGACGCCGAAGCGGGCCGTGCCGAGGTCACGGAGCTCGGCGGCGAAGCCGAGGATGGCCTCGACCACCGCGTCGGGGCCCCGCTCGCGGCCCGTCGGGCGCCGTGCCTCGTACAGCAGCACGGGAGGACCGGTGGAGGTCTCCCCGGAAGGCGCGGTGTCCACCCCTACGAGGGCGGCCTTCATGCCGGTGCCGCCCACATCAAGGGCGATGACGTGTCTCACGGGAACAGTTTTGCGCGATCCGCCCCGAAAGGTCTAGTCCACTCGCCGATCGGATCACCTGGAGGGGCTGCCCGAAGGGAAACCGGAAGGGGAGTCCCAGGGGGCCGCCCGAGGGGTTGAGGGGACTGCCCGAGGGGGCTGAGGGAACTGCCCGAGGGAACTGCCGGGGGTGCTGCGGGGAGTGCCCGACGACCTGCGCCTTCGCGAAACGGGGGGTGGTGTAGACCTTGTAAAGGCCGCGGGGGAGACTCGGTAACGGACGCGGGCCGGGCCCGCTGTTCATGCCGTTGGAGGGGGACCTCGCAGACGGCGGGGCGGGATGCCCCGGCAAGCACGGATTTTCAGAACAAAGGGCGGTAACAGCGGTGCAGCGGCGGTACTTGAGCCTGGCGGCGGTCATCACCACCACCATGACGCTGACTCTTACCGGCTGCGGCAGCGGCTCCGGTAGCGGCGACGACGTCACTCTCAAACTGATCGCGGCGGACTACGGCGACAGCCGGTCCAACAGCTCCCAGCACTACTGGAACGAGCTCGCCCGCGCCTACGAGAAGAAGCACCCCGGCACCAAGATCGATGTCGAGGTCTACAGCTGGACGGACGTCGACAAGAAGGTCGCGGACCTGGTCAAGGCCGGCCACGCACCCGACCTCGCGCAGATCGGCGCCTACGCCGACTACGCCGCCAAGGGCCAGCTCTACGGTGTCGACAAGCTGCTCAACGTCACCACCCAGGCCGATTTCAGCCCCTCCCTAGCGGAGGCCGGCGAATACAAGCGCGTCCAGTACGGCATGCCCTTCGGCGCCAGCACCCGGCGGCTCTTCTACAACAAGAAGCTGTTCGCCCAGGCCGGTATCACCTCCCCGCCGCAGAACTGGGACGACATAGCCCACGACGCCCAGTTGCTGAAGGACCATGGCGTCAAGATGCCGTTCGCGCTGCCGCTCGGACCGGAGGAGACCCAGGCCGAGACGATGCAGTGGATGCTCAGTGGTGGCGGCGGCTACACCGACAGCATCGGCAAGTACACGATCGACTCGCCGGAGAACGTCAAGACCTTCAACTGGCTGAAGAACAACCTCGTCGGCAAGGGCCTGACCGGCACCGACCCGGCCAAGCTCAACCGCAAGGATGCCTTCCAGGACTTCGCCGACGGCAAGGTCGGCATGCTCAACGGCCACCCCACCCTGATGAAGCAGGCCGCGGCCAAGGGCATCGACTACGGCAGCGTCGAACTGCCCGGCACCAATGGCAAGGCCAAGGCCACCATGGGCGTCGCCGACTGGATGATGGCGTTCAAGCAGGGCGGCCACCGCGCCCAGGTCGGCAAGTTCCTCGACTTCGTCTACAGCGACAAGAACGTCGAGAAGTTCTCCGGCGACTACGGCCTGCTGCCGGTCACCACCTCCGCCTCCGAGGCGATGCAGGGCGACGACAAGTACGCCAAGCTGCACGGCTTCCTCCAGCAGCTCCCCAACGCCGAGTTCTACCCGGCGAACAAGACCTCCTGGCCGCTGATCTCCAAGACGGTCAAGGCGAAGATGGGCGCCGCGGTCGACCCCCGGGGCAACCCGGCCGGGGTGCTCACCGACATCCAGAACACCGCGGACGCGGCGGACAACACCGGCGAATGACGGTGGGGGCGCGGGCGCGAAGGCGGGCGGACGGGTTCGGACCGTCGGACGGGCCCGGCCCGGCGGGCGGCCCCCGGCCGGTGGGCCGTCCCGGTCCGGCCGGGGCGAGGAGCCGGTCCCGGTCCGACCGTGCGCTTATCGTGGAAGCGTGATGACAGGCGGTACGGAAGGCACGGGCGGCGCGGCAGGCGCGGGCGTTACGGGCGCCACGGGCGGCCCGGAAGGCACGAGTGCCACCGGCGGCTCGGCAGGAGCCGGCGCCACGGAACCCACCGGCAGCCCGGAAGGGACGGAGGGCAGCCCGGCCGGTCCGGGCAGCGCTCCCGGGCCCGGTGCGAGCGCGGCGGGGCTGACCGCCCAGGACGAGGCGGTGCTCGCCGTCGAGCGCCGCTCCTGGCCGGGCCCCGGCCCCAAGGAGCGCGCCATCCGCGAACAGCTCGGCATCTCCCCGACCCGCTACTACCAACTCCTCAACGCCCTGCTGGACGACCCCCGGGCGCTCGCCCACGACCCCGTCACGGTCAACCGCCTGCGCCGCGTCCGGGACGCCCGCCGCGCCCGCCGTTGACGCGTGCGCCCGCCGCGCCCCGGTGCTCCCGTGGAGCGCCCTGCGGCGATGGCCGGGAGGTACCCCCGGCGTCCGCCCCGCGCCGGTAGGGTCGGCGCCATGGGCAGCCCCCCGAACGCCGCGCCGCACTCCCAGCCGACACCCGGATCCGTACCGGTCCCGCGCACCGCTGCCGGCCGCGACGGCCTCGCCGCGCTGCTGGCCCACCCGGAACGCGCCGTCATCGCCCTCGACTTCGACGGCACCCTCGCCGATATCGTCCCCGACCCGGAGAAGGCCCGCGCCCATGACGGCGCCGTCGCCGCCCTCGGCCGCCTGGCGCCCCGGCTGCGCGCCGCCGCGGTGATCACCGGCCGCCCGGCCACCGTCGCGGTCCGCCTCGGCGGCTTCGCCGAAGCACCGGGCCTGGACCAGCTCACCGTCCTCGGCCACTACGGCGCCGAACGCTGGGAAGCCGCCACCGGCACCGTCCACGCGCCCGCCCCGCCCCCCGGCATCGCCGCCATACAGGCCGAGCTCCCCGGCGTCCTGGATGCCTCCGGCGTCTGGCACGGCACCTGGGTCGAGACCGCCATCGAGCGCAAGGGCGGCCGCGCCATCGCCGTCCACACCCGCCGCGCCACCGATCCCCAGGGCGCCTTCGACCAGCTGCGCGGCCCGCTCACCGTGCTCGCCGAACGCCACGGCCTGATCGTCGAGCCGGGCCGCCTCGTCCTGGAACTCCGCCCGCCGGGCATGGACAAGGGCGTCGCCCTGGCCGAATGGGTCCGCGAGACCGGTGCCACCACCGTCCTGTACGCCGGTGACGACCTGGGCGACCTGGCGGCCTTCGCCGCCGTGGAGAAGCTGCGCTCCGACGGCCTGGGCGGCGTCCTGGTGTGCAGCGGCAGCAACGAGGTCGCCGAACTGGCCGACCGCGCCGACCTGGTGGTCGACGGCCCGACCGGCGTCGTCGGACTGCTCGCCGCCCTGGCCGACCGGCTGGACTAGGCCCTGTACGCGGCCCTTGCCGGTCGGCCCGCCGGGCCATCTCCTCATCCCCGTGCCGGGACCGTCACCGTGACCGGCCCGGTGGCGCCGGGCTGCGTCCATACCCGGATCGTGCCCCGCTCCCCGGCCGGTACGACACGCGGCCATGCCGTGGCCGGGCCGTGAAACCGACACCTGCCGCCCTGCGGCCGTAGGCGGAGTGGACAGCTCGCCGACGTCGGGCCGTCCCGAGGAGTCGTGGGCGAGGTGGAACGTGCGCGGTGGGGGGTCGTAGACCGGCTCTAGGAGAGGCCGAGTCCGTCCGAGGCGTCCTCCTTCAGCGCCCGCAACTGCTCCAGGAACCACTGCGCCGGCGGCAGCGCCGTGGCGGCAGCGGCCAGCCGCGCCGTGCGTTCGCCGCGTTCCCAGGCCTCCATCATCAGCGCCTCGTGCAGCGCCCGCGCGGTGTCGCTGACGTCGTACGGATTGACCGTGAGGGCGTCCTCGCCCAGCTCCTCGTGCGCCCCGGCCTCCCGGGAGAGCACCAGCGCACAGCCGTGATCGGAGACCACCGGGATCTCCTTCGCGACCAGGTTCATCCCGTCCCGGATCGGGTTGACCAGCGCCACATCCGCCAGCCGGTACGCGGCCAGCGAGCGCGCGAAGTCATCCTTCACATGCAGCACGACCGGTCGCCAACTCTCCGTGCCGTACTCGGCGTTGATCTCCTCGGCGAGCCGTCCGACCTGCGCCGTGTACTCCCGGTAGACGGCCAGGTCCTGGCGCGAGGGATAGGCGAAGGCGACATGCACGACACGCCCGTGCCACGACGGGTGCCCGGCCAGGAGCTCGCGGTAGGCGAGCAGCCCCCGCACGATGTTCTTCGACAGCTCGGTCCGGTCCACCCGGACGACGGCCTTGCGCGCCGTCCCGTCCGGCCCCGTGCCGACCTGCTCCCGCAGGGTGACCAGCCGCTCCTGGACGTCCGCCTGCTGCGACCGCTCCCGCAGGAACCCGGCGTCCGCCCCGAGCCCGTGCACCCCGATCAGGGTGCCCTCGGTGCCGCCGGTCACCTCGGCGCAGCAGGCGCGGAACGCATTCGCCCAGCGGTGGGTGAGGAACCCCAGCCGGTCGGCGCCCAGCATCCCCCGCAACAACTGCTCGGCGATGTCGTCCGGCAGCATCCGGAAGTACTCCGGCGGCGCCCATGGCGTGTGCGAGAAATGGGCGATCCGTACGTCGGGCCGCAGCGCCCGCAGCATCCCCGGGACCAGCGAAAGGTGGTAGTCCTGCACCAGCACCGCCGCACCCTCGGCGGCCTCGTCGGCGAGCGCCTGGGCGAAGGCACGGTTGTAGGCCTCGTACGACGCCCACTGCGCCCGGAACTCCGCATCGAAGACCGGCTCCAGCGGGGTCTGGTACAGCATGTGGTGGACGAACCACAGCACGGAGTTCGCGATGCCGTTGTAGGCGGCGGCATGCACCCCGGCCGGAATATCCAGCATCCGCACACGCTGCCCGCCGGTGTCACCCGGCTCCAGCGCACCACCCGTCCGCCGTACGGCCTCCCGGTCGCCGTCACCCAGCGCCGCACACACCCACACCGCATCGGTATCGGGCCCGATGGCCGACAGCCCGGACACCAGCCCGCCCCCGCCCCGCTTGGCGGTGAGCGTGCCGTCCTCCGCCAGGCCGTAGGAGACCGGCCCGCGATTGGACGCGACCAGAACCTCGGCACCCGCTGGTGCCGCACTGCGCTCGGAGACCATGTCGCGAAGGTAACCCGCGACAGATCCGCGCAAACGCACGGAAGCGGCCAAGAGGCGCGGGCGGGGGAATGCTCCTCAGTCGTCGCCCGGCCGGAATGCGTCGAGGGGCAACGACGGTTCACCCTCCGCGGGTTCCGGATGCCCGCAGTCGAGACGGTCGCCGCGGCTGCGGGAGATACGCAGCGTGTCGCCGAGCGCGCCCGTCAAGCAGCAGGCCGGAAAGCGTAGTTCGGGTGCGGTGGTCCTGTTGTCGCGGAGGAGAGCACGGGCGTGCCCCAGGAGGACCTCACCGGATGCGAGCTGGGCGCGCTCAATGGCGTCCGCTTGCCGGGTGACCGGGCCGTCCCCCTCGGAGAGCAGGTAGCACGGTTTCCCCTCCGGGCTTGACCAGGGAAGCAGGCGTGGACGCGCAGGATGCGTCATGTCGGCTCCAGCTCTCTAGAGAAGTTGGATCGCTACACATTGAATCGAAGTGGATGCATAGCGTCAACTAGTTCTCTAGAGATGTTGAGGTTGGGGGAGATGGCGACGCCGTGGCACTCGAACAGATCTCTAGGATGTCTAGAGATCGCCAGGAGGGATGCATCGCCATGGCCGCACAGGAGAGCTCGTCGCCCAAGTACCGCCGGATCGCCGACGCTCTGAAGCAGGCGATTGCGGAGGGCGAGTTCCGGCCCGGAGACCGGCTGCCCGGGGAGAACGAGCTGATGGACCGGCACGGCGTGGCGCGGATGACGGCCCGGCAGGCGCTCGGTGTGCTCACCTCGGAGGGGCTTGCCGATGCCCGCAAGGGTGCCGGGGTCTTCGTGCGGGCGTTCCAGCCGATCCGGCGCCGTGGCGTCCCGCGCTTGGCCCGGGAGCAATGGGGTGAGGGACGGTCGGTCTGGTCGGCCGATGTCCCGGATCGTGACCTGGTGGTGGACGAGGTCACCGTGGGCGAGGAGCCGGCTCCTGAAACCGTCGCGGCGCAGCTCGGCATGACGCCGGGAGACGCCGTGATCGTGCGGCGCCGCAGGTTCGTGCTCGACGGTAAGCCGGTGTTGCTGTCCACCTCCTCCCTCCCCGCTGCTCTTGTCGCGGGATCGGCGATCACGCAGCCGGATACCGGGGCCGGCGGCACCTACGCCCGGCTCGCCGAGCTGGGTGCGGGGCCCGCCCGCTTCAGGGAAGAGGTGCGCTCACGCATGCCGACGCCGGAGGAGGCCGACCGGCTGCGCCTTCCGGCGGGCACGCCCGTCATCCTCATCAGCCGCACGGCCGTGACCGCGGACGGGCGGACCGTCGAGGTCAACGAGATGATCCTTGACTCGTCCGCCTACGTGCTGGAGTACGACTTCGACGCCTGAGCGCTCAGGCTGCGCGGGCCCTCACGCCGCCCGCCGCTCCGCATACTCCGGGATTTCGGCCATCGGGGGGCGCTCCTCGGTGTCCACGTCCGTCGTGCGGGGGACGAAGCCGTCGTCGCCGCGGTCGAACTGGGTGAGCCGGGGGCGTACCAAGTGGCCGCGGGTCAGGCGGAGTTGGGCGGTGCGGTAGATCGCGGCGGCCATCCGGCCGAGGGCCTGGCCGTCCTGGTGGCGGTGTTTGCGGACGCCGACGTCGACCTGGGCGAGGGCGTCGAGGCCGACGGTGTGCAGGGCGTCGACGAGCAGGCCGAGCTCGACGCCGTAGCCGACGGGGAAGGGGAGGCGTTCCAGGAGGGAGCGGCGGGCCGCGTACTCGCCGCCCAGCGGCTGGACGAAGCCGGCCAGCTGCGGCCAGTGGAGATTGAGGAGGGGGCGGGCCACCAGCTCGGTCACCCGGCCGCCCTGGCCGGCCCCGGCGCCTTCGACCCCGGTCTCCAGCGGACGGTCGTACATCGCCTTCACGAACTGGATGTCGGGATCGGTCAGCAGCGGGCCGACGATCCCGGAGACGAAGGAGGAGGAGAATTCGCGCAGGTCGGCGTCGATGAAGCAGACGATGTCGCCGGTGGTGGCCAGCAGGGAACGCCACAGCACCTCGCCCTTGCCGGGGAGGGCCGGCAGCCGCGGCAGGACGCTGTCGCGGGGGACGACCCGGGCGCCGGCCGCCGCGGCGGCCTCGGCGGTGCGGTCGGTGGAGCCGGAGTCCAGCACGATCAGCTCATCGACGAGCGGGACCGCGCCGGTCATCAGCTCGGCGCGGATCACCGCCACGATCGCCCCGACCGTGGCCTCCTCGTCGAGGGCGGGCAGTACGACACTGACCGTGCGGCCCGTCCGGTGCTTCGCCTCCAGCAGCTGCCCCAGCGGGCGGTCCGCGGCGGACCAGGAGCGGCTGCTCAGCCAGCGCTCCACCTCTTCCAGCACGTCTACGACTCCTCGGTCGCCGCCGGATCGGCGGCCTTGTGATCCATCTCGCGGTTCGGACGACTATCTCAACCGTCAGTGCCGTCGGTTACAGTCTTGAACAACGCGGATGACCGTCGCATGTCGGGGTCCGCGCCACAAACGCCTGGGTTTCGGCCCAGCGCCATACCGCTCATCCAGAGGGGCAGAGGGATACGGCCCGTTGAAGCCCCGGCAACCCTCCAGCCGGTCTTGCCGCAAGGACGATGATCGTCCCGCGCGCGAGGCTCCCGGCTAGGGAAGGTGCCAAATCCGTCTCGTGGCGAGATTCGCCGCGAGGAAGATGAGGAGAAAGGGCCTCGCCTCCATGGCTGTGCAAGTCACCGAAAACACCCCCACCGTCGCTCTGGGCCCCGCCGCAGCCCTGTCCTGCCGCGAGTGCGGACAGCGCTTCGCGCTCGGCCCGATCTTCGCGTGCCAGGAATGTTTCGGGCCGCTCGAAGTCGCGTACGACCTGCCGAGCGGCGACCCCGAGGGCCTGCGGAAGCAGATCGAGGCCGGTCCGGACAACATCTGGCGCTACGCCCCGCTGCTGCCCGTCCCCGCCGACGTCGCCGACAAGCCCAACCTGAACCCCGGCTTCACCAAGCTCGTCCAGGCCGACCGGCTCGCCGCCGAGCTGGGCGTCACCGGCGGTCTGTACGTCAAGGACGACTCGGGCAACCCGACGCACTCCTTCAAGGACCGCGTCGTGGCGATCGCCGTCGAGGCCGCCCGCGCCTTCGGCTTCACCACCCTCTCCTGCTCCTCGACCGGCAACCTTGCCGGTGCGGTCGGCGCCGCGGCGCGCCGCGCCGGTTTCCAGTCCTGCGTGTTCATCCCGCACGACCTGGAGGCCGGCAAGGTCGTCATGGCCGCGGTCTACGGCGGTGACCTGGTCGGCATCGAGGGCAACTACGACGACGTCAACCGCTTCTGCTCCGAGCTCATCGGCGACCCGCTCGGCGAGGGCTGGGGCTTCGTCAACGTCAATCTGCGCCCCTACTACGGCGAGGGTTCCAAGACCCTCGCGTACGAGATCTGCGAGCAGCTGGGCTGGCGGCTCCCGGACCAGATCGTCATCCCGATCGCGTCCGGCTCGCAGCTCACGAAGATCGACAAGGGGCTCAAGGAGCTGATCGCCCTCGGCCTGGTCGAGGACAAGCCGTACAAGATCTTCGGTGCCCAGGCGGAGGGCTGCTCCCCGGTGTCCACGGCCTTCAAGGCCGGGCAGGACGTGGTGCGCCCGCAGAAGCCGAAGACCATCGCCAAGTCGCTGGCGATCGGCAACCCGGCCGACGGCCCGTACGTGCTCGACATCGCCCGCCGCACGGGCGGCGCCGTCGAGGACGTCAACGACGAGCAGATCGTGGACGCGATCAAGCTGCTGGCCAGGACGGAAGGCATCTTCGCGGAGACCGCGGGCGGGGTGACCGTCGGCGTGACCAAGAAGCTGATCGAGGACGGTGTGCTCGACCCGTCCCTGACGACCGTCGTCCTGAACACCGGTGACGGCCTCAAGACGCTGGACGCGGTCGCCCCGACCTCCGGGCCCACGGCCACGATCCGTCCGGACCTGGACGCGTTCCGCGCGGCCGGCCTGGCCGGCTGAGGCCGCCGGCCCCGTCCGCGCACGGGGCCGCGCCACCTCCGCCGCGAGGCTGCCGGCCCGTCCGCCACGAGGCCGGCCACCGTCCCCGAACTCGTACTCCGCAATACCCGGAAGGCAGAACCATGAGCGTGAAGGTCCGCATCCCCACCATCCTCCGCACGTACACCGGCGGCCAGGCCGAGGTCGCCGCCGAGGGCGCGACCCTCTCCGAGGTGATCGCCGACCTGGAGCAGAACCACCAGGGCATCGCCGCCCGTGTGCTCGACGACGCCGGCAAGCTGCGCCGCTTCGTGAACGTCTACGTCAACGACGACGATGTGCGCTTCGAGCAGGGCCTTGAGACGCCGACCCCGGACGGTGCGGGCGTCTCGATCATTCCGGCGGTCGCCGGAGGCTGCTGATTTGCGCCAATTCTTGGCCTGCTTGACCGGAATTGCCCCGTCCGCCAGAAAGCGGACGGGGCAATTCCATGTTGTGAAAGGAGATACCATTGGGGTGATACCCCTCCGCTATAGCGCGCGCGTGTGCCGAACGCATATGAGATCGCGGTCAGTTGTGCCCAAAGTGTGGGCAACATTTGTCGCTTAGGTGAGCTATGCCCGGCCCGACTTGCCCGGGAGAACCGGGATTTCGCCGCATATAGCCGATTCTCCGGCCCCAGATTTCTCGTCCGATTGACCTGTTGCGCTGGGCATCTGTGCAGATACATTCAGCGGCGGTCGACGCGTTCCGGCGCACACCCCACAGGGCTTTCATGGGGTGAGGTCTGACCCGGGTCCGCGGAGTGCGGTCCTGCGCAAGGGCCAGTAATAGGGGAGTTAGGCATGGCTCAGGGCACCGTCAAGTGGTTCAACGCGGAGAAGGGGTACGGCTTCATCGCGGTCGACGGTGGTGCGGATGTTTTCGTCCACTACAGCGCGATCCAGATGGACGGTTACCGCACCCTTGAGGAGGGTCAGCGGGTCGAGTTCGAGATCTCGCAGGGCCAGAAGGGACCGCAGGCGGACATGGTCCGGGTGGCCGGCTGAGGCGCCGACCGACTGCTGCGTAGTGAAGGCCCGTACCCCTGAGGGGTGCGGGCCTTCTGCTGTCTGTTTGTTCATTGTTCATTGTTCGCCGGCGGTCGGCGGCTGTCCGCTGTTGGCGGACAGTGGGCAGCGGACGGTGGGCGGGGTGGCGGACGGCCGGGCAGGTGGGCGGCCCCGGGGGCCTGCGCTCACCCGTCACCCACCCGCCACTCGGGCGCCACCCCGATGGGAGGCATCTTCGAAGCCGCCTTGCACTCAAGGGGTGCGAGTGCTAATCATTGCGTTAGCACTCTCCCAGTGAGAGTGACAAAGAAGGACCGGGTCGGTGAGGCCCGTAGGCCGGGTGGGGCAAGGAACCACGCAGGTCTGCAGGTCGTCCGTCGCGGGCGCCAGCCAGGTCCGGAGCAATCCACCCCAGTCCGGGAGGACCACTTCACATGGCCAAGATCATCGCGTTCGACGAGGAGGCACGGCGCGGTCTCGAGCGCGGGATGAACCAGCTCGCCGACGCCGTCAAGGTCACCCTCGGCCCCAAGGGCCGCAACGTCGTCCTCGAGAAGAAGTGGGGCGCCCCCACGATCACCAACGATGGTGTATCCATCGCCAAGGAGATCGAGCTCGAGGACCCGTACGAGAAGATCGGCGCCGAGCTGGTCAAGGAGGTCGCGAAGAAGACGGACGACGTCGCCGGTGACGGCACGACGACCGCGACCGTCCTGGCCCAGGCTCTGGTCCGCGAGGGCCTGCGCAACGTCGCCGCCGGCGCCAACCCGATGGCCCTCAAGCGCGGCATCGAGCGTGCCGTCGAGGCCGTCTCCGCCGCCCTGCTGGAGCAGGCCAAGGACGTGGAGACCAAGGAGCAGATCGCTTCGACCGCCTCCATCTCCGCCGCTGACACCCAGATCGGCGAGCTGATCGCCGAGGCCATGGACAAGGTCGGCAAGGAAGGCGTCATCACCGTCGAGGAGTCCCAGACCTTCGGTCTGGAGCTGGAACTCACCGAGGGTATGCGCTTCGACAAGGGCTACATCTCGGCGTACTTCGCGACCGACATGGAGCGCATGGAAGCCGCGCTCGACGACCCGTACATCCTGATCGTCAACTCGAAGATCAGCAACGTGAAGGACCTGCTCCCGCTCCTGGAGAAGGTCATGCAGTCGGGCAAGCCGCTGCTGATCATCGCCGAGGACGTCGAGGGCGAGGCCCTGTCGACCCTGGTCGTCAACAAGATCCGTGGCACCTTCAAGTCCGTCGCCGTCAAGGCCCCGGGCTTCGGTGACCGCCGCAAGGCCATGCTCGGCGACATCGCCATCCTCACCGGTGGCACCGTCATCTCCGAGGAGGTCGGCCTCAAGCTGGAGAACGCCGGTCTCGAACTGCTCGGCCGCGCCCGCAAGGTCGTCATCACCAAGGACGAGACCACCATCGTCGACGGTGCCGGTGACAGCGAGCAGGTCCAGGGCCGGGTCAACCAGATCCGCGCCGAGATCGAGAACAGCGACTCGGACTACGACCGCGAGAAGCTCCAGGAGCGTCTGGCGAAGCTGGCCGGCGGCGTGGCCGTCATCAAGGCCGGTGCCGCCACCGAGGTCGAGCTCAAGGAGCGCAAGCACCGCATCGAGGACGCCGTTCGCAACGCGAAGGCGGCCGTCGAAGAGGGCATCGTCGCCGGCGGTGGCGTGGCCCTGCTCCAGGCCTCCTCGGTCTTCGAGAAGCTGGACCTCGACGGTGACGAGGCCACCGGCGCCAACGCCGTGAAGCTCGCGCTGGAGGCCCCGCTGAAGCAGATCTCCGTCAACGGCGGCCTTGAGGGCGGCGTTGTGGTGGAGAAGGTGCGCAACCTGCCCGTGGGTCACGGCCTCAACGCCGCGACCGGCGACTACGTCGACATGATCGCCGAAGGCATCATCGACCCGGCCAAGGTCACGCGCTCCGCGCTGCAGAACGCCGCCTCCATCGCGGCGCTGTTCCTCACCACCGAGGCCGTCATCGCCGACAAGCCGGAGAAGGCCGCTGCCGGCGGCGCTCCGGGCGGCATGCCGGGCGGTGACATGGACTTCTGATCCCTCGCGGATCAGACGCTGGTCCTCCCGGACCACACGTCCAGACGTACGTCGGGGCGGCACCCTCCTCCCAGGGGGTGCCGCCCCGGCGGCGTTTTCGGGGATCGCCCGGCGTCCTCTGCGGCTAGGTGCTGGCGCAAGGTGAAGCGCGGCAACATCGACACTTCCGGCTGTCGAGAATGCGGCGCCGGCTCCGTCCCAGGGGTACCAATGGCCAGACCGGACTGCGTGACGAACCAGACCGGACTGTGTGACGGAAAAGGAGCACCCCGTGGCGATTCAGCGGATGGACAACGTAGGCATCGTCGTCGACGACCTGGAGGCGGCCATCGCCTTCTTCACCGAGCTCGGCATGGAGCTGGAAGGCGAAGCGCAGATCGAGGGAGTCTGCGCAGACCAAATGGTCGGCCTCGACGGGGTCCGCAGCGCCATCGCGATGATGCGCACCCCGGACGGCCACGGCAAGCTGGAGCTGACGAAGTTTCACGCCCCCGCGGCGATCACTTCCGGACCGCCCAACCCGCCACCCCACACCCTGGGCCTGCACCGTGTCATGTTCGCCGTCGACGACATCGACGACACGATCACCCGCCTGCGCCGCCATGGCGCCGAACTCCTCGGCGAGGTCGCGCAGTACGAGAACAGCTACCGACTCTGCAACCTCCGCGGCCCCTCGGGAATCATCGTCGCTCTGGCCGAACGGATCGGCTAGGGACCGTCCCCCTGAACCGCGCACAATTGGTTCGCGCGGTTCGACTGCTCGGTGGCAGAGTGCGGGGGCAGGGGGCAGGGGCAGGGGGCAGTGATGGATCAGGCAGAGGTATTGCTCATCGGAGGGCGCGCCGGCGTCGGCAAGACCACGGTGGGGTGGGAGGTCTCGGCGCGTCTGCGTGCTGTGAGGGTGGCGCACTGCGTGATCGAGGGTGACTTCATGGGGCAGGTCCATCCGGCTCCGGAGGGGGACCCCTGCCGCAGGAAGATCGCCGAGCGCAATCTGACGGCGCTCTGGTCGAACTACGCCGAGCTCGGGTACCGCCGTTTGATCTACACCAACACGGTGAGCGTTCTGGCCGAGAACGAGGGCATGTTCCGCCGTGCCATGGGTGCGCATGTCAGGATCGTGCGAGTGGTGCTGACCGCGTCCGATGCCACCGCTCGTGAGCGGCTGACCGGTCGGGAACTGGGCTCGGAGCTGGAGCATGAGTTGGCGGGCAGCGCCCGCAAGGCGCGGATTCTGGATGCGCAGATGCCCTTGGACACGATGCGCGTGACGACCGACGGACGTGCCGTGGTCGACATAGCGCGCGAAGTGGTGGGCGCGACCAACTGGCTACCGAGCGCTTGCGGGTAGGTTCCTCGCCCTCGGTCCTGTCGTCAGCCCGCGGGCTCCTGCTGTCGGCGGCGGACGATGAGGCAGCCCGCGAGGCACAAGGCCCCCGCCAGGGCCAGCATCACGGCGCCGCAGAGGGTGGCCGGTGCGGGCGGGGTGTCGCGGTCGAGGGTGCTTTCGAAGACGGCCTGGATCACGACATTGCCGTGCGGCGCGGAGCCGTGCGTCCCGGGCAGCGGTGGGAACGGGGGCGGTGTCTCACCCCACAGGATCAGTGCCACCCCGCCGGCGGCCAGTACGAGAACCGTGAGGGCCACGATCAGTCTGGCGCGCCAGGGGCGCCGTAATCGGATCAGCATGGCCCCGACCCTACTGACTGCTACTGACAGCCGCGCCACGATGCGGCAGGATCACGGTCGGCCGGCGGCGGCTCCACTGCGGCTGGGTGCCGGTGGCCGTGCGACCGCACGCAAATGCTCCACTTGGGCGCGGACTTGGGAGGCCGTCGCCTCCGCGGCACGACGCCGCCGGTCGTCCGGTGGGGCCTCGCCCCGGCAGGGGCCGCAGACCCCGCCGGGAAGCGCTTCGGGCCGACCGGGGGCGCGGCAGACGGTGCACTCCATGATCCGGAGGGGCATGGAGGACGGCCGGTCGGCCTGGCCGCGCGCTCCCGGTTCACCTGCTCCCGTTTCCGTGGCTTCCGGCGGCATTTTGGCGAGCAGCCGGGAGCGGGCGAGTCGGCCCGGGTGGTGGATGTGTGGCGGCAGCCCGGAGGTCAGGGCGGACAGCAGCTGGTCGCGGGTCGCGCCGCGCGCCAGCCATTCCTCCGCGAACGCTTCGAGGGACGCGCAGTCGGCAGCCGACAGCGTCATACGGGGTTCGGCGCGGCCGAGGGCGGCGAGGGTGGCGTAGCCGGGGGACTGCGGTTGGCGGGTGCGGACGTGTGGGCGTGGCGGGTCTGCGGCGGGGGGCGGGGCGTCACTCGCGTCGTCGGTCAGCGGAACGTTCCCGGCGCATAAGGCCATCCACCAGGCGTTGTCCCGTGCCGTACGTGAGAAGTACGTACGCGTCACCCAGAGCGGGCTGCCGCCGTCACTCGTGTGTGTCTCGGTGACCCGCCGCAGATGACCGGCCTCCGAGAGGCGGCGGAGCGCGGTCCGCAGGGCGCACTGCCCGTAGTCCGGCAGCACCTTGGCCAGCGTCTTCACGGAGATGTCGGCACCCTCGGGCAGCCGGTCGAGGTAGGCGGCGATGGATGCCTCGCGGCGGGGGAGGTGCGCGAAGTCACCGGGGCGGGGCGCCCGTTGGTCGGGCGCGGCGCGTTTGCCGTAGCCGGGGCGGGCGGAGGGGTGGTTGTGGTGGGGGCGTGCGGACGCGCACGGGGCAGGGTTAAGGTTTTCACCAGCCATGAGATCGCGCTGCTTTCGATCTTGATGGTCAGACCCCGGTCGGTGTTGGTAGCACCTGCCGGGGTTGTTTGTTGCTGGGCACGCTAGACCGGGGCGACGTGATGTCGCAAGCCGGTCACGGAATGTCATCCGCGCAGGTGTGAGCGGGAGTTGGCGGAACCGGGGGAGGGCGGGTGGGTTACTTCCGTCCACCCGTTCCTTGGAAAGAGGGCTCGGGGTCCGCGGCTTGAGCCCCGGACCCCGAGTGTCGCCAGGCGCCCTACAGGGAGCTGGACTTGATGCCCTCGATGAACGCCGCCCACGCCGGTGCCCGGAACGCGAGCGCCGGACCGTGCGGGTCTTTGGAGTCCCGGACGGGCACGATGCCGGGGAGGTCGTCGGAGACTTCGAGGCAGTCCCCGCCCTCGCCGCCGCTGTAGCTGGACTTACGCCAGATGGCTGTACTCAGGTCGTACTCAGGACTGATCTTCATGCGCGTAATCCTCCGCCACTGATTCGATCAGGGCCAGGGAATCTTGGGGTGACAGTGCGCTGGCCCCGAGCAGATCGTAAGTCAGCTCGTGACGGGCGACGGTCGCTGGGTCGTCCTCCAACTTGCTTGCGCTCAGCACTTCGAGATGGGCGAGCGTGGGGGCGTCCTCGAAGCTCATCAACTTGAGCGCGCCATTCATCGACGCATGGGCACCTGCCGAGAATGGCAGCACCTGCACAATGACTCGGTGCTTCCGGATCAGCTCCGTCATGTGCCACAAGGCCTCGGCCATCACCACCGGACCGCCGGTCTTGCGGCGCAACACAGCCTCGTCCAGCACCACCCACAACAACGGGGTCGTTGGATGGTCGAGGAGGCGTGCGCGTTCGAGTCGCGCCGTGACCGTTTCCTCGATCACGTCCTCCGGCGCCGTTGGCTGGTACGCGCGGCAAACCGCCCACGCATACGCCTTCGTCTGCAACAGCCCCGGAATCAGCTGCGGCGCGTACTGCCGGATCGCCGTGGCAACGGCCTCTGCCTCCGCCGCCTCCGCGAAGTGATCCGGGTACTTGGACTTCGTCGCGGCCTCGCAGTTGCGGGTGAAGTAGCCGTCCGTCCCGAGGATCTCGTCGATCTTCACGGCGTATTCCATGTGCATCCGCCGTGTCCCGGCCTCCAGCTGGCCGATGAACGACCCGCTGACGAAGAGGGGCCTGCCGAGTTCTTCCTGGGTGAGACCGGCCTCTTCGCGCTTGTGGCGTAACTCCGCGCCGAGCATGGCGCGGGGGGACGAGGACGGGTCGAGGGGTTTGGGTCCGGGCATCGCAGCAACTCCCTGTTACACACCATCGGTTGTTGGGTCTGCGCCTCTGTGCAGGTTAGACCCGCAGTGGCCACGCTGTGTGCGCAATGGCAACACTCAGTGTGGAAGGCGATGAGGCGAATGCTGACGGCGCGTGAGCGGATGCGGCAGGCCGAGGGCGTCACGGTGGAACTGCAGGCCGCACTCCGGGCGGTGGGCATCACCCTGCCCTCCTTCGGTGTCGACCCGGTGTCGTGTGCGAGCGCCCATATGGCGCCGCTGGTCGAGCTGGGGCGCTGCAATCTGGACACGGCCCGGCGGCTCGCCGGCGTACTGGCGGACTACGCCCGGACCGCCGTACCGGGACACGGCGAGGAGGGGCCGCGGCCGTGATGCCGGCCCCCGGAAGCTTTGCGGTGGACGGGCGGGACGGCCGCGTCGGCGTGGTTGTCGGCCTGGTCATCGGCGTGGTCGTCGGCCACGAGGGGGCGTTGGTGCGGCTCCGGCCGCCCGGGGGCGGGGTGCCGTGGGACTGCCCGTGTCACGCGCTGCGCGCCGTCCCGCCGTCCGCCGTACTGGCGGTCCGCGTCAGAGAGCTGAACTGGCAGAGCCGGATGACGTGAGGGGTGGGCCGCCACCCGTCAGGAACGTGTGCCCTATGGGGTGTCCGGGGCGGGCGCGCCCTGAGGTGTGGATGACCGTGTCGTGCGTCGGGGCTCTGACCCGCGCGGATGTACGGCTGACGGTCGTACGGTCGGCTGCCGGTGTGGGGGCGGATGCCGGGGCCGCGGGCCGCGGGGGTGTGTGGGCGGGGGCGTAGGCGGCGTGCGGGGGTGTCGCTTTGCGTAAGTGCTGCACACGGGCGGGAACGGGGCGGGCGGCTCGGGGCGAGCGGCTTGAGTCGCGGGCCACGGGTGGGCATTCGCTGGTGCGATAGCCCGGCCCCGAGCATGGCGCGGGGTGACGAGGGTGAGGGTGAGGAGCCGGGGCGCGGGCGTCTTGGCAACTCGCTGTTACACACGATCGGTTGTTGGATATGCGTCTCTCTGCAGGCTGGGCCGGTAGCCGCCACGCTGTGTGCACGACGGGGACACTCAGCGTGGAAGGCGATGAGGCGAAATGTTGACGGCGCGTGATCGAGTACGGCAGGCCGAGGGCGTCATGGCGGAACTGCATACCGCACTCCAGGCGGTCGGGGTCACCCTTCCCTCCCTCTGCGTCGACCCGGTGTCGTGCGCGAGCAGCGTCATGGCGCCCCTGATCGAGCTGGGGCGCTGCAATCTCGACACCGCCCAACGGCTGGCCGAGGTCTTGATGGACTACGCCAAGACCGCCGCCCCCGGGCACGGCCCGGAGGAGGGACAGCCGTGAAGTTGTCGTCCGGCAGCTATGCGGTGGACGGGCGGGACGGGCGCGTCGGCCGGGTCGTGGGCCACCAGGGGCCGTTGGTGCAGCTCCGCGAGCCCGGCGGCGGCCGGCCGTGGACCTGCCCGCCGCACTTACTGCGTCCCGCCCCGCCGTCCGCCGTACTGGCGGCCCGCCTCAGAGAGCTGAACTGGGAGAGCCGGATGATCCCCTGAGGAAGGACTGGGGTGAGGACTGGGGTGAGGACTGGGGTGTTCGTCTCACGCCAACGCCAACGGCAACGGCAACGGCAACGGCAACGCCAACGGCAACGGCAACGGCAACGGCAACGGCAATACCGACCTGGGGCCCGGCCTCAGCGTGTCCCCAGGCCGGCCGGCGCGCCCGGTGCGGTGGGCGTGCCTGGTGTGGTGGGCGTGCCTGGCGTGGTCGGGCCTCCGGTGGTTGCGGGATCGGTGGTCTGCGAGGGGTGGGGAGCGGGGGCGGTGGCGTCGGGATCTTTGGGGTCCGTGTTCAGGTCCGCCCGCAGTTGTCTGCTGAAGCCGAAGAAGTAGGTGGCGAGGAAGCCGGTGAGGTAGCCGACGGCCAGGCCCAAGGCGTAGACGACGAGGGTGGTGGTGACGGGCTGGTTGCCCTTGACCAGGGGGAACAGGGCCCAGCCTGAGGGGCCGATGGCGGTGGAGCCGACGGCGTCGCCGAGTTGGTTGAAGAGGCCGATGAAGCCGCCGCCGCAGGCGCCGCCGAGGCAGGCGGTGATGAAGGGGCGGCCCAGGGGGAGCGAGACGCCGTAGATCAGGGGTTCGCCGACGCCCAGGAAGCCTGCGGGGAGGGCGGACTTGACGGTCGTACGGATCGAGCGGTTGCGGGGGAGGCGGAGGTAGACGGCGAGGGCGGCGCCGACCTGGCCTGCGCCTGCCATGGCGAGGATCGGGAGCAGGACGGTATAGCCCTGCTGCTCGATGAGGGTGGTGTGGATGGGGATCAGGGTTTGGTGGAGGCCCAGCATCACGAGGGGGAGGAAGAGGCCGCCCAGGACGAAGCCGGCGAAGGCCCCGCCGTGGGCCAGCAGCCAGGTGGCGAAGGTCCCGATGGCGGTGGAGACCTCGCCCGCGACGAACATCAGGCCGAAGATCGTGACCAGGCCCGTGACCAGGACGGTCAGGGTGGGAGTGAGAAGGACGTCCAGGGCCTCGGGGACCTGGACCCTTCCCCGCGCTCCCGATGTCGCCCGGCCGGGGAAGACCCCATGGCGGCAGCGCTTCTCCACCTGGACGGCGAGCAGCGCCGCGGCGAGTGCGCCGAGTACTCCGCCCTGGCCCGGGGCGAGCTTCTGGCCGAAGGCCGTGACGTGGGCGATGCCGGGGAAGACGATGATCGCGGCGACCGCGCCGCCGAGGATCGGTGTACCGCCGAACTCCTTGGCGGTCTGGTAGCCGACGAAGACGGCGATGAGGGACATGAAGCCGGAGGCGATGGCGGCCAGCGCCGGGACGACGGACGGCAGCCAGCCGAGGTTGGCCAGCAGGCCGTTGATACCGGCGACGATGCCGCAGCCGATCAGGGCCGGGATCAGCGGGACGAAGATATTGGCGATCCGGCGCAGGAACAGCTTCACGGGAGTGGCGTTCCGGGATTTCTGCCGGGCCTTGAGGGCGGCGCCCTGGGCGGCCAGCTCCTCGGCGGTGGTGCCGGTGGGGGTGGCGCCGGTGGGAGTGACGGCCTCAGGTGTGGATTCCGGGGTGGCGGTCGGCGCTACGGCCCTCGGTGCTCCGGCCTCCCGTTCCGGGGGCGGGTCCGAAGCGCGGGCCTGCTCGACCAGGCGCTCGAACTCGGGGGTCACGTGGGCAACCGTTCCGGGGCCCAGCACGATCTGGTACGTGTCGTCCTCGACCACGCCCAGGACGGCCGGGAGCGCCTTGAGGGCTTCGTCCTGGACCAGGGAGCGGTCCTGGATGCCGAGGCGGAGCCGGGTCATGCAGTGGGCGATGGAGGTGAGGTTCTTGGCGCCGCCGACGAGAGGGAGGATCGCGGCGGCGGTGGCACGGTTCTTGTCTTCGGGCATATGCGGTGCCTTGCTGTGGAGACAAACCAGGGGCAGGGGTCCAGGGGCAGGGATGGGGTGGGGAAATGAGGGTGGGGCCGGCGGGTTTCCGCAGGTCTCAGCGGTTCCTGGCGGCCTGGAGGGCTTCGCGCAGATGGCCGTTGGCGGTGTCGAGAAGGCGGGCGGCGGTGGGGCCGTCGACATCACCGAGGAGGGTGAGGATGGCGTTCTTCACCTCGCCGTCCGTGATGCTGAGTGCCGTCTCGATCTCCGCGTCGGTGGCGCCCGTGGCGAGCGCGACGATACGGCGCGAGCGGGCCCGCAGCTTTTCGTTGGAGGCGCGGACGTCCACCATCAGATTCCCGTAGGTCTTGCCCAGGCGGATCATGGTGAGGGTCGAGAGCATGTTGAGCACCAGCTTTTGGGCGGTGCCCGCCTTGAGCCGGGTGGAGCCGGTCAGCAGCTCCGGGCCGACCACGATCTCGATGCCGTGCTCGGCGGCCGCGGCCAGCGCCGAATCGGCGTTGCAGGACAGGCCGATGGTCAGGGCGCCCAGCTCGCGGGCGTACTGGACGGCCCCGATCGCGTACGGCGTGCGGCCGGAGGCGGAGATGCCGACGACGGTGTCCAGGTCGGTCAGGCCGATCCCGGTCAGATCCTCGACGGCGAATGTGGCGCTGTCCTCGGCGCCCTCGACAGCGCTGACCATCGCGGACGGCCCGCCCGCGATCATCCCGAGGACCTGGGAGGGGTCGGTGTTGAAGGTCGGCGGGCATTCGCTGGCGTCCAGCACCCCGAGGCGGCCGGCCGTGCCGGCGCCGGCGTAGATCAGCCGACCGCCGCGGGCCATGCGCGCGGCGGTGGCGTCGATGGCGGCGGCGATCTCGGGGAGCCGCCGGGCGACGGCGGCGGGGACGGTGGCGTCCTCGTCGTTCATCGTGCGGGCGATGTCCAGGGTGGAGCGGCGGTCGATGTCCGCGAGGTCGGGCCGGAACGCTTCGGTGGTGAGGGTGTCCAACTGGGCGCGCAGATGGGCGTAGTCGGCGGTGGAGGTCATGGCAACGATGGCTCTTTTCGGGTCGGGCTCGTGGGGGCCGGCGCTTTCTTCCGCTGCACTGCCTCGTCGCGGGGGCTGCTGTGCCGCCCGCGCCGCCGTCGCGGCACGGGCCCACAACGGCGGGGCAGCGCGAGGTCAGCGCTGGTTGTGGCGTGGTGAGTGGCGGTGGGCAAGGGCCTCGTAGGAGGCGGAGAGCGCCGGGGCCGCGGTCTCGTACGTACGCTGCGCGACCCCTATGAACAGGCAGTCCACGACCAGCAGCTGGCTCGTCCTGGACGACATCGCGGCCGGGCGCAGCTCGCTCTCGCGGGCCGTGGACGTGGTGAGGATGTAGTCGGCGTAGGAGGCGATCTCGCCGTCCGGGCGGCCGGTGATGGCGATGGTGGTCGCGCCGTGGTCGAAGGCCACCCGCAGCGGCTCTATGACATCGGTGGTCCGCCCGGAGTGGGTGATCGCGAGGGCGACGTCACCGGTCCGCATCTGCACCGCGTTCGTCACGGCCAGATGCGGGTCCGCGTGCGCATGCGCGATCAGGCCGATGCGCAGTAGCTTCTGGGCGAGGTCCTGGCCGACGAGGTTGGAGGCCCCGATGCCGTACACATCGATGCGGCGGGCCCCGGCGAGCGCGGCGACGGCGGCTTCGAGCTGGGTGACGTCCAGTGCCGCGGCGGTGTCGGCCAGGCACTGCTGTTCCTCCTGCGCGAGCTTCGCGACGACCTCGACGAGGGAGTCGTCGACCGCTATATCGGCGGTCACCGCGGGCGCGCCGCCGGCCGCCTGCTGCGCGGCGAGCGCGGCGAGGGCGAGCCGCAGGTCGCGATAGCCCGGGTAGCCGAGCAGCCGGGACGTCCGTACGACGGTGGCTTCGCTGGTGCCCGTACGCTCCGCGAGGCCGGTGACGGTGAGGGCGGCACAGCCGGCCGGGTCGCTCGCGACGGTCTCGGCGACCCGCTGCATGGAGCGGGTCATCGTCGGGGCGAGGGTGCGGACCTTGGCGGCCAGTGCGGCGGGGGCGGGTGGGACCGGGGCCGGTCGGGTCTCGACGGCCGCGTCCTTGAAAGTTTCCTTCACGCTGCTGCTCACGATTGAAAAGTAATTTCATCGGCGCGCGACGTCAATACCCTCTGTGAGTGCTGTGGACAGAGCGCATGATCTGCCCCGCGCGGGCGCGTGAGGTGTGCCGGGGCTGTGGACAACGCCGTTCGCGGTCGGTGGCCGGGGGACAATGGGCAGCATGGAGCTGGAACAGGCATTGCACGCCGCGCGGGCGCTGGTGCTCGCCGACCTGATGGCGGATGAGGTGGCCGACGCCGACATCGTCTCGCTCGTGGAGGACGCGGTCGTCCACCGCCGGTGGTGGGTGGAGCAATGGCCTGAAGGCGCGGCATTCGTCGCGGGACTGATAGCGCAGGACGTCCAGGACGCCCTGCTGGACCGGTACGGCCGCTGGCCGCTGTGCCCCGTGTGCACGGAATCGGGCGATCCCCATGCGCTCGACGTCGAACCGGAGTTGGGACCCGACCCGCACTGGGTCTGTCCCAAGACGGCGGTCGCCGTGGCCCGGGTCGGCCGGCTCGGCACTTCCCTGGAGGGGTGAGGTGGTGGATGGCGCGAGGCGGTGGACGGTGCGGCGCGCTGACGCGGTGACCCGGCCGGAGGACTGACGTGGCGATCTATATCGATCCCCCCACCTGGCCCGGGCACGGCCGGATGTGGTCACACCTGGTCAGCGACCACTCCTTCGACGAGCTGCACGTCTTCGCGGCGGGGATCGGCGCGCCCCGGCGGGCGTTCGAGCGTGACCACTACGACCTGCCGGCCGAGCGGTACGGCGATGCGGTGCGTGCCGGCGCCGTGGAGGTCGGCAGCAAGGAACTGCTGCGCCGCCTGACGGCAGCGGGACTGCGCCGCCCCAAGAACCGGCCGGCGCCGCGGGTGTGAGGCCCGCCGGATGGAGCCGCCCCCCACCGGTGGAGCCGCCCCCGCAGAGCCTGGCCCCGTAGCCCCCTGCGGCGCGTCGGAGCAGGGGCGGGGCGGTGGGCCGCCGGACGATGGGCTGAGCCCGCATGCGCCGTAGCTGAGCCTGCGTGCGCCGTATGGGAAGCCGTA
Organism: Streptomyces sp. NBC_00400; assembly: GCF_036048035.1. NCBI lineage: Bacteria > Bacillati > Actinomycetota > Actinomycetes > Kitasatosporales > Streptomycetaceae > Streptomyces > Streptomyces sp. NBC_00400. The sequence goes on along the minus strand of NZ_CP107940.1, from coordinate 3,273,171 downwards.
TCGGAAGGGGACAGCCATGTCAGCCAGCGAACCGGGCCGGGAGCCGGCCACCGAGCTCGACCCCGACTACAGCAGTGAGGACGCCACGGCGACCGGATGGCCCACGGCCGTCGGCGGTATGACCGAGGCGGAGATCTTCTGGCTCACCACCGTCCGGCCCGACGGCCGCCCGCATGTCACCCCGCTGCTCGCCGTCTGGTCGGACGGCGCCCTCCACTTCTGCACCGGCCCCGGCGAACGCAAGGCCAAGAACCTCGAAACCAACGCGCACTGCGTGCTGACGACCTCGACGGCCGGCGGCAACGATCTGCACGCCGGGCTCGATGTGGTGGTCGAGGGCGACGCGGTGCAGGTCAGCGACGAGCCGACGCTGCACCGGCTGGCCGGTCTGTACACCGAGAAGTACGGCAGCGACTGGCATTTCGACGTCCGCGACGGCGCGTTCCACGGGCAGGGCGGCGGCCGGGCCGTGGTCTTCCGCGTCGAGCCGGTCACGGCCTTCGGGTTCGGGCGGGGAGAGACGTACAGCCAGACGCGGTGGAGGTTTGACGGCGGGGCGTAGGGCCGGGGCGTAGAGCCGCGGTGGGGGCGCCGGCTCAGGGGCTCAGCGCCGTCCCGCCGGCTCCCCGGCCTCTGCTGTCTCCGATGTGGTCGCTGCCGTGGTCTCCGCCGTGGTGGCCGCCGTGATCTCCCGTGCCTCCATTGCTTCCACTGTCTTCGCTGTCTTGTGTGCCGCCTCTGCGGGAGTGGCGGTGGCCGAGGAGGCGATCACCCGGGAGCCGCTTGTCGTGCGGTGCAGCCGGAAGGCGAAGGCGGTGGTGACGACCGCCGCCGCGGCCAGCGCGGCGCCGGTCCAGGCGACGGACGGGTAGCCCCAGCCCGCGCCGATGGCCAGGCCGCCGAGCCAGGGGCCGAGGGTGTTGCCGATGTTGAAGGCGGCGGTCGTGGTCGCGCCGGCCAGCGTCGGCGCGGCGTTCGCCACGTTGAACATCCGGGCGTTGAGTGCCGGGGCCGTGGTGAACGCGGTCACCCCGAGCATCAGCGAGAGCGCGATGGCGGCGACCGGGCTGTGCGCGGTCAGGGCCAGGACGGACAGCACGACCGTGGAGGCGATGATGCCGCCGAAGAGCGTCCCGAAGAGGTGCGCGTCGGCGATCCGGCCGCCGATGAACGTACCGATCAGTGCGCCGACGCCGAACAGCGCGAGCACCGTCGGCACCCAGCTCTCGGCGAGGCCGGCGGTGTCGGTCAGCAGCGGCGAGAGGTACGAGAAGAGCGCGAAGACCGCGGCGCCGTTCAGCGCCGTGGCGGTCAGCGCCAGCCAGACCTGCTTGTCCTTGTAGATGGCCAGCTCGCGACGGAGCTGCGGGCGGTCGTCGCCGGTGGGCACGGCCGTACGCGGCACCAGCGCGACCACGCCGAGCAGGCCGACCGCGGCCAGGCCGGCCACCGCCCAGAACGCGGCGCGCCAGCCGGCGTGCTGGCCGAGCAGCGCGCCGGCCGGGACGCCCGCGATATTGGCGATGCTCAGGCCGCCGACCATCACTGCCATCGCACGGGCCCGTGCGGTCACCGGTACCAGCGAGACGGCGACGGCCGCGCCGACGGCCCAGAAGCCGGCGCAGGCCAGCGCGCTCACGACGCGGGAGACGAAGAGCACGCCGTAGGAGGGTGCCAGCGCGCCTGCCACCTGGCCCAGGCCGAAGGCGGCGAGCAGCGCGATCAGGGTCGTCCGGCGCGGGAGGCGGAGCGTTGCGGCGGCGAGGACCGGTGCGCCGACCACCATGCCGATCGCGAAGGCGGAGACCAGGAGTCCGGCCTGCGGAATCGAGACGTGCAGGTCGCGGGCGAGTGGCTGGAGGATGCCGGAGAGCATGAACTCGGACGTGCCGAGAGCGAGGACGGACAGGCCGAGGACGTACACGGCTATGGGCAGGCGGGCGCGGTCGGACGGTGCTGGCATGTCAGCTACTAACAGCGATAGGACGGCTTACATTCCTGGTCACGGTACCGGCCGCGTCCCCGTCGCCTTCCCCGCGCCGGCTGGAGGCCCCCCGAAGCCCTACGCCCCGCGCAGCAGATCCAGCTCCGTGATGAGGTTGCGGCGGGCGAGGTGTTCCCAGCGGTCGTAGCCGCGGGGGGTCCGGAACAGGCGGGGCAGGGCGAGGAGTTGGGACAGGATGGCGGAGCGGCCGGCGAGGAAGTCGGGGTCGGGTACGAAGGCGTACTCGGCACGGACCGCGGCGGCGTAGGCCGCGTACTCGTCGGGGGAGCCGGCGAGCACGGCGAGGTCGGCATCGCACAGGACCTCGCCGTCGGGGTCGTCGGGCGCCGGGTCATGGGTGACGGTGAGCCGCACCAGGCGGGCGACCTCGGCCGTGCGGGCCGGGCCGATGCCCAGCTCGGGCAGTGCGCGTTCGGCGAGGGCCGCGCTGCGCTCCTCGTTCTCGGAGCGGTCCGGGCGGTAGACGGCGTCGTGGAACCAGGCCGCCAACTGGACGGTGGGCAAGTCGTCGGCGTGCTGCGCCAGTTCGTCGATGCGGTAGAGGACCGCGGTCAGATGGCCGACGGTGTGGTAGCGGCGTTGCGGTTCGCGCCAACGGGACAGGAGGTTGTCCGCGTACGGGGCGGGGTCGGGTGCCGTGGGGTTCTTGGTGCCGCGGGCCTTGGCGACGGTCACGGCCCATCGCTGCCGCAGCTCCTGCGCCGGGTCGGTGGTGTCTGCCGTACGGGACACGGAGGTCATGCCCGCCATTGTGCCTCGGGCGCCGGGAAACCGGGGCGGAGGGCGAGTGCCCGGTCAGGTCTGGGGCTCGTCGTGGCACGAGAGGGCGTCGATCATCTCGACGCTCGGCTTGTAGTGGTTCTCCCATTGGGGGTCGGCCTTGGGGATGGACCAGAGGGATGTGGAGAAGTCCTGGTTCCAGGTGTGGTCGGTGACGTAGTCCCGCAGGGCGTCACGCAGCTTCAGGCAGTCCTGGCGGTGGCCCTTGGCCATGGCGATGCCGTAGTGGTTGGCGGAGCCGTAGGTGAGGCCCGGGACGACCTTGAGATCCCGGTTCTCCTGGGTGAAGCCGTAGAGGATCATCTGGTCGGTGGAGACCGCGTCGGCGAACTTCGTCTCCTTGAGGTCCCTGATGCAGCTGGAGGCATCCGGGGCCTGGTAGAGCTGGATCCGGCGGTACGCCGGGCCGTCCAGTGTCGTGAAGGAGGTCGTCCCGGGCCAGGCGCAGACGCGCTTGCCGACGAGGTCTTCGGGCTTGTGGATGCGGTTGTCGTTCTTGCGGACCATGATGCCCTGGAAGGTGGAGGCGTACGGTCCGGCGAAGTCCAGTTTCTTCATACGGTCGGCGGTGATCGAGAACGTCGCGGCGACCAGGTCTTTCTTCTTCTCGGTGAGCACCGTGCTGCGGTCCTCCGACGGCACGATCCCGAAGTCCGGCTCGGCGCCGACAGCTTTGAGGACCTGTCGGGTGACGGTGATGTCGAAGCCGGAGAACTTGTAGACGTGGACGACGCCGGTGCCCGGCTGGTCGTTCTTCGTGCCGACCGATGCCCTGCCGTTCGCGAAGAGCGAGGGCGGCTGCGAGGCGCCGCAGGCGGTGGCGGTCAGGGCGGCGAGGGCGAGGAGCGCCGCGAGCGGGACGGTGCGCCTGCTGCTGGAGCGGTGGCCTGTGCTTCCGGGTGCGTGAGCTGGGGCGTGAGCGGGTGCGGGTGCGTGAGCGGTCATCAAGATCCCCCGTTCGTGTCGTGGGCCTTCGGTGCTTCCACGGCCGGCTTCGGGCCGCCGGATCACCTGTCGTGCAGCACGGCGTCCGTCGCGCTGATGTCCATCCGGCAGCCGCGGTCGGTGTGCAGGGTGACGTTGATCCGTACGGTGCTGACCCCCGCGCCCAGGGCGAAGTCGACGGTGCCACGGGAGCCGATCCGCTGTGGCTGGGCCGCGACGCCCGAGGCGAGCAGGGAGACGGTGGCGGCGTCCGGCAGGCAGGTCGGGCCGGCCGGATCGTGGTCGTTGATGGCCAGCGTCAGGCGCAGGGCGTCGCGTGCCTCCTTCAGGGCGGAGGCGTCGAGAAGGAGCGTGAGGGTCCGGTTCGTTTCCCCGTCCAGCGGCTGTGTGCCCTGGATACGGACGGACCCGGTCACATCGATCTCGCCGTGTGCGACGACCTGCTGGAATGCCAGCCAGCCCCCGACCGTCGCCAGGACGGAGACGAGGGACAGCGTGCCGACGACGCGGGCGTCACGAGGGCGCCGGTTGAGGACGCGGGCGGCGCCGGTGAGGAGCGCCAGCCCGGAGAGCGCGCCCCAGAGGGTGTACTGGCCGGCCGGTCCGCCCGGCTGGGTGCTGCCGGCGATGACCACGGCGGTGCAGGCCAGCAGGAGCGGCAGCCAGCGTGCGCTGGGGTGCATCACCCACTTGACGATCACGTTCTTGATGTCGTTGGCCGCGATGGAGTGGTCGCCGTGTGCCGTCGGACTGTTGTGGACGTTGCCACCGTCTCCGAGGCGGGTCATGAGCCGTTCCGGGGGGCCGGGCCGCCCCCCATGTGGATGTCGCCGTGGATCTCGATGGCCGCGATGGAGCCCTGGCCGGTCGCGGTGGGGGTGTTGTGGACGGTGTGCACGGTGGCGGCCGGGGCGAGCCGGGTGACGTGCTCCAGGAAGTGGGGGGCGTCGCGGCGGTCGGCGGGGGACCGCAGCCAGGCGGCCAGGGCGGCGGACAGCAGTTGCCGCTCCTGGTCGTCGAGGCGTGCGAGCAGTTCGTCGAGGGCGTCCGCGCGCCGGGTGTCGAGGAGCGGCGGGGTGGCGCCCTCGCCGAGGCCGGGGGCGGTGCCTTCGCCGAGGCCGGAGTCGGTCCCGTCGTCGCGGCGCAGCAGCCGGCGGAAGAAGCCCTCACCGGCGGTCACGGTGCGTTCGGCGATCCGCTGCTGGGCGGCGGTGAGCACGGAGGTGCCCATGCTGTTCGCCGCCAGGGCGAGATAGGGGGCGATTTCCGCGGACACGTTCGCTAATTCGGACATCCGGTCTCCCCCTGATCTTGGGTGGGCGTCATGTCGCAACGCCCTTACGAGGAGGGCGTGTTACCCCTGTGAGGGGTGGTTCAAACCTGTGTCAAGGGGGCGTTTCGGGCCGGAGTGTCGTCGGGTCGGCGGGCGGGCGTTGAGTGGGTGTGCGGGTGGGCGTCGGTGGTGTCCTGGCTGCGCGTCGGACGTGCATCGCCTGCCGGGTGGCCCGTAGTCTGGGGTATTGGACTAGACCTGTTGTCCGGTATCGGGGCGGTCCGTCTCGTCACGTCGTCAGCGAAGGATGGGGTCATATGAGCAAGCGCGCGCTCCTGGAGGTGATCGCGCTCGACCCGCTGGACGCGGTCGCCGCCCAGGCCGGCGGGGCCGACCGCCTGGAGCTGGTCACGGACATGGCGGCCGACGGGCTCACCCCGCCCCGTACCGCGTTCGCGGCGATCCGGGCGGCCGTCGACCTCCCGTTGCGGGTGATGCTGCGGTCCGCCGACGGGTTCACTGCCGGTGAGGTGACGGCGCTGTGCGAGGAGGCCGCGGCGCTGCGGGCGGAGGGTGCCGAGGAGTTCGTCCTCGGCTTTCTGACACCGGACGGGCGGCCGGATCTCGATGCGGTGGCGGCGCTGGCCGAGGTGATCGACGGCTGCCGGTGGACCTTCCACCGGGCCATCGACCGGGCCGCCGACCGGGACGCGCTGCGCAAGGAGCTGTCGGCGGCGGCCGGCACCGCCGGGCTCGACACCTATCTGACGGCCGGTTCCGCGCAGGGCGTCGACGCGGGGGTGCAGACGCTGCTGGCCGAGCAGGCACGTACGGCAGCGGGCGAGCCCGGGTACGCGCCGCGGATCCTGGTCGGCGGCGGGCTCGGGCTCGGTCATCTGCCGGCGCTGCGCGCGGCCGGTCTCGACGCGTTCCACATCGGGGGCGCGGCCCGGCCCGCCGGCTGGTCGGCACCCGTGGATGCGGCGGCGGTACGGACCTGGCGGGAGGCGCTGGACCGGCCCGTCGCACAGAGGGGCTGAGCCGTCGGCCTCAGCCGCCGGCCAGCTGTTCCGGCAGCGCCGCGCCATGGACCACCGTCAGGCCGGACACCGGCCGGGTCAGGCAGACGTACAGGCGGCGCAGGCCGGTGCGTTCGTCCGGTTCGCCGTCGACGATCGCGGCCGGCTCCTCCAGGACGACGTAGTCGTACTCCAGTCCCTTGGCGAGGGTGGCGGGTACCAGTGTCAGCCGGGCCTCGGCCGAGGTCTCCTCGCCGGGGGCCAGACAGGCCGTGCCCGCTGCCTCCAGGGCCGTGCGCAGCGTCGGAATACGGGCCTCCGCGGCGATCAGGCCGATCGAGCCCTCCTTCTTCAGCGCATCGTCGCAGGCCGCGAGGGTGGCGGCGGTCAGGTCCGCCGGTTCGACCGGGCGGATCTCGAAGTCGCCCGCCGACTCGCGGATGGAGGTGGCCTCCGTCAGATCGGGGGCGATGGCGGGCAGCAGCCGGGACGCGTACGCGATGACCTGGCGCGGTACGCGGAATCCCTGGGTCAGTTCTTCGACGGCCGAACCAGGCTTGCCCAGGTGGGCCAGCGCCTCTTCCCAGGTGTGGGTGGCCCAGGGGGTGGTGCCCTGGGCGATGTCGCCGAGGATGGTCGCGGAGCCCGTCGTGCAGCGGCGGCCGACTGCGCGGTACTGCATGGGGGAGAGGTCCTGTGCCTCGTCGAGGACCACATGGCCCAGGGAGTGGGTGCGCGCGACCAGGTCCATCGTCTCGTCGATCAACACCGCGTCCGCGGACGACCACTTGGCGCTCTTCACGCTGCGGGCCGGCTTGGTCCACAGGATCGTCTTCTGCTCCTCGGGCGTCAGGATCCCCTCGGCCTGCTCGGCCAGGAACTCCGCGTCGCCCAGCAGCCGCAGCACCAGTTTTGCCGGGTCGACCGGCGGCCAGACCGCCTTGACCGCGGCTTTCACGGCGGGGTTGCGGGCCACCGCGTCCTGCACCCGGTCGTCAGGGGCCTCGCCCGCCTGCTCCATCCGGACCAGCACGGCGTGCGCGATCCGCTGTGGCAGCGCCTCGCGGGCGGCACCGTAGCGGATGTCCCGGTCCATCAACTCCTGTACGAGCTCTTCGAGTTCGTAAGCCGGTACGCGCCAGCGGCGGGAGCCGCGGACGACTACGCAGGGCTCCTGCGGCATGGTGATGTGCGAGCGGACCGCCCGCCGCAGCACCTGGGCCATGCGCGCGTCGCCCTTGACCATCGCGGCGGCCGCCTCGTCCGTGCCGCGTACGTCCACATGGCCGACCAGGTCGTCGACCGTGGCCTGCTTGACCTCCAGCTCACCGAGGGCCGGCAGCACCTGCTCGATGTAGTGGAGGAACGAGCGGTTCGGGCCGATGACGAGGGTGCCGGCCCGGGCCAGCCGCTCGCGGTGCGCGTACAGCAGATACGCGACACGGTGCAGGCCGACCGCCGTCTTACCGGTGCCCGGCGCGCCCTGTACGCAGACCGAGCCGCCGATGCCGGCGCGCACGATCTCGTCCTGCTCCGGCTGGATCGTGGCGACGATGTCCCGCATGGGGCCGACGCGCGGGCGCTCGATCTCGGTCTGGAGGAGCCGGCTGGTCCGGTCCGCCTCCGCGGGGTCGGTGAGGTGTTCGTCCTCGTAGGCGGTCAACTCGCCGGCCGTGTAACCGAAACGGCGGCGCAGCCTGAGGTCCATCGGGTCCTTCTTGGACGCCCGGTAGAACGGCTGGGAGACGGGCGCGCGCCAGTCGATGACCATGGGGTCGCCGTCGGCGTCGTGGACGTGCCGCCGTCCGATGTAGAAGTTCTCGCCCTCCCGTCGCCCACCACCACCCTCGCCGGAGGCGCTGTGCGCCGCCCCTCTTGATGCGCCTTCGGCAAGGTCGAGGCCGGGGGCGTGGAGATAGTCGAGGCGGCCGAAGAAGAGCGGGGTGTGGGAGAGGTCGGCGAGCGCCTTGATCCGGGCGTCGATCTCGCCCTGGAGGACTTCGGCGTTGACCCAGTTCGCGGTGACATCGGCGATGTTCAGCGCCTCGGCGTCCTCGCGCATGGCGCGCAGGGCCGCGCGGGAGGCGGCCAGGTGGGACTTTTCGTGCTGGAGGGGGCCGGGGTTCGGGTCGGCCTCCGTCGGGGCGGCGGGGCTGTGGGGGTGGTGGGCGTGCGCGGGCACGGTGTTGCCTCCGGTGGCGGTACTTCGGCGGGCGCGCCGGGGCGAGCGGGCGCGGCGGGCCGGTGTCGGTGCGCAGCGCGGGTCAGGCGGTGCGCGGGTCAGCGGCGTGAAGCGAAGGGCCGTCCGGTTTCCGACCGGTCGGCGGCACTCCCCGACGGGAGGCAGGCAGACGCGCGATTGTAGTCAGCGGCTCAGAACGGCGCCAACGGATTTCCGGCGGCGTTGCGGCGGTCGTTTCGGGGCGAACGAACCCTGAGGGCGCCGTACGCCTCCCGTAGGGGGCCGGGTGGGTCTGGAGAGGGACATCCGGCCCCAGGGATGGACCTATGGACCGATGTGCTGCAATCGCGTGAATTTCATCATGGAGACATGAGCAGCGCAGCGATTCCCCCAGGTTCTGTCCACCCGATCTCCGTCCACCCGGTCAAGGGCGCCACAGCCCTCGGCGCGGACCCCGGACGCGGTGCGGCCGCCGTCCATGAGCACCGCTATGTCATGGGCAACGCACTCCGCGCGATCAAGGTCTTCGCCACGGCCGCCTTCAGCGTCGCCGTCATGGGCGAGTACGCGGACGAACCGCGCACGCCTGACACCACGAACGCCCGGCACGACAACCACGACGCCACGAGCGCCTGACTCCATGAACACCCGACCCTGCACGACCCGACTCCGCATGACCCGACCCCGCACCACCCCCGTCGCCATCCGGTTGTCCGGAAACCGTTACGGCCCGTCGGGCTCGATCCATTAGCGTCGCCACAAGAGAGCGCACTCAGGGCTACGGGGAGGGGACAACGGGTGTCTGCCGCCGAGGGGACGCGGACGTGGAGACGGACCTGGGGGCAGGGCATCGCCCGCCCCGGCCGCTTGGTGATCGCAGCGGCGCTGCTCATGGCGTCACTCGCCGGACTATGGCTGCTGTACCAGGTCCTGCCGATGCCGATGTCCGACATAGCGGTCTACCGCGCCGAGGGCCAGGCGGCCTCGGCCGGCGGTGATCTCTACGGCTTCACGGTCACCAAGTGGGCACTTCCGGCCACCTATCCGCCCTTCGCGGCCGTGCTCTTCATACCGACCACCTGGCTCTCGCTCGGCACGCTCAAAGTCGTGTGCGTGCTCGTCAACGCGGCCCTTCTCGCGCTGCTGGTCCATCTCTCCTGCAAGGCAGCCGGCCTGCGCAAGGCTTCCCGCACCGCGCCCGCCATCCTCGCCACCACCGCGCTCGGCCTCTGGCTGGAGCCGGTCTTCCAGACCTTTGTCTTCGGCCAGGTCAATCTCGCACTGACCTGCCTGGTCCTGTGGGACCTCTCCCGTCCCGACGGCGCCCGCTTCAAGGGGTTCGCCACCGGCATCGCGGCGGGCATCAAACTCACCCCCGCGATCTTCGGTGTCTATCTCCTCGTCACCGGCCGGGTGAAGGCCGCCTTCACCGTCCTCGGCGGGTTCCTGGCCTCGGCGCTGCTGGGCTGGCTGGTCCTGCCCGCCGCCAGCATCGAGTACTGGACACAGCGGATGTTCGAGACCGGCCGGGTGGGCAAGGTCTGGATCGTCGACAACCAGTCCCTCCAGGGCCTGATCACCCGCGTACTGCACCAGCCCGAGCCCGGCCTCCTGTGGGCGGTGCCCGCGCTGCTGACCGCCGCAGCGGGGCTCTACACCGCCCGCCGGGTGTATCTGCGGCGCGGTCTGGACAGCTGGGGTGTGCTGTGTACGGCGATCACGGCGCTGCTGGTCTCGCCGATCAGCTGGTCCCACCACTGGGTCTGGTGTGTGCCGCTGCTGGTCGCGCTCGCCGCCCGTACCCGACGCAGCCCGCGGCGCAGGGCGCTGCTGGCCGCCGTCACCCTCGCCTTCGCCGCCCGCACGATGTGGATCATCCCGCACACCGGCGATCTCGACCTGCACTTCGCGTGGTGGCAGCAGCCGTTCGCGGCCCCGTATCCGCTGCTCGGCCTCGCCCTGCTGGCGGCCGTGGTCCTGTGGACGAGGAAGCCCTCCGGCATCCCCGGCGCAGCGGTCGGCCGCCTCCCGGCGCCGCGCGCCGAGCAGCAGCTCCCCAGCGGCGCCCGGGCGGTCTGAGCGGGAGCTCAGACGTCCTCGTCCGCCGCCAGCAGCTCATCCGCATCCACGATGCGGTACGCATAGCCCTGCTCGGCCAGGAAGCGCTGGCGGTGTGCCGCGAAGTCCTGGTCGATGGTGTCGCGCGCGACGACCGAATAGAAACGCGCCTCGTGTCCGTCCGCCTTGGGACGCAGCACCCGGCCCAGCCGCTGTGCCTCCTCCTGGCGCGAGCCGAACGTGCCGGACACCTGGATCGCGACCGTGGCCTCCGGAAGGTCGACCGAGAAGTTCGCGACCTTCGAGACGACGAGGACCGAGATCTCGCCCTCCCGGAAGGCGCCGAAAAGCTTCTCGCGCTGTGCGTTGCTGGTCTCGCCCTTGATCACCGGCGCGTTCAGATGCTCGCCCAGCTCGTCCAGCTGGTCGATGTACTGCCCGATGACCAGCGTCTGTTCGCCCTGGTGGCGGCGGACCAGCGCCTCGGTCACATGCTGCTTGCTGGCGGTGGTCGCACAGAAGCGGTACTTCTCCTCGGTCTCGGCGGTCGCGTACGCCAGCCGCTCCGAGTCGGTCAGGTTGACCCGCACCTCGACACAGTCGGCGGGGGCGATATACCCCTGTGCCTCGATCTCCTTCCAGGGCGCGTCGAAGCGCTTGGGCCCGATGAGGGAGAAGACATCCGACTCCCGGCCGTCCTCGCGCACCAGCGTCGCGGTCAGCCCGAGCCGCCGCCGCGCCTGCAGATCGGCGGTGAACTTGAAGACCGGCGCGGGCAGCAGATGCACCTCGTCGTAGACGACCAGACCCCAGTCGCGGGAGTCGAACAGCTCCAGGTGCGGGTAGACGCCCTTCCGCTTGGTCGTCAGCACCTGGTACGTGGCGATGGTGACCGGCCGGATCTCCTTCTTCGTCCCGCTGTACTCGCCGATCTCGTCCTCGGTGAGCGAGGTCCGCTTCACCAGCTCGTGCTTCCACTGCCGGGCCGAGACCGTATTCGTCACCAGGATCAGCGTGGTCGCCTTGGCCTGCGCCATCGCGCCCGCCCCGACCAGCGTCTTGCCCGCGCCGCAGGGCAGCACGACCACACCCGAGCCGCCGTGCCAGAAGCCCTCGACCGCCTGCTGCTGATACGGCCGCAGCGCCCAGCCGTTCTCGTCCAGCTCGATCGGATGCGCCTCGCCGTCGACGTACCCGGCCAGGTCCTCGGCGGGCCAGCCCAGCTTGAGCAGCGTCTGCTTGATCTGCCCGCGCTCCGAGGGGTGCACCACGACGGAATCCGGGTCCAGTCGCGCTCCGACCAGCGGCTGCACCTTCTTCGAGCGCAGGATCTCCTCCAGCACCGGGCGGTCGGTGGTGGTCAGCACCAGGCCGTGTGCGGGGTGTTTGGTGAGCGTCAGCCGCCCGTAGCGGGACATCGTCTCGGCGATGTCGACGAGCAGCGCATGCGGCACCGGGTACCGCGAGAACTGCACCAGCGCGTCGACGACCTGCTCGGCGTCGTGCCCGGCCGCCCGTGCGTTCCACAGCCCGAGCGGCGTCACCCGGTAGGTATGGATGTGCTCCGGCGCCCGCTCCAGCTCGGCAAAGGGCGCGATGGCCCGCCGGCAGGCGTCCGCCAGCTCATGGTCCACCTCCAGCAGCAGCGTTTTGTCGCTCTGGACGATGAGGGGTCCGTTCACGCGCCTCGCCTTTCACTTCCCGGCCTTCGCCGCCGGTACCGGCCGCAAGACCTCGACCGTTGATCACGGTCACGGCCCTCGGCCGCAGACCTCGACCGCACATACGGCCAAACGTCCAGTGTGCCGCATTGCGCAGCGGGCGTCAGCGAGGGAACGACGGCCCCTCCTCAGGGCGCCCCGGGAAGCGGCCCGGGCCGAGGCGTCCGCCGGGCTCCCGCCAGGTCCGCCGCCCACCCCTCAGACCGAGTCGTCCGCCAGCTCCGCGACGCCCGTGATCCGGTGCAGCGGATAGGTCCGCACCTCGTCGGAGGTGTGGTCGTAGGCCGTCACGAAGCCGCCTTCGACGCGTACCGGCGCGATGACGCGCTGGCTGGCGGCGCCGTCGGCGTTGACGTACCCGATCCACAGGGCGGAGTGGGTCAGCACCGCGGCCTGCATGGTGGCAAGGGTCTCGGCGGAGGTGGTGCGGGGGAGAGCGCCGGGGGCGGCCGGAGCCGGGGCATGGACGGGCTTGCGTTCCGCGGTGGCGGCGAGGTCGCCGGCGCGGATGGCACGTACCGCCGCGGTGAGCAGGGTCGCGTCGGGGGTCGGCGGGCCGTCGGGCACCGGGGTGGGGGCGGTGCGCGGCGGGGTGCGGTGGGTGTCGGCGCGGGCGATCAGTACGTCGCCCGCGGTGGACTCGGCGGCCGGGGCGTAGCCCATCGCGCGGAGGCCGTCGAGGAGTTGGTCGGGGGCGGTCTGGGCGGCGAGCACGGTCGGGGCGAGCCGGCGCAGCCGGAGGGTGGCGGCGCGGCGGTCGGCAAGGATCTCGGAGAGCAGTGCGTCGTCGTCGCAGCGGACGTAGGCGGTGGCCGCGCCGATCCGCAGCCGGCCGTGCTTACGGGCCACATCGTCGATGAGGTAGGCGAGCGGCTGGGGGACCGGGGTGCGGGAGTGGGCGGTGAGGAATTCCTGCAGCTCGGCGGCGGAGCGGCCGGCGTCCAGGGCGCGGCGTACCGAGGCGGGGGTGAAGCGGTAGACCGTCGCACCGCCCTTGGACTCGATGTCGGCGAGGACGCCGAGCGCGTCGGCGAGCGGGCGGTGCAGCGGGCCGGGGGCGACGGCGGTCAGGTCCGCCTGGAGGAGGACGTGATCGACGGGCTCGGGGAGGAGGGGGGCGAGGAGCGCGGCGGCGCGGGTCGCGGCGGCGTCGGTGTCCGCGGGGGAGGGGGCCGCCGCGGGCGCGGGGGAGGAGGCCGCGGCGGACTGCGAGGTGGTGCCGGTCAGGGCGCGGCCGTGGGCGGAGAGTGCGCCGCGGCCGGTCACCCCCAGCAACTCGGCCTCGGTCAGCGTCCATTGCGCGAGACGCGAGCGGAGGTCGTCGGCGGGAGCGGAGCCGGTGGGGGTGTGAGCGGAGCCGGCGGGGCCGGTAGCGGGGCCGCGGGACGGTGCGCCGCCGTCGACGGCCCCCGTCGCGGCCGGTGTCCGGCCCGTGGCCGGTGCCGGGACCTGGCCCGCGGCCCCGGCGCTGCGCAGCGGACGCTCCCACTGCAGCCGGGAGCGGACCGCGGCCGCCGGTACGGAGGTGCCGGGCGGCAGGCCGGCGAGGAGGGCGAGGGCGCGGCGGCGGACCTCGGGGGCGGGGGAGCGGTCGAGGTGCGGGCCGAGGGCGGCCAGTGCGCGGCCCTTGGCATCGGCGGTGCCGACGACGCCCGCGGTGCGGGTCGCGGAGAGCCAGCCGGCGGCCAGCACGGCCCAGCGTTCGTGGTCGGGCAGCTGCAGCCACTCCTCGGCGGCCGGAGTGGCCGCGAACCGCTCGTCGGCCTCGCCGTCGGAGGCGATCAGCCCGGCCCCGTAGGCGAGTTCGAGCCAGAAGGCGGCAAGCTGCTCGGTGGTGTCCAGGGCAGTGGCGGTGCGCTTGAGGTCGCGGACGCTCATCCCGCCGGCGCGCAGGACGCCAGGCCCGCCCAGGTCCCACTCCTTGAGCAGTTCCTCGACGGTCGCCAGCGCGGTGAACGCCTGACTCGCGGCGGCGTTGTCCACAAGCTGTGGATCGCGTTCCGTGGCGGGGGAGAGCGCGGGCGGGACCGGCTCGGGGGTGTGATGGGCGCGCCCGGCGCGCAGGTGGAGCGCCGCTTCGCGCGGCAGGACGACATTGCGGGCGCCCGCCGGGAGCAGCAGTCCCCGGTCCAGCAGCCACTGCAGATGCGGGGCCGGACGGTCGGTGACCCCGCCGTACGGCGGGCCCCACAGCAGCTTGTCGAGGACGGCGACGGATTCGGCGGGCGCGGTGTCGAGCAGCGCCGTCATCCGGGCGCGGTCGGAGAAGAGCGCGGTGAGCGCCGCGATCGCGGTGACCGGATCGTGGGTGGTGGGCAGCCCGGCCGCGGCGATGATCTCCTGCAGCCGCCCCGGCGACATACCGGCCGCGGCCTCGGCGACGGTCGGCCCCAGCCCGGTCGGCGACGGATGCGCGGCGCTGGGACTGAGCAGTTCACGGGCCGTACGCACCAGCCGCAGCCGGTCGTCCGGGCCCCACACCAGCGCCTGCGCCCGCAGCTCGGCCACCGCCCGGGGCAGCTCGGCGGCGACCGCCGCGTCCCCGGTGTCCCCGCCCATCAGCGCACCCAGCGTGTCGTACGGGCACGGGTCGGGCGCCACCGCCAGCGCCTCGGCGGTCTGCAGCACGAACCGGTCGAGCCGTTCCACCGCGCGGACGACCGACGCCCGGGTCCCGGCCCGGGTGGCGAGCTGGGTGACATCACCCGGCACCGGATTGAGCAGGTCGGGCCGTGCCCGCAGCAGCCCGACGAGCCCGCGGTCGGTGCGGGTCCTGAGCTCCTCGGCGAGGGTGCGGGGTGTACCGGTCATTCGTCCTACGTTAGCGGGGCGGGGCCGGACGGGGGACCGAGCGGCGGCACGGTATCCACCGAACGCCGCCACGCCACGGGTACGCCACCCCGGCGCGCCCCGCCTGCAGAGCCCGCCGCACCCCGCCTGCGGCATCCCGCCCACCCCACGCGTACCGCCCGCCCGCCCACGTACGCCACCCCGGCGCGCCCCTGCGTACGCCACCCCGCCCCGGGCCCCGCGGCCTCCGGCCCGCCAGGCGGCGGAGGCGGTACCGTCGGGGCAGCAACCAGCGGACGCCGCAGGGGATTTCGTGGGGATCGAGAGCGATCAGCTCGTCTATGACTATCTGAGCCGGGTGGGCGACCTGGCCCAGCAGCGGGGACTGCCCTCCGCCACGCGGATGCGGCTGGTCACCGGGCTCCGGGCCGAGATAGACGGACAGCAAGCCGATTCGGTATCCGGTGTGAAGCGGATTCTGGCGCGGCTGGGGACGCCGGAGGCGGTGGTCGCGGCCGCGGGGAGCACGGACGACCGGGCGCCGGGCGCGTCCTGGGGCGGACCGGAGCCGCGGCGCGGACCGGAGCCGCGGCAGGGACCGGAGGCCGGGAGTGCCCCGGGGGCCGGCCCTTCCGTACCGCTCGGCCCGGCGCCGTCTGCAGGCCCGTCGCAGCCCGCCGGCCCCTCGCGCCCGTGGAGCGCGGCGCGCGAAAAGCTCACCGGTCTGGCCTGGCGCGGCGGGCTGACGGGCAAGCCGCCCGCGAACGGCAAGGACGCCCCGCACGGCAAGGACGCCCCGCACGGCAAGGGCGGTCCGTACGGCGCGGTGCCCGCCCCGCGCGACGTCGGGCCGAAGACCACGCCGTCCGTCGGCCTGCCGCCGCATCTGGCCGGCGCGGACGAGCTGGGCGACGACGGTGACGCGCCCGACTGGTGGCGGGTGGAGCCGGCGCCGTTCGGGCCGGGCGAGACCGTCCCGGGGTTCGTCGGCGGGATCGAGATCCCGGAGATATGGGACCGGCCGAAGAGCGACCCGGTGTCGATGACGAAGGACGGGGCCCGGGGAGCCGGGGAGCAGGGCGCGGACGCGGAGCAGGAGGCGGACGGCGCGGCGCCGGCCGAACGGCCGCTGCGGCGGATGGTCCGGCGGGTGCTCGACCGGCGGCGCGGCGACCGGCCCGGTGTGGCGCCCGCGGCCGAGGCCGGCGAAGACGTCGTGGTGGTGCCGGCGCGGGCGCCGCTCAGTCCGGTGCTGACGCTGGCCGTGCTGCTGCTGGTGGCCGGTGCGGCGCTGGGGTCGTGGCTCGCGCTGGCGGGCGGCTGGGGGCTCGCCTACGTCTCACGGCGGCTGAGCCGGGCCGAGGCCAAGTTCGCGGCGCTCGGCGTGCCGGGGACCGTCGTGGGCGGGCTGGTGGTGTGGCTGTGGGGCCGGTTCGACGGGCGCTGGGGCGAGCCGATTGCGCAGGGGCGGCTGGGTCAGGAGATGGCCGACGGGCTGCCGGGCGTGGTGCGGGTGGCGGCGGTCGCCTCGGCGCTGTTCCTGGTGTGGCGGATGCGGCGGGTGCCGCGGTGAGGAGGCAGGAGCACCAGGGGCCTCGCGCCCCGGCCTGAGCGGCCCGGGGCTCCCGGCCGGGACGAGCCAGGAGCCTCCCCCCGCCCCGGCCGGACCGCGCCCGCAGGCACAATGGCAGGCATGGCTGCGCACACTCCGACGGTCGGCCTGACGGTCGGCTTCGACCTCGACATGACGCTGATCGACTCCCGCCCGGGCATCAAGGCCGCGTACCAGGAGCTCTCGGCCAGGACCGGCACCGTGATCGACGCCGACCTCGCGGTGAGCCGGCTGGGGCCCCCGCTGGAGCAGGAGATCCGCCAGTGGTTCCCCGAGGAGCGGGTGGCGGAGATCGCCGAGCTCTACCGTGCGCTGTACCCGGAGTACGCGATCGCCGCGTCGCCCGCCCTGCCCGGCGCCCGGGCGGCCATCGACGCGGTGCACGCCGCGGGCGGCCGGGCGATCGTGGTGACGGCGAAGTACGAGCCCAACGCCAAGCTGCACCTGGAACACCTCGGCCTCGGCGTGGACGCCCTCTTCGGCTCGCTGTGGGCCGAGCGCAAGGCCGAGGCGCTGCGCACGCATCATGCGCCGGTCTACGTCGGCGATCACACCGGCGACGTCGTGGGGGCGCACACCGCCGGCGCGCTGTCCGTCGCGGTCGCCACCGGCCCGTGCGACGCCACGGAGCTGCGCAACGCCGGTGCCGAGGTGGTGCTCGCCGACCTGACGGAGTTTCCGTCCTGGCTGGAGCGCTATGTGGCCGAGGGCGCGGACGGGGGCGACGGCGCCGCCACCTGACGGCGCTGCGCGGTGGCGGAACGGATCACTCCGGCCGCCGCGATGAGGAAACCGAGCCCCATCAGCATGCACAGCCAGTAGAAGACGGACGGCAGCGGTTCGGTCCCGAGGAACAGCGGCGCGACCGTGGCGAGAGTGGCCACTGCGCCAACTAGGAACATGATCGCGCCGATTCGGACCAGCAGATCCCCGGCCTGGGGAGTTTCGTCAGACACCTGACCAGGGTAAGTCCGGGCCAGAAGCACTGAGGATCCACCCGGCGGCGTCTTGTCACCGGCCTTGGGACCATTAGCCTGGGTGATGGCGGGTCCTGCGGCCCGCTGCACTGCTTTCCAGCCCCTCCCCACTCTCGGCTTCGCTTGAGCGGGGGGACACCCACCCCGCAGTCTCCGCAGTAGACCCGGCTCCAGATTTCAACGTTTCTTTCCAACGAGTACGAGGACGAGGACAGACGTGCCTACCGGCAAGGTCAAGTGGTTCAACAGCGAGAAGGGCTTCGGCTTTCTCTCCCGCGATGACGGCGGTGACGTCTTCGTGCACTCGTCGGTGCTGCCCGACGGCGTAGCCGCACTCAAGCCTGGCCAGCGCGTCGAATTCGGCGTCGTCGCGGGCCAGCGCGGCGATCAGGCGCTGACCGTGACGCTCCTCGACCCCGCACCCTCGGTGGCCGCGGCGCAGCGCCGCAAGCCCGATGAACTCGCCTCGATCGTCCAGGACCTGACGACGCTGCTGGAGAACGTCACCCAGCAACTGGAGCGCGGCCGGTACCCGGACAAGGTGCACGGCGCGAAGATCGCCGGCATGCTGCGCGCCGTCGCCGACCAACTGGACGTCTGAGCACGCCTGCCCGCGGGCGGCCGCACCCGGCCGTCACACGCAGCGCATCTCACACGCAGCACACCGCACAGCCGGCGCACCTCATGCGCCGGCTACTTCACACGCCGGCTACTTCACCCGAAGTGCAACGCATCGGGGCCGAGGGGCGGAACCAGCCCCTCGGCCGCGGCGCGGGTGAGCAGTCCGCGCACCGCGGCATAGCCGTCCTCGCCGAGGTCGGCGGTGAATTCGTTGACGTACAGCCCGATGTGCTGGTCGGCGACCTTCGGGTCCATCTCCTGGGCATGCTCCAGGACGTACGGCCGGGAGGCCTCGGGATCGTCCCAGGCCATCAGCACGGAGCTGCGGACCGCCGCCGCGAGCTCGCCCAACGCCTGCTCGCCCAGTGACCGCTTGGCGATGATCGCGCCGAGCGGGATCGGCAGCCCGGTGGTGAGCTCCCAGTGCTCGCCCATGTCGGCCAGGCGGACCAGACCGTAATTCTGGTACGTGAAGCGCGCCTCGTGAATGACCAGGCCCGCATCGACCTTGCCGTCGCGCACGGCCGGCATGATCTCGTGGAACGGCAGCACCACGATCTCCCCGACCCCGCCCGGCACCTCGGCCGCCGCCCACAGCCGGAACAGCAGATACGCGGTGGAGCGCTCACTGGGCACCGCAACCGTCTTGCCCGCCAGATCCGCGGCAGGCCCCTGCTCCCTGGTCAGTACCAGCGGCCCGCAGCCGCGCCCCAGCGCCCCGCCGCAGGGCAGCAGCGCATAGTCGTCGAGCACCCACGGCAGCACCGCGTACGACACCTTCAGCACATCGAACTCACCGCGCTCGGCCATGCCGTTGGTGATATCGATATCGGCGAAGGTGACCGCCAGCTCCGGCGCGTCCGGGACCCGGCCGTGCGCCAGCGCGTCGAAGACGAAGGTGTCGTTCGGGCACGGCGAGTACGCGATGTTCAGCGGCCGGGTCACGGGGTCCTCCTCAGGGATGTGGGGGTCCCCCGCGTGAGCGAAGTCGAGCGTGGGGGAGGATCCGGCGCCGGAGCGGGCGCCGGAGCCGGTGCGGTGGCGGCCGTCAGGGCTCCGGGGAGCGTGCGGAAGGCATCGGTCAGGGCGGTGAGCGCGGGGCCGATGCGCCAGGCGGCGCGGTCGCGCGGGCCGACGGCGTTGGAGACCGTACGGATCTCCAGCACCGGCACACCGTGGGCGGCGGCCGCCTCGGCGACCCCGAAGCCCTCCATCGCCTCGGCCAGCACCCCGGGGTGACGCTCCGCCAGCTCGGCGGCGCGGGCCGCGCTGCCGGTGACCGTGGAGACGGTCACGACGGTGCCCAGGGCCGCACCGGCCGCCGCGGCGACGGCCGTGGCCAGCGCCGGGTCGGGGCGGTGCGCCACCGTCCCGAAGCCGAGGTCGGTGACCGGGGTGAAGCCGTCGGGGGTCTCGGCGCCCAGGTCGGCCGCGACGATCGCGTCCGCGACCACCACGGAGCCCAGGGCCGCGCCGGACGCGGCGAAGCCGCCGCCGATCCCGGCCGAGACGACCAGGTCGTACGGCGCCGTGGCGAGCGCGGCGGCGGTCAGCGCGGTGGCCGTACCGGCGGCAGCGGCGGCCGGGCCGACACCGGCGGCCAGCACATCGAGCGCCACCGGCGCACCCGCCGCACGCCGCAGCGCGTACCCGCCGGGCAGCGCCGCCTCGTCGCACGGCCCTGCCGCGGCAGTCACCGCGTCGCGTTCGGCGGCCACCGCCGTGACGACCAGGACCCGCATCGGCCGGCCCTCCCGTCTCAGATGTCTCAGTCCTTCTGCTTCAGGGTGAAGTGCCACAGGGTCTTGGGGCCGTCGCTGCCGCCCAGCTCCGCGACCTGGAGGGTGACGTCCTTGCTGTAGGAGGTCTGACCGGTCTGCGGGTTCTGCTGCATGAAGAGGGTGTCCGCGTCGAAGCTGCGGTAGGTCTGCTTGCTGGGCGCGCGCATGACCGGGCCGGCACCGATGACGATCCAGCCGGACTTGGCGACCTCCGGGTCGACGCCGACCCGCACCTTCTCACCGGGGTGGACGGTGATCGTCTTGCCGCCCTTCTTGGTGATGCAGGCGGCGACGGCCTTCTTGGAGAGGACCTTGCCCCCGCCGTCGCAGCCGGGGGTGGCCTCGGCCTGCACCGTCGTCGAACCGACGGTCACGGTCGCGAGTGACGTCGGCTTCTCGCAGGCGGAGAGGGTGAGGAGACCCAGGGACACGGCACCGATGGCGGCAGCGGCACGGCGGCCCTTGCCCCAGGAGATCAACGCAGCGGTCATACGGGCAGGCTATCTGGCGCCCCAGCTCACGCCACGCCCGGGTACGGCGTGCCGCGTTGCCCGTCGGATGTCAGGCCACCCGGGGGGCCGGCGTACCGCCCCGCCGGGCCGCGCTCAGCAGTCCGCGTACGGCCAGCACCACGCCCAGCGCCACCAGCCCCGCGGCCACCGCCATCCCCAGCGTGCCGATCAGCGGCAGCGAAATCCCGATCGCGCCGCCCACCACCCACGACATCTGCAGCGCCGTCTCGGACCGGGCGAACGCGGAGGTGCGCACCCCCTCCGGCACATCGCGCTGGATCATCGCGTCCAGCGACAGCTTCGCCAGCGCCTGGCACAGCCCCGCGACGGCCGCCGCCGCGGGGACCACGACCACCGCCAGCACCGGGTAGAACACCGCGGCGAGCACCGTCGCGCACAGCGCCAGCCCCAGCATCGCCGCGACGATCGGCTCAGGACCGCGCGCCTTGAGCCAGGCGCCGACCGCCGTCCCCAGCGCGTTTCCGGCACCGGCTGCCACCACCACCAGCCCCAGCGAGGCCGCCGCGCCCAGCCCGCCCAGCGGATGTTCGCGCAGCATGAAGGCCAGGAAGAACGTCAGGAAACCGGAGAGCGCCCGCAGCGCGGCATTGGCCTGCAGGCCGTGCAGCACCGACGGGCCGACCGTACGCAGCCCCGGTTTCCGCATCTCGCCCCCCGCCGACCGCGCCGACGCCTCCCGGGACGCCAGCCGGGCCCGGCCCTCGCCCTTCGCCGAGTCGACCTTGGGCGGCAGGGAGAACGACAGGACCGTCCCGGCGGCGAACACGGCACACGCCCCGTACAGCGGCCAGCCCGGCCCGAGCAGTTGCAGCCCGGCCCCCATCGGCGCCGCCACCCCGGTCGCCAGCAGCCCCGCGAGCGTTACCCGCGAATTGGCCTTGACCAGCGAGATCCGCGGGGGCAGCAGCCGCGGCACCACCGCGCTGCGGACCACGCCGTACGCCTTCGACGCCACCAGCACCCCCAGCGCCGCCGGATACAGCTGCAGCCCGCCGGTCGCCACCGCGCCCGACATCGTCAGCGCCAGCAGCGCCCGCGCCAGCATCGCGCCCGCCATCGCCGCCCTGCGGCCGTGCGGCACCCGGTCCAGCAGCGGCCCGACCACCGGCGCGAGCAGGGCGAACGGGGCCATCGTCACGGCCAGATACAGCGCCACCCGGCCCCGCGCCTGATCCGTCGGCACCGCGAAGAACACCGTCGAGGCCAGCGCGATGGTGATCATCACGTCGCCCGCGGAGTTCACCGCGTGCAGTTCGATCAGCTTGCCCAGACCCGACTCGCCCGCGCCGTGCGCATGTGTGGCACGCCGCAGCCCCCGCGCCGCGCCGGTGACGGGTCTGCGCAGCGCGCGGCCCAGGACCCGGCCCGCCCGGCCGGCCCCGTAACCGCCCCGGGTCGAGGCGCGCGACACCTGCGACGACTTCCCTGAGGTCCTGGACACCCTCGACACCTTCGACGCCCTTGCGGCAGCCACCTGGTCATAGTGCCCCAACTCGCCCAGGAGGGGGCACTTTCTCCCCATTGGCGCGCGAGGCGCAGCGGCCCGCGGTCGCCGGCGCTGACATTTGCCCTCCCACCGAGGGGTCGTACACCGTTGAAGGGGTAGCGTGTGTAGCGCGCCACCGGCGGTCGTTTTTGGCCGCGTGCCTCCGCGCGATCCCGCAGAATGGGACGCAAGAGGTGCGCTCGACCGAAACGACCGGGCGCGGACGTCGACGCGGTCCCCTGGTCCGCTCCGCCCGCCCCGGTACCGCCGGTCGTCCGGACAGGACCAGGACAGCTCCGGCTGGCGCACTCGTGAGACGGCGTAGAAGAGAGAATCGATTCTTGTGAGTGCTGCGATGCGAAGCCGTACCCCTGACCGCCTGTGCGCCGAGGCGGTCGACCTTGCGCGGGAGGCGGCGGAGGAAGCCGCACTGCCCGGCATGGTCGGCGAGCACATCGATGCGGTGGCCGACGGAGACCGCGTCGTCACCCACCTCTTCGCCTGCAACGAGCCCGGCTACCGCGGCTGGCGCTGGGCCGTGACGGTCGCCCGGGCCTCCCGCGCCAAGGTCGTCACGCTCGACGAGGCGGTCCTGCTGCCCGGACCCGACGCGCTGCTCGCACCGGAGTGGGTGCCGTGGAGCGAGCGGCTGCGCCCCGGCGACATGGGCCCCGGCGATCTGCTGCCCACCGAGGCCGATGACCTGCGTCTGGAGCCCGGTTACACCGGCGAGGACGCCCCGCCGCCGAATTCCCCCGTCGCCGAGGGCATGGCCGCCGAGGTCGCCGACTCCGAGGAAGCGGACGTCGTCCCCGGCTCGCCCGCGATCCAGCCCGCCCCCGAGCGCGGCAGCATCGCCGCGGTCGCCGAGGAACTCGGCATGCGCCGCGCCCGGGTGCTCTCCCGCTACGGCCTGCACACCGCCGCCGACCGCTGGGAAGAGGCCTTCGGCGCCAAGACCCCCATGGCCCAGGCGGCCCCCGCCACCTGCGTGAGCTGCGGCTTCCTCACCCTGCTCCCCGGCTCCCTGGGCCAGGCCTTCGGCGTCTGCGCC
The DNA here is from genome assembly GCF_036048035.1 of Streptomyces sp. NBC_00400. Taxonomy (NCBI): domain Bacteria; kingdom Bacillati; phylum Actinomycetota; class Actinomycetes; order Kitasatosporales; family Streptomycetaceae; genus Streptomyces; species Streptomyces sp. NBC_00400. The sequence continues at coordinate 3,250,334 of NZ_CP107940.1, read as the reverse complement.
AACGAGTTCTCCCCGGCGGACGGCCGGGTCGTCTCCCTTGCGTACGGGTGCGGAGCGCACTCCGAGGCTGCCGTGATGCCGAAACCGCCGCGGCCGGCCGCGCCGGTTGTTGACGAGACGGTCGTCGAGCCGTTGTCGCTGCGTCCGGAGCGGGACGGTGGCTCGGTCGAGGAGACCGGGCCCGCCGAGGAACTCGGCCACAGCTAGGGGCTGGGCCCCCGGCCCCACGTGGTTTTCTGCGGCGACGCTTCGGGTGTCGCCTCCGGCGGGGTGGGGTGGTGTTTGGGCGGGGGCCGCGTTTCGCCTCCGGCGGGGGTGGTGTGGTTTGGGCGGGGGCCGCGTTTCGCCTCCGGCGGGGGTGGTGTGGTTTGGGCGGGGGCCGCGTGTCGCCTCCGGCGGGGGTGGTGTGGTTTGGGCGGGGGCCGCGTGTCGCCTCCGGCGGGGGTGGTGTGGTTTGGGCGGGGGCCGCTTGCTGTTCGTGGTGGGTGCCGGTGGCGGGCCTCCGGGGCCTGTGTGGTGGACTGCTTCGCTTTACGTCCACCACACAGGCCCCTCCGGCCCGCCACCTCCTGCCCGGGACGGCGACCTCCGCCCGGTGGGGGTGAAGGTTCTAAAAGCCAGAAGCTCGGCCGCGTCGTGGCGTAGCTGATGCTTGGGGTCTTTGGTCTTTTCGTTCACCCCCACCGGGGTGGGGCCCCACAACCGGCGGGAGGGGGCGGGGCCGGAGGGGTGGGTGTTCGGACGTAAAGCGAAGCAGTCCGAACACCCACCCCGGAGGCCCCGAACCCGCCACCCACCACAACAGCCGGGGCCCCACCCCACACACCCACCCCCGCCGAAGGCGGGACAGGCACGGCGCCGCACAGGCAATCGTGGGGCGATACCGTCGGGCAACCGACACACGCTTAGGGAGACGGACAGTGACAGCTACGTCGTTGGTGCGAGGCGCAGCCGGAGACCCGTTCGGGACGGCCCGGCTGCGGCGTGGCGTGCTGGATGCCTGGGCCACCTCGCCGGCCCGGTTCCGGGAGGATGCCAACGCCGAGGAGGACCTGGCGCTCGGCGGCTACCGCGACCGGCTCGCCGTGGAGCTGGCGCAGAACGCGGCCGATGCGGCGGCCCGGGCCGGCGTCCCCGGCCGGCTGCGGCTGACCCTGCACGCGGCGAACGGCGACGCCCCCGCGGTGCTCGTCGCGTCCAACACCGGCGCGCCGCTGGACGCCACCGGCGTCGAGTCGCTGTCGACGCTGCGGGCGTCCGCGAAGCGGGAGGCCAGTGTGTCGGCCGGTGCGGTCGGCCGGTTCGGTGTGGGCTTCGCCGCGGTGCTGTCCGTGAGCGATGAGCCGGCGCTGGTGGGCCGTACCGGCGGTGTGCGCTGGTCGCTGGCCGAGGCGCGGGTGATGGCGGAGGAGGTCGCGGCGCACAGCCCCGGGCTGGGCGGAGAGTTGCGGCGGCGCGACGGTCATGTACCGCTGCTGCGGCTGCCGCTGCCCGCGGAGGGCGGGGCACCCGAGGGGTACGACACCGCCGTCGTGCTGCCGTTGCGGGACGGCGCGGCGCAGGATCTCGCCGAGCGGCTGCTGGACGCGGTCGACGCGGCGCTGCTGCTGACCCTGCCGGGCCTGTCCGAGGTCGTGATCGAGACCCCTGAGCACGTACGGGAGTTGAGGCGGAGCCAGGACGGTCCGTATGTCCTGATCGAGGACAGCGAGCGTGGTGCCACCCGCTGGCGGGTGGCGAGCGACGGCGGTCCGCTGGACCCGGCGCTGCTGGCGGACCGGCCGGTCGAGGAGCGGCTGCGGCCCGCCTGGTCGGTGACCTGGGCGGTGCCGGTGGACGGCGAGGGCGCACCGGCGCGGCCGGGAACCGCGCCGGTGGTGCATGCGCCGACGCCCACGGACGAGCCGCTGGGGCTGCCCGCGCTGCTGATCGCCTCGTTCCCGCTGGAGCCGACCCGGCGGCATGTCGCGCCGGGCCCGCTGGCGGACTTCCTGGTGGAGCGGGCGGCCGCGGCCTATGCGGCGCTGCTGGGCGACTGGCAGCCGGTGTCCGTCGGCACCCTCGACCTGGTGCCCGGGCCGCTGGGCAAGGGCGGTCTGGACGGTGAGCTGCGCCGGCAGGTGCTGGAGCTGCTGCCGCGGGTGCGGTTCCTGCCGAGCGCGGGTGCGCCCGGTGACCGGCCCGCCGAGCCCGAGGCGCCGGCGGCGGGCGAATGGGACGAGGACGACGGCGGGGTGGACCGGTTCGTCCTGCGCCCGGTGGACGCCGAGCTGGTGGAGGGCGCGGGCGCGGCGACGGTCGGCGTTCTGGCCGAACTGTTCCCGAGCCTGCTGCCGGCCGGCCTCGAACGCCGTCCGGAGCTGCGGGCGCTGGGTGTGGCCCGGGTGGGGCTCGGCGAGATGGTGGACCGGCTGGCCGGCGTCGAACGCTCGCCCGGCTGGTGGTGGCGGCTCTACGACGCGCTGGCCGGCACCGACCCGGACCGGCTCAGCGGGCTGCCGGTCCCGCTGGCGGGCACCGCGGCCCAGGGGCCCGGCGGGGGCAGCGGCGTACGGACCACGATCGGGCCCCGTCAGGTGCTGCTGCCGCTGCCCGGCGGTGGCGACGAGGACGCCGCGGCCCGGCACCGTACGCTGGCCCGGCTCGGACTGAAGGTCGCCCACCCCGACGCGGTGCACCCGCTGCTGGAGAAGCTGGGCGCCACCCCGGCCCAGCCCCGTGCCGTCCTGACCACGCCCCAGGTGCGTGCGGCCGTCGCGAACTCGCTGGACGCGGACGAGGACGCCTACGACGTCTTCGCCGACGAGATCGAGGGCGGGGCGGGAGCCCCGCTGGGCGCCGAGGAACTGGCGGAGACCGTGCTCGGCCTGGTCCGGGACGCCAACCTCGCACCGGGCGACGAGCCCTGGCTCGGGGCGCTCGCCCTTCCCGACGAGGACGGCGAACTGGCGCCCGCGGGTGAGCTGGTGTACCCGGGCAGCGCCTTCGAGCGGGTCATCCGGGAGGGTGAACTCGCGGCCTGTGAGGGGGAGTTGGCCGAACGCTGGGGTGAGCGGCCACTGACGGCCGTGGGCGTCATGGCCGACTTCGCGCTCGTCCGGGCCGCCGATGTCGTCCTCGACCCGGACGAAATGGAGCCCCGGGAAGGGGACTTCGCCGAGCCGGACGACGTCGGGCTGCTGGACGTGGTGGACGTGTGGTGCGAGGACATCCTCGACGCGCTGCCGGAGACCCCCGTACCGCCGGTGGTGACCGAACTGGTCGCGGTGCGCGACCTCGATCTGGTCGACGACGACGCCTGGCCGGACGTGCTGGCCATGCTCTCCCGCCCGCCCCTGCGCGACGCCCTGACCGCACCGGTGCGGGTGCTGCTCCCCGACGGCACCACCGAATCCGTCCGCCCGTACACCGCCTGGTGGCTGCGCGGGCACCCGGTGCTCGACGGCCGCCGGCCCGCCGGTCTGCGCTCGGCGGGCGGCGATCCGCTGCTGGCCGGACTGTACGAGTCCGCGGACGCGGGCGAGGTCGATGCGCAGGTGCTGCGCGCGCTCGGCGTGCGCACGTCCGTCGCCGCCCTCCTCGACGAGCCGGGCGGCGCGGCGGAGCTGCTGACCCGCCTCGCGGACCCGGAGCTGCCCGTCGGCGCCGCCCAACTCCATGCGCTCTACGGCCTGCTGGCGGACCTGGACCCCGAGCAGGTGACGCTGCCCGACGAGCTGCGGGCCGTGCGCGACCGGGAGGTCCGGGTGGTCGACGCGGCGGATGCGGTGGTCGCCGACGCACCGGATCTGGTGCCGCTCGCGGCAGGCCTCGCCCTGCTCCCGGTACGGCCCGCCCGCGCCGCGGAGCTGGCGGAGCTGCTGCAGGTCCGGCGGCTGAGCGAGGCGGTCGGCGCCGAGGTCCGCTCCGAGGGCGTCCGCCATGAGGTGCCGGAAGCCGTCCGTGTGCTGCTCGGCGCCGCCACCCCCGAGGCGTACGTGGAGCACGAGGAGTTGCTGGTCGACGGTCCCGACGGCGCCACCGAGCTGGACTGGCGCCGGACGCCGGACGGCACCGTGCACGCCGCGACCCTGGAGGGCGTGGCGGCGGGCCTGGCCTGGGCGGCGGGCCAGTGGCCGCGCCGCTTCGAGGTCGCCGCCCTCCTGGAAGACCCGGACCGGGGGGAGGAACTGGCGCGGGCGCGCTGGTTCGACTGACGGAGGGCGGCAAGGGCGCTGCCCAGGGGCATTGCGTGTTGCGGATCGGTCCGTTTCGTGCCCCTCGGGCGCCTCGTATATGACGTACCGCCATGCCTCGCTGTGAGGCGGGCCGCCCCTCCTGTGCCGGGGGGCGGCTTGACGACGTCAAGGAACACGTGATGAGCCTGCCCGCAATCGCCACCACCGAAGTTCTGATCGCCGGAGCCGGGCCCACCGGCCTCGTGCTCGCCTGCGACCTCGCCCGGCGCGGGATCGCCTGCCGCGTCGTGGAGAGGGAGAGCCGCAGCTTTCCCGGCTCACGTGGCTCCGGCCTCCAGCCGCGCACCCTGGAGGTCTTCGACGACCTGGGCGTCATCGACGCGATACGCGCGGCAGGCGGCCCCGTCCAGCGCCTCCAGAGCTGGGACGGCACCACACGTGTCGCCGAGTGGGACACGGCCGAGCGCTCCGAGCCCTCGCCCCACGTCCCGTACGGCGAGATGTGGATGCTCCCGCAGTGGCGCACCGTCGAGATCCTCCAGGCGCGCCTCGAAGAGCTGGGCGGCAGCGTCGAGTTCGACTGCGAGCTGACCGGCTTCGCGCAGGACGCGGACGGGGTGACGGCGCGGCTGCGCGGGCCGGACGGCACCGGGTCGGCCGTACGGGCCGGCTATCTGGTCGCGGCCGACGGCGGACGCAGCACGGTCCGCAAGGCCCTCGGCGTGGGCTTCCCCGTCACCGATATCCTCACCGACCCGACGCTGATCGCGGACGTCCTCATCGACGGATTCGACCGCGCGCACTGGCACGTGTGGCCCACCGCGCCGGGCGGGCGCGTCGCGCTCCGCCCGCTCGAAGGGGCGGACCTCTTCCAGCTGCTCGCCCACTTCGGCGGCGCGGGCCCGGACTTCACGCCCGACGCCACTCCCGAGGCCGTCCAGCAGCTGCTCGTGGAGCGCACCGGCCACGAGGACGTGCGGGTGCACGAGGTGCGGTGGTCCTCGGTGCTGCGCATCAAGGCCGGGGCAGCCGACCGCTTCCGCGTCGGCCGCGTCCTGCTCGCGGGCGATGCCGCGCACATTCACTCTCCTACGGGCGGCCAGGGCCTCAACACCAGCATCCAGGACGCGTACAACCTCGGCTGGAAACTCGGCGCCGCGCTGCGCGGTGCGTCCGATGCGCTCCTCGACACCTACGAGGCCGAGCGGCGGCCGGTCGCGCAGCAGGTGCTCGCCCTCACCACCCAGGTCTTCGAGCAGGACCGCGTGGACACGGACCGCGGCTTCTCCCGGCGCGGCGGCGAGACCCTCCAACTGGGCCTCGGCTACCGCGAGAGCCCCCTGACCCGCGAGTGCCGCGAGGGCCTGGCCGGCGACGCACTGCGCGCCGGAGACCGCGCCCCCGACGCCCCCTGTGGGCCCATCCGTCTCTTCGACCTCTTCCGCGGCCCGCATGCCACGCTCCTCGCCTTCGGCGGGACCGACGCCCCGGCCTCCGAGCGCTACCAGCGGGTCCGGGTCGGCCGGCCCGGCGAGCCGGCCGACGTCATCGACGTGGACGGGCACGCGCACCAGGCGTACGGGGACCGGGGACTCTTTCTCGTACGGCCCGACGGGTATGTGGCGTTCGCGACGGAGGACCCGGCGGACCTGGCCTCGTACGAGGTCCACTGGCAAGGCCCGGCGAGAGGTCCGTCGCCACACCCTCACCCGCGCCGGGCCGACGTCACGACGCGGACCGCGGCGTCAGTGCGAGCGGAACCTCTTGACCAGGCTCCAGATGACGACGATCGCGGAGAGGGCGAGGAGGGGCCACACCCACCAGTCGAGGGTGCCGTCGCCGGTGCCGCCGTAGTGGCTGCCGGTGTGGTGGTAGTGGCGATGTGAGCTCGCCAGCACCTGGTACGCCAGATCCCCGTGGAGTGTCATGGAGCTGGAGCGTAGTACGGCAGCAGCGACCGGGGTATCGGCCGGGCAGGTTCTCTTCGGCCTCTCGTACGGCCCGCTGAGCGGGGAAGCGCGGGTGCCTCCTCAGCCCGGTGGCGGACGATGCGCGCCGCGGCGCCCGCTCACCCGGACCGGAACCGCCGCTTCACGAACACCCAGGCGACCCCGAGCACGGTGCCGAGCGGGATCATCCACCACGCGCCGCTGAACGAGACGCCGGGGGAGTGGGTGCCGTAGTGACTGCCGTAATGGCTGGTGTAGTGGCTGATGGAGTGGCTGGAGTGGTGTGAGCGGGCCAGTAGTTCGGCGGCGCGGGAGCCCGGGTGGAATGTCATGGACATGGACTCTAGGGGGCGGGGCGGGGCGGGGCGGGGCGGGGCGGGGCGGGGTGGGCGTCGCGGTGCCGGGGCGTCCCGTTCGTCAGGCCGGGAAGCGCCGTCCCACCCAGCGCCAGGTGACCTCCAGCAGTACGGCCGCCACCACCGCGATGGCGACGGCCGCCCACGGCATCGTCGTGCCGACCAGGCGCAGGTCGAAGAACCTCTGCAGCCAGGGGGTGGCGAGGACCGCGAGGAAGGCCAGGCCCATCGCCAGGACCAGGGCGATCCGCCACCAGGTGTAGGGGCGGGCGATGATCGCCAGCACCCACATCGCGGCGAGGAAGAGCGTCAGGGTGGCCGCGCTGGTCTCGGCGGACAGGGCCCCCGGGCCGGTGTAGTAGGCGCGGGCGAGCAGGTAGGTGGTGAAGGCGGCGAGGCCCGTGATCAGGCCCGAGGGCACCGCGTAGCGCATCACCCGGCGGACGAAGTGCGGCCGGGCGCGCTCCTTGTTGGGGGCCAGGGCGAGGAAGAACGCGGGGATGCCGATGGTCAGGGTGGAGAGCAGGGTCAGGTGCCGCGGCAGGTACGGGTAGGGGATCTGGCAGCAGGCCACCAGGAGCGCCAGCAGGACGGAGTAGACGGTCTTGGTGAGGAAGAGGGTGGCGACGCGGGTGATGTTGCCGATGACCCGGCGGCCCTCGGCGACGACCGAGGGGAGCGTGGCGAAGCTGTTGTCGAGCAGGACGATCTGGGCGACGGCGCGGGTGGCCTCGGAGCCGGAGCCCATGGCGACGCCGATGTCGGCGTCCTTGAGGGCGAGGACGTCGTTGACGCCGTCGCCGGTCATCGCGACGGTGTGACCGCGCACCTGCAGGGCGGCGACCAGCTCCCGTTTCTGCTGCGGGGTGACCCGGCCGAAGACCGCGGACTTTTCGACCGCGGCCGCCATGGCCTCGCGGTCGCCGGGCAGTTCGCGCGCGTCCACCGCTCCGTCCGCGCCCGGCAGCCCCAGTTTGCCGGCCACCGCGCCCACCGACACCGCGTTGTCGCCGGAGATCACCTTGGCCGCGACGTTCTGCCCCGCGAAGTAGCGCAGGGTGTCGGGGGCGTCCGGGCGCAGCCGCTGCTCCAGGACGACCAGCGCGGCGGGCCGTACGTCCCGGGTGACCTCGGGGTCGTCCAGCTCCCGTGCGGCGCGGGCCAGCAGCAGGACGCGCAGGCCCTGGGCGTTGAGGCCGTCGGTCTCGGTGAGGTGGTGGTCGCCGGGCGGCAGCAGGACGTCCGGGGCGCCGAGCAGCCAGGTGCTGCTCTCGCCGTCCGGGCCGTTGAGGGCGGCGCCGCTGTATTTGCGGGCGGAGGAGAACGGCAGCGCCCGGGTGCAGCGCCAGGCGTCGTCCGCCGGATACGCCTCGATGATCGCCCGGAGGGAGGCATTGGGCCGTGGATCGCAGGCGCCCAGTGCGCCCAGCACCTGCTCGATGGGCGCCTCGTCGCCGTCGAGGGACCGCAGCCCGTGGACGTCCATTCCGCCCTCGGTCAGCGTGCCGGTCTTGTCCAGGCACACCACGTCGACCCGGGCCAGCCCCTCGATCGCGGGCAGCTCCTGGACCAGGCACTGCTTGCGGCCCAGCCGGATGACTCCGATCGCGAAGGCGACGGAGGTGAGCAGCACCAGGCCCTCGGGGATCATCGGCACGATGCCGGCCACCATCCGGCGGATGGCCGCGTCGCCCGGCAGGCCGAGGGTGAGCAGATGGCTGAGGACGAGGCCGATCGCGGTCGGGATCATCATCCAGGTCACGTACTTGAGGATCCGGCTGATGCCGCTGCGCAGTTCGGAGTGGACCAGGGTGAAGCGGCTGGCCTCCTCGGCGAGCCGGGCCGCGTACGCCTGCCGGCCGACCTTGGTGGCGGTGAAGGCGCCGCTGCCCGCGACGACGAAGCTGCCGGACATCGTCGGGTCCCCGGGCTTCTTGAGGACCGGATCGGCCTCGCCGGTCAGCAGCGACTCGTCGACCTCCAGGCCGTCGCTCTCCTGCACCTCGCCGTCGACGATGACCTTGTCGCCGGGCCCGAGTTCGATGACGTCGTCGAGGACCACCGCGGAGGTGGGGACCTCGGCGGCGGCCCCGTCGCGCCGGACGGTCGGCCGTGCCTCGCCGATGACCGCCAGGCTGTCCAGGGTCTTCTTGGCGCGCAGTTCCTGGACGATGCCGATGCCGGTGTTGGCGACGATGACGAAGCCGAACAGGCCGTCCTGGATCGGGCCGACGATCAGGATGATCACGAAGAGCACGCCGATGATGGCGTTGAAGCGGGTGAAGACATTGGCGCGGACGATCTCGGCGGCCGAGCGGGAGGACCGTACGGGGACGTCGTTGACCTCGCCCCGGGCGACCCGCTCCGCGACCTCGGCGGCGGTCAGTCCGGGGTTGACCGGTTCCCGGTCGGTCCGCCGGGCCGGCGCGCGGCCCGGTCCGGAGTGCTCGGGTCCGGCGCTCGCCCGCTCCGTCATGCCCTCGACGTTACGGGCGGAAAGGGCACTTCACCCGCCGGCTCGGGCGGGGCGGTGGGGGAGTGTGCTCAGTGCTGGTCGGCGGGCTGCCCGGCGGTCGCGGCGGAGCGCTTGATCGCGGCGTCCCGGGCCCGTACGTACCAGATGCCCACCAGCCCGAGGCCGCCGCCGGCCAGGCAGGTCCACACCCACCAGCTGTGGCCGTGGCCGGCGAACCAGCCGTAGAACGGGAGCTGGCCGAGGAAGAGCACGAACCAGATGATGGTGCCGCCGGTGATCGTGCCGACGACGGGGCCCTCAAGAGGCGCCGGGGCCTCGCGCAGATCGGACTTCTTCCACATGGTGGCCAGCTTACGGGGAGGGGGCGCGGGGGCCGCGGGCGGCGGTGGGCAGGGCCCGGAACCTGGTGGGGGGCCGGCCCGGCCCGTGCGGCACAAGGGTCTACGCGCGGAGATGGTGATCAGTGGCTTGTTTATTCATACTGAACCTTTCTGGATACGGCTGGATCGGCTCGTCTCTTCATCCAACCCGCTCCGGTTGTCCTGTTTCTGTATGTGTTCCGGGCCCCCGGGCCCCCACGCCTGCCCAGGCCCGTCCGACTGAGGTCCCCGCATGCCCCCCTCGGCCACCACGCCGGTCGACACCCTCAAAGACCCAGGTCCGAAGCCCCCCAAGAACGGCTTCGACCGCTTCTTCAAGATTTCCGAGCGGGGGTCGACGGTCGGTCGTGAGCTCCGCGGCGGCCTGGCGACGTTCTTCGCGATGGCCTACATCATCGTGCTGAATCCGATCATTCTCGGCTCCGGAGTCGATAAGTTCGGCCACCATCTCGACAATGCCCAGCTGGTCACCGCCACCGCGCTGATGGCCGGTCTGAGCACGGTGCTGATGGGCGTCGTCGGCAACGTCCCGATCGCCGTCGCCGCGGGCCTGGGCATCAACGCCGTGGTGTCCCTGCAGCTCGCCCCCAAGATGAGCTGGCCGGACGCGATGGGCATGGTCGTGCTCGCCGGTCTGGTGCTGATGATCCTGGTCGCCTCGGGTCTGCGGCAGCGGGTGATGGACGCGATCCCCAACGGGCTGCGGCGGGCCATCGCCATCGGCATCGGCCTGTTCATCTCGCTGATCGGCCTGGTCGACGCCGGCTTCGTCACGCGTAACCCGGACGCCGCGCACACCACCGTGCCGATGGGCCTGGGGCAGGGCGGACAGCTCAAGGGCTGGCCGGTGCTGGTCTTCGTCCTCGGCCTGGTGCTGATGTTCGTGCTGGTCGTGCGGAAGGTCAGGGGCGCGATCCTGATCGGCATGGTCAGCATGGCCGTGGTCGCGATCGTCATCAACGCGCTGGTGCAGATCCCGGACGCGTCCTGGGGCCTGGCGGTCCCCAACGTGCCGGACAAGATCATCGGCACCCCGGACTTCGGTCTGATCGGTCAGATCAGTCTCTTCGGCGGCTTCAAGGAAGTCGGTGTGCTGACCGGCTGCCTGTTCGTCTTCACCGTGCTGCTGTCCGGCTTCTTCGACGCCATGGGCACCATCATCGGCGTCGGTGAGGAGGCCGGCCTGCTGAACAACGAGACCGGCCAGCTGCCGAACATGGGCCGGATCCTCATGGTCGACGGCATCGCGGTCGCGGGCGGCGGCTTCGGCTCCGCCTCCGCCAACACCTGCTTCGTGGAGTCCACGGCCGGTGTCGGCGAGGGCGCCCGCACCGGTCTCGCGAACCTGATGACCGGTGGCCTCTTCCTGCTCGCGCTGGTCTTCGCGCCGGTGGCGACCGTCGTCCCCTCGCAGGCCGCGACGCCCGCCCTGCTGGTCGTCGGCTTCCTGATCATGGCCTCGAACGTCCGGGACATCGACTGGGGCGACTTCACCATCGGCATTCCCGCGTTCCTGACGATGGTCTCGATGCCGTTCACCTACAGCATCACCAACGGCATCGGCATCGGCGTGCTGGCCTTCATCCTGCTGCGCACGGCGACCGGCCGCTTCAAGGAGATCCCCTGGCTGCTGAACGTGGTCGGCCTCTGCTTCCTCGTCTACTTCCTGCTCGACCCGATCGAGCAGGCGCTCGGCGTCAAGTAGCGGGCCGGCGCGCCCCCAGCTTCTCCGTCAGCTTCTTCGTCTCGTCGAGAGACGACTGGAAGCGCTCGTCGAAATCCTCGCGGATGAGCGTCCGGACCACATAGTCCTGGACGCTCATTCCGCGTTTTGCGGCGTGCTGCCGTATCCGGTCCAGCAGCTCCCCGTCCACGCGCAGGCTGAGCACTTGCGATCCCATACGGAAACGGTCCCGTCCGCAGGCGGTCAGGTGTGTCGCTTTCGGCCGCGTCCTCACCCGTACGGGTGAAGCTCGACGGGCAGTACCCCCTGGCTTTCCTTAGAAAGGGTAATGAGTTATGCTAAAGACCATGCCGGAACTGTCCCGCCCCCAGCCTGACGGCCGGGAGGCACCCCCAGACGACGCGGCCGCGGTGAACGCTCTGCGGTCCGCCGTGATGCGCCTGTCGCGCCGCCTCAAGCACCAGCGGGTCGACGAATCGCTGAGCCCCACCGAGATGTCGGTGCTCGGCACCCTGTTCCGCTGCGGCAGCGCCACCCCCGGTGAGCTGGCCCGCAAGGAGCATGTGCAGCCGCCGTCGATGACGCGCATCGTGGCCATGCTGGAGGCCAAGGGACTGGTCCGGCTCGAACCGCACCCCGACGACCGCCGCCAGAAGGTCGTCACGCAGACCGAGCAGGCCGAGGCGATGCTCGAGGAGAGCCGCCGCAAGCGCAACGCCTGGCTCGCCGAGCTGGCCTCCGGGCTGGACGAGGACGAGTGGGCGAAGGTGCGGGCCGCCGCGCCCGTGCTGGAGAAGCTCGCACAGCTGTAGAACCCGAGGCCGAGGAGGCGAACCCACGTTGAGTACGGGATCCGGAGCACACTCCGCCCCCGCACCGAACTCCCCATACGACACGGTTTCCGACGACGCGACCGCGACCTCACAGGGCCCCGCCCCGGACGTCGCCACAGGCCCCGCCGCCACACCGCGCAAGGGCACGTTCAGCTCGCTCCGCATACGTAACTACCGCCTCTTCGCCACCGGCCAGATGGTGTCCAACACGGGCACCTGGATGCAGCGCATCGCCCAGGACTGGCTGGTGCTCAGCCTCACCGGCTCGTCCGGTGCGGTCGGCATCACCACCGCGCTGCAGTTCCTGCCGATGCTGCTCTTCGGGCTCTACGGCGGCGTCATCGCCGACCGCTTCGCCAAGCGCAAGCTGCTCCTGTTCACCCAGGCCGCCATGGGCCTGACCGGCCTCGCCCTCGCCGTGCTCACCCTGAGCGGCCAGGTGCAGGTCTGGCACGTCTACCTGGTCGCCTTCGTCCTCGGCCTGGTCACCGTCCTCGACAACCCCTCCCGGCAGGCCTTCGTCTCCGAGATGGTCGGCCAGGACGAGCTGCGCAACGCGGTCAGCCTCAACTCCGCCAACTTCCAGTCCGCGCGGCTGATCGGGCCCGCCGTCGCCGGTGTCCTGATCACCGCCTTCGGCAGCGGCTGGGCCTTCCTGCTCAACGGCCTCTCATTCATCGCCCCGCTCACCGGGCTGCTGATGATGCGGACCTCCGAACTCCACAAGGTCGACCGGGTCCCGCGCAGCAAGGGCCAGCTGCGGGAGGGGCTGCGGTACGTCTCGGGGCGCCCCGACCTGCTCTGGCCCATCGTCCTGGTCGGCTTCATCGGGACCTTCGGCTTCAACTTCCCGATCTGGCTGACCGCGTTCGACTACCACGTCTACCACCAGGGCGCCGGCACCTACTCGCTGTTCAACGGGCTGATGGCGGCGGGCTCGCTGATCGGTGCGCTGCTCGCCGCCCGCCGCGCCGGCTCCCGGCTGCGGCTGCTCGTCGGCGCGGCGGTCCTCTTCGGCGCCCTGGAGATCGCCGCCGCGCTCGCCCCGTCGTTCTGGGTCTTCGCGGCGCTCCTCGCCCCGATCGGCATGGTCGGCCTGACGGTCAACGTCACCGCCAATTCGAGCATCCAGATGGCCACCGATCCGCTGATGCGCGGCCGGGTGATGAGCCTGTTCATGATGGTCTTCGTGGGCGGCACCCCGCTGGGCGCACCCGTGGTCGGCTGGATCACCGACGCCTTCGGCGCCCGGACCGGCTTCCTGGCCGGCGGCCTGGTCTCCATGGTGTCCGCGGTCGTCATCGGCCTGATCCTCGCCAGGGTGGGCGGCCTGCGCCTGAAGATCGATCTGCGCCGGGGCCGTCAGCACGTCGCCTTTGTGCCCCGGGTCTCCGTCGCCACCTCTTCTGCCTCCGCGGAGAGGAGCATGGCTCCGGCGGCGTAGGGGTGGGGCGGTGACGTAGGGGGGCGGCGGCCCGGCTGACCCGGTCGGCGGGCTCCCCGCCCGACTCGTCCCGCCCTGCCCGGCCATCCCCGGCCCGCCCCGGCCTCCGAGCCGGGGCGGCGCGCTTCCGGGCCGCGATCTGCCGGACGGCGATCTGCCGGACCGTGATCTGCCGGACGGCACGAGCCCTGCGCCACACTGACCGCATGAGACTCTTCGCCGCCGTCCTGCCCCCCGCGCCCGCGATCGAGGAACTGGCCGCCGAGGTAGCGCAGTTGAAGAAGCTGCCGGCCGCCGACCGGCTGCGGTGGACGGGCCGGGACAGCTGGCACTTCACTCTTGCCTTCTACGGCGAGGTGCCCGAGGAGATCGTCCCCGACCTGCAAGAACGCCTGGGCCGCGCCGCCGGTCGCCGCGATTCCTACCCCCTGCGGATCGCCGGCGGCGGCCGCTTCTCGGACCGGGTGGTGTGGGCCGGGGCCGACGGCGACCGGCCCGCCATGCGCACGCTCGCGGGCGCGGCGTCGGCAGCGGGCCGCCGGGCGGGCGTGGCCATGGAGGACGAGCACCGCCCGTACACCCCTCACCTCACCCTCGCCCGGAACCGCATCCCCGATCTGGACCTGCGCCCGTACGCGGCCGCCTTGAAGGATTTCGCCGGTTCCCCCTGGACGGTCGACGCCCTGGCCCTGGTGCGCAGCCATCCGCCCGTCCCCGGGGTGGCCGGCAAGCAGCCCCACTACGAAACGGTGGGGTCCTGGCCGCTGGGCCACTGAACGGCTGCTCGGCCGCCGTTTTGCCGAACGGCTGCCGCGCCACTGCCCTGCCGTCCGGCCCCCGCGGCCGGGCAGGCCCCGGGCCGCCGAAACGCGCGGACCGGTCCCGGTTACGCTCAAGGGGTGGACCCCAAAACCCGTAACCGGATCATGTCCGGCCTGCTCGCCGTCCTGCTCATCGTCGTGGTCGTGGCGGCGGCGCTGCACTGAGCCCTGCCGTGGCCGCCGCCGCGCGCCCGGCCGCCGGTCCGACCGGCCGCCGGGCGCGCGGCCCGCTCACCAGGCGAAGGCCTCCGGGCTAGGGCCGGGGCCGGGGAAGATCTCGTCGAGCGAGGCGAGGAGTTCGTCCGGGAGGGTCAGCTCGAGGGCGCGCAGCGCGGAGGCGAGCTGGTCCGTCGTGCGGGGGCCGACGATCGGCCCGGTGACGCCGGGACGCGTCAGGAGCCAGGCCAGCGCGACCTCGCCGGGCTCCAGTCCGTACGTGCCGAGCAGATCCTCGTAGGACTCGATCCGCGCACGGATCGTGGAGTTGGCGAGGGCATCGGCCGAGCGGCCGACCGCCGAGCGGCCCGCGCCGCCCTCGCGCTCCTTGCGCAGGGCCCCGCCCAGCAGCCCGCCGTGCAGCGGGGACCACGGGATGACGCCCAGGCCGTAGCCCTGGGCGGCCGGGATGACCTCCATCTCGGCGCGCCGCTCGGCGAGGTTGTAGAGGCACTGCTCGCTGACCAGGCCCAGCGCACCGCGGCGGGCGGCCGCCTCGTTGGCACGCGCGAGGTGCCAGCCCGCGTGGTTGGACGAGCCGGCGTAGAGGATCTTGCCCTGCTGGACGAGGACGTCGATGGCCTGCCAGATCTCGTCCCAGGGGGTGTCCCGGTCGACGTGGTGGAACTGGTAGAGGTCGATGTAGTCGGTGCCCAGCCGCTTGAGACTGGCCTCCACCGAGCGCCGGATGTTGACCGCGGAGAGCTTGTCGTGGTTGGGCCAGACCTTGTCGCCCTCCACTCCCATGTTGGCGTACACCTTGGTGCCCAGCACGGTCTTGTCCCGCCGGCCGCCGCCCTTGGCGAACCAACTGCCGACGATCTCCTCGGTACGGCCCTTGTCGGCGCCGAATCCGTAGACATTGGCGGTGTCGAAGAAGTTGACGCCCGCGCCCTGCGCCGCGTCCATGATGGTGTGACTGGCGGCCTCGTCCGTCTGAGGCCCGAAGTTCATCGTCCCGAGGACGAGTCGGCTGACCTTGAGTCCGGTGCGTCCGAGCTGCGTGTACTTCATGGTGGTCCAGCCAACGCCCTGGAGTGCGCTCGATGCAAGGACCGTGAGGGGTGGCGGACGGCCTCTTCGTGGTTCCCGGGCCGGGGGGCCGGGCGCTCCATGGGGCGGGTGGTGCCTCAGCGAGCCGACAGCACCCCGTACGCCGCCCCGACCCCCCACGCCTGATGCATCGCCCCGGCGAACGCCCCCGCGAGCAGTCGCTCCCCCCACTCGGACGGATGTGTCCCGTCGTAGGTGGCGTGATCGATCTCCCAGCCGTCCGGCTCGGAGGCCAGCAGCAACGGTGAGCCGGGGGTGGAGAGATCGGCGACGGCCTTGGCCAGCAGCTCGTTGAAGCGCTCGCACTGCGCGCCGAACGCGGGGTCCGCGACCGCCCGCACATTGGGTATCACCGGCATCAGCACCGCCCGCAGGTGCGGCGCCGCCGTCCGGGCCCGGGCCACGAACTCCCGCACGTTCTCCGCGGTCTGCTCGGCGTTCGTATAGAAGCCGAGGTCGATCAGGCCGAGCGAGACCAGCAGGGTGTCGGCGTCGTACCGGCGCACCATGTCACCGATCAGCGGCGCCATGTGCAGCCAGCCCTCGCCCCAGCCGGCGAGGTGGCGGCGGGCCTCCTCGGGGAAGCCGGGGTCGGCGTAGGCGGCGGAGGCGGGGGCGCCCGTGGCCGGGTCGTGGAGCGTGTGGCGTGGTCCGACGATGCGGTACGGGCCGTCGAACGTCGCGTTCAGGTGCTGCCACATCCGGTAGCGCCAGGTGAAATCGCCGGTGCTCCCAATGGTCATCGAGTCACCGACGAACATGATCCTCATCCGGCCATGATGGCCGAGGTCCCCTACTGCTCGGTACGTGACGCTGGACACGCCCCGGTCCGTGGTGCGGTGACGGTGTGCCGACCTGGTGCGGCCGGCAGTGGGGAGGCCGGTGACTTGCGGCCACGTCCGGTGGTCCCAGATGGCAGTCTGTGCCCATGCGTTCGCTTCTGTGCGCGGCCGGTGCCGCGGGAATCCTGTGGTCGGCGGCCGTGGTGCCCGCCGCCGCCGACGAGCCCGACGGCTTCACCATCGGCGATCCCCGGATCACCGAGTCCAGCGGCCTGGCCGCCAGCCGGGCGCACCCCGGGATCTACTGGACCCACAACGACAGCGACGACGGCCCGTACGTCTACGCCGTCGACGGCAGGTCCGGCCGTACGGTCGCCAGGATCACCCTGCGCGGCATCGGCAGGCCGCGCGATGTCGAGGCCATCTCGACCGGCCCGGACGGCAACATCTACGTCGGCGACATCGGCGACAACCTCGGCGGCAGCTGGAACCACGTCTGGATCTACCGCTTCCCCGAACCGAAGAAGCTGCGCGACGCGACGGTGACGGCGACCCAGTTCGACGTGAAGTACGCGGACGGGCCACGGGACGCCGAAGCGCTGATGGTGCACCCCAAGACCGGCCGGGTCTATATCGCCAGCAAGAAGCAGGACGGCGGTGGCGCCCTCTACGCGGGCCCGCAGCGGCTCACCACCTCCGCCACCAACGTCTTCCGCAAGGTCGCGCCCGTCGATCTGTGGGTGACCGACGGTGCGTTCTCCCCCGACGGCACCCGTCTGGTGCTGCGCAGCTACTTCGGCGCCCGGATCTTCCGCTGGCAGGACGGCCGCCCGAAGGACCTCGGCAGTGTGGGCGTACCGATCCAGCAGCAGGGCGAATCGGTCACCTTCACCCGCGACGGCCGCACCCTGATGTACGGCTCGGAGGGCAACGACAGCGAGGTCAAACCGGTCGGCCTGAGCGACGCGCAGCTGCCGGACTCGGTGAAGGACGACCCGTCGAACGGCGACGGCGCAGGCGGCCACGGCGGCAAGGGGAGTCAGGGGACGGACCTGGACCCCGGCTTCATCAAGGGGGCGGTGATCCTCGCGGTGGCCACGGCGCTGGTCGTCGGGCTGCGCAGGCTGCTGCGGCGGCGGTAGGGCGGGTCTTTGTCACCGCCGCGGCGATGAGTTTGCCCGCCCCCGGCAGTCTCACCGACACCGACACCGACACCGACACCGAACCGACGTCGACCCCGACACTGACATCGCCCCCGATACCGATACCGACATCGGTATCGACAACGGCAGGAGGAAACGCGTGGCTCAGCTGCTGAGAGTCCAGAACTTCACCGTCTCGCGTGACGGATTCGGTGCCGGTGAGCACCAGAGCTTGGAGAGACCGTTCGGCCATGCGGACCCCGGGGACCTGTTCGCCTGGGCCGGCGCCACGGCGAGCTGGCCCATGCGCACCGACCCCGGAGGCAGCCGCGGCCTCGACGACTACTTCACGCGGGACTTCGCACGCAACATCGGCGCCGAGATCATGGGCCGCAACAAGTTCGGGCCCTACCGCGGGCCCTGGAGCGACCACGAGTGGAACGGCTGGTGGGGTGACGAGCCCCCGTTTCACACCCCGGTGTTCGTCATGACCCACCACGAGCGTCCTTCGCTCACGCTCTCCGACACCACGTTCCACTTCGTCGGCGGCGACCCGGCCTCGGTCCTCGAGCGGGCGCGGGAGGCCGCGCAGGGCAAGGACGTCCGACTCGGTGGCGGGGCCACGACCATCCGGCAGTTCCTTGACGCCGACCTCGTGGACACGATGCATGTCGCCGTCTCGCAGGTGGAGCTCGGTTCCGGGGTGCGGCTCTGGGAGTCCCCCGACGAACTGCTCGACCGCTTCCATCTCGACGTCGTGCCCAGCCCGAGCGGCGTGACGCACCACCTGTTCTGGCGAAGGTGACACACGGGCCCACTCGGGACGCCGACGCGGTCGCCGCGCCCGTCCCAGTGGGCCCCGGCCGCGCCCTGTTCCCCGGCCTGCCCTACGCCCCGGCCCCGCCCGTTGCCCCGGTCTCGCCCTGTTCCCCGTCCCCGGCCGCGCCCTCGACCAGCCGCAGCTCGTAATGGAGTGTCCGCTCCTTCTTCAGCCGGTGCAGCAGTGGTACGAACAGTCCGTGGATCAGGGGGTATTTCCGGGTCAGGGAGCGCTCGGCCCGCCGGTACTCCCGGGTCTGCGGATCCAGCAGCCGCACCCGCGCCGCGACGGTGGGCCCGGTGGGACGGCCCCGCCAGGTGGAGGCGCAGATCTCCACCTCGGGGAAGTTCCGCATCCGCTTGGCCTTCCAGGCGCTGCCGTACGTCCGCAGGTAGGCGTGATCGCCGTCGACGGCGAGGTTCATCGGCGTGCCGACGCCGGTGCCGTCCCGCTTGTACGTGGTCAGCAGGATCGCCCCTTGCCGCTCGAAGGGGGCGAGGCCGGGGCTCGGGGGGTTCGTCATGGCTCCCATACAGGCACATCCGGCCCGTTTCGTCACTTCATGGTGCGTCCGTTCGGGCGGTGCGGGCGGCGATGAGCGCTTCGAATCCGTCGAGGAGCGCGGTCAGGCCCAGCTCGAAGACAGAGGTGCCGTCATCGGCGAATGTGTCCTCGTCCAGGGCGGCGAGGGCGGGGTAACGGCCGCTCAGCATCACCTTGGACAGCACCGGCTCCTGGGACTGCCAGAAGTCCGCGTTGCTGATGCCGGTCCTCTTCTCGGCAAGGGCGGCGTTGAGCTCGGTGCGGGCGACGCCGGCGAGGAAGCCGCCGAAGGTCACCAGTACGTGCATCTTCTCGCGGTCGGTCAGACCGGTACCGGCCAGGGCGCGCACCGAGTGCTCCAGTGAGTCCAGGGCGTTGGGGCCGAGCAGCGGGCGGGCCTGGTCGACCTGGAGCAGCCAGGGATGCCGTTGGTATTGCCGCCGGCTGCCACGGGCGAGGGCTTCCATCGCGGGGCGCCAGCCGACGGCCGGGTCGGGGTGGGCATCGGCGTCGAACTCCGCGACCTTGTCGAGCATCAGGTCGAGGAGTTCGGCCTTGCCCGGCACATAGCGGTAGAGCGACATGGTGCCGACGCCGAGGTCGGTGGCGACGCGGCGCATGGACAGGGCGCCGAGCCCGTCGGAATCGGCGACCGCCACCGCCGTGGTGACGATGCGTTCGAGGGTGAGGCCCGGCTTGGGGCCGCGGCTGGGCCGCTCGCCGAGGCCCCAGAGCAGCTCCAGGCTGCGCGAGATATCGCCGCCGCCGCTGTGTTCTGTCGTCGTCATCGTGCGGTCATCTTATGCCGCCCGGCCTAAAAACTAGGTACGGCGTACGCGTAATCGGGTACGGTGTACCCAGTTTCCGACCGGAGGGGGTTCGACGATGACCGGCAGGACGAACGGGGCAGGGTGCGGCGTAAGGGGAGAGGAGGGGGCGACGGCTGCCGCGCAGGCGCCACCGCCGCCACCGCCGGATGCGGCGGTTCTCGCGGAGGGCCTGGAGAAGCGGTACGGCGACAAGCGGGCCCTGGACGGCCTCGACCTCACCGTCCACCGCGGCACGGTGCACGGCCTGCTCGGGCCGAACGGCGCGGGCAAGACCACGGTCGTGCGCATCCTGGCCACCCTGCTGCGGCCGGACGGCGGACGGGCGGCGGTCGCCGGACGCGAGGTGACGCGGTCGCCGCAGCAGGTGCGCGCCAGGATCGGACTGGCGGGCCAGTATGCCGCCGTGGACGGTGTCCTGACTGGCCGTCAGAATCTGGAGATGTTCGGCAGGCTCTTCCACCTGGGCGCCCGCCGGGCGCGGGTGCGGGCGACGGAGCTGCTGGACCAGTTCGGGCTGGGCGACGCGGGCGGGAAATCGGCCCGTACCTACAGCGGCGGGATGCGCCGCCGGCTCGACCTCGCCGCGAGCCTGATCCTCGCACCCGAAGTGCTCTTCCTGGATGAGCCGACCACGGGCCTCGACCCGCGTGGCCGCAACGAGGTCTGGGAGGCGGTCCGCGGGCTCGCAGCGACCGGCACCACCGTGTTGCTGACCACCCAATACCTCGACGAGGCAGACCAGTTGGCCGACCGGGTCTCCGTCATCGAACACGGGCGGACGATCGCCGACGGTACGCCCGCCGAACTGAAGCGGCAGGTCGGCGGCGAGCGCCTTCAGGTGGTGCTGCGCGATCCGGCCGGTCTCCCGCACGCGGTGCGGGCCGTGGCACGGGTCGCCGCGAACGGTGTACCGCCCACGACGGACGAAGCGGAGCGGCGGGTCGGCGCCCCGGTGGCGGAGGGCGTCGCGGCGCTGACCGAGGTCGCGCGCACCCTGCAGGACGAGGGCATCGGCGTCGAGGACATCGGGCTGCGCCGCCCGACGCTCGACGAGGTCTTTCTTCGCCTCACGGGGCGCGCCGCGGCCACCGGTCGCGGTACGGCCGAGGCCGGGAAGGAGGCGGCCGCATGAGCGCCGGCACCGTGCCGCAGATCCCGTACGACGACGGCCCTGCCCCGTGGGGGCCGGCCGGTGCGGACGACGGCCCCGCGCGCCGTCTCTACTGGGCCTTCGCCGACTGTCTGACCCTCGTCCGCCGGGATCTGACCCATCTCGTCCGGCAGCCCGTGATCATCGCCTGGCAGCTGGGCTTCCCGATCGTCTCCGTGCTGCTCTTCGTCTATGTCTTCGGCAGCGCGATGAACGTCGGCGGCGGGGTGGACTACCCGACGTTCGCGATGCCCGGCATCTTCGCGATGACGATCTCCTTCGGTTTCATGAACACCGCGGTGGCCGTGGTCGTCGACCGGGACCACGGGGTCACCGACCGGTTCCGCTCCCTGCCGATGGCGACGTCCGCCGTGGTCACCGGGCGCGGGGTCGCCGATGTGATCGGCGCGGCCGTCGATCTCGTGGTGCTGGCCGGGATCGCCGTGGTCGTCGGCTGGCGCTCCCACGGCAGCCCGGCCGCCACCCTCGCCGCCTTCGGCCTGCTGCTGCTCCTGCGCTTCGCCCTCACCTGGATCGGGGTCTTTCTCGGACTCCTGGCGCCCAACCAGGAATCGGCCGGCGGTCTTTACGCCGTTGCCTTCCCCTTCGGCATGATCTCCAGCGTGTTCACCCCGCCGTCGATGATGCCGGACTGGCTGGGCACGATCGCCATGTGGAACCCGGTCTCCTCGACGGCCGGAGCCATCCGGGAGCTCTTCGGCAACCCGGCCACCACGGGCGGCAGTTGGGTCGAACAGCATGCGGTGCTGATGGCGGTGCTCTGGCCGGTCGTCCTCACCGCGGTCTTCCTGCCGCTGGCGGTACGGCGCTTCCGGCGGCTGAGCCGCTAGGTGACCGGGCCTGCCTCGCGTCCGTCAGAGGACGGCCGTTCCCATTCTTGGCATACTCGCTGCTACCGCCTGGAGGATGTGACGATGATTCTGGTGACTGGCGCGAGTGGGAACGTCGGAACGGCTCTCCTCGCTCGTCTTCATGCCGACGGTGTAGCCGCGCGGGCGGCTTACCGTGATCCGCACACCACGACTCAGGTGATCAAGTCGGGCGGCCAGGCAGTGACGCTCGATCTGTCCATGCCGGACACGATCGGGCCTGCACTCGATGGCGTCGAGGCCGTATTCCTTCTCGGTGCGACGAGCCCCGCCCAAACGACGCACGAACTCAACCTGCTGGAAGCCGCCTGTGCGGTGGGTGTTCGGGTGGTCAAACTGTCGGTCTGGCGGGCCGACGAAGGACTCACACCGATCGCCCGGCTACATCAGCCTGTCGAACAGTCGCTGGTGATGTCCGGTCTGCCTTGGACGATCCTGCGGCCCAACTTCTATCTGCAGAACTTCCTGCGCCAGCCGTCCATCCGCGAGGCCGGGGAGTTCAGCTTCCCCTTGATCACCGCCCCCATCAGCTTCATCGACATCGGCGACATCGCCTG
Source organism: Streptomyces sp. NBC_00400 (assembly GCF_036048035.1). NCBI lineage: Bacteria > Bacillati > Actinomycetota > Actinomycetes > Kitasatosporales > Streptomycetaceae > Streptomyces > Streptomyces sp. NBC_00400. The sequence goes on along the minus strand of NZ_CP107940.1, from coordinate 3,228,230 downwards.
TGTGGCAGCGCGGGTTCTCACCACTGACGGCCACGACGGCTGCGTCTATGACCTCACCGGGCCGAAGGCGCTGACCTACGCTGAAGCCGCCGAAGAGTTTTCCGGCATCCTCGGCAAGCCGGTGCGCTACGTGGGTCTGCCGGACGACGAAGCGCGCGCGGCAATGCTGAGCCGCGGGATGTCGGAGTTCCACGTCAATGCCCTCATAGGAGTTGCCCGCGCTTACCGCGACGGCGGTGCCGGGACCGTCACTTCAACCGTGGCCGACCTCACGGGCCGTGAAGCCCTCGGTTTTGCCGATTTCGTGCGCCGGAACCGCAACCTCTTCGCTTGACCATGGTCCTCATCAGCCTGCCCCGGTGAGCCGCCTCCCGGGGAGCAGTTCCCTCCTCCGCAGAGCAACTCCAGCCTCCGGGACTGCTGTTGGCCGCCGTGCAAAGGCCGTTGTCAGTGGCTGTGGCTACGGTCTGCAGCATGGACGTACGAGGGAAGTCGATCGTGCTCATCGGCCGCTTCGACGGCTTGCGCCAGGACGAGGCGCAGCGGCGGCTGGAGGAGCTGGGTGCCCGGGTGAGGGGTGCGGTGACCAGCCGGACGGATCTGGTGTTCGTGGACAGCCTCCACTACAACGAGGGGAGAAAGCTCCAGGAGGCGCGGAGGCGCAACCTCCCGGTATTCGACGACACGGCGCTACGGGCCGTGCTCGCCGACGAGGACGCCTCCGGCCGCGGTGAGCCCGGGGCCGGGGCGGCTTCGGATCTGGTGGCCCTGCGGGCGCGGCTGCTGAAGCTGGAGCGCGCGCAGGGCATCACCGAGGAGCACCGCGCCGCCACGCGAGAGGTCCGTAAGAGGGAGGGCGTACACCTTCGCCATCCGTACGGCCATCGGGCAGAGATCAACGATTACGCTCTCAGCCCCTGCGGCCGCTATCTGGCCACCGGCACCGTGAGCGGCGACGACTACGGCGGCACCCTGCAGATCTGGGAAACAGCCACCGGACGCTGCGTCAACGCCATCGGTGTCGAGGGCGGCATCGGCCGGCCCGGCTACGAGCGCAGCATCCAGTGGTCGGCCGACAGCCACCGCATCGGCCTCGCGCATCACACCCACCACGTCGGTGTCTTCGACCCGTTCAGCCCCTTCCTCGGTTCCGTCACCCTCGCCGCGTGCCTGATCACGGACGGCGCGCCGCGGCCGGTGCCCTGGGCGCTGGCGCCCGACGGGAGACGGGTCTTCGTGAATTCCGGGACTCCGTGCGAGGTGGGCGGCTGCGTCGTCCCCATGGACAGCGGCGAGCTGCACTGGACGACCCGTGACGCCCCGCCCGCGCATCCGTTCCTGCTGGCCGGCAGGCTCCGGGAGGATCTGCGGACCGAGGGGATGGACGCGCACGAGGGCATCACACTCCAGGCCGACGGCTGGGTCCGCTGGTCACGGGACGGCGCCCGGTTGCAGGCGCAGGGCGGGAGCAGGGGCCGCGCGGAGGCCTTCGTCATCGACGTCTCGTCCGGGCAGGTGGGCTGGCTGGCCCGTATCGGCGAACTCGCCGCGTGGAGCCCGGATGACCGGCTGCTGGTGCACTACGACCAGGGGCTGCGCTTCCTCGACGCGGTGACCGGCCGGCCGATCGGGAAGGGGACCGGGCACCAAGGCGTTTCGGCGCTGCAATGGGGCATGCGGGGCGAGGTGCCGCGGCTGGCGGCCCTGGTGGGCGAGGGCAACGCCGCCGGGATACAGCCAGGTGTCCTCATCTATGACGAGGACCGGTTCCGCTACCGCCTCGACGTCACACCGGTGGAAGAGGGCATGGTCTACGCCGATTCCTGGGCCTGGGCCCCGTCCGGCGACGCGGGAGCCTGGCTCACGGCCGACGGGCGGGTGGAGGTGTGGTCGCTGGACGGGGACGAGCCGCAGCGACTGCGCACCCTGGACGTCCCGCCCGAGAGCGGTGTGCTGCTGTGGGGCGCCGGCGACGTCCTGGTCGCGATGAGCCCCACCACCCTGCGGTTCCTCCGCGCCGAATCGGGGGATGTCCTCGGCGACTTCACCTTCCTCCACCAACCGCGGGTACCGAAGCCGTTGGGTGACAACTACTGGTTTTTCGCGAGGAAGCAGTTCGCGCCGGATGACGGGACATGGTGCGCGGTCTTCGAAGAAGGGGTGGTGATCGCTCCGGACGGCCGGGGGAGGGAGTCGTTGGACGGAGTTCTCGCCTGGACGGTGGAGGAGCGCCTCGCCTGGCCGGTGCGCTGGGGTGAGCTCGATGTCGTACCGGACGCCCGGAGCGCGGGACAGGCGCTCGGGGACGCGCCGGACGGCGGGTGGCTGCGTGAATACTGGGACTCGATCCAGTGACGCACGTTACCGGGGCGGGTCTTCCGGGCCACCTCGGTCCGGCAGCGCACGGGCCCCGGCGGTCGCCCGCCGGGGCCCGTGGTGGCGTGTGATGCCTGGTGCCGTCAGCCGGCTACACCGGCTACAGCTTGCCGATCACATGGTCGATGCAGGCCGTCAGGGCCTCGACGTCCGACGGGTCGATCGCCGGGAACATCGCGATCCGCAGCTGGTTGCGGCCAAGCTTGCGGTACGGCTCGGTGTCGACGATGCCGTTGGCGCGCAGGGCCTTGGCGACGGCCGCGGCGTCGATGTTGTCGTCGAAGTCGATGGTGCCGATGACCTGCGAGCGCTTGGCCGGGTCGGTGACGAACGGGGTGGCGTACTTGGAGTCCTCGGCCCAGCCGTAGAGGGTGCGCGAGGAGGTGGCGGTGCGGCGGACCGCCCAGTCCAGGCCGCCCTGGCCGTTGATCCACTCCAGCTGCTCGTTGAGCAGGAAGAGGGTGGAGAGCGCCGGGGTGTTGTACGTCTGGTTCTTGAGGGAGTTGTCGATCGCCGTGGGCAGCGAGAAGAACTCCGGGATGTGGCGGCCGGACGCGTGGAGGGCGCGGGCGCGCTCCAGGGCGGCGGGGGAGAAGGCCGCCAGCCACAGACCGCCGTCGGAGGCGAACGACTTCTGCGGGGCGAAGTAGTAGACGTCGGTCTCGGCGATGTCCACGGGCAGGCCGCCGGCGCCGGACGTGGCGTCGACCAGGACCAGCGCGCCCTCGTCCGCGCCCGCGACCCGCTTGATGGGGGCGGCGACACCGGTCGAGGTCTCGTTGTGGGTGAAGCCGTAGACGTCCACACCCGCTTCCGCCTCCGGGTCCGGGTGGCTGCCCGGGTCGGCGGAGAGGACGGTGGGCTCCTCCAGCCACGGCGCCAGCTTGGCGGCCTTGGCGAACTTCGAGGAGAACTCACCGAAGCTGAGGTGCTGGGACTTGCGCTCGATCAGGCCGTGCGTCGCGATGTCCCAGAACGCGGTGGAGCCGCCGTTGCCGAGCACGACCTCGTAGCCCTCGGGGAGCTGGAAGAGGTCGCGTACGCCGTCGCGCACCTTGCCGACCAGGTTCTTGACCGGGGCCTGGCGGTGGGACGTGCCGAGAAGGGAGCTACCGGTGGCGGCGAGGGCGCCGAGCGCCTCCGTACGCACCTTGGAGGGGCCCGCGCCGAAGCGTCCGTCGGCGGGCTTGATGTCAGCGGGGATCTGGATATCAGCCACGGGGGAAGCCTAATCCGTTGTGCTGCGGGGTTCGGCGGCACGTCCAGCGGATGAGATGCCGGGTGCTCGTACGGTGGACGGTTCCGGAGGGGCGGAGCGCTACCCGGTGGTGGGGGCGCGGGGAGCTACCCGGTGGTGGTCCGGTCGGGGTGGTCGTCCGCGTAGACGGTGGTGAGGGCGGCCGCGGCCTCGGCCATCACCCGGCGGGCCTCGGGCGGGTCGAGCACTTCGAGGGAGTCGCCGAACTGGAGCAGTTGGCGGACGGCGCCGATGACCGGGTAGGCCAGCTCGATGACGGCCCAGTCGCTTTCGGCGTTCCCGGTGGCGTCCGCCTCCTTGCCGGTCCCGGTGTCGTGCGTATCCCTGCCGCATCCGGAGTTCTCGCCGTTCCCGGAGCCCTCGCCGTCACCCGTACGGGGTGGTCCGGTCAGCGCCGCGCCCAGGATCCGTACGGCGAGGTCGAGGCGGTCGCGGCGGATCCGGGCGGTCACCCTGACGCCCGCGGGCCGGTCCTCGACCTGGCGACGTAGCTGTTGCCAGACGCCGGCGAGGCCGACTCCCGCGCGACGCCGTACGGGGGCGTCGGTGAGGGTCGCCGAGGCCACCCGGTCGGCGCGGAAGAGCTGTGGCCGGCCGCGCCGGTCCGCGACGAGGTACCAGGTGCCGGCCTTGGCGACCAGCCCGTACGGGTCGACGGTGTACGTCCGCAGCCGGGTCTCGCCGCTGTGGCGGTAACGGATGCGCAGCCGTCGGTCGGTGAAGACGGCGGTGTGCAGCTCGTCCAGGTCGACGGCGGGGCGCGGGCCGCTCATCCACTTGTCGGGGTCGACCAGGATGCGGCTGCCGGCCAGCTCCGCGGCCGGACGGTGCGGGGCGGGCAGCGCCGCCATCACCTTGCGCAGCGCCGAACCCAGCGCCTCGTCCAGGCCGAGGGCGGTGTGCGCGCCCTGCGCGGCCAGGATGAACAGGGCGCGCGCCTCGTCGGTGGTCATCCCCGTGACATCCGTACGGAAGCCGGGCAGCAGCGCGATCCCGCCGTGCCGGCCGCGTTCGGCATAGACCGGCACCCCGGCCGCCGACAGCGACTCGACATCGCGGTAGACGGTCCGGGTGGAGACCTCCAGCCGTTCGGCGAGCTCCGCGGCCGGCACCCGGCCACGGGTCTGGAGGAGCAGCAGGATCGAGAGCAGCCGGTCCGATTTCACAGGCGACTTTATATATGACGGCAGGTGTCAAGTTATCGCGGCAGGGTGCGCGGCATGGAGATCAACCACCCCGCAGGGACGCACCACGCCGACGCCCACGCTGACGGCGACACCCACGGCCACGCTCAGGTATCCGACCCCGCCGCCCTCCCCGCCCTGGCCCGGGAGTGCCGGGGCCCCGTCCTCGTCCCCGGCGACGACGGCTACGACGCCGAACGGTCCGGGTTCCAGCGGGCGTACCGGCACCGGCCCGCCGTGATCGTCGGCGCGGAGTGCGCCGGGGACGTCGTCGCCGCGGTGCGCTTCGCCCGCGCTCAGGGCCTGCCGGTCGCCGTCCAGGCCACCGGGCACGGGTTGTCCGCGGCCACCGACGGCGGGCTGCTGATCAGTACCGGGCGGATGGCCGGGGTGCGGGTGGACGCGGCGGCCGGCACCGCGCGGGCCGAGGCGGGCGCCGTCTGGGGGCAGGTCGTCGAGGCGGCGGCCCCCTGCGGGCTCGCGCCGCTCAACGGCTCCTCCCCGGGCGTCGGCGTCATCTCGTACACCCTCGGGGGCGGCGTCGGGGTGCTGGCCCGTACGTATGGCTTCGCCGCCGACCACGTGCGGTCCGTCGACCTCGTCACCGCCGACGCCCGGCTGCGGCACGTCACCGCGCAGACCGATCCCGCGCTGTTCCGGGCGCTGCTCGGCGGCGGCCACGGCCTGGGGGTGGTGACCGCGATGGAGTTCGGGCTGGTGCCGGTGGCGCGGCTGTACGGCGGGCAGCTGGTGTTCGGCGGGGAACAGATCGACGCGGCGCTGGCGGCGTATGTGGACTGGACCGCGACCGTCCCGGACGAGCTGACCTCGTCGCTCGCGCTGATCGCGTACCCGGACCTCCCGCAGCTGCCCGAACCGCTGCGCGGCCGCCATCTCGCGCACATCCGGATCGCCTTCACGGGGAGCGCCGCGGAGGGCGAGCGGCTGGTGGCGCCGCTGCGCGCGGTGGGGCCGGCGGTGAGCGACGACCTGCGCGAGATGCCGTACGCCGAGTCGCACACCATTCACCGCGACCCGAGCGATCCGCATGCCTACGACGGCGACAACGCGCTGCTCAGCGGGCTGGACGCGGCCGCGCTGCAGCGGGTGGCGGCGCTGACCGGACCGGCCGCCCCGGTCATGTGCGTGGTCCAGCTCAACCATCTCGGGGGCGCGATGGCGAAGCGTGGCGGGCCGGATGAGCCGGCCGGTTCCGTCGGCCACCGGGATGCCCGGTTCGCCCTGCGGGTGCTGTCGCCGCTGATCGGGCGGGAGGCGGGCGAGGGGCCCGGCGCCCCCGATACGCGGTGCTCCGACGGGCGGCCCGATGCCGCCCTCGCGACCGTACGGGCGCTGCACGCCGAGGCGCTGGCGGCCGTCGCGCCCTGGCGGCTCGGCCGGAGCGTGAACTTCCTCTTCGGCAGGCACGGGGAGCGGCCGGATGCCGAAGAGGTGGCGCGCAGTGTCCACGACGCCGACGAGCACCGGCGGCTGGCCGGTCTCAAGGCCCGCCATGACCCGGCGAACGTCTTTCGCTTCCACCCGGCGGGGGCCGTTACGGCGGGCCGGACACCGGCCGCTGCCGCTCCGGTCGGCCGGACGCCGGTGGCCGCCCGCCGCTCCGGCTGACGGCTCCCTGTCCGGCTGACCGCGGGTCTGCCCCCTCTCCGGCTGACCGCCACGGCTCACCCCCGCCCGCCGGCCGCGACTCGCCCCGGCGATCGGGCCCGCCGACCGCCCATGAACCCGCCCCAGTGGGCAGGCTGGAGACATGGCTGATCGCACGGAGACGGAGAAGCGGAACCTGGAGAAGGAGTTGGCGGCCGCGGTGCGGGGGGAGGTCTCGTTCGCCGCGGCCGACCGGGCGCTGATGACGATGGACGCGTCCAATTACCGGCGGGTGCCGAGGGCGGTGGTCGCGCCCCGGGACGCCGAGGATGTCGCGGCGGCGCTGCGGGTGTGCCGGGAGCACGGGGTGCCGGTGGTGCCGCGCGGCGGCGGGACCAGTATCGCCGGGCAGGCGACCGGCGTCGGGGTGGTGCTGGACTTCACCCGGCACATGCGGCGCATCGTGTCGCTGGACCCCGCCGCCCGCACCGCCGTCGTCCAGCCCGGCGTCATCCTGGACGACCTGCGGGCGGCCGCCGGAGCGCACGGACTGACCTTCGGCCCCGACCCCTCCACCCACAGCCGCTGCACCCTCGGCGGCATGATCGGCAACAACTCCTGCGGCTCGCACTCGGTGGCCTGGGGCACCACCGCCGACAGCGTCCGCGAACTGGAGCTGCTGACGTACGGCGGCGAGCGGGTACGGGCCGGACGTGGCACGGACCGCACCGGCGCCCCCACCGGCCTCCCGCCGCGCCTGCGGGACGGCGTGAAAGCGCTGGTGGACGCGGAGCTGGCGCTGCTGCGCACCGGCTACCCCGACCTCCCGCGCCGGATCTCCGGCTACGCCCTGGACGCGCTGCTCCCGGAGGCCGGCACCGACCTCGCCCGCGCCCTCACCGGCAGCGAGGGCACCCTCGGCGTGCTGACCGAGGCGACCGTACGGCTCGTGGAGACCCCGGCCGCCCGGGCCCTGGCCGTCCTCGGCTACCCCGACGAGAGCGCCGCCGCCGAGGCCGCGCACACCCTGCTCCCGCACCAGCCGATGACCGTCGAGGGGATGGCCGCCGACCTGGTGGGCAGCGCGGCCGGGCTGCCCAAGGGCGGCGCCTGGCTGTTCGTCGAGATGGGCGGCACGAGCCCCGGCGAGGCGGCGGCACGGGCCGAGGCACTGTGCCGGGCGGCGGCCGCGGACGGTGCCACCGACCACACCCTCGTCACCGACCCGGCCGGCCAGCGCGCCCTGTGGCGGATCCGCGAGGACGCCTCCGGCACCGCGACCCGGATGGCCGACGGCTCCGAAGCGTGGCCCGGCTGGGAGGACTGCGCCGTCCCACCGGCCCGGCTCGGCCCGTATCTGCGCGACTTCCGCGCCCTGCTCGCCCAGCACGGCCTGCGCGGTACGCCCTACGGCCACTTCGGCGACGGCTGCATCCACATCCGCATCGATTTCGATCTGCTGACCGCGCCCGGCATCCGCCGCTTCCGGGAGTTCTCCTACGACCTGGGCGAACTGGTCGTGGCGCACGGCGGCTCGCTCTCCGGCGAGCACGGCGACGGCCAGGCCCGCGCCGAACTGCTCCCGAAGATGTACGGCCCGGAACTCGTCGGCGTCTTCGAGCGGTTCAAGTCGCTCTGGGACCCGGCCGCCGGGCTGAACCCCGGCATGCTGGTCCGTCCCGCCCGGCTCGACGAGAACCTGCGCTTCGAGCTGCTGCCCAAGCGCCCGGTCCCGGTCGAGTTCGGCTACCCGCACGACAACGGGGACTTCTCCGCGGCCGTACGGCGCTGCGTCGGCGTCGCCAAGTGCCGTAATGCGGCGACCGGTCCGGGCTCGACGGACGTGATGTGCCCGTCCTTCCGGGCCACCGGGGAGGAGCAGCACTCCACCCGCGGCCGGGCCCGGCTGCTGCACGAGATGCTGGCGGGCGAGGTGATCACGGACGGCTGGCAGTCGCCGGAGGTACGCGACGCGCTCGACCTGTGCCTGTCCTGCAAGGGCTGCCGCAGCGACTGTCCCGTAGGGGTCGACATGGCCACCTACAAGGCGGAGTTCCTGCACCACCACTACGAGGGCCGGCTGCGCCCCGCCGCCCATTACTCCATGGGCCGTCTCCCTCAGTGGCTGCGTGCCGCGGCCCCCCTGGCCCCTGCCCTCAACGTGCTCGCCCGTACCCCGCTGGCCGCCGTCGCCAAACGCCTCGGCGGGATCGCACCCGAGCGGCCGATCCCCCGGCTGGCCACGGAGACGTTCACGCGCTGGTGGTGGCGCCGGCGCGGGACGGTGGGCGGCGGGGGTTCCGAGGCGGGCAACCGGGCAGCTTCCGGGACCGGCACCGCGGGGCCTCCCGGCCGCCGCACGGTCATCCTCTGGCCCGACACCTTCACCAACCACCTCTCCCCGGAGGTCGGCCGGTCCGCCGTCCGCGTCCTGGAGGCCGCCGGACTGCGTCCCCTCCTGCCGCCGACCGCGCCCCTGCGCCCGGCCGGAGCCCTTCCGCTGCCGCGCCGCCACCGCCCCCTGTGCTGCGGCCTGACCTATGTCTCCACCGGCCAGCTCGACCAGGCCCGCACCGTCATGCGCCGCACGGTCGAGGTCCTGAGCCCCCTCCTCCGTGACGGCCGCCCCCTGGTCGTCCTCGAACCGAGCTGCGCCGCCGCCCTCCGCACGGACCTCCCGGAACTGCTGCCCGACGACCCCCGGGCCGCCCGACTGTCCCGCTCCGTACGGACCTTCGCCCAGGCCCTGGAGGAGCTGGCCCCCGACTGGCAGCCCCCGCGCATCGACCGCCCCGTAGCCGGCCAGACCCACTGCCACCAGCACGCGGTCCTCGGCGACGCCGCCGACCGCCGCCTGCGGGAACGCGCGGGCCTCACCGGCCAGTTGACCGGCGGCTGCTGCGGCCTGGCCGGCAACTTCGGCTTCGAGGCCGGCCATTACGACGTCTCGGTGGCGTGCGCCGAGGACCAGCTGCTGCCCGCGGTAAGGGAAGCCCCCGAAGGGACGGAGGTCCTTGCGGACGGGTTCTCCTGCCGCACCCAGCTCGATCAGCTCGGCGACCGCCCGGGCCGGCATCTGGCGGAGGTGCTGGCGGAGGCTTTGGAGGAGGCGGGGGCGTTGGGGGAGGAGGGCACCTGAGGCGACGGTGAGGCGCAGGGGCGGGGGGCCGGGGCCCGGGGCCGCCGGCGGGCGTTCCCATCCCCCGCCGGCAGTGAGGGCTCAGCGCCGGCCGCGTCGGCTCAGGGTCGGCCCCGATTCCGCAACCTCTCGATCCTGCGCCACCACGGCCGTCCGGCGGAACCCTGATCCTGATGAGGGTTCACGGCCGATTGATAACGTCCTTGCATGACGGAGCACGGTCCGGGCGTGGGCGGCCCGGGGGCACCCGGGCCCGCCGACACTCCGTGGACGGCCTCCCGGCAGGCCCCGAGTGTCCAGCAGCTGGAATCGTTCCTGATCCTGGCGGAGGAGCTGCACTTCGGCCGGGCAGCGGCCCGGCTGTATGTCACACAGCCCGCGCTCAGCCGCCAACTGCGGTCGCTCGAAGAACGGCTGGACGTCGTCCTGCTGCAGCGATCCCGGCGTCATGTGGAGATCACCCCGGCGGGAGCGGCACTGCTGCCCAAGGCGCGCGCCGTGGTGGAGGCGATGGCCGGGCTCTGCCGGGCCGCCGGCTCCCACGCCCGGCAGATCGAGGGCCGGCTGGTGATCGGTTCCATCGGCGCCGAGGCCGCGATGCCGTACACCCGGGCCGTCCTCGACGAGCTGCACGCCTGCCATCCGCGGCTGCGTACCAGCGTCCGCGGCCTCGATCTCGCGACCCACTTCGACGCGCTGGAGCGCGGCGAGGTCGATGTGCTGTTCCTGCGCCCGCCGGTGCCGCCCGGCATCGAGACGCTGACCATGGCCACCGAACCCCGGGTGGCATGCCTCCCGGCCGACGACCCCCTGGCCGGCCGGGACGAGGTGCCGCTGGCCGAACTGTCCGGGCGCCCCGTCGTGGACGTCCCGCCCGAATGCCCCCGGATGTGGTGGCGTTTCTGGGCGGCCGACCCACGTCCGGACGGCTCTCCCGTGCGGTACGGGCCGGTGGTTCCCGACATGGAGGCGCTGCTGCTCGCCGTCTCCCGGGGCCAGGCCATGGCCTTCCTCCCCGCCGCCGCCCGCCACCTCTTCCCCCGGCCCGGCATCAGCTACGTCGCGGTGCCGGACCTGCCCCCGGGCGCCGCGGCCCTGGCCTGGGCGGCAAGGAACCGCACCCTGCCCACGGTGGCCGCCATCCGCCGCGCCGCCGCGACGGTACTGCGGAATGCGCCGGCGGACCCGTGAGGGCGGGTGCCGTGAGGGCGATGTGGTGAGGGCGGTGTCGTGAAGCGTGGCGTGGGCTCCCGCTACCGGGCGGCGAACGCCGACCGCACCCGCCTGCCGTTCACGATCACGACGACACCGAGCAAGAGCACGCCGCACACGCCCTGTTCGACCTTGAGCCACACCGGGAAGGCGCCGGGCAGCGCGACGATGACCGCGATGGCCACCAGCATGATGCCGGACGCCAACCGCAGCCGCAGATAGGACCGGCTGTGGCCACGTCCCGTCCGCACCGCGAACGAGACCATGAGCAGGGAGGTCGCGACGACGATGGACGCGCGCACCCACACGGCATCGGTCACCAGGTCGGGGTGGTGGCGCAGCAGGATGATGGCGAGCAGCGTCAGCCCGCTGAGCAATGCGTAGCCGCCGACGAGCAGCTTGGCGCTGCGCAGCGCCCGCCGGAGGTGCGGAGGGCGCGCGTCTCCGCCGGTCGGCTCGACGACGTGCGGCATCGGGGTGTTCATGCTGATCCTCTCTGATCCGGGTGCAGGGCTGTGCCTATGGCCGGGCGCACGGCCCGCAACGGGCCTTGCGATGCCGGCTCGTGCCGCGCAGACGGCCGGTTCCATGGTCGTCCCCGCCCGCCGCCGCTCCCTCGTTCACGCGGACGAGACGCAGCCCCGGCCGTTCTCAGGGGCTTCCCGGGGCCGCCCCGTAGTGGGACCCCCGACGGTGCGTGCCGGCTCCCGGCTGCGGGCAATCCGGCCTCGATGTACAGGCCGATGTCTACGCGAGCCCGCCCGTCGGCGTCAGACGCGCCCCGAACCCCACCGCCTTACCCCCTCGACACGGACAAGGTGTTCCCGGCGCCGCCCCGTCGACGAGGGGCAGAAAGAGGACCGAACTGGCCGACCATTCCACCCACGCCCCGCCGCAGTTGAGCGCAAGCCCGCACGGCTCGCCCCGCAGGAGTGCGGCCACGGCCCCTACCTGCCCAGGCCTGCCCAACTCGCCCAGCACCCGCTGCCGTTCGTCCCCGGGGAGACCGGCAGCCACCTCCTGCGCATCCGCGCCCATCAGCCGTACCGCACGTACGGGGCTGCGCGTGGCGAGAGCCGACCAGGAAGCGAGGCGATCCGCATGGACGGACCGATACACAAACCGCTCACACCAGAAGCCGGGCGTGAGGAGAGCCGATGCGGCCCCGAGCGTCACGCTGCCTCCCGGACGTACGGCACCCGAAGGGAGGCCGCGGTACGGGCAGTCCAGGCGTCGAGGCCATGGGCCGGCTCGAGGCGCGCCGTGAGCGCGTAGGTACACCCATCCGCGTGCGTGGCTGGAGGATGCGGTCGGATAGCGGGCCGTAGCCTCCGCCCGGTAGGCCACGGGAGGCCGTGGGGCAGTCAGAGGCTGAGCGTTCCCGGTCCCGGTCCCGGTCCCGGTCCCGGTGCTGGTGCCGGTCCCGGTCCCGAGGTGTCGCCTGCCGCCGACCCTGCCGACCGGGCCAACTCGCCCACCACGCCCGCCTCGCGCCACTCGGTCAACTCGACCCACACGGTCTTTCCGGTGCCGTCCCGGTCGACGCCCCAGCCACTTGCCAAGGCGTCCACCAGCACCAAACCACGCCCACATTCCTCGTCCTCCTTGGCATCGCCCATCACGGGCAGCTCGTCGCTCGCATCCCGCACCTCCAGCCGGAGGCGGCCGCCCGCCCACACGAACCGGACCCCGACTTCCGGGGCGGCGGGCCCCTGCGTCTGTACCTGCGCCCGCACGGCATTCGTGACCAGCTCGGACAACAACAGCTCAGCGGACTCGGCCAGTTCGCCACTGATGCGCCAGACCCGAAGCTGTCGACGGAGCGCGGCGCGGGCACGAGCGGCGCTTCGGTCGTCTGCGGGTAATAGATGGGCTGCGGCAGTCGCCAGAGCGGGTGTGAGTCGTGTTGCTGCTGGCCGGGCGCGTGTGGACATAGCTATCCCCTTGGAGCGCATGACGGAGCGTCAAGATCACTGCGTGGTGACTTGGTTGACACCCTCAGTGACTACGTCTCCAGAGTGCTAGGCGATCGCTAAATCGGCAAGTGAGCAATTGGCACTAGTGCCAAGATCTTTATTGGCGGTTAGTGTTCAGCCAACGAACATGTACAGAGGGGGTACTTCATGGCCGGAGCGCGTCCAACGGTGCGACGGCGACGTGTCGCTGCGAAGCTGGTCGAGTTCCGTGAGCGGGCAGGTAAGTCCCCGCAGGAAGCGGCCGAGCGCATCGGATGTCATCGAACAAAGATCAACAAGATTGAGAACGCGCGCCTTGGGATCTCGCTCGGCGAGCTGCGCGACCTGTTGCGGTTCTACGAGGTGGATGAACCGGCTGTCGTTGACGACATGGTGTCGCTTGCGCAGCGCAGCCGGGAGCCCGGCTGGGTGCAGCGTGCGGGACTCGCGCGTCCGTCGTTCACGGACTTCATCGACTACGAGAAGTCGGCCGACTACATCCGGTCGTACCAGAGCAACCTCATCGCCGGACTGCTGCAGACCCCCGATTACGCGAGGGCCGTGCTCTCCGCCCCGCCGTCGACGCTCGGGAACGAGGAGATCGAGGCATTGGTGGAGTCACGCATAAAGCGGCAGGAAGTGTGGGAGCGCGCTGATCCGCCTCGCATGTGCGTGATCCAGACCGAGGCGGCCCTCCGGCTCCAGGTGGGAGGCCGCCAGGCGATGCGCGAGCAGTTGGAGCATCTGGAGAGCATGGCTGAGCACCCCTCCGTTGAGGTGCAAGTCATTCCGGACCGAGCGGGAGCGCACGCGGGACTGTCCGGTTCGTTCGTGCTGTTCGGGTTCCCCAACCCCACGTACTCCGACGTTGTGTGCATCGAGCACCGCACCGGGACTCTGTACATGGAAACCCAGGAAGAGACGGCGGAATATACGCTCATCTTTGACTCGCTCAGGTCAATCGCCTTGAGCCCGGGGGACAGCCTCGACTTGATCGCCCAGGTGCGACAGGACCTGTAGCAACCAGGACCGAGAGAGGCAACGAAGATGATCAAACTGAACCCTGAGACCGCCAATTGGCGCAAGAGCAGCTACAGCGGCACGGGTGGCGACTGCGTCGAAGTCGCCGACGGCTTCCCTGGCGTCATACCTGTACGTGACAGCAAGCGTCCCGCCGGCCCTTGCCTCGCCTTCGGGGCGGGCGCGTGGGCCTCGTTCATATCGACGTTGCAGGGGGACGACGCAGCGGCCGCCTGAGGCTACGTTTCCCAGCTCTGCGGCAGTGAGGTCCCCCGGAACCAGGTGGTTGGGGGCTCGGACCGGGGAGCCCCCCCCGCCGTGGGGAGCTCGGCCCGGGGAGACCTTCGCCGTGGGGAGCTCAGTGAGACTCCACTCGACACAACTGATGAGACCACCGGCTTGATTGCCGCCGTCCGCGCTATCGACGGGTGCGCGGAAGCGTACGGAGAACCGCGCTGTCTCCTGAAGGCGCCCGAGTCCGGCTCACGAGCTTGCTGAAGGAGGACCGGTGATCACATTCAAGTTTCACAAGTCCAGTTGCAGCGGTTCGCAGGGCGAGTGCGTGGAAGTGGCCTGCAACGTCCCGCGGGTCACGGCCGTACGTGACAGCACGAACGTGGCCGGCCCTTGACTGCTCTTCGCTGAGACTGCCTGGGCCTCCTTCGTGGAGATGGTGAAGGCCGATGAATCGGCGCCTTGAGGCGCTGCGGCATCTGCCGCAGCGCCCGAGGGCCGGGCATCAGGCTGAAGAGACCGATCGCCGGGCCCTGTTGATGATGTTCTGGGCCTGGGCGCCGTAGACAGCGGACTCTCGAAGCGTGTTCCAGATCTTCAGGTACGTGGCGATGGTGTCCGCATCTTCCAGCCATAGTTCCGCGTGCCAGTCCTCGGTGACCGCCACCCGATCATCCAGGATGATGAAGGAATTGGCCGGTGGGATCTTCAAAGGTGCGTGAAAAGGCACTACTCCCAGCTCTACCGAATCCACGTCCATGACGCCGGCGAGATGGTCGAGCTGGGCGGCGAGCACAGTGGGCGGACAGATCAGGGCGTGCAGTGCTGCCTCCCACATAAGGATGTGGAACTTGCGGCCCGGTTGGTAGAGCATCTCCTGACGCTTGAGCCTAGCGTGGACAGCTTCGTCGGTATCCCGAGGAGAGTTCCGCATTTCCGCGTAGCGGATGAAGATATGCCGTGCATAGTCGGCCGTTTGCAGCATGCCGTCGATGATGGATTCTTCCCACGCGTGCACCACCCTGGTCTGCTCGATTGTGGCGCACCAGTTCTCTTGTACCGGGCGGTGGCCCGAGGACAGTTGACTTTGCCAGGGCCGGATCTGGGATTCGAGTGCCTTGAGCTTCTGTTGGTCTGTGGTCACTGATTGAGTCCCCATCGTGTGGTTGCGTTCATCTGGACCGCGAGGAGGCTGCTGGTGTGAGTGCCTTGTGGATTCAGGTCAATTCTTCGAGCGCCTTCAGTATGAGTGTCCGCGCTTCGGCGCCGTACACGGCCATGCTGCGCAATTGCTCGAAGGCTTTGAGGTACAGAGAGACCTCGGAAGGCTGCTTGACCCGTACTCGTGCTGACACCAACTCGACGGATACCAGAGTGTCGTCGTAGATGTGGAAAGTCTCACGTGGTCCCAGCACACGGTCGTGGGTTGCCTTGGGAATGATGCCGAGTGACACGGACGGCAGGGAACCGGCGGTAAGTATGGAGCCGAGTTGGCCGGCCATCGTGTCCGCGTCTCCGATGCGGTAATGGAGCGCTGCCTCTTCCATGAGCAGTACGAATCGGTGTCCCGGCTCGTGGATGACGCGGGAGCGCTCAACCCGTGCCTGAGCGGCTTCGGTGCTGTCGTCGACGGCCAGTCCCCGGAATTCGGCAGCCCTTCGCAGCACCGCGGCCGCGTAGCCCTCGGTTTGCAGGAGGCCGGGAACAAGGGTTGAGGAGTAGACGCGGAACAGCGTGGTCTCACGGAAGAACCGCACGGAGCGGTTCTGCAATTGTTTGAGGCCGTCGCGGACCTGGTGGCGCCATTCGGTGTACATGGACTCGGCGTGCAGCGACAGAGTGATTATTCCGGCTGCCTCGCCCTCTGCACCACAAGCGTCGCACCACAGTCTGATGTCGTTGGGTGAAGGCGCAGTGCGGGCGTTCTCGATGCGGGACGTCTTGGCATGGTGCCAGCCACACCGACCGGCCAGATCGGTGACCGTCAGCCCGGCCCCTTTGCGGAGATCGCGCAGCCGCACGGCAACTGCTTCGCGTGCGGCTTGCGCGGACGAGGAAGGGGAAACGGGCATGAGGGAGCGAGGTGTCTTTTCCTAGCAGATTTCGTACTGCTCATGCGGGACAGCGCGTGCCCACACAGCCTCGAAAGCCTCCGAGCAGAGCTTCGCCGTGGCCGGGTCGTCGGCGATCTCCGGGCCTCCCGAGGAGCCGTTACCGGCGAAGTGGTTCCACCGGATCAGTCGGCCGTCGAAGAGCCAGAAGTCGTTTCCTGGTAGAGCGATGTCGGAGGCGCGCCGACGAGGCAACCACCGAACCTGCTCTCCGGCGGAGAGATTGACGGTGGTGCCGGCGTGCTCGAACCGGATGTAGTCGGAGACCGGCTCGGAAATGATGCGTGCCCGCCGGACGATGAGGCCACGGGAGACGGCCCGCGAGACCAGGTCGACCCAGGGTGCCCAGTGAGCCGAGTGGCGGTCGATATCCCGCTGACCGGTGCGCTGCCACGTGGTGAAGTCATCGGACTCACCGCTGACTCCATACGCGTCACGCATTTCGAGGTGCACCGCTGAATGCTCAGCGGCCTCCAACATGCTGCTAAAGCTTGGCACGCTCTGCGGCATCGCACGCCTCCCTCAGGATCGGCACCAGTCGGGCGGGGACACGGATGACCGACTCGTGGTCAGGGACGAGCTGGGCGTGCCCAGGTGCATTGTTCTGCACACACTGGGCTCGCGTGGCGTCATCCGCCGTGTAGCTCTGGATCACGATGTCGGCGTTCTCAAGATCCACCCAAGCGGTCGGTGACTCGTCGATGTCTGAGTTCGGGTCGACTCCGATGAACTGTAGTTGCACGTCAGCCTCCAGTGAAGGGTTGAGCGGGCGGCCTCAGGGGTCGCCTCGCGGCCGGTGTCGATGACGTGTAGGACCCTGACGGTCCTCTGGCTTCAGCTCTGCAATGTGCGCTGATGTGCACAACAATCGCGGCGAGAGGCGGCTCGGATCAAGGGAAAAGCAGCCAACTCCCCTGAACGTAGGGCTCTCTGCACATCGATGCACATTAATGGCGACGACACACCCGACGCCTCTAGCGTCGCCATCCGGCGTAGCCCCCTCCCGTTTGGACTGGGTCGCCGCTCGGTCCGACGACGCCCGATGGAGGCATCTGTATGGCCATCTCCGAATCCCGCCCCACGTCCGTGGCGGCGTCCTTCATGCAGGAGTGCAAGGCCTGCCAGGACCTGGAGCGCGGCCGTCAGCAGGCCGCAGCCGCCCGGGACAGCAGCAGGGTGACCGACTTCAACGTCCTCATCGCCCGCCACCGCGCGCGCCACCAGCCGGAGCCGTGAAGGGGCGGGGCGCCGCAAAGCCGCACCGCGCTACGGGGGCGAACCCGTCATGGATCCGGGCGGTCGTAGCTGGCGCGATCGCTGAAGCGGCTGCTCGGCGGGCCGGCGTTCCGTCGGACCCGCGGCGGCCTGTGAAAACTCCCGCCCCGGCCGCCATTCCCTGGCAGGACACGGCCGGAGCGGGCGGGCCCACGAGGGGCCCTCGCAAGGGCACGACGACGCGCGGACCGACCGCGCGGCGACTTTGCACCCGAGGAGAGCACCATGCGATACCGCCTCGATCTGGTCAAGTACGGCGGCGATGAGGACGACAACCAGGGCGGCAACCCCAACGGGGGCTGTGGCGACGGCCAAGGCTGCGGCCGCCAGTAGGCCGTGGACCGGGCGGCCCTCATCCCGTAACCGGGACGTGGGCCGCCCGTTCGGACCAGTGCAGGCAAGACCAACGCACGTAAGGCGTTCGCAGTAGGGAGAGAGATGCCCGGACCCCACCACCACGCCTATGTCTGGCTCGGCAGCGGCGATGTGCTCGTGAAGCCTGGTGACGCTCACCGGCGCCCCGGCCACCCGGAGTTCCGTTCTGCCCAGGTGATGCCGCTGGAGTGCGCGGACTGGCTGCTGAAGCCGGCCTCCCGGATCGAGGCGACGTTCGATGAACCGAAGGAGGGGGCGGACTGGTATGCGGATCAACTCGCACGGTATGCCGAACTTTTCGTCGGCTCGTACCCGGAGGGCTTGTCGCACGAGGAGACCGTGCGGGCGCTGGCGGCCGGTGAGGACCGGGTCGGCGGGTGGTGGGTGACCGGCGGCCGTTTTCTCTCGCTCAACCTGATCGCGTGCAGTCCGCATCGGGTGCGTCCGGATTACGCCTGCCCGGGGCGATAGGGCGGGAGAGGCGGCAGGGGGCGGTAGTTCGGGCACGGGGAACATCGGTACAGCCGTTGGCGCTGAGAACGATCATGGCTGGGTCGGCGCGAGGGTGCTGACCCGGTTCTCGTACTCGCGGCGGGCCTTACGCTGGGCCGGAACCGCCGGGGCGCCCTGGCCGCCGCGGCTGACGCCGTGCTCGCGGGCCAGGGCGGCGATCCGCCGGCCGGGCCCGGCCGGCGGCCAGGCGGGGAGAAAACGACCTGTGAGCGGCTACTCGTCCGCCGGGCGCCACCCGGCGTTTTGCCGGTCGAATTCCCGCCAGCGATCGGCGTACGACTGCTCAGTGTTCGCGGGTCCCGCCGTCCGGTTGGGCTCGGTCACCTGGTCTGTGCCGTAGACGTAGTACGTGGACTCACGGTCGTACGTCGGCTTGTACAGCGTGACGGCGTACAGGTTCTGGTCGGCGTTCGCGCACGTGACCGCGCGCACGATCCCGTCGTAGTACACGCCGTTGCTGCTCTCGCGGTAGCTGACGATGCCCACGGCCCGACTCGGGCCACCGGGTCACCACGGCCAAGCTGGCCTCCGAGGCCGGAGGCACCTGGAGCCGATACGCCTCCGGAGACCACTGGCGGTCACCACCAGGCTGGACCCCTCGGAGAACTGGTGACAGTTGACGCGAGCCCACCGGTATCACGCCCGGAGACGGGGGCGGGGCCTAGGCAGGAGAGGGGCAGCCCGAACTGGATGTCAGAACACGATCGAGCGCTGCCCGGCCTGCGGGTCCCCATGTCTGCTTGCCGCCCGGAAGGCCTTGCTCCCCGTTCTGGCCCATAAGGATGAGGAAGAGGCTCTTCATGGCAGCCAACCCTCGGGCGCGCCGGATCGTCGCCTCGTCCGCATGCGCGTACACCTCGAAGAACCGTGAGCCCGCGCCCGCGGGAAGCAGCAGCCACGCGGCCGCCAGGTCCCACGCCGGATCGCCGGCGAACATGGCATCGAAATCAATCACGCCCGAGAGTGTCCCGTCCGAGACGACGACATTCGCGGGATGGAGGTCACCGTGCAGCCATACCGGCGGGCCTTCCCACTCGGGGGCCGCAACAGCGTCGTCCCAAACGTCCCAGACGGCCCGGACGTCGGCGTCAAAGCCGCCGGGGGCAATGGCTTGCAAGAACTCCTCGAAGCCGCCCGTGCACTTCTTGGGGTGAGCGCCGCGGTCCGAACTGGCCGGCGCCTCAGCGGGCGCCTCCACATGGAGCGCCCTGAGGAAGCCCGCCAGAGTGTCAGCCGCGTGGTCGCCGCGACTGATCGAGGTGTAGTCCAGTGGCTCGCCGCGAACCCACGTCATAATGCTCCACGGCCTCGGAAAGCGCGCGGACGGTTCGCCGATCCGCACAGGCGTCGGGACCGGGAGCGGAAGACGCGGGGCCAGGACAGGCAGCCACCGGCACTCCTTGCGCAGGAGATCCGTGGCACCTTCCATGCGCGGCATGCGCACGGCCAACTCATCCCCAAGGCGCCGCATCTGGTTGCCCCAGCCGCCCGCTACCTCGCGGATGGGCAGCCCTGCAAGGTCCGGATGCTGGTCCTTGAGAAGATCGTGCACCAGCTCTGCGGTGATCTCGATCTCGGAGTCGGTCATGCGAAACCACAGTACGTGAGACAGGCCGAGTGGACTCTCACTCTCCGGAATGCCCACCGCCACCCGTTCCGTCAGCGGGCTTCTCCAGAGCAAAAGGACGGCACGCTACCCGCTGCCTGCTTCGCGGCTGGTGTCTGAGTAAGGGCACCGGGGTCGGCATGGAGTCGATACGCCGCTGGCGATTACACATGGTCACCAACAGGTTGGGGTCGTCGGTGAACCGGCGACAGTTGAATACGAGAGCACACCAGTAAACCCGAGGCCGGAAGACGGTGTGAGCCTCCGCCCGTCCTGGCAGCCGTGTGATCGATGGGCAACCATTCCTGCGACCTGATGGTCATGTCCGTGCCACCCCCGTACTGGGTGGGCATTGTCAGCTCCGCCTTGGGACTTTCCTGGGGCGCTGGAACATGGAGGAAACGCCTTCATGCATCACCGCACCACCGTGGCAGGCTTCGCCGGGGCCCTCGCCCTGTCCGCGCTCACGATTCCGGCGGCCGCCCAGGCAGATGACCTCTCGGGCGACATCAAGATCACGAAGGTGGTCGTCAACGGAGGGAAGGACATCGTCCTGGGGACCACGGACGTGAAGACGTTCACCATCGCGGTGACCGCCACGGACGACTCGGGCATCGAGGCCGGAAGAACCTTCCCGGTCATGTGGCACACACTCCTCCCGAACGGCGACTCTTACGGTCTCGTGATGCCCGACAACATCGCGGGCAAGTGCGTGCGCCAGAGCTTCACCACGACCACCTGCACCTACACGCTGAAAATCGACCCGCGCATCGACCCCCAGGACAACACCACGGCCGGGACCTGGACCGTGAGAACCCACGCCCTGGCCAACGACGGTGACTACATCACCAAGGATTCCGCCGCGAAGGCGAAGGTCCTGCGCAACTCCAGGCTGAGCGTCAACGCCTCGCCGGAACCGGTGAAGAAGAACAAGACGCTCACCGTCGCAGGCGCCCTGACCCGCGCTGACTGGGAGACCTACAAGTACGGGGGCTACACCAAGCAGCCGGTGAAGCTCCAGTTCAAAAAGAAGGGAACCAGCACCTACAAGACCCTCAAAACCGTCACGACGGACAGCAAGGGCAACCTGAGGACGACGACGAAGGCCACGGCGGACGGCTACTTCCGCTACTCCTTCGCAGGCACGTCCACCACCCCGGCGGTCGCCTCCGCGGCGGACTACGTCGACGTGAAGTAACCCTCGGGAGGGTCATCCCTCCTCCAACAAGCGCAGAAGGCTCAGGCCGGAGCCCCTTCGGTCTGGGTTTTCTTGAGCCCTGGCTGTTTCCCGGTCGGCGAGCCGGTCAGCCGCTCCATCCCTACGCGCTCTCCACACCGATCGACGATCTCGGCGTCCCCCGAGACTGCCAGCCGCACCGCAGCAATCCGACAGCAGGCCCTGGGACGGTTGCCTCCGTCGCCGCCCCTGTCTGCCACCGCGTCCTCACATCCCGCTTCGCATCCGGGGTGGGTGGAACCCGGAACCAGCATGCCTCCGGCGACCACACACGGTCATCAATAGGGTGCGGTCCATGGTGAATTGACGACAGGTGAAAACGCGAGCCCACCAGTACCGTGGCCGTGGTTCGGCAGGCCGGACGCGGCCGCTCGCGCGCTGGTCCGGCTGACCGGGCACGGCGTTCGTGCGGTCGTCGTCATCCGCCCGGGCCGCGCCAGATGTTGCTGAAGGCCTCTTCGTCGATGGCTCGCCGCTGGCGTTCGAATTCCAGCTCGTTCACCGCGTCGGTGACGGCGGCGAGCACGGTCTCGACCGCAGTGTCGTCCACGTTCGCGGGTTCCTCCGTCCGGTCGCCGCGGATTTTGAGGGTTGCCGCAAGGCCGTCGAGGACGGGCTCGCCCGCGGTCCAGCGGCTGGCCGCCCCGCGGCGTGCGGGCGTGTCGGCCAGCGTCATCTGGCCGCCGGACCGGAAGGGGATCCAGCGGCTGCGGGGCTGCCGAGTGAGCTGTCCTTCCGCCTCGAAGGCGGTCAGGTAGGCCGTGGACAGGCCGCGGCCTCGGCGCCACAGCCAGTCGTCGACGGACTCGTACGGCGGTTGCTGGTCGAGTGACGACGCGGCCTCGTCCATGAGGCGGTCGGCCACGGCCGGCCGGTAGCCCGGCACGATGCGGTCGCCGTCCAGGCTGACGGCTTGCGCCTCCAGGAGGTCGATCAGCTCGGCGCCCGCGAGCGCGAGCGACAGATTGCCGCGCTCCAGAGTGCGACTGGATTCCAGGTCCATGGCGACGAACAACAGGTCCCGCGGTGTGGTCATGAAGGGCTCCACGTCAGGGCATCAGGAGCACGAGCACGAGCAAGAACTCGCTTGGGCATCAGGCGCGACGCGTCGCCCGGCGACCGGCCCCGGCATCCGGTGTGGCGCCGGGTGGGTCTCGCCGCCCGCCGGTGGGCGTTCCTCCTACGAGCTTATGGAGCGAAGGCGGTGGCTGCATCCCACGGATTCCGGATTCGTGATGCGGACTTCGTGATGCGGCAGCGGTCGGCGTCGTGATGCGGGCAGCGGTCGGCGTCGCCTCAGCCGGTGTCCGGTGTCATTCCCCCGGCGCGCGGTGCCCCTCCGCCCGCCGCCCTCCCGATGACCTCGTGGGCCAGTCTGACCAGGTCCGGGATCCGCGGGTGTCCCGGGCCGTCGCGCCAGGCGATGACCACCGGGACGGGCGGGGCGTCGGTCAGGGGGACGTAGGCCATGGATGGGTGGGGGTGCATGTCGGCGGTGGCGGAGGTGGTGACGCCCACGGCGCGGCCGCCGGTGATGGCGGCCAGCCAGTCGTCGGTGTTGCCGATGGTGATCGTGGAGGCGGGGCGGGCTGCTGCGGGCCACAGGTCGAGGGTGGTGGTGCCGGAGACGGTGTTGAGGGCGATGGTGCGGTCCGTCAGCTCGGTGAGGGAGAGGGCGGTGCGGTGGGCCAGCGGATCGTCGGCGGGGAGGCCGGCGACCCTGGGCTCGGTGGTGAGCTGGTCGGTGATCAGGCCGGGGGCGCGGACCTCGCCGCGCAGCAGGGCCGCGTCCACATCGCCGCGGGCGAGACCGGCCGTGCGGTCGTCGATGCGGAGGAGTTCGAGCGGGGTTGCCGGGTGCTCCTCGTGCCAGCGGCGGAGCAGTGCGGTGGTGTCCGTACCGGCGGCCGACCAGGCGTGGCCCAGGCGCAGCGGCCAGGCGGTGTGCGGTGCCTGGCCGAGTGCCCGGTCGAAGGCGGTCACCGCGATCGCGGCCTGGTCGCGGAAGGAGAGGCCGTCGGGGGTGAGCGCGAGGTGGTGGGTGGAGCGGTCGACGAGGCGGAGGCCCAGTTCCTGTTCCAGCTGGCGCAGGGTGCGGGAGACGGCCGGCTGGGTCAGGTGCAGGCGCTCGGCGGCACGGGTGATGCTCAGGGTGTCGGCGATGGCGAGAAAGCAGCGGAAATGACGCAGCTCGATGCTCATGCGTGGGGAGCATAACAACAGGGGAAAAGGCATTTCACGGACCGGAAGAAGGCCCCGTAGCGTGGTGGCGTGAATGCATCGTCCGAGAGCCCCGATGGCCGTATCCCTGTCGCTCCCGTCCCTACCGTGTCCGGCGGTGACGGCGGGGGGATTCCGCACCCCGTGCCGCCCTCGCCCGAGGTGCTGACGGCCGAGGCCCAGGCCGGGGCCGCCGGGACCGCCGGGGCGTCGGGTGCGCGCGGGCGGCTCGTGTCGGTGGCGCTGGTCATCGGCGGGATCGTCTCGCTGCAGTTCGGCTCGTCGGTGGCGGTGCTGCTCTTCCCGCGGGCCGGTGCGCTGGGCGTGGTCACGCTGCGGCTGGTCGTCGCCTCGCTGGTGCTGCTGGTCGTCTGCCGTCCCAAGGTGCGCGGCCACTCGCGGGGCGACTGGGCCACGGTGCTCGCCTTCGGCGTCGCACTGGCCGGTATGAACTCGCTCTTCTACCAGGCGATCGACCGCATCCCGCTGGGCGCCGCGGTCACCTTGGAGTTCCTTGGGCCGCTGATCCTCTCGGTGGCGACCTCACGCAGGCTGCTGAGCCTGGTGTGGGCGGCGCTGGCTCTCGGCGGAGTGGTGCTGCTGGGACGCGAGGGTTTCGACGGACTGAACCTCACCGGCGCGGCGTTCGCGCTGGCGGCCGGTGGCCTGTGGGCCGCCTACATCCTGCTGTCCGCCCGTACGGGGCAGCGCTTCCCGCAGGCGGACGGGCTGGCACTGGCGATGACCGTCGCGGCGCTGCTCAGCCTGCCGTTCGGCATTGCCGGCGCGGGCGCCGCCCTGCTGAACCCGGTCACGGTGGGGCTGGGCGCCGCCGTCGCCCTGATGTCGTCCGTCATGCCCTACACCCTGGAACTGCTCGCCCTGCGCAAGCTCCCGGCCTCCGGCTTCGCCGTGATGATGAGCCTGGAGCCGGCCGCCGCGGCCACCGCCGGGTTCCTCGTCCTGCACCAGGCGCTGGGCTGGGCCGAGGTGCTGGCGATCGGGCTGGTCGTGGCGGCGAGTGTGGGGGCGGTACGGGGTGCGGGGGCGGGGGCGCACTGACAGGTGCAAGACCTGAAATGAAGCCGGCTCTCTACGCCGCGGCGGGGATCGCCCACTACTGGCGCTTGGAGCTGGAGCCGGCACCGCGCCTCTACCTCGGCGAGCTGGAGAACGGCGGCTACCTCGACCGCCTCGTCCAGGCCGCGGAGACGACCGCCGTCGAACGTCCCTTCCCGGTCGACATCGACCCCGGTGCCCTTGCTCGTCGCCGTGCTCCTGAGCGGTAGGCGGCGCTCGGCGGCGTCGGCTGATCACTGGATTGCCGCCACCGGGTTGACCCCACCGGGTTGACCCCACCGGATTGACCCCACGGGATCGTCCCCGCTCGGGGGGACCGCCTCGTAGACGTCAGCCTCGCCCCGCCATGTCCGATGTCTCATGCCTCATGTCTCATGCCTCATGCGGCAAACCATGGCTCGAAGCCATCGACGGATCAGAAAATCATGCAGGCGTGCTTGATTGTTTCTGTCGGCGCTGCCACGCTCGGAGCGCACCGCACCCGCACCACACCGCACCCGCACCACACCGGCGGGCCGCCGCTCTGTGCCGCGGCCGTCGTCGCATGCCAACACGCCCTGCTGTTACGGCAGTCGCGTCGATGAGGGGAGTGTCGCGTGTCCGATCCCGGCGCCGTACTGGCCGATCTCAGGGCGGAGAGCGAGGAGTTGGACGCGCTGGTCGCCGGGCTGCAGGCGGAGCGCTGGGCGGCGCCGACGCCCGCCGAGGGGTGGACCGTCGCCCACCAGATCGCCCATCTCGCCTGGACCGACCGGCAGGCCCTGCTCTCGGCCACCGACCCGGAGGGATTCGCGCGGGCCGCGCAGGAGGCGTTGGCCTCGCCGCTGACCTTTGTCGACGAGGCTGCCGAGGCGGGGGCGAAGGTGCCGCCCGCCGAGTTGCTTGCCGGCTGGCGCGACGACCGCGAAGAGCTGCTGCGGGCGCTCGCCGCCCGTCCGGCGGGCGAGAAGCTGCCCTGGTACGGCCCGCCGATGAGCGTCGCCTCGATGGCCACCGCCCGGCTGATGGAGACCTGGGCGCACGGCCAGGACGTGGCCGATGCGCTGGGTGTCACCCGCCGGCCCACCGCCCGGCTGCGGCATATCGCCCGGATCGGGGTGCGGACCCGTAACTTCGCCTATGCGACGCATCAACTCACCCCGCCCGAGGAGGAGTTCCGGGTCGACCTGCGAGGTCCGGACGGCACGGTGTGGGAGTACGGGCCTGCGGAAGCCGGGCAGCGGGTGACCGGGGACGCGCTGGAGTTCTGTCTGCTGGTGACCCAGCGGGCACACCGTGCCGACCTGCCGTCCCTGCGGGCCGAAGGGGCGGACGCGGAACGGTGGCTGGAGATCGCCCAGGCCTTCGCGGGCCCGCCGGGCAACGGCCGGGAGCCGTCCGGGAAGGATCATCGGGGGACATCCCGTAAGGGCGGCACCTCGTGACCGACGGCACCCCCGCACGCGGCACCCCCACCCGCGGCACCCCCACCCCCGGCACGCACCCCACCACAAACACCCCGCCCTCGCCCCCGCCCCCCTGCCCCCTCGGTGCCGACCCCGCCACCCTCCGCATCGGCAACGCCTCCGG
Organism: Streptomyces sp. NBC_00400; assembly: GCF_036048035.1. NCBI lineage: Bacteria > Bacillati > Actinomycetota > Actinomycetes > Kitasatosporales > Streptomycetaceae > Streptomyces > Streptomyces sp. NBC_00400. Next base: position 3,202,258 of record NZ_CP107940.1, on the reverse strand, counting down.
TTTCTACGGCGACCGCTTCGATGCGCTGCGCGAGATGCTGACCGGCGGCCCCCTGGACGTCCTGACCGGCGACTATCTCGCCGAGCTGACCATGCTGATCCTCGGCCGGGACCGTCTGAAGGACCCCGCGCGCGGCTACGCCAAGACCTTCCTGCGGCAGTTGGAGGACGGGCTCGGGCTGGCCGCCGAGCGCGGGGTGCGGATCGTCGCCAACGCGGGCGGGCTGAATCCGGCCGGACTCGCCGATGCCGTACGGGAGTTGGCGGACAAGGTCGGGGTGTCCGTCAGCGTGGCGCATGTGGAGGGCGATGATCTGCTGGCGCGCGGGGGGTGGGGCGAAGGGGTACTGACCGCCAACGCCTACCTGGGCGGCGGGGGGATCGCGGCGTGTCTGCGGGCCGGTGCGGATGTGGTGGTGACCGGGCGGGTCACCGATGCCGCGCTGGTCAGCGGCGCGGCCCAGGCGCACTTCGGCTGGCGGCCCGGGGATCTGGACCAGCTGGCCGGCGCGGTGGCCGTCGGGCACGTCCTCGAATGCGGTGCCCAGGCCACCGGCGGCAACTACTCCTTCTTCGGCGCCCATGACCTGCTGCGGCCCGGCTTCCCGCTCGCCGAGATCGCCGCCGACGGCAGCGCGGTGATCACCAAGCACCCGGGGACCGGCGGCGCGGTCACCGCCGGCACGGTCACCGCCCAGCTGCTGTACGAGACGGCCGGTGCCCGCTACGCCGGGCCCGATGTGACGGCGCGGCTGGACACCGTGCGGCTGGCGGAGGAGGGCCCGGACCGGGTCCGGATCAGCGGGGTGCGCGGCGAGGCGCCGCCGCCGACCCTCAAGACCGGGCTGACCCGCCTCGGCGGCTGGCGCAACGAGGTCACCTTCGTCCTGACCGGGCTGGAGGTGACGGCCAAGGCCGTGCTGGTCCGCCGGCAGATGGAGGCGGCCTTCGACGCGGCGGGCAACCGGCCGGCCGAGGTGCGCTGGACGCTGGCCCGCACCGACCACGAGGACGCGGAGGTCCAGGAGGAGGCGAGCGCACTGCTGCGGCTGGTGGTGCGGGACGCCGACCAGGACGCGGTGGGACGGGTGGTCAGCGGCGCCGCCGTCGAGCTGGCGCTGGCCAGTTACCCCGGCTTCCATGTCACCGCGCCGCCCGGTAGGGGAACCCCGTACGGGGTCTTCGAGGCGGTGGCGGTGGACGCGGCCGGGGTGCCGCAGGTGGCCGTACTGGCGGACGGCACCCGGGTCGCCATCCCCCCGGCGCCCGGGACGCGGGGGCTCACGAGACTGCCCGATCCGCCGCTTCCCGAGCCGCTGCCCGCCGGGGCCACCCGGCGCGGGCCCCTCGGCCTGGTCGCCGGTGCCCGCAGCGGCGACAAGGGCGGCTCGGCGAACGTCGGGGTGTGGGCCCGTACCGACCGGGCCTGGCGGTGGCTGGCACATGAGCTGACCGTCGAGCGGTTCCGGCAGTTGCTGCCGGAGACCGCCGAGCTGCCGGTCGACCGGCACGTACTGCCGAATCTGCGCGCGCTCAACTTCGTCGTCGACGGGCTGCTCGGCGAGGGCGTCGCGGCCCAGGCGCGGTTCGATCCGCAGGCCAAGGCCGTGGGGGAGTGGCTGCGCGCGCGGCACATGGACATACCGGAGGTGTTGTTTTGACCGTGCTCGAAACCGGGCTCGACACGGCGGGCGCCGAGTACGCGGAGCGCCGGGAGGCGATGCTCGCGAAGCTCGCGGAGGCCGAGGCCGAACACGCCAAGGCGACCGCGGGGGGCGGGGAGAAATACGTCGCCCGGCACCGGGGGCGCGGCAAGCTGCTCGCCCGGGAGCGGATCGAGCTGCTGCTCGACCCCGATACGCCGTTCCTGGAGCTGTCGCCGCTCGCGGCCTGGGGCAGCGACTATCAGGTCGGTGCCTCGCTGGTCACCGGCATCGGCACCGTCGCCGGTGTGGAGTGCCTGATCACCGCCAACGACCCGACGGTGCGCGGCGGCGCCAGCAACCCCTGGTCGCTCAAGAAGGCGCTGCGGGCCAACGAGATCGCCTTCGCCAACCGGCTGCCGGTGATCTCGCTGGTCGAATCCGGCGGCGCCGATCTTCCCAGCCAGAAGGAGATCTTCATCCCGGGCGGGGCGCTGTTCAAGGACCTCACCCGGCTGTCCGCGGCCGGCATCCCGACCGTGGCCGTGGTGTTCGGCAACTCCACCGCGGGCGGCGCGTACGTCCCGGGGATGTCCGACCACGTGATCATGGTCAAGGAGCGCGCGAAGGTGTTCCTCGGCGGGCCGCCGCTGGTGAAGATGGCGACCGGCGAGGAGAGCGACGACGAGTCGCTGGGCGGCGCCGAGATGCACGCCCGCACCTCCGGGCTCGCGGACTACTTCGCGGTGGACGAGCCGGACGCGCTGCGCCGGGCCCGGCGGGTGGTCGCCCGCCTCAACTGGCGCAAACCGCAGCCCGATCCGGGACCCGCGGCGCCACCCGCGTACGACGAGGAAGAGCTGCTGGGCATCGTCCCCGGCGACCTCAAGGCACCCTTCGACCCCCGCGAGGTCATCGCCCGGATCGTGGACGGCTCGGACTTCGACGAGTTCAAACCGCTCTACGGGCCGAGCCTGGCGACCGGCTGGGCCGAGCTGCACGGCTACCCGGTCGGCATCCTCGCCAACGCGCAGGGCGTGCTCTTCAGCGCGGAGTCCCAGAAGGCCGCCCAGTTCATCCAGCTGGCCAACCAGCGCGACATCCCCCTCCTCTTCCTCCACAACACCACCGGCTACATGGTCGGCAAGGAGTACGAGCAGGGCGGCATCATCAAACACGGCGCGATGATGATCAACGCGGTGTCGAACTCGAAGGTCCCGCACCTGTCCGTCCTGATGGGCGCCTCCTACGGCGCCGGGCACTACGGCATGTGCGGCCGCGCCTTCGACCCCCGGTTCCTGTTCGCCTGGCCGAGCGCCAAGTCCGCCGTCATGGGACCCCAGCAACTGGCCGGGGTGCTCTCGATCGTCGCCCGCGCCTCGGCCGCGGCCAAGGGACAGCCCTACGACGACGAGGCGGACGCCGGGCTGCGCGCCATGGTCGAGCAGCAGATCGAGTCGGAGTCGCTGCCGATGTTCCTGTCGGGACGGCTCTACGACGACGGTGTCATCGACCCGCGCGACACCCGGACCGTCCTCGGCCTGTGTCTGTCCGCCCTCCACAACGCGCCGGTCGAGGGCGCGCGGGGCGGCTTCGGCGTCTTCCGGATGTGAGGCAGAAGTGATCCGTTCCCTCCTTGTCGCCAACCGCGGCGAAATAGCCCGGCGGGTCTTCCGCACCTGCCGTGAGCTGGGCGTCTCCACCGTCGCCGTGCACTCGGACGCGGACGCGGACGCCCCGCACGTCCGCGAGGCGGACACCGCCGTACGGCTCCCGGGCGACGCCCCGGCCGACACCTATCTGCGCGGCGATCTGCTGGTGCGGGCCGCGCGGTCCGCGGGCGCCGACGCGGTCCACCCTGGCTACGGCTTCCTCTCCGAGAACGCCGCCTTCGCCGCCGCGGTGGCCGAAGCGGGCCTGGCCTGGATCGGGCCGCCACCTGCCGCCATCGAGGCCATGGCGTCCAAGACACGGGCCAAGGAGCTGATGGCCGGGGCCGGGGTGCCGCTGCTGGCCCCCCTCGACCCCGCACGGGCCACCGAGGCCGATCTGCCGCTGCTGGTGAAGGCGGCGGCGGGCGGCGGCGGCCGCGGAATGCGCATGGTCACCGAACTTGCCGCACTCGAAGGGGAGTTGAAGGCAGCAGCGGCCGAGGCGGCATCCGCGTTCGGGGACGGCGAGGTGTTCGTCGAGCCGTACGTCGTGGGCGGGCGCCATGTCGAGGTGCAGCTCCTCGCCGACGCGCACGGAACGGTCTGGACGCTCGGCACCCGCGACTGCTCCCTCCAGCGCCGCCACCAGAAGGTCATCGAGGAGGCCCCGGCCCCCGGACTCTCCGACGAGCTGCGCACCACCCTCCACCGGGCCGCCGAGCAGGCCGCCCGCGCCATCGGCTACCGGGGCGCGGGCACCGTGGAGTTCCTGGTCTCCGCGGACGGACGGGCGTACTTCCTGGAGATGAACACCCGCCTGCAGGTCGAACACCCGGTCACCGAGGCGGTCCACGGCCTCGATCTCGTCGCCCTCCAGCTGAGCATCGCCGAGGGCCGCCCCCTGGACGCCGAACCGCCGCGGCCGCACGGACACGCCGTGGAGGCGCGGCTGTACGCGGAGGACCCGGCGGCCGGCTGGCAGCCGCAGACCGGCACCCTGCACCGCCTGGAGCTGCCCGACGGCGTCCGCCTCGACTCCGGGGTGACCGACGGCGACACCATCGGCGTCCACTACGACCCGATGCTCGCCAAGGTCATCGCCTGGGCGCCCACCCGGGACGAGGCCGTACGGAAACTCGCGGGCGCCCTGGAGCGCGCCCGTATCCACGGCCCGGTCACCAACCGCGACCTGCTCGTACGCTCCCTGCGCCACCCGGAGTTCACCGACCCCGCGGCGCTGGACACCGGTTTCTACGACCGCAACCTCCCCGCACTGACCAAGCCCGCCGACGCCGGGGCAGGCCTCTTCGCACTCGCCGCGGCCCTCGCCGACGCCCACGGCCGCTCCCGCTTCGGGGGCTTCCGCAACGTCCCCTCCGGACCGCAGACCAAGACCTACGCCTGCGCGGGCACCTCCACCGGCACCACCACCGGCACCTCTTCCGGCACCGCGTACGAGATCCGCTACCGGCTCGGCCGGGACGGGCTGTCGGCCGAGGACTTCCCCGGCGTCCGGCTGCTCGCCCTGGGACCGGACGAGGTGGTGCTCGAAGTCGACGGCCTGCGACGGCCGTTCGCGGTCACCCGCTACGGCGACCGGGTCCACGTCGACGCGCCCCCCGCCCCCGGCACGGGCGCCACCGCGCCCGCCTCCTACGCCTTCACCGCCCTGCCCCGCTTCCCCGACCCCACGGCCCGTACGGAACCCGGCTCGCTGCTGGCGCCGATGCCCGGCACGGTCGTACGGATCGCGGAAGGCCTCACCGAGGGCGACCGGGTCGAGACCGGCCAACCCCTTCTCTGGCTGGAGGCGATGAAGATGGAACACAAGATCACCGCCCCGGCCGCCGGCATCGTCACCGCGCTGCCCGTGCGTACCGGCCAACAGGTCGAGGTCGGGGCCCTGCTGGCCGTCGTGGCCGAGGCGACCGGGACGGCCGAGGCGACCGGGACGGCCGAGGCGACCGGGACGGCCGAGGCGACCGGGACGGGCTGACCCACCGCACCTCACCGCACCTCACCCACCGCACCTCACCCACCGCACACAAGGAGCCGTCATGAGCAGCGCCATGAGCAACCCTGTGATCGAGACCGAGGAACAGCGCGCCCTGCGCGACGCCGTCGCCGCGCTCGGCAAGCGCTACGGCCGCGACTACGTCACCCGGGTCGTGGCCGAGGGCACGCACACCGACGAACTGTGGGCGGAGGCCGCCAAGCTGGGCTACCTCGGCGTCAACCTCCCCGAGGAGTACGGCGGGGGAGGCGGCGGCATCGTCGAACTCTCCCTCGTCCTGGAGGAGCTGGGGGCGGCCGGCTGTCCGCTGCTGATGCTGGTCGTCTCGCCCGCCATCTGCGGCACGGTCATCGCCCGGTTCGGCACCGAGGAGCAGAAGCGGACCTGGCTGCCCGGCCTCGCCGACGGCTCCCGCAAGATGGCCTTCGGCATCACCGAGCCGGACGCCGGCTCCAACTCGCACCGCATCACGACCACCGCCCGCAGGGAAGGCGGGGACTGGGTCCTCAACGGCCGCAAGGTCTTCATCTCGGGCGTCGACATCGCCGACGCAACCCTGATCGTCGGCCGCACCGAGGACGCCCGCACCGGCCGCCTCAAGCCCTGCCTGTTCATCGTGCCGCGCGAGACCCCCGGCTTCGGCCGCAGCCCGATCGCGATGGAACTCGCCGCCCCGGAGAAGCAGTTCGAACTGACCCTGGACGAGGTCCGGCTGCCCGCCGAGGCGCTGGTCGGCGACGAGGACGCCGGACTCCTCCAGCTCTTCGCCGGGCTCAACCCGGAGCGGATCATGACCGCCGCGTTCGCCCTGGGAATGGGCCGCTACGCCCTCGCCCGGGCCCTCGACTACGCCCGTACCCGCCAGGTGTGGAAGGAGCCCATCGGCGCCCACCAGGCCCTCGCCCACCCCCTCGCCCAGGCCCATATCGAGCTGGAACTCGCCCGGTTGATGATGCAGAAGGCGGCGCACCTCTACGACGCGGGCGACGACATGGGCGCGGGCGAGGCCGCCAACATGGCCAAGTACGCGGCGGCCGAAGCCGCGGTCCACGCCGTCGACCAGGCCGTCCACACCCTCGGCGGCAACGGCCTCACCCAGGAGTACGGCCTCGCCTCCCTGATCACCGCCGCCCGGGTGGCGCGGATCGCCCCGGTCAGCCGCGAAATGATCCTCAACTACATCTCACACCAGTCACTGGGCCTGCCCAAGTCGTACTGAGTGCGCCATGCTGCCGTGCCGTGCCGTGCCGGGCCGGCACCGGCGGGCGCTGGCGGGCGCCGGGCAAGGTCACCGCGAACGGCCGTGACGGCCCGAACAGCCATGACGATGCGGACCGGCCGTGACGCCATGAACGGCTATGACGATGCGGACGCGTTCCCCTGGGCGCCGCGCTCCGCCCCGCCCGGCCATACGACATCGACCGGCAACCCGGCATCGCGGGCCAGCTCAACGGTGTCGGCGGTGCCGCCCTTCCCCGTGGAGGGCATGCCGTCCCACACCGCCACGAGCCGGTCGGCCCGCTTGAGCAGTTCTCCGTTGGCCGCCTCGTACGCTTCCCGGTTCGCCGCGTCGTACGGCATGGTCACCACCTCGGCAGCAGCGGCCAACCGGTCGAAGGCAGCGGCGTGATCGGGCTTGACCTTCGCCTGCCGGTAGTCCCGCGAGGGCAGGACGACGACCAGACGCCCGCCGGCTTCGACGACCGCCTCGGCAAACAGGGTGTCGGAGCCGCGTGCCAGGCAGGTGATCCCGGTCAACTCGCCCGCGCGGTGCTCGTGCAGCAGGTTCCGCAGTGCCTCCCGCACCAGCGGCACGGTGCTCTCGGTGAGGTCCATGTGGCCGGTAACGGCGATGGTGGTCATGCTCTCCGGGTCTCCCTACGTTGCCAGCAGCTCGCGGATGCGGTCCCGGGCCTCGCGGAGCGGTCCGGTGGTGTCCGTGCCGACCGTATCTGGGGTGGGGAAGGGGTGCATGGGCCGTCTGCGTTTCAAGCACGGGAAGGCCCCGGCCAACCCGGGGGTGGCCGGGGCCGGAGGCCGCGGAAGGCGGAACGTCGGCGTCGCGACCCCAGCCGGTCTAGGGCCGGCTACCGACGCGCGCGGATGCGGCACCCATGAGGGCCCGCCCGTTAGCGATCGAGCGCGAGAGGCACGCCTCGACAGCATCCCGGTTGGCGCCGGCCGAGATCGGGTCGAGGCAGAGTGTCACGCACGTGTGCCCGCCGCGGGCGACCAGTGCGCGCCACTGCGCCGATGGTTTGGGCACCTCGAGTACGAACATGGGGTGGCCGTAATCAAGGGCCGTTATGCGCCCGCCGATCAGCAGGCGATCACCGATGTCCGGCACGAGTTCGTTCGGGGGCGACAGCTCCATCGCATCGGCCATGCCCAAGAGGCTGTCTTCGACGGTCTCGCGCGTTTCCACCAGAGGCCGCGCGGACGGGTGGCCAATCAGCAGCCACGGAACGGCGTCCTCGACATTGCGCACCCAATCGATCCACGTCGACACGACAACGCGGGCGATGAACCCGGGGCCAGGTATGGCCCGGAGGGGGCGTGCGGTGGCGGTCAACACGCCACCTCCGCCCACACGATTTTGCCGAACGGCCGGTCGTCGACACCCCACCGCTTTGCAAGGGCATCCAGGATGAACAGGCCGCGGCCGCGGGCCCGAGTGACGGACTCGGGCTTGTACTCGGGGCGCTTGCGGCGCGGGTCGTGCACCTCGATCCGCACCAGTTCGATCGCGGGCACGATGACGACGAGTACGGAGTCGCCCGGTTCGGTCCCGTAGCGGTAGGCGTTCGTCACCATCTCGGAGGTGATGAGCCGTACGTCGTCGACTGTCGACTCGGCGAGGTTCGGGGCGTGTTGCGCCAGGACCTCGGAGACGAAGCGGCGGGCCGCGGCGGGTGCTTCTGGGCTACTGGGGATCACCGCCTGTCTCGGCACCTCGGACGGCGGGTGACAGCACCCTTCCTGTAATGCATAAGGCCGCATGGTCGCCATGCAAACTCCCTACAGGCAGTGCCAAGCGGCGCAGCGCTTCGTGACGCCAACGGCTGGCACGGTCACTTTTCGTCGGACCAGAGTGCTCTCTCTCACACCAGATGTGCAACCCTCTCAGGAGTGAAATGAGAATTTGCATATGGCTGCGAGATTGTCCGTCGTGCTGGGGGTTTGCCGGGTGACATGGCTGGAGTTCAAGCGGCAGACTGTCGGCCAGGACTCAGGAATGGAGGGGTACGTGAGCGCACCAACGGTCCGCCGGCGCAGGCTCGGCACCAAGCTGCGCGCGTTGCGGGACGCCCTCGACCTCAAGCTCGAAGAGGTCGCCGAGAAGTCGGCCGGCCGCATCAACGTTCCCAAGCTGTCTCGCATCGAGACTGCCCGGAGCGCGGCCAAGCCGGCTGACGTTGAGATGCTGCTCGATCTGTACGGCATGGACGACGAGGAGTTGCGCGCCGCCCTGCTCGCCCTCACGCGCGAGGGCGCACGGCGCGGGTGGTGGCACAGCTACCGCGGCGTACTGTCGCCGGTCTATGAAGACTTGATCAGCCTGGAGGCTGAGGCGACGAACATCCGTACATGGCAGATGGGCGCCATTCCGGGGCTGTTGCACACGGGCGAATACGCTCGGGAGATCATCACGGCAACGGCGATGTCGGCCGCTGTCGAGGGCAGAATCGATGCTCTGGTCGAGGTGCGTCTCGCACGTCAAAGCGTGCTGACGCGTGAACAGCCGCTCGACCTGTGGGCGATCATCGCTGAGGGCGCACTGCGTACGCGTGGTATCGGCGAAGGCGTGATGCACGATCAGCTGTCGCGGCTGCACTCACTGAGCAGGCGACCCAACATCAACATTCAGATTCTGCCGACGGACTCCCCACCCCACGTTGGGCAATTGGGGTCGTTCTCGGTCCTCGGATTCGAGGGACATCCAGACCTCGATGTCGTCCACACGGAAAGCCTGACCTCTGCCCTCTACGTGGAGGAACGGGAACAGGTGGGCGTCTATCAGGACGCTTTCGAGCGACTGCGCGCAGCAGCGTTGCCGGTCGAGGCATCCGCCGATCGCATCGCAGAGATAAGGGATCAAGTATGAGCCACATTGACGACGCCTCGACGCTTGCCGTGGACTGGTGGAAGTCGTCGCGGTCCGACACCGGAGCACAGTGCGTCGAGTTCGGCATCGTCGACGGCGAGTCGGTCGCGGTGCGGGACAGTAAGAACCCGAACGGGCCCGCGCTGCTGCTGAGCCGCGCTCAGGTGGCCGGCTTCGTTGACGCGGTCAGCGAGGGTCGGTTCAACCAGTAGTCGAACAGCATTGATGGAATGGCCTGTCCCGGGGTATTCGGGGCGGGCCGTTCGCCGTACTGGTGCCGTCGAGCCTGTGGGGAAGGCGTGGCCGTTGGATCGACTTCGGTGACGACGCACTTACCCAGCAACGTCCGCGGTTGGGTGCGCTGTTGGAGGCCATGCGGGAGGAGGCCGGCCGGCGCGAAGTGCTGTGCTGGTGCACAGCGGGCCCACTCGGGTGGCTGGGCGGTCCTCGGTGCGCGGCAAATTATGCAAGCACGCTTGATTGTTCTTGGTGTCGCTGTCACTCTCTGAAGGCCGCTAGTCCAGTGCCGCGAGGGGATGGAACTCATGTGCGCAGGAGTCCCTTTAGAGACGCCGACCCACATCCGGTGCGGATTCGCGTCGGTCAGCCGCGAGACGATTCTCCCTCACGTCTCGCACCGGTCACTGGGACTGCCCAAGCCGTACTGAGTGGGCCATGCTGCTGCCCGTGTCGGCCGGCAGCCGAAGACCGTCCGATCGGCCGACGGGGCGGACCTGTACCGCCCCGCCCGTACCCGCCCCGCACCGCCCCGCCGCACCCACCCTCGAAGGGAAAGGCCCCGGCATGGTGTCCCACGCGTCCCGCACATCCCACGCATCCCACGCTTCCCACGTGTTCCGCAGCGAGTACGCCGACGTCGCGCCCGTGGAACTGCCGATCCACGAGGCCGTCCTCGGGCGGGTGGCGGAGTACGGCGACCGGCCCGCCCTGGTCGACGGCCTCGACGGCACCACCCTCGGCTACGACCGGCTGGATCATTTCACCCGCCGGCTCGCGGCCGCCCTCGCCGCGGCCGGGGTCCGCAAGGGCGAGGTGCTGGCCCTGCACAGCCCGAACAGCGTGCTCTTTCCCGTCGTCTTCTACGCCGCCTCGCGCTGCGGGGCGGCGGTCACCACCGTCCATCCGCTGGCCACCGAGGGCGAGTTCGCCACACAGCTGGCGGACTCCGGGGCCCGCTGGATCGTGACCGTACCGGCGCTGCTGGACACCGCGCGCGGCGCCGCACAGCAGTCCGGCGGGATCGCCGAGATCCTCGTCTGCGACCGGGCCGAGGGCCACCGCTCGGTCCAGGACCTCGTCGCCTGCACCGACCCGGAACCGTCCGTCCCCCTCGACCCGGCCGACGACCTGGCCGTCCTGCCCTACTCCTCGGGCACCACCGGCACCCCCAAGGGCGTGATGCTCACCCACCGCAGCATCGCCACCAACCTCGCCCAGCTCACCCCGCTGGTCTCCAGCGAACCGGACGACCGGGTGCTGGCGGTGCTGCCCTTCTTCCACATCTACGGTCTGACCGCCCTGATGAACGCACCCCTGCGCAACGGCGCCACCGTCGTGGTGCTGCCCCGCTTCGACCTGCGGCAGTTCCTCGACGCGATCGAGAAGCACCGCATCACCGCCGTCTACGTCGCGCCCCCGATCGTCCTCGCCCTCGCCAAACACCCGCTGGTCGCCGACTACGACCTCTCCTCCCTCCGCTACCTCGTCTCCGCCGCGGCGCCCCTGGACGCCGAGCTGGCGGCGGCCTGCTCCCGGCGGCTCGGCCTGCCGCCGGTCCTGCAGGCGTACGGCATGACCGAGTTGTCGCCGGGCACGCACTGCGTCCCTCTCGACGCACCGAACCCGCCGCCCGGCGCCGTCGGCAAGCTGATCCCCAACACCGAGATGCGCCTGGTGTCCCTGGCGACCGGCGAGGACGTGCCGCCGGGGGAGAGCGGCGAGATCCTGATCCGCGGACCGCAGGTCATGAAGGGCTATCTGGGGCGGCCCGCCGAAACCGACGCGATGATCGACCCCGACGGCTGGCTGCACACCGGCGACGTCGGGCGGACGGACGGCGACGGCTGGCTGTATGTCGTCGACCGGGTCAAGGAGTTGATCAAGTACAAGGGGTACCAGGTCGCCCCCGCCGATCTCGAAGCGCTGCTGCTCGGGCATGACGCCATCGCCGACGCGGCGGTCATCGGCGTCGTGGACGCGGACGGCAACGAGGTGCCCAAGGCGTTCGTGGTCCGGCAGCGGGGGGCCAGCCTGAGCGAGGACGAGGTCATCGCGTACGTTGCGGACCAGGTCGCCCCCTACAAGAAAGTGCGCCGCGTGGAATTCCTGGAGAGCGTGCCGCGCGCCACCACCGGAAAGATCCTGCGGCGCGAACTGCGCGCCAGGGAAAGGAGTTCGACGCCCCGATGACCGACGCACCCGCCACGACCCTGGTCCCGCGCTCCCACGAGCACGGCATCACCACCCTCACCCTGGACTCCCCGCACAACCGCAACGCCCTCTCCACCCGCCTGGTCGCCGAACTCGGCCAGGCCCTCGCCGACGCCGCCGCCGACGACGCCACCCGCGCCGTCGTGCTCACCCACACCGGCGGCACGTTCTGTGCCGGCGCGGACCTCTCCGAGGCCACCGCGGGCTCGGCGAAGGACGGGCCGCTCGGCCTGGCCCGGCTGCTGCGCAGCATCGTGGCGCTGCCCAAACCGGTCGTCGCCCGGGTCACCGGACACGTCCGGGCCGGGGGCCTCGGCCTGCTCGGCGCCTGCGACATCTCCGTCGCGGGCCCTGACACCACCTTCGCGTTCACCGAGGCCCGCCTCGGCCTCGCCCCCGCCGTCATCTCCCTGCCGCTGCTGCCGCGGCTGGACCCGCGCGCCGCGGGCCGCTACTACCTGACCGGCGAGAAGTTCGGTGCGGCGGAGGCGGCCAGGATCGGCCTGGTCACCCTCGCGGCCGACGATGTCGACACCGGCCTCGCCCCCGTACTGGACGGGCTGCGCAAGGGCTCACCACAGGGCCTGGCAGAGTCGAAGAAGCTGGTCACCGCCGAGGTGCTGGCCGCCTTCGACCGCGACACCGAAGCGCTCGCCGACCAGTCCGCGCGGCTCTTCGGCTCTGCCGAGGCCCGCGAGGGCATGACCGCCTTCCTGGAGCGGCGGGCCCCGGCATGGGCGCGGTGACCCCGGCCCGCGGCCCCAAACAGCCCCAGCAGGAACGCAGCCGCGCCACCCGCCTCAAACTGCTGGAGGCCGCCGTCTCCTGCCTCGCCGAGCGCGGCTGGAGCGGCAGCACGGTCTCCGTGGTCGCCGAGCGCGCGGGTGTCTCGCGGGGTGCAGCCCAGCACCACTTCCGCACCCGCGAGGACCTCTTCACGGCGGCCGTCGAACACGTCGCGGAGAAGCGGCAGGGCGCGGTCAAGGCGGTCGCCCGCAATCTGCCGCCGGCCGGCTCCATGGCCCGCACCTGGATCATCGTCGAGGAGCTGGTCGGCCTCTACACGGGCCCGCTGTTCCGCGCCGCGCTGCACCTGTGGGTGGCCGCCTCCGACGAGGAGCAGCTACGCGAGCGGGTCACCGCCCTGGAGGCCAAGGTCGGCCGCGAGGCACACCGCACGGCGGTGGCCCTGCTCGACGCCGACGAGGCCGTGCCCGGCGTACGGGAAACCGTCCAGGGCCTGCTCGACATGGCCCGCGGCCTGGGCCTCGCCAATCTGCTGACCGATGACAAGACCCGTCGCGACCGGGTCGTCGAGCAGTGGGCGAAGATTATTGACGCCGTGCTTGCCCCTGCCGGGTAGGGCGCCTTCCCCCGTTGCCGGCTTTCCCGCCGTGGTGCGTCTCGCCGTTGCTCCCCCACTGCCTGAAGGGCGCGGGAGGTACCCCCAGCGGCGGCCGGGCCCGCTGCGCGGGGCCGTACGTGGCGACGGCTCCGGTGCGTCTTCGGCCCGTGCCGGCAGACGGGCCACCGGCACTTCGCCCGGTGGAGCCGGGACCGAGCCCGGCTCCACCGCGTCCCCCTCGGCGCGTCCGGCACCCGCGGAAGATATCCGTGTCCTGGCCGGCGCATTCGTCGGCATCGCTGCGGCAGAGATCAAACCAGTCATCGCCCGACGCGGCTCGCCTCACGGCTCCGGGCTCGGGAATTCGCTGCACATATCAGTGCAAGATTTCGGCCCGCAACCTCTCATTCGGCGTCGCGATGTCCCAGTAGCGAGCAGTACCCCGCGCATTGCTGTAGATGCCCGTGCCGCCGGTGATGGCCATGTCCAGCGAGCTTTTTCCGCTGCCCCAGAGCGACTGCATTGTCAGAGAGCCGCGCTCAAGTTCTATCGTGATCAAGCATTGCGTCGTGAGGTCTTTGCCATTGATGTGAACGACCTGACACGACCCGCCTCCACGTCCGACTCTGCGGCCGTTCCTTATGGCGGTGCCGGAGTAGACGTCCATATCGCCCAAGCTCGGCCCTGCCGGGCCGAGATCAGTAGTCGCGTGCTGATCGTTCTGAATCTTGAGTTCGAGGACATCGGCTTGTCCCCTTTCCGGGGTATCGGCGTCTGCGCTGCCCACAGCACAGACGCCGACCAGAGCGGTGACCAGCGATACCGCAAAGAGCTTTATGAGCGCCGCTCTTGGGCTGTTGTTCCCCCGCTCCCCCCGACGCACGCCAGCGGTTCCCGGACTGCTGGTGACCATGGTGGTTTCTCCTCGCTGTGATCTCCCTATGCGAACACCTCGACGCTATGACCGGTGAGTTATCTTGTCTAAGATCAATATCGCTATGGCGGCATAGTTTCGGAGGTATGGTGGAGCTGAACTCGCTCAGGCAATTCCTGGCGGTGGCCCGGCTGGAACACCTCAGCCGGGCAGCCGACGAACTGCACATCGCGCAGCCGTCGCTGAGTCGCACCATCGCCCGGCTGGAGAGCGAATTGGGTGCACCGCTTTTCGACCGGAGCAATCGGCTCCGGCTGAACGACGCGGGCAAGCTCTTCCGTGATCACGTCGAACGCGCCCTCGGTGAACTCCAGGCCGGACAACGCGCCGTCGCCGAGGCCACCAGCGACGGCCTGGGCACCGTGAGACTGGCGTCGGAAACCTTCCTCACCCTCACCGGCCCACTGGCGGCCTACAAGCGCGCCCATCCCGCTGTCGAAGTCGAGCTCCACTGGTCGCCGGCCGAGGACATGGCCCGCCGCCTGCGGGGCCAGGATGTCGACCTGTGTGTCGCTTCGCAGCCGATCCACGCCGAGGGCCTGGAGACAGTGCCACTGTTCGACGAGGCAGTGGGGGTGGGCACGCCACTCGATCATCCACTTGCAGGCCGTACGTCCGTGAGCATCCACGAACTCGCCGACCAGCCCTTCGTCACCGCCCGCGAGGGACACTGGCTACGCCGACTGCTCGATCAGCTCTTCGCCGCCCGAGGCCTCACCCCGAAGATCGTCTGCGAAAGCGACGAGCACAGCGCTATCGCGGACCTGATCAGCGCGGGACTCGGCATCGCTCTCGTTCCCTCGTTCGCCCGCCCCAAGGCCACACGCACTGCCCTCGCCTGGATACCCGTCGACAGCCCCGACTGCCGTCGCACGGTCACCCTGTGCTGGGGCGCAGGCAGCCACCTGTCGACCGCCGCCCGGCTGATGCGCACCACCCTCACCAGCTGGAACTGGAGTACCGGCAAGCCCGGGGAAAAGCGCTGAAGACCCGTTCCGGCCTCAGCTGCCCACGACGGCTTCCCGCTCGGATGGTTAGCTGCTCTTGGGCGTGACCGGGCTGGAGAGGGTGCTACCGGCGATCCCACCAGGCGGGCAGCTCCGGGACGTCGAGCAAGAACCCGCGCCGCCGACCGGGCAGCACCAGCACGCCGATCGCCGACTCGGCACGGTGGCGACGCTGGAAGTCGCGGGCGCCCTCGCCGTTCCGCTCGGAGAACCGAAAGGCCTTGCTTGCCTCGTGTGTGCGTCCGTTGCTGGGCTCCGTCCAGGCCACCTTGAGCCGCACCGTCCAGTGGCCCGGGCCCCGCGGGTTCTTGGCAAACGAGGTGCGCGCCGCGACGACCCTCCCCTCCAGGGCCGGGCCGGAGCGGCGCAGCCGTCGCAGGTGCCGGTGGTGCGCGAGGTGCAGCAGCCTGGTCCAGCCGATGACGGCGGCAGCAGCTCCGCCGATGCCCACCAGCGGGATCGCCGTGTCCACGGTGGCCGGGTCACCGGTCAGTGACCTTGCGAGGACGGCGGCAGCCATCGCGCCGAGAACAAACCCGACGAAGGGCGCGACAACGGCTCCCGCCACCAGGAGCGCGATCCGGACGATCCGCATGAGAGGCGATCCTAGTTCTCGCCCTCCCCGGCCGACTCCCGCCCGAGCAGCCACGTTCGCCCCCCCACCAGCCTTTTCCCGTCCCTCACCGGCACCCGACAGCCCCGCGCAGCGGACCCGCCCGCCGCAGGGGGTACCTCCCACGCCCTTTAGGCAGCGGGGGAGCAACGGCGAGACCAACCACGGCGAGACAGCCGACAACGTGGGACACCAGCCAAGCGCAGCGGTCAGCGAGGCGCGATGTCCCCGAACCCCGCGATCTCCTCCGGGCCGCGCGCGGCCGGCCCCACATACCGGGCCGACGGCCGGACCAGTCGGCCCGTCCGCTTCTGCTCCAGGATGTGCGCGCTCCAGCCGGCCGTACGGGCACAGGTGAACATCGAGGTGAACATGTGCGCCGGGACCTCGGCGAAGTCCAGGACGATGGCCGCCCAGAACTCGACGTTGGTGGCCAGCACCCGGTCGGGGCGGCGGCTGCGCAGCTCCTCCAGCGCGGCCTTCTCCAGGGCCTCGGCGACCTCGAAGCGCGGGGCGTTCAGGTCCCGGGCGGTGCGCCGCAGCACCCGCGCCCGCGGGTCCTCCGCGCGGTAGACGCGGTGGCCGAAGCCCATCAGCCGCTCGCCCGCGTCCAGCGCCCGCCGGACGTACGCGGAGGCGTCGCCGGACCGTTCGATCTCCTCGATCATGCCGAGGACACGGGACGGCGCGCCGCCGTGCAGCGGGCCGGACATCGCGCCGACCGCACCGGACAGCGCGGCCGCCACATCCGCGCCCGTGGAGGCGATGGACCGGGCGGTGAAGGTGGAGGGGTTCATGCCGTGCTCGGCGGCCGAGGTCCAGTACGCGTCGACGGCCTTGACGTGCTGGGGGTCGGGCTCCCCGCGCCAGCGCTTCATGAAGCGCTCCACGACGGTCTCCGCCGTGTCGATCTCCTTCTGCGGCACCATCGGCAGGCCCGGCCCGCGCGCCGACTGGGCCACGTACGACAGGGCCATCACCGCGGCGCGGGCAAGGTTGTCACGGGCCGTCGCCTCGTCGATGTCCAGCAGCGGCTTGAGGCCCCACACGGGCGCGAGCATGGCGAGCGCCGACTGCACATCGACCCGGATGTCACCGGAATGCACGGGGATCGGGAACGGCTCGGCGGGCGGCAGACCCGGGTTGAAGGCCCCGTCGACCAGCAGCCCCCAGACGTTTCCGAAGGACACCTTCCCGACGAGATCTTCGATGTCGACCCCGCGGTAGCGGAGCGAGCCGCCTTCCTTATCCGGTTCGGCGATCTCCGTCTCGAACGCGATGATTCCCTCGAGCCCGGGTACGAAGTCGGACATCAGGCAGCTCCTCAAAATGGGGACGGCAAACGGTCCGTGACCGGCTGCCGTGCGGTCGAGTCTCAGGTCTGCGGTGCGGTCCCGGTGCGGTTACGCGGCTGCGCCGGGCAGCTCGCGGTCCGTACCGGTCACGCCGGTGATGCCCCGCCAGGGCGTGGGTCACGCGGCGGTCTTGCCCGCAGTGGGTCAAACCGCGGGCGGGCAGGTGCGGTGTGGCGTGGTGCGTCCCTGGCAGGTGCGGTGTGGTGCGTTCCTTCGGGCCGGACGGACACGATAGCTCTCCCCGTCCGCAGGCCACAGTGGGGCGCCCCCTCATTCTGGCGGGTCTCCCACCTGCGAAGGGGGGTGAGACTCGGCACAATGGTCGATCCGCCTACGGGAGGGTTACGGCAGGTCGACGAGGGGCAGACTTCCGCCCCTTCCGGCTGACCGCGCCCGAGCCGATGCTGCAAGATGAGGCCGTGCATCCAGCCGAGCCTCATGCCGAGACCCCCGATCCCTCCTCCATGCGTGCGCACTACCGCGCCGAGGGACTCGTCGAGTCCGACCTCGCCGCCAGCCCCTACAACCAGTTCGCACGCTGGTTCAAGGACGCGACGGTGGCCGGTCTGCACGAGCCGAATGCGATGGTCGTCTCCACGGCGGACGCCGACGGCCGGCCGAGTTCGCGGACCGTGCTCCTCAAGGCATTCGACGACCGCGGCTTTGTGTTCTTCACCAATTACAACAGCCGGAAGGGGCGCGAACTGGCCGAAAATCCGGCCATTTCGCTGCTCTTCCCGTGGCACCCGCTCGCCCGCCAGGTCGTGGTGACCGGTACCGCGGAACGCATCGGCCGGGACGAGACCGCCGCCTACTTCCGCACCCGCCCGCACGGCTCCCAGCTCGGCGCCTGGGCCAGCGACCAGTCCGCCCCCGTCGCCTCGCGCGCGGAACTGGAGCAGGCCTACGA
The DNA here is from genome assembly GCF_036048035.1 of Streptomyces sp. NBC_00400. Taxonomy (NCBI): domain Bacteria; kingdom Bacillati; phylum Actinomycetota; class Actinomycetes; order Kitasatosporales; family Streptomycetaceae; genus Streptomyces; species Streptomyces sp. NBC_00400. The sequence continues at coordinate 3,184,230 of NZ_CP107940.1, read as the reverse complement.
GGAATTGGCGGCCCGCTACCCGGAGGGCGAGCAGGTGCCGGCGCCCCCGCACTGGGGCGGGTACCGGATCGCCGCCGAGACCGTCGAATTCTGGCAGGGCCGGCTCAACCGGCTGCACGACCGGCTGCGGTATGTGCGCGAGCACGACTCCTGGCGGGTGGAGCGCCTGGCGCCCTGACGGCGGCGCCCGGGGGAGAGAACGCAAAGGGAGGGGAGAACGCAGACGACCCGCGGGCTGTTTCCTCCGCGCTCGGTGGCGCAGAGGGCCGGTCGGACGAACCGGCAGCCCGCGGGTCGGGTGACTGCTTGGGATTGGCCGGCTGCGCATCTGCAGTATGCGCTGGTCCGGCGCTGCACTTCGGGTGAAGCGACGGGCCGCTAGCCCGCAGCCACCTCACGCGTCCGGTGCGAAATCATCTGCCGAACCACCTCCCTTCTCGTGTGCTCCACAGATTAGGAAGCCGCCCGGCCGCATACAAGGGAATTTCCCGATAGCAACGATTTCCGCAAACCGGCTGTGGGGTGTGTCACGTTCCAGTTGAATGTTCCCAGGTGGAGCACGTGCGGCCGGGTTTCGTAAGGGGTGCCAGTGACTGCTTCGTCAGCTTCTTCTGCCTCGTCGGAGGCCCGCTGGTCCGCCGACGAGGCCGATGACTCGGGTCTGCTCGCCGCGCTCCTGGACGGGATGGACGCCGCCCTGGTCGCCTTCGCCGCGGACGGCACGGTCACCCACTGGAACCACGAAGCCGAACGCATCCTGGGCTGGACCACCACCGAAGCCGTCGGCCGTACGGGCCTGGCCGGCTGGGCGGTCCGCAAGGAGGACGCCGACGGGATCGACGCCGCCCTCACGGCCGCCATGCGCTCCCCGGGCCGCCAGGTACAGGAATTCGCCCTGCTGACCAAGGACGGCCACCGTGTGCTCGTCCGGACCCAGGCCTCCGCGGTCCGCGGACCCGACGGCCGGGTCGCCGGGGTGTACTGCGCCTTCAGCGAGGTGCACACCCAGATGGACCTGGAGCGGTCCATCGCGCTCAGCGAGGCGCTGTTCGAGGACGCGTCGTGGGGCGTGGTGCTGATCGACGCCGATCTGCGGCCCGCCGTCGTCAACGCACACGCCGCCCGGGCCCTGGGGGTGGGGCGCACCGCCCTGCTGGGGCGCCCCCTGGGCGAGCTGCTGGCACAGGGCGTCGAGGAGCTGGAGTGCGCCCTGCAGCACGTCCTCGCCGAGGGCGCGCCGCCGGCCGTCGCCGAGCTGTGGGTGACGCTGCGCTCGGAGGAGGCCGAGCTGCCGCGCCGGTGCTGGCGCAGCGGCTTCGTCCGGCTGGCCTCCCCGCTGGCGGAGGAGCCGGTGCCGCTGGGTGTGGCCTGGCTCTTCCAGGACGTCACGGCCGCCAAACGCGCCGAGCAGGACAGCTCCCTGCTGCGCTTCCGCGCCCATCAGCTCCACCGGGCCGGCCGGGCGGCCGCGGACTGCCCGGACCCGGCCGAGGCCGCCGCGGTCCACCTCGACTTCGCCCTGGCGGGCTTCGCCGACCACGGCCTCGTCGACCTCGCCGCGACGCCCGCGCCCGAGCCGTACGGGGCGGTCGCCGAGGACGGTCCGTACGAGGACGCCTCCGACGGCGCGCCCGACGGCGCGCCCGATGAGGGGGCCGGCGCGGAACCCGACGCGGAGGCCGAAGCGGAGTCCGGCCGGCGTCCGCGGCGGTCCGCGCCCCGGCTGGTGCGGACGCTGGCTTCCCCGGCCGGTTCGCCCGGTCCCTCGGAGCGGCTGCCGGTGACCGGGATCCCCACGCCGTACGTGCCGGGGCATCCGGCGCTCCAGGCGTACGAGCGGGGCGGTTCGGTGCGTACCAGTGCCGGTCCCGCCTCGGCCGAGGGCTGGGCGGCCGCCCGCAACTGGCCGGACGGCACCGTGCACGGGCTGTGCGTGGTGCTGCGCAGCCGGGGCCGCACGCTCGGTGTCGCGACCTTTCTGCGGGCGCCCGCGCGCCGCCCCTTCGACCGTGCGGACGCGGACTACGCGGAGGAGGTCGCGGCCCGGATCGCCGCGGCCCTCGACCTCGCGGGCGCGGCCTCGCTCTGAGGCGGGCAGCCGCTCCGGGACGGGCGGTCGGACCGGGCCGGACGGTTGTTCCGGCGGTTGTTCCGGGCCCAGCGGTTGTTCCGGGCCCAGCGGATGGACTGGGCCCAGAAGGCTGTTCCGGGCCCGACGGCTGCTCCAGGGCGGGCCGCCGCTACTGCCGGTAGAAGATCCGGTCCGCGTACTCGCTCATCACCCGGGCATTCCAGTCGTGCCCGCCGTCGACGTTCCCCGAGCGCAGCAGCGGCGGGTCGATGCCCCGCTCGGCGAGGGTGCCCGCGGCCGTCGCCACCATGGCCTGCATGATCGCGCTGGTGACGACGGTGGAGGCGGGAGCGAACGGCGCGTCGATGCCCGGCAGCGTCAACTCCGCGTCGCCGACCGGGATCCGGCTGTCCAGCACCAGGTCGCAGTGGTCCTTGAGGAAGCTGCCGGAGGCGTGCCGGGACGTGGTCGCGTCCGCGTATGCCACCGAGGTCACGCCGATGACCTTGATGCCGAGGGCGCGGGCGTTCCGCGCCATCTCGACGGGCAGCGCGTTCCGGCCGGAGAGCGAGATGATCACCAGCACATCGCCCGCCGCCAGCGGGCTGGTGTCCAGGACGGCCCCGGCCAGCCCGTCGACGCGCTCCAGGGCGCTGCCGAGCGTCGCGGGCCGTACGTCCACGCCGACCACGCCCGGGACGGACAGCAGATTCATGATGGCCAGGCCGCCCGCGCGGTAGACCGTGTCCTGCGCGGGGAGCGAGGAGTGCCCGGCGCCGAAGGAGAAGACCCGGCCGCCCGCCGCGACGGCGTCCGCGATCAGCTGCCCGGCCGCGGTGATCCGGTCGCCCTCGTCGTCGCGGACCTGCCGCAGCAGGTCGATCGCGGCGTCGAAGTACTCCCCGGCCAGCCGGTCGCTCCGGTCGCTCTCAGCCATGGACGCGGGCCCCTCTCGTCGGGCCGCGCCGTAGGGCGCGGCGCACGGCGCATCTCGTCGTATCTGATCAGTGGCGCGGATCACGTTGCGGTCCGGACCGGTGCCCTGTCAATACAGCCGTGGGGGGACGGCCCGGAGACGAGGAGGCACCGTTGTCGGCGGGATGCGTCAGAATTGAGTTCAGGGCCACCGCACCACACATCAAGGGGCACGCATGTCCGGACTGATCGACACCACGGAGATGTATCTCCGCACCATCCTCGAACTCGAGGAGGAAGGTGTGGTGCCCATGCGCGCCCGCATCGCGGAGCGGCTTGAACAGAGCGGCCCGACGGTGAGCCAGACGGTCGCGCGCATGGAGCGGGACGGGCTGCTGACGGTCGCGGGCGACCGTCATCTGGAGCTGACGGAGGAGGGCCGCCGGCTCGCGACGCGGGTGATGCGCAAGCACCGCCTCGCCGAGTGCCTGCTCGTCGACGTCATCGGGCTCGAATGGGAGCAGGTGCACGCCGAGGCGTGCCGCTGGGAGCACGTGATGAGCGAGGCGGTCGAGCGCCGCGTCGTGGAGCTGCTGCGGCATCCGACGGAGTCGCCGTACGGCAACCCCATTCCGGGGCTGGAAGAGCTCGGCGAGAAGGCCGGGGGCGACCCGTTCCTGGATGCCGGGATGGTGAGCCTGATGGATCTGGACGCCGGGGCCGACGGCAAGACGGCCGTGGTGCGCCGGATCGGCGAGCCGATCCAGGCGGACGCCCAGCTGATGTACACCCTCCGGCGGGCCGGTGTGCAGCCGGGCGCGGTGGTGAGCGTGACGGAGTCGTCGGCCGGGGTGCTGGTCGGCAGCAGCGGCGAGGCCGCCGAGCTGGATTCCGAGATCGCCGCCCATGTGTTTGTCGCCAAGCGCTGAAAGCAGTTTCAGCCTCTTTCTTGTCGGCCCTCCCGGCCGAAGCCTCCCCGCGAGCCCGCTGAACTGCGCCGATGCGCCGCTCAGCGGGCTCGGCAAGTTCTTTCCGGTTGAACGGACTTGTGCGAATCCGTGCGATACAGCCGGTCTCGTGCCACGCTGACGCATGGCCATGCATCGGCCTGTCCTGGCCGGGGAGGGGGTTCGGATGCATCCACGCATGACGGAGACAGTCAGGGCCCCGGCGCTGCGAGCAGCCGGGGCCCTGCCTCCCCATGTCCCCCACCCAAGACCCGGAGCCCCGAGCTCCCAGGGTCTTCCCCCGCGGGCCCCCTTCCCGGTAGGGCCCGCCTCCCGGCAGATGTCTCCCCGTGGCGGGCGCGGCCAATCCTTGAGTGAGGTCACTCGAACGAGGGGTATTGCGCGCCGAAACGGTGCGTTCGAATAGAGGTTCGATAGTGTGGAGCTGCTCAAGGGACGATTGGGGGTGCCAAGGCACATGGTGCAGCGCATCGATGTCACAGGGGCCGGCGGAGTAGGCCTCGCCGCCTGGGAATTCACCGACCCGCCCAAGATCGGCGGCGGGCTGGAGGAGAGCGAGCAACGGCCTGGCGTACTCCTGCTCCATGGCCTGATGGGCCGCGCCTCGCACTGGGCGGCCACCGCGCGCCGTCTGAGCGCGCGCCACCGCCCCGTCGCGCTGGACCAGCGGGGCCACGGCCGCAGCGACAAGCCCGCCGAGGGGCCGTACGACCGCGAGGCGTACGTCGATGACGCCATCGTGGCCATCGAGCAGCTGGGCCTCGCCCCGGTCGCCCTTGTCGGGCACGCCATGGGCGCCCTGACGGCGTGGCAGTTAGCGGCCCGAAGACCGGATCTGGTCAGTGCGCTGGTCATCTGCGACATGCGGGCCTCGGCGCTCGGGGCGGCCTCGCAGCACGAGTGGACCGAATGGTTCCGCTCCTGGCCGGTGCCGTTCGCCACCCTCGCGGACGTCCGCAGGTGGTTCGGCGAGGACGACCCGACCCTGGAGCGGCCCAGACCCGCCCGCGGCGAGTTCTTCGCCGAGGTGATGGCCGAGCGCGCCGACGGCTGGCGCCCGGTCTTCTCCCGCCGGCAGATGCTCACCGCCCGCGAGACCTGGGTGCACGACGCCCATTGGGAAGAGCTCGCCCAAGTCCCGTGCCCGACCCTGGTCGTCCGCGGCCTCGATGCCGAACTGGGCCGTGCCGAGGCCATGGAGATGGTCCGGGTGCTGCCGCGCGGCGCCTACGCCGAAATCCCCGACGCCGGCCATCTGCTCCCCTGGGAACAACCCGACGCCTGGTGCGCCGCCATCGAACCCTTTCTCCGTACGGCCACGATGCCCGGCTGAGCGGCACACGGCACACGGCACACGGCCCGCGCGGCGAGGCATTGCCGCAGGGCAGCGCGGGCCGTGTGCCCGGCGGCGGGGAGCGCGCCAGGCGGGCCCGCCCCGTCCGGCCCGCCGGCTTCCCGGTCCGCCCGGTTCCCGGTCCGGCCCGCCCCGTCCGCCGCGTGTTCTCAGGCCTTGCTGACCGCCACCAGAATCTCCGGCAGCCGCCGCGCCACCCGGGGCGCCGCCACCCGCAGTCCCAGCTCCGCGATGCCCACGCCGTAGACCGCGCCGACCGGCAGCAGCACCCACAGCAGAGCGTGCAGACCGGCGACATGCAGCCAGATGGTCAGGCCCAGCAGCGGCGCGCACAGCACGGCGCCCACCAGCACCCCGCCGAAGAGGCTGAACCAGGCGATCGCGCCCTGTCCCGGCGCGACGTTCTTGTTGCCCTCCGAGGGGATCGAGTAGGGGAAGACCGCCGACGACAGCGCCCCGGTCGCCATCAGCGCACCCAGCACGGCCAGCGAGAGCCCGTACACCTCCGCGAAGTCCGACCACGGCCCGATGACGGCGGCGGTGCCGGCCACGACCAGCGTGACGTACGGGACGGCCACCAGCGCCAGCGCGCAGGCGCGCGCCCGCAGTTCCCGGTAGGCGTCCCGCGGGGTGGCGATCGTCGAGGCGACCATCCAGAACGCCGAGGTGTCCTGCCCGAACTGGTTGTACATCTGCGACCCGAGCAGCGCCGACGCCGAGAACGACGTATAGATGCTGCCGTTGCCCTGCGCGGCCGAGACGGCCGGCAACAGCAGGCCGACGCCGAGCGCGGTCGCCCACGCCATCTTCGACTTGGGGTCGCGCCAGGCGTAGCGCAGCGTCCGGAGCATGACCGCACCGGTCCGCCCGTCCGGCAGCAGCCGCCCGAGCCCCCGCTCCCTCGCGCCGGCCCGGCGTGCGCTGTCCTTCTCCACCGCCTGGAGGGTCGAGGAGTCCGGGGCCGTCATCAGGGTGGTCAGGGTGCGCTGCCACCACCACAGCAGCAGGACCAGCGCCAGTGCCGCCAGCGCCAGGCCGGCCAGCGCCCGCCCGTACGCCCCGTGTCCGGCGTCCTCGACGGCGCTGACCGCCGAGGCCGGCGGCACCCAGCGCAGCACCTCGCCCACCGGCTCCAATACGGACAGGCCGTCCGGCCGGCCCAGCTTCTGGGCGGCGATATTGATGCCCTGGGCGCCGATGGCGATGAACAGGCCGCCCAGTACGGCGAGATCACGGCCACGGCGGCTGGTCAGCAGCCGCACCGACGCGGTGGCGACCGCCCGTGCCAGCGACACGCACACCAGCACCACCAGGACGACGGCCACCACACCCACGGCCGCGGCGGCCGGGCCGTCGGCGACCGCGATCACCGAGCCGGCCGCCAGCGCCAGGGTGACGACCGGGCCGATGCCGACGAGCGAGGCCACCAGCAGCGACACGATCAGGGGCCGCGGCCGCAGCGGCAGCATCACCAGCCGGGTCGGATCCAGCGTCTCGTCGCCCGTGGGGAAGAACAGCGGCATCACCGCCCAGCCCAGGGTGAGGATCCCGGTGAGCAGAACGACCAGCGCGCCGACATGCGCGGTGCCGCGCAGCGCGATCAGCCCCAGCACGACACCCGCGGTGAACAGCAGGCCGACGATGACGGACGCGATGTAGGCCAGCGCGCGCCCGGTGGACTGCCGCAGCCCGTTGCGCAGCAGCGACAGCTTCAGCCGGACGAAGACGCCGGTCAGGGACGGGGCAGGGGCGACGGCCGGTCCTGCGGTCGCCACGGGGGATTCGGTGCTCATCGGGCGCCGCCACCGCCCAGCCAGTCGAGGTTCGCTCCCGGACCGCGGCCCCGTGCGCCGACGAGTTCGAGGAACGCGTCCTGCAGCGAGGGCGCCGCGCCCCGTACCTCCGCGAGCGGGCCGTCCGCACGGATCCGCCCGGCGGCGATCACCGCGACCCAGTCGCACAGCGACTCGACCAGCTCCATCACATGGCTGGAGAAGATCACGGTCGCCCCGGAGGCGGTATAGCGCTCCAGCACCCCGCGGATGGTCTGCGCCGACACCGGGTCGACGCCCTCGAAGGGCTCGTCGAGGAAGAGGATTTCGGGGTTGTGCAGCAGCGCCGCCGCCAGCCCGATCTTCTTGCGCATACCGGTGGAGTAGTCCACCACCAGCTTGTTCTGCGCGCCCGCCAGATCGAGCACGTCCAGCAGCTGCCCGGCGCGCTTGTCCACCTCGTCGCCCGGCAGGCCGCGCAACCGGCCTATGTAGCCGAGGAGTTCACGCCCGGAGAGCCGTTCGAAGAGCCGCAGCCCCTCGGGCAGCACCCCGATCCGGGACTTGACGGACACCGGGTCCTGCCAGACGTCGTGCCCGCCGATCTCGACCAGCCCGGCGTCCGGTCGCAGCAGGCCCGTCACCATGGACAGCGTGGTGGTCTTGCCGGCGCCGTTGGGGCCGACCAGACCGATGAAGCGCCCGGCCGGCAGCGTCAGATCGATGCCGTTGACGGCGATCTGCTCGCCGAACTTCTTCCACAGCCCCTGGATGCGTACGGCGGGCGGGCCGGCCGCGGCGCCCCCAAAGGCCCCGGCCGCCCCGCCCGGAGAGACGGTCGACGGGGGCTCCGGCGGCACCGCCCCGGCCTGCTGATCGAGGTGCGGATCGACGCGCCGATCGAGGTGCGGATCGAGGTGCTGATCGATGTCTTCCGGCTCGTTCGCCACCGGCCCTGCCCTTCGACGTCCCCGCAGAGGCCGTCCTGGCCCCCGTCAGGGACCCCACGATACGACCGGGTACCGGAGGCCGCCGGGCGATGGACGCCCCCGGGGACAGTGGGACCGGCCGGCCCGGACAGTGGACCCGGCCGGTCCGGATCAGCGCCCCCGGGCCGCGACCGCGTCCCGTGCGCAGGCGTACGCGAGCGGGCTGATCAGCTCCTCGGCGTCCGGCAGCCAGCGGTTGGTGGCGGTGGGGCGGCGCGCCCACTGCACCGACCCGTGCGCGCCCACCCGGGTCGGCGGTGCGGCGATGTACTCGCCCTCGCCGCGGCAGATCAGATCGAGCGCGGCCGGCGCCCAGCCGAGGTTCCGTACCAGCGCCGGGACCTTCACCGAGGCACCGGGAAGGACGAGAAAGAGCATCCGCCGGCCGGGGGTGCGGGTCACCGGTCCCAGCGGCAGCGCCATCCGTTCCATACGGGCCAGCGCCAGACAGCCCGCGGTCTCGGGGACATCCAGCGCCTCGAAGGCCCGGCCCGTCGGCAGCAGGATCGAGGCCCGCGGCTGCTTGCTCCACATCCGGCGGACGGCGGTGGCGCTGCCGGTGGCCTGTCCGGCCCAGCCGGGGGCGGTCGGGTGCGCGCCGGGCGCCGCGCAGTCACCGGCGTCGCACGAGCAGCGCAGTGTGTCGCCGTCGTGTTCCAGCCATGCGCCGGGGAACACGTCCCAATGCCGTTCCTCCGCGTAACGCACCGCGGTGTCGAGCAGCTCCTCGCCACGCTGCTTGCCGCGCTGCCCGGGGATCTGCGAGGTACCTGTAACTCCTATGGTCTCTTCCACGCTGAGGACAACTTCCGGTGTCACCAAGGGTTACGGCCGGACGGTTGGCCCCCCGGCGCATCGTTCTCGCACGTGGGGCGCATGGGTGCACCGGTGGGGGCGCATATGCGGGCGGGACCCGGGGAGCGGGTAGCCACCTGCCTGACGGGCGGAGAGGCCGCCCGGCGGCAGGCCGAAGTGCACCCGGGGGAGCCCGGCACGGCGGCGCCGCGATCTGTGCACGGCACCGCGCACCCTCCCTACTCGTGAACGAGCGCTGCGCACCGGGGATGCTCCGGACAGGGCCTAAAACGCTCACAACTGAGCATCCGCTGCAAAGTGCGTATCACTCTGATCTCTCCTATCGCGCATATCCCGGACCTCTCGGATATCCGGCATATTCACGGGGAATCGATCACGAGGAACGGCGTTCGCCGGTGAACGCACAGCGGTACTCAGGGGGTACATGCATGGCCGCCAGGCCACTCGTCGCACGCCAGCCCAACGAACGGCTGCAGACGCTGATCCAGGAAGCCGCCTGCTCCAACGCGGGGCTCGCCCGCCGCGTCAACATGTGCGGCGCGGAGCACGGTCTCGACCTCCGCTACGACAAGACCTCCGTGGCCCGGTGGCTGCGCGGGCAGCAGCCGCGGGGCCGCGCTCCGGCCGTCATCGCGGAGGCGCTGGGGCGCAAGCTGGGGCGCACGGTCACCATCGACGAGATCGGGATGGCCGACGGCAAGAACCTCGCCTCCGGGGTGGGACTGCAGTTCTCGCCGACCGTCCTCGGGGCCATCGAGCAGGTCTGCGAGCTGTGGCGCAGCGACGTCGGGCGGCGCGACTTCCTCAGCGGTTCCACGGTCGCGGCCTCCGCCCTGGTCGAGCCCAGCCGCGACTGGCTGATCACCGGAGCGGACAGCCAGGTCGCCCGGAACGCCGGTGCCCGGGTCGGGATCTCGGACGTCGAGGCGGTACGCGCCATGACCACGGCGCTCAGCGAACTCGACCACCGCTTCGGCGCCGGGCACGTCAGGCCGGTCGTCGTGCACTACCTCAACAGCGTGGTCTCGGGGCTGCTGGCCGGCTCGTACCGCGAGTCCGTCGGACGGGAACTCTTCGCCGCCGTCGCGCGGTTGACCGAACTGGGCGGCTATATGGCCGTCGACACCGGCCAGCCCGGCCTCGCCCAGCGCTACTACATCCAGGCGCTGCGGCTGGCCCAGGCGGCCGGCGACCGCGGCTACGGCGGTTACGTCCTGGCCGCGAGCATGAGCCACCTCGCCGCCTCGCTCGGCAATCCCCGGGAGATCGCCCAGCTCGCACGGGCCGCCCAGGAGGGCGCCCGGGGCCATGTCACCCCGCGGGCCGAGGCGATGTTCTGCGCGGCGGAGGCACGCGGACACGCCCTGATGGGCGACGGCCGGGCTTTCCAGGTGGTGGCCGGCCGGGCGGTCGCCGCGATGGAGCGCGCCGACGCGTCGGCCGAGGCGGGCGACGACCCGGTCTGGATCTCGCACTTCGACCAGGCGTATCTGGCCGATGAACTCGCCCACTGTCACCGCGACCTGGGGCAGCCGGGGCCCGCCGGACAGCGTGCGCAGGAGGCGCTGGACGGGCACCCGGAGGGCCGGGCGCGGCGGCGGGCCATCGGTCTGCTGCTGCTGGCCGGTGCGCAGGCGCAGCAGCGGGAGGTGGAGCAGGCCTGCCATACGGGCACCCGGGCGGTGGAGCTGCTGAGCGGGCTGCGTACGGACCGCGGTGCGGAGTATCTGGAGGACTTCCAGCTGCGCCTGGAGCCTTTCCGGGACGAACCGGTGGTGCGGGAATTCAGCAGCCGGCTGGAGCTGCGGGCCACGGCGGCGGCGTGAACGGCGCCGCGGGAAGCGTGAACAACGCCTCATCGCGGGAGCGGCGGCGGCACGGAAAAGGAGCGGCCCCTTCGGCGTAGGGCTTCGTTGTGCAGCGTCGTTGTACGGCTTTGTTGTACGGCTTTGTTGTACAGCGTCGGGTATGTCGCACGCCGTCGGGCGGGCCGCGCGCCGGGCTCGCCCGGTGCGTGCCGGGGGCGGCCGGGGGTGGTGACCAGGCGACGTGGTCGAACGTTGCTGCGACCCGGTAGCGTGCAGCCGACGATTCCGTAGGTCTGCACGTTGGTAGGAGTCACGGTGACGCAGAGCGGACAGGGTCACGACCCGCAGAATTCTGCGGCCGGTCCCGCGCGAGAGGGCATTGTGCTGCCCGCCAACGGTGAGCCCTGGGTGCCCGACCAGCAGGCCGCACCGCCGGCCGGGCAGCCGTGGGGCCAGCCCTGGGGACCCGGCCCGCAGGCCGCGCCCGCCCCGCAGCAGGGGTACGGCGAGGCGCCCGGCCAGTACGGCGAGGCGCCCGGCCAGTACGGCGAGGCGCCCGGCCCGCAGCAGGCGCAGACGTACGGCCAGGGGTACCAGCAGCCTCAGCCGCAGGCGCATGCCCAGGGGCAGGGGCAGGGGCAGCAGGGTTACGGCCAGGGCCCGCAGGGATACGCCCCGGAGCAGGGGCAGCACGCCCAGCAGCCCCAGGCCTCCCAGCCCTCTCATGCCTCCCCGGCGCCCGCCCAGCCGCAGCAGCCGCAGCAGTCGCAGGGCGGCCAGGGCTTCCCGGCGGCGCCCCAGGGGCAGCCTCCGGTACCGCCGCTGCCGCCCTCGATGCCGCAGCAGGCGCCCCAGCCGCCTCAGCAGTCGCAGCAGGCCCAGCAGCAGTACGGGCAGCCGCCGCAGGGCCCGTCCGGAGAGCTGGTGCGGGCGACCCCGCAGACCGGTGCGCCGCTGCCGCCCGCCGCGAGCGACGCGGAGGCCACTGCGCTCATCCCCCCTTTCGACGAGCAGTCCGGCTTCGACAAGCAGCCCGGCGGCCCGGGTGCCGCGCCGCTGCCGCCCGAGGCGGGCACCCGGCCCGAGACGCCCGACGAATCCACCACGATGCTGCGCGCCATCAAGCCGAACCAGGCCAGGCCCCAGGGCCAGGGCCAGGCCCAGCCGATGCCGCAGTCGCAGCCGATGCCCGGTGCCCAGGGCGCGGGTGACGCCGAGGCCACCCAGCTCATCGCGCCGGTCGGCGCCGCCGCACCGCCCCCGCCGCCCGGCGCGCCGTACGGCGTCCGCCCGGGCGCGCCCGGCGACCGTCCCACCCCCGCCGAGTTCGACGGCCTGTTCCGTGACGGGCCGGGCGCACCCGGTCAGCCCGGCGCCCCGGACTCCACCGCACAGCTGCCGCGCTTCGAGGACCCGGGCCGCCCGCCGTACGGCCAGCAGGGCCAGGGCCAGGGCTACCAGGGCCAGCAGTTCCCGCCCGGCGGCTACGACCAGCCGGCCTCGTACGACGACGACGGTGGCGGCCGCCGCCGGCTCGCCCCGGCCGTGATCGTCGGCATCGTCATCGTGACGCTCGCGGGGGCCGGTCTCGGCCTCGGCTGGGCGCTGAGCGGGGGAAGCGACGAGCCCGCCGCGAAGAAGCAGGACGCCGGAGCGGGCACGACGAAGGCGGCCAAGGACTCGGAGCAGCCGAAGCCGTCCGCCGATCCCGCCGAGGCACAGGCCAAGGGCCTGGACGCGCTGCTGGGCGACAGCAACAACAGCCGTTCCTCGGTGATCGGCGCCGTCAACAGCATCAAGTCCTGCAGCAACCTCGGCGGCGCGGCCAAGGACCTGCGCGCCGCGGCCGGCCAGCGCAACGACCTGGTGAAGCGGCTGCAGCAGCTGCCCGTCGACAAGATCCCGAACCACGCCCAGCTGACCGCCATGCTGACCAAGGCCTGGCAGTCCTCGGCGGCCGCGGACAACCATTACGCGGCCTGGGCCGGCCAGGTCGGCAGCAAGAAGGGCTGCCACAAGGGCAAGGCCCGGCTCAGCGGACAGACCGCCCAGGGCAATGCGGCCAGCGGCCAGGCGACCACGGCCAAGAAGCAGGCGGCCCAGATCTGGAACCCGCTCGCCAAGAAGTACGGCCTGACGGAGCGCCGCCCCGAACAGCTCTGAGCAGGGGCAGTCGCAGGGCCAGAGGCAGAGGTAGGGGCAGGCGCAGGGATATCAGCTGTCCGTGCGCCGCCGCTCCAGCGTCTTGGTGACATTCACGAAGCCGTCCTGGGCGGCGATCAACTCGCCGTCCCTGACGACCTGGTAGGTCACCATCCCGTTCACGATGCGCGGGAAGTCCTGGACGGCGAGCATGTCGTCGTCCCGCCAGCGCAGCTTCGGGGTGAGGCCGCCGGTGTCGATGGCGTGGTCACCGCGGTCCAGCGTCGTCTGCAGGGCGTGCGGGGTGATGTCGTCCACGCCCGCGTCGTCGAGCTGCCCGATCAGGGCGCGCAGGACGGTGTAGGCGATCCAGGTCGTCTGGACGCCCTGGTCGGCCGGGTCGATGCGGTTGTCGTCGAAGGCGAAGTCGTTGATGACCTTGCGCATCGGCTGCCAGCGCGGATCGTGCGCGACCGGGTACCAGCCGGTGATGTCCGCGTCCTCCAGCGGCCCGGCGCTGCCGCCCGTACGGTTCAGCAGCGACTGGCCGACGCTGCCCAGGACGGAGGCGACCCGCACCTTGGGACGGTCCTCCTGCAGCCGCCGGAACGAGTCGAAGAACGTGTCCGTGTGGTCGCCGAGCGAGGCGGCCACACAGGAGCCGGGCACCTTGCCGTCGGCCGCCGAGGTGCCGTGGACGGCCGGGTCGGCATCCACCCCGTCCAGTGCGCGGTTCACCTCGGACGAGTAGTCGGTACCGTCCTCGGGCGCCTTGATGTCCTTGGCCGGGTGCCGATGGCCGCTCTGGAGGCCGGAGTTGAGCAGGGACGGCATCTGGTCGCCCTGGATGGTGTCCGGCCGGACGAGCGCGACGCGCGAGCAGTCGTGTGCCAGCTGGCGGCCGTTGCCGGCGAGCAGGGAGGCCTGGCCGCCGTTGACCGGGTAGGACAGCGGGCTCTCGAACTCCTCGTCCGAGGCCCCGTAGCCGCCGATGAAGGGGATCCCCTTGACCTCCAGCGGCGACATGAACGAGCGGCCGAACTGGCTGTACGAGCCGACGACGGCGACGGCGCCCTCGGTCACCGCGCGCTGGGCGCAGTGCGCCGCGGTCACCGAGTCGTTCTGCTCGTTGCAGGTCAGCACCTTCAGATGGTGGCCCCGGATACCGCCCCGGGAGTTGACCCAGCGGGCGTAGGCCTGCGCCATGGCCGGCATCCCCGGCATATTGGTCGCCTTGGTGCCCTCGGGAGCCCAGGTCATCACCGTGACCGGCGCCTTGTCCCCCACATCCTCCGCCGCCCCGGCGGGCGAGCCGCAGCCCGAGAGCAGCGACGCAAGGACCGCCGTACACGCCGCCGCCGAAGCGGTGGTGGCCGCGGGAACCGAGGAGAAGGGGCGGGGGAGGGGGCGTCGCCGTCCGGTCATGGCACAGCAGCCTTCCGTCTTGCCCGGAACGGGCTGGTGACGACGAGGCAATGCTCGGTGACGCAGAGGTGAACTCCGGGGGGCAGCTTGAGATCGTTGGTGAAGAACGTACGATCGATTGCTGTGCAAGGTTCGGAGAAGTCTTCCCGTCGCGGGCGCCGCTCGACCACCATGGGCGGTATGCCACTCAACGACATGCCGTGGTGGCGCTGGCGCAGCAATGTGCGTTCCGCGCTGCACATGCTCTCCGACCCCGCCTTCCAGCAGGAGGCCTGGCTGGCCGGTCTGCCCGGGTACGGAGATGTCACCGACGCCGTCTACCGCCTCGTCGAGGACACCTGGCTGGACAACTGGTCCGCCGAGAAATACGTCGGCACGATCTTCCGGGACTCCCGGGAGGCGCAGCTCGTCGATGCCGCCGTGCTCCGGGTGCTGCGGATCATGCACCAGGTCGGCGCGGACGCTCCGGTGACCGCGTACCTGGAACACCAGGGCTGGCCGGAGGCCGTGCACGCGGCCCGGGAGGCCCATGTGCAGCTGACGACGGCGGACGGCGAGGACCCCGACGCCGCGCCGCGCTCGCTGGAGGTGCTGGCCATCATGACCGGTCAGGCGGATGCCCCGGCCTGACCTGCCCGGCAGGTGTGCGACCCTATGAGGTCATGAGCGAGTCGCAGCCCACCCAGCCCGGTCAGCACGATCGGAACGATCAGTACGTCCTCACCCTGTCCTGCCCGGACAAGCAGGGGATCGTGCACGCCGTGTCCAGCTACCTCTTCATCACCGGCTGCAACATCGAGGACAGTCAGCAGTTCGGTGACCACGACACCGGGCTGTTCTTCATGCGGGTCCACTTCAGCGCGGACTCCTCGGTGAGCGTCGACAAGCTGCGCGCCAGCTTCGCCGCGGTGGGCGACTCCTTCGGCATGGACTGGCAGATCCACCGGGCCGACGAGAAGATGCGGATCGTCCTGATGGTGTCCAAGTTCGGGCACTGCCTCAACGACCTGCTCTTCCGCTCCCGGATCGGGGCGCTGCCGGTCGAGATCGCGGCCGTGGTCTCCAACCACACGGACTTCGCCGAGCTGGTCGGCTCGTACGACATCCCCTTCCACCACATCCCGGTCACCCGCGACACCAAGGCCCAGGCCGAGGCGCAGCTGCTGGAGCTGGTGGAGGCGGAGAACGTCGAGCTGGTGGTGCTCGCCCGCTATATGCAGGTGCTCTCGGACGATCTGTGCAAGGCGCTGTCCGGCCGGATCATCAACATCCACCACTCCTTCCTCCCGAGCTTCAAGGGCGCCAAGCCGTACCACCAGGCGCACGCCCGCGGGGTGAAGCTCATCGGTGCCACCGCGCACTACGTCACCGCCGACCTCGACGAGGGCCCGATCATCGAGCAGGAGGTCGAGCGCGTCGGCCACGACGTCACGCCGGACCAGCTCGTGGCGATCGGCCGGGACGTGGAGTGCCAGGCGCTGGCCCGGGCCGTGAAGTGGCACAGCGAGCGCCGGGTCCTGCTCAACGGCAGCCGGACGGTCGTCTTCGCGTAGGCGCGTCGTCCTGCGGCGGTGGAGCGGGTTCTCGTCCTGCCGTGGCGGAGTGGTTTCTCGTCCCGCCGTGGTGGGGTCGTTTCCGCTGCGGAACGCCTTCCGACGCGGAATACCTCCCGACGCGGAATACCTCCCGACGCGGAATACCTTCCGCATCTCTCACGTTGTGGCCCCGAGGGGGGCGCTCGGACCCCCTACGGGACACGTTCGACCGCCCCCTACTGGCGGGGCCCGCTCCCCAAAGAGCCCAGCCCCGGAGCCGTAGGCTCCTAGAGCCGGGACAGCGACGCGGTCGCGAAGAGCACGTCGCGGATCGCGTCCCGCTCGCCGTTCTGCCCGGCCGCGGCCTCCTCGGGGGAGATATGGCCCGCGGCCAGCTGGCAGAACTCGGCACTGTCCAGGGCGATATGGGCGACGGTGCGGTCCGGGGTGCCGAGCGCGGCCGGTGAGTCCAGCGCTATGTACCAGTGCCCGCCGCCGTTGCCCTCGACCTCCAGATGGAGCGTACGGCCCGGGGCGCCCGCCTCGACCAGTCGCTGCGGCGGCGCGGCCAGCCCGGCCCGCCGGCGGTCGGCCAGCGCGCTGGGCAGCAACCGGGCGGCGAGGTCGACCATCAGGTGGAGATGCCCGGCGGCCGGGGGCACATACGGATAGTCCACAGCCTCCGCGATGTCCCCGGCGTGCACCCAGCACTCGAAGGCGCGGTCCAGGAAAGCGTCGCGCAGCGTGAGCCGGAAATCCCCGTACGGCACGGCGAGCTCGGCCACCTTGTCGCCGGCGAACGACACCTGCCGTATCAGCGCATAGCTCTGGTCACGCCACGGTGCGCGCAGGGCGAGCGGGCTGTGCTCCTCGGCCGGCGTCCGCCAGAACGTTTCCGTACGGATCAGCGGATCCGGGGTGCCCGGCGGGGCGGTCGTGCCGAGCGGGTCGGGCAGTCCGAGAGCCGTCGCGACCAGGCCGTCGACCGCCATCAGATGCCCCATGACGCCGGCGACGGTGGACTCCCGCTCGACCGGGCGTTCCCCCTCGAACCAGCGCAGCCGCACCGGAGCGCGCCACTCCGCCTCGCCCATGTCGCGCAGCAGCGCGTCCAGTTTGGCGGTCTCCGCGTCGTACGGCGTCGCCCACTCGGGCACCGGGATACGGGCCGGGCGGCGGCCCAGGCAGCCCTCCAGTACACGGGAGCGCAGCAGCGGATCGAGGTCGAGGCTGTCGGCGGGATGCAGCAGCCCGACCGCATCGCGCAGCCGCAGCGCCTCGTCCGCACAGGAGGCGCAGTCGGTCAGATGCGCCTCGACCGCGGCCGTCTCCTCGGTGGAGCAGGCCGACAGCGCCCAGGCGCCGAGCAGCGACTTGAGGACCCGGTGCGGCTGGCCGGCCGCCGGTGCGGGGCGAGGGACGGCAGCGGGCAGCTCGGTCACGGGCTCGGCTTCCGGTTCGCAGGGGCCCTCGCCGGTGTCCGATGCCGGGTCGCGGACGGGTACCGGCAGGTCGTCAGGGAGCGGGCCGTGGTCCTCGGCCGCGGTGCGCGGGGAAGGTATCCGCGGCCGTTCGCCGGGGCTGCCGGGCAGCTCGCGGCCGTCCCATTCGTCCGGGCCGTTCACCGGGACCGTCCGTGTCCCGGGCCGCCGGGCGGTGCGGAGGTCCCCGGGCCGGTGTGCTGGGACGGCGGGCGCGTTCCGTGGGGAGTGCGCGACGCCTGCGGCCCATGGGACGAGGCGGGTGCGGAGCGCGGGACGGGTGCGGAGCGGTGGGCGGGCGGCAGGGCCTGGTGGTTGTGGGCGGTGGACAGCAGCTGCAGGCCCAGGCGGAGCCGGCGCCGGGCCTCGTCCTCCGTGACACCGAGGTCGGCGGCGGTCTGGCGGTAGTCGCGGCGCTGGAAGTACGCCAGCTCCAGGGCGGCCCGCAGGGGCGCGGGCATGGACGTGACGATGAAGTCGGCGCGGGCCGCGGTGGAGGCCTCGCGGATCTTCTGCTCTATTTCGGCGGGCGCGGGTGCGTCGGGTCCGCCGTCGCGCGCCGAGGCCGCTTCGGCCTGGCGCAGCCGCTGGACGGCCTGATGGCGGGTGACACCGGCGACCCAGGAGCGCAGCGGGCCGTGCTTGGGGTCGTAGGAATCCGGGTGCTCCCAGATGTAGCCGAACACTTCGCGGGTCACGCGGTCGGCGGCGTCCTCGTCGTCCAGGACGCGGTAGGCGAGGCTGTGCACCAGAGAGGCGAAGCGGTCGTAGAGCTCACCCAGCGCGGCCGCCTCGCCGTGGGCGAGCCGCTGCTGCATCCGCCTGTCCCACCGTGGTGGGGCGTCGTGTCCCATCGGATCCCCATCCCTGCCCGGCGCCTCCGGGCTCACACCTCTGCCGTCACTCCTGCACCCGCATGCCCGGACCTGTGTGCACCGTCACAGGACCCGCCGTGCCCTCGAATGTAATGCGCGGGTCTGACAACGCATGCTCCTTTGCGGCAAACCGAGCCCTGAGGGGTACGGGGATGGTAAAGCCCTGACGGACCGGTGCCCTCGCTTTGTGGCGATAATGCCCGATCGCAGTGGATCGATGCGGATCGTTCATGCCCGTATGGGGCCATGTGTTATCCGTGTGTGACCGGATCTCGGCGAAGAGCTGTGCTCTTAGGGGCATAGCCTTAGGCGTACTGCCTGTTGCGCCAAGGATTCGGAAGAGTTTCAGGGGAGAGGGGCCGGGCAGTCGAGGCGGGGAAGGATGATTTCCGGATGCGGTCCGTCATCATCCGGTACGAAAGCGAGCGAAAGGCTTCGAGCGCGTGTCGTTGAAGGTGGCAGAGGACGAAAAGGGCCCCTGGGCCGTACTCCAGGTGTCCGGTGAGATGGACCTGGTCACCTCACCGGCGGTGCGCCAGCATGTGCACGACGCGGTGGCGGACGGGCGGAGATCTCTGGTGCTCGACCTCTCCGAAGTGCGGTTCTGCGATTCCAGCGGTGTCGGCGTACTGATCGCCGCCCGCCGCTTGATGCGCTCCTGCCAGGGGCGGCTGCGGCTGATCCTCCCCGCCCAGGGGGCCGTGGACGGCTCACACGTCAACCGGGTGCTGGCCGCACTGGGCGTGCGCCGGCTCTTCGAGGTCTACCCGGACCTGCGCACCGCCGTCGACGAGGCCGCCGCACCGCTCTCCGCCTGACGCCGCCGTCTGACGCCTCCCGCCTGACGCACCTCGGGCCGAGGCCCCGGGCCGACGCCTCCGGCACCGGGACCGGCCCCGGTACCCGGCCGCTGCTCCCGCCCCGTGGCCCGCCCCGCTCTACCTCGCTTCACCCCGCTCTACTTCGTTTCGCCCCGCTCCGTACGGGAATTCCGCCCGTACGACGAAGCCGCCGTCGGAGGTGCGCCGCGCCTCCAGCGTCCCGCCGAGGATCTGTGCGCGCTCGCGCAGCCCCACCAGGCCGTGTCCGCCCCCGGGAAGGGCCGGGACCGTCGCCGTTGCGTCCGGCGGCCCGTTGCGTATCTCCACCCGCAGCCCGTGCGCCGTACGGCTCCCGTCGGCCGCCGCCGCTCCGTCCGCCGCCCGTGCCCCGTGGGCCGCCTCCGTCCCGTCCGCCGCCCGTGCCCCGTGGGCCGCCTCCGTCCCGTCCGCCACCTC
Organism: Streptomyces sp. NBC_00400; assembly: GCF_036048035.1. Classification (NCBI taxonomy): domain Bacteria; kingdom Bacillati; phylum Actinomycetota; class Actinomycetes; order Kitasatosporales; family Streptomycetaceae; genus Streptomyces; species Streptomyces sp. NBC_00400. The sequence continues at coordinate 3,164,802 of NZ_CP107940.1, read as the reverse complement.
CGCTCCGTCCGCCATCTCCGCTCCGTCCGCCATCTCCGCTCCGTCCGTCGCCGGGCCCCGGACCGTGTCCACCGGATCCACCCGCACCCGCACCCGCGCCCCCGGCGCATGCTTGCGGACGTTGGTCAGTGCCTCCTGGACCGTGCGGAAGGCCGCCCGTTCCACCGTCTTCGCACCGCTCACCCCGCCGGCACCGGCCACCACACCCCGCTCGTACGTCACATCCAGCGCGCTCATCTCGATCAGCCGCGGCAGCTCCTCCAGGTCCGGCTGGGGAGCCAGGTCGCGCGCCTCCGCCGCCTCACCGCCGTCCGCCCGCAGCACGCCCACCATGTGCCGCAGCTCCTCCAGCGTCCGTACGGACAACTCCCGGATCGTCCTGGCGCCCGCGCGCGCCTCCGCGTCCTCGGTGCTCACCTGCACCGCCCCCGCCTGCAGGCTGATCAGGCTGACCTGATGGGCCACCACGTCATGCATCTCACGGGCGAGCCGGGCACGTTCGGTGGTCTTGACCCGGTCCGCGAGCAGCCGGTCCTCGCGGCGCAGGCTGCGGGTCAGGTCCTCGACGCGGGAGGCCAGTTCCCGGCGGGTGCGCACCAGCAGCCCCAGGGCGATGGGGGCGGCCGAGGTGACGCTGGCGTCGATCAGTACCAGGGTGTTCTCCCGGTACGCGGTGAGTTCGAAGTCGGAGATCGGATACGGGAAGAAGTGCGCGGCGATCAGCAGCAGCGCACAGCCGCCGAGCCGCGCCCGGCCGGGCCGCAGGGCGGCCAGGGTGTAGAGCGCGATCATCGGCGCGAACCAGATGTAGCCGATGTAGAGCCCGGGAAGGGTGAAGAGGAAGACCAGCAGGGGGAAGCGGCGGCGCACCAGCAGGGCGGCCGCCGCCGCCATCGAGACGCCCACTTCCAGGTCGAGTTCGACGCCGTTGACCAGCATCGCGTCGGCGATCGCCAGCAGAACGGGGACCGCCAGCGGAGCGACCTTGCGCAGCCGCCGTCCGACCGGCCCGCGTGTCAGAGCCCGCCCCACGCCGGTGCCGGGCGGCAGTGCGTCCCGGCCGGACGTTCCTCGGCTGCCGGGTGTCCCCGGGCCGGAGGTCACCGAACCGTTCACCCTGCCGCTGCCGCTGCCGCTGCCGCTGCCTCTGCCGTTCCCCCCGCCGCTCCCGCCCCCGGCTCTCACCACGACCCCCGAGGGTCGCTCGCCACCAGACCGGCCCGGTCGGCCACGATGGCCGCCTGGATGCGGTTGATCCCGCCCAATTTCCCCAGCAGGGCGCGCACATGGTCCTTGACCGTACTGGGGGCGAGCCCCATCCGGTCGGCTATCTGGGCGTTGGCCAGGCCCTCGCCGAGCAGGGCCAGCACCTCGGACTCCCGCGGGGTCAGCCCGCGCACCGCCCGGTTCGCGGCGGCCTGGTCCTCGGCGGTCAGATAGCCCCCGATCACCGCACGGGTCACCCCGGGATCGAGCACACTGCCGCCCGCCGCCAGCGTCCTTACGGCCCGTACGAGTTGTTCCGGATCGGAGTCCTTGAGCAGAAACCCGGCCGCGCCTTCGCGCAGCGCCGCCGTCAGGTACTCCTGGGCGTCGAAGGTGGTCAGCATCGCCACCACGGGCGGATTCGGGGCGGCGCGCAGCCGGCGCAGGACGGTCAGCCCGTCCACGTCCGGCATCCGGATGTCCAGCAACACGACCTCGGCCGCGCACCGCAGCACGGTCTCCACGGCCTCGGCGCCGCTGCAGTCCGCGACCATCTCGATGTCCGGGGCGGTCCCCAGGATCATCCGCAGTCCGGATCTGACCAGCCGCTCGTCGTCCACCACAGCGACACGGATCACCGGCCGCCCCTTTCTCCTTCGCGCCCATCCGAGCTCGCAAAACCGCCCGGCGTCGCGCGATTCCGCTTCCCCGCCGTCCCGGACCGCCCTGTGGCGGCCCCGCACCCCCGCCGAGCGGCGGGGGTGAGCCCGCGACCTCTGGAGGATGCCGCGGGGAGGACCCCGCGGGCAGAGTTGTTCACATGCTGCACCACTGAAGAGGCCACAGGCCCAAGACGCGTTGCAGTTCACATCGGCGGCCGCCGCGACCCCCACACGCGACGGCCGCCGCGTGCGTGCGGGGGCGTTCCGGAGGGGGATCTCCCCCGCACGCCCGGCAAGCGCCCTGGCGCCTCCTCAAAACCCCAGGTCAGACGGGATATCGTCGTCGGCTGACCGGGCACCGCGGCTCTGCGCGACCCGTAAGGCGTCCCGCAGCGCGGCACTGAGTTGAGCCGACAAAAACCGCAACTGCCGCGCATCCACCGCCGGGTCATCGATCAGCGCCCGCGCGTGCTCCAGCAGCCCCGCCCCCATCCTGAGTTGCAGCGCCTCGACCTGATCGGCGCGCCGGGAGAGTGGGCTGTCGTCCCGGTCCGTGAGGAGATAGCAGGGTTTGCCGTCCTGACCGGTCCAGGGGAGCAGCCGGGGGGTGGCGGGCGTGCTCATCGGGCGCCCTCCGCTTGCGCGTTCTGCCGGTGCGTTCGGAGGGGGGTGCGGACGGGGGGAGCGTGGGTCACGTCGACCTGCTTTCGTGGGGTGGCATGTCGCCGGGGCCGTTCGCGACGGCCGCGGGGCCCGTCGTTCTTGACGGTGCGGCAACGCTAGGCGCGGACCTGCGGCCCGGACAGTGACGTGCTGTGCCACTTTCCGCCGCCGCTGGGACGCCCTGTCCTACCCGTCGAGATCAAGACGGTCGGCCAGTTCCGTGAGCGGTGAGGTGCGCCGGCGTTCGCGCTGGCGGAGGTCGGCCACCAGACGGCGGCTCGTGGAGTGGTAGCGCATCCATTCGGGGGCGGTGCGCTCGGCGGCGAGCAGCGCCTGCACCGCGCCGTCGTCCTTGTGCAGATCGGTGAAGGCCAGGGCGCGGTCCACGTGGAACCGCGCGCGCCAGGTCGGGGGCAGCGTGTGCAGCTCGGGGACGGTGCGCGCGGTGCGCAGTGCCTCGGCGCTCTCCTCCATCTCCACCAGGAAGTTGACCCTGGCCACGCCGACGTTGGTCGGGCCGAAGGGCGTCGCGTAGTCGAGGCGGTCCGTGCCGATCCTGGCCGCCGCCGCGCTCGCCATCGTGAGCAGATCCCGTACGGTGTCGCGCCGCTCCAGGCGGACCGCGGCGGTTGCCGCACGGAGCAGCAGGATTCCCCACAGAGCCAGTTCGAGCGGTGGGGAGCGGAATCCCGGTTCGATGCGTTCGGCGGCGTTCAGCGCGACGCGTTCGGCGTCGGCCAGCCGCCCCTGCTTGGTGAGCACCCAGGCAAGGCTGGAGAAGCCGGCGGTCTCCAGATGGGGGTCGTCTCCCCGGGCCGCCGCTGTCATTGACCGTTCCAGGGCGGTGAAGGCGGTGTCCTCCTTGCCCAGCGCCGTCAGCGTCGTGGCGGCGACCTGATAGGCCTCGGCCAGGACCGAGTGGGCCGCAGCGGCCTCGGCCCCGGTGGTGGCGCGGGCGGCCGCCTTGGCATCCCTGATCAACTGCGGCAGCAGCGCACCGATTTCCGCCATCCGCCCCTCGCGGCGGATGCGTTCCGTCGACCGCAGGGCGGCCTGCAGCGCCGCGATGCCCGGCGGGTCCTCGGAGTCCGGATCGTCGCCCAGCAGGTCGGACACGGGCGAGACGGCCTGGCGCAGCGCCAGGACGGAGGGCTGTTCGCCCTCGCTGCGCACCTCGAAGGTGGCAGGCTGCCCGACGAGCGCCGACGGCTCCACGTCCAGGGCTCTGGCCAGCGCGTTGAGCGTCGTGAGCCGCGCCGTGCGGCGTACGCCCTGTTCGAGCTTCCGGACGGTGTCGACGCACAGGCCCGCCCGCTCGGCCAGGGTCTCCTGCGTCAGCTTCCGGCGTGCGCGTAGCCGGGCGATGCGCTCACCGATGCCGGGTTCCTCGGACAACTCCATGGCCACCCCCGCGAGAAGGACGTACCGACCACGCTACGCCCGTGCACGGCGCCCACGCCCCCTGGGCGCCCTCGTTCCGGGGGAGCCCGATCCGATCGGCTGACCCCAGGTCATGTTGGTGTATGCCGGGCGCATCACCGGAGGTGTGTGGCGCGAAACCAGCCGCGAACTCCGCCATTCCTGCCTGATTCCGGGCAAAAACATGGACGTTCCGGAGGGCCCGGCCTAGTGTGTTCGCTCATGATCAAGGACATCCGCATGCGCCCGCTCCCCACCGGCGCCGAGGCCGTGGTCTTCGACTGCGACGGCTTGCTGGTCGATACCGAGGCCTGCGCGACCGTGGCGGAAACGGCCATCTTCGCGGCGCACGGCCATCCCTTCGGTCCTGAACAGAAGGCCCTGGTCATCGGCCGCACCGTGGAGGCCGCCGGAGAGGCCATGGCGCAGTACTTCGGACGCCCCGACGCCGGTGCCGAAATCGCCGCCGAACTCCTCGAAAGGGTCCGCAAGGAGCTTTCGCGGGGCGCCGCGGCCCTCCCCGGGGCGGCGGACCTGGTGCGCGCCTGCCGGGCGGCCGTCCCTGTCGCGGTGGCCAGCAACAGCCCCCGGGAACTGCTGGACGCGGCGCTGTGGTCGGCCGGCCTCGCCGACTGCTTCACCCACTCGTTCGCCGCCGACGAGGTGCGTTCCCCCAAGCCCGCACCGGAGCTCTACCTCACGGCATGCGCCACGCTCGGTGCGGCCCCGGAGCGTTCCGTCGCCTTCGAGGACTCGGCCACCGGCATCGCCTCGGCGCGTGCTGCCGGTCTCTACGTCGCGGTCGTACCGTCCCTTCCGGGAGCCGGCCTCGACCACGACTGGCTGGGCGACAGCCTGGCCGACCCCGCAGTGCGGGACTGGGCCAGGGGGCTGGGCCGGGAAACCGGGGCGTGACGCTACAGCCCCCCGCCCCGTCCCACCGCCGCCGCCCGCAACCCCTCCGTCCGCATGCCGCCGTACGGGCCGAAGCCGCGGCCGGTGGCCAGGACGACCACCGAGGTCATGGCCGCCAGGGCGTAGGCGGTCGTGACGAGCGACAGGGCGCCCTGGGGGGTTTCGAAGGAGCGGTTGAAGAAGTCCGTCACGGTCAGCAGGACGACCGTCCGCACGGTGATGTACAGCTCCAGCGCGGCGAACGTCAGGAGCGCGCCGCGCACTTCCCGTCGTCCTCGTAGGGCCAGCACCCCGAGGACGAGGAGGACGAGCACCGATCCGACGGTGGTGAACGCGCTGGGCGCCGCCAGATCGAGGGTGCCGAGCACCGAGCCGTCGACCGCGTCGTGCAGGTAGTGGCCCACGTCCCCGTCGGGGGTCGTCAGATCGCCGACGAGCCAGCCGAGGCGTGCCAGGCACATCAGCAGGAACAGCGCCCCGCAGATCCGGGACGGGCGGCGCCGCCAGGTTTCCGGGCCGTCCGCCGCCGGGCCGTCCGCCGCCGGGCCGTCCGCCGCCGGGGTGGACGGGCGCCCGCCGCGGCGGCGCTCGGTGGCCGGGAACATCGTGCACAGCACGACCAGCGCCACCACCAGCCCCAGACCGCGGGTGGCGAGCACCCAGCCGCCCAGCGGATCGTGGCCGTACAGATCGCGGTAGGCGGCGTCGGAGAGGCCCATGCCCTCCCGCAGGGAGACGGCGAGCAGCACCCAGCCGGACAGCAGCGCCGCGGAGCGCGCCACCCGTCGCCGGGCCAGTGCCAGTCCGGCGATCACCAGGAACCCGACGGTGAAGGCCCATTCGTACGGGCCGAGGATCTGGGTTGTGGGGGAGGCACCCGGGTTGAACAGGCCCTCCAGGAAGTCCCAGACGTTGCCGTCCCCTTGGGCGATGCCGTAGGCCGTCCAGGCGAGCAGCACACCGGCGTAGAGGGCGAGGGACACGGCGGTCGCACGGTAGGCGCCGCCGTGCGACGGGGCGGCCCGGCCCGGATCGGGGCCCGGACGGACATCCACCGTTCCACCGTCCTGCATCACCATGACCGACCCCCGATCCGCTTCTCGTGGCCACCGCACCGGTTGTTCCCGTACGACAGCCTCACTGTGTCAAGGACGGTGGAAGAGCAGGTGGAGGTTCCACCCCGTGTGTCGTGCGGTCGGGGGTTCTCGGGGTTTCTAGGGGGTTCTAGGGGGTCAGCGTGGCAACCGCCTTCACGGGGCGGCAGTGCAACGCCCGCCTTCACGGGGCAGCGCGGCAACTGCCTCCGCAGGGGCGGTGGATCACGGCGGGCGGGGGCCGGTGTCGCGGCCTGGGCGACCTTGGCCGGTCCCCGAGGTGACGCCCTTCCCGTGAGGGGCCGGTGCGGGAAGATGGGCCCATGGGGATCTTCGGGGGCGAGGGCCGGCTGATCGGTGGCCGGTACCGCCTGGGAGTACGGCTCGGCCGCGGCGGTATGGGGACGGTCTGGCGCGCCACCGACGAGCTGTTGGCCCGCCAAGTCGCGGTCAAAGAACTGCACTTGGACGAGGAGGCCGGTGAGGGTGAAGGCGAGGGGGCGTCCGGGTCCGAGCCGCGGGTGCAGCGTGAGCGGGCGGTGCGGGAGGCGCGGACGGTCGCCGGGATCAAGCACCCGAATGTGATTGTCGTGCATGACGTCGTCGAGCAGGACGGCCGGCCGTGGATTGTGATGGAGCTGGTGGAGGGCCCGTCGCTGGCCGACCGGCTGCAGAGCGGCGGGCCGGTCGCGCCGCGCGAGGCCGCCCGGATCGGTGTCGCACTGCTGGGCGCGCTGCGGGCCGCGCACACCCGCGGGGTACTGCACCGCGACATCAAGCCCGCCAACGTCCTGATGGAGTCGGGCACCGGCCGGGTCGTACTCACCGACTTCGGTATCGCCCAGGTCCCCGGTGTCACCACGCTGACCGACACCGGCGGATTCGTCGGCTCACCCGAATACACCGCGCCGGAACGGATGTCCGGCCGCGGCACGGGGCCCGAGGCCGATCTCTGGTCGCTCGGGGTGCTGCTGTGCGCCGCGCTCAGCGGTGCCTCGCCGTTCCACCGCGACTCGTTGGGCGGTGTGCTGCATGCCGTGGTGTACGAGGACATTGAATTCCCGGAGGCCGCACGGGCGTTACGCGCCGTCGTCGAGGGCCTGCTGGAGCGCGATCCGGAGCGCCGGCTGGGGGTCGCCGAGACGGAGCGGCTGTTGCGCGGCTATCTGCGGTCGGGCCGCTCTCCGGAGCGCGGGGCGGGTGACCAGGGGACCGGGCGCGGCCACGGCCAGGGCCATGGTCACGGGGGTGGCTACGGCCACGGGGGCGGTCATGATCGCGGCCACGGCTGTGGTCACGGCCGCCACCACGGCCACGCGGGTGACAGGGGCGACGGGGCCGCCGGCCGCGCCGCCGAGGCCGTGGCGGGCGCGAGCGGGCCGCCGGGACCGGCCGGCCCCCGCCCCGGGAGCCCTCACGCCCCGCACCACCCCGGGCCCGACGCCCACGCCTCCCCGCACGACGGCCCCGGCGACGGCCTGCCCAGCGAACACCCGCCCAGCGAGGACCCGTTGGCCGCGGGTGCGCCGTCCGCGACCCCGCCCGGTCCCGGCCGTGCGCCCACCGGGGGAGGTGACGGCGGCAGGGACGGCGGCGAGGGCGAAGACGCCAGGCAGCCGGGCGGGCACGCGATCGGGCACGCAGGCGAGCGCGCCGGCGGGCGCGCAGCCGGCCGGGCCCCGGGCGCGCCGATCCGCGCCTCCCTCGACGACCGGGCGCTGGCCGTGGCCGCCCGTCCGCACACCGGCCGGCTCCGCACCGCTCTGCTGGTGGCGCTCGCAGCCGTGGTGATCGGCGGCGCGGGTGCGGGCCTCGCCGTCCTGCTGATGCACCCGGACGGGATGCATCCGAACGGGAGCGACGGCAAAGCCGGCGGCCGCTCCCCGCAAGCCTCGGAAGGGGGGCCGGGGCCTGCGCGGACCCCCGGCCCGGCCGGCGGGCAGCCCACCGTCACGGTCACCTCGTCGCCCTCCCCGGGGGCCACCGGCACGATCCCCGCCGGCTACCGCCTCGTCCACGACCCGGCCGGCTTCGTGCTCGCCGTACCGGACGGCTTCACCCGCTCGTACGAGAACGACCGCGTCTACTACTCCTCGCAGGGCAGACGGTTCCGGATCGGCATCCAGCTCCAGAAGCGGGTCCCGGAGGGGCCGCTGGGCGCGATGCGGACGGCTGACGCGGAGGGCCCCGCGCACTACCGCGGCTACCGTCAGGGGCAGGTCACCGAGACCACCCACAACGGGCTCCGGGCCGGGCGCTGGGAGTTCGTCTGGGACGGCGGTGCGCAGGACGGCGGCCCCCGCTGCACCTACGACCTCAGCTGGGACGAGGGCGGCCGGATGATCGACGTGTGGATCTCCTCCCCGGTCGGCGCGCGCACCGAGGCCACGCGGCACTTCGACACCGCGCTCGACGCGTTCCGGCTGACCGGCGCGTGACCCGGGGCATGACCCGGGGCCGTGATCCCGTGCCCCGGGGCCCCGGTCGTCCCAGACCAGCCCCCTTGCGGCCAGCGGACACTGGCGCGATGGTGCGTACGGCGTGAAAACTCATTACTCACGGGTACACAAAGTGTCCGGGGAGGAATACGCTCGCCGACATGACGGACTCGCAGGACACCGGAACAGCCTCCCCTGAGGCCCCCGCCGCGGCCCCGGAGGCCACCGCCCCCGAGGCGCCCGCCGAGACTCCCGCGGCCGACGAGGCCCCCGCCGACGGCAACCCGGTCGCCGCCACCCCGGCGGGCGCCCGTACCGCGGCGGATGTGGTCACCCCCGAACTCGCCGCCCGGCTCACCCGTGGTGTGGTCGGCGCGGGCCGCACCGCCAACCACACCCCGTTCACCGGCGAGAAGCTGGCCGACCTGCCCGAGTCCACCCCCGAGGACGTCGCCACCGCCTTCGAGCGGGCCCGCGCCGCCCAGGAGCGCTGGGCCAAGGTCCCGGTCAAGCAGCGCGCCGCGGTCCTGCTCCGCTTCCACGACCTGGTGCTGCGCCGCCAGGCCGAAGTGCTCGACCTGATCCAGCTGGAGACCGGCAAGGCGCGGCTGCACGCCCATGAGGAGGTGCAGGCGGTCACCGTCACCGCCCGCCACTACGGCCGCAAGGCCCACGCCTACCTCAAGCCCAAGGCCCGCACCGGCGTCGTACCGACCCTCACCAAGGTCACCGAACTCCGCCAGCCCCGGGGCGTCGTGGGGCAGATAGCCCCCTGGAACTACCCCTTCGAGCTGTCCGTCGGCGACGCGCTGCCGGCCTTCGTCGCGGGCAACGCCGTCGTCATGAAGCCCGACACGGAGACCGCGCTGACCGCGCTGTGGGCCCGGGAACAGCTCATCGAGGCCGGGCTGCCGGAGGACGTCTGGCAGGTCGTACTCGGCGAGGGCCCGGTCGTCGGCCCCGCCGTCGTCGAGCACGCCGACTACGTCTCCTTCACCGGCTCGACCCGTACGGGCCGCGAGGTCGCCCAGGGCGCGGCCGCCCGGCTGGTCGGCGTCTCGCTCGAACTCGGCGGCAAGAACGCCATGTTGGTGCTGCGGGACGCCGATGTGGAGAAGGCCGCCGCCGGTGCCGTCCGCGGCTGCTTCTCCTCCGCCGGCCAGCTGTGCATCTCCATCGAGCGGCTGTACGTCCACGAGTCCATCGCCGACGACTTCCTCCAGCGGTTCGCCGCCCGTACGAAGGCGATGCGGCTGGGCAACGCCCTCGCCTACGGCGCCGACATGGGCTCGCTGGTCGGCGAGCGCCAGCTGGAGACGGTCACCCGCCATGTCGAGGAGGCCGTCGCCAAGGGCGCCGAACTGGTCGCCGGCGGCCGCCCCCGCCCCGACATCGGCCCGCTCTTCTACGAGCCGACCATCCTCGACGGCGTCCAGGCCCCGATGGCGGTCTGCGGCGAGGAGACCTTCGGGCCGGTCGTCTCGGTCTACCGCTTCGGCGACGAGGACGAGGCGGTGGCGCTCGCCAACGCCACCCCGTACGGGCTGAATTCCAGCGTCTGGACCAAGGACGGCCGCCGCGGCCGTGCGGTCGCCGCCCGGCTGCGCACCGGCACCGTCAACGTCAACGAGTCCTACGCGGCCGGCTACGGCAGTGTGCAGGCGCCGATGGGCGGCATGGGGGACTCGGGCCTGGGCCGCCGGCACGGCTCCGAGGGCATCCTCAAGTACACCGAGGCGCAGACCGTCGCCCAGCAGCGCCTGATGCCGCTCGCGCCGTCCTTCGGAATGACCGACGAGAAGTACGCCCAGTTCATGACCAGCAGCCTGCGCGCGATGAAGGCGCTCCGACTCCGCTAACCCCCCTCAGCAGGGAGAGCCAGTGCCCCAGGAGAACTCTGCCCGGAATCAGGACGCGAACGGCGGCCGGGACGCCCGGGACAGCCCTGAGAACCACGCCGCCCCCGACGCCCGTGCCGCCGCCCCCGACGGCCATGCCTCCGACTACGACTACGACTACGACGTGCTGGTCGTCGGCTCGGGCTTCGGCGGTTCGGTCTCCGCACTCCGGCTGACCGAGAAGGGCTACCGCGTCGGCGTCCTGGAGGCCGGCCGCCGCTTCACCCGGCAGACGCTGCCGAAGAACTCCTGGGACATCCGCAACTACCTGTGGGCCCCGGCCCTCGGCTGCTACGGCATCCAGCGGGTGCATCTGCTCGGCAACGTCATGGTGCTCGCCGGCGCCGGCGTCGGCGGCGGCTCGCTGAACTACGCCAACACCCTCTACGTCCCGCCGAAGCAGTTCTTCGAGGACCAGCAGTGGGGCCATATCACCGACTGGCACGCGGAGTTGGCGCCGTACTACGACCAGGCCACACGCATGCTCGGGGTGCGCCTCAACCCGACGATGACGCCCTCCGACGTCCACCTCAAGGAGACCGCCGAGAAGATGGGCGTCGGCGACTCCTTCCACCTCGCGCCGGTGGGCGTCTTCTTCGGCGACGGACGGGACGCCGTCCGCGGGGAGGGAGAGGCGGAGAACGGGGCATCGAAAACCGCGCCGGGCACGGAGGTCCCCGACCCGTACTTCGGCGGCAAGGGCCCGTCCCGTAAGGCGTGCACGGAGTGCGGGGAGTGCATGACCGGGTGCCGGCACGGCGCCAAGAACACCCTCAACGAGAACTACCTCCACCTCGCCGAGCAGGCGGGCGCCGTCATCCACCCCATGACCTCGGTCGTCACCGTCACCGAGGACTCCCGCGGCGGCTATGCCGTCGCCACCCTGCCCACCGACAACAAGCGCACGGGCCGGGGCCGCACCTTCACCGCCCGCCGGGTCGTCCTCGCGGCCGGTACGTACGGCACCCAGACCCTGCTGCACAAGATGAAGGACAGCGGACTGCTCCCCGGCCTCTCCGGCCGGCTCGGCGAGCTGACGCGGACGAACTCCGAGGCGCTGGTGGGCGCACAGACCGACGACCGCCGCTACCGCAGACGGCACGGCACCAAGGCCGACTTCACCCGCGGGGTCGCGATCACCTCGTCGATCCACCCCGACGCCCACACCCACATCGAGCCGGTCCGTTACGGCAAGGGCTCCAATGCGATGGGTGCCCTGTCCATCCTCCAGGTGCCCCTCACCGGCCGCGGCTCGCGCGCCGCCCGGTGGGCAGCGAACTGTGCCCGGCACCCGATGCTGCTGCTGCGGTCGCTCTCCAACCGCCGCTGGTCCGAGCGCACCATCATCGGCCTGGTGATGCAGTCCCTGGACAACTCCCTGACGACCTACCGCAAGCCGAGCGGCCTCGGAAAGGGCCTGCTCACCGCCCGCCAGGGCCATGGCGCACCGAACCCCCAGCAGATCCCCGAGGCGACCGAGGCCGCCACCCTGCTGGCACAGGAGATCAACGGTTTCGCGGGCAGCAATGTCGGCGAGCTCATGGGGACACCGCTGACCGCGCACTTCCTGGGCGGCTGCCCGATCGGCGAGGACGCGGACCACGGCGTCATCGACCCGTACCACCGCCTCTACGGCCACCCGGGGATCTCGGTCGTCGACGGCTCCGCGGTCTCCGCCAACCTCGGCGTCAACCCGTCCCTGACCATCACCGCACAGGCCGAGCGCGCGATGTCGCTGTGGCCCAACAAGGGCGAGCCGGACCCGCGTCCCGCCCCGGGCCGGGCCTACCGGCGGCTGGCGCCCGTCGAGCCGGCCCGCCCCGCGGTCCCTCCCCAGGCCTTCGGCGCGCTGAACCTGCCGTTCCTGGCCGTCCCGCCGGTGCCGCCGAAGAAGCCCGTGACGTAGGGGACCCGGCGGAAGGCGCACGAGGCGCACGGAAGGCACCCGGACGGCAACAGGGAAGGCATACGGAAGGCGTCGACGGTGGCCGAAAAAGGTGTCCCTTCAAGGAGAAGGCTGCCGTGATGTCGATCACATCCGTCACAGCAGTCTCACGGGAGACGCACAACAGCCTCACGGCCACCTCGTCGGCGTCACGAAGGCAGGGGCGCGGGACGGGCTCGGCGACGGCCGTGCGCCGGGCGCACTCCCCCCACAGCGAAGGGCCCCGGATACCGTCCGCGAGGGGGGTGCGGACGGCCACGGGGCCCTTTGCTTTCGGTGCCGGCGTCAGGGCAGCGCCGGCACCGAGGGGCGGCGCTGGGGGGGGGGTAGCGCCGCTGGCTTATGGGGTGGTGCGCGATGGTGCGAATGCTGCGGTGGTCGGACCAATGGCAGTGCAAAAGTCCGTACCGGATACGGCAGGTCGTTCGTCAAGCATCGTCCTGGATGCGCCTCACCTGGCGCAACCTTTTCGACCGGATGCGGTCGGTCCCGGGCGTCCCCAGGACCGACCACCCCATCGGATGTGACCGGGCTGCTGTCCCCTGCTGACCGGTCACGGCTCCGGAGCGAGGTCCCACGACGCGGGCCGCGGCTGGCGGCCGGCGTCTCATCGCTCCGGGTTTCCGCCCGTGAGGCGGCGTCTACGCGTAGTCCTGCAGGCCGCGCCTGGCTGGCGTGGCACCGGGAACAACGAAGCCTCGCGGCGGCCGGTCACGCGCCGTACGGGTGAGTCGGCAACCGAACGCAGATCCGGCAGCTGCGCCGGGGCGCGTGCGCTTCGTCACGCGCCCCGACCGGCCCCGAAACCGACCGCAAACCGTCCAGAACCAGCCACGGCCGCCTCTGATCCCGATGCCGGAACCGCCGGAATACCGGCCGGATCCGGCCACCCCCGGCGGTCGGCCGGCCACCCCCGGAAGCGGCCAGGCCACCCTGGCAGCCGTCCGGGCCCCGCCTCCCGCCCGCCTCAGATCTGGCCCCGGGACAGCTCCAGCAGGGTCATCGCCAGCGCGGTGCCCGGCTTGCCGAGCTGGTCGCGGTAGTGGGCAAGGATCTCCATCTCGCGGGAGAGGTTCACCCTCCGTCCGCCGGAGGTGAGGCGCTCGCGCTGGATGACGGCCGAGACGGCCATCCGTTCCTGGACGAGGCCGATGATCCGGCCGTCGAGATCATCGATCCGCTGCCGTGCGTCATGGATGATCCCGGCCGCCTCCGGCGTGTGGGCGCCGGTGCCGGGGGCGGGGGCCGGGGCGGGGGAGGTGGTGGTCCGAGGGCTCATGTCCGTATCTCCTGGGGTGAGTGGCCCCGGAGCCGATGATCGGTCCCGACAGACGCAGACGCCCCGGACCATTTCGGCCCGGGGCGCCTGGGAAGTTGCTTGTCAGTGGATCAAGCAGCACGACCATGGCAGCCGGACGGGCCGGTGCCATAGGTAAAGACGAAGGTCAGCTGCTTGGACATGGGGCCAAGTATGAGCCCGTTAGAATCGAAAGTCCAACCCCTGCTCCACACCGCCGGAAGGCCGCCGAAGTGCCATCAGCGCCCCCTGCCGCTGCCCCGGACGTCGTCCTCGTAGTCGACTTCGGCGCACAGTACGCCCAGCTCATCGCCCGACGGGTCCGTGAGGCCCGGGTCTACAGCGAGATCGTGCCGTCCACCATGCCGGTGGCGGAGATGCTTGCGAAGAACCCGAAGGCGATCATCCTCTCCGGCGGTCCCTCGTCGGTCTATGCCGAAGATGCCCCCAGCCTGGACCGCTCGCTGTTCGAGGCCGGTGTCCCGGTCTTCGGCATGTGCTACGGATTCCAGCTCATGGCGATCGCCCTCGGCGGCACCGTCGACAACACCGGCGCCCGGGAGTACGGCCGCACCCCGCTGACCGTCTCCCGCCCCGGATCCACCCTCTTCGAGGGCACCCCCACCGAGCAGTCGGTGTGGATGTCCCACGGCGACGCCTGCTCGGCCGCGCCCGAGGGCTTCACGGTCACCGCGTCCACGGACGTGGTGCCGGTCGCCGCCTTCGAGGACGACGAGAAGAAGCTCTACGGCGTCCAGTACCACCCCGAGGTCATGCACTCCACGCACGGCCAGCAGGTCCTGGAGCACTTCCTCTACCGCGGTGCGGGCATCGAGCCGAGCTGGACCACCACCAGCGTGGTCGAGGAGCAGGTCGCCGCGATCCGCGCCCAGGTCGGCACCAAGCGCGCCATCTGCGCGCTGTCCGGCGGCGTGGACTCCTCGGTGGCCGCTGCCATCGTGCAGAAGGCCATCGGCGACCAGCTGACCTGCGTCTACGTCGATCACGGCCTCCAGCGCAAGGGTGAGTCCGAGCAGGTCGAGAAGGACTTCGTGGCCGCCACCGGCGTCCAGCTGAAGGTCGTCGACGCCGAGGAGCGCTTCCTGACCGCGCTGGCCGGGGTCAGCGACCCCGAGCAGAAGCGGAAGATCATCGGGCGCGAGTTCATCCGCGTCTTCGAGCAGGCCCAGGCCGAGCTGGTCGCCGAGGCCGGCGCCGAGGGCGAGGAAGTCGCCTTCCTGGTCCAGGGCACGCTCTACCCGGACATCGTCGAGTCCGGCGGCGGCACGGGCACCGCCAACATCAAGTCCCACCACAACGTCGGCGGGCTCCCCGACGACATCGAGTTCCAGCTCGTCGAGCCGCTGCGCCAGCTGTTCAAGGACGAGGTCCGGATGGTCGGCTCGGAGCTCGGCCTGCCGGACGAGATCGTCCACCGCCAGCCGTTCCCCGGCCCCGGCCTGGGCATCCGCATCGTCGGCGAGGTCACCAAGGAGCGCCTGGACCTGCTGCGCGAGGCCGACGCCATCGCCCGCGAGGAGCTGACCGCGGCCGGTCTGGACCGCGAGATCTGGCAGTGCCCGGTGGTCCTGCTCGCCGATGTCCGCTCGGTCGGCGTCCAGGGCGACGGCCGGACGTACGGCCACCCGATCGTGCTGCGCCCGGTGTCCTCCGAGGACGCGATGACCGCGGACTGGACCCGGATGCCGTACGACGTGCTGGCGCGGATCTCGACCCGCATCACCAACGAGGTCGCCGAGGTCAACCGGGTCGTCCTCGATGTCACCAGCAAGCCCCCGGGCACCATCGAGTGGGAGTGACCCCACCCGCCGGACCGGGGTGATCCCACCGGCCGTATGACGACGCCGCCGCTCAGCCTGCGCTGAGCGGCGGCGTTGTTGTTGGGCGAGGCGAGGCGAGGCGAGGCGAGGCGGGGCGGTGCAGGGGCGTAGGGGCGTCGGCGCGTATGGACTTTCTGTCCAGTCTGGACTTATAGTCCAAGCATGGGACACGCAGAAGAGGCCCGGGACCCTCGTGTGCGGATGTGGGCGCCGGTGTGCCAGGCCGTCGCGCGACTGCTCGGTCCGTATGCCGAGGTGGTACTGCATGATCCGGACACCGACCGGGTCCTGGAGATCTGGAATCCGATGAGCTCCCGCGGCCCGGGGGACCCCTCCCTGCTCGGCGAGCTGGACGGGCTCGACCCGTCACCGCAGGGCGTGTACGGGCCGTACGAGAAGCTGCTCGCGGACGGCCGCCGGCTCTCGTCGGTGAGCGCGGTCCTGCGGGATGCGCACGACCGGCCGTCGGCCGTGCTGTGCATCAACCTCGACCGCACCCCGCTGGAACAGGCCGCGGCGGTGCTGTCCGCCTTCGGCGCCCCGACCGTGCAGCGCCCCGAGCCGCTGTTCGAGCAGGACTGGTCCGAGCGCATCCAGCACATCATCGGCGGCCACATCCGCGAGACGGGCCGTCCCGTCGAGCGCATGACCCGCCAGGACCGCCTGGCCGTCCTCGGCCGGCTGGACGAGGCCCGGGTGTTCGCGGTGCGCCGCGCCGCGCCGGTCGTCGCCGGGGCCCTGCGGGTGTCCCGGTCCACCGTCTACGGCCTGCTGGCCGAACTCAGAGCATCCAGCACAAAGGACTGACCGCCATGACCCGGCTGCCCGACTTCCGGCTCGAAACGTACTTCTCCCGCTGGGAGTTCACCGCCCGCCACCACCTGACCGCCTCCGACGCCCAGACCATGACACTCGGTGAACTGCTCGGGCTGGCCGACGACGGGGACCGGGCGGCCTTCGAGCACCTGTCCCTGGGCTACACCGAGACCTTCGGCGACCCGGCCCTGCGGGAAGTGATCGCCGAGACGTACGAGCAGGCCGGCGCGGACGACGTCATCTGCTTCGCGGGCGCCGAGGAAGCCCTGTATCTGGCGATGAACGTGCTGCTCGGCGCCGGTGACCACGCGGTGGTGATGACCCCGAACTACCAGGCCGCCGAGACCGTGCCGCTGGCGCTGTGCGAGGTCACCGGCGTGGCCCTCGACGCGGACCGGGACTGGGCCCTCGACCTCGACGAGGTGGCGGCGGCGATCCGGCCGAACACCCGGGTGGTGTCGGTGAACTTCCCCAACAACCCGACCGGCAAGGTCCTCGACGCCGCCGACTTCCGCGCACTGGCCCGCCTGTGCGACGAGCGCGGCATCCACCTGTTCAGCGACGAGGTCTACCGCGGCCTGGAACGCGACCCGGCCCGTACCCTGCCGCAGGCCGCCGACGTGTCGGAGCGCGCACTGTCGTTGAACGTGACGTCGAAGTCCCTGGGGCTTCCCGGGCTGCGCATCGGCTGGATCACCTGCCGGGACCGCGCGCTGCGCGCCCGTCTGGAGCGGGCCAAGCACTACACCACCATCTGCAACTCCGCGCCCAGCGAGGTCCTGGCCCGTATCGCCCTGAAGGCCCGCGAGACGATCCTGCACCGGAACCGGGCCCTGATCGCCGCCAATCTGCCGGTTTTCGAGGCGTTCTTCGCCGAGTTCGCGGACGAGATCGAGTGGCGGCGACCGGACGGCGGATGCGTCGCCTACCCCCGCTACCTCGGCGCCGACGGAGTGGAGGAGTTCTGCACCCGTCTGGTCGAGGAAGCCGGTGTCCTGCTGCTGCCCGCGAGCATCTACCGCTCCGGACTCACCGCCACCCCCGCAGACCGTTTCCGCGTCGGCATCGGCCGCCGCAACCCGGAAGAAGGCCTGGCCGCCTTCGCCGACTGGATGCGGGCGCGCCGATGACGCTCGCCGTCTTCGACGCGGCCGCCATCGAACGGGCCGTCCCCTCGCGGCTGGTCCTCGACACCGTCCGCGAGGCGCTGATCGCCCACGCGGAAGGCCGCACCAGCGTGCCGCCGCCGCTGCACCTGGACTTCCCCGAAGCCGGCGGGGACTGCCACGTCAAAGCGGGCCGGATCACCGGGGCCGCCGACTTCACCGTCAAGATCGCGACCGGCTTCTACGGCAACCCGGCGCTCGGCCTGCCGTCCAACCACGGCCTGGTCTGCGTCGTCAGCGCCCGCACCGGAGCGCCACGCGCGCTCCTCGACGACCGCGGTCTGCTGACCGCCTGGCGCACCGCCGCCGCGGGCGCGCTGATCACCCATGCCATGGCCCGGCCCGCCGCCGGCACGCTGGCCCTCTTCGGCACCGGCGAACAGGCCCGTCTCCAGGCGCTCTGGCTGGCCGGACTCCGGCCGCTCGGCCCGGTCCTGGTCCACGGCCGCACCCCGGACAAGGCCCGCGCCCTGTGCGACGCACTCGGTGCGCACGGGCTGGCCGCCCGGCCCGCCGCGGCGGCGGAGGCGGCCCAGGCCGACATGATCATCACCGCGACGCCGGCCACGTCCCCCGTCCTGGACGCCGCCCGGGTGCGCCCGGGCGCCCATGTGACCGGCATCGGCACGGATATGCCGCACAAGAACGAGCTGCCGCCCGCGCTCTTTCGCCGCGCCCGACTCATCGCCACCGACGACCACGCCCAGTGCCTCGACCACGGAGACTTCGGCCACGCCGTCCGCGCCGGGGCCGCCGCCGAGGACGGCGACACGGCGGCCGGGCTGCTGCTCAAGACGGCCGTCGACCGGCCGGACACCGCGATCACGGTCGCCGACCTCACCGGTGTCGGAGCACTGGACGCGGCGCTCGCCTCGGCCGTCCTCGGCCGGCTTCGGGAGTGAATGCCCGGGTGCTGTTGCTTCGCCGCGCATTCCCGCCGGTCACGCCCCTGGTTACCTGCCGTGGTGGAAGGTAGCTTCCGCATCGAGCATCAAGTGCCGTACGTGCCAGGAGGAGAGCCGCGATGCCCGAGCCGACCCCGATACCCACCGATCAGCTGCAGTTCGCGATGCCGCCGACGCACCAGACCGTCGAGGACGAACGGCGCCACCGCAAGGAGCGCCTGGTCGTGGCGCTGCGCCTCTTCGGGCACTACGGCTTCGAGGAGGGCGTCGCGGGCCATATCACCGTGCGCGACCCGGAGTTCCCCCACTGCTTCTGGGTCAATCCCTTCGGCATGTCCTTCCGGCACCTCACGGTCAGTGATCTGCTGCTGGTGAACGCGGAGGGGAAGGTCGTCCAGGGCCGCCACCACGTCAACCAGGCGGCGTTCGCCATCCACGCTCAGGTCCACCGGGCCCGTCCCGACGTCGTCGCGGCGGCCCACAGCCACTCCACGT
This sequence comes from Streptomyces sp. NBC_00400, assembly GCF_036048035.1. Classification (NCBI taxonomy): domain Bacteria; kingdom Bacillati; phylum Actinomycetota; class Actinomycetes; order Kitasatosporales; family Streptomycetaceae; genus Streptomyces; species Streptomyces sp. NBC_00400. The sequence goes on along the minus strand of NZ_CP107940.1, from coordinate 3,146,042 downwards.
ACGGCCGGGCACTGTCCGCGCTGGGGGAGCTGCTGGACCCGATCACCCAGGACGTCTGTGCGTTCTACGAGGACCATGCGCTCTTCGACGACTACACAGGCGTGGTGGTGGACGAGGCGGAAGGCCGGCGGATCGCGGCCGCCCTCGGGCCGCACAAGGCGGTGATCCTGCGCAACCACGGCCTGCTGACGGTCGGCGACTCGGTGGACGCGGCGGCGTGGTGGTTCGTCACGATGGAACGCTCCTGCCAGGTCCAGCTGACCGCCAAGGCCGCCGGCAAACCGGTCCTGATCGACCACCTCAACGCCGTCCGCACCCGCGAACAGCTGGGCAACGACCTGGTGGCCTGGATCAACTACCAGCCGCTGTACCAGCAGATCGTGCGCAGCGAGCCGGATCTCTTCGGCTAGGGCGGGGTCGGTAGCGGTGGCGGGTGTGGGGTGAGTCCGGTGGTGGTGGCGGGGCCGGTGGGAGGTCCCATGGCAGGTTCGGTGGCTTCCGGGTCTGCCACCCGGTCGGTGGCAGCGCCCCGTCGCCGATGAAGGTGACGGGGCGCCGGTGCCGGGCTCGGACCGCGCGGTGAGCTATCCGATGTTGAGGTCGATGACCTGGTAGAAGGCGTTGCCGGTGTCGGCGACTTCCCACACCGACAACAGCACGTGGTATCCCTTGCGGTCACCGGGCAGCGTGACGTGGTGGATCGTCGGGTCCTCGGGGAGGAGGTCGTCGGCGCTCCAGTACGGCTGGCCGCTGTTCTGGTACGTGGCGATCGGCTCCAGGTCGAACTGGGACCGCGTCAGGCGCGCCCCCGGGTCCCAGCCGTTCTTGGTGAGGAAGTAGTTCCAGCGGCGGGTCTTGTGGGGGGCGTGGTAGCTCCAGGTGATCTCCAGCGGCTGGCCGGCGGCCGCCTGGTGCTTGTGCCAGTCCTGCTGCGAGTCGGGCTCGTCGAGCTTGGCGGCGAAGTCCTTCCCCGCGCTGGCGATCCGGCCGTCCTGGGGCGGCTCGAAGTTGGGGACGTCGTCCGGTGCGTACGGGTCGGTGAGGCCGGCTTCTGCCGTGGGGAAGAACTTGCCGGCCTCCAGGCCGGCGGCCTGCCAGTCCGCGAGGTGAAGCTGAGCCCTGGACTTGGGCTGGGTCACTGCTCCGTGTCGGGCTTCTCGTTCCACAGATCTCTCCTTGAGGACTTGACGACGCGAAGGTCGACACATCGACCATGTGTGCGCACTGTATCCATGTGATTACGGATTGTGCCTGTGGGGGCGTGCGTGTCCACGCGAACCACCGGACGGCCCACCTGGGCCCTTCCTGCCGGATGGGTGAGCCGGCCGGGCCCTGCGGGGCCGGCGCCCGTCCCGCCGGGGCCGGCGCCCGTCCCGCAGGGCCCGGCGCCTCTCACGGATGCGGGAACAGGTCGAAGAACGGTGCGGCGGCGGCGAGGCCCCGGCTGAAGGGCGCGTCGAAGTCCCAGACGAGGAACAGCAGGAAGGCGATCAACGCGCTGAAGAGTCCGGCCATCAGCAGCTCCCGCCCCGAGCGCCGGATCTGCAGGGTGAACATGACGCCGATCGAAATGGCGCCGCCGATGATCAGCCCGAACCACACCACGCCCGGCAGTGTCGAACCGGCCGCGTCCGCACGGGCGGAGCGGGCACCGTCGGCCACCGCGACCTGGTCGACGAGGGGCTGGTAGGACTGCCCCTCGAAGTCGTTGCGCGGGTGGTAGTCGGTGACGTCCGCCCGGACCTTCGTCAGCAGTGCGGTGCCGCGGTCGGTCAGTTCGCCCTTCTCGGCCATGACCGGCCATTCCTTGTGCACGACGTGGGACACATAGGTGCCGACGTCCGAGCGGATGCGGTCCCGGACCGGCGCGGGGTAGGCCCGGGCCCGCGCGCTGACCTCGTGCAGCGCCTGCGCCTCGGTCCGTACGGTGTCCTCGGCCGCGCTCCTGGCCTCCCAGACCCCGGCGATGGCCAGGCCCAGCACGATCGCGTACACCACCCCCACCATCATCGTCAGATACTCGATCACATCGGGTGTTTCGGTCGGGTCGTCGTCCTCACTGATCCGGCGCTCCTTGAGGACGGTGATGGTCAGGACGACGCCACAGGCGGCGACCATGGCGAGGGTCAGCACCAGCCATTGCGACATGGAGACCTCCTACGAGGAACGGCGCCCGGCGGAACCGGACGAGGAGCGCGAACGGGGACGGAGGGCGGCTCCGGCCAGTACGGCCGGGGCGGTGATCAGCAGGGTCGTGGTCACGATGGAGCGCCCGGCGCGCGGTTTGTGGGACACCGGCGCATAGCTGCGGGGCAGGACGGGCCGAGGTGACGCCGGGCGGCTGACGGCCGGCTCGGGCTTGGGCTTGGGCTTGGGTTCCGGCTCGGGCGGCGGGGCCGCGGGGCGGGCGCGGGGAGGGGGTGGCGGAGGCGGCGGGGGAGGCGGGGGTGGCGGTGTCGGCCGGGGTCTGGGCGCGGGCGGCGGTGGGGGTGCGGGCTTCGGGCTCGGCGGACGGGGCGCCGGCTTGTGGGAGGCCGGGGGCGGGGGCTTGGTTTCGGTGCAGGGGAAGTGCCAGTGGCGGGGCATGGGGAAGCCGGTCGGTACGTCCACGGGGGGCGCGGTACCGGCATAGGCGCAGTTGTCGCCGGTGGGCGGGCGGTGGTGGTGGCGGTCATGGGCCATTGCCGTAGGCGCGTTGACGAGCAGCGCAGCGGCACCGGTCAGGAGCAGGAAGGCGGCGGCCAGGAGTGCGGCTGCCAGGCGCCGGAGGCGGCCGAGGCGGCCGAGTTCCCTGCGTTCGCTGCGTTCGCTGCGTTTGTCGAATCCGTGAGGTGCGTGGGTTCCGTTCGGTTCCGTCGGATTGGCCCGGGCAGGTGGTCTGCCTCTGTCCAGGTCAACGCGGCGATGCGATCCATGGGGTCGGTGTATTTGGCACACGGCGAGAGCTTGCGCAGCGCGTGGACCGCTCAGCCGTCGCCGTGCCCCGGTTCGCCCGAATAGGGGACGCGGCGGGTTGGCGTGGTCGGCCGCCGGTCAGGTGTGCGGAGGGGCGGTGAGGGCGGTGAGGGCGGTGAAGGGGGTGAGGGTGGTGAGGGCGATGGAGGGGGGTGAAGGGGGCCGAGTCTGCGGCCGCCGGTACGGATCCCACCGGGGCGCGTGCGACGGCACGGGGCTGCCTTTTCCCGTACGTCAACGCGCCGATGCGCCTGCCACCCGTCACCAACTGGACGTTTGATATCCGCCCTGGCCGCCTGGGGCACAATTCGCTTTTGGAGACAAGAAGTTGGCGGCGAGCGGCGGCGGGCGGTAACGGACGTGTCGGTTGAGGCGGCGGGCAGGATGGCCGGAACGGGCGAGCCGGGGGACGGCGCGGAGCGTGCCGCCGGCGGCGAGTGCCAGTGCGGGCGGTGTCCGCACGGCGCCCGTACGGGGCACCGGCAGGCGGTCGCCGCGTTCATCGCGCTGCGCGAGGACTTCGCCGCCGGGCACGGGGTGCCGGCCGGGCTCGCCCGCTCCGCCGGCGCCGCCCGGCAGTGGGTCTCCGATGAACTGACGCTGTCCGCACGGGAGGTGGCCAAGCGCGGCGCCGCCGAAGGAACCGCCTGGCTGGCGTCCGTACGGTGGCGCACCCTGCTCGTCGTCTGGGGCGCGGTGATCGCACTGCTGGTCGGGCAGGCGCTGACCGCCATCGGCGGTGGCTGGACGGCGTCCCGTACGGCGGGGCTGATCGCGGCCGTCGTCCTCGCGCTGGGACTGACGGCGGCGGCCTGGTGGCACCGCGCCCACGGCGGGGCGCTGGCGCCGCTGATCGGCGAGGACGGGCGGCTGTCCACCTCGCGGACGGTGGCGGCGGGCTGGGCGGTCGCGGTGCTGTACGCCGTGCTGACGACGGCCGTGCAACTGGCGACGACCGCCGGGCCGGGGGAGCGGCGCGCGCTGCGCCAGAGCCTGGAACTCGCCCGGTCAGGTGCCCTGTTGACGACGCTCGCCGTCGGGTGCGGGGTGGCCGTGCTGGCGTACGGGCTGGTGGCTGCGCGGGTGCGGTCGGGGCGGTTGCAGAAGGTCCCCGCCCAGCGGCCGCGGGCCGCCGACCTGCTGGCGGACGACGCGGGCCGGGGCAGCCTCCTGGATGTGCAGTACGTCCTGGTGAATGCGGCCGTGCTGGTGTGCGCCCTGGTGCGGCCGGCCGGGCAGCCGGGGCAGCTGCCGCAGCTTCCCTGGGGGCTGGTGGTGCTCCTCGCCCTCTCCGGGGCGACCTATCTGTGGGGGAAGGCGGTGGCGGGCGGGCGCCCGGTGATCCTCTCCGTGGTCCGCTCCCGTGAGCTGGGTGATCTTGCCGCACCGGTCCGTACCGGCGACGACATCGAGATCCGCGGCGCCGGCTTCGTTCCGCCGGGCGCCGGGACACCCGACCGGCTCGCCAGGACCGTCGTCCGGATCGGCGATGTCCACGTCCCGGTTCCCCTGGTTCCGGTGGCCGGTGGCTTCGCCAATCCGACGGACGGGGTGCTGACCGTCCCGGTGCCGGTCGACGTCGAGCCGGGCCGGGTGACGGTCCGGGTGATCACGGCGGCGGGTGTGGAGTCGAACGGTTACCCGGTCGACGTGCTGGACTGAGGAGGACCACGGCGCGGCGGGCGGGGCTGAGGCACCGTGGGTGGGGCTGGGGTGTGGGGCCGGGGCGTGGCGGGTGGTGCCGGGGCGTGGCGGGTCCGGGGGAGTGTGAGACGGCCCCGAGGGTGGCTGGGGGGCGGTGCGGCAGCGGCCGGGCCGCCGTTGCGTGATGATTGTGTGTGCCGCAACCGCCCGAAGTGCATCGGTCCGTTGAACCTCTCGCGTACGTGCGTACGTATCTCCCCACGAGGCGTGGGCGGGGGCACAATCGTCTGCGCCCGGAGGCAACGGAGAGGCGGACGTCATGGTTCACGCGAATCGCACGATCGGTGCCGAATTGGGAGGAGTGGCCGTTGAGGGCTCCGGCGCCGGGTTGCGGGGGCGGCTGGCGCGCCATGCGCTGCTGCCGCTGCGGCTGTTTCTGGGGGCGACCTTCCTCTACGCGGGTATCGACAAGCTGCTGGATCATGCGTTCCTGAAGGCCAGTGGTGCGGGGTCCATCGGTGAAACGCTGCGCCAGGTCCATGACGCGGCGGCACTGCCGCAGCTCGTGGACCTCGCGCAGCAGAGTCCGGTGGGCTTCGGCTATGCCATCGCGGCGGGCGAACTCGCGGTGGGTCTCGGGACCCTCGTGGGCCTGCTGGGGCGGCTGGCGGCGCTGGGCGGTGCGCTGATTTCGCTGTCCCTGTGGCTCACCGTGAGCTGGGCGACCACTCCGTACTACTACGGCAATGACCTCGCCTATCTGATGGCCTGGGTCCCGCTCGTACTGGCCGGCACCCCGAGGTTCTCCCTGGACGCGGCCTGGGCGCACCGCCGCAAGCGGCACGGGACACAGCTGTTCGGCTAGCGGGGCGCGGTTTTTCCGGCCGGGATGGGGGTGTCGGCCGGGACGTGGCTGTCCGGTGGAGACGTCGTTGTCCGGTCGGGATGCGGTCGTCCGGCGGAGGCGTCGTTGGCCGGTCGGGATGGCGTGGTCCGGCTGGAGAGTTGACGGTATCCGGCGAGGCGCCGCCGCGGCGGGCATTCCTCCGTGGCGGCGCGGGGCGGTGGGGGTGGCGTCACGGCGGTCAGGTGTGCGGCAGGGGTGGCGGGTCGGTGTGCGGGGAGCCGCGGCGGGTCGTGGCCCGGACGGCGGCGGTGATGCCGGAGAGGAGCAGGCCGGCGGGCAGGGCGAGGAAGAGCCAGAGGCCCGGGGCCTGCCAGAGGCCGAGGGCGTCGAGTCCGTAGCCCGAACCGATGGCGAGGGCGGTGAGGCCCGCGATCAGTCGAGCCGGTTCGAAGCGATGGCGTTTCACTCGGGGGCTCCCTCAGGGGTGGGCTCCGACGGCGCGGGGGCAGACGGGGTGGGTGCTGACGGTGAGGATGCCGACGGGGTGGGCGCCGAAGGGGGAGAGCCCGGCGTCGCGTGCTCGATGGCGATCTGGCCCGCGCCGAGTTCGAGGTCGAGATCCAGCGAGCCGCGTGGCTTCTCGCCCTTCTTGAGGCCGTCGGCGGGCAGCGTGATGGTCCGCTGCTCGCCTCCCGCCGAGAGGTCCACGTCGTGCGGCGATTCACCGGGCAACTGGAGGTCGCCGAAGCCGAGAGAGAGATGGAGGCGGGTGGTGACACCCTGCGGCAGCGTCACCTGGAGGCGGCCGAAGCCCACCCGCGCGCTGGTGTGGACCGTACGGCCGCCCTTGAGGGGCAGGGCACCGAGGTCCAGCCTCCCTTCCCCCGAACCGACCTCGTAGTGCGGCCGGACGGAGCCGAGGGTGGCGGGGGTCCAGGTGCGCTGCTGCCAGTCGGTGGTGAGGTTGTCGGGCAGCGCCGTCGCGGCCGCCAGCAGTACGGCCGTGCACACCACCATGAAGACCGTGCCGCCTCCGGTCCGCCCGCACCAGGCGCTGAGGACGAGTCCCAGGCCGAAGACGACCAACGCAGCTGCCAGCCCTGCCTGGAGGGCGGGCGCGAAGCCGTCCTGGCGGGAGACGGCGAGGGCCGTGGCGCCTCCGGCGAGCAGCGCGAGCAGGAACGTCAAGCCGCCGATAGGGCGCCCGCTGGGGCGAGTTCGGCGCGGGGCGGGGGCGGGCGGTGTGCCGTGCGGCGTCGGGCCGGGCGGACTGCCGGCGTCGGGCCGGGGGCGGGGCCGGTCAGCAGCTGTCACGCCCGCGCCGTGCTCGGGGCGGTAGGTGATGTCCAGCGGGAGCGGGGTGTTGTCGGGCCCCCACAGATAGCCCGGGCCGCCCGCCTCCCTGGAGCGCTGGTTGCGCCACCAGGACGGACTGGCCGGCACCGGGGGCGCCGTGGTCTCGGGCGGGGCGTCGGCGACGGCCTGGGCGGTGGCGGCGTCCACCGACTCCGGGCCCTTGGTCTCCACCTCCCGGCGCCGCCGGGACCAGTAGGCGGAACCTGCCGCCGCCAGCGTCAGCATGATGGCGAACGACATCATGCTGCCCTTGGCGAGGGTCGTCAGGAACAGGCCGCAGCCCACCAGCGCGAAGAGCAGGGCCGTCAGCGCGGAGCCCTCGACCCGGCCGGAGAGCAGCCTGCGGCCCTCGTTCTCGTCCTCCCCGTCGAGGGGGATGAGCAGCCAGGCGAAGCCGTAGACGATGAGGCCGAGACCGCCGACCGCGAGCACGGCGAGCACGATCCGGAAGATGACCGGGTCGAGATCCCACTGGCGGCCCAGCCCGCCGCACACCCCGCCGATCACCTTGTGCCGCCGGCTGCGGCGCAGCGGGGCCTGCGGCGGGGTGGGGCCGACGGGGCCGGAAGGCGCCGACTCGTCGACGGGGGCTGCATCGTTCATGGACCCATGGTGACAAGCGCGGCGCGCTCCAGGCATCAGTGGAAACCCTGGCAGATCCCTGAGATCCCCCGACGGCGTCCCCGAGATGCCCCCGGGGGGTCCCGAAACCCCTCGTGCGCTCGCATTTGCCCCGCCGTTTCGGCATCGGGCCGGAACACGCGTGCGGACGGGCGGTGGGCGGAGGTCTTTCCGTTGGCGTGGGCGACTATCGTTGCCCCTTGAATACGTACGGGTTTCCGGAGGGGCGTGCGGTGACGGAGGCGGCGTCGGTGGACGAGGGGCGACTGGTCGCCGGGCGGTATCGCCTGGTTGAGCGGATAGGCCAGGGCGGTATGGGAACCGTCTGGCGGGCCCGCGATGAGGTCCTTGGGCGTCAGGTCGCGGTCAAGCGTCTGCACGTGGCGCCGTATCTCGAAGCGGACGAACTGGCGATGCGCTATGAGCGCACCACTCGCGAGGCGCAGGCCGCCGCGCGCATCAACCACCCCAATGTGGTGGGGGTGCACGACGTCGTGGACGACGCCGGAATGCCGTGCATCGTCATGGAGTACGTCCCCTCGACGACCCTCGGCGATGTCATCAAGGAAGCCGCGCGGCAGGACAGTTCGGTCACGCCGCGCGAGGCAGCCCGCATCGGACGCGGCATGGTGGCGGCGCTGCGGGCCGCACACTCTGCCGGTGTGCTGCACCGTGACGTCAAACCGGGCAACGTGCTGCTCGGTGAGGACGGCCGGGTCGTGCTCACCGACTTCGGTATCGCGGTCGCCAGTGGTACGTCCACGCTCACCAAGACGGGCGAGCTGGTGGGCTCCATCGACTACTTGGCGCCCGAGCGGGTCAGAAGCGGCAGCCCGGGGCCCGCCTCCGACCTGTGGGCGCTGGGCGCGACGCTCTATCAAGCGGTCGAGGGGCGGCCCCCGTTCCGTAAGGACACCGCCGTCGAGACGGCGTACGCGATCGCCATGGACCCGCTCGAGGCGCCGCGCAGTGCCGGATCGCTGAGCCCGCTGATCGAGGCGCTGCTCGCCAAGGAGCCGGCCGACCGCCCGACGGCCGAGGTCGTCGAGCAGGCGCTGCGGGCCGTCGAGGCCGAGGCGGAGACGGCGCTGCACGGCTGGCCGACGCTGGCGCTGGGCACGGCCGGACGCGGCGCGGCGGAACCGGCCGCGTCCGGCGAGCAGTCGGAGGCACCGACGCGTCAGGTGCCGCACACGGGCGCACCGGGAGACACCTCGGACCGCACCGGAACCGGGGCGGGAACTGGCACCGGGACGGGCACCGGGGCGGGCGCGGGCACGGTCACGGGTATGCGCTCGGACACGGGCACGGGCACGGACACCGGCACGGGCTCGGGCACCGGCGCCGGCACGTCGGGTACGGACCTCGGCGGCGTCCCCGTGACCGGCCCCATGGCGCTCCCGGACGGCATCGGCGGCGGACGGGCCGACGGGGACCGTACGGAAGCGCTGTCCGGCGGCAAGGCCTCCCGTAAACGGCGTGCCGCCCGGGTCATGGTCTGGAGCGTCGTCGGGGTGCTGCTCGCCGGGGGCGGCGGGGGCACGGCCTGGTACCTGATGCACCGTGACGACTCCGGTGTGGCCCAAAGCGCCTCCGACAAGGGCGCACCGGCTGTTCCCAAGGCCCCGGACAACAGCATCGGACCGCCGCCGCCCCTCCCCGACGGCTACCGGCAGCAAAAGGAGTCCGCGCTCGGCGTGACCTTCCCGTTGCCCGATGGGTGGAGGCGCGTCCCCCAGGACGGTGGCCGGCAGATCGTCTACTCCTCGGATGCCGAGCGCGCTCAGCTGACCGTGAGCGTTCTGGACTTCTCCTCGCCCGATCAGGTGCAGCACTTCAAGGACGTCGAGGCCTTCTTCAAGAAGAAGTACCCCGTCTACACCCAGCTGCGGATGCAGCCCACAACCTTCCAGGGCGATCCCGCCGCGATCTGGGAGTGCACCTTCGGAGGCCGGGCCCGCACCTTCCGGGCGATCGACCTCGGGTTCGGTCGTGAGGGCGGCAAGGAATACGCGATCTACGTCTCCGCGCCGCAAGCCGACTGGAGCAAGTTCGAGAAGGTCTTCTCGGTGGTGAAGGACGGCTTCCGCCGGACCGACCCGAAGAGCTGAGGCACCGGGCGGAGCGGCGGGCAGAGCAACGGGCAGGAGCGGCGAGGGGAAAAACGTCAGGGACGGGTTCAGGGTCGACCCTGATGCCCCGGGCCCCGGCGCCGTGTGACGATCGGGGACATGACCACCGCTCCGCCCCGCGCCGAGACGAGCTACGCCCCGGCGCCGGACCCCGACGAACCGCCCGTGCGCAAGCTGTACCGCAGCGCCGACGGCCGGCTGCTCGGTGGTGTCGCGCGCGGTCTGGCGGGCCATCTCGGGCTGCCGGTCTCCTGGGTGCGGATCGTGTTCGTGGCCCTGTTCCTGGCCGACGGCATGGGTGCCGTGCTCTATGCCGCGTTCTGGTTCTTCGTCCCGCTGGGCGTCGGCGGCGTGGACCGCCGGCACCCCGCCGCGGCGGCCGGCGGGAAACGGGCGCTGCGGCGGCACAAACCCGACAAGGGCCAGGTCTTCGCGCTGATCGCGCTGCTCATCGGCAGCGCCGTCGTCGCCTCCCGATTCCAGCTGGGCCAGGCCAAGGGCTATGTCTGGCCGGTGCTGCTGATCGGCGCCGGTGTCGCCCTGGTGTGGCGCCAGGCGGACAACTCCCGCCGGGCGCAATGGCTTGAGCTCGGCCGCCGCAAGGGCGTGCTGCCGGTGCTGCGCGGCGCGGCCGGTGTGCTGCTGGTCGGCGTCGGGGTGACCGGCATCGTCGTGCTGCAGGGCTCGGTGCGCCATCTCGGCTCGGTGCTGCAGGCTTCGCTCGCCGTCGTCGTCGGCATCGCGCTGCTGGCGGGGCCCTATCTCGTGCGGATCACCCAGGACCTCTCCGAGGAGCGGCTGATGCGCATCCGCGCCCAGGAGCGCGCTGAAGTGGCCGCCCATGTCCACGACTCCGTCCTGCACACCCTCACCCTGATCCAGCGCAACGCCGAGGCCCCCCGGGAGGTGGCGCGGCTGGCCCGCGCCCAGGAGCGGGAGCTGCGTGCCTGGCTCTACAAGCCCGAGGGCCGCGGCAAGGACGAGGACGAGGAACCGGCCACCCTGGCGGAGGCGGTCCGGGCGTCCGCCGCCGAGGTGGAGGACGACCACGGCGTCCCCATCGAAGTCGTGATCGTCGGCGACTGCCCGCTGGACGACATGCTCGGCGCCCAGATACAGGCCGCCCGCGAGGCGATGGTCAATGCAGCCAAGTACGGTGGCGAGGGCGGTGCGGTGCAGGTGTTCGCCGAGGTCGAGGGCCGTACGGTCTTCGTCTCGGTGCGCGACCGCGGACCCGGATTCGACCTGGACGCGGTCCCCGGGGACCGGATGGGCGTACGGGAGTCCATCATCGGCCGTATGGAACGCAACGGCGGCACGGCCCGGCTGCGTTCCGCCCCCGAGGGCGGCACGGTCGTCGAGCTGGAGATGGAACGCCCGGCGACGGAGGGCGGCACATGACCGGCCGGCGAGCGGCAGCCGGTGGCGGCACATGACCGGGCCGGGCGAACGGCGGCCGGTGGCGGCACCGCGGGACGGAGCACGGGATGATGACGGGGCAGACATCGAGGGACGGGCGGAAGAGATGAGCAGCGAGGGCGCACAGCAGGGCGGGACCGGCGGCGCGGCGGCCGAGGGCCGGACCGTACGGGTCGTGCTGGTCGACGACCACCGGATGTTCCGTACGGGCGTCCAGGCCGAGATCGGCGAAACCGGGCGCACCGGCGTCGAGGTGGTCGGCGAGGCGGCCGACGTCGACCAGGCGGTCACGGTCATCACGGCCACCCGCCCCGAGGTCGTCCTGCTGGACGTCCATCTCCCCGGGGGCGGCGGTGTCGAGGTGCTGCGCCGTAGCGCCGCGATGATGGCCGACGCCGAGCGCCCGGTCCGCTTCCTCGCGCTCTCCGTCTCCGACGCGGCCGAGGACGTCATCGGCGTCATCCGCGGCGGCGCCCGCGGCTATGTCACCAAGACCATCACCGGCACGGACCTGGTCAACGCGGTCTTCCGGGTCTCCGACGGCGACGCGGTGTTCTCCCCGCGGCTGGCCGGCTTCGTCCTGGACGCCTTCGCCTCCACGGATGCCCCGCCGGTCGACGAGGACCTGGACCGCCTCACCCAGCGCGAGCGCGAGGTCCTGCGGCTGATCGCCCGCGGCTATGCGTACAAGGAAATCGCCAAGCAGCTCTTCATCTCCGTGAAGACCGTGGAATCCCATGTCTCCGCGGTGCTGCGCAAGCTCCAGCTCTCCAACCGCCATGAGCTGACCCGCTGGGCGGCGGCCCGGCGGCTGGTCTGACCTGCACCACCGCCGCGCGCCCGGTAACGGGCCGCCGGCGGGCGGGGTCGTAAAGAACGGCCAAAGACGGGCAACCAGGACCACGCGGATCACCATCTAACGGCGCGGAGAGGCTCACTGCCGAAGGCGGGGCCGGAACCATCCCCACGTCCTTCGCGTAGTTGTCCTGGAAACGAGATCCCGATGAGCCTGACGGGCACGCCCTTCTTCCTCACCTCGATCCTGCTGTTGATCGTCGCCTTTGTGCTGCCGTTCGCCCTGTGGGGCCGCATAGCCGGACCGCCCCTGCTCCGCAGCCTCGCCCGGCTGCTGATGCTGTTGTTCGCCCAGGTCACGGCCATCACCGTGGTCTTCGTCCTGGTCAACAACGCCAACAATCTCTACGACACCTGGGGCGATCTGCTCGGCACCGGCAGCCATATCGAGGAGGCCCAGAACCTCGGCCCCGACGGCATGGGCGGCCGGCAGATCAAGAACGAGCCCAAGCAACTCCAGCAGTTCCGCCCCGCCGACGACCCCAAGGTGGGCCCGGGCGTGCAGATGACCGACCTCAGGGGCCGGATCTCGGGCGTGCAGGGCGAGGTGTACGTATGGCTGCCGCCGCAGTACAACGACCCGGCCTACCGGAACAAGAAGTTCCCCGTGGTCGAGCTGCTGCCCGGCTACCCGGGCTCGGCCAAGACCTGGCTGGGCTCCCTGCGGGTGGCCGATCAGCTCCGGCCGATGATGCAAAGCGGCCAGGTCAAGCCGTTCATCCTGGTGTCACCGCGGACCGACGTCTTCCCCGGCGCGGACACCGGCTGCGTCAACATCCCCGGGAAGGTCAACGCCGACAGCTGGCTGACCGTAGATGTCCGCAAGATGATCGTGGACAACTTCCGGGCCGGCGACAGGGCGGACTCCTGGGCCCTGGCCGGCTACTCGGCGGGCGCGCACTGCGCCGCCAAGCTCGCCCTGTCCCACCCGGACCGCTACCGCGCCGCGGTCGCCATGTCCGGCTACAACGACCCGGCGCTCGAACGTGACTCGCTGGCCGGCAAGGACCCCAAGCTGCGCATCGAGACCAACCCGATGCACATCCTGAAGTCCGCCAACGCCGCGGGCAGGCCGCCGCGTACGGCCCTGTATGTGTCGGGCGCGGCGGGCGACGGCTACCAAGCCGGCCTCGGTCTGCGGCAGTTCGCGAAGTATCCGACGACGGTGGACGTCCACCAGATCTCGTCGGGCGCCGGCGGCCACACCATGAAGGTGTGGGAGCACCAGGTGCCGCAGATCTTCCGCTGGCTGGGGACGCAGCTCAGGGGGTGAGCGCGCGGCGCGCCCGGCCAAGGGAGCCGCGAGGCAGGCGGGACTGTGAAAACAGGCGGGACTGTGAAGGCGGGCGGGACTGTGAAGACAGGCCCTACGCCGGCCGGGTCGCCGCCGCGAACGGCATCTGGTCGATCGGCGCGATCCGCACCGGCGCCCCCGGATGCGGCGCATGGATCATCTTGCCGTCCCCGATGTAGAGCCCCACATGGCTGATGCCGGAGTAGAAGAACACCAGGTCGCCGGGGGCGAGTTGGGACCTGCCGATACGTGGTCCGGAGCTGATCTGGGTGTAGGTCGTACGGGGCAGCGACACCCCGCCCGACTTCCAGGCGGCCTGGGTCAGCCCCGAGCAGTCGAAGCCGGAGGGGCCCGTCGCACCCCAGACGTACGGCTTGCCGAGGGCGGCGTAGGCGAAGGCGACGGCCCGCGCGGCCCGGGGGTCGGGGGCCTGCGCCGCGGCCTGCGCCGCGGCCGCGGAGGCGTCCGGGCCGGCGGGGACCTTGCCGGGGAGAGCGTCCCCCTGCCCCGTCCCGCGCCCCGTCCGGCCCCGCCCGGCGCCGCCGTGCGCGGCGCCGCGGCCTGCCATCCGCTGCCGTTGCTCCGCGGTGAGCCGGTTGAGCAACTGCTCGGCGGCGCCCAGCTTGTGGACGACCGTGACCCGGTGCTTCTTGAGCGCCGCCTCGGTGTCCGCCAGCCGTTGTGCGGTGTCCTCGGCCCGCCGCTGGATCTGCCGTACGCTGCCGAGCCGGCGCGCGTAACCGGCCACCGCGGTGGCCTGGTGGCTGCCCGTCCGTTCCAGGACCGCGGCGCCGTCCAGATAGCGCTGCGGGTCCGCGGACAGCAGCAGCCGTACGGTCGGGTCGACGCCGCCGGAGCGGTACTGGCTCGCGGCCACGGCGCCCAGCTCGCTGCGGGCGGCGTTCAGTTCCGCGGTTCTGCGGGCGGCCTCGTCCTGCAGCCTGCTCAGCTTCTGGTGTGCGGCGCCGGCCGCTTCCTTCGCGCCGTTGTAGCTCTGCGTGGCCACCTCTGCCTCCTGGTACAGCGCGTTGACCCGGTCCTTGACCCGGTCGGGGGTGAGCCGGTGCGCGGCCTGGCCGGCGCCGTCGGCAACGGCGGCAACGGGGGCACCCTCCGCCGCCGGAGCGAAGCCCGTGGCGGTGGCGGCGCCGGCCAGTGCCAGGGTGGCGGCCGTGCGGGCGGTGCGTGCGCTGCGTGCGCCGCCGGTGAGCGCGGCGAGCGGATGCTGCCGCGGCTTGCGGTGCGAGGCCACGGTGGCCGTCACTTCCTTCCCTTGGAGCCCGTGTGCCCGGCGGCGGTCCGTACGAGGGAACGGACCGCCGCCGCACCTCACGGCGGGGCGGCCGACAGGACGCCGGTGGGAGGCCGGCGAGGGCGGGGAGTCGACCGCCTGGAGGAGGACGCTAAGCCGGGGCGTTGCGGTGATGAGTCCACTTGCCCGGGATTGTTCGCTTTCGACCGGTGTCGGTGCGCGGGTGACCGTGGCGCCACGGCCGCACGGCCGGGACCGGGCCCGGCCTGACCGAAGCGGCGATTGCGGGCGCCCTGCCCGAAGGGCCGTGCTATGCGGCGGCTACGATCCAGCACTATGGACGTAGTAATCAATCTCTTCGTCGGCCTGCACATCATCGGCATCGCCTCCCTGCTGGGCGGCTTCCTGACCCAGATGAAGGCGATGGGCGCGGGCACCGCCCGCTTTGTGCCGGCGATGCTGCACGGCGCGCTGACGATGCTGGTCACCGGCATCGTGCTGGTCGGCCTCAACCAGGCCGAGGGCCACAGCCTCAACACCATCAAGCTCGGCATCAAGATGGCCGTTCTGGTGGTCATCCTGGCGCTGGTCTACGTCAAGCGGGACGACGAGAAGATCGCCCCGCCGCTCTTCGGCGCGGTCGGTGCGCTGACGGTGGCCAACATCTTCATCGCCGTGCTCTGGACCTGAGCGGAACGGCGGACACCCCGGGAGCCGGGCTCGGGGCGCAGGCCACAACGGTGAACGCCCGGAAGCAGGGCTCCGGACGCCGACGCACAAGCTCCCCAAACGGCACACCGCGCGGTCATCGCACTCCTCATCCGGAGGCGACGGCCGCGCGGTGGCGTGTGGGGGGTGGCCGTGGGGGGTGGCCTGAAGGGGGAGCGGGGGCCGGGCCTCAGCCCGGGCGGACGCTCCCGTAGATCGGCATGTAGTAGATCGACTCCTCCCGGACGTTGGCGCCCGGGTGCGGGGCGTGGATCATCTTGCCGCCGCCTATGTACATGCCCACATGACTGATGTCGTCATAGAAGAAGACCAGGTCACCGGGCTTGAGGTCCTTGGTGGCGACCCGCTGGCCGGTCTTGACCTGGTCCCAGGTGGTCCGCGGCAGATTGACTCCGGCCGCCTTCCACGCCGCCTGGGTCAGCCCCGAGCAGTCGTACGAGCTGGGTCCGGTCGCGCCCCACACGTACGGCTTGCCCATCTGGGCGCGGGCGAAGGCGAGCGCCTTCTCGGCCTGGGTGGAGGACGAACCGCCGGTCGAGCCGCCGCTGTCGGCGCCGCCACCGGTCTGGCCGCCGGACGTGCCGCTCCCGTCCTGCTGCTGACGCTCCCGCTCCTGCTGCTTGCGGGCCTCCTCCTCGGCCTTGCGCTTGGCCGCCGCCTCCTTCTGGCGCTCCAGCTCCGCCAGCCGCGCCTTCTCCTGTGCGGTGAGCTCGGACAGCAGCTGCCGGGCCTCGGCCAGCTTCTGCTGGACGGACTGCTTGGACTCCTTGAGCGAGGCCTGTGACGTCTGCAGCCGCTCCAGGTCGCGGGTCGCCTCCGCCCGCTGCCGGGCGGCGGCGGCCTGCTGCTCCTGGTATTCGGAGACGGCCTCCTTCTGCCGCCCGGTCAGCCGCTCCATGAGGTGGCTGCGGTCGAAGAACTGCTGCGGGTCCTTGGCGAGCATCAGCTGCGCCGTCGGGTTCATGCCGCCGGTGCGGTACTGCGCCGCGGCGAAGGCGCCCAGCCGGCGCCGGGCGTCGTTCATCTTCTCGGCCCGCTCGGCGGCGGCGTCGAGCAGTCCGTCGACGCGGTGACGCTGGCCGTCGGTGTGCTCCTTGGCGGCGTTGTACTTCTGGGTGGCCACCTCTGCCTGGTGGTAGAGGCCGTCGACCTTCTGCTTGACCTCTTCGACGGTGGGCTTGGGCGCCCGGGGGGCCGCGTCGGCGGACTGCGAGAGCAGCGTGGCCGAGGCGAGGGCGGCGGTGGTGAGCCCGACCGCCGTACGGCGTCCTCCGGGCGAGGTGAGAATGCTGGTGCGCGGCTTGCGGTGCGACGCCAAGGCCGGCGACTCCTTCCGTGGACCGCCTACCGGGTTAGCTGTCGGGTTCGGGCGGTGTCGCTGACGGAAGGCTTGCCCTACGGTCCGGATGTCCGCCGACGACGGCTGTCCGGATCGATTCACCCCGGTGGTGCTGGTGGGTCCCCGGCTCCGGGTGCCCGAGGGCAGGGCCGGACTCGGCGTGGGCGGCCCGTGCGGACGCTGTCGTCCACGGGGAGGCGGGCTGCCTGAGCGAGGACGTTAGCCAACTCGTGTGGCTCCTGTGAAGGCTGATGTTCGATATGCCCGAAACCTTTTTGTGACCTGAACGCGATGCGGGGGTTGTCGTGACAGATGTCGGATTCGGGTAGACGAGCCGCCGACCGGTTTGTGCCGGCCCCGGACGCCTGACCTGCCGCGGTGCCGCGGCCCGCGGCGAAAGCGGGCCGCAATCGGCTACTGGGCCGCGGACTGTCAGTGCGGCGGCCTAGACTCGGTGGGCGATGAGCAGCCTCTTTGACGACAGCTTCCTGGCGGACCTCGGCCCCAAGGGCGAGGAGGAGCAACCCCCGCCTCCCGAGGACGAGCACGGCCCGGCCCCCGAGGAGATCCCCGCCGACCTCTTCGGCGGGAGGTTCGACGCGCCCGCGCCCAGAGAGGCGTACTACCGCGACGGCGCCGCCCGTCCCGTCCTCGACCCGGCGACGCTGCTGGAAGGGCTCAACGACGAGCAGAAGGCCGCCGTGGTGCATACGGGCGGCCCGCTGCTGATCGTCGCCGGCGCCGGCTCCGGCAAGACCCGGGTGCTCACCCACCGCATCGCTCATCTGCTCGCCGAGCGCCATGTCCACCCCGGCCAGATCCTCGCGATCACGTTCACGAACAAGGCCGCCGGCGAGATGAAGGAGCGCGTCGAGGAGCTGGTCGGCCCGCGCGCCAACGCCATGTGGGTCTCCACCTTCCACAGCGCCTGCGTCCGCATCCTGCGCCGCGAGTCCAAGAAGCTGGGCTTCACCTCCTCCTTCTCCATCTACGACGCCGCCGACTCCAAGCGCCTGATGGCCCTGGTCTGCCGCGATCTGGACCTGGACCCCAAGCGCTACCCGCCCAAGTCCTTCAGCGCGAAGATCTCCAACCTCAAGAACGAGCTCATCGACGAGGAGGCCTTCGCGGGGACGGCCGCCGACGGCTTTGAGAAGACCCTCGCCGAGGCGTATGCGATGTACCAGGCACGGCTGCGCGAGGCCAACGCCCTGGACTTCGACGACATCATCATGACCACGGTCAATCTGCTCCAGGCCTTCCCGGATGTCGCCGAGCACTACCGCCGCCGCTTCCGCCATGTCCTCGTCGACGAGTACCAGGACACCAACCACGCCCAGTACACCCTCGTCCGCGAGCTGGTCGGCCCCGCCGAGACCGCCGCCGAGCTGTGCGTCGTCGGTGACGCCGACCAGTCGATCTACGCCTTCCGCGGTGCCACGATCCGCAACATCCTCCAGTTCGAGGAGGACTACCCGGACGCGACGACGATCCTGCTGGAGCAGAACTACCGCTCCTCGCAGACGATCCTGTCCGCCGCCAATGCGGTCATCGAGCGCAACGAGAACCGCCGTCCCAAGAACCTCTGGACCGACGCCGGCGCCGGCCCCAAGATCACCGGCTATGTCGCCGACACCGAGCACGACGAGGCGCAGTTCGTCGCCGACGAGATCGACCGGCTGACCGACGCCGGTGACGCCAAGGCCGGCGACGTCGCGGTCTTCTACCGCACCAACGCCCAGTCCCGCGTCTTCGAAGAGATCTTCATCCGGGTCGGACTGCCCTACAAGGTCGTCGGCGGGGTGCGCTTCTACGAGCGCAAGGAGGTCCGCGATGTCCTCGCCTATCTGCGGGTGCTCAGCAACCCCGAGGACACCGTCCCGCTCCGCCGCATCCTGAACGTCCCCAAGCGCGGCATCGGCGACCGCGCCGAGGCGATGATCGACGCCCTGTCGCTGCGCGAGAAGATCACCTTCCCGCAGGCGCTGCGCCGGGTCGACGAGGCATACGGCATGGCGGCGCGCTCCGCCAATGCCGTCAAGCGCTTCAACGTCCTCATGGAGGAGCTGCGCACCATCGTCGAGTCCGGCGCCGGCCCCGCCACGATCCTGGAAGCCGTCCTGGAGCGCACGGGCTACCTCGCCGAACTCCAGGCCTCCACCGACCCCCAGGACGAGACCCGGATCGAAAACCTCCAGGAACTCGCCGCAGTGGCCCTGGAGTTCGAGCAGGACCGCGGCGAGGACAATCCCGGCACGCTCTCCGACTTCCTGGAACAGGTCGCGCTGGTCGCCGACTCCGACCAGATTCCGGACGAGGACGAGGAGGGCAGCGGCGTGATCACCCTCATGACGCTGCACACCGCCAAGGGCCTGGAGTTCCCGACCGTCTTCCTGACCGGCCTGGAGGACGGCGTCTTCCCGCATATGCGCTCGCTGGGCCAGACCAAGGAGCTGGAGGAGGAGCGCCGGCTGGCCTATGTCGGCATCACCCGCGCCCGCCAGCGGCTCTACGTCACCCGCTCGACGATGCGCAGTGCCTGGGGCCAGCCCTCGTACAACCCGCCCTCCCGGTTCCTGGAGGAGATCCCGGCCGACCACGTGGAGTGGAAGCGCACGGGCCCGGCGACGCCGTCCGCATCCATGGGCGGCATGTCGGCAGGCGGCAGCGGAGGAGGCGGCTTCGGCTCCACGTTCTCGTCGGCGCGGGCCAAGGGCCCGAGCGGCTTCGCGACCCGCCGCGCAGGCGACCGTCAGGTCGTCTCACTGACCGTCGGCGACCGGGTCACCCACGACAGCTTCGGGCTCGGCACGGTCGTCGGCGTCAAGGGCAGCGGTGACAACGCCGAGGCGACGATCGACTTCGGCGGCGAGAAGCCGAAGCGGCTGCTGCTGCGGTATGCGCCGGTGGAGAAGCTGTAACGGGAGTCGCGCGGGCCGGGTGACGGGAATCGTCACCCGGCGGAACGGCGTCACGCGGCCGACGGCACGCGGAACGGCGGTCGGTTCGGGGGAAGGCCGTGTTTCAGTTCGGGTTGAGGCCGTGATCGCGCAGCCACGGCTGCGGGTCGACCGCCGCGTCGCCGCCGGGGCGCACCTCGAAGTGCAGATGAGGCCCCGTGGAGTTGCCGGAGTTACCCGAATAGGCAATCTGGTCACCGGCCTTGACCGACCCGGACCGGATCTTGGTGCTGCTCAGATGGCAGTACCACGTCTCGGTGCCGTCGGGCGCGGTCACGACCGCCATGTTCCCGTAGGCGGAGTTCCACTGGGTGCGGATGGTGCCGTCGGTGGCGGACATGACGGGGGTGCCGTAGCTGACCGGGAAGTCGATGCCGGTGTGCACGGACATCCAGTTCACACCGGCCTGGCCGAAGGTGGCGCTCAGCCCGTGCTGGGTGACCGGCAGGACGAACTTGGGGCGGGCGGCCTCCTTGCGGGCCGCCTCCTCCGCCTTGCGCTTGCGCTCCAGCGCCTGGCGCTCCTTGAGGTCGATCCGCTCCTGGGTGCGGCTGGCCCGGTCGCGGAAGTCGTCCGCGCTGGCGCTGAGTCCGGCGAGCTGGGTGTCGAGCTTGTTGTTGGCCGCGGACGGTTTGACGGCGCCCGCGTCGGGCGCGGCCTGGGCGGTCGCCTCGCTCTTGTCGTCCCCGGTGAATCCCGTGACGGATGCGGCGGCCACGGCGCACACGCCCATGGCGGCGACCGAGGGGACCGCGACGGTCAGCAGCGCCGACCGCTTGACCGGGCGCTTCCGGCCGCGGCCACGGACGGCCTTCCCGGCGTCCGGTCCGGCGACCCGCCGCGCGGTGGGGGCGGCGGCGGTGACCGGCATGGCCTGCGTCATGGCGTCCGCCACGGCAGCGGCATCGCTGCTGTCGGTGGCGCCGCCGGAGCGAGGGCCGTCGCCGGGGGAGTTGCCGTCGCTCCCGGGCCGGCCGGCCTCGAAGACGTCGGTTTCGAAGCCGTCGGCGTCGAACTGCTGGGTGTCGAGCTGACCGACGTCGAGCTGGGTGAAGTCGAGCTGACCGGTGTCGCCCTGACCGGTGTCGCCCTGACCGGTGTCGCCCCACACGGTGGTGTCCCACACGGTGGTGTCCCAGTGGACGGTGTCGGTCGGGGGCGGGCCGGCCTGGGCCGGGATGCCGGCGATCAGGTTCCGGTCCATGGTGGGCCAGATCGCTGTGGCCTCGTAGCTCGCGGTCTCCTGGAGGGAGGTCTCCTGAAGGGCGGTGTCCTGCCGGCCGATGGTCTCGAAGCCGCCGGTGGTCTCGAAGCCGCCAGTGGCCTCGAAGTCGCCGGGGGTCTCGTACGCGCCGGTGGCGTAACTCCCGGTGTCATACGTGCCGGTGGGGTAGCTCCCGGTGTCGTACCCGCCGTGCCCGTAGGCGGTGGCTTCGTATGCGGCGTTCTCGTACGTGGTGGCCGCCGTGTCGTAGGCGGGAGAGGCGTACGCGGCCGGGTCCTGCGCCGGGGACTCGTACGAGGTGTGCGCATAGGGGTCGTAGCCCGCGGCGGCCGAGTGCGGATCGGCGGCGGGGTAGGCGCCGCTGTCGTAGGCACCGGTTTCGTAGGCACCGGTTTTGTAGGCACCGGTCTCGTGGGCGCCGGTGTCCCACTGCGCCGAGGCGTAGCCGCCGGTGTCGTAGGCGCCGGTGGCGTAGCCGTCGCCCGTTGCGTACGCACCTGTGTCGTATGCACCCGTGTCGTACGCACCGGTGTGGAAGGTGCCCGTGCCGTAGGCGCTCATGCCGTAGGGGCCCGCGCCGTGGGTACCGGTGTCGTACGTCCCGGTGCCGTAGTTGCCGGTGTCGTAAGTGCCGGTGTCGTAAGTGCCGGTCTCGTACATACCGGTCTCGTACGAGCCGGGAAGCGAGCCGAAGAGCGGGTCGCCGTCGCCGTATGCGGCGTTGTCCGACGGGGAGTGCTGCTGCCCGTAGGAGTCGTAAGCGGGATAGTGCGCATACGAGGCGTCGGAAGCGGATCCGGTCGGGAGCTGGGCCCCCGATGGGTGACGGTCGTTCACCAACTTCTCTTTCGCCTCGGCAGCAGGAGAATTAGCGGCGACTGTACCCGGCGGTACGCGGCGGCGACAATCTTCCACAGGTTTTGGGCTCGGCGAGACAGGGCATTTGGCCGCCTTTCGGCAGTCCCATGCGAGCTCTTGGCGCCCCGTTCGATGATTGTTCGGCAACACGTCAAGATCAGGTAGCCGTTGCGGCGTCTTCGCGGGACGGGTGCCGGGCCGGCCTCGCCGGCCGGGGTCAGGCCACCGAGATGACGTCCGCGGCTCCTTCCGCGGTCTGTGCCGAGGTCAGTGCCTCGCGTATGCCGGCGGCGACGGTGCCGCTGACCGGTAGCGCGAGATGTCCGACACCGGCGACATGCACGTTGTCCGCAGGCAAATCCGGATGACTGATTCTGGCCGTCGTGGCGGGGACCATCACCCGGTCTTCCTCGCTCCAGAAAGCGACAAAGTGCGTCCGGCAATGCGGCGCCGGAAGCGACAACTCCGTGATCACCTCGGAATCGGGGCGCATTTGGCGGACGATCGGGTGCGCCGACATCAGGGGGGCGATGGCGGTGCCGGAGTGCGGGGTGCCGAGCGTGATCAGCGTACGGACGCGGGTGTCGCCGCCGAGCCGCTGCACGTAATAGCGGGCGATGAGCCCGCCCAGGCTGTGGCCCACGAGGTCCACCCGGCGATGCCCGGTCCGCGCGCACACCTCCTCCACATGGCGGCTCAGCAGCTCGGCGGCCTTACGGAGATCGCAGGTCAGCGGCGAGTAGTTGAGCGCTTCGACATGACGCCAGCCGTGCCGGTGCAGCGAGCGGCGCAGCAGCAGGAAGACGGAGCGGTTGTCGATGAAGCCGTGGAGCAGGAGGACCGGCGGATGGGCCCGCCCCTCGGTCGGCAGCATCGACGGTGCGCCGGGGGCGGGCTGCACGGTCTCCGGCGCCGGGTGTCCCTCCGGGGCCCCCGCGGCGGGGTGCGGCGCGGGTGGTGGCACGGGTGGTGGCACCGGTCGTTCCCGGGAGATGCCGGTCGGATAGAGGAGGAGGTGGCCGGCGAGGACCGCCAGCTCCACGGCCGTGCTGCGCAGGAGCAGGGGAGAGGCGTGAGCGGGGAGCCGGCGAGCGCGCTGGAAGGGCGCGGCGAAAAGGCGCGCGAGCAGGAGGGGTGCGAAGAGCAGGGGTGCGGAGAGACGGTGTGCGGACAGAAGGGGTGCGGAGAGAAAAGGCAGGGCCTGCATGGCCGACCTCCCGAACGGCACGCGGGAGGCGGCTTCGACCCCCGTATGCCCTCGTGGGAAGCCATGAGCAGCGACGGCGGGCATGCGGCGTACCCGCCGTGATGCGCGCCCGGCGGCGCGGTGGCCCGGCTGCGACTCCCCGAGCGCCCGCCCCGCGCGTACGGATCCGCCCGGCCGGGGCGGTACGACACGCGGAACACGGCGCGTAGCGAACGTGTCCCAGGTGTGATTTCCCCCTCCCCGGATGTCACGAAACGGCTGGGTACGGGATGCTGGCGATAACGTTCGTTCACGCTCGTGGCCGCCGGATCGCGGTCGCGCGATCGATTGTCGGCTCGGCGGCACCACAGTGCCGTGCATGGCTTGGAGGCAGTGATGAGTGTGGCTCGGCACGACGGAGCGCAAGCGGGGAGTCAGGGCACGGCGGGCAGGTCGGGTCCGATCCGTGTGGTCGTGGCCAAGCCGGGCCTGGACGGGCACGACCGGGGCGCCAAGGTCATCGCGCGGGCGCTGCGCGACGCCGGTATGGAGGTGATCTACACCGGGCTGCACCAGACCCCGGAGCAGATCGTCGACACCGCGATCCAGGAGGACGCCGACGCGATCGGGCTGTCCATCCTCTCCGGCGCGCACAACACCCTCTTCGCGAAGGTCATCGCCCTCCTGGAGGAGCGCGACGCGGCGGACATCAAGGTCTTTGGCGGCGGCATCATCCCCGAGGACGACATCGCCCCGCTCAAGGCGCAGGGCGTGGCGGAGATCTTCACGCCGGGCGCGACGACCGCTTCGATCGTGGAGTGGGTCAACGCGAATGTGCGCTCGCTGGCCGTCTGAGCCACGGAGCGGGGCTGAGCCACGGCACAGGTCTGAGTCATGGGGCAGGTCTGCGCTACGGGACGGCCGGGCGGCGGGGCGGCCGGGGTGAGGGCGGCCGCCGGGGCGCGGGCGGTTCCGGGGCGGAGGGGTGAGCGGAGGGTCATGGGGCGAGGGGCTGTCGCGTGGCCCGGACCGGGCCGTGGGCCGGGGTGGCGGTAGGGGCGCCGGTGCCGGTGCCCGTGCCGGTGTTGCCCGTGTCCTCGTGGCCGGTCGGTTCCGGGGCGAGTTCCGCGTGCATGGTGGCGCGGAGGCGCAGGGTGCCGACCAGGCGCTGGAAGGCCTCGGACCAGTAGCCGCCGGAGCCCGGTGAGGCGCCCTCCGGCTCGTCCGTGACGGCGGTGAGCATGGCGAGACGGTCCGCCGCTGCCGGGTCCAGACAGCGTTCGGCCAGGCCCATCACCCCGCTGAAGCTCCACGGGTAGCTGCCCGCGTCCCGGGCGATGTCCAGGGCGTCGACGACGGCCCCGCCGAGCGGTTCGGCCCAGGGGACCGCGCACACGCCGAGCATCCGGAAGGCCTCCGACAGTCCGTGGGCCGCGATGAACTCCGCGACCCACCGGGCGCGTTCGGCATCGGGCAGTACGGTCAGCAGCTTGGTCAGGTCCCGCGACGAGCCGGCCGGTGCGACCTCGGCCGCCTGGGACGGAGCGCCCGGCGCACCCAGCAGCGCCCGCGCCCAGTCGGTGTTCCGCCGGCGCACCGCGGCGCGGCACCAGGCGTCGTGCAGCTCCGTCCGCCAGTCGTCGCCCACCGGCAGTGCGACGATCGCCGCCGCGTCGCGGCCTCCGAAGCGGGCGTGCCATCCGTCCAGCGGCGCCGCCTCCACCAACTGGCCCAGCCACCAGGACCGTTCGCCCCGTCCGGAGGGCGGCTTGGGTGCCACGCCGTCCCGCTGCATCCCCGCATCGCACTCGTGCGGTGCCTCGACGGCGATCGCCGGTGCGCCGGCCGTACGGTCCAGGCCGACACAGGTGTGCGCGCGCTGCGCCATCCGGGCCGCGAGGGCGGATCCGGGCAGTGTGGAGAGCAGCTCGGCGGCCGTGGCGCGGACGTTCCGGCTGCGGTCGGACAGTGCCTGTTCCAGGAAGGGCTCATCGGCCGCCGAGAGCCCGTCACGCAGCGAGTCGAGGAACATCAGACGGTCCTCGGCCCGCTCCGTGGGCCAGGTCGTGGACAGCAGGGCCAGGCCGGCCCCCGGGTCCTGGCGGCGCAGCGCGGTCAGCAGGGCGACCCGCTCCGCGAACAGGCCCTCCTCCCACCGGCGTCGTACGCCGTCGGGGCCGTCGTCGCCGTCGTCGCCGGAGAGCCCGGCCGGGCCGCCGATCCCCCGGAGTGCGAACTTCCACTCCGCGTTGAGCCGCGACAGCCACAGGGCGCGCGGCCCCGCCAGCGCCAGCGCGGCGGGCCGCAGGTCCGTACGAGCGCGGGCCGCGTCGAGCAGTGCGGGCAGCAGCGCCTCCGGGGCCCGGTAGCCGTACTCCTCGGCGGCGGCCAGCCACTGGGGGAGCAGTTCGGTGAGGTCGGGGGCCGTGCCGCGGCGGCTGCCGCCGCTGCCGCCGCGGTCGGCGAGCAGCAGGGCCAGCCGGCGGCGCGCGGCGGGCGGCAGCGGGGGCCGCGGGTCGGCCGGGGCCGGGGCGGGCCGTTCGCCGGCCGGTGCGGGGCGCAGTGCGGCGCGGCGGCGCACCGTGCTCACCGCTGCCGCGTCCAGCAGTGCGGCCGCGGCGCTCTGTCCGGAGCGCACCGCCACCGGCGGCGTCCGCCGCTCGGTCCCGAGGAGCGCGGCGCTCACGAGATCGGCCCAGGGGGCCGGGGCGGTCGGGGTGGGGGCGAGGGAAGGAGGCGTGGCGGATGCTGGTGCGGAGGTGGATTCGGGGGCGGCGGCGGGAGTGGGTGAAGTGGGCGAAGTGGGCGAAGTGGGCCTGGTGGTGGTCGTCATGCCCTTCCTCCGGGGTCGGTGGTGGACGGTGTGTGCGGCCGGTGGGTGACAGGGGGGAGGGGCCTGGCCGGCGGGGCGGTGGGGGCCCGGGTCACAGGGACACCGGGGCCGGGTCCCAGGCGGTCAGCGGCAGGAAGCCGCGGTGGCCGCATTCGCCGAAGACCGTGATCGGCTCGCCGCCCGATATGGCGGCCAGCTGCCACAGGCCCGTCTGTCCCGGACCGTGCGGGTCCAGCGGCAGTGCCGACTCACCGTCCGCATCGGCCAGTTGCCAGCTCTTGCCTTCGCGGCCGGGGACCGGTGTGACCTCGGCGAGCACCACCGGCCAGGAATCCAGCCACGGGTCGTCACGCAGAGCGTCGCCGTACGCGGCCAGGGCGGCGTCGATACCGCAGCCGGACGGCACGGAACCCGGGACCGCCGGGGCGTGCCGCTCGCCCAGGGCGGCGCGCAGGGGGCGGGCGCCGGGGTAGTAGGCGAGGTCCGCATCGAGCACCAGACCAGGGGGCAGGGCCAGAGCCGGCGGGCGCTGGGCACCGCCGCCGAAGGAGAGATGCAGCGCCATCCGGCCGGTCCGCTCGCCGCGGAGGAAGATGCGGCGGGTGGTCAACATGCTCTCTT
This sequence comes from Streptomyces sp. NBC_00400, assembly GCF_036048035.1. Classification (NCBI taxonomy): domain Bacteria; kingdom Bacillati; phylum Actinomycetota; class Actinomycetes; order Kitasatosporales; family Streptomycetaceae; genus Streptomyces; species Streptomyces sp. NBC_00400. The sequence continues at coordinate 3,119,916 of NZ_CP107940.1, read as the reverse complement.
CGGTGTCCTGTTGGGCGAGCACCAGCCAGCGGTCCCGGATCGTCGCCGCCTCGGGGCCGGTCAGCAGATCCGCCGCCTCCGTGGTCAGCCCCACACGGGAGCGGACCGTTGCCGCGAGCGGGACCGGCAGCCGCTCGATACCGAGGAACCCCTGGTCGAGGAGGTGCAGCAGGGCGCACTCCTCCAGCAGCCGGGCCGGCCAGTCCGGACCGGACGCCACGGCCGCGCCCAGCTCGCGCACCCGTGAGGCGAGCCCGGGCGCCTGGGCGTCGACCATGCGGGCGGCCGTCTCGCCCCAGGAGCCCCCTCCGCCGCCGGCCGGCCGGGAGATCCCCCCGTCGGCGTGGCCGGCCGAGGCCAGCCCCGACTGCAGCAGATCCTCCAGGCGCTGTTCCAGCTCGCTCGCTCCGGCGCCGATCCGCTGCATCCGGCGCTCCGCCCGCCGCTTGGCGGCCTCCGGGTCGGCAGGCGCCCGCGACGGAGCTCCGCCGCCCGGGGCCGATCGGGCGGACCGCTCGGCGCGCTCCCGGCGTCCGGCCAGCCACTCGCCCGCCCACGGCGCCGGATCCCCCGCCGCCACCTCTCGGCCGCCGCCCGCCCAGAGCAGCAGCAGCCCCAGCGCGTGCTTGCACGGAAACTTGCGGCTCGGACAACTGCACGTGAAGGCGGGGCCGTTGAGGTCCACGACCGTGTGGTACGGCTTCTTGCCGCTGCCCTTGCACTGCCCCCACACCGCGCTCGCGTCCGCGCCCGTTTCCGACCACGGCCCCGGCGCTGCGAGCTTGCCGCCCGCCTTGCGCGAGGCCTCGTCAGGCGCCAGCGCGAGCACCTGATCCGTCGTCCAGCGTTCCCCCTGCGGATTCATGTCATCGACGCTACGACGCCCCACTGACAATCGCCGGGGATCGCGACGAACTCGCAGTTCAGGGTGGGTTTTCGGGGGATTGTCAGTGGCGTGGTGCAGGCTTGATCCCGCAAGCGGCCGCAGGGATTTCGCCGTCCCGGCCGCACACGTTGCGACGAGGGGGAACCATGTCCGAGAACAGCTTCAAGACGACGGACGACGAGACCGATCCGAACGGCGGGACGGCGCCGCAGGGCGCGGGCGGCGAAGTGCTGCGACCGCATGCCGAGGACACTTTCGCGGCGGAGCTGACGGCCCTCGCGGCGGCCGACGACCGCCCGCGCCCGGAGCGCTGGCGGCTCTCGCCGTGGGCGGTCGCGACCTACCTCCTCGGCGGCACGCTCGCGGACGGCACGGTCATCACCCCCAAATATGTCGGCCCGCGCCGGATCGTCGAGGTCGCGGTGACGACGCTGGCGACGGACCGCGCGCTGCTCCTGCTGGGCGTGCCGGGCACCGCGAAGACCTGGGTGTCCGAGCATCTGGCGGCGGCCGTCAGCGGCGACTCCACCCTGCTGGTCCAGGGCACGGCCGGCACCCCCGAAGAGGCGATCCGCTACGGCTGGAACTACGCCCAGCTGCTCGCCCACGGCCCCAGCCGCGAGGCGCTGGTGCCCAGTCCGGTGATGCGCGCGATGGCACAGGGCATGACCGCGCGCGTCGAGGAACTGACCCGCATCCCCGCCGACGTCCAGGACACGCTCATCACGGTCCTGTCGGAAAAGACCCTGCCCATCCCGGAGCTGGGGCAGGAGGTGCAGGCCGTCCGCGGGTTCAACCTGATCGCCACCGCCAACGACCGCGACCGCGGCGTCAATGAACTCTCCAGCGCGCTGCGCCGCCGCTTCAACACCGTCGTCCTGCCGCTGCCCGCCACCCCGGACGAAGAGGTGGACATCGTCTCGCGCCGGGTCGGGCAGCTCGGGCGCTCGCTGGATCTCCCGGCCGGGCCGGAGGGGCTGGACGAGATCCGCCGCGTCGTCACGGTCTTCCGCGAACTGCGGGCCGGCCTCACCTCCGACGGCCGCACCAAGCTCAAGTCGCCGTCCGGCACCCTCTCCACGGCCGAGGCCATCTCGGTGGTGACGAACGGGCTGGCGCTGGCCACCCACTTCGGGGACGGTGTGCTGCGCGCCGGGGACGTGGCCGCGGGCATCCTTGGGGCCGTGGTCCGCGATCCGGCGGCGGACCGGGTCGTATGGCAGGAGTACCTGGAGACCGTGGTGCGCGAGCGCGACGGCTGGAAGGACTTCTACCGCGCCTGCCGTGAGGTGAGCGCATGACCGGGCCGGTGCTGCTCGGGGTGCGCCATCACGGCCCCGGCTCGGCGCGGGCGGTGCGTGCCGCCCTCGACCAGTGCACGCCGGACGCGGTCCTGATCGAGGGGCCACCGGAGGCGGACGCGCTGGTGCCGCTGGCCGCCCAGGAGGGGATGCGTCCGCCCGTCGCGCTGCTCGCCCACGCACAGGACGATCCCGGCCGCGCGGCGTTCTGGCCGCTGGCCGAGTTCTCCCCGGAGTGGGTGGCGATGCGCTGGGCGCTGGAGCGCGGCATCCCCGTCCGCTTCATCGACCTGCCCGCGGCCCACTCGCTGGCGATGGGGGACGGCGAGGGGGCGGTGACCGGTGAGGGCCCGGTGACCGATGAGGGGCGGGCCGACGGGCCTCCGGTCGACGGGTCTCAGGCCAACGGGCTTGCGGCCGATAGGCCTTCGGCCGACGGGCCTCCGGCCGCCGGACAGGAGCAGGAAGAGGTACCCGACGAGGTACCCGACGGGGCCGAGGTGCGGGTCGATCCCCTCCGGGTGCTGGCCGGGACGGCCGGGTACGACGATCCCGAGCGCTGGTGGGAGGACGTGGTCGAACACCGCGGGGGCGCGGGAGGGGGAGTGGGGACCGCAGGGGGCGCCGGTGCGGACGCGCTGGCCCCGTTCGCGGCGCTGGCCGAGGCGATGGGGGCGCTGCGCGAGGCGTACGGGGACGGCGGCCATGACCGTGATCCGGTGCGCGAGGCCCATATGCGGCTGCGACTGCGCGCCGCGCGGAAGGAGTTCGGGGACGGCATCGCCGTGGTGTGCGGTGCCTGGCATGTACCGGCCCTGGCGCGGCGCACCACCGTGGCCGCCGACCGGCAGCTGCTCAAGGGCCTGCCGAAGGTGAAGGCGGCGGTGACCTGGGTGCCCTGGACGCACCGACGGCTCTCCCGCCACAGCGGCTATGGCGCCGGTATCGCCTCACCGGGGTGGTACGGCCATCTCTTCAGTGCCCCCGACCGCCCCGTGGAACGCTGGCTGACCAAGGTCGCCGGGCTGCTCAGGGAAGAGGATTACGCGGTCTCGTCGGCGCACATCATCGAAGCGGTGCGGCTCGCCGAAGGGCTGGCCACGGTACGCGGGCGCCCGCTGGCCGGCCTGACGGAACTGGACGACGCGGTCCGGGCCGTGATGGGGGACGGCTCCGATGCGCCGTCCTCGCTGGTCCACGACCGGCTGGTGGTGGGGGAGGTGCTGGGCGAGGTTCCCCAGGACGCCCCCGCGGTACCGCTGCAACGGGACCTCACCCGCAGCCAGCGGACGCTACGGCTCAAACCGGAGGCCCCGGAACGGGAACTGGAGCTGGACCTGCGCAAGGAGACCGACGCCGGCCGCAGCCGCCTGCTGCACCGGCTCCGGCTGCTCGGCATCCCGTGGGGCGAGCCCGGCCGCTCCCGCGGCAGCACCGGCACGTTTCGGGAGACCTGGCGGCTGCGCTGGGAGCCCGAACTGTCGGTGCGGGTCGCGGAGGCCGGTATCTGGGGCACGACCGTGCTCTCGGCCGCCACGGCCAAGGCCGCGTCCGAGGCGTCCGAGGCGGCCACGCTCGCCGAGGTCACGGCGCTCGCCGAGCGCTGCCTGCTGGCCGGACTCCCCGACGCCCTCCCGGTGGTCATGCGGGCGCTGTCGGACCGTGCGGCGCTGGACGCGGACGTGGGCCATCTCGCCCAGGCACTGCCCGCCCTCGTACGGTCCGTGCGCTACGGCGATGTACGCGGCACGGACGCCGCGGCGCTGCGCGAGGTGGCGACGGGCCTGGCCGAGCGGGTCTTCGTCGGACTGCCACCCGCCTGCCTGGGCCTGGATGCCGACGGTGCCACCGAAATGCGCGGCCATCTCGACGCCACCCACCAGGCCGTCGGCCTCCTCGGTCAGCCGCAGCCGGGGCAGCAGACCGGACCGGAGACCGCCCCACAGCCCGGACCCCGGGCCGTACCGCAGCCCGGATCTCAGGCCGTACCGCAGTCCGGACCGCAGCATCTGCGGATGCGGTGGGCCGGGGTGCTGCGGGCGGTGAGTGAACGGGACGCCGTGCCGGGCCTGATCCGCGGGCGGGCGGCCAGACTGCTGCTGGACGAAGGGGAGTTGGGTGACGGGGGAGCGGAGCGGCTGATGGGGCTCGCCCTCTCGCCGGGCACCCCGCCCACCGATGCTGCCGGCTGGATCGAGGGGTTCGTCGGCGGCGGGGACGGCGGCATGCTGCTGGTCCATGACGAACGGCTGCTCGCGCTGGTCGACGGCTGGCTGACCGGTGTGCCGGACGCCGCATTCACGGACGTCCTGCCGCTGCTGCGCCGGACCTTCGCGGAGTACGAGACCGGTGTGCGGCGCACCCTCGGCGAACTGGTCCGCCGCGGCCCCGCGGCGCCGTCCCGCCACCCGGCAGGCGCGGCACCGGACGCCGCCGCGCCCGGCTTCGGCCCCGGCCTGGACCGCGACCGCGCCGCGGCCGTCCTCCCCACCCTGCGCCTGCTGCTGGGGATCGGAGCGCCCGGCTTCGGCGACGAGCCCGGCGAGCGGCCGGACGACAACCCACCGGACACCACCCGACCGGCCGACGACCTCACGGGGGCACGGACATGACCCACACGACACCGGACCCGGCGACGACGGGTACGGCCACCGCATCGGCGCCGGCGACGACGGGTACGGCCACCGCATCGGCCCCGGCGACGACCACAACCACCGCTCCGGCGGCAGCAACGAACACGGCTGCGGCCCCCGCGAAGACCCCCAAGACGGCCCCCAAGACGGCCCCCACCCCTGCCCCCACCCCCGAGGCCGAACGGCTGCGCCGCTGGCGGCTGGTGCTCGGTGGTGGCGGTGCGGACGGTACGGGGTGTGAACTCCGGGGGCGGGACGCGGCGATGGACGGGGCACTGGCCTCGCTCTACGGCCGGGAGAAGGACAGCGGCGGCACGGCGCCCGGCGGCAGGCGCTCGGCGGGGCTCGGGGCTTCGGCGCCCGGGGTGGCGCGCTGGCTCGGCGACATCCGTACGTACTTCCCGTCCTCCGTGGTGCAGGTGATGCAACGGGACGCCATCGACCGGCTGGGGCTGTCCGCGCTGCTGCTGGAGCCGGAGATGCTGGAGGCCGTCGAGGCGGATGTGCATCTGGTGGGCACCCTGCTCTCGCTCAACAAGGTCATGCCGGAGACCACCAAGGAGACCGCCCGCACCGTCGTCCGCAAGGTCGTCGAGCAGTTGGAGAAGAAGCTGGCGCAGCGCACCCGCGCCACCCTCACCGGCGCGCTGGACCGCTCCGCCCGGATCAGCCGGCCGCGTCATCGTGACATCGACTGGGACCGCACGATCCGGGCGAACCTCAAGAACTACCTCCCGGAGTACCGCACGGTCGTCCCCGAGCGGCTGATCGGCTACGGCCGCGCGGCGCAGTCGGTGAAGAAGGAGGTGGTGCTCTGCATCGACCAGTCCGGTTCGATGGCCGCCTCGGTCGTCTATGCCTCGGTGTTCGGCGCGGTGCTCGCCTCCATGCGGGCCCTCGACACCCGGCTCGTCGTCTTCGACACCTCGGTCGTCGATCTGACGGACCAACTGGACGACCCGGTGGACGTCCTCTTCGGGACCCAGCTCGGCGGCGGCACGGACATCAACCGTGCGCTCGCCTACTGCCAGTCCCGCATCACCCGCCCCACCGAAACCATCGTCGTCCTCATCAGCGACCTCTACGAAGGCGGCATCCGGGACGAGATGCTCAAGCGGGTCGCCGCCATGAAGGCGTCCGGGGTGCAGTTCGTGACCCTGCTGGCGCTCTCCGACGAGGGGGCGCCCGCCTACGACCGTGACCACGCCGCCGCCCTCGCGGCCCTGGGCGCACCGGCGTTCGCCTGCACCCCGGATCTGTTTCCGGACGTGATGGCGGCCGCGATCGAGAAACGGCCGCTGCCCATACCGGACATGGCGGAGCAACGGTGACAGGAACCCCGGGGGGACTTGCGTGGCACCTGGCTGCTCGTGCAAGGATCAGGCCATCGCCCGATCGCCCGCGACGCGCGTGACCCCGAGGCCGTGTGCCTTGGGTGTCCCCGTCCGTAGGGGAAGGTCCCTCCTTGTCTGCTGTGTTCGCCCCGCCTGCCGCCGTGCGCCTGCCGCGCACCGTGGCCGCGCGGCGTGCGCTGCTGGCCGGGCTCTTCCTGGTGGGCTTTGTCGCCCTCGGCTTCGCCTTCGGTCCCGGCGCCCATGCCGACGACCGCACGCGGAGCGCGGACCTGACCGGGGTGGCAACCCCGGCCAAGACCGCGTCCGAGGCGTCCACTCCGGACCGGGCCGCCACCCGGGACGGGGCGGCGAACGGGCTGTCCGGCTCCAAGACCGTGCTCCGGCGGCAGGGCAAGGCGTCCGGCGCCAAGCTCGCCGAGCACACCCACGCCGCGTCCGACACGGTGGCGGGGGCCGTACGCCCCGCCGCCGAGCAGGCCGCGCCGGTCACCGACCGGATCACCGAGCCGGTGAACCGTGTCGTACGGGAGGTCGGGGACTCGGCAGGCGCCGCGCTTCCCGTGCACCTCCCGTCCGGTGAGCACACCGGAGGCTCCGGAGACGGCGCGACGCACCAGCACGGCCGTACGCCGGGCGAGGCTCAGCCGGCCGGTCCGCGGACCGCTGACCGGGCTGCCGGCCCGTACGCCGCGCCGTCGTCGGACGTCGCCGACTGCCTGCACAAGCCGGCCGCCGAGCACCCCTCGGCCGCCGCCCACGAGCAGCACGCCCCGGGCCACAACGGCCTTCCGGGACAGTGCCCGCAGGCTCCGGTGGCGCCTGCCTCGCACACCGCCGGTAACGGCCACGGCCCCCGTGGCGGGGACCAGCACGCCGCCGCCTCGGCGGACCCCCTGCGCTTCCGGCTCCTGCCCGGTGGCGTCCGCACGGCCGATGGCGCTCCGACGCGTCGGCGTGCCGAAGAAATCCTCGAATTCCCGGGCTAGGGCAGACCGCTCCGCGTCTGTAACTGACCTGCCGCGCGGGGGCGGGACAGGTCTGCCCTTTCACCCCTTTTGAATTCGAAGGACTTCACCTCCATGCGCTCGAACATCCGCCGTTCCATCGTCGTTGCCACCGCCGCCACCGGTCTGTGGGCCCTGGGCTCCGTCGCCGCCAACGCCGCCGAGCTGCCCGTCGGTTCGGACCTGCCGGCCGCCGGCACGGTGACCGGCACCGCGAAGCAGCTGCCCACCGGTGACGTGGCCGGCACCGTGACGAAGACGGCCAAGACCGTCACCACGACCGCCAGGACCGCCACCACGACCGCCGAGGAGACGGCGGGCAAGGCCACCGGTGCCCTCGGCGGCGATGTGACCACCCAGGACCTTCCCACCGGCAAGCTGCCGCAGGCCGGCGACCTGACCGGTGCGGTGGACGGTGTGCGGAAGCAGGCCCAGGGCGCCGGCCTGCCGAAGACCGGTGAGGTGCGCAAGGCCGCCGACCTGAAGAAGGCCAAGAAGGCCGCCAAGAAGGCGGCCAAGGCCGCCGGCCTGGGCAAGGCCGGCCGTCTGGCGAAGGGCACGCTGCCCTCCGTTCCGTCGCTGCCCGCCACCCCGGGCGTCCCGTCCGCCCACCTGCCCGGCGGCCTGCCCCAGGGCCTGCCCGGCACCCCGGCGCTGCCCAAGGCCCCCGCGCTGCCCAAGGCTCCGGGCTCGGTCGACAACCTGCTGGCCGGTCTCGCCGGTGCGGGCCTCCGCCCCGAGCACCTGACGAAGCCGGTCCAGGGCGGTCTCGCCACCGCCCGTCCGGTCGTCGGCAAGGCGGCCTCCGACGTGCTGCCGCCCGTCGCCCGCCGGGTCGTCGTCAAGGTCGTGCCGGTCGCGCAGGGCACCGCCGGCCAGGCCGTCGCCGGTGTGAAGGGCCTGGCCCCGGTGAAGTCGGTGCCCGCCGTTCCGGCCGTTCCCTCCGTCCCGTCCGTCCCCTCCGTGCCCGCCAACGTGACCGACGCCGTCCCGGCCGTTCCGGCTGTGCCCGCCGTCCCGGCCAACGTGACCGACGCCCTCCCGGCCGTCCCGTCCCTCCCGTCCGTCCCCGCCGTCCCGGCCAACGTGACCGACGCCCTCCCGGCCGTCCCGGCCGTCCCCGCGGTCCCGGCCAACCTGACCGACGCCGTTGCCGTCCCGGCCGCCCCGGCCCTCCCGGCCGTGCCCGCCAACCTGGCCGACCTGACCAACGCCGCCAACATCCCGGCGCTGCCGGCCCTCCCGGCCCTCCCGGTCCAGGCGGTCTGAGGCCTCAGGCCGACACCACCGGACCTCGGCCGCGGCGGCGGCCGAAACCGGAACACCCATGAACAGCCGGGCGGACCTCTGTGGGGGAGGGCCGCCCGGCCTTGGTGTTTCCACCGCACCGCCGCACCACCGCACCGCCACACCGCCGCACCGCCGCACCGTTCTTTCGTCCCGCGGTGCGCCAACGAGCCGGCCGGAGCTACGTGTTGGGCTCCTCGCTCGACCACCCGCCGGGCTATGTGCGGGGCACCCGCAACCGTTCCCAGCTGACCTGTCCCGGCACCCCGTCCGCATCCTTGCCGTGGAAGCCGAGCTTGCGCTGCCAGGCCGCGTACGACTGCCGGTCCGCCTCGGTCCACTCCGGACCGGGGCCGATTTCGTAGTGGCTGCAGCCCTCGGCCACCAGCCGCTCCCCCATCGCCGTGATCACCGGGCTGTGGGTCCCGGACCGGAAGAAGTCGCGGCCGGGGAACGGCTCGTACGCCGGCTGCTGCGGCTCCGGTGAGCCCTCGGCCGGCTTCGCCAGCCGCTTCTTGATCCGGCCCCGCAGGTCGTTCATCGCGACGCCGCGCGGATCGACCTTCCCCGGCTGCCATTCGAGGTGCCCGATCACCGAGCGTTCGGTCCAGCCGTGCGCCCGGCAGACCGCCGCCGCGGCCTTCTCCATGGCGGCCTGCTGCTCCGCGGGCCAAGGGTCCTTGCCGTCGCCGAGGTTGATGCATTCGAAGCCGTAGAAGTAACGGTTGCCGTCGGTGTCCGCGGCGTTGTCCGGCGGCAGTTGCGCGTCCTCGTTGATCACCGCGCGCAGGACGTCGGCGTCACCGAGCCCGGCGTGGTTGGCGCGGCCGTTGCCGACGAGATGGACCTCGCCCGCTTTGTCGATCACGCCGTGGCACAGCGGCCCCGGCAGGTCGGAGCGCCCGTCGTAACACAGGTCCACCGAGCTGTCGGTGCCCTGGGTGGCGGTGTGATGCATCATCACGCCGTGCATCGGGCCCCAGGGGCCCTTGGCGTTCCGGTTGTGCTCACGCCAGTCGCGGACCTCGTGGACCACCAGGCCCTCGTCGCGCAGCGCCGCGATCAGCTTGCTCGCGGTCAGGGGAGTGGCCATCGGCCCGTACCTCCTACGTCGACCGCGGCTTCGGCCGCCGCGGTGGTCTGTGCCCTGCTCGGCACCGGACCCGCCGCGCCGTATGCCGCTTCCGGCGCCGGATGTGAGGGCACCGGGAAAACGAGAAAGAAGGAGCGGGACCAAGCCTGAAGTGTGTGACTCCTGATGCGTAGGTATCCGTAAGTGCTCAAGACAGTGTCCGTAGCGGGAAGTTGAAGGGTCAAGAGGCCTTTCCGGACCCGTCCGCGGAGGACCTCTTCCCCCACGGATTCCCGTGCCATCGGAACCGGAATCGCCGGAGGCGGGGCGCACAGAGGCGTACCGGGAGGAGGCCGCGGGCGATGCGCGACGTGAGCGCGCACGCCGAGTGACAACGGACGGTCACGAGGCAGAGCCGCCCGCCCCGCCTTCAAGATCATCGGGGGAGGTCGAAAGCCGATCCACGACCATCCCGCGGACGGCAATGAGCGCCCGCCGAACAGCCCCCGCCAAACCACCCCACCGCAATCCAGCTCGCGACAAACCGGCCGACGGCATGCAGAAATCCCGAGAAGGCGTAACTTGGCCAAAAGATCTGTGATGGTAATCACCGCTGGAGTGTGATCTGCGATTTAGGGCCGCACGTCCTGCGGCGATAACCTGCGGGACGGACATGCCGCGTATCCGGTCACCGTGTACGCCTCCCTCAGTGACAGCGCCGTCACGTTGCCCTTCGCGGCACGCCCATCGCAGACGAACGAACCGCGATCACTACGGCGATTCTGAGAAGACAAGGGACGGACGCGCGTGGACCTGTTCGAGTACCAGGCGAGGGACCTCTTCGCCAAGCACGGTGTACCGGTGCTGGCCGGTGAAGTCATCGACACGCCTGAGGCGGCGCGCGAGGCGACCCAGCGGCTGGGCGGCAAGTCGGTCGTCAAGGCGCAGGTGAAGGTCGGTGGCCGCGGCAAGGCCGGCGGCGTGAAGCTGGCCACCAGTGAGGACGACGCGGTCGAGAAGGCCGGTCAGATCCTGGGCATGGACATCAAGGGCCACACGGTCCACAAGGTGATGATCGCCGAGACCGCTCCGGAGATCGCCGAGGAGTACTACGTCTCGTACCTCCTCGACCGCACCAACCGCACCTTCCTGGCCATGGCCTCCGTCGCCGGCGGCATGGACATCGAGGAGGTCGCGGCGACCCGGCCCGACGAGCTCGCGAAGGTCCCGGTCGACGCCAACGAGGGCGTCACGATCGAGAAGGCCCGCGAGATCGTCGCCCAGGCGAAGTTCCCGGCCGAGGTCGCCGAGAAGGTCGCCGACGTCATGGTGACCCTGTGGAAGACCTTCGTCGCCGAGGACGCGCTCCTCGTCGAGGTCAACCCGCTGGCCAAGGTCGCGAGCGGCGAGGTCATCGCCCTCGACGGCAAGGTGTCCCTGGACGAGAACGCCGAGTTCCGCCAGCCGGAGCACGAGGCCCTGGAGGACAAGGACGCAGCCAACCCGCTCGAGGCTGCGGCCAAGGCCAAGGGTCTGAACTACGTCAAGCTCGACGGCCAGGTCGGCATCATCGGCAACGGCGCGGGTCTCGTCATGAGCACCCTGGACGTCGTCGCCTACGCCGGCGAGAAGCACAGCAACGTCAAGCCCGCCAACTTCCTCGACATCGGTGGCGGCGCCTCCGCCGAGGTCATGGCGAACGGCCTGGAGATCATCCTCGGCGACCCGGACGTCAAGTCCGTGTTCGTCAACGTCTTCGGTGGCATCACCGCGTGTGACGAGGTCGCCAACGGCATCGTCCAGGCCCTGGAGCTGCTCAAGTCCAAGGGCGAGGACGTCAACAAGCCCCTGGTCGTGCGCCTCGACGGCAACAACGCGGAGCTCGGTCGCGAGATCCTGTCGAAGGCCAACCACCCGCTGGTGCAGCGCGTGGACACCATGGACGGCGCGGCCGACAAGGCCGCCGAGCTGGCTGCTAAGTAAAGGACGAGGACACAACAACCATGGCTATCTTCCTGACCAAGGAAAGCAAGGTCATCGTCCAGGGCATGACCGGTGCCACTGGCATGAAGCACACCAAGCTGATGCTCGGTGACGGCACCAACATCGTCGGCGGTGTGAACCCGCGCAAGGCCGGCACCAGCGTCGACTTCGACGGCACCGACGTGCCCGTCTTCGGCTCGGTCGCCGAGGCGATGGAGAAGACCGGCGCCGATGTGTCCGTGCTCTTCGTGCCGCCGGCCTTCGCCAAGGCCGCCGTCGTCGAGGCGATCGACGCCGAGATCCCGCTGGCCGTCGTGATCACCGAGGGCATCGCGGTGCACGACTCCGCCGCCTTCTGGGCGTACGCGAAGACCAAGGGCAACAAGACCCGGATCATCGGCCCGAACTGCCCCGGCCTGATCACCCCCGGCCAGTCCAACGCCGGCATCATCCCGGGCGACATCACCAAGCCCGGCCGCATCGGTCTGGTGTCGAAGTCCGGCACGCTGACCTACCAGATGATGTACGAGCTCCGTGACATCGGCTTCTCCTCGGCCGTCGGCATCGGTGGCGACCCGGTCATCGGCACCACGCACATCGACGCCCTCCAGGCGTTCGAGGCGGACCCCGACACCGACCTGATCGTGATGATCGGCGAGATCGGCGGCGACGCCGAGGAGCGTGCGGCCGACTTCATCAAGGCCAACGTCTCCAAGCCGGTCGTCGGCTACGTCGCGGGCTTCACCGCGCCCGAGGGCAAGACCATGGGCCACGCCGGTGCCATCGTCTCCGGCTCCTCCGGCACCGCCCAGGCGAAGAAGGAGGCCCTGGAGGCCGCCGGCGTCAAGGTCGGCAAGACCCCGTCGGAGACCGCGCGGCTGGCCCGCGAGATCCTCGGCGGCTGACTGCCTCCCGGCGTCGTTGCCGGACGGGACGTACGTCGTCCTTGACGGCACGCCGGCGATACCGCCGGACCCTCGCCCTTGTGGCGCCTCGCCCCCGCGGTGGAAGAATCTTCCGCCGCGGGGGCGCTCGGCGACCGGGGCAGGGTCCGGCGGTGTGCGTTCGGGGCGGGACGCGGGACGCGGGGCGGAGCGGGGCGCCGGCCCTCAGGAAGCCCTCCCCCAAACTCCTGGCGGACGTCCAACTCCTGGCGGACGTCCAACTCCTGGCGGACGTCCAACTCCTAGCGGACGTCCGGCACCAGACGGGCCTCCCGCAGTCTCTTGCGTACCGCGGCATTGCCCTGCTTCCTGACCTCCGCGCCACGGTGCCCGGTGGGTGGGACGACGGCGTGTGGCGCGGTCGCCACGGGCTTGTCCGGCGGTGGCGTGTAGTGGTCCGGCGTCACGAGCATCATCACCACCGCCACCAGCGCGAACCCTCCGGCCAGCCCGACCGCCGCCCGTGTGGTCCGCAGATCGCTGCGTTCGGCGTCGCTCCGTACGCGCTCCGTGGCGGCCGGCGTCACCTGCTGCGCGGCCGTCAGCGCGGTGAGCCGGGTCCGCAGGATCTCGCCCTGCCGCACCGGCGGGTGCCCGTCGAGTCCCAGCTCCGGCAGCCGCTCGGCGATCCGCTCCCGCGCATGCGTCAGCCGCCCGGCCGCGGCCGGGGTACTCGCTTCGATCTCCGCCGCGGTCTCGTAGAGCCCCAGCCCGACCCCGTCGTGCAGCAGCAGCGCCCGCCGGTAGGGGGCGGGCAGCCGCAGCAGTGCCGCCAGCAGCGCACGGTCCGCGGGCTCGCCGGTCTCGTGGAACTGCTTCGGCTTCCGGGCGGTCCGCAGTCCGGGACACAGCCGGTGCCAGGGGGTCAGCGCGTACTCGTACGCGGCCGCCCGCACCCACCCCGCCGGATCCGGGTCCACCGCGACCTGCGGCCAGTGCTGCCAGGCGCGCCGGAACCCCTGCTGCACGGCCCGCCGCGCGAGCCACGGCCGCCCGGTGAGCAGATAGGCCTGCCGCATCAGCGCTGCCGCGTGCCGGGTGTGGAGGTCGTCGAAGGCGGCGGCGGCCGGCTCGGGCCGGGGTGTCCGACGCCGGTTCGTGTCGGGCCGGTTCACCTCGGGCCGGTTCGTGTCGGGCCGGGGCCTCTCGCGCTGGGTCATACAGAGCAGTGTGGAAAACCGGCATTGCTGGATGCAGCGCGACACGTCGGGCATTTCGCCAGTGCGGGGAGGAAACGCCTCTTGTTGGCAGCATGGCCGCGTGAGCCAGTTGACCGAGCGTGGCCCCACCCTGTCCTCGCACGGCCGAGCCGCCGCGCAGCGCTCCTCCGCGATCGGCGCGGCGTTCCTCGGCGGCGTGACGGCCGCCGGCCTCGGCCTCGGCGCGCTGGCGGTCGCCGTGCTGCTGCTCTGGGTCGCCTCCCCCGAGCCCGACAGCGGCCCGTCCCGGGCCCTGCACCTCGCCGCCGACCTGTGGCTGATGGCGCACGGCGGCGCCCTCGAACGCACCGCGGGCCACTCCGCCGTCCCGGTCGCCGTGACCCCGCTGCTGCTCGCCGTCCTCCCGGTCTGGCTGCTCCACCGGGCCGCCCGCCACACCCTGGCGACCGCGGCCGACGCCCGTACCGGCCCCGGCGTGGTCCCCGGCACGGGCCCCGGCAGCGCTGCGGACGCCACCCTGGCGGTGGTGCCGCGCACCCTGCTCGGTGCGCTGCTCACCGGCTATCTGCTGGTCGCGGCCGCGGTGCTGGTCTATGCCTCCGCAGGGCAGCTCAGCGCCGAGCCGCTGAGCGTGCTGGCGGCCGTACCGGCCACCGCGCTCGCCACGCTCGCCGGTACGGGCTGGTTCCTGCTCCGGCATCCCGGCGCCGATCTGCTGCCCGCCTGGGCGCTGCGGGCCGGGGCCGCGGTGCCGGGCGGTCTGCGAAGCCTGCTCGCCGGCGCCCGGTGCGCCGTCGCGGCGCGCGCCGCCGGTGCCGCCCTCGGCGCCCTGCTGGTGTCCGGCGCCGTGCTCACCCTGCTCTCCCTCGGCCTGCACGCGGGCCGGGTACGCGACGACCTGCTCCGGCTGGCGCCCGACTGGGCGAGCCACGCCACGGTGCTGCTGCTGTGCCTGGTTCTGCTCCCGAACGCGGCCGTCTGGGGCGCCGCATACGCCCTGGGGCCGGGTTTCACGGTCGGCGCGGGCAGCGCGGTCGGCCCGCTGGGCACCTCGCCACCTTCGGCGCTGCCCCGGCTTCCGCTGCTCGGCGGGCTGCCGGATGCCGGGCCTGGAAACCCGCTGACCTGGGCGGTGGCGGTGGTGCCCCTGATCGCGGGGGTGCTGCTGGCCCGCTCGGTCGCCCGCTCGGTGACCGGTTCCGCGCCGGCGCCCGGCGCTGGGGGACACCCCTGGTCGTGGTGGACGACGGCAGGTGCGGCAGCCCTGGGGGCCGGTCTCTGCGGCGCCGTCGCCGCAGTGCTCGCGGGCCTCTCCGGCGGCGCGCTGGGCACCGGAGCGCTCGCCGCATTCGGCCCGAGCTGGTGGCGTACGGGCCTCGCGGCAGCGGGCTGGACCGCCCTGACCGGCGTCCCGGGCGCGATCGCGCTACGGGCCTGGCGGCTGCGGGCGGGCCGGCGGGGTCAGGACGAGGACACCCGCCCCGGCGCCAGGACGGGGGGTACCGGCACCGCGACCGGCCCCGGCGTGGCGATGGGCGATGGCGGGGGCGCCGCCCCCGGCCCCGCCGCGGCCGACGGCAAGCACACCGTCCCCGGCCCCGGCTCCGGCGCCGCTGGTCCGGGCCCCGATGACCTCACGGTCACGGAGTCGGGAACTCCCGCGGAGCCGACGGCGGCCGCGGAACCGGCTGCCACGGAGCCGGCGGCCGCGGAACCGGCGGCCACGGGGCGGGCTGCCGCGGAACCGGCCGCCACGAAACCGGCCGCCACCCCGGTCATCCCGAACGGCTGACCGGCCGCCCCCCCGCAGCCTCCTCCTACTGCCGCGCGCTCAGCAGCGGCCGCAGCTCCCGCGGCAGCAGCTGCTCGCAGGACTTGCCGGCCGACTGGGTCAGGGCGTCGTTCACGCAGGTGAAGTAGTCGCGGTAGACGATCTGCACGGTGAAGGTCGCGGCCACCATCACCAGCGCCAGCGAGGCGATCACCAGGCCCGCGACCGCCGCGGTGACCTGCGGCCGGGTGCTGCCCGGGGAGGCCGGGGCACCGGGCTGTGCGCCCGGGGCGGGCGGGGCGGCGGGGGCGGGGCGGCCCTCCATGGCGGCGGTGGTGGCCGCGGCGTCGGCCTTCGCGGGGTTCGACTTGGCGCGCAGCGAGCTGACGCCCCAGTACAGCGCCAGCGCGCCCAGCAGCAGGGCCACCTCCGGCAGGCCGAACAGCACGCAGAAGAACGACCACAGCCCGCCGAGCAGTGCGAAGCGCGCCCGGCGCTGGGCCGGGTCGGTGGGGTCCCAGCGCAGCCCGCCGGGGCTGCCGGGGCCCCCGGGGCCGTTGCCCTGCTGGCCGTTGCGGCTGCCGGGGCGGGTGCCGAAACCGCCGCTCTGCCGCCCCGGCTGCCGGGGGCTCCACTGGCTGCCCCAGCCCGGCGCCGACTCGTCCTGCGACGGCCGGTCCTCGTCGCCGTTGCCGTTGCCGTCCGGGCCGTGCGGAGCGGGGTGACGCGGGCGCCACTCCTGGTCGGGCGCGTCGGCCGGCGGCGGGGCGAAGGGGTTGTTGTCCTGGTCGGAGTCCGGGGCATGCGGGGCGGCGGGCTCCGGGGAGGAGGACGACGGCTTGCGCTCACGCGGCAGCAGCACCATCCCGGGGGAGGTGGTGGGCTGGGGGAACCACCCAGCCGTAGCCGGGGGAGGGAGCAGGAGGGCCGCGCGGCGGCGTCGGTCCGTCATCTGGAGTGCGTCTTCCCCTTGTCTCGTCTGTCTCGTCTGTCTCGTCTTGCGTCGTCCGTACGCGGGCCGTCACAACCGGCGCCCGGTTACCACGAACTGCATGCAGTCTTAGGCCTGACGCTACCTCCCGTGCCCGCCCCCGTCCCGTGGGGGCCGCGCGGTGTGCCGGTATCGTTGCTGACGGTCGGCGCCTTCGTAGGGTTCCCCGGATCTGCGGTACCCGCAGTCTTGTACGACCACACAAAGCACGCGAGATCGGAAAAGAGCCCCGCCGTGGCTTCCTCCCCACCCCCCGCCCGCCCCGCCGAGCCCGGCCGCCCGGCCCGCATCGTCGTCCTCGTCTCCGGCTCCGGAACGAACCTGCAGGCGCTGCTGGACGGCATCGCCGGCCTGGGCCCGGAGGAGTACGGCGCCGAGATCGTGGCCGTCGGCGCCGACCGGGGCGCCATCGCGGGCCTGGAGCGCGCCGCGGCCGCCGGGCTCCCCACCTTCGTCTGCCGGGTCAAGGACTACGACAGCCGTGCGGACTGGGACGCCGCGCTCACCGAGGCGACCGCCGCGTACGAGCCCGATCTGGTGGTCTCGGCCGGCTTCATGAAGATCCTGGGCAAGGAGTTCCTTGCCCGCTTCGGCGGCCGCACCGTCAACACCCACCCGGCGCTGCTGCCGAGCTTTCCCGGTGCCCATGGCGTGCGCGATGCGCTCGCGTACGGCGCGAAGGTCACCGGATGCACCGTCCACTTCGTCGACGACGGTGTCGACACCGGCCCGATCATCGCCCAGGGCGTGGTCGAGGTCCGGGACGAGGACGACGAATCCGCGCTGCATGAGCGCATCAAGGAAGTCGAGCGATCGCTGCTCGTCGAGGTCGTGGGGCGTCTGGCCCGGCACGGCTACCGCATTGAGGGACGAAAGGTACGTATCTCGTGACCGCCACCGAAGGTACGCAGCGGCCCATCCGCCGCGCGCTGGTCAGCGTCTATGACAAGTCCGGGCTGGAGGAGCTGGCCCAGGGGCTGCACGCGGCGGGCGTCCAGCTCGTCTCGACCGGGTCGACGGCCGCGAAGATCGCCGCGGCCGGGGTGCCGGTCACCAAGGTCGAGGAGCTGACGGGCTTCCCCGAGTGCCTGGACGGCCGGGTCAAGACCCTGCACCCCAAGGTGCACGCCGGCATCCTCGCCGACCTCCGCCTGGAGGACCACCGCCGGCAGCTGGCCGACCTCGGTGTCGAGCCGTTCGACCTGGTGATCGTGAACCTCTACCCGTTCCGGGAGACCGTCGCCTCCGGCGCCACCCCCGACGAGTGCGTGGAGCAGATCGACATCGGCGGGCCCTCGATGGTCCGCGCCGCCGCCAAGAACCACCCCTCGGTGGCCGTGGTCGTCAACCCCGCCCGCTACGGCGATGTCCTGGAGGCCGTCACCGGCGGCGGCTTCGAACTGGCGCAGCGCAAGCGGCTGGCGGCCGAGGCCTTCCAGCACACCGCGGCCTACGACGTGGCCGTCGCCTCCTGGTTCGCCGAAGGCTACGCCGCGGCCGACGACTCCGCCTTCCCCGAGTTCCTGGGCGCCACCTACGCCCGCAAGAACGTCCTGCGCTACGGCGAGAACCCGCACCAGGGCGCCGCGCTGTACGTGGACGGCAGCGGCGGGCTCGCGGAGGCCGAGCAACTGCACGGCAAGGAGATGTCGTACAACAACTACACGGACACCGATGCCGCGCGCCGGGCCGCGTACGACCACGCCGAGCCGTGTGTGGCGATCATCAAGCACGCCAACCCGTGCGGTATCGCGGTCGCCGCGGACGTCGCCGAGGCACACCGCAACGCGCACGCCTGTGACCCGCTGTCCGCCTTCGGCGGCGTCATCGCCGTCAACCGCCCGGTCTCCGTGGCGATGGCCGAGCAGGTCGCCGAGATCTTCACCGAGGTCATCGTGGCCCCCGGCTACGAGGACGGCGCGGTCGAGATCCTGGCCCGCAAGAAGAACATCCGGGTGCTGCGCTGCCCCGACGCGCCGTCGAACCCCGTCGAGGTCAAGCCCGTTGACGGCGGCGCCCTGCTCCAGGAGACCGACCGGCTGCAGGCCGAGGGCGACGACCCGGCGCACTGGACACTCGCCAGCGGGGCCGCACTGACCGCCGCCGAGCTGGCCGAGCTGGCCTTCGCCTGGCGCGCCTGCCGCGCCGTGAAGTCCAACGCCATCCTGCTCGCCAAGGACGGCGCCACGGTCGGTGTCGGCATGGGCCAGGTCAACCGAGTGGACTCCGCGAAGCTCGCGGTGCAGCGCGCGGGCGAGGACCGGGCGCGCGGCTCCTACGCCGCCTCCGACGCCTTCTTCCCGTTCCCGGACGGCTTCGAGGTGCTGGCCGAGGCCGGCGTCAAGGCCGTGGCCCAGCCGGGCGGTTCGGTCCGCGATGAACTCGTCGTCGAGGCCGCCGCGAAGGCCGGCGTGACGATGTACTTCACCGGGACCCGGCACTTCTTCCACTGAGCCTGAGCCCGAGCTTGAGCCGCCGGTACCGGCGTAAGAAGAGGGCCGCACCCCAGCCGGGGTGCGGCCCTCTTCTTACGCTGAATCCGCGCACTGAATCCGCGCGGTACCCGAAGACGTCAGTAACGCGGCCTGCTGAACCAGTACTTGCTCTCGTCCTTGGATATGAAGGCGATCACCATGATGCCCAGGATGGTGTGCACCAGGCCGAGGGGGAAGGTGCACAGGCTCAGTATCAGGGTGCCGACACCGAAGACGATGCTGCCGACCCGGACCCCGCTGCCCCCGTTGGCGAACTGCAGGGCCAGCGTGATCGCGAGCACGGTGAAGACCACGATGAGCACGATCACCGCGATCAGCAGGCCCTTGCTGACGTTGATCGCGGTGACGTCGTCAGCGGCGGAGTACGCCGAGACATCGTGCGAGGCCTTGCTGACGCCTCCCAGCAACATCACGGAGAGGACCAGCCCGATGAGGTTCACACCGGAGAGCACGAACAGGAGCACCCGGGCGGTCTTGACCCCGCCGGGCATCGCCACCGGGTACTGCGGCTGCATACCGGGCATCCCGCCGCCGCCCGGGTACGGGCCGTACGGGGACGGCTGCTGTGGTTGCTGCTGCGGGTAGCCGTACTGGGGTTGTTGACCCGGCGGGGGACCGTAAGGGTTCTGTGGGGGATAACTCACTAGCGGTGTCCTTCATACGACGTGAACGGAGCCGCGAAGGCCCCGGTCGCGCAGGGGCGAGGGGGCCTTCGCGGAGTGGTACACCTCGGGCCGGGGTGGCACCCCCAACCGCTTACTGGGTCTTGACGACCACCGAGGCCACGGCCTTGTCGGCGAAGGTCTGGGCCTTGTCGTCCCACAGCGGCCACAGCCAGCCGATGCCGCACGCGATGCTGTCGAGGAAGTGCGCCAGGCGCCGGACGAAAGCCATGCCGAAGCCGAGCGGCTGACCGGTGTCCTCGCGGACCACGCGGATGTTCATGGCCTTCTTGCCCATCGTCTGGCCCTTGTTGCCTTCCTGGATGAGCATGAAGATGCCGCCCGCCAGGATCGCCAGGCCGGCGATGCCGATCAGGAGGAAGGCGATGGCCGGCGGGCCGGCCGAGGCCGCTTCCGCCCGGCAGTTGTAGTCGTCGTAGGCGCAGCTGTTGATCTTGCTCGCGGAGGAGAGGACCATGCCGAACCCGATCGCGTACAGGATGCCGGGCACCAGGGCCACGACCAGACCGTCGATGAGCGAGGCGCACAGCCGCGCACCCCAGCTCGCGTAACCCGTCGGCATGCCCATGCCCGGCATGGGCTGGCCGTAGGGAGCCGCCGCCTGCTGCGGGTAGCCGTACGCCTGCTGCTGCGGGACCTGCTGCTGGGGGTAGCCGTACGGCTGCTGCTGCGGGGCCTGCTGGGGGTACCCGTAGCCGGGCTGTCCCTGCGGCGGGACCGGGGGCTGCTGGCCGTACGGGCCCTGCGGCGCCTGCGGCTGCTGCCCGTACGGGCCCTGCGGCGGCTGTGGCTGGCCGTAGGGGTTGTTCGGGTCGCCGAAACTCATCTGCTGTTTTCCTCCGTTGGGTGACTGCGGCACGACGCGGCGTGACTCGGAGGAAAAACAGGATTCACTGGCCACCCCCCGACAAAGCCTGCGGCACTGTGCGTCAATCCTTCTAGTTGCGCATTCACTCTGTCCAGTCAAGGCCCATGGCTGTTGTCCAAGTGCAATGATCAATTCCGGCCATGGACGCCCCGCATGCCCTGATTGGAACGCCGCCGCCCTCATCCGCGAAGATGGGGGGTATGACTGCCCAGATCCTGGATGGCAAGGCCACCGCAGCCGCCATCAAGTCCGAGCTCACCACCCGCGTCGAAGCGCTGAAGGCCAAGGGCGTGCAGCCCGGTCTTGGCACCCTCCTGGTGGGCGACGACCCGGGTAGCCGCTGGTACGTGGGCGGCAAGCACCGTGACTGCGCCCAGGTCGGCATCGCCTCGATCCAGCGGGAACTGCCGGAGACCGCCACCCAGGAGGAGATCGAGGCGGTCGTACGGGAGCTGAACGAGGACCCGGCCTGCACCGGCTACATCGTCCAACTCCCGCTCCCCAAGGGCATCGACGCCAACCGTGTCCTGGAACTGATGGATCCGGCCAAGGACGCCGACGGACTGCACCCGATGAGCCTGGGCCGCCTGGTGCTCGGCATCGAGGGGCCGCTGCCCTGCACCCCGTACGGCATCGTCCAGCTGCTGCGGCGCCACGACGTCGAGATCAAGGGCGCGCATGTGGTGGTCGTCGGCCGCGGTATCACCATTGGCCGCCCGATGCCGCTGGTGCTCACCCGCAAGTCCGAGAACGCCACGGTGACCCAGTGCCACACCGGCACCCGTGATCTGTCCGCGCACCTCAAGCAGGCCGACATCATCGTCGCCGCGGCCGGTGTGCCGCACATCATCAAGCCCGAGGACATCAAGCCCGGTGCGGCGGTCCTGGACGTCGGCGTCAGCCGCGACGAGGCCGGCAAGATCGTCGGCGATGTGCACCCGGGCGTCGCCGAGGTGGCCGGCTGGGTCGCCCCCAACCCCGGCGGCGTCGGGCCGATGACCCGGGCCCAGCTGCTGGTCAACGTCGTCGAGGCCGCCGAGCGCGCGGCGGGCTGATCACACGGGATCTGAGACCCTGTCCCTGAGACAGACGGATCGATCCGGATACCGAAGGGACTGCCAGCCATGGGTGCCGAAGCGCATGCGGACGGGGCCAGCGAGCCACAGCGCTCCTCGCGCCGCTTTCCGACGCTGACCCGCGACACCGCCCGGCCGGAAGGCGGCGGGCGGGCCGCCTCGGGCGGCTTCCCCGCGCCCGCCCGGCAGTGGCCGCTGCTCAGCGTCATGAGCGGGGTCGCGCTCGGGCTGCTGCTCGTGGCGCTCGACGCGTTCCGTATCGGGTCGATCGTGATCGGGCTCTCCCTGCTGGCCGGAGCGGTGCTGCGGTGGGCGCTGCCGTCGGTGGGGATGCTGGCCGTGCGCTCCCGCTTCACCGATATGGCGACGTACGGGGGGCTCGGCTTCGTGATCGTGATGCTGGCGCTGATGGTGCAGCCCAAGCCGTGGATCCACATCCCGTTCCTGGACGACATCGTGCACTTCACCGTGCGGTAGGGGGATCTCCTTCCGGCCGTGCCGTACCGCCGGTACGACGCGACGACGGCGGCGGCCCGTCCTCTCCTCAGGGAGAGGGCGGGCCGCCGCTGTGCTGTGCGGAGGCGGGGGTCCTACGAGGTCGTCCGCAGTCGTACGAGGGGGCGGGTGGCGCACGGAGCACGGCAGAGACGGCGCACGGAGCGCGGCGGGGCGGCGGGGCGGCGCACGGAGGGTGGTGGAGGCGTCGCGGTACGGGCCGTGCGGCCCGGGGGAGTGCTACCGGTCGCGCTCCCGCCCGCCGGGGTCCGGCGCACGGGGGCCGCCGTCTGCGGACGCTGTGGGATGCCGTGGGATGTCCCGGCTGTGACCTGCGGGGACGTCGTCGGGGTGGACGCTGCGGTGGGACGGCGAAGGAGGCGGCGGGGCGGTTCGGGTACCGCGTGGAAAGAGTAAAAAGCGGGAAGGGAGGTCGTGTCCGCGCCATCATCGGCGGCACAGGGGGCTCATGGCCTCGGGGGAGAACGAACGCGTATGGGGTGGAACATGTCGCGTTGGAAAGGGCTGCCCGAATCGCTGGATCACCGGGTGCGGTACCTGATCGTCCAGTTACGGAGACTGAAGGACCACAGCGGGCTGAGCCTGGCCGCGCTCGCCGCCAAGACCTCGTACAGCAAGTCGTCCTGGGAGCGCTATCTCAACGGCAAGAAGCTGCCGCCGCGCGAGGCGGTGGAGGCGCTGGCGCGCATCTGCGAGGCCGATGCGACCCGGCTGCTGGCGCTGCACGAGGTCGCCGCCCAGGCCTGGCACGCGGAACGGCCGCAGGCGGAGGCGGACGCGGAGACAAGGGCGGAGGCAGGGGCAGAGGCAGGGGCGGAGCGGGATGAGGCAGCCGTACCCGCTGGACCCGCTGCCACCTCCGTACCGGCCGTACCGGCCGCACAGGCCGCACAGGCCGTACCCGCCGCATCCGCCGCATCCGCCACCCCGGCCGGTCGCCAAGTGCCGCTCAGGCCGCTGGTGCTGGGGGCCCTGGCCGTGCTCGTCATGGCCGGTGCGGCGCTGCTGGTCGCCCGCCTCTGGGAGGACGCCTCCGGGATAGGCAGTAGTGGTGCGGATGCCATGCCGGCCATCAGCGGGCCCAGCACCGCACCGACCTTCACCCACCGGCCGGGGGAGGCCTTCCCCTGCTCCGTACAGCGCCGGGCAGGTGCCCTGTACGCCGGGCACAGCCGCACCGGCACGGCGATCCTGGACCGCGGCGCGACGGGCTGGGACGTCGTCGAGGCGCAGTGCCTGCTGCACCGCCAGGGCTACGACCCGGGCGTGGTGGACGGCATCGTCGGTGGCAAGACCCTGCGTGCCGTCAAGCGTCTGCAGGCCAGGGCCGGGCTGCCCACGGACGGGATCGTGGGCCCCGACACCTGGAAGGTGCTGCGCCGGTGAGCGGGCCCGGCAGCGAACCGGCGGAAGGCGTGGAGTGCTCCCGACTGGCAGTGCGTATGCGGGAGTTGAGGGAGCGTACGGGGCTCACCCTGGCCGGTCTCGCCGAGCGGACGCCGTACAGCAAGTCGTCCTGGGAGCGCTATCTCAACGCGAAGAAGCTGCCGCCGCGGGGCGCGGTCGAGGCGCTGTGCCGGCTGGCGGGGGAGCCGTCCGGGGGGCTTCTGGCGCTGTGGGAGCTGGCGGATGCGGCCTGGAGCGGACGCGGACGACCGGACGGCGGCGCGATGCCGGGCAGGGGCGCGGCGTCGGGCAGGGGCGCTGTGCCGGACCAGGGCGCGGCGTCGGGTCAGGGCGCGGCGTCGGACCGCGGCACGTCACCGGACCGGGGCCCGGGAAGCGCCGCGGCCGGTGCGCCCTCCCCGCGGGTGCCGCAGCGCTTCGCGGCCGTTGTCGCCGGCGCCTGTGTCGGCCTGGTGGCGGTCGGGGTGGCGGTGCTGGCCTTCGGGGTGGGAAAGGGGGGCGTGGGCACCGACCCGGGGAAAGGTGCCGCGCCCGAGCCCTCCGAGGTGACCGGCTGCCGGGCGAGGGCGTGCGACGGCAAGGATCCGGAGTCGATGTACTGCGAGCGCCAGGACCTCGTGCAGACACCCGTGGAGCGCACTGCCGCCCGTGGGGAGCATGTGCAGATCCGTTACGGCAAGGCCTGCGGCGCGGCCTGGGGCCGGCTCCGCAACGGCCGGATCGGGGACCGTCTGGAGGTGTCGGTGCCGGGGGCACGCCCGCGGTCGGTACGGGTGGTGGACCGGTTCGACGCCGAGGGATACCTCATCACGCCGATGGCGGTGGCCCGCGGTCCCGAGGGCATCCGGCTGTGTCTCTACCCGGCGGGCGGCGGGGCAGGGGAGTGCTTCGCACAGTAGGCCCCCGAGGGGATTGCGCGGGCTGTTCTTGTCAGTAAACGTACGGAACTCGTGCAGAGTCCGGTCGAAATGCGACACTGCGGGGGCCACGGGGTGTGCGGGTGGGTGACCTGTGCCCGGATGCTCCCGTGCGCCTGCGCACGCGAACTGCCGTCCTGACCGGGGGCATCCGTGCGGGGAGCAAGGAGGGCGGACCGGGGGAGCCGCTGTCGCACGTAAGCGGGGGGATAGGGGGAGGCAATGCCTCGCTGGAAGGCGCTTCCGGAAGAACTCGATCCGCAGGTAGGGGAGTTCACCGGTCAGCTGCGCAGGCTCGTGGACCGCAGCGGGCTGAGTGTGGCCGCTGTGGCGGACCGTACGGGCTACAGCAAGACGTCCTGGGAGCGGTATCTCAACGGGCGGCTGCTGCCGCCGCTGCGCGCGGTGGTCGCGCTCGCCGAGGTGACCGGCGCGCAGCCCGCGCATCTCACCACGCTGTGGGAGCTGGCCGAACGGGCCTGGAGCCGGGCCGAGATGCGGCAGGACGTCACCATGGAAGCGATCAGCGTGGCCCAGGCGCGCGCCGCCCTGGGGGAGTTCGACACGCAGCCGGCACCGGCCGCGCCGGCGACGAAGTCCGCAAAGGCCGCCAAGTCCGCAAAGGCGCCGAAGGGAGCCGCGGCGGCAAAGGCCAAGGGTGCGAAGTCGCCGCAGGCCGCGGGGCCGCTGACGGAGCCGCTGACGGTGCAGTGGCCGCAACAGCCGCGCCTGGACCTCCCGTCGAGCGCCGACTTCCCCGCCGAGCAGATGGCGGCGGCAGTGGCAGCGGGCCACGCCCCGGCGCCGGCCGCCTCATCTGGCGCGCCCGCGAACCAGCGCGGCCGCCGCGGCCGGACGGCCGTGTTCGTCGCCGGTGCGGTCGGCGCGCTGCTGGTGGCCGGCGCCGCCGTACTCCTGCTGAAACCGGCCGCCGAACCGGCCACGAAGCCGGCGGCCGCCCCCGCCACCGCGCCGAGCGCAAAGCCGGACCTTCCGGCCGGGGTGCACTGCACCGGCGAGGGCTGCGTGGGCAAGGACCCGGAGAAGATGGGCTGCGGCGGGACGCATGCGGTCACCCCGTCCCGCGGTCTGGCCGGGCGCTCGGTGATCGAGGTCCGCTACAGCGCGGTCTGCCGCACCGCCTGGGCGCGGATCAGCCGTGCGGCACAGGGCGACCAGGCCACCATCAGCGCCGGGGGCCACAGTGCCACGGCGCAGGCCGAGCGGGGCGGTGATGCCTACACCCCGATGGTCGCGGTGTCCGGGGACCCGGCGAAGGTCGCGGCCTGCCAGACGACCATGGCGGGTGCCAAGAACTGCGCCCGTCCGGTTTCGGCCACGCCCGCCGGGAAGGCGCCCGGGGCCACCCAGGCGGTCCGCTAGCCGGTCGGCCGGCCGATCCGCCCGCAAGACCTGCTGGGAAGCGGGCGGCGACCGGCCACCCGCCGGGCCGCCCGGCCCGCTTCCCGCCCCGCCTCCGGCCCGGGATCCCCCCCGGAAGCTGTCCGAAATTCAGGGGGCATGCCCTCCGGGATCTCGGGCAGACGACGGTTACCCCCCCACGGGTGTGGCACAACCTGGCGGCCGCCCGCACTCCCCCCTCCTTGAGCGGGCGGCCGCCGCCCCCTTCCTGCGGGACCGCCGCGGAGCACACACCGCGCGGGTAAGCGGAGTCCTGCGGCAGCCGTACGGGCGCCCCGGAAGCACCCGGTGAGGTGTTCCACACCGGCCCGTCGCTTGCACCGGGCGGGGGTCCGATAGCCTGACGGCCGGGTCTCTCGATACCAAGAGACCCGGATAGCTGGGCAGGGACACCCACCGCCACCCATGGTGGTCCAGGGGCTTGCCCCCGGAAAACACCGCGCAGGAGATCGCCATGACCCGCACTCCCGTCAATGTCACCGTCACCGGCGCCGCCGGCCAGATCGGTTACGCACTCCTCTTCCGCATCGCTTCCGGTCATCTGCTCGGCGCTGACGTGCCGGTCAAGCTGCGCCTTCTGGAGATCCCACAGGGTCTGAAGGCCGCCGAGGGCACCGCCATGGAGCTGGACGACTGTGCCTTCCCGCTGCTGCAGGGCATCGACATCTCGGACGACCCGAACGTGGCCTTCGACGGTGCGAACGTCGCCCTGCTCGTCGGCGCCCGCCCCCGTACGAAGGGCATGGAGCGCGGCGACCTCCTGGAGGCCAACGGCGGCATCTTCAAGCCGCAGGGCAAGGCCATCAACGACCACGCCGCGGATGACATCAAGGTCCTGGTCGTCGGCAACCCCGCCAACACCAACGCCCTGATCGCCCAGGCCGCCGCGCCGGACGTACCCGCCGAGCGCTTCACCGCGATGACGCGTCTGGACCACAACCGCGCGCTCTCGCAGCTCTCGAAGAAGACCGGCACCCCGGTGTCCGAGATCCAGAAGCTGACGATCTGGGGCAACCACTCCGCCACCCAGTACCCCGACATCTTCCACGCCACGGTCGCCGGCAAGAACGCCGCCGAGACCGTCAACGACGAGAAGTGGCTGGCCGAGGACTTCATCCCGACCGTCGCCAAGCGCGGTGCGGCGATCATCGAGGCCCGTGGCGCGTCCTCCGCCGCCTCCGCCGCCAACGCCGCCATCGACCACGTCCACACCTGGGTCAACGGCACCGCCGCCGGCGACTGGACCTCGATGGGCATCCCCTCGGACGGCTCCTACGGCGTCCCGGAGGGCCTGATCTCCTCCTTCCCCGTCACCACCAAGGACGGCAAGTACGAGATCGTCCAGGGCCTGGAGATCAACGACTTCTCGCGCGAGCGCATCAACGCCTCCGTCAAGGAGCTGGAGGAGGAGCGCGAGGCCGTCCGCGGTCTCGGCCTCCTCGGCTGACCCACCGCCGCGGCCGCCCCGTCCGGGCGGCACCGCAGCACCGACGAGCCCGCACGGCCTGCAACGGCCGTGCGGGCTCGGTCATGTGGGCCGGTCACCGAGCGGCCGTGGACGAGCTACTTGGCCGGCCGCGCACGCGTGACCGACCGGCCGTGGCCGTCGAGGCCGGTCAGCACCGCCGCCACGAACTCCCGCCGGTCGTCGCCGTGATCCCGGAACCACATTCCCAGCTGGTGCTGTGCGTCCGGAAGGTCGAACCGCGTGTACCGGGCACGTGCGGCCAGCGCGTCCTGTACGGACTCGGTCACCGCGGACGGGATCACCGCGTCGGTGCCCGGCACGCCGAGCACCGCCCGGCCCTCGTACGCCCGCAGCACCCCAAGCGCGGGTGCCTCCCGCCAGCTGTCCGGCTGCCGGATGATCCCGCTGAACCGGCCGTTCCCGTCCTTGAAGGGCACGTCCCACGCCTCGGCGGCGTACACGGCGGGCGCGCACAGCCCCAGCGCCGCGACCCGCTCCCCGTAGTGCGCCACGAGATCGGCCACCGTCTGGCCGCTCATGCTGAACCCCACCAGGGCCAGCGGCCCGTCCGCCCCCGCATACGCGTCGATCACCGCGACGGCCTGCTCGAACCGTCGCCGCAGGCTCAACTCGCCGAGCTGTCCGGTGCTTTCGCCGTGCCCGGAGAAGTCGAAGGCGATCCCTCGGCAGCCGTGGCCCACGAACTCCCGTACCAGCGGCAGCAGCCGCTCCGTGCTGCTGGTGCCCGCGCCGTGCAGCACCACGGCGGTGACCCCGGAAGGGTCACCGCCGTACACACCGCTGAGCCGTTCACCGTCGTGGTCGTGCGTGAAGTCGAAGAGCATGCCCTCCATTCACTCACGGCGTGGCCTCCGCGATGCAGGCGTATTCGTGCCGGCAGGGTGATCCCTGGGCGCTTTCGTTTGGATCAGTTCGTCGTCGATGCGGATGTGTCGTTGGGCAGCAGGAATGTGCACGGTGTCCCGTTGTCCAAAAGGCGATCACTCGTTTGAAGGACTTCGGCATGCCGGGACGAACTCGTGACAAGTCTTCCGTCGGCCGTCGAGGACGGCCAAGCAGTCCAGATCAAAGACGGAGGAAGTCGACGATGAGCTTCGTTCAGACCGGCAAGATCGATCTGAAGTCCGACAACGCGATCGAGACGAGCGGGGGTAACACCTCGACCTTCACACGGGTCACTTTCCCCAGCCCGTTCCCGCCTGGTTCCAGCGTCGTTGTCCTCCCACTGACCCAGACCTTCAACGGGCCGGAGACGCCGGGCATCCGAATCCATGACGTCACCAACACGGGCTTCCTCATCCGCCTGAACGAGGTGTACGCCGGCGCCACCAAGAGCGACGGCAAGCACACCACCGAAACCATCGGCTGGCTGGCCGCGACTGTCTGATGCACTGTGCTCCGGCCGGGTGTTGGCCACGTCCTCATGTGAAGAGCGCCCGGCCGGAGCGCCACTGTGCACTGGTGCCGATAGCGAGGCACTGGGAACCGCTCAATGATCCGAACGACAGACCCCAGGGGCGCGCACAGCTCGGTCAGGTGGTCTCGGTCCGCAGCTCCCTGTCGTCGGCCTCGTGGCCACCGTCCCCCGCCACGGGCAGGCGCGCGCCCCGGCTGTCGGCGACGCGCAGGACGTTGCCGAAGGCCTGCGTGGTCGCCCGCAGCGCCAGCCGCAGCGCATGTTCCCCCGCCTTGCCGTCGTCCAGCACGGCCACCGCACCCTTGAGGACATCGGCACCGTCGCACAGCTGCTCCGCCTCGATCTCGTCGGCCAGCCGGGACAGCACACCCCCGGCGCCGTCCGCCGACAAGAAGCACGGCTTCCCGCCCTCGTTCTCCCACGGCAGCAGGCGCAGCCCCGGCATGTGCGCGGGGACGGCATCCCGGTCGTAACTCATGCTCACTGACTCCAGAAGTTGGTGGCCACGCCCCCGGACGGCTGATCCCCGTCGCGGGGGTCTTGTGGGGGAAGGCGGCACAGTCGGCCGAATGACCCATTACGTTGGGTGTGTTCAGCGTTGCGCCCCGTAGTGCGGGACCGCAACGTCAGACGCGTGACACTCACCATCTGGCACCAAGGGGGAAGCGGTGAGCCGACGACGACGCAACGCCACGAGTGGACCGGCAGCCACCAATGCCGCCGTGTTCGGGGAGGTGCTGAAGCACTTCCGGGAGGCGGCGGGGTACACACAGGAGGAGCTGGCGCACAAGATCCCGTGCGACCGCTCGCAGGTGGCCCGCGTGGAGGCGGGCACGCGCGTACCGCAGGAATCCTTCGCCAGGCAGTGCGACGAGCTGTTGCAGACGGGTGGAGTGCTGCTGCGGTTATGGGGACGGATCGACTGGTATCCGGAGGTGCAGCATCCTGACTGGTTCGAGCGGCGGGCGGAGATGGATGCGGAGGCGTTGGCGCTGCGGGCCTATCAAGAGCGGGTGATTCCTGGTTTGTTGCAGGCGCCAGGCTACGCGCACGCGTTGTTCTCTCAGGTCGCGAGTGGCGCTGCGGTGGAGGAACGCGTCCGCGCTCGACTGAGCCGACAGCCACGCTTCCTGGCCGACGGCGGCCCGCTGTACATCGCCGTACTGGACGAGAGCTGTCTGCGCAATGCGGTGGGGAATCCGGAGGTCATGCGTGACCAGTGCGCGCATCTACTGAGTGTCGGCCAGCGCCCCAACATCCGTATCCAGGTGGCTCCAGCGGGCCTCTTCGGGCTCGTTCGCCCGAGGGGTTCCATGACCCTGATCGAACTGCCCAACGGGCGGTGGGTGTACTCGGAGTCGCTGGACCGTGGTCATTTCAACAACGATCCGGCAGTCTACGTACGCTACAGCCAGACCTATGATGTGCTCAGGGCGGATGCTCTGTCAGCCCATGAGTCCGCCGCTCTGATCAGTGACGTGATGGAGGGGTACGAGCAGCATGGACAGGTTCGAACTCGGCGCGGCGACCTGGGTCAAGAGCAGCTACAGCGACAACAATGGCGGCGACTGCATCGAAGTGGCGCTCACCTGGATGAAGAGCAGCTACAGCGATCGCGACGGCGGGGACTGCATCGAAATAGCCCCCGGTATCCCCGACGCCGTCCCCGTCCGTGACAGCAAGGACCCCCACGGCCCCGTGCTGGTCTTCCCGACGGGCGGCTGGTCGTCCTTCGTCGCGGCCCTCAAGAGCGGGGAGTTCCCCGCGGTCGCCTGACCCGTGCGGGGAAGGCGCGCAGCCGGGTCACGCGTCGACGTGGCCCGGGGCCACCTCCGGCAGCTCGCTGCCGTCCGCAGCGGGGGCGGCGACTTGGCCGGCCAACAGGCGCAGCCCGTCGGCCGAGGCGGTGTCATTGGGGGTGTAGACCTCAAGCCGGTGGCCGGGGCTCTCCGGCTGCAGCCACACCTGGTAGTCGATGTTGAGCTCTCCGACGGTGGGGTGGTGCAGGAGCATGGGGCCCACGGTGCAGTCCGCGACGTCGCCGGCGGCCCATAACGCGGCGAAGTCGTCGCTGCGCATGGCGAGTTCACCGATCAGTTCGGCCAGTCGCGCATCGGTGGGATACCGGCCCGCGGTCAGACGCAGATAGGCGACATGATTCCGGGCGAGTTCTGCCCAGTTTCGGTAGAGGTCGCGGGTGAGCGGGTCCAGGAAGAACATCCGGGGGATGGACGGCCGTCGCGCGAGGTGGTGGGGGGCGTCGAAGCCGACGTGTTCCGTCACGAGGGCGTGTCCGGTGCGGTTCCAGGCCAATACGTCGCCGCGGCGGCCGAGTACGACGGCCGGTGTGCTCTCGCCCAGGGACGCCAACAGTGCCAGCACCCGTGGGTGTGGTGTTTCGGGGCCGGGCCGGACGAGGCGGGGCGTGGCGGGCTGGTGGGCGAGGTTGTGCAGGTGGGCTGTCTCGGCCGGGTCGAGCTGGAGGACCCGGGCGAGCGCGTTGAGGACCTGCTGGGAGGCGGTGCCGGCCTGATCCTGTTCCAGCCTGACGTAGTACCCGGCGCTCACGCCGGCGAGTTGGGCCAGCTCCTCGCGACGCAGACCCGGTACGCGGCGGGTGGTGCCATAGGTGTGCAGTCCGGCGTCGGCGGGCGTGATCCGGTCCCGGCGGGTCTTGAGATACATCCCCAGGCTCTCCAGCTCCATGGCCTTCAGCGTAGGCGGCGCGGGCTTGTTCAGGGTGTCCCTGCGAGGTGTACCCATGGCGTGGGTCTGGTTGCCGAGCGGGTGGCGTTGCACGGTCGGCGGCATGAACGCACAGCGTGTTTCTCACCGGCCCGGCCTTCGGGCGTGGCTCGGCCTGTTGGTGGTCCTCGGGCCGGTATTGCTGGTGGCGATGGACGGCTCGGTCCTGTTCGTGGCGATGCCCAAGGTCACCGAGGCCCTCTCGCCGACCGCCGATCAGGCCCTGTGGATCCTGGACGTTTACGGATTCGCGGTCGGGTCCTTGCTCATCGCGTTCGGCAGCATCGGTGACCGCTACGGCCGGCTGAAGCTGCTGATGACCGGCGCGGCGGCGTTCGGCATGGGCTCGGCGGGAGCGTCGTTCGCGCCCGGCCCGGAACTACTCATCGCCTTCCGCACGCTGATGGGCGTGGCCGGTGCCACTCTGCTGCCGTCGGTGCTGGCGGTACTTTGCGAACTGTTCACCGACCCACGCCGGCGAGCAAGGGCGATCGGGATCTTCGCAGCCACCTTCGCCGCAGGGTTCGCCCTCGGGCCGGTCGTCGGCGGGCAGCTGCTGAGCCGGTTCTGGTGGGGATCGGTCTTCCTCATCAACCTGCCCGTCGTTGCGCTGTTCCTGATTCTGGCCCCGGTGCTGCTCCGCGAAGTGCGTGCCACCCAGGCCGGCCATGTCGACGCCTTGAGCGTCCTGCTCTCCGCTGTGGGCCTGCTGCTGACCGTCTACGCGGTCAAGGACGCCGCCACAGAAGGGCTGACGGCCACCTCAGCCGGCGCGGGAATCGCCGGCATCGTCATCCTGGGCTGGTTCGCCCGGCGGCAGGGCCGCCTGGAGTATCCGCTGATCGACTTCGGTCTGTTCCGCGACCGGGTGTTCACGATCGCGATCATCACCGGGCTACTTCCGCTGATGGCGTGGTCGGCTGCCGCCTACCTCGGTGCCGGCTACCTCCAGTCGGTGCTGGGACTGTCCGTCCTGCACGCGGCTCTCCTCGCCCTGCCCGGCGCCGCCGTCCTCACTGTCACCTGCATCGTCACTCCGGCGCTGGTCGGGCGCATCGGCAAGCGGGCGGCGCTCCTCACCTGCCACTTCTGCGTCGCCGTCGGGCTGCTCCTGCTGGTGCCCACCAGCGTCTCCGACGGCATCGGCTGGTACCTCGCCTCGACCGTCGTCGCCGGGCTCGGCTACGGCATCTCGTTCAGCGTGGTGGCCGACACCGCCGTTGCCGCCGTTCCCGCGGAACGCGCCGGGTCCGCGGCCGCGCTTGCCGAAACCAGCAACGAGATCGGCAATGCCCTCGGCATCGCACTCCTCGGCTCGCTGGCCGCCCTGCTCTTCCGTACCCAGGGGCCGGGGATCGCCGGAACCCTCAGCGAGACACTTCAGCTCCCCGGCCTTGCACCCGGGGTGATCAGTGACGCGAAGACCGCATTCGTCACCGGTCTGCATGTCGCCGCCATAGTCGCCGGCGTCCTGCACTGCGCACTCGGCCTCCTCGCCCTGCGCTGGATTCCGAAGACCCTCCCCGGCACAGCCGATGACGGTGCCAAGCCCCTGGCGCAGGACATGGGCGAGAAGACCGGCGTTCGATGACGGAGACGGCTTCCGCCAGGCGCTGAGGCGGGGTGGAGGCGGAGGTGGAGGCCGAGGAACTTCCTGAACAACGAACTCACCCCATGCGAGAGCACCTGGCACCGGTGGTTGTCCGCAGCCCGCGCAGCAACCTTGCGTCATCGCGCTGACACGGAGTGCTCCGCTCCCTTATGCTGCGGCTTCCGCACTGCCCCGCGCCCGGCCACCGGCAGCTCGCCCGCCAACCAGGCCGCCGGGGCGGCCAGTTGGTGTTCCGGGGGAGGGTGATGGCTCGTACGGATGTGCCTCAGCAGCAAGGAGAGCCCGACGGGCCCCGGCGGTCGGGCCGGACACCGGAGGGCGCCGGGCCCCCACCGCTCCCCCCGACCCCGCCGGGCGCCAGCGAAGCCACTCGGCTGCTGTGCGCCGGCACCTACCTGGACGACACCTTCCGCGACACCGTCATCGACGAGCTGTACGTCCACGAGGAGCGGTTCGCCGCGCCCTCCCTGGGCATCGACGCCGCCCGGGTCCTGGCCCATGCGCTGCGCGCCCGGCGGCTGGAACTGAGCTGGGCGGCAGCGATCGTGCTGTTATGGATCGCGGCCATCCCGTTGTCCGCGGGCCTCGTGGTGCTCTACCTGTTCCCCATCGTCCTGATGGCGCTCGGCCGCGCCGTCCGCCGGGCACCGATTCCGCGCTGGCTGGCCAGGCTGTGCGCCTTCGTGCTGAGCTGGTACGGACGGCTGTCGCTCACGCTCTACTGCTCGTCGCTGGTGGTGGTGGCGGTCGGCGGGGCCAACGTGAGCGTGGACTGGATGTTCCTGCCCCTCCCGGACGCCCTCAACCCCCTGGCGAGCGGCCCGGAAGGCTCCGGCTCGTACGGCAGCCCGTCGTCGGAGAGCGCCTTCAGCCAGGGAGTGGGCGCCTCCGCACTCGGGGGCGGCATTGGCGTCAACACCCTGCTGCCGGTGTGGATCGCGCTGCTGCTGCCGCTGGCGCTGGCTGTCATCGTCGGGCTGCAACGCGGCCAGTTCGCCCGTGCGCTGGCGCGCGAACTGTCCAGAGCGCGCTTCCCCGACGTCCTGTCCGATCCTGCCGAACGGTCCCAGGGTTCCCGCTCCCGGCGGCTGCGGGAGCGGGTGCGGATCGAGCAGCACGGGCCGCTGGTGATGTACCGGGCCGCCCACCCGTTCTGCGGCGCCGGATACCCGTACAAGACCTGGTCGCTGGCGGTGGAGCTGAACCCCCGGGCGGACCGCGATCCCGAACCGTTGGACAACGGCGCCATCCTGGCCCGGATCATCCCGCTGGTGGCGGCGCTGCGGGTGCCGTCACCGCACGGTTCGCCGGGGGCGGCAGCGGTGCGCGACCGGCTGCGCACGCTGGAGATCGACGAGTGCGTCTTCCTGCCGGCCGAGGGGCTGCCGGCCCGCGCTGCGGCGCCGTACGCACCGGCGGATTTCGAGGGGCACCGCGC
This sequence comes from Streptomyces sp. NBC_00400, assembly GCF_036048035.1. NCBI lineage: Bacteria > Bacillati > Actinomycetota > Actinomycetes > Kitasatosporales > Streptomycetaceae > Streptomyces > Streptomyces sp. NBC_00400. The sequence goes on along the minus strand of NZ_CP107940.1, from coordinate 3,085,444 downwards.
GGCGGCGGTGGAGGAGGGCGGGGAGACCCGCCGGCACTTCCTGCGCATCCGGATCGGCGGCTGGGACGAAGGCATCGTCACCACGCTCTTCGTACGGGTGCACACGCAGGGCGGGATGCTGATGCTGGAGGTGGCACCGCATGTGCTGTTGCCGCTGCGGCAGCTCTTCCAGGACGCCGACCGGCTCGCCCACCAGTACCGGCACCACGACCGCTTCGGCAAGGCGGTGTGGGCGCTGTCCCACACCCCGCGCTCCGTCGGAAATGCCCCCCTCACGCTGCTGCGCGGCCTGCTGCCGGGCTGGCAGCTGGGCACCGCGGGACATGGCGCGGCGCTCCCCGAAGGCCCCCGTGCCTCCGTACGCGAGCTGGGTTCGTTCGGTGAGTCGTCGCTCTTCCAGGACATGGACGTCGCCCGCTATCTGGGGACCGTTCAGCAGCGGGTGGTGGCCGGGGTGACCACGGCGCTGCGCGAGGCGGGCTATCAGACCGCCGAGTTCGAGCAGCGGGTGGTGCATGTCGCCGAGGGCGGCGTCTACATCGAGTCCGCACAGGGCGCCGTCGGCGTCGGCGACCACAACACGATCACCCACAACACGCCCCATCTCGACTCCGATTAGAAGGGAAGTACCCAGCGTGGCAACGGCTGACGAGCGCGGCAACGGCATCCACATCGGCAGCGTCCGGGGTGCCTTGGCCATCGGCGACCACAACACCGTGACGCATTACGAGGGCGGGGCCGCACCCGCGGACCCGGCGCAGGAGGAGCTGCTGCGCGCCGTCCGGGCGCTGCGCGACGATCTGTCCCGGGCGGTGGAGAGCCCGCAGATCACGGCCCTGAGCGGGGAACTCGCCGAGACCGAAGCGGAGATCGCGGACGGCGGTGCGGCGGGTCCCGGCCGGCTGGCCCGGCTCCGTACGGCGCTCGCCGACGCCGGCGCCGTCGTGGGTCTGCTGGCCTCCGGCGCCGCGGTGAGCCAGGCGGTCGCGGCCCTGGCGGGAGGCTGACCATGACGCGCGGCGGGCAGGCCGGCTGGAACGACGAGACCCAGCGCTGGGAGGACGGCGCCCCGACGCCCGCGCCCTATACGGGCCCGATGCCGCCCCGGCCGTCCTTCACGCCGTCGGCGGGCGGCCCCAGCGCGCATCCCGGCCCCTTACCGGACCCCGACGCCCACCCGTACCCCACCGACCCGTACCCCACCGACCCGTACACCACCACCGAATCAGCAGTCACCTACGCCCCCGGTGCCCGGCGCCGCACGGCACTGGTCGCCGGTGCGGCGGTGGCCGTGTTCGCGGCGGCCGTCGGCAGTGGCTATCTGCTCTGGGGGCACGGCGACGATCCGGCCGCCGCCCGCCCGCCGGCCCGCACCAAGTCGTCCGCCCCGTCCGGTACGGCCACCGCGCCGTCCACCGGCGCCCCGGACAGCATCACGCCCGCCCCCACCCTCACCGACCTGCCGGACGGCTACCGCCTCGCCCACGACAAGAAGGGCTTCACCTTGGCGGTGCCCGGCACCTGGACGCGCAGCGAACGCAAGGACGGGGTGTTCTACACCGCCCCGGACGACCGCGGACTGCTGCAGATCTTTGAGATCACCGATCCTGAGATCACCCCGCGCGAGGCGCTCCGGCAGGCATCGCAGAGCCGGTCCGGCAAACCCGGCTACAAGGAGATAAGCCTCGAACCGCTGGGTTTCCCGGGGCCGGGCATAGACGCCAACCAACTGGTCTACGCCTATGACAACGAGAGTCTCGGCATGCGTGTCAAGGTCGTCGACTGTGCCTTCACCGCCGCCGACAGCCGCCAGTTCGCCGTACTCGTCCTGGGGGCCGAGGCCGACTGGCCGGAGCAGGAGGTCACCCAGCAGATCGCCCTGCGGACCTTCGTTCCTCATACCTGAGCGCTGCGCACGGTCCGCGGGGCGTCACTACCGGGGGTCACTGCCCGTGCGCCCCGCACTACCCGGGCAGCTCCGTCCGCTCCCACCACTCGTAGACGGGCAGGGCCCCCTCGGCGGTGTGCTTCTGCCGGCTGGTGGCCCGGAAGTGTTCATAGCCGTTCCGGAACGGGATCTTCAGCTCGGCCCCGGGAGGATCGACCGGCACGATCCGCTCGGGGAGCTCTTCGGGGCCGCCTTCGAGCACCGCTTTCGCCGCTGTGTCAGCCATGCCTGCATTGTCGTCCGGCCCGCCGCCCGCGGCCCCTCCGGTTCGGCAGGCCGGGTGACGGCGCGGCGGGTGCGACCTCAGTCGCGGGGGAACTCGGCGGTGGAGAGAGTGATGCCGACGATTGTGTGGGTGAGGTCGATGGGCATGCCGTAAGCGACGGTGATGTCGACCTTGTAGTCGCCGTCCTGCGGGTCGGTGAACACGCGGCACCGGCCGATGTAGGGGTCGGCGATCAGGTAGACCGGGACCTCGGCGAGCGCGTAGGCCGTCTTCTTCGGGCCGTAGTCGTTCTTGCCGGTGCTCGCGGAGGTGACCTCGGCGACGAATTCGATGTCCTGGTAACGCGGTTGGTTCTTGTCGTTCTTGGTGGCCTCTTCGGCCAGTGCCACCAGGTCGGAGGCGAATCCGTTCAGATGGCCGGGAAAGTCGATACGCACGTCGGACAGTACGCGCTTCCTCGGATACCGCGTGCGGAGCTGTTCGTAGATGTCAGCGATGGTCTCCCAGTGCGTGCCCCGCTGCGGCGCCATGTAGATGGTCCCCTCGACGATCTCAGCCTTGTAGCCCTCGGGGATGTGCATCTGCTCCACGCGCTTGAACATGTCGTCCAGCTCGCTGCTCTCGGCCATCTCGGTCCTGTCGGTCAGTTCGATGGTCACCGTGCCGCTCCTCCCCACTGCCGCGCGGGCGCGGGCAGCCGCACGGTTCAACGATACGAATGTACGAGCGGTTACGTACCGCACGCGTTACGTACCGCACGCGCGCCGGCGGGGAGGAGCGGTTGGGGGAACGGTCACGCCCCCTGCGAACCCTTCAGCTGCTTCTCCAGTACGGAGATGTCGGCCGTGTCGCCGGGCGCGGGGGTCTTGGTGGAGACGGGGGTGTTGTAGTTGCTGAGCTGGATGGTGCCGGAGCGGTGGTCGAGCTCGGCGGTGAGTTTGCGGGGGTAGTGCGTGCCGTCGATGGCCACGTAGAGGGTCTGCACGGCGCCCTTGGCCTTTTTGATGACGGGCAGGACGCGGGTGCCCTCCTCGGTGGTCGGCCGGCCCTTGGTGAGGGAGACCGAGGGTGCGTGGGAGGGGGATGAGGGGGTGTGGCCGCCGGACGAGGGTTTTTCGGGGGTCGAGGCCGATTTCTGGAACGCCTTGAGGTCGCAGGCGGCGGCCAGGTTGCGCAGGAACGAGTCCTTCGTCGTGCCGTGCAGGAACGTGTTCTCGTACTTCGCCGCGGCCTCCTCGCCCGACTTGCCGGGCAGCTGGCCCTTCCAGAAGGCCGCGTCCGGCTTCATCCAGACCTGGTTTCCGCGCTTGATGAGTTCGACGCTGCCGTACTCGCCCTTACTGATGGCGCCGGTGCAGTTACCGGCGCGGTCGAGGGTGAGGTCGAGTTTGGTGGGATCAGCACTGGTTTGGGTGCGCAACCGCAGGGATTGCGCGCCGACCAGTTGCTGAAGGGCGTCATCGGCGATCTGCTGGGCCGATTTGTTCGCGAGATCGCCTTCGCCGCCGTCCGAGGTGTCCGCCGCCGCCGCGGCCGTGGTGCAGGTGATCCCGGCTAGCAGGGTCACGCCGCAGGTCAGCGCCGCGGTGACAGAGGCGGCACGCCGTCTGCTGGTCATCTCGGTACCTCCGGTCCCGAGGGGACAACTCCGCCAGGTACATACGGCTATTCAGGGTACGTTCCGGGACATTTCGCCGCACATTCAGTGAGTCGAGTCACTTTCCATGAAGCTGTGGGCATAGATACGCGGCTTCAGGGGAGGGGTCCCCGTTGCTGGTGACGCCAGTGGTTGCACCAGTGGGAACAGAACGGTAACCGGAAGGCAGAACGACGTGTCGTCAATCGAGACCATTCACGTAGACGGGGTGTGGCTCGCGGCCGCATCCGGCGAAACGCGGGAGGTCCTCGACCCCGCCGACGCGACGACGCTCCAGCTGGTGTCCGAGGGGGGTGCCGAGGACGCCGACGCGGCGGTCGCGGCCGCCCGCCGGGCCTTCGACGGTGGCGCGGGCGTCTGGCCCCGTACGGCCGTCGCCGAACGTTCCGCGCTGCTGCGCCGGGTCGCCGACCTGCTGCAGCGCGACCGTGAGGAGATCGCCCTCATCGAGAGCCGGGACACCGGCAAGACGCTGGAAGAGGGCCGGGTCGACGTCGACGACGTCACCAACGCCTTCCGTTACTTCGCCGACCTGGTGATGAACGAGAGCGGCGGCCGGGTCGTCGACGCCGGATCGCCCGATGTGCACAGCATCGTGGTGCACGAGCCGGTCGGTGTCTGCGCGCTCATCACGCCGTGGAACTACCCCCTGCTGCAGGCAAGTTGGAAGATCGCGCCGGCCCTCGCGGCCGGCAACACTTTTGTGATCAAGCCCAGCGAGGTCACCCCGCTGTCGACCGTGCACCTGATCAAGCTGCTGGTCGAGGCGGGGCTGCCGGCCGGGGTCGCCAACATCGTCACCGGCGCGGGCCTGCCGGTCGGCCAGCGGCTGGCCGAGCACCCGGACGTCGACCTGTTCTCCTTCACCGGCGGCCTGGTCAGCGGGACGAAGGCGGGCGCGGCGGCGGTCTCCGGCGCCAAGAAGATCGCGCTGGAGCTGGGCGGCAAGAACCCCAATGTGGTGTTCGCCGACGCCTGCGCCACCGACGAGGGCTTCGACACCGCCGTCGACCAGGCGCTGAACGCCGCCTTCATCCACAGCGGCCAGGTCTGCTCGGCCGGTGCCCGGCTGATCATCGAGGAGTCGGTGCGCGACCGCTTCGTCGCCGAGCTCGCCCGCCGCGCCGAGAAGATCAAGCTCGGCCGGGGCACCGAGGACGGCGTCGAGTGCGGCCCGGTCGTCTCCCAGCAGCAGCTCGACAAGGTCGAGGCGTACGTCGCCTCCGCGCTCGCCGAGGGTGCCCAGCTGCGCTGCGGCGGCGCCCGGCCCGAGCCGTCCGACGTCCGCCCGGCCACCGGCTACTTCTACGCGCCGACCGTGCTCGACGGCTGCCACCGCGAGATGAAGGTGATCCGCGAGGAGACCTTCGGGCCGATCCTGACGGTCGAGACCTTCACCACCGAGGACGAGGCCGTGGCGCTCGCCAACGACACCGAGTACGGCCTGGCCGGCGCGGTGTTCTCCGGCGACACCGCGCGCGCCCGCCGGGTCGCCGCCCGGCTGCGGCACGGCACGATCTGGATCAACGACTACCACCCCTACCTCCCGCAGGCGGAGTGGGGCGGCTTCGGCAAGTCCGGCATAGGCAGGGAATTGGGCCCCGCAGGTCTGGACGAGTACCGCGAGAGCAAGCACATTTACGAAAACCTCCGGCCGGAGCCGGTGCGCTGGTTCGCGGGCTGACACCCGCCCCTGTCACAGCACCACCCGCACCACGCACGTTGTAAGAAGGAGCACCCCCAATGCCTGTGTATGACTATGTCGTTGTCGGCGGCGGCACCGCCGGTTCCGTCATCGCCTCCCGCCTCACCGAGGACCCGGACGTCACCGTCGCCGTCATCGAGGGCGGTCCGTCCGACATCGACCGCGAGGACGTCCTGACACTGCGCAAGTGGCTCGGCCTGCTCGGCGGCGACCTGGACTACGAGTACACGACCACCGAGCAGCCGCGCGGCAACTCGCACATCCTGCACAGCCGCGCCAAGGTCCTCGGCGGGTGCTCCTCGCACAACACCCTCATCTCCTTCAAGCCGCTGCCGTCCGACTGGGACGAGTGGGAGGCGGCGGGCGCCACCGGCTGGAACGCCCGGGAGATGGACCCCTACTTCGGCAAGCTGCGCAACAACATCGTGCGGGTGGCCAAGAAGGACCAGAACGAGATCGCCGCCGACTGGATCGAGGCCACCAAGACCGCCCTCGGCGTCCCCGAGGTCGTCGGCTTCAACGACCGGCCCTTCGAGGAGGGCGTCGGCTTCTTCGACCTCTCCTACCACCCGGAGAACAACAAGCGCTCCTCCGCGTCCGTCGCCTACCTCCACCCGCACATCGAGGCCGGCGACCGCCCGAACCTCACGCTGATGCTGGAGACCTGGGCGCACAAGCTGGAGCTCGACGGCACCACCGCCAAGGGCGTCCACGTCCGCACGAAGGACGGCGAGGAGGTCTACGTCGAGGCCGCCCGCGAGGTGCTGGTGTGCGCCGGCGCCGTCGACACCCCGCGGCTGCTGATGCACTCCGGCATCGGGCCGCGCAAGGACCTGGAAGCGCTGGGTCTGCCCTGCGTGCTCGACCTGCCGGGCGTCGGCGAGAACCTGATCGACCACCCCGAGTCGGTGATCGTCTGGGAGACGAACGGACCGATCCCGGGCAACTCCGCGATGGACTCGGACGCGGGTCTGTTCGTCAAGCGGGACCCGGAGCACAAGGGCCCCGACCTGATGTTCCACTTCTACCAAATCCCGTTCACCGACAACCCCGAGCGACTGGGCTACGAGCGCCCCGAGCACGGGGTGTCGATGACGCCGAACATCCCCAAGTCCCGCTCCCGCGGCCGGCTCTACCTCACCTCCGCCGACCCCGAGGCCAAGCCCGCCCTCGACTTCAAGTACTTCGAGGACGAGGGCGACTACGACGGCCGGACCCTCGTCGACGGCATCAAGCTGGCCCGCAAGGTCGCCCAGGCCGAGCCGTTCAAGAAGTGGCTCAAGCGCGAGGTCTTCCCCGGCCCCGAGGTCACCGACGACGCGGAGATCAGCGAGCTGGTGCGCAAGGCGGCCCACACCGTCTACCACCCGGCCGGCACCTGCAAGATGGGCGCCGCCGACGACCGCCTGGCCGTGGTCGACCCCGAGTTGAAGATCCGCGGGCTGTCCGGCATCCGTATCGCCGACGCCTCCGTCTTCCCGACCATGCCCGCCGTCAACCCGATGCTGGGCGTGCTCATGGTGGGGGAGAAGTGCGCCGAACTGCTCCACAAGGCTCCGACCCAAGGAGGTGATGCGTGATGGCTACCACCGCCGCCGGCGCATCCGAGATACCCAACGCCCGCACGCCCGAGTCCGCCTCCGATGCGGACGGCCGCGAGGTCGTCTTCTCCGTCCGCCACCTCTGGAAGGTCTTCGGCCCCAAAGCCGAGAGCATCCCCGACGACTCCTCGGTCGCCGGGCTGAACGTCCAGGAGCTGCGTGACCGGACCGGCTGTGTGGCCGCCGTCCGCGATGTCTCCTTCGACGTCCACAAGGGCGAGGTCTTCGTCGTCATGGGCCTGTCCGGCTCCGGCAAGTCCACCCTCGTGCGGTGCCTGACCCGGCTGATCGAGCCGACCAGCGGTGACCTGGAGATGGACGGCGAGGACGTCCGCGCCATGGACCGCACCGCGCTGCGCGAACTGCGCCGCCGCCGCGCCGCCATGGTCTTCCAGCACTTCGGCCTGCTGCCGCACCGCACCGTCGTCGACAACGTCGCCTACGGCCTGGAGATCCAGGGCATGGGCAAGACGGAGCGCCGCGAGAAGGCCAACGAGATGGTCGACAAGGTCGGCCTGGCCGGGATGGAGAAGCGCCGCCCCGGCCAGCTCTCCGGCGGCCAGCAGCAGCGCGTCGGCCTGGCCCGCGCGCTCGCCGTCGACCCCGAGGTCCTGCTCTTCGACGAGCCCTTCAGCGCGCTCGACCCGCTCATCCGCCGCGATATGCAGGAAGAGGTCATCCGCCTGCACCGCGAGGAGGGCCGGACGATGGTCTTCATCACCCACGACCTGAGCGAGGCGCTGCGCCTGGGCGACCGGATCGCCCTGATGCGCGACGGCGAGATCGTCCAGCTCGGCACCCCCGAGGAGATCGTCGGCTCGCCGGCCGACGACTACGTCCGCGACTTCGTCCGCGACGTCCCGCGCGAGCAGGTGCTGACGGTGCGCCGCGCGATGCGCCCGGTGAAGGACGGCGAGGCCGACCAGGGCCCGGCGCTGGCTCCCGACACCCTCATATCCGACGCCATCGAGGCCGTCGCCCGCTCCGGCGGCGCCGCCCGCGTCGTCGACGGCAGCCGCTGCCTGGGCATCGTCGACCACGCCTGCCTGCTGAACGTGGTCGCCCGCGTCGACGAGGGCCCCCGGCAGGATGAGGTGGCCGCCTGATGTACGCCGCCACCACCCACCGCGGCGCCGTGCGCGCCGTCGGTTCCAGAGCTCCCGCGGCCACGCCGCGGGCCCGGCTGCGCGCCGGCCTGCTGCGCCACTGGCGTGAGGCCCAGCGCTGCGCCGCCCTGAACATGCCCACCGGCACCGTGAAGCGGGGGCGAGCATGAGCACTTCCACGCCTCCCCTTGCGTCGCGCCCGCTGAGCGATGCCGTACGGCCCGGCCCCCTGCGGGCCGTACTGCAGATGCGCGCCCTGAGCAAGCTCCTGCTGCTCGTGATCGCCGCGGCGGTCCTCGTCCCGCTGCTGCAGGCCAAGTACGGCGCCGCCTGGCCGTCGTCGCTGACCGTCGACGTCTCCGGCCCGCTCGGCAAGACCAGCGACTGGATCATCGACAACCGCGACAGCCACTGGCTGTTCGTCTACTTCCTCGGTCACCTCAGCAACGGCGTGGTGATCTCCGTACGCGCCGTCTACCTGCTGCTGCTCGCGCTCGGCTGGACCGGCGTCACGGCCGGTGTCACGCTGCTCGCCTGGCGGGTGGCAGGCCTCCGCATCGCCGCCACCGCACTGATCTCCTTCCTGGTCAGCGGCCTGCTCGGCATGTGGGTCCCCACCATGCAGACGTTCGCGCTGATGGTCGTGGCGGTCGCCGTCTCGGTCGTGGTCGGCGCCCTGCTGGGCCTGGCGGCCGGCCTCTCCGAGCGCCTGTTCAGGATCCTCCGCCCGGTCCTGGACACCATGCAGGTCCTGCCTGCCTTCGCCTACCTCCTCCCCGTCGTGCTGGTCTTCGGCATCGGCGTCCCCGCCGCGCTGCTGGCCACCGTCATCTACGCGGCTCCGCCGATGGCCCGGCTGACCGCGCTCGGCCTGCGCGGCGCCGACCCCGGCGTCCTGGAGGCGGTCTCCTCGCTCGGCGCCACCGGACGGCAGCGGCTGCTGACCGCCCGCCTGCCGCTGGCCCGTAAGGAACTCCTCCTCGGCGTCAATCAGACGATCATGATGGCGCTGGGCATGGTCGTGATCGCGTCGATGATCGGCGCCGCCGGTCTCGGTGACCGCGTCTACCAGGCGCTCGCCTCGGTCGACGTCGGCGCCGCGCTCTCCGCCGCCATCCCGATCGTGCTGCTGGCCATCGTCATGGACCGCACCACGGCCGCCGCCGGTGAACGCCTCGGCGCCGACACCGCGGCCACCGGCCCGAAGTGGCTGCGCGGCCGGCTGGCCTGGGTCGGCGTCGCGGCGGTCACCGCCGTCCTCGCTCTCGTCGGCCGGCTGTCCGGCTCCCTGGTCTGGCCGGACGCCTGGGCCGTTGACCTGGCCCGCCCCGTCAACGACTTCAAGGAGTGGATGGTCGACCACCTCTACTCCGGTGTCCCCGTCGTCGGCGGCACCGCCGACTGGGCCGCGCACTTCACCGACTGGGTGCTCAACCCGCTGCGGGACGGCCTGACCGCGCTGCCCTGGTACGCCACGCTGCTCATCGTCGCCGCGCTGGCCTGGGTCATCGGCACCTGGCGCACCGCCCTGACCGCCGTCCTCGCGATGGCCGCCATCGGTGTCCTGGGGGTGTGGAAGCCGTCGATGAACACCCTCTCCCAGGTCATCGCCGCCCTGGCGGTGACGTTGGTGCTGGGCTTCGGCATCGGCATCCTGGCAGCGGGCAGCAAGCGCTTCGAAGCGATCCTGCGGCCCGTACTGGACGTCATGCAGACCATGCCGCAGTTCGTGTACCTGATCCCGGTCGTCGCGCTCTTCGCCGTGGGCCGCGCCCCGGCCGCCGCCGCTGCCGTGGTCTACGCGCTCCCGGCCGTCATCCGCATCACCACCCAGGGCCTGCGCCAGGTGGACCCCGCCGCCATGGAGTCCGCCCAGTCGCTCGGCGCCACCCGCTGGCAGATGCTCCGCCAGGTCCAGCTTCCCCTGGCCCGGCCCTCACTGCTGCTGGCCGTCAACCAGGGCGTGGTCATGGTCCTCGCCGTCGTCATCATCGGCGGTCTGGTCGGCGGTGGCGCCCTCGGCTACGACGTCGTCACCGGCCTCGCCACCGGAGACCTGGGTCTCGGCCTGGTCGCGGGTGTGGCCATCGTGTGCCTGGGCCTGATGCTCGACCGGGTCACCCAGCCCACGGAACGCCGCACGACGGGGAAGGGAGCCTGACCATGTCCCGTAAGCGCACCATGACCATCGGGGCGGCCGCACTGGCCGGCGCGGCGGTCCTCTCCTTCTCCTTGTCCTCCTGCGGCAAGGCCGACATGACCAAGCAGACCTCGCCGTTCGCGGCGGCCAAGGGCTCCAAGTCGGTGACCCTCTCGGTGCAGACCTGGGTCGGCGCCCAGTCCAATGTCGCGGTCGCCAAGTACCTGCTCGAACACAAGATGGGCTACCACGTCGACACCGTCCAGGTGGACGAGATCCCCGCCTGGGACGCCCTGAGCCAGGGCCGGGTCGACGCGATCCTGGAGGACTGGGGCCACCCCGACCAGGAGAAGCGGTACGTCAAGGACAAGAAGACGATCACCGCGGGCGGCGGCAACGGCGTCACCGGCCATATCGGCTGGTTCGTCCCCAAGTACTGGGCCGACAAGCACCCCGAGGTCAAGAACTGGAAGAACCTCAACAAGTTCGCCAAGCAGCTCCGTACGTCGGAGAGCGGCAACAAGGGCCAGCTGATGGACGGTTCGCCGTCCTACGTCACCAATGACAAGGCGCTGGTGAAGAACCTCGGGCTGGATTACGAGGTCGTCTTCGCGGGCTCCGAGGCGGCGCAGATCACCCAGATCCAGCAGTTCGCCAAGGAGAAGAAGCCCTTCCTTACGTACTGGTACGAGCCGCAGTGGCTCTTCAACCAGGTGCCGATGGAAGAGGTCAAGCTGCCCAAGTACACCGACGCCTGCGCGGCCAAGGGCGCCAAGGACCCCAAGTCCATCGACTGCGCCTATCCGACCACCCCGCTGCAGAAGTTCTTCAACACGGAATTCGCCAAGAAGGGCGGCAGTGCCGCGGCGTTCCTGAAGAACTTCAAGTGGACCAAGGACGACCAGAACGAGGTCTCCGAGTCGATTGCCTCGGGCGGTCTGTCGGCCGACGAGGCGGCCAAGCGCTGGGTGGAGAAGCACCCGGACGTCTGGAAGAAGTGGCTGCCCAAGAAGTAGCCGCCACAGGCGGCATCACTGCCATCAGGGCATAGCCGCCGCAAGGGCACAGCGGGATCTCGCGGGCAGTCGCACGGGGTGTGCGACTGCCCGCGAGCGCGTTGCGGGCCGGTTCTCCCCGGTGCTCCTCGGTCCTCCTCGGTGCTCCCCGGCACTCCCCGGTCTTCCCCGGTGCTTGTGCGGGGTGCCGAAGGGCCCTTACCCGTTCGGGTGCCGCGGGGGCCTTGCTCCTTACCCGTTCGGGTGGCGAGCGGTGAACCGCCGCGCGGCGCGGCGGCAGGCGCAGAAGGCTGGGCAGCCGCCACCGACGAAAGGCCCCGCCATGCCGCTGCCGCCGACCTGCCCCACGCCCGACTGTGACGACGTGCTGTGGAAGGACACCACGCACACCGACACCGACTGGGACAACTGGCGCTGGTGGTGCTGCCGTTGCGACAAACAGTGGTACCCGACAGCGGAACAGCTCCAGGGGTACCGCTACGGAGCAGCCGGCAGACCCCACCCCTCCGCATACCGCGACCCCAGACCGGCGCGGCAGTAGGAGGCCCGCCCTACGCGCCGCTCCCCTGCCTCACTCGCCCCTCCCGTGCCTCCCCATGTCACTCCACCCGCAGCAGCAGCTTCCCGGTGCTCTTGCGGCTGCCGAGGAGCCGGTGCGCCCCGGCAGCCTCGGCGAGCGGGAACTCCGCCGACACGGGGAGTTCCACGCCCCCTTCGGCGACCGTACGGAAGGCCCGCCCGGCCAGTGCGCGCAGTGCCTCCGGCGCCGTCCGGGCCAGCGACAGGATGGAGAACCCCGCGACCGAGCGCCCCCGGGGGTACAGCTCGGGCAGGCCCACCTGCCACGGCTCGGCGGAACTCGCATTCCCGAACGAGACCAGGCGGCCGAAGACGGCAAGCGCGTCCAGGCTGCGCCGGAAGGTGTCACCGCCGACGGGGTCCAGGGCGAGATCGACCCCCCGTCCGCCTGTGGCGCGCCGCACCTCCTCGTCGAAGTCCGGGCCGACGAACACCTCGTCGTAGCCGTAGGCGCGCGCGTGCTCCGCCTTCGACGCATCCGAGACGACGCCGTAGACGGCACCCGCCCCGGCCGTCTTCGCCAACTGGCCGGCCACCGTGCCTATGCCGCCCGCCGCGCCCTGCACCAGCACGGTCTCGCCGGCCCGCAGCCGGCCCACCTCGTGCACCAGGGCATGCGCGGTGGGCAGCACCGTCGGCAAGGTGGCCGCGGTGCGCAGGCTCACCCCCTGCGGCAGCGGGAACACGCTCGCCGCGGCGGCGACCACGGTCTCCGCGTACGCGCCGCCGTCCGTGAGCGCCGCGACCTCCTGCCCCGGCCGGAGCCCGTCGACGGCCGCGCCGACCGCGCGGATGCGCCCGGAGACTTCCAGGCCCGGCCGGAAGGGCAGGGACGGGACGCGGTACCCCTCGGCGCGCGCCTTGAGATCGGCGAAGTTCACCCCGATGTAGGCGACATCGATGCTCACCTGCCCGGGCCCCGGCCCGGGAACGCCGGTCTCCACGACCCTCAGGACCTCGGGACCGCCGTACTCCTCGAACTCCACCGCACGCATGACCACACACGCCCCTCACGACTGTTCAATGGGATGCGAACACTCCGACTGTATGATCTGGATCGAACACTCTGCAAGGGGGGCCAGGGATCCAGGGGCTCAAGGCCCAAGGGACCGAGGAGATCGAGGAGACCGAGGAATGCCGGGCCGCAGCAGCCACCGCGCCGAGCCGGTGCACATCCACCCCGAGGACGTCCCCGTCGAGACCGCCCTCGCCGCCCTCGCCGACCCCGTACGACTCCAGCTCGTCCGCGAGTTGGCCGGCTCCGCCGACTGGTCGCACAGCTGCGGCAGCTTCCGCGTGGAGGTCGGCAAGGCCGCGCTGAGCCACCACTTCGGCGTACTGCGCGCCGCGGGCCTGGTGGAACAGCGCGACCAGGGCCCCAAGCGCCTCAACCGGCTGCGCCGTGAGGAGTTCGACGCCCGCTTCCCGGGGCTGCTCGGCCTGGTGCTGCGCGAGGAGGATTAGGCCGGACCGATGGGCCGGGACCGGAGGACCAGGACCAGCGGACCAGGACCGGGGAATCAGGACCGGCGGACCAGGACCAGGGCTGGGACCAGGTCCAACGGCCGATCCCCACTCCCTGATCCGGGCGATACGTTCCTCATGCAATCACCCGACGGCGCTCTGTCCATGCCGGGCGCCCCCAGAGGAGCTTCCATGCGCGTCACCGCCTTCGACCATCTCGTTCTGAACGTCTCCGACATCGAGCGTTCGCTCGACTTCTACTGCGGCTCGCTCGGCCTGGAGCCGGTCCGCGTCGACGCCTGGCGCGCGGGCGAGGTGCCCTTCCCCTCCGTGCGCGTGAGCCCGACGGTCATCATCGACCTCACCCAGAGGCCCCGTGAGGGCTCCAACGTCGACCACCTCTGCCTGGTCGTCGAGCCCGTCGACTGGCAGGAGGTCATCGACTCGGGCGAGTTCACGGTGGTCGACGGCCCCGGGCCGCGCTTCGGCGCCCGTGGCGAGGGCCAGTCCCTGTACGTCAGCGACCCGGACGGCAACACCATCGAGCTCCGCTGGTACGCGCACGACGCCTAGGGGGTCCGTCTACGCCGCGCCTGCGCCGCGCCACCTGCGCCGCGCCGCGTGCGGCCTCAGGACCGGGGTGCCAGCAGATCGTCCAGTTCGGCCGCGAAGAGCAGGGCGGAGTCGAGGTTCATGCCGGTGAAGTGGCCGGCGAGTTCCAGGGACAGGACGCCGTGCAGGCGGGTCCAGAAGGTCAGGAACCGGTGGAGGGCTTCGGGCGGGGCGGGGTGGCCGGCGGCCCAGTCCCGGTGGTCCTCCAGGTAGCTGCCGAAGGGCGTCGTGGCGCTGTCCGGGGCGAGCGCCGCGCACGCGTCGACCAGGATCGTCATGATCTCGGAGGAGAGGGCGGTGGTGTCCTCGGGCGCGTGGTAGCCGGGGATGGGGGTCCCGTAGACGAGGAAGTACCGCTGCGGGTCCGCCAGGGCCCAGTCGCGCAGGGCGTGTGCCAGCCCGGCCAGGTCGGCGCCGTTGGCGGAGGCCGTGCGGAGGGTTTCGGCGAGGCTTCGGTACGCCTCCCGGACGAGTTCGGTGATCAGGTCGTCGCGGCTGGCGAAGTAGCGGTAGAGCGCCGGTCCGCTCATGCCCATCTGCTTGGCGATCGCATTGAGGGAGAGCGCGGACGCCCCCGCCGTGGCGATCTGCTCCCAGGCGCGTTCCGTGATCTCCGCCCGCACCTGGGCCCGGTAGCGCTCCCGCGGAGTGTTCGCACCCGTCGTCGCCATGGCCTGTCACCGTCCCCATCCGTCTGGCTACATCTTCAAGACTTGGTTAGAAGGTATCACGCAAGTTGTTGACCTGCTGTTCTGTGTCGCGTTATAACTATTAACGAAGGTGTGAGGCTGTAGTTCAGGTGGGCGGAGGTGCGGTGCGGCCGCGCGATCCGCCCGGTAGGCAGCGCTCACACTCCCGACCGACAGAGGGGAACTCCATGTCCGGCATCCGCACCACTGACATCCGCAGCGCCGGGATCCGCAGCACCCGTTTTCGCGGCGCCGGCTTTCGCAGTACCGGCTTCCGCGCCGCCCTGTCCGCCGTCCCGCTCACCCTCGCCCTCGGCCTCCTCGGCACCGCTGCCGTACCTGCGGGGGCGGCCGGCTCTCACCCCTCCCGCACCTCTCACCCCTCCCACCCCGGTAAGCCCCTCACCTGCCGGGGGAAGGGCGTCGACCCCGACGCCCTCGTCCGCCACCGGACCGAGACCGTGATCCACGCCCCGCTGCGCACCATCTGGAAGCTGCAGACCGACGTGGAGCGCTGGCCGTCCTGGCAGGCCCCCGTCACGACCGTGGAACGCCTCGACCACGGCCCCTTCCGCAAGGGTTCGGCATTCCGGTGGACGACTCCGGTGCCCCCCAACCCCTCAACTCCCGCTACCAGCCTGGAGATCACCTCGACCGTCCGGCAGGCCAAGCGCAATTCGTGCCTGCGCTGGACCGGCCCCGCGATCGGCGAAGGGCTGCGCATCGACGGTGTCCACGTATGGAACTTCACCAAGGTCGAGGGCGGTGTCCGCGTGAGCACCGAGGAGACCCACACCGGCGCCCAGGTCGAAGCGGACGTTCCCACCGCGACCAAGATCCTGCGCGAGGGGCTGGAATCGTGGCTGCGCAACCTGAAGTCCGCCGCCGAAGCCCGCACCCCTCACCGGCCGCACTGATCACGCCCCCTCCCCGACGGGCTCCCGAGGAGCGGCCTGCGGGGCGGGTGCGCGGCGGGGCAGCAGGAGGGGAGTGGCCAGGAGGAGCGCGCCGGCGAGGAGGATGGCGGTGCGGGTGCCGGTGAGGCCGGCAAGCAGACCCCAGCACGCCGTCATGGCCGCGGTGGTGGTGCTGCTCGTGATGGACCACGCCGACAGGGTCCGGGTCACGCGGTCGGTGGCGGTATGGGCGAGCCGGTAGGTGGCGAACACCGGGGTGAAGATCCCCATGCACAGGATCAGACCGAACTCGGTAACGATGATGAGCGCGAGCCCCCAGGGGCCGGGACCGATGAATCCCAGCCCCAGGGACCAGCACGCCCGCAGGGTGCCGGCGGTGAGCAGCACCCGGTGCTGTCCGAACCTCGTGACCAAGGGCCGGGCGAGCCGCGAGCCGACGAGACCGCCGATGCACGACACGCCGAAGGCCAGGCCGTACTGCCACGGCGTAAAGCGCAGGTCGTGCAGGAGGAGCACGGTCAGCAGCGGCATGGTCGCCATGATCAGCGCGTTCACCAGGCCGGTGTTGAAGAACAGCGGCCGCAGGTGGGGGTGGCCCAGGATGTAGCGCCAGCCCTCGACGACGTCGGCGAGGGTGAAGCGTTGCGCGGGGCGGTCCGGCGGCTGCGCTTCCCGGCCGCCGATCGCCCGGATCCCGAGCGCGGAGAGCAGGAAACTGACCGCGTTCGCGACCACCGTCGTCAACGGCCCGAACACCCCGATGGCGACGCCTCCCAGGGGCGGACCGAGCGCAGTCGCCGTCCATGTCGTGGTTTCGAACCTGCCGTTGGCCACCAACAGGTCGTCGGGCCGCACCAGGGCCTTCAGGTACGCGCCGCTCGCGGCGGTGAACACGATGTTGGCAGCCGCGACGATCACCGATACGACGACGAGCTGGGCGAAGGTCAGCCCGCCGAGCGCGTACGCGACCGGCACGGTCAGCAACGCCATGAACCGGAGCAGGTCCATGCCCACCATGACCGGCCGCTTACGGCGGAACTCCACCCACGGCCCCAGCGGCATCGCGATCAACGCCCCCGCCGCCAGGCCCGCCGCGGACAGCACGGACACCTGCGCCGTACCGCTGTGCAGCACCAGGACGGCGATGAGCGGGAACGCATCGAGCGAGAGCCAGGTCCCGGCGGCGCTGGCGGCGAACGCCGCCCACAGCCATCCGAACTCCTGGCCCAGCGACTGCCGGTGTCTCATCCCTGGCTCCGTTCCATGCCCGATTCCCCCGCTCCGTCCCCACCCGATTCCTTCGCTCCGTCCCGCTCGATTCCGACGAAAGTGGTATCGCGTACGTCCTGTCCTGTCGTCCGTCGGAGGTGCCGGGACCTGGCTGCCCGGCCGTCCTGGTGCCACGGCATAGTAGAGCGCAGCCCGATGAGGGACATGACAATTACGGCGTGCTGCTCGCCGGCGCCGCCGCTTATCAGGGGGACTTGCTCCATGCCATCCATCCGCCGCTCCACCGCCGCGGCCGCGGCACTGGTCGCGCTGCTCACGGGCACCGTCACCGCCTGCGGCCCCAGTGACGACAAGGCCGCTGCTTCGGGTGCCGCCGACCAGAAGGGCCAGGGGGGCGGCGGGTTCCAGATCCCCAAGGACGTGCCGACCAGCCTGGACGATCTGAAGAAGTGGAAGGACGGCGGCTGGCAGAACTGGGACAAGTGGGCCCGCAAGGCCTCGGATTTCGCCAACCCGGTCATCAAGGACCACTGGAAGACGGACCGGCTGGCCAAGGCGAAGAACTCGCCGGAGATCGGGGTGAAGGCCACCGGCGCGGGCAGCGAGTTCGACGCCACGGACCCCGAGCCGCAGCCGGTCACCGCCGAGCAGGTCGCCCGCCCGTACCACCAGCACATGGCACCGGTCGGGAAGATCTTCTTCGACAGCCCGAAGGGCCCGATGGTCTGCTCCGGCACGATCGTCGAGGACCCCGCGCACCCCGGCAAGTCCAACCTGGTGTGGACCGCGGGCCACTGCGTGCACTCCGGCAAGCAAGGCGGCTGGATGCGCAACATCGTCTTCGTGCCGTCCTACAACGACAACGGCGCGGCGATGAACCAGGTCAGCGGCGCCCCCTCCCAGCAGGTCACCCCGTACGGCCGGTTCTGGGCCGACTGGATCACCACGTCCGGTGAGTGGATCAACATGGGCAGCCAGCACACCGGCAACGGCGGCTCCGCCTACGACTTCGCGGTGCTGCACGTGAAGCCGGAGAACGGCGGCGGCAAGTCGCTCCAGGAGACCGTGGGGGCCGCCGCCCGGGTCGCGTTCGACACCCCCGCCGCCGACCGCATCGCCTCGCTGGACGCCTTCGGCTATCCGGCAGCGCCGCCGTTCGACGGTGCGCGCATGATGAACTGCCCCGGCCGCCCCGGCCGCCTCGTCATGCAGGAGGGCACGCCCGCCATGAACCGCATCGGCTGCAACATGACCGGCGGTACCTCCGGTGGCGGCTGGTTCGTCAACCACGGCGGCAAGCTGACGCTGGTGTCCAACACCTCGATCAGCTCCAGCGCCCACACCTGGCTGGCCGGCCCGCACCTCGGCCCGGAGGCGGAGCGCGTCTTCAACGACATCAGCCGGAAGTTCGCGAACCGGTAGTCCGCGAGGAAGCCGGCCCAGGCCCCAGGCCCCAGGCCCCAGACCCTCGGCCCCCAGCTCGCCTTCGAGCCGGGGGCCGAGGGGTTTCCGGGCGCACGACGGGCCCTCACCCCGGAACCGCCGCGCACTCAGCAGTCGAACACCGACCAGCAGAGGTCGTTCCGCAATCGCCGGTCGGCAAGCACGAGTCCGCGAATCTCCTCCGGGAGCTGGTCACGCTGCCACCGGCACTCGAGTCGCCCTGCGGCCTCGCCCTCGCCTTCCCCTGCGGCAGCACGTACGGCCTTGATCGCATGGGCGGCCGCACCGAGCTCGTGCGCGGCGACGTGCACGACGACCCCGGCCTGGCCGGCGGCGTACGCGGCCGGCCGTGCTGCGCCACGCAGGTCCCGGGCCGCGCCCATGGCATGGCCTCCCGCCGCGCGGGTCTGCATCATCTTGACCTCGCCACGCACCCGGGCGCGGGCCTGCTCGATCGCTTGGCGCGGCCGTGGGTCCTCGGGCTGAACCGACTCGAAGAGGTCAAGGACGTGCTCCGCGCAGGATGCCGCCCACAGAGCGAGGAGATGGTGATCCGCATCAGTGAGGGTCCCACCGCGGCGGATCGTCACGAAGCGAGGGTCCCGGATCTTCGGGAGGATCATGGTTGGCACTCCCCGAAATATGAGCCTCCGGCCCCTTCTGCGGCAAGGCCCGGCGCAGTGCCTCCAGGGCGCCGGGGAAGGCGCTGTCGGTGGGTGTGGCGTAGCCGATGACCAGGCCGTGGCGGGGCGGCATGGTGGCGGCGGGGTGGCGGTAGGCGGAGAGGCCGTCGAGGGCCAGGCCCTGGCGGCGGGCGGCGCGCAGGGCCGTGTGTTCGTCCGACTCGGTTGCGCCGTCGGGGAGTTGGAGGACGGCGTGCAGGCCGGCGGCGATGCCGGTGACGGTGAGGTGCGGGGCGTGGGCGGTCACCGTGTCGATCAGCTGGTCGCGGCGTCTGCGGTAGCGCTGGCGCATCCGGCGGATGTGCCGGTCGTAGGCGCCGTGGGTGAGGAATTCCGCGAGGGTGAGCTGGTCGGTGACGCCCGCCCAGGCCTCGCGCTCGCCCTTGGCCTCCAGTACGGCGTCGACGAGACGGTCGGGGAGCACCATCCAGCCCAGGCGCACCGCGGGGGACAGGCTCTTGCTGACCGAGCCGATGTGCAGGACGTGCTCCGGATCGAGGCCCTGGAGGGCGCCGACCGGCTTGCGGTCGTAGCGGAATTCGCCGTCGTAGTCGTCCTCCAGGATGAACCCGCCGGTGGCGCGCGCCCAGTTGATGGCGGCCGCCCGGCGGTCGGGGTGGAGCGGTACGCCGGTGGGGAACTGGTGGGCGGGGGTGAGGAGGGCCGCGCCCATGCCGTCGAGCCGGGCCAACTGCGCGGTGTCGGCGCCGTGTTCGTCGAGGCCGAGGGGGTGGGTGCGGAGGCCGGCGGTGGTCAGGAGGTGGCGGTGGAAGGGGAGGCCGTAGGACTCGACGGCGAGGGGGCCGGGGAGGACCGCGGGCAGCAGCAGGCGCAGGGCGTGGGCGAAGCCGGAGCAGATGACGAGGCGTTCGGGGTCGGTGCGCACGCCGCGGGTGCGGGCCAGGTAGTCGGCGAGCGCGCGGCGCAGTTCGGGGCGGCCACGGGGGTCGCCGGGGCCGAAGGCGTCGTGCGGGGCGGCGGTCAGCGCGCGGCGGGCGGCGGCGAGCCAGGCGGTGCGCGGGAAGGACGCGGCGTCCGGTTGCCCCTGGAGGAGGTTGTGGGCGGGGCGGCTCGCCGGTGAGCGGCGGGCCGGGGCGCGGCCGGTCGTCAGCGGCTCCGTGCTCCCCCGGGCTCCGTCCGGGAAGTGCCACCGGGCGACGCGGGTGCCGGAGCCCTGGCGGGCGCTGAGCCAGCCCTCGGCGACCAGTTCGGCGTAGGCGTCGGCGACGGTGTTCCGGGCGATGCCGAGGTCGGCGGCGAGCGAGCGGTAGGGCGGCAGGCGGGTGCCGGGGGACAGGCGGCCGGACCGTACGGCGTCCCGCAGCGCCCTGATGAGGACGGCCCGGCGGCTGCCGGGGCCGGTCAGCTCCAGATGCAGATCGGCACCCAGGCTCTCGGCGAGATTGACCCATGATTCCGGCATGGAAATGCACCCTACAGCCGGTCGCCTGCTCTTCTAGATTCAAGGCATGACGTATCAGACGCAGGGCAATGACGTGGTGGTTCGTGGCGAGGACGCGGCGGTCGGCGGGGGCGACGCGGCGGTGGAGGACAGTGGCTCGGCGGCCCGCAAGCCCAGGGTGAATTTTGCTCAGGCCGCCCCGAAGGCCTTCAAAGCACTGATCGGTTTCGATGCCGCGGCGCGTGAGGGCCTGGACCCCGCCCTGGTCGAACTGGTCCAGATCCGCTCCTCGCAGCTCAACAAGTGTGCGTACTGCCTCCATATGCACACCTCCGACGCCCACAAGGCGGGCGAGAGCGCGGAGCGGCTGCACATGGTGGCCGTCTGGGAGGAGGCGGCGCACTTCTTCACCGCGAAGGAGCGGGCGGCGCTGGCCCTCACCGAGGCCGTGACGCTGGTCGCCCGGGGAGGCGTGCCGGACGAGGTCTACGAGCGTGCCGCCCGCCACTTCGAGGAGGCGGAGCTGGCCCGGCTGCTGGCGCTGATCTTCACGATCAATACGTGGAACCGGATCGCCATCAGCACGGGGAAGGTGCCGGGGACGGACGAGCGGTAGCGGCGCGGTGGGCTCGGCACCCACGGGCTCGGCGCGCGCGGGCTCGGCACTCACGGGCGGGGCGCCGGCCGGGTGTGCCCCCGCGGGCCGTCGGCCCCCGCCACCCGTCAGCCCCTGCGGCCCGTCAGCCCCGGCGGCCCCGGCGGCCCCGTCACCCCTCCGCCGCCAGCTCTTCCCGCAGCTGCTCCGCCATCCCCGCCACCGCTGCCATCGTCCGGCGCTGGAGGCCGCCGCCGAAGGTGACCCGGGCCGCGCCGAGGGCACCGAGTTCGCGCGCAGTGGGACTGTCCGGGGTCACTATGGCATTGACGGGGAGGCCGATACCGGCGGCCAGCGCGGCCAGCTCCGTGGGCGGGGCAAGGATCGGATAGACGCAGTCGGCGCCCGCCGCCGCATACATCCGGCCGCGCCGGACCGCTTCCCCGGTGTCCTGGACGCCGTGCAGATAGGTGTCGATCCGGGCGTTGAGCACCAGCGCCTCGCCGGCCTCGGCCCGTACCCGGGCCAGCCAGTCCGCCTGTTCCTGCGGGTCCCGCAGGGCGCCGGTGACAGGGTCGGTGTCCTCCAGGTTGCAGCCCACCGCCCCGGCGTCCATGAGGCGGCCCACCAACTCCTTTGCGGACAGCCCGTATCCGGCCTCCAGATCGGCCGAGACCGGGATGTCCACGGACCGTACGATCCGGGCGACGGCCGCGAACATCTCGTCGGCCGGCGTCTGCCCGTCCTCGTATCCGAGGGAGGCCGCGATGCCCGCACTGGGGGTGGCGAGCGCCGGGAAGCCGGCGTCCGCGAACACCCGCGCGGTGGCCGCGTCCCAGGGGCCGGGGAGGACCAGCGGCAGCCGGGGCCCGTGGTGCAGCGCGCGCAGTGCAGCGGCAGTCACGGGGCGGTCCTCCGTGGCGGTCACAGGGCGGTCCGTAGTGGTCACGGGGCGGTCCTCCGTGGCGGTCACAGGGCGGTCCGTAGTGGTCACGGGGCGGTCCTCCGTGGCGGTCACAGGGCGGTCCGTAGTGGTCACGGGGCGGTCCTCCGTAGTGGTCACAGGGCGGTCCGTGGTGGTCACGGGGCGGTCCGTGGCGGTCATGCCTGGCCCGGGGCCATGCGGGTGGACACGCCGAAGCGGTTCCAGGCGTTGATGGTGGTGATCAGCGCGATCAGATGGGCCAGTTCGGCTTGGCCGAAGTGGGCGGTGGCGCGGTCGTAGACGGCGTCGGGAACGAAGCCCTCGGTGAGCAGGGTGATGGCTTCGGTGAGAGCGAGGGCGGCTTGCTCCTTGGGGGAGTAGAAGCCGACGGCCTCCTCCCAGGCGTTGAGGAGGTAGATCCGCTGCTCGGTCTCGCCGGCCGCACGGGCGTCCTTGACGTGCATGTCGAGGCAGAACGCGCAGTGATTGAGCTGCGAGGCACGGATCTTCACCAGCTCTACCAACGCCGGATCGAGGTCCTTCTTCGCCGCCACCTCCAGCGCGATCATGGCCTTGTAGACCTCCGGCGCGAGCTTCGCCCAGGGCAGGCGGGGGCCGTGCCGGTGTGCCGGCTGCGCCGGCTGAGCTGTCTGTGCGGGGCGGTCTGCCTGAGTGGTCTGTGCTGTCTGCTCAGCTGTCCGTGTCGTCATGCCTACGACGCTACGACGACATTGGCGTAGCTGTATGGTCCATTTCCATGGAGAATTCCTGGGCCACTTTCGGGCGGGATCTGCACCTGGACCTCACCGGTCCCGGCGGTCTGCGTGCCGCGCTGCTGCGGGCGCTGCGGGACGCGGTACGGTCCGGCCGCCTGGCTCCCGGCACCCGGCTGCCCTCCTCCCGCTCGCTCGCTGCCGACCTCGGTATCGCCCGTAACACCGTCGCCGACGCCTACACCGAACTGGTCGCCGAGGGCTGGCTCAGCGCCCGCCAGGGCTCCGGCACCCGCGTCGCCGAGAGGCTGCTGCCGCGGGCCGCGCCCGCCGCCCGGCGCGCCCCCGGTCCCGGCCCCGGCCCGGCCGGCCGCGCCGACCGGCCGCGCTTCGCCCTCACCCCGGGCACCCCCGATGTCTCCGCCTTCCCCCGCACTGCCTGGCTCGCCGCCGCCCGCCGTGCGCTGACCGCCGCCCCCAGCGAGGCCTTCGGCTACCACACCTCCTACGGCCGCCCCGAGCTGCGGACCGTCCTCGCCGACTACCTCGCCCGCGCCCGTGGCGTACGAGCCGACCCCGACCGCATCGTCATCTGCGCCGGTTTCCTGCAGGGGCTGGCCCTGCTCAGCCGCGTCCTGGGCACCGGGCGGCTGGCCGTCGAGTCGTACGGCCTCGACTTCCACCGCGCCGTCATCACCCGCGCGGGCCTGCGCACCGTCCCGCTCCCCGTGGACGAACGCGGCGCCCGGACCGGCGAGCTGACCGCCCTCGACGACGTACGCGGGGCCCTCCTCACCCCCGCCCACCAGTTCCCCACCGGCGTACCGCTCCACCCCGACCGCCGGGCGGCCGCCATCAACTGGGCGCGCGCCACCGGCGGGTTCATCCTGGAGGACGACTACGACGGCGAATTCCGCTACGACCGCAAGCCGGTCGGCGCCCTCCAGGGCCTGGACCCCGATCACGTCGTCTACCTGGGTACCGCGAGCAAGAGCCTCGCCCCCGCGCTGCGGCTCGCCTGGATGGTGCTGCCGGAGCGCCTGGTCGATCCGGTGCTCGCCCTCAAGGGCACCGGCGAATGGCAGTCCGGGGCGCTGGACCAGCTCACTCTCGCCGAGTTCCTGTCCTCGGGCGCCTACGACCGCCATCTGCGCGGTATGCGGCTGCGCTACCGACGCCGCCGCGATCAACTGGTGGCCGCCCTGGCCGACCACGCGCCCCAGGTCCAGGTCTCCGGCATCGCCGCCGGCCTGCACGCCGTACTGGAACTCCCGCCCGGCACCGAACAGGCCGTCCTCCAGGCCGCCCGCCGGCAGGGCCTCGCCCTGGAGGGCCTGAGCCGCTTCCGCGACCCGGCCGCCCCACCGGCCGCCCGCGACGCACTGGTAGTGGCGTACGGCACTCCGCCCGACCACTCCTTCGCGGGCGCCGTGGACGCCTTGCTCAGGGCGTTGCCACCGGGGGAGTAGCGGGGGTGTGCCGCCGGAGAGCAGGTCGCCCGGGTCGCCCAGGCCGGCGCACACCGGCGGGGCCCCGGATCACAACTCCCGTACGAACGACACCCGGTCGAGCCCCGGCCCGTCGTAATCCTCGTGGACCGGTACGCCGTGGTCGTCGAACCGGTCGCCCGGTTCCAGCCGGAAGCCCATGCGGGTGTGGTACGCGATGGAGTCGCGGTTGTCGGGGCTGGTGATGCAGCGGACCTGGCTGCGGCCGGCCGTGCGGGCCGTGGTGAAGAAACGGTTGTAGAGGGCGCTGCCGATGCCCTCCCGCCGGCCCTGCGGGCATACGCCCACGAAGTGGATATAGGCGGTTTCCGGGTCCGTCTGGGACAGAAAGCCGATCAGGAAGGCGTGCAGGGTCCGGTCCGGGCGCTTGACGAGGAAGCTGGTGTCGGCGAAGTGCTGCAGAAAGAGGCGCGGTACGAGCAACTGACGCTGCCGTGCGCCCGCCTCACCACCCAGGCCGCCCCACCACTCGGCCAGCGCCACCTGGAGCCGTGGGTGGTCCGCAGGCGTGGGGCGGCGCAGTGTCAGCTCACCGGGCAGCTGCTCTGGTACCCGGGCATGCTCAGTCATGGTCACTTCCTCCGGCCGACGGCGGGTGAACGGGTGAACGGGTGGACGGGCAAACCCCAAGAGTATTGCCGTCGCCGAGCGGCGAAGCCAGAAATTGCCCACCGGGGCACGCACCGCCGCCGTCCGTAACTGCGCTGTTGTGCAACGCCGTTGAAGGTGGTGCGGCAACGGCTCACGGAAATGTCCCGCGCTGATCGCGCGTCACCCCTGCCGACGCCCGTCACCGCCGCGCCCCGCAGCGCGCGCCGCGGGGCGCCGTGCGAGCCGCTGAGCGCTGCGCCATTCAGGGCAAATGCGCGGGACGGCTATGGCGCGGCGCCCTGATGCGCGCGCCTACTGGTGCTATCGACCGGCGGGTTGCCAACCTGGCGGCGGACATCGGTACGCAGACGCGAATCTCCGTCGGCAGTGATTACCGAGCCTGCGCCCCAGGTTGATGCCCACTTCCCGCACAGCGTCAGGCAACTACGGGGAGCTGAACGGCCCGCCATCATCACTACCCGGAGGGCCATTCCATGGCACCCACCTTCACCTTGGCATCCGCGTCACCCAATCCAGCAGTTTTCGGACAGCCGGTCACCCTGACCGCCACTGTCATCCCGCTGGGGCTCGGGACACCCACCGGCACGGTCACCTTCGTCGTGACCGGCGGGCCCACCGTGACGGGCACCCTCGTGGGCGGCACCGCGACCGTCACCGTCAGCGGAATCAGCGTCGGCTTTCATACCATCACCGCGACTTACAACGGCAGCGCTCAATTCTCGCCGTCCAGCGGCCTGGCCTCCGTAACGGTGAACAAGGCGTCGACGACGACGACCGTCACCTCGTCCCCCGACCCGTCGACCTTCGGGCAGCCGGTGTCCATCACCGCCACCGTCGCGGCGGTCGCGCCCGGGGCGGGCACCCCGACCGGCACGGTCACCTTCGTCATCGGCGGCGGTGGGGGCGGCACCCTGACGGGCACGCTCTCGGGCGGCACCGCAACCGTCACCACCAGCAGTCTCAGCGTCGGCACCCATGCCATCACCGCGACCTACAACGGCAATGCCCAATTCAATCCGTCCTCCGGTACCGACACACAAACGGTGCAGGCGACCCTGCTGCCGACGACCACCACGGTCACCTCGTCCCCCGACCCCTCGGTCTTCGGGCAGGCCGTGACCTTCACCGCGACCGTCGCCCCCGTGCCGCCCGGTTCGGGTACCCCGACCGGCACGGTGACCTTTGTGATCTCCGGCGGTCCCACGCTGACCGGCACGCTCTCGGGCGGCACGGCGAGCGTCACCACCAGCAGCCTCAGCGTGGGCTCCCATACCGTCACGGCGACCTACAGCGGCAGCGGCACCTTCGCCGGGTCGAGCGGTACGGACACCCAGACCGTCAACAAGGCGTCCACGACGACCACGGTGACCTCGGCACCCGACCCGTCGGTCGTCGGGCAGCCGGTGACGTTCACGGCGACGGTGGCTCCGGTCGCGCCCGGCGCGGGCACCCCGACCGGCACCGTCACCTTCGTGATCAGTGGTGGCCCGACGCTGACCGGCACGCTCTCCGGGGGCACGGCGAGCGTCACCACCAGCGCACTGTCTCCCGGTACGCACACGGTCACCGCGACCTACAGCGGCGACGGCAACTTCAACACCTCCAGCGGCACGGACACCCAGACCGTCAACAAGGCGTCCACGACGACCACGGTGACCTCGGCACCCGACCCGTCGGTCGTCGGGCAGCCGGTGACGTTCACGGCGACGGTGGCTCCGGTTGCGCCGGGTGCGGGCACCCCGACCGGCACCGTCACGTTCGTGATCAGTGGTGGCCCGACGCTGACCGGCACCCTGTCCGGGGGCACGGCGAGTGTGACCACCAGCGCCCTGTCCGCCGGTACGCATGCGGTCACGGCGACGTACAGCGGTGACGCCAACTTCACGGGCTCGGTCGGTACGGACACCCAGACGGTCGGCCAGGCGGCGACCACGACCACGGTCACGTCGTCGCCGGATCCGTCGGTTGTCGGGCAGCCGGTGACGTTTACGGCGACGGTGGCTCCGGTGGCGCCGGGTGCGGGGACGCCGACGGGCACGGTCACGTTCGTGATCAGTGGTGGTCCGACGCTGACCGGCACGTTGTCCGGGGGCACGGCGAGTGTGACCACCAGCGCGCTGTCCGCCGGTACGCATACGGTCACGGCGACGTACAGCGGTGACGCCAACTTCACGGGCTCGGTCGGTACGGACACCCAGACGGTCAACCAGGCGGCGACCACGACCACGGTCACGTCGTCGCCGGATCCGTCGGTTGTCGGGCAGCCGGTGACGTTCACGGCGACGGTGGCTCCGGTGGCGCCGGGTGCGGGGACGCCGACGGGCACGGTCACGTTCGTGATCAGTGGTGGTCCGACGCTGACCGGCACGTTGTCCGGGGGCACGGCGAGCGTCACCACCAGCGCCCTGTCCGCCGGTACGCATACGGTCACGGCGACATACGGCGGTGACGCCAACTTCACCGGTTCCAGCGGTACGGACACCCAGACCGTCAACCAGGCATCCACGGTCACCACGGTCACCTCCTTCCCCGACCCCTCCGTGACGGGGCAGACGGTCAACTTCACCGCCTTCGTCGGGCCGGTGTTCCCCGGCGGCGGGGTGCCGACCGGGACGGTCACCTTCGTCATCACCAACGGCGTCACGACCGTGAGCCTCAGCGGCACCCTCGACGGCGCCGGCGTCGCCACGGTCAGCACCAACGGGCTGGTCACGGCGGGGGTTTACACCGTCACGGCGACCTACAGCGGCGACGCGAACTACACCGGCTCCAGCGACACCGACACCCAGACGGTCAACCAGGCGGCGACCACGACCACGGTCTCGTCCTCGCCGGATCCGTCGGTTGTCGGGCAGCCGGTGACGTTCACGGCGACGGTGGCTCCGGTGGCGCCGGGTGCGGGGACGCCGACGGGCACGGTCACGTTCGTGATCAGTGGTGGTCCGACGCTGACCGGCACGCTCTCCGGGGGCACGGCGAGCGTCACCACCAGCGCCCTGAGCGCCGGCAGCCACACGGTTACCGCGACCTACAGCGGCGACGCCAACTTCGCCGGTTCGGTCGGTACGGACACCCAGACCGTCAACCAGGCGTCGACGACCACCACGGTGACCTCGTCGCCGGACCCGTCGGTCTTCGGGCAGCCGGTGACCTTTACGGCGACGGTGGCTCCGGTTGCGCCGGGTGCGGGGACGCCGACGGGCACGGTCACGTTCGTGATCAGTGGTGGCCCGACGCTGACCGGCACGTTGTCCGGGGGCACGGCGAGCGTCACGACGAGTGCGTTGAGCGTGGGTTCGCATACGGTCACCGCGACGTACAGCGGCGACGCCAGCTTCACCACGTCCAGCGGTACGGACACCCAGACGGTCAACCAGGCGGCGACCACGACCACGGTCACGTCGTCGCCGGATCCGTCGGTTGTCGGGCAGCCGGTGACGTTCACGGCGACGGTGGCTCCGGTGGCGCCGGGTGCGGGTACGCCGACGGGCACGGTCACGTTCGTGATCAGTGGTGGTCCGACGCTGACCGGCACCCTGTCCGGGGGCACGGCGAGTGTGACCACCAGCGCGCTGTCGGCCGGTACGCATACGGTCACGGCGACGTACAGCGGTGACGCCAACTTCACGGGCTCGGTCGGTACGGACACCCAGACCGTCAACCAGGCGGCGACCACGACCACGGTCACGTCCTCGCCGGACCCGTCGGTCTTCGGGCAGGCGGTGACCTTTACGGCGACGGTGGCTCCGGTGGCGCCGGGTGCGGGTACGCCGACGGGCACGGTCACGTTCGTGATCAGTGGTGGTCCGACGCTGACCGGCACGTTGTCCGGGGGCACGGCGAGCGTCACGACGAGCGCGTTGAGCGTGGGTTCGCATACGGTCACGGCGACGTACAGCGGTGACGGCAACTTCACCACGTCCAGCGGTACGGACACCCAGACGGTGGCCCAGGCGTCGACGACGACCACGGTCTCGTCCTCGCCGGACCCGTCGGTGGTGGGTGAGTCGGTGACGTTTACGGCGACGGTGGCTCCGGTCGCGCCGGGTGCGGGGACGCCGACGGGCACGGTCACGTTCGTGGCGACGGACGGCGTGACCACGGTGACGCTGACCGGCACGCTGAGCGGCGGTACGACCAGCGTGATCACAAGTGGGCTGGTGACCGCGGGCGCGTACGTGGTCACGGCGACGTACAGCGGTGACGCCAACTTCGCCGGTTCGGTCGGTACGGACACCCAGACCGTCAACCAGGCGTCGACGACCACCACGGTGACCTCGGCTCCGGACCCGTCGGTCTTCGGGCAGCCGGTGACCTTTACGGCGACGGTGGCTCCGGTGGCGCCGGGTGCGGGTACGCCGACGGGCACGGTCACCTTCGTGATCAGTGGCGGCCCCACGCTGACCGGCACGTTGTCCGGGGGCACGGCGAGCGTCACGACGAGCGCGTTGAGCGTCGGGACGCATACGGTCACGGCGACCTACAGCGGTGACGCCAACTTCACCACGTCCAGCGGTACGGACACGCAGACGGTCGGCCAGGCGGCGACGACGACCACGGTCACGTCCTCGCCCGATCCGTCGGTGGTGGGTGAGTCGGTGACGTTCACAGCGACGGTGGCTCCGGTCGCGCCGGGTGCGGGTACGCCGACGGGCACGGTGGTGTTCGTGGCGACGGACGGGGTCACCACGGTGACGCTGACCGGCACGCTCAGCGGTGGCACCACCAGCGTGACCACCAATGGCCTGGTGACCGCGGGCGTTTACGTGGTCACGGCGACGTACAGCGGTGACGCGAACTTCACGGGCTCGGTCGGTACGGACACGCAGACCGTCGGCCAGGCGTCGACGACCACTACGGTGACCTCGGCTCCGGACCCGTCCGTGGTGGGTCAGTCGGTGACCTTTACGGCGACGGTGGCTCCGGTGGCGCCGGGTGCGGGTACGCCGACGGGCACGGTGGTGTTCGTGGCGACGGACGGGGTCACCACGGTGACGCTGACCGGCACGCTCAGCGGTGGCACCACCAGCGTCAGCACCAATGGCCTGGTGACGGCGGGCGTTTATACGGTCACGGCGACCTACGGCGGCGACGCCAACTTCACGACCTCCAGCGGTACGGACACCCAGACGGTCGGCCAGGCGTCGACGACGACCACGGTCACGTCCTCGCCCGATCCGTCGGTGGTGGGTGAGTCGGTGACCTTCACGGCGACGGTGGCTCCGGTGGCGCCGGGTGCGGGGACGCCGACGGGCACGGTGGTGTTCGTGGCGACGGACGGGGTCACCACGGTGACGCTGACCGGGACCCTGAGCGGTGGCACCACCAGCGTCAGCACCAGCGGCCTGGTGACCGCAGGCGCGTACACGGTCACGGCGACCTACAGCGGCGACGCCAACTTCACCTCCTCCAGCGGCGCCGACACCCAGACGGTGACCCAGGCGTCGACCACCACCACGGTGACCTCGGCTCCGGACCCGTCCGTGGTGGGTCAGTCGGTGACCTTTACGGCGACGGTGGCTCCGGTGGCGCCGGGGGCGGGTACGCCGACGGGCACGGTGGTGTTCGTGGCGACGGACGGGGTCACCACGGTGACGCTGACCGGCACGCTCAGCGGTGGCACCACCAGCGTCAGCACCAATGGCCTGGTGACCGCGGGCGCGTACGTGGTCACGGCGACCTACGGCGGCGACGCCAACTTCAACGGTTCGGTCGGTACGGACACCCAGACGGTGACCCAGGCGTCGACCACCACCACGGTCACGTCCTCGCCCGACCCGTCGGTGGTGGGTGAGTCGGTGACCTTCACGGCGACGGTGGCTCCGGTGGCGCCGGGGGCGGGTACGCCGACGGGCACGGTGGTGTTCGTCGCCACGGACGGGGTCACCACGGTGACGCTGACCGGGACCCTGAGCGGTGGCACCACCAGCGTCAGCACCAGCGGCCTGGTGACCGCAGGCGCGTACACGGTCACGGCGACCTACAGCGGCGACGCCAACTTCACCGGTTCCAGCGGCACCGACACTCAGACGGTCGGCCAGGCGTCGACCACCACCACGGTGACCTCGACTCCCGACCCGTCCGTGGTCGGTCAGTCGGTGACCTTCACGGCCACCGTGGCGCCGGTCGCACCGGGTACGGGAACGCCGACGGGCACGGTCACCTTCGTCATCACCGGCGGTCCGACGCTGACCGGCACCCTCTCCGGGGGGACGACCAGCGTCACGACCAGCGCGCTGAACGCGGGCACGTTCCCCGTCACCGCGACGTACAGCGGTGACGCCGACTTCGCGGCGTCGAGCGGCACCGACACCCAGACGGTCGCTCAGGCGTCGACGACCACCACGGTCACGTCCGCGCCCGACCCGTCGGTCTTCGGGCAGACGGTGACCTTCACCGCCACGGTGGCGCCGGTCTCGCCCGGCGCCGGCACGGTGACCGGCTCGGTCGTCTTCGTCATCGACGGTGGTGGGGGCGGCACGCTGACCGGCACCGTCGCCGGCGGCGTAGCCACCGTCACCACCAGCACGCTCGACGCCGGTGTCCACAACGTCACCGCGACCTACAGCGGCGACGTCAACTTCACCGGCTCCAGCGGCACGGACACCCAGACCGTCAGCCAGGCATCCACGACCCTCACGGCCACTTCGTTCCCCGACCCCTCCAACTCCGGCGACACGGTCGCGATCCTCGCGTTCGTCTCGGCGGTGGCGCCGGGCAGCGGCGTCCCGACCGGGACGGTCAACTTCACCGTCACCGACGGTGTGACCACCATCAACCTCACCGGCACGCTCGACGGCTCCGGTGTCGCCGCGGTCAGCACCCCGCTGACCACCGGCGTCTACATCATCACGGCGGTCTACGCCGGTGACACCAACTTCACCGGCTCCAGCGACACCGACACCCAGACCGTCCTCGCGGGCCCCTGACCCTCCGTCCCCTACTACCGCACCACCTCCACCAGTGCCGGGCCGTCCTCCCCGAGGGCGGCCCGGCCGCCTGTGTGCGTGTCCGCCGCCGCACCCGGCCTCCCGCCTTGCGGCGGTCCCACGAGTGCCGTCTACGCTGGCTCCGCTCCAACAGATGGTCCGGAGATCCAGATGTTCCAGATATTTCAGATGGTCCAGATGGTCCAGATGTTCCGGACGTTCCAAATGTTCACGGGGGAAGGCAGAACATGGCAGAGAAGGCACGTCGGCGGCTGCGGTCGAGCACGGTGATACTGGGCGGGATGGGGGCCCTGGCCGCCGCACTGACGTCCTGCGGCTCCGAGCCCGACAAGCGCTGTGTGGACCGCAACAGCTACGACACCCTCAAGGGCTACCGCATCGTCGGCTCCAAGAACTGCTCGGCAGGCGGCAGTTCGTCGTCCGGGAGCAGCGGTACCGGAAGCACCGGAAGCGGCGGATACGGCAAGCAGGGCCGAGGCGGCGGCGCGGCCAAGACGCCCGTCGACGGCCAGTGGTACTACGACCCCAACAACGCCGGCGGCAAGTACGCCGACGAGGGCACCTTCAGCAAGACCACGGCCGTCAACCGGGGCGGCTTCGGCTGCTCCGGATCGGGCGGCGGCCGGCACGGTTCCTTCGGCGGCTGAGCGGACGCGATACCGCCATGAAGCGCCACACCATCGAGCCCCGCCCCGGCTGGCAGCAGACCGTCGAGGCGCAGGGCCTGATCTACCCGCTGACCCGTTACCCGGACGACTCGCTGCGCCCGTACTGGGACGAGAGCGCCTACTACTCCTTCACCCTCCCCGAGGTCGAGGCCCTGGAGGACGTCGTCGAGGAACTGCACGGCATGTGCCTGGCCGCGGCCGACCACCTCGTCGCGCACGACCGCCTCGCCGACCTCGGCATCGAGGACCCGCGGCTGGCGCGCCTGGTCGCCGAGTCCTGGCGCCGGCGCGAGGAACTGCCGTCGCTCTACGGGCGGTTCGATCTGCACTACGACGGCAGCGGCCCGGCCAAGATGCTGGAGTACAACGCCGATACGCCGACCTCGCTGGTCGAGGCGGCCAGCCCGCAGTGGTTCTGGATGGAGGAACGCTTCCCCGGCGCCGACCAGTGGAATTCGCTGCACGAGCGGCTGGTGGCGACCTGGAAGCGGCAGGCGCCGCTGCTGCCGCCGGGTGCGCCGGTGCACTTCGCGCACTCGGCGGGTGACGAGCTGGGCGAGGATCTGATGACCGTCGCCTATCTGGAGGAGACGGCGCAGCAGGCGGGCCTGGAGACGGTCGCCGTCTCGATGGAGGACATCGGCTGGGACCGGCTGTCGGGCCGCTTCGTCGACCAGCGGCTGCGCTTCCTGCGGGCCTGCTTCAAGCTCTACCCGTGGGAGTGGCTGGCCACCGACGACTTCGGCCCGTTCGTCCTGGACACCCTCGACAACGGCGGCGGGACGGGCTCCACTCTCTGGATCGAGCCCGCCTGGAAGATGCTGCTCTCCAACAAGGCGCTGCTGGCGATTCTGTGGGAGCTGTACCCGGGGCATCCGAATCTGCTGCCCGCCTACCTGGACGGGCCGCGCGAGCTGGCGCACACCCGTGGTTACGTCGCCAAGCCGCTGCTCGGCCGGGAGGGCGCCGGTGTCACCCTGCACGAGCCGGGCGCCGAGCCGGTACTGCGGGGGCCCGAAGACCCCTGCTGCTACCAGGAGTTGGCGCCGCTGCCGGACTTCGACGGCAATCGGGTCGTCCTCGGCGCCTGGGTTGTCGAGGACGAGTCGGCGGGTCTCGGCATCCGGGAGTCGGCGGGGCCGGTCACCGATGAGTACGCCCGCTTCCTGCCGCATGTGATCCGCTGAGGCGGCGGCCCGGCGCGGTGGCCCGGCGCGGTGGGGGCGCCGGACGGGCGGTCCGGCGCGGTGGGGGTACCGGACGGACGGCCGGCACGGTGCGGGGCACCGGACGGGCAAGCGTCCGGCGGCCGGCGCGCGCCGCTATGCCTCGCGGTCATGGCCGCGGTACTGCTGTGCGGCGGCGGCCATCCTGCGCTTGAGCGGGGGCAGGTGGTTGACCACCCGCATACCGGTACGCATCCCGGCCAGCACCGCGCGGCCGATGACCGGCTTGTGAACCGGATCGCTTCCCCGCATCTGCGCCAGGGATTTCCTGACCGCCTCGAAGCCGTAGTCGATCATCTGCGTCTCGTAGTCGCGGATCGCCGGTATCAGCGGCACTTCGCGGTCACGGGCCGAGACCAGCTTGGCGCACAGCAGCTCGGCGTCGCGCAACGCGGTGTTCGCGCCCACCCCGCGGCCCGGCGTCATGGTGTGGATGGCATCGCCGATCAGGGTGATGTTGCTGGTGGGCCACTGCTCGACCGGGGCCGAGGTGTGGATGTTGAGGGGGAAGCAGGTGGACGGGTCGGCCAGCTCGGCCAGTGTGCGCAGCCGGACGTCCCAGTTGCGGGTCAGACCGACCGTGAGGTCGTGCAGCTGCCGGCCGTTCATCCGCAGGACGTCGGCGGGCAGGTTCCGTGCCGCGCCGCCGAACGCCAGCATGATGTAGTCGCGGGTGTTGTCGAACTGCAGGCCGGGCCAGGCGTTGAGCAGTTCGGTGTCACTCGCGCCGATGCCCTGGCGGGGCCGGCCGCGTTCGTCCCACGGGAACTGCATGACGTGGATGACCAGCGAGTATCCGCCGGGTGCGAGGAACATGTTGACGCCGTCGACGACCTGCGGGGTCAGCAGCGTGCGGGTCGCCTCGGTGAGCGGCACCTTGCCGGTGATCCCGATCAGGCCGCTGTCCGCCAAGGGGGCGTGGGGCAAGTACTGGCGGCGGACCCGGGAGTGGGATCCGTCGGCGGCCACCAGTACGTCTCCGGTGGCCGAGGTGCCGTCCTCGAAGTGCGCGGTGACCGTGCCGTCGGGGTGTTGGTCGTAGCGGGTGAAGACCTTGTCGAAGTGGACCAGCTCCTCCAGCCCGGTCAGCAGAACCTGGCGCAGGGTCATCCGGGAAACGGAACGCTCCGCACCGGCCCCGTCCGCGCCCGGCTCGGCGAACCCGGTCAGCGAGATCACTTCCTTGTACTTCTCGGTGAACATGGTGAAGCGGTCACCGCTGCGCGCGCAGGTCGCCACGAAGGTGTCGAAGAGCCCGGGGGGCAGCAGACGGCTGAGCGCCCGGCTGCCGTCGGGGTCGATGCCCACCCGGTAGCCCTGGAGCCCGCCGCCGCGCGTGCGGTCGCGCTCGTGGACGGCGCAGCTGATACCGGCCCGCTTCAGGCCGTGGGCCAGGGCCAGTCCGCCGGTGCCGGCGCCAATGATGATCACGTGCATGGTTTCCGGTTCCTTCCTCGCGAGGAGCGACTGAGGACCGGATAGTTGCATGGCACCTAGGTGCAGTGCAACTAGTTGTGGTGCCGGTATTCGGTGTACCGTCGACCCGTGACCTCGACATTCCGCCGTTCCCCCCTGGCCCTGGCGGTCCTGGGCCTGCTGGAGGCCGGCCCGCTGCACCCCTACGGCATCCAGCGACTGATCAAGCAGTGGGGCAAGGACCAGGTCGTCAACGTCGGCCAGCGCGCCGGCCTGTACCGCACGATCGCCCGCCTGGAAGACGCCGGGCTGATCGCCGTCGGCAGCACCGAGCGCGACGAGCGCTACCCCGAACGCACCACCTACCGCCTCACCGACGCGGGACGGGCGGCCGCTCGCCAGTGGATGGCCGAGATCCTGTCGACGCCCCGCAACGAGTACCCGGAGTTCCCCGCCGCGCTGTCCTTCCTGCCGGTGCTCACCCCCCGGGCCACCCGGGACCTGCTGCACCAGCGGCGCGACCGCCTCGCCCGGCGCCTCACCGAACTCGATGCCGAACTCGGTGCCGGAGCCGGAGCCGGTGCCGGACGCGATGCCGAACTCGGTGCCGGACGCGACGGTGAAGCCGCCGGGGAGACCGAGGGCCAGGCCCTCCCGCGGGTCGCCCTGATCGAAAGTGAATACCTGCGCGCGGTCACCCAGGCCGAACTGGCATGGGTGGACGGCATCCTCGCCGCGCTGGACGACGGTTCGTTCACCTGGAACCGCGAAGAACTCGACCGGATCGTCGCCACCGCCCGCGACAACACCTGACGGGCGGCGGGCGGCGGGCAGCGGGTGGCAGTTGTGCGCGCTGTGGGCCTCGGCGGGGCTCGGCATCCGGGAGTCGGCGGGGCCGGTCATCGATGAGTACGCGCGGTTCTTGCCGCATGTGATCCGCAGCCAGGCGCGCCACCCAGCGTGACCAGGTGCCGCGTCATCCGAACGCCTCCGCTGGCAGCCGGTCCTGCGCTGTCGGCATCGTCCGGGAGGTCGTGCCCGAGGGCGGCCATGCGCTCACCCCGGCTCTCGGCCACCCCGGCACACATTGAGGCGGCGGCGATCGCAGGAACCCTGAACCCGTGCAAGTTCATGCAAGTTCGATGCGCAGCAAGGTGAATTGAGCGCAAACTCGTAGTCAGAGATCGTCTTCGACGAGTGAGGAGGGCACCATGGCTTTGCACATGCTCGGCAAGGACCCGAACTCCCCCGAGGGTAAGTCCGCCACCGTCTATTACGACGACGTGACTGACAAGTACCTGGTCCAGGGCCTGAAGGTGCTGGACGACGAACGACTCTCCCAGTTGGATCTCCCGGACCATGAGACGGTCGTGGAGATCCCCAAGTACATGACACAGTTCTTTCCGGGGGTACGCGGTGGCGGCCGAGCTGACGTTTAGCGAGCTGTTCAAGCAGGCCAAGCGTTCAGCCGTTCACCTGGAGATGAGGGACGGGTACATACGATCCGACCCGCGATTCGTCTCGTGGCGGCAGGACCCGCAAAGTGTTCCTGCCAAGAGCGACCCGGCCTCCCGCCCCTGGCTCGCCCTGATGCAAGAGATCACCACACGCGGTGTGGAAGTCCGTCGTGCTCGGATCTTCTCCGAGCCCATGAGTGACTACCTCCGCTTTGAGCACCACCTCACGCCCAGCAACGTGGAGGCCGGCGAGCAGGTGCGCTGGCTGCCACGTCGCAAGGTGTCGGATCTGGCGCTCCCAGGCAATGACTTCTGGCTGTTCGATGACAGCCTGGTCGTGTTCCTGCACTTCACCGGGGATGGCGAGCTGTCACCCGAGGGAGACGAGGAGCGGACGACAGAACCAGCCATCGTGCAGCTCTGCTCCACGTCTTTCGAGGCGGTCTGGGAACGCGCAGTCCCGCACGAGGTTTACCGGCCGGTCTGATCCACGAACAGGGCTGAACTCTCCGTGTCCCCGTCGTCCAGCATCCAGCAGGCCCGGGAAGCGCTTGGGAAGCGTCTCCGGGAGATTCGCAAGGACTCCGGTCTGACCGCCCGAGCTGTGGCGGCGGCAGGGTGGCATGAGTCGAAG
The DNA here is from genome assembly GCF_036048035.1 of Streptomyces sp. NBC_00400. Lineage (NCBI taxonomy): Bacteria > Bacillati > Actinomycetota > Actinomycetes > Kitasatosporales > Streptomycetaceae > Streptomyces > Streptomyces sp. NBC_00400. The sequence goes on along the minus strand of NZ_CP107940.1, from coordinate 3,048,322 downwards.
AGTTCCCGGCTTGAGAACGGCCGAACTCCCCCCTCCGATGAGGACATTCGCATATGGACCCGGATCTGTGAGGAATGGGTTCTTCGCACGGTCATCGGAGATTCCGCCACGATGGTGAGCCAATTGGGCCACCTGATCGGAATGACGGCCGCGCCCTCCTTGAGTCTTGGTGTGATCCCCATGGGGGCCGTGCGCGGCAATGCGTGGCCGTGCGAGTCCTTCTCTCTGTACGACGAGAAACAGGCCTCCTGCGAGCTCGTGTCTGCCGGCCTCACCGTGAAGCAACCGAGTGAAATCGCCGAGTACGCCAAGACGTTCACCGAACTCGCAGGCATCGCTGTTTACGGGGCGGCAGCCAGGAAGCTCATTACCTCGGCAATCGACACGCTCGGGTGACGGCGTGCAAGTTCGCAGAAGTTCATTGAGCTGAGTCTTTCGCTCTCCATACCGTCGGGAAGACAAGCCGTTCACCCCGCGGAGACGTCATGACGAACCCCATTCGGTACAGCCAACCGCCCGTTGAACTGCCGCTGGATGGCTGGCTACTGGAGGGCGAACCAGTCCCCGGATGCAAAGTGTGTGACGCCTTGGGACTCCAGCGGAGTGAGGCGTTGAAGCGAAACGACAAGGCTGCGGCATGTACTGCTGCCCGGGAGATCCGAGACCACGGCCGTGGGCACGCGGAGGCGTGATGACCACCCCCGACCAGGACAGGCCGAGCATCAAGATCGTCGAAGACTGGTGGGCAGCACTCGGCGGAACCCTGGATCGCCACTCGAACACCGTGTTTGTGCCGCAGGGGTCGAAGGTTCCCCCATGTCCGTTTCCGTGCTTTAGCTGTCGTGCCAAGGGACGTCGGTGAATGCTCTGCGGCCACGGACACACGATGACTGAAGAACAGGCCGGCCTGTGGGCCTGCCGCATCCGACCGGCGGCAGTCGGAGCCTGAAGACTCCCGCCCCGGCGGCGGAAACCTGGACAGTCGAGCAGCCGGGGCGGGTGACCAACCGCAAAGGAAACCCCTTTGCGGCCTATGGGTCATGCCCTCGACGGTACGGCGGCATGGCTCCTCGCGAAAGAGGAGGTTGGTGAATGAGCGTGGTGAGCGTCGATACGTACGAGACGCGCACGCCCGATGCCGAAGGCTGGCGCGGTGCGCCCTTCCGCCACGAGGCGGAGATGGAGGAGGACGGCGGCAAACACGATGGCGGCCCCATGCCCCCGGAGGCTCCGCGTGAACCGTCGCCGCAGGGCGGGAACGGTAAGTACCCCACGCTGGTGAAGACAAAAGCGCCCCTGCTCCGGCACATGGCCGGAGCAGGGGCGCGGTGCATTCAGCGGATGAGTTGCCGTGTGACAGGGCGCAGCTGGCGCCACCGGCAAGGACGGCGAGGCTCGGCAGGGGACTCCGTGCCACCCTTCGGCATCGGGCGTCCGCAGCCGGGGCGGGAGCCTGATACCGGCTGTCGCCGCACACACATGGCACGGCCACACGCCGGGCCGTTCCTCATGGTGACAAGCTACGAATGCTGATGAGTTGGCCTCAACGAACTTGCGCGAGCTCACTCGAGGGAATCGATCGCTGCTGTGATCAGAGTCCGTGCCGGAGCCCCGTAGACGGCCAATTCGGCGAGGCCCGCGAAGGTGTGGGCGTACATGCTGATCTCGTGCGGCTGCGTGACGGTGAGAAAGGCAGACACCAGCTCAACGCTGACTTGGGCTTCATCGAAGATCCAGAAGTCCTCCACCGGCCACAGCGCAGTACGGTCCGCTTGCAGCGGGATCACCCCGAGGCTGACCTGGGTCAGGGCAGCCAGAGACAACAGGTGCCCAAGCTGGCCTGCCATCGTCGCAGTGCCGCCGATCCGGTGGCGAAGTGTGCTCTCTTCCAAGATCACAGCGAGGCGGCGCGGCCCTTCGTGCAGGATGCGCTGCTTGTCCACGCGGACCTGGACAGCTTCCTCCAGGTCGTCGGGGAGCGCCCGCCGGTCACGAATCGCTCTGAGGAGTGCCTCAATGTACGCACGCGTCTGGAAGGGCCCCGGGATCAGCCACGACGAGTAGGCGCGGAAGTGCCGCGTTCTTTCCCACAGCGGGAGAACCGATTCCTGTGCACGACGGAGTCCGGAGCGTTCCATGCGCCGCCACTCGACATACGCACCATCGATATTGCGTGCGGTGGCGATCAGGTCGGCCGTCTGCCCCCCGCTCCACAGTGCAGCGCCCACACCCGCAGGTCATCGTCGGACGGCCCGGTGTGGCCGTTCTCGATGCGGCTGCACTTGCTCTCGTGCCAGCCGGCCCGGGCGGCCAACTCCCGTGCTGTCAGCCCCGAATCCTTGCGCATCTCGCGCAGGCGCGTGCCAAGGGCCGCTCGGGCCTGTTGGATGCTGGACGACGACGTCACGATCGAATCTTCCGAGTGCGTACCGTCAGACTGGCCGGTACTCCTCGTGGGGAGTCGCCCGTTCCCAGACCGCTTCGAACGCGGATACACAGGCATGGACCACGCCTGGTTCGGTCACCAGCTCTTCACCGGTCATCTCCCCGTCACCGTTGAAGTGGTTGAACAGCACCGACGAACGGTCGAAGACCCAGCAGTCGTTGCCCGGCAACAGCAACGAAGAGGCTTGCCGACGGGGGAGCCAGCGCACCGACTCTCCGGCCTTGACGTTGTGTCCGCCGGTGAGCGCGTGTTCGTACCGGATGTAGGCGGACACGGGTTCCGAGACGACCCGCGCTCGGCGCACATCCACGCCACGGGTCACCGAGGCCGAGACAAGATCGATCCACCACGGCCATCGCTCGGCGGGGTCGAAGTGGTTTCCGGCGGCCCACTCCTGGTACGACTCGTCCAGCGCGTATGCGTCCCTGGCCTCGAAGTGCCACGCGCAGTGCTGGGCCGACCGGAAACGCTCCTCAAACGTCGACTCCGCCGTCGTCACCGTTCACCTCCGGGAAGAACTGCATCATGCGCTTCGGGAACTCGATCACGGTCTCATGGCTGGGAACGTCCATCTGCGCCAGACGCTCGGAGTCCGTGACCCGCCACCCTTGCAGGATGTAGTTTCCGCTCTCATCGTCCAGGTACACAGTCGGGGAACCGTTGTTCGGGCTTTCGGGATCCTTGCCCAGGCGGTGCAAAGTCATGGTGTCCTCGTCGCCTCGGGTGACGATCAACATGTCCGAGCTTGTCCCTGTGTCGCCGCAGCGCGCCAGCGACTTGCACGAACTTCTACGCATTGACCGATGCCGGCCCGAAGGCGGTCAAGCGTCCGCCCCGGCTCTCGGCCACCCGGCGCACATCGGCAAGGCTTGCGGTCAATTCAACGGCCAACAGGTGCAGTTCTCCGGGCGTCCACGCCCGTCCGGCAAGCATGCGGCGGGCTTCGTCGATGAGATCGTCGGCCGAGCTGAGCTGCTCTTCCTCGATCCGGTCGGCGACGCGGGAGACATATCCGGTCCCGTCACCTGCCAGGAAGCACGGTTTCCCCTCCGCGCTGGTCCATGGCAGCAGCCGGACGAAGACCCTCGCTGCAGCGTTGGGCATGTCGTCAACTCTCTTGTAGTTGAGGGCCACGCCCCCGGGCCGTTCCACCACGGTCGCGGGGGTCCTCTCTGTCTCGCGAGGAGGGCCTTCCTCGCTCTGGGCAACCGGTCCGCTACGCCCAGCGGTACGGTGGCAGTGGAAGCGGCTTTTAAGAGCTTTAAGCGCTCGCGCACATCGGGGAGTTGAGGGCTAGTGGGCACTCGGGAACCGAACCGGCACCTTGAACGGCTCTACCGGCAGACCGGCTGGACGCTGCGGCAGTTCGTCCAGGCCGTGAACCGCATCGGCACCGAGCGAGGAACCCCGCTCAAGTACCGCGAGCCGTCGGCTCATCAGTGGTGTCAGGGGCACCTGCCGAAGGAGCAGGCCAGACCGCTGATCGTGGAGGCCCTGGCGCGGAAGCTGGGACGTCCGGTCACGCATGCCGAGGCCGGATTCCCGCCCCCTGCCGGTAGCTCGGCGGCCACTCCGAGCACGGTGGAAGGGCTGGTCGATCTCGGTAGGGGAGATATGGATCCCTCACGCCGCAGCATCCTCGGTATGAGTCTCTTCTCCGTTGCGCTGGCCGTGCCCAATTGGCCGGATGTGGTGGGGCGAATGGAAGCTGTTCGAACTGGCCGGACTTGGCGCATTGGCATGCCGGAAGTTGACACGGTCACCGCCATGACCGAACGGATCTCGGAACTCGACGACCAATTCGGTGGACGCCACGCCCGCCCCATGGCTGCGGCATTTCTCGTCAACACGGTGGCTCCATATCTACGGGCTGATGCGCAAGAATCGGTACGCAAGGCAATGCTGTCGGCAGCCGCCGACCTGTGCTATCTCACCGGATACATGGCTGTGGATGAGGGGGTGGAGGGGCTGGGGCAGAGGTATTACCTGAAGGCATTGGAGCTGGCAGGCGCCTCTGAGGACCACCTCACGTATTGCACGACACTGCGGGGTATGAGTGTGCAGGCAGTTGACCTGGGGCACGGCCGTGAAGCCATGCGACTGGCCGACGCTGCTGCCGCCGCCTCTCCGCAAGCGGGCCCGCGTATGCACGCCTTCCTTGCGGGTCAGCAGGCACACGCCGCTGCGCAAACAGGAGATCGCCACAAGGCACTGGCGCATCTCAAAGAGGCCGAAATTGCCATGGAAAAGGCCGAGGCGCGAGCGAAAGCCTTTGGATCCTATGATCCCTCAGCTCTGCACTACCACGTCAGCCACGTTCGCCACGAGCTGGGAGACCTTCCCGGAGCCGTTGCGGCGATGCGGGAATCGGACAGGTTGTGCTACGACATCTATCGCCGGTCCCGGGTGAAGGAACGTGCCACACTCGCCGAGTTCCAGCTTGAGGTGGGGCACCTGGAAGCGGCTTGTGCGACATGGAATGAAGCGCTGGACGAATATCCCCTGGTGCAAAGCGGGAGGGTCGACCGGCGCATGGGGAAAATGGTCCAACTGATCCGCCCCCACCTCAAGACCCCCGCCGCCCGGGAACTCCACGAACGTGCCCGGCTCGTCACTCCGGCCTCGCTCCTCGCATAGGAGGACGGCACACGAGGGAAGCCCGTATCCGGCCCTCGTCTCATCCCTCCAGCACACCGCGCAGCTGGTCCAGCCCCCAGTCCAGGTCCTCCTTGCTGATCACCAGCGGCGGGGCGAGCCGGAGGGTGGCGCCATGGGTGTCCTTGGCCAGCACCCCGCGCGCCATCAGCCGTTCGGAGACCTCCCGTCCGGTGCCGCGCGACGGGTTGATGTCCACTCCGGCCCACAGTCCGCGGCCACGCACCGCGTCCACCGCGCCGCCGCCCACCAGCAACCCCAGCTCGCTGTGCAGATGCTCGCCGAGCTCCGTGGCCCGCTGCTGGAACTCACCGGTCCGCAGCATGGCCAGGACCTCCAGCGCCACCGCGCAGGCGAGCGGGTTCCCGCCGAACGTCGAGCCGTGCTCGCCGGGTGCGAACACGCCCAGCACCTCACGGGAGGACACCACCGCCGACACCGGCACCACACCGCCGCCCAGCGCCTTGCCCAGCACATACATGTCGGGGACCACGCCCTCGTGCTCACAGGCGAAGGTCCGGCCGGTGCGGCCCAGCCCCGACTGGATCTCATCGGCGATGAACAGCACGTTCCGGCTGCGGGTCAGCTCCCGTACGCCCGCCAGATAGCCCGGCGGCGGGACCAGTACCCCCGCCTCGCCCTGGATCGGCTCCAGCAGCACCGCGACCGTGTGGTCGTCGAGGGCGGCCTCCATCGCGGCCAGGTCGCCGTACGGGACGATCTCGAAGCCGGGGGTGTACGGGCCGAAGCCGGCGCGTGCCTCGGGGTCGGTGGAGAAGGAGACGAGGGTGGTCGTCCGGCCGTGGAAGTTGTGGTCCGCGACGATGATCTTCGCCCGGCCGTCCGGGACGCCCTTGACCTGGTAGCCCCACTTACGGGCCGTCTTCACCGCCGTCTCGACCGCCTCGGCGCCGGTGTTCATCGGGAGCACCAGCTCCATCCCGCACAGCGCGGCCAGCTGCGTACAGAAGTCGCCGAACCGGTCGTGATGGAAGGCGCGGGAGGTGAGCGTGACCCGTTCCAGCTGGGCCTTGGCCGCGTCGAGCAGCCGGCGGTTGCCGTGCCCGAAGTTCAGCGCGGAGTACCCGGCGAGCATGTCCAGGTAGCGCCGGCCCGCCACATCCGTCACCCAGGCGCCCTCGGCGGTGGCCACGACGACGGGCAGCGGATGGTAGTTGTGCGCGCTGTGGGCCTCGGCGGCGGCGATGCTGCGTTCCGTGGATGTCACCGGTGACTCCGTTCGGTAGAACCGTGCGGGGCGCGGGCGCTGCCGCGTCCCCTTCCATTGTTGCGCCGGCCAGGAGCGACGGGCCCGTGAAGATTCGCCGGTCAGGGGCCTCGGGGTATGCCTTGGGGAATCCCCTGGGGGACACTCCGGGGGACCCCTGGGGATTCCCTGAGGGATGCCCCAGGGGGCTTAGACTCTGGGTGCGCACCGCGACTGGCGTACGGGGAAACAACCTCGAGGAAGCGGTGTGCGGCCACCATCACGAGGTGCCGCCCCGCCTGGGCACCCCGGGACCACGACCGGATCACCGATCGACCGCCCCGGAGGACGCCATGTCGCAGGCCCCCATGTCACAGCCCCGCACCCCGCAGTCCCTCACTCCGCAGTCCCTTCCGCATCCCGCGCTGAGCGCCGCCGACCCCGAACTGGCCGCGCTGGTCGGCGCCGAGGAGCAGCTGCAGGCCGACACGCTGCGGCTGATCCCCAGCGAGAACTACGTCTCCGCCGCCGTCCTGGAAGCCACCGGCACCGTCCTGCAGAACAAGTACAGCGAGGGGTACGCGGGCCGTCGCTACTACGAAGGCCAGCAGAACATCGACCGTGTCGAGACGCTGGCCGTCGAGCGGGCCAAGGCCGTCTTCGGCGTGGAACACGCCAACGTCCAGCCGTACTCCGGCTCGCCCGCCAACCTCGCCGCCTACCTCGCCTTCGCCGAGCCCGGCGACACCGTGCTGGGCATGGCGCTGCCGATGGGCGGCCACCTCACGCACGGCTGGGGAGTGTCGGCCACCGGCACCTGGTTCCGCGGCGTCCAGTACGGCGTACGCCCCGACACCGCGCTCATCGACTTCGACGAGGTGCGCGACCTCGCCCGCAAGGAACGCCCGAAGATCATCTTCTGTGGCGGTACCGCCGTCCCGCGCACCATCGACTTCGCCGCGTTCGGGGAGATCGCCCGGGAGGTCGACGCCGTCCTCGTCGCCGATATCGCCCATATCGCCGGCCTGATCGCGGGCGGCGCCCACCCCTCGCCCGTACCGCACGCGGACGTCATCTCCACCACCACCCACAAGACCCTGCGCGGCCCGCGCGGCGCCATGCTGATGTCCCGGGCGAGCCATGCCAAGGCGGTCGACAAGGCCGTCTTCCCCGGTCTGCAGGGCGGTCCGCACAACCACACCACCGCCGCCATCGCGGTCGCCCTGCGCGAGGCGGCCGCCCCGTCCTTCCGTGACTACGCCCGTGCCGTCGTCGCCAATGCCCAGGCGCTCGCCGAGGCGCTGCTGGCCCGCGGCTACGACCTGGTCTCCGGCGGCACCGACAACCACCTGGTGCTCATCGACCTCACCTCGAAGGACGTGCCGGGCAAGGTCGCCGCGAAGGCGCTGGACCGGGCCGGCATCGTCGTCAACTACAACACCGTCCCCTTCGACCCCCGCAAGCCCTTCGACCCCTCCGGCATCCGCATCGGCACCCCGTCCCTCACCTCCCGCGGGCTGGGTACGGACCGAATGCCGCTGGTCGCCGAGTGGATCGACCGCAGCGTCCAGGCCGCGGCGAACGGCGACGAGGAGGCGCTGGCGGTGATCCGTACGGAGGTCGCGGAGCTCATGGCGGCCTACCCGGCGCCGGGGCTCGCGACGGCCTGAGGGCGGGGGCGCGCGAGGGCCCGGGGCCCGCGGTACGGCGGCTCACCGGCTGCCGGTGAATCAGCCGGTGAGCCGGACCGGCAGGACGTGGGTGCTGTTGCCGACGAAGCTCGGGTGCGGCGGCAGCTCCGCGTCCGGGACGGCGAGGTCCAGCGCCGGATAACGGGTGAACAGTGCCTCCAGCGCGACGGTCGCCTCCAGCCGGGCCAGCGGCGCGCCCAGACAGTAGTGCGGCCCGTGGCCGAAGGAGAGGTGCCGGGCGGCGGGCCGCCGGGTGACGTCGAACCGGTCCGCGTCCGGGCCGTAGGCGTCCGGGTCCCGGCCGGCCGCGGAGTAGGAGGCCAGCATCGGCGTGCCGCGGGGGACGACCGTGCCGCCGATCTCCAGGTCCCGCACCGGGTAACGGAACGGGAAGTGGGCGACCGGACTGTCGTAGCGCAGCGTCTCCTCGACCACGTCGTCCCAGGTGGCCCGCCCGCCTCGCACCAGCTCCAGCTGCCCGCGGTCGGTGCACAGGGCCCGCACCGCATTGGTGATCAGGTTGAGCGTGGTCTCGTGCCCGGCAATGATCATCAGCAGCAGGGTGCCGACCAGTTCCCGGGCGCTCAGCCGGTCGCCGTCCTCCTCCTGGGCGGCGAGCAGCGCGCTGGTCAGATCGTCGCCCGGGTCCGCCCGCCGGGCCTCGGCGACCCGGGTGAGGATGGCGATGATCTCGCGGTGGGCGGCCTGCGCCCCGTCCGCCGTGCTGACGATCAGGTTCGACAGCTCGTGCAGCCGGTCGCGCAACGCGACGTCCACGCCCAGCAGTTCACAGATCACGCTCATCGGCAGGGGATAGGCGAAGTGCCGGCGCAGATCCACCGTGCCATCGGCCGCGGCGGCGCCCGGCAGCCCGTCCAGCAGACCGGCTGTCAGCTCCACCACCCGGGGCCGCAGCGCCGCCACCCGCCGCGCGGTGAACACCTTGGTCACCAGACCGCGCAGCCGCCGGTGATCGGCCCCGTCGGCCGTGGTCATCCCGTCGACGGTGGCGAAGGTGGTCAGCGGCCAGCCGGGCGGCACGGTGCCGTCGTGCAGGGCGGTGAAGTGGCAGGCGTTCTTGGCGACTTCGGGGTGCCCAAGGACCTCGCGCAGCACCTCGTGGCGGGTGACGGCTACGGCGGGCACCTCCCCGGGCAGCAGGACGGGGACCACCGCTCCGGCCGCCCGCAGCAGCGCATCGGCCGCGGCCCGGCCGGCGCCACCGGGGGCGAGCGGATGCGGCGCCCCGTCGGAGCATGGGGGAGGGGTGGCGCCGGCCGGGGACGCGGGAGGGTGGGCGCCGGCCGGGGACGCGGGCCTGTGGGTACCGGCCGGGGACACGGGACGGGGGGTGCCGGCCGGCGGTGCGGGACGGGCGTCGGTCATCGGCGGTCCTCGCAGATCGGGTCGGAGATCCGGGGCGGAGGTACGGGACGGAGAGCCGGGAGGGACCCGGGGCGGTGCACGGAGCGCGGAGCGCGGAGCACGGAGCACGGAGCACGGGGCACGGGACGCGGAGCACGGAGCCCCGGGCCACGATTCCAGCTCCCGGCCGCTCCGAACAGGCCGCCTCCGCCCCGGCGGCGGCCCGCACCACCTCCCGCCACCTTGCGCCGGTCCCCCCTTGCGGACCTGAGACAATCGGTGGCATGGCTCTCGATCGCCCGACCGTCGCCCACGACCACCCTCAGGGGAATGGCTCCGCCATGCAGAGTTCTCCGCGTGTGCTCTCCGGTATCCAGCCCACCGCCGGCTCCTTCCACCTCGGCAACTACCTCGGTGCCGTGCGCCAGTGGGTGGCGCTGCAGGAGTCCCACGACGCCTTCTACATGGTGGTCGACCTGCATGCGATCACCGTCCCGCAGGACCCGGCCGAGCTGCGCCGCAACACCCGGATCGCGGCGGCCCAGCTGCTGGCCGCCGGCCTCGACCCGGAGCGCTGCACGCTTTTCGTCCAGAGCCATGTGCCCGAACACGCCCAGCTCGGCTGGGTGATGAACTGCCTCACCGGCTTCGGCGAGGCCTCGCGGATGACGCAGTTCAAGGACAAGGCCGCCAAGCAGGGCGCCGACCGCACCTCCGTCGGCCTGTTCACGTACCCGATCCTGCAGATCGCCGACATCCTGCTCTACCAGGCCCACCAGGTCCCGGTCGGCGAGGACCAGCGCCAGCACATCGAGCTGACCCGCGATCTCGCCGAGCGCTTCAACGGCCGCTACGGCGAGACGTTCACGATCCCGGCGCCGTACATCCTCAAGGAGACGGCCAAGATCTACGACCTCCAGGACCCGTCGGCCAAGATGAGCAAGTCGGCCGCCAGCGCCAAGGGCCTGATCAACCTCCTCGACGAGCCGAAGGTCTCCGCGAAGAAGGTCAAGAGCGCCGTCACCGACACCGACACCGTGATCCGCTACGACGCGGAGAACAAGCCCGGTGTCTCCAATCTCCTCACCATCTACTCCACCCTCACCGGCACCACGATCCCGGAGCTGGAGCAGAAGTACGAGGGCAAGATGTACGGCGCTCTCAAGACCGATCTCGCCGAGGTGATGGTCGAATTCGTCACACCGTTCCGGGACCGTACGCAGGAATATCTGGACGACCCCGAGACGCTGGACTCGATCCTGGCCAAGGGTGCGGAGAAGGCTCGTGCGGTGGCCGCCGAGACCCTCGCCACCACCTATGACCGGCTCGGATTGCTGCCGGCCAAGCACTGACGGCACCGTCCGCGCACGGCCGGGAGCGTCCGCACGGCGGGCCGCAACCGGCCGCGCGGACCGCACCGGACCCGGGGCCCCCACCCGTGGGGGCTCCTGTGCCTGCGCACAAGACGGCCGAGGACGCTCCCCGCGAAGGGCGCGCACCCGGCACACTAAGAGGGTGCGCGAGCGCGCCGCACACACGTCAGGAGGGAGAACGCAGTGGGGACCGTAACGCTGGGCGTTTCGATCGCGGTCCCGGAGCCGTACGGCAGCTTCCTCCAGAGGAAGCGCGCGGGCTTCGGGGACCTGGCCGCACCCGGCATCCCCACGCACATCACCCTCCTCCCGCCGACGGAGGTCAGCGCCGACGCGCTGCCCGGCATCGAACGCCACCTCGCCGAGGTCGCGGCCGGCTGCCGCCCCTTCCCGCTGCGCCTGGAAGGCACCGGGACCTTCCGGCCGCTCTCCCCGGTCGTCTACGTCAAGGTCACCGAGGGCGTGACGGGCTGCACCGCCCTCCAGGCCCGGATCCGCGCCGCGTCCGGCCCCTGCGCACGCGAGCTGCAGTTCCCGTACCACCCGCATGTGACCGTCGCCCACGGCATCGACGAAGCGGCCATGGACCGCGCCCAGGCCGGGCTCAGGGACTTCTGCGCCACCTGGACGATCGGTGGCTTCGCGCTCTACGAGCAGGGCCCGGACGCGGTGTGGCGGCTGGAGCGGGAGTACCCCTTCGGGCCGCAGACGGCCGCCGTCCCGCGCCAGGCCGCCGATCTCTCCCGGCCGCCGGCGGCCTCCTGCTGACTGCGGCGGTCCGCCGCCGGAACGGTCGTCCCCGTCGCCCGCGGCGTCTGCCGCGCCGCCGCCCCTGCTCCCCTGCCGAGTGTCCGGCTGCCGGGATACCCGGAGGTCAGGGCGCGTCCTTCCGATCGCCCCGGGCGCGTGCCTGACATCCTGCACAGACCGGCGGGCAGAAGGTCACCAGGGCAACGGACGCCTGGGACCGCACGAGGGGAACGCCATGGACTGGTTGAGCAAACTGCCGGTGATCGGACCGGCCGTCACCTGGCTGATGACCACCCACCTCTGGCGTGCCTACGAGCGGATGCTCCGGGTGCACTGGACCCGGCTCGCCGCAGCGATCACCTTCACCAGCTTCGTCGCACTCTTCCCGCTGCTCACCGTCGCCGCCGCGATCGGTGCCGCACTGCTCAGCGACGACCGGCTGCACACGCTGGAGGGCAAGATCGCCGAGCAGCTGCCCGGCATCTCGGGACAGCTCGACATCGCCGCACTCGTCGACCACGCCGCCACCATCGGCCTGGTCGCCGGTGCCGCGCTGCTGCTCACCGGCATCGGCTGGGTCGAGTCGCTGCGCGACTGCCTGCGTGCCGTATGGGAGAAGGACACCGAGAAGACCAACTTCTTCGTCGGCAAGCTCCGGGACGGCGTCCTGCTGCTCGGGGTCGGCGGCGTCGCCGTGCTCTCCCTCGCCTGCTCGACCTTCGCGTCCGCCGCGGTGGGCAGGGTGGCCGACGCGATCGGCCTGACGGAGGGCGGCATCGGCAGCGTCCTGCTCTCGGCCGCCGGCTTCGTCATCGCCGTCCTCGCGGACTTCCTGCTGCTGGCCTACATACTGACCAGGCTCCCCGGCGTCCATCCGCCGCGCCGCGCCGTAGTGGTCGCCGGCCTCCTCGGCGCGATCGGCTTCGAACTGCTGAAGCTGCTGCTCAGCGGCTATCTCCAGGGCGTCGCCTCCCGGAGCATGTACGGCGCCTTCGGCACCCCGGTCGCGCTGCTGCTGTGGATCAACTTCACCGCGAAGCTGCTGGTGTACTGCGCTTCTTGGACGGCCACGGAGGGGGAGCGGCGCGCGGGGGACGAAGACCTCAAGATGCCGGACGGGCCGGAGGAGCCGGGCAGGCCGGACGGACCCGAGCGGCGGGAGGCGCCGGAGGGGCCGGCGGGGCGGGCGCGGCCGGAGGGACAGGAGCGCCCACGGGCGGCCTGACGATCATCCGCGTCATCCGCCCTCCCTCCGCACCCGCGCAGGTCACTCGCGCCCGCGCCGGTGCACGGCGAACGCCACGATGCCCAGCAGCGCCAGCACACCACTGCCGATGCCCACCGCGGTCCACGCGCCGTTCGCACCGCCGGCGCCGTTCAGCGCGGCCTGGGTGCTCTCGTGCGCGCCCTTCCCCTTGCCCTTGGCCTTCACGGCGCCGGTGCCGTCGTCCTCGCTCCTGGGGCCGACGAGCCGCCCGACCGGGTCCACCTTGTCCGCCGCCACAAAGCCCCAGTCGAGCAGCTTGGCGGCCTCCTTGTAGGCCTCGTTGTGCTCCTTCTTCTCCGGGTTCATGACCGTGACGAGGAGCTTGCGGTCGCCACGATGGGCGACGCCGGTGAAGGTCGACCCCGCGTTGGTGGTGGAGCCGTTCTTCACCCCCGCGATACCGGGGTACGGCTTGATGTCGTAATCGCCGCTGAGCAGCCGGTTGGTGTTCTGGATGCCGAACGTCGCCCGCTTGCCGCCCTTGCCCTCGTCACCGGGGAACTGCGCACTGGCCGTCGAGCAGTACTCGCGGAAGTCGGCGTTCCGCAGCCCCTCCCGGGCGAACAGGCTCAGGTCGTACGCGCTGGAGACCTGGCCCGGCGCGTCATAGCCGTCCGGGGTCACCACATGCGTGTCGTTGGCGTTGAGGTCCTTCGCACGCTGCTGCATCTGCGCGACGGTGGCCTTCGTGCCGCCGTTCATCGCGGAGAGCGTGTGCACCGCGTCGTTGCCGGACCGCAGGAAGACGCCCAGCCACAGGTCGTGGACCGTATAGCTCAGGTTCTCCTTTATCCCGACGAGGCTGCTGCCGGCGCCCATCCCGGCCAGGTCGGCGGGCTTGACCGTGTGCTTCTGGTTCTTGGGGAACTTCGGCATCACCGTGTCGGCGAACAGCATCTTCAGCGTGCTGGCGGGAGCGAGCCGCCAGTGCGGGTTCTTGGCGGCCAGCACCTTGCCGGACGCGGCGTCGGAGACGATCCACGAGCGGGCCGTCAGGGTGTCCGGGCCCGGCAGCTTCGGGGCGCCGGGCTTCAGCGCCACCTGGACGCCGGGTGTGCCCAGCCGGCCCCCGCCGATCTGCGACATCGTCGACGGCGGCGCGGGGGCCTTGGGATCGGCGTGTGCGGTGCCGGCCAGCAGCGGGGAGGCCAGCAGTCCGGAGGCGGCCAGCGCGGCGGCGGTGCGCAGGGGGAAGCCGTTGCGCACCGCGCGACCGGCGGTGCCGGCCGCGGCGAGGGCAGCCGATGCGGTCGGAGCGGCTGATGCGGCCGGGGCAGGCGATGCGGACGGGGCGGTCGGATCGGTGGCGGCCGGGGAAGCCGGGGAAGCCGGGGAAGCCGTGGAGGCACAGAAGGTCGTCGGCACGTCGGTGAACGTACCCGCCTTTGCCCGGGGCGCCGACAGCACCCCACGGAAGAGTGCCCCTGCCGACCGCCGGATGGAGCCGCTGCCCATACTGGGATGTATGAAGCTCTCTCGCCCCGTGTCCTGGTTCCTGCTCGCCTTCGGGGTGTGGAGCTGGTTCATCTGGATCACTTTCGTCAAAAACCTCTGGAAGGACGGGAGCGGTCTCGCCTTCGACGCCGCGGGTGACCCGACGGCCTACTTCTGGGTGCATCTGCTGCTCGCGGTGGCTTCCTTTCTCTTGGGGACGGCGATCGGCGTGATCGGGTTCCGCGGCGTACGGGCCCTGCGCCGCGAGGCCGCACAGGGCACGTCCGACCAGCCCGCCGCCCCCTCCTCGTCCGCCTCCTGACCCACGGCAACGGGCAGCCGCCGTGATCTTCGCCCTGATCGTGATCCCGGTCCTCGGACTGCTCTACGGCGTGCACCGCTACCTGTGGTGCCGGCTCGTCCGCGACACCACCACACCGCACAGCCGCCCCCGCCGAGCGGGCACCGCCGCAGCCTTCGTCCTCCCCCTGACCGCCCTCGCCGCCCTGCTGGCCGGCCGCGCCGGCGCCCCCTTCCCCCTCCAGCAGGCACTCGCCTGGCCCGGCTTCCTCTGGCTGGCGATGGTGCTCTATCTCACACTGGCCCTGCTGGTGGGGGAGGCGGTCCGGGCGGCGGGGCTCCGGGTACTCGGCGAGGAGGAGGCGGGCGGGGGGACGGGGGCGGGGGGTGCGATGGCGTCGGGCGATGGGATGGCGTCGGGCTTTGGGGCATCGCCGAACGCCGGGATGCTGCCGGGCGCCGGGGCCCCGCCGGGTGAAAGGACTCCGCCAGACGCCGGGACTCCGCCAGATGTCGGGACATCGCCAGACGCAGAGACGCCATCGGATGTCTCTCCGTCCCCCTTGCCCTCCCCCTCCCCCTCTCCCTCCCCCTCTCCCTCCCCTTCCTCCGCGCCGACGCTCCTGCCGCCCGGCACCCCCGCCCTGCCGCCGCTCGCCGTGTCGCCCCGCCGGCTCTTCCTCGCCCGGGCGGTCGCCGCCGGTGCCACCCTCGCCGCCACGGCCGCCGTCGGCTACGGCACCGTGACCACCCTCCGCGGCCCGGCCATCAAGCGCGTCACCATCCCCCTGGCCAAACTGCCCCGCGCCGCCCACGGTTTCCGGATCGCCGTCGTCAGCGACATCCACCTGGGCCCGATCCTCGGCCGCGCCCACACCCGACGGATCGTCGAGGTCATCAACCGCACCGACCCCGACCTGGTGGCCATCGTCGGCGACCTGGTCGACGGCAGCGTCGCGGACCTGGCCCCGGCCGCCGAACCGCTGCGCGGCCTGCGCTCTCGATTCGGCGCATATTTCGTCACGGGAAACCACGAGTATTACTCGGGCGCCGCCCAATGGGTCGACCACGTACGTGAATTGGGCGTACATCCGCTGGAAAATGCACGTACGGAATTGCCCGGTTTCGATCTCGCAGGCGTCAACGACCTCGCGGGCCGGACCGAACACGCGGGCCCGGACTACGACCTGGCCCTGAGCGGACAAGATCCCTCCCGCGCCGTCGTCCTGATGGCCCACCAGCCGGTCACCATCCACGACACCGTGCGGTTCGGCGTGGACCTCCAGCTCTCCGGCCACACCCACGGCGGCCAGATGTGGCCCTTCACCTACGTCGCCGCCGCCACCAACCCCACCGTCGCCGGCCTGGAGCGCTACGGTGACACCCAGCTCTACGTCACCCGCGGCGCGGGTGCCTGGGGACCACCGGTCCGGGTGGGGGCACCACCGGATGTCACGGTCGTCGAACTCGCGTCCCTGCGGGCGTGACTGGGCCCCGGACGAGTTGCGCTACGCAGGTAACAACCCGTCGACAAACTTCGGTCGCATCGTGCAATAAATCGTACACATTCCGACATTCGATCTTGCAGTGAAGGCCGTCAAC
Organism: Streptomyces sp. NBC_00400; assembly: GCF_036048035.1. NCBI lineage: Bacteria > Bacillati > Actinomycetota > Actinomycetes > Kitasatosporales > Streptomycetaceae > Streptomyces > Streptomyces sp. NBC_00400. The sequence continues at coordinate 3,032,232 of NZ_CP107940.1, read as the reverse complement.
TCCCTAGTCTTGTCAGTCTTTACGCTGCCCATACTGCAGGCTTCGTCGGCCTGTGAGATGGGCCAACGGGGGAGTGGAACCAGTGGGTGAGCAGTTCAGGGTCGACCTCGACGAGCTCGACAGTGTCGTGCGCAAACTCAAGCAGCTGCGCGGCGACATGGACGAGCCCAGTCAGAAGATGAAGTACAGCACCCACATCCCGAAGTCGGCGTTCGGCTCCAGCTTCAACGAAGCCGAAGAGATTTCTGCGTCGCACGACAAGATGCAGGAGTACATGTCCCAGGTGATCACTGCGCTCCACAAACTCATCACTGAGTTCGGGGACAAGACCGAGCGCAGCCGGGGCGCGTACGAGGACCAGGAGCAGGAGACCAAGGCGTCCATGCGGCAAAGCGGCTAGGTCCACAGTAGAACGAACGCCAGGCTGACGATCAGGGGGAGGCCATGTCAGACACGCCCACGACTTCCGGCAACGAAGAGTACGCGAAGACGATCAAGGAAAAGAACCGAAAAGAGCAGATCAAAGAAGAGTTCGGTTCGCACAAGGTTATTCCGAAGTCCAACTCAGACTTCCATCACCACGGGCTCGACGCGCTCCGGGCAATGGTCAAGAATTCCAACCCGGACGCTATTGAGAGTGCAGGCGATCACTGGCGCGCGTCGGCTGACCTCCTTGCAGGTGAAGACGGACGCGGCGGCGTTCGTAAGGCGTTCATGGACGCTGTCGACCATGCCTCGGCGCACTGGCACGGCGCCGCGGCGGATGCCTTCCGGCGAGAATCGCAAAAGGTTCTGTCCAGGATCGACCGGACCTACGGCCACGCGCGGAATGTTGAGACTTCCCTCATCGGAAGCCGCGGGTCTGGGGCGAAGGGCAGCATTTCGCACAGCCTGCGTGAAGCCAAGACGGCCATGTCGAAGATCGAGGATGCCGGAGACGTCGAGGGCTTCTTCGACACCAACGGCAAAGACGGCGATGACGCTCAGTTCCATAAGGACATGGCCAACCCGAAGATGGACGCCAAGATGGCGCTTGAGCTCAACCGGGACAGTCTCTCCCTGAGTAAAGAGCGTCAGGTCGAAGCGGTCATCGTCATGGAAGAGCTGGCGAACAACTACCGGGCACACCCTCCGAATTTTTCCGGCGAAGGCCCCCCGCCCGGATCCGGCCATGACTGGCCCACCGAGCCGAGGGAGCCTGCGCACCCGGCGCCCGTCAATATGCCGACTCCCGGCGGCCCGCGCGTTAAGCCGTCCAAACTTTCCCCGCACGCGCCGAGCGGCCCGAGCGCGCCGTTCGATCCAGGTAAGGGGCACATCAGCCCGTCGTCTCCTCCCGTGCGGACGGGCCTCGATGGCCTGCACAACGGCACCTTGACGCCGGCCAACCCGGTTACCCCCGGCGGCCCTCCCATCGGCGGTGGAGGCCACAGTGTCGGTGGAGGTGGCGGCGGTTCGACGGGCATGCCCGGCGGAATGATGCCCGTTCTGCCTGGCAAGGGCGGCGGTTCCGTGGGGCCCGTCGGCGGTAGCCGCGGCGGTGCCATGGGTGGCCGATCCGGAGCGAGCCGTGCGGGTATGCCCGGTGGATCCGGAGCGAGCCGTGCGGGTATGCCCGGTGGATCCGGAGCGGGGCGTGCGGGCATGCCCGGCGGCGGCATGGGTGGCGGAGCCGGAGGCGGCGCCGGCCGCGGTGGTGCTGCTGGGCGCAGCGGTGCGCAGGCCCGTACCCGTGGCGGTATGGCCGGTAAGCCGGGCACGCCCACGGGTGGCGCCAAGCAGGGCGGCTCCGGGCTGCACCGCAGCCGTGGGGGCACGAAGGCCGGCCAGGGCATGGCAGGCGCCCCTGGAGCCAAGGGGAACGGCAAGGGGGAGAAGGAGCGCACCACCAAGCAGCGCCCCGATTACCTGATCGAGGACGAAGAGACGTGGACTCCGCAACGTAATGTGGCGCCGCGAGTCATCGAGTAGGACGACGGACGCCGACGACGCCGTCGGTGTGAGGGGGTGCTCCGTGCGTCCTCGTAACGGAGCACCTCGTCAGGCGGTCATCATCCGCCCGGAACGGAAGCAATGAGGAGCAAGGCATGAGGGTCACACGAACTCTGCGCGCGACCATCGGTGCTGCGCTGACCGGAGCGCTGTTTCTGGCCACGGGCGGCTCGGCGGTAGCGGACCAAAACAGGGACGCTCAGTGGCCGTTGACCGCCTTCGGCGCCCAGGACATCTGGAAGAAGGCCACTGGCAAGGGTGTCACTGTGGCTGTCATTGAGAAGGCGTTCCGTACCACCCATCAGGACCTCACGGGCCAGTTCCTCCCGGGCAAGGACTTTCCCAACTCGTCGAGTGACGCCGGTCCGTATCTGAAGCCGGGCGAAGACCGTCGTGATCACGGTACCGGAATGGCCGGTCTCATCGCCGGGCATGGGCATGGCCCGGGTGGCTCTGCAGGTATGAAGGGGCTGGCGCCCGGGGCGAAGATTTTGCCCTTGACAGCGGACAAGATGGGCCCGAGCGCAACTCGCTATGCGGTGGATCACGGCGCCGACGTCATCAATATGTCTTTCGGGGCGGACCCCAATACGCCAGACGTGTGTGAATCAATCCATTACGCAGTGGAAAAGGGCGTCGTGGTGGTGGCGGGTGTCGGCAACGATGGGACGTCGGAGAAGCACTTGCCGGCTGCCTGCCCCGGTGCGATCGGCGTCGGCGCCGTTGATGAGTACGGGAAGGTCTGGTCGATGAGTAACTACAACTCTGCTGTCGATCTCCTTGCGCCCGGTGTGGATGTTCCGGTCCTTAGCGGGAAGAGCGATTCTCGCTATACCAAGAGTGAGGGTACTTCCGTTGCCACCGCCTACGTCACCGCCGCAGTAGCCCTGCTCCGCGAAAAGTACCCCGACCTCACTCCGGGGCAAATCGCCAACCGCCTTGTGAAGACGGCCAGTCTGACCCCTTCCGTAAAAAAGAAGCACCTCAAGCTTCCTGATGATCATTACGGGTATGGCTACATCGTTCCCGAGGCGGCCCTGAACGAGAACATCCCCGCGGGCTCCGCGCAGGGCCCCCTGCCCATGCCGAAGGGAAAGGCATCCAAGACGCCCGTCACCGCCGGCGTGGAAAACGGACCGAACCCGAATGCGCCCATGGGCAGTGGCGACAAGCTCCTGATCTTCGGTGGCATCGGTGCCGGCGCGCTGGCCGTCATCGGGGCCGTCGTCGCCATTGTGGTGTCCCGTCGCCGCAAGAGCGCCAGCAGTCAGAGCTGGGGCTACTGAGGCAATCCTCGAATCCTTTGAGGGCTGTGTAAAGGAGCTCAACGGACCCCGGGCGGCGCTGGCACATGTCCGGGCGGCACCATGACCCCGATGGAACCCTGCCGCCCGGACAGCACAGCGACAAGGAGCCAAGCATGAGGGTCCCCCGAACACTGCGTGCGACGGTGGGTGCCGTGCTGACCAGCGCGCTGCTCATCACCGCGGGCGGTACCGCCTCCGCAGACCAAACGCGCAAGGATCTGTGGCCGTTGGAGGCGTTCGGGGCCGGGCAGCTGTGGAAGGACGCCACCGGCAAGGGCGTGACGGTGGCTGTGCTCGACACGGGCTTTCGGGAGACCCATCAAGATGTGAAGGGGCAGTTCCTTCCCGAGCCGTATTTCGGGAAGGCGACTCAGGCGGAGGGGGCCAAAAACCTCAAGCCGGGGGAGTACGTCCTCGACCACGGTACCGGCATGGCGGCGATCATCGCGGGTCACGGCCATGGCCCGGGGGGCTCTGAAGGCGTCAAGGGGCTGGCGCCCGAAGCCAAGATCCTTCCGGTGCCGGAGTACAAGAACACTGGGATGGCCACGCGCTGGGCCGTGGACCACGGTGCCGATGTCATCAATATGTCCTATAGCGAGGGTCGTTCGGCTGACACCTGCGAATCCATCCACTACGCAATTTCAAAGGGCGCCGTGGTGGTGGCCGGTATGGGTAACGACGCTGCGACCGAGAAGAGCTATCCGGTGGGCTGCCCAGGTGTGATGGGTGTCGGTGCGGTCGACCAATACGGCAAGTCAGCCGAGTTCAACAACTACAACTCCGACATGGACTTGCTCGCGCCCGGGGTGGCGATCCCCGCCGCGACGGGCAGGAGCGACGCGAGCTACCACACCGAGAACGGCAACTCGGGTTCCACCGCCTACGTTTCCGCCGCAGCCGCCCTCCTCAAGGAGAAGTACCCCGACCTCACTCCCGGCCAGATCGCCAACCGGCTGGTGAAGACGGCCGGCCTGCCCAAGGACCAGAAGGGCCTCAAGCTCCCGGACGCGCACTACGGCTACGGCTTCATCCAGCCCGGCCCCGCCCTGCGGAAGGACATCCCCGAGGGCTCCAAGGAGGGCCCGCTGCCGATGCCGAAGGGCAAGGCGTCCTCGCAGTTGGACGTGGGTGCGCCCGACCCCGACCCGCCGATGGGCGGCAAGGCGGCGTTGAACCGGGCCCTGCTCTACGGCGGCGTCGGCCTCGGTGTTCTGGTGGTCGTCGGTGGCGTCGTCGCCATCGTCGTGGCAACCCGTCGCCGCAAGAACGCCGGCGGCCAGAGCTGGGGCTGAGGCGCCCGCCGCAACCGCCGGGGTGCGCCGCCGCGGCGGTCGAACGCGGGCAGCAGCCGAACGCAGGCAGCCGCCGAATGCGGGTTGGCGACGAACCCAGGCGGCCGCTGAATGCGCGTTGGCGCCGAACGAGGGAGGCCGCCGAACGCAGGCGGCCGCCGAGCTCAGGGCGGCGCGGATATCGACCACGCGGGACCGGGGAAATTCGGACGACGCCACCCCGGGCGCCCTGTTAGCTTCCCAGGTCATGGACCCCGTAGGTGAAAAAGCAATACGTGCCTCGTTCGTCAACTGCTCTAAGGGTGAGGCGAGCAGGATCCATCTGCCGGCCGGGCTGGCCGAAGTCCCCTGGGGTGACCTGGACTTCCTGGGATGGCGTGATCCGGGGGCGCCGGACCGGAGCTATCTGGTCGCGCCGCGGGGCGACGGGATCATCGGCGTGACGCTGCGGGTGCCGCAGGGCGTGCGGCGGAGTTTTACGAAGACGACGGTGTGCTCGGTCTGTGTGACCGGGCATCCGGGGTCCGGCGTCAGCCTGCTGGCCGCGCGCCGGGCCGGTCCTCTGGGGCGGCAGGGCAACACCGTCGGGACGTATCTCTGCGCCGACCTTGCCTGCTCCCTCTACGTCCGGGGGCGCAAACGGTCCCAGCTCGCCGGGCGGCATGAGGAGACGCTGCCGCTGGAGGAGCGGATCGCCCGTACCGTACGGAACCTGGACGCCTTCCTGGACAAGGTCCTTGAGGGCGAGCGATAGGGGACAGCTCCACAGCTCAACTCGACACGACAGTAGTTGAGTTGCAGCGTTTCGACGGCCGCCGGGATGCTACCCGTGGGTTTCGGTTGCGGCAATCCACCCGTCGGACAGATCCTCGTGTCCACGCCGTGAGGGGAGCGGCGCAGAGGCAGGGGGGCGATGTGCTGCGAGTGCACTTCACCGCGCAGGATCTGGTGCGTACGCGAGTGGCCGACGGTGCCGACCCGCTCTGGGAGACGGTGCTGAGCCTGCACAGCCTGCGGGAGGACCGGACCGATCCGGCGCTGGCGGCCTGGCGGCAGCACGCCGTACGGCACGGGCCGGGGCCGCTGCGGACGCTGTTCGCGCTGGTCCCGCCCTTCGGGTACTTCCCGGACTTCCTCACGCCGGCCGCGTCCCAGTACGGGATCGAGTCCGGTCTGGAGGCCGTGATGAGCACGCCGCGCCGGCGGCTGCGGACCGAGCTGACCCGGCTGTCGGGGCACCGGGCGCTGCCGGGATGGGCGCGCGGCATCGGCGAGGGGGAGCCGGCCGCACTGCGGCAGCTCGCGCGCAGCCTGCGGACGTACCACCATCTGGCGGTGGCGCCGGCCTGGCCGCGGATCGCCGAACGGGTCGGCGCGGACCGGGAGGTGCGCAAGCAGGTGCGGGTGCAGTCCGGGGTGGAGGCGATGCTGCGGACGTTCGGGGCGCCGATGCGCTGGCGGCCGCCGGTGCTGGAGGTCGGCTATCCGGTGGAGCGGGAGCTGCACCTGCGGGGGCGGGGCCTGGTCTTCGTCCCCTCGTACTTCTGCTGTGACCACCCGCTGGCGCTGGTGGACGAGGCGCTGCCGCCGGTGCTCGTGTACCCGGCGCCGGTACGGGAGACGGCGGACGGACAGGCCGAAGGGCCCCGCCCCCGGGGATACGGAGGCGAGGCCCTTCGGGACGTACCGGCGCTGTTCGGCGGCCGGGTGGTCGGAACCCGGACCGCCGCCAGGCGCTGAGCGCTGAGCGGTCTCCCGCCAGGCGCTGAGCGGTCTCCCGCCAGGCGCTGAGCGCTCAGCGGTTCCCCGCTGCCCGTCAGAAGCGACGGGTGATCAGCGCGCGCTTGACTTCCTGGATGGCCTTGGTGACCTCGATACCGCGCGGGCAGGCGTCCGTGCAGTTGAAGGTCGTCCGGCAGCGCCAGACGCCGTCCTTGTCGTTGAGGATTTCGAGCCGCTGCTCGCCGCCCTCGTCACGCGAGTCGAAGATGAAGCGGTGCGCGTTGACGATCGCCGCCGGGCCGAAGTACTGGCCGTCGTTCCAGAACACCGGGCACGAGGACGTGCAGGCGGCGCACAGGATGCACTTGGTGGTGTCGTCGAAGCGCTCGCGGTCCTCGGCGGACTGGCGCCGCTCACGGGTCGGCTCGTTGCCGGTCGTGATGAGGAAGGGCATCACGTCCCGGTACGCCTGGAAGAAGGGCTCCATGTCGACGACAAGGTCCTTCATCACCGTGAGGCCCTTGATGGCCTCGACCGTGATCGGCTTCTCCGGGTTGATGTCCTTGATCAGCGTCTTGCAGGCGAGGCGGTTGCGGCCGTTGATGCGCATGGCGTCCGAGCCGCAGATGCCGTGGGCGCAGGAACGACGGAAGGTCAGCGTCCCGTCGAGCTCCCACTTGATCTTGTGGAGGGCGTCCAGGACGCGCTCCTTGGGGTCGATCTCCAGCTGGAAGTCTTCCCAGCCGGCGTCCTCCGAGACCTCCGGGTTGAACCGGCGGATCCGGAAGGTGACCGTGATCAGGTGCGAAGCGCCGTCCTCGGCCGCGTCCAGTGCCGCGGAGTGCTTGTCGAGAGTCGGGGTGCTCATCAGTACTTACGCTCCATCGGCTGGTAGCGGGTCTGCACGACCGGCTTGTAGTCGAGGCGGATCGACTCTGCGCCGTCTGCGCCCACCTCGCGGTACGCCATGGTGTGCCGCATGAAGTTGACGTCGTCGCGGTTGGGGAAGTCCTCGCGGTAGTGACCGCCGCGGGACTCCTTGCGGGCCAGCGCCGACACCGCCATGACCTCGGCCAGGTCGAGCAGGTTGCCCAGCTCGATGGCCTCCAGCAGGTCGGTGTTGAACCGCTTGCCCTTGTCCTGGACGGACACGTTCAGGTAGCGCTCGCGCAGCTCGCCGATCTTCTCGACCGCGGTCTTGATCGTCTGCTCGGTGCGGAACACCATCACATTGGCGTCCATGCACTCCTGCAGCTCCTTGCGGATCTCGGTGACCCGCTCGGTGCCGTTGGCGTTGCGCAGCCGCTCGACCTGGTCGATGACCTGCTGCGCCGGGTCCTCGGGGAGCTCGACGAAGTCGGCCGTGGCCGAGTACTCCGCCGCCGCGATACCGGCCCGGCGCCCGAAGACGTTGATGTCCAGGAGCGAGTTGGTGCCCAGGCGGTTGGCGCCGTGGACCGAGACACAGGCCACCTCGCCGGCCGCGTACAGGCCCGGCACGACGGTGGTGTTGTCCGCCAGGACCTCACCCTCGACGTTGGTCGGGATGCCGCCCATGGCGTAGTGCGCGGTCGGCTGGATCGGGATCGGGTCCGTGTAGGGCTCGATGCCGAGGTAGGTCCGCGCGAACTCGGTGATGTCCGGGAGCTTGGCGTCCAGCTGCTCCGGCGGCAGGTGGGTCAGGTCCAGGAAGACGTGGTCGCCCTCCGGACCGCAGCCGCGGCCCTCGCGGATCTCCGTGTAGATGGAGCGCGAGACGACGTCACGCGAGGCGAGGTCCTTCATGACGGGCGCGTACTTCTCCATGAAGCGCTCGCCGTCCTTGTTGCGGAGGATGCCGCCCTCACCACGGGCGCCCTCCGTCAGCAGGATGCCCATGCGCCAGATGCCCGTCGGGTGGAACTGGAAGAACTCCATGTCCTCCAGCGGCAGCCCGCGGCGGTAGGCCGCGGCCTGGCCGTCACCGGTCAGGGTGTGGGCGTTGGAGGTCACCTTGAAGAACTTGCCGGTGCCGCCGGAAGCGAAGATGATCGACTTCGCCTGGAAGACGTGGATCTCGCCGGTGGCCAGCTCGTACGCCACGACGCCCGCGGACTTCTTGACGCCGTCGACGTCCTGGAGCAGCAGGTCGAGCACGTAGAACTCGTTGAAGAACTCCACGCCCTCCTTGACGCAGTTTTGGTACAGCGTCTGGAGGATCATGTGGCCGGTGCGGTCCGAGGCGTAGCAGGACCGGCGGACCGGGGCCTCACCGTGGTTACGGGAGTGACCGCCGAAGCGGCGCTGGTCGATCGTGCCGTCCGGCGTGCGGTTGAACGGCAGGCCCATCTTCTCCAGGTCGAGGACCGAGTCGATGGCCTCCTTCGCCAGGATCTCGGCGGCGTCCTGGTCGACCAGGTAGTCGCCGCCCTTGATCGTGTCGAAGGTGTGCCACTCCCAGTTGTCTTCCTCGACGTTGGCGAGGGCGGCAGCCATACCGCCCTGGGCGGCGCCGGTGTGGGAGCGGGTCGGGTAGAGCTTCGTCAGGACCGCGGTGCGGCTGCGCTTGGTCGACTCGATGGCCGCGCGCATGCCCGCGCCACCGGCGCCGACGATGACGGTGTCGTACTTGTGGATCTGCATGGTTCCAGTCAGCCCCGGCTTCAGGAGATGTTCGGGTCGAAGGTGAAGATCACCAGCGTGCCCAGAAGGACGGTGAAGACCGTCGCGGTGTACAGCAGCATCTTCAGCCAGAAGCGGGTGTTGTCCCGCTGCGCGTAGTCGTTGATGACCGTACGCAGGCCGTTGGCGCCGTGCAGCATGGCGAGCCACAGCATCAGCAGGTCCCAGACCTGCCAGAAGGGCGAGGCCCAGCGGCCGGCCACGAACGCGAAGCCGATCTTGGAGACGCCGCCGTCGAGGACCAGCTGGATCAGCAGGTGGCCCAGCACCAGGACGACCAGCACGATGCCGGACAGCCGCATGAACAGCCAGGCCTGCATCTCGAAGTTGCCGCGGGAAGCGCTCCCGGTCTTCTTGGTGCGCTTGCGCGGCGCCTCGATGACCGGCGCCGGGTGATCCACGTCGTAGAGCGAGGCGCCGTCGGTCGCCTCTGCGGAGGTGGTTTCAGCAGACATCTCGCGTCAGCTCCCGAACAGCGTGCGCAGGGTGTGCTGCAGCACGGGGTAGAAGGCACCGGCCATCAGTACGACCCAGACACCGACGACCGTCCACAGCATCTGCTTCTGGTACTTCGGGCCCTTCGACCAGAAGTCCACGGCGATGACCCGCAGGCCGTTGAGCGCGTGGAAGAGGATGGCGGCCACCAGGCCGTACTCCATCACGTTGACGATCGGCGTCTTGTATGTCGCAACGACGTTGTCGTACGCCTCAGGGGAGACGCGTACGAGAGCGGTGTCGAGGACGTGAACGAACAGGAAGAAGAAAATGAGGACGCCGGTGACTCGATGAGCCACCCAGGACCACATGCCTTCCCGGCCGCGGTACAGCGTTCCAGCCGGCACGGAAGAACCCTCCGGGAGCGGGGATTAGGGCCGCGCCGGCTTCTCTGTCGGTCGGGCCCGGCCGGGTATGGTCCACCGGCCGCTCGTCATCGTATCGACGAGCTGTCGGTTCCTCGCGCGGGGGTCCTTAGGTGTGATCAAACAGGCACCAACGGGCTATCACGCAAGAACGGACCGGGGCTTTCCGGTCAAATGCCATGATTCGTTACCGTTCGGAGCTCATCAGCCGGATCAGCCGGCCGCGGGCCAGCCGGCGCAGCTCCTCCGCGGCGATCGTCCGCTCCTCGTCCGGCTCATTGCCCAGCCGGGTGCGGATGCCGGACAGCACCTGGTCGAGCAGTTCCTCGTCGCGGTAGCCGTCCAGGCAGATGACGAAGACATGACGGAACCGGCGCTCGTACTCGGCGTGGGCGGCGCGCAGCGCGGTGTGGGCGGCGAGGGTGCCGGGCCCGCGGGCGCCGACGAGCGGCTGCGGGGAAAGGGACTCCTCGGCAAGCGCCTCGTCCAGCTCCGCCGCCGTCAGGTCGTAACAGGCCTCGTCGGAGGCGGCGAGCAGGGACTCCGTATCCGGGTACGGGCGGTGCGCGGCCACGCGCTCGGCCCAGCGGCGGCTGCCGCAGCAGCTCAGGAGCGCGGTCAGGGTGTCGTCACGGCTGAGGGCGTTGAAGCGGCCGAGCCCGATGTCCTCACGGCGGGGGCGGGGCAGGGCGGAGCCGGGGGCCCGCGACGATATGCCGCACCACGGGGGCTGCACAGGACGCAGCGTCGTCGGCCGGGCGGCCGGGGTGTCACCGGACAGCGTGGGCTCCTCGGACGGATGCGAATGGATCTCTTCGACGGGTGCGGGACGGACGACTGACGGAAGCTGGGGGGAAGCGGACCGAAGCCGGGACGCGAAGCGGCGGCGGATGTGACGGTGGTGCCTGTGGATCACCGCACCCCGGCGGTATCCGGTGGTTCCGGGAGGGCCCTGTGAAGGGGGTGACGACTGGAACCGCCACGCTAACGACGCTTGTCGTTCGCTGTCCGAAGGATGCGCGAATTTCACCCGGATGAGAGAGCTTTCGCGCGTTCGGTGGACGACCGGCTCCACACACCTGGCAATGCCTTCGCCCCGAAAAGTGAGGATTGCACGATGTCGAATCCGATGCGGCCGCCGCGCGCCCCGCGGCCCTCGGCCTTGCTGCGCCCCCTGACGAGGCCCAGGGCGTGGACGGGCCCGGCGGCCCGGCCCGCGCTGTCGGCCGCGGCCCTCACCGGTGCGCTGCTCCTCTCCGGCTGCTCCGGCACCGCCGACACCGAGCCGCCCGGGAGCACCAGCGCCAAGATGAACCCCTCGCCTGCCGGCACTCCGACATGGGCACCGGTCACCGGAAAGCCGCAGGTCATCCCCGCCGTCCGGGAATTCCGGTCAGCCGACGGGCGCGGCTGGCGCCCGTCCAAGGGCGCCCGGGTGGTGGTACCGGCCGGCGAGAAGAGCAATGTCGCCGACGAGGCCCAGCGGATGGCGAACGACCTCGGCCTCGGCATCGTCTACGGCGACCAGGAGGTACGGCCCGGCGACATCGAGGTGAAGCTGACGGGCAAGAACACCGACAACAACGTCCCCGTGAAGAGCGCCGCCGACGAGGCCTACACCCTCAAGGCCGCCGGGACCAAGCTCACTCTCACGGCCCCCACCGACGCCGGAATTTTCTACGGCACCCGCACCGTCAAGCAGGCCGTACGCGCCGCCGGCGGACTTCCCGAGGGCACCATCGAGGACCGGCCCGACCGCCCGCAGCGCGGAATGTCGCTGGACAACGCCCGCAAGCCGTTCAGCCAGAACTGGATCGAGGCCCGGCTGCGGGAGATCGCCGACCTCAAGCTCAACCAGTTCCAGCTGCACTTCTCCGACGACCAGGGCTTCCGCATCCAGAGCGACACCCACCCCGAGATCGTCTCCGCCGACCATCTCACCAAGGCCCAGGTCCGCCAGATCATCGCGCTCGCGCGCACCCTGCACATCTCCGTGGTCCCGGAGCTGGACTCGCCCGGCCACCTGGGCGCCGTGCTGGCCCACTATCCCGCCCTGCAGCTGCGCAACGTCCAGGGCCGGGTGATCCCCGGGGCGATCGACATCTCCAACCCCAAGTCCGCCCCGCTGATCGACTCGCTGCTGAAGGAGATGAGCGAGCTCTTCACCAACCCGAAGGGTGCCCCGGCGTACTGGCATCTGGGCGGCGACGAGTACCAGGCGCTGATGTCGTCCTCCCCCGCCACCAAGTACCCGCAGCTCGCGAAGGCTGCGCGGCAGAAGTACGGGTCCCGCGGCACCATCGAGGACCTGACGACCGGCTGGCTCAACGACCGGCAGAAGACCGTGGAAGCCAAGGGCAAGAACCGCATCGAGGCCTGGAATGACGGATTCTTCGCCGGCGGCGTCGTGAGCGCGCCCAAGAGCCGGATGGTCGACTACTGGACCGGCACGGAGGCCGGCAAGCGCGACCCCGCGGAATACCTCCACGAGGGCCGCAACGTCCTGAACTTCAACGACGCGTTCCTCTACTACGTGCTCGGCGAGCCCAACCAGTTCACCTATCCGACCGGTCAGCGGATCTACCAGAGCTGGACGCCGATGGTCCTCCGCGGCACCCGGCCGGTGGCGGTGCCCGCGAACATGACGGGCCCGGACCGCATCCCCGGAGCGCGCTTCGCGATCTGGTGCGACCGGGCCCAGGCGCAGACGGTGCAGCAGGTGGCGGCCGGGATCCGGCTGCCGCTGGCGGCACTGGCGCAGAAGACCTGGGACCCGCGGACGCCGGCCCTGTCCTGGGCGGAGTTCAAGGCGCTGGCGGGCCGGGTGTGAGAGACCGGATACGAGAGCGGACCCGGTAAGAAACGGGTGAGAGAACACGAGGACGGCCGGGGCCGCCACCCCCCACAGGAGAGGCCCCGGCCGTCGTTCGCGAAGAGCCTGTGACGGCCCTCTATCCGGTACAGCGCCAGACGGCGCGAAAGCGTCACACGGGGTACGGGGAGAGGTACGGCTCGTGGTCCGGATCCGGGGCGGCGAGGGGGTGGCCAGGGGGTGGCCAGCGGGTGGGTGCAGGGCCGGCGGTGGTCTGGAGGCAGGGCCGGCGGTGGTCTGGACGCGGGGCCGAACAGGCCCGTAACGTGCGGTTCCGCGCCGGTCGCGCACGGTGCCGAACCGTCGGGCATGGCTGGAAAAGGCCGTCCTTCCGGGGAGTCCCGAGGGGTCCGTCCCGGGGGATTCCCAGGGTTCCCGAGGGTTCCGTCCCGGGAGTTTCCGGGGGGCCGTCCCGGGAGTTCCCGGGGGTCCGCTCCGGGGGTTTTCGAGGGGTTCGTGCGTGCACGTCGCCGGAGCGCCGGTCGCTCGGTGTCCTGCGCTGTTCGACTCCGTCGTAGGGGCCGGTGCACCTGTCCCGGGTTCGGATCGTTCACCCACACGGGATACGGTCTGCGGGAACATCCGGGTTACCGGCGGTTTCCGGCCTGCCGCGGCCGGCGGCGCACGGTGGCCCGCCCGGGCTCCGGGACCGTACGGACGGGCGCCGCCCGCTCGAACGGCGCCGGAACGGGGAAGCAAGCCGGTGGTACGGCGAGCGAAGCAGCAATGCAGCAAGGACCGGGCGGCGGACATTCCGCGTGCGACAGGATGGACCCGTGCGAGGGGACGACATTCAGCCGGACGACCGTCGGCTGACGGTGGCCGTGCAAGCGGCACAGGGCGGTGACGAGGCGGCGTTCCGTACCGTCTACCGCGCCGTACATCCCCGGTTGTTGGGATATGTACGGACCTTGGTGAGCGAACCGGACGTGGAGGACGTCACGTCCGAGGCCTGGCTCCAGATCACCCGCGACCTCTCCCGCTTCAGCGGTGACGCCGACCGGTTCCGCGGCTGGGCCGCCCGTATCGCCCGCAACCGCGCCCTCGACCACATCAGGATGCGCGGCCGGCGGCCGGCGATCGGCGGCGACGAGAGCGAGCTGGCCGACACCCCCGGCGCGTCCGACACCGCGGGCGAGGCGCTCGAAGCGCTGGGCACCGGCCGCGCCATGCGGCTGATAGCCGGGCTGCCGCAGGACCAGGCCGAGGCGGTGGTGCTCCGGGTGGTGGTCGGACTCGATGCCAAGAACGCCGCCCAGGTGCTCGGCAAACGGCCCGGCGCGGTGCGCACCGCCGCACACCGCGGACTGCGGCGGCTCGCCGAACTGATCGGCGACGAGCCGGACCGGACCCAGGACGGACCTCGGGACGGACGCCCGGACGGACCGCGGGACGGACCTCGGGACGGACGTCAGGGCAGTGGCCGGGGTGGCGGGGAAGACGGCGCCGGCCAGGGGGAAGGAGTCCCCTCGCGGCGGCCCGCACCGGGCCCGCCCGGAGGTGGCGGGACAATGAACGGAGTGCCCGTACAGGGCAGAAGACGCCGCGACGGCGTGGCGGAATCGTACGTACCGGGTGTGACGGAAACGGCCGCACGAACGCAGAAGGACATGTGATGGCCGACGACCGGTACAACTGGCTCGACAAGGACACCGCGGAGCAGCTGCTGCGCGGTGAACCGGTCAGTGCCCGGCACGGCGACGGTGCGCGTGAACTCGAACAGCTCCTGGAGGCCGCCGCTGCGGTCGCCGCCAGGACACCCGAAGCCGCGCAGCTGCCCGGTGAGGACGCGGCCGTCGCCGCATTCCGTCAGGCCGCCCACCGCGGCTCCGGCGCCCGCCACCGCACCGCCGCCGACCCGTTCCAGGACGGCGTGCGCACCGCCCACACCGCAGACCTCGCCGAACGCACCCGGCTCGGCCGCCCCTTCCGGCGCGGCTTCGCCGTGGCCCTCGCGGCCTGCGCCATCGGCGGCGTCGCCGTCGCGGCCGGTACCGGCGTCCTGCCCAGCCCCTTCCGGGGCGGCGACCCGGCACCCGCCTCCAGCGTCTCCGCCGCGGAAACCCCCCGGCCGTTCCGCACCGGCGAACCCGGCGCCCAGACCGACGGCACCACGGCGCAGACCCCCGATGCCACCCCCGGCCGGCCGGACACCCGGCCCTCCGGGCCCCCCACGCCCGGCACCAGCCCCGGCGCCGGCGGGAGACCCGGCGGCACTCCGAGCGGCGGCACGGGACCCGACCACGGCAAACCCGGTGGCACCGCCACCGATCCCGGCCGCGGGGGCACGAAGAATCTCCTGCTCGCCCTCTGCCAGAACTACGAGTCCGGCAAGCGCGGCACCATGGACCGCGACACGCTGCGGCGCCTCGAACGCAAGGCCGGCGGACCGGACAAGGTGCACGCCTTCTGCCGTGCCTACCTGGCGCGGTACCAGACCGGCGGCGGCTCGGGCGGCGACGGGCTCGTCGGCGGCATCGGCGGCGACACCGGCGGATCCGGCCAGAGCAGCGGCGGCTCCGGCGGCGACGAGGACGACGAAGGGCACCCGGCCCAGCCTCCCGCCGCCACCCCCGGCTCCGGCACGTCCACCCCGGCCCCCGGGCCCTCGGCAACCGCCCCGGCCCCCGGAGACGCCACGCCCAGCGGAACCGCCGACGGCCCGGTGTGACGTTTTTTGAACCCGTGGCGCAGTAATGAGTGAGCCGACTGGTCATCGGCTGCGCGACGAGCCGGGGTTCCCCCCGTACCTACGGCTCAGCGCATCTGGCGCGGGCGGGGCACGTTCCCCCGGCCCTGCCCGCGCCCTCTCTTTGCGCCTAAGCCGGCGCCACCCCTCTTTGCGCCTAAACCGGCGCCGCTCTCGCGGATGTGGTTGCTGCGGGTGGGGGTTGCTCAATTTTCGCTTCGGTCAGAGATTTTGGGTCGGGCCGTGGGGAAACTCGGGGATTCAGTGGAAGACGACCACCTTGGTGCCCTTCTTCGCTGTGCTGAACAGGGCGGCAATCTTGGTCTTGTCGCGGACGTTGACGCAGCCGTGTGAGGCGCCGCGGTAGCCGCGGGCGGCGAAGTCCGCGGAGTAGTGGACGGCCTGGCCGCCGCTGAAGAACATCGCGTACGGCATGGCCGTGTGGAAGAGCGTCGAGACGTGATGGCGGCTCTTGAAGGTGAGCGCGAAGACGCCCTCGCGGGTGGGGGTGTACTGCGAGCCGAAGCGGACATCCATCGCCGAGACGACCCGGCCGTCGACCATCCAGGTGAGGGTGTTGCTCCGCTTGCTGATGCAGATCACCCTGCCCGTCATACAGCGCGGGTCGGGGGTGCCGACCGGCCTCGTGGTGGGCGGGTAGAGCTCGGTGTGCGACGGCGTGCGGGTGTGGGACCGCAGCGCCCTCCAGGCCGTGGGCTGCACGGTGCCCGTACGGGGCAGGCCCTGCCGCTGCTGGAAGGCGCGGACCGAGGTCGCGGTCACCGAGGCGTAGTAGCCCGTCGGGGAGTGGTCGAAGAGGCTCAGCTGGGCCAGCCGCGCCTGGAGTTCGCGGACCTGCGCGCCGCGCGAACCGGTTGCCATGAGCGGACGGCGGGCCGGTGGCGCGTGGTGGGCGGTGCGGTGCGGGCGCGGCGGGGTGGCGTGCCGGTCCGGGGCGGGGGGTGCGTGATGGCCGAGCGGCGGGGGAGCGGGGGAGGTGGGGGCGTAGCGGGCGCCCGCGCTGTGGGGCGAACCGGCTCCGGTGACCGTCACCGGGCGGCAGCCCATCGCCAGCGCCGCCACCACCAGCACCGCGGCCACCGCAGGCGCCGTACGTCTTCCACTGCTCCGCTGCATGCGCAACCCCCGGATCTCGGCGGCCCGACCGGCCCTCGGAGACTCTTCCCAGCGCTGCGGGACGGCGAACCTGCGGGCATGCTGTGAGCACGGCGTAAACCCGGTCGAACCGGTCACCAATTGGGAGGCGTGCACCCATGGCGCACGAGTCGGGCAGTGAGCGGTACAACGAGAGCGGCCTGCCGATCGAGCCGGTGTACGGGCCCGGGGCGCTGGACGGCTGGGACCCGGAGCGCAGCCTCGGCGCGCCCGGCAGCTACCCCTTCACCCGTGGCGTGTATCCGTCGATGTACACCGGGCGGCCATGGACCATGCGGCAGTACGCAGGCTTCGGCACCGCGCGCGAGTCCAACGCCCGCTACCGGCAGCTGATCGCCCACGGCACCACGGGCCTGTCGGTCGCCTTCGACCTGCCGACGCAGATGGGCCACGACTCGGACACCCCGATCGCCTCGGGCGAGGTGGGCAAGGTCGGCGTGGCCATCGACTCGGTCGAGGACATGCGGGTGCTGTTCGGCGGTATCCCGCTGGACAAGGTGTCGACGTCGATGACGATCAACGCGCCCGCCGCACTGCTGCTGCTCCTCTACCAACTGGTGGGGGAGGAGGAAGGGGTGACGGCGGACCGGCTGAACGGGACCGTGCAGAACGATGTCCTCAAGGAGTACATCGCCCGGGGCACCTACATCTTCCCGCCGCAGCCGTCGCTGCGGCTGACCGCGGACATCTTCCGGTACTGCCGGGCCGAGATCCCCCGGTGGAACTCCATCTCCATCTCCGGCTACCACATGGCCGAGGCGGGCGCCTCGCCCGTGCAGGAGATCGCCTTCACTCTCGCCAACGGCATCGCCTATGTGCGGACCGCGGTGGCCGCCGGGATGGACGTCGACGACTTCGCGCCGCGGCTCTCCTTCTTCTTCGTCGCCCGTACGACGCTGCTGGAGGAGGTCGCCAAGTTCCGGGCCGCGCGCAGGATCTGGGCCCGGGTGATGCGGGAGGAGTTCGGCGCGAAGAACCCCAAGTCGCTGATGCTGCGGTTCCACACCCAGACGGCGGGGGTGCAGCTCACCGCCCAGCAGCCGGAGGTGAACCTCGCCCGGGTCACCCTCCAGGGGCTCGCCGCCGTGCTCGGCGGCACCCAGTCGCTGCACACCAACTCCTTCGACGAGGCCATCGCCCTGCCCACTGACAAGTCCGCCCGCCTCGCGCTGCGCACCCAGCAGGTGCTCGCCTACGAGACCGATGTGACCGCCACCGTCGATCCGTTCGCCGGTTCCTACGCCGTCGAGTCGATGACGGACGACGTCGAGGAAGCGGCCGTGGCGCTGATGCGGCGGGTCGAGGACATGGGCGGTGCGGTGGCCGCCATCGAGCGGGGCTTCCAGAAGGAGGAGATCGAGCGCAACGCCTACCGCCTGGCGCAGGAGACGGACGCCGGCAAGCGGGTCGTGGTCGGCCTCAACCGCTTCCAGCTCGACGAGGAGGAACCGTACGAGCCGCTGCGCGTCGACCCGGCGATCGAGGCCCGGCAGACCGAGCGGCTGGCCGTGCTCCGGGAGCGCCGCAACGCCCGGGCGGTGTCGGCAGCCCTCGATGACCTGCGCAAGGCCGCCGAGGGCACGGACAATGTCCTCTATCCCCTGCGCGAGGCACTGCGGGCGAGAACGACGGTGGGCGAGGTGTGTGATGCGCTGCGGGGGGTGTGGGGGACTTATGTTCCGACGGATGTGTTCTGAAGGGGCAGTTGGAGGCATTTGAGAGGGAAGGTCAGGGTGCGGGACCGGCCCGGTGAGGGGCCGGGGTGCGGCGCCGGCCGGGCGGGTGCGGGAGCTTGTGGGCGTCGAACTGGGGTGAGTCAGACTGGTGTCATGTCGTCCCCCCGCCGCACGTGCCCCGTCTGCACCCGAGAGATCGCCGTTGTCGGCGGCCGCTTCGCCCGCCATGACCCGCCCGGGCGGCGGACGGTGCTGGAGCTGATTTCCTGTCCGGGGTCGCGCCGGATCGCGCCGATGATGGCGCCGGCGGAGAAGTTGTTCGACCCGGAGGAGCCGCCGTTTCCGGGGCAGCAGCCGTTGTTCTGAGCAGGAGCCGTTGTTCTGAGCAGCAGCCGTTGTCTGAGCCGGGAGGTCGCCGGGTGTACGGCCGGTGGTGGTGCCGGAGTGCCGCCGGGGGGACGGCCGGTGGCGGTGCGGTGGGACTCCGGGCCGGTGTGCAACTACGGTGCCAGGACGTCCAGTTCGGCCATGGCGCCCGTGGTGATCTCGCGGGTCAGGGACTCCGCCCGCGCCGCGTCGCCGGTGCGTACCGCCTCGGCGACCTGGACGTGGAGGGTGACCGCGGCCGGGTCGGGGTCGGTGAACATCACATGGTGCTGGGTGCGGCCGGTCAGGACGGCGGCGACCACATCGCCGAGCCGGGCGAACATCTCGTTGCCGGAGGCGGTCAGG
Organism: Streptomyces sp. NBC_00400; assembly: GCF_036048035.1. NCBI lineage: Bacteria > Bacillati > Actinomycetota > Actinomycetes > Kitasatosporales > Streptomycetaceae > Streptomyces > Streptomyces sp. NBC_00400. The sequence goes on along the minus strand of NZ_CP107940.1, from coordinate 3,013,250 downwards.
ACGACGCGGTGGAAGGCCGTGTCGTGGACGAGGTAGGCGTCGAGCTGCTGGCCGCGTGAGGTGGCGACCATGCCCATGGCCTGTTCGGTGAGTTCGGCGCACTGCGCGGGGGTGGCATGCCGGGCGGCGAGGCCCGCGGCGACCGGTTCGATCGCCGAGCGCAGCACGGTCAGCGAGCGCAGCTGCCGGGGACGGTCGCGGCCGGCCAGTCGCCAGCCGATCACCCGTGGGTCGTAGACGTTCCACTCCTCGGCCGGGCGGACGGTGACCCCGACCCGGCGCCGGGAGGCGACCAGTTGCATGGACTCCAGTACCCGGATCGCCTCGCGGATGACCGTGCGGGAGACGTCGAAGCGCTGCTCCAGCTCGTCCGTGCGCAGGACCGTGCCCGGAGGGTAGTCGCCCGCGGTGATCGCGGGCCCCAGGGACTCCAGTACACGGGCGTGCAGTCCCTTCCCCTCGTTTTCCATGGGGCAAGCCTACGTTCCCGCACCCCGGCCAATTAAGTATGACGTTTGCATCACAGGCTCTTGAATACGTCGTACCTAATGGGTTTCAGTGGGGGCCGCACGAGGTCGATGAAGACAGCGAGGTACCACGGGATGAGCACCCCCGACGTGATCGTCGTGATGGGCGTGGCCGGCACCGGCAAGACCACCATCGGCCCGCTGGTGGCCGCCGGACTGGGCGTCCCGTATGCCGAGGGTGACGACTTCCATCCGCCGGCCAACATCGCCAAGATGTCGGCCGGTATCCCGCTGGACGACGCCGACCGCGGCCCGTGGCTGGACGCCATCGGCGCCTGGGCCAACGAGCGGGCCGGGCACGGCGGAGTGGTCAGCAGCTCCGCGCTCAAGCGTGCCTACCGCGACCGGCTGCGCGCCGCCGCCCCCGGAGTCGTCTTTCTGCATCTCACCGGGGACCGCGCGCTGATCGAGGAGCGGATGGCCGGGCGCCGGGGCCACTTCATGCCGGCCGCGCTGCTGGACTCCCAGTTCGCCACGCTCGAACCGCTCGGGCGCGAGGAGGCGGGCGTCGCCGTGGATGTGTCCGGCAGCCCGGAGCAGATCGCCGGGCGCGCGGTGGCCGCACTGCGGGCGATGACCGCGCCGGCTGGATAGGCCCGGCGGCCCCACCCCTACCCCTGCCCCCACCCGCACCCCTCCTCAGGGCCGTCCCACCAGCAGCACCCCTCTCCCCCTCCCGTCCAACCAAGGGAATCGCCGTGACACATCTCAGCGTCGAGATGCTCGCAGCGGATGCGACCGAGCCGATCACCTCGGCCGGTCACGCACAGCTGGGCATCGCCGTCCTGGCCGGCATAGCCGTCATCGTCCTGCTCATCACCAAGTTCAAGCTGCACGCCTTCCTGTCGCTGATCATCGGTTCGCTGGTGCTCGGCGCGGTGGCCGGTGCGCCCCTCGACAAGGCGATCACCAGCTTCTCGACGGGGCTGGGCACGACGGTCGCGGGCACGGGTGTGCTGATCGCGCTCGGTGCCGTCCTCGGGCGGCTGCTCGCCGATTCGGGCGGCGCGGACCAGATCGTCGACACGATCCTGGCGAAGTCGGGCCGGTCGGCGATGCCCTGGGCGATGGTGCTGATCGCCGGGATCGTGGGGCTGCCGATCTTCTTCGAGGTCGGCATCGTGCTGCTGATCCCGGTGGTGCTGCTGGTCGCCAAGCGCGGCAACTTCTCGCTGATGCGGATCGGCATCCCCGCGCTGGCCGGACTGTCCGTCATGCACGGGCTGATACCGCCGCACCCCGGCCCGCTCGCCGCGATCGACGCCGTCAAGGCGAACCTCGGCATCACCCTCGCGCTCGGTGTGGTCGTCGCCATTCCGACCGCGATCATCGCCGGCCCGGTCTTCTCCCGTTACGCGGCCCGCTGGGTGGACATCCAGCCGCCGGAGAAGATGGTGCCCGAGCGCGCCTCTGACGACCTGGAGAAGCGGCCCGGCTTCGGGATCACCGTGGCCACCGTGCTGCTGCCGGTGGTGATGATGCTGGCCAAGGCGCTGGTGGACATCGTCGTCGACGATCCGGAGCACACGGTCCAGAGGGTCTTCGACGTCGTTGGCTCACCGCTGATCGCGCTGCTCACCGCGGTGCTCGTCGCGATGTTCACGCTGGGCCGGGCGGCCGGGTTCACCCGCGGCCGGATCGCCACCACCGTCGAGAAGTCGCTCGGCCCGATCGCCGGGGTGGTGCTGATCGTGGGCGCGGGCGGCGGCTTCAAGCAGACGCTGGTGGACGCCGGTGTCGGCCAGATGATCCTGGACGTCTCCAAGGGCTGGAACATCTCCGCGCTGCTGCTGGCCTGGCTGATCGCGGTCGCCATCCGGCTGGCGACCGGCTCCGCGACGGTGGCCACCATCTCCGCCGCCGGACTGGTCGGCCCGCTCGCCGCGGACATGAGCACCACCCACGCCGCGCTGCTGGTGCTGGCCATCGGGTGCGGCTCGCTGTTCTTCAGCCATGTCAACGACGCCGGATTCTGGCTGGTCAAGGAGTACTTCGGGATGAGCGTCGGCCAGACGCTGAAGACCTGGTCGGTGATGGAGACGCTGATCTCGGTCGTCGGGATCGGGTGCGTCCTGCTGCTCTCGCTGGTCCTCTAGCTCCAACGCCGTTCAGTTAGGGCGGGCTCGGTGGTGTCAAGGGCTGCTTGTGAGCATGGTGATGCTGATGGTGGCCTTGTAGGTGGTGCGGTCGATGGCGGGTCCGCGTGCGTTGTATTTGGAGATTGCGCGTTTGACGATGCGGTCTTTGGTGCGGACCCGCCTGGCCGGCAGGAGGTGAGCCAGGACGTGACGGCCGATGGTGCCGACGAGATCGATGTCGGTGCCGGTGATGACGCCCGCGGCCAGGACAAGTTGGTCTCGGGCAGCGGCGAGGGCCGTGGTGAAGCCGGCCCGGTCCGGGTCGGTGCCCGGGGCGCTGTCGGTGGCGTCGGTCATCGCAGTGCGTAATGCCTGGTAGGCGGTCAGCAGGGCCCAGACTTCCTGTTCGATGCCGTCGGGAGTGCGGGCCCGCAGGACACGTCCGCCCAGAGTCGTCGACTTCAGCTCGGCGTAGGCGGTCTCGATCTCCCAGCGCTCGTGGTAGAGCCGGACGAGTTCACCAGCCGGGTGGGTGGCCGGGTCGGTAAGGGTGGTCAGCAGCCGGTAGTGGCCGGTGCGGGTGCCCTGGGCAGTGCGGATGGTGATCTCGGCGTCGATGACGCGCATGGTCAGCGGTCCGATCCGGGTCAGTACCGAGCCGTCGTGGCAGCGGGCCACCGCGGGCAGTTTCCGGTTGGCCTTGCAGCGGACGAGCAGATGGGTGCCGGTGGCGGCCAGTTGGTTCAGCAGGGCGGCGGAGGAGAAGTTCCGGTCGCCCAGCAGCAGCATTCCGGGCCGCAGGCTGTCTGCCAGGCAGCGGGCGTATTCCAGCTCGCCATGCGTGGCCGGGCCGAACACGGCCCCGATCACCGACCGGGTGCCGCAGGCCACCAGCGCGGCCAGACGCAGTTGCGGGTAGCCCGAGGTCCCGTTGCCGAGCCGCTGCCGGGTGAACACCGCGAGGTTGGCCGGGCAGTCCGGGACCGGCAGCAGGGTGCCGTCAACCGCGACGACCCTCAGTCCCCGCCACCGCCCGGCGGCAGCGGTCGTGGCCGCGGGTCCGCTCACCAGGTTGAACAGCGCCTTCATCGGTGCCGGACCCAGCCGCTGGCGGGCTTGGCGAAGAGCACTGCCGCTGGGCCGGAGCAGCGGCAGGCCCGCCAGCCCGGCGCACAGCCGGTCGAAGACCTGCTGGTAGCCCAGCCCGTTGAAGAGTGCCGCGGCCGGCAGCAGGTACACCGTGACCCGCGCCGGCACCAGCCGGACCCTGCGCTGCACCGCACCGGTCTCCGCCAGCACCGCATCGACCATCTCGAACGGCACGATCCGGGTCAGCTCACCGATATGCCCCGGCGCGAACACCCCGGCCGCTACCCGGGCCGTCCTGGTTATGGCAGCCTGTTCCAACAGCGGAGCTCCCGTAGTGAGGATGTCTTGGAGGACAGCCCTCTTCTACAGCAGCTCCGCTGCCTCGTTCACCAGCCTTGACGAACGACCTCCGCGCCTAACTGAACGGCGTTGCCTCTAGCTCTCCTGGCTCTCCCCGGTCCTTCAGGAGTTCCCCAGAGCCCCTGGTCCGCCGGACCGCTGTCCCTTTGTTCTTTCCGGACGGATCACCGTCCCGGGCGCCCCACCCCCCTCAGGCGCCCGTCCCCGGCACGAGGCCGTACGAGCGGATGCCCGCTGGTACGGCCTCGTGCGCGTGGGGGCGGATGCGCGGCGGGGGCCGCGGCCGGGGGCGTCGCTCCGCGGCGCACGAGCGCGACCGCCGCGAGGCCGACCGCCAGCCCGGCGGCGGTCTGCGGGCCGAACGGTTCGCCGAACATGGCGGCTCCCCACAGCGCCGTGACCGGCGCCATCAGGAACATCAGCGTGTTCACCTCGGTGACGCCGAAGCGCCTGAGGATCAGCCAGTACAGCCCGTACCCGCCGAAGGTGGACAGTGCCACCAGCCAGCCGACCGCGACCCAGAAGGAGAGCGCGGCGGGCGGCCGCACGGCGCCGGTGCCGGCGGCGAGGGCGGTGAAGAGGACGGCGCTGGTGGTGCAGTGGACGGTCATCGCGACCGACGGCGCGACCCGGGTGCGCGAGCGGCCCTCCAGGAAGGTGGCCGCCACCAGCGAGGACATGCCGAGGAACGGGACGAGATACGCCCACCGGCTCACCCCCGCCCCGGCGGCCGCGTCGGCCGTGGTGACCAGGACGACGCCGGCCAGGCCCAGGCACAGCCCGAGCCACTGCCGGCGGGAGACGTACTGGTGCAGCACCGGCCCGGCGAGCGCCCCGGCCACCAGGGGCTGGGTGCCGTCGATCAGGGCCGTGGTGCCGCTGGAGACCCCGAGCTGGATCGCGGAGTAGACGGTGAACAGATAGCCGCTCTGGGACAGGGCGCCGATGGCGGCCTGCCGGGCCAGGTCCCGTGCCGTCAGGTCCCGCCACGAGGCGCGGGCGGCGGTGGCCGCCACGAGGGCGAGGACGGCGGCGAGCGGCAGGAACCGCCACATCAGGAGCGTGGCCGCGGGCGCGCTGCCCGCGCCGAGCTTGGCCCCGATGAAGCCGGAGCTCCAGCACAGCACAAAGGCGGCCGAGAGCAGGAAGTGCATGCCATCCCCCTTCGGTAAACCGATCTGTATACCTCTCCTTTCACTATACAGATCGGTATACTTTTTGCCATGGGTACTCCTTCGCAGACACCACGTCGGATCACCATGACGCCCGCCGCGCGCCGCGCCCTGGCGGCCGCCGAGCGGCTGTTCTACGAGCGCGGCATCCATGCGGTCGGGGTGGATCTGATCGCGGCCGAGGCCGGGGTGACGAAGAAGACCCTCTACGACCGGTTCGGCTCCAAGGAGCAGATCGTCGTGGAGTACCTGGCCGACCGCGACGAGCGCTGGCGGGCCTTTCTGGCGCCGTATCTCGACGCCGCGGGGCCGGCGCCCGCGGCGGGGATCCTGGCCGTCTTCGACGCCTCGCGGGACTGGTCGGCCGAGCACAGCGCCAAGGGGTGCAGCATGGTCAACGCCCACGCCGAGATCAGCGATCCGGCCCACCCCGCGTACGCGATCATCACCGCGCAGAAGCAGTGGATGCTCGCGCTGTTCACCGATCTGGCCGCGGCCGCGGCGCCCGGCCGGGCCGAGCGGCTGGGCCGGGCGCTGATGCTCCTGCACGAAGGGGCCCTGGTCGCTCACGGCCTGGACATCTTCCCCGACCCGATCGGCCGGGCCCGGGACGAGGCGGGGGCGCTGCTCGCGGCCGGGGGCGCGGGGTCGTGACCGCGGGCCGGACCCCCGCGCCGGCCGGTGGCGCTCAGCGGGCCGCCGCCACCGCGCCCGCGCCGAAGTACGTCCCCAGGGCCGCCGCCACCTGGGCCGTCGCGTCCTCGGGCGGGGCGGCGAGAGCGAGGTAGCCGTCGGGGCGGATGAGGAGGACGGCGGGGTCCGGGCCGTAGGCGTCGCGGATGTGGCCGTCGGTGTCGATCAGGTCGGGGGCCGGGCCGCCGACGCGGACGAGGCGCAGCAGGGCCGGATCGGCGGGCAGGGTGCTGTCGTCGATGCCGGTGCCGCCCAGGTCGAGCAGGGTGAAGTGCGGGCCGCGGAAGGCGTCGAAGAGCCGGGCGGGCGTGCCGTCGGCCGTGGTGCACGGGGCGTCGGGGGCCCGGTCGCCCGCGGCGGGGATGCCCTCGGCGAGGTCCGTGCGCAGCTCCCGGGTGAGCGGGCTGCCGGGGTAGCCGATGCCGAGCTGGTGCAGATCGCGGCCGCGGCGCATCTCGCGGGTGCGGTGCAGCCGGGTGCTGGTGTCGAGGATGCTCTCGGCGATCGGGCGGCGCTCGGTCTCGTAGGTGTCGAGGAGGCTGTCGTCCGCGCCCTGCCGCAGCACCTGGCCGAGCTTCCAGCCGAGGTTGTAGGCGTCCTGGACGCTGGTGTTCAGGCCCTGGCCGCCCGCCGGGGAGTGGATGTGCGCGGCATCGCCGGCCAGGAAGACCCGGCCGGTGCGGTAGCGCTCGACCAGGCCCGCCCGGGGGCGGAAGAGGGAGGACCACAGGACCTCGCCGATCTGCGCGGCGTCGAGGTGGGTGTGCGCCGCGAGCTCGGCACGGACCGACTCGGGTGAGGTGTCCGGTGTGCCGTCGAAGCCCGCGATCATGGTCTGGAAGTAGTCGGTGCCGGCCAGCGGGAGAAGGCCCGCGAATCCGCCGGTCGGCAGCTCCCAGCGGTGCCAGTGGTCGCGGTCCAGGCCGTCCACCCGGAGGTCCGCGAGCAGTACGGCGACCGGTTCCAGCTCCGGACCGCTCATCTTGACGCCGAGCGCGCGGCGTATGGTGCTGCGCCCGCCGTCGGTGGCGACCAGATAGGCCCCGTGCACGGTGCGCTCCGCCCCGTCGGCGTGCCGCAGACGGGCCGTCACGCCGGCCGAGTCCTGTTCGAACGTGGTGAGTTCGGTGCGGAAGAGGACGTCTCCGCCGAGCTCTCGCAGTCGCGCGTACAGCAGCTCCAGGTTGCGGAACTGCGGCAGCATCAGGCCGTTGGAGTACGGCGTGGCGGGCGTCGGGTCGACCCGCTCGATCATCTCGGTGACGTCGACGATTTCGCCGTTCTCCCAGAGGGCGGTCCTCGGGTAGAGGCTGCCGGCCGCGAAGGCCGCGTCCACCAGTCCGAGGTCGTCGTAGACCTCCTGGGTGCGCGGCTGCACGCCGGTGCCGCGGGCGCCGGGCGAGAGGCGGTCCTGCCGCTCGACGAGCAGGGTGCGCAGGCCGCGGCGGGTGAGGTCGATGGCCAGGGCGAGGCCGGTCGGGCCCGCGCCGGCGATCAGTACGTCGACCGTCGTGCCGTCGTGGGGCAGGGCGGCGCCAAAGGTTTCCTTAACGTTGTTAAGTGCCATGTTCACGAGAATGGCTTTAACGGTGTTAAGTTGTCAACATGGTTTCGCGCATCGACCGGAAACAGGTCGTGGACACCGCACTGCGGCTGCTGAACGAGGTCGGCCTCGACGGGCTCACCCTGCGGGGCATCGCCAAGGAGCTGAACGTCCAGGCCCCCGCGCTGTACTGGCACTTCAAGAACAAGCAGGAACTGCTGGACGAGATGGCCACCGAGATGACCCGGCGGATGACCGGGAGCCCGGAGGACGGCGGGCTCGGCGCGGGCCCGCACGACGGCACCTGGCAGGAAACGCTGCTCGACAGCTGCCGGAGGGTGCGCCGCGAACTGCTCGGCTACCGCGACGGCGCCAAGGTCTTCAGCGGTACGCGGATGACCGACGGCACCGCCGCCGCCGGGGCGCTCGAATTCCTGATGACCTGCCTGACGGGAGCGGGCTTCACTCTGGATGCGGCCGCGCAGGCCTGGTGGACCGCGTACAACTTCACCGTGGCCGTGGTGATCGAGGAGCAGTCGGTCCACCCCGTGCCCGGACAGCGCGAGATCCGCGATCCGGCCTATGACCTGCCTGAGCGCGAACGGCAGCTCGGGCCGGAGTTTCCGCTCGCGGCGCAGGCCGGCCAGGTGATGTTCGGCGATCTGGAGCGGAGCTTCGAGGCCGGGCTGCGGATCGTCGTCGCGGGCATCGAGGCCGTGTTGGGGCCGGAGGCGCGGGGCTGAGTGCGGCGGGGGCGGGCGGGCGGCCGTAGCGCCACGGACGCCGCCCGTCCGCCCGCTCTTCCCTCGTCCGCCCGTCCGGGCCCGGCCTCAGCGCCGTGGGTCGATCGACCGCCTCAGGACGGGCGTCAGCGGACGCTCGACGAAGCGGTGCAGCACCCACGCGAGCAGCAGCATCAGCCCGACGGTCAGTATCAGCGTCGCGTACGACGGCAGCCCGAGGCCGTGGTGCAGCGCCCGCACCACGACCCAGCCCAGGTGCTCGTGCACGAGGTAGAACGGGTAGGTCAGCGCGCCGGCCACGGTCAGCCAACGCCAGTTCGCCCACTGCAGCTTGCCCAGGGCGACCGCCGCGACCAGGGCGAACCCCAGGGTGACGACGGCGATGATGACGGCGGTCGAGCGGTAGGAGAACGCGGTGGCCGACGGTGCGTGCCACAGCCCGGCGACCGCGTAATGCTGGCCGATCAGCCAGCTGACCAGCACGATCGCCCAGGCGACCGGATCGCGGGCGCCGTAGCGGTGCAGCAGGTACAGGCCCACCCCGCCGATGAAGAACGGGGCGTACTCGGGCATCAGCACGGTGTCGAGGAAGGGCTCGTGGGCGGCCTGCGCGAGCGCGGCCGCCAGGGTCCAGCCCGCGCAGAAGAGCACGACCCGGCCGCGGGTGGCACCGGGCAGGACGACGCAGAGCGCGAAGAGGGCGTAGAAGCGCATCTCCGCCCAGAGGGTCCAGCACACCCCGAGCACCCGGTCCACGCCCAACGGCTGCTGCAGCATGGTCAGATTGGTCAGCACCTCGCTGGGCGGCAGCGCTTTGTAGGCGACCCAGGGGAGCGCGAAGACCGCGGTGACCAGCAGGATCGCGGCCCAGTACGCCGGATAGAGGCGGGAGACGCGGGAGGCGGTGAACGCGCGCAGCGTCCGGCCGCAGCCGCTGAGGCAGATCACGAAGCCGCTGATCACGAAGAAGATCTGCACGCCCAGACAGCCGTAGGCGAACAGCGGCGCGGCGGTGGGGAATTGATGGGCGGGCGAACCGCCCCAGGCCTGCGATATCTCGCCGTTGCGGCCCCCGAAGTGGTACGCGGCGACCATCAGCGCGGCGAGCAGCCGCAGCCCGTCCAGGGCGCGCAGCCGCGAGGGTCCGGTGCGGCTGCGCCCCCGTATCGCGGGCTGTGGGGCGGTGGTGACGACATCCGGCGCGGCGGGCGGCGCGCCGGTCGTCAGCGGGGACGTGGTCATCCGAAAGCGGCCCGCTTCTTCAGCCGCCGCTGCACCGCACGCGCCCGGCGCGCGACCTTGCGGACGGTGGGATTGCGCGGCAGGAACGACAGCTGGGAGGGGATCGCGCCGGGCAGCGCCAGCGCGGTCAGCCGGCGGCGCTTGAAGTAGCGCCAGGTGACCTGGTCGAGATGCGCCGCGAGGTAGCGCTCGGCGGCCGGCCGCAGCTGCGGATAGATCTGGTGCTGCATCGCATAGCCGACCGCGGCGACCAGGCCCTCGATGCTCTCGGGGGTGGCGAAGGCGCGCGGGCGCTCGCTGCGGTCGCCCAGGTCGGGCACCAGCGCGTCCACGATCGTGACCGGGACGCGGTTGCTGTTCTGGTACGGGGTGAGCCGTTCCAGCAGCAGGCCGGTGCCGGTCCGCGCGGTCGGCAGACCGTAGAACGTGGCCGCCGTCAGCAGCGCGGTGGAGAAGCAGCCGACGACGAGCGCGGGCCGCATCCGCTGGTAGAGCACTTCGGCGAGCACCGGGGTGTCCAGCACGGTCAGCGCGATGTCCAGCTTCCCGGCCTCCCGCTCCAGCAGCCGTGACCAGCGGGCCGGCGCGGACGGGTGCGGTTTGAAGACGATCTCGCGGTGGCCGCGCTCGGCGGCGCCGCGCACCATCCGCACATGCAGCTCCTCTTCCTCCTCCGGAGTGAGGATGCCCAGCGCGGAGAGGTACTGGCCGAGCAGTAGCGCGGCGCCCTCCGGGACCGCCACCTCGCCGCTGGCGTCACCGAGTTCGGCCAGCACCTTGGTGAAGGCGTCGGTCGGTACGGTCTGCGCCGCGACGTCGAACTCGGTGAGCAGCAGCGGCGTCAGGCCCGGCACCAGGTCCAGGTGCAGCAGCCGGTTGATCCGGGTGCCGATCAGCGGGTCGAGCTTGTTGCGGGTGGGCCCGTAGCTCATCAGGCCGTCGGCGTAGACATCGATCGGCGCGTCCGGGAACAGCTGGGCGATCGCCAGTGCCGGGTTGACCTGGATGGACTCCACGACCAGCTCGATGTGGTCGTCGCCCAGGCCCCACAGCAGCCGCAGATGCCGCTCCCACAACGGGGCGTCGTCCGAGCGCGGCGACCAGCCGCCGGGGTGGAACGGGCTGATCGTCTCGTTCCACGACAGCACCCGGTCGAAGCGGCCGCGCAGCGGCTCGAAGCCGGGCATGGTGTCCAGCGACGCGCTGGTCTCCGGGGTCGTGGCGTTGTTGCTGAGCAGCAGCAGACGGCGGTCGGCCGGTGCGAAGCAGTCGGCGTCCAGCGCGGCGGCGAGCGTCGCCGCACCGTAGAGCGTGGACGCCATGAAGATCTGGGTACGCGGGCGGGTGGACATCAGGCGGCCACCTCCGCGGGGACCGGGCGACGGCGCAGCCGCCGCAGCCGGGACGCACGCTGCACATCCATCGAATCCAGGGCTTCCTTCAGTACGTCCTGCGGCATGCGTTTCAGGGCCGCGGCGCTCATCGCGCGCAATTTACGGGCGACCTGCGGTTCGAAACGTTCGATCGAACCGAGGTGGTGGGAAATGATCGCGCAATAGGTGCGCACCGCCTTCGGCAGCAGAAGATCCGCATCGCGGTCCTGCGCCGTTTCCTCGATCACCTGATCGAAGGCGCGAATGAAGTCCAATTGCCGCACATCTCCGATCTGGGTCAGTGAGGACGCCACTCCGCGCCGGTAGAAAACACCGAGCAGCCCGACCACCGCCATGGACTTCGCCTCGCGGTGCAGCCGCCAGATCCACGGGCGGTCCTCCGCGGTGCGCAGCCCGTCCCGGAAATGCAGTACCCCCTCGTCCAGCAGCCGGCGGTGGTACATCCCGGCCCAGGCGAAGGCGTAGTCGACGGAGGTGGAGCGGTCGGCGGGCAGGATCACCTCGCGCGGGTCCAGCACCACCCCGCGCCGGCCGTGCGGAACACGGTGGACGCTGCGTGCGCGCGCGGTGCACTGCACGTGGTCGGTACGGACGAAGTCACATCCCAACTCCTCCATGGCGCCGAGGAGTTGAGGATAGTAACCGGGCGCGAGCCAGTCGTCACCGTCCAGGAAGGTGAGGTACTCGCCGCGGGCCGCGTCCAGGCCGGTGTTCCGGGCGGTGGCCAGGCCGCCGTTGCGTTCGTGCCGCAGCACTCTGGCGCCCGGCAGCTCGCGCCCGGCGCGCGCAAGAATCTCCGGGGTCTCGTCGCGGGAACAGTCGTCGACGAGCAGGAATTCAAAATCTTCGCGGGCGTTGGCCGCCAGGCTTTTCAGGGTGTCGGGCGCGTATGTCTGCACGTTGTAGAACGGCACGATGACGGAGAGCTTAACCACCCGGGTGACGTTAGGTGCGCGGGCGGCATTCGTCTTTACCGGACGCGGGCCTCAAGGTGAACGAAGAATGGCGGGATGGTTAACCAGGTCGACAATCGGGCTGGTTAGCCATTCGTCGACCCGCTGTTAACCCTTTGTTGCGACCCAGTTGGCCCGCCAAACGGAATGGCTTCCTAGCGTCTTCGACGTGCCATCACGTACCCACTCTTCGCCGCGGGTCGCCGTACTCGCCGACTCGGATACCCGATGGAAATGGGGCGCTTTGACAGCGTACCGAATCCAATCGGACATCCGGCTCGACGGCTACCTTCTCCGCGGCCGCGCCACTCCCACGGTCCGACAGCTTGACGAGGTCGGCGCCCGTGCGGACGCGCTGCGCGAAATCAGGGGCGTCGACTTCGTCCGGTCCGTCGACCGTACGCGCTACGACGTCGTCGTGCTGGCCTGTGTCGGCGGTGCGGTGCAGGCGATGCTGCACGGCCTCGCCCGCGCCTGGCGAGGAGCGCAGACCCGCCCCGTCGTCGTCACCGGCTATGTCGGTGTGGTCTACGAGAAGCTTGCCGACGGGCTGCTGCTGCGGCACGGCGCGGATGTCGTCCTCGCCAACTCCCGGCACGACGCCGACCGGTTCCGCGAGGTCTACCGCGGGGTCGGCGCCGATGACGGCAGCGTCGTCGAATGCGCCCTGCCGTTCCTCGGCGGCGACCGCTACCGCGGTGAGGGCACAACCGGCACACGGAACCCGTACACCGTGGTGTTCGCCGCCCAGCCCTCCGTCCCGGAGAGCCGCGCCGACCGGACGTACCTGCTGCGCCGGGCCGTGGAGCACGCCCGCAAGCACCCGGACCGCGAGGTGCTGATCAAGCTCCGCAGCAAGCCGGGCGAGCACACCACCCACATCGAGGAACTGCCCTACCAGAAGCTCGCCGCCAAGGCCCCCGGCGGTCTGCCGGCCAACTGCCGCCTCGTGTACGGCAACATGGGCGAGGTCCTGGACCGCACCGACCTGATGGTGACGGTCAGCTCGACCGCCGCCCTGGAATCGCTGCACCGCGGCATCCCCACCGCCGTCCTCACCGACCTCGGCATCCGCGAGGTCCTGGGCAACCACCACTTCCTCGGCTCCGGCTGCCTCGCCTCCTGGGACGAGCTGGACGCCGGGCACCGCCCGGAGCCCAAAGCGGACTGGCTCGCCCGGCAGGGCGTCGCCGCCGAAGGCGACTACGAGCAGGCCTTCGACGCCGCCCGCGCCCGGGTCACCGCGCTGCGCACCGCCGACCGGATGCCGCCGATCGCCCCGTACTACACACCCCGCACCGCCCCCGGCTACCTCCCCGGCATCCTCGCCCGGCACGGCCTGGACGCACACGGCGAGCCGATCGCCGGCTACGCGGACGCCCCCGAGGAGACCGGCGGACTGCGCCGGGTCGCCCGCGAGACGGTCCGCGAGGCCGCCCGCGGCGCCTACCGCCACGGCGTCCAGCGCGTCGCCCCCGCCATCCGCCGCTGGGGGCAGCTGTGACCCTCCCGCCGCCCGCCCGCCCCCGGAGCCCGCACGGCCCCCGGAAGGAGCCCGAAATGCCGCCGAACCCGCAGAGCAGCCCGCCGACCGTGGTGGCCGTCATCCCCGCCCGCGGCGGTTCCAAGGGCGTGCCCGCCAAGAACCTCGCCGCCGTCGGGGGAGTGCCCCTGGTGGCCCGTGCGGTCCGCGAGTGCCGCGCCGCCCGCCTGGTCACCGATGTCGTGGTCTCCACCGACGACGCCGGGATAGCGGCCGCGGCCCGCGGCGCCGGCGCGGTCGTCGTACGGCGCCCCGGCGACATCGCGGGCGACACCGCCACCAGCGAGGCCGCCGTCCTGCACGCCATGGACGCCTACGAGGCCGAGCACGGCGCCCGGGTCGACGCGGTGCTGCTGGTCCAGTGCACCAGCCCGTTCATCATCCGCGAGGACATCGACGGCGTGGCTGCGGCGGTCGTCGAGGGCGGCGCCGACAGCGCGCTGACCGTGGCCCCGTTCCACGGCTTCGTCTGGCGCGACGCAGAACCCGCGGTGGGCGGCGCGACCGCCACCGACGGCGGCCACGGCGTCAACCACGACAAGTCCTTCCGGCCGCGCCGCCAGGACCGCCCCCAGGACCTGCTGGAGACCGGCGCCGCCTACGCCATGGAAGCGGCCGGCTTCCGCGCCGGCGGCCACCGCTTCTTCGGCCGCACCGAGCTCGTGCGCACCGACCCCGCCCGGGTGCTGGAGATCGACGACCCGCACGACCTGGCCCGCGCCCGCGCGCTGGCCCCGCTGCTGGACGCCGAGCGCCCCGGCGCGCTGCCGACCCTCGACGACATCGACGCCGTCGTCCTCGACTTCGACGGCACCCAGACCGACGACCGGGTGCTGATCGACGCCGACGGACGGGAGATCGTCGCGGTGCACCGCGGCGACGGCCTCGGCATCGCCGCCCTGCGCAAGGCGGAGCTCAAGCTGCTGATCCTGTCCACGGAGACCAACCCGGTCGTCGCCGCACGGGCCCGCAAGCTGCAGGTGCCCGTCCTGCACGGCATCGACCGCAAGGACCTCGCCCTCAAGCAGTGGTGCGAGGAAGCCGGCATCGCGCCCGAGCGCGTGCTCTACGTCGGCAACGACGTCAACGACCTGCCGTGCTTCGACCTCGTCGGCTGGCCCGTGGCGGTCGCAGGCGCACACGACGTGGTGCGCGGCGCGGCCCGCGCGCTCACCGCGACGCCCGGAGGCAGCGGCGCGATCCGCGAGATCGCCGCCTGGCTGCTGGGCCCGTCCCTGTAACCCACCAAGACCCCCTGCACACCCCCTGAAAACCCCTGAACGACCCGCTCACCTGTTCCACCCGCACACCCCTGATCAACACGAAGGAATCCTCCCCATGAGCAGCAACTCCCGCCTCCGCACCCTCGGCTCCCGCGAGGCCGGCCCCGGCCGCCCCGTCTACGTCACCGGCGAGATCGGCATCAACCACAACGGCGACCTGGAGAACGCCTTCGCGCTGATCGACGCCGCCGCCGACGCCGGCTGCGACGCCGTCAAGTTCCAGAAGCGGACCCCGGAGATCTGCACCCCGCGCGACCAGTGGGACATCGAGCGCGACACCCCCTGGGGCCGGATGACCTACATCGACTACCGCCACCGCGTGGAGTTCGACGAGGACGGCTACCGCGCCATCGACGAGTACTGCAAGAAGCGCGGCATCGCCTGGTTCGCCTCCCCGTGGGACGTCGAGTCGGTCGCCTTCCTGGAGAAGTTCGACGTGCCCTGCTACAAGGTCGCCTCCGCCTCGCTCACCGACGACGACCTGCTGCGCGCCATGCGCGCCACCGGCCGCACCGTCATCCTCTCGACGGGCATGTCCACCCCCAAGCAGATCCGGCACGCCGTCGAGGTCCTGGGCAGCGAGAACATCCTCCTCTGCCACGCCACCAGCACCTACCCGGCCAAGGCCGAAGAGCTCAACCTGCGCATGATCAACACCCTGCAGGACGAGTACCCCAACGTCCCGATCGGCTACAGCGGCCACGAGACCGGTCTGCAGACCACCCTCGCCGCGGTCGCCCTCGGCGCCACCTTCGTCGAGCGCCACATCACCCTCGACCGCGCGATGTGGGGCTCCGACCAGGCCGCCTCCGTCGAGCCCGGCGGCCTGTCCCGCCTGGTCCGTGACATCCGCACCATCGAGGAGTCCCTGGGCGACGGCGTCAAGAAGGTCTACGAGAGCGAGCTCGGCCCGATGAAGAAGCTGCGCCGCGTCACCGGCGTGGTGGCCGAGGCCGAGGCCGGCGCCGAGCCGGCGGCGGTCTGACGGTCACCGGGCGAACCGACGGGAGCGATGGTGAGCTCACGTGAAGGGGCCCGCGCCGGGTCCGTCACACCTGGCGCCGGGGCCCCGCCCCAGGAGACGACGGGTTCTCCCGCCCGTCGTCTCCTGGGGGTGCCGCGGCAGCGCCCCCGGCCCGCACGCACCGGCGCGGGACCGGACGCCGCCGCCCGGGACGCCGGCACCCTCGCCTTCGTCGAGAGCCCGGTGCAGCTGCTGAACGTCCTGGAATGGGCGTACACGGCACAGGCCACCGCGCTCACCGTCGTCGTGCTCTCCCCGCAGGACCCGATGACCCGCGGACAGCTGCGCCGGATGGCCGAACTCGCCCGCGACGAAGGCCATACGGTGCGCTGGGAGGAGGCTCGCGGCGGCCCGACCGCGCCGATGCGCACCATCGGCGGGCTCACCCCGCTGCTGCGCCGCGCCCGCCGCATCGTCATCGGCGACCCGTTCTCCCGCTACGTCCAGCTGCTGCTCACCCTCACCCGGGCACGCGATCTGATCGTGGTCGACGACGGCACCGCCACCATGGAGTTCATCTCCCAACTCGCCCGCGGCGAACGGCTGGTGCGCTGGCACCGCAACGGCAGTGGACGCGGGCCGCGGGACCTCGCCTTCGCGCCGTTCTCGGCCACAGCGCGGCGTCGGCTCACCCCGGCGCCGGAGGGCGGCCGGCGCACCGTCGGCCTGTTCAGTTCGATGCCCGTCGACGCACCGCCGGGCGTCGAGGTCACCACCAACGAGTTCGCCTGGACCCGCGACCGCTTCGGCCCGCCCCGGCTCACCCGCGCCGCCGACATCGTCGGCACCTCGCTGGTGGAGACCGGGGTCGTGGACGCCGACCGCTACCTGGCCGCCGTCGCCGCCCTGGCCCGTACGCACGGCGCCACCCGCTACTTCGCCCACCGCAAGGAGAGCGCCGACAAGCTGCGCCGGCTGGTGACGGAAACGGGGCTGGAGATCGTCCGCCCCGACCTGCCACTGGAACTGATCGCCCGGCGCGGCCCCATCGGACGGCTGATCGTCAGCTTCCCCTCCACCGTCGTGCACACCCTGCCGCTCGCCCTGCTGGGCACCGAGGTCAAGGTCGCGGTCTGCGACATCGACCCGGAGTGGCTGACGGCCCACGCCTCACCACGCGCCCAGGGCTTTCTCGACGGGGTCACCGGCACCGCCCGCGACGTGCAGCGACTGCCGTTCACCCAGCGGGTGGCCGCCGGATGACAGGGCGCGGGAAGCCTTACTGCATACCCTTCGCATAAACCGTCCATGCGCCGAGCGGCCTAGATTTTCTTCCCCTAACGGGCTGAACTTTTGTTGATCGAGGGACAGTTGCCCCCTCCAGGGCCGTAACCTTCCAGGGGTGAACCACTCGATCTCCCGCGATGCCGGCACCGCCCGTACTCCCGCCGGGGACCAGCTCCCCGGCGCGCTCCCCGACGCGTTGCGCGCCGAACTCATCGGCTTCCGGCGCGACTTGCACATGCACCCCGAGCTCGGCAACCAGGAGTTCCGGACCACCGCTGCGCTCAAGGAACGGCTGGAGCGGGCCGGCCTGCGGCCCCGGGTACTGGCCACCGGCACCGGCCTGATCTGTGACATCGGTACACCGGCCGCGACGGCCGACGGACGCGCGCTCGCCGCCGACCCCGCCCGCCCCCTGCTGGCCCTGCGCGCGGACATCGACGCCCTGCCCATCCCGGACACCAAGACCGTCGACTACGCCTCGACGGTCCCCGGCCGCGCCCACGCCTGCGGCCACGACGTCCACACCACCGTCGTCCTCGGCGCCGGCCTGGTCCTCGCCGAGCTGGCCCGCACCGGCGCCCTGCCCCGCCCGGTCCGCCTGATCTTCCAGCCCGCCGAGGAGGTGCTGCCCGGCGGCGCCCCCGACGCGATCGAATCCGGCGCCCTGGAGGGCGTCGGCCGGATCCTCGCCGTCCACTGCGATCCGCGCGTCGACGCCGGCCGGATCGGACTGCGGGTGGGCGCGATCACCTCCGCCTGCGACCGGCTGGAGGTCGGCCTCGACGGCCCCGGCGGCCACACCGCCCGCCCGCACCTGACCACCGACCTGGTCACCGCCGCCTCCCGGGTCGCCCTGGACGTCCCGGCGCTGCTGTCCCGCCGGGTCGACGCCCGCGCCGGGCTCGCGGTCACCTGGGGCCGCCTGGCCTCCGGACACGCCTGCAATGTGATCCCGCAGCACGCCGAGCTCTCCGGCACCGTCCGCTGCCTCGACCTCGAAGCCTGGCGGCAGGCCCCGGACCTGGTCCATGCCGCGATCGACGAGGTCGCCACGCTGCACGGCGCAAAGTCCCAGATCACCTACGTCCGCGGGGTCCCGCCGGTGGTCAACGAGCCGGTCACCGTCCAGCTGCTGCACTCCGCGATGGCCGCCCGCCGCGGCGAGGGCGCCATCGAGGACACCGAGCAGTCCCTCGGCGGCGAGGACTTCTCCTGGTACCTCGAACACGTCCCCGGCGCGATGGCCCGCCTCGGCGTCCACCCACCCGCCGACACCACCCGCCGCGACCTGCACCGCGGCGACTTCGACGTCGACGAACAGGCGATCAAGGTGGGCGTGGAACTCTTCACGGCTTGCGCGCTGCTCGACGGGAGCCTCGCGGGCTGACGGCACCGCGGCCCGGGACCGCCGGTGGTGCGGTGCGGCCGAACTCTGTCCCCTATAAGCGGCCACTGACCGCAATGAGCGCATATCACCCCGTTCCGGCCGCGAGCCGGGACGGGCTTCGCATATCGGCCGCAGATGTTTCGCCGAGGTGCCCTACGCCTCGAATCGATAACGTCCGCGCAGTGGAGGGTTTTGCGCCAGGTCTACGCGCGTTAATCTCCGACAAGCCAGCGCCAAAGGGGGCGCTTAGAGCGAAGGGAAGGCCCCGTGCGTCGGGTCATCAGGATTGCCGCCGCGGCTACCGCCACCACGTGTCTCGCGTTCACCGCCACCGCGTGCGGACAGAGCTTCGCCGAGGCCAATCGCGCCAAGCACGCGGGCGTCGGACTGGCCTTCGACATCGGCGGCCGGGACGACCACTCGTTCAACGAGGCGGCCGCCCGCGGTACCGAGAACGCCCGGAAGAAGCTGGGCGTCAACGTCAAGATGCTCACCGCCAAGAACGGCGAGACCGAGGCGGACCGCGAGCAGCGGCTGTCGTCCTTCGCCGAGGCCGGTTACAACCCGGTCATCGGCGTCGGCTTCGCGTACAGCCAGTCCGTGCAGAACGTCGCCAAGGACTTCCCCGACACCAGCTTCGGTGTCGTGGACGCCGTGCCGCAGGGCAAGAACGTCGATGCCATGGTCTTCGCCGAGCACGAGGGCTCCTACCTGGCCGGTGTCGCCGCGGCGCTGAAGAGCAAGACCCACAAGGTGGGCTTCATCGGTGGCGTGAACAACGCGCTGATCCAGAAGTTCCAGGCCGGCTTCGAGCAGGGCGTACGCGACACCGACCCGAAGGCCAAGGTCGTCTCGCAGTACCTCTACCCGAACAACGACAAGGGCTTCAACGACCCGGGCGCCGCCAAGGCCAAGGCCGCGGGCATGACCGACAGCGGGATCGACGTGATCTACACGGCGGCCGGACAGTCGGGCGCCGGCTCGATCGAGGAGATCAGCAAGCACAAGGGCGTCTGGGGGATCGGGGTGGACTCCGACCAGTACCAGCAGCCCGGTCTGGCGAAGTACAAGAACCACATCCTGACCTCGGTAGTGAAGAACGTCGATGTGGCCGTCTTCGACCTGATCAAGAGCTACGAGGACCACAAGCCGCTGACCGGCATCCACGCCTACGACCTCAAGCACCAGGGCGTTTCGCTCGCCACCTCGGGCGGCTTCATCAAGGACATCCAGCCGCAGATCGACGCGGCCCGGAAGAAGATCATCGAGGGCAAGGTGAAGGTCAAGGAGACGCCGTAGTCAGACGCCGCAGCCAGGCGCCGTAGCCAGGGACGACGATCCGCCCCGGGGCGCCGCAGCGCCGGCCCCGGGGGGCGGTCCCCGCGTCCCCCTGTGACCTTCCGGTCCCGCTTTCTTGCTTCCTCGTCCTTTCCGCACCGTCATCCCCGAGGGGAGTGCGCCATCAACGCAGCATCCACGAGCAGTGGCCGGGCCGTCCCGGACGCCCCCGCTGTAGAACTCCGCGGAATCACCAAAAGGTTCCCCGGCGTCGTGGCCAACCACGACATCCACCTCACCGTGCGCCGCGGTACCGTCCACGCCCTCTGCGGCGAGAACGGTGCCGGCAAGTCCACCCTGATGAAGATCCTCTACGGCATGCAGAAGCCGGACGAGGGCACCATCGCGCTGGACGGCGAACAGGTCACCCTGCACACTCCGGGCGACGCCATCGCCCGCGGCATCGGCATGGTCCACCAGCACTTCATGCTGGCCGACAACCTCACCGTCCTGGAGAACACCGTCCTCGGCGCGGAGAAGCTGCACGGCATCGGCGCCGGCGCCCGCGCGAAGATAGCGGAGCTCTCCGACGCCTACGGGCTCCACATCCGGCCCGACGTGCTGGTCGAGGACCTGGGTGTCGCCGACCGCCAGCGGGTGGAGATCCTCAAGGTCCTCTACCGCGGCGCCCGCACCCTCATCCTCGACGAGCCGACCGCCGTCCTGGTCCCGCAGGAGGTCGACGCGCTCTTCGACAACCTGCGCGAGCTCAAGTCCGAGGGCCTGACCGTCATCTTCATCTCGCACAAGCTGGGCGAGGTGCTGTCGGTCGCCGACGACATCACCGTCATACGCCGCGGCACGACCGTGGCGTCGGTCGAGCCGTCCGCGACCACGCCCAAGCAGCTCGCCGAGCTGATGGTCGGCAGCGAACTGCCGTCCCCGGAGACCCGCGAGTCGACCGTCACGGACGAGGAGATGCTGCGGGTACGCGATCTCCACCTCTCCGCGACCGACTCCGACGGAGTGGTCCGCACCGTTCTGGACGGCATCTCCTTCACCATCCACAAGGGCGAGGTGCTGGGCGTCGCCGGTGTCGAGGGCAACGGCCAGGCCGAGCTCGTCGAAGCCGTCATGGGGACCCGCACCCCCGACCACGGCACCGTCGTCCTGGACGGCGACGACCTGTCCGGGGCCTCCACCCGCGCCCGGCGCGAGGGCGGCGTCGGCTACATCCCCGAGGACCGCCACCGCCACGGCCTGCTGCTGGAAGCCCCGCTGTGGGAGAACCGCATCCTGGGCCATGTCACCGAGCGGCCCAACAGCAAGGGCAAGCTGCTCGACCTGGCCGGTGCCCGCAAGGACACCGCGCGCATCGTCGCCGAGTACGACGTGCGCACCCCCGGCATCGAGGTCACCGCCTCCTCGCTCTCCGGCGGCAACCAGCAGAAGCTGATCGTCGGCCGCGAGATGAGCCACCACCCCAAGCTGCTGATCGCCGCTCACCCCACCCGCGGGGTCGACGTCGGCGCGCAGGCGCAGATCTGGGAACAGATCCGCGAGGCGCGGCGCGAGGGCCTGGCGGTGCTGCTGATCTCTGCCGACCTGGACGAGCTGATCGGGCTGTCCGACACCCTGCGGGTGATGTACCGGGGCCGGCTGGTCGCGGACGCGGACCCCGCCGTCATCACCCCGGAGGAGTTGGGCTCCGCCATGACCGGTGCCGCCAGCGGCCACCTCACCGCGCCGGAGGACGGCGCTTCGGAAGGCGGCGCGCCGGAAGACGGTGCGTCCCAGGACGGTGCGCCGCACGGCGCCGGCGAGCAGGGCGGTGAGCAGAAGTGAGTACCTCCACGAACAGCCCCGCCAAGGGCCCCGCCAAGAACCCCGCCGTGGACGCCATCGCCAGGAGCGCCACCCGCGACAAGGTGATCCTCGCGATCGCCGCGCCCGCCCTGGCCATCGTCGCCGCGATAGTGATCTCGTCCCTGGTCTTCCTCGCGTCCGGCGAGAACCCCTTCCGGGCCTACGGGATCATGGCCGACTACGGCCACTACAGCGACAGCCAGGTCTGGATCATCAACAAGGCGGTGCCGTACTACCTTTCGGCGCTGGCGGTGGCCATCGGCTTCCGCATGAACCTCTTCAACATCGGCGTCGACGGCCAGTACCGCCTGGCGGCCTTCGCGGCCGCCGCGGTCGGCGGGGCCATCGCCCTCCCCGGCGCGATCCAGATCATCCTGCTCATCGTCATCGCGATGCTGGTGGGCGCGATCTGGTCGGGCATCGCCGGTCTGCTGAAGACCACCCGCGGCGTCAGCGAAGTGATCACCACGATCATGCTGAACGCCATCGCCGCCTCGGTCATCGGCTACTTCCTGCAGGACGGCCGCCTCGCCATCAAGGACGGCAACCTCCTGCACACCAAGTTCCTCCCGGAATCCAGCCACTTCTTCTCCTTCCCGACCCACCCCAAGCCGGTCTACGGCTTCGTGGTGATCGCGGTGCTGGCCGGCGCGCTCTACTGGTTCGGCATCAACCGCACCCGCTTCGGCTTCGACCTGCGCGCCGTGGGCGCCTCCGAGTCGGCCGCCGAGGCCAGCGGTGTCAGCGTCAAGCGCATGGTCGTCAGCAGCATGCTGCTGTCGGGTGCCGCGGCCGGTCTGGTCGGCATGCCCACCCTGCTCGGCGAGTCCTTCCAGTACGGCACGGACTTCCCGGCCGGCATCGGCTTCACCGGTATCGCCATCGCCCTGCTCGGCCGCAACCACCCGGTCGGGATGGCCTTCGGCGCCCTGCTGTGGGCGTTCCTCGACCGCACCGGCTCCCGGCTGGAGTTCGAGGGCTACGCGCAGGAGATCGTCGGCGTCATCCAGGGCGTCATCGTGCTCTGCGTGGTCATCGCCTACGAGATCGTGCGCCGCTACGGGCTGCGGCTGCAGCAGCGCAAGGTCGGCGAGGAGCTGGCCGCCCTGTCCCGCACGACCAACGCCGACAAGTCTGACAAGAGCGACAAGCCGGAGGTGTCGGCGTGAGTACGGACCTCAAGACCGCGACGAAGCTCGCGGTCCCCGGGAAGAGCGGGCGGCGCAAGCTGACCTACCCCTGGATCCTGCTGATCATCGCCGGCGCGCTGGTCGCGCTCTCCGTCCTGCGGGCCGTCACCGGCACCGCGGACCTCACCTCCACCGGCCAGTTCGGCGCCGCGCTGAGCGCCGCCGTGCCGATCGGCCTGGCGGGTCTGGGCGGCCTGTGGTCCGAGCGGGCCGGCGTGGTCAACATCGGCCTCGAAGGCATGATGATGCTCGGCTCGTTCGCGGCCGGCTGGGTCGGCTGGGAGCACGGCCCCTGGGCGGCGGCGCTGGCCGGCATCGCCGGCGGTGCGCTCGGCGGCCTGATCCACGCCGTCGCCACCGTCACCTTCGGCGTCGACCACATCGTCTCCGGTGTCGCGGTCAACATCCTGGCGCTCGGCGCCACCCAGTACCTGGCCACCCTGTGGTTCGGCCAGGAGGGCAGCGCGGCCATGCTGGCCGGCGGCAACGACAAGCAGTCCCCGCCGATGCCCGACATGCCGAGCTTCACCGTCCCCGGCCTGTCGGACTGGCTCAACTCCCTCGAGGGCCACCACTGGTTCCTGGTCTCCGACGTCGCCGGCATCCTCGGCGCGGCGGTCACCAACGTCTCCTGGCTGACCCTGCTCACCATCGGCCTGTTCGTCGGCACCTTCTACGTGCTGTGGCGCTCCTCGTTCGGCCTGCGGCTGCGCTCCTGCGGCGAGGCCCCGATCTCGGCCGAGTCCCTGGGCGTCAACGTGTACTCGTACAAGTACGCGGCGGTCCTGGTCTCCGGCGCCCTGGCCGGCCTCGGCGGTGCCTTCCTCTCCATCGGGGTGCACTTCTACCAGGACGGACAGACCGGCGGCCGCGGCTACATCGGCCTCGCCACGATGATCTTCGGCAACTGGCGTCCTGGCGGCGTCGCGATGGGCGCGGGCCTGTTCGGCTTCATGGACGCCATGCAGCTGCGCAGCGGCGGCCCGACCGTCCACGCCCTGCTGCTGGGCCTGGCGGCCCTGCTCGCGGTGATCGCGCTGCTGAAGCTGCGCGCCGCCAAGCGCACCCAGGCCGCGCTGTCGGCGGTGGCCGCCGTCGTCCTCATAGGCTGGTACTTCCTGGCCGACACCGTTCCGCTGGAACTGGTCGAGGCGAGCCCGTACATCGCCACCCTGCTCGTCCTCGCCCTCTCCGCCCAGCGACTGCGGCCCCCGAAGGCGAACGGCAGGCCCTACCGCCGAGGACAAGGCATATGACACCACCGGTGCCGGTCGACTGGACCGCACTGCGCGCGCAGGCCCGGGACGCGATGTCCCGGGCCTACGCCCCTTATTCCGGCTTCCCCGTCGGCGCCGCCGCCCTCGTGGACGACGGCCGCACGATCGCCGCCTGCAACGTCGAGAACGCCTCGTACGGCCTCGCCCTCTGCGCCGAATGCGGCCTGGTCTCGGCCCTGTTCGCGGGCCGGGTCGACCCCACCGGCCCGGCTCCCCGCCTGACCGCCTTCACCTGCGTCGACGGCACCGGCGCCCTCCTCGTCCCCTGCGGCCGCTGCCGCCAGCTGCTGTGGGAACACGGCGGCCCGGAGCTCCTCTGCGACACGGCGTCCGGCATCCGCCCGCTGTCGGAACTGCTGCCGGATGCGTTCGGGGCGGGGCATCTGAGGGGGTGACGGGGGCGGGTCGCCTCCGCGGGTACGGGTGCCCGGGGAGTCGCGAGCGTCAAGCAAGCGGCTCCACCCTCGCCACCCACCCACCGTTCCGTGAACGGAGGTCGAGGCGCATCTGCTCAAGCACCACCCCTGGCAGAACCCGGAAGTCTCCGCAGTTCCGATCGTTGCCGGGGCGCACGCGCATCTTCACTGGCTGGAGACGACCACGGCATCGGGCTGATCGGCTCCTCTGTGAACACGGTGAGGCGGTCGGAGGTGACCTTCGCGTTCCGCCCTGGCGAGGGAAGCGATATCTCCGCATGGCCATCTAACGGGCAGCAGGCATATTGCCGTCGCGCCAGTCGTTCACACGCTTTCGGATGCTGGGAACCATCGGGAGCGCGTCGATTTCTCCGGGGTCGAACCAGCGGACGTCCGTTGATTCTTCGGACACTGCGAGTTGGCCGCTGACCGGTCTCGCCAGGAAGCAGACGGAGAACTCTTGGCGTACCTCGCCATCGTCATAGGCGAAGACGTGCCCGGGATGGGTGTAGGTGCCGACGATTCCCACGACCTCGACATGGAACCCGGTCTCTTCGCGGGTCTCTCGAATCGCGCAGTCCGGCAGCGACTCGCCAATATTCATGGTGCCGCCGGGAAGCGCCCACATGTCGTTGTCGCGCCGACGTTGAAGCAGAATGCGCCCGGATTCGTCGACAACGACGGCGGATGCCGCCGGAACCAAGCTGTTCGCGGCGGGGGCATCAGGGTCGTCCTCGTAGTCACGCCTGCCCATGGCCGTCGCCTCCCCACACCGGGGTGCCCCTGCCCCACAGTTCTTCCACGTGCGCGGCGAAGCGGTCAAACATGCCGTCGTCCTGGTGGCGACGTAGATGCAGAGTGGGTGCATCGTGCCCAACACTGTGCGTCAGCAACGGCGTAACGATCATGTCGTCATCGAAGCGGAACACGGACAAATATGCGTGACCGTCGCTGAACCTCGCATCGATTCCTGACTGATTTCTGATCTTGTCCAGCTCGGCGAGTGTCACGCGAATGCGCGTCGACAAGGTGAGTGCGACGTTTTCATCACGCTCACGCGAACGCGTGAGGTCGCTTTCAGGGTTGCCGAGCAGAAATCGAACTCGGCACCCCCGGGCGGCCTTTCGCTGTAATGCTGCACCGAATCGCGCTTGTTCGAGCCACAGGAAGTAGTTGGTGTATCCCGCGAAGGTCAGCTCGCGCTCGGCCTTGGTGATCAGTGACCGCCACAGAGAGGCCGGGCAGGCGGACCTATACGGATAGGCGGAAATGATTTCGCGATCCGGACCGACCTTTATCGCTTTCTTTGCGGCTGTTGGCCACAACACCACTTCGCCCTCTCCGAGTGCTTCACAGACAGCCCACCGGTGCCGGGCGTGGGGAACTCTCCCGGTTTCAGTGATCCATCGGCCGACGGTCTTGATGTCGACGCCGCACCTCTCGGCTAATTGGCGATCCGTCAGGTGCGCCCGAAGGAGGGCGCGGCGTAGTGCTTCGTTCACAAGTACCCCTTGGGACGTTAGGCACGCTTCACGCGGTAGGTCTTCTCCGTGTCTAACGGTCGGGGAGCGGAGTAGGAACGCGCCACCAGGCGCGGAAGCGTGAGGGGCGAGAGCACGGGCCCGTGACGCTGTGGGAACGGCGAACGTCGGAGGCCGTGGCCACCAACCGCTGGGAGGTTAACGACATGCCCCGAAACACCGCGAGAGCGGTCATGCCGCTGTTGCGGCTGCCATGGCCCTCGCGAGGACGCCATCGGTCCGCCGGCTTCTTGTCCGCGGCGTACGGAGCCAACGCCCGTCCGGGCTCGCCTCACGGAGCGGAGGTGGCGGGCTGATGAGCCCCACCGGCACCGCGCGGCTCCTGCCGTGGTCGAGCCCGGACGGGAAGCCGTGCTTTGTCTCCGGTGACGGGACCGGGTATGTGTCTCAGCTCGCCGACGACGTGGAGGCGGCACAGCTCGACTTCGCCGCCGAACTCATCGATGAGGCACGCCGCATTCTTGCGCTCCGGACATGGACGCCCGGCGAACTGCACTGGCTGACCGTGGAATTGACCAGTGCCCTCGCTGACGTGCACCGGGTGGCGGAGAGCAGAGGTGCACGTCTGTCGGCGCCGGACGACGGCCCTGACGCAGACGACGCACCGGACGACGGCGACCGTGCCAGGCCACTGCTTCCCGCGGAGGCG
Organism: Streptomyces sp. NBC_00400; assembly: GCF_036048035.1. NCBI lineage: Bacteria > Bacillati > Actinomycetota > Actinomycetes > Kitasatosporales > Streptomycetaceae > Streptomyces > Streptomyces sp. NBC_00400. The sequence goes on along the minus strand of NZ_CP107940.1, from coordinate 2,986,775 downwards.
TTCGGATGATCCGGGCACGTGCGCGGTGTGTGGTCATGGCTGCGCCGGGAGGCGAGGAGCCCGGGGCCGGTGGGTGAGTCGGCAGAGCTCGTACCGGGCTGCTTGATGTGCGGGTGCGCACTCCCACCGAAATCCATCACCGATCCATCCACCGAGAATCAAGAAAGGGGAAGCCATGCCCATCACAATTGAGGACAGTCCGCCTGCCCGGCCGGTACTCGACGCCCCGGAACCGCGGCTCCCGTTGAGCACCGACGGGTCCGCGTCCCTGCCGGAGCTGTCGGACCATGAAGGACCGGCACCGTTCGCGTTCCGCTTCCTCACCCCCGTCGCGGCCACGGGCGGCATCCTGCCGAGCGATGTCGAGTACGACGAGGAGTCGCAGACCGGCGTCTACGAGGACCTGCCGCCGGGTGTCTACATGACCAAGAACCCGCCGAAGACCTATGGGCCGACAGCGCCCACGGGCCAGATGGACGCGCCGGACGACCCCGGACCGAGCGACGACTGATGACGGGCGCCGGGCACGTTCTCATCCTGGCGGGTCGCTTCGACCCGACCTGCGATCTGGTGGTTGAGGAGCTGAACCGGCGCGCCGTGCCCGTCTTCCGGGCCGATATGGCCGAGTTCCCGCTGAGGCTCACGCTTGCCGCGAGCCTCAGCGGGAACCGCTGGCACGGCACGCTGACCAACGACCGCCGCACTCTTGACCTCGCGTCGGTCCGCTCCGTTTACTACCGTCGCCCGACCCGTCCGAAGTTTCCTGAGCAGATGTCCGTCGAAGCACGCAAGGTCGCCGAGACGGAGGCCCGTTGGGGCTTCGGTGGACTGCTGACGGCTCTACCGTGCCGGTGGCTGCCCCCACCGGGAAGAGCGGCGGATGCCGAGTACAAGCCGCTGCAACTGCGCATCGCGGCTGACGTGGGACTAAGGGTTCCCCGCACCCTCATCACCAACGACCCGGATGCGGCAAAGGACTTCGCCGACTCCCTTGGCGGTCCGCTCGTGTACAAGCCTTTCTTTCATGTGCGTGGCACGGTATGCGGGCAGACTGCTGCCGTGTACGCGAGCATCGTCGACCCCGAGGACCTGCCTCACGCGGACATCGCGACCACCGCCCACATGTTCCAGGAGTGGGTACCCAAGGCGTACGAGGTGCGGTTGACGGTCATGGACGGCCAGATCTTCGCGGCCGAGATCCACGCCGACTCCGACGCTGGCCATATCGACTGGCGCAGCGATTACGAAAGCCACGCCTACAAGATCTGTGACCCGCCGCCCGAGGTGGCCACCGGGGTGCTGCACATGCTGGACCGGCTCGGGCTGCCGTACGGCGCGTTCGACTTCGTGGTGACGCCGGAAGGGCAATGGCGATTCCTGGAAGTGAACCCGAGCGGACAGTACGGGTTCATCGAGCAGGCGACCGGCCTACCGATCACGGCCGCGTTGTGTGACTACTTGGAAGGGACCGGCCAGTGACGAGCATCCTCGACGATGAACAACGCTTGATCGGGGCGCGCATGTTGCTCACCCAGCAGATCGACCGCGGAAGCGTGGTGCTGTCGTCACCGCTGGCGGAAGCGTTTCTCAATGTCCCCCGTCATCCGTTCGTCCCCGTCTTCTACCGGCGCGAGGGCGAACGGTTCCTCCCCTGGCGGATCACCGACGGCGACGCGGAGGCATGGCTCGACGCCGTGTACACCGACGACTCCCTCATCACCGAAGTGGACGGTGTCCACGCCGAGCAGGCCGGTACCGGCGGCGTGACCGGCGTGCCCACGTCATCGTCGACCGCGCCGAGCCTCATGGTGGACATGCTCGACGCCCTCGACGTGAACGAAGGCAATGACGTCTACGAGGCAGGCACCGGCAGCGGCTACCACGCCGCGATGCTCTGTCGTCTCGCCGGCGACAAGCACGTCACCACCGTGGACCGCTCCGACACCCTCACGGCCTTGGCCCGTGAACGGCTCAACGGCCTCGGCTTCGACCCGCTCGTGATCCACGGCGACGGTGCACGGGATGTCCCGCCCGATGCGATGTACGACCGCATCATCGCCACGGCCTCTGTACGACGCATCCCACCCTCCTGGCTGGAACGTTGCCGCGTCGGCGGCATCCTGGTCATCCCCCTCAAGGGCACGCTCGCCGGCGGAATGATCGCTCGGCTCACGAAGCTGCCGGATGGCACGGCCGCCGGCCGCATCCTGCACACACCCGCCGCCTTCATGCCGCTCAAGACCGGCACCGAAGACGAGGCGCAGGTACCCGAGATCCCTGACGGTCCATGTCGTGATGCTGGACTCTCCGGGCGTGCGCTGGATGACTGGACGTTCTCGTTCTTCGCTCAGCTCCACATGCCTCGCGGCCTCCTCCGCACGTACGGCCGGAACGACGTCGGCCTGCACGTCACGACGCTGTACGACCCTGCGGACGGCTCGGCGGCCCGCGTTGAGGACATGCCCGAAGGGGCGCCGTTGGTGACCAACGCCGGACCGCGCGACCTGTGGAGACCAGTCGAAGAAGCCCATCGGCGATGGCGGCAGCTCAATCGGCCACGCCGTGAGTGGTTCAGCATCGAAGCCACCCCCGTTCGGCAGGCGGTGACCTACACGGCGCCGGACGGGCAGGTCCACCGCTGGACGATGTAGCCGAGACCGGCGGCACCGGTGACAAGAGGCAGACAGCGTGCAGCCCGCACCGCCTCCGGGGCGGGCCACCGCCCGCCCCTCCCTGGCCACCCCGCCATCTATGCGTGTAGAACGTACCTACCCGTTCGAAAGGAACCGTCCATGGACGCCATCTCCGTCATCCGTACCAAGCGCGACCGCGGCGAGCTGACCCCCGATCAGATCGACTGGGTCATCGACGCCTACACCCGCGGCGAGGTCGCCCATGAGCAGATGTCGTCCCTCGCGATGGCCATCTTCCTCAACGGAATGAACCGCACGGAGATCGCCCGCTGGACGGCCGCGATGATCGCCTCCGGTGAGCGCATGGACTTCTCCTCGCTGCCCCGCCCCACCGCCGACAAGCACTCCACCGGCGGCGTCGGCGACAAGATCACGCTGCCGCTCGCCCCGCTCGTCGCCGCCTGTGGCGCGGCCGTCCCGCAGCTCTCCGGCCGGGGCCTCGGCCACACCGGCGGCACCCTCGACAAGCTGGAGTCCATCCCCGGCTGGCGCGCGACGCTCTCCAACGACGGGATGCTGGACGTCCTGCGCGACGTCGGCTCCGTCATCTGCGCCGCCGGCGACGGCCTGGCCCCCGCCGACAAGAAGCTCTACGCGCTCCGCGACGTCACCGGCACCGTCGAGTCCATCCCGCTCATTGCCTCCTCGATCATGTCCAAGAAGATCGCCGAGGGCACCGGCTCCCTCGTGCTGGACGTCAAGGTCGGCTCCGGGGCCTTCATGAAGGACCTCGACAACGCCCGTGAACTGGCCTCCACCATGGTCGAGTTGGGCACCGATCACGGCGTGAAGACGGTCGCGCTGCTGACTGACATGGCCACCCCGCTCGGCCTGACCGCCGGCAATGCCCTCGAAGTCCGCGAGTCCGTCGAGGTGCTGGCCGGCGGCGGCCCCCGGGACGTCGTCGAGCTGACCCTCGCCCTCGCCCGCGAAATGCTCGACGCGGCGGGGCTCAAGGACGCCGACCCGGCCAAGGCGCTCGCCGACGGCTCCGCCATGGACCACTGGCGCCGCATGATCAGCGCCCAGGGCGGCGACCCCGACGCGGCCCTCCCCGTGGCCCGCGAACAGCATGTCGTCACCGCCGCCTCCTCCGGCACCCTCACCACCCTCGACGCCTACGCCGTCGGCCTCGCCGCCTGGCGTCTGGGCGCCGGCCGCGCCCGCAAGGAGGACCCGGTCCAGGCAGGCGCGGGCATCGAACTGCACGCCAAGCCGGGCGACACGGTCACCGCCGGCCAGCCCCTGCTGACCCTGCACACCGACACCCCCGAGAAGTTCCCCTACGCCCTGGAGGCCCTGGACGGCGGCGTGCTCGTCGGCCCCGAGGACGCGGCCTTCGCCGCCACGCCGGTGGTGCTGGAGCGCATCGCCTGAGGCGGCCGGGGCGCCCGAGTCCTGCAGGGCCGGGCGTCCCGTCATCCGCCGCCTTGGTCAAGGGCCCGTGGATAGGGGCCTTCCGGGGCCTGCCCGACGGGTCGCGTGCCCCTTCCCGTGACGAGATCGCTCCGGCGATGTGGGGCCCGGCGACCTGTGCGGCAGTCAGTCACTCGCGCTCCGTGTCCGTCGCTGAACCAGCAGGCTCCCCAGAGCGTGCGCGCCTGCCCGCACCCGGTCAGGCGTGCTGCGCCCCGCGCGCCAGCAGGAGCAGGGCGTCGACGAGTTCTTCGGCCGGCGCGCCGGTGGCCAGGCTGCGCAGTTGCAGGCCGAAGACCAGCGCGACGGCGGTGCCCGCCAGCCGCTCGGCGTCGGGTACGCCCAGACCGGTGAGGATCCGGGCCGCCAGCTGGTCGTATGCGGCGAAGCACTGCGCGGCCGCGGTGCGCAACCGCTCGTCGCGGCCGGCCTGGACGTAGAGCTCGAAGGGTGCGATGTACCTGCTGTCGGTCTGCGTGCACCCGGCGACCTGGCCGAACGTGGCGGAGGCCCGGTCGATGTCCATCCCGTCGGTCTCGCACTGGTCGGCGAGCTCGGTGAAGCGCCGGGTCTCCTCCGCGACGAAGTGCAGCAGGCTCTCCCGCAGCATCTCGTGCTGGGTCGTGAAGTGGTAGGTGACCGAGCCGAGGGAGACCCTGGCCTCCTTGGCGATCCGCCGGTTGGTGACCCCGGCGACGCCGTCCTCACCGATGATGCGCAGGACGGCATCGATGATGCTCTGCCGGGTTCCGGAGGGCTTGGACATGACGGTCATTGTGCCACCGGCGATCTCCTCGACGACACGCCCGAGCAGATCGCCGCGCGCTGACCATGAACCTGCGCGCCCCCGTCATGCCGGCCCGTGCGCTCGCGCCCCGGATGGCCGCGGACACCCAGTCCGTGGCCGGGCTTCCCTTGCGCCCTGGAGGGGTGGACGGCGGCGTCCTCGTAGGCCCCGCGGAAGCGGCCTTCCCCGCCACTCCGGTGATGCTGCAACGTATCGCCTGACCTGCGGGTATCGAGAAGCTGAACGGCTATGCCGCGGCGGGCGTCCCCCTGTACCTGCTGCTGGATCCCTGGCACTCCGGAAAGCCGACCGCAACGCTGTACGGGGAGCCGGCAGGCGGTTTGTACCGTGTGCTCGAGACGGTGAAGTACGGCGATGAGATGCACCTCCCGGCGCCCTTCGAGGTCACCATCGACACGGCACTCTTCCCCGCCGGCTGAGCGAGCTGACGACGAAGGGCCCGCCCCACCAGGACAGGTGGTGGGACGGGCCCTTCGGTCTGCGGGGTGTTACGCGGCCTTCTCCAGGTGGAGGAGCCGGCGTTCGGCCACGGCCTTGCGGGTGGCGTAGAGGGTGATCGAGGCGGCGCCGACCATCGCGGCCAGGCCCAGGAGGACGGTGCCCTCCCAGCCGACGGCGTGGAAGGCGGCGGCGCCGAGCGCACCGCCCAGGCTGCTGCCGACGTAGTACGCGCACTGGTACAGCGCCGACGCCTGGGCGCGCGCCGTCTTGGCGGTGCGGCTGACCGAGGACGAGGCGACCGCATGGCCCGCGAAGAAGCCCGCGGTGATCAGGACCAGGCCCGACAGCACCGCGGCGACGGAGTCCGCGAGGGAGAGCAGCAGACCCGTGGAGGTCGTGCCGACGGCCAGGTAGAGGGCGCCGCGGCGGCCCGTCCGGGCGACCAGCTTGCCGGCCGCGGCCGAGGAGACCGTACCGACCAGGTAGATCACGAAGATCGAACCGACGATGCCCTGCGGGAGGTTGAACGGTTCGGCGACCAGGCGGTAGCCGATGACCGTGTAGACCGCGCCGAAGACCGTCATGAACAGCCCGCCGATGGCGTAGAGGCGGCGCAGCAGCGGGTCGGCCAGGTGGCCGCCGAGCGTACGGGCCAGCGCCCGCGGCCCCACCGAACGGGGCGCGAAATGCCGGGCCTTGGGAACCAGCAGCCGGAACGTCACTGCGCACACCACGGCCAGCACACCCACCGCGGCCAGCGCGGCCCGCCAGCCCCACGCCTGGGCGACCCAGCCGGTCACGATCCGGCCGGACATCCCGCCGATGCTGTTGCCCGCCACGAACAGTCCGATGGCCGCCACCAGCGCCTTGGCGCGCACCTCCTCGGCCAGAAAGGCCATCGCCGATGCCGGCAGTCCGGCCAGCGCCACACCCTGGATGCCGCGCAGCGCGATCAGCGCACCGAGCGACGGGGCGAACGGCACCAGCATCGCGATCAGCGCGGCGACCGAGAGGGACACCGTCATCAGCGTGCGCCGGCCGAAGCGCTCGGAGACCGCGCTCAGCGGGATCACTCCGAGCGCCAGGCCGAAGGTGGCCGCGGACACGGTCCAGCTCGCCTGGTCCGGGCTGACCCGGAGGTCGGCGGAGATCGCGGGCAGCAGCGCCTGCGTGGAGTAGAGGAGGGCGAAGGTCGCCACTCCGGCGGCGAAGAGGGCAAAGCTCATCCGGTGGTAGCCGGGGCCGCCCGGCCGCAGCTTGTCCGACTCGGGGTCGGGGGCGGCGGAAGGAGAAGTGTCAGTGGACGACGGGGGAGAGGCGGCCGCACGGTCGGTGACGGACGCCCCGGTATCAGCGGGAGGCATGCTTCGAAGGTAGGCCGCCGCGTTTCATGCGTCCAATGCATAGAAACGCCATAATCGATGCTGTGACACATGATCCCAGCTCGCAAGGGCCGCTGTTGCAAGGTCGCAACAGAAAAGATGTTGCCGGAGCGCCGCGGGCCGGTGCGGAGGCGGGGGAGGCGGCCGAGCTCGGGGGCGATTCCTGGGCCGTGGTCCTCGCCCCGCGGCTCGCCCAGTTCACCGCCGTCGCCCGGCACGAACACGTCACCCGCGCCGCGCTGGAGCTCGGCATGCCGCAGCCGACGCTCAGCCGCGCCCTCGTCCGCCTGGAGGACGACCTCGGCGTCGCCCTCTTCGCCCGCCATGGCCGCAACCTCTCCCTCACCCCGGCCGGCCGGGCCTTTCTCGCCGCCACCGAGCGCGCGTTGACGGATCTGGAGCGGGCAACGGAGTCCGTACGGGCCGATGTCGACCCCGCCGCCGGGAAGGTGGCCTTCGGCTTTCTGCACACCCTCGGCCCGGAGACCGTGCCCGGCCTGATCCGCAGCTTCCGTGCCGACCACCCGCGCGTCCGCTTCCAGCTCGTCCAGAACTACGGCGAGGCCATGATCGAGCGGATGCGCGCCGGCGACCTCGATCTGTGCCTGACCTCGCCGGTCCCGGACTACCCGGACCTGGTCGCCCGCCGGCTCGACGAGCAGAAGCTGCGCCTGGTCGTCCCGGACGATCATGCGCTGGCCCGCCGGAAGCGGGTCCGGCTCGCCGAGGCCTCCGGCGAGCTGTTCGTCACCCTCGAACCCGGCTACGGGCTGCGCCGGATCACCGACGCACTGTGCGCCGAGGCGGGCTTCACCCCGCGGATCGCCTTTGAGGGCGAGGAGGCCGAGACGCTGCGCGGCCTGGTCGCGGCCGGCCTCGGCGTGGCACTGCTGCCGCCGCCTGCCGTACCGCGCCCCGGAGTCGCCGAGCTGACGGTGACGGCCCCACGCGCGGTCCGCGAGATCGGCGTCGCCTGGCTGGACGGCCACCCCGACACCCCGCCGGTCGCCGAATTCAAGAAGTTCCTGCTGAGCCGACGGGGGAGGCTGCTGCCCAGGTGAGGGGAACCGCTCCGCAGCAGCACTGCGTTCAGCCGGTGCTTCGGTGTTTCAGTGCTTACTCCCTTACTTCCTCCTTGCCTCGCTCCCTCTCCCTCGGTGCCGTGGGCTCGCAGTTCCTCGGTGCCTCGCTGCCTCAGTGCCGCAGCGATACCCCGAAGCCCGCGGCCAGGGGCATGCGCAGGCCCAGCGGCGGCGGTGCGGCCAGGGCGTCCTTCACGGGGCGGGCGTAGTCGCGGGCGAAGAGGGAGCCGAGCATGAAATCGGCCGCCAGGGAGAGGACTTCGGCGCGGTGCTGGTGCAGGGAGTGGCCGTCGGAGTGCACCTCGAAACGGCAGGTGTCGCGGTTGACCTTCTTGGCGCGCTCGGCGTAGCGGTAGGACAGATCGGGGTCGGTGCGTTCGTCGTTGGTGCCGTGGACCAGTAGGACCTGCCGGCCGATGAGCTGTTTCACCGGATCGGGCCGCTCGTTGCTCTGGCCGGGGTCGGGCAGCCAAGGAGCCAGTGCCAGTACGGAGTTGACGGCGGGGTGACCCGCGGCGTGCAGGGCGGCGCGGGCGCCCATGCCCGTGCCGACGAGGCAGACCGGGACGTCGCCGTAGCGGCGGACCACCTCGTCCAGGGCCCAGGCGGCATCCCGTGCCGGGTGGGCGTCGGGCCCGTTCCAGCCGCTGCAGCGGTAGCGCACGACATGGGCCGTCAGGCCCTCGGGGCGCCCCGCCTTCGCCAGCCGGGCAGCCAGTGGGCGCACCGCCAGCGCCGCCACCGGCGACGGACGCCGCACCCCGGTCGGTCCGCCTCCGGGCAGTAAAAGAGCGACCCCGCTCACCTCCCGGCCGGTGCCCCGACCGCCGCCACCACGCCACCGGAACGCCTCGCGCGCCCCTTCCTTGCCGGCCGTTCCCAGCGGTTTTCCCAGCCGGGCCTCGCGCACCGGCAGTGCTTGCTGAGCCATGTGCAGAACGATGGCAGAAGGAAGCGTGCCCGCCACCCCGTGGACGGGTCACTGTTACGTATCGTTCGGCGAGATCTACGCGCGTAGGGGCTAGAGTGCCGAGATGACGAGCGAGACCACCACACTCCCGACCAGTGAACAGATCCGCCGTGCCCCCAAGGTGCTGCTCCACGACCACCTCGACGGCGGGCTCCGGCCGGCCACGATCGTCGACCTGGCCCGTGAGAACGGCTACGAGGGCCTGCCCGAGACCGACCCGGAGAAGCTCGGGGTCTGGTTCCGCGAGGCCGCCGACTCCGGTTCGCTCGAGCGCTACCTGGAGACCTTCGCGCACACCTGCGCCGTCATGCAGACCCGTGACGCACTGGCCCGGGTGGCCGCCGAGTGCGCCGAGGACCTTGCCGCGGACGGTGTGGTCTATGCCGAGGTCAGGTACGCGCCCGAGCAGCACCTCGAACAGGGGCTGACCCTCGAAGAGGTCGTCGAGGCGGTCAACGAGGGCTTCCGCGAGGGCGAGCGGCGGGCCCGCGAGAACGGCCACCGCATCCGCGTCGGTGCCCTGCTCACCGCGATGCGGCACGCCGCCCGCGCCCTGGAGATCGCCGAACTCGCCAACCGCTACCGGGACACCGGCGTCGTCGGCTTCGACATCGCGGGCGCGGAGGCCGGCTACCCGCCCACCCGCCACCTCGACGCGTTCGAGTACCTCAAGCGGGAGAACAACCACTTCACCATCCACGCCGGTGAGGCCTTCGGTCTGCCGTCCATCTGGCAGGCCCTGCAGTGGTGCGGCGCCGACCGCCTCGGCCACGGTGTCCGGATCATCGACGACATCGAGGTCGCCGACGACGGCTCGGTCAAGCTCGGCCGGCTCGCCTCGTATGTACGGGACAAGCGCATCCCGCTGGAGATGTGCCCGAGCTCCAACCTGCAGACCGGGGCCGCCCCCTCCTACGCGGAGCACCCCATCGGCCTGCTGCGCCGACTGCAGTTCCGGCTCACGGTCAACACCGACAACCGCCTGATGAGCGGCACGAACATGTCCCGGGAATTCGAGCACCTGGTCAAGACCTTCCGATACACGCTCGATGACATGCAGTGGTTTACAGTCAATGCGATGAAATCAGCGTTCATTCCTTTCGATGAACGTCTGGGCATGATCAATGACGTCATCAAGCCCGGTTACGCGGAATTGCGGGCCGAATGGCTGTTCCGTCCCCAGGACTCAACTGCCCCTGTGAGCAGTACTTCTGACTCTGCGTGAGTGGGTAGCGCGAGCTTATAGCGCAACGGCCGGTGGAATGTCCACCGGCCGTTTTTTCCTTTGTCGTGGCTGTTTGCGGCGCCGGTTGCCGCATCACTAGGTTGATTGGCCGGTCAAGCCCCCATCACGAGGACGTAATTCGATGAAGCAGGGAACCATCAAGACTCTCGGTACCGTCGCGCTCGGTGCCGCCTTCGCCGTCACCGCCGCGGGCGTCGCCAGCGCCGCCCCGGCGATCGGCACCTCCGACACCACCGGGGTGCTGAAGAGCCTGCCGGTGAAGGACGCCACCAAGACCGTCTCCGGTCTCACCAAGGCCAAGCCGGCCGGCAAGAACGTCAAGACCAAGATGAACTCCCAGGGCAACAAGCTGCTGGGCGGCCTGCAGCCCGGCAGCCTCCTCGGCGGCTGACGCCGGACGCGGCCCGTCCCCCCGGGGGCGGGTACCGCGCCGTGCCCCGGCCGTACGCCCTGGTGCGTACGGCCGGGGCGTCGTCATGTGCGGCCGGGGGCGCCGTGATGTGTCGCCGGGGCACTGTGATGTGCGGCCGCGGGACCCGGTCGCGGGGCGGTGCATCGGGTCAGCGGTGCACGCCGGGCGGCCGCGGGCCGGAGGGGTGGGTCACCAGGCGGCGGCGCCGGTGGCCTTCTCCTCCGAGGGGAGGAGTATCCACAGCGCCAGGTAGAGCAGGAACTGCGGGCCGGGAAGCAGACACGACACCACGAAGAGCACGCGCATCGTTGTCGGGGTCGTACCGAAGCGACGGGCCAGGCCCGCGCACACTCCGGCGATCATTCGGTTGTTGCGGGGGCGGACCAGTGCGGCGGCCATGAGGACGGCTCCTTTTCGACTCTGTGGGGCGTTCGCCCCGATGTCTCAAAGGTAGGTCCGGCTGCCGGAGAGAGCATCAGCCTTCGGGGCCAGTCCGACCCTGGGGATTGTCGGGGTTGCCTCCCCGAGGTGCCCGTACCGGCGGCGCAGCCGGCAGCGCGCCCCGGGCACGACCGCCAGGTGCACCACGGCCACCCCGAGGGTGCCCAGCAGCACCGAGTCGATGTCCGGGACCCGTCCGGGCACCCCTGACTGCAGCAGCTCGATGGCCAGCGCGATCATCGCTCCGGCGAAGGCGGTTCGGGTCAGGGACACCAGTGGCGAAACGTTCAGGCGGCCAGCGGAGAGCGGCAGCAGCACCCCCAGGGGCGCCAGCAGCAGCACCGAGGCGCCCAGATGCTGGACGACTTCCCACGACCAGCCGCGCGCCAGCTCGGCCCGGATCGTGGCCAGCGGTTCGAGGTTCGCGGCAGGCACCCACGGCACCGTGCGGGGACGCAATGTCAGCCAGGCGACGGTCAGCAGATGCGCCACGAGGAGGAGAAGTCCGGTGACGCGCATACGGGGAGCGGCGGTGGCGCCGGGGCCATGGGGCTGCACACAGGCCAGGACGCCGGGAGTGGGGGCTGCGGTTCCGCCCAGTTGCGCCCGTCTTGAGCCGCCCCGTCGCCCGTCTTGAGCCGCCCCGTCGGCCCTGCCGGCAGCCTCAGCCCTGCTGTGGCGCCCCGCCTTCCGCCTCTTCCGACAAGGGGTCGCCCCACCCGGCGTTCTCCGCGATGTCCGGGTTGGCCAGCACGTCCGCGGAGCAGTCGTAACGGTGCGCCGTATCGTCGCCCGGCCCGCCCAGCACGGCGGCATGGGTGCGGCCCAGCGCCGGGCTCGCGCCGTAGGTGCACACCAGCTGCGCCAGCGCGAACGACGGCAGGTCGTCCGGCCGGATGCTCAGCCGCAGCGCATCCGCCGGGTCGCCGTCGCGCGGCCCCGTGACCTTGACGTCCCGGGGCAGCGCGCTGCTGAAGCCGGCCTTCTCCTCGTCGGCCGACGGCTCGCGCTGCAGCTCGTGCAGCAGTGCACGGGCGGTCGGCAGCCGCGGGTCGTCGGCCTTGGACGGGGGCACCGCCCGCTCGACCTGCGCCAGCGCCGAGCCGCACACCAGATACACGATCGCCTGCGAGCCCGGGTCCGCGTCCGTGTCCGTGCCGGCCGAGGCCGAGGGCGCCGGGCTCGCCGGGGCCTTGCAGCTCACCCGTGACGGCGCCCCGCCCGCGTCGACCGGTACGGACGTGCCCCGGATCCCGCAGCCCGCGGCCGCGAGCGTGAGCGCCACCACGGCGGCGGTGCGCCGTCCGGTCCGCCTGTCCGGCCTCATCGCCCGCCCTCCGTGTCCTCGTCGTCGGCAGTGCCGTCGTTCTGCCGGTCGCCGTCCGCCAGAGGGGAGGCGTCCATCGGCAGCCGCAGGGTGAAGACCGCGCCGCCCTCGGGGAGGTTGGCCGCGGTGATCTCTCCGCCGTGGATATGCGCGTTCTCCAGCGCGATCGACAGGCCCAGACCGCTGCCCTCCGACCGCGGCCGGGATGCGCTCGCCTTGTAGAAGCGGTCGAAGACGTGCGGGAGGACTTCCTCCGGGATGCCGGGGCCGTGATCCCGCACGCGGATCACCAGCTTCCCGCTCCCGGGCCGCCCCTCGCCCGATGCCCTTCCGGACCGCTCCGTTCCGCCGCCCTCGACACCGGCTGCCGGCCCACCGGCCGCATCGGCCTCGGCCGCACCCCCTGAACCGTCTGAACCGCCCGCACCACCCGGGCCGCCACCGGCGGAGACGGCCGTGCTGCCCGTCCGGCCCCCGCCGTCGCTCGCCGGGCCTTCCGTGCTGACCGAGACCCGCACCGGCGAGCCACCGTGCTTGAGGGCGTTGCCGATCAGATTCGCCAGGATCACATCGAGCCGCCGCGGGTCCAGCCGGGCCACGATGCCGCGGTCCGCGTCCAGCTCGACCGCGTCCAGCCAGGCCCGTGCGTCGATACAGGCGGTCACCTGGTCCGCGACATCGACATCGTCCAGCACGAGACGGGCCGTGCCCGCGTCGAAGCGGGTGACCTCCATCAGGTTCTCCACGAGGTCGTTGAGCCGCCGGGTCTCGCTGACCACCAGCTGCACGGCCGGCGCGATCATCGGATCGAGGGAGTCGGCCTCCTCCTCCAGCACCTCGCTGACGGCGGTGATCGCGGTCAGCGGCGTCCGCAGCTCGTGCGACATATCGGCGACGAACCGCCGGGACGCCGCCTCACGCCCGCTCAGCTCCTCGACCCGGTGCTCCAGACGCTCGGCCGTACGGTTGAACGTCCGGGAGAGGTCGGCGAGTTCATCCGTGCCGGTCACCCGCAGCCGGGTGTCCAGCCGCCCCTCGCCGAGCTGCCGCGCGGCATGCCCCAGCCGCTGTACGGGCCGCAGCACCGTCGTCGCCGCGGCCTGCGCCAGCAGGGCCGACCCGACCAGCGCGAGCGCCGTGGCGATACCCAGCGACCAGGCCAGTGAGGTGAGGTCCTGCCGCTCGGCGGCCAGGGACTTCATCATGTAGCCGGTGGGCCCGCCGCCGATCACCTTCGCTCCGGCGACGAGGTAGGGCGTGTCCTCGACCTGCTTGCGCTGCCAGTAGAGGTGGTGCGCGTACCGGTTGGACTCGTCGACCGGACGCACCTCGTTGACCGCGCTGCGCAGCTGCACGGGCACGTTCTTGAGCGTCAGCAGGTCCTTGTCCGTGGTGGCCGCGCAGTCCTTGCCCTCACGGTCCACGCCTATCAGCAGCACCGCGTAGTTCTGCGGCCCCGCCGCCATCTGCCGGGCGGCATCCTGGAGTTCGGCGCACCGCGGGTGCAGCGGCAGCGACCGCGTATTGTCCTCCAGCGCCTTGCGGAAGTCCTTGAGGACGGCGTTCTGCGTGCGGTCCAGAACGGTGTTGCGGTTGAGCCAGTACGCGATGCCCGAAGCGGAGACCGCGGCGGTCAACGCCACCAGCGCGAAGACCACGACCAGCCGCAGCCGCAGACTGGTCCAGCGCAGCAGCCCCGAGGGGCGGCCCAGCATCCGCAGCACCCCCCGGCCGGCCGGGGGCGCACCGGCACCGCCGGCCCCGTCGCCCGCACCGTCCTCCGTCGTCGCACCGCCCGTGGAACGCCTGCTCACTGCGGCGAGTCCAGCCGGTAGCCGACGCCGCGGACCGTACGGATCAGGGTCGGGGAGGAGGGGACGTCCTCCACCTTCGCCCGCAGCCGCTGCACACACGCGTCCACCAGGCGCGAGTCGCCGAGGTAGTCGTGTTCCCACACCAGCCGCAACAACTGCTGCCGGGACAGCGCCTGGCCGGGCCGGCGGCTCAGCTCCAGCAGCAACCGCAGCTCGGTCGGCGTCAGTTGCAGGTCCTCGCCGTTCTTGGTCACCGTCATCGCCGACCGGTCGATCATCAGCGAGCCGAACGTCGCGGAGTCACTGGACTCGCGCTCGCCACGGCGCAGTACGGCCCGGATCCGGGCGTCCAGCACCCTTCCCTGCACCGGTTTGACGACATAGTCGTCGGCGCCGGACTCCAGGCCCACCACGACATCGATATCGTCGTTACGCGCGGTGAGCAGGATGATGGGCAGCTGGTCCGTACGCCTGATCCGCCGGCACACCTCGAAACCGTCGATGCCCGGCAGCATCACATCCAGCACGATCAGGTCCGGGCGCTGCTCGCGCAGCAGTTTCAGGCCGTCCTCGCCCGTCGCCGCGGTCACCACACGGTGACCCTGGCGCGACAGCGAGAGTTCGAGGGCCGTGCGGATGGCGTCGTCGTCCTCGATCAGCAACAGGAAAGGCACGTCAGCCATTCTGGCCCATGGGACGCCGGGAGATCGACCAGTGGCGCTCTCGTACACAAGGCCCGCACCCGTGCGGCGTCCGCGACGCGCCGCACCGGCCCCTGTGACAGGCCTGTGACAGTCGGCGGACAACGCGATGAAACTGGGTTGGCAGTCTTTGGGGCATCGGGAGAGATCAACACCCGGACAGCACGAAGAACCGAACGAACCGAACGAGCTGGCTCTACGACGGGGGGCGCGAGATGAACACACTGCACGGCACCACTACCAGCGCAGTTATCACGCGGCTCCATGACGTCGTCAGGACCGGCGAGAAGTCCGGTGCCGGACGGGTGTGCACCCGCAGCATCGGGCGCCAGCGGCCGCCGTACATGGTGGCCATCGACGCCACGACGGTCACGCCGGGCGTGGCCGACGGGGGAAACCGGGGGCACGGGGGTAACGCCGCCCACGGGGGAGACAACGGGGGAGCGGGGTACAGGGAGGACACGGGGGAACGGCGTTCCGCGTCGGAGACGGCCGAGGCCGAAGCGGCCTTCACCGCCTACGTCCAGGAGCGCCGCGCCTCCCTGTACGCCACCGCCTACCACCTGACCGGCGACCGCTACGAGGCCGAGGACCTGCTGCAGAGCGCGCTGTTCTCGACCTACCGGGCGTGGGACCGGATCAGCGACAAGGCGGCGCTCGGCGGCTATCTGCGCCGCACCATGACGAATCTGCACATCAGCGCCTGGCGCCGGCGCAAGCTCAACGAGTATCCGACCGAGGAGCTGCCGGAGACGGCGGCCGACGTGGACGCGATGCGCGGCACCGAGCTGCGCGCCGTGCTGTGGCAGGCGCTGGTCCGGCTGCCCGAGACGCAGCGCACGATGCTGGTGCTGCGCTACTACGAGGGCCGTACGGACCCGGAGATCGCGGACATTCTCGACATCAGTGTCGGCACGGTGAAGTCGAGCATCTGGCGCGCCCTGCGCCGGCTGCGCGAGGACGAGGTCCTCAGCTTCGGCCGTGACGAGGAAGAGTCCTTCGGCGAGCTGGTGGCCTGAGGACCGGGGGAGCCCGAGGGGGATCGGGGGATCCGGGGGGAACGCCCGAGGGGGTAAAGGGGATACGGGGGAAACCGGCAGGTACGGAGTAGATCCGAACAGGCCGGGCGTATCGGGGGAATGCAGGGGATACGGGGGAAAGTACGGGGGAAGAGGAAGCGGGTTCGGGCGGCCGGGGGGTCTGTCCGAGCCCGCTTCTTCGTGTGCGCGGGCCCGCCCCCGGTGCGGGCCCGGCGGCGACCGGCCTCGCCCTATGCGTCCACCACGTCCGCCGCCCGCGCCGCCGCTATGCGGGCCAGGGCCTCCGGCCTGGCGCAGGGGTGCGCGCCCAGCGCGGTGTGCCGGGCGACGACGGACCGCTCGTTGCGCAGCAGGCGCAGGCCCCGGCGGACGAGGTACGGGGCCGACTTGCGGCCCTCGCGCAGATCCCGCGCCAGCCGGCGGCGGAAGGTGGTGGTGGGGCGGCCGCGCAGGCACAGCGCGTCGGCCAGCAGCCCCGCCGCACGGCAGTCCGCGATGACATCGGCGGCGAAAATGCCCTCCGCGATGAACAACGGGGCGCCGCCGAGGTCGAGTCCCGACGCGCCGACCCGGGCGCTGGCCGCGATGTCGTAGACCGGAACGTCGGTGTGCCCCGAACGGCACAGTGCGCCGATGGCCGCGACCGCGGCGGCGGCGTCCCAGGACAGCGGCGCGTCCCAGTCGGCGCCGCCGCCGTCGGGCAGTTGCGGCAGCGTCGGGTCCGTCCCCTCCTTGTAGAAGTCGTCGAGGCGGAGGACGGGCAGTCCGCTGCGTGCGGCCAGGGACGTCTTGCCGGAGCCCGAGGGGCCGGTCAGCAGAATGACCCGGGTGCGGGTGCCTCCCTGCTCGAACAGGGTCGAGAGCGCGGGGGAGGGCGGCGGCTGGGTGCGGGAGTGGGAGCTCACGGGCACCCATTGTCGCGTATGGGGCCGTGTGGGGTACCCCTGGCGCGCGAGGTGGATTGACCCGCCCGCCTCAACTACTCTACGGAGTCAATCGATTACTCGACTGTTCTTGCTCGCGCAGCGCTTCGATCCCTCCGAATCCCCAGGCAGGTGCCCATGCCCTCCCATGCACGTCTCAAGTCCAGCCGCATTCCGCGTACGTTGCTGCGGGCGGGGCTGGTGATCTCCGCGGCCGGTGCCGCGATCGCGGCGGGCGGTGCGGCAACGGCGTCCGCCGCGCCCGCGGCCGCGGAACGCCCCTCCGACACCGGCGCCACCGCCTCGGCGCTGAGCGGCGCACTGCTGAACTCCGCGGCCGGCCTCGGCACGATCAAGAATCTCCCGGTGAATCCGCTGGCCAACACCCCCGTCGACCCGCTGGCCAACGCCGTCAGCACCCAGATCGCCGACTTCAAGCCGGTGAGCACGACGCTGCTGACCGGCGCCCTCTCGAACGGCGGCGCGGTCAAGGACCTGCCGCTGGTGGGGCCGTTGACGAAGGTGCTGCCGGGCTGAGGGGCGGCACGGGCGGCGGGCGCTGCCGGTCGCGCCCGCCGCCGGGCCGGTCGCGTTCTCCGTCGTGCCGGTCCCGGGTCAGCGCCCGTGGAAGGCCGTGACCATCGCCTGCATGTCCTCCTGGAACGAACAACACAGCGCCAGCCACGAGCCGTCGACGAAAACCAGATCGAAGCGGCCACGGGGGAACGTCGTACGCGGCCTGGGCCGCAGCTCCGCGATGTTCGAGAGCTGTACCTGGGCGGCGACTTCCAGCTCGGGCTCGCGCTCCCGCCACCCGGTGGCCTGGTCCGTCAGCACGAACAGCCGCTGGTCGGTGAGCGCCTGGTGCCGGGGCGAGCCACCCGCGTTGGTGACCTGGACGAGGAACCGGCCGGCCATGCTGGTCCAGCTAGTAATTAAAGATGCGGACAGCAGTGTGGGGCCCCGCACAAAAGCGGGGCCCCACAAGGACATGGGTGACGGTGCGCCGTAAGACCGCCGGAACGGGCCCGGAGCAGCCCCCGAGCAGGCCTAAACGCCCATCGGGTGCCACACCGTCTTCGTCTCCAGGAAGCTCAGCAGGCGGCCGGTGCCGGGGTCGGCGGTCCAGTTCACCGTGCCCGGGCGGAGCACCCGCTTGAGGTTGTCGGCCGCGGCCTTCTCCAGCTCCGTCGCCAGCTCGTCGTCGGCGCCCGCGAGATCGAGGGCGTTGACGTCCTGGTGAGCGGCGAGCGGAGCGCCCAGCTCCGCCGTACGGCCCGAGAGGATGTTGACCACACCGCCCGGGAGATCGGACGTGGCGAGCACCTCCGCCAGCGAGAGCGCGGGCAGCGGGGCGCCCTCGGCGGCCGCCACGACCACCGTGTTGCCGGTGACGATCGCCGGGGCGATCACCGAGACCAGGCCGAGGAAGGACGAGTCCTGGGGGGCCAGGACCGCGACCACACCGGTCGGCTCGGGGGAGGAGAGGTTGAAGTACGGACCGGCGACCGGGTTGGCGCCGCCGGCGATCTGGGCGACCTTGTCGGACCAGCCCGCGTACCAGACCCAGCGGTCGATCGCGGCGTCCACCTGTGCCGTGGCCTTCGCCTTGGACAGGCCCTCGGCGGCGGCCACCTCGGCAATGAACTGGTCGCGGCGGCCCTCCAGCATCTCGGCGACGCGGTAGAGGATCTGCCCGCGGTTGTAGGCCGTGGCGCCCGACCAGCCGCCGAACGCCTTGCGGGCGGCGACCACCGCGTCCCGGGCGTCCTTACGGGAGGCCAGCGGCGCGTTGGCGAGCCATGCGCCCTTGGAGTCGGTCACCTCGTACACCCGCCCGCTCTCGGACCGGGGGAACTTGCCCCCGATGTACAGCTTGTAGGTCTTGAGCACACTCAAGCGGTCAACAGTGTTCATCAGCGCGCGCCCTCCGGGCTCGACGGGGCGAGGTACGCCTCCAGACCGTGCCGGCCGCCCTCGCGGCCGTAGCCCGACTCCTTGTAGCCGCCGAAGGGCGAGGCCGGGTCGAACTTGTTGAACGTGTTGGACCAGACGATGCCCGCACGCAGCTTGTTCGCCATCCACAGCATCCGCGAGCCCTTCTCCGTCCAGATGCCGGCGGAGAGCCCGTACGGGGTGTTGTTGGCCTTCTCCACGGCTTCCGCGGGGGTACGGAAGGTCAGCACGGACAGCACCGGGCCGAAGATCTCCTCGCGGGCGATGCGGTGCGCCTGGGTGACGCCGGTGAACAGCGTCGGGGCGAACCAGTAGCCGGAGGAAGGAAGTGCGCAGGACGGCGACCAGCGCTCGGCGCCCTCGGCCTCGCCCGCGTCGGCCAGCGCGGTGATCCGGGCCAGCTGCTCGGCGGAGTTGATGGCGCCGATGTCGGTGTTCTTGTCGAGCGGGTCGCCCACGCGCAGGGTCTGCATCCGGCGCTTGAGGGCGTCCAGCAGCTCGTCGGCCACCGACTCCTGGACCAGCAGGCGCGAGCCCGCGCAGCAGACGTGGCCCTGGTTGAAGAAGATGCCGTTGACGATGCCCTCGACGGCCTGGTCGAGCGGTGCGTCGTCGAAGACGATGTTCGCCGCCTTGCCGCCCAGTTCGAGGGTGACCTTCTTGTCGGTGCCGGCGACCGTACGGGCGATGGCCTTGCCGACCTCGGTGGAGCCGGTGAAGGCGACCTTGTTGATGTCGGGGTGCCCGACCAGCGAGGCGCCCGTGGAGCCGTCGCCGGTGAGGATGTTGACGACGCCCTTGGGCAGGCCCGCCTGGCGGCAGATGTCCGCGAAGAACAGGGCGGACAGCGGGGTCGTCTCGGCGGGCTTGAGGACCACGGTGTTGCCGGTCGCCAGCGCCGGGGCGATCTTCCACGCGAGCATGAGGAGGGGGAAGTTCCAGGGGATGACCTGGCCGGCGACGCCCAGGGGGCGCGGGTTCGCGCCGTACCCCGCGTGGTCGAGCTTGTCGGCCCAGCCCGCGTAGTAGAAGAAGTGCGCGGCGACCAGCGGCAGGTCGGCGTCCCGGGACTCGCGGATCGGCTTGCCGTTGTCCAGCGACTCCAGCACGGCCAGCTCGCGCGAGCGCTCCTGGAGGATCCGGGCGATCCGGAAGAGGTACTTGGCCCGCTCGGCGCCGGGCAGCGCGGACCACTTCTCGAAGGCCTTGCGGGCGGCCTTCACGGCGCGGTCGACGTCCTCGGCGCTCGCCTGGGCGACCTCGGAGAGGACTTCCTCGGACGACGGGGAGACGGTCTTGAAGACCTTGCCGTCACAGGCCGGGGCGAACTCGCCGTCGATGAACAGGCCGTAGGACGGCGCGATGTCGACGACCGCGCGGGACTCGGGTGCGGGTGCGTAATCGAAGGTCATGGGAGCCTCAGTCCACCGTGACGTAGTCGGGGCCGGAGTAGCGGCCGGTGCTGAGCTTCTGGCGCTGCATCAGCAGGTCGTTGAGGAGGCTGGAGGCACCGAAGCGGAACCAGTCGGCGGTCAGCCAGGGCTCGCCGAGGGTTTCGTTGACCATGACCAGGTACTTGACCGCGTCCTTGGTCGTCCGGATGCCGCCGGCCGGCTTCACCCCGACCTGGACGCCGGTCGTGGCGTGGAAGTCACGGACCGCCTCCAGCATCAGGAGGGTGACCGGCGGGGTGGCGTTGACGGCGACCTTGCCGGTGGAGGTCTTGATGAAGTCGGCGCCCGCGAGCATCGCCAGCCAGGAGACCCGGCGGACGTTGTCGTACGTCTGGAGCTCGCCGGTCTCGAAGATGACCTTGAGGTGCGCGGCGCTGCCATCGGGCCGGGCGCACGCCTCCTTGACGGCCTTGATCTCCTCGAAGACGTCCATGTAGCGGCCGGAGAGGAAGGCGCCCCGGTCGATCACCATGTCGATCTCGTCGGCGCCGGCCGCGACCGCGTCACGGGTGTCGGCGAGCTTGACCGGCAGCGCGGCGCGGCCGGCCGGGAAGGCGGTGGCGACGGACGCGACGTGGACGCCGGAGTCGCCGAGCGCTTCCTTGGCCGTGGCGACCATGTCCGGGTAGACGCAGATCGCCGCGACGCGGGGGGCGGTGCGGTCCGTGGGGTCCGGGTGGACGCCCTTGGCGCACAGCGCCCGGACCTTGCCCGGGGTGTCCGCGCCTTCGAGGGTCGTCAGGTCGATCATCGAGATGGCGAGATCGATGGCGTACGCCTTCGCCGTCGTCTTGATCGAGCGGGTGCCGAGGGTGGCGGCGCGGGCTTCGAGGCCGACCGCGTCGACGCCGGGGAGGCCGTGGAGGAAGCGGCGCAGCGCACCGTCGTCGGCGGTCACGTCCGCCATTGACGCCAGCCGCCCCGCGGCTTCCTTGCCGTATGCGGGAACAGTGATGGGCATGGTCACGAGGTGAGCATATCTACGCGCGTAGCGCCATGTCATCCCCTTCGGCTGTCCGAATCCGGCCGGGCGGGGCCGGGGGAGACCGGGCGGGGCCGGGGGAGAGCGGAAGCCGGCGGCCCCGCCTGCCCGGTCACCGGCGCCGGACGCGGCCGTACCCGGGGCCCAGGGAGCTCCCGGCCCCGTGCGTGAATGATGCCGTAACGCAATGTCCGGCATCCGGACGGTCAGGCAGAATCGGCGGCATGACGAGCCAGGACCGGTCCTCCCCGCCCCAGCAGCAGTACGCGGAGCGCAGCTACCGCTCGCCCGCGGCCCTCGCGGGCGGCGTACTCCTCCTCCTGCTCGGCGGCTGGCTCGGCGGCGACGCGCTGCTGCGGGGCGCTGCGCACACCAAGCTCATGGCGGTCTTCGCGCTGCTCCTCGGTGTGCCGCTGGTGGTCGCCTACACC
This sequence comes from Streptomyces sp. NBC_00400, assembly GCF_036048035.1. Classification (NCBI taxonomy): domain Bacteria; kingdom Bacillati; phylum Actinomycetota; class Actinomycetes; order Kitasatosporales; family Streptomycetaceae; genus Streptomyces; species Streptomyces sp. NBC_00400. The sequence continues at coordinate 2,965,256 of NZ_CP107940.1, read as the reverse complement.
CTGCGGCCGCTGGTGCGGGCGGGCGATGACCGGCTGACGGTGCGCAATCCGTTCCGTACGGTCACGCTGCCGTGGGGCGCGGTGGAGACGCTGCGCGCGGCGTTCTCGACCGAGGCGGTCAGCAGCTCCGGCACGACGTACCAGCTGTGGGCGATCCCGGTCTCGCTGCGGCAGCGCAAGAAGGCCGGCCGGCAGGCGCGGCGGGGCGCCACGCCCGGCCCCCGGTTCGGACCGCAGGCCGATGCCGGCGACGGTGGCCCGGTGCCGCTCGCGATGGCCGACCAGGCCCTCGCGGAGCTCCGCGAGGTCCAGGAGCGCGCCGCGGGCCGCGAGAGCGCCCAGGGCGAGCCGGTGGTGCGCTGGGCGTACGCGGTCATCGCGCCGATCGTGGTGGGCGCGGCCGGGCTGGCCGTGATGGCGGCGCTGTAGGGGCGGCGCGCCGTCGCCCCGCCCCTCGGCAACCCTGAGAAAACTCCGGAAGGCCCCCCGGAAAACCCCGGGAGGCCCCCGGAAAACCCCGGGAGCCTCCCGGAACCCCCTGAGAGAGCCCTCCCGGAAAACCCCTCAGATTCCGGCCGCCGCCGCCATGTCCCGCTTGAGGGACGCCAGCGCCGCGGCGGCCTTCGTCCGGGCCTCGGGCAGCGCCTCGGGAGAGGCCACCGGCACCACGACCTCCAGGTAGCACTTGAGCTTGGGCTCGGTGCCGCTGGGACGGACCACCACACGGGCGGCCTCGACACCGGCCTGTGGCGAGCCGGACAGGTAGTAGCGCAGACCGTCGGTCGGCGGCAGCGTCTCCGTACCCCGGTTGAGGTCGTCGGCCCGGGTCACGGCCAGGCCCGCGAGCGCGGTGGGCGGCTGCGCGCGCAGCGTGCCCATGGCATCGGCGATCAGCGACAGGTCCTCCACGCGGACCGAGAGCTGGTCGGTGGCGTGCAGCCCGAATTCCAGCGCCAGGTCGTCGAGCAGGTCGGTGAGGGTGCGCCCGGCCTGCTTGAGTTCCGCGGCCAGCTCGGTGATCAGCAGCGCGGCGGTGATGCCGTCCTTGTCGCGCACGCCCTCCGGGTCGACGCAGTAGCCAAGGGCCTCCTCGAAGGCGTACCGCAGGCCGTCCACCCGCGCCAGCCACTTGAAGCCGGTCAGCGTCTCCTCGTACGGGAGCGACGAGGCGGCCGCGATACGGGACATCAGCTGGGAGGAGACGATGGTCGTCGCGAAGGTGCCGGACGCGCGCTTGCTCACCAGATGGGCGGCGAGCAGCGCGCCGACCTCGTCGCCGCGCAGCATCCGCCAGCCGTCCGGCGCAGCGGGGTCGGGGACGGCGACGGCGCAGCGGTCCGCGTCGGGGTCGTTGGCGATCACGATGTCGGCGTCCGCGGCCCGGTCGCGGGCGGTGGCGAACGCGAGGTCCATCGCGCCCGGCTCCTCCGGGTTGGGGAAGGCGACCGTCGGGAAGTCCGGGTCCGGCTCGGCCTGTTCCGCAACGACCACCGGGGCCGGGAACCCGGCCCGGGCGAAGGCGGCGACCAGGGTGTCCCGGCCGACGCCGTGCATCGGGGTGTAGACGACCTTGGTGTCCCGGGGGGAGCCGGGCGTCAGCACCGCGTCCGTACGCGCCAGATAGGCGTTCAGGACCGCCTCGTCGAGGGTTTCCCAGCCGGCCTCGGGGCGCGGTACGCCGGCCAGGCGCCCGACCGCGGCGATCCGGTCGGCGATCTCGCCGTCCGCGGGCGGCACGATCTGCGAACCGTCGCCCAGGTAGACCTTGTAGCCGTTGTCGCGCGGCGGGTTGTGGCTGGCGGTGACCTCGACACCGGCCACCGCGCCCAGATGCCTTATCGCGAAGGCCAGGACCGGGGTGGGCAGCGGGCGCGGCAGCACCGCGGCGCGCAGGCCCGCGCCGACCATCACGGCCGCCGTGTCGCGGGCGAAGTCGGCGCTCTTGTGGCGGGCGTCGTAGCCGATGACGACCAGCCCGGCGCCGTCACCCTGCGCCGTGAGGTACGCGGCGAGACCGGCCGCCGCCCGGATGACCACGGAGCGGTTCATCCGCATCGGGCCCGCGCCCAGCTCCCCGCGCAGCCCGGCGGTGCCGAACTGGAGGGTGCCGGCGAACCGCGCGGCCAGCTCGGCCGCGATCCGGTCGTCGCCGGCGGCGGCCTCGACGAGCTTGGACAGCTCCTCGCGGGTCTCCGGGTCGGGGTCCTCGGCCAGCCATGCCTGGGCCCGGTTGATCAGCTCCGCGGGATCGGTAGCCACGTGATGCTCCTGACGGTGAATACGGGTGGGGGCGCGCTGGGGCAGCTGCCGGGGGAGGACCCCGCCCGGCTCGTCACGCATACCCGCCCAGCGCATGAGGGGAGCCGCAGAACCGGCCAATGCCGCTGGGATGGCAGCGTGCGGGGGACGGCGGCGGCGCACGGCGGGGCGGGCCGGCCGCCCGGCCGGTGCGGTGGTGACGGCGGCGGGGCGGCCCGGCGGGTGTCGCGCACCCGCCGCGGCCGTCGCCCGCCATCGTCCTGGGGCCGGCGCCGGAGAGCCGGGGCGCCTCAGAGCTTGCCGAGCACCTGGGCGAGCAGGCTGCCCATCCGGGTCGCGGAGTCGCGGCCGGCCTGCAGCACCTCTTCGTGGTTGAGCGGTTCGCCCGTCATGCCGGCGGCGAGGTTCGTCACCAGCGACAGGCCGAGCACCTCGGCACCGGCCTCACGTGCCGCGATGGCCTCCAGGACCGTGGACATCCCGACCAGGTCGGCGCCCAGCGTCCGGATCATCTTGATCTCGGCCGGGGTCTCGTAGTGCGGGCCGGGGAACTGGGCGTAGACGCCCTCCTCCAGGCTCGGGTCGACCTCCTTGCACAGCGCGCGCAGCCGCGGCGAGTACAGGTCCGTCAGGTCGACGAAGTTCGCGCCGGCGATCGGGGAGGTGGCGGTCAGGTTGAGGTGGTCGCTGATGAGGACCGGCTGGCCGGGGCGCATGCCGTCGCGCAGACCGCCGCACCCGTTGGTGAGCACGATGGTCTTGCAGCCGGCCGCGGCGGCGGTACGGACGCCGTGCGCGACCGCGGCGACACCACGGCCCTCGTAGTAGTGCGTACGGCCCAGGAAGACCAGCGCCCGCTTCTCGCCGACCCGGTACGAGCGGATCGTGCCGCCGTGTCCGGCGACGGCCGGCGGCGGGAAGCCGGGCAGCTCGGTGACGGGGAATTCGTGCTCGGGCGCGCCCAGGGCCTCGGCGGCCGGCGCCCAGCCGGAGCCCATCACCAGGGCGACGTCATGGGTCTCGGCGCCGGTCAGCCGGCGCAGACGGGCGGCGGCGTCGGCGGCGGCGCCCTGCGGGTCACGGTCGATGTCCGGGGTAACAGATGCGTTCACGCGGACGAGGGTAGCCGGTAATCCCCTACGCGCGTAGATGTCTCTGCTCACGGTCCTGGGATCGTCGTCTTGTGGGTTTTGCCGAACATGTCGTCCCGGGCGCGTCGCGACACCCGTACGGCGGTGCGTCCCGGGGTGCGCCCGGCGCGCGTCCGGTGGTGCGCCCGGCGGTGTGCCCGTCGCGGCCGCCCGTCAGCAGGGCCGCTTGCGCAGCTCCATCACATAGTCGTGCGGTGCGCCCGCCGACTCCGCGGCATCCGCGATCTCGCCCAGATAGCGGGCGGACGGCAGACCGCCCTCATAGCCGTTGAGGACGTAGAGCCATGCGGCCTCGTCGCCGTCGAGGGTGTGCACCCGCACCCGCATCCGGCGGTAGATGTCCATGCCGACGCCCTCCCAGCGGTCCATGGACTCCTCGTCCATGGGCGCGATGTCGTAGAGGGCGACGAAGACCTGCGAGACGGGGGCCTCGACGATCGTCGCCAGTGCGCCCTCCCAGCCCATCTGCTCGCCGCCGAAGGTCAGCCGCCAGCCGTTGAGCCAGCCCGTGCCGCGCAGCGGCGAGTGCGGTGCGCGGCGGGACATCAGCCGCGCGTCGAGGTTGCCGGCGTACGCGGCGTAGAGCGACATGGTTCCGAGGGTACGGGAGGATGCCCGCCGGGCTCGTGGTGGCGGAGGTTCGCACAAGAGGCCTGGCCGGGCGCGCCCCGGTTGCCCGTGGAGGGCCGCGAAGGACACAGCCCGCCCCCGGGGGAGAGCCGCGCACGGGTGTGCGGGACAATGGAGTACGTGACTCGGATCGTGATCATCGGTGGCGGACCCGGCGGATACGAAGCGGCCCTGGTGGCCGCCTCTCTCGGCGCGGAGGTGACCGTCGTCGACTGCGACGGTCTGGGCGGGGCGTCGGTGCTGACCGACTGCGTGCCGTCGAAGACTCTTATCGCCACGGCCGAGGTGATGACCACCTTCGATTCGTCGTATGAAGAACTCGGCATCATCGTCGAGGACGACACCCCGTACAACGACCGGCCCGCCCGGGTCGTCGGCGTCGACCTCGGCAAGGTCAACCGACGGGTCAAGCGCCTCGCGCTCGCCCAGTCGCACGACATCACCGCGTCCGTCACCCGGGCCGGCGGCCGGGTCATGCGCGGCCGCGGCCGGCTGGAGCCGGGCCAGGCGCCGGACGGCTCCCGCAAGGTGACGGTCACCGCCGCCGACGGCACGACCGAGGGCCTGATCGCGGACGCGGTGCTGATCGCCACCGGCGCGCACCCCCGCGAGATCCCCGACGCGCTCCCCGACGGCGAGCGGATCCTGAACTGGACGCAGGTCTACGACCTCGACGAGCTGCCCGAAGAGCTGATCGTGGTCGGCTCCGGTGTCACCGGTGCCGAGTTCGCCGGCGCCTACCAGGCGCTCGGCTCCCGCGTCACCCTCGTCTCCTCCCGTGACCGCGTGCTGCCGGGCGAGGACCCGGACGCGGCCGCCGTCCTGGAGGACGTCTTCCGCCGCCGCGGCATGAACGTCATGTCGCGCTCCCGGGCCCAGTCCGCCAAACGGGTCGGCGACCGCGTCGAGGTCACCCTGGCCGACGGCCGCACGATCTCCGGTACGCACTGCCTGATGGCGGTCGGCTCCATCCCCAACACCGAGGGCATCGGCCTGGAAGCGGCCGGCGTCAAGCTCAAGGAGTCCGGCCACGTCTGGACCGACAAGGTCTCCCGCACCACCGCCCCCGGCGTGTACGCGGCCGGCGACTGCACCGGCATCTTCGCGCTGGCGTCCGTCGCCGCGATGCAGGGCCGGATCGCGATGTACCACTTCCTCGGCGACGCGGTCACGCCGCTGAACCTCAAGACCGTCTCCGCGAACGTCTTCACCGACCCGGAGATCGCCACCGTCGGCTACTCCCAGGCCGACGTGGACAGCGGCAAGATCGACGCCCGGGTCGTGAAGCTCCCGCTGCTGCGCAACCCGCGCGCCAAGATGCAGGGCATCCGCGACGGCTTCGTGAAGCTGATCTGCCGCCCCGGCACCGGCATCGTCGTCGGCGGTGTGGTCGTCTCCCCGCGCGCCAGTGAGCTGATCCACCCCATCTCGATCGCGGTCGACAACAATCTGACCGTCGAGCAGATCGCCAACACGTTCACGGTCTACCCGTCACTGTCCGGTTCGCTCGCCGAGGTCGCCCGCCAGCTGCACAGCCGCAAGACGGCCGGCGAATAGACCGGCAAGGGGCGACCGGGGCGATAAACGGACGGCAGCGGTCGGGCGATTGAAATGTTTGTGCCACCGCTGAGCACTGCGGATGAAACGTCCCGGCAGCGGCCGGGGAGCGGTCCGGCCCGCCGGACCGTCGCCGCAGGGGCCCCGCACGGCGGCTGACCAGGCGCCAAGCGGGTCCCGCCGCGCGGCTGTTCGGCATCCGCACGACATATGCACACCGCATACCACGTCACGCTCCGCGGTGCGCAGAACTTCCGTTAATTGGTGCAACCTGCTGAAAACAGACGGTCGTTGGCGTTACTGTCAGTTTCGTGTTCGCTGCAGAACGTCGCCAATTGATCCTTGAAATGGTGCGCGCCAATGGAGCCGTATCGCTCCGGGAGCTCGCCCGCGTCGTCCAGACCTCCGAAGTAACCGTACGGCGGGACGTGCGGGCGCTGGAGGCAGAAGGGCTGCTCGACCGCCGCCACGGCGGTGCGGTCCTGCCGGGAGGCTTTACTCGCGAATCCGGATTCCCACAGAAATCCCATCTAGCGACCGCGGAGAAGACGGCCATCGCCGATCTCGCGGCCGGCTTCGTCGAAGAGGGCGAGGCCATCGTCGTCGGCGCCGGAACGACCACCCAGGAGCTGGCCCGCCGGCTCGCCCGGGTCCCCGGTCTGACCGTCGTCACCAACTCCCTGCTGGTCGCCCAGGCGTTGGCCCATGCCAACCGCGTCGAGGTCGTGATGACCGGCGGCACCCTGCGCGGCTCCAACTATGCGCTGGTCGGCAGTGGTGCCGAGCAGTCCCTCCAGGGCCTGCGGGTGTCCCGCGCCTTCCTGTCGGGCAGTGGTCTGACCGCCGAGCGCGGCCTGTCCACCTCCAACATGCTCTCCGCCAGCGTCGACCGGGCGCTGGTGCAGGCGGCGGGGGAGGTGGTGGTGCTCGCCGACCACACCAAGCTGGGGTCCGACACGATGTTCCAGACCGTGCCGACGGATGTGATCACGCGGCTCGTCACGGACGAGCCGCCGGGCCACGACGACCGCGCCGCCACGGAGCTGCAGGCGCTGGCCGACCAGGGCGTGCAGATCGCCGTCGCCGGCGGCCCGGCCGCGGGCCGCGGTCCGGGGCAGCCCGGGATGGAGGGGGGTGCCGGGGACCGAAGAGGCCCCCGGCGGGACGTCCCGCTGCCGGGCCAGCGGCGCAGCCATGCGCCGGGCGGCGGGGGCGGCGGACCACAGCTCCGCTCGGCCGCACCCCTGTCCGAGGCCTCGGGCGGCCGGGTCGCCGACCTGGCCCCGCGACGGCGCTGACCCCAGGAGCCGGAGGCGCGCCGCCCGGGCGCGCCGCCCCGGCTCGGGGGCGTCGTCACCCCCCTACGGCTTCCGCGCGCCGCCCTTCAGCCCGCTCAGGGTGAGGGTCAGCAGCCGGTCGGCGAGCTGGGGGTCGTCCGGGGATTCCTCCACGGCCAGCGAGATGCCGTTGGTCAGCTGCATCAGATCGCTGATGCTGACATCGGCGCGTACGGCCCCGGCCCGCTGGGCGCGGGTCAGCAGCGCGTCGCCGGCCTCCCGCATCGGCACGCTGCACCGCGCCATCCCCGAACTGTCATCCGCCGATGCCGTCATCAGCGCGCGGGACAGCCCGCGGTAGGTACTGGCGTGGGTGATGATCGCGCGCAGCCATTCGACCAGCGCGGCGCACGGCTGCGGCGCGTCCGCGAGCTCTCTGGCGTGCGCCAGCAGGGCGTCCACCTCGCCCTGGAAGACCGCGCCCATCAGGGCGGTCCGGTTCGGGAAGTGCCGGTAGAGGGTGCCGATGCCGACGCCGGCGCGGCGCGCGATGTCCTCCAGCGAGGTGTCCGTGCCGTGCTCGGTGAAGGCCGTACGGGCCTCGGTCAGCAGCCGCTCGTAATTGCGGCGCGCATCGGCCCGCATGGGACGCACGTCCGCTGTCCGCGCCGGCCCGCCCACCACCGGACCCCGCGCCGACTGCCGCTGCCCTGCCGTCTCGGTCCCCATCGCCGTCCTCCCTCGACCGGGCCGGTCGCGGCCCGGTGGGTCCAGGATGCCATTGCGCGCTCGGAGGGTGTCTCGGTGCGGTGTGCACGTGAGGTGGCGGAGCGGCCCGAGCGCTCCTTGAACCGGCCTGCCCGCCCGGCAGGTAACCGGGCGGCGGACCGGGCATGAAGCCCCGGCATCCCCCGCTGGTCGCGCAGCCGAACACCGTGCCGGGGCCGCAACGTGCCGCCGCGAGGGGTCATCAAACCAGGCGCAACGAGGTCTTCCGGGGGTTTCCGGAGGCTCTGGAATACGCCGTGACGGGCCGCCGGGGAAGCGGAGCGCGGCGCGGAACACCTGGGGAATAGTCATGGGACTGACCAGCCGATCGCTGTTTTATGCCGTGGCCGCGGTCGCCGTGGTCTGTGTGGGGCTCACGCTCTGGCTGTGGCCGCGGTTCGCCGGGCGCGGGCCGCGGGCGCTGCTGGGGCGGCTGGGGGTGATCGCCGCGACGCAGCTGGCCGTCGTGGCGGCGCTCGGGCTCGCGGTGAACGCCAACTTCCAGTTCTACGGCTCCTGGCGCGAACTGCTCGGGCTGTACGACGATGCGCCGGCCGCCGTCGGCAAATGGGGCGACGCGGGGACGGCCGGGCCCGCCGGCGATCCGTCGAAGGGCCTGGTGCAGGCCTCGGGGGCGGACGGGCTGGACAAGGTGCACGGTCTGCCGAAGGGGGAGCCGTCCCTGGTGGGCAAGGTCGAGTCCGTACGGATCGTCGGCAAGCGGACCCGGGCGGTGGACCCGGCGTACGTCTACCTGCCGCCGCAGTACTTCCAGCCCCAGTACGCCCGCCAGCGGTTCCCCGTCGTCGTCGCGCTCAGCGGCTATCCGGGGGGCACCTTCCTGCTGGGCCAGCACCTGCGGCTGCCGCAGACCGCCGGCCGGCTGATCCGGGAAGGCACGATGCAGCCGACCGTCATCGTGATGCTGCGGCCCACCATCGCGCCGCCGCGCGACACCCAGTGCGTCGATGTGCCGGGCGGCCCGCAGGCCGAGACCTTCTTCGCCCGGGATGTGCCGGACGCGCTCAAGTCCCGCTACCGCGTCGGCCACGACCCCGGCGGCTGGGGCGTCATGGGCTACTCCTCGGGCGGCAGCTGTGCCCTCCAGCTCGCCATGCGGCACGACCGTACGTACACCTCGGCGGCCGCCCTCTCGCCCGACTACAAGGTCAGCAACGACCCCACGACCGGCAACCTCTTCGGCGAGGGACGGGACCGGGGCCGCCGCCGTCAGGAGCACGACCTGATGTGGCGGCTGCGGCATCTGCCCGCTCCCCGGGTGGACGTCCTGGTGGGCACGAGCCGCACCGGCGAGAAGAACTACCCGGCGGCCCGGGCCTTCCTCGCCGCGGTCCGGCCCCCGATGAAGGCGGACTCGATCGTCCTCGCCCACGGCAGCCACAACTTCGCCACCTGGCGGCGTGAACTGCCCGCCGCGCTGGAGTGGATGAGCCGGTCGCTGAGCTTCCCGGAGGACGTGGTCGGGAACTCGTAGCCGGGTCGGAACGCGCGCGAGGGGCTCCCGGCCGGTGCCGGGAGCCCCTCGCGCGCATACGGGATGCCGTCGCGTCAGTCCTTGATCTCGCAGATCACGGCGCCGGACGTGAGGGCGGCGCCGACCTCGGCGGTCAGGCCCTTGATGGTGCCGGAGCGGTGCGCGTTGAGCGGCTGCTCCATCTTCATGGCCTCCAGGACGACGACCAGCTCGCCCTCGGTGACCTGCTGGCCCTCCTCGACGGCCACCTTGACGATGGTGCCCTGCATCGGGGAGGCGAGCGCGTCGCCGGAGGCGGCGGAGCCGGACTTCTTGGCGGCCTTGCGCTTGGGCTTGGCACCGCCGGCGACCGCGGCCCGGGCCAGCGGCATGCCCAGCGAGGACGGCAGCGAGACCTCCAGGCGCTTGCCGCCGACCTCGACGACGACCGTCTCGCGGGAGTCGGCCTCGGCCTCGTCCGCGCCCGGTGCGGCGAACGGGGGAATCTCGTTGACGAACTCGGTCTCGATCCAGCGGGTGTGGACCGTGAACGGCTCCTTGGAGCCGGTGAGTTCGGGCGCGAACGCCGGGTCCGTGACGACCGTGCGGTGGAAGGGGATGGCGGTGGCCATGCCCTCGACGGTGAACTCCGCCAGCGCACGGGCGGCGCGCTGCAGGGCCTGCTCACGGCTGGCGCCGGTGACGATCAGCTTGGCGAGGAGGGAGTCCCAGGCCGGACCGATGACGGAACCGGACTCCACGCCCGCGTCCAGGCGCACGCCCGGACCGGCGGGTGCGGCGAAGGCGGTGACCGTGCCGGGGGCCGGGAGGAAGCCCCGGCCCGGGTCCTCGCCGTTGATGCGGAACTCGAACGAATGGCCGCGGACGGCCGGGTCGTCGTAGCCGAGCTCCTCGCCGTCGGCGATCCGGAACATCTCGCGGACCAGGTCGAGGCCGGTGACCTCTTCGGTGACCGGGTGCTCGACCTGGAGGCGGGTGTTGACCTCCAGGAAGGAGATGGTGCCGTCCTGGCCGACGAGGAATTCACAGGTGCCGGCGCCCTCGTAGCCGGCCTCCTTGAGGATGGCCTTGGAGGCGCGGTACAGCTCGGCGTTCTGCTCCTTGGTCAGGAACGGGGCCGGGGCCTCCTCCACCAGCTTCTGGTGGCGGCGCTGCAGCGAGCAGTCACGGGTCGAGACCACGACGACGTTGCCGTGCTTGTCGGCCAGGCACTGGGTCTCGACGTGCCGCGGACGGTCCAGGTACCGCTCGACGAAGCACTCGCCGCGGCCGAACGCGGCGACCGCCTCGCGCACCGCGGAGTCATACAGCTCCGGGACCTCTTCGAGGGTGCGGGCGACCTTCAGACCACGGCCGCCGCCACCGAAGGCCGCCTTGATCGCGATCGGCAGCCCGTGCTCCTTGGCGAAGGCCACGACCTCGTCCGAACCGGAGACCGGGTCGGGGGTGCCGGCGACCAGCGGGGCACCGGCCCGCTGGGCGATGTGCCTCGCTGCGACCTTGTCACCGAGGTCGCGGATGGCCTGCGGGGGCGGCCCGATCCACGTCAGCCCCGCGTCCAGGACGGCCTGTGCGAACTCGGCGTTCTCCGACAGGAAGCCGTACCCCGGGTGGATGGCGTCCGCACCCGAATCGGCGGCGGCAGCCAGGACCTTGGCGATGTCCAGGTAACTGGTGGCAGGAGTGTCACCGCCCAAGGCGTACGCCTCGTCTGCCGCGCGTACGTGCAGGGCGTCCCGGTCGGGGTCGGCGTAGACGGCCACGCTTCCGATCCCCGCGTCCCGGCATGCACGGGCAACGCGAACAGCGATTTCGCCACGGTTGGCGATGAGCACCTTGCGCACGATGGGTCCTTCCTTGGCGCTTCGCCGTAACAAATGGATGCGGCGATTTTAGGGACTGGCGACACCGCGTGCCGACCCGTTCCCTGGGGTGAGCTTGCCCACACGGAGTGTGCTCGGGGCGCCAGTGAGGAACCTAAGTCCCCTGGTATCCCAGGGTAGGCCCGGATTCCTGGGCGTCACGTCGTGCCCCGGTGTGGCTTAGGTCTCGCGCCGCGGGCGTCCAGCGGATCGTCAATTCTTTGTGGAGTCCCTACGAATGGGCGAAGGAAACTTTGCGGGCGGCTCGGTCCGTCGGCGTGCCGTCACCCTTCCGGTCGCCGGCGTCCGCGTCCGCCCGCGCACAACCCTTGCCCAGCTTTTACCTTCCGCAGAGCTCTTCCCCCGGAGGGGGGACCCCCATGTAGCGTGCGCGATGTCCTGTACCCCGCGGTAACAGGGGCACCGGGAGCATCAGCGGCATCGGGCGTCCGCAGGGCGCCTCGGCTCGGCACATGGCGGAAGTGGGTGGACGTGGTGGTGGCACGACGGCCGGTGGCCTTGGCCGCGGCGGTGGTACTGGTCCTGGAGGCGTTCGGGATCGTGCTGCTCAACTGGATTCTGAGCATCGTCGTGGACAGGCAGCAGATGTCCCTGGCCGGGCTGCAGCCCCGTGCGATGTCCGCCGGCTCCTGGGTCGGCGGCATCGTCTTCGGCCTCTACCTGCTGTTCTGCGCCGCCGTTCTGTTCCGCACCGCGATACGCGACCGCGCCCCCGGCGGCTTCACCCGTATCGCCCTCATCAGCTGCGCGGTGGTGCACGGCGTGCTGGGTGCCTTCGCCGTCGGCCTGGTCGGCTGGGTCGCCTTCCTCGCGATGACGGTGGTGCTGGCGCTGCTGGTGCTGACCCTGGTGGCGTACGGGGAGGGGCGTGAGGGTGAGGGGCGAGGGGCCCCGGAGAACGGCACGAACTCCCCGAACACTCCGAACACCCCGAACGGGGCGTCGCCCGCGGCTCCCTCGTCCGCCTGACCGCCCCGGGCACCACCGGCCGAGCAGGCCCGAACTCCGGCCGCAGCGGGGCCGGATCGAGGCCGTCCGGGGCCGCGCGACACGCCCGGGTAGGCTCTCGCGCGTGTCGTCGGACGGGGGATGGTGCGCATGCATGCGCCAGTTGCGGGTGGAGAGGGCCGGGCGAGAGCCGGGGACGGGGGGCTGATCGGTCCGTATGTGGTGCTCCGCCCTCTGGATGACGAGCGGCCTCGGGTACCCGTACCGGAGCGGCGGTTCATCGGGCGGAGCGCGGACGGGGACCGTACGGTGCTGATCGGTGTTCCGCTGCCGGAGGCCGACCCCGGGCGGTTCCTCGCCGAGGCGGAGGCCTCGCGCTATCTGCTCGGGCCGTGGGCCGCACCGGCCGCCGAACTCGCCGCGCCCGGTGACGCGCCCTGGCACGCCCGCCCCTACCTCCCCGCGATTCCGCTGCCCACCGCGCTCGCCCTGTACGGCGGGCCGCTGCCCGAGCGCACCGTACGGGCGCTCGGCGCGGCCCTGGTGGAGACCCTGATCATCGGGCACGGTCAGGGCCTGGCCCATGCCGGTGTGTCGCCCGCCGCCGTGCTGCTGGCCGCCGACGGGCCCCGGCTCACCTGCTTCGGGGCGGTACGGGCCGCGGCCGGGGACGGCACGCCGCGCTCCGGGCTGCCGGGCCTGGAGTCGGGGAGCCTGCCGCCGGAGCAGGCCGCCGGCGGGCGGCCGCAGCCGATGGGCGATGTCTACGCACTCGGCGCGACCCTCGCCTACGCCGCCACCGGATACACCGTCCCGGAGCGGGAAGAGCTCCCGGCCGCCCTGCGGACCGTCATCACCGGCTGCCTCTCCCGGGACCCGGCGGCGCGGCCGCGACCCGCCGAGGTGCTGGACGCGCTCAGCCCGCTCGCCGGGGACGGTGCGCGAGCGTCCGTACCGGGAGCCGCGGGTGACGCCGCCGGTCCCCTGCCGCCCGCCACCGTGCTCGACGCCGCCGGGACTCCCGCGGGCCGCGCCGCCGCCGTGCTCGGCCCCGGCTGGCTGCCCGGCCGGCTGATCGCGGCCCTCGCCCGCCAGTCGGCCGATGTACTCGCCGCGACCCTCCCGCTCCCGCCCGCCGCACGCCAGGACTGACGCCCGCCATGCCCTTCCCCCTCGCCCACGACGACCCGCACGGCTTCGGCCCGTACCGCCTCATCGCCCGGCTGGGCAGCGGCGGCATGGGCACCGTCTACCTGGCCCGCTCGCCGGGCGGCCGGACGCTGGCACTCAAGACGATGCACGCCCGGATCGCCACCGAGACCGCATTCCGTACCCGCTTCCGGCTGGAGGCGGATGCCGCCCGGGTCATCGGCGGCCGCTACGGCGCCCAGGTCGTCGACGCCGATCCGCTCGCCGAAACCCCGTGGATGGCCACCGAGTACGTCCTCGGCCCACCGCTCGACGAGGCGGTGGAGCAGGCCGGTCCGCTGCCCGAGACGACGGTGCGTGCCCTCGGGGCGGCGCTGTGCGGGGCGCTCGGGCAACTGCACCACTCGGATGTCGTGCACCGTGACCTCAAGCCGTCCAACATCATGATCACGGCGCACGGCCCGAAGGTCATCGACTTCGGTATCGCCCGGGCCCTCGGCGATGACCGGCTGACCCACGCCGGCGCCGCGGTCGGCACCCCGGCCTTCATGTCGCCGGAGCAGGCCACCGGAGAGGAACACGCCCCGGCCGGGGACGTCTTCGCGCTCGCCGGGGTCCTGGTCTTCGCCGCCACCGGCCGCGGCCCGTTCGGCAACGGGCAGCCGGCCGACCTCCTCTACCGGGTGCGCTACGGCGAGCCGGACCTCACCGGCGTGCCCGCCGCCCTGGTCCCGGTCCTGTCCCGCTGTCTGGCCAAGGAGGCCGACGGGCGTCCGACGACCGCCGAGCTCGCCGCCCACCTGCACGACGGTGCCGGGGAGTTCGCCGGCCATCTGCCGGACGCGGTGCTCGCGGAGATCGGGCGGCGGGCGAGCGAGGTGTGGCAGGTGGTCCCGCAGCGGCTGCCCGCACCGCCCGGCCCGCCGCCGACCGTGCCGTCCGCCGACGCCCCCGCCCGCCGCCTGTCCCGCCGGGGGCTGCTGACGGCTGGCGCGGGGTCGGTGCTCGGCGTCGCGGGGGCCGGGGCGGGAGTGTGGGCCTGGCTGGGCGCGAGCGAGCCGGCGCCGGGCCCCGGCACCGGGCCCGGGTACACCGAGCCGAAGCCGGGGCCGAGCGTCGGCCCGGTGAAGAAGAAAAAGCTGGACTCGGTGTGGCAGAAGCAGTACGGCGGCCCGGGCGACGACCAGAACCCCGAAGTCCCCCTGCTCGCTGGTGACCAGGTCGTCCTGGTGGCCAACGCCGGGGCGCGCGGTGTGGACGCGAAGTCCGGCGCGTCCCGGTGGACGTTCTCGCTGTACGCGGACGACTCGTGGCAGGTCGCCTCGGACGGCACCCGCGTCTATCAGATCGCGAGGGACGAGCACCGTGATGCGAACGGCTCGCTGAGGTCCGTCACATGGTTCCTCGCCCGCGTGGACCTCGATTCGGGCAAGGCCGGCAAGCGCCTCGCCCCGGTGTCGGACGACCGGGACAACGGCCTCATCAGCCGGCTGCTGGCCGTCGCCGACGACACGGCCTATCTGGCGATCTCACACGGGAAGGTCAAGCGGTACGAACGCCAGCTGCCCTGGTCCGTGATGGCGGTGAACCTCGCCACGGGGAGCCGGAAGTGGACCGACCCGCTGCCGTTCCACTCCGCCGAGAGCGACGAGAACCACTTCCTGTCCGCCAAGGTCGCAGGCCGCCTCCTGGTGGTTCTGCAGCAGATGAACGACGGCACGGTCCGGATCGCGGCCCGCGACATCCGCACCGGGAAGGTGGTCTGGGACAAGCCGTGGAAGGGCGCCGACCGGCGCCTCGTACGGGATCCGCTCACGGCCGACGACAAGCATCTCTACCTGGGCTACGGCCCGTTGCGGGCGCTGCGGCTGAGCGACGGCGGACCGGCGTGGGACACGGCCGCCACCCGCCCCGGGAAGACGTACGGGCCGCCGGTCCTCAAGGGCGGGGTGCTGTACGCGGTGGAGAAGGGCCTCGGCCTGGTCGCGTTCGGCACCGGAAGCGGAAAGCCGCGATGGGCGGAGAAGAGCGCGGAGGGCCCGAGGGCGGATCATGTCGTCCATCCGGTGATCGGTTCCGAGTACGCCTACACCTACAGCCACACCGACGAGCTCCTCCGGGCCGTCGGCCTCACCTCGCACACCACCGAGCAGTTCTACAAGACCAGCGGGACCCGGTTCACCGCCCATGAGAAGAGCGGCATGATCATCGCCTCCGGCCCCGACTTCCTCGCGGGCTTCCCGCTCCGCTGAACGCGCCATCGCACGCCACCACGCGCCACCACGCGCCTGACGTCGCTGAACCTTCCTGAACTCGCCTGAAGGACACCGCCCATGAAACCCCTCGGCACCGGCGATCCCCTCCGCCTCGGCCCCTACCGCCTGCTCGGCGTGCTCGGCGAAGGCGGTATGGGCAAGGTCTACGTCGGCCAGGACGCCGGGGGCACCGTGGCCGCCGTCAAGGTGCTGCGGCCCGAACTCGCCGACGCACCGCAGCTCGCCCAGCGCTTCGTCCGCGAGGCACAGGCGGCGCAGGCCGTGACGAGCAAGGGCGTGGCGGGCGTCCTGGGGGCGCAGACCGAGGGCGGCCGCCCGTGGATCGCCACCGAGTTCCTGGCCGGACCGACCCTCGATGAGGCCGTAGAGGCGTACGGCCCCTTCGACGAACCGGCCGTGCGCGCCCTCGCCGCGTCGATCGCGGACACCCTGGCGGACATTCACGCCACCGGCCTGATCCACCGTGACCTCAAACCCCCGAACATCGTCCTGACCTCGTCCGGCCCCCGCGTCATCGACTTCGGTATCGCCCGCCCCGAGCACGGCCTCACCCTCACCTCCACCGGCCAGGTCCCGGTCACCCCCGGCTACGGCGCCCCCGAACAGGTCCTGGGCCGGCGCGTGTCCTCCGCGGCCGATGTCTTCTCCCTGGGCGCGGTCCTGGTGTACGCGGCCAGTGGGCATCGCGCCTACGACGCCTCCCACATCGCCGCCCTCCAGTACAAGGTCGTCCACGACGAACCCGACCTGACCGGCGTCCCGGAAGCCCTGCGGCATCTCATCGCCCCCTGCCTCGCCAAGGACCCGGCCGCCCGGCCCGGCCCCGCTCGGATCGCCGCCGCCTTCGCAGCGCCGCGCGGCGCCGAACGGGCCTGGCGGCGCGGCCGGGTGGCCGAGGCGATCAAGGAGCGCGAGCGCGGCATCCATGAGCTGACCGCGCCGACCCTGCCCGACGGCGGCGTCGTTCGGCCGGTGACGCGGCGCAGGCTGCTGACGGGCCTGGCGGCGGGCGGCGCGGTCCTGGCCGCGGGCGGCGGCGCCGCGGCGGCCTGGTGGCCCCGTGAACCGCGGCAACCCGCCGCGAAGACCGATCTCTTCGCCTTTCCGCCCGCCGCCAGGACCCCGGTGGCGCATGTGCTCGACGCCGACAACGGCGACTACCTCAGCGGCGGCGAGGTGAAGCCGCTGTGGGGCCCGGTCGACGTCCTCGCCGACGACACGCCCGCGCCCCTGCCCGTACGGGACGTCATCGTCTTCGGCGCACGCGGCGGCGGGATCGCCGCCCACAACGTCGTGGACGGCAAACGCCGCTGGGCCGTCCGCGGCGTCAGCGCGCCGAGCCGCTACCTCTCCCTCTCGGACCGGCTGATCGCCGCCGCCGACGCCAAGGGCACGATCCGCACCTTCATCGCCTCGACGGGCGAGCCCCGCTGGACCGTCGACGCCGAGGCGAGCGTCCTGCTGGCCGCCGACGACGAGGCGGTCTACGTCCTGACGAAGGACCACCGACTCCGCGCCGTCCGGCGCTCCGACGCCACGATCCGCTGGACGGCGAAGATCGCCGCCGGCTACCGCACCAAGGTCGAACCGCCGGGCGCCGTCGCCCACGGCCGCCTGGTCCTGGCCACGAGCGACGGGAATGTGTTCGCCGTCGACACGGCCGACGGCCACCAGGTGTGGGACCTGCCGGACCAAGGGGACGACCTGATCCGCCCGGCCGTCCACGGCACCACCGTCTACCTCAACGGCAAGACGCTCACCGCCCGCCGGATCAGCGACGGCAAGAAGCTGTGGTCGATCGACAAGCGGGACCCGTGGGACAAGCACGAGGACTGGGGCCCGGCGACGGTCTTCGACGACCACACCGTCTGTGCCGCGCACGACGAGTGGCCCAGCATCAGGAAGACCAGCGACGGCAGCGAGATCCAGGGCGGGAACGGAACGACGGTCCGCGGGCTCCCGGTGCTCATCCACGGGCGCGCCCTCTGGTCCATCGAGGGCGACCCCTGGTACAAGGTGTTCGCCGCGGATCTGTCGACCGGCGTCCCCGTCCTGACGTACAAGCTCCCCGCGGCCGAGCGGTCCTGGCTGGTGGGGGACGGCAACCGGGTGTTCATCCTCCACGGCACGTCGCTCTATGCGCTGCCGGTGCCCTGAGCGTCGTGGTGTGCCGGCGCCCGGGTGCGTCGGGGCCGGGGCCGGGGCCGCGGTCCGACCGGGGCCGGTGCCGACGGCCGGACCGCGGCGGACCGCGGCGCCCCGCTCAGCCCTTCACCGGCGCATGCTCCCGCAGCACCTCCATGAACGCCCGCATCCACTCCGGCTGGTCGTTCCACGCACGCGCCGAGACGACCTTGCCGTCGACGACCGCCGGACCGTCGACGAAGATCCCGCCGCCCATCGCCACATCCGGCGCGCAGGCAGGGTAGGCGGCGGTACGGCGGCCCTTGAGGACGCCGAGGGGGGCCAGGGTGAGGGCCGCGTGACAGATGTGGGCGACGGGCTTGTCCTCGTCGAAGAAGTGGGTGACCACCCGTCGGTAGTCGGAGTCGTTGCGCAGGTACTCCGGTGCCCGGCCGCCCGGGAGGACCAGCGCGGCGTACTCCTCCGGGTCGACCTCGGACAGGGCGAGGTCGGACGGCCAGGAGTGGCCCTCGCGCTCGATGTAGGTGTCGAAGCCTTCGACGAAGTCGTGCACCACGAACTGCAGCTTCTTCCGCGACGGGGCCGCGACCTTCGTCTCGTACCCCTCCTCCAGCATCCGCTGGTAGGGGTAGAAGAACTCCAGGTCCTCGGTGGCGTCACCGGCGATGATCAGAATCTTGGGCATGGTGCGGACTCCTCACGGACATGGACCGGACCGGTCCGGTGAACCGGACTGCCCGGCCGACCGGACTGCCCGGCCGACGGGACCGATCCGGCCGGCCGGGCCGTATCGGATCCATCGGTTCCCCACCCGGCGCCATCAAATGCGTCCCGGCCCGCACCGGAGCCGGGGAGCGATGACGCTCAGGTCCACAGATCCGTGATCGCCACGTCCAGGCCGCCCAGCAGACGGCGCAGCAGCGGCAGGGAGAGGCCGATGACATTGCCGGGGTCGCCGTCGATGCCGTCGATGAAGGGGGCGGAGCGGCCGTCGAGGGTGAAGGCGCCCGCGACGAACAGCGGCTCGCCGCTCTCGACGTAGGCGGCGATCTCGGCGTCGGTGGGCTCGCCGAAGCGGACCGTGGTCGAGGCGGTGGCGGAGACCTGGCGGCCGCCCGCCGCCGTGTCGATGACGCAGTGCCCGGTCTGCAGGATGCCGGAGCGGCCGCGCATGGACTTCCAGCGGGCGGTGGCGTCCTCGGCATCGGCGGGCTTGCCGAGCGCCCGCCCGTCCAGCTCCAGGACCGAGTCGCAGCCGACGACCAGCGCACCGGCGGCCTCCGGGCGGGCGGCGACGGCGGTGGCCTTGGCCTCGGCCAGGACGCGGGCCAGCTCACCGGGCGTGGTGGCGGTGAGGGCATCCTCGTCGACGCCGCTGACGACGACCTCGGGCGCCAGCCCGGCCTGGCGCAGCAGGGCCAGCCGGGCGGGGGACTGGGAGGCGAGGACGAGACGGCGGGGGCGGGGCTCTTCGGTCATGTCCGCCATCGTACGGAGCCGCGGGTGCCGCCAGGGCGCCCGGACTGCTGGTGGGGAATCCGGACTACTTGTGGGACCCCGGACTACTTGTTGAGCACGGCCTCCATCACGGACTTCGCGATCGGGCCGCCCAGCTTGCCGCCGGCGATCTGCTCCCGGGGAATGTCCATCTCCTTGGGGTCGACGAAGACGGCGACCGCGACCGGGGAGGAGCCGTCGCTCTGCTTGGCGTAGGAGACGAACCAGGCGTAGGGGCGCTCGTCGTTGACGTTCGCGCCGTGCTGGGCGGTGCCGGTCTTGCCGCCGACCGTCACGCCGTCGATCTTGGCCTTCTCGGCCGTGCCTTCGTTGACCGTGTACTCCATCATCTGCTGCACCTTCTTCGCGGTGTCGGCGGAGACGGCCTGGGACTTCAGCTTCGGCTTGATCTTCTCGATCGTCGACAGGTCGGGGCCGCGCAGCTCGTCGACGATGTGCGGCATCATCACCTTGCCGTCATTGGCGAGGCCGGCGGCCACCATCGCCATCTGCATCGGTGTGCTGGTCAGGCTGCCCTGGCCCATACCGGTCAGCGCGGTCTGCGGCTTGTCGAGCTTGTCCGGGTAGAGGCTCTTGCTGGCCAGCAGGTCCCCGAGCTCCTTGTCGTAGACGTCGGAGTTGAAGCCGAACTTCTCCGCGGTCTCGCGCATCTTCTCCTTGCCGACCTTCAGCGCGGTGTCGAGGAAGACGTTGTTGCACGACCACTGCATGCCGGTCTTCAGCGAGGCCTTGTCGCAGGGCGCGCCCGCGACATCGTTACCGATCTTCGTCGTGCTCTGCGGGAGCTGGTACGGAGCGGCCGCGTCCGACGGGGCATCGATGTCCGACACCACACCGTTCTCCAGGGCGGCCGCCGCGGTGAGGATCTTGAAGGTGGAGCCGGGGGCAAAGGTCTCCCGCAGCGCCCGGTTGCTCAGCGGCTTGCTCTTGTCGGTGTCCATCGCCTTGAACTTCCGGCTCTCGGCGTTGGAGAGGCCGGCGAACACCGACGGGTCGTAGGAGGGGGTGGAGGCGAGCGCGAGGACCCGGCCGTCGCGCGGGTCGAGGGCGACCACCGCACCCTTGGCGTTGAGGTCGGTCAGCCCCTTGTACGCGGCCTTCTGCGCCTTGGGGTCGATGGTGGTGACGACATCGCCGCCGCGCGGCTTCTTGCCGGTCAGGACGTCCTGGGCGCGGTTGAAGGCGAGCCGGTCGTCCTTGCCGCTGAGCACCTTGTTGTAGATGCCCTCCAGGAAGGTCGTGCCCATGGCCTGCGAGGCGAAGCCGGTGACCGGCGCGTACATCGGGCCGTCCGTGTACGTCCGCTTGTACTTGAAGTCACCGGAGGTCGCCACCGAGCCGGTGATCGGCTTGCCGCCGACGATGATGTTGCCGCGCGGGTAGGAGAACGCCTCGATCTTGACGCGCCGGTTGTGGGGATCATTGGCGAGTTCGTCCGCCTGGACGAACTGGACCCATGTCACGCGGGCCAGCAGGGCCAGGACCAGCACCCCGCAGAAGACGGCTATATGCCTCAGCGGCCTGTTCATCGCTCTCCCACTCCCGGCCGGGCGCCACCGCCCCGCGGCCGGCCGCCCGAATTGCACTGTCGAGAGAGAAAGAGTCGATTTCAGCGATGATGGTTGCGGACGGGAGCTGTGAGGGTTACCTCCTCGCGGACGGGAACGGCTACCTCCCCGAGATCAGGACCATCAGCACCACCGCGACCACTGCCAGCACGATGCCCATTCTGCGGAGCTTGGCCTGCACGTCGCGCAGCTCCTCAGGAGGCTCATCGGGCGGATCTGACCACAGCATGTACCGATCCTGAGCCCGATGTGCCCGTGGCGCCTGAGTACGCGTACTCAGGCGCCACGGGTGTGAGGGACTAGTCAATGCACTATGCACCGACCTGACGCGGCCGGTCATCGCACACCGTCAGCCGGTCAATGCGGCCAGTAGCTCGTCCGCCAGGCCCGCGGGCCCGGGTGCGGCATCCGTGCCCGCGCCGGAACCGTGGACGCGGGATCGGACCACTCGGTGCCGCGATCGGGTCCCGCGGGCGCGGCGGAAGCGGCAGCCGCCGCGCGGACCTGCACCACCGCCAGTGCGGCGGCCAGCTCCTCGGGTGTGGGATTGCCCCGTACGACCCTGATCATCGAAACGGCCCTCCTTCGCAGATTCTGGTTCTGCCGGTCAGAGCGGAATGTTGCCGTGCTTCTTCGGCGGCAGCGCCTCGCGCTTGTTGCGCAGCGTGCGCAGCCCGCGGACGATGTGCCGGCGCGTCTCGGACGGCATGATCACCGCGTCGATGTAGCCGCGCTCGGCCGCGACGTACGGGTTGAGCAGGGCGTCCTCGTACTCCTGGATCAGCTCCTGGCGCCGCTCGTCCTGCGCGGCCGGATCCTCGATCGCGGCCAGCGTGCGGCGGTGCAGGATGTTGACCGCACCCTGGGCGCCCATGACGGCGATCTGCGCGGTCGGCCAGGCCAGGTTGAGGTCGGCCCCCAGGTGCTTGGAGCCCATGACGTCATACGCGCCACCGAACGCCTTACGCGTGATGACCGTGATCAGCGGGACCGTCGCCTCCGCGTACGCATAGATCAGCTTGGCGCCGCGCCGGATGATCCCGTCCCACTCCTGGTCGGTGCCGGGCAGGAAGCCGGGCACGTCCACGAAGGTGATCACCGGGACGTTGAACGCGTCGCAGGTCCGCACGAACCGCGCGGCCTTCTCCGACGCCTTGATGTCCAGGATGCCCGCGAACTGCATCGGCTGGTTGGCGACCACGCCGACCGCATGGCCCTCGACCCGCCCGAAGCCGGTCAGGATGTTCGGCGCGAACAGCGCCTGGGTCTCCAGGAACTCGTTGTCGTCCAGGACGTGCTCGATCGCGACATGCATGTCGTACGGCTGATTGGCCGAATCCGGGATCAGGACGTCCAGCTCGCGGTCGGTGTCCGAGGTCTCCAGATCCGCCTCCTCCGGGAAGGCCGGAGCCTCCGAGAGGTTGTTGGACGGCAGGTAGGACAGCAGGCCCTTGACGTACTCGATGGCGTCCTTCTCGTCACCCGCCATGTGGTGCGCCACACCGGAGGTGGCGTTGTGCGTACGGGCGCCGCCCAGCTCCTCGAAGCCGACGTCCTCACCGGTCACCGTCTTGATGACGTCGGGACCGGTGATGAACATGTGCGAGGTCTGGTCCACCATGACCGTGAAGTCGGTGATGGCGGGGGAGTAGACCGCGCCGCCCGCACACGGGCCGACGATCAGGCTGATCTGCGGGATCACGCCGGAGGCATGGGTGTTGCGGCGGAAGATCTCGCCGTACATACCCAGCGAGGCCACGCCCTCCTGGATGCGCGCGCCGCCGGAGTCGTTGATGCCGATGACCGGGCAGCCGGTCTTGAGCGCGAAGTCCATCACCTTGACGATCTTCTCGCCGAAGACCTCGCCCAGCGCCCCGCCGAAGACCGTGAAGTCCTGGGAGAAGACGGCCACCGGGCGGCCGTCGACCGTGCCGTAGCCGGTCACCACACCGTCACCGTAGGGACGGGTCTGGTCCAGTCCGAAATTCGTCGACCGGTGCCGCGCGAACTCGTCCAGCTCGACGAACGAGCCCTCGTCCAGCAGCAGATCGATGCGCTCACGCGCCGTCAACTTCCCCTTTGCGTGCTGCTTTTCCACTGCACGGGCGGAACCGGCGTGCGTGGCCTCTTCGACCCGCCGCTGCAGGTCCGCCAGTTTGCCCGCGGTGGTGTGGATGTGTGCTTCCGGCTCGGACATCGGGATGCGGCTCCTGCTCGTCCTGGACTGGTGCTCGTACTGAGGGTGGTACGGGATTGGCTACCGATCCGTAGCGTATCGGCGGGACTGCTCAGCGGCACTGCGTCGTTGACCACACCTAGGCTGGTCCCATGACGTCTCAACCACCGGAAAACCGGGACAAAGATGCCGGTCGCTGGAGCGATCTGGGCCGCCCTCCGCTGAACGCCACGGCGCTGCGCCGCGCCCTCGTACGGCCCGACTCGCTCTGGACCGCCCTGGACGTCGTCTCCGCCACCGGCTCCACCAACACCGACCTGGCGGCCCGTGCGGCACAAGGGGAGGCAGCGGGCGCCGTCCTCATCGCCGAGGAACAGTCGGCCGGCCGCGGCCGCCTCGACCGCACCTGGTCGGCGCCCCCGCGCTCGGGCCTCTTCCTCTCCGTCTACCTCATCCCCCAAGTCCCCGTGGCGCGCTGGGGCTGGCTCCCCCTGCTCACCGGAGTCGCCACGGCCGCCGCCCTCTCCCGGACGGCCGGCGTCGACACGGCCCTCAAGTGGCCCAACGACCTGCTGGTAACTTCCGAGGACTCCGACGCCCTGCGTCCCGGGGGAACCCTCACGGAACGCAAGGTAGGCGGCATCCTCGCCGAACGCGCCGGCCCCGGCGTCGTCATCGGTATCGGCCTCAACGTCTCCCTCACCGCCGCCGAACTCCCGGTACCCGCCGCGGGCTCACTGGCTCTGGCAGGCGCCACCACCACCGACCGCGACCCGCTGCTGCGCGCCGTACTCCGCTCCCTGGAGCACTGGTACACCCAGTGGCAGTCCGCCGACGGCGACCCCGCCACCAGCGGCCTCCACGAGGCCTACGCCGCGGGCTGCGCCACCCTCGGCCGCTCCGTACGCGCCGAGCTCCCCGGTGACACCGCCCTCACCGGCGAGGCCGTGGCCATCGACACCGACGGCCGCCTGGTACTGGCCACCGCAAACGGCGTACAGCAGCCCGTGGGCGCCGGCGACATCGTCCATTTGCGCCCGGCGACGGAGGCGTAGGGGGCGGGGCGGCCACCAGGGGCCGTATGCCTGACGGCACCCGTACGGCGGGGCGGCAGCCGTCGGAGTGAGGTGGGACACCCGCCGACGCCCATGTCCGTGACGGCAATGGGTACGGCGGGACGGCCGCCGACGACGTAGGCCGGAGGGGATGTCCGGTGCCCCGCCCGCAGGACCGGAGCGAACGCCGGGGCGGTCTGTGCCACGTACCAGATCCGCCCGCGCCGTGGGGGCACCTCCCGGCCGAAGGCTGGGGGAGGGGTACCGGGCGTCCCCTCCGGCCCCCCACCTACGGCGGGTTTGCAACACCGGCGGCCGATCAGCGCTGAACCGCACCCACCCGCCGCGCCGACCCACCCCCACCACTTCCTTGTCCATAGCCAACATGTGAGAGTGAGCCAGAGCACACCTGCCGTATCGTTGAGGCGGTCCGCCAGGGAGCGGACCACCGGCGAGCAGTGATCGGAAGGGCAGTGCGCAGGGATCGGACAGGGAGCGGCCGGTGACCGCCGACGACTCGGGCGCCACCCCGCGCGACATGGACACCGAGGACGACGCCGTGCGCGACGTCCCCGTCGACGATCCCGCACGGGGCTGGGGCGACACCGCCACCGGCAGGAGCGAGGCCACCGACCACGGTGACGAGAACAACATCGCCGTCCGCCTCGAACAGCTCATCCTCGGCGCCGACCGCCGCTACACCCCGTTCCAGGCGGCCCGCGGCGCCGGCGTCTCCATGGACCTCGCGGCCCGCTTCTGGCGGGCCATGGGCTTCGCCGACATCGGCCAGGTCAAGGCCCTCACCGAGGCCGATGTGCTGGCCCTGCGCCGGCTGTCCGGTCTCGTCGAGGCCGGGCTGCTGAGCGAGGCCATGGCCATCCAGGTCGCCCGCTCCACGGGCCAGACCACCGCCCGTCTGGCCGACTGGCAGATCGACTCCTTCCTGGAGGGCCTGACCGAGCCGCAGGACTCCGGCCTGACCCGGACGGAGATCACCTACCCGCTGGTCGAGCTGCTGCTTCCCGAGCTGGAGGAGTTCCTGGTCTACGTCTGGCGGCGCCAGCTCGCCGCCGCCACCGGCCGTGTCGTCCGGGCCCAGGACGACGCGGAGATGGTCGACCGCCGGCTCGCCGTCGGCTTCGCCGACCTGGTCGGTTTCACCCGGCTGACCCGTCGCCTGGAGGAGGAGGAGCTGGGCGAGCTGGTGGAGGCGTTCGAGACGACCTGTTCCGACCTGGTGGCCGCACACGGCGGCCGGCTCATCAAGACCCTCGGCGACGAGGTCCTTTTCTCCGCCGACGACGCGGGTATCGCCGCCGAGATCGGGCTGCGGCTGATCGAGACGATGACCAATGACGAGACGATGCCGGAACTGCGGGTCGGCATCGCCTTCGGCACGGTCACGACCCGGATGGGCGATGTCTTCGGTACGACCGTCAACCTCGCCAGCCGCCTGACTTCGATAGCGCCGAAGGACACCGTGCTGGTGGACGAGGCATTCGCCGAGGAGCTGGGCCGTATCGGTGACGCGCCGGTCTCCGAGGCCGACGCCGCGGCCGCGGAGAAGGCGGCCGCGGAGGGCACCGGCGCCCCGCCGCCGTCGTACCGCTTCGCCCTCCAGCCGATGTGGCAGCGCCCCGTGCGAGGCCTGGGCGTGGTCGAGCCCTGGCTGCTGAGCCGCCGCGCCGGTCCGGGCACCGGCGACTGAGCTTCAGGGGACCCGCGGGTCCGCCCCTCACCTGCCCGAGCCTTCGCCCCCCGAGCCGCCGCCCCACCCCTGCCGTCCCACCCCTGCCGCCCCCCATCCCTGTCCCCCCGGCCGCCCACCTGGCATGATCCCCACGTCAGGTCAACGCCCGTTAACAGGGAGGGTTGCATGGAACGGCAGGGGCAACGGCAGCAATTCGGCGCGGAGGGCTGGGTGGCCGTCGAGCGCCACGGCCACGTGGCGGAGCTGATCATGGACCGCCCGAAGGCCATGAATGCCGTCTCGACGGCCATGGCCGACAGCCTGGCGCAGGCCTGCGCCGAGCTGGCCGCGGACCGCTCCGTACGGGCGGTGGTCCTCAGCTCCACCCACGAGCGGGCGTTCTGCGTGGGCGCGGACCTCAAGGAGCGCAACTCCTTCACCGACGCGGACCTGATGCGCCAGCGTCCGCACACCCGCGCCGCGTACACCGGCGTACTGGAACTGCCGATGCCCACCATCGCCGCGGTGCACGGCTTCGCGCTCGGCGGCGGCTTCGAGCTGGCGCTCGCCTGCGATCTGATCGTCGCGGACGGTACGGCGGAGGTGGGGCTGCCGGAGGTGTCGGTGGGTGTCATCCCCGGTGGCGGGGGCACCCAGCTGCTGCCGCGCCGGGTGGGCGCGGCGCGGGCCGCCGAGCTGGTCTTCACCGCGCGCCGGGTGCGGGCGGCCGAGGCCGCGGAGCTGGGCCTGGTCGACCGGCTGGTGGCGGACGGGCAGGACCGGGCCGGGGCACTGGAGCTGGCGGCCACGATCGCCCGTCACTCGCCGGTCGGCCTGCGTGCCGCCAAGCGCGCCATGCGCCTCGGCCACGGGATGGACCTGCGGGCCGGCCTGGAACTGGAGGACGGCGCCTGGCGCAGTGTGGCCTTCTCCGGGGACCGCGCGGAGGGCGTGGCGGCCTTCAACGAGAAGCGCGATCCGGAGTGGCCCGGGGAATGACGCGAAGCGGGGCGAGGGGGACGAGGGGCAGGCGCCCGACCAGGAGCGACCCGGGGAACCAAGCGAGGAACGGCACCAATAGGGCACCAGTGGCGACGCCGATAGCGACGCGAATAACGCCTAGGTGTCAATCCCCTACGGAAAGGGGCGAAAGGGGTTAAACATTCCTACGCTGTAATGACAGAGCGTGCTCACGGTGACGGAATGCGAGGATCCGGTGACGGGCGAGGGCGATGCGAGGCTGCGGGCCGTGGTGGAGCTGGCGCAGGCGATGGCGGCCGCGCATACACCGCGCGACTCGGCGCACGCCGCGGCGCAGGGAGTGCGCCAGGCCCTGGGGGGATCCTTCGCGGCGATCTCGAAGTGGGAGCGCGAGCTGGGCAAGCTGCGGGTGCTGGTCAACGTCGGCGAACTCGCCGTCGACGAGGAGGAGTTCCCGGACGACGAGAGCTACCCCGTCCATGAATTCCCGGAGATCGTCGGCTTCCTGCACGAGCAGTGGGTGGGCGGCGGCGAGCCCAGCGCCTGGGTGGAGACCGCCGAGGAGCCGCACGACGGCCCGGTGTCCGCGGCCGCGGCGCAGCGGCGGGACGAGGTCGCGGGTGAGGGGGGCGCCAACCCGCAGCGGGTGGCCGCACTGCGCCGTCGCGGCCGGGGCTGCTGTGTGGTCGCGCCGATCGTGCTGCACGGCCGGGCGTGGGGCGAGCTGTATGTCGCGCGGCGGACGGGCGAGCCGGTCTTCGGCCGGCCGGATGCCGATTTCGCGAGCGTGCTCGCCGCGGTGACGGCGGCCGGGATCGCCCAGACCGAGCGGCTGGCGGAGGTCCGCCGGCTGGCCTTCACGGACTCCCTGACCGGCCTGGCCAACCGTCGTGCCGTCGATATGCGGCTGGACGAGGCGCTGGAGCTGCACCGCAGGGACGAGGTGGTGGTCAGTCTGGTGGTGTGTGACCTCAACGGGCTGAAGCGGGTGAACGACTCACGCGGCCATGCGGTCGGGGACCGGCTGCTGGAGCGCTTCGGCTCGGTGCTGTCCCTGTGCGGGGCGATGCTGCCGGGCATGCTGGCCGCCCGGCTCGGCGGTGATGAGTTCTGCCTGCTCGCGGTGGGCCCGCCGGCCGACGAGGTGGTCAAGGTGGCCGGTGAACTGTGCGACCGGGCGGGGGAGTTGGATCTCGGTGAAGGGGTGGCGGTCGGGGTCGCCTCGACCGGTGATCCGATCGGGCCGGTGCGCAGTGCCCGCCGGCTCTTCCGGCTCGCGGACGCCGCGCAGTACAAGGCCAAGGCGGCGCGGTCGGGTGAACCGGTGGTCGCCGGGCGGCACGGCGGCAAGGACGACCCCGTCGTCCGGCTCGCGGACGCCCCGGACCGGCGGTCGGGGCCGGAGCGCCGCCGCTTCCGGAGGTGAGTGCCGCCTCCTTGCGCAGACCCCGGGTCCTTCGCTCACGCCCCGTAAGGGGTGATCCCCAAACCCGGTGGTGACATCCGGCGATTCAGTCTCTAGGGTGCCTGAATATGGATATGCACACTGTGGTGCTGGGAACGTCCGGCACGACCGCACAGGACGTCATCGCGGTGGCCCGCGGCGCGGCCCGGATCGAGCTGTCCGAGGAGGCCCTTGCGGCCGTCGCCACCTCCCGCGCCTTCATCGACGAACTCGCCGCCAAGCCCGACCCCGTCTACGGCGTCTCCACCGGCTTCGGGGCCCTCGCCGTACGGCACATCAGCCCCGAGCTGCGCGTGCAGCTCCAGCGCAACATCGTGCGCTCGCACGCGGCCGGCATGGGCCCGCGGGTCGAGCGTGAGGTCGTCCGCGCGCTGATGTTCCTGCGGCTCAAGACGCTCGCCTCCGGGCACACCGGCGTCCGCCCGCTCGTCGTCGAGACCATGGCCGCCATACTCAACGCCGGCATCACGCCCGTCGTGCACGAATACGGCTCGCTCGGCTGCTCGGGTGACCTGGCGCCGCTGTCGCACTGTGCGCTGGCGCTGATGGGCGAGGGCGACGCGGAGGGCCCCGACGGCACCGTCCGGCCGGCCGGCGAGCTGCTGGCCGCGCACGGCATCGAGCCCGTCGAACTGCGCGAGAAGGAGGGCCTGGCCCTCCTCAACGGCACCGACGGCATGCTCGGCATGCTCGTGATGGCCTGCGCCGATCTCGCCCGGCTGTTCACCTCGGCCGACATCACCGCGGCCCTCTCCCTGGAGGCGCTGCTCGGCACGGACAAGGTCCTCGCGCCCGAGCTGCACGCCATCCGCCCGCACCCCGGGCAGGCCGCCTCCGCCGGCAACATGTCCAAGGTGCTGGCCGGTTCGGGCTTCACCGGCCACCACCAGGACGACGCCCCGCGCGTCCAGGACGCCTACTCCATCCGCTGCGCCCCGCAGGTCGCCGGCGCCGGCCGGGACACCCTCGACCACGCCCGCCTGGTCGCCGACCGCGAACTCGCCGCGGCCGTCGACAACCCCGTCGTCCTCCCGGACGGCCGGGTCGAGTCCAACGGCAACTTCCACGGCGCCCCGGTCGCCTACGTCCTGGACTTCCTGGCCATCGCCGCCGCCGACCTCGGCTCGATCGCCGAGCGCCGCACGGACCGGCTGCTGGACAAGAACCGTTCGCACGGGCTGCCCGCCTTCCTGGCCGGGGACCCGGGCGTCGACTCCGGGCTGATGATCGCCCAGTACACCCAGGCCGCCCTGGTCAGCGAGCTGAAGCGACTGGCCGCGCCCGCCTCGGTGGACTCCATCCCGTCCTCCGCCATGCAGGAGGACCATGTCTCGATGGGCTGGTCGGCGGCGCGCAAGCTGCGTACCGCGGTCGACAACCTGACCCGGATCGTCGCCGTGGAGCTCTATGCGGCGACCCGTGCCATCGAGATGCGCGAGGGGCTGACGCCCGCCCCCGCCACCCGTGCTGTGCTGGACGCGGTGCGCGCGGCCGGCATCCAGGGCCCGGGCGAGGACCGTTTCCTGGCGCCGGACCTGGAGGGCGCGTATGCGTTCGTACGGGCCGGGGAGCTGGTGGCGGCCGTGGAGTCGGTCACCGGCGAACTGGCGTAACGACGGGGGGCGGGGCGCCCGCCGTCCTCAGGGTGCCCGCCGGCCTTGGCGGGGTGCGCCGCCTGGGGGGGCGCCCTTAGGGGCGCGATCCCCAGGAGCACCGGCTCCTTGGGGGCGTCTCCCCGGTCTCCGTCCCCAGGGACCCCCGACCCCGTGGAACAGACGGCGTGGATCAGACGGCGTCGTCGCTGGTGCGGCGGACGGAGTAGCTGACCAGCCCGGCGCCGAGCGCGAGACAGGCGGCGCCGCCGATCACGTACGGCGTGGTGTCCGGGCTGCCGGTGTCGGCGAGGAGGTGCGGCCGGGCGCCGCTGGAGTCGCCGCCGACGCCGGAGACCGTTCCGGCGCCCGTCCCCGTTCCCGTCCCGGATCCGGTGCCCGTGCCGCTGTGGTGCGGGGTGGTCGTCGTGGAACCGCTGCCGGGGCCCGCTGACCCGCCGTTCAGCCGGCCGGCCAGGCCGGGGCCCGCCGCGGCGGATGCCGCCCGCAGACCGGAATCTGTCGCTCCGTCATGCCCCGCGCTCGCATTGGCGGAGGGGACGAACCACAGGGCGAACAGTACCGATCCCGCGGCTGCGGCGGTCAGCAGTGGACGTCGTGCGGTCACGGAAGCGATCCCCCTTGTGGGTTCGGCGAATTGGCCGTTGACCTCAGATGTTAGTGACCGCCGCGGGTCGCGGGGAAGTCAGGACCCGTCCATGCCTAACCTCCGTGCTATGAGCAATGGTGAGACATCACGTTTTGTGCGCCTTCATGTGGAACTGATCATGGAGGTCACCGACGCCCCGCAGCTGACCGGCGCGGCCCTCGATCACATCAACGGCGACCCGTCGCTGCCGGACGAGGAGCGCAGACAGTCCCAGGAGACGGTCACGGGGGATCCGGCGGAGGCGCTGGCCCACCTGATCGACCCGTTCGACCTCGTCGCCTCGGTGCCGGGCACCGAACTGGCCCAGGCCTCGTGGAGCAGTGAGGAGCTGACCGACTACGACCCGGACGCCGAGTGGAACGCGGCGGAGTGGGATCTGGCGGACGACGCGGACGGGGAGGGCTGACCGCCGCCGGCACCTCGCCCCCGCCCGATCGACCAACCAGGGCCCCCGTACGGCTGCGCGCTGCACGGGGGCCCATGACGTGGGGGCTCATGACGTGGGGGCTCATGGCGTGGGGGCCATGACATGGCCGGTGGGGCTGGTCGCGGCCCGGTAGCCCGGTGGCCCGGCCGCACGGCGGTCCGGCAGCCCGGTGGCCCGGCCGCCCGGCAGCCCGGCCGCACGGCGGTCCGGCAGGTCGGTAGGCCGATGGGGCGACAGGTCCGACTTCGGACCGTGTGCACCTTGTGACCGATGTAAGGGCATAAGTGGCCTTCCCCACACTTCATGGATGCATGGAACGGGCGAAACGGAAAAGGCGTTCATATGGCGTCGGCCGGAATGCCTGCGTCCAGATATGCCTGCGTTCAGTTGGCAGCTCGCTCGGGGAACGATGCGAAATCCGTAGTAATGGAGATGCGTGTGATGACGGACAGCCAGCGCCGGAAGGGGCTGATAGCCAGCGCCACGCTGCTCGGGGGCGTACTCACGCTTGCGGCGTGTGGCGGCAGCGCAACAGCCGACCAAGGCGGCGGTGCTGACGGCACCCGGCACGAGAACACCCAGCAGGTGGACGAGGCGGCCGCGAAGGACGCCTCGCAAGCCAAGATCAAAATACTGCCGGAGGACGGCGCGACCGGTGCGGGCGTCAACGATGACGCCAAGGTCACGGTCAGTGCCGGAAAGCTCACCGACGTCACCATGACCTCGGTCGAGTCCAAGCAGAAGGTGGACGGAACCCTCTCCGCCGACGGCACCTCCTGGAAGCCGAACAAGCCACTGGACCGCTCGACGAAGTACAAGGTCACCGCGCATGCGGAGGACTCCCACGGGCGCACGGCGGTGGAGAACTCCAGTTTCACCACCGTCGCCCCGGAGAACAGCTTCGTCGGGAACTTCACGCCGGAGAACGGCTCGACCGTCGGCGTCGGTATGCCGGTGTCGATCAACTTCGACAAGCCGGTCAAGAACAAGGCGGCCGTCCAGTCCGCGATCAAGGTCGCCTCGAACAGCAACCAGCAGATCGTCGGCCACTGGTTCGGTGACAAGCGGCTGGACTTCCGCCCCCAGGAATACTGGAAGGCGCACTCCAAGGTCACCCTGAAGCTCGGCCTCGATGGTGTCGAGGCGTCGCCGGGCGTCAAGGGCATCCAGAACAAGACCGTCAGCTTCAACGTCGGTCACTCGCAGGTCAGCACCGTCGACGCCGCGGAACACGTGATGTACGTGGTGCGGGACGGCGAGCTCATCCAGACCATCCCGGTCTCGGCGGGCAGCGACGGCCATGCGACCTACAACGGTCAGATGGTCATCTCCGAGCGGTTCGAGCAGACCCGGATGGACGGCTCGACCGTCGGCTTCAAGAAGAAGGACGGCAAGGGCGAGTACGACATCCCCGATGTGCCGCACGCCCAGCGCCTGTCGGACTCCGGCACTTTCATCCACGGCAACTACTGGGGTAAGGGCGTCTTCGGCAAGGCCAACACCAGCCACGGCTGCATCGGCCTGGAGGACACCAAGGGCGCCAAGAACGCGAAGACGGCCGGCGCCTGGTTCTTCAACAACTCGCAGATCGGCGATGTGGTGGACGTCGTCAACTCCCCTGACCAGACCGTCAAGCCGGACAACGGCCTGAACGGCTGGAACATGGACTGGTCGCAGTGGGTGACCGGCAGCGCGGTGCCGGTGCAGTAGCGCGATGCCGCTGCAGTGATGCCGCGGGGGCGGGGCAGCGGTCCGCATGCCTGACCGCATGTGACCGTGCGTTACGGCGTATGACAGCCGGACAGCCGGACAGCCGGACAGCCGGACAGCCGGAGAGCCGGAGAGCCGGACAGTCGTACAGCCTGACCGCCGGTGGTGACTGCCGCCATGACATGACCGACGCCCGGTGGCGCCCCGATCAGGGTGCCGCCGGGCGTCGTGGCGGTGTACGGCCCGGCCGCCGACCGCCACCGGGACGCGGGCCGGACCCGGACCACCGGGACGCGGGCTCCGAGAAGCCCTCCGTACAGTGAGCGGGTGAGTGAGCGCGGAAGCAAAGGGCGCGGGAGCGACGGGCGCGGAGGCGCCGGGCGCGGCGGGCCGGCGGCGGATGCGGCCGGTGAACTGGTCGGGCAGGTGCTCGGCAGCGTCCGCTACGCGCCGGACGGTGCACAGGCCGAGGACGCCATCGAGGCGGGCGCCTCGATGCTGGCCGCGGCCGAGGCCGGCTGGGAGGCGGTGAGCGCGGCGGTGGCCGCCGCCGCCGTGGCGGGCGTGCGGCAGTGCTGGGCGGGCGGCTGGCAGCCCGCCGACCTGGAACGGATCGTCCGGCGTGACGCACCCGACGCCTCCCTGGTGGCCGTGGTCGTCGACGCCGTCGCGGCCGACGCGGCCCGTCCGCCGGCCGCCCGGCCCGTCCGGGACACCCGCTGGGCCGAGCAACTGCGGCAGCTCGGTGCCGAGGTCTGGTGGGCCTCCGATGCCGGCTACCTCGACGCACTGGCCAAGCGCCGCCGCACCTCCCGCTTCGAGACCGCGTACGACGTACTGGCGGCCCTGCGCGCGCTCGCCCGGCTGCCGCGTATCACCCCGCTGCCGGCCCCGCCGCAGTCCGGCCGGGGAAACGGCCCCGCCGGTGCCGCCGCCTCACGTGCCCTCGGACGGATCCGCGGGCTGCTCGCCAAGGCCGAGGCGACCGACTACGCCGAGGAGGCGGAGGCGCTGTCCGCCAAGGCGCAGGAGCTGATGGCCCGGCACAGCATCGACGAGGCACTGCTCGACAGCACCGCCGCGCCGGGCGGGCAGACCGGCGGCCCCTCCGCGGTCCGTATCGGCATCGAGGGCCCGTACGAACAGGCCAAGGCGCTGCTGCTCGACGCGGTGGCGGCCGCCAACCGCTGCCAGGCCGTCTGGGCCGCCGACGTGGGCTTCTCCACCCTCGTCGGCTTTGCGCCCGACCTGGAGGCGGCCGAGATGCTCTACACCTCGCTGCTGCTCCAGGCCACCGCCGCGATGCACCGCGCGGGCGACGACCACCATCGAGCTCTCCAGCAGCAGGGGCAGGACCGCGCGCTCAAGGAACGGGGCGGGGCCCCCGTGCCCCGTGGCCGCTCCCGCCGCACCCGGGACTTCCGCCAGGCCTTCCTCGTCGCCTACGCCGACCGCATCCGCGACCGGCTCGGGGCGGCCACCGCCGCCGCCACGGCCGCCGCCACCGCCGAGTCCGCCGAAGCGGCCCCCGGCCTCCTCCCGGTCCTCGCCGCGCGTGAGCTCGCCGTGGCACAGACCACCGGCGCCCTCTTCCCCGATACCGCCCCGGTCCGCCTCCGCGGCGTACGCGACGCGGACGGCTGGCACCAGGGCAGAGCGGCGGCGGACCGGGCACGACTGGGCGAGGGGCCCGGGCGGGGAGAGGGATGAGCCCGCGGCCGTGACCCACGCACTTGTTACGACAGCAACCCGTGTTACGCCAGGAACCCGTGTTACGACAGCAACCCGCGCTCCAGAGCCGTGATCACGGCCGCCGTACGGTCCGACACCTCCAGCTTCTTGAACGCACGCAGGAGGTGGGTCTTCACCGTGGCCTCACCGATGAACAGCGCCCGGCCGATGTCGGCATTGGTCAGTCCCTGGCTGACCAGCCGCAGGACCTCGCACTCCCGGGCGGACAGCGGCGTCGGCTCCACCGCCCGGGCCCGGAACAGCTTGGTCGCCAGCGACGGGGTCAGCACGGTCCCCCCACGCGCCGCACCGTGGACGGCCTCGATCAGCTCGGCCCGGGAACTCCCCTTGAGGAGATAGCCGGCCGCGCCCGCCTCCACGGCCCGCAGGATGTCGGAGTCGTCCTCGTAGGTGGTGACGATGACCACCTTGCTGTGCGGCGCCTGCCGCAGGATGTGCCCCGTGGCGGCGACCCCGTCCATCCCGCCCATCCGCAGATCGAGCAGCACGACGTCCGGCAACAGCCGGGTCACCAGCGTCACGGCTTCCTCGCCGGAGCCCGCCTGCCCCACCACGTCGATGCCCGGATCGGACTCCAGGATCGCGCACAGGCCCTCGCGTACGACGGGGTGATCGTCGGCGAGCAGCACCCGCACCGCGACCGTGTCCTCAACGCTCATCATCCGCCGCCTTCACCCAGTGCCTCGTAGCCGGCGCCGCGGTCCCGTCCGCGGCCTTGCCCGCGGTCCCGTCCGCGGTCTCGTCCGCCGTCCCGTCCGCGGCCTCGCCCACCGTCCCGTCCACGGTCTCCTCCAAGGGCACCGTCACCTCGACGGTGGTGCCCACCCCCGGCTCGCTCACCACGCTCAGCACCCCACCGGTCTGTGCCACCCGCGCCGCCATGCCCCGCAGCCCGAAGCCCCCGCCGTCCCCCTGCCCTTGCCCCGCCGCACCGCGCTCCTGTTCCCGCCCGGCCGTTCCTGCTCCCGCTCCCGTTCCTGCTCCCGCTCCTGCTCCCGCTGCCACTCCCGTTCCCGCCCCCGCCCCCGCATCGAACCCCTTGCCGTCATCGGCGACACGGAGCACGACCTGCCCCGCGCCGTACCGGAGCATCAGTTCCACCGCGCGGGCATCGGCGTGCTTGCGCACATTCGCCCCGGCCTCCTGCGCGGCACGCAGCAGTACGACATTGACCGCCATCGGCAGCGGCCGCTCATCGCCCTCGACGGCGAACCGCACCAGCAGCCCGCTCTCCGCGGTCAGCCCGTCCGCCTGCCGCCGCAGCGCCTGCGCCAAGGAGCTCTCCTGCAGGGACGCGGGCGTCCGGTCGGCCACGAAAGCGCGCGCCTCGACCAGGCTCTCCTTGGCCACCCGCCCGACCAGTGCGAGGTGCTTCCGGGCCACGGCGGGGGCGCCCTCCACCGCCGAATCCGCGGCCTGCACCAGGCTGATGATGCTGGTCAGGCTCTGCGCGAGGGTGTCATGGATCTCCCGTGCCAGCCGCTCGCGTTCGGCGAAGACCCCGGCCTGGTGCGACAGGCGGGCCACCTGCTCGCGGTTCCGCCGCAACTCCTCGATCAGTTCGGCGTGCTCCCTGTTCTGCCGCACCACCCGCTTGATCCACAGCCCGAGGAGTGCCGACAGGGCGATCCCGAGCAGCGAAGCCAGCAGCACGAACAGCACGGCAGGTCCCGCGGCGCCGCCGCGCAGCCACAGCCCCGTCACCGGGACGAGATTGCCGAGGACGCCGGCCACCAGCGCCGGCCTGGTTGCCAGGCTCATCATCAGCATCGGGATGAGGGCGAACAGGGCGAACGAGCTCATCAGATCGACGGCGGTGGCGACCCCGAACAGCACGAAGAGCCCCACGGAAAAGACGACGTTCCGCCGATCGCTCTCGTGACGCAGCATCAACGGCCGCCCGATCCCCGCATACCAGGGCACGATCAGCGTCAGCGCGGCGATGGCGACCAACCGACCGCCCTGCGGGATCCCGGAGGCCCCGGAGGCCCCGGAGCCCGCGGAGGCCTCGGAGGTGAACACCAGCCCCGTGGTGACCAGATAGCAGATCACGAAGTAGCTGTCCCACAGCCCGAACCAGCGCACCCGCGCCTCGGGCGCGCGCCGCGCCTCAGCCGTCACCGTGTCCCCCTGGATACCACCGTGTCCCCCTGGATATGAGCGCCCCGCACCTGAGAGCGGGTGCGGCCGCGCGCCCAGTCCTATCACCCTCCTCCCCGGGGCCGCGCTGTCCACCGACCGGTGGACAGCCGAATCCACCGGTCGGTCGTCCCCCGTCAACCTCCCTTCCCCATAACGTCGTTGATGCCCCCTCGCGGACCTCGAAGAAGACCCCGGACGAAACCCCGGAAGATACCCGGGACAAGACCCGGGAAAAACCCCGGGAAAAACCCCGGAAAAGAGAATTCGCCAACCGTCAGAATTCCCGTGAGGGGAACTCTCCGAACCGCAGCGCGCCCACCGAGCAAGACAATTCGCAGCACCGCAGAAAGGCCCGGATTCCCATGGACCACCTGAGTCAGTTCGCCACCGCACTCATCGCCAGTGCCACCATCCTCACCATCATCCTGGCGACTGACCTGGGCCGCCGCCGGGTCACCAACATGCGCATGCTGCGCTCCGTGATAGCGGTCGCCCTCATCATTGCGCTCTTTGTGCACTCCCTTCCGACGTCCGGGAACGCGCCTTCGTTTCAGCTCATAGGCTGTGGCGTGGGCGTGATCTGCGGCCTGATCGCCGGCGTACTTCTCCCCGCCCACCGCGGCAGCGACGGCCAGATCTACACCACCGGAGGATTCGGTTACGCCCTGGTCTGGATCGTCCTTTCCACCGCCCGCGTCCTTTTTGCCTACGGTGCCGAGCACTGGTTCACCGAAGGCCTGATCCGCTTCAGCATCGAAAACCAGCTCAGCGGCCCCGACGTCTACGCCAATGCCTTTGTCTTCATGTCACTCGCCATGGTTCTCACCCGGACCGCGGTCCTCGTGACAAAGTGCCGCCGCCTCCGTCACGCGGCCGCCGACCAGACGGCCACGGAGCAGCCGGCCGCGGTCTGACGGTCCACCGTCCACCGGCCGAGGCCATCGGCCTACGCCACGGACCGGCGTCGCGGCGGAGAGGGGAGGTCCGGGCCGATCGGGGGACGGCCCGGCCCTCTCCTCTCCTCTCCTCTCCTCGCCCCCTCCCGCCTCCTCCTGCGCTGTATGGCCGCCCGATTGAACGCACGCTTCCGGTCGCCCGTACACATAGCGACGGCGCCGACCTCCCGAGTCCGGTCCGCCGCGCCACCACCGGGCCTCGCACGGAAGGACCTTCGGGTTGTCGCACTTCACGCGCTCTGACCAGCTGCCGCAGGAGAAGCAGGCACCCCCGACCGGGGACTTGCCCCAGGACGATCCCAACGACCCCAACGGCCCCCCGGAGCACGCGCCGGATGCCGCGGTCACGCGCGATGCCGCGGCCACGCATGATGCCGCGGCCACGCCGGACCCCTCGGCCACAGCAGCGGAACAGAAGTCCGCCCCGGAACAGAAGTCCGCCCCGGAACAGAATTCCGCCACTGACGAGCCCACGGACCGCGCCGCCCTCCCCCCGGACCGCGGCTGGCGCGGCCGCCACCCGGCCGTGGCGCGGGCGGCGGCGTGGACCACCACCGCCCTGGCCGCCGCGCTGGTGCTCGTCACCCTCCTCCTGCCGAACGACCCCAACCGCCTGACACCCTCAGAATTCATCCGTATACCGGTAGAAGGGATAGCCGGCGCCGCCCTGCTGCTCCTCCTGCCGCAGAAGGCGCGGCGGCCGGCCGCGGTGCTCGCGGGAGTCGTGCTCGGCCTGCTGACCCTCCTGGACCTCCTCGACATCGGCTTCGTCGAGGTGCTGGGCCGGGGGTTCAACGTGGTGTTCGACTGGGTCCTGCTCGGCGACGGTGCCTCCTTCCTGCAGGACTCCATAGGCCGGACGGGCACCATCGGAGTCGAGATCGCGGCCGTACTCCTCGTCCTCGCTCTGCTCGTCCTCCCCGCACTGGCGGTCGTCCGGCTCAGCAACCTCATGGCCCGGCACGCCACCAGGGCGGCCGGCACCACCCTCGTCCTCGGTACCGTCTGGGTCCTCTCCGCGGCCCTCGGCCTGCAGATCGACGGTGCGCCGGTTGCCTCCCGCAGCACCTCCGACCTCGTCCAGGCCCGTATGGACGGCGTGAGCGCGACCCTGAAGGACGAGCGGGCATTCGCCAAGGAAGCCGCGAGCGACCCCTACCACCACACACCGGGAAACCGGCTGCTGACCGCACTGCGCGGCAAGGACGTCATCTTCACCTTCATCGAGAGCTACGGACGCAGCGCGGTCCAAGACAGGCTGATGGCTCCGGGTGTCGACGCCACGCTCGCAAAGGGGACCGAACGGCTGCGGGCGGCCGGCTACTCCGCCCGCAGCGGCTGGCTCACCTCGGCGACGTACGGCGGCAGCAGCTGGCTGGGCCACTCCACCTTCCTGTCCGGCCTGTGGATCGACAACCAGCAGCGCTACCGCACCGTGACCGCGGGCGATCACCTGACCCTCACCAGCGCCTTCAAGCGCACCGGCGCCTGGCGCACCGTCGGCATCATGCCCGGCGTCACCAAGAGCTGGCCGGAGGCCAAGTTCTACGGCCTCGACCACGTCTACGACTCCCGGGAACTCGGCTACAAGGGCCCCAAGTTCAGCTGGTCGACCATGCCCGACCAGTACAGCCTCGCCGCCTTCGAGCGCCTGGAGCACGGCAAACCGCACGACAAGCCCCTGATGTCCGAGATCATCCTGACCTCCAGTCACAACCCCTGGGCGCCCCTCCCCAAGACGATCGGCTGGGACAAGGTCGGCGACGGCTCCGTCTACAACAGCATCGAGGAGGCCGGCAAGCGTCCCGTGGACGTGTGGCAGCAGACCGACAAGGTGCGCACCGAGTACGGCAAGTCCATCCAGTACTCCCTGAACAGCCTCATCTCGTACGTCGAGAAGTACGGCAACAAGAACACCGTGCTCGTCTTCCTCGGCGATCACCAGCCGGTCGCCAAGGTCTCCGGCGACCACGCCAGCAGGGACGTCCCGGTCGCGATCGTCGCCCACGACCCCGACGTCCTGAAGCGCATCTCCGACTGGCACTGGACACCCAGCCTCAACCCCGGCCACAAAGCCCCGGTCTGGCGGATGGACACCTTCCGCGACCGCTTCCTGAAGGCC
The DNA here is from genome assembly GCF_036048035.1 of Streptomyces sp. NBC_00400. Taxonomy (NCBI): domain Bacteria; kingdom Bacillati; phylum Actinomycetota; class Actinomycetes; order Kitasatosporales; family Streptomycetaceae; genus Streptomyces; species Streptomyces sp. NBC_00400. The sequence continues at coordinate 2,925,894 of NZ_CP107940.1, read as the reverse complement.
TACGGCTCGCACCCCGGCTCCGCCACACCTCCGGCCGCCCACTGACCGCCGATGCACACACGCCCAGACACGCCCAGACAGACCCAGGCGCACTCAAATCAAACGCACTCAAACACACTCAAACGCACTCCGGCACCCGGGGCTCACCACGGAACACCTGCGCGGTATGCCAGGTGATGTAAGCGGGGGCGACCTGTGCACTGCCCCGCTGCGGCCCGATGACGGCCTGCCCGGAGAGGCCGAGCACATGCTCGCGCGCCGCCCGGCTGTGCCCGATGAACTCCTGGGCGACCGTGATCCGCCGGCCGGAATCCAGGCCCAGCACCCCTCTGTCGAACAGCTTGTGGTGCAGCGAGCACAGGCACAGACAGTTGGCGAGTTCATCGGGTCCGCGAAAGGCCCACCATTGGACGTGGGCGGCTTCCAGCCCGACCGGCACCCGGCCGATCGAACCGTCGAAGCCGCAGAAGGCGCACCGGTATTCGTAAGCGATGAGCACCCGCCCGCGCAGCTCGGCCGCCCGCCGGCGCCCCGGGACCGGCCCGGAGGCGACCCCTATGCCCTCCGCCGTCTCCAGGTCGAGCCCGACGGCCGCGGAGATGTCCGGGTGGGCCGACGGCGGGAAGTGCCGGTCCAGGAGCAGTTGGGCCAGCTGTCCGAGCAGCGTCGGATCATCCGAGAGCGCGCCGCGCAGTCCGGCGGCCAGCTGCCCCCGTGCCCCGCTCTCCCGTAGCGCCCGCACCCCTGTCCCCGGACTGCCGTCCCCGCTGTCGGTACGCACCTCCCACACCCCGTCACTGACGAGATGGTGGAACGGATAGGAGGGCGACGTCCGGCGCGTGGGTCCGTAATCCCGCAGCAGCTCGCTCAGATCGTGCTCGATCTCGGAGTAGCGCATCGGCTGCTGCGGCAACCGCTGAAACCGCCCCAACGCATAGAGCATGAGCAGCGGTTTGTGCGGCGCCCGCGCTCCGTTCTGCGCCCACTGCCGCAGATTCCCCACCCGCTCCACCCAGTCCATGACAGGACTCTAGGCGGAGGACCGGCGGCAACTCACTTCAGGCTGAGGGGGCCGCGGCAGCAGCCCACCCCAGCGCCAGACTACGAAGACGACGGCGTACCACCCGGCCGACGACGAGCCTTCTCCACCACCTCGCGCACCGCATCGGTGACGAGCTGCGGCCGGTTGTTCTGGATGTTGTGGTCGCTCTGCGTCTTGGTGATGTGTTGCGCACCGGGAAACTGCAGCGCGAGATCTCGCTGCGAGGCACGTTGGGCCCGCCAGAAGACCTGCGGGAAATCCGCCGGAGCATGAGCCGGCAGCCGAGCACGAAAAGCATCGGCGTCGAATTCATCCCCGCTCAGCACGACCACCGGGATCTTCGGCACCGGCGGGGCGGCGCGCACCTGCCCGAAGGCGATCGCAGGATTCTGCCTTTCCACATCTTTCCACTGAGCGATGCGCTTCTTGTCGTCGTTGCGGATCAGCGCCAGAAAGGTGGCGAACTGCTGTGGCGTGAGCCGCGATTGCAGGAATTCCGACTCGGCGTCCACGAGAACGAGACCGGACACCTCATGCGGGTACTCGCCGGCGTAAATCCTGACGACCGGCCCGCCCGCCGACCATCCCGCGAGCACATACGGGCCGGGTACCTTCGCCGCCTTCAGCAGTGCGTGCAGGTCCGCGGCATCACCACGTGCTGTGGTGGGCTGCGCGACCGTCGACGAGGTGGTGAACTTCCCGTCCTCCCGGACCGTTCCCGGGCGATCGTAGGAACAGACCCGGGTGAACCTCCCCACCGCGGGATATACGGCAGAGCTGCTGGGCTTTCTGTCGCCGTTCGGCCCGGCCACATAGCTCCAGGTATCCGCGGCCGCGACGAGTCCCGGTACGAGCACGACGGTCGGAGACCCACTGCCATGGCACTCCAGATACATCATGCGGCCATGCCCGATATCGACCAGCCGCGCAAAGGACGTCACGTTCTCCGCGCGGGCGTTCGCCGAGACGGAAGAATGCGTGGTGGATGCGCCACAGGCCGTCATGCACAGCGTCGATACGACCAGAAATCCGGCCCGCCCGAGAAAACCCCTCCGCGCACCGAAACCGCCCCGCCGGACCATGCCAGAAAGACTCATCTCACTCCGTCGTGATTCTGCGCCAGTTCGTCAGAGGATCCCGATCACGGAATCCGGTGATGGGTCACATCGAGCTCAGGACTGTCATGGTGCAGCCCGTCGGGGAACAGGGGCCTTGGGCGAGAAAGAACACCGGGGGCAACGTATGCGATCTGCCGGACACCGACAACAATGCAGCCCTCGGCGCGTCTCCCTCGGTGAGCCTTCTCCTGGCCCCGCTCCGGTGCCGATGATGTGCCACAGCGGCGATCAGACGTCGGGCGACCCAAGCGCAGGGCGGGGAGATTCCAGGCGGAGGACGAGGGCACGCAGGGCGCGAAGTTCGGTGTCCAGTGCCTGCGCGCCTTCGCGGGTGAGGGCGATCCACGTACGGGGGCGCCGACCGGCGTACCCCTTCTCCACGGTGATCAGGTCCGACTCCTCCAGCACCTTCAGATGCCGGGAGAGATTTCCGTCGGTGACGGCGAGTTGTTTCTTCAGGAAGCTGAACTCGACTCGGTCGGCTTCTCGGGCAATGGCGAGAATGCCGAGCCGCACGCGCTGGTGGACGGTGTCGTCCAGTGACCGGGTCGGGTGGAGTCTTTCCTGTTCCCGTTCCTGGCCCATTTCCTGGCCCATTTCCTGGCCCATTTCCTGGCCCTTTTCCTCGCACGCGGCAGGCGAGTCCTCGACGCTCATGAGGCAGCCGTACCCGCACCGGCGTCGCGGGAAGCGGCTCGACGACGGGCCACCGCCCACTCGGCCAGCCCGGCGAGGAGCAGGAGGGCGGCGAGCAGGCACGCCTTGGCCTGCGGTCCGTCGGTCCAGCCGGGGTGAGCGGACTCGGCGGGGTGCTGCCAGGGGAGCCATCCACTGCCCCAGGAGGCACCGAGGTAGCCGGTGAGCAGCACGGCATGAGCGATGCCGGCGGCCGCGGCGATCCAGCTGCGTTCGGCCATTCCGAGCGCGAGCAGCCCGATGCCGACCAGGTACCACGGGGAGGCGTAGCTGTTCTCCAGCAGCTCGGCCTCCCACGACTGGTTCCTGCTGAACAGCATGGCCATCAGGGCCGTCGTGATCGCTGCGGTGGCTATGGCCGTCGTGCGGATCCACACGCCGCGGCGGGGGACGATACCCCGGGTCTCGCCACGCAGGCGGTACCAGCGGGCGAAGACGAACCATGCCAGGGGGAGGAGCGCGAACCACACGCCCCAGGCGGTGAAGCGCAGCACGGCGCCGTCGAACTCGCCCTTCAAGCAGGGGGTTCCCGGTTCATGGACGACGCACAGGCCGGTCAGCTCGGCGTACGCGAACGCCGGGTAGGACCCGATGTAGCGGCCGTGGGCTCCGAAATTGAAGGCGTACCTGGCAATCGGAGCGGCCGCCAGCGCCAGCAGGCCGAAACCGAGAAGGGAGACCCACGCGCCGTTCATCTGCGCGCGGGCCCGGGCCCGCAGGCCTTCCGTCGCCGCTATCAGGCCGACCGCGTCTGCCCTCGGTCCGGACCCCGCACTGCTCAATGACGGTGTTCCCACCATGCCCCCTTGTGATCACGCGTCGGCAGCACCGGCCGGCGGACCGCCGGTCCCGGCCGCCCGCCCGCCCGCTACTGCACTCACTTTGTAATGCAAAGTACATGGCAGTCAAGAGTAAGTCGCTGCACCGTCAGGCGCCCTCACCTAATGGGCAGTTCGGCCTCGATGAGGTCGGCCGCGCGCCGGGTGCCGCCTTCGGCAGCCATCTCCCGCTGGATGGACGCGAGTCGGTGCCGCACGTCGGGGTCGTCGACGAGCGCGAGCACTGCCGCACGGAGGGTGGCGGCGTCGGCCTGGTCCATCGGCACGTGACGGGCCACGCCGAGCCCCTGGAGCACGTCCGCGTTGCCGAATTGGTCGACGGCCTGCGGAACGGCGACCATGGGCGTGGCGGTGGCCAGCCCCTCCTGGCTGCCACCCGCCCCGGCGTGCGTGATGAAGGCGTCCGCCTTCCGCAGGATCGCCAACTGCGGTACCCATTGGTGCACTTCCACGTTCCCCGGGACCTCCCCGAGCTCATCGGCCGTGACGTGCTTGCCCACCTGGAGCACGACATGCCAGCCCGGCAGATCACCGAATGCCTTGACACACTCGCCGTAGAAAGCGGGCTGCTTGGTGAAGGACGAGCCGAGCGAGACCAGCAGCACCCGCTCGGCGTCCGCGGGCCGCTCCCAGTCGCCCTGCGTGGCGCGGTCACCATGGCAGGCGCCGACGAACGAGTGCACCTTCTCATCGACCCGTCCGGCGTTGGGCTGCAGTGCCTTCGGGATGAGCACGATCGAGCGGCCGGGGCGGCCGACGAACGGGTCGGGATGCTGCGTGATCCCGTTCCCGGCAAGCCAATTGGTGAACTTCTCGTAGTACGCCCTGCCGCGCTCGGTCGCCTTGGGCTCCGCCCACATCGGCTCGGCAACCTCCTCCTCGTACCCCTCCCACGCGACCAGGTTCGGCGAGAGGGAGATCGCGGGCACGCCCCAGCGGTGAGCGAGGACGCGCGCCGGGTACGAGGTGATGTCGTGCAGCACGAGGTCCGGCTCATCGCCTCGATACGCCGTGGCGAGCTGCGGCAGCGCCTGGATCGCGTCCTCCAGGAACGGCTCGACGTTGTCGAGGAGCGTGCTCCCCCACGCCGACGGGTCGTCGTCGGGCGAGGGCAGCGTGGTGCGGTACAGGACGGGCTCGGCGCCGGCCTCGGCAACCTTCTCCTCGAAAAGGTGCGGGATCGCGTACGTGACACGGTGCCCCCGGGCCACGAGCTCGCGGATCACTTCGAGACTTGGATTCACATGCCCGTGCGCGGCGATGGAGAACATGGCGATATGGGCATGCCTGGGGGGATTCGTGGTCATCATGTCCCCACAGTAGGCGAGACGAGACGTATCGTTCAATGTATTTTCCAGGCAAGTGCATCCACGGCAGGCACATCCACGGCAAGGGCCGAATCAGGGTGCTGGGGCCGCCCTCATGCACCACCGGCCTATGGGGCGCCGGTATGGCACCTTCGTCGCAACGGAGGCGTCGGAGTCGTCGCAACGGAGGTGGCGGAATCTTCGACACCTACGCCCAGAGCTTCGAGGAGGTCAAGGAGGAGACCGGGCTTGATGTGGAGATCACCGGGCTGGTGGGGGCGTACACCGATCCTCGTCACGTGATCGCTTATGCGGACGGGGAGGTGCGGCGGCAGTTCAACGTGTGCTTTACGGCACGGGTCGCCGGCGGGCAGCTCGCCATCTCGGACGAGTCCACGGAGCTGCGGAGCAGTCGGCAGCCGGCAGTCGGCAGTCGGCAGTCGGCAGTCGGCGCCGGCGCGATGCCTGTCGGGCACGACCCCAGTTCGTCTCCGACGGAGCACTTAGCTTGACCCCCGTCCCCACGGGTCTTGCGTGCCAAGTAACCCCGGCACGCAAGATACTTCAGTCGTTCGTGGCACGCGGTGCCACGAGGAAGTAGAACCAGCCACCGGCGGCGTCCATGCGGCGCAGGCCTCCCGGCCGGGGACCGTTGCCGAAATCGCTGACGTCGATGCCCGTCCTTGCAAGGTCCACGAGCTGGCCGGTCAGACGTTCCACTTCCGCCACCACGTGACCGGGGATGCCGCCCGCCACATGGTCGTAGTCGGGGTCGTACTCCCAGTGCCAGTCAGTGCTCACCGGGCCGGGAGGCCGATGGCGGCGTGGGCTTCGTCCAGGAGCCGGCCGATCTCGGAGGCGGCCTGCCGTGCCTGAGCCGCGTCGCCCGATTCAGCAGCATTCTCCCACCGGCGGAGGTCCGCTGCCGCGTCGGGCTGACGCTGGATGTGGACATAGGCGGCCCACTGGGCGATGAACCGCTGGAGCGGTGCCAGGTCGGAGCCCTGCCGGGATTGGTCGGCCGCTTGGTCCAACTCCCGTGTGAAGGCCGGCAGCGCTGCCGGTGCGATCTGACTGATCGCCTGCCGCAGCGCGGCAACCGTGGCAGGGGGCTGGGGAATGAGTGGCTGCCCAGCGGCGGAGGTGGCCATGGCTACTCCCATGGGCGTGATTCTGGTCCCGTGCGTCAGCGTATCGGGCACAAGCGCTCTCCCTCCGCTCGAACGAGTGAGGGAGAGGCGGTGTGGCTACCCGCGCCTGGACCTGCTTGGCGGAAGCGTTCTACTGCTCCGTGACTTCCGGGGCGGATGCGATCCCCGTCGGGCAGGACCGGCCCCAGTTCGTCTCGGACGGGGCGCTTAGCTTGACGCCCGTCCCGCCGATCCCGCAGTACCCCGCCGGGTTTTTGTCCAAGTACTGCTGGTGGTATCCCTCTGCCGGATAGAAGGGCCGGGAGGCGTCGGCGGGGAGGATTTCGGTGGTGATGTCGGAGTGGCCGGAGTTGCGGAGGACGGTGCGGTAGGCGTCGCGGGAGGCTTCGGCGGCCTGTTGCTGGGCGGGGGAGTGGGTGTAGATGGCGGAGCGGTACTGGGTGCCGACGTCGTTGCCCTGGCGGAAGCCCTGGGTGGGGTCGTGGGACTCCCAGAAGAGCTTCAGCAGGGTGCCGTACGAGACGGTCTTGGGGTCGAAGACGACGCGGACGGCCTCGGTGTGGCCGGTGTGGCCGCTGCAGACCTCTTCGTAGGTGGGGTTCGGGGTGTGGCCGCCCTGGTAGCCGACGAGGGTGGTCCAGACGCCCTCGGTCTGCCAGAACTTCCGCTCGGCGCCCCAGAAGCAGCCCAGGCCGAAGTCGGCGGTCTCCAGGCCGTCCGGGTACGGGCCGAGCAGCGGGTTGCCCAGGACGGTGTGCCGGTCGGGGACGGTGAAGGCCCGCTCGGGGCGCCCTTCGAGCGCTTCGTCCGGCGTGGGGAGGTGGGTCTTGAAGCGGGAGAAGAGCATGGGATCAGGCTCCTGGGCTGGACGGGAAGCGGCACACGGCGTTGCATGGGTGGTAACGCCTGGGGGGCGAGGGGTATTCCGGCTCGGGGAGGTTGCTCGGGGGGCAACCCTCCGTGAGCACGCTTCCATAAGCAGGGGTGACGGTGGGCAACGGCAGGTATGTCCGCACGGTGCTGCTCGCCGACGGGGGCTTTGCCGGGAAGATCTACGAGCTCGGCAAGCGCCACTTCCGCCTGGATGGCTTCGGCAAGTGAACCCTCGTCCGGCGTTCCGGCAGCCGCTCCGCCGTTCCGTCAGCCGCACTGCCAGGTGAACATGGCGCGGTCGAAGCGGCGTTCGGCCAGGTCCTCGGGGCGTATGAGCCAGTAGAGGGCGCCGCAGTCGCCCCACATCATGTCGGCGTGGTGGTCCGTGTCGATCTGGGCGAGCAGGAGCCAGCGGGACACCTCCTCCTCGATGCGGGGGTCGTCCCACGGCGGGCTGCCCAGGACACCGTGGGCGACCTCGGACTCCACCGCGTCCTGTACGGGGTTCGCGTGGCCGCCGAGGCGGTGTTCGGTGCCCTCGGAGTGGTCGTACAGGGCCTCCTGGAAGTCTTCGCCCCACAGCGGGTGGTCGTCCGGCAGTGAGGCGAACTCCCGGTGGACCAGGGGGTGCCAGGTGTACGGGGCGGTCGCCTCCGGGCGTGCTGTCAAAGGCACCTCGGGGTAGGGCTGGATTCCTTCCGGCGTGGCGCGTGCGGCGGTGGGGACGTCCGCCGGTACGTACAGCACGCGTGCGCCCGCCCAGGTGTCCGGTTCATGGGGCGCGACCAAGGCGTCGCCGTCGTCGAGCTGACCGTCGAAGTAGAAGAAGGCCAGCGTGCCGTCCGCCGGTATGGCGATGTCGAGGGCGGCCGAGGGGAGCAGGGCGCAGTCGAGCGAAGCGATGAAGGCGAGCGGGCCGTGGCCCTCCCAGACGGGCCATTCCGTGTCCTCGGGCAGCTCCGGGGCGCCGCCGAGCCGGCCGACGACCGGGGTGGTCCCGCGATCCGTTGCCTTCTCCAGGCGCAGTCCCGGCCGCAGCAGGCCGATCCACCGTTCGGCGATCCCGGCGGGCAGGTGCGTGTGGGCGAGGGTGTGCAGCGGGTCGACGGTGCTCTGTGTCATGTGGTCATGATGCACGGGGCCACTGACAGTCGGCCGTGGGCGGGTTGAGCCTGCAGGCCGGGGTCGGGGTTCGGAGTCGTTGGGAGTCGGTCGGAGCCGTTCGGCTCGTCCTCTGCATGCGGCTCGTCCTCTGCTTGCGGCTCGGCCTGCGCGCGTCCCGCCCACTCCGCGCTGCCCGCTGCTCTCCGCGCTGCCCGCCCGGCCGCTCTACTGCCCCGCGGGCGGAAAACCCGCCGCGTTGCCGCCCAGTTGTTCCCAGCCCGTGATGGCCAGGGCGCGGTAGGCGGCGTACTCGGCGGCGGGGCTGCGGCCGTACGACCACGGGACGGCGCCCACATGGCCGTCGACCAGGCGGAGTTGTTCCATGGCCTCGGCGTAGCGCTCGGCGCGGACCAGGAACCAGACCAGCAGGTGGCGGACGTGCGGTGCCATGGGATGGTCGGCGGGGGCCTCGCGGAGGGCGAAGTGGGCACCCTCGATCGCGCGCTCGACGACCGCGCTCCGGTAGAGGCCGCGGACCAGGTTGGCCTCGGGGAGGTGGTCGTAGACGGCGAAGAGGGGGAGGGCCGGGAGGAGGGTCTTGGCGGGGGCGGCGGCCGCCGCGCGCTCGGCGAAGGCTTCGGCCTCCTTGCGGGAGCCGTGCCACTTCTCGGACCAGTACGGGAGCGCGGCGAGGTGTGCGCCCATGTGCTGCGGGGCGCGCTGGGCGACCTTCGTCCACAGCTCTTCGTAGTCGGCGGGGCGGTCGCCCAGGCCGCGGGCGACGGCCAGCTCGGTGATGTACGGGATCGGGCTGCCGGGCGCGAGCAGGGCCGCCTCCCGGCAGACCGTACGGGCCTCTTCGAGGATCATGCGGAAGTCCTGCGAGCCCGGGTCGCGCAGGGCCTGGACCACCAGGAACTGGGCGTGCGTCTGGGCGCCGCCCGGGTCCTTGGGGGCCTCCGAACGCCACGTGCGCAGCCAGATCCCGCCGGTCCGCCCGCCGTCGCCGTACCCCGGGGCCGTACCGCGCCGCTGCTGCTCCGTCGCCTCCTCCGCGGCCAGCTCGAACGCGGCGGCGCCGGCCAGCGTCTGCACCCGCTGCCAGCGCCGCTCCCAGTTGTCGCCGGTGGACTTCAGCAGCGCGGCGGCCGGGCGCCAGTCGTGTGTCCGGCGCATCTCCTCCAGCGCATCGGCCAGTTCCTGGTCGGGGCCGGGCAGCCGGACGTCGAGCTCGTCCAGCGGTACGAAGCCGTAGCCGGCCATCGGGTCGGAGGCCACCACGAGGCCTTGCCGGGTGTGCTGCACGGCCCGCCGGCGCCGCATCCAGGGCAGGAAGACGAAACCGCCGAGCGCGAGCGCGGCGAAGAGAACGAGCAGAGCGTCCATGTGGGGTGTCCTGTACCTGTACGGCTGTCGGTAGCGGTGTCGGGAGCGGTACCCGGGGGCTGTAGGCCGTGGGCCGTAGTGGTCACGGCTGCCGGTGTAACGCTAACGGTGCGGGGCGGTGGGGGACCGGAGTGGCGGGAGGTGCGGGGTGGAGCAGCAAGGGCAGGTGGAGTGGCAGGGAGTGGTGGAGTGGTGACGCGCGGTTGGGGTGGTGCGGTGGGGGCTGGAGAACGGTCCTGCGGTCCCGCGGCCCCGCAGCTCTTCGGTTCTTCGTTCTTCGTATGTATCCACTATCCAGGCAACCAGAAAGTTCCGAAAAGTAAGGTCGCGAGGCCGACTACCCTCGGTTGGCATGAGCGATCAGCGCGAACCACGCCACCAGCATTTTGAAACCGTTGCCATCCACGCAGGTCAGGAGCCCGACGAGGCGACCGGCGCGGTGGTACCGCCCATCTACCAGGTATCCACGTACAAGCAAGACGGCGTCGGCGGGCTCCGCGGCGGCTACGAGTACAGCCGCAGCGCCAACCCGACCCGTACCGCCCTGGAGGAGAACCTCGCGGCCCTCGACGGCGGCCGCCGCGGCCTCGCCTTCGCCTCCGGCCTCGCCGCCGAGGACTGCCTGCTGCGCACCCTGCTGAGCCCCGGCGACCACGTCGTCATCCCCAACGACGCCTACGGCGGGACATTCCGTCTCATCTCGAAGGTCGTCGAGCGCTGGGGTGTGGAATGGTCGGTGGCCGACACCTCCGACCCGAAGGCCGTACGCGATGCGCTGCGGCCCCGTACGAAGGCGATCTGGGTCGAGACGCCCAGCAACCCGCTGCTCGGCATCAGCGACATCACGGCGCTGGCCGGGGTCGCCCATGACGCCGGGGTCAAGCTGGTTGTCGACAACACCTTCGCCAGCCCCTACCTCCAGCAGCCGCTCGCCCTCGGCGCGGACGTGGTGGTCTACTCCACGACCAAGTACATGGGCGGGCATTCGGACGTGGTCGGCGGCGCCCTGGTCGTCAACGACGACGCCCTCGGCGAGGAACTGGCCTACCACCAGAACGCGATGGGCGCGGTCGCCGGACCGTTCGACGCCTGGCTCGTGATGCGCGGCATCAAGACGCTCGCCGTCCGTATGGACCGCCACAGCGCCAATGCGGCACGCATCGCGGACCTGCTGGCCTCGCACAACAAGGTCACCCGCGTCTACTACCCGGGGCTGGCCGAGCACCAGGGCCACGAGGTCGCCGCCAAGCAGATGCGGTCCTTCGGCGGCATGGTGTCGTTCCAGGTCGCGGGCGGTGAGCAGGCAGCGGTGGAGGTCTGCAACCGTGCCAAGCTGTTCACCCTCGGCGAGTCGCTGGGCGGTGTCGAGTCGCTGATCGAGCACCCGGGGCTGATGACGCACGCCTCGACGGCCGGGTCGCTGCTGGAGGTCCCCAACGACCTCGTGCGGCTCTCGGTCGGCATCGAGTCGGTCGACGACCTGCTGGCCGATCTCACGCAGGCGCTGGGCTGACGCAGGCGCTGGGCCGACGCTCCGGTCGCTCACCGCCGGTCGCTCACCACCCCTCCGCGGGAGGGGTGGTGCCGGCCGGCGGGGGCAGCCAGGCGTGATCCACGGCCGCGGCCGCCCAGACCAGCGCCGCCGGCACGAGCAGCGCGCACAGCCGGCCGAGGCGGCGCAACACCCTGCGGTGGGCCGGCAGGCGGCGGCCGCGGGCGGCGGTGCCGCCAGGCGGCGTGCGCGATGGGGGTACCGTCCTGCTCCTCAAGAGCTTGCGGGAAGGCGGCCATCTCCCGGCGGGTGCGCTCGTACGGGTCGTCGCCGCGCAGCCGGTCCCGGACGGCGTAGGTCCGCGCGAGTGCGCAGGTCAGCAACTCCTCCGCGGCCGGGGCGGGTCGGGAAGCGGGCTCGCCGGTCAGGCAGGCAGGAGGTCAGGACGCCGCAGCACGTCACGACTTCGCGTCACGACTTCACGTCACGCCGTCACGCCGTCACGCCAGGGATCTACCCCAGGACATCACGTCAGGACGTCGGGCCCACCGGCGTCAAGGACGCAGTGATGTCGGAGAGGGAGGCGTTGAAGCGCGTCAGGAGTGTGGTGAACGCCGTGCGCTCCTCCTCGGTCCAGTGCTCCGTCACCAGCGCCATCAGCGCGCGCCGGGACGTGCGGACCTCCTCCAGGCGGGCGAGGCCGCGCTCGGAGAGCTGAAGCACCACGGCCCGGCCGTCCTCCGGATGGGTGGCACGGCTGACCAGGCCGGAGTCGACCAGCGGGGCGACCTGCCGGGTGACCGTCGAGGAGTCGATGCCCATACCGGCGGCCAGGGCCTTCACGCCCATCGGGCCCTCCTGGTCGAGGCGGTTGAGCAGCAGATAAGCGGCGCGGTCCATGGAATTGCGCGCCTGCCCGACGCCGCCGAGCCGGCTCTGTTCTGCGCGGCGGGCGAAGACGGCCACTTGGTGCTGCAGCGCGTCGAGGAGAGCGGGGTCGGTGTGGGTCGTCATGTCCGAAGAGGTGGGCATGGCCGGGAGCTCGCTTCGATGGAAGTGCGTATGGATGGGAGGACAGCGTACGCGGACCCGGCGTGAGGCGTCCCTGGGCTGTCCATTCCGATAACGCCCCGTAACCCCGGGCGGCCGTACGGGGCAGTGCCGCACGTTTCGCCACGCGCCTGATCGCCATTCGGGCAGAAAACGCTCCACGGAGGGCGAACTGCAAGACTGGCGATATGGCTGACCACACGCCGCGTACGCCGCGTACGCCGCACGGAACCTCCGCCTCCGCGCACCCTGCCGAGGATCCGGTCGCCGCGTTGACGGTCGATGACGTACGCGAGGCGCACAAGATGCTCTCGGGTGTCTCCCGGGCCACCGCGATGGAGGGCAGCCGCTATCTGTCCGGGCTGGTCGGCGCGCCCGTCCACCTCAAGTGCGAGAACCTTCAGCGCACCGGCTCCTTCAAGATCCGTGGCGCCTACGTACGGATCGCCGGGCTCTCGGCGCGGGAGCGGGCGGCCGGTGTGGTGGCCGCCAGCGCCGGCAACCATGCACAGGGCGTGGCGCTCGCGGCGTCGTTGCTGGGGGTGCGGTCGACGGTGTTCATGCCGGTCGGCGCCCCGTTGCCGAAGGTGGCCGCCACCCGCGAATACGGCGCCGAGGTACGGCTGCACGGCCAGGTCGTGGACGACACGCTGGCCGCCGCCCAGGAGTATGCGCGCGAGACCGGCGCGGTCTTCATCCACCCCTTCGACCACCCCGACATCATCGCCGGTCAGGGCACCGTCGGCCTGGAGATCCTGGAACAGTGCCCCGAGGTGCGGACCATCGTCGTCGGGGTCGGCGGCGGCGGTCTCGCCGCGGGGGTCGCGCTCGCGGTCAAGGCGCTGCGGCCCGATGTGAAGGTCGTCGGGGTGCAGGCGGCGGGGGCGGCCTGCTATCCACCGTCGCTGGCGGCCGGGCGCCCGGTGGCGATCGAGGGACTTTCGACGATGGCGGACGGCATCAAGGTGGGGCGGCCCGGCGAGGTGACCTTCGGGATGGTCGCGGCGCTGGTGGACGAGGTCCGTACGGTCACCGAAGGCCAGCTCTCCAGCGCGCTGCTGCTGTGCCTGGAGCGGGCGAAGCTGGTGGTGGAACCGGCCGGGGCGAGTCCGGTGGCGGCGCTGCTCGCCGATCCGGAGTCCTTCCAGGGGCCGGTGGTCGCGGTGCTGTCCGGCGGCAATGTCGACCCGCTGCTGATGCAGCGCATCCTGCGGCACGGTATGGCGGCCGGCGGGCGCTACCTCTCGCTGCGGCTTCGGCTGACGGACCGGCCGGGGGCGCTGGCGACCCTGCTCGGGGTGCTGTCCCAGGCCGATGCGAATGTGCTCGACGTCGGCCATGTGCGGACGGATCCCCGGCTCGGGCTGACCGAGGTCGAGGTGGAGCTGCATCTGGAGACACAGGGGCCGGCGCACTGCGACGAGCTGCGCACGGCGCTGCACCGGGCGGGGTACGTCATCGCGGAGTAGTGGCGGCACGGGCCCGCAGCGGCAGTACGGGCTCGCGGTGCGGCGGAGTGCGTACGGGCTCGCGGTGCGGCGGAGTGCGCAGATGCCGCACGAGGCACCGGGATACCGCAAAAGGGATCGTCGCAAGGGGATAGGGCGCGGGGGTCCCGTGGGTATAGCGTGGCGCCCCCACACGCGCCGACGAACGTCTGTTCCCCTTCCGTTCGTGCGCGGAAAATCGAAATTTGTATCGCGATGTATCGCGTTTGGTTGTACCGTCGTGGTTACGGGGTGCCGGGCAGTCGTGGCGTTCCGTCGCGGACAAATGCCATAGAGCAGGCATAGGCCGCCAATCGTAATATTCGACCTGGAACTGACCCAAGCCATGGGAGAGCCCATATGCCAGGCGCCATTTACGCCGAAGGTCTGGTGAAGACGTTCGGCGACGTGAGGGCACTGGACGGCGTCGATCTCGACGTTCCCGAAGGAACCGTCCTCGGAATGCTCGGCCCCAACGGTGCCGGCAAGACCACTGCCGTACGTGTCCTGACGACCCTGCTCCGGCCCGACCGCGGCAAGGCGGTGGTCGCCGGGATCGACGTCCTCGCGCAGCCCGACGAGGTGCGGCGCTCGATAGGCCTGTCCGGTCAGTTCGCCGCTGTGGACGAGTACTTGACCGGCCGCGAGAACCTGACAATGGTCGGCCAGCTCTACCAGATGAGCGGACGTGACGCGAAGCGCCGGGCCGCTGAACTGCTGGAACGCTTCCATCTCGGTGACGCCGCCGACCGCACCGCCAAGACCTACTCCGGCGGTATGCGCCGCCGCCTCGACCTGGCCGCCGCACTGGTCGTCAGCCCGCCCGTGATGTTCATGGACGAGCCGACCACCGGCCTGGACCCCCGTAACCGCCAAGCGCTGTGGGACGTCATCCAGGAACTGGTCGCGGGCGGCACGACCCTGCTGCTCACCACGCAGTATCTGGAGGAGGCCGACCGACTCGCCCACGACATCTGCGTCGTGGACCACGGCAAGGTCATCGCCCGCGGTACCTCCGACCAGCTCAAGGCGCGTACCGGCGGCGAGCGTGTCGAGGTCGTGGTGCACGCCCCCGAACACCTCACCGTCGCCGACGAGGTCCTGCGCGGCTTCGGCAAGGGCGAGGGCACGGTCGAACCGCACACCCGCAAGCTCACCATCCCCGTGACGGGCGGCGCCAAGCTGCTCGCCGAGGTCATCCGCGAACTGGATGCGCGCGGGGTGGAGATCGACGACATCGGGCTGCGCCGTCCGACCCTCGACGATGTGTTCATCTCGCTGACCGGGCACACCGCGGAGGCGGCGGAGGAGAACGGCGCGGGCGGCAAGGGCTCCGTGGGGCGGCAGAAGAAGGGCGCCAAGGGCGGCAAGGGCGCCGGGGCGGCCGGTCCGGGCGAGGCGGGGCCGGCGGCCCGGGTGGCCGAGGCGGACGCGGGCGTGCCGGCCGGCAAGGAGGGCGTGAAGTGAGCACGATGACCGAAGCGGCCGGCGACGCCCGTATCCGTACCCCGCAGCCGCGCGGCGGCTTCAGCCGGTCGGTACGCGACTCCCTGGTCGTCGCCAAGCGCAATCTGATCCGGATGATCCGGATCCCCGAAGTAGTGATCTTCGGCCTCATTCAGCCGATCATGTTCGTGGTGCTGTTCACCTACGTCTTCGGCGGTTCCATCAACGTCCCCGGCGCCCCGCCGGGCGACGCCCAGGCCTACCACGAGTTCCTGATGGCCGGGATCTTCGCGCAGACCGTCACCTTCGCCACGGCGGGTGCCGGCGCGGGGATCGCGGATGACATGCACAAGGGCCTGATCGACCGGTTCCGGTCGCTGCCGATGTCGCGCGGTGCGGTGCTCACCGGCCGTACCCTCGCCGACCTCGTGCAGACCGCGCTGACGCTGGTGGTGCTGGCGGTCGTCGCGCTGCTGATCGGCTGGCGTTCCCACGAGAACATCGTCGAGGTGCTGGCCGGCTTCGCACTGCTGCTCCTGCTCGGCTACGCCTTCTCCTGGATCGGGGCGCTCATCGGGCTGACGGTGCGGACGCCCGAGGCGGCCACCTCGGGCGGGCTGATCTGGCTCTTCCCGCTGACCTTCATCTCGAACGCGTTCGTACCGGTCGACGGCATGCCGGCGTTCCTGCAGCACGTCGCGGAGTGGAACCCGTTCAGTGCGACGGTGGCCGCCGCCCGGCAGCTGTTCGGCAACACCATCGACAAGGCGCCCACGTCGGTGACCGGGGCCTGGCCGATGGACCACCCGGTGCTGGCCTCGGTGATCTGGTCCGTCCTGATCATCGCGGTCTTCCGGACGCTGGCCGTCCGCAAATACCGGTCGGCCACGGCCTGAGGGGTGCCGTTGAGCGGTACGGCCCGGCCGGCC
The DNA here is from genome assembly GCF_036048035.1 of Streptomyces sp. NBC_00400. Classification (NCBI taxonomy): domain Bacteria; kingdom Bacillati; phylum Actinomycetota; class Actinomycetes; order Kitasatosporales; family Streptomycetaceae; genus Streptomyces; species Streptomyces sp. NBC_00400. The sequence continues at coordinate 2,909,974 of NZ_CP107940.1, read as the reverse complement.
ACGGCCGGAGCGGTTGTGGCCTGACGGGTTACGCCCGAGGGGTTACGGCCCGAGCGGCTTGGTGCCGCAGACAGGGCAAGCGGCCCGGAGCATCCATGCTGCTCCGGGCCGCTTCGCCGTCTCGGGGGTGTCTCGGGCGTCAGCCGGTGTACGGCTTCGCGTCGAGGATCTTCACGGTCGCCTTCTTGCCGTTGGGGAGCTCATACTCCGCCGCGGCGCCGACCTTCTTGCCGTTCACGCCGGTGCCCAGCGGCGACTGGGGGGAGTAGGTCTCGATGTCCGAGCTCGCGTACTCCCGGGAGGCCAGAAGGAACGACAGCGTGTCGTCCGGGTCCCCGTCGAACGCGATGGTGACGACCATGCCGGGAGCGACGACGCCGGTGGCGGCAGGCGCTTCGCCGACCTTGGCGGTCTGCAGCAGCTGGGTGAGCTGGCGGACACGCAGTTCCTGCTTGCCCTGCTCTTCCTTGGCCGCGTGGTACCCGGCGTTCTCCTTCAGGTCACCTTCCTCGCGGGCCGCCGCGATCTTCTCGGTGATCTCGGCGCGTGCGGGACCAGACAGGTGCTCCAGCTCTGCCTTGAGCTGGTCATACGCCTCCTGGGTAAGCCAGGTGACGTTTTCGCTGGTCTGGGTCACAGGTGCTCCTCGTCGGTACTGGGGATAAATCAAACGCCCTACCAGGAAGGTTTGCGCCTTCACAGGTGGGCGAAACCACGAGCCTAACAATTCCGGCACAAAACGGGGAAGAGGAAAATTCACAGCGGCCGCACAGGGATGCATCATCCCTGATCAGAGGCGGTGACGACACGCCCTGCGGGTGGGCGGGGTGCGGAGTGCGGTCAGCGGCGGGCGGGGCGGGGTGTCAGCCGTGCCCGAGGCCGCGCAGGTGAGCCGTCGCCCAGAGGCCGGGGGCAGCCGTGGTCCCGAGGCCGAGGCGGTCAGCCGTTGCCGGGAGGCCGGGGCGGTCAGCCGTTGCCGGGAGGCCGGGGCGGTCAGCCGTTGCCCGAGGCCGTGCAGCCGACGAGGACGGCATTGGTGGCCCGCTTCGTCGTCCGCACCGTGACCTCGGTGTCCACCTGGGCCGAGCGCTGGTCGACGGTGACGTCCTTGCGTCCGACCTCGGAGCCGTCCTCGGCCTGCGAGCGGAGCGTGCACACGCCCTTGTCGTCCGTGTCCTTGACGACCTCGAGATGGACCTTGACGGCGTGATCGGAGACCGCGTCCCAGGTGATCACGCGAGCGCTGAGCTCCTGCCCCGAGATGTACGAGATGCCGCACCAGCCGATCACACCCAGCAGGACGGCACCGAGCACCGCCCCAATGATCTTGAGGTTACGGTCCGCACGCGCATCCGCGGAGCGGCCGTAGCGTCCGTCGGGGAGCCCTTCGCGCACCGCGGTCATGATCCATCCTCCTGGTCGGGGGACCTGAGCCACGAACCCCCGGGGGGTCCCCGCCCCAGGGAATACAGCGCCCCCTCGCTTCGGTCACTATAGGAGGCATCTTCTCCGGCCCTTTACTGAGGATCGAGTCTTGACTGAGCAGCTGCGATTGATGGCGGTCCACGCCCACCCCGACGACGAGTCGAGCAAGGGTGCGGCCACGATGGCCAAGTACGTGTCCGAGGGGGTGGACGTGCTGGTCGCCACCTGCACAGGCGGTGAGCGAGGTTCCATCCTCAACCCCAAACTCCAGGGAGACCCGTACATCGAGGAGCACATCCACGAAGTACGGAAGAAGGAAATGGACGAGGCCCGGGAGATCCTGGGCGTCAAGCAGGAGTGGCTCGGCTTTGTCGACTCCGGGCTGCCCGAGGGCGACCCGCTGCCGCCGCTGCCCGACGGCTGCTTCGCGCTGCAGGACGTCGACGAGGCGGCCGGGCGGCTGGTCAAGCTGATCCGGGAGTTCAAGCCGCAGGTCATCACGACCTACGACGAGAACGGCGGCTATCCGCACCCGGACCACATCATGACCCACAAGATCACGATGGTGGCCTTCGAGGCGGCCGGCGACCCGGAGAAGTACCCCGAGGCCGGCGAGCCCTGGCAGCCCCAGAAGCTCTACTACAACCAGGGCTTCAACAAGCCCCGCACCATCGCGCTGCACGAGGCGCTGCTGGAGCGCGGCATGGATTCGCCCTACGGCGAGTGGCTGGAGCGCTGGAAGCAGTTCGAGCAGCGCGAGCGCACGCTGACCACGTACGTCCCGTGCGCCGACTTCTTCGAGATCCGTGACAAGGCGCTGATCGCCCACGCCACCCAGATCGACCCCGACGGCGGTTGGTTCCGGGTGCCGATGGACATCCAGCGCGAGGTCTGGCCGACGGAAGAGTACGAGCTCGCGAAGTCGCGGGTGGACACTTCCCTCCCCGAGGACGACCTCTTCGCGGGCATCCGCCACAATTGAGTCCATGATGAGCGCGACAAGCACCCTCGCCCTGACGCACTTCGTCACCCTTGCCGACACCTTCGACAAGGACAAAGTGACTCCCGGCGTCCTCGGCTTCATCGTCTTCGCGGTCATCGGCGGCGCCGTGTGGCTGCTGATGAAGTCCATGAACAAGCAGATGAAGAAGGTGGACTTCGAGGAGCAGCCGGAGGACGGTGAGGCGGGCAGCACCGCCTCCGCCGCCACGCCGGCACCCAAGCCGAAGACCAGCTGAGGCCGGCGAAGACCAGCTGAGGAACGGCCGGGGGCGGGCCGCTGGTCCCTGAAGACCGGGTGGCGGTCGAGGGCCGGCCGATGGACACGGCCGGCTGACCGGCCCGGCGGCTCGTCGGCCCGAGTGGCCGGCGAGCCGGGGCCGATCGTCACTCCGTGCCGGTCCGGGCGACCGGCACCCCCATGACCTCGCGCGCATGGCGGTTGGGCACCATGCCGAGCCGCCATGCCTGCCACCCCGTCTCCGGCTCCACCCCGCGGTCCAGCAGCAGCGCGAACGCCTCCGCGCAGTCCTCCAGCTTGGAATCGCGGGCCGCGTGCTTCTCACGGATCAGCTGCGCCAGCTCCTCCTGGGCGACGGCCGCGCCCACCACGCTGCCACCCGGCGAGGCGAGCGGCAGCAGCGTGCAGCGCAGGAACCGTGCCCAGTCCTCACCGCGCCGGTCGCCGTAGCCCGCGAACAGGCCCGCCGCCTCGTCGGCAAGCTCCAGCGCCTGCCCGGCCCGGCCGTTGCCGGCGTCGATGATCAGCAGCTCCAGGCAGGACCACGCCTCCCCGTGCGGCACCCCTATCCGCTGGAAGTCCTTACGGGCGTCCTGCAGCAGCTGCCGGGCGAAGCCGCTGTTGCGCAGCGAGCCGGTCTGCTCCGCCCGCAGATCGCGGGTGACCCGCCCCGAGTGATGCCGGGCGCAGGCCAGGCCGTAGCCGTCCTGCATCCGGCTGAACATCGTCCGCGACCGCTCCAGCTGCCGCAGCGCCGCGTCGTGCTCACCGCGCTCCTCCAGCGCCTGGCCCAGGTAGTACATCGTCCAGGCCTCGCCACGTGCGTCCTCGTGCTGGTGGTGCAGCGGCAGAGCCTGCCGGAGCTGGTCCACCGCGGGGCCCGGCTCGCCGTCCACCAGCCGGGCGCGCGCCAGCTGCGTCATCGCCCAGGCCTCGCCGCGCTCGTCGTGCGTACGGCCGTAGAGCCCCAGCGCCGCCTGCAGCGCACTCTCCGCCGCCGGTACGTCGCCCCTGCGCAGATGCACCTGGCCGAGCTGGAAGTGGGCCCATGCCTGGCCGTGGATGCTCTCGCTCTCCTCGTGCAGCTCCAGTGCCTCCCGCAGCATGGCGAGGGCGTCGGCGAGCTGGGCACGGTCCCGCTCCACCGCCGCCAGGGCGTGCAGCGTCCAGGCCCGGTCGCCGTGCATATCCGCGCCGGACTGCAGCTGAAGCGCCTCACGGAGCTTGGCCGCGGCCTCCGCGAGATTGCCCTGCTGCTGAAGCGTGATGCCCAGATCGCGCAGCGCACGGGCGGCGCCGGCCGGATGCTGGGCCTCGAAGTACAGATCGACCACCGACGACAGCGTGGTCCGCGCCTTGTCCAGCTCGCCGAGCTGCCGGGCCGCCACACCCGTACGCCACTGCACCGAGCGGACCAGCAGCCCCTGCCCCACGGCCCGGGTCAGCTCGCTCAGCTCGCCGAGCCGGTAGAGATCCCCGCGCAGCAGGCAGTAGTCGGCCAGGGCGCCCAGCAGATGCGAGACCGCCGCCTGGTCCACGCCCTGATCGGCGTGGCGCAGTGCGGCCGTGATGAAGCTGGTCTCGTCGTCCAGCCACTGCAGGGCCGCGTCCAGGGAGGTGAAGCCGTGCGAGCCGAAGCGGTCGGCGCGGGTGGAGGTCCGGCCGTCGACCAGCCGGATGACCGAGTCGGCCAGCTCCGCATAGCCGCGGATCAGCCGTTCCTGGGCCGCGCCGCGCTCGCCCGGCTCCTCCTCGTCCATCAGCCGGTCGTGGGCGAAGCGGTGCACCAGGGCGTGCAGGCGGTAGCGCCGGCCCCGCACATGCTCGATCAGCCCGGCCCGGGCCAGCGTCGTCAGTTCCCGCTCGGCCTCCGCCTGCTCGACGCCGAGCAGCGCCGCCGAGGCCGCCGCCCCCAGGCTCGCCCGGCCCACCAGCGCCAGCCGGCGCAGCAGCCGCCGGGCGGTCTCCGACTGGTCGGCGTAGCGCAGCCACAACGCACGCTCCACGGGTGGTTCCGGGCCGTAGGCCGCCAGATCCGTGGCCAGTGCGGTGGCGGTGCGCGAGTCCAGTGCGGAGCCCGCCACCCGCAGCGCCAGGGGGAGGCCCGCGCACAGTTCGGAGATCTCGTCGAGGGCCTGTGCGTCGTAGGGGCCGGTCTCGTCCGGGGCGTCGTCGCCGGCCGTGGCGGAGGCGCGCAGCAGCTCTTCGGTGCCCGCGGCGTCCAGTGCGCCCACCGGCAGGTGGTGCACCCAGGCCTCGATGTCCTCGGGCAGCTCCAGCGGCGCACGGGAGGTGACCAGCACCAGGCTGTCGGACCGCTCCGGCACCAGGGTGCGCACCTGTTCGGGATCCGCGGCGTCGTCCAGCAGCACCGTCACCGGAAGGCCCGTCAGATGCTGGTGGTAGAGATCGGTGAGCCGCTTGACGTGCTGTTCCTGGGACGGGCGCTCGCGGAACAGCAGTTGCTCGCGGGGCGCGCCCAGCCGGTTGAGCAGATGCAGCAGCGCGTCCCGGGTCGGCAGCGGCACCTCACCAGGGGTATCGCTGCGCAGGTCCACCACACAGGCGCCGCGGAACTGATCGCGCAGCTGATGTGCGGCCCGCACCGCCAGCGCCGTACGCCCCGAGCCCGGCTCGCCGTGGAGTATCACCACCGTCGGCTTGGTCTCCGTGCTCGCGCGGGCCGCGTGCACCCACTGCGCGATCTGCGTCAGCTCCGCCCGCCGCCCGGCGAACGGGCCGTCCGGATGCGGAAGTTGGGAGAAGGAGTGCTCCAGCAGGGACCGCTGCCGGGCCGCGGCGCTGCGGTCCGCACCGCGCAGCTGTGGTCCGCGGCCGCTCTTCGAGGCGACGGGCTTGGCGGCCGTACCGCCGCGGGCGGCCGCCGTCAGCATCCGCTGCTGATCCAGGAACGGCCGGATGCCGCGTACCTCCAGCGCCGTCAGCCACTGCAGCCGCAGCTGCTGCGCACCGCCGGGCCGGTCGCGCATCCCGGCCTCCCGGTGCGCCGCCGGCCAGTGGCCCGCGGTCAGCTTCAGGACCGTGGCGGCCGCGCCCGCCACCACCACGGCGGCCCCCACGCCCAGCGCCGGCCCCGCGCCCGTGCCGTACACGAGGTCCGTACCGAACGCCGCCACCGCCGCCACGGCCGTCGCCACCGCCGGGGTGCCCAGCTCCTTGCGCGACAGCCGCCGGGACAGCGACGGCCGGCCGGCGGCGGCCTCGTCCAGCGCCTTGACATACGCGGTGTACTCCTCGGCGGCGCTGCCCGCCAGATCCTCCAGCGCCGCCCGCGCCCGGCCGAGCAGGGTGTCCCCGTCGAGCCGTCCGCCCGAGCGCCGTACCTCCTCCTCGACCGCCCTGGTCAACAGCGCTTCCGCTTCCGCCCGGTGGCCGTCGCGCAGCACAGCCAGTAAGCCCGGCATGCCATCCCCCTCCAGCAGTTCCAGCAGTTCCAGCAGTGTCCAGCGGTGATCGTCGCCGTACGCACAGTGTTCCGCGTCCGCGTGATTTCCGGCAGGCCTGTGGATAACTCCCTCCGCTCCCGGCTCCCCGTGCCTCATTGGGAGAGGATGGCCCCATGCCGAACCGCCTGGCTCAAGAGACTTCCCCCTATCTGCTCCAGCACGCCGACAACCCGGTCGACTGGTGGCCGTGGTCGGCCGACGCGTTCGAGGAAGCGCGGCGGCGCGGTGTGCCGGTCCTGCTCAGCGTCGGCTACAGCTCGTGCCACTGGTGCCACGTAATGGCTCACGAAAGTTTCGAGGACCCGGCCACCGCGGACCTGCTCAACGAGCACTTCGTGGCCGTCAAGGTGGACCGCGAGGAGCGTCCCGACGTCGACGCCGTCTACATGGAGGCCGTGCAGGCCGCCACCGGCCAGGGCGGCTGGCCCATGACCGTCTTCCTCACCCCGGACGCCGAGCCCTTCTACTTCGGTACGTACTTCCCGCCCGAGCCCCGCCATGGCATGCCGTCCTTCGGGCAGATCCTGGAGGGGGTGCGCAGCGCCTGGACCGACCGGCGCGGCGAGGTCGGCGAGGTCGCCGGGCGGATCGTCGCCGATCTGGCCGGCCGGTCGCTGACCGACTCGCTGCCCGCGGAGCGGCGGCCCCCGCGGCCGGAGGAGCTGCACGGCGCCCTGATGGGCCTGACCCGCGAATTCGACGCGGTGCAGGGCGGGTTCGGGGGTGCGCCCAAGTTCCCGCCGTCCATGGTGCTGGAGTTCCTGCTCCGCCACCACGCCCGCACCGGCTCCGAAGGAGCCCTGGAAATGGTGCAGGCGACCTGTGCGGCGATGGCCCGCGGTGGCATCTACGACCAGCTCGGCGGCGGTTTCGCGCGCTATGCGGTGGACGCCGCCTGGACCGTGCCGCACTTCGAGAAGATGCTCTACGACAACGCCCTGCTGTGCCGGACCTACGCCCATCTGTGGCGGTCCACCGGCTCGGACGTGGCGCGCCGCATCGCGGTCGAGACCGCCGACTTCATGGTCCGTGAACTCCGCACCGAACAGGGCGGTTTCGCCTCCGCGCTGGACGCGGACAGCGACGACGGCTCGGGCACCGGCAGGCACGTCGAGGGCGCCTACTACGTCTGGACGCCCGAGCAGCTGCGCGCCGTACTGGGCGAGGAGGACGCGGAGTTCGCCGCCGACCGTTTCGGCGTCACCGAGGAAGGCACCTTCGAGGAGGGCGCCTCGGTCCTCCAGCTCCCGGACGCCGACGGACCGGTGGACGCCGACCGGGTGGCCTCGGTCAAGCAGCGGCTGCTCGCGGCGCGCGAGGAGCGGCCGCGCCCCGGCCGGGACGACAAGGTCGTCGCCTCCTGGAACGGGCTGGCCATCGCCGCGCTCGCCGAGACCGGCGCCTACTTCGACCGGCCGGACCTGATCCAGGCCGCCACCGACGCCGCCGACCTGCTGGTACGCGTCCACATGGACTGGCAGGCCCGGCTGCACCGCACCTCCCGCGACGGCGCGCCCGGCGCCAACTCCGGCGTCCTGGAGGACTACGCCGATGTCGCGGAGGGCTTCCTCACCCTGGCCTCCGTCACCGGGGAGGGCGTCTGGGTGGAGTTCGCGGGCTTCTTCCTGGACACCGTGCTGCTCCAGTTCACCACCGAGGACGGCGCGCTCTACGACACCGCGGCCGACGCCGAGGCCCTGATCCGCCGCCCCCAGGACCCGACCGACAATGCGACGCCCTCCGGGTGGACCGCGGCGGCCGGTGCCCTGCTGTCGTATGCCGCACTGACCGGCAGCGACCTCCACCGGAGCGCCGCGGAGCGGGCCCTGGGCATCGTCACCGCGCTCGGCGGCCGGGCCCCGCGCTTCATCGGATGGGGGCTGGCCGTCGCCGAGGCCGCGCTGGACGGTCCGCGCGAGGTCGCCGTCGTCGGCCCGCAGGGCGATCCGGCCACCGTCGCGCTGCACCGCGCCGCGCTGCTCGGCACCGCCCCGGGGGCGGCCGTCGCGCTGGGCGAACCCGGGGTGGACGAGGTGCCGCTCCTCCAGGGCCGCCCCCTGGTCGACGGCAAACCGGCCGCCTACGTCTGCCGTCATTTCACCTGCGAGCGGCCGACGACGGATCCGCAGGAGCTGGCGGAACGGCTCGGGGGGTAGCGGCCCGGAAGTCCTGGGCCCAGCGACCGGTTTGACCTTGACGCGCGCGTCAGGTTCTAGCCTCGGGGCATGACTCCTCGAACGCACCGTGAAGTCCGCCTGGCCGCCCGCCCGCAGGGGCCCGTCACCGACGATCTCTTCGAGATCGTGGAGGTGCCGGTCCCGGAACCCGGGCCCGGCCAGGTGCTGGTCCGCAACACCGTGATGGGTGTCGCCGCTGTGATGCGCACGCTGATGGACGAGACCAGCGTGGTGCCGATGCCCCCCTACAAGATCGGCGAACCGCTGTACGGGTCCGCCGTCGGCGAAGTGGTCGCCGCCCCGGGGACCGGCCTCAAGCCCGGCGACCTGGTGGAACACCAGCTCGGCTGGCGGGAGTACGCCGTGCTGGATGCCGAGCAGGTGCAGCCGCTCGACCCCGGCCTGCTGTCCGACCCGGCCGCCTGCCTCTCCCAGGGCCCCACCGCCTGGATGGGCGTGGTGCACGGCGCCGAAGTACGCCCCGGCGACACCGTCTTCGTCACCGGGGCGGCGGGCGGGGTGGGCACCCTGGCGGGCCAGGTCGCCCGGCTGCGCGGCGCCGCCCGGATCATCGGCAGTACGGGATCGCAGGAGAAGGCGGACCGGCTGATCAAGGAATTCGGGTATGACGCGGTGGTCATCCGCGGTGCGGGCCCGATCGCGGACCAACTGCGCACGGCCGCCCCGGAAGGCATCGACGCGGTCTTCGACAACGTCGGCGGCGAACAGCTGCAGGCCGCCCTCGCCCTCGCCAACCGGGGCGCCCGGATCGCCATCGTCGGGGCGCTCTCCAGCCAGCTCGGCGGGGAGGGCAATCCCACCACCGTCGAGATCGACCCCCTCTCGCTGCTCTCCCGCAGCATCACCCTGCGCGGCGTCGCCCTGTACGACCACTTGGACCTGATCCCGGAGTGGAACCAGCGGTTCGGCGAGGGGCTGCGCGACGGCACCTTCACCTTCCCGCACGCCCGGCTGCGGGGGATCGAACAGGCGCCGCGGGCACTGCGCGAGCTGACCGAGGGGCGTCATCTGGGCGCGGTGATCGTGGAGTTGTGAGGTCGCGGCGCCAGGCCGTCGTGCGGCGGGGCGATTGCCCCGCCGTTGTCAGTGCCCGGTTGTAGCCTGCACGCGTGACGACCTTGCTCGGGCAGCGATCCCTTGTCCAGGAGGCCGCGGCGCTACGGGCCGGCACGGACGACCCCGTCGACGCGGCGAAGCGTTCGTGTGACCGTATCGACGCCATCGATCCGCAGGTGCGGGCCTTCGTGCCCGAGGCCGGGCGGCGTACGCGGCTCCTGGAGACGGCGCGCCGGAAGGCGGCGGCCGGCCCCCGCCCGGCCGATGGCCGGCCCCTCCTGTACGGCGTTCCCGTAGGCATCAAGGACATCGTGCACGCCGACGGGCTGCCCACCCGCGCGGGCTCGGAGCTGCCGCCCGAGGTGCTCGCCGGCCCGCAGGCCACGGTCGTCGGCCGGCTGTGTGCCGCCGGCGCGCTGATCGCGGGCAAGACGGTCACCGCGGAGTTCGCGGTGACCGCCCCGGGGCCGACCCGCAATCCGCACAACCCGGCGCATACGCCCGGCGGTTCGAGCAGCGGCTCCGCGGCGGCGGTCGCCGCCGGGATGGTGCCGCTGGCCATCGGGACGCAGACCGTCGGCTCGGTGATCCGGCCCGCCGCCTACTGCGGAGTGGTCGGCTTCAAGCCGAGCTACGGGCGCATACCGGTCGACGGGGTGATCCCCAACGCCGCGAGTTTTGACACCCTCGGCTGCTACGCCACGGATGTGGCCGGTGTCGCGCTGGCGGCGTCGGTGCTGGTCGACGGCTGGCGGGCGCGGGACGGTGCGGGCCGGACACAGCTCCCGGTACTGGGCGTGCCGGCCGGTCCCTACCTGGAGCGCGCCGACGACGAGGCGCTGCGCGCCTTCGCGGAGCAGCGCCGGCTGCTGCGGGCCGCCGGGTACGTGGTCCACGAGGTGCCGGTGATGGACGACTTCGAGCAGATCGTGGACCAGCTGTTCACGATGAACCGCTACGAGGTCGCCCGGGCCCACGCCGACTGGTTCGCACGCTTCGGCGACCGCTACCGGCCGGAGACCACCTCGGCCATCCGGCAGGGACACACCATCGGGGAGGCCGCCTACGAAGCCGCCCGGGAACGGCGTCAGGCCTTCCGCGCCCGGCTCGCGGCGGACCGCGCCGCGGCGGGCATCGATCTGTGGATCGCCCCGTCGGCCACCGGCCCCGCGCCCGCCGGCCTCACCACCACGGGCAGCTCGATCATGTGCCTGCCCTGGAGCAACGCCGGGCTGCCGTCCGTCAGCGTGCCCGCCGGCCGCGCCGCCGACGGGCTGCCGCTCGGGCTCCAACTCGTCGGCGGATGCGGCGCGGACGAAGACCTGCTGCACGGGGCGGCGGGGATCGAGCGCGTACTGAACGCCGCGGGCCCCCGACGCGAGGACGGCAGGCCGGACCCGGCGCAGCGGGGCTGACCACGCCGGAGGGGAGAGCGCGCCGGGGGGCGGCTGACCGGCCGGAGAGGGGATGAACGTGCCGGAGGGCTGAACGCGCCGGAGAGGGAGGGCAGATGCGTATCGGGGACGCGGCGGTGGCCGCCGGTATGACACCGCGGGCGCTGCGCTACTACGAGCAGCAGGGGCTGGTGACGGCCCGGAGGACCCCGTCAGGTCACCGGGTGTACGACGCGGAGGACATCCGCCGGCTGAGGGCGGTGCGCGCGCTGCGGGACGCGGGGCTGACGGTCGGTGACGTGCGGGCGTTCGCGCATCTGCTGCACACGATGCCGGCCGACGACATACCGGATCTCATTCCCCGGGCCCCGGGCTCCGGCAGCTGTCCGGCCATGGAAGCGGTCGCCCGGCGCCGGCTCGCCGACCTGGACGCCCGTATCGAGCGGCTGTCGCAACTACGGGCACGACTCGCGGCACGCCTGGGCGAACCGGTGGCCGGGCCGACGGAAACGGGGGAGCCGACGGAAACGGGGGAGCCGGGGGAGCGGGGAAAGCAGGCCGGACCGGGGCAGCAGGCAGGGCCGGGGCAGCGGGGGAAGCCGGCCGGGCCGGGCACCACGGTCCGCGCCGGGGCGGACAGCGGCCCGATCTTCCGGCTGGACGCCGCGCCGCCCCCGGGCGCCGCCGCCCTCAGAGCGTGAGCCCCCGCTCCAGTACGTCCAGGGCACGGTGGACCGACGCCTCGGGATCGGTGGTCCGGCTGCTCTCGCCCCAGTGCAGCAGCGCCTCCTGGAGCGCGGCCAGGATCACGTCGCTGATCACCCGCAGCTCCAGGTCGTCGGCCGGGCGGCCGGAACGCTCCGCCAGCACGACGGTGAGCATCGCGGCGTCCCGTGCGGTGTGCTCCGCCGTACGGCCCCGGACGGCGGGCACCTCACGGATCAGCCGGAGGCGCTGGACGAGCTCGCCACGCTGCTCGGCGGCCATCGCGCGCAGTGCCTCGATGCTGACCTGCCGCACCGACTCGATCACCGGCTCGTCCGCGGGACGGGCCCGGATCCCGTTCTCCAGTACGGCGTCGTACTCGTCCGTGAGCACGATGTCTTCCTTGGCGGGGAAGTAGCGGAAGACCGTGCTCGGGGAGACGTCCGCGGCCGCGGCGATCTGCTCGACGGGGGTCGCGTCGTACCCCTGTTCCTCGAAGAGCCGGTAGGCGGCCCGCCGGATTGCCTGCCGGGTCTGGATCTTCTTCCGCTCCCGCCGGCCGGGCTGCGGTGTCCCGGTCGGCGGGGTGGCAGAGGTGCGTACGGCCATGCGCAGCATTGTCGGGCATCGGGCCGCCCGGAGGCCACGGCCCGCCATCCTGCGCGGAGCAAGCGCCGCGCGGGCCCCGAGGAATCACCGGGCAATCACCGAGCAAGCTTTGGGCAATCACCGGGCAATGACCGGGCAAGCACTGGGCAAGGCCGGGCAACGGCTGAGCGACCGGGAAGGCCCGGTGTCAGTGGGGCATGTCACGCTGTGGATGTGAAGGATTACGCTCGGGAATCGCGGGGGCGGGGCGGCGGCTCGGGGCCGCGGGGTGCCGCCGCCTCAGGCGTGCGAATAGGCCACCAGGGAGATGCCGACGTAGTGCACGACGAACGCCGCCAGGGTGAAGGAGTGGAAGACCTCGTGGAAGCCGAACCACCGCGGTGAGGGGTTGGGGCGCTTGATCCCGTAGATCACGCCGCCGGCGCTGTAGAGCAGCCCGCCGACGATGACCAGTACCAGCACGGCGACACCGCCGGTGCGCAGGAAGTCGGGCAGGAAGAAGACGGCGGCCCAGCCCATGGCGATGTAGCAGGGGGTGTAGAGCCAGCGTGGAGCGCCGACCCAGAAGACCCGGAAGATGATCCCGGCCAGTGCGGCCGCCCAGACCGCCCAGAGCAGCGCCTGCCCGCGGGATCCGGGCATGAGCAGCATCGTCAGGGGCGTATAGGTGCCCGCGATGATCAGGAAGATGTTGGCGTGGTCGAGCCGGCGCAGCACGCCGTCGGCCCGCGGCCCCCAATTGCCCCGGTGGTAAAGGGCGCTGACCCCGAAGAGCAGGCAGGCGGTCATGGTGTAGACGGCGCAGGCCAGGCGGCCACGGGGGCTGTCGGCGAGGGCGGTCAGTATGACCCCGGAGAGGAGGACGGCGGGGAACATTCCGGCATGCAGCCAGCCGCGCAGTTTGGGTTTCAGGGGCGCGGCCGCGGCGGCGACCGCCGCGATCGCGGGCGGCGCGGAGGGGGGTTGGCTCTCGGCGGCGTCGGGCGCGGAAGTCATGGCGCAATGCTACCTACGCGACCGTAAGTTACCGATTCGTGGCGGAGTGGTGACGGTCACCAAAGTGCCCTCTGGACAGAACTCCCTCCGGGTCGGATGATCAAATGAGTGCGGTCGGCACCGGATGAGCGGTCACGAAGCATCCGGGTCGCAGCCCCCAAGGGGCAGGCAAACAAAAGAAGCGGATTTCCCCGCAAAGCGGGCATAGATCCGTCCATACCCTCATCTAGGAGCGATCGTGGCGCGCGACAACGCGGCTCCCTCTGCCCATCCGACCCGTCACCAGGACCTCATCTCCTGGGTCGACGAGATCGCAGCGCTCACCCAGCCCGACCGGGTCGTCTGGTGTGACGGCTCGGAGGCGGAGTACGAGCGTCTGTGCGAGGAGCTCGTCGACAAGGGCACGTTCAAGAAGCTCGACCCGATCAAGCGCCCCAACTCGTACTACGCCGCCTCCGACCCCTCGGACGTGGCGCGCGTCGAGGACCGCACCTTCATCTGCTCCGAGAAGGAGGCGGACGCCGGCCCGACCAACCACTGGAAGGCCCCCGCCGAGATGCGGGCCATCTTTGCCGGTGGAGACAGCAGCTTCGCCGGTGAGCAGGGCATCTTCCGCGGCTCGATGAAGGGCCGGACGATGTACGTCGTCCCGTTCTGCATGGGCCCGCTCGGCTCGCCGCTCTCCGCGATCGGGGTGGAGATCACCGACTCCGCCTACGTCGCGGTCTCGATGCGCACCATGACGCGCATGGGGCAGCCGGTGCTCGACGAGCTCGGCGAGGACGGCTTCTTCGTCAAGGCCGTGCACACCCTCGGCGCCCCGCTGGCCGAGGGCGAGGCCGACGTGCCGTGGCCGTGCAACTCCACCAAGTACATCTCGCACTTCCCCGAGGACCGCGAGATCTGGTCCTACGGCTCGGGCTACGGCGGCAACGCCCTGCTCGGCAAGAAGTGTTACGCGCTGCGGATCGCCTCCGTCATGGCGCGTGACGAGGGCTGGCTCGCCGAGCACATGCTGATCCTCAAACTCACCCCGCCGCAGGGCGAGCCCAAGTACGTCGCGGCCGCCTTCCCGTCCGCCTGCGGCAAGACCAACCTCGCGATGCTGGAGCCCACGATCTCCGGCTGGACGGTCGAGACCATCGGCGACGACATCGCCTGGATGCGCTTCGGCGAGGACGGCCGCCTCTACGCCATCAACCCCGAGGCCGGATTCTTCGGTGTCGCGCCCGGCACCGGCGAGCACACCAATGCCAACGCCATGAAGACGATGTGGGGCAACTCCGTCTTCACCAACGTCGCGCTCACCGACGACGGCGACGTCTGGTGGGAGGGCATGACGGAGGAGAAGCCCGCCCACCTGACCGACTGGAAGGGCAACGACTGGACCCCGGAGTCCGAGACCCCGGCGGCCCACCCCAATGCCCGTTTCACCGTCCCGGCCGGCCAGTGCCCGATCATTGCGCCCGAGTGGGAAGACCCCAAGGGCGTGCCGATCTCGGCGATCCTCTTCGGCGGCCGCCGCGCCAGCGCCGTGCCGCTGGTGACCGAGTCGCTGACCTGGCAGCACGGCGTCTTCCTCGGCGCCAACGTCGCCAGCGAGAAGACCGCGGCGGCCGAGGGCAAGGTCGGCGAGCTGCGCCGCGACCCGTTCGCCATGCTGCCGTTCTGCGGTTACAACATGGGCGACTACATGGGCCATTGGGTCAAGGTCGGTGCTGACAAGGACCAGTCCAAGCTGCCGAAGATCTACTACGTCAACTGGTTCCGCAAGGACGACAAGGGCCGCTTCGTCTGGCCCGGCTTCGGCGAGAACAGCCGGGTGCTCAAGTGGATCGTCGAGCGCCTGGAGGGCAAGGCCGAGGGCGTCGAGACGCCCATCGGTGTGCTGCCCACGAAGGACGCGCTGGACACCGACGGCCTGGACCTCGATGACGCCGACCTCGACTTCCTGCTCACCGTCGACAAGGACGTGTGGCGCGAGGAGGCGGCGCTGATTCCCGAGCACCTGAACACCTTCGGTGACCACACGCCGAAGGAGCTGTGGGACGAGTACCGCGCACTGGTCCAGCGGCTCGGCTAGCCGCCGCA
This sequence comes from Streptomyces sp. NBC_00400, assembly GCF_036048035.1. Classification (NCBI taxonomy): domain Bacteria; kingdom Bacillati; phylum Actinomycetota; class Actinomycetes; order Kitasatosporales; family Streptomycetaceae; genus Streptomyces; species Streptomyces sp. NBC_00400. Next base: position 2,894,793 of record NZ_CP107940.1, on the reverse strand, counting down.
TCAGCCGTCGCACCACGCCCGGCCGGGGCCCCGCACGTCGCGTGCGGGGCCCCGGCCCGTTGGGCGTTCACAAAGGCCGCCCGGATGGGCCGGTGGAGTGACGCCGGGGCCCGCGGCAGGGAGCCGGGGCGGCCGAAGAGGCGCCGGCCCGTCCGTCCCGCGCGCGGCCCCGCCCGTCTCGCCCGCGGCTCGGGCCGTGGCCGGGCCGTGGTTCAGGCCATGGTCGGGCCGCAGCTCAGGCCGTGGCGAGATCCCGGTCGCGACGCGGTGCGGCGTGTGCCTCCATCCGCTCCGCGGCCAGGGCCATCGCCGCGGCGTCACCGCGGGAGGTGGCGACCGCCAGGGCATTCCCGGCGAGGGTGTGGGCGCGCTGCCGCAGGGCCTCGGTCCGGGACGGGCTGCCGCCGTCGGAGGGTTCGGCGCGCAGCGGGTAGTGGCCGCCACTCAGCCGCGCGACCTGCTCGGCGATGCGCTCGGCGGCGGCGGCGAGTGCGGCGCCGTCCGGCGTGGCCCCGTGGGCCGCGCCGCCGTCCGCCCGTGTCGCCAGGGCGTGCAGTTCGTCGGTGACGGTGAGCAGCGCGGTCAGCTGTCCGGCGAGCCGGATGTCCAGCTCCTCCTCGCGGGAGCGGTGCGGGACCTCCGGGGCGGCGGCCATGGTGTGGACCGACTTGGTGCGGATCGGTTCGTACATGGGACGGCCTCCTGAAAGCGTCTAGGAGACCATCCTAGCTTAGACGGTGTCTAAAGTTGTGATCCGTATCGATTCATGGGGAGCCGTAGAGAAGTCGCTCCGGCTCAGCACTGTCCGTAACCGTCGAGGAAGGAGCCGATCCGGGTGACGGCATCCGTCAGATCGTCCTTGCTGGGCAGGGTGACCAGGCGGAAGTGATCCGGCTCCGGCCAGTTGAAGCCGGTGCCGTGCACGATCATGATCTTCTCGGCGCGCAGCAGGTCGAGCACCATCTGCCGGTCGTCCTTGACCTTGTAGACCTTGGGGTCCAGACGCGGGAAGGCGTACAGCGCGCCCTTCGGCTTGACGCAGCTGACGCCGGGGATCTGCGTCAGCAGCTCGTGCGCCGTATCGCGCTGCTCCAGCAGCCGGCCACCGGGCAGTACCAGTTCGTTGATCGACTGACGGCCGCCGAGGGCCGTGGCGACCGCGTGCTGGGCCGGCATATTGGCGCACAGCCGCATATTGGCGAGGATCGTCAGCCCCTCGATGTACGAGGCGGCGTGCGCCTTCGGGCCGCAGACCGCCATCCAGCCGCTGCGGTAGCCCGCCACCCGGTACGACTTCGACAGCCCGTTGAAGGTCAGGGTCAGCAGGTCGGGGGCGAGTGAGGCGAAAGGAGTGTGGGTGACGCCGTCGTAGAGGATCTTGTCGTAGATCTCGTCGGCGCAGACGATCAGGTTGTGCCGGCGGGCAATCTCCGCGATGCCTCGCAGCAGCTCATCGTCGTACACCGCACCCGTGGGGTTGTTGGGGTTGATGACGACGATGGCCTTGGTGCGGTCGGTGACCTTGCGCTCGATGTCGGCGAGGTCCGGCATCCAGTCGGCCTGCTCGTCACAGCGGTAGTGCACAGCCGTACCGCCGGAGAGGGACACGGACGCCGTCCACAGCGGGTAGTCCGGGGCCGGGACCAGCACCTCGTCGCCGTCGTCGAGCAGTGCCTGCATCGACATCTGGATGAGCTCGGAGACGCCGTTGCCGAGGTAGATGTCGTCGACCGAGAGCTCGATGCCCTTGGTCTGGTAGTGCTGCATCACCGCGCGGCGGGCGGAGAGCAGGCCCTTCGCGTCGCCGTAGCCGTGTGCCGTACCGACCGAGCGGAGGATGTCCTCCAGGATCTCGGGCGGGCACTCGAAGCCGAACGCTGCCGGGTTGCCGGTGTTGAGCTTGAGGATGCGGTGACCCGCCGCCTCCAGCCGCATGGCCTCCTCGAGCACCGGGCCACGGATTTCGTAGCAGACGTTGGCGAGCTTCGTTGACTGGATCACCTGCATGTCCGCCACCATACGGCTGCGTAACGACCCCTGCCCGGTGTTCTTCCCCACGTTGGTCAGCGGATGGTGTGGGGTGCGTCACGCAAAGTGACGGTTTGTGCCGGTCGGTCGGCCGGTTGGCTGGTTGGTCGGGCGGTCGGGCGGTCGGTCGGGCGGTCGGTCGGTCGGGCGGGGTCGGCGCGGCGGCCGGTCCCGGCGCCCGCCCTCCGTCAGGCGAACGGGCCTTCGGCTGTGAAGCGGCGCAGGTGGTGGGCGAAGGTCTCGGCCTCGCCGGGCGGCCATGAGGACAGGCTCGTCATGATGTGGGCGGCCAGGCGCCGGCGCAGCTCTGCCACTGCGGAGTGGCCCTGCTCGGTGAGGACGAGCAGATGTGCGCGCCGGTCGGTGGGGTCTGCCTCGCGGCGGATGAGGCCGGCGGCCTCCAGGCGGGAGGCGCGACGGGTGACGCCGGAGCGGTCGACTCCGGCGTCGGGCGCCAGGTCGGCGGCGCTGCGGGGGCCGGTCCGGGCCAGCGCGCTGAGTACCGGGTAGGTCAATTCGTCCACGGCCTCGCCCATGCCCTCGGTGAGCTGCTTGTGCAGTTGCGCGCGAGTGGTGCGCCGAAGCAGGAGGCCCAGCGCATCGGCGATCTCATGCCCTACCTCGTTCTCCGTGTTCTCCACGTTCTCCACGTTCTCCACGTTCTTCCTGATCTTCCTGTTCTCCGTGCTCTCCACGCCGTCAGAATAGCGTGCGCTGCGCACGCACTTGCTGCTACAGTGCAGGAGATGCGTGCGCCACGCACGCATATTCTCTTTCCTTCGAAAGGAACTCCCATGACCCGTACCGGCATCGAGGCCGCCATGAACGACCTGCTCTTCAACGGCGAGATCACCCTGCAGGAGGCCGCCGACCGCCACTTCGCCCCGGAGTACCGCCAGCGCACGGACGGACAGTGGGCCGACCGCGCCGAGTTCCTTGAGCACATCACCCACGTGCGCACCCTCGTCGCCGGCGGCCATGTCGAGGTGCACGAAGAGCTGTACAGCGGCAGCAAGTACGCCGACCGGCACACCGCCCACATCACGAAGAAGGACGGCTCGACCGTGCGCATGGAGGTCTATGTGTTCGCCGACCTCACGCCCGACGGCCGGTTCAGCCGCATCGAGGAGACCACCCTGATGCTCCAGGGCTCCGACGCCGATCGCGGCATCGGCAGTGCCCGCTAGAGCCTGTCTTCAAAGTCCCGCCTGCCTCGCGGTGTCTGGCACGCGCTCCCCCACGCCTGAACGGCGCGGGGGGACCCCCATCCGCGTTGTCGGGATCTCCCCGGTGCACCCAGTACCGGGAAGACCCTCCGCCTTGCGATCGCGCTCGGCATCCACGGACTTCATAACGAGCCGAGACGGAGCGAGCGGAGCGAGTGAAGTGCACCAGACACCGCGAGGCCCGCCCTGCGGGCGAACGACGGGACTTTGAAGACAGGCTCTAGCCCCCGGCCCGCGAACCTTGGTCCGCCCCCTGTCGTGCCTGGTGAGGGCGGGTGCGGCGGCGAGGGCGGACCGCGGCATCCCGCTCAGGCGGCACCGTTTGTATGAGGAAAAGAGCGGGGCGGTAGCATATGAGCGCCGCCTAGCTCGAAAGATTAAGCCTGTGACTGTCAATGACGACTCGTTCACCAACTGGAAAAACCGCGAGGAGATCGCGGAGTCGATGATCCCGATCATCGGGAAGCTGCACCGCGAGCAGGACGTGACGGTCCTGCTGCACAGCCGCTCCTTGGTGAACAAGTCGGTGGTCAGCATCCTCAAGACCCACCGGTTCGCCCGGCAGATCGCCGGTGTGGAACTCTCGGTCACCGAGACGCTGCCGTTCCTGCAGGCTCTCACCTCGCTCGACCTCGGCCCGTCCCAGATCGACATCGCCCTGCTCGCCGAGGCGTACCGCACCGACGACCGCGGTCTGTCGGTGGAGGAGTTCACCGCCGAGGCCGTCGCCGGCGCCACCGGCACCGACAAGATCGAGCGCCGCGAGCCGCGCGATGTCGTCCTCTACGGCTTCGGCCGCATCGGCCGCCTCGTCGCCCGTCTGCTGATCGAGAAGACCGGTTCCGGCAACGGCCTGCGGCTGCGCGCCATCGTCGTCCGCCAGGGCGGCGAGCAGGACATCGTCAAGCGTGCCTCGCTGCTGCGCCGCGACTCCATCCACGGGCAGTTCCAGGGCACGATCACCGTCGACGAGGCGAACAGCACGATCATCGCCAACGGCAACGAGATCAAGGTGATCTACGCCAACGACCCCTCGGAGGTCGACTACACGGCGTACGGCATCAAGAGCGCCATCCTCATCGACAACACCGGCAAGTGGCGCGACCGCGAGGGCCTGTCGAAGCACCTGCGCCCCGGCATCGACAAGGTCGTCCTGACCGCGCCGGGCAAGGGCGACGTCCCCAACATCGTGCACGGCGTCAACCACGACACGATCAAGCCGGACGAGCAGATCCTGTCCTGTGCGTCCTGCACCACCAACGCGATCGTCCCGCCGCTGAAGGCGATGGCGGACGAGTACGGCGTACTGCGCGGCCACGTGGAGACCGTCCACTCGTTCACCAACGACCAGAACCTGCTGGACAATTACCACAAGGCCGACCGTCGCGGCCGCTCGGCGCCGCTCAACATGGTGATCACCGAGACCGGTGCCGCTTCGGCCGTCGCCAAGGCGCTGCCCGAGCTCACGGCTCCGATCACCGGCAGCTCGATCCGGGTCCCGGTGCCGGACGTCTCGATCGCGATCCTCAGCCTGCGGCTCGGCCGTGAGACCAGCCGCGAGGAGGTCCTTGACTACCTCCGTGACGTGTCGCTGACCTCGTCGCTCAAGCGCCAGATCGACTTCACCACGGCGCCCGACGCGGTGTCGAGCGACTTCATGGGCTCGCGCCACGCCTCGATCGTCGACGCCGGCGCCACCAAGGTCGACGGCGACAACGCGATCCTCTACCTCTGGTACGACAACGAGTTCGGCTACTCCTGCCAGGTCATCCGCGTCGTCCAGCACGTCTCCGGGGTGGAGTACCCGACCTACCCGGCCCCGGCGGTCTGATCCGGGGGGCTGCCCGGTTCGCCGGCCGCTGTCCGCTGTCCACTGGCCCTTCCACCGCTCGCAGGCGGCGGGAGGGCCAGTCGGTATTCATGAACTGCCACGGCATGGCGGTGTTTTGGTCCGAGTCCTCACCTATCCCCGGCCCGCCGCCGTGCGCCGTACGGTCCGTCCCGCCAGGACATCCGTCCGCCGGCCGTCCTCGATCACGAACCGGCCGTCGATGAGCACATGCGGGATGCCGGTGGGCAGGGTGCGCGGGGCGTCGAAGGTGGAGCCGGCGGCGACCGTTTCGGGGTCGAAGAGGACGAGGTCGGCGCGGTAGCCCTCGCGGACGAGGCCGCGATCGGGGAGCCGCAGGCGGGCGGCCGGGCGGCCGGTCAGGTGGGCGACGCACTCCTCCAGGGGCAGCACACCCAGCTCACGGACGTACCGGCCGAGGTACTGGGGGAAGGTCCCGTAGGCGCGCGGATGCGGTTTGAGGCCCTGGAGGATGCCGTCGCTGCCGCCGGTGTGCACCCGGTGGCGCATGATCTGGCGGACGTTCTCCTCGTGGCCGATGTGCTGCAGGATCGTCGAGCCCAGGCGGTCGTCGGTCAGCAGACGCCGGGCGGTCACCCACGGCTCCTCGCCGCGCTCCGCCGCGCTGCGGGCGACGGTCTTGCCGACGTAGCCGGACAGCGCCGGGTCCGCGACCCCGGAGATCTCGATGGTGTCCCAGTCGATGGGCACCCCGTGGCAGCCGTCCGCCCCGTCCACCTCCATGACCCGGCGGATCCGCTCGGCCGTCGGCTCGTCGCGGAGGCGGGCGAGGATCGCCTCGGGACCGCCCTCGCTCGCCCAGCTCGGCAGCATCGCGACCAGGGTCGTACAGCCGGGGGTGTAGGGGTACGTGTCGAGGGTGATGTCCGCGCCCGCGTCCAGCGCCCTGTCCAGGAGCGCGAGCAGCTCGGGCGCGCGGCCCTCGTTGACGCCGAAGTTCATGGTGGCGTGCGCCAGATGCAGCGCGCAGCCGGCCTCGCGGGTGAGCGCCACCATCTCCTCGTACGCCTGGAGGGCGCCCGCCCCGTAGGAGCGGTGGTGCGGGCAGTAGTAGCCGTCGTAGCGGCCCACCACCCGGCACAGTTCGGTGAGTTCCGCGTCGGAGGCGTACATGCCGGGGGTGTAGGTCAGACCGGAGGACAGCCCCACCGCGCCCTGCTCCAGGCCCTCGGCGACCAGCTGCTTCATCCGCGTCAGCTCGTCGGCGGTGGCAGGCCGGTCGTCCCAGCCGAGGGCGAGCATCCGGACGGTGCCCTGCGGGATGAGGTAGGCGGCGTTGACGGCGATGCCGCGGCCGTCGAAGCCGTGGTCGAGGCGGTCGAGGTAGCCGCCGACCGTGCGCCAGGTGAAGTCGACGGAGGTGTCCCCGGCGCCCCCGCCGTTCCAGCCGGTGATCTGGGTGCGGACTTCGGCGAGGGTCCGGTCGTCGACCGGCGCGTACGACAGGCCGTCCTGGCCGATGACTTCGAGGGTGACGCCCTGAGCGGCCTTCGCCTCGTGCGCCGGGTCACGCAGCAGCGCGAGGTCGCTGTGCGCATGCATGTCGATGAAGCCGGGGGAGAGGGCGAGGCCGTGGCCGTCCACCACGCGGGCGGCGCCCGGGCGCGGGCCGCCGTCCGACTCGCGGTGGATTGCGGCGATCCGGCCGCCGGCGAGGGCGACATCGGCGGGGTAGGACGGGCCGCCGGACCCGTCGAGGACGCGGACGTCGCGGAGCACGGTGTCCATGGGGGATCGCCTTTCTCGCTGCCTGGGCGTGGTCTCGGCGCTTGAGGTGTGTCCCGGCGCCTGCGGTGTGCCTCGGTGCCTGAGGCGTGGCTCGGTGCCGGGACGGGGGGCCGGCGGCGCGCGCCGCGGGGGATCGGCGCGCACCGCCGGGGTCGGGGAGAGGACAGATGATCGCCGGGCCCCAGGCCTTCCAGGGGCTTAGGGAAGCCCCTAAGGGCTCCTGAGGGCCCCTTAATCCCCTAAGGGCTCCTAAGCCCCTAATGGCCCCTAATGGCGCCTAAGGGCTCCCAATGGCTCCTAGAAGAAGGTGCGGATGCAGTCGGTGACCGTGCCGTCCTGCTCGACCAGCGGGATCAGTTGCCACTTGTCGAAGGACGTACAGGGGTGGGACAGGCCCAGCCCGACCCAGTCGCCGACCTCCAGGTCGCCGGCCCGCTCGGTGCGGACCCAGGCGTGCTGGTCGGACAGGCCGGTGACGGTGAGGCCGTCCGCCGGCCGCAGGGTGCCGTCCCGGCCGGACCGTACGACCTGGGCCTGCGGCAGATGCAGGTCGTACGCCGCATCGCGCTTGCCCGCGTTGAGGAACGCCTGCTCGGGCGTGGGGCGGGAGACGACCTGCGCCCAGAGGCGGAAGGCGGGCTGCAGGGCGCCCTCCTCCGGGATGCGGTTGAAGGGGGTGACCTTGCGGTAGTGACCGTCGTCGTGCGAGACGTACGCGCCCGAGCGCAGCAGCTTGAGAGGCGGGGCGGTCAGTTCGGGGATCTCGGCGAAGACCTCGGCCACCGCATCGAACCAGGCGCTGCCGCCCGCGCTGATGACGATCTGGTCGAGGTCGGCGAACCGGCCCGCCCGGTCGAACTCCGCGGCCAGGGCGACCAGTCGGCGCAGCCAGGCGGTCACCCGCTCGGGGGTGGCGCCGGGCACCTCGCCCTCGTAGCCGGCGACGCCGACCAGGCGGAGGGTGTCCACGCCCGCGATGGCGTCGGCGAGTTCGAGGCATTCGGTCTCGGTCCGCACGCCGGTACGCGCGCCCTCGCCGGCGCCGAGCTCGACGACGACGTCCACGGGGCGGGTGGCGCCGGCCTCGCGCAGCGCGGTGTCCATCAGCTCGATGCCGCGCAGCGAGTCGACGTAGCACACGAAGCGGAAGCCGGGGTCGGCGGTGAGCTCACCGGCGAGCCAGCGCAGCGCGGCCGCGTCCACGAGCTCATTGGCCAGGAAGATCCGCTGGATGCCGTAGTGGCGGTACACGCGGACCTGGTGGGGGACGGCGGCGGTGATGCCCCAGGCGCCGTGTTCCAGCTGGCGGGCGAAGAGTTGCGGTGCCATGCAGGTCTTGCCGTGCGGGGCGAAGGCCAGGCCGTGCCGGACGGCGTAGGTCTCCATCAGGGCCAGGTTGTGGGTGACCGACTCGGCGGAGAGGGTGAGGACAGGGGTGGTGAACCCGTCGCGGAAGAGGTTGCGGCGCTCGGCGGCCAGCTCGCCGACGGTGCGGCCCTCGGCGTCCGGGGGCAGCGCCTTGAAGCGGTGATCGACCCGCTCGTCCGCGAGTTCCTTGAGTCCCTGCGCGAGCCGTTCACCGGCCATGGGGCCTCCCCAAAAGTCCTCGTTGCACTGTCTGCAACAGTCATTGCGCATATCGCTGACCGCTGTCTAACATCCGAGCCACCGCCCGGTCAACGGTGGGAAACGCGGCGGGAGGCGGTGGGAAACGGCGGGAAACGGCCGGCACACCGCGCGACATGGGCCCGCACGCATCCCGTGCGGCGCGGAGTCCGCACGCCGTGCGGCACAGGGCCAAAACCCCGTGCGGAATACGCCCGGATCCCGGTGCGGCACCCGGTTCGGGCAGGCACCACAGAGAAGGAGCGAAACCGATCGTGACCAGGCCCTCGAACGCCGGCGACATCGCCGTTCCGGGCGGCACCCCTGTTCCTGGCGGCAGCACCTCCGTCCCGGATGCCGACGTCGTCTGTCTCGGCGAGTCCATGGTCACCTTCCTGCCGCGGCTGCCCGGCCGGCTCGCCGACGTACCCTCCTTCGACCGCGCCATCGGCGGTGCCGAATCCAACGTCGCCTGCACCCTCGCCCGCACCGGCCACACCGCACGCTGGATCTCCCGGGTCGGCACCGACGGCTTCGGCGACCACCTGCTTGCCGCCATCGCCGACTGCGGCGTCGATGTCACCCACGTCCGGCGCGACCCGCAGCGCCCCACCGGCATCTATTTCCGCACCGCGGGCGACCGCGCAACCGGCACCCACGAGGTCGCCTACTACCGTGCCGGTTCCGCCGCCTCGGCCATGACGGCCGCGCACCTGGACCGGGACGCGGTCCACTCCGGCCGGATCCTGCACCTGTCCGGCATCACGGCGGCGCTGTCCGAGGGCTGCCTCGGCCTGATGCGTGAGCTGACCGCCCGCCGTCCGGGGCGGCCGCTGCTCTCGTTCGACGTCAACTACCGGCCGGGGCTGTGGCGTGAGCCGTCACAGGCGCAGGCGCTGCTCGAACTGGCGCGGGGCGCCGACCTGGTCTTCGTCGGCGACGACGAGGCCCGGGACGCATGGGGGCTGCATGGGGCACGGGCGATCAGCGAGGCGCTGCCGGAACCGGACCTCCTGGTCGTCAAGCAGGGCAAGCGCGGGGCCACCGTCTTCCAGCGCACCACCGAGACGGGCGGGCGGCGCGGCGACGCCACCGGCACTGCGACGGGCGCGCGCCGCGGCGACGCCACCGGTATCGCGACCAGCGGGCGCCGCGACGACGCCACAGCCACCGCCACCTTCGTCCCCTCCCTGAACGTCGACCTCGTGGCGGCCACCGGTGCCGGAGACGCCTTCGCCGCCGGATTCCTCTCCGCCACCCTCCGCGCTCTTCCCGTCCGCACCCGCATCCGTCACGGCCACCTGTGGGCCGCCGCCGCCCTCACCGTCCCCGGCGATCTCGCGACCCCACCCGGCCGCGCGCACGCCGACCGCCTGGCGGACCTCGACGACGCGGCCTGGGGGAGACTGCACCTCGGTCCCGGCTGGACCGAAGCCGACGCATCCGGCCGCAGGGCCGACGCATCCGGCCGCAGGGCCGACGCATCCGGCCACAGGGCCGACGAGGAGGTACGGACACCGTGAACGAGAGACGCGAGACAGCCATCGACGAGGGGCACACCCCCGGCGACGGCGGGGACGGGCGAAGCGAGGCAGGCACATGAGCCAGACCGTCGACCGAGCGCTGAGCATCCTGCCGCTGCTCGCCGAAGGACCCGCCGACCTGGGACAGGTCGCCGACCGGCTCGGTGTCCACAAGTCCACGGCCCTCCGGCTCCTGCGCACCCTCCACGAACACGGCCTCGTCTACCGCCAGTCCGACCAGCGCTACCGCCTCGGCGCCCGGCTCTTCGCCCTCGCCCAGCAGGCCGCCGAAAACCTCGACGTACGCGAGATCGCCCACCCCCACCTCGTCGAACTCAACGAGAAATGCGGGCACACCGTCCACCTCGCGGTCCATGAGGAGAACGAGGTCCTTTACATCGACAAGGTGGAGAGCCGCTATCCGGTCCGGATGTACTCCCGGATCGGCAAACCCGTCGCGATCACCGTCGCCGCGGTCGCCAAGCTGCTCCTCGCCGACCTGCCCGAACCCGAGCGCCGCGCCCTCGCGGAAAAGCTCGACTACCCCCTCTACACGTCCCGTTCGACCCCGAACGCCACGGCCTTCCTGACCGAACTGGCCAAGGTCGGCGAACAGGGCTGGGCCACCGACCTCGGTGGCCACGAGGAGTCCATCAACTGCGTCGCGGCGCCCATCCGCGGTGCGGACGGACGCCTGGTTGCCGCCATGTCGGTCTCCGCGCCGAACGTCGTCGTCACCGCCGAAGAACTCCTCACACTGCTCCCGCTGGTACGCCGCACCGCCGACACCATCAGCCGGGAGTACTCCGGAACCGCCATTCCCCAGTAGCCACGGGCCCAGTAACCACCGGCCCCGTAACCAGCGGCCCGGTAATCGTTGGTCCCGTAACCACCGGCCCCGTAACCACGCCCCGCAATCACCGCCCCCGTACAGGAAGCCTGAATGCCATGACCGAGAAGACCGCGCTCACCCCGGCCACCCACACCACTCCGCCCGCGAAGTTCTCCCACGGCGTCAAGAAGGGCAACATCCTCCAGGTCGCGGGCCAGGTCGGTTTCCTCCCCGCCGTCGAGGGCCAGGCCCCCACCCCGGCCGGCCCCACCCTGCGCGAGCAGACCCTGCAGACCCTCGCCAACGTCCAGGCCATCCTCGAAGAGGGCGGCGCGAGCTGGGACGACGCGATGATGATCCGCGTCTACCTCACCGACGTCGACCACTTCGCCGAGATGAACGAGATCTACAACGCCTACTTCGAGGAGCAGGGCCTCAAGGAGGCCCCCGCGGCCCGTACGACCGTCTACGTCGGACTGCCCAAGGGGCTGCTCATCGAGATCGACGCCCTCGCGGTCCTGAGCTGAGGCACCGAACCCCTTGCTCCGCCTGCCGTTAGCACCACCGCACGCGCACCGTTCGCCGCACGGCACGGTGCCCCGTACCGACGGGGCGCCGTGCCGCGGTCCCCCCTGCCTGGAGATGCCTTCCAGGGGACACCCCGGACTGCCCGGGAACCGCCCCTGCCTGACAACGGAGTCACCCCATGTTCCTCGCCGCCACGCCCGCCACCCCGCCACCACCACCCCACACCGGTGGACTGATCGCCCTGATACCGGGCACCGCGGGGCTTCTGACGGTCGCCGCCCTGGGCATCGCCCTGCTCCTCGTCCTGATCATCAAGGTCCGACTGCAGCCGTTCGTCGCGCTGCTCACGGTCTCCATCGCGGTGGGCCTGGCCGCCGGGCTCTCCGTCACCGAACTCTTCGGCACGGTCCAGAAATCCGACGCCGTCTCGATGATCGAGACCGGCATGGGCGGGATCCTCGGACATGTCGCCATCATCATCGGCCTGGGCACCATGCTCGGCGCGATCCTCGAAGTCTCCGGCGGCGCCGAGGTGTTGAGCTCCCGGCTGCTCCGCCTCTTCGGCGAGAAGCGCGAACCGCTCGCCATGGGACTCACCGGCCTGATCTTCGGTATCCCGGTCTTCTTCGACGTCGGCATCTTCGTCCTCGCCCCGATCGTCTACGCGGCGGCGAAGCGGAGTGGCAAGTCGATCCTCCTCTACTGCATGCCGCTCCTCGCGGGCCTGTCCATGACCCACGCCTTCCTGCCGCCGCACCCCGGCCCGGTCGCCGCCGCCGGCCTCTTCAAGGTCGACCTCGGCTGGATCATCCTCATGGGCGTCCTCTGCGGCATCCCGGCGGTGCTCGCCGCCTGGGGCTACGCGGCCTGGATCGGCAAGCGGCTCTTCGTCCCCGTCCCGCAGGACATGGTCGAGGCGGCGGACGAGGCCAAGGCCGCGGTCACCGCGGAGAAGGCGGCGGCCGGCGTCAGGACCGATGAGGCACCGGTCCCTCTGGCCACCGTCCTGACCATCATCGGCACCCCGCTGCTCCTCATCCTCCTGGCGACCTTCTCCTCCATCGCCCTGACCCCCTCGTCCGGCCGCTCGGTGATCGAGTTCTTCGGCCACCCCTTCGTCGCCCTGACGATCGCCCTGCTGATGTCGTACTACCTGCTGGGCATCCGCCGCGGCTGGTCCCGCAAGTCCCTGGAGACGGTCTCCACCGCCTCGCTCAAGCCGGTCGGCAACATCATCCTGGTCGTCGGCGCGGGTGGCATCTTCGGCGCCGTCCTCAAGGGCAGCGGTGTGGCCACCGCCCTCTCCGACACCTTCCACCACGTCGGCCTCCCCGTCATCGTCCTCGCCTACCTCCTCTCCCTCGTCCTCCGCGTCGCCCAGGGCTCCGCCACGGTCGCCATCGTCACCACGGCCGGCATCGTGGTCCCCCTCGTCGAGGGCCAGGGCATGTCCCAGGCCCATCTGGCGCTGATCATCATGGCGATCTCGGCGGGGTCGATCTTCGCCTCGCATGTGAACGACGGGGGTTTCTGGATGGTCAGCAAGTACTTCGGGATCACGGAGCGGGACACGCTCAAGTCCTGGACCGTGCTGGAGTCCGTGCTCTCGGTCGCCGGGTTCGCGGTGGCGGCGTTGGTGAGCGTGGTCGTGTAGGGGCCGGTTGCGGCATCCCGTCCCCCTTTACGGCGCAGGGGGTGCCAGATACGTACACCAGATACGTACAGGGGGCGCCCGGTATCGGGCATCCGGCGCCCCCTGTTACGTCACGCCGCGTGCCCGTATGCCCGCGCCCTTCGCGCGGCAGCACGGCCCACAACCGCGTTCCGTCGCCGGGCTCAGACGACTCCCCGAACCCCCACTCACCGTCACAAGCGTGCATCACGCAGGCCAGCAGCAGAAGCAGAGACCGCCGCCTGCCGTCACAGGCCGCCGCGAGACGGCGGTGGGTATGGCGCGGGTGCCTGTCGTAGAGGCAGACGCGCAGCGCGTCATCGCGATAGCGCAGCGACAGATAGACACTGTCGGACGGCTTGAAAAGGCACGCAGAGATGGCGAGTTCGCTGATCACCTGGGTCGCGGCGGCGGTCACGTCCTGCAGGCCATGCGCTTCCAGGATCGTACGGGCGGCGGACCGCGCGACGGCCGGACTGGCGAGCGCAGCGGGAAGCGTGAGGCTGTAGGCCAGGTTCTCGGGCACGCGGGGTGTGCGGATGTCGAGGGGGTGCGGGCAGACGGACATGGCTGTGGGCATAACAACTCCCTTGTGAACACGGGTGGTTGATGTGCGGCAGCCGGTGGCCTGTCTCCCTGGCGCGGGCCCGCCCCTCCCAGGGCAGGAGGAAAAGCGGGCAGGCTCGCGCGATGCGCTTCCGACTGCGTGGAGCGTGAGCGTTGCGTTACTGACTGTAGAGCAGTCGGGGTTAAATTTGCCACCGCGTCAGGAGATTTCTGACCTTTAGTGGTGCCACTCGTCCGTCAGGCGGCAGACTTCTCAACATCTCGAAGTCGGAAGGAACTTCATGGCGCAGAGGACAACGCCGACCGAACGCCAGCAGAGACTGGGCGTCGAACTCCGCAAACTGCGGACGGCAGCAGGCATGTCCGCCGAGTCTGCCGCCGGGCTGCTGGGTATCGACCGGAGCAGGCTCTCCAACATGGAGGCAGGTCTGCGCCCCATCAGCCCGGAGCGGCTCCGCACTCTGGCCTGCAACTGCGACTGTCGCGATGAGGCATACATCGATGCCCTGGTGGCCATGGCTCAGCCAAACCGGGGTTGGTGGGAGAAGTACCGGGGCAGCCTCCCCGTCGGGCTGCTGGACATCGCCGAGTTCGAGTGGCACGCCGTACGCATGCGTACGGCGCACACGGTGCACATTCCGGGCTTGCTGCAGACCAGCGACCACGCCCGCACGATCTTTCGCGTCGGCGTTCCCTCTATGCCGGAGCACGAGATTGCGCTGCGGGTTGCCCACCGGATGGAACGCCAGCAGGTGCTGGACGGTGATGACCCGTGCGGATACGTCGGCATCATCCATGAGGCCGCCCTGCGGATGCAGTTCGGGGGCCGGGCGATCGCCCTGGCCCAGTTGAAGCACCTCCTCGCCATGTCCGAGCGCGACAACGTGACCTTGCGCGTCATTCCATTCGAAGCCGGCGAGTTTCCGGGTGCCGGGCAGACCGTGATCTATGCGGAAGGTGTGGTGCCGCAACTGGATGCCGTGCAGGTAGACAGCACGCATGGGCCGGAGTTCGTCCACCTGGAGGCGCAATTGAACCGGTACCGGTCCCAGGTGGACGGTATGGAACGGGTTAGCCTCTCCCCCGAACGTTCGCGCGACTTCATCCAGGTCGTCGCGCGTCAAATCTGAGGGGCACTCCATGGCCGACATCCGCTGGGAAGAGCCGTTCTGCGCCGAGGGCTCGGCGTGCTTCCGTTTCGGCACTGACGAAGACGGCAACGCCTACATCGCCGTAGCAGGCGCCGAGGACGTCTACGTGACCGACACTCACGAAGCCCTGCGCACGCTCATTCATGAGATCAAGGCCGGCAAGGCCGATCACCTGCTCTAGGTGTGCGCATCCGCACCCGTCTGAGGCGCGGCGGGCCGCGTCGCAGTGGACGCGGCCCGCCTCTCGTCCCGGCAGCGGTGCGTCAACTGCCGCTGCTGCAGTACTGCGCCTCCTTGCCGATCGCACGGTAAGGACAGTCGGCGATCTCCAGCAGTCGGAGGACCGCCTCGCGGTTGCGGGAGGTTTCCTTCGGGATGACGGTGTCGCGGGGGTAGAAGCCGCCGGAGCCGAAGGACGACGGATACATCTCAAAGGTGTAGGCGAACACCTTCTGGTCGCCCCACAGCCAGTCGTCGATCGCGCCGTCGGTGATGTACAGGTCGCTGGACTGCTCGGGGGTGTAGCCGTTGGTGGCGGCCATGTCCTTGCCGATGGTGGCGAAGGCGTCGTGGTCGTCCTGGGTCATGCCGGGGCCGGTGTCGTCGTCGGTGAAGCCGAAGGGCCACAGGACCAGTTCGCTGTAGGTGTGGAAGTCGATGGCGGCCTTGATCTGCTGCTTGCCGTCGATGATCCGGCTGTGGACGAATTTCGAGATGACCTGGACCTCGGGGGTGGAAGCGGGGGACTTGCCGCGGTAGGTCTCGGAGGAGGGGCTGGAGGAAGAGCCGCCGCAGCAGCCCCACTTGAAGTCCCAGTTGCGGTTGAGGTCGGTGCCGACGCTGCCGGCCCCGCCGTTGGGCTGGCGGTTCTTGCGCCAGCTGCGGAACGAGCCGGAGGCGATGTCGTAGGCGCCGCCGTCCGGGTTGAGGTCCGGGATGATCCAGATTTCGCGGGAGTCGAGCATTTTGGTGATGCGGGGGTCGGTCCCGTACTTCGAGGTGAACTCGTTCAGGAGGTACAGGGCCATCTCGACGGTGAGGTGTTCCCTGGCGTGCTGGTGGGCGGTGAAGAGGACTTCGGGCTCCGCCTCGTCCTTGGCGACGTTCTTGCTGAGCTTGAGGGCGAGGAGGGCGCGGCCCTCGTGGGAGGTGCCGATGACCTGCTTGCTCAGGATGGCCGGGTACTTGGCGACGAGGGCGTCGATCTCCTTCGTGGCCTCGTCGTAGGTGTGGTACTTCGTGTAGCCGGCGGGGAAGTCCTTGACCCGGGTGCCGGCAGGGGGCACGGGCTTGGTGGCCGGGGGATCCGGCAATCTGCGGATTGAGTAGCCGAGTTGGCGGGCGGCGGCGGCCTGGGCGCGGTCCGCCGTGATGACGACCTTCCCGGCGTGGACCTCGTCGATGGTGGCGCCGGTCGCCGTGAGGGCGGTGCGCTGGGCGGGGGTGGCGAGGCCCGTCACCTCGTACTGATGGGGGAGTTCGGTGCTCGCCACGGATGCGGCGGCGGGCCGGGCCGAGGGGGCGTCCTGTGCCTGGGCGGCGGCGACCGGGGCGGCGAGGGCGAGGGAGAGGAGTGCGGTGAGGACGGTTCTGCGTCCGCCGCGGATACGTGGTCGCATGCGGTCTCCTGTGGGGTGTGAGCGAAGCGACGGCGTCAGTTTTGGCGCGTTGGCATGAGCGGGTCAAGGCGTCGCACGGCCAGATGTGGGGCCGTCGGCGGACGGGGCGTTTCGAGGGGAAAACGGCAACTGCCCATCGGTTTCGGGAAATTCATTGCCTCATGCCGCGGTGGCGCCAACAATGCGCACGACAAAGCCGAACGCGCCTGAGGGCGCTTCGGTGACATAAGCGGAGAGGACCCCCACATGAACAGACCTCTCGTCGGCACCCTGGCCACGGCCGTGCTGGGAGCCGCAGCCCTGGCGGGCACCGTCGGAACGGCCCACGCGGCGCCGCAGTACGGAGCGCAGCACGTCAAGCAGCAGAACGCAGATCAGCAGCACGTCAAGCAGCAGAGCCTCACGCAGCAGCTCTCCCAGCGGCACAAGACCAAGGCGGTGGACTTCGCCGGCACGGTCGCGCTGAGCAACTGCTCCGGATCGGTCGTCCGGATGCCCACCTCGCAGCCGAACGACCCGGCCCTGGTGATGTCCAACGGCCACTGTCTGGAAAGCGGTATGCCCGGTCCCGGCGAGGTCATCGTCGACCAGCCGTCCAGCCGCAGCTTCACCCTGCTCAACAAGTCGGCCGGCCGGGCGGGCACGATCAGGGCCACCAAGATCGCCTACGCCACGATGACCGACACCGATGTCACGATCTACCAGACCTCGTCGACGTACGCGCAGATCGAGCAGAAGTACGGGATCAAGCCACTGGAGCTGGCCACCGACCACCCGGCCAAGGGTGCGGCGATCAGTGTCGTTTCCGGCTACTGGAAGAAGATCTACTCCTGCAACATCGACGGGTTCGTGCCCACTCTCAAGGAGGGTGACTGGACCTGGAAGGATTCGGTCCGCTACACCCCGCAGTGCAAGACGATCGGCGGCACGTCCGGGTCGCCGGTGATCGACACCGCCACCGGCAAGGTCGCGGCCATCAACAACACGGGCAATGAGGACGGCGAGAAGTGCACCGTCAACAACCCGTGCGAGGTTGACGAGAACGGCAAGGTCACGGTGCACCAGGGCATCAACTACGCCGAGGAGACGTACGGGATACCGAAGTGCTTCGGCGCCGGCAACAAGCTGGACCTGAGCGCGGCCGGGTGTGCGCTGCCCAAGCCGGCGGCCATCCGTAGGTGACGTGACGCGAAGTGCGACGCCAGAGGCCGGGTCCCGTGCACGGGGTGCGCGGGACCCGGCTTTGTATGGGGGGAGGGGGAGGAGGCAGGCGTTCCGCTGAGGGCCGCTGGACCGGTATCCGCCATTTCACTCCGGGGTGATGGTCAAGACGAGTAGCCCAGAACGTGTTCTCTGGGGCGTATCTCTGTGGATAAAGTGCTGAGCGTATGGCGCCTCTGGCGCAGAGCTGTGCCGATCCGCGGTCCCGGGGCCCCCGGCGGCCGTTAAGGAGTGGGGGAGCGACGTGCCGACCGCGATTGCAGTCACCAGCCCGGACCTCGCGCTGCCCCCGACCGACCGGCAGACCCCGGCCGCCGTCGTCCTCCAGGCCCCTCATCTCCAGCCGTTGGACGACGCCCTGACGGAAACCAGCGCCGTCCTGGAGCACCACGGCCACCTCATCGTGCTGTACTCCTCGGCCTGCCCGCCCGAGCACATCCGCCGGATGCACACCCTGCGCGCCGTCCTGGAGAGCGACCGGATCGCCATCGTGCCGCTGCCCCTGCCGCCGCTGGGTGTGGCGCTACTGGCCCGTCAGCTGCGGCAGTTGTCGCTGTGCGACTTCAGCCCCGGCGTGCTGGCCGGCGCCGCGCGGCTGCTGACCCATTACCTTCACACCGGCGCCCTGCTGGGCAGCGTCAGCGGCCTGGACCGCATCGAGGTCGATCTGCGGTCCCATGTGAAGTCCTGGCTGCCCGGTGCGCACTTCGCGGTGCTGGCCCATCCCGAGCCGCAGCTGCTTCACGTGGACCGGCACAGTACCGAGGCCGGGCTGCCCGCGCCCGGATTCGCCACCGAGCTCACGGTGGCCCGCGGCCAGCTCACCTCCGAGTGGGTGACCGGGACGCTCGCCCCGGCCTGGCGGGTGCAGGGGGTGTACGAGGCCCGGCTGCCCGCCGAGTCCGCCCGGTGGTGGGGAACCCAGAAGCTGATCGAATTCGCGGCGGCCATACCGGATGTGTCGGTCCTGCGTCAGCTGGTGGCCTCCGTACGGCGCGAGGAGTGCGGCTGGTGCGGCCTGGAACTCCTCGGCGATCACTGTGCGTTCTGCGCGGCACCGCTGGCACGGGGACGGGCGGCGGGGGGTGGCGGCTCGGGCCAGGGGCCGGCGGCCATAGGCGGTCCCGAACACCGGCCGGGAGAGGGCGCGGCGGCCACTGCGCAGGCTCTGGGGGTGGCTTCCTCGGAGGCTTCGGGTTCGGCTGCGGATTCCGCCTCGGCTGCGGCTGCGGCTGCGGCTCCTGCGTCTGCTCCCGCTCCCCCTCCCGGGTCTGCTCCCGGTCCCTCGTCGGCTTCGACTGCTGGGGCCTCTGCGGCTCCGTCGGACGCTTCGGCTGCTCCGGCCCCGGGTCCTGCTCCTGCCTCCGGGGGACCGGGGGAGTCTGCCGCTCCCTCGGAGCCGGCGGCCGGTCGGCCTCTCTCGCCGTGGGACGAGCGCGGCCTCTCGCCGGTGACACCTCCCGGTGTGGCCGGTGTGGCCGGTGTGCTCGGTGTGCCGGGCGCGGTGGGTGTACGAAGTGGTGGCCGGCCCGGAGACCAGGGGCAGGGGCAGGGGCAGTGGGACGTCCGCGGGCCGGATCTCACGGCGGGCTGCCCTGACGGGTCAGGGAACCCGTACGCGTCAGGGAACCCGTACGGGTCGGGGCGTCCGGTGCCGGGCAACCCCTACGCGTCCGACGGCGCCCGTGCCCCCGGCCCTCGTGCCCCCGGCCACTGGGACCTGCCCGGTCACCCTGATTTCACCGGCCACTCCGAGCAGCACCACCCGCAGCACCCGGGCCACTCACAGCCCGGCCAGCCGCTGCATCCCGGCCACGCACAGCATCCCGGCCACCCGGAGGGTCCCGGATACCCGGACCCGTCCGGCCGGCCGGAGACCCCCGGTACCCCACGGACGGTGGCCCGAGTGCGCTGAGCCAGCCGGGCCGCCCGTGCCCTACCGCCTCCGGCCGCACGGCCGCCCGCGCCCTACTGTCTGCTGCCGACCCGTCAGCCCCTCCGCCGCCTCCCGTCAGCCCCTGCGGCCGACGGACCCCGTCAGCCGCCGCCGGCCGCCCCCGTCCGGCGACGACCGCCCGCCACCTGCCCGCCCCCCTCGTCCGTCCGTCCCCTCCCCGCCCGTCCCCTCCCCGTCCCGATCGAGGTCCCTCCCCCATGAACTCACGCCAGCGCCGCGGAGTGATCCTGCTGCTCCTGTCGGTTCTCTGTGCGGTCGGCGCGTTCGTCGGCGTACTGTCGGTGATCCAGAACGTCGAGTCCAAGGTCGGTCCCGAAAAGACGGCGTACCGGCTGAAGACGGATGTCGCGGCCTATAAAGCGCTGGATCCTGGGCAGTTCGAGAAGGTGAAGATGCCCGAGCGGTGGCTGCCGCCCACCGCCGTGACCGATCTGGACCAGGTCAGCGGCCGGATCGCGGTGACGCCGCTGAAGAAGGGGTCGCTGCTGCAGGACGACATGATCGTCGAGCGGCCCGCGCTGAAGGCCGGACAGCAGGAGATCGCCATCATGATCGACGCGGCCACCGGGGTGGCGGGCAAGATCAACCCCGGTGCCCGGGTGAACATCTACGCCACCTTCGAGGGCAAGCGCCCCGAGGACAAGCCGGTCTCCAAGGTCATCGTCTCCGGCGCCCAGGTGATCGACGTCGGCAAGCTGACGCCGCTGGAGGCCAAGGACCCCGGCGACACCACCACAACCACAGGGCGGCAGGCCGGTGACGCCGTCCCGATCACCTTCGCGCTGAACACCCAGGACGCCCAACGGGTCGCGTACGCCGAGTCCTTCGCCTCGCACGTACGGCTCGCCCTGCTCGCCCCCGGCAGCGAGGCCACCGTCCCGCCGGGCCAGCGCACCTACACCCTCGACGGCGACAAGTGACCCGGAGGCTCAGGTGACCATCCGTATCCTCCCGGCAATCGGCGACCCGGACGCAGCGCGTGCGGTGTCCTCGCTGCTCAACCAGCTGCCGGACGCCGAGCCCGCACCCGCCGTCGCCGACTCCGCCGCGCTGCTCCACGCGCTGGCCGGCGCCGCCGCCCAGGGGGCCGGCGGGTCTCTCGCCGGTGCCCCGTCCGAGGCCGGTCCGCCGTCCGGAGTCGAAGCGCTTCCCGAGGTCGTGCTCGTCCATGAGCGGATCGGCCCGACGCCGGCGCTGGAGCTGATCCGCGAGGTGGCGCTGCGCTTCCCCGCCGTCGGCGTCGTACTGATCACCACGGATGCCGGGCCCGCGCTGTTCTCCGCGGCGATGGACGCCGGTGCCCGCGGCATCGTCGGACTGCCGCTCGGCTATGACGAGTTGGCCGCCCGGGTGCAGGCCGCCGCCCAGTGGTCGGCGGGGGTACGGGTGCACCTGGGGGGCAGCCCCGAGGCGGCACCCGGGCCGGCCGGCACCCTGGTGACCGTGACCGGGGCCAAGGGCGGGGTCGGCACCACCGTCACCGCCGTGCAGCTGGCGCTGGCCGCACGGGCCGCGGGCCGGAGCGTCGCGCTGGTGGACCTGGATCTGCAGTCCGGCGATGTGGCCTCCTATCTGGACGTCCAGTTCCGCCGCTCGATCGTCGATCTGGCAGGCATCGCGGACATCTCCGTACGGGTGCTCCAGGACGCGGTGCACGACCACCACACCGGCCTGGGGCTGCTGCTGGCGCCCGAGGAGGGGGAGCGCGGCGAAGAGGTCGACGACCGGGCGGCCCGCCAGATCATCGGCGCGCTGCGCTCCCGCTACGAAGTGGTGCTGGTCGACTGCGGCTCCCAGATGCAGTCCGCCAACGCGGCGGCCGTCGAACTCGCCGATGTGGCCCTGCTGGTGACCACCCCGGACGTGGTGGCCGTACGGGCCGCCAAGCGGCAGGTGCGGCTGTGGGACCGGCTGCAGATCCGGCAGGCGGAGGACACCACGACCGTGGTCAACCGCCTCACCCGTAACACCGAGATCCAGCCGCCGCTGGTCGCCAAGGCCACCGGCACCCAGGTCGCCAGGACCCATGTGCCGGCCGCCTTCAAGGAGCTTCAGCCCTGTGTCGACGCGGGCCGGATGCAGGACCTCGACGGGCGGTCGACGGTCCGGCAGGCGCTGTGGGCGCTGGCGGGCGAGCTCGGCCTGGTCGAGTCACCGGCCGTGCGGCGGGAGGGCCGGGGCAGCCACCGGGCGCGCCCGACGCTGACGGGGCGCCGGCGCAAGGCCATAACGCCGGGGGCGGCTCCCGGTTCCGGGACAGGTCAGGGTCCGGCACCGGGGCCGGCCTCCGGGTCGGGGTCGGGGTCCGGTATCCGCTTCGGCGCGCGGCGGGGCTCCGCGGCGGCGGCCGGCGGCTCGGGACCGTTCGATCCGGCCGGTCCCTACGAGGAGGGCTGAGCGGTGCGGCGCCCACTGGGCGGCAACGACCGGGGGCAGGTCGCCGTGGAGTTCATGGGGATGCTCCCGCTGATCCTGCTGGTCCTCGCCCTGCTGTGGCAGCTGGTGCTGGTCGGCTATGCGTTCTCGCTAGCCGCCCACTCCGCTGACCGGGGCGCGCGGGCCGGCACGGCGACGGAAGGCGGCGGCGCCGGCGCGTGCCAGGCCGCCGCCGAGCACGAACTGCCCGGTTCCTGGCGGGGCGGCGCCGGCATCTCCTGCCACCCCGAAGCGGGTGTGTGGAAGGCGACGGTCCAGATCAGGGTCCCGGTGCTCTTCCCCGGTGCGGGGAGCTTCCCTTGGCCGGCGCAGGGCTCGGCCGGCGCCGCGAAGGAGGACCCCCGATGAGCGCCGTACGACGTCAGCCCGACCGGCCCCGGCAGCCCAACCGGCCCCGGCAACCCGCCCGGCTCGGTCCGCCCGCCCGGCTCCAGTTTCCCGCCCGGCTCCTGGGCCACACCCGGCACCGGCTCCCCGCCCGGCTGCGCGGCCACGGCCGCGACCGGGGCACGGTGTCCATCGAATTCCTCGGCTTCCTGCCGATCCTGCTGGTCATCGGGCTGGCGGTGGTCCAGCTCGGGCTCGCCGCATTCGCCGTCCAGCAGGCCGGTACGGGAGCGCGTGCCGCGGCCCGTACCGCCTCGATGGACGAGGCCGACCGCCCGCCCGACCCGGAGGCCGCCGGCCGGGCCGCGATGACCGGCTGGGTGGCGCGCGACGCGAAGGTCTCGGTGGACGGCGGCGGGGGCGACGCGGTCAGTGCGACCGTGCGCGTCACCATCCCCTCGCTCCTGCCCGGCATCACCGACTTCGGTACCGCCTCCCGCAGTGCCACCATGCCCCGCCCGCAGAAACCCGGCGCCCTGGGACTCGGTGCCCCGGGCCTCGGCCCCGCCGTGGACACGTACGAAGGAGCACCCCCGCGATGAGCCTGAAAGCCCGGATCGTCGCACCCGAGCCGGCCGGCGAGGCGCGCCAGGACAGCAATTTGGTCGCCGTCTACCGCGCCAAACTGCTCGAAGAGATCGACCTCGCCGAGATGTCCTCGCTGGCCGCGGCCGAGCGCCGCGGGCGGCTGGAACGCGTGCTGGGCCACATCATCAGCCGTGAGGGCCCGGTGCTCTCCACCGCCGAACGCGCCCAGCTCATCCGCCGGGTGGTGGACGAGGCGCTGGGCCTCGGGGTGCTGGAGCCGCTGCTCGAAGACGCCTCGATCACCGAGATCATGGTCAACGGCCCCGACCAGGTGTATGTCGAACGGGCCGGCCGGGTCGAGCTGCTGCCCGTCCGCTTCGCCTCGCACGAGCAGCTGATGCAGACCATCGAGCGGATCGTCTCCACCGTCAACCGGCGGGTCGACGAGTCCAATCCGATGGTCGACGCCCGCCTGCCGTCCGGCGAACGCGTCAACGTCATCATCCCGCCGCTCGCCCTGAACGGCGCCACCCTCACCATCCGCCGCTTCCCGCGCGCCTACACCCTCGCCGAACTCATCGGCATGGGCACGCTCGACGAGCAGATGCTGATGCTGCTGGCGGGGCTGGTGCGGGCCAAGTTCAATGTGGTGGTCTCCGGCGCCACCGGCGCCGGCAAGACCACCCTCCTCAACGCCCTCTCCGGACTGATCCCGGACGGCGAGCGGATCATCACCGTCGAGGACGCCGCCGAACTCCAGCTCCAGCAGAGCCATGTCATCCGGCTGGAGTCCCGGCCGCCCAACGTGGAGGGCAAGGGCCGGATCACCATCCGTGACCTGGTGCGCAACTCCCTGCGGATGCGCCCCGACCGGATCATCGTCGGCGAGGTGCGCGGCGGCGAGACCCTCGACATGCTCCAAGCGATGTCCACCGGCCACGACGGTTCGCTCGCCACCGTCCACGCCAACAGCGCCGAGGACGCCCTGATGCGGCTGCAGACCCTGGCCTCCATGTCGGACGTCAAGATCCCCTTCGAGGCGCTGCGGGACCAGATCAACAGCGCCGTCGACTGCATCGTCCAGCTCACCCGGCACGCCGACGGCTCCCGCCGGATCAGCGAGGTCGCCCTCCTCGACTCGCGCGGCCACGAGGACTACCGCATCGCGACGGTCTGCCGCTTCGACGCCGAGCCGATGGGCGCGGACCGCATCGTGCACGGGCGGTTCCGCTACTTCCCGCTGCCGCGACGGGTCGCCGAACGCCTCTTCATGGCGAGCGAGCCCACCCCGCCCGCCTTCGGCGTCGCCACCGATGACGCTCAACTCGCCACCCGGAAGGCCCTCTCATGACCGGCGGGAACCCCCTCGCCCTGCTCGCCCTCGGGTCCGCCCTGCTGTGCGGGGTGCTCGCGATCGCCGGCGTACGGACCTATGCCGCCGGGCACGCCCAGCGGCAGGCCGTCGTCGACCGGCTCGACGACGAGCGCAGGCTGCCGGCCGACGGACGCCGGCGCCGCTTCCCGTCCGTCGACCGCGCCCTGCGCGGCACCCGCTTCGGCCGTCGCCTCGAACTCCGGCTGGCCGCCACCGGCCTGGACGTCACCCCCGGCGAATTCTTCGTCTACATGCTCGGCGCGGTGCTCGCGCTGTGGCTGGTCGCGCAGGCCGCCCTCGCCCCGTTCTTCGGCCCGATCGCCGCGCTGGTCGCTGTCTGGGCGGCGTTCGCCTTCCTCAACTGGCAGCGCCAGAAGCGCATCGAGAAGTTCATCAACCAGCTGCCCGAGCTCTCCCGGATCCTCGCCAACGCCACCCAGGCCGGGCTGGCGTTGCGGACGGCGCTGGGCATGGCCGCCGAGGAGCTGGAGGCGCCGGCCGGTGAGGAGCTGGCCAAGGTCTCCGACAAGCTCTCCGTCGGCCACTCCATCGACGAGGCGCTGGGCGAGCTGGCCGAACGCCTCCCCTCCCGCGAACTCGTCGTCCTGGTGACCACCCTGGTGCTCTCCAACCGCGCCGGCGGCACCGTCGTCGGCTCGCTGCGCAACCTCACCACGACCCTGGAGGAGCGCAAGGAGACCCGCCGCGAGGTCCGCACCCAGCTCTCCCAGGTCGTCGTCACCGCCTATGTCGTCCCGCTGCTCGGCATCGGCACCCTGCTGCTGATGAACCGGATCGCCCCGGGCGCCATCGACCGGATGACCTCCTCCTTCCTCGGTCAGCTCGCGGTCGTGGTGGCCTTTGTCCTCTACGGGCTCGGGTTCTTCTTCATCCGCAGGCTGTCCAAGATCGACGTCTAGACACCGAACCGACACCGAGCCGACACCGAAACCGAGCCGACACCGGCATCGGCACCGGCACCGACACCGGCATCGGAATCCCCAGGGGAACAGGAATGGGAATCGGAATTCTGCTGGCCGCGGCCTTCGCCCTCTCGGTCGTTGGCATCTGCTGCGGTATCGCGCTCTACCGCCGAGAGGCCCGGCTGCCGCCCGACCTGGCGCTGTCCCTGGAGGTCGGCGCGACCCGCACCACGGTGGTCGGTTCGGCCGTGGACCGCACCGGGATGCGCTACGCGCCGCTGGTGCTGCGGCTGATGGGCGACAAGCGCACCGCCCGGGTCCGCCGGCGGATCGACCTGGCCGGCAACCCCGGCGGGCTGACCGTCGACCGGTACGCGGCCCGGCGCGCCGTCTACGGAGCCCTAGGCTTCTTCGGCGCGCTGGTGATGTTCCTGCGCGGTCAGCCGCTGCTCGGCGTCCTGATGGTGCTCTTCGGCCTCTTCTGGACCGAGGTCGGCATCTGGGCCGCGATCCGCCAGCGCAGGGACACCATCGAACGCACCCTTCCGGACTTTCTGGACGTGCTGGCGGTGGTGGTCAGCGCCGGATTGAGCTTCCGTCAGGCGCTGGACCGGGTCGCCGAGAAGTACGAGGGGCCGTGGGCCGATGAACTGCGCATCACGCTGCGGCAGATGGACATGGGCGTCAGCCGCCGGGCGGCCTTCGAGGAGCTACGCAAACGCAACGACTCCGAACAGGTCGCCCAGTTCGTCACCGCCCTTCAGCAGGGCGAGGAACTCGGCTCGCCGATCGTGGAGACGCTGATCCAGATCGCCAACGACATGCGCCGCACCGATGCCCAGAACGCCCGGCGCCGCGCCGCCCGCGCGGTCCCCAAGGCCACCATGGTCGTCACCACTTTTATGGTTCCGGCCACGATGATCCTGCTCATCGCCGGGTTCTTCCTGGGCTCGGGGACCAGCTTCGGCTCGCTGATGGGGGAGTGAATCGTGCCACACCTCCCGGCCCCGGCCCCGCCGGTCCGGGCTCGGCACGCCGCGCCGGCTCACCTCTGCGCGGCCCCTTCCGCCCTTCGCGCCGTCTCCTGTGCCGGCACCTTCCGGGACGGTCACGACGCCGGCCCGCCCTTGCGGATGCACATCTTCGGACGGGCGGTGGCGGAACCGGCCGCTGTGCCGGCCGGCCGGCGGGCCGCTGCTCCGCCCGCGGACGGTTGCAGCGGCCCGCATCCGGCCGGATGGGTGCGCTTCACCGTCCGCTTCGCGTCAACTCCTTCGCACGAGCAACGAGTTGTGTCACAGTGGGTGGGCGGACGATTTCATTCGCGCTACGGCGCGGAGGGGGCGTCCGGTCCACATGGGCAGGGGAACGGGGCATGGTGCCGGAGGGGGAGCGGGGGTGGGTGAGGTGCGACTGATTGGCCGAAATGCGCCGTTGTGCCCGTCATCTGTGATCCCAAATGAGGATTGGGCACGGATTCCCTGTTCGGGGCACGCTGTTCCGGCGTACTTTTCTCGTGTCGTGAGCGCGGTCGACCGCGCCGGCACCACGGGGACTGACCAGCCGGACCAGAGCGGTACGGCCGCCCATGGAGGGGAAGACGATGGCGAAGCGTATTTTGGGGAACGACCGGGGACAGACCTCGATCGAGTACCTCGGCATCATCGCGGTGGTCGTGGCGATCGTCCTGGTCCTGTCGACCACGGACTTCGGCAGCCAGATCGCCAACGCCATCGCCAACAAGATCTCCGACGTCGTCGGCATTTAGGCCCCGTCACTGCCGCCACGGTCGTGCCGGCCACCATCCCGCGCCGCCGGCGCGACGCCGGGCAGGCCTTCCCGCTCTACATCGTTGCGGTCGCGGGCCTGCTCTTTCTCGCGCTCGCTTTCTTCGCCGTCGGGCAGGCCGCGGCCACCCGCAACGGTGCCCAGACCGCCGCCGACGCGGCCGCGCTCGCCGCCGGCCAGCAGTACCGCGATCTGCTGACCAAGAGCTTTCTCGACGGCCTCCGCGACGGGAGCTACGAGAGCAACCGGGCCGTGTGGAAAGACCTGCTGAACGGGCGCGGCGTCTCGCCCGACGCGGCCTGCGAGCGCGCGGGCTGGTTCGCCGGGCGCAACGGCGCGGACCTCGCCGGCGCCGGCTCCGGGGCCGGCGGCTGCATTCCGGACTCCTGGCCCACCTCCTTCGCCGTCGTGGTCAAAACCCGGAACCCCGTCGGCAATTCGGTCATCCCGATGACCAAAGACACCCACGGGAAGGCCGAGGCGAAGTCCGTCGTCGAGCCCCGCTGCACCCTCGATCCGGCCACGGACGGCACGGGGGGCACGGGCGGACCCGACGGCAAGAGCGACGAGGGGGACAAGGGCGGCAAGGGCGGCAAGGACGGCAAGGGCAAGGACGCCCCCAAGGCCACGCCCCTGGAGATCACCTGCGACGGAAAGCGCTGGACGCTCGACCCCGACAACCTCCGGCATCTCCCCGACGCCTCCGACCTCTTCTCCGTACGCCTCGCCCGGTGACCGGCCACCCCCGTACCCCGATTCGCACCCCGACCCGCACCCGACCCGATCCGCACCCGCCCCGCCCCGACCCGCACTCCGGCACCTCCGAGACGACCAGACGACGATCAAAGGAATCGCATCCCATGAGCATTCGGCGCACCACGAAGGCCGCCAGAGGAGCGGTCGCCATGGCGAGCGCTGTCGGCCTGGCTCTCGTCGTGGCCGGCTGTGGTGGTGGCGACGGCGGTACGAAGGAGACGGACGGCGACAAGCCCCCGGCCCGCAGCACCGCCCCCAAGGACAGCGGCCCCGGCAGCCCGGCGGCCGACTCCGACAAGGTGATCGGTGAGATGAAGGGGCCGGACGGCGTGGTGGTCACCCTGCACTCCGTCGTCCGTGACTCCGGCGGCTTCGTCACCGTCAACGGCACGGTGTCCAATCACGGCAACCGCGCCTTCAACGCGATCGACTGGCGTTCCAACGAGACCGAACTGCGGTCCCGTTCCTCCATCTCCGGAGCCACCCTCGTCGACAAGGCGGGCAAGAAAAGGTATTTGGTGCTGCGGGACACCAATGGCGAATGCCTGTGCACGACCGGCCTCAGCGGTCTGATGCCGGGGGCCAGCCGCCCGATCTTCGCGCAGTTCCCGGCGCCGCCGGCCAAGGTGACCCAGGTCGACTTCCAACTGCCGACCCTGCCCCCCGCCAGCGTGCAGATCACGGACTGAGCGGGCACCGATGACCGCGACCCCGATGCCCGCGAACCAGATGGCCGCGACCCCGATGCCCGCGAACCGGACGCCCCGAGGACGCCGCCCGCACCGAGCGCCCCGTACGGCCGTCACCGCCGCCGTCGCCCTGCTGCTGACCGCGGCGCTGACGGTCCCCGCCGCCCACGCCGACCCGCCGGGCCTGACCGAGGACTCCAGCCCCCCGGTCCACATCGACCCCAACGACCCCGATCTGCGCATGGTCCAGGGCGCCAAGCTCGCCCCGTCCAAGGTCCTCAACATCAAGTCCATCGTCGAGACCGACGACGGCTCCGAACGCCGCCAGGACACCAACGACAATGTGACCTTCTCGCTTCAGGCGGAGGTCCTGTTCGACAAGGACAGCGCCAAGCTGTCGTCGGACGCGCTGTCGCGCATCGGTACCATCGCGGCGGAGATCAAGAAGCAGAACGCCACCCGCCTGCGGGTCTTCGGTTTCACCGACAATCTCGGCTCGGCGAGCCACGGCCTGGTCCTGTCCAAACAGCGGGCCAACGCCGTCCAGCAGGAGCTGGCCAAGGACCTCGGCTCCTCCGTCAGCTTCCAGATCCGCGGCTACGGCGAGCAGTACCCGATCGCCGACAACGGCACCGAGGCCGGCCGTAAGAAGAACCGCCGGGTCGAGGTCAGCTTCCCGCGCGCCTCGTGACCGGCGCCGTAGCGAGCGCCACCGGGAGCAGGGCCGCCGGCCGCCTCCGTCAGCGGACGGGCTGGACAACGAGCCGGAGGCCGGGGCGCAGGCCCCAGCGCGCCATCGCGCCGGCCTCCGCCTCCAGGACGTGCCGGGCACGGAGGCGGGGGAGTCCCAGCCGGCCCGGACGCATGGTGCGTACGGCCAGCACGGTGAAGTCCCCGTTCAGATAGGCGACATCGATCGCAAACCGCATCCGGAAGGTGTGCACACTGCTCGCCGGGGTCAGCAGCAGCGCGCCCTCGATGCCGTCGCGGCCCAGCAGCCCGCGGGTGCGGGCGCGCCAGGACGCCGCGATCTCCACCGCAATAATGTCCTCAGCGCCGTACAGGACCCCCGGGCCGTTCTCCCCACGCACCATGCCCAGCGTTCTATCAGCTCCCGCCTGCCGGATCCTTCCGCTCCCGCCTGCCGGATCCTTCCGCATACGCCCCCTGACGCGAAGCCGGACGTCCTAAGGTCGGCACGTGCCAGTGATGCTGATGGTTCTCGCCGCCGCCTACGGGGCCGCCGCCGGGATGCTCCTGCCACGGCCCGCCCACCGGATGGCCGTTGAGCCCGAGGAGGAGTGGTGCGCGGTCTGCCCCCGGGGCCATGCGATCACCGGGGTGGCACGTGGCTGGCTGGGGCGGGGGCACTGCCCGCAGTGCGGGGCGTACGGACCGGGGGCGCTGCCGATGGCGGCGGCCACCGCACTGGCCTGCGCGGCCCTGGCGGCCGCCACCGGACCACGGCCGGAACTCGTCGCCTGGCTGGCGATGACGCCGGTCGCGGTGCTGCTGGTCGCCGTCGACTGGCGGGTCCGGCGCCTCCCGGACGCGCTGACGCTGCCGCTCGCCGCGATGGCGGCGGTGCTGCTGGGGCTCGGCGGCTGGTTCACCGACGAGGCCGGGGCGTGGCGGCGGGCGCTGCTGGGCGGACTCGTCCTGGGCGCGTGCTACCTCCTGCTCTATGCCGTCAACCCGCAGGGCATCGGGCTGGGCGACGTCAAGCTGGCGGTCGGGCTGGGGATCGCCCTTGGGTGGTACGGCTGGCGCACCCTTGTCCACGGTGGGGCGGCCGGCGTGCTGCTCGGTGCGCTCTACGGGGCAGGGCTGCTGATCGTCCGGCGCGGTGCACGGGGAGCGGCCATGCCCCTCGGGCCCTTCATGATCTTCGGGGCGTTCGGCGTGCTGCTGCTGGGCGCCGCCGCGGCGCCCGCCTGACGGCGTGGGCCGCACCCCGCGACCCGGACGGAGAAGGGGACGGACCCCGCCCGCCCGGACACAGAGGGGACGGATCCCGCCCGCCGGGCCCGTCCCCTTCTCCGCCCGCGCGCCCGCCTGCCCCGGCCCCGCCGGAGACCGAGCCACGCCGCCGCGCGCGCCGGTGCACGAAGCACCCCTCCCGCGGGGTTATGGTGGAAACCCCCCCTCGGGCCGGTCCGTATCCCCCCCACGGACCGGCCCGCTTTTTGTTCCGTGCACCGGCCGGTCCCTGCGCGGGCGACGCAGTGAGCCCGACCGCCGGACCGCCGCTACCGCCGCGCCCAGATGTTCACGCCGTCCGTCGTCTTCGCGAACTCGTCGATCTCGGCCAGCTCGGCGTCCGTGATCCCGGGGGCGTCGAGGGCGGCGATATTGGCCTCCAGCTGGGTGACGCTGCTGGCGCCGATCAGGGCGGAGGTCATCCGGTCGTCGCGCAGCACCCAGCACAGCGCGAGCTGGGCCAGCGACTGGCCGCGCCGGGCCGCGATGTCGTTGAGGCCGCGGAGGCGGCGGACGACCTCGTCGGACAGCAGGCCCGGGTCCAGCGACTTGCCCTGGGCGGCGCGCGAGCCCTCGGGGATGCCGTGCAGGTACTTGTCCGTGAGCATCCCCTGCGCAAGTGGCGCAAAAGAGATGCACCCCATGCCCTCGGCTTCGAGGGTGTCCAGCAGCAGATCGTCCTCGGTCCAGCGGTTGATCATTGAGTAGGAGGGCTGGTGGATCAGCGCGCGGACGCCCATTTCCCGCAGGATTCCGGCCGCTTCACGGGTCTGCTCGGCGTTGTAGGAGGAAACCCCGACATACAGGGCCTTGCCCTGCTGGACGGCGGACGCCAGCGCGCCCATCGTCTCCTCCAGTGGGGTGTCCGGATCGAAGCGGTGCGAGTAGAAGATATCGACGTAATCGACGCCCATCCGCTTCAGTGAGGCATCCAGCGACGAGAGGAGATATTTCCGCGAACCCCATTCACCGTAGGGGCCCGGGTGCATCAGATATCCGGCCTTCGTCGACAGAATCATCTCGTCGCGGTAGCCGCGGAAGTCCTGCGCGAAGATCTTCCCGAAGTTCAGCTCGGCGGACCCGGGTGGCGGACCGTAGTTGTTGGCCAGATCGAAGTGGGTCACGCCCAGATCGAAGGCGCGGCGCAGGATGTCCCGCTGGGAGCTCAGGGTGCGGTCATCCCCGAAGTTGTGCCACAGTCCAAGGGAGATAGCGGGGAGTTTGAGTCCGCTGTGACCCGTTCTCCGGTACTTCATCGAGTCGTAGCGGGAATCCGCTGCGCGGTAGTCGGTGCCAGTCATGCTCATCTCCCTATCACGTACCTGTGACCTACCTGATTGGGCTGTCGAGACAGCCGAGAAGTAAAGTTGCCCACTTGAGGCGACGGGGCGACCGCCATTGGCACGGAGGGGCTGGACCACACATGCTGCGATCTTCCGGGATGCGCATCCCTTATCCGCCTGCATTGCGCAATCTGGTCTACCGGCTGTACGCGCGCAGGGTGGAGGGCCGCCTGGATCACACCCAGGTGCCCAAGCACATCGGCGTCATCCTGGACGGCAACCGGCGCTGGGCGCGGGCCGACGGGCGGACGGCCGAGCAGGGCCACCAGGCCGGCGCGGCCAAGATCAGTGAGCTGCTGGGCTGGTGCGAGGAGACCGATGTCGAGGTGGTCACGCTCTGGCTGCTGTCGACGGACAACCTCGACCGGCCCGAGGAGGAGCTGAAGCCGCTGCTCGGGATCATCGAGAACACCGTCCGCGATCTGGCGGCCGACGGCCGCTGGCGGGTGCACCACGTCGGCAACCGCGATCTGCTGCCGACCGCCACCCAGCAGGTGCTCAAGGAGTCCGAGCAGGCCACCCGCGACAACCGCGGCGTCCTGGTGAACGTCGCGGTCGGCTACGGCGGCCGGCAGGAGATCGCCGATGCGGTGCGCTCGCTGCTGCTGGACCACGCCGAGCGCGGCACCTCCTTCGAGGAGCTGGCGGAGATCGTCGACATCGACCTGATCTCCGAGCACCTTTACACCCGCGGCCAGCCCGATCCGGATCTGGTGATCCGTACGAGCGGTGAGCAGCGGCTGTCGGGCTTCATGCTGTGGCAGAGCGCCCATTCGGAGTACTACTTCTGCGAAGTTTTCTGGCCGGCGTTCCGGAAGGTCGACTTCCTGCGCGCCCTGCGCGACTACGCCGCCCGGCACCGGCGGTACGGCTTCTAGGCGGTACGGCTTCCAGGAGGCGCCCGGGACGCCCGGGCGCGCTCCGCCGCATTCGGCCAGGCGGGTCACTCACGCCCCGTAAGCCCGATTCACCCCTGAAGTCCTTGATGCCCCTTCCGTTGCGGGGCGTCACCAGGCCCCGTCGGCTCCATGTGCCACTGACGGGGCCTCTTCTGACACACCGTCCTCTCGGGTACCACCTTGGCGACGCCGCCGCCCGGCGAGCAGGCGTTACCCAAGGTTCATCGACCGTGCGTCATATGCCGTGGCATGGCTACGCAGGTTCGAGGGAATATCCCTTCCAGGTCGGCGTCCGGAACAAGCCATCGGGCGCCGCATCTCAGCGGACGGCATGGGGTCGTCCGCCCGGGAGGCCCTTTGCACATCACGGAGGTCCGTGCCTACCGCACGGTCGACGCGGAGGGCCGGTGTTCGGCCCGCGCATTGTGGTCCGAGCCCGGTCCGGTCACCAGATGGCCGGGGGTCCCGGAGACGCTGCCCAGCGACAGCTGGACAAGCGGCGCCCCCGGGAGTACACCGCCCCGCGACGCCGTCGCACCCCAACCTCATCCGAGGGGGTTCGTCCACCCGTGGTGAACATCAAGCAGCGCCGTGAGCACGACCGGCGCACTTATGTCCTCGACACCAGTGTGCTGCTGGCGGATCCAGGAGCCATGGCCCGCTTCGACGAGCACGAGGTCGTGCTGCCGGTCGTGGTGGTCACGGAACTGGAGGCCAAAAGGCACCACCCCGAGCTCGGCTACTTCGCCCGGCAGGCACTGCGCCTGCTGGACGAGTACCGGGTGCAGTTCGGGCGGCTGGACTCGCCCATCCCCATCGGGGATCTCGGCGGGTCGCTCCGGGTCGAGCTGAACCACTCCGACCCCGGAATACTGCCCGCGGGCTTCCGGCTCGGCGACAACGACTCGCGGATCCTCGCGGTGGCGCGCAATCTGCAGGCCGAGGGGTACGACGTCACGGTCGTCTCCAAGGATCTGCCGCTGCGCATCAAGGCGTCCTCGGTCGGGCTGCTGGCCGAGGAGTACCGCGCCGAGCTGGCGATCACCGATTCCGGCTGGACGGGGATGGCCGAGCTGACCGTCTCCGCCGAGCAGATCGACGACCTGTTCGCCGCCGAGACCGCTCATGTACCGGAGGTCTCCGAACTTCCGGTGCATACCGGACTTGTCCTGCAGTCCGACCGCGGCAAGGCGCTCGGCCGGGTCACCGCGGAGGGCGCGGTCCGGCTGGTGCGCGGCGACCGGGAGGCATTCGGGATCCACGGCCGCAGCGCCGAACAGCGGATCGCGCTGGATCTTCTGCTCGACCCGGAGGTCGGCATCGTCTCGATGGGCGGCCGGGCCGGTACCGGTAAGTCGGCGCTGGCGCTGTGCGCGGGCCTGGAGGCCGTATTGGAGCGCCGGCAGCACCGCAAGGTGATGGTGTTCCGCCCGCTGTACGCCGTCGGCGGGCAGGAGCTGGGCTATCTGCCGGGCAGCGAGGCGGAGAAGATGAGCCCCTGGGCTCAGGCCGTCTTCGACACGCTGTCCGCGGTGACCAGCAAGGACGTCATCGAAGAGGTGGTGGGGCGCGGCATGTTGGAGGTGCTGCCGCTGACCCATATCCGGGGGCGCTCGCTGCATGACGCGTTCGTCATCGTGGACGAGGCCCAGTCGCTGGAGCGGAACGTCCTTTTGACGGTTCTGTCCCGTATCGGCGCCAATTCCCGAGTGGTGCTGACACATGATGTCGCACAGCGCGACAACCTCCGGGTCGGGCGGTACGACGGTGTGGTCGCCGTCGTCGAGAAGCTGAAGGGGCATCCACTGTTCGCCCACGTCACGCTGAACCGCTCGGAGCGTTCGCCGATCGCGGCCCTGGTGACCGAATTGCTGGAGGACGGCCGGATCTGACCGGTTGTGAACACGGCGCCGCCCGGCAAAGCGAAGGAGCTTAGCCGGGCGGCGCAGTGCTGCGAGTGGATATCCGAAAATAGTTTGCCGTAAACGAGGTGTGAGCTTTCACACCCAGCGGGGAATTGCCTCGCGGCCTCCCGGTCGGGCAGAGTCTGGGTCCTGTCAGGCCCCGCATACGGCATCAAGCACCCCCAGCGGTGCAGTAGAACCAACGAACTTCATAGCGATGCGCCGTATGCCGCCCGAGCACCACGCGGACCCCGAGGGGGACGTACCGGGCCAGTGCCTCCCGTGACCAGTCGGACCCTCCGCTTAACAGGGCCCGGAACAAGGGGAGGTCAGCGTCAGGGGCACGATTGCGCCCGCGAGGTCACCTATGCGGGCGATGCTGGAAGGAAATCGTGTGAGCCGGATCTCGGTCCGGGGATTCGCCGTGGCATCCGCCACCGCGGTCACCACCGTCGGCGCCGTGGTCGGCGTCGCTGCAGGCAACGAGCCCGCCTCGGTCGGCAACACCGAGGCCACCGCTGCCGACGCGACGATCGCCGATATCCCCGCGGGCGCACAGGCCCAGGTGCAGACGGCTTCCCTGACGCAGCAGGCGGACGACCAGTCCACCCAGGCGGACACGGCAGCACTGAAGTCCGCTCAGGAGTCGGCTCGCAAGGCTGCCGCTGAGACCGCGCAGAGCAAGAAGGACGCGGCGGACGAGGCGAAGGCCAAGAAGGCAGCCGAAGCGCGTGACAAGAAGGAGCAGGCCGCGTCCCGCTCCTCGGCGCGCGGCGACCTGGGCGACCTCCTCGGCAAGAGCTCGTACTCCATTGCCGAGACGAAGTCCATCGCGCAGCAGATGATGGCCGGCGACCAGTTCCAGTGCTTCAGCAACATCGTGGACCACGAGTCCGGCTGGAACTACAAGGCCACCAACGCCGGCTCGGGCGCCTACGGCCTCGTCCAGGCGCTGCCCGGCTCCAAGATGTCCTCTGCGGGTTCCGACTGGCAGACCAACCCGGCCACCCAGATCAAGTGGGGGCTGAACTACATGAACGACCGCTACGGCAGCCCCTGTGGTGCCTGGTCGTTCTGGCAGGCCAACAGCTGGTACTAGGCCCGCCGGCAGTACCACCGCACTTCCGAAACCCCCGAACGCGGCAGCGTCGGGGGTTTCGTGCGTCCGGCACAGGTAACGTCGTGCCCGTCAGGTTGTGGCGCGTGGGAGGGGAAGAGGAAGGCACATGTCCAGATTGCCTCAGTGGGTCGGCGGCCTCGGCGCCGGTCTGACCCGGCTCTCGCAGCGGATGGAGGATCAGCGCCGCCGTGCGGAAGCCGCGGTGGGGGTCCCCCCTGGCGGGAGTTTCCCGGACTCCTCGGTGGAGGCCGGCGACTCGGAAGAGCTGAGGCGTGCCGGCCATGCGGATGCCGCCGCGGCCGGCGGTCTTGCAGACGGCACACCGCCGCACGGTGGTGCGCCGGCCACGCTCACGGTGCCCCGTACCCAGCTGCCGGAAGCGACGGACGGGGTGCCGCACCCCGCGACGGAGCTCGCCGCGCCGTCCCCCGATGCCGTCCCGCCGGAGAACGTCCCCCCGCCGCCGTCCTACGCCCCGGCCGTCGCGGCCCGCCCCGATCCGGTCGACGCGGTGCCGTGGGGCGTACGGGTCGCCGCCGAGGCGGGCTGGCGGCTGCTGGTGCTGGCGGCCACGCTGTGGGTCCTCGCGCGCGTCATCACCACCATCGAACTGGTGGTGCTCGCCTTCATCGCGGCGACGCTGATCACGGCGCTGCTGCAGCCCACCGTGGGCTGGCTGCGCCGGCGCGGGCTGCCGCGCGGGCCGGCCACCGCGCTGACCTTCATCAGCGGGTTCGTCGTCATGGGCCTGGTCGGCTGGTTCGTGGTCTGGCAGGTCCAGGACAACATCGACTCGGTCTCCAGCCGTATCCAGGAGGGCATCACCGAGCTCAAGGGCTGGCTGCTGAAGAGCCCGTTCCATGTGACCGAGTCTCAGATCACCCAGATCGCCAAGAATCTGCAGGACGCGGTCGGCGCCAACACCGAGGCCATCACCTCGGCCGGCCTGGAGGGCGTCACCGTCGTCCTCGAAGTGCTCACCGGCATCCTGCTGGCGATGTTCACCACGCTCTTCCTGCTCTACGACGGCCGGCGGATCTGGGACTGGGTGCTCAAGCTGGTCCCGAGCGCGGCCCGCGAGGGCGTGGCGGGCGCCGGGCCGCGGGCCTGGCGGACGCTGACCGCCTATGTGCGCGGCACGGTGGTCGTCGCCCTGATCGATGCCATCTTCATCGGTATCGGCCTCTACTTCCTCAACGTGCCGCTGGCCGTGCCGCTCGCCGTCTTCATCTTCCTGTTCGCCTTCATTCCGCTGGTCGGCGCGGTGGTCTCGGGTGCGCTGGCGTGTGTCATCGCGCTGGTCGCCAACGGGGTGTTCACGGCGCTGATGGTGCTGGCTGTCGTGCTGGCCGTCCAGCAGATCGAGGGGCACGTCCTGCAGCCGTTCATCCTGGGCCGGGCGGTGCGGGTCCATCCGCTCGCGGTGATCCTGTCGGTCGCCGCGGGCGGCCTGATCGCGGGCATCGGCGGTGCGGTGGTCGCGGTGCCGCTGGTGGCGGTCACCAACACGGTGGTCGGCTACCTGCGTTCGTACTCCAGGGAACAGGCGGTACGGATGGCGGTGGCCCCGCGCGGTGCCACCGCGATCTCGGTGGCGCCGACCCCGCCCCCGGTGCGGGCCAGGCCCGAGGAGCCCGGGACGTAGGGCGCGTCTTCCGGATCGCCGGGACCGGTCCGGGCGATCCGGAAGACGCTTCCCGGCCGTGCCGGGCACCGGACGCACAGAACCCCGCAGACGCCAGGTCTGCGGGGTTCTGTATGGGGGCGTGCGCGTGCCGGAATTACTCGGCGAGCGCGGCCTCGGCGTCGAGGGTGGCGCCGACGGCCTGCAGGACGGACGCGATCTTGACGGCCTCCTGGATCGTCTCGCGGTCCACACCGGCCTTGCGGAGCACCTGCTCGTGCGAGTCCAGGCACATACCGCAGCCGTTGATGGCCGAGACGGCCAGCGACCACAGCTCGAAGTCGACCTTGTCCACGCCCGGGTTGCCGATGACGTTCATCCGCAGACCGGCGCGCAGGGTGCCGTACTCCGGGTCCGACAGCAGGTGCCGGGTCCGGTAGAAGACGTTGTTCATCGCCATGATGGCGGCGGCCGACTTCGCGGCGCTGTAGGCCTCGGCGGAGAGGTTGGCCTTCGCCTCCGGCTCCAGCTCGCGCAGCACCTTCGGCGAGCGCGAAGCGATCGCGCAGGCCAGCACGGTGCCCCACAGCTGCTGCTGCGGGAGATCGCTGTTGCCGATGACCGAGCCGAGGTTGAGCTTGAGGTCCTTGGCGTAGTCCGGTACCGCGGACTTCAGTTCGTCGAGAGCCATGTCAGATCTGCCTCCAGTTCGCTAGCGGAGTGTCACTCGCCCGAGAGCAGCGCGACCGGGTCGAG
Source organism: Streptomyces sp. NBC_00400 (assembly GCF_036048035.1). Lineage (NCBI taxonomy): Bacteria > Bacillati > Actinomycetota > Actinomycetes > Kitasatosporales > Streptomycetaceae > Streptomyces > Streptomyces sp. NBC_00400. The sequence goes on along the minus strand of NZ_CP107940.1, from coordinate 2,856,758 downwards.
GGTGTCCTCGCCCTTGGACCAGTTGCAGGGGCACAGCTCGTCGGTCTGCAGGGCGTCGAGGACCCGCAGGACCTCCTTGGGGTTACGGCCCACGGAACCGGCGGTCACCATGGTGAACTGGATCTCGTTGTTCTGGTCGACGATGAAGACGGCGCGCTGCGCGAAGCCGTCCTCGCCCTCGATGCCCAGGTCGCGCATGAGCTCGTGCTTGGAGTCGGCGAGCATCGGGAAGGGCAGGTCGGTCAGGTCCGGGTGGTCCTTGCGCCAGGCGTGGTGCACGAACTCGGAGTCGCCGGAGAAGCCGAGGACCTGGGCGTCACGGTCGGCGAACTCGTCGTTCAGCTTGCCGAAGGCGGCGATCTCGGTGGGGCACACGAAGGTGAAGTCCTTGGGCCACGCAAAGACGATCTTCCACTTGCCCTCGTAGGTCTTGTGGTTGATCTGCTCGAACTCCTGGCCCTTTTCCAGCGAAACGCAGGCGGTCAGGTCGAACTCGGGGAACTTGTCACCGACAGTGAGCACGTACTCTCCTTGTTGCGCAGAAAGTCCCTTTTGGGGCCTTTCCTTGAGGCTTGGACGGGTTACACACTGCCACAGCAGGCATTGATCAGGGAAATAGCTAGAATGGTTGATGTTGATCGGAGGTGGTTATCAGTGGCTTCACCGGCGAGTCAGGGCGGCCGGCCCCGCCAGCCCAGCCTGGCCCAGCTGCGGGCGTTCGTGGCGGTGGCCGAGCATCTGCATTTCCGCGAGGCGGCGGCCGAGATCGGGATGAGCCAGCCCGCGCTGTCCGGGTCGGTCTCCGCGCTGGAGGAGACCTTGGGAGTGCAACTGCTGGAGCGTACGACGCGCAAGGTGCTGCTGTCGCCCGCGGGGGAGCGGGTGGCCGCGCGGGCCAGGACGGTCCTGGAAGCCGTCGGCGATCTGATGGAGGAGGCGGAGGCGGCCCGCGCGCCGTTCACGGGCGTGCTGCGGCTCGGCGTCATCCCGACCGTCGCCCCGTATCTGCTGCCGGCCGTCCTGCGGCTGGTCCATGAGACCTACCCCGACCTGGACCTCCAGGTACACGAGGAGCAGACCGCCTCCCTCCTGGACGGCCTGTCCCACGGACGCCTCGACCTGCTCCTGCTCGCCGTGCCGCTCGGCGTCCCCCAGGTCACCGAACTCCCGCTCTTCGACGAGGACTTCGTCCTGGTCGCACCCAAGGACCACTGGCTCGGCGGCCGCGGCGACATCCCGCGCCAGGCCCTCCAGGAACTGGACCTGCTGCTGCTCGACGAGGGCCACTGCCTGAGGGACCAGGCCCTGGACATCTGCCGGGAGGCCGGCCGGGACGAGAACACCCCCGTCACCACCAGTGCTGCGGGCCTGTCCACCCTGGTCCAACTGGTCGCCGGCGGCCTCGGCGTGACCCTGCTGCCCCGCACCGCGCTCCGCGTCGAAACCGGCCGCAACGACCAGCTCACGACTGGCTACTTCGCCGACCCTGCACCCGCGCGGACGATCGCCCTCGCCATGCGGACGGGCGCCGCGCGCCAGGGCGAGTTCGAGGAGTTCGCGGCGGCGCTGCGGGCCGCGCTGCGGGGGCTGCCGGTGCGGATGGCCGGGGGGTGAGGGTCAGGGGCGGGCGACCGAGAGGATCGCTTCGACGTCGAGTGTGATCTCGACGCCGAGGGATGCGGGGAGCGTGACGCGTTGGCCGGGGGCGTGGACGCTGTGGTTGCGGTATTCGTTGGCGAACGGTTCCGTCAAGGTGTGGATGCGGTCCTTCTTGCGGTCGATGATGACGTAGACCGGGATCTTGGCGATCGCGTACGCGGGACCTTCGTCTTGAGGTCGGTGGCGTAGTTGGAAGAGGTCACTTCCAGCACCATCCGGAAGACAACCGGGTCGTAGCAGTTGTCCGCCACGAGGTGATCGCGGTAGTCGGCGTCGACGACGGCGAGGTCGGGGATGGCGTAGTCCTCGGGGCCGTCGGGGAGCCATACGCCCATGGCCTGGGCCACTCGTGTCTCCGCTCCGTGCGCCGGCGCGAAAGCGAAGGTGAGGTCGGTCAGTGAATCGGCGTGCGGGCCGTCGGCCGGCGGCGTCACGGTGAGGTCGCCCCCGATGATCTCGATGCGGTAGCCAGGGAGCTTCTCGGTGAGCTGTGAGGCCACCTCGAGCAGGCTGGGCAGCTTGCCGTCATGAGGGGGCCCGACTGCTGCGGCAGACATGTAGTGCCTCCTGATGGCTGGTATCGAGGGCATCATCGTAGGCAAGGGCACCCGTACCCGTCTCGTATGACCACGTTCGTCCTTTCGTGGATCGCCCGCCCGGGCCCTCCGGCGCCCTCAGGACGGCCCTGTCGGGGCGCCGTCCACCCCCGCCCCCTCAGGCCGCGCCGCCCCGGTCGTACGTCAGGAAGGCCGCGCCGCTCTGGAGGACCGTGTGCTCGGTCAGTTCCCAGGTGCGGGGGTCGAAGGGGGTGGTGGGGGAGAAGAGGGGGAGGCCGGAGCCGAGGGTGAGGGGGCTGAGCTTGACGATCAGCTGGTCGATCTCCGGGTAGAGGGCACCGGCCAGTTCGCTGCCGCCCAGCAGCCAGATGTCCTTGCCGTCGGCGGACTTCAGCTCGCGGACCTTTTCCACCGGGTCGGTGGCCACCAGTTCCACCGCCGGGTCGGGGCTGAGCTCCATGGTCCGGGAGAAGACGAGGTGGCGCAGGTGGGGGTAGGCGTCGGTGAGACCCGCCCGGAGGCCGATCTCGTAGGTGCGCCGGCCCTCCAGGACGGTGTCGAAGCGGGTGCCCTCGTCGGTGATGCCGAGGGCCGACCGGGCCTGGACGGGCAGGATCTCGGGGAGTTCGGCGGCCAGATGCTTGAGGTAGTCGTCGGCGACCGGCCAGAAGCCGTCCGGGCCGGTGGGGTCCGCACCGTCCGGGCCGGCGAGGAAGCCGTCGAGGGTGGAGGCGATGCAATAGACGAGCCGGCGCATAAAGGGTCCCCCTGGGGCAGTTGGCGGGCGCTGCTGCGTGCGGAATGATCTCGCAGATTCATTCCGTACGCAGCCCATCCGGGCGCATCAGGCGCCACAGCAGCGGCAGGGAGAGCGCGGTGACGCCGAGGACGACGGCCGCCGCGGTGCCGGTGAGGGTGAGGATGGCCCACCAGTCGGCCTGCCAGGGGCGGCCCGCCATGTGGAGGAGCAGCCGGCCGAGGGCCAGTCCGCAGCCGAGCGCCGGCGCCAGGCCGAGGACCACCGGGACGGCCGTCTGCCACAGGACCGACCGGCCCAGCACGGCGCGCGGGGTGCCGAGGGCGTCCAGGGCGGACAATGCCCGTGCGCGGTCGCGGAGTTGTTCCAGGGCGCTGATCAGCAGGCCGCAGCCGATCAGCAGCAGTACGGCGGCGGCGCAGGCGGTCAGGGCGTGGCGGAAGGCGGTGACGGTGCCGCTGGTGCTGCCGTCCTCGGAGGTGCTGACATCGATCCGCGGCGAGAGCGCGGCGGCCGTGTTGCGGACGTGTTCGATGGCGTCAGGAGTGTGCGGGTCGAGCCGCAGCAGGACGGTGACCTGGGGGTGGCGCAGCAGCGCCGGGGGCAGGGCGGCGGGGGTGGCGAGCAGCCGGGAGCCGCTGAAGCGGGGCGGGAGGCCCCGGGGCACGGCGGTGGCGGGGCGGGCGGTGCGCGGGACCGACCAGAGGGCGGGCGCCCGGTGGTCGCTGCGGCTGCCGACCGGGTCGAGTGCCAGCCGCGCGCCCGGGCGCGGCAGGGAAGAGCTGCCGTCGGCGCCCTCGACGAGGAAGGCGTCCCCCTCGGAACAGGCGCCGAGGCGGGCCAGTTGGCGCAGGGCGGCGCAGTCGCCGACGGTCACCTGGTACGGCTCGGGGTCGTCGCCCGCGCCGGGAGCGGTGTGCGCCAAGGCCCGCTGGTGGCGGGCGGAGTCCGCGTAGCCGGAGACCATGCCGTGCGCCGTGCGGACGCCCGTGGCCGCGCGCAGCCGGGCGTACAGCTGCGGGGCACGGGCGGCGGGCACCGTGCCGCCGTGCGCGTCGGCCTCGGTCCACGCGGGGCCGCGGCGCTGTTCGTCGAGGCTCTGGGAGCCGGTCAGCAGCAGCTGTACGGCGAGGGCACCGGCCACCGCGACGGTGATCCCGCTGACCGAACGGCTCGCCGTGGAACTGCTCAACTGCAGGCGGCGTACCGCAAGGTGCCAGGACTGGCCGCCGAGGCCCGCGCCGTCCAGGAGGGCCACCGAGCTTTCCACCAGCCACGGCAGCAGGGCCGCCACGCCCAGCAGGACCAGCGCGACTCCGAGGACTACCTGGGCGTCGGCGAGGTCGCCGCGGCCCAGCCCGCCGATCGCCTGCGGCAGCAGCAGCGCCGCTCCGGCGGCCGGCAGCAGCAGCCGCCACCACAGCTGGCGGCGGCGCGGCGGAGCCGTGCGGGTGACGCCCAGCGGCTCGATGGCGACCCGCCGCATGGCGGTCAGCGTGACGCCGACCGAACAGAGCGGGACGGCCACCGCGACGCATCCGGCGAGTACGGCATCCGGCAACACGTCGGACGGGAAACACCCGATGCCGGAGAAGGAGATGCCGGTGAGCGGGATCCGGCCGGCCAGGAAGAGTGCGGCGCCGGTGAGCAGGCCGAACAGCGCCCCGGCCAGCGCCTCGCCGGCGGCGATCCGCGCGGTGGTGGCCCGGTCGGCGCCGACCAGCCGCAGCGCGGCGAGCCGCCGGTCGCGGCGCTCCCCGCCGAACCGCACCGCGGTCGCGATGAAGACGGCGACGGGAGCCAGCAGCGCGACACAGCTCACGAGGATGATCAGCACCATCAGGGGGGCGGCCCGGAACGGGTCCCCGCGGTCACCGAACGCGGTGATCCGCTCGATGCCGTCGCCGGGCCGCCGCAGAGCGTCGCTGCCCTGGTAGAAGAGGAGTTCACCGGGGAACAGGAGCCCCGCATCGCCGATGGTGGCGGTGATCCGCAGATGGGGGAAGCGCTCCTTGAGCAGTGTGCCCCCGGGGGCGGACAGCAGGTCCGACAGCGCGGGGGAGACGGCCATTTCGCCGGGCCCCGGCAGCCGGGACAGGCCCGGCGGTACGGGGGCGCGGGGCCCCTCGGCCGTCAGGATCCGGCCGCGCACCGGCAGATCACGGTAGGCACCGCCCACCGGGGCGGTCAGCAGCGTCCGGTCCGAGGCTTCGGCCCCGACCGCGGCGGGCACGACAGTACGGGCCCGCTGCCGCGCCGTGGCGGCGTCCAGCACGTTCGGGACGGCGGTCGCCAGCAGCAGGACGGCGACGCCCAGGCCGGCGCCGAGCGCGGTCAGCGCCGTACGGATCCAGGCCTCGCGGCCACCGGTGACGGCGAACCGGGCGCCCATGGCGAGGTCGGTGCCCCAGCGGCGGAGCGTCGCGCCCCGGCCCGGACGGGAGGCACCGGGCAGTCCCGCGCTCACTCCGTCCGCAGCCCGTCGGGCCGCATCATCCGCCACAGCGGCGGCAGGCTCAGCAGCGTCACCAAGAAGATCATGCCGCCGCCGGCCGCGGTGATGCCCGCCACCACCGGCCAGTCGACCGTCACCGGGTTGTCGATCATCGTCAGCAGCAGCGTCCCCAGCGCCAGCCCGCAGCCCAGCGCCAGGCCCAGTCCGAGCAGCACGGGGAGGGCGGTCTGCCACAGCACCGACCAGCCCAGGGTGGCGCGGCGGGTGCCGTACGCATCGAGGGTGGACAGCAGCCGGCGGCGCTCGTGGAGCTGTTCGACGGTGGAGATGACCAGGCCCGAGCCGATCAGCAGCAGGGTGAGGACGGCACCGGCGAACAGGCTGTTGCGGACGCCGGTGTACTGCGCGTCATGCGGATTGTCGACGGCGGAGTACTCGTTCATCATCGGATCGACACGGGCCACGGTGTTGCGGATGTACTCCACGGCGTCCGGGGTGCCGCGATCGAAGTCGACCTTGAACTCCGCGATGGGGTGGTCGAGCCGGCCGGTGTCGAGGGCGGACGGGGTGGCCAGCAGGTCGTACGAGAAGTGGTCGGGGCCGCGTGCGCGGTCGAGGAGCCGGACCTCGCGGGCCGCTCCGGGGACCGTCCAGGGACGCGGGGGCCGCGGACCTTCGTCGGCGAACGGGGATCGGAGGTTGACCGTCGCCCCGGGCGCGAGCGCGGCGTCCCGGCCCGTGATATCGGTGAGGAACACCTCGCCGTCCCGGCAGGAGCCCAGGCGGGCCAGTTTGCGCAGCTCGGGGCAGCTGCCGACGGCGAGCGTCGAGAGCGGTGCACCGGACGCGGGACGCCCGGCGGCCGGCAGCCGGGTGATGTTCGCGTCGACCGTGCCGCGGACCGCCGTCACCCCGGGCGTGGCGCGCAGCGCGCCGAGCGCCCGCTGGGTCTGCGGCCAGCCCTCGGCGTCGGCCCACAGGCTGATCCGCGGGAGCTTGCCGGACTCCGCGTACGCCTGGGCGTAGCCGGCCTGCATACCCGTCATGAGCATATGGATCGCGATGGCACCGGCCACCGCGAGGGTGATGCCGCTGACCGCGCGGGTGGCCGAGCCGCTGCTCAACTGCAGGCGGCGGACCGCGAGTTGCCAGGCGACCGGGCCGCCGTGCAGCCGGCCGACCACCGCGTCCACCAGCCAGGGCAGCAGGACGGTGACGCCGAGCAGCAGCAGCATCGCGCCGGTCGCGAGAAGGAGGGCGTCGAACGGGGTGTCGCGCCACGACTGCGCCCGGGCCAGCGGCACCAGCAGCGCGACGCCCACGGCAGGCAGCGCGACCCGCCACCACAGCCGGCGGCGCAGCGCGGGGCGGTTGCGGACGATGCCCAGCGGCTCGACGATGATGCCGCGCTGGGCGAACAGCGTCACCACGACCGCCGCCGCCGGTACGAGTACGGCGATCAGTACGGCGGCGAGCGGGGCGGGCGCCACGTCCGAGGGGAAGACATTGACGCCCCACAGCGTGATCACCGAGGCGCACTGCCGGCCGGCCAGGAACAGGGCGCCGCCGCCCGCCAGCCCCAGCAGCGCACCGAACAGCGCCTCACCGGAGGAGATCCGGCGGGTCGTACGGACATCGGCGCCGACCAGCCGGAGCGCGGCCAGCCGCCGCTCCCGTCGCTCGTTGCCGAACCGTATGGACGTGGCGAGGAAGGCCAGCACCGGCAGCATCAGCGTCACACACGTCATGACCACGAGGACCACGACGGGCGCCCGCATCGGCGGCGGGCTCCAGTTCTTGCCGAAGTGGTCGATGCGGTAGCCGTCGGGCGCGGTGAGCGTGGCGCTCTGTGCGACATAGGTGAGCTCGCGCGGGCCGAGCAGCCCCTCGTCGCCGATCACGCCGGCCACGTCGTAGGGCAGCCGGTCGCGCAGCAGCGCGCCTTCGGGGGAGTCCAGCAGCTCCTTGAGCGCCGGGGAGACCAGCATCCGTCCGGGGCCGGGGAGATGGCCGATGCCGGGCGGTACGGTCGGATGCGCGCCGTCCGGGCGCAGCAGGCGGCCGCGGATCGGCGCACCGCGGAAGGTGGTGTCGGCCGAGGTGTAGAGCACGGTGCGGTCGGAGCGCGGGGGAGCGTGTACCTGGCCCAGGTTCTCGCGGGCCTTCTCCCGGCCGTGCCAGGCATCCAGCAGGGGCGGTACGGACGAGCACAGCAGCAGGACGGCCACGCCCAGGCCGACGCCGAGCCCGGTCAGCGCCGCACGGATCCAGCCCTCACGGCCGCCGCCGGCCGCGAACCGCATCCCCATCGCGAGGTCACGGGCCCAGGTCGCGGGGCCGGTGCGGGGGGCGGCGGACGGGCCCCGGGGGGCGGGCGGTTCGGGTAGGCGGCCGTCACCCCGGCCGCTGCCGCTGCCGCTGCCGCCGCTGCCGCCGCCGCCGTCGCTGCCGGCGCCGGTGGACGAGCGCAGCAGGCTCATATCAAGCCCGCCAGCATGTCCTTCACTTTGCCGTCCCGGACCACGATCTCCCGGTCGGAGTAGGCGGCGACCCGGGCCTCGTGGGTGACCAGGACGACCGCGGCGTGAGTCTCCCGGGCGGCGTCGGTCAGCAGGGTCAGGACGCGTTCGCCGTTGAGCGAGTCCAGGGCGCCGGTGGGCTCGTCCGCGAAGATGACCCGCGGGCGGGTGGCGAGGGCGCGGGCGACCGCGATCCGCTGGCCCTGGCCGCCGGATATCTCGCCGGGCCGTTGGCCGTGCACCTTCTCGACCTCCAGCCGCTCCAGCCACTCGCGGGCCTGCCGTTCGGCCTCCTTGCGCTTGGTGCCGTTCAGCCGCAGGGGCAGCGCGACATTCTCCAGCGCGGTCAACTCCGGTACCAGCTGGCCGAACTGGAAGACGAAACCGAAGTCGGTACGGCGCAGGGCGCTGCGCCGGGCGTCGGTCAGCGCGTTCAAGGTGTGCGGGCCGTAGCGGACGGTGCCGGAGTCCGGGCTGATGATCCCGCCGAGGCAGTGCAGCAGGGTCGATTTGCCGGAGCCCGACGGGCCCATGACGGCAACGACTTCACCCGGGTGGATGGAGAACTCCACGCCGTCCAGCGCCGGTGTCGCCCCGTAGGTCTTGCACAGCCCCTCCGCCGCGAGCAGCGATCCCTCCGGTGTCATGCACGGACCGCTTCGGCCAGCTTGTCGAGCCGGGCGGCGGTCAGCTCCAGCCAGCGCAGATCGGCTTCGAGATGGAACAGCGCGTGGTCGCAGATCAGCTGGTCGGCGAGGTCGCCGGTGCGCTTGCGCTCGGTCAGTCCGCGCATCAGCCGCAGATGCTCGGCGCGCTGGGAGTCCAGCAGCTCGGCGGCGTTGCGACCGGTCATCAGGGCCAGCACGACCTTGGTGTAGAGCGTCGACTGGAGGTACGGCTCGGGCTTCTCCGGGCGGGTCAGCCACTGGGCGACATCGGTGACCCCGGCGTCCGTGATCGCATACCGCTTGCGCTCCGGGCCCGCGCCGGCCTCCACGGCGTCCACCTCGACCAGGCCGTTCTTCAGCAGCCGGGACATCGTGGAGTAGACCTGCCCGTAGTGCAGCGGGCGGTCCTGGCCGAAGTGTTCGTCGAAGGCCCGCTTGAGGTCGTAGCCATGGCGGGGGCCGGACTCCAGGAGGCCCAGCAGCGTATGACCGATTGACATGCGGACCACTTTACCCGTGGGTGTACCGCTGGTGTATACGCGTGCTGTACAGCGGGATGCGCGGCTGACCCCAGGTCCGCGGTACCCGGACTCTGGCACATCGGCGCCTCGACTCATCCCGGCCCCGGTCTCTCCGGGGGGTTCGGACACCTGGTCGCCCGGCAGCTGCCCGGCCGTGCCGCACAGCTCCCAGGCCTGCTCGCCGCAGGGCGAACGGTCCTGCGGCGATCCCTCGCCCGGTCACGGTCCGACCGGTCGGCGGCAAAGGCCCGGGGCTGCTCGAAGGGCCACCCCGGGAACGGGGTGTGCGGACTACCGTCCGGTGTAGGTGAACTCGTCGGCCGGGCTGGTGGGAGAGGTGGCCTTGCCGACCGTCACGGTGATGTTCACCGTCTGGTGGTCGTCGAGCTGACCGGGCGCGGTTGCGGTGATCTGGCCGGTGGAGACGAACGTGACCGAATCGGATGCCTTGTCCTTGAAGTGCACGGTGGCGCCATCGGCGAAGCCCGAGCCGCTGATGGTGACCGGGGTGCCGACCTTTCCGCTGGTCGGGCTGACCGCACTGACCACTACAGGTGCGGGTCCGCCATAGGCGAACTGCCCCATCGCGACGGCCGGGGAGGTGCCGAGGGTGTTGGTGACGCGGACGTGGACGACGCCGGTTCCGGTGGGGACCTGAGCGGTGATCCTCATGCCGGAGGGGTCGATGTCGCGCTCGGTGCAGGCGAAGTGGCCGAAGTCGACCATGCTGTCCCGACTGAAACCGGAGCCGTTGATGGTCACCGTGGCGCCTGGTGCGCCGAAGGTGGGGGTCACGGCGGTCACCACCGGCCCGGATGGGACGGCAGGCGCCCCCACCAGGTCCAGGTACGTGGAGTTGGCGTGCTGGAAGGCGACCTGGCCGAGGAAGTCCTGGGTGGTCTTGTTGACCAGGTTCTTGGCGAGGCTGGTGTATCTGGTGTTCATCGGGCGGAGCGTGCCGGGCTGGACGTAGACGTTGCCCTTGGTGCGCTTGGCGATCGCCCCGACGAGCAGCTTCACTTCTTCGGTCGCCTGCGGTCCCGGGCTCGGGTACCAGCCGGCGGTGGTGTCGAGATCGGCCCACGCGTGCGGTACCAGGTCGTAGGCGTTGTTCTGGCGCTCGTCGATGACCCACGGCACGGAGTTGAAGTAGTCGACGAAGCTCTGCAGGCCGGCGGTGGGAGCGGCATAGGTGATCACCGCGAACTTCGGCTGATTCGTCCAGGTGTGTGCCTGCAGGTACGGCGCAAGCATGGTGGCGATGCAACCGCCCAGGCTGTGACCGGTCAGGTAGACGGTCGGCTGCGGCGAGGAGGGCGCCGCCTTGAGCGCGACGGAGAGCGCCTGATTGAGCGTGGCATTCGGGGAGGGGGAGGCGATCGAGCGGGCGTTGACAACCCGTTGGAACGCATCCATCGCCCCCTTGGAAACGGCGACGGGCTTGGGCGATCCGCTTTCGGGGAACGGGACGACCGTGCCGACATCGAGGTCCTCGAGGATGTCGGTCAGATCGGCGTCCGTTCCGCGGGCGACCACGACGAACTCGTTCGAGCCGTTGGTGCTCCGTGCGAGGTAGGCCATATTGGCGTTGGCCTCGCTCAGGGCGAGCCACACCAGCTCCCACGCGCCCTGCGTCGCAAGGCCGGGATCGCTCAGTTGCGTGTCGATGCCGGTGATGATTCGTTCGGTCTGCTGCTCCAGGGTTTCCCCGGAGGGACGCGGGGTGGCCCCGGTGGCTGCAAGGGCAGCCAGGGTCATGGTCACCTGGGCGATTGTCGGATCGGGTGCCATCGTCGTTCCTGCTCCTCGGATGTTGTGCCGGTGCGGAGGCGGGACGGCCTTTCGGCAGCATCAGGGCAGACCTGTGCCGAACCGGCCGTCAGATCGGATCGCGCACCATCAGACCTCCCCTCTGCGTTGTCCGGTGCTCTTCCTGCCTTCGGGTTGACCAGGTTCACCTTGTTGGCCGTTCGTCATACGCGGGTGCGGTTCGCCGAGCCAGGTGCGCAGCGCGGTCGCCGGAGCTGCGGTGTCCGCGGGCAGGCCCGGGGCGGCGGCCCAGGCGACGATGCCGTCGGGGCGGATGAACGCGGCCGACGGATCGCCGCGGTCGGCAGGGGCGGCCGCCACGGTCGACAGGCGGTCCCGCCATCCGGCCGTAGGCGTCGAGCGCGAGCTGCTTGAGCCGGGTGATGACGCCCTGTCGTATCCACGCGTCGCGGCGGCTGCGGATCGTGGTGGCCGAGCAGGTTGTGTCGGCGATCGCCTCGTAAGAACAGCCGAAGCGCAGCAGTTGATCACGGAGCGTCGCAACTCCATGATCACCGGGACCTGTGCCCGTACTGTTGCCGACGTCCCCCACCGCGCCCATCCGCGCAACCTCTTATTCGTCCTTGCGTTCCTTCGGCGGCCGCCCGCGCCGCGGAATGTCCCCCGCCCCGCGGGGCAGCCGCCCCGCCTCCGACAGCGCCTTGCGCAGCAGGAACTCGATCTGGGCATTGGCGCTGCGCAGCTCGTCGCCGGCCCAGCGCGCCAGCGCGTCATGGACCGAGGGGTCCAGCCGCAGCAGTACCTGCTTGCGCTGCTGCGGCCGTCGCGCGGGGCCCCGCCCGCTCCCGGCGCCGGGCCCCTCGGGGGTGTCGGTGCTCATGCCGAAGCCTCGCCTCGTCCGGCCTCGCCTTCGCCCGGCGAGCACCCCTTCATGGTTCGCCCGCTCACTGGTAGAGGGAACCCGTGTTCAGGACCGGCTGGGCGGCCCGGTCGCCGCACAGCACCACCATCAGATTGCTGACCATGGCCGCCTTCCGCTCCTCGTCCAGCTCGACGATGCCCTGTTCGCTGATCCGGTCCAGCGCCTGCTCGACCATGCCGACCGCGCCCTCGACGATCTGCTGGCGGGCCGCGACCACCGCACCGGCCTGCTGCCGCTGGAGCATCGCGGAGGCGATCTCGGGAGCGTACGCGAGGTGGCTGAAGCGGGACTCGATGATCCGTACACCGGCGGCCTGGACCCGCGCGGTCAGCTCCAGGGCGAGCTTCTCGGTGATCTCCTCGGCGTTGCCGCGCAGCGACAGGGCGTCCTCGTCGTGTGCGTCATAGGGGTACTCGATGGCGATGTGCCGGACGGCCGCCTCGGTCTGGGTGGCGACGAACTCCAGGAAGTCGTCGACCTCGAAGAGCGCCTGGGCGGTGTCCTCGACCTGCCAGACCACGATCGAGGCCAGCTCGATCGGGTTGCCGTAGGCGTCGTTGACCTTGAGGACCGCGGTCTCGTGGTTGCGCACCCGGGTGGAGATCTTCTGCGCGGTGGTGAGCGGGTTGACCCAGCGCAGACCGTCCGTGCGGATGGTGCCGACGTACCGTCCGAAGAGCTGGATGACCCGGGCCTCGCCGGGGGCGACCATCTTCACCCCGGTCATGCAGAAGAACGAGCCGAGCAGCAGGGCTACGCCGACGATGATCATCGGCGCTCCCACCGCCTTGTCGCCCCCGTCGCCGAGAATCCCGCCAACGATGATCATGGCGATGCCCAGCGCCACGCCGAGCACGGTCAGCAGCAGGGCGAGGCCGCCCGGAATGCTGTGCGCCGGGACCTCGCGGACCTGCGGGCGGGGCATCTCGGGAGCGTCGGCAGGGAGGTCGGCGCCGGGCCCGGTGGTGCGGTCGGCAGGTGTCTGATCGGACATGGAATCCCCGTTTCTCCCCATGCGGCACGTGATGTCCGCCGCAATGGATGATGTCACTGGTCTAGCAAAGTGCTATCACTTTAATGCTGTGCTGTGCGGGCTGTCCAGTGATCGTGGGAGGATCCTCCGGCGGCAAGACCCCAGGTGAGGCCTGGGCGACGCACAAAACACACCTCTTGGTTCCCCTGTGCCGGGTGCTGTTTGTCACGTCGGGAAAAGCCTTGATCGATGAGTATTTGTTGACAGATGCGGTGTTAGCTTCAACAGCTGAGTTAGCTGGGGGCGGAACGACTGGAGTTGCTGAAGCGATGGGCCGAGCGGACGCGAGACGGGCGCGACAGGGAAGCGCCCGCCGGGCCAGAACGAAGGACAAGAAGTCCGGCATACGCCGCTTCTTCACCTGGAAGAAGCTCCTAGGAGCCTTCCTCGGGGTGTGCCTGCTGGGCATCCTCGGCTTCATCGGCCTGTACCTGTATGTGGACATACCCAAGGGCAACAACGACGCCAAGCTGCAGAGCAACGTCTACAAGTACGCCAATGGCAAGGTCATGGCGCGTACGGGGCTGCGCAACCGGGAGAACGTCCCGCTCAGCCGGATACCCAAGGACGTGCAGCGCACCTTCGTCGCCGCGGAGAACAAGAACTTCTTCCACGACTCCGGTGTCGACCTGATGGGCACCATGCGTGGCATCTTCAACACGGTGATGGGCCGCGGCAAGCAGGGTGGTTCGACGATCACCCAGCAGTACGTCAAGAACTACTACCTGAGCCAGGAGCAGACGGTTTCCCGCAAGCTCCAGGAGATCGTCATCTCGCTCAAGGTGGACAACAAGTACTCCAAGGACAACATCCTCGCCGGCTACATCAACACCAGCTACTACGGCCGCGGCGCTTACGGCATCCAGGCCGCCGCGCAGGCCTACTACGGCGTGGACGTCGAGAAGCTCACCGTCTCGCAGGGCGCCTACCTGGCCTCGCTGCTCCAGGCGCCGAGCCAGTACGACTGGTCCCTGGCGACCGAGGCCGGCAGGAAGCGGGTCCAGGAGCGCTGGGCCTACACCCTCGACAACATGGTCGAGATGAAGTGGCTCTCCGCGGAGGACCGCCGCAAGCAGAGGTTCCAGGTGCCGAAGGAGCCCAAGCCGCTGAGCGGCGTGAGCGGCCAGACCAACTACCTCGTCGAGCAGGCCAAGCAGGAGCTCTTCGCCCAGGGCGTCGACGAGAAGCAGTTCGCGGCCGGCGGCTGGACGGTCACCCTCGGCATCGACAAGAACAAGCAGAAGGCGCTGGAGGCGTCCGTCAAGCGCAAGCTGCTCGCCGACCTCGACCCCAAGAAGCGCAAGGTCGACGCGGACGCCCAGCTCGGTGCCACCTCGGTGGACCCCAAGACGGGCCACATCGTGGCGATGTACGGCGGCGAGGGCCCGCCCAAGCACTACCGGAACAACGCCACCCGCACCGACTACCAGGCCGCCTCCACCTTCAAGCCGCTGATCCTGGCCTCCGCGATGGAGAACAACGCGGTCACCCAGGACGGTGTCCCGATCAACCCGAACACGATCTACGACGGCCGTAACCGCCGTCCGGTCGTCGGCGGCACCATCCCCTTCGCGCCGCCCAACGAGGACGAGCAGCCGTACGGGAAGATCAGCGTCCAGACGGCGACCAACAACTCCGTCAACGCGGTCTTCGCGCAGATGGGTGCGGACGCCGGCCTGGAGAAGGTCAAGGAGACCGCGGTCAGCCTCGGCATGGACGACAGGATGGACGTCAAGCCCGCCATGACCCTGGGCACCATGGGCGCCAGCCCGCTCCAGATGGCCGGGGCCTACGCCACCCTCGACAACCACGGCAAGAAGGTCACCCCGACGCTGGTCACCCGGGCCTCGCACAGCGTCAACGGCGTCGACACCAAGGTGCCGCTGAAGAACCCGATCGGCGAGCAGGTGCTCAGCCGCCAGACCGCCGACACCGTCACCTCCGTCCTGACGGGTGTGGTCAACGACGGCACCGCCTCGGATGCCGTGAAGAACACCGCCTACAAGGCGGCGGGCAAGACCGGCACCTCCGACGACGACAAGTCGGCGTGGTTCGTGGGCTACACGCCCAAGCTGGTCACCGCCGTCGGCATGTTCGGCGAGTCGCCCAACGGCGGCCGGCAGGTCACCCTCAAGAACGCGGGTGGCGACGGCCGGGTCAACGGCGGCGGCTACCCGGCCCGGGTGTGGGCGGACTACACCCAGGCGGCGCTGAACGGCAACACCGGCGCGGACTTCGACCTGGAGACGGACCTCGGTGCCGGGGTACCCCCGACCCCCACCCCGACGCCGAGCCACACGCCGTCGTCCAGCCCGAGCCCGTCCAAGACGCCGAGCGATTCGCCCTCGCCGACCCCGTCGAAGCCGAGCGGGCCTCCCTCGCCGTCCCACAGCGGGCGGCCGAGCCCGCCCGTCCCCTCCGGCTCCGGCTCGCCGGACGGCGGGGCGGACGGCGGCGGCGGCGGTGCCGGCGGCGACGGCAACCCCGCCGGCGGCACCGGGACCGAGACCGGCGGCAACCAGCCCGACAGTCTGACCGGCTTCCGCTGACGCCGTCAGTCCGGCCGGCACCGAGAGAGGGGCACCCGAAGCTTCGGGTGCCCCTCTCTCGTACGGGAAGCGTGCGGCTGTACCGCGAGAGGCATGCCGCCTTCCCGAGGGCCCTTTTACCCAGGGACGAAGCCGGTGGGGCCCGGTGGGTGTCTCTGGGATGTCATGGGGATTCTCCGGAAATCTCG
Source organism: Streptomyces sp. NBC_00400 (assembly GCF_036048035.1). Classification (NCBI taxonomy): domain Bacteria; kingdom Bacillati; phylum Actinomycetota; class Actinomycetes; order Kitasatosporales; family Streptomycetaceae; genus Streptomyces; species Streptomyces sp. NBC_00400. Next base: position 2,841,160 of record NZ_CP107940.1, on the reverse strand, counting down.
GCTTTCCGATGCCGACCAACAAGGCCGCGCCGAGAACCGGAACTCTCTCCGCGGCAAAACGGGTCCATCGCTGTGGGTGAAGGTGTTGTCCCTGAGTGCGGGTATCGGCCTTCCGGTATACCTCGCAGCTATGGCCATGTGGACAGCGATCAAGCGCAAGAAGGAGCTCTCCCATGAGTGATCCCTTATCCTCCACGTTCCGTCCGGATCGTCGGCGCATTCTGCTCGCCGGTCTGGGTCTCGCCGGCGGTGCAGCTATAGCGGTGTGCGAAGGAGAGCCACTTTGAGATTGCGGTGAAGCCTCGCGACCCAGGCCTGGCCCGGGCCGCGAAGAAGACCGCCGCGTGGGGTCACGCGCAAGGCGAGGGCGCTGGAGCCACCGACCCCACCTCGTCCCCGCGACGTCGCGCGGCCAGGGCTCTGGAGCGCCGGCAGCGGGCTGCCTGACCGGCGCGAGCGCCGAATGTCCTCCCGCCGGCCCCTGCCTCGTCGAAGGAAGAGAGCTGAACACCGGAGTCGGGGACGCCGGTATTCAGCCCGAGACCATCATGACCGGCTGCTGCCGGCGCCTCAGCCGCCGTTCACCTTGTGGGCGATCCGGTCGCCCACGTTCTTGTCGATGTTGCGCCAGTACTGCAGCGCGCGGTCCAGCACCGGGCGGCTGACGCCGTTCAGCAGATGGCCGGAGACATTGCCGACGAGCCGGTCGCGGGCCGCGTCGTCGAGGACCTGGCGGACCATCGTGCCCGGCTGGCCGAAGTCGTCGTCGTCACGGCGCAGCGTGTAGGCCTCGCGGACCATCTCGCCGCCGGTCTCCCAGCCCGCGGGCTCCCCGTAGCGCAGGGTGTCCGCCGCCGGGCCGCCGTAGCTGTTCGGCGCGTAGGGCCGGGCCGCCCTGGACGGCTCGAACCGCATCGGGCCGTCCTTCGCGTACGAATGGGCGGGCACGTGCGGCCGGTTGGGCGGCAGCTGCGCATAGTTCGGGCCGATGCGGTAGCGGTGGGTGTCCGCATACGAGAAGAGCCGGCCCAGCAGCATCTTGTCCGGCGACGGGCCGACGCCCGGCACCATGTTGGACGGTTCGAACGCCGCCTGCTCGATGTGGATGAAGTAGTCCTCGGGGTTCTTGTTGAGCGTCATCCGCCCGACCTCGATCAGCGGGTAGTCGCCGTGCGGCCACACCTTCGTCAGATCGAACGGGTTGAACCGGTAGTCCGGGGCGTCCGCGAACGGCATGACCTGCACATACAGCGTCCACGACGGGGCGTTGCCGCCGTCGATGGCCTCGAACAGATCACGGCGGTGGTAGTCGCCGTCCTCGCCGGCGATCCGGTCCGCGTCCTCCTGGGTGAGGAAGTCGATGCCCTGGTCGGTCTTGAAGTGATACTTGATCCAGAACTTCTCGCCGCCGGCGTTGACCCACATGTAGGTGTGCGAGCCGTAGCCGTTCATGTGGCGGTAGGTCTTGGGAATGCCGCGGTCGCCCATCAGCCAGGTGACCTGGTGGGCGGACTCCGGCGACAGCGTCCAGAAGTCCCACTGCATGTCGTTGTCGCGCATCCCGTTGTCCGGGCGGCGCTTCTGCGAGCGAATGAAGTCCTGGAACTTGATCGTGTCACGGACGAAGAAGACCGGGGTGTTGTTGCCCACCAGGTCGTAGTTGCCGTCCTCGGTGTAGAACTTCAGCGCGAAGCCGCGGGGGTCGCGCCAGGTGTCGGGGGAGCCCTGCTCGCCCGCGACGGTCGAGAAGCGGGCCAGCATCTCGGTGGTCTTGCCCGGCTGGAAGAGATCCGCCTTGGTGAACTGGCTGACGTCGTTGGTGACCTGGAAGAAGCCGTAGGCGCCGGCGCCCTTGGCGTGTACCACCCGCTCGGGGACCCGTTCGCGGTTGAACTGGGCCATCTTCTCGATGAGGTAGTGGTCCTGGAGCAGGATGGGGCCGTCCGGACTCACGGTGAGTGAGTGTTCGTCGCTCTCCACCGGAATGCCGGCGTTGTTCGTCGTGCGCGGGACGTGGTGCGCGGTGCTGGACATGGAGGAATGCCTCCTGTTTCGACGACTGGGAGTAGGGGTCGGTCAGTCCCGAATTGGGGCGGTCAGTCCCTTACATCCACCCAAGCAGTCAACTACCCCGACGGCACGTCGGCAAGAGTTGGACCCCGTCCGATCTCAGACGGGGTCCAACATATGGGACGGGCGGCCGGGGCCCGCACGGCGTCAGCGGCGCAGCGCCCCCGGCGGCATCGACAGCTCGAACCAGACGACCTTTCCCATGCTCAGACGGGTCGCGCCCCAGCGCCGCGCCATCCGGTTGACGAGGTAGAGGCCGCGCCCGCCCTCGTCCGACGGCCGGGCCTGGCGCAGCCGCGGAAGCTGCGGAACGTCGTCACCCACCTCGCAGCGCAGTACGTCCGTTCGCAGCAAGCGCAGGGTGATCGGCCGCTCCGCATACCGCACGGCATTCGTCACCACCTCGCTGACCAGCAGCTCCAGCTGGTCGGTCAGCTCCTCCAGGCCCCAGCGCGCCAGCGCCCGCCGGGCCAGCCGGCGGGCCTGCCCGGCCGTCTGCGCCTTCGGGTCCAGATACCAGTACGCGACATCGCTCGGCGCGATCCCGTCGAACCGGGCCGCCAGCAGCGCGATGTCGTCATCGCGGTCGCCGGGGCCCAGAATGTCCAGCACCTCGTCGCACATCGGCTCCAGCGGCGGCGGGTTGGGACCCGTCAGCCGGGCCGTCTCCGCCAGCCGCTCCCGCAGCTGCTCGATCCCGGTCCACACGTCCCGGATCCGCGACTCGACCAGACCGTCCGTATAGAGGACGAGCGTGGCGCCCGCCGGGGCGTCCAGCTCCACCGCCTCGAAGTCCACCCCGCCGACGCCGATCGGCGCGCCCGACGGCACCCGCAGCACCTCGGCGCGCCCGCCGCGGTGCAGCATCACCGGCGGCGGATGTCCCGCGTTGGCGATGGTGATCCGGTGCGCCACCGGGTCGTACACCGCGTACATGCAGGTCGCCATCCGGTCCGTGCCCAGCCGCTGGGCCTGCTCGTCGAGATGGTGCAAGACCTCCTGCGGCGGCAGGTCCAGCCCCGCCAGCGTCTGCGCGGTCGTGCGCAGTTGCCCCATGATCGCGGCCGAGGTCATCGAGTGCCCCATGACGTCGCCGACCACCAGCGCCACCCGGCTGCCCGGCAGCGGAATGGCGTCGTACCAGTCGCCGCCCACCCGCGCCGTCTCGGCGGCCGGCAGATAGCGGCTGGCCAGCCGGACCCCGGTCGGCTGCGGCAGCGAGTCCGGCAGCATCGTGCGCTGCAGCGCGTCGGCGATATACGCCTCACGGCCGTAGAGCACCGCCTTGTCCACGCCCAGCGCGGTGTGCGTCGCCAACTGCGCGGCCACCAGCAGATCGTCCGGCTCGAACGCCGGGCGGTCCGGGCGGCGCAGGAACACCGCGGCACCGATCACCCGGCGGCGGCCGCGCAGCGGTGCCAGGATCACCCGGTGACCGCCGGGCAGCCGCGGATCCGGACCCAGCAGCTCCGGCAGCGCCGTCCGCGCCGCCTGCGCCTCACCGAACAGCGGCCGTACGCCCCGCAGCACCTCGGCCAGCGGGCCGCCGGGCTCCACCTCGGCCAGCTCCGCCGCGCTGCCGCCCATCGCCGGGCCCAGATCGGGCTGCGCGGGCAGCACCGGCAGCCGGCCGCCGTTGGTGTCCGGCTCCTCCGGGATCCGGTCGGTACGGCGCAGCCGCAGCACCACCGGGCCGGTCGGGCGCTCGTCGCCCACCGGCAGCGGATCGCGCAGATAGACGAGGATGGCGTCGGCGAACGTCGGCACCGTCGCCCGGCACAGCCCGAGCACGATCTCGTCGAGGTCGATACCGCGGGCGATCCGCCGCGTCGCCGCCCCGATGAAGCGCAGCCGGTCGCCGCCGGCCTGCCGGGCCGCGGCCACCTCGCTGCTCTCGCCCGGATGCGCCGAGCGGGCCGGGGGAGCGGCCGGCGGGTCCTGCGGCGGGCTGCCCGGACCGGGCACCGGGGCCGCGGTGGCCTCCCCGGCCGCCGGGCGTGAGGCCTCACCGTGGGCGCCCGGGCCGGCGGAGCGTCCGCCGTGCGGCGCCGGCGGCTGCCCCGGCACCGTCCCGCCCGGCCCACCGCCGCCGGCCGGACTGCCGCCCTCCCGCGGCCGCCCGATGCCCTCGCCGTCGTGCCGCGGGCGCTGCCCGTGGTGCGGCTCCTCGCCCGGCTCCGGCGCCTGGGCGCGGCCCACCGCGCCCTGCGCCACCCGCCGCGCGGCACGGGCCGTCTCGCGCCCCGCATCCGCTGCCCCGCCCGGCCGTCCTCCCGCAGGCATGGCCACCTCCCCGTACGTGTCGCCGTATGCCTCCCCGTACGGGAGCGAGACGTCCCGTGCGGCGGCATGACCGCCGCTGTGAGCGGCGCTGTGATCACTGGTGCGCCCGCCGGTGTGGCCCGCGGCAGCGCCGTCCGCCTCCGTCGACGGGTCCCGCCGCGCCGCGCCGTGATCCACGGGCGGCTCGCCGCCGTGGTGGCCGGCCGGCGGGCCGGCCGAGGCCGTGACGGCGACACCGGCGAGGCCTATGTCGTCACCGCCGCGCACCGCGAACCCGGCGCCTGGCGACGGGGCGAACCCCGCCGCGGTGGGCTGCTGCAGGGCGCTGCGCGGGTCGGGGACCGCGCCGAACGACGCCGTCCGGGCCGGCCCCCGAGCAGGGGACGCCGAGGGCGCGGCGGTCGAGGCCGACCGCCGCGATTCGTGGGAGGTGGGGTGCTCCGTCACGCGTGGGATTCCATCCGTCCGGGGCTGTGCGCCGAACGCGCCGCGTTGCGAGCGCGCCGCCCGTACGGGACGCGCCCAACGCGCTGCGTGTCAGGCGCGTCGCAGGTGCAGAAAGAGCTGGATCTCGGGTGGTACGTCCGTACTCGACGGGGCGTATGCGTAGGCATCCTCCCCGACGACGTCGAAACCCGCGTCGTGCACGACCCGGCGCAGGTCGTCCCGCAGGTAACCCGATACCCGGATCGAGTTGCCCAGGAACGGAATGGTGGAGTCGTCCACATCCGCCTCGACCATGGACAGGGCGAGCAGCCCCTCGGGACGTAGCAGATCATGGAGCATGCCCAGTGCGTAAGGGATTTCCGCACGGGGCAGCATCAGAAGGCAAAAATAAGCGGCGATTCCGTCGAAAGAGCCGGGGCCGCCGAGCCGGCCGCTGCGCAGATCGGCGACGTCCAGCCGGTGGAAGTCGGCGTCCGGGACGTTCTCCCGGGCCAGTGCGACCATCGAGGGGGAGAGATCGATTCCCACGACGTGGTGCCCGGCGTCCGAGAGCTGACGGGCGGTCGGCAGGCCCGTACCGCATCCGAGATCCAGGATGCGTGAGCCGGCGGGGAGGGTGTCGGCCAGCCAGGTGCCCGAGGCGAGCTGGCCCTCCTTGTGCGGGAAGGCGTCGTCGTACCGGTCGCCGATGGCGTCGAACGCCTCGGCCTGCCCGGCCCGGTCCAGTGCTAACCGGTTGAGCCCTTCGTATCCGTCGTAGTGAGTGGCACTCACGACCTCGCGCCTCCTGCGACCGCAGTCAAGTTCGTTTTCCCGTTCTGGAGTTGCGCCTGTGCAGTCTTGCGGAGGACGATCCTACGTTTGAAGACCCGGGGCGCAGCAAGGGGGCTCGGCCCCGCTCCTCGCCCCGCAGGAAACAGCATTGCCCATAGGCGCAGCTTCCCACGGTTCGCCCCTTCACTCGTGTGGTTTCACTTCACTCCCTCACGACCGCAAACGATCCGGTGCGCGGTCCCAATTGTCCGGGAGCCGGGGAACCTCCCAGGCCGGATCGGGCCGCCAGTCCTCCCAGCCATCCGCGTACGGCTCACGCCAGGCCGTGATCTGTGCGATCGCGGCCCGGCCCGCCGATCTGACCTCGGCGGCCTGTGCGCCGGTCATCAGCCCGTCCCGCTGCGCCTGTGCGAACTCGTCCTCGTCCCGCCACTCCCAGTGCCGGTCCGGATAGACACAGATGTCGAGAAAGTGGTCCTCGGAGTCAATGCCGCCCGCCCAACGGCGGCGCGGCTCCTCCAGATTGACGTACCAGTTCTTGAACTGCCAGCCGTGTTCCCAGAACAGCCACACCGACCACGGGTCACCGGGCCGGGCCAGCTTCAGCACACCGGTGCCGAACCACTGGTCGTGGCTGGTCCGGCGCGGTTTGGTGTAGCGGGTGGACAGCGGCTCGCGGTGCACCGGCGTGCCGTCGGCGAGCACCGGCTTGATGCAGGGCGTGCCCGGCGCCATCCACACGGCGAGCAGTTCGTCGGTGTCCTGGACAACGGTCATCGGACGACAGATGTGGAACCGTCCGGCGTCGGCGTTGTCGCGGTAGCGCCAGAGGATCTGGTCCCCCGGCGCCCAGTGTGACGCTGCCGCCGCACCGCCCGCCGCCCGCCCCGCCCCGGCCGTCCCGCGTCCGCCGGGCGTCTCGCCTTCCGTCGTGTCCACCATGTCCGCTGTCATGCGCAGATCTTAGTTGCGCCGCATGAAGCGCGCCGTGACATGAGACGCACCGGGCGTTACGGGCATGATAATGAGGGCCGTCTCCCGGAACCCGCGCCGCAACAGGAGCATCGACGCGGGGGCGAGGGGCCGGCCGGCTCAGGGCCGCGTCATCCGCAGCACGTCCAGCGCCTCGTCCAACTGCTCCTCGCTCAGCAGCCCCCGCTCGACATAGCCGCCCTCCAGGACCACCTCACGGATGGTCTTCCGCTCGGCGAGCGACCTCTTGGCGACCTTCGCCGCCTCCTCGTACCCGAGGTACTTGTTGAGCGGGGTGACGACCGACGGCGACGACTCGGCGTACTCCCGGGCGCGTTCCGCGTTCGCGGTGATCCCGTCGACCGTACGGTCCGCCAGCAGCCGGGAGACATTGGCCAGCAGCCGCACCGACTCCAGCACGTTCTTCCCGATCACCGGCAGCATCACATTCAGCTCGAAGTTGCCGGCCGCCCCGGCCGCCGCCACCGTCGCGTCATTGCCGGTGACCTGCGCCGCAACCATCAGCACCGCCTCCGGGATCACCGGGTTGACCTTCCCCGGCATGATCGACGAGCCCGGCTGCAGATCCGGCAGCGCGATCTCCGCGAGCCCGGTGCGCGGCCCGGACGCCATCCACCGCAGATCGTTGGCGATCTTCGTCAGCCCGACCCCGACCGTCCGCAGCTGCCCGCTCGTCTCGACGATCCCGTCGCGCGCCCCCTGCGCCTCGAAGTGATCGCGCGCCTCGGTCAGCGGCAGCCCCGTCGCCCGCGCCACTTCGGCGATGACCGCGGCCGGGAACCCGGGCGGGGTGTTGATCCCCGTCCCCACCGCCGTGCCGCCCAGCGGCAGTTCCGCCAGCCGCGGCAGCGACGCCCGCAGCCGCTCGACGCCGTAGCGCACCTGGGCGGCATAGCCGCCGAACTCCTGCCCCAGCGTCACCGGCGTCGCATCCATCAGATGCGTCCGCCCCGACTTCACGATCTCGGCGAACTCCTCCGCCTTGCGCTCCAGCGCCGCCGCCAGATGCTCCAGCGCCGGAATCAGATCGTTGAGGACAGCCGACGTCGCCGCGATATGAATCGAGGACGGAAAGACATCGTTGGACGACTGGCTCGCATTGACATGGTCGTTCGGATGAACCTCCCGGCCCAGCCGCTCACCCGCCAGCGTCGCGATGACCTCGTTGGTGTTCATGTTCGACGACGTCCCGGACCCGGTCTGGAACACGTCAACGGGGAAGTGGTCGTCCCACTGCCCCTCCGCGACGGCCGCGGCGGCTTCCTGCACGGCCTCCGCGATGTCCTTGTCCAGCACCCCCAACTCGCCGTTCACCTTGGCCGCCGCCCCCTTGATCCGGGCCAGCGCCTCGATGTGCGCCCGCTCCAGCCGCTGCCCCGAGACCGGAAAGTTCTCCACCGCACGCTGCGTCTGCGCCCGCCATTTCGCATACGCGGGCACCTGCACCTCACCCATGGAGTCGTGCTCGGTCCGGAAGCCGCCGGAGTCGCCGAATGCGCTGTTGTCACTCATGCCTATGTCAGTGCCCGGAAACGGCAATCTGTTCCCGGGCACCGCACGGATGTCACCTGCCTGCGGGGTGCCCACCCTTCAGGTCCGCTATGAAGGCGGCCCAGACGGGGGCAGGGATGAGCAGGGCGGGGCCGTGGGGGTTTTTGCTGTCACGGACGGGGACGAGGCCGGGGAAGCCGTCGGCTACCTCGACACACACGCCTCCCTCGTTGTTGCTGTAACTGCTCTTGCGCCAGACGGCTGTGCTCAGGTCAGGGGCGGCTCGCATGGGGTCCAGTCCTCCATTGCCACTCGGATCATCGCCGCAGAGTCGCGGGGCGAGAGGGCCATGGCCCTGAGCAGATCGTAGTTCTCCCGGCGGATGGTGACGTCGTTCTGGTCTTCGATGATCGTCCCTGAGTGACTGCCTTCTTCGTAGGCCCTCAACGGTTGGTGCGGCAGCGTGTAGAGCATGAGCGAGCCACCTGCTTCTGCGTGGCCACCGGCCGCGAACGGCAGTACCTGAATGGTGAGATGGGCTCTTGCACCCGCCTCCACCAGAGCAGACATCTGGCGGCGCATCACCCCGGCTTCACCGACCGGGCGCCGCAGCACCGCCTCGTCGAGGATGAACCAGCATCGTGGTGGCTTGGGTTTGTCCAACAGGGCCTGTCGATCGATCCGGGCCTGTACCAAGGTCTCGATCTCGGCATCCGAGGCGTAGGGGTTACCGAGTCGCAGTGACTCTTCCGCAAGTGCCCGCGTCTGGAGGAGACCAGGGATCGTGGCGCTCGCGTACTCCTTGATGGTGGTGGCCTTGCTCTCGATCTCGCCGATGACGCGGCAGTACTTGTCGGGGAACGGTTCCCTCTTCGCGAGGGCGTGCAAGCGAGCGAAGAGCTCGCCCGTGCCGAAGCATGCGTCCAGCTTCGCCGGCAGGTCGTCATACGGCAGCGACTCTGCGGCCTCGATCCGGGCAAGCTGCGACTTGCTGTAGTTCACCACGTCGGCAAGCCGTCTCAGCGACATGCCGGCCCGCTCCCGGTAGCGGCGCAGCTCCGCACCGAAGAGGTCGCGCACCGAGCGGTCTGGTGAGAGTTCCCGCGCTTCGAACGTCATCGGCCTATCCCTTCCTGTCCCCGAATGTGATCTGGGACAGCGACCCTCTGTTGATCGTAGCCAGCGCAGAGCAACCATGGGTCCACAGAACGTAATTACCCCGGCGGTCGCGCCAACGACCCCGGGGCATGGTCAACGCCGCGAAATGCACAGGAGCGTCAACATGTTGCAGCCTATTGCCCATTGCCTCGCGTGGGTGCGGGCTTTACTCATCCCGCGAGCGCCGGGCCGGCACCGGGCGGCTGCGCCCTCCCCGTGCTGCGGCCCGGTGGTCGTCCGTACGGTCCTCGTACGGCCGTGGAACCCGCCGTCGCTGCCGGGCCGGGTGCGGCGACGCAGGCCCGTCGAACCACCGCTGGACGGCGACACCTCACCCCTCGTCCGCCCCTACTAGGCCGCGTACGAGCGGCAGCCGCAGCCCGCAGAGGTGGTCTGGTGAGCGTCGGCCGCACACTGCCGGGGATGCCGGAGCCGCCCCGGCAGTCCTTGATGACGCTGCGGGTCTACACCGCGACCCGCGACGGCATCGTGAAAGACGAACGGGCGCCGGTCCATGTCGTGGCCGGTGACCGGTTCGACCTCTACGGGCTCAGCCAGGCCTGGCCGCCCTGCGCCTGCCCCCGTCATCGCGGGCGGTAGCGGTAGCCCACCGCCCGCCCGCAAAGCCGTGGTGGCGGTGCGTCCGGCGCTGCTACCAAGTAGGGATGGAAACCGAAGCTCTTGACCCCATGGAGTGCCTGCTCGCCGAGCGGGCCTGCGAGCGTCTGATCGTCGAGTTCGTCCGCCGGCTCGACCTCGGGGACCCGGGATCGGTGGCGGATCTGTTCACACCCGACGGGGTCTGGGAGTGGCCGCACGGCGACCGCCGGGTGCAGGGACGCGACGCGCTCCGCGACTACTTCGGCAACCGGCCCGCGGACCGGCTGTCGCGCCGTATGTGCACCAACATCCTGGTCACCGTCACCTCTCCGACGACGGCCACCGCCACCACCTACTTCGCCACCTACCGGGTCGACGGCTACCAGGAGGGCATGGTGCCGCCCCGGCCCCCGGCTCAAGTGGGGCACTACGAGGACACGTTCCACAAGCTGGACGGTGTCTGGCTGCTCGTCACCCGGACCCTGTTCCTGTCCTTCGCCGGTCCCACGGAGCGGCTCGGGGACCCCAGGGGGGCGTGAGGGCGCGGCCGGAACGATCGGCCCGAACTGCCCCCGAAGGGTTTATGTCTGTCCACGGCCAGGACGCCGGGTATGCGAGATTATGCAAATTACGCGAAATTCCTCCGGTTCCGTGGAGTCGGCCTCGTTAAGGAATCTCCATTTCCAGCAAACTCATTGCGTGCATATAGCCGCGCTGGTAGCGTCCTTCTCATAAAGATCAACACACTTCAGAGTGTTATTGGGGGATTGACTTCGTGAGTATGCGAAGCAAGGGGATCTCGACCGCGATCGCCTTCGCCATGACCGGCGCAATGTGCGGCATCAGCGCGCACACCGCAAGTGCAGCTTCGGGGGAAGGCGGAGGAGGCGCAGCCGTCGCGCGGCCGGCCGCGGAAGCGAAGATTCACGCTGCTGGAGTCGATGAAATCTGCGCAGTTCTGGGGATCGGCAGCGGTGCGGCAGGCCTTACCAAGGCACTGGCCAAGGGGGCGTCGTGGGTAGGCATCGGTGCCAGCGTCGGGTGCTATGCGTACACGAAGGCGAAGGAAGCCACGCCTGCGCAAAAGCGAGCTGCCATGATCAAGTCGTACAAGAACTACCAGGCAAAGAGTGATCTCGGGAAGCTTGAGGCGCTTGGTTATTCTTGCCGGAAGGAGGGTGGCGGCGGCGGTGGCGGCACCGACTTCGCCTCCTTCGCGGGGTACCGGGACATCAAAATGAAGGGCGTCACGTACAAGTGCGGCAACATCCGGGACTGACCGGTCGCCGCGGTCCGGGCCATGGAGAGCGGTGCTTGCTCTCCATGGCCCTGGCCGTAGTGAGCTTGCTGTGGTTCACGCAGGTCATGGCCCCATGGGCGACTGTCATGTGTGGGGCCGGCGCAGTCGGGGGAGGCCTGGGGGTGCTCTACTTCGGGTGGCGCTGCGTTCGCTCGCGCGGGGACTCGAAATAACGCCGATCCGGCCTCTGCTTGACGCTCCGCGCACTCCGCGCACTCCGCTTTGACGTCTTGGGAAATGTCGAAGCGTCGAACCGGTGAGGTGTCGAACCCGAACCGCCGTAGGATCTGCTCTTTACGTCTGCGACGGCGGATGGATCGGCCTTCCCTGATTCCCTCTTGTGCGGCATGCCTTGCTCACTTTGCTCATCCTGCTTGCGGATGCGGCAGCACCGGGGGCGGCAGCTTAAGCCCTCTTCGCTTCTTCCCGAATTCTTGCCGCAGCGTCCGTAGTTTTCGCGGCGCGACTCCTGGCTCTTCCCCCTTTCGTCGCCGTTCCTCGCCCACCACCCCGAGAGCCGCGTTTCCCCGGCCTCGCCGCAATCGGCCGGCTGACTCTCAGCGCAAACTCTTTCGGAACCTCTCCCGCGATTTCGCGCGGCGGGAATCCATGGGCCGTGATCGGCACAGGCCTCGCCCGCCCGCCTCGCCCTGCTGCCGGCCTTTCGGGCGTCGGCGGGACGCGACGGGCCCCGTACCGCCACCCGCACCGCCTTGAGCGACTGCTCAAAACGCTCTACCCTGCGTTTTGAGCAGTCGCTCAAACTCGTGGAACTCGTGGGATGGGGGGAGCCGCATGGGGCTGTACGTGGAGGTGCGGATCCGCGCCGGGATCGACGACGTGTGGGACCGCAGCCAGGTGCCGGACCAGCATCAGCGCTGGGACCTGAGGTTCAGTGAGATCGACTACCTGCCGTGCGCTCCGGGGGAGCCGCAGCGCTTCCGCTACGCCACCCGCGTCCTGCCGTTGCTCACGGTCGACGGCACCGGCGTCTCGGCCGGTGAGCGGAACCGGCCCGACGGCACCCGGACTTCCGCCCTCCGTTTCTTCTCCGCGCACCCGCTGTCGCTCATCGAGGAGGGCCGCGGGTACTGGCGTTACGTCCCGGACGGTGACGCGCTGCGATTCCTCACCGGATACGACTACCGGCCGCGCTGGGGGCGCTTCGGAAGGGTCGTCGACCGGCTCCTCTTCCGGCCGCTCATGGGCTGGGCGACCGCCTGGTCCTTCGACCGGCTGCGGCTGTGGTGCGAACGCGGGATCACCCCTGAGCGGTCGCTGCGCCATGCCCTCGCGGAACTGTGCGTCCGCATGGCCGCCGTCGTCGTCACCGCCGCGGCCGTGGCCCCCGTCACCGCACTCGCCGTGGCAGGCGCCGCGCTGCTGCTGCCGCCTCTGCCCGTCACCCCCGCGGCCCGCCGCTGTCTGCGCCGCCCTCCCGAGCGGGCCGCCGGACGCAGCGAGAGCGCTGCCGCCCCGGCCGCCCTCCTCGCCACCTTGGAGCAGTGATGACCTCGATATTCCAGCGTGCCCTGGGCGCCGACTTCGACCGCCTTCACCCGTACATCCGGCGGCGCTTCTCCGTCGGGCTCGACAGCGGTGAGGCGTGCATCGGGCGGGGCACGATGGACCGGATCTGGCACGGCCGCAGCTTCGTCCGGCCGTTCCTGGCCCTCGGCGGCAGCCGCAACATCCTTGTCCCGCAAGCCGGCCGGGACATCCCCTTCGTCATCGAGAACGTCCCGTACACGGACTCCTTCGGCCGCGAAACCGTCACCTTCGTGCGGACCTTCGCCTTCCCGCGCCGCCCCCGCCGCTTCGACGCCACCATGGTCTTCAGCCCCGAGCGCGGCTGCGTCGTCGACTACCTCGGCACCCACCAGCACCTCGCCACCGACCTGCACTTCACCGTGGACGACAGCGGGGCACTGATCATCCGCTCCGGCGAGCACCGCTTCCGGGAGGGGCCGGTCGACGTCCGGGTGCCGGACCTGATCGGGGGCGACGCCGTGGTGCGGGAGTCGTACGACGAAGCGGCCGGGCGCTTCCGGATCCAGGTGCGGGTCGGCAACCGGCGGTTCGGCCCGCTCTTCGGCTACGAGGGGTCCTTCTCCGCCGAGTTCGTGAACGCCGCCGAGCGCGGAGTGCGCGCCGGGCTGCGGCCGGTGCGCGAGGAGGCCCGGGCATGAGCGCCGACGACACCCGTACGAAACTGCTCGCCGGTGCGCTGCGGACGCTCACCGAACAGGGCCTCGCCAAGACCTCGGCCCGCAGCATCGCCACCACCGCAGGAGTCAACCAGGCCCTGGTCTTCTACCACTTCGGCAGCGTCGACGAACTCCTCGCCGCCGCCTGTCGGTACGGCGCGGAGCAGCGCGTCGCGCACTACCGCGAACGCTTCGCCCGGGTCGGCAGCCTCGCCGAATTCCTGGAGCTGGGCCGGGAACTGCATGCCGAGGAGCGCGCCGCCGGCCATGTCGCCGTCCTCGCCCAGCTCCTGGCCGGTGCCCAGACCCAGCCCCGCCTCGCCCCCGCGACCGCCGCCGGACTCGCCTCGTGGATCGAGGAGATCGAAGGGGTGCTGGCACGGGTACTGGCCGGGACGCCGATCGCCGCGTTCGTGGACGTCGCGGGCCTCTCGCGGGCGCTCGCGGCGGGCTTCGTCGGCCTGGAGCTGTACGAGGGCGTGGACCCGGAGGGGGCGCTTGCCGCCCTCGACGCACTGGAGCAACTGTCCGGGCTGGTCGGTGTACTGGAGGATCTGGGGCCGGTCGCCCAGCGGGCCGTACGCGCCCGGATCCGCCGCAGTACGGCCCGGCGGAGCCCCTGATGAGACGTCAGGGGCTCCGTGGCGGCATCCGGGTCCTGCCGGTGCGTCAGCTTCCCGAACGCACCGGAATGCTCGTGAACGTGGGCGCCGGTGCCGGGTCCTGGAAGAAGTCGTTTCCCTTGTCGTCGACGACGATGAAGGCCGGGAAGTTCTCGACCTCGATCTTCCAGACCGCTTCCATGCCCAGCTCCTCGTACTCCAGGACCTCGACCTTCTTGATGCAGTCCTGGGCCAGGCGCGCGGCCGGGCCGCCGATGGAGCCGAGGTAGAAGCCGCCGTGCGCGGCGCAGGCGTCGGTGACCTGCTGGGAGCGGTTGCCCTTGGCGAGCATGACCTTGGAGCCGCCGGCCGCCTGGAACTGCTCGACGTAGGCGTCCATCCGGCCGGCCGTGGTCGGGCCGAAGGAGCCGGAGGCGTAGCCCTCGGGGGTCTTGGCCGGGCCCGCGTAGTAGACCGGGTGGTCCTTGAGGTACTGCGGCATCTCGTCGCCGGCGTCCAGCCGCTCCTTGATCTTCGCGTGGGCGATGTCGCGGGCGACGACCAGGGTGCCGGTGAGGGAGAGCCGGGTCTTGACCGGGTGCTTGGTCAGCTCGGCCAGGACGTCGTCCATGGGGCGGTTGAGGTCGATGGCGACCGCGTCGAGGTCGGGGCCGGCGCCCTCGGTCAGCTCCTCGTCCGTCGTCTCCGGGAGGAAGCGGGCCGGGTCGGTCTCCAGCTGCTCCAGGAAGACGCCCTCAGCGGTGATCTTCGCGACGGCCTGGCGGTCCGCGGAGCAGGAGACGGCGATGGCGACGGGGCAGGACGCGCCGTGGCGGGGCAGGCGGACGACACGGACGTCGTGGCAGAAGTACTTGCCGCCGAACTGCGCGCCGATGCCGATCTTCTGCGTCAGCTCGAAGACCTTCTCCTCCAGCTCCTTGTCGCGGAAGCCGTGGCCGGTGGGCGAGCCCTCGGCGGGCAGCTCGTCGAGGTAGTGCGCGGAGGCGTACTTGGCGGTCTTCATCGCGTACTCGGCGCTGGTGCCGCCGACGACGATCGCGAGGTGGTACGGCGGGCAGGCGGCCGTGCCGAGCGAACGGATCTTCTGCTCCAGGAACTTCATCATGGAGGCCTCGTTGAGGACCGCCTTGGTCTCCTGGAAGAGGAAGGACTTGTTGGCGCTGCCGCCGCCCTTGGCCATGAAGAGGAACTTGTAGGCGCCGCCGTCGGTCGCGTACAGCTCGATCTGGGCCGGGAGGTTGGAGCCGGTGTTCTTCTCGTCCCACATCGTCAGCGGGGCCATCTGCGAGTAACGCAGGTTCAGCTGGGTGTAGGCGTCGTAGATGCCGCGGGAGAGGGCCGCCTCGTCGCCGCCCTCGGTCAGGACCTGCTGGCCGCGCTTGCCCATCACGATCGCGGTGCCGGTGTCCTGGCACATGGGCAGGACGCCCGCGGCGGCGATGTTGGCGTTCTTCAGCAGGTCGAGCGCGACGAAGCGGTCGTTGCCACTGGCCTCGGGGTCGTCCAGGATCTTGCGGAGCTGGGCGAGGTGGGCCGGGCGCAGATAGTGCGCAATGTCGTGCATCGCCTCGGCGGCCAGCTTGCGCAGCGCCTCCGGCTCGACCTTGAGGAACGTCCGTCCGTCGGCCTCGAAGGTGCTCACGCCCTCCGCGGTGACGAGGCGGTACGGGGTGGTGTCCTCACCTACGGGGAGAAGGTCGGTGTAGGCGAATTCCGGCATCGAAGGTCATTCCTTACTCGGAGAGGTCCGGCTGGCATCTACGGCAGCGCCTCCACAGCGTAGAACCCCGGGGCGCGGACGCCGCTGTGAGGTCAGGCTCAGTCGGCGGGAGAGCCGTCCCCGCCGATCCCTAGTCGCGATCTATCGCGTTTCGGTACGCTGGGCCGGTGGATGCAGACAACGGGGGACGACCGGGCCCCGAGAACCCGCCCGGACCGCTTCAGAAGCAGGACGAACCGCACGCGCGGCAGCCGGTGAACATGACCAAGCCGCCGTCCGCGCCGGCTGCGGTGGCCGAGGGGGACATCAGGGCCTCCGACGCGGACCGCGACCGGGTCGCCGAGATCCTTCGCGAGGCGCTGGCCGAGGGCCGGCTCGATCCGGAGGAGCACGCCGAGCGGATCGACACGGTCTACCGCGCCAAGACCATGGGCGAACTGGAGCCCGTCGTACGGGATCTGCCCGCGGCGGGCGCCGGCCGCGCGCAGCAGGGCCCGGACGCGTACGTCTACGGCCCCCGCGCCCCGGTCCCGGACCAGAACCTCGTCGCGATCTTCAGCGCCTCCGTGCGCAAGGGCCGGTGGCAGGCCCCCGCGCGGATCAACGCCTTCGCGCTCTTCGGCAGCGTCGAGATCGATCTGACCGAGGCGGTCTTCCCGCAGCAGCAGGTCCAGATCAATGTCACCGCCGTCTTCGGCAGCGTGGAGATCCGGGTCCCGGAGAACATCACCCTGCGCAGCAGCGGCTCCGGCATCCTCGGCAACTTCGAGATCGAGACCCATGACGCCGAGGACGGCAACGCCCCGCAGATCCTGGTCAACGGCTATGCCGTACTGGGCAGCGTGGAGGCCAAGCCCAAGCGCGGCGCCTGGATCCGCGATCTGCGCGACCGGGTATGGGAGGACCACCGGGCGCTCCGCCACGAGCTGCGCGAGGAGCGGCGTGAACGGCACCACCAACTGCGCCACGACCGCCAGGAGTGGCAGGAACGGCTGCGCTCCGCACGGCGCGAGCGCCGGGACCGGTTCCGGTAAGGGCGCGGAACCGGGGGAGGGCAGGGGGCGGAACGCGGGTGTCCCAGGGGTGAGAGCGCGGGCCCGTGGGGACGGGTACGGCGATCGGCCACCGCCCGGGCCGGGGTGAGCCGTCGGAGGTGGCTTGGAGGCGGCACCACCCGCGATTGTCTCGTTGTCGCACGATCGCCACGGTGTGCATAAGCGTGCGTACAGCGGGTAGGGCTGGTGCATCGTCTCTCGTACGGCTGCGGGGTGCGGAAATCGGCCGTGCGCAGCGAGACGGGCAAGGGTGATTCTCGCGCCGAAGCCGTCGTCAGGAGTAGACCGTGCTGCTACCGCATCAGCCCCTGCAGGATGCCGCTGTCGTTCCGTCCCAGCAAGTGCCTGATCGCGACGAGGCCGGCCCCTGGCATTCGGAGGCGGTGTGCCGCCGGGATGAAGCCGGGCTGTTCTTCGCCCCGTCCAAGGAACCGACCGCCGCGCGGCTGGCCAGGGAAGAGGCCGCGAAGCGGGTCTGTGCCCGCTGTCCCGTGATGGTCGAATGCCGGGAGCATGCTTTGCTCCAGCCCGAGCCGTACGGCGTCTGGGGCGGCCTCACCGCGGCCGAGCGCCGGGTCGTACTGACCCGTCGGCGGCGCCGGGAGGCCGATCTCCAGCGAGCCGCCCATATGCCCGCGGCCGGATAGCGGCCGCGCGAGGCTTCGGCCCATAGGACGTACCCCAGGCAGGACGCACCCCAGGGCGTATGGGCCACTTCGCCCCCGCCGGAGACTCTCCGGCGGGGGCGAAGTGTGGGGACGGCGGGCCGGTTGCACGGGCCGGCCGCATCCCTCGCTAGCTGGGGCGCTCGAAGTCCACCGAGCTGTACGCACGCAGCTTGGACAGCCGGTGCTGGGAATCGATCTGGCGGATGGTGCCGGACTTGGAGCGCATCACCAGGGACTGGGTGTAGGCGTTCTCGGCGCGGTAGCGCACGCCGCGCAGCAGTTCGCCGTCGGTGATGCCGGTGGCGACGAAGAAGACGTTGTCGCCGCGGACCAGGTCGCCGATCTCCAGCACCTTGTCCAGGTCGTGCCCGGCGTCCAGGGCCCGCTGCCGCTCCTCGTCGTCCTTGGGCCACAGCTTGCCCTGGAAGGCGCCGCCCAGACACTTCAGCGCACAGGCCGCGATGATGCCCTCGGGCGTACCGCCGATGCCCAGCAGCAGGTCCACGCCGGTGCCCTCACGGGCCGCCATGATCGCGCCGGCCACATCGCCGTCGGCGATGAACTTGATCCGGGCCCCGGCCTCCCGGACCTCCTTGACCAGGCCGTCGTGGCGGGGCCGGTCCAGGATGACCACGGTGACGTCCTCGACCGCGGACTTCTTCGCCTTCGCGATCCGCTTGATGTTCACCGCCACCGGCGCCGTGATGTCGACGAAGTCCGCCGCCTCCGGGCCCGTGGCGAGCTTGTCCATGTAGAAGACCGCGGACGGGTCGAACATCGAACCCCGCTCGGCCACCGCCATCACGGACACGGCGTTCGCCATGCCCTTGGCGGTCAGCGTCGTCCCGTCCACCGGGTCCACGGCCACGTCGCACTCCGCGCCGGTACCGTCACCCACGCGCTCGCCGTTGTAGAGCATCGGGGCGTTGTCCTTCTCGCCCTCCCCGATGACCACGACGCCGTTCATCGAGACGGTGTGGATCAGGGCGCGCATGGCCTTCACCGCCGCGCCGTCCGCGCCGTTCTTGTCACCTCGCCCCACCCAGCGGCCCGATGCCATGGCACCGGCCTCGGTGACCCGGACGAGTTCCAGGGCGAGGTTGCGGTCCGGCGCCTCGGGGCTGACCTCGAGTGGGGACGGGAGATGATGCTCGCTCATCGAGCGCACCTTTCTGAACGGCGACGGCCGTGAAGGAATGAGGGTGGCTGTGCGGGGGTGCGGGGGTTTTCCCCGGAGGTTCACAGTATCTCCAGGCCGCCAAAATGAGCAGAGGGCCCTACGCATGAGCAGCGGTGGGGGAGCCGGTCACCTGGGTGTTTGCACAGGTGACGGGCTTTGCCGGGGGGCCTGTCGGGGTCGCGGCGGGGATGGGGGACCATAGGGGCGTGGCAGGTATGCGAGGCAGGCAAACGGTGCGGGACATGGTCCTGTCACTGGCGGTGATCGGCATCCTCGTCGGGGCGATCTATCTCTTCATCCCGCACGACGAGAGCGCGGACGCGGCGCGGAACGCGGTCAAGAAGGTCGACTACCGCGTCGAACTGATCACGGCCCGGCGGGCGGCGCCCTACCCGGTCGCCGCGCCCGAGGGGCTGCCCAAGACCTGGCGTGCCACCTCCGTCTCGTACAAGGCGAACGAGGACGGCAAGGGCGGTGCCTGGCACCTGGGCATGCTCGACCCGGAGCAGGAGTACGCGGCCGTCGAGCAGAGCGACGCCACGCCGCGGAAGTTCATACAGGAGGTCACGCTCGGCGCGACCAAGGCCGAGGGCAAGCAGGCCGTCGGCAGCAAGAAGTGGGACCGCTACAAGGGCGACAAGTACAACGCACTGGTCCGCGAGGAGCCCGGGGTGACCACGGTCGTCACCGGCACCGCGCCCTACGGGCGGCTCGCCGACCTGGCCGCCGCGCTGGTGGCGAAGAAGAGCTGAGCGGCGCGGACGCCGAGCAGGAGACCGAGGAGGCCGCCGCACCCGGGAGGGGTGCGGCGGCCTCGTGCGTGGTGCGGGCGGGGATGTCCCGCGGCGCCGCCGTGCGTCTGCTCAGACGGTGGCGACGGCCTCGTCGAAGGTCAGCCGCGGGGAGCGCGGGAAGAACGCGTCGGTGCCCGGCTTGCCGATGTTGATGACGAGGAACGACTTCTGCTTGCCGTCGCCGAAGAACTCCTTGTCGACGCCGGTGAAGTCGAAGCCGGTCATCGGGCCGGCGGCCAGACCGGCGGCGCGGATGCCGACGATGAAGTAACCGGCCTGGAGGGTGGCGTTCTGGGTCCCGGCGACCTCGCGGCGCGCGGCCTCGGAGAAGAAGGTGTCCTTGATGCCCGGGGCGTGCGGGAAGAGCTGCGGCAGCTTCTCGTGGAAGTCCAGGTCCACGGAGAGGACCGCGGTCAGCGGCGCGGCGAGGGTCTTCGGGCCGTTGGCGCCCATGGCGTGGTTGACCAGGCGCTCACGGGCCTCCTGGGAGCGGACCAGGGTTATCCGCAGCGGCGACTGGTTGAAAGCGGTCGGGCCGAACTTCACCAGGTCGTAGATGGCCTGGACCTGCTCGTCCGTCACCGGCTCGTCCGTGAACGTGTTGGCGGTCTGGGCCTCCCGGAACAGGAGGTCCTGAGCGGCGGCGTCAAGGGCGAGAGACATAAAGGCACCTCGGTGAGTGAGCTGGGTCAGGTTCTGTGGCACTGCAGACATTAGTGATCATGCACGCACTACAGGGGTCGTACGGCACACCACTGTAGTTCAGATAGATTAAGTTTCAACTAAAACCGGGGTGCTGTGAGGCGGTTCACAGGGATTTGCCTTGCCCCTGCGGTCTTTGTAACGGGGGCGAGGAGCCGGCCGGGGTCTCGCCCCCAGCGCGCTCCGCCGCTACGCGCGCTCCGCCGCTACGCGCGCTCCGCCGCTACGCGCGCTCCGCCTCCGGCCCGTCCGGGGACTCCGTCAGCGCCGCGTCCAGCCGCGCCCGCGCGCCGTCCAGCCAGCGCCGGCAGACCTTCGCCAGCGCCTCGCCGCGCTCCCACAGCGCAAGCGACTCCTCCAGGGTCGTACCGCCCGCCTCCAGGCTGCGGACGACCTCGATCAGCTCGTCCCGCGCCTGCTCGTAGCCCAGCGTGGAGTCCACCGACTCCACCGGGGCCGCCGCACCGGCCGCCGCACCCTGCTCCGCGTCCGCCGCGCCATCCGTCTTCGCCTTCGCCATGTCTCCCACCCTAAGAGTCTGTCTTTGCACTATTCGGGGGGTGTGACCGCGCCCGGGACGCCGTCCACCCGCACCCTGAACTCGCCCTCGGCCACCCGGGCCCGCAACGCTTCGTCAGCGCCCACCTCGTCCGGTGAGCGCACCGCCGTGCCGTCCGGTTTCTGGAGCACCGCATAGCCGCGCTCCAGCGTCGCCTTGGGGGAGAGCGCGACCACCCGGGCCAGGGTGTGCGTCAGCTCCGAGTCGGCGCGGTCCAGCAGATGCCCCAGGGTCCGCCGGCCGCGCTCCAGCAGCGCCGTGACCTGCTCCTCGCGGTCCTCGACCATCCGCTGCGGCCGCTGTATGCACGGCCGCTGCAGCGCCGCCGCGAGCCCCCGCTCCTCCCGCTGCAGAAAGCCGTCGACGGCGCGCAGCGCCCGCTCCCGCAGCTGCTGGACCCGGGCCAGCTCCTCGCCCACGTCCGGTACCACCTTCTTCGCCGCGTCGGTCGGCGTCGAGGCACGCAGATCGGCGACCAGGTCCAGCAGCGGAGTGTCCGGCTCGTGCCCGATCGCGGAGACGACGGGCGTCACGGCCGCGCTCACGGCCCGGACGAGCTGTTCGTCGGAGAACGGCAGCAGGTCCTCCACGCTGCCGCCGCCCCGCGCGACGACGATCACGTCCACCTCGGGCAGCGCGTCCAGCTCCTGGACCGCCGCGACCACCTGCGGGACCGCATGCACCCCCTGGACCGGCACATTGCGCACCGCGAAACGGACGGCCGGCCAGCGGTGCCGGGCGTTCTCCAGGACGTCCCGCTCGGCGGCGCTCGCCCGGCCGCAGACCAGCCCGATCAGCTGCGGCAGGAACGGCAGCGGCTTCTTGCGGTCCGCGGCGAACAGCCCCTCCGCCGCCAGCGACTTCTTCAACTGCTCCAGCCGGGCGAGGAGTTCACCGACCCCGACCGGCTTGATCTCGGCGGCCCGCAGCGACAGCTGGCCACGCGGGGCGTACCACTCGGGCTTGGCGTGCACCACCACCCGGGCGCCCTCGCTCACCACGTCGGCGACCTTGTCGAAGACCTGGCGGTAGCACGTCACGCTCACCGAGATGTCGTACGACGGGTCACGCAGCGTCAGAAAGACCACTCCCGCGCCGGGGCGCCGCGAGAGCTGGGTGATCTGCCCCTCGACCCACACCGCGCCGAGCCGGTCGATCCAACCGCCGATGAGCCGGGACACCTCGCCGACCGGGATCGGCGTTTCCGGGGACGTAGAAACAGCCATACGAGCGAGACTAGCGGCGGGCACTGACAGCGGCGGCGCGCTCGCGCGGTGCGTGGCCCGGCGGGCGGGCCCTCCTGTTACGGGTGCGCTTGCACCGGAGGGGCCCGTCCGCACCCGTCGGCCCGTACCCCGCCTGCCCGTACAGGGCCCGCGCCCGGCCCGCACCTCCGCCCCGCCCCCACCCTTCACCCCCGCACCCCGCCCCCGCGCACCCACCCCCGGTACTGCACCGCCAGCACCACCAGCCCCACCACCAGCCAGGCGCCGCCCACGGCCTGTGCGGCGGCCGAGGCCTCGGCGATCACCGCGACCACCACCGCCAGCCCCAGCACAGGCACCACCAGATGCCGCAGCACGCTCGGTGGCCCGTCCGCCCGGCGGATCCAGAACCAGCCGGTCACCGACGCGTGCAGCAGCCCGAACGCGGTCAGCGCCCCCACGTTCACGACCGACGACAGCTGGTCGAGCCCGTCGTCCCTGCGGGCCGCCCACACCGCCGCCACCAGCGACACCAGCGCCGCGCCCAGCAGCGCCCTGCGCGGTACCCCGCTGTCCGCGTCCACCTTCGACATCGCCCCGGGCAGCCGCCGGTCCCTGGCCATCGCGAACAGCAGCCGGCCGGCCGCCGCCTGCCCCGCCAGCGCCGCGAACGCCGCGCCGATGGCCTTGCTCACCGCCACCAGGTCGTGCAGCCAGCGGCCCACCGACGCGTCGACCGTGGCGTAGAAGGCGCCGCCCTGCTCGCCCGGCCGGGCCGCCAGCTCCGCCGCGCTCATCGGCATCAGCAGCGCCGCCAGATACGTCTGCACCGCGAACAGCACACCGGCCACCGCCAGGCAGGCCAGCACCGCCCGCGCCACCCGGTCCGGCCCCTCGACCGCCCGGTCGTGCCGCCGGGCCCCCCGGGCCCCGGCCGTCCCGGCAGGCGCCCGGCCCCCGGCCGTCCCCGCAGGCGCCGGGCGGCCCCCGGCCTCCTCCGCGAACGACGCGATCGCGTCGAACCCCAGGTACGACAGCACCGCCACCGACACCGCGGCCAGCACCGCCCGCACCGAGAACCCGCCCTCGCCGGTCAGCGGTTCGGCCCAGCCCCGCGGAGCCCCGTGCGCGATCAGCTCGGCGACCGCCGACACCACGAACACCGCGAGCACCACGATCTCCATCGCCAGCACCGCGAACCCCACCCGGGCCGCCGTCCGCACGCCCCACAGATTCAGCAGCGTGGTCACGGCCACCGCCAGCGCCGTCCACACCCACTGGTGCACGGACGGCACCAGCGCATGCAGCGCGATCCCGGAGAACAGATACGCCACCGCCGGAATCAGCAGATAGTCCAGCATCGCCATCCACCCGGCGACGAACCCCGCACCCTCGCCCAGCCCCACCCGGGCGTACGTGTAGACCGAACCGGCCTGCGGGGCGACCCGCACCATCTGGGCGTACGAGTACGCGGTGCATGCCATCGCGACCGTGGCGACCAGGTAGACGGCGGTGACCGCACCGTGCGAGGTGGCCTGCAGCGTGCCGAAGATCCCGACCGGCGCCATCGGGGCGATGAACAGCAGCCCGTAGACGACCAGATCCCGGAACGTCAGCGTCCGCCGCAGCGCACCGGGGACGCCGGAGTCCCCGCCCCCGCCGGCCGCGGTGTCCGCTCCGCCGCCGGGCGCCTCGCCGCCCGCCCCCGCGCCGCCCGTGCCGCCGCTCGTGCCCGGCATCCTGCCTCCTCGCTCCGTGCCGACCCAGTCTCGGACAACGGCGCGATCTTCCGGGGCGGGGCCACGCCTTTACGATGGGACGCATGACTTCCTCGCCCAGCCCGACGCCCGCCACCACCCCGGGCGAAGACGCTTCGCGCCGCAGCGGCCGGCGCAAGGTCCTGCTCGCCGCCCCCCGTGGCTACTGTGCGGGCGTGGACCGCGCCGTGATCGCTGTCGAGAAGGCCCTCGAGCAGTACGGCTCCCCCGTTTACGTCCGCCACGAGATCGTCCACAACAAGTACGTCGTGAAGACCCTGGAGAAGAAGGGCGCCATCTTCGTCGACGAGACGGAGGAGGTGCCCGAGGGCAACATCGTCATCTTCTCCGCGCACGGCGTGGCGCCCGTCGTCCACGAAGAGGCCAAGCGCGGCAAGCTCGCCACCATCGACGCCACCTGCCCGCTGGTCACCAAGGTCCACAAGGAAGCCGTCCGCTACGCCAAGGAGGACTACGACATCCTCCTGATCGGCCACGAGGGCCACGAAGAGGTCATCGGCACCAGCGGTGAGGCGCCCGAGCACATCACCCTGGTCGACGGCCCCGAGGACGTCGCCAATGTCGAGGTCCGCGACCCGGAGAAGGTCGTCTGGCTCTCCCAGACCACCCTCTCGGTCGACGAGACCATGGAGACGGTGGACGCCCTCAAGGGCCGCTACCCCAACCTTCTCTCGCCGCCCAGCGACGACATCTGCTACGCCACCCAGAACCGCCAGATCGCGGTGAAGCAGATGGGCGCCCAGGCCGATCTCGTCATCGTCGTCGGCTCCAAGAACTCTTCGAACTCCGTGCGCCTGGTCGAGGTGGCACTGGGCGCCGGTGCCCGTGACGCCCATCTGGTCGACTACGCCGAGGAGCTCGACGAGGCCTGGCTGGAGGGCGTCGCCACGGTCGGTGTCACCTCCGGCGCCTCCGTCCCCGACGTCCTCGTCCACGGCGTCCTGGACTGGCTCGCCCAGCGCGGCTACGAGGACGTGGAGACCATCACGGCCGCCGAGGAGTCCATCCACTTCTCGCTGCCCAAGGAGCTCCGCCGGGACCTGCGCGCCGAGGCCAAGGCGGCAACCGAGGACTGAGCCCGCCGCGTTCGCCGCGCCGCCCCGGGCACCGGTCGGTGCATCCCGGGGGCGGGCCGCCCCGCCGACGCCTAGCCTTTTCCCATGAAGGTCTTCGGTGTGGACATCGGCGGATCGGGCATCAAAGGCGCCCCGGTGGATCTGGAGCGCGGTGAGCTCGCGGAGGAGCGCCACAAGGTGCTGACCCCGCATCCGGCCACCCCGGATGCGGTCGCGGACGGCGTCAAAGAGGTCGTGGACCACTTCGGGTGGTCGGGACCGGTCGGGGCGACCTTCCCCGGTGTGGTCACCGACGGGACGACCCGTACCGCCGCCAATGTCGACAAGGGCTGGATCGGGCTCGACGCGGCCGCGCTGCTCACCACGCGGCTCGGCGGCGAGGCCGCCGGCAGCCCCGTCACGGTGCTCAACGACGCCGACGCGGCCGGCCTGGCCGAACTGCGCTTCGGCGCCGGCCGCGGCCGCACCGGCACGGTCATCGTGCTCACCCTCGGCACGGGCATCGGCAGCGCCCTCTTCACCGACGGCCGCCTGGTGCCCAACTCCGAGCTCGGCCACCTGGAGCTGCACGGCCATGACGCCGAGAAGCGGGCCTCCACCAAGGCCAAGGAGGACGAGGCGCTGAGCTGGCAGCACTGGGCGCACCGGGTGCAGAAGTACCTCGCCCATGTGGAGATGCTGTTCTCACCCGAGCTGTTCGTGATCGGCGGCGGGGTGAGCCGCAAGGCGGAGAAGTTCCTGCCGCTGATCGAGGGCGTCAGCGCGGAGATCGTGCCGGCTCAGCTTCAGAACAATGCGGGGATTGTGGGTGCGGCGATGGCTGCGTACGCCGCTCGGGCTGGCGAGCCACCTGCCGCGGACGGTTCCCCGGCCGCGGGCGCTCCCTCCCGGGCGTCCGCCCCGTCGGCCGGTCCTGCGGACCGCGCGGTGCGCTCTGCGGTCGACTCGCCGGTCGGCTGGCCCGACGCCGGGCAATGATCAGCACCCGGCGGACGATCGCGAGCAGCGCGCTGATCAGCGTGCCGGTGTAGAGCCAGCCTGCGTTCAGGGCGAGGACGGTGAAAACGCCCATCAGCAGCCCGTCGAACCCGTCCGCACCGTGCTGCAGCGGCAGCGCACCGAGCGTGAACGCGATCGGCAGCGTGACCGGCGCAATGACCAGGTCGAACGGCCTGACCCAGAGCGCCGCGCCGACCCCGACCAGCACGTAGCAGACGCCGTACGGGGCCGGTGCGCCGCCGAGCAGCAGCCGGTCCAGGAAGGCGAAGGCCAGCAGCGCCAGCGTCGCCAGCAGCCAGCAGCCGAGCCCGGTGAGCTTGGCGGCCGGCATCCGGCGGCGCAGGGCGGGGGGCGGGGACGGCAGGGGGCGTTGGGGGCGCGCCCGGTAGACGGTCGCGGACTCCACGCCTTCCGGTGGGGCCGGGGTGCGTCCCGGGGCCGCCGTCCCGGGCACCCGGGCGGGCGCGCGGAGGGGGCCGGCCGGTGCGGGACCGCGCGCGCCGGCCCGCACGACCGCGGGTGCGGACGCCGGTACGGCCGCGAACCCGGAGGCCCGCATCGCGGTGAGGAAGTCGTCGTCGGGGTCGGGGGCCACGGCCTCCGCGGGGCGCGGGAGCCGGGCGTCCTGGCCCGCGGGCGGACGTGCGGACCGCGGCGGGCTGTGTTGGGGGGTGCGCGCTTCGTGTTGCTCCACTCGTCAACGGTAGGCCGCTAAGTGGGATTAACCGGTTGCGGGACACGCGCATTGGGCCGAGGTTCGGACTGATTCGCTCCGGGCCCGGGGGCGGGCGGGGGCGCGGCCGGTCCCGGTGACGGCGGCTCGGTCCCGGTGGCGGCGGCTCGGCCCCGGCCGCCCCGTAGACTGGTGGATCGGCCCTCCCGGGGCCGTGCCCACCCCACCACCTCGCTCGGAAGTCGAGTCGCCACGTGTCGCTCACGATCGGAATCGTCGGTCTGCCGAATGTCGGCAAGTCGACCATGTTCAACGCCCTGACCAAGAACGACGTGCTGGCGGCCAACTACCCGTTCGCCACCATCGAGCCGAACGTCGGCGTCGTCGGTGTCCCCGACCCGCGGCTGGCCAAGCTGGCAGAGATCTTCGCCTCCCAGAAGATCCTCCCCGCCACCGTCGACTTCGTGGACATCGCGGGCATCGTCCGCGGCGCCTCCGAGGGCGAGGGCCTGGGCAACAAGTTCCTCGCGAACATCCGCGAGTCCGATGCGATCTGCCAGGTCATCCGCGCCTTCAAGGACGAGAACGTCGTCCACGTCGACGGCAAGGTCTCGCCCAAGGACGACATCGAGACCATCAACACCGAGCTGATCCTCGCCGACCTCCAGACCATCGAGAAGGTGCTGCCGCGTCTCCAGAAGGAGTCGCGCATCAAGAAGGACGTGGCCCCGAAGGTCAAGGCGGTCGAGGAGGCCAAGGCGATCCTGGAGAAGGGCGACACGCTGTTCTCCGCCGGCATCGTCCAGGGCTCCGGCAACGAAGAGCTCCTGCACGACCTCCACCTCCTCACCACCAAGCCCTTCCTCTACGTCTTCAACGTCGACGAGGACGAGCTGACCGACGAGGACTTCAAGAACGACCAGCGCGCCCTGGTCGCCCCCGCAGAGGCGATCTTCCTGAACGCCAAGCTGGAGGCCGACCTCGCCGAGCTGGACGAGGACGAGGCCCTGGAACTCCTCCAGTCCGTCGGCCAGGAAGAGCCGGGCCTGGCCACCCTCGCCCACGTCGGCTTCAACACCCTCGGCCTGCAGACCTACCTGACGGCCGGCCCCAAGGAAACCCGCGCCTGGACCATCAAGAAGGGCGCCACCGCCCCCGAGGCCGCCGGAGTCATCCACACCGACTTCCAGAAGGGCTTCATCAAGGCCGAGATCATCTCCTTCGCCGAGCTGGTGGAGACCGGCTCGGTCGCGGACGCCCGCGCCGCGGGCAAGGCCCGCATGGAGGGCAAGGAGTATGTGATGCAGGACGGGGATGTGGTGGAGTTCCGGTTCAACGTCTAAGACGTCCCGGTTCCATGTTTAATTGGAGTTTCAACTAAATTTGGGCGTCCTGTAAAGGCGCCGGTCAAGAGGGGTCCGTCAATCCGAGACGGGCCCCTCTTGTGGCTCCATCGAAGGCTGGACGACGTGATCGATTCATTTGCCGGAGAGGAGTGCCCGGTCAGACGTAGGGTGAGAGGTCTTGTCACAGGTGAGGGCCGGATGTGGCCTGGTCGAGGAGCGGCAGCGTATGAGCGGGCGGGCACGGCGTCGTGAGCAAGTTCCGGAGCAGCTGAAGGTAGCGGCCCGAAGGTCTCCCAACTTCGGGCGGCTCTACGCGATGCAGCCCCTACTCGCGATCTACGGTTCCCAGGCCGAACAGTCGGTCTTCACCAACCCCAACGTCTCGTATGTGGCGTCCGGCCAGTTCGGAGAGGTGCTCGCCGAGGAGCTGGTCCAGCGCGCAGGGATGCGCATCGAAGGGGCCCGCCAGGTCGACCGGCTCGCCGGGCTCCAGCGGGCTGGTCTGCTGCCGGGCCGAACCCGGGACGCCTTCGACACCCTTCGCCGAGGGCGGAACGACGCCGCGCACAACCACCTCTTCGACACCAGCAAGGCCCTCAAGGCCGTTGAACTCTGCTTCCAGCTCGGGCAGTTCTTCTCCCGCGCGATCGATGGCGTCCGCGAAATCTCTGCGTTCGTACCGCCGCGGCTGCCGAGTGACGTGGCGGCCGGGCCCGCCGAGCTCGAGGAGCTCCGCGAGGCGCTCGGCCACCACCAGCGCACCCTCGCCGAGTCCCGCACCCGCCTCGGCGAGGTCGGCGACCGCCTGGAGGCCGAGCAGCGTGGCCGGGAGGAGGCCGAGAAACTGACCGCGGCCGCCGAGCAGGCCCGCGCTGAGTCGGAAGCACTGGCCGCGAGCTATCGGGAGGAGATCGAGCGGCTCAGGAGCGAGCAGCGGAGCCGTTACAACCAGGAGCGGCTGAAGCCCCGCCCGGTCGCCGCCGCCGCCCGCGAGGCGATCGTCGCCCGTGCGCAGCGGCCCGAACCGCTCAACGAGGTGCAGGCTCGTGTCCGTATCGACGAAATGCTTGCCGCGGCCGGCTGGACCGTCCAGGACAAGGCCAACCTCAACCCGCTCGCCTCCCAGGGCGTCGCGGTCCGCGAGTTCGCCCTGGCCACCGGCCGCGCCGATTACGTCCTCTACGTCGACGGCATGATCGTCGGCGTCATTGAAGCCAAGCGTGAGGGCACCGCCCTGGCCGGCGCCCTCGCCCAGAACGAGCGGTACGCGGCCGGTGTCCTCAAGGAACACTCCCTGGCGGTGTGGCACGAGGACGAACCGTTCGCCTTCCGCTACGCCACCACCGGCGCGGAGACGTTCTTCGTCAACCTCCTCGACCCGCACGCCCGTTCCCGTCCGGTCTTCGCCTTCCACCGGCCCGAGACCTTCGCCGTCTGGATGAAGCGGGCCACCGAGCGCCCCGAGGCTCCCACCTTCCGCGCCGCTCTGCGCACCGGGCTCCCGGTCCTGGAGACCCACGACCTCCGCGCGGCACAGGAGGAAGCGATCACCGGCCTGGAGCACTCCCTCGGCCAGGACAAGCCGCGCGCCCTGATCCAGATGGCCACCGGTGCGGGGAAGACCTACACCGCCGTCACCGAGGCGTACCGGCTGCTCAAGCACGCGGGTGCGGGCCGCATCCTCTTCCTCGTCGACCGCAACAACCTTGGCCGCCAGGCCAAGGCCGAGTTCGACAAATACCGTGCCCCGGACGAGAACCGTAAGTTCACGGACCTCTACAACGTCGATACCCTCGGCCGGGCCGGCCTCCAGGAGACCTCCGCCGTCGTCGTCTCCACCATCCAGCGCATGTACTCCCTCCTCAAGGGCGAGCCGCTGGCGGACACGGGCGAGGCCGAGGACCGCGAGGACGCCTCCACCCTCGACGAGAACTACATGACCGACCGCCCGGTCAGTGTCGAGTACAACGCGGACGTTCCCATCGAGTCCTTCGATGTGATCGTCATCGACGAGTGCCACCGCTCCATCTATGGCCTGTGGCGCGGCGTCCTCGACTACTTCGACGCCCACCTCGTCGGCCTCACTGCCACCCCCACCCGCCAGACCAAGGGCTTCTTCGACAACAACCTGGTCTCGGAGTACACCTACGAGCAGGCTGTCGCCGACGGCGTCAACGTCGACTTCGACGTGGTCACCATGGACACCTCGGTACGGGAAGCGGGCGGCGCGAAGATCGACAAGGGCACCACGGTCCGTATCCGCGACCGCAAGACCCGTACCCAGCGGTACGAGGAACTGGACGAGGACTTCGCGTACACGGTCGGCCAGATCGGTCGCACGGTGATCACTGAGGACGAGATCAGGGCCGTCCTCACCGCCTACAAGAACAACTGGCAGCGCTGGTTCCCGGGCCGTGCCGAACTACCCAAGACGCTTGTCTTCGCGGCGAGCGACGACCACGCCGACGAGGTCCTGAAGCAGGTCAAGGAGGTCTTCGGACGCGGTGACGCCTTCGCCAAGAAGATCACCTACCGGTCCCGGGACAAGGGCGACGACCCTGAGCAGCTCGTCAACAACCTGCGGAACTCGCCGCTGCTCCGGGTCGCCGTGACAGTCGACATGATCGCCACGGGGACGGACGTCCGCGCCCTGGAGTGCGTGGTATTCCTGCGGGCCGTACGCAGTCCCGTCCTCTTCGAACAGATGAAGGGGCGCGGCTCCCGCACGATCGACGCCGACGAGCTGAAGGCCGTGACGCCGGAGGCGGCGGCCGACCTCGCCAAGGACCGTTTCGTCCTGGTCGACGCGGTGGGCGTCACCGCGTCGCCGCTGGTCGACACCCGGCCGATGCTGCCGCCGGACACCGGTGCCCTCAGCACGGACAAGCTCATGGACAAGGCGGGCAGCCGCTCCCTCACCGCCGAACAGGCCGAGACGCTCGGCCGTCGCCTGGCCCGCCTGGACCGCAAGCTCACCGGGGAGGAGCGCGAGCAGATCAAGCAGGCTTCGGGCGGCGTCCCACTCGGCGAGTTGGTCCGCCGGATCTCGGACGCGGTGGATGTCGACACCCAGGACCGGGCACACCGGGAGGGCGGCGCGGACCAGGCCCGGCGCCTCGTCCAGGGCGCGGTCGAGGTCCTGACCACGCACCCGGAGCTCCGCAAGCTGATCGTCGGCATCAAGCAGCAGCACGACCTGACGTACGACGCGACGACCGAGGTCGGGGTGCGGCTGACGGAGGTCCCGCGAGAAGAACGCGCGGAGAAGGAACTCGCCGAGTGGCGCCAGTTGTTGGACAGCCGTCGGCGCGACGAGCAGGCGGCGGAGGCGATCGCACTCCAGGTGATCCTCGGCAGCGGATCGCGGGTCCGCCCGCAGGAGGCACGGGCCCATCTTCGCGAGCTGCTCGCCACCATCAAGGCCACCAACCGAACGTGGACCCCGAAAGTCATATGGGACCACTATGACCTGCTCGGCAAGGCGTCGGAATCCCTGTCGAAATCGGCCGGCCTCGGCGACCTCATGAACCTGGTCCGCTACACGCTTGGCGCAGACGACGAACTCCGCCCTTACCGTACGGTGGTCGAGGAGCGCTTCGGGGGCTGGCTGCTGCGGCAGGACCAGGCGGGCGTCGAATTCACCGAGGACCAACAATGGTGGCTGCACCGCATCAAGGACGCCATCGCGGTGGACGTGGGCATGGAACGCGAGGACTTCAGCCACCTCCCCTTCTCGGCGAAGGGCGGCGGCCGCGGCTTCGCAAACGCCTTCGGTGATAAGGACCGGGCGCTGGAACTGCTGGACGAGCTGAATCAGGAACTGGCTTGAGTATGAGTGTGGGCGGGTTGCCGGAAGGGTGGGCTTGGGCACGCCTCGGGGACCTCGGCAGCGAGGTCAGGGAGACGGTTGTTCCTTCTGAGGGGAATGTTTACGAACTGTGGAGCGTGCCGTCGTTCGCAAGTGGTTCCCCCGAAGTCTTGGACGGGCGAGAGATTGGGAGCGCTAAGCTCTCTGTCGAGCCGGGCGACGTGTTGATCTGTAAAATCAACCCGCGCATTAACCGCGTATGGAGTGTCACGGGCAGAAATGAAGGTTTGATCCAAGTCTGTTCTCCGGAGTGGGTTGTGCTCCGGCTTCACAGTGGCAGTACGGGGGTTTCTGGAAAGTATCTCCAGTACTATCTTTCCTCCCCTTCCTTCCGGCAATGGATCTCGTCATCCGTTTCTGGCGTAACGGGTAGCCATACTCGTGCTAAGAGCAAAGATATTCTCGCGCGTCAGGTTCCGGTCCCTCCACTCGCCGAACAGCACCGCATCGTCGAGGCCCTCGAGGAGCAGCTCTCCCGGCTCGACGCGGCCGAGCAGACGCTGCGACTGGCATGCAAGCGGATCGAGGTTCTACGCAAGTCGGTCTTCACCTCATTGGTCCCCGAGACAGCCCCCGCCGGTTGGACAGTTACGACTGTCGGTGAGGCTGGAACTCTGGAGTTGGGGCGAGCCCGGCACCCCGACTGGCATCACGGTCCCGAAATGCGTCCCTACCTGCGCGTGGCCAATGTTTTCGAGGACCGGATCGACATCTCCAGCGTCATGGAAATGGATTTTTCGGGGATCTTTGAGAAGTACCGGCTCCACAAGGGGGACATCCTCCTGAACGAAGGGCAGAGCCCGCATTTGGTGGGTCGTCCAGCGATGTACCGCGGGGTTCCGGAGAATGTTGCATTTACGAACAGTCTGTTGCGATTCCAGGCGGGTCCGGGTGTTCTCCCTGAATGGGCACTCATGGTATTCCGGCGGCATTTGCACGCTCGCAGGTTCATGCGCGAGGTACGCATCACGACGAACATCGCCCACTTGTCGTCAAAGCGCTTGAAAGTGGTCGAGTTCCCGATTCCCCCTCTGGAGATCCAGAAAGATCTCGTCCAGCGCTGCGAAGAGTTGCTGTCAGGCACCGAGGCGATCGGCCGTGAAGTCGACCGTGCCGCTCAGCGGGCAGACGCTCTGCGGTCGGCCCTGCTCCGGAAGGCGTTCAACGGCAACCTGCTTCCCCAGAACCCCACCGACGAACCCGCCACCACCTTCCTCGCCCGCATCGCCGCCGAGCGCGACGCCGCCAAGCCTGCCCGAAAGACCAAGCGCGCCGCGCGCCCCCGCAAGACGGCCGCCGCGGCCAAGGCGACCGAGGCCGCCGCCCCCGCTCCAACCCCCGCCCCCGTCACTACCGTTCAGCAGGAGCTCTTCCAGTGACCGCCCTCGTCCCGACGCCAGACGGCGCAGCCATCCCCTCCGCCGAGGGTGTCCTCCTCACCGAGACGCCCAAGTCGAAGAAGGCCGCCGCGCAGACCAACACTCTGGTCGCCAAGCTCTGGAACTACTGCAACGTTCTCCGCGACAACGGCATGTCGACCATCGAGTACGTAGAACAGCTCTCGTACCTGCTCTTCCTGAAGATGGTCGATGAGATCGAGGACGACCCGTGGGAGGGCCGCGACCTCAGCGGCATCGTGCCGGAGGACTACAACTGGAAGTCCCTCGTCAGCAAGCGCGGAGCGGAACTCGAAGCCCACTACCGCGCCATCCTGGAGCACTTGGGCCGTAAGCCCCACACCACCATCGGCACGATCTTCGCCGACGCGCAGAACCGGATCACCAAGCCGGCGCTGCTCGAAAAGCTGGTCGTGGAGCTGATCGGTCGAGAGGAGTGGACGGTCACCGGGACTGACCTCAAGGGCGACGCCTACGAGGGGCTGCTCGCCAAGGGGGCATCCGACACCAAGACCGGCGCCGGCCAGTACTTCACGCCGCGCGCGCTCATCGACGCGATGGTAGACGTGACCAGGCCGGGGCCGGACGACACCATCACCGACCCCGCCTGCGGCACCGGCGGGTTCCTGATCGCCGCGCACACGTACATCACCCGGCTCCACATCAAGGACATGGACCTTGAGGCCCGCAAGGCGTACGACAGCGGGCGCAAGATCTGGGGCAACGAGCTGGTCACCGGTACCGCCCGCCTCGCCGCCATGAACATGCTCCTGCACGGCATCGGCAAGAGCGACGGCCCGAGCCTGATCGACGTCGGCGACGCGCTTGCAGAGAAGCCGAGCGGTCGGCACGCCTCACTCGTCCTCGCCAACCCGCCCTTCGGGCGCAAATCCGCAATCACCGTGATCGGCCAGGACGGCGACCTGGAGAAGGAGGACGTCCAGTACGACCGCGACGACTTCACCGCCACCACGACCAACAAGCAGCTCAACTTCCTCCAGCACATCATGTCGCTGACCGCCGTGAACGGCCGGGCGGCCGTCGTCCTGCCGGACAACGTCCTCTTCGAGGGCGGCGCAGGCGAGAAGATCCGCCGCAAGCTGTTGGACGAGTTCGACCTGCACACGATCCTGCGCCTGCCCACCGGCATCTTCTACGCGGGCGGCGTCAAGGCCAACGTCCTCTTCTTCGACAAGAAGCCCCCGCGCGCCGACGGTAAGCCACACACCACCGCCACCTGGGTTTACGACTTCCGCACCGGCCAGCACTTCACCATGAAGAAGTGCCCGCTGACCCGGCCCCACCTCGACGACTTCGTAGCCAAGTACAAGGCGGGCGAGCCGATTTCCGCCCGGGTCGCCGACAAGGACGACGACGGCCCCTGGAAGCCGTACACATACGAGGAGTTGACGGCGCGCGACAAGGTCAACTTCGACATCACGTGGATGAAGGACCCGGCCCTGGAGGACGCGGACAGTGACCTGGAGCCGGAGGTCATCGCCGAGGAGATCTTGCGCGATCTCCAGTCCGCCCTCGCCGAGTTCACTGCCATCGCGAAGTCCCTGGGCGCGGATGTGGACGTACCGGGGGCGGAAGAAGTCTGACGACGGCCCGAAGGTTCGTCGTCACCGCTCCGGAGAGCCGCCATGCCAAGTGCCTTGTGGCCCTTCGGCGTTCCCGTGCTGCTACTGCCGGCCATTCCTCTGGGACGGCGGTGTCAAAGGTTCCTATCGCCGGAACGTCTCTACGATGTACCTGCCCGAAGATGGAGCAGCCGCGACAGCCGCAATGGCGGACACCTCTCGACCAACCCCGCCACCTCTCCTGAGACAGCGCCAACGGCAAATCCTGCTACGTCGTCTCCGGCTCCGGCGGTGAAGTGGCCTCGCGGCTGACCGGCTAGCACACGGCCTTGCAGCTGCCATGGTCGCTCGCCCGCGTGTTGCGGAACCCTGGGGCGATGCTGGCGGGCCATACGGCTGGTGCAGGCAAGCTCCGCTACCTGGGCCGATGCCTAGACGCGAGCCTGGCCGACTCCATGCGTATCGCGGAGGGCTCCAGAGTCCTGTCGCAAGAGAGTGGAGGGCCGGATCCGGAGCTGAACCGATCAGATCGAGCCACAAACCGACCATGATCCGCAAAGCCGCTTGACCGGCCTCTATACGGTGCAGGGAACATCAGGAGTCCACGTCCCGAAGTTCCCCTTCCCTCCACGCGCCGCACAGAGGTATGCATGGCCATCGCACACCCTCAGACCCGTCAGTTCGAGTCGTTCGTCACGAACCTGTCATACGCACGCCAGATGGTCCGAGCAGGGCAGGCACTGGAAGTGCTCAGCCCCAAGGGCATCGACACCGGCGATTTCTACCGGGCCGCCTGGGTGCAGTCCATCGCCGCCCTCGAACACTGGGTGCAGGAGGAGGTGTTGCGCCGGGTCGCCGAGGAAGCTGCCAAGGACGACCCGGACATGCCGCGCAAGCTCCGTGACTACCTGTTGCCGCTGCACTGTGTGGAGAGGGTGCAACGGGGCGAAACGACCATGGCCGAGGTGGTCGCGGAGCGGGCGCGCCAGGAAATCGCCCATCAGACCTTGCAGAACCCGGACGCCATCGCGAAGGTGATGTCGCTCGTCACCGACGTCAAGGTGTGGCGGGAGGCGGCGAAGTGGGTTAACCGGTGGAGCCAGTACCGCACTTCATACGACGACAAACGGCTGCGCGGCCAGTACGTCCTGTTGCTCCGCCGCCGCAACCAGATCGCACACGACGCGGATCTGATCGACGGCGACCTCAAGCAACGCCGCCAGATCGGCGAGGCTGATGTCACGGACGCCCTCAACTGGATCGAGCGGATTGCGCTCGCGCTCGCGTATGCGCTGGAGGGGGACGCGTCCAAGGCCTCAGGGCATCCGGCTCCGGCCAGGGCTTCGGAAGTACCAGGTGGAGATCAGGTGCACATCGACTGAGTCATCGTCGTCGAGCCCTGCGAACTCGTGCCGACTGGCTCAGAGCCGTCTGGCCTGCATGGTGCTGGGATAGAACGCTCGTGTTGGGATGCCCCCTCCAAACCCGCGTTTTCGCAGATGGGAGCCCTGCACTACAGATTCCGGTTCAACGTGTAGTCGCACGTCTGCCGCAGGCGCCCCGAGTCGCCGAACGCGCAGGAAAAAGGGTCGGACGAAGAGAGTCCGGCCCTTTTCCCTTCTCCCCGCGCCCGACGTGGCGCTGACCTCCCACCGTGGTCTCAGCCGGACCGGCCCGGTGCGAGCTTGTCCAGATCGAGGCTGATCTCGAAGGGCAGGGACCGCTGGAGCGTATGGCGGAAGATCCCTGCGGGCGCGTAGGAGCGGGTCGGCTCGTCGAGCTCGTAGACGTGTACGGCGGGGACGGTGTCCTCGTCCTCGATGCACCAGTAGTGCGGGATTCCGGCCTCGGCGTACTTGCGCAGCTTGACGGTGCGGTCGCGGTGGGCGGACT
This sequence comes from Streptomyces sp. NBC_00400, assembly GCF_036048035.1. NCBI lineage: Bacteria > Bacillati > Actinomycetota > Actinomycetes > Kitasatosporales > Streptomycetaceae > Streptomyces > Streptomyces sp. NBC_00400. The sequence continues at coordinate 2,804,718 of NZ_CP107940.1, read as the reverse complement.
CGGGCGAGACGACCTCGATGACGAGCAGGACGTCCTCCGGGGTGAACCAGGTGCGGTCCGCCTCGTACGGGGCCGTGGCCAGCAGGAGGTCGGGCTCCGGGCGGTTGCGAGCGTCGAGGCGGATGGTCATCTCCCGCTCGACCTCGATGCCGTCGGGTGCCTGGTCCATGAGAGCCACGGTGAGAGAGGTGACGAGGCGGCCGTGCCACGACCGCTGCGGGGCCACCCTGAAGACAAGCGCTCCGTCGATGAGCTCGGTGTGGCGGGGCGCCTCGGGGAGGTGGTCCAGGTCCTCCGCGAACCAGCCTTCCACGCGCGGCGGGCGCACCCCGGCGGGCAGTGCGGTCATGGCTCAACCGTAGCGACTCGGCAAGGCTGGGGCTACGAGATCATCAACGCCGGAGTGGTCCCGCCTCCTCCGGTCAGGACGGTGCGCCGGCCAGGACCTCCACCTTGCCGCTGTCGAGGGAGTAGTAGGCGCCCACCACGGCGAGGCTGCCCTTGGCCACGAGGGGGGCCAGGTCCTGGTTGGAGCGCAGGTTGGCGGCGGTCAGTTTGACCTGGGCGCGGGCCATGGTGTCGACGGGGTCGCCGCCGCCGCCCTCGCGGACCGTCTGCTCGTACGCCGGCCGCAGGGCCCTGGCGATCGCCTCAAGGTTGCCGGGCAGGGGCTTGCCGTCGCGGAGGGACTTGTAGGACGCCTCGACGGCGCCGCAGCGCTGGTGTCCGAGGACCACGATGAGGGGGGTGCCGCTCGTCATGGGGCCGTACTCCACCGAACCCGTGACCACCGGGCCGACCGCCTCTCCGCCCGTGCGCATCACGTAGAGGTCGCCCAGGCCGGTGTCGAAGAGGAGCTCGGGCGGTACCCGGGAGTCGATGCAGGAGAGGACCGAGCCGAAGGGCACCTGTTTCTGGGCCACGAACTCGCGGCGGCTCGGGTCCCGGTCGGGGTGCTGGAGGTCTCCGCTCACCCAGCGGGCGTTGCCGTCCATCAGTCTCTGGAAGGCCGCTTCGGGCGTGGTCGGCCGTGCCGGCGACGGAGAGTCGGCCGCCAACGGGGCGGCGCTGGTCGTGGCGCACCCCGCCAGCGCGACGGTGGCGGCCGCAACTCCGCCGGCGATCAGTGTTCTGCGATCCGGATGTCCCGCTCCGTCCATGGGCCGTTCCCCTCACTTCAGTCCGCTGAGATGCGTCCGTACGTGGTGACCAGGGCGATTGTCCAGCGCGAGGGCGGCACCCGACGGCAGGCGCAAGCGGGCGCGGGTCACTTTGCCACCGACGGCCCACAGGAACCGGCCGGGAGGGCGGCCCGGTGTTCTGGCGGCTGTGAAGACTTCCCAACCTCCGCGTAGCATCGGAAAAGGGGTAAAGAAGTCGCAAAGTGCAGGAGTGGGGCAGTGTGGCCGATGGTGGCGCGGGTGTGCCCGCGTCGCGCCGTTGCGCGGGCGAGGGGCCTCGCACCGTACTCCGGCGTCAGGAGGAGGCGGCGATGAGCGAGCGGACCCCGGCGCGCCCGGATCCGGTGCGGCAGGAGGAGTTCACCGGACGGATGCTCCAGGTGCTGAACGACTCCTGTCTGGGGCACCTTTGCAGCCTCGGCCACCGCGCGGGCCTGTTCGACGTGATGTCCGGTCTGCCGTCGGCGACCAGTGCGCAGATCGCCGAGGCGGCCGGGCTCGACGAGCGCTATGTGCGGGAGTGGCTGGGCGGGATGACGGTCGGCGGCATCGTCGCGTACGCCCCCGAGGACGGCGGCTACCGGCTGCCGCCCGAGCACGCCGCCGTGCTGTCCCGGGCCGCGGGGCCGGACAACATGGCTGCCTTCATGCAGTACTTGGCGATGATGGGTGACGTGGAGGACGAGGTCCTTGCGGCGTTCCGGGCCGGCGGCGGGGTGCCGTACTCCTCGTATCCGCACTTCCAGGACGTGCAGGCCGAGGAGACGGCGCGGGTGTACGACGCCGCGCTGACCGGCACGATCGTGCCGCTGGTGCCGGGGCTCACGGACCAACTGCGCTCCGGGATCGACGTCTTGGACATCGGCACCGGGCAGGGGCATGCCGTCAACCTGCTGGCGCGCGCCTTCCCCGGAAGCCGGTTCGCGGGAATGGACATCTCCGCCGCGGGCATCGCCACGGCACGGGCGGAGGCCGCGCGGTGGGGGCTGGGCAACGCCCGCTTCGAGGTGGCCGATACGGCCGAACTCGCCGGCTCCTACGACCTGATCACGGCCTTCGACGTGATCCATGACCTGGCGCGTCCCGCCCGCACACTGGCCGCCGTCGCGAACGGCCTGCGGGACGGCGGGATCTTCCTGATGGGCGACATCGCGGCCTCCAGCGAGCTGTCCGAGAACATCGGCCATCCACTGGGACCCACCCTCTACGCCCTGTCGGTCTTCTACTGCATGACCGTCTCCCTCGCGGAGGGCGGCGCGGGGCTGGGCACGGCCTGGGGGCGGCAGGCCGCGCTGCGGATGCTGGCGGAGGCCGGGTTCGGCGAGGTCGAGACCCGGGAGGTGCCGGGCGACATCCTGAACGTCTACTACGTGGCGCGGAAGGGGTGAGGAGGGGAAGGGGGGAGGCGCCGGGAGAGCCCTTGGCGGGCCTCAAGCGGGCGCTCAAGCGGGCGCTCAAGCGGGCGCTCAGCGGGGAAAGAGCTGGAAGAGCGTGGCGGGGCGGCCCCGGTAGCGTTCGCCGCCGGTGCGCAGCATCTGCTCGATGAAGGTGCGGGCGTACGCGTGCGGGTCCTGTTCGGCGCCGCGCAGGCCCCTGATGTACGCCCCGTGTGCTGCCAGTGAGTCGACCGCGCGGTCGATGCCGGGGCCGACCTCCGCGGCGTGCGTGGGGTGCGGGGAGCCCGCCACGGCCACCCAGCGGACGCCGTTCCAGGGCGCCAGGCCCTTCGCGCCGGCGAGTTCGGGGAAGATCCAGCGGTTGCCGGCGTCGCCCGCGGCGTCGAGGACGGCGCGGCCGACGACCCGGTGGTCCGGGCTGTTCCAGTGGCCGCCGCCCCAGGTGTCGTGGTGGTTGAGGGTGAGCAGCAGCTCGGGGCGGTGGCGCCGGACGGCCGAGGACAGATCACGCCGCAGCGCCGGACCGGGCTCGATGATGCCGTCGTGGTGGTGGTCGAGGAATTCGACGGTGTGGACGCCGACCACTGCGGCGCCGGCCCGCTGCTCGGTCTCGCGGACCGTGGCGGCCTCCCCGGGCGCGAGTCCGTCGATGCCGGCCTCACCGCGGGTGACCAGGAGGTAGCTGACCTCGCGCCCCGCGGCGGTCCATTCGGCGATGGCGGCCGCGGCGCCGTATTCGAGGTCGTCGGGGTGTGCGACGACGGCGAGTGCCCGCTGCCAGTCCTTGGGCATGGGGGAGAGCTGGGGTTCGGCGGGCATGGGGTCCCTTCCTTCGCGTCCTGATACCGCGTCCCGCGTTCCGTTGCCGGGTGCTGTGCCGTCTTCTGTCTGCTGTGTCCCACGACCGCGGCCTGCCGTGCGTTCCGTGTGCCGTGCGCCGTTCGGGCGTCTCTTCGCTCCGGCTCGACCGTGCTGCTCGCTCCGGCTCGACCGTGCTTCCTTTTCGATCGTGACACGCATGGGTGGCGGCTACCGGGTGGAAAGGAAGGGTGGGGTGGCGCGGGGTGGGGGTACGAGAACCCATGGTGCCCGGCCTCGGTCGTTTACACGGGCTGAGCTGGGTTTCATCACATCAGGTGAATATCTGGCCCAAGCTTGCGATCGGCAACGCGCGGTTGCCACGCTGTTGCTCACCGTCAAGCTGTTGGGAGGGGCACGTGCCTTTCGGTGAGCAGCCCGCATACCTCCGCGTCGCCGGCGACCTGCGCCAGAAGATCGTCGACGGGGTGCTGCCGCCGCACACCCGCCTTCCCTCCCAGGCGCGCATCCGCGAGGAGTACGGCGTCTCGGACACCGTCGCCCTGGAGGCGCGCAAGGTCCTGATGGCCGAGGGGCTGGTCGAGGGCCGCTCGGGGTCGGGAACCTACGTACGCGAACAGCCCGTCCCGCGCCGTATCGCCCGCGTCGGCTTCCACTCGGCGGGCGGCTGTACGCCGTTCCGGCAGGAGCAGACGGACGAGCGGGTGCGGGGCACCTGGGAGTCCCACAGCGAGCAGGAGCCGGCCGGCGCTGCCATCGCCGCCCGGCTGCGCATCCCGCAGGACGCCAAGGTGATGCGGACGCGCTATGTCTTCCGGGCGGAGGGGGAGCCGTCGATGCTCTCGACCTCCTGGGAGCCCCTGGAGGTGACCGGGCGGACGCCCGTGATGCTGCCGGAGGAGGGGCCGCTGGCGGGGCGCGGCGTGGTCGAGCGGATGGCGGCCATCGATGTGGTGGTGGACAACGTCGTCGAAGAGGTCGGGGCGCGGCCCGCGCTGGCGGAGGAGGCCATGACGCTGGGCGGGGTCCCCGGGCACGGCGTCCTGGTCGTCTCGCGTACGTACTTCGCGGGCGGCAGGCCGGTCGAGACGGCCGATGTCGTCACCCTCGCGGACCGGTACCGGGTCACGTACCACCTGCCGGTGAAGTAGCCGCGAAGCTCCGCTGCCGCTCCCGCACCCCGGTGCGCGAGCGGCAGCGCCCACCTCTGTGCCGGCACCTGCCCTCTGCGCCGGCACCTGCGCGAGACCCTTTCCGAGCCCCATACGCGTGCGCAAAACGCTCCCGCATCCTCCGTACGCGGGCGCGAGACGCCCTGATCCCGGTCCCGGTTCTCTGGCGAGTGTCCAGTTTGTGGCTATTCGCACACAAAATATGGCTGAAACCTTGTGTTGGATAACTCACAGACCCTCAACTACAGGCCTTTTTCTGGCTGCTGTGGGAAGCCGACGCCTCGATTCGCTCTTACGATGGCGAAGTTTGTGCACGGCACGGGGGAAGACCAGGAGACCAAGCACGTGAGCACGACGAAGACCCCGAGCGCAGAGCAGGGCTCGCACTCGAATTACCGTCGGTCCCTCGGGACCATCGCCCTGACCGCCACGGGTCTCGGGTCCATCATCGGCTCCGGCTGGCTCTTCGGAGCCGAACGCGCCGCCGCGATTGCGGGCCCGGCCGCGATTCTCGCCTGGCTCATCGGGGCGCTCGTCGCCCTCACGATCGCGCTCACCTACACCGAGCTCGGCTCGATGTTCCCGAAGGCCGGCGGCATGGTCCGCTACGGCCAGTACTCGCACGGTTCGCTCGCCGGATACCTCGCGGCCTGGGCGAACTGGATCGCGATCGTCTCGGTCATCCCGGGTGAGGCCACCGCCTCCGTCCAGTACATGAGCTCCTGGGACTTCGGCTGGGCGCATGCGCTCTACGACGGCAAGGAGCTGACCGGCACCGGCGTCGGGCTCGCCAGCATCCTGCTGATCTTCTACTTCTTCCTCAACTGGTTCGCCATCTCGCTGTTCGCGAAGACCAACACCGCGATCACGGTCTTCAAGGTCGTGGTCCCGGTGCTGACCGCGAGCGCGCTGATGGTGGCGCACTTCGACACCGGCAACATCACCCACCACGGCGGCTTCACGCCCAACGGCTGGAGCTCGGTCTTCACCGCCGTCGCCGTGTCCGGCATAGTCTGGGCCTACAACGGCTTCCAGTCCCCGCTGAACATGGCCGGTGAGGCCCGCAACCCCGGCAAGTCGCTGCCGAAGGCCGTCGTTTGGTCGATCGTGATCGCGCTGGTCATCTATGTCGCCCTGCAGGTCGCGTTCCTGATGGCGGTGCCCGGCGACAAGCTGACCGCCGGCGGCGGCTGGGCCTCGCTCGGCTTCAACTCGCCGCTCGCCGACCTCGCGGTGGCCTGGGGCCTGAACTGGCTGGCGCTGCTGCTGTACGCGGACGCCTTTGTCTCGCCGTCCGGTACGGGCATGATCTACGCGGCCACCACCTCGCGCATGATCCAGGGCGTGCAGGAGAACGGTCATCTGCCCGGCATCTTCGGCAAGGTCGACAAGAAGACCGGTGTGCCGCGTCCGGCGCTGCTGCTCAACCTCGCGATCGCCTTCCTGTTCCTCGCGGTCTTCCGCGGCTGGGGCTCGCTCGCCGAGATCGTTTCGGTCGCCACGGTCATCTCGTACATCACCGGACCGGTCGCGGTGATGTCGCTGCGCCGGCTGTCGCCGGACCTCGCGCGGCCGGTCAAGCTGCGGGCGATGCCGGTCATCGCGCCGATCGCGATGATCTTCGGTTCGCTGGTCCTGTACTGGGGCCGCTGGCCGCTGACCGGCAAGGTCATCCTGATCATGGCCGTCGGACTGCCGGTCTGGGCCTGGTACGAGATCGGCAAGCCGCTGACCCAGGGCCGCAAGCCGTGGGCAGAGCTGCGTCCGCACCTCAAGGCCGGTGCCTGGATGGTGGCGTATCTGCTGGTCATGGCCGCTGTCTCGTACCTGGGCGGCAAGGACTTCGGCGGCAAGGGCTATCTGCCCGAGGGCTGGGACATCCTCCTGGTCGCCGCGATCGGTCTCGCCTTCTACTACTGGGGCGTGCGCAGCTCCTGGCGTAACCCGACGCTGCTCCAGGCCGAGGCCGAGAGCCATGCGGCGGAGCAGGAAGCGGCTGCCCAGGCCGAAGAGGCCAAGGCACCCGTCGGCGCCTGAGCCGCGCCCGTTCCACACCACTTCGTACATCGCCCGGGACTCCTCGGGACCACCGGCCACTCGCAGGCCGCTTCCGGTACGCCGGGGGCCCGCGGGTGGCCGGTTCGGTATCTCTTTGTGAAAATCCATATCCGGTGAGTAAAGGTCGGGCGTAGGCTCGGGCATATGCGGATTGCGATTTCGGCATCAGCAGACCAGGGGCGTGCGACGGCGCGCTACGCGGCGGACGGAGGGGCGCAATGACCGAGGGCGGAGCAGTGCTCCCCTGGCTCGTCATCCGCCAGGACGAAGGCGGCAACCGGTATCGCGTGGGCCGCTATGCCACCCGAGCGGAGGCGGAGCGGGTGGCCGACCGGCTCGGAACGCGCGGCCACCAGCAGCTTTACGTGGTCGAGAAGGCCGACCGGGCGGCGACCTGAGAGGCGGCGAGCGGGAAGCGGGACGAGGGCGGGGCACGTAGGCTGCCGCGCATGACGACCGTGCGCGTAGTGGTGGGCGGAGCGGTGTGCGAGCGCGGGCGGCTGCTGGCCGCACGGCGCAGTGCACCGCCCGCACTGGCCGGCCGCTGGGAGCTGCCCGGCGGCAAGGTGGAAGACGACGAGACACCCGAGCAGGCGCTGGAGCGAGAGCTGCGCGAGGAGCTGGGTATCGAGGCGGCGGCCCAGGAGCGGATCCCGGGGGAGTGGGTGCTGCGGCCCGGCTATGTCCTGCAGGTGTGGACGGCCCGGCTGCTGTCCGGGGCGCCGCGGCCTCTGCAGGATCACGATGAGCTGCGCTGGCTGCTGCCCGGTGAGGAGTCCCAGGTCGACTGGCTGGACCAGGACCGCCCGGCGGTGGCCGAGGCGATGCGCCGGCTGGCGGGGACGGCCGGGGCGCCGAGCCTGCGGCCGTAGTCGCCGAGCCGGGCCCCGTGCGCGGCCCTGAGGGCCCCGTACGCGGCCCAGGCCGGCTTCGTGTGCCGGATCCGGTGACCGGCGACTGGTGACCGCACACCGTCGCCCCCTGCCCGTACGGACGCCCTCGGCGAGCTGGTCTGCTCGTCCGCCTCCGCTGCTCGTCCGCCTCCGCTGCTCGTCCGCCTCCGCTGCCCGTCCGCCTCCGCTGCCCGTCCGCCTCCGCTGCCCGTCTGCCTGCATTGCCCGTCCGTCTGCATTGCCGGTCTGTACGTGCTGCCCGTCCGCCTGTACTGCCCGCCCGCACCGCCTCACTCCAGCACGCCGATATGTTTCATTTGTGCCACAGTGCGCCGCTGCAGGCGGTACTGAGGGATACATAGCGGGTATGTCCTGAATGACCCCTTCGATGCAGGCAAGGCGACGGGGATTGCCATCGGGCTGGGATGTGATCGGCGTGAGCGACAGCGCAGCGGCAGGGGTCCCGGAGCCGGACTCCGGGAACGTCCGCAGGCGCGGCAGGGCCTCCGGTGCTCCCAGTGCCGAATGGAGTTTTCCGGCTGACCCCGGGGCGGTGCGCACGGCCCGCACGGCGGTGCGGCAGGTGCTGGACGACTGGGGGCTGAACGGCGCCGCCGACATGGCCGTACTACTCGTGAGCGAGCTCGTCACCAACTCCCTGCGTCACGCCAGCGGGCCGATCGGAGTCCGTATGGTGCTCCTCAACACCGACGGGCTGCTCGTCGAGGTCTCCGATCCGCTGCCCGACCCGCCGCAAGAGCGCGACGCCGCTCCCGACGACGAGGGAGGCCGTGGATTGCAGCTGGTCGCATGCAGTTCGCGGCGGTGGGGGACCCGTCGCGGAAAGAGTGGCAAGACAGTGTGGTTCGAGCTGTCGGTGGCTGGTTAGGAGACAGGTGGGTCTGATCGTTGCCAATTCATCGACATTCCGTCGATGACCTGCGATCGAGACTGTGCTGTGATCGTGAAGACCGTGTTCCGGATAGTCGAGGTGCTGGATACTCAGGCGGGTCCGGTCCGGGCACGATGAGCTGGAGGGGACGGGGCTCGTGAGCGAGATGTCATCTGGCGGGGAAGAACCCGCGCAGGCCGAGGGTCAGGGCGGTGCGGACGGCTCCGGTGATCCAGGTGGCCGCCCACACGCGCGTGAGCTGCAAGGCCCGCCCGTGTGGCAGAGCAGCCGGCCCGGGTCGATCTATGACTACATTCGCGTGGCCTCCTTCTCGCTCGGCCCCGACGGGCGGATCGACCAGTGGAGCGAGCGGGCCGAGGACATGCTCGGCATACCCGCGCGGTACGCACTCGGCAAGGACCCCGTCGAGGCCTTCGTCCCCCGCGAGTTGCGGGCGACCGGGCGCCGCAAGGTGTCCGAGATCCTTGACGGCCGGGAGTGGACCGGCCTGGTGCCCTACCGCCGTGGAGAGGGCACGGACGCCGACGGGCTCGCCGAGATCTATGTGATGCCCTCGCGCGACGAGAACGGCGAGCGGGCCGCGGTCTGCCTCGTCGTCGATGTCCGCGCGCTGCGCGGCATCGAGACCGACCTCGCCGCCTCGCAGGCCGTTTTCGGTCAATCTCCCATGGGCTTCACCCTGTTCGGTACGGATCTGCGGCTGCTGCGGGTCAACGAACGTTTCGCCACGGTCTTCGGCGGTCCGGCGAGCAAGTACCGCGGCTGCAGCCCGCACGACTTCCTGCCGCGCTCCGAGGCCGAGCGGATGACCGTCGCGCTGCGCCGCGTCCTGGACACCGGCGAGCCGGTCACCGAGATGCAGTTGGTCGGGATGGCGCCCGGCGAGGAGGACCGCCGCCGCTGGGCGGTCTCGCTCTACCGGCTGCACGGCGCCAGCGGCCGCCCGATCGGTGTCGCGGCGCTGGCCGCCGATGTGACGGGCCGTCGGCGCGCCGAGCGCGAGGCCGCCAACGCCCGCCGCAACCTCGCCCTGCTCAACGAAGCCGGCGCCCGGATAGGCAACTCCCTCGATCTGGAGACCACCGCCCGCACCCTCCTGGACGTCGCCGTCCCGCAGTTCTGCGATCTGGCCTCCGTGGACCTCTACCAGGGCCTGCTGGCGGGTGACGAGGCGCCGCCCGGCATGAGCGACGGCAGCGCGGAGCTGCGCCGGGTCGCCTTCGCCAGCGCCGTGTCGGACGCCCCGCTCGCCGCCCCCGGTGTCCTCGGCGACGCGCCGGGGCCGGTCGCGGTCGGCGCCGTCCACCGCTACCCCTTCAACTCCCCCTGTGCGGGCGCGCTGCGGACCGCCCACGCACAGATCATCCCCGGCCGGGAGAGCGACGACGGACCGGAGCTGGGCGCGGTGGTGCACTCCACCCTCGCCGTCCCGATGGTCGCCAGGGACACCGTCGTCGGACTGGTGCAGTTCTCCCGTACGAAGGGCAGCGAGCCCTTCGGGGAGCGCGACACCGCGCTCGCCGTCGAACTGGCCGCGCGCGCCGCGGTCTGCATCGACAACGCCCGCCTCTACCGCCGGGAGCACGAGCGTGCCCTGATATTGCAGCGCAGCCTGCTGCCGCCCGGCGACCCCGAGGCCGCCGGTCTGGACATCGCCTGCCGCTATCTGCCCGGCACCACCGCCACCGAGGTCGGCGGCGACTGGTTCGATGTCATCGAACTCCCGGGCCACCGTACGGCGCTGGTCGTCGGCGATGTCATGGGACGCGGGCTGCGCGCCGCCGTGGCGATGGGGGAACTGCGCACCGCCGTACGGACCCTGGCGCTGCTGGACCTGGAGCCCGCCGAGGTGCTGTCGGCGCTCGACGAGATCGCCCGCGGGCTCGGCGGCGACGGCGACGGCAGGTCGTCGACCGCGCGCTCCGCCCGCAGCCGGTCCGGGGCCGGCGAGGGCACGGGCGAGCAGCGGCGCTCCGCCGCCACCGCCGATCTCTCCGAGGTCTACCTCGCCACCTGCGTCTACGCCGTCTACGACCCGGTCACCCGGCGCTGTACGTTCGCCAACGCCGGGCATCTGCCGCCGGCGCTGGTCGAGGACGGCGAGGACGCTCTGCTGCTCGACGTGCCGCCGGGGATGCCGCTCGGGGTGGGCGGCGAACCGTTCGAGGAGATCGAGGTCGAGCTGCCGGACGGGGCGCTGCTGGCGCTCTACACCGACGGTCTGGTGGAGTCCCGCCACCATCCGCTGGAGGAGGGGCTGCAGGCGTTCCGCACCGCCCTCTCGCACGCCGACCGTCCGCTGGAGGACGCCTGCGACCAGGTCCTGAGCGCCATGGACACCTCGCACGGCGAGGACGACATCGCGCTGCTGATGGCGCGGGTGCACGGGCTGCCCAAGGACGCGGTGGGCGACTGGAGCCTGGCGCCGGAGGCCCGTTCGGTGGCCCGGGCCCGCGAGCTCGCCCGTGACCAGCTGACGGACTGGGGCCTGCAGGAGCTGGTCGACACCACGGAGCTGCTGGTCAGCGAGCTGGTGACCAATGCGCTACGGCACGGCCACGGCGAGATCCGGCTGCGGCTGCTGCTGGACCGCTCCCTGGTCTGCGAGGTCTGGGACGCCGATCTCGCCCAGCCGCGCCGCCGCCGGGCCCGGGACACCGACGAGGGTGGCCGCGGACTGCAGCTGGTCGGGCTGCTCAGCCAGGGCTGGGGCAGCCGCCGCACCCCGCGCGGCAAGACCGTGTGGTTCGAACTCGCGCTGCCGGACGGGGAGTCGGCGGCGGTCGATCCGGCCGAAGCGCTGCTGAGTCTGTTCTGAGGGGCTGAGGGGCTGAGGTTCTGACGATCCGAGGACGCGGGCGGGGGCCCGGGGCGCGCGCCCCGGGCCCCCGCCCGCGTCCCGCCCGGTCATTCGCTACGGCGCCGGATCTTGTTCCCGAGCCACACCAGCGGGTCGTACTTGCGGTCCGCGGCGCGCTCCTTCAGCGGGATCAGCGCATTGTCGGTGATCTTGATGTGCTCGGGGCAGACCTCGGTGCAGCACTTGGTGATGTTGCAGTAGCCCAGCCCGTGCTCGTCCTGCGCGGTGCGCTTGCGGTCGAGACCGGCTTCCGGGGCCGCGTCCAGCGGGTGCATGTCGAGCTCGGCGATCCGCATCAGGAAGCGCGGACCGGCGAAGGCCTCCTTGTTCTCCTCGTGGTCCCGGACGACATGGCAGGTGTCCTGGCACAGGAAGCACTCGATGCACTTGCGGAACTCCTGCGACCGGCCCACGTCCTCCTGCTGCATCCGGTACTCACCGGGGCCCAGCTCCGGGGGCGGGACGAACGCCGGGATCTCGCGGGCCTTGGTGTAGTTGAACGACACATCGGTGACCAGATCGCGGATGACCGGGAAGGCCCGCATCGGCGTGATGGTGAGGGTCTCCGTACGGTCGAACACCGACATCCGGGTCATGCACATCAGCCGCGGCCGCCCGTTGATCTCCGCGCTGCACGAACCGCACTTGCCGGCCTTGCAGTTCCAGCGCACGGCGAGATCGGGTGCCTGGGTCGCCTGCAGGCGGTGGACGATGTCCAGCACCACCTCGCCGTCGTGCACCTCGACCTTGAAATCCTCCAGGTCCCCGGCGTCCGTGTCGCCCCGCCAGACCCGGAAGTGCGCCTGGTAGACGCCGGACTGCTGCTGCTCTTCCTGCGACACGCTCACCGGCTCAGCTCCTCGTCGGTCAGATACTTCGCCAGCTCGTCCTTCTCGAACAGTTCCAGCAGGTCGCGGCGGATCGGCGGGGTCTCGCGGCGGGAGAGGCGGATCTGGCCCAGTGCCGCGTCGGATGCCCGCGCGTCGCCCTGCGGGTCGGCGAGTTCACAGACCAGATTGATGTTGCGCCAGGTACGGTCCATCGCCGGATGGTCGTCGCGGGTGTGCCCGCCCCGGCTCTCCTCGCGCTCCAGCGCCGCCCGCGCCACACACTCGCTGACCAGCAGCATGTTCCGCAGATCGAGGGACAGATGCCAGCCGGGGTTGTACTGCCGGTGCCCCTCGACGCCGGCCCGCCGGGCCCGCACCCGCAGATCGGCCAGCCGTTTCAGGGCCTCGAACATCTCGCTTTCCTTGCGGATGATGCCGACCAGGTCGTTCATCGACTGCTGGAGCTCTTGGTGCAGGGTGTACGGGTTCTCCGCCGGGCCCGGTTCGCGGACGGTGTCCGCCTCGACGAGCTCGGCGCTGAAGGGGCGCAGCGCCTCCGCCTCCGCCGCGTCGATCTGCAGCGGGTCGACGGCCGGCCGTTCGGCCGGCGACTGTGCGTACTCGGCCGCGTGCAGCCCCGCCCGGCGGCCGAAGACCAGCAGGTCGGACAGCGAGTTGCCGCCGAGCCGGTTGGAGCCGTGCATCCCGCCGGCCACCTCACCGGCCGCGAACAGGCCCGGGACGCCGATCGCCGCCGCGGTGTCCGGGTCCACGTCCACCCCGCCCATCACGTAGTGACAGGTCGGGCCGACCTCCATCGGCTCGGCGGTGATGTCCACATCCGCCAGCTCCTTGAACTGGTGGTGCATCGACGGCAGCCGGCGTTTGATCACCTCGGCCGGCATCCGGGTGGAGACATCCAGATAGACGCCGCCGTGCGGCGAGCCGCGGCCCGCCTTGACCTCGGAGTTGATGGCGCGGGCTACCTCGTCGCGGGGCAGCAGTTCGGGCGGGCGGCGGTTGTGGTCCGGATCCTCGTACCAGCGGTCGCCCTCCTCCTCGGTCTGGGCGTACTTGTCCTTGAAGACGTCCGGGATGTAGTCGAACATGAAGCGCTTGCCCTCGCTGTTGCGCAGCACCCCGCCGTCCCCGCGGACCGACTCGGTCACGAGGATGCCCTTGACCGACGGCGGCCAGACCATGCCGGTGGGGTGGAACTGCACGAACTCCATGTTGATCAGCGGCGCCCCGGCCAGCAGCGCCAGCGCATGCCCGTCGCCGGTGTACTCCCAGGAGTTCGAGGTCACCTTGAAGGACTTGCCGATACCGCCGGTGGCCAGCACCACCGCCGGGGCCTCCAGCACGAAGAAGCGCCCGGACTCCCGCTCGTAGCAGAAGGCGCCCGAGACCCTGCCGGACCCCGCGGCGGAGCCGCTGAACGACTCCGTGAGCACCCGGGTGACCGTGCACTCCTGGAAGACCTTCAGCCGGGCGTCGTACGCGCCGAACTCCTTCTCGTCCTCCTGCTGCAGCGAGACGATCTTCTGCTGGAGGGTGCGGATCAGCTCCAGGCCCGTACGGTCGCCGACGTGCGCGAGGCGCGGGTACTCGTGGCCGCCGAAGTTGCGCTGGGAGATCCGGCCGTCCGCGGTGCGGTCGAAGAGCGCGCCCCAGGTCTCCAGCTCCCATACCCGGTCCGGGGCCTCACGGGCGTGCAGCTCGGCCATCCGCCACTGGTTGAGGAACTTCCCGCCGCGCATGGTGTCGCGGAAGTGCACCTGCCAGTTGTCGTGCTCGTTGGCATTGCCCATGCTGGCGGCGATGCCGCCCTCGGCCATCACCGTATGCGCCTTGCCGAACAGGGACTTGCAGATCACGGCCGTCCGCATGCCGGCCTCGCGGGCCTCGATGGCGGCACGCAGCCCGGCGCCGCCGGCGCCCACCACGACCACGTCCCATGCCTGCCGGTCCACATGCGCCATCAGAGGGCACACCTTTCCTTAGGAGATGCTGTCGTCAGAAGAAACGCGGGTCCGTGATGGCCCCGCTGGCCAGCAGGAAGACATAGAAGTCGGCGACGGCCACGCTGATCAGCGAGGACCACGCGAGCAGCATGTGCCGCTCGTTGAGCTTGCCGACCCAGCCCCACAGCCGGTAGCGCACCGGGTGCTGGGAGAAGTGCCGCAGCCGGCCGCCGATGATGTGCCGGCACGAGTGGCAGGAGAGGGTGTACGCCCAGATCAGCACGATGTTGGCGAGGAAGACCAGGGTGCCCAGGCCCATATGGCCCCAGGCGTAGTTCTCGTCGCGGAAGGTGAGCGCCGTGTCGTAGGTCAGCACGCCCGCGACCAGCACCGCGAAGTAGAAGAAGTAGCGGTGGATGTTCTGCAGGATCAGCGGGAAGCGGGTCTCACCGGTGTACTTCTTGTGCGGCTCGGCGACCGCGCAGGCCGGCGGCGAGGCCCAGAAGCCGCGGTAGTAGGCCTTGCGGTAGTAGTAGCAGGTCAGCCGGAAGCCCAGCGGGAAGATCAGGATGAGCAGCGCGGGGGACAGGCCCCACCAGCTGCCGAAGAGCTCCCAGTTGGGGCCGCCGCGCATGGTGCGGCAGTTCTCCGCCAGACAGGGCGAGTAGAACGGTGAGACATAGGGCGCGTGGTAGTAGTCGGCGTTCGCGAACGCCCGCCAGGTCGAGTAGACGATGAACGCGAACAGTCCGGCGGCGGTGCCGGCCGGTGCCAGCCACCAGCGGTCGGTGCGCAGATGACGGGCGGGGATGGCGGCGCGCGAGGCGGTGTGCACACCGTTCGCGGGCGCTGGTGGGGAGGGTTCGGTGCCAGTGGCCAACGTCGGTCTCCGTGAAGGGCGCTCCGTCGGGGCGGGGGCGGCGAAGGCACCGCCGGGGCGGGGCGGGACGGGATGAGGGGCGGTGAGCGGGACTCGTGCTGCGTCGTCAGGGCGCGTGGCCGTTCCTGGAGCCGAGCCCCTCGTCCTCGGCATCGGTCCACAGCGCGGCGTTGTACGGGGCGTCGGGGATCGTCACCATCTCCTCGACGACGGCGCTCGGACGGCGGGGCGGACCGGCCGCCACACTCTGCTTGAGCAGGGTCAGGCTTTCGCGCAGATGGTCCGTGTCGCTGCGGAGCCGGCGGATGTCCAGACAGGCGTCGAGCTGCGCCTCCAGCCGTCCCACCGAACGGGCCAGACCGTCCAGGCTGCGTTCAACCGCCGTCAATTCGTCCTGAAGGGACATAACGTGCCCTCACTTTTGAAGGTGTGGTGGGCGATCTCATGCGCCCGAGAGTGTCGCGCGTCACAGTAGGCGTTGGGAAGGGGGCGAGCGTGATTACGACTCGAACCGGTGCGTTCCGGCAACCATGCGCCGCGGCGTAGGTCGAACGCGGATACGGAAACCGCCGGTACGCGGGGGCGTTCCGCGCACCCGGGGGCCCCGGTTCTGGCCGCTGAGGGGCCCGGTGTTGGGCCGGGCGGGTGGGCTTGGGGTCCCGGACGACGTGTCGGGCGGACGGTCCGCCCGGGGTCGCCTTCAGTAGGGGTGCCATAGATGTGATGAGCCCCAAAGTCGGCCGAACGTGGTGCGCCGGTCTGGCCCCAGGCGGCGCACGGCGCGGCGCGGGCGAGCCCGGAGGTAACCGTCATGACCGACCACGACCACCCCTCAGGCCGCCGCGCGGCGTGCCGCAGGCGCCGCTGTGCCGCGCTCATCGCGGCCGGGGTGCTGCTCCCGCTGCCGGCCCTGACCGGATGCAGTGACGAGGCCCGGGACACGTCCGTCACCACATCCCAGGACATCGCCCCCGCGCCCCGCGGCGAACTGAAGAAGGGCGGCACCCTGCGCTGGGCCGTCGATGCGATGCCCGGCACGCTGAACGCCTTCCAGTCGGACGCCGACGCGACCACCACGCGGATCACCGGCGCGGTGCTGCCCAGCTTGTTCACCATCGACGCGAGCGGCAGACCACAGCGCAACGCCGACTACCTGGACGCCGCGGACATCAGCGCCCGCGACCCCAAACAGGTCGTCACCTACAAGATCAACCCCAAGGCGCGGTGGAGCGACGGCAGACCGGTCACCGCCGCCGACTTCATCGCCCAGTGGACCGCGCTGCGCGGCAAGGACAACGCCTTCTGGGCCGCCCGCAACGCCGGCTACGACCGGATCGGCAAGGTCGAACAGGGCGCGGACTCCCACGAGGTCAAGGTCACCTTCGCCCGCCCCTACGCCGACTGGGAGTCCCTGTTCACCCCGCTCTACCCCAAGAGCGTGATGGGCAGCGCCGACGCCTTCAACGACGGCGCACGTGAGCAACTGAAGGTCAGCGCCGGGCCGTTCCTCTTCCAGAAGCGGGACGCCAAGGAAGGGCGCGTCGTCCTCGTACGCAACCCGAGGTGGTGGGGCGATCCCGCCATGCTCAAGAGGATCGTGCTGCAGTCGCTGCCCGGCGACAAGCGGGCCGCGGCGCTCGCCGACGGGAGCATCGATGTCGCCGCGGTCGACCAGGCCGCCGCGAAGCGGGTCGCCTCCGCCCGGCGTGCCGCCACGGCCGGCCCCCACGAGCCCGGCGACGGCAACGCGGGTCCGCAGGGCGAGGGGAACCGGGCCCGGGCCCGGTCCGGCGCCAAGGCCGTCGCAGCGCAGACCGCCCTACTGCGCGGCTACACCATCCGCAAGGCCCTGGAGCCCGCCTACACCCAGCTCGCCCTCAACGGCAGCAGCGGGCCGCTGGCCGACGACCGGGTGCGCCGCGCGGTGGCCCGTGCCCTCGACCGCCAGGAGCTCGCGGACACCGTCCTCAAGCCGCTCGACCTGCCGTCCAGGCCGCTCGGCAGCCATCTGCTCATGGCCGAGCAGTACGGCTACCAGGATCACAGCGATGCGCTCGGCGGCCAGGACACCGGGGCGGCCAGGGCGCTGCTCGCGGAAGCCGGCTGGAAGAGCGATGACACCGGCCGTCAGCAGGCCGGCGAGAAGGCGGGCGCACCGGCGCCCGGCACGGGCCGCGCCGCCGGCGAGGACGGCTACGACACCTCGGGCGACCGCTACGGGGACGAGGGGGCCGGCGACCGGTCCGACGGCGGGGACGACGGCGACGCCGACGACCGCAACCCGGCCCGCGCCGGCCGCGGCCATGCCGCCCCGCCCGCCAGGGGCGACCGGTCCGACGGCATGCGGCCCGCCGCCGCAAAGGCCCCGCTGTCCTTCACCGGCGCGGTCGGCTCCGAGGTCCAGCAGGCCGCCCTGCTGCGGCAGAGCGCCTCGTTCTACAAGGAGGCGGCGGCCAGGGAGAAGGGCCGGGCGGACGGTGACGCCGGGTCAGCGGCGTACGGCAGGTACAAGCAGTACAAGAAGCGCGCGGCACAGACGCTCGGCGCGGCCGAGCTGATCGAGACCGGGCAGGCCCCGAACCTGCCGGGCTCGGGCGGCCACCCGGGCGCCCTGCGCGCGGCCGCCGAGCGGCCCGCCGACGCGGCCTTCGCACCGCGGCCGGCCGGCCACAAGGGGGCCAAGATCGCCGCCGTCAAGAAGAACGGCAGGCCGCTCACCCTGCGCTTCGTGCTCCCCGACGGGGCCGGCTCCGCCCAGCTGCGCGCCGTCGGACGGCAGATCGCCGAAATGCTCGGCAAGATCGGTGTGCAGACCTCCCTCCAGCGGGTCTCCGACGCCAGCTACTTCCAGGACCACATCGCCTCCGGCGACTACGACCTGGCGCTGTACTCCTGGCCCGGCACCGCCTACCCGGCGACCGACGCCCGGCCGATCTACGCCAAGCCGCAGCCCGCGCCCGACGGCTCGCTGACCGTCGAGCAGAACTACACCCGGGTCGGCACCGACCACATCGACCAGCTCTTCGACCAGGCCGCCTCCGAGCTGGACGAGAGTGCCGCGCACACGCTGGTCGAGCAGGCCGACGCCAGGATCTGGGCGGCCGCCGGATCGGTTCCGCTCTACCAGCGGCCCGAGCTGGTGGCCACGAAGAAGACGCTCGCCAACGTCGGCGCCTTCGGCTTCGCCACACCCCGTTTCCAGGACATCGGCTACCAGATGTAGCCGGGCAGCCACCCTGGCGAATAAAAGGTAAGAAACCGCAGGTCAGACGGCGTAGATACGGGCTGCGGCGGTCAATGCCGCCGCAGCCCCGTACGATGGGGTGAGGCCGTGGCTTCGTTATGCCCGGCAGGCGCGCGTACCGAATGGACGTGCCGCCACCCACGATTCCGGGAGAAGCGCCGCCAGTATGCCCACGCGCCACGACATTCGTAACGTAGCCATCGTCGCCCACGTCGACCACGGGAAGACGACCCTCGTCGACGCCATGCTCAAGCAGGCCGGCGCGTTCGCCGAGCACGCCGCCGAGAAGCTCGACGACCGGATGATGGACTCCAACGACCTGGAGCGTGAGAAGGGCATCACGATCCTCGCCAAGAACACGGCGGTGAAGTATCACCCCAAGGACGGCGGGGACCCGATCACGATCAACATCATCGACACCCCCGGCCACGCCGACTTCGGTGGCGAGGTCGAGCGCGGTCTGTCGATGGTCGACGCGGTCGTCCTGCTGGTCGACGCCTCCGAGGGCCCGCTCCCGCAGACCCGCTTCGTGCTCCGCAAGGCGCTCGCGGCCCGGATGCCGGTCATCCTGTGCATCAACAAGACCGACCGCCCCGACTCCCGGATCGACGAGGTCGTCAACGAGACCTACGACCTCTTCCTGGACCTGGACGCGGACGAGGACCAGATCGAGTTCCCGATCGTCTACGCCTGCGCCCGTGACGGCGTCGCCTCGCTGACCAAGCCGGAGGACGGCACCGTCCCCGCCGACAGCGAGAACCTCCAGCCGTTCTTCAGCACGCTGCTGGAGCACGCCCCGGCGCCGGAGTACGACGCACAGGCGCCGCTCCAGGCCCACGTCACCAACCTCGACGCGGACAACTTCCTCGGCCGTATCGCGCTGCTCCGCGTCGAGCAGGGCGAGCTGCGCAAGGGCCAGAACGTCGCCTGGATCAAGCGCGACGGCTCGATCCAGAACGTCCGCATCACCGAGCTGATGATGACCGAGGCGCTCACCCGCAAGCCCGCCGAGGTGGCCGGCCCGGGCGACATCTGCGCGGTCGCCGGTATCCCCGACATCATGATCGGCGAGACCCTGGCCGACCCGGAGAACCCGATCGCGCTGCCGCTGATCACGGTCGACGAGCCGGCCATCTCCATGACCATCGGCACCAACACCTCGCCGCTGGTCGGCCGGGGCGGTACCGGCAAGGGCGCGGACGCCAAGAACGTGGTCAAGGACCGCAAGGTCACCGCCCGCCAGGTCAAGGACCGCCTGGAGCGTGAGCTGATCGGTAACGTCTCGCTGCGCGTGCTGGAGACCGAGCGTCCCGACGCCTGGGAGGTGCAGGGCCGCGGTGAGCTGGCGCTGGCCATCCTGGTCGAGCAGATGCGCCGTGAGGGCTTCGAGATGACCATCGGCAAGCCGCAGGTGGTCACCAAGGAGGTCGACGGCAAGACGCACGAGCCCGTCGAGCGCATGACCATCGACGTGCCCGAGGAGCACATGGGTGCCGTCACGCAGCTGATGGGTGTCCGCAAGGGCCGGATGGACAACATGTCCAACCACGGCTCCGGCTGGGTCCGCATGGAGTTCGTCGTTCCCTCCCGCGGCCTGATCGGCTTCCGTACCGAGTTCCTGACCAACACCCGCGGCACCGGTATCGC
Source organism: Streptomyces sp. NBC_00400 (assembly GCF_036048035.1). Lineage (NCBI taxonomy): Bacteria > Bacillati > Actinomycetota > Actinomycetes > Kitasatosporales > Streptomycetaceae > Streptomyces > Streptomyces sp. NBC_00400. The sequence continues at coordinate 2,784,860 of NZ_CP107940.1, read as the reverse complement.
GCACTCCATCCACGAGGGTCACGAGCCGTGGTTCGGCCAGCTCTCCACCCGTAACAACGGCTCCCTGGTCGCCGACCGCTCCGGTGCGGTCACCGCCTTCGCGATGACCAACCTCCAGGAGCGCGGTGTGCTCTTCACCGACCCGGGCACCGAGGTGTACGAGGGCATGATCGTCGGCGAGAACTCCCGCTCCGACGACATGGACGTCAACATCACCAAGGAGAAGAAGCTCACCAACATGCGCTCCTCCTCGGCCGACTCGTTCGAGGCGATCGTGCCGCCGCGCAAGCTGTCGCTGGAGCAGTCCCTGGAGTTCTGCCGCGACGACGAGTGCGTCGAGGTGACCCCGGAGGCCGTGCGCATCCGCAAGGTCGTCCTGGACCAGAAGGAGCGCGGCCGCACGGCTTCCCGCGCGAAGCGCTGAAGGACCGCGCCAAGCGGTAACACCGACGGTGGTCCGGGCCGGGATGCCGGCCCGGGAAACGGGGCGCCCCTCCGCGTGAGGGGCGCCCCGTTTGCGTACCCGGAGGGCGGCCGTACCCGGAGGGCGGCGGGGCGGGCCGCGCGGGGGAGCGGCTGGGGGCCGCTGCTGGGGCGTCCCGGCGGCGGCCGCGTTGTCAGTGGTCGGCGGCAGACTGTCGGTATGGCAGCTGTAACGAAGATCGAGACCGGGCGCACGATCGCGACGCTCATCAATGTGTTCACCGTCCTGCCCGAGCGGCAGGCGGAGCTGGTGGCGGTGCTCAGCCGGGCCACCGAGGAGACGATGAAGGACCGGCCGGGGTTCATCTCGGCGAACATCCACGCGAGCGCGGACGGCGAACGGGTCGTCAATTACGCGCAGTGGGAGAGCGAGGAGCACTTCCGGGCGATGCTGGGCGACCCGACGGCGCAGGAGCACATGACGGAGGCCGCGGCGCTGGCGGAGGGGTTCGATCCGCGGCTGTTCGCGGTGGAGTCCGTGCATCACATATAGGGGTTGCCGGGGAGGGCGCCCCTGAGGGAGCCCCGGGGCGCCCCTGGCGTCCCTCCCGGGACTCTCCCCGGGGCGCTCCTCCGCTCCGTCCCCGCTCGGGCATCCGAGGGTTTTCTCCGGTCTTCGGAGCAGGGCGGTCGCCGCCGAAGTGCGGTACGTCCCCCTTTGCGCTCTGATGTGGCTAGGCATGATCCGGACCTGAGGAGGCGTCATGCGGAGAGCCACGCGCGCGAAGTGGGGCGGCTGCGCCGTCGCCGTCGCTCTCGTGGCCACGGCCTGCGGGGGCGGGGCCGGCGCCGGCCGCTCCGGGGTGGTCAGCTCGTCCTGGGGCGATCCGCAGAATCCGCTGGAGCCGGCGAACACCAATGAGGTCCAGGGCGGCAAGGTTCTGGAGATGCTGTTCCGGGGGCTCAAGCGCTACAACCCGAAGACCGGCGCGGCGGAGAATGTGATTGCCGACCGCATCGAGACGAAGGATTCGCGGAATTTCACGGTGACGCTGAAGAAGGGCTGGACCTTCAGCAACGGGGAAAAGGTCACGGCCCGGTCCTTCGTGGATGCCTGGAATTACGGTGCGCTGCTGAGCAACAAGCAGAAGAACGCGGCGTTCTTCTCCTATATCGACGGCTTTGCGCAGGTGCATCCGGACAGCGGGCGTCCGCGGGCCAGGGCCCTGTCGGGGCTGGTGGTGAAGGACGACCACACCTTTACCGTCAAACTCAACCAGAAATTCTCCAGCTGGCCCGACACCCTGGGTTACGCGGCCTTCATGCCCCTCCCGCAGGCGTTCTTCCGCCATCACGACGCCTGGCTCGGGAATCCCGTCGGGAACGGCCCGTATCTCGTGGACTCCTATGACAAGGGGTCCGTGCTGCGGATGCGGAAGTGGCAGAAGTACCCGGGTGACGATCCGGCGCGGAACGGCGGAATCGACCTGCGGGTCTATACGGACAACAACACCGCTTACACCGATCTGCAGGCGGGCAATATCGACCTGGTCGATGACGTGCCGGCCGCGCAGCTCACACACGTGAAGGCGGACCTCGGGGGCCGCTACATCAACCAGCCGGCCGGGATCATCCAGACCCTGACCTTCCCCATGTACGACAAGCGGTGGAACCACCCGGGCGCGGAGAAGCTGCGGCGCGGTCTGTCCATGGCGGTCGACCGGGACCAGATCACCCGGGAGATCTTCCAGCGGACCCGCACCCCCGCCACCGACTGGACCTCGCCGGTGCTGGGGGCGCACGGCGGCTACAAGGCGGGGCTGTGCGGCGACGCCTGTGTGTTCAACCCGGCCAGGGCGAAGCAGCTGATCAAGGAGGGGGGCGGGATTCCCGGCGGGACGATGACCCTCACGTACAACGCCGATACGGGGTCCCACAAGGACTGGGTCGACGCCCTCTGCAACAGCGTCAACAAGTCGCTGGGAGACGACAATGCCTGCGTCGGCAACCCGGTCGGGACCTTCGCCGACTTCCGGAACAAGATCACGGCCAGGCGGATGACGGGGCCGTTCCGGGCCGGCTGGCAGATGGACTATCCGCTGATCCAGAACTTCCTGCAGCCGCTGTACTACACCGACGCCTCCTCCAACGACGGAAAGTTCAGCAACCGCGCCTTCGACAAGCTGGTGAACGAGGCGAACGCGGCAACGGACACCCGCCGGGCCGTCGCGACCTTCCAGGACTCGGAGAAGATCCTCGCCCAGCAGATGCCGGCCATTCCGCTCTGGTACCAGAACGGCAGCGCCGGCTATTCCGACCGGATCAGCAAGGTGTCACTGAATCCGTTCAGCGTGCCCGTCTACAACGAGATCAAGGTCAACTGACTGCGGTGTGAGGGAGGTTGACGCTTCATGGGACGCTATGTGATCCGGCGGCTGCTCCAGATGATCCCGGTGTTCATCGGCAGCACCTTCCTGATCTTCTTCATGGTCTATGCACTGGGCGACCCCGTGGCCGCGATGTTCGGCGACCGGGCCCCCGACCCCGCCACCGCCGCGCAGATCCGCCGCGACCTCTACCTCGACGAGCCGCTGTGGAAGCAGTATCTGCACTACATGGGCCAGATCTTCCAGGGGAATTTCGGCACCGCGTTCAACGGCCAGTCGGTCACCGAGCTGATGGCTTCCTCCTTTCCCGTCACGCTGCGGCTGACGGTCATCGCCGTCGTGATCGAGATGGTGGTGGGCATCGTCCTGGGGGTGTTCAGCGGGCTGCGCCGCGGCCGGGACGTCGACACCACGGTCCTCGTCCTCACCCTCGTCGTGGTGTCCATCCCGACGTTCGTCAGCGGCTATCTGCTGCAGTTCCTGTTCGGGGTGCAGTGGGGCTGGGCCGCGCCGTCCGTCGCCCCCGAAGCGCCGCTGAACGAACTCCTGCTGCCGGGGCTGGTGCTGGCCCTGGTCTCGCTCGCCTATGTCACCCGGCTGACGCGGACCTCGATCGCGGAGAACGCCCGCGCCGACTACGTCCGTACGGCCCTCGCCAAGGGCCTGCCCCGGCACCGGATCATCACCCGCCACCTGCTGCGCAATTCGCTGATCCCGGTGGTCACCTTCATCGGCACCGATATCGGCGCCCTGATGGGCGGCGCGATCGTCACCGAGCGCATCTTCAACATCCACGGCGTCGGCTTCCAGCTCTACCAGGGAGTCCTGCGGCAGAACTCGCCGACCGTCGTGGGCTTCGTGACGATCCTGGTGCTGGTCTTCCTCCTGGCGAACCTCCTCGTCGACCTGCTGTACGCCGTCCTCGACCCGAGGATCCGCTATGCCTGAGCCCTACGTCCCCAAGGAAGCCATCGGCCACGGCGACGGCGGCTCCGCCGCGCTGGCCATCGGCGAGGCGGAGTCGCTGGAGCGGCGGCCGGGTGCGGCCCCGCCGGGCGCCGGACCGCCCGGCAAGGAGCCCGGCAAGCCCCGCAGCCTGTGGAGCGACGCCTGGCACGATCTGTACCGCAACCCCGTTTTCGTGGTCTCCGCGCTGGTCATCGTCTTCCTGGTGATCATCGCGATCTGGCCGCAGCTGATCGCCACCGGCAACCCGTACCGCGCGGACCTCGCCAAGGCACAGCAGGGCTCCCAGCCCGGCCACCCCTTCGGCTTCGACACCCAGGGCCGCGACGTCTACACCCGGGTGGTCTACGGGGCCCGCGCCTCCATCACCGTCGGCGTCTGCGCCACGACCGGCGCGGCGCTGCTCGGCAGCCTGCTGGGCGGGCTGGCCGGCTTCTTCGGCGGCTGGGGGGACAACCTGCTCTCCCGGCTCGCCGACATCTTCTTCGGCATCCCGGTGATCCTCGGCGGCCTGGTCTTCCTCTCGGTCGTCACCAGCAGCACGGTCTGGCCGGTGGTCGGCTTCATCGTGCTGCTCGGCTGGCCGCAGGTCTCCCGTATCGCCCGCGGCTCCGTCGTCACCGCCAAGCAGAACGACTACGTCCAGGCCGCACGGGCGCTGGGCGCCGGCAACGGACGGATGCTGCTGCGGCACATCGCCCCCAACGCCGTCGCACCGGTCATCGTCGTCGCCACCATCGCGCTCGGGACGTACATCGCGCTGGAGGCGACGCTCTCCTACCTCGGCGCGGGCCTGAAACCGCCCACCGTCTCCTGGGGCATCGACATCTCCACGGCCTCCACCTACATCCGCAGCGCGCCGCACATGCTGCTGTGGCCCGCGGGCGCACTGAGCCTCACGGTGCTGGCGTTCATCATGCTCGGCGACGCGGTGCGCGACGCCCTCGACCCCAAGTTGCGCTGAGGAGCCGGAAGATGACGAACGAGGACGCGGACCACAGGCCCGCGGACGGCGGTACGGCGCTCGCGGAGCCGGCCCTGCTCGACGTGCGCGATCTGCGGGTCGAGTTCCGTACCCGCGACGGCGTGGCGAAGGCCGTCAACGGCGTCAGCTACCGCGTGGCGCCGGGGCAGACGCTGGCGGTGCTGGGGGAGTCCGGCTCCGGAAAGTCCGTGACCGCCCAGGCCGTGATGGGCATCCTCGACTCACCGCCCGGGTTCGTCACCGGCGGCGAGGTCATCTTCCAGGGGCGCGATCTGCTCACCCTGCGCAAGGAGGAGCGGCGGAAGGTCCGCGGCGCCAAGATGGCGATGATCTTCCAGGACTCGCTGTCCGCACTGAACCCGGTCCTCACCGTCGGCGCACAGCTCGGGGAGATGTTCGAAGTCCACGAGGGGATGTCCCGTAAGGACGCCCGCGGCAGAGCCGTGGAGCTGATGGAGCGGGTCGGCATCCCCGCGGCCCGCGAGCGGGTGGGCGACTATCCGCACCAGTTCTCCGGCGGGATGCGCCAGCGCATCATGATCGCGATGGCGCTGGCCCTCGGCCCCGACCTGATCATCGCGGACGAGCCGACCACGGCGCTGGATGTCACGGTCCAGGCGCAGGTGATGGACCTGCTGGCGGAGCTGCAGCGGGAACTCACCATGGGGCTGATCCTGATCACCCATGACCTCGGGGTGGTCGCGGACGTCGCCGACACCATCGCGGTGATGTACGCGGGCCGGATCGTCGAGACCGCCCCCGTCCACCAGCTCTACCGGGCGCCCGCGCACCCGTACACCCGCGGTCTGCTGGACTCCATCCCACGCCTGGACCAGAAGGGCCGGCAGCTCTACGCCATCAAGGGCCTGCCGCCCAATCTGACCGCCATCCCGCCGGGCTGCCCCTTCCACCCGCGCTGCCCGCTGGCCCAGGACGTCTGCCGCACCGACCCGCCGCCGCTCTACGAGGTCGGCCCCGGCCGGGCCAGCGCCTGCCACTTCTGGAAGGAGACGATCGATGGGGCCCGGTGAGGGTGGCACCCCGGCGGCCGGTGCCCCGGAACCGCTGCTGGAGGTCCGCGACCTGGTCAAACACTTCCCGCTCACGCGGGGTGTGCTCTTCCACAAACAGGTCGGCGCGGTCCGGGCCGTCGACGGTGTCTCCTTCGACCTCCACAAGGGCGAAACGCTCGGCATCGTCGGCGAATCGGGCTGCGGCAAGTCCACGGTCGCCAAGCTGCTGGTCGGCCTGGAGCGTCCGACGGCAGGTCAGATCCGGTACCGCGGCGAGGACATCAGCACCCTCTCCGGGCGGGCCCTGCGGGCCGTGCGCCGCAATATCCAGATGGTGTTCCAGGACCCCTACACCTCCCTGAACCCCCGGATGACCGTCGGCGACATCATCGGCGAGCCGTACGAGATCCACCCCGAGGTGGCCCCCAAGGGAGACCGCCGCAGAAAGGTCCGCGAACTCCTGGACGTGGTGGGGCTCAACCCCGAGTACATCAACCGCTATCCGCACCAGTTCTCCGGCGGCCAGCGCCAGCGCATCGGTATCGCCCGCGGCCTCGCGCTGCGCCCGGAGATCATCGTCGCCGACGAACCGGTCTCCGCGCTGGACGTCTCCGTCCAGGCCCAAGTGGTCAACCTGCTGGAGCAGTTGCAGAACGAGTTCGATCTTTCCTACGTCTTCATCGCCCACGATCTGTCCGTCGTACGGCACATCTCCGACCGCGTCGCGGTGATGTACCTGGGCCGGCTCGCCGAGACCGGCACCGACGAGCAGATCTACGAGCACCCCACCCACCCGTACACCCAGGCCCTGCTGTCCGCCGTCCCCGTCCCCGACCCGGACGCCCGCAGCCACCGCGAGCGCATCCTGCTCACGGGCGATGTCCCCTCGCCCGCCGCCCCGCCCTCCGGCTGCCGCTTCCGCACGCGGTGCTGGAAGGCCCGGCAGCTGTGCGCGGATGTCGTGCCACCGCTGGAAGTGCCGGTGGAATTCCGCGAGACAAAGGGCCCGGCCGGGCATGCCTCGGCGTGTCACTTCGCCGAGGAGCGGCAGGTGGTGCCCAGCGAGTGAGGGAATGTCGGTCAATTCTTCGCATTGACCGTAATGGGCACCGTCGGGGCATGGCTACCGTTCGCCGCATGCCGGTGGAATTTTTAACTGATGAGCAGGCCGAGGCGTACGGGACGTTCACCGAGGTGCCCACCCGCCCGGAACTGGAGCGGTTCTTCTTTCTCGACGATGACGACCGTGACCTGATCGCCCTGCGTCGTACGGACGCACATCGCCTGGGCATGGCCCTGCAGGTCTGCACGGTCCGCTACATCGGCCGGTTCCTGGGTGAGGACCCACTCGCGGTGCCGTGGGAGGCCCTGGAGTACCTGGCCGGGCAGCTCGGCATCGCCGACGCCTCGTGCGTGAAGCGGTACCCGGAGCGCCGATCGACGGTGTACGAGCACGCGGCGGGGATCCAGAAGCGGTTCAAGCACCGGGACTTCACCGATCGGAAGTGGGGTCGGGAGTTCCGCGGCTTCCTGTACGGGCGGGCGTGGACGCATGCCGAGGGGCCTGTGGCGCTGTTAAACCACGCGGTGACGTGGCTGCGGAAGAACCAGGTGCTGCTGCCCGGCGTTTCGGTGTTGGCCCGGCAGGTGTCGGAGGCCCGGACGGTTGCCGAGCGGCGCTTGTACGAGGCGGTGGCCCGCGCCGCGTCCCGGGCCGATCCGTCGCTCGCGCCGGCGCTGGCTGAGCTGCTGGTCGTGCCGGAGGGCAAGCGGGTCTCTGAGCTGGAGCGGCTGCGTACTCCGCCGACGAAGTCGACGGGTACGGCGATGGTGCGGGCCATGGAGCGGGTGGAGGAGATCTCGGCGTTCGCGCGACCGCGAGGGCCAGGAGGATCAGTTGGCCAGTCTGGGTCTCCTTCTCAATGCCGTCGTGCTGTGGAACACCCGCTACTTGGACGCTGCTGTTGCCCGGCTCCGCGCCGAGGGCCACGCCGTCAAGGACGAGGACGTCGCCCGGCTCTCCCCGCTCAAGGACCGGCACATCAACTTCCTGGGCCGCTACCTGTTCAACATCAAGGCCAGCGGCCCCGGCCAGGGCCTGCGCCCCTTCCGCGACCCCGACGCCGCTGAGGACGACGAGGAAGAGGCCTGACATCCTGGGCGTACCCGGGACGTCAGGCCGTTCGTTCGCTGCTTGCTACCGGGCCCTGGGGCCGGGGGCGGGCGGGGTGCGCGGTCGCAGGCGCTCTCCCTGCGGCCCGAACATGATCAGGTACTCGACCGGGCCGCCGGGGCCGGCGTTCGCGACCCCATGGGGATTGCGGGTGTCGAACTCGGCGACGTCCCCGGCTCTCAGGACGAGGTCCTGGTCGCCGAGTGCGAGCCACAGCCGCCCGTACAGGACGCACAGCCATTCCCAGCCGTCGTGGGAGACCTGCCGAGGCCGCGCGGGCGGCTCCTGGACGGCGGGTAGGACGTGTTTGTGGGCGTGCAGGCCCCCGACGTACCGGGTCAGCGGCAGCACCGCCTTGTCGTCGCCGAAACGCTGGAGCGCGGAGGTGCGGGGCTCGGCGGCGGGAGCGGTGCCGGCCAGCTCGTCCAGGGAGACGCCGTACTCCTTCGCCAACTGCAGCACCACTTCCAGGGTGGGCTTGCGTCGGCTGGTCTCGATCCGCGACAGCGTGCTCGGGGAGATGCCGGTCGCGCAGCTGACGCCGGTGAGCGTGGAGCCGCGGTGTTCGCGCGCGGCCCGCAGCCGGGGGCCCATCGCCGCCAGCGTGTCGGCCACGTCGTCGCCTGTCACCCGCTCTGCCCCCTTCCGGACGTGCCGCCCCACCATCCTGTCCTGCAAGTTTGCCAGATTGGCAAGGGTAATCGCGGTGGACGGTCGCTGCGCCGCATGATCGATGCGTACCTGCATCCACCCGCGAACCGAGGAGAAGCCCCCATGCAGCCCGAGCCGTCCGCCGCACTCCGCCACCGCACCGTCGAGGCCCCGGCCGGGCGCCTTCACCTGGTCGAGCAGGGCACCGGCCCGCTGGTCCTGCTCGTGCACGGCTTCCCCGAGTCCTGGTACTCCTGGCGCCACCAGCTCCCGGCCCTCGCCGCGGCCGGCTACCGGGCGGTGGCGCTCGACGTGCGCGGCTACGGCCGCTCCTCCAAGCCTGCGGAGACCGACGCCTACCGGATGCTGGACCTGGTGGAGGACAACGTCGCCCTCGTGCACGCCCTCGGCGAGGAGAACGCGGTGGTCGTCGGCCACGACTGGGGCTCCAACATCGCCGCCACCTCCGCCCTGCTCCACCCCGAGGTCTTCCGGGCCGTCGCCCTGCTGAGCGTCCCGTACGCGCCACCCGGCGGCCCCCGCCCCACCGACATCTTCGGCCAGATCGGCGGCCCCGAGCAGGAGTTCTACGTCTCCTACTTCCAGGAGCCCGGCCGCGCCGAGACGGAGATCGAGCCTGACGTGCGGGGCTGGCTCGCGGGCTTCTACGCCGCCCTGTCCGCCGACACCATGCCCACCCAGGGCGAGCCCGACCCGCACTTCGTCGCCCACGGCGGCCAGCTGCGTGACCGTTTTCCCGCCGGCATCCTCCCGGCCTGGCTGGCCGAGGACGACCTCGACGTTTACGCCGGAGAGTTCGAGCGCACGGGTCTGACGGGCGCCCTCAACCGCTACCGCAACGTGGACCGCGACTGGGAGGACCTCGCCCCCCACCGCGGAGCCCCGATCAAGCAGCCGTCCCTGTTCATCGGCGGCGCCCTGGACGCCTCCACCACCTGGATGTCCGACGCTATCGACGCCTTCCCCACCACCCTCCCCGGCCTGACCGCCTCCCACCTCGTAGAGGGCTGCGGCCACTGGATTCAGCAGGAACGCCCCGAGGAGATCAACCGTCTGCTGACCGGCTGGCTCAACACCCTCACGGGTTGAACCGCCAGGCGCGGCCGGGGCTTCTGTACACGGAACAGTTCGGCCCGCGTACCCGAGCGCAGCGGCTACGGCCGGGTGCTGCGTGATTCTCACAAATGACCAGTTGCGAGAGTTCTGCGAACACACCGGTGCTGCTCACGAATCCGCAGGTGGCCGTTCGCAGAACCCCTCTCAAAACCAGCATGTTGTGCGAGACAGTTCTGACAGACTGCGCGGGTGGACCTGACGCCCAATCAAGCAGCAAACGCGGTAGAACGAAACGACTGTCCGAAGTGTGAAGCCCCGGCGGGCAGCGCCTGCCGCACTCGGAGCGGGAAATGCCCGACACCGCCGACGCCGCCCTCGTCTCCGATCTGCGCCACGCCACCGGCCGCTTCCCCCGGGACAGTCGCCTGGCCGCGCTGGTCCGCGACCTGAACGCAGGCAACGAGAGGTTTGCCGAGTTGTGGGCGAAGGGAAAGGTGACCGCGAACCGCGAGGTCCGCAAGACGGTCGACCACCCGTCGGTGGGCCCGGTCACGGTGGACTGCGATGTCCTGACCGACGGCGACACCGAGCTCAAGATTGTCATCATGACCGCCGCGCCGGGCAGCGAGGACGAGACCAAACTCCAGCTCGCCATTGTCGTCGGCCCACCGGCCGGCACGCGCAACTGATCCGCCCCGCGTGTCGGCCGACCGGCGGCTCACGGTCCCCTGTCAATCGCTTCGCGTCGTGGGGAACCTTTCAAGCGGCCAACTCCACGGAGGGGTCGGCAGTGGGACACGGCGCGACGAGACGCCCTTGTGCTCTCACAGGCCCGGAACGGAAACGCACAGTGATCCCCCTGCCGCTGCACCGCTGGAAGGATCCCGGCCTCCTCGGCGCCACCGGCCCCGGGGAACACGGTCCCTTCGGCCCCTGGCCCGAACCCGAAGAGGATGAGACCGCTGCCGTATGCAGCACACCCGGGCCTCATCAGGAGTGGGGAACCGCAGCAAGATCAATCTCACCGGGATTTCCTGTACCTCAACTACTCACACCCGGATATGGGCGGTCCTGTCGGTGCCGACCGAACAGAGGCAAAAGCAGGGGGAATGGTGAAGCGTAGCTTCGGTATGACCATCGCAGATCTGGCTATGGCCGGACTGGCGACTCTTGGCGCGACATCGGCATCTGCCGCACCCGTCCAGGGGTTCAACATCAAAAATGTGGTGGCCAAGAAGTGCCTCAAGTTCAACGGGTTCGACAAGCGGGTGACCGCTGTGAAGTGCAACACCGGTGATGCGAAGCAGAACTGGGCGAATTACCCCGGCGACGAGATCATTGCGGCGTATGCGAATCCGGCGGCGGGCCCCTGTCTCGCGACCAAGAAGAACAGCGGCGGCTACGTCTACGCGAAGAAGTGCACCAGCGACCCGAACACGTGGTCCATGGCGTGGAGTGTGAACTCCTTCCACGACGGGGAGAAGGCCATCTACGGAAATGGCCTCGGCCGCTGCTACCTCAAGGTGTCGGGCGGCAATGCGGTCTGCACCCCGGGCCACACCACCCAGCAGAAGTGGTGGGTGGCCGACTACAACTAGTCGGAACCTCTTCGGTACCGCTGCCCGGCCACACCGGAGCGGTACCGGCCGACGCGCTCAGCCTCTGAATCCGGAGCAGGCGTGTTCGCCTTCAGCCATCGGCCTGCCGGTACCGACCGGCAGGCCGATGCGCCTTTCCGGACCCGGCCAACCCGCCGGTGCGGGCCCGGTACGGCCGGAGCCCGCCTCCCTCCGGGGAAGCGGGCTCCGGTTTGCGCGGCTTCGGCTGCGAGCCGCTGCGTCTCTAGTCGGTCTTGCCGCCCTCGTCGGCCGGCTCGGCGTCCTCCATCGCGGCCAGCGCCGGGTCGAGGATGATGTCCTCGTCGCGGGCCGCGGTCGTCGGTTCCTCCGGGAAGTGGCAGGCCGTGAGATGGCCACTCTTGTTGCCGGTGAGCTGGACGAGCGGCGGCTCCTCGGTCGCGCACTTGTCCTGGGCCTTCCAGCACCGCGTACGGAACCGGCAGCCGGAGGGCGGGTTGACGGGGGAGGGGACGTCACCGGCGAGGCGGATGCGCTCGCGGTCCTCCTCCTCGTCCTCCACCAGCTTGGCCTCGGGCACCGCCGAGAGCAGCGCGTGGGTGTACGGGTGGCGCGGCCGGTTGTAGATCTCGTCGCGGTCGCCCACCTCGACGATCTTGCCGAGGTACATCACCGCGACCCGCTGGCTGAAGTGCCGCACGATCGCCAGGTCGTGGGCGATGAACAGGAACGCGATGCCCAGCTCGCGCTGCAGCTTCTGGAGCAGGTTGACGACCTGCGCCTGGATCGAGACGTCGAGCGCGGAGACCGGCTCATCGGCGACGATCAGCTTCGGCTCCAGGGCGAGCGCCCGGGCCACACCGATGCGCTGCCGCTGGCCGCCGGAGAACTCGTGCGGGAAGCGGTTGTAGTGCTCCGGGTTGAGACCCACGGTCTCCAGGAGCTCACGGATCCGCTTCTCCCGGCCACCGGGCGGGTTGATCCCGTTGATCTCCATCGGGCCGCCGATGATGGTGCCCACCGTCTGCCGCGGGTTGAGCGAGGCATACGGGTCCTGGAAGATCATCTGGATCTCGGACCGGATCGGTGCCAGTTCCTTGCGGCCGGCGTGGGTGATGTCCCGGCCCGCATAGGTGATCTTGCCGGAGGTCGGCTCCATCAGCCGGGTGAGCAGCCGTCCGGTGGTGGACTTGCCGCAGCCCGACTCGCCGACCAGGCCGAAGCTTTCGCCGGCGTGCACGGTCAGGTCGAGCCCGTCGACCGCCTGGACCGCACCGACCTTCCGCTTGAACGGGAATCCGCCGTAGATCGGGAAGTGCTTGGTAAGGCCCTCGGCGGTGAGCAGCGGCTCGCCCGGGACGGGCGCGGCGTCACGAGGCGCCGGGAGGGTGACGTGGTCTGTCATGGTGGTAGCTCCCTAGCCCAGCCGGGGCTTGATCTGCTCGGTGAAGAGGGTCTGCTTCTGCTCGGCGCTCAGGTGGCACGCGGCCGCGCGCCCCAGCTCCAGCAGCGGCCGCTCGTCGGTGCAGCGCGCACCGCCGACCTCGCCGGTGAAGCCGCAGCGCGGGTTGAAGGCGCAGCCGGAGGGCGGGTTGAGCAGGCTCGGCGGGGACCCGGGGATCGGGTGCAGCGCCTCGCTGACGTCCGAGGAGAGCCGCGGCATGGAGCTCAGCAGGCCCCAGGTGTAGGGGTGCCGGGGCTGGGTGAGGATTTCCTTGACGGAGCCCCGCTCCACCGCCCGGCCCGCGTACATCACCAGCAGGTCGTCCGCGGTGTTGGCGACCACGCCGAGGTCGTGGGTGATCAGGATGATCGCGGAGCCGAACTCCTGCTGCAGGTCCTTGAGGAGGTCGAGGATCTGCGCCTGGACGGTGACGTCCAGGGCGGTGGTCGGCTCGTCGGCGATCAGCAGCTCGGGGTTGCAGACCAGCGCCATGGCGATCATGGCGCGCTGGCGCATACCGCCGGAGAACTGGTGCGGATAGTCGTCCACCCGCAGCGTGGGCTGCGGGATACCGACCTTGGCCAGCATCTCGATGGCGCGCTGCCGGCCCTCGCGCTTGCTGGCACCGGTGTGCTTGATGAACGGCTCGGCGATCTGCCGGCCGACCGTGTAGTACGGCGACAGGGCGGTCAGCGCGTCCTGGAAGATCATGGCCATCTTGTTGCCGCGGAGCTTTTCCAGGGTCTTCTCCCGGGCTCCGGTCAACTCCTGGCCGTCCAGGACGATCTCGCCGCCGATCTCGGTGCTCTTCGGGTCGTGCAGGCCCAGGACGGCGAGGTTGGTGACGGACTTGCCGGAGCCCGACTCGCCGACGATACCGAGCGTCTGGCCGCGTTCCAGGTCGAAGGAGAGGCCGTCTACCGCCTTGACGATGCCGTCCTCGGTGGAGAACCGCACCTGAAGGTCGCGGACGGACAGGAAGGGGTCCGATCCGGTCGGGACCGGCGTGCCCTCGGTCTTGGTGAGTGTGGTCACTTCAGGCTCTCCTAGGACAGGCGCACGCGCGGGTCGATGAGGGCGTACGTCGCATCCACGATGATGTTGAACACCAGGATCAGGGCGGCGCTGAAGATCAGCACGCCCAGGATCATGGGCAGGTCGAGGGTGGTGACGGAGTTGATCGCCAGACGGCCCAGGCCCGCCAGCGAGAAGGTGTACTCGGTGATCATGGCGCCGCCGAACAGCGAGCTGAGGTCGATGCCCAGGATCGTGACGATCGGGATCAGCGAACCCCGCCAGGCGTAGCGCAGGAAGACATAACGCGCCGGCATGCCCTTGGCCTTGGCTGTCCGGACGTGCTCCTCCTGGAGCTGCTCGATCATCGTCGAGCGCGCCATACGGGTGTACTGGGCGGTGAAGATCGTCGACATCACCAGCCACGGCAGCAGCAGACCCATGAACCAGCCGGCCGGGTTGCTGGTGAAGTCCACGTACTTGGGGGAGCCCATGATGCCGCTGTAGACGAAGATGCCGAGGACGATCGGGCCCAGGATGTAGATCTGCACCGAGCTGAGCACCATGGACGCGCCGGTGACGGTCTTGTCCAGCAGCGAGCCCTTCTTCCAGGCGGCCAGCAGACCGGCGCCCAGGCCGATGACCAGGAAGGCGGCCGCGCCGCCGATGGCCAGCGACGCCGTGGTCGGCAGCCGGTCCATCATCGTCGCCCAGACGTCCTGGTGGGTGGCGAAGGAGTAGCCGAAGCAGGGGGCGCTGCAGTGCCCGACGCTGTAGTCGCGCCCCGCGAAGATGCCGACGAGGAAGTCCCAGTACTGCGTCGTCAGGGGCTTGTCGAGACCGAGGTTGTGGTGGATCAGGGCGACGTTGTCGGCGGTGCAGTTCTTGCCGCACGCCATCAGCGCCGGGTCACCCGTGGAGAAGAAGATGAAGAAGGTGAAGGCGCTCAGCAGGAGAAGGATGATGACCGCGCCGAGGATCCGGCGGAATAGGAAGGGAAGCATGGCAGTTCGCTGCTCTCAGGACGGCGGCGGCAGTGGGGAGTGAGGGTGGCAGGGAAGGCCCCGGAGAGCGCGCGCTCCGCCGTGCCGCGCGCTCTCCGGACCGCCTTCCGGTGCTTGCTGCTGCTTACTTCTTGAGGTACAGCGTGTTCAGGTCCAGGTAGTTGGTGTCGCTGTTGTAGCGGGTACCACCGACGTTGGAGCCGTACAGCTGGAGCACCTTGGTGTAGAAGACCGGAGCGGCCGGGTTGATCTTCTCCACGATGTAGTGGTGCAGCTTCTGCCACTCCGCGGTCTGCTTCGTGACGTCCGCGATCTTCTGGATGCGGTCGATCTCGGAGCTGACGTGCTTGTCACGGATGTGGGAGTAGTTGGCCGCGCCGTCCTGGATCTGCCGCGGGTCGTACGACGGCGGGATGACGGTGGAGGCGTCCGCCCAGTCCTGGCCCCAGCCGGTCATGTAGATGTCGAAGCCGTTGTCGACCTTGCCCATCTGCTGGTACCAGGAGGAGGAGTCGACCTCCTTCTTCTGGACGTTGAAGCCGGCCTTGTTCAGCGCGTCCTCGACGACCGCGGCTTCCTTCTGGCGGATCTCGGTGTTGGAGTAGGCGTAGACGAGCTTCATGCCCGTCTTGCCGGCCTCCTTGAGGAGCTTCTTGGCCTTCGCCGGGTCGCCGTTGGGGTGCGTGAGCTTCCCGTACGGGTCGTAGCCCTTCTCGTAGCCCGCGACGGTCGGGGCGAGCAGGCCGCCGGCCACCTCACCGCCGTAGCTGCCGCCGTTGATGCGGACGATCTGGGCGTTCGGCATGGCGTAGGTGATCGCATCGCGGATCTTCTTGTCCTTGATGCGGTCCATGTTCATGTTCATCTGCCAGACGTAGGGCTGGTAGCCCTGCACCGTCCGCTTGCTGGCGCTGGCGTTGTCCAGCACCTGCTTGGTCTGCGTCGGCTCCACCGCGTTGGTGAAGCTGATCGCGTTCTTGGCCTCGCCCTGGTCGGCCATCAGGCGCTTGGTGGAGTCCGAGAACTGGTGGTTGAAGGTGATGTCGAAGGCGTCGACGTACTGGTGGCGCGCCGGGTCCGTCTTCGGGTCCCAGCTGGTGTTGCGCACCAGCTTCGCGGACTTGCCCTCCTTGAAGGAGGCGAACTTGTACGGGCCGGCGGAGACCGGCTTGACGTCGTAGTTCTCCTTGGTGTCCTTCGCGCCGTCCGGGACGACGCTGTAGCCCGCGATGGCGAGCGCGTAGGGCACCTGCGACTGCGGCTTCTGGAAGTGGAAGATGACGGTTTTGTCGTCCGGGGTGTCCAGGACGCTCTTGGGCAGGTGGTCGCCCTTGTACGGACCGTCCGGCAGCGCCTTGCGGTACGTGGTCCCCTCGCCCGACAGCCAGGTCTGGAGGTAGGAGGGCCCGTCGGTGATGAACTTCGCGTACATCCGCTCGATGGTGTGGCGGATGTCCTTCGAGGTGATCGGCTTGCCGTCCTCGAACTTGATGCCGTCCTTGAGCGTGTACTTCCAGGTCTTGCCGCCGTCCGACATCTGGCCCGCGTCGGTGGCGAGGTCGCCGACCACCGTCTTGTTGCCCTTGTCGTCCTGCTTGTACGTGGTCAGGCCACGGAAGATCAGCTTGGACAGGTCGCCGAGGTCGCTGACGTACATCTGCGCCGGGTCCAGGTGGTTGAAGCTGTCACGCTGGTAGACGCGGATGGTGCCGCCCTTGCGGGAGCCCTTGACCTCGGCAGCCGGGCCGGTGGAGTCGGAGGTCGTGCCCAGCGGCACCGCCTTGGCCTGCGCCGCGGCGTCCTTGTCCGTCTGCGAGTCGTCCTTGCCGGTGCCGCCGCCGCTGCTGCAGCCGGTGAGCGCGAGGGAGGCGGCCGCCAGGGCCACGACCGTCGCGCGTGCTCTGCGCGTAGATAGTGCGTTCATGAGGTTCCAAGCACCTGCCTGTCGGTTGTTGTCCAGATGTGCTGCCTGACGCATCCGGGTACGAGCCCGGCGCGGGGGTGGCAGCCGCCCCCCTCACATGGACGATCAGCGCCCGGACTTGGGGTCGAAGGCGTCCCGGACCGAGTCCCCGAGCAGGTTGAAGCACAGCACGAAGATCACCATCGCGGCGCCGGGGAAGACCAGGAAGGTCGGGTCGTTCTCGTAGACCATGCCGGCCGTGTGGAACAGCCGCCCCCAGTCCGGGGTCGGTTCCATGATGCCGACGCCCAGATAGGACAGGCCGGCCTCCGCCGTGACGAACAGCGGGAGCATGTAGGTGGCCTGCACCAGGATGGGCGTGACCACATTGGGGAGCAGTTCCTTGCGGATGATCCGCCAGGGGGAGGCGCCGGTGATCTTCGCGGCCTCGACGAATTCCCGCTCGCGCAGCGACAGCACCTGGCCGCGCAGCAGCCGCGCCAGACCCATCCAGCCCAGCGCCCACTGCACCAGGATCAGCGCCACGACGCGCACATAGGTGGGGGTCTCGTCGCCCGGCGGGATGAAGAACGCGACGACCACGGGCATGAAGGCCACGAAGGTCAGCTGGCTGGGGAAGGCGAGCAGGAAGTCGATGATCCGGCCGAGCCAGTAGTCGGTCTTGCCGCCCACGTAGCCGGCCGTGACGCCGAGCAGGGTGCCGGTGATCACCACGAGAATGGTCACCGCCACCGAGATGCCCAGGGACATCCGCATGCCGTACAGCAGGTTGGTGAACAGGTCACGGCCCAGCGCGGGTTCGATGCCGAACCAGAAGTCGCCGGAGATCCCGCCGTTGGGACCCATCGGGTAGCCGAAGTCGTCGAAGAGGCTCGGGTCCTCGTTGCCGTAGAACGTGTAGGGGTTCTTGCCGTACAGCGAGGAGATCACCGGGGCGAGCGCCGCGACGACGAAGAAGGCCAGCACGATGACGGCGCAGACGACACCGGTGCGGTCCCGCTTGAAGCGTCTCCACATCAGTTGTCCGGGTGAACGGCCTACGAGCTCACCGTCCTTGCCGTCCTTTGCCTTCTTCAGACCCTCCGGCCCACGTCCTGGGTCATCGGACGTGGTAGCCGCGGTCTGGGATGGACTAGTCATCGCGAAGTGCCCCCGCGCCGAGTTCTCTTGGAACATGAAGCGGCACCGAATGCACCGCTGGATGAGCGGACTTTCGCAAGTGATTTGTGGCGGAGTCAAGGGGATCGGGTGTGCTCGTGAACAGGTCGTCTACTTCTTGAGCGAACGTTGCGCAAGTTGACGCCACGGCGTGCTTGACAGGCGGGCGTGATGTACGGCATGGGAGACATTTCGGTACGAACGTCTTTAACATGAAGGCAACTTCACTGTCGCAACACCGATATACGGACGCGCCATGATGAACAACGTACGGCCGTGCGGGTGCCGTAGACCGGCCGGGACGCCAGACGGCGTTCCGGCCGGTTGCCGTTTTGCGCACCTTTCGTCCGCCGCTGACCGCGGCTCTGTTGTCCCTGCGCCGGGTCTGGAGTAGACCTGCGGGTAGGCGCCTCCAGGGGGCCGCCCAGGACCACCCAGTACATCGACACGGACGGGGGCTGGCCGTGTCCACAACGCGGGACGGCGATCTCACCCGCGGCGCACGCGGTATCGGTGCGCTGGTCTGCCTGCTGCTCGCGCTGCTCACCGCGGGCTGGATCATCCGGGACCTGACGATCGCCCAGCACGGCGCGGACGTGTGGTGGACCTGGCTGGGGGAGGCGCGCCGGCCGCGGGAGTTCACCGCCTGGGCGACCTCGGCGCTCGACCCGCTGCTGACGCTCGGCGCGCTCGCCGTCGCGATCGCCACGGTGCGCACCGCCGTCCTGTCGTCCGTGGCCGCGGGCGCACTGCTCTCCCTGGCGGCCGCCACCGCACTGCTCCGCCTCCCGCTGGTGTGGATGCTGGGCGCCGGCTGGCTCCAGGGGCTGGACAGCGGGCTCACGGCGCGGGCGCGGCTGACCGCGCTCACCCAGCTCGCCCTGGCGGTGGGGCTGATCGTGGTGGTCGTGGCGGGCCGGCGGCGGGGCGGCCGGGCGGACCGGCATGCGCGGCACGCCGTGCGCGGGCTGCCACAGGGGGCGTCCTCGGCGTACGGAGTGGTCCACGCGGTGCCGTCCGGAGCGGGTCCCGAGCGGCCCGGCCGGCCGCACAAGGGAGCGGCCGTCACGGCCGGCGTGCTTCTGGGCGCCGCCGGACTCGCCGTGGCCGGATGGGAGTTCCACTGGCAGCAGCGGCTCGGCGGGGACGTCTACCGCAAGGGGCTGCTCGGGGACGCGTCCGTCTTCCGCGCCCTGCTGCAGCCCCCGGTGCACTGGCAGGCGGCGGCCCTCGCGCTGCTGGCCCTGGGGGCCGCGGCCGCCGTACTGCGCCGCGCGCCCTGGGCCCGGCCCGCGGCGATGACGGCCGCGGCCCTGCTGCTGGTGCACGGCGCCGTGGCGCTCGTCTTCGCCGTACGCACCGGGGAGTTCGGCCGCCTCGGCGCGCTGCCGGCCTGGGCCCGGCTGGAGGTGGGCACCGCGGCCTTCGTGGTGGCCGCCGCGCTGGCCGCGCTGATCGCGGCGGCCCGCCCCGGCGCGCCGGATGCCTCCCACCCCACGGACGGTGTGCTGGCGTACGGCTCCGCCCCGGGCGAGGCGCGGCCGCCGCACGCCCCGCCCCCGCCGTCCAGGCTTCCGCCCGGTTGGTGAGGCGCCCCTTGGGGCGCGTGACGTCCCCCGGGCCGTGACGCGCTACGCCCTCAGGGCGCCATCCCCAACGACCGCTTGAGGAAGTCCACCTGCAGCAGTAGCAGATTTTCGGCCACCTGCTCCTGCGAGGCCATATGCGTCACGCCGGACAGCGGCAGGACCTCGTGCCGGCGGCCCGCCGCCAGCAGCGCCGAGGAGAGCCGCAGTGCGTGCGCCACCACGACGTTGTCGTCCGCGAGACCGTGCACGATCATCATCGGGCGGTGCGGCTCCTGTGCCCCGGACAGCCCCTCGTCCGTGATCAGCGAGTTCGCGGCGTAGACGGCCGGCTCCTCGTCCGGGTGGCCGAGATACCGCTCCTGGTAATGGGTGTCGTACAGCCGCAGATCGGTCACCGGCGCACCGACCACCGCCGCATGGAAGACATCGGGGCGGCGCAGCGCCGCGAGCCCCGCGAGATAGCCGCCGAAGGACCAGCCGCGGATGGCCACCCGCTCCATGTCCAGGGGAAAGGATCCGGCCAGTGCCTGGAGGGCGTGGACCTGGTCGTCCAGGGCGACCTCCGCGACATCGCGGAACATCGCCTTCTCCCACGCGGGGGAGCGTCCCGGGGTGCCCCGGCCGTCCGCAACGATCACTGCGAACCCCTGGTCGGCGAACCACTGGGAGGTCAGATGGGCGTGGTGCGCGGCCACCACCCGCTGGCCGTGCGGACCGCCGTACGGGTCCAGCAGCACCGGCAGCGGACCGTCGCCCTCCTGATATCCGGTGGGCAGCAGCACCGCGCACGGAATCTCGCGTTCCCCGGCCAGGACGAGACGGGGGCGGGCGGTCAGCACCGGCTCCTCGGCGCAGGAGCCGATGGAGGCGAGGACCTTCTCACCGCCGTCGGGATCCAGCCGCACCACGTCCACCTGGGTGCCGGGCCGCTCCAGCGACGCCTGCGACAGCACGGTCACCGCGCCACCGCGCACCGCGGAGGACACCGTCGGATACGCACGCTCGCCGACCCGCTCCCAGCCGCCCTGGTCACCGCTGCCGCGGAACCAGGCGCGGTAGACGCCGATGTCGTGCATGTCGGCGCCGCTCGCGGAGAACAGGACATCGTCCTCGCCGATGTCGAGAACGGCCCGGACGTGCAGCGGAGCGCCGGTCAACGGGCGGGCGCCGACGAACAGTTTGCGCGCGCCGCCCTCGTCCGAGATCCGCACCAGCCGTCCGTCCGGCGTCCAGGCCGGCGCCCCGGGGAACGGCTCGACCCACGCCTCGTCCTCCTCCTCGTGCACCGTCCTGGTCGTACCGGTCGCGGTGTCGACGGCCAGATAGCGCTGGTCACGCTGGTCGCGGGCTTGGACGAGCAGCAGCGGCGGCCCGGCCGCCGACCAGTGGACGCGCGCCAGATAGGGGTAGCGCTCGGTGTCCCAGCCGATGTCCGTGCGCGAGCCGTCCAGGCCGAAGAGCGTCAGCGTGACCCCGGCGTTGCGGGTGCCTGCCGCCGGGTACGCGACCCGTACGGGCTCCCGGTCCGGATGGGCGGGGTCGGCGATCCACCAGCGCTGCACCGGCGCCTCGTCGACCCGCGCCGCCAGCACCGCGTCACTGTCCGGAGACCACCAAAAGCCCCGGTATCGGCCCATCTCCTCGGCCGCGATGAACTCCGCGAGCCCCCAGGTCACCTCCGGCCCGTCGGGCTCGGCCAGCACCCGGTCCGCCGGTCCGGCGCCGGCGCGGCCGCCGTCGTCCCCGTCCGAGGTCGTGGCGCCGTCCACCGCGACCACCCGCAGCCGGCCGTCCGCCACAAAGGCCACCTGCCGGCCGTCGGGTGAGGGGCGGGGGTCCACGACCGGTCCCTGGACCGGGAGTTCACGGGTGGTGCCGGCCCGTAGCTCGGAGACGAACAGCCGGCCGGAGAGGGTGAAGGCCGCCAACTCCACGGCGGCGTCGGTCGCATAGCCGACGATGCCCGCCGAGCTCTCCCGGCTGCGCTCGCGGCGGGCCCGCTCCTGTGGTGGCAGGTCCTCCTGCGCCCCGGCCAGCAGGGCCTGCGGATCGGCGGCCGGGAACTCCCGTCCCGCTTCCAGATCGAGCACCCACAACTGCTGGCTGCGGTCGGTGCCCGAGCGGGAACGCAGGAAGACGACGCGTGCGCCGTCGGGGGAGAGGGCGTAGCCGCGCGGTGCGCCCAGAGTGAAGCGCTGCGTACGGGCGTATTGCCGCGGGAACGAAGGCTGTCCGGTCATGGGCCGAGCCTACGGGCTGTGTTCACGGCGCGTCGTGTGCTCGTGAGAGCCGGCCTGACAGCGTCCGGTGCGCTGCCCTCGCCGTCAGCTTCGCCGGCCCCCGGACGGGCCCGGGACCTGGCGAAGCACCGGGTCACAGCAACCGGAAGGCGAAGCCGAAGCCGACGACGGCCATGGCGAGACCGATGACGAGAACCAACCGATGACGAGAACCACCGGCCCGAAGACAACGTTGAACCAGTTCTTGCCGTCCTTGACACGCGGGAGGGAGCGGGTCAGCGCGACACCGGCACGGACGAACACGCACCCGGAGATCCCGAGGAGTTCCAAGAAGCCGGGGGCCCAGCCGGGGTCGTGCTCCTGGCACGTGCGCGACCCCTGCCAGGAGCACGGTGCCGACTGCAGGGGACACGGACCAACTCGCCCCTTCCCCGGCTTCTTCGGCTTCTCCGGTGTTTTTGGCCAAGTCCTGCATGTCCGTCTCGATCCCGGCGCCCCAAGGTGTCCGCGGCCCCGGGGACGGCCTTCCTCCAGTCCCTGGTCGAGTACGTCACCAGACGTCAGTGGTATGTCGGGGAGCGGCTGCCGGGAAAGGGGCTCAACGAGTCCGGGACAGGGGGCTGACCTGCGTTTTACCTCCATGGGCCGACCCGGACCCGGACATGACCGAGGCGGGACGTGAGCGTTGCGAGGGGAGTGGTGGCGCGTTCCCGTTACGCCGCTGTTCGTGGGGACCGGCTCACCCTGGTCGCGCTCGTGAAGATCGTGTGCGCCCCCGTTCTGCTTCCGTGCTCCGACTTATGCGCTAGGACGGAAAGTTATGATCTCTTGGGTGTCGTGGGTACGGGGTAAAGAGCCCTTGGCATACCCGGTGCGCGGGTTCGTGGAGACGGCCCGTGTGCCACCAACTCTGTCCGGACCCCGAGTACTTGGAGGTGAGCCGCCGTGGCACTCTCGATTTCGGCGGTGGTGCTGCTGGCGATCATCGTCTTCTTGCTTGTCAAGAAGTCCGGACTGAAGGCCCCTCATGCCTTTGTGTGCATGCTGCTGGGCTTCTATCTGGCCAGCTCGTCCATCGCGCCGACGATCAAGCAGCTGACGACGAACGTCGCCGGCATGCTGGGAAACATCAAGTTCTGAACCGCTCCTGCCCGGTCCCGTCCGTCGCATGCCCGCCCTCCGGCGGGGCGTGCGGGGGGCGGCCGGGATCGCCCGTGGGAGGCGGGGCGGGCGGCTCGTAGGCTGTCGGTATGAGTCCTCAGCCCGCCCCGTCCCGGTCGGTCCCCTCCGGGGGAAGCGCTTCGCGCCCGGCTTTCTCCCGCCGGCTGCTGCTGGTGCATGCGCACCCCGACGACGAGTCGATCGTCAACGGCGTGACCATGGCCAAGTACGCGGCCGAAGGTGCGCTGGTCACCCTGGTGACCTGCACGCTCGGCGAGGAGGGCGAGGTTATCCCGCCCGAGCTCGCGCATCTCGCGCCGGACCGTGACGACACCCTCGGCCCGTACCGCGCCGGCGAGCTGGCCGCCGCGATGGAGGCCCTGGGCGTCACGGACCACCGCTTCCTCGGCGGGCCGGGCCGCTACCGGGACTCCGGGATGATGGGCGCGGTGCAGAACGAGCGTCCTGAAGCCTTCTGGCAGGCCCCGCTCGACGAGGCGGCCGCCGATCTGGTGGCCGTGATCCGCGAGGTCAGGCCGCAGGTCCTGGTCGCCTACGACCCGCATGGCGGATACGGTCACCCCGATCACATCCAGGCCCACCGGGTGGCGATGCGTGGCGCCGAGCTGGCCGCCCAGGCGGATTTCCGGCCCGAGCTGGGCCGTGCGCATGCGATCGGGAAGATCTACTGGAACTGCACCCCCCGGTCCGTGGTCGAGGAGGGCTTCGCGCGGCTGCACGCGGCCGGTCACCCTTTCCCCGGAGTCGCCACCGTCGACGATGTGCCGGGCGTGGTGCCGGACTCCGAGGTCACGGCTGCCCTCCACGGCGATCCTGCGCAGATCGCCGCCAAGACCGCGGCGATGCGGGCGCACTACACCCAGATCGCGGTCGACGGGCCGTTCTTCGCGCTCTCCAACGACTTGGGCCAGCCGCTGTTCGGCTCGGAACACTATCGGCTGGTGCACGGTGTCCCGGGCGCCGCGGTGGGCGCACACGAGGACGATCTTTTCGCGGGTGTGGGTGAAATGGCGGGTATGGAGGAGAGTGTCCGTATCGAGGAGGTGGCCGAATGAGTACGGCGAAGGGCGGCGGGGGCGACGCCGAAGGAAACGGACGGGCGGCCGCCGGTAAGAGCGGTGCGGCCTCCGGTGGCAAGAGTGGCGCGGGCTCCGGCAAGGGGCAGCGGTCCAGGGCGGGCTCGGGCGGCGCGCCCGGTGCGCGGTCCGGTGCCCCCGTGGTGCCGCGGGCCGGTGCCGCGCTGACCGCGCCGCTGACGCCGGGCCGGGTGGGCATATATGTGCTTCTTCTGGTCACGGGCGTGCTGGTCGCCTTCGCCGGAACGCTGGTGCAAGCGGCCTGGTTCCCCGGCGGGTTGGTGCTGGCGCTGGCCGGTGTCGGCGGCCTCTTCTACGGGGGTGTCCGGGCGACCGGCACCTCCGCGGGCGTGCTGGTGCCCGGCGGGGCCTGGCTGGTGACGGTGTTCCTGCTGCTCAGCAATGTCCGGCCGGAAGGTGACTTTCTTTTCGGTGCGGGGATCGGCTCGTACATCTTCCTGCTGGGCGGCATCCTGGTCGCTGTGATCTGCGCCACCGCCGCCCAGATGCGTACGACGGGCGCCCGGTACGGGCGAGTTGGCGGATGACCCGGCCCATACCGGGACGGATGCCGCGCGGGCCGGGGTGAACGGACCGGGTACCGGGGGTTCGCCCGTGGCGGCGGTGTTCGTACGCTCCCCGGGTGCCCGCCCGCGGCGGACAGTATGGTGGTGCGCGCCGTCGCGCCGCCCTGGGGGCACCCCCCGGCCTGTGGCCGGGGATCATCTCTGACGAGCGGCGGAGCCAACCGGGAGAACCTGCTTTGAGTCGTGAATCTGACAGTTCGTCCTCCGGCCCTCAGGGCCGTGGCGGAGCCGCGTACCCATCAGGGACGCCGCCGTACGGCTCGCCCAGGGGAGATGCCGACGAGGCGCCGGCGCCCGGTGCCGCGGCGCAGCCGGAGGAGCCCAAAACCGAGACCACACTGACGACGCGGATCAAGATCAATATTCCGGGGTCGCGCCCCATCCCGCCGGTCGTCGTGCGCAAGCCCGTCGGTGAGGAGTCCGGCATGAACGGATCGGCTGCATCCGGCGGTCCCGCCGCATCGCGCGGTACGCCCCGCCCTGCCCGCGGCAGCGAGCGGAACGCGGAGCGCACGGCGAACACCCCCCGGCCCGAGGCCCCGGCGGACGAGGCCCCCGCGGCCGGCCGGCCCGGCCAGGGCGAGAAGACCAGCGACTGGTTCGCGCCGCGCAAGTCGCAGGGCGGATCCGGCGGGCAGTCCTCCACCGGCTCCCATGCCGTGCCGCCCGCCCCGGGTGGTGCGACCCCGCCGGGTGCCCCGTCCGGCGCCAAGCCGCCGCAGCGCCCCGACCTCCCGTACTTCTCCGACAGCCCGGCTCCGCAGGACGGCGCTTCGCCGTTCGACAGCGGTGCCCGGACCGGCGGAGGTGCGCGCCAGGGCGGCGGCTCGCCGTTCGACAGTGGTCCGCGCGGCGGCGGTTCGCCGTTCGACGGTGCGGGCTCCGGCGGCGGTACGCCGTTCGACGCCCCCGCCGGGCCCGCGCGTGACCACACCCCGTTCGACGCCCCGGGGGGCGGCCCGACCGGGCCGAACGGCCCGACGACCGGGCCGGCGCGCGGCAACTCCGCGCTCAACCTCCCGCCCGGCTTCAGCGACCCCGGCACCGGCAGCACGCCCCGGATCGACGACACCGCGGAGCTCACCCCGCAGCCGCCGGCGCCGCTCGCCGGGCCGGGCAGCGGCCTCGGTGCGCCCGGCGGTGTCACGGGCGGGCTGCCCGGCGGGCCGAAGGGCACGACGCCCCGCGGCCCTCAGGGCAAGGGCGGCGCACAGGGCCCCCAGGGCGGCGGCCGCGACCGGGTGTCCGGCGACACGCTGGTCAGCGGCATCCCGAAGGTGCCCGGAGCCGACGGGCCGCCGGCGCCGCCGTCGCCGTTCGCGGCCTCCCCGGCCGATGACGGCGACCGGGCCGCGCCGAAGCCGCGGCCCAAGATCCCCGAGCCGATCAACCCGCCCAAGACGGGCCGCAACAAGCTCGTCCTCGCGGGCGTGGCCGTGGTGGTCCTGGCCGGTGTCGCCTACGGTGCCGGACTGCTGCTCGACCACGCCGACGTGCCCAACGGCACCACCGCGCTGGGTGTGGACATCGGCGGCACCACCAAGGAAGACGCCGTCAAGAAGCTGGAGGCGGCGCTCAAGGGCCGCCGCGCCACACCGCTCAAGCTCACCGTGGACGGCAAGGCCGCGACCCTCGAACCCGACAAGGCCGGCCTGGACATCGACCCGCAGGCGACGGTCCGCAAGGCGGCCGGCCGGGACTACAACCCGGTCTCCGTCATCGGCTCGCTGTTCGGCGGCACCCGCCCGGCCGAGCCGGCGGTGGTCGTCGACGACGAGAAGCTGCAGATCGCGCTGGAGAACGCCGCGGGGCCCGCGGGCGCCGCCAAGGACGGCGGGATCACCTTCGAGAACGGCAAGGCGGTGCCGCACTACGGCGTGCCCCACAAGGCGATCGATGTGAACGCCTCCAAGAAGAAGGTCACCGACGCCTACCGCAACCGCGCCACGACCGGCACCGACGCACCGGTGGTGCTGGCCGCGAGCACGCAGCAGCCGCAGGTCGACAAGGCCGCGGTGAACAAGGCGATGAAGCAGTTCGCCGAGCCCGCGATGTCCGGCCTGGTGACGGTCCGTACGGATGCGGCGCACACGGTCTCCTTCAGCCCGCAGAAGTCCATCCCGAAGTTCCTGTCGTTCAAGATCGTGGACGGCGGTCTGGTGCCGTACTACGACCGTCCGGCCCTCAAGGTGCTCTACGGCGACACCTTCAACGGCGTCACGGTGACCAAGGGCGACGGCTCCAAGCACCCGGTCAGCGTCGAGGAGGTGGCGAGCGCCGTCGGCAAGGCGCTGCTCGGCACCACCCCGGCCGAACGGGTCCAGACCATCGCCACGAACGGCAGCTGAGCATGGACACGAGCGGCGGCTGAGCATCGCTGCGCACGGCAGCCGGCCGCCGCCGCGAACGGCAGCCGACCGCCGAGCGAAGCACAACCAGCGACGCGAAACCGCAGGTAAGAGGCCCCCGCAGGGCGTCTTCCCGGAATCCCCGGAGAAGACCCCTAGGGGGCCTCACCCATGACAGATGTCATGCCACAGTGCATACAGCCGACACTGCCGCGCGCGGGCCGGATCCCGGAAGCTGAAGCACATGACGACCACAGCGACCACCAGACCCACCACCGCGCAGGGGGCGGACCGGGCACCCGTGGTCAGCTTCCGGCAGGTCAGCAAGAGTTACGGCGCGGTGCGCGCGGTGGCCGGCCTGGATCTGGAGCTGTCCCCGGGAGAGACCGTCGCACTCCTCGGCCCGAACGGCGCGGGCAAGTCCTCGACCCTCGACCTGCTCCTCGGCCTGCGCAACGCCGACTCCGGCAGTGTGACCCTCTTCGGCACGACCCCGCAGCGCGCCATCGCGCAGGGCAGGGTCGGCGCGATGCTGCAGAGCGGCGGCCTGATGGAGGGCGTCAAGGTCAAAGAACTGGTCACGCTCGCCCGCGATCTGCACCCGCGCGGCTATCCGCTCGACCGGATCCTGGCCACCGCCGGTATCACCGACATCGCCGACCGCCTGGTCGACAAGCTCTCCGGCGGCCAGGAGCAGCGGGTGCGCTTCGCCCTTGCCACGGCCGGCGCCAATGACCTGATCGTGCTGGACGAGCCGACCACCGGTATGGACGTCTCCGCCCGGCAGACCTTCTGGGGCGCGATGCGCCGGCAGGCCGAGCAGGGCCGTACGGTCCTCTTCGCCACGCACTACCTCGAAGAGGCCGACGAGATTGCCGACCGGGTGATCGTGCTGCACCGCGGCCGGGTGCTCGCCGACGGCACCGCCGCCGAGATCAAGGCCAGGGCGGGCGCCCGCAGGGTCAGCTTCGAGCTCGACGCGCCGGTCGACCGCGAGGCGCTGCAGAGCCTGCCGTCCCTGGCCGCCCTGGAGGTCTCCGGACGCACGGTCCGCATCCGGTCCCATGACGCCGATGCCACCGTCCACGCCCTCTACGGCCTCGGCCTGCGTCCGCACCACCTCGAAGTCACCGGCCTCGGTCTGGAGCAGGCCTTCATCGCCCTGACCACCGCTTCCGACGCGACCCCCGCCACCGCCGAGGAGGCGGCCCGATGACCACCCTGATCAAGCTGGAGATCACCCGCGCACTGCGCAACAAGAAGTTCCTCTTCTTCTCGGTG
Organism: Streptomyces sp. NBC_00400; assembly: GCF_036048035.1. Taxonomy (NCBI): domain Bacteria; kingdom Bacillati; phylum Actinomycetota; class Actinomycetes; order Kitasatosporales; family Streptomycetaceae; genus Streptomyces; species Streptomyces sp. NBC_00400. The sequence continues at coordinate 2,756,761 of NZ_CP107940.1, read as the reverse complement.
ATCTATCCGCCGGCGCTGTACCTGATCATCGCCGGCGGCGCGGACAGCAAGCCGATCCCCGGGATGAAGCTGGACATGGCGCTCTATTTCATGGTGTCCATGGCCACACTCGGCGCCATGACCGCCGTGCTGATGGGCAACAGCGAGCGCATCGCCAAGGAGCGGGAGACGGGCTGGGTGCGGCAGCTGAGGCTGACGGCCCTGCCCGGACGCGGTTATGTCGCCGCCAAGATGGCCTCCGCCGCGACTGTCAGCCTGCCGTCGATCCTGCTGGTCATGATCGTCGCCGCGGCGGTCAAGGGCGTACGGCTCGAAGCCTGGCAGTGGATCTCCATCGCCGCCGGCACCTGGCTCGGCAGCTTCGTCTTCGCCGCCCTGGGCGTCGCCATCGGCTATCTGGCCACCGGTGACGCGGTCCGTCCGATCACCATCCTGTGCTACTTCGGCCTGGCCCTCCTCGGCGGCCTGTGGATGCCGCTGACGAGCCTGCCGCAGTGGGCGCAGAACATCGCGGAATGGCTGCCGACGCATGCGTACACCGCGCTCGGCACCGCCGTGGAGGCCGGTGAGGCACCGCATGTGAAGGACATGGCCATACTGGCCGGGTATCTGCTGGTCTTCGCCGGTGGCGCGGCCTGGCTCTACCGCAAGGACACCCGGAAGGCGTGAGGCACGGGAGATGGAGAGCGAGCCCTGGGCCGGGGGCGGCCCCATGAGGATCGGGCAGGCGCCCCGCAACCGCCGCCAGGCGGTCGCCAAGACGATGTGGGTCGGCGTCTGGCTGCTGTATCTGGCCGGGCCGGTGGGCCAGCTGCTGCAGCCCGGTGTCCCCGCCGCCGAGCGGGTCTGGGGCGGCCTGGGGCTCACCCTCTTCTCGCTCTCCTACTTGCTGCTGGTCTTCCGGCACATGTGGCGGAAGATGACCAGCCTGCTGCAGTACGGCGCGCCGGCCCTGATGCTGGCGCTGGCCACCGCGCTCTCGTGGACGCTGGGCTTCTCCTGGCTGGTGCTGTTCATCTTCACCAACGTGGCCTGTGCCGTGGTGCTGCCCTGGCAGCAGTCCCGCTGGGCCATCCCCCTGGTGACCGTGGTGCTGCTCGCCGTCGGGGCGCGCTATCCGGAGATCCGCGGCTACTACCTCTTCGCCTACGGCCTGCCCGCGCTGGGCAGCGGCTTCATGATGATCGGAGTGCAGCATCTGATCCGTACGACCACGGAGCTGCGTGACGCCCGCCAGGAGGTCGCCCGTCTCGCCGCCAACGACGAGCGGCTGCGCCTCGCCCGCGATCTGCATGACCTCCTCGGCCACTCCCTCTCGCTGATCACGCTCAAGAGCGAGCTGGCCGGACGGATGCTGCCCGACCGGCCGTCCGACGCCGCCCGGCAGATCGCCGACATCGAGCAGGTCAGCAGGCAGGCGCTGGTCGATGTGCGGGAGGCCGTCACCGGCTATCGCCGACCGCGGCTCGCCGTCGAACTCGCCGGGGCGCGGACCGCGCTGCGTACCGCGGGGGTGCACGTCACCGCCGACCCCGCGCTGGAGGGCGAATACCGCGGGCTCGCGACCGATGCGGAGAGCGCGCTGGCCTGGGCGCTGCGGGAGGCCGTGACCAATGTCGTACGGCACAGCGGCGCCCACCGCTGCGAGCTGCTGCTCGCCGAGGAGTGGGAGGCCGACGAGCGCTGCTGTCTGTGCCTGACGGTGATCGACGACGGCGCCGGCCCGCCCCGCACCCAGCACGACGGCAATGGCCTCAGCGGCCTGCGCGAACGCCTCGCCCTGGCCGAAGGCCGCCTGGAAACCGGACCTGCCCCGCGCGGCCGCGGCTTCGCCCTCCGGGCCTACGTACCCCTGGTCGCGGCCCCGAGGAGCGCCGCCGCCCGCGCCCCGGAGATATCCCCCGAGCCCGCCACCGACCCGGCGTAGGAACGCGGCCCGGCGTACACACGCGGCCCCGCGCAGGCGCATGGGACGCACCGGCCCATGCGCCAACAGGCCCACTCCTCCCGCTCCCCCATACGGCTTAAGGTGACCTGCATGATCAGACTGCTGTTGGCGGAGGACCAGTCGATGGTCCGGGAGGCGCTGGCCGCGCTGCTGTCGCTGGAGGACGATCTGGAGGTCGTGGCACAGGCGGCGCGCGGGGACGAGGTGCTGGTGGCGGCGCGCGCCCACGCCGTGGACGTCGCCCTCCTGGACATCGAGATGCCCGGCATCAGCGGACTGGACGCCGCGGCCGTGCTGCGTGACGAGCTGCCCGGCGTGAAGGTCGTCATCCTCACCACCTTCGGCCGCCCCGGCTATCTGCGCCGCGCGATGGAGTGCGGCGCCGATGCCTTTCTGGTCAAGGACGCCCCGGCGGCCCGGCTCGCCGAGGCGGTACGGCGTGTACTGCGCGGCGAGCGCGTCATCGACCCGGTGCTGGCCGCGGCCGCGCTCGCCGACGGCGCCAGCCCGCTGACCGAGCGCGAGCGGGAGGTGCTGCGGACCGCCGCCGACGGCTCCACCAACGCCGAGATCGCCGACGCCCTGCACCTGTCCCAGGGCACGGTCCGCAACTACCTCTCCACGGCCATCCAGAAGACCGGCGCCCGCAACCGCGCGGAGGCGGTCGCCACGGCCCGCGACAAGGGCTGGCTGTAGAAGCCCGGAAGCCCGGAAGCCCGGAAGCCCGGAAGCCCGGAAGCCCGTGCCTGGCCCCGGACTCGGAAGCCCGGCCCGGCGCCCAGCCCCGCCACGGGAGCCGCCCCCGCCGCGGGAGCCGCCGGGGACCTTGGCCCCTGTGCGGTGCCGGGCGGCGTCCCGCACTCTTGAAGTGTTATGCCTGCCGACCGGCAGACGGAGAGCAACCGCCTTGCTCCCGCGCTGCTCATCCTTGCGATCTTCGTCGTCGCGGTCCTGGACGCCACGACCAGCCCTGAGCTGCACATCTCGGCCTTCCTGGGCATTGCCCCGCTGTACGCCGCGCTGCGCTGTTCGTTCCGGGTGACACTCCTGGTGGCCGCCGTCTTCGTGGTGTGTCTGATCCCCGTCGACCTCTTCACGGTGCCCGACTGGGCTCCGGCCAGCCGGGTCGTCAGCATCTTCGGCGTGGTCCTGGTGGCGGTCTTCTCCCTGGTGCTGTGCCGCACCCGCCTGCAGCGTGAGGCGCTGCACGCCCGTACGCGCATGGTGGCCGACGCGGTGCAGCGGGCGATGCTGCGCGAGCTGCCGCTCAGCGCGGGCGCGGTCGAGGCGTACGGCTTCTATGTCTCCGCCCAGGAGGGGGCCCGGGTCGGCGGCGACATCTACGAGGCCATCGAGACCCCGCACGGGCTGCGGCTGATGATCGGCGATGTGCAGGGCAAGGGCATGCCGGCGATCGGGGCGGGCCTGGAGGTGCTGGCGTCGTTCCGGGAGGCCGCCCAGCATGTGGACTCGCTGGAGGAGGTGGCCGAGCGCATGGAGCAGGCGCTGACCCGCCACAACACCCGCTCGGTCGAGCAGGGCGCCGACGAGCGCTTCGTCACGGCGCTGCTGATGGAGGTGCGCGACCCGGTCGGTCTGCCGCAGGGCCGGGTGCTGTCCTGCGGCCATATCCCGTACTACCTGGTGCGCGACGGCAAGGTCTACGAACGCCGGGAGGGCGAGGGCGGGCTGCCGCTCGGCCTGGGCGCGCTCAGCGGCGAGCCCCGGCACAGCGTCCGGGTGCACCCCGAGCCCGACGACTGGCTGGTGCTGTGCACGGACGGGGTGACCGAGGCGCGCGGCAAGGACGGCGCGTTCTACCCGCTGGCCGAACGGCTGGCCGGGTGGACGGACCTGGAGCCCGCCGAGCTGGCCCGTACCCTCCGCGCCGACCTGGAGAGCTTCACCGACGGCGGGCTCAAGGACGACGCGACCGCGCTGGTCGTCCGCCGCAGCCCCGCCGCCGCTCAGTTGAGCATGGCTCGCGCCGCGGCGGCCTGACGCCGTATCGCCTTCGCACCGGCCGGGTCGACCGTCTCCACCACCCGGGCGTACTCCTCCAGCTCGGCCGCCCCGGCAAGGAACTCCCCGCGCCGGACGAGCAGCTGGGCGCGCTCCAGGCGCAGCCGCGCCGGATGGCTCGGCAGCAGCAGCGACAGCTCCAGCGCCCACAGCTGCACCGCGCTGTGCTCCGGGCGCGCCTGCGCCCAGGCCCGGATGTTGTTGAGCACCCGCAGCACGATCTCCAGCGGATCGGCGGGCGTCATCATCCGCGCGTTCAGCGGCTCACCGGTCGCGCCGGTGACCAGCAGCCCCGCGTCCTCCTCGGTGAGCAGCCGCCCGCCCGCGAACGGATCGGCCAGGACATGCGCACCGGCAGGATCACCGAAGCCGACGACGAAGTGACCCGGCAGGGCCACCCCGTAGACGGGTGCGCCGGCCCGCCGCGCCACCTCCATCCACACCACCGACAGCAGGATCGGCAGGCCCCGGCGCCGCCGCAGCACCTCGTGCAGCAGCGAGGACTCCAGCCGCCGGTAGTCGGCGGGGGAGCCGCCGAAGCCGCAGCGGGTGCCGAGCAGCTCGGCGAGGTTGCGGGCCCAGGCACCGGGGCCGCCGGCCGGGGAGTACGGGAGGAGCCCGGCCAGCCGGTCCAGCTCGATCTGGACCGCGTCGAAACCCGCCTCGTCCAGCGCGGGGTCGGCCTCGGCGCCGATCAGCAGGCACAGCACCGCCAGATCGGGCCGCTCGGCGCGCGCGGCGTCGGCGAACTGCCGCCGCCGTGCGGCCCGGCCGCCGTCCGGCTCCGGCTCGGGTTCCGGCTCGGGGTCGGGTCCGGGCCCGGGTGCGTGGGACATGGCAGAGGGCTCCCCGTTCAGTGCCGGCCGCCGCCCGGCAGGGCCCGCCGGTAGTGGTAGCCGTGGTGGTCGGTGAAGCCGAGCCGGTCGTAGAACGCGAGCGCGCCCGTGTTGTCCGCCTCGACCTGCAGATACGCGGCCGAGGCACCCTCTGTGAGGGCCCGCTCGGCGAGCGCCGCCATCACCCGGGTGGCCAGCCCCCGGCGCCGTGCGGCCGGTGCCACCTCGACCGCCGCGAAACCCGCCCAGCGCCCGTCGACGACCAGCCGCCCGATCGCCGCCGCCTGGCCGTCCGCGTCGTGCACCGTCGCGAACCACACCGAGGGCCCGCCGGTCAGCACCTTCAGGGCGTCCCGTGCGGCCTTGCCGGTCGGGACGCCCTCGCCGGTCCGGTGGTACAGCGCCAGCCAGTCCGCGCCCGGTTCCCGGGACAGGGCGACGCGGGCGGGGGCAGCTCCGGCGGAGCTTGGGGGAGTGTCCGTGGCGTCGGTGTCGAGGTCGGCGAGCGGTGCCAGCGCCGCGATCCGGACCCGGGTGTGCCGCTCGGCGGCCCAGCCACGCTCCGCCAGCGCCGCGGCCAGCTCCTCGTCGGTGCCGGCCTGTCCGGTGGCGACCGTGATCACCGTCGGCAGCCCGCGCGCGTCATACCACCGGCCGATCCGCTCCAGCGCCGTGTCCAAGGGGACGCCAGGGTCGCCGAGCGGCAGGACGGAGTTGGCGCGGCGGGTGAAACCCCCGGAGGCCCGCAGTGTCCATTCCCCGAGCGGCTCCGTCTCCGCGGCGGGCCAGCCGCGGGCGGCGATCCGCTGGAGTTCCAGGGCGGTGGCCGACGGGCCCCGGCGGCGGGCCGGTGCCGTCGAGGCGTGGCCCGAAGATCCTTGCGGGGCGGCGGACGGGCGACGGGCGGGCACGACCTTGGCCGCCACCAGCGAGGACTCCTCGATCCTGACGCATTCACCATTGCGTCGTGTGATGCTCAGCACACCTTCATCCCAGGATGTGAGAACCCCGACCGCGTCCGTGAACGCCGGCTCCCCCGCTCCGCCCCCGGTCAAGCGCCGGACGGATACCCTTTTGCCCACGTCAGCACGGGTGATGCGGACTTCCGCGTGGCCGCCGGCCAGGAATTCCATCGCTCAAACCGCCCCTCTTGTTCGTCTCGCGCCCGGGAACGGAGATACTAGATGGCGGGCATCGACGACGCCGCGCTCCCGCGCGCCCAGCGGCGGTACTGCCAATCGGTCCGCCGGCCCTACCGAGGAGGAACGACAGCGTGACCTACGTCATCGCGCAGCCTTGTGTCGACGTCAAGGACAAGGCGTGCATCGAGGAGTGCCCGGTCGACTGCATCTACGAGGGCAAGCGGTCCTTGTACATCCACCCGGACGAATGCGTCGACTGTGGTGCCTGTGAGCCGGTCTGCCCGGTCGAGGCGATCTTCTACGAGGACGACACCCCGGAGGAGTGGAAGGACTACTACAAGGCGAATGTGGAGTTCTTCGACGAGCTCGGCTCGCCCGGTGGTGCCAGCAAGCTCGGCCTGATCGAGCGCGACCACTCCTTCATCGCGGCCCTTCCGCCGCAGAACCAGTAACGACGCGAGGCCCAAGGGGGAGCAGCCCGCCCGCTCCCTCTCGCCTCCGATGTCGTCGGGGGCACCTCCCGGTGTGAGCCGGGAGAGGTCGCACGGCGCCACCCGGTCCCGTACGGCCAGCCCGCCGTACGGGACCGGCGCGTTGTGCGCCGGGTTCCGGCACCACTGAGAAAGAGAGCACCGTGGGCGCAGCACCGTCCTCCCGCCCTTCCAGGGAGTCGCTCCGCGACCGTCTTCCGGACTTCCCCTGGGACCGGCTGGAGCCGTACAAGGCCACCGCCGCCGCACACGCCGACGGCATCGTCGACCTGTCCGTCGGCACCCCGGTCGACCCGGTCCCCGCGCTGGTCCAGCAGGCATTGACCGCGGCGGCCGACAGTCCCGGCTATCCGACGGTGTGGGGGACGGCCGCGCTGCGCGACGCGCTCACCGGCTGGGCGGCCGACCGCCTCGGCGCCCGGGGACTGGAGCACGCCAACGTGCTGCCGGTCGTCGGCTCCAAGGAGCTGGTCGCCTGGCTGCCGACCCAGCTGGGCCTGGGCCCCGGTGACAAGGTCGCCTACCCGCGGCTGGCCTACCCGACGTACGAGGTCGGCGCCCGCCTGGCCGGCGCCGAGCCGGTCGTCTACGACGAGCCCTGGGAGCTGGACCCCAGCGGCCTGAAGCTGCTCTGGCTGAACTCGCCGTCCAACCCGACCGGCCGGGTGCTCGGCGCCGACGCACTGCGCCGCGCCGTCGCCTGGGCACGCGAGCACGACGTGCTGGTCGTCAGCGATGAGTGCTACCTGGAGCTGGGCTGGGAGGCCGACCCGGTCTCCGTGCTGCACCCGGACATCTGCGACGGCTCCCCCGACGGGCTCATCGCCGTCCACTCCCTCTCCAAGCGCTCCAACCTCGCCGGCTACCGCTCCGCCTTCCTCCTCGGCGACGCCGCGGTCCTCGGCGACCTGCTGCAGATCCGCAAGCACGGCGGCATGATGATCGCTGCGCCGGTGCAGGCCGCCACCGTCGCGGCGCTGGGCGACACCGCCCATGTCGCCGAACAGCGCGAGCGCTACGCCCGCCGCCGTACCGCACTGCGCGGCGCCTTCGAGGCCGCGGGCTTCCGCATCGAGCACAGCGAGGCCTCGCTCTACCTCTGGGCGACCCGCGACGAGTCCTGCTGGGACACCGTCGGCGACCTCGCCAAGCGCGGCATCCTGGTCGCCCCCGGCGACTTCTACGGCACGGCGGGGGAGCGGTTCGTACGGATCGCCTTCACCGCCACCGACGAGCGGGTTGCCGCGGCGGTGCGCAGGCTGGCGCAGTGAGCCGCAGCTGACCACGCGCAGGGGCCCGGGGAGAGCGAACTCCCCGGGCCCCTGCGCGTCTGCGGGCGGACGGCCGGTCAGCGGCCGCCGAGCGGAAGGCCGCCGAGCAGGCCCTGAGCCGGCGCGAGCAGGCCCTTGGAGGACCCGACCAGGCCCTTGGCCGCCTCGAGCGGCAGCGTGTTGGTCGAGACGCCGTGCTTGGCGATCGGGCGGACCATGCCCTCCGCCTTGTCGGCGGCACTCCGGGTGACCGGCATGGCCTTCTTCACGACCGGGCCGGCGGTCTCCACGAGCGCCGGGGCGAGCTTCGTCGCCGCCTTGTTGCCGGCCTCGTTCACCAGGCCGACGCCGTGGCGCGCGGTGTGGTCCAGGGTCCGGCTGGTGTTCTGGGAGTCCAGGGGCGCCGTCAGCCCGCCCAGTGTCTTGGCGGGCAGATCCGCGGCGCTCGCGGAGCCGGCCGCAGCGACCACGGGAGCGGCACCCGCTGCAACGAGCAGGGCGGCTCGGGCGATCCGACGCGTAACGGGGTGGGACATGGTGCTCCTTTTACGGAGAAGGACTCGTACTTCTGACAGATGTGCCATATCCGCCTGGCGGACGCCCTGACTACCGCGTCAGAACCCCGAAGGTTGCGGTGAACTCCGGTAAAGAGTTGGTAACGCGTCACATAATCGGGCCTGGATAAAGAAGGGCAATATACGCATGACCTGATGGGCTGCGGAAACGTCACAGCCCTTTGCGTGCAAGGGAATTGGCGGGGTGCGCGAAAGCGCGGGGCCAACTTCCCTGTGGCTTAAGCGAATTGCTGCCCGTACCCCTCCCGGGGGACCCGGCAAACTATTGCTCGGTGATGATACGAACGTCGCGCGCGGACGCCGCGGAAGCGGCCGGCTTCTGCTGCCAGCCCTTCCCCGAATCGGCCGCGGTCCACGTCCGGCCGGCGTAAGAGATCTGTTCGATGTGCAGCTCGGCGGAGTGCGCCATCGCCCACGTCGCCAGCTCCCAGCCGCGCCGAGGGGTGTCCCCCACGGCCATCGCACCGGCCGCCCGCACCGGTATCGTCACCCCGCGCCCGTCGCCCGCGGTGCGGCCGCCGGCGCCCGTCCGCGGCAGCACCCGGGGGCCGAACTCCCGCAGCAGCTTCTCCCGCACCTTCGCCGCGCCGCCCGCCCTGCTGTCCACCGGGCGGCTCTCGGCGCAGGTCATCGCACCCTCGTCGCGGCCGGTGAGCGCCCCGGTCAACTGCGCGGCGTTCGCCTCGTGTTTGGCGTAGGCCTGCGGATAGCCGCTGTGCTGCACCCGCTGTGCGGCGACGGTCAGCGGGAGCCGGGAGTAGCCGGGCACGTTCGCCAGATGCCGGTAGAATTCCCCGGCCGAGTAGACCGGATCCATGATCTTCTGCACGGTGCCCCAGTCCTGCGACGGCCGCTGCTGGAAGAGCCCGACCGAATCCCGGTCACCGAAGTCGATATTGCGCAGCCCCGACTCCTGCATCGCGGTCGCCAGCGCGATGGTCACCGCCCGCTCCGGCAGCCCGCGCGAGGACGCCACGGCCGCGATCGTCGCGGCGTTCGCGGCCTGCTCGGGGGAGAGCTCGTAGGCCTCGGCATCGCCCGCGCCGCGCACCGTGCAGCGCGGTGCCCCCGGGCCGCCGGTGATGTACTGCACCGCGAGATAGCAGGCCAGTCCGATCAGCACGGCGACGGCCGCGGCAATACGCCACGGGCGGGTGCGACGGACGGAGGCTGAGGGCTGCGCGGACACGCGCCTACCGTACTGGAGTGCTGCGGATAGGGTCGGATCCATGGAGCGCCGCACAGACCACCCCGCCCTCGACCTGTCGCTCGACGCCGCCGCGCTCACCGCGCAGCTCGTCGACTTCCCTTCCGAGAGCGGCAACGAGAAGGACCTCGCCGACGCCGTCGAGCACGCCCTGCGCGGGCTCGGGCACCTGACCGTCGACCGCCACGGCAACAACGTCGTGGCCCGCACCCACCTGGGCCGCGACGAGCGGGTGGTGCTCGCCGGGCACCTCGACACCGTGCCGATCGCCGGCAACGTCCCCTCCCGGCTGGACGAGAACGGCGTCCTGTGGGGCTGCGGCACCTGCGACATGAAGTCCGGCGTCGCCGTCCAGCTGCGGATGGCCGCCACGGTCCCGGCGCCCAACCGCGACCTGACCTTCGTCTTCTACGACCAGGAAGAGGTCGCCGCGCACCTCAACGGGCTCGGCCATGTCGCCGACGCCCACCCCGACTGGCTCGCCGGTGACTTCGCCGTCCTCCTGGAGCCCTCCGACGGCCAGGTGGAGGGCGGCTGCCAGGGCACCCTGCGGGTCCTGCTGCGCACCACCGGTGAGCGCGCGCACTCCGCCCGCAGCTGGATGGGCGGCAACGCGATCCACGCCGCCGCCCCGATCCTGGCCGAGCTCGCCGCCTACGAGCCGCGCCGCCCGGTCATCGACGGCCTCGAATACCGCGAAGGCCTCAACGCCGTACGCATCGAGGGCGGCGTCGCCAACAACGTCATCCCCGACGCCTGCACGGTCACCGTGAACTTCCGCTACGCGCCGGACCGCACCCCCGACGAGGCGCTGGCCCATGTACGCGAGGTCTTCGCCGACTGCCCGGTGGACGAGTTCGTCGTCGACGACCACTCCCCGGGCGCGCTGCCCGGACTGTCCCACCCGGCGGCCAAGGCCTTCATGGAGTCCGTCGGCGGCAGCGCGATGCCCAAGTTCGGCTGGACCGATGTCTCGCGCTTCAGCGCTCTGGGCGTCCCGGCTGTCAACTACGGCCCCGGCTACTCGCTGCTGGCGCACAAGAAGGATGAAAGGGTCGAAATCGACCGCATTCTCCACTGCGAGGAGCGGCTGCGCGCCTGGCTGACCGCCTGACCGCCTGACCGCCTGACCGCCTGACCCGCCCGGCGCCGACCCGGGGGCCGGCCCCCGGGTCGGCCCGACTGCACGCCTCCGCACCGAATTCCCCTGCGCTTCACGTCCGCGGATCTACGCTGAAACGGCAAACGATCTGCCAGCGGAGGGAGCACGACATGGCCAGTCCCGAGGGAGCACCGGTCCCCGAGGAGCAGCGGCTGGGTCCCGTACTGCGCCGCCAGGACCAGGTGCGGACCGGCACCACGGACCAGCGTCTGCTGGACTCCGAAGGCCCCTCCGAGTGGGTGCACACCGATCCCTGGCGCGTGATGCGCATCCAGTCGGAGTTCGTCGAGGGCTTCGGCGCGCTGGCCGAGCTGGGCCCGGCCGTCAGTGTCTTCGGCTCCGCCCGTACGCCGCGTGACTCCAAGGAGTACGACGCCGGCGTGCGGATCGGCCGGGCCCTGGTCGACGCCGGTTTCGCGGTGATCACCGGCGGTGGCCCGGGTGCCATGGAGGCCGTCAACAAGGGCGCCAACGAGGCCGGTGGCACCTCCGTCGGGCTGGGCATCGAGCTGCCCTTCGAGCAGGGCATGAACGAGTATGTGAACCTCGGCGTCGACTTCCGCTACTTCTTCGTCCGCAAGACGTGCTTTGTGAAGTATGCCCGCGGGTTCGTGGTGCTCCCCGGCGGGCTCGGCACCCTCGACGAGCTCTTCGAAGCGCTCACCCTCGTCCAGACCCGTAAGGTCACCCGCTTCCCGATCGTGCTGTTCGGGACGTCCTACTGGAGCGGACTGGTCGACTGGCTGCGCGACACCCTCATCGCCGAGGGCAAGGCGTCGATGCACGACCTGGAGCTCTTCCACCTCAGCGACGACGTGGACGAGGCGATCGCGCTGGTGACCAAGGAGGTCGGGATCTAGGACGATCCGGGACGTGTCCGCACAGTCCCGCCCGGCCCGGATTCCTCAGGCCAGTCCCCGGCGGGCGACCGCCGGGGGCCGGTGGCCGGCGATCGAGGCCACCATGTCCAGCACCTGCCGGGTCTCGGCGACTTCGTGGACCCGGTAGACCCGGGCGCCCAGCCAGGCCGAGACGGCGGTGGTCGCGAGGGTGCCGAGCACCCGTTCCTTGACCGGCCGGTCAAGCGTCTCGCCGACGAAGTCCTTGTTGGAGAGCGAGACCAGCACCGGGAAGGGGGCGTCCCCTGCCCCGGCGAAGCCGAGATCCCGGGGAACGGCCTGCGTCATCTCGTCCAGCCGGCGGGTCGCCTCCAGGCTGTGCCGGGTGTTCTTCCCGAAGTCGTGCCCCGGATCGATCATGATCGCGTCGCGCCGGACGCCCAGCTCAACGGCCCGCTCCGCGAGGCCGAGCGTCACCCGCAGGATGTCGTCCAGCACGTCGTCGTAGGTCACCCGGTGCGGGCGGGTGCGCGGCTCGGCGCCGCCCGCGTGCGTGCACACCAGGCCCACGTCGTAGCGCGCCGCGACCTCGGCGAGCCGCGGATCGGCCCCGCCCCAGGCGTCGTTGAGCAGATCCGCGCCGGCCTCGCACACCGCCTCGCCGACCTCGTGGCGCCAGGTGTCGACGCTGATCACCACATCGGGGAAGCGCTTGCGGACCTCGGCCACGAACCCGACCGTGCGGCGGGCCTCCTCCTCGGCGCTGACCTCCTCGCCGGGGCCGGCCTTGACGCCGCCGATGTCGATGATCGCGGCACCGTCGGCCACCGCCTGTTCCACGCGGGCCAGCGCGGGTTCGTCACGGAACGTGGCGCCCTGGTCGTAGAACGAGTCCGGTGTCCGGTTGACGATCGCCATGATCACCGGCTCGTGCGCCCCGAACTCGCGATTCCCCAGCCGCAGCATTCCCGTACTCCCTCTCCGTGGTCCGGGAGCGACCCTAACTGTCACACCCGCATGGCACGATCAGTGCAGGCACATAGTCCGGGGAGTTGGTCGTGTTCTGGTTCTTGCTGATCGCGATGGTCGTGGTGGTGGCAGCCGTCACCCTCGTGGTCGTCGGCGGCGGTGACGGCGGTGGGCTGCGGGATTCCGAGCCGGACCGGCTGTACGACCCGCTGCCGGAAGCCCGCCCGGTGGCCCGCGCCGATGTGGAAGCCGTGCGCTTCCCGGTGACCGTCCGTGGATACCGGATGAACGAGGTCGACGACGTCCTGGACCGCCTGGGCGCCGAGCTGGCCGAGCGCGACGCCCGGATCGCCGAGCTGGAGGCGGCGCTGGCCGGTGTGCACGCTTCCGCCATGGGCGGCCCGGGGCTCATACAGGACGGCCCGCCCCTGCTCGGGCCGATGGAGGAGAAGCGGCTCGCCCCGGAGAAGGACCGGCAGCCGCCCGAAGGCCCCGGGGCGGCACCGGAGAGCGGGGACCGGGCATGAGCGGCGTGGTGACCGAACCGGATGGCATCCCGCGCTGCCCGTGGGGGATGGAGTCGGCGCAGATGGCCGACTACCGCGCCTACCACGACACCGAATGGGGCCTGCCGGTCCACGGCGACGACGCCCTCTTCGAGCGGATGAGCCTGGAGGCGTTCCAGTCCGGGCTCTCCTGGATCACGATCCTGCGCCGCCGCCCCGGCTTCCGCGCCGCGTTCGCCGGCTTCCGGATCGCCGAGGTGGCGCGGTTCACGGACGCGGACGCCGAGCGGCTGCTCGCCGACCCGGGCATCATCCGCAACCGCGCCAAGATCGCCGCGACGATCAACAACGCCAAGATCGCCGCCGAACTCGCCGCGGGCGAGCTCGATGAGCTGATCTGGTCCTACGCCCCCGACCGGGCCGGCCGGCCGGTGCCGCGGACCGTGAGCGATCTGCAGCCGGTGACCCCGGAGTCGACGGCGCTCGCCAAGGACCTCAAGAAGCGCGGCTTCCGCTTCGTCGGCCCGACCACCGCCTACGCGATGATGCAGGCGTGCGGCCTGGTCAACGACCATCTGGCGGACTGCCATGTCCGCCGGGCCGTGGAAGCGGCGGCGGCCGGCTGACCCGGCCCGGACGGACGGGCCGCCGGTCGGAGCGGACGGAAAGCCGGCCGGGGCCGACGGGGCCGGGCCGACGGGGCCGCTTCGCCGGGAGCCGGGTCGGCTACACCGGGTCGCCGACCCCCGGTCGCCGACGCCGGGTCAGCGTCCCAGGAAGACCGGCTTCTCCTTCTTCACGAAGGCCTCGACCGCGATCGCGTGGTCCTCCGACGCTCCCGCCCGGCCCTGCAGCTCGTCCTCCTTGCCGAGGGTTTCGGCGAGCGAGTGCCCCGCCCCGTAGGCCAGCGACTCCTTGATCGCGGCATAGGCGGCGGTCGGACCCTGGGCCAGCCGGCGGGCGACGGCCGCGGCCGTCGCGGCCAGCTCGTCGGCCGGCACCACCTTGTTGGCGATGCCCAGGTCGTACGCCTCCTGGGCGCTGATGTTGCGCGGGAAGAGCAGCAGATCGGCCGCCCGGCCATGGCCGATCAGCCGCGGCAGCGTCCAGGACACCCCGGAGTCGGCGGTCAGCGCGACGCCCGCGAAGGAGGTGTTGAAGGACGCGGTGTCGGCGACCACGCGGTAGTCGGCGGCCATGGCGAAGCCCGCACCGGCGCCCGCGGCGACCCCGTTGACGCCCGCGACCACGGGCTTGGGCATCTCGGTCAGCGCCGTCACGATGGGGTTGTAGTGCTCACGCACGGTGTTCATGGTGCCGCCGGAGCCGGTGGCCCGGTCCTCGGCCAGCAGTCCGATGTGCTCCTTGAGGTCCTGCCCGACGCAGAAGGCGCGCCCGGTGGCGGTCAGCAGAACGGCGCGTACGGCCGGATCGGCGGCGGCCTCCTTCAGGGTGTCCCGCAGCAGGACCTTCGCCTCGATGTTCAGCGCGTTCATCGCGTCGGGGCGGTTGAGAGTGATCGTCGCGAGTCCGTCGGTCACGTCATAGAGCACGGTGTCGGCCATAGTGGGAGTCCCCTCCGTCGCGGCTCGGACTGCTCGTCAGCGGCAGCCAGCGCTCAGGATGCCGGAGATCATCGGGCCTCGGCATGTGACGTACATCAAAGATTGCGGGCGCGCCGGAGGTCGGCGGGCGGAGAAGTATTGCAGCCACCTCCCCGAATTGAGGGGGTTTGCGGGAGCGGGTTGCCGAAGGGATGCGGCCCGATGTTGGTCATCGGGTCGTTCGATGCGGGATAATGGCCTGGAAGCAATCTGTTCGATGCCGGTGACACGTGCCTATCCGGGCCGTCGGCTGAGATGAGCTTGATTGAGCTGGTTTCAGGAAGGGGAACGAGCATGGCGGCCATGAAGCCGCGGACGGGCGACGGCCCGCTCGAGGTGACCAAGGAGGGGCGGGGCATCGTCATGCGCGTTCCGCTCGAAGGCGGCGGGCGGCTCGTCGTCGAGCTGACCCCCGACGAAGCCAAGGCCCTGGGTGAGGCCCTGGACAAGGTCACCGTCTGACAAGGGCGGCGCAACCGGCGGTTTCCCGGGGCTGACCCCGGTATCCCCAGCCGAATTACCCCGGCCCCGGCAGGTGGCACGCGCCAAGGCGCGCCATGTGCCGGGGCCGTTTGCATGTCCGGGCGCCGGGGCCGGGCCGGGTCCGGGGGGCGGGTCTGTGACCTGCGGCCTGTGACCTGCGGCCTGTGACCTGCTGCCTGTGACCTGCGGCTTGTGGCCTACGGCGGCCGGGAGACCGGGGCCGGTCAGCCGCGCTTGACCGCGCACAGCAGGCCGTCGCCGACCGGCAGCAGGGCCGGTACCAGCGTGGTGCTCTCCCGGACGGCCCGCAGCAGCTCCCGCAGCCGCAGCACCTCGGCGGGCTGCAGCGACGAGTCGACCGTACGGCCGTCGGCGAAGACGCCCTCGAAGCAGACCAGGCCGCCGGGGCGCAGCAGACGCAACGATTCAGCGAGGTATTCCAGGCACTCCATGAGGTCGCCGTCGCAGAACACGAGGTCGTAGCCGCCGTCCGCGAGACGGGGCAGTACGTCCAGCGCGTGGCCCGGAATGAAGCGGGCGCGGTTCCCGGCGAAGCCGGCCGCACGGAACGCCTGCTTGGCGAAGGTCTGCCGCTCCGGTTCGAGATCCACGGTGGTCAGCACCCCGTCGGGCCGCATGCCGTGCAGGAGATAGATGCCCGACACGCCCGTGCCGGTGCCGATCTCGGCAACCGCCTTGGCGTCGGCGGCGGCCGCGAGCAGGCGGAGGGCCGCGCCGGTGCCGCTCGTCACCGTACGGATGCCGGCTTCGCGCGCGCAGTCGCGGGACCACAGCAGGGCGGTCTCGGCGCTGTCGTCGATGGTCCCGGCGCCGTACGCCTCGGCGAAAGCCAAGCTCGTCTGCCGGTTGCCGGTAATGGCCCTCTCCTGTCCCCGTAGTTGACGCAACCGTGACTGTATCCGCTGCGTCCGGGAACCCGCAGATGGGACCGGACGTTAAGGATGGGAAGGGGATGACGGGGGGATGCACCGGTGAAGACCGCGCGTGACACGAATCATGAACAGAAGCAGGACCAAATGCAGGTCAAAACTGCTTATCCGGAGCTAACGGGCGAGGTGGATATGGTAGGGGCTCTACTGGACACCACCAGAGCCACCAGGGGAGGTGCGGCTGCGGCGGGTGACCGAGGAGTGCTGAGGCGCTTGAAAAGGTCGTTCGCCGAGCCGAAATCCGTGACAGACACTGCTGACCGTTCCCGCCCCCATGGCCAGAAGGCCAAGGGAGGGGCCCCCGTCGCCGACTCCGCAACCACCGCGACCTTTGCCGCAGACGCGGATGCGCAGGCGTGGACTCCGCCCAGCTGGGAGGAGATCGTCAGCACCCACAGCGCACGGGTCTACCGCCTCGCCTACCGCCTCACCGGCAATCAACACGACGCCGAGGACCTCACCCAGGAGGTGTTCGTCCGCGTCTTCCGCTCGCTGTCGACGTACACCCCCGGCACCTTCGAGGGCTGGCTGCACCGGATCACCACCAACCTCTTCCTGGACATGGTCCGCCGCCGTCAGCGCATCCGCTTCGACGCGCTCGGTGACGACGCCGCCGAGCGGCTGCCCAGCCGCGAGCCCTCGCCCCAGCAGGTCTTCAACGACACCCATTTCGACGCCGATGTGCAGCAGGCGCTGGACACCCTTGCGCCCGAGTTCCGGGCCGCCGTCGTCCTGTGCGACATCGAGGGCCTGTCGTACGAGGAGATCGCCGCCACGCTCGGTGTCAAGCTCGGCACGGTCCGCAGCCGGATCCACCGTGGCCGCTCCCACCTGCGCAAGGCCCTCAAGCACCGCGCCCCGGGCACCCGTGCCGAGGAGCGTGAGCAGCGGCGGTCGTTGGCCGTGGTGCCCACGGGGGAGGTCGGAATCGCGTGAGCGGCAGTGGCGGTCCGTCCCCCGCCGAGCAGCATCTCGGCGACCGCCTCGCGGCCCTGGTCGACGGCGAGTTGGGGCATGACGCACGCGAGCGGGTGCTCGCGCATCTTGCGACATGCGGACGGTGCAAGGCAGAAGCCGACGCCCAGCGTCGGCTGAAAAGCGTATTCGCCGAGACGGCACCCCCCGGTCCTTCCGAGGGGCTGCTGGCACGACTGCAGCAACTGCCCGGTGGCGATCCGGACGGTCCCGGCAGCCGCCTTGGCAACGGCAGCCGCCTTGGCAACGGCAGCAGGCTCGGCAACGGCAGCTTCGGGCGCGGCGGATTCGGACGTGGTGAGTTCGCACGACGTGGCGAGTTCGTCCGCGGCGGTGACGCGTTCGGCTATGTCCCCTCCGGCACTCACTCCGGCCATCCCATGGCGGCGGTCCCCCTGCAGCCCCGCGGGCGCGGCTTCCGGTTGCAGGAGAGCTACCGGCCCGCGCAGCGGCGCCGGTTCGCCTTCGCGGCGGCCGGTGCGGTCTCCCTCGCGGCCTTCGCGCTGGGCGGTGCCCTCCCGCTGGAGGCGGCGGTCGATCTGCCCGGCGGACGCGTCGACGGCGGCGGCACGGCCGTCACCCCGCTCAGCGTCAGCCCGGCGGCCGACGCCGGTGCTCTCCTGCGTGGTGCGGAATTTCCCGCCAAGAATTCCCGGTCCGGTGCCTGGCAGCCGTCCGGCGGCCCGACCATGGCCCCGGCCCCCAGCGCCATGACCCTGTACGGCCCCACCGCGGCACCCCCCTCCCCGCAGTCCCCGGCGCCGGCGCCCGCCCAGGCCGGCCGCTTCGGACTGTCGCCCCTGATAGCCGCGACGGGTCCGGCCTCGGCGTCCTACCTCGCGCCCCTGGTGGCCGGTGCCGGCGCCGCCCCTGTGCGGAAGAACCCGCCCGCGCTCCCGCCCCTGGAGCCCATGCGCCCGCTGACCGGTTCCGCGGTCGTGGCCGCCCCCTCCGTCTCTGGCTCAACACCGGCCCAGCGCTGACCGTCTCCTGCGCAGCCCCGCGGGGAACTGGTTGAATCCCTGTGGGCGGCGCACCCCTGACCGGGCGCGTACCGCGAGGTGGTGGTGGCCCGCGCAGGTCCGCGGGCGAATTCTGGGGAGAGCATGGACGACGGTAAGGCCGCCGGGCCGAAGCTGAAGTGGTGGAGCCGCCCGGGAGACCCCCCGCGCACCGAACCGTCCGCCGAGGCCGGTCCGCAGGCGGTGCCGCCCGCCGGCGGCACGGCGGGCGGTGCTGCGAACGGCAGGGCGGGCGGCGCTGCGGACGGCACGGTGGCCGAAGCGTCCGGCGCATCCGGCACCCCCGACGCGCAGGGGGCACAGGACTGGATCGTCCGTCCGCCGGAGCCGCGCGAGGGCTCAGGGGCGGGCATACCGCCGGAGCCTTCTTCCGGGAGCACCGGGAGTCCCGAAGCGGACGCCGCGGCCGATGAGTTGACGGTGGCACGCGGAACGACAGCCCCGGACCGGACGCGCGAGGAGGAAGCCGGGGCCGCGGGCGCCGGGACGAGCGGTGCGCGACCGGCCCCGTCGACCATGACGCTCGGCCGGGTCACCGGTGCCACGCGGGGCGAGGCACTGCACCGGGCAGACGGGGCCCCGGACGAAGCGGCCACGACCACGGCGGCAGCCCCCGCTCCGGTTTCCGGGACGCCCGCGCCCGGAGCCCCCGCATCCGGGACCCCGAGCGCCACACCGCCGCGGCAGCAGCCGTTGCACGCCGAGGACCCGTACGGCACCCCTCCGTACGGCGGTCCCGGGCCGTGGGCGCCCGCACCGCCCGTACAGCGGCCGGTGGCCACCCCCGCGCACGGCACCGCCCTCCCGCCGGCCGCCGGGCCGCTGCCCCCGTACGGTGCCCCGGCCGCCGAGCCGCGCGCCTCGCACCCGGGACTCCAGAAGTCCGGCCCCCCGCAGCCCTCTTCCGCTCCGGGTGCCGCCCCCCGCGCCGACGCACCGCACACCGCCGCGGCACAGCCCGTCCCCCAGCAGCCCGACGCACCCCGGACCGCTGCCCCGCCCGCCACCGGCCCCCAGGCCGCTGCCCCGCAGACCACCCCCCTGGGCGCCGTGCCCGGAGCGGCGGCAGCCGGACCCAACGGCTCGGCGCAGGACAGCGCGGACGGCGCCTTCGTCCCCCACCCCGGCGACGGTGGCCCCCGCCCGCCGGCCGCCCCCGCCGCGCCGTATGCGGCCCAGCCGCAGCCCTACCCCGCCCTGCCCGGCGACCAGGGACCGGCCTCCGCCCAGGGACAGCACCCGGCCCCCCAGGGACAGCACCCGGCCCCCCAGGGACAGCACCCCGCCTCCCAGGGGCAGCACCCCGCCCCCCACGGCGCCTGGCAGCACTACGACCCGTGGCGCGCGCCCCTGCAGGGCGGCCCCCTCGCCCCGTCGTCGCACGACCGGCGCCGTCGGCGCGGG
This sequence comes from Streptomyces sp. NBC_00400, assembly GCF_036048035.1. Classification (NCBI taxonomy): domain Bacteria; kingdom Bacillati; phylum Actinomycetota; class Actinomycetes; order Kitasatosporales; family Streptomycetaceae; genus Streptomyces; species Streptomyces sp. NBC_00400. The sequence goes on along the minus strand of NZ_CP107940.1, from coordinate 2,737,355 downwards.
CCGCTGGTCGCCGGCGCGGTGGCGCTGGCGCTGCTCGCGGGCGGCATCGGCGGCGGCATCGGCGCGTATGTCGAGCGCTACGGCGGGATCAACGACATCAGGCTGCCGCAGTCCGCCGGTGACGAGGGGGGCCGCAGGCCCGACAGCGTCGCCGGGATCGCGCAGACCGCGCTGCCCGGCGTGGTCACGATCCATGTGCGGGGCAGCGCCGAGCAGGGCACCGGCACCGGCTTCGTCCTCGACCATCAGGGCCACATCCTCACCAACAACCATGTCGTCCAGCCGGCCGGCAACGGTGGCGAGATCTCGGTGACCTTCAGCGGCGGCCAGACGGCCAAGGCCAAGGTCGTCGGCCAGGACGGCGGCTATGACCTCGCCGTCGTCCAGGTGGAAGGCGTCACGGGACTGCGTCCGCTCACCCTCGGCAACTCCGACTCCGTGCAGGTGGGCGACCCGGTGGTGGCGATCGGCGCACCCTTCGACCTCGCCAACACCGTCACCTCGGGGATCATCAGCGCCAAGCAGCGCCCGATCACCGCGGGCGGCGAGAAGGGCGACGGCAGCGATGTCTCGTACGTGGACGCGCTGCAGACCGATGCGCCCATCAACCCCGGTAACTCCGGCGGCCCGCTGGTGGACGCCAAGGCGCGGGTGATCGGCATCAACAGCGCCATCCGGGCGGCCGACAGCGGCAGCGGCCAGGCCGGCGGCGCCCAGGGCGGCAGCATAGGGCTGGGCTTCGCCATACCGATCAACCAGGCCAAGCGGGTGGCCGAGGAGCTGATCAACACCGGCCGGGCGACCCATCCGGTGATCGGCGTGACCCTGGAGATGGAGTACGCCGGCGACGGGGCGCGGGTCAGCGAGCACAGCAAGAGCGGCAAGCCGTCGGTCATCCCGGACGGCCCCGGCGCCGAGGCCGGGATCAAGGCCGGCGACGTGATCACCAAGGTGGACGGTGCCCCGGTGCACAGCGGTGAGGAACTGATCGTCAAGATCCGCAGCCACCGGCCCGGCGACACGCTGGTGCTCACCCTCCTGCGGGGCGGCAAGGACCGCTCCGTACGGCTCAGCCTGGGTTCCTCCAGCACGGGTTGATCGTTTGCATGGTGTTGGTACGGGCGACTCCCGCCCGACGTACGGGGCCAGGTACCGTGATAGGCGGCCTGGCCCATAGGCCGACGAAGGCCGCGGATTACCCAAGGAGCTGCTAGGTGTTCTTCGATATAGGACCCCTCGAGCTGGTGGCGCTCGTGATCCTTGCGGTGCTCGTCTTCGGCCCGGACAAGCTGCCCAAGGTCATCCAGGACGTCATGGGCTTCATCCGCAAGGTGCGGGCGTTCTCCGACAGCGCCAAGGAAGACATCCGCAGCGAGCTCGGGCCGGACTTCAAGGACTTCGAGTTCGAGGACCTCCAGCCCAAGAACTTCGTGCGCAAGCATGTCCTGGACAAGGACGAGTACGGCCTCAAGGACCTCCAGGAGATCCGTAACGGCTTCGACCTGAAGAAGGAGATGGCCGAGGTCACCGACGCCGTCCACGGCCACGACAGCGCCTCTTCCGCCACGCCCTCGAACGGGGCAGGTCCCAGCCTGTCCAAGGAGTCCCCGGCCGCCTCCGCCGGGCGCCCTGACCTGGTCAAGAAGGCCGGAAGCCGTCAGCCGGACGAGCGTCCGCCGTTCGACGCCGACGCCACCTGACACACACCGGTATGACCGGCTGTGTTGACGCCTATGGCTATGCTCCGGGTGTCCGGGGTTCGGTCGCCTGAGGGGGGCGGGCCGCCCACGACGCAGGGCAACAAGGAGGCTCCGCGCAGATGGAGACGACGAGTCGGACAGCGGCACAAGGGGTGTCCGCAGAGGCCGGCCGGAAGGTCGACGGCTATCTGCTGGCCGCGTTCCCGTGGTACGGCCTCGACGAGGCGTTCACCGGTCCGCGCTGGCTGATGCAGGTCGGCGCAGCCGCGGACGGCACCGTCGAACACGGCGCCACGGGGCATGGCGAGGAGCCCACCATCAAGGTGGAACCGCCGCAGGACGAGCGGTTCGCGGTCGTGGTGACGGTCGCCAGCCGCCCCGTACGGCGCAGCGCCGACGGCACCGGCGTACTGGAGGCGACCTCGGTCTCGACGGCCGCCTGGCTCGCCGGCTCGGGCCTGCTCGCACAGACCTGGCCCACCCGGATGGACCGGACGCTGCGCCAGGACTGGCTGGACCAGCAGACGATGCTCGCCTGGGAGCTGGCCGACGACCTCGGCGGCGGGAGCTGGAGCGAGCTGATGCTGCCGGTGGACGGTGTGCCGACGTCCTTCGCCTACCGCGAGTCCGAGTACGGCTGGGTCCTGGCCGGCTCGGCGAGCGAGGGGCCCGAGGGATCCGAGGGCGTCCACATCGGTGCCTACGGGCGGGGGATGAGCGCGTACGGGCTGGGCTTCTCGGTGATCAAGGATCTGGCCGAGTACCAGGGCTGAACGGCAGCGCAGGAAAAGAGCTGAACGGCAACGCAGAAGGGGCGGGCCCGCACGGGCCCGCCCCTTCTGCGCGTCATCCGGTGTTCGCGGCCGCCGCGCTCTCAGAACTTGTTGCGCGGGGTGATACCCAGCGACATGCCCTGCAGGCCCCGCTGCCGGCCGCCCAGCTTGCCCGCGATCGTGCGGATCGCCGAGCCGGCGGGGGAGTCGGGGTCGGTCAGCACGACCGGCCTGCCCTCGTCGCCACCCTCGCGCAGCCGGACGTCGATCGGAATGGCACCGAGCACCGGCACCTGCGTACCGGTCGTCTTCGTCAGGCCCTCGGCGACCCGCTCGCCGCCGCCGGTGCCGAAGACGTCGACCATCTCGTCGCAGTGCGGGCAGGGCAGCCCGGACATGTTCTCGACCACGCCGACGATCTTCTGGTGGGTCTGCACGGCGATCGAACCGGCCCGCTCGGCGACCTCGGCCGCGGCCTGCTGCGGGGTGGTGACGACCAGGATCTCGGCGTTCGGGACGAGCTGCGCCACCGAGATGGCGATATCGCCGGTGCCGGGCGGCAGGTCCAGCAGCAGAACGTCCAGGTCGCCCCAGTACACGTCGGCCAGGAACTGCTGGAGCGCGCGGTGCAGCATCGGGCCGCGCCAGACCACCGGGGCGTTGCCCGGGGTGAACATGCCGATCGAGATGACCTTCACGCCGTTCGCCGACGGCGGCATGATCATGTTCTCGACCTGGGTGGGCTTGCCGTCGGCGCCGAGCATGCGGGGCACGGAGTGGCCGTAGATGTCGGCGTCCACGACACCGACCTTCAGGCCGTCGGCCGCCATCGCCGCGGCGAGGTTGACGGTCACCGACGACTTGCCGACGCCGCCCTTGCCGGAGGCGACGGCGTAGACCCGGGTCAGCGAACCGGGCTGGGCGAACGGCACCTCGCGCTCGGCGGTGCCCCCGCGCAGCGAGGTGGTCAGCTCCTTGCGCTGCTCGTCGCTCATCACGTCCAGCTCGACGGCGACGGAGGTGACGCCCTCGACCCGCTCGACGGCTTCCCGCACGTTGTTGGTGATCGTCTCGCGCATCGGACAGCCGGAGACCGTGAGGTAGACCACGACCGCCACCGCGCCGTCCGCCGCGATGTCCACCGATTTGACCATCCCCAGTTCGGTGATGGGACGGTGGATCTCGGGGTCGTTCACCGTCGCGAGCGCGTCGCGGATCGCGTCCTCGCTCGGTGCGGTGCCTGGGGGAGTGTCGTTGGCCATGTCCCGATGGTACGGCGCGTGAGGGTGCCTCCGGAAAGCCCGTCAGCGGTCGCGTTCATCACTCTCCGCGCCGGCCGGCTGCCGCAGCTCCAGATCCCTGAGCATGTCCTGGAGCTCGGAGCGGATCCAGTCGCGGGTGGCGACCTCCCCCAGGCCGAGCCGCAGGGCCGCGATCTCCCGGGTCAGATACTCGGTATCGGCGATGGACCGTTCGTTCTGCTTGCGGTCCTGCTCGTGGGTGACCCGGTCGCGGTCGTCCTGGCGGTTCTGCGCCAGCAGGATCAGCGGCGCGGCGTACGACGCCTGCAGGGACAGCGCCAGCGTCAGGAAGATGAACGGGTACTGATCGAACCTCAGGCCGCTGGGCACCGTGGTGTTCCAGAGGACCCACAGGATGATGGTGACGGTCATCCAGACGATGAAGCGGCCGGTCCCCAGGAAGCGGGCGATCTTCTCCGAAAGCCGCCCGAACGCCTCCGGGTCGTACTCCGGCAGGAACGTACGGCGCGGCGCGCGCGGCTGGTCGAGGCGCACCCGCGGCCGGTCCGCGGCGCCCCGGCGCATCGCCGAGGAGCCGTTCGCCCGCGACCGCTCCCTGGCGCCCTCCCGCTCCTCACCGGCCATGCGCACTCTCCCCGAGGGGCCGGTCGCCGTTCAGGCCGGCCGTGGCCGGGCCGTGCAGCCCGTCCTCCCGCCAGTCGTCCGGCAGCAGATGGTCCAGCACGTCATCGACGGTGACCGCGCCCAGCAGCGCCCCGCTCTCGTCCACGACCGGGGCGGCGACCATGTTGTACGCGGCCAGATAGCTGGTCACCTCCGGCAGCGGGGTGTCCGGCGGCAGGGCCGGCAGATCGGTGTCGGCGATCGAGCTGACGAGGGTGAACGGCGGGTCGCGCAGCAGCCGTTGGAAGTGCACCAGGCCCAGGTACTTGCCGGTGGGCGTCTCGTCCGGCGGCCGGCAGACGTAGATCTGGGCGGCCAGCGCGGGCGAGAGGTCCGGGTCGCGCACCCGCGCCAGCGCGTCCGCGACCGTCGCGTCCGGGCGCAGCACGATCGGCTCGGTGGTCATCAGCCCGCCCGCGGTCCGCTCCTCGTACGACATCAGCCGTCGCACATCGGCGGCCTCCTCCGGCCGCATCAGCGCCAGCAGCCGTTCCTTCTCCTCCTCCGGCAGCTCGGAGAGCAGGTCGGCGGCGTCGTCCGGGTCCATCGCCTCCAGGACGTCGGCGGCCCGCTCGTCCTTCAGCTTGCCGATGATCTCGACCTGGTCGTCCTCCGGCAGCTCCTCCAGGACGTCCGCCAGCCGGTCGTCGTCGAGCGCCGCGGCGACCTCGGCGCGCCGCTTGGCGGAGAGATGGTGCAGCACACCGGCGAGGTCGGCGGGCCGCAGCTGTTCGAAGGTGGCGAGCAGGCTCTCCGCGCCCTGCCCGTGCTCCTCCAGCGAGAAGCCGGTCACCGCCGACCACTCGACGGTCAGCACCTCGCCCTTGCGGCGCAGCGCCCCGCCCTTGCCCTTCCGCACGAAGACCTTGTCGATCTCCCAGTCGCGGCGGGCCGGCAGCTGGGTGAGGCCGATGTCGAGGACGGTGACCTCCTCGTCGGTCTCCACCAGGCGCACCCGCCGGTCGAGCAGTTCGCCGAGTACCAGCGTCTCGGACGTCCGCTGCTCGAAGCGCCGCATATTGACCACGCCGGTGATGATGATCTGGCCGGACTCCACCCCCGTCACCCGCGTCATGGGCACGAAGATCCGGCGCCTGCTGATCACCTCGACGACCACCCCGAGCACCCGCGGGGGACGGTCGCCGACCCGGAGCAGCGCGACGAGGTCCCGCAGCCGGCCGACCTGGTCGCCGTTGGGGTCGAAGACGGCGATGCCGGCGAGATGGGAGACGAAGACCCGGGGAGTCACCACTGCCATGCAGAGTGCCGCCCTTTCTCCCGTTCGGCCCCGAAATAGGGCATCAATGCGGGTTCAGGCTAACGCGCCCCGGCCCGCGCCGCCCCGGGGAAGGAGGCCGTAGGGTGACCGCCACGCACCCCGCCGAAGACCGTGCGCGGCCCAGGTACGCTGCCGTACTGCTGTCGAGGTCACCCGCATCAGGAGGCACAGCCGACGTGAGCGCAATTCCCCCGGGCGCCGGCCCTCGACCCCTGGCCGGAACCCGTCGTACGGGACGGGCCGCGCTCGTGGGGGCGGTCTGTGCGGTACTGGCCGTGGCGGTGACGGGCTGCGGCGGGGAAGACCCGGACGCCGGCACCAACGGCGTGGGGAAGCTGCCCGCCGCGAAGATCGAATCCAAGGCGCGGGCCGCGGCCCAGCGGGCGGACACCGTGCACCTCTCCGGCAATGTCGTCAGCCAGGGCCGCACCTACAAGCTCGACATGCGGCTGGCGAAGGACGGCGCGAAGGGGGAGCTGACCACGAAGGCGGCCGCCTTCCAGCTGCTGCGGGTCGGCGATGCGCTCTATCTGAAGGCGAACGCGGCCTTCTGGGCCGGCGAGAAGGGCGGTGCCTCGGGCAAGCCCAGCCAGGCGGCGGGCAAGCTCGACGGCAAATACGTCAAGGTTCCGTCCACCGACCCGGTCTACCAGCGCTTCAGCGGCTTCACCGACAAGGACACACTGCTCGCCGGCCTCCTCGGGCTGCACGGCAAACTGACGACCGGAAGCCGCAGCGACATCGACGGGGTCCGCACCGTCCGGGTGGCCGCCGGCGCGGGCTCCGGCGGCACCCTGGACGTCTCCCTGGAGGGCACGCCCTACCCGCTGCGGCTCCAGCGCGCGGGCGGCGCGGGGGTGGTCCGGCTGGCCGACTGGGGCCGGAGCGTGGACCTCAAGGCCCCGCCCAGGGACCAGGTCGTGGACTACGGCTCCAAGATCTCCGGCAAGCGCTGAGATACGGGCCGGGCAAGCGCCGGGCAAGCGCCGAGAAGCGAAAAGGGCCGGGAAAGGGCCGGAAAAGGGCTGAGATCCGGGGGCGGGCCGCGGCCCTCACCGCTCGGCTTCAGCCCTTGGCGCCACCACCCGGGCTTCAGCCCTTGCGCCCCCGCCGCAGCAGCTTCGGCAGCGCCGCGGGCGCCGGACGCCGGGTGATCGCGGGGGTCGCGAGCGGCGGTGCGGCGTGTGAGCCCTCCGGCATCTGCCCGGGGCGCTGCTCCGCCGCCCCGGTCGGCTCCAGCCGCAGCACCCGGCACTCGCGCGCCCAGCGCTCCGTGAGGGTGTCGGCATCCGGCGCGTTGAGGCGCTTGCCCTTCAGCTCGTCGACGGCGGCCTGCCAGGCCTCACTCCCGGGCGCCGGCTCGACGACGGTGGCCTGCCAGGCGATCAGCCGGCCGCCCTTGTCCTTGCTGCGTACGGTGACCGTCGCCGTGCCGCCGTCGGTGAGCCCGAGGTCGTCCAGCGGCTGTTCGCCGGGTCCGCCCCCGACGAGGCAGGCGGCTCCGTCGTGCCACAGATGCCACAGCGCCCGGGCCGGGCCGGCGTTCCCCCGCACCCAGATGAGGCCGGACTTCTTCGTGGCCTCTTCGATGAGCGCCCGATCCTGCAGGGCCTGCGACACGGTCTCCGTCATACGGTCCAGCCTAATGGCCCGGCACCGGGCGGTCGGGGGCCGTCCGGGCGATGGGACGCGGCCGGCCCGGACCCCGCCCGGTCCGCGTCACAGCCACCCGTTGCGCTTGAACCCGCGGTGGATGCCGAAGCAGATGGCGACCGTCACCAGCATCATCGCCGGATAGCCGAACTTCCAGTGCAGCTCCGGCATGTAGTCGAAGTTCATGCCGTAGATCCCGGCGATCATCGTGGGGACGGCGAAGATCGCCGCCCACGCCGTGATCTTGCGCATGTCCTCGTTCTGCGCGACGGCCGCCTGCGCGAGGTTGGCCTGCAGGATGGAGTTGAGCAGATCGTCGAAGGACAGCACCTGCTCGTTGACCCGCGCCAGGTGGTCGGCGACATCCCGGAAGTACTTCTGGATGTCGGAGTCGACCAGCCGCATCGGACGCTCGCTCAGCAGCTGCATCGGCCGCAGCAGCGGCGACACCGCCCGCTTGAACTCCAGCACCTCGCGCTTGAGTTGGTAGATCCGCCCGGCGTCGCCGCCCTTGGGGGAACCCTTGCCGCCGGTGCCCTTGCCGTTGGTGCCCGAGCTGAAGACGTCGATCTCCACCTCGTCGATGTCGTCCTGGACCGCGCCGGCCACCGCCATATAGCCGTCGACGACCTGGTCGGCGATGGCGTGCAGCACCGCGGACGGCCCCTTGGCCAGCAGTTCCGGATCGTCCTGCAGCCGGTGCCGCAGCGCGCGCAGCGAGCCCTGGCCGCCGTGCCGCACGGTGACGATGAAGTCCCGGCCGGTGAAGCACATCACCTCACCGGTCTCCACCACCTCACTGGTGGCGGTCAGCTCGGTGTGCTCCACGTAGTGGACCGTCTTGAAGACGGTGAACAGGGTCTCGTCGTAGCGCTCCAGCTTCGGCCGCTGGTGGGCGTGCACGGCGTCCTCGACGGCGAGCGGGTGCAGCCCGAACTCCTGGGCGATACCGGCGAATTCGGCCTCGGTGGGCTCGTGCAGCCCGATCCAGGCGAAGCCGCCCTCGGAGCGGACCGAGGCCATCGCCGCGGCCGGGGTGACGTGCTCGCTCACCCGGCGGCCCTCGCGGTACACACCGCAGTCGACGATGGCGCTGTTGGCGCAGGCCGGGGCGGACTTCTCGTAGTGGTACGGGGTGCTGTCGCGCCGCCGGGAGGGGCGGACGGCGGCACGCAGGTCACGGATCATCGACATGGCAGGCTCCTTCACGGGCCGGCCGTCAGTGGCGAGCGCGGGGCGCAACGCTGCCCGGAACGTGGACGTACGAGGCGTCATCGGCTGTACGTCCGCAAAGCGGGCGGCGCTCGTGCGAGGGCACTGACGGCAGTTCGCAGAAAACACGGAACAAAGAGTCGAAGGCGCTCTTCCGTCATCTACATCCGGCGCAAAGGTGCTTCCTTGGTTTCGCCGCTGAGCGGCGGGGTACGGAAGCTCTCGGATCAGGAGATTCGCTGCGCGAAGGGGATGACAGGAGAACTATCGGTACTGCACGGTCGACTCGGATCCACCGCAGCCCCACCTCCTCCGGCCGGTCCCCGTTGGGGGACGACGTCATTCCCTGAGCAGACGGCAAGGCTATCAGTCGCCTGCAGTGCTACGGCGCCGCTTTGCCCGTTCCATACGAAGAACGGGACGCCGCGCCGGGTCCCCGGACGGCGCCCGGGGAAGCCCGTGGAGCGGTGACGGCCGGGCGAAGGCTCCGGCCTATGCTCGCGTCATGTCTGACGTTCTTGAGCTGGTCGAGGCCCGGTTGCGGACGACCCTGGGCGAGCCGGACGCGCGCGCCGCCGTCACGTTCCTCGGCACCGACCGTATCGAGGTCCTCCGCTTCGTGGACAACGGGGTGGTGCGATACGCCACGCTCGGGATGTCCGCGCAGCCGATGGCCGATCCCACCGCCGTGCTGGCCGATCCGCTGCGCGGCCCGCGCGCCGAACTCCTGCTGTCCGTACGCGCCGGCCGCGTGGAGAGCGACAAGGTGCTCAGGCCGCTCGCCGTGCTCGCCGCGTCGCCGCAGGTCGAGGGGGTGGTGGTGGCTCCCGGAGCCTCACTGGACGTGGGGGAGCCGCTGTGGCCCGGGGCGGCTTTCACCTCGGTCCTGGTCGCCTCGCCCGGGGGGCTTGTCGAGGACCTGACGCTCGATGAGCCGAGGGAGCCGGTCCGCTTTCTGCCGCTGTTGCCGATGACGCCCAACGAGGCCGCCTGGAAGCGGGTGCACGGCGCCGAGGCCCTGGAGAAGCGCTGGCTGGAGCACGGCACGGATCTGCGCGACCCGCTGCGTACGGGCGTACCGCTCGACTGAGCCGCGCGCGGCGGTACGACGGCGCACGCCCCGTCAGTTTCCGTGCGGGGGCGGGCCACGGGGTGTGCGCGGTGCCCGGTCCGCCTCAGTCGGCGAGGACCGCGACCGGGTCCTGTCCGGCGTGCCGCGGCGCCGGTGCCCCGGCCTCGGTGGTCAGCGCCCGGCGCCGGACGGCGACGACGCCGGCGCCGGTCACCGCGGCGGCGGCCGCGACCACGAAGGGGAGGTGGATATCGGTCCACTCCTCGATCTTGGGCGCGAGGAACGGCGCGGCCGCCGCCGCGAACCACCGGACGAAGTTGTAGCCGGCGCTCGCCACGGGGCGCGGCGCGTTTGAGACGCCCAGGGCCAGCTCCGTGAAGACGGTGTTGTTCAGGCCGATGAAGGCGCCGGAGAGGACCGTGCAGACGACGGCGGTGGTGTGGCCGCCGTAGCCCAGCACGATCAGGTCGGCCGCGAGCAGCAGCAGCGAGCCGCCCAGCACCTTCAGCGAGCCGAAGCGGTGCTGCAGCCGGGGCGCCACGATCACCGAGAACACCGCGAGCAGTACGCCCCAGGCGAAGAAGACCCCACCGGACTTGTACGGCGACATGTTCAGCACGAACGGGGTGAAGGCCAGCACCGTGAAGAACGCGTAGTTGTAGAAGAACGCGGCCACGGCGGTGGAGGCCAGGCCGCCGTGGCCGAGCGCCTTGAGCGGGTCGAGGAGCGAGGTCTTGATCGCCGGCTTCGGCTGCTCCTCGAGGAAGGCGGTGATGGCGAGGAAGCCGATGGCCATCAGGGCGGCGGTGCCGAAGAACGGGTAGCGCCACTTCATGTCGCCGAGGAGCGCGCCGAGCAGCGGGCCGCAGGCCATGCCGAGGCCGAGCGCGGACTCGTAGAGCAGGATCGCCGCCGCGGATCCCCCGGCCGCCGCACCCACGATGACCGCCAGCGACGTCGAGACGAACAGGGCGTTGCCCAGGCCCCAGCCGGCCCGGAAGCCGACGAGCTCGCCGACCGACCCCGACATGCCGGAGAGCGCGGCGAAGACCACCACCAGTGCCAGGCCGGCCAGCAGCGTCCGACGGCCGCCGATGCGGCTGGAGACGAAGCCGGTGACGAGCATCGCGACGGCGGTGATCAGGAAGTAGGAGGTGAAGAGGAGGGAGACCTGGCTGTTGGTGGCGTGCAGGCCCCGGGCGATCGAGGGGAGGATCGGGTCGACGAGGCCGATGCCCATGAAGGCCACGACCGAGGCGCCCGCCGTGGCCCATACGGCCGTCGGCTGGCGGAGGACGGAGGTGCCGCCCTCGCCGGACGGATCGTCCGCGCCGCTGCCGTGGCCGCTGCCCTTCGTGCCGCTCATGCTGCGGATCCCCTTCCCGTTGCCGGTTGCGTACCCCTGGTCACCGCGGTCCCGCCGGACCGCCGGGATCGTTGACGTTTACACACAATAAGTTAGGCACGCTAAAGAGTGCAAGTGGCAACTAATTTCCTGGCTGAACGGGGCAGGCGGCCGGGAAGCGGTCAATTACACGGCGGAGTACGTGATTCGGGGCGCACCGGTGAGGTGATCGTCCTTGACGCGGCGGCGGGGCTGGAGGACCGTGGATGCCTATGAGGGGCGAACCCAGTTGTCCGAAGTGCGGAGGCCGGGTACGGGCGCCCGGTCTCTTCTCCGACACCTGGCAGTGTGCGCTGCACGGCACCGTGCACCCACTCCAGCCCGTCGTCCCGCCGAGCGTCGAAGCGCTCGGCGTTGTCGTGCAGCGCGCGCAGGTGCCCGTGTGGATGCCCTGGCCGCTGCCGGTCGGCTGGCTGTTCACCGGCGTGGCCTGTGCCGGTGACGACCGCAGCGGCGGCCGCGCGACCGCGGTGGCCTGCACCGGCCCCGGCCCGCTCGGCGGCCCCGGCGAACTGCTGCTGATCGCCGAGGAGCTGGGCGTCGGCCTCGGCGCGCGCTACGCCGGTATCGACGGCCCCGACCCCGGCCCCCACATGTGCGTGGACAAACCGCCGCACGCCAAGGTGCTCGCCGCCGGCCGCCCGACCGCCTTGTGGCATGTCGACGGTGCGCCCGCGGACCGTGCGGTCTTCGCGGGCGAGGCGCGCGGGCTGTGGCTCTGGGCGATCGCCTGGCCCGAGCAGTCGGGGCTGCTGCTGTACGACGAGTTGGTGCTGACCGATCTGCGCGAGGCGGGCGCCGAGGTGGATCTGCTGCCGTGCGGGGCCATCTCGCCGCGGATTCTGGGCTGAGGGCCGGCCGCCGGAGACGGCGTCGGCGCCGGTCGCCGGGGACGGAGAGGCGGACGCCGGGGGCGTGGACGGCCGGGGTGGCGTCCCTCACCGTCCGACGGGCCATGGGCGCTACCGGCCGCCCGGTATCCTTCCGGTGTCCCCTACGGGGCTCCCCGGCCTCCTGCCGGGCCGCGCCCCGTATCTGTCCCGTATCCGTCCCGCAGCAGTCTGGAGTCCGCGTCGTGCGCATCGATCTGCACACCCACTCCACGGCCTCCGACGGTACGGACACCCCCGCGGAGCTGGTGCGCGGCGCCGCGGCCGCGGGGCTGGACGTCGTTGCGCTGACCGACCACGACACCGTCGGCGGGCACGCCGAGGCGCGGGCCGCGCTGCCCGCGGGGCTGACGCTGGTCACCGGCGCCGAACTCTCCTGCCGGCTCGACGGGGTGAGCCTCCATATGCTCGCCTACCTCTTCGACCCCGAGGAGCCGGAGCTCGCCCGTGAGCGCGAGCTGGTGCGGGACGACCGGGTGCCGCGGGCCCGGGCAATGGTCGCCAAGCTGCGGGAGCTCGGTGTGCCCGTCACCTGGGAGCAGGTCGCCCGGATCGCCGGCGACGGCGCCGTGGGACGGCCGCACATCGCCACCGCCCTCGTCGACCTGGGCGTGGTCGATTCCGTCTCGGATGCCTTCACCTCCGAGTGGCTCGCGGGCGACGGGCGGGCGTACGTGGAGAAGCACGAGCTCGACCCGTTCGACGCGATCCGGCTGGTCAAGGCCGCCGGCGGGGTCACCGTCTTCGCGCATCCGCTGGCCGTCAAGCGCGGCTCCTGCGTACCGGAGAGCGCGATCGCCGCGCTCGCCGCGGCCGGTCTCGACGGCATCGAGGTCGACCACATGGACCACGAGGAGCCGACCCGCGCGCGGCTGCGCGGCCTGGCCGCCGACCTCGGCCTGCTGACCACCGGTTCCAGCGACTACCACGGCAGCCGCAAGACCTGCCGCCTCGGTGAATACACCACCGACCCCGAGATCTACGGCGAGATCGTGCGCCGCGCGACCGGCGCCTTCCCCGTTCCCGGCACGGGCGGCTGAGCCCGCCGCGGCCGGCGGCCGCCGCGCACGCCCCGTATCCCGGCACTCCGCCGGCACCTGCCCGGTGCCGCCGGGCGACGGTGCGGATGCCGCCTTCCGTCCGCCGTTGCCCGCCCACCTCCTCCTCCCCTTTCCTTCCTTGGCCGCCTTACGGACCCGCGCCCGCGCGCCGCCCGTGAGCGCTCGTCCCGTACCACCTCTCGCAAGGCCTTCACCGTGTTCGACATCGCTGTCTTCAGTACGCTCTTCGTCACCCTCTTCGTGATCATGGACCCGCCGGGTATCACCCCGATCTTCCTGGGCCTGACCTCCGGCCGGCCCGCCAAGGTGCAGCGCCGGATGGCCTGGCAGGCGGCCACCGTCGCGTTCTGCGTCATCGCCGTCTTCGGCCTCTTCGGCCGGCAGATCCTGGGGCGGCTGCACATCTCGACACCCGCGCTGATGATCGCGGGCGGGCTGCTGCTTCTGCTGGTCGCACTGGATCTGCTGACCGGGAAGTCGGAGGAGCCGACCCAGACCAAGGACGTCAATGTGGCGCTGGTGCCGCTGGGCATGCCGCTGCTGGCCGGGCCCGGCGCGATCGTGTCGGTGATCCTTGCGGTGCAGCATGCCCACGGCTTCGCCGCCCAGCTCTCCGTCTGGACGGCGATCGCGGCGATCCATGTGGTGCTCTACCTGGTGATGCGGTTCTCGCTGGTGATCATCCGCGTGATCAAGGACGGCGGAGTGGTCCTGGTGACGCGGCTGGCGGGCATGATGCTCTCCGCCCTCGCGGTGCAGCAGATCATCAACGGCGTGCTGCAGGTGATCCAGGGAGCCTGACGCCCGCCCGGGCCCCGGGAGCCGGCCGCGGACACCGCAGCGCCCCCGTACGACGTGCTGATTCCAGTCGTCGTACGGGGGCGCTCGTGCGGTGCGGCCGGCTCCCGGGGGCCCGGGCAGGCGGGGTGCTCGCGTCGTCGGGCGGCGGAGCGGGCGTTAACGGACGGCGGTGCCGGCCGGGCGGATGTAGATGCGCTGGCCCGTTGCGGCGGCCTGCTGCACGATCCGGTTGACGGAGGCGGCGTCCACGACGGTGCTGTCCACGGCGACACCGTCGACATCGTCCAGGCGCATGATCTCGAAGCGCATACGGCTTCTCCCTTCGTCTGATCCTCCTGCGGAGAACTCTTGGGTATACGAGCGGCCCGGCGTCGCTGCCGGGCGCTCCACCATGTATAACGACCTGCCCAGGGCAATCATTCCCTACGCTAAAGAAAAATTTCGACGGCCTAAGTACGGAGCGGTAGCGCGGTTGTGCCCGCGGAGTGACCGCCCGGAGAATGGGTCCGGTATGAACGACGTCCAGCCCACGGGCCACACCGACCTCACCACGCTCGCCGCCGGGATCGAGCGCACCAACGAGCTGCTCACCCGGGTGCTCGCGGAGGTCTCCACCACGCCGTCCACCCATGCGGCCTTCGTGGACGCGGGCTATGTCTACGCCGCGGCGGGACGGCTGGTCACCGGCACGGAGGACCGCAAGGCCTTCGATCTCGACGCCGAAGGGATCATCGAGGCCTTTATCGACAAGGCCCGGATGATCTTCCCGGACAGCCGGCTGCTGCGCGTCTACTGGTACGACGGCGCCCGCCGCCGGATCCACACCCAGGAACAGCAGCGGATCGCCGAGCTGCCTGATGTGAAGGTCAGGCTCGGCAACCTCAACGCCAACAACCAGCAGAAGGGCGTCGACTCCCTGATCCGCTCCGACCTGGAGTCGCTGGCCCGGCACCGCGCGATCAGCGATGCGGTGCTCATCGGCGGCGACGAGGACCTGGTCTCCGCGGTGGAGGCGGCGCAGGGCTATGGCGCACGGGTGCACCTGTGGGGCATCGAAGCCCCGGGCGGCCGCAATCAGGCCGAGCCGCTGCTGTGGGAGGTCGACAGCGCGCGCACCTTCGACCTGGAGTTCTGCAAGCCGTACGTCACCCGGCGGATCGGCGTCGAGTACAGCGACCAGATGACGGGTGAGGGGCCCGCGCCCAGCCGTGCGGAGGTCCGCTTCGTCGGGGCACAGGTCGCCGCGCAGTGGCTGTCGGAACGCGGCCGCGAGTGGGTGGCCGGGCTGCTGCCGGGCCATCCGTATCTGCCCGGCACCGTCGACCAGGAACTCCTCACCGCCGCGGAGGTGCTGCTGCGGCACTCCCTGCGCAGCCATGCCGATCTGCGGCGGGTCCTGCGCGACGGCTTCTGGGACCACGTCCAGGCGCAGTACTAGGCCGGTGCCGGGCAGGCGTCAGCGCCCGTGGAAGGCTTCTGTCGGCACCGCTCCCCGCGGCGCCGCGCACTTCCCCGCGGCGCCGCGGCGCAGGCCGCTCAGGCCCTCGCCAGCAGCTCGGTGAGGCGGTCGAAGAAGCCCGCCCAGCCCGCCTCCGCCTGGCGGTACTGCTCGGGGGTGAGGTTGCCGCCGAGCTGGCGGAAGGCCATTTCCGTACGGTCGCCGAGATCGGTCAGGGTGACCCGGACGATCTCGCCCTCGGAGCTCGGTGCGGACGTGTCCTTGAGGGTGAACTCCAGCCGTTCCGGGGCGGCCACCTCGCGGTAGACCCCGGAGAACGGCAGCTCGCCGCCGTCCGGGGTGCGCATGACCAGCGTCCAGACCCCGCCCGGCCGGGCGTCCATGGCCATCCGCTCGACCGGCACCGCCAGCTCCCCGCCGAACCAGTACGCGAAGTGCTCGGGCGTCGTCCACGCCTCGAAGACCAGCTCACGGCGGGCGTCGAAGGTCCGGTTGAGCGCAATGCCGTGGGGGGCGTCCTCGGCGCCGGCCGGGGAAGTCGACGGATTCTCGGTCATGGTCGGGCCCTTCGTGCGAAGCGGTGCCGGCCGGGCGCCGGTGGGGGCCCGCCTCCCTCGATGCTCGCCGAACCACCCCGTGCTGTCCTGGCGACGCCGTCCGCTCGGCCCACACGGGCCGGCGGCGGTACCCGACGGCCGGGCGACGCTCAGCCCACACCGCTCCAGAAGCCGGCGAGCGCCTCGGCCGTCTTCTGCGGCCGTTCGGCGTTGGGGGAGTGTTCGGCGCCCTCGATGACGGTGCGCCGGGCGGACAGCCGCTCGGCCATCGCATCCATCGACGGCACCGGCCAGGCATAGTCGACGGCGCCGGAGACCACATGCGTGGCAAGCCCCGTACGGGCCAGCTCCGCCACCCGGTCGGGCTCTTCCAGCATCTGACGGCCGGTCGCGATCAGCTGCTCGGGAACGGTGTTCAGCCAACGGCGGTACAAGAACGCGCCGATCTCCGGCGGCGTCGACGCGGCCGCCGCCTCCGGGGGATCCAGCTCGCGCATCGCCCGCCAGACGCTCTCCATGTCGAGCGTGCCGAGCGCCTCGATCAGCATCCGCACCCGGGCCTGCTGGGACGCCTCGATGGCGGCGGGCCCGGAGCTGAGCACGGTCAGCGAGCGGAACGGGGCGGCGTCGAGCAGCACGGCGGCCCGGGTGACCAGCCCGCCCAGCGAGTGCCCCAGCAGATGCACCGGCCCGCCGTCCGGCTCCCGCAGGGCCTGCGCCTGGGCCAGCACATCGAGAGCCAACTCCCTTTGCGTGTAAGCCCGTTCATCGCGCGGGCCGGCGGATTCGTGCTGACCGCGCCCGTCCACCGCGACCGCCCGGAATCCCGCCGCGGCCAGCGGGGCCAGCAAGGCGATGAAGTCCTCCTTGCTGCCGGTGAATCCGGGCACCAGGAGGGCGGTCCCGATCGGCGCGGCATCGGGCCGGGCGTCCTGCACGGCGAACGCGCCGCGCTCGGTGTCGAGTCGGTACGCACGGGCGCACGGGGGCAGTGTGAGGGTGGGCGGCCTGCTCATGGGGTGAGGTTATCCGGGCCGGGCGGCAAACCGGGCCGGGGACGCCGACGACCCGGCGCCCGCACAGTGCGGGCGCCGGGTCGTCGCGCCGGGATTCCGGCGTCAGCCGGGGGAGGCTCAGCTCTCCGGCGTGGCCTCGGCGGCGGGCGCCTTGGCGCGGGTGCGGCGGCGCACCGGCTTGGCCTCGGCGGTCTCCGTCGCCTCCGCGGCCGGCTTGGCCGCGGCCTTACGGGTCCGCTTGGGCTTGGCCGGGGCGTCCTCGGCGGCGGGTGCGTCCGCCGCGGCCTTGGTGGTGGCCGCGGCCTTCCGCGTGCGCTTGGGCTTGGCCGGTGCGTCCTCGGCGGTGTCGACGGCGCTCTCGGCGGCCGGCTTGGCAGCTGCGGCCTTGCGGGTCCGCTTCGGCTTGGCCGGCGCCTCCACGGTGGCCTCGGCCGTGTCCGCCACGACCTCGGCGGCCTTGGGCGCTGCCTTACGGGTCCGCTTCGGCTTGGCGGGAGCCTCCACCGCGGCGTCCGTGACGGTCTCCGTCACCGCGGCCGGTGCCGTTGCCGTTGCCGCGGCGGCCTTGGCGGTGCTGCGGGTCCGGCGGCGCGGCTTGGCCGGCGCCTCGGCGGGCTCGGCCGCGGCCGCGGACTCGGCGACGACCGCCGCGCCCTTCGCCGCCGCGAGCGCGCTCGCCGCGCTCTCCACGGTCTGGAAGCTCCCGGTGTCCTCCGGACGGACGATGCGGGCCCGGCGCCGGCGCGGCTTGACGGGCTCGGCCGGAGCCTCGGCCGCCACGGCGGCAGCCTGGGTCACCTTGGGGGCAGCCTGGGTCACCTTGGGGGCGGCCTCGGTCACCTTGGGGGCGGCCTCGGTCACCTTGGCCGGGGCGCCCCCGGCCTCGGCGGCCGGGGCCGGGACGGCCGCTGCGCCCGAGGTCTGGCTGCCGCGGGTACGGCGGCGCCGGCGCGGCTGACGCGGCCCGGTGTTCTCCGCACTTTCGGTGCCCTCGGCGACGGCAGGGGACGCGGTCGCCGGCGCTTCGGCGGCGGCCGCCCCGTCCAGCGATGTACCGCCACGGGTACGGCGGCGCTGCCGCGGCGTACGGGTGCGCTGGGGGCGCTCCTCCTCGACGACGGCGCCCTTACGGGGGCCACGGCCGCGGCCGCCGGTCTCGCCCAGGTCCTCGACCTCTTCCGCGGCCAGCCCGGCGCGGGTGCGCTCGTTGCGCGGCAGCACGCCCTTGGTGCCCGCGGGGATGTTCAGCTGCTCGTAGAGATGCGGCGAGGTGGAGTAGGTCTCCTCCGGCTCGTCGAACGCCAGGTCCAGCGCCTTGTTGATCAGCTTCCAGCGCGGGATGTCGTCCCAGTCGACGAGGGTGACCGCGGTGCCCTTGGCGCCCGCCCGGCCCGTACGGCCGATGCGGTGCAGGTAGGTCTTCTCTTCCTCGGGCGACTGGTAGTTGATGACGTGCGTCACACCCTCGACGTCGATGCCGCGGGCGGCGACGTCGGTGCAGACCAGGACATCGACCTTGCCGTTGCGGAAGGCGCGCAGCGCCTGCTCACGGGCGCCCTGGCCGAGGTCGCCGTGCACCGCGCCGGAGGCGAAGCCGCGGCGCGCGAGCTGGTCGGCGATATCGGCGGCGGTCCGCTTCGTACGGCAGAACACCATCGCCAGGCCCCGGCCCTCGGCCTGCAGGATGCGGGCGACCATCTCCGGCTTGTCCATGGAGTGGGCCCGGAAGACGTGCTGCGCGGTGTTGCGGACGGTCTGGCCCTCGTCGTCCGGCGCGGTGGCGCGGATGTGCGTGGGCTGCGACATGTAGCGGCGGGCCAGGGAGATGACCTGGCCGGGCATGGTCGCGGAGAACAGCATCGTCTGGCGCTTGGCCGGCAGCAGCTGGATGATCTTCTCGACGTCGGGCAGGAAGCCCAGGTCGAGCATTTCGTCGGCCTCGTCCAGCACCAGGCTCTTGACCTGGGAGAGGTTGAGCTTGCGCTGACCGGCGAGGTCGAGGAGGCGGCCGGGCGTGCCGACGACCACGTCGACGCCCTTCTTCAGCGCCTCGACCTGCGGCTCGTAGGCACGGCCGCCGTAGATCGCCAGGACGCGGACATTGCGCACCTTGCCGGCGGTGAGCAGATCGTTGGTGACCTGCTGGCACAGCTCACGGGTGGGCACGACCACCAGGGCCTGCGGGGCCTCGGTCAGCTGCTCGGGCTTGGCGCGGCCGGCCTCGACGTCGGCGGGGACCGTGACGCGCTCCAGGAGCGGGAGGCCAAAGCCCAGCGTCTTGCCCGTGCCGGTCTTGGCCTGGCCGATCACGTCGTTGCCGGAGAGGGCGACGGGGAGCGTCAGTTCCTGGATGGGAAAGGGAGAGATGATGCCGACGGCTTCCAGGGCCTCGGCCGTCTCGGGGAAAATCCCGAGGTCTCGAAATGTAGACAGAATCTTGCCTCTTCTGTGAGACGCGGCGTGAGGCGGCGAAGGGGGTCGTACCGCACCTTCGTACGAGTTCGTACGGGCCGGCCTGATGATGCGGCCGGTGGGGCGGGACCACTGCCAACGCTCAGGCACTCCTGCCGCGAGCGGTGTCCCTCTTGCCGTGCGTATGTCTGCTACGCGCCGCGTCAGAGGGCGGTCGGTTTGGAGCCGATCGGGCCACCGACCGGGCATCCGCTTCGTGGAACGACCCACCGATACTCGGCAGGTCCAAATACCACTGTACCCCGGATATGGCGCGCCCATCCGAAGGCTTGTATGAGTGAGGAATACATCACGGCCCGAAGCGGCACCGGGACACGGGCTCCGACCGCTGTTCGTACGGGGGAACCGGAGTGGCTGACCAGGGCCTTCCCCGGGCGGCCGAGCGGGCTATTGTGCCGGTCATGGGAACGCCTGACAACGCCGCCGCTGACGCGCACACACATACCGGGATCGCCGCCCAGGACTGGGCGCAGGCATCCGCCGACCCCCAGTACCGGGCCGCTGTGATCGACCTGCTCGGCGCGCTCGCCTATGGCGAGCTGTCCGCCTTCGAGCGCCTGGCGGAGGACGCCAAGCTCGCGCCGACGATGGACGACAAGGCCGAGCTGGCCAAGATGGCCTCGGCCGAGTTCCACCACTTCGAGCGGCTGCGGGAGCGGCTGGCGCAGATCGAGGCGGAGCCGAACGAGGCGATGGAGCCGTTCGCCGCCGCGCTGGACGAGTTCCACCGCCAGACCGCGCCGTCGGACTGGCTGGAGGGCCTGGTCAAGGCCTATGTCGGCGACTCGATCGCCAGTGACTTCTACCGCGAGGTCGCGGCCCGGCTGGACTCCGACACCCGTGATCTGGTGCTGGCCGTACTCGACGACACCGGGCACGCCACGTTCGCCGTGGAGAAGGTGCGCGCGGCCATCGAGGCCGAGCCGCGGGTCGGCGGCCGTCTCGCACTGTGGGCGCGCCGTCTGATGGGCGAGGCGCTTTCGCAGGCGCAGCGGGTCGTCGCGGACCGCGATGCGCTCTCCACCATGCTGGTGGGCGGCGTGGCCGACGGCTTCGACCTGGCCGAGGTGGGCCGGATGTTCTCGCGGATCACCGAGGCGCACACCAAGCGGATGGCCGCGCTGGGCCTCGCGGCCTGACCCGCGAGGGGCGCGCCGGGCGGTTCAGGCCGTCCGGTGCCCCTTCAAGGGGGTGGCCGGCCGCCGAAAGCGCCGGTGCGGCGGGCGCGCCACGACCGACAGCAGGGCCGCCCCCACGGCGATCGCGGCCACCATCACCTGTACGGGGTGGCCGGGGCCGAGGATCGAGCGGGTCAGCAGTGCGCCGAGCAGCGCCGCGACCGGGCCGGTCGCCAGGGTGAGGGTGCGTTCGGGGAAACGGTCGGGCAGCCATCGCGTGGCGGACAGGGCGATGGCGAAGCCGATGAACACGGCGCCGAGTGCTTCCCAGATCATGCTGTTCCCTCCCGTGTGACGATGCCGATCAGCTGAACAAATCGGTCACAGGCGGTCGTACCCAGGGGGCACCCGCAGCAACCCTCCCGGCGCAGGTCCCGTGCCTGATCAGCCCAGCCGGACCGACTCGAACGGCCTGATCTGCGGAAAAGCGGCGGACGGGGACCGGCAGGGGGCGACGGCACCATGGTGGGCCGACGTCCGGAAGCAGCGGAGACATCCGGGGAAACGCACGGAAAACGCGGGGCAAAACGCAGGACAGGGCGGCGGCCCGGAGCGATCTCCGGGCCGCCGCCCTTGTCACCTGCGGGCGCCGCAGCCGGCGCCCCCTGCTCAGAGCGCGCCGAAGCCGACCTTGCGGGCGGTGGGCTCGCCGATCTCCACATAGGCCAGCCGGTCCGCCGGGACCAGGACCTTGCGACCGTGGTCGTCCACCAGGCTCAGCAGCTGTGACTTGCCGCCCAGCGCGTCGGACACCGCGCTCTCGACCTCTTCGGCAGACTGCCCGCTCTCCAGAACGATCTCGCGGGGTGCGTGCTGCACGCCGATCTTGACCTCCACGGCTTTTGTCCCTCCGACGGTCCGGGGATCCCCAGCGTCAGCTGGGGGAGGATGCGCGGTCATCGCGCCGTACGCAGCACACATTAGCCCGGTCCGGGGATGCGCAGGACGCCCTGGAGCACGCCTGCAGCGAACACGGTCAGTGCGTGTCGCTGCCGTGCAGAGGGAAGCCGGCGATGCCCTTCCACGCGAGCGAGGTCAGCAGCTGCACCGCGGTGTCCCGCGGGACCTTGCTCTCCGAGGACAGCCAGTACCGCGCCACCACCTGGGAGACGCCGCCCATGCCCACGGCGAGCAGCATCGACTCGTCCCGCGAGAGGCCGGTGTCCTCGGCGATCACCACGCTTATGGCCTCGGCGCACTCCAGCGACACCTTGTCCACGCGCTCGCGGACCGACGGCTCATTGGTGAGGTCCGACTCGAACACCAGTCGGAAGGCGCCGCCCGGGTCCTCCACGTACGCGAAGTAGGCGTCCATGGTGGCGGCGACCCGCTGCTTGTTGTCGGTCGTCGACGCCAGCGCCGCACGCACCGAGTGCAGCAGGGCCTCGCAGTGCTGGTCCAGCAGGGCGAGGTAGAGGTCCAGCTTGCCCGGGAAGTGCTGGTAGAGCACGGGCTTGCTGACGCCTGCCCGCTCGGCGATGTCGTCCATCGCGGCCGCGTGGTAGCCCTGTGCGACGAAAACCTCCTGGGCGGCGCCCAGAAGCTGATTGCGCCGGGCCCGTCGTGGCAGGCGTGTGCCCCGCGGGCGCGCCGCCTCGGTCTGCTCGATGGCGCTCACGCTGCCTCCCAGAAGTTGTTCCGTACGCGGTCCGTACAAGGTGGTGCACCGCGCCCGCCATCGTACTTTTGGGTAACCCGGCTGTGCGCGGTCGAGGCCGAGAATTTCTGCCCGGCACCCCTCCCGGAAGCCGACATAACGTCCCAGGTCATCGGTATTCGTCTTCGTTGAGCTCCACGACACGGGCCTGTTCGGCGAGATCTGCCTCGTTCGCCTCGTCCGGATCGTGGACGGTCACCGTCTCGTCCCGCCGCGGTGCGAGATCGGCGTGCTGCTCGGCGGTGTCCGCTTCGGGGGCTTCGACGTCGATATCGGTGGCGTCGCTCTCGTCCGAGAAGGTCTCCGGGTCTGTCGGGTCGACGCGCATGGTGGCTCCCTTTTCCGCGTGCTCGTTCGTCGGCTGGTGCCTGGCATGAAAGCAGGGGCCGGGGCGGCTGCCCTCGCCTACGAGCGTAGGAGAGTGGCCGCGGCAGCGCGATGCGGTGTGTGACCGCGGACACACGATCGGGGGTGTGATCGTCTCGTAACATCGTCCCCATGTCTTCGACCGAGTCGCCGGACACCGCGACCGCCGCTCTCCCGGTGCCACCGGCCGGCCCCGGCCGGCGCGGCGGGGCGGAGACGGTGCGCACCGTGACCCTGCCGGGCCTGACGCTGGCCGTACGGGCGCCGGACGGGCGGCCCGCGCAAGGCGACGACGGAGCGGAGGAGGCCGCGGGCGACGGCGCCGCGGCCGGACGCGAGCCCGCGCTCTACGTCCACGGCCTCGGCGGCTCCTCGCAGAACTGGTCGGACCTGATGCCGCTGCTCGCCGACCGGGTGGACGGCGAGGCGATCGACCTGCCCGGCTTCGGCCACTCACCGCCGCCCGCCGACGGCAACTACTCCGTCTCCGCCCAGGCCCGCGCGGTCATCCGGTACCTCGACGGGGCCGGGCGCGGCCCCGTCCACCTCATCGGCAACTCCATGGGCGGTGCCGCATCGACCCGGGTGGCGGCGGCGCGGCCCGACCTCGTCCGCACCCTGACGCTGATCTCCCCGGCGCTGCCCGAAGTGCCGCCGCAGCTGACCGCGGTGCCCACGGCGCTGCTCGCCGTCCCCGGTATTGCCGGGCTCTTCGGCCGGCTCACCCATGACTGGACGCCCGAGCGCCGCACCCGCGAGGTGCTGGCGCTCTGTTACGGCGACCCCGGCCGGGTCAGCCCGGAAGGGTTCAACGCCGCGGCCGAGGAATATGCGCGACGGCTGGAACTCCCGTATTTCTGGGAGGTGATGGAGCGCTCGGCCCGCGGTCTGGTGAACGCCTACACGCTGGGCGGACAGCATAATTTGTGGCGTCAGGCAGAGAGAGTTCTCGCCCCCACCCTTCTCGTCTACGGTGGACGCGACCGCCTGGTCTCCTTCCGGATGGCGCGGCGGGCGGCCGCGGCGTTCCGCGGTTCGCGACTGCTGACGCTGCCGGAGGCGGGGCATGTGGCGATGATGGAATACCCGGAGACAGTGGCGCGGGCCGTCCGCGAACTGCTCGACAGTGATGTGACCGATGTGACCGCTGATGCGGGCAGGAGCTGACACGCCCCGTGGGACGCCATAGCCGCCGAGGCCGGCCCGAGACCGCTGCGGAAAGCCCGGAGACGGCAGGTCCGCCCGGCAACACCCCCTCCGGAGACGGTGCGCCCGGCCCCGGTCGGGGCTCCGGACGCCGCAGACGCGAGCCGTTCGACGGCGATGCGGTGCGCGGCGGACACCCCGAACAGCATGAGCCGGGCGGCGGCTGGGGCGCGCTGCCCGGGGCGCCGTCGTCGCCGGTGGCCTCCGGCCAGGGCGCGCCGAGGATTCCCCGGCCGCGCGCGGAGATGCCCGGTGCCCCGCTGGTCGCCCCGCCGGGCACCGGCCCGGGGCCGCGGCGCGACTACGTGGACGCCTTCGACGCCAGGTCGTTCCCGGGCGGCCGGGGCGGCGCGGACGAACCGGACGACGATGTGTTCCGGGCCGGTGCGCCCCGGACGGCGGGACCGGCGGCCGGTCCGCACGGGGCCGGCGGCGACGGTGTGCCCCCCGGCGGCCGTTTCACGGGGCGGTCGGTGGTCTTCGGCCGCGACGAGGCCGAAGGGCCGGACCCGCTGACCGCATCCGGCGCGGACGGCGGCGAGCCGGGCGACCCGGCGGACCGGGACCCGGCCGACGGTTTCCCGGTGGAGGAGTCGCGGCACGGCAGCAAGAAGGGCGGCATGGGCCGGACGTTCACCGGTGCGGCGGCCGCCGCGGTCACCACCGTCCTCGCCGTCGTCATCGCGGGCCAGGTCGCCGAACAGCACAAGGACGGCGGCGACCCGCAGACGCGCAGCGGCAACGACCGCACCGACGGGGTCGGCGACGAAGCCTCCCGGTCGCGTTCCCGGCCCACCCAGGACGCCAAGCCGGCCGGTTACGACGAACAGATGGCGCAGGTCTTCCCGCTGGATGCGCATCTGACGGGCAGCGGCCGTTTCACGCCGACCGGCGGCGACGCCAAGGCACCCGGCCGCGGCAAGGTGCTGCGCTACCGCGTCGACATCGAGGAGGGGCTGCCGCTGGACGGCAAGCTGTTCGCCGAGGCGGTGCACAAGACCCTCAACGACGAACGCAGTTGGGCGCACGGCGGGCAGCGGACCTTCCAGCGGGTGGGATCCGGGGACGCCGACTTCGTGATCACGCTGGCGAGCCCGGGGACCACGGCGACGTGGTGCGCCAAGTCCGGTCTCGACACCAGCCAGGACAATGTCTCGTGTGACTCGGCGGCGACCGACCGGGTGATGATCAACGCCTACCGCTGGGCACAGGGCGCCAAGACCTATGGCCACGACAAGATGTTCGCCTACCGCCAGATGCTGATCAATCACGAGGTCGGCCACCGTCTCGGGCACAACCACGAGGTCTGCTCCCGGCAGGGCGCACTGGCTCCGGTGATGATGCAGCAGACGAAGTTCCTGACGACGGACGGGGTGACCTGCCGGCCCAACTCCTGGCCGTTCCCCACCCAGAAGTGAGCGGGCGGCGCAACGGCGGGCACTTCGGGCGGTGGCCCGCGACACTCGCATAGCGCGTCGAAACGCCCTCAGGGGCGGAAAGTTACGTGCATTCACCCCTTCCGGTGGCGCGATGGACAACCGTCCATCGCGCCACCGGCCCTTTGCATAGCTTCTTCCCGCAGGTGGCGGCCGTGCCGCCGGCACACCAGGACGCCGATGTGGCTGATATGGGAGGACGGGGGTGCACCCGTGCGGATCGGACTGCTCACCGAAGGTGGTTACCCGTATGCGTCCGGTGAGTCGCACGCGTGGTGCGACCGGCTCGTGCGCGGGCTCACCGGCCATGACTTCGAGGTCTACGCCCTGAGCGCCGAGCCCCGCCGGGACGCGCCGCCACGGCCCGAACTGCCGCGCCACGTACGGCTGGTACACAGCGCCCCCCTGGGGAGCGGCTTTCCCGCCGGGCGCCGCCTGGCCGGCGAGCCGCGCCGGGGCCGCACCCCCGGACGGCGCGAACGCCGCCGCTTCGCCGAGTGCTTCGGCGCTCTCGTGGCGGCCTTCGCCACGGCGCCTCCAGGGGGAGAGCCGGCCACCCCTGTGGTCCACGCCCGGGGCGCCGCCCACGGGGGAGCGTCGGCCGGGTGTCCGCCCGCCGTCCCGGGCGGTGCCCCCGAGCACGTCGTGACCAGCAAGGCGGACCGTTTCGCCAGCGGTCTCTACGGGCTCGCCGAACTCGCCCGCGAGCACCGGGGACTGCCCGCACTGCTGCACTCCGAGGACGCCGTACGCCTCCTGGAGGCCGCCTGCCACGGGCCGCACGCCCTGCCCGCCGCGCCGGGCGCACAGGTCAACGATCTGCTGGCCGTCACCGCCGGGCTCGCCCGTGCGCTGCGGCCGCTGTCCCTGGACTGGTACGGCGACCGGCACACTCCCGGGCTCGGCGGTGTGGACCTCTGTCATGCCACCTCCGGCGGTGCGGCCGCCCTCCCCGGACTGCTGGCCAAGCACTTCTTCGCCACCCCGCTGCTGGTCACCGAGTACGGCGTACGGCTGCGCGAGCACTATCTCGCGCGCGCCGCCGCACCGTTGAGTGCGCCGGTGCGCGCACTGCTCGCCGCCTTCCAGGGTGCGCTGGCCGCCGAGACCTATGCGCAGGCCGCGCTGATCACCCCCGGCAACACCCACGCCCGGCGCTGGCAGGAGCGCTGCGGCGCCGACCGCGCCCGGCTGCGCACGGTCTACCCGGGCATGGACGCCGCCCCCTTCGGCGCGGTCGCGGACGCCGCGGCGGACGACTCCAAGACGCTGGTGTGGGTCGGCAGCATCGAGCCCGCCAAGGACCTCATCGCGCTGCTGCACGCCTTCGCCGAGATCCGCAAGGCCGAACCGGAGGCCACCTTGCGGATCGTCGGCGGCGTCGGCCGCGACCCGCAGGCGCCGGGATATCTTGCGCACTGCCGGGCGCTGGCCGCCCAGCTCTTCCCCGACGAGGCGGCCGACACCCACAGCGTCGGCGAGAGCCCGGTCAGCTTCGAGGAGGTCGGCAGCCCCGAGGTGCCGACCCTGGCGGACGCCTACGCCTCCGGCGCCGTGGTGGTGCTCTCCAGCGTCATCGAGGGCTTTCCGCGCTCCCTGGTGGAGGCGATGTTCTGCGGCCGCGCCACGGTGTCGACCGACGCCGGTGCGGTCTGTGAGGTCATCGGCGGCACCGGCCTGGTGGTTCCGCACCGTAATCCCCGCGCCCTCGCCGAGGCCTGCACCGCGCTGCTCGGCGACCCGGACCGCAGGGCCAGGCTGGGCGCGGCGGCCCGGGCGCGGGCGCTGGAGCTGTTCACCGTCGAGCAGAACGTCGCGGCATTTCGTGGCATCTACCTGGAGCTGATCTCCCATGCCCCGGCCCGCCCGGCCGCCTGCGGTGCGCGGGACGCCCGGGGCGTACCGCAGCCCTTCGCCCGTCCCGCCGAGTCCCATGTCCCCGGCCGCTGGGCCGCGACCGGTGCCGCCACCCGCGCCGCCGTGCCCGCCGCCAGGGACGCCGTGCCCGCCGCCGGGGACGCCGTGTCAGCCACCTCGGCCGCCGCTCCCGCCGGCCGCACGCCGAGCTGGGCGGTCCCCGCACAGGAGCGGACCGCCGCGCTGCCGGTGCCGGCCGGCGGAGGTGCGGAGGGCGGGGGAGCGGCCGGTGTCCGAGGAGCGAGACGGTCGGTGAGATGGGGAGGGGCCGACGATCGGAGCCGCGTGACCGGAGCGAAGGAGAGAGCGAAGGAGAGAGCGAAGGAGAGAGGGCAGTGGTGATGGTGACGGCTGTGCTGGACGTGATGTGTGCGATGGGCCTGGTGGGCGTGGCACTGGTGACGGGCATGACGGATGTGGCGCACGGCGGGAGGCGGCCCGGACTCGGGCACAGCCTGCGGCGCGACCGCCGTCCCGGCCGCCCGGTGTATGCCGGCCACGCGGCCCCCGACGACCGGGGCCGCCGGGTCCGGCGGCGTGTGCCGCACCCCCACCCCGGCCGGGCCGGCTGCGCGGCGGCGGCCCGGGGGAGAGGAGACGGGCGGTGACCACACCCGACACCGGCGCCACCCGCGCCGCGGCGGCCATGGCGGACGGGGACACCGCCCGCAGCGCGTCGGCCACGGCGCACACGGACGGGAACACCCCCCGTACCCCGCCACCGGGCAAGGAGGCCGCCGCCCGCCCCGCGCGCCGCGGCCCCGCCGACCCCGTACGGTCCCTGATGCACCGCCACCAGGAGCTGTGCGCACGCGCCGTCGACGCGCTGGAGATCGCCGCCGGCCTGGAGGCGCACGGCGTCACCGACCGGACGGCCGCACGCTTCCGGCACCGCGACGTCTTCTCACTGGCCGAAGAGCTCTACGCCCGGGTGCCCCGCGCCGACGCGCCGGATGCCCGGCCGGACGGGCAGCCTCACCCGCCCGCGCCCGTCACCGCGCGGGGCTCGCGCGGCGTGCGCGCGGTGCTGCAGCTGCTGCCCGGCGCCGTCTGCGTCGCGGCGGTCGCCGCCCTCGCCTCGGCCGGTACGGCGGCTCCCGCCGTACGCACCGGTGTCGGCGCGGCGGGCGGTGCGCTGGTCGCCCTCGCCGTCCGGCTGGCCGTCCGGTCCGGGCCGCTGCGACTGCGCCACCGCGGCGCCGGGTCGTGGACCGCCGGCCTGTGGGTCTGCTGGACGGCCGGATACGCGGTCTACGGCGACTGGCTGCTCGGACAGCTGCTGGCCGGCGGCCCCGACCTGTCCGGCACCACGCCCCGGGCCGCCGTCGCCACCGCCGTGGCCCTGGCCTTCGCCCTCGCCCCCGCGGCCGGCTGCGCCCGCTGGTTCGCGGCGCGCGGGCGGCGCGGTGCGGCCGCCAGCCGCGGCCTCGGAGAACTCGCCGCCCGGGTCCGGCCGTTGCTGCTCGCCGCCACCCTGCTTTTCCTGGGCGCACTGGTGGCCCTGCTCCTCGGCGCGGACGCCGCCTTCGGGGGCGACGGCGCGACGGCCCTGGCCGCGGCGGCCGCACTGGGGGTACTGCTTTTCCTCGCCCGGCTGCTGGCCGTGCACGGCTTCCCCGACGCGGCCGCGACCGGCCTGGCCTCGGCCGCCGCCCTGGAAGCCCTCGCCCTGTCCCTGGTGCTCATCGCCCGGCTCCCCGGCCTGCCTCCGCTCGACGTACCGGTCGAAGCGCTCACCACCGCCGTGGGACCGGCCGCTGTACCCGCCGTGGCCTGCACGGCCGCCGCCGCCGGGCTCCTCGTCCACGGCCTGCGGGCGCTCACCGGCGCCTGTGCGCACTGGCCGGCTCCCTCCGGCCCGGCGGAGGCGCACCGGCCGTGACCCTCCGCACGCACCCCGGCCGCCGGCTCCCCGTTTCCCGGCTCCCCGTTCCCCCACACGGGCACCCCCACCACGCACCACCCCCGAAGCGGCACCCCGAAACGGCCGCTTCGACCCCTGACCCGCGGACCTCGCCCCCCACCTGGCCCCCGCCTCCGGGGCGGAGGCCGACTCCGCGGAAGCCGACGCACTTCCCTCGATCCGCCTTAGGAGCACGACATATGAACGTCCAGCCGACCACACGCCACGCGGACCGGGGGGTCGCACGATGAGGGTGCTGCTCATCGGCGCCAACGGCTACCTGGGCCGTTATGTCGCCGACCGCCTGCTCGCCGACCCCGCCGTCCAGCTCACCGCCCTCGGGCGGGGCGACGACGCCGACGTCCGCTTCGACCTGGCCACCGGCAGCCCCGGTGCGCTCACCCGCTTCCTCGACGCGGTCCACCCCGGTGTCGTCGTCAACTGCGCGGGGGCCACCCGCGGCGGGGCCCGCGAGCTGACCCGGCACAACACCGTCGCGGTCGCCACCATCTGTGAATCGCTGCGCCGCAGCAGTTGTGGCGCCCGGCTCGTCCACCTGGGCTGCGCGTCCGAGTACGGGCCCTCCCAGCCCGGATCCTCCACCGCCGAGGACGCGGTGCCGCGCCCCGGGGGGCCGTACGGCGTCAGCAAACTCGCCGCCACCGAACTGGTCCTGGGCTCCGGCCTCGACGCCGTCGTGCTGCGGATCTTCTCGCCGGTCGGCCCCGGCACCCCGGCGGGTTCACCGCTGGGCCGGCTCGCCGAGGCGATGCGCCGCGCCATGCAGTCCGGCGACAACGAGCTCAAGCTCGGCGGGCTCGGCGTGCAGCGGGACTTCGTCGACGTCCGCGATGTCGCGCGGGCGGTGCACGCCGCCTCGCTGTCCGCCGCGCAGGGCGTCGTCAACATCGGGACCGGCCGGGCCGTACGGCTGCGCGAGGCCGCGTCCGTGCTCGCCCGGGTCGCCGGCTTCGGCGGCGCGCTGCACGAGATCGACTCCCCGCCGGCCCGGCTGGTCATCCCCGGCCCGTCCCCCGAGCACCCGGTCGGCTCACCGCCCGCCACCTACCCCTACCCGGACGGCTGCGGCACCTGGCAGCAGGCGGATGTCCGCACTGCCCGCGACCGGCTCGGCTGGCGTCCGCGGATCGGGCTGGAGGAGTCCCTGGCCGACATCTGGATGGAGGCCGCATGCCGTATCTGACCGGTCGCCGGGCCACCGGGGCGGCAGCTGGCCCGCTCACAGACGCCTGGGCGTCACTGCCCGGTTACTGGGACGGATTCGTCTCGCGCATCGGAACAGGTGTCTCGGAATGAAGAAGGGCGTGGCAGTGTTGCGGGGAGAGCAAGCTCCCCCACTCTCGGCTCCGCCCGTGCGGGGGAACCCCATCTAGACCGACCAACGGAGTTCCCGTGTCGCTGCCACCCCTGGTCGAGCCCGCTTCCGAGCTCACCGTCGATGAGGTCCGCAGGTACTCCCGCCACCTGATCATCCCCGATGTCGGGATGGACGGGCAGAAGCGGCTGAAGAACGCCAAGGTGCTGTGTGTCGGCGCCGGTGGCCTGGGCTCGCCCGCGCTGATGTATCTGGCCGCGGCGGGCGTGGGCACGCTCGGCATCGTGGAGTTCGACGAGGTCGACGAGTCGAACCTGCAGCGCCAGATCATCCACAGCCAGGCGGACATCGGCCGCTCCAAGGCGGAGTCCGCGAAGGACACCGTCCTGGGCATCAACCCGTACGTCACGGTCAACCTGCACCAAGAGCGCCTTGACTCCACCAATGTCATGGAGCTCTTCGCCCAGTACGACCTGATCGTCGACGGCACCGACAACTTCGCCACCCGCTACCTGGTCAACGACGCCTGCGTGCTGCTGAACAAGCCGTACGTCTGGGGCTCGATCTACCGCTTCGACGGCCAGGCGTCGGTGTTCTGGAGCGAGCACGGCCCCTGCTACCGCTGCCTGTACCCGGAGCCCCCGCCGCCGGGCATGGTGCCCTCCT
Organism: Streptomyces sp. NBC_00400; assembly: GCF_036048035.1. Taxonomy (NCBI): domain Bacteria; kingdom Bacillati; phylum Actinomycetota; class Actinomycetes; order Kitasatosporales; family Streptomycetaceae; genus Streptomyces; species Streptomyces sp. NBC_00400. The sequence continues at coordinate 2,706,415 of NZ_CP107940.1, read as the reverse complement.
GCGCCGAGGGCGGCGTCCTCGGTGTGCTGTGCGCCTCCATCGGCTCGATCCAGGTCAACGAGGCCATCAAGCTGCTCGCCGGGATCGGCGACCCGCTCGTCGGCCGGCTGATGATCTACGACGCGCTGGAGATGACCTACCGTCAGGTCAAGGTCCGCAAGGACCCCGACTGCGCCATCTGCGGTGAGAACCCGACCGTCACCGAGCTCATCGACTACGAGGCCTTCTGCGGCGTCGTGTCCGAGGAGGCCCAGGAGGCGGCGGCCGGCTCGACGATCACTCCCAAGCAGCTCAAGGAGTGGATCGACGGCGACGAGAAGATCGAGATCATCGACGTCCGCGAGCCGAACGAGTTCGAGATCGTCTCGATCCCCGGCGCCAAGCTGATCCCCAAGAACGAGTTCCTGATGGGCACCGCCCTCCAGGACCTGCCGCAGGACCGGAAGATCGTCCTGCACTGCAAGACGGGTGTCCGCTCCGCCGAGGTCCTGGCCGTACTGAAGTCCGCGGGCTTCGCCGACGCCGTGCACGTCGGCGGCGGCGTCATCGGCTGGGTCAACACCGTCGAGCCGGAGAAGCCGGTCTACTAGGGGTTCCGGGCCTGGCAGGTCTTCACGGTCCGGCAGGTTCTTCCGGGGCCGCCAGGTCTCTTGGGTCTCCGGCGGGACCTGCTCCGGCAGGCCGCCCCCGCCCAGCGCAAAGGGCGCCGGTCCGTACTGCACGGACCGGCGCCCTTTGCGTGGTGCGCCGCGCGTGCGGGCGGGGTCTCCCGGCCGGCACGGCGGCGGCTTCCGCTCAGATCTCGCCCTTGTGGGTGAGGTAGTTGAAGGCCACCCAGCCCGGCAGCACCGGCAGCCAGAAGACCATCAGACGGAACAGCAGCACCGCCGGGAACGACGTATCGGCGGCCAGCCCGGAGACCGTCAGCGCACCGATCAGCGCGCCCTCGACGGCGCCCACACCGCCCGGCGTCGGCGCGGCCGAGCCCAGCGCGTTACCGGCCAGGAAGGCCACCGCGATGCTCGCGTAGCTGATCGTGTCGCCGCCGCCGAACGCCCGGATCGAGGCGTCCAGGCACATCACGTTCGCCGCCGTCAGCAGCAGCATCCCGCCGATGCCGGTGACCAGCTTCCCGGGCCGCTGCAGGATGTCCAGCATCCGCGGGACCACCCCCGCGAACAGCGACCGCACCCGGGTCGAGACGAACTTCCGCAGCGCCGGCACCGCCGTGACGATCAGGACCAGTACGGCCACGGTCAGCAGTCCGGCGATGACCGTACGGGACGGCGAGATCGACGGGGTCTGCTCCTGGGTGCCGGTGAGGTAGCCGAAGACCAGCAGCAGCAGGACATGGCTGCCCAGACCGAACAGCTGGGACGCGCCGACGCTCGCCACCGCCAGCCCGGGCCGGACCCCGGCGCGCTGCAGGAAGCGGGTGTTGAGCGCCACTCCGCCGATCGCGGCGGGCGCCACCAGCTTCACGAAGTTGCCCGCGATCTGCGCGATGACCGTCCGGACGAACGACACCCGCTCCGTGACGAACCCCAGCAGACTCATCGCCGCCGCGATATACGTCAGCGCCGAGAAGAACATCGCGACCAGCACCCACTCCCAGCGGGCCTTGTTGACCATGTCGCCGAGGTTGAAGTTGGTGAGCTGGGACAGCAGGAGGTACACCGCGAACGCGCCGGCGATCCAGGTGACCAGGATGCGCGGGCTGAGCCGTTCCAGCTTCGCGGGTTCGATCACCGCCGTCGGACGGATCAGCAGCACCTGCCGGCGGATCTGGGCGAGCAGGTCCTCCTCGCGGGCCTCCTCCGAGGCCTCGTCCAGGGCCCGCTTCTCGGCGGTCTTCTCCGCATGCCGCTCGGCCCGCATCGTCTTGCGGTCCTTGGGGCCATCCGCCTCGCGTGCCTCCCGAGCCTCCTTGGCCGCCTGCGACGCCTCCAGCACCGCCTCGCGCTCCCGCTTGGCGCGCTCGCGGGCGCGCTGGCGCAGCGTCGCGCGGGTGGTGCGGCTCAGTGCGATCGGCTGCAGCAGCGGCAGGCTGTCGGCAACCGCGTCCGGGCCCAGCACCTCGACGGACGCAGCCACCGCGCGCTCGGCACCGACCCGCAGACCGCAGGTGGCCAGCAACTGGGCGATGTCCATCCGCAGCACGAGGTCACCGGCCGCGATCTCGCCGCCGCGCAGCTCGGTCAGGACGATGGTGCCGGAACGATCCATCAGCAGCGCGTCCCCGACCAGCCGCCGGTGCGCGATCCGCCGTGACTGCAGCGCCTCGACCTGCCGCCACGCGCTGTGCATCAGCGCGTCGGTGATCTCCTCGTCGGCCAGAGAGTCGAAGGTGCGGCCGCCGATGTGCTCGTAGACCAGCATCACCGCGTCCGGGCCGAGCTCGGAGGTGGCGATCAGCTTGGGGGCGTGGGCGCCGGCCGCGATGGCCGCATACGCCAGCAGCGCCTCCTGTTCCAGCGCCTGGCGCAGCGACTGCAGACTGCGGCGCTGGTTGATGCCGCGCAGCGAGAGCCGGCGCCACACGCGGTAGAAGAAGCCGTGTGCCTGCTGCTCGCGGTCGACGACGGTGACGTCGATCGGCGGCCCGTCCTCCAGCGTGACGAGGTAGCGGCGGCCGCGGTCGGGGTGGTCGGTGGTGCCGGCGTCCTCCGCACGCAGCGCGGAGACCGGGTGGAAGCCGACGCGGCGCAGCCCCGCGAGGAGGTTCTGGCCGGTGGGGCGGACATTGGGGGAGCCGACCGCGTAGAGGGTGCCGTAGGCGACGGTCCAGCCGATCAGCACGGTCGTGATGATCGCGAACGGGGTGGTGTACCGCCCGACCAGCACCGCGAACGCGTCCAGCAGCAGCACGCACCACATCGCGACCCGCCAGCGCGGCCGCCGGGACATGCCCACCGCCGTCATATAGGCGATCACCGGTGCCAGGTAGCTGTGCACCGGAGCGGAGAGCGAACCGTTCTCCAGGGGCTGGGTCAGCGCGTTCCGGATGGAGACGGGTGCGGCATCGGCCACCCACAGATCGGCGGCCAGCGACACCCCGTGGGCGAGGACGGCGGCCAGCACCCCGTCCGCGATCCGCAGCCCGTCGCGCTTGATCAGCCGCTCCACGGCGAACGCCACCGGCACGATCAGCACCGCGACGCTGGAGGTCAGCCCCGCCAGGTTGATCAGCAGCGGGGGCGCCGCCTTCGCGCCGGTGCCGATGTCCCGCGCCAGGCCCTGGGTGGTGCCGTGGGCGAAGGTGGCGAGCCCCAGGACGAGGGCGATCCCGGCGATGCCGAGCAGCAGCCGCAGCAGGTCGGCGGGGCGGTGCACCCGGGCGGGCAGCAGCGGTTCGTCGCCGGAGACCCGGTCGACGTGGAACTCGCCGTACTCGTCGGAGCTCAGGTCGGAACGGTGCGAGCCCGTGTGGGGCCTGTCCGGAGCCGTGGGGGGTGTGCCCGGGGACGTGCCCTGAGGCGTGCCGGGCGCCGGCTCCTCGCGCTGGTCGCGCGCGGCCGGTCCGTCCTGCCCACGCTCGGGCTCCGTGCCGGCCCGCTCCTCGCTGCTCCGCTCCTCCTTGCTGCGGTGCTCCTCCTCGTGCCGCTCGGTTGGCTCGGGCTCCTTGGGCTCTTCCGGCCTCTCGGAGGCCCCGGGTCGTTCGGCCTTCTCGATCGTGCTCGCCTTTTCGGTAGCGGAAGCCGTGCCCGGCCTCCGTTGGTGCGTCCCCTGTGGCGCCGCCTGCTGCCGTTTCGGCCGCTCGGTCGGTGCGGCCGGTCCGGGCGCGGTGCCTGCGGCGTCGACGGCCAGTGCCTCAGGGGTGCCCGCCTCCCGTGGAGGCGCCGCACCCTGCTGCTCGGCTGTCTCTTCTTGATCTCGTATCACCAGTCACCGTCCGGAAGATGGTGGCACGGCCGACCGGTGGAGGGGGGCATCAGGGTGCATTTCGGGGGTGCGGGAAGCGGAACGCCCTCCCCGGACCGGGGCGGACTCGCCGTGCCACCGACCTCCCGGGGGCGCCGGACCGTGTGTCCGATCCCATTGTCGGTGCCGTGCGGCAGGATGGACCGAATGAGTGGGACCGGAGATGAGGCGGCGGGTGAATTCCCCGCAAAACCGGAAAGCCCGGAAGGAACGGAAGGGCCGGAAGATCCGGAAGGCTTGGCAGGTCCGGGAGGTCCGGGAGGTCCAGCAGGTCCGGGAGGCCCGGAGTGCCCGGATCTCCCGGAGTACGCGGAACGGGTCCTGGCCGTTGCCGAGCTGATTCCGGCGGGCCGGGTGATGACGTACGGCGATGTTGCGGAGTGGCTGGAGGAAGGGGGCCCGCGGCAGGTGGGGCGGGTGATGGCGCTCTACGGCGCCGCCGTGCCCTGGTGGCGGGTGGTGCGCGCGGACGGCCGGCTGCTGCCCGGCAGTGAAGTGCGCGCCCTGGGGAACTACCGCGACGAGGGCACCCCCCTGCGTACGGCTCCGCACGCCGCCGAGGACCACATACCGCGGCTCGACATGCGGCGGGCCCGCTGGGACGGGCGCCAGGACGGCGGTCCGGACAGCGGCGCGGAGGGTGATGCGGAGGGCGGCGCGGACGCGGGCACGGCCCCGTAGCGCCGGTGGCATTGCGCGACGGGCCGTGGGAGGCACAGCGGCCCGGACGCGACCTGGCGTAGCGTCGGGCACTGCCGTCACGACGACGGCTCCGCCGCGCGCCGCGCAGCCGGACCATCCCTGACCGGCGGCCCGCGGCGCCGCGCACCACGCACGCACCACGACCAGCACCTCCTCAGGACCGGCGAATCCACGTGAGTTCCTCCTTCTCGGCCTTCCCGGCCATCCCGCCGGCGCAGCAGCCCCACCGGGTGGCGCCGCGGGGTGCCGCAGGCACGTACCGGCTGGTGCGCACCCCGCCGGGGCGGGTGACTCCTCCTGCGTGGGACGCAGCCCAGCGCGCCGTGGTTGACCACCGGCACGGGCCGCTGCTGGTACTGGCCGGACCGGGCACCGGAAAGACCACGACACTGGTGGAGTCGGTGGCCCGCCGGGTGCGGGCCGGCGGCGACCCCGAGCGGATCCTCGTCCTGACCTTCAGCCGCAAGGCCGCCGTCGAACTCCGCGACCGGCTCGCGGCCCGGCCGGCCGACCTGGAAGGACACTCCGAAGGGCCGCGCGGCGCGGCGGGCGGCGGACCGCGGGCGGGCATCCCGCAGGCGACGACCTTCCACTCCTTCTGCTACGCCCTGGTCCGCGCCCACCAGGACGCCGACCTCTTCGCCGACCCGGTGCGGCTGCTGTCCGGACCCGAGCAGGATCTCGTCGTCCGCGAGCTCCTGGCAGGACAGGCGGAACTGGCCGGCGCCGGCCGTTCCCCGGTGAGCTGGCCGGACGAGCTGCGGGCCTGCCTGACCACCCGCGGCTTCGCCGACGAGGTCCGTGCCGTGCTCGCCCGCAGCCGCGAACTGGGCCTGGGCCCGGACGCCCTCGGCGCCTTCGCCCGGCGCACCGGCCGCCCCGACTGGAACGCCGCGGCCGGCTTCCTCGCCGAATACCTCGACGTGCTGGACGCCCAGGGCGTACTGGACTACGCCGAGCTGGTGCACCGCGCGGTGCTGCTCGCCGAACGCACCGACGTCGCGGCGCACCTGGCCGCCTCCTATGACGCGGTCTACGTCGACGAGTACCAGGACACCGACGTCGCCCAGGTACGGCTGCTGCGCGCGCTCGCCGGCAACCACGGAGCGACGGCGGCGCCGGGCTCCCCGGGGCGCACGCTCGTCGCCTTCGGCGACCCCGACCAGTCGATCTACGCCTTCCGGGGCGCCGACGTGGGCGGCATCCTCGACTTCCCCGAGACCTTCCGCCGCGGGGACGGCACCCCCGCCCCGGTGGCCGTGCTCGGCACCTCCCGGCGCTCCGGCGCCGCCCTGCTCGCGGCCACCCGGCTGCTGACCCGCCGGATGCCGCTCACCCGCCTCCCGGCCAAGGCGGTACGCGCCCACCGCGAACCGGTGCCCGTACGGGACGGCGGCCGCGTCGAGGTGTACACGTACCCGACACCCGGCAGCGAACTGGACAACATCGCCGACATCCTGCGCCGCGCCCACCTGGAAGACGGCGTGCCCTGGCGCGAGATGGCCGTCCTCGTCCGCGCCGGGGGGCGCTCGCTCCCCGCGGTACGCCGTGCGCTCACCTCGGCCGGGGTCCCCCTCGACATCGACGGCGACGATCTGCCGCTGCGCCACGAACCCGCGGTAGCTCCTCTGCTGACAGCGCTACGGGTGGCGGCGCGGGCTGCCCTGGGGCAGGATCCGGCGAGGGCCGGGTCGGACGGGGCAGGGACGGACGGGACCGGTCCTGGCGGTCCCGGTGGTCCCGGCGAGGCGGGATCCGCCGCGGGCGGCGTCGGTGAGGCCGCTTCCGGAGACGCCCGCTCCGGCACGGCCGCCCCCGATGACGCTCCCTCCGGTACGGCCGCCCCCGATGACGCCCCGTCCGCCGAGACCGCCCCCGGGGACAGCGCCCGCCCCGCCCTCGATGCCGAAACCGCCCTCGACCTGCTGACCTCCCCCCTGGGCGGCATGGACTCCGCCGATCTGCGACGGCTGGGCCGCGCCCTGCGCGAGGAGGAACGGGCCGCCGGACAGGCACTGCCGCGGCCCTCCGACGAGCTGATCGCCCAGGCGCTCGCCGAACCGCAGCGCCTGGTGGCGCACGACCCCGCCTACGCCCGCGGCGCCCAGCGGCTCGGGCTGCTGCTGCGCAAGGCCCGCGAACTGCTGGCCGGCGGCGGCACCGCCGAACAGGCGCTGTGGGAACTGTGGGACGGCACCCCCTGGCCGCAGCGCCTGGAGCGGGCCGCCCACCGCGGCGGCGCCGCCGGGCGCAACGCCGACCGGGACCTGGACGCCGTCGTCGCCCTCTTCGAGACCGCCGCCCGCGCCGAGGAGCGCACCGGCGGCCGCGGTGCGCTCAACTTCCTGGAAGAACTCGACGCCCAGGACATCGCCGCCGACACCCTCACCCGGCGCGCGGTGCGCCCCGACGCCGTACGGCTGATGACCGCGCACCGCGCCAAGGGCCTGGAATGGCGGCTCGTCGTCGTCGCCGGAGTCCAGGAAGGCCTCTGGCCCGACCTGCGCCGCCGCGGTTCGCTCCTGGAAGCCGACCGGATCGGCCGCGACGGACTGGCCGAACCGCTCACCCCGGGCGCGCTGCTCGCCGAGGAACGCCGGCTGTTCTACGTCGCCGCCACCCGCGCCCGCGAACGCCTGGTCGTCACCGCGGTGAAGGCCGCCGCCGACGACGGCGACCAGCCCTCCCGTTTCCTGACCGAACTGGGCGTCACCCCCCAGGACGTCACCGGCCGCCCGCGGCGCCCCCTTTCGGTGGCCGCGCTCGTCGCCGAACTGCGCGCCACCACCGTCGACCCGGACGCCACCCCCGCGCTGCGCGAGGCCGCCGCCCAGCGGCTCGCGAAACTGGCCGCCCTGCACGACGACGATCACCACCCCCTGGTACCGGCCGCCCACCCGGACAACTGGTGGGGCCTGTCCGAACCCACCCACAGCACCGTCCCGCTGCGCGACCGCGACCGTCCCGTGGTCCTCTCCGGCAGCGCCCTCGACCAGCTCGCCAACACCTGCTCCCTCCAGTGGTTCCTGGGCCGCGAGGTCAAGGCGGACACCCCCGCCACCGCCGCCCAGGGCTTCGGCAACGTGGTGCATGTGCTCGCCGACGAGGTCGCCTCCGGCCGTGCCCCCGCCGACCTGTCCGTCCTGATGGAGCGACTGGACTCCGTATGGGACTCGCTCGCCTTCGACGCCCCCTGGAAGTCACGCCAGGAAAAGGAGTCCGCCCGCGCCGCCCTGGAGCGCTTCCTGCGCTGGCACGTCATGGAACGCGAGACCCGTGGCCGGGACACCGCCGCCACCGAGCACGGCTTCGACCTCACCCTGCAGGCCGGCGCCTACGAGGTCCGCATCCGCGGCAGCATGGATCACGTCTCCCGGGACGCGCAGGGCCGGGCGTACGTCGTCGACTTCAAGACCGGCAAACAGAAACCGACCGGCCCCGAGGTCGCCCGCCACCCCCAGCTCGCCGTCTACCAGCTCGCGGTGCGCGAGGGCGCGGTCGACGACGCCTTCGACGGCCGCACACCGCAGCTGGGCGGCGCGGAACTGGTACATCTGCGGCTGGGCGCGGCCCAGAAGGAAGGCGGCGACGCGCTGCCCGCCGTACAGGCACAGCAGCCGCTGGAGGCGTGCGCCGAGGCCGGCGCTCCCTCGGCGGACGACGGGGTCCCCCCGGCGGAGACCGGCGGAGAGTGGGTCGGCGAACTGCTCGCCACCGCGGCGGGCCGCGTACTGGAGGAGCGGTTCACGCCGACCACCGGCACGCACTGCACCCACTGCACATTCCGGGCGTCGTGCAGCGCACAGCCGGAGGGGCGGCATGTCGTGGAGTGAGCGGCTCCGCTGCGCTGTGGCGGCCCTCCCGCGTTTTCGGCTCTCCCGCCGTGGTGGTTCCTCGCCGGCGCGCCTGCGGCGGGCGTGGTGTTGTCGGGTGCGGTGCCGCTCCTCCGGACTTCGTCCTGCGGCGCGGCTCCTCCCGTGAGTGGGGGCTGAGGGGCCGGTGGGGGCGGGCGCGATCCCTCCACTGCGCGCGGACCACGGCCTGCGTGCACCCCCACCGCTCTTCATCCCCACCCACGGGAGGTGACGGGCCGGAGGGGCCGGTGTGTGGGACGTCAAGCGAAGCAGTCCCACACGCCGGCCCCGGAGGTCCGTCACCGCACCCACAGCCCCGCGCAGCGGACCCCGCCCGCCGCAGGCGCACCGGCGAGGAACCACTACGGCGCGGACGCCGAACACGTGGGAGGCCGGCCCAGCGCAGCGGATTGTCAGTGGCGCCCGCTACGGTTTTCGCTGTGTCAGCTCGCCTCACCGACCCCGAGCAGCTCAAAGAGCTTCTCGGCATCCCGTTCACGCCGGAGCAGACGGAGTGCATCACCGCCCCGCCCGCCCCGCAGGTCATCGTGGCCGGAGCCGGTTCGGGCAAGACCACGGTCATGGCCGCGCGCGTGGTGTGGCTGGTCGGCACCGGCCAGGTCGCCCCCGACCAGGTCCTCGGGCTGACGTTCACGAACAAGGCCGCCGGCGAGCTCGCCGAACGCGTCAGGGCCGCGCTCCTCGCCGCCGGTGTCACCGACCCCGACGCGCCCCCGGCCGATGCCGGCGCCCCCGGCCGTCCCGACGAGCAGCCCACCGGAGAGCCGCGGATCTCCACCTACCACGCATTCGCCGGTCAGCTCCTCAAGGACCACGGCCTGCGCATCGGCCTGGAGCCCAGCGCCCGGCTCCTCGCCGACGCCACCCGCTTCCAGCTCGCCGCCCGTACGCTCCGTGCCGCCCCCGGTCCCTACCCCGCGCTCACCACCTCCCTGCCCTCCCTCGTGGAGGACCTGCTCGCCCTCGACGCCGAGCTCGCCGAACACCTCGTGGACCCCGCCGCGCTCCGCTCCTACGACACCGAGCTCCTGGCCGTCCTCGACGGCGTGAAACTCACCAACGCCGACCTGCGCAAAGCCCCCGAAACCGCCCGCGGCCGCCTGGAACTGCTCGACCTCGTCACCGCCTACCGGGCCGAGAAGCGCCGCCGCGACCTCCTCGACTTCGGCGACCAGATCGCCCACTGCGCGACCCTCGCCACCACCCGCCCCGAAGTCGGCCGGATCCTGCGCGACGAATTCCGTGTCGTCCTGCTCGACGAGTACCAGGACACCTCCGTCGCCCAACGCCTGCTGCTGTCCGGCCTTTTCGGCGCCGGCAGCGACACCGTCACCGGGCATGCCGTCACCGCCGTCGGCGACCCCTGCCAGGCCATCTACGGCTGGCGCGGCGCCTCCGTGGCCAACCTCGACGACTTCCCCGTCCACTTCCCCTTCCCGGACGGGACCCCCGCCCGCCGGTACGCCCTCAGCGAGAACCGCCGCAGCGGCGGCCGCCTCCTCGACCTCGCCAACGGCCTCGCCGCACCGCTCCGCCATATGCACGAGGGCGTCGAAGCGCTGCGCCCCGCCCCCGGCGCCGAGCGCGACGGCACCGTCCGCTGCGCCCTGCTGCCCACCCACGCCGAAGAGCTCAGCTGGCTCGCCGACTCCCTCGCCCACCTCGTCCGCACCGGCACCCCGCCCGGCGAGATCGCCGTGCTGTGCCGCACCGCCGGTGATTTCGCCCGCATCCAGGGCGAACTGGTCGCCCGGGACCTCCCCGTGGAAGTCGTCGGCCTCTCCGGGCTGCTGCACCTGCCCGAGATCGCCGACCTCGTCGCCGTCTGCGAAGTGCTCCAGGACCCCACGGCCAACGCCGCCCTGGTCCGCCTGCTGATCGGCCCGCGCTGGCGGATCGGCCCCCGCGACCTGGCGCTCCTGGGCCGCCGCGCCCGCACCCTCGTCCACCACACCGCCCCCTCCGACGACCCCGGGCAGCGCCTCGCCGAAGCCGTCGAAGGCGTCGACCCGGCCGAGACCATCTCGCTCGCCGACGCCCTCGACACCTTCCTGGAGGCCGAAGGACCCGACGACGGGCTCCCGTTCTCCCCCGAGGCCCGGGTGCGCTTCGCCTACCTGGCCACCGAACTGCGCGACCTGCGCCGCTCCCTCGGCGACCCCCTCATGGACGTGCTCCACCGGGTGCTCGCCGCCACCGGCCTGGAAGTCGAGCTGTCCGCGTCACCGCACGCCCTCGCCGCGCGCCGCCGCGAAACGCTCGGCACCTTCCTCGACACCGCGGCCGGATTCGCGGCCAAACAAGGCGGCGAATCCCTCGACGGCGACGCCACCCTGCTGGCCTTCCTGGGCTTTCTGCGCACCGCCGTCCAGCACGAAAAGGGCCTGGACAGCTCCCTTCCCGGCGGCGACAACACCATCAAGGTCCTCACCGCCCACAAGTCCAAAGGCCTGGAATGGGACGTGGTCGCCGTCCCCGGCCTGGTCGCCAAACAGTTCCCCAGCGAACAGGCCCGTGAGTCCTGGACCAGCCGGTCCAAGGTCCTCCCGCACGCCCTCCGCGGCGACGCCGCCACCCTCCCCGACGTCGGGGAATGGGCCGCCCGCGGCCTGAAATCCTTCAAGGAGGCGATGAAGCAGCACCAGGAGACCGAAGAACTCCGCCTCGGCTACGTCACCTTCACCCGCCCCCGCTCCCTGCTGCTCGGCTCCGGCCACTGGTGGGGCCCCCAGCAGAAGCGACCGCGCGGCCCCTCCGCCTTCCTGGAGGCGCTGCGCGAGCACTGCGAGGCGGGACACGGCGAGATCGAGCACTGGGCCGGTGCCCCCGGAGACGGCGAGGAGAACCCCGCCCTCTCCGAAGCCGCCACGGAACAGGCCTGGCCGCTGCCCCTCGACCCCACTGCCACGGCCCGCCGCCGCGCCGCCGCGGCCACGGTCCGCGCCCACCTGGAGCGCCGCACGGGGGAGGGGCCCGCCGCCTCTGCCGCCGCCGCGCCGTCCCGGTCCGCCCACGACCCCGACTGGCCGCCGCCACCGGCCGATGATCCCTGGGACGCCGATCCGTTCGACGGGCCGGAGGCCGGGCCGTACGACGTGCCGGACGCCGATCCGTTCGACGGGCCGGAAGCCGGACCGTACGACGTGCCGGAGGGCGGGCCGTTCGACGGGCCGGAGGCCGAGCGGTACGACATGCCGGCCGACCCGTTCGACGAGGCCGACCCGTTCGACGAGGCCGGTCCTGGGCCGTTGGGCGACGCCCCGCCGTACGACGTGCCCGGCCCGCAGCCGCTGGGCGACGCCCCGCCGTACGACACCCCCGAGGCCGGCCCGGCCCCGCTCCCTGCCCACATCGGCGCCCAGCGCTCCACCGAGCCCGACCTCACGGCACCCGCCGGCCCCGGCACCGCCCACCCCGGCGACACCGCGCCGCACACCCTCCTCCCCGAGGAGCGGCGCACCGTCGGCTCCTGGGACCGCGACCTCGACGCCCTCGCCGCCGAACTGCGCCGCTCCCGCGCCACCGTCCGCGACGTCCCGCTGCCCTCCGCACTCAGCGCCACCCAGCTGCTCCGCGTCGCCGCCGACCCCGACGGCTTCGCCCGCGAACTGGCCCGCCCCATGCCGCGCCCGCCGCAGCCCGGCACCCGCCGGGGCACCCGCTTCCACGCCTGGGTCGAGTCCCGCTTCGAAGAGCTGACGCTGCCCCTGCTCGGCCCCGACGAGCTGCCCGGCGCCGAAGCGGGCGAGGAAGCCGCCATCGTCGACGAACACGACCTCGAAACCCTCAAGGAAGCCTTCGCCCGCACCCCCTACGCCCACCGCACCCCCTTCCGCGTCGAGGCCCCCTTCCAGCTCACCCTCGCGGGACGGGTCATCCGCGGCCGGATCGACGCCGTCTACAAAGAGCCCGGCCCCGACGGCGACCGCTTCGAGATCGTCGACTGGAAAACCGGCCGCGCGCACAGCGCCGACCCCCTCCAGCTGGCCGTCTACCGCCTCGCCTGGGCCGAGCGGTACGGCCTGGAGCCGTCCGCCGTCGGCGCCGCCTTCCTCTACGTCCGCAGCGGCGAGGTGGTCCGCCCCGCCCGGCTGCCCGGCCGCACCGGACTCGAACGCATCCTGCTCGGCGAGACCGCCGACCGGCCTCCCCCACAAGGCCGATAGGCTCGGGCGTATGAGCACAACCCCGGACAGCGCCGTCCGCGCGTACATCACCCTGCACCGCGAAGCGTTCCTCGCGGACCTCGCCGACTGGCTGCGCATCCCCTCCGTGTCCGCCGACCCCGAACGCGCCGGCGACGTACGCCGCAGCGCCGAATGGCTCGCCGCGAAGCTCTCCGACACCGGCTTTCCCACCACCGAGATCTGGGAGACCGACGGCCTGCCCGCGGTCTTCGCCGAGTGGCCCTCGGGGGACCCGTCCGCGCCGACCGTGCTCGTCTACGGCCACCACGACGTACAGCCCGCAGCCCGCGAGGACGGTTGGCACACCGACCCCTTCGCACCGCAGACCATCGACGGCAAGCTCTACGCCCGCGGCGCCGCCGACGACAAGGGCCAGGTGTTCTTCCACACCCTGGGCGTGCGCGCGCACCTCGCCGCGACCGGCCGCACCGCCCCCGCCGTGAACCTCAAGCTGCTCGTCGAGGGCGAGGAGGAGTCCGGCTCACCGAACTTCCCGGCCCTGATCGAGAAGCACGCCGACCGCCTCGCCTGCGACACGGTGATCGTCTCCGACACCGGCATGTGGTCCAGGGACACCCCCACGGTGTGCACCGGCATGCGTGGCCTGACGGACTGTCAGATCGACCTCTACGGCCCCGACCAGGACCTCCACTCCGGCTCGTTCGGCGGCGCCGTCCCCAACCCCGCCACCGAGGCCGCCCGGCTGGCCGCCGCGCTGCACGACGCCGACCGCCGGGTCGCCGTCCCCGGCTTCTACGACGGCGTGATCGAGCTCACCGACCGTGAGCGGGAACTCTTCGCCGAGCTGCCCTTCGACGAGGAGGAGTGGCTGCGCACCGCGCACTCCCACGCCCCCCTCGGCGAGGCCGGCACCACCACCCTCGAACGCATCTGGGCCCGCCCCACCGCCGAGGTCAACGGCATCGGCGGCGGCTACCAGGGCCCCGGCGGCAAGACCATCGTGCCGTCCACCGCACAGCTCAAGCTGTCCTTCCGGCTGGTCGCGGGCCAGAACGCGGCCGCCGTGCAGCAATCCGTACGCGACTGGGTCGCCGCACGCCTCCCGGCCGGCATCCGCCACGAGATCACCTTCTGGGGCGCCACCCGCCCCTGCCTCACCCCGCTCGACCACCCCGCGCTCCAGTCCCTCGTCCGCGCCATGGGCCGGGCCTTCGAGGACAAGATCCGCTTCACCCGCGAGGGCGGCTCCGGACCGGCGGCCGACCTCCAGGACGTCCTCGGCGTCCCGGTCCTCTTCCTCGGCATCTCCGTGCCGTCCGACGGCTGGCACGCACCGAACGAAAAGGTCGAGCTCGACCTGCTGATGAAGGGCGTCGAGACCGCCGCCCTTCTGTGGGGCGACCTCGCGGAGACCTGGCGCCCGGCCTGACCGCGCACCCCCGTACCGCTCCGCGCCCGTACGCAGCAATCACCCACGCCACAGGGGGAGTTGGAAACAGCAGTGACCACCTGGACCGACCACACCGCCGGCCGGCCGCTCACGTTCGGCGCGCCGAGCGGAATTGACCGCTCCGCCCATCACCGGCTCGACGAGGCATGGCTGGCGGCGGCCTGGAGCCACCCGACGACGCGCGTCTTCGTGGTGTCCGGCGGACAGGCGCTGATCGACGACACCCCTGACGGCCGCACCGAGCTGATCATGACGCCGTCCTTCGAGGCGCCACTGACCGAGGCCCACCGCTACTACCTCGGCACCGACGACGAGGGCGTCAGCTACTTCGCCCTCCAGAAGGACTCGCTGCCCGGCCGCATGGACCAGTCCGCGCGCCCGGCGGGCCTGCGCGAGGCCGGTCTGCTGCTGTCGCCCCGCGACGCGGGCCTCCTCGTGCACGCCGTCGCCCTCGAAAACTGGCAGCGCCTGCACCGCTTCTGCTCACGCTGCGGCGAGCGCACCGGCATCGCCGCGGCGGGCCACATCCGCCGCTGCCCGGCGTGCGGCGCCGAGCACTACCCGCGCACCGACCCGGCCGTGATCATGCTCGTCACCGACGAGGAGGACCGCGCCCTCCTGGGCCGGCAGGTCCACTGGCCCGAGGGCCGCTTCTCCACCCTTGCCGGCTTCGTCGAGCCGGGTGAGTCCATCGAGCAGTCGGTGGCGCGTGAAGTCTTCGAGGAGGCCGGTGTCGTCGTCGGCGATGTCGAGTACATCGCCAGCCAGCCCTGGCCCTTCCCCTCCAGCCTGATGCTCGGCTTCATGGCACGCGCCACGTCCTCCGAGATCCAGGTCGACGGCGAGGAGATCGAAGAGGCCCGCTGGTTCTCCCGCGAGGACCTGCGCGCCGCCTTCGAGTCCGGCGAGGTCCTCCCGCCCTACGGCATCTCCATCGCCGCCCGCCTCATCGAGCTCTGGTACGGCAAGCCGCTGCCCAAGCCCTGAACGCCGCCGGACGGGTGAGCGGGGGAGCAGCCGCACGGCGGCCCGCCGCGCCCCTGATGCCGTCGGGCAGCAGGCTGCGGGCAGGTTGTACGCAGCAGTTGTACGCAGCAGTCAGCAGGCCGTCGGCCGGTCCCCACGGGGGATCCGGCCGACGGCCTGCCGCGTGCACACGGAGCGCAGCCGTCAGGCCGTCAAGCCCTCCGGCCGTCAAGCCCTCCGGCCATCCGGTTGTCAGGCCCCGACCTTCTCCTTGACCTGCGCCAGGGACGGGTTGGTCAGCGTCGAGCCGTCGGGGAACCGCACGGTCGGCACCGTCTGGTTGCCGCCGTTCGCCTTCTCCACGAACGCCGCGGACTCCGGGTCGTGCTCGATGTTGATCTCGGTGTACGCGATGCCTTCGCGGTCCATCTGGCCCTTCAGCCGACGGCAGTAACCGCACCAGGTCGTGCTGTACATCGTCACAGTGCCCGCCATGCGTCCCGCGCTCCTTCGTTAAGTCTTGATCCGAAACCGCCCGACGCCGTACTCGGCACTCGGCGCGGCCAAGGACCACAACGTACGACGTGCCCGGGGCATTCCCGGGGGGCCACCCCCCCCCGCCCCCGGCCCCCTCCCCACCCTCACCCCCCTGCGAGACCGTCTCCACCGGCCCCGCCCCGCCTCAGCCTCCACCGCGCTACCGTCCACCCGCTGCCGCTGCCGCTGCCGCTGCCGCTGCCGCTGCCGCTGCCGCTCTCCGCGCTCGCCACTCGCCGCTGAGAAAAGCAAAGCACCCTCCGCGGCCGCGTGCCGTCCGTTGTCCACAGGAGCCGTGATGCGTATGACCGGGGTGCGGCGGCTGTGGACGGGCTTCCCGGGCGGCCGCGCGGACCTGGCAGCATGGCGGGGTGACAGCAGCAACGGACTCCTCTCTTTTCCCGCAGGTGCCGGACTCGGCCGACGGGGTGCTCGACGGGCTCGACCCCGAGCAGCGCGAGGTCGCCACGGCTCTGCACGGTCCCGTCTGCGTGCTGGCCGGTGCCGGCACGGGCAAGACCCGCGCGATCACCCACCGGATCGCCTACGGCGTGCGGGCCGGGATCCTGCAGCCCGCGAGTGTGCTCGCAGTCACGTTCACGGCCCGCGCGGCCGGCGAGATGCGCGGCCGGCTGCGGCAGCTCGGCGCGGGCGGGGTCCAGGCCAGGACGTTTCACTCCGCTGCCCTGCGGCAGCTCCAGTTCTTCTGGCCGAAGGCCGTCGGCGGTGACGTCCCGCGGCTGCTGGAGCGCAAGATCCAGCTCGTCGCCGAGGCCGCCGCCCGCTGCGGCATCCGGCTGGACCGCAATGAGCTGCGCGACGTCACGGCCGAGATCGAATGGTCCAAGGTCACCCAGACCGTGCCGGCCGACTATCCCGCCGCCGTCGTCAAGGCCGGCCGCGAGGCCCCTCGTGACCCGGCCGAGGTCGGGCAGATCTACCGCACCTACGAACAGCTCAAGCGCGAGCGCGGCAGCATCGACTTCGAGGATGTGCTGCTGCTCACGGTCGGTGTGCTGCAGGACCGGCACGACATCGCCGAGCAGGTCCGGGCCCAGTACCAGCACTTCGTCGTCGACGAGTACCAGGACGTCAGCCCGCTCCAGCAGCGGCTGCTGGAGCTGTGGCTGGGGGACCGCGACACCCTCTGCGTGGTCGGCGACGCCGGCCAGACGATCTACAGCTTCACCGGCGCCACCCCGGACCACCTCCTCAACTTCCGCACCCGCCATCCGAACGCGACGGTCGTCAGGCTCGTCCGCGACTACCGCTCCAGCCCCCAGGTCGTGCACCTCGCCAACGGCCTGCTCTCCCAGGCCAAGGGGCGCGCCGCCGAGCAGCGCCTGGAACTGGTCTCGCAGCGCGAGGCCGGCCCCGAGCCCGTGTACACCGAGTACGCCGACGAGCCCGCCGAGGCCGAGGGCACCGCCCGCCGGATCCGCGACCTGATCGCCTCCGGCGTGCCCGCCGGGGAGATCGCCGTGCTCTTCCGTATCAACGCCCAGTCCGAGGTCTACGAGCAGGCGCTGGCAGACGCGGGGGTGCCGTATCAGCTGCGGGGCGCCGAGCGGTTCTTCGAGCGGCCCGAGGTGCGTGAGGCCGGCGTCAAGCTGCGCGGCGCCGCCCGCTTCGGTGCCAACGACGCGCTGCTCGACGACGCCATGGACCTGCCGTCCGAGGTGCGGGCGGTGCTCAGCGACATGGGCTGGACGAGCAGGCCGCCGGCCGGCTCCGGGGCGGTGCGGGACCGCTGGGAGTCCCTGGCGGCCCTGGTCCGGCTGGCCGAGGACTTCGCCAAGGCCCGGCCCGCGGCCACCCTCGCGGACCTCGTCGCCGAGCTGGACGAGCGGGCCAACGTCCAGCACGCCCCGACGGTCGAAGGGGTGACCCTGGCGTCCCTGCACGCCGCCAAGGGCCTGGAGTGGGACGCCGTCTTCCTGGTCGGCCTCACCGAGGGCATGCTGCCGATCACCTACGCCAAGACCGACGAGCAGATCGAGGAGGAGCGCCGGCTGCTCTATGTCGGCGTCACCCGCGCCCGGCTGCATCTGGGCCTGTCCTGGTCGCTGGCGCGCTCTCCCGGCGGGCGGGCCTCCCGCCGCGCCAGCCGCTTCCTCAGCGGCCTGCGGCCCGGGTCCGGGGCGGCGGCCGGCCGCCGTACGCCGGGCGCGCTCTCCGGGGGCGTCGAGCGCGGCGACGGGGCGGCGGCGGTGGCGCGGCGCCCCCGGCACCGCAGCCCGGCCCGCTGCCGGGTCTGCAACAAGACCCTCACCGACGCGGGCGAGATGAAGCTGATGCGGTGTGAGGACTGTCCCTCGGAGCTCGACGAGGCGCTTTACGAGCGGCTGTGCGCGTGGCGGGCCGAGCAGGCGGCGCGTTCCCGGCAGCCCGCCTACTGCGTCTTCACCGACAAGACGTTGATGGCGATCGCGGAGGCCGTGCCGGGAACCGAAGCGGAGCTTGCGGTCATCTCAGGAGTGGGGCGGCGGAAGTTCGACCGCTACGGCAGTGACGTGCTGGCAATCTGTGCCGGCGAGGAGCTCGTGGGGGCCTCGGAGGACGGGCCCGGGGACGCCGCGGAAAACTCGTCGGAAAAATAGTTTGCGCGCGCGGAGCGCATCCCCATAGCCTTCACAAGCAACGGAGACAACGGTTTCTTTCCGAGATCCGATGGATCCGTGCTGTACTTGAACACCCTGGAACGGGATTCCCGGTCCACCGAGACGCCGAGAGGAGGCGAGCCCAGTGATCAGCATCATCGAGACCAACAAAATGACCGATCTCTCGGTCGTCGCCACCTGCCCGCTCGGCTCCTCGCTCCTTGGTACCGGTATGTCCGGCTTCGGCCGCCTGTCCGGTATGGGAGTCGCGCGTCCCGAGTCCCTCGCTGTGCTGACGCGCGGCGAGCGGAGCGAGCGACCGACCGAGGCACCTGCGGTAGCAGCGGCGGCATCGGCGAATGCCTTTGTCTTCGCGGCGGCCAATGGTGCCGGATCCCGGAAGCAGTACCAGACGCAGCATGAAACGTGGGCCTACCGCGGCCACGAACCCTGGAGAGATCCAGCCTGATCGGCACGATCAGGTCGGCACCTTCCAGGGCCGCGGAACCCACACCGGGATCCGCGGCCCTTTTGTTTGCCCACGCGCCCGCCACCAGCCGGGCCGAACAGACGAGGAACACACCACCGTGCAACTGCAGACGCACACCCCGTCCGTAGCCACCGACCTGATCCCTCCGCCCGACCCTCAGGAGAACTCCTTGCTTCCCCTCACCGAGCTCGACGACGAGATCGACCGCCTCGGCGCCGCCGTTCCGTGCCGCACCTACGACCCCGAGGTCTTCTTCGCCGAGTCCCCGGCCGACGTCGAGTACGCCAAGACGCTGTGTCAGACCTGTCCGGTCCGTGAGGCCTGCCTCGCCGGTGCCAAGGACCGCCGTGAGCCGTGGGGCGTCTGGGGCGGCGAGCTCTTCGTCCAGGGCGTCGTCGTGCCGCGGAAGCGTCCGCGTGGCCGTCCGCGCAAGAACCCGGTCGCGGCATGAACACCATCGGCACAGGAACGATCGACCGTCCCCTCACCCGGGACCCCCAGAAGCAGGACCTCACGATGAACCCCTCCCTCACCGACACCCCCGTCCTTGTGAACACCGACGCGACCGAGTCGCGTCAGAACAGGAACCTCGCCATGCAACTCATCCCAGAAGCCCTGGCGCGTGCGCATATGCACCAACGCCTGCAGGAGGCCGAATCGGAACGCAGGGCGCATCGGCTCGCGGCCGCGCGGCGTATGCAGCGGCGCGCCGAGCGCGCGTCGCTCCGTGCCCGCCGGGCGCTGGCGATGGCCGTGATGCAGTAAGGCGCTGATGCCGCCACCCACGGGGTCCGCCCGACAGGGCGGGCCCCGCGGTGCGTTGTATCCCGTTTCGCGGGTCCGGCGGGGATATCGTCGGCTGGTGGACCAGAAGACGCATGAACGCGCGGAGTTGGCCGACGGGAACACGGTGTGCGCCGGCTGCGGCGCGGTCGCCGAGGGCGCCGGGCCGACCTGGACCTGCTCCGTCGAGAACGGTGAGCGCCGCTACTTCTGCGACACCTGTGCCCGGGAGAATATCCGGGCCATCGAAGGGCGCCTGGATTCCAGCTGGTGGTGAGGCCGGCCGCCCCCGGGGCCGACTGACCCGGGGCCGTCCCGTCCGCTCCGCCGGCCGGAGCGGACGGGACGGGCCTGTGCGGGGGCCTGTGCGGCGCGGCGGGCCCGGATCAGACCGTGGTCTCCTCGACGGACTCCTTCCCGAGGTCCGCAGTGATCTCGTCGTCCCCGGGGGTGCCGACACCGGCGACGTCCGGGGCGGCCGGCTCCTCCTCGGGCACAAAGCCGGGCAGCCACGCCTCCAGCTCGTCGCGCAGCCGTACCGTCGCGCCCAGCTGGCACAGCACCCCGATCGTGCTCAAGGTCACCCGGTGGATCAGGAGGTACGCGGGCGGCAGATTGAGCTGTTTGCCCAACTGGTGGGCGGGGGAGCGCGGATCCCCGATCCGGGTGGCCTGATGGCGCATCCAGCTCCGGGTGAAGGTGAAGTCGTCCACCAGGGCGGGCTCGATGATCGGCAGGAGATAGTCCAGCACCGCGTCCGGGTCCAGCGCGATGGACTCCTTGACGAAGCCCTCGTCGCACAGCAGCTGGTAGACGGCGTCCGCCTCGCCCTCCAGCGTCATCCGCAGCGAGGTCCCGATCGTCGGCGGCAGCCCCTCGGGCAGCCGGTCGACGGTGCCGAAGTCCAGCACCCCCAGCCGCCACTCCTCGACCGGGCCGTCCGGGAAGTCCCCGGCCAGCAGCCGGAAGTTGCCCGGGTGCGGGTCGGCGTGCAGCAGGCCCGTCCGGGCGGGGCCGGAGAAGAGGAAGCGGGCCAGCAGCTGACCGGCCCGGTCCCGCTGCTCGTCGGTGCCGTCCGCGATCACCTCCGACAGCGGCACCCCGTCCATCCACTCCGTCACCAGCACCTCGTCGCACTGGTGCACCACGGCCGGCACCACCACGTCCGGGTCGTCGGCGAACTCCTCGGCATGCGCCCGCTGGGCCGCTGCCTCCAGGGAGTAGTCCAGCTCCTCCGACACCCGGTCGCGCAGCTCGGTGATCAGCGGCTTGATGTCCATGCCCGGGATCAGCGGGCCCAGCAGCCGGGCGAACCGGCTCAGCTGTGCCAGGTCCGACAGCAGCGCCTGGCCGGCACCCGGATACTGCACCTTGACGGCCACCTCGCGGCCGTCGTGCCACACCGCACGGTGGACCTGCCCGATCGAGGCCGCCGCGGACGGCTTGTCCTCGAACTCCTCGAACAGCTCCCGCCAGTCCTCGCCGAGCCGCTCCGCCAGTACGGAGTGCACCGTGCTGGTGGGCATCGGCGGCGCCGCCTCCTGAAGCTTCGTCAGGGCGGCGCGGTAGGGGCCGGCGATCTCCTCGGGCAGCGCCGACTCGAAGACGGACAGCGCCTGCCCGAACTTCATCGCCCCGCCCTTCAGCTCACCGAGCACCTTGAAGAGCTGTTCCGCGGTGCGCTGTTGCAGCTCCCGGCCGACGATTTCGGCGGATCTGCCGCCGATCCGCTTGCCGAGGCCCCAGGTGGCACGGCCGGCGAACCCCAGTGGCAGCGCGGCCAGCTTGGCGGTGCGGGTGACCGCCTTGCGGGGAAGATCAGACATGTGCCCCTCCAACTCACACTGTCCCCCAACCGGGGTTACTCCGTCATTGTGGCGTGTCACGGCCGAGGATCCGAGGCGCCCGCCGCTCCGGGCGAACCGGCAGCGCCGCAGCCGCACTCCGGATGCGGCTCGATCCGCACCGTCCGCACGGTGGCACACGGTGCGGCGAGCTCCATCCGCGCCCCTGTGCACGGCGGCAGTTCACCGTCGAGGAACGTCAGCGCCTGGACGGCGGCGACCCCCGCGACCGCGGTCGCCAGCGCGGCATCGCAGGCCGGCACCGCGGGGGAACCACGTCCCGACCGCCACTGCGCCAGCAGCCGAGGCCAGGCCGGCTCCGCGTCCGTACGGCGTAGTTCATCGCAGCGGGCACAGGCCGAACCTCCGGGCAGTACCAAGGGACCCACCACACCCGTGCCCTCGATCACCCCCGCGTAAAGATGCGGGATGCCGGCGGTGAGCAGCGGCTCGGAGAGCACGGAATCGGGGGCGTACGCGCCGAGCCCGTCGCGCGGGGCGAGCACCACGAGGGACAGCCCGGGTTCGCCGGATTCGCTGACCGGGACCCTCGGCCGCGGGGTACGGGCCCAGGGGGAGCAGCGGGTGACCAGCCGTCGCGCCGCGGCGGCACGCCGCTCACCGGTCTGCTCGGCCGGCAGCCCGCCGGGCAGCACGTCCCACGGCTGGACCGTGCCGCCGTCGACCACCTCCACCCGGCCGGCCCCCGAGGCCGAGAGCAGCGCCGCGATCGCGGCGCCGACCCGCCCCGCCCCCTTGACCCGCACCCGGACCGCGCGACGCGCCCCCATCCGGCTCAGCGCTCCCGCGGGCTCCGGATGCCGCACCGAGAGGGACGCCAGGTCGGGCCGCAGCTGTTCGAAGGCGGCCTGGTCCGCCCGGACCGCCTCGGCCGGCGGGCCGCCGGCAGTCGGGGCCTCCAGCAGCCCGGCCGCGCCGAGCCGGTCCACCACACCCCGTACATGTTCGGGCGGGAGGTCCAGTAACGCGGCCTCCTCGATCAGTTGCTGCAGGCTGCGGGTGCCGTCGATCAGCGAGAGGAAACTTCCGGTCGCCGTATCGACCGGGCCGACCACCAGCGCATGCGCCGGCGCCACACCAAATCGCACCGTCTCCCTGTCCCGCCAGCCGCGCCGCAGCGCGGGCTTGAGCATCGGATGCCGCATATCCGCCCCCGTCCTTCGTCGTCCGGCTCCCAGCATGCGCCGTGCCGCGGATTCCTGCGGAAGTTATCCACAGGCAGGGGGTGCCGGTCGTACAAGCGGTGCACGCCATGGAGTGGTTCGGCGGGCGAACCGTCCGCGGGGCGGGACTTCCCGCACTGCCAGCGGGTAACGTCGGGCGCGTGCCCGCCGACCCTTCCCACGGCCCAGGGGAAACACCCCTGCGCCGCGCCGCCGACACATCGCGCGGGGCTCCTTCGAGCCCCCAGGCCCGCGGGTCGGGCACCAGCGCCGTCGAGGTGCGCCGCAGCTCACGGCGGCGCAGAACGGTCTCGGCGTACCGCGAGGGCAACCGCACGGTGGTCCTGATTCCGGCCCGTATGTCCGAGGCCGAGGAGCGGCGTTGGGTCACCGTCATGCTCGACAAGCTCGCCGCCCAGGAGAGCAAGCGGATGCTGGGCGACGGCGAGCTGGCCCGGCGTGCCGAGCGGCTGTCCGCCCAGTATCTGGACGGCCGCGCCGGCCCCGCGTCGGTGCGCTGGGTGACCAACCAGAACACCCGCTGGGGATCGTGCACCCCCGCGGAGGGCAGCATCCGCCTGTCGCACCGTCTCCAGGGCATGCCGGAGTACGTCGTCGACTACGTCCTGCTGCACGAACTCGCGCACCTGCTCGTTCCCGGCCACGGCCCCCGGTTCTGGCGGCTGCTGGAGGCCTACCCCCGTACGGAGCGGGCCCGCGGCTACCTCGAAGGGGTGGTCGCGGCCGACCGGCTGCCCCATCTGCCCGCCGCCCGCGACGACTGACGCGGCACCGGACGACATCCGCCGCGCCCCGCCATCGCCTGCTGTCGGCACCAGCGGTTAGCCTGGCCGCGCAGAAGGAACTCACAGCGGGAGCGGGGGACGGGCGTTACGTATGGCCAGGGAATTCCAGCGGGGCCACAAGGCCAAGATCGGTGATCTGACGGCGGGAACGGATCTGTACGTCGGCGTGCAGATCGCCGGACCCGGCCTGACCTTCGACATCAGCTGCTTCGGACTGGACGCCGACGAGCGGCTGTCCGACGACCGGTACTTCGTCTTCTTCAACCAGCCCAAGACACCGGAGGAGTCGGTCCAGCTGCTCGGGGCGCAGGCCGGCGACAGCGAGTCCTTCCGGGTCACCCTCGACAAGATCCCGCCGCACATCCAAAAGCTCTCCTTCACCGCCGCGCTCGACGGCGCGGGCCAGGTCTCGCAGATCGGCCCCGGCTACCTCCGGATCGTGGCGGGCGGCGAAGAGGTCGCCCGCTACTCCTTCACCGGCAGCGAGTTCAGCACCGAACGCGCCGTCATGCTCGGCGACTTCTACCTCAAGGACGTCTGGCGCTTCGCCGCCGTCGGCCAGGGTTTCGACGGCGGCCTCGAGGCGCTGCTGAAGAACTTCGGCGGCGAGGTCGCCGAAGAGGCCGAGGCCCCTGCGCCGCCCCCTGCGGCACAGGGCGCGCCCGGCTTCGCGCCGCCGCCCGGCGCGGCGGCCCCCGCGCCGTCCTTCGGGGTGCCCGCCGCCCCCGATCCGCAGCAGCCCGCGCCCGACTTCGGCCCGCCCCAGGGCGCGCCGCAAGCGCCCCCGGCCGCGCCGCAGCCCACCGAGCCGCAGGTGCACCACGCGCCCACCATCGCCGCGCCGCTGGCCCCGCCCGGTGTGCCCGGCCCGCCCGGCCAGCAGCCGCCGGCCCCGTACGGCCAGCCGGCCCCGGGGCAGGACCCGTACGGCCAGCAGCAGACCGCACCCGGCGGATTCCCCGGTCAGCAGGCCCCGCAGGCACCGCCCTACGGCCAGCCCGCCCCGCCGCCCGGTGGATACGGGCCCCCGCAGGGCCGGCCCGCCCCGTACGGCCAGCCGGGACAGCAGCCTCCGGGCGCCCCGTACGGCGGCGGCCAGGCCCCGGCCGTCCCCCAGGGCGGCGGCCCCGGCCTCGGTGTCGTGCTGGACAAGTACAAGGAGGCCCCCACCGGCCAGCGCTGGACCCCGCAGAACAGCAAGCTGATCCGCGTCGACCTCGGCGTCGACGGCCAGCCGGTGCTCGCCCGTCAGGGCAGCATGGTGCTCTACCAGGGCAAGGTCGACTTCGGCTACAAGGGCGCCGGCTTCCGCGGCCGGATCGTCGGCAACGCCACCGGCCAGGAAATGCAGCTGATGCGCTGCACCGGCCAGGGCCAGGTCTTCCTCGCCGAGAACAGCGCCCACGTCCACCCCATCGAGCTGCAGGGTGACGCCATCTGTGTGTCCGCCGACAGCGTCCTCGCCTTCGACGAGTCGCTGCAGCACGAGGTCCGCAGGATCGAGGGCCACGGCATCCCCGGTGGCGCCCTGTTCACCATGCAGTTCCAGGGGACCGGCACCCTCGTCGTCAAGACCCAGGGCACCCCGGTCGTGCTGCCGGTCACCC
The DNA here is from genome assembly GCF_036048035.1 of Streptomyces sp. NBC_00400. Taxonomy (NCBI): domain Bacteria; kingdom Bacillati; phylum Actinomycetota; class Actinomycetes; order Kitasatosporales; family Streptomycetaceae; genus Streptomyces; species Streptomyces sp. NBC_00400. The sequence goes on along the minus strand of NZ_CP107940.1, from coordinate 2,681,502 downwards.
CGACCACCTTCGCCGACGCCAACGCCATCGTGGCCTGGTCCGCGGGCTCGCAGGTGATCATCTCCAGCCAGGTGAGCCTGCGGCGGCACGCCTTCCCCGGCCACTCGGGCGAGACCGTGAACCTCCAGTTCCGCGGTGCGCCCGGCAACTTCATCGTCGTCCAGCCCTACGAGGTCTGAGGGAGCCCGCACGTCATGAACCAGCAGCAGCTGTCGGGCTACGCCCCGACTCCGCCCGCCGCCCGCATGGAGAACCACGGCAGCGCCATGGTGAAGATCGCCATGCAGAGCGGCCAGGACGTCTTCGCACGCACCGGCTCGATGGTCGCCTACGAAGGCTTCGTCCAGTACGAGCCGAACCCGCCCGCCGTACGCCAGATGGCCTCCCAGTGGCTCACCGGCGAAGGCGCACCCCTGATGAAGTGCTCCGGAGACGGTCTGCTCTACCTCGCCGACTACGGCGCCGACGTGGTCTGCATCAACCTCGACGGCGACTCGCTCTCCGTCAACGGCACCAACCTCCTCGCCTTCGACGCGCAGCTCCAGTGGGGCGTGCAGCGCGTCAAGGGCATGGCGAAGTTCGCCGGCCAGGGCCTCTTCAACGTCGGGATCTCCGGCACCGGCTGGGTCGCCCTGACCTCCCGGGGCACGCCCATCGTCGTCGACTGCGGCCGCGGCGAGGACGAGACCTATGTGGACCCGGACGCCCTGGTCGCCTGGTCGACCCACCTGAAGATGAAGGGCAAGCGCAGCTTCAAGGCGTCCTCGATGATCGGGCGCGGCAGCGGCGAGGCATACCAACTGGGCTTCTCCGGCCAGGGGTTCGTCGTCGTCCAGCCCAGCGAGGACAGCACCGACCGGCTCCGGGCCCGGGGCTGAGGGGGAGGACCGAACACGCCATGCAGAGTCCGCTTTTCGCCTTCACCGAGGCGCAGACCCAGGACCGCTACGTCCTGCAGAACAGTCAGCTGCTGCGCGTCGCCCTCCAGGGCCACGAAGACCTCCTCGCCCGTAAGGGCGCCATGGTCGCCTACCAGGGGCTGCTCGAATTCGACGGCAACTACACGACGCCCGGCCAGCAGCGCGCCCGCGCGCACTCCGGCGAGGGCCTGGATCTGATGCGCGTCTCCGGGCAGGGCACGGTCTATCTGGCCAACCTCGCCCAGTACGTCCATGTGGTCGACGTCGACCACGACGGCCTGACCGTCGACAGCAGTTACGTCCTGGCGCTGGACTCCGGCCTCCACTGGGAGGTCGTCTCCGTCGACAGCCAGTACGGCATCTCCGGCACCGGCAAGTACCAGCTCAACATCTCCGGGCGGGGCAAGGTGGTCCTGATGACCTCCGGCGAGCCGCTGATGCTGCAGGTCACGCCCGACAAGTACGTCAACGCCGACGCCGACGCGGTGGTGGCCTGGTCCGCTTCGCTGCGGGTGCAGATGCAGGCGCAGACGCACTCCTCCGGGGTGTTGCGCCGGCGCGGCAACACGGGCGAGGGCTGGGAACTCAGCTTCCTCGGCCAGGGCTACGCACTGGTGCAGCCCAGCGAGCTGCTGCCGCCGCAGAACGCCGTCGTCGGCTCCGGTGTGGCCGCCCAGTTCGGTATGGGCCAGCAGGGCGCGCGGGGCATGAACCAGGGCAACATCTTCACCAACTGAGCGCCTGCGAAGTGCCGTTGACGCATGCGCTGCGGCGCCCGCCCCGGAAAGGGCGGGCGCCGCAGCGCGTGCGCGGCCGGGGCGCCGCCGTCCGTCGGCCAGGTCGCCACCCGTCCAGCGGGCCAGGGTCGCTGCTGTCCAGTGGAGCGCGCAGGTGCCGCCTAGAGAAGAGCGCGGGTGCGCTCGACCAGCCGCACCACCGACGCATCGGCGACGCCGGGCACCTCGTCGTACGCGAACCACCGCAGATCCAGTGACTCGTCGCTGATCGCCGCCACGGCGTCCGCCGGAGCCGACGCCGCGTACTGCACGTCCAGATGCACCGCACACGGCGTCCGATGGCGGTCCAGCCGCACCGGGCCGCCGGGCAGCAGCGTCAGACCCCGGGCGATCCCCGACTCCTCGCGTGCCTCCCGCAGCGCCGCCTCGGCCAGCGAGGCGTCCTCCGGCTCGCAGTGGCCGCCCATCTGCAGCCACATCTCCAGCTTGCGGTGCAGGGTCAGCAGCACCCGGCCGCCGGCCGGATCGATCACCAGCGCGCTGGCCGTGAGGTGCCCGTCCTTGCAGGGCTTCCACATGCCGTCCTGATGGGCGGCGAGATGGTCCAGATACGCCAGCCGCAGCTGTTCCTGTTCGGGCGACGGCGCGGGCCACTCCTTGAGCACCCGCGCCGCGTCCTCGCGCAGACTCACTTGCCGCCGTCCCCCTTGCTCTCGCCGGACGCCTCGTCCGGGCCGTCGTCCTCCCGGGCGGACGTGCCCGGGTCCGGCTTGCCCAGATCGGGCTTGCCGCCGCTCGCGGCCTCGCCGAGCATCTTGTCGAGCTCGGAGAAGTCCGGCTGCTCGTGGTGGACGAACCCGTCCGGGTCGTCCAGGTCCGCCGCCGTCGGCAGCATGTCCGGGTGCTCCCACAGGCCGTCGCGGCCCTCCAGGCCCCGCGCGTCCGTCAGCGACGCCCACAGCCGCGAGGCGTCCCGCAGCCGCCGCGGACGCAGCTGCAGACCGATCAGCGTGGAGAACGTCTGCTCGGCGGGGCCACCGCTGGCCCGGCGCCGCCGCAGCGTCTCACGGAGCTTGTCCGCCGACGGCAGATGCGGCTTGGCGGCGGCGTGCACCACCGCGTCCACCCAGCCCTCGACGAGGGCCAGTGCGGTCTCCAGCCGGGCCAGCGCCGCCTTCTGCTCCGGGGTGTCCTCGGGCTGGAACATGCCCTGCTGAAGGGCGTTCTGCAGCTCCTCGGGATGCTGCGGATCGATCTGGCCGACCACGTCCTCCAGCTTGGTGGTGTCGACCTTGATGCCGCGCGCATAGCCCTCGACGGCACCGAACAGATGCGAGCGCAGCCACGGCACATGGGCGAAGAGCCGCTGGTGGGCGGCCTCGCGCAGGGCCAGATACAGCCGCACTTCCTCTTCCGGCACGCCCAGGCCCTCGCCGAACCTCGCGATGTTCCCCGGCAGCAGCGCGGCCTTGCCGGCCGGCCCCAGCGGAAGCCCGATGTCCGTCGAACCGACGACCTCGCCGGCCAGCACGCCCAGCGCCTGGCCGATCTGGGTGCCGAACATCGCGCCGCCCATGGAACGCATCATCCCGAGCAGCGGGCCCGCCATGGCCTGCATCTCCCCGGGCAGGACATCACCCATGGCCGCTCCGACGCGCTCGGCGAGCGGGTTGACCAGGTCCTTCCATACCGGGAGGGTTTCCTCGACCCACTCCGCGCGGCTCCAGGCCACCACGGAGCCGGAGCCCGACGGCAGCGACGTCACACCGTCCAGCCACAGGTCGGCGAGGCGTACGGCCTCCTCGACCGCGCTGCGCTCACCCGGCGACAGGCTCGCGTCCTTGCTGCCGTCCTCGGCGCCCTGCGCGACGGTCTGCCGCGCAATGTCCTTGGCCATGTCCCAGTTCACCGGGCCGCCCTCGTAGGAGAGCATCTGTCCGAGCTTCTGGAAGGCGGCTCCCAGGTCGCCAGGGTTCATTTCGCCGCCGGGGCCGCCCATGCCGCCGAAGAGCGCCGCGAACGGATTGTCCGCGCCACCGCTCCCGCCGCCGAACCCGAAGGGGTCCGCGGGGCCCTGGCTACCTCCCTGGCCGCCCTTCTTCTTGCCGTTGTCGCCGTCCTCCGGCTCCTCCGGCGGAAGGCCGAATCCAAATGGGGTGTCACTCACGGGTTTCCTCGGCTCGTAGGGCCGCCGACCAGGTGGCCGACGGCGGCTGCCCGACATCACCTCCAGCGTAGACACCCGGACCGCTTCGGGGCTCGGTGCTTCGCTGTCCCGGTGGCTGGGGCAGGATGGACGCCACCTGGTGCGCACGCATGACCACACGTCCGCACTGAAGACAACCGCTGGAGACGCCCGGTGAGTTCCCCAGATCCGACCGTTCGCGCAGCGCGAAACGCTGCGGCCCAGACCGAGAAGGCAGGCAATGGCGCAGGTGGGGCCATGGACCGGCCACTGCGCCGGCCCGTGGTGGCCGTCACCGGAGCCGCCTCCGGAGTCGGTGCGCTGCTCACCCGCGCCCTGGTCGCCTCCGACGAGGTCAAGGAGGTGGTGGCCATCGACGAGCGGCGCGGCGACGTCGCCGAGGCGCACTGGCACGTCCTGGACGTCCGGGACCCGGCCATCGCCGACAAGCTGCGCGGCGCCGACGTCGTCGTCCACCTGGCGCTCGACCTCGACCTGGAGACCGACGACGCGGCGCGCACCGCGTACAACGTGCGCGGCACCCAGACCGTGCTCACCGCCGCCGCGGCCGCCGGCATCCACCGGGTGGTGCTGTGCACCTCCGCCATGGTGTACGGGGCGCTGCCCGACAATGACGTTCCCCTGGCCGAGGACGCCGAACTGCGGGCCACTGCGGACGCCACCGGTGTCGGCGACCTCCTGGAGATCGAGCACCTGGCGCACCGTGCGCCCCGCGCGCACCCCGGCCTGAACGTCACCGTGCTGCGCCCCACCGTCCTGGTGGGCGGCACGGACACCGCGCTGACCCGTTACTTCGAATCGCCCCGACTCCTGGTCGTCGCCGGATCCCGGCCCGCCTGGCAGTTCTGCCACGTCGAGGACCTGGTCAGCGCCCTGGAGTTCGCCGCGCTGGAGAAGGTCGACGGCGAGCTGGCGGTGGGCTGCGACGGCTGGCTGGAACAGGAGGAGGTCGAAGAGCTCTCCGGTATCCGGCGCATGGAACTGCCGTCCTCGGTGGCCCTGGGCGCCGCCGCCCGCCTGCACCGCATCGGCCTGACGCCGTCCCCCGCGGGCGACCTCGCGTACACGATGCATCCATGGGTGGTCAGCGGCAGCCGGCTGCACGATGCGGGCTGGCGCCCCCGGTGGACGAACGAGGAGGTGCTCGCCGAGCTCCTGGAGGAGGTCGCCGGACGGCACACCGTCGCGGGCCGCAGGCTGGGCCGCAAGGACGCCACCGCCGCGGGCGCCGCCGGAGCCACCGTTGCCCTCCTGGGCACCGCCGCCCTGGTACGCCGTGCCCGTAAGGCCCGCCGCCGTATCTGAGCGCAACCGGGCCCGCCGGGCTGGAGAAGTCTCCATACGGCGCCCGGGACGACCGGCGGAACCGGCAATACCCCCACCGTGCCCGCGTACGGCACGATGGGGGTATGTCTGGCATGCGCTCCCCTTCGTCCCCCGGCCGCGACCACCCCGGTGAGCAGGCTGCGCCGGACCCGGTCAGGCTCCTGGAGATCCGCGAGCGCGCGCTGTCCGTGGACGAGGTGTTCGCGGCCGTGGGGGACTCGGCGGCCGGCGGTACGGCCCTGTTCGTCGGGACGGTCCGCTCGCACGACAACGGCGCCGACGTCGAGGGCCTGGGCTACTCCGCGCACCCGACGGCCGAGGCGGAGATGCGCCGGATCGCCGAGAAGGTGATCGCCGACTTCCCGGTGCGGGCGCTGGCCGCCGTCCACCGTGTGGGTGATCTGCGCATCGGTGATCTGGCGGTGGTGGTCGCGGTGTCCTGCCCGCACCGCGGCGAGGCGTTCGAGGCCTGTCGCAGGATGATCGACGACCTCAAGCACGAGGTGCCGATCTGGAAGCACCAGACGTTCTCCGACGGAACCGAAGAATGGGTGGGGGCGTAGCCCCTCATCGGGGGGTGGAGGTCGGGCGACGGGAGGGCGGGTGGGGGCGTAGCCCCTCATCGGGGGGTGGAGGTCGGGCGACGGGAGGGCGGGTCGGAGCCCAGGGACCGGAGGGGGCCGCAGCGCTCCGGCACCGGAGGTCCGGCCCGGTGCGTAAGGCCGCTTTCCCGGGGCAGGCGACAGGACAGACGCGCAGGCAGTGGCCCTGTGGCCACGGGGTGGTGGCCTCCGAACGCGAGGCTGAACCGGTGCCTTGTGTTCCGGTTGCGTAACCCGCCCCCTGGCGTGAGCGTTGACCCAGCAGATGGTTAATCTGCTTATTCGTCGATCGCGGTCGTACAAGGGGTTGGGAGGTCGCTGATGGGTGCGCTCCTCTGGTTGCTGATTCCGGTCGGTGCGGGGCTGATTGCCGCGGTGTGGAGCAGCTGGGCCCTACGGCACCGCAAGGCCGGGGATGTCGCGGAACTCGCGGGCTACGCCCGGTTCCGTGACGCCATGGAAAAGGAGCACTCCGTTCCCGACCCCGCCTCGGACCCCGTCTGACGTTCCCGCGCCGGGTGCGCGAAAGCCGAACCCGGACTTCTTGCGATGACCCTGGCGTACGGGCGGGCCCACGGCCGGGCGTTCGCCCTCGTACGGACGGCCCCGCGGGCCGGTTGTCATACCCGTCCCGTACTGTCGTTCCATGCCACGCCGCACCGCGACGCTGCTCGCCTCGATCCTGATGCTGATCGCGCTGCTCTGCGCCGGGGTGCTGATCCCCGTGCCCTACTCCGAGATGTCACCGGGGCCGACGGTCAACACCCTCGGTGATCACGACGGTGAGCCAGTGCTGCAGATCTCCGGACGCAAGACGTACCCGACGACCGGTCATCTCAACATGACCACCGTCCGCGTCACCGGCCCCGACTACCGCATGAATCTCCTCGAAGCGGTGTACGGCTGGCTCGACCACGACAACGCCGTGGTGCCGCACAAGACGCTCTACCCCGAGGGGCAGACGGCCGAGCAGGCCGACCAGGAGAACGCCGAGGAGTTCAGCCAGTCCCAGGAGAGCGCCAAGGCCTCCGCCCTCAACCAGCTGCACATCCCGGTCGCCACCCAGACCGTGGTCGGTTCCGTCGTCAAGGACAAGCCGGCCGACGGGCGGCTGCACGCGGGCGATGTGATCAAGGCGGTGGACGGCACGCACGTCAAGCAGGCCGGTGACGTCGCCAAGCTCGTCACCCGGCACAAGCCGGGCGAGAAGGTGGTCTTCACGATCATCCCGGCCAAGGACGCCGCCGCGGCGGAGAAGCGGGGCAAGAAGCCCGTGACCGGCGCGAAGCAGATCACGGTCAGCACGCAGAAGGCGGACGACGGCCGCGCCATCGTGGGTATCCAGGCCCAGGTGGATCACACCTTCCCGTTCCCCATCGACGTCAAGCTGGCCGATGTCGGCGGCCCGAGCGCCGGGCTGATGTTCGCGCTCGGCATCGTCGACAAGCTCACGCCCGGGGACCTGACCGGCGGCAAGTTCGTGGCCGGCACGGGCACCATCGACGACAAGGGCAAGGTCGGCCCGATCGGTGGCATCTCGATGAAGACGGTCGGTGCGCGCGACAAGGGCGCCCAGTACTTCCTGACGCCCAAGGAGAACTGCGCCGCCGCGGCCAAGGACACCCCGAAGGGGCTCGCCCTGGTCAAGGTCGGCACCATAGGCGACGCCGTCAAGGCGCTGGAGAAGATCCGCAAGGGCGACGCCGCGGGCCTGCCGAGCTGCAGCAGCCCCGCGGGCCACGCCTAGGGGGGTGTCGCCCCGATCACCCCGCGAGCCCGGCATGACCGGGGAGACACCCCCTAGGTCCTGAATACCGGGCCGGTGCCCGGGCCACGACGCGCACGTCAGGCCCGGGCCGCCGCCCGGCAGGCCGCCGTCAGCCCTCGAACGTCGCCGCCAGCGCTTCCGCGAGGCCCGGCACCAGCGCCGAGCCGGTGAGTACCTCGGACGTGGAGTCCTTCTCGCGCAGCCGCAGCGCCGAGTCGCGCCGGCCGTCCCGCAGCACGGCCACCGTCATCCGGACCTCCTGGCGGTCCGGGTGCTCGGCGACCCACTTGGCGAGCTGCGCCTCGTCCATGCCCGAGGGCTCGGAGTCCTCGGCGGACGGCGGCAGCATCAGCCGCTCCACGGTCAGCGCGCAGCCGGTGACGGCGTCGGGCCAGGCAATGGTGGCCAGGAACTCGTCCAGCGGGACGCCCGCCGGGATCTCGTCCTGCTCCACGGGGGTCAGGGACGTGGTGGTGGAGTCGTCGATGCCGAGCTGGGCGGCGAGCGAGGGCTCCTGCGCACGGAGCTTGGCGGTGTCGACGAGGGCGAACAGTCGGGCGGGCTGATCCCAGCCGAGCCCGGCGCTGTACTCGTCGATCTCGAGTACCGCGCGGGTCAGGGGGTCGGCGGCGAGGGGGGTGCCGTCAACGGGGAGGTTGGTCATGCTCAACATCGTGCCTTGTGTACCCCGGAAAGCGGGAACTGAGTAAAGCCTTCGTAAGTTGCATCGGTGGGTCCTACTATCGCCGGGCCTGCTCCACACGACAGCGAACTTCGAGGTGCGCACCTTGGCTTTCCAGATGCCGGACCGCGGCGGAGGCCCGACAGGGCCACGGATCAGAGTCGGCCGACCATCGCGGCGGATCCGGACCCTGCTCATGACATTGGGTGTGCTGGCCGTACTGGCCATGCTTTTCGTGATGTTTGCGGGGTTCTGGACCGATTGGCTCTGGTACCGCTCGGTCAAGTACTCCTCGGTCTTCACCACCACCCTGTGGACCAAGATCGGCCTGTTCTTCGCCTTCGGCGTCCTGATGGCCGTGGCCGTCGGGGTCAACGTCTGGCTCGCGTACCGGCTGCGGCCGCCGCTGAGCGCGATGTCCGTGGAGCAGCAGAGCCTGGACCGCTACCGGATGGGTATCGCGCCCTTCAAGAAGTGGGCGCTGATCGCGGTCACCGCGGTGATCGGCCTGATCGCCGGTGCCTCCGCCTCCGGGGAGTGGCGGACCTATCTGCAGTGGGTCAACGCCGTGCCCTTCGGCAAGACGGACCCGCAGTTCGGCATGGACATCGCGTTCTACACCTTCGACCTGCCCTGGTACCGCTTCCTGCTGAGCTTCGGCTTCGCCTGCGCGGTGCTGTGTCTGGTCGCCGCGGCGCTGACCCACTACCTCTACGGCGGACTGCGGCTGACCAGCCCCGGCTCGCGGGCGACCGCGGCGGCCACCGGCCATCTGTCGGTGCTGCTGGGCATTTTCGTCTCGCTCAAGGCGATCGCGTACTGGCTCGACCGGTACGGCCTGGCGGTCAAGTCCAGCGGCCTGAAGTCGGCCGACAACTGGACGGGCCTGCGGTACGTCGACGCCAATGCCTACCTCCCGGCGAAGACGATCCTGTTCTTCATCGCGGCGATCTGCGCGGTGCTGTTCTTCGCCACCCTCTGGCGGCGGACGTGGCAGCTGCCGGTGATCGGCTTCGGTCTGATGGTGCTCTCCGCGATCCTCATCGGCGGGCTGTACCCGGCGATCGTGCAGAAGTTCCAGGTCCAGCCGAACGAGCAGGCCAAGGAAGCGCCGTACATCAAGCAGAACATCAAGGCGACCCGGGACGCCTACGACATCCAGAATTCCGAGGTCACGCCGTACAAGGGCGACTACAAGCCCGCCGACAAGGCGGACAGTCAGCGGCTGCGCGATGACGCCGACACCACGGCCAGCATGCGTCTGCTCGACCCGAACGTGGTCTCACCGGCCTTCCAGCAACAGCAGCAGGTGCGCGGGTACTACCAGTTCCCCTCCACCCTCGACGTCGACCGCTACAAGGACGAGGACGGTGCCGAGCAGGACACCGTCATCGGTCTGCGTGAGCTGAACATCGCGGGCATCCCCGAGCGCAACTGGATCAACGACCACTTCAAGTACACCCACGGCTACGGCGCGGTCGCCGCCAAGGGGACCGAGGCCGCCGACGGCGGCGGCCCCAAGTACACCGAGTCGGATCTGCCGGCCAAGGGGCAGCTCGGCTCGTACCAGCAGCGGGTGTACTACGGCGAGAAGACCTCGCAGTACTCCATCGTCGGCGGTCCGCAGAAGGAACTGGACTACTCCGACGACAGCGGTGAGAAGAGCTACAGCTACCGGGGCAACAGCGGCGTCAGCCTCTCCAACCCGGTCAACCGCGCCGCCTACGCGGCGGCGTTCGGGGAGCCGCAGATCCTCTACTCCGGAGCGATCGGCAAGGGCTCACGGATCCTGTACAACCGCACGCCCAAGGAGCGCGTCGAAGCCGTCGCCCCCTGGCTGACCATCGACGGCGACGCCTACCCGGCGGTCATCAACGGCCGGATCAAGTGGATCGTCGACGCCTACACCACCAGCAACGGCTATCCGTACGCCTCGCGCACCACGCTCGGGGACAGCACGGCCGATTCGCTCACCGACGGCCAGCGGGCGGTGGTGGCCCAGCAGAACCAGGTCAACTACATCCGCAACTCCGTCAAGGCGACGGTGGATGCCTACGACGGTTCGGTGAAGCTCTACCAGTGGGATGAGAAGGACCCGGTCCTCAAGACCTGGATGAAGTCGTTCCCGGGCACGGTCGAGAAGAAGAGCGCCATCAGCCCGGCGCTCAAGGAGCACCTGCGCTACCCGCAGGACCTCTTCAAGGTGCAGCGCCAACTGCTGACCACCTACCACGTCACGGACCCGGGCACCTTCTACACCGGCTCGGAGCGCTGGCAGATTCCGAACGACCCGACGACCAAGTCGGGCAACGCGGTACCGCCGTACTACCTGAGCATGAAAATGCCGGACCAGAAGAACCGGGCGTTCTCCCTGACGACGAGCTTCACGCCCAACAAGCGCGACAACCTCGGTGCGTTCATGGCCGTCGACGCCAATGCGACCAGCGGCGACTACGGCAGGATCAGACTGCTCAAACTGCCCTCGCAGACGCCGGTGCCCGGCCCGCAGCTGGTGCAGTCGAAGTTCAACTCCGATCCGAACATCGCCAATGAGCTCAATATCCTCAAGAAACTCGGCGACTCGGAGATCGAGTACGGCAATCTGCTGACCGTGCCGCTGGACGGCGGACTGCTCTACGTCGAACCGGTGTATCTGCGCGGTGCCAACACCAACTACCCGCTCCTGAAGAAGGTGTTGGTCAGCTACGGCGACAACAAGCCCGTCCTGGAGGACTCCCTCAAGGACGCGCTGGACGTGGTCTTCGGCAAGAAGGCGCCCAGTACGGGTTCCCAGAACCCGCCGGGCGGCGGCGACACCGGGACCGGACAGCAGCCCCCGTCGGGCCAGACGGTGCAGCAGGCCCTGGGCGACGCACAGAAGGCCTACGAGGAAGGCGAGAGGGCGCGCACCTCGGGCGACTGGGCCGGTTACGGCGAGGCCCAGAAGAAGCTCAAGGCGGCGCTGGACCGGGCGGCGAAGGCGTCCCAGAAGGGCGGCAAGCCGGCCGGCTGACCCCGCCGTCCGCCCCCTGGCCCCGTGGCCGCCGGTTCGCGCCGGTGGCCGCGGGGCCGCGGTGGTGCAGAGCCGTCCCGCAGCCGTGATACGTTGAGGACACAACAGCGCGGGGTGGAGCAGCTCGGTAGCTCGCTGGGCTCATAACCCAGAGGTCGCAGGTTCAAATCCTGTCCCCGCTACTGAAGACGAAGGCCCGGATCCTCAGGGATCCGGGCCTTCGTCATGTCTTCATGCCGTCATCCCGTCATGTCTTCGGGTTCGTTACCGGTCAAAGCCGGGTCGCGCGGCCGATGTGGGGAAGGTGTGTGCTTGAGTTTGCCAAGTCGTCGTGTCGGGAAGTCGACAAACCGCTGAAGTGACCTCACTGGCTGCGGTATACCAGGTGTACGCGGGTTACAGGTGATGCGACGATGGGTCTTATGGGGGACAAGGCAAGGTTGTTGGAGACGGACCGGTTTGTGCATGCGCCCGACGACGGGCGCGAATCCGAGCTGCCGATCGACGCGATGGAGGCCGCGGAGGCCGCCGAAGCGTCCGATGCCGTGACCGAGTCCGGCCACCGCCGGGCCGCCGAGGCGGGCGACACCGCCGCCATGAGCGCCCTGGGTGCGATGCTGCTGCGCCGCGGTGACCTCGACGGCGCCGAGCCGCATCTGCGGTCCGCGGCCGCCGCCGGCGACCGCGCCGCGGCCAACAACCTCGGCGTGCTGCTGCACCAGCGGGGCTACGGCGACGAGGCGGCGGGCTGGTGGCGGATCGCGGCCGTCGCGGGCTCCGCCGCCGCGGCGCACGCCCTCGGGCGCCACTACCGCGAGCGCGGCGACGAGCCGGCCGCCGAGTACTGGCTGCGCCAGTCCGCCGAGTCCGGGCACTGCCTGGGCGCGTACGCCCTGGCCGACCTGCTGGAGCACCGCGGCGACATCGGCGCCGAGCGCTGGTTCCGTACGGCCGCCGAGCGCGGCCACCGTGAGGCCGCGTACCGCCTGGCCCGGCTCATCGAGGACGGCCGCGACACGGACCGGCGTGCGGTCCCCGCGTACGGCGAGCTGAACCGGCAGGAGGAGGCCGAGCAGTGGTACCGCCAGGCCGCCGCGCGGGGGCACCGGCGGGCCGCGCTGCAGCTCGGTGCGCTGCTGGAGGACCGCGGCGACGTCCAGGAGGCGGGCCGCTGGTACCTGTCCGCCGCCAAGGACGGCGAGGCGCGCGCGGCCTGTGCGCTGGGCTTCCTGCTGCGTGATGCGGGGGACGAGGAGAGCGCCGCCGAATGGTGGCGGCGGGCGGCCCAGGACGGCGATGGCAACGCTGCCAACGCGCTGGGAGCGCTGCACGCCGACCGGGGCGAACTGCAGACCGCTGAGCGCTGGTACCGCGTCGCGCTGGACGCCGGGGACGTCAACGGCGCCTACAACATCGGGCTGCTCTGCGCCGAGCAGGGCCGGGAGGGGCGCGGCGAGCAGTGGTACCGCCGGGCCGCCTACGCCGGGCACCGCGAGGCCGCCAACGCGCTGGCCATCCTGCTGCTGCAGCGCGGTGACGCCGCGGGAGCCGAGCCGTGGTTCTCCAAGGCGGCCGAGGCGGGCAGCGTCGATGCCGCGTTCAACCTCGGCATCCTCTTCGCCGGGCGTGGTGCGGAGCGCATGGCGCACACCTGGTACGAGCGGGCGGCCGCGGCCGGGCACACGGAGGCGGCCCTCCAGGTCGCCATCGTGCAGCTGCGGGACGGTGCGCTGCAGGACGCGGAGCGCAATCTGCGCTGTGCGGCCGGTGGCGGCAGCTCCGAGGCGGCCTTCCGGCTCGCGGACCTGCTCGACCGCCGGGCGGCGGCCGCGGGCGAGGGGCTGGCGGACAGCGAGCGCACGGCGGACGACGAGAGCGTGCAGTGGTACGAGCGAGCCGCCCGCCAGGGCCACCGGCGCGCCCAGGTCCGGGTCGGCATGTTCGCGGCGGCCCGCGGGGACGCCGTCGAGGCCGCCGAGTGGTACCGCGCGGCGGCCGAGGCCGGCAGCCGCAACGGTGCCTTCAACCTCGGGCTGCTGCTGGCCCGCGAGGGCAGCCTTCCCGAGGCCGCCCTGTGGTGGCAGCGTGCCGCCGAGACCGGCCATGGCCGGGCGGCGCTGCGGCTGGCGCTGCTCGCCGCCCGGCGCGGTGCGCTCGCGGAGGCGCAGAGCTGGTGTGCGCGCGCCGTCGAACTGGGGCCGCCGGAGGTGGCGGAGCGTGCGGCGCGGCTGCGGGCGGCGCTCCAGGAGGAGCTCAGCGCGTAGCGTGCGCCCCGGGGGTGTCCGGGATGCCCGGGGCCGGTCCACAGGGCCGGGTCCCGGGCCGCGCGGAAGGAATTTGCGCTGGTCGTCGGCCCGGGGTTAGAGTAAGGGCAACAACGACGCGGGGTGGAGCAGCTCGGTAGCTCGCTGGGCTCATAACCCAGAGGTCGCAGGTTCAAATCCTGTCCCCGCTACTGAAGACGAAGGCCCGGATCCTTGAGGATCCGGGCCTTCGTCGTGCGTGCTGCCGTGGTTACCCCGGTATCCGGTGGCCGACCGCTTCGGCGTAGAGACTGCGGTCGACGAGCCGGTTCTCCGGAAGCGGGGCACCCCTGGTGACGCCGGCCTCGCGGTAGGCCTTCTGGGGCCGGTCCGCGGCGCCCTTTCTGATCTCCCAGTCCGTCCGGAGCGACGGCACCGAGGTCGGGACCAGATTCGGGCCGTACGGGGCGCCGCCCAGGGGTCGAGGGTGGCCGGCGCCTTGCTGCCGCGGCCGGCCCTGCGGGCCAGGGCGCGGGACCGCAGGCCCGGTGGCCGGAAAGCGCGGCATGCCGACGATATGACGGCCCGTCAGATTTAGGCAGGGGTCGTGCGGGCATGGGTGCGGGGTGAGCTGATGTACGGATGGGGCGTATGCGGGATGGGCCGATGCGCGGGACGGGCCGGTGCGGGGGGTGTGGTGACGGGAGGGCGGTCGGCGGGCGGGCCGGGCACGCGAAGGAGCCCGCGGCCGGGTGGGCGCGGGCTCGACGGTGCGTATGGCGCGGCGGGGTGCACGGGCGGCCGGGGCGGGCGCCGGTGTGCCCCGGCGTCAGGACGGGGCGCTGCAGGCGGGGCAGATGCCCCGGTAGGTCACGGTGACCTCGGAGACCTGGAAGCCGTAGCGCTCCGGCTCGGGCAGGGCCAGGAGCGGGTCGCCCTGGACGTGGACGTCGCGGATCGTGCCGCACCGCGAGCAGATCAGGTGCTGGTGGTCGTGGTGGGCGTTGGGGTCGTAGCGCTTGGCCCGGCCGTCCGTGCTCACCTCGATCACCTCACCGAGCGAGACCAGCTCGCCCAGGGTGTTGTAGACCGTGGCGCGGGAGATCTCGGGGAGCCGGTCGGATGCCAGCGCGTGCACCTCGTCGGCGGTGTAGTGGACGTGGTCCCCGTCGAGGACCTCGGCGACGACGCGTCGCTGCGCGGTCAGCCGCCAGCCGCGTCCTCGGAGCCGTTCCAGCAGGTCACTCATGCCATTCACCTATCAGTCAGATAAAGCCAGGGTAGCAGTGGTAGGTCCATGACCGGATCGAGTACTGCTTTCGCATTCTTCTTGACTTAGACATTGTCCAATGTAGGATCGTGATCGGCGCAAGCCAAGGGCAGGTGCAGAAGACTTTCCAGGAGGCGCAAGTGTCGGTAGAGAGCACCACCGGACCGCTGACCACGGAGTCCGGGGCTCCGGTCGGGGACAACCAGAACAGCGAGACGGCCGGCATCGGCGGTCCCGGCCTCATCCAGGACCAGCTCCTGATCGAAAAGCTCGCGCACTTCAACCGCGAGCGCATCCCGGAGCGCATCGTGCACGCCCGCGGCGCCGCCGCGTACGGCACGTTCACGGTGACCGCGGATGTGACCAAGTACACCCGCGCCCACTTCCTCTCCGAGGTCGGCAAGCAGACCGAGACCTTCCTGCGCTTCTCCACCGTCGCGGGCAACCTCGGCTCGGCCGACGCGGTGCGTGACCCGCGCGGTTTCGCGCTGAAGTTCTACACCGAAGAGGGCAACTACGACCTCGTCGGCAACAACACCCCGGTGTTCTTCATCAAGGACGCCATCAAGTTCCCCGACTTCATCCACACCCAGAAGCGCGACCCGTACACCGGCTCGCAGGAGGCGGACAACGTCTGGGACTTCTGGGGCCTGTCGCCGGAGTCCACCCACCAGGTCACCTGGCTGTTCGGAGACCGCGGCATCCCCGCCTCCTACCGCCACATGAACGGCTACGGCTCGCACACCTTCCAGTGGAACAACGCCGCCGGTGAGGTCTTCTGGGTCAAGTACCACTTCAAGACCGACCAGGGCATCAAGAACCTCACCCAGGCCGAGGCCGACAAGCTCGCCGGTGACGACGCCGACAGCCACCAGCGCGATCTGCGTCAGTCCATCGAGCGGGGCGACTTCCCGAGCTGGACCGTCCAGGTGCAGATCATGCCCGAGGCCGACGCGGCCAGCTACCGCTTCAACCCGTTCGACCTGACCAAGGTCTGGCCGCACGAGGACTACCCGCCGATCGAGATCGGCAAGCTGGAGCTCAACCGCAACCCGCAGAACATCTTCGCCGAGGTCGAGCAGTCGATCTTCTCCCCGCACCACTTCGTGCCGGGTATCGGCCCGTCTCCCGACAAGATGCTCCAGGGCCGTCTCTTCGCCTACGGCGACGCCCACCGCTACCGCGTCGGCATCAACGCCGACCACCTCCCGGTGAACCGCCCGCACGCCACCGAGGCGCGCAGCCACGGCCGGGACGGTGTGCTCTACGACGGCCGGCACGCGGGCGCGAAGAACTACGAGCCCAACAGCTTCGGCGGCCCGAGCGAGACCGGCCGCCCCCTGTGGCAGCCGGCCACCGTGACCGGCCCCACCGGCGAGCAGGCCGCGCCCTCGCATGCCGAGGACACCGACTTCGTCCAGGCCGGCACGCTCTACCGCCTGATGTCGGAGGACGAGAGGGAGCGCCTGATCGACAACCTGGCGGGCTTCATCTCCCAGGTCTCCCGCGACGACATCGCCCAGCGGGCGATCGAGAACTTCCGCAAGGCGGACGCGGACTACGGCAAGCGGCTGGAAGCCGCGGTCCAGGCCCTGCGCGGCTGAGCTGGGCTCCCTTTTGCGGCTAAGCCTCCCCCAGCTACCGCTGGGAGGTGCCCCCAGCCGCTCTCGCGGAGGTGGTGGCGCGCCGTGGGGGTTGCTCAACTGTCGCTGCCGTACATAAGCGAAGAGGCCGGATGCCAGTGGGCTCCGGCCTCTTCGTGCGTCCGGCCCCGTGCTCAGGCCGGTACGGCGTCGGCCCGTTCCGTGGCGGCCGACCAGCAGCGGATGATGTCGCGTACGGACACCACGCCGACCGGTTCATGGTCGTTGAGCACGATCAGATGGCGGAAGCCGCCGCGCACCATGGCGTCCGCGGCGTCGTCGAGGGTCCAGTGCGGAGCGGCGAAGACCACGTCCGAGGTGGTGTGGGTCTGGGCGGTCTCCCGGTCGGGGTTCTCGCCCGCGCCGAGGGAATTGAGGATGTCGCGCTCGGTGAGGATGCCGATGCCGCTGTTGTCGTTGTCGAGGACCACGGCCGCGCCGATGCGGCGGGCCGCCATCAGCTGAGCCGCCTGCCGGAGGGTGTGAGCGGGCCCGATGGTGAGGACCACCGTGCTCATGGCGTCTTTGACGTGCATGGGCATGGAGTGGAGCCACCTCCTTGGTGAATGTGCCTTGCGAAGGGATTCACAAGTTCACAAAGTGGGGGATTCTCATGTTCACATGCCTGTGTCGATGCAACAAGGGGCAACTGCGGGACGGGTGTCCGAATATCCGCCCCGCCGCAGGTCAGCGCGGGGAGTCGCCGAGATAACCCAGCAAATCCTCGTGCAGCAGACCGTTGGAGGCCGCCGCGTTGCCGCTGTGCGGGCCCGGCTTGCCGTCCAGTCCGGTGAACTGTCCGCCGGCCTCCTTCACGACCACGGCGCACGCCGCCATGTCCCACAGGGAGAGCTCCGGCTCCGCGCAGATGTCCACCGACCCCTCGGCGATCATCATGTACGGCCAGAAGTCCCCGTAGCCGCGGGTGCGCCAGCAGTCCCGGCTCAGGTCGAGGAAGCCGGGCAGCTTGCCGCGCTCCTCCCAGCCGGTCAGTGACGAGTAGGCGAACGAGGCGTCCTGGATGCGGCCGACCTGCGAGACCTGCAGCCGGGTCGCGGAGGTCAGGCTGCGGCCGGTGAAGGCCCCCAGGCCGTCGGCGGCCCACCAGCGGCGGTTGAGCGCCGGGGCGGAGACGATGCCGACCACCGGGCGGTCGCCGCCCTCGCCGCGCTCCATCAGCGCGATCAGTGTGGCCCAGACCGGCACCCCGCGGACGTAGTTCTTCGTGCCGTCGATCGGGTCGATGATCCAGCGCCGCGGTCCCGCGCCCTCGCTGCCGAACTCCTCGCCGAGCACCGCGTCCCGTGGCCGGGCCCGCTGGAGGTGGCTGCGGATCAGCTCCTCGGCGCCCTTGTCCGCCTCACTCACCGGCGTCATGTCCGGTTTGGTCTCGACTTTGAGGTCGAGGGCCTTGAAGCGCTCCATGGTGGCGGCGTCCGCGGCGTCCGCGAGAACATGGCCGAGGCGAAGATCATCGTGATAGTCGGGCATGGGCGAACAGTATCGACTGGTATAGGCAGGAGCCACACGGCCATGCGCCGCCGGGCGTGTGACGGCCCCGGGCCCCGCCGGTGCGGGTGTGCCGCGAGGGCCCTTGACAGCATCTGGCGCCACGTCAATTCTGTGCGCACACCGGCCACCTGGGCCGGCGGCCGGGGAGGCGACGGATGCCCGCAGCGCGTGAAGCCCTGCTCGATGCCGCCTATACGGCGCTGACGCAACGCGCCTGGACGGCCATCCGGATGGTCGATGTCGCGGCCGCCGCCGGTGTCTCCCGGCAGACGCTCTACAACGAGTTCGGCAGCAAGGAAGGGCTGGCCCGCGCCCTGGTCCGCCGGGAGACCGAGAACTACCTCGCCGGGGTCGCCCGGGCGCTGTCCCGGGGCGCCTCGGCCGCCGGGGCGCGGGGCGACGCGGCCGGCCGGGTGGTGGCCGCAGCCGCCTGGACACTCCGGACCGCCCGTGCGAACCCCCTGGTCAGGGCCGTACTGACCGGCTGCTGGAGCGACCGGCTGCCGGCCCCTTCCAGGCCGTCGGCCGACCCGGTGCCGGTACGGGCCGACCGCTCCGGCGTCCCCGTGCAGCGCGCCGCGGCGCCCGTCGAGGGGCCGCTGCCGGGGCCCGCGGAGCTCGTCGGCCGCTTCTGCGACCAGGCGGTCGCGGCGCTGGAGCCCGACTGGCCCGCGGAGGAGCTGCCCGCCCTGGGCACCGCCTGCGAGACCGCGGCGCGGCTGACCCTGGCCTGTGTCGTCGCCCCGCCGGCCCCCGGCGCGGCACAGGTCCCCGGGTGCCTACCGGCTCAGAGGCCGCGCCGGGAGCTGGAGACGGAGGCGGTGTCCCGGCTCGTACGGGGTGCCTTCGCCCGGATGGTGGCCGGTGCGCCGTCGGCAGGCCATGGGTGACGGGGCGTCACGACCGTGCCGCGCGGCGGGGTAGCGGGGCGTGACGACCGCGCGGTGGACGGGCCGCACGCGCGCCGGCGGCGACGGGCGCGGTGCCCCCCCCCAGGCCACCGCGCCGTCCGCCGTGCGGACCGGCGCTCCCGGTCCGGTGCGCCGATGGCTCAGTGCGCCGACCCCGACAGCTGCAGACCGACCACGCCGACGATGACCAGCGTGATGGAGACGATCTTGAGAGTGGAGACCACGTCGCCGAGGAAGACCATGCCGTAGATCGCCGTCCCGGCCGCGCCGATCCCGGTCCACACCGCATACGCCGGGCCGACGTCGAGTTTGCGCAGCGCCAGCGTCAGCAGGCCGAAGCTGCCGAGGGCGAAGGCCGCGAAGGCGATGGTCGGGAAGAGGCGGGTGAAGCCGTGCGAAAGCTTGAGGCAGACCGCGAAGCCGGTCTCCAGGATCCCCGCCACCACGACCAGCAGCCACGCCATGTCCCATTGCCTCCGTCAGCCAGAGCCTGTCTTACATGAGCGACGACGGGGCGTCAGAATCACTCGTCCGGGCCCCGTCCGGGCGATCAGGGCCTGCTTGAGCGCTACGCCGACCTTGGT
The DNA here is from genome assembly GCF_036048035.1 of Streptomyces sp. NBC_00400. NCBI lineage: Bacteria > Bacillati > Actinomycetota > Actinomycetes > Kitasatosporales > Streptomycetaceae > Streptomyces > Streptomyces sp. NBC_00400. Next base: position 2,662,085 of record NZ_CP107940.1, on the reverse strand, counting down.
GTGATTATGCCTTTACCTCCGATGGGCGGCGGCAAACGTCAAAGGTCAGTCGCCCTCGCGTCGTTCGCGGGTGGCCAGGAGGCGGCGCAGGGAGTAGAGACGGGCCGGATCGGCGTGCCCGTCGGCGACCCAGGCGTCCAGCGCGCAGTCCGGTTCGTCGTGGCTGCAGGCGCGCGGGCAGCCCGCGGTGCCGGGCTCCAGATCCGGGAAGGCGTGGATGACCCGGGACGGATCCACGTGATGCAGCCCGAAGGACCGTACGCCCGGGGTGTCGATGACCCAGCCCGAGTCGCCGGGCAGCGGGAGCGCCAGCGCGGAGGTGGTGGTGTGCCGCCCGCGGCCGGTGACCGCGTTGACATGGCCGATGGCCCGGCGGCGCTCCGGGACCAGGGAGTTGACCAAGGTGGTCTTGCCCACTCCGGAGTGTCCGACGAACGCCGTCATACGGCCCGTCAGCGCGGCCCGCACCCGCTCGGCGGCGCTGCCGTCGGCGAGTTCGTCGCGGTTGGTGACCAGGTAGGGGACGCCGAGCGCGCCGTAGGACTCCAACAGGGTGTCCGCGGAGGCCAGATCGGACTTGGTCAGCACCAGCAGCGGGTCGAGGCCCGCGTCGTAGGCGGCGACCAGACAGCGGTCGATGAGCCGGGGGCGCGGCTCGGGGTCGGCCAGCGCGGTGACGATCGCGAGCTGGTCGGCGTTGGCGACCACGACCCGCTCGAACGGGTCGTCGTCGTCGGCCGTACGGCGCAGCGTCGAGGAGCGCGACTCGACCCGGACGATCCGGGCGAGGGTGTCCTTGGCGCCGGTCAGGTCCCCGACGACGGCGACCCGGTCGCCGACCACTGCGCTCTTGCGGCCCAGTTCGCGGGCCTTCATCGCGGTGACCGTACGGCCGTCGACCAGGCAGGTCAGCCGGCCGCGGTCGACGGTCAGCACCAGGCCCTCGCCGGCGTCCTCGTGTTTGGGGCGGATGTTGGTCCGGGGGCGGTTGCCCTTGGGGTTGGGGCGGACGCGGATGTCGTCCTCGTCGGGGTTCTTTCCGTAGCGGCGCATGGCGGCGGGGCCCTCACGCTCTCCGGGCGGGGACGGCCGCCGGGCCGAGCATGTCCGTCCACATCGCGGGGAAGTCGGGCAGGGTCTTGGCGGTGGTGGCGACGTTCTCCACCTCCACGCCGTCGACCGCCAGGCCGATGACCGCCGCGGCGGTGGCCAGCCGGTGGTCCTCGTAGGTGTGGAAGATCCCGCCGTGCAGGGGGCGCGGCCGGATGTGCAGCCCGTCCGCGGTCTCGGTGACATCCCCGCCGAGTTCGTTGAGCTCCTTGGTGAGCGCGGCCAGCCGGTCGGTCTCGTGGAGCCGCAGATGCGCCACGCCGCGCAGCGTGGAGGGGGAGTCGGCCAGGGCGGCGACCGCGGCGATGCCCGGGGTCAGCTCGCCGACCTCGCTCAGGTCGACGTCGATGCCGTGGATTTGGCCGCTGCCGGTGAAGGTCAGCCCCTGCTCGGTCAGCTCGCAGGAACCGCCCATGGTGGTGAAGATCTCGCGCAGCGCGTCGCCGGGCTGGGTGGTGTGCTCGGGCCAGTCCGGGATGGTCACCCGGCCGCCGGTGACCAGCGCCGCGGCCAGGAACGGCTGGGCGTTGGACAGGTCCGGCTCGACGACCAGATCGCGGCCGAGCAGCGCGCCGGGGGTGACCCGCCAGACGTTCGGCTCGCCGCCCGCCTCCGGGGTGTCCACCTGCGCGCCGACACTGCGCAGCATGTCGACGGTCATCCGGATGTGCGGCATGGAGGGCAGCGCCGCGCCCACGTGCCGGACCTCGACGCCCTGGTTGAAGCGCGGCGCGGACAGCAGCAGAGCGCTGACGAACTGGGAGGACGAGGACGCGTCGATCTCGACCGGCCCGCCGTCCAGGCCGCCGCTGCCGAAGACCGTCATGGGCAGCGCGCCGCGGTTGTCGTCGTCGATCCGGGCGCCCAGGGCGCGCAGCGCGTCGATCACGCCGCCGAGCGGGCGCTCGTAGGAGCGGGGATCGCCGTCGAAGCGGACCGGGCCGTCGGCGAGCGCGGCGACCGGGGGGAGGAAGCGCATGACCGTGCCGGCGTTGCCGACGTCGATGGTGGCCGGGCCGTGCAGACCCGCCGGGATGATCCGCCAGGCCTCACCGCCGCCGGGCTGCGCGGCGGCGCCGGCGGAGCTGGAGGAGGCGGTCTCCTCGATGCCGACGCCCAGGGTGCGCAGCGCCTCGGCCATCAGGAGCGTGTCCCGGGAGCGCAGCGGCCGGCGCAGCCAGCCGGGCTCGGAGGAGAGGGCGGCCAGGACCAGGCCGCGGTTGGTGACCGATTTGGAGCCGGGAACGGTGACGGTGGCATCCACGGCCCCGGCGGCGAGCGGGGCGGGCCAGAGGGCGGGGTGTGCGGGGCTCTCGGTCATGCCCCTTACTTTAATGGCTGGGCAAGGGTGCCGATCTTGATCAAAAGCGGCGCAACCCCGCAGAAACGTGGCAGTGGTGGTGCGCTCGCCTGCCGGGAGCGGGGTGGCGGCGGACACCCCGGGCGTGGCGGCGGACACCGCGGGCGTGGCGGCGGACACCCCGGCGTGGGGGCAAAAACCCCGGGCATGGCGGTACGGGATCCGGCCGGCGCCCGGGGCGGTGGGCGTCAGAGGCCGAGCAGCCAGCGGCCGCCGCCCGTCAAGGAGCACAGCGTCACCACGTGGAACAGGCCGAGCCAGACGGCCGCCGGGACATGGGTCAGGCGCGCCAGCTGGTCCGGATCGGAGTCCACCGCACCCCCGTGACGCCGCTTGCCCATCAGCTCGAACGGCGGCCGCACCCCGCCCAGCAGCAGGAACCACACCACCGCATAGGCGAACGCCGCCTGCACCTGGGCCGTCGTCAGCCAGGAGACCAGCACGAACGCGGCGCCGGTCAGTACCACGGTGAGCACGCCGTACGCGTTACGGATCATGATGAGCATCGCCAGCAGCAGTGCGGTCGCGCCCCACAGCAGCGCCGTGATGTGGCCCGCGGCGAGCAGCGCGGCACCCGCCAGACCCAGCAGGGACGGGGCGATGTAGCCGGCCGCGGCGGTCAGCACCATGCCCAGACCGGTCGGCTTGCCGCGCGAAACGGTCAGGCCCGAGGTGTCCGAGTGCAGCCGGATGCCGTCCAGACGGCGGCCGGTGAGCAGGGCGATCAGTCCGTGGCCGCCCTCGTGGGCGATGGTGACGGCGTTCCGCGACAGCCGCCAGGCGGTGTGCGGGACGACGGCGCCCAGGGCGAGCACCGCCGTGATGATCACCAGCCAGAGCGACGGGGCGGGCTGGGTCCCGAAGACTCGGCTCCATATGTCGGTGAGGTGGTCGGTGTCCATGTCTCCCCTTCGTGTGGCATGGCAGTGTGGCATGCATGTGTGGCAGGTATGCAGCGAGTCGTCGGCCCGAGGACCTGGTGGGGACTTTCGGCGTTCAGCAGTGGGAGCCGACGGAGACCCTGGCGCCCAGTTGGAACGTGGCGCCGACGGACCGGGTGCAGGCGGTGCTCGAACGTCCTCTCAAGGGCGCGGCGGCCGGCGCCGCCGCGCCGGACGGCCCGGTGCGCCAGCTGCGGACGCTGAAGTGGGGCCTGGTCCCGTCGTGGTCGAAGTCACCCGAGGCCGCCGCGAAGATGATCAATGCGCGGGCCGAGACGGTGCACGAGAAGCCGTCCTTCCGGCAGGCCTTCGCGACCCGGCGGTGCCTGCTCCCGGGGGACGGCTACTTCGAGTGGGTCACCGACGCCGCGGAGCGGCAGCTGGAGGAGCAGGGCAGGAAGAAGCGGCCCCGTAAGCAGCCGTACTTCGTGACGCCCGCCGACGGGTCCGTGATGGCGATGGCCGGGCTCTACGAATTCTGGCGGGACCGGACGCTGCCCGGCGACCACCCGCTGGCCTGGTGGGTGAGCTGCACGGTCGTCACCACGGAGGCCGAGACCACCCCGCTGGCGGGGGCCGCCGGCGACGGGGGACCGCAGTCGCTGGCCGAGATCCACCCCCGGATGCCGCTGGTGCTGACACCGGACCGCTGGGACGCCTGGCTCGACCCGTCCCGCACCGGCCCCGACGAGATACGCGCACTGCTGGCGCCGCCGCCGGCCGGGATGATGCGCGCCCATCCCGTCCCGACCGGTGTCAGCAACGTCCGCAACAACGGGCCCGAGCTGGTCGCCGAGCTCGACGGTCCGGAGGTGGGCACGCTGTTCTGAGGCGGGTCCGGCCGGTGGCGGGCGCCGGTGGCGGGGCGGCGCGCCCGTGTGCCCGTGGTGCCGCGCGGATGTCTGTGGTGGCGTGCGGGGTGTCTGTCGTGCCGCGCGGGTGTCCGCGGTGCCCGTCCGGCCGTGGCACGGGCAGGATGGGCGTATGAGCACTGGCGCGATGGAGACCGAGACGGTCGGCACACCGGCGGGCGACGCCCGGATCACCTGGCACCGCGACGCCACACCGGCACGGGCCGTGGTGGCCGTGAGCCATGGCGCCGGCGGGGGCATCGAGGCACGCGACCTGAGGGCTCTGGCGGCCGCCCTGCCGGCCCGCGGGTACACCGTGGCGCTGGTCGAGCAGCCGTGGCGGGTGGCGGGCAAGAAGCTGGCGCCCGCGCCGAAGACCCTGGACTCCGGATGGACCGCGCTGTGGCCGGTGCTGGAGAAGCCGGGGCTGCCGGTGGTCGCCGGCGGCCGCAGCGCCGGCGCCCGGGTGGCCTGCCGTACGGCGCGGGACCTGGGTGCGCAGGCCGTACTGGCGCTCAGCTTCCCGCTGCATCCGCCGGGCCGGCCGGAGAAGTCCCGGGTGGACGAGCTGACCGGTGCCGGGGTGCCGACGCTGGTGGTCCAGGGCGGCCGGGATCCGTTCGGACGGCCCGAGGAGTTCCCGCCCGGGACGGAGATCACCGAGGTGGCGCACGCCGACCACGGCTTCGCGGTGCCGAAGAGGGCGGGTGTCGGTGAGGCGGAGTCGATGGCCGTGATCACGGACGCCGTGGCGGCCTGGCTGGACGGGATGTTCGGCTGACGGCTCGCTTCCCCCGTGCGCGCTTCCCGTCGTGCGCGCCCCCTTGCCGGAGTGGCAAGCGGGCTTGCCACTCCGCCCGCAGCCGCCCGTCGGCCCTTTGGGCCCCGCTTCCGGGAATGCCGCGCCGCATGCGGCTGTTGTGCCAGGCGTAGTACTCGAGTACGTCCGGTGAAGCACGAGGAAGAGGAGTCCGCCGCATGGGAATCGCTTGCCCGGCCCGCCCGGCCGCCGACCTGCCGTGGTCGCAGATGCAGGTGACGCAGCCCGCCCTGGCTGGAGCGGCGGCCGCACCGGATCGTCGTCTATTCTCCGAATCGGGTGGGTCCGCATCCGGATCCAGGACGGTGTTGGAGGAGGTGGGTCCGGTCACCGGTACCGACGCAGGGACCGACGGCACGGCTGAGGACAAGGCTCAGGAGAGCGCCGCCGAACGCAATGCGCGCTTCGAGCGGGACGCGCTGACGTTCCTGGACCAGATGTACTCCGCCGCGCTGCGCATGACGCGCAATCCGGCCGATGCGGAGGACCTGGTGCAGGAGACATACGCCAAGGCGTATGCGTCCTTCCACCAGTTCCGGGAGGGCACCAACCTCAAGGCCTGGCTGTACCGCATCCTCACGAACACCTTCATCAACTCCTACCGCAAGAAGCAGCGCGAGCCCCAGCGCAGCGCCGCCGAGGAGATCGAGGACTGGCAGCTGGCGCGCGCCGAGTCGCACATGTCGACGGGCCTGCGCTCCGCGGAGTCCCAGGCGCTCGACCACCTCCCCGACTCCGATGTGAAGGCCGCGCTCCAGGCGATCCCCGAGGAATTCCGTATCGCGGTCTACCTGGCGGATGTCGAGGGGTTTGCGTACAAGGAGATCGCGGACATCATGGGGACACCCATCGGCACGGTGATGTCCCGACTGCACCGAGGCCGGCGCCAACTGCGCGGCATGCTGGAGGATTACGCTCGTGAGCGCGGGCTGGTCCCGGCGGGGGCGGCGACCGCGGACCCGCAGTCCGCGCGCACGACGGAGTCGCACGACCGGAAAGGCTCGGGATCATGAGCTGCGGAGAGCCGCACGAGAAGGACTGCTCAGAGGTCCTTGACCACCTCTACGAGTATCTCGACCGGGAGATGCCCGAAGGGGAGTGCGCAGATTTCCAGGTGCATCTCGACGAATGCTCGCCGTGCCTGGAGAAGTACGGCCTGGAGCAGGCGGTCAAGAAGCTCGTCAAGCGCTGCTGCGGCCATGACGACGTCCCCAGCGACCTGCGCTCCAAGGTGATGGGCCGGATCGACCTCATCCGGGCCGGGGAGACCGTGCCCGAGGTGAGCGTGCTCGAACAGGCCAAGAAGGAACAGGCGCAGCGCGAGCAGGCGGCGGCATCCGAGGAGGGGACCGGTCCGGACGGGGCGACCGGTTCCACCGATGCACGGAGCCGTACCGCGCGAGCCGAATAACGTGGCTCATCACCCTAAGGGGTGAGGGGCGGGCCGATTCGTCCCGCCCGATCCGCTGATGCACCTTCCCCGGTGCCCCAGCCCCTCTATTCTCACCGGACCCCGACGCACTGCGGAGGCAGGGCGAGGGGTCCCTCTGCTCCCCAAGAGCGCAGGGGAGCGGTGGGCACGGTGAGGAGGGCGCGATGCGGGGACTTCCGGCGGCCGCGCGGGGGTATATCGGCTGCGCCGTACTGGCCGCGGCGCTGTGTGCCGCTCCGGCGTCACGGCTCGGTGCCGACGCCCCCTGGAGCAGCACACTGGCCCTGGCCACCCTGTACACACTGTGCGAACAGCTGCACCGCTGCCCGTTGGCGGGCGGCCGGATACCGTACGGCGCGGGTTCCGCAGGGGCGCCCGGGGCCTTGGTCACCGGCTGGGCCAGCCCCGTCCTGCTCGCCGGGGTCTTTCTGCTGCCGCCGCCCCTGGCCGCACTGGCCGCCGTCCCCGGAGCGCTGACCGGTCCGGCGAAGGAACGCTCGGCCGGCGCCCGCAGGCTCTGGCACGCCGCCGAGGCCGCACTGGCCTGCTGCGCGGCCGCCCTGGTCTTCCGCTCCCTCGGCCATCACCCGCTGTCCGCACCGCAGTTCCCCGTTCTGCTGCTGCCGGCCGCGGCCGCCGCCGCCACCTTCTGCGCGGTGCTCGTGGCGCTCGACGGCGGCGTGCTGGCCGCCGCCGAGCGGCACCCCCTGCGCACCGCCTGGCGCGGGGCGCTGCCCCGTTCGCTGGGGCCGCATCTGGTGCACGGCCTGGCCGGGCTGATGATGGCGGTCCTGTGGCGCAGTTCGTACGGGCCGACGGCGGCACTGCTGGTGCTGCTGCCGATGTGCCTGTCCTGCTGGGTCTTCGCCCAGTACCACCGTGAACGCACCGCCCACCAGGCCACCCTCCGCGCCCTCGTCCAGGCCGTGGACATCAAGGACCGCTACACCCGCGGGCACAGCGAGCGGGTCGGGCGCGCCTCGGTGATGATCGCCCGGGAGCTGGGCATGACGGAGGACCGGGTGGAGGTGCTGCGGTTCGCCGGCATCCTGCACGACGTCGGCAAACTCGGCGTCCCCACCCGGCTGCTGCGCAAGGACGGGCCGCTGACGCCCGAGGAGCGCCGGGTCATCGAGCTGCATCCCGAGTACGGACACGAGATCGTGCGCGGTATCGGCTTCCTGGGGGAGGCGCGGGCGGCGATCCTGCACCACCACGAGCGGCTGGACGGGCGCGGCTATCCCTACGGATTGACGGGGCATCAGATCCCGGAATGCGCCCGGGTGGTGGCGGTCGCGGACGCTTTCGACGCGATGACCTCGACCCGCTCCTACCGCCGGGCCCGTCCGGTGCCGGCAGCCGTGGCGGAGCTGCGCAAGTGCGCCGGGGCGCAGTTCGACCCGCGGATGGTCCGGGCGCTGGCGGCGTCGCTCGACCGGTACGGCTGGCACCCGGACCTGGTGACGGCGGCGGACGCGGAGCCCGGTGCGGTGCGGGAGGGGCCGGAAGCCGTCGGCCCGCAAGGAGCCGGTGCGGCGGAGGGGGCCGGTGCGGTGCCGGGAGCCGACGAGGTGCCGGGAGCGGCCGCGGTGCAGGGGGCCGGGGAGCCGGGCGCCGGCGGGCGGCGACCGGTCCGGCGGTCCGAGCCGCGCCCCGAAGAAGCCGGCCGGAAGGGCGCGCGATGAGCGGCGCCCCGGAGCAGACCCGGCCGTCCTGGCCGTCCGGGAGCCGGGCGGCGGACGGCCGCGCCACCCGCCCCGGGGCGCCTGCCGCACGGGGCGGCGCCGTGATCGCCGCCGTCTACGCCCCGGCGGGTGCGCTGGCGTGCTGGTCGCTCGGCCGGACGCTCTGGGAGGGCCTGGCCGAGCCCGGGATCGCGCTGGCCTTCGGGCTGCTGATAGCGGTGGGCGAGCTGGTGGGCCGGGGCGTGGCACCGACGGCCGGGGGGCGGGGGCCGGGAGAGCGGGAGGGCGCCCCGCTCGGTGCGGCCGGCGCCCTCGCGTACGCGCTGCTCGGTGAGGCCGGCGGACGGCCGACGACCCATGGCGTACCGCAGACCGTGGCCGTGGTCCTGGCGGCCGGTCTGGTCGGACTCGTCCCGCAGGTCGCCCGCGGCCGGGAACCGGCGCTCGACCACCTCGCCCGCCGGATACTGACCATCGGGTTCGCCGCCACCTGCTTCCAGCCCCTCTACAACACCGGGACCCTGAGCAGCTGGGTGGCCTCAGGACCGGTCTACCCGCTGTTCCTGACCGGCCTGATGGCGCTGACCGCGCTGTGCGACGCGGTGCTGGCGGCCGCGCTGGCCCGCGCCCGCACCGGCTGGCCGTACGGGCCGCTGCTGCGCGACGAGTTGCGGGCGCTGCCCGGTATCGGCTCGGCGATCTGTGCCACCGGAGTGGTGATCTCGCTGGCCACCGCGGTCGCCGGGCTCTGGGCGCTGCCGGTCTTCTGTCTGCCGCTGCTGCTGACCCAGTTCGCCTTCCGCCGGTTCGCGGCCGTGCGCACCACCTACCGCCAGACCATCGCCTCGCTGGCCCGCTCCACCGAGATCGCCGGCTACACCCCCCACGGCCACGCCCGCCGGGTGGCCGCGCTCAGCCGCGCCGTGGGCCGTGAACTCGGTCTGAACGAACCGGACCTGGACGTGCTCGAATACGCCGCGCTGATGCATGACATCGGCCAGCTCTCGCTCCTCGACCCGGTGCCGGACGGTGCCACCGCGCCGCTGCCGCCCGCCCAGCAGCGCCGGATCGCGCTGCTGGGCGGCGCCGTGGTCCGGCAGACCGGGGTTCCCGCCCAGGTCGCGGTGATCGTCGAGCGGCAGGCCGATCCGTACCGGGACCAGCCGGTCACGGCGCGTATCGTCCGCACGGTCAACGCCTACGACGATCTGTCGGGGGAGCCGGCGGGGCCGGGCGGCTCGCTGCGCGCCCTGGAGCGGCTGCGGCTGGCCACCGCGCAGGACCACGAGCCCCGGGTCGTCGAGGCGCTGGCCAGGGTCCTGGCGTGCGGCGGCCGGGCGGTGTGAGACGGCAGAGTGTGCGGGCGGTGTGAGACGTCGGTGCGGGCGGGCCGTGCGAGACGTCGGTGCGGGCGGGCCGTGCGAGGCGCCGGTGTGCGTTGCCGGTGTGAGATGGCCGACTCCTCCGGCGGCGCGGGACGGGCGGTGCCCGGTCGTCCGGCGTACGCCGCCCCGCCCCGGATCTGTATGCCCCGGTAAGGCGGGAAACGGTTCCCGGCCGGTCAACAGCCGCCTCGGGGAGCCCGTCTCCCCGCTCCCGCCCCCGCATCGCCGCCGCCCCGCTGTCACAGAGCGCCGTATGTCACGGAACCCATGGGTAATGAGCGGCCTCCGAGATGGGCATGGTTGGATGCGAAGGAAGCCCCTTTCAGGGGGTTCAGGGGGTCGGCGAAGGGCAAGGAGCCGCAGGGGGGCCGGCAAACCAGGCTGAGCCCGACGGCAATCTGTGGCAGGTTGTCGAGTGGGCCCCTCAGACGGCCCCGGACGCCGCTCGGCACCCCACCGCAGCGGCACCAAGAGCAACCAGCAGGCGGGAATCGTGAAGATCTTCGGCAAGGTACGGCATCGGCCCTCCGCCTCGTGGCGGCAGGCGACCGACCGCGCTTTCACGCTGATCGGCGACGGCCGTTACGAGGACGCGGGGGCGCTGCTGACCCGCGCCGCCGACATGGAGCCGTGGCTGTCCGAGTCCTGGTTCAACCTCGCCCTGCTGCACAAGTTCCGGCACGACTGGGACCAGGCCAGGGCCGCCGGTCTGCGCGCGGTCGCGCTGCTGGACCGCGAGGCCGGGGCGCCCGACTGGTGGAACGTCGGCATCGCCGCCACCGCCCTGCAGGACTGGCCGCTGGCCCGCCGCGCCTGGCAGGCGTATGGCCTCAAGGTCCCCGGTGAGGGCTCGCCGTCCGGCGAACCGCTCGGTATGGCCCTGGGCAGCGCCGCCGTCCGCCTCTCCCCGGAGGGCGAGGCCGAGGTGGTCTGGGGCCGCCGGCTGGACCCGGCCCGTATCGAGGTGCTCTCCATCCCGCTGCCCTCCTCCGGGCGGCGCTGGGGCGAGGTGGTGCTGCACGACGGCGTCCCGCACGGCGAGCGGACCATTGCGTCGGGTGCCGACGGTGCCACCCGGGCCTATCCGGTCTTCGACGAGATCGAGCTGTGGGCGCCCTCCCCGGTCCCCACCTGGGTGGTGCTCCTGGAGGCCGCCACGGAGGCCGACCGGGACGCCCTGGAGCGGCTGGCGGCCGATGCGGGCTTCGCCGCCGAGGACTGGTCGTCATCGGTCCGGCTGCTGTGCCGGACGTGCTCGGAGAGCCGGATGCCCAGCGACGAGGGCGACGGCGAGCATCTGGACCCGCACGACCACAGTGAACCGGGCCACCCCGGACCGCTGGGCCACCGCACGGCGGGCTCGGGCTCGCTGTGGGTGCCCGAGCGCGAGTGCGGTATCGCGGCGCCGTCCGCCCTGGTGCGCGGTCTGCTGGACGGCTGGGTCGCGGACAGCCCGGACACCCGCGAGTGGCGGGATCTGGAAGAGGTCTGCTGAGCGCCGGGGCGCGCCCCCGTAGGCTGTAGGGCGACTACTCAGGGTTTTCAGGAAGGCGTACGGCGGAGATGGCCCAGCAGCCTGTTTTTGATCAAGACGGTGACCAGCGCGTGGACGAAGCATTCATCGATGACGTCACGGACGCGGAGGAGCGGGAGACCGCCCACCGCGAGCGCGGCACCTCGCGGCCGATCACGGTCGTCGGCAACCCCGTGCTCCACAAGGAGTGCAAGGACGTCACGGAGTTCGACGACCGGCTCGCCCAGCTCATCGACGACATGTTCGCCAGCCAGCGCACCGCCGAGGGCGTGGGCCTGGCCGCGAACCAGATCGGTGTGGACCTGAAGGTCTTCGTCTACGACTGCCCCGACGACCAGGGCGTCCGGCACGTCGGCGCGATCTGCAACCCGGTCCTGGACGAGCTGCCCGCCGAGCGCCGGATCCTGGACGACTCCAACGAGGGCTGCCTGTCCGTGCCCGGCGCCTACGCCTCGCTGGCCCGCCCCGACTACGCCGTGGTCCGCGGTCAGGACGCCAAGGGCGAGCCGGTCGCCATCGAGGGCACCGGCTACTTCGCGCGCTGCCTGCAGCACGAGACCGATCACCTCAACGGCTACCTCTACATCGACCGGCTCAGCAAGCGGGACCGCAAGGACGCGCTGAAGCAGATGGCCGAGCTGGAGCCGCGCTACCCCGTCGTCGCCAACGACTGACGCGAGCGGGCGCCCGGCCGGCGGCCGGGCGCCCGGCAGACGGGAACCGGTTCACGAGCCCTGCTGGTAGGCGCTCCAGACCTTCGGCGGGATGGCCGTCCCCAGCCCGGTGCCGGAACCGCCGACGCCCTGCATCGGCAGCAGATCGGGCGCGCCCGGCTTGTTGCGGAACATGGTGACGGCGGTGGTCGGTTCGTTTCCGTCACCGGCGTTGGGCGTCGGTTCGGGGCGGACACCGCCCCCCTCCTCCGGTCCGGTGCCGGGAGAGGAACCGAGGTCCGGGCCGGCGCCCGTGGGGCTGCCGATGAACCACGCGGACTTCATCCGGTCGCCCGGCTCCGTGCGACCGGCCGCGACCGCCTGCGGGGACGCCGCGTCCGGCTGCCCCACGGTGCGCCAGCCGACTCCCTCCAGAGCGGTGGACACCTGCTGGGCGACCCCGGCGTCGAGGACCTGTACGGTCTCGCGGCGGTCGAAGCCGGGCACCTTCTTGCCGTCGTGGGTCATCGAGGTCACCGCGTACGGGTCGGTGTGCAGACCGCCGTTGGCGAAGGTGGTGTAGGCGCTCGCCATCCGTATCGCGCTGGGCGCCGAGGTGCCCAGCGGGAAGGTCTGCTCCAGGCGGGCCATGCTCTCCTCGCGCAGGCCCGCGTCCACCGCGAGATCCCGGATCCGTTCCAGCCCGAGCCGCTGCCCGGCCTGGACGAACGGCGGGTTCTGGCCCTTCACCAGGGCTTCCGTCAGATTCCCGAACCCGGTCTTCTGGACCGCCGCCTGTTTTTCCGACGTGTCCGCGGCCTCGTCGTCCGGCCGCTGGAGCGCGGCTGCCAGCACGAACGGCTTGAAGGCGGAGCCGGCCGGGACCGCCGTGGTGTCCGCGTTGTTGCTGAAGTGCCGGGTGGCGTCCGCGCCGCCGTAGAGGGCGACGATCGCCCCGTCCTTGGGGCGTACGGAGGCCGCGCCGAACTCCACATGGTTGTCGGCCGCGCGCTTTTTGGGATCGATGGTGTCCCGGCGGACGTCCTTCACGGCCTTTTCCAGCCGGTGGGTGCGCTGTTTGTCGAAGGTGGTGTGAATGCGGTAGCCGCCGCGTGCCAATTCCTTGTCGGTCAGGCCGGTTTCGGCCTTGATGAACTTATTGGCGACATCGACGAGATAGCCGGTCTGGCCGGCCTGGCTGGTGGGCTTCGACAGCCCTCGGGGCTCGGGGAAGGTGCGGTACTTCGCCCGCTCCTCCTGGCTCATCTTCCCGGTGGCGACCTGCCGGTCGAGAATCCACTTCCACCGGGCCACCGCCCGCCGGTGATTGGCCGTGCTCAGCCCCGGATCGTACTGTTCCGACCCCTTCAGCAAGGCCGCCAGCACGGCACCCTGACTGGGGTCCAGGTCCTTGGCGTCAATGCCGTAATACGCATGGGAGGCGGCCTGGATACCGTACGAACCACGGCCGAACCAGCTGGTGTTGAGATAGCCGCGCAGAATCTCCTGCTTGGACTTCTGGTTGCTCACCTTCAGCGAGATGATGAGTTCCTTCACCTTGCGGGTGAGGGTCTGGTCCTGCGAGAGATAGGTGTTCTTCACATACTGCTGGGTGATGGTGGAGCCGCCCTGGGTCTCCTCTCCGGAGACCATGTTGACCACGGCGCGGCCGATGCCCTGGACGGAAACACCGGAGTCGCTGTAGAAAGTGGCGTTCTCCGCCGCGATCACGGAATTCTCGACGGAGTCGGGCACCTTGTCGAGGGTGACGTTCTGCCGGTTGACGGCGCCGACGCTCACCATCTGGCTGCCGTCCGCCCAGTAATAGACGCTGGCCTCCTGGCCGGCGAGCGCATTCTCACTCGGTATGCCGACCTGTGCGTACACCACGGCGAACAGTCCCGCCAGGCCGCCCGTGCAGAGCGCGACGGCGCTCAGCCACTGTCTCCATGACGGCAGCCAACGGCGCAGGCCTTCCCGTCCCTGACGCGGATAGTCGATGAACCGACGACGCCCCTTCGTGCCCTTCATACCCGAGTAGATGTGGCAGCCCCGGCTCCGGTTGCCGGGGTAACAGAACGCTCACAAAAGGCGGGTGGGCGGGGCGAAGGGGCGTCGCGGTACGTCTTCTAGAAGCAACGCCGTTCAGTTAGGCGCGGAGGTCGTTCGTCAAGGCTGGTGAACGAGGCAGCGGAGCTGCTGTAGAAGAGGGCTGTCCTCCAAGACATCCTCACTACGGGAGCTCCGCTGTTGGAACAGGCTGCCATCACCAGGACGGCCCGGGTAGCGGCCGGGGTGTTCGCGCCGGGGCATATCGGTGAGCTGACCCGGATCGTGCCGTTCGAGATGGTCGATGCGGTGCTGGCGGAGACCGGTGCGGTGCAGCGCAGGGTCCGGCTGGTGCCGGCGCGGGTCACGGTGTACCTGCTGCTGGCCGCGGCACTCTTCAACGGGCTGGGCTACCAGCAGGTCTTCGACCGGCTGTGCGCCGGGCTGGCGGGCCTGCCGCTGCTCCGGCCCAGCGGCAGTGCTCTTCGCCAAGCCCGCCAGCGGCTGGGTCCGGCACCGATGAAGGCGCTGTTCAACCTGGTGAGCGGACCCGCGGCCACGACCGCTGCCGCCGGGCGGTGGCGGGGACTGAGGGTCGTCGCGGTTGACGGCACCCTGCTGCCGGTCCCGGACTGCCCGGCCAACCTCGCGGTGTTCACCCGGCAGCGGCTCGGCAACGGGACCTCGGGCTACCCGCAACTGCGTCTGGCCGCGCTGGTGGCCTGCGGCACCCGGTCGGTGATCGGGGCCGTGTTCGGCCCGGCCACGCATGGCGAGCTGGAATACGCCCGCTGCCTGGCAGACAGCCTGCGGCCCGGAATGCTGCTGCTGGGCGACCGGAACTTCTCCTCCGCCGCCCTGCTGAACCAACTGGCCGCCACCGGCACCCATCTGCTCGTCCGCTGCAAGGCCAACCGGAAACTGCCCGCGGTGGCCCGCTGCCACGACGGCTCGGTACTGACCCGGATCGGACCGCTGACCATGCGCGTCATCGACGCCGAGATCACCATCCGCACTGCCCAGGGCACCCGCACCGGCCACTACCGGCTGCTGACCACCCTTACCGACCCGGCCACCCACCCGGCTGGTGAACTCGTCCGGCTCTACCACGAGCGCTGGGAGATCGAGACCGCCTACGCCGAGCTGAAGTCGACGACTCTGGGCGGACGTGTCCTGCGGGCCCGCACTCCCGACGGCATCGAACAGGAAGTCTGGGCCCTGCTGACCGCCTACCAGGCATTACGCACTGCGATGACCGACGCCACCGACAGCGCCCCGGGCACCGACCCGGACCGGGCCGGCTTCACCACGGCCCTCGCCGCTGCCCGAGACCAACTTGTCCTGGCCGCGGGCGTCATCACCGGCACCGACATCGATCTCGTCGGCACCATCGGCCGTCACGTCCTGGCTCACCTCCTGCCGGCCAGGCGGGTCCGCACCAAAGACCGCATCGTCAAACGCGCAATCTCCAAATACAACGCACGCGGACCCGCCATCGACCGCACCACCTACAAGGCCACCATCAGCATCACCATGCTCACAAGCAGCCCTTGACACCACCGAGCCCGCCCTAACTGAACGGCGTTGCTTCTAGAAGTCGTCGTCGAAGGAGACCGAACCCTCGACGGCAACCTGGTAGGCGGAAGCCCGGCGCTCGAAGAAGTTGGTCAGCTCCTGGACGTTCTGCAGCTCCATGAAGGAGAACGGGTTCTGTGAGCCGTAGACCGGCGCGAAGCCGAGCCGCTGCAGCCGCTGGTCGGCGACGCACTGGAGGTATTCGCGCATCGAGTCGGTGTTCATGCCCGGCAGGCCGTCACCGCACAGGTCGCGGCCGAACTGCAGCTCCGCCTCGACGGCCTCCTTGAGCATCTCGGTGACCTGCTGCTCCAGCTTGTCGTCGAAGAGGTCGGGCTCCTCCTCGCGGACGGTGTCCACGACCGAGAACGCGAACTCCATGTGCATGGACTCGTCGCGGAAGACCCAGTTGGTGCCGGTGGCCAGGCCGTGCAGCAGGCCCCGCGAGCGGAACCAGTACACGTACGCGAAGGCGCCGTAGAAGAACAGCCCCTCGATGCAGGCCGCGAAGCAGATCAGGTTCAGCAGGAAGCGGCGCCGGTCGGCCTTGTCCTCCAGCCGGTCGATCTTGTCGACCGAGTCCATCCACCGGAAGCAGAACTGGGCCTTCTCCCGGATGGACGGGATGTTCTCCACGGCCGCGAAGGCGGCGGCGCGGTCATCCGGGTCGGGGAGGTAGGTGTCCAGCAGCGTCAAGTAGAACTGGACGTGCACGGCCTCCTCGAAGAGCTGCCGGCTCAGGTACAGCCGCGCCTCGGGGGAGTTGATGTGCTTGTAGAGCGTCAGCACGAGGTTGTTGGCGACGATCGAGTCACCGGTCGCGAAGAACGCCACCAGCCGGCCGATCATGTGCTGCTCGCCCGCCGAGAGCTTGGCGAGGTCGGCGACGTCGGAGTGGAGGTCGACCTCCTCCACGGTCCAGGTGTTCTTGATCGCGTCGCGGTAGCGGTCGTAGAACTCGGGGTACCGCATGGGGCGCAGCGTCAGCTCGAAGCCCGGGTCCAGGAGGTTCTTGGTGCCGGTGGTGGCCGTGTGGGCGGCGGCTGCGTTCGTCTCGGGTGCGGTGGTCATTACTGGCAGGCCTCGCAGGACTCGGGGTTTTCCAGGGAGCAGGCGACCGCCTCGGGGTCGGTGGCCTGCTGCGGTACGGGGGCAGGGGCGGCGGCCGAGGTGCCGCGCGCCGACTGGGCGATCCGGGTCGCCGGCCGCGACCGCAGGTAGTACGTCGTCTTGATGCCGCGCTTCCAGGCGTAGGCGTACATCGAGCTGAGCTTGCCGATGGTCGGCGACGCCATGAAGAGGTTGAGCGACTGGCTCTGGTCGAGGTAGGGCGTACGGGCCGCGGCCATGTCGATCAGGGCGCGCTGCGGGATCTCCCAGGCGGTGCGGTACAGCGCCCGGATCTCTTCGGGGATCCATGCGACGTCCTGCACCGAGCCGTTGGCCTCGCGCAGCGCGTCCCGGGTCCGGGCGTCCCACAGCCCCAGCGCCTTCAGCTCCTCGATCAGGTAGGCGTTGACCTGCAGGAACTCACCGGACAGCGTCTCGCGCTTGAAGAGGTTGGAGACCTGCGGCTCGATGCACTCGTACACGCCCGCGATGGAGGCGATGGTCGCGGTCGGCGCGATCGCCAGCAGCAGGGAGTTGCGCATGCCGGTGGCCGCGATACGGGTGCGCAGCGCCGCCCAGCGGTCCGCCCAGCGCGGCTCGGCGTTGGGGTAGTGGTCGGGGTGCAGCACCCCGCGGGCGGTGCGGGTCGCGGACCAGGCTGGGTGCGGGCCGTGCCGTTCGGCCAGGTCGGCGGACGCCTCGTAGGCGGCGAGCATGATCCGCTCGGAGATCCGGGTGGACAGCTCCTGCGCCTCGGGCGAATCGAAGGACAGGCGCAGCCGGAAGAACACGTCCTGCAGGCCCATCAGGCCCAGACCGACCGGGCGCCAGCGGGAGTTGGAGGTCCCGGCCTGCTCGGTCGGGTAGAAGTTGATGTCCACGACACGGTCGAGGAAGGTGACCGCGGTGCGGACGGTGGCGTCCAGCCGCTCCCAGTCCATCTCGCCGTGCTCGCCCAGGTGGGCGGCCAGGTTGACCGACCCCAGGTTGCAGACCGCGGTCTCCCCGTCGTTCGTGACCTCCAGGATCTCGGTGCACAGGTTGGAGGAGTGCACGACCTGGCCGGGCTCGGCGGTCTGGTTGGCGGTGCGGTTGGCGGCGTCCTTGAACGTCATCCAGCCGTTGCCGGTCTGCGCCAGGGTGCGCATCATCCGGGAGTACAGCACCCGGGCGGGGATCTGCTTGAGCGCCCGGCCCTCGGCCTCCAGCTTGCGGTAGGCGGCGTCGAACTCGTCGCCCCACAGGTCCACCAGCTCGGGGGCGTCCGAGGGCGAGAACAGCGACCAGTCGGCGTCCGCCTCCACCCGGCGCATGAACTCGTCCGGGATCCAGTGGGCGATGTTCAGGTTGTGGGTGCGGCGGGCCTCCTCACCGGTGTTGTCGCGCAGCTCCAGGAACTCCTCGATGTCCGCGTGCCAGGTCTCCAGGTAGACGCAGGCGGCGCCCTTGCGCCGGCCGCCCTGGTTCACGGCCGCGACCGAGGCGTCCAGGGTGCGCAGGAACGGCACGATGCCGTTGGAGTGCCCGTTGGTGCCGCGGATCAGCGAACCGCGGGCGCGGATGCGGGAGTACGACAGGCCGATGCCGCCCGCGTGCTTCGAGAGCCGCGCGACCTGGTGGTAGCGGTCGTAGATCGAGTCCAGCTCGTCCAGCGGCGAGTCCAGCAGGTAGCAGGACGACATCTGCGGGTGGCGGGTGCCGGAGTTGAAGAGGGTGGGGGAGGAGGGCAGGTAGGACAGCGAGCTGGTGAGGCGGTAGAGCTCGGCGACGTCGTCCAGCGCGCGCTCGCTGTGGTCCTCCGCGAGGCCGCAGGCCACCCGCAGTAGGAAGTGCTGGGGGGTCTCGACGACCTGACGGGTGGTGGGGTGGCGCAGGAGGTAGCGCGAGTGCAGGGTGCGCAGCCCGAAGTAGCCGAACCGGTCATCGGCACCGTCGGCCAGCGCCCGCTCGACCAGCGCGTCCAGCCGGGCCGCGTGGCTGCGTACGAACTCCGCGGTCCCGTCGGCGATCAGACCTTCGCGGTGGCCGGCCTCGACGGAGGCGGAGAAGGAGACCGCCCCCTGTCCGGCCGCCTCCTGTGCGATGGCGAGGGTGAGCAGACGCGCGGCGAGCTTGGAGTACTGCGGCTCGTCACCGATCAGACCGGCCGCGGCATCGATGGCCAGCGCCCGCAGTTCGGCCTCGTCGGAACCCGGGTGCCGGCCGCGCAGGGCGGCGGCGGCCACCTTGCCGGGGTCGGTCGCGGTCAGGTCCTCGGTCAGCTCGGTCAGGGTGCGCAGCAGGGCGACACCCGGACCGTCCTCGCCCGGTCCGCCGTCGGCGGATCCGGCAGGCGTGGCCACCACGGGGGGCACGACCTCGGCGTCTGACGCGGGCTCCGTTGGCGCGATGGTCACGTGCTGCTCTCCCTCATTCGGCGGGGGCCGGGAGGGGAGGGACGCGACGGGCGCACGCGGGCATGCGGCACCCCGAAAACGTCAGGGGTGCGCGGGCACACCGCGCGGCGTCCACCGGCCCAACCCTCGGGGCCCGGACGTATCGACACCCGCACCCATGGCGGTGCGGACGTACCATCGGCAGGTCCTCGGACTACACGAGCGCACGCCAAAGCCGGTGTCCGGCCGGTCGAGCGCGCTCCCACACCGTTGCGGGACAGTTCCGGATTCGCACCGGATTCCCCTGCGGCGACAGCGAGGACGAGCATACATGTGGTGGTGGCCCATCAGGTGCACCCCCATATCTAGTGTGTCGTGAGTGATCACACAGTGCCTGTCAGTGGCCTCGGCTATGGTCGGTTTTACGTTCTCTGCTCCGTCCCGTGGAAGAAGGAGAAGGCCTCATGACCGCGCTCGCCGACCGTCCGCACATCATGGAGACCGAGCATTTCGAAGAGGCCGCCCGGATACTCGCCCGCCTGGAAGAAGGTGCGCGGTTGGAACTCATCGACGGGAAGGTCAAGAGCAAGCCCATGCCGGACGGGGATCACGGACGGATCATCCAGTGGTTGCTTCGCATCTGCATGCAACACAGGCCGGAGCTCTTCCTCGATCCGAATCAGGGCCTGAAGGCGGAGACCTACCGAAAGGGCCGCCTTCGTCCGGACGCCTCGCTCGTGCCGTGCGATGCCTTCGTGGGCCAGGGTGAATGGGCGGACCCCGACCCGGTGCTCATGGTCGTCGAAGTCACTTCACATGACTCGGACACTGACCAGCGCGACCGAGTGGAGAAGCCCCGTGCGTACGCGAAGACCGGTATCCCGCTGTACCTGTTGATCGACCGCCAAGCCTGTCAGATCGTGGTCTACAGCGAACCCGATGACGGCCGTTACGAGACCGTCCATACCGTGCCGTTCGGCAAGGCGCTCCACCTGCCGGACCCAGTGGGCATCACGCTCGAAACCGAGCAGCTGAAGAACTGGGTGAACTGAACGGCCCACGCCAACGGGCCGCCGTGCTCCCGGAGGAACGCGGCGGCCCGTGACGGTGCGGCAGCGGGTGGCTCAGCGCCCGGCCGGCGCCTTTTCGGCGGCGGGCGGCAGTTCGACGGTGACGCCCTTGTCACCGGCGTCCGCCGTGTAGTCGGCGGGGCTGGTCTCGTCGATGCCGTCGGGGGCGCCCGCGGCCTTCAGGGCGAAGGTCAGGACGACCGTGACCACGACGTTCAGCACGAAGGCGGTGAGGCCGATGTAGCCGATCTCGCCGATGCCGGGGATCTCCTTGCTGGAGCCGCCGAAGTGCTTCTGGGTCGGGCTGGCCACGCCGTAGGCCGCGAGCGTGCCGTAGAGCATGCCGACCGCCCAGCCGGTCAGCAGCGCCCAGCGGTGGAACCAGCGGGTGAACAGGCCGCCGACCAGGGACGGCATGGTCTGCAGGATCCAGATGCCGCCCAGCAGCTGGAAGTTGATCGCCACGGTCTTGTCCATGGTGAGGACAAAGACCAGCGCGCCGACCTTCACCAGCAGCGAGACCAGCTTGGCGACCTTGTGCTCTTGCTCGGGCGTGGCGTCCTGCTTGAGGAAGTCCTTGTAGACGTTGCGGGTGAACAGGTTGGCCGCGGCGATGGACATGATGGCCGCGGGCACCAGCGCGCCGATGCCGATCGCGGCGAACGCCACGCCGGTGAACCAGCTCGGGAACATGTCCTCGAAGAGCTGCGGGATGGCCAGCTGCGGGTTGCCCTGGATGTCCGTGCCGGCCTTGACGGCCATGAAGCCGAGCAGCGCCAGCAGGCCCAGCATCAGCGAGTACAGCGGCAGGATGGTGGTGTTGCGCCGGATCACATTGCGGCTGCGCGAGGACAGCGTCGCGGTGATCGAGTGCGGGTACATGAAGAGCGCCAGGGCCGAGCCGAGCGCCAAGGTCGCATACGCCCATTGGTTGTTGGCGCTGCTGACCAGCTCGCCCCGCGGTTTGCCGGGGACCGGGCCGGGCTGGGCGAGCGCCTTGCCGGCCGAGTCGAAGATCGCGTCGAAGCCGCCGAGCTTGATCGGGATGTAGATGATGGCCACGGCGATCACGAGATAGATCAGTCCGTCCTTGACGAACGCGATCAGCGCCGGCGCCCGCAGACCCGAGGAGTAGGTGTACGCGGCCAGCACGGCGAACGCGATCAGCAGCGGCAGGTCCTTGACGAACCAGTTGGTGTGCTCGCCGCCGCCGATGCCCATCACGTCCAGGACGGCCTGGATGCCGACCAGTTGGAGTGCGATGTACGGCATCGTGGCGAGGATGCCGGTGAGCGCCACGGCCAGCGACAGGCCCTTGGAGCCGAAGCGGCCGCGCACGAAGTCGGAGGTGGTGACATAGCCGTGCTTGTGCGAGACCGACCACAGGCGGGGGAGGAAGGTGAAGATGAGCGGGTAGACCAGGATCGTGTACGGGACGGCGAAGAAGCCGGACGCCCCCGCCGCGTAGATCGCCGCCGGGACGGCCACGAAGGTGTACGCGGTGTAGAGGTCACCGCCCAGCAGGAACCACGTCACCCAGGTGCCGAAACTGCGGCCGCCCAGCCCCCATTCGTCGAGGTTGGCGGACTGCTCGGCCTTGCGCCAGCGGGCGGCCAGGAATCCCATGACCGTCACGGCCAGGAAGAAGAAGACGAAGACGGCGAGCGCCACGCCGTCGATGCCCTTGGCGGAGGAAGCGGCAAGCACCTCGGAGGCACCCGTCGCGGTCGCGGTGACAGTCACTGGGCCGCACCGCCCTTGCGGGCGCGCTGCTCACGCTGTACGAGCTTGTACGCGATCATGGTGAGCGCCGTCGAGACCAGCACCCACGCCATCTGGTACCAGTAGAAGAACGGGATCCCGATGAGCTTCGGCTCGATCCTGGCGTACGAGCTCACCCACAGCATCGCCACGAACGGAGCGATCAGGCAGACCCCGGCCACCACGCGCGTGGGGGTGACCACCTGTCTGCGATCCGGCGATTCGACTGACTGTGTCATGGCCATGGCTCCGTCCCCTGGCTGTGGCTGTCTCCTGTGTAATGGGCTGGAAATCTATGGCAGGGGCGTGGCGCGCGTCACTAGCTGTCCGCATATCGGTATGGAGAATCCACCTGGGGACAGCCCTGTGGCGCGGCCGATGACCTGGTTCGTCCCGATTGGGGAGTAATTGCCGCATCGGGGGGCGGGGCGGGGGCGTTGAGGGGCGCGCCGCACCCCCGTGGCCGCGGGGGCGGCGGGTCGGTCCGTCGGGAGGGCCGGCCCATGGGGCGGCCCTCCCGCGCGGCGCTCAGTCCGTGGGGCGGCGCAGTCGGGCGACGAACTTGTAGCGGTCGCCCCGGTAGACCGAGCGCACCCACTCCACCGGCTGCCCCTGTGCGTCGAGCGAGTGCCGGGAGAGCATCAGCATCGGCAGGCCGACGTCCGTGCCCAGCAGGCCGGCCTCGCGTGGCGTGGCCAGCGAGGTCTCGATGGTCTCCTCGGCCTCCGCCAGGCGGACGTCGTACACCTCGGCCAGCGCGGTGTAGAGGGAGGTGTACTTGACGAGGTTGCGGCGCAGCGCCGGAAAGCGCTTCGCCGACAGGTGGGTGATCTCGATGGCCATCGGCTCGCCGCTGGCCAGCCGCAGCCGCTCGATGCGCAGCACCCGGCCGCCGGTGGCGATGTCCAGCAGGCCGGCGAGCCGGTCGTCGGCGGTGACGTAGCCGATGTCCAGCAGCTGGGAGGCGGGCTCCAGGCCCTGGGCCCGCATGTCCTCCGTATAGGAGGTCAGTTGCAGCGCCTGGGACACCTTGGGCTTGGCGACAAAGGTGCCCTTGCCCTGGATGCGCTCCAGCCGGCCCTCGACGACCAGCTCCTGGAGGGCCTGGCGCACCGTCGTGCGCGAGGTGTCGAACTCCGCGGCGAGGGTGCGCTCGGGCGGGACCGGGGTGCCGGGTGGCAGGGTCTCGGTGATCTCCAGCAAGTGCCGCTTCAGGCGGTAGTACTTGGGTACCCGCGCGGTCCGTGTGCCGCCGCCGCTCTCGGCACCGTTGCCCCCGTCCGTCTCCATGACCCGCCTCTCCGACTCCTGTCGCGCTGCCGTCACCGGCTCCTCCGTACGTAGCGGCTCACATCGTGGCACGGGTGGGTTCCCGCGCTCCCGTGCAGGTCCCCGCTCGTCAGATGTCGGTCCGGTAACGGACCTGACAGCGACTCTTATACACCCTTGACACCCCAAAAGGTCTAGGCCAAGCTGCGGGGCGCTGGTCTAAACCATTAAAGACCACACCCGGTCTTGGGGGGAGAGCGCAATGAAGCGTGGGCTCATAGCGGCGACGGCGGTCGTGGGAATGCTGGGGAGTGTCGCCGCCTGTGGGGCCGGTGGCGGCGGCACGGCGGGTGCCGGGGGCTTCAAGGGGCGGAAGCTGACCGTTTGGGTGATGAGCGGTTCGAATCCGGCGCAGTGGACCGAACAGGTCTCCGAGCAGTTCAAGAAGAAGACCGGCGCCACCGTCGAGTTCAAGGTCCAGCAGTGGAACGGTATCCAGCAGAAGCTGAGCACCGCCCTTTCCGAGGACACCCCGCCCGATGTCGTCGAAATCGGCAACACCCAGACCGCCGCCTATGCCAAGGCCGGAGCCCTGGCCGATCTCGGCGATCTGAAGAAGGAGATCGGCTCCGACTGGAACGACGCCTTCAACAAGGCCTCGCTCGTGGACGGAAAGCAGTACGCGCTTCCGTGGTTCGCCGGAAACCGCGTGGTGATGTACAACAAGAAAATCTGGGCCGAGGCCGGACTCAAGGGCATCCCCAAGACGCGCAAGGAGCTCTTCCAGGCCTTTGGCACCATCAAGAAGAAGACCGGCGCCGAGCCGCTGTATCTCCCCGGCCAGAACTGGTACTTCCTCGACGGCCTGACCCTCGGCACCGGCGCCGAGCTGGTGAAGAAGCAGGGCGGCAAGTGGGTCTCCAACCTCGGCGACCCCAAGGTCTCCCGGGCCATGGACATCTACAAGCAGTACCAGGACTTCAGCACCGCTCCCAAGAACAAGGACGAGGCCACTCCGCAGCAGGGTGAGATCTTCGCCAAGGGGAAGACCGGCGCCGTCATCGCCATGGGCTACGAGGCCGCCGTCGCCGTCAAGGCCAATCCGGACATCAAGAACGACATCGGCTTCTTCACCATCCCCGGCGAGACCGCGGCCAAGCCCGAAGGCGTATTCCTCGGCGGCTCCAACTTCGCCGTCGCCGGTATGGGCAGGAACCAGGAACTCGCCAAGGAATTCCTGAAGGTCGCCCTCTCGAAGCAGAACGACGGACAGATGGTCAAGGAAGCCGGCTGGACCCCGAAATCCGCCGATCTGGCCGGCGTCGCACAGCAGAATCCGGCCGCCGCGGCCGCCACACCCGCCGCGGAGAAGTCCGGCGGCACCACTCCGCTGATTCCCCAGTGGGCCGCGGTGGAGAACCTGCCGAACCCGATCAAGAGCTATATGACGGCCGTTCTCGGCGGTAAGTCCCCGGCCGACGCCGCCAAGGACGTCGAATCCGAGATCAACGCACGGCTCGCCCGGCAGTAACCGGCGGCCGTCCGCGGGCCGTCCTTGCACGGCCCCGCCGGCACGGACGCAGGCGCGGCACCAGGTGCACCGAGGTTTCACGGAACGAGGGGGAGCGGGGACCCATGGCAGCGCAGCTCGACGACGGGGTGGGAAGCGCCGTGCCGCAGACCGGCGGGGGAGGCGCCCCGCCCGCGCGGCGTGGCCCGGGCAGCCGGCGGGCGGGGCCCGGTGCCCCTCATCCGTCCGCCCGCCGCATCCCTCGCCTCCCCGCCCGCCGCGCCCCGTACCTCCTGCTGCTGCCGGCCCTGCTCGCCACCGCGGTCTTCCTGGGGTGGCCCATGGTGCGCAACCTCCTGCTCTCCTTCCAGAACCTCAATATGAAGGAGCTGATCCAGCACCTCACCGACTGGCGCGGGACCGGCAACTACCAAGAGATCCTGGGCAGCGAGCAGTTCTGGCGGGTCACCCTGCGCACCCTGGTCTTCACCGCGGTCAATGTCGTCCTCATCATGGTCCTCGGGGTGCTGATCGGACTGCTGCTGGCCCGGCTCGGCAAGAAGATGCGCCTGACGCTGTCCCTCGCGCTGGTGCTGGCCTGGGCCATGCCGGTGATCGCCGCCACCACCGTCTTCCAGTGGCTCTTCGACTCCCGCTACGGCGTCGTCAACTGGCTGCTGGACAACGCCGGCTGGCATGCCATGGCCCACTACGACTGGGTCGGCACCCAGCTGTCGACCTTCTCCGTGATCACCGTGCTGATCGTCTGGCAGTCGCTGCCCTTCGTGGCCCTGAACCTCTACGCCGCCACCACGACCATCCCCAGGGAGCTCTACGAAGCGGCCCGGATGGACGGCGCCGGCACCTGGCAGGTCTTCACCTCCGTCACCTTCCCCTTCCTGCGGCCCTTCTTCCTGGCCACGACGTTCCTGGAGATCATCTGGGTCTTCAAGGCCTTCCCGCAGATCTTCGCGATCAACGAGGGCGGCCCCGACCGGCTCACCGAGACGCTGCCGATCTATGCCTTCACCGAGGGCGTCGGCAACCTCCACTTCGGCATGGGCGCTGCGATCTCCCTGCTGACGATCGTGGTGCTGCTGGCCGTGACCGCCCACTACCTGCGTCTGACGCTCAGGCAGGAACGACACGAGGAGAACGAGCTGTGAAGCGCACCGCTTCCGCGGCGGCCCGCCGCCTGTGGCCCAACGCCACGGCGCTCGTGCTGGCCCTCGGCTTCGCCTTCCCCGTCTACTGGATGTTCAGCACGGCCTTCAAACCGACCCGGGACATCGTCACCGAAGACCCGGTGTGGTTCCCCTTCCACGGCACCGTCGAGCACTTCGCGACGGCGGTGAACGCCCCCGACTTCTGGGCGCTGGTCCGGAACTCGGTCGTGGTGACCGTACTCGCCGTCGGCCTGTCGCTGGTGATCGCGCTCTGCGGGGCGTTCGCCCTGACCCGGATGCGCTTCAGGGGCCGCCGGGGCATCCTGCTGACCTTCATGATCGCCCAGATGGCGCCCTGGGAGGTCATGGTGATCTCCGTCTACCTGATCGTCCGGGACGCGGACCTGCTCAACAGCCTGCTGCCGCTCACCTGCTTCTACATGCTCATGGTGCTGCCGTTCACCCTGCTGACGCTCCGTGGCTATGTCGCCGCGGTGCCCAAGGAGCTGGAGGAGTCCGCGATGGTCGACGGCTGCTCGCGGCGGCAGGCGTTCGGCAAGGTGGTCTTCCCCCTGCTGGCACCCGGTCTGATGGCCACCTCGCTCTTCGGCTTCATCACCGCATGGAACGAATTCCCGCTGGTGCTGGTCCTCAACAAGGAACCGGCCATGGGCACCCTGCCGTTGTGGCTCTCGCGGTTCCAGAGCCAGTTCGGGGACGACTGGGGTGCCACCATGGCCGCGGCCTCGATCTTCGCCGTCCCGATCCTGGTCCTCTTCTTGTTCCTGCAACGCAAGGCGGTCGGCGGTCTCACCTCCGGCGCAGTGAAGGGATAACGCCGCACATGACCTCTTTTGCGGGCTCTGCGGGCGCTGCACGCCCGGTACGCTCCACCGACACCCTCACCCGCGATGCGCTCGCCGTCCTCCAGCCGGGCTTCACCGGCACCACCGCCCCCGACTGGCTGCTGCGCCGGCTCGGCGAGGGGCTGACCTCGGTCGGCCTCTTCGGCCGCAATGTCGCCGACCCCGCACAACTCGCCGCCCTGACCGACCGGTTGCGCACCGAACGGGAGGACCTTCTCGTCGCGATCGACGAGGAAGGGGGCGATGTCACCCGCCTCGAAGTGCGCGGCGGCTCCTCCTTCCCCGGCAACCATGCGCTCGGAGCCGTCGACGACACCGCACTGACCCGCGAGGTCGCCAGGGAACTCGGCCGGCGGCTGGCCGACTGCGGCATCAACCTCAACTGGGCCCCCTCCGCCGACGTCAACTCCAACCCCGCCAACCCGGTCATCGGCGTCCGCTCCTTCGGCGCCGATCCGCACCTGGTCGCCCGGCACACCGCCGCCTACGTCGAAGGCCTGCAGTCCACCGGTGTCGCCGCCTGCACCAAGCACTTCCCCGGCCACGGCGACACCGCCGTCGACTCCCACCACGACCTGCCGCGCATCGCCGCCGATCTGGCCACCCTCCGCCAACGGGAGCTGGTGCCGTTCCGCGCCGCCATCGCCGCCGGCACCCGGGCCGTGATGAGCGCCCACATCCTGCTGCCCGCCCTGGACACCGACCGCCCCGCCACCCTCAGCCCGGCCGCGCTGCACGGTCTGCTGCGCGCCCCCGCCGCCGAGGGCGGCCTCGGCTTCGACGGGCTGATCGTCACCGACGGGATGGAGATGCAGGCCATCTCCGCCACCTACGGCCTCGAACGCGGCAGTGTGCTGGCCCTCGCGGCCGGTGCCGACGCCCTGTGCGTGGGCGGCGGACTGGCGGACGAGGACACCGTGCTGCGGTTGCGTGACGCCTTGGTGCGGGCGGTGCACGACGGCGAGCTGCCGGAGAGCCGGCTGGCCGACGCCGCGGCACGCGTGCAGGCCCTGGCGCGCTGGACCCGGAGCGCGGGTGCGGGTGCGGGGGAGGGGGCCGGGCCCGCGCCCGGGATCGGTCTCACCGCGGCCCGGCGCGCCCTGCGCCTCACCGCCGACGGCCCGTACGAGCCCCTGACCTCGCCCGCGTATGTCGCCGCCTTCACCCCGCTCGCCAATATCGCCGTGGGGGACGACACCCCCTGGGGCGTCGCCGCCGAACTGGCCCGGCTGCTCCCGGGCACCGAGACCACCACCTGCACCGCCGAGTCCGCCGCCGCGGCCGGTACCGCCGCGCTGATCGGCGGTCTGCTCACGGCGGCCGGGGACCGCCGCGTCGTCGCCGTGGTCCGCGACGTCCACCGCCACCCGTGGATGGCCGACGCGCTGCGCGCCCTCCTCGACGCCCGCCCCGACACCGCGGTCGTCGAAATGGGCGTCCCCCAGGCCCCGCCCCGGGGCGCCCCGCACCTCGCCACCCACGGCGCCGCCCGCGTCTGCGGCCGCGCCGCCGCCGAAATCCTCACCGGCCTCCGGGGGCCGTCGCACGGGGAGTGAACCCGCTCGCGCCCAGCCGGTCCGTGCTCCTAAAGGCCCTGCCATTCCGGCTTTGCCGCGTAGGTGGCGCGGAAGTAGTCGGCGAGCTTCAGCTTGGCGGCCGCGGCCTCGTCCACGACGACCGTTGCGTGCGGATGGAGCTGCAGCGCCGAAGCCGGGACCAGCGCGGCGACCGGGCCCTCGACGGCACGCGCCACGGCGTCGGCCTTGCCCTCGCCGGTGGCGAGCAGCACCAGGTGGCGGGCCTCCAGGATGGTGCCGATGCCCTGGGTGATGACGTGGTGGGGTACCTCGTCCGGGCTCTCGAAGAACCGGGCATTGTCCGCCCGGGTCTGCTGGGTCAGCGTTTTGATACGGGTACGCGAAGCGAGCGACGAGCACGGCTCGTTGAAGCCGATGTGCCCGTCCGTGCCGATACCGAGCAGCTGGAGGTCCACACCGCCGGCCTCCCGCAGCGCACGGTCGTACGCCTCGCAGGCGGCCTGGACATCCTCGGCCGACCCCTCGGGCCCCATGAACGAGCCCTCGCCGAGGCCGAGCGGCCGGACCACCTCGCGCAGGACCACCGAACGGTAGGACTCGGGGTGCCCGGCCGGCAGGCCGACATATTCGTCGAGCTGGCAGATGCGCGCCCGGGACGCGTCCACCGCGCCGGCCCGGACCTTCGCCGCCAGCGCCTCGTAAATGGGCAACGGGGTAGAGCCGGTGGCCACACCGAGCAGCGCGTCGGGCTTACGGCGCAGCAGGGCGGCGAGGGCCCCCGCGATCAGCTCGCCGCCTGCCGTGGCGTCCGGAACGATGACAACTTCCACGCTTGGCCTGCCGTTCTGGAGAATGGTCTCATGTGGTATAGACCAATCTAACAGAGCGAAGCCCTCCGGACCCGGCGGCACTTCCGAACAAAGGGGCACATTTTCCCCTCGGGGTGATGACACGTCGGCAACCTGTCGTCCGTGGCAGGCGGCTGCCCGCAGGTGCCACCGGCTGCCCTCGGGTACCGCCGGATGTCGTCGGAGCAGCGACTGGGTGAGGAAGAACGGCGCCTTGGTGTTGACCGCGAAGAGGTGGCCGGGGTCCGCTTCGGTGACCTGGGCGGTCCGCTCCCGCCTGCCGGTCGTGCCGACATCGTTGACCAGGATGTCGAGGCCGTCCGCCCATGGAAGGAGGGGTGACACGCACCGGCAAGCCCCCGGAAACACCCGCGGGCCGCGGCGCCGGGACAGGACCCTCAACCTGTCCGGCACCGCAGCCCGGAGCTGACATCGGCCGGCCCCGCCTTGCGGGCGGAAGGCGCCCCTGTGTGCGGTAGGGGCACGGTCCCGTCCAGGGACCGGTCGATCGGAGGCCTCGGCGCAGTCAGGGCAGAGAGCGCTTCGGCCTCGTTCCGCCCTCCTGTGCGGGGAGAGCGGAGGCCTTTTGCTGAATTCTGGACTAGACCATTCTCACTTGTCCATGGCCATGCAGAGACAACAGGTACACGGTACGCCGGTAGGCTCCAAGACGTGCCCTCCATGAACGATCTCGTACGCCAGCACACCGCTCTGAGCGACACCGACCTCGAGTGGCTCCATCTGCTGGTCTCGGAGTGGCAGCTGCTCTCCGACCTCTCCTTCGCCGATCTCGTGCTGTGGGTTCCCACCCTCGACGGCACCCGGTACGTATCGGTCGCCCAGATGCGGCCCAATACGGGCCCCACCTCCTACCAGGACGACATGGTCGGCCATCTCGTTCCCCGTGGCCGCCGTCCCATGCTCGATTCCGCCCTGGACGAGGGCCGGATCGTGCGGGAGGGCGACCCGGAGTGGCGCGAGGAGGTGCCGGTACGCGTCGAGTCCATCCCGGTGCGCCGCGAGGGCCGGGTGCTCGGTGTGATCGCCCGCAACACCAATCTGCTGACCGTGCGCACCCCCAGCCGGCTGGAGCTCACCTACCTGCAGAGCGCGTCCGACCTTGCCCAGATGATCGCTGCCGGAACGTTTCCCTTCCCCGGCCAGCAGGTCGACATGGACGCCTCGCCGCGGGCCGGCGACGGACTGATCCGGCTCGACGCGGACGGCATCGTCCAGTACGCCAGCCCCAACGCGCTCTCCGCCTACCACCGGCTCGGCCTCGCCGCCGACCTCGTGGGCCATCACCTCGGCCAGGCCACCGCCGAACTGGCGCCCGCCCGCGGCCCGGTGGACGAGGCACTGGTCAAGCTCGCCAGCGGCTGGGCCCCCAGGGAATTCGAGGTCGAAGGTGACGAAGGCGTCATTCAATTGCGCGCCATTCCGCTCAAACCCAAGGGGACACACAGCGGTTCACTGGTTTTGCTGCGCGATGTGACCGAACTGAGACGTCGCGAACGGGAACTGATCACCAAGGACGCCACCATCCGGGAAATCCACCACCGGGTGAAGAACAATTTGCAGACGGTCGCCGCACTGCTGCGGTTGCAGTCGCGCCGGATGGATTCCGCGCAGGGCCGCGACGCCCTCAACGAGGCCGTGCGCAGGGTCGGTTCGATCGCGATCGTGCACGAGACGCTGTCCCAGACCCTCGACGAACGGGTCGAGTTCGACGAGATCGCGGACCGGGTGCTGGCCATGGTCGCGGAAATCTCCCCCGGCAAGGTGACCACCCGCCGCACCGGGCGCTTCGGCATCCTGGACGCCGAGGTGGCCACCCCGCTGTCGATGGTGCTCACCGAGGTGCTGCAGAACGCCCTGGAGCACGCCTTCGACCAGGCGGAGCACGGCACGGTCGAGGTCGGCGCGGTACGCGGCGGCAGCCGTGGTGAACCGCGGCTGCTGGTCACCGTCCAGGACAACGGCCGCGGCCTGCCCGAGGGCTTCGATCCGCATCGCGCCGGAAACCTGGGGCTGCAGATCGTACGGACCCTGGTGGAAGGGGAGTTGGGCGGAAAGTTCGACATGGTGCGGGCGCCCGAGCGCGGTACCCAGGTCATCCTCGACGTACCGGTACGCGCCGAGAAGCAGCACTGAGACCGGGCGGCGGCCGACGGGTCCGCCGGCTGCCGCCCGGCCCCGAACAGCAGCAAGCCCCGGACCCATCCGGTCCGGGGCTCAAAGCTATTGCGATGCGATTACGACCGGGCCTGTGAGCTCCGGAGGTGCATCGGGGGTACTGCGCGCTGCGGCTCGGGGGCCACGGGGCTACTGGCTCAGGCGCTGGCGTTGCGCGCCCGGTTACGAGCGGCACGGCGCTTCATCGCGCGGCGCTCGTCCTCGCTCAGACCACCCCAGACGCCGGAGTCCTGGCCGGACTCGAGCGCCCACTGCAGGCACTGCTCCATGACGGGGCAGCGGCGGCAGACGGCCTTGGCTTCCTCGATCTGCAGGAGCGCAGGACCGGTGTTGCCGATAGGGAAGAAGAGCTCGGGGTCTTCTTCGCGGCAAACGGCGCGGTGACGCCAGTCCATGGCTGCTCCATCTCCTCGTGATGACGGGATCGTTGCTTGTGAATGTGAACGCTTTCACGAATCCCTCCGCAAGCAAAGGTCCGAACTCCAGTTGCGAACTGGTGCGGTCCTGTGGAATGAGGAGGGGGATTCGGGCTCTCAAGGGGGCCGGTAAAGCGGCCGTCCCGATCGCCATGAAGAGACTCGCAAACCTCGGCTGCGGATACAACCCCTTCCGGAAACTTTTTTTTGATTCCTTGGTGTCGCCTAGCTCACAGCCGTCATTCCAGGGGGTGGAAACCAGTCTAAACGTTCGAGTGAAAGGACTTTAGGCCCTACTGCTCACACAATCACACGCAGTGCACGGCGAACGCCTGTGAACGTCACACTCGTACGCAGTCCCAGGTGGTCACCGTCCATCTGGAACGGCAGGGGGACCTGCGAATGCAAGGTGAAGTTCGTGAGGTCGTGAAGTGAGAGTGCGTGCTTGCCCCGGGGGCCGCGCTCGGGTGTTGACGTCAGCAATTGGGTGACATACCGGGTCACGGCGGGCGGCGAGAGCTTGCTCAGTGCGAACAGATCCAGGCCCGTGTCGAACGAGGCGTCCGGGGACGGGTAGATCGGCCGATTGCCCAGGTAGGTCCACGGAGCGGTGTTGCAGATTATGGCCAGCGCGAGGTCCTCGACGATCTCCGCCGTACCCTCGGTCCCGCCAGGGCGTTCGAGCGTGAGGATGCCCCGCCGGCGGTTCGCCTCCACCAGGAACTGCCGTACGACCTGTCGCACGTACAGGGCGTGGGTCGAACGCTTGCCGCGTTCGCGCTGCTGCTCGACCCGGCCGACGACGCCGGCGTCGAAACCGAAGCCGGCGCAGAAGGTGAACCAGCGCTCCGGCACGCCCTCGTCCTCGGTCCCCGGTGTGCCCGCGGCCAGTCCCAGGCCGATGGTGCGCTCGGTGCCGTCGCGCAGCGCGTCCAGCAGGGCGCCGGTCGCCTCCACGACGTCATTGGGCAGCCCCAGCGCGCGGGCGAAGACATTGGTGGAGCCGCCGGGGACGACGGCCAGCCGGGGATGGGAGTCCGGATCGGGGCCGCCTGCCAGCAGGCCGTTGACGACCTCGTTGACCGTGCCGTCGCCGCCGAGCGCCACCACCAGGTCGATCTCCCCGCTCTCGGTGGCCTGCCGGGCAAGATCACGGGCATGCCCGCGGTACTGCGTCTGCGCGACCTCCAGCTTGAGGTCGCTGGCGAGCGCGTGGGTGAGCACCTCACGGGTGCGGGCACTGGTGGTGGTTGCTGCCGGATTGACCACGAGAAGTGCGCGCATATGGAGCAGCGTACCTACCTGCCGGTACCGGCCATGCGTCCCGTCCGGCTCCGGGGCTGCCCCGGCGGCCGGGGTGCCGGCGCTACCCTGCTGGGGTGAGCAGTCAGCAGAAGCAGTCCGTGTCCCGAGCCGCCGGCGCCCCCACCACCGCGCCCGAGCCGACCGGCCCGCGGCCCGCCCGGCTGAGCGCCGCGGCGGCACTCACCGCGGTCGAAGGGCTCGCGCTGGCGGCCCTCGGCGGGTACATGCTGTTCATGGGTCTCGCCGGTTCGCCGGACAGTCCGCAGCAGGCGGAAATGGGCGGGCTGACGGTGCTGGCGCTCGCGGTGCTGCCGCTGGTGGCCGCGCGGGGGCTGTGGCTGCGCCGCCGCTGGAGCCGGGGCCCCTCGCTGATCACCCAGATCGTGGCGCTGCCGGTGGCCTGGACGCTGGTCCACGGCGGCGGTGCGCTGATCGCGGCCGGTATCGGACTGGCCGTGGCCGCGGTGGTGGTGCTCGTCCTGCTGGTCAATCCGACGGCTACCGAGGCACTGGGCATCGGGCCGCGGGAGACGCCCTGAGGACCGTCCCGTGGGCGGCCCGTCCGGACGGCCGGGCCTGACGGGAGGGAACCGGGCCTGACGCGAGGGGCGCAGGGCCCTGACGGGAAGGACCGGGCCTGACACGAGGTCCGGGGCCGGACGTGCGAGGGGCGGAGCCCGTGAGAGCCCCGCCCGCCCCGCTCAGTTCCCGTTCACTCCTCG
Source organism: Streptomyces sp. NBC_00400 (assembly GCF_036048035.1). Lineage (NCBI taxonomy): Bacteria > Bacillati > Actinomycetota > Actinomycetes > Kitasatosporales > Streptomycetaceae > Streptomyces > Streptomyces sp. NBC_00400. The sequence goes on along the minus strand of NZ_CP107940.1, from coordinate 2,628,538 downwards.
ACGAGCAGCTTGTCGCGCAGCTGGGCGAGGGTGCGGGCCAGAAGGCGGGAGACGTGCATCTGGGAGATGCCGACCTCCTGGGCGATCTGCGACTGGGTCATGTTGCCGAAGAAGCGCAGCAGCAGGATCTTCTTCTCGCGCGGGGGCAGGTCCTCCAGCAGCGGCTTGAGGGATTCGCGGTACTCCACGCCCTCCAGCGCCTCGTCCTCCGCACCGAGGGTGTCGGCGACGGCCGGGGACTCGTCGTCGGTGTCCGGGACGTCCAGGGAGAGGGTGCTGTAGGCGTTGGCCGACTCCAGCCCCTCCAGGACCTCCTCCTCGGAGATCGCCAGATGCTCGGCCAGCTCGTGGACCGTGGGCGCGCGGCCGTGCCGCTGGGACAGCTCGGCGGTCGCGGTGGTCAGCGACAGCCGCAGCTCCTGGAGACGGCGCGGGACGCGGACCGCCCAGCCCTTGTCGCGGAAGTGCCGTTTGATCTCGCCGACGACGGTGGGGGTGGCGTAGGTGGAGAACTCCACGCCGCGCTCCGGGTCGAAGCGGTCCACGGACTTGATCAGACCGATGGTGGCGACCTGGGTCAGATCGTCCAGCGGCTCACCACGGTTGCGGAAGCGCCGGGCCAGATGCTCGACGAGCGGGAGGTGCATCCGCACGAGGGTGTTGCGCAGCTCGGCGCGCTCCGGCGAGCCGTCGGGCAGCGTGCGCAGCTCGTAGAACAGCGCACGGGCGCCGCTGCGGTCGTGCGGCTCCTGCGCATGCTGGTGATCCTGCGGCTGGTGTTCGGGGGCCGGCGCATCGTGCTGATGCGCCTGCTGCCCCGGCTGCTCGCTCTGCTCCATGTGGTCCGCCCGCTCTGCCTGCTCCGCCGCATCCAACCGGCCGCCGTGTTCGTCTACGCCCACCGGATGCGGCCGGGCCTGCTGCTCGGGGATGGTCGCACTGGACGCCATCCGCCCGCCGCGTTCGAGATCTTTCACGGGGCCCCCTGTTCGGTCATGACGGTCCGGGACCGGCGCCGCGCTCCTTGTACAGACTGATGGTGACCGTTCGGTCCTCGGCGACCGTGGAATCGACCTTGCCGGCCAGTGCGGAGAGCACCGTCCAGGCGAACGTGTCGCGCTCGGGAGCGCGGCCGTCGGTTGTCGGGGCCGACACGGTCACCTGCAGTGCGTCGTCGATGAGACGGAAGACGCAGCTCAGCACACTGCCGGGGACGGCCTGTTGCAGCAGGATCGCGCACGCCTCGTCGACCGCGATGCGCAGATCCTCGATCTCGTCGAGGGTGAAGTCCAAGCGGGCTGCGAGTCCGGCCGTGGCCGTACGCAGCACGGACAGGTAGGCACCCGCAGCGGGCAGACGGACTTCCACGAAGTCCTGAGTCCCGGGCTCGCCTGCGATCTGGGACACCCTCACCTCCAAGGTGGCACAAGCTGGTTGAGCTGGAAATGCGCGATATTCGCGTTGTTCGGGATATTTCCTGCCGGGTTTTTCTCCCCTCGGACGAAAGGAGAACGATCCGGCGCGACACATGGTTCGGCTGTGACGCTATCGCGATCTGCGGGCCGGTGTCGCCCGGAAGATGCGCGGCTGTCGTCCGGCGCGATCCGGCCCCGGTCCGCCCGGCGCCCTCACTGTCACTGATTGTAAAGCCACGGGTACGGACAGTGGCTAGGGGTGTGCACTGTCAAATCGATGCCGATTACGCTCCGTTGACACGCGAGGTGCCCGCAAGGTTGTGCAGTGCCTCTCCAGTGAGCCGGAAGACCGTCCATTCGTCCATGGGCTGAGCACCGATCGACCGGTAAAAACCGATGGACGGTTCATTCCAATCCAGGACTGACCACTCGAAACGCTCGTATCCACGGGCCACGCAGATCTCCGCGAGGGCCGCGAGCAGCGCCTTGCCGTGGCCGCCGCCGCGCGCCTCGGGACGGACGTACAGATCCTCCAGGTAGACACCGTGCGTGCCCGTCCACGTGGAGAAGTTCCGGAACCACAGGGCAAAGCCGACCGGGGCGCCGCCGTCCTCCGCGATCAGCGCGAAGGCGGCCGGCTGCGGCCCGAACAGGGCCTCCTTCAGCTGAGGCGCGGTGGCCTGCGCGGCCTCGGGCTCGCGCTCGTACGCCGCCAGCTCGCCGATCATGGCCAGGATGACAGGGACGTCGTCGGGGGTCGCTTCGCGGATCATGGGTGAAGGCTAAACGGGCGTCCGGGGACGCTTCACACCAGCTTCTGGTCGGCGAAGCACCAGCGCCAGGACTCGCCCGGTTCCAGCGTCCGCATCACGGGGTGACCGGTCTCCTCGAAATGCCGGGTGGCATGCCGGTACGGCGACGAATCGCAGCAGCCGACATGGCCGCAGACCAGGCACTTCCGCAGCTGTACGGGATGGCTGCCGGCGGCCAGGCACTCCAGGCAGGTGGCGCTCAGCGGGGCCGGTACGGGGCGCGGCAGTTCGGGAACATGCGTGCACTCGCTCATGATGGCCAGGTTAGATCGCCGGGACGGGTGGCGAAGGGTTCGGGGACGGGACGGGTCCGATGGCAGTGATGCCGCTGTTTTTGCTGGTCGCGGGGAGCGCGGCGGTCGCCGGGCTGGCACGCCGTACCCCCGTCCCCGCGCCGCTGCTGCTGGTCACCGCGGGACTCGCGGCCTCCTACATCCCGGGCATCCCGGACTACACCCTCGATCCGCACATCGTGCTGCCGCTGGTGCTGCCCCCGCTGCTGCACACCGCGGCGCTGGACAGCTCGTACCTGGATCTGCGGGCCAATCTGCGGCCGGTGGCGCTGCTGTCGGTCGGCTATGTCCTGTTCGCGACGCTGGCGGTCGGCGGTGTGGCGTACCTCGTCATCCCGGGGCTGCCGCTGACCGCCGCGCTCGTGCTGGGGGCGGTCGTCGCCCCGCCGGACGCCGTCGCGGCCACCGCCATCGCCCGCAGGCTCGGGCTGCCGCACCGGATCACCACGATCCTGCAGGGCGAATCGCTGTTCAACGACGCCACCGCGATCACCGCCTACAAGGTGCTGCTGGCCGCGGCCCTCGGGGCCGGCGCCACCTGGGGCGACGGGATCAGGGAATTCGCCGTCGCCTCGCTGGGCGGCATCGGCATCGGTGTCGTCCTGATGGTGCCGCTGCACTGGCTGCGCGTCCGGCTGCGCGAGTCGGCGCTGCTGGAGAACACCCTCTCGCTGCTCATCCCGTTCTTCGCCTACGCGGCGGCCGAGCAGCTGCACGCCTCCGGGGTGCTCGCCGTCGTCGTGGTCGGCCTCTATCTGGGGCACCGCTCCTGGCAGGTCGACTTCGAGACCCGGCTGCAGGAGGCCGCCGTGTGGAAGGTGGTCTCCTTCGTCCTGGAGTCCGCGGTCTTCGCGCTGATCGGGCTGCAACTGCGGGTCGTGCTGCGCGGGCTCGGGGAGTTCGGCGCGGCGCAGGCCCTCTGGTACGCGGCCGTGATGTTCCTCGCCGTGGTCCTGGCACGCTTCGTGTGGGTCTTTCCCGCGACCTATCTGCCCCGTGCCCTGTCGGCCCGGATCCGTACCCGTGAGCCGGACACGAACTGGAAGGCCCCGGTCGTCGTCGGCTGGGCCGGGATGCGCGGCGTGGTGTCGCTGGCCATTGCGTTCTCCCTCCCCGCCACCGTGCCCGGCGGCGGGTCCTTCCCGGCCCGCAACCTCGTGCTCTTCCTGACCTTCACCACCGTCATCGCCACCCTGGTCGTCCAGGGGCTGACGCTGCCCCCGCTGATCCGCGCGCTGAAGCTGCCGGGACCGGACCCCCAGAGGGAGACGCTTGCCGAGGCGCAGGCGCAGAACGAGGCCTCGCGGGCCGCCGAGGAGCGCCTGGACGAGCTTCTGCGGGACGAGCGCAACGCCCTGCCCGGGCCGCTCGCCGACCGGCTGCGCACGATCATGGAGCGGCGCCGCAACTCGGTGTGGGAGCGGCTGGGCGCGGTCAACGAGGTGACCGGGGAGTCCGCCGACCAGACCTACCGGCGGCTGGCCCGCGAGATGATCGACGCCGAGCGGCGGGTGTTCGTCCAGCTGCGGGACGCCGGCCGGATCGATGACGAGATGCTGCGGACGCTGCTGCGCAGGCTGGACCTGGAGGAGGCGGCGGCCTACCGGGAGGAGGCCTCGTAGGCGGGTGGGGCAGGGCGGGGACCGGGCCCCTCCGGCGGTCGCCGGACCTGCTGCCGTGGCCCGCGGCGCCGGTGTCCCCGGCCCGTGGCCCGGCCCGGGGCTCGGCCGGGCTCGCGCTCAGGGCGTGCCGGTGATCACTGCGGCCACCGTGCTGCCGGGGGAGAAGGCGCCCTCCTCGGCCAGCGTCGTCAGCCCGTACAGCAGCTTGGCGACGTAGATCCGCTCCAGGGGCAGTTCGTGCCGGTCCTCGAAGGCGTCCGCGAACGCGTCCAGTTCCGGGGTGCGGCGGGCGTATCCGCCGCAGTGGAAGCGGCCGTCCAGCCGCCAGTCGCCGCGCGGTCCGCCGAACGCCGCGCGCTGCAGTTCCCCGACCGCCTCCTGGAGGAAGTGCGGGTCGCCGCCCTTGAGTACGGGGACCCCCAGGGCGCGCTGCCCCGGCGCCAGCCCCGCGGCGAGCCCGGCCAGGGTGCCGCCCGTTCCGCAGGCCACCGCGACGGTGTCGGCGGCGCCGTGCAGCTCCCGGCCCAGCTCCGTACAGCCTTGTGCGGCAAGGGAGTTGCTGCCGCCCTCGGGTATGACGCGGAACGCGCCGAAGCGGTCGTGCAGAGCGGCGAGCACGTCCGGGTCACCGGGGCGGCGGTAGCGGGCCCGGTCGAGGAAGTACAGCCGCATACCGTCGGCGGCGCAGCGGGCCAGCGACCAATTGAGCGGGGCGCCGGCGAGTTCGTCGCCACGGACCACACCGATGGTGGCGAAGCCGAGCAGCCGGCCCGCCGCGGCGGTGGCCCGCAGATGGTTGGAGTACGCGCCGCCGAAGGTCAGCAGCGCGCGGTCACCGGCGGCGGCCGCGGCGCGCAGGTTCGGCGCCAGCTTGCGCCATTTGTTGCCCGCCAGATCCGGGTGGATCAGATCGTCCCGCTTGAGCAGCAGCCGCACGCCGCGGCGCGCGAACGGCTCGTCCTCGATCTCCTGGAGGGGCGAGGGCAGGCGCGGGCGCAGGGCGTGCGGATCCGGCAGCGGGCCGGGGGCGGTGCTGGTCACACTGCCCATTGTCCCGGGCGCCGGTGGTGTCCCGGCTGCCGGTGGGGCGGACCGTGCCCTGCCTCCTGACGGGATGTGCGCTACCCGCTCGTGTGCAGGAACGCGTCCCCGTGCGCATTGACATGTGCCTCCAGGGTGTTCAGTGCGTCCTGGGTCGCCTGGGGCGAGCCGCTGCCCCGCCGCTCGGCGAAGTACGCGGCGCCCAGCTTTCTCAGCAGCTCGTTGCCGGCGCGGTTCTGCTGCACCTCGTCGACCTTCTGCTTGCCCTGGTTCAGTGCGCTCTGGGCCTGTTCCTTCGCGCGGTCGAGAAACCCTGACATGTGCCACCTCCGTGAGGTCCGTGTCGTAAGGGATCAACGGCGCGGACGGCCGTGGGGTTCCCGTGCCAGGCTGGGGGATATGGACGAAGAGCGCTACTCGGATGGGCCACCCGGCGTATCCGGCGCATCCGGTGTATGCGGTGTGTCCGGCGGATACCGGGAGCGGGCGTCGCGGCCGGCCGGCGCGGTGCTGTGGACCCGCACGGCACCTCCCACGGCCCGGCCGGTGCTGCCCGACGGCTGTATGGACCTGATCTGGAGCGAGGGCGGACGGCTGCTGGTGGCCGGGCCGGACACCGGGCCGCATTTCCCGGGGGGTGTCGTCCCCGGCGTTCTTGCTCATGGTCCGGGGAGCCCCCATGCCCTGGAGGGCCCCCATGCCCTGGAGGGCCCCCATGCCCTGGAGGGCTCTCATGGCCTGGAGGGCACGGGAGGCACCCCCTTCGTCGGGCTGCGCTTCGCACCGGGGCAGGGGCCGGCCGTCTTCGGTGTACCGGCCCATGAACTGCGCAACCGGCGGGTGCCGTTGGCGGACCTGTGGCCCGCCGGCCGGGTACGGGAGCTCGCCGGGCGGCTGGCGGCGGCACGGGCGACGGGCGACGGGAGCGGTGTGGGGGACGTGGGCGGTGTCGGCGGCGTCGGACGCGTGCTGGAGGAGGCAGCCGGGGTTCGTCTCCAGGACGCTGATGCCACCACGACAGGGGGCCGGACCGCCGCCGTCGCCGCGGCACTCGCCCGCGGCCGCCCCGTCGCCGAGGTGGCGCGGTCCGTCGCGCTGAGCGGACGCCAGCTGCACCGCCTCAGCCTGGACGCGTTCGGGTACGGCCCCAAGACCCTGACCCGGGTGCTCCGGTTCGTCCGCGCGCTCGGTCTGGCGCGCTCCGGGATGCCCCGCGCACAGGTCGCGGTATGCGCCGGATACGCGGATCAGGCGCATCTCGCCCGCGAGGTGAAGGCGCTGGCGGGGGCCCCGATGGGGGTGCTGCTCGCCCCGGGTTAGCGTGTCCGTCATGGACTACCAGGCCGTTCTCGAGGAGGTAGCGGCCCACGCCAGGCCGTATGTGCGACAGGGCAGGGTCGCCGACTACATACCGGCCCTCGAACGGGTGTCAGCGGACCGTTTCGGGATCGCGGTGGCCGATATCCACGGCGAGGTGTACGGCGTCGGCGACTGGGAGATCCCGTTCTCCGTCCAGTCCATCTCCAAGGCCTTCTCGCTGGCGCTGGTGATGTCGCAGAGCCATGACGGACACGACGACATCTGGAAGCGGGTGGGCCGCGAACCGTCCGGTACGCCGTTCAACTCGCTGGTCCAGCTGGAGGCGGAGGACGGCATCCCGCGCAACCCGTTCATCAACGCGGGCGCCCTGGTGGTCACCGACCGGCTGCAGACCCTCACCGGCGACGCCAGCACCTCGATGCTGCACTTCCTGCGTGAGGAGAGCGGCAACCCGGACCTCGCCTTCGACCAGGCGGTGGCCGACTCCGAGGCCGAACACGGCGACCGCAATGCCGCGCTGGCGCATTTCATGGCGTCCTTCGGCAACCTGGAGAACCCCGTCCCCAGCGTCATCGAGCACTACTTCTGGCAGTGCTCGATCGAGATGAGCTGCCGGGATCTGGCCGTCGCCGGGGGGTTCCTCGCCCGCCACGGGCTGCGCGCCGACGGCCGCCGCCTGCTGGAGGCCCGCGAGGCCAAGCGGATCAATGCGGTGATGCTGACCTGCGGGACGTATGACGCGGCAGGGGAGTTCGCCTACCGTGTCGGGCTGCCCGCGAAGAGCGGGGTCGGCGGCGGCATCATCGCCGTGATCCCGGGCCGCTGCACGCTGTGCGTATGGAGTCCCGGGCTCGACGCCCGCGGAAACTCGGTGGCGGGCGCCGCGGCACTGGACCACTTCACGACGCTGACGGGATGGTCGGTGTTCTGACGGGCGGACGGCCCGGTGCCGTCTGCGCGGGTCCTCCGGTCGTCGGCCCGGCGCCGTCCGGTGTGGCTCCTTCGGCCGTCGGCCCGGCACCGCCCCGTGCGCGTCCTTCGGCCGTCGGCCCGGCGCCCCCTTGCCGTTGTGGCCGCCCGGCGGCTGGCGCATCGTGGGCGTAGGAGGTGCACCGCCATGGAGCACGAGATGCGCGCCGAGTACGAGGAAGGCGTCCTGCCGCACGCGGACACGCCGGTGAAGATCTGGCACATGGTGCGGCTGGACGGCACCCTCGCGATGTGCGGGCGGGAGCTGGCGCCGGCGGCCGCCACCCAGACGGCCGACGTCTGGGGCACGCCCAGGGGAGAGCCCTTCTGCCACAGCTGCGGCGCGATGTACCTGCGCGAGCACCCCGGGGACATCGGCTAGGGCGAACGTGTCCCATGGCGGACAGGCCCCCTACGGCAGCGGCGCGAACAGATCGACTCCGTGGCCGTCCGGGTCCTGTACGACGGCGTAGCGCTGCCCCCAGAAGGCGTCCCACGGCGGCTTCTCGCCCGTATAGCCGGCGGCGGTGAGTTCCGCGTAGACCGCGTCGACCCCGGCGGGGCCCGCGCACTCGAAGGCCAGCCCCGTCGGGGTGCCGCCCTGCGGCGGAGTCCAGTCCGGGTCGACGGCCCGCGCGGTCTCGTGGGTGTCCCACATCAGCCGCAGACCGCCGGGGAGCTGCGCCTCGGCGTGCGGGGCGCGGTCCGCGTCGGCGGGGACGTCCAGGCCGAGGCGGCGGTAGAAGGCGAGGGCCGCGGCCATGTCGGCCACGACGATGCCGATGGCGGCGAACCGCGGTGTGGTGGAGGGCGGTGTCGTGGAGGGAGGGGTGCTGGAGGAAGGCGTGCTGGAGGAAGGGGTGCTGGTCATGCGGCGAGCGTAGGGTGTCCGCCGTGCCGCGGTCTTGAACGAATCGGACGCGGCGGCGCCTGCCTCCCGTACGCGGCGGCGCCCGCCTCAGGGGCAGCGGATGACCTGTCCCGCATACGAGAGGTTGCCGCCGAAGGCGAACAGCAGCACCGGAGCGCCGGAGCTGATCTCCCGGCGTTCGACCAGCTTGGACAGGGCGAGCGGCACGGAGGCCGCTGAGGTGTTCCCGGAGTCGACGACGTCCTTGGCGACCACCGCGTTGACCGCGCCGAGCCGTTCCGCGACCGGCTCGATGATCCGCAGGTTGGCCTGGTGCAGCACCACGCCGGCAAGATCGGCGGGCGTGATCCCGGAGCGTTCGCACACCGTGCGGGCGATGGCCGGCAGCTGGGTGGTCGCCCAGCGGTAGACCGTCTGGCCCTCCTGGGAGAAGCGGGCCGGCTCGCCCTCGATGCGCACCGCGCCGCCCATCTGCGGCACCGAGCCCCACAACACGGGACCGATCTCCGGCTCGGGCGAGGCGCTGACCACCGCGGCACCCGCCCCGTCGCCGACCAGTACGCAGGTCGAGCGGTCCGTCCAGTCCACGACCTGGGTGAACTTCTCCGCTCCGATGACCAGCGCATGGGTCGAGGAACCGGCCCGGATGGCGTGGTCGGCGGTGGCCAGCGCATGGGTGAAGCCGGAGCAGACGACGTTGAGGTCCATCGTGGCGGGTGCGTCCAGCCCGAGCCGGGCGGCGACCCGGGCCGCGGTGTTCGGGCTGCGGTCGGTGGCCGTGCAGGTGGCGACCAGCACCAGATCGATGTCCTGCGGGGCCAGGCCACTGGCGGCCAGGGCCTTGGCCGCGGCGGCGGACGCCATGGCGTCCACGGTCTCGTCCGGGGCGGCGACATGGCGGGTGCGGATGCCGACCCGGCTGCGGATCCAGGCGTCGTCGGTGTCGACCATCGTGGCGAGGTCGTCGTTGGTGAGCACGCCGGAGGGCTGGTAATGGCCGAGAGCCAGGACGCGTGACCCGGTCATGAAATCCCCTGTACGTGGGTGGCGGTAGGTCACCAGTCTCACCCCTCACTGCCGGCCGGCGGCTGCGTGAACTGCCAATGTTCCGTCGCCAGAACTGGAGACACTTGTCAGAACCGCGGAGATCCGCCCCCGGAGGTCCACCCCCGGCGTCCGGCCCGGGTCCGGCCCGGGTCCGGCCCGCGGACGGCCCGCAGGGGCGGGGCGCCCGCGGGCGGAGGGCGGCAGCCCGCAGGGGCAGCAGCCCGCCCGATCCAACGGCAGAGCTACCGCGCCCGGGGCGTATTGCTCCCCTCGCGGGCGCGTCCCGGAAGCCTTCCGGGGCCCGTGCGCGGCAGCTCCCGCCGGCGGTCCGGCCTGCTACCCGGCCAGGGCCCGGAAGCGGCGCAGCCGCAGGCTGTTGCCGACGACGAAGACCGAGGAGAACGCCATCGCGGCCCCGGCGATCATCGGGTTGAGGAGTCCGGCGGCGGCCAGCGGCAGCGCCGCGACGTTGTAGCCGAATGCCCAGAACAGGTTGGTCCGGATGGTGCCGAGGGTCGCCCGGGCCAGCCGGATGGCGTCCGCCGCGGCGCGCAGATCGCCCCGTACGAGGGTGAGGTCGCCGGCCTCGATGGCGGCATCGGTGCCGGTTCCCATCGCCAGCCCCAGGTCGGCGCGGGCCAGCGCGGCCGCGTCATTGACGCCGTCACCGACCATCGCGACCGAGCGGCCCTCGGACTGCAGCCGTTCGACGACCGCCACCTTGTCCTCGGGCAGCACCTCGGCGATCACCTCGTCGATCCCGACCTCGGCGGCGACCGCCGCCGCGACGGCGCGGTTGTCGCCGGTCAGCAGGACCGGCGTCAGCCCCAGCGCCCGCAGCCGGCGCACCGCCTCGGCGCTGGTGGGCTTCACCGCGTCGGACACCACCAGCACCGCGCGCGGTGCGCCGTCCCAGCCGACGGTGACCGCGGTACGCCCCTCGGCCTCGGCCGCGGCCTTGGCGGCCGCCAGCTCGGGCGTCAGGAACTGGGACGCCTGGTTCAGCAGCTGCTCGCGGCCCACCAGCACGGTGTGTCCCTCGACCACTCCCCGGACGCCCAGGCCGGGGACGTTCACGAAGTCCTCGGGGGTGGGAAGGAAACCCTCGGGGGCCGGTGCTGCGCCCGATGCGCCGGCCGCGGTCCGCTGCACTGCGCCGGTGGCGATGGCACGGGCGACGGGGTGCTCGGAGGCGTGCTCCAGGGCGCCGGCCAGCCGCAGCACCTCCGGCTCGGTGACGCCCTCGGCGAGGTGGACCCCGGTGAGTGTCATCACGCCGGTGGTGACCGTGCCGGTCTTGTCCAGGACGACGGTGTCCACCCGCCGGGTCGACTCCAGAACCTCGGGCCCCTTGAGCAGGATGCCGAGCTGGGCGCCGCGTCCGGTGCCGACCATCAGCGCGGTGGGCGTGGCCAGCCCGAGGGCGCACGGGCAGGCGATGATCAGGACGGCGACGGCGGCGGTGAAGGCGGCCACCGCGCCGGCGCCGGTGGCGAGCCAGCAGCCGAGGGTGCCGAGGGCGAGCGCGATCACGGCCGGCACGAAGACCGCGGAGATCCTGTCCGCCAGCCGCTGGGCCGCGGCCTTGCCGTTCTGCGCGTCCTCGACCAGCCGCGCCATCCGGGCGAGCTGGGTGTCCGCGCCGACCCGGGTGGCCTCGACGACCAGCCGGCCGCCCGCGTTGACGGTGGCCCCGATGACGGTGTCGCCGGGGGACACCTCGACGGGGACGGACTCACCGGTGAGCATCGAGGCATCCACGGCGGAGGCGCCCTCCAGCACCGTCCCGTCGGTGGCGATCTTCTCCCCGGGCCGTACGGTGAAACGGTCGCCGGCCTGCAGCGCCGCGGTGGGGACCCGGACTTCACGGCCGTCCCGGATCACGGTGACGTCCTTGGCGCCCAGCTCCAGCAGCGCCCGCAGCGCCGCTCCCGCCTTCCGCTTCGCGCGCGCCTCGAAGTACCGCCCGGCCAGGATGAAGGTGGTGACACCGGCCGCGGCCTCCAGATAGATGCTGCCGCTGCCGTCGGTGCGGGCGATGGTCAGCTCGAAGGGGTGCGTCATCCCGGGCATGCCCGCGGTGCCGAAGAACAGCGCCCAGAGAGACCAGCCCAGCGCCGCGAGGGTGCCCATGGAGATGAGGGTGTCCATCGTGGCAGTGCCGTGCCGCAGATTGGTCCAGGCGGCCCGGTGGAACGGCCAGGCGCCGTACGCCACCACCGGCGCGGCCAGGGTCAGCGAGAGCCACTGCCAGTTGGTGAACTGCAGGGGCGGCACCATCGCCAGCAGCACCACCGGGACGGAGAGGGCGAGGGAGATCAGCAGGCGCTGACGGAGCGCGGCGAGCCCGTCGCCGCCGGGCCGGCCGTCCGCCCGGCGGCCCTCGGCCCGGCCGTCCGCCCGGCCGTCCGTCTGCCCGGCCGTCCCGCCGTGGCCTTCGTCACCGGCGGGTCCGACGGTGACCGACGCCGGGGCCGGGGCAGGCGGCTCCGGGACGGCCGCGGTGTAGCCGGTGCGCTCCACGGTGGCGATCAGGTCGGCGGCCTCGACGCCGCTGCCCTGCGCGACGGTCACCCTCGCCTTCTCGGTGGCGTAGTTGACCGTGGCGGTGACCCCCTCCATGCGATTGAGCTTCTTCTCGATGCGGGCGGCGCACGAAGCGCAGGTCATCCCGCCGATCTCCAATTCGACTCCGTGCTCTCCGACCGCGGTCGTCATGGTTGCTCCTCGGTGTGCTGCGCGTGCCCGTGCCCGTCCCCCGGTGAACGATATACCCCCCTAGGGTATTCCGTTGGGGGTGTCGCCATGCCGTCGTCCGCTCCCCAGCGTCTTCGCCCCGCCGCGCTGGGTAAAACAGCCGCTGCGCCGTACCGCTCATGCGCTCCCGCGGGCCATACTGGCCCGGTGTCGATGATCAGCAACCTCCGCAAGGCCGTCCGGCTGCCGCAGCCGCGCACCCGGGGGGTCGACCTCAGCCACCCGGCGCGTTCGCCGCTCGGCACCGCCGTGGTGAACTGCGCGGTGTACGTGGACGGCGTGCGGCAGGACGGCGACCATCCGGCCGAGGCGGCGATCCGCCGGGTCCGCGAATCCGGCAGTGGATTTGTGTGGATCGGCCTGCATGAGCCGTCCGAGAAGGAATTCGCCGGAATTGTCGAATTGTTCGGGCTGCACCCGCTCGCCGTGGAGGACGCGGTCTATGCGCACCAGCGGCCCAAGCTGGAGCGCTACGACGATTCGCTGTTCACCGTCTTCAAGACGGTCCGCTATGTCGAGCACGACCGGCTCACCGACACCAGCGAAGTCGTCGAGACCGGCGAGATCATGGTCTTCACCGGCACCGACTTCGTGATCACCGTACGGCACGGCGGGCATGGCTCGCTGGGCCCGCTGCGCGAGCAACTGGAGTCCGTGCCCGAGCAGTTGGCGCTCGGTCCGTCCGCCGTGCTGCACGCCGTCGCCGACCTGGTGGTGGACGACTACCTCGATGTCGCCGCCGCCGTCTCGGTCGATATCGACGACGTCGAGAGCGAGGTCTTCTCCGCGCGCGGCAGCGGCGGGGCCGGCCGGATCTACCAGCTCAAGCGTGAGCTGCTGGAACTCAAGCGCGCGGTGGCTCCCTTGGACCGGCCGATGCAGGAGCTGGCGACCCAGCCGATGGCGCAGGTCGAGCCCCGGATCAAGACGTACTTCCGGGACGTCGCCGACCATCTCGACCGGGTCACCGAGCAGATCACCGCATTCGACGAACTGCTCAACTCCATACTCCAGGCCCATCTCGCCCAGGTCACCGTGGCCCAGAACGAGGACATGCGCCGGATCAGTGCCTGGGTTGCGATCCTGGCGGTGCCGACCATGGTCTGCGGTGTGTACGGCATGAATTTCGACCATATGCCGGAAAAGCACTGGACGTTCGGCTATCCGCTGGTCATGGGGCTGATCGTGACGCTCTGCCGGGTGATCCACCGCGGCTTCAAGCGCAACGGCTGGCTCTGAAGCCCGTCCGAGGAGCACGGACGGCCCCGGGGTGGGCCCGCGAGCCCGTCGGGTGCGCACGCGGGGAAGAAGAAAGAGAAAGTTGGGTAAGACCGTGGCGTGTTAAGGGCATGGTGCCGATGCGCCGGATAAGCATGCTCTGACCAGTTCCCCAGTGGGCGGGTGATCGCGGCGCCGGACCCTTCCGCGCGTCCCCGAACGCGCCCCCGGACGCCGGACCGCGGTCCCCGCCGGTTCTGTGAGGAGAGCACAATGCGGTACGGACGAGCACTGCGTGACGAGATCGCGGCCGAAGGGACGACGCCGCTGATCGGCGTCCACGACATGCACTCGGCCTCGATCGCCGCCGCGCACTACAACGGCTTCTTCGTGTCCGGCTTCGGCTTCGCCGCGTCGTACTACGGGCTTCCGGACATCGGGTTCATCGCCTGGCCCGACATGGTCGCCTTCGTGGAGCGGCTGCGCGGCGCGTTCCCGCGCCACCATCTGCTGGTGGACATCGACGACGGCTATGTCGACCCCGAAGTGGCCTGCCATGTGGTGCAGCGCCTGGAGCGGACCGGCGCGACCGGGGTGATCCTGGAGGACCAGAAGCGGCCCCGCCGTTGCGGCCATGCGGACGGCAAGCTGCTGCTGCCGCTGGAGGAGTACCTGGAGAAGCTGAACCTGGTGCTGGCCAGCCGTACCGATCTGCTCGTCGTGGCCCGCACGGACGCCACGGAGGAGGACGAGATGCTGCGGCGGGCGGCGGCGCTGGCCGGGACCGACGCGGATGTGGTGCTCGTCGACGGGGTGCGCAGCGTCGAGGGGATCCGCCGGATCCGCGCGGTCCTCGGCACCAAGCCGTTGCTGTTCAACCAGATCGCGGGCGGGAAGTCCCCGCGGCTCTCGCTGACCGAACTGACCGAGCTCGGCGTCGATGTGGCCATCTACAGCACCCCCTGTCTGTTCGCCGCGCACCGGGCGATGGAGACCGCGATGGCCGAGCTGAAGTACGCGGACGGACGGCTGCCCGCCACCGGGGGCAGCGGCGGCGGGATCGGGGTCAAGGAAGCCACCGAGCTGCTGGCCCGGAACATCAGCCGGCACCACCCCGTACGGGAGACCGTCCCGGTGTGACCCGCGCGGAGCGGGGTGGAGGGGGTGGAGTGGGACGGAGCGGGACGGGGTGCCAGGGTGTCCCGTCCGTCCCGCCCCGCCGCTACCGCCCCGCCACCTGCCGCGACCGGGCCGCGCACCACCCCGCCGCGATCTGCGGCAGCAGCAGCGCCAGCAGGACGGTCAGCGGGACCGTCCAGCTCCCGGAGAGGTCGTGCACGGCGCCCAGGACGGCCGGGCCGGCCGCCGCGAGGACATAGCCGAAGCACTGGGCCATGCTGGAGAGTTGGGCGGCGTGCCGGGCGTCCGGTGCGCGCTGCACGATGAACAGCAGCGCGAGGCTGATCGCCGCGCCCTGGCCCAGGCCGAGCAGCACCATCCAGAGGTAGGCGCCGGAGGCCGGCGCGACCAGCACCCCGAGGAAACCGGCCGCGCACAACAGCGCGCCCGCGGCCGCCAGGACGCCGGCCCGCAGCCGGCGGCCCACGACGACCGGCGCGAGGAACGAGCCGGTGATGCCCAGCAGCGAGGAGAAGGAGAGCATCCACCCGGCGTCGCCCGCGCTCATCCCGGCGTCCGTGAGCATCGTCGGCAGCCAGGCGGCGGCCGCGTAGTAACTCAGCGACTGCAGGCCCATATAGCCGGTCACCTGCCAGGCCAGCGGATCGCGCCACAGTCCGCGCACCGGGTGGGCCGCAGCGTGGGCCGCGGCCCCCGGCACGCGCGTACGGGTCCGGGCCTGCGGCAGCCAGCAGACCAGCGCGAGGGCCGCGAGTGCGCCCCAACAGGCCAGCGTGGCACGCCAGTTCAGACCGGCGGCCTGCTGGACGGGTACCGTGACGCCGGCCGCGAGCGCGGCGCCGCCGAACAGCGACATCGAGTACAGCCCGGTCATCAGCCCGGCCCTGGCCGGGAAGTCCCGCTTGATCAGGCCGGGCAGCAGCACATTGGCGACGGCGATCCCGGCGCCGATCACCAGCGTTCCGGCGAACAGCGCCACGGTCGAGTCCAGCAGCCGTAGCGCGGTTCCGCCGCAGATCAGTGCCATCGTGCCGAGCAGCGACCGCTCCATGCCCAGCCGCCGCCCCAGCCGCGGCGCGACCGGCGCCAGCAGGCCGAAGCAGAGCAGCGGCAGCGCGGTGAGCAGACTCGTGGCGGCGGCCGACATCCCGCTGTCGCCGCGGATGGTGCCGACGAGCGGGGAGACGGCGACCAGGGCCGGACGCAGGTTCAGAGCCAGCAGGACGACGCCGGCGCCGAGGTACAGGGCGCGGCGCCCGGCGACGCCGGACGGAGCCGGCGCCGGTGCGGCGTCCGGGCCTCCTGGCAGGCCGGCAGCGGAGGTGCCCGGGGGCCCGGACCTGCCGGTGACGGACGCGTCCGCCCTGGCTGCCGGGCCTTCGGATATGCCGGCGGCGGGCCGTGCCTCCACGGCTGCCGGTCCTCCTTCGTCACGCACGTGCGTCGTCTCCAGGGTCAGGGGTGGTGCGGCCGCCCCGGCCGCGGGGGTTTGGGGCGGGCTCGCGCAGGGCGTTCATCGCCTCCGTGAGGTGCGCCAGCGCGGCCCGCTCGGCGGCCTCGGCGTCCCGCGCCTCGATGGCGTCGACGATGGCGGTGTGCGCGTCGAGCTGATGGCGGACCGCCTCGGGCAGCGGCGTGCCGAGCACGGTCTGCAGCGTCCCGCGCAGCGCATCGCTGAAGTGCTCGTACAGCTCGGCCAGCACGCTGTTGTGCGCGGCGGCCGCCACCGCACGGTGAAAGCGCATGTCCGCATCGATGAAGGCGGCCACCTCGCCGCTCTCCCAGGCCCGGCCGCGCTCGGCCAGCGCACCGCGCAGCGCGGCAAGATCCTCGTCGGTACGGCGCTCGGCGGCATAGCGTGCGGCATCGCGCTCCAGGCTGGCGCGCACCTCGTACGCCTCCAGGCTCTCGGCCCGCTGCAGCCGCCGCTGTACGGCCGCGCCGAAGCCGCTGCCGGCGCGGACATAGGTCCCGTCGCCCTGCCGCGGCTCCAGCATCCCGGTGTGCACCAGCGCGCGCACCGCCTCGCGGACGGTGTTGCGCCCGACGTCCAGCTGCTCCACCAGCACGGGCTCGGCGGGGATCTTCGTGCCGACCTCCCACTCGCCGTCGGCGATCAGCCGCTCCATCTGCTCGATGACCAGATCGACCAGGCTGGTGCGGGCGGTGCTGCGCAGCGGCATCGGCGCCGGCCTCCTCCGTCTTCGCAGGAGGCCGGTTCTTCCGGCGCTCCTGGGGATGGCATTCCACCGGTGATGGGAACATCCCATGTTTAGCGGTGTCAAACGCACAGGGTTAGCCTGAAGGCGGCGATGATCTCGGGAGAGATATGGATGAGCGAGGCCGGCCGGCGGCGCCCTGGCAGGGGCAGTGGCCGGTGATCGGCGTGGTGGCGGCGGGCGGCGCGATCGGCGCCACGGCCCGTTACGGCGCCGCGCTGCTGTGGCCCACGGCCCACGGCGCTTTCCCCCTGACCACGTTCACCGTCAACGCCGCCGGCTGTGCGCTGATGGGCGTCCTGATGGTGATCATCACCGAGGTCCGCGCGGCCCACCGGCTGGTGCGCCCCTTCCTCGGCACCGGGATCCTCGGCGGCTTCACCACCTTCTCCACCTACGCCGTCGACATCCAGCGGCTGGTCGCCGCCGGGCGGGCGGCCGCGGCCCTGGCCACTCTCGTCGGTACCGTGCTGGTCACGCTCGCGGCCGTGTGGGCCGGGGTGACCGGCACCCGGGCACTTCTCCAACTGAGGCGGCGGACGGCATGACACACGGCACGGCACATCCGGGCGGCGCCCCCGCGCTGCGGCTCACGGTCCTCGTCGGCGAAGAGGACGTATGGCACCGCAAACCGCTCTACGCGGAGATCGTGCACCGCGCGCGCCATGCGGGGCTGGCCGGGGCCAGCGTCTTCCGGGGGATCGAGGGCTTCGGCTCCGCCGGCATCGTCCACACCCAGCGCCTGCTCTCCCTGAGCGAGGAAATGCCGGTGGCGATCGTCGTCGTCGACACGGAGGAGCGGGTGCGGGCCTTCCTCCCGCAGCTGGACGAACTCCTCGCGGACGGCGGGCTGGTGACCCTCGACCCGTGCGAGATGATCTCCTACCGGCGTACGGGCGGAAATGGCGGTACGGGCGGTACGGGCGCCGGTGAGGGCGGACGCGGGTGAACTGGCTGCTGGTGGTGGCCGGTGCCATGGTCGGGGCACCGCTGCGCTTCCTCACCGACCGCTATGTGCAGTCCCGCCACGACACCGTCTTCCCCTGGGGCACCTTCACCGTCAACGCCGTCGGCTCCCTGATCCTCGGCCTGCTGACCGGCGCGGCCTCCGCCGGCGCCGCCTCCTCGCACGTCCAACTGCTGCTCGGCACGGGGCTGTGCGGTGCCCTGACCACCTACTCGACCTTTTCCTACGAAACGCTCCGGCTGGCCGCGGACCGGGCCCGGGCGAGTGCGGCGGCCAATGTCGTGGTGACCGTGGCGGCCGGACTGGCGGCGGCGTTCGCCGGGGTGGCCGCCGGACAGGCGATCTGGGGCTGACGCCTCCCTGGCCGCGGGCAGACGAAAGCGGTGGGGCTCCGGAGAGCCCCACCGCACGGGCGGCGGCTGGAGATGCGAGGGCTGGTGGGGTACGAGCGCCGGCCGCCAGGTCCCGGCTCTCGACAGCCCCCGGCCGTGCGGATCCGACCACCGTCAGCTCGGTCGCATCCGCCGGCCACCGCCGAACTTCGTTACGTCACAAGGCCCGTGGGGTACTTCAGGAGGCCTTGCCGAAGTGGACGCCCGCCAGGCCGTTGGCCCAGAGCTGGTCCACCTTGGCGCTCTCGTTCGCGTCCGGCTGGGTGTTCTGGCAGGACGTGCCGGGGCCGCCGCCGGACATCAGCTCGCTGCACGGGCCCTCGTAGTGGTCCGGCAGGCCCAGCACATGGCCGGTCTCGTGCGCGGCCACGCGGGTGGAGTTGTACTCCTGGTTCTGCTGGTAGTCCAGGAAGACATAGCCCTTGCCGTGGCCGTCGGTGCTGGCGTACGAGCCGCGCGGGTCGTTGCCCTCGCGGTACTGGAAGTCGCCGCCGCTGCCCGCCTGCAGCTTCACGTTCGACACGGCGCTGTTCCAGATCGACGCGCTCTGGGCTATCTGGTTCGCGAAGGTCGGGGCCGCGCCGGCGTCGTAGGTGACGGTCACCGAGGCGGCGTGGGGATGGGCCTTCATCTTGGCCTTGGCCGACTTCACCACGGCCTCGAAGAACGCCTTGGTGTCGGCCTTCTCGGCCGCCGAGCCGTTGTAGGCCGCGATCGAAGCGGGGGTGCTGTGGGAGGAGTTGGTGGGGGAGGGGGAAGCTGCCGAAACCGGCGCCGCGGCTGCGAGCGCGGCGACGAGGCCCAGTCCGAGCGCCGCCGACAGCGCCGTCTTGGGAGATCTCATGTGGGGGCTCCTTTGACTCCGAGGGCCGTACGGTCGCCGTGTGGGGCGGCGACCGGGGCCCTGCGGATTTCTTGGTGCAGTTGAGTCTGGACGGAGTTCACCCGGAAGACAGAGATGCCAGGTGGCGATAGCACCGGCCAATACCCCGGAAAAAAGAGCGCGTTCCGGCAGGTTTGAGAGTCTGGTGTGACGTATGCCTACGTCGTTATGCTCCGGACGTGGAGCTCGAGGTAAGGCATCTTCGCGCATTGTGCGCCATCGCGGACTCCGGCAGCGTACGCAAGGCGGCCCGGCAGCTCGGCATGACCCAGCCTTCCCTGACGACCCAGCTCCACCGCATCGAGAAGGCCCTGGGCGGCCAGCTCTTCTTCCGTGAACCGACGGGCAGCCGGCCCACGCCCCTGGGACATGCGGTGCTGTGCCGGGCCCGGCCGATAGTGGCCGAAATGCGCGCACTTATTGACGAGGTTGCCTCGGCCTCGCACCGCGACCAGGGCACGCGGCTGCACATCGGCAGTACCAACAGCCCCGCGGTCGCCGGGTGGCTGCGCCGGCTCCGGGTGCGGCTGCCGGACACCGACACCACGATAAGAACCGATGTGTCCGCCAATGCGCTGCTCCACATGGTCGCGACGGGACAGCTCGACGCCGCCTTCGTCCACGAGGTCGAGGGCGCGCCCCTACGGGTTCCCGACGGCCTGGTCGAGCATGAACTCATCGCCAGGGAACCGCAGTTCATCGCCGTGGGGGCCGCCCATCCCGCGGCCGGGCGGACGGTCATCCGGGTGTCGGACCTCGCCGACGACCAGTGGATGGTCGACCCGACCGTGGACGGCGAATGGGCGGGACTGCGCCGCATCTGGGCCGCGGCCGGTATCAACCCCCGTGTCGTGCACGGCGACTACCTCACCACGGTGGATCTGGTCACGGCAGGCGAGGTGGTCACCCCCTGCCAGCCGACCGCGCGCTCCCGGCACGGCATGGCGATCCGCCCCCTGTACGGCGACCCGCTGGCCGTCCGCCTCTTCATGGCCTGCCGCCAGGAAGGCACCCCCGCCGCCTCCGCCGACGACCTGTTCGCCGACCTGACCGCCTCGTACATGGAGACCGCCTGGGCGAGCGAGGCCTACCGGACCTGGCTGGTGCAGCACAACGGGCCGCTGCCGGTCGGTGGGTAGGGCGCCGGACGGCCACGACCGCCTGCCCTTGCCCTGTGCCGGTGCCCGCTCCCGGGTGCGCCGGCGGTCCGGATGCCGCACGCACTCCGCCCCGCCGGCCGGGCCTGTCCACCAACCGTGTGAAAGCCGCGGTCCCGGCCGCCGGGGGCCGACCGGCCCGTGAGGCGATGGCCGAGAGTGGGGGTGCCGAAAGCCGGCGCGGCCAAGCCCTGGAGACCCGTGTGGATGGCACCTCTTCCCTGGTCCTGCTCCTGCTGTTCCTGTGGTGTCTGTGTTCGCGGCGGATGGAACGCTACGAGCTGACCGCTCCCGCCGCCTTCGTCCTGCTGGGGCTGCTGCTGGGCGAGGGCACCGGGGTCCTCCACCTCGCCCTCCCGCACGAGACGGTCAAGCTGCTCGCGGAGGTCACCCTGGTCTGGGTGCTCTTCACCGACGCCGCCCGGCTCTCCTTCCGGGCCCTGCGCCCGGAGCTCGGCCTCTACGGACGGCTGCTGGGGATCGGGCTGCCGCTGTGCGTGGCCCTCGGCACGGTGCTGGCGGCCGCCCTGCTCCCCGGTGTCTCCTGGTGGGCCGCCCTGTACGTCGGGGCCGCGCTCGCTCCGACGGACGCCGCGCTCGGTGCCACGATGATGGTCAACCCCGTCGTGCCCGCGAAGATCCGCCGGCTCATCAATGTCGAGAGCGGTCTCAACGACGGCATCGTCACGCCCCTGGTGGTGCTCGCCCTGGCCGGGGTGTCCGCGGCCGAGCACACCGCCCCGCCGGATGCCACCGGTCATGCCGTGGTGCAGCTCGTCGTCGGCGCGGCGTACGGCGCGGTGGTCGGACTGGCCGCCGGGTGGCTGCTGCGGACCACACTCCGCAACGGCTGGGCGGCCGAGGACTTCGCCGGCGCGGGCGTGCTGGCCCTGGCCCTCCTCGGCTACACCTCCGCGCTCGCGCTCGGCGGCAACGGGTTCATCGCCGCCTTCGTCGCGGGCCTGGCTTTCGGATCGACGCACGGTGCGCCGCAGCGGGTGCTCCTGTACGTCGAGCAGTCCGCCGCACTGCTCTCCGTGCTGGTCTGGCTGGTCTTCGGCGCCCTCCTGCTGCCGGAGGTGTTCGCCCACCTCACCTGGCAGACCGCGGTCTACGCCGTCCTGAGCCTCACGGTGATCCGGATGCTGCCCGTGGCCCTGTCCCTGATCGGGAGCGGACTGGACCTCAAAACGGTCCTGTTCGTGGGCTGGTTCGGCCCCCGCGGGCTGGCCTCGATCATCTTCGGCCTGCTGGCGGTCGAGGAGCTGGCGGCCCCCGACACCCGAGCGGTGGTCCCGGTCGTCACCCTCACCGTCCTGCTCAGCGTCCTCGCCCACGGCCTCACCTCCGCACCCCTGGCGAACCGCTACGGCAAAGCGGCGGCGGCCAAGGGCATCGGCCCGGCCGGCACCACGGCGGACGAACTCCCGGTCAGGGGCATGGCGGCGGGCGGCCTGCACCACGGCCACGGCCACGGCCGGCGCCGCGGCGGCCCGGCGCCGTCGTGAACGCCACTCGACTCGCCTGAATCTCCACAGCGGCCGGGTGCAAGCCGGTATCCACGTGATCCTGGTAACGCCGCAGGCCGGCCGTGGCTGAAAAGACGAGACCGCAGACGTCCGGGCAGGCACCGGCAAGAAGCCGTCTCTCCGCGGAATGTGATGCTCTTTTTGCCGCCGACGGAATGAACAGCGCTGGATGGCAGTGGAAAGGATGAAGGTCCCTCCGTTTGTGACGCTCGTGGAGTCGCCGATTCCATTCCCGCCGCAGGCCGGAAAAGGGCCCTCGCCCTCGGCCTGTGGGGGCTCTCCCGGCAGCACAGCGTGTGGCGGGACGAGGCCGCTACCTGGCAGGTGGCCCAACGGACCGCCGATGAGATCTGGCACATGCTGGGGCAGGTCGATGTCGTGCACGGGCTCTATTACCTGCTGATGCATGGCCTCTTCGAAGTTTTCGGGCCCGGTACCACGACCCTGCGGCTGCCGTCCGTGCCGGCCATGGCGGTGGCGGCCTGTGTGATGGTCATCGGCCGGCGGCTGGCCGGGACCTGGGCGGGGGGTTAGCAGGAGGGCTGGCGTTCGGCCTGCTCCCGGCCGTGCAGTTCCACCTCCAGGAGGGCCGCCCGTTTGCACTGGTCACGGCCGGGGCCGCGCTCTCGACCCTGCTGCTCGTGACCGTGCTCGCGGGGCGTGGCGGCGCGATGCGCTGGGCTGCGTACGGCGGAACGGTCCTGGTGTGCGGGCTGCTGAACTGGCTGTCGCTGCTGATGCTGCCCGCGCACCTGGCAACTCTGGCCTGGGCAGGGGCCGGTCGCGGGACGTGGAGGACATATTGTTCAGCATGCTGGGGCTGGCGCTGCTGATCGGGGGCGGACTGGGGGCAGCCGTACGGTCTGCCGCGCCACGGTTCCCCAGGGCATCTCCGTGGATCCTCCCCGTGGTGGTCGCCGTGGCGATGGCGGCGCTGGTGCCGCAATCGCTGGCCAAGCGCTCCCCGGACAGCCGGGTGGACGACGTCCTGGCAGTGGCAGCAGAGGTGCGGCGGCTCAAAGAGGCCGGTGGCGCCGTGCTCTTCATACCGGCGGCGCGTCGCGACACCGAGCTGGTCTCCCCCGACGCCTTCACCGGCCTGAGGGACATCGCTCTCCTGGAGGGCCCGGAGGAGTCGGGGACCTTGAAGGGGGTGGAGGCCGACCCGGCCCGGATACGGGCTGCGATAGCGGCCCAGCGACGGATCCTGCTGGTCACGGACGCAACGAAGGTGGCGAAGCCGGTGTCGGCGGAGCGGGACAGGGCGAAGGCCGCCATGTTGAAGGAGCACTTCACGGTGGTGTCGGACGAGCAGGTACGCGGCCGGCGGGTGACGGTGTACGAGCGGACCGGAACGGGCCCGCGATCCACCCACGGAAAGAAGACCGCACCCGCTCCGTCACGGGCGCCCTGCTGGGCGGCGTGCGGACCGGGTGCGGACAGTTGGGCGAGGTGACCTGCGAAACCGCAGGTCGAGCGGCCCAGCCTGAGGTCAGGCCTTCTTGGTCTCCCAGAAGATCTTGTCGATCTGGGCGATGTAGTCCAGGGCCTTCTGGCCGGTGGCCGGGTCGTTGGAACCCTTGGCCGCGCTGAGGGCCTTGAGGGTGTCGTTGACCAGCTGGTGCAGCTCCGGGTACTTCTCGAAGTGCGGGGGCTTGAAGTAGTCGCTCCACAGCACCGAGACGTGGTGCTTGGCCAGCTCGGCGCGCTGCTCCTTGATCAGGACGGCGCGAGTGCGGAAGTCCGCGTCCTCGTTGGCCTGGTACTTCTCCTGGACGGCCTTGACGGACTCGGCCTCGATGCGGGCCTGGGCCGGGTCGTACACGCCGCAGGGCAGGTCGCAGTGGGCGCTGACCTTCACCTTGGGGGCGAACAGGCGCGAAAGCATGTTCAGTCCTTCCTCGTGATCGTCTTCTCAGGTGCGAGATTACTCGGTGCGGGAAGGCTTTTCTTGGCCGGGCCGGGGGTCTTAGGGCAAAAGTCCGGTGCCGGGGTGGGGCTGATGGAGGATGGACCGGTGAGCGGGACGGACCGGGGCTGGACCGGGAGGTACGGGATGCCGGAGCGGGTGCATGAGCGTGGGCCGGAGCAGGGCGGGGGTGCGGACGCGGGGAGCGGGCGGGGCGGGCTCCTCCGTGCCTTCGGGCTGGCCGAGGTCTACAACCCGTCGATGGTGCCGACGCTGCAGCCCGGGGACCAGCTGGTGGTGCAGTACGGGGCGGTGGTGCGGCCCGGTGACGTCGTCGTGCTGCGGCACCCGTTCCGGCAGGATCTGCTGATCGTCAAGCGGGTCGTGCGGCGGCGGGACGGCGGTTGGTGGGTGCAGGGCGACAATCCGTTCGTCGAGAACGACAGCCGGGAATTCGGGGTCGTTCCCGACGAACTGGTCATCGCCCGTGCCTGGGTGCGGGTGCGGCCCCCGCGGGGGATTCAGCGCTCGGTCACCGGGGTGCTCTCCTGGGTGGTCGCGGCGGTCCGGCCGGTGAGGCCCGAGCGCTCGCTCGCCAGGCGCTTGCGGGCGCGGTAGGCGGCGACATTGGCGCGGGTGGCGCAGCGGTCGGAGCAGTAGCGCCGCGAGCGGTTGGTCGAGGTGTCCAGGTAGACGTTGCGGCAGGGCTGCGCCTCGCAGATGCCGAGCCGGTCCACGCCCAGGTCGGTGAGGTGGAAGGCCAGGCCCATGCAGGCGGTCGCGGTGTAGCCCGCGGTGGCGTTGGCCGCGTGGTCGGCGATGTGCATGTGCCAGTCGGGGCGGCCGTTGTCGTCACGGTATTCGTGGCCGGAGATCTGCGGGCTGACCGGGAACTCCATCATCAGGGCGTTGAGGAGGTCCACGGCGCGCACCTCGTCGCCGCCGGCCGCGGCCTCGAAGACGGCGCGCAGCCGGGCGCGGACCGTGCGCAGCCGGGTCACATCGCTCTCGGTCGCGCGCCGGGCGGCCTGCTGGGCGGGGCCGAAGAGGTCGCGTACGGCTTCGACCGTGGTGAGGCTGTCGGTGCCGCGCTCGGGCTGCTCGGTGTTGACCAGTCGCACGGCATAGTCCGAGTAATAGGCCAGTTCCACTTGTAGTCCTTACGGGCGGGGGCTAAGGTGCGGAGTGCTTGCGTGAGGTAATGGGTGTTGTAGCTACGAGGGTATTACGTCTTGAAGGGGAAGCGATGACCGAGACCGTTGCCGGCGCCGATTGGCAGGCGTGGCAGAACAGTTGGGACCGCCAGCAGGAGTGGTACCTCCCCGACCGCGAGGAGCGGTTCCGGGTGATGCTGGACATGGTCGAGGCCCTGGTGGGTCCCGCGCCCCGGGTGCTGGATCTCGCCTGCGGCACGGGAAGTATCTCCGACCGGCTGCTGAAGCGGTTCCCCGAGGCCGAGAGTGTGGGCGTCGATCTGGATCCCGCGCTGCTGGCCATCGCGGAAGGGTACTTCGCCGGCGAGCGCCGGGTCCGCTTCGTACGCGCCGATCTCAAGGACCCGGCCTGGACGGACCGGCTGCCGCACGACTCGTACGACGCGGTACTCACCGCCACCGCGCTGCACTGGCTGCACACCGAAGACCTCCGGGGGCTGTACGGGCAGCTCGGCACCCTGGTGCGCGACGGCGGGGTCTTCCTGAACGCCGACCACATGCCCGAGGAGGCCACCCCGCGGATCAACGCCGCCGAGCGGGCGTTCCGGCATGCGCGGATGGACGCGGCGAAGGCGGCCGGCGCCGTCGACTGGGCCGAGTGGTGGCGGCTGGCGGCCGCCGACCCGCGGCTGGCCGGGCCGACCGCCGAGCGCTTCGAGATCTACGGCGAGCACGCGGACGGCGACACCCCCTCGGCGGCATGGCACGCGGCCGTGCTGCGCGAATCGGGGTTCGCGGAGGCGCGGCCGGTATGGGCCTCGCCCACGGATGCGCTGGTGCTGGGCCTGAAGTAGGGGCATGGCGCACCGCTGCACCGGCCGGTGACGAGGGAGGGACGGGCGGAGGAGGGCCGGAGGAGGGCGGAGGCGAAGGGCGGCGACGGAAGAAGGGCCGCGGCGGGCCTTCTCCCGGGGGAGCAGGTCTCGCCGCGGCCCGGTGAGCCCGGCACGGGCCCCTACCGCTTCAGCGCCTTCGACTGCAGCACCTTCGACTGCAGCGCCTTCGACTACAGCACCTTCGACAGGAACGACTTCGTCCGCTCGTGTTGCGGGTTGCCGAGCACTTCGCGCGGGTGGCCGGATTCGACCACCACCCCGTCGTCCATGAAGACCAGCGAGTCGCCGACCTCGCGGGCGAAGCCCATCTCATGGGTCACGACGATCATCGTCATACCGTCCGCCGCCAGGTCCTTCATGACGTCCAGGACGTCACCGACCAGCTCCGGGTCCAGGGCCGAGGTCGGCTCGTCGAAGAGCATCAGCTTGGGCTCCATCGCCAGCGCACGGGCGATGGCGACGCGCTGCTGCTGGCCGCCGGAGAGCTGCGAGGGGTAGTTCCCGGCCTTGTCGGACAGCCCGACGCGGTCCAGGAGCCCCACCGCCCGCTCCCGGGCGGCGGACTTCGACTCGCCCTTGACCTGGATCGGCGCCTCCATGATGTTCTCCACCGCGGTCATGTGCGGGAAGAGGTTGAAGCGCTGGAAGACCATGCCGATATCGCGGCGGCGGGCGGCGACCTCGCGGTCGCGCAGCTCGTAGAGCTTGCCGTGGTGCTCGCGGTAGCCGACCAGTTCGCCGTCGACGGACAGCCGGCCGGCGTTGACCTTCTCCAGGTGGTTGATGCAGCGCAGGAACGTCGACTTGCCGGAGCCGGACGGGCCGATCAGGCAGAAGACCTCCCGGGGCGCGACCTCCAGGTCGATGCCCTTGAGGATGTGGGCCGCGCCGAAGGACTTGTGGACGCCCTCGGCCTTGACCATCGGGCCGCCGCTCGTACCGGCCGCCTTGCTCGTCGTGATCTTGCTGGTCATCCGACACCTCCGGGGCGGTTGAAGCCGCCGGACAGCTTCGCCTTGGCGCGCTGGAGCGGAGTGAGCGGCAGTTGGCGGCTGGAGCCGCGGGCGTAGTAACGCTCGAGGTAGTACTGGCCGATGCTCAGCACCGTGGTGGCGATCAGGTACCAGGCGGCGGCGAGGATCAGCATCTCCACCACGACACCGGAGTCCCGTCCGACGTTCTGCGCGGCCTGCAGCAGATCGTAGTACTGGACGGCGATGACCAGGGAGGAGGTCTTGAGCATGTTGATGACCTCGTTGCCGGTCGGCGGCACGATCACCCGCATCGCCTGCGGCACGATGATCCGGCGCAGCGTCTTGGCGTGGCTCATGCCCAGCGCGTGCGCCGCCTCGGTCTGGCCCTCGTCGACGGCGTTGAGGCCGGCCCGGCAGATCTCCGCCATGTACGCCGCCTCGTTGAGCCCGAGGCCCAGCAGCGCGCACAGGAACGGGGTCATGAAGTCCGACCACTCGTCCTTGTAGATCGGCATGATGTCGATGTACTGGAAGACGAGGCCCAGGTTGAACCAGAGGAACAGCTGGACGTAGACCGGCGTACCGCGGAAGAACCAGACGTAGAACCACGCGACCGTCGAGGTGACCGGGTTCTTGGACTGGCGCATCACGGCCAGGATCACGCCGCCCACGATGCCGATGATCATCGAGAGCACGGTGATCAGCAGGGTGTTGCGCAGGCCCTTGAGGATGTCCGCGTTGAACATGTACTGGGGGATGGCGTCCCAGTTGACGTTCCCGGCGGCGAAGGCCCGGCCGAGCAGGGCGATCAGCCCGAGGACGACGACCGCCGCCACCCAGCGGCCGTAATGGCGGACCGGGATGGCTTTGATCGGCTCGGGCTGGGGCGGCGGAGCGTCCGCCGGCGGCTGGGCCGACTTGTCGACGTCAACTGACACGGGTGTTGCCTTTCAGCATTCGGCGGGAGGTGCGCGGAGCGGAGGGGCGGGCGTGCGACGGCTCAGGAGCCGCCATTGAGCTGC
This sequence comes from Streptomyces sp. NBC_00400, assembly GCF_036048035.1. NCBI lineage: Bacteria > Bacillati > Actinomycetota > Actinomycetes > Kitasatosporales > Streptomycetaceae > Streptomyces > Streptomyces sp. NBC_00400. The sequence continues at coordinate 2,600,931 of NZ_CP107940.1, read as the reverse complement.
ACCTTCTTGACCGCGGCATCCTTGACGTCCCACTTGTCCAGGACCTTGGCGTACGAGCCGTTCTTGATCGCGAGTTCCAGCGCGGCCTGCAGCGCGTCACGCAGCTGCTCCTTGTCCTTGGGGACCGCGATGCCGTACGGGGCCGCCTTGAGGGGCGCGCCGCCGACCATCTGGAAATCCTTGCCGTGACCGGAGACCTTCACCGCATACGCCGCGACCGGGTAGTCGCTGGAGACGGCGTCCACACCGGCGGTGCGCAGCCGGGTCTGGGCCTCGGAGTCGTTGTCGAAGGCCTCGATCGAGATCGGCTGCTCGCCGTTCTTCTCACAGGCCTTCGACTTGTCCTTGGCCAGGTCGTGCGAGACCGTGCCGCGCTGCACCGCGAGCTTTTTGCCGCACAGCGTCTCCCAGCCGTCGATGCCCTTGGTCTTGCCCTTCTGGGTGTAGAGCGACACACCGACGTTGAGGTAGTCGATGAAGTCGACACCCTGGCCGATCTTCTTTCCGGTGTTGCTGTCGATGCCCTCCTGGCGCTCCTTGGTGTCCGTCATCGCCGACATCGCGATGTCGTAGCGCTTGGACTTCAGGCCGCCCATGAGGGTGTCGAAGGTGGCGTTGTTGAAGTTGAGCTTGATGCCCAGCTCCTTGCTCATCGCCTCCGCGAGATCCGGGTCGATGCCCTCGATCACGCCGTTGGAACGGAACTCCACCGGCTTGTACGTGATGTCCGAGCCGACCTGGAGCATCGCCTTTTCCTGGACGTCCTTGGGCAGCTTCTTGAACAGCGGCGCATTGACGTCGCGGTTCTTCTTCGCCTCGCGCTTGGCGATGGCCGCGTCCGTCTGGTCGCCGCAGGCGCTGAGCAGCAGCAGCGAGGCGGCGACCGCGGCCGCCGCGGCAACGGCCGTGCGGGACCTGCCGGCGGCCGTGCGACGGGTGGTGCTTGCGGTCATGCTGAGCCTCCTGCGAATGGAGAAGCCGACGGAGAAGCCGACGTGACAAAGGGCCGGGGGCACACCGTCGAGCGTCGCGACCTCGGTTGGTGACGGAATCCTGCCATCCGTGCTCCGGTATTCGGACTGTCGTAATGGTCAAAATCGGATAACGGACGGAGAAGGCAAGGTGACGCCCTTGTGGCACAAGGGGAGCCCCCGCCTCCGCTGATGCCGGGCCTTCCCGCCCCGTTCCCGGCGTCTCGGGATCCGGACCGGAGGGGGATGACCCTTCTGCGATTTTTGTGTATTTCGCGGTTATTGTCGGAACTCTGAACTCGAGGGTAAGGAATCTGACTCGTCGGGGCCCGCGCCCGTCGGGTAGAAAGGTTGGTTACACCCCTCATCCGGGGCTCAGGGCGCGTGTGCGGCGCGCCCGGCGTCCGAAAACCTCCCCGCGCGCGGCGGTCATCCGCTGTGCAGGGCGCGGACGCGGTGCCCGCCCACCCCTCAACCAGGGGGTGGCCACCCTCAACAGAATTTCGATTAAAGGGGTAAGACAAGTGGCAGCGGAGATCGTCAATCCTCGCAGCGACAGCAATACCGGCGCGGGCGCGGGCAGTGCGCCCGACGATGCTTTCGACCCGGCCTTCGCGCTGCATCGCGGCGGCAAGATGGCCATCCAGGCGACCGTGCCGGTCCGCGACAAGGACGACCTGTCCCTCGCGTACACGCCGGGCGTCGCCAAGGTGTGCAGCGCCATCGCCGACCAGCCCGAGCTCGTCTACGACTACACCTGGAAGTCCCAGGTCGTCGCCGTGGTCACGGACGGCACCGCGGTGCTGGGCCTGGGCGACATCGGCCCGGAGGCCTCGCTCCCCGTGATGGAGGGCAAGGCCATCCTCTTCAAGCAGTTCGGCGGCGTCGACGCGGTGCCGATCGCGCTCGGCACCACCGACACCGACGAGATCATCGAGACCGTCGTCCGTATGGCCCCGTCCTTCGGCGGCGTCAATCTGGAGGACATCTCGGCGCCGCGGTGCTTCGAGATCGAGCGCCGGCTCCAGGAGCGGCTGGACATTCCGGTCTTCCACGACGACCAGCACGGCACCGCCGTGGTCACGCTGGCCGCGCTGCGCAACGCCGCCAAGCTCACCGACCGCTCGCTCGGCCAGCTGCGGGCGGTCATCTCGGGCGCCGGTGCGGCAGGTGTCGCCATCGCCAAGATCCTCATCGAGGCGGGCATCGGGGACGTCGCGGTCTGCGACCGCAAGGGCATCGTCTCCACCGACCGCGGCGACCTCACGGACGTCAAGCGCGACGTGGCCGGCTTCACCAACAAGGGCCGGCTGACCGGGTCGCTGGAGGACGCGCTGGACGGCGCCGATGTCTTCATCGGGGTCTCCGGCGGCACGGTGCCGGAGGAGGCGGTGGCGAAGATGGCGAAGGACTCGCTGATCTTCGCGATGGCCAACCCCACCCCGGAGATCCACCCGGAGATCGCGCACAAGTACGCGGCCGTGGTGGCCACCGGGCGCAGCGACTACCCCAACCAGATCAACAACGTGCTGGCCTTCCCGGGCATCTTCGCCGGAGCCATGCAGGTGCGGGCCACCCGGATCACGGAAGGCATGAAGCTCGCCGCCGCCGAGGCCCTGGCCGCCGTCGTCGCCGATGAGCTCAGCTCCGACCGGGTCATCCCCTCGCCGTTCGACGAGCGGGTCGCACCGGCCGTCACCGCCGCCGTCGCGGCCGCCGCCCGCGCCGAGGGCGTGGCCCGTCGCTGACCGCGCCGCCACCGGAGTCGTCCGCCAACGGGCCGGGCCCGCACCCCACACAGGTGCGGGCCCGGCCCGTTGCCGTGACGCGGCACGAGCGGCGCGGCGCACCACGGGCGGCGCGGCACGACACGGGTGACGCCCCTCGACGCGGCACGACACGGTTGACGCCCCTCGACGCGGCACGGCGGCGCGGCGCGTGTCACACCCCTGTGCGGTACCGCAGCGCCCGGCCGCGGCCTACGTTGGGATCATGTTTGCTGCCTATGCCGCCCGCATCGACCGTGACCAGCCGCTGAACGGCCTCGAATTGGGGGAGCGCCCGGCCCCCGACGTACGCCCCGGCTGGACGACCGTCAACGTCAAGGCCGCCTCCCTCAACCACCACGACCTGTGGTCGCTGCGCGGGGTGGGGATCACCGACGACAGCCTGCCGATGATCCTCGGCTGTGACGCCGCCGGAGTGGACGCGGACGGCAACGAGGTCGTCCTGCACTCCGTCATCGGGCAGACCGGCCACGGAGTCGGCGCCAAGGAGAAGCCCTCCATCCTCACCGAGCGCTACCAGGGCACCTTCGCCGAGCAGGTCACCGTCCCCTCCTGGAACGTGCTGCCCAAGCCGAAGGAGCTGTCCTTCGAGGAGGCGGCCTGTCTGCCGACCGCCTGGCTGACCGCGTACCGGATGCTGTTCACCAACGCGGGCGTACGGCCCGGGGATAGCGTCCTGGTGCAGGGCGCCGGCGGGGGCGTGGCGACCGCCGCCATCGTGCTGGGCGCCGCCGCGGGGCTGCGGGTCTTCGCCACCAGCCGGGACGAGGGCAAGCGCAAGCGTGCGCTGGAGCTGGGCGCCGAGGCGGTGTTCGCGACCGGCGAGCGGCTGCCGCAGCGGGTGGACGCGGTGATCGAGACGGTCGGCGCCGCCACCTGGTCGCACTCCGTCAAGTCGCTGCGCCCCGGCGGCAGTCTGGTCATTTCGGGCGCCACCAGTGGTTTCACCCCCAAGAGCGGGGAGCTCAACCGGATCTTCTTCCTGGAGCTGAAGATCGTCGGCTCCACGATGGGCAGCAAGGAGGAGCTGGCATCGCTGCTCAGCTTCTGCGCGGCCAAGGGCATCCGGCCGGTCATCGATTCGACGCTGCCGCTGGACCGGGCGCGTGAGGGCTTCACAAAGATGGCGGAGGGCGAGCTGTTCGGCAAGATCGTGCTGACGGTGTGACGCCTGGCGTGCGGTCTCTTCGGTGGCCCGTCTGATGCCGGCGTCCCATCGGTGCGTGGTGTGAACTCGTGAAGTCCCTTCGGCGAGGAGGCCGGGAAGAGTGCGGATCCTGCGGGCAGAGGGGCGCGCCGCCGCGCCGTGGAGCAACGGCGGCGGGGTGACCCGGGAGGTCGCCGTCCAGCCGCCGGGCTCCGGCTGGGACGCCTTCGCCTGGCGCGTCAGCCTGGCGGACGTCACCCGGGACGGGCCGTACTCGCCGCTGCCCGGTGTCCGGCGGATCCTCACCGTCGTCGACGGCGCCGGGCTGGAGCTGACGGTGGACGGCACCGCGCAACTCCTCCCGGAGCGCTACCGCCCGTTCGCCTTCCCCGGCGGTGCCGCCACCGACTCCCGGCTGCTGGACGGCCGTCCCGTCGTCAACCTCAATGTGATGCTCCGGGAGGGGCGGGCGGCGGCGACGGTGGAGATGGTGCGGGGGAGCCGGATGGTGTGGCCGGCCGGCGACGGCCCCGCGGACGGTGACCGTGACCCCGGCCATGACCGGGACCCCGACGAGGTCATGGTGGTGGCGGTCGAGGGACGCACCCGGCTCGGGGCGTCCGGCGCCCAGGAGGCGCAGTTGGAGCGGTTCGACGCGGCGCTGCTGACGGCGCCGGACGCGGCGGCCGCGGCGCTGTGGACGGACGGGACCGCGGCGGTGATCGCCTTGTCCGTGACCGCTCCCGCTCGGTCTTAGCGCTTTCGTTCGTCCTTGGGCCTTCGGTCTTCGACCTTCTGCCTTCTGTCTTCTGTCTCTTCTGCCTGTCCGTGTGCGCCAATGCCGTGCGTGTCAATGATGGTTGACACTCCCGGTGTGTCAACGTAGATTGACAATATGACCGATGCAACGGACCTTGCCGAGCGGGCCGGTGACCGGGATCCCCGGGTCGGGCTCCGCGCCGTGGCCGCGCTCCGCCGGCTGCTGGAACAGCTCGAAGCCGTGCAGGTGCGCAGCGCCCGCGCGAAGGGCTGGTCGTGGCAGGAGATCGCGGCGGAGCTGGGTGTCAGCAGGCAGGCAGTGCACAAGAAGCACGGGAGGCGCTGATGTTCGAGAAGTTCACGGCCGACGCACGCGCGGTGGTGCGCGGCGCCGCGGAACAGGCGGACCGTACGGGCAGCGGCACGGTCGGCGAACCGGAGCTGCTGCTCGCGCTGCTGGAGCGTACGGACTCGCCGGCCGCCAGGGTGCTCGCGGCGCTCGGTGTCCACGCGCGGCGGGAGTCGGTGGCGGATGCCCTCGCGGCGGTGCGCCGGCGCGGCGGGGTGTCCCCGGCCGACGCGGCGGCGCTGGCCGGTCTCGGGATCGATATCGACGAGGTCGTGACGCGGGTGGAACAGGCGCACGGGGTGGGCGCGCTGGCCGGAGGCGGACGGGCCGGGCGCCGGAAGCGGACGCGCCGGCTGTTCACGGCGGAGGCGAAGTCCGTACTGGAGCGTGCCCTGCGGATCGCCGTCGGACGTGGCGAGCGGTCCCTCGGTGACGAGCATCTGCTGATGGCGCTGGTGGCCAGGCCCGGACCGGCCGCGGCGGTGCTCGCCGATCACGGGGTGACCTACGGCGAGGTGCTGCGGGCGCTGGACGAGGAGCGGGGCCGGCGCGCGGGTTGAGGGAGGACCGGGGGCCGGCCCGTACGCGAGGCGCGCCCCCCCCGTTGGCTGCCGGGAGGTGCGCCGACACGGGCCGCGCGCGCCCTACGGATAGCCGACCTTCACCGTCCCGATGCCCAGCGTGCTGTGCCGGGGCAGGTATCGGGCCTCGAACACCGCGCTCAGGACGGGATGGAGCAGCTGCGCCAGCCGTTCGGCACGTGAGTGGCCCAGCGCCCGCCACGGGCCGGCCGCCAGCCGGTCCGTGGTCCGTTCGATCGCCTCGCGTTCCTTGCGGGCGCGCTCGGTCGCGGCGCCGTCCGGCGCGATCCAGCCACGTGCGGCGAGGCGGTGCCGGGCGTCGCTCCACTCCTGTGCGCTCCAGCCGCGCCCCACGAAGTCGGCGGCCGGCGCGGCACCGATCGCGGCGAACGACACCAGAGCCTCGCAGGGGTCGAGTCCGCAGGTCAGCAGGGCCGCCAGATGGCCGTCGCCGCGGTGTTCGCGCAGTACCGTCGCGGCCTGCCAGAGCACCAGATGCGGTGCGTCCGGCCACGGCAGATCGCGGTTGGCGGCGGCCAGCGGGCGGGCGGCACAGCCCGCGTTCTCGGCGGCCTGGCGGGCGAGCCGGGCCGCCTCGGCGAGCTGCGCGGCGCTCAGCCGGCCGTCGGTCAGCGCCGTCAGCGCACGGTCCATGGCCAGCAGCCGCGCGTCCAGCACCTTGGCCGGGTCCGCAACGGTCCAGATCCGCGGGAGGTGCCGGGCGATCATCCGCGGGCTGAAGGTGTAGTACGTCGCGGCCACCAGTTCCGGCCCGGCGGCGCCCAGCGGAGCCGTGCGCCAGGCGAAATAGCTGGGCCAGCGGGAGGACACGTCATGGCCGAGGCCGGCGGCGACCTGGCGGGCCTCCGGGGCGAAGTACAGCGTGGCGTGCAGTGGCTCCAGCAGGTGCCACATCCGGCGGGCGACCGAAAGGTATTCCGACATCGCTTTACCTCATGGCCTTCACGATGCGTGCGCAGACAGGGAGTGGGCCGTGGTCGGGAACACGGCCACCGGTCCGCAAAGGCGGGCAGCGGGGGCTCCCTGGAGCCCGGCGCCGGACGGAAAGCCGTGCGCAGTAGTGAGTTCCCCGATTACGCGGCGTAAATCCAGAGCGAAGATGGCAACCGTGCGTAGTCAAGGGCTGGTTAGGGGATCCGGTTCCGGCCGCCGCCCGGCCGCCGTGGCGCTCGCGGCGTCCGGGCGGCGACCGCATGTGCCCCGTGTGCCGGATATTCGATCGAGTCCGGGCGGCGCCCGTGCGTAGGGTGGCCCGGCCGACGGCCCACGGGGGGTCGCTGCGCCTGTGGAGAGGAAGCGCCCGATGCCGTACCGAGGATGGGCCGACGAGGGGTACGGGGCCTTCGCGGACGAATTCGCCCGGAACTTCGCCGAGCGCGGTGAACTCGGCGCCGCCGCTGCCGTGTTCGTGGGCGGGCGCAAGGTGGTGGACCTGTGGGGCGGTATCGCCGATGACCGGACGGGGCGGGAGTGGCAGGAGGACACCGTCCTTCCCGTCATGTCCCTCGCCAAGGCCGTCGTCAGCTTCCTGGCCCATCTGGTGGCGCAGGACGGGCAGTTGGATCTCGACGCCCCGGTGGCCGCCTGCTGGCCGGAGTTCGCCCGCCACGGCAAGGAGGGGATCACCACCCGGATGGTGCTCGCCCACACCGCCGGAATCCCGCTCATCGAGCGGAAGTTGGCGTTCGAGGAGCTGACCGCCTGGACGCCGGTGATCCGCGCCCTGGAGGAACAGAAGCCGCTCTGGGAGCCCGGTACGGCGTTCGAGTACCACGCCCATGCCTTCGGCTTCATCGTCGGCGAGGTGATCCGGCGCCACACCGGCCGCACGCCCGGCCGCTTCTTCCGGGCGGAAATCGGTGACCCCCTGGGGCTGCGCACCTGGATCGGTATGCCGCAGGAAGAGGTTCCGAGGCTGGCCCGCCTCGTCGAGGCGGAGGGACGGGCCCCGTTGCCGAGCGCCGATCTGCTGCCCATGCGGGCCGTGACGATGAACGGCGCCCTGCCCTTCCCCGGACTCGACGATCCGCACGGCTACAACTCGCCCGCCCTGCTGACCGCCGAATTCCCCGGTGCGGGCGCGGTGTCGTCGGCGTGCAGCCTGGCGGCCCTGTACGCGGCGGTCGCCACGGGTCTGGACGGCGGGCCGCGGCTGCTGTCCGAGGGAACGGTCACCGACGCGGTCACCGAGCTGTCGGGCGGGCCTTCGTTCTCCGGATTCCCGGACCTCGGCGCGCGCTGGGGGAGCGGCGTCCTCCTCGACTCGCCGTTCCGCCGGCTGCTCGGTCCGCGCTCCTTCGCCCACAGCGGGGCGGGCGGCCAATTCGCCTTCGGGGACGACGAGTTCGGGGTCGGCTTCGCGTACACCGCCAACCGGATGGGCGGCCCTGGTGACGAGCGGGCCGAGCGGCTCATCGGGGCGCTGCGGGAGTGTGTCGGGGCTGAGTGAATGGCTGTGGCCCCGTGGCCCCGTGGCCCCGTGGCCCCGTGGCCCCGTGGCCCCGTGGACGTGGTGGAGCGGGCGCGCATTCGATGCGCGCCCGCCCCGGCCGCTGAGCCGTCCCGGCGGCTCGGTCTCCTCGGCCGCTGAGTCGCTTCGGTGGCTCGGTGTCCCCGGCCGCCGAGTCGTCCCGGCGGTGAAGTCCCGATTCGGCCGTTGCCCGTCCCGGTCCTGAAAGATCCGTCTCAGTCGTCCCGGTCCGTGAAGGAGCCGTACTGCTCCGGATGACGCAGGAGCGCGCCGATGTGGGCGGCGGCCGTCGACAGCCGGCGGCGGGACTCCGCCAGCTGTCCGGCCGTGACGCCGTGATCGCGCGCCGCGTCCCGCAGATCGTCGCGGAATCGGTCCAGCAGCCGGTCGAAGTCGCGGGCGGGGTGGTCGCCGGCCGGTTCCTTCGCCCACTCCGGGGCCGGCGGGGCCGGCGGAGCCCCGGCCTCCGGGCCCTCCTCGGGCTTCTCCCCGGTCAGGTCGACGCGCTCGACCGTCACCCGGGTCCCGTTGTCCGCGCCGTCCCGCCCGGCCTCGCGCGGCTCGTCGCCACGACCGGCGCCCGGCTGGCCGCCGGTGAAGCGCCCGACCTCGCGGGAGACCTCGGACAGCGCCTCGCGCACCGCCCCCGACCAGTCGCCGGACCGCACCGCCCCCTGGGTCTGCTCCTGGACGCGCTTGATGACCCGCTGGACCTCCTCGCGCGCGAACACCTGGGCGTCCCTGGCCTGCTTACGGGCCCGCTGGGCGTCCTGCCTGGCGCGCCGGCTCTCCTCCTTGGCCCGCCGGGCCTGCTCCTTCCACTCCTCCTTGGCGCGCCGGAACTCCTCCTTCGCCTGCCGCCAGGAATCCTTGTCGCCGAAGGCGGCGTCGAAGTAGTCGGCGGCCTCCGGGAAGGGACGGCCGGCCGTGTCCTGCGTGGCGTCCGCCGCCCCGCCGCCGTTCCGTCCGGCCTTCCCCGGCCCTCCCGCGTCCTTGCGGGCCTGCTGGGCGGCCTCCCGGATCTCGCGGCGCAGATCCCGCGCCGAACCGCTCACGTCCTCCCGGATGTCGGAGGCCAGGGCGGCGACCGACTCCTGGATCTCCAGTTCGAGATCGGCCAACTCGCCGCCGCGGTCGGCGAGTTCGGCCCGTCCCGCATCGGTGATCGAGTAGACCTTGCGGCCGCCCTCGGTCGCATGCGTCACCAGGCCCTCGGCCTCCAGCTTGGCCAGCCGCGGGTAGACCGTGCCGGCGGAGGGGGCGTAGAGGCCCTGGAAGCGTTCCTCCAGGAGACGGATGATCTCGTAGCCGTGCCGCGGCGCCTCGTCGAGCAGCTTGAGGAGGTAGAGGCGCAGGCGGCCATGGGCAAAGACGGGGGGCATGCTCAGAGCACCTTCTTCCCGGCGGGCGGGCCGGTGGGGGAGTGGTCGTGCGGACCGGGGGCGGGGCCGCGGCCGCCGGGCCGGCTGTCCTCGTCCGCCGGGGAGGGGCGGCGCAGCAGGGCCAGGCCGCCGGAGACGGTGGTGACCTTGAGCGTGCCGGTGCCCGCGCCGAGCGAGCCGGTGACCTTCTTCGTGCCCCACTGGCCGCTGACCCGCAGGCCGTCGAAGGCGTTGGAGACGGTGCCGCTCGCGGTGTTGGCCTCGACCTTGGCATCGGCCGGGTCGGGAAGCCGGATGGCGACCTCCCCGGAGACCGTGGTCAAGGCGATGTCGGCGCCCTGCCCGGGGTCCAGGTCGAGGACCATGTCGCCGCTGACGGAGTCGGCGCGCACCGCCCCGCCCGCCCCGTCGATGACCGTCAGATCCCCCGAGACGGAGTGGAAGTGCAGATCGCCGGTGACCGACTGCGCTTCGACATTGCCGGAGACCGTATCGGCCCGCACCCCGCCGGTCAGTCCGACGAGCGTGCTGTCTCCGGTGACTCCGCGGATGTCCGTGCGTCCCGAGATGCCGGAGACCACGGCGCCGGCGCCGACCGCACCGACCTCGACGCGGGTGCCGGCCGGCACGGTCACCGAGACCACGGCGCTGCGGTTCCACCCCTTGCGGTCGAGGAACTTCAAGAAGCCCTTCCAGGGGAGGTCCTGGTAGGCGACCGACAGGGTGCCGCCCCCGTACGAGACGGTCAGCGGCGGGCCGTGCACCTCGCCGATCTCCACGCGGGCCGGGCCGTCGTCCGTGGTGCCGACGACATTGACGGTGCCGTTGACCACGCGCACGGTCAAGGCGTCGACGGGTTCGGTGACCTCCAGAGTGCGTGGTGAGGTCACCTGCGTCGGTTGGTGCGACCACTCGGTCCCGGCTGACATGCCTGCCTCCCCTTGATCTGCGGCAACGCAACATATCGCGTCTACAACAGACACGATATATCGCGGATGGGGGAAGTCAAGTGCCTCGTTCGGGGGCCGGGATACGTCGCGAGGGCGTCCGGGGTGCCTTCGGAGGGTGTCCGGAGTGCTCTCTTCCCTCGCGTCCTTGATCGCCAAGGTGCGGAAGAGCGGAACCGTCCGGTGCGGTGGCGGAGTCCTCGGTGGTGTCACTTGATGTCGTGGCGCAAGCCATGAAGGAGTCGGACACGTGCGTAAAACAACGGGGTTGCTCTCGGTTCTGGTGCTCGGTGCCGCGGTGGCCGGGCCGGTCGCGTCGGCACACGCCGCGCCCGCCACCGCTTCCGTCTCCGCCGCCGCGAGCTGTCACAGCCTGGTCGTCAAGGCGGACTCGGCGAACGGCAAGGCACTGTCGGCCGACGGCGCCCACAGCTACAAGAAGGCCATCGGCTACAACGAGGCGACCCAGAAGTACGCCGTCCAGGCGCAGGGGGCCTGCCGGCACGCGCGGCACGCGGAGGAGATCCGGGACGCGCTCCGTGCCGCCCGGCAAGGGGCGAGGAGGGCCGAGCTGAACAACAAGAGGGCCTACTACGAGCACGACCCGCGGGCCGGGCGGGCGGCGTTCAACGATGAGGAAGACGTGAAGATGCGGATGCGCACCGCGCTCCGCCACACCTGATCCAGGTCTGTTCGTCTGCGGCCCGCCGCCCGCGCGGCGGTGGGCCGCAGACGCGCGTGAGCCCGCGCGGACCGGGCGGCAGCCGCCGCGTGGTCCGGTGCCGGTGCCGGCCCCTGCCACGCCGTACGCGGGGCAGGGACCGGCCGGCTACTCGTCCTCGTCCTCGTCGTCCAGCCGGGCCAGCCACGTGGCCAGCCGCTCCACCGGCACCTCGAAGTCCGGGTTCAGATCGACGAACGTCCGCAGCTGATCGGCCACCCACCCGAGGGAGACCTCCTCCTCGCCGCGCCGGCTCTCCAGCTCTTCGATGCCACGGTCAGTGAAATACACGCGCTCTCCACCAGGGGTCATGGGTCATTCCCGGCCAGGATAGGCAGGCTCATGGACCTCTCGCGCCACAGGCACCCGAAGGCTAGCCTGATCACCTTGTCAACGGTCCCGCGGTGATCGGGGAATTGCCGCCCACGGGGAGCAGGAGGCCGTGATGCACGAGCGCGCGCAGCGCATCGAACTGCCCGACGGTACGGAGGTCTGGGCCCGGGTCTCCCGGCTCGATGCCCCGGGGCTCGACGGGCCGGACGGCATGGACGGGACCGACGGCGAATTCGAGGACGTCGGAGCCTGGGACGCGCTCGGCGCCCGCGTCGAGGGACTGCGCGAGGTGGTCGGCGGGGTCGCCGCCAGCGTCCGCCAGGCCACCGAGCGGGTTGCGCCGCACGAGACCAGTGTGACCTTCGGCGTGGAGCTGTCGGCCAAGCCGGGCAAGGCCGTCGCCCTGCTCGCGGACGGCGAGGCCAAGGCGAACCTCTCGGTCACGCTCACCTGGCGCCGCGCGGACGAGGCGCCGTCGGCGGCACAGCCGCACGGGGAACCTGCGGCCGGCCGCCGGGAGCCGGATGATGCGGGCCGCTGATGACGACTTCCGAGGGCCAGGCCGCCGGCCGCGGTGACCGTGCCCACTACGCACAGCTCCTCGACCATGCCGGGCGCACCACCGTCGCCCTGCGTGCCGCACCGGGCGCGACCGCGGGACGGCCGTGGGGCAGCGGGGTGCTGATCGCCCCGGGGTGGGTGCTGACCTGCGCCCATGTGCTCGCGGCGGGCGACGGGCGGCGCCGCGGCACGGGCCCGGACGGCGTCTTCGGGGTCGCGTTCGGCGGCCGGGTGGTGCCCGCACGGCCGGCCTACGACCTGAGCCGGCCCGACCCGGCGGCCGGGCCCGCCGCCGCCCGTGCCGATCTCGCGCTGGTCCGGCTGCTCGACCCGGAGGCCGAGCACCCCTGCGCCTGGCTCAGCGATCAGCCGGCGACGCTCCTGGAGGACGCCTATATCTTCCGCGGCCACGATGCGTCGGGCGCGGGCAACGACGGAGGCTCCGGCGTCGGCGGAGGATCCGGCGCCGACCGAGGACCCGGCGCGGGGGGAGGCCCCGGCGCGGGCGGGGGCGCACGCGCGCGCGGGGGAGACGCCCTGCGGGACGGATGCGGCGTACGGGGGAGGGGGGAGGAAGACGGGCACGGCCTGCGGGAGCCGGACGGGGACCGCGCCCCATGGGTGCCGCGCGACGGGCGCCGTGTACCTGCCGATCCCGCGGGCCGGCATGCCCCCACCCTCCCCACCACCCCCGTCGACCCCTTCATCGCCGTCCGCTTCGGTGCCCGGGACGCCCGGGGGCTGCAGTTCGGCAGCGATGTACGGGTCACCCCGGGCGCCTCCGGCGGGCCGCTGATCGACTGTGACCGCGGCGAGGTGGTCGGCATCGTCAAGGGCCGCCACCAGCAGGACCACGTCGGGCTCGCGGTACCGGTCACCGCGCTGCGCGGGCTGGGGCCCGAACACCTGGTCCCGGGCGCCGAGGGCCTGGGACCCGACCCGTACCACGCGCTGATGAGCCTGCACGACCGCTGGCACTGGGCCGGTCAGGAGCTCGGCCGTGCTGCCGGGCCGACCTGGTTCGACGCCCAGCACGCGATCATGTCGGGCCGGGGCCGCCTGTGGGGCGTACAGGAGCGGCTGCAGGCGCTGGACCTGCTCGCCCGGCTGCCCGCGCCGCGCGATCCGCTGCTCGTGGAGGCCGCGGTCGGCGAGGTGCTGGACCGCGGGCAGGGGCCCGGGGCCTGGGCGCTGCGTACCTGGCGGGACGGCCACGGCGCGCTCTACCAGGGCAGCGACCCGTACACGGAGCTGCGCGCCTTTGTGCACTACCTGCGGATCGTGGCGCAGCTGACCGCCGACGAGGTGCGCGACGTACCGGGCGAACAGGCCGCCGCGGTACGCGGACAGGCGCTCCGCCTCGCGGAGTTCGTCCAGGCCAAGGCGGTGGTGCTGCAGCCCCAGGACCGCCGCAGGATAGGGCCGGTACGCCGCCGCCCGCGCTCCGTACTCGTCGAGTTCGAGCCGCTGTTCTACGACGAGGGCGGGCCGGAGCTCTTCAACTGGTCGGTCAGCGAGGGCTACGGCCAGGGGCAGTGGCTGCGGGTGGACGTCCAGGAGTCGGCCGGCGGGGTGCCGTTCGAGCAGGCACGGGAGCAGGTGCTGCGGCGGCTCGGCGGGCGGCTGCTGCGGGCCGACGGTGACGCCGGGCCGGGCGCCCGGGTACGTCTGGAGGTCGCCGTCCCTGAAGGCCACTGGCACACCGCCGCCGGCCAGTGGGAGGTCGCGGCCTCGACCCGGCGCACCGCCCGGCTGCGGCCGGTGGGTTCCGGACGCGCCGTGATCCTGCGGGACCAGGGACGGCGCGAACAGGTCGACCCGGCCTGGCTGCGCCGCTGGCAGGGCCTGGCCGCCGCCCCTGAACTGCAGGCGCTGCGTATTGCGCCGCACCCGGGCGGCGGCGCGGCGCGCGGCTCCGACGAGGCGGTCTGGCGGCTGCTGGAGACGGCCGCCGAGGGCGCGCTGCCCGCACTGTGCCATACGGTCGCCGACGGCTTCGGGCGGGATGCGGTCGGCGCCGTCCTGGACACCGGCTTCCCCGCCGGGCTGTGGCCGGCCGGCGGCCACGGCGAGGAGCGGGACTGCGATGCCGGATGCGAGGAATTCCACCGCGGGGTGAGGGAGTTGCTGCAGGGCTCGGGCGGGCTGGCCCGGCTCCCCGAGCTGGTCCGGCAGCTGCGCGCCAAGGCCGCCGGCGCCGCCGCGGAGGGCATGCACTGGGCCCGCGATCTGGTGCTCCTGTACGACGACCCGGAGGACCCGATTCCGCCGCTCTTCACCGAGCGCCCCCAGCTGTCCCCCCGATGAACGGGGCACGGAGCCGCCCCCTCGGCCCTCCGGGCGCCGCGCACGCCCCCCTGCGCCTCGCACGCGCCCGGTGCCCGCCCCTGCCGCGTCCGCCCCTCTCGCGGCAAGTAGCGCCCTGTGCACGGCACTTGAACGCCCGCGATGCCCCTGCGGGAGACCGGAAACCGCCCCGTGCGCTTCCGTCCGGCTGAGTACTGTCATAGCGTCGTGGAAGACTTGTCCGTGAGGCGCACCTGCGTGATGGCGGGTGGCGGACGTGGGGGAGGCCGGGGTGGACGATGCCGACGTCTCCGGCGCTCCGCCATGACCATCGCTCCTGACCGAGGCCTGGCCGGCGACGAGGAGTTCCGACGTGAGCGACTGGCTCATCTACCGTGGCGCGGGGGCACCGCACGACGGAATTGAGCACCTTCCGCCGCCACCCCCATGGCGCGATTTCGACGGTGGCCCTCTGGTGGCGCCGCCGGCCGCCCTCGACCCCTCCTCCGAGCGCAGGCTCGGCGTGCAGCACCGCGAAGCCAGCCACCACCGCCCCGGCGAGACCGAGCGCGAGCTGGTCAACGCCGCCCTCTATCTGCGCCGTCCGCTGCTGGTGACCGGCGCGCCGGGCAGCGGCAAGAGCACCCTGGCGCATTCGGTCGCCTACGAACTCGGCCTCGGCCGGGTGCTCGGCTGGCCGGTCGTCAGCCGCAGCACCCTGCGCGACGGCCTGTACGACTACGACGCCATCGGCCGGCTCCAGGACCTCCAGATCGCCCGCGCGGCGCCGACCGCCGCGGACGGCGACGCGGCGGCCGACGCGGACCCCACCGACGAACCCGGCGGCGGCATCGGCCGCTATATCCGCCTCGGCCCGCTGGGCACGGCCCTGCTGCCCGCCGCCCGGCCCCGCGTCCTGCTCGTCGACGAGCTCGACAAGAGCGATATCGACCTGCCCAATGACCTCCTCAATGTGCTGGAGGAAGGGGAGTTCCGGATTCCGGAGCTGGAGCGGCTGGCCGGATCCGCCCCCGAGGTGGAGGTGCTGAGCGACGACGGCGCGCGGGTGACGGTGCGCGACGGCCGGGTGCGCTGCCACGCCTTCCCCTTCATCGTCCTCACCAGCAACGGCGAACGCGACTTCCCGGCGCCCCTGCTGCGCCGCTGTATCCACCTCCACATCCCGGTGCCCGACAAGGAACGGCTGGCCGCCATGGTGCGGGCCCACTTCGGCGAGGGCGCGGCCGAGCGCTACGAAGCGGTGATCGACGGCTTCCTGGACCGCGAGCCCGGCGATGTCCGCGCCGTCGACCAGCTCTTCAACGCCATCCACCTCACCCAGAAGGCCGGCTGGACGGACGAGGACGAGGAGGAGACCCGGCGGCGTCTGACGGCGGAGCTGATGCGGCCTCTCGATCGGACGAGGTGAGTGCGGTGCCCCTCGGGGAGCCCGGCCCGGGCCCCCTCGACGAACTCGTCGCCCGGCTGACCGCGGCGGGGGTGCCGGCCGACGCCCGCTCGATGGCCGACGCCCTCTGGCTCGCCCAGTGGATCACCCCGGACGCCACACGGGCCGACGGCCCCGCGGCGGCCGGACCCGCCCGCACTCGGGAGCCCGGTGGTCCGGATCCGGCCACTTTCCGGGTGGGACCGGCCGTCTCCACGGACCCCGGGGACGCCCGCGGGACCCCGCCGGGCGGCGACGGCCCCGGCCCCGCGGACGCGGACCCGTCCTCGTCCGTCCTGCGGGACGGCGCCCGGCGCCGGGTCGCGGAGCTGCTGCCCACCCGGGACGAACGGCTCCCCGACCCGGACCGGCAGCGCCTGGGCGAGGTCGCGGTCCCGATCGCCTCCGCGTTCCCGGGGCTGCTGCCGCTGCAGCGGGCGCTGCGGCCCATCCAGCGCTACCGCCCGCCGGTCGCCCCGGCCCGCCGCAAGCTGGACGAGCCCGCCACCGCCGAACTCTCCGCCCACGCCGAAATGATCATCCCGGTGCTGCGCGGGGTGCACCGCCGGGCGGCCGCGCTGCGGCTGCTGATGGACGGCTCGTCCTCGATGGCCGTCTGGGAGCAGATGCTGCACGACCTGCGCCAGGTCTGCGAACGGGTCGGCGCCTTCCGCGATGTGACGGTGCACTACCTCCATCCGCACGGCCAGGACATCGGCGTCGCCGCGGCCCCGGGACCCGGCCGCCCGCTGCGCCCCGCCGACCAGCTGCACGACCCGACGGGCCATCACCTCACCCTCGTGGTCAGCGACTGCGCGGGCCCGCTGTGGCGGGACGGCCGGATGCAGCGGCTGCTCTACCGCTGGGCGGCCGACGCCCCGCTCGCCGTGGTCCAGCCGCTGCCGCAGCGGATGTGGGCGCGTACCCTCCTGCCCGCCGTGGCCGGCACCCTCGTCCGCCGCCAGGGCCCCTACCAAGCCCTCGGCTTCCGCCCGTCCCGCCGTCGCCGGCGCCCCGCCGCGGCACCGGGCGCCCCGCACGAAGCGCCCCGCGAACGCGCCATCCCGGTCCTCTCCGCCACCCCCTCCGCCCTCGGCTCCTGGGCCCGGCTGGCCGCCGCCGACGCCGGTCTCTCCCTGCGCGGCGCGGCCTGTGTCGTACGGGCCGACCACGGCGCCGGGCAGCCGGCCCCGCCGCCGCCCGAGCCCGAGCGCGCCGCACCCGCCCGTATGGTCCGCGCGTTCGACCAGCAGGCCTCGCCCGCCGCCCGGCTGCTCGCCGTCCACCTCTCGGCCGTCCCGCTCGCGCTGCCCGTCATCCAGCTCGTCCAGCGCGCGATGCTGCCCCAGACCGGCCCGGCCGAGCTGGCGGAGGTGCTGCTCAGCGGCCTGGTCACCCAACTTCCCGCGGACGGGGGGACGTCGGGGGAGCAGGCCGGGGTGAGCGGTCCGTGGTACGACTTCGTGCCCGGCGTACGCGACGAACTCCTCGGCCGGCTCAGTGCGGGCGAGGCCGCCCTGGTCCTCAAGCACTGCTCGCTCTACATCGAGCGCACCTTCGGCCGCAGCGCCCGCAACTTCCCGGCCGTCGCGGTCGCCATGCTCTCCGGCAGCGGCCGTGAGCCCGAGACCGGCCAGCGCGCCGTCCCCGAACCCTTCGCCCGGGTCTCCGAGCGCGTACTGCGCCGCTTCGAACCGGCCCTGCGCCCGCCCGCCCGGCGGCCGTATGCGCCCGACGGTCCCGCAGCGGAGGGCGCAGCCCTCCTGGAGCGCTACGAACAAGACCGCGCCGTCCGGGACCTGATCGAGGCCGTCCGGCTGCTGCGCGCCGCCACCGAGCGGCTGCCCGTGGCCGGTACCGACCTCGCCCGCGCCCTGCTGCACGCCTGGGCGAAGTGGCGCCAGCCGGACGCCCTGGAGGAGGCGGAGCGCGCGGCACGCGCCGCGGAGCGGGCCACGGCCGAGGGGGCCGCCGGCGACCAGGAGGCCACCGCCGCCCGCGAGGCCGAGCGCACCCGGGCGCTGATCGTGCTCGGCCGGGTCGGCCACGCCCGTGCCCGGGAACGGCACAGCGCCGGCACACCGGACGAGGAACGCGGCGCGCTCGCCGACGCCGCCCGCCGGCTGCACGCCGCCTGCGGGCTGATGAGCCTGCTCGACCCCCGCGTCCTGGAGTGCATGGTGCTGCGCACCGAGGTCCTGCGCCGCCTCGCCGCCCTGCCCGCCCCCGACGCCGTGCCGGGGACCGACGAACTGCCGGGAGCCGACGACCTGGCCGCCGACGACCCCCTCGACGAGGCGGAACGCTGCCTGACCACCCTGCTCGACCAGTGGCCCAGCGGCGAGCAGGTGCCCGGCGAGGTCTACGCCGCCCGGGGCGGTGTCCTGCTCGACCAGGCCCGCCGGGCCGCCCGCGGCCACGAGGCCGGGCCGCACCCCGCCCAGGCGCTCGCGGTGCGGGCCGCCGACGACCTCGACACCGCCACCGTCCTGCTGCGCCGCCGCGGCAGCGCCGCCGACCGGCTGGTCTGCGAGACGCTGCTCGATCTGGCGGCGGCCCGCCAACTGCACGACGGCGCGGGCCTGCCGTCCGCGCTGCCCCTCCTCGAACGCGCCCGGGAGATGGCCCGTGCCCTCGACGACCCGGCGCTGGAAGCGGCCGCCCTGCGCCGTACGGCCGCCGTCCAGCGCGCCGTGCACACCCGCACCGGCGACCTGACCGCCCTCGACGCCGCGCTCGCCGCACTGGCCGCCGCGCTCCGCCTGGCCACCCCCGATTCGCCCGAGCACAGCGCGCTGCTGGCCGAGCGCGGCGCGGCGCTGCTGCTGCGCGCCCGGCAGGAGCCGGCCGGCGGACCGGGCAAACGCCTCGCCAACGAGGCGGTGCACGTCCTGCGCGAGGCGCTGGGCCGGGCCGGGCCGCAGGACCCCGACCTCGGCCACCACCGCCTGCTGTTCGGCCGCGCCCTGCGCCTGCGCTACGAACGCCAGCCCTCCCTCGCCGATCTGCACGAGGCCGACTGGATCCTGGAGCTGGCCGCCCGCGGGGTGGACGTACCGGATGCGGTGTCGGCCGAGGCCTGGCTCGAAGTGGGCGACATCCAGCTGCTGCTGGACCGCCGCTTCGATTCCCGCGAGCGCCATGACCGGGCCGCCGCCTGCTTCCGCCGCGCCGCCGCGGCCGCCCGGCGGGCCGGCAGCCCCCTGCTGGCCGCCCGGGCCCACCACCGCCGCGGCGAGGTCCTGGAGGTCACGGCCGGTCCCCGTTCCGCGCTGCACGCCTACCGCGAGAGCTGGGAGCAGTGGCAGCGCGCCGCGGGGGAGACCGGCGCCGAGGCCCAGCGCACCCGCGCCCGGATGCGCGCCCTGGAATCCACCGCCTGACCGCCCCCGAGCGCCCGTCCGGCTGCCTGGCCGTCCGCACCGGAACGTGTTTCTGTGGACGGGAGTCCGGGAACACACCCGTCCAGCCGGCCAGAGGAGAGCAGCGTGGCGACTACCCCCCGCACCGAACCGGTGGTGGCCGCCCGGCCGGGGCCGACGGCCGAACGGCTGCCGGATTTCGCCGGGGTTGACGTGGGCGTTCTGGCGGCGCGGACGGATCATGCGGTGCTGGGAGAGGTGGCGGCACTGCTGCTGCGCAACTGGCCGTCGGCGGACGAGGCTGTGGCGTACTACGAGGACGGCCCGGAAAAAGCCTTGCATTGACAGGCAGGAACGACGGTTTTTGGGCAAACGTGCAAGGGAACCGGCCAGTTGCCGAGGGAATCCGGTTCCCCGGCCGAGGGCCGAGCCAAGTACCAGTCAGCGGGCGGGAGCTGTCGGTCCCGCACCTCGACGCAGGCAGACGAGTGCAGGCCGAGTGCAGGGGGCGATGCCGTGGCGGGGGAGAAGACCGGCCGGACGGCCGTCGTACCCTTCCGGCAGTTCGTCCTGAAGGTCCACAGCCGCTGCAACCTCGCCTGCACCTATTGCTACATCTACACCGGCCCCGACCGCAGCTGGCGCTCCCGCCCGCCGACCGTCCCGGCCGCCACCGTCCGGCAGACCGCCCTGCGCATCGCCGAACACGCCCGCACCCACCGGCTGCGTGAGGTCCGTATCGACCTGCACGGCGGCGAGCCGCTGCTCACCGGCCCCGGCCCGCTCCTGGAACAGGCCGCCGCGATCCGCGCCGCGCTGCCCGGCGGCTGCACCGCCGAGTTCGGCCTGCAGACCAACGGCACGCTCCTCACCCGGGAGCGGATCGACACCCTCGCGGCCGCGGGCTTCCGGCTCGGCCTCAGCCTGGACGGCGGCACCCCCGGCCTCAACCGCCGCCGGACCGACCACGCGGGGCGGCCCTCCTGGCCCGCGGTCTCCCGCGCCGTACGCCTGCTCCGCGACCGGCCCGAGGTGTTCGCGGGCATCCTGTGCACCATCGACATCACCGCCGACCCCGCCGAGGTCCACGACTCGCTGCGCGCCCTGGACCCCCCGATGGTCGACTTCCTCCTCCCGCACGCCAACTGGTCCAGCCCTCCCCCTGCCGGCACCGGGAGAGGCCCCTGGCCCGCGGCCGGCCGCACCCCGTACGGCGACTGGCTGTGCACCGTCTTCGACCTGTGGTGGGATGGCGGCCCCGGACCCCGGGTGCGGGTGTTCACCGAAATCCTCGGCCTCCTCCTGGGCCGCCCGAGCTCCAGCGAGGCGGTCGGTCTCTCCCCCGTCGTCGCCCTGGTCGTCGACACCGACGGTGCCATCGAACAGGTGGACTCGCTCAAGTCCGCCTACGAGGGCGCCGCCGCCACTGGCCTCGACGTCTTCCACCACACCTTCGACGAGGCCCTGGCCCACCCCGGCATGGCCGCCCGCCGCAGCGGCCGGGACGGCCTCGGGGCGCAGTGCCGCGGCTGCGCCCTGGTGGAGGTGTGCGGCGGCGGCAACTACGCGCACCGCTACCGCGCGGACACCGGCGGATTCGCCCACCCGTCCGTCTACTGTGCCGATCTGGAACGCCTGATACGGCATATCGCGGCCCGGCTGGACGCCACGATCGCCCTCAACTGACGTGCCGTCCACATGTCCTGACGCACTGTCGTCATATGGGGGGACACTTGGGCTATCGTGCCGAACAGCCAGGGCGTGCCGGATGAGACAGCCTCTGCAGCGCGCACCATCGCATCCCAGGGAGACGGTCGCATGGTCGATCAGGCCACCTTTTCCGGTCCCACCGGCTCGGGCGAGCACATCACCATCAGCTATGCGGGCTTCACCCGGCCCTGGGCGGCGTGGATCTCCCACCAGCTGGAAGCGCAGGGCCACGGCACCACCCTGCTGCGCTGGGACCCCCGGGCGGACACCGCGCTGGTGGCGGAGCTGTCGGGGCTGCTGGAGGCCGAGGGCCGGCTGCTGATCGTGCTCGACGACTGGTACTTCCGGCTGGGTCCCAAGACGCAGGAGGAGTGGACGACGGCGCTGCGCGAGGTGGTCTCCCCGCACGCCGACCGGTTCGCCGCGGTGAGCGTGGCCACCCAGTCCCTGCCCGCCACCGCGTCCCTGCTGCGGCCCGCCGACCTGCGCGACCTGGACGCCCGCGAGGCCAACCGCCGGGTGCTGCAACGGCTCGGCATCGCCGGGCAGGGCCGGGCCGTGGACGAGGAGGCGCCCGGCGCGCCCCGCTTCCCGAACAACCCGCCCGAGGTGTGGAACATCCCGCGCCGCAACAACCGCTTCACCGGCCGCGACAACGTCCTCGAAGAGCTGCACGGCAAGCTGGCCGGCTCCGGGGCCGGCGCCGGCCCGCCGCTGGAGACCCGTATCGCGCTCTACGGCACCTCCGGCGTCGGCAAGAGCCAGATCGCCGCCGAATACGCCCACCGCTTCGGCAACGACTACGACGTGGTGTGGTGGATCAGCGCCACCAACCGCGGCGCCGCCCGCGAACAGCTCGCCGAACTCGCCACCCGGCTCGGCCTGCCCGTCGGCCGGGAGCTGGGCGACCGCATCCGCGCCGTCCACGAAGCGCTCCGCGTCGGCCGCCCCTACCGCCGCTGGCTGCTGATCTTCGACAGCGCCGACGACATGGAGCAGATCGAGGACCTGGTGCCCGACGGCCGCGGCCATGTCCTGATCACCACCCTCACCCGCGACTGGTCGGGCTCCGGCAGCGCCCAGGAGATCGAGGTACTGCCCTTCCAGCGCGTCGAGAGCGTCGCCTACGCCCGGCGGCGGGCACCGCGGCTGACGCCGATGGAGGCCGATCTGCTCTCCGACGCCGTCCAGGACCTGCCGCTGCTGCTCGCCCAGACCGCCGCCTGGCTCGACGCCAACCCGATGTCGCCCAAGGAGTACATCGAGCTGATCCGCCGCGGCGAGCCCAGCCTCGTCGGCATCCGGATCTCCTCCGACTACCCCATGGCCTTCCAGACCAGCTGGGCCATAACCCTCAACACCCTGCGCGAACGCAGCCCCGCCGCGGTCGAACTCCTCAAGCTGTTCGCGTTCTTCGCCCCGGACACCATCCCCGTCCCGATGCTCGCCCAGGCCCGCCGCGGCGACCTGCCCGAACACCTCGCCGACCTGGCCGCCGAGCCGATCAGCTGGAACACCGCCCTGCGCCGGCTGACCGAATCCACCGCCGTACGCCTCGACTACCAGGTCTCCGAAGACGCCGACCCGGCCGTGGAAACCGCGCTGATGCACCGGCTCTACCACCGGTTCCTGCGCAGTGACATGACCGAGGACGAGCGCGACCTGATGGCGGCGACCGCCTGCCGGGTGCTGGTCACCGCCGACCCGCAGAACCCCGCCGACACCCGCTGCTGGGAGCGCTACGCCGAACTCATCCCGCATCTGGAGCCGGCCGGAGTTCTCGACAGCCCCGAGCCCGCGGTCCAGCAGCTGCTGCTCAACTGCGTCGAATACCTCCGGGTCCGCGGTGAGTACCGCATGGGCCTGCGCCTGTGCGAACAGTTCATGTCCCGCTGGCGCACCCGGCTCGCGGCCACCCAGCGCACCATGCTGGTGCTCACCCACCAGCACGCCAACATGCTGCGCAGGCTCGGCCGCTACCGCGAGGCCGAGGCGGTCGGCAGCGCCGTCGTCGACCAGCTCGCCGCCGAGCGGGACGCGGCCGACGCCGACCTGCTGCGGGCGCAGGACGGCCTGGCCGGCACCCTGATCGCGCTGGGCTCGTACGCACAGGCCTATGACCTCTTCGACGCCGTCTGGCGGGCCTACACCGACCTGCTCGGCCCGGAGGCGCCCCGCACCCTCTCCTCGCGGCACAACCTCGGCACGGTCCTGGCGCTGCTCGGCCGCTACGAGGAAGCGCTGGTCACCCACCGCGAGGTGCTGGCCTTCAGGGAGCGCGAGCTGCGCGCCCGGCACCACCTCACGCTCAACGCGGGCACCGCATACGCCCGTACGCTGCGCCTGCTCGGCCGCTACCGCGACGCCACCTCCGCCCAGGAGCTCAACGCCCGGCTGCATCTGCAGGTGATGGGCCCGCACACCCCGCAGACGCTGCGCGCCGAGCACAACCTCGCGCTGTGCCTGCGCCGCTCCGGCGACACCGCCCGCGCCGCCACGCTGCTCGCCGACCTGGTCGAGCGCTCCCGCCGGGTGCAGGGCCCCCGCCACCCCGAGACGCTGATGGTGCGTGCCGACCACGCCACCTTCCTGCGGGAGCACGGCGACCTCGGGCACGCCCGCGACCTCGCCGAGGAGGTCGCCGAGCGCTACCGGGCGCTGGCCGGCGAGCGCCACCCGTACACCGTCGGCGCCCTGGGCAACGTCGGGCTGGTCCGCGCCGAGTTCGGCGACCCGGCACAGGCGCTGGACCTCGCGGACCGGGCGCTCGGCGGGATGACCGAGGCAATGGGCCCCGACCATCCCTGGACGCTGGGCTGTGCGCTGAACGCCGGTGCCGCCCGTAACCGGATGGACGACGAGGAGGGCGCCGTGCAGCTGGGCCGCGCCACACTGGAGCGGGCCAGGGCGACGCTGGGCGACACCCACCCGCTGACCCTCTCCGCCAAGACCGCACTGGCCGAGGACCTGCGGGCGCTGCGCCGTGGCCAGGAGGCGGCGAAGCTGGAGCAAGAGGCGATCGGGCAGCTCTCCGGGACGCTGGGCGCCGAGCACCCGCACACCCTCTCCGCCCGGCGCCGCCGCCGTCCGTACTGGGACTTCGAACCGCAGCCGGTCTAGGGGGTGTCGTTCGGATCATGGTGGATCAGGGAGCGGGGTCTGGTGCGTGCGATCGCAAGGCGGAGGAGGGAGTCGACGCGGAGCGTCGGCGAGTGACGACAACGCGGATGGGGGTCCCCCCGCGCCGTTCAGGCCTGGGGGAGTGCGTGCCAGACCCCGCGAGCCCGCCATGATCCGAACGACACCCCCTAGCCCCAGGCGTCAGAGCGTCGGGACCCGGACAGCGGAAGGGCCCGCCCCCACCGGGGACGGGCCCTTCCGCTGTTTCACCACCGGTCACCCCGGCGGCCCGACGCCTCAGGCGTCGAAGGCCTCCGCGACCAGCTGTGCCTGCTCCGCCTGGTGGCGCTTGGCGGAGCCGACGGCCGGCGACGAGGAGTGCGGCCGCGAGATGCGGCGCAGGCGCTCGCCGTGCGGGACATCGGCACCGACGGCCAGGTCGAGGTGGTCGATCAGGTTGAGGCCGAGGAACGGCCACGCACCCTGGTTCGCCGGCTCTTCCTGGGTCCACAGGTACTTCTCGGCGTTCGGGAACTTGGCGATCTCCGCCTGGAGCTCCTTGCCGGGAAGCGGGTAAAGGCGCTCGATGCGGACGATCGCGGTGTCGTTCGCGCCGCGCTTCTCGCGCTCGGCCTCCAGGTCGTAGTAGACCTTGCCGGAGCAGAAGATGACCTTGCGGACATCCTCGGCCTTGACCGTGGAGTCACCGATGACGGGGCGGAAGCCGCCCGTCGTGAACTCTTCCGTCTTCGACGCCGCGGCCTTCAGACGCAGCATCGACTTCGGGGTGAAGACGACCAGCGGCTTGTGGTGCGGGTTGTGGACCTGCCAGCGCAGCAGGTGGAAGTAGTTCGACGGCAGGGTCGGCGCGGCGACCGTCATGTTGTTCTGCGCGCACAGCTGGAGGAAGCGCTCGATCCGGGCCGAGGAGTGGTCCGGGCCCTGGCCCTCGTAGCCGTGCGGCAGCAGCAGGGTGACGCCGGACGTCTGGCCCCACTTCTGCTCCGCCGAGGAGATGAACTCGTCGACGACGGTCTGGGCGCCGTTGACGAAGTCACCGAACTGCGCCTCCCACATGACCAGCGCCTCCGGGCGGGCCAGGGAGTAGCCGTACTCGAAGCCCATCGCCGCGTACTCGCTCAGCAGCGAGTCGTAGACGTTGAAGCGGGCCTGGTCCTCGGAGAGGTAGAGCAGCGGGGTGAAGTCGTCGCCGGTCGCGCGGTCGATCAGCACCGCGTGGCGCTGGCCGAAGGTGCCGCGGCGGGAGTCCTGGCCGGCGAGCCGGACCGGGGTGCCCTCCATCAGCAGCGAGCCGATGGCCAGGGTCTCGCCCATGCCCCAGTCGATGGTGTCGTCCTCGACCTGGGCCGCGCGGCGCTGCAGCTGGGGCAGCAGACGCGGGTGGACGGTGACCCGCTCGGGGATGTTGACCTGCGACTCGGCGATCCGCTTGACGACCTCCTGGGAGATCGCGGTGTCGACGTAGACCGGGAACTCGGCCTTCGGCTGCGGCACCTCGGGGGCGGCCGGCGTCGTCGTGGCGTCGCGGACCTCGGTGAAGACCTTCTCCAGCTGGCCCTGGAAGTCCTGCAGCGCCTGCTCGGCCTCTTCCAGCGTGATGTCGCCGCGACCGATCAGGGACTCGGTGTAGAGCTTGCGCACCGAGCGCTTCTTGTCGATCAGGTCGTACATCAGCGGCTGGGTGAAGGCCGGGTTGTCCGACTCGTTGTGACCGCGGCGGCGGTAGCAGATGAGGTCGATGACCACGTCCTTGTTGAACGCCTGGCGGAACTCGAAGGCCAGACGGGCCACCCGGACGACGGCCTCGGGGTCGTCGCCGTTCACGTGGAAGATCGGCGCCTCGATCATGCGGGCCACGTCGGTGGCGTACATGGACGAACGCGACGACTCCGGAGCGGCGGTGAAGCCGACCTGGTTGTTGATGACCACGTGCACCGTGCCGCCGGTGCGGTAGCCGCGCAGCTGGGACATGTTCAGCGTCTCGGCGACCACACCCTGGCCGGCGAACGCCGCGTCACCGTGCAGCTGGATCGGCAGGACGGTGAAGTCCGTGCCGCCCTTGTTGATGAGGTCCTGCTTGGCGCGCGCGATGCCCTCGACGATCGGGTCGACGGCCTCCAGGTGGGAGGGGTTCGCGGCCAGCGAGACCTTGATCTGCTCGCCGTCCAGACCGGTGAAGACGCCCTCCTGGCCCAGGTGGTACTTCACGTCGCCGGAGCCGTGCATCGACTTCGGGTCGAGGTTGCCCTCGAACTCCCGGAAGATCTGCGCGTAGGACTTGCCGACGATGTTGGCGAGGACGTTGAGGCGGCCGCGGTGGGCCATGCCGATGACGACCTCGTCCAGGCGCGACTCGGCCGCGGAGTCGATGACCGCGTCCAGCAGCGGGATGACGGACTCGCCGCCCTCCAGCGAGAAGCGCTTCTGGCCGACGTACTTCGTCTGCAGGAACGTCTCGAACGCCTCGGCGGAGTTCAGCCGGCGCAGGATGCGCAGCTGCTCCTCGCGCTCGGGCGACTTGTGCGAGCGCTCGACCCGGTCCTGGATCCACTGGCGCTGCTTGGGGTCCTGGATGTGCATGAACTCGATGCCGGTGGTGCGGCAGTACGAGTCGCGCAGCACGCCCAGGATGTCGCGCAGCTTCATCATGGACTTGCCGGAGAAGCCGCCGACCGCGAACTCGCGCTCCAGGTCCCACAGGGTGAGGCCGTGCTCGGTGATGTCGAGGTCGGGGTGCTTGCGCTGGTGGTACTCCAGCGGGTCGGTGTCGGCCATGACGTGGCCGCGGACCCGGTAGGAGTGGATCAGCTCGAAGACCCGCGCGGCCTTGGTGACGTCGTCGTCGTGCGAGACGTCGATGTCCCGCAGCCAGCGGACCGGCTCGTACGGGATCCGCAGCGACTTGAAGATGTCGTCGAAGAAGCCGTTCTCGCCGAGCAGCAGCTGGCTCATGATGCGCAGGAACTCGCCGGAGGCGGCGCCCTGGATCACGCGGTGGTCATAGGTGCTGGTCAGCGTCATGACCTTGGAGACACCCAGCTTGTTCAGGGCGTCCTGGGAGGTGCCCTGGAACTCCGCGGGGTAGTCCATCGCGCCGACGCCCATGATCATGGACTGGCCGGGCATCAGACGCGGCACGGAGTGCACGGTGCCGATGCCGCCCGGGTTCGTCAGCGACGCGGTGACTCCGGTGAAGTCGTCCATCGTCAGCTTGTTGTCGCGGGCCCGGCGGACGATGTCCTCGTAGGCCTGCCAGAACTCGAAGAAGGTCAGCGTCTCGGCCTTCTTGATGGCGGCGACGACGAGCTGGCGGTCGCCGTTCGGCTTCACCAGGTCGATGGCCAGACCGAGGTTGACGTGCTCGGGCTTGACCAGCGTCGGCTTGCCGTCCTTCTCCGCGAAGGAGTGGTTCATCGACGGCATGGCCTTGAGGGCCTGCACCATCGCGTACCCGATGAGGTGGGTGAAGGAGACCTTCCCACCGCGGGCGCGCTTGAGGTGGTTGTTGATCACGATGCGGTTGTCGAAGAGCAGCTTCACCGGGACCGCGCGGACGGACGTGGCCGTCGGCAGCTCCAGGGAGGCGTTCATGTTCTTCGCAACGGCGGCCGACGGGCCGCGCAGGGTGACGAACTCGGGACCGGCAGTGACCTCGCCGTCGGCCTTCTGTGTGGCGGCCTTGGCGGCCGGCTTGGCCGGGGCGGCCTTCGCCGGAGCGGCCTTGGCCGGGGCCGGCGCGCTCGCGGCCGGCTTCGCCGGGGTGGCCGGCGCGGCGGCCGAAGGCTTGGGCTCGGCGGCGGCGGGCGCCGCCGGGGACGACTGCGCCGGGGCGGCCGGAGCGGGGGCGGAGCCCTCCGCCGGCTGGCCCGGCGCGGTGGCGCCGCCCGGCTTGTAGTCGGCGAAGAAGTCCCACCAGGCTCGGTCTACCGAGTTCGGGTCCTGGAGGTACTGCTGGTAGATCTCGTCGACGAGCCACTCATTGGGACCGAACGCAGCGGCAGGGTTCTTACCCTGCCCCTCCTGGTCGGTCGAGATGCTCGAGCTGTTGGGGGACTGTAGCGACACGGCGGCAACCGCCCTCTTCCGCTTCCTAAGGTGGTGGACAGCGGGAATAAAGGCTACGCCTGTTGGGACCCAGGATGCAGGCCGGGAGGGTCACTCGTCGCGTACGTCACATTCCCGGACGGGTTTCGGGGCAGGACTTGGCGGGAAACACACGGGGTTTGCCTGTATGCGGGTAGGGCTGATCACCGTGAGACCCGCGCCGGAGTGCTCCCACCACCGACCCTACGTCAGCGGCCGTCAGCTTCGAGCTGACTCCAACCCCGGAAGAGTGACCCGGATCCGGCAACCGCGGGGGGATTCGGCCACGCCGATGCGCCCGCCGTGCAGGTCGACGGCCCAGCGCGCGATGGCCAGGCCCAGGCCCGTCCCCCCGTCCGAGCCGGGGCCGGAGGGGGCGGGGCCGCCGCGGTTGAAGCGCTCGAAGACCCGGTAGCGCTCCGACTCGGGGATGCCGGGCCCCTCGTCCTGCACGTCCAGCTCCAGGCTCTCGGGGCCCTCGCCACGGCGCGCGTGCACCGTGACCCGGCCGTGCCGCGGACTGTGCTTGATCGCGTTGTCGATGAGATTGGCCACGACCTGGTGCAGCCGCTCGGCGTCCGCGTGCGCGGTCAGCTCGGGCGGCGAGACATCGAGGTGGAGATGGACATCCGTACGGGTGTGGGTACCGGAGCCGGCGACCCCCGACGGCCCCGACAGCGTGGAGGCGCCGCGGCTCATATTGGCCTCCTTGAGCACCCCGGACAGATACGGCCAGACCTCGAAGCGCCGGGCGTGCAGCGGCACCACCCCGTTGTCCAGCCGGGACAGGTCGAGGAGGTGCTCGACGAGGCGCCCCAGCCGCTCGGTCTGCTGCAGCGCCGTCCGCATGGTCTCCGGGTCCGGCTCGCTGACCCCGTCGACCACGTTCTCCAGCACGGCACGGAGTGCGGCGATCGGGGTGCGCAGCTCGTGCGAGACATTCGCCACCAGCTCCTTGCGGTGGGTGTCCACCGCCTCCAGATCGGCCGCCATCCGGTTGAAGGCGTTCGCCAGATCGCCGAACTCGTCGCGGCGCTCCGAGCGGACCCGGCGGCTGTAGTTACCGTGCGCCATCGACCGGGTGACGTCCGTCATCTCGTCGAGCGGAGCGGTCAGGCTGTTGGCCACGAACTGGGTGATCAGCAGCGAGGCGATCACCGAGAAGATCGTGATCACCCGCAGCTCGGTCGCCGAGTGCATCGCGACGAAGACCAGCAGCGTGGTGATGATCACCGAGACGCTGACCAGCGCGCCGAGCGCGGCCTTCACCGAGCGGTAGGGGTCGAGCGGGCGCAGGCCCTCCCAGACCCGCCGCCCCAGCTCGCGTACGGGCGTGTGCCACCAGCGCCGCGTCATGCGGCCGGGGTCTCCAGGGCATAGCCGACGCCGTGGACCGTACGGATGCGCTCGGCGCCGATCTTGCGGCGCAGCGCCTTGATGTGGCTGTCGACCGTGCGGGTCCCGGAGGCGTCCGCCCAGTCCCACACCTCGGCCAGCAGCTGCTCACGGGAGAGCACCGCGCGCGGGGTGTTCGCCAGGCAGACCAGCAGATCGAACTCGGTGGGCGTCAGATGGACGTCCGCGCCGCGCACCCGCACCCGGCGCTGGGCGTGGTCGATCTCCAGCTCGCCCAGCCGGAGGATGCCGGTGCGCGGGGTGTGCGCGGCCAGCGCCGCGCGCTCGACCCGCCGCAGCAGGACGTGCACCCGGGCGGCCAGTTCCCGCATCGAGAACGGCTTGGTCATGTAGTCGTCGGCGCCGACGCCGAGGCCGACGAGCATGTCGGTCTCGTCGTCCCGGGCGGTGAGCATCATCACGGGCACCGGCCGCTGGGCCTGGACCCGGCGGCACACCTCCAGGCCGTCGAAGCCCGGCAGCATCACATCGAGGACCAGCAGATCCGGCTGCCAGGCCTCCGCGGTCTCCACCGCGGCCGGGCCGTCGGTCGCCGTCTGCACCTGGAAGCCCTCGGCGCGCAGCCGGGCCGCGATCGCCTCGACGATCGTCGGGTCGTCCTCCACGACCAGTACCCGGCGCTGGGCGCCCGGCGTGGCGGCGGCGCCGCCCTGCGTTGTCTGAGTCTGGTCCATCGCCCGCCCCTGCATCCCCTGCGTGGTCGCGTATTGCTGGGCAGCAGCGTACGGGCATGGTGTGAGTGTCGGCTACGCGCCCTTCCGCGCGAGATGGACCACGTCAGGGACGCCTCGGACAACGGGGATCTCTTCCGTATGTACCCCGCTGAATCCGGCATTTCGCAAGGCTTCCTCGAAGGCCGGCGAGGGCTGCGCGGACCAGACGGCGAGCACCCCGCCGGGTGTCAGACGGTCCCGGCAGGCGGCGAGTCCGCCGGGGGAGTAGAGGCTGTGGTTGTCCTCGGTGACGGTCCAGTCGGGGCCGTTGTCGATGTCCAAACACAGGGCGTCGTAGGTGTCTTGGCCCGCCGGGGTCCGCAGGTGGGCGACCAGGTCGGTGTGCAGGATCTCGCTGCGCGGATCGGCCAGCGCGGCCGCCGAGACCGCCGAGAGCGGGCCCGTGCGGTGCCAGTCGATGACCGCCTCCTCGCGCTCGACCACGACGATCCGGCCCCAGCGCGGCACTTCGGCCGCTCGGGCCAGGGAGAACCCGACGCCGAGGCCGCCGATCAGTACGGAAGGCCGTGCGCGGCCGGCCGGCAGCGCGGCCAGTGCGGCGTCGATCAGCAGCCGCTCGGACCGGCCGTCGGAGGTGTCCATCAGGAAGCAGCCGTTGGCGATGATTTCGTAGACCGCGGGCGCGGCGGGGGCGCCGGAGGCCTCAACTCCGGGGCCTGCGGGGGGTCCGCCCCGCTGTCGCAGCACCACTTCGCCGTACGGGCCCTCGCGGCGGTCGACGGTGCGCGGCGCCTCGGGGAGGCCGGTCGTTGCCTGCGTCGGAGTAACGGGAGCCATGGCGCCATGGTGGCCAATACGGGCCGCGCCGGTCCAACGCCAGGGTGGAGGATTCCGCCGCCGGCGGCACGGACGTGACGCCCCTTCGGACGGTTGCCTTATGTGAGGGATGTCACTCACACAGCTTCTTCATGGGTTGAGCATGCAGGCTGGTCCGCGACGTAGGGCAAGGCAGGGGAATCACGGCCGGGGGGACGGGCGTGGCTGACCGGATGCGCCAGGGACGGAAGGGGCCTCGGACAAGTGAGCTGGCTGGGAACCGCCGCGAGAGCACGGGTCGATCGCGGGCCGTCCGCCATACCGGGGACGGGTGACGGGCCGGGTGCGGCACCGGCCGTCCCGCCGGGCCTGCTGCCGGGCATCCCCCGGCAGCGCGCACCCCGGCCGGCCCTCGTGGACGAGGAGCAGGCAGCCCTTCCGGCGCCCCCGCGCCGACGGCCGTGGCGGCTGCTGCCCACGCCCGCCGGCACCCCCTTCACCTTCGGCTACGCCCTCCTCCTCGTGGCCACCTCGCTCTTCGCCGAGTACGCCGACCCGGCGCTGGTCTCCGACCTGCTCCAGGGCTCCAGTACGGACGTCGTCCACCTGGCACAGGCCCCGCTGCTGGTGCTCGTCGCCAGCGCACTGTGGATCGCGGGCGGTATGACCTCCGCGTACGCCATCGGCTTCCTCTTCGTCCTGACGGCGCTGGAGCGGCGGATCGGCGGGCTGCGCACCGCCGCCGTCTTCTTCGGCGGCCATGCGCTGGCCACCCTCGCCACCGAGCTGCCCGTCGCCTTCTCGGTCGCCGCCGGCCGGCTGCCGGAGAGCTCGCTGCACCGTCTCGACTACGGCATCAGCTTCGGCGTGATGACCAGCATCGGAGCCCTCGCGGGCCTGTTGCCCGCCTGGTTGCGCTGGCCCGTGCTGGCCGGCGTCGGATACGTGGCCGTGACCGATCTGCTCGCCTATATCGACCCGATGACCGACTGGGGCCATCTGCTCTCGCTCACCCTGGGGATGGCGAGCTGGCCGCTGCTGCGCCGCTGGCGCACCCGGCACGCCCGGCCCGCGCCGCTCCTGGGCGACCTGGGGCATCCGGCGCTGCGGGGTGTGCGCACCTACTGAGCGCCCGGCGGCCGCGGGCTCACGGCCGAGCGGTATGTATGGGTGATGGCGTAGGCGCAGCCGCCCAGCAGCGTCACGCCGGACAGCACACCGCTGACGAACGGCACCCATGCCACGGCGGAGGTCGCCGCCATGACCAGCCCGGTCACCCCGAGCGCGGTCAGTGCGATTCCGGGGACGGCGATGCTGCGCCGCTGCCAGACCGCCGACAGCGCCACGAAGTGCAGACCGACGATCAGCGCGGTCCAGGCCACGGCGGTCGGCTCGGGGGCGCCCGCGGCGCGCAGCGCGAGATTGCCGCCGATCAGCAGCACGACCTCGGCCCCCACGACGAACGCGAACCGCCCCCGGAACCAGTCCGCCCGGGGACTCCCGGCGCCGTCGGCGGGCTGCCCGAGGCGCCCGGTCCGCAGCGCCAGCGTCAGCAGCCCGGCGAAGGTGAGCACCGCGAGCACCCGCAGGGCGATGCCGAGCGTGGGATTCAGCGGGGCGTGTGCATTGGCGACCACGAAGACCGTGCCGAAGAATGCGCCGATGAAGACTCCGGACATCCGCTGCAACATGCGGTGAAGGTAGCAGTCATGACGGGGTGTGAGGACGCAGACGCCGGGATTTTCCGTGCGGTCCGCCCCGGCTGCGGCCGACGCCCTGCCCGAGCGGTACCCGGACCCGGCCGCCCCGCTAACCCAGCCACACGAGCATGCCGTCCCCCTGGTCCGCCGCCGTGCGGAAGAACGGCCGCAGCTGCTCGTAATGCTCGCGCACATAGTCCAGGGACTCGCCCCGCTCCCAGACGATCGCCGGGTACACCTCCGCCGCGGCCAGATCCTCCGGGCCGACGCCGGCCGTCAGCCGCTCACCGGATATCTCCGCCAGCGCCGCGGCGGCGGCCCGCACCCGCTCGGGGGTGAGGTAGCGGGGCGGGCCGTAGCCCCAGTCGTCGGCATCCGGGACGGCCTCCTCGCCGTGGACGATGTCCACCGGGAAGGCCGCCCGGCGCAGCAGGAATCCGAGCGCGTCCCAGGCCTTGTCGACGTCCATGCAGCGGGCCGGCGCGGACTGCGCAGCCCCGGCCGCTTCCGCCTCCGCCTCCATCCACCCGCCGACCAGCTCCAGCGCCCACTCGGGATCGCCCAGGGCGCGGTCGAGTTCGGCAGGGGTGACACGTGCGTACTCACCGATCATGCTCATGGTCCCGAGGCTAGAGGCGACCACTGACAACGCAGGTCGGCGAAGGGGCCGTTGCCCTTCCGCGGCGAGCGCATCCGGTCAGGCGCGCTGTGCCGTGGCCGCCTGGGAGAATGGCGGCTCCTTCCGAGCGCGGCCTCGTGCGGCGCTTGCCGTCCCGCAGGAGTGCACCCGCCTTGTCCCCAGAGCGCATGCCATCGACCGACCACGAGCAACCGATTCCGGACACCGCCGAACTCGGCCTGCAGTCCGACTGCGGCAGCTGCTTCGGGCTCTGCTGTGTGGCGCTGCCGTTCGCGGCCTCGGCGGACTTCGCGATCGACAAGGACGCCGGCCGGCCCTGCCCGAACCTGCAGACGGACTTCCGCTGCGGCATCCACACCGACCTCCGCCCGCGCGGCTTCTCCGGCTGCACCGTCTTCGACTGCTTCGGCGCCGGACAGAAGGTCTCCCAGGTCACCTTCGGCGGTCGGGACTGGCGGCAGGCACCGGAGACCGCCCGGCAGATGTTCGACGTCTTCCCCGTCATGCGGCAGCTGCACGAACTCCTCCGGTACCTGGCCGAGGCGCTGTCCCGCCCTGCGGCCCGTCCGGTGCACGCCGAGCTGCGGGCCGCGCTGGAGAAGACCGAAGGCCTCACCCGCGCCGGCGCCCAGGAGCTCACGGCGCTCGATGTGCCGGCCCACCGGGGCGAGGTCAACACCCTGCTGCTGCGCACCAGCGAACTCGTACGGGCCGGGGTGCCGGGCCGCAAGAAGGAGCGGCGGGGGGCCGATCTCATGGGGGCGCGCCTCAAGGGGGCGCATCTGCGGGGCGCCAGTCTCCGCGGTGCCTGCCTCATCGCCGCCGACCTCAAGGGCGCCGATCTGCGCACGGCGGACCTGATCGGCGCCGATCTGCGGGACGCCGACCTCGGCGGTGCCGATCTCACCGGCGCCCTCTTCCTGACCCAGGCGCAGCTCAACGCGGCCAGGGGCGACACGGCGACCAAGCTGCCGCAGGGCTTGTCCCGCCCTGCCCACTGGTAGCGCGCCGCGTCTGATCGCTCACAGCGAACGCACAGCGGGGAACATCTCCCGGCCCGGCTGCATTGAGTGGGTAAAGCTCAACTTGCTTGCCGAAGGGGAGATCATGGCTTCGACGTCCACACCGCTCACTCTGCCCGTGCTGCCCCTCGATGACGAGGTCGTGCTCCCCGGCATGGTGGTGCCCCTGGACCTGTCCGACGCGGATGTACGGGCAGCGGTGGAGGCCGCGCAGGCCGCCGCCACCCCGGGTAACAAACCGCGGGTGCTGCTCGTTCCCCGCGTCGACGGCGCCTACGCCGGCATCGGCACGCTCGGGCGGATCGAGCAGGTCGGGCGGCTGTCCGACGGCGACCCCGGCGCGCTGATCCGGGGCCTGGGGCGGGTACGGATCGGTTCCGGCACGACCGGGCCCGGGGCCGCGCTCTGGGTGGAGGGCACGACCGTCGAGGAGACGGTCCCCGACCCGCTGCCCGGCGCGGTGACCGAACTCGTCACGGAGTACAAGGCGCTGGCCACCAGCTGGCTGCGCAAGCGCGGCGCCTGGCAGGTCGTCGACCGCGTCCAGCAGATCGAGGACGTCCCGACGCTGGCCGACAATTCCGGCTACTCGCCGTTCCTGACCACCGAACAGAAGGTCCACCTGCTGGAGACCGCCGATCCGGTCGCCCGGCTGAAGTACGCCACCGAGACGCTGCGCGAGCATCTGGCCGAGCAGGACGTCGCCGAATCCATCGCCAAGGACGTCCAGGAAGGCGTCGACAAGCAGCAGCGGGAGTTCCTGCTGCGGCGGCAGCTGGAGGCGGTCCGCAAGGAACTCGCCGGGCTGAACGGCGATCCGGAGGACGAGGGCGATGACTACCGCGCCCGGGTCGAGGCCGCCGACCTGCCCGAGGACGTCCGCAAGGCCGCCCTCAAGGAGGTCGACAAGCTGGAGCGGTCCAGCGACCAGAGCCCCGAGGGTTCCTGGATCCGCACCTGGCTGGACACCGTCCTGGAACTGCCCTGGAACGAACGCACCGAGGACGCCTACGACATCACCGGCGCCAGGGAGGTGCTGGACGCCGACCACTTCGGTCTGGACGACGTCAAGGAGCGGATCACCGAATACCTGGCCGTCCGCAAGCGACGGGCCGAGCGGGGCCTCGGGCCGGTCGGCGGGCCGTCGGAGGGGACGTCGCGCGGCGATGCGGGCCGGGGCAGCGGCGGGCGGCGGGCGGGCGGCGCCGTTCTGGCGCTCGTCGGGGCGCCCGGGGTCGGCAAGACCTCGCTCGGCGAGTCCGTCGCGCGGGCCATGGGCCGCAAGTTCGTCCGGGTCGCGCTCGGCGGCGTCCGGGACGAGGCGGAGATCCGCGGCCACCGGCGCACCTACGTCGGCGCACTGCCCGGCCGGATCGTCCGCGCGATCAAGGAGGCCGGGTCGATGAACCCGGTGGTGCTGCTCGACGAGATCGACAAGGTGGGCTCCGACTTCCGGGGCGACCCCGCCGCCGCCCTCCTGGAGGTCCTGGACCCGGCGCAGAACCACACCTTCCGTGACCACTACCTGGAGGTTGAACTCGACCTCAGCGATGTGGTCTTCCTGGCCACCGCCAATGTCCTCGAAGCCATCCCCGGGCCGCTGCTCGACCGGATGGAGCTGGTGCGTCTGGACGGCTACACCGAGGACGAGAAGGTCGTCATCGCCCGGGACCACCTGCTGCCGCGCCAGCTGGAGCGGGCCGGTCTGGAGACCGGCGAGGTGACCCTGGAGGACGACGCGCTGCGCAAGCTGGCGGGGGAGTACACCCGCGAGGCGGGCGTACGGAACCTGGAGCGCGCCGTCGCCAGGCTGCTGCGGAAGGTCACCGCACAGCACGAACTGGGCGAGCGGGAGCTGCCGTTCACGGTCGGCGTGGACCAGCTGCGCCCGCTGATCGGGCGGCCGCACCACACCCCCGAGTCGGCACAGGACCCGGCCGAGCGGCGCACCGCGGTCCCCGGGGTGGTCACCGGACTCGCGGTCACCGGCGCCGGCGGCGATGTCCTCTATGTGGAGGCCTCGCTCGCCGATCCGGAGACCGGCGCTTCCGGGCTCCAGCTGACCGGCCAGCTCGGTGACGTGATGAAGGAGTCCGCGCACATCGCGCTGTCGTTCCTGCGCTCCCACGGCGCCGAACTGGAGCTTCCGGTCGCCGACCTGAAGGAGCGCGGTGTGCATCTGCACGTACCGGCGGGCGCCGTCCCCAAGGACGGGCCGAGCGCGGGCGTGACGATGACGACGGCGCTGGCGTCGCTGCTGTCGGGCCGGCACGTCCGGCCGGACGTGGCGATGACCGGTGAGGTCTCGCTGACCGGGCGGGTGCTGCCGATCGGCGGCGTCAAGCAGAAGCTGCTGGCGGCGCACCGGGCCGGTATCACCACCGTCATCATCCCGCGGCGCAATGAACCGGACCTGGACGACGTACCGGCCGAGATCCTGGACTCCCTGGAGGTCCATCCGGTCGCCGACGTCCGCCAGGTGCTGGAACTGGCGCTGACCCCGGCCGCGAACGGGGCCGCCCCGGAGATGCAGGTCGCGGCCTGACGGCGCGGCCTGACGGCGGGCGGAAACGGTACGGGCCCCTGCCGCACCCGGTGTGCGGCAGGGGCCCGCTCGTGCGTACGGCCCGGGCGTGGAGAGGGGCCGCACGCCCGCGTATCAGCCGTTGGCGAGGGCCTTGAGACGGTCCAGCGCGCCGTTGAAGCGGTTGTGGTCCCCGACCGTCGCGCCGGACGAGGTGTACTGCCAGAGGGTGTGGAAGCCCCAGCCGGCCGGGAGTTCGCCGGCCGACGAACCGTAGCGCGGTATCCACAGCGGGTTGACGGCACCGAAGGCGGCGGAGTTGCCGGTGCACTGCTTCCACCAGCCGGTGGAGGTGTAGATGACGGCGTCCCGGCCGGTACGCGCCTTGTAGGTGGCGAACCAGTCCTTCATCCAGTTCACCAGGCCGGCCGCGCTCAGCCCGTAACAGGTGGCGCCATAGGGGTTGTACTCCATGTCGAGCGCGCCGGGCAGTGTCTTGCCGTCCCTGGACCAGCCGCCGCCGTGGTTCACGAAGTAGGCGGCCTGCGCGGCACCGCTGGAGGTGTCGGGTGTGGCGAAGTGGTACGCGCCCCGGATCATGCCGGTGGTGTAGGAGCCGTTGTACTGCTGCGCGAAGGACGGGTTGGTGTAGCTGGTGGACTCGGTCGCCTTGACATAGGCGAAGCGGACGCCGCTGTTCCAGAGCGTCGACCAGGCGACGCTGCCGTTGTGACTGCTGACGTCCACGCCCTCGACGGACGCGAGCGACGACGCCGGCGGTGCGGTGCCGGCCGCGGTGCCCTCGTGCCGGGCGATCTGGGAACCGGCCCAGTCCTGGCCGGGGTGGCGGGGCTCCGGCGCGCGCCGGCCGGCCGTGGCGCCGGCGGTGCCCGGCAGCCCGAGGAGGAGGGAGAGGACCGCGAGAAGGACCCCGGCCAGGGCCGTGAGGGAACGCGCGGGCCGGTGGGGGAAGCCGGATCTGAGCACGGACATACGTGCCTCCGAAGATCTCGGTGGGTGACCTGAGGGGGGAGGAACTGAGGGGGGGAGGAACTGGGGGGGGAACTGAGGGGGGAACTGACGGCATGGCGCAGGCGTGCGGGCGCGGCGGTGCGACGGGCAGGACGCGCGGCGGACCGTTGACAGCCCGGGCTCTTGTTATGCCCATGCCAGAAGCACCGTACGCGCGTAGAACGACGTGACAAAAGAGGGGCACCGTGCTGCCGTTGGTCTACTCCTGCGAAATACTGGCCGAGCTGCGGCTTCAGCCGCCGATGGCGGAAACTTTCAGGTGAGGGAAAGCGAGAAGGGGCGCTGACGTGCACAACACCGGAGCCGACGGTACGACGGCGGACGGCGAACCGATTGGTGTGGACCACGTATTTCTGGCCCTGGAACGCGAATTGGCGGTATTTCTCCGCCGGGCCCGTGCCTCGTCCGGCGAACTGGCACGAGAGGTACATCCCGACCTGGAGCCCTCCGCGTACGGCCTCCTCATGCGGCTGGCCGACGCCGGTACCCAGCGGGCCACCGGCCTCGCCGGCTTCTTCGGCGTCGGCAAGGCCACGATGAGCCGCCAGCTGCACGCCCTGGAAAAGCTCGGACTTATCGCCCGCGAGCCGGATCCGGCCGACGGCCGTGCGGTCCTGGTCCGCCTCACCGACGAGGGCAGCGACCGCTTCACCCGCGTCCGCACCGGCCGCCGCGCCCAGTACGCCCGCCGCCTCGCCTCCTGGGACCGCATGGAGGTCGCCGAACTCGCCCGCCTGCTGCACCGGCTGAACGCCGAGCAGGAGGGGGACGAGGTCTAGAGCCAACGCCGTTCAGTTAGGGCGGGCTCGGTGGTGTCAAGGGCTGCTTGTGAGCATGGTGATGCTGATGGTGGCCTTGTAGGTGGTGCGGTCGATGGCGGGTCCGCGTGCGTTGTATTTGGAGATTGCGCGTTTGACGATGCGGTCTTTGGTGCGGACCCGCCTGGCCGGCAGGAGGTGAGCCAGGACGTGACGGCCGATGGTG
Source organism: Streptomyces sp. NBC_00400 (assembly GCF_036048035.1). Classification (NCBI taxonomy): domain Bacteria; kingdom Bacillati; phylum Actinomycetota; class Actinomycetes; order Kitasatosporales; family Streptomycetaceae; genus Streptomyces; species Streptomyces sp. NBC_00400. The sequence goes on along the minus strand of NZ_CP107940.1, from coordinate 2,562,065 downwards.
CCGACGAGATCGATGTCGGTGCCGGTGATGACGCCCGCGGCCAGGACAAGTTGGTCTCGGGCAGCGGCGAGGGCCGTGGTGAAGCCGGCCCGGTCCGGGTCGGTGCCCGGGGCGCTGTCGGTGGCGTCGGTCATCGCAGTGCGTAATGCCTGGTAGGCGGTCAGCAGGGCCCAGACTTCCTGTTCGATGCCGTCGGGAGTGCGGGCCCGCAGGACACGTCCGCCCAGAGTCGTCGACTTCAGCTCGGCGTAGGCGGTCTCGATCTCCCAGCGCTCGTGGTAGAGCCGGACGAGTTCACCAGCCGGGTGGGTGGCCGGGTCGGTAAGGGTGGTCAGCAGCCGGTAGTGGCCGGTGCGGGTGCCCTGGGCAGTGCGGATGGTGATCTCGGCGTCGATGACGCGCATGGTCAGCGGTCCGATCCGGGTCAGTACCGAGCCGTCGTGGCAGCGGGCCACCGCGGGCAGTTTCCGGTTGGCCTTGCAGCGGACGAGCAGATGGGTGCCGGTGGCGGCCAGTTGGTTCAGCAGGGCGGCGGAGGAGAAGTTCCGGTCGCCCAGCAGCAGCATTCCGGGCCGCAGGCTGTCTGCCAGGCAGCGGGCGTATTCCAGCTCGCCATGCGTGGCCGGGCCGAACACGGCCCCGATCACCGACCGGGTGCCGCAGGCCACCAGCGCGGCCAGACGCAGTTGCGGGTAGCCCGAGGTCCCGTTGCCGAGCCGCTGCCGGGTGAACACCGCGAGGTTGGCCGGGCAGTCCGGGACCGGCAGCAGGGTGCCGTCAACCGCGACGACCCTCAGTCCCCGCCACCGCCCGGCGGCAGCGGTCGTGGCCGCGGGTCCGCTCACCAGGTTGAACAGCGCCTTCATCGGTGCCGGACCCAGCCGCTGGCGGGCTTGGCGAAGAGCACTGCCGCTGGGCCGGAGCAGCGGCAGGCCCGCCAGCCCGGCGCACAGCCGGTCGAAGACCTGCTGGTAGCCCAGCCCGTTGAAGAGTGCCGCGGCCAGCAGCAGGTACACCGTGACCCGCGCCGGCACCAGCCGGACCCTGCGCTGCACCGCACCGGTCTCCGCCAGCACCGCATCGACCATCTCGAACGGCACGATCCGGGTCAGCTCACCGATATGCCCCGGCGCGAACACCCCGGCCGCTACCCGGGCCGTCCTGGTGATGGCAGCCTGTTCCAACAGCGGAGCTCCCGTAGTGAGGATGTCTTGGAGGACAGCCCTCTTCTACAGCAGCTCCGCTGCCTCGTTCACCAGCCTTGACGAACGACCTCCGCGCCTAACTGAACGGCGTTGGGTCTAGAGCCTGTCTTCAAAGTCCCGCCTGCCTCGCGGCGCCTGGCACGCGCGCTCGCCGCGTTGTCGGGATCTCCCCGGTACACCCAGTACCGGGAAGACCCTCCGCCTTGCGATCGCGCTCGGCATCCACGGACTTCATAAGGAGCCGAGACGGAGCGAGCGGAGCGAGTGAAGTGCACCAGACACCGCGAGGCCCGCCCTGCGGGCGAACGACGGGACTTTGAAGACAGGCTCTAGGGGGTCTCCCCTGGGGGCGTCGTCTTTCACGGCGGGGGAGTGGCCCGCCTCGCCCCCCCCGGACCCATGCCGCCATGGTGCCGTTCCCCGGCGCCGGGAGAATTTTCCCGCCCCGCCGGTGATTGTCACGACGTCACAAAAAATCCGGCGCCGCAAAATGCCCGGCAACCCCCGAAGCCGGGCGCCGGAAACCCCACCGCACCACATCAATCACGGCATCACGGCATTACATGCCATGGCGTCACGGCGCCACAAAGATCACCGCCGCGTCGTCCCGTGCCTTGCCGCGCGGATACGCCGCGCCCTCCGGGTCCGCCGCCTCCGCCGCCCGGACCCGGTCGATCAGCGCCTGCGGGCCCTGCCCGGCCACCAGCGCCACGCAGTCGGCCCAGGAGCCCTCGTGGAAGACCTCCGTCCAGCGGCTCGCACCGTCGCTGAGCGCGGTCAGCGAACGCAGCCCGGAGCGCGGCACGGTGCCGGACACCGCACGGGCGGCCACCGCCGGATCGGCGGCCGCGGTGAAGAAGCCCCCCTCCGCGTTGCGCAGCGCCTCGACCGCGCGGGCGTACTTCCGGCCCGCCGCGGCCCGTTCCGCCGAGCCGCGGGGCAGTGCCCGTACGGCCGCGCGCCGGCCTTGGACCGCGGGCGGCAGTTCGTCCAGCCGCGGGTCGAGCACCGGCTGCACCGAGCCGTCCGCCCGCTCCAGGAGCAGCACCGAGTCGGACAGGACGAGGTATTCGACGGTGTCCCCCGACCACCGTGCGGCGATCACGGTTGCCTGCGGAGTGCGGGCGTGAGAAAGGTCACAGGTCGCCCGGTGGTTATCGGCCGTCCGGGAGATGGCCGAGGAGAGAACCTCAGCGAGCGTCATATCCCGGTGTGAAACCGACAGTTCGAGCATTGCGCCACCGAGGCGCGCGGTGAACCACGGCACCGTGTGGCGGCAGCCGTAGTCCTCCTCGGGGGGCGTCACCCCGTCCAGCAGGACGAGAGCTCCGCCCTGGCCGGCGGCCGGCAGGGCGACCGATGCGTAGTCCTCGTTTGGGCGTTGGGGGTCGCCCGGCTCGGTGGCGAGTTCGATGCGCATGGCCGCCAGTCTGCCGGAGGCCCCGGCTCCGCCCCCGGTGGCAGTCGCTGACAGCGGCGCCGGAGGGCGGCCGGGCGGCGGCGTACCGGAGGTAAGGACCGCCGGGGCGGCGGCGTGCGGGCGCGCATCCTTCCAGGAGCCGGACGCATCTCCAAACCCGTTCGGGGGCGGGCCCAGGGTGCGGCCGAAAACGTTGGCGCACGGAAGTTGATGGTCAAACTCCGATTGATGTTCACTCCTTCAGGTGGCCGGGCATGTGTTGCCGAGCCACTGCGCGGCGCCGGTGGAATGGTCGTTGCCCGGTCATGGGGCGGGGCCAGGACGTTCGTCGCGACGCGCAGAGCCGGGCTGTTTCCCCTCGCGGAAGTGTGTGCTGCTGCGTCTTCGCGCAGGTCCGCCCCCGTGAGCGGAGAGCGAGCCGGGTCCGCGACGCCATATGGCGTGGACAGGCGAGACAGGAATGCGAGCAGCGGTGCGGAAGATGCGGCTTCGAGGCGGCGCAAGGAAGCCGGGATCACCGGCCGGTTCGGTCTCGGGACCGAATACGGGCTCGGGTCCTGGCCAGGGTCCGGGTATGACGGACGGCGGCGAGGACCGTGCGGGCCGGCGTCCCGCGCGGGTGCGCAACCGGCTTGTCGGGGCGGTGGCCGTAGTGGCCGCGGCCGTCCTCGGCTCCGGTGTCCCCGGGTTGACGGCCACGGCCGACGACGCCAACCACAGTCAGCAACTGGTCGATCTGGCCGAGCTGAACGCGCAGGCCATCGCGCTGGCGCACTCCCTTGCCGACGAACGCGACGGTATGACCGCCTACGTCGCCACCGGGCACGGCAGCCGTACGGCCGCGGGACCGGTGAACTCCGCGGTCAACGGAGCCCGGGCCGCCCGGACGAACGACGCCGCGGCCCTGCGGGCCCAGCGGGCCCGCGTGGACCGGCAGATCGGCGAACTGCGCTCCGAGGCCCAGGACGCCTCGGGCGACACCGCGGTGTACAAGGCCGCCGCCAAGCTCCTGGGCACGCTGCCGCACATCCGTCAAAAGGTGCTGTCCGCGGGCGGATCGGCCGAGCAGACCTATAACGCCTACACCGAGACGATCCAGGCGCTCGGTGCGATCAGCGACGACATCGCCCGTGAACTGCCCGCCCGCGCGAACTCCGCCGACGCCGACATCCATGCGCTGCCCGCCCTCGGCCGTGCCGTCGAACAGGCCGCGGGCACCCGGGCCCTGCTGCTCGCCGCGCTCAAGGCGGGCGGCAGCCAGCCCCGGCTGACGAACCTCGCCCAGGTCGCGCACCTGCGCGAGCAGGGCGCGCTCGGCGACTTCCAGCAGGCCGCGAGCCAGGGCGCCAGGGACCGTTACGTCCGCACCGTCAACGGCGAGGACGTCAACACCGCCGAGCGCTATCTGGCCCGGCTGACCGACCAGCCCCGGCTGGACGCCCTCGACCTGCGGCTCAGCCGCCAGCGGGTCCAGGCCACGCTCACCAGCCGCATCGGACTGATGCGCGGCGTCGAATCCGCCATGGCCACCGCCGACATCCAGCACCTCGGCGCGCTGCGCGACGACGACGTCACGGAGCTGGAGATCCGCATCGGCCTGGAAGGGCTGTGCCTGCTGCTGGCCGTCGGCGCCGGCATCTGGGCCGCCCGCTCCCTGACCCAGCCGCTGGCCGCGCTGCGGATCGGCGCCAAGCGGCTGGCCGCCGACCCCGCGCACGAGGACCCCCTCACCTACAAGGGCCGCAACGACGAATTCGCCACCACCGTGCGGTCCGTCAATGCGCTGCACGCCCAGGTCGGCGAGCTGGCGCGGCGCACCGCCGAGATGGAGAGCGAGCGCAAGCGGCTGATCAGCGGCCGCCAGCGGCTGGTCGCCGAGCGCGAGGTGCTGCAGGAGCAGGGCGAGGGCCTGAAGGAGGAGATCGCCGATCTCACCGAGCGGCTGGCGGCCCTGCACGCCGGTGTGCACGGCCGGTTCGTCAACCTCTCGCTGCGCACCCTCGGCCTCGTGGAGCGCCAGCTCGGCGTCATCGAGTCGCTGGAGGAGAGCGAGCAGGACCCGGAGCGGCTGGAAACCCTCTTCAAGCTGGACCACTTCGCCGCGCGGATGCGCCGCAACAGCGAGAACCTGCTCGTGCTGGCGGGCGCCGAGCAGTACAGCAACAACCACCCGGGTCCGGTACCGCTGCTGGACGTGCTGCGCGCCTCGATCAGTGAGATCGAGCGCTACGAGCGGGTGCGTATCCAGTCGCTGCCGCCGCACTCCCAGGTCGCCGGATTCGCCGCGGACGACCTCAGCCATCTGGTCGCCGAACTCCTGGAGAACGCCACCGCCTTCTCGCCGCCGGACGCCCATGTCGAGCTCTCCGGCTGGCTGCTGGAGAGCGGCGAGGTCATGCTCTCCGTCCAGGACGAGGGCATAGGGATGACCTCGGAGCGGATGGCCGAGCTCAACGAGCGGCTGACCGACGCCGAGGCCGCCTCGTCCTCCGAGACCGTCGACGAGGCGCTGGGCCTGGGCCTGTACGTCGTGGTGCGGCTGGCCGCCCGGCACGGTGTCCGGGTCCAGCTGCGGGACGCGAAGCAGGGCGGCGTCACGGCCGTCGTCGTCCTGCCCGGCTCGATCCTGCCGACCCGACCGGCACCGTCGGCCTCCGCGGCGAGTGCGCACCAGGACGTGGCGCACACCCCGGGCCTGCCCGGCTCGGTCGCCGAGGCGAACTCCAACGCGCTGCCGACCCGGGGGGCCCGCAGGGACCCGGCAGCCGTGGCCGGCCCGCCGGCTGCCGCCGCGGCCCCGGCCCATGAGCCCGGCCAGGGCCCGGCCCAGGGTGCCCCGGACGCGGCCCCCGCCACCGACCCGCTCGTCGCCGCCGCGGAGCGCGCGATCGACGCGGCCGGACTCGGGGTGCCGGACGGGCCGGCACCCACCGAACCGCAGCCCGCGGGCCCCACCACGTACTCCGGTTCCGAGCAGAGCCCGTACGGCCCGCAGTCGCCCGGCCCCTATGCCGCCACCACCAGCGGCGCCGGCGAGCACCGCCGGCCCGAGGACGACGCCGCCCCGGCCGCCACCCCGGCGGCGGACCCGGCCGCGCGCCGCTCCGCGGACCAGGCGCCGGCCGGCACCGGCCGCCACGCCGCCCCGCCCCGCGAGCCCTCCGGAGCCGGCGCGCCCTCGTCCGACCCTTACGCGATCGGTCCGGACCAGCACACGGGCCCCGGCACGGACGCGGCACCCACGGACGCGGCACCCACGGACACGGACGCGGCACCCGCCGACGTGTCCCCGGCCGGGACACCGGCCGACCCACAGACCGCCGCCGCCCCGCCCGCGGGGGAGCGGCGGACGACCTCCATGGGGCTGCCCAAGCGCACCCCCAAGGTCGTGGCGCAGCAACAGGCGCCGACCGCACCGCGCAAGAGCGGTGCGGCCAATGCCGAGGCGCTGCGGCGCCGCCTCGGCGGATTTCAGGCGGGAGCGCGAAGCGGCCGGCGTGACGTCGAAGCCGAGATCGCGGAACGTACAGCGGAGCTGACCATCCCACAGACGGACACCGACGGAGCGGGGGCCCCGGGAGAGAGCCACGTTGTCGAGGAGGCACGCGATTGAAGGCGCAAGCACCCACTGCTTACGGACAAGGTCTGAGCAGTCAGGCAAGGAATCTGCATTGGCTGCTGACCAACCTGGTCGACGAGGTACCGGGCATCCACTCGGTCGCGGTGGTCTCCTCCGACGGCCTGCTGCTGCTGTCGTCCGACCCCGGCCGGGCGGAGGAGGCGGCCCGGCCGGGCGGAGGAGGCGGTCCGCGGGGATCCAGCGCGGACCTGGCCACCATCGTGTCCGGGCTGGGCAGCCTCACCCAGGGGGCCGCGAAGCTGATGGACGCCGGGGCGGTCAAGCAGACGATGGTCACGATGGACGAGGGCAGCCTGTTCGTCATGTCGATCAGCGACGGCTCGCTGCTCGGGGTGCATACCACCCCGGACTGCGATATGAGCGTCATCGCCTACCACATGGCGCTGTTCGTCGGCCGGGCCGGCCATGTCCTCACCCCCGAACTCCGCAGTGAATTGCGTAAGTCGATGGAGAGCCCCCAGTGAGCGAACGTAGTGAGCGAACCATGGAGAGGTGCGCCCCGAGCGAGTGCGAGGGCGGACGAAGCGAGGTTTCGGCATGAGCAGTTCCCGCAAGCTCCCCGTACGCGGCGGGGAGCGGAAACCCTCGCGCGTGCGGCCGTACTCGCTCACCGGCGGCCGGACGCGGTTCGGCCATGTCCTGCTCGTCGAGACGTTCGTGGCCGCGCTGGAGGCGCCCGAGGAGCGGCGCGAGCTGACCTCCGGCGGCTGGGGCGACCGGGTGATGCCGGAGATGCGCGCGATCGTCGAGCTGTGCCGCCGGATGCGCTCGGTCGCGGAGATCTCCGCGCTCCTCAAGATGCCGCTGGGCGTGGTACGTGTACTGCTCAGCGACCTCGCCGACCAGGGAAAGATTCGCGTCTACGGCACCGGGCACGGCTCCGGCCGGCCCGACCGCGCGCTGCTCGAAAGGGTGCTGAGTGGACTTCACAGGCTCTGACACGATATCGGCCGGGCCGACGGCGACCCCCGGTTCCGTGAGCCCGTCCGACCCGGCCGCCGACGCGGGACTGCAGAGCTGGCAGACGGACCGTTCGCGGGCGCCGATCTCCACCAAGATCGTGGTGGCGGGCGGTTTCGGCGTCGGAAAGACCACCTTCGTCGGATCGGTCTCGGAGATCACCCCGCTCCAGACCGAGGCGGTGATGACCCAGGCCAGCGCGGACACGGACGATCTGACCGCCACCCCGGACAAGACCACGACCACGGTCGCGATGGACTTCGGGCGGATCACCCTCGACCAGGAGCTGGTGCTGTACCTGTTCGGCACGCCCGGACAGCAGCGGTTCTGGTTCATGTGGGACGACCTGGTGCGCGGCGCGATCGGTGCGATCGTGATGGCCGACACCCGGCGTCTGGAGGACTGTTTCCCGGCACTCGACTACTTCGAGAGCTGCGGACTGCCGTATGTCGTCGCGGTCAACCACTTCGAGGGGACCGAGAGCTTCGCCGTCGAGCATGTGCGCGATGCACTGACCGTGCCGTCGCACGTGCCCGTCGTGATCATGGACGCGCGGAAGCGGGTCACGGTGATCGAGTCGCTGCTCGTGCTGGTCGGCCACGCTCTGGAGACCGCGCCCGAGTAACCGGCCCCCGTACGGGGCCACGGCCCCGTACGGGCCACCCTCACCCCCACGTCCCCCCTCAGAACACCAGCAGTAGCTAGAGAAGAGTGCCGCCATGCGGAAAATACTCGTCATCGGAGCCGGCCAGTCCGGTCTCCAGCTTGCCCTCGGCCTCCAGTCCCAGGGCTACGAGGTCACCCTCATGTCCAACCGCACCGCCGACGAGATCCGCGCCGGCCGTGTCATGTCGACGCAGTGCATGTTCCACACCGCGCTCCAGCACGAGCGCGACCTCCAGATCAACTTCTGGGAGAGCCAGGCCCCCCGCATCGAGGGCCTTGGCGTCTCGGTCGCCGCCCCCGGCAGCCATGAGGCGCCCGAGGGCTCGCAGCGCGCCATCGACTGGGTCGGCATGCTGGACGGCTACGCCCAGTCCGTCGACCAGCGGGTGAAGATGGCCGGCTGGATGGAGACCTTCGCGCAGCGCGGCGGCCAGCTCGTCATCCACGGCGCTTCCGTCTCCGACCTGGACTTCTTCGCGAGCCGCTACGACCTGACGCTGGTCTCGGCCGGCAAGGGCGAGCTGGTGTCGATGTTCGGCCGGGACGCCTCCCGCTCGCCGTACGACACCCCGCAGCGCGCGCTCGCCGTCTCCTACGTCCACGGCATGGGCCCGCGCCCCGAGCACCCCGAGTTCGACGCGGTGCGCTGCAACCTGGTGCCCGGCGTCGGCGAGCTGTTCGTCATGCCGACGTACACCACCTCGGGCCGCGCCGACATCCTCTTCTGGGAGGGCATACCCGGCGGTCCGCTGGACGCCTTCCAGGGCGTCAAGGACCCCAACGAGCACCTCGCCCTGACGCTGGAGCTGATGAAGAAGTTCCTGCCCTGGGAGTACGCCCGCGCCACCAAGGCCGAACTGACCGACGCCAACGGCACGCTGGCCGGCCGCTACGCCCCCACCGTGCGCAACCCCGTCGGCCGGCTGCCCTCCGGCGGTCTGGTGCTCGGCGTCGCGGACGTCGTGGTCGCCAACGACCCGATCACCGGCCAGGGCTCCAACTCGGCCTCCAAGTGCGCCGCCTCCTACCTGGCCTCCATCGTCGAGCGCGGCGACCGGCCGTTCGACGGGGAGTGGATGCAGAGCACCTTCGAGCGCTACTGGAACACCGCCCAGCACGTCACCAAGTGGACCAACGCGATGCTGGCCCCGCCGCCGGAGCACATCCTGAACCTCATCGGCGCGGCCGGCCAGCTGCAGCCCGTCGCCGACCGCTTCGCCAACGGGTTCAACGACCCGTCCGACTTCGAGAACTTCTTCTACGAGCCGGAGAAGACGAATGCGTATCTGGCGTCTTTGACCGGCTGATAACCGCCTGCGGCGGGGGCTGTCTTCCCACGTGGGCGTGTGCACCGCCGTGCTTTCCCCTCCCCACCTTCGGTGGGGAGGGGTGTTTTTTGCGGGCTGTCGCCGCGGCGCGTGTTTCATCGTGGTGGCGGTGACGGGCCTCCGGCGGTGGGTTGCGGGACTGCTGCGCTTTACGTCCCGCAACCCACCGCCTCCGGCCCATCACCTCGCGTGGGGCGGCGGCTGTCCGTGGGGAAGGGATGCGGTTCTCGCTCGGGCGCGGGGCCGTTCAGCGGGGTTGCGGCAGGGCGGCTGCCGGTTCAACGGGGCTTGCGCCAGGGCCACTTGGGCCCGTCGTCCGGCGCCTTGCCCTCCGGGGCGTACTCGTACTTCCATCCGCTGGGCAGGCCCAGGCGGCCCACCCGTGCCGGGACGCGGCGGTAGACGTGCACCGTCGGCGGCCGGCCGTCGTCGTGCGGCACCGGGACCTCGTACGTCTTCGGCGGCTGGCCGGTCGCGCCGACCAGGACGGGCAGTACCCGGCCGTCCAGCGGGCCCCCGACGAAGAGGGTGTTCTCGCTTCTCACGCCCTCAGTGTCACACCGCCGCCGCGCAGGCGCCGGTCACAGCAGATGCGCGGCGTCGCTCACGACGGGCAGGATGCGGCGGGCCAGGTCACCGGCCGGGCCGTCGGCGGTCTCCAGCTTCAGCGCCGCCCGGGTCACCCGCGCGGTCTGCGGGTCCGTGGCCGCGGTGGCGGTCAGCAGCGCGATGAAGTGGTCGACCAGCCAGTCCCGCAGCTCGTCGAGGGCCGGCTGCTTGTCCTCGTCCAGCCAGATCAGCGAGGCGGCCTCGACAGCGGTGATCCACATACGCACGGTCATCCGCAGCCGCAGGCCCGGCTCCGGCTCGCCCAGATGCCGCAGGATCTGGTCGGCGGCGGCGCGCCGTACCTCGTCCACGATCGCGGACGTACGGGTGGTCTCCACGACGCTGCCGCCCTGCAGCAGCGCGCTGAACCCCGCGTCGTGCTCGTCGACGAAGGCCAGATAGCGGTCCAGAGCGCGCGAGAGCCGACGGGTCAGCGGTCCGGTGTCCGGTTCGGCGAAGCAGCGCTCCAGGACATCGGCCGCGCTGCGCAGCGCGGCCTCGTACAACTGCTGCTTGCCGCCGGGGAAGTAGCGGTAGACCAGCGGGCGCGAGACCTCGGCGGCGGTGGCGACATCGTCCAGCGAGACGTCCTCGGGCGCGCGGTGCGCGAACAGGCCCAGCGCGGCGGTGAGCAGTTGGCTGCGGCGCTGCTCGACGCTCAGCCTGCGGTAGGCGGGTCGGGGTACTGCTGGGGCGGTGCCGCTGCCGTTCATGAACAGCAGCGTAACCGCCCCGGGTTCGGGCTCGCACAGGTGCTCGGGGTGTACGGGGTCCATGCCGGGGCCTCAGGCCAGCAGTCCCGAGCTGCGCCACAGCCTGCGGCCCACACCGCGCAGTACGCCGATCTCGTCCAGGAAATCGGTCAGCCGCCGGGCGCCGGACTGCATCACCTCGCGGCGGTGGCCACTGGCCTTGACCTGGGCGACGGCCTCGCGCCGGTCCAGGCCCACGTGGGTGTAGACGGCCGGGTTGACGAAGGCGACGGAGAAGACCCGGGCCGCCTCGCCGGAGCTGATGCGGGTCAACTCGCGCTCCCAGCGCGGCGCGGTGACCATCTGGCGGCGCAGCTCCTCACGGGCGTAGCGCACATGCCGGGCCTCCTCGACGACATGGATGCGGGTCACTCCGCGCACGATCGTCTGCACCCGCTCGTCCGGGAACGTCAGCCGCTGCATCCAGTCCAGGATCTCCTCGCCGAGCAGGGTGCAGGCGAACGAGCCCGGGGTGGTGGAGACGGTCTTGAGGACGCGGGCGAGCTGGTGGTTGAGCCGGGAGACCGGGTACGCCGGCGCGCCGCCCTTCTGGATCATGCGCGCGAACATCTTGGAGTGCCGGCACTCGTCGGCGATCTCGGTGAGGGCGTAGCGGACATGCGCGCTGGTCACCGGCTTGTCGTAGATGTGCCGGACGAGCAGCTGCATCAGGATGATCTCGAACCAGATGCCCAGCGAGGCGAGCGAGGCGGCCTCGTGCCGGGAGAGGTCCTGCTGCTGTTCGAGCGACATCCGCTTCCACAGCGGGGTGTCGTAGAGCGAGACCAGCTCCGGCGGCCAGAACCACTTGCCCTCTTCGAGGGGGGCGTCCCAGTCGAGTGCGGTGTCGGGGTCGAAGGAGTGCTTGGTGGAGGAGTCGAGCAGCCGCTCGGCGACCTGCTCCCGGTCCTTGAGCAGGCCGAGGGCGTCCCGCAGGAGCCCGGTGTCCTTCGCGGTCATCTCGGTGGGTGCGCTCGTCATGGCTGTGGCTACCTCGCTGGTGGATCAGGGCCGGCCTGCGGTCACCTCTTATGAGACTCCGTGTCAGTAAGGGCGTCAATCCCCTGTGCGCGACTTATTGACCCGTCGGTAAGAAACGTGTGAGCCTGCCAACGACCGCCCATGACAAGGCGTTTGGCGAGCCGAGGAGGCGTCCGTGTCGACCCGAGATCTCTACGTACAAGGCCCTGGCGACCCCGTGTGGAAGGTGCCCGCCTCCGGCGCGGCACGCTTCAGCTGGGACTACGACGACGGGCGCGACCGGCTGCTGGCCCTCTACCAGAAGGGCAAGGACAAGCAGTGGGACGCCACCTTGCGGATCGACTGGGACCAGGAGGTCGACCCCGGTGACCCGCTCGGCACCCCGGACGAGTCCATGTCCCTGTACGGCACCAGGTACTGGGACAAAATGACCGATAAGGACCGTGGTGAACTGCGTCAGCACTACACCTCCTGGCAGTTCAGCCAGTTCCTGCACGGCGAACAGGGCGCCATGGTCTGCGCGGCACGGATCGTGGAATCCGTCCCGGACCTCGACGCGAAGTTCTACTCCGCCACCCAGACCATGGACGAGGCGCGGCACGCCGAGATCTACAGCCGCTTCCTCCGGGAGAAGATCGGGATGCTCTACCCGATCAACGACAATCTCCAGGCGCTGCTCTCCGACACCCTCAAGGACTCCCGCTGGGACATGCCGTACCTCGGCATGCAGGTGCTGATCGAGGGCCTGGCGCTGGCCGCCTTCGGCATGATCCGCGACACCACCACCAAGCCCCTGCCGAAGCAGATCCTCGCCTACGTCATGCAGGACGAGGCGCGCCATGTCGCCTTCGGCCGCATGGCGCTGCGCGACTACTACAAGCAGCTCACCGACGCCGAACTGCGCGAACGCGAGGAGTTCGTCATCGAGGGCTGCTACTTGATGCGCGACCGCCTGCGCGGCCTGGAAGTCCTCGAAAACTTCGGCATTCCGCACGACGAAGCGGCCGAATTCACCGAGAACTCCGAATTCCTGCACCTCTTCCGCAAGCTGCTCTTCAGCCGGATCGTGCCCTGTGTGAAGGACATCGGCCTGTGGGGCGAACGTCTCCAGCGCGCCTATGTGGACATGGGTGTCTTCGAGATGGGCGACTCCAATCTCGATCTGCTCATGGCCGAGGACGAAGAAATCGCCGAAAAGCTCGACGCGGAGCGCTTCGCGGCCGAGGAGGAGGCCCGTACGGCGGAGGTCGCGGCGGCCATCGCGGAGGGCGCGGACGAGGGCTGAGCGGGAGCCGTGCCTACGGGGCCCGGCCGTCCGGGAGCCGTGCCTACGGGGCCGTGCCGTCCGGGAGCCGGTCCTGCAGGAAGTCCCGCACCCGGCGGCCGAGTTCGGCGGCCTGGCCGTACGGCATGGAGTGGTGGCCCACGCCCGTCACGGTCCCGATCCGTACGCCCGGCGTCCGTTCGGCCTGTGCGGCGACCCGGCGCAGGGAGTGTGCCCGGCTCTGCTCCGCCAGCAGCACCAGGGTCGGCACCGGCGCTCCGCCCGGCCCGGCGATGTCCGGGCGCGGCCCCGTGACCACCTTCGCGGTGCGGAACTCGGCGCCGCCCAGGCCCATCAGCCGCACCAATTCCGGGGCGGGCGGCGCACCCCCCGTCTCCCACTCCAGGAACCGCCGGGTGCTCCGCTCGCCGGGCCGTACGAACAGCGGCAGCGCATGCAGCAGATACGACGGCCGGAACCCGGCGAAACACTGGGTGGGATCGAGCAGCACCAGCCGCTCCACCTTGTTCGGCGTCCCGGGGGAGCGGGAGGGATGTCGCCCGGCGGCGTGCGCCGCATAACTCAGCGCGAGCCAGCCGCCGTACGAGTGCCCGAGCAGCGCGGCCGACTCCAGGCCGAGGCCGCTGAGCACACCGTCGAGCCAGGCGAACAGATCCTCCGGCCGCCGCAGCGCCCGTCCGGAGTGCACGCTGAGTCCCGGCGCGCCGATCTGGTCCACCGCATGGACCCGGTGTGTACGGGCGAGCTCGGCGGCCTGGGCGTACCAGAGGGCCGAGGTCGTGCCGCCGCCGTGCAGCAGGACCAGCGGCGGGGCATCGGCCGGCCCGCAGACATTGACCCGGGTGCTGCCGAACTCCGATGGCAGATCGAGCCGTTCCACCGGGACCGGCCAGAGCGCCATGGCCTGCTCGTAGGCGGCGCGAAAGGCGGCGGAGGGGGAGTGCGCGGGAGAGCGTGTGGCGCGGGCTGCAGTCATGGGGCACCCCCGGAAACGGTCGGGAGCGGCGAACGAGAGCCTCGCCAACCCCTCGTTCGGCAAGTATCTCGCTGAACGGGTCCAGTCGTTCTTCGGCCCGCTGATCGACCGCACGATCGACCTGCTCGCCACCTTCGAGGCCGGGGAACAGGCGGCGATCCGGCGGTTCCTGAGCGGGGTGCGGGACGCGGCCGGGGAAGGGTAGGAGGCGCCCGCCGGGAGGGTGGCGGGCGGAGGGAGAGAGGACTACCGCCTGCCGGACCGGGCCAGCCACCGCCCCTCGTGCCGGGACACCTCGATCGGACGGCCGAAGCACGCGGTCATCCGCGCTCCTGTCAGCACCTCGTCCACCGGGCCGCGCGCCTGCACCCGGCCCTCGCGCAGCAGCAGGGCGTGGCCGATGGACGGCGACAGCTCCTCCAGATGGTGGGTGACCGTCACGGTCGCCAACTCCGGCCGCGCCAGGGCCAGCCGGTGCAGCGCATCGATCAGATCCTCGCGGGAGGGCAGATCGAGCGCGTTGAACGGCTCGTCGAGCAGCAGCAGCCGGGGGTCGGCCATCAGGGCGCGGGCGATCAGGATCCTGGCCCGCTGGCCGCCCGAGCACACCCCGAACGGCCGCTCCGCCAGCTCCTTGCAGTCCAGCTCGGCAAGCAGCTCATGGGCGCGCTCACGGGTCGCCTCGTCGTACTTGCGCCACAACGGCTGCACGGTGCCGGTCGCCCCGGTCAGGACGACCGTGTGGCCCGTGGCGTCCTGCGGAACCTTCTGTGCGCCGGAGACCAGTCCGATGACGGCGCGCAGCTCGCGGACGTCCACCGAGCCGAGCCGGTGCCCCAGCACCTCGACGCTGCCGACGGTCGGGAACATCAGCGCCCCGACGAGCCGCAGGATGGTGGTCTTGCCCGCGCCGTTCGCACCGAGCAGTGCCCAGTGCTCACCGGACCGTACGCTCCAGTCGACGGCGTCGAGGATGACCTGGCCGGTGGTGTACCGCCGGACGCCGACGCCCTCCAGGGCGGCGATCACGCGGGCTTCTCCGGCGGTCGGCTGCGGAGCGGGCCGCGCCGGGGACGACGCGGACGGCACGGACTCCCGGGGCTGCGGCGGCTGCGACGGCTGTGTCGAAGGCTGCGTAGAGCTCATCGCCGCAGACTAGCTGCGTACGACACCTTTCTGCGGAGGTGTCCGATGTGTGGACCCCACCGCCGCAACGCAAACCGGCAACGCAAACCGGCAACGGAAGCCGAAAACGGAAACCGGCGACGGAAATCGCAACGGAAACCGGCAAAGGGGCATAGCCCGGCGCCCGTTACCGCCGGGGCAGCCCCAACAGCTCCCGCACCCGCGCGTACTTCGCCGTCAGCCGCTCCCGCGTCGGCGCGTCCAGCGCGGCCAGCCGCTCCGGGTCGGCGTTGTGCGCGAGATCGGACTCCTTGACCAGCAGCGCCCCGGGCGTGGCCAGGATGCGCGCGGTGTACTCCTCGACCGGTTCGTCCACCCGCTTGGTGACGGCCAGGATCATCGCCTTGGTCGTCTCGCCCAGCGCCGCACCGGCCAGCCACTCCCGGCTCAGCGCCCCGTCCTCGACCGCGTCGTGCAGCCAGGCCGCGGCGATCTGCTCATCGCTGCCGCCCCGCTCGCGTACCCCCGCCGCGACCGCGGCCAGGTGTTCGGCATACGGGCGGCCCGCCTTGTCGGTCTGACCCGAGTGCGCGCGCCGGGCCAGCGCCGCCACCTCGGCCAGGGACAACAGCGGGGGCGGAGCAGGTTCCATGGACGGGATCGCATCAGCCATACGGCCATTGTGACGCCGGGACGGGCAAGGGGTCACACCGCGAAGAACCTCAGCCCAGAGCGGCCGCCATCACCGCCCGTGCGATCGGCGCCGCGCTCCCCCCGCCGCTGATGTCCGCACGGTCGGCGGCCGCGTCCTCGACCACCACGGCCACGGCCACGGCCGGCTCGTAGCCGTCCTTCTGCCGCGCCCAGGAGATGAACCAGGCGTACGGCGTGCCCTCGTTGTGCACGCCGTGCTGCGCGGTGCCGGTCTTGCCGCCGACCGTGACGCCCTTGATCGCGGCGAGCCGCCCGCTGCCGTGCTCGACGACGTCGACCATCATGTCCTGGAGCTGCTGCGCCGTGACCGGATTGGTCACCTGGCGGGTGGGGCGGTGCGGATCGCCCGCGACCACCACACCCCTGGCATCGGTCACCTTGTCGATGAGCGAGGGCGCCGTCAGCTGGCCCCCGTCGGCGACCGCCGCCGCGACCATCGCCATCTGGAGCGGTGTGGCGGCGGTGTCGTACTGCCCGATGGCGGAGAGCGCGACCTGCGAGGCGTCCATCCGCGTATCGAAGTTGCTCGGCGCGACGGGCGCGGGGATGGACAGCCGCCGGTCGTTGAAGCCGAACCTCCGGGCCGTATCGGCCATGCGGCGCAGTCCGATCTGCGCGCCCAGCCGCGCGAAGACGGTGTTGCACGAGGCCCGGAAGGCGTCCTTGAGCGACGCGTCCTCGCAGCCCTTCGCGGCATTGCCGAGCCGGGTGTCGGTGCCGGGCAGCGGGTAGGGGTCGGGCGAATCGGTGGGCGCGTCGATATCGGTGACCTTGCCGCTCTCCAGCGCCGCCGCCGCGGTGACGACCTTGAACGTGGAGCCGGGCGGATAGGTCTGGCGCAGCGCCCGGTTGAGCATCGGCTGCTGCTCGGCGCCGTTCAGCCGGTGCCAGGCCTCGGTGACCCCGGCGCCGTTGCCGGACAGCTCGCCCGGGTCGTACGACGGTGTGCTGACCAGCGCCAGGATCCGTCCGGTACGCGGCTCGATCGCGGCCACCGCGCCCTTCTTGTCCCCCAGCCCGTCGAACGCGGCGCGCTGCATCCGTGGGTTGATGGTGGTGTGGACGCTGCCGCCCGGCCGGTGGGCGTGGGTCAGCCGGTCCCACCAGGGGAAGGTGGCGAGCCGGTCGTCGGCCCCGGAGAGGACGCCGTCCTCGGCGCTCTCCAGCAGGGAGGTCCCGTAGGTCTGCGAGGAGTAGCCGGTGACCGGCGCGTACAGCGGCCCGTCGGTATAGGTGCGCTCGTAGCGCAGCCGCCCCCCGCTGTCCCGGGAACCGGTGACCGCGCGGCCGGCGACGAGCACGGCACCGCGCGGCTGTGCGTAACGGACGATCGGCCCCCGGCGGTTGGCCGGACTGGCGCTGAAGCGTTCCGCGTCGACGACCTGTACCCGGGTGGCGTTGACCAGCAGCGCCACGAGGAGGAGGAAGGAGAAGGCCGCGGTGAGGCGAATACAGCGGATCAACGGCCGGCCTCCGGGGAGCGAGCGTCCTCGACGGGCGCCGGCGACGGGGCGGCCGGCGGCCGGCCCTGCGCCCGCGACGCGCTCTTCTCCTCGGCCCCTCTCCGCTCCCCGGACCCCCTTTGCTCCCCGGAAACTCTCTGCTCCTTGGCCCCCCTCTGCTCCGCGGCCCCGCTCACCGCCTCCGGCACCTGCGGCTTGGCCGGCTTCAGAAAACCGGCCACCCAACTCCCGGCCCCGAGTCCCGCGCCGCTCCCGGGAAGGCTCGCCGCACTGCTCCTGCCGCCCTGCGTGCCCGCACTTCTGCCGTCGTGCACACCCGCACTCCTGCCGTCGTGCACACCCGCACTCCTGCCGTCGTGCACACCCGCACTCCTGCCCTCGTACCGGCCCGCGCTCCTGCCGCCGCTGGCGCCCGCAGTCTCGGCGGCATGCGCCACACCGCTCCTGGCCTCGTCCGCCGTCTCGTCCGCCGTCTCGTCCGTGGACTCGCCCGCCGGCCCGGCCGCCGCGCTGCCGCCCGCCGAGGGAGGCCCGGCAGCACTCCCCGCCCTCCGGCTCCTCCTCCCGCCCCTCCTCCCACGGCCGGTCCCCTCCCCCTCCGCACCCGCCGGCATCCGCGCCCTGTTACTGATCCGCAGCAGCAGCGCGATGATGATCCAGTTCGTGACGACGGACGACCCGCCCTGCGCCAGGAACGGCATCGCCATCCCCGTGAGCGGAATCAGCCCCATCACCCCGCCCGCGATCACAAAGACCTGGATGGCGGGCAGCGCCGCGAGGCCCACGGCGAGCAGGCTGCCGAACGGGTCCCGCACGGCGACCGCGGCACGGTAACCGCACGCCACGAGCAGCGCGTACAGCAGGAACAGCGCGGTCAGCCCGGCCAGCCCCAGCTCCTCGCCATAGGTCGCCAGGATGAAATCGGACTTCATGGCGAAGCCGATCAGATACGAGTGGCCCTGGCCGAGGCCGGTGCCGAACATCCCGCCGGCGGCGAACGCGAACAGCGACTGGGCGAGCTGACCGGGCCCCTTGCCCGCCGCGATACCGGCGAACGGGTGCTGCCAGTCCTCGACCCGGCTGTGCACATGCGGCTCCAGCGTGCCGACGGCGGCCGCCCCGATGCCCGCCAGGAACAGCCCGATCGCGATCCAGCCGGTCCGCCCGGTCGCCACGTACAGCAGGACGACAAAGATCCCGAAGAACAGCAGCGAGGTCCCCAGGTCGCGTTCGAGCACCAGCACGGCGACGCTGACCAGCCAGATCGCGACGATCGGCCCGAGCACCCGGCCGGTCGGGAGCCGTAGCCGCCACATCCGGCGCCCGGTGTGCGCCAGCGCGCCGTGATTGGCGGCGAGGTAGCCCGCGAAGAAGACGGTGATCAGCACCTTGGCGAACTCGCCCGGCTGCAGGGAAAATCCGGCGAAACGGATCCAGATCTTCGCCCCGTTGACGGCGGGAAAGAGAATCGGCGCCGCCATGAGCACGAGCGCCAGTGCCGCGCACACATAGGCGTACCGCTGCAGCATGCGGTGGTCCCGCAGCAGCACCACCACCGCCGTGAACAGTGCGACGCCGACGGCCGACCACAGCAGCTGGGTGGGTGCGGCGTGGTTGCGGGGCGTCTCCTGGTCGAGCCGGAAGATCAGCACCAGCCCGACGCCGTTGAGCAGCACGGCAGTGGGAAGCAGCAGCGGATCGGCGTACGGGGCGCGGAAGCGTACGGCGAGATGCGCGAGCAGCGCGAGCCCGCCGAGCCCCGCGCCATAGCGGACCGCACCACCCGGCAGGGCATGCCACCGGGCCAGCCCCACCGCCACATATCCGCAGACGCTGATGAGGACGGCGCCTAAGAGGAGGGCCAGTTCGACGCCCCGCCGCTTGGGGAGTGACGGCAAGGGTGGGGGAGTGTCCGCCGGGCGCGCGGCAGCCGTCGCCCTTGCCATTGCCGTCATGCCTGGCAACGTAGCAAGCGGCGGCCGCTATTTCCGTTATGTCGGATACGACGTTCGGGCGTCCGCGCGTAGACGGCTCCCCGTGGGCGCTTACGTCTGTGGGTCGCCTGTGTGTCGCGTCTGTGGGTCGCCCATGTGTCGCCGCGGCTGCGGGCCACCTCACCGCACCGGACAGGGCCGCACTCGTTCCGGCACTCTTTCCGGCGTAGATCCAGTATCCCCCGATCCGGCCCTCTCCGTCACCGTTCTCCGGAATGATCTTCGCGCCGCGAAAGGCCCCTAGCGTGGTGGACCGGAACAGGCGCAGACCACGGGCGCCGACCCCAGGCGAAGACCGTGCACGCAGACCGCGTGCACGGACCGAGGAGCGAACGTGACACACGACAACAACACGGCGGCCCTGTCGGCGGAACTCATCCGCATGGCTCAGGCGGACCAGAGCGCTTCACCCGGCGCGAACAGCGAGAACCCCGCGGAGCAACTGGCCTGGCGCCGCCTCACCGCGCAGCACGGCGACCGGCTCCACCAGATCATGGACGAGTACGGCTGGCCGACGGCGGAACGCGTCGGTGCCGATGCCGCTCGCGGCGCCTGGCTGGTGGCGCAGCACGCCGACCGTCAGCTCGATGTGCAGCGGCGTGCGCTCCGGCTCATGGAGCAGGCGGTGGAGGCGGGCTCGGCAAGCCCGCGCGAGCTGGCCTTCCTGCGCGACCGGACGCTGGTGAACGAGGGCCGCAAACAGATCTACGGCACACAGATCGCGGGCATCGTCGGGGGCGCACCCGTCCCGTGGCCCTGCGAAGACCCCGAGCGCATGGACGTCCTGCGAGGCGAGGTGGGTATCGAGCCCTTCGACGAGTACGTCGCCCAGTTCGCGGTGAGCTGAGGCGCGACTCGGGGTCTTGGTGTTCCGGGCCGCAAGATCGGGCCTCGGCCTCAACACCAGCGAGGGGCCTCCCCGTCGCTCACGATGTCCCGCCGGGAGGACCAGGCGTACGACGCATCGGAGAGCTTGTACCAGACGGGGTTCCCCTCGATGCGCTCCGCCTTGACCCGGCAGACGATCCCCACCCTGGACCCGTACTCCTTCGAACCGACCACGCGGTAGCGGGTGCTCGGGCCGATGCGCACCACCAGCCCGTCCTCGGCGACGACATGGCCCTCGTGTACGGCGAAGTTGTCGCCCTCGCTCCCGTCGGACGCCAGGGCCGGGCCGGCCGCGACGACTCCGGCCGGCACACCGGAAAGAACACACAGGGCGAACAGGCCGAACAGGCCGCACTTGCCGGACTTCGACTGCGGAAACATGCGCTTCCTCCTGCGAAGGGGAGAGTCCCCGGGGAGGGATTCCCTGCGGGACGAGATGAGCGAAGCTGCCGGGCGTCGCCTGACGGACGGGTCGGGGCCTGTGCCCCGCCGGTGCGGTGCCTGTCGCACCCTTCCCCGGCTGTGAGTGCGGCTTCCCGCTACCGCGCCGCTCTCTGGCGCCACGCCGGTCCCGCCGCTCACTTTCGTTCCCTCCTCACGCTAAGCAGGCTCCGGAGGGTCCGCAACTCATCACAATCCGTAATGATGCGAGTTGGCAGGTCTCACCCACTCGGCTCCGGTCGCTCTCACCGGACACCGGAATCGCCCCCTCCCTCCCCTTTCTTGCCTGCCTCCGCTCCTTCTCCCTCCATGCCCCAACGAGCCCTCAGGGCAGCACCCTTGTCGCACCCGCCACTGCGAACCCGCCGCCCGGAACCACGGATTGCCCCCCCGGGGCCGGCAGGGGGGGCGCGGCGGCGACGGGTGCAGGCCAATGAAGGAGGGTGGCGGCCGCGGGGGCTGCGGAGGGGTGTGCCCGAGAAGGAATCAAGGACGCCTCAAGGGCATCTCAAGGGCGTCCCGGGGGCACATCGGGGGTATCTCAGGGGCACCTCAGGGCCCACTCGGGGTCATTCCGGGTTGTTCCGTGAACGCGCCCAATGGCACTTTGTAAACTCGTCCAGACCGAATAGAAGAAGAAGGCCGAGGCCGAGCTCGTCACGCTGATGCGGGCGACCGAAGACATCGGTCGATGGCATGGACCAGTGCCATGACCACCGTAAGCGAGGGGCTATGGCGTACGTCACACCGGTGCACGCCGAGTGGAGGTTCCGTGCCGCCCCGGCCGCCTTGGGTCGCGGAGCGCGGGGGACCGTCCCCCTCGACGAAAGGCAGTATTAGCGTCATGACGACTCTCCGTTCCCGGATCATCGCCTGGGCCGGCCGTATGTATCTGGCGAGAACCCGGAAGAAAGGCTTCGACCTGTCTCGGATGTCTTTCTTGCCCGAGTCCGTCCTGATGCCCTTGCGACGCGATGGGCTCGACCCTGTGGGCGATCTGGCCGCCGTCCGGGAGCGGGAGCCCGTCAGCAAGCTCCCCGTGCCGATTGCCGCCAACGTCTGGCTGGTCACCGGCTACGACGAGGTCAAGGCCGTCCTGGGGAAGGCCAATGCCTTCAGTTCGGACTTCACCAACCTCGTCGGCAAGGCCGGCGCCGGTGCCGAACAGAACCCCGGTGGACTCGGATTCGCCGACCCGCCGGTGCACACCCGGCTCCGTCGTCTCCTGACGCCCGAATTCACCATGCGCCGCCTCAGCCGGCTCACCCCCCGTATCCACGAGATCGTCGAGGAACGCCTCGACGCCATGGAAAAGGAGGGGAAAAACGGAGATCCGGTCGACATCGTCCACTCTTTCGCCCTCCCCATCCCGTCCCTCGTTATTTGTGAACTCCTCGGCGTCCCCTATGAAGACCGCGCCGACTTCGAACGCCTCAGTGCCGCCCGCTTCGACCTTTTCAGTGGCGCAAACGCCTCCTTCGGTGCCATATCCGAATCCCTTTCCTATTTCCGGGACATCGTCAAAAAGCAGCGCGAAAATCCGGGCGACGGCCTGCTCGGGATGATCGTGAAGGAACACGGCGACTCGGTCAGCGACGAAGAACTCGCGGGCCTCGCCGACGGCGTCCTCACCGGCGGCTTCGAAACCACCGCCAGCATGCTGGCCCTCGGTGCCCTGGTCCTCCTCCAGGACCCCAAGCACTTCGCGGCCCTCCTCGACGGCGACGACGTCGTCGACGGCTACGTCGAGGAACTTCTCCGGTACCTGACCGTCGTCCAGGTCGCTTTCCCGCGCTTCGCCCGTGAGGACCTGGAAATCGGCGGTGTCCGGATCGCCTCCGGAGATGTGGTGCTGTGCTCCCTGAGCGGCGCGGACCGGGACGGCAAACTGGGCCCGGAAATGGAACAGTTCGACCCCACCCGCAATGTCCCCTCCCACCTCGCCTTCGGTTACGGAATCCACCGCTGCGTAGGCGCTGAGTTGGCCCGCATGGAACTCCGCGCCGCCTACCCCGCTTTGGTGCGCCGCTTCCCGAACATGCGCCTCGCCGCCACACCGGAGGAACTGGAATTCCGCAAACTCTCGATCGTCTACGGAATCGAATCCCTCCCGGTCCGGCTGGACGGCTGACCGCAACCCCTGCCCCGCGTCCCGGATCCGACCGGGCACCCGGCCGAGGGGCCCGGTGCCCGGCTTCCGCCGGAACCGCTCTGCTGCAAGAACGGCTGGCCGAGGACCCGGACTTCAAGCAGGCGCTTTCGCTGCGTGCCGCCCGCGAACTGATCGCCATCCACGCTGCGGACCTCCACCGCAACGGCTGTACCCACCTGCTGATCGCCGGAGAACTGGACGCGGCGGGCCGCGTCGACGAAGCCCTTACCTGGGCGGAGCGCGGGCTGGACCACGCGGCTGCGGGGGCGGAACCGATGTTGGTCGCGATGCTCCAGGAGCACATCAAGGAGTTCGGTACGGCCAAGGACGGCAGGCTCTTCGCCAACGAGAGCGGCGGTGTACCAGGGACCTCCGGCTGCTGGAGGGTCAGCGATCAGGTTGGCAGTTCTGCTGGTTACGGCAGCAGGCCCTGCTCCCGTTACGAAGCAACGGCAGCGTCTGAATCGACCCGGCTGACCGGCCAAGGCCATTGAGGGCTCCCCCAGCGCACCTGTTCTCCGCTGGGCAGCAGAGCGACAACTTCCAGGCCCTCACTCAATGCTTTATCGAGTTCCCAGCGGGTCCACTCAGTTCTGAGGTAGTGCGTTGAATGTACGGCTAGGAAAATATCAGCTCGAGTAAGTGCATCGACGACAATTCGAACTCGGTCTGTGGCCTTTCCGTGGTTTTCTAGGTCATCGATGTAAACGGAGCTCGCGCCCTGCAGGCGTTCCCCCATGATTCGCAGTTGATCAAGTGTATGGTCTTGCCTTGCGTAACTTACAAAGTAGCGCATCTGCGAAGCCTAACTGTCGAGCCAGCCATTCGAATATGCCCAGGCTGCGATCCCGACGAGCAACCCCAGGATCAGATAGTAGGCCATTGAAGCGTTGAATGCCGCGCGTAGCGGGCTGACGGCTCCTGAAGTGGGGACATGGAGATACCCGCCGGGGCAACGGGCGGCTCGACGCTGCCAGATTGGGATCATGACGCCTCTGAGCTTCCGCTGAAAGAAGTAGCTGAAGCTGTCTGCCATCCAGAAGGCAATGATGACAAGTAATCCCGCAATGAATACGGAAGTGCCAGGTTTTTTATCGCCGAACGAAGCCAGGAGGGTCCCGACAGGGATGAGGATCACAGCGCAGAGCTTTTTAAGCTCAAGGCAAGCTTCGGATGCCTTTAATGTCGCCGCATGCAGTTGATCGAGCTGATCCTTGTCGAGTTCGTCCGAGTTGATTCCGCTCACTTATGCACCATCCGATAGGTCTCTGGCGTAGACGCTTGCGTCAGGGACGGCAAGGGGCGGTGCCATCTCACCATGCCCCGCTAGGCGGTGTTGCCGAAATGCCGAGACTCGGCTGGAAGGGGGAACGTCTGCTTGTCGACGCGCAGTTGGGGCCGACTGGAGGTGACGGCCGGCATCTGAGCCTTCACTCGCCGCTCACTCGTGATCAGTGCGTAGCAACGACAAAGAACCGGACCCAGTGGGACTGGGTCCGGCTCTTGAAGTCTGGCACTTCAGCGGCTCAGCGGATTGATCACGCTGGTCTGGCTGGAGTGCCCCCGGCAGGATTCGAACCTGCGCACACGGCTCCGGAGGCCGTTGCTCTATCCCCTGAGCTACGGGGGCGTTGCCGCCTGTGTTCTTGTGGCGACGGGTAGAACCCTACCAGCTCTGATGGGGTGTTCATGAACAGGTTTCGTGGGTGGCGGGGGAGGGGGCGGGAGGGGTCGCGGGGCCGTGTGCCGGAGCTTGTAGCGCATCGCGGGGAGGTGGCGGTGGCGGTCGCGGAAAGGTCCCTCACACGGGGGCGGAAGTGGGGAAAACCGGGACGCAGTCTCAGGCGTGGTCCTAGTCTCATGGTGTGCCTGGCTTGTCCGGTCGGATCCTCGTTGTCGATGACAACAAGGTGATCCGGCAGTTGATCAGGGTCAATCTCGAGCTGGAGGGCTTCGAGGTCGTGACCGCGGCTGATGGTGCCGAATGTCTGGACGTGGTGCACCACGTGAGACCTGATGTCGTGACC
Source organism: Streptomyces sp. NBC_00400 (assembly GCF_036048035.1). Taxonomy (NCBI): domain Bacteria; kingdom Bacillati; phylum Actinomycetota; class Actinomycetes; order Kitasatosporales; family Streptomycetaceae; genus Streptomyces; species Streptomyces sp. NBC_00400. The sequence continues at coordinate 2,537,439 of NZ_CP107940.1, read as the reverse complement.
CTCGATGTCGTGATGCCGCGGCTCAACGGGCTGCACGCCGCGGCGCGGTTGCGTTCCGATCCGCGGACGTGGGACATCCCGATCGCCATCGTCAGCGCGTGCACCCAGGGCGAGGTGGACAACGGCGAGTCGGTGGGGGTGGACGCGTTTCTTGCGAAGCCGTTCGAGCCGGCGGAGCTGGTGCGGACCGTGAGGATGCTGGTGCGTGAGAGGCGCCAGCGGGCGCGTGGGCCCGAGGGCGGGGCCGAGGACGAGGACGGGGAGAGCGACGGGGGCGGGCGTGCGGCGGAGCGTGGTGCTCCGTCCGGCAGGGTCGCGGCGTCCGGTGGGGTTCCGGTGTCCGGCGGAGTCGCAGCGTCCGGTGGGGTCGGCATGGTGGATGCGGGTGGGGAGTAGCGCGGTCCGCGGGTTGTGAGCCCGGGGGGCCGTGCTCAGGTGTGTGCCGGACCCGCCCTGGATCGTCGCGCGGAGTGTCCACAGGGCGAAACCGGGTCGCAGACCTCCCCCTGGTCTCCCATACGCTTGTCCTGTGACCCCCGCTGAGCTCTCCCGTACCGTCTTGCGCTCCGTGCGTGGTGCGGTGGAGGAGCAGGAGCTCTCCGTGCCGGTGCCGGCGCGGATCGTTGTCGAGCCGCCGCCGCGGCCCGGGTGTGGGGACTACGCCTCCAATGTCGCGTTGCAGCTCGCAGGGCCGGCGGGGAAGCCGGCCCGCGAGGTCGCCGAGATTCTGCGGAAGCGGCTGGCCGGGAGCGCCGGGATCGTCCGGGTCGAGATCGCCGGGCCGGGTTTTTTGAACTTCACCCTGGGGGACGGGGCGCTGATCGCGCTCGTACGGGACGTGCTGGCGCAGGGGGACGGCTACGGCGGGACGTGGGCGGCGCAGAGCCCTGATGGCTTCGGCGAGGTCTCCGGTGATGCCTTCGACGGAGTCTTCGGTCCGGTGGCCGGTTCCCCGGCGGGCGGTGCCCGTGAGGCCGTGGTCGGCGAGGTGCTGGGGCGGATCGACGCGGCGGCCGGGCTCGGCGGCCGCCGGGACGGTGGCCGCCCCGCCCTCGCGCCCGTTCCGTACGACCTCGCCACCCTCACCGCCCGGCTCGGCTCCGACGAGGCGCGCTGGGTGCTGTTGCGGCCGGCCGCGCATGATCCGGTGCGGGTGCCCGAGCGGCCCGTGCAGCGCGAGAGCAACCCGCGCTTCCGGGTGCAGTACGCCTACGCGAGGGCGCGGGCGCTGGTGCGGAACGCGGGTGAGCTGGGGTTGGTGAGCGAGCCGGGGGATGTGGGGCATCCGGCGGCGGGTGACGCGGTCCCGGCCGGCGCGCGGCACGCATCGCAGCCGTCGCCACGGCACACCACAGCCGCCCCTGCGCCCTCGCGAAGCCTGCACGCTCTGCAGACCCTGCTGGCCACCTATCCCTCCGTCATCGACGTCGCCGCGCGGCTGCGGGCACCGGACCGTGTGGTGCGGCATCTGGAGTCGACGGCCGACGCGTTCTTCCGGTGGCATGACGACTTTCCGCCGCTGCCCGTCGGGGAGCAGAAACCCTTGGCCGTGCACCGTGCCCGCCTGGCCCTTGCCGAGGCCGGCGGGACGGTGCTCGCCAACGGCCTGCGTCTGCTCGGCGTCTCCGCTCCCGCCCACCTCTGAACGACTTCGATGGGATCTCCACAGCCATGAGCCGCTCCGCGCACCCTGCAGGGCCCCGGCACGCTGACGTACTGCCCGAGGGGCACTACGCCGGGCCGCCCGCCGATCTCAATACCCTCGACCCGCGGGTCTGGTCCCGTACGGTCTCCCGCAATGCCGACGGTGTGGTCACCGTCGGCGGCCTGGATGTCACCGCGCTCGCCGCGGAGTTCGGCACTCCGGCGTACTTCCTGGACGAGGACGACTTCCGGGCCCGCTGCCGGGCGTGGAAGGACGCCTTCGGGCCGGGGGCGGATGTGTTCTACGCCGGGAAGGCCTTCCTGTCGCGGGCCATCGTCCGCTGGCTGCACGAGGAAGGGCTGAATCTCGACGTCTGCTCCGGCGGTGAACTGGCCACGGCGCTGGCGGCCGGAATGCCGGCCGAGCGGATCGCCCTGCACGGGAACAACAAGAGCACCGAGGAAATCACCCGGGCCGTGGAGGCGGGGGTCGGGCGGATCGTGCTCGACTCGTTCCAGGAAATTGTGCGGGTCGCCCATATCGCGCAGCGGCTGGGCAAGCGGCAGCGCGTACAGATCCGGGTCACGGTCGGTGTCGAGGCGCATACGCATGAGTTCATCGCGACCGCGCACGAGGACCAGAAGTTCGGAATTGCGCTGGCGGACGGGCAGGCCGCGGAGGCCGTGCGCCGTGCGCTCAAGCTGGACGGGCTCGAACTCATCGGGATTCACAGCCATATCGGGTCGCAGATTTTCGATATGGCGGGATTCGAGGTGTCCGCGCGCCGCGTGGTGCAGCTGCTGACCGAAGTGCGCGACGAGCACGGAATCGAGCTGCCCGAGATCGATCTGGGCGGCGGGCTCGGCATCGCGTACACCTCGGACGACGATCCGCGGGAGCCGCACGAGATCGCGTCGGCGCTGGGCGACATCGTGAGCAAGGAGTGTGCGGCGGCGGGGCTGGGCGTGCCGCGGCTGTCGGTCGAGCCGGGACGGGCGATCGTGGGCCCCACGGCCTTCACGTTGTACGAGGTCGGCACGGTCAAGGAGCTGGAAGGCCTGCGGACGTACGTGTCCGTGGACGGCGGGATGTCGGACAACATCCGCACGGCGCTCTACGACGCGGAGTACAGCGTGGCGCTGGTGTCGCGGACCTCCGATGCCGCGCCGATGCTCTCGCGCGTGGTGGGCAAGCACTGTGAGAGCGGGGACATCGTCGTACGCGATGCCTTCCTGCCGGCCGATGTGGCGCCCGGGGATCTGCTCGCGGTGCCGGCCACCGGTGCGTACTGCCGTTCCATGGCGAGCAACTACAACCACTCGCTGCGGCCGCCCGTCGTCGCGGTAAAGAATGGTCGGGCCAGGGTGATCGTCCGGCGGGAGACGGAGGAAGATCTCCTGCGGTTGGATGTCGGGTAGGGCCGGATCGCCGGGTCCCGGACCCGGATGAAATAAATGTCTCGGCATCTGGACGTAAGGCGGAAACCGCCGTCCGGTGCGTGAGACTTATGCATGAGCAAGCTGGAATTCGCTGATCGATGAGAAGCAGAGGTCAAATGATGCGTACGCGTCCGCTGAAGGTGGCGCTCCTGGGCTGTGGTGTGGTCGGCTCAGAGGTGACGCGCATCATGACGACGCACGCCGATGACCTCGCCGCCCGGATCGGTGCGCCCGTGGAGCTCGCCGGGATCGCCGTCCGCCGCCCCGACAAGGTGCGCGAGGGCGTCCCGGCCGAGCTGGTCACCACCGACGCGACCGCACTCGTCAAACGGGGCGATATTGATGTCGTGATCGAGGTCATCGGCGGTATCGAGCCGGCCCGTACGCTGATCACCACCGCCTTCGAGCACGGCGCGAGTGTGGTCTCCGCCAACAAGGCGCTGGTCGCGGCGGACGGTGCGGCGCTGCATGCGGCGGCCGAGGCCAATGGCGCGGACCTCTACTACGAGGCCGCCGTCGCGGGGGCGATCCCGCTGGTACGGCCGCTGCGCGAGTCCCTGGCCGGCGACACGGTCAACCGGGTGCTCGGCATCGTCAACGGCACCACCAACTTCATCCTCGACAAGATGGACTCGACCGGGGCCGGCTACAGCGAGGCGCTGGACGAGGCGACCGCGCTCGGATACGCCGAGGCCGACCCGACCGCCGACGTCGAGGGCTTCGACGCCGCCGCCAAGGCCGCGATCCTGGCCGGTATCGCCTTCCACACCCGCGTGACCATCGACGATGTGCACCGCGAGGGCCTGACGGAGGTCACCGCGGCCGATATCGCCTCCGCCAAGCGGATGGGGTGCACGGTCAAGCTGCTGGCCATCTGCGAGCGGGCCGCGGACGGGGCGTCCGTGACCGCGCGGGTGCACCCCGCGATGATTCCGCTGACGCATCCGCTCGCCTCCGTCCGCGAGGCGTACAACGCGGTCTTCGTCGAGGCCGAGGCGGCCGGCCGGCTGATGTTCTACGGGCCGGGCGCGGGCGGCGCGCCGACCGCCTCCGCGGTCCTCGGCGACCTCGTCGCGGTCTGCCGCAACAAGCTCGCCGGTGCCACCGGGCCGGGTGAGTCCGCTTACACCCGGCTGCCCGTCAGCCCCATGGGCGCGGTCGTCACGCGGTACCACATCAGCCTCGACGTGGCCGACAAGCCCGGTGTTCTCGCTCAGGTCGCCACGATCTTCGCGGAACACGGCGTATCGATCGATACGGTCCGTCAGTCGGGCAAGGACGGCGAGGCATCCCTCGTCATCGTCACCCACCGAGCGGCGGACGCGGCCCTGTCGTCGACCGTCGGGGCTCTGCGCGAGCTCGACACCGTTCGTGGTGTCGCCAGCATCATGCGGGTCGAAGGGGAGTAAAGGAACCCATGTCTGCCAATTCCACTGTGACCACGGCAAGCAGCCAGTGGCGCGGAATCATCGAGGAGTACCGCGACCGGCTTCCGGTCAGCGACACGACCGAGGTCGTCACCCTCCGCGAGGGCGGCACGCCTCTCGTACCGGCCCAGGTGCTCTCCGAGCGCACCGGCTGCGAGGTGCACCTCAAGGTCGAGGGCGCCAACCCCACCGGCTCCTTCAAGGACCGTGGCATGACGATGGCCATCACCCGCGCCAAGGAGGAGGGCGCCAAGGCGGTCATCTGCGCCTCCACCGGCAACACCTCCGCCTCGGCCGCCGCCTACGCGGTCCGGGCCGGGATGGTCTGCGCGGTGCTCGTCCCGCAGGGCAAGATCGCGCTCGGCAAGATGGGCCAGGCGCTGGTCCACGGCGCGAAGATTCTGCAGGTCGAGGGTAATTTCGACGACTGTCTGACGCTGGCCCGGCGGCTGTCCGACAACTACCCGGTCGCACTTGTGAACTCCGTGAACCCGGTGCGGATCGAGGGTCAGAAGACCGCGGCCTTCGAAATCGTCGACATGCTCCGCGACGCGCCCGACATCCATGTGCTGCCCGTCGGCAACGCCGGCAACATCACGGCGTACTGGCGGGGCTACCAGGAGTACGCGGCCGACGGCATCGCCTCGCACACCCCGCGGATGTGGGGCTTCCAGGCCGCCGGCAGCGCGCCGATCGTGCGCGGTGAGGTCGTCAAGGACCCGCAGACCATTGCCACCGCCATCCGTATCGGCAACCCTGCCTCGTGGTCGTTCGCGGAGCGGGCGCGGGATGAGTCCGGCGGCTTCATCGACTCCGTGACCGACCGTCAAATCCTGTCTGCCTACCGCCTGTTGGCTGCGCAGGAGGGAGTCTTCGTGGAGCCCGCCTCGGCCGCGTCCGTCGCCGGTCTGCTCAAGGCCGCCGAGGAGGGCAAGGTCGACCCCGGCCAGCGCATCGTCTGCACGGTGACCGGCAACGGTCTCAAGGACCCGGACTGGGCGGTGGCCGGAGCGCCGCAGCCGGTCACGGTTCCGATCGACGCGGACGCCGCGGCGGAGCGCCTCGGCCTCGTCTAGGCGGACCGGCGCCCCCGCGCGGGGGCGCAGCCGTACGGCAGGACCTGTGCGTACGGCGGCCGGGGACGGGGCCGCGGAGGTCCCGTCGCCCCTCGCAGCAAAGTGTGCAAAGGCTGCAAAGCCCGGGAAGGCAGCGTCGGGGCACAGGAAGGCGCGCGACACGCATCGTGCGCCTCCTGTGCGCCCTATGTCGCGACAGAACCTTCCTTCGATAGGCTGGAGCCAACTCCCCTCCCCACGGCATAACGCAGTGGCGTTCAGGGCAGGTCAGAACAGACCCCACGAGCCGGCCGGGCACTTCGGTGCCGCGGCGCTGTGTGGGGCAGTGCCGCAGTATCAATCAAGGAGAGTCATCGAGCGATGGCCGGTCCCGCGTTCCGCGCCGCCGCCGTCCGGGTGCGCACCCCCGCTACCAGCGCCAATCTCGGTCCCGGCTTCGATGCCCTGGGTCTTTCCCTGGGCCTGTACGACGATGTCGTGGTGCGCGTCGCCGACTCCGGCCTGCACATCGACATCGCAGGTGAGGGCGCCGACTCCCTGCCGCGCGACGAGAGTCATCTGCTCGTCCGGTCGATGCGCACCGCCTTCGAGCTGCTCGGCGGACAGCCGCGCGGCCTGGAAATCGTCTGTGCCAACCGCATCCCGCACGGCCGCGGCCTGGGGTCCTCCTCCGCCGCCATCTGCGCGGGCATCGTCGCCGCCCGCGCGGTGACGATAGGTGGTGAGCAAAAGCTCGACGACACCGCGCTGCTGGAGCTGGCCAACGAGATCGAGGGCCACCCCGACAATGTCGCCGCCTGTCTGCTGGGCGGTTTCACGCTCGCCTGGACGGACACCGGCACCGCCCGCGCGATCCGGATGGATCCCGCCGATTCCATCGTTCCGGTGGTCTTCGTCCCCGGAAAGCCGGTGCTGACCGAGACCGCCCGTGGACTGCTGCCGCGCACCGTCCCCCATGTGGACGCCGCGGCCAACGCCGGCCGCGCCGCACTGCTCGTCGAGGCCCTGACCAGGCGCCCCGAGCTGCTGCTCGCCGCGACCGAGGACCGACTCCACCAGGAATACCGCGCTCCCGCGATGCCGGAGAGCGTGGCCCTGGTGAACCGACTGCGTGCGGACGGCGTCCCTGCAGTCGTGTCCGGTGCGGGCCCGACGGTGCTCGCGCTGGTCGAGGAAGCGGCGGCCGACAAGGTCGCGGCGCTGGCGGGAGAGGGGTGGGCGGCCAACCGGCTGACCCTCGACGCGGCGGGCACCTGCGTGCTGCCGCTCGCCGGGTGATCACGCGGGTGATCGACGATTGCCGGTCTTGGAGAGGGGGAATGTTTGTTGGACCCGGTAGTGTTAACCTCAAGTCAGTACTCGACGCCTGAGCGGCGCGGTGCTTCGTGTCCCCCATAGGGACCACCTTCTTCCGGGAGCCTCCCAAACTGCTTGGAGCCATGGCCTGAGCAGGAGTGAGCACGCTCCGGAATCGGCGTGACGACATGGCCAGTCTGCATCTCTTCACGCCGGAGCCATGAACTGATTCTCTCCGCCACTTCCGGCGGGACCACCGCCCCGGCCCGGTCCACAAGACCAAGGACCCAGCCGGACAGCACAACCGGTCGCCGAGCCAGACAGGCCGACGCCCGCTCCAGGGAAGGACCCTTCGTGAGCGACACCACCGATCTGATGGGCGCGCGCACCGATGGCAGTGCCACCGAGCCCGCCGCGGACGCTCCCGCCGCTCCTGCTACCGCACGGCGCCGCCGTTCCGGCACCGGCCTTGACGGCATGGTCCTGGCGGAGCTGCAGCAGGTCGCCTCCGGCCTCGGTATCAAGGGCACCGCGCGGATGCGCAAGAGCCAGCTGATCGAGGTCATCAAGGAGAAGCAGGCCTCCGGCCAGGGCTCCGCGGCCAAGGCCGACGCGCCCGCCGACACCGAGACCAAGCCCAAGCGCCGTACGACCTCCAAGGCCCGTACCGGCGAGGACAGCGCAGAGCGGACCGCGGGCAAGGCCGCCAAGGGCGGCAAGGCCGCGGACAAGTCCGGCGCCCAGCAGCAGATCGACATCCCCGGCCAGCCGTCCCCCGAGGTCTCGGCTTCGCTCGACCAGGGAGGTGCCCCCATCGCCGAGCAGCCGGCCGGTGAGCGCCGCCGGCGCCGTGCCACCGCCGCCGCGGGCAGCCCCGAGGGCGCCTCGGGCGACGTCAAGACCGAGACCAGGGTCGAGACGAAGACCGAGGTCAAGGCGGACGCCAAGACCGACACCGCGACCGCCCCGCAGGAGTCCGGCGAGGGCCGGCCGAGCAAGGGCGGCGAGCGTCAGGACCGCGGCGACCGCCAGGACCGCGGCCAGAAGGGCGACCGCGGCGACCGTGGCCAGCGCCAGCGCGACCGCGGCGACCGCGGTGACCGCGGTGACCGCGGTGACCGCCGCAAGGGCGACGCCGGTGACGGCGGCGGCCAGGGCGGTCAGGGCGGCCAGCGCCAGCGCGACCGCCGTACCGATGACGACGACGACTTCGAGGGCGGACGCCGGGGCCGTCGCGGCCGCTACCGCGACCGCCGTGGCCGCCGCGGGGGCCGCGAGGACTTCGGCAACGAGCCGCAGGTCTCCGAGGACGACGTCCTGATCCCCGTCGCGGGCATCCTCGACATCCTCGACAACTACGCGTTCATCCGGACCTCCGGCTACCTGCCCGGTCCGAACGACGTGTACGTCTCGCTCGCCCAGGTCCGCAAGAACGGCCTGCGCAAGGGCGACCACGTCACCGGCGCGGTCCGCCAGCCCAAGGACGGCGAGCGGCGCGAGAAGTTCAACGCGCTGGTCCGGCTCGACACCGTCAACAGCGTGGCGCCCGAACAGGGCCGCGGACGGCCGGAGTTCGGGAAGCTGACGCCCCTTTACCCGCAGGAGCGACTGCGCCTGGAGGGGGAGTCGGGCGGTCTGACGACCCGGATCATCGACCTGGTCACGCCGATCGGCAAGGGCCAGCGCGGTCTGATCGTGGCCCCGCCGAAGACCGGCAAGACCATGATCATGCAGGCGGTCGCCAACTCGATCACCCGCAACAACCCCGAGTGCCACCTGATGGTCGTCCTGGTCGACGAGCGTCCGGAAGAGGTCACCGACATGCAGCGGTCGGTGAAGGGCGAGGTCATCTCCTCGACCTTCGACCGCCCGGCCGAGGACCACACCACCGTCGCCGAGCTGGCCATCGAGCGTGCCAAGCGCCTCGTCGAGCTGGGTCACGACGTGGTCGTCCTGCTGGACTCGATCACCCGTCTGGGCCGTGCGTACAACCTCGCCGCCCCGGCCTCCGGCCGCATCCTGTCCGGTGGTGTCGACTCGACCGCGCTCTACCCGCCGAAGCGCTTCTTCGGTGCGGCGCGCAACATCGAGGACGGCGGTTCGCTGACCATCCTGGCCACCGCGCTGGTCGAGACCGGCTCGCGGATGGACGAGGTGATCTTCGAGGAGTTCAAGGGCACCGGCAACCTGGAGCTCAAGCTCGACCGCAAGCTCTCGGACAAGCGCATCTTCCCGGCGGTGGACGTCGACGCGTCCAGCACCCGTAAGGAAGAGATCCTCATGGGCAGCGACGAGCTCGCCGTCGTGTGGAAGCTGCGCCGGGTGCTGCACGCACTGGACCAGCAGCAGGCCATCGAGCTGCTGCTGGACAAGATGAAGCAGACGAAGTCCAACGCGGAGTTCCTGCTGCAGATCCAGAAGACGACGCCGACCGCGGGCAACGGCAACGACTGACGCCCGTAGGGCGCACGGCGCCGTACCGCACAGCCCCCCTCACCCTTCTGTGGGTGAGGGGGGCTGTGTGCTGGGCGGCGCGTGCCGCGGTACGGCGCCGGGTGAGTGCCCGCGCTCCGCGGGCCTACACATGCCGCGCTTGAGACCTTCCGCACAGATCCGTGTAAGCCGCATGGTTTCAGCCAAGCTGGGAAAACGGCCGAAAGCCCAGGTGGGAAGGACCAAGGTCCCGGGCCTGCGGAGCGGACCGCCGCGCATTTCTAAGAAATCGCTCATGACTCGCTGTGCAACCCTTCCCGTCGACCTCCCGTCTGACAAGGAGCAACGGGCCGTGTCAGCACACAGCACGGCGGCGGCGAGGGGCAGCCGAGCGAATGAGGACTGAGGAGCAGATGGCGGACAGCAACGGGACCGCGAAGACGGCCGAAAGCCGTGCCCGCGGCATACGTGCCACGGGCCGCCGGCGCAGGGGCCCGACCCGACGCCGCCGAGCAGTGACCATCACCCTGTGCACGCTGACCAGCGTCGTACTGCTGGGTGGGGCCGGACTCGGCTACGTCTACTTCAAGCTCAACGGCAATCTGAAGGGCGTCGACATCAACGCCGCCCTCGGACACGACCGGCCGAAGAACATCGACGACGGCTCGATGAACATCCTCGTGATGGGGTCCGACTCCCGCGCGGGCAAGAACGGTGAGTACGGCAAGGACGAGGGCGGCGCCCGCTCGGACACGGCGATGATCGTGCACGTGTACAAGGGGCACAAGAAGGCCAGCGTGGTCAGCGTCCCCCGGGACACCATGATCAAGCGCCCCGACTGCACCACCAAGGACGGCAAGGACGCCCCCGGCGCGCAGCGGGCGATGTTCAACACGGCGTTCGAGGTCGGCGGGCCGGCCTGCGCGGTCAAGACCGTCGAGTCGATCAGCGATGTCCGTATGGACCACTTCATCGAGGTCGACTTCACCGGCTTCAAGAAGCTCATCGACGCGCTGGGCGGGGTGGACATCACCACCAGCAAGGCGATCGACGACGACCACAGCCATCTGCATCTGCAGCCCGGCAAGCACACCCTCAACGGCGAGCAGTCACTCGGCCTGGTCCGCACCCGGCACGGGGTGCCCGGCGGCGACGGCAGCGACCTGGGCCGCATCCAGCTGCAGCAGACGTTCATCAAGGCCCTGATGAACCAGGTCAAGAACGTCGGGGTGCTCACCAACCCCACCAAGCTCTACGACATCGCCGACACGGCCACCAAGGCCATCACCACCGACACCGACCTCAACTCGGTCAGCGAACTGACCGGCCTGGCCAAGAGCCTGGGCGGCATCGGGTCGGAGCACATCAACATGGTGACGCTGCCGGTGACGTACGACCCGGCCAACCCCGACCGTGTGGTGCCGCTGATGAAGAAGAGCGGGCAGGTCTGGGACGCGCTGCGCCAGGACCAGGAGATCCCCCAGTCCGCGATCAAGGGCTCGGCCGGTGACCAGGGCGGCACGGACAAGTACGTGAAGTAGCCGGAAGGCGGGAGTTCCGGGGCCCGGCGGCCCCGGAACCGGCCCGGGGAATAGCTGCGGCCGTACCCCGGTTTTGGGAGATACGGCTAGTCCTGGCAGACTGGACCGTCGGCCCCGGTTCACGTGACGCAACCCGCAGCACGACCCGGTGCACTCCCGAACCTAGGAGAATCCCTTGAAGCGCGACATCCACCCGGAGTACGTCGAGACCCAGGTCAGCTGCACCTGTGGCGCGTCCTTCACCACCCGTAGCACGGTCGCCGGCGGCACCATCCGCGCCGACATCTGCTCCGAGTGCCACCCGTTCTACACGGGCAAGCAGAAGATCATGGACACGGGCGGCCGCGTGGCCCGCTTCGAGGCCCGCTTCGGCAAGGGCGCTGCAGCCGCCAAGAAGTAGCGACCCGCACGGCGCCGGTCTCCGGTCGCCCCTGCCCAGGGGTGACCGGACCGGCGTTTTGTCGTCCTGGCCCTTGGCTCCCGTACGGGGGGCCGGGGCCCGCGGCGCAGCCGCAGATGTGCCAGCGCCCCGGTACCCGGGTCACCACAGCAGCCAGTAGAGGAACCCACGATGTTCGAGGCGGTCGAGGAACTGATCGGCGAGCACGCCGATCTCGAGAAGCGGCTGGCCGACCCCGCGGTCCACGCCGACCAGCGCGAGGCCATGCGGCTCAACAAGCGCTACGCGGAGCTCACCCCGATCATCGCGACGTACCGCGACTGGAAGCAGACCGGCGACGACACGGAGACCGCGCGCGAACTCGCCGCGGACGACCCGGACTTCGCCGACGAGGTCAAGGAGCTCGACGCCCGGCGCGAGGAGCTGACCGAAAAGCTGCGGCTGCTGCTCGTCCCGCGCGACCCCAGCGACGACAAGGACGTCATCCTCGAGGTCAAGGCCGGTGAGGGCGGCGAGGAGTCCGCGCTGTTCGCCGGTGACCTGCTGCGGATGTACCTGCGCTACGCCGAGCGGGCCGGCTGGAAGACCGAGATCCTGGAGGCCAACGAGTCCGACCTCGGCGGCTACAAGGACGTCCAGGTCGCCGTGAAGACCAAGGGCGGGGGCGGCGCCACCGAGCCGGGGCAGGGCGTCTGGGCGCGGCTGAAGTACGAGGGCGGGGTGCACCGCGTCCAGCGCGTGCCCGCCACCGAATCGCAGGGCCGCATCCACACCTCCGCGGCCGGCGTGCTGGTCACGCCCGAGGCCGAGGAGGTCGAGGTCGAGATCGGCCCCAACGACCTGCGGATCGACGTCTACCGCTCCTCCGGGCCCGGCGGCCAGTCCGTCAACACCACCGACTCCGCGGTGCGCATCACCCACCTGCCCACCGGCATCGTCGTCTCCTGCCAGAACGAGAAGAGCCAGCTCCAGAACAAGGAGCAGGCGCTGCGCATCCTGCGCTCCCGGCTGCTGGCCGCCGCCCAGGAAGAGGCCGAGCGGGAGGCGTCGGACGCCCGGCGCAGCCAGGTCCGCACGGTTGACCGCTCCGAGCGCATCCGTACGTACAACTTCCCGGAAAACCGCATCTCGGACCACCGGGTCGGCTTCAAGGCGTACAACTTGGACCAGGTGCTCGACGGCGAACTCGACCCGGTCATCCAGGCGTGTGTCGACGCCGACTCGGCCGCCAAGCTCGCCGCCGCCCAGTAGGCCCGCAGGACCCCGGCCCCGGCCCCGGGCCCCGTCACCGGGGCGCCGCAGGCCCCGGCACCGCACAATGAAGACGCAGCGCACTAGGAGGAAGGCCCCGTGAACCTTCTGCTCGCCGAGGTGGCCCAGGCCACCCAGCGGCTGGCCGACGCCGGTGTGCCCTCGCCGCGCTTCGACGCCGAGGAACTCGCCGCGTCCGTGCACGGCGTCAAGCGGGGGGAGCTGCACCACGTCAAGGACGCGGACTTCGACGCCCGCTACTGGGAGGCCGTCGCCCGCCGCGAGGCGCGTGAACCGCTCCAGCACATCACCGGCCGGGCGTTCTTCCGCTACCTCGAACTCGCCGTCGGGCCCGGGGTGTTCGTGCCCCGCCCGGAGACCGAGTCGGTGGTCGGCTGGGCGATAGACGCCGTACGGGCCATGGACGTCGTCGAGCCGCTGATCGTCGACCTGTGCACCGGCTCGGGGGCCATCGCGCTGGCCCTGGCCCAGGAGGTGCCCCGCTCGCGGGTGCACGCCGTGGAGCTGTCCGAACAGGCGCTGGACTACGCCCGCAAGAACGTCGAGGGGTCCCGCGTCGTTCTCCATCAGGGCGACGCGCTGACCGCGCTTCCCGAACTGGACGGGCAGGTCGACCTGGTCGTCTCCAACCCGCCGTACATCCCGCTGACCGAGTGGGAGTACGTCGCACCCGAGGCACGCGACCACGACCCCGAGCTCGCGCTGTTCTCGGGCCAGGACGGCCTGGACACCATCCGGGGCATCGAGCGGACCGCACACCGCCTGCTGCGCCCCGGCGGCGTGGTCGTCATCGAGCATGCCGACACCCAGGGCGGGCAGGTGCCGTGGATCTTCACCGAGGAGCGGGGCTGGGCCGATGCGGCCGACCACCCGGACCTCAACAACAGGCCCCGTTTCGCCACCGCGCGCCGGGCGACGCCATGACGCGTTCCGCTTCGGCGCCTGATGCAGCCGATGCATCCGAAGTATTCGTTTCGCACGAGGAGGTCCCGTAATGGCACGGCGATACGACTGCAGCGACGCGACCGACCGCACCACCGGTCTGCGCGAGGCCGCCTCGGCCGTCCGCCGCGGTGAGCTGGTCGTGCTGCCCACCGACACCGTCTACGGCATCGGTGCGGACGCCTTCAGCGCCGAGGCCGTCGGCGACCTGCTGGAGGCCAAGGGCCGCGGCCGCGGTATGCCCTCCCCGGTCCTCGTCGGGTCCCCCAACACCCTGCACGGGCTGGTCACCGACTTCTCCGAGCAGGCCTGGGAGCTGGTCGACGCCTTCTGGCCCGGGGCGCTCACCCTCGTCGCCAAGCACCAGCCGTCCCTGACCTGGGACCTGGGCGAGACCCGGGGCACGGTCGCGGTGCGGATGCCGCTGCACCCCGTCGCGATCGAGCTGCTGACCGAGTTCGGCCCGATGGCCGTCTCCAGCGCCAACCTCACCGGCCACCCGTCCCCGCAGGACTGCGACGCCGCACAGGAAATGCTCGGCGACTCGGTCTCCGTCTACCTCGACGGCGGTCCGACGCCCGCCGCCGTGCCCTCCTCGATCGTCGATGTCACCGGCAAGATCCCGGTGCTGCTGCGCGAGGGCGCGCTCAGCGCGGAGGAGCTGCGCAAGGTGGTACCCGAGCTCGAGGTGGCCAATTGATGGCGCCCCCGGGGCGTGGCATAGCGGGACCAGGCACCGGTACCCACCCCCCTGTACCCCCCTCACCCCCTTTTCGGATCCTCCACGTCAGCACCGGCAACGTCTGCCGCTCGCCGATCACCGAGCGGCTGCACCGCCGTGCCCTGGAGCTGCGGCTGGGCGACTCCCGCAGCGGCGGGCTGCTCGTGGAGAGCGCCGGCACGTGGGGCCACGAAGGCGCGCCGATGGAGACCCACGCCGCGACGGTGCTCACCGACTACGGCGCCGACGCGGACGGCTTCCTCGGCCGTGAGCTGCTCGACGAGCACGTCATCCGCGCCGACCTGGTGCTCACCGCCACCCGCGACCACCGCGCCCAGGTCATCTCGATGGGGCACTCCGCGGGGCTGCGCACCTTCACGCTCAAGGAGTTCAACCGGCTGGTGCGGGCCATAGATCCGGCCACGCTGCCCGAGCCCGACCCGGATCTGCCGGACGGCGGGCTGGTCGAGCGCGCCCGTGCGCTGGTCGGCGCCGCCGCGGCGCTGCGCGGCTGGCTGCTGGCGCCCAACCCGGAGTCCGACGAGGTCTACGACCCCTACGGGGCGCCCATCACCTTCTTCCGCTCCATCGGCGACGAGATCAACCAGGCGCTCGACCCGGTCGTCACCGCCCTCACCGGGGTCCCGGCGCGGGCCTGAGGCCCGGCTGCCCACAGACCGGGGAGAGCGGCCCTCAGGGGCCCTGTGCGGGCGGCTGGACCCGGTCGGCCCGCACACCGCGCCCGAACGCCCCGCCGCGCCTACATTGGGACTACGTCCCCGTACGAGGCCCGGAGCAAGCGATGCCTGCCACCACCGCGTCACCCCGTCACGAGACCCCGGCCGGCCCCTCCCGGGCCGCCGAGACCGCCGGGGCGGCCGAGACCGCCGAGGACCGCGCACGGGCCGCCGCCCGTGACGCCGCCGCCCGGCCGGCCGGCGCCCCGGACTTCGCCGCCCTGCTGCACCAGGACCCCGAGATCGCCGGCGTACTGCTCGGTGAGAGCGCCCGGCAGAGCGACGGGCTGCAGCTGATCGCCGCGGAGAACTTCACCTCACCGGCCGTCCTCGCGGCCCTCGGCTCCCCCCTGGGCAACAAATACGCCGAGGGCTACCCGGGGGCCCGCCACCACGGCGGCTGCGAGATCGTCGACCTCGCCGAACGGATCGCGGTGGAACGCGCCAAGGCTCTTTTCGGCGCCGAACACGCCAACGTCCAGGCACACTCCGGGTCTTCGGCCGTACTGGCCGCCTACGCCGCCCTGCTGCGCCCCGGTGACACCGTCCTGGCCATGTCCCTCCCGCACGGCGGACACCTCACCCACGGCTCGCCCGCCAACTTCTCCGGCCGCTGGTTCGACTTCGCCGGCTACGGCGTCGACGAGGAGACCGGACTGCTGGACTACGACGCGATCCGGGAGCTGGCCCGTACCCGCCGGCCCAAGGCCATCGTCTGCGGTTCGATCTCCTACCCCCGGCACATCGACTACGCCGCCTTCCGCGATATCGCCGACGAGACCGGCGCCTATCTGATCGCGGATGTCGCGCATCCGCTCGGGCTGATCGCCGGGGGAGCGGCGCCCAGTCCCGTCCCGTACGCGCATGTGGTGTGCGCAACCACACACAAGGTGCTGCGCGGACCGCGCGGCGGGCTGATCCTGTGCGGCGAGAAGCTGGCCGAGCGCATCGACCGCGCGGTGTTCCCCTTCACCCAGGGCGGCGCCCAGATGAACGCGGTCGCGGCCAAGGCCGTCGCCTTCGGGGAGGCCGCCACACCCGCCTTCGCCGCGTACACCCATCAGGTCACCGCCAATGCCCGCGTGCTCGCCGGGGCACTGGCCGCACAGGGCCTGACGGTCACCACCGGTGGCACCGACACCCATCTGATCACCGCCGATACCGCTCCCCGCGGCCTGGACGCCCGCACCGCCCGGGGGCGGCTGGCCGCCGCCGGGATCGTGCTGGACACCTGCGCGCTGCCGTGTGCCGAGGCCCCCGACGAGGTGGCGGCCCGCCGGACCGGCCTGCGGCTGGGCACCGCCGCGGTGACCACGCAGGGGATGGGCGAGGCGGAGATGACAGCGGTCGCCGAGCTGATCGTGGCGGCACTGGAGGAGGACGGGACGGCCCGCTCCAGGACCGTCGCTCTGGTCCATGGCTTTCCGCCTTATCCCGATCGCGGGTGACGGTGGAACCATCCGCTGACGCCAGGCGTCTATTCCTGTATTCACGGCCAGGGGGCTGACACGCATAGGGTGTGGGGCTGTGATGGCCAGCTATACCGATGGGGCAGCCCGTGCGTGAATACCTGCTGACGCTGTGCGTCACGGCCGCGGTGACCTACCTGCTGACCGGGCCGGTACGGAAGTTCGCGATCGCGGCCGGTGCGATGCCGGAGATCCGCGCCCGCGATGTGCACCGCGAGCCGACACCGCGGCTCGGCGGTATCGCCATGTTCGGCGGGCTGTGCGCCGGTCTGCTGGTGGCCTCGCACCTGACCAACCTCCAGAGCGTCTTCGAGAACTCCGACGAGCCCCGGGCGCTGCTCTCCGGCGCCGCCCTGATCTGGCTCCTCGGCGTCCTGGACGACAAGTGGGGCGTGGACGCACTGGTCAAGCTCGGCGGCCAGATGATCGCCGCGGGCGTGATGGTCCTCCAGGGCCTGACGATCCTCTGGATCCCGATCCCCGGCGTCGGCACGGTCTCGCTGACCCCGATGCAGGGCACCCTGCTGACGGTCGCCCTCGTCGTGATCACCATCAACGCGGTGAACTTCGTCGACGGCCTGGACGGCCTCGCCTCCGGCATGGTCTGCATCGCCGCCGCGGCGTTCTTCATGTACGCGTACCGGATGTGGTTCGGCTACGGCATCGAGGCGGCCGCGCCGGCCACCCTGTTCTCGGTCGTCCTGATGGGCATGTGCCTGGGCTTCCTGCCGCACAACATGCACCCGGCGCGGATCTTCATGGGGGACTCGGGCTCGATGCTGATCGGCCTGGTGATGGCCGCGGGCGCGGTCTCGGTGACCGGCCAGGTCGACCCGGACCTGCTCAATGTGAAGGCGGGCGGTCTGCGTGAGGCGACCCACGCGATGGTGCCGGTCTACATCCCGCTGCTGCTGCCGCTGACGATCATCGCGGTGCCGGTGGCCGACCTGGTCCTGGCGATCGTGCGGCGTACGTGGAAGGGCCAGTCGCCGTTCGCGGCCGACCGCGGGCACCTGCACCACCGGCTGCTGGAGATCGGGCACTCGCACAGCCGGGCCGTGCTGATCATGTACTTCTGGTCGGCCCTGATCGCGTTCGGCGCGGTCGCCTACTCGGTGAACAACGCCAGCATGTGGATCGTGCTGGGCATCGTGCTGCTGAGCGCGGTCGGGCTGGTGCTGCTTCTGCTGCCGCGCTTCACCCCGCGCACGCCGCGCTGGGCGGAGTGGATGGTGCCGCCGCGCTACCGCCGGGTCTCCCGTGCAACGGCTCCGGAGGCGCCGGCCGCGGAGTGGGACGAGGAGGGCGTCGCCGGGCCGCAGGAGGAACGGGAACCGGTCCCCGCGGGCATCAACGGGGCCACGGCGATCGGCGACCGCTCACGCTTCGTGGAACACCGCAGGGCGGACAGTCACCACTGATCCACGGTTTTGATCGCCCGAACGTGCGACGAGAATCGGGATCGTTGACCCCATACCAGACAAAAAGCTGGCTGTCAGTGCACCAACGCGCAGGTTCACGCTCAGGTGTGACAGGGTCCACACGAACCAGGTAAAGACCTCATCAAATAGTTTGTGATACCGTTCACGAAACCCGGCGATAGAGCCGAAGGGCCGTAGTGCGACTGCCCTTGGGCCGCAGGTTCCGCCTCAGGCCGGGTCTACGCTCGTCCATGACGACACACCCCACATCTTTTGCCGGAGCGCCGCCATGCAGTCGAATGACGCCCGACTACTCCTTCACGCCGTTGTGCCCACCCTCGCCACCGGCGTTGTCGCCGTTGCCGTGAGCGGTGTGGTCGCGGGCGTGCCGGGAGCGCTCGGCGCCGTCGTCGGCACGGTGCTGGTGCTGCTCGTCATGGGAGCCGGCCTGCTCGTGCTGCAGAAGACGGCGAAGAACCACCCGCAGCTGTTCCAGATGATGGGACTGCTGCTGTACACGGTGCAGATCCTTTTCGTGGCGGTCTTCCTGATCGCGTTCAAGAACACCACGTTCTTCGACACCAAGGCATTTGCGTTCACGTTGCTCGGCGCCACCCTCGTATGGATCGCGGCGCAGACCCGCGGGCATATGAAGGCGAAGATTCTGTACGTGGAACCCGACTCCGCCGAGCAGAAGAAGGCGGAGACGGCGGGGTCGCCGACGTGACACGTAGGGCCGAGATAAATGCCCACTTGCGGGCCTGCTATCGTCCGGTTTCAACTGCGGCACAGTTGGCGCAGGCGGCTGAGCTCCCGGGTTCCACTCGATGGAACGGGAAGTTCTCGCGGCCGATGCCTGTGATGTGGCCGGGCCCCATGCCCGCCAGCCGCCCCCTAATCCGTAAGACCAGTCCAGTGCCGCTCCGTGGCTCAACGCCGCGCCGACACAACGAGGTTGCCGTACCCATGCGCCACGCTGAAGGAGCTCGCGGTGAGTGCTGAAACGATGCTCGCCTTCGAGACCGACTGCCACATCTTTTCCGGGTGCGGCTTCCCAGCTCCCGGGCTTCATTCGTTCGTCTTCAAGCCGCTGTTCACCATCAACGGCTTCGAGTTCAACAAGATCATGCTGCTGGCGCTGCTCAGCACCGTCGTGGTCGTGTGGTTCTTCTGGGCGGCGTTCGGCAAGGCCAAGGTGGTCCCGGGCAAGCTGCAGATGATCGGCGAAGCGGGCTATGACTTCGTACGCCGGGGGATCGTCTATGACGCTCTCGGGAAGAAGGAGGGCGAGAAGTACGTCCCCTTCATCGTCTCGCTGTTCTTCTTCGTCTGGATCATGAACCTGTGGTCGATCGTGCCGGTCGCCCAGTTCCCGGTGACGTCGGTCATCGCCTTCCCGGCCGGTCTCGCCGCCATCGTCTACATCACGTGGGTCACTCTGACCTTCAAGCGGCACGGCTTCGTGGGTGCGCTGAAGAACTTCAGCGGCTACGACAAGTCGCTCGGCCCGGTCCTGCCGATGCTGATCGTCATCGAGCTCCTCTCGAACCTGATCATCCGGCCCTTCACTCACGCGGTCCGGCTCTTCGCGAACATGTTCGCCGGTCACCTGCTGCTGCTGATGTTCACCATCGGCACCTGGTACCTGCTGAACGGCATCGGCATCGTCTACGCCGGCGCCTCGTTCGTCATGACCGTCCTGCTGACCGCGTTCGAGCTGTTCATCCAGGCCGTGCAGGCGTACGTCTTCGTGCTCCTGACCGCGAACTACCTCCAGGGCGCGCTCGCCGAGCACCACTGAGCCCCCGCTTTCCCAGCCCCTATAGACGCCCGGTGGCCAACCCCCACCGGTCCGTGAAAGAGAAGGAAGTAACGGCATGTCCGCTGCTCTCGAGACTGTCAACCTCGCCGCCGGCGTCACCGGCAACCTCGGCTCGATCGGTTACGGCCTCGCCGCGATCGGCCCCGGCGTCGGCGTCGGCATCATCTTCGGTAACGGCACCCAGGCCCTGGCCCGTCAGCCCGAGGCCGCCGGCCTCATCCGCACCAACCAGATCATGGGTTTCGCCTTCTGTGAGGCGCTCGCCCTGATTGGCATCGTCATGGGCTTCCTCTTCAAGGCCTGACGGACTGCTGCAATCACCGACGGAAGGCATTGATGTGAACGCCCTGGGCTTCAACATGGCGACGGAGGTTCCTGAGAACCCTCTGATCCCGCCGATTCCAGAGCTGGTCATCGGCCTGATCGCTTTCTTCATCGTCTTCGGCTTCCTGGCCAAGAAGCTCCTCCCGAACATCAACAAGGTTCTGGAAGAGCGCCGGACGCTCATCGAAGGCCGCATGGAGGAAGCCGAGGCGAATCAGGCCGAGGCTCAGCAGGTGCTCGCGGACTACCGTGCACAGCTGGCCGACGCCCGCCACGAGGCCGCGCGACTGCGCCAGGAGGCGCAGGAGCAGGGCGCGACGCTCATCGCTGAGATGCGCGCCGAGGGCCAGCGGCAGCGCGAGGAGATCATCGCTGCCGGTCACGCCCAGATCGAGGCGGACCGTAAGCAGGCTGCGCAGGCGCTGCGCCAGGACGTGGGCAAGCTCGCCGTCGACCTGGCCGGCAAGCTCGTCGGGGAGTCCCTCGAGGACCACGCCCGGCAGAGCCGGACCATCGACCGCTTCCTCGACGACGTCGAGGCCAAGGCGGCGTCGGACGCGACGAAGGCTGAGGCCGGACGATGAACGGAGCGAGCCGCGAGGCACTCGCCTCCGCACGCGAGCAGTTCAACGCGCTGACGGATGACACCTCCGTCGACGCCGCGAAGCTCGCCGAGGAGCTGGCTGCCGTCACCGCTCTGCTCGACCGCGAGGTGTCGCTGCGTCGGGTCCTGACCGACCCGGCGCAGGCCGCCGAGGCGCGCGCCGAACTGGCCGGACGCCTGTTGGGCAACCAGGTGGGCGGCCCGGCCGTCGACCTGGTGTCCGGCATGGTCCGCGCCCGCTGGTCGCGTTCGCGTGACCTGACCGACTCGCTCGAGGAGCTGGCCTACAGCGCCGACCTCGTCGCCGCGCAGCGGGCCGGCCAGCTCGACGACGTCGAGGACGAGCTCTTCCGGTTCGGCCGCATCGTCAGCTCCAACGGTGAGCTGCGCGGTGCGCTGACCGACCGGAACGCGACGGTTGCCGCCAAGACGGAGCTGCTGCGTGCGCTGCTGGGCGGCCGGGCCAACCCGGTCACCGAGCGCATCGTGATCCGTCTTGTCGTACAGCCGCGGGGCCGTAGCCTGGAAGCGGGGCTCGACGCCCTCTCCAAGCTGGCGGCGAGCCGCCGGGACCGGATGGTCGCGGTGGTCACCTCCGCGGTGCCCCTCAGTGAAGGGCAGCGGCAGCGCCTGGGCGCTTCCCTGGCGCAGCTGTACGGACGGCAGGTCCACCTGAACCTCGACGTGGACCCCGAGGTCCTCGGCGGAGTCCAGGTCCGGATCGGCGACGAGGTCATCAACGGAACCATCGCGGCGCGCCTCGAAGAGGCGGACCGGCGGATGGCCGGCTGACCCAGCCACACCAACTCAAGAGCTGCACAACCGGCGGTCGGACGCCGGACCAGCCGGCCGGACCACGCGGTCCGGCTTGCGGTCCGGACGAAGCCCCGGGGACCAGCACAAGCATGACGGCGGCCCGAGTTGGGCCGTAAGCGGAAACCCCCCGGGGGACAGACCCCCGGACACCCGCAAGTAACTTCGGGCCCAACAAGGAGAGCAGGGAACCCAGATGGCGGAGCTCACGATCCGGCCGGAGGAGATCCGGGACGCGCTGGAGAACTTCGTCCAGGCGTACAAGCCGGACGCGGCCTCGCGCGAGGAGGTCGGCACGGTAAGCGAGGCCGGAGACGGCATCGCGAAGGTCGAGGGCCTTCCCTCGGCAATGGCGAACGAGCTGCTGAAGTTCGAGGACGGCACGCTCGGTCTTGCGCTGAACCTGGAAGAGCGCGAGATCGGTGCGGTGGTCCTCGGTGAGTTCAGCGGCATCGAGGAGGGCCAGCCGGTGCAGCGCACCGGTGAGGTGCTCTCGGTCGCCGTGGGCGAGGGCTACCTCGGCCGCGTCGTCGACCCGCTGGGCAACCCGATCGACGGCCTCGGCGAGATCGAGTCCGAGGACCGCCGCGCCCTGGAGCTGCAGGCCCCGGGCGTCATGGTCCGTAAGTCGGTCCACGAGCCGATGGAGACCGGCTACAAGGCCGTCGACTCGATGGTGCCGATCGGCCGTGGCCAGCGTCAGCTGATCATTGGTGACCGCCAGACCGGCAAGACCGCCCTGGCCGTCGACACGATCATCAACCAGCGCGACAACTGGCGCTCGGGCGACCCGAAGAAGCAGGTCCGCTGCATCTACGTCGCCATCGGCCAGAAGGGCTCCACCATCGCGTCCGTGCGCGGTGCGCTGGAGGAGGCCGGCGCCCTGGAGTACACCACCATCGTCGCCGCCCCGGCGTCCGACCCGGCGGGCTTCAAGTACCTGGCGCCCTACACCGGCTCGGCCATCGGCCAGCACTGGATGTACCAGGGCAAGCACGTCCTGATCATCTTCGACGACCTCTCGAAGCAGGCCGACGCCTACCGCGCCGTGTCCCTGCTGCTGCGCCGTCCGCCGGGCCGTGAGGCCTACCCGGGCGACGTCTTCTACCTGCACTCGCGTCTGCTGGAGCGCTGCGCCAAGCTCTCCGACGAGATGGGCGCCGGCTCGATGACCGGCCTCCCGATCGTCGAGACCAAGGCGAACGACGTGTCGGCGTTCATTCCGACCAACGTCATCTCCATCACCGACGGCCAGTGCTTCCTGGAGTCGGACCTCTTCAACGCGGGCCAGCGCCCGGCGCTGAACGTCGGTATCTCGGTCTCCCGTGTCGGTGGCTCGGCCCAGCACAAGGCCATGAAGCAGGTCTCCGGCCGCCTCCGTGTGGACCTCGCCCAGTACCGCGAGCTGGAGGCGTTCGCCGCCTTCGGTTCCGACCTGGACGCGGCCTCCAAGCAGCAGCTGGAGCGCGGCAAGCGGATGACCGAGCTGCTCAAGCAGGGTCAGTACGCCCCGTACCCCACCGAGGACCAGGTCGTCTCCGTCTGGGCCGGCACCAACGGCAAGATGGACGACGTTCCGGTCCAGGACATCCGCCGCTTCGAGCGGGAGCTCCTCGACCACCTGCACCGGGAGAAGAAGGACCTCCTGACCAGCATCGTCGAGGGCGGCAAGATGTCCGACGACACCATCGGTGCGATCTCCGAGGCCGTCGACGGCTTCAAGCGGCAGTTCGAGACCTCGGACGGCAAGCTGCTCGGCGAGGACGCCCCGGCCGGCACCAGCAAGTGACGACGGAAGGGACCTGATCCATGGGAGCCAAGCTCCGGGTCTACAAGCGTCGCATCCGCTCCGTCACCGCGACCAAGAAGATCACCAAGGCGATGGAGATGATCGCCGCCTCGCGCGTCGTCAAGGCGCAGCGCCAGGTGGCGGCGTCGACGCCGTACGCGAGTGAACTGACCCGCGCGGTGACAGCGGTTGCCACGGGCTCGAACACCCAGCACCCGCTGACGACGGAGGTGGAGCGTCCCTCGCGGGCCGCGCTGCTGCTCATCACGAGCGACCGTGGTCTGGCCGGCGGCTACTCCTCCAACGTCCTCAAGGCCGGCGAGCAGCTCACCGAGCGGCTCAAGGCCGAGGGCAAGGAGGTCGACGCCTACATCGTCGGGCGCAAGGGCGTGTCGTACTACAGCTTCCGCGAGCGCAAGGTCGTGGAGTCGTGGACCGGCTTCACCGACAACCCGACGTACGCGGACGCCAAGGCGATCGCCGCACCGCTGATCGGCGCTGTCCAGCAGGACACCGCCGAGGGCGGCGTGGACGAACTCCACATCGTCTTCACCGAGTTCATCTCGATGATGACGCAGACGGCGCTCGACGACCGGCTGCTGCCGCTCAGCCTCGACAAGGCGGTGGCGGAGTCGGACGAGTCGGCCAAGGGCGAGATCCTTCCGCTGTTCGAATTCGAGCCGTCGGCCGAGGACGTCCTCGACGCCCTGCTTCCGCGGTACGTCGAGTCGCGGATCTACAACGCGCTTCTGCAGGCCGCCGCCTCCAAGCACGCCGCCACGCGTCGTGCGATGAAGTCGGCGACCGACAACGCGGAAGAGCTCATCAAGTCGCTCTCGCGGCTTGCCAACGCGGCCCGACAGGCCGAAATCACCCAGGAAATCAGCGAGATCGTCGGTGGCGCCAGTGCTCTGGCCGACGCGACCGCGGGGAGTGACTGACCACTATGACCACCACTGTTGAAACGGCCACGGCAACGGGCCGCGTCGCCCGGGTCATCGGCCCGGTCGTCGACGTGGAGTTCCCCGTCGACGCGATGCCGGACATCTACAACGCGCTGACCGTCGAGGTCGCCGACCCGGCCGAGCAGGGCAAGCTCAAGACCCTGACCCTCGAGGTCGCCCAGCACCTGGGTGACGGCCTGGTCCGTGCGATCTCCATGCAGCCCACCGACGGTCTGGTCCGCCAGGCCACGGTGACCAACACCGGCACCGGGATCACCGTCCCCGTCGGCGACATCACCAAGGGCAAGGTGTTCAACACCCTCGGTGAGATCCTGAACAAGCCGGAGGCGGCGTCCGAGGTCACCGAGCGCTGGGCGATCCACCGCAAGGCCCCGACCTTCGACCAGCTCGAGTCCAAGACCGAGATGTTCGAGACCGGCGTCAAGGTCATCGACCTGCTGACCCCGTACGTCAAGGGCGGCAAGATCGGTCTGTTCGGTGGTGCCGGTGTCGGCAAGACCGTTCTGATCCAGGAAATGATCTACCGCGTGGCCAACAACCACGACGGTGTGTCGGTGTTCGCCGGTGTCGGCGAGCGCACCCGTGAGGGCAACGACCTCATCGAGGAAATGACGGACTCCGGCGTCATCGACAAGACCGCGCTGGTCTTCGGTCAGATGGACGAGCCCCCGGGCACCCGTCTGCGCGTCGCCCTGGCCGGTCTGACCATGGCGGAGTACTTCCGCGATGTGCAGAAGCAGGACGTGCTCTTCTTCATCGACAACATCTTCCGCTACACCCAGGCGGGTTCCGAGGTCTCCACGCTGCTCGGCCGTATGCCGTCCGCGGTGGGTTACCAGCCGAACCTGGCGGACGAGATGGGTCTGCTGCAGGAGCGCATCACCTCGACCCGTGGTCACTCGATCACCTCGATGCAGGCGATCTACGTCCCCGCGGACGACCTGACCGACCCGGCGCCGGCCACCACCTTCGCCCACCTGGACGCGACGACCGTTCTGTCGCGCCCGATCTCGGAGAAGGGCATCTACCCGGCGGTCGACCCGCTGGACTCGACGTCCCGGATCCTGGACCCCCGCTACATCACGCAGGAGCACTACGACTGCGCCTCGCGCGTCAAGACGATCCTGCAGAAGTACAAGGACCTCCAGGACATCATCGCGATTCTGGGTATCGACGAGCTCGGCGAGGAGGACAAGCTCACCGTCCACCGCGCCCGTCGTATCGAGCGGTTCCTGTCGCAGAACACCCACGTGGCGAAGCAGTTCACCGGTGTCGACGGCTCGGACGTCTCGCTCGACGAGTCGATCACCGCGTTCAACGCGATCGCGGACGGCGACTACGACCACTTCCCCGAGCAGGCGTTCTTCATGTGCGGTGGCATCGAGGACCTGAAGGCCAATGCGAAGGAGCTGGGCGTCTCCTGACCCCGGCACCGGTCCCGGGGGCGGCCCTGGCCGCCCCCGGCCCGTACGACCACTAGTATTTGACCCAACATCTGCCGAGCCAGGCAGGTGGAGACCCGAGGAGCCATCGTGGCTGAGCTGCACGTCGAGTTGGTCGCCGCGGACCGTCAGGTCTGGTCCGGCGAGGCCAGCCTGGTCGTCGCGCGCACCTCGTCGGGCGACATCGGCGTCATGCCCGGACACCAGCCGCTGCTCGGCGTGCTGCAGTCGGGCCCGGTGACGATTCGTACGACCGGCGAGAGCGGGGACGGCACCGTCGTCGCCGCGGTGCACGGCGGCTTCATTTCGTTCGCCGACAACAAGCTGTCTCTGCTCGCGGAGATCGCGGAACTGTCGGATGAGATCGATGTCCAGCGCGCGGAGCGGGCCCTGGAGCGAGCGAAGTCGGACGCTGACGCGGCCGCCGAGCGTCGCGCCGATGTCCGGCTGCGTTCGGTGACGGGCGTTCACTGAGCCCCGTCGCCGACGAGATCGATCCTCAGCCGCGGGCTGCCCGGAGTTGTCCGGAGCGGCCCGCGGCTGAGGCAATGCAGATGCGTTACTCTCCTCCACGCCCGACCGGCGCGGGGGAACCCCCATCGAGGCGAGGAGGTCGGTCGAGATGGTCCTCGCTCTGCTTGTGAGCGGCGTGGTCGTGGTACTGGTGCTGCTGGGGCTGTTCGTCTTCGGACTGAGGCGGCGGCTGATCCAGCGGTCCGGTGGCACCTTCGACTGCAGTCTGCGCTGGCACGTGCCGGAGAACGAGACCGGTGGCAAGGGCTGGATCTACGGTGTGTCGCGCTACAACGGCGACCGGGTCGAATGGTTCCGGGTGTTCTCGTACGCGCCCCGGCCGCGCCGACTCCTGGAGCGCTCCGCCATCGAGGTCCTGGAGCGCCGCACCCCGCAGGGTGAGGAAGAGCTGGCGCTGCTCTCCGACTCCATCGTGCTCGCCTGCCGGCACCGCGGCACCCGCCTGGAACTGGCGATGAGCGAGGACGCGCTCACCGGCTTCCTCGCCTGGCTGGAGGCGGCACCACCCGGCCAGCGAGTCAATGTGGCCTAGAAAAAAGCGCCTCGCTGGATGGGGGTGCCCCCGGACGGAGTCTGGGGGAGGGTCAATGTGGCCTAGAAAAAAGCGCCTCGCTGGATGGGGGTGCCCCCGGACGGAGTCTGGGGGAGGGTGAACGTGGCTTGATTCGGGCGGCCCGGGGAATATCCTCGGTCGCTGCCGGATTGTGGCCCCGCAGGGGGGCCGTGCGTCCCTTACGGGATGCGTTCGGCCGGCCCCTACGGCGTCCGCCGCCGCGGCCTTGTGCGTCGTCGCCGCCGCGCCGCCCCCTCGGCCCGTCGCCACCCCTCCCGGGCCCGCCCCGCCCTCTACGGCCCGTCCACCCCCAACTCCTGCGCCAGTACGGCCGCTTGTACCCGGCTGCGCAGATCCAGCTTTGCCAGCAGCCGGCTGACATGTGTCTTCACGGTGGCCTCCGCCATGGCCAGCCGCAGCGCGATATCGGCGTTCGAGAGCCCCCGCCCCAGGCACCCCAGCACTTCCCGCTCGCGTGGCGTCAGTGCGTCCAGGACCGCCGGATCCGGTGTCCCGCCGTCCCGTGCAGGCCGCCGGAGGGCCGTACGCGGACTGGCGAACTCCGCGATCAGCCGCCGGGTCACCGCCGGAGCGATCAGCCCCTCGCCGGACGCCACGGTGCGCACCGCGGTCAGCAGCGCGGCCGCGTCGCTGTCCTTGAGGAGAAAGCCCGCCGCCCCCGCCCGTAGCGCCCCGAAGACGTATTCGTCCAGGTCGAAGGTGGTCAGCACCAACACGTCCGCCAGCTTTTCGGAGACCACCTGCCGGGTGGCGGAGACCCCGTCGAGGCGGGGCATCTGGATGTCCATGAGGACGAGGGCGGGGCGCAGCTCGCGGGCGAGCCGTACCGCCTCCTCGCCGTCCTCGGCCTCCCCGACCACCTCGATGTCGGGGGCGGAGCGCAGGATGAGGACCAGCCCGGCCCGTACGGCGGACTGGTCCTCGGCGACGAGAACCCGGATCGGCTGCGCGTCGGCGCCTGTCATCGTTGTTCTTCCTCCTCGGCGGCGGGCAGCGCTGCCCGCACCAGCCAGACTCTGCCGGCCGGCCCGCTCTCCGGGCCGGCCTCGAATGCCCCGCCCAGCAGGGCGGTCCGCTCGCGCATCCCGACCAGGCCGCTGCCGGAACCGGGCGCACGGGGGCCGTGGCGGTCGGCGAACGGGCTGCGGACGGCGACGGTGAGCGCCCCGCCGCGGTCATGGGCGAGACGCACCCGCACTTCGCCGGGCGCGGCGTGCTTGAGCGCGTTGGTCAGCGACTCCTGGACGATGCGGTACGCGGCCAGTGCGACCGGCGCCGTCGGCTTCGGCCCGGCTCCGGGCCCGTCCGGGCTGCGGGCGTCCTCCAGCTCGAAGGTCAGTCCGCTGCTGCCGCCGCTCGTACGGGCCTGGTCGATCAGGGCGTCCAGCCCGTCGAGTGTGGGGGTCGCCGCGGGTTCCTCGTCCCCGTCGGCCGTCTTGGGGTCCCGCAACAGCCCGATCAGACGGCGCATTTCGGCCAGACCTTGCACACTGTTCTCACGGATCACCCCCAGCGCTTCGCGGGTCGCCGACGGGTCGTCGATGGACTGCGCGGCGGTGGAGTGGATCGCGATGGCGGACAGATGGTTGGCGACCATGTCGTGCAGCTCGCGTGCCATCCGGGCCCGCTCGCCGACCACGGCCTGCGTCCGGTCGATCTCGGCCAGCAGTGCGATCTGCTCGGCCCGCAGCTGTGCGGCCTGCGCGGCGTCGCGGTGATTACGGATGATGAAGCCTGTCCAGGCCGGGGCGATGGTGATCAGGGCGATGCTGATGATGACCATCACGACCTGCGGGTCCTGCCAGGCCGCGGTCAGTGCGATGGCCGCCAGTACGGTGACCAGGACGGAGTGCAGCGGGATCCGGCGGGCCGCGTTCGCCGGTCCGTACAGCACCGCCGCATAGACCACGTCCGTGAACATCAGGACGGTGGCGACCAGGGTGCCGGCACCGATGTCGAGCGCCAGGGCCGGCACCGCGAGGGCCAGCGCCGCCATCGGGGCCGTGCGGCGCATCAGCGCCGCCACCGACATCACGGTGAGCGCGACCAGGGTGAGCGAGGGGGACAGTCCCAGGGGCGAGGGACCGCCGTGCAGATTCATCGCCCAGAGCAGCAGCCCGCCGAGCAGCCCGCCGCCCGCGATGAGCACATCGAGACGGTGCGGCCGGCCGGGGGCGGCGGGGGATCTGGCGGTCACGCCCCCATCAAACACGGCGCCGGGGCCTGATGCCTCCATGTCCGGGGCATCCCCGTGAGCCGTGCGCTACATCGAAAGATGCAGTCCCGGATCATCGCGCGCGACGACGTGGCGGGCGGCGGCCGCTGGAAGGCTTGAGGTGTTCGGTGGAGAACCCTGAAAGGAGACAGCCGTGATCGTCGTGCTGATCATCGCCTGCGAGGTCGGCTTCTGGGTGCTGCTGGCCCTCGGCCTGGCGCTGCGTTACCTGGCCAAGATGCCGCGGACCGGAGCGGCGGTGCTCCTGATGGAGCCGCTGCTGGAGCTGATCCTGCTGATCGTCACGGCGATCGACCTGAAGAACGGTGCACCGGCGGACTGGAAGCACGGCCTGGCCGCCGTCTACATCGGCTTCACGGTCGCGTACGGCCACTACACGATCAAGTGGGTCGACGGGCACTTCGCGCACCGGTTCGCGGGCGGCCCGCCGCCGGTGAAGCGGTACGGACTCGACTATGCCAAGCACGAGGGGAAGCTGTGGCTGCGTACGGTGCTGATGGCCGTGGTCGCGTGCGGGTTGCTGCAGGCCGCGATCGTGTACGTCGGCGACGGCGGTGACACGACCTCGCTGCACGAGTGGCAGGGCACCTCGCTGAAGATCGTCAGCATCCACGCGGTGATCGCGCTGACCTACCTCATCTGGCAGAAGAAGGACCCGCGCGGCCGGACCGGGGGCACCGAGGAAGCGCCTCGGCCGCAGCAGAAG
Organism: Streptomyces sp. NBC_00400; assembly: GCF_036048035.1. NCBI lineage: Bacteria > Bacillati > Actinomycetota > Actinomycetes > Kitasatosporales > Streptomycetaceae > Streptomyces > Streptomyces sp. NBC_00400. The sequence goes on along the minus strand of NZ_CP107940.1, from coordinate 2,507,811 downwards.
ACGCTCCGCTAGGACGCGTCCCCGCCGCCTGCCCCCTTGTCCGTCGGCCCGCCTGCTGTCTGTCGGCCCGCCGGCCCGCCTGCCCGGCCGCCGCCGCTCAGCGCTCTCCGCCGGGCACCCACAGCACGTCCCCGACCTCCTTGTTGGCCGTACGGGCCAGGATGAACAGGAGGTCGGAGAGGCGGTTGAGGTAGGTGGCCGTCAGCGGGTTCATGGTCTCGCCGTGCTCCTCGAAGGCGGCCCAGGTCGCGCGCTCCGCGCGGCGGACGACCGTGCACGCCTGGTGCAGCAGCGCGGCGCCGGCCGTCCCGCCGGGAAGGATGAAGCTGCGCAGCTTCTCCAGCTCCGCCAGGAAGCGGTCGCAGTCCGCCTCCAGCTTGTCGATATAGCTCTGCTCGACGCGCAGCGGCGGGAATTCCGGGTTCTCCACCACCGGCGTCGACAGGTCGGCGCCGACGTCGAACAGGTCGTTCTGCACCCGCAGCAGCACCGCCGCGACGTCCTCGGGGAGCGAGCCGAGCGCCAGGGCGACGCCGATCGCCGCGTTGGCCTCATTGGCGTCCGCGTAGGCCGAGATCCGCGAATCCGTCTTGGCGGTACGGCTCATATCGCCCAGGGCGGTGGTGCCCTTGTCGCCGGTGCGGGTGTAGATGCGCGTCAGATTCACCATAGGGCGAGCCTACGCCGCGGACCTGCGGAAGACCCGGGTGCAGTAGCTCACGGACAGGGTGGCGAAGGCGGCCGCCACCAGCACGCCGTAGAGCACGGCGGAGGAGGCGTAGGAGCCGACGAAAGCCGCCCGCATCGCGTCCACGAGATAGCGGAACGGCATGAAGTGCGACAGCACATCGAGCCACTTGGGCCCCAGCGCCATCGGCAGCATCAGCCCGGACAGCAGCATCGAGGGCATGGTGACGGAGTTGATGACCGGTCCGAACTCCTGCGGTGTGCTGACCTTCAGCGCCAGCGCGTACGACAGCGAAGCCAGCGCCACGGTCAGCACGGCGACGAACGCAAAGCCGATGAGGATGCCGGGCAGCGGTGCCCGCAGCCCCATGGCCAGCGCGGCCAGCACCAGCAGCACCGCCTGGAAGACGAACAGCGCGGCGTCCCGCAGCACCCGCCCCAGCAGCAGGGCCAGCCGGCTCACCGGCGTCACCCGCATCCGCTCCACGACCCCGTACTGCTTCTCGACGATGATGCCGAAGCCGCAGAACGAGGCCCCGAAGAGGGCGAGTTGGAGCAGCAGCCCGGGTACCAGCACCTGCCAGGAGCTGCCGGGCGAGGACAGCGGCAGATCGGTCAGCAGCGGCCCGAAGAAGAGCAGATACAGCAGCGGCATCAGCACGCCGAAGAGCATCTGGAGCCTGGAGCGCAGGGTCTGGCGGGCGTACCTCCCGAAGATCAGCGCGGTGTCGGAGAGGAAGGAGGAGAGGGGCGAGGAGGACGAGAAGGACGGCGAGGGGGAGGAAGGGGATGAGGGGGGCACGGGAGACGAGGAGGGCGAGGAGGGCGAGGAGGACAAGGGGGCTCCTAGACGGCGACGGGGGCCGGGTCGTGGGGCGTGGCGCCGCGCCCGGTGAGAGCGAGGAAGGCGTCCTGCAAGGGTGCGTCGGGGGAGCCGGCATGGGCGCGCTTGAGGGCGTCCGGAGTGCCCTCCGCGACCACCACGCCCTTGTCGACGATCACCAGCCGGTCGGCCAGTGCATCGGCCTCGTCGAGGTAGTGGGTGGTCAGGAAGACGGTGGTGCCGTGTTCGGTGCGGATCCGGCGGACGAGGTCCCACAGGTCGGCGCGGCTGCCCGGGTCGAGCCCGGTGGTGGGCTCGTCGAGGAACAGCACCTGGGGGCGGTGGGTGAGGCCCATGGCGAGGTCGAGCCGGCGCCGCTGGCCGCCGGAGAGCGTGGCGGTCTTGCGGTCGAGCAGTTCGTCCAGGCCCAGGCCTGCGGCCAACTCCTCGGCGCGGGCGAGGGCTTCGGCCTTGCCGAGACGGTAGAGGCGGGCCTGGGTGACCAGCTCTTCGCGCAGCGAGACGTGGGGGTCGACGCCGCCGGACTGGGCGACGTAGCCGACGGCGCGGCGTACGCCCGCCGGGTCGCGGACGAGGTCGCAGCCGGCGACGGTCGCGGTGCCTCCGGTGGGCGCCAGCAGGGTCGTGAGCATCCGCAGGGTCGTGGTCTTCCCGGCGCCGTTGGGGCCGAGGAAGCCGAGGATCTCGCCGCGCTCGGCGGTGAGATCGATCCCGCGTACCGCTTCGACGGTGCCGCGTGGGGTGGTGAAGGTCCGGGCGAGTCCGGACGTGTGGATGACGGACATGCCCATAGAAAAACAGGGCGACTGAAAAATTGCAATGCCTCCAAAATTTCATCGTGCCCAGGGAAGGGTAGGGTGAGGGCATGGCAGAGGGGCTCAGGGAGCGGAAGAAGCGGCAGACCCGCCAGTACATCTCGGACGTGGCCACCGGCCTGTTCCTGGCGCGCGGTTTCGACGCGGTGACCATTGCGGAGGTCGCCGGGGCCGCGGACGTCTCCGTGAACACCGTCTACAACTACTTCCCGGCCAAGGAAGACCTCTTCTTCGACCGGAGCGAGGGCGTCGTGGACCGGCTCTCGCGCTTTGTACGCGGCCGGGCGGCCGGGGAGTCGGCGGCCGCCGCCGTGCTGCGGGAGCTGCGCGAGGAGGTCGAGGCGGTCTCGCCGCGGGTGGGTCTGATGGAGGGTTACGACCAGTTCATGAGGGTGGTGCACGGGGCGCCCACCCTCAAGGCCCGCCTCTGGTACATGCAGCAGGAGACCCACCTCAACCTGGAGGAAACGCTCCGGGAGGAGACCGGCGCCACGGCCGACGATCCGCTGCCGGGCCTGATGGCGGGCCAGATCGGCTGGGTGCACCAGAGCCTGATGGGCTGGATCACGCACCAGATGCTCGCCGGCCGCAAGCCCGCCGAGGCCTCCCGCGAGGCTCTGGTCCTCCTCGACGAGATGGCGGAGCTGCTGGGGGAGAAGGTCCTCAACTACGCCGTACGGGCGTCCGGCTGACGGCGGGCTGTCCCCCTCCGTGCGCCGCCCGCAGGTCCCGGCGGTGTGACGTCCGTCATGGATAGTCGGCGCCGTGGCCCGAAGGGCCTCGTTACGGGGCGGTGGTCGGGTGACGGGCGGGCGTGACGCGCATCTCTTACCCTCCAAACGATCGCTCACGGGCGCTAACGTCACTCAGGACCGTCAAATGCACAGGGTGTGAGGGGACAGCAGTGGCAAAGAAGCTCGCCGTCATCGGGGCCGGACTCATGGGGTCCGGTATCGCGCAGGTCTCCGCCCAGGCGGGCTGGGACGTGGTTCTCCGCGATGTGACGGACGGGGCGCTGGCCCGGGGCAAGGGCGGTATCGAGGCCTCGTTCGAGAAGTTCGTCGCCAAGGGCAAGCTGTCGGCGGCCGACGCCGAGCAGGCGCTGGCCCGCATCACCACCACGACCGACCTGGAGGCCGCCGCCGACGCCGATATCGTCGTCGAGGCCGTCTTCGAGCGGATCGACGTCAAGCGCGAGATCTTCCAGTCGCTGGACAAGCTCGTCAAGGACGAGGCGGTGCTGGCCTCCAACACCTCGGCCATCCCGATCACCAAGATCGCCGCGGTCACCTCCCGTCCCGAGTGGGTCGTCGGTACGCACTTCTTCTCGCCGGTGCCGATGATGCAGCTGTGCGAGCTGGTCCGCGGCTACAAGACCAGCGACGAAACCCTGGCCACCGCCCGGCAGTTCGCCGAGTCGGTCGGCAAGACCTGCGTGGTCGTCAACCGCGATGTGGCCGGCTTCGTCACCACGCGCCTGATCTCGGCGCTGGTCGTCGAGGCCGCCAAGCTCTACGAATCGGGCGTCGCCAGCGCCGAGGACATCGACACCGCCTGCAAGTTGGGCTTCGGCCATGCGATGGGACCGCTGGCCACCGCCGACCTGACGGGCGTCGACATCCTGCTGCACGCCACCGACAACATCTACACCGAGTCCCAGGACGAGAAGTTCGCACCGCCGGAGATCATGCGGCGAATGGTCGATGCGGGCGATATCGGTCGCAAGAGTGGGCAGGGCTTCTACGAGCACTGAGGCCGCGTCAGCCCCCTCGGGCCGGCGGTGTCGCCCCGAGGGGTGAATTCGGTATCGGTTCGCTTACAGGCGGCAACTTCGCCGCATGAGAGGCAGTCAGTTCTGTAGACGTTCAGGCGTCACCACCCATGACATCGGGGAGCGCATATGCACATCAGGGGCGACCACGCCGAGCTGGTTGTCGGGGGCCGCCTCGACGTCCGCAGCGCGGCGGACGCCCGTACGGCCCTGCACGCCGCCGTCGACTCCGGTCGGGGCGATCTCGTGCTGGACCTGACCGAGTTGGATTCCTGGGATGCCACCGGCCTCGGGGTGATCATGGGTGCGCACCGCCGCGCCGGCCGGGTGGGCCGCAGGCTGGTGCTGCGCGGAGTGCCGCCCCAGATGCAGCGCCTGCTCGTCGCCACCCGGCTGCACCGCATCCTGGCCATCGAGGGCGGCATCGAGGCGGAATCGCTTCCCCGGGTGTGAGGCGGGCGCGGCGGGCCGCCCGGCGTCCCGTGCAGGGGCCCGGTGTCCCGCGCCCGGGTCCGGCCTCCCGCGCCCGGGTCCGGCCTCCCGCACCCGGGTCCGAGGCGTCCCCCGGGCGATCAGGATCGCGCCCGAAGCATGACGAAAACTGAAGAGCAGGGCCACGGAAATGTCGTAAACCGCGCGATACCGACCAATCCAGGAAGTTCTGGTCAGAGCCGCCCCCCGGCGGTGCGCCTGCCCGCTCTCCGGGGCTAAGGTTCGGTTCCCGCCCGTATGTCATCATCCGCGGCGGCACCGGACCAGACGCGACGGCTGAGGACGACCTGCCGGAGCCGGGGGAGTGCGGACGGCCGGAAGCGCAGTCGGCACGCCAGATCTGGGAGCTTGCAGCATGGACCCGAACAGCCACCGGGGACCTGAGGAATTCGGCGAGCAGGGCAGCCCTGCCGAGCCGCCGGCCCCCGCGTTCGGCGGCGCGCGCAGCGGCTCCGGCGGGCCCGCCCGCGTCGCCCGGCTCGTCTCGGGCCCCTACCTCGTCACCGTCAACCCCGTCGACGGCAGCGAAATAGAACCCTGCCCGCCCGGGGAGCGCCCCGAGGCCCCCAGCAGGCTCGACCCGCAGGAGCGCGCCGCGGCCGCCCGCGCCGCCGCGCCCCCGGTGCCCGCGGGCCTGCCCGGGGCCGCCGGTCACGAGGGCGTGCTCGAAGAGCGCACCGAGGACACCGAACGCCTGGTCCGGCTGCTCTCCCGCGGCCGCTCGGTACGCGTCACCGGCCCCTCCGGCTCGGGCCGCACCCGGCTGCTGGACGCCGTCGCCACCGCCTGCGCCGACCTCGCCCCCGACGGCGTCATCCGGCTCTCCGGCTACCACCGCACCGCCACCGACCTGCTGTACGCGCTGTTCGCCGCCGTGTACCGGGCCCCGCAGCACCGCCCCGACCGGCCCGAACTGCTGCGCATGATCGCCGAGATCGGCGCCATCGTCGTCCTGGACGACCTGGAATTCGGCGGCGCCGCGCTCGACGAACTGCTCGACGCCACCCCCGAATGCGCCTTCCTGATCGCCGCCACTCCCGACGTCGCGGCCCCCAGCCCCGGCTCGCACCTCGAAGAGGTCTTCCTCGGCGGTCTCGGCCGGGCCGGCTGCGCCCGGCTGCTGGAGCGCGCCGTGGACCGGCCGCTGACCGACGACGAGGAGGCCTGGTCCGCCGACCTCTGGTTCGAGTCCGAGGGGCTGCCGCTGCGCTTCGTCCAGGCCGCCGCCCTGCTGCGGCAGCGTGACCGGATGCGGGGTGCACCGGGCGCCCTCGACAACGGCTACGGCCTCTTCCCCGAGGAGGGGGCGGCCGGCACCGACACCGGCACCCCCGCCGATACCCGTACTGCGGCCGACGACGCCGACACCGAGCCCGGCGAGCAGGCCGAGGTGCCCTTGCCGTCCCTCGGCGAGGCCGCCGCGCCCGCCCCGCTGCTCGCGTCGCGGCTGGGCGACGCCGCCCAGGAGACGCTGCGCTTCGCCGTCGCGCTCGGCGGTGAGCTGCCCCACCAGGCGCATCTGCCGGCCCTCACCCAGGACACCCACGCCGACGCCGCCCTCGGCGAGCTGCTGGCCTGCGGCCTGATCACCCCGGTCGGCGGCCACTACCGGCTCGCCGCCACCGTCCAGGAGCAGTTGGAGGCGGCCGGCTACGCGGAGGGCGCGGCCGCACGGGCGCACACCACCGCTCAGCACTACGCCTGGTGGGCCGGTCACCCCTCGGTCACGCCCGAGCGGGCCGCCGCCGAATCCGATGTGGCACTGGCAGCCATGGGCGCACTGACCGGGAGCCGGGAGAGCGGGCACGCCAGCGCGGCCGTGCTGCTCGCCCGTACGGCCGCCCCGGCGTTCGCCGCCGCCCTGCAGTGGAACGCGTGGGAGCGCAGCCTGCGGCACGGCCAGGAGGCCGCACGGCTGGCCGGGGAGGTCGCCGAAGAGGCCTACTTCCACCACGAGCTGGGCGTGCTGGCGCTCTGCACCGGCAGCCTGGACCGGGCGCGCGCCGAGCTGGAGGCGTCCATCGGGCTGCGCGGGGTGCTCTCCGACCGCAATGGTGCGGTGGCCGGACGGCGGGCCCTGGCGCTGGTCACCGACCGTTCGCGGGCCGATGCGGCCGCGGCGGCCACCACGGCGCTCCCGCAAGCCGTCGCCGCGGCCTCCGCGGCATCACCGGGCGCACTGAAGAAGCCGGCCGCCACACCGCGCGACGGCGCCTCGACCGCCAAGCTGCGGACGGCACGCGCCGAGGGGACCGTGGGCACGATGACCGCCCGGGGTGCCTCCGCGACCGCCGCCACCACGGCCGTCCCTGCCGTGACCGGGAGCGGCACCAAGACCGGCAGCAAGGGCGCCCTGCGGGTGTTCGGCGGGGCGCGCCGCAATGTCGTGGCCGCGGGCGCCGGCGCGCTGCTGGCGGCCGTCCTCGGCACCGTCGTCACCCTCGGGGCGACCGGTGGTGACCACCCGCACGACGACAAGGTCAGCACCGAGCAGACCACGGACGACGGCGACAGCAGCGACCTGCCGGCCGAGCAGCCCGCCACGGGCTCCAGCCTGCCGCCCACCGGCCCCGGCACCTCCCGGCCCGGCACCCCCACGCACTCGCAGAGCCCGTCGCCGTCCGCCAGTGACCCCGCCACCAGTGGCTCGCCCACCGATCCCAGCACCGGGCCCACGGGTCCGACGACCGACCCGACCGAGCCGACCGGGCGGCCCACTTCGCCCACCGGCCGGCCGACCCGTACGCCTTCGCCGACCGACGAGCCGTCCACGAGTACCTCGCCGACGGATTCCGGCGAGCCCACGCCCAGCGAGGACCCCACGGGCAAGCCCACGACCCAGAGCCCGTCGCAGTCGGCCGCCAACCCCTCCGACAGCTCCTCCGGAGGCCGTGGCACCACCCCGTCCGGCAGCGCCGGCACCACTGCCTCCGGCAGTTCCCCCAGTGGCACTGACACCACTCCGTCCGGCGGCACACCGTCGAACGGAACGGCCCCCTCCGGCTCCGGTACGCAGAGCGCCCCGGCCGGCTGACGGCCCCGCGCCATCCCGGCCGGCGGCCGGGCGGCGCACAGCACGAGGGCCCGGTACACACGTACCGGGCCCTCGTGCTGTGCGGCCGCCGCTCCGGGGCCGCGGGGTCAGAACAGACGCAGCTTGTCGTCCTCGATGCCACGCAGCGCGTCATAGTCCAGGACGACGCAGCCGATACCGCGGTCGGTGGCCAGCACCCGCGCCTGCGGCTTGATCTCCTGCGCCGCGAAGATGCCCTTCACCGGCGCCAAGTGCGGGTCCCGGTTGAGGAGTTCGAGATAGCGGGTGAGCTGCTCGACTCCGTCGATCTCACCACGCCGCTTGATCTCGACGGCGACGGTCTGGTTGTCGGCGTCCCGGCACAAGATATCCACCGGGCCGATGGCAGTGGGGTATTCACGCCGAATCAGCGAGTATCCCTCGCCCAAGGTTTCGATCCGGTCCGCCAGCAGCTCCTGGAGGTGTGCCTCCACCCCGTCCTTGATGAGTCCCGGGTCGACGCCGAGCTCGTGCGAGGAGTCGTGCATGACCTCCTCGAGGGTGATGATCAGCTTCTCGCCCCCCTTGTTCTCGACGGTCCACACCTCCCCGTCGCCCTCCTTGAGAGTGCAGGGCGGCGACATCCAGTTGAGGGGTTTGTAGGCCCGGTCGTCCGCGTGAACGGAGACGGAGCCGTCCGCTTTCACCAGGATGAGGCGAGGGGCCGAGGGGAGATGGGCGGTGAGCCGGCCCGCGTAGTCCACGGAGCAGCGGGCGATGACGAGACGCATGGGGCGAAACGCTACTCGACCGGAGGCCCCCCACGCGATTCGCCCTGGATCACTGTGCCTTTACGGGGGATATCCCCGCACCCCCGGCGCTCACCAATGGCCGGTTGTATGTGCAATCTCCTGGTGCGGGCCCCTTGCGCGGCATACCGTTGCAGCGGGGGGTTGTGAATCGAACACGCTCCGTCGCAAAGCCCCCAGTCCCGTCCCTAGGCCCCGTCCTTCCCGGCGGGTCCGCGAGAGGAGAACCTCATGTCGCTCGACGTCTCACCGGCCCTCCTCGAACAGGCCGAGCGAGGCGAGGTCGACGAAGCCGCATTTGTCGACTGCGTCCGGACCTCCCTGCCCTATGCATGGGGGATGATCAGCTCTCTGGTGGCCCAGCTGAAGGTGGACGGCGGAGAGTTCGCCGACAATCAGACGCCGCCGCCGGACGAGCAGGCGCGCGGCCAGCTGCTGCGCGCGCTGGCGAGTGACGCCATCCGTGGTTCCCTTGAGCGCCACTTCGGTGTGCGGCTCGCCTTTCAGAACTGCCACCGTGTCGCGGTTTTCCCGCTCGACCCGGTGGTGGACGACCGACTGGCCCGCTTCACGTCCATCCGGGGTCAGCTGCTGAACCAGTCGCCCGAACTCCGCGACTGCTGAACGACGTTGCTGCCGCTGCGCACACGGTGATGACCGCACCGTGCCGGTGCGCCAGCGGCAGCACCACTCACAGCAGGGCGACCGTTGCCTCGTACCGCTCTCTTGTGCGGCGCCCTCGCAGCAGCGCATCGCAGCAGGCACCGTCACCCCCCCCACGGCCTCCGCATGCCGTCCGCCGTACCGGGCCCGGTCACTCCAGCTGCGACAGCACCTCCGTGCCCAGCCGGCGGACGTTCTCCTCCGTCGCCGCAAGGTCGCCGGAGCCCTCGACCAGCAGCGCGAAGCGTGTGATGCCCGTACGCTCCGAGGTCGCCGCCAGCCGGTCCGCGCACAGCTGCGGCGGACCGACGGGGTGCAGCCCGCACAGCAACTCCGTATAGGCCTGCGGATCGCGCATCGCGCGATAGCGGCCGTCGACCGTCACATGGGCGCCCAGCCCCTGCCGCAGCCAGCCGGGCATCGCCTTCGTCAGGGTCTCGCGCGCGGCCTCGCGGTCGTCGGCGATCTGCACCACGCCGGCCGAGACATGCCCGGCCGCGGCCACCTCGTCGCCGTCCAGCCCGGCCTCCCGCGCGGCCGTCCGCCACAACGCGACCATCTCCGCCTTCTCCTCGTCGCCGCAGTGCATGCCCAGCAGCATGGGCAGCCCGCGCGCGGCAGCCGTGCGCACCGATGAGGGGGAGGTGCAGGCGACCACGACCGGCGGGCCCGGAGGCCCGGCTCCCGGATCGTCCGGATCGGTCAGCGCCTCGGCCGGACGCGGTACCACCGCCACTTCGCGGAACGTATAGCGCTCGCCCTGCGCGCCGACCCGGGGCTCCCGCAGCCAGCGCATCAGCAGATCGAGCGATTCCGGGAAGCCGTGGTCATACGCTTCGAGTCCGGAACCGAACACCTCCAGATCGACCCACGGACCGCCCCGGCCGACACCGAGCGTGAACCGCCCGTCGGAGGTGAGGTGCAGCAGCGCCGCCTGTTCACCGAGTGCCACCGGATGCTGGGTCGGCAGCACACTCACCGCCGTCCCGACCCCGATCCTGCGGGTCCGGCCCAGCAGCAGCCCGGCCAGCGTCGCCGCGTTCGGGCAGACGCCGTAGGGTACGAAGTGGTGTTCCGCCAGCCAGACATCGTCGAGTCCGGCCTCCTCCGCGACCTCCGCGGAGCGCACCGCGCGGTGCAGTGCTTCCCCCTGTCCCTGACCGGGGAATTGAGCGGCCAGGATGAAAGCCCCAACGCGCATCGCTCTCTGCCTCCTCGCAGCCGACGCGACTCCCCCTTACAGGCAACAACGTGTGACACGTGCCAAGGGCACGGCCTGACGCGAAATTTCCTGATGATCGCAGAATCCTGCCGAGCGGCGTCCACCCCTGACCGCGCCGCGTACGCTGGTGACAGCCCGTGACTCCGTACATATCCGAGGTGTTCTGTGTCCCCGCGCCGAAACCGCCAGCACGGCGGTGCGAAGCCCATCGACCGCACGGGCGGTGACCCCTACGGCCGGGTGGGGGCGCCTCCCGGCAGCGGCGGCTGGGAGACCACCGAGGAGTGGCGCGGCGAGGACTGGGTCGTGCGGCACGTCGGGGGCGGCGGCGCGGCCAAGCGCTACCGCTGCCCCGGCTGCGACCAGGAGATCCCGCCCGGGGTCCCGCATGTGGTCGCCTGGCCGCAGCACGGTGACGTCGACGACCGCCGGCACTGGCACAAGGCGTGCTGGAACGCACGGAACCGCCGGAGCGCGCGGCTCCAGCGGTCCCGTAACGCGCCCCGATACTAGGGCAGATACTCCCTTTCGGGGCTCAGGGCAACGTCCTGCCGGCTCCTCGCGCCCGGGGGGCGCCGGTGCGGCCGGACCGTCTCAGACGTCGCGCTTGTTGATGACCGCGTAGGCGGCACCGAGGGTGACGGCCGTCAGGCCCGTGACGATCCACAGGGGGTCCCAGCCGGACGGGCCGGAGTTGGTGAGGGTGCTGCTGAACATCACGCCGAGCTGGCTGGGGAGCGCGTACTCCAGCAGCCAGAGCTGGATGTCCTTGAGGCTCTCCGCCTGCATGAAGATCGCCAGCACCAACGGCAGCAGATAGACGCCGATCATGAGCGTGATCGCGCCCGCGGAGTGGCGCAGCAGGGCGCCGACGGCCAGCGAGAGCAGCCCGATCATGGCGACGAAGAGGCTCACCCCCACCGTGGCCTTGAGCCAGTCCGCTCCGGTCGGTTCGTTCTTGATCTCCAGGCCGCTGACCATGGAGTACTGCGCGATGGCCACCACCGTCGTGGTCACCAGGGCGAGGACGAAGCTCAGGATGAAGAAGACGATCGCCTTGGCCGTCAGGACCCGGGCGCGGGCCGGGCAGGCCGTGAGGGTGGTGCGGATCATTCCGGTGCCGTACTCGGACGAGATCACCAGCACGCCCAGCGTGATCAGGGGGATCAGGCCCATCATCATCCCGAAGGTGCCATAGCTCAGGGGCGAGTCGGGGCCGAGCGTGTCGCTGTGCCCGGCGACGACCGAGCCCGTCAGCAGGCCGATGCCCACCGTCAGGAGGATCATCACGCCCGCCGTCCAGAGCGTCGACTTCACGGAGCGGATCTTCGTCCACTCGGAGAGCAGCGTATGGCCGAGGTGGGTGGGGCGCACCGGGATGGGCGAGACATAGCCGCCCGGTCCGCCGGCGTAGGCCTGCTGGGGGTGCGGCTGGGCGGGAGGCTGCGGGGCCTGGCCCTGGGCGTGGCCCTGGCCCTGGCCCTGGGCCGGCGCCTGGCCCTGGGCCTGGAGCATCATCGTGCCCGCGTCCTTGCCCGGTCCGTGCGCGGCGAGCGGCTGCGGCACGGGCACCTGCTGGGCATGCGGGGCCTGATGGGGCTGCGGTGCCTGCTGGGCCTGGAGCGTCATGGTGCCCGCCTCTTGGGCCGGTGCGGGCTGCCCGGGGGCCTGTTGGGCCTGGAGCATCATCGTGCCCGCTTCCTTGGCGGGTGCGGGCTGCCCGGGGGCCTGTTGGGCCTGGAGCATCATCGTGCCCGCTTCCTTGGCGGGCGCGTGCTGCTGTGGCGCCGGCTGCTGCGCGGGCTGCTCAGGACCGGCGGGCTGCGCCTGGGGCGGGGTGCCCTGCTGCTGCGGTGCGGCGCCCTGCGGGGCGGCGGGCGGCATCGGGGGCGCGGCCGGCATCGGCTGCTGCTGCGCGCCGGTGTCGTGGGGTCCGCGCTCAGGCTGCGGCTGGGGCTGCGGCTGCTGAGGGCTGGTCATCGGGCGTCCTCGTGGTGCGGCGTGGGCTGGTCGGCGGGGGCGGCGGGCGGCATCGGTGCGGCGTGCTGCTGCCCGTACGGGTGAGGTGCGCCGTAGGACTCGGGTGACCCGTACGGGTGACCTTGAGCCTGCGCCGGCGGCGGATAGCCCGGTCCCGGAGCCGCCCCGGCCGCCTGCTGGGCGTACGGATCCTGCTGGGCGTACGGGTTCGGCTGCCCCTGGCCGGGAACGCCGGCCGGTGCCTGGCCCGGCTGCCCGGCCGCGTATCCGGGTCCGCCCGCAAACCCCTGTGGTGCGGCGCCCTGCGGGGTGTACCCGGCGGGGGCACCCTGCAGACCGGCCCGCTGGTCGTGTGTCGAGCGGTAGTCCACGGCGCCCTGCGTCAGCTGCATATACGCCTCTTCCAGCGACGCCTGGTGCGGCGACAGCTCCCACAGCCGGACCTCGGCCCGGTGCGCCACATCGCTGATACGGGGGAGCGGCAGCCCGGTCACCCGCAGTGCGCCGTCCGGCTCGGGCACGACCTGCCCGCCGGCCTCGGCGATCGCGGCGGTCAGCTTCTCGCGCTGCTCCGGCTCGGTGTCCGGCGTACGAACCTTGGCGAAATCGGCGGAGTTGGCCGAGATGAAGTCCTTGACCGGCATGTCCGCCATCAGCTGTCCACGGCCGATCACGACCAAGTGCTCCGCGGTCAGCGCCATTTCGCTCATCAGATGCGAGGAGACGAAGACCGTACGGCCCTCGGCCGCCAGCTGCTTCATCAGGTTGCGCACCCACAGGATGCCTTCGGGGTCGAGGCCGTTGACCGGCTCGTCGAAGAGCAGCACCTGCGGATCGCCGAGCAGCGCCGCGGCGATGCCCAGCCGCTGGCCCATACCGAGCGAGAAGCCCTTGGAGCGCCGCCCCGCGACGTCCTGCAGACCGACCACCCCCAGCACCTCGTCGACCCGGCGGGCGGGAATACCGGACAGCTGGGCGAGCGAGAGCAGATGCTGGCGCGCGCTGCGGCCGCCGTGCACGGCCTTGGCATCGAGCAGCGCGCCCACCTGGCGCGGAGCGTTGGGGAGGCTGCGGAAGGGCCGGCCGGCGATGGTGGCCCGCCCCGAGGTCGGTGCGTCCAGGCCCAGAATCATCCGCATGGTGGTCGACTTACCGGAGCCGTTGGGCCCCAGGAAGCCGGTCACCGTGCCCGGCCTTACCTGGAACGACAGGTTGTACACGGCCGTCTTGGCGCCATAGCGCTTCGTCAGGCCGACTGCCTCGATCAATTCTCCGCCCCTCGCGAGATCGTCGGGGCAGAGGCGCCCTCGTGCCCCCGTGAGGGTTAGGAGGCTATCCGGCCGTTGACGGTTCCCGTCAATTCCTCACGCTCCCGACTGCCCCGCCGCGCTCCGGATTTGCCGTCTCGCGGCTGGGCGGCTGGGCGGCTGGGCGGCTTGGCGGCTTCAGGGCTTCGGGGCTGCGCTGCTTGGTGGCTGCGCGCTCTCGCCGTTGCGCCTGCGGCCGGCGACGGGCGCCGGGGCGCACCCGCGCTGCTCAGAGACGGACGGGGCGGAACGGAACGCGGATGTGGACGCGGATGCGGACACGGCCCCGGACGGGAGGTGGCCTTCCCCGGTATGCGCCATCCGCTATCCGTCGCTATCCGTTCTCGGCTACCCGCTCGGCGCCATCCACCAGGCATGATCCGTTACGCGTCGCGCTTTTTCAGAAGTACGAATCCGCCGACGAGTGCCGCGGCCGTCCAGGCGATCATGATTGCCAGCCCGCCCCACGGGCCGTACGGCACATCGCTGTTGGCGGGCGTCACCACTTGCATGATCTTTGAACCCGCCTGGTCCGGCAGAAAGCGGCCGATTTTCCGGGTCGCCGTGACATTTCCGAGAATGTTGGAAATGAGGAAGAAGAACGGCATCAGAATGCCCAGCGAAAGCATCGGGCTGCGCAGCATGGTGGCCACCGCCATCGAGAACAGCGCGATCAGCGTCATATAGAGCCCGCCGCCGATCACCGCGCGCAGCACGCCCGGATCTCCGATATGCGCCCGGAGATCGCCCAGCACCGACTGCCCCGCGAAGAACGTCACAAAGCTGGTCGCCAGACCGACGACAAAGACCAGTGCGGTGGCCACCAGCAGCTTGCAGAACAGGAAGGTGCCGCGCTGAGGTACGGCCGCCAGCGAGGCGCGGATCATGCCGGTGCTGTACTCGTTCGACACCACCAGCACCCCGAAGACGATCATCGCCAGCTGGCCCAGCCCCATCCCGGCGAAGCTGATGTTGGTGGCGTCGAACGCCAGCCGGGCCCTGGCCGGCATCGAGTTGAAGTCGCTGCTGGTCAGGCTGCAGATCACCACACCCAGCCCCACGGTGACCACGACGGCGATGCCCAGCGTCCACACCGTGGACCGCACCGATCTGATCTTGGTCCACTCCGACCGAATGACCTGCCCGACCGCCGCCATCCGTCAGCTCCTCTTCTTCTTCTGCCAGTTTGCGCCCCAGCCGGTCGGCTGCGGTTCGCCCGGCCGTGCCCCGGCCGTCTGCGGCTCTCCCGGAGGCCGCGCCGCCGGCGACCACCCGCCGGCCTGCGCCGGCACCGGTTCGCCGCCGTGCGCGTGGTACTCCACCGACTCCGCCGTCAGCTGCATGAAGGCCTCCTCCAGGGAGGCCTGCTGGGGGCTCAGCTCATGGAGCACCAGCTGGTGTGCGGCGGCCAGTTCGCCCAGCCGCTCCGCGGGCACCCCGTCGACCTCCAGCGAGCCGTTTCCGGCCGCCACCGCCTGCATGCCCTCGGTGTGCAGCAGATCCAGCAGCTTCTCCTGCTCCGGGGACCGCATCCGGACGTAGGACCGCGAGTTCTGGTGGATGAAGTCCTTCATCGAGGTGTCCGCCATCAGCCGGCCCTGCCCGATCACGATCAGGTGCTCGGCGGTCAGCGCCATCTCGCTCATCAGGTGCGAGGAGACGAAAACGGTGCGGCCCTGGGCCGCGAGGTTCTGCATGAGCGTGCGGATCCAGTGGATGCCTTCGGGGTCGAGGCCGTTGACCGGCTCGTCGAAGAGCAGCACCTGCGGATCGCCGAGCAGCGCCGCGGCGATGCCCAGCCGCTGGCTCATCCCGAGCGAGAACCCCTTCGTCCGCTTCTTGGCGACGGTGCTCAGCCCCACGGTGTCCAGCACCTCGCCGACCCGTCTGCGGGGAATGCCGTTGCTCTGCGCCAGACACAGCAGATGGTTGGCGGCGCTCCGGCCGCCGTGCACCGACTTCGCCTCCAGCAGGGCCCCGATGTACGTCAGCGGATCCTGCAGCCGGCGGTAGTGCCTGCCGTTGATCCGGACCGTGCCCGACGTCGGGTTGTCCAGGTCGAGCATCATCCGCATGGTCGTCGACTTGCCCGCGCCGTTGGGGCCGAGGAAACCGGTGACGATACCGGGCCGCACCGTGAAGGTGAGGTGGTCCACGGCGACCTTGTCGCCGTAATGCTTGGTCAGCCCCTCGAGCTCGATCATGTACAGCACGCTAGGCCCGCTCCGTGGCCCCTGCCACCGGTGCGGGGCCGCCCGGCTGACCCCCCCCCGTACGCACCACGCCCCCGCACTACCACAGAGGCGGTACGGGGGCGCGGTCCGGACCGGTGAGGAACCTGCCTGGGGGCACCACCCAGCGTTAGCCGGGGGAGGGTCGGCGGTCCGGCGGGTCAGCGGGTCTGCTGGGCGGGGACGCCGTGCGAGGCGGTCTCGTCCTCGCCGGGGGCACCGGCCGCGGCCACCGCCGCACCGGTCAGCGTCGCCAGCATCTCGCGGACGTTGGTCAGCTGGGCGTTGATCGAGTCGCGGCGGTTGGTCAGCGCCGCCAGCTCGCGCTCGGATTCGCTGCGGATACGATCCGCCTTCGCGTTGGCGTCCGCCACGATGTCCTCGGCCTGGCGCTGCGCGGTCTCCACCGTCTGGCGGGCCCGGCGCTCCGCGTCCGTCCGCAGCTTCTCGGCCTCCAGGCGGAGCTGCTCGGCGCGGTGCTCGATCTCCGCGAGCCGCTTCTCGGCCTTGGCCTGACGCGAGGCCAGGTCGCGCTCGGACTGCTCACGGCGCTTGGCGAGGTTGGTCTCGAAGTCCGCTGCGGCCTGCGCGGCCTTGGCGCGGGTCTCCTCGAAGAGGGAGTCCGCCTCCTCGCGCTTGGACTGCGCGTCCTTCTGTGCCTCGGCGCGCAGCGTGGCCGCCTCGCCCTTGGCCTTCTCGACGATCCGGGCGCCCTCGTCCTCCGCCTTCGCCTTCCGGTCGGTGGCGAACTGCTCGGCGTCGTTACGGACCTGCTGGGCGGCCGACTCGGCCAGCTCACGGTGCTGCTCGGCGGCCCGGCGGGCCTCTTCGCGCAGATCCTTCGCCTCCTCTTCGGCGAGGCGGAGGATCTTCTCCACGCGCGCACCGAGGCCCGCGTAAGACGGTTCGGCGTCATTGACCTGCGCCTGGGCATTCTGCGTTTCGAGGTGCAGCTCCTCGATCCGCTTTTCCAGCGACGTGATGCGGGCCAGCGCGCTGTCGCGGTCGGCGACGAGCTTCGTAATGCGGTCATCCACCTGACCGCGGTCGTACCCACGCCGCACGAGCTCGAAGCCGAAGGGGGAGGAAGTGTCGCTCATGGGGTTCCTGTCGAAGAGACCGGTGAGGTGATAAGGAGAATCCTAGGGGTCATCACGGCGTGTCATCGAGTCATTGCCGGTTTGATCTGGAGAATGACCCCTCGTTTGAGTGGCTACCCTTCAGACTGCTTGCCACTCGAACGAGTTGCCCCCGCGCCCGCGGCCGCCTTCACCCCGCCGCCCTTGCCTTCCCCGTTTCCGCCGGGTGCCTCGAACGACTCCAGGGCCTCCAGAACGTCCTGAACGCGGCTGATTTCGGCGTTGATGTCCTCGCGCCGGCGCACCAGGACCTCCAGCTCCCGCTTGCCCTCGTCCACGATGCGGGCGGCCTCGTCCTCGGCCTCGCGGCGCCGCGCCTCCGCGTCGCGCACCGCCTCGGCCTTCTTGTTCTCGGCCTCCTTGATCAGGCCCTCGGCCTTCTTCACCGCCGAGATCCGGACCTTGCTCGCCTCGCTGTTGGCGTCCGCGACCATCCGGTCGGCCTTCTCCTCGGCCTCCACCTGCTGGGCGGTGGCCTGCGCGATGAGCTTGTCGACGCGCTCGCCGGCGTTCTTCATCGTCTCCGCCGACTCCCGGCGGGCCCGCTCGTGCAGTTCCTCGACCTCGGACTCGATCCGCTGGCGCAGCTCCTCGGCGCGCTCGCGGATGCCGGTGGCGTCGCGGCGGGCCTCCTCCAGCAGGGTGTTCGCGTCCGTCCGGGCCTTCTCCACCCGGGCGCTGCCGTCGGTCGTCGCCTCCGCGATGAGCCGGTCGGCTTCCTTGCGGGCCGCGCCGACCATCGTGTCGGCCTGCTCCTCGGCGGCGGTGGCGGCCTTCAGGGCCTCCTCCTGGGCCTTGGCGACGAGCTGGTCCGCCTGCTCGGCCGCGTCCCCACGGCGCCCCGCGGCGTCCTTGCGCGCCTCGTCGATCAGCCGGTCCGCCTCCTGCTGGGCGTCCGTCCGGGTCCGCTCGGCCGCCGCCTCGGCGTCCTCCTTGACCTTCGCGGACTCGCTGCGGGTGCGGGTGGCGTGCTCCTGGGCGGCGGTGACCGTCTCGGCCGCGTCCGTGCGCAGTCGGTCCGCCTCCGCGGTGGCCGTCGCGACCATGCGGTCCGCCTGCTCGCGGGCATCGGCCCGGGTGCGGTCCGCGTCCCGTTCGGCGTCCGCGGTCGTCTCCGCCGCGTCCGTGCGCAGCCGCTCCGCCTCGGTCGCCGCCTCCGACATCAGCTGGTCGGCCTGCTCGGCGGCGTCCGAGCGGGTCTTGTTGGCCGCCTCGCGGGCCTGGTCGCCGGTGTGCTCGGCGTCGAGACGGGCCTTCTCCAGCGCCTCGGCCGCCTCCGCCCGCAGCCGCTCGGCCGCCTCGGTCGCCTCCGCCACCAGGGCCTGCGCCTGCTGCTCGCCCTCGGCCCGCAGCCGCTCGGCGTTCTGCTGGGCCTCCTGGACCGTACGGTCCGCGTCGTCCTGCGCCGACGAGGTCAGCTCGGTCGCCTCGGTGACGATCCGTTCGGCCTCCGTGCGGGCCTCGGTGACCAGGCGGTCGGCCTGCTCGGCGGCGTCCGAGCGCATCCGGTTCGCGTCGTTGCGCGCCTCCGCACGGGCCCGCGCCGCATCCTGCTCGCCCGCGGCCAGCGCGTCCGAGGCGTCGGTGCGCAGCTGCTGTGCCTTCGCCGTGGCGTCCGCGACCAGCTTCTCGGCCTGCCCGGTCGCCTCCGACACCAGCCGGTCGGCCTGCTCGGCGGCCTCGGACCGCGCCGTACCGGCGTCCCGGCGCGCCGCGTCCAGGACTCCGGCCGCCTCCGTACGGAGCGCGTCGGCCTCCTCGATGGCCTCGGAAACCGCCCGCTCCGCCAGGACCTTCGCGGCCTCCTGGGCCTCCTGGGCCTCCTGCCGCGCCCGTGCGGCGTCCTGCGAGGCGCGCTCCCGCTCCTCGTAGGCGTCCTTGCGGACCCGGTCCGCCTCGTCCTGCGCCTCGGCCTTGGTGCGCTCCGCGGCATGCTCGGCCGCCGAACGCAGTCCGGCGATCTCCTCACCGGCCTGCTCGTGCAGCCCCGCGACCGCGTCCCGCACCTGCTGTGCGGTCTGCTCGGCCGCCGCCACCAACTCGCCCGCACGCCGGTCCGCTTCCTCGACCAGCCGCTCGGCTTCCTCCTGCGCCTCGCCCACCCGGGTACGGGCCGACGCCAGCAGCTCCTCGCTCTGCTCGCGCGCCGCGGTGCGCTCCTGGTGGGCCTCCTCGCGGGCCTCGCCCAGCAGCTGCTCGGCCTCCCGGCGCCGCCGCGCGGCCTCCTCCTGGGCCGCGGCCAGCGCCTGCGCCGCCTCCGCGCCGGTGCGCTCCGCGGCCGTCGCGGCCTCGGCACGCACCCGGTCCGCGGTCTCCTGCGCCTCCGACTTCAGCCGCTCCGCCTCGGCCGACGCCTCGCTGCGCAGCCGCGTCGCCACCGACTCGGCCTCGGCACGGGCCGACGAGGCGTCGGACGCGGCCTCGTCGCGCAGCCGCTCGGCCTCCTCCTCGGCCTGCTGCTGCAGCGTCCGGCGCCGCTCCGCCGACTCCGCCTTGAGCCGGGCCGCGTCCTCCTGGGTCTCCCGGCGCAGCCGCTCCGCCTCCGCGCGGGCGTCGCGCAGCGTCCGCTCGGCGGCGGTGACCTTCTCCTCCGCCTCGCCGTGCAGCCGGTCCAGCTCGGCCTGCGCTTCGGTCCGCAGCTCCTCCGCGGCCTCTTCGGCCGCCTCGCGCAGCCGCGCGGCGGACTCCTCGGCCTCGGTGGTCACCATCTCCGCGGCCTGGGCGCCCTCGGTCAGCAGCTCCTCGCCCTCCGACCGGGCCCGCTGCAGCGCCTCTTCGGCCTGCCGGCGCAGCGCGGTGGCCCGCTCGATGGCTTCCGTCCGTACCCGCTCGCTCTCCGCGACGGCGCCCGAACGGGTCTCCTCGGCATCGGCCTTGGCCTTGCCCAGCAGCTGCTCGGCGGACCCGGCCGCCTCCTCGATCTGCTGGACCGCCTCCCGGCGGGCCTCGCTGCGGATCCGCTCGCCCTCGGCGACCGCGTCCGCGCGCAGCTGCTCGGCCTCACCGCGCAGCCGCCGTGCCTCCTCCTGGAGTTCGGCGGTCTTGGCGCGGTACTCCTTGGTGTCGTCCTTCGCCGCGCCCTTGAGCTGGGCCGCGGTGTCATGTGCCTCTTCGCGCAGCCGGTCCGCCTCGGCCTCGGCCTCGCTGCGCAGCCGTTCGGCCTCCTCGGCGGCCGCCTTGGTGGTGGCCTTGGCGTCCTCCGAGGCCTTGTTCAGCACCTCCTCGGCGGTGCGGGCGGCCTTCGCCAGCTGGGCCGCGGCGTCCTCCGACGCCTGGGACCGGGCGGCCTCCTGCGCCTCGGCGATCAGCCGGTCGGCCTCCGCGCGGGCGTCCTCGCGCAGTTGCTCGGCCTCGGCCTTGAGCGCTTCGGCATCCTTGGTGGCCTCGCCGACCAGCCGGGCGATCTCCGCCTTGGCCGTACGGGTGCGCTGCTCGTTGTCCGACTCGGCCGCCGTCAGTCGCTTGGTGGCGCTCTGCTGCGCCTCCTCGACCAGCTTCTCGGCCTCGGTGCGCGCCTCGCGCAGCGCCTTGTCCGCCTCCTGGACGCGGGCCTCGGCGGTGCGGGTCAGCTCCGCGGCCTGGCGGCGGGCCTCCTCCGACTCGGTGCCGACGCTGGTACGCAGCTGCTCGGCCTGATCGGTGGCCTCCTGGGCCTGGTTGGAGGCGGCGTTCAGCAGCCGCTCGGCGTCCGTGCGGGCGCGGCGCAGGATGCTTTCCGCTTCGGTGCGGGCCTCTTCGGCCGCGGTGCCGAGCCGCTCACGGGCGCGTTCGGCCAGCCGCTGAGCCTCGTCCCGCGCGGCCGCCAGCGCCTGCTCGGCCTCCCGGCGGGACTCCTCCATCAGCCGGCGGGCCTGCGACTCCGTCCGGGCACGCAGCTGTTCGGCCCAGGCGACGTTCTCGTTGACGTGCGATTCGACGGTCTGCCGGCGCTCGTTCAGCTCCTCGTCGAGCCGCTGGCGCCGGGTGACCGCCTCGGCGTGCAGCTCGGCCTCCAGCCGGGACTGCCGCTCCGCCTGTTCCTGCAGCAGCCGCTGGGTCTGCGCCCGGGCCTCGCGCAGCTCGCGCTCGGCGTCCGTACGCAGTTGGTCCGCCTGGATCTGCGCATTGCGCAGCATCTGCTCGGCCTGATGACTGACGTTGTCGTAGGCAGGACGGGTCGCGAGGTTGCGGCGCGCCTCATGGAGCTTGGCGCGCAGCACCTCGACCTGGTAGCCGAGGTCGTCGGCGTGCTGGACGGCCTTGTCCCGCTCGCTCTTCAGCCGCTCCATCTCGGCCTCGAACTGCGAGAGGTGGTCGTCAGCCTCGTAGCGGTCGTTGCCCCGCACTGCGCGGTCCCATCCGTCCCCTGGTCATGGTGGCGGCCGTCTCCGGTCCTGCGGTGCTCGTCCCGTACACGTCACGTCGTACCGGACTTGCGCCCATCGGAGCTGACCCTTCCGAAGAAATGGTGTCAGATCATCGGCAGAGTATGGACCGAGCCCCACTCCCTTACCCCGGCCGAAGCTGCACTCTACCGGCCGGGGAAGGTGAGGGTCAGTGCTCTTCGGAGGTGGCGGGCGCCGCGGTGACGAGTTCGGTGAGCACTCCGTGACAATCCTTGGGGTGCAGGAAGGTGATCCGCGACCCCATCGAACCCGTCCTGGGCTCGTCGTAGAGGACCCGGACGCCCTTGCCGCGGATGGCTTCGGAGTCGCCGTCCACGTCCGCGGTGCCGAAGGCGATGTGATGGACTCCCTCGCCGTTCTTGGCAAGCCACTTGCCCACTGCGGAGTCCTCGCGGGTGGGCTCCAGAAGCTGCAGATACGAGGCGCCGCCGTCCGACGTCCCATTGATTTTGATCATGGCCTCCCGGACTCCCTGCTCCTCGTTGACCTCGGTGTGGAACACCTCGAAGCCATACGTGGCACGGTAGAACTCGACAGTCTTGTCGAGGTCGAAACAGGCGATCCCGATGTGGTCGATTCGCGTCAGCATGGCTCCAGTGCACCCCTCGCACGGCTGGTTACGCAACGTGCGCGCGATCACACCTCCTTGCCGGTGACCCGGCGCGTACCGCTCAGTACATTGACGGGTAACCCTCGTTAACTTCCCTGCAAAGGAAGGCCGCACCGCATGTCTGCAACGAACGGCACGAACGGCAGCACCTCAGTGATCGTGGCGGGAGCGCGCACCCCCATGGGGCGGCTCCTGGGATCCCTGCGGACCTTCTCCGGCGCCGACCTGGGCGCCGTCGCCATCAAGGCGGCACTGGACCGGGCGGGCATCGGCGGCGACCAGGTGCAGTACGTGATCATGGGCCAGGTGCTCCAGGCCGGGGCGGGGCAGATCCCGGCGCGCCAGGCGGCCGTGAAGGCCGGCATCCCCATGAACGTCCCCGCGCTGACCGTCAACAAGGTCTGCCTCTCCGGCCTCGACGCCATCGCGCTGGCCGACCAGCTCATCCGCGCGGGTGAGTTCGACGTCATCGTCGCCGGTGGCCAGGAGTCCATGACCAACGCCCCGCACCTGCTTCCGAAGTCCCGTGAGGGCTTCAAGTACGGCGCCGTCGAGATGCTCGACGCGATGGCCCACGACGGCCTCACCGACGCCTACGAAGGCATCGCGATGGGCGAGTCGACGGAGAAGCACAACACCCGTTTGGGCATCGCCCGACCGGAGCAGGACGAGGTCGCCGCGCGCTCCCACCAGCGGGCCGCAGCCGCCCAGAAGAACGGGCTCTTCGAGGCCGAGATCACCCCCGTGGAGATCCCGCAGCGCAAGGGCGAGCCGGTCGTCTTCAGCAAGGACGAGGGCATCCGCGGCGAAACCACCACGGAATCGCTCGGCAAGCTCCGCCCGGCCTTCGCCAAGGACGGCACGATCACCGCCGGCACCTCCTCGCAGATCTCCGACGGCGCCGCCGCCGTGGTCGTCATGAGCAAGGCCAAGGCCGAGGCGCTGGGCCTCGAATGGATCGCGGAGATCGGCGCCCACGGCAATGTCGCCGGCCCCGACAACTCGCTCCAGTCCCAGCCCTCCAACGCGATCAACCACGCGCTGGGCAAGGACGGACTGACCGTCGCCGATCTTGACCTGATCGAGATCAACGAGGCGTTCGCGGCCGTCGCCGTGCAGTCGGTGAAGGACCTCGGGGTGTCCCCGGAAAAGGTGAATGTCAACGGCGGCGCCATTGCGCTGGGTCACCCGATCGGGATGTCCGGAGCCCGCATCGTGCTGCATCTCGCGCTGGAGCTGCGCCGGCGGGGCGGTGGCGTGGGTGCCGCCGCGCTCTGTGGCGGCGGCGGTCAGGGCGACGCGCTGATCATTCGCGTACCGGGTAAGTAACCGAGTGCCCGTACGTACACGCGTACGGGCGGGCCGATGCGCGTACCAGCGAACCGAAGGAGCCGAGCGGCGATGGTGGACGTCCCACAGCTGGTGGAGCAGGCACGGGAGGGCCGGCCGAGGGCCGTGGCCCGGCTGATCTCCCTCGTGGAGGGGGCGTCACCGGAGCTGCGCGAGGTGATGGCGGCCCTGGCGCCGCTCACCGGCAACGCCTATGTGGTCGGCCTGACCGGGTCGCCCGGCGTCGGGAAGTCCACCACCACCTCCGCGCTGGTGACGGCGTACCGCAAGACGGGCAAACGGGTCGGCGTCCTCGCCGTCGACCCGTCCTCGCCGTTCTCCGGTGGTGCGCTCCTCGGCGACCGCGTACGGATGAGCGAGCACGCCTCGGATCCCGGCGTGTACATCCGCTCGATGGCCACCCGGGGCCATCTGGGCGGCCTGGCCTGGGCCGCACCGCAGGCGATCCGGGTCCTGGACGCGGCGGGCTGCGATGTGGTCCTCGTCGAGACGGTCGGCGTCGGCCAGTCCGAGGTGGAAATCGCCTCGCAGGCCGATACGAGCGTGGTGCTGCTCGCGCCCGGCATGGGCGACGGCATCCAGGCGGCCAAGGCCGGAATCCTGGAAATCGGCGATGTCTACGTCGTCAACAAGGCCGACCGGGACGGCGCGGATGCCACCGCGCGCGAGCTCAATCACATGCTGGGGCTGGGCGAATCCCGGGCGGCGGGGGACTGGCGCCCGCCGATCGTCAAGACCGTCGCGGCGCGGGGCGAGGGTGTCGACGAGGTCGTCGAGGCGCTGGAGAAGCACCGGGCCTGGATGGAGGAGCGGGGGGTGCTGGGCGAGCGGCGCCGCTCGCGTGCGGCCCACGAGGTCGAGACGATCGCGGTCACGGCGCTGCGGGAGCGGATCGGCGATCTGCGGGGGGATCGGCGCCTGGATGCGCTCGCGGAGCGGATCGTCGCGGGCGAGACGGATCCGTATCGGGCGGCCGATGAGTTGGTTGACGGGCTGACGAACGGGGACTGAGGGGGCCGTTGTTTGGCTGCGGGTGCGTTGTGGCTGGGCGCGCAGTTCCCCGCGCCCCTTTGGGGCGCCGTGGCGCCGGCCTCAGTGTCGCCGGTTGGCTCGTGGGGGCTGGCGCCTTTACGGGGTCGGTGAGTGCCGCGGGGGCCGGAGGGGACGCACCGGAACCCGTCCTCGGCGCGGGCGCATCTGGTACGTGGGAAAGATTTCCCCGGCGTTCGCTCCGGTCCTGCGGGCGGGTCCCGGTACATCCCCTCCGGCCTTCGTTCGTTGCCGTCTGCCGCCCGGTGGCACCGTCCGTCACCGCACACATGCCGCGTCCGGCCAAGGAACACCCGGGGCGGGTCGGCCGGATGGCTACGGCTGGGCGGCCAATGACCTTCACGCCCGCTCGGCCAGCGCCCTGCCAACGCCTGGTGCGGCTCGGACCTGGTGGTTGCCCAGTGCCCTGCCAAGGGGCGAGCTGGTGGTGGCCGTAACGGTGATCGGTACGGCGGGACGGTCGCCAACGTGCGGTGGTCGGAGGGGATGTCCGGTGCCCCGCCCGCAGGACCGGAGCGAACGCCGGGTCAGTCTTTCCCACGTACCAGGGCCGCCCGCGCCGAGGACGGGGGACCGGGCGTCCCCTCCGACCCACCACCCACAACGACTGGGCGAAGAGACCCCAGGCACAGTCAACCCGCACCGAGTCCAGGCAGCGCAGCGACCACGTGCCCGGCCCCAGCTACCGGCAACCCGCCCCCGCCCACAACAGTGTGGGCGGGGGCCGGGTTGAGCGGGCGATGCTCAGTCGTCCGCGCCGTCGTTGTCGTCGTCGTCCGTGTCGTGCGCCGGAGCGGCGCTCACGTTGCCGGACTGCGGGTCGACCAGCAGCTTGTGCTCCGTGCCGTCCTTGGTGATCGTCTCGACCTCCCAGACGGCCTTGCCCCGGTGGTCGTCGTCCAGCTCGACGGAGGTCACCTTGCCGTGCGAGGCCGCGCTGCGGGCGGCGGCCGCGGCGTCGGTCCTGGCGCTCTTGGCGGCGGCCCGCTCCTGGGCGTCGTCGTCCTCGTCGTGGTCGACGTGCTGGTTCAGCACCCGCGCGTTGCCCGCGTCGAGGGTGATCTCGTGCCACTTGCCGTCCTTGCCCAGCACATCCGCGTCCCAGACCAGGCCGGGGCGGTCCGCGTCCAGGTCGAGGCCGGTCACGGTGCCGGGGACGGCCTTCAGCGCGGCGGCCGCGGCGTCCGGTGCGTTCACCTTGGCGGCGTTGGCCTCGCGGATCTCCTCCTGGCCGTTCGCGTCGTCGTCCTGCATCGGGATGCTGGAGCGGCCGTCCTGCACCTGGGCCGTGCCCGAGGCCTGCGCACCCGCATCGTGGGCGACCGTCTTCGCCGGGAGCTGCCCGCCGGAGGCGGCGTTGGCGGAGCCGGCGTCGTTGCTGACCGCGACGGCGGTGACCGTGCCGCCGGCGACGAGGGCGGCGGCCGCGGCGGTGGCGATGATCAGATGGCGCTTCATGTGTGTTCTCCCCTTGCGATCGGCTGTGCCCACACACTCGCTGAACGAAGCTGAAGGGAGCCTGAAGGTGCCTGAAGGGGGCTTCAGGAAAGGGATGGCATGGTGAGCGCATGCACCCGCCTGTCACCCGCCACCGTCCGCCCGGAGGCGCGCGCCGCCCGTTCCGTCTGCTGATCGTCGAGGACGAGAAGCGGCTGGCCCTGTCGCTGGCCAAGGGACTGATGGCCGAGGGGTACGCGGTGGACGTGGTGCACGACGGCCGGGAGGGGCTGCGCCGGGCCACGGAGGACGGCTATGACCTGATCGTGCTCGACATCATGCTGCCGGGGATGAACGGCTACCGCGTGTGCGGGGCACTGCGGGCGGCCGGCCATGAGGTGCCGGTGCTGATGCTGACGGCGAAGGACGGCGAGTACGACGAGGCCGAGGGACTGGACACCGGGGCCGACGACTATCTGACCAAGCCGTTCTCGTATGTGGTGCTGGTGGCGCGGGTGAAGGCGCTGCTGCGCCGGCACGGCCGCAGCGCGCTGCCGGTGCTGCGGGTGGGAACGCTGACCGTCGACCAGGGCGCACAGCGGGTGGAGCGGGACGGCGCGGAAGTGGCGCTGACGGCGAAGGAGTTCGCGGTGCTGGAGGAGCTGGCGCTGCGGGCGGGCGAGGTGGTCTCCAAGGCGGAGATCCTGGAGCACGTCTGGGACTTCGCCTACGAGGGCGATGTCAACATCATCGAGGTGTATGTGAGCGCACTGCGGCGCAAGCTCGGTGCCGGGCACATCGTGACGGTGCGCGGTGCCGGATACCGGCTGGTGGCGGGTGAGTAGGGTGCTGGGCTCCGTACGGGCCAGGGCGGCGGCCGGCGCGACCGTGGTGGTGGCCCTGGCGCTGATCGCGGCGGGGACGGCCGTGCTGCTGGTGCTGAGCAGCAAGCTGCAGGACCAGGCCGGGCTGCAGGCCGAGATCGCGGCCCGGGAGGTGGCCGCGCAGATCGCGACGGGCACGCCGTACGCCAAGCTGGATCTGCCGGATGGCGAGGACCATCCGGTGGTCGTGGCCGATGACGACGGTCGGGTGCTGGCGGCCGGTGAGGACGTGCGGGCCGTCGACGGGAAGCCGGTGGGCGGCGCGCAGCGGCAGGGAGCGGGGAGCGTCGGGCCGGGGTCGTCGGGGGAGGACGACGACGATGACGACGACAGGAGCGGGCTCGCGCCCGGTGACATCGACGACGATGCGGTCCACCGGGACGGGACCGCGAATGTCGACGGAAAGGTGGCCGACTACCGGTTCGCGGTGGTCGAGGCCAAGGACACCCGCGGCGGGAAGGCGACGGTGCGGGCGGGAGCGGCGCTGGCGCCGGAGCAGGAGGCCGTGGGGTCGGTGCGGACGGCCATGCTGATCGGGCTGCCGTTGCTGTGTGTGGTGGTGGCGGGGGTGACCTGGCTGGTGACCCGGCGGGCGCTGCGGCCGGTGGAGGGGATCCGCGGGGAGATGGCCGCGATCACGGCGAGTACGGATCTGAGCCGCCGGGTGCCGGTGCCGTCGTCGCAGGACGAGGTGGGCCGGCTGGCGCGGACGACCAACGAGACGCTGGCGGCGCTGGAGTCGTCCGTGGAGCGGCAGCGGCGGTTCGTCGCGGACGCCTCGCACGAGCTGCGCAGCCCGATCGCGAGTCTGCGGACCCAGCTCGAAGTGGGGGTGGCGCATCCGGAGTTGCTGGATGTACCGGGTGCGGTGGAGGACACCGTGCGGCTGCAGCGGCTGGCGGCGGATCTGCTGTTGCTGGCGCGCCTGGATGCGGGGGAGCGGCCGGCGGACGCCCGGGTCGAGCTGGCGGCGATGGTGCGCGAGGAGAGCTCGCAGCGGGTCGCGGACCGGGTCCCGGTGCGCGTGGGGGAGCTGGCGGGCGCGGAAGTGACCGGGTCGCGCAGTCAGTTGGCGCGGGTGCTGGGGAACCTGCTCGACAATGCGCAGCGGCATGCCGTCGGGTCCGTGCGGGTGGCCGTGGTGCGCGAGGGGGAGTGGGTGGTGCTGCGGGTCGAGGACGACGGGCCCGGGGTGCCGGAGGGCGAGCGGGAGCGGATCTTCGAGCGGTTCGTACGGCTCGATGACGCGCGGGCGCGGGACGACGGCGGGGCCGGTCTGGGGCTGGCCATCGCGCGGGATGTGGCGGTGCGGCACGGCGGCTCGCTGGGCGTGCGCACGGGGTCGGTGTTCGAGCTGCGGCTGCCGGTGGCCGGCTGATCCGGCGGGGCTCTGGCCGCCCGGCCCCGGCCCGGTCGGGGGCCGAGGCCGGCCGGTCAGAGGCCGCCGCGCTCCTTGCGGAGGTGTTCGGCGACGGGGCCGAGGGAGCTGCGGAGCGCCTGGAGGTCGTCGGTGGTGAACAGGTCGATGAAATGCTTGCGGACCGAGGCGACATGGTGCGGGGCGACCCGGCGCATGGTGTCCCAGCCTTCGTCGGTGAGGACGGCGTAGAGGCCACGGCGGTCCGACTCGCAGCTCTCGCGGCGCACCAGGCCGGCGTTCTCCATCCGGGTGATCTGGTGGGAGAGACGGCTCTTGGACTGCAGTGTGCTGGCCGCCAGGTCGCTCATCCGGAGCCGTCGGTCCTCGGCCTCGGAGAGGTTGACCAGGATCTCGTAGTCGTTGTTCGTCAGGCCGAACGGCTGCAGATCACGCTCGAGTTGGTGCATCAGCAGCCTGCTGACGTCCAGGTGGGTGCGCCAGGCACACTGCTCCTGGTCGGTCAGCCAGGGGGTGTCACTGTCGGTCGTCATGGAATGATTCTACCCGTAAAAGTTGAATAGTGAATTAATCGGGGTGGGGGTGGTGACGTCGGCGGCCGGGGCCGGACGTTGGTCAGACGTTCGAGGTCACCGTCCGCAGAGTATCGCTCACAGCCCGAAGCGGCGTTGGAGGCTCCCGAGGTTGCCGGGGAGTTGAGGCAGTTGTGAGCCACTTTGCGGAACGTGTCCGCCCCCGCCCGGAACGCCCTCCTCGGCCGGAACCGCCCCGGTTGCCAGCTCCGGCATCAGCTGCTCGGTGGACTGCAGCAGGACCGTGCCGGCGCCGACGAACTCGAACTGGTGCTCCTCGCCGGAGGCTCCGCCGATGCCGGTGTGCGCCCGCAGCCCGCCCAGGAATCCCCGCAGGTACTGGTGGTCGTAGTGGTGGCAGGGGGAGGGGCAGTCGGCCCAGCCGACGAGTGCCTGCGGGTCGACCCGGATCGGCGGTTCCATGAAGACCACCGGGCCGTTGGAAGCGGCCACGAACTTGCCGGTCCCGATGAGGGTGAGAAAGCCCGGGATGATCGACTGCTTCAGCGCGAGAGATGGCTGAAATGCGAGCAGGTTGCCGGAGCGAATCGTCAGGTTGCCGTCCTCCAGATCGAAGGAGTTCACATCGAAGGCACGGTCCGCGAGCAGCATTTTTCCGCGGCCCTCGGCGACGACCCAGTCCGCGGCGTGCAGTGGCGAATGGAAACTTCCGGCGATCAGGCGGTCCAGGCGGCCGTGTCCGATGCCGTGGAAGTCGATCTGCCCGTAGTAGGCGATCATCTTCCCCTTCTGCAGGAACCACTGGCCGTTCAGGTCGACGCTGAAGGCGTACGCGTTGACGTTGTCGTCGGCGGGGAGCGAGGAGACGTCGTGGACGACGGGACCGGTCACAGCTTTTCCTCCGACGCCTGAACGTAGACGGTGCCCTGGCCCGACAGCTCCAGCTGGAAGGCCTCGCCCGAGCCGCGGCCGACCATGTCGCGCCAGCCGAGCGCCGTGGACAGTTTGTTGCGGACGTCGCCGCGGTGGGCGACATAGGCCTGCGGGTCGACGTGGACCGGGCGCTGGGGCGTGATCGGCAGTTCGATGACGCCGCCGTGCGCCATCACCGCGGCCGAGCCGACGCCCTTGAGGGTCGTGGTGAACAGGCCCTGGCCGGTGACCTGGCCGCGCACCATGCCCATCACGCCGCCCTGTGAGCCCATGAACATCGTGCCCTGCTGGAGCGAGCCGTCGAAGGCCAGCAGCCGGTCGGCCTCGACGTACAGCGTCTCGCCGGTCAGGTCGACGACATGGACGTGATGGCCGCCGTGGCCGAACATGACCGTGCCCGTTCCCTCGACGGTCATCAGGGGTGTGGCCTCGCCGGCGATCCGGCGGCCGATCATGGAGCCGACGCCGCCCTGGCCGCCCTGGATGTTGGGCGTGAACGCGACCTCGCCGCGGTAGGCGAGCATCGCGCCGCGCTGGCTGAACATCCGCTGGCCCGGCCCGATCCTGGCCTCCACCATGCGGGAGTTGAGCACCGTGAACGGCATCAGACCTCACCTCCCACGGTGTTGCGCTCGCTGGGCTGTACGTAGACCAGGCCCTCGCCCTCGAAGCGGATCTGGAAGGACTCGCCGGAGCCCTCCCCGAGGACGGTGCGGAAGTTCACCCCGGTCTGGAAGTGCTGCTTGAGGTCGCCGGTGTGGGCGACATAGGCACCCGGGTCGACCTGGAGGGGGTACTGCTTGGTGACCCGCAGCACCACCGCGGGGCCGTCGGAGGTGATCGCCGCCTGGCCGCTGCCCTCGACGGTGGTGGTGAACAGGCCGTTGCCCTGGGAGGCGCCGCGCAGGCCGGTGAAGGTCGTGCCCGTCCGCAGCGCGGCGTCCGTGCACAGCAGATTGCTGGCTTCGACGTACAGCTTCTCGCCCTGCAGCTGGACGAGGTTGATCTCACTGGCGCGGTCGGCGAAGTAGCAGGTGCCGTGGCCCTTCACCTCCATCACGGCCATCTGTTCACCCGTGAGCCGCCGGGTGACCATGCCCCGCAGGCCCTCGCCGCCGCCGGACATCTTCTTGAACGACATCTGGCCGTCGTACGCGACCATCGCACCGTTTTTCGCCTTGACGGCGTCGCCCGTCATATCGACGGCGAGCACCTTGCTCCCCTGGAGCCGAAACTGAGCCACGGGTCAGACGGTAGTCGGCCGCGGCCGCCCGGGGCAGGTCCTTTGGCCCTGATATCGCCCTGATACCGCCCTGAATTCTGCCGGGGGCCGGCCCGGGGGCGCCCCGCACCTCCCCCCGGCGCGGTGATCGCCGAGGCGGCTGTAACAATGGGGCGAAGTTTGTGAACTCTTGCACAAGCAGTGCGCCCGCCCGTCGCCCGACCTCCACCCCCAGAAGACGGCGCTGCGCGCCGACCTCCCATCTGCCACCCGAACGAGGTTCCCGTGGACATCAAGACCGCTGCCGCCCTGCACCGACTGCGCCTGGCCTCCGTTCCGGAGGCCATCTCCTTCCCGGCGCTGCTGATCTTCGGCACCGGCTTCCGCCTGGCCTTCGACTACGACTCCCTGGTGATGCCGCTCGGCATGATCCACGGACTGCTGTTCATCACGTATGTGGTGCTGCTGCTGGACGTGTGGAACCGCACCAAGTGGCCCTTCAAGCGCGTCGCCTTCTTCTTCGTGCTGGCGATCCTGCCGTTCGGCGGCCTCTACGGGGACAAGGCGCTCAAGCGCGAGGAAGAGGCCGGTGTGATCGCGGCCCGCGCCCGCAAGGAAGGGGTCCTGAACACATGATCGTCGCCTTCTCCGTGAGCCCCCTGGGGGTCGGCGAGGACGTCGGCGAGTACGTCGCCGACGCGGTCCGGGTCGTCCGCGAGTCGGGGCTGCCGCACCGTACGGACGCGATGTTCACCTCCCTCGAAGGTGAGTGGGACGAGGTCATGGACGTCGTCAAGCGCGCGGTCGCGGCCGTCGAGGCGCGCTGCGGGCGGGTCTCCCTGGTGCTCAAGGCCGATATCCGGCCCGGCGTCACGGACGGACTGACCTCGAAGGTGGAGACCGTGGAGCGCTACCTCGCCGAGGGCGACGCCCGCCGCTCCTGAGCGGTGGCCCCACCACACCCGAGCGGTCTTTTGCGGCACCCCGAGGGGTCTTATCCGGCCCGGCGGGTGCTGGCCGGTTGCGATGTGCATGGGGCTCTTCGCCGTGCTGCCCTCGCTCGGTTTCGCCGCGCAGCCCTCCCTGGGCTGGGCGGTGCTGCTGCTCGTGCTGACCGGCACCGGGATCTCGTACAACTTCGGGGTCGACCGCTGGTGCGTCGACACGGTCCCCGAAAGGCTGCTGGGGTGGGACAGGCGATGACGGTGATGCAGGCCGGGCGGATGACGGTGATGGGGCCGGCCGGCGCCGCCGCGGAGTGCGCCCGCTGCGGTCGTGATGCCGGGGGCCGGAGTGGTGGGGGCGGGGGCGTACTGGTGGATCCGGGAGGTGCGGCGTACGGGCGCAGCCCGTCGGGAATAATCCGGTGCGTCAACGGGCGGGAAGCCGAAACACGGGGGAGAGGTTGTGACCGGCGGGGGATTCGACCGGCGGGTGCGGGTGGTCGTGGAGTTCCACGGGGATGCGACGGACCGGGAATTGCTCGACGAGTCGCTGGCGGAACGGCGCTGGCCGCTGGTCCGTGAGCTCACACCTGAGGAACGGGCACACTTCGCCCAGCCCACGGCACCCGGGACTTTCCTGTTGGTCGAGGCGCGCCTCAAGGGCGCGCGCAGAGGGGCGGAGCGCGCCGCTGCCCTGGAGCTGACGGCGTGGCGCTCACGCCGCGCACTTGATGTCCGGGTCCACCACGCTCAGGCGTACACGGTCGGTGAGGACAACCGCCCCCTGTGGGCGGTCCACCGCACCCCCGCACGCCAGGGCCTACGCGGTCGCCTTGCGGTGCTGGCCGGTATCCGCGACACCGGCCTCGTGGTGGGGGCGGCCACCCGGGACCGGGCGCGGGAGGCCGCGCGGGCAGCGCCGGACCCGGACGGCTCGGGCCCCGCGGTGGCCCCCCTGGACGTCAGGCTGGGGTGGGCAGTCGCCGAGCCAACGGCGGTCCCCCCGGCGCCCGGGGCGAGGCCGGGGCCCGCGCCCTTGGTCATCACCACGCTGGTGGCCCTGTTCGCCGGTGTGGCGCTGAGCGCCGCGGGGCCGATGACGGTGTACGGCGCCCTCGCTGGGGTGGCGGCCTGCGGGACGGCTGCACTCTCGGGATGGCTGCTGCACCGGCTCGCTCTTCCGGAACGTCAGCGCAGTGCCACGGTCACCGGAAGCGCGACGTCCGCCGGCGCCACGCTGACTGGATGGCTGATCAGCACCGTCTCCGGCGACCCCACGAAGGTCTGGTGGATATCCCTGCTCCTCGCCGTGGCGGCGTATCTGGTGGGCGGCATCCGGGCGCTGGTCCGGCAGCGGACCAGTCTGCGCGAGGTGCTGCAGTGGGTGGTGCCCCTGGTCGCCTCCGTGGTCTTGACCCTGACGCCCGCACTGGGCGGCGTGGTCCACTGGCTCTACCTCACCCCGTTCGGCCTGACGCCCGACGATGTCGACGTGCCCGCCGTCTGGCGAGTGATTGCGGCGGTCCACAGCTTCCTGCCGGTGCTGCCTGCCTGGCTCGTGGTGGCCGCCGGGTGGGGCTACGCCAAGCACTTCCACCAGATGGTCACGCACCGGTGGATACCCGTCACGGCGATCGCTCTGACGGGCGTCTTCTGCACGCTGCTCCCGCTGCTCCAGGTATCGCTCCACGCGGCGCGGGCGGGAGAGCGCGCCTGGTACCGGGCCGCCGGCCACCAGGCTCCGGGCTCCTACTACGGCATCGAGCCCCATCTGACCTGTATCGAGCCGCTCAAGCCCCGGATCGCTGCGGAGGGCGGTGCGCTCGTACCCCGCCGGCCGTATCTGCTGCTCGGGAGCGCGGACGGGACGCTCGCGCTGTGGGACGTCAACCGCCGTCAGCCGCTGAAGGTGCCTTCGGGTGAGGTGACGTCGGTGCCCGTGGGAGACCACACCTCACGGTGTTCCGCGAAAAACTCGGCCACCGGCTGACCGTCCCGGGTGCTGCCCGGTTGGCGAGACACGGCTGACCACCATATGAGCGCCGGGTAGGGTCGCAAGCGTGCCGAAGCCGCTCAGCCTTGCTTTCGACCCCATCGCGCGCGCCGACGAACTGTGGCAGCAGCGATGGGGCGCCGTGCCCTCGATGGCTGCCATCACCTCGATCATGCGCGCCCATCAGATCCTGCTGGCCGAGGTGGACGCGGTCGTCAAGCCGTACGGGCTGACCTTCGCCCGCTACGAGGCGCTGGTGCTGCTGACCTTCTCCAAGGCCGGTGAGCTGCCGATGTCCAAGATCGGCGAGCGGCTGATGGTGCATCCGACCTCGGTGACCAACACCGTCGACCGGCTGGTGAAGTCCGGTCTCGTGGCCAAGCGGCCGAACCCGAACGACGGGCGGGGCACGCTCGCCACCATCACGGACAAGGGGCGCGAGGTGTGCGACGCGGCGACCCGCGATCTGATGGCGATGGACTTCGGGCTCGGGACGTACGACGCCGAGGAGTGCGGGGAGATCTTCGCGATGCTGCGGCCGTTGCGGGTGGCCGCGGAGGACTTCCAGGACGAGTAGCGGGGCGCCGCCGCCCTGTCCGCAGGCCCGGTGTGCGCAGGGGGGCGGCGAAGATCGCCCCGGAACGGGCCGTTACGCTCGGGGCATGAAGCGAAGCGTCCTGACCCGTTACCGGGCGATGGCCTACATCACCGCCGTGATGCTGCTGGTGCTCTGCACGTGCATGGTTTTCAAGTACGGCTTCGGGATGGGCAAGGACCTCACCCTCGTCGTCTCGCAGATCCACGGCGTGCTCTACATCATCTACCTGGTGTTCGCCTTCGACCTGGGCTCCAAGGCCAAGTGGAAGTTCGGCAAGCTGCTGTGGGTGCTGATCGCGGGCACCATCCCCACTGCCGCCTTCTTCGTGGAGCGTCAGGTGGTGCGGGAGGTCGAGCCGCTGATCGCCGATGACGCTCCGGAGCCGGTGAAGGCCTGACCGCAGTCCGGTGAAGGCCCGACCGCACCCGGTACGCCCCGGCGCGGTCCGACGGCACCCCTGCTGACCTGCTCATACGCGTCTGTCCCGGCATCGGGCGGGCGCGTTTGTGCTATCCGGCGCCCCTTACGGAATGTGACCTAGGTGGCGCGAGGGGCAACTCGTGGCGCTCTCCCGTCGACAAGTACTAGGACGTCCAAGTAAATTCGAGGTATGGACGCTGACGCGATCGATGAGGGCCGCCGCCGCTGGCAGGCTCGGTACGACTCCGCCCGGAAGCGGGACGCGGACTTCACCACGCTCTCGGGTGATCCCGTCGAGCCGGCGTACGGGCCCCGGCCCGGAGATTCGGTCGAGGGGTTCGAGCGGATCGGCTGGCCGGGCGAGTACCCCTTCACGCGGGGGCTGTACCCGACCGGATACCGCGGGCGGACCTGGACGATCCGCCAGTTCGCCGGCTTCGGCAATGCCGAGCAGACCAACGAGCGCTACAAGATGATCCTCAAGGCGGGCGGCGGCGGCCTCTCCGTCGCCTTCGACATGCCCACCCTCATGGGCCGGGACTCCGACGACCCGCGCTCGCTGGGCGAGGTCGGGCACTGCGGCGTCGCCATCGACTCGGCGGCCGACATGGAGGTCCTGTTCCAGGACATCCCGCTGGGGGACGTCACGACGTCCATGACGATCAGCGGGCCCGCCGTCCCGGTCTTCTGCATGTATCTGGTGGCCGCCGAACGGCAGGGCATCGACCCGGGCGTCCTCAACGGCACCCTGCAGACGGACATCTTCAAGGAGTACATCGCACAGAAGGAATGGCTCTTCCAGCCCGAGCCGCATCTGCGCCTGATCGGCGACCTGATGGAGCACTGCGCGCGCGGCATCCCCGCGTACAAGCCGCTCTCGGTCTCGGGCTACCACATCCGCGAGGCGGGCGCGACGGCCGCGCAGGAGCTGGCGTACACGCTCGCCGACGGCTTCGGCTATGTGGAGCTCGGCCTCTCCCGCGGCCTGGACGTCAACACCTTCGCCCCCGGCCTGTCCTTCTTCTTCGACGCGCACCTGGACTTCTTCGAGGAGATCGCCAAGTTCCGCGCCGCGCGCCGGATCTGGGCCCGCTGGATGCGGGACGTCTACGGCGCGACGAGCGAGAAGGCGCAGTGGCTGCGGTTCCACACCCAGACCGCCGGGGTCTCGCTGACCGCCCAGCAGCCGTACAACAACGTCGTACGGACCGCGGTCGAGGCGCTGGCGGCCGTGCTCGGCGGCACCAACTCGCTGCACACCAACGCGCTGGACGAGACCCTGGCGCTGCCCAGTGAGCAGGCCGCGGAGATCGCGCTGCGCACCCAGCAGGTGCTGATGGAGGAGACCGGCGTCGCCAACGTCGCCGATCCGCTGGGCGGTTCGTGGTTCATCGAGTCGCTGACCGACCGGATCGAGGCGGACGCGGAGAAGATCTTCGAGCAGATCAAGGAGCGCGGCCGCCGCGCGGTCCCCACCGGCGAGCACCCCATCGGCCCGATGACCTCCGGCATCCTGCGCGGCATCGAGGACGGCTGGTTCACCGGCGAGATCGCCGAGTCCGCCTTCCAGTACCAGCAGGCGCTGGAGAAGGGCGACAAGAAGGTCGTCGGCGTCAACTGCCACCACGGCTCGGTCACCGGCGATCTGGAGATCCTGCGGGTCAGCCACGAGGTCGAGCGCGAGCAGGTGCGGGTGCTCGCGGCCCGCAAGGACGCCCGTGACGACGCCCGGGTCCAGGCCTCCCTGAAGGCGATGCTGGAAGCCGCCCGGGCCGGCGGCAACATGATCGAGCCGATGCTGGAGGCCGTACGGGCCGAGGCGACGCTCGGCGAGATCTGCGGGGTGCTGCGGGACGAGTGGGGGGTCTACACGGAGCCGGCGGGGTTCTGAGCCCGCCGTCCGCCCCGCTG
This sequence comes from Streptomyces sp. NBC_00400, assembly GCF_036048035.1. Classification (NCBI taxonomy): domain Bacteria; kingdom Bacillati; phylum Actinomycetota; class Actinomycetes; order Kitasatosporales; family Streptomycetaceae; genus Streptomyces; species Streptomyces sp. NBC_00400. Next base: position 2,471,190 of record NZ_CP107940.1, on the reverse strand, counting down.
CCGACGGCCGTTGGCAGCGGGGCTACGCCGACGCGACCGGCATCCGCAGCCGGAACAGCGCCCCGCCCCCCGGCGCCCGCTCGGCGGTGAGTTCGGCGTCATGGGCACGGGCGATCTGGCGGGCCATGGCCAGGCCCAGGCCGGAGCCCGGCAGGGCGCGGGCCGCCTCGGCGCGGTAGAAGCGGTCGAAGACATGGGGGAGGTCGGCCTCGGCGATGCCGGGGCCGTGGTCGCGGACCGTCAGGTCCAACTCGTCGGAGGAAAAGGCGAGTTCGGTGTCGACCGGACCGCCCGGCGGGGAGAACTTCGCGGCGTTGTCGAGGAGGTTGGACAGCAGCCGGGACAGCCGGGGCGGCACACCGGGGATCGCGACGCCGGCCGCGGCGGGGGCGATGGCGGTGGTGAAGGTGATCTCCGGCCAGTGTTCGCGGGCCACGCCCACCGCGTGCTCCAGGAGGGCGGCCGGGCGCACCTGCTCCACCAGGGGCTGTGGCTCCTCGTCGCGGGCCAGTTCGATCAGGTCGCCCACGAGGGTGGTGACCTCGCGCAGCTGGCGGCCCAGCGCGGCCGAGGCGCGGTCGCGCTGGGCGTCGGTCAGGCGGTCGGCGCGGGCCAGGAGCTCGGCGTTGGTGCGCAGCGCGGTCAGCGGGGTGCGCAGCTCGTGGGAGGCGTCGGCGACCAGGCGGCGCTGCGCGGTGACGGACTGTTCGAGCTCGCCGAGCATGGTGTTGAAGCTGGTGGCCAGGCGGGTGACCTCGTCCTCCCGGGCGAGGGGGCCCGGGGGCAGTTCGATGCGGTGGCGGGCGTCGCGGGTGGCGGCGATGCGTTCCGCGGTGGCGGTGAGCCGGGCGACCGGGGCCAGGCCGGTACGGGAGACCCAGTAGCCGAGTGCGGCGGCCAGCAGGACGCCGGCGCCGCCGACCGCGGACAGCGCCCAGGCGGCCTGCTGTACGCCCCGGTCGATGGTGTCGGAGCGCTGGGCGACCTGTACCGCCTCGTCCTTGTCCGCCAGGCGCGTGGTGAACATCCGGACCGGATGGCCGGCCACCGTCAGCTTCCTGTAGAACGCCGCGCGCCGGCCGTCGGCGACCTGCCGGGTGGCGTCGGAGACGGGCAGCACATACCGCTTGCGCGGGTCCTTGGCGGGGTCGGACGGCACGATCTGGATACAGGCCGAGGCCGGATACTGGCACAGGGTGTCACTCGGCGTCGGGCCCCAGTCGTGGCGGTCCCGGATGGCCTGGGCGGCCGTCTGGGTCAGGTTCAGCTCCAGCTGACGGGTCATCTGGTAGTCGATGATGGAGAAGGCGGCCGCACAGACGCCGACCGCCACCAGTGCCACCGCGGACGAGGCGGCCAGCGCCAGCCGGGCGCGGAGCGGGCGGCGGCGCCGCCAGCGGGCACCCAGGCCGCGTGTGCCGGTCATGCGCCCTCCGCGTGGTCCAGGCGGTAACCCACGCCGTGCACGGTGTGGACGAGGCGGGGCTCGCCGCCCGCCTCCAGTTTGCGGCGCAGATAACCGATGTAGACGGCAAGGGAGTTGGAGTCGGGCCCGAAGTCGCGGCCCCAGACGCGCTCCAGGATCACCTCGCGCGGCAGCACCTGCCCGGGGTGCAGCAACAGCAGCTCCAGCAGCGCCCATTCGGTGCGGCTGAACTCCAGGAGCCGGCCGGCCCGGTGGCCGGTGCGGGTCAGCGGGTCGACGACCAGATCGTCGAAGGAGAGCCGGGCGTCCTCGACGGCCGTGGTGGCGGCCCGGCGCAGCAGGGCCCGGACGCGGGCCACCAGCTCGTCCAGGGCGAACGGTTTGACGAGGTAGTCGTCGGCGCCGGCGTCGAGCCCGTCGACCCGTTCGCTGACCGAGTCCAGCGCGGTCAGCACGAGGATCGGGGTGCGGTCGTCCAGGGCGCGCAGCCGGCGGCAGACGGCCAGGCCGTCCAGGACGGGCATCATCACGTCCAGGACGAGGACATCCGGCTGCCAGCCGGCGACCTCCGAGAGGGCGGCCAGGCCGTCGGCGGCGCCCCGTACGGTATAGCCCTCCACGGCGAGGCCGTCCTCGACGGCGGCACGTACCTCCGGTTGGTCGTCGACGACGAGGATCTTGGGGGCTGGGGTGTTCCCGGGCGTGGGCGGCATGGACATAGGCTGCCAAACACCTCTCTTAGAAGCTTCTTAGGGCGTATCGCGAGCGTGGCGGCCATGCGCACACCACTCTCCGTCGTGATCGGTGCGGGCGGCACCGGCGGCCATATCTATCCGGGACTCGCTCTCGCCGACGCGCTCCGCCGGGCCGTGCCCGATGCGGTGATCTCCTTCGTCGGGACCGAACGGGGCCTGGAGACAGAGCTGATCCCCCGGGCCGGATACCGGCTGCACACCGTCGACATGATCCCCTTCGACCCCTCGCTCGGCGCCCGACGCTATCTGCTGCCCGCCGCGCTGCTGCGCTCGGGTGCCCAGTGCCGGGCCCTCCTCAAGGAACAGAAAGCCCAGGTCGCGGTCGGTATGGGTGGCTATCCCAGCGCCCCGGTGATCGTCGGGGCCAAGATGGCCGGGCTGCCGAGCCTGGTCCATGAGTCCAACGCGGTGCCCGGCCGGGCCAACAAGTTCGCGGCCCGGCTCACCCCGCACCTCGCCCTCGCCTTCGACCGCAGCCGCGCGCACCTGGCCGGTGGCGAGCGGGCCGAGACGGTCGGAATGCCGCTGGTGGGGCCGCTGGCCGAGCTGGACCGCGCGGGAGCGCGGCCCACCGCCCGCCGGGCCCTGGGCGTACCGGACGGCGCGCGGCTGCTGCTGGTCAACGGCGGGAGCCTGGGGGCCGCCCGGCTGACCGAGGCGGCGGTGGGGCTGGCCGGCCGCTACCGGGCGCGCAGTGACCTGCGGCTGCTGATCAAGACCGGGCCCGCGGCCCTGGAGCAGACCCGGGCCCTGCTGGCGGCCAACGGCGGGGACGCGGTCGCCGAGGCCGTGCCGTACCTGGACCGGATGGATCTGGCGTACGCCGCCGCCGATCTCGTGGTGTGCCGGGCCGGTTCGGCGACCGTCGCCGAGCTGGCCACGATCGGGATGCCGGCCGTCCTCGTGCCGTATCCGCATGCGCCGGGCGACCACCAGACCCATAACGCCCGGGTGCTCTCGGACGCCGGGGCGGCGCTGCTGCTGCCCGACCCGGAGGCCACGGCGGAGCGGCTGGACGCGCTGGTCGCCCCGCTTCTCGACGATCCCGGCCGGCTCGCCGCGATGGGCGCGGCAGCCGACCCGGGCACCCATGCGCAGGCCGCCGGCCTGCTGGCCGACAAGGTGCTGGCGCTCGCCGGTCACCCGCAGGTCCACCACCACCCCACGATGAAGGAGTCAGCATGAACAGCACGCAGCAGTGGACGGGCCGCCGGGTCCTGGTCACCGGGGCCGAGGGGTTCATCGGCTCGACCCTGGTCGACATGCTCGTGGAGGCGGGCGCCGAGGTGCGCGCGTTCGTCCACTACAAGCCGTACGCCGAAAAGGGAAATCTGGCGCGCTATTTCGTGCCGGGCGGCCCGGTCGAGATGGTCGCGGGCGATGTGCGCGACGCGGGCCGGGTGACGGACGCCGTCGAGGGCTGCGACACGGTCTTCCATCTGGCCGCGCTGATCGGGATTCCGTACAGCTACGACTCGCCCGGCGCGTATGTGCAGACGAACGTCGTCGGGACGGAGAACGTCGCGGAGGCCTGCCGGCGGCATGCGGTGCGGCGGCTGGTGCACACCTCCACCAGTGAGGTCTACGGGACCGCGCTGACCGCGCCGATCGGCGAGGACCACCCGCTGCAGCCGCAGTCGCCGTACTCCGCCTCGAAGATCGGCGCGGACATGATGGCGCTGTCGCACCGGCACGCCTTCGAGCTGCCGGTGACGGTGGTGCGGCCGTTCAACACCTACGGCCCCCGGCAGTCCGCACGCGCCGTGATCCCCACGATCCTGGCCCAACTCCACGCGGGTGCCCGGCAGATCAAACTGGGCTCGCTCACCCCGACCCGCGACTTCACCTATGTCACGGACACCGCGGCCGGCTTCCTGGCGCTGGCCGACTGCGACCGGGCGCTGGGCGAGGTCGTCAACCTCGGCACCGGGCGGGAGATCGCCATCGGGGCGCTCGCCGAGGCGCTGATAGCGGCCTCCGGGCGGGACGCCGAGGTGGTGGTGGACCCCGCGCGGCTGCGGCCCGCCGGCAGCGAGGTCGAGCGGCTGCTCTCGGACAACTCCCGGGCGCGCGAGTGGGCTTCGTGGCGGCCGGAGGTGTCCCTGGAGCAGGGGCTGAAGCGGACGTCGGAGTGGGTGGCCGAGAACCTGCACCTGTTCGCCGCGGACCGCTACCAGGTCTGACCGGTGCCGCGGCGGGGCGCCTCGGTGCCGCGCCGCGGCCGGCACCGGCCCGCCGGGCTCAGCCCTGGCCGTCCAGACCGGAGAGCCCGGTGAGGAAGAGGGCCGTGAAGTCGCGTCCCCACGCGGCGTCCACGGGCTCCCCGCTGACCAGGGTGCGGTGCACGATCGCCCCGGCGATCACATCGAAGATCAGGTCCATGTTGCGGGTGGCGGCCCGCTCGCCGTCCGCACCGGGGGTGTCCGGGGGCAGTTCGCCGCGGGCCTGGGCGCGCGAGCGGCCGAGCAGGACCAGCCGCTTCTGGCGGTCGACGATCGCCGAGCGGATCCGTTCGCGCAGTGCCTCGTCTGCGGTGGACTCGGCGACCACGGCCATCAGCGCCGTCTTGGTCTCCGGCCGCGCGAGCAGCGCCCCGAACTGCAGCACCACACCCTCGATGTCGGATTGCAGAGAGCCCCGGTCGGGGAGTTCGAGCTCGTCGAAGAGGACCGCCACGGCGTCCACGACGAGCTCGTTCTTGTTGGCCCAGCGGCGGTAGAGCGTCGTCTTGGCGACACCGGCCCGGGCCGCCACATCGCTCATGGTCAGCCGCCCCCAGCCCAGATCGACGAGTGCGGCCCGGGTCGCGTCCAGGATCGCGAAATCGGTTTCGGCACTGCGCGGGCGGCCCGTGCGGCCCTTCCGGGAACTGGCGGAGTGGTGCATGCGGGCGACCATACCGGGCAGTACGGGAGGTGCCGCCCGTGAGGCAGATCACGCCTCACGGGGCCGGACCCGGTGGTGATGCGGGGCCGACGGCGAGTTACGCTACGGGTCGTAGCGTAAGAGTGACAGCCACTGGCCGTGGGTGGGGATCCACGGCCGCGTACGACGGTCCTCCTCGGGACCGCACAACGGCCCTCCTCGGGGCCACCACGGGCAGCGGCCTTGGACGTACGCCGGCATTCCGGCGGGGCGTACGGACGGGGTGCGGTGCCCGGCACACGGCCCCGGTGGCGGCACCGGACCGGTACTTGGCAGCACCGCCGCACGACCGATCGCATCGCAGACCGCAGTGCTTTCCGGATCGCTTTCCGGAACGGCCCGCCCAGGGGGGAGGATGGACCCATGCAGCCACGCAATATGTCCATGAGTGGAGTCGTCGACCTCGCAGCGGTGAAGTCGGCGGGGGAAGCGAAGCAGAAGGCGGAGCAGGCACGTGCCGAGGCCGCCCGTACGGGCCGGGCGCCCGCGAGCGGTGCCCGCCTGGTGTTCGACGTCGACGAGGCGGGGTTCCAGCAGGACGTCCTGCAGCGCTCGACCGAGGTCCCGGTCGTCATTGACTTCTGGGCCGAGTGGTGCGAGCCGTGCAAGCAGCTGGGTCCGCTGCTGGAGCGCCTTGCGGGGGAGTACGCCGGCACGTTCGTGCTGGCCAAGATCGACGTCGATGCCAACCAGATGCTGTTCCAGCAGTTCGGGGTGCAGGGCATCCCGGCGGTCTTCGCGGTCGTCGCGGGGCAGCCGATCCCGCTCTTCCAGGGCGCGGCCCCGGAGTCGCAGATCCGTCAGGTGCTCGACCAGCTGGTGCAGGCCGCCGAGCAGCAGTTCGGCATCGTGGGAGCGCCGCTCGACCCGCAGGCCGCGGGCGAAGCGGAGCAGGAGGCCGAGGCCCCGGCGCCGGCCGGTCCCTATGACGCACTGCTGGAGGCCGCGAACCAGGCGCTGGACTCCGGCGATCTGGGCGGTGCCGTCCAGGCGTACAAGAACGTGCTCAACGACGACCCGGCCAACCCGGAGGCCAAGCTCGGCCTGGCGCAGGCCGAACTCCTCCGCCGGGTGCAGGATCTCGACCCGCAGGCGGTGCGCAAGGAGGCCGCGGAGAACCCGGCCGATGTGCCGGCGCAGATCCGTGCCGCGGACCTGGACCTGGTCGGCGGGCATGTCGAGGACGCGTTCGGCCGGCTGGTCGACGCGGTGAAGCGGTCGGCGGGTGACGACCGGGAGGCCGCGCGAGTGCGGCTGCTGGAGCTGTTCGAGGTCATCGGCGCGGAGGATCCGCGGGTGACGGCGGCGCGTACCGCGCTTGCCCGGGTGCTGTTCTGACCGCTGTCTTCGGACTCGCCCGCTTCTGACCAGTACGACCTCCGCGAGTTGCCCGAACAAACGACACAGCGGCCACGTTTTACCAAAGCTTGGTAATCGTGGCCGCTGTTACTTCAAGTAAGCCCGAGCGGCCCCCTTGCGGCACTGTGTCCGCAATTGCCCAATGTCCCCTCACTGTTAGTGGCGACGTTGTGTGTCCACTTGATTTCGGTGTGTCGTGGCAGGGTTATCGGGTCGTTACCCGCAAGTAACGAGCCCCTTGTGCCGCGGCTCCGAATGGACCACGATCGGCCACGCTCGGTCCATTCCCGCAGCCCGGCATCCGGTCGGCGTCGCGGGGTACTTGGGTCCCCACCGAGTGGTCGGCGGCAGGTGCCGCCGGCGGTGGACAGGGGGGTCTCTGCCCCATCCGGCAGGGCCTGTCCAGGAGGTTGCGCGAGAGCGTGGCCAGTGGTTGTCGCTCGGGGGTGATCGCCGGTATTCGGAACACGATGTGCCTCCGAGACAGGCGCTCTCCTTCCCGAGGACGTAGCACTTCTCCCATCCCAGGCACGGCTGTCCCAACGGGGGCGGACCGTACCGGAGATGTACGTCCGAGAAGGAGGAAAGTCATGGAGTCCCTGGCTCGTGGCGGGACCAGATGGAAGCGGTTCGCCGTCGTCATGGTGCCGAGCGTCGCGGCGACCGCCGCGATCGGTGTCGCCCTCTCGCAGGGTGCGCTCGCGGCATCGTTCAGCGTGTCCGGTCAGCAGTTCAAGGTCGCCACCGACCGGCTGGACGGCACCGGATTTGTTCAGTACGGAGCCATTGACGCCCAGAAGGGCGGCAAGCAGGTCCCGGTGGCGGTCTCGGGGTTCTCGAACGCCAAGATCAAGAACCTGTGCCAGTCGGTAGTCGTGCCGGTGCCGGTCTTCGGCGACGTGTCGATGAAGCTGTCGGCCGGTGGCGGTGACACGCCCGTCGAGGCGAAGAACCTCTACATCGACCTCGATCAGCTGTCCGCGGACGCGACCTTCAACAACATCGACATCGGTGTTGCTGCGGGCTCGACGACCAAGGGCCCGGGGATGCACAAGGGCGACAAGGCCGACCCCGGCTCGTTCGCCCAGCAGGCCGACTCGGCCGTGCTGACCCACGTCAGGCAGCAGGCATGGGCCACGACGGCCGGAACGTTCAAGCTCAGCGGCCTGAAGATGAGCGTCGCCAAGGGCAAGAGCGAGTGCTACTGACGCACTGAGCGTGCGGGCGCGGGGCGAGCTGTGCGGCGTTCGCCGTTCCCCGTGCCCGTACGCCGGGTAGCGCCCGGTAGGACACCTCAGCACAGAACCACCGATTTGCCAGTCCCGAGGAGCTGTACGACATGAGCGCCGACACGCGACCACGGCTGATCGAGACCATCGGCCGGAAGCGGCTTTCGTTCCGGGAGTGGCGCGGACACCGCCCGTTCTGGGGCGGCATGCTGACTCTGCTGGCCGGCATCCCGATCATGTACATCCCTTACGCGAATCTCACGATCGGTTCCCTGACCGTCCGCATGGCGACCACCGCCGGCGCCGGCTCGCTGATCATCGGCGTACTGCTGGTCGTGCTCGGCCTGACCATGTGGTTCCAGCCCGCTTCGCGCGTTTTCGCGGGTGTGGCGGCGATTCTGCTCTCCCTCGTCTCCCTGGTCGTCTCGAACTTCGGCGCCTTCCTGATCGGCTTCCTCCTGGGGCTGATCGGCGGTGCGCTGGGAGTCTCCTGGGCACCGGGCAGGGCCGAGCGGAGCGGGGACGACGCCGAGGAGCCGGCCCGCAAGACGGTCGCCGGCCCGGTGGTCGCCACGCACCCCGCGCCGGCCGGCGGTCCCAGGTCGGTCAATGGACTGGACGACCTGTCAGGAACGAGCCCGACCAACGGAACGAACGGGAGGCACCGTGCCGGGTGACGAGCTGCACGAGAGCGCAGCTGCCGGGGCGAGAACCGGGCCGAGGCACGCGGCGCCGAGGAAGCCGCTGCTGACTCGGCTCCACGTGCCCGCAGGCAAGGCGATAGCCATTGCCGCCATGCCGTCCGCCGTGCTCATGGGCATGGGGCTGACGCCCCAGATGGCGATAGCCAAGCCGGCGCCCAAGAGCCCCTTCAAGGACGGCCCGTGCGTCACCGCCCCGGACAAGGTGGACGACAAGGACGCCAAGTCCAAGGACGGTGCGGCGGACAAGAAGGACGACGCACAGGGCAAGGACGGCACCAAGCCGTCCGGCGGGCCCTCCGCCTCGCCCTCGGCCGGGAAGGACGCCGGCAAGGCGCCCGCGCCCGCGCCGTCCGGTTCCTCGAAGACCGATGAGCCTTCGGGCTCCGCGACCCCGTCGCCGTCGTCCTCCGAGGAGAAGAAGGACGACGGGGGGCTGCTGGGCGGCATCGGTGACGCCCTCGGCGGTCTCCTCGGGGACAAGTCGAAGGACGACACCTCGGCGTCGCCGAGCCCGTCGGCGTCCGAGCCGGCCTCGCCGAGCCCTTCACCGTCCGCGTCCAAGGACTCCGGCTCCGCCACCGACAAGGTCACCAAGCCGGTCACGGACACGGTCAACGGCCTCAAGGACGGCGCGGACAAGGCCGGGGACGCCGTCAAGAACGGGTCGAAGACGGTCAACGACACCGTCCACGGCGCGGTGGGCACGGCGGACAACGCCCTGCCCGGCGGCGGCCTGGACGGCAAGGACGCCGGCGGGAAGAAGTCCTTCCCCTGCGTCGTCGAGAACAAGCAGAAGGGCAAGGCCGAGCAGACGCCCGCCACCCTGCCCGACGACCCCTGGCACCTGGAGTCCAGCGCGCTCACCCTGCGCGGTCTGAACTACGAGGGCGTCGTCAACGTCCAGACGCAGAACGGCCACACCAAGCAGGCCCTGAAGTTCACCGCCGACAGCGTCGACATCGGCGATCTGCACCAGATCGTCGACGACCCGACGTCCGGCAAGCACTACCACGTCCAGGGCGCACCGGGCTCGACGTCCACGATCCGCGGCGGCAAGGTGACGATGTACACCGAGCGGCTGCAGGGCAACCTCTTCGGTCTGATCCCGATCGTCTTCGACCCCGAGCACCCGCCGCCGATCAACGTCCCGTTCGCCTACTTCACCAAGGTGAAGATCGACCAGGCGGGCCAGTTCGGCGGCAATCTCCACATCCCGGGTCTGCACCAGTCGATCACTGACTGAGGATCACCGGTGCGGGCCGGGGATCACCGGCCCTTCCGGGAGCCGCAGAAAACGGCGGTGGGCCGTCCCCTTCCGGGGGCGGCCCACCGCCGTTTCGGGTGCCGGGGGCGTCAGGCCTGCTCGCCGCCGAGGTGGTGCACCCGGACCATGTTGGTGGTGCCGGGGACGCCGGGGGGCGAACCGGCGGTGATCAGCATGGTGTCGCCCTCGCTGTAGCGCTTGAGCTTGAGCAGTTCGGCGTCCACCAGGTCGACCATCGCGTCGGTGTTGTCGACGTGCGGCACGACGAAGGCGTCGACGCCCCAGCTCAGCGTGAGCTGGTTGCGGGTGGACGCCTCGGTGGTGAAGGCCAGGATCGGCTGGGCCGCGCGGTAGCGGGAGAGGCGGCGGGCGGTGTCACCGGACTTGGTGAAGGCGATCAGCGCCTTGCCGTCCAGGAAGTCCGCCATCTCGCACGCCGCGCGGGCCACCGAACCGCCCTGCGTACGCGGCTTCTTGCCGGGCACCAGCGGCTGCAGGCCCTTGGAGAGCAGTTCCTCCTCGGCCGCCTCGACGATCTTCGACATCGTCTTGACGGTCTCGATCGGATAGGCGCCGACGGACGACTCGGCGGAGAGCATCACCGCGTCGGCGCCGTCGAGGATGGCGTTGGCGACATCGGACGCCTCGGCGCGGGTCGGCCGGGAGTTGGTGATCATGGACTCCATCATCTGGGTCGCCACGATCACCGGCTTGGCGTTCCTGCGGCACAGCTCCACCAGGCGCTTCTGCACCATCGGGACCTTCTCCAGCGGGTACTCCACCGCCAGGTCACCACGGGCGACCATGACGGCGTCGAAGGCCATCACGACCTCCTGCATGTTGGCGACCGCCTGCGGCTTCTCGACCTTGGCGATGACCGGGACCCGGCGGCCCACCTCGTCCATGACGCGGTGCACGTCCTGGACGTCCTTGGCATCCCGCACGAAGGACAGCGCGACCATGTCGCAGCCCATCCGCAGGGCGAACTTGAGGTCTTCGATGTCCTTCTCGGACAGCGCGGGGACGTTCACCGCGGCGCCGGGCAGGTTGATGCCCTTGTGGTCGGAGATGACCCCGCCCTCGATGACGATGGTGCGCACCCGCGGGCCGTCGACCTCGACGACCTGCAGGGCGACATTGCCGTCGTTGATCAGGACCGGGTCGCCCTTGGACACATCGGCGGGCAGGCCCTTGTAGGTCGTACCGCAGATGGTCCGGTCGCCGGGGACGTCCTCGGTGGTGATGACGAACTCGTCGCCGCGCACCAGCTCCACGGGGCCGTCGGCGAAGGTCTCCAGACGGATCTTGGGGCCCTGCAGGTCGGCCAGCACGCCGACCGCGCGACCGGTCTCCTCGGAGGCCTTGCGGAGGCGGTGGTACCGCTCCTCGTGCTCCGGCTGGGTCCCGTGGCTCATGTTGAAACGGGCCACATTCATGCCGGCCTCGATCAGCGTCTTCAGCTGGTCGAAAGAGTCGACGGCGGGGCCCAGGGTGCAGACGATTTTGGAACGGCGCATGGGCGGAATCCTATCGGTTTGTTTAGCGGCGGAATATTTAGGTAGGCGGAAACACCGAGACCTAGGCGCTGACCAGGGCGTATGCCTGCTGGGCGATCTCCAGCTCCTCGTCCGTGGGCACCACGGCGACCGCAACCCGGGCGTACTCCGGCGAGATCAGCCGGGGCTCGTCGGACCGTACGGCGTTGAGCGAGGCGTCCACGGCCATCCCCATCTCCTCCAGACCGGCGACGGCGGCCTCGCGCACCGGGGCGGCGTTCTCCCCGACGCCCGCGGTGAACGCCACCGCGTCGACCCGGCCGAGCACCGCGCTGTAGGCGCCGATGTACTTCTTCAGCCGGTGGATGTAGATGTCGAAGGCGAGCGCGGCGCGCTCGTCACCCTCGTCGATCCGGCGCCGGATCTCCCGCATGTCGTTGTCGCCGCACAGCCCGATCAGACCGCTCTTCTTGTTGAGCAGGGTGTCGATCTCGTCCGCCGACATCCCCGCCACCCGCCCCAGGTGGAAGGTGACCGCCGGGTCGATGTCGCCCGAGCGGGTGCCCATGACCAGGCCCTCCAGCGGGGTCAGACCCATCGAGGTGTCCACGCAGCGGCCGCCGGCCACCGCCGAGGCGGAGGCGCCATTGCCCAGGTGGAGCACGATGACATTGACCTCGGAGGGGTCCTTGCCCAGCAGCGCCGCGGTCTTGCGGGAGACGTAGGCGTGCGAGGTGCCGTGGAAGCCGTAGCGGCGGATGCGGTGGGCGTCGGCGGTCTCCACGTCGATGGCGTAGCGGGCCGCGTACTCCGGCATCGTGGTGTGGAAGGCGGTGTCGAAGACCGCGACCTGCGGCAGGTCGGGGCGCAGCGCGAGGGCGGTCCGGATGCCGGTGATGTTGGCCGGGTTGTGCAGCGGGGCGACCGGCACCAGCCGCTCGATCTCCTGGAGCACCGCGTCGTTGATCACGGTCGGCTCGGTGAACTTCAGCCCGCCGTGCACCACCCGGTGGCCGATCGCGGCCAGCTGCGGGGAGTCGAGGCCGAGGCCGTCGGCGGACAGCTCCGCGGCGACGGCCTTCAGCGCGGCCTCGTGGTCGGCGATCGGGCCTTCCGTCTCGCGCTTGTCGCCCCCGGTGGCCAGCGGGGTGTGGACCAGGCGGGAGTTCTCCTCGCCGATCCGCTCGACCAGCCCGACGGCGAGCCGGCCCGCGGCCGAGCCGCCGGCCGACTGCGTGTCGGTCATGTCGAGCAGCTGGTACTTCACCGACGAGGAGCCGGAGTTGAGGACGAGGACGCGGGTACCGGTGGCAGTCATGGAGCGCTTTCCGATGGGGGGCGGGGAGGGGCGGGGACGGGGGGAGCGGCCGGGTCAGGCGGTGGGGCCGGCGCCGGGACGGGCGCCCTGTGCCTGGATGGCGGTGATGGCCACGGTGTTCACGATGTCCTGTACCAGGGCGCCGCGCGAGAGGTCGTTGACCGGCTTGCGCAGGCCCTGCAGGACCGGGCCGACGGCGACCGCACCGGCCGAGCGCTGCACGGCCTTGTAGGTGTTGTTGCCGGTGTTGAGGTCCGGGAAGATCAGCACAGTGGCCTTGCCGGCCACGTCGGAGTCGGGGAGCTTGGTCTGCGCGACCGCCGCGTCCACCGCAGCGTCGTACTGGATCGGGCCCTCGACCAGCAGGTCGGGGCGCAGCTCGCGGACGATCTCGGTGGCCTTGCGGACCTTGTCGACGTCCGCGCCGGAGCCGGAGGTGCCGGTGGAGTACGACAGCATCGCGATCCGCGGCTCGACGCCGAACTGGGCGGCGGTGGCGGCCGACTGGATGGCGATGTCCGCCAGCTGTTCGGCGTCCGGGTCCGGGTTGACGGCGCAGTCGCCGTAGACCAGGACCCGGTCGGCCAGGCACATGAAGAACACCGAGGACACGATCTGCGCGCCCGGCCGGGTCTTGATGATCTCGAAGGCGGGCCGGATGGTGGCGGCGGTGGAGTGCACCGCGCCGGAGACCATGCCGTCGGCCAGGCCCTCCTCGACCATCAGGGTGCCGAAGTAGGAGACGTCCGCGACCACGTCGAAGGCCAGCTCGATGCTGACGCCCTTGTGGGCGCGCAGCGCGGCGTAGCGCTCGGCGAACCGCTCACGCAGCTCGGAGGTCTCCGGATCGATGATCTGGGCGCCCGCCAGGTCGATGGCGAGATCGGCGGCGCGCTTGAGGATCGCCTCCTCCTCGCCCAGCAGGGTCAGATCGCAGACATCGCGGCGCAGCAGCACATCGGCGGCCCGCAGCACCCGCTCCTCGCTCCCCTCCGGGAGGACCACCCGGCGGCGGCCGGAGCGGGAGCGCTCGATCAGCTCGTGCTCGAACATCATCGGCGTGACCCGGCCGGAGCGGGCGACGGAGATGCGGTTGGTCAGCTCCACGGTGTCCACATGCCGCTCGAACAGGCCGAGCGCGGTCTCCGCCTTGCGCGGTGAGGCGGCGTTCAGCTTGCCCTCGATCGCGAACAGCTCGCCGGCGGTCGGGAAGGATCCGCCGGGGACGGAGACCACCGGGGTGCCGGGGGCGAGGCGGCCGGCCAGCGCCATGATGTCGGGGCCGGGCCGCTCGTCCAGGGTGAGCAGCACACCGGCGATCGGCGGGGCACCGGCGCTGTGCGCGGCGAGCGAGCCGATGACCAGGTCCGCCCGGTCTCCGGGGGTCACCACGAGCGCGCCGGGGGTCAGCGCCTTGAGGAACGTCGGCAGCATGGCGCCGCCGAAGACGAAGTCCCTGGCGTCCCTGGCGAGGCCCGAGTCGTCGCCGAGCAGCACCTCGGCACCGAGGGTGTGCACGATCTGGCCGACGGTCGGCGCGGAGAGCGAGCCGTCCTCGGGGAGCGCGTAGCAGGGCACGGGGAGCCGGGCGGAGAGCCGGTCGACGACCGCCTCGCGGTGCTCGGGGGCCACCCGGTTGACGACCACGGCCACGACGTCGCAGCCCAGCGAGTGGTAGGCGCCGTAGGCGTTGCGGGCCTCGGCGCGTACGGACTCCGCCTCCTGGCCCTGGCCGCCGACGACGGCCAGCACGGCGGCGCCGAATTCGTTGGCGAGCCGTGCGTTGAGGTTCAGCTCGGCCGGGAGGCTGGTGGCGGCGAAGTCCGAGCCGAGGACCAGGACGTACTCGTAGTCCCTGGCCACGGCGTGAAAGCGGTCGACGAGCCGGGAGACCAGCTCGTCGGTGCCGCGTTCGGCCTGGAGGGCGGAGGCCTCCTCGTAGCTGAGCCCGTACACGGTGTCGGGGGACTGGGTGAGCCGGTAGCGGGACCTCAGCAGGTCGAACAATCGGTCGGGCCCGTCGCTGTGGGTCAGCGGGCGGAAGACCCCCACCCGGTCGACATGGCGGGTCAGCAGCTCCATGACCCCCAGCTCGACGACCTGGCGGCCGTCGCCGCGGTCGATACCGGTCACGTACACGCTCCGCGTCACGTGTGCTCTCCGATCCCATCGATGGCCTCAAGGTCAAAATAAGTCGTTATTGTGGGCGTGCCCCTCTTGACAATACCTATGTGTGTAGATAGGTCGCTCTCCCAGTTTCCCTTGCGGAGTCCGTGCGAGGACAGTGGGGGTGAGGTCCGTGGAGCGAGGAGGGCGGGTCGGCCCGTGAAACAATCGGACCGGCTCACACGAACCGACAGCGAGCACAGGAGACCCAGCACGATGCGTATCGGAGTCCTCACCGCAGGCGGCGACTGTCCTGGTCTGAACGCTGTGATCCGGTCTGTTGTCCACCGTGCCCTCACCGGTCACGGCGACGAGGTCATCGGCTTCGAGGACGGCTTCAAGGGGCTGCTCGAAGGCCGCTACCGCAAGCTCGACCTCGAGGCGGTCAGCGGCATCCTGGCCCGCGGTGGCACCATCCTCGGCTCGTCCCGGCTGGAGCGCAACCGGCTCCGCGAGGCCTGCGAGAAGTCCAAGGACCTCTCCAAGGACTACGGCATCGACGTCCTGATCCCGATCGGCGGCGAGGGCACCCTCACCGCCGCCCGGATGCTGGCGGACGCCGGGATGCCGGTCGTCGGCGTCCCCAAGACCATCGACAACGACATCTCCTCCACCGACCGCACCTTCGGCTTCGACACCGCCGTCGGCGTGGCGACGGAGGCGATCGACCGCCTCAAGACCACCGCGGAGTCGCACCAGCGCGTCATGGTCGTCGAGGTGATGGGCCGGCACGCCGGCTGGATCGCGCTGGAGTCCGGGATGGCCGGCGGCGCCCACGGCATCTGCCTGCCGGAGCGTCCCTTCGATGTGAACGACCTGGTCAAGATGGTCGAGGAGCGGTTCGCCCGGGGAAAGAAGTTCGCGGTCGTCTGTGTCGCCGAGGGTGCCCACCCGGCCGAGGAGACCATGGACTACAAGAAGGGCGCGATCGACCAGTTC
Organism: Streptomyces sp. NBC_00400; assembly: GCF_036048035.1. Taxonomy (NCBI): domain Bacteria; kingdom Bacillati; phylum Actinomycetota; class Actinomycetes; order Kitasatosporales; family Streptomycetaceae; genus Streptomyces; species Streptomyces sp. NBC_00400. The sequence continues at coordinate 2,455,609 of NZ_CP107940.1, read as the reverse complement.
GGCCACGAGCGGTTCACCGGCATCGGCAACCACCTCGCCGTCGAGCTGGAAAAGCGCCTCGGCAAGGAGGCCCGCCCGGTCATCCTCGGCCACGTCCAGCGCGGCGGCACCCCCACCGCGTACGACCGGGTGCTCGCCACCCGCTTCGGCTGGCACGCCGTCGAGGCCGCGCACCGCGGCGACTTCGGCCGGATGACCGCGCTGCGCGGCACCGACATCACGATGGTGCCGCTGCACGAGGCGGTCACCGAACTCAAGACGGTGCCCGACTGGCGGATGGACGAGGCCGAGTCGGTCTTCTGAGCCCCGCTGCTTCCCGCACACACCAACGGCGGCGCGCCTGTCCTCGGTTGAGGGCAGGCGCGCCGCTTTTGTGGGGGGTGGCGGTCAGGCGGTCACTGGGCGCCGATGGCCTCCAGCATGTTCAGCCGGGCCGCGCGGCGGGCCGGCCAGAGTGCGGCGAGCACCCCCACGACCAGCGCGATCAGCAGGAAGAGCCCGAGCCGGCCCCAGGGCAGCAGCAGTTCGTACGTCGGGAGCCCCTGGCTGATCAGGTTGCCGCCGGCCCAGGAGAGGAAGATGCCCACGCCGATCCCCAGGACCGCGCCGAAGAGCGAGATGACCACCGACTCCAGCCGGACCATCTGCTTGATCCCGGTGCGGGCCAGCCCGATCGCCCGCAGCATCCCGATCTCGCGGGTCCGCTCGAAGACCGACATGGCCAGGGTGTTGACGACGCCCACCACCGCGATGATCACGGCCATGCCCAGCAGTCCGTAGACGATGTAGAGCACGGTCTCGATCTGTCCGGCGTTCTCCTTGCGCAGGTCGGCGTGGTCCTGGACCTTCAGCAGCGGGCTGTCCCCGAGGGCGTGCCGGATCTGCTTCTCCAGCTCCTCACTCGCGCCGCCCCGCGCCTTCACCAGCAGCTCTTCGTTCTTCAGCTCGGTCATGTGCGGGTCCACCAGGGAGGTGGCGCCGACGGCTTCGCCGATCACCGGGTTGTCCGCGTAGATTCCGGCGATCTTCAGCTTCGCCGTCTTCTTGTCGAAGAACGTCGCGTTCAGCGTCTCGCCGGTGTGCCAGCCCTGCTCCTTGGCCGCGGTCTGCGAGATCGCGATCTCGTCGGCTCCGTGCGCCGCTGAACCGCTCGTGAAGTCCAGCCGGGCGACCTTGCCGACCGCCGCGAGGTCGGTGCCGGTGAGGCCCGCATAGTGCCCGCCGACCTCGAAGCCGGAGCGGCGCAGCGGGGCCATCGCCTCGACGCCGGGGAGGTCCGCCACCTTCTTCGACAGCTCGACGTCCAGGCCGGTGAACGTCGAGGTCCCGACCTTGAAGTCGGCCTTCAGCCCGTTGGCCGTCATCTTGTCCATGGCCAGCTGCGCCGAGTTCCCGACGACCGTCATCCCCGTGATCAGGGTGAGACCGATCATCAGCGCCGACGCGGTCGCCGCCGTACGGCGCGGGTTGCGCAGCGCGTTCTGCTTGGCCAGCTTGCCGCCGATGCCGAAGAGCCGGGTGGTGAGCAGGCCCGCCAGCGAGACCAGGGGCCGCGACAGCAGCGGCGCGAGGATGATGACGCCGGTCATCGTCAGCAGCGAGCCCGCCATCGCGACCGGTATGTCGTCGGAGGACTTCAGCGTGGAGACGTAGAACATGACCGCGACACCGAGGCCGGTGACGATCGCGCCGAGCGAGTTGCGGATCACCAGGCTGCGCAGCGCCGGCGGCGCCTCGACGGTGTTGAGCGCTTCCACCGGGGCGATCTTCGCCGCCTTGCGGGACGGCAGCCACGCGGCCAGTACGGTCACCACGACACCCACCGCGAGCGAGGAGAGCACCGCGGCCGGGCTGATGATGACCGGACCGTCCGGGAAGCCCGCACCATTGGCGTCGAGCACCGCCCGCAGGCCCACCGCGATCCCGGCGCCCAGCGCGAACCCGACGACCGAGGAGACCAGGCCCAGCAGGCCCGCCTCGGCCAGCACCGAGCGGACCACCTGCCGCCGGGAGGCGCCGACCGCGCGCAGCAGGGCGATCTCCCGGCTGCGCTGGGAGATCAGCATGGTGAAGGTGTTGGCGATGATGAAGATGCCGACGAACAGCGCGATCCCGGCGAAGACCAGCAGCGTCTGGCTCAGGGACTTGTTCTGCTCGGCGATCATCCGGGACTGCTCGGCGGCGAGTTCGGTGCCGCTGGTGGCCTGGGCCCGGTCCTTGGGCAGGATCGCGCGGACCTTGGCGGTCAGGGCCTGCTGATCGGTGCCGGGCGCGGCACCCACCACCAGCTCGTCGAACTGCCCGGGGTGCAGATACAGCTTCTGCGCGGTGGCGGTGTCGAAGAGCGCGAGGCTGCCGCCCGCGGTCACCTGCGGGTCGTCGGTGGTGACGATGCCGACCAGCCGCTTCGTCAGCACCGGGCCGTCGGTGGCGAACCGCACGGCGTCGCCGACCTTGTAGTGGGCCGCCTTGGCGGTGGCCTCGTCCAGCGCGATTTCGTCCCCGGCGGCCGGTCCGCGGCCCTGCATCAGCGGGTAGCGGGCGTCGTAGCCGTCCTTGTCCGGCTGGAAGTTGGTGGCGAGGTTCTGCCAGCCCTTCCCGATCGGTATGCCGTCCGGGCCGGCGAGCGTCGCGGTGCCGGTGACATCGCGCCGTACGGACTGCACGCCCGGCAGCGCACGGACCTTGTCCGCCAGCTTGTCGTCGAGGAGGGTGGTGCGCTTGCCGTCCTTGCCGGTCGGCGGGGCGTTGTCTTCGGCGACGGCCGAGACGGAGACGGCCACCCCCGCGAGGTTCTTGGCGGAGGCCTTCTTGATGGCCTCGCCGACGGTGTCACTGAAGATGAGGGTGCCGGCGACGAAGGCGACGCCGAGCAGCACCGCGAGCGCGGTCATCATCAATCGGGCTTTGTGCGCAAGGACATTGCGCAGGGCGGTTCGCAGCATGGTGGTGGTGTCAGTCCTGGTCCGGTGGCTCGGGATGAAGGGCAGCGCGCCCGGGAGCGCGGTGGTGCGGTGTGCCGGGCGTCAGCGCGTACGGCCCTTGGCGTCGAACAGCCGCATCCGGTCCAGGACGGCGTCCGCGGTCGGCTCGTGCAGCTCCTCGACGATCCGGCCGTCCGCGAGGAAGACCACCCGGTCCGCATAGCCCGCGGCGACCGGGTCGTGGGTGACCATCACGACCGTCTGCTGCATCGCCTGCACCGACTCCCGCAGGAAGCCCAGCACTTCGGCGCCCGAGCGGGAGTCGAGGTTGCCGGTCGGCTCGTCCGCGAAGATGATCTCCGGCTGGGCGGCCAGTGCGCGGGCGACCGCGACACGCTGCTGCTGGCCGCCGGAGAGCTGGGCCGGCCGGTGCGCGAGCCGGCCGGACAGGCCGACGGTCTCGATCACGGCGTTCAGCCATTCCTGGTCGGGCTTGCGCCCCGCGATGTCCATCGGCAGGGTGATGTTCTCCAGCGCGCTCAGCGTCGGCAGCAGGTTGAACGCCTGGAAGATGAAGCCGATCTTGTCCCGGCGCAGCCGCGTCAGCTGCTTGTCGTTCAGCGAGGACAGCTCCACGTCGCCGATCCGGGCCGAGCCGGACGAGATCGCGTCCAGTCCGGCCATGCAGTGCATCAGCGTCGACTTGCCGGAGCCGGACGGACCCATGATCGCGGTGAACCTGGCCTTGCCGAATTCGACCGAGACGGAGTCCAGCGCGACCACACGGGTCTCCCCCTGGCCGTAGACCTTGCTCAGATCCGTGGCACGGGCGGCGACGGCACCGTCGGCGCGAGCGGGGGCGGGGGAACCGGGAAAACCCGGAAAGGCGGCCGGGTGGGACACGGGGAACTCCTGGAGAGGGACGGACGTTTCGATGTCCCCATTCTCGAAGGCGCAGGTCGGCCCGCACCTCGGCCGCAAGGACCGAAAGCCGCACCGGCCGGAAGTTCCATCCGCGGGCCCGGCGTCATTCTCTGGACGGACGGCCGTCCGACCTGGGGCCGACGGGGCGTCTCGGGGTGACCCTGACCTCTCGGCTTTTGCCGGCGCGTCTCTGCGGTACCGGGGCGCCTCGGCGAGGAGGGAAGACCTCAGGGCCGCGGCTCGCCGGCCCGGGCCCGGAATTCCGCCAGGATGCCGTCGGGAAACGCGCGTCCCGCCCTGCCGGCTTCCTCGGCGCTGTCCGAGCCGCCCCGGTTGAGCGTAGCGGTCATGGCCGCCTGCTACGCGCCGTGCAGCTCCTGCAGGACGGCCCGGAGCTGCTGCCGCGACAGCGGTACGACCTTGCCGACCGGCCGGACGCAGGCCTGCCGGCGGGTGGTGGCGGCGCTGGTCAGCAGCTCGGTCAGAGGGCCGTCCTGCCCGGTGAAGCGGACCCGTGCGGGCAGGACGCAGAGCCGGCACCCCGGCGAGCGCCGCGGCCTGCCGGTCGTTGCCCGAGGCTCGTAGGAAACCACCGGTCACGGCCGGTCAATGGCCCGACCACCGGTAGCGCAGCTCGGGGCGGCCGACCTGGCCGTACTGAGGGGCGCGGGCGGCCCGGCCGCTCTCCACCAGATGTTCGAGATAACGGCGGGCGGTGATCCGGGAGATGCCCACATCGGCGGCCGCCTCGGTCGCCGTCAGCCCGCTCCCGGCGGCCCGCAGCACATCGGTCACCGCCCGCAGGGTGGCCGCGGTCAGCCCCTTGGGCAGCGCGGCCGGACGCGGTGCGCGCAGCGCCGCGATCGCCCGGTCCACCTCGTCCTGCCCGCTGGCCTCGCCGGTGGTGGCGCGGAACTCCGCATAGCGGGTGAGCCGGTCGCGCAGGGTGGCGAAGGTGAACGGCTTCAGCACGTACTGCACCACGCCGAGCGAGACGCCCTCGCGCACCATCGCCAGATCCCGGGCGGAGGTGACCGCGATGATGTCGGCGGTGTGGCCGGCCGCGCGCAGCGTCCGCACCAGCTGCAGCCCGTGGCCGTCCGGCAGATAGAGGTCGAGCAGCAGCAGATCGACGGCGTGCGCGTCGAGATGGCGGCGGGCGTCGCCGCCGGAGTGCACGGTGCCGGAGACCGTGAAGCCGGGCACCCGTCCCACGTACAGGGCGTGTGCGTCGGCGGCGACCGGATCGTCCTCGACGACGAGGACCCGGATGTCGGAGGGGGTCACCGGGCGCCTCCTCTCGGGCCGGGACAGGCTCTGGCCCCGCTCATGCCGGCGCGCCCGTCCGCAGCGGCAGCCGTACGGTGAACCGCGCGCCGCCCTCGGGTGCCCGGTCCAGGGTGACGGTGCCGCCGTTGCGGCGCACCGCCTGCTGGACCAGGGCCAGGCCGAGACCGCGGCCCCGGGCGGGCGCGGCCGCGGCCTGCTTGGTGCTCCAGCCCCGCCGGAAGATCTCCTCGGCGGCGTCCGCGGACACCCCGGGGCCGCTGTCGGCCACCCGCAACAGCAGCTCGCCGCCGTCCGCCCGCGCGGTGACGCGCACCCGCGGCGGCCCGGCGACGGTGTGTTCCGGGGTGGGCGCGGCGGCGTCGAGGGCGTTGTCGAGGAGGTTGCCCAGCACCGTCACCAGGTCGCGGGCCGGCAGGCCGGGCGGCAGCAGCCCGTCGTCGATCCGGCTGTCGGCGGTCAGGGTCAGTTCGACGCCCCGCTCGTTGGCCTGCGCGGCCTTGCCGAGCAGCAGCGCGGCGAGCACCGGCTCGGCGACCGCGCCGACGACCTGATCGGTCAGCGCCTGCGCCAGCTCCAGCTCCGCGGTCGCGAACTCCACGGCCTCCTCGGCCCGCCCCAGCTCGATCAGCGAGACCACGGCGTGCAGCCGGTTGGCAGCCTCGTGGGCCTGCGAGCGCAGCGCCTCGGTGAAGCCGCGGACCGAGTCCAACTCCCCGGACAGCGCCTGCAGTTCGGTGTGATCGCGCAGGGTGACCACGCTGCCGCGCCGCTCCCCGCCGGAGACCGGTGCGGAGTTGACCACCAGCACCCGCTCGCGGGTCAGCTGCAGCTCGTCGACGCGGGGTCCCGGCGCCAGCAGCGCCTCGGTCAGCGGCTCCGGCAGCCCCAGCTCCGTGACGTGGCGGCCCACCGCGTCCTGCGACAGCCCCAGCAGCTCCCGCCCGCCGTCGTTGATCAGGGCGACCCGGCGCTGCCCGTCGAGCATCAGCAGCCCCTCGCGCACGGCGTGCAGCGCGGCCTGGTGGTACTCGTGCATCCGGCTGAGCTCCGCCGCGTTCATCCCATGGGTGTGCCGGCGCAGCCGGGCGTTGATCACATACGTCCCCAGGCCGCCGAGCGCCAGCGCCCCCGCGGCCACGCCCACCAGCGCCAGGACCTGGTTGCGCAGCTGCTCACTGATCGTCTCGATGGTGATCCCGGAGCTGACCAGCGCCGTGATCCGGCCACCGCGCTGTGGATCACGGACCGGTGCGACGACCCGTACGGACGGTCCGAGCACCCCCATATGTGTCTCGGGGAAGACCCTGCCGTGCAGCGCAGGGCCGATGTGCCCCAGGTACTTCTTGCCGATCGCGGACGGCTCGGGGTGCGTCCAGCGGGTCCCGTCCGGGGCCATCACCACCACGAAGTCGACACCGGCATCGCGCCGCAGCCGCTCGCTGTACGGCTGGAGTGCGGCCGTCGGGTCCTTGGTGCGCGCGGCGGCCACCACCGCCGGGGAGTCGGCGACGGCGGTGGCGGCGGCCGTCGCCTGCCGCCGTGCGGTCTCCTCCGCCTGCCGTCCCGCGCTGAGGTACGCGAAGAGCACGCAGCCCACGACGACCACCGCCACCAGCACCACCTGCATGGCGAAGAGCTGCCCGGCGAGGCTGCGCGGAGGGCGCAGGCGCCGGGACGGGCGGGGTCGGGGGAGTCGCATACAGAACAGTCTGCACGGTCACTTTCACAACCGTCCGTGCGGTCACTTTTACGTGAACGAAATGTACGCAAGGGTGACGGGCGCCACAGCGGCGTGCATAGTCGCCGGAACTTGTTGTGTGACAGAGCCGCAGATCAGCGCACAGCCGTAGACCGAGGAGACAGCCGTGGCTGCACAGACCCCGTTGTCCGGGGGCACCACCGAGGAGACCGCACCGGCGAAGCGGGACCGGACCCACTTCCTCTACATCGCCGTGATCGGGGCGGTACTGCTCGGCATCATCGTGGGCTTCGCCGCCCCCGGTGTCGCCGTCCAGCTCAAGCCGCTCGGCACCGGGTTCGTGAACCTGATCAAGATGATGATCGCGCCGGTCGTCTTCTGCACCATCGTGCTGGGCGTCGGCTCGGTGCGGAAGGCCGCCAAGGTCGGCGCGGTCGGCGGACTGGCCCTCGGCTACTTCATGGTGATGTCCACCGTGGCGCTGGCCATCGGCCTGGTCGTCGGCAACCTGCTGGACCCCGGCTCCGGCCTCCACCTGACCGAGTCCGTCCGGCATGCGGGCCACGCCCAGGCCGGAGGCGGCGGGGAGTCGCTGTCCGACTTCCTGCTCGGCATGATCCCCACCACCCTGGTCTCCGCCTTCACCCAGGAGCAGGTGCTCCAGACGCTGCTGGTGGCGCTGCTGGTCGGCTTCGGACTGCAGGCGCTGGGCGCGGCGGGCGAGCCGGTGCTGCGCGGTGTGGGGCACCTCCAGAAGCTGGTCTTCCGGGTGCTGTCCATGATCATGTGGGCGGCGCCGGTGGGCGCCTTCGGTGCCATCGCGGCGGTGGTCGGCGAGACCGGCCTGGACGCGCTGAAGTCACTGGCCGTCATCATGATCGGCTTCTACACCACCTGTGTGCTGTTCGTGATCGTGGTGCTCGGCGCGCTGCTCCGGCTGATCGCCAAGGTCAACGTCTTCCAGCTGCTGAAGTACCTCGGCCGGGAGTTCCTGCTGATCCTGTCCACCTCCTCCTCGGAGTCGGCGCTGCCCCGGCTGATCGCGAAGATGGAGCACCTGGGCGTCAGCAAGCCGGTGGTCGGCATCACCGTCCCCACCGGCTACAGCTTCAACCTCGACGGCACCGCCATCTACCTGACGATGTCCTCGCTGTTCGTGGCCGAGGCGATGGGCAAACCGCTGCCGCTCGGCCAGCAGATCTCGCTGCTGGTGTTCATGGTCATCGCGTCGAAGGGCGCGGCGGGCGTCACCGGCGCGGGACTTGCGACCCTGGCCGGCGGCCTGCAGTCGCACCGCCCCGAACTGGTCGACGGCGTGGGCCTGATCGTCGGCATCGACCGCTTCATGAGCGAGGCGCGCGCCCTGACCAACTTCGCCGGCAACGCGGTGGCCACCATCCTGATCGGCACCTGGACCAAGGAGATCGACAACGCCCGGGTGGCGGAGGTGCTGGCCGGCCGGGCGCCCTTCGACGAGAAGACGATGACCGACGACGCCTCCGCGGAGCCGGCCGCCCCGGAGGTCGTCGGGCCGCGGGACGGCGAGGAAGCGAAGACGTCCGCCACGGTCTGATCCCGGGCCGCGGGAAATGCGAAGGGGCGGGTGCCGGATGCGGCGCCCGCCCCTTCGCTGCGACCTGCGGACGCGGCGCCCGCCCCCTCGGCGTGACCGGGCGCTGCACCGCTGCACACCGCTTCACCTTGCTGTACACCCGGCGCGCCCGCCCCTCTCGGGCCCGCAGCCGTGCGGCGGTCAGGCCGGTCGCAGCCAGAGGGTGGCCAGCGGGGGGAGGACGGGGGAGACGGAGGCGGTGCGGCCGTTCCAGGGCGTCGGTTCGGTCTTGAGGGCGTCGGGGTTGGTGATGCCGCTGCCGCCGTAGCGCGGGTCGTCGGTGTTGAGGACTTCCCGCCAGGCGGGGACGTGGCCGGGGACGCCGAGCCGGTAGGCATGGCGGACGACGGGCGAGAAGTTGGTGACCGAGATCAGCGGAGAGCCGTCGGCGGCGAAGCGCAGGAAGGAGAAGACGTTGTCCTCGCGCGCGTCACCGTCGATCCAGGAGAAGCCGGCCGGGTCGGTGTCGCGCTCCCACAGCGCGGGGGTGGCGGCGTAGCGGCGGTTCAGCTCGCGGACGAGATCGCGTACGCCCCGGTGGTCGGGCTCCGCCTCGTACGACGGGTCGAGCAGCCACCAGTCCGGTCCGTGGCTCTCCGCCCACTCCGCCCCCTGGGCGAACTCCTGCCCCATGAAGAGGAGTTGCTTGCCGGGATGGGCCCACATGAACCCGAGGTAGGCCCGGTGGTTGGCCCGCTGCTGCCACCAGTCACCGGGCATCTTCGACACCAGTGCGCGCTTGCCGTGCACCACCTCGTCGTGGGAGATCGGCAGGACGTAGTTCTCGGAGTAGGCGTAGATCATGGAGAAGGTCATCTCGCCGTGGTGGTACTTGCGGTGCACCGGCTCCTTGGAGACATAGCCGAGGGAGTCGTGCATCCAGCCCATGTTCCACTTCAGCCCGAAGCCCAGACCGCCGAAGCCGCCGGGGCCCTCATGGTGGGTGGCACGGGTGACGCCGTCCCAGGCCGTGGACTCCTCGGCGATGGTCACCACACCGGGGCAGCGGCGGTAGACGGTCGCGTTCATCTCCTGGAGGAAGGCGACCGCATCGAGGTTTTCCCGGCCGCCGTGGACGTTCGGGGTCCAGCCGCCGTCCTCGCGCGAGTAGTCCAGGTAGAGCATCGAGGCGACGGCGTCCACCCGCAGGCCGTCGATATGGAACTCCTCGCACCAGTACACGGCGTTGGCGACCAGGAAATTACGGACCTCGGTGCGGCCGTAGTCGAACTCCAGGGTGCCCCAGTCCGGGTGCGCGGCCCGTGCCGGGTCCTGGGGCTCGTAGAGCGGGCGGCCGTCGAACTCCGCCAGCGCCCAGTCATCGCGCGGGAAGTGCGCCGGCACCCAGTCCATCAGCACGCCGATGCCGGCCCGGTGCAGTGCGTCGACCAGGAACCGGAAGTCGTCCGGGGTGCCCATCCTGGCGGTGGGCGCATAGAACCCGGTCACCTGGTAGCCCCACGAGCCGCCGAAGGGGTGCTCGGAGACCGGCATGAACTCGACGTGGGTGAAGCCCAGGTCCTTCACATAGGCGGGGAGCTGCACCGCGAGCCGGCGGTAGGTGAGGCCGGGGCGCCAGGAGGGAAGATGCACCTCGTAGACGGAGAACGGCGCCTCGTGCACGGGCCGTTCGCCGCGCCGGGCCATCCAGTCGGCGTCCGTCCAGCGGTAGTGCGAGGCCTCCACGACCGAGGCGTTGGCGGGCGGGCATTCGGTCCGCCGGGCCATCGGGTCGGCGCGTACGGTCCGCGAGCCGTCCGGCCGGGTGATCTCGAACTTGTAGAGCTCGCCCTCGCCGATGCCCGGCAGGAAGAGCTCCCAGACGCCCGAGGAGCCCAGCGAGCGCATCGGGTGGCCGGTGCCGTCCCAGTAGTTGAAGTTGCCGACGACCCGCACGCCCCGGGCATTGGGCGCCCAGAGGGTGAAGCGGGTACCGGTCACCCCCTGGTGCTCCGTGATCCGTGCGCCGAGCGCCTGCCACAGCTGCTCGTGCCGGCCCTCGGCGAGCAGATGCAGGTCCAGTTCGCCGAGCGTGGGCAGGAAGCGGTAGGGGTCCTGCACCGTCAGGGTGTTGTCGCCGTAGTCGACCAGCAGCTCGTAGTCCGGGACCGTGCGCAGCGGCAGCACTCCGGCGAACAGCCCGTCGCCCTCGGCGGGCAGGTCGGCGCGCAGCCCCTTCGCCAGGACCGTGATGCGCCGGGCGCAGGGCTTGAGGACCCGGATGAGCAGTCCGCCGCGGACGGGGTGGGCACCGAGCAGCCCGTGCGGATCGTGATGGGCACCGTCCAGGAGCCGGCCGCGGTCCTCGTCGGACAGCGGCGCGGCGGGCCGGACCCCATGGCTGCCGGCTCCCGACGGCACCGCACGGGACGGGCCCGCAGGCGCGGCCGCCCGGCCGGGCGTCGCCCTCTCCCGGGGAGCGGACGGCCGGGTGGGCGAGGCACCGGCCGCGGGGCCGGCGAAGGTACCCCGCGCGGCCGCCGCGGGTGCGACGGCCGGCGGCCGGGGCGTCGCCGCGTGGCCGGACCGCCCCGCCGCGCTGTCGTCGGCCGGGCCCGGAGCGGGCGCGGTGTCGGGGGTGGTGGGACGGGACGGCGGGCGGGCGGTCACGAGAGGCCTCCTCGGGGCGGGGCGGGGCGGGGCGGGGCGGTGCGTCGGTCGGGTCTCGGGGCGTACGGGCGTAGGGGCGTGCGCGCGGCGGATCGGCGGTTCGTCTGCGGCCCCTCACCCCCGGCCGTGGTCGGACCCGGCGGGCCGGCCCGGCCGGCTGTCCGCCCCCAGGGCCGGCTCCCCGCCGGCCGCCAGCCGCCGGACGGCGGCCATCGGGACGGACAGCCAGTCGGGCCGGTGCCGGGCCTCGTAGAGCACCTCGTAGACGGCCTTGTCGGTCTCGTAAGCGCGCATCAGTTCGGGCGCCGAGCGCGGATCGAGCCCGCCGGCCTCCGCATAGCCCCGGCAGTAGGCGTCACGGGTGCGCCGGGCCCACTCCAGCGACCAGGGGTCCCCGCCGGCCGGGCCGCTGCGCGCGGCATAGTCGAAGGACCGCAGCATCCCCGCGATGTCCCGCACCGCCGGCTGGAGGCGGCGCCGCTCGGCCAACGGGCGGGCCGGTTCGCCCTCGAAGTCGATCAGCGACCAGCGGCCCTCGTCGGCGGAGCGCAGTGTCTGGCCCAGGTGCAGATCGCCGTGGATGCGCTGGGCGGCCCAGCTGCGGCCGTCGTGGCCGGTCGCGGCCAGCGCGTCGAACGCGGTGCGCAGCCGGGCGCGGTAGGGCTGCAGGACGGGCACGGCGCGGGCGGTGGCGTCCAGCCGCTCGTGCATCTGGGCGGCGATCACCTCCAGCTGCGGGCGGCGCAGCTCCGTGGTCGGCAGCGTCTGGGCGAGCGCGGTGTGCACCTCGGCAGTGGCATGGCCGAGCGCCCGCGCCGAGCCGGTGAAGTCGGCGCGGACGGCCAGCGCGTTCAGCGCCAGCTGCCAGCCGTCCGCCGAGCCCGGCAGGAACGGCTGCAGCACGCCCAGCGTCGTCGCCTCGCCGCCCTCCTCGGCGGCCGCCGACTCGTACCAGGCGGCGGGCGCGGGCACCCGCGCGCACTTGGCGTCCGACAGCGCCCGCGGCAGCTCCAGATCCGGATTGACCCCCGGCTCGATCCGCCGGAAGACCTTCAGGATGAACGAATCCCCGTAGACGATCGAGGAGTTGGACTGTTCGACGGCGATCGGCCGGCCCGGCAGCCCGGAGGGGATCTCGGCATCGGGCTCCCGGCAGAAGCGCAGCGCCCCGAGCCGGCCCGGCACCCGCAGCCGCTCCAGCAGGAGCCCGCACAGCCGGTTGTCGAGGAGCGCGTCGTAGACGGTGCGGCCGTGCAGCGGGCCGCCGCCGGGACGGCCGATCACCGCAGGCGCCAGTTGCGGGGGCAGGGCCGGATGCACCCCCAGCAGAAGCTGATAGCAGTCGCCGCCGACGGGCGTACGGCTCGGTGGCGCGCTCTGCTGGGCGCGGACGAGCAGGAGCAGCAGGCCGGGTGCGCTGCCGTCGGTGCACGGCAGCAGTTCGGTCGCCGAGAGCAGCGTGAAGCCGGTGATCAGCCGCCCCTTACCGGCGAACCAGCGCTGGCGCGGTACCCATTCGGCGAGCAGGGGGGCCAGCGAGGACAGCAGATCGGGGGCGGCGGCGAGCGGGCGGTGATCAGGGGTGTTGCGGGTGGCACGGGTCGAGGCGGTGTCCGACATGGCGTCGCGTCCTTTCCCCGGGCACACGACATATAGGGCAAAGTGTCCCGGAATACGGCCTTGACTGTGCGATGGCGCGGTGGGGGTACCCCCAGACGGAGGCTGCTGGTGAGGCACCCGGACGGGGGTCCGGAGGCGGGCACCGGGCGAGCTCGTCCGTACGGCAGCGGCGATTCCGGCGTGCCCTGCTCCGCTGCGCGGCGGATTCCCTCCCGGGCCGGGGGGACCGACGATGGCTCACCCGGCCCGTGCGGTAGTAGGGAGGGTGCCCGAGCGAAAGGTCAAAAAACGCCCGTACGCGCCAGGCGGCCGCGTACGGGCGTCTTTCCGGCACCCGTGCCCGGTCAGGGCTCCGGCGCTATCCGGAGTTTCTGCGCAGCCGGAACCAGTAGAACCCGTGGCCCGCGAGGGTCAGCAGGTACGGCAGCTCCCCGATGGCGGGGAAGCGGACGCCGCCGATGAGTTCCACCGGATGGCGGCCGCTGAACGACCGCAGGTCCAGCTCCGTGGGCTGGGCGAAGCGCGAGAAGTTGTGCACGCACAGCACCAGGTCGTCGTCCGCGCCACCGGAGCCCGGCGCCTCGCGCAGGAAGGCCAGCACCGCCGGGTTGGTGGAGGACAGCTCGGTATAGCTGCCGAGCCCGAACGCGGGGTTCTGCTTCCGGATCTCGATCATCCGGCGGGTCCAGTGCAGCAGCGAGGACGGCGAACTCATCGCGGCCTCGACATTGGTGACCTGGTATCCGTAGACCGGATCCATGATCGTCGGCAGGGAGAGCCGGCCCGGGTCGCAGGAGGAGAACCCGGCGTTGCGGTCCGGCGTCCACTGCATCGGCGTCCGTACCGCGTCGCGGTCGCCGAGCCAGATGTTGTCGCCCATGCCGATCTCGTCGCCGTAATAGAGAATCGGCGAACCCGGCAGGGACAGCAGCAGGGCGGTGAAGAGCTCGATCTGATTGCGGTCGTTGTCGAGCAGCGGGGCCAGCCGCCGGCGGATACCGATATTGGCGCGCATACGCGGGTCCTTGGCGTACTCCGCGTACATGTAGTCGCGTTCTTCGTCCGTGACCATTTCGAGGGTCAGCTCGTCATGGTTGCGCAGGAAGATGCCCCACTGGCAGCCGGACGGAATCGCCGGGGTCTTCGCGAGGATTTCCGACACCGGATAGCGCGATTCGCGCCGCACCGCCATGAAGATGCGCGGCATGACCGGGAAGTGGAACGCCATATGGCATTCATCGCCCCCGACGCCGTAATCGCCGAAGTAGTCGACGACGTCCTCCGGCCATTGATTGGCCTCGGCCAGCAGCACGGTGTCCGGGTAATGGGCGTCGATCTCCGCGCGGACCCGCTTGAGGAAGGCGTGCGAGGCCGGCAGGTTCTCGCAGTTGGTGCCCTCCTCGGCGTAGAGGTAGGGCACCGCGTCCAGCCGGAAGCCATCGATCCCCAGGTCGAGCCAGAAGCGCAGGGCGGAGATCATCTCCTCCTGGACCGCCGGGTTCTCGTAGTTGAGATCCGGCTGGTGGGAGAAGAAGCGGTGCCAGAAGTACTGCTTGCGGACCGGGTCGAAGGTCCAGTTGGAGGCCTCGGTGTCGACGAAGATGATGCGGGCGTCCGCGTACTGCTTGTCGTCGTCGGCCCACATGTAATAGTCGCCGTACGGGCCCTCGGGGTCGGTGCGCGACTCCTGGAACCACGGGTGCTGGTCGCTGGTGTGGTTCATCACCATGTCGATGATCACCCGCATACCGCGGTGGTGCGCGGCGTCCACGAATTCCACGAAGTCGGCCAGGTCACCGAATTCGGGAAGCACCGCGGTGTAATCGGCGACATCGTAACCGCCGTCCCGCAGGGGGGATTTGAAGAACGGCGGCAGCCAGAGGCAGTCCACCCCCAGCCACTGCAGATAGTCGAGCTTGGCCGTGATGCCCTTGAGGTCGCCGATTCCGTCGCCGTTGCTGTCCTGGAAGGAACGCACCAGGACTTCGTAGAAAACGGCCCGTTTGAACCAGTCGGGATCGCGGTCCTTCGCCGGGGTGTCCTCGAACGTGTCGGGGACAGGCTCATTGACGATCAATTGGGTGACCCTCCGATCGGTGAGGACGGTCGCAGCGACAGCACATGGGCGGGCGCGAGAGAGCGGCCCGGCTCCAGGCGCACATAGTTGTCCCTGCCCCAGTGGTAGGTATCGCCGGTGAGCTCGTCGCGCACCGGAAAGGACTCGTGCCGGCCGAGGCCGAGTTCCGGCATGTCCAACGACACCGTCGCCTCGTGGGTGTGGTGCGGGTCGAGGTTGACCACCGTGAGCACCGTGTCGGCCCGGTCGCCGTGCCCCTCGTGCTTGGAGAAGGCGAGGACGGCGTCGTTGTCGACGTGGTGGAAGTGCAGGTTGCGCAGCTGCTGCAGGGCAGGATGCCGGCGGCGGATGCGGTTGAGCGTGGTGATCAGGGGAGCGATGGTGCGTCCCTCCCTGGCCGCCGCATCCCACTCGCGCGGCCTCAGTTGGTACTTCTCCGAGTCGAGGTACTCCTCGCTGCCGCGGCGCAGCGGCACCGACTCGCAGAGCTCGTATCCGGCATAGAGGCCCCAGGTGGGGGAGAGGGTGGCGGCCAGGACGGCACGTACCTCGAAGGCGGCACGGCCGCCCTCCTGGAGGTAGGCGTGCAGGATGTCCGGCGTGTTCACGAAGAAGTTGGGCCGCAGATAGCCCGCGCTCTCGCCGGACAGCTCGGTCAGGTAGTCGGTCAGCTCCTGCTTGGTGTTGCGCCAGGTGAAGTACGTGTACGACTGGTGGAAGCCGATCCGGGCGAGGGTGTGCACCATGGCGGGGCGGGTGAAGGCCTCGGCGAGGAAGAGCACGTCGGGGTCGGTGCGGTTGATCTCGCCGATCACCTTCTCCCAGAAGGCCACCGGCTTGGTGTGCGGGTTGTCCACCCGGAAGATCCGTACGCCCTTGGCCATCCAGAAGCGCAGCAGGCGTTCGGTCTCGCGGACCAGCCCGCGGAAGTCGGCGTCGAAGGCGATCGGGTAGATGTCCTGGTACTTCTTCGGCGGGTTCTCGGCGTAGGCGACCGAGCCGTCCGCGCGGCGGTGGAACCACTGGGGGTGCAGGGTGACCCAGGGGTGGTCGGGTGAGCACTGCAGCGCGAAGTCCAGGGCCACCTCCATCCGCAGCTCGCGGGCGGTGCGGACGAAGTGGTCGAAGTCCTCGAAGGTGCCCAGGTCCGGGTGGAGGGCGTCATGGCCGCCGGCCGGCGAGCCGATGGCCCAGGGGGAGCCGACATCGTCCGGGCCGGCCGACAGTGCATTGTTGGGGCCCTTGCGGAAGGAGGTGCCGATGGGGTGGACCGGCGGCAGATAAACCACGTCGAAGCCCATGGCGGCGACGGCCGGCAGCCGGTCGGCGGCGGTGCGCAGGGTCCCGCTGACGGCGGTGCCGTCCGCGGTCACGGTGGCGCCCTCGGAGCGCGGGAAGAGCTCGTACCACGAGCCGTACAGGGCCCGCCGGCGCTCCACGACCAGCGGCATCGGGCGCGAGACGGTCAGCAGCTCGCGCAGCGGGTGGCGGTCCAGCGCCGCGGTGACCTGGGGGGAGAGCGCCGCGGCGAGCCGGGTCGCGGCGGGCAGCTCGGGGTTGCGCAGGGTGTCCACGGCGCTGAGCACCGACTCCCGGCCGTCGCTCTTGGGGACCTCCGAGGCGGCCCGCTCGTGGAGGTCGGCGCCCTCGGCGAGCACCAGCTCGGTGTCGATGCCCGCCGGGATCTTCACGGCGGCGTGCTGCCGCCAGGTGGTGACCGGATCGGACCAGGCCTCGACGGTGAACGACCAGCGGCCCTCGATGCCGGGGGTGACCTCGGCGCTCCAGCGGTCGCTGCCGGGTGCCCGCTCCCGCATCGGGGTCCAGGGGCCGCAGCGGCCGGCCGGATTGCGCAGCACCACATTTGCCGCGACGGCGTCATGCCCTTCGCGGAAGACGGTGGCCGAGACCTCGAAGGTCTCGCCCACCACCGCCTTCGCCGGGCGGCGGCCGCAATCGATCTGCGGGCGGATGTCCAGAACAGGAATGCGACCGATCATGGGCTCACCTGGGTTTGTGGCGCTTTGCGGGGTTTTGTCCTTTGTATCCGCTCCACGGCGGGGGTGCCGGGTGCGCGCATGGGCGCTCCTGTCCGCTTTCACTCGGCTGGCGGATGACACGGCGGGGCGGGTCGGCGCTCCTCCGGCCTCCGGTCGGTGGTTCCCCCGGTGGATGCTGTGCAGGTGGGCGATGCGGGTGAGCACGGGCGTGCCCGGTGGGCCTGTCCGTGGGCGGCGGCCGGGCGGCTGCCGGACGGGCCGGCGGGAGGTGCCCCACGGGTGGGTGGCCACGGGCCCGCCGTGCGCCGGCGGATACGCTGCCGCCCCCTCGCGAGAGGCTGCGGCACTGCGCTGACACGGTCGGCGTTCGCCTCCTCAACTCGGTGTGATCACAGCGGAGTTGCGGTGTGCGGATGTCCGGTGCCGCGCCGGATTCCCTCGGCGCCCACCTCGCAGCCTCCCCCCAGGAGGTAGTCCGTACAAGGGCGCATGAGGGGGTGAAATCGGCCATATCACGGGACGCGGCGGTAAGGGCTGTCCCGTAGGGAGGGGGCCGGACCCTCCCCCGGACGCGCGAAAGCGGTGCCCGGAGAAGTTCTCTCCGGACACCGCTCGCTGCGGGGTGGTCTCACCCCGAAAGGATCAGCGCGTTGGCGCGTGGGGTGTTACTTGACGGCGACGCCGTCCCACGCGGCCTCGACGCCCTTGACCTCGGGGCTGCCGGCCTTGTACAGGTCGGTGGCCGCCTTGACGGTCGCCTCACGGGCGGCCTTGTAGTCGGTGTTCGAGGTCATGTACTCGGTCAGGGCCTTGAACCAGATCTTCTCGGCCTTGTCCCGGCCGATGCCCTCGACCTTCTTGTCGTCCTTCGTGGGGCTGTCGTACTTGACGCCACCGATCTCCTTCGGGCCGCTGCCCTCGGACAGCAGGTAGAAGAAGTGGTTGGCCACGCCCGAGGAGTAGTGCGGGTCGAGACCACCGGTGCTGGAGTCCCAGAAGTCCTTCGACTGACCGTCCTTGGACGGCTTGTCCATGTAGCGCAGCGGCTTGCCGTCACCGTTGATGTTGATCTTCTCGCCGATGAGGTAGTCGCCCGGGTCCTTGTCGTTCTTGGCGTAGAACTCGACCGAGGTACCGAAGATGTCCGAGGTGCCCTCGTTCAGGCCGCCGGACTCACCGCTGTAGGTGAGGTTGGCGGTGGCGGCGGTGACACCGTGCGACATCTCGTGCGCCGCGACGTCGAGGGCGGTCAGCGGGGCCTTGTCGCCCTCGCCGTCGCCGTACGACATGCAGAAGCAGTCGTCGTCCCAGAAGGCGTTCACGTAGTTCTTGCCGTAGTGGACGCGCGAGGTGGCACCCTTGCCGTCGCCCTTGATGCCGTTGCGGCCCTGGACCTTCTTGTAGTAGTCCCAGGTCTCGGCGGCACCGTAGTGGGCGTCGACGGCCGCGGTCTGCGGGTCGTCCGGCTTGCCGGTGCCCCACTTGTCGTCCTCGTCCGTGAAGGCCTTGCCCTCGCCGGACTCGCTGTTGCCGAGGTTGAGGGTCTTGTGACCGCCGCGGTCGGCGTCGGTCAGCGTGAAGCCGCTGCCCTCCTTGGAGGTGCCCAGGTCGACGGAGCCGCTGAACTCGCTCTCGCCCTTGCCGGTGCGGATGTCGTCGTACTGGAAGATCTTCTTGCCGCTGTTGGCGTCGGTGATGACGTGCATCCGGCTGGGCGTGCCGTCCTTCTTGACGCCCTTGACGACGGTGTCGTAGGCGAGGACGGGGCTGCCGGAGGCGGCCCAGACGACCTTCTTGGGCGCCTGCGCGTCGGCCTTCTTGCCGCTGAGCGACTTCACCGCGGTGCCCTGCGCCGTCTGCGCGGCGGCGGTCGGGGCTATCTTCGCCGTGGTGGAGGCCACCTTGACCGACTTCCCCGTCGACTTGGTGGTGCTCTTGATCGCGCCGCCCTTGGCGGTGTGCACGACCATGTCGCCGCCGAGGACCGGAAGGCCGGCGTAGGTGCGGTCGTAGCGGGTGTGCGTGGTGCCGTCGGCGTCCTTGATGACGTCCTTGACGACCAGCTTCTCCTGCGCGCCCAGGCCGAGTTCCTTGGCGGTCTGCGCCTTGGTGGCGCTCGCGTCACGCAGCAGTTCCGCGCGGTGCGAGGCGCTCAGCTTGAGCGGCGAACCGTCCGCGGTGGGGGCCTGGACGGGGGAGGCGCCGGCGGTGCCTGCGGTGATGCCGGCGGCCAGGAGGCCTGCCGCCGCGAGGGAGATACCGGCGATACGAGTCTTACGGGACATGTGGGGGGTCACGCGTGCTCCTTCAACTTTGCCAAGAGGTGGGGGTGCAAAGCGATGCGGGTGTGACGTGCGTTCGGGAAGACTGCCATTCGAACGCGTGCATGTCAGGAGGGTGTTCGGGAATTGGCTGAAAATTGTCCGTAGAGAGGTGATCGCTGTTCGTATAACGGAGCTGGGCGCCACCCCCGAAGATCCGGGAGTGACGCCCAACAGGCTTGCCCAGCAGGTCAGTTGTGAGCTGCGACGATCCGCCGGCCCGCTTGTGTCACACGAAGGTGACGGCCGGGTGCCGAGGCACGGTCAGAACGTCAGCTTCCAGCCGTTGATGTAGCCGGTGTCCTGGGAGTAGACGTCCTGAACCCGCAGCTTCCAGGTGCCGGAGGCCTTCTCCGAGGAGGCGTTGACGGTGTAGGTCGTCTTCACATCGGCCGCCGAGTCGAAGGCGCTGGAGTTCTTCAGCCGGTAGGCCGTGCCGTCCGGGGCGATCAGGTCCACGACCAGGTCACCGCGGTAGGTGTGCACGATGTCCACCGCGACCTTGAGGGTGCTCGGCGCATTGCCGGTGCGGCCGACATTGATCGGTGAGGTGACCGCCGCGCCCGCGTCCGGAATCGCCACGTCGTCGGCGTTCTCGAAGACGTTGCCGCCGCCGGCCGCGTTGACCGTCCAGGTGAAGGCGGCCGTACCGGTCTTCTTCGCGGCGTCGGTGACCGTGACCGTCACATTGCTGGTGCCGGCCGTGGTCGGCGTACCGGAGACCAGGCCGGTGGTCGCGTTGAGCGACAGCCCGGCGGGCAGGCCGGTCGCCGCGTACGACAGTGCGCCCGCGGTGCCGCTGCTCGCCTTGATCTGCAGGCTCGCCGCCTGGCCCACGGTGCTGGTCTGGTTGCCCGGGTTGGTGACGGTGACCCCGCCGCCGTCCGGGACGCGGGCGCCGACGTTCACCGCCGCCCAGGTGTTGGCGACCGTGTTGTACGACGCGCTGCCCTGGCCGAACAGGTCCGCCGCGGCCTGCAGGGTGGCGGTACGGGCGCCCGCGTAGTTGGTGTTGGCGCTCATGTACTGGCTGAGTGCCTTGAACCAGACCTTCTCGGCGTTGGCCCGGCCGATGCCCGGGACCGGCAGGCCGTCGGAGGTCGGGCTGTCGTAGTGGACGCCGCCGATGTCCTTCGGGCCGCTGCCCTCGGACAGCAGGTAGAAGAAGTGGTTGGCGACACCGGACGAGTAGTGCACGTCCTTGTTGCCGACGTTGCTCGACCAGTAGTCGGCCGAGGCACCGTCCTTGGACGGCTTGTCCATGTAACGCAGCGGGGTGCCGTCGCCGTTGATGTCGATCTTCTCGCCGATGAGGTAGTCACCGGGGTCGGAGGTGTTGTTGGCGTAGAACTCCACCGCGGTGCCGAAGATGTCCGAGGTCGCCTCGTTGAGGCCGCCGGACTCACCGCTGTAGGTGAGGTTGGCGGTGGCCGCGGTGACACCGTGCGACATCTCGTGGCCGGCCACGTCGATGGCGGTCAGCGGGGAGTTGTTGCCGCTGCCGTCGCCGTACGTCATGCAGAAGCAGCCGTCGTCCCAGAAGGCGTTGACGTAGCTGTTGCCGTAGTGCACACGGGAGTAGG
Organism: Streptomyces sp. NBC_00400; assembly: GCF_036048035.1. NCBI lineage: Bacteria > Bacillati > Actinomycetota > Actinomycetes > Kitasatosporales > Streptomycetaceae > Streptomyces > Streptomyces sp. NBC_00400. The sequence goes on along the minus strand of NZ_CP107940.1, from coordinate 2,434,949 downwards.
CGCCCACGCCGTCGCCCTTGATGCCGCTGCGGCCGTGCACGTTCTTGTAGTAGTCCCAGGTCTCCTGCGCGCCGTAGGCCGCGTCGACAGCGGCCGTCTGGGCGTTCTGCGGGGTGCCGTCGCCCCAGGTGTCGTCCGCGTCGGTGAAGAGCGTGCCGGTCCCGGAGGACCCGTGCTTGAGGTCGTACGTCTTGTGGCCCCCGCGCGTGGCGTCGGTCATCGAGAAGTTCGGCGCCGAACCCGAGGTCCCGAGGGTGACCTTGCCGCTGTACTCGCTGTTGCCGATGCCCTTGTCGATCCCCTGGTACTCGAAGATCTTGGCGCCGGTCGTGGCATCCGTGATGACATGCAGCTGGCTGGGGGTGCCGTCGTCCTGCAGCCCGCCGACCACCGTCTCGTACGCGAGCAGCGGCTTGCCGTCGGCGACCCAGACCACCTTGCGCGGTGCCTTCGCGGCTCCGGTCTTCTCCGACCCGAGCGCCCGCGCCGACGAGACGGCCTTCGCCTCGGCCGCGGCCGGCTTCACCTTCGCGGTCGTGCTCGCGACCTTGAGCTGGGAGCGCACGGCCTTGGTGACGCCCTTGAGGGTGCCGCCCTTGGCCCGGTGCACCACGAGGTCGCCGCCGAGGACGGGCAGTCCGTCGTAGGTGCGCTCGTAGCGGGTGTGGACGGTGCCGTCGACGTCCTTCGAGACGTCCTTGACGACCAGCTTCTCCTGCGCGCCGAGCTTGAGCTGCCGGGCGGTCTCGGCGGTGGTGGCACTGGCTGCCCGTATCAGCTCCGCACGCTGGGACGGGGACAGCTTGGCCGGCAGGGCGCCGGGATCGGGGGTGGCATGCGTGGTGCCCGGCCGCGGGGCGGCCGCCGTGCCGGTACCGGCCTGGACGCCGACTGCCAGCATTGCCGTGACGGCGACGAGTGCGCCGGTCGCAACGGCGCGTCCATGGGGGGTGCGTCTCACACTGACTCCTTCTGCGGTGGCCGCCCGAGTGGCGAGGCGGCCGAGGGGGACCGGGCGGCGAAGCGGCCGTCCGGGCAGAGCGAGGCAGAACTCTTGGAGCGTGTGGGGGGAGACGTACGGGAGGTGCTGGGTGTACGGGCGGTACGGGCAGTACGGGTGGGAAAGGTGGAACCTGCGGCCACCGCGGGATGTGGTGCTGTGGGGATCCGTGCGGCGGTTGCGGGGAAGAGTCCCACCACCAGTGGCTTGTTGTCAGGCACCGTTCAACGAATTGGCCGGAAACCGTCCGTTGCGCGAAATCGGTGTTCGGAACCCGGACGGCCCGTGATCGGCCGCGCGATCCGTTCCCGCCCGTTCAAACCTCCGAAAACTGTGGGAAGCGCAGCTCATAGCCGTCCGGATCCCGTCCCATGAAGATCCCGCCGCCGGGGCGCCTTTGGCGGCTCCGGGGGCGCCCTTGCGGGCTCGGGGGTGCCGGGCGGCGCTCGCTCCGCCGGGAACGGAGACCGCCGTGGCCGTCGTGGCCGCCGCGGCCGGCCGGCCCGTCGGCCGCCCGCCGCGGCGCGTGCCGCTCAGCCCGCCGCTGTGCCGGTGTTCTCGAACCGCGGGGCGTTGCCGATGCGTTGCTGCTGCGCCGCGGTGAGGGCGCGGACGACGAAAATGCCGGCCACCGCCGCGCCGATGACGGCGGTGTCCGCGGCCAGGAGCGGCCGTACGTCCTGGTAGGCGCGGGCGATGACGTCGTCCGTGGAACCCGTGTACATCAGGCCCGTACCGCTCAGCATCCCGGCCAGCCACAGGCCCCACCACCAGTTCACGGCGCGCGGCAGCCGTTCTCCCGGCGCGCTCGCACGGTGGACGTCGACGATGATGCCGCGGGGCACCCACAGGTTCGCCACGGGCACGATCCAGCCCGCGTAGACCCACGGCCCGGCGTAGCGCGGCGGCTGTCCGGAGAGGGCGCAGGCGTTGTCCCGGACGCGCCACAACCAGGCCAGAAAGGCGAGCGCGCAGAGCACGGTGGTCGCGCCCGCCAGGGCGCTGACCATGTGGAAGGCGTTCTCCAGGGCGGTCAGCGTGCGATGCCGGCCGCCGCCCTGGTCCGGGAGCCCGGAAGCAGGCATCCCGGACAGGGCGAGCCGGAGCTGCCACAGGGCAACGGCCGCCCAGGCGGCACCGGCGAGGACGAGGGCGGCGACGGCGCAGCGGGCAGCGCCGCGGACCGGGCGCAGGGAGCGCGGCGAGGGAAGATCGTTCACTCGATCATCCTTTCCCACGAGGGGCCGCGTAGGCCAGACGGGACCACCGCACGCAGTCCACGTGGTGGCGTGGGCTCGCTGTCGGTGGGATGTCGGTGCACTGTAGGCCGGGCGGCGCAGCATGGTGCGCATGGCTGAACTCGTCGCCACCTCCATGGATGGCACGCACCTCACCGCTCTCGACAGCGGCGGAGGACCGACGCTGTTCCTCGTTCACGGGGGCCCGCCCATGCCCACCAGGTCGTTGGTCGGAGGGGGCGCGGCCCGGCGCGCCCGTAAGGCCCTCGCCGCGCAGGACGGGTGTGCCGCGGTGGAGCGCCGAGGTGGTGTGACGGACAGACAGCAGCCCGGCCGGTGAAGGCGGGAAGTCGCCGGCTCAAGCAGGTAACCAGGGACCGTTCCGGGTTCCCCCGGGTTTCGTGGTGCGCGGACACGGTTCTTGCCCGGCCGTGTGCGTCCTGCCGCGGGACACCGGGAACCGATACCGATCGGCGGGGAGGATATGCATGTTCACATCGCGCGAACGCAGTGCAGGGCTGACGGAGTGGCAAGGGGAGGACGCGGTGAAGGCGGTGGCTCTGCTGCTGCCCGGCGGGTTCGTCCGCAGCCGGCGGGGGCCGCTGAAGATCGCCGAGCTGGGACTGCAGGACCTGATGGCCGAACTCACGGAGCGTGGACGCTCCGGCGGTATTGCCGTGCACCTGCTCCACTACCGCTACCGGGGCTGGAACGGTGATGCCGCAGACACCGCCGTCGACACCCGCTGGGCGCTGGACGAGATCACCCGTCGGTACGGCGACGTCCCCGTCGTACTGATCGGCAACTCGCTGGGGGGCCGTGCCGCCTTCTGGACCGCCGGCCACCCCACCGTGGCAGGCGTGGTCGGTATCGCCCCCTGGTTGCCGGCCGGCGACCAGGGGGAGCACCTGGCGGGCCGACGGGTGCTGATCATCCATGGCGACCGGGACCGCAGTGCGGCGAGCGCCGCCCGCTCGCTGGAGTACGCCCGGCGGGCCCGCCAGGTGGTGCCGGACCTGGTCCGGTATGAGGTGCCCGGCGGCCGTCACTACCTGATCAAACGGGCCGATGACGTCCGCGCCCTCACCACTGCTTTCGTGCTCGCCGTCCTCGGCGCGGGGCCGTCGCCCACCGCCTCCGGCGACCTGCGGACACCGCTGCCGTCCCGGCCGGGAACCCTTCCGGGGCCGGACCATGCGCCGAGTTCTTCGCGTAGGGCCAGGTGGCCGTCTCGGCGGTGACGGACGTCCCCGGCCCGTCCGCGCTTGCGGCCGGGCGTCCGCTTGGCCGGGTCCCGGCCGGTCCCGTCGTGACCACCGAATGGGCCACGACGGCGTGGATCAGATCACGCGCCTCATCCAGCCGTGCCTGTCTTCGGCACGGCCGTACTGGATGTCCAATACGTGATTGCGGAGTGCGACCGTCTGCTTGCCGGGTGCGCCGCTTCCGACGGTGAAGTCGAAGCCGTCACCCTTGAAGCCCACGATCGGCGTGACCACGGCCGCCGTGCCGGCGGCGAACACCTCGGTGATCGAACCGTCTGCGGCGCCGGCACGCAGTTCGTCGAGCGTGATGGACTGCTCCACCGGGGTCAGACCGAAGTCGTCGGCGAGAGCGAGGATGGTGGCCCGGGTCACGCCTTCGAGAATCGTGCCGAGGGGTGGGGTCAGCAGTTCACCGCTCGATGTGATCAGGCACAGGTTCATGGTGCCGGACTCTTCCAGGTTGCCCTCGCCGCCGGTCTCGTCCAGGTACATGACCTGGTCACAGCCGTGCTCTCGTGCCTCGATCTGCGCGGCGAGGCTCGCGGCGTAGTTGCCGCCGCATTTGGCTGTGCCGGTCCCGCCCTTCGCCGCGCGCGTGTACTGGCTGCTCACCCACAGTGAGACGCCACTGACGCCGGAGGGGAAGTAAGGCCCGGCGGGGCTCGCGATCACCGAGTAGACCACCTGCTCGGCCGGCCGGACACCGAGGAATGCCTCTGTCGCGAACATGAACGGCCGTACGTAGAGGCTCTCTTCACCGCCGGAGGCCGGAACCCACTGTTCGTCGGCGCGGATCAGCTCCTCCGCACTGGCGAGGAAGTCCTCCTCCGGCAGCTCAGGAAGCGCAATCCTTTTGGCCGAGCGGATGAATCGCCGTGCGTTCTCCTCGGGACGGAACAGCCAGATGCTGCCGTCGGCGTGGCGGTACGCCTTCAGGCCCTCGAAGATCTCCTGAGCGTAGTGCAGTACTGCTGCGCTGGGGTGCAGGGAGAAGGGCTCCAGCGGCGCGATCTTGTGCTCGTGCCACCCGTCTGCCGGGGTCCACACCGCCGAGGCCATGTGATCGGTGAAGTGCCGCCCGAAGCCTGGTTCCGACAGGATCGCCGCCCGTTCCGCATCCGGCACAGGACTCTTTGTGCGGAACAAGGGGAAATCGCGGCCCATGGCCAACTCCTTCGATACCGACGGCTTTTTTCTAGCGACAGACGCCTCCCACTGACGTCATCCTGCCACATGAGTATCAGTCAATTATGGTCAACGCGGGGCCTCTCCGATCCCGCCGGCTATGGCATGCACCCCACCATCGGCGTGCAACACCTGGCCGGTGGTACGGGCCGCCAGATCGGACAGCAGGAACAACACGGCACCCACCACTTGCTCGTGATCGGTGCGGTCCCACCCGAGAGGTGCCCAGCGCTCGTAGTACTCGGCCAGCGCGTCGAACGAGCCGACCCCCTGCGCCGAAAGAGTCTCCAGCGGGCCGGATGCGACCAGGTTCACGCGGATGCCCTGTGGCCCCAAGTACATGGCCAGGTAGCGGGCCACCGCGTCCAATGACGCCTTGAACACCCCCATCCAGTCGTAACCGGGCAAGGTGCGCGCGCTGTCGACGGTGAGTCCCACCACGCTGCCGCCGTGTTCGCTCGCGGACAGCAGCGGCGTCAGCGAGGAGACCAGCCGTTGCAACGAATACGCGGAGACCTGAAAGCCCTGTGTGGCGCTCGCCGCGGACGTATCGAGGAAGCCACCGCCCACCGCGTCCGCAGGCGCATAGGCGATGCTGTGCAGCACCCCGTCGAGCGCGTCCCAACGGCGGGCGAGTTCACCGGCGACGGCGGCCAAGGCCTCTTCATCGGTGACATCGAGGTCGATGACGTCCGGCGGGTTCGGCAGCAGCGCCGCCGCCTTACGGGCGATCCGGGCGGCACGTCCGAAGGAACTCAGCACGATGTCGGCGCCATGGCGCTGGAGCGCCGCCGCGACGTGCCAGGCGATGGACTCGTCATTGGTGACACCGGTGACCAGGTAGCGGCGGCCGCGGAGATCAAAACCGTTCACGGTGCTCCCAATACCAGGGCGGCGTTGTGACCGCCGAAACCGAACGAGTCGGAGAGCCCGACCGAACCCCTGGAACGCGGCTCCAGTACCCGGGGCGTGCGCACATGGTCGACCGGGCCGAGCGCGGGATCCGGCCGCCGTGTGCCGGCCGTCGCCGGAGCGATTCCCCGCCGCAGCGCGGCCAGGGTGACGATGGCCTCCACCGCACCACCCGCCCCGAACAGATGCCCGGTCGCCGCCTTTGTCGAGGAGAGCGGAACGGTGGACAGGGCGTCCCCCAGGACACGGCCGAGCGAGCGGATCTCCGCTTCGTCGTTCAATCGTGTTCCCGTGCCATGAGCGTTGATGTAGCAGAGGTCCCCGGGAGTGACGTCTGCGTCGGCGAGGGCCCGTCGAACGCACTGCGCCGCGGGGAGGCCGTCCGGCGGCGGCGCGGTGAGGTGGTGCGCGTCGCTTGTCGCGCCGTAGCCCAGCACCAGTCCGAGGACCGAGGCACCGCGCGCTCGCGCGCCTTCGACGCTCTCCAGGACGAGCACGCCCGCCCCCTCGCCCATGACGAAGCCGTCCCGGTCCTCGTCGAACGGCAGACACCTACCGCTCGAAGACAGCGCACCGGCGTGCTCGAACGATTCCCGGACGAGCGGCACGGAGGCCGCCTCGGCGCCGCCGACGACAGCGGCCGCCGCCTCACCGCGCCGGATGCTGCGCAAGGCGAAGCCGATGGCCTGCGCACCTGCGGCGCAGGCCCCGGAGGTGGCAAGGGACTCCCCGTGGATGCCGTAGCGCATGCTGAGACTCGCCGCGGCGCTGTTGGGCATCATCAGCGGCACGGTGAGCGGCGTCGCCTCGGCGTTCGCGTGGTCCGGTGCTCCGCCGAGACCGGTGCCCATGACGCACAGGACATCCTCGGCGGGATAGGGCAACGTGTCCGTCCACCCCGCCTGGTGCACTGCCTCGTCCGCCGCGACGAGGGCCAGTTGCGCGAAGCGCGCGTTGCGGCGCCGCTCCCGCCGGCTGAGGAAGGAGCCGGCGTCGAACTCATGGCACCTGCCGTCGCCGTCGGCCAGACCGGTCTCCCCGGCGATGAGCCGGGAGAAGAGGACATCGGCCCCGACGCCGAGCGGAGTGACCGCGCCGACGCCGGTGACCGCGACGGGAACGGTCAACGACCGGCCTGTTCCGCAACCCTCACCGCGAGCTGTCCCACCGTTACCTCGGCGAGTTCCGGACGCGGGATGGCCACCTGGTACGTGCGCTTGATGGTGGCCATGAGCTCCGCGGCGTCGAGCGAGTCGATGTCGAGGTCGTCGAACTTCGCCTCGGACGTGACGGCCTCCTCCTCCACGCCGGCGTCCACGAGCTCCTGGCGGATGAGTTCCAGTACGGTCTCGGCAGTGATGCTGTCAGACATGAACGCTCTTTCTCTGCGGTACGAAGTAGCTGTCAGCGATGGAAGTTCGGGGAGTGGGTCTGCGACCAGTACCACTGGCGCCAGTAGCTCTCCGCCAGGTCCATCCAGGTTTCCAGGCGCTGCACACTGTCCAGGAACCAGTGGAGACTGACCATCAGCCAGCTGTAGACGGCTTGGCTGTCACGGCAGTTGCCGCAGTCACCGGACGTACAGCAGAACTGCAGGGTGGCGTAGTCGGCACCGTAGACGGCGAAGCCGTCGAGGACGGGATTGCCGTTGGCGACCCGCTGCTCGTGCTCCGGCATGTCGACGCTGATGCTGGGGCACACGTCGTATCCGAAACGGGCGCCCCAGTGGCTGCGACCGGTGATCAACGCCTCGATGAAGTACGGATGGCTGACCACCGTCTCCGGATACCGTTCCTTGACTCGCAGCGCTTCGGACAGGGTCCGCTTCTCGTTCTCGATGCGCAGCGGACTTTCCGAACCGTGCTCGCTGTAGAAGTTGAACGTCACGAGGTTGCCGTTGTCGCGGATCGCCCGCACCGTGGGCTCGATGTAGGGAAGCCCCTCCTCGGACAGGGCGAAGACGAACGTCACCCGGGGGTCGTCGCGGTAGTGCTTGAGGCCCGTCTCGAACAGGCCGCGGAAGGACGAGCCGTTCGGGCGGTGTGCCCGCAGGGCGTCGTCGAGCGGACCTCCGCCGAAGAGGCTGATGCCGATCGCCACGTTCTCGAAGCCGTCCCGGGGCAGGGGGCGCAGGCCGTTGGACGAAATGGTGACGTACGGCAGTGCCTCGACGAACGGGCGCACTCTGTCGAGCACGATCGTCGGCTCGCCGCCGATGAGCGTCGCCTGCGTCACGCCTTCGGAGGCGAGCTTCTCGGCAAAGGCCCGGATGAGCCCCGGGTCCGAGGTTTCCTTCACCGCACTGTCGAATCCGCCCTCGAAGTACCAGCAGCCTTTGCAACGGATGTTGCATGCGGTGGTGAGGTGGATCTCGCAGCCGCGTACCCGCCGGCCGATGTTCCGTACGGTCTTCAGCCGCGCTGCCAGGTCGGGCCGCTCGGCCAGGATCTCCCGCAGACGGGCCTTGGACTCCGCCCTGGAGGGCGGGCGCGGTGTGATCGCCACAGGTATGGGCATGGTGGTCTCTCGCCTCACTCGGGAACACGCAGGCCGAGGTTGGTGACGCGCTCCGTGACCTTCTCGCGCCACAGCTCGATGGCCTCGCCGTTGGTGGTCTTGCGCAGCCCGTAGCGCACAGCGAGCTTCGAACGTTTGGTGTGGGGGCTTCCGAAGATGCCGACGAACATCGGCCACAGCCGGTCCAGCGCCGCCTGCAGCTGCTCGCGGCCTTCCTCGGTGACGGCGAGGTTGCGGCAGACACGTGCGCCGTGGGCGATGTGGATCTTCTCGTCCAGGATGATCGTGCGCACTGCCTCGGCCCAGGGCCGGTAGCTGCTTTCGGCGAACTCACGCAGCATCACCATGGCGGTCTCCTCGCCGATGTACGAGTAGATGCCGCGCTCGGCCCAGGTGGTGCACGAGTGCATGCGCTCGTCGGCGAACAAGGTCCGTTCGGCGAGCGACTGGTTCTCCATGTACGTGGTGTCGATACCGAGGTCGGCCAGGACGCGTTTTCCGATCTTGTAGTGGTCGTACTCCTCGGCCGCCCGCTCGGCGCACACCTGTCGCTCCTCGGATGTCGGAGCCAGGGGCAGGAACATCAGCGCGTAGTCGTCCCCGCCGGAGAGTTCGCCCTCGGTGTTGATGGTGATCTGACTGACCAGGATCTTCTGGTAGTCACGCGGCATGCGGTGGAACTCCTCGGGAGTCCGCACCACGACTTCTTCGTCGTCCAGGACTGCAATCGTCACAAGTGATCCTCGCTGCCTCGCGGTGACGGGGGAGCAGGGATGCAGACACGTCGACACCGACGCCTTGCCCCCGTTGTGCGGCCCGGATCCGGGCTCACGGTGCGCCACATTGCCACAACCGGCAGGAGAAGCACCAGAGTTGAGTGATCATCAAGTCCCTTCACCGGCTGGACGTCCCGCATCGCGGGAGCCGCCCGCTCGCGGCTGCTATCGTCCCGGCTGGTGACATCACCATCGACTTCGGATGCTGCTGCGAGCCCGCTGCGTCGGGCCATGGAGACGATCAAGTCGCTGAGGGAGCAACTCGACGCCGAACGTTCCTCCGGTCGTGTGGCCATCGTCGGCGTCGGCCTGCGCGCGCCCGGAGGAATCGGGGACCGGGAGGCGTACTGGCAGGCCCTTGCGGAGAGCCGTACCTTCATCAGGGACCTGCCCGAGCAGCGGCGCACCGTCTTCGGCCGGGCCTGGGAAGGCCTTCTGTCGCGCGGTGGCTACCTGGACGACGTACTGGGCTTCGACGCGAAGTTCTTCGGGATCTCTCCCCGTGAGGCCAGGAGTCTCGACCCGCAGCACCGCCTGCTGCTCGAGGTCGTGTGGGAGGCTTTCGAGGACGCCGCCATCCCGCCGGCGGCCGCCGCCGACTCGACCGGGGTGTACGTCGGCATCACCGGTCAGGATTACCGGTATTGGGCGGACGACGAGCCCAATTCTTCCTGGCTGATCGGCAATGGTCACTGCTTCGCGGCCGGCCGCATCGCCTACACGCTCGGGTTCCAGGGGCCGGCGATGGCTGTCGACACCGCGTGTTCCTCCTCGCTCGTGGCCCTGCACACGGCCTGCCGGGCACTGGCGGCCGGGGACTGTGACGTCGCGGTGGCCGCGGGCGTGAACCTGGTGCTCGCCCCCCGTTCCACGGCGGAGATCCAACGCACCGAGGCGTTGTCACCGGACGGCCGCTGCCGCCCGTTCGACGCGCGGGCGAACGGCTTCGTACGTGGTGAGGGGTGTGGCGCGCTCATCCTCAAGCGGCTGAGCGACGCGGAACGCGAGGGGGACCGCGTCCTGGCGGTTGTCGAAGCCTCGGGCATCAACCAGGACGGCCGGTCGTCCGGATTCACCGCGCCCAACGTGCTGTCCCAGACGAAGCTGATCGAATCCGTACTGGCGGCCGCCGGGCTGACGGCAGGGGACGTGGGATACCTGGAGGCCCATGGCACCGGAACCGCACTGGGTGATCCGATCGAGGTGGAGGCGGCCAGGACCGCCTTGGGCACACCGGCACGGGAGTGGTACGTGGGATCGGTGAAGGCCAACATCGGCCACGCGGAAGCGGCGGCGGGCGTGCTCGGCCTCATCAAGGCATTGATGTGCCTGAACAAGCGGCAGATTCCCCGGCAGGCCCAGTTCGGCACGCTGAACCCGCGGATCCACCTGGCGGACGGCGGCCCGGCCGTACCGACCGAAACCCTTGCCTGGAAAGAGTCTTCGGGACGCTGTGCGGCGGTCAGCAGTTTCGGCATGAGCGGCACCAACGCCCACGTCGTTCTCTCCGCCCACCCCGGTTCAGGCCCGCATCCGCCGTCACAGGACGGTGCCCGGACCGACGGGTTCATGGTGAGCGGTCACACGGAGAAGGCGCTCCGGGAGCTGGCGGCCCGATATGCACAGTGGGTGGACCAGGCCGACTACGCGGCGTTCGCGTACACCGCGACGCATGGCCGTACCCGGCTGCGCCACGCGGTCTGGGTCAGCGCGGACAACGCCGAGGCCGCCGCAGAGGCCCTGGCCGCTCTCGCCGACGGCGGCCGGGACCCGCGGGTGACGGCCATGGATCCGGCGGCACCGGTGCCGGGCAGAGCGGTACGGGCGGTGACGTCTCTGCCGTCCTACCCCTGGGAGCGGTCGGGTTACTCGATACGTCCGCTCGATCAGGGCAGGTAGCCGAACGGCCTCGTCCCGGCACTCGGGGAGCGCAGGCCGACGACCAGGCGCCGTCCCGCTCCCCGCAGGCGCCGCGCTCAGGAAAGTCTCTTGCCGGGGTAGGAGAAGTGCAGGGTCCCCATCGCCACGAGGAGACCCTGTTCGTCCTCGACATGCGCGGTGAGGACGGCCGATCGGCGCCCGACACGGGCTGCCGCGACGCGGACGCGCAGCAATCCCGGCTCCACCGCCTCAAGGAAACTGAAGCTGCTCGACGTCAGCACCGCCGAAGGCACCTTCCCCGCATACGCGCTGACCGCAACGAATGCGGACAGGTCGGCGAAGGTGAAGATCGCCGGGCCGGAGACGGTACCGCCGGGCCGCACCCACAGCCGCTCCGGCGCCGCCGTGAACACCAACCCCTCGGACGTCACCTCGGCCACGTCGAGACCGGCTTCGTCCGGCAGGTACTCCGCGAGGAGCTGACGTGCCTCCTCAAGGGTCAGCAAGGGCTTCTCAGTCACGTGCAGTTGCCTCTTCCCTGGCCAACAGGTCGGTCAGCGCCCCGGTCAGGCGCGACAGCGTTCCGTACTTCCACAGCAGAGTGGGGCTCAGACGCGTGGCGAGCGAGGCCTCCAGCCGGTTGCGCAGCTCCAGGGTCATCAGCGAGTCGAGGCCGAGGGACCGCAACGGGACGTCGTCCAGCAGCTTCTCGGGTGCGAGGCGCAGCACCAGCGCCGCCTCGTGGCGGACGATGCCCGCCACGAGTTCTCTGCGCTGACCGGCCGGAACGAGACGCAGACCGAGGCCGCCGTCCGGTGTGCCGTGCTCCGCCCCTGCGAGGGACTGCCAACTGCTCAGTGACGCGGCTGCCGGATAGGTCTCCAGCCATCGCCGCGGATCGAGCGCCGCATAGGCGACGACCGTCTGGTGCGTCTCGATGAAATGCCGCAGCGCCTGCCAGCATGCGTCGACGGTCACACTGCGCAGTCCACGACCGGCGAGCCGGTCTCCACGCCCGGCGTCCTGTGCCGCGAGCCCCACCCCGGCCACCGGCCCCCACTGCACGCTCAGACCGGGCAGGCCTTTCCGGCGCCTGCGCCTCACCAGTGCGTCCAGCCAGCTGTTCGCGGCGGCGTATGCCGCCTGCCCCGCGGTGCCCACGAATGCGGCAGCGGACGAGAACAGCACGAACAGGTCGAGTGCGTCGTGGGCGGTGAGGTCGTGCAGGAGGCGCGCGCCCTCCACCTTCGGACGGAGCACCCGTTCGACGCTGTCGGCGTCGATGGTCTGCAACGTCGCGTCGTCGAGGACACCGGCCACGTGGAACACACCGCGCAGCGGCGGCAGCGTCCGACGGATCTCGTCCAGGACGACCCTCATCCGCTGCTCGTCGGCGACGTCCGCCTGCCAGACGCGAACCGTCACGCCCTGAGCGCGCAGCGCGGCCAGCCGATCGGGATCGGCGCGCCCGGACCGTCCGATGAGTGCCAGGGCGCCGGCTCCGGAGGAGATCAGGTACTCGGCGAGCGACAGACCCAGCGCACCGAGCCCGCCGGTGATCAGGTACGTGCCTCCGGCGCGGAACCGGCCCGCCGGCAGAGGCCGTGGAGTGACGGCACCACCGGTGAGCGGGTCGACGAGCACGATCTTCCCACGGTGCTCGGCGCGCGACATGGCCCGGAACGCGTCCTCCGCGTCCGCGAAGCCCCACTGCCGCACCGGCAGCGGCCCGAACGCCCCCGTCTCGACGAGCTGCCAGGCCTCCCTGAGCAGCGCAGCGAACCGGTCGGGCCGGCGCCGCAGCAGGCCGGCGACATCGACCGCGGCGAAGGTGATCGACTTGGCGAACGCTCCGAGTTCGACGGACGTCGCCGCATGGATGTCGCGCTTTCCGACCTCCACGAAGCGACCGTCCTCAGCAAGCACCTCCAGGCCGAGCGGAATGGCCGCGCCCGCCAGTGAATTGAGCACGACATCCACGCCCCGGCCGCCGGTGGCGGCTCGTACGCCCGCCACCCAGTCGAGACCGCGCGAGTCGAAGACGTGCGTGACGCCCAGCCCGCGCAGGTACGCGCGCTTCGCCTCGGTACCCGCCGTCGCGATGACCTCCGCCCCCGCCCACCGTGCGATACGCAGCGCGGCCAGGCCGAGACCACCGGTGGCCGAATGCACCAGGACCGTGTCCCCCCTCTCGACCCGGGCCACCTGTACGAGCGCGTGCCAGGCCGTGACGAGCACCATCGGCAGGGCTGCGGCCTGAGCCGCACTCCAGCCGTCCGGCACCGGCAGCACATGACGCGCGTCCACCGTGACGTGCGAGGCGAGTGTGCCGAACCCGCAGGCCACCACGCGGTCACCCACACCCACTCCGGTCACGCCCGGGCCGGCCGACGTCACGACTCCGACGCAGTCGAGCCCCAGCACGTCGCGATCCGCCGAGGTGTCCGGGTAGACGCCCATCGTCTTCATGACGTCGATGAAGTTGAGCGAAGCGGCTTCCACGGCCACCTCGACACGGCCCGCGGCCGGCCGGGACCGGTCGAGGGGCCACCGGCACAGCGAGTCCAGGCTTCCCGGACGGGCGACACCGAGCAGGAAAGGCTGCGTGCGGGCGCCGCTCCGCCACGGCGCGGGTGTCCGGTCGGTGCCACCCCGGACACGGCGCCCCACTAGGCGTTCGCCGTCCCGCAGCACGACCCGGTCCTCGGTGGCCGCGAGCTCCGCCACCAGGTCGGCGACCCGTTCCGGGGTGAACCCGGCGACCTCGACGAGCCGCGCCAGGAACTGCGGGTACTCCGCCTGCACCACCGCCACGAAGCCGGCGTAGAGACCGGCGGAGGGATCTTCCTCCCGCACGACAACGACAAGCCGGGCCGACGGATTCTCCTCAAGGCAACGGCGGATCACCTCCGTCAGTTCCATCAGCCCGGTCCGCCCGTCCACGGGAGCGACGAAGACCACCAGGCCGGCGCGTGGCAACGCGTCGAGGCCGAGCCCGCCCGGCAGTACGTCCCTGCGACCGCAGACGACGAAGGCGCCGGGCCCTGGTCCGTCCGTCCTTTCCTGCGGCTCGAAGCTCATCCCGAAGACGTGGTCCGGGCCCGGGGCCTTTGACACCCCCGCCGGGGCGTCGGCCAGGACGACGCCGCGCAACTCGCCGACGGGCACCCGGTCGGCGTCGAACACCATGAGGTCGAAGCCGGCTGCCGTACGCCGTGCGTGGACCCACAGACGGGGCGCGCCGGTCACCGTCACGTTCGCCGAGCCGATGGCGACCGGGACACAGGGGCCGTCGCCGACGGCGAGAGCCGCTTGCAGAATGCCGTCCCACAGCACCGGGTGCAGAGCCCCCGCCGCCTGTCCCGACGGGCTGCCCGCGGGGAGCCCGATTTCGACCAGGGCCTCATCCTGGCCCAGGTGGCCCCCGAGCACCGACCTGAAGGCGCTGCCATAGGCCAGGCTCCGCTCCGCGCAGCGCCGGTAGAAGTCGTCCGGGTCCACAGGCGCGGCGCTGAGCAGCCGCTCAGGGAACTTCGCGGGCTCCGGCGAGGTGCCCCAGGAGACGAGCGTACGACAATGCCGGGTCCACCCGTTCTCCTCGCCGGAGGCCAGTGTGAACACGCCTGCCGTGCCCGCACTCGGGCGCCACGTGGCCGCGAGGGGCACCGGGGCGTCGCCCAGGGGCAGCGGCGTCGGCAGCGTGACGTCCCGCAAGGTGAGCGGCGCGTCCGCGCGGTCGCGCAACGCATTCTGGACCAGGGCCAGATACCCGCCTGCGGGGAGCACGACGGTGTCGAGCACTCGGTGATCGGCCAGCCAGGGATGGTGCGAGAGCCCCAGTTCGAGGACGGCTTCCCAGATTCCGTTGGCCGTCGACGGCCTCAGATCGAGTGCGAGGCGGCGGCTGCCTTGCCGCTTCGCATCGCCCTGCCGGGTGTCGACCCAGTAGCTTTCGCGCCGGAACGGATACGGCGGGAGGGCTGCTCGTGGCCTCCTGGCCGGGCGCGGTCCCAGAGCGCTCAGCCCGGACACATAGGCCTGACCGAAAGACCTGAGCAGGTCGGTGTGGCTGCCCTCGCCCCGGCGGAGGCTGGGCAATATCACCAAAGGCTCGTCACGGGCGTCGCCGAGTTCCCGCAGCGCCGTCCCGAGCCCCGGATGGGGACTCACCTCCACCAGATGGGTCACACCTGTGTCGAGAAGCTTCTCCGCCGCTTCGGCGAAGCGCACCCTGCTGCGCAGATTCGCCGCCCAGTAAGCGGAGTTCAGTTCCGTGCCGTCCAGCCACCGCAGGTCGACGGTGGAGAGCTGTGGAGTGTGTGCGGTGCGGGGTCGTACCGCGGACAGTGCCTCGCGAAGGGCGGGGACGATGTGGTCGATCTGCGGGCTGTGCGACCCGTAGTCGACGTCGATCAGGCGGCAGAACACCCCGTCGGTTTCCAGGATCTCCTTCAGCAGCAGTACCGCGTCGGCCTCTCCGGCGAGCACGCACGAGCGGGGCCCGTTGTGCACGGCCAGGTCGACCAGCCCTTCGAAGTCCCTCAGCGCGGCCTCAGCCTCGTGTGGGGTGAGATCGACGGCCAGCATCCGCCCGCGCCCGGTCACCTGCCGGAGAAGGTCACTGCGTCTGCTGACCACGAGCGCGGCGTCGTCGAGCGGGAGAGCCCCGGCCACGGTGGCGGCCGCGATCTCCCCCTGGCTGTGACCCACGACGACGTCCGGCCGGACGCCGGCGTCCCTCCAGGCGGCGGCGAGGGAGACCGACATCGCCCAGAGCGCGGGCTGAACCTGGTCCACGCGCGCCTGGGCCTCGCCGCTGACCACGACGTCCCGGACGTCCCAGGGGACCCGGCGCGCCAGTGCCTCGGCGCATTCGTCCATGGCCCGGGTGAACGGCGCGTTGCTGTCGTAGAGACCAGCTCCCATGCCCGGCCACTGCGCGCCCTGCCCGGGAAAGACGAAGGCCACCTTCCCGACGGGCCGTGCGCGACCCGCCGCGACCTCGCTCAGCTCCGGTGCGAGCAGTGCGCGCCGCTGCGCGAAGTGATCGCGGTGCCACGCCAGCGCCTGCGCCGTGTCGCGTATCGGCGCGCCGGCCTCCAGACGTGCGAGCACGTGCGCCGAACGCTCGCTGAGCGCTTCGTCGTTGTGAGCGCTGATCGGCAGCAGGAACCGTTCGGCGGATTCCGGCGGCGCATCCGCTGCCGTGTCGACCGTGCCGGGGGCGGCGGTGAGGACGACATGCGCGTTCGTTCCTCCCCAGCCGAACGAATTGACACCTATGTGGCTGCCCGGTGCCAAGGGCACGGGCTCACGTGCCACAGCGAGGTTCAACCCGTCGAAGTCGATGGCCGGATTCAGTTCCTCGGCGTGCAGACTCGGCGGGACGACGCCATGTTCGAGTGCCAGTGTGGCCTTCACCAACCCGGCCAGCCCGGCGGCCGGTTCGAGGTGACCGATGTTGGTCTTCACCGACCCGATGTGCAGCGTACGGTCCTGGCAGGGCACTCCCAGAACCGAGCCCAGCGCGGCCGTCTCGGCGACATCCCCGCGGACGGTGCCCGTGCCGTGGGCCTCCACGTAGACCACTTTGTCCAGGGGAACGGCTCCGGAGCCGTACACCTCCTGCAGCAGGGCCTGCTGGGCGCGGGGATTCGGCGTGACCAGGCTCTCCCCGCCGCCGTCGTTGTTGACCGCACTGGCGACGATGACGGCCCGCACCCTGTCGCCGTCGCGGACCGCACGCTCAAGTGTCTTCACGTACACCGCGACGACGCCCTCACCACGGACGAAACCGTCGGCGCCGGCGCCGAAGGCGTGGCAGCGGCCCGTCGGCGAGAGGCCGCCGAAGTGCGTGAGCCCCACGGTCACTTCCGGCGTCAGCATCAGGTTGGCCCCGCCGACCAGCGCCGCCTCGATCTCCCCGTGGCGCAGCGCCTGGCAGGCCTGGTGCAGAGCCACCAAGGACGAGGAACAACTGCTCTCGATGGTCAGGCTCGGCCCCGTGAGTCCCAGGAAGTACGACACCCGGGACGGGACACTGTCCAGGGAATTCCCCACGATGCTGTGCTGGGTCGCGCCTGCACCGCTGTTCTTCCGCAGCAGCTCGTAGTCATGCCAGAGACCGCCGAAATACACACCGGTACGCGAACCCCGCAGGCTGGCCGCCACCTCGCCGGCGTCTTCCAGCGCACGCCAAGTGGTCTCCAGCATCAGCCTTTGCTGAGGGTCCGTCACCTGTGCTTCGCGGGGTGAGATGCCGAAGAACTCGGGGTCGAATTCCTCGACCCTGTCGAGGAACCCGCCGACACGCGGGATGGCCCGGGTCGGGTCGATCACCTCGTCCGGATCCCAGCGGTCGGAGGGTACCGGACCGATGACGTCCCTTCCTGACTGCAACAACTCCCAGAAGGCGTCGAGGTCCGGCGCTTGAGGGAAGCGTCCCGCCAGACCGACTATCGCCATCATGCCCGATCGCACGCAGCTCAATGGAGCCCTCCCCCGTGGATGATCACCAGTCAACTCCACATCTTCAAGGGTGCTTTCCCCTCTGTCGACCCCCGTCCGTGGCCTGGAAGAGTGAGCTGGCACCGGTCACGGAACCTCTCCCCGCCACCTACGGCACGTCCGGCGGGGCCGGCTACCCGACGCTCTCCCGCCACGCCTGGTGCAGCGCGGCGAACCGGCCCCGTCCGGCGATGAGTTCCTTCGGCGGGCCGTCCTCGACGATCCTGCCGTCGGCCATGACCAGGACCCGGTCGGCGATCTCTACGGTCGAGAGGCGGTGCGCGATCACCAGGGCCGTACGGCCTTGCAGCACGGTGGCCATGGCGCGCTGTACCGCGCGTTCGCCGGGGATGTCCAGCGAGCTGGTGGCCTCGTCGAGGATGAGGACGGCGGGGTCGGCGAGCAGGGCGCGGGCGAAGCCGACCAGTTGGCGCTGGCCGGCGGAGATCCGGCCGCCGCGCTTGCGGACATCGGTGTCGTAGCCGTCCGGCAGAGCGGTGATGAAGTCATGGGCGCCGAGGGCCTTCGCGGCGTGTTCGATCTCCGCGCGGGTGGCGTCCGGGCGGCCGAGGGCGATGTTGTCGGCGACCGTGCCGGAGAACAGGAAGGCCTCCTGGGTGACCATGACGACACCGCGGCGCAGGGCGGTGGCCGGCAGCTCCCGCAGATCGACGCCGTCGAGCAGCACTTCGCCCTCGGTGGGGTCGTAGAAGCGGGCCAGCAGCTTGGCGAGGGTGGACTTGCCGGCGCCGGTGGCACCCACCACGGCGACGGTGGTGCCCGCAGCCAGGGTCAGATCGAAGCGGGGCAGCACCTCGCCGCCTGAGCGGTAGGCGAACCGGACGCCGTGGAAGGCGACCTCGCGGCCCGGCCGGCCCGCCGCGACGGCCGGCAGCGCGGCGGGTTCCGCGGGCTCCGGCACGCCGGGGCGGAGGGCCAGCAGACCGGCGACCTTCTGGAGGGAAGCGGCGGCGGATTCATAGGCGTTGAGGAACATCCCGAGCCGGTCGATGGGGTCGTACAGCCGCCGGAGGTAGAGCACCCCGGCTGCCAGCACACCGAGCGCCAGCCCTCCCGTGGCCACACGGTAGGCGCCCCACAGGACGAGCGCGGCGACCGCGGTGTTGGCCACCAGCCGGGAGGAGACGACGTAGCGCGCCATCTCCAGGGAGGTGTCGCCGTTGATCCGGGCGTGCCGGCGGTTCAGCCGGGCGAAGGCGGCGTCGTTCGTCCGCTCGCGGCGGAACGCCTGTACCGGGCGGATGCCGCCCAGCGTCTCGGTGAACTTCACGATGACGCCCGCCATCGCCGTGGACTTCGCGCTGTAGACCCGGTGCGAACGGCGCCGGAAGCGGCGTACGAGGAGGGCGAGCGGCCCGGCGGAGACGAGGGCGGCCGCGCCGGATCCCCAGTCCAGCCAGATCAGGGTGGCGGTGATGTAGACCGCCGAGAGCACGATCGTGATCAGCTCCTGCAGCCCCTCCTCGAGGAGTTCACGCAGCGACTCCACGTCCGTGGTGGCGCGGGAGATCAGCCGGCCGGACGTATAGCGCTCGTGGAAGTCCAGGCTCAGCGCCTGCGCATGCCGGAAGATCCGGCCGCGGAGGTCGAGCAGCACATCCTGGCTGACCCGGGCGGAGAGCTGGGTGAAGCCGAACTGCAGCCCGCCGGACGCCACCGCGCACAGCACCGCCGCCACCGCCACGGCGATCAGCGGCCCGTGATCGCCCGCCCGCAGGGCCGGCACCGCGCTGTCGAGCGCGTAGGCGACCAGCAGCGGACCGGCCTGCACGGCGGCCTGCTGGAGCAGCAGCGCAACGGCCACCCAGCGGACCCGGCGCCGGTGCGGCGCCAGCAGGGAGGCCAGGAGGGTGCGTGAGGCCCCCTTGGGGGTGGGGAGCAGATCGTCTGCGAAGGCGTCGGTGGCGGGGGAGCTCCCGGTCTCCGGGATGCCCTCGGCCTCCGGCGAGCTCCCGGTCTCCGAGGGGCCCTCGGTCTGGGGGGAGTGCGGTGTGGCAGGCGGCCGTTGCTGCGGGGCGCGGTGCTCCTCGGGGTCGTCGGGCGGGAGGCCGGTTGCGGTGGTGGTCATCGGGCGCTCTCTCCCTCGCCGGACATCAAGAGGGCGTACTCGGGGTTGTCCCGGAGCAGTTGGTGGTGGGTGCCGACGGCGGCGATCCGGCCGCCGGACAGCAGCGCCACCCGGTCGGCGAGCAGGACCGTGGACGGCCGGTGGGCGACGACCAGCGCGGTGGTGGCCGCCAGGGCCCGGCGCAGCTCCGCCTCCACCAGCGCCTCGGTGTGCACATCGAGGGCGGAGAGCGGATCGTCGAGGATCAGGAAGCGCGGCCGGCCGACCACCGCACGGGCCAGGGCGAGCCGTTGCCGCTGCCCGCCGGACAGGCTCAGCCCCTGCTCGCCGACCTGCGTCGCGCTGCCCTCGGGGAGGGCGTCGACGAATCCTTCGGCCTGTGCCACCGCCAGCGCCCGCCGGAGATCGCTGTCCTGCGCACCCTCTCCGCCCATCAGCACGTTCTCCGCGGCGGTCGCCGAGAAGAGTGTGGGCTCCTCGAAGGCCACCGCGACCAGCGCACGGGCCTCGTCCCGGCTGAGCGTCGCCAGATCGCGCCCGTCGAGGGTGATCCGGCCCGCGGTCGGGTCGTACAGCCGCGGCACCAGCGCCGTCAGTGTGGTCTTCCCGCTGCCCGTCGCCCCGACCAGCGCCATCGTCTCGCCGGGCCGGATGTGCAGGGTGACGTCCTTGAGGAGGGGCGGGGCGTCCGGCGGCGCATCGGGGTAGCGGAACTCGACGCCGGAGAAGACCAGTCCGCCGGTGCCGGGCGACGCGGGGACGGGCGGGGCCGGGGCGTCCGTGGGGCGTGCGGTGGTGGCCGGTGCGCCCACGCGCGGTGCGTTTCCGGTCGGTGCGTCACCGGCCCGTGCGTCCCCCGCCCGTGCGTCCTCGGCCCGTACGCCCCCGGTCTCCCCGCCCGTCGCCGATTCCTCCACCGCGGGCTCGTCCATGACCTCGAAGTACCGGTCGGTGGCCGTTGCCGCCTCGTTGGCCATGGCCAGCAGGAAGCCGATCGACTCCACGGGCCAGCGCAGCGCCAGAGCGGTCGAGAGGAAGGCGACGAGGGTGCCCGCGGACAGCTCGCCGTCGGCCACCTGGAGCGAGCCGAGCACCAGGGCGCCGCCGATCGCGATCTGCGGAAGGGTGGTGATGCAGACCAGGATCCAGGCCAGCAGCCGGGCCTTGCGGAGTTCGGAGGTACGCAGCGCATGCGTCAGCTTCCGGAAGGACCGGGCCTGGCTGCGGTGGCGTCCGAAGCCCTTGATGATGCGGATGCCGAGCACCGATTCCTCGACCACCGTCGTCAGATCGCCGACCTGGTCCTGGGCCTGGCGGGCGGCCCGCCCGTACTTCGTCTCGAAGACCGAGCACAGCACCATCAGCGCTGGCACCGGTGCCAGCAGCACCAGGCCCAGAGACCAGCGCTGGGCCATGAGGATCACCGCGCCCACCAGGATGGTCACCCCGTTGACGAGCAGGAACGTCAGCGGGAAGGTGAAGAACATCCGCAACAGCTGAAGGTCGGTGGTCCCCCGCGACAGCAACTGGCCCGAGGGCCAGCGGTCGTGGAAGGCGACCGGCAGGCGCTGCACATGGCGGTACAGCGCCTCGCGCATCGCCGCCTCGACCCCGGCCAGCGGGCGCGCCACCAGCCAGCGCCGCAGTCCGAACAACAGCGCCTCCGCCAGCCCGAGGAGCAGCAGGAAGGCGCCACCGAGCCAGATCCCGCCCGGATCGCGCCCGGTCACCGGCCCGTCCACCAGCCACTTGAGCACCAGCGGGATGATCAGGCTGATGCACGAGGCGAGTACCGCCACGCACGCGGCGGTGCCCATGCGCGCCCGCACCGGGCGGATGAACGGCCACAGGCGCAACAGCGAGCGCACTGCGGAGTGCTGGGGTTGCCGGGGTAAGTCGGTCCGGTCGGGCGGGGGCGAGGTGTGCGCGGTGTCGGCCATCACTCGCGAGCGTAAGGCGCGTCACTGACAACGCTCATGCCATTTTCCGCCCGGCGGCCCCGCCCGCTGTTCTCGCGCCGCGCGACCGCCGCCCCGCCGCCGGACCGCCGCCCCGGGCCGTCCTCAGCCCGGCACGGCCCGGAACAGCACCACCGACCGCCCGGCCAGCGTGAGCGAGCCGCCCGCCGGGTACGGCGGCTGCGCCGCCCCCGGCTGGTCCTCCCGTGCCGTGTCGACGAGGAGTTCGTAGGCGCGGGCCCAGGGCGGTCCGGGGAGGGTGAACGGGCAGGGCCGGTCGGCCGCGTGCAGCACGGCCAGGAAGCTGTCGTCGACGATGCGGATGCCCCGGGCATCGCGTTGCGAGATGTCGTTCCCGGAGAGGTACATGCCCAGCGTGGCCCCCGGGGTGTACCAGTCCTGTTCGGTCATCTCCGTACCGTCCGCGGTGAACCACGCGAGGTCGCGCAGACCGCCCTGCCGGTGCGGCCGCCCGGAGAAGAACGCCCGGCGGCGGAGCACGGGGTGCGCGCGGCGCAGGGCGATGAGGCGGGCGGCGAGGCCGGCCAGCGGGCGCCATTCCGGGTCGTCCAGCAGCGACCAGTCCAGCCAACTGGTCTCGTTGTCCTGGCAGTAGGCGTTGTTGTTGCCGTGCTGGGTGCGGCCCATCTCGTCGCCGGCGACCAGCATCGGCACGCCCGTCGACAGCAGGAGAGTGGTCAGCAGGTTGCGCAGCTGGCGGCGGCGCAGCGCACGGACCTCCTGGTCGTCACTCTCGCCCTCGGCGCCGCAGTTCCAGGAGCGGTTGTCACCGGTGCCGTCGCGGCTGCCCTCGCCGTTGTCCGCGTTGCGCTTGTGCTCGTAGGTGACCAGGTCACGGAGGGTGAAGCCGTCGTGCGCGGTGATGAAGTTGACCGAGGCGTAGGGGCGGCGGCCGCCCCAGGCGTAGAGGTCGCTCGATCCGGAGAGCCGGTAGCCCAGGTCGCGGACGTCGTGCTGGGCGCCGCGCCAGAAGTCGCGGACGGTGTCGCGGTAGCGGTCGTTCCACTCCGTCCACAACGGCGGGAAGGCACCGACCTGATAGCCGCCGGAGCCCACGTCCCAGGGCTCGGCGATCAGTTTGACCCGGCGCAGCACCGGGTCCTGGGCGATCACCGCGAGGAACGGCGAGAGCATGTCGACATCGTGCATGGAGCGGGCCAGCGCGGCCGCCAGGTCGAAGCGGAAGCCGTCCACGCCCATCTCGGTGACCCAGTAGCGCAGCGAATCGGTGATCAGGCGCAGGACATGGGGCTGGACGACGTGCAGGGTATTGCCGCATCCGGTGTAGTCGGTGTAACGGCGGGCCTCGCCGGCCAGCCGGTAGTAGCCGCGGTTGTCGATGCCCCGCAGGGAGAGCGTCGGGCCCAGCTCGCCGGCCTCCGCGGTGTGGTTGTAGACGACGTCGAGGATCACCTCGATACCCGCGTCGTGCAGCGCCCGCACCATCCGCTTGAACTCGCCGACCTGCTGCCCCCGGGTCCCCGTGGCGGCGTATCCGGCATGGGGCGCGAAGTAGCCGATCGAGTTGTAGCCCCAGTAGTTGCGCAGCCCCCGGCGCACCAGGTGGTCCTCGTGCGCGAACTGGTGGACCGGCAGCAGCTCGACGGCGGTGACGCCGAGCCGGACCAGGTGCTCCAGCGCCGCGGGGTGCGCGAGCCCCGCATAGGTGCCGCGCAGCCGCTCCGGGATACCGGGATGGCGCATCGTGAAACCGCGCACATGCAGTTCGTAGAGCACGGAATCCGGCCAGGGCGTTTTGGGCCGGCGGTCGTCCTGCCATTCGTCGACGCCGCCCTCGTCCCCGGTGTCCTCGCCGACCACGACGCCCTTGGGGACGTACGGCGCCGAGTCCCGGTCGTCGCGCACGGTGTCGGCGACCTGCTGCTCCGGCCAGTCACGGACATGGCCGTAGAGCGGGGCCGGCAGCGCCGACCCCGCGGCGGACGGTTCCGTACGGGTGCCGAAGTCGCCGTCGACGGCCCTGGCATACGGGTCCAGCAGCAGCTTCGCCGGATTCCAGCGGGCGCCGCTCCAGGGGTCCCAGCGGCCGTGCACCCGGTAGCCGTAGCGCTGGCCGGGGTGGACGCCGGGCAGAAAGCCGTGCCAGATCTCATGGGTGAGCTCGGTCAGCGCATGGCGCGTCTCGCGCTCCGCGTCGTCGAAGAGACACAGTTCCACGGCCTCGGCGCCGCCCGCCCACAGGGCGAAGTTGGTGCCGGCGATGCCGTCGGGGCCGGTGCGATAGCGGGCGCCCAGTGGTGTGGGGCTGCCGGGGCGGATATCCGCGGGTGGGGCGAGTGGTTCATCCGCCACCGCCTCCTGCTCGGGTGCGCTCGACACGTGCCGGCCTCCTGCGGCTCATGGCTCGGTCGGGCGGCGGGCCCCGGCACGGGGTACCCCCGGCGTCCACCGGGAGAGTCCGGCCGTGCAGGTGTCCCCCGCCCTCCCCGTTGTTCTTCCCGCAACCGGGCGTTGCCTCACGCTTCCCGCGGCGGGGGCTCAGCGGCCTGTCCCGCACTGCCCGTGACATCCCGTTACGCGGCATACCTCCCAACCTGGGCATCATCCGTCACAATTCGGTATATGACCGCCCATCAGCAGAACCGAGCAGGGGACCGAGCGCAGAGCCGGGAGCAGGGCCGGGCGCGGGGCAGGGGGCCGGGCCGGGTGCCGGGCCGGCCGGGCGGGCGAGCGGCGGTGCGGGCGGCCCGCCGGGCCCGCGTCGTCCTCGCCGCCGCGGCCGGGCTCGCCGGGGCGGTGGCGCTGGCCGGCTGCGGGGACGCCGAGGGGTTCGTCGGCGGCAAGCCGCGCTCCCCGGCGGCGGCGATCAGGGTCGTCCCGCACGACGGGGCGCACGGTGTACGGGCCGACGGGCGGTTCGAGATCCGGGTGCCCGAGGGGCGGCTGGAGCGGGTCGAGGTCAGCCGGACCGGGGGCGCCGGCCGGCAGCCCGTCGCCGGGCGGATCACCCCGGACGGTATGACCTGGCGCCCGGCGGCCCGGCGCCTCCAGCCCGGCGCGAAGTACACCGTTGACGCGGTGGCGCTGGACGGTGCGGGCCGGCGCTCGGCCCGCCACACCACCTTCACCACCTCCGTGCCCGTCCGCCGCTTCACCGCCCACTTCTCGCCGCAGGGCGACGCCACGGTCGGCTCCGGCCTGATCTTCTCGCTGGTCTTCAACCGGCCGGTCGCCGACCGGGCGGCCGTCGAACGCGCCGTCAAGGTCAGCGCCCGCCCCGCCGTCGCGATCGCCGCCCACTGGTTCGGCCACCGCCGGCTGGACTTCCGGCCCCGGGAGCGCTGGCGGCCGGGCACCGGGATCACGGTGGATCTGCGGCTGCGCGGGGTGAAGGCCGGGCCGGGCGCCTACGGGACGCAGCGCCGGACCGTCCACTACCGGGTGGGCCGGGACCAGGTCAGCACCATCGATGCCGCCCGGCACACCATGACGGTGCGCCAGGGCGGCCGGGTGGTGGCGGTCCTGCCGGTCACCGCGGGCGACGACGCGAACCCCACCTACAACGGGAAGATGGTGATCCTGGAGCGGCAGTCGATGACGCGGATGGACGGCGACACCGTCGGCTTCGGTGCCGAGTACGACATCCCGGATGTGCCGCACGCCATGCGGCTCACCAGGTCAGGCACCTTCCTGCACGGCAACTACTGGGCCCCGCCCGAGGTCTTCGGCGGGCTCAACACCAGCCACGGCTGCGTCGGGCTGAAGGACATCAAGGGCGGCGGCCCCCACACCCCGGCCGGCTGGTTCTTCGGCCACTCGATCGTCGGCGACACCGTCGTGGTGGAGCACTCCCCGGAGCGTACGGTCGCGCCGGACAACGGCCTCGGCGGCTGGAACATGCCCTGGGAGCTGTGGCGGGCCGGGTCCGCGCAGCGCTGACCGGCGGCCGTCTCGGCGGCCGTCCGCCCCCTGCCTCCGCACCACCCCCGCAGTTGGGACTAAACGGTGACGTTCACGGGGAGTTCACTGTCACCGCGGTGTGGTTATCTAACGGCAAGCGCGCGGCTGTCCGCGTCCGCGCGCGCGGGGACCGCAGGCCGTGCGAGGGGGAAGGGGCAGTCGTGAACGTCCAGCCGAATTCGGGGGTGCCGGCTCGCCGGCGTCGGTGGCCGGTCAGGGGCGGGGGTGCTCCGGCCCTGCTGGTCGGCGTGATGCTGCTGCTGGTGACCGCATGCGGCGGTGACGTCGATGACGGCAAAGGGGCCGGCAAGGCGGGCGGGGAGAAGGACGCCTCGCAGGCGGCCGTGACGATAGCGCCCAAGGACGGTGCGCACGACGTCGCCACCAGCGGCGCGCTGAAGGTGACCGCGCAGAAGGGCAGGCTCAAGTCCGTCAAGGTCAAGGACGGCAAGGGCAACGAGGTCGACGGGAAGATGGCGGGCAGCGGCGCCCTGTGGCAGCCGAGCGGCCACCTCGGCGCCTCGACGGAGTACACCGTCGACGCCATAGCGGTGGACGGCAAGGGCCGGGAGGCCGCCGAGCACTCCCGCTTCACCACCCTCGTCCCGAAGAACACCTTCATCGGCCGGTACACCCCCGAGAACGGCCAGCAGGTCGGCGTCGGGATGCCGGTCTCGATCCGCTTCACCCGCGGTATCACCGACACCGAGGCCGTCGAGGACGCCATCAAGGTCAGCGCGAAGCCGTCGGTCCCCGTCGAGGGTCACTGGTTCGGCAACGACCGGCTCGACTTCCGCCCCGAGAAGTACTGGGCGGCCGGCACCAAGGTCACCCTCAAGCTCGACCTCAACGGCGTCGAGGGCCGGCCCGGGGTCTACGGCACCCAGGCCAAGGAGGTCTCCTTCACCGTCGGCCGCAGCCAGGTCAGCACGGTCGACGCCGGGTCGAAGAAGATGACCGTGGTCCGCGACGGCAAGAAGATCAAGACCATCCCGATCACCTCGGGCGCGCCGGGCACCGAGACGTACAACGGCAAGATGGTGATCAGCGAGAAGCACCTGGTGACGCGGATGAACGGCGACACCGTCGGCTTCGGCGGCGAGTACGACATCAAGGACGTCCCGCATGCGATGCGGCTGAGCACGTCCGGCACGTTCATCCACGGCAACTACTGGTCGGGCAGCGCGACCTTCGGCACCCGCAACGCCAGCCACGGCTGCGTGGGCCTCTTCGACCAGCGCGGTGGCGGCGACGGCTCCACCCCGGCGGCGTGGTTCTTCCGCAACTCCGTCGTCGGCGATGTGGTCATCGTCAAGAACTCCCACGACGAAACGATCCAGCCGGACAACGGCTTCAGCGACTGGAACCTCTCCTGGGAGAAGTGGAAGGCCCGCCAGTAGGCAGGGCGGCCGGAAGGCGACCGGGCCCGGTGCACTGTGACGCAGTGCACCGGGCCCGATGCCGTTAACGCGTACTAACCTTCCCGCATGACTGTGAATCTCGAGGTCGCCGACGGCGTAGGCACCATCCGCCTGGACCGTCCGCCGATGAACGCACTGGACATCGCCACCCAGGACCGGCTGCGCGAGCTGGCCGAGGAGGTCACCCGCCGCGACGATGTGCGTGCCGTCGTCGTCTGGGGCGGCGAGAAGGTGTTCGCGGCCGGCGCGGACATCAAGGAGATGCAGGCCATGGACCACCCGGCCATGGTGGTGCGCTCCAAGGCCCTGCAGGACTCGTTCACCGCCGTGGCCCGGATCCCCAAGCCGGTGGTCGCCGCGATCACCGGCTATGCGCTGGGCGGGGGCTGCGAGTTGGCGCTCTGCGCCGACTTCCGGATCGCGGGCGACAACGCCAAGCTCGGCCAGCCGGAGATCCTGCTGGGTCTCATCCCCGGGGCCGGCGGCACCCAGCGGCTGGCGCGGCTGGTGGGCCCGTCCAAGGCCAAGGACCTGATCTTCACCGGACGTCATGTGAAGGCCGACGAGGCCCTTGCGCTCGGCCTGGTCGACCGGGTGGTGCCGGCCGCGGAGGTCTACGAGCAGGCGCACGCCTGGGCGGCGCGGCTGGCGGCCGGTCCCGCGCTGGCGCTGCGGGCCGCCAAGGAGTCCGTCGACGGCGGCCTGGAGACCGACATCGACACCGGCCTGACGATCGAACGCAACTGGTTCGCGGGGCTGTTCGCGACCGAGGACCGGGAGACCGGCATGCGCAGCTTCGTCGAGGAAGGGCCGGGCAAGGCCAAGTTCCGCTGAAACGGCTGTTGTTGGCGGTACTTCTGAGGTTTGGGCCGGGCGCAATGCCTCGTGTGGGCGAACGAAGGAAGGCTTAATTGCGCCTTAAGGCAACCTTGTTGAGGCGCCATGACGCTTCCGCGCAGGACCGGCGTCCTGCCAGGTCAGCCGGGATGGGCCGGACCCTTAACTGCCGTTGGCATATGTCTCACCGGAGGGCTGGAACCGACGATTCCGGACAATCGATTCCGTCGGTTCCGCTCCCCTGGACGCGAGGCAACGGCCATGATGGGACGCATGGCGGGCCTCGAAGGAATGGAGCAGCCGCGGCCGCGGAGCGATCCGGCCGCCGCGCGATGGGGCATCCCCGGTCCGGACGCAGACACCGCACCGGCCCCTCGCGCACCGGCTTTTGCGGCCCCCGATCCGGTCGGTGACCCGGCTCTCGGTGAGGTGCGGCTGCCCTCGCGCCCCCAGTCCGCGGGCATCGCCCGCCGGCTGACCGCCGCCGTACTCATCGGACAGTGGGCCCTGACGCCCCAGCTCGCCGAGCACGCCGTGCTGCTGGTGTCCGAGCTCGTCGGCAACGCCGTGCGGCACACCGGCGCCCGCACGTTCGGGCTGCGGATGCTCCGCCGCCGCGGCTGGATCCGGATCGAGGTGCGTGACCCGTCCCGCGGCCTGCCCTGCCTGATGCCGGTCCAGGAGATGGACCTCAGCGGCCGCGGCCTCTTCCTCGTCGACAAGCTCTCCGACCGCTGGGGGGTGGATCTGCTGCCCCGCGGCAAGACCACCTGGTTCGAGATGCGGATCGCCGACCGCTGAGGGCCGGGTTGCCGGCCCCCGGGGGCGGCGCGGCACGGCACGGCCCGGCTTGCCCCTGGGCGCCTGTGCCCCGACGGCCCCCTCGCCCCGGCGGTTCCTGTGCCCCGACGGCCCTGAGGTCCGCTCCGGTCGGTGCTCCGCTCGCGCGATGACGATCCGTAGGATGGGATATTCATGTTCGCGCACCGGGCCCGGAGAGGAGGGGACATGCACCACGTGCGCCGCTCGGCCACGCTGACGCTGCTGCTCCTCCTCGCCGTCACCTTCGGGCCGCTGCTGTGCCGCATCGGCGGCGACCAGGCCTGGTCGGCAGGCCGGTCGGCAGCGGCCACGGCGGCCTGGAGGGCGGGCGCCGCGACGGCGGCCTCCCCGGCGGCGGCGCACCCGGCCGCGAGCCCGGCGGACGGCGACGCATCGGCGGACGGGGACGGACCCGCGGACGGGCACGCATCGCCGGACGGGTACGCACCGGCACGGCCGTCTGCCGCCACCGGCGGCCCGCGGCTCGACCCCGGTGCCCCCATCGCCGTGGCCCATGCGCCCAAGAAGTGCTCGAACCGGCATGCCCCGGGGCCTGCGGAGTCCGCCCCGCTGCCCACACCGCACCGCGGTGAGCCCCTGGCCCCCGCCACCACCGGCCCGGGGCCGCTCGCCGTGGATCTGCCCGCGCAGCACGCGCTCGCCCGGCCACCGACCGACAGCGCGCCCGCCCGCGACCGCACCCCGCTCCTGCCCGTACTGCGGATATAGGCCGCTGCCCCGACGCACACGGCCTGACCTTCCCCTCCGTACGTCTGGAGCTTCCGCATGCCCGTTTCCGCCTCTCCCACCCGCAAACTGGCCGCCATCGGCGCGGTCATCGCCCTTGTCGTGGCCGTCATCGCCATCGGGGTCGCCGTCGGCAAGTCCGTCGAGGGCGACCGCGGCACCGGCCGCAGCAATGCCCCCGAGGCCGCCGCCTCCGCCGCGCCCGAGGAGGACCCCGCACAGCAGAAGATGTTCGACGACCTCGCCCAGCGGACCAGCCGGCGCGAGGACGGCGATCCGCTGGCCGTCGGCCGGAAGGACGCCCCCGTGGTCCTGGTCGAATACGCCGACTACCAGTGCTCGTTCTGCGGCCGCTTCACCCGCGAGACCCAGCCCGGACTGATCAAGAAGTTCGTCGACGCGGGCACCCTGCGCATCGAATTCCGCAACTTCACCGTCTTCGGCGCCGACTCCGAGCGGGCCGCCCGTGCCTCCTGGGCCGCCGGGCAGCAGGGCAAGTTCTGGCAGCTCCACGACAAGCTGTACGCCAAGACCCGTAAGGGCACGGCGCTTGCCGAGGACAAGCTCGTCGAGCTGGCCCGCAGCAGCGGTGTGGCCGATATCGACAAGTTCCGTACGGACATGAAGAGCGAGGACGCCGAGCGGGCGCTGAAGAAGGACCAGGCCGAGGGGTACCAGCTCGGGGTGCAGTCCACGCCGTCCTTCCTCATCAACGGCCGGCCGGTCGCCGGGGCCCAGCCCGCCGAGGTCTTCGCCCAGGGCATCAAGGACGCCGCGGCGCGGGCGGACAAGAAGGGGACGGCGGACAAGAACGGGCCGGCGGCCAAGGGGGCCGGGGAATGAACGACATCGGCTACCTCGCGGCGTTCCTGGGCGGTGCGCTGGCGCTGCTCAGCCCGTGCAGCGCGCTGCTGCTGCCCGCGTTCTTCGCGTACTCGCTCTCGACGCCCGGCCGGCTGGTGGCCCGTACCGGCGTGTTCTATCTGGGGCTGGCCACGACGCTGGTGCCGCTCGGCGCGGCCAGTACGGTGGCCAGCCGGCTGTTCAACGGCCACCGCGATCTGCTGATCGCCGTCGGCGGCTGGGTCGTCATCGCGATGGGGCTGGCCCAGATCCTCGGCCTGGGCTTCGCCTCCCGGCGTGCCCAGGCGGCCGCGGCGAGGATCACCCCGCGCTCCGCCGTCTCCACCTTTCTGCTCGGCTGTGTCTACGGGCTCGCCGGCTTCTGCGCGGGCCCGATTCTCGGCGCGGTGCTGACGGTGACGGCGGTCAGCGGCTCACCTGTGTACGGCGCCTCGATGCTCGCCGTCTACGCGCTGGGCATGGCGCTGCCGCTGTTCGTGCTGGCGCTGTTGTGGGACCGCTGCAAACTCGGCACCCGGGGCTGGCTGCGGGGCCGTGAATTCACCCTGGGAAAGCTGCGGCTGCACACCACCTCGGTGCTGTCCGGGCTGTTCTTCATCGGTATCGGCGTGCTGTTCCTGCGTTTCAACGGAACCAGTGCGCTGCCCGGAATCCTCGACGCGGACGACGAATTCCGGGCCGAGGAATGGGCGGCGCGGATCGGGAACGCCGTACCGGACTATGCACTGATCGCGGTGGCCGCGCTGATCGTCGCCGCGGTGCTCGGCCGTATCGCGCTCCGGCCGGAGAAGAAGCCGCGGGGCGAAGCCGAGCGCTCGGCGGACGGGGCGGAACGTCCGCGGGAAGGGGCCGGATAGCGGCGGAGTGCCGGTGGCGGGGCCGGGCCGGGCCGTTGTGGAACGGCACCGGGCCCCGGCCCCCGGGGCTCACCTGCTCCCTCACAGCCACACGTTGTCGTTGACCGACCCCAGACCGGTGCCGGACAGCCGCCGGTGCAGGGCCAGCGCCTGGTCCTCGGTCAGCGAGGCCACGTGATCCGCGCAGGCACGCAGCCGGTCGCCGTGCAGCGCCAGCTCCTCGGCGCGGTCCGGCGGCAGCAGCTCGGGTGCGTCATGGGTCCAGCGCAGCAGCTCGCTCACCACCCGCCGCTTGCCGTGCTGCTGGGTGGCCAGCGCGGGGCGGTCGATGACGTAGCACCACACCAGCTCCTTGAGCAGATCGCAGGCGGCCCGCCGCTCCGGCGGGATCACCAGCCGCGCGCCGTAGCGGATCGCCGCCTCGCCGCCCACCTCCAGCTCGATCCCACGGGTGAAGTACGAGATCAGATCGGAGGTGCGGCGATTGACCGCGACCGCGTCCTCATGACTGCCGCTGTACGGAGCGGGCACCGCCAGCCGCTTGCCGATGTCCGCCATCATCACCAGCGCCGCGTCGCGGTCGAAGTGCTCGCCCTCGCGCGCCCGCTTGGCCTGTACGTAGTCCAGGAAACGGCGGGTCTCCCGCTCGGTGTCGGCGCCCGCCGCCCCGTCCGGCGGGAACAGCGCGGCCAGCGGAATCAGGCCCGTACGGTAGAAGTCCTCCACGTCGTGGCAGGCGTAGGTGACATCGTCCGCCCAGTCCATGACCTGCTCCTCGACCGGTACGGCGGTGTCCGTACGGCCGGCCCGCACCCAGGAGAACGCCTCCCGGTCGGCGACGTACACCCCCCACTTCACATGCCGCGCCGGGTCCTGGTCGACGGGCGCCCGCTCCCACGGGTATTTGGTGGCGGCGTCCAGACAGGCGCGGGTCAGGTGCAGTCCGCGATGGCCCGGGTATTTGTGGGCGGCGAGAAAGGTCAGCACCCGCAGGGTCTGCGCATTGCCCTCGAAGCTGTCCAGTACACCGTCGGCGAAGTGCAGGTCGTCCATCGTGGCGCGCAGCGCCAGCTCACCCGCGTGCCCGAAGGGCGGGTGGCCGATGTCGTGGGCCATGCACGCCGCCTCGACGAGCGCCGGACTGGGCCCGCCGTACCGGCGCTCCAGCCGCTCCGCCATCCGCCGGCCGAGCTGCGCCACCTTCATGGAGTGGGTCAGCCGGGTGTGGTACGCGCCCAGCTCGGCGCTCGCCACCACCTGGCTCTTGCCGGCCAGCGCCCGCCACTGGGTCGAATACAGGATCCGGTCGACGTCGTGCTCGAAGCCGGACCGCTGCCCGTCGTCGGGCACCCGTCGCCGGAGGGAGTGCTGCTCAAGGTCCTCATCGCTGTATGTGGCAGGTCGCATGCGCGGATGGTAGTCCTGTCCCGCCGGACGGGG
Organism: Streptomyces sp. NBC_00400; assembly: GCF_036048035.1. Lineage (NCBI taxonomy): Bacteria > Bacillati > Actinomycetota > Actinomycetes > Kitasatosporales > Streptomycetaceae > Streptomyces > Streptomyces sp. NBC_00400. The sequence goes on along the minus strand of NZ_CP107940.1, from coordinate 2,402,691 downwards.
CCCGGCCGGTGGTCCGGGGACGTGCGTCACCGACCTGCCCGGACAGCACATCTAGGCGCTCAGCCGGCGCCGCCAGCGTGGATGCGGACGGGGATGCGGGCGGGCGTGCACCGGGTGGGCGTCCGCCCGGCGCCGGCGGTCGTTGCAGAGCAGGCACTTTCCGTAGCCCGACGGAAGGGGATCTTCCGGGTCGCCGTACAACGGGTCGACCGCGCCGTGGGGATGGAGGGCGCAGCCGGTCGGGCCGGTCTCCGCCCCCAGCGAGCCGGCAGCGGTCAGTGCCTGCCGGAGGACGTCGACGAGCTGGTCCGCATCGCGCCGGGTCGGCGCGGACTGCAGGGACGAGGCAAGGTCGGAGGCGGTGGTCAGCGCGGACCGGAGTTCGCGCAGGTTTGCGTAACCCATGCCTCGGAGCGTAGGCGGACCCACTGACAGTTGATCTTCCGATCGCACTTCGCGGCTTCCCATGGCCGGATGCATGCCCGCTCACGCCCACGATTTAGCACCGGGACGGTGACGGTCGCCTTGCCGCTCCATGACAGGACGGGGAGCGGGACGGCCATGCCGGGGCCGGGGGAGAACCCCCGGCCGAGACCCCCCGGCCCCGCGCCCTCAGGGCGCGACCGGCAGTGCCCGCTTGTGCTCGGTGAGGCGGTAGCGGCGGACGATGGCCTGGGCGGCCGCGGCATCGACCGGGTGGCCCTCCAGGTAGTCGTCGATCTGGTCGTAGCTCACACCGAGCGCGTCCTCGTCCGGCTTGCCCGGGTCAAGGGTCTCCAGGTCCGCCGTCGGCACCTTGTGCACCAGCTCGCCGGGGGCGCCCAGCGCCGCCGACACCGCGCGTACCCGGCGCTTGGTCAGTCCGGTGAGCGGCACCACATCGGCCGCGCCGTCACCGAACTTCGTGAAGAAGCCGGAGACCGCCTCGGCCGCGTGGTCGGTGCCCACGACCAGGCCGTCATGGGCGCCCGCGACGGCGTACTGCGCGATCATGCGCTGGCGCGCCTTGATGTTGCCCTGGACGAAATCCTGGTGGTGGGCGTCACGGAAGACGAGCCCGCCGTCCACCGCGGCCTGCAGCGCCGCATCGCTCGCCGGGCGGATGTCGACGGTCAGCTCCCGGTCGGCGCGGATGAACTCCAGCGCCCGCCGGGCGTCCTTCTCGTCCGCCTGGACGCCGTACGGCAGCCGCATCGCGTAGAACGCCGCCCCGTGCCCGGCGGCGCGGGCCCGCTCCACGGCGAGCTGGCAGAGCCGGCCCGTGGTCGTGGAGTCGACGCCGCCGCTGATCCCCAGGACCAGCGAGCGCAGGCCCGTGGAGGTCAGCCGCTCCGTGAGGAAGGCCACCCGGCGCTCGATCTCCTGCTCGGCGTCGAAGGACGCGGTCACCTGGAGATCCCGGGCGATCTCCTGCTGCAGGGCCTTGGACGCCGGGTCGGTCACGGCTGCTCCTCTTGTTCTCGTGCGGCATCGGCTTGCGCCCGTGCTGCGTCTGCATCGTGTTCTCGTGCCGCGCCGCGTGGTGCGGTGACACGTTGTTCCCGTGCCGCCTACGCAGTGTTCTCATTCGGTCTGCTGCTCTGCGTACGCGCGGTTTTTCCGGCGGCGCGGAAAGGCGCGCCGACAGCAAACCTTATGCCGGGTGCGCCCACTTCTTGAGGGCGGCCTTGGTCGAGAAGTCCGCGACGTCCTTGTCCAGCGGCTGGTCGGTGTACTGGTGAATGCGCCACTTCGCCTTGATCCGGGGATGTCCGGCGGAGACGTAGTCGGCGATCCACAGGCCGTCGGCCGCGTAGGACGTGGTGTCGTGGTTGAGCCAGAAGTCGCGGTTGCAGTAGAGCAGCACGCGGTGGGTGGGGCGGAGCTTCTTCACCGCGCGCAGGAACTGGTCCTTCTGCGCATTGCTCGCGTAGGTCCCCTCGCCGGTGCGCTCCCAGTCGCAGGCGAGGAGGTCGCCCTGGACCGAGGCGCATTTCTCGACGAAGTATTTCGCCTGGGCGGCGATATTGTCCGGCCACAGAAAGTGGTAGAAACCCACCACACAGCCCGCTTTACGGGCCTTTGACACCTGTGCGGACTGGTGCGGATTGATGTAGGAGCGGCCTTCGGTGGCCTTGACGAAAACGAAGTCCAACCCCTCGGCGGAGTACGAGGTGTTGTAGGAGCTGACATCGACACCATGCAGCATGAACGGCCTCCTGCCGATCGGACCTGCGGATTCGAAGCGTCAACTGCGTGAATCCTCGACTGCGTTGCCGTGGTGCCGGGTGTTCCTCGTGTTTCCGCACTCCGGTGATCAGATGCTTCTTCGAGCCGGCGTCCCTGCGTGCGAAGCAGTCTCGTTCCAGCAGTTCAGCATGTTTGCCACCGGGGACGCCAGATTGTGGTCGGGAAGTTCCTTGTACCGCGGTCAAGTTGAGGCCTTGTACCGCGGTCAAGGGGAGTCCTCGCGTGACGGGCAAACGGAGTCCCTGTGCGACGGTCGCGTTGCGGCGGGTCCGGTTTTGCCGTCCCCGGACCGGCCCGCGGCCCGGGGACTGGGCTTCAGCGCCGCAGGGCGCGCCGCACCAGCCGCCGGGCGACGGCCCGGGCCCGCGCGAGGCTGCGCCGCCAGGCGCGGGCGGCGCGCGTCGACCGCAGCTCCTGGAAAAGGACCTCGTAGCGCTCGGCGATCGGCTCCGGGTCGTAGCGGTGCGAGCTCTCCAGCGCGGCCCCGGCCATGTCGCGGCGGCGCTGCGGGTCCTCGATGAGCTGGAGGAGTGCGCCGGCCATCGCCCGGCCGTCGCCGCGCGGCACCAGCAGCCCGTCCGTACCGTCGTGAATGATCTCGCCCGGACCCAGCGGGCAGTCGGTGCTGACGACGGGAACGCCGCAGCGCATCGCCTCGACGAGGGTCATGCCGAAGGACTCGGCGTCCGAGGCCGAGGCGACGATCGACGCCTTGGCGAACTCCGCCTCTATCGGGGAACGCGGCCCGGTCAGCTCCGCCTGCCCGTTCAGCCCGAGCCCGTCGATCAGCCCCTGGAGCTGTGCGCGCTCGGCGCCGCCGCCGTGTATCCGCAGTCGCCAGTCGGGGTGCTTGGCGGCGACCGCGGAGAACGCCTCGATCAGCAGGTCGAAGCGCTTGCCGCGGACCAGCCGGCCGGCCGCCGCGATCACCTTCGAGGTGCCCTGGGACGGCGGTCCGTCCGGTGCGGGCACGATGTTCGGCACCGACAGGACCCGTACGCCCGGCATCGGCATCCGCGCGCGGTAGACCGCGGCATCCGCCTCGGTGGTGGTCACCAGGGCGTCCAGCGTCCGGTAATGGCGGGCGATCTCGGCCCGGAGCCGCTTGCTGTGGGCGTCGTGGCGCAGGTGTTCCTGGGCGATCCGCAGGGCCCGGCGGGGGCCGAACCGCGCCAGGTAGACATTGATGCCGGGCCGGGTGCCGATCAGCACATCCGCCTCGGTGGTGCGCAGAAACTCCGCGGCCCGGACGTCGGTCAGCCGGCTGTACTGGTGGTGCCGCTTCTCGGCGAGCGGGAAGTCCTGCGCGGGCTCACCGAACAGCGGATCGGCCATGTCCTCGCTGCCGACGCGGGTGTCCACCAGCGGCACCAGCCGCACCCGGGGGTCCACGGTGAAGCGCGGGACCTCGCGGTGCCGCAGCATCGAGACGATCTCGACGTCGTGCCGGTCGGCGAGCGCGGCGGCGAGGTTGAAGGTGGTGCGGACGGTGCCGCCGATGGCGTAGGCGTTGTGCAGCAGGAGGGTGATCTTCATACGGTGTGGTGCTCTTCCCGAGATGTGCCGAGTCGTCCGACCGGCCGGTACGCTCGCGGCCGCGTCGTCGCGACCGGCCCGTCCGGCACCGGGTCACCGTGGCGGTAAGGGGTAAGCCGATGGCGTGGCGAGGGTGAGAGCCCGGTAAGAACCACGGGTGAGATCCGGGTAAGAAAGCGCCGGCGGGACCGGCCGCCCGGCATCGCACCTCCGGGCCCTTGGCAGACTTGCCGCGTGACCCATTCCGTACTGCTCGCCGAGGACGACCGGCCCATCCGCACCGCGCTGGAGCGTGCCCTGACCCTGGAGGGGTACCGGGTCACCGCTGTCGCCGACGGGATCCAGGCGCTCGCCGCCGCGCACCGCGAGCGGCCCGATGTGATCCTGCTGGACGTGATGATGCCGGGGATCGACGGGCTGCAGGTGTGCCAGGTGCTGCGGGCCGAGCAGGACCGCACCCCGATCCTGATGCTCACCGCCCGGGTCGAGACCGCGGACCGGATCGCCGGTCTGGACGCCGGTGCCGACGACTACGTGGTCAAGCCGTTCGAGGTCGAGGAGGTCTTCGCCCGGCTGCGGGCACTGCTACGGCGGACGACGGCGGGGACGGCGACGGACGAGGGCGGTGCGGGCGCCGGGCCCGGTGTGACGGACGAGGCCGAGGAGGCCGAGGGGCCGTATGACGCGCGGGCGGCGGACAGCGGTGTCGTCGAGGCCGCGGATCTGCGGATCGACGGGCCCTCGCGCCGCGCCTGGCGCGGAGAGCGGGAGCTGGAGCTGACCCGGACCGAGTTCGAGCTGCTGGAGCTGCTGGCCCGCAACGCCGGAATCGTCCTGGACCATTCGACGATCTACGACCGGATCTGGGGCTACGACTTCGGTCCCGGCTCGAAGAACCTCGCGGTGTACGTGGGCTATCTGCGGCGCAAGGTCGATGTCCCGGGCAGCCGCCCGCTGATCCACACGGTGCGTGGCGTCGGTTACGTGCTGCGGGAGGACTGAGATGTCCCGGGCCCGCGACCGATCCGGCACCGGGTCACGCGTCCCGGCCGGCCCCCGGCTGTGGGCTCGGCTGCGCGCCCGGCTGCGGGCCTGGGCGGGCTCCTGGCGCAGGGGCGGGTCGGCCGCCTGGCTGCGCACCCGTAAACCCGCCAGCCTGCGCACCGCCTTTGCGGTGGCGTTCGCCACGGGGGCGGCCGCGGTGACCGTCCTGGTCGGGTTCCTCAGCTACGACGCGGCGGCCCGGCTGGTGCGGGTCGACGAGAGGTCGGTGTTCTCGCAGGTCGTACGGGATCTGCGGACCCAGGTCCAGGAAAAGCCGTTCGAGCCCACCGACTACACGACCGTCGACCCCGACCACGACGGACCGCGCGACGACCTCACCCGGCCCACCCGTACCGATGTGCAGATCCTGGGCGCCGACGGCCGGATCGTGGAGGCGGGGCGCCCGGCCCTCCCGGCCGGTGCCGGGGAACGCCGGGTCGCCGGTGACGCGCGCGCCGGCCACCTCGCCGAGCGGGAAGCGGAGATCGGCGACGAGGAGTACCACGTGGCGACCGTGGCGCTCGGCGGCGGCCGTGGCGCCGTACAGGTCGCGCAGAAGTTCAGCGAGACCGAGGATCTGCTCTCCGCCCTGCAGCAGCGCACCGCCCTGCTGGCCGCCGCGGTCATCGCGCTGTCCGGCGCGGGCGGCTGGTGGCTGGCGCGCCGGATCACCGGCCGGCTGGTGCGGCTGACCTCGGTCGCCGAGAACGTGGCGGAGCACGGACGGCTGGACGTCCCGGTCCCGGTGGCGGGGCGGGACGAGGTCGCCCGGCTCGGGCGGGCCTTCGACGACATGCTCGGCCGGCTGGCCAGCGCCGTCCAGGACCAGCAGCGCCTCGTCCAGGACGCCGGCCACGAGCTGCGGACCCCGCTGACCTCGCTCCGTACGAATATTTCGCTGCTGAAGCGGTTCGAGGAACTGCCGCCGGACGCCCGCGACGAGCTGCTGGCCGATCTGGCGGGCGAGGCCCGGGAACTCAGCGATCTGGTCAATGAGCTGGTGGATCTGGCGGCCGGGCAGCGGGACGACGACCCGCTCTCAGAGGTGAGCCTGGCCGAGGTCGCCGAGAAGGCGGCCGCCTCGGCGCGTCGCCGCACCGGCCGGGAGATCACCGTACGGACCGTCCGCCCGGCGGTGGTCGAGGGCCGGTCCGCCGCGCTGCACCGTGCGCTCACCAACCTGCTGGAGAACGCCGCCAAATTCGACGCGGGCGGGACCGAGCCGATCGAGGTCGTCGTCACCGGAGCCCGCATCGAGGTGCTGGACCGCGGCCCCGGTATCGCGGACGCCGACCTCACCCGGGTCTTCGACCGCTTCTACCGGGCCGCGGTGGCCCGCGGTCTGCCGGGTTCCGGACTCGGCCTCGCCATCGTCCGCGAGATCGCCACCGCCCACGGCGGCCATGCGTTTGCCGCGCGGCGGTCGGGGGGTGGCGCAGTGCTGGGCTTCACGGTTGGCCGGGGGCCGGGGGCCTAGGTCCACGTTTTTGCGCTTTGTCGCCGCCCCGTTTTCGGCTGTCCCGCCGTGGGGGTTTCTCTTTGTTGCGCCTGGCGGCGGGCCGATCCGCTGCGCTTTGCCTCCGCCTCGCTTTGGGCTTTTCCGCCGTTGCGCCTGCGCCTGGCGGCGGGCCGATCCGCTGCGCTTTGCCTCCGCCTCGCTTTGGGCTTTTCCGCCGTTGCGCCTGCGCCTGGCGGCGGGCGGGTCCGCTGCGCGGGGCTGTGGGTGCGGTGACGGGCCTGCGCGGGTGGGGTGCCGGACTGCTTCGCTTTACGTCCGGCACCCCACCCGCTCCGGCCCGTCCCCTCCCGTTGGAGGGTGGGGAAAGGCTGGTGGGGGTGGGCGTGGGTGGTCCGGTGCTGCTCGTGGAACACGTGGAAATGCCTACGACCGTGGCCCGCCCCCATCCACATTCACTTACTCACCCACGGGAGGGGACGGGCCGGAGGGGCAGGGGTGTGGGACGTAAAGCGAAGCAGTCCCACACCCCTGCCCCGGAGGTCCGTCACCGCACCCACAGCCCCGCGCAGCGGACCTGGCCCGCCGCAGGCGTCACGGCGGGAAAGCCGAAAACGGGGCGAGGCGAAGCGCAGCGGACCTGGCCCGCCGCAGGCGTCACGGCGGGAAAGCCGAAAACGGGGCGAGGCGAAGCGCCGCGGACCCGCCCCGCCGCAGGCGAAACGGCGGGAAACCCAAAAACGTGGGCAGAGGCAAAGCGCAGCGAACCGGCCCCCTGGGCCACCTCCACCGTCTCGTGGAGATCCGTCGCGGCGTCCAGGGCGGAGGCCGCGGACAAGCCCAGACAGGCCAGCAGGGCGGCCGCGGCGATCAGACGGCGGCCGTGGACGGCGGTGCGCGGCGGAGGGGCCGCGGGCCGTTCGGGGGCCAGCAGGGCGGCGACCCGGCGGGGCACCGGGCCGGTGGTCGCGGCGAGGACGGTGCCGGGGCGGTGTGCGTCCGCGGCGGCGGGGCGGGCGGCCAGCGCGGCGCGGCCGATGGCGCGGGCCGTGACGCGGCGGTCGCCCACCCGGGACGCGGCGGTTTCATCGGCCCAGCGCTCCAGGGCGTAGGCCAGCGGGGCGCGCAGGGACCGGAGCAGGGGGTGGCAGACCGCGGCCAGCGCGGCCGTGAGCAGGAAGAGATGGTGCCGGCCCGCGAGATGGGCACGCTCATGGGCGAACAGCGCCTCCCGCTCGTCCGGGGGAAGCGCCCGCAGCATCCCGGCCGTGACCACCACCCGTCCCGGCCGTCCCGGCAGGGCGTAGGCGTCGGGCGCGGCGTGCGGCAGGACGCACAGATCGCCGGAGGTGTGGTGGGCGTCGGTGGCGAGGCGGGCGGTGCGCAGTTCGGTGTGGTGGCGGCGGGCGCGGTGGACGACGGCGAGGGCGGCGGCGCCGAGCAGACCGGCGGCGGCACCGGCGGCGGGGACCGACACGACCGGATCGCCGCCCAGCAGCGGCAGGGAGAGATGGCCCAGGGCGGCGACCGGCGGCAGTCGCAGCGCCCCGGCGGTCAGCAGCAGGCCGAGCGCCGCGGTCGTACAGCCGGCCAGCGCGACCGCGCAGCCGGTCAGCAGCCAGGCCGCGGCGCGCGGCGGCAGCGACTCCGCCAGACGGCGGGCGGCCGGCACCGCGAGCAGCGGCATCAGCAGGGGGATCCATACGGCGAAGATCATGGTGCGGCACCGGGGCCGGGGGCGGTGCCGGGGTCGGCGCCAGGGCCGGGGCCGGGCTGTGAGCCGGCCCCCGGTCCCTCGGGGGCGCCTTCCGCGCCCTCCAGAAGGGACCGCAGCAACTGCTCGTCCTCGCTGGTCAGCTGGGAGACGAAGCGGGCGAGCGCGGTGCCGCGGTCGTCCTGCTTGTCGAGTTCGCTGCGCATCCGCCGGGCGGTGAGCCCCGCGGAGTCCTGTATGGGGGAGTACACGAAACCGCGGCCGGCCCGGGCGCGGGAGACCGCCCCCTTGTCGTGCAGCCGGGTGAGGATCGTGGTGACAGTGGTCCGCGCGAGCCGGCCGCCCAGCGCGCTCTGTACCTCGGCGGGGCTCAGCGGCCCGCCGGCCGCCCAGAGCGCCGCGAGCACGCTCGCCTCCAGCTCCCCGGCCAGGCGCCGCTGCACGGGTGATGTCTCCGACATGGAACGCCCTTCACCTTTTCGTCGTCTACAGTTCCGTAGACCGTCTACGGGACTGTAGTCGGTCGGGCCGGCCGGAAGCCGGGCCCGCAACCCATTATGGGAGGGGCCGCTGACATGTCCGCTGCCGCCGCATTTCCACAGGTGACAGGGGTCGTCCAGGCCGTGAACGTGCTCGATGCCGGCTCCCTGCTGGCCGCGTTCGGCGCGCTGGGTGTCGCCGTTGTGCTGTTCGCCGAGACCGGGCTGCTGATCGGCTTCTTCCTGCCCGGCGACTCCCTGCTGTTCACCGCCGGACTGCTGTGCGCCCCGGGCACCGGCGGCGCCGTCCACCTCGTACTGCCCCAGGTCCTCACGGCCGCCGCCGTCGGTGCGCTCGCCGGATCCCAGACCGGCTACTGGATCGGCCGGCGCGGCGGCCGTGCCCTGCTGGCCCGCAGCCGCGCCCGCCGGCTGCACGAGGGCGCCGCCCGCGCCGAGGAGTTCCTCGCCCGCTACGGCCACGGCAAGGCCATCGTCCTCGCCCGCTTCGTCCCGGTCGTCCGCACCGTACTGAACCCGCTGGCCGGCGCCCTGGGCGTGCCCGCCCGCACCTTCGCCCTCTGGCAGATCGCGGGCGGCCTGCTCTGGACGCTCGGCCTCACCCTCGCCGGATACGCCCTGGGCACGTCGGTACCGAACGTCGACCGCTATCTGCTGCCGCTGGTCGCCCTGGTGGTGCTGGTATCGCTGGCCCCGCTCGCCGTCGAACTGCTCCGCTCCCGCAGACGCCCGTCAACGGCCCCCGCCCGCCCCACACCGCCGCCCGACGCCTGAACCACGTCCCACGACGCCTGAAGTACGCCCCACCCGTCCACCCGTCCACCCGTCCACCCCTCCACCTGTCCGGCGCCCTCCGCGCCGAGCCGCAGAGCGCGGAACCGGGGAGCGCCGAGCCGGAGAGCACCGACCCGCAGAGCACCGACCCGCAGAGCTGCGCAGCACCGAGCCGCCAAGGAGAACCCCGTGACCCACCTCGCCTTCGGGGGAGCCTCGATCGACGGCGGCCCGTACACCCGGATCGTCTACCTCGCCCAGCACGCCCCGCACTCCCTCAACACCCTCCTCTCCTACTGGACCGACTACGGCCTCGCCCTCTTCGCCGCCCTGATGCTGATCGGCTGGTGGCGCGCCAGAAGCGGCGCCTCCGGCGGCATGGCGCTGGCGCTGGTCACCCCTCTCGTCGTGGTCGCCGCCTTCCTCGTCAGCGACCTCGTCAAGATCCTCTTCGACGAACAGCGGCCCTGCCGGACACTCCACACCGCCACCGTCGAGGCCTGTCCCGGCCCCGGCGACTGGTCCTTCCCCAGCAACCACTCCGCCATCGCCGCGGCGGCCGCGGTCGCCCTGCTGCTGTGCGACCGGCAACTGGGCCGGATCGCCGTACCGGCCGCGCTCCTGATGGCGGCCTCACGCGTCTGGGTCGGTGCGCACTACCCGCACGACGTCGCCGCCGGCCTGATCGCCGGCGCCCTCGTGGCCCGCCTGCTCACCCCCCTCGCCCGCCGAGCGGCCCCCGCCGTCGACCGGATCCGCGCCACCCGGCTGCGCCCCCTGGTGGCCGCGCGGTGACGGCGTCGGAGAGGGAACCGGGAAGGGAACGGGGACGGGGGCGGGAACCCGAACCGGAGCGGGGACCCGAACCGGAGCCCGAACCGGAGCGGGAACCGGGACGGGCGCCGGAGCCGGGACGGGCACCGGAACCGGGGCTGCAGCGGCCGGACCCGGAGCCGGCCCCGGAGCCGGATCCCCATCCTCGCCCGGAGCCGACCCCCCACCCGGACCCCGACCCGGACCCGGACCCCGACCCCGACCCGGACCCCGACCCCGACCCGGAGCTCGCCCCCCACCCCGCCCCGGAGCCGACCCCGCACCCCGGCCCATGGCGACGCCCCGCCACCGCCCCCCTCCTGACCTTCGCCGCGGTCTGCGCCGCGCTCTTCGCCGCCGTGGCCCTCACCGTGTCCCTACGGCACGGCGCCCCGCTCGCCCCCGAACGGGCCGCCCTCCACTGGTCCACTGCTCACCACGGCGAGCCGCTGCGCTCCCTGGCCCGCGCGCTGACCGCCACCGGCAGCGGACCGGTTCCCTATCTGCTGGCGGTGCTCGCCGGCCTGCTGGCCGGCCGCGGTGCGGCGGGCCGGCTGCGCGCGGTGCTCTGCGCCGTCGCCGTCCTCGCCGTCGGCCAGGCGATCCGTTACGGCCTGATGGAACTGCTCGCCCGCCCCCGTCCGCCGGCCGCGGACCGGGCCGCGCACGCCTCCGGCTACGCGTTCCCCTCCGGCCACGCCACCACCTCGGCGCTGGCAGCCGGAATCCTGGCCTGGGGCATCGCCCGGTACGCCCGCCCCGCCGTGGCCCGCACCTGGTGCGCGGTACTGGCCCTCTGGGCCGCCGGAGTCGGCCTCACCCGCATCTATCTGGGCGTCCACTGGCCGGGCGATGTCCTGGCCGGCTGGCTGCTGGCGGCCACCCTGCTGGCCCTCGCCCTGCTCCTCGACCCCTTCGCCCGCCCTCGCCGGAACAGCCCGGCCCGACCGGCAAAGGCGCCCGATAGCGCACATTCCCATGAATAGCTGACGATCGGACCAGATCTTCCCCAAGGCGGCATGGACGCGTCCCACGCCGAGCAGCACTGTCCTGGGCGCCGGGACAACGGAAGCGATTCCGCCACGGCGCCGCTCACGGTACGTACCACCGCACCACCAGGGGGCCCACCCATGAACCAGCCACTCGACGCCTCCCCGCCGCGCCGGTCAGCCGACGGGGCCGCCGCGTCCGGCGCCCCGCCGGGCCGCTGCCCGGCCGCCGCCGCCAAGGACCCCACGCCGTGCGAAGGCTCTCGGGACGCCGCCACCATCGTCGACCGCCAGGGCAGGGAGGTCGCCGGCTGCGTCCACCACTGCGCCCGCCTGCTGGCCGGCCTCGAAGGCGCCCGGGTCCACCCCTTCGTCCCCACAAGCCAGGCCCTGGACATCTACTCCCGGGCCCGCGAACTCCCGCCCTTCGCCTGGGAGATCGGCAGATAGCCGGACGGCGGCCCAGCGGACGGCCGGGCCGCCGGTCGAGGAGGCCCGCAAGCTCTTCGAGAAGCCGGCTCCCGCCAAGAACCCTGCACCAGGCGATGATCGCCTTCCGGCACAGCCCCACCGTGCGGGAAGCGCTCGGCGCCGACGTCGTCGAGCGTCGCGGCTGGGCGATTGCGCGGCGTGGCAAGAAATGCTGCGGACGCCATGGGTGGGCTCATGCGGATGCGGCTCGAAACCAGGGCCGAGGATGAGTACGAGGCGGCGCGCGGGTTTCTGGTCGACCGGCTGGTCCGATAGGCCGGGGAACAGGGCCTGCCTGTTGACGGATTCCTGGCCGAGGCGGCGTTGGACTACCGTCAGAGGGCTACCGCCGACGGTCAGTTGGGGATGTTTGGAGCCGCGGCATGTGGAGGAGCTGCTGCTCTTCTGGCTGGACTGCCCGAGGCTCCCCGTACAGCGACTCTGACCCGCGCAAAGGGGGTGGGACGCGGCCTCGCAGACTCAGACCTTGACCATGCGGACGCCGGGGCCGCACAGCATGAGCAGGTCCTCGGGGTCCGACGTCAGGACGGTTACGGGGGCGGGCGAGGCGAGTGCGGTGGCGGTCACGACGGCGTCGAGGGCGTACTTGTGGCCGTGCAGGCCGGCAGCGGCGAGGAGCTTGCTGGCGTGGCGGGCGATGGCTTCGGTGGGCGGGACGATGTTCACGCGGGAGACGGCGTGGTCGAAGCGGGCCTGGTTGACCTTGGGGTCGCGTGCTTCGACCAGCGTGACAGAGCTGGTGACCACGCGGATGTCCTCGGCCTCGGCCGCAGCCAGCCACTCGGTGAGCTCAGGCGAGCGTCGCACGAGTTCGGACAGGCCTTCGCAGTCCAGGACGAGCGTGCCGCTCACGCGGCGTCCGCCGAGCCGGCCGTGTCACCGCGCAGGATGGCTCGCTTGGTCTCGACCGCTACCTGGTCCACCGGGCCGTGTTCACCTTCGGCATCTTCGATGAGTTCGCGCAGCCGGTCCCGCTCCAGCTGGCGCTGGATGAGGGCTTCGACATAGGCGGACATGCCTCGCTTGCCGGTATGTGCCTTGAGGGCCGCGATGGTGCCTTCGTGGAGGGAGACGGACACCGGGCGGACGGGGCCTTCGCCGGGAGCGGGAGAGGTAGCCATGGAGCTACTTTAATAAAACTCTTGTTATTGAGCGATCGCTATGCGTGTCTGCTCGTCCGTGCAGGCAGCGCCCACCTGGTCGTCACTGCAGAGCCGCTCGAAGGGTGCCAGGGGGGAGCCGTCGTCGAGCAGGCGCGATGAACCCCCAGGCCAGACGCCAATCCGCGAAGGATTTCCTAGGGACGTTTCAGGGACTTTCACGTCTGTCCCAGGGAGGTTTCAGGGCTTTCCGCCGAGTAAGCAGGAAGGCCCCGACAGCGCTGAAAGACACAAACGCGCTGGTCAGGGCCTCCAGGCTCAACTCAGCACTCGATGATGTTGACGGCCAGGCCGCCGCGTGCGGTCTCCTTGTACTTGACGCTCATATCGGCGCCGGTGTCCTTCATGGTCTTGATGACCTTGTCGAGGGAGACGTGGTGGCGTCCGTCGCCGCGCAGGGCCATACGGGCGGCGGTGACGGCCTTGACGGCCGCCATGCCGTTGCGCTCGATGCACGGGATCTGGACGAGGCCGCCGACGGGGTCGCAGGTCAGGCCCAGGTTGTGCTCCATGCCGATCTCGGCGGCGTTCTCGACCTGCTCGGGGGAGCCGCCCAGGACCTCGGCGAGGCCGCCGGCGGCCATCGAGCAGGCGGAGCCGACCTCGCCCTGGCAGCCGACCTCGGCGCCGGAGATCGAGGCGTTCTCCTTGAAGAGCATGCCGATCGCACTGGCGGCGAGGAGGAAGCGGACCACGCCCTCCTCGTCGGCGCCGGGCACGAAGTTGATGTAGTAGTGCAGGACCGCGGGGATGATGCCGGCCGCGCCGTTGGTGGGGGCGGTCACCACCCGGCCGCCGGCCGCGTTCTCCTCGTTGACGGCCATCGCGTAGAGGGTGGTCCACTCCATCGCGCGGGCGGCCGCGTCGCCCTCGGAGCGCAGGGCGCGGGCGGCGTTGGCGGCCCGCCTCCGCACCTTCAGACCACCGGGCAGGATCCCCTCACGGGACATACCGCGGGTCACGCACGCCTGCATGACCTGCCAGATCTCCAGCAGCCCGGCCCGGATCTCCTCCTCGGTGCGCCAGGCCTTCTCGTTCTCCAGCATCAGGGCGGAGATGGACAGGCCGGTCTGCTGGGACAGCCGCAGCAGCTCGTCGCCGGTGCGGAAGGGGTGGGTCAGGACGGTGTCGTCGGGCACGATCGGGTTTTCGCCGGCGACCGCGTCCTCGTCGACGACGAAACCGCCGCCCACCGAGTAGTACGTCTTCTCCAGCAGCGGTGCGCCGGAGGCGTCGTAGGCGAAGAGTGTCATGCCGTTGGCGTGGTAGGGCAGGGCCCGGCGCCGGTGCAGGATCAGCTCGGCCGACTCGTCGAAGTCGATTTCGTGCGCGGCGCCTATCTCCGCGCCCATCAGCCGCAGCCGCTTGGTCTGCCGGATGCGCTCGACCTCGGCGTCGGCGGACTCGACGTCGACGGTGCGGGGGGAGTGGCCTTCCAGGCCGAGGAGGACGGCCTTGGGGGTGCCGTGGCCGTGGCCGGTGGCGCCCAGCGAGCCGAACAGCTCGGCGCGCACGGTGGCCGTCTGGGCGAGCAGACCGTCCTTCTTGAGGCGTCCCGCGAACATCCGGGCGGCGCGCATCGGGCCGACGGTGTGGGAACTGGAGGGGCCGATGCCGATGGAGAAGAGGTCGAAGACGGAGATGGCCACGGGGGCGGACTCCCTTGTCTGCTCGTGGTGGACGGTGGAGCGGTGGAGCGGTGGAAGTAAGAGCGATGGAGTAATGGGGCAGAGGGGACGTTTCTGCGCCGTTGGTCGAGGGTAACGCGGACCCGGCCGGGTGCCGTCGGACGGAAGCTGTCGGGCCCGCGACGCCGCGGGTAACGGGCGGTAACGGGTGGCGATGAGTGGTGATGGGGGTAACGGGCGTCGTCGGTCGGTGGGGAGAGGGGGCCGGTGTGGGCGGGAGACCGGGGGCCAGGGGGCGGGTGAGGGCACCGGGCCGTGCACCGGCCGGTCCGGCCTGTCGAGGAGGCCGGTGCCCTCGTGTCCGGTCGAACCCGTTCGTGCCCGGTCCTGATCCGCATGCGGCGGCCCGGCCGGAATCCGCCTCCCGTGAGAGGGCGGCTGCCCGCCACCGTGCCGGTCATGCATGCCGCGTCCGCCCGCACCGGCGGCACCGTGCTCGTGTGAAGCGCAGGCACTGCGCCCCGCACCGGCCGGCACCGAGCCCCCGCACCGCGCCCGCAGGAAACGCAGGCACCGCACTCGCATGAAGAACCGGAGAAACGGGAGCAATGGGAGCAACGGGAGAGAGGGGCAGGCCGGCGAGCCGCCGGCCGGACGAGCCGCCGGGCCGAAGGGCCGCCGGCCGGACAGCCAGACCATGAGCCCGGAACCCACGCCCCGGGCTCACCGTCGTGCACCCCGCGCCCGCCGGTCACCGGTGGGCGCGGGATCCGTGCAGGAGTCGCGTCACAGGGACGGGTACAGCGGGAACTTCTCCGCGAGCGCGGTGACGCGGGCCTTGAGGGCTTCGGCGTCGTAGGCGGGCTTGAGGGCTTCGGCGATGATGTCGGCGACCTCGCGGAAGTCCTCGGCCTGGAAGCCGCGGGTGGCCAGCGCCGGGGTGCCGATGCGCAGGCCGGAGGTGACCATCGGGGGCCGCGGGTCGTTGGGGATCGCGTTGCGGTTGACGGTGATGCCGACCTCGTGGAGGCGGTCCTCGGCCTGCTGGCCGTCGAGCTCGCTGTCGCGCAGGTCGACGAGGACGAGGTGGACGTCGGTGCCGCCGGACAGGACGGAGACGCCGTGCTGCCTGACGTCGTCCTGGACCAGGCGCTCGGCGAGGATCCGGGCGCCGTCGAGGGTGCGCTGCTGGCGCTCCTTGAAGCCGTCCGAGGCGGCGACCTTGAAGGAGACGGCCTTGGCGGCGATCACGTGCTCCAGGGGCCCGCCCTGCTGGCCGGGGAAGACCGCAGAGTTGATCTTCTTGGCCAGCTCCTGGGTGGAGAGGATCACGCCGCCGCGGGGGCCACCGAGGGTCTTGTGGGTGGTGGTGGTCACGACGTGGGCGTGCGGCACCGGGTTGGGGTGCAGACCGGCGGCGACCAGGCCGGCGAAGTGCGCCATGTCGACCATGAGGTAGGCGCCGATCTCGTCGGCGATGCGCCGGAACGCGGCGAAGTCGAGCTGGCGCGGGTAGGCGGACCAGCCGGCGACGATCAGCTTGGGGCGGTGCTCCTTGGCCAGGCGCTCGACCTCTTCCATGTCGACGAGGTTGGTCTTCTCGTCGACGTGGTAGGGCACCACGTTGTAGAGCTTGCCGCTGAAGTTGATCTTCATGCCGTGGGTCAGGTGCCCGCCGTGGGCGAGGTTGAGGCCCAGGATGGTGTCGCCCGGCTTGATGAGGGCGAACATGGCGGCGGCGTTGGCCTGGGCGCCGGAGTGCGGCTGGACGTTCGCGGCCTCGGCACCGAAGAGGGCCTTGATGCGGTCGATGGCGATCTGCTCGACCACATCGACGTGCTCGCAGCCGCCGTAGTAGCGGCGGCCGGGGTAGCCCTCGGCGTACTTGTTGGTGAGGACCGAGCCCTGGGCCTCCATGACGGCGACGGGGGCGAAGTTCTCCGACGCGATCATTTCGAGGGTGGACTGCTGGCGGTGGAGTTCGGCGTCGACGGCGGCGGCGACATCGGGGTCGACCTCGTGGAGGGAGCTGTTCAGAAGCGACATGAGTCTTCCTGGGGGAGTCAGGGGCGCGAGGGGGTCCCCCGGACGGAGCCCTGGGGAGCTTCCGCGGGGGCGGTGGCGGAGGGAGCCGGGTGGCTCAGCTCTGGATGAAGGCGGCGTACTCGTCGGCCGAGAGCAGGTCGCCCGGCTCACCGCTGATCTTCACCTTGAACAGCCAACCGCCCTCGAACGGGGCGGTGTTCACCAGCGAGGGGTCGTTGACGACATCCTCGTTGATCTCGGTGATCTCACCGTCGACGGGCGAGTAGAGATCGCTGACCGACTTGGTCGACTCCAGCTCGCCGCAGGTCTCGCCCGCCGCGACCGTGGCACCGACCTCGGGAAGCTGCACGTAGACGACGTCGCCGAGCGCGTTGGCCGCGTGCTCGGTGATGCCGACCGTCGAGACGCCTTCCTCGGCGCCCGACAGCCACTCGTGCTCCTTGCTGTAGCGCAGCTGCTGGGGGTTGCTCATGGCTCGATTCTCCTGTACGCGAGGGTGTGGTCGTGAAGGGGGTCGCCCCTGGTGACGCCGAGGGGGAGGGTCTTGCACAGTGAAACGCACGGGTGCGCACCGCTGCCGGGTCCGCCGCGGGTGAGCTACTGCTTCTGCCGCTTGTAGAAGGGCAGAGCGGTGACCTCGTACGGCTCATGGCTTCCACGGATGTCCACGCACACACCCTCGGTGCCCGGTGTGGCGTAGGCGGCGTCGACGTAGGCGATGGCGACCGGCTTGCCGAGGGTGGGAGAGGGGGCCCCGGAGGTGACCTCACCGATGACCGTGCCGTCGGCCGCGACGACCGGGTAGCCGGCGCGCGGGACCCGGCGGCCCGTGGCGGTCAGGCCGACCAGCTTGCGCGGCGGGTTCGTCTCGGCGCGCTCGGCGGCCTCCGCCAGTGCACTGCGGCCGACGAAGTCGCCGTCGTTGGTCGTCTTCTCGAACTTCACGACCCGGCCCAGGCCCGCGTCGAACGGGGTGGTCGAGGTCGTCAGCTCGTGCCCGTACAGCGGCATGCCCGCCTCCAGGCGCAGGGTGTCCCGGCAGGACAGGCCGCACGGCACCAGACCGGCGTCCTTGCCGGCCTCGGTCAGCGCCTCCCAGAGGGCGACCGCGTCGGCCGGCCGGACGAACAGCTCGAAGCCGTCCTCGCCGGTGTAGCCGGTACGGGCGATCAGTGCCTCCACGCCGGCGACGGTGCCGGGCAGGCCCGCGTAATACTTCAGGCCGTCCAGGTCGGCGTCGGTGACCTTCTTGAGGATCCCGGGCGACTGCGGACCCTGCACCGCGAGCAGCGCGTAGGCGTCCCGGTCGTCGCGGATCGCGGCGTCGAAGCCGCCCGCCCGCGCGGTCAGCGCATCCAGCACCACCTGGGCGTTGGAGGCGTTGGCGACGACCATGTACTCCTGGTCGGCCAGGCGGTAGACGATCAGGTCGTCGAGGATGCCGCCCCCGGCCTCGCAGATCATGGTGTAGCGGGCGCGGCCGGTCTTGACCCCGCCGATGTTGCCCACCAGCGCGTAGTCGAGGAGGTCGGCGGCCTGCGGGCCGGTGACGGTGATCTCGCCCATGTGGGAGAGGTCGAACAGGCCGGCGCGGGTACGGACGGCGACATGTTCGTCACGCTCGCTGCTGTAGCGCAGCGGCATGTCCCAGCCGGCGAAGTCGGTCATGGTGGCGCCGAGCGCACGATGGGTGGCGTCCAGCGCAGTACGGCGGGGGGCATCAGTCATGGTTCCGGGCTCCCAGGCAGGGGTGACAAGACGTTCTCCCCATCTGTCATCGGAACCTGAGAGGTTCACCGGGATCCCGCGAACGGACCCGGTTTGCACCTTGGGTGGAGCCGCCCCGTGGGCCGGGCTGCGGCTCGCTTTTCAGATCTGCCTCGCCTGCGCGGTATAGGGGCCTGAGAGATTCAAGGGAGGACTTGCTCCTTCGGCGCCCCGCCATGGCGGCCGGGGACTCTCCCGCGCGGGTTCAAACGGCCGGTATGGAGTTGGCGGTGCACGGGTGAGACGAGATGTGCACGTGGCGGCCACATCATTGCACGGGATCGCCCGATAGAGGAGCCCCCACCGTCGCCCCGCCCGTGACGTGGGCAGATCGGACAATAACCTTGATGGGCATTACCTTTTCTTGACACTCTGCGGGTAGGGACGGACTCGAACCGGAACAGAACCGGACGGGGAGGACGATCGCGTGCACAGCGAAGCGGCATTCGGGGCCACTTCAGGCGTCGTGCCTCCGGCCGCCGCGCCCGGGGCCACCGCGCCTGTGGTGCCGTCCGCCACCTCGCCCGCGGTGCCGCCCGCCGCCGGGTCCCGGGCCGGCCGGCCGCCGCGGCCCGTCGTCCGGCCGGGGCGCGGCGCCGAAATCGTGGACCTCCGGGGCCGCGGACGGGCGAGGGGCGCCGCCGAGCTGCGGTTCCCGGCCGGTGACCTGGTGGTGGTCTCCGGTCTCCCGGGCAGCGGCAAGAGCACCCTGATGCACCGGGTCGTACCGCCGCTGGACGCCCACGGCGCCGTGGTGCACCGCATCGATTCGCAGGACGTCCGCGAGCGCTGGGAGCGCGGCCGGCTGCGCCGGCTGCCGTACGCCCTCTACCGTCCGCTGGTCCGGGCCGCCCACTACCTGACGCTGGGCCGTGCGCTGCGCTCGGGGGGCAGTGTGGTGGTGCACGACTGCGGCACCCTGGCGTGGGTGCGCGGCTGGCTCGCGCGTTCGGCGGTGCGCGGCGGACGCGGGCTGCATCTGGTGCTGCTCGATGTGCCGCCCGAGGTGGCACTGTCCGGCCAGGAGTCGCGGGGACGCGGGGTGTCGGGGTACGCCTTCGCGCGGCACCGCGGGGCGGTGGGCCGGCTGGTCGGCGCGGCGGAGTCGGCCCGGCTGCCGAAGGGCTGCGCCTCGGCCGTCCTGCTCGACCGGCGGGCGGCGAGCACCCTGGAGACCGTCGGCTTCGACTGACAGCGGCGACCGGGCGCACGGGCACCGTGCCCCGGGGGTCCCTCCGTACGCCTTCTCGTCTAGGGTCTTTGGCCAGATGGCGCGGTTTGGAACGGGTGGGTGCACATGACATTTCCGGAGCAGGGGATACCGCAGCTGGCGTGGCCGGCGAACGAGCTCGAAGAGGTGCTGGCCGCCTCGGTCGGACACCCGGGCGCCGGTGGCCGGATCGTCGAGGTACTGGGCCGCAGCAGGGTCTGGGTGCCGCTGCCCAACGGCGGCGGACCGGAGAGCGCGGGTCCCGGTACCCGCGGCCTCGATCTGCCCACCGTCGAGCTCGACGGTGCGGCCTATGTCCCGGTCTACAGCTCCGAGCAGGAGTTCTTGCGGGTGGTCGGCGCGCATATGTCCTTCACCGTCGCCCCGGCCCGGGAGTTCGCCCGCGGGCTGCCCCCGCGCATCGGTATCGCGGTCAACCCGGACGGTGCGGTCGGCGTCCCGCTGCCGCCTCCCGCGGTGGCCGAATTGTGCCGGGAGGGGCATCACGAGGCGGCCGGTCTGCCCAGCGGCGGCCGGGTGCGGCTCTTCGAGCCGGACTGGCAGGACGAACCGGTGGACTTCCTGGCCGCCGCCGGACTGGAGTTCTCCGGCGCCGGAATTGTCCTCACTGCCCGGCGTGCCCTGGCAAGTGTCGAGGGCGACACGCCCGCGCTGTTCGTCGGTGTGCAGATCGCTGCGGACGCCGCGGCACTGCACGACGGCACCGCCCGCGAGGCGGTACTGTCAGCCCTCGGACGTGCGCTCGGTGCCGTACCGGTGCCCTGGCCCGTACAGCTCGTCATGCTCGACCTCGCCCAGGGCGACCCGGTCGCCGACTGGATGCTGGAGCGTGTGCGGCCCTTCTACTCTCGGGACCACTCGTAAGCTGGATGGATGACGGGCGGGCGCACCCATGACGTGCCCTGCGGACAGAAGGGACGGACCACGTGAGCGCGGGTGCGCATCAGGGGCCGGCGGCGGCCGGAGCACTGGAGCAGCTGCTCCAGCAGGTCTCGCCCGGCCGTTACGACGCCTACGAGGCGCTGCTGCATGCGCTCGCCGCGGGCCAGGTCTGGATGCTGCTGTGGCACGGCCGGGCCGGTTCGCCCGATGCGCAGTACGGAAACATGGAGGTCGAAGGCCTCGGCTATGCGCCGTGTGTGACCTCGGCGCCCGAACTCGCCGCCTCCGGCTGGAACCGTGACCATGAGGTCGTCACCGGCCTGGAGATCGCCGCCTCGCTCTTCCCCGACCGCTGGGGCCTGTGGCTGAATCCGCACGCCCCCGGCGGGGGTATCGGCATCCCGTGGCTGGATCTGCGCCGTATCGCCGGTGGCTTGGACCGGCTGCCGGCCGGTCCGCTGCGGATCTCCGAACCGGTCATCGACATCCCGCAGTTCTACGCGCTGCTCGCCCAGAACGCGCACCGGACGCCCGCCGTGCGGTCGCTGCGCCGGGCCTGGGTGCAGCCGGCGCTCGGCGCCCCCTATCTGGCGATCGGTCTGGATCTGTACGACACCGGCCAACAAGCGGTGGATTCGGTGCGGTTGATGATCCAGCAGTCGATCGGCGCGGTTCCGGACGGTCTGCCCGTCTCCACCGTCGCGATGAACGACGAGTTCGACCCGGTCGGCATGTGGATGCGGGCCTCCACGCGCCCCTTCTTCGACCGTGACGGCTACGCCCAGCCGCCGGGTCAGCAGGCCCCCGCGCCGTCGTACGGCTACGGCTACCCGCGCCCGTACTGACCGCCTGTCTCCGGTGTCCCGGGAGTACCGTCCGGGCGCCGGTGTTGTGGTGAATTCTCCCTGTATATCCCGCGGTTGAGGAGCGCTCCCGCGGGTGATCGCCCCGCTCAGCCCGAACTGTTGTCCGTATAACGGAAAGCGGTGAAGGACATCACAGTTGCGCATCCTTTCCCTGTCAGGGCTGGTGACTGATCGAGAAAGGGATGAAGACTCCGGAAACAACGGACCTCGGTCCTTTGTACGAGCGTCACCCCACGGCGTCGCGCAAGCCTGAGAACTTCCATAGTGCGAACTTCCGCGATGCCCGCAGGACTTGCTGCACCGAACTTGCACCAGTGATGAGAACCAGCCGCAATCCGCGGCGGGCAGGGGCCGGCCACCGTCGGCCGAGAGGGGTCAAAGGCACTGTGACCGCACCGATCGAGACCACCGGGGCGGCTGCTGAGGCGCAGCCGGAAGCGGTGCTGAAGGGCGTCGAGGGAAAGCGGATCGAGGGGCGTTCGCTCGGCCAGATCGCATGGCTGCGCTTCCGGCGGGACAAGGTCGCGGTGGCCGGTGCCATCGTTGTCATCCTGCTCATCGTCGTCGCCGCGCTCTCCCGTCCGATCCAGGCCCTGCTGGGGCTGGACCCGAACAATCCCAACCAGTCGCTGATCGACCCCAACACCACGCTCCCCAAGGGCGACCTCGGCGGCATGAGCGGCGACCACCCCCTGGGCGTGGACCCGAAGTTCGGCCGCGATCTGCTCGCCCGGATCCTGGAGGGCTCCTGGGTGTCGCTGATCGTGGCGTTCGGCGCGACGCTGCTGTCGGTCGCCATCGGCACCGTGCTCGGAGTGGTCGCCGGCTTCTACCGCGGGCGGGTGGACGCCTTCATCAGCCGGATGATGGACGTCTTCCTGGCCTTCCCGCTGCTGCTGTTCGCCATCGCGATCTCCGCCTCGCTGCAGGGCGGCGCCTTCGGTCTGGACGGCCTGCCGCTGCACATCTCGGTGCTGATCTTCGTGATCGGCTTCTTCAACTGGCCCTACATGGGGCGGATCGTCCGTGCGCAGACGCTGTCGCTGCGCGAGCGGGAATTCGTGGACGCCGCCCGCGGCATGGGTGCGCGCGGCCCGTTCATCCTCTTCCGGGAGCTGCTGCCCAACCTGGTGGGGCCGATCATCGTCTACTCGACGCTGCTGATCCCCTCCAACATCCTCTTCGAAGCGGCCCTGAGCTTCCTGGGCGTCGGCATCCAGCCGCCCCAGGCGTCCTGGGGCGGCATGCTCAACCAGGCGGTCAAGTACTACGAGGTCGATCCCCAGTACATGATCGTCCCCGGTCTCGCGATCTTCGTCACCGTGCTCGCGTTCAACCTGCTCGGTGACGGACTGAGGGACGCGCTGGACCCGCGCAGCCGCTGACGGCTGCAGCGGGCACCCGCTCCGACGCCCCCAACTGCATTACTGCGTTTCCGCGTTACTGCGTTACTGCGTTACTGCGTTTTGAGGTTTGACCTTTCTCGACGAACGAAGGGGACACCGACCATCATGCGAAGGTCAGTTCCGGTCGCGGCTGTCGCGGCCATCACCAGTGCGGGCCTTTTGCTGGCCGGCTGCAGCGGGGGCAAGGGCTCCTCGGAGGGCTCGGGCGAGGCGAACGCCGCCACCAAGGGCGTCGTCAACGCCTCGGACGCGAAGGGCGGCACGGTCACCTACGCGATGAGCGACGCCCCCGAGTCGTTCGACCCGGGCAACACGTACTACGCCTTCATCTACAACTTCAGCCGGCTCTACGCGCGCCCGCTCACCACCTTCAAGCCGGGCCCCGGCGCCAAGGGCAACGAGCTGACCCCGGACCTCGCCGAGTCGATGGGCAAGCCCAGTGACGGCGGCAAGACCTGGACGTACAAGATCCGTAAGGGCGTCAAGTACGACGACGGCTCCACGGTCACCTCGCAGGACGTCAAGTACGCCGTCGAGCGCAGCAACTTCGCGCGCGACACCCTCTCGCTGGGCCCGAACTACTTCCAGCAGTTCCTCAAGGACAACGACGGCGGCTACAAGGGTCCCTACAAGGACAAGAGCAAGGCCGGTCTGAAGTCCATCGAGACCCCGGACGACCAGACCGTCGTCTTCCACCTCAAGAAGCCGTTCGCCGAGTTCGACTACCTGGTGAGCGCCCCGCAGACCGCCCCGGTCCCGCAGGCCAAGGACAAGGGCGCGGACTACACCAAGTCCGTGCTGTCCACCGGCTCGTACAAGTTCGAGAGCTACCAGGAGGGCAAGAAGCTCACCCTGGTCCGCAACCCGCAGTGGTCAGCCAAGACGGACCCGCTGCGCAAGCAGCTGCCGGAAAAGATCGTCCTGAACCTGAAGGTCGCCCAGTCGACCATCGACAAGGACCTCCAGTCCGGTAACACCCTGGTGGACCTGGCCGGCCGCGGTGTCGACGGGCAGACCCAGGCCCAGCTCCTGACGAACTCCAAGGAGAAGGGCAACACCGACAACACCCTCGGCCAGCGCCTCGTCTACACGGCGCTGAACACCAAGGTGAAGCCGTTCGACAACATCGAGTGCCGCAAGGCCGTCGAGTACGCCATCGACAAGAAGGCCGTACAGACTTCCCTCGGCGGCCCGATCCGCGGTGAGCTGGCCTCCACGGTCCTGCCGACCGACATCGACGGCTACCAGAAGTACGACCTGTACCCGCAGAAGTACGACGGCGACAAGCTGGACCTGACCGAGGCCAAGAAGCACTGGGCGAAGTGCGGTGCCGGCAAGACCACGACCACGATCCTGGCCCGCAACGACCGCCAGGACGAGGTCGACGCGGCCACCTCGGTCATCGACTCGCTGAAGAAGATCGGCGTCACCGCCAAGATCCAGTCGTATCCGACCAGCAAGTACTTCTCGGACTACGCCGGTGTGCCGAAGTTCAACAAGAAGAACAACGTCGGCATGATCATGATGCAGTGGGGCTCGGACTTCCCGACCGGCTACGGCTACCTCCAGCAGATCCTGAACGGCAAGGCGATCAGCCAGTCCGGTAACGCCAACCTCTCGGAGCTGGACGACCCGGAGATCAACAAGCTGCTCGACTCCGCCATCGCCAACACCGACAAGGCGGCCCGCGAGAAGGCGTACGCCGAGATCGACAAGAAGACGATGGAGCAGGCGGCGCTGGTCCCGCTCACCTACTTCAAGGTTCTGATGTACCGCTCGCCCAAGGCCACCAACCTGGTGTCCACCTCGGCCTTCAGCGGTCAGTACGACTACCTCAACATCGGCGTCAAGAAGTAGCAGCCCTGGAAGGCAGGTGAAGGCATTGGTGTCCGCGGGCCGGTGGTGAACCGGCTCGCGGCGCCGACGCCGCATCCCCGTGTTCTCGTACATCATCCGCAGGTTGATCAGCGCAGTGGTCCTGCTGCTGATCGTCAGCGCGGTCACTTTCGGCATCTTCTTCCTGCTGCCGAAGCTGGCCGGGCAGAGCACCGACCAGCTTGCCCAGCAGTACATCGGAAAGGCCCCCACGCCCGCGGACATCGCCGCGGTCAAGAAGAATCTCGGCCTGGACAAGCCCGTGTACGAGCAGTACTGGGACTTCCTCAAGGGCATTTTCGTCGGCGTCGACTACAAATTCGGTCCGGAAGCGGCCAAGTGCCATGTGCCGTGCTTCGGTTACTCCTTCAAAACCCATATCGAGGTCTGGCCGGAGATCCAGAACCGGCTTCCGGTGACGCTCTCGCTGGCCGCCGGCGCGGCCGTGCTGTGGGTCGTCTCCGGTGTCGCCACCGGCGTGCTCTCCGCGCTGCGCCCCGGCTCGGTCTTCGACCGGATGGCCATGGGCGTCGCGCTGGCCGGCGTCTCCCTCCCGATGTTCTTCACGGGAGCCCTGGCCCTGGCCCTGTTCACCTACCAGTGGCCGATCTTCGAGCGCAGCGACTACATCTATCTGACGGACGATCCGTTCGGATGGGCCCGGACCCTGGTCCTGCCCTGGGTCACCCTGGCCTTCCTCTACTCCGCGCTCTACGCCCGGCTCACCCGGGCGGGCATGCTGGAGACGCTGAGCGAGGACTACATCCGTACGGCCCGCGCCAAGGGTCTGCGCGAGCGCAAGGTGGTCGTCCGGCACGGCCTGCGGGCCGCGCTCACCCCGATCATCACGGTCTTCGGCATGGACCTGGGCCTGCTGCTCGGCGGTGCGCTGATCACCGAACAGGTCTTCTCGCTCAAGGGGGTCGGTGCCTTCGCCGTCGAGGCGATCAACGCCAACGACCTTCCGAACATCCTCGGCGTCACCCTGCTCGCCGCGTTCTTCATCGTCATTTGCAACCTGGTGGTGGACGTTCTGTACGCCGCCGTCGACCCGCGGGTGAGGCTCTCGTGACCGACTCCTCCGAGGACAAGACCGAGGCCGCCGTGGGCGAACCCACCGCGGCAGGCTCCCGGCCCCCTTCCGCCTTCCTCGAAGTGCGGGACCTGAAGGTGCACTTCCACACCGACGACGGGATCGTGAAGTCGGTCGACGGCCTGAACTTCACCCTGGAGAAGGGCAAGACGCTCGGCATCGTCGGCGAGTCCGGCTCCGGCAAGTCCGTGACCTCCCTCGCCGTGATGGGCCTGCACCGCGCCTCGCGCCAGCAGCGCAGCAAGGTGAACATGTCCGGCGAGATCTGGCTGGACGGCAAGGAGCTGGTCTGTGCCGAGCCGGACGAGGTGCGCCGACTGCGCGGCCGCGAGATGGCGATGATCTTCCAGGACCCGCTGTCCGCGCTGCACCCCTTCTACTCGGTCGGCAGCCAGATCGTGGAGGCCTACCGGGTCCACAACGACGTGGACAAGAAGACCGCGCGCAAGCGGGCGATCGAGATGCTGGACCGGGTCGGCATCCCGCAGCCCGACAAGCGGGTGGACGACCATCCGCACCAGTTCTCCGGCGGTATGCGCCAGCGCGCCATGATCGCGATGGCACTGGTCAACAACCCTGAGCTGCTGATCGCGGACGAGCCCACCACCGCCCTGGACGTCACCGTCCAGGCGCAGATCCTGGACCTGATCCGCGATCTGCAGAAGGAGTTCGGCTCGGCGGTCATCATCATCACCCACGACCTCGGGGTGGTCGCCGAGCTCGCCGACGATCTGCTGGTGATGTACGGCGGCCGGTGCGTGGAGCGCGGCCCGGCCGAGAAGGTCTTCTACGAGCCCCAGCACCCGTACACCTGGGGGCTGCTCGGCTCCATGCCGCGCATCGACCGTGACCAGACGGACCGGCTGATCCCGGTGAAGGGCTCCCCGCCCAGCCTGATCAACGTCCCGTCCGGCTGCGCCTTCAACCCCCGTTGCCCGTACGCGGATGTGCCCAAGGACAACCTCACCCGTACGGTCCGCCCCGAACTGCGCGAGGCCGGCGGCGGGCACTTCTCCGCCTGCCACATGTCGCAGGAGGAGCGGGAGCGTATCTGGACCGAAGAGATTGCGCCGAAGCTGTGACCGAGACGACTGACGACCAGAACAAGAAGATTCCGCTCCAGAAGACGGCGGACGCCCCCGCGGAGCCTGCCGCGGAGACCTCCTCCGACGCCGAGCCGCTGCTGCGGGTCCGCGGTCTGGTCCGGCACTTCCCGATCACCAAGGGTCTGCTCAAGCGGCAGGTCGGGGCGGTGCAGGCGGTCGACGGCATCGACTTCGACGTCCGTCCGGGGGAGACCCTGGGCGTCGTCGGCGAGTCCGGCTGCGGCAAGTCGACGATGGGCCGGCTGATCACCCGGCTCGACGAGCCGACCGGCGGCTCCATCGAGTTCCAGGGCCAGGACATCACCCATATGTCCCCGGGCCGGCTGCGGCCGATGCGCCGGGACGTCCAGATGATCTTCCAGGACCCGTACGGCTCGCTGAACCCGCGGCACACCATCGGCGGGATCGTCTCCACCCCCTTCCGCCTCCAGGGCGTCGAGCCCGAGGGCGGGGTGAAGAAGGAGGTGCAGCGGCTGCTGGAGCTGGTGGGCCTGAGCCCGGAGCACTACAACCGCTATCCGCACGAATTCTCCGGCGGTCAGCGCCAGCGCATCGGCATCGCCCGTGCGCTGGCCCTCAAGCCCAAGCTGGTGGTCGCCGACGAGCCGGTCTCCGCGCTCGATGTGTCGATCCAGGCGCAGGTCGTCAACCTCATGGACGACCTGCAGGAGGAGCTGGGCCTGACGTACGTCATCATCGCCCACGACCTCTCGGTCATCCGGCATGTGTCGGACCGGATCGCGGTGATGTACCTCGGCAAGATCGTGGAGTTGAGCGACCGCAAGGGGCTCTACGAGTCGCCGATGCACCCGTACACCAAAGCGCTGATGTCCGCGGTGCCGGTACCCGACCCCAAGCGGCGCACCCAGCGCGACCGGATCCTGCTCAAGGGCGATGTGCCCTCGCCGATCAACCCGCCCTCCGGCTGCCGGTTCCGCACCCGCTGCTGGAAGGCGACCGAGGTGTGCGCCACCACCGAGCCGCCGCTGGTCGCGCTGCGCACGGGGCACCAGGTGGCCTGCCACCACCCGGAGAACGCGGAGACCACCACGGTCGCAGCGGACACAGCAGGCTCGGAGAACACCGGGCCGGCGGGCGGTAAGGCCGCAACCGGCAAGTAACTCTTGGGACTTGGCAAAGTCCTGGGCACAAAGCGGCGGGAGAGTGCAGAGTCAGCACGGTTGTTCGATCTTGAGGCGAACTTCATCCGTGTGTCCGAAGGGATGGCTCATGGCACTCTCCCGTTCCGCACGTCGCACCTCCCGCTGGCTCGCACTGGCCACCGCGGTGGCCTCGGCCGCCACCATCGCCGCCGCACCCGCCGCGTCCCCCGGCGCCCCGGGCATCGGTGACCCGTACTTCCCCCGACTGGGCAACGGCGGCTTCGACGCCCTGCACTACGACCTCGGCGTCAGCTACCACCCCGGCAGCGGCCGCCTCGACGGCCGCACCACGCTCACCGCCAGGGCCACCCAGAACCTCTCCGCCTTCGACCTCGACCTGCAGAAGCTGACGGTCGACTCGGTCCGGGTGAACGGCCGGCGGGCGCACTTCACCAGATCCGGCGACGAGATATCCCTGCGCCCCGACTTCCCGCTGCGCCGCGGTAAGAAGTTCACCGTCACCCTCGCCTACCACGGTGTCCCCGAGCCGCTGAACGGTCCGATCGTCTTCGGTTCCGACTACGGCTGGATGAAGACCAAGGACGGCGTCTTCGTCGCCTGTGAGCCGAACGCCGCCTCGACGTGGTTCCCCTCCAGCGACCACCCCGGCGACAAGGCCACCTACGACATCCGCATCGACGCCCCCGAGGGCCTGACCGGGGTCTCCAACGGGCGCCTGATCAGCTCCGGCCAGGCGCACGGCCGCTCGTACGCCCACTGGCGCGAGAGCCGCCCGATGGCGACGTACCTGGCCACCGCCACCATCGGAAAGTTCGACGTCCGTACCGGTACCACTCCCGGCGGCACGCCCGTCTACGTCGCGACCGACCCGACCCTGCCCACCGGCACCGTCGATGTCTACGGCCTCACCTCCGAGGCCACCGACTACTGGTCGAAGGTCTTCGGCCCGTACCCCTTCGAGGAGACCGGGGCGATCGTCGACGACATGCCGCAGGCCGGCTTCTCGCTGGAGGTGCAGTCCAAGCCCGCCTACTCGGCCGTGCGCAGCGAAGGGACCATCGTCCACGAGCTGGCGCACCAGTGGTTCGGTGACTCGGTCTCCGTCCGGCAGTGGAAGGACATCTGGCTCAACGAGGGCTTCGCCAGCTATGCGCAGTGGCTGTGGACCGAGCACCGCGGCACCCTGAGCGCCCATGACGCCTTCCGCAAGGCGTACGACGCCCGGCCGGCGAGCGATGCCTTCTGGAAGGTGAAGGTCGCCGATCCGCAGCGGGACACCATGTTCGCCCAGGCGGTCTACTCCCGGGGGGCGATGACGCTGCAGGCACTGCGCGAGCGGATCGGGGACACGGCGTTCTTCAAGCTGCTGCCGGCCTGGACCTCCGCGCACCGCTACGGCAACGCCGACACCGCCCAGTTCATCGCGCTCGCCGAGAAGATCTCCGGGCAGCAGCTGGACGACCTCTTCACCACCTGGCTGAAGACGGACAGCAAGCCGGCGCCGCCGGCGAACTGAGCACCGGCCGCCGCGGTCAGCCGGAGTCCTGCTGCCCGCGCCGGTCGCGGAGCTGCTGCGACCGCGGCAGGTGCAGTCCGAGGTAGACCGCGCCCATCCGCAGCGCGAACACCACCCCCGCCGAGATCGCCGCGGCGGGGGTGGCCCCGGTGCCGAGGTGGTCCAGCAGGAGGTAGCAGCAGCCGCCGGCCAGCGCGGCGATCGCATAGACGTCCTCCCGCAGCAGCAGCGGCGGGAACTCCCCGCACAGCACATCGCGGATGACCTCGCCGGCGACCCCGGTCAGGACCGCCAGGATGATCACGGCGAGCGGGGTGGCGCCCGCATCGATCGCGGCGCGGGCCCCGATCACCGTGACCACGGACAGCCCGATCGCGTCGACCACCAGCAGTGATTTGTGCGGCAGCTGCCAGAACCGCAGATAGATCATGGTGCCGACGCCGACACAGATGATCACGGTCAGCAGCACCCAGTCGTGCGTCCAGTACAGCGGCCGCCGGTCGAGGATGACATCGCGCAGCGTGCCGCCGGAGATCGACGCGGCGAAGGCGAGCACCAGGCCGCCGAAGGGGTCCATATTGGCGCGATAGGCGGCCAGCACCCCGCTCGCGGCGAAGGCGGCCACACCGACCAGGTAGAGGGCGTGAAGCATGGCGCTCATCATCGCAGGCCCGGAAGGACTGCTTCCGTTCGAGGCTGTAAAAATCTGACACTACCGGTCGGTAACCATCCGGTGTAGCGTGCAACCCATGGCTCTGGTGACCCAAGGCAACAGCGAGTTCGACCGCGATACGGCGGTCACCCGCCGCGCCCCCGGCGTCTACGACGCCCACCTCTCCGCCGGCTGGACGATCATCCAGGCGGTCAACGGCGGCTACCTCCTCGCCCTCATGGGCCGCGCCCTGGGCGACGCCCTCCCGCACCCCGACCCGCTCTCCGTCACCGCGCACTACCTGACGGCCTCGGTCCCCGGCCCCGCCGTGATCCGCACCGACGTGGTCCGCAGCGGCCGCACGATGTCGACCGGCACCGCCAGCCTCATCCAGTTCGCGGAGGACGGCAGCGAGATCGAGCGGCTGCGGGTGCTCGCCGCGTACGGCGACCTCGACGCGCTGCCCGACGACGTCCGCACCACCGCCAAGCCGCCGGCCATCCCGCCGTACGAGCACTGCCTGGCGGCCGACAGTGCCCCCGGGGGCCGCCCCGCCATCTCCGGCAGTACCGCCATCACCGAACGGCTCGCGCTCCGCCTGGACCCGGCGACCGCGGGCTGGGCCGTCGGTGCCCCGTCCGGCAAGGGCGAGATGCGCGCCTGGTTCGGTCTCGCCGACGGCCGCGAGCCCGACCCGCTCTCCCTCCTGCTGACCGTCGACGCCCTGCCGCCCACCGCCTTCGAGATGGGGCTGTCCGGCTGGGTGCCCACCGTCGAGCTGACCGCCCACATCCGCCGGCGCCCGGCGCCGGGGCCGCTGCGGGTCGCCATCACCACCCGCAATCTGGCGGGCGGCTTCCTGGAGGAGGACGCGGAGGTCTGGGACTTCGAGGACCGACTGGTCGCCCAGTCGCGGCAGTTGGCGCGTGCGGTGCTGCAGGAGTAGGGGGCGGGCCCTACCGGCCGGCCCGCAGGAACTCCGCCAGCTCCGCCGTGAGTTCGGCCGGTGCGTCCTCCTGCACCAGATGCCCGGCGCCCTCGATCACCCGGAGCCGGGAGCCCGGAATACGGGAGGCCAGCTCGTGCCCCTTCGCGACCGGGATCCAGGTGTCCTGCGCGCCCCAGCAGATGAGCGTGGGCGGCTCGACCGCGCCGTAGCGCCCCTGGACCTCGTCCGTGAACCGCTGGTCGTTCTGCGCGATCTGCCGGTAGAACGCCGGCTGCCCCTCTGCCGTGCACCAGGGTTCGATCAGCCGGTCGAGGACGGAGGGGTGCAGGCCCGGATGGCTCGCGGAGGAAACGTACTCCCGCACCAGCGCGCGGTGCAGCTCCGGCGGGAGCTGCCCGAACACCTCGGGGTGCGCGCCCAGCAGCCGGTAGGTGGGTGAGCCCCAGGGGGCCAGCGCCACCGGGTCGACGAGCGCCAGCCGCTCGTAGCGCGCACCGTGCAGCAGATGTGCCCGCAAGGCCACGGCCCCGCCGAAGTCGTGCGCGACGACGGCCGGCCGGGCCGCCTCGCCGTCCAGCTCCCAGTGCGCCAGCAGCTCTCCGAATACCCGGGCCTGCGCACCGAGCGAGACGTCCTGCCCGTCCCGCTTTCCCGAGGCGCCGTACCCCGGCATGTCCCACACGAATACCCGGTGCCGGGCCGCCAGTGCGTGGGTGACACCCCGCCAGACGTACGACGAGAACGGCGTCCCGTGCAGCAGGACCACTGCCGGTGCGTCCGCCGCTTCCTCGCCGTGCACCGCCCACCGCACCTCGTCGCCGGAAGCGCTGCGGAACGTACGGTCCAAGAGCCACTGTGTCATGACTGTCAGGCTATTTACTCCTTACAACGGTGTCGAGGCAGCGGGCCGCGGAACGGGCGACGTGCGGTCCGCGGGCCACCCGCCGAAATCCGGGGGCCGCCGCACGGAACCCGGTACCGGGCGTCCTGTGGCGCCCCGGCGCCCCGCCGCTCCCGCGCGCTGTGCATGCGCCCCCTGATCCCGCCGGGGCGGCTCGTAGAATCGTGCGCACCATGGTTTACCTCGACCACGCCGCCACCACCCCGATGCTTCCCGAGGCGGTGCAGGCGATGACCGCCCAGCTGACCGTCACCGGCAATGCGTCCTCGCTGCACGCCGACGGCCGGCGGGCCCGGCGTACCGTCGAGGAGGCGCGCGAGTCCCTTGCCGTCTCGCTCGGCGCACGCCCCAGCGAGATCGTCTTCACCGCGGGCGGCACCGAGGCCGACAACCTCGCGGTCAAGGGCCTGTACTGGGCGCGCCGGGCCGCCGATCCGGCCCGTACCCGCGTCCTCGCCAGCCCCGTCGAGCACCACGCGGTCCTCGACGCCGTGGAATGGCTCGCCGAGCACGAAGGCGCCCGCGTCGAATGGCTGCCGGTCGACACCTACGGGCGGGTGCACGCCGGGGCGCTGCGCGAGGCCATCGCCCGCAACCCCGCAGATGTCGCGCTCGCCACGGTCATGTGGGCCAACAACGAGATCGGCACCCTCCAGCCGGTCCGCGAACTGGCCGAGGCCGCCGCGGAGTTCGAGATCCCGCTGCATGCGGACGCGGTGCAGGCATTCGGCCAGCTGGAGGTCGACTTCGCCGCCTCCGGGCTCGCCGCGATGACGGTCTCCGGCCACAAGATCGGCGGACCGTACGGCATCGGCGCACTGCTGCTCGGCCGTGAGTACGCCCCGGTGCCGGTGCTGCACGGCGGCGGCCAGGAGCGGCACGTACGCTCCGGCACCCTCGACACCCCCGCCATCGCCGCCTTCGCCGCCGCCGGCCGGTATGCCGTCGCCCACCGCGAGGACTTCGCCCGCGACATCGGGGCGCTGCGCGACGACCTGATCAAGGCCGTACGCGCCGCCGCCCCCGATGCCGTCCTCGGCGGTGACCCGGACCCCGCGGGCCGCCTCCCGGCCAATGCCCACTTCTCCTTCCCCGGCTGCGAGGGCGACTCCCTGCTGCTGCTCCTGGACGCCCAGGGCATCGCCTGCTCCACGGGCTCCGCCTGCACCGCCGGCGTCGCCCAGCCCAGCCACGTCCTGCTGGCCTCCGGCATGTCCCCGGAGCTCGCCCGGGGCACCCTGCGGTTCTCGCTGGGCCACACCTCCACCGCAGAGGACGTGGCGGCGCTGGCGCAGGCCATCGGACCGGTCGTGGAACGGGCGCGGAGCGCGGGGTTGAGTTAGGGGCTGAGCCGGCGGGGCTGTGGCGGCGGGCTTGATTCGGTGGGCCGGTGCCATCAGGCCTACGGAATCGGGCCTACGGAATCGGGCCTCGCCAGTGGGTGGCCCTTTGGTGCTCCGGTGCCGGCGTTGCCCCCGGTGCCCCCGCGGGGGCCTGCGCACCGGCGTTGCCCCGGCCCGTGGCCCGCGGTGGCTTCGGTACGGGACGGCGCAGCTCGGCCCGTACGAGCCCCAGATACCGGTCCCAGTCCCAGTGCTTCCCCGGATCGGTGTGATCCGTCCCCGGCACCTCCCCGTGCCCCACGATGTGCTCCCGGTCGGCCGGGAAGCCGTAACGCCGGCATATCCCGGCCGTCAGCCGCGCCGAGGACGCGTACATGGCAGCCGTGAACGACTCCGGCCGGTCCACGTACCCCTCGTGCTCGATCCCGACGCTCCGCTCGTTGTAGCCGCGGTTCCCCGCGTGGAAGGCCACATCCAGCTCGCGGATCATCTGCGCGATATGCCCGTCCTTCCGGATCACGTAATGGGCGGCGGCCTCGTGAAACGGGTCCTGGAAGACGTCGAGCGCGGTCGCGTAGCTGCCCTGGACGACGTGGATGACCACCCGGTCGATCCCGTAGTCCGCCGGCCGGTCGGCCCGCCGGTAGTTCTCCGGGGACGCCGCGATCCACTGCGCGCCCCGGAAGTCCACCGCGCCCGCCGTGCGCGGCTTCTCGTTCCCCGGCAGCAGCCACCACCAGCGGTCCGGCGCACCGCCCGCCGCGAGCGCCGCGACCCCGGCGGCCACCGCCCCGCCGCCCCCGATCCACAACGCCCGCCGCCGGGTGAGGCCGGGCCTGGCCCCCTGGTCTTCGCGCTGCTCACCGCCGCTTTTGCCGGTGCTTTCCCCGCCGCCGTCCCCGTCCCTTTTCCCCATGCGCTCCATAACGCTTTCGGACCGGTCGGCGGTTCCGTCTACCCTGGACACGCTATGACTGATGACGCACCCCGCCGCCTCCGCGTACTCGCCGCCATGTCCGGCGGTGTCGACTCCGCCGTTGCCGCGGCCCGCGCCGCCGAGGCCGGCCATGACGTGACGGGCGTGCATCTCGCGCTCTCCGAGAACCCGAAGTCGTTCCGCACCGGCGCCCGCGGCTGCTGCACGATCGAGGATTCGCACGATGCCCGCCGCGCCGCCGACGTCATCGGCATCCCCTTCTACGTCTGGGACCTCGCCGAACGCTTCCGTGAGGACGTCGTCGACGACTTCATCGCCGAGTACGAGGCCGGGCGCACCCCGAACCCCTGCCTGCGCTGCAACGAGAAGATCAAGTTCGCCGCGCTCCTGGACAAGGCCCTGGCCCTGGGCTTCGACGCCGTCTGCACGGGCCACTACGCCACGGTCGTCCTGCGCGAGGACGGCACCCGCGAGCTGCACCGCGCCTCCGACATGGCCAAGGACCAGTCCTACGTCCTCGGCGTCCTCGACGACCGGCAGCTGGCGCACGCCATGTTCCCGCTCGGCGACACCCTCACCACCAAGGCGGAGATCCGCGAGGAGGCCGCCCGCCGCGGCCTGTTCGTCGCCAAGAAGCCGGACAGCCACGACATCTGCTTCATCGCCGACGGCGACACCCAGGGCTTCCTCGCCAAGCGGCTCGGCACGGCCCCCGGCGACATCGTCGACGAGTCCGGTGCCGTCCTGGGCAGCCACGAGGGCGCGTACGGCTTCACGATCGGCCAGCGCAAGGGCCTGCGCATCGGCCACCCGGCCCCCGACGGCAAGCCGCGCTACGTCCTCGACATCTCCCCGGTCGACAACACCGTCACGGTCGGCCCCGCCGACTCCCTCGACGTCACGGCCCTGACCGCCATCCGCCCCCGCTGGTGCGGCCGCCCCCCGACGGCCGGCCCCGCCCCGTACACGGCCCAGCTCCGCGCCCACGGCGGAGAGACCGAGGTCACGGCCGAGCTGGTCGACGGCACCGAGCTCCGGGTGACCTTCACCGAACCGGTCCGCGGTGTGGCTCCCGGCCAGGCGATCGTCCTCTACGACGGCAGCCGGGTGGTCGGCTCGGCGACCATCGCCACCACGGAGCGACGGGTGCGGGCGGGGGCCTAGCCTCGGTCCGCGAAAGGCTTGACGCCTTTCGGACCGGAAGCTTTAGTGATCGCGACTGACTTGAAACGATCACCTGTGCGGTGATCCGCGATCTCTTGGGGGAATGATGCGCGCTCGCACATCGGCCGGAGCGGCCCTCGCCGCCATAGGCCTCAGCCTCGGCCTGAGCACCGTACCGGCATCCGCGGCGCCCGCCGCTCCTGCCGTTTCCGGCGCTTCCCGGGCGCCCGCCGCGACCACGCCGGCCGCGAAGGCCCCGCCGAAGTCGGGGAAGGACAGCATCAAATGCAACGAGTCGAACGCGAAGGTCAACTTCTCGTGGAAGACCGGCTGGTCGACCACCACGGTCTACTACAACGACCACTGCCTGGGCGGTACGCGCACCACCGCCGCCTTCAAGTTCTACAACGGCGGATCGACGCCGTTCTACAAGTGCGTGACCTTCCAGGGCGACGCCCAGGGCACGTACAAGTTCGCGCACATCAACGAGATCATGGACGTCAGCAAGGACACCAAGAAGTGCAAGAACAACTAGTTCCTGCCTCCTTCCTGTCTCTTGGCTGAGATGGCCAGTCGCCGAGGTGGCCGGCTGACCGGACGGTGTCCGTTCGGTCAGCCGGCCAATGAGGCGAGGCGGGGCGCGGTGAAGGTGAACCGGCGCTCTTCCAGGCCGACATGACGCATCTCCACCCCCTGGTCCCCGGCCCGCAGAGCCATGTCGGCGACCTGGAGGAGGAATTCCGCTTCAGCCGCTTCCTCTCGCGGCGGCCGGACGAAGCCCTGGTGGACGCGTTGCGCCTCCGCCGCAACTGACAAATGTCATGGAGAAGCGAGGACAGTCGGAACTGTTGCGCGGCGTGGTCGTGCTCGAAGCTGAAGGAGTCGAGGAAAGACGCCGTTCAGCAGCACCTTGGGGGAGCCCGCCGTGAACCGTAGCCAGAGCGAGAGCCGACGTCAGCGCAGCCGGCCGAGTCAGGTGACCGCGGACGGCAGGAGCCCCCAGCCCAACGCGCCGGCGGGGAGTCTGCTGCCGCTGGTCCTGGACGTCGGGATTCCGCTGGCGTCGTACTACATCCTCAGCGACGGGTTCGGGCTGAGTGAGGTCGCGGCGCTGGGCTGGAGCAGCGTGGTGCCGGCGTTGCGTACGGTCTGGGGCCTGGTGCGGGGCGCGGGCGTCAACGGCCTTGCGCTGCTGATCCTCGTCGTCAACGTCGTGGGCCTGGCCCTGAGCACGATGACCGGCGATCCGCGGCTGATGCTTGCCAAGGACGGCGGGGTGAGCAGCGTCGTCGGCATAGCGATGATCGTTTCCGTGTTCATGGGGAAGCCCCTGATGACCGCCGGCCTCAAGCCGTTCGTGACGAAGGGGAACGCGGAGCGGAGCGTCGCCTGGGACCGGCTGATGGCCGGGTCCGCACCGTTCCGCCGGGCCGAGCGGAGGTTCTCGTTGATATGGGGGACCGTGCTGCTGGTCGAGTGTGCGGCGCGGGTGATCGGCGCCTACACCGTCCCGGTGCACACGATGGTCTGGCTGGGGACGGTGCTGACGGTGGTCGCCATCCTGCTGGCGATGGTCGTCGCGGGGGGCAGTTGCGCCGAGCCGATGGAGAAGATGGTCCGGGCCGAGGCGGAGCGCGTCGGCGGCCACCAGGACGGTGAAGCGCCGGCGGGCGGGGCGGGCGCGGCTGCCGCTGTGCCGGCCGTGACCGTGCCGGCCGTGACCGGAAGCTGAAGCGCACAGGGGCCCCGCGGCCGGGCGCCGACCCACAGGAGGGCAGCGTGAGCGGGCCAATGCCGAGCCGTCCAGCCCCTGTTGTTGCATCCAAGAGCATGGCGCGAAGCGTGGGGTACCTGTCGTTGACGCCATCCGGCACCGGATCAGAGGGTGGAGGAGTGAAGCAGCGCCGCATCGCCTTTGTGACCTTCGAGGGCTTCCAGCCTCTTGACCTCTTCGGCCCGTACGAGGTGTTTCAGTATGCCCACGAGCTCACCGATGCGTACTCCTGCCAGATCGTGGCATCGCAGCCGGGAGTGGTTCGGTCCGCCAGTGGGGCTTCGTTACACGCTCCCTACGGTGTGGCCGATCTGAACCCCGCGGAGATCGACACGGTGGTGGTGGCGGGCGGCGCCGGTGTCGACCAGGCCCGGCACGATCCGGTGCTGACCAGCTGGATCGCCGAGGCGGGGGCCAGTGCCCGGCGCGTCGCGTCGATCTGCAGCGGGGTGTTCCTTCTGGCAGCCGCCGGACTGCTCCGGGGACGGCGGGTGACCACCCACTGGGCGCGTGAGCAGCAGCTCATACGGGAGTATCCGGAACTGGTCGTCGACTGCGATCCGATCTTCCTCAGGGACGGTCGGATGTGGACGTCGGCCGGGATGACGGCAGGGATGGACCTCGCACTCGCCCTGGTGGAGGACGACTTGGGCCGGGAGATCGCCCACGCCACCGCGCAGGAGATGGTGATGTTTCTACGCCGCCCGGGTACCCAGTCGCAGTTCAGCGTCTCGTTGTGGTCGACGCAGCCGGCCACCGACCCCCTCCGTGCGGTGGTTTCGGCGATCCACGCCGATCCCGGCGCCCGGCACGGCATCGCCGACCTCGCTTCGCACGCCGGGTTGAGCCCCCGCCACCTCCAGCGCAGGTTCACCGCCGAGCTGGGCATTCCGCCCACCACCTATGTCGAAGGCGTACGCATCGAGGCTGCCAAGCGGGCGCTCGCCGAGGGTGATCACCCCGTCGAGGCCCTTGCCCGGCGGTACGGCTTCGGCACCGCCGAGACGCTACGCCGTGCGTTCCACCGGCACTTGGGCGTTTCACCGTCCGACTACCGCGACCGGTTCCGGTCCACCACGGAGCGCATATGACCACCTACGGCCTGCTGATCTTCGACGGTGCCGAGGAGTTGGATTTCACCGGGCCGTGGGAGGTGTTCACCGCTTCCTCCATGCTGCGCGATCATGCCGACACGGTGCGGCTCATCGCTGAACGTCCTGACGCCGTCCGCTGCAACAAGGGCATGAGGCAGGCCCGGCGCGCGGCTGCCGGGTCGCCACCCACTACCAGTTCGAGGACGCCCTGCGGGCCAGGGAGCCCCAAAGCCAAGACCGCAAGGCCGCAAGGCCGCAAGACCGGATGTTCCGGAGGAAACCGGGGAATCGGGGCCGTCGCGCGACGGATCACCGCATCTTCCGGCGGCCCGGGACGTCCCGGAGGCGGGCCGGCCGGGACCAGCCGCATCACGGGGGTGGGCTGGACCCGGCCGGTCGGTGGGACCGGCCGGCGCTTACGGGGAGGAGCGTGACGGAAATGGCGGGCATGGTCCGGTCCGGCGGTGTCCGTGTAGGGGTGGGTGGGGTTCTCGGGCCTGGTGAGGCGCGGGGAGACGGTCCGCCGGTCAACTGTGAGGTGTTGCACAGCGGCTGCCGCGGCGGGGGCACGCAGCGCAGGGAGTGCCGCCCAAAAGGGCGACTGCTGACGTTCTGACCTGCGGGTATGGGACGGGGGAGAGGCGGGCCCGCAGCGTCAGCGGGTTGGCGGGATTGCGTAAGAGAACGGCGTGTCGTGCATCCCACAGCCGATGGGCGGGATGCCGCCCATAAAGTCGGCAACGCGACGGGACGTCAAAGGTTGCCGGGTCGAGGAGTGGTGACGATAAGGACTCACAAGGAGTTGTTGCACTTGTGAGGGCTCGTCAGGGTCCGGACCGCAGACGGCCTCTCCGCGGCCACGAAGGGAACGGAAGTCATGTCGACTGTTCAATCTGAGGTCAATCCCGGCATTCATCGCGCCGGGCCGGCATCCCTGTACGCCGAGCTGGTCCGGCGAAATCCCGGGGAGCCCGAGTTCCACCAGGCGGCTCTCGAGGTGCTGGAGACGCTGGCCCCCGTGCTGACGGCCCGCCCGGAGTTCGCCGAGGCGAAGATCCTGGAGCGGATCTGCGAGCCGGAGCGGCAGATCATGTTCCGGGTCCCCTGGCAGGACGATTCCGGAGTGATTCACGTCAACCGGGGCTTCCGGGTGGAATTCAACAGTGCGCTCGGCCCGTACAAGGGCGGTCTGCGCTTTCATTCGTCCGTGAATCTGGGAATCGTGAAGTTCCTCGGCTTCGAGCAGATCTTCAAGAATTCCCTGACCGGGCTGAACATCGGCGGCGGCAAGGGCGGCAGCGACTTCGATCCGCACGGCAAGTCGGACGCCGAGGTCATGCGCTTCTGCCAGTCGTTCATGACGGAGCTGCACCGTCATCTCGGCGAGCACACGGACGTACCGGCGGGCGACATCGGCGTCGGCGGCCGGGAGATCGGCTACCTCTTCGGCCAGTACCGGCGGATCACCAACCGCTGGGAGCCGGGTGTGCTGACCGGCAAGGGGCTGGCCTGGGGCGGCTCCAAGGCCCGTACGGAGGCCACCGGCTACGGCAATGTGCTGTTCACCGAGCAGATGCTCAAGCAGCGCGGCGAGGAGCTGGACGGGCAGCAGGTGGTGGTCTCCGGGTCCGGCAATGTCGCGATCTACACCATCGAGAAGGCGCAGGCGCTCGGCGCCAACGTGCTGACCTGCTCGGACTCCGGCGGCTATGTCGTCGACGAGAAGGGCATCGACCTGGCGCTGCTGCGGCAGATCAAGGAGGTCGAGCGCGGCCGGATCAGCGAGTACGCCGAGCGGCGCGGGGTGTCCGCCAAGTATGTGCCCGGTGGGCGGGTGTGGGACGTCGCGTGCGATGTGGCGCTGCCGTCGGCGACCCAGAACGAGCTGGACGAGGACGCGGCCCGGATCCTGGTCCGTAACGGCGTCAAGGCGGTCTCCGAGGGCGCCAACATGCCGACCACCCCGGCAGCGGTGACGCTGCTCAAGGAGGCCGGGGTGGCCTTCGGCCCCGGTAAGGCCGCCAACGCGGGCGGCGTGGCGACCAGCGCGCTGGAGATGCGGCAGAACTCCTCGCGCGAGGCATGGTCCTTCGAGCGTACGGAGGGCGAGCTCGCGACGATCATGCGCTCGATCCACCACCGCTGCTACGAGACCGCGGAACGGTTCGGGCTGCCCGGTGACTATGTCGCCGGCGCCAATATCGCCGGCTTCGAGCGGGTCGCCGACGCGATGCTGGACCAGGGGCTGATCTAGCGGGAGGGCCGGGCGGCGGGGCGGCCCGTAGGGGCGCCGCCCCGCGGCCCCGCTCGTAAGGTGACCGCATGAATATCTGCGTCTTCTGCTCCGCCGCCGACCTCGACGACCGTTATGTCACCCCTGCCCGCCGGTTCGCCGAGCTGATCGGAAAGGGCGGTCATGCGCTGGTCTGGGGCGGTTCGGACACCGGCCTGATGAAGGTCATGGCCGACGGGGTGCAGGACGCCGGGGGCAAGCTGATCGGCGTCTCCGTGGAGTTCCTGGCGCACAAGGCGCGCGAGGGCGCCGATGAGATGGTCGTCACCAAGGACCTCGCCGAGCGCAAGGCGCAGATGCTGGCGCGCGCCGATGCCGTCGTCGTGATGGTCGGTGGCACGGGCACGCTGGACGAGGCCACCGAGATCCTGGAGCTGCGCAAGCACGGGATGCACACCAAGCCGGTGGTGCTGCTGAACACCGCCGGTTTCTACGACGGGTTGAAGGAACAGTTCCAGCGGATGGAAGCGGAGGGGTTCCTGCCGATTCCCCTCACCGACCTGGTCTTCTTCGCGGCGGACGGCGTCGGTGCGCTGGCCTACCTGGAGGAGAAGGCGGGCATGGCCGCCTGACCGGCACGCTCCGCGTCCCCGTCGCCGCTCGTTAGGATCGGCCCCATGGGTACGCACTTGATCACGGGCGCAGGGTCGGGCATCGGAGCGGCGGTCGCACGGCGGCTCGCGCAGCGCGGGGAGGACCTGTGGCTGCTGGCGCGCAACGCGGTGCGGGCCAAGGAGCTGGCCGCGCAGTTCCCCGGCGCCCGCACACTCGTCGGTGACCTCGCCGTGCCCGAGAAGCTGTCCTGGGCGTTCGGACAGCAGCCGCTGCCGGACCGTATCGACTCCCTGGTGCACAGCGCGGGCGTCATCGAGCTGGGCGCGGTCGGCGATCTGCCGGCCAAGGCCTGGCAGCGGCAGCTCGCCGCCAACCTGGTCGCGCCCGCCGAGCTCACCCGGCTGCTGCTGCCGCTGGTACGGGTCGCCCAGGGGCATATCGTCTTCGTCAACTCCGGTGCCGGGCTCCATGCGAACCCCCAGTGGGGCGCGTACGCGGCGAGCAAGCACGGCCTGAAGGCGCTGGCGGACTCGCTGCGGGCGGAGGAGCACGGCAACGGCGTCCGGGTGACCTCGGTCTACCCGGGGCGGACGGCCACGCCGATGCAGGAGAGCACCCACCAGCAGGAGGGCAAGGAGTACGACGCGTCCCGCTGGATCGACCCGGAGTCGGTCGCCACGGCCATCCTCACGGCCGTCGATCTGCCGCGGGACGCGGAGATCAACGATGTGTCGGTGCGGCCCGGCCGGTAACCGCGTGCGCGTGCGCGCAGGCTGTGCCCGGCCGCCTGCCGCGCGGGGACCGGGCCGCGTGGCGCGAGGACCCGTACGGCCGTCCGGTACGCACACCTGGCGCACCCCGCCCGCCGGGCCGCCGCATACCCTGCCTGGGTGAGCGAGAACAGCACGCAGAAGTGGGCCGCGGGCGCGGCGACCGGGATCGGGTCGATGCCGGGCGGTGACGCGCGGGAAGCGGCGAAGACCGTCACCGGATCGCTGGAGGCCTTCCCGTACCTGCCGGAGCTTCCGGCCCGGGGGCCCGGCGCCGACATGATCGGGCGGACCCTGGGGATGCTCGTCGAGGTCTACGGCCATGTGGAGCCCAGCGGCTGGCGGATCAGCGACCGGCCGGGCCGCGACA
The DNA here is from genome assembly GCF_036048035.1 of Streptomyces sp. NBC_00400. Lineage (NCBI taxonomy): Bacteria > Bacillati > Actinomycetota > Actinomycetes > Kitasatosporales > Streptomycetaceae > Streptomyces > Streptomyces sp. NBC_00400. The sequence goes on along the minus strand of NZ_CP107940.1, from coordinate 2,360,642 downwards.
CCCGGCGCGCCCACTCCTGGCTCGGGGAAGACCTCGACGCCCTGGAGGAGTTCACCCAGGGCTACGAGGGGCCGCTGAAGGTCTCCGCGGTCGGCCCGTGGACCCTGGCCACCGCCCTGGAAACGCGCAACGGCGAGGCGGCCCTCGGCGATCCCGGGGCCTGCCGGGACCTTGCGGCGTCCCTGGCGGAGGGGCTGCGCGGCCATCTCGCGGACGTCCGGCGGCGGGTGCCGGGTGCCCGGGTCGTGCTCCAGCTCGACGAGCCCTCGCTGACGGCCGTGCTCCAGGGACGGGTGAAGACCGCGAGCGGCTACCGCACCCACCGCGCCGTGGACCGGGCGGTGGTCGAGGGCGCGCTGCGTGATCTTGTGGCGGTGGCGGACGGCGGTCCCGTGGTCGTCCACTCGTGCGCGCCCGAGGTGCCGTTCGGGCTGCTGCGGCGGGCCGGTGTCACGGGCATCTCGTTCGATTTCTCCCTGCTCACCGAGCGTGAGGAAGAAACGATCGGCGAAGCCGTCGAAGGCGGTACGACGCTGTTCGCGGGCGTGGTGCCGGGCGTGGACAGCCGATTGTCAGACCCTGCCGGTAGCGTCATGGGTGTCAGGACGCTGTGGCGCAGGCTGGGGCTGACGCCGGGGACTCTGAGCGAGTCCGTGGTGATCACTCCCGCGTGCGGGCTCGCGGGCGCTTCGCCCGCTTATGCCCGCTCGGCCCTCGACCACTGCGTCCGGGCGGCGAGATCACTCGCAGACAACCCTGAGTGACCGCACTCAAGGACCACGGGAGGACAAGACGGTGGCTGGCGAACAGCACGCAGCTCAATCCGACGTGCCCGCGGCGGCGCGGGAGAAGCACGCGCAGCTCGCTGAGCAGATCGAGGAGCACCGCTTCCGGTATTACGTGAAGGACGCCCCGGTCGTCAGCGACGCGGAGTTCGACCGGCTGCTGCGCTCCCTGGAGGCACTGGAGGACGAGCACCCCGAGCTGCGCACCCCCGATTCGCCGACCCAGAAGGTCGCCGGGGCGTACGCCACGGAGTTCACCGAGGTCGAACACCGGGAACGGATGCTGTCGCTCGACAACGCCTTCGACGGCGAGGAGTTGGCGGGCTGGGCCGAGCGGATCGCCGCTGAGCTGGGCGGCGACCCCCGGAGCGCCGGATACCACTTCCTGTGCGAGCTGAAGGTCGACGGCCTCGCGGTCAACCTCACCTACGAACACGGCCGGCTGACCCGCGCCGCCACCCGCGGCGACGGCCGTACGGGCGAGGACATCACGCCCAACGTCCGGACCATTGCCGAGATCCCGCACCGTCTCAACGGTGACCGGATCCCGGATCTGGTCGAGGTGCGCGGGGAGGTCTACTTTCCGATGGAGAAGTTCCTGGAGCTCAACGAGCGGCTGGTGGCCGAGGGCAAGCCGCCGTTCGCCAACCCCCGTAACGCCGCGGCCGGTTCGCTGCGCCAGAAGGACCCCAAGGTCACGGCCCTCCGCCCGCTGCACATGGTCGTCCACGGCATCGGCGCCCGCGAAGGCCTGGAGATCGACCGCCAGTCGGAGGCCTACGACCTGCTCAAGGGGTGGGGCCTGCCGACGGCCACGCACAACGAGGTCGTCGACTCCCTGGCGGCCGTGCGCGAGTTCATCGCCCACTACGGCGACGCCGAAACCCGCCGTACGGCCGTCGAGCACGAGATCGACGGCGTGGTGGTCAAGCTGGACGAGATCCGGCTGCAGGGGCGGCTGGGGTCGACCTCGCGGGCGCCGCGCTGGGCGATCGCCTGGAAGTACCCGCCGGAGGAGGTCAACACCCAGCTCGTCGACATCCGTGTCGGCGTCGGCCGTACGGGGCGGGTCACGCCGTATGCCGTGGTCGAGCCGGTGACGGTGGCCGGCTCGGAGGTGGAGTTCGCCACCCTGCACAACCAGGACGTGGTCAAGGCCAAGGGCGTGTTCATCGGGGACACCGTCGTGATCCGCAAGGCCGGTGACGTCATTCCGGAGATCCTGGGCCCGGTCGTCGACCTGCGGGACGGCACCGAGCGGGAGTTCGTGATGCCGGCCGAGTGCCCCGAGTGCGGGACGGCGCTGCAGCCCGCCAAGGAAGGCGATATCGACCTGCGGTGCCCCAACGCCCGTGCCTGCCCCGCCCAGATCCGCGAGCGGCTGTTCTATCTGGCCGGCCGCAAATGCCTGGACATCGAGAACTTCGGCTATGTCGCGGCGACGGCGCTCAGCCAGCCGCTGGAGCCCGCCGAGCCCCCGCTCAAGGACGAGGGTGATCTTTTCGGCCTCTCCATCGAGCAGCTGCTGCCCATCAAGTCGTACGTCCTCGACCCCGACTCCGGCCTGCCCAAGCGCGATCCCAAGACCGGCGAGGAGAAGGTCGTCACCTTCTTCGCCAACCAGAAGGGCGAGCCGAAGAAGAACGCCCTGGCCATGCTGGAGAACATCCAGGCGGCCAAGGAGCGCCCGCTGGCCCGGATCATCACAGGCCTGTCGATCCGGCATGTGGGCCCGGTGGCGGCCGAGGCGCTGGCGCGGGAGTTCCGCTCGATCGACCGCATCCGGGACGCGGACGAGACGGAGCTGGCCGCCGTCGACGGCGTCGGAGCCACCATCGCCGCCTCGTTGAAGCAGTGGTTCGCCGTGGACTGGCACCAGCAGATCATCGAGAGCTGGCGGGCCGCCGGCGTCCGGATGGAGGAGGAGCGGACGGGTGAGGAGGGCCCGCGTCCCCTCGAAGGCGTCACCGTCGTCGTAACGGGCACACTTCAGTCACACACCAGAGATGGCGCGAAAGAGGCCCTACAGAACCTCGGAGCGAAGGTGACCGGTTCCGTTTCGAAGAAGACCGGATTCGTAGTGGTGGGCGACAACCCCGGTTCGAAGTACGACAAGGCCATGCAGTTGAAGGTCCCCGTGCTGGACGATGATGGCTTCGCGGTGCTGCTGGAGCAGGGTCCTGACGCAGCGCGAGCGGTAGCTGTCACTCCGCCTGAGGAGGAGTGAGGTGTCACCCCATCGGCGCATACCAGATTGATCCGCGACGCCGGGTCGCATTCGGGCAACCGTCGTCGATCGCTGCCCGTGGCGGCCTTCCGCGGCCTACTGTTGAGGAGTGCGCCTGCCGTGGCGCGGGCACAGCCGGCTGTGAGAGGGATCGGAATGAAACCGACCGACAGTGCCGCTCCGGCGTCGCGGCTCCGGCGGCTCGTCGTGCCCGCGCTGCCCGCGACCATCGTCCTCGTGGCGGGCCTCGCGCTCGCCACGGGCGTCATCGTCACCCTGGGCAAAGGTGACGCGCTGTTCCCCGGCGCCTCCATAGGCTGGTCGCTGGCGGTCCTCACCGGCGTCATCGTCGGCCATCTGGTCGCCCTCGGCCGGGACCGCTGGTGGGGCGGCACGGGCTCCGGCGCCGCCCTGTCCCTGGCCGTGCTGCTGCTCTACGGCTGGGTGCCCGCCACCCTCGTCAGCCTCTCCGTCGTCGTCCTGGTCGGCGCCGCCCGGCGGCACCGCTGGCGGCAGGCCGTGGTGCACGGTGCCGTGGACATCCTCGGCATCGGCGCCGCGGCGCTCGGCCTCGCCGCGTTCGGCGTGGTCTCCAGCGTCCGCCACCCCTGGGCCCCGCCGTCCTGGAACCTCGCCGTCCTCCCCGAAGTCGTCGTCACCGCCGCCGGCTACCTCTTCGTCAGCCGCGGCCTGTTGTGGGTCAGCCTCGCCCCGCGCACCGGCCAGCTGCCCGCCATCCCCCGAACGGCCGTACTGCGCCAGGCACTCGTCGGCATCGCCCTGCTCGGTATCTCCCCGCTGATCGCCGTCTGCGCCCTCTACGCCCCTCTGCTGCTGCCGCTGTTCGCGGTCCCGCTCATCGCGCTGGACTCCACCCTCTGGATAGCCCGCGCCCGCGCCGAGGAGCAACTGCGCGACCCGCTCACCGGCCTGCCCAACCGCCAGTGGCTGCTGGAGCGCACCTGGACCGCGCTGGACGACGCCGAACGCGTCGGCTCCCGCTCGGCGCTGGTCCTCATCGACCTGGACCGCTTCCGTTCCGTCAACGACACCCTCGGCCACCTGGCCGGCGACCGCCTGCTGCTGCAGATCGCCGACCGCCTGCGGCATGCCCTGCCGCGCGGCGCCGAGGCGGCCCGGCTCGGCGGCGACGAGTTCGCCGTCCTGCTGCCCACCACCGACTCCCTCACCAGCTCCCAGCGGGTGGCCCGCTCGCTCGTCGCCGCCCTCGGCTCCCCGCTGGACCTCGACGGCCTGACCCTCGTGCTCGAAGCCAGCGCGGGCGTCGCCGTCTTCCCCGACCACGCCCTCGATGCCGAAGGGCTGCTGCGCCGGGCCGATGTGGCCATGTACCAGGCCAAGCGCGACCGCAGCGGGGTCGAGCTCTACGAGGCCAAGCGCGACGGCAACACCCCCGACCGTCTCGGCCTGTTGGGCGATCTGCGCCGCGCCCTGGACGCCGGTGATGTCGAGCTGCACTACCAGCCCAAGGTCGGCTTCGACGGACACGTCGCCGGGCTGGAGGCACTGGTCCGCTGGGTGCATCCGGACCGCGGCCGGGTGCCACCGGACGAATTCATCGCCATCGCCGAGTCCTCCGGGCTGATGCCCCGGCTGACGGAGTACGTCCTCGAAACGGCACTCGCCCAGGTGGCGCGCTGGCGCGCGATGGGCCTGGAGGTGCCGGTCGCCGTCAATGTCTCCCCGCGCGATGTGCACTCCCCGGGCTTCGCCGGAGCGGTCGCCGCCCGGCTCGCCCGGCACCGCGTCCCACCCGGCGCCCTCCAACTGGAGATCACCGAACATGTCCTGCTGGAGGACCCGCAGCGGGCCGCCGACACCCTCGCCGGGCTCACCGCGCACGGCGTGAAGATGTCGCTCGACGACTTCGGCACCGGCTACTCCTCCCTCGTCCACCTGCGGCGGCTCCCGGTGAGCGAGCTGAAGATCGACCGCTCCTTCGTGGCCCGGCTCGCCGTCGACAACGAGGACGCCGAGATCGTCCGCTGCACCCTCGACCTCGCCCACTCCCTCGGCCTCCTGGTCGTCGCCGAGGGCGTCGAGGACGACGAGACCTGGGAGCGGCTGCGCGACCTGGGCTGTGATGCCGTACAGGGCTGGCTGGTGGCCGCCGCGATGCCACCGGACGAGACCACGGCATGGCTGAGAGCCCGCGGCGAGCGCGGCTGGCAGCGTGCATCGGAGAAGGCCGCCCTGGCGGCGGAGAAGGCCGCCGAGCGCCCTTCGGGACAGGTCTTGAACTGACCCGGCCACCGGCCGTCCCATGTCCCCGTTCCGAAGAACCTGCACAGACGCCCTCAGCAGTGACCCTGCCCGATGAACACCGGCCGTCGGACAGCGGTGAGGCCGGCGTGTCCGGTGTGTCCGGCGTGTCCGGCGTGTCCGGCGACGGAGAGGTGTCCGGCGGCAGCGATGCGTCCGGCACGAGTGACGCGTCCGGTGAACACGTTCCCTCTGATGAGGCCGAGGTGACGGAGGAGGCAGACGAGCCGTCCGGGCCGGAGGCTCCCTAGGCGTCCCAGGCGTCCTAGGCGTCCTAGGCGTCCTAGGCGTCCTAGGCGCCCCAGGCGTCCCAGGAGTTCCAGGTGTCCGAGGCGCCCCCAGGTGGGTGGTCCCGGCGCGAGAGTGACAACTCCTGGTCGCGGCCGGTCGGCTGGCCGGCTGGTCGGTGCTGCGGCCCGCCCGACCCCCTCGCACGGCGGTTCGGTCATGGCAGGATCGGCGCATGGCTCAGGGCAACGAGTACCTCCTGGACAACCGGCAGGCCGAGGCGGGCACCCGCTTCGACGCGCTGGCCGCCCTCTTCGACGCCTCGACGTTCCGGCACTTCGAGACGGTCGGGATCGACGAGGGGTGGCGGTGCTGGGAGGTCGGTGCCGGAGGGCCGACCGTCGCCGCGTGGCTCGCCGAGCGCACCGGGCCCCGCGGGCGCGTGCTCGCCACCGACATCGATGTGTCCTGGGCCGAAACGGCCGCCGCCGGGGGAGTCGAAGTGCTCCGCCACGACGTGGCCCGCGACGAGCCCCCGGCCGGTCCCTTCGACCTGATCCACGCCCGCCTCGTCCTCGTCCACGTCACCGACCGCGATGCCGCGCTGCGCACCCTGGTCCAGGCACTCCGCCCCGGCGGTCGGCTGCTGATCGAGGACGCCGACCCGGCGCTCCAGCCGCTGATCTGCCCCGATGCGTACGGCCCCGAGCAGGAGCTCGCCAACCGGCTGCGCAGCGGCTTCCGTCAGCTGCTGCGGCAGCGCGGCGCCGACCTCGCCTACGGGCGCAAGCTGCCGCGGCTGCTGCGCGAGGCCGGCCTCACCGATGTCGAGGCCGACGCCTACTTCCCGATCGCCTCGCCCGCGTGCGACGCCCTCGAAGCGGCCACGGTCCACCAGGTGCGCGACAAGCTCACCGCCGCGGGCCTGGCCACCGACGACGAGATCGAGCAGCACCTCGCCAACATCGCGGCCGGGCGTCTCGACCTCGCCACCGCACCGATGATCTCGGCCTGGGGCCGCCGGCCCTTGGAAGACAGCCCCGGCCACGACTAGCCACTCCTCGCCGGCCCCTCCCGGCCACCCCTGGGCGGGTGTCGCGTCCCGGCACGCCCAGGGCCGCGTCGTCCTCCGGCGGATCGTGAAATCGCCCCCGTTCCGGCGCTCACGGCCGCCCCCGGCGAAACGGTTTCGCGGCAGCTCTTGCGTACGCCATAGGATTGGGCCGGAAAAGTTCACAGGAGCATTCGACGAGAAGACTCCTCCTGGACTCTCCGCCCGGAACACTCCGCCCAGAACACCAGAGGATCGCTGCATGCCTGGCATCACGCGCGAGGAGGTCGCCCACCTCGCCCGGCTGGCACGTCTGGAGCTGAAGGCAGAAGAGCTCGACCACTTCGCCACGCAGCTCGACGACATCATCGGCGCGGTCGCCCGCGTCTCCGAGGTCGCCGACCAAGACGTACCGCCGACCTCCCACCCGCTGCCCCTGACCAACGTCATGCGGCCGGACGAGGTCCGTCCGTCGCTGACCCCCGAGCAGGCGCTCTCCGGCGCCCCGGCCCAGGAGCAGCAGCGTTTCAGGGTGCCGCAGATCCTGGGGGAGGAGTGACCGTGAGCGACGCACGCGCGGCCGCCGGGCCGCACCCGACCGCGAAAGCCGCACCTCTGCGCCGCGCGGGCGGAGAAGCGAACGAAGAAGCTAGGGCCATGGCAGACCTGATCAAGCTCACCGCCGCCGGGATCGCGGCGAAGATCGCCTCCGGCGAGGTCACCGCCGTCGAGGTGACCGAGGCCCACCTGGCGCGCATCGAGGCCGTCGACGAGAAGGTGCACGCCTTCCTGCACGTCGACCGCGAGGGCGCGCTCGCCCAGGCCCGCGCCGTGGACGAGAAGCGCGCCCGCGGCGAACAGCTCGGCCCGCTGGCCGGTGTCCCGCTCGCGCTCAAGGACATCTTCACGACGGAGGGGGTCCCCACCACCGTCGGGTCGAAGATCCTCGAAGGCTGGCTCCCGCCGTACGACGCGACGCTGACCAAGAAGCTCAAGGCCGCCGACGTCGTCATCCTCGGCAAGACCAACATGGACGAGTTCGCCATGGGGTCCTCCACCGAGAACAGCGCCTACGGCCCGACCGGCAACCCCTGGGACCTCACCAAGATCCCCGGCGGCTCCGGCGGCGGCTCCAGCGCCGCCCTCGCCTCCTACGAGGCCCCGCTCGCGATCGGCACGGACACCGGCGGTTCCATCCGCCAGCCCGCGTCCGTCACCGGCACGGTCGGCGTCAAGCCCACCTACGGCGGTGTCTCCCGCTACGGCATGGTGGCGTTCTCCAGCTCCCTGGACCAGGGCGGCCCGTGCGCCCGTACGGTCCTGGACGCGGCGCTGCTCCACGAGGTCATCGCCGGCCACGACCCGCTGGACTCCACCTCCATCGACGCGCCGGTCCCGCCGGTCGTCGAGGCGGCGCGCAACGGCAGCGTCGAGGGCATGCGCGTCGGCGTCGTCAAGCAGTTCCGCGGCGAGGGCTACCAGGCCGGTGTCATCCAGCGCTTCGACGAGTCCGTCGAGCTGCTGAAGGAGCTGGGCGCCGAGATCGTCGAGCTGGACTGCCCGTCCTTCGACCTGGCGCTGTCCGCGTACTACCTGATCGCGCCCTCGGAGTGCTCCTCCAACCTGGCCCGCTTCGACGCCATGCGCTACGGCCTGCGGGTCGGCGACGACGGCACGAAGTCCGCCGAGGACGTCACGGCCCTGACCCGTGAGGCCGGCTTCGGCGACGAGGTCAAGCGCCGGATCATGCTCGGCACGTACGCGCTCAGCTCCGGCTACTACGACGCGTACTACGGCTCCGCCCAGAAGGTGCGGACGCTGATCACCCGCGACTTCGAGAAGGCCTTCGAAAAGGTCGACGTGATCGTTTCGCCGACCACGCCGACCACCGCCTTCCCGATCGGCGAGCGCGCCGACGACCCGATGGCGATGTACCTCGCCGACCTGTGCACGATCCCCACCAACCTGGCAGGCAACGCGGCGATGTCGCTGCCCTGCGGCCTGGCGCCCGAGGACGGGATGCCGGTGGGCCTGCAGATCATCGCTCCTGCCATGGCCGACGACCGGCTCTACAAGGTCGGTGCCGCGGTCGAGACCGCGTTCACCGCCAAGTGGGGTCACCCGCTGCTCGAGGAGGCACCTGCACTGTGAGCGCCATGACCAAGAAGGCCAAGAACTTCAAGAAGTCCAAGGGCGGGCTGTACCTGTCGATCGGCAGCACCGCTTTCGGCGCCCTCAGCGTCGCCAAGCAGGCCAAGCTGGCCCGTCAGGAGAACGACACGCTCCGCCTGATCGATGCCGCCGTCTCGGCCGCGGCGATCGTCACCGGCCTGGCGATCCTCTACCGCGAACTGAAGCGCCTGGGCGACGACGACGTCCTGCTGGGCTGAGAGGGAAAGTTTCACCGTGACTGTCACTGACCTGGTGTCGTACGAGGACGCCCTCGCGGCGTACGACCCCGTCATGGGCCTGGAGGTCCATGTCGAGCTCGGCACCAAGACCAAGATGTTCTGCGGGTGTTCCACCACCCTGGGCGCGGACGCCAATGCGCAGACCTGCCCCACCTGTCTCGGCCTGCCCGGCTCGCTGCCGGTCGTCAACGCGATCGGCGTCGAGTCCGCGATCAAGATCGGCCTGGCGCTGAACTGCTCCATCGCCGAATGGTGCCGTTTCGCCCGGAAGAACTACTTCTATCCGGACATGCCGAAGAACTTCCAGACCTCCCAGTACGACGAGCCGATCGCCTTCGACGGCTACCTCGACGTACAGCTGGAGGACGGGGAGATCTTCCGGGTGCACATCGAGCGCGCCCACATGGAGGAGGACACCGGTAAGTCCACCCACATCGGTGGTGCCACCGGCCGTATCCACGGCGCCCGGCACTCCCTCCTGGACTACAACCGCGCCGGTATCCCGCTCATCGAGATCGTCACCAAGCCGATCGAGGGCGCGGGCGAGCGGGCCCCCGAGGTCGCCAAGGCGTACGTCGCCGAGCTGCGCGAGCTCATCAAGGCGCTCGGCGTCTCCGAGGCCCGGATGGAGCAGGGCCAGATGCGCTGCGACGTGAACCTGTCGCTGCGTCCCCAGGGCACCGAGACGTTCGGTACGCGGTCGGAGACCAAGAACGTCAACTCCCTGCGCTCCGTCGAGCGTGCGGCCCGGTTCGAGATCCAGCGGCACGCCGCGGTGCTCTCCTCCGGCGGCACGATCGTCCAGGAGACCCGGCACTTCCACGAGGAGGACGGCTCGACCACGGCCGGCCGCATCAAGGACAACGCCGAGGACTACCGCTACTTCCCCGAGCCGGACCTGGTGCCGGTGGCCCCCTCCCGCGAGTGGGTCGAGGAACTGCGGGCGGCTCTGCCCGAGCTGCCGCGGGTGCGCCGCAACCGGCTGCGCGAGGAGTGGGGCATCTCCGAGCACGACATGCAGTCGATCCTCAACGCGGGCGCGGTCGACCTGATCACCGCCACTGTCGACGCCGGTGCGGACTCCGCCTCGGCCCGTAAGTGGTGGATGGGCGAGCTGGCCCGCCGCGCCAACGAGGACGGCGTGGACCTGGCCGCCCTGCCGATCACCCCCGAGCAGGTCGCCCGGGTCACCGCGCTGGTGGCCGACGGCTCGCTCAACGACAAGCTGGCCCGTCAGACCATCGAGGGTGTGCTGGCCGGCGAGGGCGACCCGGACACCGTCGTCGAGAAGCGCGGCCTGAAGGTCGTCTCCGACGAGGGCGCCCTGGGCACCGCCGTCGACGAGGCCATCGCCGCCAATGCCGCCATCGCCGACAAGATCCGCGGCGGCAAGGTGGCCGCGGCCGGAGCACTGGTCGGCGCGGTCATGAAGGCCACCCGGGGCCAGGCGGACGCGGCCCGCGTCCGTGAGCTGATTCTTGAGCGCCTTGGCGCGAAGGAATAATGGAGCACAGCCTGGAGAAGTTGGGCGTCGAGGGCTGACGCACCCACCCGTCCGGCAGCGTTGAGCGGCCGTCCTCCCGAGAAATCACTCCCGGGAGGGCGGCCGCTTCGTCGTATCGCCCTCCTGATCGGCCCGTCCCTCCTGATCGGCCCGTCCCACCCGATCGGCCGTCCCACCCGATCGGCCCGGCCCGACCGGGGAATGCCGGAGCCTGCCGCCATGCTGTGATCAAGGAGAGGCCCCTCCGCCGTCCGAGGACGAGGACGAAAACGAGGACGGGGCATCACCCTTGGGCCAGTTGGAGGAACGGTGCAGCACGAATCTCTCGCCGCGAGGATCGGCCGGGTCGGCGTCTGGCACGGCGGGCTCGGCGGGGTGCCGGCCGCCGTCGCGCGCCGGGCGGCGGCCGAGATCGAGCAACTGGGGTACGGCGCCCTGTGGTTCGGCGAGACGCCGGCCAGCGAGTCGGTGAGCCTGGCCGGTCTGCTGCTGGCCGCCACCGAGCGGATCACGGTCGCCACCGGCATCGCCAACATCTGGGTCAGGGACGCGTCCGCCGCGCACGCCGCCGCTCAGACCCTGGCCGAGGCGTACGACGGACGCTTCGTGCTCGGCCTGGGCGCGAGCCACGCCCCGCTGGTGGATGCGCGCGGCCACAGCTACACCAAGCCGCTCGCGGCGATGCGGGCCTATCTCGACGCGATGGACGGGGCTCCGTACGACGGTCCGACGGCCGATCCGGCGCCGGGCCGGGTGCTGGCGGCGCTCGGCCCCAAGATGCTGGAGCTGGCGCGGGACCGGACGGACGGCGCCCACCCGTACTTCGTCACCCCCGAACACACCGCCCGAGCCCGCGACATCCTCGGCACCGGTCCGCTGCTCGCGCCGGAACAGGCCGTGCTGCTGGAGTCCGACCCCGCGACGGCCCGCGCCCTGGCCCGTGAACACCACACGCGCCTCTATCTGCAGCTGCCGAACTACACCGGCAATCTGCGACGGCTCGGCTTCGGGGACGAGGACTTCCTCGGCGGCGGCAGCGACCGGCTGGTGGACGCGATCGTGGCGTGGGGCGACGTGGACGCCATCCGGCGCCGGGTCGCCGAACACCACGAGGCCGGAGCGGACCATGTCGCCCTCCAGCCCGTGGCGGCGGACCGGGGGCTCGGGATCGATCAACTGCGGGAACTGGCACCGGTGTTGATCGAATCCTGAGGCCGCGGCGGCGCGCAGTGCGTGGGGGCTTCCTCCTCCTCAGGCGGCGGTACCCGTGGCCGGCTGCTCGGGCGGGGTGTCCTTGTGGCTGACTGCCAGGTAGCCCACGAGCAGCACGATCGGGACGATGAGTGCCAGCGTGACCGGACCCGTCCCCCAGCCGAGGCCGCCGCGGGAGGTGGAGACGCCCATCCAGTCGGCGAAGGAGGCCCCGAGCGGGCGGGTCAGGACGTACGCCCACCAGAAGGCGGCGACGGCGTTGAGGCCGAAAAAGCGCCGGGACAGCGCCGGCACCGCGATGAGGGCGGTGAACAGGATGCCCGAGGGCAGATAGCCCCAGTGCAGGGTGCCCGCGGTGAGGTCGCCGGCCGCGGTGCCGAGGGCGAAGGTGGCGAGCACGGTCGCCCAGTAGAAGGTCTCGCGGCGGCGGGTGCGGATGCTGTGGATCGAGAGCGTTCCCTCGGACACGTACCAGGCCGTCAGGATCGCGGCCAGCCCGGCCGAGAAGGCCAGGGCCGAGACCGGGTACGGGATGCCGGCGATGACGTGGACGACATCGGCGGCCATGGTGCCGAAGACGCTGACCATGACGATGGCGGACCAGTAGATCCAGGGCCGGTAGCGGGTGGTCCGGAACTGGAGGATGAGCAGGGCCACCAGCCCGGCGAGTCCCAGGCTGCCGGCCGGTATCGGGCCGAGCGTCCGGCCGAGGTAGTCCGAGGCCGTCTCTCCCATGCCGGTGGTGAGTACCTTCACTCCCCAGAACACGGCCGTGACCTGCGGTACCTTGCTCCAGCCCGGTCCGTGTCCGGCGTCGGGCGTGGGGGTGCGGGACCGCTCCTCGCCCACGGGTCGTGCTGGTGCCTTGCTGCTCGACTGTGTCATCGTCATGTCCGCCCTCCCGGCGCGGTGCGCCGTGTCCGCAACCTGCTCGATTCCGGGCGTGGTTCAGCCGCCCACGCGTGCCCGTGAGCGGTGCCCAGCTTTCGTCTACATGACTGTAGACGATCGGGTGGGGTGCGCCGCGACCGCCCTCGGGCCCGCGGTGCCGGGGCTGCCGTACCCGCATTCGGGCCCGCTGAGGTCGTCCGGTGGCGCGCGGCGCCGGATGATCGTCCTGACAGCTCGGCGGAAGGGTGCGTACGGGAGCAGCGACATGGGCGAGGACCCACGGCACGGCAATCGGCCCCACGGCGGGGCCGCGGAACATGGCGGGGCAGCGGAACACGGCGGGACCGAGGAACACGGCGGGGAATCCGCCGGGGCGGGCGGTTCAGGAGGCCTGGGCCGCAGACGGTTTCTCGGGGCCGCCGCCGTAGGGGCCGCCGGTCTCGCCGTGGGGGTGTCCGCCGGTTGTGACGCCCCGTCCGGCAAAAGCCACGGCGCCGGCGATCAGGGCGATCTCGCCGCGGAACGGGACCGGCCGGGGCACCCCGACTGGCGGATCCGTTCGGCCGGTCCGCCCGATGCGGTCGAGGGGTACACCGACAGGGTGAGCGTCCTGCCGGGCGAGGAGTTCGGGCTGTACGTCTCGACCACCGCACCCGGCTTCCGTGTCGCGGCCTACCGGGTGGGCTGGTACCGCGGGGCCCAGGCCCGGCGGGTCTGGCGCTCGGGCCGGGTGGCCGGACGGCGCCAGGGCCACCCGAGGCTGCTGCCCGGAACCCGCAGCGTACGGGCGGACTGGGAGCGCAGCCTCCGGGTGCGTACGGACGGCTGGCCGCCGGGCGCCTATCTGCTCCGGCTGGACGCGGAGCACGGGCACCAGCGGTACGTCCCGCTGGTCGTCCGCTCGGCCCGCACCACCGGCCGGACGGTGCTGATGCATGCGGTGTCGACCTGGCAGGCGTACAACGCGTGGGGCGGCTACAGCCTCTACCGGGGCACGGACGGCGGGTACGGGTCGCGCTCGCTGGCCGTCAGCTTCGACCGGCCCTACGACTCCGACGGGGCCGGGAAGTTCCTGGTCTACGAGCGCGCGCTGGTGGTCCTCGCGGAACGGCTCGGGCTCCCGCTGGCCTACACCACCGGGGTGGACGTCCACCGTGACCCGTCGGCGCTGCGGGGCGCCACGGCGGCGCTCTCGCTCGGCCACGACGAGTACTGGACGCCGCAGCAGCGGGAGCACGTCACCCGGGCCCGCGACGCCGGCACCAACCTGGCCTTCCTCGGGGCCAACGCCTGCTTCCGCCGGGTCAGGCTGGAGCCGGGGCCGGGGCCGGGGCCGGGGCCGGGGCCGGGGCCGGGGCCGGGGCCGGGGCCGGGGCCGGGAACGGGGCCGGGAACGGGATCGGGGCGGGGGCTGGAACCGGAGCAGGGGCAGGGGACGGGGCGGGGGTCGGATTCGTCCGGTGCCCTGCGCACCGTGGTCTGCTACAAGACCTCCTACCGGGACGATCCACGCTTCGCCGGTCCGCACCGGGCGCTGCCGACCCACGACTTCCGCCAACCGCCCGCCGCCGACCCGGAGTCCGCCCTGACCGGTGTCTTCTACGAGGGCTACCCGACGGATGCGCCCTATGTCGTGCACAACGCGGACCACTGGCTCTTCGCGGGGACGGGCGCGAAGCGGGGCGATGCCTTCGCCCACCTGGTCGGGGTGGAGTACGACCGGGTGACCCCACAGGCGCCCACGCCGGAGCGGCTGGAGATCCTTGCCCACTCACCGCTCGTCTGCAACGGCCGGCGCAGCCACGCGGACTCCGCCTATTACACCGTGCCGAGCGGCGCCGGCGTCTTCTCCTCCGGAACGATGCGGTGGGTGGAGGCCCTGATGGCCGGAACGCGCGAGGACGGCCGTGACCACGACATGGACGACCGGACGCGAGCCTTCGTCACCCGCACCACCGAGAACCTGCTCCGCGCCTTCGCCGTGGCACCCGCGGCGAAGATCCGGCCGGCCCCGCGGAACAACGTGGCTGCTGTGTACGGGACTTGAAAGTGCTGGCGAAATGACCTTCAAGGTGGCTGGTGCAGTCCGGGACTGATGATCCGGGGGTGTGCAGTGGCTCGGCCGGAGCTGTGGGCACGGGGCATGGCTCCGGACTCGGTGCCCAACGCGGGGTCGTTGAGCGAGCATTCGCCCACCTGCACTGGTTCCGCCGCCCGCGGATCCGCTGGGAGATACGCGACGACATCCACGAAGCCTTCCGCACCCTCGGATGCGCACTGATCTGCTGGCGACGCCTGCACTCCCCAGAGGAATGTCAGGACAGGCACGGCTTGCGTCGACAGCCCGGTGGCCGCCCTCAGGTTGGCTTGCGCCACACGGAGATGTGCTTCGCGGAGTCCTGGGTGAACGGCGCCCCGTCCCAGTC
The DNA here is from genome assembly GCF_036048035.1 of Streptomyces sp. NBC_00400. Classification (NCBI taxonomy): domain Bacteria; kingdom Bacillati; phylum Actinomycetota; class Actinomycetes; order Kitasatosporales; family Streptomycetaceae; genus Streptomyces; species Streptomyces sp. NBC_00400. The sequence goes on along the minus strand of NZ_CP107940.1, from coordinate 2,345,624 downwards.
CGCGACGCGACGTTCCAGCTCTAGACCAGCGATCCGTGCCATCAGGTCGAGCTCTGCCGGCCAGGCATACCGGTGCCGGGAGTTGCCGCGGCGGTAGCGGCCGTCGTCGCCGTCGCGGGTGACGTGGTGCGAGACGAGAATCTGCTCGACCAGGTCGAAGGTGTCGAAGCCGAGATGCTGCTCAGAGACGTCGAACGGCACCGCGACCTGGCCGGGCGGCAGGAACCGCAGCGGCGGCACGCCCAGCTCGATGACGAATCGGCCGCCGGGCTCCAGATGACGTGCGGCGTTGCGGAAGCACTCGACCTGCTCGTCCTGCGTGAGCAGGTTCGTGATGGTGTTGTAGACGAGATAGACCAGGGTGAACTCGCCGGCGACGACGGTGGTAGCCATGTCCCCGAGGGCTACCGGGAGCGTGCCCTCGTCGGTCTTGCGCCGCAGCACTGCTGCCATGTGCTCGGACAGTTCGATGCCCACTACCGGCACGCCGCGTTCCCGGAGCGGAACGCCCACTCGTCCGGTCCCGATGGCGAACTCCAGTGCCCGGCCATCTCCGGCGAGCTCGGCGAGGAAGGAGAGAGTCGGTCCGAGAACGGCAGCCGAGGATCTTTCGGTCTCCTCGACGTCGTAGCGGTCGGCGGTTGCACGGGTCCACAGCTCACTGCTCGTCACGTGCGGCCACTTTGCCGGGTGCAGAGGGGCGCTGTCGACGCCTTTACCTTCCACCGGCTCCGATCACACAGTTCGGGGCAAGCCGGTACGGACCTTCCAGGGCACCCTCCGGCTCGGGGACAGCGGTGCGGTCGTTCTCCTCGGCGCAGCGTGCGAGAGGCCATCCCCGCATCGGGAGGGACCGTCGCCGCATCCGGGGTGAGCGTTGCTGGAGTTGGCCCCCCTGAGATTGGGGGGACAGCCGCAGTGAGTACCGGCGCCCGCGCTTCTAGCGTCTGACGGCGTGAGATGTTTACCGAACAAAGCGAAGAAACTTCCCTTTGGTATGCGCCGGCCGAGGCGATGCGCGACCGCGTTGGCCGCGGCCTCGGCCGTGCTGGTGCTCGCTGCCCCCGCGGCGAACGCGGTGGCCCGGCCGGCCCCCTCAGCCGCCTGCGATGCGGCCCGCGGCGCGGTCACCGACTCCGTAGACACCCTGGTCACCCGGCACGGCGTACCGGGCGCGGCGGCCGAAGTGGTCGACCCGGGGTGCGGCCGGTGGACGGCGGCCAGCGGCGTTGCGGACCGGGCCACCGGCCGCCCGATGAACGCCGGGGACCGGCTGCGGATCGGCAGCGTCACCAAGACCTTCACCGCCACGGTCGTCGTGCAGCTCGCCGCCGAGGGCCGGATCGCACTGGACGCCCCGGTCGAGCGCTATCTTCCCGGACTGATCCGGGGCAACGGCTACGACGGCCGCACGATCACCGTACGGCAGCTCCTCCAGCACACCAGCGGCCTTCCCGACTACGTCGAATCCCTCGGCAAGGGGCCCGTGAACGAGTGGCGGTTCCGCCACTTCGAGCCCCGCGAACTGATCGCGGCCGCGCTGAAGATGCCGCACCCGGACAAGCGGTGGCACTACGCGACCACCAACGCCGTCATCGCCGGACTCGTCGTCGAGAAGGTCACCGGGCGCGGCGTCGAGGCGGAGGTGACCCGCCGGATCCTGGATCCCCTCGGTCTGCGCGACACCTACTGGCCCGGCGACAGCACGCGGATCCGGGGCCCGCACTCGCACAGCTACTTCCCCTACGTCCCCACTCCCGAGCGGCAGGCGTCCGAGCGTCAGGGAGCCGAGCAGGAGAGCCAGGAACAGGAGGGCCGGGAGCCGCAGGGCCGGGAGCCGCAGGGCCGGGAACAGCCGGGCCAGGAACAGCCGGGCCAGGAGCAGCCGAACGGCACGCCGTTGGCCGACGGGACCGCGTGGAACACGACCTTCGGCGGGGCGGGCGGTGCGCTGATCTCCACACCCGCCGATGTGAACCGGTTCTACCGCGGGCTGTTCGGCGGGAAGTTGCTGCCCGCGCGCTGGCTCGCCGAGATGAAGCACACCGTCCCCGCCGACCCGCAGCGGCTGTGGCCCGGCGCCCGGTACGGACTCGGTCTGATCGCCTCCCCGCTGCAGTGCGGTGGGATGTGGTGGGGGCACAGCGGGACGGTGCCCGGCGGACACCGCGCGTTGGGCGCGGTCACCCCGGATGGCCGCAGCATCGCCCTCGCACTCAACAAGGTGCCCGAAACCGACCAGGCAGAGGCCAACTTCCGCGCCATCGTCGACCGCGCCTTCTGTGCGGGCCACCGCACCCCTCATCAGATCGAGGAGTCCACGTGATCAGCCTCAGCCCGGCCCTGCGCCGCGCCTCGGCAGCGGGCATCGCCCTCGCTGCCTGCCTCGCCGCTTCCCCCGCCGTGTCCGCGGCCACCGCGCCCCCCGCCGCGGCAACCGCGCCCCCCGCCGCGGCAACCGCGCCCCCCGCCGCGGCAACCGCGCCCCCCGCCGCGGACCGTGACCGCGCCGCGGCAACCGCCGGACACAGAACCGGCACCGGCACCGGGACCGGGACCGGGCTCGACCGTTACTACCGGCAGCGCCTCGCCTGGGGCAGCTGCATCAAGGGCCCCGACGACTCGATGGGCCATGGCCTGGAGAAGGCCGGTGTGCGGTGCGCGGACGTGACCGTGCCACTGGACTACGCCGCCCCCCGAGGCCGGACGATCACCGTCGCGATATCCCGGCTCAAGGCCACCGACACCCGCCACCGCATCGGCTCGATGCTCCTCAACAACGGCGGCCCGGGCGGCCCTGCCGTCCAGTCCCCGCCGGACGTCCGCAAGGCGATGAAGGCGGTCGGCCCGCGCTACGACATCATCGGCTTCGACCCGCGCTTCGTCGGACGCAGCACCCCGCTGGACTGCGGTTGGCCCGTCGGCACCAGCATCCTCTCGGCCGGTCTCAGCCGCGCGAGCTTCGACCGGCAGGTCACCTTCCAGAAGGGCCTGGCCGACAAGTGCCGGGCCACCAACGCGTCGGTGCTGCCGCACATCAGCACCCGCAATACGGCGCGCGACATGGACGTCATCCGAGGTGCGCTCGGCGAGCGGAAAATCTCCTACCTGGGCTACTCCTACGGAACCTACTTGGGCACGGTGTACACCCAGCTGTTCCCCGGCCGCTTCGACCGGACCGTGCTGGACGGGGCGCTCGCCCCGGACGGTTACGGCCCCCGGCTGCTTCAGGGTGCCGAGCCCGAGAACGAGCGGGCGCTCTCCGACTGGGCCGCCTGGGCGGCGCGCCGCAACGTCGCCTACGGCCTCGGCCGCACCCGTGCCGACGTGCTCGCCACGGTCCGCGGTGTCGTCGCGGCGTCGGCGCGCGGCCTGACGGTCGGCACCGCCCCCGAGGTCTTCCGCCTCGACGACACCCAGGTGCCGTCCCTGATCACTGCCGAAATCGCCGACGACACCGACCCGCAGCGGGCCGCCCTCGGCGAGCAGATGGCCGTACTGCGCAAGGCCGCGAGCGGGCAGCCGACCCGGCTGTCCCCGCAGTTCGCCGCAGCCCTGCGGAACATGCTGAACGGCGAGGACGCGAAATCCGCCGGGGCGCAGTCCGCGATCATCTGCGGGGACAAGCCGGCCCCGCGCGACCCCGAGCGCTACTGGCAGGACATCGAGCGCAGCCGCGCCGAGCACGCGCTCTTCGGCCCGCTGACCAACAACATCGGACCGTGCGCCTTCTGGGACCGGCCGCGCGAGAAGCCCACCCAGGTGCGCCACGACGCCCCGGCGCTGATCGTGGCCGCCACCGGCGACCCGCGCGCCACGTACAAGAACAGTCTCGCTCTGCACGGCCTGCTGCCGAGCTCCCGGCTGATCACCCTCAAGGGCGCCAACCGGCACGGGATCTACGGCGAATACGGCAACGCCTGCGTGGACGCCAAGGTCAACCGGTACCTGGCCACCGGAAAGCTGCCGCAAGACGACCTGACCTGCGTCAAGCGGGCCGGCTAGCGGTTGCCGCCGACGGGCGTGGCCTGGCCCGCCCGTCGGCTTCCCGGCTCAGTGGCCCAGTCGCTCCAGGGCGGCGAGCGGGTAGCGTTCCCCGGCCACGGCGCCGTCGGGCACGGCCGCCCGCAGCCGGGCCGCCTGCTCCGGGGTCAGCGCGAGACCGGCCGCCGCGGCGTTCTCCTCCAGATACGCCCGGCGTTTGGTGCCGGGGATCGGGACGATGTCCTCGCCCTGGGCCAGCAGCCAGGCGAGGACGGCCTGTGCCGGGGTGCAGCCGAGGGCTCGGGCAGCCGCGCGAACGGCCTGGACCAGGCGCAGATTGCGGTCGATGTTCGCTTCGGAGAACCGCGGCCAGCGGCGCCGGGCATCCTCGGCGGTCAGGTCGTCGCGGGACGCCAGCGCACCCGTCAGCATGCCGCGCCCGAGCGGAGAGTAGGCGACGACGCCGATGCCGAGTTCCCGGCAGGTCGCCAGCATCTCGCCCTCCACGACCTCGCGGGTGAAGAGGGAGTACTCCAGTTGTACGGCGCTGATGGGGTGGACGGCGTGCGCCCGGCGCAGCGTCTGCGGACTCACCTCGCTGAGGCCGAGATACCGCACGGCGCCGGCGGCGACCAGCCCGGCCAGGGCACCCACCGTCTCCTCGATGGGGACGGCCGGGTCGCGGCGGTGGAGGTAGTAGAGGTCGATGCGGTCCGTACCGAGACGGCGCAGCGAGGCGTGGCACGCCTCGCGCACCCAGGCGGCGGAGCTGTCGACCTCGTTCACCCGCCCCGTGGCGGCGTCGTGCCGCAGCCCGAACTTGGTCGCGACGACCAGCCCGTCCCGCTGCGTCGCCGTACGCCCACGCAGCCAGCGGCCAAGGAACTCCTCATTGGCGCCCCGCCCGTAGGCGTCCGCGGTGTCGAGCAGGGTGACGCCGAGCTCGGCCGCGCGGTCGAGGGCCCGCACGGATTCGGCGTCGTCCGGGACCCCGTACGAGGTGGACATCCCCATGCAGCCGAGGCCGAGCGCGCTGACGCCCGGCCCGTGCGTTCCCAGCTGACGCTGCTGCATCCCCGTCCTGGTCCCGGCCCCTGTGCCGGTCAGGCGGAGACGTTGGCGATGAAGGCGGCCCAGGCAGGGGCGCTCAACGTGAGCGCCGGACCGTCCGGGTTCTTGGAGTCGCGGACGTGGATGGCGTGGGGGCAGGTGGCGACCTCTACGCAGTCGCCGCCCTCGCTGCCGCTGTAGCTGGACTTGTGCCAGGCATAGGCGACTTCGATGCAGTTTCCGCCCGCGCTGCCGCTGTAGCTGGACTTGAACCAGCTAAGACCGCGAGAGAAGTGCTGGGCTGCTGTGCTGGTCATGGCTCTCCTAGCAAGTCGTCCAGCAGGCTCTTCGTCTCCTCTGGTGTGAGGGCCTGCGACCGCAGCATCCCATATTTCTGTTGGTAACCACTGACCTCGTCCGGATCATCGACCAGGAAGCTGATCCGTTGTGCCTCGATGTAGGCGAGATGCTCGTGTTCCGGCGTCTCCAGCAGGACCAGCGGACCATCCAGGGAAGCATGGGAGCGTCGGGTCGTCGGCATGATCTGAAGCCCCAGGAAGGGGAGTTCGGCGCACGACCGGAGATGGCGGAGCTGGGCACGCAGGATCTCCGGGCCGCCGATCGGCCGGTGGAGTGCGACCTCTTCCAGGATGAAGTTGAGCATGGGCCGAGGCTTCTCGCGCTCCAGCAGCTTCTGTCGGCTGATGCGTCCGGAGACCCATTCCTCGGCCTGGCCGTCGTCCAGCGGCGGGTACAGGGCGTCGAATGCTGCCCGTGCGTACGGCTCGGTCTGCAACAGCCCAGGCACCACCTGGTTCTGGTACGACAGCAGCGTCAGTGCCTCCTCCTCGTGTTCCACCAGGTCCTGGACGAAGGCGGGCAGCTTCTCCCGCTCCGGCACCTTCGCCACCGCGACCGCTAACGCCCCCTTGGTGCCCAGGATTTCGTCCATCACCTCGGCCAGGTCGAGCTTCAGTGGTCTGCGGCCCTGCTCGATCGAGCCGATGGTGTCCTCGTGCACTCCCACCCGCTCGGCCAGCATGGGCTGGGTGATGCGGGCGGCCTTCCGGAAGTGACTCAGCTGGGCGCCGATCACATGCCAGGAAGTGATCCTCTTGGGTTTGTTCGCCGGGTGCATGCGCTCTGCCTTCCCCTCCCCGCGACGGCATGACACCGCCAGATGTCGTACAACGCATCCGTACGACCTGACACTGTGGTCCAGCATAGTCACGCAGTGTGACAGTGGCGCCATGCAAAAGGAGATGCAGGAACAACTCTGCGCCCGCACCGCGTTCTACCGCCGCGAGCACCGGTCGGTGTCGCGGGCGCGGCAGTTCGCCCGTACCGCCCTCACCGACTGGGACCTGGATCACCTCGCGGACGATGTCCTGCTGTGCGTGAGTGAACTGGCCACCAATGCCCTGCTGCACGGCGTTCCGCCCGGCCGTGGGTACCGGCTGTGCCTGTCGCTGGACGAGGGCGGGCTGCTGCGGGTCGAGGTGCACGACAGCGGTGCCGGGGAGCCGCGGTTGCCCGTGCCGCCGGCGTACGGCGGCGACGAGGGCGAGTCCGGGCGGGGGCTGCTGCTGGTGTCCGCGCTCGCCGACGCGTGGGGCGTCGACGAGCGCGTGCCGGGGAAGATCGTGTGGTGCGCGTTCCGCTGTTACGGCAAGCCGTGAACGTGCGGGGCGACCGCGTTCGACCAGGCGTTGCCGCTCGCCGCGTCCCAGTTGGTCGACCAGGTCATGGCGCCCCGGATGCCGGGGTAGGTCCTGGGCGGTTGGAAGGAGCCGCAGCTGGTGCCCCGGGCGAGGCAGTCCAGGGCGGCGTTGATGACGGACGGGGCGACATAGCCGCTGCCGGCGCCCCGGGGGGAGGCGGGCAGGCCCAGGCCCACCTGGGAGGGGGCGAGGCCACCTTCGAGCTGAATGCAGGCCAGGGCGGTGAGGAAGTCGACGGTGCCCTGGGAGTAGACCTTGCCGTCGCAGCCGAGCATGGAACCGCTGTTGTAGTACTGCATGTTGACGACGGTGAGGATGTCCTTGACGTTCAGCGCCGTCTGGAAGTAGCCGCCCGAGGTGGACTGCATGTCGAGGGTCTGGGGGGCCATGGTGAGGACGAGTCTGCCGCCCGCCTTCTGGGAGAGCGAGTGCAGTGCCTGGCTCATGTAGGTCGGGTCGAGGCCGTTTTCGAGGTCGATGTCGACGCCGTCGAAGCCGTACTGCTGCATCAGGGCGTAGAGGCTGGTGGCGAAGTTGGCGGCCGAGGCGGCGTCGTTGACGGAGACGGTGCCCTTCTCGCCGCCGACCGAAAGGATCACCGAGGTGCCGGCCGCCTGCTTGGCCTTGATGTCGGCCTTGAACTGGTCGACGGTGTAGCCGCCCAGGCCGGCCGAGTCGAGGGCGAAGGTGACGGCGCCGGGTGTGGTGGTGGCGTCGGCGAAGGCGACCGCGATGATGTCGTACTGGCCGGGCACGTCACTGAGCTTCTGGACGGTGGCGCCGTTGTTGAAGTTCTGCCAGTAGCCGGTGACCGCGTGTTCGGGGACCGCGGGGGTGCCGCCGCTTCCGGCGGGGGCGGTGGTGGCCGTGATCTCCGCCGAGCGGGCCGATTCGCCGGCCGCGTTGGTGGCCGTGACCTGGAAACGGTAGGGGGTGGCGGGCTCCAGGTCCGGGACGGTCGCCGAAGTTCCGCTCACCGTCCGGTACTTGGTGCCGTCGCGGTAGACGGTGTACCCGGTGGCGCCGGGGACCTGGTTCCAGGACAGGGCCACGGAGGACGAGGTCACCGCGCTGGCGGTGAGGCCGCCGGGGGTGGCCGGGGCCTGTGGTCCGGGGTCGGTGCCGCCCCCGCCGTCGGGTCCGAGGACGCTGAAGTCGTCGGCGAGGTAGGCGGGTTGGCCGTACCAGCCGTGGGTGTAGACGGTGACGGATGTCGTCGTGGGGCCTGTGGTGAAGGAGGTGCTGAGCTGCTGCCAGTCGGTGGCGGACGGGGTCCAGGTGGAGACGTCCGTGGTGCCGGTGCCGGAGGCGCCCAGGTAGACGTAGGAGCCCTGGACGTAGGCGCTGAGCCGGTAGGTCGAGCCGGGCTGGACGGCGACGGTCTGGGAGCAGGTCGCGTTGCCGGAGGTGGTGGGGGTGGCCTTGAGGGCGCCGGTGCCGCCGTGGACGGGGGAGCCGACGGTGCTGCCGCTGCCTGCCGAACAGGTCCAGTTGCTCAGGCCGGACTCGTAGCCGGCGTTCCTGGCGGCGTTGACGTCGGCCGCGGTGGCGTTGACGTCGGCCGCGGCGGCCGGGGTGGAGCCGGAGAGGGTGGCCGCCGCGGCGGCCAGGGTCGTCAGTGCCGCGGCGAGGAGGCGTCTGTGACGGGCAGGGCGGGTGTGGCGGCTGGGGTGGGTGTGGCGGGCGTGTGCGGTATGAGGCATGGCTGTCTCCGGTGTCGAGGGGGAACACGGGGAGAACTGCAGCAAGACGGTGGCCACCGCTACTGGCCTCAGAATGGTTCAGACCAATAGGGCGGTCAAGAGGTCCGGCACAACGGGGACTTGGGGGACGTGCAGTGGCGGCCAGGGGTACCCGGTCACAGGGGAGGTGCCCCCTGCGCCGCGACGGCCGGTTGCGAGGCCCGGGTGGACTCCGGGGACCCGCCCTCCGGAGACCCGCCCTCCGGGGCAGCACCCTCCGGGGCAGCACCCTCCGGCCGCTCCGGCTCGCCCTCCGCCGTGACCGCCGGTGCCGCGGCCTGCCGGCCCCAGGTCGTACCGGCGAGGATCAGGACCGCCCCGGCCGCGCCGAGCAGGCCGGGCCGGTCCCCGCCGGCGAGGACGCCGATCACGGCCGCCCAGAGCGGTTCGGTGCCCAGCAGCAGGCTCACGCGGGAGGGCGAGGTGCGGCGCACCGCCCACATCTGCACGAAGAAGGCGAAGAGGGTGCACATCAGCGCCAGGTGGAGGAGCGCGGCCCACTGCTGGAGGGAGTAGGCGGCCGCGACATCCAGCGGTGAGACGCCGGCGAAGGGCGAGGCGAGCGCGAAGACGGCGATGGCGCCGGTGAACTGGACCACCGTCAGCGCCCCGGAGTCGGTCGAACGGACCGCCTTCATACGGCCCGTGGCCATGACGTACACGGTGCGGACGACGGCCGCGAGCAGCATCAGGAGGTCGCCGGACGACGGCGTGGTGAACCCCGACCCCTGGGTCAGCAGGGCCACACCGGTCACGGACAGTGCCGCAGCGCCGAGGAACGCCCCGGTGGGGCGGGTGCGGGTCGCCACGGCCTCCGCGAGCGGGGTGAAGATCATGGTCAGGCTGATGATGAGGCCCGCGTTGGTCGCGGAGGTGTGCACCACCCCGAACGTCTCCAGCACCAGGACGCCGGACAGGAGCATGCCGAGAAGCACGCCCGCGCCGGTCTCCCGGGCGCTGAGCCGGGTGATCGCACGGCCCGCGACCACCGCCATCACCGGCGCGGCCACCACGAACCGCAGCAGGAGCAGGGCGATGACGGTGGCTGTGGTGGCCAGCTCCTTGGCGGCCAGGTAGCTGGAACCCCAGACGACGGCTACCAGGACGACCGGCAGATCGATGAGCCAGAGGGGCCGGTTGCCGGGGTGGGTGGCGCCGGAAGTCAGGGGGGTCATGGTGCTGGGGGTCCTTGTCCGACGAGTGCGGCCGTTCGGCCGTGCGACGAGTGCGGCCGTACGGCGAGTGCGGCCGTACGGCGAGTGCGGCCGTACGGCGAGTGCGGCCGTACGGCGAGTGCGGCCGTACGGCGAGTGCGGCCGTGCGACGAGTGCGGCCGTACGGCGAGTGCGGCTTGGCGAGTGCTGCCGTTCGGCGGGGGAGGCCGCCGGGTCCCGGGGGAGGCCGACATGATCTTCCCAGGGCGGTGCGCCCGCTGGGAACAGCCGTCGTGCGCCGGAACCGGCCACGTCCGCTCCCGGCCGGCGCCGCGGTCCTTCCCCGGGTGGGCAGTCCGCTCCCTGTCGCCCGTCACGGCACTCCACTAACCTCCCGGTCGCTCCTCATCGTCCCTGTCGCTCCTCGCCCCGGTCCGGAGACGGACCACGGGCCGGCCGACGGGCTGATGGAACGTCAACTGGCGCGCCCATGGGAACGGCAACGGGAACGCCGGCTGGAACGGCAACTGGTACGTCAACTCGCATGGCAACTGGTACGTCGACCGGAACGTCACCTGGGAGGCCGGGCATGGCACCTGAGATATCTCGTAGACGTGTACTGGGAGTGGGGGCGGCAGCGGCGGGCGCGGCGACGGCTGCATCATTGCTGCCGCCGTCGTTGCAGCAGGCGCTGGCGGCCGGTGCGGCGGCGCGGCCGGCGCGCGGCGGGGGCGGGCTCGCGGACCTCAGGCATGTGGTCGTGCTGATGCAGGAGAACCGCTCGTTCGACCACTACTTCGGGATGCTGCGCGGCGTACGCGGCTACGCCGACCGCAACGCCGTCGAACTGCCCGGCGGCCGGAGCGTCTTCGAGCAGCCGGGGTGGCTGGGCATCGGGACCGTGCTGCCGTTCCCGGTGCGCGGGGCGGCCGCCGCACAGCGCAAGGACCTGCAGTACATCGGCGCGCTCGACCACGGCTGGGACGGTGGGTCCAGGGCGTGGAACGGCGGCTGGATGAACAACTGGGTCACCGCCAAGTCCCCCGCCACGATGGCGCACTACGACCGGCAGGACATCCCGCTGCACTACGAACTCGCGGACACCTTCACCGTCTGCGACGCCTACCACTCCTCGATCCACTCCTCCACCAGCCCCAACCGCAACCACCTGGTGAGCGGCTGGACCGGCTATGAGCCGGACGGCAAGCGGGCCGTGGGCAACGACGCCTACGCGGAGGACACCCACACCGGGTACACCTGGACCACCTATGCCGAGCGGCTGGAGAAGGCCGGCCGGAGCTGGCGGGTCTACCAGGAGTGGGACAACTTCACCGACAACAACCTGGAGTTCTACGCCACCTTCAAGGCGGTGGCGAAGCGGGCCCTGGTGAAGGTCGGCGGAGTGCAGAACATGACCGGCTACTACGGGAAGCTGGCGGCTGCCGACGAGGCCGGGCGCCGGCGGCTGCGCGGGCTGCTGGAGGAGGGCGTGGGCGGCCTCGGCCGCGACGGGCGCAGCCTGTTCGAGCGGGCGCTGCGCCGCGGTGAGCCGGGCAGCACGGCGGCCGCGTTCGCCGCCGATGTGGCGAGCGGCGCACTGCCCGAGGTGTCGTACCTCGTGCCGTCCGCCGCGGACTCCGAGCACCCCGGCTCGTCCTCGCCCGCCCAGAGCGCCACCCTCGTCTACCGGGTGCTGGACGCGCTCGGCAGGAACCCGGAGGTCTGGCGGCACACCGCGCTCTTCCTGACGTACGACGAGAACGACGGGTTCTTCGATCATGTGCCGCCGCCGGTCCCGCCCGCCGGGACGGACGGGGAGTTCTGGGACGGCCGGCCGACCGGTCTGGGCATGCGGGTGCCGATGCTGGTCATCTCGCCGTGGACGGTCGGCGGCTACGCCTGCTCGCAAGTCTTCGACCACACCTCGATCACCCGGTTCCTGGAGCGCTGGACGGGCATCGAGGAGCCCGGCATCAGTGCCTGGCGGCGCACCGTGTGCGGCGATCTGACCGCCGCCTTCGACTTCTCCCGCGGGCGCCGGCAGCCGCCGGTGCCACAGCCCGGCGCGATCCCGCCCTTCAGCGGGCGCTGGCTGCCGTGGCCGCCGGTCCGGCAGGCGCTGCCGCGGCAGGAGAGCGGCAGCCGTCCGGCCAGGGCGCTGCCGTACCAGCCGGACGCCGACGGCGGCTTCGACCCGGGCGCCGCGGTCTTCCGGATGGCCGTACGCAATGACGGCAAGGCCTCCGTGCACCTGGCGCTCCACCCGTACGCGAAGGAGTTCGCCGCCCCGCAGCACCGGGACGTGCGGGGGGAGGGGACGTGGGAGGTGCCGGTGAAGGACGGGGCGTACCGCTTCACGGTGACCGGGCCGAACGGCTTCCGGCGGGAGTTCGCCGGGACGGGGCGGGGCGCCGCCGCGGCCGTCCTGACCGGGACGCGGATCGACGCCCGGCGGCAGGAGCTCCACCTGACCCTCACCAACCCCGGCCGCACCGACCTGACCTTCACCCTGGAGCCGCTGGCGTACGCGGACACCGCGCCGCGCACGGTGAAGGTGAAGGCCGGCCGCAGCCGCACCGTCGCCCATCAGGCACGGGACGCACACGGCTGGTACGACCTCGGTCTCTCGGCCGCCGAGGACCCGTCCTTCCACCGCCGGCTGATGGGGCACGTGGAGAACGGCAGGGAGTCGGTCACCGGCTGAGGCCCGGCGTACGGGCCGGGGCCGGGGCAGGAGGCGGCGCCGGGGCACCAGCGGGGACCGGGCCGGGACACGGGGCCGGGTTCCCCTCCCGGGAAGAGTTCCCCATTTCCGGCTCTTTGTGGGGAAGTCCACAAACGCCTCAAAGGATCTCCCCGGGCTGACACCCTGCACGGAAGAAGGGGGTCCGCCGCCGCCTCACGGGCCGGCGGCGGGCCCGCCCGTCCCCCGTACATCCGCGCTCGGCACCACCCGCTCCCGGGAGATATCGACGCACTACCCCGGGAAGCAGACGAGGTCCGTGACCGCTCTGGCTCGGTGGTGTCTCAGGCGCCGCATCGTGGTGATCGTGCTCTGGCTGGCCGCCTTCGCGGGGGTCGCGGCCGCCGCGGCGGCGGTGGGGTCCGCGTACTCGAACAACTACGAGGTGCCCGGCACCGAATCCGGGCGGGCCTCCGCCCTGCTGGAGAGGGCCTTCCCCGGGCAGTCCGGGGACAGCGACACCCTCGTGTGGCACACCGACTCCACCACGGTGCGGGCCGCCGCGGTCCGCACGACGATGACGCACACCCTGGACAAGGTCGCCGAGCTGCCCGGCGTCGCCGAGGTGCACGGCCCCTACGACGGGCCCGGCGCGCGCCCATCCGATGGCCAGGGCGCGCAGCAGATCAGCAAGGACGGGCACACCGCCTACGCCTCCGTGGTCTTCGACCGCGCCACCGACGACCTGGACCCAGCCCAGGTCCGCAAGGTCGTCGACACCGCGCAGGCCGTGTCCGGCAAGGGTCTCCAGGTCGAGCTGGGCGGCGCGGGGATCGCGCTGACCGAGGCGCCGCGGGCCCAGCTCGCGGAGTTCATCGGGCTCGGCGCCGCGGCCGTGGTGCTCTTCCTCGCCTTCGGGTCGCTCGCCGCGACCTTCCTGCCGATCGTCACCGCGCTGGCCGCCGTCGGCACCGCCTCGGCCGGCATCACCCTGCTCAGCCATGCGATGACCGTCGCCGACTTCGCCCCGATGCTCGGCATGCTGATCGGCCTCGGCGTCGGGATCGACTACGCGCTGTTCATCGTCACCCGGCACCGCAAGGGCCTGCGTGCGGGCCTGCCGGTCGGCGAGGCCGCCGTCCGCGCCGTCTCGGTGTCCGGGCGCGCGGTCGTCTTCGCCGGGGCCACCGTCTGTATCGCGCTGCTGGGCATGCTGATCCTGCGGCTGAGCTTCCTCAACGGGGTCGCCCTCGCCGCCTCGCTCACCGTCGTCCTGACCGTGGCCGCGTCCGTCACCCTGCTGCCGGCGCTGCTCGGACTGATCGGGATGCGGGCGCTCGGCCGCCGCGAGCGCCGGCAGCTGGCCGAGCAGGGGCCCAGGACCGAGCGGCCCGCCGGTATCGCGGCCCGCTGGTCCGGGTTCGTCGAGCGGCACCCCAAGCTGCTGGGGGTGACCGCGGCGGCCCTCATGGCCGTCCTCGCCCTGCCGACCCTCGGACTGCATCTGGGCACCTCCGACCAGGGCAACAACCCGGCCACCTCGACCACCCGCAAGGCCTACGACCTGCTGGCGGGCGGCGGGTCCGGCAACGCCCGCGGGAGCGGCTTCGGGCCCGGATTCAACGGGCCGCTGACGCTCGTCGGCACCCTGGACGGCGCGGGGGACCGGGTCGCCTTCGACAAGCTGCCGCAGCGGCTGCGGGACACGCCCGGCATCGCCCGGGTCAGCGCCCCCGAGTTCGACGGCAGCCACAGCACCGGCGTGATCACCGTCGTCCCCACCACCTCACCGCAGGCCCGGCAGACCTCCGACCTGGTGGAACGCCTGCGCAGCGAGGTGCTGCCGGCGGCGGAGGGCGCGAGCACGCTGCAGGTGCGGGTCGGCGGCATCACCGCGAGCTATGACGACTTCGCCGCCGTCATCGTCGGCAAGCTGCCGCTCTTCATCGGTGTGGTCATCGCGCTCGGCTCGGTCCTGCTGCTGCTCGCCTTCCGCAGCATCGGGATCCCGCTCAAGGCCGCGCTGATGAATCTCGCGGCCGTCGCCTCGTCCTTCGGGATCGTCGTCGCGGTTTTCCAGTGGGGCTGGGGCAGCGAGCTGCTGGGACTGGGCAGCGCCGGCCCGATCGAACCGTTCCTGCCGGTCATCATGGTGTCGGTGCTCTTCGGCCTGTCCATGGACTACCAGGTGTTCCTGGTCTCCCGGATGTACGAGGAGTGGCAGCTGACCCGGAACAACTGCCGGGCGGTACGGGTCGGCCTCGCCGAGACCAGCCGGGTGATCAACTCGGCGGCGGTCATCATGATCGCGGTGTTCGCGGCCTTCATCCTCAGCGGGGACCGGACCATCGCGATGTTCGGCATCGGCCTGGCCTGCGCCGTCGCCCTGGACGCCTTTGTGCTCCGTACGCTGCTGGTGCCCGCCCTGATGCACATGCTCGGCGGCGCCAACTGGTGGCTGCCGTCCTGGCTCGACCGGTGGCTGCCCCGGATCAGCATCGAACCGCCGCCGGAGCCGGGTGCGGCGGCGGGCCTGCCCGGGCCGCAGGGCGGGGAGAAACCGCTGGTGGAGGTGTAGGGACCGGCGCCGGACGTCCCCTCGCGGCGCCCCGCGGACGGCGTGTCGCCGTCTGCCGCCCGCCGGCCGCCGCCATTCTCATCTCACTCTCAGACGCGGCACCTACGGTCGCGCCCATGGGAACGACCAGGACGACCGAGAACCGAACCGACGACGAGAAGACCGTGCCGGCGCAGGGGGCCAAGGAGACTGCTGCGATCCCGGAGACCACCGAGGCGGAGGCGGCCGGAAAGGCCGCCGCCAAGGCCGATGAGCAGGCCGACGACAACGCCGCCCTCGCCGCGCAGGACGAGGCCGGTGACCTCGAAGCGGACGACGGCCTCGACGCTCCCGACAGCGACCCGCACACCGCCGGGTCCACCACCGGGTCCACCACCGGGGTCGCCGCCGGCGCCGGTGCCGTCGTCGCCGCGGGGCTGGGCCTCGCGTCCGTCACCGGCACCTGGCTCGGCACCACGCTGGCCGAGCGCGCGAACCTGATGGGCCAGATCAAGGTCCAGTCGGGCAAGGCCCAGGCCGCCGACCAGATCTCCGCCGTCTACGGCGCCTCCTGGCACACCAACGCCCTGGTCAACGGCTTCTTCGCGCTCCTCGCCGTGATCGCCGCGACGGTCGTGGTGACCACCACCCGGCACCGCCCCACCTGGGTGCGGGCCGTCGCCTGGGGCGGGCTGGCGCTCGGCGTGCTGGGGATCCTGATCTCCGCGGGCATGTACCTCGACCTGTTCGGGAACATGCCGACCGTTCCCAAGGCCCCCGCGGGCGGCGCCGGACCCGCGGCTCCGTAACCCCGTAGCTCCGTAGCTCCGTAAGGACCTCCGGGCCGCTTTCTGAGCACCGTACGGGTGCCGCGGGCGGTGCCTAAGGAGCCCCCGGGCGACACCGCGGGTTTCTGAGCACCGCCCGCGGCCGAAGATCGGGAACTCTCCCGATGTGGCGGACCCCCCTCGGCGACGAGGCTGGAGCACATCGACAAGCCGTCGAGTGACCACCTCACCGCCGTCAGGGGAGACACGCCATGTACCGCTCCGAGCTGGAGATCCGGATCCGCCACGAAGAGCTGCGCCGCGAGGCCGACCGGCAGCGCCTGGTGCACGAGGCAACCGCGGCGGCCGAGGCCCCGCGGAACGGGTCCCGTGGCGCCGCCCGTTCCGGGACGGACGAACCCGGAGGGCGGGTGCGTACACGGGGCAGGTGGCTGCGGCTCCGCCGCGCCGCCGCCTGACCGCGACACTCCTGTGACGCCTCAGGTGCCGGCCCCGCAGTCCGGCAACCGTCCGTCCGCCCGGCCCCGGGTGCCTTCCGCACCGGGCCGGGCGCTTCGCGTACCGGAGCCCCCTGCCGGAATGTCAGACCCCTGTGCGATGCTCACCGGCGTGGAGACCAGGTCCGTCAGTCCCGTGTTCATCGGCCGTACGGCCGAACTCGCCGCGCTGGGCGACGCGCTCGCCCGCAGCACGGCGTCCGGCGAGCCCCAGGCCCTGCTGATCGGCGGGGAGGCCGGGGTCGGCAAGACCCGTCTCATCGAGGAGTTCTGCGAGTCGGCCCGCGCCGCCGGCGCGCTCGTCGCGCTCGGCGGCTGCATCGAGATCGGCTCCGAAGGCCTGCCCTTCGCCCCGTTCTCCTCGATCCTGCACACCCTCAACTGGCATCTGCGCGACGAGCTGGCCGCCGCGGTCGCCGGCCAGCAGGGCGAACTCGCACGCATCCTGCCCGAATTGGGGGAGACCCCCGGCGAGGCACACGACGAGGAGATCGGCCGCGCCCGCCTCTTCGAGCTGACCGCCCGCCTCCTGGAGCGGCTTGCCGCCCACCGCACCCTCGTCATCGTCGTCGAGGACCTGCACTGGGCCGACCGCTCCACCCGCGAACTGCTCGCCTACCTCCTGCGCTCCCTGCACGACGCGGGCGTCCTCCTGGTGGCGACGTACCGCTCGGACGACATCCACCGCCGCCACCCCCTGCGCCCCTTCCTCGCCGAGATCGACCGGATGCGCACGGTCCGCCGCGTCGAACTCGCCCGCTTCAACCGCGAGGAGGTCCGCTCCCAGATCGCCGGGATCCACGGCAGCGCTCCCGCAGAGGACACCGTCGACCGGGTCTTCCGGCGCTCCGAGGGCAACGCCTTCTTCGTCGAGGAGCTGGCCCGCGGCCTCGCCGACGGCGCTCTGCACGGCCTCAGCGACCCCCTGCGCGATCTGCTGCTGGTGCGCGTCGAGGCGCTTCCCGAGGACGCCCAGCGGGTGGTGCGCACGGCCGCCGAGGGCGGCTCCACGGTCGAACACGAACTCCTCTCCGCCGTCTGCCGGATGCCCGAGGACGACCTCATCGAGGCACTGCGGTCCGCGGTCGGCAGCAACACCCTCGTGCCGAACCGGGACGGCACGGGCTACCGCTTCCGGCACGCCCTCGTCCGCGAGGCCGTCGTGGACGATCTGCTGCCCGGCGAGCGCACCCGCCTCAACCGCCGCTACGCCGAGGCCCTGGAAGCCAACCCCTCGCTGGTCCGTGCCGATGTCTGCGCCGCCCGGCTGGCCAGCTACTGGTACAAGTCCCATGACGCCGCCAAGGCGCTGCCCGCCGTCCTCGCCGCCTCCGTCCAGGCCCGCCGCCGTCATGCCTACGCCGAACAACTGCGGCTGCTGGAGCGCGCCCTGGAGCTGTGGGACGACGCGCCCACCGAGGTCCGCCAGGGGGTGCGCCCGGTCGACTACGCCGAGGCGTACCCGGCCTGCGGCTGCCACGACGGCGACGCCCTGCGCTTCCTCGACCTGCTCGCCGAGATCGCGGTGGCCGCCCGGCTCTCCGGCGACAACGAACGCGCCTTCACGATCGTCAAGCGCGCCCTGCGGTCGCTGCGCGGCGAGAGCGATCCTCTTCGTACGGCGTGGTTCCTGGTGCAGCGCTCCCGGCTCTGCCAGGGCACCGGCCGCGGCAACGGCTGGGAGGACCTGGGCGCCGCTCAGGAGCTGATGCGCGGCCTGCCGCCGTCGTCCGTGCACGCCGAGGTGCTTGCCGCCGTCGCCAGCTGGGCGATCCTGCACGACCCGGGTCCCGGCAGCTTCGCGACGGCCGAGCGCGCCGTGGAACTGGCCCAGTTGGTGGGCGACGAAGAGGCCGAGCTCAACTCCCGGCTGACCCTGGCGGGGCTGCGGGTGGACTCCGGGGAGGTCGACGCGGGCCTCGACGACTTCCGTGCCGGCCTCGGCCTCGCCGTCGACCGCGGCTACTTCGCCGTCATCGCCCGCGGCCACATCAACTTCCCGTCCGCCCTGGAAGGCGTCGGCCGCTCCCGCGAAGCCGTCGAGGTCAGCGAGCAGGGCGTCGAACTCACCACCCGCTACGGCCTCAAGGACAGCACCAGCTGGGTCCTGGGCAACCGCGCCGAATCCCTGCAGTCGCTCGGCCGCTGGGAGGAAGCGGGCCGGGCCGCAGCCACATCCCGCCGCCTCGCCCAGAATCCCCGGACCATTGCGCTGGCCGCCAGCCGCCATACCGATCTCGCGCTGGACGAGGGAGACTTCGCCGCCGCCGCACGCGAACTGGCCGTCGCCCAGGAGCACTACGGCACCCACGACCCGCAGCCGCAGAACGTCCTGGTCATGGCGCGGCACGCGCTGCGGATCGCCGCCCACCAGGGCCGCATCCTCGATGCCCGCAGCATTCTCCAGCAGGCCCTGGACGCCGGCTTCCCGCCCGGCACCCAGCGCTACGCCTGGCCGTTGCTCTGGTCGGCCACCACCGCCGAAGCGGACGCCCGCGGACTTCCCGCCGCCGAGCCGGGCCGGGCCGCGGTCCTCGCCCGCATCCGGGAGGCCGCGAAGAAGCTGCCCCGGCTCTGCCCGGTCTGGACGGCCCACGGCCTCGCGCTCGACGCCGAACTCCGCCGCGCCGAGGGCCGCGAAAGCCCCGACTCCTGGGCGGAGGCGGTCGCCGCCTTCGAACCCCTGGAACGCCCGCACGAGCTCGCCCGGGCGTGCTACCGCTGGGCGGAATCCCTCCTCCACGGCAGCGAGCGGGCCACCCTCGGACTGCACGGCCGCACCCCGCGCGAGGCCGCCGTACTCCTGCTCACCCAGGCGCACACCGCCGCCGCGACGATGGGCGCCCGTCCGCTCGCCGAAGAACTCGCCCTCCTCGCCCAGCGGGCCCGCGTCCCCCTGCCCGGCCTGCAGCCGGCGGCCGCGACGGAGCCGGCCTCCGGTGCCGTCCCCGCGGCCGCGTCCGCGTCACCCGCCGGCGCCGTCCCCGCCGAATCCCTCGGCCTGACCCCGCGCGAACGCGACGTACTGCGCCTGGTCGCCGACGGGCGCAGCAACCGCCAGATAGCCGACGCCCTGTTCATCTCCCCGAAGACCGCCAGCGTCCATGTCTCCAACATCCTCGCCAAGCTGGGCGTCTCCGGGCGCGGAGAGGCGGGCGCGGTGGCACACCGCCTGCGCCTGTTCGGGGAGCCGATACCCGGTCAGGGGACCGCCCTGGCCCCCTGACGGGCACGGCCGGGCCCAGGGCATGTCACCGTCGACCCCGCGTCGGGACCGCACAGGGCCCTACACCTACGACCGTCCCCGGCCCTGCTCCCCGTCCCGCTCCCGGCCGCGGTCGTCGTCCTGCCGCTGCCGGGGGGTCCTGACGACGACGGTCCCCGAGGAGAGATCGATCGGGCCCTTGCCGGGGTCACCGTCACCCACGTCATCGACGACGAGCGACATTTTCTGCCGCTCCTCGTCGGTGTGCTTGCGCCCCGGTGCGAACAGTTCTTCCGCGATGTTGAACATGGTGCCCTGCCCCCTCATCGGTTGACACGCACCCGTCCCCCCTGCCCACGAGTGTAGGCAGGTCGCCCGAAAAGGGGATCAGCCCGATCAGCTCACCTTGAGGCGGAGAATCCGGTCATCGCCCTTGTGCGGTGTGCCCCGTCCGTCCGTGTTGCTGGTGACCAGCCACAACGCCCCGTCGTCGGCCGCCACGACGGTCCGCAGGCGTCCGTAGGCGCCCTTCAAGAAGGCCTGCGGCGCCGCCACCGGTTTCGTCCCGTTCAGCGGGATCCGCCACAGCCGTTCGCCGCGCAGCGAGGCCATCCAGATCGAGCCCTTGGCGTAGGCGATACCGCTGGGCGAGGCGTCCGCGGTCTTCCACACCTCGACCGGATCCGTGAACACGGTGCCCGCGGCCTTGCCTGCGCCCTTCCCCTTGCCCTCGACCTCGGGCCAGCCGTAGTTCTTGCCCGGCTCGATCAGATTGAGCTCGTCCCAGGTGTTCTGGCCGAACTCCGAGGCCCACAGGCGCTTGCCGTCGTCCCAGGCCAGGCCCTGCACATTGCGGTGGCCGTAGTCGTACACCACCGAATCCGCTTCCGGGTTGCCGTGCGCCGGCTGTCCGTCCGGCGTCATCCGGAGGATCTTGCCGCCCAGGGACTGCTTGTCCTGCGCCAGTCCGGTGTCGCCGGTCTCACCGGTGCCGGCGTAGAGCATCTTGTCCGGGCCGAACGCGATCCGGCCGCCGTTGTGGATCTGGCCCTTGGGGATCCCCTTGAAGATCGTGTCGGGCGCGCCCAGCTGATTGCCCGGGAGCCGCTTCTCGTCGTAGATCATGCGGGCGATGCGGTTGTCGGACGCGGTGGTGAAGTACGCGTACACCTGGTGGTCCGTACCGAACGTGGACGACACCGCGATCCCCAGCAGTCCGCCCTCACCTCCGGGATCCACCCCCGGCACCGATCCCAGCTCGGTGATCTTCCCGCCGTGCGCCGCGACCCGGAAGATCTTCCCGGTGTCACGGGAGGAGACCAGCAGATCCCCGCCCGGCAGCACCGCCACGCCCCACGGCGACTTCAGCCCGGTGGCCAGGGTGCCGGTCACCTGCACCGAGCCCTTGGCGGGCGGCGCGGCCGACGACGCGGTGGCGCTCGGCGAGGCGGCTCCGCCACGGTTCTCCGCCGGGCCGGTGCTCCCCCCGCCCCGGGGCTGCGCGCCGCCGGACGTGCAGCCCGCTGCCAGGAGCAGCGAAGCGGCGGCCAACACAGCGGTCCGGAAACGGCGTTGCACGGCAGGGGTCCTCTCGTCGGCAGGACGTGGAGTGGACCAGAACACCACACCGCGGCCTCGCCGCGCCGCGCCTTGTCCCATCCCGCACCACTCCCACCTGCCATGATCGGGCCGGGGCGGCCGCGCCGCGAGCGGGACACGCGCGGCCTTGGCGCTGCGCCGCTCTCCCGGCCCCGGGGACGCCCCGCTCGGTACCAGGACGCACCAGCAGCAGGACCCGTCAGTACCAGGACCTGCGCGCCGGTGGCAGCGCGGCGATCTCCGCCAGGTCCTCGCGGGTCAGCGTCAGCTGTGCGGCCTTGGCGTTCTGCGCGGCCCAGCGTTCCTTCTTCGTGCCCGGCACCGGCACCACATGCCGGCCCTGCGCCAGCACCCACGCCAGCGCCACCTGCCCGGGCGTGGCGCCGTACCGGGCGCCGACCCGCCGCAGCCCCGCCACCACCGGCTGGTTCGCGGCCATCATCTCGGCGGTGAAGCGGGGGTGGCGGGCCCGTATGTCCTCCCGTTCGAAGCCCTGCCCCGGGGTGAGGGTGCCGGTCAGATAGCCGTTCCCCAGCGGCATCGCCGCGAGGAAGCCGACCCCCCGCGACTCACACCACGGCAGCAGCTCCTCCAGCGCCTCCGGCGACCACACCGACAGCTCCGCCTGCACGCTGCTGACGGGGAACACCTGCTGGATGCGCTCCAGTTGGGCCAGCGTGCCGTCGTGCATCCGGGAGCGGGGGCGCGCCCCGCCGCCCGCCGGACGCCGCTCCGTACGGGCCGCGCGGGACGGCCGTACCGCCTGCGCGCCCACCGCACACAGCCCCAGCGACCGCACCTTCCCCGCCGCCACCAGCTCCGCCATCGCTCCCCAGGTCTCCTCGACGGGCACCTCGGGATCGGCCCGGTGCAGCTGGTAAAGATCGATCCGGTCGGTCTGCAGCCGCCGCAGCGAGGCGTCGCAGGCGCGCTTGACGTAACCGGGCCGCCCATTGGCGACGATGTGCTGCTCACCCACCAGCAGCCCGCACTTCGTCGAGACGAACGCCTCCGCCCGCCGCTCCTTGAGCACCCGCCCCACCAGCAGCTCGTTGGTGAACGGGCCGTACATATCGGCGGTGTCCAGCAGGCTGCACCCCTGGTCCAGCGCGGTGTGCACGGCCCGCAGCGAGCTGTCCAAGCTGCGCTGCGACTCGGTGTACCCCCAGCTCATCGGCATACAGCCGAGCCCGATGGCGCCCACGTCGAGAGCCGCCGCACCGATTGTCCTGCGCTCCACCTGGCTCTGCCTCCGTCCCCTCGCCCCCGATCAAGGGCCAGACCAAACTAACGTCTGAACAGAACGTCTCTTCGCATAGCCTGCGGCCATGGCAACCGCAGACCAGCGCACCGAAGCGCATGACGTATGGCTCCCGATCCCGCCCGACGAGATCGACGGCCTCCCCGGAGGTCTCCGCTACGTCCACTGGGACGCCGGCCCCGACTACCCGGCCGACCCGGCCCGCTGTGCCTTCTACGCCGTCCCCTACATGAAGGACACGGAGACCAGCCTGCGCCCGCTGTCCCGGATGAGCCGTGTGAGGGTGGTGCAGACACTCACCGCCGGTGTCGACAACATGCTCCCGGGGCTGGAGTGGATGCCGTCCGGAGCCCAACTGTGCAACGCGCGGGGGCTGCACGACGCGAGCACCGCCGAGCTGGCGCTCACCCTGATCCTCGCCGCACTGCGCGATGTCCCGGGCTTCGTACGAGGCCAGGACGCGGGGGAGTGGCGGCACGGCTTCCGTCCGGCGCTCGCCGACAAGTCGGTCCTCATTGTGGGCTATGGTTCGATCGGCAGTGCCATCGAAGACCGGCTCACACCCTTCGAATGTGCGCGGGTAACGCGCGTCGCGCGCACCGCGCGTGACACTGTGCGCGGTCCTGTGCATCCACTCTCCGACCTGTCCGCCCTCCTGCCCGATGCGGACGTGGTCGTGCTGGCGACTCCGCTCACCGATACGACGCGTGGCCTGGTCGGACCCGATTTCCTGGCGCGGATGAAGGACGGCGCACTGCTCGTGAACGTCGCGCGCGGAGGGATCGTCGACACCAAGGCGCTGCTCGCCGAACTGGAATCCGGACGGCTGTGCGCCGCACTCGATGTCACCGATCCGGAACCCCTGCCCCCCGGGCATCCGCTGTGGCACGCTCCGGGCGTACTCATCACTCCACACGTCGGTGGCCCCAGCTCTGCCTTCCTGCCCCGTGCGAAGCGGCTGCTGCGCGATCAGTTGACGCTTTTCGCGGCCGGCGAGCCCCTGCGGAACGTGGTCGCCACCGCCGGCTGACCGCTTGCGCAATAGCACTACGAGGCCGTACGACTGCAAAGCGTGTTCGTCATTCGCTGATAGTCACGCTCCGTAGAGATGCTATGTCCCTGAGTGACGGAACTGGTGTATCGTCCCGAGCGGGGACGACGCCGGGAAGGACACGGCGCGATGCGAAAGATCCGGGACTCGAGGGGGGCGACGGGCGATGTACAGCCGATGGATGATTCGCGAAAAGCGCGATCCACGACCGCCCACGGGAATACTGCGAGGTCCGCAGGCGCACCGCTCGCGACGCCCGCCACGGACGAGGGGAAGAGTCCGGTGAGCGCCCCCGGGGCGATGCTCTCGCGGTCACCGGCACCGGCCGGCAACCCGCCGGGCGTGGTGCCGCAGATCGTCCTCGCCGTACTCTGCGGCGGCTATGCCGTCGGTGCCGCCTTCGGCTGGGGATCGCCCGAAGTCGCCGCGTTCATGGGGGACTTCGGCCTCAGTTTCGCGGCGTTCCTGGCGGCCTTCTCCTGCGGTCTGTACGCCCGCAAGCGCCGCACCCGGTTCCGCCCGGCATGGATGCTGTTCGCCGCCTCGTCGGCCATGGCCGGTCTCGGCAACGGCGTATGGGGCTGGTACGAGGTCATCCAGGGCACCACGGTCCCCAGCCCCTGCCTGGCCGACTTCTGCTTCCTGCTGTTCGCGCCACCCGCCATCGTCGGCCTGCTGGTGCTCGCCAAGAGGCCGGTGACCAGGGCCGGCTGGGTCTGCCTGGGCCTCGACTCCTGGCTGATCGCGGGATCGCTGGTCACTCTCTCATGGAGCCTCGCGCTCGCCCACACCGCCCACTTCCAGGGCCGCAGCGTGGCGCAGAGCGCACTGTCGCTGGCCTACCCGCTGCTGGACATCGTGCTGGTGAGCATGGTGCTCGCGCTGCACTTCCGGCGCTCCTCGGTGCACCGCTCGGCCATCAACACCGCCGTCGCGGCGCTGGCGCTGACGGTGCTGTGCGACGCCCTGTTCAGCTCGCCGCTGCTGCGCGAGCACTACCGCTCCGGACAGATCCTGGACGCCGGCTGGTTCGCCGGCTCGATGCTGCTCGCGTACGCACCCTGGGTCGCCCGTCGCGCGGGTGAGGAGTGCCCCGAGGAGGACGTCAAGCCCGCCGCCCGCCGGGTCCAGCCGCACGGCAGCCGCCCCATCGCGGGCTCGCTCGCCGCGCTGACCCCGTATCTCGCCGCCGCCGTCTGCACGCTCGGCATCCTCACCAACGTCCTCGACGGGCGCCGCATCGACCGCGTGGTGCTCTTCACCGGCTGCACGGTCGTGCTGGCGCTGGTCGTCCGCCAGGGCATCATGCTGCTCGACAACATCACCCTCACCCAGGAGCTGGCGCAGAAGGAGAACCACTTCCGCTCCCTGGTGCAGGGCTCCAGCGACGTCATCATGATCGCTGCCCCGACCGGTGTGCTGCGCTATGTGAGCCCGGCCGCCGCCGGGGTCTACGGCCGCGACGCCGAGGAACTGGTCGGCTCCGAGCTGGCCTCGCTGATCCACCCCGAAGACCTGGGCCGGGTGGTGCACGAGGTCCGCAGATTCCTCGCCGCCGCCCCCGAGGACGAACCGACCACCCGTATCGAATGCCGCTTCCGCGCCGGCGAACAGCGCTCGGGCGGCGACGGCTGGCTGAACGTCGAATCCACGGTCAACCGCCACCACGGCGGCCTGATCTTCAACTCCCGCGATGTCACCGAACGCGTCCGGCTGCAGGCCCAGCTCCAGCACAACGCCTCCCACGACGCGCTCACCGACCTGCCCAACCGCGCGCTGTTCACCGAACGCGTCACCCAGGCCGTCACCGGCCGCCGGGCCAGCGACCACGACACCGCCGTGCTCTACATCGACCTGGACGGTTTCAAGCAGGTCAACGACACCATCGGCCATCAGGCGGGCGACGAACTGCTGATCCAGGCCGCCCGGCGGCTCGGTGACTCGGTGCGCTCCGGGGACATAGCGGCGCGCCTGGGCGGCGACGAGTTCGCCGCGCTGATCACCGGCGACGGCACCCGCGACCGCGCCGCCCGCGAATTCCGCATCCACGAGATCGCCGACCGGCTGCGCATCAAGCTCTCCGAGCCCTACCGCATCGACGGCCGGGACGTCCGGGTGGCGGCCAGCATCGGCGTCGCCTTCGCCGACCCCGGGGTGAGCCCCGCGGGCCTGCTGCGCAACGCCGACCTGGCGATGTACCGCGCCAAGCAGGCCGGCAAGGGCCGGGTGGAGCTGTACGCACCCCAGATGCAGAGCGAGGTGGCACACCGCGCCGAGCTCGCCACCAAGCTGCGTACGGCCCTGCACGACGGGGCGTTCACGCTGCTGCACCAGCCGGTGGTGGAGCTGGCCGGCGGCCGGGTCACCGCGGTCGCGGCCCACGCCCGCTGGCGCTCCGCCCAGGGCATCCTCTTCACCCCCGCCGAGTTCCTGCGGGTCGGCGACCGCGGCCGGTTCGCCGACGACGGCGAGCGCACCGCGGAGCTGGACCGGTGGCAGCTGGAGGCGGCCGTCGAGCAGGCCGCGGCGCGCCACCGCGCGGGCTATCCGGTCCCGGTCGCGGTCCGGCTCTCCGCCCGCCGGCTGCTGGACCATGCACTGTCCCCCAAGGGCGTCGAGTCGCTGCTCACCCGGCACGCCCTGCCCTCGCGGGCGCTGGTCCTGGAGCTGTCCGACAGCGACTCCCGTATCCCGCTCGACGACCTGGAACGCCGTCTGGTGGCGCTGCGCCGCCTCGGCGTACGGATCGCCCTCGACGGCTTCGGCAGCGGATACGCCGCCATCAGCGCGCTGCGCCGGCTTCCGGTCGACGTCCTGCGGCTGGACCGCGGGCTGGTCGACGGAGTGGTGGAGTCCGCCCGGCTGCACAAGATCACCGCAGGGCTGCTGCGGATCGCCGGAGACCTGGGCATGCAGTCCGTCGCCGACGGCGTCGATCTGCCCGAGCAGGTCCTCGCGCTGCGCTCCATGGGCTGCACGCACGGCATGGGCATGGCCTTCTCCGGGCCGCTCGACGAACACCGGCTGCGGCGGTCCCTGACGCACGCCCACTACCCGGTGCCGGACCTGCCGGGCCAGAGCCGGGCGGTGGTGCTGACCGGCAGCGGACTGCCCGTCCGGCACGGCGGACCGGCGGGTCCGGATTCGCTCATGCATCCGCCATTGCGCTCAAATAGTGAGACCTCCGTCCCACCCACTTGACACTCGGTGCACGGCGGGGGGAGGGTCTGTGCCATGCGCACCCGAATTCTCGTACTTGGAAAGCGCGTCGGCTGAAGCCGGGTCACTGACGAAACCCGACTCGCACACCGACGCGCTCCCCTCGCTTGCCACTTGGCACGGGGGGTTTTTTGTTGCATAGCAACCTCACAAATCCGTCAAAACCCTCAGCTTCGAGAAGAGACGCAGATGACCGAGCAGGCCTCCGGGGCCCACCATCCGCAGCCGCGGGCCCGTCACTCCGGCGGACCGCAGCAGACCGCCGCCGTCGAGCACGTCACGGGTGCGCAGTCCCTGATCCGTTCGCTCGAGGAGGTCGGGGCCGACACCGTGTTCGGCATTCCCGGCGGTGCGATCCTTCCTGCGTACGACCCGATGATGGACTCCTCGAAGGTCCGGCACGTCCTGGTGCGCCACGAGCAGGGCGCCGGCCACGCGGCCACCGGCTACGCCCAGGCCACCGGCAAGGTCGGCGTCTGCATGGCGACCTCGGGCCCCGGTGCCACCAACCTCGTCACCCCGATCGCCGACGCCCATATGGACTCCGTCCCGATGGTGGCGATCACCGGGCAGGTCGCGTCCAAGGCGATCGGCACGGACGCCTTCCAGGAGGCGGACATCTGCGGCATCACGATGCCGATCACCAAGCACAACTTCCTGGTCACCGACCCCGCCGAGATCCCCCGGACGATCGCCGAGGCGTTCCACATCGCGGCCACCGGCCGCCCGGGCCCGGTCCTGGTCGACATCGCCAAGGACGCCCTCCAGGCGCAGACCACCTTCGTCTGGCCGCCGCACACCGAGCTGCCCGGCTACCGCCCGGTGACCAAGCCGCACGCCAAGCAGATCCGCGAGGCCGCCCGGCTGATCGCCGAGTCCAAGCGCCCGGTGCTCTACGTCGGCGGCGGCGTGATGAAGGCCGGTGCCACCGCCGAGCTGAAGGTGCTCGCCGAGCTGACCGGCGCCCCCGTCACCACCACCCTGATGGCCCTGGGTGCCTTCCCCGACAGCCACCCGCAGCACGTCGGCATGCCCGGGATGCACGGTGCGGTCACCGCCGTCACCGCGCTGCAGAAGTCGGACCTGCTGATCACCCTCGGCGCCCGCTTCGACGACCGCGTCACCGGCAAGCTGGATTCCTTCGCCCCGTACGCCAAGGTCGTCCACGCGGACATCGACCCGGCGGAGATCGGCAAGAACCGTGCCGCGGACGTGCCGATCGTCGGTGACGCCCGCGAGGTCATCGCCGACCTGATCGTCGCCGTCCAGGCCGAGCACGACGCCGGCCACAGGGGCGAGGCCGCCCGAACGGGATATGCGGCCTGGTGGAAGGACCTCAACCGCTGGCGGGAGACCTACCCGCTGGGCTACGACCTGCCCGAGGACGGCAGCCTCTCCCCGCAGCAGGTCATCGAGCGGATCGGGCAGCTCGCCCCCGCCGACACCATCTACGCCGCGGGCGTCGGCCAGCACCAGATGTGGGCCGCCCACTTCATCGGCTACGAACAGCCCTCGACCTGGCTGAACTCCGGCGGCGCCGGGACGATGGGCTATGCCGTTCCCGCCGCGATGGGCGCCAAGGCCGGACAGCCGGACCGTACGGTCTGGGCGATCGACGGCGACGGCTGCTTCCAGATGACCAACCAGGAGCTGGTCACCTGCGCGCTGAACAACATCCCGATCAAGGTCGCGATCATCAACAACGGCGCGCTGGGCATGGTCCGCCAGTGGCAGACCCTCTTCTACAACCAGCGCTACTCCAACACCGTGCTCCACTCCGGCCCCGAGGCCGACGGCAAGCAGCCGAGCGCCGGCACCCGTATCCCGGACTTCGTGAAGCTGTCCGAGGCGATGGGGTGCGTCGCGATGCGCTGTGAGGACCCGGCCGAGCTGGACGCGGTCATCGCCAAGGCCAATGCGATCAACGACCGCCCGGTCGTGATCGACTTCATCGTGCACGAGGACGCCCAGGTGTGGCCGATGGTCGCCGCCGGCACCTCCAACGACGAGGTCATGGCCGCCCGGGGCGTGCGTCCCGACTTCGGCGACAACGAAGACGACTGAGCCCAGGACGTCACGGACGCACGGAAGAAGAGAGAAGACCATGTCCAAGCACACGCTCTCCGTCCTGGTGGAGAACACCCCCGGCATCCTCGCCCGGATCGCCGCACTGTTCTCCCGCCGCGGCTTCAACATCGACTCGCTCGCGGTCGGGGTCACCGAGCACCCCGACATCTCCCGCATCACCATCGTGGTCAGCGTCGAGTCGCTGCCGCTGGAGCAGGTCACCAAGCAGCTCAACAAGCTCGTCAACGTCCTGAAGATCGTCGAGCTGGAGCCGGGCGCCGCGATCCAGCGCGAACTGGTCCTGGTGAAGGTCCGCGCCGACAACGAGACGCGCTCGCAGATCGTCGAGATCGTCCAGCTCTTCCGCGCCAAGACCGTCGACGTCTCGCCCGAGGCCGTCACCATCGAGGCCACCGGATCCAGTGAAAAGCTGGAGGCGATGCTCAAGATGCTGGAGCCGTTCGGCATCAAGGAACTGGTGCAGTCCGGGACCATCGCCATAGGCCGCGGCGCCCGGTCCATCACCGACCGCTCGCTGCGCGCACTGGACCGTTCGGCCTGACCCTGCGGTCCGACCGGACCGTATGGCGAGACCCACCGCCTTTCCTCACCCCGCCCGACGTACTGTGTGGGCACCCCGCTAGATCCAAGGAGATACCCGAAGTGGCCGAGCTGTTCTACGACGACGATGCCGACCTGTCCATCATCCAGAACCGCAAGGTCGCGGTCATCGGCTACGGGAGCCAGGGCCACGCCCACGCGCTGTCCCTGCGCGACTCGGGTGTCGATGTGCGCGTCGGTCTGCACGAGGGCTCCAAGTCCAAGGCCAAGGCCGAGGAGCAGGGCCTGCGCGTGGTGACCCCCGCGGAGGCGGCCGCCGAGGCCGACGTCATCATGATCCTGGTCCCGGACCCGATCCAGGCCAAGGTCTACGAGGAGTCCATCAAGGACCAGCTGAAGGACGGCGACGCACTGTTCTTCGGCCACGGCCTGAACATCCGCTACGGCTTCATCAAGCCCCCGGCCGGCGTGGACGTCGCCCTCGTCGCCCCCAAGGGCCCGGGCCACCTGGTCCGCCGCCAGTACGAGGAAGGCCGCGGCGTCCCGTGCATCGCGGGCGTCGAGCAGGACGCGACCGGCAACGCCTTCGCGCTCGCGCTCTCCTACGCCAAGGGCATCGGCGGCACCCGCGCCGGCGTCATCAAGACCACCTTCACCGAGGAGACCGAGACCGACCTGTTCGGTGAGCAGGCCGTCCTGTGCGGTGGCGCCTCGGCGCTGGTCAAGGCCGGCTTCGAGACCCTGGTCGAGGCGGGCTACCAGCCCGAGATCGCGTACTTCGAGTGCCTCCACGAGCTGAAGCTGATCGTGGACCTGATGTACGAGGGCGGCCTGGAGAAGATGCGCTGGTCGGTCTCCGAGACCGCCGAGTGGGGCGACTACATCACCGGCCCGCGGATCATCAACGAGAACACCAAGGCCGAGATGAAGAAGGTGCTCGCCGAGATCCAGGACGGCACCTTCGCCAACAACTGGATGGCGGAGTACAACGCCGGTCTGCCGAAGTACAACGAGTACAAGAAGGCCGACGAGGACCACCTCCTGGAGACCACCGGCAAGCAGCTGCGCAAGCTGATGAGCTGGGTGGACGACGAGGCGTAAGCCGAATGGACAGGGGGCCGCGGAACAGTTCGCGGCCCCCTCGTCCATACGCCCGGCCAAGGCCGCCGCAGTGCCTTGTCCACCGCGTAGAACCACGCACGGGTGATCCTTCCGCATCGGCACAGGACGCGCCCCGCACCGCCACTACACTGCCAAGCACAAGCGCGTCAGGCTCACAGCGTCGTGCGTCTTCCACGCGGCTTTCCCCCTTCACCGCCTTCGGCCGTCGGGACGGCCGTCCGCGAAGGACTAGTGAGGACTGAAGACCACGTGAGCCCGAAACCAGTCGTACTGATCGCCGAAGAGCTGTCGCCCGCCACCGTCGACGCCCTCGGCCCGGACTTCGAGATCCGGCACTGCAACGGCGCGGACCGCGCCGAGCTGCTGCCCGCCATCGCCGACGTCGACGCCGTCCTCGTGCGCAGCGCGACGAAGATCGACGCCGAGGCCATCGCCGCCGCCAGGAAGCTCAGGGTCGTCGCCCGCGCGGGCGTGGGCCTGGACAACGTCGACGTCTCCGCCGCCACCAAGGCCGGCGTGATGGTCGTCAACGCCCCGACCTCCAACATCGTCACCGCCGCCGAGCTGGCCTGCGGCCTGCTCGTCGCCACGGCCCGCAACATCCCGCAGGCCAACACCGCCCTGAAGAACGGCGAGTGGAAGCGCAGCAAGTACACCGGTGTCGAGCTCAGCGAGAAGACCCTCGGCGTGGTCGGCCTCGGCCGGATCGGCGTCCTGGTCGCCCAGCGGATGTCGGCGTTCGGTATGAAGGTCGTCGCCTACGACCCCTATGTCCAGCCGGCCCGTGCCGCGCAGATGGGCGTCAAGCTGCTGAGCCTGGACGAGCTGCTGGAGGTCGCGGACTTCATCACCGTCCACCTCCCCAAGACGCCCGAGACCGTCGGCCTCATCGGCGACGAGGCGCTGCACAAGGTCAAGCCGTCCGTCCGGATCGTCAACGCCGCCCGTGGCGGGATCGTCGACGAGGCGGCGCTGGCCACCGCGCTGAAGGAGGGCCGGGTGGCCGGCGCGGGCCTCGACGTCTACGCGACCGAGCCCTGCACCGACTCGCCGCTCTTCGAGTTCGACCAGGTCGTCGCCACGCCGCACCTCGGTGCCTCGACGGGTGAGGCGCAGGAGAAGGCCGGTATCTCGGTCGCCAAGTCGGTGCGGCTGGCGCTGGCCGGCGAGCTGGTGCCGGACGCGGTCAACGTCCAGGGCGGCGTGATCGCCGAGGACGTCAAGCCGGGCCTGCCGCTGGCCGAACGCCTGGGCCGGATCTTCACCGCGCTGGCCGGCGAGGTCGCCATGCGCCTCGATGTCGAGGTGTACGGCGAGATCACCCAGCACGACGTCAAGGTGCTCGAACTCTCCGCGCTCAAGGGCGTGTTCGAGGACGTCGTGGACGAGACGGTGTCCTACGTCAACGCCCCGCTGTTCGCGCAGGAGCGTGGGGTGGAGGTGCGGCTGACGACCAGCAGCGAGTCGCCCGAGCACCGCAATGTGGTGACCGTGCGCGGCACCCTCGCGGGCGGCGACGAGGTGTCGATCTCCGGCACGCTGTCGGGCCACAAGAACACCCAGAAGATCGTCGCGGTCGGCGAGCACTCCATCGACCTGTCGCTCGCGGACCACATGGCCTTCATGCGCTACAGCGACCGCCCCGGTGTCGTCGGCACCGTCGGCCGGATCCTGGGCGAGGCGGGCATCAACATCGGCGGGATGCAGGTCTCCCGGGCCGATGTCGGCGGCGAGGCCCTGGTCGCGCTGACCGTCGACGACACGATTCCCCCGAATGTGCTCTCCGAGATCGCCGAGGAGATCGGCGCGACCTCCGTGCGCGCGGTGAACCTCGGCGACTGATTCGCAGGTTCTCGCAGGCCAACGGGCCCGGACCCCGCTTCGGCGGAGTCCGGGCCCGGTTGCGTCCGCGAGGGCGGCGTCGCGCAATGGGAAGTGTGCGTGCCCCCGCCGGTGCGTGCGGAAGGAGGGAACGCCATGAAGGCACCCCTGGACGACGCCCCCGGGAGCCTGACCGGGCTGCATGTCGTCGATGCGGACGGGGCGAAGATGGGCAAGGTCCAGCAGGTCTACCGGGACGACGCCACCAACGACCCCGAGTGGATCACGGTGCGCACCGGGCTGTTCGGGATGAAGGAGACGTTCATCCCGCTCGCCGGGGTCCGTCGGACCGGCGACGATCTGCATGTTCCGCACGCCAAGGAGACCGTCAAGGCCGCGCCGCGGATCGACGCCGACGGCCATCTCGACCCCTCGGAAGAGGACCAGCTCTACCGCCACTACGGGATGGCCCGGCCGGGCACGGCGGGCCCCGGCGACACGGCGGGCCCCGGCGGGATGCCCGGCTCCGGGGAGGCGCCGGATCCGGACGACTAGCCGCAGGGTGTGGGGAACCGGCGGCCGCGAGAGCGCTGCCCGCGGGACCCCGCATCCGGAAGGTATACGCGCGTTTAATACGGTCGTCTGGTACGAGCGTATGTGCGGCGATAGGCTGCTCCCATGGGACACCGTGAAGACCTTCTGGAGGGCGCCAAACGCTGCCTGCTGGAGAAGGGGTATGCGCGCACCACCGCCCGCGACATCGTGGCCGCATCCGGTGCCAACCTCGCCTCCATCGGATACCACTACGGTTCCAAGGACGCCCTGATGCGCCAGGCGATCATCGCGTCCGGCGAGGAATGGGGCGCCGGCGTGACCCAGGCGCCGGCCGTCGGCGAGGGGACGGAGAAGGGGGACGCGGATCCGCTGGAGCGGTTTGCCGCGGTCTGGGACGCGGTCCTGCAACGGATCGCCACGGAACGGGAGTTCATCGCCGCACAGGTCGAGGTGCTGGGGCTGCTGCCGCGCGACGCGGCACTGCGCGAGGCGATCGGCGAGGTGCTTCCGGAAGGCGGCGAGGGGCTTGTCGCGGTCTTCGAGGGGGTGCCGGACGCCGAGGTCGACCCGGAGACGGCACGCATCGTCGGCTCCTTCTACCAGGCCCTGCTCACCGGCCTGATGGTCCAGTCGCTGCTCACCCCGGACGCCATGCCTTCTGGCCGGGACCTGGCGACCGCCCTGCGCCGGGTCACCGCGGGCGAGGTGCTGAAGGGGAAGTGACGCACGCGGCGGCGGGAGCCGTCGCCTCCGCCCGGCCCGTACGCCTCACAGCCGTGCGGCTTTCAGTGCCATGTGCAGCAGCAGCCGGTGCTCGCCGTCGTCCAGGTCGAGGCCGGTCAGCTTCTCCACCCGGCCCAGGCGGTAGTAGAGCGTCTGGCGGTGGATGCCCAGGGCCTGCGCGGTGCGGCTCGCCTGGCCCGCGCAGTCCAGGAACACCTCGGCGGTGCGCGCGAGTTCGGCGTGCGCGGGGGCCAGCAGCGGGCCGATGGCCGGGTCGGGTGCGGTGTCCGGCAGCGCGGTCAGCATGCGGTACGGGCCGAGGGCGTCCCACTGGGTGACCGGGCCCAGCCGGGGCTCGGCGCGGGCGGCGCGGGCCGCGTCCAACGCTTCCCGCCAGGTGGCCGGGAGGTCGGTCAACTCCTGTGTCCCGGCGCCGATTCCGGCGGCACCCGGCCGGGGCGGGGGGTGCCCGGCGGGGCCGCCGTTGCGCGCGCCGCCGCGGGCCGCCCGCCCCTCGGCGGGTACGGCGCCCGCGCGCGGGGAGCGCAGCAGATGCTCGGCCACCGCACGGGCCGGGGCGAGCGCGCCGGCCGAGCGCAGACGTACCAGCGCGGCCAGGGCGGGCGCGGCGGCCGCGGGCTGCGGACGGGCGCCCGCCCCGGCGCGGCCGGTGGGCCCGCCCGCGGGTTGAGCGGCGGCGTCCGTCTCGTCCGCACGTCCGGCCGGGAGGGCCGGCCCGCCCGCGGGCAGCGCACACGCCGCCAGCAGGCCCGGCAGGCTGGGCAGCGGTGCCACATCGGTGTCCGAGGTGTCCCAGGGCAGCACCGCGACCAGGGTGAGCGGGATGCCCGGAGTGGAGCGCAGGCTGTCCCGCAGCGCATCGCTCAGCGCGGCCGCCGCGGCCGCCCGTCCGGCAGGCGGTGCGGCCAGCAACTCCCGCAGCAGATCGCCGAGTTCGGACCCGGCGCGGGCCTCGTCGGCCAGCAGCGCGCCGATCCGGGCGGCGGTCTCCATCGCCTGGGCGATCCGCGGGTCGGGCGGCGCGCCACGGCTGCCCAGTTCGAGATCGGTCAGATGCCCGTCGTCCAGCAGCCAGACATAGCCGTGCACGATGCCCCGATGGCGTACGGGCAGACAGATCCGGCCCTTGAAGACCCCGGCCGCCGGGTCCGGCGGGATGCGCAGCGCCGTCCGGGCACGGGCGATCCCGAACGCCTCGAACCAGGCCCGTACCGCCGCCGACGAGCGGCGCTGCAGGATCGAGCGGGTCCGCACGGGGTCCATGACCTCGTCGTCGTCGCCCTCGTGCGCGCCGAACGCAATCAGTCCGAAATCCCGGTCCTCCAGGGTCGCCGGGGCGCCGAGCGCCGCCGAGATCTCGTCCACGAGCTGCTGGTAGTCGCCCCGCATCTGCCGCCCGGCTCCTCTCCTGTCATCACACCACCGGTCGCTACCGGCCGCTTGCCGTCACACCACCGGTCGCCGGCCGTCACCCCACCGGTCTCCCGCCACCACATCACCGGCATCACCAGTACCTCGGACACCCCTCACACCACCGGCACCACTGACCCGGTCGTCACTCCTCCATTCTCATACATCTGTCTGAGATCCCGACCACGAAGGCGTGACAGCTGTCGATGGCCGGGAAGTGGCGGGATCCTTAAGTTTCAGGTGGCTCAATCTTGCCGACGCGTTCGTCCCGTCCGGCGTCCGCCGGTACTTGTCACCCTGAATCGTGGAGGTGCCCATGCTGGGTCCCGTGCTCCTCGCCGCAGCGCGCAGCAACAGCATCCGCCGCATCGTTGCGGCCGCCCCGGTCACCCGCCCCGTGGTGGACCGGTTCGTCGCCGGCGAGCGCCTGGACGAGTCCATGGCGGCCGTGCGGTCGCTGGCCGCGCGTGGCCTGGAGGTCACCCTCGACCACCTGGGCGAGGACATCACCGACCCGGCCGAGGCGCTGCGCAATCGCGATGCCTACCTGCACCTGGCCGCGGCCCTCAAGGAGCAGGGACTCGGCGTCAAGGCCGAGATGTCGGTCAAGCTGTCCGCTTTCGGGCAGGCACTGGCCGGCGGCCACGAGCTGGCGCTGAAGAACGTCACTCCGGTGGTCGAGGCCGCCGCCGAGGCCGGTACGACCGTGACCCTCGACATGGAGGACCACACCACCGTCGACTCCACCCTCGCGATCCTCGCCGACCTGCGGGAGCGCTTTCCCCAGACGGGCGCGGTGCTGCAGTCCTACCTCTTCCGCACCGAGGACGACTGCCACGCGCTCGCCGGGGAAGGCTCCCGGGTACGGCTGGTCAAGGGCGCGTACAAAGAGCCCGCGACCGTCGCCTTCCAGGACAAGCGGGAGGTCGACAAGGCGTATGTGCGCTGCCTGAAGATCCTGATGGCCGGGGAGGGCTACCCCATGATCGGGTCGCACGACCCGCGGATGGTGGCCATCGGCCAGGAGCTGGCCCGCCGCAACGGGCGCAAGCCGGCCGACTACGAATTCCAGATGCTGTACGGCATCCGCGAGGGCGAGCAGCAGCGACTGGTCGCCGACGGGCACCGTATGCGGGTGTACATCCCCTATGGCACCGACTGGTACGGATACTTCATGCGCCGGCTCGCCGAGCGCCCCGCGAACCTCGGCTTCTTCCTGAGGTCGCTGGCGACCCGCGGCTGATCGCCCCGCGAGGGCGGGCGCGGGTGGATGCTGGAAGCCCGGGGTGCCTCCCGGACGGCGCCGCCCGCAGCCGCCCACCCGAAGCGGCCGCGGCCGCACCACCGACGTACGACAACCGACGAGCGAAATCGAAGGAGACACGGCCGCTATGGACGCTGTGACCCAGGTCCCCGTGCCGGTGAACGAGCCGGTCCACACCTACGCCCCCGGCAGCCCGGAGCGTTCCCGTCTGGAGGCCAAGCTCAAGGAGCTGGCCGACAACCCGATCGAGCTGCCGATGACCATCGGCGGCGTGCGCCGGATGGGCGGCGGCGAGCGTTTCGACGTCGTACAGCCGCACCACCACGCGTCCCGGCTCGGTACGTACGCCAACGCCACCGTCAAGGACGGCCAGGACGCGGTCGATGCCGCGCTGGCCGCCGCCCCGGCCTGGCGCGCGCTGTCCTTCGACGACCGCGCCGCGATCATCCTCAAGGCCGCCGACCTGCTCTCCGGCCCCTGGCGCGAGACGATGGCCGCCGCCACCATGCTCGGCCAGTCCAAGACCGCCCAGCAGGCCGAGATCGACACCCCCTGTGAGCTCATCGACTTCTGGCGCTTCAATGTGCACTTCGCGCGCCAGATCCTCGCCGAGCAGCCCCCGGCGAACTCCCCGGGCGTCTGGAACCGTTCGGACCACCGCCCCCTCGAAGGCTTCGTCTACGCGATCACGCCGTTCAACTTCACCGCGATCGCCGGCAACCTTCCGACCGCGCCCGCCCTCATGGGCAACGTCGTGGTCTGGAAGCCGTCCCCGACGCAGACCTACGCCGCCGTGCTGCTGATGCAGCTGCTGGAGGAGGCCGGGCTGCCCAAGGGCGTCATCAACCTGGTCACCGGCGACGGCAAGGACGTCTCCGAGGTGGCGCTGACCCACCCCGAGCTGGCGGGCATCCACTTCACCGGTTCGACCAAGACCTTCCAGTACCTGTGGAAGACGGTCGGCAACAACATCGAGAACTACAAGACCTATCCGCGGCTCGTCGGCGAGACCGGCGGCAAGGACTTCATCGTCGCCCACCCCTCGGCCGACCGCGCCGTGCTGAAGACCGCCATGACCCGTGGCGCCTTCGAGTTCCAGGGCCAGAAGTGCTCCGCGGCCTCCCGCGCCTACGTCCCGGCGTCGCTGTGGAACAACGGCCTCAAGGAAGAGTTCGCGGCCGAGGTCGACGCCCTGTCCATGGGCGACGTCGCGGACCTGTCGAACTTCATGTCCGCCGTCATCGACGAGCGCTCGTTCGCCAAGAACAAGGCGGCGATCGACCGTGCCAAGGCCGACCCGACCATCGAGGTCGTGGCCGGCGGTACCTACGACGACAGCGAGGGCTACTTCGTCCGCCCGACGGTCCTGGCCTCCACGGACCCGGAGAACGAGATCTTCAAGGACGAGTACTTCGGCCCGATCCTCGGCGTCTACGTCTACGACGACGCCGACTACGACGCGATGCTCACCCAGATGGAGTCCGCCTCGGCGTACGGCCTGACCGGTTGCGTCATCGCCCAGGACCGCGCCGAGGCCGCCCGCACCTGCGAGCTGCTGCGCTTCGCGGCCGGCAACTTCTACATCAACGACAAGCCGACCGGCGCCGTCGTCGGCCAGCAGCCCTTCGGCGGCGGCCGCGCGTCCGGCACCAACGACAAGGCCGGCGCCAAGCAGAACCTGATGCGCTGGACCTCCACCCGCTCCATCAAGGAGACCCTGGTCCCGCCGACGGACTACCGCTACCCGCACATGGGCTGACGCCCGCGTGTGCCGACGGCCCGGCTCCCCTCTCCCCGGGGGCGCCGGGCCGTCGGCGTTGTCTCAGGCGTGGCGCGGGGGGCCGGTGATCGCGTCGCCGATGACGAAGCCCTTGGCGGGGCCTTCGGGAATGGTGACTTCGGTGCCGTACGCCACGCAGTGGGCGTCCGTGTAGACCGCCTCGTCGGGGCTGGGTGCGGAGAGCACGGTGACCGTGCCATGACCGTCGTGGTCGTCGATGAGGACGTAGACGGGGATGCCTGCACGGGAGTAGGCGCGGCGCTTGCGTTCCCGGTCACGCTCGATGCCGTCGTGGCCCGGGGAGACCACCTCGACGATCAGTTGGACGGCGGACGCCTTGATGCCGATGCCGTCGTCGGTGATGTGCTCTTCGGGGTCTTCGGGCGCGATGAAGCAGTCAGGGATCCAGACTTTACGATCGTGGACGACGTTGATGTCTTGGTACGCGGCCCATTCACCCTCGTCCAGGTGCTTGTCAAGGGCGCGGCGAAGCCGGTTGGCGATCTGGCCCTGTGCAAAACGTCCGGTGGGCGACACCTCGATGAACCCCTCGATGATCTCGGCGCGAAGGCCCTCGGGGAGTTCCATGGCTTTCCATGCCTGCCACAGGACCTCGTCCAGATCCGGTCCGTGGGTCGTGTCCTCCGGTGTCGTGATCTCCGGCATCGTCACGGGCGCCTCCTGTGCGAGCGCGGTCATGGTGTAGCACCTCCTCCTCAGTGTGGGCGGGCTTGGCCTCGTGGCACAAGCGACACCGCCACGCTAGGGAGCGCCGGGACGGCCATGACCAGCGAATGTTCCCGGATCACTCGTTCGAGCACGCGCCCGCCGTCTCAGATAGTAGGAAGCCCAAGTAATTGTGCAGACATCACGGCCGAGCTGTCCTAGCGTTGTAGGAAGCCGAACGTAACGCTCGATCGAGCGGATGCGGATGCGGCCCGGTGCGCAAGCGCAGGTGACCCCTGTCGTGCCGAGGCCCCCGCCTCTTCCGGCCGCTTCTGGATCTACGCATCCCATTTGTTCTCGGGGCTCTGGCATAGGAGACGTGAATCATGGCTGAGACTGCCGTCCGCAGGACCCGTCACTCCGCCCGTACGACCAGCGACGCCGACCGCAGGAACGCCGCGGCCGCTCTCCAGCGCGCCCTCGACCGCCGTGACAACGGCGGCTCCACCGGGCACTGAGATGATGCGCGCGCGACCCGGGTCGGTGCTGTCGAGGCCGGCGTCGGTGCCCTGCCGCTGCTGCTGGCGGATCCGGCTGTCGGTGGCCCGGTGGCTCTTTCTCTCCTGAACGATCTGCGCCTGTAGGGGCGCCCGCACGAGGGCGCCCCTACAGGCGATCGCTGCTCACTGCGCGGGGGAGCGGGTCACCTCGAAGTGGTCGATGCGCTCGCCGGACTCGGCGAGGGCGGTGACCTTCATCCGCGGGCGGTGGCCGGGCGAGACCTCCACGGCGATGAAGGAGTAGCCGGTGTAGCGGACCCGGGACCACTCCACGGTGTCCTTGTTCTTCTTCTGGCCCTTGGCCCAGTGGTAGGTGTCGATGTGGTCGACGTCCTTCACATGGCCCTCGTAGCTGTCGGGCGCGGGGAAGTCGTACAGCGCCCGGCCCGCGCCGCCCGCGGTCACGTACACGATGCCCTCGCGCGTGGTGTCGACGCTCTCACCGATCGGCATCTTCTTGCTGACCCGGCCGCTCTTGAGCGCATCGGTCCGCTCGTAGACGTGGTTGTGCCCGTTGATGACCAGGTCCACCTGGTGCTTCTCGAACAGCGGCAGCCAGGCGTCGCGCACCCCGCCGTCGGAGGCGTGCGAGTTGGTGGTGGAGAAGGCGCAGTGGTGGAAGAAGACCACGATGAAGTCGATGCCGTCGGCCGCGCGCAGTTCCGCCAGCCTGCGGTCCAGCCAGCGGGTCTGCCGGCCGTCGGTGTAGCCCTGGTTGGCGGGGATCTCGTACGAGACGTCGTTGGCGTCCAGGGCGACGACCGCGGTGTTGCCGTAGGTGAAGGAGTAGACGCCGGGGGCGTTCTTGGCGTCCGGGCCGTTCCCCGGAAGCGTCCAGCGGGCGTTCTGGCCGCCGTAGCCGTGGGGGGAGTACCAGGCCTCCATGTCGTGGTTGCCGGTGGTCACCATCCACGGCACGGACTGGGCCACCGACTCGGTCTGCGCGAGGAACTGGTCCCAGACCCGGGCGTCGTAGGCGTCGTGCTCCGAGCCGTCGCCGTCGGTGTCCGCGTAGCAGATGTCGCCCGCGTGCAGGTGGAACGAGGGGTTCTGACCCAGGATCAACTGGTCGTTGGCGAGGGCGTGGTAGCTCACGCCCTGGTCGCCGAAGGCCGTGAAGACGAACGTCCCGGGGCGGGCCGGGGCGGTGCGGAAGGTGCCGATGGTGGAGAAGTGACGGGGGTCGGCCGGGTCGAAGCCGTCGTGACCGACGCCGTAGTAGTACGTCGTTCCCGGGCGCAGCCCGTCCAGGGCGGCGTGCAGGTAGTACTGCTGCACGGCAGGCAGCTTGGCGGACAGCGACGGGGTGTGCAGATCGCGCACCTCGGCGTCGATCTTGCGCCCCAGGTCCCAGGGCGTGAGCCCCACCCGCAGATACGGCCGCCGCACGGCGAGCGGCACCTGCCAGCTCACCCGCATCTGGCTCTTGGGGTCGGCGCCGAAGGCCAGGTGGCGGCCGAACGGGGCGACCAGCGCACCGTCGACGCGGGCGGCGGAGGGCGAGGCCAGCAGGGTGGGGGAGGCCTGGGCCGAACCGGCCAGCAGGCCGGAGCCCGCCACCACTCCCGCGGTCGCGGCCGAGGTGCGCAGCAGACCGCGGCGGCTCAGCTTCGTACGGAGGTAGTCGTGCTGCTCCGGCATGCTCATCCGGGCCGCGAGCTGCTCCGGTATGCCGACGCGCGGGGTGTGCGAGGGCGGGTGGGTCCCCCGGGTGTTTCCAGTCATGCCGCCGAATGTCGCAGGGCGACCCGACCGCGACGGGGACAGCGGGTGAACGGCGGCTGACCGGCGGCCCACGTGTCCGTATGGCGGACGTTACGTGTCAATCAATGGGACGGAGAGTAGGGTCCCCCCATGTCTCGCAGCATTCGCCTCGCAGTGATCCCCGGTGACGGTATCGGCCAGGAAGTCGTGGCCCAGGGCCTGAAGGTCCTGACCGCGGTCCTCCCGCAGGACGTCAAGCTGGAAACCCAGGAGTACGACCTCGGTGCCCGGCGATGGCATGCGACCGGTGAGACCCTTCCCGACGCGGAGCTGGAGTCGCTGAAGCAGCACGACGCGATCCTGCTCGGCGCGATCGGCGACCCGTCCGTACCCTCCGGGGTGCTGGAGCGCGGGCTGCTGCTCAAGCTCCGCTTCGCCTTCGACCACTTCGTCAACCTGCGCCCGTCGAAGCTCTTCCCGAACACCGCCACGCCGCTCGCCGGCCGCCCCGACATCGACTTCGTGGTCGTCCGCGAGGGCACCGAGGGCCCGTACACCGGCAACGGCGGCTCGCTGCGCACCGGCACCCCCGCCGAGGTCGCCACCGAGGTCAGCCTCAACACCGCCTACGGCGTGGAGCGCGTGGTCCGCGACGCGTACGAGCGGGCCAACGCCCGCCCGCGCAAGAAGCTGACGCTGGTGCACAAGAACAATGTCCTGGTGTACGCGGGCCACATGTGGAAGAACATCTTCGACAAGGTCGGCCAGGAGTACCCCGAGGTCACCACCGACTACCTGCACGTCGACGCCGCGACGATCTTCTTCGTCACCCAGCCCGAGCGGTTCGACGTGATCGTCACCGACAACCTCTTCGGCGACATCCTCACCGACCTCGCCGCTGCCGTCACCGGCGGTATCGGCCTGGCCGCCTCCGGGAACATCAACCCGACCGGCGACTTCCCCTCGATGTTCGAGCCGGTCCACGGCTCCGCACCGGACATCGCGGGCACCGGCAAGGCCGACCCCACGGCGACGGTCCTCTCCGTGGCCCTGCTCCTGCGCCACCTCGGTTTCGCGCCGCAGGCCGCCCGTATCGAGGAGGCCGTGGCGGCCGACCTGGAGGCCAGGGACGGCTCGCCGCGCAGCACGGACGAGATCGGCGACGCGCTCGCCGTCCGCGTAGCCGGCTGAGGCCCGCAGCGCACACCCGCACCACCGACAGCGCCGGGCCGCACCAGGCCCGGCGCTGTCCGTGTTGGTCCGCTCCGGTCTTACCGCCCGGTGGATGCGACCATCGGAGCCGGAACGCGCCCTCGGTTCCGGCGGCACAGACCCACGGGCGATAATCGGACGTGGTATCGCCGCCCGCGAGGAAACCCGGACGTCCCGGTAACGGCCGGTACGTTCACGATCCGAGCGTGGTCGCCACACACCGCACCGGTGCCGCATGGTGGGGGCCGCCCCCGACCCCCGGCCGGAGGGCTGGGCCGGTGACGCTCCCCCAGTGAACGCTGGGAGGTAGCCCAGGTATCGGAACACGCAGTGAAGGACACGCATTCATGACGACGCCCACCATCGAGCTCAAGCCCTCCTCGCATCCGCTCTCCGACGCGGAGCGGGCGCAGATCCTGGCCGCCCCCGGCTTCGGCCGCCACTTCACCGACCACATGGTGACGATCAAGTGGACGGAGGGCCGCGGCTGGCACGACGGACAGCTGGTGCCGTACGGGCCGCTCTCCCTCGACCCGGCGACCAATGTCCTGCACTACGCGCAGGAGATCTTCGAGGGCCTGAAGGCCTACCGGCAGCCCGACGGCTCCGTCGCCACGTTCCGCCCCGACGCCAACGCCCGCCGCTTCCAGGCCTCCGCGCGCCGGCTGGCCATGCCGGAGCTGCCCGTCGAAACCTTCATCGAGGCCTGCGACCTGCTCGTCCAGCAGGACAAGGACTGGGTGCCGGCGCACGGCGGCGAGGAGTCGCTCTACCTGCGCCCCTTCATGATCGCGACCGAGGTCGGGCTGGGTGTGAAGCCCGCCAACGAGTACCTTTTCGTGGTCATCGCCTCGCCCGCCGGCGCGTACTTCGCCGGTGGCGTCAAGCCCGTCTCCATCTGGCTGTCCGAGGACCGGGTGCGCGCCGTCCCCGGCGGCATGGGCGACGCCAAGACCGGCGGCAACTACGCCGCGTCGCTGCTCGCGCAGGCCGAGGCCGCCGCGCACGGCTGCGACCAGGTCGCCTACCTCGACGCCGTGGAGCACAAGTGGGTCGAGGAGCTGGGCGGCATGAACCTGTACTTCGTGTACGGCGACAAGATCGTCACGCCCACGCTGACCGGCTCCCTCCTGGCCGGTGTCACCCGTGACTCCCTGCTGTCCGTCGCCCGCGACCTGGGCTAC
The DNA here is from genome assembly GCF_036048035.1 of Streptomyces sp. NBC_00400. Lineage (NCBI taxonomy): Bacteria > Bacillati > Actinomycetota > Actinomycetes > Kitasatosporales > Streptomycetaceae > Streptomyces > Streptomyces sp. NBC_00400. The sequence continues at coordinate 2,302,463 of NZ_CP107940.1, read as the reverse complement.
GAGTCGGAGGAGGCCCGGGTCTCCATCGACCAGTGGCGGACCGACACGGAGAACGGCACTCTCACCGAGGTCTTCGCCTGCGGTACGGCCGCCGTGATCACCCCCGTCGGCACGGTCAAGAGCGCGGGCGGCGAGTGGGTCCAGTCCGGCGGCGAGCCCGGCAAGGTCACGCTGAAGCTGCGGGACGCGCTCCTCGACATCCAGCGCGGCATAGCCGAGGACCAGCACGGCTGGATGCACCCGCTGGGCTGATCGGGGATTCCGGGACAGGGCGCGAGGTCCCGATACGACTGAGGCCGCCCCGACACGAGGTCAGGGGCGGCCTCGGCCGTGTCCCGGCCGGTTCAGCCGGCCTCCGCGGGAGCCTCCGCCGTGGCCACCGCGGAAGCCTTCGCCGCGGCGGAGACCGGGGGAGCGGGAGGTGCGGCGTGCGGTGCCGCGGCCGGGCGCGGTTCCCGGGCGGTGAGGGCCAGGTAGGCGAGGCCGCCCACGGCCGCCGCGAGCAGGAAGCTGAGGTCGATGCCACCGGTCAGGGGGAGCAGCGGCCCCCGGAAGAAGGGCGTGTCCACGCCCATCAGGCCGACCGCCGAGCCCAGCGCCCAGGCGGCGGCGGCCCGGACGTGCCAGCCCGCCCGGTACCAGTACACGCCGCCCCGGGTACCGCGGTTGTAGACCTGCAGGGACTCCGGGTCGTACGCGCCGCGGCAGCGGACGAAGCCGATCACGGTGATCACCGCCCAGGGCGTGCCGACGGCCGTCATCAGCAGGACGAAGGAGGTCATCGCGTCCTGCGCGGCCCACAGGAAGTGACCGGCGTAGACCAGCGCGGTCGAGAGGCCCGCGACCACATAGGTGGCCTGGGTGCGGGTGGCGCGCGGCAGGATCGCGTCCAGGTCGAGGCCCATGCTGTAGAGCATCAGACCGGCGTTGCCGACAGAGCCGGCCGAGGCATTGAGCAGCAGCGGCGCCAGGTACCACAGCGGTGCCCCGGCCACCAGCGGGCCCGCGTAGTCCTCACCCGCGCCGACGGCGAGCGCGGTGAACGTACCGAAGAGCTGCGGCACCAGGAGGCCGGCCAGCAGGCCCAGACAGGTGGCGCCGAAGACCTTCGTGGCGCTGTGCCGGTGCGGGGAGATGTAGCGGCTGTAGTCGCCGAGCAGGGTGATGAACGCGATCGGGCCGCTGAGCCCCGCGGAGACGGCTGCCAGCAGCCAGGTCTGCCAGAAGCCGCCGAGCAGATAGCCGCTGCCGTGCGGCGCGGCGGTGGTGAAGGTGCCCGCGTACGCGACGATGCCGACGGCCAGCAGCACGGTCAGACCGATGGCGAGCACCTTGCTCAGCCGTAGCAGCACCCGGTAGCCGTAGACCGCGCCGACCGCGGTGGCGCCCGCCAGCAGGGCGTAGACCAGCGCGTACGTCACCCCGCTCGACGGCAGCCCGGTCAGGCGGTGGAGTGCGCCGACGACCGCGTCCCCGCCGACCCACAGCGTCAGCGCGGTGTAGCCCAGCGACAGCAGCAGGCCGATGACCGAGCCGATCAGCCGGCCGCGCACGCCGAAGTGGGCGCCGCTGCTGGTGGACAGGTTGGTGGCGCTGCGCAGGGACACCAGCGCGAGCGGGGCGGTGAGCAGGGTGCCGACGGCGGTGCCGGCCGCCAGGGAGGTCACCGAGGGCCAGAAGCCGAGCCCGAAGGAGACCGGGAGCCAGCCGAAGATCACCACGCCGAGGGCGAGGTTCGACCCGAGCAGGATCGAGATCAGGTCGCGAGGGCCGCTGGTGCGTTCCTCCTCCGGGACGGTGTCGACTCCGCGTTGTTCTATCGGCATGAGGGCTCCCCTGAGAGGCCGGACAACAGTGGGTGAGCAGGGCGGGGCGTGTGGTGCTCCGGGGGAAGTGCTCCGTGCGGTGGGCGCTGCGCGCCGCACCCGGAGCACGGAGCGGCGCCGGGCCGCGCGCCGTGCTCGCGCTGTCGGGATCGTTTGGTGCGGCGCTCTACTCGCCGCCTCTTTAGAGCAGCGCTCAATGTCGCTCATCCCAGTGCCTGCGGTCAATGCTTTCCTCCCGGCCGCTTCGTGGTTAGAGTGCTGCTCTAATCGATCGGGAGGAGTGGCGGGATGCGGTTGACCCCGACGGAACGCGACCGGCTGCTGCTGTTCGGCGCGGCCGAGCTGGCGCGGACGCGCCGGGCCCGCGGACTGAAGCTGAATGTGCCCGAGGCGACCGCGTTGATCGCGGACACAGTCTGCGAGGCGGCGCGGGACGGGCGCCGCCTCGCTCAGGCCATCGAAGCGGCACGCGGCGTGCTCGGCCCCGACGATGTGCTGCCGGGCGTGGCCGACGTCGTCACCGAGGTGCATGTGGAGGCCGTCTTCGACGACGGCTCCCGGCTCGCGGTGGTCAGCGACCCGATCGGCGCCGGGGCACGGGACGGGGAGCGCCGCCGGGTGCCCGCGCCCGGCGCGGTGCTGCCAGGACCGGCCGCCCCGGAGCCCGCGCCCGCGGTCGTGCTGACCGTGCGCAACACCGCGACCGTGCCCGTCAGCGTCACCTCGCACTTCCACTTCTTCGAGGCCAACCCCCGGCTGGACTTCGACCGCGGCGCCGCGTACGGCATGCGGCTGTGCGTCCCGGCCGGCTCGTCGGTGCGGTTCGATCCCGGAGGCACCGAGGAGGTCGGGCTGGTCCCGATCGGCGGCGACCGGATCGCGATCGGCTTCGCCGGTCTGGTGGACGGCCCGCTGGACGCACCGGGCGCGAAGCCCGAAGCGCTGCGGCGGGCCGCCGCCTGCGGCTACCTGGGAGCGGAGGAACAGGCATGACGGGCACCATCGACCCTCACGAGTACGCGTCGGTACACGGCCCGCGGGCCGGCGACCGGGTCGTCCTCGGCGACTCGGGCCTGGTCGTACGGGTCGAGTCCGACGCGCAGAAGCCCGGTGACGAGTTCCTGGCCGGCTTCGGCAAGACCGCCAGGGACGGGCTGCACCTCAAGGCCGCGGCGGTCCGCGAGACCTGCGATGTAGTGATCAGCAATGTGCTGGTCATCGACGCGGTCCAGGGCATCCGCAAGGTGTCGATCGGCATCCGTGCGGGCCGGATCCACGCCATAGGACGGGCCGGCAACCCCGACACCCTCGACGGCGTCGATGTCGTCGTCGGCACCGGCACCTCGATCGTCTCCGGCGAGGGCATGATCGCCACCGCGGGCGCGGTCGACACCCATGTCCACCTGCTCTCGCCGCGCGTCATGGAAGCCTCGCTGGCCTCCGGCGTGACCACGATCATCGGGCAGGAATTCGGGCCGGTCTGGGGCGTCGGCGTCAACTCCCCCTGGGCGCTGGGGCACGCCTTCAGCGCCTTCGACGCCTGGCCGGTCAACATCGGCTTCCTGGGCCGTGGTTCCTCCTCGGGCGAGGCCCCACTGGTCGAAGCGCTCGCCGAGGGCGGCGCCTGCGGCTTCAAGGTGCACGAGGACATGGGGGCGCACGCCCGCGCCCTGGACACCGCGCTGCGGGTCGCCGAGGAGCACGACGTCCAGGTCGCGCTGCACAGCGACGGCCTCAACGAATGCCTCACCGTCGAGGACACCCTGCGCGTCCTGGACGGCCGGACCATCCACGCCTTCCACATCGAGGGCTGCGGCGGCGGCCATGTCCCCAACGTCCTCAAGATGGCCGGCGTCCCCCACGTCATCGGCTCCTCCACCAACCCCACCCTCCCCTTCGGACGGGACGCGGTCGCCGAGCACTACGGCATGATCGTCTCGGTCCACGACCTGAAGACCGATCTGCCGGGCGACGCCGCCATGGCCCGCGACCGCATCCGGGCCGGCACCATGGGCGCCGAGGACGTGCTGCACGACCTCGGGGCGATCGGCATCACCTCCTCCGACGCCCAGGGCATGGGCCGCGCGGGCGAGACCGTCCGCCGCACCTTTGCGATGGCGGGCAAGATGAAGGCCGAACTCGGCCCGCTGGAGGGCGACGGCCCGCACGACGACAACGCCCGGGTGCTGCGCTACGTCGCCAAGCTGACCCTCAACCCCGCCATCGCGCACGGCCTTTCGCACGAGATCGGGTCGATCGAGGCAGGCAAGATGGCCGACATCGTGCTGTGGAAGCCGCAGTACTTCGGCGCCAAGCCGCAGCTGGTGCTGAAGTCCGGGTTCCCCGCCTACGGCGTCACCGGCGACCCCAACGCCGCCACCGACACCTGCGAACCCCTGGTGCTCGGCCCGCAGTTCGGCGCGTACGGGGCGACCCCCGCCGAGATCTCCGTCGCGTTCGTCGCGCGCGCCGCGGCCGAACAGGGCGGTGACGGGCTGCCCACCCGCCGCCGCCGGGTCGCCGTCCGCGGCACCCGCGGCATCGGCCCCGGCGACCTCGTCCACAACTCCCGTATCGGACAGGTGCAGGTCGACGGGCGCAGCGGCCTGGTCACCCTCGACGGCGACCCGATGCGCTCGGAGCCGGCCGACACCGTCTCGCTCTCGCGCCTGTACTTCCTGTGACGGCACGGCCCGTGACGCCGCCGCGGCCGGCGTGGCGGGCCACCGTGCCTGCCGCCTGCCGGGCTCGTCGCCTGCCACCCGCCGCGCCCGCTGCCTGCCGCCCCGCCACCGAGACCCGTGACGCCACCGACACCCGTGACGCCGACCGTCACCGCGAACCGTGAGGACCCCCGCATGAACACCCCTGCCGCCGACGGCTTCCGCATGCCCCCGGAGTGGGCCCGTCACGAGCGCACCTGGATGGCCTGGCCGGGACCCAACTTCACCTTCGGCGAGGAGGGCGGCGAGACCCTGGCCGGGGCCCGCCGCGCCTGGGCCGCGGTCGCCCGCGCCGTGCGCCGCTTCGAGCCGGTCACCGTCGTCGCGGGACCGGGGCAGTCCGAGGGCGCCCGCGCGCTCCTCGGCGACGGCATCGACCTCGTCGAGCGCCCGCTGAACGACGCCTGGATGCGCGACATCGGCCCCACCTTCCTCACCGACGGCACGGGCCGGCTTGCCGCCACCGACTGGGTGTTCAACGGCTGGGGCGCCCAGGACTGGGCCCGCTGGGACCTCGACCAGAAGATCGCCGAACAGGTCTGCGGGCTGGCCGGCGCCCGCCGCTATGCCACGCCCCTGGTCAACGAGGGCGGCGGCATCCATGTCGACGGCGAGGGCACCGTCCTGCTCACCGAGACCGTGCAGCTCGACCCGGGCCGCAACCGCGGCCGTACGCAGGAGGAGGTCGAGACCGAGATCCACGCCCACCTCGGCACCACCAAGGCGATCTGGCTGCCGCGCGGCCTGACCGCCGACTACGGCCGGTTCGGCACCCGCGGGCATGTCGACATCGTCGCCGCCTTCGCCCGCCCCGGCGTCGTCCTCGTGCACACCCAGCCCGACCCCGACCACCCCGACCACGCGATCTGCCACGAGATCGCCAAGCTGCTGCGTTCCTCGACCGACGCCAGGGGCCGCCGGCTGGAGGTCGTCGAGGTGCCGGCGCCCACCGTCCTGGAGGAGGACGGCGAGCTGGTCGACTACTCCTACATCAACCACTACCTCTGCAACGATGGTGTGGTGCTCTGCGGATTCGACGACCCGCGCGACGAGGAGGCGGCCGCGATCTTCCGCCGGCTCTTCCCCGGGCGGACGGTGACCCTGGTCGACGCCCGTACGATCTTCGCAGCGGGTGGCGGTATCCACTGCATCACCCAGCAGCAGCCGGAGGTCTGACCCGCAGGCCCCGTCCCGCCGACCCGGAGGTCCCCGTGCCCGGTCCCGTGCGCCGCCCCCGGCGCCGGCTCAGCCAGCCCCGCGAGCAGGTCCTCGCCGCGGCGATGACGACCATCGCAGCGGAGGGCCTGGACCGGCTGACCATGGCCGGTCTGGGCCGCGAGGTCGGCATGAGCAGCGGCCACATCCTCTACTACTTCGGCACGAAGGACGAGCTGCTGCTGCAGACCCTGCAGTGGAGCGAGGAGCAGCTCGGCGCCGCACGCCGGGCCGCCCTCTCCCGCCGCGTCCCCGCCCGCGAACGGCTGGACGCGCTGGTCGACCTCTACCTCCCCGAGGGGCACCGCGACCCGCGCTGGACGCTGTGGCTGGAGGTGTGGAACCGCTCCCAGAACGCCGACGACGAGACCCGCGAACGCCAGCTCGACCTCGAACTCGCCTGGCACCGCGACCTGGTGGCCCTCCTCGTCGAGGGCATCTCGAAGGGCGAATTCCGCCGCGTCGACGCCGAACGCTTCGCCACCCGCACCCGCGCCCTCCTCGACGGGTTCGGCTCCCAGCTCGTCGTCGGCCTCCCGGGCACGGACCGGGAACAAGTCCTGGACCACGTACGGGAGTTCCTGGACGAGTCGCTGGAAGCCGGTACGGCGCGGCCCTTGAATCCGTGATCTTTGTCCCCTAGCGTCGCCGGATGCGCGTGCGTGACCGAACGCCCGGGGGACGTGCATGACCGACCGCCCCCTCGCACGCGCCCGACCGACGTGCCTGCTCCACGCGCACGTCCACACGAGGGGAACAGAAGTGATCTCACGGAAGAGGGCCCCGTTCGCGGCCCTGGCCGTCCTCGGTGCCACCGCGCTGCTGGGCCCGGCAGCGCCCGCGGCGAACGCCGCGACCCCGGCCACCGCCAAGGCCGCGGCCACGATGACCAAGTGCGGAGTGCACACCGGTGGCAGCGCCGGACTCTACTACCACAACTGCTCGAAGAAGTACTGGCACAAGGTGACGGTGGACCACATCATGGCGCCGGACCTGACCTGGTGCATCAAGCCGGGCAAGGACGAGTTCCTGGGCACCGTCGCCCCGCTCCCCACGAAGGTGCGCGGCGCCAAGTACCTGGGGCACTGCAAGCCCTGACCGTAACGGAGGAAGAGGCGGGCGCGGCCCCAGGGCCGCGCCCGCCTTTCTGCGGGCCGTGTACACAACGCACGCAAGTACGCCCGATCGTTGCCCGCCGTGCTCTTGTCAGCCACCGCACCGATCGACGACCGTAACCGCTGGCCGGTCGATCGGCCCGTGAAGCGAGGAGGCTGGCGTGGCACAGCGCCCGGGTGAGATGGATGCAAGCGGTGGCAGGGCCAACTGGCGAAAGATTTGGGTGGGTTCAGCGGGGAACATGGTCGAGTGGTTCGACTGGTTCGTCTACTCCAGCTTCGCGGTGTACTTCGCAGGCTCCTTCTTCCCCGAAGGCAACACCACCGCACAACTGTTCAATACCATGGCCATCTTCGCCGTCGGCTTCATCATGCGCCCCATCGGCGGCTGGCTGCTGGGCCGGATCGGTGACCGGCGGGGACGGAAAGCCGCACTGACGCTCACCGTCACCCTGATGTCCGCGTCCGCGATTCTCATCGCCCTCGCGCCGACCTATGCGGTCGCCGGCTACGGCGGGGTGGCTGTCCTGCTGATTGCCCGCCTCCTTCAGGGCCTGTCCGTCGGCGGCGAGTACGCGGCGAGCGCGACCTATCTCACCGAGGCGTCCGCGGAGGGCAAGCGCGGCTTCGCCTCCAGCTTCCAGTACGTGTCCATGACCGCGGGCCAGCTGATCGGGCTGGCGCTGCAGATCGTCCTGCAGAACACCCTGTCGGACGAGGCGCTGCACGGCTGGGGCTGGCGCATCCCGTTCATCATCGGCGCCCTGGGCGCGGCCGTCGTCTTCTACCTGCGACGGAACATGCTGGAGACCGAGGTCTTCAACGAGGCGGGCGAGACGGTCGGCGGCGACGCGGGCCACGACGGGGCCGGGCGCGGCACCCTCAAGGCACTGTGGCAGCACAAGCGCGAGGCGTTCCTGGTCGTCGCCCTGACGATGGGCGGCACCGTCGCCTACTACACGTACACGACATACCTGACCAAGTACCTGTCGGGGACCGCGGGCCTGCCCAAACAGACCGCGACCCTGGTCAGCTTCTGTGCGCTGTTCGTGTTCATGTGCCTCCAGCCGCTCGCCGGGGCGCTCTCGGACCGGATCGGCCGGCGTCCGCTGCTGATCACCTTCGCGGTCGGCGGCACCTTCCTGACCGTGCCGATCATGTCGCTGCTCAAGTACGCCGGCAGCTTCTGGCCGGCCCTCGGCCTGGCCCTGCTCGCCCTGGTGATCGTCACCGGCTACACCTCGATCAACGCCTGTGTGAAGGCCGAGCTGTTCCCCACCGGCATCCGGTCCCTCGGCGTCGCTCTCCCGTACGCCATTGCCAACGCGCTCTTCGGCGGCACCGCCGAGCCGCTGGCACTGCGGCTGAAGCAGTCGGGCATCGAGTCGGCCTTCCCCTGGTACGTCGCCGGCTGCGCCGCCGTCTCGCTGATCGTCTACGTCACGATGCGCGAGACCCGCACCATCGATCTGCACCGGGTCGGCAAGCAGGACGAGGGCACCGGAGCCGGCCGGACGCGGGTGGGGGAGCCCGTCGCCGACTGAGGGTTCGTCCTGGCCGGGAGCGGCCTCCCCCGCCCGGGGGAGGCCGTTTGCCGTTCCCGGGGGATCCGCGTCCGGCGCCGGGCGGCTTGGCTGGACGGCATGAAGAACACCAGGCACTTACTCCTGCCGCTGCTGCTGACGGCCCTGCTGGCCCCGGGCGTCGCGGCGCCGTCCGTGGCGACCGCCCGGACCGGCGGGGCCCACCCGGCCACGGCCCCTCCTGCCACGGCCCCTCCTGCCACGGCGCGCCCGGCCGCGTCCCGCCCGGCCGCCGACGACATCCGCGCCCAGATCGCGGCCGTACCCGGGATGCGGGTGGTCAAGGAGAACCCCGCCCCGGCCGGCTACCGTTCCTTCGCGCTGGTCTACCGTCAGCCCGTCGACCACCGGCACCCCGGCAAGGGCAGCTTCGAGCAGCGGCTGTCGCTGCTCCACCGGTCCACCGCCCGGCCGATGGTGCTCTACACCAACGGCTACGACCTCACCTACCAGGGCCCCGCATACCGCGCCGAGCCGACCGGGATCGTGTACGGCAACCAGATCAGCGTCGAGCAGCGGTACTTCGGCACGTCCCGCCCCCACCCCACCGACTGGTCGAAGCTCGGCATCTGGCAGGCGGCGAGCGATCACCACCGGCTGATCCGGGCCCTCAAGACGGTCTACCGTGCCGCCTGGATCTCCACCGGCGGCAGCAAGGGCGGGATGGCCACCGTCTACCACCGGCGCTTCTACCCGCACGATGTGGCCGGCTCCGTCGTGTACGCGGCACCCAACAACACCGACGACCGGGACGACACCGCCGTGGACCGCTTCCTCCAGCGGGTCGGCTCGCCCGCCTGCCGGAACGCGCTCACCGCGGTGCAGCGCGCGATGCTCGGGACCCGGCGAGCGGAGATGGCGGGCCGCCTCGCACGCTGGGCCGCGGGCCAGGGCTACACGTTCCACACCATCGGCAGCGCCGACCGCGCCCTGGAACTCACCGTGCTGGATCTGCCCATGCTCTTCTGGATGCAGAAGGAAGAGGGGGACGTCTGCGCGATCCCCGGGCCTTCCGCCCCCGGCGACGCGCTGTTCACCTGGTTCGCGGAGAAGGCCATGCTCCCGGCCTTCAGTGACTACCACCTGGCCGCCATGACCGCTTCCTACTACCAGTTGGGCACCCAGCTCGGCCAGGTGTCGACGGCCGCCCCGCACCTCGCCGGGATGCTGCGCTACCCCGGCATCCAGGAGATGCGCACCTATGTGCCGCGCAGCATTCCGCTGCGTTTCCAGCCGGACGCCATGCCCGACGTCGACCGCTGGGTACGCCACCACGGCAGCGAGCTGCTGTTCGTGTACGGCGAGATGGATCCCGCCCGGGCCGAGCCCTTCCGTACGGGCAAGGGCAGCCGGGACGCGCACGTCTACCTGGCCCCGCACACCAGCCACGTGGTGCGCATCGAGAAGCTGGCGCCCCGGGACCGGGCACGGGCCACCGCTGCGCTCCGGCGCTGGGCGGCGGTGGACACTCCGACCGCATAGTGAGACCGCCGCGTGTCCGGTCCGGGCGTGTGGCACACTGCGGACCGTGCTCTCGTTCGCCATGATTATTGGCAGCAGGCGCGCCGGTCCGCAGTGACCGCCCCGTACGAACCGAGTACGGCGCGGCCATCGTCGTCCCAGACCCGCGCGCAGACCTCTCGCACCCGCGAGAGGTTTTTTCGTTTCCGGCCCACACCTCACCGGAGGCGGAGCGCGAGGGACCATGGAGGGACGGTGGAACCGGTTATTCCGGTAGACCGAGACCCGACAGGAGCCAGACCAGCATGACGGACGCACCTTCCCACCCGTCTCCCGCCACCACCCCGGCCGGAGCCGCTGCGCGGCGCACCTCCCCGAACCCGGTGCACGCCCCCCTCCCCGCCGACGCGGTGCCCGACGACTTCCATGTCTTCGACACCACGCTCCGCGACGGTGCGCAGCGCGAGGGCATCAACCTCACCGTCGCCGACAAGCTGACCATCGCCCGGCACCTCGACGACTTCGGCGTGGGCTTCATCGAGGGCGGCTGGCCCGGCGCCAACCCGCGGGACACCGAGTTCTTCGAGCGGGCCCGTGCAGAGATCGACTTCCGGCACGCGCAGCTGGTCGCGTTCGGCGCCACCCGCAAGGCGGGCGTCCGCGTCGAGGACGATCCGCAGGTCGCCGGGCTCCTGGCGTCCCAGGCTCCGGTCATCACGCTGGTCGCCAAGTCCCATGTCGGGCATGTGGAGCTGGCGCTGCGGACCACGCCGCAGGAGAACCTGGCGATGGTGCGGGACACCGTCGCCTACCTGCGCGACCAGGGCCGCCGGGTCTTCCTCGACTGTGAGCACTTCTTCGACGGCTATGCGCTGGACCCGGTCTACGCCAAGGAGGTCGTGCGCACCGCGAGCGAGGCCGGCGCCGATGTCGTGGTGCTCTGCGACACCAACGGCGGCATGCTTCCGGCGCAGGTCACCGCCGTCGTACGGACCGTCTTCGCGGACACCGGCGCGCGCCTGGGGATCCATGCCCAGGACGACACCGGCTGCGCGGTCGCCAACACCCTGGCCGCGGTGGACGCGGGTGCCACCCACGTCCAGTGCACCGCCAACGGGTACGGCGAGCGGGTCGGCAACTCCAACCTCTTCCCGGTCGTCGCCGCCCTGGAGCTCAAGTACGGGCGCCCGGTGCTGCCCGAGGGCAAGCTCGCCGAGACCACCCGGATCTCGCACGCCATCGCCGAGGTCGTCAACCTCACGCCCTCCACCCACCAGCCCTATGTGGGTGTCTCCGCCTTCGCCCACAAGGCCGGACTGCACGCCTCCGCGATCAAGGTCGACCCGGACCTCTATCAGCACATCGACCCGGCGCTGGTCGGCAACACCATGCGGATGCTGGTCTCCGACATGGCCGGGCGGGCGTCCATCGAGCTCAAGGGCAAGGAACTCGGCGTCGACCTCGGCGACGACCGCGAGCTGGTCGGCCGGGTCGTCGAGCGGGTCAAGGAGCGGGAGCTGGCGGGCTACACCTACGAGGCCGCCGATGCCTCCTTCGAGCTGCTGTTGCGCGAGGAGCTGCAGCGGGCGGCGGGGGGCCGGCCGTGCAGCTACTTCACGGTCGAGTCCTGGCGCGCGATCGTCGAGGACCGCCCGGACGGCACGCACGCCAACGAGGCAACCGTGAAGCTGTGGGCCAAGGGCGAGCGGATCGTCACCACCGCCGAGGGCAACGGCCCGGTCAACGCGCTGGACCGGGCGCTGAAGGTGGGCCTGGAGCGGATCTATCCGCAGCTGGCCCATATGGAGCTGGTGGACTACAAGGTCCGCATCCTGGAGGGCGCCCTGGGCACCGGCTCGATCACCCGGGTGCTGGTCTCCACCAGCGACGGCCGGGGCGAGTGGTCCACGGTCGGCGTCGCGGAGAACGTCATCGCCGCGTCCTGGCAGGCGCTGGACGACGCGTACGCCTACGGACTGCTGCGGGCCGGGGTCGAGCCGCAGGAGTGAGCGCCGCGGCAGCGGCACGACCGCGGCCCCGCACGACCCTCGGGGGAGAGGGGCCGTGCGGGGCCGCGGTCGTGTGGCGGGCCATGCGGGGTCAGGCCTGCGGGGCGGCCTTGACGGCGGAGATGTCGAAGAGGAGCTTGACCTTGTCGCTGACCATCACCCCACCGGTCTCCAACGCGGCGTTCCAGGTCAGGCCCCAGTCGGAGCGCAGGATCTCGGCGCTGCCCTCGAAGCCCACCCGTTCGGCGCCGTAGACGTCGGTGGCCGCGCCGTGGAACTCCAGGTCGATGGTGAGCGGCTTGGTGACGTCGCGGAGGGTGAGATCGCCGGTGATGCGGTAGCGGTCACCGGACACCTGCTCGGCGGCGGTGCTGCGGAAGGTCATCAGCGGGAAGGCCTCGGCGTCGAAGAAGTCGGCGCTGCGCAGATGGCCGTCGCGGTCCGCGATCCCGGTGTCGATGCTCGCGATCTTGACGTCGAGGGAGGCGGTGGAGCGGGACGGGTCGGCGCCGTCGAGGCGGAGCGTGCCCTCGTGGTCGCCGAATGTGCCGCGGACGTTGGTCACCATGGCGTGCCGGACGGTGAAGCCGATGCTGCTGTGTGCCGGGTCGATGGCGTAGTCGCCGGTCAGCGCCGCGAGCGCGGGGTCGGCGTCGAGGACGGCAGCACGGGTGGCGGCGGGGGCGGTGGTGTCGCCGGTGTCGGCGGTGCGCTTGCGGTGGAACAGAGCCATGGCTCCTCCTCGAAGACGGCGCACCGGGCGGGTGCGCAGATTTGTTTAAGCTTCAACGAGATTCACCGTAGCGGCATCTGGTTCAACATTCAACCTCTCTGGGCGGCCTTCCGTCGGACGGGTTCCGTCGGACGGGTTCCGCCGGGTGGGTGACGGACGGCGCTCCGGCGCGGTCATTGCCGCTCGCCGACGGCGCGTGCTAGACCATCGGGAACTCCCAAGTGCGCAGCGCCACCCGTCAGTTGACGCCATGGAGAGGACCGACCGTGCCGCCCTTCCCCGCCACGTCCGTCTGGTCACGCCGAGGATTCCTTGCCACCGCCGCTGCCGCCGCCACTGCCACCGCCGCGGCGAGCGCACTCGGCCTCACCGCGCGCCCCGCCGGCGCCGCCCCCGGGCCGACTGCCGCTCCCGGGCCGGCCACCGCTCCCGGGGACGAGTTCGCCACCCTCCGCGCCCGCTGGTGCGAGCTCACCCTCGGCAGCGGCTTCGACCCCGCCGCCGCGCCGTACGCCGCCGCCCTCCAGGAGACCGGCACCCTCGCCGGCGCCTTCGAGGCGAGCATGCGGCCGGCCGCCACATCCCTCTGGCCGGACTGCCGCTACGACCCGCCGTCCGGCATCACCCAGAGCTACAGCCGGCTCGCCACCATGGCCCGGGCCTGTGCCCAGCCCGGCACCGGCCGCACCGGCGACCCCGGCCTCGCCACTGCCCTGCTCACGGGCCTCGACCACCTCGAAGCCACCGTCTACAACACCGCCACCACCCGCTACGGCAACTGGTGGGAGTGGCAGATCGGCAGCCCCAGACTCCTCCTCGACACCCTCGCGATCCTCGGTCAGCACCTGCCCGAGGGTGGCCTCGACGACGCGCTGCGCGACCGCTGCCTGGCCGCCGTCGACCACTTCGTCCCGGACGCCCTGCTCGGCGACTACACCGGGACCAGCACCGGCGCCAACCGCGTCGACCTGTGCCGGGTGGTCGCACTGCGCGGCATCCTCGGCCGCGCCCCCGACAGGATCGCCCTGGCCCGCGACGCCCTCTCACCGGTCTTCCCCTACGTCACCCGGGGCGACGGCCTCTACGCCGACGGCTCCTTCGTCCAGCACACCTGGGTCGCCTACTCCGGCACCTACGGCTATGTCCTGCTGGACGGCCTGGGCCGGCTGTTCACCCTGCTCGGCGGCTCGTCCTGGCAGGTCACCGACCCGGCGCGGCAGATCATCTTCGACAGTGTCGAGCGGGCCTGGGCCCCGCTGCTGCACAACGGCCTGATGATGGACAGCGTCAACGGGCGCGCCATCAGCCGCGGCTATCTCCGCAGCGACGAACGGCACATCCTGCGCAGCGACCACCACCACGGCCATGCGCTGATCGCCGCCATCGCGCTGCTCGCCCAGGCCGCGAGCGGCGCCGAGCGGGCCCGCTGGCACGCCATGGTCAAGGGCTGGATCGCCCGGGACATCACGCTGCCGGTCCGCACCGACCGGCAGTACCCGGTCGCCGACCTCGCCCGGCTCGCGAAGATCGCCGACGGCCCCGCGGCCGCCGCTCCCGAACCCGTCGGCCACCGCCTCTTCCCGGCCATGGACCGTGCCGTGCACCGCCGTCCCGGGTGGGCGGCCGGCCTGGCCATGGCCTCCGACCGCATCGCGTACTACGAGAACGGCAACGGCGAGAACCCGCACGGCTGGCACACCGGCGCCGGCATGCTCTCTTGGTGGGGCGCCGACTTCGGGGGCGACCAGTACACGGACGCCTTCTGGCCCACCGTCGACCCCTACCGGCTCCCCGGCACGACCGTGTCCACCAAGCGGCTGGCCGACAACGAGGGCGGCGGCTGGGGCGAGCCCAAGCCCGCCGCGCGCTGGGTCGGCGGCACCACGGACGGGGAATTCGCCGCCATCGGCCAGGACCTGCGCGGCCTGTCCTCGACCCTCACCGCCCGCAAATCCTGGTTCGCGCTCGCGGACTGCCTGGTCTGCCTGGGCGCCGGCGTCACCGCCCGCGACGGAGTACCGGCCGAGACCGTCGTCGACAACCGCTGCCTGGGCGAGCGGGGCACCGCCGCGCTCACCGTCGACGGCGTACGCCAGTCCGGCACGCTCGGCGTGACCACCTCCTTCCGCCGCGCCCACTGGGCCCACCTCGCCGGACACGGCGGTTACGTCTTCCCGGGTGGCGCGCCCCTCAAGGCACTGCGCGAGGCCCGCACCGGCTCCTGGCACGACATCAACACGACCTCGTCCACCGAGCCGTTCACCCGCCGCTACCTCACCCTCTGGCACGACCACGGCACCGACCCGACCGACGCCCGCTACGCCTACCTCCTCATGCCGGGCGCCACCGCCCGCACCCTCGCCGCCCGCGCCGCCGACCGGCGCTGGCTGACCGTGCTCGCCAACGACGACGGCCGCCAGGCGGTCGCCGTCGACCCGCTCGGCGTAACGGCCGCCAACTTCTGGCGGGCCGGCCGCGCGGGGCCGCTCACCAGCAGCGGCCCGGCGAGCGTGCTGGTGCGTGAGCGGCACGGGCGGCGGCGGCCGACCGCGCTGCTGTGCCTGGCCGCCCCGGAGCGCACCGGCGACACTCTGGAAATCACCTGGTCACGGCCGGTGCGCGCGGTGCTCGCCCACGACGTGGCGATCGAGGTGCTGGCCACCGGGCGCGCCCTGCGGCTGCGCCTGACCCCCGGTACGAGCTGCGCCACCCACACCTGCACGGTGCGACTGGGCTGACCGGCACCGGGCCCCGCCGGTCAACCGGTCACGACAACATCGCTACCCTCCGGTTTGTGGGCCCCATACAGACGTGGGGAGGCGCTGCCACCCGAACGGAGGCCGGGACGCGGGGCGCGTACAGCACGGTTCTGTACTGCCTGCCCACCAAATCGCATGCGACGTTGTACGAAACCGACATCGGTGCGGGACGCCTCGCACACGTACCGTCGAGGCATGACCACTGTCGAAGATCTGCCCGCCGGCGCCAACGACGCCCGCGGGCGCGTCGCCGAGCTGCACGCCATCCGCGAGCAGGTCCGGCGAGGACCCAGCGAGCGGGCGACCGAAGCGCAGCGTGCCAAGGGCAAGCTGACGGCGCGCGAGCGGATCGAGCTGCTGCTGGACGAGGGTTCGTTCAACGAGGTCGAGCCGCTGCGGCGGCACCGGGCGACGGGCTTCGGCCTGGAGGCCAAGAAGCCCTACACCGACGGCGTGATCACCGGCTGGGGCACCGTGCACGGCCGGACCGTCTTCACCTACGCGCACGACTTCCGGATCTTCGGCGGCGCGCTGGGCGAGGCCCACGCCACCAAGATCCACAAGATCATGGACATGGCCATCCAGGCCGGTGCGCCGCTGGTGTCGCTCAACGACGGCGCCGGCGCCCGTATCCAGGAGGGCGTCTCCGCGCTGGCCGGCTACGGCGGCATCTTCCAGCGCAACACCAAGGCCTCGGGCGTCATCCCGCAGATCTCGGTCATGCTCGGCCCCTGCGCCGGCGGCGCGGCCTACAGCCCCGCCCTGACCGACTTCGTCTTCATGGTCCGCGAGACCTCGCAGATGTTCATCACCGGCCCCGACGTGGTGCGTGCGGTGACCGGCGAGGAGATCACCCAGAACGGACTCGGCGGCGCCGACGTCCACGCCGAGACCTCCGGCGTGTGCCACTTCGCCTACGACGACGAGGCCACCTGCCTGGAGGAGGTCCGCTACCTCCTCTCGCTGCTGCCGGCGAACAACCGGGAGAACCCGCCGTCGGTGCCCTGCGAGGACCCCGCCGACCGCTCCGGTGACGCACTGCTGGACCTGGTCCCGGCCGACGGCAACCGCCCGTACGACATGCGCAAGGTCATCGAGGAGATCGTCGACGACGGCGAGTTCCTGGAGGTCCACGAGCGCTGGGCGACCAACATCATCTGCGCGCTGTCCCGGCTCGACGGCCGGGTCGTGGGCATCATCGCCAACCAGCCGCAGTCGCTGGCCGGTGTGCTGGACATCGAGGCGTCCGAGAAGTCGGCCCGCTTCGTCCAGATGTGCGACGCCTTCAACATCCCGATCGTCACCCTGCTGGACGTCCCCGGCTTCCTGCCCGGCGTCGACCAGGAGCACGGCGGCATCATCCGGCACGGCGCCAAGCTGCTCTACGCCTACTGCAACGCCACCGTCCCGCGGATCTCCCTAGTCCTGCGCAAGGCGTACGGCGGCGCCTACATCGTCATGGACTCGCAGTCCATCGGCGCAGACCTGACCTACGCCTGGCCCACCAACGAGATCGCGGTGATGGGCGCCGAGGGCGCCGCCAACGTCATCTTCCGCAAGCAGATCGCCGAGGCGGACGACTCGGAGGCCATGCGGGTGCGCATGGTCAAGGAGTACAAGTCCGAGCTGATGCACCCTTATTACGCGGCCGAGCGCGGCCTGGTCGACGACGTCATCGACCCGGCCGAGACCCGCCACACGCTCATCCGGGCCCTGGAGATGCTGCGCACCAAGCACGCGGACCTGCCGGCCCGTAAGCACGGCAACCCGCCCCAGTAGCCACACACCGCACCCGCTTTCGGCACCACGCCCACCGCGACGACGGAGAACACACCGTGAATCCTGCCCACCGCACCGACTCCATCCGCGTGGAGAAGGGCCAGGCCAGCGAGGAAGAGCTCGCCGCCCTGACCGCCGTCCTGCTGGCCCGCGCCGCCCACCGGCCGGCCGCCGCCGCCCCGTCCCGCCCGCACGCCACCGCCGCCCGCTGGCGGCGCCTGGAGCGACAGAGCGGCTTCCACGGGGCGACCAGCTGGCAGCGGTGACGCCGTGACACTTCGCTGATGCCACCGAGGGCCCCGCTTTGCGGGGCCCTCGTGGGTTTCTCGGGCCGGCGTTTGGCTGCGGGTGCGTTGTGGCTGGGCGCGCAGTTCCCCGCGCCCCTTTGGGGCGCTGTTGCGCCGGGCCTGAGTGTCGCCGCTTGGTCTGTGGGGGCTGGCGCCGTGCGGGGTTCGTGAGTGCTGCGGGGGCCGGAGGGGACGCACCGCGACCCGTCCTCGGCGCGGGCGCATCTGCTACGTGGCATAGATTTCCCCGGCGTTCGCTCCGGTCCTGCGGGCGGGTCCCGGTGCATCCCCTCCGGCCTTCGTTCGTTCCCGTCTGCCGCCCGGTGGCACTGTCCGTCACCGATCGCACCACAGCCGCGTCCAAGCTAGGGCCGGTCTGCCAGTGCCCTGCCAACGCCTGGTGCGGCTCGGACCTGGTGGTTGCCCAGTGCCCTGCCAAGGGGCGAGCTGGTGGTGGCCGTAACGGTGATCGGTACGGCGGGACGGCCGCCAACGTGCGGCGGTCGGAGGGGATGTCCGGTGCCCCGCCCGCAGGACCGGAGCGAACGCCGGGTCAGTCTTTCCCACGTACCAGGGCCGCCCGCGCCGAGGACGGGGGACCGGGCGTCCCCTCCGACCCACCACCCCCAACGCCTGGGCGAAACGGCCCCAGCCACACGCAACGCACGCCAACCCGTGACTACATGAGGGATATACCGCCCAACAGCCCCTCAACCAGCGCGATATGGCGCCTCATCACTTTTCGGACGCGGTATTCCGGTTTGGCAGGTGGTGTCCGGATCAAGGCGTAGGTTCACCTCAACCATGGGGAGCAGAGCTGTTCAAGCCGCTCTGCCCGTGCTGGCATGCGCTCGTCAATCCACTCCTGGCGTTCCCGCACCGCGGGTCCTAGGACGACCGGAAGGAAAGCCCATGCTCAGCACGCTCAGTGCTGGTGCCGCCGTGGCATCGTTGCTCCTCGCCGGATCGGCATCCCCCACCACCGCCAGCCGGTTCGGCGACGACCCGCCGAGCGGCAAGATCACCATTACCGTCGCCACGGTCAACGGTTCGGGCTGCAGACCCGGCAGCGCCGCCGTGGCCATCGCCCCCGACAACACCGCCTTCACCGTCACGTACAGCGAGTACCTCGCCCAGGCGGGCGCCGGCAGCAAGCCGACCGACTCCCGCAAGAACTGCCAGATCGCGCTGAACGTGCACGTCCCGCAGGGCTTCACCTACGCGGTCGCCCGGGCCGACTACCGGGGCTACGCCTCCCTGGCCCCGGGTGCCAGAGGGCTGGAGCAGGCGGGCTACTACTTCCAGGGCCAGCAGCAGACGGCCCGTAAGAGCCACACCTTCGTCGGCCCCTACGACTCCAACTGGCAGACCTCGGACGAGACCGACGTCGACGCCCTGGTGTATGCCCCCTGCGGCGAGGAGCGCTACTTCAACATCAACACCGAGATGAGGGTGGACGCCAAGTCGGCGGACCCCAAGGCCACCAGCTACATGGCCATGGACTCCACCGACGGCAACATCAACACGGTGTACCACTTCGCATGGAAGGAGTGCCCCGCACGCAAGTAGCCCCGCCGCCGGCCGAGGGCCCGTGCAGCGCCGCGTACGGGCCCTGAGGCCGGGTACGACGAAGGCCCCCGCACCAAGAGGTGTGGGGGCCTTTCGTCGTACGGCGCGTGCGGGCACGGGGGCCCGGACGCGTCCCGTGGGCCGCCTAGCGCAGGCGGGCCATCAGCGCGTGCTCCACGAGCGTGATGAGCGCGCTCTTGGCCTCGCTGCGGTGCCGGGCGTCGGTCACGATGATCGGCGCGTCCGGGCCGATCTGCAGCGCCTCACGCACCTCGTCCGGCGTGTACGGCTGGTGGCCGTCGAAGCCGTTGAGGGCGATGACGAACGGCAGGCCGCTGTTCTCGAAGTAGTCGACCGCGGGGAAGCAGTCGGCGAGACGGCGGGTGTCGACCAGCACCACGGCGCCGATGGCACCGCGGACCAGGTCGTCCCACATGAACCAGAAACGGTCCTGGCCCGGCGTACCGAAGAGGTACAGGATCAGGTCCTGGTCCAGGGTGATCCGGCCGAAGTCCATCGCCACGGTCGTGGTCGTCTTGTCCGGCGCGTGCGTGAGGTCGTCGATCCCCGCCGAAGCGGAAGTCATCACGGCTTCGGTACGCAGCGGATTGATCTCTGAGACGGCCCCGACGAACGTGGTCTTGCCCACGCCGAAGCCGCCCGCCACCACGATTTTCGCGGAGGTGGTGGAGCGGGCTGCACCGCTAGAGCTTGCGAAGTCCACTGAGCACCCTTTCGAGCAGTGTCACATCTGGCTGTCCGCCGGCGGTCTCGTCCCCGCCGGGCTGATGGATGGCGACGAGTCCGGCCTCCGCCAGGTCGGCGACGAGGATCCGGGCGACGCCGAGGGGGATGGAGAGAAGCGCGGAGATCTCGGCAACTGACTTGATCTCACGGCAGAGGTGGCAGATGCGCTGGTGCTCCGGCAGCTGGCCCTGCAGCTTCGCGGGGTCGGCGGTCGTGCTGACCAGCGCCTCGATGGCGAGCTGGTAGCGCGGCCTGGTCCGGCCTCCGGTCATGGCGTACGGGCGCACGAGCGGGTTGTTCGAGCCCGTGGGGGAGGGCTCGGGCGCGCGTCGCTGCGGCTGCACCGGCTGGATGCGCGGTGCCTGCGGCTGGTCGTACACCGATGGCTCGTACGGCTGGGAGTCGTACGGCCGGGGCTGCTGCTGCGGGGGCCGCTGCGGCCGGCGGCTCGGCGCAGACGGGAAGTTGAAGCGGTTGTTATGGGTCTCGCCCACAGGCCCGGACTGCTGTCCGGAACCATACGGGTATCCGCTCGGGGGCGTTGCCACGTCTCCTCCTCCAACTTGCCTGTCTGACGCCGGTCGCGCCACCGAACCATAAGGCGCGGTGGCGGGAAACGCACTGCCTGTCTTTTAGTTGAGAAGGCTGCCCTGCAGTTCGGCACGCAGATCCGGTGTCAGTACCGTGCCCGCGCGGTCGACCAGCAGGGCCATCTCGTAGCCGACCAGACCGATGTCGCACTCGGGGTGTGCGAGCACGGCCAGCGACGATCCGTCCGAGACGGACATGATGAAGAGGAAGCCGCGTTCCATCTCCACCACGGTCTGGTTGACGCTCCCGCCCTCGAAGATGCGGGACGCGCCGGAGGTCAGCGAGGTGAGGCCGGAGGCCACCGCCGCCAACTGATCGGCTCTGTCACGAGGGAAACCCTCGGACATGGCAAGGAGCAGCCCGTCCGCGGAGACCACGACCGTGTGGGACACCCCGGGGGTGTTGTCCACGAAGTTGGTGATCAACCAGTTCAGATTCTGCGCCGCCTGGCTCATCGGGCTCACACTAACGCTCCTGATCGTAGGTGCTGCCGGGGCCGAAGCCCTGTTGGTCATTCTGGGGGACCCCGGAGGGGTCCGTGCCGACGTTGCGTCCCTGCTGGACACCGCGGCGCAGGTTACTCAGCCTGCCGCGGACGTCCTCCGGGGCGCGGGAGACCTGGGGGCCGCCCTGCGGCGTCTGCTCCGCGGCACCTTCGACCAGGTTGGCCTTGGGCACCCGCCGGGGGAGACCGGAGGAGGTGACTCCGCCCGCCTTCGGCTCGCGAAGCCGCTCCGCCCTCTCCCAGCGATCATCGTTGGAGCTGCGCCAGTCGGAGCCGTCCTGGCCGGCCTCCGGCGTGCTCCGCTGCTGCTGCACCTGCGGTGCCTGCTGGTCGCGGCCTCCGCGGCGCGGAAGGCCGGCGTCCGTCAGCGACGGGGCGTCGCTCGGTGTGGGGCCCGGACGCTCGAATGGTACGCGCTCGGGGGCGTCAGCGGGAGCGGCAGTGGTATTCCGGTCGGATTCCGCTTCTGCCCCGAAGTAGCCCTCGAACGCAGGGCGTTCGGGCCAGTCGTCCGCCGGTGCCGCTTCGCGCGAGACAAAGGGCTGCTGGCCCGTGGTCTCGGCGAAGCTTCCCTCGCCGAATGCCTGGTGGCCGGGGGACCGGTCGTCGTAGACCGGTTGATCGGCTTCCGCATATGCCTGGGACGGGTAGTCCTGGTAGGCGCCGGGGGACTCCTGGTAGCCACCGGCGGACGGTGCCTCGTCACGGAAGAGCGGACGCTCGCCGCTCTCGTACTCGGCGGCCGGCTCACCGCCCGTCTGGGCCTCCAGGGCTGCCCGGCGCTCCTCGCGGAGCAGCGAGCGGCCCATCATGTCCAGATCCGCGCCGTCCGTGCGGCCGTAGCGGCTGTCGTCGAAGCCCAGCTCGGCGGCGGTGCGCTGATGGGGCTCGTACGACGCCTGCTGGTGCTCCGGAACGATCCGGGAGACCGTGAAGTCGTCGTCGTCGTACCGTTCCTCGCCGCCACCACCGTGGGTGATCGCCTCGGGCAGCATGACCAGGGACGTGGTGCCCGCCTGCTCGCCGGAGGGGCGCAGCTGCACCCGGATCCCGTGCCGGTCGGCCAGCCGGCCGACCACGAACAGGCCCATGCGCTGGGAGATCGCGGCATCCACGCTCGGCGGGTTGGCCAGCTTGTGGTTGATGTCCGCGAAGTCCTCGGGGGTGAGCCCGATGCCCTTGTCGTGGATCTCGATCATCACCCGGCCGTCGGGCAGCCGGGTCGCGGCGACCCGCACCTTGGTCTGCGGCGAGGAGAACGTGGTGGCGTTCTCCAGCAGCTCGGACAGCAGGTGCACGAGGTCGGTCACGGCGGTGCCGTGGATCTCGCTCTCGGGGACGCCGGTGAGCTCTATTCGCTCGTAGGACTCGACCTCGGAGGTCGCCGCCCGCAGGACGTCGATCAGCGGCACCGGCTGGTTCCAGCGCCGGCCGGGCTCCTCGCCCGCGAGGATGAGGAGGTTCTCGCCGTTGCGCCGCATACGCGTGGCGAGGTGGTCGAGCCGGAAGAGGTTCTCCAGCTGGTCCGGGTCCGCCTCGTTGTTCTCCAGGTCGGTGATCAGCTCCAGCTGGCGCTCGATCAGACCCTGGTTGCGGCTGGAAAGGTTGGTGAAGATCGCGTTGACGTTGCCCCGCAGCAGCGCCTGCTCGGCGGCGAGCCGGACGGCCTCGCGGTGCACCTGGTCGAAGGCGCGGGCGACCTCGCCGATCTCGTCGGTGGTGGCGATCGGGATCGGCTGCACCCGGGTGTCGACCCGGCCCGGGTCGGTCCGCGAGAGCTGGTCGACCAGCATCGGCAGCCGCTGCTCGGCGATGCCGAAGGCGGCGGTCCGCAGCTGGCGCATGTTCCGGCTCATCCGGCGGGCCATGAGACCGGCCACCACGAACGCGATGATCAGCGCGGCCAGCACGATGCCGGAGTCGACGAAGGTGGACTGCCGGGCGTCCTCGGAGATCTGGGCCGCCTCGTTCACGGCCTTGTCCGCCAGGTCCTTCTCGATGGACCGGTACATGTCGAACTTGCCGGTCGCAGCCGCGAAGTAGCTGTCCGAGGTGACGCCGCGCGCGCCGAGTGTCTCCGGCGCCGCGCCGGTGCCGATCAGCGTGCCCATCTGGTCGATCGACGGCGGGGTGCGGAACGGCCGGCCGACGGCCTGCGCCTGCGCCTTTGCCCGTGCGACCTTCTGCTGTGCGGCCTGCTTGAGCGCCCCGGCGTCCTTGGTCAGCCGCTCGACGTCCTCGGGCGTGCCGCCGGAGGTGTACTCGCCGATGGCGATGCCCTCCAGGTAGCGGTACGACGCGAAGGCGGTCAGCTGCAGCTTGTGCTCCTTGCCGCCCTGCGGGCTCGCCGGGTCCACCAGGAGGTGGGTGCCGATGGAGCGCTCAAGGGACTCGGCGGCCTTGGCCAGCGCGATGGCGTAGACCGTACGGCCGTAGGAGGTGATGTTGCCGGTGCCCAGGCCGAGTTCGTTGGCGAACTCCATCAGCGGGTGCTGGACCTCGACATAGCCCTCTTCGGTCTGCACACCGTGCAGATGGGAGGTGT
This sequence comes from Streptomyces sp. NBC_00400, assembly GCF_036048035.1. Classification (NCBI taxonomy): domain Bacteria; kingdom Bacillati; phylum Actinomycetota; class Actinomycetes; order Kitasatosporales; family Streptomycetaceae; genus Streptomyces; species Streptomyces sp. NBC_00400. The sequence continues at coordinate 2,279,016 of NZ_CP107940.1, read as the reverse complement.
AGGCGGCCTGACGCAGCTTCTGGAGCTTGGGCTCGACCTTCTCGAACGCGGCGAGACGGCGGTTGAGGCCCGGCTTGTCCGGAATGGTCTTGGCGGCCCGGTGGAAGGCGTCGGCGGCGGCGTCGGTGGTGTCCCGCGCCTGCTGGACGGCGGGGTCGTCCTTCTTGCCCTTCAGCAGCGGCGCCGCGGTGCGGTCCCGCTCGTCGATCAGGGCGGTGCTGTAGGAGAGCGCGGCGCGCACCAGCTTCGCGGTGTTCTCCGCGTCCTGCGCCTCCTGCCAGGTGCCGAACGAGCTGTCCACGCGCAGACCGCCGAAGACCAGGGCGAGCAGCACAGGGATCAGCAGAATGGCGTTCAGGCGGGTCGCCACGCGCCAGTTGCGCGGGGAGTACTTACCGCCACTGACCGGAGGCTTCGCGACCGTATTTTCGGGCGCGTCGGAAGCCGGTAGGCCACCTCTGGGTGGCGGGGTGAAGTTGCCCCGCCGCGGTTCCTGCGGCTCAGGGCTCGCCTTGCTTCGCCTCACTCGACCAACAACCTCTCGGCGCCGGCACTGATTTGCTGTGCCGTTTCTTCTGGGCGTTCCTACTCCGGAGTTTCAGCGAATTTCAGCACGTCAGGGCGGTGCGTTCCAAACACTGGGCAAAGCCGGAGCGGGGTCGAAAGGGCCTGAGATAAAAGGGGCGTTAAGGGCGAGCGGCGCCAAAATGCAGGAGATCTGTGAGCGCAGCGAAGCCGGGCATGCGCGCGGGGTGTCGAAAGCCCGCTGATTCACTGTCGAAACGTTATGAAGCAAATTCGGTGGCGTGTCGAAGGACACAGATCCACTCACGGATGCCGGGAACCCGGCCCGGGCAGGGGGGAACGCCCCTGCCGGTGACAACTGCCCTGCGGCCCGCTCCCGGTGCGGGAGCGGGCCGTCTGCGCGCTACTGCAGCCGGGCCATCAGCGCATGCTCCACGAGCGTGATGAGCGCGCTCTTGGCCTCGCTGCGGTGCCGGGCGTCGGTCGTGATGATCGGGGCCCCCGGGCCGATCTGCAGTGCCTCACGCACCTCGTCCGGCGTGTACGGCTGATACCCCTCGAAGCCGTTGAGGGCGACGACGAACGGCAGGCCGCTGTTCTCGAAGTAATCGACCGCGGCGAAGCAGTCGGCCAGCCGGCGGGTGTCGACCAGCACCACGGCGCCGATGGCACCGCGGACCAGGTCGTCCCACATGAACCAGAAACGGTCCTGGCCCGGCGTACCGAAGAGGTACAGGATCAGGTCCTGGTCCAGGGTGATCCGGCCGAAGTCCATCGCCACGGTCGTCGTGGTCTTGTCCTGGACGTGGCTGAGGTCGTCGATCCCCGCCGAAGCGGAGGTCATCACGGCCTCCGTGCGCAGCGGATTGATCTCTGAGACGGCTCCGACGAACGTGGTCTTGCCCACGCCGAAGCCGCCCGCCACCACGATCTTGGCGGAGGTGGTGGCGCGGGTTCCGTTCCCGTCGGAGCTGCTGTCAGAGCTTGCGAAGTCCACTGAGCACCCTCTCGAGCAAGGTCACGTCCGGCGTACCGCCGGCCTCACCGCTGCCGCCGGGCTGGTGGATCGCCACCATGCCGGCCTCTGCCAGGTCCGCGACCAGAATCCGCGCCACACCCAGCGGGATGTGGAGCAGCGCGGAGACCTCGGCAACCGACTTCACCTCACGGCACAGGTGGCAGATCCGCTGGTGCTCGGGCAGCAGCCCGGGCAGCTGAGAGGGGTCGGCGGTCGTGCTGACCAGCGCCTCGATGGCGAGCTGGTAGCGCGGCCTGGTCCGGCCTCCGGTCATGGCGTACGGGCGCACCAGCGGCTGGTCACCTTCGCTCCCGTACGGCGCTTGGCTGTAGGCGCCGTACGGGCCGGAAGTGGCAGGTGGCGGGGTCATGGGTCCTCCGGGCGGGACAACTGACGTGTCGTCGGGTTGGGCCGGTGGGGGGTGCGGCACATGGGTGGTTGGGTGCTGAACGGTGCGGCGCTGCGGGCGCCGCTTCAGTGCAGCAGGCTGCCCTGCAGTTCGGCGCGCAGATCGGGCGTCAGGACCGTGCCTGCGCGATCGACCAGCAGCGCCATTTCGTAGCCGACCAGGCCGATGTCGCACTCGGGGTGCGCGAGCACGGCCAGCGACGATCCGTCCGAGACGGACATGATGAAGAGGAACCCCCGCTCCATCTCCACAACGGTCTGGTTCACCGTCCCGCCCTCGAAGATGCGGGACGCGCCGGAGGTCAGCGAGGTCAGGCCGGAGGCCACCGCCGCCAACTGATCGGCACGGTCGCGGGGGAAGCCTTCGGACATCGCGAGGAGCAGTCCGTCCGCGGAGACCACCACCGTGTGCGACACCCCTGGGGTGTTGTCCACGAAGTTGGTGATCAACCAGTTCAGATTCTGCGCCGCCTGGCTCATCGGACTCAACTAACGCTCCTGCTGGTGTGTGGGATCGACAATGCCGTGATTGCCGGTGGACGACGTCCCGGCCTGCCGGCCTTGCTGGATACCCCGACGGAGATTGGTCAGCCGCCCCCGCACATCGCCGGGCGCACGCGAGACCTGCGGACCGCTCTGCGTGGACTGCTGTTGCGCGGTGCCCGCGACGAGGTTCGCGCGCGGGACCCGGCGGGGCAGTCCGGAGGTGGTGATGCCGCCCGCGGCGGGCTGGCGGATCTGCTCCGCCTGCCGCCAGGTCTCGTCGTTCGGCGAGCTGCGCCACTGCGTGGCCTCGGCGGGCGCCGCGTTGCGGGCGCCGTTGACCGGTGCCTCGCCGCGGGCGCCACCGCGTGCCTCGCCGTCCTGGGCGGATCCGCGGCGCGGCAGCCGCGGGGCCTCGGGCTCGGCGTCACCCTGGGGCGGCACCCCGGCAGCGGCGGCCGCGGGGGTGTTGAACCAGTTGGACTCGATGGTGTCGAAGATCGGCGTACGGCCGTCGCCGGGACCGGCGTCCGCGTTGCCGAGCACATCGGCGGACGGCGCACCGCCCTCCTGCGGCTGCGGCGCCGGGAACTGCCCGGTGCCCTGCGACTCGTCGGCGTACGCACCGCGGTCGGCGTCCGGCCGCTGGTACTGGCCGGTGTTGCTGCCGGGCTGCTCGTACTGGCCGGTGTCGCTGTCGGGCCGCTGGTACTGGCCGGTGTTGCTGCCGGGCCGCTCGTACTGCCCGGTGTCGCTGCCGGACTGCGGGAACTGGCCCGTCTCGTACTGGCCGGTGTCGTACTGGCCGGCGTCGTACCGATCCGTCTCGTACCGGCCCGTCTCGCGCCCACCCGTGTCGGGCCGGCCCGCGTCGGTGTCCGGCACGGCGAACTGTCCGGTGTCGCCACGCTCGTTGCCCGCGGCCCGGCCGGCCGGACGCGCGCCGGGCCGGCCGTGTCCGCCCTGGGAGCCGTCCGCGGCGGGCGGCGGACCGTTGAAGTCGGGACGGGCGAACGCCGCGGTGTCACCGGGGCCGCCGCTCGGCGCGGGCCGCTCGAAGCTGCCGGTGTTCTCCGGCTCCTCGTGGCCACGGGGCCGGTCCTGCGGCTCGCGGGGCGTCAGCGGCCAGTCGTCGGAGCCGCCGCGCTCACGGCGCGCACCCCAGCTCGTACCGCCCGGCTGCGCAGTGCCCTGGCCGCCCTGGCCGCCGGCCGGAGAACCGCCCGGCAGTTCGGCAGCGGGACCCCGGGCCGGAAGCTGCGGACGCTCCGCACGGCGCGGTGCGCCGGTGGGCGGTGCCACGGTGGGCGCCGGGCCGCTGTCCGCGCCGCGGGTGGGCAGCGAGGGACGCGAGTCGCCGGGACGGCCGGCGACCGGGCGGGCGTCGCCGCCGCGCGCCGGGGCGCCGGGCGAGCCCGCGCCGGGAGGCGCCGTACGGCCGGCCGGTGCCGGGGCACCGAAGGCGTTCGGCGCACCGCCGCCGGGCCCGCCGCGGCCGGGCAGCGCGGGGCGCCCGCCGGCCGAGGGGCCCGAACCGACCTGTCCGCGCGGCTGCAGCCCCGCGAGCCGGCTGGACTGCCCGCCACCGTGGTCGCCGCCGGCCTTGGCGTTGCTCGGCGCCGGCTTCTTGCCGCCCTGGGCGACATCGACCGGCAGCATGACCAGTGCGGTGGTGCCGCCGGAGTCGGAGGGCCGCAGCTGGATACGGATGCCGTGCCGCAGCGACAGCCGGCCGACCACGAACAGACCCATCCGCCGGGACACCGAGACGTCCACGGTCGGCGGGCTGGCCAGCCGCTCGTTGATCGCCGACAGGTCCTCGGGCGACAGACCGATACCGGTGTCGTGGATCTCGACCAGCACCCGCCCGTCGGGCAGCGCGTGACCGGTGACCTTGACCTTGGTCTGCGGCGAGGAGAACGAGGTGGCGTTCTCCAGCAGCTCGGCGAGGAGGTGCACGAGGTCGTTGACGACCCGGCCCGCGACCTCGGTCTGCGGAACGGCGTTGAGCTCGATCCGCTCGTACTGCTCCACCTCGGAGGCGGCGGCGCGGAGCACGTCGACCAGCGGCACCGGCCGCGTCCACCGGCGCCCCGGCTCCTCACCCGCGAGGACCAGGAGGTTCTCACCGTTACGGCGCATGCGGGTGGCGAGGTGGTCGAGCTTGAAGAGGGAGGACAGCTGGTCCGGGTCGGCCTCGCGGGACTCCAGTTCGGAGATCAGCGAGAGCTGACGCTGGATGAGGCCCTGCGAACGGCGCGAGAGGTTGGTGAACATCGCGTTGACGTTGCCCCGCAGCAGCGCCTGCTCGGAGGCGAGGCGGACCGCCTCGCGGTGCACGTCGTCGAAGGCCGCGGCCACCCGGCCGATCTCGTCCCGGCTGTGCACACCGACCGACTGCACGGAGGTGTCCACGTCCTGCGGGTCGGACTCGGACAGCTGCTTGACGAGCTCGGGCAGCCGGTCCTGGGCGACCTTCTGCGCGGTGTCCTGCAGCCGGCGCAGCGAGCGGACCATGGACCGGGCCACGACGAACGCGCCGACCAGCGAGACGCCGAGGACGAGCAGGATCAGCGCACCGCTGATGATCGCGGACTGGGTGGCCTCGTTGCGCAGCTCACGGGACTTCTGCTCCATCTCCGAGAGCAGCGTGGTCTCGATCCGCGACATCTCGTCGATCTTGACGGTGTCGGAGTCGTACCAGTCGAGGTAGCGGTAGTCCTGGCTGCGGATGCCGGAACCGCTGGCGAAGGCGCGGTGCGCAAAGGCGACCGCGGCCTTGATCTCGTCGTTGTTGCCGTCCAGACCGCGGGTGAGCGCGCCGGCGTTGTTGGTGTAGATCTGCGAGAAGCGGTCGCGGGCCGCCTTCTCGCTGTCCTCGGCGTTACGGCCGGCCAGCCGGTCGTTGGAGGACAGCTGGGGGCCGCCCTTGTGGGCGAGACCGGCACTGACCAGGGCGCGCTGGATCGACGCGTACTCCTTGGCCGACGAGAACGCCGCCAGCGCACGGGTACTGCGGATCATCTCCGGGTTGCTGGTCGCCTGCGCCATGTCCTGGGACAGCGAGAGCAGCGAGTTGATCAGCTGGTTGTAGCTGGTGACGGTCCGCGCGGCGTTGTCGCCGTCCTTGTAGGAGTTCGCACGGATCTCGTTGAGGGTGTTGAGCTGGCGGCCGATCTCCAGGACGGTCGCCCGGACACCGGCCATCGTGGCGTCCTGGCCCTGGATGTCACCGGTGGCCTGGTTGAACGACAGCTTGGCGCGGTCGGTCGCCTCACGGGGCGCGACGACGTTCGCATCGTCCTTGGAGTTGCCGCTGCCGGCCAGCGGACCGGCCGACTTGTCCCGCTCCACCTGCAACGCGTCGGCGAGCTCGGTCGCCTGCCGGGTCATCTCGGTCAGCAGCTGCATCTTGTCGAGCTGGTCGATGTTGTCCAGCGACGTGTCGATGCGCATGCCGCCCAGCGTGGTCGCGGCGACCACGGGAAGCGCGAGCAGGGACACCAGGCGGGTGCTGATGCGCCAGTTGCGCAACGCTATTCGCGAACCGGGGCCGCCGGCGTCCTTCTGCGCCTTGGCCTTGCCACTGTCCGCGGCGTCATTGCCCGGCGCCTGACCGCCTCCGTCGACGGGCAGAGTGCCCCCCGCAAAACCGTTGCTCTGGGCGCGCTGGGGCGAGGAGGCGCGGTCTGTCCCGCCGCGCAGCTCCGGGTCCGCCGCAGCGCTGCCATCCCTCTTGAAACGTCCCTGCACTAGCGTCGCAACCTCTGGACCAGGCGTCCCGCCTCGGCGGGACGGTGTCGAGTCGTATGGGGGACCGCTGAGTCCCCCATGGCGGTCGTGAGTGACCGGCGGGCTGCCCTCTCTGGCCGAGAGAGCGGCACCACCGCGCGGCGCTACGTTGCGCCCTGCGCGCCGGCTGAAACGTGCGGCGGTCCGTGGAATTCCAGCACAGTGCAGGATCTCCAACAAGAGCGGAACCGCGCACTGTGACGTGGGTGACGCAATGTACGGAGCGCGTCACGACTTGTAGAACGTACCCCTGTTCATAACGGACTTTTGTCCGCGAGTCGTTCGCCTGCAGCGGCTGTCCCAGGTGCGGTGATCGGGAGCGGAACGTGCAGTTCAATCCGCCATTGTCCGTTTCGCCCAGGGATGTTGATCATGGGAAATGCGGCATTTGTCGCACAGTTCGTGAGCAAACTCACAGGAAGATCATTGAGTTTCCCAGCACTTCGCAGGGAATGGCGTGCATAGCCTGACGCTTTACACAGTTGCCCGATGTGACAAGGCAGCTTTCCGCAGGCCCTTTCCCGACCTTTGATGACGCGAGGCAAGCAGCAGTGAAGACGACGACGATGTTCCGCAACATAGCCAACCCGCGGCGCACCACCCTGGCTCACCTCAACGACGCCGGCGAGCTCGGCACCGAGGCACTCCAGGCACCGGAGCACACCGTCGACCTGCCGGCCCAGACCGCCAATCCCCGCCGCACCGTCCTGATGGACGCGCCCGCGCAGGACGTCCCGGCGTAATACGTCACCGGATCGGCAGCGGCCCCGCGATAGCCTGGAGTGTCAACTCCGGCCAGTGATCAATTGAGGGGCAGCGGCAACCCGTGCGCATCGCCAGATTCTCCATCGACGGCAACGTCGGCTTCGGCGTCCTCGAAGGCGACGAACTCGACGTCATCAAGGGGCATCCCTTCGCAGAATTCGAGCGCTCGGGCCAGAAGGTCCCCCTCGACAAGGTCCGGCTGCTGCCGCCGGTCCTGCCCAACAAGGTCGTGGCGATCGGCCGCAACTACGCCGATCACGCCGCCGAGCTGGGCAACGCCGTCCCGGACGTGCCGGTCACCTTCTTCAAGCCGTCCACCTCGGTGACCGGCCCCGGCGACCCCATCGCGTACCCCTCCTTCTCCCAGGAGGTGCACCACGAGGCGGAGCTCGCCGTCGTGATCGGCCGCATGTGCCGGGAGGTGCCCCGCGAGCGCGCCAAGGACGTCATCCTCGGCTACACCTGCGCCAACGACGTGACCGCACGCGATGTGCAGCAGCGTGAGAAGCAGTGGGCCAGGGCCAAGGGCTTCGACACCTCCTGCCCGCTCGGCCCCTGGATCGAGACCGGGCTCACCCCCGAGGACATCGCCGCCGGCCTCGCCGTCCAGTGCACGGTCAACGGCGAACAGCGCCAGCTCGGCCGCACCAGCGACATGGTCCGCCGGGTCGAGGACCTGATCGTCCACATCACCGAGGCGATGACCCTGCTCCCGGGCGATGTCATCCTCACGGGCACCCCGGCCGGGGTCGGCCCGCTCAACGTCGGCGACGAGGTCGCCGTCACCATCGAAGGCATCGGCACTCTCACCAACAAGGTGATCAAGCGTGGCTAACGCGACCCCCCTCCGCGTCCGTTTCTGTCCCTCCCCGACCGGTAACCCCCATGTCGGCCTGATCCGTACCGCCCTGTTCAACTGGGCCTACGCACGGCACAACAAGGGATCCCTGGTCTTCCGGATCGAGGACACCGACGCGGCCCGCGACTCCGAAGAGTCCTACCAGCAGCTGCTGGACTCCTTCCACTGGCTCGGCTTCGACTGGGACGAGGGCCCCGAGGTCGGCGGCCCGCACGCGCCCTACCGCCAGTCGCAGCGCATGGACCTCTACAAGGACATCGCCGAAAAGCTCCTCGCCGCCGGCCACGCCTACCACTGCTACTGCACCACCGAGGAGCTGGACGACCGCCGCGAGGCGGCCCGCAAGGCCGGCCGCCCCTCCGGTTACGACGGCACCTGCCGCACGCTCACCGACGAGCAGAAGGCCGCGTACGAGGCCGAGGGCCGTACCTCCATCGTCCGCTTCCGGATGCCCGACGAGCCGATCACCTTCACCGACCTGGTGCGCGGCGAGCTGACCTTCACCCCGGAGAACGTTCCGGACTACGGCATCGTCCGTGCCAACGGCGCGCCCCTCTACACCCTCGTCAACCCCGTCGACGACGCGCTGATGGAGATCACCCACGTCCTGCGCGGCGAGGACCTGCTCTCCTCCACCCCCCGCCAGATCGCGCTGTACAAGGCGCTGATCGAGCTGGGCATCGCCAAGACCGTCCCGGCCTTCGGCCACCTGCCGTACGTCATGGGCGAGGGCAACAAGAAGCTCTCCAAGCGCGACCCGCAGGCGAACCTCAACCTCTACCGCGAGCGCGGCTTCCTCCCCGAGGGCCTGCTCAACTACCTTGCGCTGCTCGGCTGGTCCTTCTCGGCGGACCAGGACCTCTTCTCGGTCGCCGAGCTGATCGAGAAGTTCGACATCGCGGACGTCAACGCCAACCCGGCCCGCTTCGACCTGAAGAAGGCCGAGGCGATCAACGCCGACCACATCCGGCAGCTGGACGTGAAGGACTTCATCACGGCCTGCGAGCCCTGGCTGAAGGCCCCGCACGCCAACTGGGAGCCCGGGGACTTCGACGAGGCCGCCTGGCAGGCCATCGCCCCGCACGCCCAGACCCGGCTCACCGTCCTCTCCGACATCACCGCCAATGTCGACTTCCTGTTCCGCAAGGAGCCGGTCGAGGACGAGGCGTCCTGGACGAAGGCGATGAAGGGCGACCCGGTCGCGCTGCTCACCACGGCCCGCGCCAGGCTCGACGCCGCCGACTGGGCGTCCGGCCCCGAGCCCCTCAAGGAGGCCGTCCTGGCCGCCGGCGAGGAGCACGGCCTCAAGCTCGGCAAGGCACAGGCCCCCGTCCGGGTCGCGGTCACCGGCCGCACGGTCGGCCTGCCCCTCTTCGAGTCCCTGGAGATCCTGGGCAAGGAGCGCACCCTCCAGCGCATCGACGCGGCACTGGCCAAGCTGGCCGGCTGACCCGGTAGCAGTGCCCACGGGCCCGGACGCCGTACGGCGTCCGGGCCCGTCGCCTGTCCGGCAGCGCTCGGCTACCTTGCCCCTATGCCCGTGCGCGCCGTCCTGTGGGACCTCGACGACACCCTCTTCGACTACACCGGCTCGGACCGGGCGGGTGCGCTGCGCCACCTCCGGGCCGAAGGGCTCCTCGCCGCCCACGGTGGCGAGGAGGCGGCACTGGAGCGCTGGCGGACGGTCATGGAGACCGAGTTCGCCCGTTTCCTCGCCGGCGAGGTGGGCTTTCTCGATCACCGCAGGGCCCGCGCCCGGACGTTTCTGGGGACCCCGCTCCTCTCCGACGCGGAGGCCGACGCATGGTTCGGCCGGTACATCGCCCACTACGAGGCGTCCTGGGTCCTCTTCCCGGATTCCGTGCCCGTACTGGAGGCGCTGGCGCCGCTGGTACGGCAGGCGGTGCTGTCCAACGCCGCCACCGCCAACCAGGAGCGCAAGCTGGCCGTCCTCGGGATCCGCGAGTCTTTCGAGGCGGTGCTCTGTGCCGATGAACTGGGGTACGCAAAGCCGGCCGCGGAGGCATTCCACGCCGCCTGTAAGGCGCTTGGCCTAACGCCCGGCGACGTGGTCTACGTGGGCGACAAGCTCGATATCGACGCGCTCGGTGCCCGGGATGCCGGGCTGGGAGCCGTATGGCTGGACCGTGCGGGCACTGGGAAGGAGGCGGGGGAGGAGCGGCCGCCGGGGGTGCGGCGGATCGCGAGTCTGGCGGAGCTCCCCGAGCTGTTGCGCGGAACTATCGGTTTTGGTGCGCCGTCCACGATCAGGTAATGTTCTTCCTGCGCCGCCCGAGAGGGCCGAAAGGCCCGGCCGGAAAGCGCAGATCAAATCAAGCCCCCCACGGGGGGTTGCGCTTTGATGGCCTATGGTGTAATTGGCAGCACGACTGATTCTGGTTCAGTTAGTCTAGGTTCGAGTCCTGGTAGGCCAGCTCGCAGAGCTCATCTGCAAGGCCCCCGTTGTGTAGCGGCCTAGCACGCCGCCCTCTCAAGGCGGTAGCGCCGGTTCGAATCCGGTCGGGGGTACAGATCCTTCCCAGGGGGACAGTCCGGGTCGCACCCACTGTCGTTCATGCAGGATCGCTAGGGCCCCCGTTGTGTAGCGGCCTAGCACGCCGCCCTCTCAAGGCGGTAGCGCCGGTTCGAATCCGGTCGGGGGTACTGGTCTAAACCACCATGGGCTATGGTGTAATTGGCAGCACGAGTGATTCTGGTTCATTTAGTCTAGGTTCGAGTCCTGGTAGCCCAGCGCAGTGTGTCCTCGGGACACGTCAACTGCAGGAAAACTTGCCCCCGTTGTGTAGCGGCCTAGCACGCCGCCCTCTCAAGGCGGTAGCGCCGGTTCGAATCCGGTCGGGGGTACAAGAAGGAGAAGCCCCCCGCATCATGCGGGGGGCTTCTTCGTGTCAACTTCCGCTGCCGAAGCGCCGGTTGGGCTCCTCCGGCTCGGCCGGCCGGCGCAGGCTCAGCAGCACCGGCTCGTAGAGCACGGTCAGCGCCACCGCCGCCTCCACCTGCCCCTCCGGCGTCTCGAACTCCCGCAGCAGGTCCAGGTCCGCGACGGCGAGTTGTTCCGCCTGGCGCGCGTACGGCAGCAGATGCGCGGTGTCGCAGGCGTGGTCGAGGCGGTGCAGTGCCGCGATGGCGGCCAGGACCTCGCGGGCGGTGGTCACCGGGACCCGGCCGGCCTGGATCAGGGCCCGGACGAGCCGTAGCCGGCGCAGATGCTCCCAGGGACCTCGGCGTCATCCGGTACTGGGAGTCGATGGAGAAGCTGCTGGTGTACGCCGCGGACCAGGGCGGCGGGCACCGGCCGGCCTGGGCGGCGTTCAACCGGCGGGTGCGCGAGGGGCGCGGCAAGGCGGGCCTCTGGTACGAGACCTTCGTCGTCCCGGCGGGCTCGTACCAGAGCATCTACGTCAATATGCCGTCGTCCGGGCTGGGGGAGGCACGGGGGACGGTGCCGGTCGGCCGCCGCGGGGAGCGGGCCGCGGACCGGATGGCGGCCTGAGCGTCCGGGGGCCCCGCGCGGACCGTCCGCACGGGGCCACCCCTTTTTCGGCGTCGTGACCGCGGCCGACAGCGGCCCCTGCCCCGTCCCGTCCCGCTGCGGGGTACTCAGCCGGTGCTCGGGCTTTTCCGTCGTCGTGACCGCGGCCGACAGCGGCCCCTGCCCCGTCCCGTCCCGCTGCGGGGTACTCAGCCGTTTCGCCGCAGGCCCTCGGAGAGGCGGGCTGCCGCGTCGATGACCGCCTGGGCGTGCATCCGGCCGGGGTGGCGGGTCAGCCGCTCGATCGGGCCGGAGACCGATACGGAGGCCACCACGCGGTTGGAGGGGCCGCGTACGGGGGCGGAGACCGAAGCCACGCCCGGCTCCCGCTCGCCGATCGACTGGGCCCAGCCGCGGCGCCGTACGCCGGAGAGGGCGGTGGCCGTGAAGCGCGCGCCCTGCAGACCGCGGTGCAGCCGCTCGGGCTCCTCCCAGGCCATCAGGATCTGGGCGGCCGAGCCCGCCTTCATGGGGAGTGTGGAGCCGACCGGGACGGTGTCCCGCAATCCGGACAGCCGTTCCGCCGCCGCCACGCAGATCCGCATATCGCCCTGCCGTCGATAGAGCTGGGCGCTTTCGCCCGTCACGTCGCGCAGGTGCGTGAGCACCGGGCCGGCCGTGGCCAGCAGGCGGTCCTCGCCGGCCGCCGCGGCCAGCTCGGACAGGCGGGGGCCCAGGATGAACCGGCCCTGCATGTCCCTCGCCACCATCCGGTGGTGTTCCAGAGCCACGGCCAGCCGGTGGGCCGTGGGCCGTGCAAGCCCTGTCGCCGCGACCAGCCCGGCGAGGGTGGCCGGACCGGACTCCAGAGCGCTCAAAACCAGAGCTGCCTTGTCGAGAACGCCGACGCCGCTAGAGTTGTCCATGAAACGATACTCGCGTCTCACACTGTGAAACGCAAGTTCAATTTTCCGGGGAAGTCGTCAATCTGTAGGTGTGGCCCTGGACCAGGGCCCGGCGTAAGGCCCGGCAGGGGGACTTCTGCGGGCATCGCGCACGGACGAGAAAGGCCGGCGATGCGGCCGGCCGGAGGGAAAGCGATGGGACGGACACTCGCGGAGAAGGTCTGGGACGACCATGTCGTCCGGCGCGCGGAAGGCGAGCCCGACCTTCTCTTCATCGATCTGCACCTGCTGCACGAGGTCACCAGCCCGCAGGCGTTCGACGGCCTCCGCAAGGCCGGCCGCCCGGTGCGCCGCACGGACCTGACCATCGCCACCGAAGACCACAACACCCCCACCCTCGACATCGACAAGCCGATCGCCGACCCGGTCTCGCGCACCCAGCTGGAGACGCTGCGCAAGAACTGTGCGGAGTTCGGCGTCCGGCTGCACCCGCTGGGCGATGTCGAGCAGGGCGTTGTCCACGTCGTGGGACCGCAGTTGGGACTGACCCAGCCCGGCACCACGGTGGTCTGCGGTGACAGTCACACCTCCACCCACGGAGCCTTCGGCGCGCTGGCTTTCGGCATCGGCACCAGCCAGGTCGAGCACGTCCTGGCCACCCAGACGCTGCCCCTGGCACCCTTCAAAACCATGGCGATCACCGTCGACGGTGAGCTGCCCGAGGACGTGACCGCCAAGGACCTCATCCTGGCGATCATCGCCAGGATCGGCACCGGCGGCGGCCAGGGCTACGTCCTGGAATACCGCGGCCCGGCCATCGAGAAACTGTCGATGGAAGCCCGGATGACCATCTGCAACATGTCGATCGAGGCGGGTGCGCGGGCGGGCATGATCGCCCCCGACCAGACCACCTTCGACTACCTGCAGGGCCGCGACCACTCGCCCCGGGGCGAGGACTGGGACGCCGCCGTCGCCTACTGGAAGACGCTGCGCACCGACGACGACGCGGTTTTCGACGCCGAGGTGCACATCGACGCCTCCGCACTGGCCCCGTTCGTCACCTGGGGCACCAACCCCGGCCAGGGCGCACCGCTTTCGGCGAGCGTCCCCGACCCGGCTTCGTACGAGGACGCCTCGGAGCGCTACGCCGCCGAAAAGGCCCTGGAGTACATGGGGTTGACGGCGGGTCAGCCGCTGCGCGAGATCAACGTGGACACGGTCTTCGTAGGTTCGTGCACCAACGGCCGCATCGAGGACCTGCGCTCCGCGGCCTCGATCCTTCAGGGCCGCAAGGTCGCCGACGGCGTGCGGATGCTGATCGTGCCCGGCTCGGTCCGGGTCTCGCTGGAGGCCGTCGCCGAGGGGCTGGACAAGGTCTTCACCGCGGCGGGCGCCGAATGGCGGCATGCGGGCTGCTCGATGTGCCTGGGCATGAACCCCGACCAGCTGGCGCCCGGTGAGCGCTCCGCGTCCACCTCCAACCGCAACTTCGAGGGCCGGCAGGGCAAGGGCGGGCGGACGCACCTGGTCTCGCCCCAGGTTGCCGCCGCAACGGCGGTTCTCGGCCATCTGGCCTCACCGGCCGATCTGTCCGATGCAGCCATCGCCACGCCCGCGGGAGTCTGAACCATGGAAGCTTTCACCACCCACACCGGGCGGGCCGTCCCGCTGCGCCGCAGCAATGTCGACACCGACCAGATCATCCCTGCTCACTGGCTGAAGAAGGTCACCCGCGACGGCTTCGAGGACGGGCTGTTCGAGGCCTGGCGCAAGGACCCGCAGTTCGTCCTCAACCAGGAGCGGTACCAGGGTGCCACGGTGCTGGTGGCCGGCCCCGACTTCGGCACCGGCTCCTCGCGTGAGCACGCCGTCTGGGCGCTGCAGAACTACGGCTTCAAGGCCGTCATCTCCTCGCGGTTCGCGGACATCTTCCGCGGCAACTCCCTCAAGAACGGACTGCTGACGGTGGTCCTGCCGCAGGAGACCGTGGACCGGCTGCAGCAGCTGGTGGAGGCCGACCCGGCCGCCGAGGTGACCGTTGACCTGGTCGGCAGGCAGGTACGCGCCGAGGGTGTCAGCGCCGATTTCGAGCTGGACGAGAACGCCCGTTGGCGCCTGCTGGAGGGGCTGGACGACATCAGCCTCACCCTTCGGGAGGAGTCGGCCATCGTGGAGTACGAGGCGAACAGGCCGTCGTTCAAGCCGCGTACCCTCGAGGTCTGACCTCGGGTTTTATGGCTCAAAGCTATATTGCGTACGATGCGCCCCCTGTGCAGTTGGCAGGGGGCGCTTCTGCTTGTCGAGGCTGCTGTTGAGGCCCCGTGAAGCGACAACTCGCCGCAGATGGCACAATTAGCGCATGGAACGCGACGACCAACTCGAGCTCTACGGTCTCGTCGCCGACCGGCTCAAGGACGCACATACAAGAGTGCGCACACTGCAAGTCCCGGAGGGCGTACGGATGGCGCTGACCCGGAAGCTGCTCGTCATCACGGCCGCGGCTAAACACGATCTTGCGGACGCGGCAAGGCGTCTGGAGTGGTTCATGGAAGACCTCGACGAAGGTCGTTATCCCGAAGATGTGCGCGCCGACGGAAGTCCGTGAAGGTCGAGTTCGTTGCGGCACAAGGGTGATTAGCCCGTTTCGTGTTTGATTTGCGGTATATATCTGCCTAACGTGCGAAAAAGCTTGGAAACTTTCGTTCCAGCAATGTCTCCGAAGGGGAAGACGTGAACAAGGCGCAGCTCGTAGAAGCCATTGCCGACAAGCTCGGCGGCCGCCAGAACGCCGCGGACGCGGTGGACGCCGTACTGGACGCAATCGTCCGTTCAGTTGTCTCCGGCGACCGCGTTTCGGTCACCGGATTCGGCTCGTTCGAGAAGGTTGACCGCCCCGCCCGCTACGCCCGCAACCCGCAGACGGGTGAGCGCGTGCGGGTCAAGAAGACCTCCGTGCCGCGCTTCCGCGCCGGTCAGGGCTTCAAGGACCTGGTCAGCGGCTCGAAGAAGCTCCCCAAGGGCGGAGAGGTCTCGGTCAAGAAGGCCCCCAAGGGCAGCCTCACCGGCGGTACGGCCATCAAGAAGGCCGCCGCCAAGAAGGCCACCGCCAAGAAGACCGCCGCGAAGAAGGCGACGGCGAAGAAGGCCACCACGGCGAAGAAGACCACCGCGGCGAAGAAGACCACGGCGAAGAAGGCGACGGCGAAGAAGGCCGCCACGAAGGCCACCGCCAAGAAGGCGGCCCCGGCCAAGAAGACCACCGCGAAGAAGGCCACCGCGAAGAAGACCGCCCCGGCCAAGAAGGCGACGGCGAAGAAGGCCCCCGCGAAGAAGGCCACCGCACGCAAGACCACCGCCAAGAAGACCACCGCACGCAAGCGGTAATTCAGCAGCGGCGACGCCACGCGTCGGGCCGGTCTCCCTTCGGGGAGCCCGGCCCGCGGTGCGTTCGGGGCCCTTCGGGCGGCGGCCACCTCCCCGGTCCCTCCCCGGTTCTCCCGGTCCGCGGGCGGGAGGAGGGTCCCGGGGCTGCTCGTCTAGGCTCTCTCCCATGCAGGCCACCGCGTATACGTACGACTCCCAGACCCGCTCCGGCAGCGTGCTGCTGGACGACGGCACCCCGCTGCCCTTCGACGCGGCGGCCTTCGACGCCGGCGGTCTGTTGCTGCTGCGGCCCGGTCAGCGGGTCCGTATCGACGTCACCGGCGAAGGCGACGACCGGCATATCGCCCTGATCACGCTCCAGACGCTCTGACCGGTCGTGCTCCGGGATCCTTGGCCGATCACGCTCCGGATGCTTGGCCCGATCACGCTCCGGAGGCCTTGACCTGCGGCGGCAGCAGCCGCGATGAGCCGTCCGGCGCGTCGGTGGCCGTGGCCGCCCGGCCCGCCCCGCCCGCCAGGTGCGGCGCCTGGAGGGCCGTGTGCGGGCCCACGCCCAGTGCCAGCGCGGCCAGCAGATCCTCGCCGGTGTCCACGTCCCGGCGTACCGAGGGCACCGTGGGCGTGGTGATCTCCCGTGCCCCGGATGCCAGGTGACGGGCCCGGGACGCACCTCCGAATGCCGGTTCCAATTCCACTCCGGAAGCCGCGGTCAGAAGTGTTGTCCCGATATCCGCCGCATCCGCGAGAAATGCACGGGGAAATAGCGAAGCGGAATGGAGCACCTGTTCCAGCTCGGCGGGGCGCAGCGCCGGAAGATCGGCGTTCAGCGCGGCGACCGCCGCGCCCGGGCGACGCGCCCGGACCGCGCCCGCGCCATGGGCCAGCGCCGCATTGAGCCCGCCGGCCGGTGTGTCGGGCACGATGCGCGCGCCCAGCGCCGCCAGTCGCTCACCGGCCACCCGGTCGTCCGTGACAACCGCCACATCCCGGACGTCCTTGCAGGCCAGCGCCGCTGTCACGGTGTCCAGGGCGAACGCGAGGGCCAGGCGTGGCCGAAACTCTTCCCCGGCGGCCCGGGAGAGCCTGCTCTTGGCCTGCAGCAGCGGTTTCAGCGGTACCACCAGGCTCCAGCCCACATCCGCTCCGTCTCTTCGCATCGGCGCCATTCTCACCTGCTGCCGCCGCTCTCCGGGAGCGTCGGGGTTACGGTGTCCTCGACATAGCGGGTACCTGGGGCGACACTTGTGCGGCTGCCGGCCCGCAGCAGCTTTGCAGGTCCCACAAGGAGGGTGTCCCAGTGTCCCGCCGCAGAATCGGCTTCTGGTACCGCTTGGCCGCGGTCATCTGCAAACCGCCGCTCTTGGTTCTGTTCAAGCGGGACTGGCAGGGAATGGAGCACATTCCGGCCGACGGCGGATTTATCACCGCGGTCAACCACAACTCGTATCTTGATCCGCTCTCCTATGCGCACTATCAGTACAACACCGGGCGGGTCCCCCGATTCCTCGCCAAGGCCGGACTCTTCAAGAGCGGCTTTGTCGGCCTGATGATGCGCGGCACCGGGCAGATCCCCGTCTACCGGGAAACCACCGACGCCGCCACCGCCTTCCGCGCCGCCGTCAGCGCCATCGAGAAGGGCGAATGCGTCGCCTTCTACCCCGAGGGCACCCTCACCCGCGACCCCGAGCTGTGGCCCATGCAGGGCAAGACCGGTGCCGCCCGGGTGGCATTGCTGACCAAGGCGCCGGTCATTCCCGTCGCGCAGTGGGGCGCCAATGACGCGATGCCGCCGTACGCCAAGGAGAAGAAGCTCCGCCTCCTGCCGCGCAAGACGCTGCGGGTGCAGGCCGGGCCGCCGGTCGACCTGAGCGCGTTCTACGACCAGGAGCCGACCGCCGAGGTGCTGCGGGCCGCCACCGAGGTCATCATGGCGGCGATCACCGAGCAGCTGGCCGTCGTGCGCGGCGAGCCCGCGCCGGCCGAACCGTACGACTGGCGCAAGGCGATCACCCGGGATCGCCGCGCCGCCCGGGAAGCCGCGAAGACGGCCCAGGGCGCCGCTGCGGCCCAGGCTCCCGCCGAGCGGGCCGCCGCCCCGGAACCGGCCGTCGGCCCGCAGCAGGCCCGAAGCACCCAGCAGGCACAGGAGGATGAAAGCAAGTGACGCGCTGCGCCGTCTACGGCACGGGGTCCTGGGGTACCGCCTTCGCGATGGTGCTCGCCGACGCGGGATGCGAGGTGACCCTGTGGGGACGCCGTACGGCCCTGGTCGACGCCGTCAACAACGGCCGTACGAACCCCGACTACCTGCCGGGGGTCGAGCTGCCCGCGTCCGTGCGGGCCACCACCGACCCGGCACAGGCGGCGCGCGGTGCGGAGTTCGCGGTGCTGGCGGTGCCCGCCCAGACACTGCGCGGCAATCTCGCCGAATGGGCGCCGCTGCTGCCCGACGGGACAGTCCTGGTCTCCCTGATGAAGGGCGTCGAACTGGGCACGGCCAAGCGCATGAGCGAGGTCATCGAGGAGGTGGCCAAGGTCCCCGCGGAGCGCGTCGCGGTGCTGACCGGGCCCAACCTCGCCAAGGAGATCGCCGCCCGGCAGCCCGCCGCCGCCGTGGTGGCCTGTGCCGACGAGGCGGTCGCCCGGCGCTTCCAGACCGCCTGCCACACCTCGTACTTCCGCCCGTACACCAACACCGACGTGGTGGGCTGTGAACTGGGCGGCGCGGTCAAGAACGTCATCGCGCTCGCCGTCGGCATCGCCACCGGCATGGGCCTGGGCGACAACGCCAAGGCGTCCCTGATCACCCGGGGTCTTGCCGAGACCACCCGGCTCGGCCTGGCCATGGGCGCCGACGCGCACACCTTCGCCGGGCTGGCCGGCATGGGCGACCTCGTCGCCACCTGCTCCTCGCCGCTGTCGCGCAACAACACCTTCGGCACGAACCTCGGCCGCGGGATGACGCTCCAGGAGACCATCGCGGTCACCAAACAGACCGCCGAGGGCGTCAAGTCCTGCGAATCCGTACGGGATCTGGCCCGCAGGCACGGTGTCGACATGCCGCTCACCGAGACGGTCGTGGAGATCGTCCACGAGGGCAAGCCGCCGATGGTCGCCCTCAAGGAGCTGATGTCGCGCAGCGCCAAGTCCGAACGGCACTGAAACCGGAGCCGAAACGTCCGGTCCCCTCCCGTTCCGTCCGGGCGCCCGGCCCCCGGCACCCCGGCGGCCGTCGGCGCGACGCCACCAACGGCCGCCGCAGCACTGACTCCGCGCCGGTCAGCAGGTACCCTCAACCCGATATGAGCAGCGAGACCTCCCCACACAAGCCCCGCGTCGCCGTCGTGTTCGGCGGCCGCAGCTCCGAGCACGCGATCTCCGTGCTCACGGCCGGCGCCGTGCTGCGCGCCATCGACCGCGAGAAGTACGACGTGCTGCCCATCGGCATCACCACCGACGGCCGCTGGGCGCTGACCGCCGACGACCCCGACCGGATGGCCATCGCGGACCGGCAGCTGCCCTCGGTGGCCGCGCTCGCCGAGTCGACGGAGGGCGCCGTGGTGCTCCCCGTCGACCCCACCAACCGCGAGGTCGTCTACAGCGAGCCGGGCTCGGTCCCCAAGGCGCTGGGCGAGGTCGACGTCGTCTTCCCCGTGCTGCACGGCCCCTACGGCGAGGACGGCACCCTGCAGGGCCTGCTGGAGCTCTCCGGTGTGCCCTACGTCGGCTCGGGCGTGCTCGCCTCCGCCGTCGGCCAGGACAAGGACTACATGAAGCGGGTCTTCACCTCCTTCGGGCTGCCGGTCGGCCCGTACGAGGTCATCCGCCCCCGCGAGTGGGAAAAGGATCCTGCAGCCGCCCGCAGGAAGATCGTGGACTTCGCCGGCGAGCACGGCTGGCCGCTCTTCGTGAAGCCCGCCCGGGCCGGCTCGTCCATGGGCATCACCAAGGTCGACGACCTCGGCGGCCTGGACGAGGCGATCGAGGAGGCCCGCCGGCACGACCCCAAGATCCTCGTGGAGTCGCTGCTGCGCGGCCGCGAGATCGAGTGCGGGGTGCTGGAGTTCGAGGACGGCCCGCGGGCCAGCGTGCCGGCCGAGATTCCGCCGGTCACCGCGCACGACTTCTACGACTTCGAGGCCAAGTACATCGACTCGGCGGACGGGATCGTGCCGGCTCCGCTGAGCGACGAGCAGACCGCGAAGGTGCAGGAGCTGGCCGTCGCGGCCTTCGAGGCGGCGTCCTGCGAGGGACTGGTGCGGGCGGACTTCTTCCTGCAGGACAACGGCGAGTTCGTGATCAACGAGATCAACACGCTCCCCGGCTTCACGCCCATCTCGATGTACCCGCGGATGTGGCAGGAGAGCGGTGTGAGCTACCCGGAGCTGATCGACCGGCTCCTGCAGGCCGCGCTGCAGCGCTCCACGGGACTGCGCTGAGCCGGCCGCCCGTCCCGGCGGCCGGCCCGCCCCTCCGGGGGCGACGCCCCGGCAAGGCCCCTACACCCCGGTGGGAACCGTCTTCTTCACGGCGCTCCCGAGATCGGTGAGCGCATCGACCTCGGGGGCGTACTTCCCGGGAACGGTCACTTCGACGTAGGCCTTGCGCAGCACCGTCGTGAAGCGGTACCCGTCGTCCTCCTTCTCAAAGAGCCATTCGACCCCGTTGACTTCCGCCGCGTCGGCACGGGGGTTGTAATGTTCACTCCCGTACGTCAGGACGTCGGGCTTCGGCACCCCGCAGCGCAGTTTCACGGCAGGATCGCCCCATATGGCAGTGAAGTCGGATACGGGCTCGGGGGTACCCCGCTTCAGCCCGTCCACGGTCGGCGGCAACTCCTTGTGCAGCGCCTTGCAGTACCGCGCCGCCGCACCCTTGGGGGAGGGCACGGCCACGTCTTCGGACGGGGAACAGCTCACCGCGGCGAACAGCACGGTGAGCACCGGAAGGGCCAGGTACCGGCGGCGCGTAGAGATCACCCGGCCGAGGATACGGGGGAGCTAGATATGGACGACCGGGCAGGTAAGGGTGCGCGTGATGCCATCCACTTGCTGGACCTTCGCGACCACCATGCGACCCAGCTCATCGACCGTGCCGGCCTGAGCGCGCACGATGACGTCATAGGGACCGGTCACATCCTCGGCCTGCAGCACACCATGGATCGTGGAGATCGTCTCAGCTACCGCCGAGGCCTTGCCGACCTCGGTCTGGATCAGGATGTAGGCCTGTACCACGGAACCTCCAGGGCGGCTACGAGGATCATGTGGGAAGAAGGGACGCCACGGTACCGCGTCACCGAGCGGAGCGGGGAGACCCGCGCGGTGAACACGGCAAGTACGGCACAGTCGTCAGCCACGTACGGACCGTCCGTACACATGGGAAGGGCAACAGCATGAAGGGCACCGTGGGCGAGCTGGGGGAGTTCGGGCTGATCAGGGAGCTCACCTCCCGGCTCACGACCACTCCGGCCGTACGGATCGGGCCGGGTGACGACGCCGCGGTGGTCACCGCGCCGGACCGGAGGGTGGTCGCCAGCACCGACATCCTCCTGGAGGGCCGGCACTTCAGGCGCGACTGGTCCACCGCCTACGACGTCGGCCGCAAGGCCGCCGCGCAGAACCTCGCCGACATCGCGGCGATGGGTGCGGTGCCCACGGCGATCCTGCTCGGCCTGGTGGTGCCCGCGGAACTCCCCGCCACCTGGCCGACCGAGCTGATGGACGGGCTGCGCGACGAGTGCCAGGTGGCCGGCGCCGCGGTCGTCGGCGGGGACGTGGTGCGCGGCGACACCATCACCGTCTCCATCACCGCGCTCGGCGATCTGCGCAACCAGGAGCCGGTCACCCGGGCCGGCGCCCAGCCCGGCGATGTGGTCGCGGTGACCGGCTGGCTCGGCTGGTCCGCCGCCGGGCATGCCGTCCTCTCCCGCGGCTTCCGCTCGCCGCGCGCCTTCGTGGAGGCCCACCGCCGCCCCGAGCCGCCGTACCACGCGGGCCCGGCCGCCGCCGGACTCGGCGCCACCGCCATGACGGACGTCAGCGACGGACTCGTCGCCGACCTCGGGCACATCGCCGAGGCCAGCAAGGTCCGGATCGACCTGCGGTCCGCCGGTATCGACATCCCCTCGCAGATGTCCGACATCGGCACGGCCGTGGGCGTGGACCCGATGCAGTGGGTGCTCAACGGCGGCGAGGACCACGCGATCGTCGCCACCTTCCCGCCCGATGTGAAGCTGCCCGCCCGGTGGAAGGTCATCGGGGAAGTGCTCCACCCCTCCGCGCTGCCCCAGGTGACGGTGGACGGCGCCCCCTGGGTGAAGGCCGGCTGGGATCACTTCGGCGACAACGGGGATGCCGAATAGGCCGCGTACGGCCACGGGCGGCGACACCGGAGACGACGACACCACGGGCGACGACACCACGGGCGCCCGCAGGACCGCGGGGCGCCGCCGAGTAGATTCGGCGGTATGCACATACCTCCACGCGTCCTGACCGTCGCCGGGTCCGACTCCGGCGGCGGCGCGGGCATCCAGGCCGACCTCAAGACGATGCTGGCGCTCGGCACCCACGGCATGAGCGTGGTCACCGCCGTCACCGCCCAGAACTCCCTGGGCGTACAGGGCGCGTGGGAGCTGCCGGCCGAGGCCGTACGGGCCCAGTTCCGCAGCGTCGTCGACGACATCGGCGTTCAGGCGGTGAAGACCGGGATGCTCTCCTCGGCCGAACTCGTCGAGACCGTCGCCGAACTGCTCGCCGGACTGCGGGTACCCGTCGTCATCGACCCCGTGGGGGTCTCCAAGCACGGCGACGCGCTGCTCGCCGCCACCGCCCTGGACGCGGTCCGCACCGCGCTGCTGCCGACGGCCACCGTCGCCACCCCCAACCTGGACGAGGTCGCCCAGCTGACCGGTATCCGCGTCGAGGAGGAGGCCGATATGCGCCGGGCGGCCGCCGCGATCCTGGACTTCGGTCCGCGCTGGGCGCTCATCAAGGGCGGCCATCTGCCCGCCGGCCGCGACGACAGCGCCGTCGACCTGCTCACCGACGGCACCGAGGAGCACTGGCTGCGCGCCCCGCGGCACGACAACCGGCACACCCACGGCACCGGCTGCACCCTCGCCAGTGCGCTCGCCGCGCAGCTCGCCAAGGGGGATACGGTCCCGCAGGCCACCGCGGCCGCGAAGGACTATGTCACCGGCGCCCTCGCGGCCGGTTTCCGGCTGGGCGCGGGCATCGGCCCCGTGGACCACGGCTGGCGATGGAGCCGGCGCGACGCGCACTGAGGACGTGCACCGCGGCCCCACGGCCGGGCGCAGCACACCGCGGCGCCCGGCCCGGGAACGGCGGGAGACGTGCCACGCCGCACAGACGGCAGAAGCCGCACCCGCCCCCGGAAATGGAAGAAGCCGGTCCACCACGAAGGTGGACCGGCTCTCCAAGCAACCGGCTGGGTGCGCTACGGCTAAGACGTCAGCGCGAGACCTTGCCGGCCTTGATGCACGAGGTGCAGGCGTTCAGCCGCTTCGGCGTGCGCCCGATCACTGCACGCACCGTCTGGATGTTGGGGTTCCAACGACGGTTGGTACGGCGATGCGAGTGCGAGACACTCTTGCCGAAGCCCGGCCCCTTGCCGCAGACGTCGCAGTTGGCAGCCACGGGTCACTCCAAAGACTTCAGATGCACTTACGGTGAAATCCCGACGAGCCGAGTGCATTGCCCGAACGGCACCGTCAGGAGAGGAATGGCCCGATTCGCATCGGGCAACCGGAGCAGCATACAACGACCGCTCCCGTAGAACGAAACTACCACGCACCCACCGGCCCCCGCCCCGGCCCCGCCCCCGCAGCGCGGCTACTGTGCGGTGGCATCCCGCGACTCAGGAGGACGACGTGCCGTACCCGCTCGACGCCGCCGCGGTCCGCTCCTGGTGCGGACTGGCCCTGGAGGCGCTGGGACGGGAACGCGAGCGGATCGACGCGATCAACGTCTACCCGGTGGCCGACGGCGATACCGGCACCAACCTCTATCTGACCCTCGAATCGGCGGCCCGCGCGGTCGAGGCCGCCTTCGACGGGCACGCCTCGGCCGGCACCGCCCCCCGCCTCGCCGATGCCATCGGCGCCATGGCACACGGCGCCCTCATCGGGGCGCGCGGCAACTCCGGCACGATCGTGGCGCAGCTGCTGCGCGGGATGACCGAGGTGCTGGCCACCACCGACGGCTCCGCCGACGCCTTGCGCCGGGCGCTGCGCCGGGCCGCCGCATCGACCTACGAGGCCGTCGCCCACCCCGTGGAGGGCACCGTGCTGACGGTGGCGACCGCCGCCGCCGACGCCGCGGAACGCGCCGCGGGCGGCGACGCCGGGGCCGCCGAGGTCGCCCGCGCCGCCCACGAGGGCGCCCGCAGCGCCCTGCAGGAGACCCCCGGGCAGCTCGCGGTGCTGGGCAGGGCAGGTGTCGTGGACGCCGGCGGCTGCGGGCTGGTCGCGCTGCTGGGCGCGCTCGCCGATGTGCTGTCCGGAGAGGTCTCGGCGGTACCGGTCGCCGTACGCGCCGACGCCCCGCTCCCGGAGGCGGCCGGCTGCGAGGTCGCGGGCCGGGTGGCGGCGGACGGCCAGGGGGACCCGGACGGGCCCGCCTTCGAGGTGATCTATCTGCTGGAGGCCGGCGACGACGCCGTGGCGGGGCTGCGGTCCCGGCTCGACGGGCTCGGCGACTCCCTCGTGGTGGTCGGCGGGGACGGCCTGTGGAACGTTCACGTCCATGTCGACGACGCGGGCGCCGCGGTGGAGGCCGGCATCGAGGCGGGCCGCCCGTACCGGATCCGGATCACGCACTTCGGCGGCGCCCGCACCAAGGAACCGGAGATGACGGCGCGGGCCGTGGTCGCGGTGGTGCCGGGTGCCGGGCTCGCCGGGCTGTGTGCCCAGGCCGGCGCGACCCCCGTCCCGGTACGTCCCGGGGAGCCGCCCGCCAGCGGCGAACTGGTGCAGGCGATCCGGCAGGCGCACGCCCGGGAGGTGATGCTGCTGGCGAACGACGCCGAGCTGCGGCACACCGCGGCGGCCGCCGCCGAGGAGGCCCGCGCCGAAGGCGTACGGGTCGCGCTCATCCCCACCCGCTCCGCCGTCCAGGGCCTCGCGGCCCTGGCCGTGCACGAACCGGGCCGCAGCTTCGACGAGGACGTGGTCGCGATGACCGCGGCCGCGGGCGCCACCCGTTACGCCGAGCTGGCCCTCGCCGAGCGGCAGTCGTGGACGATGGCCGGCGTCTGCCAGGCCGGGGACGTCCTCGGCCTGATCGACGGCGATGTCGCGGTGATCGGCTCCGACCTCACCGGCACCGCGATGACGGTGCTCGACCGGATGCTGTCGGCGGGCGGGGAGATGGTGACCCTGGTCCTCGGCGCGACGGCACCCGACGGGCTCGCCGGGCGGCTGGCGGAGTACGTCCGCGAGCGTCATCTCGCCGTGGACACGGTCGTCTACGACGGGGGCCAGCACGCCGCGCCGCTGCTCATCGGCGTGGAGTGAGCGCGCGGGCCGGTGTGCGCGTGCGGCCGGGATGAGCGTCGGGGCCGGCCCGAGCGTACGGGCCGGTGGGAGCGCGCCGGGCGGGTGAGCCGGCCGCGATTGTCACAGGCGTGGTGTGCAATAGAGGCGTGGCAGCGCTCGACGAACCTCTCAAGAAAATTCTCGGTGGCACCACCGCAAAGGTGCTGGCCGAGCATCTCGACCTGCATACGGTCGGCGACCTGTTGCACCACTATCCGCGCCGTTACGCCGAGCGCGGCGAACTGACCCGCCTCTCGGACCTCCCGCTGGACGAACACGTCACGGTCGTCGCCCGGGTCGCGGACTCCCGGGTGCTGAAGTTCAACGGAGGCCGGGGACAGCGCCTCGAGGTGACGCTCACCGACGGCAGCGGCCGCCTGCGGCTGGTCTTCTTCGGCAAGGGCATCCACAAGCCGCACAAGGATCTGCTGCCCGGCCGCCGGGCGATGTTCGCCGGCAAGGTGTCGGTCTTCAACCGCACACTCCAGCTCGCCCACCCCGATTACGAGCTCCTCGACGGCGACGCCGAGGGCGGCACGGATGCGGTCAGCGCCTTCGCCGGTCAGCTCCTGCCGATCTACCCGGCCTGCCAGCAGATGGCGTCCTGGAAGATCTCCAAGGCGGTCGACGCGGTGCTGCCCAGCGCGCGCGACGCCGTCGACCCGCTGCCCGAAGCGCTCCGGGACGGCCGGGAGCTGGTCCCGCTCACCGAGGCGCTGCTCAAGATCCACCGCCCGGCGAGCAAGGCCGACATCGCCGCCGCGCGGGACCGGCTCAAGTGGGACGAGGCGTACGTCCTGCAGGTCGCGCTCGCCCGGCGCCGCCTCGCCGAGACCCAACTCCCCGCGGTGGCAAGGAGGCCGGCCGCCGGCGGCATCCTCGACGCCTTCGACGCGAAGCTGCCCTTCACCCTCACCGACGGCCAGCAGAAGGTCAGCCGGGAGATCTTCGACGACCTGGCGACCGAACACCCCATGCACCGCCTCCTCCAGGGCGAGGTGGGCTCCGGCAAGGCCCAGCCGCTGGATGCGCTGGTGCTGACACCGCGCGGCTTCCTGCCCATGGGGGAGATGAGAGTCGGCACCGAAGTGGTGGTGCCCAGCGGCGAGCTCGCCGTGGTGGACGGTGTCTTCCCGCAGGGCGAGCGCGAGGTGTGGCGGCTGGTGCTCTCGGACGGCAGCGCCGTCGAGTGCGACGACGAGCATCTGTGGATCGTCCGGTCCTGCGATGCCCAGGAGAGGGTGCTGACCACCCGCGAGCTGCGCCGCGACCTGAACGACCCCGACGGCCGCCCCCGGTGGTCCATCGCCGCGGCCGTACCGGTGGACCTCGACGACGGCGGGGACCGGCCGCTCGATCCGTATCTGCTGGGGCGGAAGCTCGCGGAGGACGGCGGTCCGGCGGCCCGGGTGCCGGACGCCTACCGCAACGCGCCGCGCAAGGACCGGCTGGCCGTGCTGCGGGGCCTGCTGGACGCCGGAAGCGGGCCCGCCGGCGCCACTGCGGTGTTCCGTGCCGCGCACCGCCCGCTGGCCGACGACCTCGCCTGGCTGGTGCGCTCGCTGGGCGGACGGGCCCGGCTGAGCGCCGTGGGGGAGGGGGCGTACGACGTCGACGTGGCGTTGCCTCAGGAAGGCGGGGCAGGCTTCGGGCGCACGATCCGGGCCATCGAGCACGCCGGCCGCAAGCCCGTCCAGTGCATCAGCGTCCGGCACCCCGGCCACGCCTATGTGACCGACCACTTCACCGTCACCCACAACACCATGGTCGCGCTGCGCGCCATGCTCGGTGTGGTCGACAGCGGCGGTCAGGCCGCGATGCTGGCGCCGACCGAGGTCCTCGCCCAGCAGCACCACCGCTCGATCACCGAGATGATGGGGGAGCTGGCCGAGGGCGGGATGCTCGGCGGCGCGGAGCAGGGCACCAAGGTGGTGCTGCTGACCGGCTCCATGGGCGCCGCCGCCCGCCGGCAGGCGCTGCTCGATCTGGTCACCGGCGAGGCCGGAATCGTCGTCGGCACCCACGCCCTGATCGAGGACAAGGTGCAGTTCCACGACCTGGGCCTGGTTGTCGTCGACGAACAGCACCGCTTCGGCGTCGAGCAGCGGGACGCGCTTCGGGGCAAGGGGCACTCCCAGCGGGAAAAGCAGACGCCGCACCTCCTGGTCATGACGGCGACCCCCATTCCGCGCACGGTCGCCATGACCGTCTTCGGCGATCTGGAGACCTCCGTCCTGGACCAACTCCCCGCCGGACGCTCGCCGATCGCCACCCATGTGGTGCCCGCCAAGGACAAACCGCACTTCCTCGCGCGCGCCTGGGAGCGGGTCCGCGAAGAGGTGACGGCCGGACACCAGGGCTATGTGGTGTGTCCCCGGATCGGCGACGAGGAGGACGCGCCCAAGGGGGCGAAGAAACCGGCCGGCTCCAAGGGGGCCGCGGACCAGGCGGGTTCAGCGGAGGACGCGGAGGAGAAGCGGCCCCCGCTCGCGGTGCTCGATATCGCCGGGCAGCTCGCCGAGGGGCCGCTCGCCGGCCTGCGGGTGGCGGTCCTCCACGGCCGGATGGCGCCGGACGACAAGGACGAGGTGATGCGCCGGTTCGCCGCCGGTGAGCTGGACGTGCTGGTGGCGACGACCGTCATCGAGGTCGGGGTGAACGTCCCGAACGCCACCGCCATGGTGATCATGGACGCCGACCGTTTCGGCGTCTCCCAGCTGCACCAGCTCCGCGGCCGGGTCGGCCGTGGCGCGGCGCCCGGTCTGTGCCTGCTGGTCAGCGAGATGCCGGAGGCCGGCCCGGCCCGCGCCCGGCTCGCCGCGGTGGCCGCCACCCTCGACGGCTTCGAACTCTCCCGTATCGACCTGGAACAGCGACGCGAGGGCGATGTCCTGGGCCAGGCGCAGTCCGGCGTCCGCTCGTCGCTGCGGATGCTCGCGGTCATCGAGGACGAGGAGGTGATCGCGGCCGCCCGCGAGGAGGCCACCGCGCTGGTCACCGCCGATCCCGAGCTGACCGGGTATCCGGAGCTGCGGATCGCCCTGTCCGCCCTGCTGGACGAGGACCGGGAGCAGTATCTGGACAAGGGGTGAGCGGGGTCCGCGGCCCCGGACCGCCCGCCCACGGCTCCACCCGCCCGCCGCCACGTGAGATCGATCACCACCGGGTGCGCCTGGGGGAAGCCCCGGCCGGACGCCGGGCCCCGGCCGACGGAATATCGTGGAGGGGCGGAGCCCGCCCGGCTCCTCCTCACCGACCACGCGCAACGTAAGGACGGGCCCATGACCCGCGTGATCGCCGGTACGGCCGGCGGCCGCCGCCTGGCCGTACCCCCGGGAAACGGCACCCGCCCGACCTCCGACCGTGCGCGCGAGGGCATGTTCTCCACCTGGGAATCCCTCGACGGGCCGCTCGGCGGTGCCCGGGTGCTCGATCTGTACGGCGGCTCCGGCGCCGTCGGCCTGGAAGCGCTCTCCCGCGGCGCCGCACACGTCCTGCTGGTCGAGGCCGATGCCCGCGCCGTGCGCACCATCCGGGACAACGTCCGTGCGGTGGGCCTCCCGGGCGTCGACGTCCGGGCCGGCAAGGCCGAGCAGACCGCCGCCGCACCGCCCCCGGGCGAGCCGTACGACATCGTCTTCCTGGACCCGCCCTACGTGGTGACCGACGCGGAACTGTGCGAGATCCTGCTCACACTCCGTGGCCAGGGCTGGCTTGCCGACGACGCACTCGTCACGGTGGAACGCAGTACCCGAGGCGGCACGTTCCCGTGGCCGGACGGTTTTGCAGCGATCAAGGCCCGTCGCTACGGCGAGGGGACGCTTTGGTACGGTCGCGCCGCTTCGACGTCCGTCGAATCGACGTCAGTAAGCGTGTCATGACCGGATCGGAGAGCGAGGAACCCGAGTTGCGCCGCGCCGTCTGTCCGGGGTCGTTCGACCCCATCACCAACGGGCACCTGGACATCATCGCCCGTGCCTCCAAGCTGTACGACGTCGTCCACGTCGCCGTGATGATCAACCAGTCCAAACAGGGGCTGTTCACGGTCGACGAGCGGATCGACCTGATCCGCCGCGCCACCGCCGAGTACGGCAATGTGGAGGTCGAGTCCTTCCACGGCCTGCTCGTCGACTTCTGCAAGCAGCGCGACATCCCCGCGATCGTCAAGGGGCTGCGCGCCGTCAGCGACTTCGACTACGAGCTGCAGATGGCCCAGATGAACAACGGCCTGTCGGGAGTGGAGACGCTGTTCGTCCCCACCAACCCCACCTACAGCTTCCTCTCCTCCAGCCTCGTCAAGGAGGTCGCCGCCTGGGGCGGTGATGTCTCCCATCTGGTGCCGCCGTTCGTCCTGGAGGCTCTGACCGAGCGCCTGCGGAACAAGGGCTGACGCCCGCCGGGCGCACCGGCCCGATGCCCGGCTGACGGGGCGTCAGTTGGTGTCGGGGAAAGGGGCCGTGGACGTACAGTCGTCCCGTTCCGTCGTTCCAACCCCTTCAGAGAGTGGCGAGTCCAAGGTGGACGTGCAGAAGAAGCTCGACGACATCGTCGCGACCGTCGGCGGTGCCCGGTCCATGCCCATGTCGGCCTCGTGCGTGGTCAACCGCGCCGAGCTGCTTGCCATGCTGGAGGAGGTGCGGGCGGCGCTCCCCGGCTCCCTCGCGCAGGCGCAGGAGCTGCTCGGCGGGCGGGAGCAGATGGTCGAGCAGGCCCGGGCCGAGGCGGAGCGGATCATCGAGACCGCGCACGCCCAGCGCGGATCGCTGATCTCCGACACCGAGGTCGCCCGGCAGTCCCAGGACGAGGCGGACCGGATCCTCGCGGAGGCCCGCCGGGAGGCGGAGGAGATCCGCGCCGAGGCCGACGACTACGTCGACAGCAAGCTCGCCAACTTCGAGGTCGTGCTGACCAAGACCATCGGATCCGTCGACCGCGGCCGCGAGAAGCTGCTCGGCCGCGGCCCCGGGCAGGGCGAGCAGGAGTACCCGGACGAGGACGGCACGCAGCCCCCGGAGCGCAGTGCCGACCCGGAGACCCTGCGGCAGCGCGCCGACGCCTATGTGGACGCCAAGTTCGGGGCGTTCCAGGCCGTACTGACCAAGACGCTGGAGGCGGTCGGCCGGGGCCGCGACAAGCTCCAGGGGGCCCGTGCGATCGATGAGCTGGGCCTTCACCTGGCCGCGCAGGGTGACCCGCAGACCGGTCATCAGGCCGACGCCGACTATCTCGCCGGTCTGGCGGGCATCGGCGCCGAGCAGGAACAGCAGCCGCCCCAGGCGCCCCCGATGCCCCAGGCACCTCCCATGCCCCAGGCGCAACCCCAGCCCCAGGTCCAGGAGCACCAGCAGCCCCTCCAGCCCCAGCTCCAGCAGCAGGGCTACTACACCGACCCGGCGGTCTACCAGCAGCAGGACGTCTACGGCTATCAGCAGCCGCAGGAGGTCCCGTACGCCCCGCACCAGGACCCGTACGGCTACGACTGGCAGCAGGCACAGCAGCAGGGCTACGACCCGAACGCCTACCTCCAGCAGCAGGTGCCCCAGCAGCCCCAGCAGCCTCCGCACGGCCACCCCGCGCAGCCCGGCGCCCTGGACGAGACCAGCCTCTTCGACACCAGCATGATCGACCTGGACCAGCTCCGGGCGTACGAAGAGGGGCGCCAGTAGGCGGCCCCGCTCGCGGGCCGGGGAGGGGCCGGGAGCGGATTGGGCCTATCGGGGCCCGTCCAGTATCCTGGCTCTTCGGTCGCGCGTATCTCCGCGATCTCTGCTGCCCGAATCCTGTCCAGCAGGAATACGGACGGCCCGGAAAACCCACAGAAAGCAGGAAGCCATCAACGCCCGCCTCGACCACCGTTCCCCTCTCGTGTTCGACACACGCGAGCTGGGCCGGCGTCCCGGTGCGCTGAAGAGGGCCTCCCGCTCCGTCGAGGCCCCCCGGGACCTCGGCAATGAGGTCATCGGTGTGCCCGAGGGCGCACCGGTCGAGCTCGACCTCCGCCTGGAATCGGTCATGGACGGGGTGCTTGTCACAGGCACCGGCCGTGCAACCGTGAAGGGGGAGTGCGTAAGGTGTCTGGAGCCGCTGGAGCGAGAGCTCGACGCGGACTTCCAGGAGATGTTCGCCTACCCCGACGCCGACGCCAGGGTCCGTGAGGACGCCGGCGACGACGCCGAGGACGAGGAGGACACCCTCTTCCTCGAGGACGACCTGTTCGACCTCGAACCCGTGCTGCGTGACGCGGTGGTGCTTGCACTGCCGATGCAGCCGGTGTGCCAGGACGACTGCCCCGGCCTGTGCTCCGATTGCGGAGTGCGGCTGGCGGACGACCCGGACCACCACCACGACGCCGTCGACATCCGTTGGGCGGCACTGCAGGGACTCGCCGGGACCGTCAAGGACGGCGAGAAGGACAACATGGGCGGCGCCGAAGCGGGCGTCGACGAGAAGCAGGAGAAGTAGCCGTGGCTGTTCCGAAGCGGAAGATGTCGCGCAGCAACACGCGCCACCGCCGGTCGCAGTGGAAGGCTGCGGTCCCCACCCTGGTGGCATGCGCTAGCTGCCACGAGCCGAAGCTGCAGCACATCGCGTGCCCCAGCTGCGGCACCTACAACAAGCGCCAGGTCCTCGAGGTCTGAGCGGCTGGTGACAGGCTTCATGTCAGACGCCAATTCGACTTCCCGCAAACGCGGGGATGAACCGACTCCGGCGGACACGGCCTCGTCCCACACGCTTCTGGAAGGGCGGCTCGGGTACAAGCTCGAGTCCGCCCTTCTGGTGCGTGCGCTGACACACCGCTCGTACGCATACGAGAACGGCGGTCTGCCCACCAACGAGCGGCTCGAATTCCTCGGGGATTCGGTGCTCGGCCTGGTGGTCACGGACACGCTGTACCGCATCCACCCCGATCTGCCGGAAGGCCAGTTGGCCAAGCTCCGGGCCGCGGTGGTCAACTCGCGTGCGCTTGCCGAGGTGGGCCGCGGCCTCGACCTCGGCGCCTTCATCCGCCTCGGACGGGGCGAAGAGGGCACGGGCGGCCGGGACAAGGCATCCATCCTCGCCGACACCCTGGAAGCGGTGATCGGCGCGGTCTATCTCGACCAGGGCCTCGATGCGGCCGGCGAGCTGGTGCACCGGCTCTTCGACCCGCTCATCGAGAAGTCCTCCAGCCTGGGCGCGGGCCTGGACTGGAAGACCAGCCTCCAGGAGCTCACTGCGACCGAGGGTCTTGGCGTTCCGGAGTACCTGGTCACGGAGACCGGACCGGACCACGAGAAGACCTTTACTGCTGCCGCCCGCGTCGGTGGTGTCTCGTACGGCACCGGCACCGGCCGCAGCAAGAAGGAAGCCGAGCAGCAGGCGGCCGAATCCGCGTGGCGCGAGATCCGCGCCGCGGCGGACGAGGCGGCCAAGGCGGCCGAAGCGGCCAAGGCGGCAGAGCCCGCCGAGACCGTTTCGGAAGACACCGCCGGCTAGCCGTACGGCGCACGCCGTTGCGGCGCGGCACCCCACCCCCGTTGTGCTTCGGCGCACCGGGGGTCCTTCTTGCCCGGAGCCCCGTGCACGGTGCCGGGCGGGCCCCTGGGCCCCGGAGGGGAGAGGTACGCTGCGGCTGTCGTCCCCCAGTCGTCCCGAGGAGTCCGGTGCCCGAGCTGCCCGAGGTCGAGGTCGTACGCCGCGGACTGGAGCGCTGGGTCAGCGGCCGCACGATCGACGAGGTCGAGGTGCGGCATCCGCGCGCGATCCGCCGGCACACGGCCGGTGCGGCCGATTTCGCGGCCCGGCTCATGGGTCTGCAACTCGGGGCGGCACGCCGGCGTGGCAAGTACCTCTGGCTCCCGGTGACCGGCGGGGGCCCGGCCGCACAGACCGCCGCCGAAGGCCTCCCGCCGATGGTCACGCCGTCCGTCACCCACGGCCTGGCGATCCTCGCCCACCTGGGGATGAGCGGCCAGTTGCTCGTCCAGCCGCAGGACGCCCCGGACGAGAAGCATCTGCGGATCCGGCTCCGCTTCGCCGACGACCTCGGCACCGAACTCCGCTTCGTCGACCAGCGCACCTTCGGTGGTCTCTCGCTGCACGACACCGTCCCCGGCGATGCGGACCACCTGCCCGACGCCATCGCCCATATCGCCCGCGACCCGCTCGATGCGGCCTTCGACGACGCCGCCTTCCACGACGCACTGCGCCGCCGCCGGACCACCGTCAAACGGGCGTTGCTCGACCAGACGCTGATCAGCGGCGTCGGCAACATCTACGCGGACGAGGCGCTGTGGCGCAGCAAGCTCCACTACGAGCGGCCGACCGCCACCTTCACCCGCCCGCGCACCGCCGAACTGCTCGGCCACGTACGGGAGGTGATGGATGCCGCGCTCGCCGTCGGCGGCACCAGCTTCGACAGCCTCTATGTCAACGTCAACGGGGAGTCCGGCTACTTCGACCGCTCCCTGGACGCCTACGGCCGCGAGGACGAACCCTGCCGCCGCTGCGGTACCCCGATCCGCCGCCGTCCCTGGATGAACCGTTCCAGCTACTTCTGCCCCCGCTGCCAGCGGCCGCCGCGCGGCTGATCCCGGCAGGCCGGCGCGGTCGCCGGCTCAGCCCGCGGGGTGCCGGGCGTCATAGCGCTCCCGGGCCTGGAGCACCTGCGGCATCCGGTCCTCCACCAGGGCGATCAGCAGCTGCAGCTGGTGGGCGACCTGGTGGCCCAGCGGTGTCAGCGCGTAATCCACCCGCGGCGGGTTGGTCTGCTGGGCCTCGCGGTGGACGAGTCCGTCCCGTTCCAGTGCGTGCAGGGTCTGGGCCAGCATCTTTTCGCTCACCCCTTGGACCCGGCGCCGCAGTTCGTTGAAGCGGAAGGTGCCGTCGAGCAGCGCGCCCAGCGTCAGGCTGCCCCACCGGTCGGTGACGTGCTTGAGCGCGTCACGGGAGGGACAGTCGCGCGCGAAAACGTCATAGGCCAGATCGTCCGCACAGCCGGAGGGCGGCTCCTCGGTCGTCTCGGCAGGGTTCTCGCTCGCCATACCGACACCATACCCGCACACAGCGCTAACTAATGGATTGCGCTTTCTAAAAGTTAGTGCTTCTCTTTTCCCATCACACCCGACGCCCCGGGCACCGACCGTCCCGGGGTGCCGTTGACCCTGAGGAGAAACCGTCGTGACCAGCTCCGCCCTGCCCGCCCCCGTCGTCTCCGTCGCCTACCACTCCGGCTTCGGCCACACCGCCGTACTGGCCGAGGCCGTCCGCGCCGCCGCCGCCGGGGCGGGGGCCACCGTCCACCTGATCAAGGTCGACGAGATCACCGAGGCCCAGTGGGATCAGCTCGATGCCTCCGACGCGATCGTCTTCGGTTCCCCGACCTACATGGGGACGGCCTCCGGGGCGTTCCACACCTTTGCCGAGGCGACCGCCAAGCGCTGGGCCACCCGTGCCTGGCAGGACAAGCTCGCGGCCGGCTTCACCAACTCCGCCTCCAAGAGCGGGGACAAGCTGCACACCCTGCAGTTCTTCACGGTGCTCGCCGCCCAGCACGGCATGAGCTGGGTCAGCCTCAACCTGCTCCCCGGCTGGAACTCCTCCACCGCCTCGGAGAACGACCTCAACCGGCTCGGCTTCTTCCTCGGGGCCGGCGCCCAGTCCGACAACGACCAGGGCGCGGAGGCGGTCCACAAGGCCGATATCGCCACCGCTGAACACCTCGGACGCCGTATCGCCGAGCAGGCCCGCATCTTCGCCGCGGGCCGCGCCGCCGTCGCCGCCTGACCAGTGCGGGGGGACGCAGGCCCTGCGGTCCCCCCGCGCACGACACCCCGAGGTCCGCAAAGCCGCGGCCCCCGGTACGCGAGACACCCGCGAGGTCCGCAAGCCCGCGGCTCTCCCGCACGCGAGAAGCCCGCGCCGCCCCGTGATCCGTCACGGGGCGGCGCGGGCGTTTCATGCCTTCGGGGTTGTCCCGCCCCGGCCGGGTGCCGTCGTCCGGCCGGGCCTCAGAAGCCGAAGTCCTGTGTCCACCACGGGCCGCCCGGCCCGACATGGGCGCCGACGCCGAGGGTCTTGTAATCGCAGTTGAGGATGTTGGCGCGGTGGCCGGGGCTGTTCATCCAGGAGTCCATCACGGACTGGGCGGTGGCCTGGCCGCGGGCTATGTTCTCGCCGCCCAGGTCGTCGATGCCCGCGTCACGGGCGCGGTCCCAGGGCGTGTCCCCGTCCGGGTCGGTGTGGTCGAAGAAGCCACGCCGGGCCATGTCGTCACTGAACTGCTGGGCGAGCCCCGCCAGTTCCTTGTCCGCCGTGACGGGGGAGCAGCCGGCCCGGTCGCGCTCCTGGTTGACCAGGGACAGAACCTGGGTCTCGGCGGACGACTGGGTATCGGTGGCCTTCGACGGAGCCGCGCTGCGTTCGGGTGCGGCCGAGGACGACCGGTCGGCGGGCCCGGTGGACCGGCGGGTCCCGGACTTGCCGGCGGGGGAGGCGGCCGTCCGGTGCGGAGAGGGGGAGGTCGACGGGGTGGTGGGGGAGGAGGGGCGGCCGGTGCCGGGGGCGGTGGCGCGGGCGCTGCCGCGACTGGCCTGTTCCGTGGCGCGGTCGGACGGGGCCACCGACCCGCCGACCGGCGGCTCGGTGGCCTCCGGCAACGCGCCGGCCCGTACCCGGTCTCCCCGGTCGCCGTCGGTCCCCCCGTCGAACTGGCCGTGGCCCGGGATCAGTCCGGAGGCGACCGCGACGGCCCCCATCGCCACTACGGCGGAGGCGCCGAGCAGTCCGGTGCGTACGGGGGCCCGCCCGCGGCGCCGGTCCGCGCGATGTCCGCGGCGCAGGTCCACGGCCGACGGGCCGGGGTGTCCTGTCGGCGATGCGTCAACAGGCCCTGCACCGGGGGCATCGGGGGCTGGGGGAGCAGAGCGTCGATGGCGGCCCATCCACTGTCTTCCTTACCCCGGTGCAAGCACCGGCTCCACTGGAGCGGCTACCGCCGCACAGCCTTCCTTGCGTCAAGATGGCTCACCCATAAGAGTGAGCCTCGCTTGCCGGTGGACTGTACGCGATGACGGAAGGGCAGAAGTGACTGCTGAGCAATTGGCCAGTTAACGTGCACACATGAACGAAGATGTCCGTGTGACCGCCTGGGTGCGTGGTCAGGTCCAAGGCGTCGGGTTCCGTTGGTTCACCCGGGCCAACGCCCTTCGCATCGGCGAACTCGCCGGATTTGCGGTCAATCTCGGTGACGGCCGTGTCCAGGTGGTCGCCGAGGGCCCGAAGGATCACTGCGACGCGCTGCTGGACTGGCTCCGCACCGGAGACACGCCCGGGCGGGTCGACGGAGTCACTGAGATATGGGACACGCCCCGCGGCGGTTACGACGGCTTCGAAATCCGCTGAGCGGGTCGGCCGGAACCGTCCGTACGGCGGTCACACGCGATCTTGCAGAGGCGTCCTTGTCAGCTGCTCACAGGAGATAAGGCCTGGTGGTTGCCAATCCGGCTGACCCGTGCAAGGCTGCCGCTGTACGGATGATCTCCACGCCCCCGCGGGACCTTTCTGGGGAGTCGGCGCAGCGCCCTCGCGGCCGCGCACTCTCAGGTGCCCGAGGATACGGGGCGTGATCGTGTTGACCGTCAAACCGTTTGGTGAGACTCTGGAATCCCCGCGCACCTTAGCTGTTTGGCATTGAGTACACGCAGAGAATGACAAGCACCGCGGGTGCGAATCCCTCACGACCCACACCGCTTCGGTCGGTCACTCATTGTGGAGGACCATCCATCATGGCAAAGGCGCTTCTCGGTTACGTCGGCGGCTCCGACCCCCGAGTCCTCTCCGAGATGCGACGGCTTCAGCAGCGCGTCCAAGACCTTGAATCCGAACTTATTCGGATGCAGGCCGAAAACGACATGCTGTCCGCTGCCGCACGTCGCGACGACTCGATGCTCGACATCGACGTACCCCAGGCGGAGCCCGCGCTCACCTGACCCCAACCTCAGGGCCGGTAGGGCTGCTCGCCAGCCGCTTGAGGCACCGCTCTCTTCAAGATCTGCAAGGGACGCTTCGGCGTCCCTTCGTCGTTTCCGGCTCTTGCGTTGTCCGGCCTATTCGGACCTTCCGGCCACTTCAGCCGTGCCGCCCCTCCCTTACCGCATGATGTGCCCTGCGCTTTCGGCAATGAAACCGAAAATGAACGGTGCGGTATACCCGGGACCGTACGGGGTGGGTGATCGGCGCCGGAATGTTGGGGGTCGTCCCCCGATGGGCGGCCGGTAGAGTCCCACGGCGTGCATCTCAAGAGTCTGACCCTGCGAGGTTTCAAGTCCTTCGCCTCCGCCACGACGCTCCGGTTCGAGCCGGGCATCACCTGCGTCGTGGGCCCGAACGGCTCCGGCAAGTCCAATGTGGTGGACGCGCTGTCCTGGGTCATGGGCGAGCAGGGAGCCAAGTCGCTGCGCGGCGGGAAGATGGAGGACGTCATCTTCGCCGGGACGACCGGGCGGCCGCCGCTCGGCCGTGCCGAGGTCTCGCTCACCATCGACAACGCCGACGGTGCACTGCCGATCGAATACGCCGAAGTCACCCTGACCCGGATCATGTTCCGCAACGGCGGCAGCGAATACCAGATCAACGGAGACACCTGCCGGCTGCTGGACATCCAGGAATTGCTCTCCGATTCCGGTATCGGCCGGGAGATGCACGTCATCGTCGGACAGGGCCAGCTCGACTCCGTCCTGCATGCCGACCCGATGGGGCGCCGGGCGTTCATCGAGGAAGCGGCCGGTGTCCTCAAGCACCGCAAGCGCAAGGAAAAGGCGCTGCGGAAGCTCGACGCGATGAAGGCCAACCTCGCCCGCGTCCAGGATCTGACCGATGAGCTGCGGCGCCAGCTCAAGCCGCTGGGGCGGCAGGCCGCGGTCGCCCGGCGCGCCGCCGTCATCCAGGCGGACCTGCGGGACGCCCGGCTGCGGCTGCTCGCCGACGACCTTGTCACCCTGCGCCGGGCGCTGCGCGCCGAGATCGCGGACGAGGCGGCGCTCAAGGAGCGCAAGCAGGCCGCCGAGGACCGGCTGCGCACCGCCCAGCAGCGCGAGGCGGCGCTGGAGGAGGAGGTGCGCACCCTGACGCCGCGGGTGCAGCGCGCCCAGCAGACCTGGCATGAGCTCTCCCAGCTTGCGGAGCGGGTGCGCGGCACGATCTCGCTGGCCGAGGCACGGGTCAAGAGCGCTTCGGCGGCCCCGCCGGAGGAGCGGCACGGGCGCGACCCCGAGGACATGGAGCGCGAGGCGGCGCGGATCCGCGAGCAGGAGGCGGAGTTGACGGCCGCGCTGGAGGCGGCGAGCCGGGCGCTGGAGGACACCGTCGAACACCGTGCCGAACTGGAGCGGCAATTGGCGGACGAGGAGCGACGGCTGCGGGACGCCGCCCGGGCCATCGCCGACCGCCGCGAGGGCCTGGCCCGGCTGAGCGGACAGGTCACCGCCGCCCGTGGCCGGGCCGCCTCGGCGCAGGCGGAGATCGGCCGGCTGGCCGAGGCCAGGGACGACGCCCGGCGCCGGGCGGCCACCGCCCAGGAGGAGTACGAACAGCTCAAGGCCGAGGTCGACGGGCTGGACGCGGATGACCAGGAGATCGCCGAGCGGCACGAGACGGCCCGCCACGACCTGGCGGAGGCGGAGTCCGCGCTGTCCGTCGCGCGTGAGGCGCTGAGCACGGCCGAGCGCGAACGGGCCGCGACCGCCGCACGGCATGACGCACTGGCGCTGGGACTGCGCCGCAAGGATGGCACCGGTGCGCTGCTGGCCGCCGCCGGCCAGCTCACCGGCCTGCTCGGTCCGGCGGCGGAACTGCTGACCGTCACCCCCGGTTTCGAGATCCCGGTGGCGGCCGCCCTCGGCGTGGCCGCGGACGCCCTGGCCGTCACCGGACCGGACACCGCCGCCGAGGCCATCCGGCTGCTGCGCACCCAGGACGCGGGGCGGGCGGCGATGGTGCTGGGGGGAAGCGGGGGCCGACGGGGTCCGGGGCGGGTGCCTGCGCCCGCGCGGGCGGCGGAGGCCGGGGACATCACCGGGGCCTCGGAGGCCGCTGAGGCCGCCGTTCGGGTGCCGGCGGGGGGCGCGGCCGCGGCACCGGGCGCCGCCGAGCCCGCCGGGCACCGCGTTCCCGGGCCCCGTTCCGGGCCCGTACCGGCGGAGGAACTGGTGCGGGGACCCGCGGAGTTGTCGGCCGCCGTGGCCCGGCTGCTGCAGGACGTCGTGGTGGTCGGGACGCTGGAGGACGCCGAGGAGCTGTTGGCCGCGCGGCCGGAGCTGACGGCGGTGACCGGTGAGGGCGATCTGCTCGGGGCGCATTTCGCGCACGGCGGCTCCGCCGGTGCGCCGAGCCTGCTGGAGGTACAGGCCTCCGTCGACGAGGCGGCCGCCGAGCTGGAGGAGCTGGCGGCGCGCTGCGAGGAGTTGGCACGGGCGCAGCGGGCCGCGGCGGAACGCCGTACGGAGTGTGCCGCGCTGGTGGAGGAGCTGGCCGGACGGTGGCGGGCGGCGGACCGGGAGAAGTCGAAGGTCGCCGGGGACCTCGGCCGGCTCGGCGGGCAGGCGCGGGCGGCCGCGGGGGAGGCCGAGCGGGCCGGTGCGGCGGCCGCCAAGGCCGAGGAGGCGCTGGCGCGGGCCACCGAGGAGGCCGAGGAGCTGGCCGAACGCCTTGCGGTGGCCGAGGAGGAGCCGGGCGTCGGCGACGAGGAGCCCGATACCTCGGCGCGGGACCGGCTGGCTGCCGACGGTGCCAATGCGCGGCAGACCGAGATGGAGGCCCGGCTCCAGGCGCGGACGCACGAGGAGCGGGTCAAGGCGCTCGCCGGACGGGCGGATGCGCTGGACCGGGGGGCGCGCGCCGAACGCGAGGCGCGGCTGCGGGCCGAGCGGCGGCGCGCACGGCTGCGGCACGAGGCGCAGGTGGCCGGGGCGGTCGCCGCCGGTGCCCGGCAGCTGCTGGCGCATGCCGAGGTGTCGGCCGTACGGGCCGAGGAGGAGCGGGGCACGGCGGAGCGGGCCAAGGCCGAGCGGGAGCAGGCGCTGGTGGCCGAGCGCAACCAGGGCCGGGAGGTGAAGTCCGAGCTGGACAAGCTGACGGACTCGATGCACCGCGGCGAGGTGCTGGGCGCGGAGAAGCGGCTGCGGATCGAGCAGCTGGAGACCAAGGCGCTGGAGGAGCTGGGGGTGGAGCCGGCCGGCCTGATGTCCGAGTACGGCCCCGAGCAGCTGGTCCCGCCGTCGCCGGCCGCCGACGGCGAGGTGCTTCCGGACGATCCGGAGCATCCGCGCCACCAGCCGGTGCCCTACGTACGGGCCGAGCAGGAAAAACGGCTCAGGGCGGCCGAGCGGGCGTATCAGCAGCTCGGGAAGGTGAATCCGCTGGCATTGGAGGAGTTCGCCGCATTGGAGGAGCGGCACAAGTTCCTCAGCGAGCAGCTTGAAGACTTGAAGAAGACCCGCGCCGATCTGATGCAGGTGGTCAAGGAGGTCGACGAGCGGGTGGAGCAGGTCTTCACCGAGGCCTACCGCGACACCGCGCGCGAGTTCGAGGGCGTCTTCGCGCGGCTCTTCCCGGGTGGCGAGGGGCGGTTGGTGCTGACCGATCCGGACGACATGCTGGCGACCGGCGTGGAGGTGGAGGCGCGCCCGCCGGGGAAGAAGGTCAAGCGGCTGTCGCTGCTGTCCGGTGGTGAGCGGTCGCTGACCGCGGTGGCGCTGCTGGTGTCGATCTTCAAGGCGCGGCCCAGCCCGTTCTATGTGATGGACGAGGTGGAGGCCGCCCTGGACGACACCAATCTGCAGCGGCTGATCGGGATCATGGAGGAGCTGCAGGAGAGCTCCCAGCTGATCGTGATCACGCATCAGAAGCGGACGATGGAGGTCGCGGACGCCCTTTACGGGGTATCGATGCAGGGGGACGGCGTCACCAAGGTCATCAGCCAGCGGCTGCACTGAGCGCG
Organism: Streptomyces sp. NBC_00400; assembly: GCF_036048035.1. Classification (NCBI taxonomy): domain Bacteria; kingdom Bacillati; phylum Actinomycetota; class Actinomycetes; order Kitasatosporales; family Streptomycetaceae; genus Streptomyces; species Streptomyces sp. NBC_00400. Next base: position 2,237,855 of record NZ_CP107940.1, on the reverse strand, counting down.
GGAGCGCCCGCGCCGGACGGGGTGATATCGCCCGGAATCGGCGTCTGCCGTGGCCCACCTCGGAGTGGTCTTTGATCGCCCGGAGTGTCCGACACTGCATCAGTTCAGAACTTGAACGAACTGCCTCTCGAGTGGTCGAGAAACAAATTCATCTCGGCCTATTGACTTCGAAACTTGAAGGCATAGTCTCTGCAACGTCGCTTTTACCTTCAAGTGGTGGGTGCCCCCAACCTATGCACCACTTGTAGGGCCAGCCCCCTAACCCGGCAGCGCAGCCGGGCCACTGGAGTTCACGTTGACCAGCACCGCGCAGCCGACGGGTTCGGAAGGCCGCAAGGCCCATCCCGAACATCTCGGCCATGTCATCTTCATCACCGCGGCTGCCGCAATGGGCGGCTTTCTCTTCGGCTATGACAGCTCTGTCATCAATGGTGCCGTCGAGGCGATCCGTGGCCGCTACGAGGTCGGTTCCGCCGTACTCGCCCAGGTGATCGCCATCGCGCTGATCGGCTGTGCCATCGGCGCCGCCACCGCGGGCCGGATCGCGGACCGCATCGGCCGTATCCGCGTGATGCAGATCGCCTCGGTGCTGTTCACCATCAGCGCCGTCGGTTCCGCTCTTCCGTTCGCCCTCTGGGACCTCGCCTTCTGGCGGATCATCGGCGGCTTCGCCATCGGTATGGCCTCGGTCATCGGCCCGGCCTATATCGCCGAGGTCTCGCCGTCCGCCTACCGCGGCCGTCTCGGCTCGTTCCAGCAGGCCGCGATCGTCGTCGGCATCGCCATCTCCCAGCTCGTCAACTGGGGCATCCTCAACCTCGCGGACGGCAAGCAGCGGGGCGTCATCGCCGGCCTGGAGGCCTGGCAGTGGATGCTCGGCGTGATGGTCGTCCCGGCCGTGCTCTACGGTCTGCTCTCCTTCGCGATCCCCGAGTCGCCGCGGTACCTGATCTCCGTCGGCAAGGTCTCCCGGGCCAAGGAGGTGCTTGCCGAGGTCGAGGGCAAGACCGTGGACCTCGACAAGCGGGTCGTGGAGATCGAGGACGCGATGCGCCGCGAGCACAAGGCGTCGTTCAAGGACCTGCTCGGCAGCAAGTTCGGCTTCCTGCCGATCGTCTGGGTCGGCATCGGACTGTCGGTCTTCCAGCAGCTGGTCGGCATCAACGTCGCGTTCTACTACTCCTCGGCGCTGTGGCAGTCCGTCGGCATCGACCCGAGTGCGTCGTTCTTCTACAGCTTCACGACGTCGATCATCAACATCATCGGCACCGTGATCGCGATGATCTTCGTCGACCGGATCGGCCGCCGCCCGCTGGCACTGGTCGGCTCGGCCGGTATGGCCATCGCGCTCGGCCTGGAGGCGTGGGCCTTCTCCGCCAAGACCGCGGCCGGCACCCTGCCGGCCACCGAAGGCACCGTGGCCCTGATCGCCGCCCATGTCTTCGTGCTCTTCTTCGCCCTCTCCTGGGGCGTCGTGGTGTGGGTCTTCCTCGGTGAGATGTTCCCGAACAAGATCCGCGCTGCCGCGCTGGGCGTCGCCGCCTCCGCGCAGTGGATCGCCAACTGGGCCATCACGGCCAGCTTCCCGAGCCTTTCGGACTGGAACCTCTCGGGTACATACGTCATCTACGCAGTCTTCGCTCTGCTCTCGATCCCCTTCGTGCTGAAGTACGTCAAGGAGACCAAGGGCAAGGCGTTGGAGGAGATGGGCTAACCCCCCGCCAGTCCGTCTCCTCAGTACTGGGTACTGCCCCGGGTCATCAGGGACCCCGGGCAGTACCCGTTTTTTGTGCCGGTGCGCCGCGGCGCCTCAGGCGCCGTCGCCGGCCCGGGGCGCGCCGCCCGCCGCGCGGAACGCCCGCCGGTACGCGGACGGCGTGGTGTGCAGCGCGCGCTGGAAGCGCCGGCGGAAGTTGACCGCCGACGACAGGCCGACGCGCAGCGCGACCGCTTCGACGGGCAGATCGCTCTCCTCCAACAGGGCCCGGGCGGCGCCGAGGCGACGGTCCAGCAGCCACTGGCCGGGACTGGTGCCGAGCTGGTCCGCGAACCGCCGGGCGAGGGTGCGCGGGGAGATCCGCAGCTGCCCGGCCATGTCCTCGACGGAAACCGGCTCGGCCAGCCGGCCGGTCACCCACTCCAGCAGCGGGGCCAGTGAGTGCCGCATGCCGGGGGAGGGGGCGCCGCCCTCCCCCGGGGACGGCACGGCGTACTGGGTCTGGCCCCCTTCGCGGTGCGGCGGCATGACCATGTGACGGGCGATCCGTGCGGCATGGGCCGCGCCGTGGTCGCGGCGTACGAGATGCAGACAGAGGTCCACACCGGCCGCCGCTCCCGCGCTGGTCGCCAGGTCGCCGTGATCGATGTACAACACCGCGGGGTCCACCTCGATACGGGGGAAACGCTCCGTGAGGGTGGCCGCCAGATTCCAGTGGGTGGTTGCCCGGCGGCCGTCCAGCAGCCCGGTCTGTGCCAGCGCGAAGGCACCGGAACAGATGCTGACCAGCCGGGCGCCCCGCGCATGCGCGCGCCGCAGTGCCGTGCGGGTGGCGGGCGCGAGCGGTTCCCCGGCCGGGGTCCAGCCGGGGATGACGACGGTGTCCGCGGTCTCCAGCGCCGACAGGCCACGGGTCACCACCATGTCGTAGCCCGCCGTCGTCGGTACGGGGCCGGGCCGTGGCGTACACACCCCGAAGTCGTAGCGGGCGGGCAGCCCGGGGCGCCGGGTGCCGAAGACTTCGGCGGCACAGCCGAGTTCGAACACCGGCTGGGGCGGGCGCACCAGCGCCACCACACGGTGTACGGGGTCCTGCTGCGGGGCGTGCCGCGGCGATCCTGCCATGGCAGGAAAGTACCTCAGGACGTCATTTCTGACACTGGGGAGGATGCCTTCCGTCCGGCGAGGGTGGGGACATGAGAGATACCGAGACGACCGCGGATGCGGCTACCGGCCCGGCCGCGGACGGGCAAGGGGCGGAACACGGACGGGGCGCAGGGGGAGCCGGCCGGACCCCGGGCTACGTGTGGACGTCGGTGGACGACGCCCCGGTCAAGGAGCTGTTCCCCGGCATCCGGGTCAGGCCGCTGTGGACCGGCGGCAACGGGGCGAAGGCCCAGGTGCTGGAGATGGATCCGGGCAGCTGCTGGGAGGGCATCGATGTGCACGCACCCGGGCCCGAGGAGGTCTTCGTGGTCGCGGGCACCTTCCACGACGGTGACAGCGACCACCCGGCCGGGTCCTTCCTCCATGCGCCGGCCGGCTCCTGGCACGTCCCGCAGACGGCGGTGGGCTGCACCCTCTTCGTCTTCTACCCGGAAGGCTGAACCCGGCCCCGGCCGTCAGTCCTTGAGGCCGTTCCCGGCCGTCAGTCCTTGAGGCCGGCCCCGGCCGTCAGCCCTTGAGGTGTGGCAGCACCTCCTCGGCGAACAGATGCAGCGAGCGCCACCCCTCGTCGACGGGCATCCCGCCGCACAGCGGGTGCAGGATCAGCGAGCCCTGGGCGTCCGCCCGCCGGGCGAGCCGCAGGCACTCGTCCGGGGTGACGATGCGGTAGACACCCTCCTCGCGCAGCGCCGCGACATCCCGGGCCGACGAGCGCACCGCGGAGCGGGTGCCGGCGGACTGCCAGGAGGCGTACATCCGGGCCTCGTGCAGCAGATGGCCGCCGTACGCGGCCCAGGTGCGGTCCGGGTCCTCGGAGAGGTGGAGGAGCGAGGTGTGTTCGGGCGGCTGCATCACCCAGCCTCCGGTGCCGAAGGCGGTGCACTGCTCGTGGTAGTAGGCCTCCAGTTCCGGAAGGTGGGCACTGGGGAAGAGCGGGAGCCCCAGGCGGGCCGCGCGCCGGGCGGCGGCGCGGGAGCTGCCGCCGATCAGCAGCAGCGGGTGCGGCCGGGTGTACGGGCGGGGGGTGACCTGGACCGTGCGCCCCCGGTAGGCGAACGGTTCACCGGTCCAGGCGGACAGCAGGGTCTCCAGCACCTCGTCCTGGAGCGCGCCACGGCCCCGCCAGTCCTTCCCGTGCGCCGCGTACTCCTCGGGCCGGTAGCCGAGGCCGGCGACGGTGACCAGCCGGCCGCCGCTGAGGAGGTCGAGCGAGGCGAGGTCTTCGGCCAGCCGCAGCGGGTCGTGCAGCGGGGTGATCAGTGCGGAGACGGTGACGCCGATGCGGCGGGTGGCGCCGAAGACGGCGCCCGCGAAGGTGAGCGGGGAGGGCATCCAGCCGTTGGTGGTGGCGTGGTGCTCCTCGGTCTGGACCATGGTCAGGCCGCGGTCGTCGGCGAACGCGGCCATCTCGACGGCGGCCCGGTAGCGGGCGGACAGCGCGGCGGGCGTGGGTGCGGGGTCGACGAGGTTGATGCGCAGGACGGTGACCGGCAGGCCGGGCTGCGCAGGCAGGTCAGGCAGGGCAGACATGGCAAACGTCCCCTTCGCCAAGGCGGTTGGCGAAGGGGACGCTAGCTGACGTTACGTCAGATCACTAGGGGGCGGTTCCGGTCCGCGGCGCGGCGGCCGGGTCAGCCCACCTCGGCCGGCTGCCGGGCCCCGGCCGCGTCGCCGGCCCCGGCCGCCGGGACGGACTCCCGGGGTGCCGGCAGCAGGGCGAAGGCGAGCGCGGCGATCGCGATCGTGGCCGCCCAGCCCAGGCCGTTCTCGCCGATCCAGGTGGTGGCCAGCGGGCCGGCGAACCACTGGACCTTGGTGAAGCACAGTCCCGCGACGAGCGCGGCCGCCCAGGCCGTCATGGCCTGCCAGCAGAAGCCGCCGGTGTACCAGTAGCGGCTGGTGCGGCCGGTGTTCATCAGGCTGTCGGCGTCATAGCGCACCGCCCGCTTGCGCCGCCGGGCCATGTCGACGCCGTAGACGCCGATCCAGGCGGAGAAGGAGACCGCGAGCAGCGTCAGGAAGGCGATGAACTGGCCGATGAAGTCCTTGGCCACCAGCATCATGAACAGGCCGCCGACCAGGCTGATGACGGCATTGATGCTGACCGCGAGGGCACGCGGCAGCTTGACGCCCATGGTCTGGGCGGTGAAGCCCGCGGAGTACATCGACAGGCTGTTGATCAGCACCATGCCGACCAGCGCGGTGGCCAGGTAGGGCACCGCGAGCCAGGGCGGCAGGATGGTGCCGAGGAACGACATCGGGTCGGTGTTCTGGCCGGCCAGCTTCGGATTGGAGACGGCCATCACGCCGCCCATCAGCACCATCGGCAGCAGCACCAGGGCCGCGCCGGAGACGGTGGTGCCGACGATCTTCTTGCCGGACGTGGAGTGCGGAAGGTAGCGCGCGAAGTCGGGGCCGGTGGGCACCCAGCTGATGCCGCCGGCCGCGATGGTGCCGATGCCCGCGATCACCATGGCGGTGGTCCCGGCCTTCTTGGCGAAGATGGCGTCCCAGTTCATCGTGGCGACCAGGTAGACCAGCACCATGATGCTGAACAGGCCGAACAGGTACGTCGAGTACTTGTTGCAGACGTTGAGCGCCTTGCGGCCCAGGCCGCTCACCAGGTAGGTGACGGCCACGAACGCGAGCAGGGTGACGACGACGAGGACGTCGTTCGTCTCGATCCCCAGCAGCAGATGCAGCACGGTCAGCACCGCGTAGGCGCCGGTGACCGCATTGATCGTTTCCCAGCCGAAGCGGGCGACCCACAGGATCGCGCCGGGGAAGTAGTTGCCGCGGACGCCGAACGCGGCCCGGGAGAGCATCGCGCCGGGGGCGCCGCCCCACTTGCCCGAGACCGACAGCACGCCCACCATGCCGAACGCGACGGCGGCGGCGATCGCGGCCACCAGCAGGACCTGCCAGAAGTTCAGCCCGTTGCTCACCACGAGCGAGGCGCCCATGGTGAGCAACAACACGCTGATGTTGGCGGCGACCCAGGTCGGGAAGAGCTCGCGGACGCGGCCCTGGCGTTCGTGGTCGGGGACGGGCTCGATGCCGCGGGTCTCGACGGTGCCTTCGGATGCGGGAGCGGAAGCGGACGTGGTGGTGCCCATTGGTGCAGGTATCTCCGTGCGGGGATCTGGAGGCACCCCCGGGGGAGGAGGTGCAGGCAGCGGCTGTGGTGCCTTGGCCAGAATTGGTTGCCAGGACTCTACGCGCGTTGCGCGGCCGCTCACCATCGTACTTTGATCCAACTTCTGCCGATTCGCTCCGTTGGACTCCACGACGAGAACGAGTGTCACCCACCTTCGTCGAACGGTCCAGTCGAGCGCTTCTGATCAGGGGCGGAGGCCGTACGGTCCGTCGCCGGCCCGGTACGGTCCGTCGCCCCGCCCACCGGATGGCCGGCCCGTCGCGGCCGCTCCTGCGGGGCATCGGCCGGCGAGGAGATCCGCGTCTCGCCACCGGCCCGCTCGACCCTCTCGGCGCCCCTTTCCGGCCACTCTGCAGCGTCCGGTTCCCGCCATCCGCGGCTTCGGCGCGTGCGGTCCCCACGGGCGGGGCGTGGCTGATACTGGAGGGGTTATGGAAACCGTCATCCTTGCCGTCATCATCGCCGTGGTCGTGCTCGGCGCGATCAGCGGGCTCGTCGTCAGCGGCCGCAAGAAGAAGCAGCTGCCGCCGTCCCCGCCGGCCGCCCCGAAGCCCTCCGTTACCGCGCCCCCCGCCGAACCGCAGGTCGGCGAGGAGGCCGAGACCCCCAGCGACGAAGAGCGTCGCACCATCGAAGAAGTCACGCTGCCCACCGCCGAGGCCCCCGTGGCCGAGGCGCCGGCCGCCGAGCCCGAGGCGCCCGCCGCGCCCGGGATCGAGGTCCCCGAGCCCACCGCGGGACGGCTGGTCCGGCTGCGCGCCCGGCTCTCCCGCTCCCAGAACACCCTGGGCAAGGGCCTGCTGACCCTGCTGTCCCGGGAACACCTCGACGAGGAGACCTGGGAGGAGATCGAGGACACCCTGCTGACCGCCGACGTCGGCGTCGCTCCCACCCAGGAGCTCGTCGAGCGGCTGCGCGAGCGGGTCAAGGTCCTCGGCACCCGCACCCCCGAGGGACTGCGCGCCCTGCTGCGCGAGGAACTGCTCACCCTCATCGGCACGGACGCCGACCGCACCGTGCACACCGCCAATGGCATCGGCAACGGCGGCGACGAGATCCCCGGCGTCGTCATGGTCGTCGGCGTCAACGGCACCGGCAAGACCACCACCACCGGCAAGCTCGCCCGTGTCCTGGTCGCCGACGGCAAGTCCGTGGTCCTCGGCGCCGCCGACACCTTCCGCGCCGCGGCCGCCGACCAGCTGCAGACGTGGGGCGAGCGGGTCGGTGCCCGTACGGTCCGCGGACCCGAGGGCGGCGACCCCGCCTCGATCGCCTTCGACGCGGTGAAGGAAGGCATCACCGAGGCCGCCGATGTCGTACTGATCGACACCGCGGGCCGGCTGCACACCAAGACCGGGCTGATGGACGAGCTCGGCAAGGTCAAGCGGGTCGTCGAGAAGCACGGCCCGGTCGGCGAGGTGCTGCTCGTCCTGGACGCCACCACCGGCCAGAACGGCCTGGTCCAGGCCCGGGTGTTCGCCGAGGTCGTGGACATCACCGGGGTGGTGCTCACCAAGCTCGACGGCACCGCCAAGGGCGGCATCATCGTCGCCGTCCAGCGCGAGCTCGGCGTCCCCGTCAAGCTCGTCGGCCTGGGCGAGGGCGCGGACGACCTCGCGCCGTTCGAGCCGGAGGCCTTCGTCGACGCCCTGATCGACTGAGGCCGCCGCCGGCCGCCGCGCCCCGGACAGTCATCGGCCCCCGGACCCGCACACGGCGGGTACCGGGGGCCGGCGTCGTGCGCCCCGGGCGCCCGGCTCACACCGCCGCGCGGTGGCACACATACGCCAGGGTGCCCACCACCAGCCGCGCCTGCGGCGGCCGGTCCGTGGTGGCCGGCGTCGGCGGGCGCAGCCAGCGCACCGGTCCGTGGCCGCCGAGGTCGGAGGGCGGCGCGGTGATGTGGTCGCCGGGGCCCAGGGACCGCAGATCGAGCGTGGCGTCGTCCCAGCCCATCCGGTAGAGCAGGTCGGGGAGTTCCTTGGCCGCGCCGGGGGCGACGAAGAACAGCGCCCGGCCGGTCGGGGTCACCGCGGCCGGGCCGAGCGGCAGTCCCATCCGCTCCAGGCGCGCCAGGGCGTTGCGCCCCGCGGCCTCGGGCACGTCGAGGATGTCGAACGTCCGGCCCACCGGGAGTAAGAGCGCGGCGCCCGGTGTCTCCGCCCAGGCCGCGGCGGCCGTCTCCCAGCTCGCCCCGGCCGTCAGCTCCGCGGCGAAGGCCAGCGGATGGGCGCCGGGAGCGGGGCAGTCCGCGGCGCCGCACGAGCACTCCGTGCCTCCGCTGCCCGCGCGCACCGCCCGGGCGCCGGGGACGACGTCCCAGCCCCACAGCCCGGTGTACTCCGCCGCCGCCGTGATGTCGGTCGAGCGGACGCGGCGCCGGGAGCTGGAGCGCATCTCTCGGATGCCGCCGATCGTGAAGCCCATGCCCCCTCCAACGGGTGGTGCGTGCCAGTGGTTACGAGTCGGCGGGTTGACGACGTCGCGCCCTTCACGCTCCGTCGCCGGCCCGTGGTGCCGGTGGTGTGACGTGGTGTGCCGGGTGGTGCGGTGTGCCGTGCGAGCCCTGGCGCGCTTCGCTCCGCCCGGCCTTGCTCGACCTGTGTCAAGTCAATCGCGAGAGCCTGTCGGGGAGTTCATACGAAGGGGTGGCGAATGGTGGCGTTTCCGCAATCGCCCTCGCGTGAGGGGTGATCGTAGGATTACTTTCGGTACACGAACCCCGGAGAGGCATCATTCGCACGGGTATGCCGGTGGCAACGACCGGTGGGGCACAGGCCAAAAGGTGTGGCCGGAATCCGTGGTCGGGTAGATGTACCCCGGACAGGCGTCGCAACAGGCGGCAGGCTGTGGCGGGTTCGCGGCACGCACCGGGCACCGGGCACCGGGCACAGACTTCAAGGCAGCTATCGGGATGGGGGCTTCCAGTGGGAGGCAACGGCGGCAGTGGCGGCACCGACGCCGCCAAACAACCCAACGCACAGCTGGGTTCGTGGTTCATGCGCAGCGGCTGGTCCAAGGGGGAGCTGGCGCGGCAGGTCAACCGCCGGGCACGCCAGATGGGCGCGCACCACATCAGTACGGACACCTCCCGGGTCCGCCGCTGGCTCGACGGCGAGCAGCCGCGCGAGCCCATCCCGCGGATCCTGTCCGAGCTGTTCTCCGAGCGCTTCGGCTGCGTGGTCGGCATCGAGGAGCTGGGGCTGCGCTCCGCGCACCAGTCCCCGTCCGTCTCCGGCGTGGACCTGCCCTGGGCCGGGGCCCAAACGGTCAGCCTCATCAGTGAGTTCTCGCGCAGCGACCTGATGCTGGCCCGCCGCGGCTTCCTCGGCACCTCCCTCGCCCTCGCCGCCGGCCCCAGCCTCATCGAGCCGATGCAGCGCTGGCTGGTCCCGGTGCCCGCGGGCCAGGGCGACGTCGCGGAGCCCGACCGTGGCAGGCGGCACGCACGGCTGTCCAAGCCGGAGCTGGACCTGCTGGAGTCGACGACGGCGATGTTCCGGCAGTGGGACGCGCAGTGCGGCGGCGGGCTGCGGCGCAAGGCGGTGGTCGGCCAGCTTCACGAGGTCACCGACCTCCTCCAGGAGCCACAGCCCGCGGCGGTGTCCAAGCGGCTGTTCAAGGTCGCTGCCGAACTCGCCGAACTGGCCGGCTGGATGAGTTACGACATCGGGCTGCAGCCCACCGCCCAGAAATACTTCGTGCTGGCCCTGCATGCGTCCAAGGAGGCCGGCGACCGGCCCCTGGGCTCGTACATCCTCTCCAGCATGAGCCGGCAGATGATCCACCTCAGCCGGCCCGACGATGCACTGGAGCTCATCCATCTGGCCCAGTACGGCAGCCGCGAAACGGCCACCCCGCGCACCCAGGCCATGTTGTATGCGATGGAGGCCCGCGCCTACGCCGGAATGGGCCAGCCCAGCAAGGTCAAGCGGGCCGTCCGGATGGCCGAGGACACCTTCTCCGACGTGCTGCCCGGCGAGCCCGAACCGGACTGGATCCGCTTCTTCTCCGAGGCCGAGCTGAACGCCGAGAACGCCCACTCCTACCGCGATCTCGCCTATGTCGCCGGCCGCAGCCCCACCTACGCCTCGCTCGCCGAGCCCGTCATGGAGCGCGCCGTGGAACTGTTCGGCCAGGACCCCGAGCACCAGCGGTCGTATGCGCTCAACCTGATCGGGATGGCGACCGTGCATCTGCTGCAGAAGGAGCCGGAAGCCTGCGCGGCGATGGCGCAGCAGGCGATCCCGTTCGCCCGGCAGGTCCGCTCGGAGCGGGTCAACACCCGGCTGCGCAAGACCGTGGACACTGCGGCGCGGGAATTCGGCGGTGTCGCCGAGGTGATCCGGCTCAGCGACGAGCTCACCCGCCAGCTTCCCGAATCAGCGGCGGCCGTCTGACGGCACGCCCTCCCAGAACTCCGGCCGCGGCCGCCGCCCCGTACAGCCCGACTCGGCTCCCCCATGCCAGGTCACGCGGGCGGCAGTCGCGGCCGGGCTCGCCTTTGCGCCTAAGCCGGCGCCGCTTTCGCGGAGGTGGTTGGGCGCCGTGGGGGTTGCTCAAGCGGTGGTTTCGGTGGGGTGAACGGGGGACGTTGGGGTGATCTGCGGGTGGTCCGGTGCTGGTCCGGGGCTGATCTGGGAGTTCACCGGGGCGTAACACGGGGGCCTTCTTCGTCACTGCGGTGAAACACCGGCAAGGTTTGGCCGAAACCGCGCTGCGACAACCTCATCGCGAAGCCGGCCCACCAGAAACACGCCCGCACGGGCCGCATCGACGACGAGGAGACGCCGATGCCCCCAGGCATCCTGACGCTTGCAGCAGACAAGGTGACGCTCAGCCCGGCGAACACCGGGTTCATGCTGATCTGCTCCGCCCTGGTGATGATCATGACCCCCGGGCTCGCCTTCTTCTACGGCGGCATGGTCCGGGTCAAGAGCGTGCTCAACATGCTGATGATGAGCTTCATCAGCCTGGGCATCGTCACGATCCTGTGGGTCCTGTACGGCTTCGGGCTCGCGTTCGGCACCGACAAGGGCGGCTTCATCGGCTGGAACGGCAACTTCGCCGGCCTCAGCCACATCGGCCTGACCGAGCTGTGGGGCACCAGCACCATCCCGGTCTATGTCTTCGCGGTCTTCCAGCTGATGTTCGCGGTGATCACGCCGGCGCTGATCAGCGGTGCGCTCGCCGACCGGGTGAAGTTCACCGCCTGGGCGCTGTTCGTCGCCCTGTGGGTCACCGTGGTGTACTTCCCCGTCGCCCACTGGGTCTGGGGCGAGGGCGGCTGGCTCTTCAAGCTGGGCGTCATCGACTTCGCCGGCGGTACGGCCGTCCACATCAACGCCGGTGCCGCGGCGCTCGGCGTGATTCTCGTCGTCGGCAAGCGCATCGGCTTCAAGAAGGACCCGATGCGGCCGCACAGCCTGCCCCTGGTGATGCTCGGCGCCGGACTGCTGTGGTTCGGCTGGTTCGGCTTCAACGCCGGCTCCTGGCTCGGCAACGACGACGGCATCGGCGCGGTCGCCTTCGTCAACACCCAGGTCGCCACCGCCGCCGCGATGCTCGGCTGGCTGGCGTACGAAAAGCTCCGGCACGGCTCGTTCACCACGCTCGGCGCGGCCTCCGGCGCGGTCGCCGGACTGGTCGCGATCACCCCGGCCTGCGGCGCCGTCAGCCCGCTGGGCGCCATCGCGGTCGGTGTGATCGCCGGTGTGCTGTGCGCCATGGCCGTCAACCTCAAGTACAAGTTCGGCTACGACGACTCCCTGGACGTCATCGGCGTCCACCTCGTCGGCGGTGTCGTCGGCTCGTTGCTGATCGGCTTCTTCGCCACCGGCGGGGTGCAGAGCAAGGCCAAGGGCCTGTTCTACGGCGGCGGCCTCGACCAGCTCGGCCGGCAGGCCGTCGGTGTGGTCTGCGTACTGCTCTACTCCCTGGTCGTCTCCTACGTCCTTGCCAAGGCCATCGACCTGGTGATGGGCTTCCGGGTCGGCGAGGACGAGGAGGTCGCCGGCATCGACCAGGCCGCACACGCGGAGACCGCGTACGACTTCGCCGGCGCGGGCGGCGGCACGGTCGGCCGCAAGGGACCGGCACTCGGCGAGGCTCTGACGAAGAAGGTGGACGCGTGAAGCTCATCACGGCAGTAATCAAGCCGCACCGGCTGGACGAGGTGAAGGACGCCCTGCAGGCCTTCGGCGTGCACGGCCTGACGCTCACCGAGGCCAGCGGCTACGGCAGGCAGCGCGGGCACACGGAGGTGTACCGCGGTGCCGAGTACACCGTCGACCTGGTGCCCAAGATCCGCGTCGAGGTGCTGGTCGAGGACGCCGACGCCGAGGAGCTGATGGACGTCGTCGTCAAGGCGGCGCGCACCGGCAAGATCGGCGACGGGAAGGTCTGGAGCATTCCGGTGGACGACGCGGTACGGGTGCGGACCGGGGAGCGGGGACCGGACGCACTGTGACGCGCCACCGCCGCCGCGGCGCGGCTCCGGCACCGGCGGCACCCGCCGCCGTGCCGGAGCGGACGTCCGGGCGGCGGATGGCAGCCCGCCCCGCGGCACCCCAGACTGAAGGTGCCCCGGGGCCGTACGGGGAAGACGTGACCGCGGGGGACCGGACGACCGAGGAGCGCACGACGTGACGGAGAGCGCCGAGGAAACGGCAGGACCGGACGGAACACCGGGCCCGGCGCGGGAGCCCGCGCCCGCCCCGGAAGGCGGCTACCCGGCGGCCCGGCTGCGGCTCCTCCAGGACGAGGCGGCCATCGGACCCGACCGCCGCGCCGCTCTCGCCCGGCTGACCGACGACTGGCTGGCCGGCCTGCTGCACCGGCACGCCACCGAAGCCGGCCTGTCCGGGACCGCCCTGGTCGCCGTCGGCGGCTACGGCCGCGGCGAACTCTCCCCGCGCAGCGATCTCGACCTGCTCCTGCTGCACGACGGCCGCGCCGACCGCGGCGACCTCGCCGCGCTCGCCGACCGCCTCTGGTACCCCGTCTGGGACCTCGGTCTGGCCCTCGACCACTCCGTACGCACCCCCGCCGAGGCCCGTAAAGCGGCCCGCGACGACCTGAAGGTGCAGCTGGGCCTGCTCGACGCCCGCCACCTGGCCGGCGACGCGGAACTGACCGGCGCGCTGCGCACCACCGCCTACGCCGACTGGCGGGAGAGCGCCCCCAAGCGGCTGCCGGAACTCCACGACCTGTGCCAGGAGCGCGCCGAGCGGCAGGGCGAACTCCAGTACCTGCTCGAACCCGACCTCAAGGACGCCAGGGGCGGGCTGCGGGACGCCACCGCGCTCCGTGCGGTCGCCGCCTCCTGGCTCGCCGACGCCCCGCGCGGTGGTCTGGAAGCCGCCCGCACCCGCCTGCTGGACACCCGCGACGCGCTCCATCTGACGACCGGCCGCGCCACCGACCGGCTCTCCCTCCAGGAACAGGACCAGGTCGCCGGCGCCCTGGGCATGCTCGACGCGGACGCCCTGCTGCGGCAGACCTACGAATCCGCCCGCACCATCTCCTACGCCGCCGATGTCACCTGGCGGGAGGTCGGCCGGGTGCTGCGCGCCCGCTCCGTCAAGCCCATGCTGCGCGGCCTGCTGCACGGCCGTACCGCGGGCAGGGGCGAGCGCTCACCGCTCGCCGAAGGCGTCGTCGAACTCGACGGCGAGGCGGTGCTGGCCCGTACCGCACGCCCCGAGCGGGACCCGGTGCTGGTCCTGCGCGCCGCCGCCGCTGCCGCCCAGGCCGGGATCCCGCTGGCCACCCACTCGATCCGCCGGTGCAGCGCGGCCGCCGCCACCCGGCCGCTGCCCGTGCCCTGGCCCGCCGAGGCCCGCGAACAGCTGGTGACGCTGCTGGGCGCGGGCAGCCACACCGTCCCCGTCTGGGAGGCACTGGAAGCCGAGGGCATCATCACCCGGCTGCTGCCCGACTGGGAACGCGTCCGCTGCCGCCCCCAGCGCAACCCCGTCCACACCTGGACCGTGGACCGCCACCTCATCGAGACCGCGGTACGGGCCTCGGCCCTGACCCGCCGGGTGCACCGTCCCGACCTGCTGCTGATCGCCGCCCTGCTGCACGACATCGGCAAGGGCTGGCCCGGTGACCACTCGGTGGCCGGTGAGACCATCGCCCGCGATGTGGCGGCCCGGCTCGGCTTCGGTGCCCGCGACACCGCGGTGATCGCCACCCTCGTACGCCACCACCTGCTGCTCGTCGAGACCGCCACCCGGCGCGATCTGGACGATCCGGCGACCGTGGGCGCGGTCGCCGAGGCGGTCGGCGGCACCGGCACCCTGGAGCTGCTGCACGCCCTGACCGAGGCCGACGCCCTGGCCACCGGGCCCGCCGCCTGGAGCGCCTGGCGCGGTGGACTCGTCGCCGACCTGGTCAAACGGGTCACCGCGCGGCTCGCGGGGGAGCCCCGTACGGAGGTGCGCGACGCCGACGAGCCGACCGCCGAGCAGGAGCGGCTGGCGACCGAGGCCCGGCGCACCGGCGGCCCGGTCCTGGCGCTGCACGCCCGCTCCGAACCCGCCGCCGGAACCGGGGACGGGGCCGCGCCGCCCGACCGGGAGCCGGTCGGGGTGGAACTGCTCATCGCCGTACCCGCGCACCGCTCACCCGGCCGCCGCCCCTCGACGAGCCCGCCGGGCACGCCGGGTGTCCTGCCCGCCGCGGCAGGTGTGCTGGCCCTGCACCGGCTCACCGTCCGCGCCGCCGACCTGCTGATGCTCGACCCCGTCGACGACGGCCCGGTCCTGCTGCTGCGCTGGCGGGTGGCCGCCGAATACGGCTCGCTGCCGCGCGCCGACCGGCTGCGCGCCGACCTGGCCCGCGCCCTGGACGGCTCGCTCGACATCCCCGCCCGCCTCGCCGAGCGCGAACGCGCCTACGCCCGCCGGGCCCGTGCCGTGCTCGCCCCGCCGCCCCGGGTCACCGTGGCCTGCGGCAGCTCCCGCACCGCGACCGTCATCGAGGTCCGCGCCCAGGACGCACACGGTCTGCTGCACCGCATCGGCCGCGCCCTGGAGAAGGCCGGCGTCGCCGTCCGCAGCGCCCACATCAGCACCCTGGGCGCGAACGCGGTGGATGCGTTCTATGTCACGGGAGCGGACGGGGAGCCGCTGTCCGACGGCGCGGCCCATGAGGTGGCGGCGGCCGTCGAGCGTGCTCTGCAGTAGCGGCCGGGGCGCGGGGCCGGACCGGCGGGGAGCGGGGCAGGACCGGTTCGCTTGCGCAGCCCGATACCCTGGAACCCGACTGAACCCCGCCCCCGACCCCGAGGATCGACGACCGCCGTGTTCGATACGCTTTCCGACCGCTTGGCGAGTACTTTCAAAAACCTCCGGGGCAAGGGCCGCCTGAGCGAGGCGGACATCGACGCCACGGCGCGCGAGATCCGTATCGCGCTGCTCGAAGCCGATGTCGCCCTCCCCGTCGTCCGCGCCTTCACCAAGCAGGTCAAGGAGCGTGCCACCGGCTCCGAGGTCTCCCAGGCGCTGAACCCCGCCCAGCAGGTCATCAAGATCGTCAACGAGGAGCTCATCGGCATCCTCGGCGGCGAGACCCGCCGGCTGCGGCTCGCCAAGACGCCCCCGACCGTGATCATGCTGGCCGGTCTGCAGGGTGCCGGTAAGACCACCCTCGCCGGAAAGCTCGGCCGCTGGCTCAGGACGCAGGGCCACGCCCCGCTGCTGGTCGCCTGTGACCTCCAGCGCCCCAACGCCGTCAACCAGCTCCAGGTCGTCTCGGAGCGCGCGGAGGTCGCCTTCTACGGCCCCCAGCCGGGCAACGGCGTCGGCGACCCGGTCCAGGTGGCCAAGGACTCGATCGAGTACGCGCGCACCAAGCAGCACGACGTCGTCATCGTCGACACCGCCGGCCGTCTGGGCATCGACCAGGAGCTGATGCAGCAGGCCGCGGACATCCGCGACGCGGTCAGCCCCGACGAGGTCCTTTTCGTCGTCGACGCGATGATCGGTCAGGACGCGGTCAACACCGCCGAGGCGTTCCGCGACGGCGTCGGCTTCGACGGCGTGGTGCTCTCCAAGCTCGACGGTGACGCCCGTGGTGGTGCCGCGCTGTCCGTCGCGCACGTCACCGGCAAGCAGGTCATGTTCGCCTCCAACGGCGAGAAGCTGGACGACTTCGACGCGTTCCACCCGGACCGCATGGCGTCCCGCATCCTCGGCATGGGCGACATGCTCAGCCTGATCGAGAAGGCCGAGCAGACCTTCAGCCAGGCCGAGGCCGAGAAGATGGCGGCCAAGCTGGCGAAGGGCCCCAAGGAGTTCACCCTCGACGACTTCCTGGCCCAGATGGAGCAGGTCCGCAAGATGGGCTCCATCTCCAAGCTGCTCGGCATGCTGCCCGGCATGGGGCAGATGAAGGACCAGATCAACAACCTCGACGAGCGTGAGGTCGACCGCACGGCCGCCATCATCAAGTCGATGACCCCGGCCGAGCGCCAGGAGCCGACGATCATCAACGGCTCGCGCCGGGCCCGTATCGCCAAGGGCTCCGGTGTCGACGTCAGCGCGGTCAAGGGCCTGGTCGAGCGGTTCTTCGACGCCCGCAAGATGATGTCCAAGATGGCTCAGGGCGGCGGCATGCCCGGGATGCCCGGCATGCCGGGGATGCCTGGCATGGGCGGTGGAGCCCGCAAGAAGAAGCAGGTCAAGCAGGCCAAGGGCAAGCGCAAGAGCGGTAACCCGATGAAGCGCAAGGCCGAGGAGGAGGCCGCGACGGCGCGCCGGGAGGCCGCCCAGGCCGGCAACCCGCTGGGCCTGCCGCAGGGCGGCCAGGACCCGCAGAACTTCGAACTCCCCGAGGAGTTCAAGAAGTTCATGGGCTGAGCCCTCCCGCGACTTTCCGCAGCTTCGGCTGACGAGCCCCCGGCCGCCATGGGTGGTCGGGGGCTCCGCCGTGTCCGGCGGATACGGGGTGGGCACGGGGAGCACGGGACACGGGCCGGGCGCCGGCCCCGCGGCCCCCGCGTCAGAGGGCCGGCGGCCCGTCGTCCGCCTCGTCCCGCCCCGTGAGAAACCGCAGCGGATTGCGCCGCGTCAGCCGGTCGGTCAGCTCCTCGTCCACGCCCGCCGCCCGCAGCCGCGGCAGGAAGGACCGGAACAGGTGCCCGTAGCCCGTTCCGCCCTCGCTGAGCAGATAGCCGTGGCGGGAGACATCGCAGCTCAGCAGCACCCGGTCGGCGTATCCGGACTCCAGGAGGGCCAGCAGCAGCCGCAGCCGCCCCCGGTCGCTCCGGTAGCTCTCCTTGCCGACGGTGTCGAACGCGAGGTACGCACCGGCCGCCGCCAGCTCCCGGTGCACCGCCGGATCGTCGAGCAGGTCCTGATGGCCGATGCTGACCCGGTGCGGCGGCAGCCCGGCCGCCGTCAGCAGCTCCAGCTGGGCGAGCCCGCCGCGGCCGAACCGGGCATGGGTGGCCACCGACAGCCCGGTCGCCGCAGCGGCGAGCGCCGCCGCGGTCAGCGTCCGCGCCTCCGGCTCGCTCGGCACATCGCCGTGGCTGCCGACCTCGCCGATCACCCCGGGACGGATCCCGGAGCCACCGCAGCCGCGCTCGATCTCCCCGACCAGCGTGCCGGCCAGCCGCTCGGCGCTGGTGCGGCTCAGCTCCGCGGGATGGAACGGCTCGTAATACCAGCCGGTCGCCGCGATGACCGCCACCCCCGAATCCGCGGCGATCCGGGCCATCGAGGCCACATCGCGCCCCATGCCCCGGCAGGTGAGCTCGACGAGCAGGCCGAGCCCGAACTCGGTGCGCAGCGATGCCAGTTCCTCGGTGATCGCGGCACGGTGCCCGGGGGTCAAGGTCGCCGCGCTGTCGGCGCCCCGGGTCAGATCGAGCGCCAGATGCTCATGGGCGAGCACCGGCCCGCGCACGGCGGAAGCGGGCAAGGTGCCCGAGACGGTTTGCAGCAGATCGCTCATCAGTGCCTTCCCGGCCGCCCGGCGCGGCCGAACCCCGTCCGGGAACGGATCCCGTCCGGGATCCTGGATACTGCCGGCCGCCCGCCGAAAGCCCGCCCGGACGGCCGCCCCCGGGGCCCTGTCGCCGGCCCGGCCCCGCGCTACCTCGTCCGCGCGATCAGATAGCGGAAGACATTCGGCATCCACACCGTCCCGTCAGCCCGCTGATGCGGATACAGCGCCTCCGCGAGCTCCTTCTCCACCTGACGCTGCTCGGCCGCCTCCAGCGCCGTGTCGAACAGCCCCGTCGACAGCATCCCCCGCACCGCACTCGCCAGATCGGCGTACCCGAACGGGCAGGCCACCCGGCCCGAACCATCGGGCCGCAGCCCGGCCCGCTCCGCCAGCTCCTCCAGATCGTCCCGGCCGCCGGTCCAGCACCCGGCTGAGCCTGCGGCGTCCTCGCCCGCCGGACCGGCCGGCCGCTGCGCCACCCGCAGTACCCCGGCCGTGGCACACCGCTCCACCGGGCCCCAGCCGCCCAGCACCACCGCACTGCCGCGCTCCGCCAGCCCCGCCGCCGCGGTGAGCGACGCCGTCAGCCCCTCGACCGTGCTCACGCAGCCCACCGGATGGAACGCCGTGACCACATTGAAAGGGGCGTCCCCGGGCGCCGCGTCCTCCAGCCCGCCGCTGACCAGCCGGGTGTGCTCCGGCATACCGTCCGGCGTGAGCCGTTCACGCGCCAGCTCCAGCCGGGACTCGTCCGCATCCACCCCGCTGACCTGCGCGCCCCGCGCCGCCGCGAGCAGCAGCGCCAGCCCGGAGCCACACCCCAGCCCCAGCAGACGGGTACCGGGCCCGACCCCCAGACGGTCGTACGCGGCCTCGTAGAGCGGCACCAGCATCCGCTCCTGGATCTCGGCCCAGTCACGGGTGCGCGCCCGTGACCCGGCCGGAACGAGAGGGTCGTCGCAGCGCATGGATCCGGAGTGCGGAAGCTGGTGCCGCACGAGCGTCGGTGACATCGATAGCGCCCCTATTCGCCGAGAACCCGAAGCTGTTCCGTACCGATCGCCCCCGTGTTCGCGCGTGGTGCGCCCCCCGCGATCCAGACAACTGCGCATTCGTCCGGGCGTCCAGGGGGTGCGCCGGGGTTGTCTCCCGCGCGCCCCCGTGTGCGCCGGGCCCGCTCCCTGGAGCGCCGTTCCAGGGTGCCCCGGCCGGCGCCGTTCCGCCACGGCAGCACCCGCCGCCCGGACGCTCCCCGCGCCCCGGGTGCCGTCCGGCCACCCACCCCCGCCGGCCCCTAGGGTGGGATACGAGCCGGTGCCGACCGGGCACAGGCACCCCCGTACCATCGCCGCGATGATCGTTGCCCCGGGATACGACCGGCTACGCCATGCGGCGTACGCGGGGATACGTACCGGCTTGAGGTCCCCTGGGCGTCTTCTGCGCAGATCTGCGCACCCCGCCCCCGGCACGCCTCATGACCGTAAACTGACTGGTACGTGCAAATTATTTGGGATGCCCCGGAATCGGAACACCGGGCGACCCCGGCTCGTTGTCACGACGTGAGCACGACACCGCCTGTCCTCGCCGCCGAACTGGCGCTCGCCTGGGCCGATATTCAACGGCACCACCCCGAGCTGCCGGACCTGGCCGCGCCCGAGTCCCTGATCGGAGAGTCCTCGTCCGCCTGCGGCGCCGAACTCTCTTTCGAACGGCTGCTCCATGAGGCAGTCCACGGCATCGCCGCCACCCGCGGCATCCGCGACACCTCCCGCGCAGGCCGCTACCACAACCGCCGCTTCCTGGCGATCGCCGAGGAGCTGGGCCTGGACCATGCCGACGAGCCGCACCCCAGCAGCGGCTTCTCCCTGGTCACGCTCAACCCCGAAGCCAGAAGGCGCTACCGCTCCACCATCGAACGACTGGCCAGAGCCCTCAAGGCGCACACCGCCGCCACCGCCACCGACACCTCCCGCAGCTTCCGGGGGCCGGCCGCCCGGCACGGCTCCTCCGGAGGGGGCGTCCGCGTCAAGGCCGTCTGCGACTGCGGGCGCAACGTCCGCGTGGTGCCCTCCGTGCTGGCCCAGGCGCCGATCGTCTGCGGCGGCTGCGGCAAGCCCTTCCGGATCCCCGAGGTGGCCGCGGTCGGCTGACCCACGGGCGTGTGGCACAATAGCTAGCTGTACTCGACAGTCGCACAGGACCCCTCTCTCCTCCGGCTGACGCGTCCATCGGGCACCCCGAGTACCGCAACCCCACGTGGCATCCCGTTGTGCCCCACCACGTCAAGACCAGGAGACACCACTCCCGTGGCAGTCAAGATCAAGCTGAAGCGTCTGGGCAAGATCCGCGCGCCTCACTACCGCATCGTCATCGCCGACTCCCGTACCCGCCGTGACGGCCGGGCCATCGAGGAGATCGGCCTGTACCACCCGGTGCAGAACCCCTCGCGCATCGAGGTCGACTCTGAGCGTGTCCAGTACTGGCTGGGTGTCGGCGCGCAGCCGACCGAGCCCGTCATGGCCATCCTCAAGGTCACCGGCGACTGGCAGAAGTTCAAGGGCCTGCCGGCCCCGGCGCCGATGAAGGTCGCCGAGCCGAAGGCCGACAAGCGCGCCCTCTTCGAGGCCGCGGCCAAGGACTCCGGCAACGAGCCCAAGGGTGAGGCCATCACCCCGAAGGCGAAGAAGGCTGACAAGAAGGCGGACGAGGCTGCGGCCGAGTCCACCTCCGAGTCGACCGAGGCCTGAGCATGCTCGAGGAAGCCCTCGAGCACCTCGTCAAGGGCATCGTCGACAACCCCGATGACGTGCAGGTAGCCTCGCGCACCCTGCGCCGCGGGCGCGTGCTGGAGGTCCGGGTCCACCCCGACGACCTCGGCAAGGTGATCGGCCGCAACGGCCGTACCGCCCGTGCCCTGCGGACCGTCGTGGGCGCCATCGGCGGCCGTGGCATCCGCGTCGACCTCGTCGACGTGGACCAGGTCCGCTGACAAGTTGAACACCGGCTCGGGCCGGGGAGGGCCCTCGGGCCGTCCCCGGCCCGAGTTCGTTGGTGAGGGTGGATCCACCCGCACCGCCCTCCATGGAGAAACCGCGACGGTCCTCGGCCGCCTCCGCGAAAGCGGCGGCGGCTCAGCCGCAAGAAACGGGAGAGAACAGCGTGCAGTTGGTAGTGGCACGGATCGGCCGCGCCCACGGCATCAAGGGCGAGGTCACGGTAGAGGTGCGCACCGACGAGCCCGAACTGCGGCTCGCCCCGGGCGCCGTCCTCGCCACCGAACCGTCCTCCGTCGGACCGCTGACCATCACGGCCGGCCGGGTGCACAGCGGCCGGCTGCTGCTGCGCTTCGAGGGCGTCGCGGACCGCACGGCCGCCGAGGCGCTGCGCAACACCCTGCTGATCGCGGAGGTCGACCCCGAGGAAGTCCCCGAGGACCCCGAGGAGTTCTACGACCACCAGCTGATGGACCTCGATGTCGTCACCCGCGACGGCACCGAGGTCGGCCGGATCTCCGAGATCTCCCATCTGCCCTACCAGGACCTGCTGGTCGTCCAGCGGCCCGACGGCAGTGAGGTGCTGGTCCCGTTCGTCTCCGAGATCGTGCCGGAGATCGACCTGGAGGAGCAGCGCGCGGTCATCGACCCGCCGCCCGGCCTCCTCGACGACAGCCAGGCGGACATCGCCGGCAGCCGCGAGGACAGCTGATGCGGCTCGATGTCGTCACGATCTTCCCGGAGTACCTCGAACCGCTGAACGTCTCCCTCGTCGGCAAGGCCCGCGCCCGCGGACAGCTCGATGTGCGCATCCACGACCTGCGCGCATGGGCCCATGACAAGCACAACACCGTCGACGACACGCCCTACGGCGGCGGCCCCGGCATGGTCATGAAGCCCGAGCCGTGGGGCGAAGCGCTCGATTCGATCCTCGCGTCCGGTGAAGGCGCACCGGTGATCGTCGTCCCCACCCCGAGCGGCGCGCCCTTCACCCAGCAGCTCGCGGTCGAGCTCTCGGCCAAGCCCTGGCTGGTGTTCACCCCGGCCCGCTACGAAGGCATCGACCGCCGCGTCATCGAGGAGTACGGCGACCGGGTCGACGTCCGTGAGGTCTCCATCGGCGACTACGTCCTGGCCGGCGGAGAGGCGCCGGTGCTGGTCATGGTCGAGGCGGTGGCCCGGCTGCTGCCCGGCGTCCTCGGCAATGCCGCCTCCCACCAGGACGACTCCTTCGCCCCCGGTGCGATGGCCGACCTCCTGGAGGGCCCCGTCTACACCAAGCCTCCCGAGTGGCGCGGCCGCGGAATCCCCGAGGTGCTGCTCAGCGGCCACCACGGCAAGATCGCCCGCTGGCGCCGTGACGAGGCCTTCCGCCGCACCGACCTCAACCGCCCCGATCTGATCGAGCGCGCCGACCCCGCCGCGTTCGACAAGCACGACCGCGCGATCCTGGCTGCTCTGGGCTGGTCAGCGGGCGAGGACGGCCGATTTGGGCGGACGAGTGGGGCCGTGGAAGAATAGGCCGCTGCCGTGTGAGTCCGGCGCGCGCCCCTGCCACAGGGGGAACGACGCCCGTCCGACGAAGCGGCATCCGACACATCATTTCCGATATCCCGTTGATGACCTGTGGCATCAGCGAAGAAAGCAGTAGGTCATGCACCTTCTCGACTCCGTCGACGCCGCGTCGAAGCGCAGCGACATCCCGGCCTTCCGCCCGGGTGACACCGTCAACGTCCACGTCCGCGTCATCGAGGGCAACCGCTCCCGTGTGCAGCAGTTCAAGGGCGTTGTCATCCGCCGTCAGGGCGCCGGCGTGCGCGAGACCTTCACGGTCCGCAAGGTCAGCTTCTCCGTCGGCGTCGAGCGCACCTTCCCGGTGCACACCCCGATCGTCGAGAAGATCGAGGTCGTGACCCGCGGTGACGTCCGTCGCGCCAAGCTGTACTTCCTCCGCGAGCTCCGCGGCAAGGCCGCGAAGATCAAGGAGAAGCGCGACAACTGAGCCGGGCCGTCCCGGAGCGCGATTTTTTGCGCCGGGGCAACGCAAACCGACTCTCGCGTACGGGGTCCGGATCCGGCCGGATAGGCTCAGGGCCCGATGGACACCGACGCACAGCTCACGGAGCGCGACCCCTCTCCCACCCCCGAACAGGGGCCGGAGCAGGGGTCGCGCTCCGCGCGTTTGCTCGCCCGTGCGGCCGGTCTGCGCCACCGGCCGGCCACCCTGCTCGCGCTGTGCCTGGCCTTCGCCTTGCTGCTCAGCGCGTGTGTGGCGCAGCCCTTTCTGATTCCCAGTTCCTCCATGGAGAACACCCTGCGGATCGGGGACCGGGTGCTGGTCAACAAGCTGGCGTACCGTTTCGGCAGCGAGCCGGCGCGGGGCGATGTGGTGGTGTTCGACGGCACCGGCTCCTTCGTTCACAGGGAGCAGGAGGAGAATCCCGTCACGGGACTGCTGCGCGGAGCCGGCGCGGCGCTGGGCCTGGCCCGGCCCGCCGAGACCGACTATGTCAAGCGCGTGATCGGCACCGGCGGTGACCACGTGACCTGCTGCGACAAACGGGGGCGGATCGAAGTGAACGGTGAGCCCGTGAATGAGGCGTATCTCCACCCCGGGGACTCGCCGTCCTCGGTGGATTTCGACATCGTGGTGCCGGAGGGCAGGCTGTGGGTCATGGGGGACCACCGCGCCAGATCAAGCGACTCCCGCGACCACCTCGGTGACCCCGGAGGCGGCACGGTCCCGGTGGAGAAGGTCATCGGCCGCGCGGACCTGATCACCTGGCCGGCGAGCCGCTGGCGCACCTTCGAGCACCCACGGTCCTTCGACCGGATACCCGCCGCGGCAGGCCCCCATGGGTAACCGCGGACGCCCCCGTCACGGGGGCAAGGGCACTCCTCAGCCCGGAAGGGGTGCCGACACCCCTCGGCCCGGAAGGGGCGCCGACAGCTCCCGGCGCGGCCGCGGCGGGCCGGAACGCGGCGCCGACGCCCCGTACAGCGGCAGCGGCGCGTACGGCGACCCTCAGGAGACCGGCGGAAGCGACGGCTTGGGGGCGGGCGGGGCGGCGACCGGCAGGCGGGCGGGGCGGACCGGGACCGGCGGCCGGGCCGAGCGGCGGCGTATGGCGCGGCGCATCAAACGCCGCAGACAACGCTCTTACCTCAAGGAAATCCCCATCCTCGTCGGCGTGGCGCTGGCCATCGCCCTCGTCCTGAAGACCTTCCTCGTCCAGGCCTTCGTCATCCCGTCCGGCTCCATGGAGCAGACGATCAAGATCGGCGACCGGGTGCTGGTCGACAAGCTGACGCCGTGGTTCGGCTCCAAGCCGGCGCGCGGCGATGTGGTGGTCTTCAAGGACCCCGGAGGCTGGCTCAAGGGCGAACAGAACAAGCCCCCCGCCGACGGCGGCGCCTTCCAGCCGGTCAAGGACGCCATGACCTTCATCGGGCTGCTGCCGTCGGCCGACGAGCAGGACCTGATCAAGCGCGTCGTGGCGGTCGGCGGGGACACCGTCAAATGCTGCGACGAACAGGGCAAGGTCACCGTCAACGGCACCCCGCTGACCGAACCGTACATCCATCCGGGCAACCCGCCCTCCACGCTGAAGTTCACGGTGAACGTCCCCACCGGACGGATCTTCGTGATGGGCGACCACCGTTCCAACTCCGCGGATTCGCGCTTCCACCTGGACGAGCCGTACCGTGGCACGGTCTCGGAGGACGGTGTCGTGGGCCGGGCGGTGGTGATCGGCTGGCCGTTCAGCCACTGGCGGCGCCTGGAAGAGCCGGACACCTTCACGACCGTGCACGACGCGCCGGGCGCCAAGGCGTCGGCGGCAGGCGCTCCGCATAGGCTGTCCCCCGAGAGTTTGACCGTACTCCCGACCCCTGCGGAACTCCCGCTCGTTATGGGAGTGGTGGGCCTGCGCCGGTTGACGGGCAGGCGAGTGCGTGGAGTGAGGAGTAGATGTGGGGGACTTGGCGGTCGGCGCGCGGTCCGGAACCGAAGAGCCCGAAGAGCCGGCAGGACGTGGTGAGACCACGCGGCCGGCGACGAGTTCCGTGCATCAGTCACCAGCTCGGTCAGGGGCGCAGGCCCAGAGTTCACCTTCGGCGGACTCGTCGGACACGTCCGATACGTTGGACATGTCAGCGGGCAAGGAGGTGAGCGGCGGCATGAAGAAGGCCAAGAAGCCGCGCGCCTTCTGGAAGGAGCTGCCGATCCTCATCGGGATCGCGCTGCTCCTGGCGCTGCTGATCAAGACCTTCCTGGTCCAGGCGTTCTCGATCCCGTCCGATTCGATGCAGGACACCCTGCAGCGCGGGGACCGGGTGCTGGTCGACAAGCTGACGCCGTGGTTCGGCTCCAAGCCGCAGCGCGGCGAGGTCGTCGTCTTCCACGACCCGGGCGGCTGGCTGAACGAGACGCCGACCCCCGAGCCCAACCCCGTCCAGAAGGTCCTCAGCTTCATCGGCCTGATGCCCTCGGCCGAGGAGAAGGACCTGATCAAGCGGGTGATCGCGGTCGGCGGCGACACCGTCGAGTGCCATGGCACCGGCCCCGTCAAGGTCAATGGCAAGGCGCTCGACGAGGACTCGTACGTCTTCCCCGGGGCCACGCCCTGCGGCGACCGGGCGTTCGGCCCGATCCACGTCCCCAAGGGCCGGATCTGGGTGATGGGCGACCACCGCG
This sequence comes from Streptomyces sp. NBC_00400, assembly GCF_036048035.1. Taxonomy (NCBI): domain Bacteria; kingdom Bacillati; phylum Actinomycetota; class Actinomycetes; order Kitasatosporales; family Streptomycetaceae; genus Streptomyces; species Streptomyces sp. NBC_00400. The sequence goes on along the minus strand of NZ_CP107940.1, from coordinate 2,212,167 downwards.
ACGACTCCCTCGACTCCCGCTACCACCAGAACCTCAAGGGCAACGGCACGGTCTCGGAGAACGAGGTCGTCGGCCGGGCGTTCACCATTGCCTGGCCCGTCAACCGCTGGGCGACGCTGCCCGTGCCGGACACCTTCGACCAGCCCGGTATCAACAAGGCCATGGCGGCGACGCCGGCGGCCCTCGGCCTCGCCGGTGCGGTGCCGATCGTGATCTGGCGTCGCCGGAGGCTGACCGGAACACGTAACCCCAGGTAAGGTGCCGTCCCGGATCTTCGACGCGGGCGCGGTCCGCGGGGTGGGAGCGCTGGGATGAGCAGCAGTACGGAAAGCAGGACCGACGGCCGCGGCCGGACGACGGGCAGTGTGCTGTCCGGTCTGGCCGTGGCCGTCGGCTGTGTGCTGTTCCTGGGCGGCTTCGTATGGGCGGCGCTGATCTACCGCCCCTATACGGTGCCGACCGACTCGATGACGCCGACGATCGCGGTCGGGGCGCGGGTCCTGGCCGAGAAGGTCGACGGCTCCGAGATACGCCGCGGCGACATCGTCGTCTTCAAGGACTCCACCTGGGGCAACCTGCCGATGGTCAAGCGCGTCGTCGGCGTCGGCGGTGACAAGGTCGCCTGCTGCACCGAGCAGGGCCGGCTGACGATCAACGGAACCCCCGTCGAGGAACCGTATCTGCAAGGCAGCGGGCCCGCCTCACCCATCGGCTTCAAGGCAAAGGTCCCCACTGGCCAGCTCTTCCTGCTCGGTGACCACCGCAGCGATTCCCTCGACTCCCGCGTCCACCTCACCGATGGCGACCACGGCTCCGTACCGCGCAGCGCCGTCAATGCCCGGGTCGACGCACGCGCCTGGCCGCTCGGCAGCGTCGGCGTGATGCAGCGCCCGGCGGCATTCTCGGCCTTCCCCGGCGGCACCTCGCAGCCCGGTCCGGTGCGGCCCATCACCCTCGCGGTGGTCGCCGGCGCGGTCCTCATCCTCGTCGGTGCGGCCTACGGGCCCCTGGCCCGGCGTAAGGCGCGCAAGGGTGCCTGAGGGGCCACGACGGGGCGTGGAGGGACCGACCGCGTCCCAGGGGGCGGCGGCCGGTGACACACCGGACGCGCCCTTGGTGCGTCCGGTCTCCCGCATCGTGCTGCTCGACCCCGACGACCGGATCCTGCTGCTCCACGGCTTCGAACCGGCCCGCCCCGCCGAGAGGTGGTGGTTCACCCCCGGTGGCGGCCTGGAAGGCACGGAGACCCGTGAAGAGGCGGCCCGCCGGGAGCTCGCCGAGGAGACCGGCATCACCGGTGCCGTCCTCGGCCCCGTCCTGTGGAAGCGCCGCTGTGCCTTCCCGTTCGACGGGCGGCGCTGGGAGCAGGACGAGTGGTATTACCTGGGAAGGACCGATCGGACTGTCACCGACACCGGCGGGCAGACTGACCTGGAGCGACGCAGCGTCTCGGGACTGAGGTGGTGGACTTCGGAGGAACTGTCCGCCTCGCATGAGACGGTGTATCCAACCAGACTCGCCGAGCTGCTGCGCAGGCTGCTCGACGAAGGGCCCCCCGATGCACCGGTGCTCCTGGAGACCGACCGGGTCTGACGCACAATGGGGGGACGCACGGCTGAAGGGGATCTGCCATGAGCGCCGAGGACCTCGAGAAGTACGAGACCGAGATGGAGCTGAAGCTCTACCGGGAGTACCGCGACGTCGTCGGGCTGTTCAAATATGTGATCGAAACCGAACGGCGTTTCTACCTCACCAATGACTACGAGATGCAGGTGCATTCGGTCCAGGGAGAGGTGTTCTTCGAGGTGTCGATGGCCGACGCCTGGGTCTGGGACATGTACCGCCCGGCCCGCTTCGTCAAGCAGGTGCGCGTCCTCACATTCAAGGACGTGAACATCGAAGAGCTCAACAAGAGCGACCTGGACCTTCCGGGGAGCTGAGGCGGCCGGAAGCGGCGGAGGGGGCGGGCCCCGCGCCCGGCCGCACCCGGACGGATGAGCGGGTTATCCACAACCGGCCCACTGTCCACCAAGATCCAACAGGTCGGGGCGGGAGCGTCACAGTCGGTGCCGGAGGTGGTACCGCATGAACGCCATGCAGGCCGGCCGCAGGGCCGAGGACGACGCACGGACCGCGGAGCCGGCGCGGAGGGCGCACGCAGGAGCGCCGCCCACGGAACACAAGCCACCCGCGGGCAGGCGGCCGGCCATCGAGCCGCCCGCCCCCCGGCCACCGGCCGCCGAACGGACAGCAGCCATGGCACCGGCGGCCGAACGGGGAGCCGCCACGCCACCGGCGCCCGGTCCGAAGACGGCCACACCAACGAAGCCCGGCCCTACGGCGGCCAAGCCGGCCGACACCCGACGGCGCGCCCTCGGACGCTATGGCGAGGACCTGGCCGCCCGGCGGCTCATCGAGGCCGGCATGCGCATCCTGGACCGCAACTGGCGCTGCCGCGACGGAGAGATCGACATCGTCGCCGCCGACGGCGACGCCCTGGTGGTCTGCGAGGTCAAGACCCGCCGCGCCGGCTGGTACGAACACCCCATGGCGGCCGTACGCCCCGAGAAGACCGCCCGCCTGCGGCTGCTGGCGGAACGCTGGCTGGAGCGGCACGGCGGCCCGCCACCCGGAGGCGTACGGATCGATGTGATCGGCGTCCTCCTGCCGGCCCGTGGTGCCCCGGTCGTCCAGCACGCCCGAGGGGTGGCCTGATGGGATTCGCCCGGACCTGCTCCGTCGCGCTGGTGGGCGTCGAAGGCGTCGTCGTCGAGGTCCAGGCCGACCTGGAACCCGGCGTCGCGGCCTTCACCCTCGTCGGGCTGCCCGACAAGAGTCTCATCGAGTCCCGCGAGCGGGTGCGGGCGGCGGTCGTGAACTCCGGCACCGAGTGGCCGCAGAAGAAGCTCACCGTCGGCCTCAGCCCGGCCTCCGTGCCCAAAGGCGGCAGCGGCTTCGACCTTGCCGTGGCCTGCGCGGTCCTCGGCGCCGCCGAACGCCTCGACCCCCGCGAACTCACCGACCTGATGATGATCGGCGAACTGGGCCTGGACGGCCGCGTCCGGCCCGTACGCGGAGTGCTGCCCGCCGTATTGGCCGCCGCCGACGCCGGATACCGCCAGGTCGTCGTCCCGGAGCAGACCGCGGCCGAGGCCTCGCTGGTCCCCGGCGTCTCCGTCCTCGGCGTCCGCAGCCTGCGTCAGCTCATCGCCGTCCTCGCCGACGAACCGGTACCCGACGAGGAAGACCCCTGCGAGGAAGGCCGCCCCGACCCGCTGCTCGCCGGACTGGTGATGCCCGGCACCGGCATCGGCGCGGGCCTGCCGGCCGGCGACCACGCCCCCGATCTCGCGGACGTCGCCGGCCAGCAGAGCGCCCGCCGCGCCCTGGAGGTGGCCGCCGCCGGACGCCACCACATCTTCTTCAAAGGCCCGCCCGGCGCCGGCAAAACCATGCTCGCCGAACGCCTCCCCGGGCTGCTGCCACGGCTGTCCCCCAAGGAATCCCTGGAGGTCACCGCCGTCCATTCGGTGGCCGGCACCCTCCCGCCGGGACAGCCGCTCCTCCATCGGCCGCCTTACTGTGCCCCGCACCACTCCGCGACGATGGCATCCCTCGTGGGCGGCGGCACCGGACTGCCGCGCCCCGGAGCCGTCTCCCTGGCCCATCACGGCGTGCTGTTCGTGGACGAGGCCGCCGAATGCAGCCCACGTGTCCTTGACGCGCTGCGCCAGCCACTGGAATCCGGCCATGTCGTCGTCGCCCGGGCGGCGGGCATGATGCGCATGCCCGCCCGCTTCCTCCTCGCCCTCGCCGCCAACCCCTGTCCGTGCGGACGGCACGGCACCCCCGGCGGTGGCTGCGAATGCCGGCCGTCGTCCATCCGCCGCTACCGAGCCCGGCTCTCCGGGCCCCTGATGGACCGAGTGGACCTCCGGATCGCCGTTCAACCGGTCGCCCGCTCCGAACTGGTCGCCCTCGGCCGCGGTGCCGAATCCACCGCGACCGTGGCCGAACGCGTCCACGCCGCCCGCGAGCGTGCCGCCGCCCGTCTCGCCGGCACTCCGTGGCGGACCAACAGCGAGGTACCCGGCCATGAACTGCGCACCCGCTGGCAGGTCCACCCGGGCGCCCTGGCCCCGGCTGAACGTGACCTCGAATGCGGTCTGCTCACGGCCCGCGGCCTCGACCGAGTCCTCCGCGTCGCCTGGACCGCCGCCGACCTGTCCGGCCGCGACCGCCCCACCGGCGAAGACGTCAACTGGGCCCTGGAACTCCGTACGGGGGTACGCCGCGGCGCGCCGACAGCAGCGAACGGGCGCGGGGGCAAACGCACGACCACGACGACCGCCGCGCAGCCGCAGGGACAGGTGTGAGCAATGACCACCACCGACGCATGGGGCTTCGCCACGGGGGAACCCGTCACCGCCACGCCGGACCGGAGCCAGGGGCCCGCGCCGACCGCCAGGCCGGGCCCCGCCGCACACACGACGACCGAGCCGCAACCTGCACGGCCGGTGGCAGCCGGCCGGCGGACCGCCCGCCGCGAGGGACACGAACCGCAGCGCACCGCCCGCGCCGCCCTGACCCGCATCCTCGAACCGGGTGACGAAACCGCCGGCCGCTGGTTGCGGGAGATGGGCCCGGTGGCCCTCTGGCGCGCCCTCTCCGACGACGCGGCGGACCCGCCCACGGGCACCACCCCGGCCAAGATCGCGGGCCTGCGGTTACGGGCCGCCCGGGCCCGCCCCACCGCGGACCTCGATGCCATCACCGCCCTCGGCGGCCGGTTCCTCTGCCCCGGGGACGACGAATGGCCCGGCCAGCTCGACGACCTCGGGGACGCCCGCCCCATCGGCCTGTGGGTGCGCGGGACGGCCAACCTCAGGCTGTGGGCGCTGCGCTCCGTCGCCGTCGTCGGCGCCCGGGCCTGTACCGACTACGGCGCGCACCTCGCCACCACCCTCAGCGCCGGACTCGCCGACCGCGGCTGGGCCGTTGTCTCCGGAGCCGCATACGGGGTCGACGGCGCGGCTCACCGCGGCGCGCTGGCCGCGGACGGCGCAACCATCGCCGTCATGGCCTGCGGGGTCGACCACGCCTACCCCCGGGGCCACACCGAGTTGATCGGCAGGATCGCCGAACAGGGCTTGGTGGTCGCCGAGTTGCCGCCCGGCGACCACCCCACCCGCAGTCGCTTCATCCAGCGCAACCGCGTCATCGCCGCACTCACCAGAGGCACCGTCGTCGTGGAGGCCGAGCTGCGCAGCGGCTCGCTGGTCACCGCCCGGCGAGCGCTGGCCCTCGGCCGCTTCACGATGGGCGTGCCGGGTCCGGTCACCAGCAGTCTGTCCGCCGGGGTGCATCAACTCCTGCGCGGCGAGGCCGCGGTGGTCACCGGCGCCGACGAAGTCATCGAACTCGTCGGCAGCATCGGCGACCTCGCTCCCGAGCAGCAGGGCCCGACCCGCATCCGCGACCTCCTCGATCCCCTCGCGACCCGCGTACTGGAGGCGCTGCCCGCGCACGGCGGCACGGACACCGGCCGTCTGGCGGAGGAGGCCGCCACGCCCCGTGAGGTCACGCAGCGCAAACTCTTCGAGCTGTTGTCCCTCGGATTCGTGCAAAGGTGCGGTGATCGCTGGGAGTTGGCGCGACGCGCCGAGAGGACTGAGGGTTCCCGGCGAGGCGGTACTTGACCTGGGGCGAACGGGTGAAAGGGTGAGGGGAATGACCGCAGAATCCAGGTTTGCCGTGCTTCGGGGCGCGGGGCCGATCCATGAGGAGACGGCGATGTGGCGCAGGGGATGGACGGGGTCCCGTGCACCGTGTCAACGCGTCCGCCCGCACGGCCCTTCGGGGGCCGCATCCGGCCCCTTGTCCGGGTGTCGCCACGCCGTACGAGGTAACCCTGAGGTGCGGGCAGCGGAACGTATCTGCGCACGCCCGAACCTGCCGTCCTCGCGCACCGCGACGCTTCGGTCACGCTACGCTCACAGGCAATTCCACCCTCATACATCCATCCACCCGCGTCTCGGCAGAACGGCTCAAGGCGACGAATGCCCCAGCACACCTCCGGGTCTGATCGTGCGGCTGTACCACCCGCCGCGCGCGGCAGCGTGCGCCCCGCCCCGCCCACCTCGCTCGACGAGCTGTGGCGCTCCTACAAGGCGTCGGGCGACGGGCGGCTGCGAGAACAGCTGATCCTGCACTACTCGCCGCTGGTCAAGTACGTCGCCGGCCGCGTCAGCGTCGGCCTGCCCCCCAACGTCGAGCAGGCCGACTTCGTCTCCTCCGGAGTCTTCGGACTGATCGACGCCATCGAGAAGTTCGAACCCGAACGCGCCATCAAGTTCGAGACCTACGCCATCACCCGCATCCGCGGCGCAATGATCGACGAGCTGCGTGCCCTGGACTGGATTCCGCGCTCCGTACGGCAGAAAGCCCGTGCCGTCGAACGGGCCTACGCCACCCTCGAAGCGCAGCTGCGCCGTACCCCGTCCGAGGCGGAGGTCGCCGAGGAGATGGGCATTGCGCTGGAGGAACTCCACGGTGTGTTCAGCCAGCTGTCCTTGGCGAACGTGGTCGCCCTGGAAGAGCTCCTGCACGTCGGCGGCGAGGGGGGCGAACGGCTGAGCCTGATGGACACTCTGGAGGACACGGCCGCCGAGAACCCCGTCGAGATCGCCGAGGACCGCGAGCTGCGGCGGCTGCTCGCGCGCGCCATCAACACCCTCCCCGAGCGCGAGAAGACCGTGGTCACGCTCTACTACTACGAAGGGCTCACGCTCGCCGAGATCGGCAACGTCCTCGGCGTCACGGAGAGCAGGGTCAGTCAGATCCACACCAAGTCCGTACTCCAGCTCAGAGCGAAGCTCGCTGACGTCGGACGCTGAGTCACCCCCCGGGCGCCCGGGTTTTCCGCGTGCCGTGTCGCCATGCGGAGTGCCACGCGGGGCGTGCCATCCGTAGAGTGGGGACGTGCCCAGGATTCGAGCGGCCTCTGTGGCCGAGCACCGGACGATGCAGCGCGGCGCCCTCTTGGACGCTGCCCGCACCCTGCTGTCCGAAGGCGGAACGGAAGCACTGACCTTCCCCGCCCTCGCCGAGCGCACGGGCCTCGCGCGCTCTTCCGTGTATGAGTACTTCCGCTCCCGCGCCGCTGTCGTGGAAGAGCTGTGCGCCGTCGACTTCCCGGTCTGGGCCGCTGAGGTGGAGGCCGCGATGGAGCGCGTCGACACGCCCGAGGAGAAGGTCGAGGCATATGTACGACGGCAGCTCGCCCTGGTCGGCGACCGGCGCCACCGCGCCGTTGTCGCCATTTCGGCCGGTGAGCTGGACGCCGGCGCACGCGAGAAGATCCGCGCGGCCCACGGCGGACTGATCGCCATGATCGTCGAGGCGCTGGCCGCCCTCGGCCATGCACAGCCCCGACTCGCGGCCATGCTCCTCCAAGGAGTCGTCGACGCCGCGGTCCGCCGCATCGAACTCGGTGCCGCAGAAGACCCGGACGAGATCACGGAGGCGGCGGTGTCTATGGCGCTCCGGGGGGTTCGTGGCTGACTTGGGGGCTTCTCTCTCCCCCCGGGCCCCGGCCCACCCACCCACCTCCACCACCTCCACGCTCGTTGGCCCCGCAGCCCGCAGCCCGCAGCCCGCAGCCCGCAGCCCGCAGCCCGCAGCCCGCAGCCCGCAGCCCGCAGCCCGCAGCCCGCAGCCCGCAGCCCGCAGCCCGCAGCCCGCAGCCCGCAGCCCGCAGCCCGCAGCCCGCAGCCCGCAGCCGGTCGGTCGTCGACCTCGTCGTGCAGCGATGGGCGCCTCGTCCCACGGGGCTGCCGCCTCTGCGGCAGACCAGCACTACGACCGAAGCGTCAACGCTTCCTCTGCTCTGCTCCTTCGGCTCCCGCTCCCGGCTGTCAGGGCTGCCTCGTGATCACCCACCTTCCTGCCGATGGCCGTGCGACTCTCCATCCGGCCATCCGGCCATCCGGCTGCCTGGGCACGTTCTTTTCGTCCTCGGTCGACCCAGCCCTCCGGTGGAGCCGGCCCAGAGCCCAGACGGCCGCTGCCACGAGCCCGGCTGCTTCCATGAGGGCAGCTCCTGTCGGCGCCGGCCTTCGCTGCTGGGCTGCTGGTTTCGTCGGCACCGCTGAATGCGCCGGTCCTGCTGCTCCCGAATGCCGGGGGGCCGTGCGGTCGGCCGTGGGTACAGGAACCCCGAAGACCGGCAGCAGCCGCGAGGGGCCGCCGCGGAGCATGCTGTCGGGCAGCAGGGACAACGGATCCAGGTAGCTCTTGCCGCGGCGCAGGCCCCAGTGGAGGCATGGCGCCCGACAGTGGAACGGGCCGCGCTGCAGGACGGCGACCGGCTGACCTGTGGTGACGCGTTGGCCCTTGCGGACCGTGGGCCGTACGGGCTCGTAGGTGGTGCGTAACGGGGGACGGCCCGAGCGGGATACCTCGATCGTCAGGACGCCACGGCCTGCGACGGTTCCGGCATACGCAACCCGGCCGGGTGCCGCTGCCCGTACCGGCGCGCCGGCGGGCGCGGCCAGGTCCACACCCCGGTGCCCGGCCGCCCAGGGCGAAGGAGGCGGCTCCCATCCGCGTACCACCGCGGGCCCTACGCCTCTTCCGGCCCCTCCCACCGGCCACGCTCTGTCCCCACCAGAGGGGTCGGCCCGCGCTACTGCTTCGCGACGTGCCGCCGGTCCGGGGCGTGTCACCGGCTCGTCACGGGGCATTTCCGGCACCTCCTGGGCGTGTGTTCCCCTCTCCGGCGGCCTCGCTCCGTCGTTACGCGCCGCAGCACCCGCAGCACCCGCAGCACCCGCAGCACCCGCAGCACCCGCAGCACCCGCAGCACCCGCAGGCCCCTCCGCCATCTGCTCCACCCTGTGCTCCATCCCGTGCTCCGCCCTCACGGCCAAGGACGGAGCGGCGGCAGCGCTCGCCGGTACGGGAACCAGAGCGGTGAGCACCGCGGCCGCGGCGGGGGCCAGGAGCGCACCCAGAGCACGGGCCGGGAAGAAGCAGCTCGGCCCATAGCCGGCCGGTTCTGCGCGCGGCGTCGGCGGTAAGGGTGTCGACGGCCGGAAGCGTGGCCGGGGAGGGAGAGCCGGGGGAGGGAGAGGAGAGCCCGGCGGAGAAGGCGAAAGAGGAGGGGAAGGCGAAAGAGGAGAGGGAGGGAACAGGGGCGGGGAGGCGAACGGGGGCCAGGACGGGAACGGGGAGGGAGACGGGGCGAGGCCCGTCCGGCGCTTCAGCCGGCTGCGGCCTGGTTCGTGCCGCCTGTTGCGGTCCGGCTCGTGCCGCCCGTTGCGGGCCCGCCCGAGCCAGCCGCTGCGGGCGGTGCCGCGCCGCCCGCCGTATGCCGGTCCGGGCTGGCGTCCGCGGAAGCGGCTGACGGCATGGCGGATCGTGGTCGAGCCGGAGTGTGGTCCAGGGCTTCGTCGAGTGTCCGGTCGTGGGGTGCGTTGCGGGTTCGGTTCTGTGTTCCGTCGCATGTCCCGACGGTGGCGCAGTCCGCGGCGGCGTGGGGATCTTGGTCAGAAGCTGTGGATGAGCGGGCGGTTGTGGACAACGGTGTCACCCGCGCGGGGATCGAAATGGTGTGTGTCGCCCGGTGCATCGGCAGTCCCGTACACTTCTGATGGCGATCCGGGTCACCGGGTCGACTTCGCACGCCCCGCCGTCAGTGCACCAGTCCCTTTCGGGCAGCACGACGGCCGCGCTCCTCGGTCCTCGGACGGCCCCGCAAGGTGCTTTCCCCGGCAGGCGCGTCGGGGCGTCAGGCACCGCGGCCGACCGGCCGCAGTGGAACCGAGTACAACAAGGAGTACGGCCATGGCCGTCGTCACGATGCGGGAGCTGCTGGAGAGCGGCGTCCACTTCGGGCACCAGACCCGCCGCTGGAACCCGAAGATGAAGCGCTTCATCTTCACCGAGCGCAACGGCATCTACATCATCGACCTGCTCCAGTCGCTGTCGTACATCGACCGCGCCTACGAGTTCGTCAAGGAGACCGTCGCCCACGGTGGCTCGGTCATGTTCGTCGGCACGAAGAAGCAGGCCCAGGAGGCCATTGCCGAGCAGGCCACCCGCGTGGGCATGCCCTACGTGAACCAGCGCTGGCTCGGCGGCATGCTGACCAACTTCTCGACCGTCTACAAGCGCCTGCAGCGCCTGAAGGAGCTCGAGCAGATCGACTTCGAGGATGTGGCCGCCTCCGGCCTCACCAAGAAGGAGCTCCTCGTCCTCTCCCGCGAGAAGGCCAAGCTGGAGAAGACCCTCGGCGGTATCCGCGAGATGCAGAAGGTGCCCAGCGCCGTCTGGATCGTGGACACCAAGAAGGAGCACATTGCCGTCGGTGAGGCGCGCAAGCTCAACATCCCGGTCGTCGCGATCCTCGACACCAACTGCGACCCGGACGAGGTCGACTACAAGATCCCGGGCAACGACGACGCGATCCGCTCCGTCACCCTGCTCACCCGCGTGATCGCCGACGCCGTCGCCGAGGGCCTCATCGCCCGCTCCGGTGCCGCCACCGGCGACCAGAAGCCCGGTGAGAAGGCTGCTGCCGCCGAGCCGCTGGCCGAGTGGGAGCGCGACCTGCTCGAGGGCGAGAAGAAGGCTGACGACGAGGCCCCCAAGGCCGAGGAGAAGCCCGCCGAGGAGGCCGCCCCGGCCGCCGAGGCCCCCGCCGCCGAGGCCGCCCCGGCCGCCGAGGCCCCCGCCGCCGAGGCCGAGAAGCCGGCCGCGGACGCCGAGCAGGCCTGACCCGCAGCATCCGGCTGATGACGGCGGGGGAGGGCGCCACAAGCGCCGCCCCCGCCGTCCACCCGTAGATCTTTCGACTTCGAGATTTCGAGAAGAGATTCACAGACCATGGCGAACTACACCGCCGCTGACGTCAAGAAGCTCCGCGAGCTCACCGGCGCCGGCATGATGGACTGCAAGAAGGCCCTGGACGAGGCCGAGGGCAATGTCGACAAGGCCGTCGAGGCGCTGCGCATCAAGGGCCAGAAGGGCGTCGCCAAGCGCGAGGGCCGCTCCGCCGAGAACGGCGCCGTGGTCTCCCTGGTCGGCGACGACAACGCCTCCGGTGTCATCGTCGAGCTGAAGTGCGAGACGGACTTCGTCGCCAAGGGCGAGAAGTTCCAGGCCGTCGCCAACGAGATCGCCGCGCACATCGCGAAGACCTCTCCGGCCGACATCGAGGCCCTGCTCGCCTCCGAGATCGAGGCCGGCAAGACCGTCCAGGCGTTCGTCGACGAGGCCAACGCCACCCTGGGCGAGAAGATCGTCCTGGACCGCTTCGCGCAGTTCTCCGACGGCTTCGTGTCGGTCTACATGCACCGCACCATGCCTGACCTGCCGCCGCAGATCGGTGTCCTTGTCGAGCTCGACAAGGAGAACGCCGAGGTCGCCAAGGGCATCGCGCAGCACATCGCCGCGTTCGCCCCGAAGTACCTCGCCAAGGACGACGTCCCGGCCGAGGTCGTCGAGGCCGAGCGCCGCGTCGCCGAGGAGACCACGCGTGCGGAGGGCAAGCCCGAGGCTGCCCTGCCGAAGATCGTCGAGGGTCGCCTCAACGGCTTCTTCAAGGACGCGACGCTGCTCGGTCAGGCGTACGCGCTCGACAACAAGAAGTCCGTCGAGAAGGTCCTGCAGGAGGCCGGTGTCACCCTGAAGCGCTTCGCGCGCATCAAGGTCGGCATCTGAGCCTGTCGCGAAGGCAGCGAATGACCTACGACCCCGCTAGGGTCGTAGGCAGTCGGCCGCTCAACGGCCGGCCGCAGATGTGACGAGGAGGCCATTGCCGCACAGGGATCTGGACCAGACCCACGGCAATGGCCTTCTTCGTATGTGCACGAGGAGAGCTCAATGATTCACGGTGCCGACGGCGCGCACGCAGACCATGCCGGCCACGGTGGCAGGCGACGCTTCCTGCTGAAGCTGTCGGGCGAAGCATTCGCCGGCGGCGGCGGACTGGGCGTCGACCCCGACGTCGTGCACGCGATGGCCCGCGAGATCGCCGCCGTGGTGCGCGACGGCTACGAGATCGCCATCGTGATCGGCGGCGGCAACTTCTTCCGTGGCGCCGAACTCCAGCAGCGCGGCATGGACCGCGCCCGCTCCGACTACATGGGCATGCTGGGCACGGTCATGAACTGTCTGGCCCTCCAGGATTTCCTGGAGAAGGAGGGCATCGACTCCCGCGTCCAGACGGCGATCACCATGGGCCAGGTCGCGGAGCCGTACATTCCGCTACGTGCGGTGCGCCATCTGGAGAAGGGCCGGGTCGTCATCTTCGGCGCCGGCATGGGCATGCCGTACTTCTCCACCGACACCACCGCCGCCCAGCGCGCCCTGGAGATCGACGCCGAGGCCATGCTGATGGGCAAGAACGGGGTGGACGGGGTCTACGACTCCGACCCCAAGAAGAACCCCGACGCGGTGAAGTTCGACGCCCTCGAATACGGCGAGGTCATCACCCGGGACCTGAAGGTCGCCGATGCCACCGCCATCACGCTCTGCCGGGACAACAAGCTCCCGATCCTCGTCTTCGAGCTGCTCGCCGAGGGCAACATCGCGCGCGCGGTGAAGGGTGAGAAGATCGGCACGCTCGTCAGCGATCAGGGCACCCGGGCCTGACGGCCCCAACTGCCGCGGTTCCGTACGGGCATCGGCCGGTACGGGCGGCAGCTCCCGTACCGGGGAAGACCCCGGTACGGGGATGGACAACGGCCTGCCGGTCGGACACCGTGCAGGAGAAGACGCGCGGCAGGGGCGAGGCTCTGCTTCTTACCGAAAAGACCAGGAGCAAGTGGTGATCGAAGAGATCCTCCTCGAGGCCGAGGAGAAGATGGAGAAGGCCGTCGTGGTCGCCAAGGAGGACTTCGCCGCGATTCGCACCGGGCGTGCGCACCCGGCGATGTTCAACAAGATCGTGGCGGACTACTACGGCGCGATGACGCCGATCAACCAGCTGGCGTCGTTCTCGGTTCCCGAACCGCGGATGGCCGTGGTGACCCCGTTCGACAAGAGCGCGCTGCGCAACATCGAGCAGGCCATCCGCGACTCCGACCTCGGCGTCAACCCGAGCAACGACGGCAATATCATCCGGGTGACGTTCCCCGAGCTGACCGAGGAGCGCCGCAAGGAGTTCATCAAGGTCGCGAAGAACAAGGGCGAGGACGCGAAGATCTCGATCCGCAGCGTCCGCCGCAAGGCCAAGGAAACGCTCGACAAGCTCGTCAAGGACAAGGAAACCGGCGAGGACGAGGTGCGCCGCGCCGAGAAGGAGCTCGACGACACCACCGCGAAGTACGTCGCGCAGGTGGACGAGCTCCTCAAGCACAAGGAATCCGAGCTCCTCGAGGTCTGATGAACGAGTCTTCCTGGGGGGCCGCCCCGCCCGGCGCCGGACACTGGGCACCGTCCGACCACGGACCGGCCTCCTCGCTTCGCGGGGTGGCGCCCCCCGCCCCGGCGGGTCCCGGGCACGACTGGGGTGACCCGGACCGGACTCGGCCCCTGCCCTTCGTGCCCGGGCCGGGCGGACACCAGGACGACGACCGGGAATATCGGGACATCCGGGATAGCCGGGATCACCTGGACGACCGGGGGGCTGCTCGACCGAGCGGCCCCCTGTTCCGCGACGAAAAGCCGCAGGAGCCCATGCCCACCTCTCTTTCCGGGTCCGACAGCTCGCCGGACTCAGAGAAGCCGAAGAAGAAGAGCGCGGGCCGCAATCTGCGCGCCGCGATAGGGGTCGGCATCGGCCTCGGCGCGATCATCGTTGCGTCGCTCTTCGTCTACAAGCCTGTCTTCATCGGCGTGATAGCGATCGCCGTAGTGGTGGGCCTGTGGGAGCTGACCTCGCGGCTGGCGGAGCGCAAGGACATCAAGGTGCCGCTGGTGCCGCTGGCAGTCGGTGGGACCGCCATGGTGGCCGCCGGATATATCCGCGGTGCCGAGGGTGCCTGGGTGGCGATGGCGCTCACGGCGCTGGCCGTCCTCGTCTGGCGGATGACCGAGGCACCCGAGAACTATCTGCGGGATGTCACCGCCGGTGTCTTCGCGGCGTTCTATGTGCCCTTCCTCGCGACGTTCGTGGCGCTGATGCTCGCGGCCGAGCCCGACGGGCCGGAGCGGGTGCTGACCTTCCTGATGCTGACGGTCGTCAGCGACACCGGCGCGTATGCGGTCGGCTGGCGGTTCGGCAGACACAAGCTCGCACCGCGCATCAGCCCCGGAAAGACCCGCGAAGGCCTCATCGGTGCGGTGCTCTTCGCGATGGTGGCCGGCGCACTGTGCATGGAATTCCTGATCGTGCACGGCGCCTGGTGGCAGGGCCTGCTCCTCGGCCTTGCGGTCGCGGCCAGCGCCACCCTCGGCGACCTCGGCGAATCCATGATCAAGCGCGATCTCGGTATCAAGGACATGGGCACCCTGCTCCCCGGCCACGGCGGAATCATGGACCGCCTCGACTCCCTGCTGCCGACGGCCCCGATCGTCTGGCTGCTGTTCGTGATCTTCGTGGGGTCCGGCTGACCGCACGGACTGCATGAGGGGGCTGCCGCACCGAGCGGGAGCCCCCTCTTCGCGTCTCTGCAGGTCTTCCTCCGCCACCGTCGGTCAGGTGCCGTACCGCCTTGAAACAGGTGCCGTACCGCCTTGAGATAGGCCTCGCCCTCCGAAGCCGTTCAGGCGGTTTGCGGAACCCGACGCGACACGAACGAGGAGGTGGCGTGATCAAGAAGCGCTGTACCGCTGCCGGTGCTGCCTGACGGGGGACGGCGCCGACGTCAGTGAGGCTGGACCGACACCTACCGGCGGCACGTGGCGATGCCCGCGTGACAGTGGCCGGGACAAACCGACAAACCCGGTCGTGGTCCGGATTCAGGGCTGCGAGCACGCCCTGATGAAGCTGGAGCCGGAAGTAATCGCCCGCCCGAGAAGCGGGCGGTGAACCGCGTCCCTCCCCAGCCGAGCCTGAGACCCCTGAAAAGGGGGAGAGCCAACGGAACCCTGCGCCTGCGAGTTGAAGATCCCTTCGACTCGCTGAGGAGCAGCACATCAGCAGAACCACCGAGAACACCGGCTTCACGTGCAGCAACTGTGGTGAAGAGGTCGCACCCCTCGTCAACGGGAGCTACCGCAACCACTGCCCGCAGTGTCTGCATTCGCTTCATGTGGACGTCAGGCCCGGAGACCGTGCCGGCGACTGCCGGGCGTTGATGCGCCCGGTGGCCGTCGACCACCAACCCACCAAGGGCTACATGATCGTCCACCGCTGCACCGGCTGCGGCGTCCGCCGTCGCCACCGCATGGCCGACGATCCCCACCAGGGCGACGACCTCGACCAGGTCCTCACCGTGATGCGCAGGGGGATCAGCCGTCACGAAGCAGGCCGGCACTCCCGGCCCTGACGGCTCATCGGCCCCCGACGGACGGCCCCCGCCGAGGCGGGGGCCGTCCGTCGGGGGGAGCGGCTGCTGCCGCGATGTGGCGTGGCGCAGCGTGCGTGCTCCGCTGGGCATCCCGCCGTCGTGGTTGAGCATGCGGCTGCCCTGGACGTCGCGAGGGCTCAGAGCTTGGACAATTTGGCGTACGGAGTCATGATCCGTGCCTGCAGCGAACCGAAGTCGACAAGTACTGCGATCTCATCCTCGATACAGATCACCCGGCCGAGGCCGTATTCATCGTGTGTGACCCGGTCGCCCATCGCGAACTGCTTGGGAGGGCGCGTGACCGGGGGCTTGAAGGGGCTGGACGGCAGATGGCGCCGGGCTACGGCAGGTTTTGTCATTACCAGCAGTATGCGCCTGGAGAGCGAGCTGCCACCCATCCCGCCGGCTAACGCAACCAAGCCGAGATCGCCGTCGGCGGCCACTGCTCAGCCGGTTTCCCCTCCGCCGGCTCCGCGACGCTGCGGACGCACCACCGGCTCGGCGGGCTCGGGTCGCTTCACCGGCCGCCGACCCGGGAGCCTCCGTCCCTTGGCGCCGGAGGTCTCCGTCCGCCGCTCTCAGGTCCCATGGAGCGATCACAATTGAGCGCCGAGCCGAGGTCAGGCCGATGACCCAGCCGTCCCTGGGTCGTCCGTGGGCCGTGCGAGGCGGGCCGTCAATGGCAGAAGGCCACAGTGGGTGATGGACCCCTCACCGCTCCGGCCTGGGGCTCCCTGGACGATCTGCCACACTGGACGCACCATGCCTGCACCCGGAGAACTTACT
The DNA here is from genome assembly GCF_036048035.1 of Streptomyces sp. NBC_00400. Taxonomy (NCBI): domain Bacteria; kingdom Bacillati; phylum Actinomycetota; class Actinomycetes; order Kitasatosporales; family Streptomycetaceae; genus Streptomyces; species Streptomyces sp. NBC_00400. Next base: position 2,195,923 of record NZ_CP107940.1, on the reverse strand, counting down.
TTCGTCGCGCCGCGTGGGGCCAAGAAGCCTCCGCGGCACCTTGCCGATCTCAGCCCCGTCGAGCGTCGCGAAGCCGTGGCCGCGATCGGGGAGAAGCCGTTTCGCGCCAAGCAGCTGTCGCAGCACTACTTCGCCCGCTATGCGCACGACCCTGCGCAGTGGACCGACATCCCGGCGGCGGCGCGCGAGAAGCTGGCGAGAGAGCTGCTGCCGGACCTGATGAACGTCGTCCGGCACATCTCGTGCGACGACGACACCACGCGCAAGACGCTGTGGAAGATGCACGACGGCACGCTCGTCGAGTCCGTGCTGATGCGTTACCCGGACCGGGTCACCATGTGCATCTCCTCGCAGGCCGGGTGCGGAATGAACTGCCCGTTCTGCGCGACGGGGCAGGCGGGTCTGGACCGTAATCTGTCGACCGCCGAGATCGTGCACCAGATCGTCGACGGGATGCGTGCGCTGCGCGACGGCGAGGTGCCGGGCGGGCCCGCGCGGCTGTCCAACATCGTCTTCATGGGGATGGGTGAGCCGCTCGCCAACTACAAGCGGGTGGTCGGGGCGATCCGGCGGCTGACCGACCCCGAGCCCGATGGGCTGGGGCTGTCGCAGCGGGGGATCACCGTCTCGACGGTCGGGCTGGTGCCGGCGATGCTGCGGTTCGCCGATGAAGGATTCAAGTGCCGTCTGGCGGTGTCGCTGCATGCGCCCGATGACGAGCTGCGCGACACCCTGGTGCCCGTCAACACGCGCTGGAAGGTGCGTGAGGTGCTGGATGCGGCCTGGGAATACGCGGAGAAGTCCGGGCGGCGGATCTCGATCGAGTATGCGCTGATCCGGGACATCAACGACCAGGCGTGGCGCGGTGACCTGCTGGGACGGCTGCTGAAGGGCAAGCGCGTCCATGTGAACCTCATTCCGCTGAATCCGACGCCCGGCTCGAAGTGGACCGCCTCGCGCCCCGAGGACGAGCGGGCGTTCGTCCAGGCCATCGAGGCACACGGCGTGCCGGTGACCGTCCGCGACACCCGCGGCCAGGAGATCGACGGCGCCTGCGGGCAGCTCGCGGCCTCGGAACGCTGACCGCCCGCTGGTACTGTGTGATCGAACAAATGCACCATCCGACAGGGGAGCGCCACAGCGCTGAGAGTGCGGAAGCGTCGTAGACCTACGGTGCCCGCAGACCCTTGAACCTCGCCCGGGTCATTCCGGGTAGGAAGTTCGGTCGTCACTCATGCTGTTGCGCCCCGCACCGGGTCCCCTCCCTCCGTCATCGGACGCCGAGAGCCGTGGACACCGGGCGGGGCCGCGTCTCTTCCTGGCCAGCCAGGAGGAAATCAGTGAGCACCACGAGCAGAATCACCGCCACGGCGGTCGCCGCCGCGGTCGGCATGTCCGCGCTGGCCGCATGCGGTGCCCCGGGCGGGGGCGCGGACGCCAAGACCGTCACCCTCGTCAGCCATGACTCGTTCAATGTCTCCAAGTCGGTCCTGAGCGCCTTCGAGAAGGAGAGCGGCTACAAGGTCAGGATCCTCAAGGGCGGGGATGCCGGGAAAGCCGTCAACCAGGCGATCCTGTCCAAGGGCAATCCGCAGGGCGATGTCTTCTTCGGCATCGACAACACGCTGCTCTCGCGCGGTCTGCGCGAGGGGCTTTTCAGCCCGTACCGGGCCAAGGGGCTGGCGGATGTGCCGGCGGGGCTGCAGCTCGACAAGGGCGAGCACCGCGTCACCCCGCTCGACTACGGCGACATCTGCGTCAACTACGACCGCGGCTACTTCGCCCGGCACAAGACCCCGCCGCCGAAGACCTTCGACGATCTGCTCAAGCCCCGTTACAAGGGGATGCTCGTGACGGAGAACGCCGCCACCTCTTCCCCGGGGCTCGCCTTCCAGCTCGGCACCATCGCGAAGTACGGGCCGGCCGGCTGGCAGAGCTACTGGAAGAAGCTCAAGGCCAACGGCGCCGAGGTCGTCGACGGCTGGGAACAGGCCTACTACGAGCGGTTCACGGGATCCGCGGCCGGCAAGCGCAAGGGCGACAAGCCGCTGGTGGTCTCCTACGCCTCCAGCCCGCCGGCCGAGGTGCTGGACAAGAAGCCCGCGCCCAAGGAGGCGCCGACCGCGGTCGCGACGGGCACCTGCTTCCGCCAGATCGAATTCGGCGGCCTGCTCAAGGGAGCGAAGAACGAGAAGGGCGGTAAGGCGCTGCTGGACTTTTTGCTGAGCAAGAAGTTCCAGGAGGACGTACCGCTGCAGATGTTCGTCAACCCGGCACGCGAGGACGCCAAGGTGCCGGAGCTGTTCACCAAGTACGGCACGAGGATCGACAAGCCCACGACGCTGCCTCCCGAGACGATCACCAAGAACCGCGAACAGTGGATCAAGCAGTGGTCCTCGCTCGTTCTGAAGTAGTCCGCGGCGGGCGCCCGCGGCCCGTGCGGGGGACGGCGGCGCGGCTCGGCCTGATGGCGGTGCCGCTCGCCTTCTTCGCGCTGTTCTTCGCCTATCCGGTGGTGGCGATCGTCGGACGCGGGCTCAAGGACGGCGGGCAGTGGCAGCTCGGCCGGTTCGGTGCCGTGCTGAGCGACCCGGACATCGTCCATGTGCTGTGGTTCACCGTCTGGCAGGCGGCGGCCTCCACAGGGCTGACCCTGCTGATCGCGCTGCCCGGTGCCTACGTCTTCGCGCGATTCGACTTCCCCGGCAAGCAGGTGCTGCGGGCGGTGGTGGCGGTGCCTTTCGTGCTGCCGACCGTCGTCGTCGGCTCGGCCTTCCTGGCGCTGGCGGGACGGGGCGGACTGCTGGACGAGCTGTGGGGCCTGCGCCTGGACACCTCGGTGTGGGCGATCCTGCTCGCGCATGTGTTCTTCAACTACGCCGTGGTCGTACGGACCGTCGGCGGGCTCTGGGCCCAGCTCGACCCGCGCCAGGAAGAGGCGGCGCGGATGCTGGGGGCCGGACGGTTCGCGGCCTGGCGGAGAGTGACACTGCCCGCCCTGGGGCCCGCCGTAGCGGCCGCCGCGCTCATGGTCTTCCTCTTCACCTTCACCTCCTTCGGGGTGGTGCAGATTCTGGGCGGGCCCACCTTTGCGACGCTGGAGGTGGAGATCTACCGGCAGACCGCGGAGTTCCTGGACCTGCCGACGGCCGCCGTCCTCACCATGGTCCAGTTCGCGGCGGTGCTGGGCGTGCTGGCGTTGCATGCCTGGACGGTGCGCCGCCGGGAAACCGCCCTGCGGCTCGTGCCGGCCTCGCAGACCGCCCACCGGCCGCGCGGCCGTGGCCAGTGGACCCTGCTGTGGGGCACGCTCGCCGTCATCACCGTCCTGCTCATCGTGCCGCTCCTCGTGCTCGTGGAGCGGTCGTTCGCCGGGCCGGACGGCTACGGAGCGGTGTTCTACACCTCGCTGCGGTCGGCCGCGAGCGCCGACAGCACCTTCGCCGTCGCGCCCCTGGACGCCCTGTGGAACTCGCTCGCCTACGGGGCGGCCGCCACGGCGATCGCGCTGGTGGTGGGCGGACTGGCGGCCGCCGCGCTGACCCTCCCCCGGCTGGGCAGGGGCCCGTCCGGGCGGACGGCCCTGGTCAGCCGGTTCGTCCGGGGCTTTGACGCCCTGCTGATGCTGCCCCTCGGCGTGTCCGCGGTGACCGTCGGCTTCGGGTTCCTGATCAGTCTCGACACGCCGCCGCTCGATCTGCGCGCCTCGTGGTGGCTGGTGCCGCTCGCCCAGGCGCTGGTGGGGGTGCCGTTCGTGGTCCGGACGATGCTGCCGGTCCTGCGGGCGGTCGACGGCCGCCTGCGCGAGGCGGCCGCCGTGCTCGGCGCCTCGCCGTGGCGGGTGTGGCGCGAGGTCGACCTGCCGATGGTGCGGCGGGCCCTGCTGATCGCCGCGGGCTTCGCCTTCGCCGTCTCCCTCGGTGAGTTCGGCGCGACGGTCTTCATCGCGCGGCCGGACCAGCCGACGCTGCCGGTCGCCGTGGCACGCCTGCTGGGACGTGCGGGAGAGCTCAACTACGGGCAGGCGATGGCCCTGTCGACCCTCTTGATGGTGGTGTGCGCCGGTGCCCTGCTGGTACTGGAGCGCCTGCGCCCCCTCGACCACTCCGGGGAGTTCTAGATGACGGCACGGGCCGGGACCACCGGGCAGGAGCTGCTGCGGCTGGGCGGGGTGACCGTCCGCTTCGGCACGGCGGGGCGCCCCGCGCTGGACGCGGTGGACCTGGACGTCGCCGCGCACGAAATCGTGTGCGTCCTGGGGCCGAGCGGCAGCGGCAAGTCCACCCTGCTGAGGGTGGTCGCCGGGCTCCAACAGGCCGATGCGGGAGCGGTGTTGCTGGAGGGGCGGGAGCAGTCCGGGGTGCCGGCCCACCGGCGCGGGGTCGGCCTGATGTTCCAGGATCACCAGCTCTTCCCGCAGCACGACGTCGAGGGCAACGTCGCCTTCGGGCTGCGGATGCGGGGTTCCGCACGCGCCGACCGGCAGCGCACGGTCGCCGAACTGCTGGACCTCGTCGGACTGCCGGGCGCCCAGCGGCGCGCCGTGGCCTCCCTGTCCGGCGGCGAACAGCAGCGGGTCGCGCTGGCCCGCGCGCTGGCCCCCCGCCCCCGCCTGCTGATGCTGGACGAACCTCTCGGCCAGCTCGACCGCGGGCTGCGCGAACGGCTGGTCGTCGAACTCCGCCGCCTCTTTCGCGAATTGGGCACCACCGTATTGGCGGTCACCCACGACCAGGGGGAGGCCTTCGCGCTCGCCGACCGGGTCGTGGTGATGCAGGACGGCCGGATCGCGCAGACCGGCACCCCGTTGGAGGTCTGGCAGCGGCCCGCCACCGAATTCGTCGCCCGCTTCCTCGGTTTCGACAACGTGGTCGCGGCGACGGTGCAGGGCGAGGCGGCTGCCACCCCCTGGGGCAAGGTGCCGGTCCCGGACGGTACGGCGGACGGGCCGTGCCGCCTGCTCGTCCGCCCGGCCGGGGTGCGGCTGACCGGCGCCCCCGAGGGCCTGCCCTGTACGGTCACGGCCCGTACCTTCCGTGGCACCCATGTCGCGCTGCTGCTCCAGCCGGCCGGCGGTCCGCCGGTTGAGGCGGCCTGCGCACTGCGGGACGCGCCGGAGGCGGGGGAGCGGGTGGGCATCTCCTTCGCGGCACAGGACGTGGTGGTGCTGGGCGCGCCGGATGCGGCGGGCTGATCACCTCGGATACGACGGGCTGATCGTGATCACGTCGGAGCCGATGGACTGATCTGGCCGGAGCGGACGGACTGATCAGGCCGGGGCGGACGGACTGATCATGCCGGAGACCGCGGGCCGGTTACGCGGAGCGGGCCCCTGGGCTCCCGGACCACGGGGCGTGGGGCGCGGGGGCTCAGCGTGCCGCCGCTTCCGTCTTCGCCTCATCCGCGGTCCGCGCGCCGGGCCCGTCCCCCGGCTCCGGCTCGCCGAACCAGGCGACGGCGACGGCGCCCGCCACGGCCACCACGAACCCGAGGGCGGCGACCCAGGCGAAGCCGGGACGCGAGGAGTCGCCCAGCCACAGCACCCCGAGAATTCCCGGGATCACCGTTTCGCCCACCACCAGCGCAGCCGTGGCGCCGTTCACCGAGCCGATCTGCAGGGCGACGGTGTGCAGATACATGCCCCCGATTCCGGCCACCAGAATCGCGTACAGGGCGGGGTCGCCGAGCAGCGACGGCAGATGGAAGGGGTCCACGCCGTTCAGCACGCGCACGCCGACCCCGAGCGCCCCGAAGCCCAGGCCGGAGAGCAGGCCCGCGAGGATCGCGGCCCGCCCACCGAGCAGCCGCACGATCAGGGTGCCGCCGAGGATGAGCACGACGGAAGCAGCGAGCAGCCACCAGTGGGCGGCGATCGGTGTGTGGCCGCTGCCTTCCGGCCCGGCGGCCGTGGCCAGCAGCACCAACGCCCCGCACACCACGCCGATGGAGCTCCATTCGGCCCGGGAGAGCCGGATGCCGAGGAGCTTGATGCTCAGCACCGCCGTGATCACGAGGTTGGCGCTGATCACGGTCTGGGAGAGGAACAGCGGCAGCAGCCTGGCGGCCAGCGCACCGAGCCCGAACCCCAGGAAGTCCAGCACCGTGCCGACCATGAACTCCCAGGTCACGGCCGCCTTCGCGGTCGACGACAGGCTGGGGCCGCCGTGCTGGGTGACACCGGTGGTGGAGGCCTCGGCCGCCTCCCGGCGGGCGGATTTGCGGGAGCCCACCGCCTGCAGGACCGATCCCGTGCCGTAGCAGGCCGACGCCGCCACGGCCGTCAGAAGACCGATGATCACCAAGAGCTCCGTTCGCCCGCTGTCTGAAACCGTCTGTTACCCGCCCGGCCTGGCAGACGCGCATTTGGGGACGGGCGTTGCCTCGCCGGTCGAACCCGCTGTCCGGCCGGCCGGGGGAGGCCGCCCCGGGGCCCGGGCCCCGGGAGGGCACGGGACGTGGCGAGGACCCGCCGGTGGGTCAGGAAACGCTCCCGGACCGGAGGCGGGACAGCGCCTCGGGAACTTCGTCCACCGAGTCGACCAGGGCGATCCTGGCCGCCATGGGGCGGTCGGCCGCGAGGGCCCGGAGCAGTGGCCAGGTGGGAAGCGTCTCGGTCCAGTGCTCGCGGTTCACCAGCACCATCGGGGTCGGCTCGCCCCGCGACCCGTAGTAGTTGGGCGTCGCGTTGTCGAAGATCTCCTGTACGGTCCCGGCCGCGCCCGGAAGGAAGACGACGCCCGCATTGGAGCGCGCCAGCAGGCCGTCCTCGCGCACCGCGTTGACGAAGTACTTCGCTATGTGGGACGCGAAGACGTTCGGCGGCTCATGGCCGTAGAACCACGTGGGGATGCCGACCGAGGCCCCGCCGCCCGGCCGGTCGTGCCGGATGCCGAAGGCGGCCCGCGCCCACTCGGTGATCGACTCGGTGAAGTGCGGTGCCTTGGCGAGACATTCCAGCGCCGCGTCGAGCATGCCGTCCTCGAAGGGCGCGGTGTACGCCCCGAGGTTCGCCGCCTCCATCGCACCGGGGCCGCCACCCGTCGCGACGGTCAGGCCGTCCCGGGAGAGCCGGCGGCCGAGCCGGGCCGCGCCCGCGTAGTCCGCATCATCGCGCCGCAGGGCGTGGCCGCCCATGATGCCCACCACCTGTGCGCCGGCGAGGTGTTCGTCCAGGGCGTCCGAGACGGCGTCGTCGTGGATGCTGCGCAGCATGGAGGCGAAGATGTCGCCGTCCGACTTGGTCTCCTGGTACCAGCGGTACGCGCGGGCGTCCGGGGTGGCGTCGTAGCCGGCCTCGGCCAGCTGCGCGAAGAGTTCGTCCGGGCCGTACAGGCTGCCACGGTAGGGGTCGAACGGCAGGTCCGGTACGGGCGGGAAGACCAGGGAGCCCCCGGCCCGTATCTTGGCGGCGGCGTCCGGCTCCATGACGCAGCCGAGGAACACCGACTCCGTGGTGTCCGTGCTGAGCAGCGCGAACGTACGGTCCGTCAGATCCACCGACTGGACGCGGTGTCCGGCGAGGCTGCCGGCGGTGACCACCCGGTCGAACTCGGCGAGGGATTCGATTTCGTGGTCGTGGTTGTCGTCGTGGGCCGGGAAACGGCGGGACGTTGAAGACTCTGCATTCGACACGCCCGTCATGTTAGGACCGCAGCGATGCCACCAGGGGACCGAGGTGCCCGTCCGCGGCCGCCGCGTCGAGTGCGGCGCGCAGTGCGCCGTCGTAGGTCGGGCGCGCCTGTGAGTGGAGGTCCCGGCCCTGATCCGTGATCACGCTGTACACCCCGCGTCGGTCGCCGGGGCACAGGCCGCGGCGGGTCAGGCCGGACGACTCCAGGCGGGAGGGCAGGCGGCTCACGGAGCTCTGGTGGAGGCCGATGAGGTCGGCGACTCCTGCATGCGCAGCTCGCCGTCGTCCGCGCCGGCGGAGGGCGCGGCCGGGACACCGGACCGGCCGGAGATCGAACGGATCGCCACGACACCGGACCGGCGGATAGAGGTCGAGGTCACGGCCCTTGCCCGCTGAGGGGGGCGAGCGTCACCTTCCGGGGCGGGCGGCAGCGGCACGGCGGGCCGGCCGTGCCGGGCCGGGCCGGGGTGAGAGGGGTGGTGCGGGCGGAGTCGGGGCGGGAGCCGTCGCGCACTCGGCGCGCCGGCCCTTCCCGGTCCGCCCGCACCCTCAGTGCACGAGCGGCAGCGTGGCCATCTCCGCGACCGTCCAGGTCAGCGGAGCCAGGACGATCACCAGCGCCAGGGTGCGCAGGGCCGCTGCCCGGTAGAGGACGGAGGCGGAGGCGCCCAGGCGGCGGAGGGCGGCCGTGGTGTGGGCGCGGGCCGAGCGGGATTCCACTGCGGCGGTGAGCGCGCTGGCGGTGACACAGGCGAGGACGACGGCCGCGCCGACGGCGGTGAGCGGCCCGAAAGGACGGGAGGACGAGGCTTCGTACACCTTCAGCGCGGCGTACGCGGCGGAGCCGACCGCGCACAGGACGCCGAGCGGACGCCCGAGGCGGTGCGACTCCTCCTGCAGTACCCGCCCGGACAGCAGGCGCAGTGCGCCGGGCCGGCCGGCGCAGAGGAGCCGGCCGCACAGATGCACCAGCCCGGGGCCGGCCAGCACCAGGCCGAAGGCCGACAGCGCCCAGCCGGCCAGGACTCCCGGCGGGCTGCCGATCAGCCGGCCGGGGAGGGGCAGCAGCCCGCTGTGAGCGCCGGGAGCGCGGCTGGTGTACGCCTCGATCGCCAGGCCGGCCGCGGCCAGGGCGATGCCCCACGGGAGACCGGAGGGCGGGGCGATCGTGGGGCGGCTTACGTCCTCGGGGGCGCCGGCCTCGTGGCGGGGGCGCAGGGCGACGGCCGTGGCCGCCGCGGCGGTCAGCGGAACGGTGGCCAGCAGCATGAGGGCGCCGACGAGCGGTACCGGATGGCCGGCGCCGAGCAGGTCGGCGCCGAAGAGAGGGACGGCGGACGGGCCACCGAGGTCGCCGCGGAGGCGGAGGAAGACGAGCAGTGCGGCGAGGACACCGAGCACACAGGTCAGAGCGGTGGAGACCGTGGCGAGCAGGGTGAGGCGGAGCGGGCCCAGGCCGGCGGCGGTCATACCGCGCTGGAGGCGGGCGGCGGGATCCGTACGGGCCGTGGACACCGCGAACTGGGCGGTGGCGGCGAGCGGGGCCGTGCACCACAGCAGGCGTACCAGCGATTCGTCGGCCGCGGACGGATGACCGGCGGCGTGGCCGACGGTGGAGAGCAGCAGGAAGCCGGTGCCGGCCGCCGCGACGGCGACGCAGAGGCGGCGCAGCAGGACGAGGGGGTGAGAGCCGCGGGCTAGACGGAGAGCGAGCACGCTGCCCTGCTTTCCTCATCGGAGGAACCGGCGGCCTCGGCCGCGGCGCTGGACTGGCGGCCGTCGAGGAGCGCCAGGGACCGGTCGGCGAGCGTGGCGACCTCGGGGTCATGGGTCGCCAGGACGACGGTGATCTGGTGCGAGCGGGCCGCGGTGGTCAGAGTGCGCAGCACCTGGGTGCCGTCGGAGCGGTGCAGGGGGGCGGTCGGCTCGTCGGCGAACAGCACCTGGGGGGTGGTGGCGAGCGCGCGGGCGAGGGCGATGCGCTGGCGCTGGGACTGGTCGAGCCGTGCGGGACGGCGGTTCGCGCACATGCCGACATCGAGGCGGTCCAGCCATTCGACGGCGGTGTGCTTGGCGGAGCGGGTGCCGGTGCCGCGGAGAAGGAGGGGGAGGGCGGCGTTCTCCCAGGCGGTGAGTTCGGGGACGAGATGCGGTTCGGTGTCGATCCAGCCGAACCGGTCCAGACGCAGCCGTTCGCGGCTGGGGGAGGAGAGGGTGTGCACGGGGGCGCTGTTGAACCAGACCTCGCCCTCGGAGGGGACGAGTTGACCGGAGAGACATTTCAGAAGGGTGGTCTTGCCGCTGCCGCGCGGGCCGGTGACGGCGAGGATCTCGCCTTCGCGGACGCCGACGGAGACTCCGGCGAGGGCCGAGGTGCCGCCGTGCGTGTGGTGCAGGCCGCGGGCCCAGAGAACGTCGTTGTCAGGCGGGGCCACCATCTGCGCACCTCTTGTTGTAGGCGTCGAATCGTTCCCCCGACCGGGTGAACGACCATGGAGGGTATCGGTCACTAGCACGGTAAGGACTGGTGACCCCCGGTATTCGTGGCTTGGCAGCACAACGGCCCAGATTCACTCGTATGGCTTGAAGTGAGTGAATCTGAGCCGCTGGATGTTCAGTTGTGGATCAGTGCACCAGGAGGTGACGCGAGGGTCAGAGCTTGGCCCAGGCCTCGGTGAGGACGGAGCGCAGGATCTGCTCGATCTCGTCGAAGACCGGCTGGTCCGCGATCAGCGGCGGGGCGAGCTGGATGACCGGGTCGCCGCGGTCGTCGGCGCGGCAGTAGAGGCCGTTGTCGTACAGCGCCTTGGAGAGGAAGCCGTACAGGACGCGCTCGGTCTCCTCCTCGTTGAAGGACTCCTTGGTGACCTTGTCCTTGACGAGCTCGATGCCGTAGAAGAAGCCGTTGCCACGGACGTCGCCGACGATCGGCAGGTCGTGCAGCTTCTGCAGGGTGCTCAGGAAGTTGCCCTCGTTGTCGAGGACGTGCTGGTTGAGGCCCTCGCGCTCGAAGATGTCGAGGTTGGCGACGCCAACGGCGGCGGAGACCGGGTGGCCGCCGAAGGTGTAGCCGTGCAGGAAGGTGTTGTCGCCCTTGTAGAACGGCTCTGCCAGGCGGTCGGAGATGATGCAGGCGCCGATCGGGGAGTAGCCCGAGGTCATGCCCTTGGCGCAGGTGATCATGTCCGGGACGTAGCCGAACTTGTCACAGGCGAACGTCGTGCCGAGGCGGCCGAAGGCGCAGATGACCTCGTCGGAGACGAGCAGCACGTCGTACTGGTCGCAGATCTCGCGGACCCGCTGGAAGTAGCCGGGGGGCGGCGGGAAGCAGCCGCCGGCGTTCTGCACCGGCTCCAGGAAGACCGCGGCGACGGTCTCGGGGCCCTCGAAGAGGATCTGCTGCTCGATCTGGTCGGCGGCCCAGCGGCCGAAGGCCTCGGGGTCGTCGCCGTGGATCGGGGCGCGGTAGATGTTGGTGTTCGGCACCTTGTGCGCGCCGGGGACCAGCGGCTCGAAGGGGGCCTTCAGGCCGGGCAGACCGGTGATGGACAGGGCGCCCTGCGGGGTGCCGTGGTAGGCCACCGCGCGGGATATGACCTTGTGCTTCATCGGCTTGCCGACGAGCTTGAAGTACTGCTTGGCCAGCTTCCAGGCGGTCTCGACCGCCTCACCGCCGCCCGTGGTGAAGAAGACCTTGTTGAGGTCGCCGGGGGCCTCGTGGGCCAGGCGCTCGGCGAGTTCCACGGCCTTGGGGTGGGCGTAGGACCACACGGGGAAGAAGGCCAGCTCCTGCGCCTGCTTGTAGGCGGTCTCGGCGAGCTCGACCCGGCCGTGACCGGCGTTGACCACGAACAGGCCGGCCAGGCCGTCGATGTAGCGCTTGCCCTTGTCGTCGTAGATGTTGGTGCCCTCACCGCGCACGATCGTGGGCACGGGGGCATTCTCGTACGACGACATGCGGGTGAAGTGCATCCACAGGTGGTCGTAGGCCGTCTTGGAGAGGTCGCCGCTCATCGTTATCTCGTTCCCCAGGTGTAGGTCTGCTTCCGGAGCTTGAGGTACACGAAGCTCTCGGTGGATCGGACGCCGGGAAGCGTGCGGATCCGCTTGTTGATCATTTCCAGAAGGTGGTCGTCGTCCTCGCAGACGATCTCGATGAGGAGATCGAAGGAGCCTGCCGTCATGACGACGTACTCGACCTCTTCCATGGTCGTCAGGGCGTCGGCCACGGGGTCGAGGTCACCTTCGACGTTGATGCCGACCATTGCCTGCCGACGGAAACCGACCGTGAGGGGGTCGGTGACCGCGACGATCTGCATCACGCCTTGGTCGAGCAGTTTCTGTACGCGCTGGCGTACCGCCGCTTCGGACAGGCCGACGGCCTTGCCGATCGCGGCGTACGGACGGCGCCCGTCCTCCTGGAGCTGCTCGATGATCGCCAGGGAGACGGAGTCGATCGACGGGGTTCCGGTTCTGTCATGACTGTTTCGAGAGGCCGCCACGCCGTTCACTGTGCACGAGCCTCGTCTGTCTTGCAACCCCCGGACGATGAAATTAGTCGTGTCGCGATCGAAATTTCACTGATTCCGTTGTTCCTGAGTGGCGGGTGTGTCGAAAACGTGGGTTGCATGGCTAGGGTGGAGCCACATCACCGGATATCTGACTGAAGGGGGCGCACAGTGACCACCGCACTGCGTCGTCTGCGCAACTACATCGACGGGGAGTTCCGGGACGCCGCCGACGGGCGGACCACGGAGGTGGTCAATCCCGCCACGGGTGAGGCGTACGCGACCGCCCCTCTCTCGGCCGCCGCCGACGTGGACGCGGCCATGGCCGCCGCCGAGGCCGCCTTCCCCGCCTGGCGTGACCTGATCCCGGCCGAGCGCCAGAAGGTCCTGCTCAAGATCGCCGACCGCTTCGAGGAGCGGGCGGAGGAGCTGATCGCCGCCGAGTCCGAGAACTGCGGCAAGCCGATCGCGCTCGTACGGTCCGAGGAAATCCCGCCGATGGTGGACCAGATCCGCTTCTTCGCGGGTGCCGCGCGGATGCTGGAGGGCCGCGCGTCCGGCGAGTACATGGAGGGCTTCACCTCCATCATCCGCCGCGAGCCGGTCGGCGTCTGCGCCCAGGTCGCGCCGTGGAACTACCCGATGATGATGGCCGTGTGGAAGTTCGCCCCGGCGCTGGCCGCGGGCAACACCGTCGTCATCAAGCCGTCGGACACCACCCCGGCCTCCACGGTGCTGATCGCCGACATCATCGGCAGTGTGCTGGACGAACTGGGCCACTCCCGCGGCGTGTTCAACGTCATCTGCGGTGACCGCGAGACCGGCCGCCTGATGGTCGAGCACAAGGTCCCCGCGATGGCCTCGATCACCGGCTCCGTGCGCGCCGGTATGCAGGTCGCGGAGTCCGCCTCCAAGGACCTCAAGCGGGTCCACCTGGAGCTGGGCGGCAAGGCGCCGGTCGTCGTCTTCGAGGACACCGACATCCCCAAGGCCGTCGAGGACATCGCGGTGGCCGGCTACTTCAACGCCGGCCAGGACTGTACGGCCGCCACCCGTGTCCTCGTCCACGAGTCCATCCACGACGAGTTCGTCGCCGCGCTGGCCAAGGCCGCCGCGGAGACCAAGACGGGCGCGGTCGACGACGAGGACGTGCTCTACGGCCCGCTGAACAACGCCAACCAGCTGGGGCAGGTCAAGGGCTTCATCGAGCGGCTGCCCGCGCACGCCAAGATCGAGGCGGGCGGCGAACAGGTCGGCGACAAGGGCTACTTCTTCGCCCCGACCGTCATCTCGGGCCTCAAGCAGGACGACGAGATCATCCAGCACGAGGTCTTCGGCCCGGTCATCACCGTCCAGTCCTTCTCCGACGAGAAGCAGGCGGTCCAGTGGGCCAACGGCGTCGAGTACGCGCTCGCGTCCTCGGTGTGGACCAAGGACCACGCCCGCGCCATGCGGATGTCCAAGACCCTCGACTTCGGCTGTGTGTGGATCAACACCCACATCCCGCTGGTCGCCGAGATGCCGCACGGCGGATTCAAGAAGTCCGGCTACGGCAAGGACCTTTCGGCCTACGGCTTCGACGACTACACCCGCATCAAGCACGTGATGACCTCGCTGGACGGCTGATCCGGCAGGCCTGGCGGGCCGGTCCGGCCGGCTGATCCGGGGATCTGCACCGCCGGGCGGCGCGGAACGCTCGACACACCGTCGCGGGCGGAGGCCCGGCAATGGACGCTCTGTCTCTTGCCGCCTCCGCCCGCGGCACGTGAGAGTGCACGCCATGGCTGATCTTTCGCGGCGTGCGCTGCTCCGGGGTGTGGGCGGAATGGGTGTGACGGGGGCGCTGGCCGCCATGACCGGCTGCGGGGTGCCGCCCGCGTACGTCAAGGAGGCGGAGCGCGGGGGAGCGGACCGGTCGGCACAGGACCACAAGCTCGTCTTCGCGAACTGGCCCCTCTATATCGACGTCGACGACCGGCACAAGCAGCGCCGGCCCACCCTTGACGCCTTCGAGCGGCGCACCGGGATCTCCGTGACGTACACCGAGGAGATCAACGACAACGACGAGTTCTTCGGCAAGATCAGCCCCGCGCTGATGAACCACCAGAGCACCGGCCGGGACCTGATCGTCATCAGCGACTGGATGTGCGCCCGGTTCGTACGGCTGGGGTGGGTCCAGAAGATGGACCGGGCGGCCCAGCCGCATGTCGCCGCGCACCTCGATCCGCTGCTGCGCACCCCGCACTTCGACCCGGGCCGTACGCACTCCGTGCCCTGGCAGTCCGGGATCACCGGCATCGCCTACAACCGCAAGAAGCTCGGCCGGGAGATCAAGCACACCTCCGACCTGTGGAAGGACGATCTGCGCGGCCGGGTCACCCTGCTCTCCGGGCTCGACGAGTCGTTCGCGCTGCTGATGCAGGGCGACGGGGTGGACATCACCCGCTGGAAGGCCGATGACTTCTACCGGATGACCGACCGCATACGGCGCCTGGTGAGCAAGGGCCACATCAGGCGGTTCACCGGCAACGACTACATCAAGGACCTGGACTCCGGGGACGTGCTCGCCGCGCAGGCCTACTCGGGCGATGTGATCCAGCTCCAGGCGGACAACCCGGACATCGAGTTCGTGGTGCCGCAGGAGGGCGCCGAGCTCTGGGCGGAGAGTCTGCTGATCCCCGACCTCGCGGAGCACAAGCGCAATGCCGAGCGGCTGATCGACTACTACTACCGGCCGGAGGTCGCCGCGGAGCTGGCCGCCTGGGTCAATTACGTCTGTCCCGTACCGGCCGCACGCGAGGTGCTGGCCTCGTCCAAGGACAAGGAGCGGGCCGCGCTCGCCGAGGACCCGCTGATCTTCCCCGATGACGCGATGCGCAAGCGGCTGGCCATCGCCCGTGACATCACGTCCAAGGAGCGGTCCGCGTTCGCCAAGGAGTGGAACGGGATCGTGGGGTTGTAGGGGTTGTAGGGGTTGTAGGGGTTGTAAGGGATGTAGGGGAGTAGGGGCACACGGCGCAGGGCCGGACCTGTGCCGTGTGCCCCGAGCGGTGTGCCCCCTGCGCCGTCCCGCCGGCCGTCGTCGTGGCTATCCGCGCCACGCCGCCGTGTAGCTGTCGATCTCGGCCGTCAGCCGCGTCTTGGCGACGGTGTCCATGAAGGAGGCGGTGACGGCGTTCCGGGCGAGGCCGGCCACGCCCTCGGCGTCCAGGTCCAGCAGCCGGGCGGCGACGCCGTATTCGGTGTTGAGATCCGTACCGAACATCGGCGGGTCGTCGCTGTTGATCGTGACCAGCAGGCCCGCGTCGGCCATCTCCTTGAGCGGGTGCTCCTCCAGGGTGCGCACCGCGCGGGTGGCGATGTTGGAGGTGGGGCAGACCTCCAGCGGGATGCGGTGCTCGGCGAGATGGGCGAGCAGCGCCGGGTCCTGGGGGGCGCTGGTGCCGTGGCCGATGCGCTCGGCGCGGAGGTCGGTGAGCGCGTCCCAGATCGTGCCGGGGCCCGTGGTCTCCCCGGCGTGCGGCACGGAGTGCAGACCGGTGGCGATGGCGCGGTCGAAGTACGGCTTGAACTGCGGGCGGGCGACACCGATCTCGGGGCCGCCGAGCCCGAACGAGACCAGCCCCTCGGGCTGCAGGTCGCAGGCGATACGGGCGGTCTCCTCGGCGGCCGCCAGGCCCGCCTCACCGGGGATGTCGAAGCACCAGCGCAGCACCACGCCCAGCTCCGACTCCGCCGCCTTGCGGGCGTCCTCGATGGCCTCGACGAAGGCGGCGTCCGGAATGCCGCGGCTGGTCGAGCTGAAGGGGGTGACGGTCAGTTCGGCGTAGCGGATGTGCTGGCGGGCCATGTCCCGGGCGACCTCGTAGGTCAGCAGCCGGACGTCCTCGGCGTCGCGGATCAGGTCCACGACGGAGAGATAGACCTCGATGAAGTGCGCGAAGTCGCGGAAGGTGAAGTAGTCGACCAGCGCTTCGGGGTCGGTGGGGACGGCGGAGTCGGGGTGCCGCGCCGCCAGCTCGGCGACGATGCGCGGTGAGGCCGACCCGACGTGGTGGACGTGCAGCTCCGCCTTGGGCAGGCCCGCGATGAAGGCATCGAGATCGGACAACGGTTCCTCCTGGTCAAGGGATGCGCGCGGTGCGCGGAGAGGCCCCGTCATGCTAAGCGGGGCGCGGGCGGCCGCGGGGCGCAGGTCTGCGGACGGGACTCGCGCCCGGCCCCCCGGTATCCCGGCCCCAAGCCCGGCCCCCCGGGAAGCCCGGCCTACGGCTTCGAGCCGGGCGCCCGGCTACGGCTGCGGGCCGTCCCCCTCCCGCAGTGTCTGCCGCGCCGCCATCAGCGCGAAGCCCAGCAGATTCAGACCCCGCCAGCGGGCCGGGTCCGCGGCCCGCTCGTCGTCGGCGGCGAGCCCGATGCCCCATATGCGGTCCATCGGGCTGGCCTCCACCAGCACCCGGGAGTTCGTGCCCAGCAGGAACTCCCGCAGCGCGGCGTCCTGGCCGAATTTATGGACACTGCCCTCGACGACCAGGCCGAAGCGGTGGTGCTGCCAGGTCTCCTCGTCGAAGCCGCGGACCCGCCGCCCGGCGTCCTTGGCCTGCTTGGGGTGCCCTGCCGCGAGCGCGCGCCGCTCCGCCTCCGCGTCGTCGAACAGCCGGGCCTTGCCGGCCATCATCCAGTGCTCGGCAGTGGCGTACCGGACCCCGTCGACGGTGAAAGGGGAGGGCCACCACTGGCTGAAGCAGCTCGCACCGAGGCTGCCGTCGCGCCGGGGGCTGTGGCCCCAGAAACGGACGTATCTGACGCTCTTCCCGGCGGCAGTGGCGCGGCGTAGCTCCTCGACCGAGCGCGGCCCGTCCGCAGCGCGTCCGGCACCTTCCCCCGTGGCGATCCCCGTGTCGTCGTGCATCATGCCGGGATTCTGTCAGCGGGCACTGACAACGTGTCGGGGCGCGTACCACGAGAATCGCAGAATTCGTCGCGTAACCAAAAGGCAACAACGGAATCCCTTGTTGAGACCCTTCTACTCTGTCAAGATCGGCCATCGATTCCGGAAATAGCTACGCCAGGCAGTGCCGCTGAGCGGCCTCGGTGCCCGGCGGAGGAGAACACCATGGATCACCGATTCGATGCCACCGAGCGGTTCGCCGCGGGCGCCCAATTCATCGCAGGAAGTCTCCGGAGCGGCAGTTCCGGCCGTACCCAGGCCGTCGTGGACCCGGCGACAGGCGAGACGGTGTACTCCTATGAACTCGCAGGTACGGCGGATGTCGACGCCGCCGTGCAGGCCGCGCAGCGGGCGTTTGGGGAGTGGGGCGGTGCCACCCCGGGCGAGCGCTCCGACGCGCTGCACCGCTTCGCGGCCGCGCTCGCCGAGGACGCCGCCGACCTCGCCTGTGCCGAATCCCTGAACTGCGGAAAGCCGGTCAAGCTCAGCAAGGAGTTCGACGTACCGGGTTCGGTCGACAACGCCGCGTTCTTCGCCGGCGCCGCCCGCCACCTGGAAGGCAAGGCGGCCGGCGAATACAGCGCCGATCACACCTCCGTCATCCGCCGCGAGCCCATCGGCGTCGTCGGCTCCATCGCCCCGTGGAACTACCCGCTGCAGATGGCCGCCTGGAAGGTGCTGCCGGCCATCGCCGCGGGCAACACCATCGTCCTCAAGCCCGCCGAGATCACCCCCTTCACCTCGCTGCTGTTCGCACAGGCCGCGCAGCGCGCGGGGCTGCCGGACGGCGTCATCAACATCGTCTCCGGGGCGGGCAGGGACGCCGGTGAGCACCTGGTGGGCCACCGCTCCGTGGCGATGACCTCCTTCACCGGCTCGACCGGCGTCGGCAAGCGCGTCGCCGAGATCGCCACCGGCACCGTCAAGCGGCTGCATCTCGAACTCGGCGGCAAGGCCCCCTTCGTCGTCTTCGACGACGCGGACCTGGAGGCCGCCGTCCACGGAGCGGTCGCCGGCGCGCTGATCAACACCGGCCAGGACTGCACCGCAGCCACCCGCGCCTACGTCCAGCGCCCGCTCTACGACGCCTTCGTCAGCGGCGTCGCCGATCTGATGGCGACCGTACGGCTCGGCGACCCCTTCGACCCGTCCACCGACCTGGGCCCGCTGATCTCGCACGCGCAGCGCGACCGGGTGGCCGGCTTCGTCGAGCGGGCGCGCGGGTACGCCACCGTCGTCACCGGCGGCGAGGCGCCCCGGGGGGAGCTGGCCAAGGGCGCGTACTACCGGCCCACGCTGATCGCCGGGGCCGCCCAGGACAGCGAGATCGTGCAGTCCGAGATCTTCGGTCCGGTGCTGGTCGTGCTGCCCTTCGACAGTGACGACGAGGGCATCGCACTGGCCAACGACACCCCCTACGGGCTGGCCGCCTCCGCCTGGAGCCGGGACGTCTACCGCACCGGCCGCGCCAGCCGCGAGATCAACGCGGGCTGTGTCTGGGTCAACGACCACATCCCGATCATCAGCGAGATGCCGCACGGCGGGGCCAAGGCCTCCGGCTTCGGCAAGGACATGTCGGCCTACTCCTTCGAGGAGTACACGCAGGTCAAGCACGTCATGTACGACAACACCGCGGTGGCGCGCAAGGACTGGCACCGCACGGTCTTCGGGGACCGCCCGTAACGGACGCCCCGCCGGGGCCCCTGGGGCCCTTCCCCTGCGGCCGGCGCCGCGGGCCTCGTCACCACCGGCCGAGTGCCGGGCTCATCCCCTGAAAGGGCACTGCGCATGGAGCACCACGAGCAGCCCGAACCCCTGTCCGCGGCCGAACTCACCGCCATGCGACGCAGTGCGACCGACGGCCGGCTCGCCATGACCCGCCGCTCCCTGCTGCGCGCGGGCGCCGCCATGGCGGCCGTGACCGGCGGCCTCGGCGCCCTGGCGTCCTGCGGAATCCCGCCCGCCGGCCGTACGGACGCCGGCCGCTCCGAGGACCACTCCAGGGCGGAGAAGCGCCTCAACTTCTCCAACTGGACCGAGTACATGGACGTCAGCAAGGACGGCAAGCACCGGCCGACGCTGGAGCGCTTCACCCGGCGCACCGGGATCGCCGTCAAGTACACCGAGGACATCAACGACAACGACGAGTTCTTCGGCAAGATCCAGGCCCAGCTGGCGGCCGGCCAGGACACCGGCCGCGATCTGATCGTGCTCACCGACTGGATGTGCGCACGCATGATCTCCCTCGGGTGGATCCAGCAGCTCGACCCGGCCAACCTGCCGCACGCCTACGCCAACCTCTCGGCGCAGTACCGCGACCCGGCCTGGGACCCGGGCCGCGCGCACTCCTACGTCTGGCAGGGCATCCCGGCGATCATCGCGTACAACAAGAAGGCCACCGGCGGGAAGAAGGTCGACTCCATCAGCCAGCTGCTGGAGGACCCGCAGCTCAAGGGCCGGGTCGGCTTTCTCTCCGAGATGCGCGACAGCGTCGGCCTGACCCTGCTGGACATGGGCAAGCGGCCCGAGGACGTCACCGCGGACGACTACGACGCGGCCCTCGCCCGGCTCCAGAAGGGCGTCGACACCCAGCAGATCCGCCGCTTCACCGGCAACGATTACACCAACGACCTGGACAAGGGCGACCTGGCCGCCTGTGTGGCCTGGGCGGGCGACATCGTCCAGCTCCAGAACGACAACCCGGACATCGCCTACGCCGTCCCCAAGTCCGGCTACATGGTGTCCACCGACAACCTCATGGTGCCGAACAAGGCCCGCCACAAGCAGAATGCCGAACGGCTCATCGACTACTTCTACGAGCCGAAGGCCGCGGCCCGGCTCGCGGCGTACATCAACTACGCCTGCCCCGTCGACGGTGTGCGCGACGAACTCGCCAAGATCGACAAGAAGGCGGCGGACAACCCGCTGATCCTTCCGGACAAGGAGATGGCGGCCCGGTCCCACTCCTTCCGTGCCCTGAGTGCCAAGGAGAACAAGGTGTTCGCCCAGAAGTTCTCCGACCTCACCGGCGCCTGATCCCCCGCCTGCCGGGCCCGCCCGAGCCGTTTCGCCCTCCGACCCACGGGACGACCGACATGACCCAGACCGCGACCCCCCAGAGCAGTGGCGGCGACGTCCGCCTCCACGGGATAAGCAAAACCTACGGCTCCTTCACCGCCGTCCACCCCCTCGACCTGACCGTCCCCGCGGGCTCCTTCTTCGCGCTGCTGGGTGCCTCGGGCTGCGGCAAGACCACCACCCTGCGCATGATCGCCGGACTGGAGGAGCCGACCACCGGGATGGTCGAGCTCTCCGGCGAGGACGTCACCGTCCTGCCGCCCTACAAGCGCCAGGTCAACACCGTCTTCCAGAACTACGCCCTCTTCCCGCACCTGGACATCTACGAGAACGTCGCCTTCGGCCTGCGCCGCCGCGGCATCAAGTCCGTCAAGAAGCAGGTCGAGGAGATGCTCGACCTCGTCCAGCTCGGCCCGATGGCGCGCCGCAAACCGCAGCAGCTCTCCGGCGGCCAGCAGCAGCGGGTCGCGGTCGCCCGCGCGCTGATCAACCACCCGCAGGTGCTGCTGCTCGACGAGCCGCTGGGCGCCCTCGACCTCAAGCTGCGCCGCCAGATGCAGCTGGAGCTCAAGCGCATCCAGACCGAGGTCGGCATCACCTTCGTACACGTCACCCACGACCAGGAGGAGGCCATGACGATGGCCGACACCGTGGCCGTGATGAACGGCGGCCGGGTCGAACAGCTCGGCGCCCCCGCCGACCTCTACGAGAACCCCGCCACCACCTTCGTCGCCAACTTCCTGGGCACCTCCAACCTCATCGAGGCCGAGGTCGTCGAGGCAGGCGGCGAGGAGCTGGTCCTCAAGGCCGGTGACGCCACGCTGCGACTGCCCGCCGGCCGGTGCAGCGCCACGGCCCGCACCGGCGGGAAGGTGCTCGCCGGATTCCGGCCCGAGAAGGTCACCCTGGCGCACGCCGACGACGCCAAGGCCATCGCCGACGGCCGCAACCGGCTGCCCGCGCGGATCAAGGACGCCAGCTTCATCGGGGTCTCCACGCAGTACGTGATCGAGGCTCCGGGCCTCGGCGAACTCGCCGTCTACGAGCAGAACATCGAGCGCGACGGGCGCCTGGTCCCCGGCGCCGAGGTCGTCCTGCACTGGAGCCCGGCACACACCTTCGGGCTGGACGCCACCCAGGACATCCAGGCCGGCGCGGACCTTGACGAGGAGGCCGCGTGACCACCACCGCGACGCCCGCGCCACCGGACGGGCAGGCCGGGGCCGCCCCCCTGGAGGTGCGCAAGACCCCCGCCCGCAAACGCCTCGTCCCCTACTGGCTGCTGCTGCCCGGCATCCTGTGGCTGATCGTGTTCTTCGCCGCCCCGCTCGTCTACCAGGCGTCGACCTCGATCCAGACCGGCTCCCTCGAAGAGGGCTTCAAGGTCACCTGGAACTTCGCCACCTACTGGGACGCGCTGGGCGAATACTGGCCGCAGTTCGTCCGCTCGGTGGGCTATGCCGCCGTGGCCACCGCGCTCTGCCTGCTGCTGGGCTACCCGCTGGCCTACCTCATCGCGTTCAAGGCCGGGCGCTGGCGCAACGTGGTGATGATCCTGGTCATCGCCCCGTTCTTCACCAGCTTCCTGATCCGTACGCTCGCCTGGAAGACCATCCTGGCCGACGGCGGACCGGTCGTCGGCCTCCTGGACGCGCTGCACGTCCTGGACGTCACCAGCTGGCTCGGCCTCACCGAAGGACAGCGGGTGCTGGCCACCCCGCTCGCGGTGGTCTGCGGACTGACCTACAACTTCCTGCCGTTCATGGTCCTGCCGCTCTACAGCTCACTGGAGCGCATCGACCCGCGCCTCCACGAGGCCGCCGGTGACCTCTACGCCCGCCCGTCGACCACCTTCCGCCGGGTGACCTTCCCGCTGTCCATGCCCGGTGTGGTCGCCGGCACCCTGCTCACCTTCATCCCGGCCGCCGGCGACTACATCAACGCCGAACTGCTGGGCTCCACCGATCAGAAGATGATCGGCAACGTCATCCAGTCGCAGTTCCTGCGGGTCCTGGACTACCCGACCGCCGCCGCCCTCTCCTTCCTCCTCATGGCGGCCATCCTCGCCATGGTCACGCTCTACATCCGCAAGTCCGGGACGGAGGATCTGGTCTGATGGCCGTCCACGAGACCACCCGAGCCGCCGCGGCCCGCACCCCGAACCGGGGCCTGCGCTGGCTGCGCCGCAACATCATCGTGATCGCGGGCCTGTGCACGCTGGGCTATCTGATCCTGCCCAACCTCGTGGTGATGGTCTTCTCCTTCAACAAGCCCAACGGCCGCTTCAACTACCAGTGGCAGCGCTTCTCCACGGACGCCTGGAGCGATCCGTGCGGCGTCGCCGACCTGTGCGGTTCGCTCGGTCTGAGCCTGCAGATCGCGCTCTGGGCCACCGTCGGCGCGACCGTCCTCGGCACCATGATCGCGTTTGCGCTGGCCCGCTACCGCTTCCGCGCCCGCTCCGGCGTCAACACCCTGATCTTCCTGCCGATGGCGATGCCCGAGGTCGTCATGGCCGCCTCGCTGGCGACCCTCTTCCTCAACATGGGCATCCAGTTCGGCTTCTGGACGATCCTCATCGCGCACATCATGTTCTGCCTGAGCTTCGTGGTCACCGCCGTCAAGGCCCGGGTGATGAGCATGGACCCGCGACTGGAGCAGGCCGCCCAGGACCTCTACGCCTCACCCGTCCAGACCTTCCTGCGGGTGACGCTGCCGATCGCCGCACCCGGCATCGCGGCCGGCGCCCTGCTGTCCTTCGCCCTGTCCTTCGACGACTTCATCATCACCAACTTCAACGCCGGCTCCACCGTGACCTTCCCGATGTTCGTCTGGGGATCGGCACAGCGGGGCACTCCCGTTCAGATCAATGTCATCGGCACCGCGATGTTCCTGGTCGCCGTGTTGTGCGTAGTCATGGGCCAGCTGGCCGGGGCCCGCCGCAAGAGGAGCAAAAGGAGCTGAGAACCATGGCACGAGCTGCCATGACCCCGTCCGCCGCGCATGCGCTCGCGGACGCCGAACCCACCCCCTTCTGGCTGGCCGACAAGGACCGCCCGGCCGCCCGGCCGGCCCTCGTCGGCGACGAGACCTGCGATCTGCTCGTCGTCGGCGGCGGCTACTCGGGGCTGTGGACCGCACTGATCGCCAAGGAGCGCGACCCCGAGCGCGATGTCGTCCTCATCGAAGGCGCCGAGATCGGCTGGGCGGCCTCCGGGCGCAACGGCGGCTTCTGCGCCGCCTCCCTCACCCACGGCCTCGGCAACGGCCTGGCCCGCTGGCCGAACGAACTGGCCACCCTCGAAGAGCTCGGCATCCGCAACCTCGACGCCATCGGGGAGGCCGTCGCCCGCTACGGCATCGACTGCGCCTTCGAGCGCACCGGCGAGATCGACATCGCCACCGAGCCCCACCAGATCGCCGAACTCGAGGAGTTCGCCGAGGACGCCGCGGGCCTCGGGCTCGACCGGCACACCTTCCTCGACCAGGACGCCCTGCGCGCCCAGGTCGACTCGCCGACCTTCCTCGCCGGCCTGTGGGACCGCGACGGCGTCGCCATGCTCAACCCGGCCCGCCTCGCCTGGGGCCTGAAGCAGGCCTGCCTGGGGCTGGGCGTCCGCATCTACGAGCGCACCCGGGCCACCGACCTCGCCTCCGAAGGCATGGGCATGGCCGTCCGTACGCCCTACGGCCGGGTCTTCGCCCGCCATGTGGCGCTGGGCACCAACGCCTTCCCGTCGCTGGTCAAGCGGATCCGCCCGTACATCGTCCCGGTCTACGACCACGCCCTGATGACCGAGCCGCTGACCGACGAACAGCTCGCCGCCATCGGCTGGAAGAACCGCCAGGGCCTCTCGGACTCCAACAACCACTTCCACTACTTCCGCATCACCGAGGACAACCGCATCCTGTGGGGCGGTTACGACATCGTCTACCGCTACGGCGGCGGCATCCGTGCCGAATTCGACCACCACCCGGCCACGTACGAGAAGCTCGCCCGGCACTTCTTCCGCTGCTTCCCGCAGCTGGAGGGGCTGCGCTTCACCCACAGCTGGGGCGGCGCCATCGACACCTGCTCCCGCTTCTCGGCCTTCTTCGGCACCGCACACGCCGGCCGGGTCGCCTATGCCGCCGGCTACACCGGCCTCGGCGTGGGCGCCACCCGCTTCGGTGCCGAGGTGATGCTCGATCTGCTCTCCGGTGAGCGCACCGAGCGTACGGAGCTGGAGATGGTCCGCAGCAAGCCACTGCCGTTCCCGCCCGAGCCGCTGCGCTGGGCCGGCATCGGGATCACCCAGTGGTCGATGACCCGGGCCGACACCCATGGCGGACGCCGCAACCTGTGGCTGAAGGCCATGGACAAGGTGGGGCTGGGCTTCGACAGCTGACGTGCAACGGGGGCGGGCGACGACGGAGCCCGGCAGCTGACGCCCCACGAGGGGCGGGCGACGATACGTTGCCCGCCCCTCGCGCGTCCCGTGTATGCCCTTTCTACGGCCCTTGTGCGGCCGGACGGCACGCCACGGCCGGGGTCAGGGGCCGTCCGGCCCCGCCCCGTCGGACGCCTCCCGGCGCACCGCCCGGCCCCCGCCACCGTCCCACCGGTCACACACCGCACACCACCCGGCGAGCAGCACGCCGGCCAGACACCAACTGCCGAGGACATCCAGCGGCCAGTGATAGCCCCGGCGCACCAGGCCGATGCCGACGCCCGCATTGAGCAGGGTGACGACCACGGTGACGACGGTGGCCGTGACCGAGGCTGAGGGCGTGGCCGTGGCCGCCGGAGGGTGTGGACGGGCGGCGGCCGCGCCGTCTCCGGCCCGCATCCCCCGCAGGCCGCGGATGAGCAACAGCCCGGCCACTCCGTACACCACGGCCGCCGTGGCGCCATGGCCCGACGGATAGAAGGCGGGCGCGGCACCGGCCATCTGCGGCGGGCCCGGCCGGGCGAGCCACAGCTTGAGCGGGACGACCAGCGCGGGCACCGCGGCCGGCGCGAGGCCGGCGGCGAGCGGCGGCAGCCACCAGCGCACCGGAGCGGGGCCGTGGACCGTGCCCGCGCTGCCCCCGCCGCCCTCCTTGCCCCTGGCGCCCTCGATGCCCCTGACACCCTGTCTGCCCAGCCACCCCCTCCACCCCGCCCACACCATGACCACCGACAGCACCGGCAGTGCCACGGCCGTATTGCCGAGATCGGCGAAGAACTCGGCGAGCCCGGCGGGGATGCTCCCGCCGGCAACGACGCGGCCGAGCCGTTCATCGAGGGTGCGCAGCGGGCCGTGACCGGCCACCTGCCAGGTGAGCACGGCGAAGAGCAAGGCGCTGAGCAGACCGGCCGTCAGGGGCGGGAAACGCGGGAAGCCGCGGCCCGACGGGTCCGCGGAGGGAAAAAGGGTCGGCCGCCTCGGAACAGGGGGGGTGGTTCCGAGGCGGCCGCGCTGACCGGTGTCCCGCGCGCCCCGGGGGGTATGGGGCGGGCGGACATCCGATCGGTGAGGATTCCCGGAACCCCCTTTGCCAGGGGCCCCGGTGTTGTGCGCGAGGGCACGGCCTGATCGGAACCGGGGAAGTGCCGACCGGGCGTCGCCCGCAGTCCCCTGCGAGCGGGGTGTTTCTCTCATCTGCAGGAACCGTACGGCACCGCGAGCGCCCCCGACAGTCGCATCACCCGGCCGCCATCGGCCCCGCACATCTTCTTCACGCCATGCCTCCAGTTACGCGCGTCCGCACGGAAATGAGCAGAGAAATGGGCACAGAACGGGGTGCATACGGGGACGCCTTCACGGGTGCGCGTACAGGGGTCACCTACACCGGCGCGAAGCGGGGCACGGCCCGGGACACGGGAGAAGCCGTGTCCCGGGCCGTGCCGGGGTTCTTGCCGCCCCGTGGTGTCCGTTGGGGGCGTGCGTGCCGCTCAGAGCGAGGCGAAGGCGCCTTCGAGGATGTCCAGACCCTCGCTCAGCAGGTCCTCGCCGATGACCAGCGGCGGCAGGAAGCGCAGCACATTGCCGTACGTACCGGTCGTCAGGACGAGCAGGCCCTCCTGGTGGCAGGCCTTGGCCAGCGCGGCGGTGGCCTCCGGGTTCGGGTCCTTGGAACCGGACTTGACCAGCTCGATCGCGATCATCGCGCCGCGGCCGCGGACCTCGCCGACGATGTCGTACTTCTCCGCGATGGCGTTCAGCCGGGCCTTCATGACCTCGCCGATCCGGCGGGCCTTGGCGTTGAGGTCCTGCTCGCGCATGGTCTCGATCGAGCCGAGCGCCGCGGCGCAGGCGACGGGGTTGCCGCCGTAGGTGCCGCCCAGGCCGCCCGCGTGCGCGGC
Source organism: Streptomyces sp. NBC_00400 (assembly GCF_036048035.1). Classification (NCBI taxonomy): domain Bacteria; kingdom Bacillati; phylum Actinomycetota; class Actinomycetes; order Kitasatosporales; family Streptomycetaceae; genus Streptomyces; species Streptomyces sp. NBC_00400. The sequence continues at coordinate 2,169,428 of NZ_CP107940.1, read as the reverse complement.
GTCCATGATCTCGGCGCGGCCGGTGACCGCGGCCAGCGGCAGGCCGCCCGCGATGCCCTTGGCGGTCGTGATCAGGTCCGGGACGATGCCCTCGTCCTCACACGCGAACCACTGGCCCGTACGGCAGAAGCCGGACTGGATCTCGTCCGCGACGAAGACGATCCCGTTCTCCTTGGCGAAGTTCGCGATCGCCGGGAGGAAGCCCTTGGCCGGCTCGATGAAGCCGCCCTCGCCGAGCACCGGCTCGATGATGATCGCCGCGACGTTCTCCGCGCCGATCTGCTTGGTGATCTGCGAGATGGCCTGGTCGGCGGCCTCCTGCGCACAGTTCTCCGGGCCGGTCAGCCAGCGGTAGGGGTAGGCCACCGGGACGCGGTAGACCTCGGGCGCGAACGGTCCGAAGCCCTGCTTGTACGGCATGTTCTTGGAGGTGAGCGCCATCGTCAGGTTCGTGCGGCCGTGGTAGCCGTGGTCGAAGACGACGACCGCCTGGCGCTTGGTGTGTACGCGGGCGATCTTGACGGCGTTCTCGACGGCCTCCGCGCCGGAGTTGAACAGCGCCGACTTCTTCGCGTGGTCGCCCGGCGTCAGCTCGGCCAGCAGCTCACAGACCTCGATGTACGGCTCGTACGGCGCCACCATGGCGCAGGTGTGGGTGAAGGCCGCCAGCTGCGCGGTGGCCCGGCGTACGACCGCCTCCGCGCTGTTGCCCACCGAGGTCACCGCGATGCCGGAGCCGAAGTCGATCAGCGAGTTCCCGTCCACGTCCTCCAGGACGCCGCCGCCCGCGCGCTTGACGAAGACGGGCAGCACGGCGCCGACGCCGGCGGCCACCGTGGCCTGCTTACGGGCCCACAGCTCCTGCGACTTCGGGCCGGGGATCGCGGTGACGACGCGACGCTCCTGGGGGAGGGCCGGGCCTCCGGACAGTTCGGTCATGGCAGTCTCCTGGAGTGGAACGGGGGACGTACAGAGGTGTTGTTCTCGCAGGCTAGGGGCGGCCGGGCGGGTCTGGCATGTTCCGTTCGGGAGAAGTGCGCGTGTTGCGTTGTCCGCACCGGACATAGCGGCGGGCCACGGCCAGTAGATTGTGCGGCGGCGCGCCCGGCAGCGGCGGACACCAGCGCGGGCATGACAATGGCACCGCGGCCGTACGACGCGGCCGGCGGCGCCAGGACGCAGCAGGCCACGGCTCAAGGGGGACAAGGGGCACCGGATGGACACCGAGGGCACGCACGACGCACAGCACACCGCTCCCCAGCGGGCGGACGGAGCGCACCGACCCGAACCCGCGGTGCCGCGCCCCGCGGCACCGCCCACCCCGCCGGCCGCCGGGCCGCGCACCCCGCCACCGCCCGCCGCCCCGCCGGCCGTGCCGGTCGTGCCGGCCGTGCCCGCCGCCCCGCCGGCCGCCGCGCCCCGCGGCTCCACGGCCCTCGAACCGGCGCTGCTGAGCTGGCTGCGCACCCCGCGCCCGGGCGCCGCACCCGGCATCTGGACCTACGGTCACCGGCCCCGCCCCGCGCAGGAGTCCGACCGGGTCCCCGGACGGCAGCTGATCAGCGGAGCGGCGATCTCGTTCCTGTGCGGGTGGCTGCTGTGGTCGTTGCTGTGGAACGGGTATCTCGGCGGTTACTGGCTCTGGCCGCTGCTGCTGCTCACCCCGGACTCCTGGCGGTCGGCCGGCGGCGACAAGATGGTCTACGTCTGGGCCACCTATCTCTACTACGGGCTGGTGCTGGCGCTTCTGGTCGTCGTCTTCGGCCGTATGGGCCGCTGGCCGGAGCTCGTCCGCCGCTTCCTGGGGCCGGTCCTCGGCCGCTTCCGCAACCGCGGCCCCGCCGTCCCCAGGCCCCAGCCCGCCGCCGACCGCGCGCAGTGGCCCGATCTGCGGGCACACGGTGCCGCGGACGCCGCCGACAAGCTCACCACCGAGGCGCGGGCCGGCCGGATGAACGATGTGGACGTGGCCAGGATCGAGCGCGCCTGGCGCTCGGTGCGGTCCGGCAAGAACTCCCTGGCCTCCTTCACCGACACCGTGCTCCGGCACGGGGCGGCGGCCTGTGCGCATCCGTCCGGGCGGCGCGACCTGCCGCGGCGCACCGCCCACCACGATCTGCTCGCCCACCAGGTCCGTATCGGCACCGCCGCCGACCACCACCGCAACCCGTATCGGCACCGCGGCGCCGGATGCGCGCTGGATCCGGGGGTGTTGGGCACCTCGCTGCTGGCGGTCGGGCCCGCCGGCAGCGGCAAGACCACCCGGGTCGTGGGGCCGGTGGTGGAGTCGATGTGCCTGCAGGCGCTGGCCGGGCAGGCCGCGGTGATCGCCGTCGGACCGGCCGGTTCCGACCTCGGTCCTGACGAGGCGTTCGACGTGGTGGTCAGGGTCGGCCGCCCGGATCCGGACTGCGACCTCGACCTGTACGGCGGCACCACGGACCCGGACGAGGCGGCCGGGATCCTGGCGGAGGCACTGGTCGGCGATCTCGCCGAGCAGCTGGCGGGCGGTGACAGCCGGCGCGCGGCGACCGCACTGGCCCAGTTGCTCGGCCCCTTCCGGGCCGTCCACGACCGCTTCCCCACCGTTCCCGAGCTGCGTGAACTGCTGGACGGCGCCCCCTCGGCGATGTCCGCGCTGCGCACCGCCCTGCAGGACGGGGACGCCCACACCCTGCTGCGCGAACTGGACGCCCGGGTGCGCCAGTCGGAGCGCCCCGGCGATCCCGGCGTGCTCCTCGCCGACCGCCTCGCCCTCCTGGACCGGCCCGCCTTCGCCGCGTTCTTCGACCCCACGGGAGGCACCCGCCAGGTCTCCCTGCGTGCACTCGACCATCCGCTGCGGGTCCGTATCGAATTGCCCGAGCGCGGCCACGCGGAAGCGTCACGGATCCTCGCCCGGCTGGTTCTGGCGCAGTTCACCGAGTGTGCGGTGGCCCGCGGCGACCGCTCGTTGTTCGCCTGTCTGGTGCTCGACGAGGCCGCCCACACGATCACCGCCGAGGCGCTGCGCGGTCTGCAGCGGCTGCGTTCGGCGAACGCCGGCGCGGTGCTGACACTGCGCTCTTTGGACGACATCCCCGATGCGCTGCGCGGCACGCTGCTGGGCACCGTCGGCTGCCGGATGGCGTTCGCGGGCGTGACGACATGGGACGGCGCCCGGTTCGCCGAGGTGTGGGGCAAGGAGTGGGTGGAGACCCGCGATGTCACGGACCGTCAGATCATTGCCGAGGGCGCCGCGATGAAGGCGTTCCACCTCTTCCGTCACCTGGTCACCGGCAAAGCGGTCACCGCCAAGGCCGTCACCGTGCGCACCGTGGAACGTGAGCGCTGGTCCGCGTCCGATCTGGCCAATGCCGTTCCGCCCGGCCATGCGGTCCTCTCCGTGACCTCGGTGGCCGGGGAGCATGCGCCGCCGGTGCTGGTGGATCTGCGGTCCTGAGCGTGGTGGGCGCCGGTCGGCCGGCCGGCGGTCGGTGGGGGAGGTTCGGCGGGTGCGACGGGGGTGGCAAGGCCCCCGTCGCCCCCTCGTCGTGGACCCGTGCTCGCAGGGCCCGAGCGGATTTGGCCGGAGCTGAGCTCCCCCGGATTCCTCCATTGAGGCAGAATCGGCAGTGGCCGTTCATACGAGGCGGCGTAAAGAATCGGTCGGTGACCGGTCAGCGGCAGTCGTCGGCAGTCGTTGGCGGTCGTCGGTAGTCGTCGAGCGGTCAGTGGCCGGTCCTTGAGCGACCGGCCGGTGACCGGTTGCCGACCGGTCGTCCCTCGCAGTCGTCGACGTCATGAAGGTTCCATGCCGCACACCCTCGCTTCCCTGGTCAACCACACCGCGCTCAAGCTGACCGTGCTCGCGGGGGAGGGGCGGCTGGAGGTGCCGGTGCGCTGGGCGCACGCCAGCGAGCTGATCGATCCGGTGCCCTACATGGAGGGCGGGGAGCTGCTGCTGATCACCGCGCTCAAACTGGACGCGGAGGACGCGGAGGCGACCCGCAGGTATGTGCGGCGGGTCGCGGAGGCCGGGGTCGTCGGGCTGGGATTCGCGGTCGGGGTCAATTACGAGGGCGTTCCGCAGGCGCTGGTCGAGGCGGCCGCGGAGCAGGATCTGCCGTTGCTCGGAGTACCCCGCAGGACGCCGTTCATCGCGATCAGCAAAGCGGTCTCGGCCGCCGTCGCCGCCGATCAGTACCGCGCGGTGACCGCGGGGTTCGAGGCGCAGCGGGAGCTGACCCGGGCGGCGCTCAGCGCCGAGGGGCCGGCCGAGCTGCTGGCCCGGCTCGCGGCGCATCTGGACGGCTGGGCCGCGCTCTACGACGCGTCGGGCGCGGTGGTGGCCGCCGCCCCCGACTGGGCGGCCCGCCGCGCGGCCCGGCTCGCCGACGACGTCGGGCGGCTGCGTGAGCGGCCCGCACCCGCCAGCTCGGTCGTCAGTGACACCGACGGCGACGACCGGGTCGAACTGCAGTCACTGGGCACCGGGCGCCGGGCCCGCGGTGTGCTCGCGGTCGGGACCGCCGCGCCGCTCGGCACGGCCGAACGCTATGCCATGCACTCCGCGGTCGCGCTGCTCACCCTGACCACCGAGCGGTCCCGGGCGCTGCAGGACGCCGAGCAGCGGCTCGGCGCCGCGGTGCTCAAGATGCTGCTCGCGGGGGAGCCGGACCATGCGCGGGCGGTGGCGGGCCGGCTCTACGGCGGGCTGCTGGACGCGCCGTTCCGGATGGTGGTCGCGGAGGCGGTGGCCGGCGACGCGCAGGCGGCGGCCGCGGGCGGCGGGGGATCGGGCGTCCTCGACGGGCTGGCCGATGCGATGGACTCCGCGGCCGCGCGGACCGGCGAGGCGGTGCTCGCGGTGCCGGACGGCGGCCGGCTGATCGTGCTGGTGGCGGACGGCGGGGCGGCCGCGGACGCCTGTGCGGCGTACGCCGCCGCGGCCGAGGCCCGCACCGCTGCGCAGCCGCGGCCGCATGGCCGGGCGGGACGGGCCGAGGCGGGCCACGCGGAGGGGGTGACCGTCGGGCTGTCGGCGCCGACCGGGCCGACGGCCGCCGCGAACGCCTACCGCCAGGCCGAGCAGGCGCTGTCGGTGGCCCGCCGGCGCGGCCGTGCGCTGGTCGAGCACGAGGACGTGGCGGCCGGTTCCGTGCTCCCGCTGCTCGCCGACGACGCCGTCCGCGCCTTCGCGGACGGGCTGCTGCGGGCACTGCGCGAGCACGACGCCAGGGGCCGCGGCGATCTGGTGGCCTCGCTGCGCGCCTGGCTCGCCCGGCACGGCCAGTGGGACGCGGCCGCCGCCGACCTGGGCGTACACCGCCACACCCTGCGCTACCGGATGCGGCGGGTGGAGGAGATCCTGGGCCGTTCGCTGGACGACGCGGACGTCCGGATGGAGCTGTGGCTGGCGCTCAAGGCGACGTCGGGCGCCCCGGGGGAGTAGCCCGTCCAGGAGGAACAGCCGTCCAGGGGGGAGTGTGGGGCCGGGCCTGCCCCGGGCAAGCACCCGTACGCCCCTCCACCGTGGCCCGTACGCCCCTTCACCGCGGCCCGTACGCTCCCTCCGCGCCCTTCACCGCGGCCCGTACGCCCCTTCACCGCAGCCCGTACGCTCCCCTCCACCACGGAGAGACGGCCCCACCGATTTCTACGCTTCGGACAAACGCCACGGCGCCGCCGCACCCCTACCGTGGATCCCGAGTCAAAACCGCAGAGCCGCTCGCTGAGCCATGCGCATCACCCACCACTTCTGAAGGGCCGGGTTCCACTGTGCCGATCCCCACTGATGCAGCCCCCACCGCCTTCTGGCTCGCCGGCCGCGAGGCCACCGGCGAGGCCACCTTCGACGTCACCTCCCCCTGGGACGGACGCCTCGTCGGCACGGTGAGCGTCCCCACCGAGGCCCAGGTCGAGGATGCCGTCGCCGCCTCCGTCGCGGCTTTGGACGAGCTGGCCGCGACCCCCGCGCATGTGCGGGCCGCCGCGCTGGACCATGTGCACCGCCGGCTGGTGGAGCGTACGGAGGAGATCGCCCGGCTGATCTCCGCGGAGAACGGCAAGCCCATGAAGTGGGCGCGCGGCGAGGTCGGCCGGGCCGTCTCCGTGTTCCGGTTCGCCGCCGAGGAGGCCCGCCGCTTCAACGGCGGCGAGGCGCAGCGCCTGGACACCGACGCGGGTGGTGCAGGGCGGCTCGCCCTGACCCGCCGATTCCCGCGCGGCACGGTCCTGGGCATCGCCCCGTTCAACTTCCCGCTGAACCTCTGCGCTCACAAGATCGCCCCGGCCATCGCGGCCGGCGCCCCGATCATCCTCAAGCCGGCGCCGGCCACGCCGCTCTCCGGCCTGATCCTCGGCGAGCTGCTGTCCGAGACCGAGCTGCCGGCCGGTTCCTGGTCCATCCTCCCGGTGCCCAACGACCGGATGCCGGCGCTGGTCCAGGACGAGCGGCTGCCGGTCGTCTCCTTCACCGGCTCCGAGAAGGTCGGCTACGCGATCCTCGACTCGGTGCCGCGCAAGCACTGCACCCTGGAGCTCGGCGGCAACGGCGCGGCCGTCGTCCTGCCGGACTACTCCTCCGAGGCGGACCTGGACTGGGCGGCGCAGCGCATCGCCACCTTCTCCAACTACCAGGGCGGCCAGTCCTGCATCTCGGTGCAGCGGGTGATCGCCGACGCCTCCGTCTACGACCGCCTGGTGCCCAAGATCGTGGCGGCCGTCGAGGCGCAGGTCACCGGCGACCCGTCGGACGACGCGACCGAGGTCGGCCCGCTGGTCGACGAGAACGCCGCCCAGCGCGTCGAGTCCTGGGTCGACGAGGCCGTGGAGCGCGGCGCGAAGCTGCTCGCGGGCGGCAAGCGCGACGGCGCCTCCTACGCGCCGACCGTGCTGGCGGACGTGCCCGCCGACGCCACCCTCGCCTGCGAAGAGGTCTTCGGCCCGGTGCTCACCCTCAAGAAGGTCGACGGGGAGGCGGAGGCCTTCGCGGCCGTCAACGACTCCAAGTTCGGCCTCCAGGCAGGCGTGTTCACCCACGACGTGCAGACCGCCTTCCGCGCCCACCGCGCGCTGGAGGTCGGCGGTGTGATCGTCGGCGATGTGCCGTCCTACCGTGCCGACCAGATGCCGTACGGCGGCGTCAAGCAGTCCGGTGTGGGCCGCGAGGGCGTGCGGTTCGCGATGGACGACTACACCTATGAGCGGGTGCTGGTCCTCACCGGCCTCGCGCTGTAATCACCGCCCGATCCGCTCTGGTCCCACCCGACCCGGTCCGGACCGGTGGACAGCGGCGGCCGTCCCTTGGGCCGTCACACCAACCGGACCCGGGCCGGCACTCCCGGCGCCGGCCCCCGGCGCGGCGCGCTCCGGCACCCTGTTTCCGGAGCGCGCCGCGTCCCCCGTTTCCGGCATCACCTCTCCCGTCATGCCGGATCTTGACGGTAAGCGGCACGGGCCCCTCCCTTCCTCCTGTCTGAGAGGGAGCCGCGGCGGTCCTCCGGGGGAGGCGCCGGGGCCCTGCGTACAACCAGCGCGGTATGCCGTACCCCCCGAACGGCGGAGGGCGGCGAGCGGTCCCGGACCGGCGCCAGGGGGGTATGTCCCACTTGGTAGGGAGTGGCCTTCCGTGCGGCCCTCTCCCGCCGCCTCCCGTGGTGCAACCCGCGCGGATCGGGTAACTCTCACAAGTAGCGCTGTCCAGCGGCCGACCGGCCCGCCGGCGCTGAACTCCCGATCCCGCGGCGAGGTGAGCTCCTGATGACCGCTCCATCCATCCGCAACGTTTCCGAGCGCGAAGCACGCCAGGTCGCCGAGGCGGCCCGCGAGCAGGACTGGCGCAAGCCCAGCTTCGCCAAGGAACTGTTCCTGGGGCGCTTCCGGCTCGACCTCATCCATCCGCACCCCACCCCCGCGGTCGACGACGTACGCCGTGGCGAGAAGTTCCTCGCCACGCTGCGCGACTTCTGCGAGAGCGAGATCGACGGCGCCCGGATCGAGCGCGAGGGAAAGATTCCGGACGAGACCGTGCACGGGCTCAAGGAGCTCGGCGCGTTCGGCATGAAGATCGACGCGAAGTACGGCGGCCTCGGACTCACCCAGGTCTACTACAACCGCGCCCTGGCCCTGGTCGGCACCGCCAGCCCCGCCATCGGCGCGCTGCTCTCCGCGCACCAGTCGATCGGCGTGCCCCAGCCGCTGAAGCTGTTCGGCACCAAGGAGCAGAAGGAGACCTTCCTGCCGCGCTGTGCCCGTACGGACATCTCGGCCTTCTTGCTGACCGAGCCCGATGTCGGCTCGGACCCGGCCCGGCTGGCGACCCTGGCGGTCCCGGACGGCACGGACTACCTCCTCGACGGGGTCAAGCTGTGGACCACCAACGGCGTGGTCGCCGACCTGCTGGTGGTGATGGCGCGGGTGCCCGCCTCCGAGGGGCACAAGGGCGGCATCACGGCCTTCGTCGTCGAGGCCGATTCACCCGGCATCACGGTCGAGAACCGCAACGCCTTCATGGGCCTGCGCGGCCTGGAGAACGGGGTGACCCGCTTCCACCAGGTGCGTGTCCCCGCCGCCAACCGCATCGGCCCCGAGGGCGCCGGCCTGAAGATCGCCCTCACCACCCTCAACACCGGCCGGCTCTCGCTGCCCGCGATGTGCGTCGGCTCCGGCAAGTGGTGCCTGAAGATCGCCCGCGAGTGGTCGGCGGCCCGCGAGCAGTGGGGCCGGCCGGTCGCCAAGCACGAGGCCGTCGGCGCCAAGATCTCCTTCATCGCCGCCACCACCTTCGCCCTCGAAGCGGTCGTCGACCTCTCCTCCCAGATGGCCGACGAGAACCGCAACGACATCCGCATCGAGGCCGCCCTCGCCAAGCTCTACGGCTCCGAGATGGGCTGGCTGATGGCCGACGAACTGGTCCAGATCCGCGGCGGCCGCGGCTACGAGACCGCCGACTCGCTCGCCGCCCGCGGCGAACGCGCCGTCCCCGCCGAGCAGATGCTCCGCGACATGCGCATCAACCGGATCTTCGAGGGCTCCACGGAGATCATGCACCTGCTGATCGCCCGCGAGGCGGTGGACGCCCATCTGTCGGTCGCCGGTGACCTCATCGACCCCGACAAGTCGCTCGCCGACAAGGGCCGGGCGGCGGCCAAGGCCGGCGGGTTCTACGCCCGCTGGCTGCCCAAGCTCGTCGCCGGACCCGGACAGCTCCCGAGCACCTACCAGGAGTTCGGGCGGCTGGCCGGCCATCTGCGCTATGTCGAGCGGACCTCCCGCAAGCTCGCCCGCTCCACCTTCTACGCGATGTCCCGCTGGCAGGGCCGGATGGAGACCAAACAGGGCTTCCTCGGCCGGATCGTGGACATCGGCGCCGAACTCTTCGCGATGAGCGCCGCCTGCGTACGGGCCGAGTACCTGACCGAGACCGGTGACCACGGCCGCGAGGCGCAGCAGCTGGCCGATGTGTTCTGCCGGCAGGCGCGGATCCGCGTCGAGGAACTGTTCGGCCGGCTGTGGACCAACACCGACGAGCTCGACCGCAAGGTCGTCGACGGGGTCCTCGACGGCAGCTACACCTGGCTGGAGGAGGGCATGACCGACCCCAGCGGCGACGGCCCCTGGATCGCCGATGCCACCCCGGGCCCGAGCCGGACGGACAACGTCCGGCGGCCCGTTCGCTGAGCGGCCCGCGGCTGCCCGCGCCCCGGGGCCGGTCCGGAAGTCCGGACCGGCCCCGGGGCCGTGCGGCCCGCAGCGGTCAGCGGCCCGCATGATCGGCATGACATGCCCTGGGTGTCCGCGGCCCCCCGGCAACCGGCCACAATGGACCACATGACGGACTCCCTCGCCCACCCGCATCTGCGCTTCGAGCCGGCCGCCGCCGATCCCGACGGCCCGAGCGGCCCCCGTTCCCTCGTCATCCTCGGCTCGACCGGGTCGATCGGCACCCAGGCGATCGACATCGTGCTGCGCAACCCCGACCGGTTCCGGGTGACCGCGCTCTCCGCGGCCGGCGGCCGGGTCGGGCTGCTCGCCGACCAGGCGCACCAGCTGCGGGTGAGCGCCGTGGCCGTGGCGCGCGAGGACGCGGTGCCCGCGCTGCGCACCGCCCTGGCCGACCGCTACGGCGCGGGCGAGCCGCTGCCCGAGATCCTGGCCGGCCCCGACGCGGCCACCGCCCTGGCCGCCTCCCCCTGCCACACCGTCCTCAACGGCATCACCGGCTCCATCGGCCTCGCCCCGACCCTGGCCGCTCTGAAGGCGGGCCGGGTGCTGGCCCTCGCCAACAAGGAATCGCTGATCGTCGGCGGCCCGCTGGTCAAGGCCGTCGCCGCGCCCGGCCAGATCATCCCCGTCGACTCCGAGCACTCCGCGCTCTTCCAGGCGCTGGCCGGCGGCGAGCGCGCCGAGGTCCGCAAGCTCGTGGTCACCGCCTCCGGCGGCCCGTTCCGCGGCCGTACGAAGCGGGAGCTGGCCGGTGTCACGCCCGAGCAGGCGCTGGCCCACCCCACCTGGTCGATGGGCCCGGTCGTCACCATCAACTCCGCGACCCTGGTCAACAAGGGCCTGGAGGTCATCGAGGCGCATCTGCTCTTCGACGTCCCGTTCGACCGCATCGAGGTCGCCGTCCACCCGCAGTCCTACATCCACTCGATGGTGGAGTTCACCGACGGCTCCACCCTCGCCCAGGCCAGCCCGCCCGACATGCGGATGCCGATCGCGCTGGGCATCGGCTGGCCCGAGCGGGTCCCGGACGCCGCACCGGGCGTGGACTGGACGAAGGCGCAGACCTGGGAGTTCTTCCCGCTGGACGAGGAGGCCTTCCCCTCCGTCCCGCTGGCCCGCCACGTCGGTGATCTGGGCGGCACCGCCCCCGCCGTCTTCAACGCCGCGAACGAGGAATGTGTGGACGCGTTCCTCCAGGGCGGGCTGCCCTTCACAGGGATTGTGGATACGGTCGCCGCAGTGGTCGCCGAGCACGGGACGCCGGCCCGGGGAACTTCCCTGACGGTCGCCGACGTCCTGGAGGCGGAGACCTGGGCGCGCGCCCGCGCCCGCGAACTGGCCGCCCGTGCGGCACGGACACCTTCGGAGGCTCGCGCATGACGACCTGGATGACCATCCTCGGCATAGTCGTCTTCGTCGTCGGTCTGCTGTTCTCCATTGCCTGGCACGAGCTCGGCCACCTCTCCACGGCCAAGCTGTTCGGTATCCGCGTGCCGCAGTACATGGTGGGCTTCGGGCCGACGATCTTCTCCCGTAAGAAGGGCGACACCGAGTACGGCATCAAGGCCGTTCCGCTCGGCGGCTACATCCGCATGATCGGGATGTTCCCGCCCGGCGACGACGGAAAGCTGCAGGCCCGCTCCACCTCGCCGTTCCGCGGCATGATCGAGGACGCCCGCTCGGCGGCCTTCGAAGAGCTGCAGCCCGGCGACGAGAAGCGGCTCTTCTACACCCGCAAGCCCTGGAAGCGCGTCATCGTGATGTTCGCCGGGCCGTTCATGAACCTGATCCTGGCGGTCGTGATCTTCATGAGCGTGCTGATGGGCTTCGGCATCAACACCCAGACGACCTCGGTCGGCTCCGTCTCGGACTGCGTCATCTCGGCGGCCGCCAAGACCGACAAGTGCCCGCACGGCGCCAAGGACTCCCCGGCCAAGGCCGCGGGCCTGCGGGCCGGCGACAAGATCGTCTCGTTCAACGGCCACGCCGTCCCCGACTGGGGCGCACTGCAGCAGCAGATCCGCGACACCACGGGGCCTGCCGCCCTCGTCGTCGAACGGCACGGGGCGCGCCAGACGCTGCACGCCAACCTGATCGAGAACAAGGTCGCCAAGACCGACGGCCACGGCGGCTATGTCCCCGGACAGTTCGTCACCGCCGGATTCCTCGGCTTCACCCCGGCCAGCGGCGTCGTCCCGCAGTCCTTCGGCCAGTCCGTCGACCGCATGGGCAACATGGTCGAGCAGGGCGTCTCCTCGCTGATAAACCTGCCCGCGAAGGTCCCGGACCTGTGGAACGCGGCCTTCAACGGCGGCGAGCGCAAGCAGGACTCCCCGATGGGCGTGGTCGGCGCGGCCCGGGTCGGCGGCGAGGTCTTCTCCCTGCACATCCCGCCGGAGCAGCGGGTGGCGACCATGCTCTTCCTGGTCGCCGGCTTCAACCTCTCGCTCTTCCTGTTCAACATGCTGCCGCTGCTGCCGCTGGACGGCGGGCACATCGCCGGCGCCCTGTGGGAGTCGGTCCGGCGGGCCTTCGCCAAGATCGTCCGGCGTCCCGACCCCGGCCCCTTCGACGTGGCCAAGCTGATGCCGGTCGCGTACGTCGTCGCCGGGATCTTCATCTGCTTCACGCTGCTGGTGCTCGTCGCCGACGTGGTGAATCCGGTGAAGCTGACCTAGAAAGCACGTTTGGCGGCGGCCGGACACCTCCGTGGCGTTTGGAGGTGTCCGGCCGTCTCCTTTCGTGGCGCCACAGGGGCGCGATGTGCTCATAGCAACCCCCGTGCCGTAATCTCGAAGACCGGAGCCCGCCGCTGCGGGGCCTAGATCCACACCTTGGGGTTGCTCGCCAGATGACTGCCATTTCACTGGGAATGCCGGACGTACCGACCAAGCTTGCCGACCGCAGGGTCAGCCGCAAGATCCAGGTCGGAACGGTCGCCGTGGGCGGAGACGCACCGGTCTCGGTGCAGTCGATGACGACCACGCGGACGTCCGACATCGGTGCCACACTGCAGCAGATCGCCGAGCTGACGGCCTCCGGCTGCCAGATCGTCCGGGTCGCCTGCCCGACGCAGGACGACGCCGATGCGCTGCCGGTGATCGCCCGGAAGTCGCAGATTCCGGTCATCGCGGACATCCATTTCCAGCCGAAGTACGTCTTCGCCGCGATCGACGCCGGCTGCGCCGCGGTCCGCGTCAACCCCGGCAACATCAAGCAGTTCGACGACAAGGTCAAGGAGATCGCCAAGGCGGCCTCCGACGCCGGCACCCCGATCCGGATCGGCGTCAATGCCGGCTCCCTGGACCGCCGCCTGCTGCAGAAGTACGGCAAGGCCACCCCCGAGGCGCTGGTCGAGTCCGCGCTGTGGGAGGCGTCCCTCTTCGAGGAGCACGGCTTCCGCGACATCAAGATCTCGGTCAAGCACAACGACCCGGTCGTGATGGTCAACGCCTACCGCCAGCTCGCCGCCCAGTCGGACTACCCCCTCCACCTCGGCGTCACGGAAGCCGGCCCCGCCTTCCAGGGCACCATCAAGTCCGCCGTCGCCTTCGGCGCCCTGCTCAGCGAGGGCATCGGCGACACCATCCGCGTCTCGCTCTCCGCGCCGCCCGCCGAAGAGGTCAAGGTCGGCATCTCCATCCTGGAGTCGCTCAACCTGCGCCAGCGCCGGCTGGAGATCGTCTCCTGCCCCTCCTGCGGCCGCGCCCAGGTCGATGTCTACAAGCTCGCCGACGAGGTCACCGCGGGCCTGGACGGCATGGAGGTGCCGCTGCGCGTCGCCGTCATGGGCTGCGTCGTCAACGGCCCCGGCGAGGCCCGCGAGGCCGACCTCGGCGTCGCCTCCGGCAACGGCAAGGGCCAGATCTTCGTCAAGGGCGAGGTCATCAAGACCGTCCCCGAATCGAAGATCGTCGAGACCCTTATCGAAGAGGCCATGAAGATCGCCGAGCAGATGGAGAAGGACGGCATCGCCTCCGGCGAGCCGACCGTGGCCATCGCCGGCTGAGCCTGCGCCGCCCAGCCCCCGAGCCCCGCCGCCCGCACCGGGCCGCGGGGCTCGCCGCTGCCCGGGACAATGCGTCCCCGGCGCCCGGGTGCTTCCGCGCAGGTGGAGGTAAAGTGCCAGGACCTGCTTCCGCCTGGCCTCCCAGGCCCGTAACGGTGAGGCTTTCCGACACGTGCTGACGACCACCACCATCAAGGTCCTCGAGCCCGGGGACCTCGACGATGCGCTCGCGGTCCTGGACCGCGACCCGGTCGCCAACGCCTTCGTCGCCGCCCGCGTCCAGGTCGCCGGCCTCGATCCCTGGCGGCTGGGCGGCGAGATGTGGGGCTGGTACGTCGGCGGCCGCCTGGAGTCGCTGTGTTACGCCGGCGCCAACCTCGTCCCGGTCTGCGCCACCCCCGAAGCCGTCCGGGGCTTCGCCGAACGCGCCCGCCGCCAGGGCCGCCGCTGCTCCTCCATCGTCGGCCCCGCCGAGGCCACCGCCGAGCTGTGGTCGCTCCTGGAGCCCTCCTGGGGACCGGCCCGCGAGATCCGCGCCCACCAGCCGCTGATGGTCACCACTGCACCGGCCGCCGAGATCGCCCCCGACCCCTACGTCCGGCGGATCCGCAAGAACGAGATGGACCTGATCATGCCCGCGTGCGTGGCCATGTTCACCGAAGAGGTCGGCATCTCCCCGATGGCCGGCGACGGCGGGCTCCTCTACCAGGCCCGGGTCGCCGAACTCGTCGGCTCAGGACGCTCCTTCGCCCGTATCGACAACGGCAAGGTCATCTTCAAGGCCGAGATCGGCGCCGCCACCCAGCGGGCCTGCCAGATCCAGGGCGTGTGGGTCGACCCCGCCTACCGCGGCAAGGGCCTGTCCGAGACCGGTATGGCCGCCGTGCTGCGCTACGCCCTCAACGACGTCGCCCCCGTCGTCAGCCTCTACGTCAACGACTTCAACACCGCCGCCCGCGCCTCCTACCGGCGGGTGGGCTTCGAGGAAGTCGGCGCGTTCATGAGCGTACTTTTCTGACCCGCCGCCTTGTACGCTCCGGGCATGGATGACGTCGCGGTCGGCCCGCTTGATCTCGCTGCCCGCGTGGACGACGCGCTGGCCGTCCAGGCACTCGCCTTCGGCCTGAGCGCCGAGGAGATCGCCGTCCGCCGGCACATCGTGCTCCGTCACCTCACCTGCCCCGGCGCCCGCGCCCTCGGCGCCACCACCCCCGCAGGCCGGCTGGTCGGCTTCGTCTACGGCATGCCCAACGACCGCGCCCACTGGTGGTCCACCGTCGTCGAGCCCTACCTCCGGGGCGAGGGCCTGGACCACTGGCTCGACGACTCCTTCACCATCACCGAGCTGCACGTCCACCCCGACTACCAGCACCGCGGCATCGGGCGGACACTGATCACCCGCATCACCGACGGCGCCGCCCAACCACGCTCCATCCTCTCCGCCATCGACACCGAAAGCCCCGCCCGCCGCCTCTACCGCTCCCTCGGCTACCAGGACCTCGCCCGCCGCGTCCTGTTCCCGAGCGCCCCGACCCCGTATGCGGTGATGGGCGCCCCGCTCCCGCTGAAGCGCTGACCCACCACGAGTGGCCCGCCCCCACTCACCGTCACTCACTCCACTCACGGGAGGGGACGGGCCGGAGGGGCCGGTGTGTGGGACGTAAAGCGAAGCAGTCCCACACACCGGCCCCTCCGGCCCGTCACCGCACCCACAGCCCCGCGCAGCGGACCGGCCCGCCGCTGGGGGTACCTCCCACGCCCTTTAGGCAGTGGGGGAGCAACGGCGACAAAGCTCCACGGCGGGAAAGCCGAAAACGTGGGAAGCAAGCCCAGCGCAGCGGATACGCATTTCCTTGCGCCACACCCCTACAGCTAACCTCCAGGGAGTCACCTTTCTTACGCAGGAGAAACTCCCATGGCCCACGCCGCACAGGTCCAGCGCATGTCCCGCTTGATGATCAAGACACTGCGCGACGACCCGGCCGACGCCGAGACCGCCAGCCACAAGCTGCTCGTCCGCGCCGGCTACGTCCGCCGCTCCTCCGCCGGCATCTGGACGTGGCTGCCGCTGGGCAAGAAGGTCCTGGAGAACGTCTCCCGCATCGTGCGCGAGGAGATGGACGCCATCGGCGGCCAGGAGGTCCTGTTGCCGGCCCTGCTGCCCAAGGAGCCCTACGAGGCCAGCGGCCGCTGGGAGGAGTACGGCGACCTGCTCTTCCGCCTCAAGGACCGCAAGGGCGCCGACTACCTCCTCGGCCCCACCCACGAGGAGATCTTCACCCTCACGGTCAAGGACCAGTGCACGTCCTACAAGGACCTGCCGGTGATCCTCTACCAGATCCAGACCAAGTACCGCGACGAGGCCCGTCCCCGCTCCGGTGTGCTGCGCGGCCGCGAGTTCCAGATGAAGGACTCGTACAGCTTCGACACCACCGACGAGGGCCTGGAGCAGTCCTACGCCCTGCACCGCGAGGCCTACACCAAGATCTTCCAGCGGCTCGGCCTGGACTACCGCATCGTCTCCGCCGTCTCCGGCGCGATGGGCGGCTCCGCCTCCGAGGAGTTCCTGGCCCCCGCCGCCGCCGGTGAGGACACCTTCGTCGACTGCCCGGCCTGCGACTACGCCGCCAACACCGAGGCCGTCACGGTCAAGGTCGAGGCCGCCGACGGCTCCGCGCACGGCCCCGTCGAGGAGCTGGACACCCCCGACACCCCGACCATCGAGACCCTTGCCGAGCACCTTGGCGTACCGGCCTCGGCGACCCTGAAGAACCTCCTGGTCAAGGTCGACGGCGAGATCGTCGCGGTCGGGGTCCCCGGCCACCGCGAGGTCGACCTCGGCAAGCTCGGCGAGCACCTGGCACCGGCCACCGTCGAGCTGGTCACCGCCGAGGACTTCACCGGCCGCCCCGAGCTGGTCCGCGGCTACGTCGGCCCGCAGGGTCTGGCCGGCAAGGCGTTCCGCTACATCGCCGACCCGCGTATCGCCCCCGGCACCGCCTGGATCACCGGCGCCAACAAGGAGGGCAAGCACGCCAAGAACGTCGTCGCCGGCCGGGACTTCGAGGTCGACGACTACCTTGACGTGGTCGTCGTCGAGCCCGGTGACCCCTGCCCCCAGTGCGGCACCGGCCTGAAGATCGACCGCGCCATCGAGATCGGCCACATCTTCCAGCTCGGCCGCAAGTACGCGGACGCCTTCGGGCTCGATGTGCTCGGCCAGAACGGCAAGCCCGCCCGGGTGACCATGGGCTCGTACGGCATCGGCGTCTCCCGTGCGGTGGCCGCCCTCGCCGAGCAGACCCACGACGAGAAGGGCCTGTGCTGGCCCCGCGAGGTCGCCCCGGCCGATGTGCACGTCGTCGCGGCCGGCAAGGCCAAGCAGACCGAGCTCGCCCTGGAGGTCGGCGAACGGCTCGGCGCCGCGGGCCTGCGGGTCCTCGTCGACGACCGGGCGGGCGTCTCGCCCGGCGTGAAGTTCACCGACGCCGAACTGCTCGGCGTGCCGACCGTCGTCGTCGCCGGCCGCCGCGCCGCCGAGGGCGTCGTCGAGGTCAAGGACCGCCGCACCGGCGAGCGTGAGGAGCTGACGGTCGAGGAGGCCGTCGCCCGCCTCGGCGCGTAACCACCGCACGGACGAACGGGCCGGCCGCCGGGCACACCCCGGCGGCCGGCCCGTTCGTCCCGCCAGGGGATCCCACCAGCGGGATCCCCTCAGAGGAAGAGGCCCCCTACAGCCAGGCCGCGAACTCCAGCAGCAGCTCGCCGCGCTGCCGGTCGCCCACCGCCACCTCCCGTACACCGGTGTCCACCGCCCGGTACAGCGTCCAGTCGCGCAGCCGGTCCCGGTCCACCTCCAGGGAGTCGGCCAGCTTGGCCACCCTGCGGCGGGCCGCGGCAGCCGCGCCGGCCCCGGCCGCCAGGTCCTCGAACCGGTCCAGGACCAGCGATGCCAGGTCGTACGCCCGCTCGCCCACCACCGGCGACGGGCCGACCGCCAGCCAGGGCGCCCGCTCACCGGCCAGTACCTTGCCCTGCCGGAACGCGCCGTGCAGCAGGAACTGTTCGTCGGACCCGTCCGGCAGGGCGCGCCGCAGCTCCAGCGCCCGGTCCACCAGCGGCCCGGCCGCCGGCGTCAGCGCCCCGGCCGTCCGCAGCGCCTCCACGGCCTCCTCGGTACGCCCGGCCAGCGTCTCGAACGAGTGCTCCGGGGCCGTCGGCACCCACAGCCGCCGCACCGTACCGGCCGCCTCCAGCAGCGCCTTGGCCTCCGGCAGCGACCGCAGCGACACCCCGCCCTGCAGCCGCTCCAGCAACAGCGCACCGCTGGTGGCATCGGACCGCAGCAGCCGCACCGCGCCCCAGCCGTCCCACGCCTCCAGCACCGCCCCCTCATGCGCGGACACCCGCCCGGGCACCGGGAACTTCAGCGCGGCGGGCGACTGGTCCTGCTGCCGTACGAGGGCGACCAGACTGCTGCGGCCACCGGGGGCCTGCACCCGTTCCAGCGTCAGATCCCAGGCCTCCAGCCGCTGCTGAACCAGCGTCGGCAGCGCATCGAGCCACTGCCGTACGGGACTTTCCGGATCGCCGCTCAGCGAACTCACCAACCGCTGCGGTGGTTCGATGGGTGCCGTTGCCATGCTTGAGCCGTCCCCTTCCTGGGCGGTGACCGCACCGCGGCCGGTCGTTCAGAGCGCGCCCGCGGAAGCGCTCGCGGCGCCGGACCCGGTGGCGGCCGCGGCCCGCTCCACGAGCCCAGGGAAGGCTACGCCGCTGCCGCGCCAGCGCACCGCCCGCACCGCTGCCTCGCGCAGCGCGGCCGCCGCCTCGGTGCGCCGGGCCGCGGCACCGGCCCGTACGAGATCCGCGTAGACGGCGGCCAGCCGGTCCTCCAGCTCCGCCGCCAGCCGGAGGGCGGCCGCCGCGTCCGGGACCGGGAAGGGCAGTTCGTAGGCGGCGGCCGCGGCACGCGGGGTACCGCCCAGGTCACGCACCTCGCGGCGCAGCGCATCCCGGCGCGCACGATGCCCGTCGTACGCAGCCTGCGCCTCGCTCCGCCGGCCGCCTGCGATCCGCCCGCCGACCACGCCGTAGCCGTAGACCGCCGCATGTTCGGCGGCCAGCGCGGCCTGTACCGCGGTCAGCTCGTCGTGCCCGCCGTCCGCCTCCTCGCGCCCGTTCCTGCCGTGCACCGCTGTGGCCCTCATCCGCTCACCCCTTCGCCGGTCCCTGCTCCTGGCCCCTGAGCCCTGCCCGTCATCCGGCCGGCTCCGTCAGCAGATACGCATGCGCCGCACCGGCCGCCGCGACCGAGGCGAGCAGCCGGGCCAACTCCGGGGGCGCGGCGGCCAGGGCCTTGGTGCGGACGTCGGCGAGCTTGCGTTCAGCGTCGGCCAGGGCGGTGCGTGCGACCCGTTCGTCCCGGGGGACCTGGGGGCCGGAAGGCCGCCGGGAGCCGTGCGGCGCGGGACCGGAAGCGGGCGCACCGGCATCGCGCGCCGGGTCGTCGCCCGCCCCGCCGCCGGGGGAGGGGGCGGCCCGCTCACCGGTGAACGCCTCGGCGTGCCGGGCGACTTCCGAGCGCAGCGGGCGCAGTTGCGGCTCCAGCGCCGGATGCGCGGCCAGCGTGGCGTCGTAACGCGCCAGCAGGGCCGTGCTGTCGCGGGCGGAGCGCCGGCGCAGCCGGTCGGCGGCACGGGAATGTTCGGTCCGGCCGGGGCCGTCGTCCTGTGAGCAGCCGGTGAGCAGCGCCACGCCCCCGAGGGCGGCGCCGGCCAGCAGGGTTCTTCTGCGTGTGAGCGCCACTTTCGGCACGTTGCACTTCCCGGGGTCTTTCGTCGTGATCACCGCAGGCGAGAGTATCCGTGACCGCCCACCGAATCGTCAGTACCCCGCCGGAACCGATAGGCTTTGACCCGACACGCGACCCACCCACAACAGCACACGCGGCCGAGGAGTCACCCGGATGAGCACGACCCAGAGCGAGAGGCTGCGCGGATTGCTTGAACCGCTCGTCGCCGCGCGAGACCTGGATCTGGAAGAGATCGAGGTGACGCCGGCAGGCAAGCGGCGGGTGCTGAGGATCGTGGTCGATTCCGACGAGGGCGTCCAGCTGGACGAGTGTGCCGAGCTGAGCCGCGAGGTCTCCCAGGTCCTGGACGACTCCGATGTGATGGGCGGCGCCCCGTACACCCTTGAGGTGACCTCTCCCGGCGCCGACCGCCCGCTGACCGAGCTGCGGCACTACCGCCGCGCCGTCGGCCGCCTCATCAAGGCCCAACTCCACGAGGGCGGGGAGCTGGTGGCACGGATCACCGCCGTCGACGACTCGGGACTGGACCTCGAGGTGCCGGGGGTCAAGGGCCGCAAGCCGACCACCCGCCGGGTCTCCTTCGACGAGATCGCCAAGGCGCGTGTCGAGCTGGAATTCAGCCGTAAGTCCGACAAGACAGACAAGCGTGACGCGCAGCACGACGAGAAGACCGACGAGAACAAGGAGGAGGCGTAGCCGTGGATATCGACATGAGTGCCCTGCGGGGACTGGTGCGGGAGAAGGAGATCTCGTTCGACCTGCTGGTCGAGGCGATCGAGTCGGCCCTCCTCATTGCCTACCACCGCACCGAGGGCAGCCGCCGGCGGGCGCGGGTGGAGCTGGACCGCAACACCGGCCATGTGACGGTGTGGGCGAAGGAGGATCCGGAGGACCTGGAGGAGGGCGCCGAGCCCCGCGACTTCGACGACACCCCCTCCGGTTTCGGGCGGATCGCGGCGACCACCGCCAAGCAGGTCATCCTGCAGCGGCTGCGGGACGCCGAGGAGGAGATCACCTTCGGCGAGTTCGCCGGGCGTGAGGGCGATGTCATCACCGGCGTCGTCCAGCAGGGCAAGGACCCCAAGAACGTGCTGGTGGACATCGGCCCGATGGAGGCCATGCTGCCGGTGCAGGAGCAGGTCCCCGGCGAGGACTACGCGCACGGCACCCGGCTCCGCTCGTACGTCGTACGGGTGGCCAAGGGCGTCCGCGGCCCGTCCGTGACGCTGTCGCGCACCCACCCCAATCTGGTGAAGAAGCTCTTCGCCATGGAGGTCCCGGAGATCGCGGACGGCTCGGTGGAGATCTCCGCCATCGCCCGCGAGGCCGGCCACCGCACCAAGATCGCCGTACGGTCCACCCGTTCCGGCCTGAACGCCAAGGGTGCCTGCATCGGCCCGATGGGCGGCCGGGTGCGCGCCGTGATGGCCGAGCTGCACGGCGAGAAGATCGACATCGTGGACTGGTCGGACGACCCGGCCGAGCTGGTGGCGAACGCTTTGTCGCCGGCCCGGGTCAGCAAGGTCGAGGTCGTGGACCTGGCGGCCCGCTCCGCCCGGGTCACCGTCCCCGACTACCAGCTGTCGCTGGCCATCGGCAAGGAAGGGCAGAATGCCCGGCTCGCCGCCCGTCTCACGGGCTGGCGGATCGACATCCGTCCGGACACCGAGCAGCCCGCACCGCAGGACTGAGACCGTTCCACTACGGGCGGTGACGCCGCGGCCCGGCGAAAATCGGTGGTGCCGCGGCGCTCCGACCGGAATTCTGAGCAGCCGTTCCGTCTTTACCCCATAGGGGTCGGGCCGGCGCGGGGAGGTAGACTTAAGCCGTGTCTGGCCGGACGCATGCCCGCGCATGCCCTGAGCGCACCTGTCTGGGATGCCGGGAGCGAGCGGCCAAGGGCGATTTGCTGCGCATCGTGGAGATCGAGGGTGAGTGTGTCCCCGATCCTCGCGGTACGCTGCCCGGCCGGGGTGCTTACGTGCACCCGACACTGGTCTGCCTCGACCTGGCGGTTCGCCGCCGGGCGTT
This sequence comes from Streptomyces sp. NBC_00400, assembly GCF_036048035.1. Lineage (NCBI taxonomy): Bacteria > Bacillati > Actinomycetota > Actinomycetes > Kitasatosporales > Streptomycetaceae > Streptomyces > Streptomyces sp. NBC_00400. The sequence goes on along the minus strand of NZ_CP107940.1, from coordinate 2,147,865 downwards.
CAACCGGGCCTACCGGGCCCGGGGACCGTTCGACACGACGGAGCTGCGTCGGTTCCTCGAGCGGACGCCCGTCGAGCAGCCGCCGTTGCAATAACGCACAGCAGCACGAAACGCACAGCGCACGGAAAACCGTGCGGTCAGGTACCTCGCGAGTCGGAAGTAGGTCGAGATTGCGATGAGCACTCGATGAGTACGCGATGAGTACGCCCATGAAGTAGCGACGGTCCGGTGGACAACCCGGACCTAGAAGGAGCGAAGTGGCTAAGGTCCGGGTATACGAACTCGCCAAGGAGTTCGGCGTTGAGAGCAAGGTCGTCATGGCCAAGCTCCAAGAACTTGGTGAATTCGTCCGTTCGGCGTCCTCGACGATCGAGGCGCCGGTTGTTCGCAAGCTGACCGACGCTTTCCAGGCAGGCAGTGGCAATGGCCGCGCCGCCGGTAAGCCCGCGGCGCCGCGCAAGTCGGCCCCCGCGAAGCCGTCCGCGCCGTCCCCGGCGCAGGCCGGTGGCACCTCCCCTGCCGCCAAGGCAGCGGGGGAGCGTCCTGCTGCCCCGAAGCCGGGCGCCCCCAAGCCGGGCCCCGCGGCTCCGGCAGTCCCCGAGGCACCGAAGGCCCCCGAGGCCCCGGTGGCTCCCAAGAGCACTCCCGCCGCCGGCCCCACCCCGGGTCCGCGGCCCACGCCGGCCCCGAAGGCTCCGGCGCCCAAGCCCGCTCCGGCCGCCCCCGCGCAGCCCGAGTTCCAGGCTCCGCCGTCCGCGCCGGCCGCTCCCGCCGCCGGCCAGTCGGCTCCCCGTCCCGGTGCCCCCGGCCCGCGTCCGGCCCGTCCGGCGCCCGGCCAGGGTGGTCAGGGTGGTCAGGGTGGTCAGGGCCGCGGTAACGCTCCGCGTCCCGGTGGCGAGCGTCCGGCCCCGCGTCCCGGCGGCCGTGCCTCCGGCCCCCGTCCGGGCAACAACCCCTTCACGTCCGGTGGCTCCACGGGCATGGCCCGTCCGCAGGCCCCCCGTCCCGGTGGCGCCCCGCGTCCCGGCGGCCAGGGTGGTCCCGGCGGTCCGCGTCCGCAGGGCGGCGGCCAGGGTGGCCCCCGTCCCCAGGGCGGCCAGGGCGGCGCGCGTCCCACCCCCGGTGGCATGCCCCGTCCGCAGGGTGCCGCTCCCGGTGGCGCCCCGCGTCCCGGCGGTGGCGGCGGTAACCGCCCGAACCCGGGCATGATGCCGCAGCGTCCCGCTGCCGGCCCGCGTCCGGGCCCCGGCGGTGGCGGCGGTCGCGGTCCCGGCGGTGCCGGTCGTCCCGGTGGCGGCGGCGGTCGTCCGGGTGGCGGCGGCGGCTTCGCCGGTCGTCCCGGTGGTGGCGGCGGCGGTCGTCCGGGTGGCGGCGGCGGTTTCGCCGGTCGTCCCGGTGGCGGCGGTCCCGGTGGTGGCGGCGGCTTCGGCGGTCGTCCCGGCTTCGCCGGCCGTCCCGGCGGTCCCGGTGGCCGTGGTGGCACGCAGGGTGCGTTCGGCCGTCCCGGCGGTCCGGCGCGCCGTGGCCGCAAGTCGAAGCGGCAGAGGCGTCAGGAGTACGAGGCCATGCAGGCCCCGTCGGTGGGCGGCATCATGCTGCCGCGCGGCAACGGCGCGACGGTTCGCCTGTCGCGTGGTGCCTCGCTGACGGACTTCGCCGAGAAGATCAACGCCAACCCGGCGTCGCTGGTCCAGGTCATGCTGAACCTCGGCGAGATGGTCACGGCGACCCAGTCGGTCTCCGACGAGACGCTGACGTTGCTCGCCGAAGAGATGAACTACGTCGTCGAGATCGTCAGCCCGGAGGAGGAGGACCGCGAGCTGCTCGAGTCCTTCGACATCGACTTCGGTGAGAACGAGGGCGGCGAGGACATGCTCGTCGCGCGTCCGCCGGTGGTGACCGTCATGGGTCACGTCGACCACGGTAAGACCCGGCTGCTCGACGCGATCCGCAAGACGAATGTCATCGCGGGCGAGGCCGGCGGCATCACCCAGCACATCGGTGCCTACCAGGTCGCGACCGAGGTCAACGACGAAGAGCGGCGCATCACCTTCATCGACACCCCTGGTCACGAGGCGTTCACCGCCATGCGTGCCCGTGGTGCCAAGTCGACCGACATCGCGATCCTCGTGGTGGCGGCCAACGACGGTGTGATGCCGCAGACGATCGAGGCGCTGAACCACGCCAAGGCGGCCGAGGTGCCGATCGTGGTCGCGGTCAACAAGATCGACGTCGAGGGCGCCGACCCGACCAAGGTGCGCGGCCAGCTCACCGAGTTCGGTCTGGTGGCCGAGGAGTACGGCGGCGACACCATGTTCGTCGACATCTCCGCCCGTGAGGGTCTGAACATCGAGCAGCTGCTCGAGGCCGTGGTCCTGACCGCGGACGCCTCGCTCGACCTGCGCGCCAACGCGGAGCAGGACGCGCAGGGCATCGCGATCGAGGCCCACCTCGACCGTGGCCGCGGCGCCGTGGCGACCGTCCTGGTCCAGCGCGGCACGCTCCGCGTCGGCGAGACGATGGTGGTCGGCGACGCGTACGGCCGGGTCCGTGCGATGTTCGACGACAAGGGCAACAACGTCGAGGAAGCGGGTCCGTCGACCCCCGTCCTGGTCCTGGGTCTGACCAACGTCCCGGGTGCCGGCGACAACTTCCTGGTCGTCGACGAGGACCGTACGGCCCGTCAGATCGCCGAGAAGCGCGCGGCGCGCGAGCGCAACGCCGCCTTCGCCAAGCGCACCCGCCGGGTGTCCCTCGAGGACCTGGACAAGGTGCTCAAGGCCGGCGAGGTCCAGCAGCTCAACCTCATCATCAAGGGTGACGCTTCCGGTTCCGTCGAGGCACTGGAGTCCTCGCTGCTCCAGCTCGACGTCGGCGAAGAGGTCGACATCCGGGTGCTGCACCGCGGCGTCGGTGCGGTCACCGAGACCGACATCAACCTGGCGTCCGGCTCCGACGCGATCGTCATCGGCTTCAACGTGCGCGCCGAAGGCCGCGCGACGCAGATGGCCGAGCGCGAGGGCGTCGACGTCCGGTACTACTCGGTCATCTACCAGGCGATCGAGGAGATCGAGGCGGCCCTCAAGGGCATGCTCAAGCCGGAGTACGAGGAGGTCGAGCTCGGTACCGCGGAGATCCGCGAGATCTTCCGCTCGTCCAAGCTCGGCAACATCGCGGGTGTGCTCATCCGCTCCGGCGAGGTCAAGCGCAACACCAAGGCGCGCCTCATCCGCGACGGCAAGGTGGTCGCGGAGGACCTCAACATCCAGGGTCTGCGCCGGTTCAAGGACGACGTCACCGAGATCCGCGAAGGCTTCGAGGGCGGTATCAACCTCGGAAACTTCAACGACATCAAGATCGACGACGTCATCGCGACGTACGAGATGCGCGAGAAGCCGCGCGGCTGATCGTGCAGCAGCCCGCCCGTAGCGCGGTCCACCGGTGTGGTGGCCGGGCGACGGGCGGGCGTCCGGTCGGGGCCGGTCGGCGGAGAATATTTCCGTCGATCGGCCCCGGCCGTTCCGTGTACGGTTCGAACTGAAACGGACACCTAAGGCCCCACGGGCGGCTCAGCCCGTCTTGCATGTACGTAGGGACGCTGTCCTTCGACCTGCTTCTCGGCGACGTACGGTCGCTGAAGGAGAAGCGCTCCGTCGTCCGCCCGATCGTCGCCGAGCTGCACCGCAAATTCGCGGTGAGCGTCGCGGAGGTCGGGGACCAGGATTTGCACCGCAGGGCCACCATCGGCCTGGCGGTGGTCTCCGGGGACACGGGGCATCTGACCGATGTCATGGACCGCTGCGAGCGCCTGGTCGCCGCACGGCCCGAAGTGGAGCTGCTGTCGGTACGCCGGCGGCTGCACGGCGACGACGACTGACCCGGACCGGGCAGGCCGCCGCCGGTGGAAGCACAATTGTGGAAGAAAGAAGGAGACGGACCAGTGGCCGACAATGCGCGGGCGAAGAAGCTGGCGGACCTCATCCGGGAGGTGGTCGCCCAGAAGCTGCAGCGCGGTATCAAGGACCCGCGGCTCGGTTCGCACGTGACCATCACGGACACCCGGGTCACCGGCGACCTGCGGGAGGCTACGGTCTTCTACACGGTCTACGGCGATGACGAGGAGCGGGCCAGCGCCGCCGCCGGGCTGGAGAGCGCCAAGGGCATCCTGCGTTCCGCGGTCGGGGCCGCGGCAGGGACGAAGTTCACGCCGACCCTGGCCTTCGTGCCGGACGCCCTGCCGGAGAACGCCAAGACGATCGACGACCTCCTCGACAAGGCACGGGCCTCGGACGCCAAGGTGCGCGAGGTCTCTTCGGGCGCCCAGTACGCCGGCGAGGCCGATCCGTACCGTAAGCCGGGCGAGGACGACGACGAGGGCACCGCGGCAGAATGAAGCGTGAGAGCAACAAGCCCATCCAAAGGGGCGAGCGCGATGCGCTCTCCGGCAAGGGTGGTGGTGGGCGACGGGCGGGCCTCGTCATCGTCGACAAGCCGTCCGGCTTCACTTCGCATGACGTGGTGGCGAAGATGCGCGGGATGGCGCGCACCCGCCGGGTCGGGCACGCCGGCACGCTCGACCCGATGGCGACGGGCGTGCTCGTCCTGGGCATCGAGCGGGCCACCAAGCTGCTCGGCCATCTCGCGCTGACGGAGAAGGAGTACGTCGGCACGATCCGGCTCGGCCAGACGACGGTCACCGATGACGCCGAGGGCGAGCTCACCGCGTCGAAGGCGGCGCACGGTCTCGCCCGCGAGGACATCGACGCGGCTGTCGGCCGGCTGTCCGGCGCGATCATGCAGGTCCCGTCGAAGGTCAGCGCCATCAAGATCAACGGCAAGCGGTCGTACTCGCGGGTCCGCGACGGCGAGGACGTGGAGATCCCGGCCCGGCCGGTCACCGTCTCCTCGTTCGTGGTGCACTCCGCGCACGAGGCCGAGGCCGAGGACGGCACCCCGGTGACCGATCTGCTGGTCTCCGTCGAGTGCTCGTCCGGTACGTACATCCGCGCCCTCGCCCGCGACCTGGGGGAGGGGCTTGGCGTCGGCGGTCATCTGACGGCGCTGCGCCGCACCCGCGTCGGCCCGTACAAGCTGGACCGGGCGCGCACCCTCGACCAGCTCCAGGCCGCCGTGGACGACACCGAGGGGGAGGGCCTGCCGGTCATGCCGCTCGGGGACGCGGCCGCCGCGGCCTTCACCCGCTGGGACGTGCCCGAGGCGCAGGCCCGGCTGCTGCTCAACGGCGCACGGATCCCGATGCCGCGCTTCGAGGGCAACGGCCCGGTCGCGGCGTTCGGGCCGGACGGCCGGTTCCTCGCGCTGGTGGAGAACCAGGGCGGGAAGGCGAAGAGCCTGGCGGTGTTCGCGGTCTAGTACCGCAGTTGCCGTGCCAGGGGCCGGCGAGCAGGCACCCGTGGGGCCGGGCCCGGAGACGCGCAGACGCGCTCCGGGCCCGGCCCTTTGCGCGCCCGTATGCGGTCCGTGCGCCCTCTTCCTGCCCGCTGTCCGGCCTCACCTGCTGTCGCTCCGGTACTCCGGACCCTCCGGCCGGTACTCCGGACCCTCCGGTTCTCCCGGCCCCCGCGGTTCTGCTGATGCTCCCGGTACTCCGGTACTCCGGTTCTCCGGTTCTCCGGTTCTCCGGTACTCCGGTACTCCGGTTCTGCGGGGGTTCCGCCTATTCACTCATTCGGTGAGGCGCTTGAAGTGAATCAAGGCGCGGACGGGGGCGCGTTGCCATGGGGCCCTGTCGAGACGATCACCGCCTGCTTACCGTGCGGGGGACGGCACAGGGTGAGAGGACCGGCGATGGCATTGCTGGATGCCGATGCGGACACGGCACTGGTGCGGATCCGCGATCTGGCAGGTCGGACGCGTGGTACGGGGTTTCTCGCGGACCACGACGGCACCGTGATCACCAGCCACGAAGCGGTGGACGGCGCCACGCAACTGGTGCTGCAGCCCATGGCGGACGGCGCCGGAGGCGGCGCGGCCGGGGGCGGCGGATGGACGTGCGTGGTGGCGGCCGATGCGCTGACGCCCCTGCCGGAGGCCGGGCTCGCCCTCGTCCGGGCCGGCGGCTTCGGACCGCACCGGCTCACGCCGCTGCCCATCGCCGCGGCCCGGCCGGCCGCGGGCACCACCGCGCGGCTCTGGGCGGGCGGCTGGCTGGACGGCACGGTCGTCGGGCCGGGCGCGGGGGTGATGTACACGGCCGCCGAGCGCGTCCACCTTCTCGACGACACGCTGGAGCTCGGCCTGTGCGCCGGGGGCCGGGAGGCGCTGCGGCTGCGCGGTCTGGCGGTCGGCGGGCCGGTGCTGGACGCCCGGACCGGCGCGGTGCTCGGCATCCTCGGCACCGCACTGCACCCCCAGGCTCCCGGCCGCGGCCGCCCGGGGGAGAACGCCTTCGGGCGCCGGGCGGGCGGCTTCGCGATTCCGCTGCGCGCGGTCGCCGAAGCCGCGCCACAGGGCGCGCTGGCCGCGCTGCTGGAGCGCAATGCGGCGACCGTCCCGGCCTACGGCAGCGAGTTGAACCCGGCCGGCGCGCGGCATCTTGCCGAGCTGTCCATGGGCTCCGCCGAGCGGCCGCGGCTGTGGCGGGAGCCGGTCGAACGGCCGGAGGCAGCCGCCGAGTTCGTGCGCTTCGAGGAGGGCCACGGGACGGCGGCGGCATGCGTGCTGGGGCTGGTGGGGCAGCCGGGATGCGGACGGAGCACGGAACTGGCCGGGCTCGCGGCACGCCGGGCCCAGAGCCCCCGCCCCGCTGCGACCATCCGGCTGCGCGGCGCGGAACTGCGGCCCGACGACGACGGGGTACGTACCGCCGTCGAACGCGCGCTGCGGTCCGCGGGCCGGATCGTCGCCCGGGAGGGCCGCACCGCCGGTGACCCGGCGGACACCACCGCCCATGACGTCGCGCGGGCGGCGGCCGCGGCCGGCCGTCCGCTGCTGGTGCTCCTCGACGGGCCGGAGGAGATGCCGGCGGCCCTGGCACAGGGGGAGCGGCTGGCCGGGTGGACCGCGGCGACGGCCGACTGGCTGCGCAGTGCCGGTGTGCGGCTGGTGGTCGCCTGCCGCCCCGAGTACTGGGAGCGGGCCGGTGCGCTCTTCCCGCCCGGCGTGCTGCACCGGCCGCTGCGTCCGGCGCCCGCGCTGCCCGCCTGCGTGGAGCTCGGTGACCTCACCGAGGAGGAGGCGGAGCGCGCCCGTGGCCGCTACGGCCTGCCGTCCGGCGCACCGGCCGGGCCGGACGCCCGCCATCCGCTGGCCCTGCGCCTGCTCGCGGAGGTCGGCGCGGCACTCACCGAGGGGGACGGGTCCGGGCGGTGCGCCGGCGAGGCGCCCGGCCTCGGCACACCCGACCGCCACCAGATCTTCGACGCCTACCTGGACCTGGTGTGCCTGCGCATCGCCGTACGGCTCGCGGCCGGCCACCGGCCCGCGCCGCGCGGCACCGCCGTGCGCCGGCTGGCCGCCCAGGTCGCCGGGCAGGTGCACGAGGCGGCCCGCCGCTGCCTCGGCCCCGGCTCCGGCGCGCTGGACCGTACGTCCTTCGAGGAGGTGTTCCCGCGCGAGCCCGGCTGGGCCCGTGCGGTGCTGGCCGAGGGGCTGCTGGTCCCGGCCGGCACCGGATTCCGCTTCGCCCACGAGGAGTTCGCGGAGTGGCTGCAGGGCGCCCATGCCGACCTCGACCTGCTGCCCGTCCCCGGACACCGCGTCGGTCCTGCCGTCCAGGCGCTGCTGCTGCTCGGCAGACGCGAGGGGACGGTGCAACTGACTTTCCGGCTGGCCGAGTTGGTGCCGATGGCGACCGCCCCCGCGGCCGCCCCCGCCGGCGGTTCACCGGCCGCGCGGGCCGTGGACGGCCGCTGGTGGGCCGCTCACCTGCTGTCCGGTGTGCTGCTCCGGGTCCCCGACGCGAGGCCGTACACGGGCGTCCTACGGCTGCTCGCCGACCGGATCACGGAACGGTCCCTCCGGGCGGGCGGCTTCGTGCAGACGGGGCTGGAGGCCTTCGGGCCGTGGTTCTGGGAGCGGTTGGCGCTGGCCGACGAGGACCGGATGGACCTGCTGCGCCGCCTGCTGCCGGCCGATGGGCCGCCGTGCGGGGCGGGGTGGAGGGCGGCCGGCGCGGGGCGGCACGCGGAGGCGGATGCGGGGGCAGGGGCGGAGGTGGGGGCGGGGGCCGCGGGAGCTGTGCCGTCCGGGGTGCCGTCGCAGTCGTCGGGGCCCGGTCCGTCATCGCTGTCCGACCGGTTGCCGCCGTCCGGCTCGCCCTCTTCACCCGGTATGTCCTTGTCGTCCGGTCCGTCCTCGTGGTCCGACCGGTTGCCATCACCGTCAGGCCCGCCCGGGGCGTCCGGCCCCGCGCCGGGTAATCCGTCGTCCCCCGCCGTATCCGCCGGCGGTCCGGGTGCCGGCCACCGCTTCGCGCCGCCGCCGCGGGTACGCGTCCACCCCGCCGACGACCCGGCGTCCGACCGGGACGGCGACGGCCGGCCGGACGCCACCGGTGGCCCGCGCTCCACCCCCGTCCGGGCGGACACCGGCGGCAGCGCGTCCGCAGCGGTCCCCGCCACCGGGAGCCGGCGCATCGCGGCACGCTCGCCCCGGTTTCTCGATGCCGCGGCCGCACTGCTGTGCGCGGACCCGCAGCGGATGCAGCCGTTGCTGTGCGCCTGGTTCGACGACACCCGCCCGCTGCAACGTCCCGGCGCGGAGGACGGCGGTCCGGCCCACCCCGCAGAGGCTGTGCCCGGCGAGATCACCGTGGCCACCGCAGCGCAGGCGCTGCTGCACACCCATCGCCACCGGGCGCTCGACGCCCTCACGGAGGCGCTGGTGCAGGCCGCGCACCCCAGGGGCGACGAACTGATGGACGCGCTGGCCGAGGACGAGCCGGCCGCGGTGTGCCGTGCCGTGGACCGGTGGGCGCACGACGCGCGCCCCGAGCGGCGGGCCGCCGCCGTGTCGTACGGTCTGCGGGCCGCCCGGTACGTGACCGCCGGAGCCGACCGCGCCCTGCTGCGCTACGCGGCCCTCTGCCTTCTCGCCCGGAGCGCCGACAGCGCCCACCACGGGTCCGCGCTGGCCCTGCTGATGGGCGACCCGGCCACCCGCTCCCGCTTCCTGGACCGGGCGCTGGCCCGCTTTGTCGCGGGGGATCCGCAGCTGCCGCCCACGGCGTTCACCGCCGCCCTCGCCGACCACCCCGAACCGGTACTGACCGCCTTCCGGGCCCGGCTGATCGGCGGCGCGGGTCCGCCGGTGGCGGCCGCCCTGCTGCGCATGCTCGCCCGCACCGATGCGCCGGACCTCGTCACCCGCGTCGCCGACCTCGTCCGTGACTGTGCCCGGCACTGCCCGGAGCGTGCCGCACGGCCGGTCGCGGAGTTCATCGACCGCCGCCTCGAACGGGGCCCGGCCGCCCGCGCCGAGCTCCGCCCGCTCGCCGTGGAGCTGCTGACCGGCTCCCCCGTAGCGGTCCGGTGCGCGCTCGCGGCCGTGGTGGCCGAGACCGGGCGTGGCGACTCGGTTGCGTTGCGCCGTGAACTGCTCGATGCGCTGCTGGCGCAGGAGGCCTCGTACGCGGCGCCGCACCGCGCCTACGAGGAGAGCGGGGGCCGGGACACCCGTGTGCTGGAGGCACTTTTGGAAGCCGCAGCCGAAGGCGCGGAGCGGCGGCCGGCGGAGCGCACCAGGGAGCTGGTGCACCGCACCGGGATGCTGCTGGTGCGCACGCCTGCGGGCGCGGCGTGCTTCGACCGGCGGCTGGTGGAACTGGGGCGGCGGCTGCCGGGTTTCGCGCGGCGGGTGCAGGACTGGGTGACGGATGAGCCGGGGGAGTGGGCGGCAGTGGTGGGCCCCGGTGCCCGTGCCACGCTCGCCGGGTCGCACAGCTGACGGGCAAGGGCTGTCGGGGCGCGCCAAGGGGCGTTGGGGGCGGAAGGGGCTGCGGGGCGCGAAGGGGGGCTGCGGGGCCGGGGCCGGCCCGGCGGAGCCGGGCTCCGCGTCCCGCGAGACCGTCTGTGGGATCAGGGTCGGACAGCGGCTGGGACGGGTGCCCTGAGCCACCCTTCGCGCGGAGCATCACCCGCGGCATGGCAGTCTTAGACCTGCGCCATGCCGAATTGGCGCAATGGACGGACAAGGGTTCGGGCGAGGAGCGGGCACTGTGCAGCGCTGGCGTGGCTTGGAGGACATCCCCGAGGGCTGGGGACGCAGCGTCGTCACCATCGGCTCCTACGACGGAGTGCACCGCGGCCACCAACTGATCATCGGCAAGGCCGTCGCGCGCGCCCGTGAGCTGGGGGTCCCCGCGGTGGTCGTCACCTTCGACCCGCACCCGAGCGAGGTCGTGCGGCCCGGTACCCACCCGCCGCTGTTGGCGCCGCACGACCGGCGTGCGGAGCTGATGGCCGGTCTGGGGGTGGACGCGGTGCTCATTCTCCCGTTCACCAAGGAGTTCTCGAAGCTGGCGCCGGCCGATTTCGTGGTCAAGGTACTGGTCGACAAGCTGCACGCCCAGGTCGTCGTCGAGGGCCCCAACTTCCGCTTCGGGCACAAGGCGACCGGCAATGTCGCGACCCTCGCGGAGCTCGGGACCACCTACGACTACACCGTCGAGGTCATCGACCTCTACGAGCGCGGGGCGGCGGGCGGCGGCGAGCCGTTCTCCTCCACGCTCACCCGCCGCCTGGTCGCCGAGGGCGATGTGGCCGGCGCGATGGAAGTCCTCGGACGGCCGCACCGGGTCGAGGGCGTCGTCGTACGCGGTGCCCAGCGCGGCCGTGAACTGGGCTTCCCGACGGCCAATGTGGAGACCCTGCCGCACACCGCGATCCCGGCCGACGGCGTCTACGCCGGCCTGCTGCAGGTCGAGGGGGAGGCGATGCCGGCGGCCATCTCGGTCGGCACCAACCCGCAGTTCGACGGCACGGCACGGACCGTCGAGGCGTATGCCATCGACCGCGTCGGCCTGGATCTGTACGGGCTGCACGTCGGGGTGGACTTCGTCGCCTACATCCGCGGCCAGGAGAAGTTCGGCACGCTCGACGCGCTGCTGGAGCGGATGGCGGTCGATGTGAAGCTGGCCCGGGGCTTGATCGCGGACGCGGGCTGAGGCTTCGCGCTTCTCGCGTTTCCTCCCTTCGGGGCCGGCCACCCTCCCCCCCAGGGGCCCGCTGCCCGGTCTTCCCCGCCCGGCCTTCCCTCCTCCGGTCTCCCCCGGGTTTTTCCCGCCGTCCGGTCTTCCCCGTCCGGTCTTCCCCGCCCGGCCTTCCCTCCGCCGGTCTTCCCCGGTCCGGCCTTCCTCCCCCCCCGCCGGTCTCCCCTCCCCCAGGTTTTTCCCCGCCGCCCACCCCCCTTCGGGGGGTGGGCGGGTGTGGAGGACCGGCATCGCCGACTCGGGGCCGGGCGGCGTGAGGTGCGGTGTCGCCAACTCGGCTGATGGCAGGTGCAGTTCGGCTAAGAAGGGTTCACTCGTCCGAGGGATGACGTGCTACGGGGCGGGGCCCGGCATCTCGCTGATGCCGGGCCCCGCCCCGTAGTGCGCTATGGCCGTGCCGTTATGCCCGCCTCACTGCGGAGGCGGCTGCTGCTGCCATCCCGGCGCCAGGCCGGGGTGTTCCGGCTGCGGCGCGTCCGGAGCGGGCTGTTGCTGCTGCCAGTGGGCCGGCGGTTGGGCGGGCTGCTGGGTCCAGCCGCCCTGCTGCTGGCTGTAACCGGTCGGCGGCGGTGGTGGTGTGCCCTGCTGCGGCTGCTGTTGCGGCTGGCCCTGCTGGGCGTACTGCTGCTGGGCGTAGGGGTCGCCGCCCATCTGCTGCTGCGGGTACATCCCCGCCGCCTGCTGCGCCCGCGTGAAGTCCTCGGCCACCAGGGCGGAGAGGTTGAAGTACGCCTCACGGGTCTTGGGCCGCATCATGTCCAGGTCGACCTCGGCACCGGCGGCGAGATGTTCGTCGAAGGGGACGACCACCACACCGCGGCAGCGGGTCTCGAAGTGCGACACGATGTCATCGATCTTGATCATCTTGCCGGTCTCGCGGACCCCCGAGATGACCGTGATACCCCGCTGCACCAGGTCGGCGTAGCCGTGCGCGGACAGCCAGTCCAGGGTGGTGCTCGCGCTGCTCGCACCGTCCACGGACGGGGTGGAGATGATGATCAACTGGTCGGCGAGGTCGAGCACTCCGCGCATCGCGCTGTAGAGCAGACCCGTACCCGAGTCGGTGAGGATGATCGGGTACTGCTTGCCGAGGACGTCGATCGCCCGGCGGTAGTCCTCGTCGTTGAACGTCGTGGAGACCGCGGGGTCCACGTCGTTGGCGAGGATCTCCAGGCCCGAGGGGGCCTGCGAGGTGAACCGGCGGATGTCCATGTAGCTGTGCAGATGCGGGATCTCACCCACCAGGTCACGGATGGTCGCACCGGTCTCGCGCCGCACCCGTCGGCCGAGCGTGCCGGCGTCCGGGTTGGCGTCGATCGCCAGGATCTTGTCCTGCCGCTCGGACGCGAGGGTGGAGCCGAGCGCGGTCGTCGTGGTGGTCTTGCCGACACCGCCCTTGAGGCTGATCACCGCGATCCGGTAGCAGGACATCACCGGCGTACGGATCAGCTCCAGCTTGCGCTGGCGCTCCGCCTCTTCCTTCTTCGCGCCCAGCTTGAACTTGGACGGCTGGGCGTTGGCGCCCGGCTTGCGCTTCTTGGGCTGGTTGCGCAGCAGCCGGTCGGAGGTCAGCTCCACCGCGGCGCTGTAGCCGAGCGGCGCACCGGGAGCGGCCCGCTGCTGCGGCTGCTGCTGACCCGGCTGCGAGTACGACGCGTAGTTCGCCGCCGCGTTGGGGTCGCCGGTCTGCTGACCGGGGAGCGGCTGGTAGGCCTGCTGGGGCTGCTGGCCCTGTTGAGCTTGCTGCGCCTGCTGCGCCTGCTGCTGGGCCTGTTGCGCCTGCTGCGCCTGCTGCTGGGCCTGTTGCGCCTGCTGGGCGGCCTGTGCCTGTGCCGCCTGCTGGGCGGCGGCCTGCTGCCGGCCGTAGTCGGCCTGCGCCTGCTGGGGATACTGGCCCTGCTGCGGGTAGCCCTGCGCCTGCTGGGGGTACTGGCCCTGCTGCGGGTAGCCCTGCGCCTGCTGGGGGTACTGGCCCTGCTGCGGGTAGCCCTGCGCACCGGTCTGCGGATAGCCGTAACCGGACTGCTGCGCCGCTGCGTGCTGCTGCGGCTGCTGCTGGCCCTGCTGGGGGTAGCCGTAACCGGACTGCGGATAGCCGTAACCGGACTGCTGTTGGCCGGGGACGCCCTGCTGCTGTTGCGGGTAGCCACCGTGTTGAGCGGGCTGTCCCTGCGGATAGCCGGCCTGCGGCTGCTGCGCCTGCTGTTGCTGGTGAGCCGGCGCCTGTTGCTGGGCCGGCGCCTGCTGCTGTCCCTGCTGGGGCTGTTGCGCCTGCTGGGCGGCCTGCGCCTGAGCCTGAGCCATCCGCGGGTCCGCCGGCTGGAACTCCGCCGGCAGCGGCGGCAGGGTGCCCTGCCCGGGCACACCCTGCTGCCGGCCCTCGGCCGCAGCGCCCCAGGGAGCGCCCTGCTGAGGTACCCCCTGCTGAGGCACGCCCTGCGGAGCGGTCTGCTGCGGCATGCCCTGCTGGGGCGCGCCTTGTTGCGGCATGCCCTGCTGCGGTGCGGGCTGTTGGGGCTGGGGCTGGGGCTGGGGCTGGGGCTGCGGCTGGGCCGGTGCGGGCTGTCCGCCCTGCGGCGTGGCCTCGGGGGCGGGCTGGGCGGGGGTGACCGCCTCAGGGGCCGGAGCTCCGCCCTCGGCGGCGTACGGCGGCTGGGCGGCCTCGGGCTGCGGCACCGCGGTGGGTGCGGTCTCCGGCGCCGGCGCGGGAGCGGCGTCGGCCTCGGGCTTTGCCTCGGCTTCGGGCGTGGCCTCGGGCTCGGACGCGCCCGTCGCCTCCGGTTCGTCGTCATCGTCGTCGCCCCAGAGGGAAATCGACGGGTCGACACCCGTGCCCGAGCGGCGATTGCCGGCGTCCGCACCGTCGTCCGTGGCCGGTGCGGCCTCCGCGGTCGGCTCGGGGCCGGGAGTTGCGGTGGCCGGTGCGTCGCTGCCGGCGGCCGGTGCGTCATTGCCGGTGCCCTGCGGGCGCAGGGTCGGGAAGCTCGGCGGGGCGGCGTCCACGGGCGGCGGGGCCGCCGGTACACCCTGCTGTGGAATCCCGGGCGCATTCTGCTGCGGCGGAATGCCGGGCGCCCCCTGAATGCCGGGCGCCCCCTGAATGCCGGGCGCCCCCTGGATTCCGGGCGCCCCCTGGATTCCGGGCGCCCCCTGGGCAGGCCCGGGCAGGGGCCGGCCGGTGGGCGGGTCGAGCGGGGGCTGGGCGGCGGCGGGCGGAGCGGTGGGCGAAGACGCAGGAGGAGTCGCGGGGGAAGCGGCACTCGTGCCCCCACCGCTGGTGTCGTTGCTCGCGTACCAGGCCGGTGCGGCGAAATCGATCTTGAACTCACCGGTCAGGTCGAACTCGGACTGGTCGTCGTCAGGATCGTTTCCGTCCGGACGGAAAGCCTCCTGCTCGTTCACTGTGCCTCCTGGTGTACTGCAACGCACCTGAACGGCAGGACCGGATACAGGCGGATCGATCGGATGTAGCGGAAGTCGGAACACACCACCCGGGGTTGCGCCAACACTAATTGTCTCCGTCCCCGTTTCGACTGCCGTCGTGCTGTGCTCCTGCGGCTCTCCTGCACAGCCTAATCAAGACTCGGCCCATAGCGGCAGTCGGTGTCATATCGTCTTCAAGCCCCTCGGCACGCTGACGGGCGCACCCGTGGGTGCGCCCGTCACGCCGTGCCTGGGGCCGGTGGTGCACGTGCGGTGCGCGGTGCCCCGAAGGGCAACCGGCCCGCAGCGTCGGTCAGTCCATCAGTCCATACGGCGCGGGCCGCCGAGCAGGTTGGTCTCCGCCTCCGTGGGCTGGGTCATGACGAACTGGTGGCCGTCGCGCGAACACCACAGCATGGCGTTGTCGCTGAGCGTCGGCAGCACCGAGCCGACCTGCTCGGGCAGCCGCATGATTCGCGTCACAACCTCGCTCTCCTCGGGCGAAAGCCGCTGCAGACCGACCAGATCGGCACGGCTGAGCATCTGCGGCGACCGCGGACCGAGGAAGGGCAGCACGGTCAGCACCGACTGCCAGGGGCTCGGGGCGAGCTGATTGCGCGGTGGCCGCGCCCCCATGTCCCGTACGACCAGCACCGGGCTGGAAACCGACGGTCCCTGGGGCGCGATCTGACGCACATCGTGGACGGAGACGCACTGCTGCCCGCCGCCCGCGGCCTGCGCCATCTGCCCCCAGGCCGGCGGCCGCGCCGTCTCGACCGCGACCCGCGCGCCGGTGGCGACCGTACGCAGCGCCAGCACCTGCGCCATCCACATGCTGCCGACCAGCGCGATCTCCATGGGCGCCGGCCGCAGCAGGCTCAGCACGGCGGGCTGGTTCTGCGGGTCGATGCCAATGATCACGCCGTCGTCGCCGACCGGCAGGGTCAGCGAGGCGAGCGATTCCGCGGTGAGGATGTGCGGGCTGCGCCGCGGGCCGCGCAGGCCGAAACCGGGCCGGGGCTTCGGGCCGTTCGGACCCGACTGCCCCTCGTCCGGACGCGGCTGGTGTGAGAGACGGCCGCCACCGGTGCCGCCGCCCGCGACGGGGGGATTGCGCCAGCCGTTGCCGCTGGTGTTGACGCGGGGCTGATAGGTGGGAGAGGCCATCAGCGGGTACCTCCGAGGGGAAGCGTGGCCAGCAGGCCGGGCAGCTGTTCCCGGTCGAGCCGTACGAGCCCGACCTTCACGGAACCGGAGCGGCGCTCCAACTCGCTCTGTGCGGCGGAGAGTTCGTTCTCACTGCGGGTGGAAAGACGGACGTAACCCGAGATGGCCGGGGCGCGGCCACCGCCGTGCGTGGCGGTCAGCGTGAAGGTGCTGGCCATTGCCCTGGTGCTGGTCAGCAGCTGGGTGATGGCCGCCAACGGGGCACCGCCCTGCCCCAGTTGGGGCCAGCGGCCGATCCAGTAGGTGGTGTGCCAGCGGTCGTCGCAGCGCATCGCCCGGGTCGTCTCCTGGGTGCGGCGGGCCGCCCGGCCGTCGCGCCCCATCGCTCCGTTGGCGGCCCGCGGGCTGACGCACACCGCGGTGCCGATCGCGGCCACGATCTCCCGCTCGGCGAGCACCTTGGCGCGTACGCCGTGTGCGGTCAGCCGGCTGACGAGCTGGTCGGCGGCGCGCAGCAGCGAACGCTTGGCGCCCTCCATCCCGCCGCCGCGGGCCTCGATCGCCTCCGAGCACAGCTCGGGGTCCAGCTTGAGGGCGATCCACGTCAGCTGCAGCGCCGGCGTCTGCGACTGGGCCTGCAGCGGCGCGTACGAACGGGCCGCGACGGCCTGTTCGGGCAGGTGCGGGGCCGGCGCGGGCTGGCTGTACTGAACGAACTGCACCGATTCGAGGTGGATGTCCTCGATGTCGAGCGCGGTGTGCAGCACCTCGAGCGGCAGCATGTGGCTGCCGCGCTGCGGCCGCAGCGGCTCGTCACGGGCGTCCACCTGGACGAGGGCCGTCAGGAACGTCCCGTCACCGACGAACCCGATGGCGCGCTGGTCCGATTCGGTGGTGAACTCATAGGTCCGCAGGGCCGGTTCGCACTCCACCACCGGCGCGAACGCGGGGTCCACGCCCTGCGTCGCCGCGAGCGCGGAGTTGCTGTCCTTGCCGCGGCGCTTCATGGCGCGCACGGTCGTGATCCATTCCGGCAGCGGAATCCTCCGCCGCCGGCCGAGCGCGAAAATGACCAGAAGAGCCGCGATCACAATGGCCGCGGTCAGCGCGGCCGGGTGGATCGTCCAGCCCACCAGCACCAGCGCCGCGGCGAGTTCGATGATGGCCAGCTGCTGGACGCGCACCCCGCCGATGGTTCCGGCCTGTTGGCGCAGCCGCGGTGCCACCGGACCGGCCGGACGGGCCGCGGAATCCCCGCCGCCATTTCCTCTGTTGCCCGAAGCTGTACCGTTTTGGTCAGCATTTCCCGCGTATTGCGGGGCAGCGGAAGGCTGTTGCTGCTGTTGCCGCCCATTGCGGCGTCGAGCCCTGGTGGCGCTGGACATCCCCCGGCCTGCTCCTCTACTGGTGGTGTGGCCTCTGGACGTGTCGGTCGCCCGCTGAGACTGGTGCGTTGGAAGGTGGCACCCGTACCGTACGGGTCGATCGACACACGGCATAGTAGAGGGCGCTACGGCGTGAGTGCCGGGGGCGGTCGAGGTAGATCCGACAGGCGGGGAGAGAAAGCAACAATGGCATCACGTCGGGACGAGCTGAATGCGTATTCGTTTGCTCGAAAGCGCACGAATGCGGCATTTCTGAAGCCGCTGCCGAACGGATCGATCGAGAGTGCCCCCAAGCCGCTCAAGGCGGTCGTGCCGAGTATCGTCATGGGTGTCGTGATGCTCGTGGGATTCGGCGCGTGCGGCATTCTCAAGCCGGTTGCTCCGCAGGGATGGGACGAGGTCGGCAAGAATGTCGTCGTCGGGGACGAATCGACCACGCGTTACATCGTCTTGGAAAGCCACCACCAGAAACTGCTGCATCCCATCCTGAATCTCGCCTCCGCCCGGCTTCTTATCGACCCGAACTTCAAAGTCGTCAAGGTCAAGGAATCCGAGCTGGACGGAAAGCTTCCGCACGGGCCCGCTCTCGGCATTCCGTACGCACCCGACCGGCTGCCCGGCACCAAGGATGCCGACAAGCCGAAGACCTGGGCGGTGTGCAACCGCCCTGGCGCCAGCGTGAACGCCAAGCCGCAGCAGGCCGTCTTCGTGCTGGCCGGCAAGGACAAGAAGCTCGTCGAGGGCAAGGGCAAGCTCGACGTCCATCAGGCCCTGTACGTCGAGGACCCCCGCGGCAAGAGGTGGCTGGTCGACAACAACGGCATGGCCTTCGGGTTCAACTCGACCCGTATGGGCGGGTGGTCCGGCAGCAGGGCGGACGGCGACGCCCTTCTGCGCCGCATCGTCTTCGGCCCCAACACCCAGCCGCAGAAGGTGTCGCAGCAGTACATGGACACCCTCCTCACCCTCCCGGACCAGCTGTCCATCAGCATGCCCCAGGTCGAGCAGGCGGGAACGATGACCAACGACCCGAAGGTCCCGGAGAAGGGCAAGCGGGTCGGCTCGATCCTCGAGGACAGCGACGGCCAGAAGTACGTCGTGGAGAAGGACGGCGTCGAGCAGGTGACGAAGTTCGTCGCCAGGCTCCTGGAGCAGGGCTCGAACGCGAGGAAGCTGCACTCCGACGGTTCGCCGATCGTCCCCGTACCCGTCGCCGCCAGCAGCATCTCCCCCAAGAAGGATGACTCGGGGAACCTGACGACGTTCCTCGGGAAGACCTTCGGCGACTTCGACTCGCCGTGGCCGAAGGAGGCGGTCTCCCCGGCCAACAACTTCGGTTCCCAGGACGGCGGGCTGGTCACGCCCACGCGCAGCGGCGTGTCCTGCAGTGTCTACAACGGCACCGACAACAAGTACCCGGGAGGCGAGGAGAAGCAGCTCGGCTACCCGAACGGTGTGCCGGACATGCAGACCTGGGTCGGCAAGGACTACCCGGCCAAGCTCGCCAGCGGCGCCAGCTCGTACGTCACCCCCGGCAGCGGCCTGCTGTACACGGAGGTGCCCACTCCCCAGTCGAAGAACGGCAGCCTGTTCCTGGCCACCGACACGGGGCTGCGCTACTCCGTTCCGCGGAACAACGACGGCGGGGGCAAGGCCGGCAACGACAAGCAGGAAGTCGACCAGTCGATGGTTCACCTCGGCTACGGGGGTACACACCCGCCACTGATTCTGAAGGCCTGGTCCTCGCTGCTCTCCGAGGGGCCGGCGCTGGACATCCGCAGCGCCAGGAAGCCGCAGTCGTCCTGAGAGGCACCAGGGGCCCGAGGGTCTGAGGTTCTGAGCGGTACGAGGTCCGCGCCGGTTCCGTCACGGGAATCGGCGCGGACTTCGGCGTCCGTATTCCGTGCACCGTAGAATTCACGGTGATCACCGTGGCCTTCCGGTGCGATCTTCGTTACTTCCGAACGCCCGGACCTGACCGATAGCATCGCTTTCGTCCGGTTCTTTTGAACGGCGTTTCCATGGCGGCCAGTTGACGATGTTGTGATCCCGTCACAAGAACGCTCCCCCTGTTGGGAACAGGCATATGGAGTGGTTAAAGTAGCCAAAGGCGTCAGCAGGAGATGCCTACCGCGCGAGCGCCTGTGGCGGCATGCCGCGGTACGACGTACAAGTCTCATGGGGGACGTTGACTATGGCTGGTCAGCAGTACACAACCACCGAGGAGGAGATGGTCGCGTTCAGCGGCAAGATCTCCTCGGTCAACCAGTCGATCCAGGGCGAGATCTCGCGCCTGAACACGGTCGTCGACACCATCACGTCTGGTTGGAAGGGTGCTGCGGCCTCCTCGTACAACCAGCTCCAGTCCCAGGTGAACGAGGACGCCACCCGTCTCAACCAGCTGCTGGGTGAGATCAAGGAAGCGATCGACGCGACCACGAAGAACTACTCCGCCTCCGAAGAGGAGCAGGCCCAGTCGATCTCGCACATCTCCGCCTCGGCTTCCCCGTTCGGATGATGGGGCCGCGTCGCTGACCGCGACGCAACGGCCCAGCCGCCACAGCCCGGGCCCGCCGGTTCGCCCGCCGGCCCGCTGTGGCACCTGCATCGACCAGGCTTCATCAACTCCTGAGGAGACACCATGTCAGGCCAGATCCTCGTTAATTTCGCGACGATCTCGCAGGCAAGTTCCGACGTGCGCGGTACTGCCAACAACATCCGCCAGCAGCTCGACGACCTCGAGGCGGGCGTCAAGAAGATCGCCGCCAGCTGGGAAGGTGCCGCGCAGGAGGGCTACCAGGCCCGCCAGCGCGAGTGGGACCAGCGCGCGGCCTCCCTGCACTCGACGCTTGAGGCCATCGCCAAGGCGCTGGACCAGGCCGCCCAGAACTACCAGGCCACCGAGCACAAGAACTCCGGTATCTGGGCGGGCTGACCTCACGGCAGCAACGGTACGGATAGCGACCGGCTGAGCAGCCCGAAGGCTCGCACAGTGGTCAATGAGGGCGAGCGCGCTGCATCAGTGCGCTCGCCCTTCTGCCGTCCGATACCGCTCCGCAATATCCCCGCCATCTCCTCCACACCGCCCCTTTCTCCGCCGTTTCCTCACCTCTCGCCCCGACCGTTCCGTCACACATGGAGAGCAGACAACCCGTGGGATCTCGCGCCATTGGTCATCGAGCCGGGCACCGTCGCCGAGCGGCGAGCGCACTGGTTTTGGCGGTGTGCATTGCCGGCCTGTCGAGCGTGACCGCCGCGCCGGCGATCGCGGACGAGAACGTGCCGCTCAACAGCGGTGAGTGCAAGTTCGGCACGGACAACATCGCTGAGACCCCGTGGTCACTGCAGCGCCTCCTGACGAATCAGCTGTGGGCCAACGGAATGAAGGGGCAGGGGATCCGTGTCGGTGTCATCGACACCGGTATCGACGACGGTAATCAGCAGCTGAAACACGCGATCGGCAGCGGCGGCAAGTCCTTTGTCAACGGCAAGCCGACCGAGGACAAGGTCGGCCACGGCACCAAGGTCGCAGGCATCATCGCCGCCCGCCCGGTCAAGGGTTCCGGCTTCTTCGGGATCGCGCCCAAGGCCACCGTCATCCCGTTCCAGCAGACTTCGGACGAGAAGGCCGGCACCGCCGACAGCCTCGCCAAGGCCGTGGACAAGGCCGTGGCGGAGGGCGTCGACATCATCAACATCTCCCAGGGAACCGGCGCGGACCCACGCCTTCTGCCCACCCTCGAGCAGTCGATCGCCCGCGCCAACACCAAGGGCATTCTGGTGGTCGCCTCGGCCGGCAACGGTGGCGCCGACGGCGGCGAAAAGAACATGTTCCCCGCCGCGTACTCGAACAAGTACCCCAATGTCTTGGCCGTGGCCGCCTCGGACCGCAACAACGAGCGCGCGCCCTTCTCGCAGTCCGGGCCCTTCGTCCAGATCGCCGCCCCCGGCGTCGACATGGTCTCCACGGTCCCCGATGGCGGCAATTGCGTCGACCAGGGCACCAGCTTCTCCGCTCCGTATGTCACGGGAGCCGCGGCCCTTCTCAAGGCAAAGCACAAGGACTGGTCGCCGCAGCAGCTCATCTGGCATCTCGAGCAGACCGCCGAGCGTGTGCGCAAGGACCGCGACAACTTCATCGGCTGGGGCGTCGTCGACCCGGTGGCAGCTCTCAACGACGACACCGAGCCCACTGCCGAACCCAAGCCGGACAAGCCCTCGAATATGGCTGACGGCTCCGATATCCATCCGGTCGCGGTCACACTCGGCGAAAGCCCCGAGGACCGGCGTGCCCGTGTGGCCGT
The DNA here is from genome assembly GCF_036048035.1 of Streptomyces sp. NBC_00400. Lineage (NCBI taxonomy): Bacteria > Bacillati > Actinomycetota > Actinomycetes > Kitasatosporales > Streptomycetaceae > Streptomyces > Streptomyces sp. NBC_00400. The sequence continues at coordinate 2,126,416 of NZ_CP107940.1, read as the reverse complement.
CTACATTGTCGGCGGCGGACTTCTGGCCGTCGGTACGGTGGTGGGTTGCGCCATCGCACTTCGTGACTGGCGTCGGAAAACTTCATAGCAAACACGGGGAGGCCAAGGATGGCTAACGATTCCTACCGCGTCGATCTTGACAGGCTCGATGAAGTCGTCAAGAAGCTCAACAGCGTGCTCAAGGACATGCAAAGCGCCTCGGGCAAGGCGAAGAGCGGGACACATCTTCCGGAAGGCTCGCTGGGCAAGGGGTTCGAGGAGGAGGCCGCCCTGCGGCAGACGCATGCCGACATGAAGACCTTCATCGAGACGGATGTGCTCGGTAAGCTCGAGCGTTTGATCGGTGATCTTCAGAAGAAGACCTCGCAGGCTCATGGCGCTTACCAGGACCAGGAGCAGGACACGAGCAATGCGATGAAGAAGGGTCAGTCTTCGTCGCACAACAACTACTCCTGAGCGGCAGCCATGAGCTCACAGAGGAAGAGGGGGCAGGGACGTGGGTAGTTACGCGGATGGCAAGTACGCACCACAAGACAAGTGCTACGCAATCGAGAACACCACGAAGTTCTACAAGATTGACTTCACGTCACTGAAGGCCATGGTGGCCGATGCGAAGCCGGAGACGGTCGCCGGGGTCGCCCACGCCTGGGGACAGGTGCACAACACGATGGTGGTCGACAACGGCGGTGGCATCCGCGCGTATTTCGACAAGGCCATCGACGAGGTCTTGCAGCACTGGGATGGCGCTGCCGCGAAGGCGTTTCGCGAGCGCGCCAAGATGATCAGCGAGAACATCGGGAACGGTGCTCTGTACGCCAAGAACGTGAGCGAAGGCATGGGCCGCGCACACGAGGCTCTGAGCTCGTACAAGCAGCACCTCGATGGCATGGAGATGCCCGACTGGGGTGACCGGGCCTGGGACTGGGCGACGGACCACATCGAGCGCCAGGACAAGAACGCTGATGCACAGCTGGCGGGTGGAAAGAGCGCGACTCAGGTCGTTGAGGACAATGAAGACGACCTGTCGGCGCAGAAGGAGACGCAGCTGAAGGCTGCGGCGACCATGGAGTACCTCGGGGCTGCCTACCGGACAAATGCGGTAGCTATCGGGAAGCCGCGCGGAAGGGTTGACGACGATTCGTCCAGCATCCCGCCGCCCGACAACCCGGGTATCCCGCCGGTTCATTACCCCCTGCCGGCCGCTGTCACCAGGCCCAAGGGAATGTCTAAGGGCTCGATGAAGCCCATGGAGAAGGGTCCGGGGTTCTCGGGCGACGGTGTGAAGACGCCGGGGATCAGCGGGGGTATCGGCAACACGATGCCGGCCCCGGGCTCCCTGACGCCGCATGTGGGCACTGGTCTTGAAAGCCTGACTCCTCCGCAAGGCGGCGTGGGCCCCGGTGGAGGCGGAGGAGGCATCCCAGGCGGTGGTGGTACTGGCCCCGGCACTGGAGGCATGAGCGGTGGGCCCGGTCCTGGCGGCGGTACCGGGCCCGGATCCGGGGGGCTTCCCGGTGTGCCGGGCGGCATGAACGGTGGCGCTGGTGGCCGTACTGGTGGGACGACGGGGAGCGTTGGTGGTCGTACTGGCGGGAGCACCGGCCCCGGGGCCACCGGGCGTGGGACCGGACGCGCCGGCATGCCAGGTATGGGTGGCGTCGGTGCGGCAGGTGCCAAGGGTGGCGCCAAGGGTGCCGGGGGAGCCGGGCGCGGCCTTGGCCTCGCGCGCCAGAAGGGTGGCGTCATCGGCGGCGGCGCCGAAGGCAAGGGGGCCGGTGGCTCCCAGGGCGGATCGGGTCTGCACCGCAGCCGCGGGGGTGGCCAGTCGGGCGCTGCGGCTTCCGGTGGTCGTCGGCCGGCCGGGATGCCCGGAGCGCACGGTATGCACGGAGCCAAGGGCAAGAACGACAAGGGCCAGAACGGCGAGCGGCCGGACTACCTGGTCGAGGACGAGGAGACGTGGACGACCGACCGCAATGTGGCTCCGAAGGTGATTGAGTAGCTAGCCTTCGGGTGTGACAGCGGCGGAAACGAGTTGGGCCCGCAGTCTTCGGGCTGCGGGCCGCAACCTGTTGAGGAGAGGTGTTGCAGCATGAGCTTCACGCGGACGCTGCGTGCAGTTGGCGGCGTGGCGGTGGCAGGAGCACTGCTCTTCACCGCCGCGCCGACCGCTTCGGCGGACTACATCAGGGACGGGCAATGGGCGCTTGATGCGTTCAATCCGCAAAAGGTGTGGAAAGAGTCGACCGGCAAAAACGTCATCGTGGCGGTCATTGACTCGGGTGTCAACGGAGACCACGTCGATCTCAAGGGCAATGTCCTTCCGGGGAAGGACTTCACCGGCGGGGGCGGTACGGCAGATCACGAAACCGGTGATGATCACGGAACCGCCATGGCCGCTTTGATCGCGGGGCATGGGCACGGTCCTAAGCGTGCCGATGGAATCATGGGGCTGGCGCCGGATGCGAAAATCCTCCCCATCAAGACCAATGAAATTGGCGCCGGTACAGGCATCGATGGCCCTATTCGGTATGCGGTTGATCACGGCGCAAAGGTCATCAACATGTCTTTTGCCGGTGCCTCGCTGGACGACCAGGAGAAGAGTGCAGTCAGCTACGCCCTCAAGAAGGACGTGCTGCTGGTCGCTGGTTCCGGTAACGATGGCTCCAGCAAGCCTCTTTACCCCGCTGCGGCGCCCGGTGTTCTGGCTGTAGGAGCAGTGGGGGAGGACGGAAAGGTCCTTTCTCGGTCAAATTACGGCCCCCACATCCGTTTGATTGCCCCTGGCGAGAAAATCTATTCTGCGGGCACCTCGATGAAGTATCGCCAGGCCACCGGAACGTCTGACTCAACGGCCTACGTATCCGCCGCCGCAGCCCTCGTTCGCTCGAAGTACCCGGATCTCACCGCAGGTCAGGTCGCCAATCGCCTCACGAAGACGGCGATTACCCCGGACGGCAAGACGGGCGTCACGTCTCCTGATCCCAAGTACGGCTACGGAGTGATTCGCCCGTACCGTGCCCTCTCGGAGAAGATCCCTGCCGGTTCGAAGAACGGGCCCCTCACCATGCCGAAGGACACGGAGCCTTCCGCCGGTGCCGGCGCGGATGCGCCCGGAGGAAGCCCTTCGGCGAGCAGCGGTGCTGAGGAGAGCAGTGGTGTGAGTGTGAGCCCCCTTGCGGTTGTCGGTATCGCGGTGGGTGTGCTCGTTGTGCTGGGGATTGTCATCGGGGTGATCGTCGCCAACAAGAAGCGCCGGAATGGTCCGCCTCCGGGTGGTGGCGGCTTCGGCGGTCCTCACGGTGGTGTGGGGGTTCCCCCGCAGTATCCCGGTGCCTACCAGCAGCCGGGCGGCCCTGGTGGGTACCAGTCGGCACCGCCCAACTATCCGCCTCGTCAGTAGGGACGCAGGCTTGCAGGCTTGGTGAGCTCATCCGCCGGTATGAGCCGGGGAGCGCAGCCAGATCGCAGCCAGATGGCAGCAGGGGTGGGACCGCAGTTGATGACTGCGGTCCCACCCCTGCTGTGGTCCGGGCAGCGGAACGAACGAGCCGGTACCGAATGGCTCAGCCGAACACCGAACGCACCTCGTCCGTGACGTCCTGGTGGCGGGTGGCCGCCCCGCCCGTGCGGCGGTCGACATGGCGCTGTGCGTGGTCCAGGCCCCGGTTGGTGAGGTCTTCCTTGGCGTGGTCGACATAGGTGGTGGGGTCGGCGAGGCTGGTGACGCCGTCCTTGTACTCCTGGGCGCCTTCCTTGATGCCGTCGACGTATTCGCCGGCTTTTTCCTTGCCGATGTCGGCGGTTTCGCCCCAGTCGATTCCGTCGCGGGCGCCGAAGTGGCTTTCGATGCCCTGCTGGGCGACGTTCTGGGTCATCTCCGTGGCGGCCTCTTGGGCCTTTGCCTTGCCCTCTTCGACGATCTTGTCCCTGGCGATTTCCTTCGCCTGATCGATGACCTTGTCCTTGACGGTCTCCTTGACCGTCTTCTTGACGTAGTCCGCCGCGATTTTGCGGGCTTCCTTGGAGACGGCCTTCTTCGCCATCTTTTTGATGGCATCCATCGTGGCGTGCTCCATGGCCTTGGTGGCCGCCTCCATGACCTCGCGTTTGATCTTGTCGAGGATCTGGCGGACGATCAGGCGGGTGGCCTGGGTGGCGCCCGCGGCACCGAGTTCGGACAGGCCCAGGGTGAAGGGGGCAGCGGCCTGTGCCGCGATGAGCTCGGTGGCCAGCATGACGAGCTGGACAATGACGGCGATCTTGCCGGCGAGAACGGCGATGGCGGCGGCATCGAAGGCGACGGCGATCACCTCGGCTGCCGCGGCGGCGTCACGAAGGTAGTGGTCGCCGCTGTCCCCGCCGCCGGAAAAGGAACCCCATTCGTGGGAAAAGCCCTCGATCGCCTCTCCGGAGTTGGCGGAGACGACCTCACCGGCTGCCGAAGAGCCTTTGGTGGACGCTTGATTGACCGCCTCGGCGAAGTTGCGCCAGGTCTGGGCGCACTCGTGGAGCTTGTCCTCGTCGGCATCGGGCCAGTTGTAGCCGAGCAAATCCAGGACCCAAGCAACCTCGCCTGGCAGCGTCAATGACACAGTGATCGTCCCCCGTGCAGTGGTAGCCGATTGCGGAGTGCAATGGCGTCGGTGAAGGAAAGCGTGAGAGGGGTGGCAGGCGGTGGCCCGTGGGGAGGTCCCGCTGGTGCTCGGCCGCGCCCTCAAAAGGCGCTGCGGGAATGCGGCCGAGATGGGCCTCGGTCGGTTGTCCGGGGGCCCCGGCGCCCGGGTTCATGGGCGGGATGCCCACCGGGCGTCAGATGGCGGGGCGGCCGACCGCGCTGATGGTGTGTATGCCCTGCTCGTCGGATTCGGTGTACGAGCCGGCCATGTTCTGGAGCTTGTCGCCGATGCTTTCGAGGCGCTCGCCCAGGGAGTCCATCGATTCGAACATGCCGTCCCTGACGGGCGTGTAGATCGTTTCGAAGATGTCGCCGAAGTCGCAGTTTTCCCAGGGGCTGCCGAGTCCTTCGAGATCGTCTTGAAGCTTCTTCGACGCCTTGGAGAAATCGCTGCCGATGTGGACGAATGCGTCGCCCTGCTTGCGCAGCACATCCGGATCGACGTCAAATGCCTTGCCTGCCACCCGTGCCCCCGTCATGCGTCGCCCTGGATACCTGTCGCATCTTTAACGAACCACACATTAGGCGATCTGAACGCAGGCATGTCAAGGCGAGGTGTGTGGAGAGAACGTGGGCATCCTGGGGGCTCAACCGCGTGCGAATGCAAGGGAATTGACCCACCTGTGGCATTGGCGAATCTTGCGCGAGGGGGAGTCTGGGGTGCCTGGGGGGTGTCCCCCGGTCGGTGTACTGAAAGGGCAGGTTAAGTATGGGTGCGTGGTTGGTCAATTATTCGGGGCCGGAGGGGCAGGGGATGGGGGCGTCAACCGGGGGCCTTGCGGAATGAGCCGTACGGGTGGCCCCGGCAGGTTGACGGTTGGGAGTGCGCGGAGGCAGGGAATTCGACCGCCGGGTGAGAGTCCCGGCGGCCGGCGGTCCGCCCGTCAGTGGTGGATAGCCGAACCGGCCCGGCTGCCCGGTCGGTTGGTGCTGCTCAGGGGAGTGGGGCGGCCCGGCGATCACTCGTCCCGTAGCATTCCCGCTCATGGACGCAGCCGGTGCAGAAGAGCCCCTTCCCGAGAGCCGAGTGGGACTGACGCCCCGGCAGGCCAGGCGAATACGCATCGTCCTGGCCTCGGTGTTGATGGCCGCGATGGCGGGGGTGCTCGTGGTGCGCCTGGCGTCGCGAACGTCGGTGCTGGTGGTCGGGGTGTACGGGGCCGCGCTGGTGCTCTGTGGCGTGGTGATCGAACTCAGCCGGAACGGACGCACCCGCCTCGGCACCTGGTTGCTGGGCATCGGTCTGGCGGCCGCACTGGCGGCTGACTGGCTGCTGCTGCCCTGAGGGGTTGGGGAGGGGGCGCCGGGCGTATAGCTCAGTGAGCCTTTGGTGTTGCGCCCGACCGCCCGGTCCCTCGGATCGCCACAGGGAGGGACCGAACCGGAGGTAGCCCGACCGGAAACAGCCCCGCGCACGGTCCCACGCACAGCCCCCGAGTTGGCGCGCCTCGAGGGCTGCACCTGCCCTCAGAACAACCCGTGCCACATCTGCTCGATGACCAGCGACCACCAATTGCCGTCGTCATCCAGCGCCCAGGAGTCGATCGCCGCGATCTGCTCCTGGAAGGCGGCGACCGCCGCACCCGCCGCGTACGGGTCCATGCCCTGCATCTGCCGGCGCGTGGTGACCAACCCAGCGAGTGAGCGCAGGTATGCCGACGCGGTGCGGTTGACGAACCGGCCGCCGCCCGACGACGGCTGGACCGCCCAGACGGTGCCGACGAGATTCTGGTTCTGCTCCGAAGCGGTGCACTGAACGGCGAGTGTGTAGAGGCCGTCGGTGCCGATCCGGACGTAGCCGGCGAGGGTCGTCAGGGTCTCTTCGCGCGCTTGGGTGCCGCTTTCCCGCAGGTGGGCCGCCACGTCCGGGAACAGGCCGCCGGCCGGCGGGGCGTCCGGGCGGTCGGCGGTGAAGAAGTACGGCACCTGGGCGGGCAGTCCGGCCCAGACCAGGGTGTTCTTCGTGGCCTCGGGGAGCTGGGTCGTGGCGAGGTCATCGGCGTCCGGGCGGTGGACGCCCTGGGGCCCGAAGACCTCCACGAGGTGCTTGCCGAGGGCCACGTCCCGCATCGGTGGTGCGGCCTCGACGCGCTGTGGCACGGGCAGCCGGTGCGGCCGCGGCGGTGCGGGCCGGCCGGCCAGCTGGTGCATCATCCCGACGTGCCGTACCAGCCCGGCGATGCCCTCGGCGCGTTCCTCGGGACGCATGCCGTAGCCCTCGGTGCAGGAGAAGGCGGCGTTCGGGAAGGTGCGGAGGATGAAGTCACCGGGGTAGCCGCCGGGCAGCAGGGCCGACCGCAGATCGGTGTGGACGGCGCGGACGTCCGCGGGGTCGATGCCCAGCCGCCGCAGTTCGTCGTGGAGCTGGTACTCGGCGGGCGGCTGACCGGGGGCCGAGACCCGGGCGACGCTGGTCTCCTCGCCGGTCGACGGGTCGTTGTAGGTCGCGACGGCCGTGTTGCCGGGGCCGGTGACCGGACGCTCCGCGGGCGCCGAGGGGGGGGCTTCGCCACCCGTGCCGTGCTTCTGCCGGTACATCCGTACGACTTCGTCGACCGGCACCGGCGGCCACACCGTCAGTTCGCCGGACGCCCGGTCGACCACACCACAGGCGGCACCGACCTCGGCGGGCGGGCGTCGCTGCCCGGTGTGCGGGTCGGCCTCCGGGGGCGGCGGCACCGCCCACACCACCCAGCCGAGGTCGAACTCCTGCATGGCCACCTCCCGCGGCGGGCCCTGCCGACCCCCGGGGTTGAGCCAGCGGGCCGCGGTGGCGTGGGCCTGCGCCTGGGTGATCACGAGTGGTCTCCTTCGAGGCCGTCGAGGCCGTTCAGGCCGTCGGACGAAGCGGAGTCGGCGGTGCCGGTGCGCTGGGCCGGCACGGAGGGGACGGGCGCGGGGGTCGCGGCAAGGATCTGCCGGGCGGTCACACCGCGCGCGGTGGCGACGACCAGCACACCGTCCGGTGAGAGGTCGGCGCCGGTGAACGGGGTGTCGGAGAGTAGCGCGGCCACCACTTCCTCGTCGGCGCGGGCCCATACCCGCAGATAGTCGGCGCCGCGGCTGAGCCCGAAGGGCGCTGCCTCCTGGGCCTGCGCAGAGGGCAGTTGCACCTGTGCCGGATCGGCGTCGATATACCCCGGACGCAGCAGGTCGTGGACGAGGAGCGCCCGGCCGCCCGTCTCGGAGGCGTCGCCGTCCGGGCCGGGCACCGTACGGGCACCGGGGGTCCCCTCGGGGACGAGGAATGCGGCCACGGGGCGGGGAGCGGCGGCGGGGGACGCCGGTACCGGCCCGGCGCTGCCGTCCGGGGCAGGGGCAGCCGCGCCGCCGGGGCCCAGGGCCGTCTCCGCCGGTGTCCCGTCCGGGCCCCCGGCCGCGCCCGCCGTCGCACCGTCCCCGTTCCGCGCGGGCAGGGAACCCGTGGTCACGGCGCGGACGCCGACCAGCGGCACGCTCCACAGCGTCCGCCACGGCAGGGTGAAGCCGAGCGTGTGCAGCGCGTCCGCGTAGGCCACCAGCCCGTCCTCGACGAACGCGGACTCCAGGAACGCCGCCCGCAGATCGGCCGGTGCCTCGGAGCGGGTGAGGAGCGGGGCGGTGCGCAGGTACGTACGGGCCGGCGCGCCCAGTTGCTCCAGCGGTACGGCTTCGACGGCGGCGCGCATCGTCACGGGGTCGGCGTGGGCGAACAGGCCCGGGTCGGTGAGGAGTTGGGGGAGGAGACCGGCATCGAGGGTGTGCGCCGCGAGGTGGTCGCGGAGGTACGGATCGGCCTGTGCCCAGTCCTGCTGGGGCACCGCTTCCAGCAGCGCCATGGCGATCTTGGTCTGGGCGTCGCGGACGTCCGGCAGACCGGAGCGGATCTCCTCGGCGATCCCGGGGTGCATCAGGCGCAGCAGCGTACGGCCCTCGCCGGCCCCGGAGCCGGCCCCACCGCCGTCCGCGGTGTTGCCCCTCTCGCCGTCGCCGTTCCGGTCCCCGTCGCCCTCCCCGTTCCCGTCGTCGGTGCCCCGGGACGGCTCGACCGGCTCGATGAACGGTGCGGCCAGCAGCATGCCGTCGGCGAGGTCCTGGCTCATGTCCCGGCCGGCGACGGCGCTCGCCAGCGCACCCCACAGCTGGACGGGCAGCCCCTCGCCCTCGGCGAACGCGAGCGGCGCCAGCATCAGCCGCAGGGTCTGCGGATCGGCGCCCAGCCGGCGCGCATGCAGATCGAGCACCTCGCCGACGCTGCCGGGCAGCAGGGACGGGTCCGCCGGGTCGAAGCCCTCGGGCCGCACGATCAGCGACTGCACGGCGAGCTGGACGGTCAGCCGGTTGCCGTCCGCGCGCGTCGCGAGGGCTTCGGCGAGCGCCCGGCGCGCGGACGGGTCGGTGGTGTACGGGAGTTCCGGCGCCCCCGCGTCGGGGGTCAGCGCGGCCTCGGCGTGCCGCACCAGGCCCTTGGGGTCGGCCCACTCGGGCGCGTCGAGATCGATGATCTGCGCCTGGCCGGGAGGCAGCGCCCCGGCCAGCTCCGCGGCCAGTTCGCGCGGCACCTCGGCGAGCAGGTGCACCGTTTCGGTGGCGGCGAGCGGCTTGAGGACGTCCCGGACGACGCGCGCCGGCTCGTTCGCGGCGCGTACCGGACCGGCCCGGTCGACATCGGGCACCACAAGGGTCACCGGCTCTTCACGGGCGGCGAGTTCGGTGAAGATATCGTCGTCGCGGTCGGCGCTCAGCCCGAAATGATCGGAGATGAGCCACAACAGCTGCGCCGCGGTGCGCCCTGCGGGGATCGGTACGGCGGGCTCCGGGAGGTCGGGGGGCACCGTTGCCGGGTCCAGATCGTCCAGCGGCAACTGCTTGCGGTGGGCGGGGTCGCACAGCATCAGGAAGCCGGTGACCAGGCGCGAACGTCCGCTGCCCGGGTTGCCGGTGAGCACGATGACGCGCGGCGCGCCCGGCCACCGCATGCGCCAGGCCGCGAGCGCGCGGAGCACGGCGGTGCGGCCGCCGACGTACGGATGTGGTGCATATCCGGCCGTCGTGGCTTTTCCTTCGCCTGAGGCGCTCATGGCTTCCTCGTCCCCCATCAATCCCGCCTCCACCTTTGTGGATTCCTGCGTGTTCCGGCCCGATCCTATGGTCCGTTCCGTACGCGGAGGATGGTGCGGGGCGGTTGTGCCGGAACGGGAACCGGCAGGCCGGGGCCGGTGTGCGGCGGTCGTAACGGAAGACGGGCGGGGGGAGAGTGAAGTGAGTTGTTCCCGGGGTCCGATGTGGAGAAATCGAGATCACCGTGTGGGGAAAGAAAGCAGGTCCGTTCCGAATGACGCGGCGGTCGGTCTGCTTTCTTCCGTAGCGGCTTTCCGTGCTGGGGGAACGGATTTCGGCGAGAGGCGAGAGGCGTCAGGCGCCGGGCCGGAGGGAAGAGCGAGCCGTCGCCTGCCGCACCGCCGAGCCGCCCGGGTGAGCACCGCGGACCGGCCCCGCGGTGCCTGCCCGGGTCAGTTCCGGTGCCCGCCGCTCCGGCCGCCGCGCCGCGGGGCGGTCACGAGGGTGCCGGAAGGGCCGTCACGCTCGGCACGCTCCTCGTCCTCCTTGGCCTCCTGCTCCTTCTGCCACGCGGCGAACTTCTCGCGGGACTCCTCGCGCTCGGCCATGGTCTGGTTCTCCGCGGCCCGCCGGATCTCGTTCATCCGGTCGCCCAGGGCGTCCATGTACCCCGGTGTCGCGATGGCGTCCTTCATACCGATACGCCCGGAGAGCACCTCCTGGGCCATCTCCTGGAGCTTGCCGCCGACATGGGGATTGTCCGCCAGGACCTTCAGCGCCTTGCGCAGCCGGTGCGCCTGCTCGGGATCCTGGGCGACGTCCATCAGGTCTTCGTCCTGGATCTGCCGCTCATTGCTCATGTCTGCCCCCTGGAACGTGATGGCACAGGCCGCGAGTGCGGCACCGGCGTGCCGAAGTCTAATGACGGGTGTGAACGGGGCGTCAAGGCGGGGGTTGTCGGTATTTCCGGACATTGCGGCATGCCGAATTCCGTGATGTGCCGCCCGCCCGCTGCGCAGAGGGCTTCGGGCCTATTGCCGGTGTGCTAGACCTGAAGCGATGCCGGCAGGTAGCCGTCATGCAATTCGGGGAGAAATGATGTCCGATGAAGTCCGGCTCAGTACCGAGGAGTTGCAGAGGCTCGGTGCGACCTTCGAGATACGTGCGGAAGAACTGAGCCGGCAGCTTGCCGCATTCAGGCGGCGGGCGGATGCCGAGGCCCTGCGGGACGGATTCGGCAGCGACGAGGCGGCCCGGTCCCACCGTGAGCTGTACGAGCAGGCCGAGCAGGCGCTCGTCCAGCTGCAGCAGCGCCTCGCGGAGGTCGGCCGAGGGATCAAGGAGACCGTCGCGAATGCGCAGGCGGCCGAGGAAGAGCTGGCCGGGATGATGCGGAGCGTCCAGTGAACGAGCGAGGCAATCCCGAGGCCCTGCGGGACGCGGCGGCCGGCTGGCGGGAGATGGGCAAGCACCTCGACGGCCTCGTCCGCGATCTGGACCGGCACGTCGGCACCGCGGCGGCGGCCAACTGGCACGGCCCGGCCGGTGAGGCGTTCGCGGGGGAGTGGCACCGCCTCAAGCGGTCCGTCGACGATTCCCTGCCGGTCTTCGAACTGGCCGCCGCCGACCTGGAGACCGCCGCCGCGCAGCCCGCCGACGACCAGGGCGACAAGGACCACGGCGCACCCCCGGTGCACCACTCGGCCGACGGCGCGCAGTCGTCGTCCGGCCCCGAGATCGCCTACGGCTTCATGGCGCTCGGCCAGCTCGCAAACGGCCTCGGCGGCGCGTTCGGCAGGCGCGGTGGTGGCGGCCAGGGACAGCGGCCGCCCGTACGGCACGAGTGGGCGACCTCCGCGGCGGCGCAGGGGCCCGACCCGTTCGGCCCGGCGCAAGGCGGCGAGGCCACGAGGCGGGGCGGCGGGGGCATTGCCAAGGGCGTACGGAGCCGGCCGTCCGGGACGGAGCCGGATCCGGTGCCGGCGCCGGGCCATGAACGGGACCTGACGACCGGGCCGCAGAAGAAGGGCTCGGCGGCCCCCGCCGCCGAGCCCGCCGCCCGGGCCGCGGCGCCCGCCACCGCCGACGTCACGGCTGACGCCCCCGAACCCCAGGCCCCCGCGGCGTCCGGCCGCGACGCACCCGGCAGTCCCCGCCCCGACATCACCCGGCACGGGGCTTTCGGCTGACGCATCCGGCCGGGCGCGGGCCCGGCACGCACGGACTGCGCGGACGCACCGGCCGCACAGACGAAACGGCGGTGGGGCGCCCCTCCCGGGAGAGGCGCCCCACCGCCGTTGTGGCGTACGGACCGGTCAGCGGCTGTTCGCCGGCAGCCAGCCCGTCTGGACCAGCTGCGCACCGCGCTTGCGCGTGATGAACGTGGCCCGTCCCGGCGTCAGGCTCTGGCCCTTGACGTTGCCCATCAGCGGGCCCTCGGCCGGGTCGGCGGACAGGATCAGACCCTGCGCACCGAGCTCCTTGGTCCGCTGCATCACCGGCTCGAACGAGGAGCGTCCGGCGCCCGAGGAGCTGCGCGCGATGATCAGGCGCAGACCCAGGTCACGGGCGAACGGCAGGTACTCCAGCAGCGGCTGCAGCGGGTTGCCGCTGCTGGTCGCCACCAGGTCGTAGTCGTCCACGATCACGAACGCGTCCGGCAGGTCGTACCAGCTGCGGTTGCGCAGCTGCTCCGGCGTGACGTCCGGGCCCGGCATCCGGCGGCCCAGCGAACCGGCCAGACCGGTGATGACCTCCTGCAACTGCGGCCCCGCTGCACAGTACTTGTACATGTGGCTCTCGGGGACCTCGCCGAGCAGCGCGCGACGGTAGTCGGAGACCACCATCAGTGCCTTGTCGGAGGGGTACCGCTCGGCGATCTGCTTGGTCAGCAGGCGCAGCAGCGAGGACTTTCCGGACTCGCTCTCGCCGTAGATGACCAGCAGCGGGTCGGTCTCGAAGTCGATGAACGCCGGCGACAGCGTGGTCTCGTCGACACCGATCGCGATGCCGTGATCGGGGTAGTCGTTGCCCTTGGGCAGCTCGTTGACGTGCAGCATCGTCGGCAGCATCCGCACCGCGGGGGCGGGCTCGCCCTGCCAGTGCTCGCTGACCGTCGACACCAGGTTCGCGATGCCCTCGCTCAGCGTCTCCGGGTCGCTCATCCCGTCCAGCCGCGGCAGCGCCGCCAGGAAGTCGAGCTTCTCCGGGGACATACCGCGACCGGGCTTGCCCATCGGCACGTTCTCCGCGCGCTTGCGGTCGAACTCCGACTCCATCGGGTCGCCCAGACGCAGCTCGACGCGGTTGAGGAGCTGGTCGCGCAGCGCGGGCCGCACCTCGGTGTAGCGCGCACCGGCGATGATCAGGTGGACACCGAAACCGAGACCCCGGGCGGCGATGTCCAGGATCACCGGGTCCATCTGCTCGTAGTCGGTCTTGAACGTCGCCCAACCGTCGATGACCAGGAAGACGTCGCCCCACTTCTGGTCGGGGTAGGCGCCCGAGGCCCGCCGCTGGCGGTAGGTCCCGATCGAGTCGATGCTGTTGGCGCGGAAGAACTCCTCCCGCTCGTTGAGGATGCCGACGACCTCGGAGACCGTACGGCGCACCTTCTCCGCGTCCAGACGCGAGGCGACGCCGCCGACGTGCGGCAGGCCCTCCATGGTCAGCATGCCGCCGCCACCGAAGTCGAGGCAGTAGAACTGCACCTCGGACGGGGTGTGGGTGAGCGCGAACGAGGCGATGGCGGACCGGATCAGCGTGGACTTACCGGACTGCGGACCACCCACGACCAGGCCGTGACCGGCGCCGGCGGAGAAGTCCAGGTACATCACGTCACGCCGCTGCTCGAACGGCTTGTCCACCAGCGCGACCGGCACCACCAGCTTGCCGAGCGCGGTGTACTCCGGCGCGTGCACACCCCGTTCGGGCGTGACCGCGAGCGTCGGCAGCAGCTGGTTGACCGTCGGCGCCTCGTCCAGCGGCGGCAGCCACACCTGGTGCGCCGGCGGGCCCTGGCCCTGCATGCGCTGGACGATGACGTCGAGCACGGTGTCGGCCAGCGCGTCGTCCTGCTCCGGCTCGGCCGGCGTGACCGGCGTGGGGTCCTCGACGATCTGCTCGACGACCGGGGCCGCCGTGAACGGCACCGGCAGCCGGTTCGTCCGGCTGCCGCCCCCGCCGCCGCCGGCACCGGGACCGCGGTACGGACCCGAGACGTACGCGGCCTTGAACTGGACCATCGTCTCGGTGTCGTACTTGAGGATGCCGGAACCGGGGACGTTCGGCAGGTGGTAGGCGTCCGGCACGCCGATGGCGGTCCGCGACTCGGCCGCGGAGAAGGTCCGCAGGCCCAGCCGGTAGGAGAGGAAGGTGTCCAGACCGCGGAGCTTGCCCTCTTCCAGACGCTGCGAGGCGAGCAGCATGTGCACACCCATCGACCGGCCGATACGGCCGATCTGGATGAACATGTCGATGAAGTCGGGCTTGGCGGTCAGCAGCTCGGAGAACTCGTCGAGCACCATCACCAGCGAGGGCAGCGGGTCCAGCGGGGCACCCGCGGCACGCGCCTTCTCGTAGTCGGTGATGTTGGCGTAGTTGCCCGCCGAGCGCAGCAGCTCCTGACGGCGCTGGAGTTCACCGGTGATCGAGTCGCGCATGCGGTCGATCAGCGTGACGTCCTCACCGAGGTTGGTGATGACCGCCGCGACGTGCGGCATCTCCGACATACCGGTGAAGGTGGCGCCACCCTTGAAGTCCGCGAGGATGAAGTTGAGGGTTTCCGAGGAGTGGGTGACCGCGAGCGCCAGCACCAGGGTGCGCAGCACCTCGGACTTACCGGAACCGGTCGCACCGACACACAGACCGTGCGGGCCCATGCCCTCCTGCGAGGCCTCCTTGATGTCGAGCATGACGGGCTGGCCGTCCTTGTCGACACCGATCGGCACCCGCAGCCGCTCGTGGAGCGTGCGCGGCCGCCAGGTACGCGACACATCGACGGAACCGGCGTCACCGAGGTTCAGCAGGTCGGTGAAGTCCAGGTTCGACAGCAGCGGCTCCTCGCCGTCCGCGCCGGAGCCCGCCCGCAGCGGGGCCAGCTGGCGCGCCAGCGCCTCCGACTCGGCGATCGACAGGGTGTCGCAGACGCCGTGGTAGACCGCGCCGCCCGCCGACTCCAGCACCAGCTTGCCCGGCCGCACCTGGACGGCCAGACCGCCGCGGATCTCGTCCAGATCGCCCGGGACGACCTCCAGGATGGTGACGCCCTGCAGGCCCTCGGCCCCGGCGATCACCGAATCCATCGGCACCTCGCCGCCGTCCAGCACGACCAGCACATGCGGGGAGTCGGTCACCGGGGTGCCCTGCGGGTTGAACCGGCCGCGGCCCTCCAGCTCGTCCGCCAGCAGCTCCTCGACCTCACCGAGGTCACCGACGACCAGCCGGCGGCTGCCCGCGCCGTCCGTCGACTTGTGCTGCACCTGCGGCAGCCACTTGGTCCACTCCCACTCCGCCTGCGCACCGGGCGCGGCGACGACGGCCACCACCAGGTCCTCGGGCGAGTGCAGGGTGCACAGCTGGGCGACGATGGCGCGCGAGGCGCCGTAGACCGTGTCCGGGTCGCCGGAGACGGTCAGGTGGTAGAAGGCGCGCAGCGAGACCGCCAGCGGCAGATCGTCCAGCTGCCCGTGCTTGTCGAGGAATTCCTTCATCGCATGCGCGGTGAGCGGTTCCAGCTCGTCGACCGGAGCGGTCTCCGGAGCCCGCAGGGGAGTGGCCAGCTGCTGCGGCCCCAGCCCCAGTCGCACCTGCCCGAAGTCCGGATCGCCCGCCCGGCGCTCCCATACCCGTTTGCCCTCGGCCACGAGCGACCACAACTGGCTCGGGTCGGGGTGGGTGAACAACTGCGCGTCCCGCTGCTTGCGCGCGGTGCGCCGCACCTCTTTCCGCTTCTGCGTAAGGTACTTGAGGTAATCCTGGCGTTCCTGGAGCATTTGCCCGGAAGGCCCTTGGCGGGCTTTGACGATCTGCACGATCGCCATTGCCAGGGTGGACGCCACCATAAAGCCGCCCATGATTTTCATGAACGGCTGGTTGCCCATGAACAAGAATCCCGCCGAAGACGCCATACCCATCATGGGCATAAGGGTCATCAGCATGTTTTCTGATTCGCCCTCACGCGGAAGCTCCGGGGGTGCCTCGAGTGTCACCTCCTCGGAGGGAACTTCGGGTGGCAGCGCGCGGGGCGGGCGCTTGACGATGACAACGCTCACCGAGGCATCAGTCCTTCATGCATCTCGCAGTCTCGGACCGCCCCCGTTGGATTCGACGGTCCCCCCGGACCAAGTGCTTGGCCCGAACCAGGCGTTGATCCTACTGTTAACCGTCAAGCCTCGGGGTGGGTGGGGCGAGCGCTGAATTGGACGGTACGCTGACGCCTCGCGAGCGTGCCCACAGCCCCGAAGTGACGGCTCTCTATAGAGGGCGCGCGACGCGACAAAACGCCCAACGGATAGGGGGAACCGCCAGGTGAGCACGAGCACTGGCACCGGCTTTTGCCGGGTCACAGTCGCCGCGCCCGATGCACGGATTGACGTGGCTCTGCCGGAGGACGTCGCACTCGTCGACATTTATCCGGAGATCCTGAGGCTCTCCGGTCAGTCGCAGGCGGAGGGCGCTCCGACCGGCTATCACCTCGTACGCCGCGACGGCACGGTTCTTGACGCCGGGCAGTCGCTGGCGCAGCAGCAGATCCTCGACGGCGACCTTCTTCTTCTGAAGCCGTTCGCCGAGTCGCTGCCGCTCCCGGTCTTCGACGATGTCTCCGACGCCGTCGCCTCCGCGGTCAAGCGCAACCGCAGCCGCTGGAGCGACGACCTCATGCGCGTCGTCGGCCTCACCGCGGGTGTGCTGCTGCTCGTCATGATGGCGTTCGCCCTGTGGGTCTCCAACCCCGAGCACCGCGATATGCACCGCCTGCCCGGCATCATCGCGGGTGTCGTCGGCATCGTGCTGGTCGCGCTGTCCGGCGTCCGCGCCCGTGTCTACGACGACCACGGCTCCTCCATCGCGCTGGGCCTGGCCTCGCTTCCGCACCTCCTGCTCGCCGGCTCCGGCATCTTCCCCGTCGACGCCGGAGCCGACCCCGGCCGGCTGCACCTCCTCGTCGGCTGTGTGACCGTACTGATCGCCTCCGTGCTGCTGGTGGTCATGCTGCCGCGCGGTGACGCCCCCTTCGTCGCCGCCGCGTTCCTGGCCGCCACGGGGACCCTCGCGGTCTTCGCCGCGATCCTCACCGACGCCGCACCCAGTGAGGTCGCCGCCGTCACCGCCGTAGTCTCCATCGCCCTGGTCGCCTGGCTGCCCGGCCTCTCCGCACGCTTCGCCCGGCTGCCCATCGGCTACAAGTCGCCCGACCAGATCGCCAAGGGCTCCTACGACAACGGCGGCGAGACCGAGTCCGTCGACTTCGTCAAGATCGGCAACCAGGCCAAGCGCGGGCACGAGCTGCTGCTCGGCCTCGTCGCCGGCTGCTCCGCCCTGACCGTCGGCTCCGCCGGCGTGGTCCTCGGCTTCTCGGACAACGTGTGGGCCCAGCTGCTCGCGCTGACCGCCGGTATCACGATCATGCTCCGCGCCCGGCTCTTCGACTACACCGCGCAGGTCGCCTGCCTGACCATCGCCGGCATCCTCACGATCGTCCTGCTCATCCTGGGCATCGCGCTGAACCCGCCGACGGACATGTTCGTCGATCTGGCCCGCTACCAGGACTCCGGTCCGCTGAACATCCACACCGTCTGGTTCTCCGGCAGCATCGCGGCGGGCGCCGCCCTCCTGGTCGCCGTCGGCCTGATCGTCCCCCAGAAGGGTGTCACCCCCTTCTGGGGCCGGATCTTCGACATCTTCGACGGCCTGGTCCTGCTCTCCCTGGTGCCGCTGTGCCTGGCGGTCCTGGACGTCTACGGCAAGGTACGCGGCCTCACCAGCAGCTGAGGCCCCCGCTCACCGGCCTGCTCCGCGGCTCCCCGACCACCCGGTCGGGGGGCCGTTTTCAGCTGGTACGCTGTGTGACGGTCCGGTCGAGTCATCCAAGATTCCCTGTGAGGCAAACCAGGGGCGCTCACGGACCGCAACCAAGAGGAGTACCGCGTGTCGCTCGACGCCGCTACGAAGAAGCAGATCATGGCCGAGTTCGCCACCAAGGAGGGTGACACCGGCTCCCCCGAGGTCCAGGTCGCGATGCTCTCCCGCCGCATCTCGGACCTGACCGAGCACCTCAAGACCCACAAGCACGACCACCACTCCCGCCGTGGTCTGCTGCTGCTCGTCGGCCAGCGCCGCCGCCTGCTGCAGTACCTGGCGAAGAAGGACATCACGCGCTTCCGAGCGCTGGTCGAGCGCCTGGGCATCCGCCGCGGCGCGGCGGGCGCCAAGTAAGACGCCGTAAAGGGAGCGGTTCCTGTCAGGGGCCGCTCCCTTTGCCGTACGCACCGGACACTCGCGCCACCTCATGGTGGACGGAAGCTTTGTAGTCTGGTGCCATATCGCAAAACTGAACGCGGTAGGAGCGCCTCCTGGCCGCCGGTCCTCGGTAGTGGCCCCCGGACGATCCATGGACGCCATGTGTCATCACTCCGGGTGCTTCGATCGAAGACCGGCCCGCACCGGCGCTCCACCGAAGACGGTCTGCAGCCATACGGGCAGCAGACGCAGACGAGGAGATATTCCTGGTGGAGAACGAGACCCACTACGCCGAAGCCGTGATCGACAACGGCCCCTTCGGCACCCGCACCATCCGCTTCGAGACGGGCCGCCTGGCCAAGCAGGCCGCCGGCTCCGCCGTGGCGTACCTGGACGACGACACCATGGTGCTGTCGGCCACCTCCGCGTCCAAGACGCCGAAGGACCAGCTGGACTTCTTCCCGCTGACCGTCGACGTCGAGGAGCGGATGTACGCAGCCGGGAAGATCCCCGGTTCCTTCTTCCGCCGTGAGGGCCGTCCCTCCGAGGACGCCATCCTCACCTGCCGGCTGATCGACCGGCCGCTGCGCCCCTCCTTCAAGAAGGGCCTGCGCAACGAGATCCAGATCGTCGAGACGGTCATGGCGCTCAACCCCGACCACCTCTACGACGTGGTCGCCATCAACGCCGCCTCCTGCTCCACCCAGCTCGCCGGCCTGCCCTTCTCCGGCCCCGTCGGCGGCACCCGGGTGGCCCTGATCAACGGCCAGTGGGTGGCGTTCCCGACCCACACCGAGCTCGAGGACGCCGTCTTCGACATGGTCGTGGCCGGCCGCGTCCTCCCGGACGGCGACGTCGCGATCATGATGGTCGAGGCCGAGGCCACCGAGAAGACCATCCAGCTGGTCAAGGACGGCGCCGAGGCCCCGACCGAAGAGGTCGTCGCCGCCGGTCTGGAAGCCGCCAAGCCCTTCATCAAGGTGCTGTGCAAGGCCCAGTCGGACCTCGCCGCCAAGGCCGCCAAGCCCGTCGGTGAGTTCCCGGTCTTCCTCGACTACCAGGACGACGTCCTGGAGGCGCTCACCGCCGCGGTCAAGGACGAGCTCTCCCGGGCGCTGACCATCGCCGGCAAGCAGGACCGCGAGGCCGAGCTGGACCGCGTCAAGGCCGTCGCCGCCGAGAAGCTGCTCCCGCAGTTCGAGGGCCGCGAGAAGGAGATCTCCGCCGCGTACCGTTCGCTGACCAAGAGCCTGGTCCGCGAGCGCGTCATCAAGGAGAAGAAGCGCATCGACGGCCGCGGCGTCACGGACATCCGTACGCTCGCCGCCGAGGTCGAGGCCATCCCGCGGGTGCACGGTTCCGCCCTGTTCGAGCGTGGCGAGACCCAGATCCTGGGCGTCACCACCCTCAACATGCTCCGCATGGAGCAGCAGCTGGACACCCTCTCCCCGGTGACCCGCAAGCGCTACATGCACAACTACAACTTCCCGCCGTACTCCGTCGGTGAGACCGGCCGCGTGGGCGCCCCCAAGCGCCGCGAGATCGGCCACGGCGCGCTCGCCGAGCGCGCCATCATGCCGGTCCTGCCGACCCGCGAGGAGTTCCCCTACGCGATCCGCCAGGTCTCCGAGGCGCTGGGCTCCAACGGCTCGACGTCCATGGGCTCGGTCTGCGCCTCGACCATGTCGCTGCTGAACGCCGGTGTGCCCCTCAAGGCCCCGGTCGCCGGTATCGCCATGGGCCTGATCTCCCAGGAGATCGACGGCCAGACCCACTACGTCGCCCTCACCGACATCCTCGGTGCGGAGGACGCCTTCGGTGACATGGACTTCAAGGTCGCCGGCACCAAGCAGTTCGTGACCGCGCTGCAGCTCGACACCAAGCTCGACGGCATCCCCGCCTCGGTCCTGGCCGCCGCGCTGAAGCAGGCCCGTGACGCGCGTCTGCACATCCTCGACGTCATGAACGAGGCCATCGACGTCCCGGACGAGATGTCCCCGAACGCCCCGCGGATCATCACCGTCAAGATCCCGGTGGACAAGATCGGTGAGGTCATCGGCCCCAAGGGCAAGATGATCAACCAGATCCAGGAGGACACCGGCGCCGACATCACGATCGAGGACGACGGCACGATCTACATCGGTGCCGCCGACGGTCCGGCCGCCGAGGCCGCCCGCGCCACGATCAACGGCATCGCCAACCCGACCATGCCGGAGGTCGGCGAGCGCTACCTGGGCACGGTCGTCAAGACCACCACCTTCGGTGCGTTCGTCTCCCTGCTCCCGGGCAAGGACGGCCTGCTGCACATCTCGCAGATCCGCAAGCTCGCCGGTGGCAAGCGCGTGGAGAACGTCGAGGACGTGCTCGCGGTGGGCGCCAAGGTCCAGGTCGAGATCGCCGAGATCGACCAGCGCGGCAAGCTCTCCCTGATCCCCGTGATCGAGGAAGAGGACGCAGCTGAGGACACGAAGGACGACGCTGCCAAGTGACGTCCCGTACGCACGCGACGACGGCCCGCACCTCTTCGGAGGGGCGGGCCGTCGCCCGTACCCAAACGCTTCTCAAGGGCACCGCGGGCGCCGGCACGGTCCGCCGGACCACCCTCCCCGGCGGGCTGCGGATCGTCACCGAGACGCTCCCCACGGTCCGCTCCGTCACCTTCGGCATCTGGGCGCACGTCGGCTCCCGCGACGAGACCCCGTCGCTCAACGGCGCCACGCACTACCTCGAGCACCTGCTCTTCAAGGGCACCGAGCGGCGCAGCGCACTGGACATCTCCGCCGCGATCGACGAGGTCGGCGGCGAGATGAACGCCTTCACCGCGAAGGAGTACACCTGCTACTACGCGCGGGTGCTGGAC
This sequence comes from Streptomyces sp. NBC_00400, assembly GCF_036048035.1. Taxonomy (NCBI): domain Bacteria; kingdom Bacillati; phylum Actinomycetota; class Actinomycetes; order Kitasatosporales; family Streptomycetaceae; genus Streptomyces; species Streptomyces sp. NBC_00400. The sequence goes on along the minus strand of NZ_CP107940.1, from coordinate 2,105,378 downwards.
AGCGATCTGCCGCTCGCCATCGACGTGGTGTGCGACATGCTCACCGGCTCGCTGGTCGAGTCCGAGGACGTGGACGCCGAGCGCGGGGTCATCCTCGAAGAGATCGCGATGACCGAGGACGACCCGGGCGACTGTGTGCACGACCTGTTCGCGCACACCATGCTCGGTGACACCCCGCTCGGCCGCCCGGTCCTGGGCACCGTCGACACCGTCAACGCCCTCACCCCCGAGCGCATCCGCCGCTTCTACAAGAAGCACTACGACCCCACGCACCTCGTCGTCACGGCCGCCGGCAACGTCGACCACGCCAAGGTCGTCCGCCTGGTCCGCCGCGCCTTCGAGCAGGCCGGGGCCCTGGACCGCACGGACGCCGCCCCGATCGCGCCCCGCTCCGGTACCCGCACCGTCAAGGCCGCCGGCCGCGTCGAACTGCTCAACCGCAAGACCGAGCAGGCCCATGTGATCCTCGGGATGCCGGGGCTGGCGCGCACCGACGACCGGCGCTGGGCGATGGGCGTACTGAACACCGCCCTGGGCGGCGGGATGAGCTCGCGCCTCTTCCAGGAGGTCCGCGAGAAGCGCGGCCTGGCCTACAGCGTGTACTCCTACACCTCCGGCTTCGCCGACTGCGGGCTGTTCGGCGTCTACGCCGGCTGCCGCCCGAACCAGGTGCAGGACGTCCTCAAGATCTGCCGCGACGAACTCGACCAGGTGGCGTCCCACGGCCTCACCGACGACGAGATCCGCCGCGCGGTCGGACAGTTGCGCGGGTCCACCGTCCTCGGCCTGGAGGACAGCGGAGCGCTGATGCACCGCCTCGGCAAGAGTGAGCTGTGCTGGGGCGAGCAGATGTCGGTCGACGAGATGCTGACGCGGATCGCGGCCGTCACCCCGGACGAGGTGCGCGAGGTGGCCCGCGAGGTGCTGGGCACCCGGCCCTCGCTGTCCGTCATCGGCCCTCTGAAGGACCGGCAGGCGGCCCGGCTGGACGACATCGTCGCCTAGGCCCCCGCGACACCACCAAGAGAAGGACGGGAAACGATGAGCAAGCTGCGCGTGGCCGTACTGGGAGCCCAGGGACGCATCGGCTCCGAGGCCGTACGGGCCGTCGAGGCCGCCGACGACATGGAGCTGGTGGCCGGGCTCGGCCGGGGCGACAAGCTGGAGACGCTGGTCGAGGCCGGCGCCCAGGTCGTGGTCGAGCTGACCAACCCCGGTGCCGTGATGGGCAACCTCGACTTCTGTGTGCGGCACGGCATCCACGCGGTGGTCGGGACGACCGGCTGGACCGATGAGCGCCTTGCGCAGCTGCGCACCTCACTCGCCGCCTCGCCCGGGGCGGGCGTGCTCATCGCCCCGAACTTCTCCATCGGCGCGGTGCTGACCATGCGGTTCGCACAGCAGGCGGCCCGCTTCTTCGAGTCGGCCGAGATCGTCGAGCTGCACCACCCGAAGAAGGCGGACGCCCCGTCCGGCACCGCCGCCCGCACCGCCCAGCTGATCGCCGCGGCCCGGGAGGAGGCCGGCTGCGCCCCGCAGCCGGACGCCACCACCACCGCGCTGGACGGCGCCCGTGGCGCGGACGTGGACGGCATCCCCGTGCACTCCGTACGGCTGCGCGGTCTGCTGGCGCACCAGGAGGTGCTGCTCGGCGGCGAGGGCGAAACCCTCACCATCCGCCACGACTCCCTCCACCACAGCAGCTTCATGCCGGGCATCCTGCTCGGTGTGCGTCGCGTGGTCACCACTCCGGGCCTGACCGTGGGCCTGGAAAACTTCCTCGACCTGGGCTGACGGGTATGGGCGGAAAGATCACGTACTTCTTCCTCGCCACCGTGCTGGTCCTCGTCTTCGGGGTGGTGGCGCTGGAGGGGGTACTCCTCCTGATGACCGGCGAGCCTGCCGCCATGGGCATGGGCGCGGTGGCCTTCGTGCTGCCGTGCATCGGCGCCTGGTTCCTCCGGCACAACACCCGCTTCGCGCGTGATGCCCACCGGCTGGCGCACGCCCTCGAGGCCGAGGGCGGCCTGCCGGCCGACGAGCCGGCGCGGACCCCCGGCGGCCGGGTCGACCGGGACGCCGCCGACGCGGTCTTCGCCCGGCGGCAGGCCGAGACGGAGGACGCCCCCGGCGACTGGCGTGCGTGGTTCCGGCTCGCGGTCGCCTACCACGACGCCCGGGACACCCCGCGGGCCCGGAAGGCGATGCAGCGCGCCATCGCCCTGCACGACGACAAGCCCGTACCGGCCGCGTAGGGCGGGTACGGGCGCTCAGGGACGGACGGATCCGGTTCTCACGGGGGCCGGATCCGGCGGTTCCACGGGGTCTTCCACGGAGTCGGCGCGGTGGGCGTTCCCGCGGCACCGTGCCTCAGGCGCGGTACTCCGCCGCCCAGGCCTCCAGCACATCCGCGGCCCGCTCGAACGCCTCCGGGCGGGACAGAAAGTCGCCGTTGTGGTCGGTGAGCAGGGACCGCAGCGGTTCGCCCTGCGTCCGCTCGATGATCAGCGCCTGTCCCTGCACCGTCCGCGGCAGCCCCAGCCAGCGCACCGGCTGCTGGCGCGTTTGCACGGAGGCGACGGCGCTCCAGGGCTCGGTCGTCGTACGCAGCAGATTCACCTGCCGCAGGCCGTGCGCGCTGACCCACACCCCGACCCGCAACAGCCGCAGCGCCAGGATGATCATCGCTGCCCCCACCACCGCACAGGCCGCGGCGCCGGGCAGCGAGCCGGCCATCGCGATGATCAATGCGGAGATCAGCACGAACGAGGCGAGCAGCAAAAACACCGCCGCCGCCCCTACCCGCCACGGTCCGGGGCGGTAGGGACGGCGCCAGTGGTCGGGCTCGTCATGCGCAAGCGCGGCCGAATCCGCGGCACAGGTGTCGGGATCGAGGTCGCGGTCGGCCGTCAGGAAGGGCAGGGGCACGGCTGATCCTCACTCATGGGCACGCACGGAAGCTGTGACCGGTGAGGCTATCGGGACCGGCGGAGCGGAACCACTTCGCGGCACGCCCCGCCCGCCCGTTCAGCGATGTGATGCCTCGGACTGATGCACCCGGCTGGACCCGGAGCTGTCCTGCTGCAGTGCGGGAACGCCGAACAGCAGGGCGCCGGCCAGGCCGCCCACGACTGTCAGCGTGATGAGAGACTGGCCGAGGAGCTGCGCGCGCGAGGCGCGCTGCCGCGGCGGGGGAGTGACATTGCTGCGGAACCGGTCTGCCTCGGCAACGAAGGCGAACGGGACGGGCTCTCGCCGGCGGAACATGAGCGGGCTCTCCTAGGAACCTCGAAGTGGGCACTGTCACAGGGTTAGACGTTTGTGGCGTGCAGTTGGTGCCCGTTTTCAGGGACTTCTGTGAAAAATATCAACGGCCGCTCCGCGCACCGCCACGGCGCGCCCGTTTTGCGGCTAACGCGGCATCACGCGGTGTTTCCCGGACTGTCGGTGGCGGGCCGTAGGGTGGTCGCGCACGAGGATCGATTGGAAGGAACCGCCGGTGTCCCAGACCCCCGCCGAGAGCACTGAGAGCCCCGACAGTGCAGCCGTCAGCTTCCGGAGCGAGGTGACGGTCGAGCTGGTCAAGCACAGCGCCGCGGACAGCGACGTGCTGTGGGCGGCCCGGGTCTCCACGGCCGGTGAGCAGTCCCTGGAGGAGCTGCAGAAGGACCCGGAGCGCTCCACGGGCCTGATCAACTACCTCATGCGGGACCGGCACGGCAGCCCCTTCGAGCACAACTCCATGACGTTCTTCATCAGCGCGCCGATCTTCGTCTTCCGCGAGTTCATGCGGCACCGCGTCGGCTGGTCGTACAACGAGGAGTCCGGCCGCTACCGCCGCCTGGACCCGGTCTTCTACGTCCCCGGCGAGTCCCGCAAGCTCGTCCAGCAGGGCCGCCCCGGGAAGTACGAATTCGTCGAGGGCACCCAGGCGCAGCACGAGCTCACCGGCCGCGTCATGGAGGACTCCTACCGCCGGGCCTACGAGGCGTACCAGGAGATGCTCGCCGCCGGCGTCGCCCGCGAGGTCGCCCGCGCGGTGCTCCCGGTCGGCCTGTTCTCCTCCATGTACGCCACCTGCAACGCCCGCTCCCTGATGCACTTCCTCGGCCTGCGCACCCAGCACGAGCAGGCGAAGGTGCCGTCCTTCCCGCAGCGCGAGATCGAAATGGTCGGCGAGCAGATGGAGGCCCACTGGGCGAAGCTCATGCCGCTCACGTACGGCGCATTCAATGCGAACGGCCGGATCGCCCCGTAAGGCCCAGGTTGCGGGCCGGATACCGGAGCGCGCAGGACAGACGTGCGAAGTGTCCGGATTGCGGCATTTTGAGAAGTTCATCTACGCTGAACAGACGGACCCGGCACTGCTTGAACCCCCGAGCAGGCAGTGCCGGAGTCCACATCCCTGCTCCCCAGAGGCGCATCCCGCGGTGAGCTACGAGTAGCGTGGGACCCATGGCTCCGACTTCCACACCGCAGACCCCCTTCGGGCGGGTGCTGACCGCCATGGTCACGCCGTTCACGCCGGATGGCGCCCTCGATCTCGACGGCGCACAGCGGCTGGCTGCCCACCTGGTGGACGCCGGCAATGACGGCCTCGTCGTCAACGGCACCACCGGAGAGTCCCCGACCACCAGCGATGCGGAGAAAGCCCAGCTGGTCCGCGCGGTGGTCGATGCGGTCGGCGATCGCGCCTTTGTGGTCGCCGGAGCCGGTACCAACGACACCCGCCACAGCCTGGAGCTGGCCCGCGCCGCCCAGGACGCCGGCGCCCACGGCCTGCTCGCGGTGACGCCGTACTACAGCAAGCCCCCCCAGGAGGGCCTGCTCCGGCACTTCACGGCCATCGCCGACGCCACCGACCTGCCGGTCATGCTCTACGACATCCCCGGCCGCAGTGGTGTCCCGATCAACACCGAGACCATCGTCCGGCTCGCCGAGCACCCCCGGATCGTCGCCAACAAGGACGCCAAGGGAGACCTCGGCCGCGCCAGCTGGGCCATCGCCCGCTCCAGCCTCGCCTGGTACAGCGGCGACGACATGCTCAACCTCCCGCTGCTCTCGGTCGGCGCCGTCGGTTTCGTCTCCGTGGTCGGCCATGTCGTCACCCCCGAGCTGCGCGCCCTCCTGGACGCCCACCTCAACGGCGATGTCACCAAGGCCACCGAGATCCACCAGAAGCTGCTGCCCGTCTTCACCGGCATGTTCCGCACCCAGGGCGTGATCACGACCAAGGCCGCCCTCGGCCTCCAGGGTCTGCCCGCCGGTCCGCTGCGGCTGCCGCTCGTGGAGCTCTCCCCCGAGGAGACCGAACAGCTCACGCGCGATCTCGCCGCCGGCGGGGTACAGCTCTGATCACAGACTTCACAACTGAATACGGACCAACAACCGCCTCATAGCAAGTGCACGAATGTCATGCGCGCCACGTGCCCTCGACGGCAGCGTGGCGTGTGTGGTGAGGAGAGTCTTTTGAGTCATCCGCATCCTGAGCTCGGCGCCCCGCCGAAGCTTCCCAAGGGCGGCCTGCGCGTCACCCCCCTCGGCGGCCTGGGTGAAATCGGCCGCAACATGACGGTCTTCGAATACGACGGCCGGCTGCTGATCGTCGACTGCGGAGTGCTCTTCCCCGAGGAGGAGCAGCCCGGAATCGACCTGATTCTGCCGGACTTCACGTCCATCAGGGATCGCCTCGACGACATCGACGGCATCGTGCTGACCCACGGCCACGAGGACCACATCGGTGGTGTCCCCTACCTCCTGCGGGAGAAGCCGGACATCCCCCTGATCGGCTCGAAGCTGACCCTCGCCCTCATCGAGGCCAAGCTTCAGGAGCACCGCATCCGTCCCTACACCCTCGAGGTGCAGGAGGGGCACACGGAGCGGATCGGCTCGTTCGACTGCGAATTCGTCGCCGTCAACCACTCCATCCCCGACGCCCTGGCCGTCGCCATCCGCACCCCCGCGGGAATGGTCGTCCACACCGGCGACTTCAAGATGGACCAGCTTCCGCTGGACCGCCGGCTCACCGACCTCCCCGCGTTCGCGCGGCTCGGCGAGGAAGGCATCGACCTTCTCCTCTCCGACTCCACGAACGCCGAGGTCCCGGGCTTCGTACCGCCCGAGCGGGACATCTCCAACGTCCTGCGCACGGTCTTCGCGAACGCCCAGAAGCGCATCATCGTGGCGAGCTTCGCCAGCCATGTGCACCGCATCCAGCAGATCCTCGACGCGGCGCACGAGTACGGCCGTCGGGTCGCCTTCGTGGGCCGTTCGATGGTCCGCAACATGGGCATTGCCCGCGAGCTGGGCTACCTGAAGGTCCCCGCCGGCCTGGTCGTGGACGTCAAGACGCTCGACGACCTCCCCGACGACGAGGTCGTGCTGGTCTGCACGGGCTCCCAGGGCGAGCCGATGGCCGCCCTGTCCCGGATGGCCAACCGCGATCACCAGATCCGGATCGTCCAGGGCGACACCGTGATCCTGGCGTCCTCCCTCATCCCGGGCAACGAGAACGCGGTCTACCGCGTGATCAACGGCCTCACCCGGTGGGGCGCGGACGTCGTCCACAAGGGCAATGCCAAGGTCCATGTCTCGGGCCACGCCTCGGCCGGCGAGCTGCTGTACTTCTACAACATCTGCAAGCCGAAGAACCTCATGCCGGTCCACGGCGAATGGCGCCATCTGCGCGCCAACGCCGAACTGGGGGCACTGACCGGTGTCCCCAAGGAACGGATCGTCATCGCCGAAGACGGTGTCGTGGTCGACCTGGTCGGCGGCGTCGCCAAGATCGTCGGCAAGGTCCAGGCGGGCTATGTCTACGTCGACGGCCTCTCGGTCGGTGATGTCACGGAAACCCATCTCAAGGACCGCCGCATCCTGGGCGACGAAGGCATCATCTCGGTCTTCGTGGTCGTGGACAGCAGCACCGGCAAGATCGTCGGAGGCCCGGACCTGCATGCGCGCGGCTCCGGCATCGAGGACTCCGCCCTGTCGGGCGTGGTCCCCAAGATCGATGAGGCCCTGGCCAAGGCGGCCCAGGACGGTGTCGCGGAAGCGCACCAGCTCCAGCAGCTGATCCGCCGCTCGGTCGGCAAGTGGGTGTCGGACAACTACCGGCGCCGCCCGATGATCCTCCCCGTGGTCGTCGAGGTCTGACGCCCAGGGCAGTACGCAGGTACGCAAGTAGGAGCGGGGCGCCCGGATTTGCATCCGGGCGCCCCGCTCCAGTACGTTTACGTCTCCTCCTGAACGGGAAGCACCGCACGCCTCTGCGTACGGAGTGCCCCGCAAAACCAGGCGGAATTCCGGCCCAGAGCAATCTGATAAAGTCGGATCAGCTGAAAGGCAAACCCCCTCCGACGGGAAATCGGACCGAATGAGAACCGGCAACGGAACGAAATCGGGTCTGCTAGAGTCGGAAAGGCCGGAAAGCGAAAGCCGAACGGCCGACCCGCTCCAACAGGGAGCCAGACACGGAAACGGATCTGGTAAGGTTGGAAACGCGAAGAAGCCGAAAGGCGGAAACGCACCGGCGAAAATCGGGCCCGCAAGGATCTGATAGAGTCGGAAACGCAAGACCGAAGGGAAGCGCCCGGAGAGCCTGGTGAAACAGGCACAAAGGAAGCGTCCGTTCCTTGAGAACTCAACAGCGTGCCAAAAGTCAACGCCAGATATGTTGATACCCCGTCCACTTCGGTGGATGAGGTTCCTTTGAAAGTCCACCACGGCCCAAGCGGTCGGGGTGGCACACACAGCGAGGACGCTGTGAACGACCGGACCTATTCCGTCTGGTTGTTCCGCTCTCGTGTGTGTTTCACCCGATTACGGGTAAACATTCACGGAGAGTTTGATCCTGGCTCAGGACGAACGCTGGCGGCG
>NZ_CP107940.1:1927500-2095000 GCF_036048035.1 Streptomyces sp. NBC_00400 | reverse complement strand
CCCGTGTGGGGAAGCCGTAGCGAAAGCGAGTCCGAATAGGGCGTTGAGTAGCGTGCCCAAGACCCGAAGCGGAGTGATCTAGCCATGGGCAGGTTGAAGCGGAGGTAAGACTTCGTGGAGGACCGAACCCACCAGGGTTGAAAACCTGGGGGATGACCTGTGGTTAGGGGTGAAAGGCCAATCAAACTCCGTGATAGCTGGTTCTCCCCGAAATGCATTTAGGTGCAGCGTCGTGTGTTTCTTGCCGGAGGTAGAGCACTGGATAGGCGATGGGCCCTACCGGGTTACTGACCTTAGCCAAACTCCGAATGCCGGTAAGTGAGAGCGCGGCAGTGAGACTGTGGGGGATAAGCTCCATGGTCGAGAGGGAAACAGCCCAGAGCATCGACTAAGGCCCCTAAGCGTGTGCTAAGTGGGAAAGGATGTGGAGTCGCAGAGACAACCAGGAGGTTGGCTTAGAAGCAGCCACCCTTGAAAGAGTGCGTAATAGCTCACTGGTCAAGTGATTCCGCGCCGACAATGTAGCGGGGCTCAAGCACACCGCCGAAGTCGTGTCATTGCAGCATGAGGACCAACGTCCGTTGTGATGGGTAGGGGAGCGTCGTGTGCCGGGTGAAGCAGCCGTGGAAACGAGTTGTGGACGGTTCACGAGTGAGAATGCAGGCATGAGTAGCGATACACACGTGGGAAACGTGTGCGCCGATTGACTAAGGGTTCCTGGGTCAAGCTGATCTGCCCAGGGTAAGTCGGGACCTAAGGCGAGGCCGACAGGCGTAGTCGATGGACAACCGGTTGATATTCCGGTACCCGCTTTGAAGCGCCCAATATCGAATCCATTAATGCTAAGGCCGTGAAGCCGCCCTGGAGTCTTCGGACAAAGGGGAGTGGTGGAGCCGCTGATCCAAGGTGGTAGTAGGTAAGTGATGGGGTGACGCAGGAAGGTAGTCCAGCCCGGGCGGTGGTTGTCCCGGGGTAAGGGTGTAGGGCGTTGTCCAGGTAAATCCGGACAGCATGAAGCCTGAGACCTGATGCCGAGCCGATTGTGGTGAAGTGGATGATCCTATGCTGTCGAGAAAAGCCTCTAGCGAGTTTCATGGCGGCCCGTACCCTAAACCGACTCAGGTGGTCAGGTAGAGAATACCGAGGCGTTCGGGTGAACTATGGTTAAGGAACTCGGCAAAATGCCCCCGTAACTTCGGGAGAAGGGGGGCCATTGCTGGTGATGGAATTTACTTCCTGAGCTGGTGGTGGCCGCAGAGACCAGCGAGAAGCGACTGTTTACTAAAAACACAGGTCCGTGCGAAGCCGTAAGGCGATGTATACGGACTGACGCCTGCCCGGTGCTGGAACGTTAAGGGGACCGGTTAGTCACATTTCGGTGTGGCGAAGCTGAGAACTTAAGCGCCAGTAAACGGCGGTGGTAACTATAACCATCCTAAGGTAGCGAAATTCCTTGTCGGGTAAGTTCCGACCTGCACGAATGGCGTAACGACTTCTCGACTGTCTCAACCATAGGCCCGGTGAAATTGCATTACGAGTAAAGATGCTCGTTTCGCGCAGCAGGACGGAAAGACCCCGGGACCTTTACTATAGCTTGATATTGGTGTTCGGTTCGGCTTGTGTAGGATAGGTGGGAGACTTTGAAGCCGTGACGCCAGTCATGGTGGAGTCATTGTTGAAATACCACTCTGGTCGTGCTGGATGTCTAACCTGGGTCCGTGATCCGGATCAGGGACAGTGTCTGGTGGGTAGTTTAACTGGGGCGGTTGCCTCCTAAAGAGTAACGGAGGCGCCCAAAGGTTCCCTCAGCCTGGTTGGCAATCAGGTGTTGAGTGTAAGTGCACAAGGGAGCTTGACTGTGAGACTGACGGGTCGAGCAGGTACGAAAGTAGGGACTAGTGATCCGGCGGTGGCTTGTGGAAGCGCCGTCGCTCAACGGATAAAAGGTACCCCGGGGATAACAGGCTGATCTTCCCCAAGAGTCCATATCGACGGGATGGTTTGGCACCTCGATGTCGGCTCGTCGCATCCTGGGGCTGGAGTCGGTCCCAAGGGTTGGGCTGTTCGCCCATTAAAGCGGTACGCGAGCTGGGTTTAGAACGTCGTGAGACAGTTCGGTCCCTATCCGCTGTGCGCGTAGGAGTATTGAGAAGGGCTGTCCCTAGTACGAGAGGACCGGGACGGACGAACCTCTGGTGTGCCAGTTGTCCTGCCAAGGGCATGGCTGGTTGGCTACGTTCGGAAAGGATAACCGCTGAAAGCATCTAAGCGGGAAGCCTGCTTCGAGATGAGTACTCCCACCCCCTTTGAGGGGTTAAGGCTCCCAGTAGACGACTGGGTTGATAGGCCAGATATGGAAGCCTGGTAACGGGTGGAGTTGACTGGTACTAATAGGCCGAGGGCTTGTCCTCAGTTGCTCGCGTCCACTGTGTAGGTTCTGAAGTAACGACCTGTGATTGTGCCGGGTTGGTCAACTTCATAGTGTTTCGGTGGTCATTGCGTTAGGGAAACGCCCGGTTACATTCCGAACCCGGAAGCTAAGCCTTTCAGCGCCGATGGTACTGCAGGGGGGACCCTGTGGGAGAGTAGGACGCCGCCGAACAATTTTTCAGCTCCGGTCCCTGAACCTTGATGGTTCAGGGACCGGAGCTTTTTTGTTCTGATTTTCGGGTGGTGGGTGTAACTCGACGTTCATCTGCCCTGAGCAGGATCCGTTTCATGCGGACAGTAGGAGCGCTCAAGTCGGCCGGTGTCAGTGCTGGTGATGAGGTCGTGGTGCCGGCGTACGGCAACGCCGAGGTGGCCCGGGCCGTGCTGGAGTTGGGCGCGGTGCCGGTGTTCGCCGATGTGGACGGCGACAGTTACTGCCTGGACCCGGCCGCGGTGTCGGACGTGGTGACCAGCCAGACGGCCGCGGTCGTGGCGATTCACCGGTTCGGTCGGCAGGCGGACACCGGGTGGATCCGTGAAGTGGGCCAGCGGCGCGGGCTGTTGGTGCTCGTGGAGAACGAAGCCGGGGCGGACCCGGAGGGCGCTGAGCTGCGGCGGGCGCACGCGTCGTACCTGGACGGCAGGCTCAGCGGGGTCCGGACGCCCACACCGGCGGCCGGGCACACCTACGAGCAGTATGTGGTGCGGGTACCCGGCAACGGGCGGCCTGACCGGGATGCGTTCGCGCGGGCGCTGCGGGCCAAGGGCGTGGCGTGCAAGGTGCCCGTGCTGGCTCCGGTGTACCGGATGCCGGGGCTGCGGCGGGATGTCTTTCTGCCGGAGACCGAGCGGGCGGTGGACGAGACCCTGGCGTTGCCCGTGCACGCGGGGATGTCACGGCGGGAGCTCCACAAGATGGTCGGCGCGTGCAATGCGCTCGGCGGGCTGCTGCAGCCGGCCTTTTAGCCGGGTATCGGTGGACCAGGTGGCCGACGATTAGAAGACGACGCGGAGTTGGGGTAATATCTATTCCGTTGCCGCGCCCCAATAGCTCAGTCGGCAGAGCGTCTCCATGGTAAGGAGAAGGTCTACGGTTCGATTCCGTATTGGGGCTCCAGAGGACAAAGGCCCCCGCCATTCGGCGGGGGTCTTTGTCGTATGCCGGTCCGTTGCCGGTTTATTGCCGGTCCGGTGATGTCGTATCAGCGCCGCGGAGGCGAGCCATGGGCCGCGTCGTGGGCGGCGGTTGGGGGTGGGGGAGCGGCCGGGGCCCGTGAGTGGTGGGCATCGGCCGCTCCCCGGGGGTCAGTCCGCCGGGGCCTCGGGGATGCGCATGGCGAGGATGGCCATGTCGTCGGAGGCAGGTTCGGCGGCGAAGCGTTCCACGGCGCGCAGCACGCGGGCGGCGACGGCGCCGGCGGTCAGTCCCGTGCAGGTGGTCAGGAGGTCGGTGAGGCCGTCGTCGCCGAGCATGCGGGTGCCCTCGCGGCGCTCGGTGACGCCGTCGGTGACGCACAGCAGGACATCGCCGGGGTCGAGGCTGACGGTCTGTTCGTAGAGCTCCAGATCGTCCATGACGCCGAGGAGCGGCTGGGGTTCGGCCGCCGGCTCGACGGTGCCGTCCTGGCGGAGACGGAGCGGCAGGGGGTGGCCTGCGCAGACGACCTTGAGGACGGCGCTGCCGTCGGCCTGGGGCCAGAGCTCGCCGTAAAGGAGCGTCAGGAAGCGGCTGCGGGCGCCCTCGTCGAGGATGGCGGCGTTCAGGCGTTCCAGGACGGCGGGGCCGCCGAAACCCTCGCGGGCGAGCAGGCGCAGCGCGTGCCGGGCCAGGCCCGTGACGGCGGCCGCTTCCGGGCCCGTACCGCAGACGTCACCGATGGCGAAGCCGTAGGCGCCGTCGCGGATCGGGAAGATGTCGTAGAAGTCGCCGCCGACCTCGTTGCCCTCGCCGGCCGCGCGGTAGATGACCTCGACCTCCATGCCGGGGATCGCGGGCTGCTCAGGGGGCAGCAGGCTGCGCTGCAGGGACTGGCTGATGGCCGTGCGCTCGGAGTAGAGGCGCGCGTTGTCCAGGGCGAGTGCGGCCCGGCGGGAGAGGTCCTCGGCGAGTTCGAGGATTTCCTGGCGGAAGTGCTCCTCGGTGGGCTTGCCCAGGGTCAGCATGCCGATGACGCGGTTGCGCGCGACGAGGGGAAGGACGACCGTCTCGCCGCCCACCGCGGAGGCGGTGGCGAGGGTGGCGCCGGGGCCGGTGGAGGGCCGGGCCGCGTTGCCCAGGCCCAGGCTGCGCATGGAGGTGCGCAGGGCGGCGTCGTGCGCGGCGTCGCCGGGGGCGGTCCAGACACGGGCACCGGGGGTGGGGACCGGCTCGGGCGGGTCGACCTTCATCAGCAGCGTCTTGAGGCCGTCGATCCGGTCCTCGTCCTCGTGCAGCACATAGGACAGCTCGGGCTCGGAGGTCTGGTCGGCGACGGTGTAGACGGCGCACCACGTGGCGAGGGTGGGGACCGTCATCTGGGCCATCAGGGCCAGGGTCTGGTCCCGGTCGAGAGTGCCGGCCAGCAGGTCGGAGGCCTCGACGAGGAAGGAGAGGGAGCCGCGGCGGAGTTTTTCCAGCTCGGTGAGGCGGGCGCGTTCGACGGCGAGGGCGATGCGGTCGGCGGCGAACTGGAGACGCAGCGCCTCCTCGTTCGTGTAGCGGCCGGCGCCCTCCGCGGCGACGCCGAGCGAGCCGGTCAGCCGGCCCTCGACCTTGAGCGGGACGGTGACGACCGAGCGCATGCCCGTGCCGCTGAGGAGGGGGACGGCGCCGGGGACCGCGGTGAGGTCTTCGTGGACGGCGGGCATCCGGGCGGAGCCGTAGCGTCCGGATCCGGCCTCGACGGGGACGCGGGCGAACCGCTGGCGGGCGGAGGGCAGGCCCGTGGAGGCGCGGACCTCCAGTTCGGTCTCGTCGTCGGTGGCCAGGAGGAGGTAGGCGGCGTCGCCGTCGAGCATGTCGCGGGCCCGTTCGACGGTGCGCTGGAGCAGGCCGTCGAGGTCGTCGGGGGCCGGTGAGCCGATGAAGACCTCGAAGGGGTCGGCGAGGCGTCCCTCCGACCGGCCGGCCTGGGACGCGGCGTCCGGGGCGGGGGTGCGCTGGGGGCTCTGCAGGATGGCGCGCTCGTGGTCGCGTACCAGGAGGCAGACCGTGGAGGCCTCGCCGTCGGCGTCGCGGACGCGCAGGTGGGAGGCGTAGACGGGGACGACCCGGCCGTCCGAGCCACGGATGCCGTAGGAGCCCTCCCAGCGGGAGAGCTGCAGGGCCTCGACGATGCCCGTGCCGGTTCCCGGGGTGTGCGGCCAGGCGGCGAAGTCGGTGAGCGGCTTGCCGATGACCTGCTCGGGGTCGTAGGCGAAGAGGCCCTGGGCGTCCTCGTTCCAGAAGCTGATGCAGCCGCCGCGGTCGATCTGGATCACCGCGACCCGGACGCGGGTCTCGGCGACCGGGAGGGCGTCCACCGGCAGGGCGGGGCCGGCGGAACGGGTGCCGGCCGGGCGTTCGGGGAGGTCGAGCTGGAACCATACGTGTTTTTGTGCGGCGGTGTACTCGACGCCCCAGCGGGTGGCGAGCGCGCCGCACAGCAGCAGGCCGCGGCCGCCCTCGCGGTCCGGGTGGACGACGACCTGGCCGGCGTTCTGGAGCGGGATCTCGCGTTCGGGGTAGCGGTCGGCGACGGAGATCCGTACGCCGTCGTCGTTGCGCAGACACAGCACATCGGCGGCGGTGCCGGCGTGCACCACGGCGTTGGTGACCAGCTCGCTGGTCAGCACCACGGCGTCGTCGATGATGTCGGCGCAGCCCCAGCCCTGGAGGGTGTCGCGGACGAATGCACGGGCAGTGGCGACCGAGCGCCCGACCGGCTCGAAGGTTGCGGCGGCCCGCGCGGTGATCACTGGTCTCCTCATGCGTGTGTCGGTGATCTGCTCCCCCATACTCGCGGCGCCCCTCCGAATAAACCTGTGGTGCCTCCACCACTGCCCGTGCTCGATGGCCGGGACGGTGGACAGCCGTATGCCAGGTTACTTACCTTCGCCGCACCCGAGGATGCCGGTCACGTGTGTTTCCGCCCCAATCGTGCCCCGGGACGGTGTGCGATGCTGCCGAACTGTTATGGCCTGGTTGGGCCATGGTGAAACACTGGGCACGTATCAAGAGAAAGCCCGGGTAGAACGGTCGACCCTTGCGGGAGGGACACGGTGGAGTCTGGCGCAGCGGCGCGGGGCGCAAGCACGCGCGCGAAAGGCGGACGATCCCGGAACAACGGGACGACCGAGGTGGATACGGCTGCGCTGAATCGGCTGTTGGTCGCGTTGGTCGCGATGCGGGACGGGAACTTCCGCAAGCGGCTCACGGTTTCCGGCGATGGCGTGATGTCGGAGATCGCGGCGGTCTTCAACGAGGTTGCGGATCGCAATCTGCATCTGACGGGCGAGCTGACGCGGGTGCGGCGGGTCGTCGGTCGTGAGGGAAAGCTCACGGAACGGCTGGAGGTCGGCGCCGCCGAGGGCTCCTGGGCCGCGGCGATCGACGCCTCGAATGCTCTGGTCGACGACCTCGTACGGCCCGTCTCCGAGGTGGGACGGGTGCTGTCGGCGGTGTCCGAGGGCGACCTGGAACAGCGGATGGATCTGCGGTCGCGCAGTTCGGACAGCTCTTCGGAGCACCCTCTGCGGGGTGAATTCCTGAAGGTCGGCCGGACCGTCAACGGGCTGGTGGACCAGCTCTCCGCGTTCACCGACGAGGTCACCAGAGTGGCCAGTGAGGTCGGTACGGAGGGCAAGCTCGGCGGCCAGGCGCGGGTGCGCGGAATGTCGGGTTCGTGGAAGGACCTCACGGAATCCGTCAACACCATGGCGTCCCGGCTGACGGCCCAGGTGCGTGACATTGCTCTCGTCACCACGGCGGTGGCCAAGGGTGATCTGTCGCGCAAGGTGACCGTCCATGTCTCCGGCGAGATGCTGGAGCTGAAGAACACCGTCAACACGATGGTCGACCAGCTCTCCTCGTTCGCCTCCGAGGTGACGCGGGTCGCCCGTGAGGTCGGCACCGAGGGCGAGCTCGGTGGTCAGGCGCAGGTCCCCGGCGTGGCCGGGGTGTGGAAGGACCTGACGGATTCGGTCAATCTCATGGCCGGCAACCTCACCGCTCAGGTGCGCGGGATCGCCCAGGTCACCACTGCCGTCGCCAATGGCGATCTGTCGCAGAAGGTCACGGTCAGTGCACGCGGCGAGGTCGCGCAGCTGGCCGACACGATCAACACCATGACCGAGACGCTGCGGACCTTCGCGGACGAAGTGACGCGGGTGGCGAACGAGGTCGGTGCCGAGGGGCAGCTGGGCGGTCAGGCACAGGTGCCGGGCGCGGCCGGGACATGGAAGGACCTCACCGACTCGGTGAACACCGCCTTCCGCAACCTGACGGCGCAGGTGCGGGACATCGCGCAGGTGACGACGGCGGTCGCCAACGGTGATCTGTCGCAGACGGTCACCGTCGATGTGGCCGGTGAAATGCTGGAGTTGAAGAACACCGTCAACACGATGGTGGGTCAGCTGTCGTCGTTCGGCGCCGAAGTGACGCGCGTTGCGCGGGAGATCGGTGTCGAGGGCGAGCTGGGCGGCCAGGCCGCGGTGCCCGGGGCGGCCGGGACGTGGAAGGACCTCACGGACTCCGTGAACACCGCCTTCCGCAACCTGACCGGGCAGGTGCGCAACATCGCCCAGGTCACGACCGCGGTGGCCAACGGTGATCTGTCGCAGAAGGTCACCGTCGATGTCTCCGGCGAGATGCTGCAGCTGAAGAACACCGTGAACACCATGGTGGATCAGCTGTCGTCGTTCGCCGACCAGGTCACCCGGATGGCCAGGGACGTGGGCACGGAGGGCCGGCTGGGCGGCCAGGCCCGGGTGGACGGCGTCAGCGGCACCTGGAAGGAACTGACCGACTCCGTCAACTTCATGGCGGGGAACCTGACTTCTCAGGTACGGCAGATCGCGCAGGTGACGACGGCGGTCGCCCGTGGCGACCTGTCGCAGAAGATCGACGTGGACGCGCGCGGCGAGATCCTGGAGCTGAAGAACACCATCAACACGATGGTCGACCAGCTCTCCGCCTTCGCCGAGCAGGTCACCCGGGTCGCCCGGGAGGTCGGTACGGACGGCAGGCTGGGCGGCCAGGCACAGGTGCCGGGCGTCGCCGGCGTCTGGCGCGATCTGACCGACTCGGTGAACGGCATGGCCGGCAACCTGACGGCCCAGGTCCGCAATATCGCCCAGGTCGCCACGGCGGTGGCCCGCGGTGACCTGTCGCAGAAGATCGACGTGGACGCCCGGGGCGAGATCCTGGAGCTGAAGAACACCCTGAACACCATGGTCGACCAGCTCTCCTCGTTCGCGGAGCAGGTCACCCGGGTCGCCCGTGAGGTGGGCACCGAGGGCATCCTGGGCGGCCAGGCCGAGGTGCAGGGTGTCAGCGGTACCTGGAAGGACCTCACCCAGTCCGTCAACTTCATGGCGAACAACCTCACCTCGCAGGTGCGCAACATCGCCGAGGTGACGACCGCGGTGGCCCGCGGTGATCTGTCCAAGAAGATCACCGTCGATGCCAAGGGCGAGATCCTGGAACTGGTCACGACCGTCAACACGATGGTCGACCAGCTGTCGTCGTTCGCGGAGCAGGTCACCAGAGTGGCCCGTGAGGTGGGCACCGAGGGCCAGTTGGGCGGCCAGGCGCGGGTGCCGGGCGCGACCGGGATCTGGCTGGACCTCAGCGACAACGTGAACCTGATGGCCAACAACCTGACCATCCAGGTGCGCAACATCTCCCAGGTCTCGGCGGCGGTCGCCAACGGAGACCTGACCAAGAAGGTCACGGTCGAGGCGCGCGGCGAGGTCGCGCAGCTCGCCGACACGGTCAACACGATGGTCACGACGCTGTCATCGTTCGCCGACGAGGTCACCCGGGTGGCCCGTGAGGTGGGCACCGACGGCATCCTGGGCGGTCAGGCCCGCGTCCCCGGCGTCGCCGGTACGTGGAAGGACCTCACCGAGTCCGTGAACTCGATGGCCAACAACCTGACCGGCCAGGTCCGCAACATCGCCATGGTCACCACCGCCATCGCCAAGGGTGATCTGACCAAGAAGATCGACATCGATGCGCGGGGCGAGATCCTGGCGCTGAAGACCACCATCAACACCATGGTCGACCAGCTGTCGTCCTTCGCGGAGCAGGTCACCAGAGTGGCCCGTGAGGTGGGTACGGAAGGCCAGCTGGGCGGTCAGGCGCAGGTGCGGGGCGTGGCCGGCACCTGGCGGGACCTGACCGAGTCGGTGAACGAGATGGCCGGGAACCTGACCCGTCAGGTGCGGGCCATCGCCGCGGTCGCCGCGGCGGTCACCCTCGGCGATCACAACGTCCGGATCGACGTGGACGCGGCCGGCGAGATCCTGGAGCTCCAGGACAACGTCAACACGATGATCTCCACGCTCCGCGAGACCACCCTCGCCAACGAGGAACAGGACTGGCTCAAGGGCAACCTCGCCCGGATCTCCGGTCTGATGCAGGGCCGTCGCGACCTCAAGGACGTCGCCACGTTGATCATGAGCGAGCTGTCGCCCGCGGTCTCCGCCCAGCACGGCGCGTTCTTCCTCGCCGCCCAGCCCGACAGCCAGGAGATCGGCGCGGACGGCGGCGAGGCGGGCGCCTACGAGCTGCGGCTGATGGGCTCGTACGGCTACGCCATGGGCGGGATGCCGACGACCTTCCGGCCGGGCGAGACGCTGATCGGCACGGCCGCGGAGGAGGGGCGCACCATCCTGGTGGAGAACGTCCCGTCCGGGTATCTCAAGATCGCCTCCGGGCTGGGCGAGGCGCCGCCGGCGAATGTGATCGTGCTGCCGGTGCTCTTCGAGGACAAGGTGCTCGGCGTGATCGAGCTGGCGTCCTTCCAGCCGTTCACCCAGATCCAGAAGGACTTCCTCAGCCAGATCGCCGAGATGATCGCGACCAGCGTCAACACCATCTCGGTCAACACCAAGACCGAGGTGCTGCTCAAGCAGTCGCAGGAGCTGACCGAACAGCTCAAGGAGCGCTCGGGCGAGCTGGAGAGCCGGCAGAAGGCGCTGGAGCTGTCCAACACCGAGCTCGAGGAGAAGGCCGAGCAGCTGCGTGCGCAGAACCGCGACATCGAGGTGAAGAACACCGAGATCGAGGAGGCGCGGCAGGTCCTGGAGGAGCGTGCCGAGCAGCTTGCGGTCTCGATGCGCTACAAGTCGGAGTTCCTGGCGAACATGTCGCACGAGCTGCGGACGCCGCTGAACTCCCTGCTGATTCTGGCCAAGTTGCTCGCCGACAACGCCGAGGGGAATCTCTCCCCGAAGCAGGTCGAATTCGCCGAAACCATCCATGGCGCCGGCAGCGACCTGCTCCAGCTGATCAACGACATCCTGGACCTGTCCAAGGTCGAGGCCGGGAAGATGGACGTCAGCCCGACGCGGATCGCGCTGGTCCAGCTCGTCGACTACGTGGAGGCCACGTTCCGGCCGCTGACCGCGGAGAAGGGGCTCGACTTCTCCGTACGGGTCTCCCCGGAGCTGCCGGCCACCCTGCACACCGACGAGCAGCGGCTGCTGCAGGTGCTGCGCAATCTGCTGTCCAACGCGGTGAAGTTCACCGACAGCGGCGCCGTCGAGCTGGTGATCCGGCCGGCCGGGGCGGATGTCCCGGTGGCCATCCGCGAGCAGCTGCTGGAGCACGGTTCGCTGCGCGACCCGGATGCGGACATGATCGCCTTCTCGGTGACCGACACCGGTATCGGCATCGCGTCGAGCAAGATGCGGGTCATTTTCGAGGCGTTCAAGCAGGCGGACGGCACGACCAGCCGCAAGTACGGCGGTACGGGCCTGGGTCTGTCCATCAGCCGGGAGATCGCCCGGCTGCTGGGCGGCGAGATCCATGCCGCGAGCGAGCCCAACCGCGGCTCCACGTTCACGCTCTACCTCCCGCACAACCCGGGCGGACTGCCGCCGCAGGGCTATCCGCAGCTGGTGGCCGGCGGGATCGCGATGGACGCGGAGGCGCGGGAGACGGAGGTCGGGCGCCAGGAGGCCGAAGAGCAGCAGGGCCGTGAGCTGGACTCCGGGGGCAGCCTCAACCGGCGCCGCCGCCGGGCGATTTCGGGCTCTGCGCGCCGCTTCGAGCTGCCGGGACGGCAGCAGCCGTCCACGGCGCCCCCGCAGGCCCCCCAGGCCCCCCAGGCCCCCCAGGCGCCCGAGGCGCCGCCGCAGCCGGTCGCGCAGCAGCCCGTCGAGGAGCCCTGGATCGGCAACGGCCAGGATCTGGTGGATCCCGCTTTCGAGGGCGGTTTCCACGGCGAGAAGGTGCTGATCGTCGATGACGACATCCGCAATGTCTTCGCGCTCACCAGCGTCCTGGAGCAGCACGGGCTTTCGGTGCTGTACGCGGAGAACGGGCGCGAGGGCATCGAGGTGCTGGAGCAGCACGACGACATCGTGCTGGTCCTGATGGACATCATGATGCCGGAGATGGACGGCTATGCGACCACGGCGGCGATCCGCCGGATGCCGCAGTTCGCCGGACTGCCCATCATCGCGCTGACCGCGAAGGCGATGAAGGGCGACCGGGAGAAGAGCATCGACTCCGGAGCCTCCGACTATGTGACCAAGCCGGTGGATACCGATCATCTGTTGTCGGTCATGGAGCAATGGATGCGCGCGGAGTGAGGGAGCGTCCAGTATGGAGGCGTAAGAGGATCATCGCGTGTTGACTCAGTGTCGTCGTGGACGTGTGGAAGCGCAGGATTCGGGGAACCTTCTGGTCTCTGTCTGCGTTTCTGCTACGTGCACAGTGACATCGCGGTGACAGGGTGTGGCGACAGGCGGGGTGCAGCTACCATGACCGGCACAAGGACGGGCGGCGTGACGGAGTCGTCCCCTGGGGTGGCGTCCGGTTCCATGCCGGGGCGAGGAGGACGGGCCATGGTGCAGAAGGCCAAAATCCTCCTGGTCGATGACCGGCCGGAGAATCTGCTGGCGCTGGAGGCGATCCTCTCTGCGCTCGATCAGACACTGGTGCGGGCATCGTCCGGGGAGGAAGCGCTCAAAGCACTGCTCACGGACGATTTCGCGGTGATTCTGCTCGATGTGCAGATGCCGGGGATGGACGGCTTCGAGACCGCCGCGCACATCAAGCGGCGGGAGCGGACCCGCGACATCCCGATCATCTTCCTCACGGCCATCAACCACGGCCCGCACCACACCTTCCGCGGCTATGCGGCCGGCGCGGTGGACTACATCTCCAAGCCGTTCGACCCCTGGGTGCTGCGCGCCAAGGTCTCGGTGTTCGTCGAGCTCTACATGAAGAACTGCCAACTGCGCGAGCAGGCCTCCTTGCTGAGGCTGCAGCTGGAGGGCGGGCGGCCGAGCGCCGACGAGGCGCGGGAGTCCGCGGGGCTGCTCGCCGAGCTCTCCGCGCGGCTGGCCGCGGTCGAGGAGCAGGCCGAGGCGCTGTCCAAACAGCTGGACGAGACGGCAGATGCGGCGGCGGTCGCCACGGCCGCCCATCTGGAACGCAAACTGACGGGTCTGCGCCGGGCTCTGGATGCTCTGGAACCGGGAGCGGGCAGCGTCGCGGGGTGACTGACGCCCTTTCATGAGGCGGGCGCGCGACACGTTCGGGTGAAGCGCTGTGCGCTCGTGAGATGCCCGTGTTCGCCTGTAATCTCGTCGCCATGGCCTCACGTACGTCCGGCAAGGGAACCCAGAGCGCGGCGGGACCCTCCAAGCAGCGCGCCGGACGGACCGCGGGCGCCGCCAAGAAGACCGCCGCGAAGAAGGCACCCGCCAAGCCGGCGGTCAAGAAGACCGCGGCCGCGAAGAAGGCACCGGCCAAAAAGGCTCCGGCCAAGCGGGCTCCGGCCAAAAAGGCGGCTCCCAAGCCGGCGCCGTCACCCACCGGCGGCGTCTACCGCCTCGTCCGTGCCTGCTGGCTGGGGCTGGCGCACGCCATCGGGGCGGTGTTCCGCGGTATGGGCCGCGGCGCGAAGAACCTCGATCCGGCGCACCGCAAGGACGGGCTGGCGCTGCTGCTGCTCGGCCTGGCGCTGGTCATCGCGGCCGGTACGTGGTCGAACCTCAGCGGCCCGGTCGGTGACCTCGTCGAGCTGCTGGTGACCGGGGCGTTCGGCCGGCTCGATCTGGTCGTGCCGATACTGCTCGGCGGCATCGCGATCCGCCTCATCCGGCACCCCGAGCGGCCGGAGGCCAACGGCCGGATCGTCATCGGGTTGTCCGCGCTGGTCGTCGGTGTCCTGGGACAGGTCGCCATGGCCTGTGGCTCGCCGGGCCGGGACAACGGTCTGGCCGCCATACAGGATGCCGGCGGCTATCTGGGGTGGACCGCGTCCAAGCCGCTGATCTTCACCGTCGGACAGACCCTGGCCGTGGCGCTGCTGGCGCTGCTGACCGTCTTCGGGCTGCTGGTTGTCACCGCGACGCCGGTGAACGCCATCCCGCAGCGGCTGCGGGCGCTCGGCGTCCGGCTGGGCGTGGTGCAACCGGACGAGCCCGAGGAGTACTTCGACGAGGCCGAGGACTATGCGGAGGAGTGGCGCGAGCAGCCCGCCCGCACACCGCGCCGCGGCGCCGCCGCACCGGCCGCGAGCGACCCGGAGGCGATAGAGGAAGCGGCCCTGGCCCAGCGCCGCCGCCCGCGCCGGGCCTCCGTACAGCCGTCGGCGGACCGGCCGATGGATGCGGTGGATGTGGCAGCGGCGGCCGCCGCTGCGCTGGACGGCGCGGTGCTGCACGGTGTGCAGCCCTCCCCGCTCGTCGCCGGGCTCAGCAGCAGCATCTCCGGGGAGCGCCGGGGGGACGACGGCGAGGACACCGCGGGGGAGAGCGGCACGGTGCCGCCGGCCCGCGGCGCGGAGCCGAAGCCGTCCGTGGCCGAGGACACCCCGGCCGTACCGGACTTCACCAAGGCGCCGCCGGAGCCGTCCGGTGAGCTGCCGGCGCGGGCCGAGCAGCTTCAGCTGTCCGGTGACATCACCTACTCGCTGCCCTCGCTGGACCTGCTCTCGCGCGGCGGGCCCGGCAAGACCCGCAGCGCCGCCAACGACGCCATAGTGACCGCCCTGACCACGGTCTTCCAGGAGTTCAAGGTCGATGCGGCGGTCACCGGGTTCACCCGCGGCCCGACGGTCACCCGCTACGAGGTCGAGCTGGGCCCGGCGGTCAAGGTCGAGAAGATCACCGCGCTGGCCAAGAACATCGCCTACGCCGTGGCCAGCCCCGATGTCCGGATCATCAGCCCGATCCCCGGTAAGTCCGCGGTCGGCATCGAGATCCCCAATACCGACCGCGAGATGGTCAACCTCGGCGATGTGCTGCGGCTGGCCGATGCCGCGGGCGACGAGCATCCGATGCTGGTGGCGCTCGGCAAGGACGTCGAGGGCGGCTATGTCATGGCCAACATGACCAAGATGCCGCACGTCCTGGTGGCCGGTGCCACCGGCTCCGGCAAGTCCTCCTGCATCAATTGCCTGATCACCTCGGTCATGGTGCGGGCCACGCCGGAGGACGTCCGGATGGTGCTGGTCGACCCCAAGCGCGTCGAGCTGACCGCGTACGAAGGCATCCCGCACCTGATCACGCCGATCATCACCAACCCCAAGCGCGCCGCCGAGGCGCTGCAGTGGGTGGTGCGCGAGATGGACCTGCGCTACGACGACCTCGCGGCGTACGGCTTCCGGCACATCGACGACTTCAACGAAGCGGTGCGCAGCGGCAAGGTCAGCTCTCCCGAGGGCAGCGAGCGTGAGCTGGCGCCCTACCCGTACCTGCTGGTGATCGTCGACGAGCTGGCGGACCTGATGATGGTCGCGCCGCGTGATGTGGAGGACTCCATCGTCCGCATCACCCAGCTCGCCCGCGCGGCGGGCATCCATCTGGTGCTCGCCACCCAGCGCCCGTCCGTCGATGTGGTCACCGGCCTGATCAAGGCCAATGTGCCCTCCCGGCTCGCGTTCGCCACCTCCTCGCTCGCCGACAGCCGGGTCATCCTCGACCAGCCGGGCGCCGAGAAGCTGATCGGCAAGGGCGACGGGCTGTTCCTGCCGATGGGTGCCAACAAGCCGGTCCGTATGCAGGGCGCGTTCGTGACCGAGGCAGAGGTCGCGGCCGTGGTCCAGCACTGCAAGGATCAGATGGCGCCGGTCTTCCGCGACGACGTCACCGTCGGCACGGCGAAGAAGAAGGAGATCGACGAGGACATCGGCGATGATCTCGATCTGCTGTGCCAGGCCGCTGAGCTGGTGGTTTCCACGCAGTTCGGGTCGACGTCGATGCTTCAGCGCAAGCTGCGGGTGGGCTTTGCCAAGGCCGGCCGGCTGATGGACCTCATGGAGTCGCGCACTATCGTCGGGCCGAGCGAGGGGTCCAAGGCCCGCGACGTTCTGGTGAAGCCCGATGAATTGGATGGAGTGCTGGCGGTGATCCGGGGGGAGGCTACCGAGTAGCACAGACATCCGGGTCCCGCATACGAGAGAAGAAGGCAACCGTTTCGCCTGCCGATACGTCAAGTTGAGGGAGACGAGGGAACGATGCTTCACCATCAAGCCCCAGGGCACCGCCGAGGGCGTTCCGATGGCGTAAAACCCCGCTCTCCCGCTTGCCCGACCCTTTCGCTCCACCCCTAGACTGAACTTCCAGCAGGTGGCTACACGCTCGAAAGGCGCCCCCGTGTCCATCGGCAACTCCCCCGAAGCAGACCGTCCTTCCGTCGGCGCTGCCCTCCAGAAGGCCCGTATCGGAGCGGGACTGACCGTCGAAGAGGTCAGTACGACGACACGGGTGCGCATCCCCCTCGTGCAGGCGATCGAGCAGGACGACTTCTCCCGCTGTGGCGGCGATGTCTACGCCCGGGGGCACATCCGGGCGCTCGCCCGCGCGGTCTCCCTCGATTCCCGGCCGCTGATCGACCAGTTCGACGCCGAGCACGGCGGACGGCCCGCGCCGACCCCCGCCGCACCGCTCTACGAGGCCGAGCGGATCCGTTCCGAGCCGCGCCGCCCCAATTGGACCGCGGCGATGGTCGCGGCGATCGTCGCGGTGGTCGGGTTCATGGGCTTCACGCTCTTCACCGGCAACGGCAAGAGCGACAGCGGCCCGGTCGCGGGCGGCGACGCCAATGCGAAGCCGGCGCCGGCGCCCACCCGCCATCCCTCGACCATCAAGCCGCCCGTCAAGCCCGATCCCTCCGACAGCGCCGTCGCCGGACTGCCGAAGGACAAGGTCACGATCAAGGTGACCGCCCGTGACGGCCAGAGCTGGGTCTCCGCCAAGGACGCCAACGGCAAGCTCCTGGAGGACGGCCTGCTCAAGAAGGGCGAGTCCAAGACCATCACCGACAAGGAACGCATCGACCTGGTCCTCGGCAATGCCGGAGCCGTACAGCTGTACGTCAACGGCAAGGAGGTCAAGAAGGTCGGCGACAAGGGCACGGTGGAGCGGCTCAGCTATACGCCAGGGGATCCCCAGGCGGGCTGAGAGCCCTCCTCGGTGGGTGCCGGCCGCCCACGCTCGGTGGGTGCCCGCCGCCCGCGCCGGGCTCCCGGAACGGGCGGCGGAGACCTGCGCGCCAAGGGGGTGGCCGGGACAAAGTAGGCTGAGGCCTATGCCCGAACGCCGTACCGTCGCCCTTGTCACTCTTGGCTGCGCCCGTAACGAGGTGGACTCGGAGGAGCTCGCAGGCCGCCTGGCAGCGGACGGCTGGGACCTCGTCGAGGAAGCCGCCGATGCCGATGTCGCCGTCGTCAACACCTGTGGTTTCGTCGAGGCCGCGAAGAAAGACTCCGTCGACGCCCTGCTGGAAGCCAACGATCTGAAGGATCACGGCAGAACCCAGGCCGTGGTGGCCGTCGGCTGCATGGCCGAGCGCTACGGCAAGGAGCTCGCCGAGGCGCTGCCCGAGGCCGACGGTGTGCTCGGCTTCGACGACTACAGCAGTATCTCCGACCGCCTGCAGACCATCCTGAACGGCGGCATCCACGCCGCCCACACCCCGCGCGACCGCCGCAAGCTGCTGCCGATCAGCCCGGCCGAGCGCCAGGGCTCCGCCGGTGTCGCGCTGCCCGGCCACGCCCAGGAGGAGCCGGCGGCCTCCCCGCCCGAGGATCTGCCGGAGGGCATCGCGCCCGCCTCCGGGCCGCGTGCGCCGCTGCGCCGCCGGCTCGGCAGCAACCCCGTGGCCTCGGTGAAGCTGGCCTCCGGCTGCGACCGGCGCTGCTCGTTCTGCGCCATCCCGTCCTTCCGCGGCTCCTTCATCTCGCGCCGGCCCTCCGATGTGCTCGGTGAGACGCGCTGGCTGGCCGGGGAGGGCGTCAAGGAGATCATGCTGGTCTCCGAGAACAACACCTCCTACGGCAAGGACCTCGGCGACATCCGGCTGCTGGAGACGCTGCTGCCGGAGCTGGCGGCGGTCGACGGCATCGAGCGGATCCGGGTCAGCTATCTGCAGCCCGCCGAGATGCGGCCGGGTCTGATCGATGTGCTGACCGGTACCGACAAGGTCGCGCCGTACTTCGATCTGTCCTTCCAGCACTCGGCGCCCGGGGTGCTGCGCTCCATGCGGCGCTTCGGCGGCACCGACAGCTTCCTGGCGCTGCTGGAGACGATCCGTACGAAGGCGCCGCAGGCCGGTGCCCGCTCCAACTTCATCGTCGGCTTCCCCGGGGAGAGCGAGAGCGACCTCGCGGAGCTGGAGCGCTTCCTCACCGAGGCCCGGCTCGATGCCATCGGCGTCTTCGGCTACTCCGACGAGGACGGCACCGAGGCCGCCTCGTACGAGGACAAGGTCGACCCCGACGTGGTCGCCGAGCGGCTGGCGCGGGTCTCCCGGCTGGCCGAGGAGCTGACCGCCCAGCGTGCCGAGGAGCGGATCGGCGAGACGGTGCGGGTGCTGGTCGACCGGAACGACGACGAGGACGGCCTCGTCGGGCGGGCCGCGCACCAGGCGCCGGAGACCGACGGCGTCACCCTGCTGTCGACCGGCCAGGAGCTGGCACCCGGCCGTATGGTCGAAGCAAAGGTGGTGGCGAGCGAGGGCGTCGATCTCGTTGCGGAGGTGCTGTCGGTGGAGGGCACGGGGTGTACCGAGGAGGCGGCCAGATGAGCGGAGTCCCGGCTTCCGCAGCTGGCGGCCCGCGCACGGCGCCGGTCGTCCGGCAGGCCGGGCTGTGGAACATCGCCAACCTTCTGACGATGCTGCGGCTGGTGCTGGTCCCGGCCTTCGTGCTGCTGCTGATGCACGACAACGGAACGGACCCCGTCTGGCGCGTCTTCGCCTGGGCCGCCTTCGCCGTCGCCATGATCACCGATGTCTTCGACGGGCATCTGGCGCGCACGTACAACCTGGTCACCGACTTCGGCAAGATCGCGGACCCGATCGCGGACAAGGCGATCATGGGTGCGGCGCTGATCTGTCTGTCGGTGCTGGGGGATCTGTCGTGGTGGGTGACCGGCGTGATCCTCTTCCGGGAGCTCGGCATCACGCTGATGCGGTTCTGGGTGATCAAGCACGGAGTGATTCCGGCCAGTCGTGGCGGCAAAATCAAGACATTGGCGCAGGGCACCGCGGTGGGCATGTACGTCCTGGTGCTGACCGGCCCGCTGGCGACCTTCCGCTGGTGGGTGATGGCGGTGGCCGTCGCGCTGACCGTGGTCACCGGGTTCGACTACATCCGGCAGGCCGTGGTGCTGCGCCGGGCCGGACTGGTCCGGGAGCGGGCCGAGCGGGACGCGGCACGGTGAGCGGGCCGGGTTCTGCCGCGGCCGGGGCGCTGGAACTGCTCGCCGGGCGTGGGCAGAGCCTGGCGGTGGCCGAATCACTGACCGGCGGCCTGGTGGCGGGTGCACTGACCGCTGTCCCCGGGGCCTCGCGGGTGGTCCGCGGCTCGGTCACGGCGTACGCCACCGACCTCAAGCGGGAGGTGCTGGGCGTGGACGCCGCCCTGCTGGCCGCGTGCGGTGCCGTGGACGGGGAGGTCGCGCGGCAGATGGCGCGCGGTGTGCGGCGGGTGCTGGGTGCCGACTGGGGCATCGCCACGACGGGGGTGGCCGGCCCCGATCCGCAGGACGGATATCCGGTGGGCACCGTTTTCGTGGCGGTTCAGGGGCCGGACGGGGCCGGGCAGGTGCGGCGGCTGGCGCTGGAGGGTGATCGTGACCGGATCCGCCAGGACACCATTCATGCCGTGCTCGCAATGCTGTTGAGCGAACTGACAGAAAATACGCGGGCACAGGATACGGAACAACACGGGGGGAATGGATGTTTGCAGCCCTGAGTGAACACGTACTTGCACCCCGCACGCCTCCAGCCCGAGGCGGTACGGTGGGGCGAGAAGGATCCGGATCCGAGGTCCGAGGAGGGAGCCAGCGATGATTCTGCTTCGTCGCCTGCTGGGTGACGTGCTGCGCCGACAGCGTCAGCGCCAGGGCCGAACCCTGCGCGAGGTCTCTTCCTCCGCCCGGGTATCGCTCGGCTATTTGTCCGAGGTGGAGAGGGGGCAGAAGGAGGCTTCCTCCGAACTGCTCTCATCGATCTGTGACGCGCTGGATGTGCGCATGTCCGAGCTCATGCGGGAGGTCAGCGACGAGCTGGCACTCGCCGAGCTGGCAGCGTCCGCGGCCGCGAGCGACCCGGTGCCCGCACCGGTGCGGCCGAAGCTCAATTCGGTGTCCGTCACGTCTCTGGCCGGTGTGCCGGAGGAGCGCGTGACCATCAAGTCCCCGGCCGACGTCGTGGATGTCGTCGCGGCCTGACACCCCTGTTCGTACGTACCGGAGCCCCGGCGGGCGGCAGCCCGCCGGGGCTCCGTGCTGTCCGGGTGCGGGCGGGGGTGCGGGGCGGAACGGCACCCCGGGGAGGGGCCCGTACGGGCTGTCCGGGCAGCTCGGAACGGGCGATTCATTTATACGATGGGCAAATCGGATATATCGCCTGAATCAGGAGTGTCTGGATGTCTGTCGTCAAGAGCACGCTGTCCGATAAGGACCGCAAAGTGGTCGGGACCTCCCTGCAGGGAGCGCTCGTCGACCTGGTGGACCTGTCTCTCGTGGCCAAGCAGGTGCACTGGAACGTCGTCGGGCCCCGCTTCCGCTCCGTACACCTGCAGCTCGACGATGTGGTCGCCAGCGCACGGCAGCATGCCGACACGGTGGCCGAGCGGGCGTCCGCGATCGGGGTGTCCCCGGACGGGCGGGCCGTCACCGTCGCCAAGACCAGTGGCATCAGCGAGATCACGGATGGGTGGATCAAGGACGGCGATGTGGTGCGGGCGATGGTGAACGCGCTCGGCGCGGTCATCGGCCGGATGCGCGAGCGGATCGTTGCCACCGCGGACCCGGACCCGGTCAGCCAGGACATCCTGATCGGGCTGACCGCAGACCTGGAGAAGCACCACTGGATGTTCCAGGCCGAGGCCCACTGACGGCCGCGGCGCGCCCGCTGAGGTACCGCGGCGCCCGCCGTGGGGCTGTGGCGCCCGCTGGGGCCGGCGTGCCGGGGCGTGCCGTGCGGGCCTGCGGTGCCCGCTCCGGGGCCGTGCGGCGTCGGGGTCCGTTGCGGGGCTTTGTGGGGCGGGCTGCGCGCCGGAAATGCCCCGGTGCGCCCTCCCGCCGGGCGGCGGGGCCCGTCTAGCGTCGGCCGGAGGAGGCAGCCATGGGGTGGCGTGATGTCGCGGCCCGTGCGTCGGCCGGCCGGCGCCTGCGGGCCGTACCCGGGCGCTGGATATCCGGGGCCGTTGTCGGGGCCCTGTGGTGGTGGGCGGCGGTCCGGCTGGTGGTGTGGCCGCAGTCGGCGGGGGTGGTCGAGGGGGTCGTGGTGCTGGGCGGCTGGGGGCTCAGCCTGCTGCCGGTGCACTGCGTTCCGCGGGCGGACCGGCCTGACGGCGGCCCGCGGCGCGCTCTGGTCCGGGTGGTCAGGGGGTTTCACGGGGCGCGGGGGGCCTGGCGGACGGTGGTCACCAGGGCATGGCGACGCCGCCGTTCGGGCGGAGGATCTGGCCGGTCATGAACGACGAGGCATCCGACGCCAGATGCAGCACGGTGTGGGCGATGTCCTCCGGCTCTCCCACCCTCCCCAGGGGCGACATCCGGATCATCGGCCCCTCCGCCTGCTGCTGGGCCCGGTCGGTGTGCCGCTCGGTCATCGCCGTGCGGACCCACCCCGGGGCGACGGCGTTGACGCGGATGCCGTGCCGTCCCACCTCTGTGGCCAGGGTCTTGGTGAGCTGGACGACGGCGGCCTTGGCGGCGCCGTAGCAGAGCAGGCCGGGTGCACCGGTGTCGATCGCGCCGGAGGCCATGTTCACGAGGGAACCGGGGGTGGCGGTGGCGATCATGGCGCGGGCCGCCTCCTGGCAGCCGTGGAGCACGCCCTTGAAGTTGGTGTTCCAGACCCGGTCCAGCTCCGCGTCCTCGGTCTCCAGGACGGTGGAGGAGTACATGATCCCGGCGATGTTCGCCATCACGTCGAGGCGGCCGGTGGCGCTGCGGGCGGCGTCGACGACCGCGGCGATCTCGTCGCGCCGGGTGACATCGAGGCGGTGGGCGTGCGCCGCGCCCCCTGCCGCGGTGATCGCCGCCGCGGTCGCCTGGACGCCCTGATCGTCGAGATCGGCGCAGTGGACGGTGGCCCCGGCCTCGGCGAGGAGGGCGGCGGTGGCGCGGCCGATACCGCTTGCCGCGCCGGTGACGATCGCGGTGCGGCCCGTGAGGTCGTACGCCGTGAAGGGCATGGGGCGAGGGTAGGGAAGTATCTGACGGTGCGTCAATTGGTGTGCTGTGATCCGGTCCGGCTCAGTCCGCGGGCCGGGCGGCGGGCCGGTCGGGCTGGCAGGCGGGGCACCAGTAGGTGACGCGCTCCTCGGCGGCGGGGCCCTGGTCGGCGGTGCGGATCCCGGTACCGCAGCGCAGGCAGGGGCGGCCGGCCCGGCCGTAGACCCACAGCCGGCGGTCGGGGCGGGCTCTCCTGCTGTGCTCGAAGGGGTGGGGGTGGCCCCAGGGGGTGGTGGTGCGGGCGGGGCGGTGTTTGTTGGCCTCCAGGAGCTTTTTGGCGAGGGCGGGCAGGCGCTCGGGCCGGGGCAGTTGGCCGACCGGGAGCCAGGGGGAGGCGCGCAGCAGAAAGCACAGCTCGGACTTGTAGACATTGCCGATACCGGCGAGATTGCGCTGGTCGAGCAGGGCCTCGCCGAGCGGGCGCCCGGGGGCGGAGAGCAGCCGGCCGAGGGCTTGTTCCGGGTCCCAGTCGGGGCCGAGGAGATCGGGTCCCAGGTGGCCGACGACCCGGGACTCGTCGGCGGTGCGCAGCAGGTCGAGGACGGGGAGACGGTAGCCGACGGCGGTGTGTTCCGCGGTGCCGAGGACCGCCCTGATCTGATGGGCGGGGCCGCCGCGCCAGCGCTCGGCCGGGGCGTAGATCTTCCATGCGCCGTCCATCCGCAGAGGGGAGTGCAGGGTGAGACCGCCCTCGAAGCGGGTGAGGAGGTGCTTGCCGCGGGAGCGCACCTCCAGCACCTCGCGGCCGGTCAGGTCCACCGTCGCGAGCCGGGGGACCCGCAGGTCGCAGCAGGTCAGCGGGTGGCGGGCCAGCGCGTCGCCGAGCCGCTGGGCCAGGCGCCAGACGGTGTCACCTTCGGGCATGTCACCATCATGCCGCGCGGGTGGGCGCGGGCGGGGCTCCCGGCGCGGGGGCGCGGCTGCCGCATCCCGTCACCCCCGCAGCCGCAGTCCCCTCGGGGTCGGGTGGAAGCCGGCGGACTCCAGGGCGGGGGCGTAGGGGGAGGTGAGCGCCGAGGTGCCGTTGATGCGTTCGGTGGTGAGGGTGCCCAGGGCGCCGGCGTGGGCGGCATCCGTCAGCGCCTCGATGGCGAGCTGCAGGCGGGGGTCCGTGGCGGCCGGCGCCGGGTCGTGGCCGAGCGGCCAGACGAGCAGGGTCTTGCCGCCGCGCTCCAGGTAGAGCGTCAGCTCGCCGTCGACGAGGACGACGAGGGCGCCCGCCTTGCGGCCGGGCTTGTGGGCCGAACCCTCGGGCGGCTCGGGCCAGGACAGGGCGGCGCCGTAGGCGTTCGCCGGGTCGGCGGCGGCCAGCACGATCGCGCGCTGCGGGCCGCCGCGCCGGGACTGCGCCGGGCCGCCGTCCGTCAGGGCGTCATCGGCGGTGCGCTCGCGCTGGGTGCTGACCGCGCGCAGCCGGTCCACCGCGCCGTCCATCGCGAACTGGGCGGCGCCCAGCCCCTCCACCACATAGCCGCGGCGGGCCTGGCCGGACTCCTCGAAGGCGGCCAGTACGCGATACGCGGCGGAGAACCCGCCCTCGACCCCCTCGGCGGCGACCGCGCCGCGGGTGACGATGCCGTGCCGGTCCAGGAGCGTGCGGGCCAGGGCGTGGGCGCGGTGGGTGGGGTCCGGTTCGGGGGCGGGCAGCAGCGACCAGCGGCCGCCCACCGTCGGCGGGCCGGAGCGGGAGGCGGTGGGGCGGCCGCCGCGGCCCGCGGCCGCGGTCAGCGAGCCGTATCTGCCCCGGGGAACGGCCCGGCGGGCGCGGTGGGCGGTCGAGCCGGCCGTACGGCCCGAGCCGAGGAGGGCACGCAGCGGGGCCAGGGTGTCATTGGTCAGCCGGCCCGACCAGGCCAGGTCCCACAGGGCGTCGGCCAGTTGGGAGTCGGTGGCCTCGGGGTGGGTGGTGGCGCGGACCTGGTCGGCGAGCTGGCGGAAGAACAGCCCGTATCCGGGGGCGAGGGCGGTCAGCAACGACTCGTGCAGCGCGGTCAGTTCCAGCGGGAGGGGCTGCGGGAGCAGGAGCGGGGCGGAGTCGGCGAGATGGAGAGCGACCCAGCCGTCCTTGCCGGGGAGCGCTCCGGCGCCGGCCCACACCACCTCGCCGGTGGTGGTGAGTTCGTCCAGCAGGGCGGGGGTGTAACCGCCGACGCGGGAGGGCAGCACCAGCTTTTCCAGGGCGGAGGCGGGTACGGGGGCGCCCTGCAGCTGCTCGACGGCACGCACCAGACCGTCGATACCGCGCAGGCTGTGCGACGCGCCGGTGAGCGGCGCCGGCACCCCGCTCGCCGGCGCCGGCCGGGGCGCGCCGAGGTGCTGCCACTGGGGGAGGAAGGCGGCGAGCGCGGCGGGCGGCACCGGTTCCAGCTCCTCGCGCAGCGCGGCGAGCGAGCGGCGGCGCAGCCTGCGCAGCACCTGGGCGTCGCACCACTCCTGGCCGATGCCCGCGGGGTGGAACTCCCCCTGGACGACCCGGCCGGCCGCGGCGAGGAGATGCAGCGCACCGTCGGTGACGGCCGTGCCGAGGCCGAAGCGGGCGGCGGCCTGCTCGGAGGTGAACGGGCCGTGGGTGCGGGCGTAGCGGGACAGCAGATCGCCCAGCGGGTCCTTGACCGGTTCCGTGAACGACTCGGGGATGCCGACCGGCAGTGCGGTGCCCAGGGCGTCGCGGAGCCGGCCGGCGTCCTCGACGGCGGCCCAGTGCTCGGCCCCGGCGATCCGCACCGCAATGGCCCGGCGGGCGGCGGCCAGCTCCCCGGTCCAGGCCGGATCGGCGCCGCGCTCGGCCAGCTCGGCGTCGGTCAGCGGCCCCAGCAGCCGCAGGACGTCGGCGACGCCCTCGACGTCCTTGACCCGCCGGTCGTCCGTGCGCCACTGCAGCTCGCGCTCCAGCCCGGTCAGCACCTCGGCATCCAGCAGCTCGCGCAGCTCGGCCTGGCCCAGCAGCTCGGCCAGCAGCCGGGTGTCCAGGGAGAGGGCGGCGGCGCGGCGCTCGGCGAGCGGGGAGTCGCCCTCGTACAGGAACTGGGCGACATAGCCGAACAGCAGCGAGCGGGCGAACGGGGACGGCTCGGGAGTGGTGACCTCCACCAGCCGGACCCGGCGCGC
The DNA here is from genome assembly GCF_036048035.1 of Streptomyces sp. NBC_00400. Classification (NCBI taxonomy): domain Bacteria; kingdom Bacillati; phylum Actinomycetota; class Actinomycetes; order Kitasatosporales; family Streptomycetaceae; genus Streptomyces; species Streptomyces sp. NBC_00400. Next base: position 2,069,569 of record NZ_CP107940.1, on the reverse strand, counting down.
CCCGATGTCCCCCATCAGCTCCGACAGGCCCGGTACGTCGAAGACGTCCTGCAGGCACTCGCGGACGGCCTCCAGCACGATCGGGAAGGACCCGAACTCGCTCGCCACCTGGAGGAGCTGCGCGGCGCGCTGGCGCTGCTGCCACAGCGGGGTGCGCTTGCCGGGGCTGCGCCGGGGCAGCAGCAGTGCGCGGGCGGCGCACTCCCTGAACCGGGAGGCGAACAGCGCGGAGCCGCCCACCTGGTCGGTGACGATCTGGTCGACCTCGCCGTGCTCGAAGGCGACATCGGCCGCCCCCACGGGGGACTGCTCGGGGTCGTACTCCGTGCCGCGGGCGGCCGGGCCCGGATCGGCGGCCGGATCGAAGGCGCCGTCGCCGTCCAGGAGGTCGAGGCCCAGCAGATCGGCGTCGGGCAGCCGCAGCACGATGCCGTCGTCGGCATGCATCACCTGGGCGTCCATGCCGTAGCGCTCGGCGAGGCGGGCGCCGAGGGCCAGCGCCCACGGGGCGTGCACCTGGGCGCCGAAGGGGGAGTGGACGACCACCCGCCAGTCGCCGAGCTCGTCACGGAACCGCTCCACGACGATCGTGCGGTCGTCGGGGACATGGCCGCAGGCCTGCTTCTGCTCGGCGAGATAGCTCAGCACATTGGACGCCGCCCAGTCGTCCAGCCCGGCGGCGGACAGCCGGGTCCGGGCGTCCTCCGGCCCGAGCGCGCCCAGTTCGCGCAGGAACGCACCGAGCGCACGGCCCAGTTCGAGGGGGCGGCCCAGCTGGTCGCCCTTCCAGAAGGGCAGCCGTCCCGGTACGCCGGGGGCGGGAGTGACCAGCACCCGGTCGCGGGTGATGTCCTCGATGCGCCAGGACGTCGTGCCGAGCGTGAAGACATCGCCGACGCGGGACTCGTAGACCATCTCCTCGTCGAGCTCGCCCACCCGTCGCCCGCCCCCGCCCTTGCCGGAGTCGCCGCCCGCCAGGAACACCCCGAACAGGCCGCGGTCGGGGATGGTGCCGCCGGAGGTGACGGCCAGCCGCTGGGCGCCGGGGCGGCCCGTGACGGTCTGCGCGACGCGGTCCCACACCAGGCGCGGCCGCAGCTCGGCGAAGGCGTCGGAGGGGTAGCGGCCGGCGAGCATGTCCAGCACGGCCGTGAACGCAGACTCGGGGAGCCCCGCGAACGGGGCCGCCCGCCGGACGACGGCCAGCAGCTCCTCGACGTCCCAGGTGTCCATCGCGGCCATGGCGACGAGCTGCTGGGCGAGGACGTCCAGCGGATTGGCCGGCACCCGCAGCGCCTCGATGGCGCCCGAGCGCATCCGCTCGGTGACCACGGCTGCCTGCACCAGATCGCCGCGGTACTTGGGGAAGACGACGCCCGTGGAGACGGCGCCGACCTGGTGCCCGGCCCGGCCGACCCGCTGCAGCCCGGAGGCGACCGACGGCGGCGACTCCACCTGGATGACCAGATCGACCGCGCCCATGTCGATGCCCAGCTCCAGGCTGGAGGTGGCGACCACGGCCGGCAGCCGGCCCGCCTTCAGGTCCTCCTCCACCTGGGCGCGTTGCTCCTTGGACACCGAGCCGTGGTGGGCGCGGGCCAGCAGCGCTGGGGCGCCCCTGGCCGCCCCGGCCTCGGCCATCAGCTGGGCGGGGGAGTGGTGCTCGGGAAGCGCCTCGCCGGTCTGCCGCTCGTAGGCGATCTCGTTGAGGCGGTTGCACAGCCGCTCCGCCAGCCGGCGGGAGTTGGCGAAGACGATCGTGGAGCGGTGGGCCTGGACAAGATCGGCGATCTTCTCCTCGACCTGCGGCCAGATGGACGGCTTCTCGCCGGTGTCGCCTTCCTGGACGGGGGAGCCGCCCAGCTCGCCCATGTCCTCCACCGGGACGACCACCGACAGGTCGAAGCGCTTCCCGGACGGTGGCTGGACGATCTCCACCCGGCGCCGCGGTGACAGGTAGCGCGCCACCTCCTCCACCGGCCGCACCGTGGCGGACAGCCCGATCCGGCGGGCCGGACGGTCCAGCAGCTCGTCCAGCCGCTCCAGGGACAGCGCCAGATGCGCACCGCGCTTGGTGCCGGCCACCGCATGGACCTCGTCCACGATCACCGTCTCGACGCCCGCCAGCGCCTCCCGGGCCGAGGACGTCAGCATCAGGAACAGCGACTCGGGGGTGGTGATGAGGATGTCCGGCGGGCGGCTTGCGATCGAGCGACGCTCGGCGGGCGGGGTGTCGCCGGAACGGATGGCGACCTTGAGGTCGGGCTCCGGCAGCCCGAGGCGGACCGACTCCTGCCGGATGCCCGTCAGCGGACTGCGCAGATTGCGCTCGACGTCGACGGCCAGCGCCTTCATCGGGGAGACATACAGCACCCGGCAGCGCTTCTTCGGCTCGGCGGGCGGGGCAGTGCTCGCCAGCGCGTCCAGGGACGCCAGGAAGGCGGCGAGGGTCTTGCCGGAGCCCGTGGGGGCCACCACCAGGACGTCGGAGCCCGCGCCGATCGCCCGCCAGGCCCCTTCCTGCGCGGCGGTGGGCGCGCTGAACGCCCCGGCGAACCAGCCGCGGGTCGCGGGGGAGAAGGAGTCGAGCGCTGCCTTGGCCATGTCCTCCATCGTGCACCGGACCACTGACAACGCGGTCGTCGCGCGCCGCGCCGCCGGCCGCGGAGCGGGCTCTCCCGGGCCGTCCCACCGGCATCGCCGCGGCCGTCACCGCCGGCGAACCGGCCCGGGAGGGGAGCGCTCAGCTGATGCGGCGCCCGTACGCCCGCAGGGTCAGCAGCGCCTTGAGCGTCACCATCGGGCGGCTCTCCAGCGCCGTCCCGGGCGCCCACGCCCGCCAGTTGACCGGCCAGCCGCCGTCCTCCTGCTGGAGCGCGCCGAGGTGGTCCAGCGCCCGGTCCATCTCCTCGTCGGTGAACCAGTCGCGCGCCAGCGAGCCGGGGGCGGGCGCGAAGTCGTACGCCAGGTGATGCTCGCCGGGGGCGTACCCCTGCGCCACCGGGACGTCCGCGGCCCGCTCCGGGTCCAGCAGCGCCAGGTGCTGTTCCCTGACGAGCCGGCCGAGGCGCTGCGCCGCCGCGGCGGCCCGCGGCCGGTCCGGGGCGCCGTCCAGGAAGGCCACCGCCGCCTCGACCTCGTACGGATGGGTCCGGGTCAGGGACTCCACGGTCGCCCAGCAGTAGTCCGTGGCGCGGAAGAGCCAGGCGTGCCAGACCTCGTTGCGGTGCAGTACCCCCACCACGGGGCCGGTGGCCAGCAGTGCGCTCGGCGGGTCGTCGACCACCGGGATCCAGGGCGCGGCCGGATAGCCGCGCTGCGAGGGGTGCACCGCGGGCAGTGCGCCGTCCGGAGTGGAGATCTTGGTCAGATAGCGGCAGATGCGCTCCACCTGGCGGCCGTCACAGCGCCCGATCAGATCGAGGACGTGCAGGGCGTGGGCGGTGTGCAGCGGCTGGCTGACCGGGCCGCGGAGATCGGGCTCCAGCGCGTGGCCGAAGCCCTCGTCGTCATTGCGGTACGCGGCGAGTGCGGTCTCGACCGGGTCGGCCGCGCCGCCGAGGAAGTGGTACGCGAAAAGCCGCTGTTCGAGCACCCGCGCGGTCAGCCAGACGAAGCGCTCGCCGCGCGCGAGAGGGGTCGAAGGAGGAGTTGCGTTGTCGGCCATGGCCTGACCGTAGGGCGGAAATCCCCCGGCGGCACCGGCTCGCGCACCGCTGCCCTCCCAGGCGGGATACTGAAGGCATGCGGTTGACGGATCTTGCGGCGGTGTCCGCCGGCCCCGGGCCGGCTGCGGGCCGCGGGAGGCACCGCGCAGGCGGTCCGCTGCGTGCAGGCCGTGCGAGGTCTGCAGGCCGTCCCCCGGCGGTGCGAGGCGACGGGAGGAGCGGGACCGCGGCGGCGCTAGGCGCTGTCCGCGACGTCGCCGCCTCGGGGCGCCGCGTCGTCCCGGTCCGCCGCGAGCCGGGCGGACGCCGCGTGGAAGGCCTCCAGGCCTGCCGCGAGCCGGGCGACATCGGCCGGTTCCATGCGGTCGAGGGTGGCCGTGACCTCCCGGCTGCGCGCCACGCGGTACTGCTCGAGCAGCACCCGGCCGCGCAGGCTCAGCCGCAGCTCGACCTCCCGCCGGCTGGTCGCGCTGGGTCCCCGCTCCGCGAGGCCCATGGCTTCGAGGCGGTCGCAGAGCCTGCTGACCGCCGGTGGACGCGAGCCGAGCGCTTCGGCGAGGGTGCGCAGATTGGTGCCCTCGCGGCGCTCGATCACCAGCAGAGCGCGCAGCTGGGACAGCGAGACCTCCGCCGAGCGTGCCGCTTCCTGCCCGCGTCCCCACAGCACCTCGAGCAACTCGGCCGCGGCAAGCGCCGCCGCGCTTGCGCGCTCGTGGGAATGGGGCCGACCGGTGAAACGGGACACACGAACACTCTGTCACCCTGTGCGTGCCCTTGTCAGACCGACCCTGCCCTTGGACCTGGACGAAGGGTGTCCGCGAAACCATGACCCAACGCCTCGAAGTGGAAACGGCGCTGCGCGCCGCGGCGCCGCATGCCCTGGTCGACGCCCTGCGGGACGTCGTCACCACCGCCTACCGGGCCACCGCGGTGCGGCTGCTGCTGACGGACTACGGCGGGACGGTGCTCAGATCGTGCGAAGGCTCGGGGCACGGTGAGGACTCGCTGTCCGTCTTCGGCAGCCCGGAGGGGCGGGCGCTGGGCAGCCAGGAACCCCGGGAGCAGCAGGTGGCGCACGGGGACGCCGTCGAGCACCATCTGCCGGTGACGGTGCGTGGCGACCGCATCGGCATCCTGACGGTGCGGCTCCCGGAAGAGGGCTCCACGCCGGAGGTCGTCGACGAGCTCAGGTACGTGGCGGACCTGCTCGGGCGCGAGATCCTTGTCGCCGAGCGCGACACGGACGTCTACCAGCGGGCCCGCAGGGTCAGCCGCCTCACCCTGGCCGCGGAGATGCAGTGGCAGCTGCTGCCCGCCCGCGCGTACAGCGACGCGCGGTTCGCCCTCGGGGCCCAGCTGGAGCCCGCGTACGCCGTGCACGGTGACAACTTCGACTGGTCCGCGGACGCCGACGAGCTGACCTTCACCGTCACCAACGGGATGGGCGAGGGCATCGAGGCCTCGCTCCTCACCCACCTTGCGGTCAACGCCCTGCGCAACGCCCGCCGGGCCGGTGTCGGCCTCGCGGACCAGGCGGCCCTGGCCGACCAGGCCGTCCACGACCACTACCGGGGCGCGGCCCATGTGTCCACGCTGCTGCTGCGCATCGAGCTCGCGACGGGCCGGGTGGAAGCCATCGACGCGGGATCGCCGCAGATGTGGCGGATGCGGGGGAAGTCGGTCGAGCGCATCGCTCTCGATGCCCAGCTGCCCCTGGGCATGTTCGAGGAGTCCCACTACACCCCGCAGGAGTTCACGCTCGCCCCGGGAGACCGCCTGATCTTCGTCAGCGACGGGGTGTACGAGACGCTTTCGCCACGGCAGGAGAGGTACGCCGAGCAAGCGCTCTCGCGCGCCATCCACGCCACGAGTCTGCTGCCGGCCGCCATGGTGCCCCGTGAGGTCCTGCGCGATGTGGCCGATTACCGTGAGGCGGAGTCCTTCGATGACGCTTTGGTGCTGTGTCTTGACTGGATCGGCGACGGTCACTGCTGAACAAAGATCATCGCTGCCCCTGTGCGGGAACGTGGCCGGCCGTGATGCACTGCGGTCACCGGCGTTGTGCCTGGGCAGGAGGTTACGGGTGTCCCGGGAGAGCCGACCGCAAGGATTCGGCTGCCCGGCCGCTCGCGACCGCCGGTGGGTGAAGAGCCGGGCACGCGGGTTCCGGCCCTTGATCGTGCTCGCTAACATTTGCCGGGCGACAACTGTTAACGGTGAGCGGACCGGCCCGCCGCAACCGCAGGGTGAACCGGCCCGAGGCAGCCATCCGGGCCGGCCGACCGAAAGGACGATGAGTTGGGATCCGCTGAGGTTGCCGCACGTGAGCGCGTCATGAGCGTGCTGCGCGAAGAGGCCGATGAGATCTCGGACCGTTGGGTGCAGTTGCAACTGGCGCAGCCGACGCTGGACGGGGAGGTGAGCGAGGCCGAGCTCGGCGAGGAAGCCGATGCCCTGGTCAGCGCCCTGCTCTCCGGCCTGGACCGAGGTCTGCCGGTGGAACACGTGGTCACCTCACACGAGGAGATTCATCAAGCCGTATCCGAGATCTCCCTGCGGCGCGCCCGCCGGGGCGTCTCGCCCACCGCGACGTCGCTGGCCGTGATGTCGCTGAAGGAAGCCCTGCTGAAGGCCGTTCAGCGGCACACCCGTGACGGTGAGGGCCTTTTCCACAGTGCGGTGCTGATCAACCGCCTCCTGGACAGCGCCGGAGCACTCACCTTCGAGATCTTCGTGGAGGGCCGGGAAGAGATCATCCGCCGGCAGAGTCAGCAGCTGCTGGAGGTGTCCACCCCGGTCGTCAGGCTGTGGCGCCAGGTTCTGGCCGTCCCGCTGATCGGCACGCTCGACACCGCACGCACCCAGGTGGTGATGGAAAACGTGCTCCAGGCCATCCAGGAGCACGAGGCGCTGGTCGCCATCATCGACATCACCGGTGTACCCACCGTCGACACCGCCGTCGCCCAGCATCTGATGCACACGGTCAATGCGGTACGCCTCATGGGCGCGGACTGCATCATCAGCGGTATCCGGCCGCCGATCGCCCAGACCATCGCCCAGCTCGGCATCGACCTGTCGACGATCATGACCCGGGCCACCCTGGCCGACGCCCTGGGAGAGGCCGTGAAACTCACCGATGCCGCGCCGTCGAAGTCCGCCCCCCTGGCACAGCGGTGAATGTCCCCGCCTCGGCCGGTGTGCCGATTCTGCGACTGGGCGACGTCCTGGTCACCGGGCTCCTCAACGAGCTCGACGACAAGACGGCCGTGGCGTTCACCGAGGAGCTCACCGCACGCATCACCGGTGACCGGGCGCGCGGGGTCCTCATCGACATTTCCCGGCTGGAAATCGTCGATTCCTTCGTGGCCCGTACTTTGATGGAGCTGACCACCATGGCACGGCTGCTGGGTGCCCGGGTGATCGTCGCCGGGATGCGGCCGCCGGTCGCCATCACCCTGGTCGAGCTGGGGCTGCAGCTGACCGGGGTGGAAACGGCACTCAACGCCGAGCACGGCATGGCCGCGCTGGGCTGGCATCAGAGCCTGCAGCCTTCCGAAGGGGTGCTGCGTGAGTTCGGCACGGAATAGTGATCACGCGGTGGGCCTCGCCACGGCCGCCCGGCACGTCCCCGGCGCGGAGGGCAGCACATCGGTGCACCAGGTGCGGACCGAAGAAGACCTGCTGACCGTTCGCCACGCCGTACGGGCGGCCACCGTGCAGGCCGGTTTCAGCATCGTCGACCAGACGCGTGTGGTCACTGCCGCCAGTGAGCTGGCACGTAACGCCTACATCCACGGCGGAGGGGGCACCGTGACCATCGACTGCCTGATGTCGGCCGACACCGCGGGACTCCGGCTGACGATCACCGATGACGGTCCCGGCATCGCGGACGTCGGCGCCGCACTGACCGACGGCTTCACCACCGGCGCAGGGCTCGGCCACGGTCTGGGCGGCGCCCGGCGGCTGATGAACGACTTCGAACTCCACTCGGCTCCGGGACAGGGCACGACCGTGATCGTCACGCGATGGGCGAGTCGTTGACGCTCCCCTGCCCCCGGCCGACGGCACATATCGTCGTGGACCACTACAGCGCCGTGCATCTGGCCGCCGAAACCGCACGGGCGGTCGCCGGGCAGTGCGGGCTGCCGGGAGCGCTGCCCGACCGGGCCGCGGTCATCGCCTCGGAACTGGCCAGCAATCTGGCCAATCACGCGACCAATGGTGCGCTGTTCATCCAGTCCCTGCCCCTGGGCGGCGGCATGGAGATCGTCGCCGCGGACCACGGGCCCGGCATCGGCGAACTGCAGCAGTGCCTCACCGACGGCTACACCACCGGCAGCACCCTCGGCGCCGGCCTGGGAGCCGTGAAACGGATAGCCACCACCCTCACCATCCGTACGGCGCCGGGGGACGGAACCCTCGTCAGCGCCCGCCTCACCGCCCCTGACGAGACCGCCTCGGCGGACCAGGAAGCAGGCGCCATCTGCGTACCGGCAGACCGTGAACAGACCAGCGGTGACGGGTGCGCCCTCGCCGATCACGGCTCCGCGCGCACCGCACTCGTCGTGGACGGCCTCGGCCACGGACCGCACGCCGCCGAGGCCGCCCAGGTGGCGCTGCGGTCCTTCCACCGCGGACCGGACGCGCCCCTGCCCGAGATCCTCACCGGCCTGCACCGGGCACTGCGCCGCACCCGCGGGGCGGCCGTCGGTCTGCTGCGCCTGCACCCCGAACGGGCGGAGTACTGCGGCGTCGGCAACGTACGCGTCGTGACGCTGACCTCGCTCGGCCCGGGCCACCGGCTCAGCGGTCAGCCGGGAATTGCCGGACTGAACATGACGCCACCGCATGTGCGAGCCTTCCCCGTACCGCCCGGCGGCACGGTACTGCTCCACTCCGACGGCGTCGACCACCGCTGGGCCCAGGCGCCCTCGGCCTTTGTGCGCCGCCTGCCCCCGTCCCTGCTCGCCGCGTCCCTCGTCCACAGCCACCGCCTCCCCCGCGACGATGCGACCGTGCTCGCCGCCCGTCCCCGCCAGAGACTTCCGTGACCCCCCACACCTTCCACGACCTGCCGGCCCTCCGCTCCGCCGTACGGCGGATCTGCGAAGCGCACCGGCTCCCCTCCCGGACCGGAGGGCGCCTGGTGCTCTCCGTGTCCCAGGTGGCCGGCGCCGCCCTGCGCGCCGGCGGTCCCGTCCGCCTCGAAGCCGCCGAGCAGACCGCTCCGGGCGGCACCGCCCTGCTGGCCGTCACGCTGCACGCCGCACCGACGCCGGCCCCGCCGAGCTGGGCCCACCTGCCGCTGCCGGGTCAGGCCACACCCGACGGCGTGGTCGCCTGGCACCTGCCCCTCGGCGAGGAGCAGGCCGGGCCCGCTCCCAGTGCCGGCGCGCACGGCGCAGTGCCCGGCCAGGCCGGGACGCGCGAGGCGGAGACCGCCGAGGCGTACGAGGCACGGATCGCGGCGCTCGAAGGCGATCTCACCGCGGCCCTCTCCCGGGCGGACACCCTCTCCACCGAACTGCACCGCCTCAAGGACGAACTCGCCGAGACCAACAGCGGCGTGCTCGCCCTCTACGTCCAGCTGGAGGAGCGGGACGAACAGCTACGGCGGGCCCACGGCCAGACCCTGCGGGAGCTGGAGGACGCGCTGCGTCCCTCGCCGCTCAGCGTGGAGGGCCTGGAGTTCGCCGTCCACTACGAGCCGGCCGGCACCGATGCGCCCACGGGGGGCGACTTCTACGACTGGCTCAGTCTCCCCGACGGCACCGTGCACATCACCGTCGTCGATGCGCTGGGACACGGTGTGCGCAGTACCCGCAGCGCGCTCAACGTCACTCATGCCGTGCGCACCCTGGCGCTCGAAGGCCACCCGCTCGAATCCATCGTCGCCCGTACCCACGACATCCTGGCCCCGTTCGACCCCGAGATCATGGCGACGGTGCTGCTCGCCCGTATCCACCCCGACACCGGTGAACTCCGCCTGGCCAACGGCAGTCATCCGCCGGCCCTGCTGGTGCGTGCCGACGGAACCTCCGACTATCTGGAGGTCCGCGGCCGGGGTATCGGCTTCCCGCTGCCGGGGAGCGAGACCGTACGGCGCGACACCCTGCACGAGGGCGACCTTCTGGTGCTCTACACCGACGGCCTGACCGAGAGCCGGCGCGACCCCATCGAAGGCGAGGCGCGCCTGATCAAGAGCGCCCGGGCCCATGCCCGCCGACCGGTGGACGACATCCCCGGCGCCGTCGCGGAGGACATGCACACCGTCATCCTGCACTCCGACGACACCCTCGCCCTTGCCGTCCGCCGGGCCCGGCGGGACGCCTCGCGGGCGGGGGCGCGGACGCAGGCGTGACCGGCCCGGCCCCCGCTGCTTCCGCCGGCCGCCAGGGGCGCCGGGTACAGTCGGCCACCCGCGTCCTCGGTTGCCCGGCCGCGCTGCCCACCGGCACGCCAAGTTCCCCGTTCCGCAAGGGTTCTGCTGGGTAGACGCCTCACGAACACCTGATGACGCTTGCTGCACACCAGCCGAACGAGGCGTTCCACTGACCGGGGTGAAAGCTTGTGCACCATCCTCTTGCGACGGACGACCCCTCAACCCCGCCCGCCCGGGACCTCTGCAGTCCGGGCACGGCGGCAGATGCCCGCGACTTCGCCAGAAGCTTCGCCGACCTGCTCCATCCGGCGCCGGCTGCCCGGACCACCCAGAACCTGCTGCTGCTGGTGTCCGAACTCGTCACCAACGCACTGCGCCACGCGGGTGCCGTCACGGCGCTGCGTCTCACCGCGGATCAGGACACCATCCGGATACGCGTCGAGGACGCCAGTCCCGCCCGGCCGACGGAGCGCAGCCCCGACCTGACCGGCCGCGACGGCGGCTTCGGCTGGCCCCTGGTGTGCGCCCTGGCCCGCGAGGTCACCGTCGGCCCCCGCCCCGGCGGCGGCAAGATCGTGCAGGCCGCTCTCGCACGCTGAAGACGGCCCCGGTGCCGGGCCGCTGACGTGCCCGGGGCCGTGTGATCCCGGGAGAAGCGGGCAGGGCACAGGGACCGTGCGCCTGCGGACGCTCCTCGGATGGCCCCGAGCCCTGCCTCCGCAGGGCGCACCGCACCTGTCGTCGGACCGTGGGAACGGGATGCGTCCATGCAACGCCACAGCGCCGGAGGGCCGGCAAAGACACTGCGCGAGGCCGCGGAACAACTGGCCGCCGCCGGTGAGGCGATCACTGCCCTGATGCGGGACGCGGCCGACCCGGTGGAACCGCGGCTCTCCCCGGGCGGCCTGAGAGTGCTGTCCGTGGTCTCGGTGTGTCCCGGGCGGAACCTGACCACGGTGGCCGCCGCCGTGGGTCTGGGGCTGCCGCGCGCCAGCCGGGTCTGCGCCGCACTGGAGTCCGCCGGTCTGCTGCTCCGCCGCCCGACGGCCGCCGACCGGCGCGAGATCGGGCTGCAGCTGAGCACTGAGGGCGAGGCGTTCCTGGAGCGCTTCCGGGCGACCCGGGTGGACCGTATGGCGGCGGTGCTGCGCCGGATGCCGACGGACGAACGGGGCGCGCTGGTCGCGGCGTTGGGCGAGCTGGCCGTCGCCGTCGCCGCCGTCGGCTCCGAACGCAGCTGAGGTTCAGGCGTCGAGCGCCGCGCGGACGGACCCGTACAGCGGCAGCACCGTGTCGAGTCCGGTGAGTGTGAAGAGCCGTTCCAGAACGGCGGAGGGGGTCGCGAGGCGCAGCGCGGGGCCCAGTGCGTCGTGCGCCTGGATCAGGACGTTGACCGTCGTCGAATCCGCGAACGAGACGTCCGACAGGTCGATGACGACCGGGCCGGCGCCGTCCTGCGCCAGTTGCTGCAGGGTGGCGTCGAGCGGCGCGACGGTGTCCAGGTCGAGCGGTCCGGCGACGGTGAGGATCACCGCCCCCTGCTCCTGTCGTGTGTCGATCCGCAGGGGCCGGCCGCCATGGGGCTGGGACAGCACGATGAACCTCGCTGTAGGGGCTGACGCTTCGTGAATGGACAGGTCCTGGGGGTGCGGCACCGCCAAGGATAGAAGTCATAGTTGCCGTTTGACAACATTCACCATAAGGCAACAATCTGTTCCCGATACCTGGCAAGACGGCCGCGCCCGGCGCGGCTTGGGGACGAGAAGCGGCCTGAGACCCGCTACGTGCTGTCAGACACACGAGCGTGGCCGCCGACGACGCGTGGGCCGTCACTCTCATCTGCGAAGGGGGAGGAGGCCGCCGCGTGGAACGCTCTGCGTCCCGCCGCACGGCGGGCGACGGCCGCCGATTCCCTGTGCCCGAGAACTGCGGCGGACACCCGTATGCGCGCTGCCGCAGGCCTCTGGGCCGGGGCCTCGCCCCGCGGCGCCGCCGGCGGCCCGGAGGCGGTGAGGGCGGCCGCGCCCGCGCGCTCGCGGGCAGGCGGCGAACCAGTGAAACGGGTCACCCGGTCACTCTGTCATCCGGCGCGGTCCCCAGCCAGCCCCCGCCTTTGCGTCGTCCGTGGACGAAGAATGCCTGAGAGACCGTGACTCAACGCTGTGATGTGGAACGAGCACTGCGGGCGTCGGCCCCGCACGCTCTGGTGGACACGCTTCGTGCGGTGCTCACCGAATCGTATGGAGCGCTCTGTGTGCAGTTGCTGCTCGCCGACTACGGGGCAACGGCGCTCACCCCCTTCGGTGCGCCGGGCACGCCGGGCGCATCGATCCCGGTGGCGAACAGCGTCGAGGGCAGGGTGTTCGGGAGCCAGGAGCCCCGCCGGCAGGTCCGGCAGGGCGATGTGGTCGAACACCACCTGCCGGTATCGGTCCGGGGGGAGCGCACCGGCATTCTCACCGTGCGGCTGCCCGTCGAGCGGTCCGTCCCGCACACGGTCGACGACCTGGTGTACGCGGCGGAACTGCTCGGCCACGAACTCCTGGTGGCCGAGCGCGACACCGATGTCTACCAGCGGGCGCGGCGCATCAGCCGGCTCACGCTGGCCGCCGAGATGCAGTGGCAACTGCTGCCGGCCCGGGCCTGTTCCGCCGCCGAGTACGCCATCGGGGCCCAGTTGGAGCCGGCCTACGCCATCCACGGCGACAACTACGACTGGGCCTCGGACGCCCACGAGCTGACCCTCTCCGTCACCGACGGCATGGGTACGGGCGTCAACGCGTCGCTGCTCACCCACCTCGCCGTCAACGCACTGCGCAACGCGCGCCGGGCCGGCATCGGCATCGCGGACCAGGCGGCACTGGCCGACCAGGCCCTCTACGCCCAGTACCGCGGCAGCGCGTACGTCTCCAGCCTGCTGTTGCGGTTCGATCTCACGACCGGCCGGGTGCAGGCGGTGGACGCGGGATCGCCGCAGCTGTGGCGGATGCGCGGGAAGGCGGTCGAGCTCATCGACCTCGATCCGCAGATGCCGCTCGGCATGTTCGAGGAGACCCAGTACGTGGCGAAGGAGTTCGAGGTACTGCCCGGAGACCGGCTCCTCATCGTCAGCGACGGGGTGTACGCGGCTCTCTCGCCCGAGGGGGAGGGGTACGCCCAGCGCGCTCTGGCCCGGGCCCTGCGCGCCGGCTTGCTGCTGCCCGCCGCCACCGTGCCCCGCGCCGTGCTCCGCCACCTGGCCGAGTTCCGCGCCGCGGAACCCCTGGACGACTCCCTGGTGTTGTGCGTCGACTGGTTCGGCAAACCGTAGGCGGTGGGGGATCGGCACACCGTGGGCGGTGGGGGATCGGCACACCGTGGGCGGCGTGGGGGAGGCGCCCCGGGGTGCGCGCGTGTCCGGCGCGGCACGGCGGCCCGGGACCGAGCCCGGACCGCCGTGCCGTGGTGCCGTGCTGTCGTGGTGCGGTGGCGCCCCTCAGGCGGCGGACCGCTCCACCGGAATCCACAGCTCCGCCTCCGCCTGCGCCCCGTCCTGCGACAGGCGGGTGCGCAGGATCTCCGGCCCCTGCCTGCTCTGGTACGGATTCGACGGGAACCACTGGGTGAACACGTCCCGCCACATGAACTGCAGCGTCTGCGGGAACGGGCCGGAGCTCTCGAAGACGGCCCACATCCCCGCCGGGACGGGGAGGGCATCCATGTCCTCGGGCACCTCGGCGCAGGTCACCACGCCGTGGTAGTAGTCGAGTTCCGTCCCCTCCGCCCGGCTCGGATCGAGCTGGTCGCTCACCGCGATGATGCCGTCCGGCTCCTGGTCGGACAGTGCCGTGATGCGCTGCAGCGTCTCGGGGCCGATGCCCCGGATGAACTCGGCGATCGCCGGGTTGACCCCTGTGTGCACCAGCGGGACGCGGGCCTTCTTGCCGACCACACGGAACTCTTCCTTCTCCACGATCCGGTATCGCATGCTGCTACTCCCCTCGACGATGAGACGGAAGGACATCCGAGGCTGGGAGTGCAGAGCCGCACCGGTCCGCCTGGCCTCACCCGGGCCGACCCCGTGCATACTGCGGAACGCCCGGGCAAAGGCCTCTCCCGAGCCGTAGCCGTAGCGCATCGCGACCTCCAGCAGCGTCCGCTCACCGGCGAGCACTTCGGCGCCCGCCACGGTCAGCCGCCGGCGCCGGATGTACTCCGACAGCGGGATGCCCGCCAGCGCAGAGAACAGCCGGCGGAAGTGGTACTCCGACGTCACTGCCATGTGCGCGAGACGGGCCACGTCGATCTCCCGGTCGAGATGCGACTCGATGTGTTCCATGGCCTGGTTCAGCCGCTCCAGCATCTCGGCCTCCTTCCCTTTCGGTGCTCACGTTAGGAAGCGGCCGGGCTGCCGGACCCGACATCCTGTGCCCGGTCCGATCGGGTCGGGGAGCGGTGCCTCCCCGGATCGTCCGGAACCGACCCGGTGGGATGCGGCCGGTCTGGGTACGCGGGCGAAAGCGGCACCGCAAAGGCGCAGTTGGAGCCCGCGAGGGCTCGCCGCTTCCTTGCCGTCCCACTCATGGGAAAGGTGCATCATGCTCTTTCTGGTCGTAGCGCTGTTCCTCTTCGGTGTGCTGATGGGGACCGCGGGGCACGTCCCCGTGCCCGTCACCGTCGTCGCCTCTCTCGCCATCGTGGCCTGGCTGGTGGTCTTCTTCACCAAGGAACGCCGTAAGGCGGCGAAGGGGGGCGGCCGATGACCTCCGCCCGGATCCCCGTCAGGACCGGACCGCATCCCCAGGCCGACCGGATGGCCGTCGCCGGGTTCGTCTGCGGTCTGCTGGGCGCCCTGGCGTTCAACATCGTGCTCGGCCCGTGCGCGCTGTTCTTCGGTGCCGCGGCCCTCTACCGGGGAACCGTCCGCCGTCTCCGCGCCTGCCTGGGCCTGGCGTTCGGCGCCCTCGATCTCGTGCTGCTCGTGGTGCTGTCCTCCCGGAGCGGGACCCTCAGCTGGCACCTTTAGGGCCTCCGGGCCTGCCGACGAAATAGATCTTGTCAGGTGAGCAATTCCTGATGCCCCGGGAACCGGCTGAGAAACACATAAGTTCGGGAGGTTGGGGGAAATGCCGCGGGGCACACGATGCCTCACACGACGCCTCGGAGGTTGATAACTATGGTCCCCCTGCTTCTCGTACTTCTTCTCGCACTTCTTCTCTTCGGTGCCGGATTCGCATTGAAGGCCCTGTGGATCGTGGCGGTCATCGTGCTCGCCGTGTGGCTGCTGGGATTCGTGCTGCGTTCCGCGGGCGCCGGCGGTAAGCGTGGCCGGTGGTATCGCTGGTGAATTCATGGCACGACATCCTCGTCCTGCGGGTGGGGGCCGGACCTCGGTGTCCGGCCCCACCCGTGTGTGAGGGCACCTCCTCCCGGAGGTGAGGAAAGAACCCAAAGATCCGTCCGAATTACTCGGGAGGCGCGAGAGCGGCCTTCTTCCCGGGCCGGAAATTCGAGAATGCGGCGGCTTTTCTCGCTGTTCTGCTTACCGCCCGTTCCTGCCGCCCGTTCCTGCCGCCCCTCCCTGCTGTACGTCCCTGCTGTACGTCCCTGCCGTCCGTCCCGTCCCGGGGATATCCGCGCTCCGGACACCTCGGGATTCCCCGGCTTGCCGGGGTTTGCCGGCCCGGCGCCGGTCGTCGGTCCGGGCCGGTTGCCGGCCCGGGCATGGCGGGGTGGGCCTTACTCTGCGTACATCCCTGCGTGAGCGTGCGGGACATGCGAAGGCATGCGGGCAGAACATGCAGCGGACCTACAGGTCACAGCGGGTACGGAGCGGAACTCATGCGGTTGACGATCTTCTGGCAGCGGATGGCGGACCACTTCGGTGCGGCGTATGCCGACTCCTTCGCGCGCGATCATGTGATGGCGGACCTCGGCGGCCGGACCGTTCATGAGGCGCTGGATGCGGGGTGGAGCGCCAAAGAGGTGTGGCGGGTGGTCTGCTCGGTGATGGACGTGCCGCCCGAAAAGCGCTGAGAGGGGCCGGGCGCGAGGCTCTGACCTGGGAAACAAGCGAGCCCGGCGGCCCGGCGCCGCGGGCGGAGGCACGGGCCAGGACCCGGGGTGCCGCAGCTGTGCGCGACACTTGGCTCCGTGCCCGAGTCAGATGAGATCATCAGCAACGACATCCCACGCCCCGAGGGCCGTCCTGAGGACCGGTCCGATGCGCGGATGCCGCGCTGGCTGCCGCGCGCCATGGTGCTGGCGCTCGCTCTGGTGGCCTGTTTCCAGCTCGCCACCTGGGGATTCCACCAGCTGATCACCCTGCTGCTGAATGTGCTGATCGCGTTCTTCCTCGCGCTGGCCGTCGAACCGGCCGTCGACTGGATGGCGGCCCGGGGCATGCGGCGCGGACTGGCCACGGGCCTGGTCTTTCTGAGCATCCTCGTCGCCGCGGCCGGGTTCTTCGCCCTCCTGGGCTCCATGCTGGCCGGCCAGATAGCCAACATGGTGGAGGAGTTCCCGCAGTATCTGGACTCCGTCATCAGCTGGATCAACAGCACCCTGCACACCCACCTCTCGCGGGTCGAGGTGCAGAACAACCTGCTGAAGTCCGACTGGCTGCAGAAGTACGTCCAGGACAGCGCCAACAACGTCCTGGCCGTCTCCGCGACGGTGCTGGGCAGCCTGTTCAACCTGCTGACGGTGGCCCTGTTCTCGTTCTACTTCGCCGCCGACGGCCCCCGGCTGCGGCGTGCCCTGTGCTCGGTGCTCCCGCCGCACCGCCAGACGGAGGTGCTGCGCGCCTGGGAGATCGCCGTCGCCAAGACCGGCGGTTACCTCTACTCCCGCGGCCTGATGGCGCTGATCTCCGGTGTCACCCACTATGTCCTGCTGCAGGTCCTGGAGGTGCCCTACGCCCCGGCGCTGGCCATCTGGGTGGGGCTGGTCTCCCAGTTCATCCCGACCATAGGCACCTACCTCGCGGGCGCACTGCCCATCCTGATCGCGTTCACCGTCGACCCCTGGTACGCCCTGTGGGTCTTCGGTTTCGTCGTGACCTACCAGCAGTTCGAGAACTACCTCCTGCAGCCGCGGATCACCGCCAAGACCGTGGACATCCATCCCGCCGTCGCCTTCGGCTCGGTCGTCGCCGGCACGGCCCTGATGGGCGCGGTGGGCGCACTGATCGCGATCCCGGCCACGGCGACGCTGCAGGCGTTCCTCGGCGCATACGTCAAGCGGTACGAGGTCACCGACGACCTGCGGGTCCACGGCAGGCGCCGGCGCGGTGCCGGCGCACTGGCCCGCTTCCGGCGGACCCTGCACGACGAGCAGCCCTCGGCCCCGCTGGAGGACCGGAAGGCGGCCGGCGGTGTCCAGGAGGACGGCGAGGGCGTCCGCTGACCCGCGCGGCGCAGGGCCCCGGGGTGCTGCGCACGGCCGGGAGGCCGTAGCGGACCGGACTGCTGCGCACGCCGGGAGCCGCGGCGGCGACGCGCGGGGGTACCGCTTGACACCAAAATCGAACATCCATTCTCATGGGAGATCCGGCCTGTGTCCTCGGGCTTTTCCGTGGAGTTATCCACAGGCCGGAGCCGGGTCCGGGCGCATTGTCAGTGGCAGGCGTTAGCGTCATGGACGTGAAGCGATCGACTCAAGCAAATCGGGTGGAACCCATGGCAGGCACCGACCGCGAGAAGGCGCTGGACGCCGCGCTCGCACAGATTGAACGGCAATTCGGCAAGGGCGCCGTGATGCGCATGGGGGAGCGGCCGAACGAACCCATCGAGGTCATCCCGACCGGATCCACCGCGCTTGACGTCGCCCTCGGCGTCGGCGGCATCCCCCGCGGCCGCGTTGTCGAGGTCTACGGCCCGGAGTCCTCCGGTAAGACGACCCTGACCCTGCACGCCGTCGCGAATGCCCAGAAGGCCGGCGGCTCCGTCGCGTTCATCGACGCCGAGCACGCCCTCGACCCCGAGTACGCCAAGAAGCTCGGCGTGGACACCGACTCCCTCATCCTGTCCCAGCCGGACAACGGCGAGCAGGCCCTGGAGATCACGGACATGCTCGTCCGCTCCGGCGCCCTCGACCTCATCGTGATCGACTCCGTCGCCGCCCTGGTGCCGCGGGCCGAGATCGAGGGCGAGATGGGCGACTCCCACGTCGGCCTCCAGGCCCGGCTGATGAGCCAGGCGCTGCGCAAGATCACCAGCGCGCTCAACCAGTCCAAGACCACCGCGATCTTCATCAACCAGCTCCGCGAGAAGATCGGCGTGATGTTCGGTTCCCCGGAGACCACCACCGGTGGCCGTGCGCTGAAGTTCTACGCCTCGGTGCGCCTCGACATCCGCCGCATCGAAACCCTCAAGGACGGCACGGACGCGGTCGGCAACCGCACCCGCGTCAAGGTCGTCAAGAACAAGGTCTCCCCGCCCTTCAAGCAGGCCGAGTTCGACATCCTCTACGGCCAGGGCATCAGCCGTGAGGGCGGCCTGATCGACATGGGTGTGGAGCACGGCTTCATCCGCAAGTCCGGTGCTTGGTACACCTACGAAGGCGACCAGCTCGGCCAGGGCAAGGAAAACGCCCGCAACTTCCTCAAGGACAACCCGGATCTCGCCAACGAGATCGAGAAGAAGATCAAGGAAAAGCTCGGTATCGGGGTGAAGCCGCAGGACCCGGCGGCGGAGCCCGGCGCGGACGCCGCGGTGGCGGCGGGCGAACCGGCTGTCGCAGCTCCGGCACCGGCGGCCAAGGGCACCAAGGGTTCCAAGGCCGCCGCGGTCAAGAGCTAGCCCGCCATGACGCGGCGAACGGAATGGCCGGGCTGCGAGGACGACACCAGCAGCGCTGCCGGCGACGCCGAGACCCGTCAGGGCCGCAGGGGCCGTCATGGCCGGGAGAGCAGCGGTGGTCCCGACGCGTCGAGGGCCGGGTCGGGACCACCGCGTACGCCCGAGGAGCAGGCACGGGCCATCTGCCTGCGCCTGCTCACCGGGAGCCCCCGTACGCGCAAGCAGCTCGGGGACGCCCTGCACCAGCGGGGCATCCCCGAGGAGGCGGCGGAAGAAGTGCTCTCCCGCTTCGAGGACGTCGGACTGATCGATGACGCGGCATTCGCCGACGCCTGGGTGGAGTCCCGCCATCACGGGCGCGGCCTGGCCCGCCGCGCCCTGGCCCGTGAACTGCGTACCAAGGGTGTGGACTCCGCCCTCATCGATGTGGCCGTCGGCCGCCTCGACTCCGAACAGGAGGAGGCCACCGCCCGCGAGCTGGTCGACCGCAAACTGCGCTCCACGCGAGGCCTGGACCGCGAAAAGCGCCTGCGCCGTCTGGCCGGAATGCTGGCCCGCAAGGGGTACCCGGAAGGCCTCGCCCTCCGGGTGGTCAGGCAGGCCCTGGAGGAGGAAGGCGAGGACCCGGCACTCCTGGAGGAGCACTGTCTGCCGGACACGTGAGCAGAGCAGGCCGAGGCCATGGGGGTGGGGGAGGGGTGGGGGGAGAGAAAGACGGCGAAGGAGCCGCCGCCCCCTTACCTCCCACAGCCCGCCGTCTCACCCCACCGGCAACCCGGCCCCCCGCCAAGCCTGGAATCCGCCCTCCAGGTCGGTTGCCCGGTGCAGGCCCAGCTCGCGCAGGGAAAGTGCCGCGAGGCTCGATGCGTAGCCCTCGTTGCAGACGACCACGACCGGCAGGGCGTGATGGGTCGCTTCCGGGGCGCGGTGCTCGCCCGTCGGGTCGAGCCGCCACTCCAGCTCGTTGCGCTCCACGATCAGTGCGCCGAGGATGAGGCCGTCGCGCTCCCTCAGCTCCGCGTAGCGGATGTCCACCAGCAGCCCGCCGGATTCCTGGACGGCGGCGGCCTCCCGCGGACCCACCCGGTGCCCCAGCTCGCGCCGGGCACGGGCCAGCAGCTCGTCGACCGCGCTCATGTCCACTCCTCGGGCTGCTCGACCGCTTCGAGCCGCAGCAGCGGCCCGGTGCGGCTGTAGCGGCGCATCAACGGCAGCGGCGGGTAGTAGGCGTGTACCGACACCGCATGGGTCTGTGGGGAGAGGTTGAGCACCTGATGGACATGGTGCGGGCCGAACGCCCGGCCGCGGCCGTCGCTGAGCTTGCGCTCCCGGTCCACACCGTCGGCGAGCTCCAGGGTCTTCCAGCCCTCGGCGGGGAGCTGAGCGGTGAGCGACTGTTCCGTCAGCTCGCCCGCGGCCGTCGCGAAGGCGCCGTGCGAGCCGCCGTGGTCGTGCCAGCCGGTACCGGTGCCGGGCGGCCAGCCGATCAGCCAGGCCTCACTGCCGCCCGGCCCGTCCAGCCGGATCCAGGTACGGCCTTCGGGGTCGAGCGGGAGCGAAGCGATGAGCTCCGGGTCCGCGGCGGTGCGGTGGGCGAAGTCGAGAAGTTCACGGGCGCCGGGCCCACCGTCATGGCCGGTGGCACGCGGGCGCGCAGGGGTACGTACGTCGGGCACGGAAACCGTCCTGGGTGATCGCGAAGAGGCGCGGCTGCCGGAGGGGCAGGCGGCCGCGCGGGGAAGGAGCTGCGGATCAACAGGACGGACGACACATACAGCCCGCATAGCGGAGCAGGTCGAGATGGACCCTCCGCCAGAATCGCGAGCTGTGATCAGTCACCCTCGGAGTGAAGCATGGACGTTCGCGGAGGGTCAACCGCGCAAGCCCGGCTCTCCGCGGCTCCGCCCGCCCCGTACTCACCCTCCCCGGCGCCACTCGCCCCGGCTCCGCCCTCCCCGGGCTCACCCGCCCCGGCTCCCGCTCCCCCCTGCCCGGCTCCGCCGTCCCGGGACCCCCCGGAGTCGCCGGCCCCCTCGGGCCGCCGTTCTCGGCCGGGCTCCGCCTCCTGCCCGGACACCCTGCCGCGTACCGCGTCCGCACAGGCGGCCATCTCGGCCGGGCGGACCCCCGACAGCGCGGTGACCAGATGGCCGTCCGGCCGTACGAGCAGCACGGTGTGCGCGGCCGCACCCGGATAGGCCTCGGTGACCAGGATCTCGGCGGCCATCGGCAGGGCGCCGACCGCGTCGGCCAATCGCGGCATCAGGCCCGCCGACTGCCAGTGCCGCCGGTCCCAGACACCGGTACCGGGTGCCACCAGCACCACCAGGAGGCCCTTCCCGAGCCGGTCGCGCAGCCGGACCACCGAGCCGTCGGACGCGGTCACCGGCACATCCGTGACGGCCGCGCCGGGAAGCGTCTCGACGACGGGGCCCCCGGTCACGGGCGGCGCGAGCGGGGTGCGGGCGTACACCGGCGGCGCGCCCAGCGGGCCGCGGCTCAGATGACCATCGGTGAGCAGGGTGCTGCGGCCGCGCACCGCGCCCGGGAGCACGGTCCGCCAGCGGGCCGACCGGCCGTCGCGCAGCAGCGGCAGCGCCTGGTCCGCGGCGCGCAGCCGGGCCGCGACCGCGCCCCGGCGCTCGGCCTGGTAGCTGTCGAGCAGTACCTCACAGGCGCCGTGGTGCCAGGCCAGGCCCAGCTTCCAGGCGAGGTTCTCGGCGTCCCGCAGCCCCTCGTCCAGGCCCTGGGTGCCGAGGGCGCCCAGCAGATGGGCGGCGTCCCCGGCGAGGAAGGCGCGGCCCTGGCGCCAGCGCCGGGCCAGCCGGTGGTGGACGGTGTGCACACCGGTGTCGAGGAGTTCGTACGGCGGGACCAGCCGCCCGTGGCCGCGCCCCCGCGCGGGCGCCGCGCCGCCGTCCGCGCCGTCCGCGTCCGCCGGGGATTCGGTGGTCCAGCCGGCCAGTGAGTCGCGGATCCGGGCGACCAGCGCGTCCGGTGTGACCAGTTCGCGCCCCGGTGGCAGCAGCCAGTCCAGCCGCCAGATGCCGTCGGGCAGCGGGCGGGCGGACACCTCGCCGCCCGGTCCGCCGCCGTGCCGGGGCGGCGAGCGGTGCAGCAGTGCCTCGCCGGGCCACGGGAGCTCGCAGCGCAGCGCGGCGACCGCATGCCGTTCCACTGCCGTACGGCCCGGGAAGCGGATGTCCAGCAGCTTGCGGACCGTCGAGCGGGGGCCGTCGCAGCCGATGAGGTAACTCCCGCGCCACCACGTTCCGTTGGTGCCGCGGGTGAGGGCGCTGACGCCCTGCTCGTCCTGTTCGAGGCCGGCGAGCCGGCTGCCGGTGACGATCTCGGCGAGCTTTTCGCGGGCGAGTGCGGCGCGCAGCGCGCGGGTGAGGGCATGCTGCGGCAGATGGACCGGGGACACGGCGGTGGCGGGGGCGGCGCCGTCCGGGGTCGGCGGGACGAAGGCGATGCGTTCCAGCAGGCGCCGGCGGCGCATCGTGCGCCAGGCCGTCCACCGGGTACCGGCGCTCTCCAGGGTGTCGGCACAGCCGAGACGGCCGACGAAAGCGGCGGTGTCCTGGTGGAGCACGGCGGTGCGGGCGGGCCGGGTGTCCTCCTGGCCGGTGGTCTCGTCGAGGACGACACTGGGCACGCCGAGGCGGGCGAGGGCGAGGGAGAGGGAGAGGCCGACCGGGCCGGCACCGACCACGATCACCGGGTCCACGGCGCAGCTCCCCGGGGCCGCTGGTACGTACGGGACAGGCGGAAACTGGCAGTTGGAACCCGGTGCGTGATCACACAGCGTATGCAACCCACTGCGGCCGCTCGCGTCAAGTGACGGAGGCGGTGGCAGCGGTGCCACCGCCTCCGGACGGTCTCATCTCAGCCGCGCGGGCCGGCGCGCCGTCAGGGCGGCGCGGGGGCGCAGCGGCCGGAGCTCAGTCCTGCGGGGCCGCCGGCTTGTCCGGTACCGCGTCGGCAACCTCCATCGCGTCGCCGGCCGCCACCGGCTCGCCGGCCGCGGCCACCTTGATGCCCGTCCTGGCCCGGCTGCCGCGCCGCTCGATCCAGTTGGCGAGGGAGGACAGCGCCAGGCACATCGCGACGTAGAGGGCACCGGTCACGATGATGAACGGCACGTAGGTGTCATTGCCGTTGACGAGGATGTTGGTGCTCATCTGGCGGGCGGTGAAGAGCAGTTCCTCGAAGGTGATGATGTAGCCCAGCGAGGTGTCCTTCAGGGTCACCACGAGCTGGCTGATGATCGTCGGGAGCATCGCGCGGACGGCCTGCGGGAGCAGCACCGTCGTCATGACCTGGGTCTTGGTCATACCGAGTGCGTAGGCGGCCTCACGCTGTCCCGCGGGGACGGAATTGACGCCGGCCCGGAGCACCTCGGCCTGGACCGAACCGTTGTAGACCGTCAGCCCGATGACCAGTGCCCAGAACTGCGGCCCGTCCTCGCCGAGGCCGAGGGCTTCGCGGTTGGTCAGGAGCGCCACCCACAGCGCGTAGATCGTGATCAGCAGCGGGACGGCGCGGAAGAGCTCGATGAAGCCGGTCGCCAGCCAGCGGACCGGCTTGTGGTCCGACAGCCGCGCCACCGCCAGCAGCACGCCCAGGACCAGCGACAGCACCGCCGCGACCGCGAAGACCTGAAGTGTCGTCAGGACGCCGTCACGGATGTTGGTCCGCACTCCGGCGTTGTTGAAGATGTTCCACACCTCGGGTTCGAGCTGGCCCTTGGTGTTGAGCCGGACCACGGCGAACACGAGCAGTCCCAGCATCGCGAGCGCACCGCAGACGCCGTAGATGCGGTTGCGTGTCTTTGCCTTCGGCCCGGGTACGTCGTAGAGAACGCTGGCGCCGCTCATGCCCTTACCTCACTAGTTTCCGCCCCGCCTGCGCGCGGCACCCACGTCGTCCCGTCCGGCCTCCCGCGTCCGTTCACCGCACGACCCCCATCCGGCGCTCCAGCACCCGGAAGGCGCCGCTGATGGCGAAGGTGATGACGAGGTAGGCGAGCGCCGTCCACAGGAAGATCCAGGCGATCGCGTACCCCTTGTCGTTGAGCAGCTTGGAGACGTTGAACAGCTCGCCGTACCCGAACGCTCCGGCGATGGCGGAGTTCTTCGTCAGCGCGATGAAGATGCTGCTGAGCGGTGCCAGCACGGTGCGCGTGGCCTGGGGGAGCACGATCTCGCGCAGCGTCTGGGAGAACGTCATGCCGATGCTGCGCGCGGCCTCCGCCTGGCCCAGCGGCACGGTGTTGATGCCGGACCGCACCGCCTCGCAGACGAAGGAGGAGGTGTAGAAGCCGAGGGCCAGGGTGGCCAGGATGTACGGGCTGGCGCCGCGGAAGAGCACCTGAGGGACGACGAAGAACGCGACCAGGAAGAGCAGCGTCAGCGGGGTGTTGCGCAGCACCGTGACCCAGGCCGTGCCGAAGGCGCGCAGCGGCGGGACCGGAGACACCCGGAAGCCGGCTATGGCAACGCCGAGGACCAGGGCGAGCAGCGCGCTGGACGCGGTGATCGCCAGGGTTCCGAAGAACCCGTCCCGGAACTCGGGCAGGTAATCGAGGAGTACGTTCATGGGGTCTCCGCGGTAGCGGTCGGGTCGACGGCGGGAAGAGGATCAAAGGGGGCGGGCGCGGAAGACACCGCGCCCCGTACACCCGCCGCGGCGGGCGTACGGGGCGGCGCGGTCCGGCGGGCGGGGTGCCTCAGTCGCGCGGAAGCGGGGTCTCCGGGGCCTTGAAGGGCGAACCCGACTTGCCGAGCGTGCCCTTGTAGGCCTTCTCGTAGTCGCCGTTCTTGATGTGGTTCTCCAGCGCCTCGGTGATGGCGGTGCGCAGGGCCTTGTCGTCCTTGCGCATACCGACGCCGTAGGGCTCCTTGGTGAACGGCTTGCCGACGACCCGGAGCTGGCTGGGGCGCTGTGCCGCGTAGCCCTTGAGGATCGCGTCGTCGGTGGTGACCGCCTGCACCTGGCCGTCCACGAGGTTCTTGACGCAGTCCGAGTACTTCGACTGCTCGCTGGTGTTCGCGCCGTACCTCGGCTTCTTGATCTCCTGCAGCGGAGTCGAGCCGACGATCGAGCAGACCTTCTTGCCCTTGAGGGATTCCGGGCCGGTGATGGACTTGTCGTCCCTGCGCACCAGGAGGTCCGCGCCGGCGGTGTAATACGGGCCCGCGAAGCCGACCTGCTTCTTGCGCTCGTCGTTGATCGTGTAGGTACCGACGTAGTAGTCGACCTGGCCGTGGGAGATGGTGGTCTCACGGACGTTGGAGTCGATCGTCTTGTACTCGATCTGCTTCTCGGAGAAGCCCAGGTCGGCGGCGACCATCTTGGCGATCTCGATGTCGAAGCCGGAGTATTTGCCGGCGGTGTCCTTGAAACCCAGGAACGGCTGGTCGGCCTTCACCCCGATGACGATCTTCTTGGCCTTCTGGGCCTTCTTCAGCACCGGGGAGTCGATTTTCGGTGCCGAGGCGACCTTGTAGGTGCCGCTGAAGACCTCTCCGCCGGCCGGCTTGTCGCCCGCCGTTCCCTTCTCGCCGCCGCACGCAGTCGCCGTGGCCGCCAGCGCGAGCACCACCGCACCGGCCGCAGCCGTTTGACGAATCCTCATGGTGAACATCCTTTGGTTCAGCAAGTGTTGGCAATGACGGTGGCCCGACTGCGGCCTCAGTGGTGGAGGATCTTCGACAGGAAGTCCTTGGCGCGGTCGCTGCGCGGGTTGTTGAAGAACTGGTTCGGCTCAGCCTCTTCGACGATGCGGCCGTCCGCCATGAAGACGACCCGGTTCGCTGCGGAGCGCGCGAACCCCATCTCATGGGTGACCACGATCATCGTCATGCCGTCCCGGGCGAGCTGCTGCATCACGTCCAGCACCTCGTTGATCATTTCCGGGTCGAGCGCGGACGTCGGCTCGTCGAACAGCATCACCTTCGGGTCCATCGCCAGCGCACGGGCGATCGCCACCCGCTGCTGCTGACCGCCGGAGAGCTGTGCGGGGTACTTGTCCGCCTGGGTGCCGACGCCGACCCGGTCGAGCAGGGCGCGGGCCTTCGTCATGGCGTTGGCCTTGTCCGTCCTGCGGACCTTGGTCTGCCCCAGCATCACGTTCTCGAGCACCGTCTTGTGCGCGAAGAGATTGAAGGACTGGAAGACCATGCCCACGTCGGCGCGCAGCCGGGCCAGCTCCCGTCCCTCCTGCGGCAACGGCTTCCCGTCGATCGTGATGCTGCCGCTGTCTATGGTCTCCAGGCGGTTGATCGTGCGGCAGAGCGTCGACTTGCCCGAGCCCGAAGGCCCGATCACGACGAGGACCTCGCCGCGGTGGATCGTCAGGTCGATGTCCTGGAGCACGTGCAGCGCGCCGAAGTGCTTGTTCACGTTGTCCAGCACGACCAGCTGGTCCCCTGCCGGCGCGGGACCCTCGGCGTTCTTGGTCACCGATACTTCGCTCATCGGCGTGTAGCTCCGTCCTCCTCGGTTGGGAGGACAGTAATGACGCCCTGCGACCAGCGTCATTACTTCTGAGGGGAACTTGAGGATAACGATCCGGCCGCAAACGGACACTCTGCGTCAGGCGGGGTCCCCGCAGGGCGACGCCGGCCCGGCCCCGCGGGCGTACCGGCTGGGTAACGGATGGCGGCCAGGAGGTGGCCTCCTCTTGACGCGCATGCCTCGTATCGCCGTAGATGCCCTGTGGCCCGTACACACGCACCCCGGGAGGAGGCACGCATGAGACTGCTGCTCGTCGAGGACGACGATCATGTCGCCGCGGCCCTGTCCGCGGTGCTGGCCAAGCACGGCCTGTCCGTCGTGCACGCACGCAACGGCGAGGAGGCGCTCAAGGCCCTGCTGCCCGCCCATGCGGAGCCGTTCGCGGTGGTGCTGCTCGACCTCGGGCTGCCCGACCAGGACGGCTTCGAGGTGTGCGGCCGGATCCGCAAGATCTGCGCCACCCCCGTCATCATGGTCACCGCGCGGTCCGATGTGCGCTCCCGCATCCACGGCCTCAACCTCGGCGCCGACGACTATGTCGTCAAGCCGTACGACACCGGTGAGCTGCTGGCCCGTATCCATGCGGTGAGCCGGCGCAACGCGTCCGGCGGCGCCGAGCAGCCTGCCGACGAGGGCGTCCCCGGCGAGGCGCTGTATCTGGGCGCGGTCACCGTCGAACTCCCCACCCGCCAGGTTTCCGTGGACGGCGCCGCGGTCCCGCTCACCCGCAAGGAGTTCGACCTGCTGGCGCTGCTCGCCCAGCGGCCCGGTGTGGTCTTCCGCCGGGAACAGATCATCAGCGAGGTGTGGCGCACGAGCTGGGAGGGCACCGGCCGGACCCTGGAGGTCCACATCGCCTCACTCCGCGCCAAGCTGCGGATGCCCGCCCTGATCGAGACGGTGCGCGGCGTCGGCTACCGCCTGGTCGTCCCGGCCGCCGGCGCGGGGCGGCGGCTGCCCGCCTCCCCGGCCTCCTGAAGGCCGCCGCTGCCAGGTGCGCACCCGACTCCTGCCTCTCCTCATCGTCCTCATGGCCGGTGTGCTGCTTGCGCTGGGCATCCCGCTGGGTGTGATCACGGCCGGCGTGGAGCAGCAGCGGGTGGTCGTCGACCGGATCGACGACGCCGCGCGCTTCGCCTCCCTCGCCCAGTTCGTCACCGCCCGCCCCGCCACGGACACCGACAGCAAGACCCCTGAGGAGGACGAGCGGCTGGCCACCCTCCGTACCGAGCTCGCGCGCTACTACGGCCTCTACGGGATCCGGGCCGGCGTCTTCTACCGCGATCACACTCCGATGGCCGCCGCCCCGGCCGGTATGCCGGTGCCCCGCGACGGCGAGGGCGCCCAGGCCTTCCGCGAGGCGCTGGCGGGCCGTCGCAGCCATGATCCGCACCAGATCTGGCCCTGGGACGACACCGGACGCATCCCGGTCGCCTCACCGGTGATCCGCGACGGCGATGTGGTCGCCGTCGTGATGACCGATTCGCCCACCGGACATCTGCGCGCCGGCGTCCTGCGCAGCTGGCTGCTGATCGCGGCCGGGGAGTGCGCGGCCATGCTCGTCGCCGTTGCCGCGGCCTTCCGCCTCACCGGCTGGGTACTGCGCCCGGTACGCGTCCTGGACACGGCCAGCCACGACATCGCCACCGGCCGGATGAACGCCCGCGTGGCGGCCACCGCAGGACCGCCCGAACTGCGCCGGCTGGCCCGCTCGTTCAACGAGATGGCCGACCACGTCGAGGATGTCCTGGAGCAGCAGCGTGCCTTCGTCGCCGACGCCTCCCACCAACTGCGCAACCCGCTGTCCGCGCTGCTGCTGCGCATCGAGCTGCTGGCCCTCGAACTCCCCGACGGCAACGCGGAGATCGCCTCGGTCCGCACCGAGGGCAAGCGGCTGGCCCGCGTCCTGGACGATCTGCTCGACCTCGCGCTGGCCGAACACACCGCCGCCGACCTCCAGCTCACCGATGTCGCGGCGCTGGCCGCCGAACGCGTCGGCTCCTGGCGCCCGCTGGCCGACGACAAGGGCGTCCTCCTCACCTACGAAGGCCAGCGCGCCGTCACCGGCTGGGCCGACCCGGTCGCGCTGTCCAGCGCGCTGGACGCCGTCGTCGACAACGCCCTGAAGTTCACCCCGGAGGGCCGGCCGGTCACCGTCGGTGTCGCAGCGGCGGGCGAGCGCGTCCAGGTCACCGTCGCCGACCGCGGCCCCGGCCTGACCGATGACGAGCTCGCCCGGATCGGCGACCGCTTCTGGCGCAGCGGCCGCCACCAGAACGTCTCCGGCTCCGGGCTCGGTCTCTCGATCACCCGCGCCCTGCTCACCGCGGGCGGCGCCACCATCGCCTACGCCCCGCACCCGCCGCACGGGCTGAAGGTCACGGTCACCGTGCCGCGCACCGCCCCCTGACGGGGCCCGTGACGGGCCGGCGGGCACGGTCCGCGGAGCCTCCCCGGCACCTGTGCTACCGTGAACGGCGTTGCAGTTGTGGTACCCATGATGAACTTTGTGCGCGCCCGGAGGCTGGATGCCCCGGGCGTTCCTTGTTTCCGGACCTGTTCCGGTGTGGGGCAATCATCTCGGCGACAAGGAGGCCGCGCAGTGTGGTCTCCGGTTTGCCCCATGAAGGAGAAAAACATGGCTTCCGGCACCGTCAAGTGGTTCAACTCGGAAAAGGGCTTCGGCTTCATCGAGCAGGACGGCGGCGGCCCCGACGTCTTCGCCCACTACTCGAACATCGCCGCCCAGGGCTTCCGTGAGCTCCTCGAGGGCCAGAAGGTCACCTTCGACGTGACCCAGGGCCCGAAGGGCCCGCAGGCGGAGAACATCGTCGCCGCCTGACGCTCTCGCGTCCCGTGATCGGGGCCCGCACCGGTCCGTCCGGTGCGGGCCCCGGTCCGTTCGCGGACGCGGTGAGCTCAGCGCTTCGTGCGCATCGTTTCCGGCCCGGTGCTTTCGGTCAGTGCTTCCGGCTCACGGCTTCTGGGACAGGTAATAGCGCCGGGCGCCCTCATGGAGCTCCAGCGGATCGGTGAACACCGCCGTCCGCAGATCCACCTTCTGCGCGGCATGGACCTGGCGCCCGATCGAATCCCGGCTGCCGATGACCGTACGGGTGATGCCCTGGGCCATCACCGGGTCCTCCCGGTCGGTCGTGACCAGCAGATTCGCCACCGCGATCGTCTTCACGGCCTGCCCGTCCTGGGCCAGGGGATAGGCATCGGCGGGCAGTACCGCCGCCCGGTAGTAGCGGGTCCGCTCGCCCTGCCGGTGCAGGGCCGGGCTGAGATCACCGAGCGGGACCAGCCGCACCGGGAAGCGCTGTGCCAGGCGCTGCACGGCCGTCGTGGGCAGCCCGCCGGACCAGAAGAAGGCATCCAGTTTGTGCTGCTCCAGCAGCTTGGGCATCTGGTCGATGCCGACCCGCACCGGCTCGATGTCCTCGTGGAAGTCCAGCCCGGCCGCCTCCACCAGCCGCCGGGTGACCAGCTGGACCCCGGAGTCGTCGGTCCCCACCCCCACCCGCAGCCCCCGCAGATCCTTCGTCGAGCGCACCGCGGACTTCTTCGGCACCACCAGCTGCATGTAGTCGTCGTACAGCCGGGCGCAGGCCCGCAGCCGGTCCGCGCCCGGCTCGCCCCTGACCTCGTAGGTGGCGACCGCGTCGGCCGTCGCGATGGCGAAGTCCGCGCGCCCGGAGACCAGTTGCCGCAGATTGTCGATGGAGCCCTCGGTGCGGGCCAGCCGCAGATCGACGTCCGGCAGGTCGTGCGCCAGATCCTGCTTCAGCAGCTCCCCGTACCGTGCGTACACGCCGGTCGGCACGCCCGTCGCCAGCGTCAGTGACCCACGGGGCGTGGGCTCACCGCCCATCGCCAGCAGCCACCACAGCGCCAGTCCGAGGGCGACCAGTGCCGCGACCGCCGCCTGGAAGGCCCGGCGGCCGGTGCGGGAGAAAGCTGTGACCATGGGCGGGATCCTGCCAGTACCGCGGCGGGAAAGGGAGGGGCAGGACCTCCTGACGGGAGGTGCGGGACGTCCTGACGGGAGGTGCGGGACCTCCTGACGGGAGGTGCGGCACCCGGGGCGGGGCGCCCCGGTGTGCGACCGCCCTTTGCAGACGGCACTTCGCGTAGCACGATCGATAGGGGAGGTTTCCTCCTCCCGACCTCTCGACGTAGCGGGGACCTGGCACGTCTCCCACCGCGCGCCGACCGGCGCGCACCCCACTCGATCCCCTCCACCCTGAGCGCACCGGCGCCGGTGTCCGACACCGCGGCCATGACGCGCCGGTGCGGGAAGCGAGTCACCGTGAAACCGCTGAAACCGCACACCGAGCCGCGGACGGATGCCCACGCCCGGCCCGACACCCTCCGCTCACCGCCGCTCGCCGCCGACCTCGGCCTGCTCCTCCTGCGCCTGACCGTGGGACTGCTCCTGGCCGGACACGGCGCCCAGAAGCTCTTCGGGATCTTCGGCGGCCAGGGCCTCGCCGCCACCGGCAAGGGCTTCGATGCCCTCGGCTACCACCCCGGCAAGTCCTTCGCCTGCCTCGCCGGAGTCTCGGAATTCCTCGGCGGCCTCGGCCTCGCCGTAGGGCTGCTCACGCCCCTCGCGGCCGCCGCACTCATCGGAGTGATGATCAATGCCATGGTTGTGTCGGCGCCCAAGGGGCTCTGGGCGATGACCGGCGGCATCGAATATCCCCTGACCATCGCCGTCGTCGCGCTGGCCGTCGCGGCCACCGGACCCGGCCGCTTCGCGCTCGACCGCCCCTTCCGCTGGGGGCACGGCGGCCTGGGCAGCGCGGCCTTCGCGCTGGTGGCGGGCGGCGTCGGAGCCGCCATCGTGCTGGCCCTGTGAGGCGGGCCGCCCGCGGCGCGGCACACCCGGGGCTGCCGGATCCGGCCCGAAGACTCCGCGGCGGGAGGTACTTCCCGTACCGCCTACCCTTGTTGCATGACCAGCAGCGACCGGAGCCAGGCAGTGGGCGTGAACAAGAGTTACGAGATCCGCACCTACGGGTGCCAGATGAACGTCCACGACTCCGAGCGGTTGTCGGGCCTGCTGGAAGAGGCCGGATACGTCCCCGCGCCCAAGGACGGCGACGGCGCCGACGTGGTGGTCTTCAACACCTGCGCGGTGCGGGAGAACGCCGACAACCGGCTCTACGGCAACCTCGGCCAGCTCGCCCCGAAGAAGGCCGCGCGCCCCGGTATGCAGATCGCCGTGGGCGGCTGTCTGGCCCAGAAGGACCGCGACACCATCGTCAAGAAGGCCCCCTGGGTCGATGTGGTCTTCGGGACGCACAACATCGGCAAGCTGCCGGTGCTGCTGGAGCGTGCCCGCATCCAGGAAGAGGCGCAGGTCGAGATCGCCGAATCGCTGGAGGCGTTCCCCTCGACCCTGCCCACCCGGCGCGAGAGCGCGTACGCCGCCTGGGTCTCGATCTCGGTGGGCTGCAACAACACCTGTACGTTCTGTATCGTCCCGGCGCTGCGCGGCAAGGAGAAGGACCGCCGGCCCGGCGACATCCTCGCCGAGATCGAGGCACTGGTCGCCGAGGGCGTCAGCGAGATCACCCTGCTCGGCCAGAACGTCAACGCCTACGGCTCCGACATCGGCGACCGCGAGGCCTTCAGCAAGCTGCTGCGCGCCTGCGGGCGGATCGAGGGCCTGGAGCGGGTGCGTTTCACCTCCCCGCACCCCCGCGACTTCACCGACGACGTCATCGCCGCCATGGCCGAGACGCCCAACGTCATGCCCCAGCTCCACATGCCGCTGCAGTCCGGCTCGGACACCGTGCTCAAGGCGATGCGCCGCTCGTACCGCCAGGAGCGCTTCCTCGGCATCATCGACAAGGTGCGCGCCGCGATGCCGGACGCCGCGATCTCCACGGACATCATCGTCGGCTTCCCGGGCGAGACCGAGGAGGACTTCGAGCAGACGCTGCACACGGTCCGCGAGTCCCGTTTCGCCCAGGCCTTCACCTTCCAGTACTCCAAGCGCCCCGGCACCCCGGCGGCCGACATGGAAGGGCAGATCCCCAAGGCCGTGGTCCAGGAGCGCTACGAGCGCCTGGTCGCCCTCCAGGAGGAGATCTCCTGGGAGGAGAACAAGAAGCAGGTCGGCCGCACCCTGGAGGTCCTGGTCGCCGAGGGCGAGGGCCGCAAGGACGAGGCGACCCACCGCCTGTCCGGCCGGGCCCCCGACAACCGCCTGGTGCACTTCACCCGCCCCGACGAGCCGGTCCGCCCCGGCGACACGGTGACCGTCGAGGTCACCTACGCCGCCCCGCACCACCTCCTGGCGGAGGGCCCGGCCAAGGCGGTCCGCCGCACCCGCGCCGGTGACGCCTGGGAGAAGCGCAACGCCGCCCCGGCAGAGAAGCCCCAGGGCGTGCTGCTGGGCCTGCCCACCATCGGCGCCCCGGCACCGAGCCCGGCGCCCGCCGCCGGCTGCGGCTGCGACTGACCGGCCGCGACCGCCCGGCCTCGTACCGGCCGTCTTGCCTGGCGCCCCGCAGGGCGCCAGGACCGGCCCCGCACCAGGGGCGTTACGCTGCGTGGCATGCTCGTAGCCGCCGCTGTCTGCCCCTGCCCGCCGCTCCTCGTCCCGGAGGTGGCCGCCGGGGCGGCGCCCGAACTCGATGCGCTGCGCGCCGCCTGCCTGGACGCGCTCGGCGTGCTCGCCGCGGCGCGCCCCGACCGGCTGGTCGTCCTGGGCCCGTCCGACGAGGCCGGCCGGGGCCCGTATCCGCAGGGCGCCCCCGGCTCCTTCCGCGGCTTCGGGGTGGATCTGGAGGTGCGGCTGGGCGCCGCGGAGACCGTGCCGGAGCGGGAACTCCCGCCGTCGCTGGCGGTCGGCGCCTGGCTGCTGTCGCGTACGGAGCGGGCCGACGCCCCCGTGGAGGCGCTGGGAGTGGCCGAGTCGCTGCCCCGCGACCGTGCGCTGTCGGCGGGCCGGGAGATCGCGGCGTCCGCGCCCCGGGTGGCACTGCTGGTGATGGGCGACGGCAGCGCCTGCCGGACGGTGAAGGCGCCCGGCTACTTCGACGAGCGGGCCGAGGCCTTCGACGCCGCCGCGGCGCGCGCCCTGGGCACCGCCGACACCGAGGCGCTGGCCGCCCTGGACGAGGAGCCGGCCGCCGCCCTCCAGGCGTCCGGACGGGCCTGCTGGCAGGTGCTGGCGGGCGCGGCCGAGGACGCGGGCCTGAGCGGACGGCTGCTGTGCGAGGAGGCCCCGTACGGCGTGGGCTACTTCGTGGCGTCCTGGTCGTAGCGCGGCACCGGGGGCGGGTACCGCGGCACCGAGGACGGGTACGGCGACGGCCGCGAGGCGCTTCGCCCCGCGGCCGTCGAGCTCCGTACGGCGAGCACGGTGCGCACGGCGGGCTACTGCCGTGCGCCCTCGCTGTCCGCGGCGGCCTCGGCCGACTGCTGCCGGGGGATTCCGGCGCTCTCACCGGCCTTCTCACCGGCCTTCTCACCGGCCTTCTCACCGGCCTTCTCCGCCGGCGGCCCGTCGCCGGCCGCCGCTTCGGCCGCAGCTCCTCCGGACGCCTCCGGGGCCGCCGGCCCGGGTGCCGTGGTGTGGCCGGCGGCGCCCTCGTCCGCGCAGGAGTCTCCCGCGCGGGAGACTGCGGCCTCCCCGGCGGCATCGGAACCCTCCGTGGCCGCCGGAACGACCGGCCCCGCCGGCTTCTCGGCGGGCTCCTCCACCTCGGCCGGCTTCTCCGCCCCGGCCGTCACCGCCGTGGTGGCGGGCTCCTCCGTCGACGCTTCGGACCTACGGCGGCGAAACCGCGAAAACACGCCCATAACTGCTCCTACGCTCTTCAGATGGCGACATCCCGTGCCGCCGGGGAACGGTCCCTTGCGCCGCCCGCGGGCGCCGGTGAGGCGCACCGGCCACTCGGGACCTCGCAACAGGCAACGACCCCATCGGTTGCCCGTCACGTCGCTCGTTCGGGACGGGGGTGCGATGTTTGCGAGACTGGCGGGGTGAACACCGTCGTTCCCGCTCCGCGGGTCATCGCCGTCGTCGGTCCCACCGCGGCCGGAAAGTCCGATCTGGGCGTCGCGCTCGCACAGCACGTGGGGGGCGAGGTCATCAATGCCGACTCGATGCAGCTCTACCGCGGCATGGACATCGGCACCGCCAAACTCACGCCCGAGGAGCAGCAGGGTGTCCCGCACCGCCTCCTGGACATCTGGGACGTGACCTGCGCCGCCAGCGTCGCCGAGTACCAGCGGCTGGCCCGCGCCGAGATCGACCGGCTGCTCGCCGAGGGCCGTACCCCGGTCCTCGTCGGCGGCTCCGGCCTGTATGTACGCGGTGCGATCGACGCCCTGGACTTCCCCGGCACCGACCCGGAGGTGCGCGCCCGGCTGGAGGCCGAACTGGCCGCAGGGGGCAGCGGCCCCCTCCACGCCCGGCTGGCCGCCGCCGACCCCGAGGCCGGCCGCGCGATCCTGGCGAGCAACGGCCGTCGCATCGTGCGCGCCCTGGAGGTCATCGAGATCACCGGCCGCCCCTTCACCGCGAACCTCCCCGGCCACGAAGCGGTCTACGACACCCTGCAGATCGGTGTCGATGTCGCGCGCCCCGAGCTCGACGAGCGGATCGCCCGCCGGGTCGACCGCATGTGGGAAGCGGGCCTGGTCGACGAGGTGCGCCGGCTGGAGGGCCAGGGGCTGCGTGCGGGCCGTACGGCCTCGCGGGCGCTCGGTTACCAGCAGGTGCTGGCCCAGCTCGCGGGGGAGTGCACCGAGCAGGAGGCGCGCGACGAGACGGTGCGCGCCACCAAGCGCTTCGCGCGCCGTCAGGACTCGTGGTTCCGCCGGGACCCGCGGGTCCACTGGCTCAGCGGAGCCGCCGAGCACCGCGCGGAACTTCCCGGGCAGGCGCTGGCGTTGCTCGAACGACCGGTCACAGCCTGATCACGTCATGGCATCGGGACGCTCCGGCCGTCATCCGGGCCCCTGAGGGCGTGTCATCATCGACCTTCGATCGAGGCGTGCAGTCTGCAGTGGGGAGGGCGCGTGGCAATGGAGGCCGGCCCTCGCAACCGAGCGCAGCAGCCGGACGGCGGCACTGACCCGGCACCCCTGACCGACGACGGTCCGGACGCCGAGGACGGCCTGCCCGGCGCCGCACCCGACCCGGACACGCTGGACGACTCCGACGCCCCGGACTCCGGTGCCGACGGCCCCGGCGAGGGCGGCGAGTCCTTCCGGGAGCTGCGCCCGCCACCCCGGCTGCGGCTGTGGCAGCTGGCGCCGATCGTCGCGCTCGCGGTCCTCGGCTCGCTGATGTTCGCCTTCCCCCTCGCCTTCGAGCTCGGCGGCGACGGCGGTGCGATGATCGCGATGCTCGGCCTGCTGCTGTGCTGCTGCGCGGCCGGCTGGGGCATGATGGCCGCCCGCCGCGTCGGCCACACCTGGCCCGGCCTCCCGGTACCGGGCTCCGGCCGCCGCGCCGACTGGCGCGTGGTGCTGCTCTACGCCCTCGTGGTCGCGATCCCGGCCTCACTGGCCATCTGGCGCGTGGCCCGGCTGCGCTGAACCGGGGGCGGGGTTTCCCCTCTCCACGGACGGTCCCTGTCTCCACGGACGGTTCCTGCGTGCCGTGTACGGGCGCAGGCCCGGCCCCGTCAGGCCGATCCCTCCGGTGGCCCCGTACGATGCAGGGGTGACCAGTACGCAGCGCCTCGCCTACCTCAAGGGCCACGGTACCGAGAACGACTTTGTGATCGTCCCGGACCCGGACGGCCGCCTCGACCTGCCCGCGACCGCCGTCGCCAGGATCTGCGACCGACGGGCCGGACTCGGCGGCGACGGTGTGCTGCGCGTCGTCCGGTCCGCCGCGCACCCGGAGGCGCAAGGCCAGGCCGACGAGGCCGAGTGGTTCATGGACTACCGCAACGGCGACGGCTCGATCGCCGAGATGTGCGGCAACGGCGTCCGTGTCTTCGCGCGCTACCTGCTGCACGCCGGCCTGGTCGAGGCCGGTGACCTCGCCATCGCCACCCGCGCCGGCGTGCGCCGCGTCCACGTCGCCAAGACCGGCGATGTCACGGTCTCGATGGGCCGCGCCGAGCTCTTCGAGGAGAGCGTCGTCGTCACCGTCGACGGCCGCAGCTGGCCGGCCCGGAACGTGAGCATGGGCAATCCGCACGCCGTCGTCTTCGTCGAGGATCTGGCCCACGCCGGCGATCTGCTGGCCGTACCGCCGTTCAGCCCGGCGTCGGTTTATCCCGACGGCGTGAACATCGAGTTCGTCGCCGACCGCGGACCGCGCCATGTGGCGATGCGGGTCCACGAGCGCGGCTCGGGCGAGAC
The DNA here is from genome assembly GCF_036048035.1 of Streptomyces sp. NBC_00400. Classification (NCBI taxonomy): domain Bacteria; kingdom Bacillati; phylum Actinomycetota; class Actinomycetes; order Kitasatosporales; family Streptomycetaceae; genus Streptomyces; species Streptomyces sp. NBC_00400. Next base: position 2,032,874 of record NZ_CP107940.1, on the reverse strand, counting down.
CCGCTCCTGCGGCACCGGCGCCTGTGCGGTCGCCGTCGCCACCGCCCGCAGGGACGGCCCGGCCCCCACGGAGACCGGCACGCCCGCCACCTACACGGTTGATGTGCTCGGCGGCAGCCTCTCCATCACCGAGCTGCCCGACGGCACGGTCGAGATGACCGGACCGGCCGAGATCGTCGCCGAGGGCACCTTCGACCCCGCCTGGCTGGCCGCCGCGCTCGCCTGACGCGACCCCTGCGACCTCCCGGGCCCGGGCCTTTCTCGCGGAACGGCTACGGCCGAAAGGGTCGCTCGAACGGGTGATCCGTATCACTCTGAGCGAGAGGCGGACAGCGCTGCGTGATGGGGTCGGTAGCATCAAGCACCGGCCCGGACGCCCCAACTGACGCGCCCCACCGCCGGTCGACGCTGCCGGAGGTGCCCATGAGCGCAGAGGCCACGAACCCTGGTAACCCTGGAGCAGCGGGCCGCAAGCGCGGACGCCGCCGGCTGGAGCTCAGAGGCCTGCGCCGGATCGGCCGGGCCGCCCTGCTCGGACCCGCCCCGCGCGACGGCCTCCCGCACGCCCTGGAGCACGTCGCCAAGGTGCACCGCGGACACCACCCGGACGCCGACCTGGACACCCTCACCCGGGCCTACCTGCTCGCCGAGTCCTCGCACCGCGGCCAACTGCGCAAGAGCGGCGAGCCGTACATCACCCACCCGCTCGCGGTGACCCTCATCCTCGCCGAACTGGGCGCGGAAACCACGACGTTGACCGCCTCCCTGCTCCACGACACCGTCGAGGACACGGAAGTGACGCTGGATCAGGTACGGGAGCGGTTCGGCGCGGAGGTCTGCTATCTGGTCGACGGTGTCACCAAACTGGAGAAGGTCGACTACGGCGCGGCGGCCGAGCCGGAGACCTTCCGCAAGATGCTGGTGGCGACCGGCAACGACGTCCGGGTGATGTCCATCAAGCTCGCCGACCGGCTGCACAACATGCGCACCCTCGGCGTGATGCGCCCCGAGAAGCAGGCCCGGATCGCCAAGGTGACCCGCGATGTGCTGATCCCGCTCGCCGAACGCCTCGGCGTGCAGGCGCTCAAGGCCGAGCTGGAGGACCTCGTCTTCGCGATCCTGCACCCCGAGGAGTACGCCACCACCCGGGCCCTGGTCATGGAGTACGCCACCCGGCCCGACCCGCTCACCGCCCTCGCGCAGCGGGTGCGCACCGTCCTCGACGAGGCGGGCATCGACGCCGAAGTCCTCGTCCGCCCCCGGCACTTCGTCTCCGTGCACCGCGTACGCCTCGCCCGCCGAGAGCTGACCGGCGCGGACCTCGGGCGGCTGCTGGTGCTGGTGGCGGAGGACGCCGACTGCTATGCCGTCCTCGGCGAGCTGCACACCTGCTTCACCCCGGTCGTCTCCGAGTTCAAGGACTTCATCGCGGCCCCCAAGTTCAACCTCTACCAGTCGCTGCACACGGCGGTCACCGGCCCGTCCGGGGAGATCGCCGAGACGCTGATCCGTACGCACCAGATGCACCGGGTCGCCGAGGCGGGGGTGATCGCGCTGGGTAACCCGTACGCCCCCACGGACGGCGCGGACACCCCCGAGGGTGAGCGGGCCGACCCGACCCGCCCCGGATGGCTCTCCCGGCTGCTGGAGTGGCAGCGCACCACCCCCGACCCGGACACGTTCTGGACCTCGCTGCGCGACGACCTCGCCCAGGACCGGGAGATCACCGTCTTCTGCACCGACGCCCCGTCGGACGGCTCGTCGGCCGTTCCGGGCGGTGCCATCGGTCTGCCCGCCGGGGCGAGTTGTGTGGACGCCGCCTATGAACGGCACGGCGAGGTGGCGCACTGCTGTATCGGCGCCCGCGTCAACGGTCGGCTCGCCACCCTCTCCACCGCCCTGCACGACGGCGACAGCGTGCAGCTGCTGATGGCCCCGGACTCCGCGGCCGGCCCCTCGCCCGAATGGCTCGACCACGCCCGTACGCCCGCCGCCCGGCTCGCCATCGCCCGCTGGCTGGCCGGGCCGCAGGCGCCCGGCGCCCGCCCGGCCGGTGCCGGTGAGGGGCCCGTCGCGGGGCCCCCGGCCGACCGCCGGGCCGCGGACGACGACCGGCCCGGAGCGGCCCCGGTCGCGGCGTCGGTCCTCGTGGTGGCGGATCTGCCGGGCGCCGCGGTCCGGCTGGCGGGCTGCTGCACCCCGGTGCCGCCGGACACCGTCACCGGATTCGCCGTACGGGGTGGCACGGTCACCGTCCACCGCGCCCTGTGTCCCGCCGTGGCCCGGATGGCGGCCACCGGCCGGCAGCCGGTCGGGGTGCGCTGGCGGGGCGCAGGCCCGGGGGGTCACGGCTGCCGGGTCACCCTCCTGGCCGAGGCCTTCAGCCGGCCGCATCTCCTGGCCGACCTCACCGAAGCCATCGCTTCCCAGGGCGCCGCCGTGGTGTCCGCCGCCGTCGAACCCCCGCGCGAACAGCGGGTCCGCCACACCTACACCCTGCATCTGCCGAACGCCGCCGGGCTGCCGTCCCTGATGCGGGCCATGCGCCAAGTGCCAGGAGTCTTCGACGTGTTGCGGGCAGGACGCTCCCGCCCGGCGGCGCTGCGCCCCTGAACGGGGCAGTTCGGCCCACAGGGTGACGGCCCGTCGGAAGCCACTCCGTCCGGCGGCGTAAGACGGACGCACGATCCGCCGCCCGTTCGGGTGCCGTTTGCCCCGTCACCCGCGGGGGAGGGGGCGGCGTTGGTAGCCGTAGTGCATGTCCCTTCCCCTGCGCCGCCCTTCACGCGACCCCGTTCGCCCCGCCGCCGCCCCGCCCCGCGACCCGAGCGGGCGGCTCCGATGGACCGGCCGCCGGGCCGCCGCCCTCGGGCTGGCCGCGCTCGCCACCCTCGGCATGGCCGAACCGCCGTTCCTGGGGCCACAAGGCCTCGGCGACCGGCTCTTCCCCCTGCTCGGCAACACCGGCTACGACGTCACCTCCTACGACGTCTCCCTGGACTACTCCGGCCACAACGACCGGCCGCTGAACGCCACCACCGTGATCACCGCCCGGGCCACCACCGAGCTCGACCACGTCAACCTCGACTTCGCCCGCGGCACCGTACGCTCCGTGAAGATCGGCGGCCTGCCCGCCGCGCACCAGCAGCACGGCGAGGACCTGGTGCTCACCCCGGCCTTCCACCTCTCCAGCGGCCAGGAGGTGAAGATCGCCATCGAGCACACCAGTGAACCCCGCGGCACGGGGGACGGCGGCTGGCTCCGTACCTCCGACGGTCTGGCGATGGCCAACCAGGCGGACGCCGCGCACCGCGTCTTCCCCTGCAACGACCACCCCTCCGACAAGGCGCTCTTCACCTTCCACATCACCGCGCCGCAGGAACTGACCGCCGTCGCCAACGGACTGCCCCTGAGCCCCGGAGCCCGCGCGGGGCGCCGCACCTGGACCTATCGCACCACCCACCCCATGGCCACCGAACTCGCGCAGGTCTCCATCGGGAAGTCCAGCGTGGTGCTGCGGCACGGACCGCACGGCCTGCCCGTCCGCGATGTGGTCCCGACCGCGCACCGCCGGGCACTGGCGCCCTGGCTGGCGAAGACCCCGGCCCAGATCGCCTGGATGGAGCGCAAGGTCGGCCCCTTCCCCTTCGAGGCGTACGGGGTGCTGATCGCCAGCGCCAGGACCGGCTTCGAACTGGAGACCCAGACCCTCTCGCTCTTCGAGAAGGCCATGTTCACCACCGACCGGCTGCCCGCCTGGTACGTGGAGTCGGTGATGCTGCACGAGCTGGCCCACCAGTGGTTCGGCGACAGCGTCAGCCCGCGCCGCTGGTCCGACGTCTGGCTCAACGAGGCCCATGCCACCTGGTACGAGGCCCTTTACGCCCAGGAGCGGAGCAACGGCCGGGCCACCCTGGAAGCCCGTATGCGTCATGCGTACCAGGAGTCCGACGGCTGGCGCGCCGAGGGCGGGCCGCCCGCCGCGCCCAAGGCCCCGAGCGCGGGACAGAAGATCGGTATCTTCCGTCCCATCGTCTACGACGGCAGCGCGCTGGTCCTGTACGCCCTGCGGCAGAAGATCGGCACCGCCGCCTTCGACCGCCTGGAACGCACCTGGGTCGAGCGGCACCGCGACGGCGTGGCGGACACCGCCGACTTCGTGCAGCTGTCCTCCCAGGTCGCCGGTCAGGACCTCACCGTCTTCTTCCAGGACTGGCTCTACGGCGACCGGACCCCGCCGATGCCGGGGCATCCGGAGTGGCTGCACAAGGGGCCCGCGGCAAAGTCCGGGCATCCCAAGGGGGCTGTCGCAAAGCTCGGGCACCCCAAGGGGGCGGGCGCCGGCCTCGGGCCCAAGGGGGCGGCCGCCAAGGCCCCCGCGCCCAGGGGAGCCGCCGCACACCCCGGAAAACCCGTGTGACGGCCTTCCCGGGGCATGGGACCATCGTCGGGACGGCACCGGCCGGCCCGGGAATCTCCGGGACCGCTCGGACGTTGTCACCAGCGACGGACGCGGCAGCGCCGCGGCGGTCGCCGCACCACCGACAGTCCCGGCGGGAACCCCAGGTCCCCGCGAGGGCTCACCGACGACGCGAAGGATCAAATGACCTCCTCTTCTTCCCTTCCGCAGGACCGGCAGCGCCTCCCCGAGAGCCTTCGGGCCAACGCCCTGATGGAAGAGGACGTCGCCTGGAGCCACAAGATCGACGGGGAGCGTGACGGCGACCAGTACGACCGTTCGGCCCGTGCCGCGCTACGCCGTGTAGCGGGTCTGTCCACCGAGCTCGAGGACGTCACCGAGGTCGAGTACCGGCAGCTCCGCCTGGAGCGCGTGGTGCTCGTCGGCGTCTGGACCTCCGGCACGGTCCAGGAGGCCGAGAACTCCCTCGCCGAGCTCGCCGCTCTCGCCGAGACCGCGGGCGCCATGGTGCTCGACGGCGTCATCCAGCGCCGCGACAAGCCCGACCCCGCCACGTACATCGGCTCGGGCAAGGCGCTGGAGCTGCGCGACATCGTGCTGGAATCCGGGGCGGACACCGTGGTGTGCGACGGTGAGCTCTCCCCGGGCCAGCTGATCCACCTCGAGGACGTCGTCAAGGTCAAGGTGGTCGACCGGACCGCCCTGATCCTCGACATCTTCGCCCAGCACGCCAAGTCCCGGGAGGGCAAGGCGCAGGTCTCGCTGGCGCAGATGCAGTACATGCTTCCCCGGCTCCGCGGCTGGGGCCAGTCGCTGTCCCGGCAGATGGGTGGCGGTGGCTCCGGTTCGGCGGGCGGCGGTATGGCCACCCGTGGTCCCGGTGAGACCAAGATCGAGACGGACCGGCGGCGGATCCGCGAGAAGATGGCGAAGATGCGCCGGGAGATCGCGGAGATGAAGACCGGCCGGGACATCAAGCGCCAGGAACGCCGGCGCCACAAGGTCCCCTCGGTCGCCATCGCCGGCTACACCAACGCCGGCAAGTCCTCCCTGCTCAACCGCCTCACCGGCGCCGGTGTCCTGGTGGAGAACGCCCTGTTCGCCACCCTGGACCCCACCGTCCGGCGGGCCGAGACGCCCAGCGGACGGCTCTACACCCTCGCCGACACCGTCGGCTTCGTCCGGCATCTGCCCCACCACCTCGTCGAGGCGTTCCGCTCCACGATGGAGGAGGTCGGCGAGTCCGACCTCATCCTGCATGTGGTCGACGGCTCGCATCCGGTGCCCGAGGAGCAGCTGGCCGCGGTGCGCGAGGTGATCCGCGAGGTGGGCGCGACGGACGTGCCCGAGATCGTGGTCGTCAACAAGGCCGACGCGGCCGACCCGCTGGTGCTGCAGCGACTGCTGCGCCAGGAGAAGCACGCCCTCGCGGTCTCGGCCCGAACGGGCCAGGGCCTGGACGAGCTGCTGGCCCTGCTGGACGAGGAGCTTCCCCGGCCGCGGGTCGAGATCGAGGTGCTGGTGCCGTACACCCACGGTGCCCTGGTCTCGCGGGCGCACGCCGAGGGCGAGGTCCTCTCCGAGGAGCACACCGCGGACGGCACCGTCCTCAAGGCGCGGGTCCACGAGGAGCTGGCCGCCGAACTCCAGCGCTTCGTCCCCGCGGCGTAGCGGCCGGGCGGCACACCACGGCACAAGGCCCGCTCCCGGGAAACCGGGAGCGGGCCTTCGTCATGCTCCTGCGCGAGGCGCGGGCGGCGCCGTCCCCGGTACCACCCGCCTCATCCGCTTACTGCTTGGTGGCCCACTTCTTGCTCATGGCGTCGAAGATGCTCTTGGCCTCGGGACCCAGGTGGGGACCGGCGGACCAGCGGGCCGGGCGCGGCCCCATCGACATGTTGGAGATCAGCTCCGGCTTGCCGTCCTTGCCCTTGGCGAACCAAGGACCACCGGAGGAACCGCCGGTCATGGTGCAGCCGATCCGGTACATGGTCGGCTTCTGGGCATCCATCGACAGACGGGTCGGCTTGTCGGTGCACTGCTGCTGCGCCGCACCGTCGAACGGCGGCTCGGCGGGGTAGCCCTGCGCCGTCAGGCTCGGGATCTTGGCCATCGCGGGCGCATTGAAGTCCACCGCGTACGCACCGCCGGCGACCTCCTCCAGCGACTTGCCGCCCGTGCTCTCCTCGGGCTTCACATGCATCAGCGCAAAGTCGTACGGAGCCATCGGCACGCCCGGAACGGCGCCGCCGGCCTTGATCCACTGCTGCGACGTCGCCATGTCGTCCGCCCACCACTTGCCCGACGGGACGCGGTCCTCGTAGGGCTTGCCCTTCATCTGGCCGGCGCTGCCGCCGGTCCTGTTGAAGTTCGGCACGAACATCATGTTGCGGTACCAGCCGCCGTTCTTGCCGGCGTGCACACAGTGCGCCGCGGTCCACACGAGGTTGGACTTACCGGGGTGCGCCGGGTCCTTGACCACGGTGGCCGAGCAGCGCGACCCGCCCTCGGGAGTGCTGAACAGCAGCAGGCCCACACCGGGAGCGGTCGAGGTGTACGGGGTCTTGACGGCCTGAGCCGGAACGGCGGCGGGCTCGGGGTCGGTCTTGCCCTGGTCCTCCGAGATGTCCTCGGGCTTGCTGGGGTCCTGGGGCGGCTTGACCTTGTCGATCTTGTCCTTGTCCCAGAAGTCCTTGATGATCGGGTTGATGAACTCCCCGGCCTCCCGGAGCCACTTGTCGCGGTTCCAGTTCTTCCACTCGCCGTTCTTCCACTTGTCCAGGTCGAAGCCGTGCTCCTTGAGCTTGTCCTGGATGTCCTGAGGAATCTTGAAGTCACCCCCGCCCGTGGAGTCCTGCGCCGCGGACTGGCCGGGCTTGGCGTCCGCGTTGTCGCTCTCGGGTCCGCAGCCGGTGGCGGTGAGCGCCACGACAGCGGTGAGGGCGGCGGCGGCCAGGACTGGCCGGCGTATGGATCGCATGGGTGAGCTCCCCCTGGTGAATTCGGACTGAGCCGGTGTGGCTCGTTTGGTGTGCACGGGTCCGGTCTTTGTCATGAACCCCAAGATCCCGGCGCAACACCCCACTATGCCGGTGACGATGGGGACGGCGGTACTCGGGTCCCCGGTTCCACGCCATCAAGGATCTTGCCGACAACCGTGATCTCGGGTCGCCGCCGTCGTTGGTACGTACGGGGGACGGCCGGGCTGCCCCCAGCCCGCGCGGCATTCCGCAGCTCACCAGCAGGAGGACACAACTGCCGTGGTGTTGACCGAAACCGTGCCGGCGGCAGCGCCGCCGGCCCATGAGGGGATCCTGCGGCGGCAGTCCCTGCGCGAGTCCGCCGCCCGTACCTACGCGCGCTCGCTGCCCATCGTCCCGGTGCGCGCCCGCGGACTGACCATCGAGGGCGCCGACGGCAGGCGCTATCTCGACTGCCTCTCCGGCGCCGGCACACTGGCGCTCGGCCACAACCACCCGGTGGTGCTCGAAGCGATCCGGACGGTCCTCGACTCCGGCGCGCCGCTGCACGTCCTCGACCTGGCCACCCCCGTCAAGGACGCCTTCACCACCGAGCTCTTCGCCACCCTGCCTCGGGAGTTGGCCGAAAAGGGACGCATCCAGTTCTGCGGCCCGGCCGGCACGGACGCCGTGGAGGCCGCCTTCAAACTCGTCCGCACCGCGACCGGCCGGGACGGCCTGATGGCGTTCTCCGGCGCCTACCACGGCATGACCTCGGAAGCGCTCGCCGCCTCCGGGGGAGCGCAGCACACCAGCGTGGTCCGGCTGCCCTACCCGTACGACTACCGCTGTCCCTTCCAGACCGGCGGCGAGCGCGGCGCCGAGCTCGCCGCGCGCTGGACCCAGAGCCTGCTCGACGACCCCAAGAGCGGGGTGCCCCGGCCGGCCGGGATGATCCTGGAACCCGTCCAGGGCGAGGGCGGCGTGATCCCCGCGCCGGACGCCTGGCTGCGGCGGATGCGGGAGATCACCGCCGCCCGGCGGATCCCGCTGATCGTGGACGAGGTACAGACCGGCGTCGGCCGCACCGGCGCCTTCTGGGCGGTCGACCACAGCGGCATCGTGCCCGATGTGATCGTGCTGTCGAAGGCGATCGGCGGCAGTCTGCCGCTCGCCGTGATCGTCTACCGCGAGGAACTCGACGCCTGGCAGCCCGGCGCCCACGCCGGCACCTTCCGCGGCAACCAGCTCGCCATGGCCGCCGGCGCCGCCACCCTCGCCTACGTCCGCACGAACGGCCTCGACCGGCGCGCCGCGGAGCTCGGCGCCCGGATGCTCGACCGCCTCACCTCCCTCGCCGCCGCCCATGACTGCATCGGCGACGTCCGCGGCCGCGGACTGATGCTGGGCATCGAGCTCGTCGACCGCACCGCCGACGCCGACGCCACGGGCGCCCGCCCCGCCGACCCGCAGCTCGCGGCGGCCGTCCAGCACGCCTGCCTGGACCGCGGCCTGATCGTCGAACTGGGCGGCAGGCAGTCCGCCGTCGTCCGGCTGCTGCCGCCCCTGACCATCACCGACGAACAGGCGGACGCCATCCTCGACCGCCTCGCCGACGCCCTCACGGCGGCGGTCCGCACCACCCCCGGGCCGACGGGCTCGTCCCCCACGACAATGCGAGGCACCTCCCCATGAACGAACGCCCCGGCCCCGACGGCGGCCAGCCCGCCGAGCGCATCCCCGCCCACCAGGGCGCGGGCACCATCGAGTCGGTACCCCGCCAGCAACGGCGCGCCCCCGACGCCGCCTGCCACCAGCAGACCCACGAGGCCCCGGAGCGGGGCGCCCCCGGTCCCTACGACCGCGCCCGGGTGTCCGGTGACCACGACCCCCTCGACCACCCGGACCCGGCGGTCGCCGCCGACGCCGCGGGCGTCGAGCACCTGCTGCGCTGCTGGCTCCGGGAGAGCGGCACCCCGCACCCCGCCGAGGGCGAGGTGGTGATCCCCCTGCGCGCCGCCGCGGGCGCCCTGCGCATCCCCGTCCGCTACTGGTCGCCCACGGGCTGGCACCGTCTGGGCGCCCCCACCCTCGACGGCGCCCCGGCCGGAGCCGCCCCGCTGGACGCCGTCACCGTCGCCGCGCTGCTGCGCCGGGAGGCCGCATACGGCGACCGCCGGGCCTCCGATGGCGGGGAGCACCGGGTGGCGGACACCGACGAGCGGCCGGACCCGGACGGTATGGGCCGGCCGGCACCGGACGGCGGCGGCGCCGAACTCATCGGCCGGGTCGCCAACTCCGTACGCAACGTCGCCCTCTTCCTCACCGACCGGCGTGCCCGGCCCGCCGACGACCACGGCGCCCTCTTCCTCGAAGCCGAACAGTCCCTTCTCCTCGGCCACCCGCTGCACCCCACCCCCAAGAGCCGCGAAGGGCTCTCCGAGGCCGAGACCCGGGCCTATTCGCCCGAACTCCGCGGCGCCTTCCCGCTCCACTGGACGGCCGTGCACCGCTCCGTCCTGGCCGCCGACTCCGCCTGGACCGAACGCGGCAAGCCCGTACCGGCCGAGCAGCTTGCCAGGGACCTCGCCGGGGACGGCCTCCGGCTCCCCGACGACACCGTGCCCCTGCCACTGCACCCCTGGCAGGCCAGGGAGCTCGCCGACCGCGCCGACATCGCCGCCCTCCGCGAGGCCGGTCTGCTCTACGACCTCGGCGCCCACGGCCCGCTCTGGCACCCCACCTCCTCCGTCCGCACGGTCTACCGCCCCGACGCGAACGCCATGCTGAAGCTCTCCCTCGGGCTGCGCATCACCAACTCCCGCCGGGAAAACCTCCGCAAGGAACTGGCCCGCGGCGTCGAGGTGCACCGACTGCTGCGCACCGGCCTCGCCGAGCAGTGGCAGACCGTCCACCCCGGCTTCGACATCGTCCGCGACCCGGCCTACCTCGCCGTCGACGGCTTCGACGGCGCACCCGTCCAGGGCCTCGACGCCGTCATCCGCCACAACCCCTTCAGCACCACCGACGACGCCGTGTGCATCGCCGGCCTCACCTCCCCGCGGCCCTGGCCCGGCCGCTCGGGCGTGCGCTCCCGGCTCGAAGACCTCGTCTGCACGCTCGGCGCGCGCACCGGCCGCCCCCTGGGGGCGGTGGCCACCGAGTGGTTCCTGCGCTACCTGGAAGCAGTCGTACGGCCCGTGCTGTGGCTCGACGGCACGGCCGGCATCGTGCTCGAAGCCCACCAGCAGAACACCGTGGTGCTGCTGGACCCCGATGGCTGGCCGGTCGGCGGCCGCTACCGCGACAACCAGGGCTACTACTTCCGCACCTCCCGCCGCGCCGAGCTGGAGCGGCGCCTGCCCGGTATCGGCGTGGCCGGCGACAGCTTCGTCGCCGACGACGTCACCGACGAACGCTTCGCCTACTACCTCGGCATCAACAACGTCCTCGGCCTCATCGGCGCCTTCGGCTCCCAGCGCCTGGTCCGCGAGGAGATCCTGCTCGCCGCCTTCCGGCGGTTCCTCGCCGATGCCGCCGCGGCACCGCGGGCGCACCGCTCGCCCCTCCCGGAACAGCTGCTCGCCGCCCGCACGCTGCGCTGCAAGGCCAACCTGGCGACCCGCCTGCACGGCCTGGACGAACTCGTCGGCCCGGTCGAAACCCAGTCCGTCTACGTCACCCTGCCCAACCCCCTCGCCCCCTAGAGCATGTCTTCAAAGTCCCGTCGTTCGCCCGCAGGGCGGGCCTCGCGGTGTCTGGTGCACTTCACTCGCTCCGCTCGCTTCGTCTCGGCTCCTTATGAAGTCCGTGGATGCCGAGCACGATCGCAAGGCGGAGGGTCTTCCCGGTACTGGGTGTACCGGGGAGATCCCGACAACGCGGATGGGGGTCCCCCTCCCGCGCCGTTCAGGCGTGGGGGAGCGCGTGCCAGACACCGCGAGGCAGGCGGGACTTTGAAGACAGGCTCTAGCCGCCCACCGCACCCTCCGACAGCAGCCTTCAGCCCCCGTCCCCGGCGCCCCGCGACCCACCAGGCCACGCGGCACGCGGCCACGAGAGGAGAGTCGCCGTGCCACCCACCGAATCCGGCCTCGGCTCCAGCTCCGATGACACCCTCGACCTGCAGCTCCCGCCCGAGTTCGGCGCGCTGTTCGCCGAGGGACGCGGGCCGCAGGCGCCCCCGGACGTCCCGGCTGCCGGCCCGCTGCTCGACAACCTGGCGGGCTGGGGAGCGGCCGACACCCCCGCCGGGCCGTTCGCACTCGTCCCCGTCCGGCCGTCCCGCGATCTCGACCGGATCACCGGCTGGATGAACGATCCGGCGGTGGCGGCCTTCTGGGAACTGGCGGGCCCGCCGGAGACCACCGCGGCCCATCTGCGCGCCCAGCTCGACGGTGACGGCCGCAGCGTGCCCTGCCTGGGGGTGCTGGCCGGTGTCCCGATGAGCTACTGGGAGATCTACCGCGCGGATCTGGACCCCCTCGCCCGCTGCTATCCGGCCCGGCCCGAGGACACCGGTATCCATCTGCTCATCGGCGGCGCCGGCGACCGGGGACGCGGGCTGGGCGGCATGCTGCTGCGCGCCGCCTCCGATCTCGTACTCGACCACCGGCCGCGGTGCGCACGGGTCCTCGCCGAGCCCGATCTGCGCAACACCGCCTCCGTCGCGGCCTTCCTGAGCGCCGGATTCCGCTACGGCGAGGAGATCGAACTGCCCGGCAAGCGCGCGGCGTTGATGGTCCGCGACCGCGCCCACCGCCACCTGCTCTGACCCCGGCGCCGTCCGCCGACGGCCCCGCTCCGGCCCGCCGTCCACCCCCGCTGCCCCGGTTGTCCCCCGTACGTGCCGGGGCGGTCCCGCTTCGAGGAGCCCGCCTTGTCGCCCGAGCCCCAGCCTTCGCACAGCGCCTGGCAGCACGCCGCGCGCCGACTGTTCGCCAAGACCCTGGCGGAGTTCGCGTACGAGGAAGTCCTCACCCCCGAGGCGGACGGCACCGCACCCGACGGCACCCCGCAATACCGCCTGCCGGTCACCGACGGCCTGGTCTACCGCTTCCGCGCCCGCCGCGGCGCCTACGGCCACTGGCGCGTCGACCCCGATTCGATCACCCCCGACGCCGATCTCTTCCGCTTCCTCACCGACGCGCACGACACCGTGCTGGGCCTGTCCGGCGACACCACCGGCCATCTCGTCCGCGAGCTGACCGCCACCCTCGCCGCCGACACCCGGCTCGACGCCACCGCCGTCAGCGCCGCCGACCTCGCCGATCTGGACTACGCCACCCTCGAAGGCCACCAGACCGGCCACCCCTGGCTCGTCGCGAACAAGGGCCGGCTCGGCTTCTCCGCGCACGACGCGGCGACCTGGGCCCCCGAAGCCCGCACACCCCAGCGCCTGCCCTGGCTCGCCGCGCACCACAGCATCGCCCACTACCGCGGTATCCCCACCCTGGCCACCCCCGACCGTCTCTACGGCGAGGAGCTGGCCCCCGCCACCCGGCACGCCTTCGCCCGCACCATCGCCGACGAGGGCCACGACCCCGCCGACTACCTCTACCTCCCCGTCCACCCCTGGCAGTGGGACGAGACCATCGCCCCGCTCTTCGCCCCGCAGCTCGCCGACAGATCCATCATCGCGCTGCCCACTGACAACGACCTCCGCCTGCCGCAGCAGTCGATCCGTACCTTCCTCAATCTCAGCCGCCCCCGGGCCCGTACGGTCAAACTGCCGCTGTCCATCCTCAACACCCTGGTCTGGCGCGGGCTGCCCACCGAGCGCACCCTCGCCGCGCCCGCCGTCACCCGCTGGGTCCACGGCCTGCGCGACGCCGACCCCTATCTCCGCGACGAGACCCGGGTCATCCTGCTCGGCGAGACCGCCTCGGTCACCGTCGAGCACCCCCTGTACGACCGGCTTCCCGGCGTCCCGTACCAGTTCAAGGAACTGCTGGGCTGTATCTGGCGCGAGCCGGTCAGCGGCCATCTGGACCCCGGCGAACGCGCCCGCACCCTGGCCGCGCTGCTGCAGACCGATCCCCAGGGGCGCGCCCTGACCGCCGAGCTGGTGCACCGCTCGGGGCTGACCCCGCGCGACTGGCTGGCACGGCTGTTCGCCGCCCTGCTGCCGCCCCTGCTGCACTTCCTCTACCGGTACGGCACGGTCTTCTCCCCGCACGGCGAGAACGCCATCGTCGTCTTCGACGAGCACGACGTCCCCACCCGCCTCGCGGTCAAGGACTTCGTCGACGACGTCAACACCAGCTCCCGGCCGCTCCCCGAGCACGACTCCATGCCGGACGACGTACGGGCGGTGCTGCTGACCGAACCGCCCTCCTTCCTCACCCAGTTCATCCACTCCGGCCTGTTCGTCGGCGTCTTCCGCTACCTCGCGCCGCTGTGTGCGGACCAACTGGACGTCCCCGAGGTCGCGTTCTGGTCACTCGTACGGGCAGAGATCCTGCGCCACCACGAGCGCTTCCCGGCCCTCAAGGAGCGGTACGAGACCTTCGACCTGCTCACCCCGCGCATCGAGCGGCTGTGCCTGAACCGCAACCGTCTGCATGTGGACGGTTACCGGGACCGCCGCGACCGCCCGCACGCGGCCGTGCACGGCACCGTCCCCAATCCGCTCCACCACCCGTGACCGGGCCGGCTGTCAGTGGTCCCGCGTAGGCTTGCCACGCTATGACGAAGCCCTCTCTCCCCGATCTGCTCCACGCCGCCGTCACCGCCGTCGGCGGCACCGAACGCCCCGGCCAGGTGGCGATGGCCGAGGCCGTCGCCGAGGCCGTGGACGAACAGGCCCATCTGCTGGTGCAGGCCGGCACCGGCACCGGAAAGTCCCTCGGCTATCTGGTGCCGGCGCTCGCGCACGGCGAGAGAGTCGTGGTCGCCACGGCCACCCTGGCGCTGCAGCGCCAGCTCGTCGAGCGCGATCTGCCGCGCACGGTCGAGGCGCTGCATCCGGTGCTGCGCCGCCGTCCCGAGTTCGCCATGCTCAAGGGCCGCTCCAACTACCTGTGCCTGCACCGCCTGAACGAGGGCGTCCCGCAGGAAGAGGAGGACGGCCTCTTCGATGTGTTCGAGCAGGCGACGCCGACCAGCAAGCTCGGCAAGGACCTGCTGCGGCTGCGCGACTGGGCGGGCGAGACCGAGACCGGCGACCGTGACGCGCTGACCCCCGGCGTCTCCGACCGGGCCTGGGGCCAGGTCTCGGTCTCCTCCCGGGAGTGCCTGGGCGCCTCGAAGTGCGCCTACGGGGCGGAGTGCTTCGCGGAGGCCGCCCGGGAGCGCGCCAAGCTCGCCGATGTCGTCGTCACCAACCACGCACTGCTCGCCATCGACGCGATCGAGGGCGCGCCGGTCCTCCCGCAGCACGAGGTCCTGATCGTCGACGAGGCCCACGAGCTGGTCTCCCGGGTCACCGGCGTCGCCACCGGCGAGCTCACCCCCGGCCAGGTCAACCGTGCCGTCCGCCGGGCCGCCAAGCTCGTCAACGAAAAGGCCGCCGACCAGCTCCAGACCGCCTCGGAGACTTTCGAGCGCCTGATGGAGCTGGCCCTGCCCGGCCGCCTCGAAGAGATCCCCGAGGATCTCGGCTACTGCCTGATGGCACTGCGGGACGCGGCCCGTACGGTCATCTCGGCGCTCGGCTCGACTCGTGACAAGTCGGTCCAGGACGAGGACGCCGTCCGCAAGCAGGCCCTCGCCTCGCTGGAGAACGTCCACGCCGTCGCCGAGCGCATCGCGAACGGCTCCGAGTACGACGTGGTCTGGTACGAACGCCACGACCGCTTCGGCGCGTCCCTCCGGGTGGCCCCGCTGTCCGTCTCGGGCCTGCTGCGCGAGAAGCTTTTCGACGACCGCTCGGTGACCCTCACCTCCGCCACCCTCAAGCTGGGCGGCGACTTCAACGGGGTCGCGGCCTCCCTGGGCCTGGCCCCCGAGGGCACGGAAGGCGAGGACGTCCCGCCCTGGAAAGGCCTGGACGTCGGCTCCCCCTTCGACTACTCGAAGCAGGGCATCCTCTACGTCGCCAAGCACCTTGCCCAGCCGGGCCGTGAGGGCAGCCGCACCGACATGCTCGACGAACTCACCGAGCTGATCGACGCCGCCGGCGGCCGCACCCTCGGTCTCTTCTCCTCCATGCGCGCCGCCCAGGCCGCGGCCGAGGAGCTGCGCGGCCGGCTGGACGTGCCGATCCTGCTCCAGGGCGAGGAGACGCTGGGCGAGCTGATCCGGGCCTTCGCCTCCGACGCCCGTACCTGCCTGTTCGGCACGCTGTCCCTGTGGCAGGGCGTCGATGTTCCCGGTGCGAACTGCCAGCTGGTGGTGATGGACCGGGTGCCGTTCCCGCGCCCGGACGACCCGCTGATGAGCGCCCGGCAGAAGGCCGTGGAGGAGGCCGGAGGCAATGGCTTCATGGCGGTCGCCGCCACCCATGCCGCGCTGCTGATGGCCCAGGGCGCCGGCCGTCTGGTCCGCGCCACCGGCGACCGCGGTGTGGTCGCCGTCCTCGACCCCCGGGTGGAGCGGGCCCGGTACGGCTCCTTCCTCCGCAAGTCGATGCCCGACTTCTGGTACACCACCGACCGCAACCAGGTCCGCCGCTCCCTCGCCGCCATCGACGCAGCGGCAAAGGCGGCGCCCGCACCCGAAGCGGCACAGCCGGCAGCGGACGCCTCCTGACACGGAGACGGCAAAACCAAGCCCCGGAACCGGCGCAGTGGTTCCGGGGCCCGGTCGTGTCGGGACGGGTCAGACGCGGCGCAGCACCGCCACCACCTTGCCGAGAATGGTCGCCTCGTCGCCGGGGATCGGCTGGTACGCGGAGTTGTGCGGCAGCAGCCACACATGGCCGTCCTCGCGCTTGAAGCGCTTGACGGTGGCCTCGCCGTCCAGCATGGCGGCCACGATGTCGCCGTTCTCGGCGACCGGCTGGCGGCGGACCGTGACCCAGTCGCCGTCGCAGATCGCTGCCTCGATCATGGAATCGCCGACGACCTTCAGGACGAACAGTTCGCCGTCGCCGACGAGCTGGCGGGGGAGCGGGAAAACATCCTCGACCGATTCCTCCGCGAGGATCGGGCCACCGGCGGCGATCCGGCCGACCAGCGGGACATAGGAGGCGGCGGGCTTGCCGGCGGTCTCCGTCGCGGCAGCGGTGGTCTGGTCCGACCCGCGGACCTCGTACGCCCGGGGGCGGTGCGGGTCGCGCCGCAGGAAGCCCTTGCGCTCCAGAGCCATGAGCTGGTGGGCGACGGACGAGGTGCTGGACAGCCCGACGGCCTGGCCGATCTCACGCATGGACGGCGGATAGCCGCGCCGCTGCACCGAATCCCGGATCACCTCGATCACCCTGCGCTGGCGGTCGGTGAGTCCGGAACTGTCGGCTCGGATCCCTGGGGGCCGGCCGGGCAGCGAACGGGCCGGCTTCTGCTCTTCGGAGTCCAACGTGGCGTCGTCCATCGGCGGCCGCTGTGCCTGTTGCGGATCGAACCGGCTCTGGGAGTGGCTTTGTGCGGTGATGGTCGCGCTGTCTGCGGTGGTGGTCACGTCGGCCCCTCTCGAAATGTTCTCCCTAGTTAGCCAACGGTAGTTGCTTTCGAAAGGTTGCGCCAAACACACGTTCGAGTGAAATATTCAGCGAATGGCTGCCCGGATCGAGTGGCTGGGTGTATGGCCGAGCGGTGATTCCGGCCCGGCCGGGCGCTGCCGCCCGGATGTCCCGGCCGTCCGGTGCGTCGGGCCGTCGATACGCGAAGGGGGCGCGAGGGGTCGTGGAGGGGTGCGCGAAGGGGGTCGGTGGCCGGTCGTCGCGACCCGGCCGATTCTGTCATCTCCGCCCCGCCGCGCCGCCGGCCGGGTGGCTTCCCGTACTCTCGTGGGCGACCGTCCGGCCCGTCGCCGCCACGACACGCGGTAGGCAGATGTAAGCGCCCCGACACCACATCTAGTGGTTGCATGCGATCGGTCACCCAGAAGTTGTGGTGCCTGGTCCCTCCGGGGGTCAGGAATCGCCTATGCTGGAGGCTGCTCCGAAGGGCCCGCGCGGACCGTCGGAGGTCTTTTGGCGTACGCCGGGTTCGTTGGCGTACGTACGTCCGTATATCGAGGGTGAGGAGGGTGGAGCCATGCACTGCCCCTTCTGCAGGCACCCGGACAGCCGGGTCGTCGACAGTCGCACCACCGATGACGGGACAGCGATCCGCCGGCGCCGCCAGTGCCCCGACTGCTCCCGCCGTTTCACGACCATCGAGACGGCGTCGCTGATGGTGATCAAGCGGAGCGGGGTCACCGAGCCCTTCAGCCGCAACAAGGTCATCGCGGGTGTGCGCAAGGCGTGCCAGGGGCGCCCGGTCACCGAGGACGCTCTCGCCAAGCTGGGCCAGCGGGTCGAGGAGGCGGTGCGCGCCACCGGCAGCGCCGAGCTCTCCACCCATGACGTCGGGCTCGCCATACTGGGCCCGCTGCAGGAACTCGACCTCGTCGCGTACCTGCGCTTCGCGTCCGTTTACCGGGCCTTCGATTCACTCGAGGACTTCGAGGCGGCCATCGCCGAGCTGCGTGAGCAGCGCGAGCAGGGGCCGCCCGGGCAGGAATGCGGGACCGACGGGGAGGCCGGCGGCCCGGCCGTTCCCGTGCCCGCCACCGCCGCCGACTGAGCTCGGCGCGTATCCAGGACCTCTACCGGGGCGAGAGCAGGGCGCCCCGGTACGGAAAGACATACACCGTGCCACGGAATGCGTGCGCACATATGGGCGTTTGCCCGTATACAGGGAGGCGGCATGACAGAGACGACGAGCGGCCCGGCACGAGGCTCCCGCGCCAAGGGCAGCAAGGCGAGCAAGGGTCTGCGTATCGAGCGCATTCACACCACACCCGGCGTGCATCCGTACGACGAGGTGGAGTGGGCGTCTCGTGATGTCGTCATGACCAACTGGCGCGACGGCTCGGTCAACTTCGAGCAGCGTGGCGTCGAGTTCCCCGATTTCTGGTCGGTGAACGCGGTCAATATCGTCACGAGCAAGTACTTCCGTGGTGCGGTGGGCTCCCCGACCCGTGAGGCGAGCCTCAAGCAGCTGATCGACCGGGTGGTCAAGACGTACCGCAAGGGCGGCGAGGAGAACGGTTACTTCGCCTCGCCGGCGGACGCCGAGATCTTTGAGCACGAGCTGGCGTACGCCCTGCTCCACCAGGTCTTCAGCTTCAACTCGCCGGTGTGGTTCAACGTCGGCACCCAGCAGCCGCAGCAGGTCAGTGCCTGCTTCATCCTCTCCGTCGACGACTCCATGGAGTCGATCCTCGACTGGTACAAGGAAGAGGGGATGATCTTCAAGGGCGGCTCCGGTGCCGGCCTGAACCTCTCCCGCATCCGCTCCTCCAAGGAGCTGCTCTCCTCCGGCGGCAACGCCTCCGGCCCGGTCTCCTTCATGCGCGGCGCCGACGCGTCCGCCGGAACGATCAAGTCGGGCGGCGCCACCCGCCGTGCGGCCAAGATGGTCGTCCTGGACGTGGACCACCCGGACGTCGAGGCCTTCATCGAGACCAAGGTGAAGGAGGAGGAGAAGGTCCGCGCGCTGCGCGACGCGGGCTTCGACATGGACCTGGGCGGCGACGACATCACGTCCGTCCAGTACCAGAACGCCAACAACTCGGTCCGGGTGAACGACGAGTTCATGAAGGCCGTCGAGGCCGGCTCGAAGTTCGGGCTGCGCGGCCGGATGACCGGCGAGGTCATCGAGGAGGTCGACGCCAAGGGTCTCTTCCGCAAGATGGCGGAGGCCGCCTGGGCGTGCGCCGACCCCGGCATCCAGTACGACGACACCATCAACCACTGGCACACCTCGCCGGAGTCGGGCCGGATCACCGCGTCCAACCCCTGCAGCGAGTACATGCACCTGGACAACTCCTCGTGCAACCTCGCCTCGCTCAACCTGCTGAAGTTCCTGCGCGACGACGACCTGGGCAACCAGTCCTTCGACGCCGAGCGCTTCGCCAAGGTCGTCGAGCTGGTCATCACCGCGATGGACATCTCCATCTGCTTCGCCGATTTCCCCACCCAGAAGATCGGCGAGACCACCCGCGCCTACCGCCAGCTGGGCATCGGCTACGCCAACCTCGGCGCCCTGCTGATGGCCACCGGCCACGCCTACGACTCCGACGGCGGCCGCGCGCTGGCCGGTGCCATCACCTCGCTGATGACGGGCACCTCCTACAAGCGCTCCGCCGAGCTGGCCGCGGTCGTCGGCCCGTACGACGGCTACGCCCGTAACGCGGACGCCCACAATCGCGTCATGAAGCAGCACTCCGACGCCAACGGCACCGCGGTGCGCATGGACGACCTGGACAACCCCGTCTGGGCGGCGGCCACCGAGGCCTGGCAGGACGTGCTGCGCCTCGGGGAGAAGAACGGCTTCCGCAACGCGCAGGCCTCCGTGCTGGCCCCGACCGGCACCATCGGCCTGATGATGGACTGCGACACCACGGGCGTCGAGCCGGACCTGGCCCTGGTCAAGTTCAAGAAGCTGGTCGGCGGCGGCTCCATGCAGATCGTGAACAACACGGTCCCCAAGGCGCTCAAGCGGCTCGGCTACCTGCCCGAGCAGGTCGAGGCGATCGTCGCCCACATCGCCGACCACGGCAATGTCGTCGACGCCCCCGCCCTCAAGCACGAGCACTACGAGGTCTTCGACTGCGCCATGGGTGTGCGTTCGATCTCCGCCATGGGCCATGTGCGCATGATGGCGGCCGCGCAGCCCTTCCTCTCCGGTGCGATCTCCAAGACGGTCAACGTCCCGGAGACGGCCACCGTCGAGGAGATCGAGGAGGTCTACTTCCAGGGCTGGAAGCTCGGCCTGAAGGCGCTCGCGATCTACCGCGACAACTGCAAGGTCGGCCAGCCCCTCTCCGCCAAGAAGAAGGAGGAGGAGAAGAAGGCCGAGCCGGTGGCCGAGAAGAAGGTCGTCGAGTACCGCCCGGTGCGCAAGCGCCTCCCCAAGGGCCGTCCCGGCATCACCACCTCCTTCACGGTCGGCGGCGCCGAGGGCTACATGACCGCCAACTCCTACCCGGACGACGGTCTCGGTGAGGTCTTCCTGAAGATGTCCAAGCAGGGTTCGACCCTCGCGGGCATGATGGACGCCTTCTCCATCGCGGTGTCCGTGGGCCTCCAGTACGGCGTGCCGCTGGAGACCTACGTCTCGAAGTTCACCAACATGCGCTTCGAGCCGGCCGGCATGACGGACGACCCGGACGTGCGGATGGCGCAGTCGATCGTCGACTACATCTTCCGCCGCCTGGCGCTGGACTTCCTGCCCTTCGAGACCCGTTCGGCGCTCGGCATCCACTCCGTCGAGGAGCGCCAGCGCCACCTGGAGACCGGCTCGTACGAGCCCTCCGAGGACGAGGTGGACGTCGAGGGCCTGGCCCAGTCCGCGCCCCGGGGGGCGGAGCCGGTGACCGAGTCCACCCCGGTGGTGCAGGTCGTCGAGGACGCCGCCGTTCCTGCGCCCAAGCAGGCGCACACCAACGCCGAACTCGTCGAGATGCAGCTGGGCATCAATGCCGACGCGCCGCTGTGCTTCTCCTGCGGGACGAAGATGCAGCGGGCCGGCAGCTGCTACCTGTGCGAGGGCTGCGGGTCGACCAGCGGCTGCAGCTGAGCGTGAGCGGGCCCGCGCGGGAGGTTTCCCCTTCCGCGCGGGCCCGCGCCTCGGGCTGAGGCGGTCCGGGGCAGTACTCGGGCTTTGACAGGCCGTGGCAGAAGGGGAGGGGACCGGCCGGCGCCGGTCCCCTCCCCTTCGTGATGCGGTTCGTGCTCTCGTTCGTGCCGCGGTTCTTGCTCCGGTTTCGGTGCCGCTTCCCGTTAGCGGCCCATCAGTGAGGCAAACCCGGCCGGGTCGGTGTCGAACCCCCGGAGCGCCGGGCGAAGGCGCCACTGCCCCGTCTCGTCCCGGATGAATTCGGCCACCGTCGCCGCGGTGGCACCTGCGACCTCGGTGAAGTCGTTCTCGGCCAGATCGGTGTAGCCCTCGCGGATCCGTACGAGCGTGTTCTGTATGTCGCCGAAGACCTTGCGGCCCTCGCCCTGCTGGATGGCCACCCCCACGATCACCCGGGTGTAGGTGTCGGACAGCCGGTCCAGCTCCAGGGTCATGACCTCGTCGGAGCCGAAGCCCTGGCCGGTCCTGCTGTCCCGGTTGAGGGTGATGGTCCCGTCGGGCGACCGGCTGTCGAAGTGCACCAGATAGGCCGGGTCGCCGTGCGGCGCGTCCGCCGTATAGGTCGCCGCGACGATGTCGAGGTCATTGTCCGGCGTCCCGAGGGGGCTGGGGTCCCACTGGAGCGTTACCTCGACCTTCTCGATCCCTTTGTTGAACGTGTTCACCGGACTTTCCCTCCCGTCATCTCCCGGGGATGCGGCGCAGGCCCACACGGGCACGCGGACCCCTTCCCGGGACTTCCCGTTGACTGCCCATCGTGCCACGCCCGGAGGGCCCCGCGCGGAGTGAACTGCCCCTGGTCACCCGTGCTTTGCCTCGGGTTCGGGTGGCTGGAAAGCGCCCTGCTTCGGGCGCTCCTGCCGGGAAGGCCTGCGTCCGGAGGCGGCCGGAGGCGGCCGGGGGCGGAGAGGCGGTGGGGCGGCGACGGTGCCGTCCTGGCGGCGATCGGCCCGCGCCCGTAAGGAAGTTCGGGCCGGTCCGAAGGTGACGCGCAGTGATCCCGCCCCGCTCTTGGGCCGTACGATGGCGCGGTGCTGGTCAAGTGGATTCGCCTCACCGTTGTGGACCGTCGAGGGTTCGAACGGGGGCAGCGGAAATGGGCGGGGCTGCTGGGTGAGCCGGGATTTCGAGGGCAGGGCGGTGGGTGGAGCCGGGGGCGGCCGGGCGTCGCGCATCTGGTGGCCTTCTGGGAGAGCCGGGCTTTTTACGACTCCTTCATGGCGCGCTCGCACGACCGGCTGGCGGCCGCCCAGTCCGGCACGTACAAGGACGCCCAAGTGCGGCTGTTCGAGCACGAGTTTGATGTGAAGGTGGGATTCCGCCCGTCGTTCGGCGATGTGGATGTGCTGCGGCTGGCGCACTGCCAGGTGCGCCAGGACCGGGTGGAGCACTTCATGCTGATGCAGGAGAAGGTCTGGAACCCCGCGATGGCGGGTTCGCCGGGAATGCTGCGGGGGATGCTGGGGCGGGCTCCGGGGGAGGAGTTCTTGGTGTTGTCGCTGTGGCAGTCGGCGGCAGAGCGGGGGAAGTACCGGCCTGAACGGGTGGAGCGGCTGGCGCTGCGGGCCCAGATAGCCGCGGATGTCCGGGCGATCGCGGGCGATGTGGTGCAGCTCGAACCGTCGTGGACGGTGTGAGGGGCGGCGCGGTCAGGGGGCCGCGCCGGGGGATGTGCCGGGGGGCGTGCCGACCGCGGTGCCGGTGGTGAACGCCCCGGCGCGGGCGGCGGCCAGTGTGGCCGCCACGGCCTGGTCGGCGAGGGAGTCGTCCACCGGCTCCCGGGTGATGAACAGGCGGAAGAAGAGCGGCGCGGAGACGGAACGGACGAGCGCGCCGGCGTCGATGGCGCTGTCCGGGGCGGTGGGGGAGGCGGGGCCGGGAGGGGCGGTCTCCGGCGGAGCGGCGTCCGGGGTGGTCGGTACGGTGCCCGGGGCCGCCGGCAATTCGCCGCGCCGGACGGCGCGTTCGACAAGGACCTCGCAGCGCGTGAACCGCTCGGCGTAGTAGTCACGCAGCGCCACGGCCGCCCGCTCCGACTGGAAGGCGGCGGCGATCATCGCGGAGCCCGATGCGGCCACCGCCGGGTCGGTGAAGGAAGCGACGGCCTCGCGCGCCAGAGCATGCAGATCACCTTCCAGGGTTCCGGTGTCGGGCGGGACCCAGCTGTCCTCGCCCGCAAGGTCGAGGGCATCCGCCACCAGGCCCTCGACGTCCTTCCAGCGCCGGTAGAGCGTCGTTTTGTGCACGCCGGAGTGCTCCGCGACGTATTCGACGGTCAAGCCGGGATAGCCGTGCTCGGTGAGCCCGGCCAGCACGGCGTCGCGGACGGCTGCGCGGGTGCGGGCCGTGCGGCCGCCGGGGCGCCGGGTGCCGGGGGTGGGCGGGGAATCGGCGGACTCGCGCCGGCTCCCGTGCACCGTCTCGTCAGGCAATTGCAACTCCTCTTGCGTTAGCTGGGTCAGTGTGCCACTCTCATCGTAATGCGACGAAGGTTGCATTTGCGTGAGGAGGGGGAATGTCCGCTCGGATCTCGTTACGCGACGCCGCCCGGACCTGTGTGCGGCTCCTGCTCGCTGCGTGTCGCCGCGGCCTTGCCGGGGTGGTGGTGGAGCTGACCGCCCTGCTGTTGCCGTCCTGCCGTGCGCGGCAGGTGCAAAGCAGGAGATTTAGGCTGGCGGCATGGCTCGGCCCCGACGTATCGTCCTCATCCGCCACGGAGAGTCGGCGGGGAATATCGACGACACCGTGTACGAGCGGGAGCCCGATCACGCGCTCGCCCTCACCGAGACCGGTCTGCGGCAGGCGAAGGAGGCCGGTGGCCCGCTGCGCGAGATGTTCGGTGAGGAACGGATCTCCGGCTATGTCTCGCCCTACCGCCGCACCCACCAGACCTTCCGCGCGCTCGGCCTCGACCCGGCCAGGGTCCGGGTGCGCGAGGAGCCCCGGCTGCGCGAGCAGGACTGGGGGAACTGGCAGGACCGCGACGACGTACGACGGCAGAAGGCCTACCGCGACGCCTACGGCCACTTCTTCTACCGCTTCGCCCAGGGCGAGTCCGGCGCGGATGTCTACGACCGGGTCGGAGCGTTCCTGGAGAGCCTTTGGCGCAGTTTCGAGGACCCGGACCACCCGCCGAACGTCCTCATCGTCACGCACGGTCTCACCATGCGGCTGTTCTGTATGCGCTGGTTCCACTGGACGGTGGCCGACTTCGAGTCCCTGTCCAATCCGGACAACGCGGAATGGCGCACCCTGTTGCTCGGCCCGGACGGCCGCTACGCCCTCGACCGGCCGTTCGCGCGCTGGTGTGTACCCGAGCCTTATGGCGTCACCGGTTAGAGTGCACAGCGATGAACCCCGACCACCGTGACGCAGACCGCTGTGCGCGAGCTCTGGCGAGCTTGCGCGGCCTTTCCGTGGGTGATGCGCTCGGATCCCAGTTCTTCGTCCCCGCCCATTACCCCTCGCTCAAGCGCCGCACGCTGCCCCCGTCTCCCTGGCAGTGGACCGACGACACCGAGATGGCCTGTTCCGTCCTGGCCGTGCTCACCGCCCACGGCCGGGTCGACCAGGACGCACTCGCGCGCTCCTTCGCCGACCACCATGACTTCGACCGTGGCTACGGCCCGGCCGTCAACCGCATGCTGCGGCTGATCCGCGAGGGCGGCGACTGGCGCGAGCTGGCGTCGGAGCTCTTCAACGGCCAGGGTTCGTGGGGCAACGGAGCGGCCATGCGCATCGCGCCCCTCGGTGCCTGGTACGCCGACGACCCCGAGCAGGCCACCCACCAGGCGGAGATCTCCGCCTACACCACTCACCAGCACCGTGAGGCCGTCGTCGGCGCCATGGCCGTCGCCGCCGCTGCCGCCCTGGTGGCCGACCCGAGCCGTGACACCGGTCCCGAACAGCTGCTGGACGGCGTGCTGGAGCTGATCCCGCGCAGCGCCGTACAAGCCGGGCTGCGCCGCGCCCGGGACATGCTCGACTACGCCGACTCCGGCACCGTCGCCGCCGTCCTGGGCTGCGGGCGGCGCACCAGTGCCCACGACACCGTGCCGTTCACCCTCTGGGCCGCGGCCCGGCATCTGGGCAACTATGAGCGGGCGTTCTGGACCACCGCTCAGGCAGGCGGCGATGTGGACACCACCTGCGCCATCGTCGGCGGCATCGTCGCCGCCGGCCGCGACGGCAACCCGCCCGAGGCGTGGCTGGACGGCACCGAACCGCTCCCGTCCTGGACACCCGTCCTCGCCGGCTGATCACATCGCTCCGTCCCGCCGCCGGCCGCCCCGGCCCGCTGTGACTCGTCCGTGCCGCCCGCCCCGCCTTGCTGCGGCTCGTCCACGTCCGTCCGCTGCTCTCTTGTCGATGTCCTCCAACATGCGGTGCCGGGCGGCCACTTCGCCCTGCGGGGTCGCGCTCGGACCGAGGGGACGGCGGCGTCCCGTGGCGGCCTCGCCTCGCCTCGGCCTCCTCGCGGCTACCCCTCGGTAGCGGAAGCGAAGGGTCCCGTTCGCATGCTGCTCACGCCGTCGCCCACACCGTTTGCCACCAGGTGGGGATCCGGTGCGGACGGCTCGGCCGAATAGGCGTAACCTTGCTGGCGCCATGCCGTACGAGCCCCCCACCCATTCCGTCGAGCGATCATTGCGCGCCACGACGGGCGCCAAGATCGTTGCAGGTATCGACGAGGTCGGGCGCGGAGCGTGGGCCGGTCCGGTCAGCGTCTGCGCAGCCATCACCGGCCTGCGCCGACCGCCCGACGGACTCACCGATTCCAAGCTTCTGACCCCCAAGCGCCGCACCGAACTGTGTGATGTGCTCGGCACGTGGGTCACGTCGTACGCCCTGGGGCACTCCTCGCCGCAGGAGATCGACGAACTGGGCATGACCGCAGCCCTGCGGCTCGCGGCCGTACGCGCCCTGGAGGCGCTGCCGGTCCGGCCGGACGCGATCATTCTCGACGGCAAGCACGACTACCTGGGCGCGCCATGGCGGGTCCGCACGGTCATCAAGGGCGACCAGTCCTGTATCGCGGTCGCCGCCGCGTCCGTGATCGCCAAGGTGCGACGCGACGCGATGATGGCCGAACTGGGCCTGGTGTACGCCGACTTCGACTTCGCGGCCAACGCAGGCTACCCCTCGCCGACCCATCGCATTGCCCTGGAGGAGTACGGTCCTACGCCGCACCACCGAGTGTCGTGGTCCTACATGGATGCCTTGCCCCGCTGGCGGCATCTGAAGAAGGTGCGCATCACCCCCGAAGCAGCCGCTCTGGAAGCCGGTGGCCAACTCGGCTTCGATTTCTGAGCGGTACGGACATCAATTCGGTACCCGATGACGTGTTCCGCACTTACGTTTGATAGACATCCCTTTATGCCTCTCATCCCCGAGGAGCCTCAGATTCACGAGAGTGTCCCGGGTCCCCGCGCAACTCCGGCCGCCGGCCGCACCGCGCCGACCCCCCGTCCCGTTCCTGGTCCCGGTCCCCGCCCCGCGCCGCCGCGTGGCGCTCCCGCGGCCAGTGTCCGTCCGGGCAAGCCCGGACCTGCCGCCCCGCCGCGTGGGCCTGTCGCCGCTCCGCCGGCGCAGCGCACCAGCTCCCCGCAGCCGCCCGCCGGCAAGACCGGCACCGCCGCGGGAGCACAGCTCCAGCTGATCCCGGCACCCGCCGACGGCGCTGTCGACGCCGCCGACGAGGCCGTCGACCTGCTGTTGGACTCCGGGCGTACGCCGGGCGAGATCCTGGTGCTGACCACCGGCGAAACGCACCCGTGGGCCGCGCATGAACTGTCCTTCGGTGAAGCGTCCTACTGGGCCCAACACGACGCCGCGGACGATGTGTTCTACGCGGACGCCGGGGCCGGGCGTGCCACCGGCCGGCCCGTCGTGGTCGTCGCCGTCAACGGCGGTACGGACGAGGTCACCGCGCAGGCGCTGCCCGCGGCGATGGCCCGTGCCGGAACGCTGCTGATCGTCTGCGGTGACCCGCAGCGGATCAACACCGTTCTCGGCGCCCCCGCCTGACCGCTGCCGGTTCGCAGCAGCCCGTCGGCCCCGGAGGCCGTCGGGCTCGCTTGCGTCCCTGTCGAACGAGGTCCGGCGAGGTCCGGATGCCCGGCGTTTCGACGGGGGAGGGCTGCGGCTGTACCGGTCGAGGCGGTCCGTCTGTCTGCTGGGGACCGGCACGCCGAGCGGGTGAGCCCTGCAGTGTGTGCCGGGGTGCCCCGTAGGGTGCCCTGCCCCCAGTGCCGGAACGGCCGGTGGGGTGCCCGGCTTCCGCCGTCTGACGGAAGCCGGACGCGGACGTATGCCCAGCTGGTCCGTTCAGCGTGCTGCCGTGTGCCGACGGGCCTCCGGGGCGCCGCCTGCCGTGCGCCGCGCCACCGGCCGGCCGCGGGCGACGGGAAGATCCGCGGCCGTGCGCGGCGCATCCGGAGGCGCCGTCGTGCGACGGTTCTCCTGGGACCCGGCCGCTGTACGGCGTGATTCCGTGACCGGCTCGTTCAAGGACGAGACCCTGGGGCGGCGCCCGCCCCGCCCCTCTCCCAGGACCTGCCAGCGGTCCGGGGTCAACGTGATGTACGCCCCGCAGCGGAGCCCGTGCAGGGTGCAGGCGTCACGCAGCCCCCACATCCACGCCCCGTCCGTCTCCGTCCAAAGAGGCTCGCCCTCACGGCAGTAGAGCAGCACGGCGGTCCGGACCGGGGCGCGCAGCCGCAGGTCGTGCGGGATGACCCGGCGCAGATGCGCCAGCAGTACATTGCGGAACTCCCAGCCGTCGGGAGCGGCCGTGAGCTCCGTGAAGGAGGCGCTGGCCGTCACCCGCTCATGACTGTCGAGCACCGCGACGATGGCCGTGGACGGCAACGGCCGATGACGGGCGTGCAGGCCGGTGACGACCTCACGGGGATTGCGCAGCAAAGGAATACCGGCCGAGGCCCATTCGGCGGGCTCCAGCATCCGGCCCAGTCGGGCGGCGGAGTCGGCGGACGGAGGCGGGGACACCTGCGGGGGCGGGGCGAAGCCGAAGGACACGTTCCTCCCATCGTCTACGCGTCCGCATCTCGGGCGGCGGCCGTGCGCGGGTACGCACCACGGCATGGCCCTGCCTGACCGCGGACGGCCGGTACGGGGAAGCAACTCCAATTCTTGCGGCCGCACCGGCATGCGGCAACGAGCAATTCCCGCCCACGACCGGAATCGCCTGGGGAAGGGCAAATGTCCCTGCCCGCCGCCGCATCGGTGCAATGCCGTCCGCTGCTAACCCTGCACGGCCAGGACCAGCGGAAACACCTCCGCTGCCCCCGCCCGGCGCAGCAGCCGGGCGGCAACGGCCAGCGTCCAGCCGGTATCGGCGTAATCGTCCACCAACAGCACGGGGCCGGCCGCCGAAGCCAGTGCCTGCGCCAGCTCGGGCGGAACGCCCAGTGAACCGTGCAGCGCCCGCAGCCGCTGGGCACTGTTGCTGCGCGGAATCCTGCCGTCGGCGCCGTCGTCCACCGAGGTCACCGTGCCCAGGAACGGCATGCGGCCGACCGTGGCGATCCGCTCGGCCAGGGACCGGATCAGCTGCGGGCGGCTGCGCGAGGAGAGCGCGACGACACCTACCGGGCGGGCCGGGGCATCCGCCGCCCCCGAGGCCCAACCACCGGGCCCCTTGGCCCAGTCGGCGAGCACGGTGACCACCGCAGCCGCCACATCGTCGGGGACCGGGCCGTCCGGCGCCTGCGCCGCGAGCATCGGCCGGAGGCGGTTGCCCCACCCGATGTCGGAGAGGCGGCCCAGGGCCCGGCCGGTCGCCGCCAGCTCACCTGCCGGGATACGTCCCTTGAGATCGACACCGACAGCCGGCAGCCCCGTCGGCCACATCCGCCGCGGCTCCACCTCCACCCCGGGCCGCCCCAGCTCACCGCGCGCCGCATCCAGCGCAGCGGCGGACACCTCGGCGGTGAACCGTGCCCCCGCACAGTTGTCGCAGCGCCCGCACGCCACGGCCGCCTCATCGTCCAACTGCCGCCGCAGGAACTCCATCCGGCAGCCCGTCGTGGTGGCGTACTCCCGCATGGCCTGTTGTTCGG
Organism: Streptomyces sp. NBC_00400; assembly: GCF_036048035.1. NCBI lineage: Bacteria > Bacillati > Actinomycetota > Actinomycetes > Kitasatosporales > Streptomycetaceae > Streptomyces > Streptomyces sp. NBC_00400. Next base: position 2,003,686 of record NZ_CP107940.1, on the reverse strand, counting down.
CCTCGCGCTGGCGGGACACCCACGCATAGCGCTCGGCGTCGTACGACCACGGCCGGCCGGTGGAGGTCCAGCCGCCCTTGACGCGCTGCACGGCGCCGTCCACATCGAGCACCTTGAGCATGATCTCCAGGCGCGAGCGGCGCAGTTCGACCTGTGGCTCCAGAGCCGGCAGCGACACCGGACGGCCGGCGGCCGCCAGGACGTCCAGGGTCCGCCGCACCTGCTCCTCGGGCGGAAAGGCCAGCGAGGCAAAGTACTTCCAGATGGCCTCGTCCTCCCGCCCGGGCAGCAGCAGCACCTCGGCGTGCTTGACCCCACGCCCTGCCCGGCCCACCTGCTGGTAGTAGGCAATGGGAGACGACGGCGAGCCCATGTGCACCACGAAACCCAGGTCGGGCTTGTCGAAGCCCATGCCCAGCGCCGAGGTCGCCACGAGGGCCTTGACGCGGTTAGCGAGCAGATCGTCCTCGGCCTGCTGGCGGTCGGCGTTCTCCGTCTTGCCGGTGTACGAGGAGACCGTGTGCCCCCGCTGGCGCAGGAAGGCCGTGACCTCCTCGGCAGCGGCAACGGTGAGCGTATAGATGATCCCCGAGCCCGGCAGCTCGTGCAGATGATCGGCAAGCCAGGCGAGCCGGTGCGCGGCGTCCGGCAGCGGGAGGACACCCAGACTCAGGCTCTCCCGGTCCAGCGGACCGCGCAGCACCAGCGCCTCGGTGGAGCCCTCGCCCGTGCCGAGCTGTTCGGCGACATCGGCGGTCACCCGCGCGTTGGCCGTGGCGGTGGTGGCGAGCACGGGCACGCCGGGCGGGAGATCGGCGAGCATGGTGCGCAGCCGGCGGTAGTCCGGCCGGAAATCATGACCCCAGTCGGAGATGCAGTGCGCTTCGTCGACCACCAGCAGACCGGTGGCCGCCGCGAGCTTGGGCAGCACCTGATCGCGGAAGTCGGGGTTGTTGAGCCGCTCCGGGCTGACCAGCAGGACGTCCACGTCGCCCGCCGCCACCTCGGCCTGGACGGTGTCCCACTCCTCGGTGTTGGCGGAGTTGATCGTGCGGGCACGGATTCCCGCCCGCGCGGCTGCCTCGACCTGATTGCGCATCAGCGCGAGCAGCGGGGAGACGATCACGGTCGGTCCGCTGCCGCTCTCGCGCAGCAGCGCCGTCGCGACGAAGTAGACCGCGGACTTGCCCCAGCCCGTGCGCTGGACGACCAGCGCGCGGCGATGGTCGGCGACCAGCGCCTCGATGGCTCGCCACTGATCCTCGCGCAGCCTGGCCTCGCCGCCGGGATCCCCGACGAGGCGGGTCAGGACGGCGTCGGCTGCGGCACGCAGATCTTCGTTGCTCATGCCCCCATGCAACCCGATGCCACTGACAACGCGCGAACGCCCGCCCGAAGCTGTGGATAACCTCGCCGCCCGAGAGTTATCCACAGGGGTCGCGGCGCAGCGGCCGGCCGCGGGATCTTCAAGCCATGAATCCGCACAGCGAACCGAGCAAACGCCTCGGCGACAGCCACTCGACCCCCGCGTCCGCCGACCCCGCCGCCCCGAACCCCTCGAACTCTCCTCGCCCTCCCCGCCCGCCGGAGCCACAGGCCCCCGCCGACCCGCCCAGCGCACCCGCAACATCCGGCCCCACGACGCCCACCGACCCGGTCGACCCCACCGAATCCGCCCTCCCGCCGGCTCCCGCGGAAACCACCAGCCCTTCCACTCCTTCCGACCCGGTCTTCGTCTCGGTCCCGTCCCACCTCACCGACCCCACGGCCCCGTCCATCCCGTCCCGCCCCTCCCACTCCTCCGTCCCTTCCGACGCCCCCAAGGCCCCGTCCGCCGATGCCCAGGTCACCCTGCGCAGCCCGGCCGAGCTCGCCGACGCCCTGCCGTATTTGATGGGTTTCTATCCGGACGACAGCATCGTCATGGTCGCGCTGAACGGCGAACGCGGACGCTTCGGCGGCCGGGTCAGGATCGGCATCCCGACCGATACCGCGCAGTGGCCGGACGTCGCCGACCAGCTCGCCGAGTGCCTGATCTCCGCAGGCCAGGAGCGGGACGCCCGCCCCGCGGCGATCATCGTCTACCTCTGCCAGGAGCCGGCGGCGGGGGAGAGCGGCAAGGACGTCAAAGACCGCCTCCGCCCGCTGGCCCAGCGGCTGCGCACCGCCTGCGGCACGCTCGACGTACCGGTTCTCGAAGCCCTGTGCCTCTCCAGCGGCCGATTCTGGTCGTACTGCTGCCCCGACTTCCGGTGCTGCCCCGCGGACGGCACACCCATGGTCATGCCGGGCACATCCGTGATGGCCGCGGCCGCCGCCTACGCGGGAATGCAGGTGCGCGGCTCCCTCAAGGAGATGGAGGCGAGGCTCACGCCCCGTACCGGGCCGCGGGCCGTGGAACAGGAGAAGGCGTTGGACGCGGCCGCCGGCGCGCTGGTTCCGCGCATGCTCCGGCAGGACGGTGCAGCGGCAGTCCGCCGGGACACCCTCGACCTGGCCGGCGCCATGATCCACCGCTTCCGTCAGGACACCCCCTCGGGCAGCAACCGGGCCAGGGATGCCTGTGACGACGCGCTGATCACCGATACCGAGGCCGCCGATCTCATCCTCGGCCTCCAGGACCGGGTCACCCGCGACCGGGCAGCGGAGTGGATGGACGGCTCCGCCGCCGCGCCGGCCCTGCGGCTCTGGCGTGCCCTCGCCCGCCGCTGCGCCGGCGGCTACGTCGAACACGCGGTGGCGCCCCTCACCCTCGCCGGCTGGGTCTGCTGGTCCACCGAGGACGGGCCCTCGGCGCGCGTCGCCCTCAGCTGCGCTTTGGCCCTCGACCCCGACTACACCTTCGCCCAGCTGCTGCACCGTGCCATCAACGAAGGCCTCGATCCGGAGCCACTGCGCCGCTGCCTGCGTGAGCAGCACCGAGAGGCGGTGAGCGCAGCCGCACCCGCCGCCCCGGCGGCCGCCGCCAAGAAGGCGCCGCAGTCCACCAAGCGCCCCGGGCCGAGCCGGCCCGGACCGGGCGGCCGCCCCCGCGGACCGCGCGGCGGTACGGGCCCCGGCACCCGTACGACCGACGGGCGCGGCAGGCGCCGGGCCGGCCGGGACGGCGACCGGAGCCGGCGGTGACCGTGCCGTCGTGGCCCGGCCGGCGTGACCTGCGCGCCGGCCGGGCCGTTCACCCGAGTGGAGCAACCCGTACGAAGCCCCGACCTCATCAGGGAGCGCACCACGTGCCAGGCATCGTCCCCGCTACCCGGCCGGCCCACCGGCTCCCCGGAGAGCGGCGCCCGCCGTCGCCCCGGGCCCCGCAACCCCAGCCCGTCCACTCCTCACTCGTCTGTCTGGCCCTTCCGGCTCTCGCCGTGTCCCCGGCGTCGGGGCAGCTGACCGGCCGCGGCATGGACGGCTTCTACCGCGACGGCCGACGGGTTCTGTCCCGCTGCGAACTGCGGGTCGCGGGTGATGAACCACTCGTCGTCCAAGGGCGGTTGACCGGTGCCGGCCGGGCCCGGTTCATCGGGACGATCCGCAGGGCCGGAGAGCGGGGGCCGGACCCCGAGATCCGCGTGGAGCGGCTGCGCTCCGCCGACGGCACCGAGCAGATCACGTTCCGCAGCAGTGCCACCCGGCCCGTCCGGCTGGCGGTTGAGATCCGGCTGGGCACGGACCTCACGGAACTCGGAGCGATCGCCGTCGGCCTCCCGGGCCCGGAACTGCGGGCCACCGTCCACGGTGCCGGACTCCGCTGGTCCGGGACCGGTGTGCACGCGGTGGCCTCCGCGACGCCCTCGCCCGAGGACGCGCTCGCCTCGGCGGGCCTGCTGCGCTGGGCACTCGAGCTGCCGCCCGGCGGCTACCGCAGTATCGAACTGCGCACCTCACTGGAGTACGAGCCGGACAGACCGGACGGAACCTTGGACCACCCCAGGCGTGCGGCCGACGTCCGCATCCCCGCACCACGCACGGGGGCGGTCGCCCGGCGAACGCGCAGCGACCGGCCACCGCGCCCCTGGACGGCGGCCAGGCTGGAGTGCGACGACCGCCGGGCCGACGCGCTCATGGCGAGCAGCCTCGACGATCTCCACGGCCTGCTGATGCGGGACCCGGCCGCCGCTACGGACAGATATGTCGCCGGCGGATTCCCGTGGCGTTGCGGCCTTGCACCGGCCGAGGCGCTGTGGACCGCCCGGATGCTGCTGCCCCTGGGCACACGGCTCGCCGCGGGCACGCTGCGCGTGCTCGCCCGTAGCCAACAAGCCGCGCCAGGAGCGGATTTCGGCCGAATTCCCGGCGCTCTGCGGGACGCCGGGCCGCACTCCCCACCGAGCTGCACCGGCATCGAGGCAACCCTTCTGTTCCCCGCCGTTCTCGCGGAGGCGTGCCGCTGGGGCCTGCCCCCGCAGGAGACGGAGCGGCTGCTGCCCGCCGCGGAGCGTTGCCTGACGTGGCTGAGGAGGATCACCGACCCGCCGGGCGGGGGCCGCAGCGGCTACGTCCCCGACCCGGTGCCCGGCGGACCGTACCGCTGCGAGACCCAGGCTCATGCCCATCGCGCCGCTCACCTGGGCGCCGATCTCCTCGATGCCTCCCGGCCTTCCGACGCGGCGGCCCTGCGCGACTGGGCAGCCGACCTGCGCACCCGGTTCCGCAGGGACTTCTGGCTGGAGGACCCGGCCGGCGGCCGGCCCGCCGCCCTGCTCACCGCGGACGGCCGACCCGTCCCGCACTTCGGCTCCACCACGGCCCACCTCCTCGACACCGGACTGCTCGGTGGCGGGACTTCGGCCCCCGGCCTGCTGGACGCGGCACAGACCGGCCAGCTGGCCGGACTGCTGGCCGGCCCGGCCATGGACTCGGGGTGGGGCCTGCGCGGGCTGAGCACCAAGGAGAGCGGCTACAACCCCTTCGGCCACCGGACCGGCGCGGTCCGTGTCCATGAGACGGCGGTCGCCGCCGCCGGCCTGGCCGCAGCCGGACACGAGCAGGCAGCCGGCAGCCTGATCAAAGGAGTGCTCGACGCCGCGGAGAGCTTCGGGTACCGCCTCCCCGAGATGTACGCAGGCGAGCAGCGCACCGAGGGCGGTGCCCCCGTACCGCATCCGGCGGCCTGTCGTCCCGCTGCCGTGGCGGCAGGCGGCGCGGTCCACATACTCGTCGCGCTCGCCGGCCTGCGCCCGGACGTTCCCGCCGGAACGGTGTCCGTGCGGCCGCTCGGGACCGCCCCGCTCGGCGCGATGCAGCTCACCGGTCTGTGTGTCGCCGAGCGGCCGTTCGATATGCGGATCAGCAGACTCGGCATGGGGATGGTGGAGACGGCCGCGGAGGGCCTGCAACTGGGGTCGTGACGGGCTCCGGGGCCTGTTTATCGTCAAGCGGACGACTATGATCACGCCCATGCCTCCCTACGACCCGTCGGCCTTCCCGCCCTTCGCCGTCACCGTCGATCTGGTCGTGCTCACCGTGCGCCGCCATGCTCTGTGCGCGCTGGCCGTGCGCCGCGGTGAGCCGCCGTTCCAGGGCCGCTGGGCCCTGCCCGGCGGATTCGTCCGGGGCGACGAAGATCTTGAGGCCGCGGCCGCCCGGGAGCTTGCCGAGGAGACCGGTCTGCACGCCCAGTCCCCGGCCGGCCCGTCCCCTGTCTATGGCGCACACCTCGAACAGCTCGCCACCTACGGTGATCCCAAACGGGACCCCCGGATGCGCGTCGTCAGTGTCGCGCATCTGGTACTCGCCCCCGACCTGCCCGCGCCCACGGCCGGCGGCGACGCCCACAGTGCGCGCTGGGCGCCCGTGGAGACTCTGCTGGAACAGGACGACGCCCTCACCCGCGAGGGCGAGCTTGCGGCCCCGCTGGCCTTCGACCACGCCCGGATCCTCGCCGACGGCGTGGAGCGCGCCCGCTCGAAGATCGAATACTCCTCGCTCGCCACCGCCTTCTGTCCGCCGGAGTTCACCGTGGGTGAGCTGCGCCGGGTGTACGAGGCGGTCTGGGCCGTCGCCCTGGATCCCCGTAATTTCCACCGCAAGGTGACCGGCACCCCTGGATTCCTGGTGCCCACAGGCGGCACGACGACGCGTCAGGGCGGCCGTCCCGCACAGTTGTTCCGAGCCGGTGGAGCGACGCTGCTCAATCCGCCGATGCTGCGCCCCGAGGTCTGAGCCCGGGCAGCGTTCACGGCACCGCGGGGCTGAAGTTCACCCGCAGTGACGCGATGAGCCGTCAAAGTTGCACAATTACTGGAAAATAGGACATATGGCGGTACTGTGACCGGGTGAGTCCCTTCGCGCCCCAAGCAGTCTCCGGCCGGCCTCACGCCCCGTCAGCGGTGTGGTGCCTTGCGCCGCCGGGTCGTCCGGCGGACTCCGTGACCCACATCCGGCCACGGTCGGCACCTCCGGTCGCGCAGCGCCGTCCGCCCGCGCCGCCGCCCCGCTAGCGTCCCGCCGGCCCCGGCGGCAGCCGCCCATCCGGCCCGCGGTTGTCCGCTCGCCGGGCAATCGGTGCCTTCTCTGCTTCCCCTCGGCTTCGATGCGGCGTCTGGGGGTTCCGTGATTGTCCTTGTGGAGTGCACTGTGCCGAGTGCCCTGTTCTCACTGCCAGTTGAACAGGGTCGCCGAACGGCTGGATTCAGGCTGGATTATTGCCCTTCGATGCATTCCGTTCCGTCACAACGGGGATTGTCGACAGGGACTGTCATGGCCCTCAACAAGGGTGTGATCTGCCGGCCGGCGGCCGCGTCAAGTGCCCCTTCGCAATTGACCAAGACGCACCTGTTCGTGATGCGGCACACGCCCCAACCCGCAGGCGGCGCAACGATGTTGTCGACGACCGGTCTGGTCTGCGGATATGCGCTCACAGCGCTGTGCGGCTTCTATCGCTGATCGAGTAAGGCATATATTTTGGCGCCCTGTTGTTGCGGCCGCTGTCCACAACTCGCCATGGAGAGCGCATTTCTTTCCGATAAAGCGTCAATTCGGGGATGGGGGGCGATCACCCTTTCGTGTGCTTTTCACCAAAGACCTCAAGGGTGTTCAGGGTGTCGCCGACAAAAGATGCGTGAGTACCCTTGCGCACACCATGATGACCGCGGCTCGCCCCGGCGACACCGGCCTCGCAGGCCCGGGCGAGCTTGACCGCTACCCCTACGCGAACGCCGCCAACGCCGCGAACGCCAACAACGCAGCCGGCCATGACCGTGCCGAGCGCGTTTCGCAGGTCTGGGACGGCTCCGAGGCTGACATCGGCCGGGTCGGCCGTCGCGCCGCCGGCAGCCGCGGCCGCGGCCTGCACGGCCAACTCGTCCAACAGCTCGGCCAGATGATCGTCTCCGGAGATCTCGGCGCGGACCGCCCGCTCGTCCCCGAGGAGATCGGCCAGCGCTTCGAGGTCTCCCGCACCGTCGTCCGTGAGTCGCTGCGGGTCCTCGAGGCCAAGGGCCTCGTCAGCGCCCGCCCGAACGTGGGTACCCGGGTGCGCCCGGTCAGCGACTGGAACCTCCTCGACCCCGACATCATCGAATGGCGGGCCTACGGGCCTCAGCGTGACGACCAGCGCCGTGAGCTCAGCGAGCTGCGCTGGACGATCGAGCCCCTCGCTGCCCGGCTCGCCGCCGGCCACGGCCGCGAGGACATCCAGCAGCGGCTGGCCGACATGGTCGAGATCATGGGGCACTCCGCGGCCCAGGGCGACACCATGACCTTCTCCCGCGCCGACGCCGAGTTCCACTCGCTGCTGCTGCAGCTCGCCGGCAACCGCATGCTCGAGCACCTCTCGGGCATCGTCTCCGCCGCCCTGCATGTCTCCGGCGGCCCCGGTGGCGGCTGCGAGCGGCCGGTCGAGACCTCCGTGGGCCAGCACATGCGGGTCGTCGACGCCATCGGCTCGGGCGACGCCACGGCAGCCGAATCCGCGATGCGCCAGCTCCTCGCCGCCCATGGCGAGGTCGGCGGCCAGGGCTCCGGGACGCCCGTGGATCACGTCGTCCCCGCGCCCCGCGAGCACTGAAGGCCCGTACCCGGCCGTGTACGGACCGTAGGCGCCGCGCGGCCCCGTGCCCTGCGCGCCCCTCGGGGCAGGGCACGCCGTACGCGGCGAGGCGCAGAGATATCGCCGGATCCGCGTCATCGACCGGATCCGGCGACAGGTCTTGGGAGGATTGCATGTCATATGACTGGGAATGGGTCGTTATGGGGTGTGACTCGGGCCACGCAGTTTGGGCGTAACGCTCTTCCGGGAAGCGCGATGACTTAAGAGGTGATAGCCGAGGAGGGAATACGAGCGGCGTTCGTGACGCTGTTCAACTCCCCGGTTGCCCCTGCGCCGTCGGTCCATCCCCACCGGCGGTCGTCGGCTCCGATCCATACTGGACGGGGTCGGAAGCCGTTTCCATCGTTCCGAGAGGTTGTTCGTGTCGGCCAGCACATCCCGTACGCTCCCGCCGGAGATCGCCGAGTCCGAGTCTGTGATGGCGCTCATCGAGCGGGGAAAGGCAGATGGGCAGATCGCCGGCGATGACGTGCGTCGGGCCTTCGAGGCTGACCAGATTCCGCCAACCCAGTGGAAGAACGTTCTGCGCAGCCTCAACCAGATCCTCGACGAGGAGGGTGTGACGCTGATGGTCAGTGCCGCAGAGGCGCCCAAGCGCACCCGCAAGAGCGTCGCAGCGAAGAGTCCGGCGAAGCGCACCGCCACCAAGACCGTCGCGGCCAAGGCCGCCACGGTCAAGAAGACCACCGCCGCCGCGGCCCCCGCCCCTGTGGCGGACCCGTCGGCCGATGAGTCCGAGTCCGCGCCTGCAAAGAAGGCAGCGGCGAAGAAGGCGACCGCCAAGAAGACGGTTGCGAAGAAGGCCACGGCCAAGAAGGCCACCGCCAAGAAGACCGCGTCCAAGAAGGACGTCGACGAGCTGCTCGACGACGAGGTGACCGAGGAGGCCCCGACGCCCGGCAAGGGCGAGGCTCCCGAGGCCGCCGAGGGCACGGAGAACGCCGGTTTCGTCCTGTCCGACGACGACGAGGACGACGCCCCGGCACAGCAGGTCGCCGCGGCCGGCGCCACCGCCGACCCGGTCAAGGACTACCTCAAGCAGATCGGCAAGGTCCCGCTCCTCAACGCCGAGCAGGAAGTGGAGCTCGCCAAGCGCATCGAGGCGGGTCTGTTCGCCGAGGACAAGCTGGCGAACTCCGACAAGCTCGCACCGAAGCTCAAGCGTGAGCTGGAGATCATCGCCGAGGACGGCCGCCGGGCGAAGAACCACCTCCTGGAGGCCAACCTCCGTCTGGTCGTCTCCCTGGCCAAGCGGTACACGGGCCGCGGCATGCTGTTCCTGGACCTGATCCAGGAGGGCAACCTCGGTCTGATCCGTGCGGTCGAGAAGTTCGACTACACCAAGGGCTACAAGTTCTCGACCTACGCCACGTGGTGGATCCGTCAGGCCATCACGCGTGCCATGGCCGACCAGGCCCGTACGATCCGTATCCCCGTCCACATGGTCGAGGTCATCAACAAGCTCGCGCGTGTCCAGCGCCAGATGCTCCAGGACCTGGGCCGCGAGCCCACCCCGGAGGAGCTGGCCAAGGAACTCGACATGACCCCCGAAAAGGTCATCGAGGTCCAGAAGTACGGCCGCGAGCCGATCTCGCTGCACACCCCGCTGGGCGAGGACGGCGACAGCGAGTTCGGTGACCTCATCGAGGACTCCGAGGCGGTCGTCCCGGCCGACGCGGTCAGCTTCACGCTTCTGCAGGAGCAGCTGCACTCGGTTCTGGACACCCTCTCCGAGCGTGAGGCCGGCGTCGTATCCATGCGCTTCGGCCTCACCGACGGCCAGCCCAAGACGCTGGACGAGATCGGCAAGGTCTACGGCGTCACGCGTGAGCGGATCCGTCAGATCGAGTCGAAGACGATGTCGAAGCTGCGTCACCCGTCGCGCTCCCAGGTGCTGCGCGACTACCTCGACTAGTCCGACCGCCCCAAGAGCGCCACGAGCCCGGTCACTCCTTAGCTGGAGTGGCCGGGCTCGCGCTCGTCCGGGGTGCGCCGGGCCGCCGTTTGGGTCACTCTGGGTGTGTGCGCGCTGTCCCAGAGTCAGGAGTCCGAATGCGCCCGACCGCACCTGCTGCCCTCGGTGCCCTCGCGCTGGTCCTCGTCCTGCCGGTGTCGGCGACTGCGGACGAGTTGGTGATCGGCGGTAAGCCCGCAGCGCTGTCACAGAGCCCCTGGGCGGTGGCACTGGCCTCCCATGAGCGGTTCGGGGCCCAGCGCTCCGGGCAGTTCTGCGGCGGTGTGCTCGTCGGGCACTCGACGGTGGTGACGGCGGCGCACTGTCTGAGCAAGGAGGTGCTGGGCGTCCCCTGGCGGGAAGTGCGGGACCTGAGGATCGTCGTCGGCCGCGACAAGATCAGCGGTGGCGGTGGTCAGGAACTCAAGCCGGCGAAGGTGTGGGTAAACCCGCGCTATGACAGCTACACGAACGACGGTGACATGGCTGTCCTCACGCTGGACAAGCCGGTTCCGAACCGGCCCATCCCGATGGCGGGACGGCAGGACAGTGCCTACCGGGCCGGCAATGCGGCCACGGTCTACGGCTGGGGGGACACCACGGGCGGAGGCAGCTACGCGTCACGGCTGCGCGCGGCGCACGTCAATGTGCTGCCCGATGCGGTCTGTGCGCGGGCGTACCCGGGCAGTGCCGACGGTACGTACAAGGCGCGGACGATGCTGTGTGCCGGGGCGCCGCGCGGCGGCCACGACGCCTGCCAGGGGGACAGCGGCGGGCCGCTGGTCGTGCGCGGACGGCTGGTGGGTCTCGTGTCGTGGGGGACCGGCTGCGGTCGGCCGGGCAGCCCCGGGGTCTATACGCGCGCCTCGGCCATTCTCCCGGCGGTGTCCGCAAACGGGGCCGGCTGACCGGTGCGGGGCACTGACAGGCATGCATGCGCGTACGAGTGCGGGCGGTGTCCCCGGTGGTGTCGGGGAACCGCCCGCGATACGGCGCTGGGCCGCTGCTCGCTCGTCGTGGATGCGAAGTGTCAGCGTTCCTCATCGGACGCGGACGCCGGAGAAGCGGTCAGCCGCTCCGTCTCGTCCTGTATTTCCGCGGCGATCTTCTTGAGTTCTGGCTCGAACTTGCGACCGTGGTGGGCGCAGAAGAGCAGTTCTCCGCCGGACATCAGGACGACGCGCAGGTATGCCTGGGCGCCGCAGCGGTCGCAGCGGTCAGCGGCCGTCAGCGGGCTCGCGGGTGTCAGAACAGTAGTCACGTCGCCTCTTCTCTAGCTCGACGAGCTGTCGTACCAGGGTCAACATCCAACCAGGCCGAAAACGTTCCCGCTCGTGCCTTTTCCTCGAAAAAATTCTCGGAGGGGGCCGGGTGCTGCCGGGTGGCGGCGAATGAGCCGTATTGCGTGGTGGTCTGATTCACGTTGGTTGTTGGATCTGTGTCCTCCCGGCTGGCTTGCCGGTTGTTGATGAGGACGTGCCCGGAGCCTAAATGGTTCATGCCTCGAAGGGAACGTGATGTGCACGTCACTCGGACGTCACCCCATCGAGGGATCGAACGTACGAGCGAAATTCTACTACCATGGGCATGCTTACGGGTGGCGTCACATCGGCTCTACCAGGCCTCGGTACCCTCTGACGGGCGACACCGCCACAACCGAGTCCGCGGAATGCGGGCTGCCAGAAATTCAGCGAGGAGCGAACCGCGTGACCGCCGAGATGTCCGTGCCGTCCACCGCAGTGCTGACCGGGGCAGACCGGGACGGTTCCAACTACACCGCGCGGCATCTGCTCGTCCTCGAGGGGCTCGAGGCCGTCCGGAAGCGCCCCGGTATGTACATCGGCTCGACGGACAGTCGCGGCCTGATGCACTGCCTGTGGGAGATCATCGACAACTCCGTCGACGAGGCGCTGGGCGGCTACTGCGACCACATCGAGGTGATCCTCCACGGCGACGGGTCGGTGGAGGTCAGGGACAACGGCCGCGGCATCCCCGTGGACGTCGAGCCCAAGACCGGCCTCAGCGGCGTCGAGGTCGTGATGACCAAGCTGCATGCCGGCGGAAAGTTCGGCGGCGGCTCCTACGCGGCCTCCGGCGGTCTGCACGGCGTCGGCGCCTCGGTCGTCAATGCCCTCTCCGCCCGGCTGGACGTCGAGGTGGACCGCAGTAGCAAGACGCACTCGATCAGCTTCCGTCGCGGCGTCCCCGGCATCTTCACCGAATCGGGCCCCGACGCCCCCTTCGACCCGGGCAACGGCCTGCTCAAGGGCAAGCGCATCGCCAAGACGAAGACCGGCACCCGGGTGCGCTACTGGGCCGACCGGCAGATTTTCCTCAAGGACGCCAAGCTCGCCCTGGAGACGCTGCACGCCCGCGCCCGCCAGACCGCGTTCCTCGTACCCGGCCTGACCCTGGTCGTCCGTGACGAGCGGGGCATCGACGGCGCCGGCAAGACGGAAGAGACGTTCCGCTACGACGGCGGCATCAGTGAGTTCTGTGAGTACCTCGCGCAGGACAAGGCCGTCTGCGACGTGCTCCGGCTGACCGGCCAGGGCACCTTCAAGGAGACCGTGCCCGTCCTCGACGACCGCGGCCACATGACACCCACCGAGGTCACCCGGGAACTGGGTGTCGACATCGCGCTGCGCTGGGGCACCGGCTACGACGCGATGCTCAAGTCGTTCGTCAACATCATCGCGACACCCAAGGGCGGCACCCACGTCTCCGGCTTCGAGCGGTCGGTCGCCAAGACGGTCAACGAGGTGCTGCGGTCGAGCAAGCTGCTGCGCGTCGCCGAGGACGACGTCGTCAAGGACGACGCCATGGAGGGCCTCACCGCCGTCGTGACCGTACGACTCGCGGAGCCGCAGTTCGAGGGCCAGACCAAGGAGGTGCTCGGCACCTCCGCCGCCTCGCGGATCGTTGCCCAGGTGGTGAGCAAGGAACTCAAGTCGTTCCTCACCTCCACCAAGCGGGACGACAAGCAGCAGGCGCGCGCCGTCATGGAGAAGATCGTCGCCGCGGCCCGGACGCGCATCGCCGCCCGCCAGCACAAGGAGGCCCAGCGGCGGAAGACGGCGCTGGAGTCCTCCTCGTTGCCGGCCAAGCTCGCGGACTGCCGTAGTGACGACGTTGACCGCAGCGAACTCTTCATCGTCGAGGGCGACTCGGCACTGGGCACCGCAAAACTGGCCCGGAACTCGGAATTCCAGGCGCTGCTGCCGATCCGCGGCAAGATCCTGAATGTCCAGAAGTCATCGGTTTCGGACATGCTCAAGAATGCCGAGTGCGGCGCCATCATCCAGGTCATAGGGGCCGGATCCGGTCGCACCTTCGACATCGACACCGCCCGCTACGGCAAGGTCATCTTCCTGGCCGACGCGGACGTCGACGGCGCGCACATCCGCTGCCTGCTGCTGACGCTCTTCCAGCGCTACATGCGGCCCATGGTCGAGCAGGGCCGGGTGTTCTCGGCCGTCCCGCCGCTGCACCGGGTCGAGCTGATCAACCCCAAAAAGGGTCAGGAAAAGTACATCTACACGTACTCGGACAACGAGCTGCGCCAGACGCTGCTCGAGCTCCAGCGCAAGAAGGTCCGCTACAAGGACAGCATCCAGCGCTACAAGGGCCTGGGGGAGATGGACGCCGACCAGCTCGCCGAAACGACCATGGACCCGCGCCACCGCACCCTGCGCCGCATCAACATCAGCGATCTCGAAGCGGCGGAGAAGGCCTTCGACCTCCTGATGGGCAACGAAGTCGCCCCCCGTAAGGAGTTCATCACCAACTCCGCATCCACTCTCGACCGTTCGCGCATCGACACCTGACCGGAACGCAGCTCCCGACGGGCGCCTCTCCACCCCTGGGTGGACGGGCGCCCGTGGCATTTCCACCCGGCCCCCACCCTGTCTCCGATCCGGCCGTCGATACCGCTCCGTAGCGTCGGAAACGTCGAATTCCCCGTCCCACGGAGGGCCTGAGTCCATGAGCGGCTTGCTCAACATCGTTGTGATCACCGCGGCGGTTGCATGGGTGTTCATCCGGCAGTTCACGGCGCAGCGTGTTACCTCGGAGGGCAAGAAGTGGTGGCTGATTCCGGTCGTCCTGACGGCCCTGGCGGTGCGGCAGCCCGGCCTCCTGGACCCCGGACACCACGCGGCATCCGCCGTCCTGCTCGGCGTGGAGATCCTTATCGGGCTGGCCTGCGGCGTCGGGTGGGCGTGGACGACACGCATCTGGACGGACGCGGACGGCGCGGTCTGGAGCAAAGGAGGCTGGGCGGCGGCCGGTGTGTGGCTGTGCGGCATGGTGCTGCGGCTCGGTCTCATGGGCATCGCGGCGGCCGTGGGGGTCCACCAGGGCGGCGCGGCCACCATGCTCTCCGTTGCGGCGATGCTGCTGGCCCGTGCCGGTGTCACCACCTGGCGGGCCCAGGCCCTGCAGCAGACGTACCGTGTCCCTGTTGCGGGCTGACGCCCCCGCGCGCCTTGGGAAGGACCGTACGTGCCGCTGAACTACTGGACGAGGTGGCCCCTGCGGGAGTCACTGTCCCGTGAGGGCGTCAGCGGTGCCCGGGTGTGGATCGGTCGAGCGGTGCGTGTCGTGGTGCTCGCCGGCCTGGTGTGGATCACCCTGACGGGGCCGGGCTTCACCGGCTGGGGGCGGGTGGCGGCGTGTGTCGGCATGGCCGTCACCGTCCTGGTTTTCCGCGGCTTCTTCCGCATGACGCTGGCCCGCCGTCTGGGGCCGTCCATCGGGCTGTTCGCACTACTGGTGGCGGCGGCCTTCGGCTTCGCGTTCGCCGGGGCGCAGGTGCCCGCGATCGTGCTGTGGTGTGCCTGTGCCGTCATCGCCTTGGAGCGGCTTCCGCTGAGCGTCGCGGTACCGTGCGCCGCCGCAGCCCTCGGCTCGTACGCGGTGGTGGGCGACGGTAACTGGATCGCGACCACCGCGACCACCGTGGGTCTGGCACTGGCGGGCTATGTCGTACGGCTGGATGCCGAGGCCCGCGGCAACGCCCAGCGGCTGCTGGCCCAGGAACGGGCTGCCCGCAAGGCGGAGGCCGAATCGGCGGCGCTCACCGAACGCGGGCGGATCGCACGCGAGATCCACGACGTCCTTGCCCACAGCCTCAGCGCCCAGTTGGTGCACCTGGAAGCGGCGCGGCAGCTGATCCAGCGCAGCACCGACCTCGAGGCGGACCGTGATCAGCTCCTGGACAGGGTGGTCGCGTGCCGGGGGATGGCCCGTGAAGGGCTGGACGGCACCCGTGAGGCGCTTTCCGCGCTACGCGGGGAGATGATCCCGGTCGAGGACTTTCTGCGCCGCCTGGCGGCCGCTGAGGGCATTCAGCTGGAGGTGGCGGGCGAGGGCCGTGCCTTGCCGGCGGAGGCGGGCCTCGCGGTCCGCAGGGTCGCCCAGGAGGCGCTGACGAACGTACGTAAGCACGCACCGGGGGCACGGGTGAATGTGCGGCTGGAGTACGGGAGGGACGGCGTAGGGCTGGAGGTGCGTGACTTCGGCGGCCGCGGCAAGCCCGGCGAGCTCGGGGACAGCGGCTCCGGATACGGTCTGCTCGGGATGCGGGAGCGCGCCGAACTTCTCGGTGGAACGCTGGATTCCGGCCCCGACGAGGAGGGTTTCGTGGTGCGGCTGCGGGTGCCTGTATGACGGCACGCACAGTGACACGGGTGGTGGTCGCCGATGACCAGACGGTGGTGCGCGAGGGAATCGTGATGCTGCTGGGACTGCTGCCGGGTATCGAGGTCGTCGGGTCGGCCGCGGACGGCGCGGACGCCATCCGGCTCGTCGCCGAACTCCGCCCCGACGTCGTACTGATGGACCTGCGTATGCCGCGCTGTGACGGTGTCGAGGCCACCCGGCGCATCCGTGCCGAACATCCCGGTACTCAGGTCGTCGTGCTCACCACCTATGCGGACGACGACTCGCTCTTTCCTGCACTGCAGGCCGGTGCCCGTGGCTATCTGACCAAGGACGCGGACGGCGATGAGATCGTCCGCGCCATCGACGGTGTGCTCTCGGGCGAAGCCGGTCTGTCGCCCACGATCCAGCGGAGGCTGCTGGAGCGGGTGGCGGAGCCCGTACGGCCCCTGCCGCAACCGCCGGACGTGCCTCCGGACGGCCTGACCGTCCGCGAGGTGGAGGTGCTGCGGCTGGTCGCCGATGGCCAGTCCAATCCGGAGATCGCGCGGACGCTGCACGTCTCCACCGCGACGGTGAAGACACACATCAACAACCTCTTCGCCAAAGCAGGGTTGCGGGACCGGGCCCAAGCCATCCACTACGCGTACCGCCACGGCCTGGCACAGCCGCCCGGACAGCCCATCACCTGATGGGGTGAAGGGTTCGGAATGAAGAGTCCCGGATCTTCCTTTCTGTCCAACCTTGGGTCGCACGGACAACAGCCCCGTGCACCAAGGAGAGTTCGGTGGACAAGCAGGACGGCCGCTCGGCCGGTGAATCAGGGGGCGTACGGCTCGACGACCCCTGGTACGACGCTCTCGCCTCCGGGTGGGGCGAACTGGACGGCGCAGCGGAGGCAGCGGCCGAGTGGGGCAGTGGGCCGTCACCCCGGCCGGTACCGGTACCTGAGAGCGAGCGGTCCTCGCCGCATGACGAGATCTATCTTGCGGTGCAAAGAAGCGTGGCCTTCCAGGAGGTGCGCCGCCGCTACCGGCGGTTCGTCCTGCCCGGCACGGCGGTCTTTCTGGCCTGGTACCTCGCCTATGTGATCGCGGCGACCGCCGCGCCCGGCCTCATGGCCCACCGTGTCGCCGGCGCCCTGAACGTCGCGATGCTGGCCGGACTCGGTCAGTTCGCCACGACATTCCTGCTGACCTGGGCGTACGCGCGCCATGCCCGGCTGTGCAGGGACAGCGCGGCGCTCGATATCCGCTGGGAAACCCAGGAGCTCACCGGAGGGAACGTACGGTGACCGACGACCACCAGGCCCTTGCTTGGGTTCTGTTCAGCGTGTTCATCGCCGTCACCCTGGCGATCACCACCTGGGTGAGCCGTCGCAGGCACGGCTCCGCCGAAGAGTTCTACGCGGGTGGGAGGCTTTTCTCTCCGATGGAGAACGGTTTCGCCATCGCGGGGGACTACATGTCCGCCGCCTCCTTCCTCGGGATTTCCGGCCTGATCGCCCTCTTCGGTTACGACGGCCTGTTGTACTCGGTCGGCTTCCTCGTCGCCTGGCTCGTCGTCCTCTTCCTCGTCGCCGAACTGGTTCGCAACTGCGGCAGGTTCACCCTCGCCGATGTCGTCGCAGCCCGGATGCGGGAACGACCCGTCCGTATGGCGGCCGGGGCGGCCTCCGTCACCGTGTCGGTGCTCTATCTGGTGGCGCAGATGGTCGGGGCCGGCAGTCTGGTCGCCCTGCTTCTGGGGGGCGCGGGTCAGCAAGCCCGTACCTGGATGGTGATCGGGGTCGGTGCCTTGATGGTGGTCTACGTCGCCTTCGGCGGGATGCGTGCCACGACCTGGATCCAGATCGTCAAGGCCGTGCTCCTCATGGGGGGCGCCATCGCTCTGACCGTCCTGGTACTCGTCCGGTTTCACGGCGACTTCAACGCCCTGCTGAACACCGCCGCCGAACGCAGTGGCCACGGCCGCGACTTCCTCGCGCCGGGCCTCAAATACGGTGCGGACTGGATCTCTCGGCTGGACTTCATCAGCCTCGGCATCGCGCTCGTCCTTGGCACCGCCGGGCTGCCGCACATCCTCTCCCGCTTCTACACCGTCCCCACGGCACGTTCCGCCCGTCGGTCCGTCGTCTGGTCCATCGGGCTGATCGGTGGCTTCTACTTGATGACCATCGTGCTTGGCTTCGGTGCTGCGGCGGTACTCGGCAGCGACGCCGTCCGTAAGTCCAATACGGCAGGCAACACCGCCGTCCCGCTGCTGGCCCTCGATCTGGGAGGCGGCGCGGGGTCGACCGGCGGCACGGTTCTTTTCGCCGTGGTGGCGGCAGTCGCGTTCGCCACCATCCTGGCGGTGGTCGCCGGCATCACACTCGCCTCGTCGGCTTCCGTCGCGCACGATCTGTATGCCTCGCTGCGGCGTCCGCGCGGCACGGCGCAGGATGCCCAGCGGGCCGAGGTGACCGTGGCGCGCATCGCAGCGGTGGCCGTCGGTGCGGTCGCGATCGGCCTCGCCCTGCTGGCCCAGGACCTCAACGTCGCCTTCCTGGTGGGCCTGGCCTTCGCCGTTGCCGCATCGGCCAATCTGCCGGTCTTGCTGTACACGCTCTTCTGGCGCCGCTTCACCACCCGGGGCGCGGTCTGGTCCGTGTACGGCGGTCTGATCCCTGCGATCACTCTGGTCGTTCTCTCACCGGTGGTCTCCGGCAGCCAGGAGTCACTTTTCCCCGGGATGGACTTCGCCTTCTTCCCGCTCGACAACCCTGGTGTCGTATCGATCCCGCTGGGATTCCTGTTGGGGTGGCTGGGAACGGTGCTTTCCCCGGAGGCCGCCGATGAGGCGCGGCATGCAGAGACGGAGGTACGGGCGCTGACAGGGGCGGGGGCGGCTTAGGCCCGCTCGACACATTCCGATACACCAGGGTCGGGCCGGCCCTGGCCCTGGAGCGGACGGGCGCCGCAGCCGCGTGTTGCGTGGCTGCCGCGCCCTACCCGTGTACACCGGTTTGCCGGTGCCCAACGGCTCACGGTGGCGTTCGTTCTCCTGGCTAGACCCACTCGTAGCGGTGCTCGGGGCGGCCGGTCTCGCCGTACTTGAGTGTGAGGCGCACTCGCCCGGTGCGTTCCAGCAGTTTGAGGTAGCGCTGTGCGGTCTGCCGGCTCAGCCCCGCCTGGAGGGCGACGTCCTGCGCCGACAGCGGGGCGCCCGCGGAGCGCAGCACCGAGCGCACCCGGTCGGCGGTGGCGGTGGAGTGTCCCTTCGGCAGCTCGGCGGGACCCGCGTTGGCGGCTCCCAACGCCCCGAAGATCCAGTCCACTTCGGACTGTTCGGCCTGCCCACCACCCGCAAAGGTGCGATGCAGCGCCGCGTATCCCAGCAACTTGGAGCGCAGGCCTGCGAAGGTGAATGGCTTGACGAGGTACTGCAGCGCACCGTGGCGCATCGCGGCCTGCACGGTGGCGATATCTCGCGCCGCCGTCACCATGATCACGTCGGTGACCAGGCCACGCCGCCGCAGGTCGCCGACCAGTTGGAGCCCTGTTCTGTCGGGGAGGTAGTGATCGAGAAGGATCAGATTGACGGAGTGGGTCTCAAGGGCGGCAAGGGCCTCAGCGGCTGTGTGCGCGAGGCAACTGACACGGAACCCCTCGATTTTCGCGACATAGGCAGCGTTGATCTTCGCGACCTGCACATCGTCGTCGACGACCAGTACGTCGATCATCTGGCGGCCTCCGTGGAGCCGTTGGGGCGACGAGCGCCCCCTTCGGGCCGGCTGGTGGTGTGAGTGTCCGTGACTGCTGCCTGGTGGGTTGCTTCACGTGCTTCGGGAAGCTCTTCGGACAGTGCGTCGGGGACCGTCACGGTGAACACCGCCCCGCCACCGGGACGGTCGCCTACCTCGACACTGCCTCCGTAGCGCTCGGCGAGACGCCGTACGAGCGCGAGGCCGATGCCGCGCTGCCCGTGGGCCGGCGGTTCCTTCGTCGTCCAGCCCTCGGTAAAGATCTCCCCGCGGCGCTCTTCGGGCACGCCCGGTCCGTTGTCGATGACGCGCACGATGGCGGTGCGGCCGTCGGCGCGGACCTCCGCTTCCAGCTGCGCGTCACGCTCACCCGACGTCGCGTCCAGTGCGTTGTCGACGAGGTTGCCGAGGACGGTGACCAGGCTGTGCGGGTCGACGAGGCGGTCGGGCAGGTGTGTACGGGGGGAGATGCGCAGGGAGGCGCCGCGCTCGGTGGCGACCGTGGCCTTGCCCACCAGCAGGGCAGCCAGCAGCGGATCGTGGATGCGCTCGGTGACCTGCTCGGCGGTCGCGTGATGCACGCCCACGGCCTGCGTCACAAACTCCACTGCCTCCTCGTGCAGCCCGAGTTCGAGCAGGCCGAGGAGGGTGTGCAGCCGGTTGGCGTGCTCGTGGTCCTGGGCACGGAGGGCATCGATGAGGCCGCGGGTGCCGTCCAGTTCACGCCCCAGCCGCTCCAGCTCGGTACGGTCGCGCAGGGTGACCACGGCTCCGCCGTCGTCGGTCGGCATGCGGTTCGCCACCAGGACCCGGTGCCCGCTGACAGCCAGTAGGTCTGCTCCCGAAACGCGGCCTGCCAGGACGTCCGTCGTACGGCCGGGAGGCAGGACCGCGTCCAAGGGGCGGCCGGTGTCCTCGGCATGGAGATCCAGGAGACGCTGTGCCTCGTCGTTCAGCAGGCGGATGCGGCCGTTCTTGTCGAGGGCGAGGAACCCTTCCCGGATGCCGTGCAGCATCGCCTCCCGCTCGACCAGCAACGCGGAGATATCGGAGAACGCCAGGTCGTGGGTGCGGCGCTGCAGCCGGCGGGCGACGAGATAGGCGGCGAGTGCGCCCACGGCGAGCGCTCCGCCCGCGTAAGCGAGCAACTGGGGGACGGTGGAGAGCAGCCGTTCCTGCACGCTCTCGTAGGCGATGCCGACGGAGACGGCGCCGACGACCTTGCCGTCTTCGTCACGGAGCGGGACCTTGCCCCGCGCGGACCTGCCCAGGGTGCCCTCGTCGATCTGCATCACCTCCTGGCCGGAGAGCGCGATGCTCGGATCGGTAGAGACGTGGCGGCCGATCTCATCGGGGTCGGTATGCGACCAGCGCACCCCCTGCTTGTCCATGATCACGACGTACTCGGCGCCGGTGGCCGCGCGAATCCGCTCCGCCTCGTGCTGTACGGGGCCGTGGCGCGTCGGACGGGAGGACTCCAGGGCATCGTCAAGGCGAGGCTCGGCCGCGGTGGTCTGTGCGATGGCGAGGGCACGGCGCATCGCCTGGTCGTCGAGCTGTGCACTGAGCGGGGCAAGGAACAGGCCGGTCGCCAGGGCTGTGACACCGGCTGCGATGGCCAGCTGCACCATCAGCACCTGGGAGAAGACCCGCCGTGGCCACCCCAGCCGAGGCCTCGGCCGACGCGTTGCGTAGTCGGTAGGGTCGGGGTCGACCAGGGCCCGAGTGTCGGGAGCCTGTAGATCGGCACTCGTCTGCGGGGTGCCGAGTGGCTCGTTGCTGCGGGCGCCGGAGGCCGTCTCGGTGGGAAACGGGGCGGGACCCGAGGGCTCTGCGGCGCTCGGGCGGGGGACCGACGCTTCCTTCTCGCCCATACGAACGAACAGTAAGCGCGGAGAAGGGTCGGCCGGTATTCCCTGACGAAGCGAATTCGGAGGGTGTCCGAGCGGCGACTCGCGAGGTGCCCCGCCCGTCACGAGCCGCAGAACATGACGCGCGCTGTTGACTGGCCGACGGCGACGACATTGCCGCGACTCACGGCTGCCCCGTCAGCTCGTCGCGTTCGGTCCTTTGCTCATCCGTGCAATCCCAGCAGGAGGGATTCCATCGGCATCTCGGCATGAGTGGCGTCAGCGGCGTCTCGCCGATTGGTGGCAGAGGCTGACTCCAGTAACGAAGGCGCAGGTCAGGTGCGTGTCAACGAGGCTGGAAGGGACCAGGAGTGGTTATCCACAGGCCTTTTGGTTGCGGATTGTGTGCGCGTAGCCTCGCACGGTGAGTAGGCGGCTGGGCCTTGCGCCGGGGTGCGGGCCGATCGGCCGGTATGTGATGCGCGATGTGCGTGCGGAAGGGAGCGGTCATGCGGTCGACGGGGGAGGTCAGCCACGGGACGTGGCGCAAGGCGTGGAGGAGGGAGGGATGTGTGCCGCTCGGTCGCCGGGCCGCAGGCGGACGGTCCCGGCGTAGCTGGTCGGTGCGTCTGGTCTGCCGGCTCACCTGGTCGTGGAGCAGTCGCCCGCTG
Organism: Streptomyces sp. NBC_00400; assembly: GCF_036048035.1. NCBI lineage: Bacteria > Bacillati > Actinomycetota > Actinomycetes > Kitasatosporales > Streptomycetaceae > Streptomyces > Streptomyces sp. NBC_00400. The sequence goes on along the minus strand of NZ_CP107940.1, from coordinate 1,981,758 downwards.
CCGGGTGCCGTGTGCGCGTCCGGCGGGGCCGCATGTGGCCGGAGCGACCGTCGCTTTCCGGGCAAGCCGCGGATTGGTCCGTATGAGGGTCCGTGTCTGTCTCCTGGGGCGGAAACGCGGGGTTCGGGAGCACGGGGTGGTGAAGTACCCGGTGAGCGTCTCGGGGGGTCCGCCAAGTCACCTGCCGACGGCCTGGACCGTCCTTTGCGGCATGCTGCTCGCCGCACTGATCGAGACAACCGCCATACGCGCCGGTGGACCGAGCGGCGCACCACAGCTGGCGGGCGCCGCAGCACCATCGGCCCGCTGTTCGACGACGACTCGCCAGACACGGCCGTCGGAGTGCGCCACGGTAATCGCCCAGGCGGCGGAGGCTCCGGTAAAGGACGCATTGCCGGGCGTCAGGCTGTCGGCCGACCTCGGTTCGGGCCACACCGTGTCGGTCCGTACGACGTCGAGTGCGTCCGCCAGGTCCTCCCCGATCAGTTGACGGACCGCAAGGTCGGCGGCCTGGCCCGGCCGGTCCCAGGCGGAGCGGCCACGGGCGTGGTTGACCGTGACCCGTCCGTCGCGCGCCGTTTCCACGGCCTCCTTGACCAGGGGGGCCGAGGCCCGTCCGTAGGCGTAGCCGTAGGGGAGGACGAAAAGGGTGGGGGAGAAGCGGTGACCTCCGATGTGGGTGACCTCCCAGGCCTCGGTTCCGCCGGCGGCGAGCTCTGCGGCCAGCGGGCGGCCGAGCAGGGCACAGCAACGGTCCCGCTTGCCGTTGGTGCACACCAGGACCAGCGGCTCACCGATGTACGGCTCCCAGAGGCTGTGGTGCTCTCCCGCTCCCAGGGCCGCGAAGTCCAGCCCGAGGACCGCCCGCGGGTCGGTGACGGTGGTCGTGCGGATCCAGGATCGTCCCGGCGCGGTGTGCGCGAGGAACAGTCGTCGCCGGGAGGTGCCGTGGCGGTCGGCGTGGCGCCCCGGCCGGCGGATCAGGGCGATGCGTACGCCCGTTCCCTCTGCCGCGGTCTCCAAGGCCCGGCCGACGTCAGGGTCGAGGTGGCTGTCCGTCAGTGCATGGGTGCCCCAGGGCCCCGGCTGCTCGATGAGCAGCCAGGTCCGGGCAGGGGCCGCGGTCCCGGCGAGAGATTCGGCCGATTCACGAGAAGCGGTGGCGCAGGTACTCACATAGGTGAGCCTAACCTCATCTGTCCCGCGTCGGCTTCCGGGTGGGTGTGCAACGGGGCGATGGGCAACCGGATGTCCCGCGGTGATGGCAGATGCCCCTTCGCGTGAGGTCCGGCGATGCCAGGGTTCCGGCATCGGCGCCGGTGCTGCTGGAGTCCTGGCACCGCCCGGGGTAGCCCACCCAGCGGCAGCCTCCCGTCACGGCAGCGGCTGTGGCGGGCGGGGGCCGTGGTAGTGACCACTTGGGCGCATCCGGAGGGGCGGTTCGGCGTATTCCTCCAGGGCGTGGGCGATCCAGCCGGCGGTGCGGGCGATGGCGTAGATGGTCTCGCCTGCCTCCGCCGGCATGCCTGTCGAGACGGCCAGTACGGCCAGCGCGAGATCGACATTGGCATGCAGCTCCGTGTGCCGGGCCGTGGTGGTGACCACTTGACGGGCGGCCTGCAGGGCGGGGCGGGCCCGCGGGATGTCCTCCAGGAGGCGGAACAGGGTGCGGGCTCGCGGATCCTCGCCCGGGTAGAGGCGATGACCGAGGCCCGGGACCCGGCGGCCGGTCCGCAGATGGTCGGCGACCACGGCAGCCGCGCTGCCCCGGTCCCGCACCTCCACCAGCATCCGGTGGGCGAGTCCGCTTGCCGCACCGTGCAGCACGCCGTCCAGTGCCCCGAAGCCTGCCGAGACGATCGCGTATGGATGCGCGCGGGCGGAGGCGGCGACGCGTACCGCGAACGTCGAGGCGGCGAGGGATCGACGCACCCCGTGGGCTTGCGGGCGTCATCGTCACCGAGACCCAAGTAGGCGACGTCCGGGGCATCGAGGGCTTTTACCACTACCGCCAGTACTCCGCCGTCGAGCTGGCGACCGCCCGGACCTTCGAGGACGTCTGGTACCTGATGTTCCACGGGGAGCTGCCCGACGCGGCGCAGCTCGCGGCCTTCGCGCCGAGACCGCCGCTTTGCGCCCACTGCCCGCGGCCGTACGCGATGCGCTGCCTGCCCTCGCTCGTGCCGGTGTGCTCTCCGGCCCCCTCGCCGGGCTGCGCACCGGCCTGTCCCTGCTCGGCGCGACGGCCGGCTTCCGGCCGCTGTACGACATCGATGCCGGCCGCCGACGTGCCGACGCGCTCGCCGCGTGCGCCGCCGTACCGACCCTGGTCACCGCGCTCCACCGGCTCGGCCGGGGCCTGCAGCCCGTCGAGCCCCGCTCGGATCTGAGCTACGCCGCCAATTACCTCTACATGCTCACCGGCGACGAGCCGGAGCCCGACCGGGTCCGGGCGATCGAGGCGTATCTGATCTCCACCATCGACCATGGCTTCAACGCGTCGACCTTCACCGGACGCGTCATCGCCTCCACCGGCGCCGATCTTGCGGCCTGCCTGGTCGGTGCCGTCGGCGCTCTCTCCGGACCGCTGCACGGCGGTGCGCCCAGTCGAGCCCTGGACATGCTCGACGCCATCGGCACACCCGACCGCATCGACCCCTGGATCCGCGACCGTGTCCTGAGCGGGGACCGGATCATGGGGTTCGGCCACTCCGTATACCGGACCGAGGACCCGCGCTCCAGGATGCTCCGAGGTATCGCCGAACAGATCGGTGGGCCGCTGGTGGACTTCGCCGTCCAGGTGGAGGCGAGGGTGGAAGAGCTGCTGGCCGAGCTCAAGCCCGGACGTGAGCTGCACACCAATGTGGAGCTCTACGCAGGGGTCGTCATGGAGCTGTGCGGGCTGCCGCGCGAGATGTTCACGCCGACCTTCTGCGCGGCCCGCGTGGTGGGATGGAGCGCCAACATCCTGGAGCAGGCCGAGGACTCGAAGATCATTCGCCCCGCGGCCCGGTACGTCGGCCCGCCTCCGCCGCAGCCGCTGCCTGTCGTCGCGCCCTGCCAGCGGGGAGCGCCGTAGACGGTGCGGGGGTGGGCCGGGCTCGCGGCGCGGGCATTCCGTTACGATCGGCAGCTCGTCCGCCGCCGGTCCGCGCGGCCCGCCACCCGCACCATGGAGGCGCCCCCTTGGCCACGCAACAGATCCCGGTCGTCGTGCTCGCGGGCTTCCTCGGGTCAGGCAAGACCACGTTGCTCAACCACCTCCTCGGCAACGGCGACGGCACCCGTATCGGCGCCATCGTCAATGACTTCGGCAGCATCGAAATCGATGCCATGACCGTCGCCGGGCAGGTGGACTCGATGGTCTCGCTCGGCAACGGCTGTCTGTGCTGTGCGGTCGACACCAGCGAACTCGACACCTACCTGGAACGGCTCGCGCGCCCCGCCGCCCGGATCGATGTGATCGTCATCGAGGCCAGCGGGCTGGCCGAGCCGCAGGAACTCATCCGGATGATCCTCGCCAGTGACAACGACAGGATCGTCTACGGCGGGCTGATCGAGGTCGTCGACGCCGCGGAGTTCGAGGACACCAGGGCCCGGCATCCGGAACTGGACCGGCATGTGGGCATCGCCGACATCGTGGTGCTCAACAAAGCCGATCGCGTCGGCGACGCGGCACGGCAGCACCTCATGGACACGCTCGCGGACCTTGCTCCCGGCCGGCCTGTGATCTGCACGGCCTACGGGCAGATCGATCCCGAGCTGTTCTTCGACCGTGGGCCGGGTGAGGACCTCGACGCGGCCGTGCGCCAGCTGTCCTTCGAGGACCTGCTGCGCGAGACCGCGGCGAATGAGGACTCCACGCACGGTCCGGACGACCAGTGCGATCACCCCGGCCACACCCACCACGCAGGTCATCTCCATGCCGCCTACCAGAGCGTGGAGTTCACCTCTGCCGAGCCGATGCACCCGCGCCGCCTCATGGACTTCCTCGACAGCCGCCCCGCCGGCCTCTACCGCATCAAGGGCTTCGTCCACTTCGACCTACCGGAGAACCGCCAGAAGTTCACGGTGCACGCCGTCGGTGACTTCCTGCGCTTCTATCCCGCACCGTGGCCGAAGGGCGAGGAGCGGTGCACCCAGCTCGTCATGATCGGCAGCGGTATCGACGCACCGGCCCTGCACAAGGAACTGGACAACTGCCGCGAGAGCGCACCGCCGGACGCAGACCAGAACAGTATGTGGGGTGTGCTGCGGTACGTGGCCGCGCGCGAGGACTCCCAAGACGGCTGACGCCGTCGGACCGGTCCTCCACCGGCCCGACGGCGTCACCCGCATCCGTCACGCGCCTGCCTACACCGGCCCCGCCAGCGCCGTCACCGGCTTCATCAGCGGCACACCCGAGCCGTCCCTGCGCGGATCCACCTCCGGCATCTCGACCGGGGTGCCCTTGGCGTCCGCGCCATGCACCGGAGCCGGTCCCACCCACGCCTGGATGAGCACGTCCTCGCCCTTCAGGAACCGCTGGCACCGCACCCCGCCGGTCGCCCGGCCCTTGCGCGGATACTGGTCGAACGGGGTGAGCTTGGCCGTCGCCACCGAGTCGTCCAGCGTGCCGTGCGAGCCGGCGACCGTGAACACCATGGCCTCGGTCGCCGGATCGACCGCGGCGAACGCGATCACCTTCGCGCCCTCCCCCAGCTTGACGCCCGCCATGCCACCCGCAGGCCGGCCCTGCGGCCGCACCTGCGACGCCGGATAGCGCAGCAACTGCGCCTCGTTGGTGACGAAGACCAGGTCCTCCTCGCCGGTGCGCAGCTCGGCCGCGCCCACGATGCGGTCCCCGTCCTTGAGGGTGATGACCTCCAACTCTTCCTTGTGGGCGGGGTAGTCGGGCACCACCCGCTTGACGACGCCCTGCTCCGTGCCGAGCGCCAGGCCCGGCGACGACTCGTCGAGCGTCGTGAGACAGATCAGCTCCTCGCCGTCCTCCAGCGTCAGGAACTCCGAGAGCTGCGCGCCACCCGAGAGACTGGGCGCCGCCGCGGTCTCCGGCAGGTGCGGCAGATCGATCACCGAGATCCGCAGCAGCCGGCCCAGGGACGTCACCGCGCCCACCTCGCCGCGGGTCGTCGCCGGCACCGCCGAGACGATCACATCGTGCTTGACGCGCTTGGCATCGGCGTCGAAGGCCATGTCCCCGGCGACCGTACGCGCCAGCAGCCCCGTCGAGGACAGCAGCACCCGGCACGGGTCGTCGGAGACCTCCAGCGGCACCGCGCCGACCGAGGTGCCCGCCGACTCCAGCAGGACCGTCCGCCGGTCCGTGCCGTACTTCTTCGCGACCGCGGCCAGCTCGCCGGACACCAGCTTGCGCAGCTCGGTGTCCGACTCCAGGATCCGCGTCAGCTTCTCGATCTCGTCCTGCAGCCGGTCACGCTCCGACTCCAGCTCGATACGGTCGAACTTGGTCAGCCGGCGCAGCGGGGTGTCGAGGATGTACTGCGTCTGGATGTCGCTCAGGGAGAACCGCTCGATCAGCCGCTCCTTGGCCTGTGCGCTGTTCTCGCTGGAGCGGATGAGCCGGATCACCTCGTCGATGTCCACCAGGGCCGTCAGCAGGCCCTCGACGAGGTGGAGACGGTTGCGCCGCTTGGTCCGCCGGAACTCGCTGCGCCGCCGCACCACGTTGAAGCGGTGGTCGACGTAGACCTCCAGCAGCTCCTTGAGGCCCAGCGTCAGCGGCTGGCCGTCCACCAGCGCGACGTTGTTGATGCCGAAGGACTCCTCCATCGGCGTGAGCTTGTACAGCTGCTCCAATACGGCCTCGGGGTTGAAGCCGTTCTTGACCTCGATCACCAGCCGCAGGCCGTGCTCGCGGTCGGTGAGGTCCTTGACGTCCGCGATGCCCTGGAGCCTCTTCGAACCGACCAGGTCCTTGATCTTGGAGATGACCTTCTCGGGGCCGACCGTGAAGGGGAGTTCGGTGACGACCAGGCCCTTGCGGCGGGCGGTGACGTTCTCCACCGTGACCGTCGCGCGGATCTTGAACGTGCCGCGGCCCTTCTCGTACGCGTCCCGTACGCCGCCGAGGCCCACGATCCGGCCGCCCGTCGGCAGGTCAGGACCCGGCACGAAGCGCATCAGGGTGTCGAGATCGGCGTTCGGATGCTTGATCAGATGGCGGGCCGCGGCGATGACCTCGCCCAGGTTGTGCGGCGGCATGTTCGTCGCCATACCGACGGCGATGCCGGACGCGCCGTTGACCAGGAGGTTCGGATACGCGGCGGGGAGGGCGACCGGTTCCTGCTCCTGGCCGTCGTAGTTCGGCGCGAAGTCGACGGTGTCCTCTTCGATGGACTCCGTCATCAGGGATGTCGCGGACGCCATCCGGCACTCGGTGTACCGCATCGCGGCGGGCGGGTCGTCATTGCCCAGCGAACCGAAGTTGCCGTGGCCGTCGACGAGCGGCAGCCGCATCGAGAACGGCTGCGCCATGCGCACCAGGGCGTCGTAGATCGACGCGTCGCCGTGCGGATGGAGCTTACCCATCACCTCGCCGACGACGCGGGCGCACTTGACGTAACCGCGATCGGGCCGGAGCCCCATCTCGTTCATCTGGTACAAAATGCGGCGGTGCACGGGCTTGAGACCGTCGCGGGCGTCCGGCAGGGCGCGCGAGTAGATGACCGAATACGCGTACTCGAGGAAGGAACCCTGCATCTCGTCGACGACGTCGATGTCGAGGATCCTCTCCTCGAAGTCGTCCGGCGGCGGGGTCTTCGTGCTGCGGCGGGCCATCGCGGCTGCGGCTCCTTTAGCTGCGTCTACTGCCGATGCCGGGGAGGCGGCATCGGAACAACGGTCAACCAGTCGGGTCAACCAGCTGAGGGATCGACCCGCGAGTATGTCTGAGTCTGACGCGGACCATTGTGGACCGCCCCACTGACAACGCCGACCGCGACTCCCCCTTCAGCTCCTGCGGGCTCGCGCACGGCGCTCATCCCGGGCCGGCCGCCCGGTGACTTCGCCAGATGCCGATGCGCTTGCATACAGTGACAGAACTTCCTCGCAAGCGGATCGAAGGGACGTACATGCCCATGGGTCACACGGCCACAGAACAAGCCGGCTCCGGCGGCCTGACAGCGACCGAGCACCGGCTGGCCAACGGCCTGCGCGTGGTGCTCTCCGAAGACCACCTGACCCCGGTCGCAGCGGTCTGCCTGTGGTACGACGTCGGCTCCCGCCACGAGGTCAAGGGCCGTACGGGCCTGGCGCACCTCTTCGAGCATCTGATGTTCCAGGGCTCCGCGCAGGTGACGGGCAACGGCCACTTCGAGCTGGTGCAGGGCGCCGGCGGTTCGCTCAACGGCACCACGAGCTTCGAGCGCACCAACTACTTCGAGACCATGCCCGCCCACGAGCTGGAGCTCGCGCTCTGGCTGGAGGCCGACCGGATGGGCTCGCTGCTGACCGCGCTCGACGACGAGTCGATGGAGAACCAGCGCGACGTCGTCAAGAACGAGCGCCGCCAGCGCTACGACAACGTCCCCTACGGCACGGCCTTCGAGAAGCTGACGGCCATGGCCTACCCCGAGGGCCACCCGTACCACCACACGCCCATCGGGTCGATGGCCGATCTGGACGCGGCCTCCCTGGAGGACGCGCGGGCGTTCTTCCGGACGTACTACGCGCCCAACAACGTCGTCCTGTCGATCGTGGGCGACATCGACCCCGAGCAGACGCTGGCCTGGGTCGAGAAGTACTTCGGCTCGATCCCCGCGCACGACGGCAAGCAGGCGCCACGGGACGGCACGCTTCCCGACGTCATCGGAGGCGAGCTGCGCGAGGTCGTCGAGGAGGACGTGCCCGCCCGGGCGCTGATGGCGGCCTACCGGCTGCCGCACGACGGCACCCGTGAGGCGGACGCCGCCGACCTCGCGCTGACCGTCCTGGGCGGCGGCGAGTCCTCCCGCCTGTACAACCGGCTGGTGCGCCGTGACCGCAGCGCCGTGGCGGCCGGCTTCGGCCTGCTGCGGCTGGCCGGCGCGCCCTCACTGGGCTGGCTGGACGTGAAGACGTCCGGCGGCGAGGAGGTCCCCGGCATCGAGCGCGCGGTCGACGAGGAGCTGGCCCGCTTCGCCGCCGAGGGCCCGACCCCGGAGGAGATGGAGCGGGCACAGGCCCAGCTGGAGCGCGAATGGCTGGACCGGCTGGCCACGGTCAGCGGCCGCGCCGACGAACTGTGCCGCTTCGCCGTCCTGTTCGGCGACCCGCAGCTGGCGCTGACCGCCGTGCAGCGCGTTCTGGACATCACTCCCGAGGAGGTGCAGGCGGTCGCCAAGGCCCGGCTGCGCCCCGACAACCGCGCGGTGCTCGTCTACGAGCCCACCGAGCCCACCGAGCCGACCGACGCCGCCGACACCGAGGAAGGGGAGGCGGACCAGTGAGCGACGCCACCACCCACGCCGATTCCCCCGTGAGCAGGATGGACTTTCACCCGCAGCCCCAGGGCGGCGCGCCCAGGCCGTGGGCCTTCCCGGCCCCCGACCGCGGCCAACTGCCCAACGGGCTCACCCTCCTGACCAGCCACCGCCCCGGCCAGCAGGTCGTCGCCGTCGAGATCAACCTCGTCGCTCCGCTGGAGGCCGAGCCCGAGGGCCTGGACGGCGTCGCCACGATCATGGCGCGTGCCCTGTCCGAGGGCACCGACAAGCACGACGCGGAGGAGTTCGCCGCCGAGCTGGAGCGCTGCGGCGCCACCCTGGACGCGCACGCCGACCACCCCGGCGTACGGGTCTCCCTGGAGGTGCCGGCGTCCCGGCTGCCGCGTGCGCTCGGCCTGCTCGCCGACGCGCTGCGCGCTCCCGCCTTCCCGGAGAGCGAGGTCGAGCGGCTGGTGCGCAACCGTCTCGACGAGATCCCGCACGAGCTCGCCAACCCGGCCCGGCGCGCGGCGATGGCGCTGTCCAAGGAGCTGTTCCCGGCCACGTCCCGTATGTCACGGCCGCGCCAGGGCACCGAGGAGACCGTCGGACGCGTCGATGCCGCGGCCGTCCGTGCCTTCTACGACGCCCATGTACGGCCCGCCACGGCCACTGCCGTCATCGTCGGTGACTTCACCGGGGTCGACCTGGACGCCGCGCTCGCCGAGACGCTCGGCGCGTGGCGCGGCTCGTCGGCCGAGCCGCTGAAGGCCTCCCCGATCGTCGCCGACGACACCGGCCGCGTGGTGATCGTGGACCGCCCCGGCGCCGTCCAGACGCAGCTGCTCATCGGGCGTATCGGCGCCGACCGGCACGACCGGGTGTGGCCCGCGCAGGTCCTCGGCACGTACTGCCTGGGCGGCACCCTCACCTCCCGTCTGGACCGTGTTCTGCGCGAGGAGAAGGGCTACACGTACGGGGTGCGCGCCTTCGGCCAGGTGCTTCGCTCCACCGCTCCCACGTCCCCCGAGGGGGCCACGGGTGCCTCGCTGCTCGCCATCAGCGGTTCGGTGGACACCGCCTCCACCGTCCCGGCGCTCGACGACCTGTGGAACGTGCTGCGCACCCTTGCGGCAGAGGGGCTGACGGACGCCGAGCGGGATGTCGCCGTACAGAACCTCGTCGGGGTCGCGCCGCTGAAGTACGAGACCGCGGCAGCCGTCGCCGGCACCCTCGCCGACCAGGTGGAGCAGCACCTGCCGGACGACTTCCAGGCGCAGCTGTACGTCCGCCTCGCGGAGACCGGCACGGTGGAGGCGACCGCGGCGGCCGTCAACGCCTTCCCCGTGGACCGGCTGGTGACGGTCCTGGTGGGCGATGCGGCGCAGATCGCCGAGCCCATCAAGGCGCTGGGCATCGGTGAGGTGACGGTCGTCAGCGGCTAGTCCGTCATGTGACGGCAGGTCACATATCGACAAAGCAACTCCCGTGGCGGTGGTCCGCCACGGGAGTTGCCGTATGTCCGGTTTATTGCGGCCGGTGCCTCGGTTCTTGTGGCATCCCGCACAAAAATGCGGATCTGTTTGCCGATTGAAAGTTGCCCCGTTTAGCGTCGGTCCGGCTGTTCGTCACAAGTCCGCCACAACCGTGGCACCGGACAGTCATCGCCGAGTCCCCGTACGGCGCGAGCTAGGGGAGCCGGGGACCCAGAGTCCCTTGGGGTGAATCGGACTCCCCTCCGGAGGAGCCCGTAGGAGACCTTCCTGCTCCGAACCCGTCAGCTAACCCGGTAGGCGAGAAGGAGGGAAAGGACAAGCCAGTACATGGCGTTCATCCGTGCCACCGGGAAGCACCGTCGTACGAGCCGCCCCGTTCGGACGACCCGCAACATCGCCGGCATAGCCACCCTCGCGGCCGGCGGCGTGGTCGCCTCCGTGGCCTCGCCGGCGCTGGCGGCCACGGACGAGGCCCGCGCCCACGACACCGGTCTGCAGCATGCCGTGGTGCTCGGTGACGAGCTCGCCCACCACGTCGCGGCCCAGGCCGACGAGCAGCAGGCCGAAGCGGAGGCCGCGGCGGCGAAGGCAAAGGCCGAGGCCGTGGCCAAGAAGCAGGCCGAAGAGGCCAAGCGGCGCGTCGAAGCCGCCCGCAAGGCCAAGGAGCGCGCCGCCCGCGAGGCGGAGCGCAAGCGTCTCAACACCTTCGTCGCCCCCGTTGCCGACTCCTACGTGTCCACCTCGTACAAGGCCTCCAGCGGTCTGTGGTCCTCCGGCAGCCACACGGGCATCGACTTCCACGCCGCCTCCGGTACCTCCGTCCACGCCGTCGGCACGGGCACCGTCGTCGAGGCCGGCTGGGGCGGTTCGTACGGCAACAACATCGTGATCAAGATGAGCGACGGTACGTACACCCAGTACGGTCACCTGTCGTCGCTCGGCGTCTCGGTCGGCCAGCACGTCACCCCGGGCCAGCAGATCGGCCTCTCCGGCGCCACCGGCAACGCCACCGGCCCGCACCTGCACTTCGAGGCCCGTACCGGCGCCGACTACGGCTCGGACATCGACCCGGTCGCGTACCTGCACTCGCACGGCGTCAACGTCTGATCTTCCGCCTCGCCCGCCCGCGCTCCTCACAGAGGCCGCGTCGCGCCGAGCCTCCGCCCGAAGCCCCGGCTCCACGGCCGGGGCTTCGGCGTATCCGGCGCCGCGGCCGGTGTGCAGGGGATATGCCGTGCCCTCCCGCCGACTTCCGGCCAAAAAATTTCCATGAATAACCGGAGCCCGGCGAAAATCCGTTCCGGTCGAATAGAGTCACGGAAAAGGCGCCGACCGGCGGCGTTTCCAGGGGATTAAGGCGGAGGCACGGAAGATGCGAGGCCATATTTCCGCTCATGCGGTATGCACGGCGATTCGCGATGACATTGTCTCCGGTGCGCTGGCGCCGGGGAGCCGGCTGATCGAAGAGATCCTTGCGGCCCGGTACGGCGTCTCCAGGGTGCCGGTCCGTGAAGCGCTGCGGACTCTGCAGTCCGAAGGGTTTGTCACCACCCGCCACCACGCGGGCGCCTGCGTCGCCGAGCCCACCGAGCAGGAGGCCGCCGATCTCCTCGACGTCCGCGCGCTGTTGGAGCCGCTGGGTGCCGCCCGTGCGGCCGCCCGCCGTAGCCCGGCCCACCTCAAGGTGCTCCGCGGCCTGGTACGGCTCGGCCGCGAGCGGGCCCGTCACGGCAGCCCGGCGGATCTGCGCCAACTGGACGGCTGGTTCCACGAGACGCTGGCCCAGGCGGTCGGCAGCCCCAGTCTGACGGCGCTGCTGACCCAGCTGCGGCGCAAGATCGAGTGGATGTATGCCGTGGAACTGCCCGCCCGCACGGGGGAGTCGTGGGACGAACACGGCGCGGTGCTGGACGCGGTGGCCCGGGGGGATGCGGAACGGGCCCGTGCTCTGATGGCGGCTCATGTCGAACACTCACTCCCGGTGTACCGGCTCCGACGGCCCGCCAAGACGGAGGTGAGGGATCCGAAACCGCCCGTCAACACGGCCCGTGCCCGCCCTTAACAATCGCCCCGTATACAAAGAAGCGCGGAAGGGGATTCGGGGGTGCGAGATTGAATTTTCGTCCCCGCCCGCATTCAGCGTGCATGTGTGCCGCAATGCGTGTGCCGCTATATGTGCTGTGCCGGAATGCCTGCTGCACTGCCATGTGCGCTGCCATCGGTGAGGCATTGAAGGAATGAATAGCGCACGCTTTTTCCTGCGTCCCCGATATCGAGGCATCGTCTCCGGCGTCCCGTGTACGGCGAACTGGTTCCGGTACGGGGATCGCTACGGCGAAGGTTCCGGTACGGCCAAGGTCCCGGCACAGCGAAACGGCCCCGTCGCGGCAACCGGTCACCGGTCGCCGCGACGGGGCCGCCGCAGCAGAAGTCCTGGGGGACTCAGACGGTCTCGGGGAGCTCCTCAAGACCCTCGGCGACGAGCTTGGCCAGACGGTCGAGCGCCTCCTCGGCGCCCTCGGCGTCGGAGGCCAGCACGATCTCCTCGCCACCCTGGGCGCCCAGGCCCAGGACCGCGAGCATGGAGGCCGCGTTGACGGGGTTGCCATCAGCCTTGGCGATCGTCATGGGGATGCCGGAGGCGGTGGCCGCACGGACGAAGATCGACGCGGGGCGGGCGTGCAGGCCCTCGGCCCAACCGACATTGACGCGGCGCTCTGCCATGGTGTTGCCCTTCAAAGTCGTGACTGTTGTCTAGACCAGTCTCTCACGCTGCCGGGAGTGCTGGGCAGCCCTTTGTCCTGGCCTTTTGCGGCCATCGGTCTCCCCGAGGGAGGTCCGGCAGGCCGACCGGAGCGTACGTCCGTACGGCCTCCTCAGCCTGCCCCGCATCCCGAGCGTACGCGCGCCGAGCCGGTTGTCGGTGGCCGGTCGTACGCTGTCCGCATGCACAAGCCGCAGGACCACGCGTACCCGACCCACTGGGAAGCCGACGTGGTGCTGCGTGACGGCGGTACGGCGCGGATCCGCCCCATCACCCCCGACGACGCCGAGCGGCTGGTCTCCTTCTATGAACAGGTCTCGGACGAGTCGAAGTACTACCGCTTCTTCGCGCCCTATCCGCGCCTGTCCGACCGCGATGTGCACCGTTTCACCCACCACGACTACATCGACCGGGTAGGGCTCGCCGCCACCGTCGGCGGCGAGTTCATCGCCACCGTCCGCTACGACCGGATCAACGACCAGGGGCTGCCCGCAAAGAGCCCCGAGGACGACCAGGCCGAGGTCGCCTTCCTCGTCCAGGACGCCCACCAGGGCCGCGGTGTCGCCTCCGCCCTCCTGGAGCACATCGCAGCCGTCGCCCGCGAGCGCGGCATCCGCCGGTTCGCCGCCGAAGTGCTCCCCGCGAACTCCAAGATGATCAAGGTCTTCACGGACGCCGGCTACACCCACAAGCGCACCTTCGAAGACGGTGTGGTCCGCCTGGAGTTCGATCTGGAGCCGACCGAGCAGTCCATGGCCGTGATGCGCGGCCGCGAGCAGCGTGCCGAGGCCCGCTCCGTACAGCGGCTGCTCGCCCCGGGCTCGGTCGCCGTCATCGGCGCCGGCCGCGCCCCCGGGGGTGTCGGGCGCACCGCGCTGCGCAGCCTCCTGGAATCCGGCTTCACGGGCCGGGTGCACGCCGTCAACCACGCCTTCCCCGACGACATGCAGCGGCTGCAGCCCGAAGAGGTGCCGGCCGTCCGCACTCTGCGGGAGATCCCCGACCCGGTGGACCTCGCCGTCATCGCCGTCCCCGCGGACAGTGTCCCCGACGTGGTCCGCGACTGCGGTGAACACGGCGTCCAGGGCGTGCTGATCCTGTCCTCCGGTTACGCAGAGGCGGGCCCGGACGGCCGGGAGCGGCAGCGCGCCCTGCTCCGCCAGGCCCGCTCGTACGGTATGCGGCTCATCGGGCCCAACGCCTTCGGCCTGATCAACACCGCCCCCGGCGTCCGGCTGAACGCCTCCCTCGCCCCCCGGATGCCCGGCGCCGGCCACATCGGCCTGTTCACCCAGTCCGGTGCCATCGGTATCGCCCTGCTCAGCGGACTGCATGCGCGCGGTCCCGGTGACGGCGGGATCGCCGGCATCTCCACCTTCGTCTCGGCCGGCAACCGCGCCGATGTCTCCGGCAACGACCTGCTCCAGTACTGGTACGACGACCCGGACACCGATGTCGTGATCCTCTACCTGGAGTCCATCGGCAACCCGCGCAAATTCGCCCGGCTCGCCCGCCGCACCGCCGCCGTCAAACCGGTCGTGGTCGCCAAGGGGGCCCGGCACAACGGCACCGCCCCGCCCGGTCACGCCGTGCCCACGGTCCGCGTCCCCGACAGCACCGTCGCCGCCCTGATGCGCCAGGCCGGCGTGATCCGCGTCGACACGGTCACGGAGCTGATCGACGCCGGTCTGCTGCTGGCCTCCCAGCCGCTGCCGGCCGGCCCGCGCATCGCCATCCTCGGCAACTCCGAGTCGCTGGCGCTGCTCGCCTACGACGCCTGCCTGACCGAAGGGCTGCGCCCGCAGAGCCCCCGTGTACTCCCCTCCGCGGCGACACCCGATGACTTCCGGGCCGCGCTCGCCGAGGCACTGTCCGGCGACGGCTGCGATGCCGTGGTCGTCACGGCCATCCCCTGGGTGGGGGAGGGGGCCGCAGTCTCCCCGGCCGGCAGCGAAGGCGCCGCACTCGCCGCCGCGCTGCGGACCGCGGCCGAGGCGCATCCGGAGAAGCCGGTGACGGTCGTCCACCTCGCCATGGACGATCTGGCCGAGACACTTGCGGCACCGGCACCGGCACCGGCACCGGCACCCGCGCAGTCGCAGCCGCCCGGACCCGCGGCGCCCGCCCGCAGCGAGCCGGTCCGCCCCGAGGGCCCGGCCCCCGCGTCCGCCCGGTCCGCCGAGCCCCTGCAGCCCCCGCACCCCCCGGCGAACCGCGTACGCCCTCCGGTCCCCCCGGGCCCTCCGCCCACCCTCGCCCTACGCCGGCCGGACCCGGCCCGTGACGCCGGCGCCGCCACCCCGCCCAGGCCCCGCCCGGCGCCGCTCCGTATCCCCGCCTACCCCGCCGCCGAGCGCGCCGTGCGCTCCCTCGCCGAGGCCGTCCGCTACGCCGCATGGCGCCGGGAGGCTGCCGAGCCGGGCCGGGTGCCCGCCTACGACGACATCCAGGAGGCGGCGGCCGGCGCCGACATCGAGCGCCTGCTCGACCGGCTCACCCCCGACGCCCCCACGGGCCGCTCCGTCCCGGTGCCGCCCCAGGACGCCGAGGC
Organism: Streptomyces sp. NBC_00400; assembly: GCF_036048035.1. Lineage (NCBI taxonomy): Bacteria > Bacillati > Actinomycetota > Actinomycetes > Kitasatosporales > Streptomycetaceae > Streptomyces > Streptomyces sp. NBC_00400. Next base: position 1,966,521 of record NZ_CP107940.1, on the reverse strand, counting down.
CCTGCTCGCCCGTTACGGCATCCACACCCGGCCCGTCCTGCCGGCCCCCGACCCGGACACCGCCGTCCGCGCCGCCGCCCGCCTCGGCTATCCGGTGGCCCTGAAAACCACCGCACCCCATCTACGCCACCGCGCCGACCTCGGCGGGGTACGTCTCGATATCGCCGGTGAGTCCGAACTCCGCCGCACCTACGCCGAATTGACCGATTTCCTCGGCTCTCCGGAGGAGCTGCGCCCGGTCGTCCAGTCGATGGTGCCGCGCGGCGTCGACACGGTCATCCGTGCCGCCATCGACCCGGCCGCCGGCGCCGTGCTCTCCTTCGGCCTGGCCGGGGCGCCCTCCCAGCTGCTCGGCGACATCGCGCACCGCCTCATCCCCGCCACCGACCGCGAGGTCACCGAACAGATCCGCTCGATCCGCGCCGCCCCGCTGCTGTTCGGCTGGCGCGGCTCCCAGCCCGTGGACACCACGGCTCTGGCCGACGTGCTGCTGCGCGTCTCCCGGCTCGTCGACGACCACCCCGAGGTCGTCGGCGTCGACCTCGAACCGGTCGTCGTCGCCGCACACGGCCTCTCCGTACTGGGGGCGACCGTGCGTCTGGCCCGGGCCCCCGCCACCACTGACCTCGGCCCCCGCCGGCTGCCCGTCTACTGAGGCTCTCGCGGCCCGGTACGCCCCGTAAGATGGACCCCATGGCTAAGACCGGTACGACGACCCAGGGGCTGCGCGCGGCGATCGAGCGCAGCGGCTATTACCCGACGCTCGTGGCCGAGGCGGTGCAGGCCGCGGTCGGCGGCGAGCCCGTGACGTCGTACCTCGTCCACCAGGAGACGACCTTCGACGCCAACGAGGTCCGCCGCCATGTCACGGTCCTGGTCCTGACCGGCACCCGCTTCATCGTCAGCCACACCGACGAGCAGGCCGCCGACGCCACCTCCCCGTCGCCGTACGCCACCACCTCCACCGAATCCGTCAAGCTGAGCCGGATCTCCTCCGTGGTACTCAGCCGGGTGGTCGCCAACCCCGAGTCGTATACCCCGGGCCGGCTGCCCCGCGAGGTCGTGCTCACCATCGGCTGGGGCGCGGTCGCCCGTCTGGACCTCGAGCCCGCCGCCTGCGGCGACCCCAACTGCGAGGCGGACCACGGCTACACGGGCTCCTCCACCGCGGACGACCTCTCGCTGCGGGTCAGCGAGGCCGGTGACGGACCGGACTCGGTGCGCGAGACGCTCACCTTCGCCCAGGCGCTCTCCGAGGCCACCGCGGCCACCCCCTCCCCCCGCTGATGGTCCACATCGCCCCCGCCTGGCCGGAACCCGAACCGCTCGACCCGCTCGGCGCCCCGGTGCCGCGGTACGGCACCGGTTCGCTCGCCGACCTTCTGCCCACCATCGCCACGGGGCTCGGCATGACCGGCTTCGCCACCTCGATGGAGCTGGCGCCCGCCGACCGCGCCTGTGTCTTCCTGATCGACGGCCTCGGCTGGGAACTGCTGCGGGCCCACCCGGAGGAGGCGCCGTTTCTCACCTCGCTCCTGGACACGTCGTTCAACGGCAGCGGCCGCCCGCTCACCGCGGGCTTCCCGTCCACCACCGCCACCTCGCTCGCCTCGGTCGGCACCGGCCTGCCGCCGGGCGCCCACGGCCTGCCCGGCTACACCTGCGAGGACCCGGTCACCGGCGCCCTGATGAACCAGCTGCGCTGGTACCCGTGGACCGACCCGCATGTCTGGCAGCCGTATCCGACGGTCTTCCAGCGCGCGGACGCCGCCGGGATCCACACCTGCCAGGTCTCCGCGCCGAGCTTCCAGCACACCCCGCTCACCCAGGTCGCGCTGAGCGGCGGCACCTTCCACGGCCGGCTCTCCGGCGAGGAGCGGATGGACCTCGCCGCTGAGCAGCTTGCCGCCGGTGACCGTTCGCTGGTCTACACGTACTACTCCGAGGTGGACGGCAAGGGGCACCGCTACGGCGTCGACTCCGACGCCTGGCGCGGCCAGTTGATGTACGTCGACCGGCTCGCCCAGCGGCTGGCGGAACAACTGCCGCCACGCAGCGCGCTGTACATCACCGCCGACCACGGCATGATCGACATCCCCTTCGACCCCGAGTCCCGGATCGACTTCGACGAGGACTGGGAACTGCGCGCCGGTGTGCGCCTGTTGGGGGGCGAGGGCCGCGCGCGTCATGTGTACGCCCACCCGGGCGCGGCCGCCGATGTGCTCGCCGTATGGCGCGAGGTGGTCGGTGAGCAGATGTGGGTGGCGAGCCGTGAAGAGGCCATCGCCGCGGGGTGGTTCGGACCGTCCGTCGACGACCGGGTGCGTGCCCGGATCGGCGATGTCGTCGCGGCGGCGCACGCCGATATGGTGATCATCGCGACCGAACGGGAGCCCCGTGAATCGGAGATGGTCGGGATGCACGGTTCGATGACCCCGGTGGAGCAGCTGGTGCCGCTCCTGGAAGTCCGCACCTGACCCGCGCGGTCCGCCCGCCCGCCCCCACTCTTCCGTACGAGCCTGAAAGGCCCGCAACACCCCATGCCTGAGCTGGTGTTCTTCTCCGGAACGATGGACTGCGGAAAGTCGACACTTGCTCTGCAGATCGAGCACAACCGCTCCTCCCGCGGTCTGCAAGGCATGATCTACAGCCGCAACGACCGGGCCGGCCGCGGCAAGCTCTCCTCCCGCCTCGGCCTGGTGACCGAGGCCGTCGAGGCGGCGCACGGCATGGACTTCTACACGCATGTGGTCGACCATCTCTCCGCCGGCGGCCGGGTCGACTACGTCATCGCCGACGAGGCGCAGTTCCTCGTCCCCGAACAGATCGACCAGCTCGCCCGCATCGTCGACGACCTCGACCTGGACGTCTTCGCCTTCGGTATCACCACCGACTTCCGCAGCAAGCTGTTCCCCGGCTCCCAGCGGCTGGTCGAACTGGCCGACCGCATAGAGGTGCTGCAGGTCGAGGCGCTGTGCTGGTGCGGCGCGCGCGCCACCCACAACGCCCGTACGGTCGACGGCCGGATGGTCGTCGAGGGCGCTCAGGTCGTGGTCGGCGATGTCGTCGGCGACGTGGACGGCGCGCACACCGAGGTCGGCTACGAGGTACTGTGCCGGCGTCACCACCGTCGCCGCCAGACCTCGGCGACCGCCCGGGCGGCCGCGCTCTCCCCGGACGTTCTGCCGGTCGACAGCGCGAAGTAGGTCCGGCCGCCGGGGGGCAGCCCGGTGTGACTGTCCCTCAGTTCCGCTGGGCGATCGTGAAGACGGCGCCCTCGCTGTCGCAGACCGTCGCCAGCCGTCCGTGGGCGGAGTCCCGGGCGGGCTGCAGCACCTGGCCGCCCAGCTCGGTGACCCGGCGGGCCGCCGCGTCCGTGTCGGAGACGGCGAAGTGCGTCATCCAGTGGGAACCCCGGTCGCGCGGCAGGGCGTTGCCCACGCCGTGGATACCGGCCACCGGGCGTTCCTTGAGGTGCAGCGTCAGATAGTCGAAGTTCGCCGAGATCACCGGCTCCGCCTCGTAGCCGAAGACATGCTCGTAGAACGTCAGGACGGAGCTCGTGTCCCGGGTGACCAGCTCGTTCCATGCCGGGGTGCCCAGTTCACCGGTGATCGTGGTGCCTGCCACCGACCTGCCCTGCCAGATGCCGAAGATCGCGCCCTGCGGGTCGGAGGCGATCGCCATCCGCCCCGCGTCGTCGTCCGCATCCAGTGGCCCGACGCCCACCGTCCCGCCGCAGGAACGGATCTGCTCGGCGGTCGCGTCCGCGTCATCGCTCGCCAGGTAGGTGGTCCAGGCGACCGGGAGATGACGGTCGGGCGCCAGTTCGCCGAGCCCGGCGACTTCCCGGCCGTGGAGGAAGGCCCGGGCGTACGGACCGAAATGCTGCGGTCCCGGGCGGAACTCCCAGCCGAACAGCGCGCCGTAGAATTCCTGCGTCGCGGACAGGCTGTGGGCCAGGAGGCTCACCCAGCAGGGCGCGCCGGGCATCCGCCGGGTCGCTGCCTCGGTCGTCATTGTCACTCTCTCCTCGGAGCGTCGGGTGCTGACCATCTGCGCCACGGGCGCGGGTCCCGAGCAGATGCTCGCACCCGGTGACCTGGTGAGCGCCCCGGCCGCGCCGTCCATGGCCGGTTCGCGAGGGAGAATGCCCGCTTTGACGTTTCCGATCCGCCTCAGCGGCGTTACGGCAGGACGTAACTGCGTCATACGGAGGGTCGGCGCCTACCTTCTGTACGTAGCCGTCGCTACGCAAGGATGAGTCCCATGAATGCCATCATCACCGCTACCGAACTCGCGAGCGAGCTGGACCGGCCCATCGCTCCGGCCGTCCTGGATGTCCGCTACCAGATGGGCGGCCCGCCCGGTCGCCCCGAGTACGAGGCCGGTCATGTGCCCGGCGCGGTCTACGTCGACCTCGAGAGCGAGCTGGCCTCGCCTCCCGGTCAGGGTGGCCGGCACCCGCTGCCCGATCTCGATGTCTTCACCGAGGCCATGCGGGCCGCCGGCGTCCGCGCGGACCGCCCGGTGGTCGTCTACGACGGCGGCCAGGGCTGGGCGGCCGCCCGCGCCTGGTGGCTGCTGCGCTGGACCGGTCACCCCGACGTGCGCGTCCTGGACGGCGGCCTCGCCGCCTGGGAGGCGGCCGGCGGCGCCCTGAGTGTCGATCAATCGACTCCGCAGGAAGGTGACTTCAGCCCGGTACCCGGCGGCCTGGCGCTGCTGCGGGCGGATGACGCGGCCACCGTGGCCCGCCGCGGAGTCCTGCTGGACGCACGCGCCGCCGAGCGTTACCGCGGTGAGGTCGAACCGATTGACAAGGTCGCCGGCCATATCCCGGGTGCCGTGTCCGCCCCGACGACCGAGAACGTCGTCGAGGGTGGCACCGTCTTCCGCGAGGCGTCGGAACTGGCCGAGCGTTTCGCGTCGCTGGGCGCCACGCCGAAGGCGGAGGTCGGTGTGTACTGCGGCTCCGGGGTCTCCGCCGCACATGAGGTACTGGCCCTCGCGGTCGCGGGCGTCCCCGCCGCCCTGTACGTCGGCTCCTGGAGCGAGTGGTCGGCCGATCCGTCCCGCCCCGTCGCCACCGGCCCGCAGCCCGGCTGAGCCCCCGCCGGGGCCCGTAACGGGGGCGTCGTACCACGCCGTCCGCCCGCCCCCTGGCATTCAGGGGGCGGGCGGACGGCGTGGTACACGTCGGGAAGGGCCTCAAGGGCCCTCCCGCTACTCCGGCTTCTTGCGCCGGGTGCCGAAGACGATCTCGTCCCAGCTGGGCACCGCGGCGCGGCGGCCGGGCCGTACACCGTCCGCCTCGGCCTGCCGGTCCGTCGTCCCGGTCAGCCGGTCGCGATGGCCGGCCACCGCGCGTGGCATCAGCACATCGGCGTACGCGGAACCCGCACCCGCACTGGCCGCCGGGGCGGGCGGCTCCTCGACCTCGGCCTCGGACTCCTCGTCGCTCTGCGCCGACTTCACGGTCTCCGGGACGACCATGTCGCCGCGGAAGCTCGGCACCGCCTCCAACAGGCTGGTCAGCGAATCCCGCTCGCCGACGGCTTCCTCCGCGACCCGCGGCTCGCCGTCGTCGTCACCGGAGGGTGCCGGGCGTTCGCCGCGCTCGGGGGTCTGCCGGTCCAACGCGCGGTCCAGCGGCCGGTCGCGCGGCAGCCGCGCGATCCGCGGCACGAACGGGAAGCTCGGCTCGGGCGTGTCATCGCTCTCGCCGATCAGCGCCCGCGCCTCGTCGTCCACGGCCTGGACGAGCCGCCGCGGCGGGTCGTACGTCCAGCTCGCCGAGTGCGGTTCGGTGGCGACGCGGTAGACCAGCAGCACCTCCCAGGTGCCGTCGTCCCGGCGCCAGGAGTCCCACTGCACGCTCTCCTTGTCGGCGCCGCGCAGCAGCAGCCGCTCCGCCACCGCCTCGCCGAGCTGCGGACCGGTGTTCTCGCCGGGGCGCCGCACCGGTGTCTTGCGGGCCCGCTCGGCCATGAAGGCGCGCTCGGCGAGCACCGGGCCCTCGAAGCGGCGCACCCGGTCGACGGGGATGCCGGCTAGCTGGGCGACCTCTTCTGCGGAGGCACCGGCCCTTATACGGGCCTGGATGTCCCGCGGACGCAGGTGGCTCTCGACCTCGATCTCGATCTGGCCGAGCCGTGCACGGTCATTGCGGACGGCGGCGCGCAGCCGTTCGTCGATCGGAAGCGTGTACTCGGTGCTGTCCGCAGCTTTGAGCACCAGCCGTGTGCCGTCGTTGGAGACGGCCACGACACGCAGTTCGGGCATGGGGACCTCCCGGGTGGTGCCTGCCGACGTCACTCGCGTCGCTGCTTCCGCTAGTCGAGTGTGGCCTGCCCGGGTGCAGCCTGCCACAACATTGCCGAGTTGCCCGGCGTGTCGGGGCTTGGCCCTGAAACGCCGTTATGACACGGTTACCTGTTCGCCACGCTCAGTGACCATGCCGCTTGTCCTGTCGCCGTTCACCCGTACCGAGCGGCGGCGCCCCGGTGTGAGTGCCGCCTTCATGGCCCCCTCCCATGGGATCCGGGCAGCCGGACGGGAACCGGGGCCAGGGCTCGCCACAGTACTCCATTCGGACCACTGAGGTGGACCGCCGCGCCGCTGAACTTCTGGGCGCGCAACGGAGTTGAGTCGCCTTGTCGACCTCTCTACCTGGCACGTCGGTGGCGAGTTTCACAGATTCCCCAAAATCGGAACTTTTGACTCCGCCGAATGGTCACTTCTCCATGCAGGATGGATCGAAGGGGCTATCAAAGGTTGGAGATGGACGAAGAAACCGAAAGCGACACGAAGAAGAAGGAGAGGCGGATAGACCTGAGCCTTGCTCAGGTTGCCGGCAGCGCGCTCGCCGCGGCGGTCGCCGCGTACCTCGCGGGCCGGCTCGGCGTCTACGGAACCATCATCGGCGCCGGTGTGGTCAGTGTCGTGGCCACTACTGGCGGCTCGGTATTCCAGCACCTGTTCCGGCGCACCGGTGAACAGCTCAAGGAGGCGACGGTCACCACCCGGCCGAAGCCGCGCCGCCCCTCCGCCGCCCGCACTCGATCCACCACACCGGACGTCCGGCAGGCCGGGCCCACGATGGTGCTGCCGACCTTCGACAAGGAGGGCACGGAGGACAAGGTCACCTCCGTCGCTGCCAGGACGTCCGCGCCCGGCACCGCCCGTACGCAGCTGATCCCGCGGGCCGAGCAGGCCCGCCGGCGCGATCCGGCAGGTGCCCACCCCGCCCCGCCGGCGGATGACGCGACGCGGCTGCTGCGCGCCGCCGACCCCGAGGCGACCCGCGCCCTGCGCGCGGTGGACGGGAGCGACCCGGGCCGGTCCGCCGACCGGACACAACTGGTGCCGCGCCTCGACGAGCGGACCATGGCGCTGGGCGCGGCGTCCGCCCGCCCGGCCGGTATTCCGGCCGCGCGGCATCCGGCCGGTCCGCCCGAGGAGCTGAGCACCGCGACGTACGGCACGCGGCTGCGCGGCTGGAAGCGGCCGACGCTCGGTGCGCTCGCGGTCTTCGCGCTTGCCATGGGTGTGGTCACCGGCACCGAGCTGATCACCGGGCAGACGCCGAGCGGGGCGCAGGGCACGACGCTGAGCAACCTCACCCACACCGGGGGAGGGGGACGCCAGCAGCACCGTTCCCCGCAGTCGCCAGGCTCCGGTCAGTCCCCGGACGGCGGCAGCCGGCACGGCGGCGGAGACCGTCGGAGCCCGGATCCGGACAACTCGGGTGACACCGGCAGCGATACCGGTACGGACAAGGGCAGCGGCACGCCGTCGCCGGACCCGAGCCCGTCCGACGGCGGCAAGACCTCGCCGGATCCCGGCACGCCCTCGTCGCCGGACCCGTCCCCGAGCGGTTCCGCCGGTGACGGACAGACCGGCTCCGGCGACGGCCCGGCCGGCACCGGAGGCCAGGGGGGCCTCCCGAACGGACAGCAGTCCGGCGGGCCGGTCCCCGATCCCGGCGCCTCCTGAGCCGGCTCCGATCCGGCAGGGACCGTCCGGACGGGGCGCACCCGCGACGGCCGCGGCCCGGCGCCCACCCCAGGGCGCCGGGCCGCGGCCGTCGTTGGTCAGTCCCCCAGGACCCGCCGCAGATAGGCATTGGCGAACCGGCGTTCCGGGTCCAGGCGGTCGCGCAGCGCGGTGAACTCCCCGAACCGCGGATAGGCGTCGGCAAGGTAGGCGGCGTCGCGGGTGTGCAGCTTCCCCCAGTGCGGCCGCCCCTCGTGTGCCGTCATGATCCGTTCGGCGGCCGCGAAATACGCTCCGTACGGTGTCCCGCGGTACATGTGTACGGCGAGGTAGACGGTGTCCCGGCCCGAAGCGGTGGACAGCGGAATGTCGTCGGCGGGCGCGGTCCGCACCTCCACCGGAAAGCTGACCTTGAAGTCCGAGCGCTCCACCAGGGCCTTGAGTTCACCCAGCGCCGCCACCGCGGCCGCCCGGGGCAGTGCGTACTCCATCTCCACGAACCGCACCCGACGCGGCGAGGTGAACACCTTGTACGGGATGTCGGTGTACGTACGGGCCGACAGGGCGCGGCTGGAGATCTTGGCGATGCCCGGTATGGCGGCCGGGACCGCCCGCCCGACGGTGCAGGCGAGCTGGAAGACCCCGTTGGACAGCAGCTCGTCCTCGACCCAGCCGCTGACCCTCCCGGGCGGCGCCGCCGGACCCTGGCTGCGGTTGTTGCGCTTGGTGTTGCAGCTGCCGGTGTGCGGGAACCAGTAGAACTCGAAGTGTTCGTTCTCGGCGACCAGCTCGTCGAACCGGTCCGTCACCTCGTCGAAGGGCATCGGCTCCTCGCGGGCGGTCAGCAGGAACTCCGGTTCCACGGCGAAGGTCAGCTCGCTGATCACGCCCAGCGCGCCCAAGCCCAGCCGCGCCGCGGCGAAGACCTCGGGGTTCTCCTCGGCGGAACAGGTCAGGACCGAGCCGTCTGCGGTGACCAGCTCCAGGGCGGTGGTCTGGGCGGCGATCGACGCCGAGTCGCGGCCGGTGCCATGGGTGCCGGTGGACGTCGCCCCGGAGACCGTCTGCTCCATGATGTCGCCCATGTTGGTCAGCGACAGTCCGTGTGCGGCCAGCGTCTCGTTGAGGTGCTTGAGCGGCGTACCGGCCGCCACCGTCACCGTGCCGGCCTCGCGGTCGACCGCGCGGACGCCGGTCAGCCGCTCGGGGCGGATCAGCAGCCCGTCGGTGGCGGCGGCAGGAGTGAACGAGTGGCCGGTGCCGGCGGCCTTGACCGTCAGCCCGTCCGCTGCGGCGGCGCGTACCGCGGCCGCCACTTCCTCGGTGCTCGCCGGGGTCACGCTCCGGGCGGGGCGGGCGGTGACATTGCCCGCCCAGTTGCGCCACGGCCCGATGGTCGGACCACGCCCTCCCGAGCGGCCGACGGCGTTGCTGACTGCCATGGTGACGTCCCCTCCCTCCGCGCGGGCAGGCCGTGTCCGGCCGCCGTGATTGAGCGCATGATGTCAGTCGCCGACGCCCCGTCAGGGCGGGGTGACGGGAATCACAGCGGCACGGAACCGGCTCGAACCGCCCGGCCCCCGGACATGTCGTACCGCGGGTAACTCCCCGACGGGAGGGGTGGGTTCACGAGGCGGGCGGGGTGGCGGGCGTGTCGGAGCTCCGCGGACCGGCGAGGCCGGGCCCCCGTTAGGTGACGCTCTCCTCGCCCCGCCGCTCCGTGGCCGGATCGGTCGGGCCGGTCGGGCCGGGCAGGCCTCCCGCCACGGCCGGGCCTGCCACCGCGGGCGCGGACTGCGGGCGGAGCCTGCGGTAGCCCGCGAAGGCCACCAGTGCGGCGAGCAGGCCCGCCGCCCCCGGCACCAGATAGCCCCGGGCGGCCCCGGCGGCGTCCACCACCCAGCCGGCGGCCGACGACCCCAGTGCGACGCCCACTGCCAGGCCGGTGCCGGTCCAGCTCATGCCCTCGGTCAGCTTCGCCCGCGGCACATGCTCCTCGACCAGCGCCATGGTGGTCACCATCGTCGGGGCGACGGACAGCCCGGCGACGAACAGGGCGACGGCCAGCAGCGGCAGCGAGCCCACCAGCTGCAGCGGCACCATGCTCACGGCCATCACGCACACCCCCGCCACCCAGCGGCGGGATGGATGCCCCTTGAGGTGGAGCAGGCCGAAGACCGCGCCGGCCGCACACGAGCCGAGCGCATAGACGGCCAGGACCAGGCTGGCCGCCGCCTTGTGCCCGACCTCCTCGGCGAATGCCACGGTCACCACGTCGACCGCCCCGAAGATCGCGCCGGTGGCCGCGAACGTCACCACCAGCACCTGCAGCCCCCGTGAGCGCAGCGCGGATCCCTTGGTGTGCTGTTCGCGCGGATGCGGCACCGGCTCCGTCGCCCGCTGCGCCGTCAGCCAGAAGACACCGGCGGCCAGGAAAGCGGCGGCCAGCAGCGGCCCGGCCTCCGGGAACCATGCGGTGGACAGGCCGATGGACAGGATCGGCCCGACGATGAAGCACATCTCGTCGACGATCGACTCCCACGAGTACGCGGTGTGCAGCTCCCGCGGGGACCCCCGGTAGAGCTCGGCCCAGCGCGCCCGGATCATCGCCCCCACGCTCGGCACACACCCCGCACAGGCCGCGAAGACGAACAGCAGCCAGTCCGCCCAGCGCTGCTGCGCGCTCAGCAGCACCCCCGTGACCGCGGTGACCGACACCAGGGTGGCCGGGCGCAGCACCCGGCGCTGGCCGTGCCGGTCCACCAGCCGGGAGATCTGCGGGCCGAGGACCGCGGCGGACAGCGCAATCGTCGCGGACAATGCACCGGCCAGGCCGTAGCGGCCGGTCAGCTGGGAGATCATCGTGACGATCCCGATGCCCAGCATCGACAACGGCATCCGGCCCAGCAGCCCGGCGGCGGAGAACGACTTGGTGCCGGGGCGGCCGAAGATGGCGCGGTAGGGACTGGGCAACGGGGATGCTCCGCCGGTGAGGACCGAATAGATCGGTAAGGAATGACAAGGGCCGATACAGCTTACGGGCGGTGTGCCGCCGGCCGCCTCCGGATTTCCGCCACCGCCCGCCGCAGCGGCCGGTCCTCCCGGCGCCGGGACCTGCCCGCCGCACCCATGGGAAGGGTGGCAGGATCGATGGCATGCCCGAACAGCGCGACCCCCGCCCCTATGACGCCCTGCTGCTGCTGTCCTTCGGCGGTCCCGAAGGCCCCGACGACGTGGTCCCGTTCCTGGAGAACGTCACCCGCGGCCGCGGCATCCCCCGTGAGCGCCTGAAGGAGGTGGGGCAGCACTACTTCCTGTTCGGCGGCGTCAGCCCCATCAACGCCCAGAACCGGGAACTGCTGGAAGCACTGCGCAAGGACTTCGCCGGGCACGGACTGGACCTGCCCGTCTACTGGGGCAACCGCAACTGGGCGCCCTACCTGACCGACACCCTGCGCACCATGGTCCACGACGGTCACCGCCGTATCGCCGTCCTGGCGACCAGCGCCTACGCCTCGTACTCGGGCTGCCGGCAGTACCGCGAGAACCTTGCCGACGCCCTCGCCGCCCTGCAGGCCGAGGGCCTGGAGCTGCCCCGGGTCGACAAGCTGCGGCACTACTTCAACCACCCCGGCTTCGTCCGGCCGATGGTCGACGGCGTGCTGGCATCCCTCGCGGCCCTGCCCCGGGAGGTGCGGGACGGTGCCCATCTCGCCTTCACCACGCACTCCATCCCCACCGCCGCGGCCGACACCTCGGGCACCCCCGACGGCCACACGCAGGACGGCGCGGGCGGCGCCTATGTCGCCCAGCACCTGGACGTGGCGCGGGTGATCGCGGACGCCGTCCGGGCGGAGACCGGTGTGGACCACCCCTGGCGGCTCGTCTACCAGTCCCGCAGCGGGGCCCCGCACATCCCGTGGCTGGAGCCGGACATCTGCGACCACCTGGAGGAGCGGCACGCCGCCGGCGTCCCGGCCGTCGTGATGGCTCCCATCGGGTTCGTCTCCGACCACATGGAGGTCAAGTACGACCTCGACACCGAAGCCACCGCCAAGGCCGCCGAGCTGGGGCTTCCGGTTGCCAGGTCGGCGACCGTGGGCGCCGACCCGCGGTTCGCGGCGGCCGTCCGCGACCTCCTCCTGGAGCGCGCGGCCGCCGAACGGGGCCGCACCCCGGAGCGCTGCGCCCTGGGCGCCCTCGGTGCCGGCCACGACCTGTGCCCCGTCGGCTGCTGCCCCGCGCGCGCACCGCGCCCGGCCGCCGCCGGCGCCGACTGGCGCGGCCCGGCCGACCGGGCCCCCGCATAGGCCCCGCACTCACGCCCACGCCCCCGATCACCGCTCGTCCGAGCAAGGAGCATCGTGCCCGACCCGCTGCACCCCGACGCCCCCCAGACCGCCCCGGCGCAGAGCGACGCGCTGTACGACGAACTTCTCGACCTGGCCCTGGAGGCCGCCCGCCGCGCGGGGGCGCTGCTGCGCGACGGCCGGCCCGCCGACCTCGGTGTGGCCGCCACCAAGTCCAGCCCCATCGACGTCGTCACCGAGATGGATCTCGCCTCCGAGAAGCTGATCACCGGCTTCCTCGGGGAGCACCGCCCCGACGACGGCTTCCTGGGGGAGGAGGGCGCCAGCACCGACGGCACCAGTGGCATCCGCTGGGTCATCGACCCCGTCGACGGCACCGTGAACTACCTCTACGGGCTGCCGTCCTGGTCGGTGTCCATCGCGGCGGAGAAGGACGGCGAGGTGGTCGTCGGGGTCGTCGCCGCCCCGATGCGCGGCGAGACCTACCAGGCCGTCGTCGGTCGTGGCGCGTTCAACAACGGCGAGCGCATCCGCCACCGGCCCGCCCCGCCGCTCTCCCAGGCGCTCGTCGGCACCGGGTTCGGCTACCTCGCCGAGCGCCGGGCGGGCCAGGCGGAGGTGGTGCGCACACTGCTGCCGCAGGTCCGCGACATCCGGCGCGGCGGCTCGGCCGCGATCGACCTGTGCGATGTGGCCTGCGGCCGGCTCGACGCCTACTACGAGCGCGGTCTGAACCCCTGGGACATGGCGGCCGGCGCCCTGATCGCCCGGGAGGCCGGCGCGCTCACCGGCGGGCGCCCCGGGAAGCCGGTCTCCCAGGAGCTGACCCTCGCCGCCTCCCCGGCCCTCTTCGAGCGGCTGCAGCCGCTCCTGGACGAGCTCGGCGCCTGGCACGACTGATCGGACCCGCGTCCGGGCACGACAGCGCCCCGGCACCGTCCCCTGGATGCCGGGGCGCTCTCGTCGTAGGACGGGGGGAGGTCAGGCGTTGCTGACCGCTCCGTACCGCACGCCGTGCTCGGTCGCCAGTCGCTGCAGGTCCTCGAGTTCTGCCTGCTCGACCTCGGCGAGGAAGTCGTCGCCCGCAGCGCGGGCCCGGTCCAGATCAGCTTCGGTGTTCTCTATGCGCTGCAAAATGCCTGCGGTGAACGCGTCCATGTGCGCCCCCTCGTCGTGGGTCGGTGGGCACGGGGGTGTGCCGACGGGCGGTTCGATCACGGCGTGGTCCCTGCGATGGATCAGTTCAAGGCGGATAGCCGAAATAAACAGGGCGTGATCGCGGGTGTGCAGTCGTCCTCCCCACCGCTCACCTCAGGGAAACCTCAACCCACCCGGGAATCCTGCCCCTCGGGTGCCACCCCGGGGCTCTCCACCCCTCCGCACCCCCCTTACCGCCGGTTTATGGCTCTTCGGGGCAGGATGGAAGTGCTCTGAAGACATTGTTGTGCCTGCCCGAAAGGGCCCTGAGGAAGGACTAGCGACGTGCGTGTTCTCGTCGTCGAGGACGAGCAGCTGCTCGCCGATGCGGTGGCCACCGGACTACGCCGGGAGGCCATGGCGGTCGACGTGGTCTACGACGGCGCTGCCGCCCTGGAACGGATCGCGGTCAACGACTATGACGTCGTCGTGCTGGACCGTGACCTTCCGGTCGTCCACGGCGACGATGTCTGCCGCAAGATCGTCGAGCTGGGGATGCCCACCCGGGTCCTGATGCTCACCGCCTCCGGCGACGTCAGCGACCGCGTCGAGGGCCTGGAGATCGGCGCGGACGACTACCTTCCCAAGCCCTTCGCCTTCACCGAGCTGACCGCCCGGGTCCGCGCTCTCGGACGCCGTACGACCGTCGCGCTGCCGCCCGTCCTGGAGCGGGCCGGCATCAAGCTCGACCCCAATCGCCGCGAGGTCTTCCGCGACGGCAAGGAGGTCCAGCTCGCCCCGAAGGAGTTCGCGGTGCTGGAGGTCCTGATGCGCAGCGAGGGCACGGTCGTCTCGGCGGAGCAGCTTCTGGAGAAGGCCTGGGACGAGAACACCGACCCGTTCACCAACGTCGTGCGGGTCACGGTCATGACGCTGCGCCGCAAGCTCGGCGAGCCCGCGGTGATCGTCACGGTCCCCGGCTCGGGATACCGGATCTGACCGGCGATGCCTTCCCTGCCCTCGTTCTCCAAGGCGGCCAACCCGCCGCCGCCCGTTCCGCCCAAGCCGACCTGGGACCCCAGGCCGGTCGATGTCCGTCCGTTCCCGTGGCTGCGGCCCACGATCCGGATACGGCTGACGCTGCTGTACGGCGGCATGTTCCTGATGGCCGGGATCGTGCTGCTGACGATCATCTACATGCTGGCCGCGGACGCGCTGCACGACGGCAGCGCGCTGCCGCTGAAGATCCTCGGCGGGAAGTTCCAGTCGACCAGTGACATCTGCGACCTGCCCACCGAGACGTCCGGGCAGCTGCTCCAGCAGGCCGTCGAACAGTGCCTGCAGCACCAGCGCGCGGTGGCCCTCAACAGCCTGCTCAACCGCTCCCTGCTGGCTTTGCTGGGTCTGACGGTGGTGGCGTTCGCTTTCGGTTATGCGATGGCGGGGCGGGTGTTGTCGCCGTTGGGGCGGATCACTCGGACTGCTCAGCGGGTGGCGGGTTCGGATCTGCACCGGCGGATCGAGCTGGGGGGTCCTGATGACGAGCTCAAGGAGCTTGCGGACACCTTTGACGAGATGCTGGACCGGCTGGACCGGGCGTTCGAGTCGCAGCGGCGGTTCGTGTCGAATGCTTCGCACGAGTTGCGGACGCCGTTGGCGATCAACCGGACGTTGCTGGAGGTGCAGCTGGCGGATCCGGGGGCGTCGCCGGAGCTGGCGCAGCTGGGCAAGACGCTGCTGGCGACCAATGAGCGCAGTGAGCAGCTGGTGGAGGGGTTGTTGCTGCTGGCGCGCAGTGAGAACAAGGTCGTGGACAAGAAGCCGGTGGATCTGTCGGAGGTGGCTTCGCAGGCGGTGGAGCAGACCCGTGAGGAGGCGCAGGCCAAGGGGGTGGAGCTGCGCGGGGTGCGGGAGCAGGTGTTCGTGCAGGGCAACGGGGTGCTGTTGGAGCGGATCGCGCTGAATCTGGTGCAGAACGCGGTGCGCTACAACGTGCCGGAGGAGGGCTGGGTGGAGGTGACGACGGAGCCGCAGCACGGGCGTGCGGTTCTGGTGGTCTCCAATACCGGGCCGGTGGTTCCCGCCTATGAGGTGGAGAACCTTTTCGAGCCGTTCCGGCGGCTGCGTACGGAGCGCACCGGCAGTGACAAGGGGGTCGGGCTGGGGCTGTCCATCGTGCGCTCGGTGGTGCGCGCGCACGACGGCACGATCACGGCCCAGCCCCGCGAGGGCGGCGGCCTGGTGATGCGGGTCGTCCTGCCGCTCTGACGCAGGCCACAGGGGGGTTGTACGCCCGCTGGAGCCGCTGTGCACCCCCCTGGGCAGTCGTCGGACATCTGTGCGTACGATCGCCCGTCTCGCGGCCGTACACCGCCTTGCCTGCCGGTTTGACGACAAGGGGGGTCGGCGTGGATCCTTCGCCGAGTTCGCTTTGCGCGGAATTGAACCGGTCCGCCCACCGGTCTGCGCGTGTGTGATGCCTCACAGACGCGATTTTCCGGCCATCTACGCTCTGTGATCGAAAAGCCGGTCGGAATGCCGGGGAAGTCCGGGTTTCCGGGGGGTGAGATCACGGGAAGTAGAGGTGATGGGCTGCGCGAGGTGCGACATTCGGACCGTGTACGGTCCTGATCGCCATCCAAACCGATCACCTCTTCAGGGGTGCGGTTGGGTGTCGATTGAGTAACAGACCTTGATGTGAGGCAAAATCTCCGCCTCAGGTCGGGCACAAGTCCGGCCTCTCACGCGTTACGAGCGCTGAGACACCGCAGACACCCAGAGGGGGAGAGCGAAAATGGCTACGGATTACGACACCCCACGCAAGACCGACGACGACCTCAACGAGGACAGCATTGAGGAGCTGAAGTCGCGGCGGAACGACAAGTCCGCCTCGGCCGTCGACGTCGACGAGTTCGAGCAGGCCGAGGGCCTGGAGCTGCCCGGCGCGGACCTGTCCAACGAAGAGCTGGCCGTGCGCGTGCTGCCCAAGCAGCAGGACGAGTTCACGTGCATGAGCTGCTTCCTGGTCCACCACCGCAGCCAGCTCGCCGCGGAGGACAAGAACGGGCAGCCGATCTGCCGCGACTGCGCGGCCTGAGTCCGGTCTACGCCGTGGCAGGCGTGAACCCGTTCCGCAAGGGCTCCAAGGGCGTCGAAGGCTCGGCGGCCGGCGCACGATCACGCGAGGAAACCGCGCCCGTGCCCGCCGACCCGGGCGCCCTCCCCGCGGAGCGGACGACCGGTGCACCGCAGTGGGGGCATCTCCCGCTCGAGCGAAACCGAGAGCGGGGGAGAGGTCGTACGGCCTCGTTCGCGGCCATGGTCGGCCGTGGCGCCGGGAGAACCGGCGGCAGGGTACGGGCCGGGCTTGCCGTGATCGCCGACCGGATCATCGAGACCGCCCCGCGGGTTCCGGTCCGTGACCTCGCCACCCTGCGCGCCCAGTTCCCCGGACTGACCCCCGAGGACCTGGCCGACAAGCTGGTCGCCGGCGCCTGCGCAGCCACCGGGGCCGTCGGAGCGGGCGTCGGGGCGGCAGCGATGCTGCCCGTACCGCCCGCCATGCCGGCCGAGCTGGCCGCCGAGGTCACCGGCGTCGCCTCGGTCGAGATCAAACTGATCGCCGAGCTGCACGAGGTCTACGGCCTGCGGCCCGCCGGGAATTTCCGGCAGCGCGGTATGGCCTGTCTGATGTCCTGGACGGAGGAGCGGGGCGTCGACCTCACCAAACCGGCCTCGCTGAACATCGCCCTCGGTGTGCAGATGAGGCGTGAACTGCGCCAGCAGATCATGAAGCGCACGCTGCGCAACCTCCCCAACCTCGCCCCGTTCATGATCGGCGCCTCGGTCGGCGCGTTCATGAACCGCAGGGACACCAGAAAGCTTGCGGAAAAAATCCGTAAGGACCTGCGCACGAAACAGATCCCCTGGGAGGCCCTTCCCCCCTCCGCGCCGGACGCCCCCGCGGGCGGCGAACGGGCCGGGGAATCCCCGCCCTCACCGGGCGGCTGACCCGCACCCCCGCGCGCCGGTCAGCCCCGCCCGGCCGCCAGCGCCGCCACCAGGCGCTCCGGCGTCCGCGTCGAGAGATAGGCGTACGGCGTCGGGTCCTGCGGATCGGTGATCTCCACCCGCACCGCGGTACGGACATAGGCGCGCAACAGCATGAACGCACGGGCGTCGGCCTTGTGCGTACGCCACGCCAGCGCCTCGTCCGCGTCCAGCGCCCGCGCCTCGCCCAGTGCCGTCACCGGGATCTTCGCGTCGCCGGCGATCAGGGCGCCGCCCACCACCCGGATCCGCGCCGAGCCGTACGAGCTCACCGCCACCGCGGACAGGGCCGCTCCGCCGATCAGCCCGCCCAGCATCCACAGCGTCCCCAGGGGGAGCAGCATCAGGGCGCAGGCGACGCCGATCAGCGCGGCGATCACCCACCAGGACCGGGGCGCGGTGAGGCGTTCTTCGTACGGCTGCATGGCTCCAGCTTGGCACGGCGGCGCGGGCGCGTTACGCGCGCGGGTAGGGTCTGACCTCGTGAGTGGAACTGACGAACCCAGGGCGCGGCTGACGCCACCGGCGGACGCCGTCGCTCCGGTCCGGCATGCCGACGCGCCGGCACCCGGAGAACTCCTCGGCGCGCACTACGACCGGTGCTTCGGCTGCGGCACGGGCCAGCCGCACGGCCTGCATCTGGAGGCGCGGGCCGGCGACGGCGTGAGCGTGTCCGCCGAGTTCACCGTCAAGGAGGCCCACCAGGGGGCGCCGGGTCTGGCGCACGGCGGGGTGCTGGCCACCGCGCTGGACGAGACCCTGGGCTCGCTGAACTGGCTGCTGCGGGTGATCGCGGTGACCGGGCGGCTGGAGACCGACTTCGTACGGCCGGTGCCGCTGGGCACGGTGCTGTATCTGGACGCGCGGGTCACCGCGGTGCACGGGCGCAAGATCTACTCGACGGCCGTGGGGCGCATAGGCGGTCCGGACGGCCCCGTCGCGGTGCGCGCCGAGGCCGTCTTCATCGAGGTGAAGGTCGACCACTTCATCGACAACGGCAGGACCGAGGAGATCCAGGCGGCGATGTCCGACCCGGACCAGGTCAAGCGAGCGCGTGCCTTCGAGGTGAACCCATGAGTCAGGGACGGAATCCGGTGGATGTACTGCTGCGGCGGCTGGATCCGGACGTGCCCGTTCCGGCGTACGGGCATCCCGGGGACGCGGGCGTGGACCTGGTGACCACTGAGGCCGCCGAGCTGGCGCCGGGGGAGCGCACCGTGCTGCCCACCGGGGTGTCGATCGCACTGCCCGACGGGTATGCGGCCTTTGTGCACCCGCGGTCCGGACTGGCCGCGCGCTGCGGCCTGGCGCTGGTCAATGCCCCCGGGACGGTGGATGCCGGGTACCGTGGAGAGATCAAGGTGATCGTGGTCAATCTGGACCCGCGCGAGAGCGTGCGGTTCGAGAGGTTCGACCGGATCGCCCAACTGGTCGTCCAGCAGGTCGAGAAGGTGCGCTTCCACGAGGTGGCGGAACTTCCCGGCTCGGCGCGGGCCGAGGGGGGATTCGGTTCCACCGGCGGTCATGCGGCGGTGGGCGGCTCCACGGGCGGGAATGAATACGCATCGGTCGGTGCCGACCGGGAAGGACAGTGACGTGTTCGGACGTCGCAAGAAGAACGAGGCTCCTGAAGAGTCGGTCGAGGACACCACGCTCGACGAGCACGCGGTGAGCGACGCCGACGAGGACGGGGCGCCGCAGCAGCGGCTCAATCTTCCGCCCGCGCCGCGCCCCGACGGTCCCTGGGACGCGTCGGAGGTCTCCGAGCCCGGCGAGGGCCGGGTGGACCTCGGCGGGCTGTTCGTGCCGGGTGTCGAGGGCATGGAGCTCCGGGTGGAGGTCGCCGGTGACGCCATCGTCGCCGCGACCGTGGTACTGCAGGACAGCGCCGTGCAGCTGCAGGCCTTCGCCGCCCCCAAGAACGAGGGCATCTGGGGCGAGGTCCGCGAGGAGATCGCCGCGGGCATCACCCAGCAGGGCGGCGTCATCGACGAGGTCGAGGGCCCGCTGGGCTGGGAGCTGCGTGCCCAGGTCCCCGTACAGCTGCCGGACGGCACGAACGGTGTGCAGGTCGTGCGCTTCGTCGGTGTCGACGGACCCCGGTGGTTCCTGCGCGGTGTGATCTCCGGCCAGGGCGCGGTGCAGCCGCAGGCCGCCGGCGTGCTGGAACACATCTTCCGGGACACCGTCATCATCCGCGGCGAGGGCCCGATGGCCCCCCGCGACCCGATCGTCCTGAAGCTGCCGGACGACGCCCAGATGGTGCCGGACGGCGTGCAGCAGGACCAGGTCGAGCAGTCGCGTTTCGGCGGTGGTGTGGAGCGTCTGGAGCGTGGACCGGAGATCACCGAGATCCGCTGAGCACACCGCGCGCTGAAGCGGCGCGAATGCGTCCGCTTTCTCGGCTGGATAACGACGGTCGCAAGGGCCCGGGCCCCCGTTGAGGGGGTCCGGGCCCTCGTTGTTTGTGCAGGTCAGCTCCAGACGCGTATGAAATCCGTCAACGGAGCGCTAATGGCCGTAAGGGAGACGTCAACAGTGTTCAAGCCGCGTCGGAAGGGCGCTTTGCTTTGGGGGTCCTGATCCCCCCATCCCTCTAGGAGCACACGATGGCCGACGTGGCCTTCGTCGTTATCACGATCGCGGTCTTCGCGTTGGTGGCTCTCGTCGCCAAGGGGGTGACGAAGCTGTGACCATCGAGAACATCGTCGGCCTGATCGTTGCCGTCGCCCTGCTGGGATACCTGGTCCTCGCCCTCGTCTTCCCGGAGAGGTTCTGAGCACCGCATGAGCCCCTTTCTCGCAGGCGTGCTCCAGCTGATAGCGCTCACCGCGGCGCTGGCCCTGGCGTACCGCCCCCTCGGCGACTACATGGCCGCCGTCTACGCGTCCCCCAAGCACCTCCGTATCGAGAAGGTCATCTACCGCTGCATCGGCGCCAATGCGGATGCCGAGATGCGCTGGCCCGCCTATCTGCGCGGCGTCCTGGCCTTCTCCGCGGTGGGTGTGCTCTTCCTCTACCTGCTCCAGCGCATCCAGGGCGGTATGCCGCTCTCCCTCGGTTTCGCGTCGATCAGCCCGGACCAGGCGTTCAACACCGCGGCGTCCTTCGTCGCCAACACCAACTGGCAGTCCTACAGCGGCGAACAGGCCATGGGCCACGTCGTACAGACCGCCGGCCTCGCGGTGCAGAACTTCGTCTCCGCCGCCACCGGCATGGCCGTCGCCATCGCCCTGGTACGCGGCTTCGCCCGCTCCCGCAGCGGCGACCTCGGCAACTTCTGGGCCGACCTGGTCCGCGGCACCGTACGGGTGCTGGTGCCGATCGCCGTCATCGGTGCCCTGGTCCTGGTCGCCTGTGGTGCCGTCCAGAACTTCTCGGGCATCCATGAGGTCGGTCAGTTCATGGGCGGCTCCCAGCAGACCAACGGTGGCGCGGTCGCCTCCCAGGAGGTCATCAAGGAACTGGGCACCAACGGGGGCGGCTACTTCAACGCCAACTCCGCCCACCCCTTCGAGAACCCCGACGCCTTCACCAACCTCTTCGAGGTCTTCCTGATCCTCGTCATCCCGTTCGCGCTCACCCGGACCTTCGGCAAGCTGGTCGGGAACGTGAAGCAGGGCTACGCGATCCTCGCCACGATGGGCATCATCTGGCTCGGCTTCACCGCCCTGATGATGTGGACCGAGTTCGCCCACGGCGGCCCGGCCCTGCAGGCCGCGGGGGCCGCCATGGAGGGCAAGGAGACCCGCTTCGGCATCGGCGGCTCCTCGATCTTCTCGGTGGCCACCACCCTCACGTCCACGGGCGCGGTGGACTCGTTCCACTCCTCCTTCACGGCCTTCGGCGGCGGTATCCAGCTGCTCGGCATGATGCTGGGCGAGATCGCACCCGGCGGTGTCGGCTCCGGCCTCTACGGCATGCTGGTCATGGCGATCATCGCGGTGTTCATCGCCGGACTGATGGTGGGCCGTACCCCCGAATACCTCGGCAAGAAGATCGGCACCCGCGAGATCAAGCTCGCCGCCTGCTACATCCTCATCACCCCGACACTGGTGCTCGGCTTCACCGCCGCCTCGATGGTGCTGCCGGACGCACTGGGCTCGATGCTCAACACCAAGGCGCTGGGCGCCGGTTCGCACGGCTTCTCCGAGGTCCTCTACGCGTTCACCTCCGGCGCCAACAACAACGGTTCGGCCTTCGGCGGCCTGAACGCCAACACGCCCTGGTACAACACCACGATCGGCCTGGCGATGCTGCTCGGCCGCTTCCTGCCGATGGTGTTCGTGCTCGCCCTGGCCGGCTCGCTCGCCGGGCAGAAGCCGATCCCGGAGACCGCGGGCACCCTCCGTACCGAAAAGCCGCTCTTCGCCGGGCTGCTCGTCGGCACGATCCTGATCATCACCGGTCTGACCTACTTCCCGGCGCTGGCCCTCGGCCCGCTGGCGGAGGGACTGTCATGACCGCCTCTGTGAAACAAGAGGAGCCCGGCTCCATGTCCACCGCCACTCCGACTCGCGCCCCGCACCAGGACGTCCCCAGCGGGCACAAGCCCGGCGACGGCCGCGTGGGCGGCGGTCTCTTCGACCCCAAGCAGCTGGTCACGTCCTTCCCGGACGCGATACGCAAGCTCGACCCGCGGGTGATGGTCAAGTCCCCCGTGATGTTCGTGGTCGAGGTCGGCTCCGTGCTGACCACGATCTTCGCCTGCACGTCTCCCTCGGACTGGTTCGGCTGGGCGATCGCCGCCTGGCTGTGGCTGACGGTCATCTTCGCCAACCTGGCGGAGGCGGTCGCCGAGGGCCGCGGCAAGGCGCAGGCCGACACCCTGCGCAAGGCCAAGACCGACACCGTCGCGCGCCGGCTGAACGGCAGCACCGAGGAGCAGGTGCCCGGCACCGAACTGCGCATCGGTGACCTGGTCGTCTGCGAGGCCGGCGACATCATCCCCGGTGACGGCGATGTCGTCGAAGGCGTGGCCTCGGTCGACGAGTCCGCCATCACGGGGGAGTCGGCCCCGGTCATCCGCGAGTCCGGCGGTGACCGCTCGGCCGTCACCGGCGGGACGAAGGTGCTCTCCGACCGCATCGTCATCAAGATCACGACGAAGCCCGGCGAGACCTTCATCGACCGGATGATCAACCTCGTCGAGGGCGCCGCACGGCAGAAGACCCCCAACGAGATCGCGCTCAACATCCTGCTCGCCTCGCTGACCATCGTCTTCCTGCTGGCGGTTGTCACCCTCCAGCCCTTCGCGATCTATGCGGGCGCCGAGCAGACCATGATCGTCCTGCTGGCGCTGCTGGTCTGCCTCATCCCGACGACCATCGGCGCGCTGCTCTCGGCCATCGGCATCGCCGGTATGGACCGCCTGGTGCAGCGCAACGTCCTGGCCATGTCCGGCCGCGCCGTGGAAGCCGCGGGCGATGTATCGACATTGCTGCTCGACAAGACCGGCACCATCACCCTCGGCAACCGCCAGGCCGCCGAGTTCGTCCCCGTCCGCGGCACCACCGAGGCCGAGGTCGCGGACGCCGCCCAGCTGTCCTCGCTGGCCGATGAGACCCCGGAGGGCCGCTCCATCGTCGTGCTCGCCAAGGAGAAGTACGGACTGCGCGAGCGCCACCAGGGCGAGTTGACGGACGCCGAGTGGGTCCCCTTCACCGCCCAGACCCGGATGTCGGGTGTGGACGTCGACGGGCGCAAGGTCCGTAAGGGCGCGTCAGGTTCGGTCATCGCCTGGGTCAAGGAGCGCGGCGGCAGCGTCGCCGAGGACGCGCAGCAGCTCACCGATGCCATCTCGCAGGCCGGCGGCACCCCGCTGCTGGTCGCCCTGGAGGACGAGAGCGGCCCGCGGGTCCTGGGTGTCATCCACCTCAAGGACGTCGTCAAGGACGGCATGCGCGAACGCTTCACCGAGCTGCGCAAGATGGGCATCAAGACCGTCATGATCACGGGTGACAACCCGCTGACGGCCAAGGCGATCGCCGACGAGGCCGGGGTGGACGACTTCCTCGCGGAGGCCACACCCGAGGACAAGATGGCGCTCATCAAGCGGGAGCAGGCCGGCGGCAAGCTGGTCGCGATGACCGGCGACGGCACCAACGACGCCCCCGCGCTGGCACAGGCGGACGTCGGAGTGGCCATGAACACCGGTACCTCGGCCGCCAAGGAGGCCGGGAACATGGTGGACCTGGACTCCAACCCGACCAAGCTCATCGAGATCGTCGAGATCGGCAAGCAGTTGCTGATCACCCGGGGTGCACTGACGACCTTCTCGATCGCCAACGACGTCGCGAAGTACTTCGCGATCATCCCGGCGATGTTCGCGGTGGCCTACCCCGGCCTGGACACCCTCAACATCATGCGGCTGTCCAGCCCCCAGTCCGCGATCCTCTCGGCGATCATCTTCAACGCGCTGATCATCGTCGCGCTGGTGCCGCTCGCCCTCAAGGGCGTGCAGTACCGGCCGGTCAGCGCCGACAGGATGCTGCGCCGCAACCTCGCCGTCTACGGACTGGGCGGTCTGATCGCACCGTTCATCGGCATCAAGCTCATCGACCTGCTCCTCACTCTCCTCCCCGGAATCGGGTGACCGCCGTGAACAACTCCGTACGCAACACCGCCCGGTTGATCGGGGCGGGGCTGCGCGCCCTGCTCGTCCTGACCGTGGTCTGCGGGGTCGTCTACCCGCTGGTGGTCACCGGAGTGGCGCAGGCGGCGTTCCCCGGCAAGGCCAACGGGTCCGAGGTCAGCTCCCACGGCACGGTCGTCGGCTCGTCGCTGATCGGCCAGCGTTACGACAAGGGCAAGGACAAGAACGGCAATCCGGTCCCGGACCTGAAGTTCTTCCAGCCGCGCCCCTCGGCGGGCCTGGGCAGCAACCGGGCCAACGGCGTCAACACCCGCTACGACCTCCAGGTCTCCGGCGCCTCCAACCTGGGCGCCACCAACACCGATCTCATCAAGGCGGTGAAGGAGCGCAAGCAGTGGGTCTCCGAGACGTACGGGGTCCCCGAGTCGAAGGTCCCGGCGGACGCCGTCACCTCGTCGGGCTCCGGACTCGACCCGGACATCTCGCCCGCGTACGCCCAGCTGCAGGCGGACCGGGTCGCCAAGGAGAACCATCTGCCCGGCGCCACGGTGCGGCAGCTGGTCGCGCGCCACACCGATGCCCGCATCCTCGGCTTCATGGGGGAACCGCGGGTGAACGTACTGGAGTTGAACATCGGCCTCAAGGATCTGGTGCAGGGCCGGGCCAAGGGCTGAGCGCACAGGCGCGCGTGCGGTGCCTGAAGGAGTGCGGGGACGCGACGGGGCGGGGTGGGGCCGGGGCCGGCCGGGCGGGGAGGTTTTCGCCCGGCCGGCCCCGTGCCTCACCAGACGTCGCCGTCGCGCCAGTCGCAGGCGAGGTCGGTGTCGAGGTTGAGGGGGGCGGCCGGGGCGGGGAGGACGTAGATGCAGCCGTCCTCGTCGGGGGTGCGCCGGATGCCGTCCGGGGTGAGTGCCCAGGACCGGCCGCGCCACAGCTGCCAGCCGCGGGCGGCATAGAAGGACGCGGCCTCGTCGGAGGCGCCGAGTGCGCCGAGGTCGTAGCCCCTGCGGATGACCCGCTCCAGGACGTCCATCATGGCCGCGCCGTGTCCGCGCCCGCGCCGGTCCGCGCGGACGCCGACGCCCTCCACATAGCCGCAGCGCAGCGCCCGTCCGTCGTGCAGCAGACGTCGCTGGACCACGGACGCGTGGCTGATCAGTGCGCCGTCTTCGTGGACCAGGGCGTGCAGACCGCCGAGTGCGTGCTCCCAGTCCTCCGCGGTCATGTCGTCGAAGACGTCGTAGAGGAGAGTGCGGGCCGCCTTCAGGGTGGCGGCGTCCAGGTCGGCGGTGTGGGCGATACGGATGTCGGTCCTGCGGGGCGGCGTCGGCTGTGCCTCGGTCATGTGAGGCATCGTCGCAGTCGGCCGGTGGCCCGGCGATGGCATTTTTCAGGCCATGGCCCACCTCGGCGTCCCCACCCGAAGGCCCGCCCACCCCATGAACCCCGGCCGCCCGCTCCTCCCGCCCCCTGTATCAGAGTCGCGTCAAGACCGGCCGCCAAGTCGCCGACTGTCCCTTTTGTCCACTTGTCCGGTCGGTAGGGTCGCAGCAGGTTCAGCCCGGTGGGGGCGGCTTTCACGTAAGACAATGGGGCCATGGCACGCGGCAAGCTACGGATATATCTCGGCGCGGCACCGGGCGTCGGCAAGACGTACGCGATGCTGTCCGAGGCGCACCGGCGCGTGGAGCGGGGCACGGACGTCGTCGTGGCGTTCGTGGAGCATCACGGCAGGCCCCGCACCGAGGTCATGCTGCACGGGCTGGAGCAGATGCACCGCCGGGAGCTGGAGTACCGCGGCACGGTTTTCACCGAAATGGACGTGGACGCCGTCCTGGATCGCGCTCCGGCCGTGGCGCTGGTCGACGAGCTGGCCCACACCAACGTTCCCGGTTCGCGCCACGGCAAGCGCTGGCAGGACATCGAGGAGCTGCTGGAAGCCGGGATCGATGTGATCTCGACCGTCAACATCCAGCATCTGGAATCACTCGGGGATGTCGTCGAGTCGATAACGGGTGTGCGGCAGCGCGAGACCGTGCCGGACGAGATCGTCCGCAGGGCCGACCAGATCGAGCTTGTCGACATGTCGCCCCAGGCGATCCGCCGTCGTATGGCGCACGGCAACATCTACCAGCCCGACAAGGTGGATGCCGCCCTGTCCAACTACTTCCGCCCCGGCAACCTCACCGCGCTGCGCGAGCTGGCGCTGCTGTGGGTCGCCGACCGGGTGGACGAGTATCTGCAGGAGTACCGCGCGGAGCATTCGATCCGCTCCACCTGGCAGGCGCGTGAGCGCATCGTCGTCGGACTGACCGGCGGGCCGGAGGGCCGTACGCTGATCCGCCGCGCGGCGCGGATGGCGGCCAAGGGGTCGGGCAGCGAGGTGCTTGCCGTCTACATCGCCCGCAGCGACGGGCTGACCTCGGCCTCGCCCAAGGAACTCGCCGTCCAGCGGACGCTGGTGGAGGACCTGGGCGGCACGTTTCATCACGTCATCGGGGACGACATACCCAGCGCGCTGCTGGAGTTCGCGCGCGGGGTCAACGCCACCCAGATCGTGCTGGGTTCCAGCCGCCGCAAGGCCTGGCAGTACATCTTCGGGCCGGGGGTGGGGGCGACCGTGGCCCGCGAATCCGGGCCCGATCTCGATGTGCACATCGTCACCCACGACGAGGTCGCCAAGGGCCGGGGGCTGCCGGTGGCGCGCGGTGCGCGGCTGGGGCGCGCCCGGATCCTCGCCGGCTGGCTCGTCGGCGTCGTCGGCCCGGTTCTGCTCTCGCTGCTGCTGACCGGCATGGTGAACGGCCCCGGGCTGGCCAACGACGTCCTGCTCTTCCTCTTCCTGACGGTCGTCGCCGCGCTGCTCGGCGGGCAGCTGCCGGCCCTGGCGTCGGCCGCGGTCGGCTCGCTGCTGCTGAACTTCTACTTCACGCCGCCCACCCACACCCTCACGGTCAGCGATCCCAAGAACATCGTCGCCATCGTGATCTTCTTCGCGGTGGCCGTCTCGGTCGCCTCCGTGGTGGACCTCGCCGCCCGCCGCACCCACCAGGCGGCCCGGCTGCGTGCCGAGTCGGAGATCCTGTCCTTCCTCGCGGGCAGCGTGCTGCGGGGGGAGACGACCCTGGACGCCCTGCTGGAGCGGGTACGGGAGACCTTCGGCATGGAGACGGTGGCGCTGCTGGAGCGGGCCGGCGACGTCGAGCCGTGGACCTGTGCGGGCCGGGCCGGAAGTGACCACGGCAAGCCGCTGATGCGCCCCGAGGACGCGGATGTCGACATGCCCGTGGGCGACCACATGGCGCTGGCGCTGACCGGCCGGGTCCTGCCGGCCGAGGACCGCCGGGTGCTGGCCGCGTTCGCCGCACAGGCCGCCGTCGTACTGGACCGGCAGCGGCTGGTGGGCGAGGCGGAGCAGGCCCGGGAGCTGGCCGAGGGAAACCGCATCAGGACGGCGCTGCTGGCCGCGGTCAGCCACGATCTGCGGACCCCGCTGGCGAGCATCAAGGCCTCGGTCACGTCCCTGCGCTCCGACGACGTCGCCTGGTCCGAGGAGGACGAGGCGGAGCTGCTGGCCGGCATCGAGGCGGGCGCCGACCGGCTGGACCACCTGGTCGGCAACCTCCTGGACATGTCCCGGCTGCAGACCGGCACGGTCACCCCGCTGATCCGCGAGACCGACCTCGACGAGGTGGTGCCGATGGCGCTCGGCGGCGTCCCGGAGGGCAGCGTCACCCTCGACATCCCCGAGGAGCTGCCGATCGTCGCCATCGACCCGGGGCTGCTGGAGCGCGCGGTGGCCAATCTCGTCGAGAACGCCGTGAAATACAGCCCGGACGGTGCGGTGGTGCTGGTCTCGGCCAGCGCGCTCGGCGACCGGGTGGAGCTCCGGATCGCCGACCGCGGCCCCGGGGTGCCGGACAGCGCCAAGGACCGGATCTTCGAACCCTTCCAGCGCTACGGTGACGCTCCGCGCGGTGCCGGCGTGGGCCTCGGACTGGCCGTGGCGCGCGGTTTCGCGGAGGCGATGGGCGGCACGCTCGCCGCCGAGGACACCCCCGGAGGCGGCATGACGATGGTCCTCACGCTTCGGGCCGCGCCCGGCCGGCCGCCTGCCAGGCCCGGCCTTCCGGCCCAGGCCACGACATGAGCCGGGCCGCACCGACCACCCTCACCACACACCCGGCGGGCCCGCCCCGCCGGCCGACGACACCACGAGGAGAACGCCAGTGAACCGGGTGCTTGTGGTCGATGACGAGCCGCAGATCGTCCGCGCCCTCGTGATCAACCTGAAGGCGCGCAAGTACGAGGTCGACGCCGCCCCCGACGGGGCCACCGCGCTCAGACTCGCGGCCGCCCGCCACCCCGATGTCATCGTCCTCGACCTCGGTCTGCCCGATATGGACGGCGTCGAGGTGATCAAGGGGCTGCGGGGCTGGACGCGGGTGCCGATCCTGGTGCTCTCCGCGCGGCAGACCTCCGACGAGAAGGTGGAGGCGCTGGACGCCGGCGCGGACGACTACGTCACCAAGCCGTTCGGCATGGACGAGCTGCTGGCCCGGCTGCGGGCGGCGGTGCGCAGGGCCGAGCCGACGGGGCCTGCCGACGACGAGGTGATCGTGGAGACGGAAGGTTTCTGCGTAGACCTCGCCGCGAAGAAGGTCAACCGCGGCGGCCGGGACATCCGGCTGACCCCCACCGAGTGGCATCTGCTGGAGGTCCTGGTCCGCAACGCCGGCCGGCTGGTCAGCCAGAAACAGCTGCTCCAGGAGGTCTGGGGGCCCTCGTACGGCACCGAGACCAACTACCTGCGGGTGTACATGGCCCAGCTCCGCCGCAAGCTGGAGAGCGATCCCTCGCACCCGAAGCACTTCATCACGGAGCCGGGGATGGGGTACCGCTTCGAGCAGTGAGGCGGCGGGGTGTGACCGGGCTCCGGCCCCCGCGGCGGGGCGCGGCTTTGTGAGGCGGGTACGAAGTCCGTGTGCGGACAGTGATCTGCGGCCCTGGCCACCGGTACGCTGGGGTTATGAGTGCTGGGACCCGTTCCGAGAAGCCGGCCGGCCGATTCCGCCGGCTGCTCGACAGGCTGTCCTCCTCCGAGGAGGAGCTGCAGTCCGCCGAGCTGCAGCAGGATGCGCAGGACGCGGGGTGCACCCGTATCTGCGACTGTGACGACCGGCAGATAGTGAAGGTCACCGGCACCCTGCGGCATGTGACGCTGCGGCCGCGCGCCGGTGTGCCCGCGCTCGAGGCGGAGCTCTTCGACGGCTCCGCGGCGCTCGATGTGGTGTGGCTGGGCCGCCGCTCCATCGTCGGGATCGAGCCGGGCCGTAAGCTCATCGCCTCGGGCCGGGTCTCCCTGAGCCACGGACGCCGGGTGCTCTTCAATCCGAAGTACGAACTCCGACCGCTCGGACAGGAGTAGCCGGTGACGTCTCACGACCGACCGACCGCTGACGCGGAGGGCGGCCCCGACGCCCCCGCAGGCCCCTCGCCCGATCCGGGCGACCGAAGAGACGCCGACAGCAGGCAGGTGACCGAGGCGGCGCTGTTCGAGGCGTTCGGCGGCGTACGCGGCATGGTGGAGACCGTGGTCCCCGGCCTGCTGTTCGTCACGATCTTCACCATCAACAAGGATCTGCACACCTCGGCGATCGCCGCGCTGGCCGTCTCGCTGGTGCTGGCGGCGGTGCGCCTGGTCCGCAGGGACACCGTCAAGCACGCCTTCAGCGGCGTCTTCGGGGTGGGCTTCGGCGTGGTCTTCGCGATGATGACGGGCAACGCCAAGGACTTCTATCTGCCGGGGATGCTCTACACCCTCGGACTGGCCCTCGCTTACATGATCACCACAGTCGCGGGCGTCCCGCTCATCGGGCTGATCCTGGGGCCGGTGTTCAAGGAGAACCTTTCCTGGCGCACCCGCAACCCGGGACGCAAGAAGGCGTACGCCAAGGCCAGCTGGGCCTGGGGGCTGATCCTCTTCGCCAAGTGCGCGATCCTCTTCCCGCTGTACTGGTGGGCGGACACCACGCAGCTCGGCTGGGTGCTGATCGCGCTGAAGATCCCGCCCTTCCTGCTCGCCGTCTACCTCACCTGGGTCTTCCTGGCGAAGGCACCGCCGCCGATCGACGTCTTCGCCGAAATGGAGGCCAAGGAACAGGCCGAAAAGGAGGCGGAGGAGCGGCGCCGAGGCGAGCGCGACGCGCTGGACGGGGTCGCCGACGACCTCTACCAGGGGATGGCGTCCGAGGTCGCGGCGGAGGCCGCCGACGAGCGGCCGCGGCGGGCCCGCCACCGCCGCTGACGGGGCGGCCGGCACCGCACACACCTGCGCCCGGGGCCCGGGAACCGCTTGGTTCCCGGGCCCCGGGCGTTTCACGTGGGTGGTGGGTGCCCCGGCGGACGGCCGCCGGGGCACCCACCGGGTGGACCACCGGCCGGCGCTACGCGTCCTCGCGCCGCACCGACAGCAGATCCTCCAACTGCTCCTCGCGCGACTGGGCCGCGACGAACAGCAGCTCGTCGCCGGCCTCCAGCGCGTCCTCCTTGTTGGGCGTGAGCACCCGCGTACCGCGGATGATCGTCACCAGGGAGGTGTCCTCGGGCCACTCCACATCGCCGACCCGGGTGCCGGCCAGCGCGGCCTCCGGGGGCAGCGTCAGCTCGACGAGGTTGGCGTCACCGTGGCTGAAGCGCAGCAGCCGGACGAGATCGCCGACGCTCACCGCCTCCTCGACCAGGGCCGACATCAGACGCGGTGTGGAGACCGCGACATCGACGCCCCAGGACTCGTTGAACAGCCACTCGTTCTTCGGGTTGTTGACCCGGGCGACCACCCGCGGCACGCCGTACTCGGTCTTGGCGAGCAGCGACACGACGAGGTTCACCTTGTCGTCGCCGGTCGCCGCGATGACGACGTTGCAGCGCTGCAGCGCCGCCTCGTCCAGCGAGGTGATCTCGCAGGCGTCGGCCAGCAGCCACTCCGCCAGCGGCACCCGCTCGACCGAGATGGCGGTCGGCGCCTTGTCGATGAGCAGGATCTCGTGCCCGTTCTCCAGCAGCTCGCCCGCGATGGAACGGCCCACCGCGCCGGCGCCTGCGATCGCGACCCTCATGCGTGCGCCCCCTCAGGACCCGTGGCGAATGCCGCCTCCACCTTCTCGACCTCGTCGGTGCGCATCATGACGTGCACCAGATCGCCTTCCTGCAGCACGGTCTGCGAGGTCGGCAGAATCGCCTCGCCCAGCCGGGTGAGGAAAGCGACGCGGACGCCGGTCTCCTCCTGGAGGGTGCTGATCTTGTGGCCGACCCAGGAGGGGGAGGTGTGCACCTCCGCCAGCTGGACGCCGCCGCTCGGGTCCCGCCACAGCGGTTCGGCGCCCGAGGGCAGCAGCCGGCGCAGCATCTGGTCGGCCGTCCAGCGGACGGTGGCGACGGTCGGGATGCCCAGGCGCTGGTAGACCTCGGCGCGGCGCGGGTCGTAGATACGGGCCGCGACATTCTCGACACCGAACATCTCACGGGCCACCCGGGCGGCGATGATGTTGGAGTTGTCACCGCTGGAGACGGCCGCGAACGCGCCCGCCTCCTCGATGCCGGCCTCGCGCAGGGTGTCCTGGTCGAAGCCGACGCCGGTCACCCGGCGGCCGCCGAAGGACGAACCCAGGCGACGGAACGCCGTCGGGTCCTGGTCCACCACGGCGATGGTGTGCCCCTGGCTCTCCAGGGTCTGCGCAAGCGCGGAGCCCACGCGCCCGCACCCCATGATGACGATGTGCATGCTGATTACCCCGTGCCCTGTACTAGCGCGCTGACCTGCACAAACACCCTGCTCACTACTTTCTTCTCCCAGTACCGGCGACACGGAGCCACGGCTCGCGACAGGACCGGGCGCGGCAGCGGGGGCGCTGGGCGCACCGTGGTCCGGTACAACCGTAGCCGTAATGGCGCTCCTGGTAGGGGGCGCGGTGGGCCGTGGTCGGATGCGGATCCGCGCCGTCCGCGCTACGCCTCTCGCGCCGGGCTGCGCCGCCCCGCGCCCGTAAGGCACGCTACGAGGTGTGCCCAACCTGCCTCTCCAGCCCCAACAGGGCTACTGCACCCCGCACATGGTGGTCTGCGGCGACGATGCGCTGGCGCATCGGCTCGCCGCCGAGCTCCGGGACGTCTACGGCGAACGGGTGACGCTCGTCGTCCCCACCGCCCGGGAGCCGCACCGGCCCCGCATCCCGCCGCCGGCCCGTGCGCTGGACCGCGCGACCGCGCTGCTGGGCCGGATGTCGGCAGCGATGACGCGGACGACACCGCTGCCGCCCGAGGGCCTTGACGACGGCGCGGAGGCGCCGGAGGAGACCGTACGGCTCCTGGAGGCGGCCCAGCCCGACGATGCGGCGCTGGCCGCGGCCGGCGTCGCCGAGGCGGACGCCCTGGCGCTGGTCTACGACGACGATGAGCTCAACATCCACGCCGCGCTGCGGGCCCGCCGGCTCAACCCGCGGCTGCGGCTGGTCATCCGGCTCTACAACCGCAAACTCGGCCAGCATCTGGAGGAGTTGCTGGACCAGGCGGCGGCGGTCGCCGCCCTGGGCTCCGACGACGCCGGGGACGTGGAGGCCGCCGATGCCTCCACGACCGTGCTGTCCGACGCCGACACCGTGGCCCCCGCCCTCGCGGCCGCAGCGGTCGCCGGTACCAGCAAGGTCATCGAGGCGGACGGGCTGCTGCTGCGCGCCGTGGAGCGTACGCCGGGGCCGCCGGGCCGGCCCGGCACCCCGGGGCTGTGCACCCTGGCGCTGCTCTCCGCCTCCGCCAACGACCCCGAGGACGCACCGAGTTCGGCGGCAGGACACGAGGGCCCCGTACTTCTGCCGGACGACGCCGCGGCCTCGGCCGCCGTCGGCTGCGGAACCGTCGTCCTGGAGACCGTCTCCTATACGGGGCGGCCGGTGCGCTCCCGCGGACTGCGCGGCCGGGGCGCGCCGCTCGCCTCGCTCTTCTCCCGGCGGCTGCGCTGGTCGCTGGCCGGGGTTGTCGGGGCGGTGCTGGCGCTGGCCGTCGCCGGCTGGCTGACCACCGGTGAGGATCCGGTGCACGCCGCCTATCTCTCGCTGCTGGATCTCTTCGCGATCAACGACCCGGCGATCCACGAACCGACGCCCCGCAAGGTGCTGCAGCTGCTGTCCGGGCTGACCGGGCTGTTGCTGCTGCCGGTGCTGGTCGCGGCAGCGTTCGAAGGGCTGGGCACCTTCCGCAGTGCCTCGGCACTGCGCCGCCCGCCACGCGGCCTGTCGGGACATGTGGTGCTGCTCGGCCTCGGCAAGGTCGGCACCCGGGTGCTGGCGCGGCTGCACGAGATGGGCATCCCCGTGGTGTGCATCGAAGGGGACCCCGAGGCGCGGGGCATCGCGCTGGCCCGCCGGCTGCGGGTGCCGACCGTGCTGGGCGATGTCACACAAGAAGGTGTCCTGGAAGCCGCGATGATCGAGCGCGCGGCCACTCTGCTCGCGCTGACCAGCGAGGACACCACCAACCTGGAGGCCGCCCTCTACGCCCGCTCGGTCAAGCCGCGGCTGCGGGTGACGCTGCGGCTGTTCGACGACCGGTTCGCCACCGCCGTCTACCGCACCTTGCGCGCCGCGCATCCGCGAGCGCTGACCCGCAGCCGGAGTGTCACGTACCTGGCCGCGCCCGCCTTCGCCGGCGCGATGATGGGCCGCCAGATCCTCGGCGCCATCCCCGTCGAGCGCCGGGTGCTGCTGGTCGCCCGGGTCGAGGTACGCGGCCATGTGGCGCTGGAGGGCCGTACGGTCGCCGAGGTGCTGCGGCCGGGGCGGCTGCGGGTGCTGGCGGTCGACACCTCGGCCCCCGACGATCCGGAGCCGGACGACGCTGCCGCCGCGCCACCGTCCGACGCGGAGCGCGAGCCGGCGCACCTGGTGCACGAGCTCGGCGACGGCTATGTCCTGCGGCCACAGGACCGGGTGCTGCTGGTCGCCACCCGGCAGGGGCTGGGCGATCTGCACGTCCGGCGCCACCGGGCCGCGGACACGGGGGCCGGGGCCGTCCGACAGGGGTGACTCGCCCGTCACACTTCGTGACGGGTGAGTCAGTTCGTGACAGCCTCCGCCCCCTCCTCGTGACAGACCGCGTCATTCCCGTGACGGACGGCGTCAACTCCATGACGGATCGCCGCACCCCGTGACGAACGCCACGGATACGGCCTGCCGGGGCCGCCCCGTGCGCGTGACGTGCGGATCCTGTGGAGGCGACCGGCCGCGATGCGCCCCTCAGCAGGGCGGACGCGCCCCGCTCGCCGTACCGCGGGCTTTGCCGATGCCACCCGATCCGGTAGCGGGTGGGCGCAGACCTTGACGAAGGCTTAGCATCCTCTGCGTGTCCAAACTGACCGACGTGCCCAAACGGATCTTGATCGGGCGCGCACTGCGCAGCGACAAGCTCGGGGAGACCCTGCTTCCCAAGCGCATCGCACTCCCCGTCTTCGCCTCCGACCCGCTCTCCTCCGTGGCCTATGCGCCGGGCGAGGTGCTGCTCGTCCTGTCCGTCGCGGGTGTGTCTGCGTACAACTTCAGCCCCTGGATCGCGGTCGCGGTCGTGGTGCTGATGTTCACCGTCGTCGCGTCGTACCGGCAGAACGTGCACGCCTACCCGAGCGGCGGCGGTGACTACGAGGTCGCCAACACCAACCTCGGTCCCAAGGCCGGTCTCACCGTCGCCAGCGCACTGCTCGTCGACTATGTGCTGACCGTCGCGGTCTCCATCTCCTCCGGAGTGGAGAACCTGGGCTCCGCGATCCCCTTCGTCGTCCAGCACAAGACCCTGTGCGCGATCGTCATCATCGTGCTGCTCACGCTGATGAACCTGCGCGGCGTCAAGGAATCGGGCAAGCTCTTCGCGATCCCGACGTACGTCTTCGTGGCCGGCGTCTTCATCATGATCATCTGGGGTGTGATCCGCGGCGTCGTCCTGGGCGACACGATGAAGGCCCCCACCGCCGACTTCACCATTCACGCGGAACAGGGCGGCCTGGCCGGCTTCGCCCTGGTGTTCCTCATGCTGCGGGCCTTCTCCTCCGGCTGCGCCGCGCTCACCGGCGTCGAGGCGATCTCCAACGGTGTCCCGGCCTTCCGCAAGCCGAAGTCCAAGAACGCCGCGACCACCCTGGCCCTCATGGGCGGGCTGGCCGTCACCATGTTCTGCGGCATCATCGGCCTGGCCATGGCCACCCACGTCCGGATGGCCGAGACACCCGCCAAGGACCTGTTCCAGAACGGCAAGCCGATCGGGGCCGGCTACACCCAGGACCCGGTCATCTCCCAGGTCGCCTCCGCCGTCTTCGGCAACGGCTCCTTCCTCTTCATCATCCTGGCCGCCGCCACCGCACTGGTCCTCTTCCTCGCGGCCAACACCGCCTACAACGGCTTCCCGCTGCTCGGCTCGATCCTCGCCCAGGACCGCTATCTGCCGCGCCAGCTGCACACCCGCGGCGACCGCCTGGCGTTCTCCAACGGCATCGTCCTGCTGGCCGGCGCCGCCGCGATCCTCGTCTACCTCTACGGCGCGGACTCCACCCGCCTCATCCAGCTCTACATCGTCGGCGTCTTCGTCTCGTTCACGCTCAGCCAGACAGGCATGGTCCGCCATTGGAACCGCCACCTGCTCAGCGAGACCGACCCGGCCAAGCGCCGCCGGATGCACCGCTCCCGCGCCATCAACGCCTTCGGCGCCTTCTTCACGGGCCTGGTCCTGGTCGTCGTCCTCCTGACGAAGTTCACCCACGGCGCGTGGGTGGCGCTGCTCGGCATGGTCATCTTCTTTGTGACGATGTCCGCGATCCGCCGCCACTACGACCGGGTCGCCGACGAGATCGCCGCCGAGGACACCCCCGACGACGACGTGGTCCGCCCCTCCCGGGTGCACTCCCTCGTCCTGGTCTCCAAGGTGCACAAGCCCACCCTGCGCGCCCTGAACTACGCCAAGCTGATGCGCTCCGACAGCCTCGAAGCGGTCAGCGTGGACGTCGACCAGGCCGACACCAAGGCCCTTCGGGAGGAGTGGGAGCGCCGCGGCATCGAGGTGCCGCTGAAGGTCCTGGCCTCCCCGTACCGCGAGATCACCCGGCCGATCATCGACTACGTCAAGTCGCTGCGCCGGGAGAGCCCGCGCGACGCCGTCTCCGTCTACATCCCCGAATACGTCGTCGGCCACTGGTACGAGCACCTTCTCCACAACCAGTCCGCCCTCCGCCTCAAGGGCCGCCTCCTCTTCACCCCCGGCGTCATGGTCACCTCCGTGCCCTGGCAGCTGGACTCCTCCGAGGCCGCCAAGCAGCGCGCCCGCAAGCGCGCCGAGTGGAACGCTCCGGGCGCGGTCCGCCGCGGCCCGGTCGCCCAGCCGAAGAAGGAAAAGGCAGCCACCAAGAAGTAGGGACGCCACCGCCCCGGCAGGACACCGGGGCGGCGCGGTACGGCAGCGGCACCAGAGCGCGGTACGGGCAGCGGGAGGCCCCGACGAGGAGTGGCGGGCCGCAGCCCCGACGAGGTGCGAGATCCCAGCGGTGGGCCGCATGTCCGACGAGGGTGCGATCCGCAGGAGGCCCGGCCCCGGGACAGCACGGGACCGGGGCAGCACCGCACCGGGACAGGACACGGCACGGTGGGACGTAGACTTGACGGTCGGCGTCCCGCCGTACAGAGGGTGGCCCGGCCGTACCGCGCGCCCCGTACCGCCCCCGTCTCGCCCCGCACCACCCACCACAGGAGCCCTCCCGCCATGCAGGCAGAACCGAAGAAATCGCTGGTCGGCGAGGAGTACGAGGTCGAGGTCGGCCCGGTCGCACACGGCGGCCACTGCATCGCCCGCACCGACGAGGGCCAGGTCCTCTTCGTACGGCACGCCCTGCCCGGAGAGCGGGTGATCGCCCGCGTCACCGACGGCGAGGAGGGTGCGCGCTTCCTGCGCACCGACGCGGTGCAGATCCTCACCCCCTCCAAGGACCGGGTCGAGGCCCCCTGCCCCTTCTCCGGCCCCGGCAAGTGCGGCGGCTGCGACTGGCAGCACGCCGCCCCCGGCGCCCAGCGCCGCCTGAAGGCCTCGGTCATCGCCGAACAGCTGGAACGGCTGGCCGGGCTGTCGCCGGACGACGCCCACTGGGACGGCACGGTCGAGCCCGCCCCGGGCGACAAGGTCGCCAAGGGCGAGGTCCCCGCCTGGCGCACCCGCGTCCAGTACGCCGTCGACGCCGACGGCCACGCGGGCCTGCGCAAGCACCGCTCGCACGACATCGAGCCGGTCACCCACTGCATGATCGCCGCCCCGGGGGTCTCCGAACTCGGCATCGAGAAGCGCGAGTGGCCCCAGATGGCCACTGTCGAGGCGATCGCCGCCACCGGCTCCCACGACCGCCAGGTCATCCTCACCCCCCGCCCCGGCGGCCGCCTCCCCATCGTCGAACTCGACAAGCCGGTCTCCGTCCTGCGGATCGGCGAGAAGGACGGCGGCGTCCACCGCGTGCACGGCCGCCCCTTCGTCCGCGAACGCGCCGCCGACCGCACCTGGCGGGTCGGCAACGGTGGCTTCTGGCAGGTCCACCCGAAGGCCGCCGACCTCCTCGTCGAGGCCGTCATGCAGGGCCTGATGCCCAAGAAGGGCGATATGGCCCTCGACCTCTACTGCGGTGTCGGCCTCTTCGCGGGCGCCCTCGCCGAACGCGTCGGAGACAAGGGCGCGGTCCTCGGCATCGAATCCGGCAAGCGTGCCGTCGACGACGCCCGCCACAATCTCCAGGACCTCGACCGCGTACGCATCGAACACGGCAAGGTCGAGGCGATCCTCCCCCGCACCGGCATCACCGACGTCGACCTCATCGTCCTCGACCCACCCCGCGCCGGCGCCGGCAAAAAGACCGTCACCCACCTCGCCTCCCTCACCCCCCGCCGCATCGCCTACGTCGCCTGCGACCCGGCAGCCCTCGCCCGCGACCTCAAGTACTTCGCGGAGGCGGGCTATGCGCCGCGGCGGATGCGGGCGTTTGATCTGTTTCCGATGACGCATCATGTGGAGTGCGTCGTGGTGCTGGAGAAGACGGCCAAGGGCGTCTGACCTGCGGTTCGGGCAAAGGGCCGTGGCGTCTCAGGCCGGGCCCTCGGCTGCCTGCACCAGCTCTTCCGAAGCGGCCGCGCGGAGATCGCCGAGGTGCTGTGGGCGCTGCCGCAACGGCGGCGCCCGGCGCACCTCCTGGAGAGCGGCGAAACCTTCAGCGGGGTGGGAGGACAGCACCAACGCTCGATGCGTCCGTCACGGTCCTCCCTCGCAGGCGGTCTACCACTGCGAGCGTGCCGAACCGGGACAGACCATGGGAATGTGCCTGCCTTGCAGGTGCCCCAGCGACCAGACGGATCGGCGACCTAGCGGTCAGGGACAGCCCGAACCACCGTGGACGTACCCCCAAGTCGTGCCGCACCCATAGGATCGTGTAAGTTCTTCGAGTTGCCACGGAGCCGACAGGCGCCGGGCAGCCATCCCGCCGCGACAGCGGCACACCACTACTGCACGGCCCCTCACCGGGACCAATTTCGGCATGCCGAAATTCGACCGTGACGTGATTATGCGTCAACGAGGAATTCCGCTAAAGTAGTGATCACGCCGAAAGGCGCGGCAACGCAAGAAGTCGCACCCCAGGCGGACCCCCTCCGACGGGGAATCGGAAACGAATTCGGGCCGGCAACGGAACGAAATCGGGTCTGCTAGAGTCGGAAAGGCCGGAAAGCGAAAGCGAAAGCGGAACGGCCGACCCGCTCCAACAGGGAGCCAGAGACGGAAACGGATCTGGTAAGGTTGGAAACGCGAAGAAGCCGAAAGGCGGAAACGCGCCGGCGAAAATCGGGCCCGCAAGGATCTGATAGAGTCGGA
>NZ_CP107940.1:0-1925000 GCF_036048035.1 Streptomyces sp. NBC_00400 | reverse complement strand
AGGTCCGGCGTAGAGGGTAAGACCCCCGTAGCTGAAACATTAGCGGCTCGTTTGAGAACCACCCAAGTAGCACGGGGCCCGAGAAATCCCGTGTGAATCTGGCGGGACCACCCGTTAAGCCTAAATATTCCCTGGTGACCGATAGCGGATAGTACCGTGAGGGAATGGTGAAAAGTACCGCGGGAGCGGAGTGAAATAGTACCTGAAACCGTGTGCCTACAAGCCGTGGGAGCGTCGCGCATCGAGCTTGCTCGGTGCGTCGTGACTGCGTGCCTTTTGAAGAATGAGCCTGCGAGTTTGCGGTATGTTGCGAGGTTAACCCGTGTGGGGAAGCCGTAGCGAAAGCGAGTCCGAATAGGGCGTTGAGTAGCGTGCCCAAGACCCGAAGCGGAGTGATCTAGCCATGGGCAGGTTGAAGCGGAGGTAAGACTTCGTGGAGGACCGAACCCACCAGGGTTGAAAACCTGGGGGATGACCTGTGGTTAGGGGTGAAAGGCCAATCAAACTCCGTGATAGCTGGTTCTCCCCGAAATGCATTTAGGTGCAGCGTCGTGTGTTTCTTGCCGGAGGTAGAGCACTGGATAGGCGATGGGCCCTACCGGGTTACTGACCTTAGCCAAACTCCGAATGCCGGTAAGTGAGAGCGCGGCAGTGAGACTGTGGGGGATAAGCTCCATGGTCGAGAGGGAAACAGCCCAGAGCATCGACTAAGGCCCCTAAGCGTGTGCTAAGTGGGAAAGGATGTGGAGTCGCAGAGACAACCAGGAGGTTGGCTTAGAAGCAGCCACCCTTGAAAGAGTGCGTAATAGCTCACTGGTCAAGTGATTCCGCGCCGACAATGTAGCGGGGCTCAAGCACACCGCCGAAGTCGTGTCATTGCAGCATGAGGACCAACGTCCGTTGTGATGGGTAGGGGAGCGTCGTGTGCCGGGTGAAGCAGCCGTGGAAACGAGTTGTGGACGGTTCACGAGTGAGAATGCAGGCATGAGTAGCGATACACACGTGGGAAACGTGTGCGCCGATTGACTAAGGGTTCCTGGGTCAAGCTGATCTGCCCAGGGTAAGTCGGGACCTAAGGCGAGGCCGACAGGCGTAGTCGATGGACAACCGGTTGATATTCCGGTACCCGCTTTGAAGCGCCCAATATCGAATCCATTAATGCTAAGGCCGTGAAGCCGCCCTGGAGTCTTCGGACAAAGGGGAGTGGTGGAGCCGCTGATCCAAGGTGGTAGTAGGTAAGTGATGGGGTGACGCAGGAAGGTAGTCCAGCCCGGGCGGTGGTTGTCCCGGGGTAAGGGTGTAGGGCGTTGTCCAGGTAAATCCGGACAGCATGAAGCCTGAGACCTGATGCCGAGCCGATTGTGGTGAAGTGGATGATCCTATGCTGTCGAGAAAAGCCTCTAGCGAGTTTCATGGCGGCCCGTACCCTAAACCGACTCAGGTGGTCAGGTAGAGAATACCGAGGCGTTCGGGTGAACTATGGTTAAGGAACTCGGCAAAATGCCCCCGTAACTTCGGGAGAAGGGGGGCCATTGCTGGTGATGGAATTTACTTCCTGAGCTGGTGGTGGCCGCAGAGACCAGCGAGAAGCGACTGTTTACTAAAAACACAGGTCCGTGCGAAGCCGTAAGGCGATGTATACGGACTGACGCCTGCCCGGTGCTGGAACGTTAAGGGGACCGGTTAGTCACATTTCGGTGTGGCGAAGCTGAGAACTTAAGCGCCAGTAAACGGCGGTGGTAACTATAACCATCCTAAGGTAGCGAAATTCCTTGTCGGGTAAGTTCCGACCTGCACGAATGGCGTAACGACTTCTCGACTGTCTCAACCATAGGCCCGGTGAAATTGCATTACGAGTAAAGATGCTCGTTTCGCGCAGCAGGACGGAAAGACCCCGGGACCTTTACTATAGCTTGATATTGGTGTTCGGTTCGGCTTGTGTAGGATAGGTGGGAGACTTTGAAGCCGTGACGCCAGTCATGGTGGAGTCATTGTTGAAATACCACTCTGGTCGTGCTGGATGTCTAACCTGGGTCCGTGATCCGGATCAGGGACAGTGTCTGGTGGGTAGTTTAACTGGGGCGGTTGCCTCCTAAAGAGTAACGGAGGCGCCCAAAGGTTCCCTCAGCCTGGTTGGCAATCAGGTGTTGAGTGTAAGTGCACAAGGGAGCTTGACTGTGAGACTGACGGGTCGAGCAGGTACGAAAGTAGGGACTAGTGATCCGGCGGTGGCTTGTGGAAGCGCCGTCGCTCAACGGATAAAAGGTACCCCGGGGATAACAGGCTGATCTTCCCCAAGAGTCCATATCGACGGGATGGTTTGGCACCTCGATGTCGGCTCGTCGCATCCTGGGGCTGGAGTCGGTCCCAAGGGTTGGGCTGTTCGCCCATTAAAGCGGTACGCGAGCTGGGTTTAGAACGTCGTGAGACAGTTCGGTCCCTATCCGCTGTGCGCGTAGGAGTATTGAGAAGGGCTGTCCCTAGTACGAGAGGACCGGGACGGACGAACCTCTGGTGTGCCAGTTGTCCTGCCAAGGGCATGGCTGGTTGGCTACGTTCGGAAAGGATAACCGCTGAAAGCATCTAAGCGGGAAGCCTGCTTCGAGATGAGTACTCCCACCCCCTTTGAGGGGTTAAGGCTCCCAGTAGACGACTGGGTTGATAGGCCAGATATGGAAGCCTGGTAACGGGTGGAGTTGACTGGTACTAATAGGCCGAGGGCTTGTCCTCAGTTGCTCGCGTCCACTGTGTAGGTTCTGAAGTAACGACCTGTGATTGTGCCGGGTTGGTTAACTTCATAGTGTTTCGGTGGTCATTGCGTTAGGGAAACGCCCGGTTACATTCCGAACCCGGAAGCTAAGCCTTTCAGCGCCGATGGTACTGCAGGGGGGACCCTGTGGGAGAGTAGGACGCCGCCGAACAATCATTGTGGGAAAGCCCCGCACCTTATGGTGCGGGGCTTTTCTGCGTTCCGGGTCCGTTCGCCCCGTTCCATGAGCCGGTCGCCTGTGTCGGTTCTACGGGGTCATGCAGAGCAGCGGACTTTTGGACGATCTGGCGGAACGGGGGGCGCAGTGTCGATCGCTCAACCCATCAGCCGGCAGAGGGCCGATGCGATCGTGCAGTTGCTCAATCAGAAGCTGATGAGGCTGCCCAAGCTACCGGAGGTCATAGAGGGCACGGCTGAATTCTTCTGACTTCGGGTACACCGCAAACTCAGAAGGTGGCCCAGTCCCCGATGTCGGTGCTCGGCGGGGGCTACTGCGAAGGTGTCGTGTGCCCGTACGCAGATGGCGATCTGCTCGTGCGGGGTACGGGGCTCTGGAGCGGTGTCCCACTCATTGCTGAGGGCAGCGATGCCTTCCTGCTCGGCGGCCCAGCCCGGAGACGGATGCCCGAACGGTCGACTGCCGCTGAGCACTGATCGGAAGCCGCCCAGGGTCTTGTTGTCCCCGTCGAGGTCGTCGTACGTGGTTTCGCCCAAGATGCTCAGGGCGGAGCGCAGGATCTGCCCGTGGGCGGGTCGCAGATCCTGCGCTTCGTCTACGACGATGTGTCGGTAGCGGTGGCGCCGCCATCCTGCTGAGCCGTCCTGAAGGGGATGTTGTCGAGGCCGCCGGCCTCCTCCCGCTGCTGGGCGATGCCGAGGATGCGCTGTCCGCGTCCCATCTCCAGTCGCGCGGCGCGCTCGGCCACCTGGTCCCAGGTTTGCCGTCCGAGAGGATCAAGCCGCTGGGGGAGGTGTTCGACGAGCTGCCAGATCGCCGCGCGCTCAGCGCGGCCGATATTCCTGCCGCGACCGGCACGCCGCTCCCGGAAGTAGTCGGTGCGGGTGCCGACGACACCTGTCCGAGGATGACTTGCGTCCACTCGTCGTGCAGGAACTCCGGGTCCCAGTTGTGTTCCCCGAGTTCGTCGAGAAGCGCACGCCGGTCTCGTGCTGCCTGGCTGTCGTCGATGGTCTGCTTGCGGTTGCCGTCCAGTGCGTAACCGTCCCGCGGAGCGACCACACCGGCGTCGGCCAGCGCGAGCGCGAGGCCGCGGAGCGCCGGCTCCTCGGGGTCGAGGTAATCAATGACCTGTCTCCAGCCGGGGTCGCGCTCCAAAGCGGTGCCCGTGCTGGGTTCGTCGGTTTCGGGCTGGGGCTGGTTCGGGACTCTCTGATCAACGGTGCGGGCGGGCACGGGGGCAATGATGTGGGCGGCGGGTTCCTCGGGGCGCGCAGGTACCTGGGCCCGCGTCGACGGCAGCCAGCCGGCGCAGCCCGTCACCGTGAGCACCTCGGTGGCGAAGCCATCGGGCATGCTGGTCGTCAACTGGGCGCTGTCACTGTCGCCGCGCTCCAGGAACTGCAGCACATCGCTCCAATACAGCCAGGCCCGCCAACGCCGCTTGTGCGCCTGCTCGTCCGCCAGAGCAGCGTCACCGTCGTCCAGGACGGTGAGCCCCGTCCACACCGGCGGTGTGCGCCGGCCGTCCGCGGCCAGCACGAGACGGCAGCCCGATGCGTCCGGTCCGGACAGTAGCTGCACCGGCCCGGTCGCGCCGTCGGTACGCCGCCACGCAGCGCCTGCCGGACGGTCTCGCCGACACTTTCGTCGGCGAGGGCGGTGCGCGCACGCCGTCGGTCCCGCTCAGGCCGGCCGCCGCCTCCGCCCGCGGCTGCCAGCGTCCGGCATCC
This sequence comes from Streptomyces sp. NBC_00400, assembly GCF_036048035.1. Taxonomy (NCBI): domain Bacteria; kingdom Bacillati; phylum Actinomycetota; class Actinomycetes; order Kitasatosporales; family Streptomycetaceae; genus Streptomyces; species Streptomyces sp. NBC_00400. The sequence continues at coordinate 1,920,319 of NZ_CP107940.1, read as the reverse complement.
GGGTAGCGCGCAGGTAGGCGAGCACCAGCGAGGCCGGGTTGACCCAGGCCGTGTCCACCAGCTCGCCGGGCAGGCCCCCGCCCACGCGGTCGTAGTAGTCACGGGCACGCTTCCGGCCGTTCGTGCCGTACGGCTCCCATACCGGGTCGCTCGGTCCCGCTGCCGCGTACCCGGTGCCCTTGACCCGCTGGCGCCACTCCTTGACGTCGTGGAAGGTCAGTTGGAACATCCGCAGGCCCTCCGCCCTGAGCCGAGTCCGCTTCGCGGCGTCGTCGGCGAGCCGGTTGTGGTCGCGGGTGGCGTGGTAGGCGTAGCCGTCGAGGTACAGGGCCACACGCGTGCTCGGGGCGTCGAGCCGTTCGAGGAGTAAGTCGGGCCGGGCGCCGCCCAGGGCGCCCTGCTGGGAGACGCGCCAGCTCACGGTCGTGCCGTCGGCGGCCGTTAGCCGCAGGTCGAGGGCGTACGTGCACGGCCGAGATGGGATACGTGTCCGCGGTGGCCCCGGACCCGGCCTGCTTCGCCCAGTCCTGGAGCGTGTCGATGAAGAGGATCTCCAGGTCGCTCTCGGCCTGCCGCTGCAGGGAAACGTGCCGCGTCGTCGCGACCGCCGAAGTCCGCCGGCGCTCTCCACCGGTGCCGAGCAGCTCGTCCAGCATCTGCCGGACCTCGTTGCAGCTCACCCTGTCGTAGTCGGCGGCCGGGACCCGCCGCAGTAGGCACTGGTGGCAGCCGTCGAACTCCTTTTCGAGGCATGTGCACCCCTAGATACCCGCGCGTGCTTGAGGAGCACCTCCCGGAAGCCCACCACTCCGGGCAGTTCCCTGGATGCAGAGCGGGAACCAGATGCTGGAGCACCTTGCGGTCGTAGTCGCTCTCACCAGCCACAACGATCATCGAACGCCGACGCCCTCGCGCAGGCTTCGGACTCACAGGCCACCCCCAGGGCGCCGGAGCAGCAGAGGCCGCCCATCGGCTCGTACTCGGGCTTCTCGATGACGCGTTGGCACGGTTCCCCACGAGGCCTCCCTCAGCGGGGTGCAGCCCCCTGAGTCCCTCTTCTTCGAGCTCGACCGCAATATGGCCGGCTCTTCCGGGGGCAGCCACCAGGTGGATGTCCCGGATCTGCGGTACCACCGACCTGACGTCTTCCAACAGGGGTAATGCTGCCTTCGAGTGCAGCGCGGAAGCCATGCGCCCGACGGCGACCGCATCGTCCGCTTCGTCGCCTACCAGCGGGCTGCTGACCGTCAGGGAGCCGCTCGTCCACCGACGTCTCGGTGCTCTCCGCCGGATGCTGTGCGAAGGATTCCCGTCGGTACATCGAGTGCCGCTCCCGGACCTCGTCCGGTACCCGGCTCCGCGAAACGCTCAACTCGTAGCGGTCCGGCGCCTCTTCCGATGCGAAGTCGGACCAGATGCCCTCGATGCCGATGGTGATTCGTGACACCGGCTTCCGGTCACCGCGGAAGGCCAGGACATCGAACCCGCCCTGTTCTTCGAGGTCCGGCTCGATGCCCATGCGCGTCACGTCCCGCAGGAACTCCAGGGCGTGCAGCACATTCGACTTGCCTGCCGCGTTGGGGCCGACCATGACGGTCAGGGGCCCGAGAGGCAGCTTCGTGCCGGTCAGGGGCGGAAGTTGAGCACGGTCAGACCGAAGATGCGGTGGTTCAAGCCTCGCGCCCATCGTGAAGCGGCCGGGCGCCAAGCACCCGGCGAATTGGTTCGGCGCACGGGTGGCGGAAGCAATGGTGCACAGGACTGAACAACACTCAGTTCTCGCCGCGCAGTGCCTACTTGACGTGTCCGGCCACCGAGCGTTACGAACAGCACATCGTGCGTCACAGCGCTATCAGGAACTTGCGTATCTCAGCCATCGGGACCGAAAGGGCTCTCTTTCCCGGCGCCTTGCCGTCCGCCCACTCTGACGGGGAGGGAAGCGCGCGGGCAGTGCCGAGGGGGAGCCGCGATGTCCGAACCGCTCTACGTTCCCATCCTACCCGTCCGGCAGTACGCCAGGACGGCCTACGCACACCTCCGACCGGACATACAGGCCGCGATGGCCCCGCTGTGGAACCTTCCGCCGAGTCCCGGCGTGACCCCGGAGGGACTGAAGAACGCCCACTGGCAGAGGGAGCTGAACCGGGTGAGGGGAGCGCACCGTCGTCATCCCGGCTGGCTCGACGCCCCGTTCGCCGAGGAGGCGCAGATACCGGCACTTGCGGAGATACTCGCCGAGTGCACCGGGCTCTCCCGCCTGCTGCGGCCGGTGACCGGGCCGGAGCGGAGCGAGGCCCAGCAATCCGCCGCCCTGGGGACCGCCGCACGCTACGGCTGCGGGGCCGGTGTGCGCGTCCGGGTGCCGGGGGAGTGGGACAGCCGTGTGCCCGAAGCCGTCGAACGGCTCCTGACCCGGGCCGGCCCCGAGGTGACCGTCGACCTGCTGCTGGACATGGGCGGTGTGCTCCCGGGCCGTCCCGACGCCGGCAAGGAGGCGCTGCGAGCCCTGGACGCCCTGCACGCCCTTGCTCCGTGGCGGACCGTCACCGTTCTCGGCGGGGGCTTCCCGCAGGTGACGGACGACCTGCTGGAACTGGGGGAGCTGCACGAAGAGCCCCGCACCGACTGGCACATGTGGCACGAGGTGCGTGCGAGTGATCGCCACTATCTGGCACGGCTCGCCTACGGCGACTACGGTGTGCAGCCGGTCACCGCTCTTGCTCAGGAGCAGGGCGGCGGAGGCCCGCCGCCCTGGGGTGTCCTCCGATACACCACCGACCACTGGTTCGTGCTGTGCAAGGTGCTGACCCGTGGGCCCGACCGCACGGCGGGCATCCGGGCGGCAGCCGGCCGGATCCGCGACCTGCCGGAGTTCAGGGGAGCCACCGCCAGTGCCGGGGAGACCTGGCTGCGCGACTGCGCCGAGGGTCCCCTCACGACCAGTAAGGGTACGGGCCAGGTCGGTGATTGGCTGCGGGCCGGGAACGTCCAGCACTTCACGTACGCCGTCCGGTGCCTTCGCGGGCGCTGACCGGCCTCGTTCCCTTCCGCCCCGGGCTTGCCGGCTCAGTCGAACAGCGGCCCCAGTGCATCCGCACCCGCCAGGATCCGCCACGCCGGCACCCGCACCGTCCGACCCACCTCGCACGTCTTCGCCCCATGGCCGCCGGACGGCAGTCCGGTCAGCAGGTCACCGCGGGCGTGTGTCAGCCGGAGGTGCCGGGCCGGGGCCCGGCCCTGCGGCGGACCCGTGTCGATCAGCACTGCCGTGTTCTCCCCGTCCACCGTGAACAGCAGATCCACCGGGTGGCCGCCGACCACCGCTGCGCGCTCCAGCTCGGTGATGCCGCGCCCGGCGAGGTACTGCTGAAGCCGGTCGGTGAGCTCCTCCCGCCACGCCGTCCCCGGGCCGGCCGTACCTTGCGAGCTGTCGACGCCGTCCCCGGCACCCGCGGCGTGGCCACTGTCAGATGCCGCGCCCAGCGGCACCGAGCGCGCGGCGAGCATCGCCGGCAGACCGCTCTGCCCCTGCCAGAACGCATGGCAGCCCACCGTGATCAGCTGCGACTTGGCGCGGGTGACCGCCACGTTCCACAGGTTGACCTGGCTCGCCACCCAGTGCGTCGTCCTCGGCGGGGTGTTCAGCGTGGCCACCGGGCTCAGCACCATCACATCGCGCTGCCCGCCCTGGAACGCGTGCACCGTACCGACCCGCACCCGGTCCTCATCGCGCCACACCCGCGCCAGTGCCTCCTTCTGCGCCCGGAACGGCGTCACCACGCCCACCGTCGCGTCCTGCGGCAGCTGCGCGAGCAGTGCGTCCACCACCTGTCGCACCGCACCGGCCTCGGCGCCGTTGCGCCAGGACCGCCCGCCACCACCCCGCGCCGACTCGCCACCCGGCACCTCCACCCAGCCCAGCACCGGCGCCGGGTCGGCCGACCCCGTCGGGTCGAGCGCAGGGACCTGCTGCCGCACGTCGGTGAGCACCTGCAACTGACCGGCATAGCAATGACCGTTGACGACATCGGCGATCTCGGGATGGCAACGGTAGTGCTCGTCGAGCAGCAGGGCGGTGTCACCGTGCTGCGCCGCCGCGTGGTACGCGGAGTACAGGTGGTAGGTGAGCCGGTGGTGCTCCAACTGCGCCGCGCTCAGCCCGGCCCGGACCCGGGCCTGCCGCTCCCCCTGCTGGGCGATGCCGGCGATGTGGGCCAGCTGCATCGGGTCACCGATGATCAGCGCCCGCCGGGCCCGGAAGAGCAGCGGCAGTACCGACGGTACGGAGCACTGGCTGGCCTCGTCGATGACGACGAGGTCGAACAGCTTCGGCGTGAGTTCGAGCTGCCGCACCGAGTGGGTGCTGATCGCCCAGCCCTTGAGGCGTGCCATCAGGTTGCGCTGGCTCTTCTGGAACCCGGACCGCCCCCGCAGCGCTTGGAGCCGCTGCCCCATCAGTCCCCGCGCCCGCGCCAGGACCTCCGCCGACACCGCCCCGGACAGCTCCGCGGACACCTCCGACAACGCAGCCGCGGTCTCCAGCCGCGACTGCTTCAGGCCTTCCTCGTCCCATCCCGCGTGCCGCGGTAGGAGCTCCCGCAGCCGGCGCTCCACGGCCACCGCGTCCGCCAGGTCCGCCAGCAGCTTTGGCGGTACGGGCCGCCCGGTCGCCCACCCTGGCCACGGCGGGCCGCCCTCCTCCGAGGTGCCTGCCGCCGTAACCAGCGCACCCAGCGCCCGCGCCCTGCGCCACCCACCGAACAGCCACCAGCGGGCCCCGGCCGCCTTCCGGGCCCTGCCTTCCCAGCGGCCCAGCGCTGCCGCGCCGTCCCCGTTCGCCCTTGCCGCCCAGACACCCTCCAGCAGCGTCAACGGCAGCTCCAGTGCGGCAGCCTGTTCCTCCCGGTCCCGGAGCAGCTCCAGCAGCTGCCCCTCCTCGCCGACCCGGCGTTCCGCCTCCGCCTGCTGCCCGGCAGCCCGTGCACGGGCGTTGCGCAGCGCCCCTCCCACGGTGGCCGAGCTCCGCCGCGGCGCCTGGGCGGGCTCGCCGAGCAGCCGCTCCAGCTTCTCCGCCTCGCGCTCCAATGCCTCCTTGTTGCCCGTCCGCATCAACAGCCCCGGCGCGATCGCGTCGCAGCGCTCGGCGACGACGTTGACCGCCTCGTTGTTCGTGGACGCGACCAGCACGGACTGCCCTGCAGCGACACAGGTGGCGACGACGGCCGTGACCACCTCGCTCTTGCCCGTGCCGGGCGGCCCCGTTGCCACTGTCAGCGCCCGTGTCATCGCGGAGGAGACCACCAGCTCCTGGCTCTCGTTGCACGGCCCCGGTGCTACCACCACGGCCGCGGGCTCCGTCCCGGTGTCCGGCGCACCACCGCTCAGCAGGGCGTCCAGTGCGGTGCCGGGGATCTGCTCGGTCCGCGTCGACATCTGGAGCAGGTTGTCCACCAGCGCCTGTGTGGCGTTCGCCTCCGCAGCCGACGGCACCAGCAGCACCGCCGCGTTGTGCGCGCCGGGCCGCAGCGCCTGCATGACCGTCCGCTCACTGAGCGCGGACGGAACGAGCGGCTCCAGCTCCGGCAGCTCCAGCTCCTCCAGCAACTGCTTCACGGCCTGCAGCATCTGCGCTTCGTTGCCCTCCTGCCAGGTCGGCTGCCAGCGGGCGACGAGGGCGGCCGCATTGTCCGCGTCCAGCAGTTCCGCGAGGACACCGGTATGCAGGGACGGCACCCCGGTCGGGCGAAGCACGTCCCGGCCGTTCTCGTCCGGGGCGAGTTCCATCTGCTGGATCAGCAGCGGCGCGAGGTGCACCGGTGTACGGCGCCCCCGGCCGCCTCCCTCGTGCACGGGAAGGGTGACGGCCGGGTAGCCGTACCAGTACTCCTGCTGCGTTGCCCCGCCGCCCGCCTTGCCCTGCTTGGCCTGCGGCCGGGGCAGTTGGGTCGGGGCCGGGAAGGTCTGCCCCCTCCCCGACTGGATCGTCTCCTCGCCCCTCCCCAGCAGGAAGTAATCCGAGTCCCGCCCGCCGTCGCGGTCGGGCAGCATGCCGGCCGCCGCTTCGGCGGTGAGGCAGTGCCCGTAGTAGCGCAGCAGCCGCTGTCGGTCCACGCCCTCCCGCGCGTCCATCGTGGCCTGTTCCCGGGCCTTCGACAGGGCCGGGGCGAGTGGCCCCATCCCGGCCTCGCCACCGGGCAGCGCCGGGAGGTGAACCGGCCGCGCCACCGACCGCGCGAAGGGCAGGCTCCGCGTGGCCCGGATCGTGGACTTGGTGGGGCGCTGCTCCTCCGGCACGCCGTTGCGTGTCATCTGCTGCGTCAGGTAGTCGAACAATTCGTCCGGCGAGATCCAGCCGCTGCCCTTGATCCGTCCGTTCCGCAATCCCTCCACGATCTCGCCGGTGAACCGGGACGTGCCGAGCGTGGACCCGGGCGGAGCCATCGCCGACGCGGTCTGCAGCGCGTCGGAGGCGGTGATGAAGTACACGCCGGTCGGCCGCAGCAAGGTGCTGGGCGCGGGCTTCCGGTCCGCTTCCGGGGCGCCCTTCGAGGTCCAGCCCTGGACGACCGACCCGCTGGAGCAGCAGTCCAGCAGCACGAGCTTCGACGAGGCACGGCAGGACTGCAGCATCCGCTCCAGGAACTCCGCCGGCACCGCTGTGCCCGGCAGGTCCGCCGGGTCGGCGTCGCGGGGGAGGAAGTAGAGCTGGTTATCGTCCTCGCAGAACTCGCCGTGCCCGCTGAAGTACAGCAGGGCCGTCTCGCTCGGCTGCCGCTCCTCCAGGTATGTCTCTACGGCATGCAGCATCTCCGCGCGGGTCGGCTCGGCGACCATCGCGCAGTCGTTGTACATGCCGATCTCGGTGTTCTGCAGCACTGCCTGCATGTAGTGCAGATCGGCGCGGACGGGCGGCAGATCGGGGTAGGTGTCGCTGTCGTACGTGGACACACCGATGAGCATGGCGTATCGGTCGTTGTCGGCCATGCGCGCTCAGCCCGCCGCGGTTCCGCTGTCGTTGTCGTCTTCGCGGCCCTCGGCGGGCTCGCCACCACCTGAGAGGAACCGCTCGATCCGCTCGTCGTCCTCGCGCGCCTCCCGCCCGGTGATCTGGAGGGTCGCGCCGTCCGGCCGCCTGACCACGATCGTCCGCTGCGGTACCCGGGCCAGCCAGATCTGCACCCCGGAGGCGACCAGCGAACCGGCACTGATCAGTACCCCGACCGTGTCGGCCGACAGCCCGCCCTTGTCCGAGCCACCGGGCGTGCGCTGCCGGGGGATGTCGAGCGCTGCGCCCGGATCGGCGTCGGTGATCTCGGAGAGGAGCTCACGCGCCTCCTTGCGTGCGCGCAAGGCATCGTCGTCGACGATCGAGATTCGGTACCCGGAACGGTCGTTGGGCAGGGTGGTCACGATGCATTCCCCCGGGTCTTCCGCGGCGTGGACGGTTCGCGTGGGCGCACGGCCCCACGGAGCGTCCGAGAGTAGTCCGTGGGTCTGACAACGGGCACATCCGTTGCCGGAAAGCGCTGGTCCTTGGCCCGAAAGTGGCTGGCCGGAAGCGGGCACCACCCTCCGTCGCTCCAGACGCAGCTCCGCTCACACCGTCTTCCCCGGTGCGCCGACGCGAGGGGAGAATCCCCAGCGTGTCGCCGGCCGGACAACGATGAGTAGGCCCCTCCCGCCTCGGCATCACCCGTCGGCTCCTGGCCGGCAGTGGTACCCGTTCGGTGCGGGTATCGGTGACCTCGACGCGCAGTGTGCGGTCTGTCGCGGTCGGACGGAGCCGGAAGTCCCGGCCGGGCACATGCCTGTGGCCGCCCCGCCGCAGTCCGCAGCGGACCGACGCGCCCTGTGGGCCCGGGCGGACATCGCCGACGACGAACTGTCCGTCACAGTTCTCGCCGTCGGACTGCGTCCGAGCGGCGACGGACCACTCGCCCGCGTGGGACGCGTCCGCGCCGGAGTCCAAGTCCGCACTTGCGCCCGCACCCGAGTCCGCATCCGCGAGCGCAGGCCTGGTATCGGTGGTGTGTGACTGCGATTGCCCTCAGTCCGTTCCGGCGACGTGCGGTGCGAGCAGCGGCTCCGCGGTCCGGCGTTCGCGGGTCAGTCTTCGGGTGCCGATGATCCACAGGCAGATGAGGGCTATGGGGACGAGGACCAGCAGCATGGGGGTGACTGGGCCCAGGCCTCCCCTCCCGTCCAGGGTTTCGCCGAGGATCAGGAAGAGGACCATGTTGTTTCCCGCGTGGGCCAGACTCGCGACCCAGACGCTGCCGCTGCGCTGGTACAGCCACATGAGAATGATCTCCTGGAGCTGGAAGGACAGGGTCCACACCGCCAGGCCGATCACCACATTCGTGAACTCGACGTAGCCGACGAAGGCCAGCGGAAAGTGCCACACTGCCCATATCAGCCCTGTGGCGATGATGGACGGGACCGTACGGCCGCCGAAAAGGCGCGGTCTGAGGTAGCTGGTCCAGCCGAATTCCTCGCCCGCATAGAGCGGGGTGAGGAATAGGGCCACCGTCATGAGGCCAAGGACGGTCGCCAGTTCTTTCGTTCCGGGTAAGCCGCCCGGGCCGGACAGGTCCGGGTCCCACAGTCCGAGCGCAGCGGCGAGAGCGAGGGTGGCAGCGGCGATGAGCGGTGGGCCCAGCCAGGCCACGACGTAGTAGCGCCAGGCCGAATTGAGGCGGAGTCTCATTCCGGCGTCGGCGAAACCTTCGTTCGTGATCCAGCGGCGGACCACCACTGCGGCGATTCCGGGCATACAGAAGCCGGGTAGTTGCAGGAGGGGACTGAGCGGGGACAGGTCCAGGCCCGCTCGTGCGAACAGTAGCCAGAGCCAGGTTCCGGCGAAGGAGATGAGGAGGAAAACCGGCACGCCTCTACGGGTGACGGGTTTCGCATGGTTGGCGAGCACTAACGTCTACCTTTCGTCTTTTCCGGGGGGAGGAGGAGGGGGTGCCACCCGCGTTCGGCGTGGCGGCCTTTGAGGGGTTTCTTCTCGCCGTCGGGGTTTCCTCTGTGGCGGACTCTCAACTCTCACATCAGGCGGAGGGGCTTCGCATCGCTGTCGAGAGCGAATGCTGATTCCCCCTCTTTCGGGGTGCGTTCTCGCGCTTTCGGGGGAGGCGACCGGGGCGGCGCCGGGGTACGTTCCGGCCGTGGATAAATCAATTCGCCCGCTCTCGTGCGGGGTTGGGTTCCGGGACTGGGTGTATGCGGCCCTCGGCGCGGCCTTGAGCCTGCCGCCGCTGACGGCGGCGCTGCTGTTCGCGCCGCCGAGGTGGCCGACGGGGCTCCGGGTGCTGGGCTTCGTGTGTGCGTTCGCCGTGGTGACGGTGTCCATGGGCGCTCCCCTGTCGGCCAGGCGCGCGAGTGTGCGGCTGGCCAACGGGCTGCTGGGGACCGGTCTGCCCGCGCCGCTGGCCACGACGGGACCGCGCTGGGTCAACCGGCTGCGCACCGCGGTGTGGCTGGTGCCGCACATGCTGCTCGGTGGGGTGGTGACGGCAGTCTCGTGCCTGGCCGTGTTCGGAGCCGTGGCGTTTCCCTCGGTCTGGCTGGGCGGTGGGGAGCGCATGACCGTCTTCGGCCTGTCCCTGTGGATCGGGGAGGGCTGGCGGGGGACGTGGGCATTGCTGCCGGCCGTGGGATGCCTGGCGCTTGCGGCCGGGGTCACACTCGGCGGTGCGGAGCTGCTTCGACGGCTCGCGCCGGTGCTCCTCGGCCACCGGCCCGGAGAGCGGCTGGCTGCCGCCGAGGAGCGGATGAACCTGTTGGCGCAACGGAACCGACTGGCGCAGGAGTTGCACGACTCGATCGGCCACACCCTGACGGCGTCCACGATCCAGGCGGCGGTGGCGGTGGAGCTGATGGACAGTGACCCGGCAGGAGCCAGACGTGCCCTGAACAGCATTGAGGAGACATCGCGGGCCGCCATGGACGATCTCGACCACGTTCTTGGGATGCTGCGGGAGGAACGGCCGTCCACAGTGTCCCGGCCGACCCTCGCGGACCTCGGTCCGCTGGTGGAGCGAGTCCGTGGAGCGGGCGCGGAATTGGCCGTGAAGGTTCAAGGCGATCTGGCCCTGGTGCCGGCCACGGTGTCGCGGGAGGCGTACCGGGTCGTCCAGGAGGGGCTGACCAATGCCCTGCGGCACGGAGGGAAGGCCGGGATCCGGCTGCGGACGGCGGTGCGGGACGGGTGGCTGGAGTTGGAGCTGACCAATCCGGTCGGTACGGGGATAGCTGCCCGGCAGCGGCCCGGGGGCCAGGGGCTGGAGGGGATCGGGGACCGGGTGCGGCTGCTGCGGGGAACGACGTACGCCGGGGTCGTGGAGAGTGGCAGCAGCCACGCCAGCGACGACGGGGACGGCCGGGACGGTGTGGACGCGGGGGAGGCACGCTGGCGGCTCTTGGTCCGGATACCGCTACGGTCGGCGTCATGAACGCCTCCACAGCGCCGGGTCCGGACGCCGACCCGCCCGTGACCGTACTCGTCGTGGACGACGACGAACTGACCCGCACCGGTTTGCGGACGCTGCTGTCAGCCAAGCCCGACCTGGACGTGGTGGGCGAGGTCGATGACGGCGCCGAGGTGGTTGCCGCGGTGACCCGGCTGCGACCGGACGTGGTGCTGATGGATGTGCGCATGCCGCTGGTGGACGGGATCGAAGCCACCCGGCGGCTGAGGGCATTGCCCGACCCGCCGAAGGTCGTGGTGATCACCACGTTCGAGAATGACGAGTACGTCTGGGACGCCCTGCGGGCCGGAGCCAGTGGATTCATCCGCAAACGCGCCCCGTCACAGCAGATTGCGCACGCCATCCGGTTGGTGGCGGCCGGCGACTCGGTGCTGTTTCCGGACGCGGTCCGCCGGATGGCCGCGGGCCGGCAAGTTCGACGAGACGCCTCCGTGACCACCGCGCTCACCGGCCGCGAGACAGAGACGCTGCGTCTGATGGCACGTGGGCTGTCCAACCAGGACATTGCAGCCCGGCTGGTGGTGAGCTTGGAGACCGTGAAGACACATGTGGGCAATGTGCTGGCCAAGTTGGGCGTCGGCAACCGCACCCAGGCGGTCGTCCTGGCCTTCGAAACGGGGGTGGCTGATCCAACGGGGGTGGGTGATCCGGGGGGATGGACTGACCCGGATCAGCCCGTCATGCCGGCCAGGCCCCGATAGCCCGCAACGGCAGCTCGTCCCCTGTGCTCCTCCTCGACTGTTCCTTTCTCGGGTGGTCCCCGAGTGTTTCTGTCTCGGCGGCAGGACCCGGCAAGGTGGCGTCGTTCCGGTCGTTTCCTCGCGCGTCCTTGTCGTGGTGGGCAAGGGCCCCCTCAAGGTGACTCGAACCGCGAAGGCTGTGCGTCGTCAGGGATGTTGGATTACCTGGGCCACTGTCGTGCGGTGGTGGAGGGCCGACGACCGGCCGGCTGGTGCGTTGGCGTCGGGTCAGTTGGGGTGGGACTGATCTGCCGTTCCGCGGTGCATGCTGCTCGCAGCCCCGTACTTGTTCTTCGCGCTGAATCCGGGGTTGCCAGGTCCGGTTTCTGGTGACCCTCGTCGTGGTCGCCACATGCGGTACGCGGCGGACCGCTGCTGCACGGCCGCCTGAGCGCTGACGCCCGAGGAGCTGAGCGGCCAGGCTCCGGGCCCGCACACGTCCGGGATGCCACCGTGCAGGGCGCCGGGCTGCGAGGCGGCGCAGGCGGCGGAATCAGACGTACCGAGAGAGGCACGCCGCCTCTGCCGCACACGGAGAACCGATCGGTGAACACGGGCGCCAGGGCAGCCCGCCATATTGGCCGAGCCCGGGGCGGACGACGGAAGGCGATGCGGTGACCATTGCGGGAGCTTCTGAGCTGGAAGGTGATCTCGTCCGGCACGTACTCGGGGTCGGCACCTAAGCTTTTGCGTATGTCTCTCTCCTCTGGCCAGCCCGCCCCACGGTGGCTGCGCACCTACCGGCCGGTGGCCGCACCGCGGCTGCGGCTCGTCTGCTTCCCGCACGCCGGCGGCTCGGCGAGTTTCTACCGCTCCTGGCCGCAGAAGTTCCCGGCTGATTGGGAAGTGAGCGCGGTGTGCTACCCGGGTCGTGAGGAGCGCATCGCGGAACCCGGCATCACGAGCATGGCGGAGCTCGCCGGTCGGGTGGCCGACGAGCTGGCACCTCGTATGACGCTCCGCACGGTATTTTTCGGTCACAGCATGGGCGCCTCCGTGGCGCATGAGGTCGCTGCACTGCTCACCGAGCGCGGGGCGGGCCCGGCGGCGCTCCTCGTCTCCAGCCGGGCCGCTCCCCATCTCCTGCGGCGCCTCAGCGACGGGGACCTCACCGATGAGAAGTTGCTCGCCACGGTCGGCCGGCACGGCGGACCGGGGGCGGAGCTCCTGCAAGACCCCGAGATGCGCGAGCTGTTCATGCCGCCGATCCGGGCGGACTACCAACTGCTCGAAGCGTATGTGGCGGAGCCCAAGGCTCCTGCCCTGGACATTCCCGTCGTCGCCTACTTCGGGACGGACGACCCCCAGCCGGCCCCCGGCGAAGTCCGGGCATGGGCAGAGCTGACCTCGGCCCGTTGTGATGCGCGCGCGTTTCCCGGGGGGCACTTCTACCTCCTCCCTCACGAAGCCGAGCTGGTCCGCGACATCCGTGAGCGGCTCGTTGCCCTCGGGTGAGGCGCGGCGTGACGTCGGCATAGCTTGCTTGCCCCGGCCGAAGGCCGCAGCGCGACGTGATGTGACCTGACCTGACCTGACCTGACCTGACCTGACGTGACATGACGTGATCGGACCCGACGTGATGTGACGTGACGAGCTGGCGGGTACTGCAACGGGTGTTCCATGACAGGACGTTGAGGTGATCTTCGTGAACGGGGGGATCGTTGCGCACGGCCTCGGAGGGATCGCCGCCCTCGGCTCGGGCTGGCCGCCTCGTCTCGCGTCCGCCCACCGGCGGGGCGTCACGGGCGTCCGCAACCGGGCAGGCATCCGCATCCGGGCGGGCGTCGGGGACTCCGAACGGGGCGAAGGGGAGACGAAGGCGAAGGGGAGACGAAGGGGAGACGAAGGGGTACGACCAAGGGACGGGATGCTTCACCCCCACGCGGGGGCCACCCATTTACCGAAAGACGGCCGGTCCGCTTCCTCCCTCTGCCGATCAATGACGCCGGATGGGTGCCGAGGCCGTTTCGCCCACTGTTTTGGATGCAGGTCTCGGGGCAGCAGAGCACTGTCGGGATGACCGACATGCTGAAAAGAGCCCGTCCCCGTCCTCCTTTGTCAGGGGTCGAAACGGAGACGGAGCGAAGCCTGCTATCGCGTCGCGTCGAAGGGATTTCGCATGAGTTCCACTGTCTGGGGATATCTTTCCGACTCCGGGTACCGGGCGGGCACGACTCTGGTGGGATACAGCGTCGAAGCCGTTGACGGGAGCATCGGCAAGGTCGACAAGCATTCCGATGAGGTGGATTCCGCACACCTTGTCGTCGACACCGGTCCCTGGATCCTCGGGAGGCGCATCGTGCTGCCCGCCGGCACGGTGACCGGCATCGACCAGGAAGAGGAGAAGGTCTATGTCGGCCGCACCAGGCAAGAGATCAAGGACGCGCCAGCCTTTGAAGGGGACGAGCACGTGAGCAGCCCTGACTACCTCCATCAGGTGGGAGTTTATTTCGGTGGATTTCCCCTTGTGTGAGGCGTGCTCGGAGCCGAACGGGCCGACTGCCGCCGGGGTGGCCGGCCCGCCACTGGTTCCTCCTCCGGGGCGGCTGCCCACGCCGTGTCGTGAGGGTGAGGCATAAACCCTCGGATACGGGGCAGCCGTCGGAGAACCCTCTCGTCGAAGTAGCCTTCTACGCGGCCCTCGGGTGGGGCAGCGGTGGACTCCACGGCGTGGAGATGGATCAGGCGGGAGGTGAGAGGTGTGACGGGTGTGCAGCAGGCCCCGGTGAACAAAGCGGCGGAGGCCCGGGACCAGGTTCAGGAGCTGCTGAACGCTCACCTTCCGGCCATCGACGAAATTTCCATGATTGACGCCCTGCTGGTCACCTCGGAATTGGTCACCAATGCGCAGCGCCATGGAGGCGGACTTTCCGGTTTCTCCGCCCGGATCGTGGCCGATCGCCTGGAAGTGACCGCCGCCGATCGCAGTAGTCGGCAACCTGACACGGCCGTCGGGCGCGAAAAATATGCGGTCGGTGGATATGGATGGCCGATGATTCAGCAACTTACTGCCTGCGTCGTCATTATTCCCACCTCGGGTGGCAAGGTCATTACGGTCAGCATTCCCCTCACCTTCGCCTCGCCTGGCCCGCTGATGTCCTCTCCGGTGTGACCCCGCCGGATATCCCGCTTTCGCCGCTTTCGTGTGGCGTGTGGCGAGTCATGCGTGGTGAGTGCCCGGTGCGTACCCACCCGCCGTGGCGTCGGCAACAGGGCCTGAGAGTATTGCCGTCCTGCTGCGCGCGAGAACTGCCCCAGCCGGCCGTCCCCGCCTGGCGGGCGGGACGAGGGAGATGGCGCCGTCGGCACGGTGCGGTGCATTGAGGTGGAAGACGTGATGCGGGGAGTACCTGCAAGAGCGGCCGAGGCACGCAATGTTGTGCACGACCTGCTGCACGGGGCAGGCATCCCGGTCGATGACCTGGCCCTCGTCGATGCCCTCTTGGTCACCACGGAGTTGGTCACCAATGCCCAGCGGCACGGCGGCGGGCTCATCGGGTTCACTGCGCGGATCGTCGACGGGTACCTGGAGCTGGCGGTCGAGGACCGAAGCGAGCACTGCCCCCTCGCTGCCGCCCCTCGTGTCCCTGGCGCCACGGGCGGATACGGCTGGCCCCTGGTGCAACGGCTGGCCCGCACCATCGACATCGCCGTGACCGCGACCGGCAAGACCATCCGTGTGACTTTGCCCCTCTGACGCCTTCGGCCCGGCCGGGGCGCGCTCCGGCGGTGGTTCGGTCCCGAGGCGGGCGGTCCGGAGGCGGGCGGTGCCGAGGCGGGCGGTGCCGAGGCGGGCGATGCCGCCTGTTAGCCGTCCCCTTCGCCGGCCGTGTCATGGGCGTTGGCCATGGCGGCCGGCAGTACGGCGGTTATCCGCACCGGGCAGGGACTTCACCCGCACCGGGCAGGGCGGTCTCCCGCGCCCGGCAGGGCGATCCCGGTCACCCGCAACCGCCGCGACTCATGAATGGGTTCGGCCGGGGCATACGCGAGTTCAGCAGCTTTTGCCTACGAAGGGAGAGGATGATTATGGGGATCGGCGGATGCATCGGGTTGATCGCGGTGGGTGCCATCTTGACGTTCGCAGTGGACTGGCATCTGTCCGGCGTCAATCTCGACCTGGTCGGGCTCATCATGATGGTTGTCGGAGTGATCGGCCTGGCGGCCTATGTGAGCATCCTCAAGCGGCGGCGGGTCCAGCCGCCGGCCCCCGGAGCTCCGGTGGTCGACGTCGAGGAGACCCGTACCTACCGGTGAACGACCCGTCGGCGTAGAACGGCGTAAACCGATGGCAACACACCTCCGCCGCACGGTGTGCGTTTTACGAGTGAGGCACGGGAACTCTCGCTCCAGGCCAGTGTGAGCCTCCACGCCGAAGGCCAGGACGCGGTCAGCGAATTCGACCTGACAGAAGGCCAGTCGGCCCTCTTTGCGCTGGAGTCACCGACCCCGCCTGTGCCGGGCCCACCTGTGCCGGGCCTCCCGCGCCGAGCCGACCGTCGACCTGGTCGATGCACCGGCGGCCGAGGAGCTGTTCCGGTCCACCGTACGGTTCTGGCGCCAGTGGCTGAGCCAGTCCACCTACACCGGCCGCTGGCGCGAAATGGTGCACCGCTCCGCGCTGACGCTCAAACTCCTGACCCACGAGCCCACCGGCGCCATCGTCGCCGCACCGGCCCTCGGTCTCCCCGAACAGGTCGGTGGTGAACGGAATGGGGACTATCGCTACGTCTGGATACGCGACGCGGCCTTTTCCCTCCACGCCCTGTTGCGGCTGGGCTTCACCCGTGAGGCACAGGCCTTCATCAGCTGGCTCACCGAGTGTTTGCGCAAACCCCGCGACGGGGACCGCGGCCCGCTACGGGTGCTCTATTCCATCGATGGAGATGCCGCGCTGCCCGAGCAGGTCCTCGACCACTGGGAGGGCTACCGCGGGTATGCCCCGGTCCGCGTGGGGAACGGTGCAGCGGACCAGCTTCAGCTGGACATCTACGCTTCCTGTCGCCCAAGGACCCGCGATTCCGCTCCACCGTGCAAGCGATCGGTAAGAGTTTCGTCACGGACAGCCTGGTATTCCGCTATGACCCGAAAGAGTCTCCCGACGGCCTGGACGGTACCGAGGGGACCTTCTCGATCTGCTCGTTCTGGTGGGTCGAGGCACTGGCTCGCACCGGTCGGATCGACGAGGCCAGGGTGGCACTGGAGAAGATGTTCACCTACGCCAACCACCTGGGTCTGTATGCGGAGCAGATCGGGATGACGGGCGACCACCTGGGGAATTTCCCCCAGGCATTCACCCACCTCGCGCTGATCAGTGCGGCCACAAGCCTGGACGATTTCATGGGGTGAGTCGCCCGCCTCCGCATGGGCCGGACCTGCACCGGCGGATACCGCATGGCGACCGATGCATGAGGCTGGCACGATGAGCGCCCATGAATGACCAAGAGACCGTTGAGGACCGCTCTTTACGTTTGGTCACCGAGCGCTTCCCGCACGCCGTGGGCGCCATGCTCGGAGGGTCCGCCGCTCAGGGCCGGGCGACCCCGACCAGCGATCTGGACATCGCCATCCTCCTCCCGGACTCGGACGCCAGCCGCCGGGAAGTGATCCGCCACGACGGCCGCCTGGCCGAGTTGTTCCTGCACACTGTCGCGGACATAGCGGAGTTCTTCGCATGGGACAGAGCCCGCCGCCGGGGCACGGTCCTTTTCCTCTATGACGAAGGCCTGATTCTGACCGACCCCCATGGCCATGTGGCCCGTACGCGTGAACGGGCCCGAGCGGTCATCGCGACCGGACCTCCCCCGCTCACTCCGGCAGAATGGGAACGCGGTCGCTACGTCCTTACCTGTTACCTGGACGACCTTGCCGACACCCCGCCGGCCAACCGGTACGAACAGCTTTCCCTGGCCGACCACGCCCTGCGCGAGGCGGCACACCTGGTCACCGCTCACCACGGTGCATGGACGGGTATCGGCAAATGGCTTCCCCGCAGACTGCTGAGCGCGGACCCGGCGCGAGGAACGGCTCTGTTGGACGGCCATCAGGCCGTCGCCGAACACGCCGACCCGATGCCGATGGCGACTGCGGTACAGCAGGTCCTCGATCTGATCGGCGGACCGTTGCGGGAGGGGTACACACAGCGCTGGGACACCTGACCCGGCCGATGGGGCAGCGGAATGTCCGGCCGGCATGTCGTACCCGGACGGGGAAATGCGCAGATGGCTCCTCCGGTACACCGGCTGCGCCACTCCGCGGGGTGATTGTTCGGCCGGCATGCATAAGAACCACAGTCTCGGGAAATGGGCGTGCTCAAACGACCTGAATTCCGGAGGTGAATCATGAACGCGGTTTTCGAGGACGTATCTAACTGGGAACTGCAGAGGGCCTGTGACGGGCTGTCACCGCGCGCCGGAGAAACTTCCACCACGCTTCCTCCCATCGAAGATGCCAGGAGCGTTGCTCCCCGTGACGCCAAGGCTTTGTCGCCGCTGTTCTTCGATCGGCTCGGGGAGCTCGAAGAAGGCACCCCCGAGTATCAGTACACCCGCAATACGCTCATCGAGATGAACCTTTCCTTGGTGCGCTATGTGGCCTCGCGGTACAGAAGTCACGGTGACCAGATCGAGGACATCGTCCAGGTCGGCACGATCGGCCTGATCAAGGCCATCGACCGGTTCGACCGCTCACGTCGCACGGAGTTCGCGGCCTTCGCCATCCCCCACATCCTCGGGGAGATCAAGCGGTTCTTCCGCGACACCAGCTGGGCCGTCCATGTCCCCCGGCGCCTGCAGGAGCTCCGCGCCGATCTGTCCCGGGCAACGGAGGAGCTGTCGACGCTCCTGGACCGGGAACCCACCGTCAAAGAGCTGGCC
The DNA here is from genome assembly GCF_036048035.1 of Streptomyces sp. NBC_00400. Taxonomy (NCBI): domain Bacteria; kingdom Bacillati; phylum Actinomycetota; class Actinomycetes; order Kitasatosporales; family Streptomycetaceae; genus Streptomyces; species Streptomyces sp. NBC_00400. Next base: position 1,902,211 of record NZ_CP107940.1, on the reverse strand, counting down.
GGGCATCTGCAGCTCACCGAAGAGGAAATCATCGAGGGCATCACAGCCTCCAACGGCTACTCGGCCATCTCCTTGAACGTGTCCTGCGACAGTGATGCGGGGCCCGAAGGCGGTGGTCCGTCCTTCGCCGATGTCCTTGCCGCGACCGACCCCGCCACGGAGAACGTCGAGGACCGGTGCACCCTGGCCGCGCTCCTGAAGCTGCTCAGCGACCGCGACCGCCTCATCATCCAGCTGCGCTTCGGCCAGGAGATGACGCAGGCCCAGATCGGAGCCGTACTCGGCGTCTCCCAGATGCACGTTTCGCGCCTGCTTGCCCGCATCATCAAGCAGCTCCGCAAGGGAATGCTCAGCCAGATGTGATGCCGGCCCGGTTCGGTCCGATGCCGGCAGCGAAATCAGTGAAAGGGGGATGACATCCGGACGTGCGATAGGGGCCGGGATATCCGGACGTGCGGGAGGGCCACGGCGTAAAAGCCGTGGCCCTCCCGTGTGGAGCGTGCCTGGTTACTTCTTGAAGGCGTCCTTGGCCTTCTCCTTCGCTCCGCGGAGATCTCCCCGGGATTCCTTTGCGGAACCCTCGGCAGTGGCGCGCTCGTTACCGACCGCGCGTCCGGCTTCCTTCTTGACCTTTCCGATGGTCTGCTCGGCGATGGCCTTGACCTTTTCGCTGGCACTCATGGTGAGGTCCTTCCGTTGGCGGCACTTGTCGCGTGCCCCCGCACTGCCCCGTCAAACGACGGAGCGGAGTACGGGGAACGGCAGCTACGGCGGGATACGGGGAGTGCCCAAGGTCCCCTGCGGGTGCGTGCGGCCCCACGAACCTCCCGGGCCTGGACGCTGAGAGCAACTGATTCCGGTTCGGTGGCATGCCGGCATGAGATCGGGGTAGGCGCCCGCTGCAGCGTCCGCGGGTGCCGGGCGCGCGGGAAGGCGAGATGACCACCATCGTGAGCGGGACCACGACCGGGCAGCGGGATGCCGACACGGACTCCGTACTGCCGGAGGTGACGCAACCGCAGAAGGTGGCCCCGCGCGACGCAAAGGAGTTGTCGAAGCAGTTCTTCGAGCGGCTTCAGGTGCTCGAGGAGGGGACGCACGAGTACCAGTACGCGCGCAACACCCTTATCGAGATGAACATGTCGATGGTGCGCTATGTCGCCCGTCGCTACCGCAACCGCGGCGATGACATGGAAGACGTCATCCAGGTGGGCACGATCGGCCTGATCAAGGCCATCGACCGGTTCGAGCTCTCGCGTGAGGTGGAGTTCTCCACCTTCGCCGTTCCCTACATCCTCGGGGAGATCAAGCGGTTCTTCCGCGACACCGGCTGGGCGGTCCATGTGCCCCGTCGCCTCCAGGAACTGCGCAGCGACCTGGCCAAGGCCAAGGAGCACCTTGCTGCCACCCTCGACCGCGACCCCACCGTCCGTGAACTGGCCACCCACCTCGACCTGTCGGAGGACGAGGTCATCGAGGGCATCGTCGCCGCCAACGGCTACACCGCCGGCTCGCTCGACACCCCCGCCGACCCGGACCCGTCCGAGCAGCGCCGCACCCTCGTCGATGTGCTGGGGGACAACGACCCGGCTCTGGAGGCCGTCGAAGACCTGCATGTGCTGGCTCCGCTGCTCGAGACGCTTGACGCCCGTGAACGGCGCCTGATCGAGCTGCGCTTCGGCCAGGAGATGACCCAGTCGCAGATCGGTGCCGAGCTCGGGGTCTCCCAGATGCATGTCTCCCGGCTGCTCACCCGTACGCTGTCCAAGCTCCGCGCCGGGATGTTCACCGAGCGTTGATTTCCGTGCCCTGTGCCCTCTCCTGTGCCTGTGTGCCTGTGTGCCTGTGACTGCGGCATGCGGGGCAGTTCCGCGGCAGCCGCAGGAGGGGAGGGCGCGGCTCGGGGGCTCGGCCAGGGCCCCCGAGCCGCGCGCTGGAGGGGCCGCCCCGTCCGCGACGACAGGTGAGGCAATCCGGAGCTATACGGTCGGCGTACGGGGCGCGGTGGTGCGCAGGCGGCTGCCCCGGAGGGAGCGTGCGGCCGCGTCGGCCGCCTCCCCAGGGACTCCTCATACCTGAGGGCTACGCGCCAATGGTTCTTGAGCGTGATGTTGTGACCGGCTGTGAAAACTAGAGTGGTCTTCGGTCGGGGCAAGGAGCGGGGGAACGGCGGCTATGCGCGCTGCGAGGTGGGGGAGGGGACCCCTGCGGGAGAGCCTGCCATGCCGACCGGACGACTCCGTGCTCCATGGCGACGACCTTGGCCCGATGCCCTTCGGAACCGCGTCCGGGCCGACCGGTGTTGCCCCGTGCGGAAGGCCCGGCTTCGGCGCCGCCCCGGCTTCGGTGTCGTCCCGGTCTCTCTCCGCCGGTCCCCGGGGGCCCCTGCGTGCGTCGTGGTGCAGAGAGCGGCGCCCATGGTATTTCGGCGAGTGGAGCACGTGCCTCCATCGGTCCGCCACTAAGCGGTATGACGCTCCTGCCCGTTGTCTACGGTGCCCCGTGCGTCCGTCCCTCCCCCCCGGTGCGTGCTCCTGCATCCCCGCACTCCCGCACCCCTTGCGTCCCCCGCACCTGTTGCATCCCCTGCATCAGTGTCCGTTCTCATCAGTACGCACTATCCCGGTGGAGGAAAAATGGAAGCCATAACTGTCGAGCACGTCAGCGGTCTGTATGCGAAGTACCAGGACGACCTGCGGGTGGTGCGTGACGCGCAGCGGAAGTTTCTCCGGGACCGGGGAAAGTCGATGAAGGCGCAGCTCGACGACTACGAGGCGGAGATGACATATCTGCTCCTCCGTGATGTGCGCCCCGAAGTCGTGGTGGAGGTCGGGACCTTCTACGGCTGGTCCACGATGTGGATCCTCAGCGCTCTCCGTGACAACGGGATCGGTCATCTGCACTCGTTCGACATCGTCGACAACGTGGTACGCAACGTCCCGGCCGAACTCTCCGCGGACCGCTGGACGTTCACGAAGGGCGACATCCAGCAGCACCCGGAGAAGGTCCCTGCCGAGACGGACTATCTCTTCATCGACGCGGACCACGGGTCTCGTTTTGCCCACTGGTACATCGAGAACCTGTTCCCCGCCGTCCCTCCGCGGACGCCCACCAGCGTCCACGACGTGTTCCACGGCCGGCGCCCCAAGCCGTTCAGCGAAGGGTCGGTCATTGTGAAGTGGCTGGCCGAGCAGAACATCGAGTTCTTCACGCCGTCCACGGCGAAGGCGCCGCAGGTCACCGAGCAACTGGCCGCCGTAAAGAAGGAACTGGGGCTCGATGAGCCGGTACGGGACAGCGACCACAACCCGATGATCTTCTTCACGCTTCCGTAGGGGGCCTTGGCGGCCTCCCTGGGTCCGTACGGCACGTCGCGTACGTACCTGTGGTGGCGGCTTCGGCCGCCACCACACTCCCCGCTCTGGTGAACCACATCGCCTGAGCCCCTTCGGTTTTTCGCCCTTTGCCCTCCGCCGTTTGTCCTTCGGTCTTCGTCTTTCAGCCTTCGTCCTGTTTGTGCCTTGCCGCCCGTGCCTGCACCCCGCACTGTCATGGGGCCAACATTGGATCAAGCCAAGGTCTCACGATGAATGAACCCGGCACTGCGATACGCACCGAACTGGAACGATTCATTCAGACACGGGAGTTCAGCTGTCTCGGCGCACGCGCCGCAGTGAAGCGCCGCGCCCTCACGCACCGGCACTACCGAAGAATGGGCGACGAGGCCTCGGCGGAGGAAAACCACCGCGACCTCGTGGAGTACGTCGAGGCGGTCCGTCCGCTGCTGTCCGGTCAGAGCTTCCGTACCTTTGTCGCGACGTTCGACGAGCCCGGAACCGTGGACGAACGCGCCTACGAGGAGCTTATCTGGCGACATCTGCAACTCATGCACGACCTCGACAGCCGGACCTTCGGCCTGGACACGGGCGCCTCCTCCGACCCCGACCGGCCCAATTTCGGATTCCATGCGGGCGGGCACGCCTTCTTCGTCGTGGGGATGCACCCCGGCGCGTCCCGGGCGAGCCGGCGCTTCACGACCTCGGCAATCGCCTTCAATTCCCTCGCACAGTTCATGCTCCTCGGCGAGAACTTCTACTCGATGCAGGGAGCGATCCGCAGGCGTGAGGCCAAGAACAACGGCTCCGTCAATCCGAGTTTCACCGCGTACGAATACGAGCAGCCCGCGCGGCACTTCTCAGGCCGGTTCACCGAGGAGGACTGGAAGTGCCCTTATACCTCGCGGCACGAACCGGCTACCGAGGACTTCACCGAGGGGCTTCTCCAGCACGGGCGGTGAGTTCACAAGCCGGTCGCGCAGGATGTCGGTGACGCCCCATCCTCCCGGCGCCGGATCATCCGCAGCCACCGGCCTGCCGGGCAGTCACCGGCTCGACGGGGGAGGGGCCGGGTGTCCGCTCGGGTGGCTCAGTCCGTCTGGTGGGCCGTGCGCGCCGCCTCCACGAAGTCCTCCAGAGCCGCCCAGAAGGGGCGGTAGGCGGCATCGAAGGCATCGCGGCGACCGGTGTCGCCGGGCGGGTCGTCCGTGAGGGCCGTGTAGAAGGGGCCCGTCGCCTTCTGGAGGGCGAGCGCGGCCGCGGCGGCCGAGGGCGGTCCTTCCAGCTCGACGACACGGGCGCAGCGCCGGATCTTCGCGTACTCGGCGACCTCGCGGTCCCGCAGTTCGTCGAGTGCGGCGGTACGGGCATCGGAGCCGGGCAGCCGCAGCGTCGCGGAGATCTCCCAGAACAACTCGCCCATCCGGTGGGTCTGTTCGATCAGATCCAGGTAGGCGGTGCGCCGGCTCTCCCGCAGCCGCTCGGCGCGCTGCGAGCGTGCGGAGATCTCGCCCTGAATCCTTGCGGCCTGGGCGCTGCCGCGGCTGGTGACCCAACTGGCGAGCACCGCCGTGCCACCGGTCACCGCCGCGATCGCCAGAGTCCACCACGTACTGTTGTCGCCCACGCGGCGCACCCTACCGAGCCGCTGTGGCGCTCCCCTTCCCGGTCATCCCTTCCTGGTCACCCCTTCCTTGGTTACCCCTCCTGGGGCACTGCTTCCGGGTACCCCTCCCGGGGCCCCGGGAGGGGTACCTTTCTTTGGCCACGGCTCCTGCATCACGGCCGCTCGGTCACGGCCCCCGGCCACGCTCCTCGGGCACCGCTACACCGCTACACCGCTACGACGGGAACTCGCCCGGCGGCACCGCACTCGTGCGGGCATTTCCCCCGATCACCTTGTTGAGGCTGAACGTCAGCACCGTGTACTGCGTTCCGCCCGCCACCCGCACCGTCCGGAAAGTCGCCCTGTCGTCGAATTTCTCGAAGCGGCACTCGCGGGTGAAGGAGCTCCTCGGGTCGTTCCAGTCCTCGCCGGTGGTGAAGTACACCGTGTACGAACCACTGTTGACGCTGCGTACGGTCGCCTCGGAACCGCTGCGCACGTACACGGAGAACGCCGTCCGGGTGCCGCGGGTCAGCGTCACCACTGCATCGGTGCCGGTGCCGTTCTTGACGGTCAGCCGTCCCAGACCGCCCCGGCTGCCGTCGTGGACGAGGGCACCGTTCGCGAGCCGTCGGTGCCGGGCCCGCTCCGTATGCGGCAGATGCAGTGTGGCGTCGTAGCCCAGCGCGGTGAGCGCGTGCCCGGCCAGCTTGAGGCTCTGCGGGCTCCGGGCCGTACCGAGTGCGACGCGCGGTGAGGCGGAACAGCGGCCGCCGCCGGCACGGGCGCTCCGCAGATCCTGCGCCAAAGCGCCCAGGGAGGAGGCGAGTTGACTGTTTCCGGCAAGGGCGTCGTCCGGTGTGGCGGTTGACTGCAGGGCGCGGGCGGCGGTGTCCGCCTTGGCTGCTGCCGCGTCCAGGGCTCTGTTCAGCGGCCCGCCGTCGTGCGCACCGTCGACCGCGCGCAGAGCGCTGTCGAGCGGCCCGAGAGCTTCGGTCAGCGCGTGGCGGTAGGTGGCCGGGGCGACGGCCGGTGTCGGGCTGGGGGAGGAGTACGCCGAACCGGTCGCAGAGCCGCTGGGGCCGTCCGCCGATCCCTTGCCTTCCCCGTCCGGAGACGAGGAACAGGCCGTAAGCGGCAGCGAGAGAGCGAGTGCTGCCGCGCCCAGGACGGTGGCCCGGCTCCTGAGGCGCAGCCTCCGTGCCGGCTGCGTCGGGCGTGTGGTGGTGGCGGTCCGGCTTCTGCCGTGCGCCGGTGGTGCGCCCGTGTCCGCCGCTGTCTCGTTCGTCGCGTGCGCAGAGGTGTACCTCGTCATGAGTCCCCCGATTCCCCCGATTCCCCCGGTATCCCCCGACATCCGGCAACTGCCGAAAGAACAGGCTTGTCCGCCCACAAGTGACTGTCAAGGCCGCTTTCCGGGGCGGCAGTTCCGGGGAAATCCCCCGGAATTCCTGCTTCCGCACCCGTGCGCGGCTGCCTGGGCGTCTGTAGAGTCCCCTGCCATGGCAGCGCTGAATGATCTTCTCCCCCAGGCGGCCGTACGCCTCGGTGCCCGGGTGGCGGACTGGCGGGAAGCGATACGTACGGCGGGTGGGCTGCTGGTCGAGACGGGTACCACCACCGAGGCCTACACCGCGGAGATGATCCGCAATGTCGAGGAGAACGGGCCGTACTTCGTCATTGCGCCGGGCTTCGCGTTCGCCCATGCCCGTCCCTCGCCCGCCGTGCTCCGGACCGGGATGTCCTGGGTCCGTCTGGCGCAACCGGTGGAGTTCGGTCATGAGTCGAATGACCCGGTGCATCTGGTCGTGGGGCTCGCCGCCGAGGGCTCCGGGGCGCATACGGCGGCGATGGCCGCACTCGCACGGTTGCTCGCCGACCCGGCGACCGCGCAGGCTCTGCTGGACGCGGCCGGTCCGGACGAGCTGCACGCGGTGCTGGCCGGGCCGGAGGGCGAGGGCCAGGGCGAGGGCCAGGGCGAGGGCAATGACCGGCCGCGGGGCAAGGATGCCGTGCGGGAGCAGGCCGTACCCGGGCAGGCCGTACACGAGCAACCCGTCCTCGGACCGGCCGTGCACGAGGAAGCCGCACGAGAGCAGCCCGGCGCCGCCCCGCGGGCGGTACACACGATCCTTACCGTGTGCGGCAACGGCGTGGGCACCAGCCTGTTCCTGAAGAACACGCTGGAGCAGGTGCTCGACCGCTGGGGCTGGTCCCGGCACGTGACGGTGGAGGCGACCGACACCATCTCGGCCAAGGGCAAGGCGTCCGAGGCCGTCGCGATCCTCACCTCCCGGGAGATCGCCAGGACGCTGGGCGAGGTCGGCGTACCGGTGAAGATCGTCGAGGACTTCACCAGCGGTCCCGAGGTCGACCGCATCCTCCGCGACACCTATGACGTGTGAGTACGGCAACCAAGTACGGCAACCAAGTACGGCAGCTGAGCACGGCAACCGAGCACGGGAGGACGGACCGCCACCATGGACTGGCTCATATCCCTCGCCACGTTTCTCGTGAACGAGATCCTCAGCCAACCCGCGTATCTGATCGGCCTGATCACGGCGGCCGGTCTGATCGCGCTGAAGAAGACCGCAGGCCAGGTGGCCGGAGGTGCGATCAAGGCGACGCTCGGCTTTCTGCTGATCGGTGCCGGTGCGGGGCTGGTGGTCAGCTCTCTCGGCCCGCTGGGCGGCATGATCCAGGGGGCGACCGGGGCGCATGGGGTGATCCCGACCAATGAGGCGATCGTCGGCATCGCCCAGGCGCAGTTCGGCGCCCGCGTCGCCTGGCTGATGATCCTCGGCTTTGCGGTCGCCCTGATGCTGGCCCGCTTCACCCCACTGCGGTATGTGTTCCTGACCGGTCACCACATGCTGTTCATGGCCACCCTGCTGACCATGGTCCTGGCCACTTCCGGCCGCTCCTCGGTGAGCGTGGTGGTCATCGGCGGACTGCTGCTGGGCATTCTGCTGGTCGCGATGCCGGCCTTCGCGCACCCCTGGACCAAGCGCATCACCGGTAACAACAGCATCGCCATCGGCCACTTCGGCACGGCCGGTTACCTCGTCGCGGGCGCCGCCGGACAACTCGTCGGCAAGCGCAGCCGCAGTACGGAGGACATGAAGCTGCCCGAGGGCCTGCGCTTTCTGCGGGACTCGATGGTCGCCACGGCGCTGTCCATGGTGCTGATCTACGTCATCATGTCGCTGGTCTATCTGGCCCGGGCGGGCCGGGCGACGGCGTTCAAGGCGTTCGCGGCCGACGGCGGCAGCGCGGCCGGCGACCTCGGGAACTACGTCATGCAGTCCGTCATGCAGGGCCTGCAGTTCGGGATCGCGGTCGCGGTGATCCTCTTCGGCGTCCGGACGATCCTGGGCGAACTGGTCCCCGCGTTCCAGGGCATCGCCGGGAAGCTCGTACCGGGCGCGGTACCGTGCCTCGACGCCCCGATCGTCTTCCCGTACGCGCAGAACGCGGTGCTCATCGGCTTCCTCGCCAGCTTCGTCGGCGGCCTGGTCAGCCTCGCCCTGCTGACCTGGGTGGGCCATCCGGCGCTCGGTCTCGCACTGGTCCTGCCGGGGCTCGTACCGCACTTCTTCACCGGGGGAGCGGCCGGCGTCTATGGCAATGCCACCGGTGGCCGGCGCGGCGCGGCCGTGGGCGCCTTCCTGAACGGTGTTCTGATCACCTTCCTGCCCGCGCTGCTGCTCAAGGTGCTCGGTGCGTTCGGCAAGGAGAACACCACGTTCGGCGATGCCGACTTCGGCTGGTTCGGCACGCTGATCGGCAACGCCGCCAAGGCGGGCGCCACCGGCGGCACCATCGTGATGCCGGCCCTGGGCGCCGTACTCCTGGGGGCGGCGATCCTCTTCCAGAAGCGGGTCGTGGACACCGGGTGGGACCCGGGTGCCCGCCGCGATGCCTTCCTGCCGGGCGCGGCAACCGCGGCACCCACGTCATCCGCGGCACCCACGCCATCCGGCACGGCTGCGGCCTCCGCGCCGGTCCCGGTCCCGGCCCCGGTTCATGCGAAGATCCCGCCGCCGGCGGGGGCGCCGACCCCGCCACCCCCACCTGCGGCCGGCTGAGCCGGACCGTACCCGGCGCAGGCCCCCGTGCGTACGGCACGACACCTCACGGCATGGCACGGCACGGCGCGCACCGGCCCGGCTCCCGGCTGGGCCGTTCGATGCCCGCTCCGCGCGCGTCCGGGGTCACTGCCTGCCCGCAGAGCTAAAATCCGGAGCATGGCTGCAGGGGAATTTCCCTGACCCGGCGGCCGACGCGCCGGCCGGTGTCCAGCGGCTGATCCGCCGCCGGCGGCCCTTCCTGCCCTGCGCAGGCTCGCCCACCACCTGCACGAGGAGGCGGAGCGCATATGAGCTGCGACGACGAAGAATGGCCGGGGCGGGCGTCCGGCCCCGCCGGGCCGGCCGGCGAGTCCCACGCACCACAGGCCCCGAGACGGCGTACGACCGCGCCCGGTTCGCCTGCGACCGCCTACGGCCCGGAGGAGAGCGGCCCCAGCCCACATGCGGCCGCCCTCAGCCCGGACGAGACCGAATCCGGCCCACACGGGACCGAATCCGGCCCACACGGGGCCGAGCCCGGTCGGCACGGGGCCGAGCCCGGTCGGCACGGGGCCGCCCCCGCCCCGGACGAGACCGCCCCCGACGCCGTGACCTGCCGAGCCCTGCGCTATGCCTTCGGTGAGACCAAGGCGGTGGACGGCGTCGACCTCTCCGTCCGCCCCGGCGAGGTCTTCGGCCTGCTCGGCCCCAATGGCGCGGGCAAGACCACCGCGATCCGCTGTATCACCACCCTCCTGCCCGTCCCCTCCGGCATGGTGCGGGTATTCGGGCACGACGCGGCGAAGGAGCGGATGGCAGTGCGCCGGCTGCTGGGGTACGTACCGCAGCAGCTTTCCGCGGATGCCGGGCTGACCGGCCGCGAGAACGTCGCCCTGTTCGCCCGGGTCTACGATGTCCCGCGCCGTGAGCGCGCCGCACGCGTCACTCAGGCACTGGAGGCCGTCGGTCTCACCGACGCGGCCGGCCGGCTCGCCAAGACGTACTCCGGCGGCATGATCCGCCGCCTCGAACTCGCCCAGGCCCTGGTCAGTGCGCCCCGTCTGCTGATGCTCGACGAGCCGACGATCGGCCTCGACCCGATCGCCCGCACCAGCGTCTGGGAACACATCAACGCCGTACGGGCAGCCACCGGCATGACCGTCCTGGTGACCACGCACTACATGGACGAGGCCGACCAGTACTGCGACCGTCTCGCCCTGATGCACCGCGGCCGGATCCGCGCCCTCGGCACCCCCGACGAGCTCCGGTCCGCCCTGCGCGCCCGCCGCCGCGCGGCCGCGGCCTCGACCACCGTCCCCACGGCGACGAGCCCTTCGGCCGCCCCCGCACCAGCCGCTGCCGCCTCACCGGACTCGTCCCCCTCCTCTCCCTCCTCCCCTTCCTCTCCCTCATCGGCCCCCTCGGGCTCGTCCGATGTCGTGCCGACGCTGGAGGACGTCTTCCGGGACGTGGCCGGCAGCGGCCTCGACGAGCAGTCAGGAGACTTCCGAGATGTCCGAAGCACCCGCCGCACCGCACACCGAGTCGGCTGAACCGGCCACCGGCCCCGGCCGCCTGGACCTGCTGCTGGTACCGCCGCGTGCCCGCACCGGATGGCGGGTGCTGCCCGCCAGAGTCGTCGCGATGTGCGTGGTCGAACTGCAGAAGCTGCGCCACGACCGGACGGAGCTCTACACGCGCGCCGTCCAGCCGGCCCTGTGGCTCCTGGTCTTCGGCGAGACCTTCACCCGTATCAAGGCCATCCCGACCGGTGGCACCCCGTACATCGACTATCTGGCGCCCGGCATCATCGCCCAGTCGGCCATGTTCATCGCGATCTTCTACGGCATCATGATCATCTGGGAGCGGGACGCCGGCATCCTCACCAAGCTGCTGGTCACACCGACCCCACGCTCCGCCCTGATCGCCGGAAAGGCCTTCGCCTCCGGGGTGAAAGCGCTGATCCAGGCCGTCGTGGTGATCGTCATCGCCGCACTGCTCGGGGTGGCCATGACCTGGAACCCCCTACGGCTCCTGGCTGTCGGCGTCGCGGTGATCCTCGGTTCGGCCTTCTTCTCCTGCCTGTCCATGACGATCGCCGGGATCGTGCTCACCCGCGACCGCCTGATGGGCATCGGCCAGGCCATCACCATGCCGTTGTTCTTCGCCTCCAACGCTCTCTACCCGGTGGCGATCATGCCCGGCTGGCTCCAGACGGTCAGCAGGATCAACCCCCTGAGCTACCAGGTGGATGCCCTCCGCGGCCTCCTCCTGGGAACGCACGCCCATCTGGCTCTGGACTTCACCGTCCTGGTGGCCGCCGCCGTACTGGGCATCGCCGCGGCCTCCTCACTCCTGGGCCGCCTGGCCCGCTGACATCACATCAGTCGCACGTCGCCTCACCGCGTCACGGCACTCCGCTCGTCACGGCACTCCGCTCGTCATGGCACCGCGCCCGTCGCGTCACCCCTCCCGTCGCGTCACCCCCTCCCGACGCTTCACCGCGCCCGTCGCCGACTGTGCTGCGCCGCGAACTCTCCCTGCGGCCCCGGCGTTACACTCACGCGGGATGCGTTCCCGCGGTCGTGCCGCCGTCCGGACACACCGGGACGGGAGTGAATCGCCGCCGCCGGTAGGCCTGCCTGACGGCCCACGGCGTCTCTCCGCCGGGGCAGTACATCGTGTTCCTTTTGCCGAGTCGATGACGGTGGGTGCGAGGGTGGAAACGGCGGAGAGGCTGGAGCGGTCCGAGCGGTCCGAGCGGTCGGAACGGCCCTGGCGAACGTGGTTTTTCCGAATACCCTCGGACCGCCAAGTCTCGGATGCCGGTGCCGCGTTCGGCCGACGCCTACCAGGCCCACGGGCCATGGGGTGGACCGTTACCGCGGTATTTTTTGTGCTGTACACCGTGGTGTCGGTGCTGCGGAACGAGCGCATGCTCAATGCCGGCTACGACCTGGGGATATTCGAGCAGGCGATGCGTGCCTATGCGCACGGCCGGGCTCCGATCGTGGAACTCAAGGGACCGGGCTTTCACCTCCTGGGAGACCACTTTCACCCCATTTTGGTGCTCGTCGCCCCCTTTTACCGGCTCTTCCCCAGCGCCGTGACGCTGCTGGTGGTGCAGGCCGCGCTGATGGCGCTCGCCTGCTTTCCGCTCACCCGCTGGGCACACCGGGCTGTCGGACCGGTCACGGGCCTGGTGGTGGGCTGCGGACTGGGCGCCTCCTGGGGCCTCGTCGCGGGAGTCGCCAAGGACTTCCACGAAATATGCTTCGCGGTCCCGCTTCTCGCATTCAGCGTGACCGCTCTCGGTCAGCGTCGTTGGGGGGCGGCGGCAGCGTGGGCGCTCCCGCTGCTCTTGGTGAAAGAGGACCTCGGGCTCACGCTCGCCGCCATCGGCGGCTATATCGCCTGGCAGGGGCTGCGCGAGTGGCGTCACCATGCCAGGGGCGGGCGTCACCGTCCCGGGGACGGGCGTCACCATCCGGCGGAGCGGCGAGGGTTCCCCGTCCTGCTCGGCGTTGCCGTGGCATTCCTCGGCGTGGCGGGCACAGCGGTGGAGGTTCTCGTTCTCCTGCCTGCCATGAATCCCCGCGGTGGCTTCGACTACTGGCAGCAGATGCCGGGTGAGGCCTCCTCGTCGGGCGGCAGCCTCGCCGGTCTTGCATCAGCCGGACTGCACCTGCTCTGGCCGCCGATGAAATGGCTGCTGCTGTTCATGCTCGCCGCCCCCACCGCATTCCTCGGCCTGCGGTCCCCGCTGACGCTGCTGTGCCTACCCACTCTCGGGTGGCGGCTGCTGGCCGGCAACGAGCACTACTGGCAGCCGAATTTCCATTACAACGCGATCCTGATGCCGCTCGTATTCGCCGGTCTCATCGATGTGCTCCACCGGCGGCCGGATATCGTGCCGCCCCGCAGGCGCCGTAAGGTCCTTGCCCTCTCCGCCGCCTTCACCGCCGTCACGGCCGCGGTCTATCCGCTCCACGACCTGGTCCTCCCCTCGGCCTGGCGGACCCCGGCGCATGTCCGTACGGCGGAGAGGTTGTTGATGCGCATACCCGACGGGGACACCGTCGCCTCCTCGAACCGCCTGGCACCGATGCTGACCGGACGCACCACCGTCAGCCTGGTCTGCTTCGGCACCGGCACCGGCACCGATCCCGCCGAGCCGACCGCCCTCCCGGCACATCCGCCGCGCTGGGTGGTCTCGGACCGTCACGACCCGACCGTCAAAACCCCCTGCCCGGTGGAGCGGACCCACCGCATGCTGCGCCTCTACCGTGCCCACGGCTACGTCCAGGTCGCCGAGGAGGACGGGATCACCCTGCTCCGCAGGCCGTAGTGCCCGCGCCGCCTCGCAGGCCCTTCGCCGGAAGGCGGAGCCGTGGGCCTCATCGCGGGCCGGGCAGCCGGGCTGACGGTGGGTCTGACGGTGGAGGTGGCTCACGCGTCCGGAGCGATCAGGCCACGGAGCAGGGGAGTGGCGATCCGCACGATGTCCTCCACGTCCGCCTCGGCCAGGTCGGGCAGGCGCAGCAGATAGCGCTGGGCGGCGACGCCCATCATGATCGCGCTGAACAACGCGGCACGCAGTCGCGCGTCGGGGGCATCGATGGTGGCAGCGATGTGATCGGTGACCTCCGCGGTCATGTGCCGGCGCAGCAGTTCTGCCGCTTCGTCGCTCGTCATGCTCGTCCGCAGGAGCACCGCCATGGGACTGTCCGGATCCGCCGCCCAGGTGTCCAGCATGCCGCGCAGCCGGTTCTCCACCGTGTGGCCGGGGTCGCTGGTGGTGAGTTCGTCGTGGGGGATCTGCCAGTGGACGGCCTCGCGGAACAGGGCCTGCTTGCAGCCGAAATACTGGATCACGGACGCCTTGTCCACGTCGGCTTCGGTCGCAATGGCGCGGATGGTCGCGCGCTCGTAGCCGACCTCCGCGAACTTCCGCCGGGCGGCCGTCAGGATGCGCCGACGTGTGCGCTGGCCCTTGCGCTCCGGAAGGGCTGCATCCTCGGCCGGGCCCCCCGAACCGGACGTGCGCTGCGCGGCCTGTCCGGTCGCATTCGTCACTGCATCGGCGCAGGTCAAAGTCGGTCCCCTTTCCGGTGCCGGTCCTGATGCTACAAGCACCTCCGGGCGGCGCCGAGGCCTTGGGGAACGGCGGATCGGAAGGTTCCGCAGGGGGAGTGGCGGGGCCGGAAGTCTCCGCACGGGGAGCAGCGGACCGAAAGCCTCCGTAGGGGAGGAGCCGGCGCCGGCGCACGGGAGGACCGGCCCTCACCACCACGCGCTCCGGCCGGTGGAGTCCAGCGGCCGGAGCGAGACGGAACGGTTCGGCGGAACCGTCGCCGTAGTGGTGTACGGACGAGAGCCGCCCGGCTCAGGCGGCCAGCGCTGCGGCATCCTCCACCAGCTGGCCGAGGTCCGGCAGAGCGTGGGACCGGCGCTGGAGTCCTTGGGCGCGGGACCGGTAGGAGCGGTCATCCAGTACATTGCGCACCGCCGCGGCCAGCGCATCGCGTGTGACGTCTTGGACATCTATCCGGGTCCCGACGCCCAACTGCTGCAGCCGCGCGGCATTGTGGGACTGTTCCGCGAACAGCGGTACGGCCACCATGGGGACTCCCGAGGCCAGCGCTTCCCGGGTCCCGTTGAAGCCGGCATGCGTGAGGAACAGATCGCTGGACCGGAGCAGCAGTTCCTGCTGGACGAACGAGGTCAGATGGACGTTGTCGCGGCGTGGTCCGTCCCACTGCCGCGGATCGCGGTCGGCACCCAGGGCCACGACACCGGTGACCGGCAGCTCTCCGAGGGCTTCGATGATGGTCTCCAGCAGCGTGTGGGCACCGCCGGGAAGCCGGGGAGCGTTCGAGCCGAGGGTGGCGAGGACGAGCGGCCGGTCCGTGTCGAGTCGGGCGATCTCCGGGTCGAGGCCAACCTGTGCCGCCTGGGCGGGAACCTGGTAGTAGCGGGCGCCGGGCAGCCGGCTGTCCGTGGGGTAGAAGTCCTCCGGAACGACTCCGGCGCGGAAGGCGCGGAACGGGTGCCAGGCGTCCGTGACCGGTGCCAGACCGAGCTTCTCCCGCTGCCGGTTGAGCTCCTCGGTCACGGCGGGGTGGGCATAGGGCGCCATCGGCGCGATGTCCAGAGCGCCGTGGGGGATGCCGAGGCTTTCCGCCGCCAGATAGCCGCCGTACTCGGTCGACTCGTGGAGGATCAGGTCCGGTTGCCAGCTCTTCGCCACGTCGAGGAGGTCGGGGACGCCGGCCGCGGCAAGGTGCCCGACGAAGGCCGCGGCGAAGAATTCCGGCGCCAGCTCGACGGTCACGGAGCCGATCTTCTCCATGCCCGGCGGGGGCCGGAGCACGCCGCCCTGGAGCGCCTCCCCCATCGACTTCATGTGCGGCAGCGTCAACGCGGTAAGTCCGCGCTTCTCGATGTGGTGGACGACGTCGGCGCCCGTGGCGACGGCCACCTCATGGCCTGCCTCTTGGGCTCTCTCCGCCACCGGCAGTACCAGGGGGGCGAGGTGCGAATAGATTGCGTGTGCGGTGATGAGGATGCGCATGATGCTCGCTCTCCACGAAGCGGTGCAGGCGCCACCGAGTGCGCCTCGCCGCGGGTTTCACGGCCGACTTCTCAAAAATAAACGCTTGTTGAGAATCTATCACTGGCCCTTCGTGCCCATGCGCCTTCAGGCCGGCGCCGCTGGGAAGCCTCGCGCACCCGCTCCGCAGGGTTGGTGGGGGAGGGAACGGAACCGGCCACTGTTCGCCGGGACGGCTGAGCGCGGGGCGGGGGTCTGCCACGATGAGGCGCCCTGACCGCGACGTCTGTGCGACGTGAGGAGTGGCCCGGTGACCACAGCTCCGATCAGTTCGGCCGTGATGACCCACCCGGTGCGCAAGGAGCAGGCGGAGGCGCTTGCTGCTCGGCTGGGGCTCGGGGGACTGGCCATGGACCCGGATCCGGACGGGCCGCCGTCGGCGCTGCGGACCGCGCTGGTGGCCTGGGCGGCGCGGACGGCGGCGGCCGGACACCACTTGGTCGTTCAGGACGATGTGGCCGCACCGGCGGAGCTGCTGGAGCTGGTGGCGGGGTCGGTGGCGCGGTTTCCGGACGAGGCCCTGATCTTCTACACCAACTGGCACGCCCGGAACGGCGCGGCGGCCCGCCTGGCGGCGCTGGCCGGGGCCGGGTGGGTGCGGGCCGTACCGGAGGAGTTCGCGCCGACGCTGGCCATCTGCCTGCCGGTGCGGACGGCGGACGCGTTCCGGGGGTTCGCGCGAGGCAGCGTGGAGCGTCATGACGACGAGCTGATGGCCGCGTTCCTGCGCACGCAGGGGCGGTCGGGTCTGCTGGCGGTGCCGAACGTGGTGGAGCACATCGGGACCAGCAGTATCAACGGGCATGCCGCGCAAGGCGTCCGGCTGGCGGCCTGCCCCGTGGGTGCCGCCGACGCGCGGCCGCTGCTCGACCACGGGTGGGTGCTGGAGGAGCTCGACTGGTTGCCGTACATGCGGTACGGGGAGGGGTATCTGCGGCCGGTCGGGCACGAGCGGGACGCCGACCCGCGGCGCCATCTGCGCTGGCCGGAGGCGCTGCCGCCCACCGGCCTGACGGCGGGACGGCTGCGGGACCTGGCACGGCGGTACCGGCCCGAGGACGCTGCGGCAGAGGTGGGGCGGCTGTTCGGGGCCGCCTTCGCGGACGAGTTGTGGATCCACTGCCTGCTGCTGGGGCGGCAGGCAGCGGACGCCGCGCGTCGGCCGGCGGCGCAGTCGGCGTCGCCGCGGCCTGCGGGCGCCGCAGGGGCCCGGGTCCGGGCCGCCGCGCTGTCCACGGTCGGCCCGGCGGGGCTGCCGCCCGAGCGCCGGCTTGAGGTGACCCCGGAGCGCGCCGCGCTGATGACGGCGTACGCGGAGAGCGCGGTGCGGTGCGGCGAACTACTGCTGGGGCCGGAGGGCCTCGGGGCGGAGCCCTAGGGGGCCGAGGGCGGTGCCTGGGGGACTTCCCGGACGTCGTGGGTGACCCAGACGCAGGGTTCCCAGTAGGCACCCCGGTCTTGGGCGTGGTCGATGTCGAGGGGGGCGAGGCCGCCGGGGAAGACGTAGCGGCCGTCGTCGGGGAATGCCATGCCGGTCCACGCCTCCCATTCGGCGACCGTGCCGGTGATGCGGGAGGACTCCGCCACCGACGCGACGATGCAGCCGCCCTGGCGGACCTGTGTGCGGAGCCACGGATCGAAGGGGGCGCCGTCGGGGCGGGTCCAGGCTGCGTAGCGATCGATGGGGGCGAGCGGATAGCGGTCCTTCCAGGTGGGACGGACCGGGACGATGACGTGTGAGAGGCCCGCGGAGCGGGCCATGGCGGCCATGTGCGCCAGGAGGCGGGTGGAGTGTCCGCGGCCCTGGTGGGCGGGGGCGATCTCGATGCCCAGGGCGCACAGGGCGTCCGGCTCGGCCCCGGCGTCGTGGTCGCGGAACGCCGCCTCGATGGACGCGTCGAGTCCGGTGCCGAGGCCCGCGGGGGTGCCGTCCCAGGTGCGGGGGAGGGTGCGGCCGGCACCGAGGACGGTGTCCGTCGCGGTGTCGTGCAGGAGGAACTGGTGGTCCGGGAAGTCGGTGAACAGGCGCGTCCAGAAACCGGCGTTGATGTCGCCGTGCAGGTTGTATTCGGGGACGACCCCGGCGAATTCCTCGGTGAGCCGGTTCCAGAGTTCCGGGCGCCGGGAGTGGTGGATGAAGGCGAGGGTCATACGGCACTCACCTCGGTCTTTCCGGTGGGCTTCTCGGCGGTCCAGACGATGACCAGCGGAATGTCCGCCCAGGCCGCACGGGCGGCGTCCGCAATGGCCTCCTCGTAACCTCCCGGCGCCAGGCGGCCGTTGAACACCGGTTCGTGGCATTCCCCCACCGTCAGTCCGGCGGCGGTGAATGCGGAGAGATAACTGCTGGGCAGATGGACGTGGTTGCGGACGAAGGCCAGGCGGTCGTCGCCGTGGACGAAAATGCACTGGCCCTGGAGGGAGACGACGAACGGGTGCATGTCGGAGAGGATGATCCGGCCACCGGGGCGGAGCACCCGGGCCATTTCGGCGATACCGGAGGAAAGATCCGGGAGGTGCGTCATGGCGAGTGAGCAGACCGCGAGGTCGACGCTGTCGTCATCGAGCGGAAGGTCTTCCAGCCGCCCGCGGCGGAATTCGGCGCCGGGGGCCTTGCGGCGGGCTTGTGCCAGCATTTCCGGGGACTGGTCGACACCGATGACACGGTGGCCGCGGGCCGCCAGGGCGGCGGTCTGGCGGCCGGTGCCGCAGGCTGCGTCCAGTGCGGTGCCCACCGGGCCGCGGTCCAGCAGCCGGTGCACCACCGGCTCCTCGACCTCGATGAACGAGCTCGGCAGCGAGTCATAGCGGGCCGACCAGGAGGCGTAGCCGGCCGCGGCGTCCAGTTCGCTGACCGCCGCCCCGCCGTCCGGGAGCGGAACGCCTTCGCCCGCGGCGACGGCGCGGATTTCCTCCACCCGGGCCTTGAGGAAACTGTCGTCGGCGTCCATCGCATGTCGGAGCAGCGCCAGTCCCTCGATACCCAGGACGAGTTCGCGCACCCGGAATGTGCTGTCCATTGTCAGGCTCCCTTGGCTGGAATTTTCATTGTCGGCCCTCGATGGCGCGCCTAGCATGGCACGGATGATCGAGGGATATATGGATCGTGAGAGTGTGATAGCCGGACGGCGTCTCGGATTTCATGTGTCGACGGATTCCGGTGAATTCAGGGTCCGCTTCTACCGGTTGGGGCGACACCTGTCCTTCATGGCGGAGTCCGGGCCGTACCGAGGAATTTCGGCCGCCGCACCGCCCCATCCGGACGGCACTGCGGACCGCGCCACGCCCGCCGTGGACTGGAATTGGCCGGCGTACCGTCACGCCATTCCCGCTGACTGGCCGCCAGGCATCTATCTGGCCCATTTCGTCGAGGGGCCGGAAAGCCGTGCCAGGGACGTTCCCCTGCTGGACGACACCGGAATCGAGGGCTTCGGCCGGGAGTTCTTCGTCGTCCGGCCCCAGCGGCCCGCTGCGACCGGCGCCCGCATCCTCTACAAGAAATCCACGTACACCCGGCACGCCTACAATCGCGCCGACCGCCCGGACGGCCGGCGGGCCGCCAGTCTCTACGACAACCCGGTCTACCAAGAGGGCGGCCACGGCCGGCCGCGCGGCCACCGGCTCAGTCTGCACCGGCCCGGCGGCGTCATCGACCTGGCCTACTGGGACGCGCCGTTCATCGCCTGGCTGGAACGCAGCGGCTACCAGGTCGAGTACTGCACCGACCTCGACCTGCACGAGGAGCCCGGGCTGCTCGCCCCCTACCGGCTGCTGCTCAGCGTCGGGCATGACGAGTACTGGAGCGCGGCGATGCGCGCCCACGTCGCAGAGTTCGTCCGCGATGGTGGGAACGTGGCGTTCCTCAGCGCCAACACCTGTTGGTGGCGGGTCCATCCGGTGGACGGGAACAGCGCGTTCGTCTCCGACACCGACCACTACGTGGGGGAGGAGTACCCGCACCGTCCGGCGACCGACCTGTGGTGGCCGGCGCAGCCGGACGGCGTCGGCGAGCCCGAGAACACCCTGACCGGGGTCAGCTTCCGCAACGGCGGGATGTGGCCGGGGGAGTGGCCCGGCGATCGGCCGCGCGACGGGTACCGGGTACAGCACGCCGACCACTGGGTCTACGAGGGCACCGGGCTGCGGGACGGCTCCGACGGCGGGCCTGCCGACGCGCTGGGCGCCGGGACCCCGCTGATCGGCTATGAGTGCGACGGTGCCGCCTTCTCCCGGGACGCGGACGGCATGGCGTACGCCACCGGCGCGGACGGCACACCGCGGTCCTTTCTCATCCTGGGGATCTACCTCCTCGATCCGGTGCACCACGATTTCCACCACCTGAAAGGGGGCCACTGGAACTGTCCGGAACGTGAGCCGGCAATCAGCGGCCCACGCGCCGCCACCATGGGGATCCACACCGCCGGCGGCACGGTGTTCACGGCCGGGACCACCGACTGGCCGGTGGTCTGCGGCCGCGAACTCGACCCCGGGGTCGTCCGGGTGACCCGCAACGTCCTGGACCGGCTGTCCGGCCCGCCCGGCACTACAGGAGACTGCTGAGCGCGCCCAGCGAGGCGATCCGCACGGCCCCGTCCGGGAGCGGCGGGGCCACCCCTTCCACCGCCCGGTCGGGGCGCCACAGATGAGCCGCCCGCATTCCGCACGCCAGCGGGCCCGCGACATCCGCCTCCCACATGTCGCCGACGAACAGGGCCTGCTCGGGACGCAGCCCGCAGCGCGCCAGCACGGTGCGGTAGATGAGCGGATGCGGTTTGCGGGCCCCGGCGCGGGCCGAGGTGACCGCGGTGTCCACCAGGCCGGACAGGCCGACCCCGTCGATGGCACGGTCCAGGTCCCAGAACCAGTTGGAGCACACCGCCACCGCCAGGCCCCGCTCCCGCAGCCCGGACAGCGCTGCGGGAACGTCGGTGAAGAGGGCCAGCCGCAGCTCCTTCGTGGCCCGGTCGAGGTCGCCGGCCAGCTCCCCGGCGCTGGCCTCCGGCACGCCGCAGGCCAGCGCCCGCCGCCGCAGCCGGTCCAGTTCCCAGGCGTGGTACGCCTGTTCGCTGTGGGAATGGGCGGTGTGCTCCTCGCCGTCCCGGGGCCCGGCCGCCCACTGGTCGCCCCAACGAGCGGCGGCGTCGGCCAGACCCCTGCGGAGAAAGAGCGACCGGTGGCTGGGCGGCAGCGGCTCCACCATCCGCACCAGGGTGCCGTAGAAGTCGAAGATCACGCCCCGGACGGTGTGCCGGCGGAGCGGAGCCCGGTCCGGCACCGGTCTCAGTACCGTCCGTAACGGTGCGGGAAGTAGTCCTCCAGTTTCCCCTCCCGCTCGATGTCGAAGGTGGCGCAGTGCAGTCCGCCGCCGAACGGGCCCACCGCACGGAACGGCACCGGCACGATCTCGAAGCCGTGTCCGGACAGCTGGTCGGCCAGTGCCACTTCCTTCTCCTCGATGCACAGGGTGTTCCGGTCGAGGTTGAGCATGTTGCCCGCCAGCCACGGACTGCAGTACGACAGCTTCGGCGGGTGGTCCCAACTGGCCGGCTGCACCGCCTCGATGATCTCCCAGTCGTTGCGCCGGAAGAACTCCATCAGTTCGGCGTCGGCGAGCCGCTCGCCGCAGTGCAGCACCAGCCCGGGGCGCAACGGCACCCACGTGGCGTCGATGTGCAGCGGATGGGTGTTGGTGGAGGTCACCGCATGCACCCGGTGGTCGGGGAAGTGGCGGGTGAGCCACTGGTACCCGCTGCGGTTGGTGACGAACGACAGCTGGACGAAGAGGTCCTTGCCGAAGCGCGCGATGTCGGCCGCGTCGAACAGCGGCTCCTCCTCGGTCAGGACGAGGTCGTAGTCGCGCACCCGGGCCAGCTGCTCCTCGGTGCTGAGGGTGGGGTAGGTATCCCAGAAGCCCGGCTTGTAGGAGGCGTCGGTGAGCCGGGGCTTGGGGGCCGCCTCCCAGCGCATGTGCGGGTCGGCCTGGAAGATCCGTTGCAACAGGGGCCGGTAGCAGAGGTATTCGAACCAGCGGCTGCGGTACGACATGGTGGCTTCGAGGATCTCGTTGCCGACGGTCAGCAGGAGATCGCGTGGTGGCATGCAGCCGGACATGGTCTCCTGCGCCCAGTCCGGTGTGGAGACCCGCCGGCTGAAGTCGACGGGGCCGGGCCGGTCGACGCGGATGCCGCGGCGGCGCAGCATCTCGGCAAAGTTGTCCAGCTGCTCGTTGGCCTCGGCGGTCATGTCGGCCGGCATCGGGCCGTAGGTGCCCAGCGGGAAGCCGTCATCGGGGAAGTCCCGCCGGATCGCGGGCTCGGGTGCCTGGACGACTGCGTTGTCGGCGCGTCCGACGACGACGTGCCGCAGGGGGTCCCAGCCGTTCCAGGAGTTGACCTTCACAGGCCGGGGGGCCGGATCTGCGGCCGTCGTGCCGTACTCAGTCACGTGCAAACCCTTCGATAGGGGACGTGGGAGACACCCGAGCAAAGCTGAGGCAGTGGGGGTGGCAGCGTCAAGAGCCGATCACCGGGACAGCGTGTTGTTTGCGTCAAACCGGCCGTGGCTTTGTGGTGGCGAAATCAAGATCGGAATACGGTTCGGCCTGCCGTGCGCCGTTCCCGGGCTCCCTCGCCGGCCATTTCCGGGCGCCGGCATTTCTGGCCGGAAAGGAGCTTCCAGGTGATCAGCGGGATGCCCGGGGTAGATACAGCCGGTTCCGACAACCTGGCGGAGGAGATCATGGATGAGTGCCTCTCCCGTTTCGCGGCGGGCCTGGGAGCAATTGCCGTGCTGGGCGCGCTGGCCGGTTGCGGCGGCGGCAAGCCGGTTGCCGCCTCGGACCGGACAGGGGAGCTCACGGTCTGGTTGACCGTGGACGCTCAGGAGAACTGGCCGGATCTGGTGTCCGAGGTCAACGAGCGCTTCCGGAAGACCTATCCGAAGATGAAGGTTGCCGTGCAGTACCAGCAGTGGACCACCAAGAACCAGAAGATCGACGCCGCACTGGCCGGTCAACATGCTCCGGACGTCGTCGAAATGGGCAACAGCGAGACCACGAATTACATTGTCAATGGTGCCTTCGCACCCCTCGATCCGTCCGCGTTCGACCATTCCGGGGAGTGGTTGCCGGCGCTCCGCGACGCCTGCCGCAATGACGGAAAGACCTACTGCGTGCCGTATTACGCGGGTGCCCGGGTGGGTATCTACCGCACCGATCTCTTCAAGAAAGCGGGCGTGACCCGGGCCCCGCGCAGCCATACGGAATTGCGCCGGGATCTCGACAAGCTCAAGCTGAAGTTCGGTGCCGCCGACAAGAACTTCTCCGCCTTCTACATGCCGGGCCGCTACTGGTACGCGGCGATGGCATTCGTCAAGGATGCCGGCGGCGAGATCGCCGTACGCAAGGATGGCCGCTGGCACGGCGCGCTTTCCTCCGCCCCGTCCGTCGCCGGGCTCACCGCCTGGAAGGGGCTCCTCGACGCCTACTACACCGGCGACCGCTCCAAGGACAACGGCGACGAGCCGGCCGTCGTCGGCCAGGGCAAGGTCGGCATGTTCTACGGCAACACCTGGGAGGCCAAGGCCGCGACCGACAGCAGGTCGGGCGGCGACCCGGCGCTGCGCGGCAAGTTCGCCACCTTTGCGTTCCCCGGCCCGTCCGGCAAACTGCTGCCGCCTTTCCTGGGCGGCTCCACCCTGGCCGTTCCCGCCAAGTCCAGCAACCAGGACCTGGCCCGGGACTGGATCCGGCTGTTCACCGACCGCACCTCGCAGCGCCGGCTGATCGCCGCCGACACCCTGCCCAACAACACCGTCCAGCTCCGCGAGGTGGCCGCCGGCGGCGTCAACGGTCCGGCCGCGCGCGCCGCCGGACGCGGCTGGGTCACCCCGCAGGCCCCCGGCTGGGGAGCCGTCGAGAAGTCCAACGTCCTCCAGGAGATGCTGCAGGACATCGCGACGGGGAAGCAGTCGGTGCCGGCGGCCGCACGGGCCGCGGACCGCCGTATCGACGACGTGATCAACGAGAACTGACGACCGTGGAGACCGCGGAACTGTCGGATCCGCCCCGCCTGCCCCGCCCGTCGGGTACACGGCGCCGGCGCCGCGCGCCCCGGCCTCCCCGCCCGCGGCGGACCGCCGGGCCGCGGGTGCTGCCCTACCTGCTGATCGCGCCGACCGTGCTCGCTCTCGCCGTGGTCCTCGGCTACCCGCTCGTCGACCTGGTGCTGCTCTCGTTCCAGGACGTGACGCGCCGCGAACTGTTCTCCGGAGCCGCACCGCCCTGGGCCGGGCTCGCCCACTACCGCTCGATCCTCTCCGACGGCTTCTTCTGGAGCGTCGTCGGGCGCACCGCCCTGTTCACCGTGGCCTGCGTCGCGGCGACGATGGTGCCGGCGCTGCTGGTGGCACTGCTGATGCGGCGGGTCGCGCCCTGGGTGCGGACGGTCATGTCCGGCGTCCTGGTCGCCGTCTGGGCCATGCCGATCATGGTGGCCGCGTCCATCTTCCGCTGGCTGTCGGACGCGGACTACGGCGTCGTCAACTGGCTCCTGAGCCTGCTGCCGGGACTCGACTTCACCAAGCACAACTGGTTCGAGAACCCCTGGCAGGGCTTCGCTGTGATCACCGGCGTGGTGGTCTGGGGCGCCGTCCCCTTCGCTGCCCTGTCCCTTTTGGCTGCGCTCAGCCAGGTCCCCGCCGAACTGGAGGAGGCGGCTCGGGTCGACGGCGCCCGCGGCTTCCAGCTGTTCCGGCACGTCACCTTCCCCGTGATCAAACCGTCGGTCGTCCTGGTCACCTCGCTCTGCGCCATCTGGGATTTCGGAGTGTTCAACCAGATCTGGCTGATGCGCGGCGGCCAGCCCGAGAAGGAGTACTACCTGCTCGGCGTCTATTCGTTCATCGAGTCCTTCGCCGTCAACCGCTACAGCGCCGGCGCGGCCATCGCCGTCCTCACCGTCCTGATGCTGCTCGGCGGCGCGGTCGTCTACGTCCGCCAGATCATCCACCTGGGAGACGCCGAGTGAACACAGCCCCCGGCACCGGGGACCCGGGCGGCCGGCGCCGGCGCCCGCACGGCCGTCGTCGCGCAGTGGCGAACGCCGTGGGACTCCTCTTCAGTGCCCTGATGGCCTTCCCGCTCTACTGGATGCTGCTCACCGCGTTCCGCCCGGCAACGGAGATTTACGCCGACCCACCGCGCTTCTGGCCCGACCACCTGACACTCGAACACTTCCGCCGCGCCCTCGGCACCCCGACCTTCTGGTCCAACGTCCGCTCCAGTGTGCTCATCGGCGCCGGGACCGTGCTGGTCTCCCTGCTGATCGGGACCCTCGCCGCGTTCGCCCTCGCCCGCTTCTCGTTCGCCGGTCGCAGAGCCCTCGTCCTGGTCATCCTCGGCGTCCAGATGATCCCGCTGGCCGGACTGATCATTCCGGTGTACCTCCTGCTGAGCGATGCCGGACTGACCGACAGCCTGCCCGGCGTGATCCTCACCTACCTCGTCTTCATGCTGCCGTTCACGGTCTGGCTGCTGCGCGGCTTCATCGTGGCCATCCCGGTCGAATTGGAGGAGGCCGCGATGACCGACGGCTGCACCCGGCTCGGCGCCTTCCGCCGGGTCGTCCTGCCGCTGCTCGCCCCCGGACTGGTGGCCACCTCCATCTACGCCCTGGTCCAGGCGTGGAACGAGTACGTCCTCGCCTACGTGCTGCTGTCCAGCAACGACAAACAGACCCTCAGCATCTGGCTGCTGTCCTTTCAGACCAGCTTCGGCACCGACTACGGCGGCCTGATGGCCGGTGCCACGCTCACCGCGCTCCCGGTCGCGGTCTTCTTCGCCCTCGTCCAGCGGCGGATCGGCTCGGGCCTGGCCACCGGCGCGGTCAAAGGGTGAGCCGGAAGAGGGCCGGACCGGCACCGCGCTGCCGGTCCGGCCGTCACCGACGGCCGCGGCCACCGGATCAGCCGATCCGGACCCTTCGTCCACGCGTTTCACCGGCGGACCAACCGTTCCGCCGATGACCGAACCCACTGCACTCGACCCGCAGGAGAACACGTGACGTTCGACCGCCTCGACCTGGTGTCCAAGCTCTACCAGCCGTCAGGCTGGCCGCGGATCGTCGAAGCGGCCACCGGAGCCCGCTCCAGCGGCCCGCTGGTCGTCGACCTGGACCCGACGACCTTCTGCGATCTGGCCTGCCCGGAATGCATCAGCGGAAAGCTGCTCAACCAAGGACGTTTCACCCCGGAACGGCTGGCCGAACTCGCCCGGGAAATCGTCGAGATGGAGGTACGGGGGGTGGTCCTCATAGGTGGCGGGGAACCGCTCGCCCACCGGGGAACCCGTCAGGTGCTGCGGGTCCTCGGTGAGGCCGGCATCGCGATCGGCGTGGTCACCAACGGCACTCTGATCCCACAGAACCTGGCAGAACTGGCCGCCTATGCCTCCTGGGTGCGGGTCTCCGTCGACGCCGGGACCAGCGAGACGTACCGCCGGTTCCGCCCCGACCGCAAGGGACGCAGCGTCTTCGACAAGGTCATCGGCAATATGCGGCTGCTGGCACAGGCCAAGCGGGGCGCCCTGGGCTACTCGTTCCTCGTCATGACCCGGCGGGAGCCCGACGGCAGCGTCGTCAGCAACCACCATGAAGTCCTGCGGGCCGCCGAACTCGCCCGGGACATCGGCTGCGACTACTTCGAGACCAAGGCGATGTTCGACGACGGGCACCATGTCATACAGGTCGCGGACAAGATCCTCGCCTCCGTGGAGGACCAGCTCGCCCAGGCCGCCACCTGGGCGGGCGACGGCTTCGAGATCGTCAACTCCTCAACCCTGACGTCCCTGAGGAACCGGGTCGGGCCCGTGCAGGAGAAGCAGTACCACCGGTGCCGGGTCGCCGAGCTGCGCACTTTGGTGACCCCGTCCGGGGTGTACGTCTGTGCGTACCACCGGGGCAACGCCGGGGCCCGGATCGGGGACGCGGTGACCGACAGTCTCGCCGAGATCTGGCGCACCTCGGACCGCGGCATCGTGGACCCGAGCCGGGACTGCCGCTTCCACTGCGCCCGCCACCGCTCCAACCTCGAACTCGACAGGATCGGGGACGGAACGGTGGCGGGAGGGGTCACCGCACCGGAGCCGGGGACGGATTACGACCCGTTCCTCTAGGGCCGGAGGCGGAGACGGGGCCCTCAGGCCGGCGTCGCGGCGAGCTCCGGGGCGAGGCCCGCCGCCGCCCGGGCCGGGATCACCCGCGCCCCAGGGTGCACCGGGCCGAGCGCCCGCCGAAGGAGCGCCACCACCTCCGCCTGATCGGAGGCGGGGCAGATCCCGGCCAACGCCCCGCCGCCGCCGGCCCCGCTCAGCTTGAGCGGCAGGCCGGCGGAGCGCAGGGCCACTGACCGCAGCTCCTCCAGCAGCGGTGTGGACATTCCCTGGAGGTCCCGCATCGCGGTGTGCGCCTCGCTCATCGCCGCACCGACGCCGGCCAGATCGCGCCGGTACACGGCCTCCCACACCGCCACCGACGCGGCATCGCACCGCTCCTGGTACGCCGCGAGCCGGGCATCACCGGCCGCCAGCTGGGCACGTACCGCGCGGATGTGGTCACTGGTGTCCTTCCGGGTGCCCGAGTCGAGCACCACCACCGCCCAGTCGTCCGGGAAGTCCACCCGGCCTCGGATGTCCGGCAGGCCGGTGGTCCGCCCGTCGAGCAGCAGCAGGCCGCCCGCGATGACCGCGAGGTGATCCATCCCGCCGCCGTGGAAGACGGCGAACTCGAACTCGTACGCCCACTGGGCCAGCGTCCGGGCGGAGACCGGTGACACCCCGCTCCCGCCGCCCATCTGCGCCGCCGCGTCGGCAAATGCCCGGAACAACGCCACGATCAGCGCCGTGGACGACGAGAGACCGCTCGCCGAGGGCGCAGCGCTGCGCACCGTCACCGCCGGCGGCCGCGGGCCCAGCCCGGACAGCCGCCGGCGCAGAAACGCCCACACCTGGTCCGCCCAGGTCCCGCCACCGCCACTGTCCGGGGCCGCGCCGGCGGACGGCCGGGCACCCGGCGTCCGCACCGTTACCGACGTCGTCAGGTCCAGCGCCAGGCTGACCGACCTGCCGCCCAGCCAGTCCAGGTCCTCCCCGGACAGGCACGCCCGGCACGGCACCACCGCGTGCCCCGCCGCGCGACCGGTGGAGGCACCCGTCGCAGACGACGCTCCTGCCGCCTCTCCTGCTTCCGCCGCAGTCGCCGGTCCCCTCATGGGTCTGTTCACCGGTCCGTTCATCGGGCCTGGAACCTTCCGGTCGAGCCGAACTCCCGGAACATCTCCAGGACCACCGCGGTGGGCGGATGCAGCGGCCGCGGCGGGTCCGCGAGCGCCCGGAACTGTGCCCGGGTCACCTCGTCCCGGCCCAGGCACAGCTCCCCGGACCAGCGCCGGGCCACGAAGCACAGCGCGAAACAATGGGTGATGTCCCCGTTGGGGTAGGTCAGGGTGTGCACCTCGGGATCGGACAGCGAGCCGAACGCCTCCAGATCCTCCCGGTCCACCCGCAGCCCGGTCTCCTCCGCCAGCTCCCGTACGGCGGTACCGGCGAAGTCACTGCCCTCCTCGCACGCCCCGGCCGGCAGTTCCCACACGCCGGTGTCGGCGCGCTGTTGGAACAGGCCCCGGCCGGGCCCCTCCAGCAGCAGGACCTGCGCGCCCGGTACGAGCAGCGGGCGGCTGCCCACCTTCTGCCTCAGGTTCCAGAGATACGAGCCGACATAACTCACCTGACCGTCACCTTTCGTGATGCCTTGTCCGTTTCCCCGGGGCAGGCTGTCATGCGGCGGGCTCGGCAGTCAGCCACCCCGGCACCGCGTGCGGGGTCGCGGACAGCCAGCGCACATACCGCTCCACGCCTGTCCGGACGTCGATCTGCGGCTTCCAGCCCAGCAGTTCACGGGAGAGGCCGGTCGCGGCGTAGCCCCCCAGGGGGTCTCCCTCCGGCATGGGGGTGGTGATGAACCGGGCCCGCGAAAATTGACGGGCTATGAGTTCGCCGACCTCGCGGACCGACGTCGGCACCCCCGTTCCGACGTTGACGGTCGCCCCGGCCATGTGCTGCTCCACCAGGGCGAGCGCCGTGGCCGCGGCCACGTCCTCGACATGGACGAGGTCACGCACCTGGACCCCGCCCCCGTTGAGCCGCATCGGGCGGCCCAGCCGGGCCTGCATGGACAGCCAGGCCACCATCCAGGAATGGCTGCCGGGCTTGGGGATCTGCGGATCGCCGTAGACGGAGAAGTACCGCAGCACCGCGTACTCCGGGGTGTCCGGACCCTCCAGCAGCAGCCGGGTCTGATGCTCCGCCCAGAGCTTGGAGTTGGCGTACACGGACACCGGCAGCAGGCGCTGGTCCTCACGAAACTCCTGCGGCCCGCAGATCGACGGATCGCCGTTCCCGTACACCGCAGCCGACGACACCAGTACCAGCCGCCGTACCCCGGAGGCCGCGGTCTCCTCCAGCACCACCTGTGTGCCCTGGACGTTCGCCCGGAAGGCGATATCGGGCCGCCGTGTGCACGCGGCCACATCGGCATATGCGGCGGCGTGCACCACATAATCGGCGCCGGACAGCACCCCGCGTACCGCTGCGCGGTCGCAGATATCGCCGACCACCAACTTCACCCCGAGATCCTCGACCCCGAACAATGCCGTGTGCGCCGCTTCCGGATACGCATCCAGCCGGTCCAGCACCGTCACCTCGGCGTCCGCACGGCGTAACAGCCCGACCAGTCGGCTGCCCACCAGCCCCGCGCCACCGGTCACCACCACCCGGGCACCCCGCAGTCTGTCCAGCCGCGACTCCACCGAATTCCGACGGACGCCGTGCGCCGGATTTCCGGAGACGGCACGCCCGATGCCGCTCGCATATTCGTCGGTGCCGGCACCGACGTCTATTTTCGCCCTCCCGGACATGACACCCTCTCCTCGCACATGAGGAACATGAGATGGCCCGATATGGACCAGCGGTCAGCATGTCGGTCCTCAAATGCCTCTGCCAGAGCGCCATTTCGGCAGCCTTGCGTGTCGCGCGCGGACCGCCGTACTGTCCGGATTCACATGTGCCGGATAGGCCTGGTACAGCGAATGAGGTCGGCCGGCCGAGGGCCCCAGAAGCGCAGAACCGGAGGAATTGATGACGCCATATCGGTTGAGCGGTGCCGTGATGACCCATCCGAAACGCCGCCCGGCGGCTGAACGGCTGGCGCGGTCCGCTCCGCCGGGCGCCCTACGGGTCGTCATGGACCCCGATCCAGCGGGCCGGCCGTCCGTATTGCGGACGGCGCTGTGTGCCTGGGAGGCGATCGAGGACGGCGCCACCCACCACCTCGTCGTGCAGGACGACATGATCCTCTCCGAGACGTTCTTCGCACGGGTCCGGGCGGCGATTGCGGAGATGCCGGACGCCGCCCTCGCGCTCTTCGCGCTCTGGGACTCGCGCAATGGCGCCGCGGTGCGTTTTGGAGCCATGGCCGGTGCGCGCTGGGTCGGCGCTGTCAACGAGTATTTTCCCTGCGTGGCCATTGTTCTGCCCCGACACGTCGCCAGCGGATTCGTGACTTTCGGCCGACGCCATCTTGACAGCTGGCCGGATGACATCCTGATGAACCGCTACTTAAGAGCACACGGAATCCCGTCGTACGTCTCGGTGCCCAGCCTCGCCGAACACGAGGATCACGGCAGCATCTCCGGCAATGCATTCCGCGGACCGCGTCGTTCGGTGTGCTTTCTTCCCAAGGACACTCCCGGGCGCGAAAACACCCGACTGACCGGTCTGCGGGTTCTCCCCTTCTTCAAACACGGCGTGGCGCAATGCGCGGTACGTGCCGAAGAGCCCGCCCACGGGAACGGCACGGCCGCACACCGTGGTTCCGGCCCGGGGCACTGGCTCCACCTCGACTGCGAGCAATATCTGGAAGGCTCCGGCATTCGTGCGGAAAGACTGCAACCGGACATCGTGCGAATGACCGAAGCCGCCACCACCGAGGTGGCCAGGGGAACCTGGCTGACGGCGTTCACGATGGGACTCGTGCAACGCAGGGCCGGGCTCCGCTGCGACCCCACGGACGGCGGTACGACGACCGGCCCCGGCCCGCACCCTGACCCGGACCCCGAGCCGGACCCCGCCGTGCTCGCCGAAGCACTGGCCACCGTGGGCCCCGGCGGAATCAGCTACGCGCAGCCGGAGGAGCGGATCGCGGAGCTCCGGGACGAGCTGGCCCGGATCACCCTGGCCGGCGTCGAGGCGGGCCGCGAGGAGGCCGAACGGATGCGCCGCAGCCGGAGCGGCCGGGGTGGAGCCTGCGAACCCCGCCGCACCACCCACACCGGAGCCCGCGGAACCGAAGCCCGCAGGGTCGGGGTGCTGGGAGCCGGAACGCCGCTCGGGGCACACCTCGTACGCGGACTGACGGACGCCGGACACCAGGTCACCCCGTTGGCCCGGCGGCCGGCGGGCCCGCCGGCCGCCGGCGCGCTGCTGGACCTGACGGCGCTGACGGCTCCAACGGCCACGGCCGCAGAAGCCACGAAGCCCACCCCGGCCGCCGATGCCACTTCCGCCCATCGCACCCTCACCCTCGAACTGCCGGACCACCCCGGCGGGTTCACCTTGCGGCTGGGTGACCTGTACGGGCCCGGCTGCCCGCACCACGCACGGATCGGCCGCCTCGTCTGGGACGCACTGCGCAGCTACCCGCTGACCATCGAGGACCCAGCCGAGGCGCTGCGCCCGTTGCACACGAGCGACCTCGTCGCCGGCCTCTCCTCGGTGCTCCGCACGCCGCCACCGGAGCGGGCCGTCAGCCTGGCGGACGCCCCGGTCACCGCCGCCGAACTGGCCGAGGCCATCCGCACCGCCGTCCGCCCGGTACCCCTCGCACCCGCCCCGCGGCCGCCGCGCCCGGCGGCGGAGGAAGCCGCCTGGCCCCCGCCCCCGCCCGGCTGGAAGCCCACGACGGGACTCACCTACGGGCTGCACACGTACGCGCAGTGGCTTGCCTACGAGGGCATTCATCTCGTCCTGGAGGTATGAGCGCGGGGCCTACGGCCCTCCCCGGACCCGCGCCACACCTCAGGCGGCGGCGGGACCGGTTCCGCGTCGTACCGGCTCTGCTCCGGTGGCCGGCCTGAAGACTGCGTCGCCCGGCGGAAGCCGTCGGCCCGTCGGCCCGTCAGCCCATGGAGAGCCGGGCTGGAATGTCCTGACGCGGACGGTGCCCGCTCCCCAGCGGCGCGGATTCACCCCAGATGCCCTGAAGGGCGTGGGAAATACGCCCTTCAGGGCGCTCGCCAGTGCGAACCAAGATGGTGGGAACGGTCTGTCGCCTACAGCCAGTCCCGCCGCTTGAAGACGAAGTACAAACTGGTGCACACGATCGCCATCAGGACGATGGCGAAGGGGTACCCGAACACCCAGTGCAACTCCGGCATGTGGTCGAAGTTCATGCCGTAGATGGTCCCCACCAGCGTCGGCGCGAAGAGGATCGCCGCCCACGACGAGATCTTTTTGAAGACCGCTACCGAACTTCCCTGACCTGTGGGTATGCGCTCAGTGGCGTCTGACCTGCGGAGATCCATCGGTCCCCAGCGGAAGAGACACGATCGCGCGTCGCGGCGGCACGCGCTGCGGCCCAGACGCAGTCAGCACGATTCCCGCCTTGTTCTGCGTACACCGTGCTCTTACTGCGGCCTGCCTGGCACTGTCGAGCTCTGCTGCCTGCTGCCGGTGCGCCGACAGGGCCGACTCGGTGGGTGGCGGAGGGGGTAGGGCGAGCAACAGGGAACACGCCGGTGACGACCAGGGGGAATCTCGGTGGGGGTGTGTGCGTGCCGGACGACCACCATTTCGCGGAGCGGCACGACCTGCTTGCTGGTGATCGGCCCCTTGAGGGTTACAGGCTCGCCAAAGCGAGCGCCCAGTTCGTTCCAGATGCGGTCGTCCGGCCATCGCTCGATGGAGTCGGTGAGCGGGCACTGCAGGTAGAGGCTGCCTCATGACGGGAACAGCCCGTACCGCCGCATCCACAGATCCGTCTCCAGGAACGGGATCAGCAGGTGCGCCGTCCCCGCGTGGGTGAGCGTGGGCCCCGCCCTGCCCATCAGCGCGAGCACCCTCTCCCGGTCGAGGAGCTGCCCCATGGGTGAGGCGGGGTCGTCCAGCAGGGCGCGTACCGCCTCGTGCACCAGCTTGTCCTGTGCGGGGGCATGGAGCGCGGGATAGGCGGACTTGGGCCGCAGCAGGATGTCCGGCGGGAGGAGATCGGCCACGGCCATGCGCAGCAGGCTCTTCTCCCGGCCGTCCGCCGTCTTCATTGACCAGGGTACGTTCCACATGTAGTCCAGCAGACGGTGGTCGCAGAACGGCACCCGCACTTCGAGACCGACGGCCATGCTCATTCGGTCCTTGCGGTCCAGCAGCATCGCCAGCGGGCCGTGCAGGGAGAAGAACAGCACCTCGCGCATCCGGGCGTCGAGGCCGGTCTCCCCGGCCAGGCGGGGAACCCGGGCGCGGAGCGTGGCGTAGCGGTCTGCCTCGGCCTCGGCGGGGTTCAGCCGTCGGCGCAGGTCGGAGGTGAGACAGTCCGCGAGGCGTGGCGCGTCGCCGAGCCAGGGGAAGGCGTCGCGCCAGACGGTGGCCGAGTCGTGAAACCAGGGGTACCCCCCGAAGATCTCGTCCGCGGCCTCGCCCGACAACGCGACCGTCGACCTCTCCCGCAGGGCGACGAACAGCAGGTACATCGATGTGTCGAACTGGCCGAGCGCCGGCAGGTCGCGGGCGGCACGTGCGTGCGGGAGGAAGTCTGCGACCTCGGACGGGTCGAGGACGACCTCACGGTGCTCGGTGCCGAGGTATGCGGCGGCGAGGGCCGCGTAGGGGCCGTCGCGTTCGGGGCGCAGGGCGGTAGGCCGGAAGTCGTCCTTCTCACCGCGGAAGCCCACGGAGTACGTCTCCAGCGGGCCCAGCCCCTGGTCAGTGAGGTGACGCGTGGCGAGGGCCACGACAGCGCTGGAGTCCAGGCCGCCGGAGAGCATGGCGGCGCGCGGCACGTCGGCAACCAGGTGCCGGGCCACGATGTCCGACAGCAACTCGCGCACGCGGCCCACGGTGGTGTCCAGGTCGTCGGTGTGCGGACGGCTGGTCAGGCCCCAGTACCGGCTCTCGTGGGACCCCCGTCTGCCGATGCGCACCACATGGCCCGGCTTGACCTCGTACAGTCCCCGCAGCGGGGTCTCGCCCGGCAGGGCGAGCCTCGGGTTCAGCAGCAGAGGCAGGGCGTCGGCGGGCAGGCGCGGGGTGAAGGAAGGGTGGGCGAGGATGCCCTTCGGTTCGGAGGCGAACAGCGCGCCGTGCGGGTGAGGGGCGTAGTAGAGGGGCTTGACGCCGAGGTGATCCCTGGCGAGGAGCAGTTCCTCGCTCCGTTCGTCCCATAGGGCGAACGCGAACATGCCGTTGAGCCGCTCGACGCAGTCCGCGCCCCACTCCAAGTAGGCGCGCAGCAGCACCTCGGTGTCGGACCGGGTGGTGAACCCGTGCCCCAGGTGCCTCAGTTCCCGGCGCAGCTCGCGGAAGTTGTAGATCTCGCCCGTGTAGACCAGCACTACCGGGGCACCCGCGGGGCCGGCCGTCGCGGTCATCGGCTGTGTGCCGCCCGCCGGATCGATCACCGCGAGCCGCCGGTGGCCGAGGGCCGCGTGGCGCCCGAGCCAGATGCCGCGGGCGTCGGGGCCGCGCAGGCGCATCGTGTCGGTCATGGCACCGAGCACGTTCTGCCCGCTGTACGGTTCCTGGCCGAAGTCGAGCCAGCCGACGAGGCCGCACATCAGAGGGTCCTTTCCAGTACGTGGAGCACCGCGCGTTCGAACGCGCCTGGGTCGCCCGCGAAGACACCGTCGGGGCGTGGGTGTGCCACCACGACGTCGGTGAAGCCCTCCTGCGCGCACCGGCCGACGAGGTCCGCGAGCCGTTCGGGAGAGCTGTACGAGTCGGGCACCACCCGGCTGAGGTTGACGAGTCTGCGCGGCGGGCCGGCCTGTCCGGTCCGTTCGCACGCCTCGGAAAGGCGCGCGGACTGCCGTCGCAGGGTGGCGAAGGCGTCTCGTTCCGCCTCGGCGCCGGGCTGCCGGGTGCCCCCGATGGTGACCCAGATGTCGGCGTGAGCGGCGGCCAAGAGCAGCCCGCGCGGGCCGGTGGCGGCGACCGCGAGCGGCAGCCGGGGCCGCCGCAGACAGCCGGGGGCCATCCGCACCTCCCTGGCGCGGTAGTGGCGTCCCTCGTAGGTGGTGACCGGACGGCGGAGCAACAGGTCGGTGAGCGTGACAAACTCACCGAACCGGTCGGCCCGTTCGGACGGCGAGGGTTCGGGCCCGCCGAGGCCGCGGGCGTCGGCCCCGGCGGTGCCGGCCCCGATGCCGAGCACGAACCTGCCGCCGCTCGCGTGATCCAGTGCCACCGCCTGCCGCGCCGTGAGCACCGGGTGGCGGAAGTTGGGTGAGACGACCAGGGTACCCAGGTGCATCCGGCTGGTCCCGGTGGCCGCGACGGCGAGGGTGGTCAGCGCGTCGAACCAGGGATGGTCCGCCGCAGTGCGCCAGGACAGGTGGTCCAGGGTCCAGGCGTGGTCGAAGCCGAGGTCCTCGCAGCGGCGCCAGATCCGGCCGCCGTCCGGACCCGGTGCCTCGGGCAGGACCAGCACTCCGAGCGCCGTCATGCGGGCACCGCCTTCCCGGAGGTGTCATACGCTCGCCGGGAGCGCAGTGCCCACCGTCCGGCCGTGACCGTTCCGAAGCCGCCGATCAGATAGAGACCGGCCAGCATCAGCCAACCGACGGTGCCCCACTCGACGAGCAGGACGGTCATGACGCCCGGGGCGAGCATCATGGCCGCGGACTGTCCGGTGGAGAACACGCCCTGGTACTCGCCGTGCGCGTCCTCGGGCGTCAGCCCGACGGACAGCCCGAGCCCACTGCCCACAAAGAACAGCTCCCCGATGACGTGCACCGAGGCGGCGAGGAAGAGCACGACGAGCACCGTCGTCCCCGAGCCGTCCACCGTGAGGGCGAACACCCCGCAGGAGGCGGCGAGCAGCACACCCGACCAGAGGCCGAGCCTGCTCGCCCCCTCCACCGTTGCGCCGGACCGGCTCACCCGGTTCTGGAACACCACCATGGCGACGGCATTGAAGCCCATCAGCACGCCCATGATCCACGCCGGGGCGTCGGTGTGTGCGGTGATCCACAGCGGCACGCCCGAGTCGAGCATGCCCCAGTTGAGGGCGAGCAGGCCGTTGAGGAAGGTGATCAGGAGGAAGGGGCGGTCGCGCAGCGCCAGTACGCCCCGCCGCACCCGGCGGTCGGCGAGCGACCGCACGTGGGGCACCTTGAGGAGCAGCGCGCTGGACAGCAGGCACACTGCGCCGTAACTCAGTACGAGCGACAGGTAGCCGGCCCTGCTGTGCACGGAGAGGACGACCGCGCCGAGCGCGGCCCCCACCACGATGCCGCCCTGGGTCATCACCCGCGCGGTGGAGATGCTCTGAAGGCGGTCCTCGCCCGTGGTGAGCCCGGAGATGACCGCGATGCGGACGCCCGGTGTGGACCGTTCGGCCGCGATCATCACGCAGGTCACCACGACGATCGTCCAGAAGTCGTCCGCCCAAGCGTAGGAGAGGAGCGCGAGCCCCTGCACCACGCCGAGGACGGCCAGCGTCTCGCGGGCTCCGACGCGGTCGGCGAGGTAGCCGACCGGGCCGCCCAGGATGAGGCCCGCGACACCGGCGGCGGTGATGCCGATGCCGAACTCGGCGGTGGTCAGACCCACCGACTCGAGGAAGAACATCGCCCAGCAGGTGAACCAGGCACCGCGCCCCAGGGACAACACCAGGGCGGCGAAGTACACCGGCCCCACCGGCCGCCGCCACCAGGCCGCCGTGGCCCAGGCGGGGCGACGTGGGGCCGTCGGAGCCGCTCGAGGCGGGGGATCGGGATGTGTGGGCATTCAGCGGCTCCGCAGGAAGGTGTCGAGGTCGAGCGTGCGGGACTCGTGCACGCCGGGGCAGTCGGCTCTGATGTCGTGGCGGGGCGGCCGGTCTGCGTCGTGGAAGTGCGTGGCGACGATTCGTCCGGCGGCGTCCACCGTGTACATCGGGGTGGCGACGAGGAAGTCCCGCACTGCGGGAGTATCCCGGCCGATGCGGAGGTACACTCGCCGGTCGCGGTGGTGGTCCTGGGGGTGCCGCACCGTCGGCCGCAGACGGCGCTTGAACTGGAAGACGCCCCTGCCGGGGAACGGGTCGGCACCGGAGAGGTCGATCTGCCGCACACCGTGCCGGGCGGCCCACTCCATCGTCAGGTAGTACACGGCCTTCACCGCGCCGCTGCGGTAGTGCGTCTCGTTCCCGTCGAGGACGCCCAGGAGCCGCATCCGCAGGGTGGTTCCGCCGTCCTCGTGGCGGCAGAGCACCCCCGCCACCCTCTTGCCGTGCTCGGTGACGTACAGCAGCACCCCGTGCCGGAACAGGGCGCGCCGCGCGACCGCCCAGTCGGTGCTGCGGGTTTCGGCCCCGTGCCGGGCCGTCATGGTGGGCAGGTGCATCCGCTCGTAGAAGAACCGGAGGTCGTCGACGCCGGTGCCTTCTTCGCAGGTCCACTGGTGAGTACGCCGGAGCTTCGCGAACTGCCGCCGCTCATTGGGCGAGACGCCCCGGAAACGGTCCCCTTCACCGGCGGCGAGTTCGAGCCAGGCGTGTACGCGGAAGGGCAGGGCGAGCGCGCGGTCCTGGGGGAGCGCGAGGGCACGCTCGCGGGAACAGCCAACGACGAGGACGTCGCTGCGGGGAGCGCGTGCCTCGCGCGCTATCGACGACCAGCGAACCGGCTCCTCATCGCGCCGGTCGGAGCCTTCGCACAGGGCCGCCTGCTGCTCCCGCACATGGGGCAGCACATAGGTCAGCCCCTCCGGGAAACCCTGGTAGGAGAGCGAGAACGGCCGCTGCGCCCCGGTGATGACGGTGTGCGCGTAGGTACGGCCGGGCGCTCCCGCCCATGCTGTGCGCGCGCTCGCCCACGGCCCCGAACCGGCGGTCCACTGGTAGCGCAGTCCGGCCGGCGCCCACACGCTCACCGGGGGGCCGCCGCGGCGTCGTGCACGGCCCGGCACAGGTCGGCGAGGCCGCCGATGGAGCGGAGCCGGTCCGCGGGCGGCGGGGTGAAGTCGTCGACGCCGTAGGAGCCCGAGGCGTGCAGGACGATCTCGTCGGTGGTGAGCAGTCCTCGCTCGACCGCCAGGAGAACGCCAGTCGTCACCATGACAAGCGACCACTCCCGCAGGTCCCGGGGGGCGGCCGGGAGGGCGATGCCGCCACGGGCCAGCAGGGCGCGGGTCTGCCCGTACCGCTGGAGGCACTCGTGCAGGGAGACCACGATCCCGCCGCCGCCGTTACCGCGGATGAGCGCATTCATGGCCGGAGACGTGGCGGGCGACCGGGTGTAGAACGTCGGCTCCAGGTCCTCGGCGGGGCTGAAGGTGGTGGCCGGGTGATGCAGGTCGCTGTCCTGGTGGTGCAGCCCGGTCACCGGGTCCGTCCGGTAGGCGGGCGGCCGCGTCCCATACAGGCTGAGCACCATGTCGGGGGTGGCGGCGTGCTGGACGAGGAAGTACTGCGGCGCGGTGGGGCCCTCGGGCAGCAGGGTGGTGCCGAAGTGGTGCCCGAGCAGCCCGAAGGCGCTCGACACCGCGTGCGCGTGGGTCCGGGTGACGCCCGGGGCGCCGGGCAGCGCGTCCCGCTCGGCGAAGGCCCGCACGGCGTCGGCACAGCGGTAGTTGTCCAGGTCGAGTGTGTGCCAGAGCCTGAAGCCGTATCGGGAGCGGATCTCTTCCGCACACAGGTCCGCGGCCCGCGCGACGAGTTCCTTCACATGGGCGGGGTGGTCGGCGTCGAGGACGCACAGGGGGTTGCGTTCCGCAAGCTCGGCGTCCTCCGACAGGGCCGACGACCACAGCTTCGCCCGGGAGGCGTCGGGGACCAGGGAGACGATACGGAGCTCCGCGGGCGTCGCGAGCCCCGTCCGGTAGGCGCGCAGCACCGCGTCGCGCAGTGCTGTGGCCTTGTTGGCGGACGACGGCGTGACCAGCATGACCGGTTCACCGGTCGTCTCGGTGTGCCGCACCGCCCTGGCGACGATGACGTGCGAGGCGAGGGTCTTGACCGTGAGGGTGCCGGGATTGCCCATGAGGTCCAGCAGTACGAGCCGGCTGTTGCCCACCCTGCCGAGGGGGGCGAAGCGGAGATCGGTGACGGCGAAGAACTCCGTCAACCACTCGTCGTCGGCGGGGAGTTCGAACGCCGGCTCGAAGGGGCGCGTGCAGGGCTCGCCGGGAGTGTCCGTGGCCGCCGTGGCGGGTCTGGATCTGGCGGCTCTCTCCGCCGCTGCGTGGGACAGGGCGCGGCGCAGCGCGGTGCCGTGCTCGGGGAGCACGCGCGAGGTCCGCGGGACGGTCAGGTGCGCGACGCCGGGCGCGAGGTCGGTACGCGGCGTGGTCGGAGTGTCGACGGTGCTGGTCATCGGGCTCCTTCGAGGTCAGGACACGGCGGGGGACGTCGGGGCGCGGCCCAGTGCCGTGGCGAAGGCCCGCAGTGGCGGGACGAGTTCGGGGTGGTCGCCGCGCGAGGCGTTCTCGAGCAGCTCAGCGGCGGCGGTCAGCTGGGCGACACGGCCCCAGGGGGTGTCGAGCAGGTGCGCCAGTTCCGCGCGCACGCGGGCGGCGGTACGCGGTACCAGCAGCGAGTAGGCGAGCAGCAAGGCCGCGTCGTATCCGCGCGGTGCGGTGCCGTACGCCTCCCAGTCGATCAGCACCGGCCCCCGGCGGGTGAGGTTGCTCCAGTGCAGGTCGCCGTGGGCGGCGGTGAACTCCACTTCCACCGGCGGCGGCAGCCCGAGGAAGACGGGGAACACCTGGTCGAGCCAGGCGCGCCGCAGCGTGACGCGCTCCGTCACGGTGGTCGACACCGCGGCGAGGGACGTCCGCAGCGAGGCCCACCACCGGCCGGGGAGCTCCAGCGGGGCCCGCAGCACCGGGTCGGCGGAGCACACCGGGCTGCTCAGGTACGCAGACAGCTCCGCGTGGTAGAGCGCACCGCCCGTACGGTGCTCGTCGACCGCGTACAGGCGGGGCTGCGGTACGCCGGGGAGTACCGCAGCCGCCACGGCCGTGCCCTCCCAGGCCGCGTCGGGGCGCCGGCTGGCGGGCGCGGAGTCCAGGCGCAGCCAGCAGTCGCCGTGTGCCGGGTGCCGGGCGGGCCTGCCGAGGGTGCGGCCGTTCCAGCCCCAGGTCTCCGGCCCGGTGACGGTGACGCCGAGCTGGACGGCGGCACGGTGGTGTGCCGCCGTCATCCGTCCCCGTTGGGCGGGGTCGTTCGGTGGGGCGTACATATCAGGCGTGTCTTGTTTCGGCGACGACCTTCTCGGCCCAGTCGTAGATCTGGGCGATGGGCTTCATCCGCTCCTCGGGCTCCAGGAGGAAGAAGCCGCCCGGACAGTTGTTGACCTCTAGGACGCGGTAACCGTCGGGGGTGGGCAGGAAGTCGACACCCGCTACGGTGAGGCCCATCGCCTGCGCGGCCTTCACCGCGATCGGCACCAGTTCCGCGGGAGGTTCGACGATCTCGGTCTGCGCGCCCTGGTTGACGTTGGCGCGCCACTGGTCACCTTGCGGTATGCGGCGGAAGCTGAGGGACGGCGCGTCTCCGACGACGGTGATCCTCAGGTCGCCCTCGGGGCTCGGGTAGTACGGCTGGACGACGAGGGAACCGTACCGTGCGAGCATTTTCTCGACCGTCGGCAGCGCGGACGGCAGGTCGTCCACGATGCGCTCGACGTCCGTGCCGCCCCAGCCGCCGGACGGCTTGTGGACCACCGGCCCCCACTCGCGCCAGGCGTCGGCGACCTGCTCGGGCGTGCGGCAGGACCGGGACGGCGGTACGGGCACGCCGGCGTCACCCAGCTTCTGCATCATGATGTATTTGCTCTCCGCCCCGACCCACACATCGGCGGGGTCGAGGACCGGCAGTTCGGGGACGCCGCTCACCAGGGTCAGCATCTCCAGGTCCCGCTGGAAGCTTTCGGGGCGCAGCTGCGCACGGGAGAGCACCACGTCGAAGGAGCGGGCCGGCTGCCCGAGCAGGGTGACGTCCGATCCGTGTCGCGCGGGGATGCAGTCCACCTCGTCGAGCGTGAACAGTACGGTCTCGTGGCCGAGTTCCCGTCCGAAGGTCTCCAGGGAGACCGAGTCGGGATCCTCTTCGCCGTGGTCCCAGGCGAGTACGCCGATCTTCATGGTGAGTCTCCTGTGGTGGAAGTGGTGGAAGTGGTGGAAGTGGTGGGAGGGAAGTTGGTGGAACGGGTACGGGGGCCACGCACGGCCCGTGGGTCACGCACCCCGCGCGCATCCGGCCGCGAGGGTGCGGCGGCCGGCGAGGACGATCAGGAGGCCGGCGACCGCGCAGGCAGCCGGGACGCCGAAGGCGCGCCCCGCGCCGAGCGCGTCGACTGCCCAGCCTCCGGCGGCCGAGCCGATCGTCATGCCGAAACCGGTGCCGCCCGACGACCAGGCGATGCCCTCGGTGAGGGACGCCTCGGGCACCACCTGCTCGATGACCTCCATGCCGATGACCATCGCCAGGGACATCGACGGGCCCGCGACGAGCAGCAGCAGGGAGAGTGTGAGCAGATTCCCGGCGAGCAGCAGGGGCAGCAGCCCGGCGGCGAAGCCCAGGACCGCCCAGGTGAACCTGCGGTGCAGAGGCGTACGCACCTTGGCGACCCCGTACACCAGCCCGGCGAGCAGGCTGCTGACGCCCCACACTCCCAGCAGCAGCCCACTGGCGCCGCGGCTTCCCTGTTCGGTGGCGAAGCCGACGACGATGATCTCCATGGAGCCGAATACTCCTCCGATGCCCAGCATCACGGCGAACAGCAGCCGCATCGCGGGCAGCCGCATCACTCCCACCGGCGCCGCCTTGCCCGTGTGGGCGGACGGCTCGGGCTGGGTGGAGCGCTGTACGGCGAGGGAGAGGGTGCCGAGGACCGCGCAGCCGAGGACCGCGCCGAGCCCGACGAGCGGACCGATGCCGGTGGCGAGCGCGGTGACGAGCACAGGGCCGACGATGTAGACGGCCTCTTCGGTCGCGCCCTCCAGGGCGTAGCAGGTGCGCAGCTGTTCAGTGCCCCGGTACATCTTGGTCCAGCGGGCCCGGACCAGGGAGCCCACCAGCGGCAGCGACGCACCCGCCGCGGCCGCCAGCGGGAACAGCGTCCAGGCCGGCCAGTCGGCAGCGATGGCCGCGATGATGAGGCCCATGGAGCAGCCGAAGACCAGCGCGAGCGGTGGCAGGACACGGTCCTGG
Organism: Streptomyces sp. NBC_00400; assembly: GCF_036048035.1. Taxonomy (NCBI): domain Bacteria; kingdom Bacillati; phylum Actinomycetota; class Actinomycetes; order Kitasatosporales; family Streptomycetaceae; genus Streptomyces; species Streptomyces sp. NBC_00400. The sequence continues at coordinate 1,860,131 of NZ_CP107940.1, read as the reverse complement.
CCATACCGGTCGTGCAGTCGGCCGACCTGCGGGCCGACGACGGCGGAGGCGAGCCCCAGTACGCCGGTGACGGTGCCCGCGAGCGCATAACTGCCGTTGTCCTCGGACAGGGCGAGGACCAGGGCGAGGCCGGCCATCGCGACGGTGAGCCGGGCGACGAAGCCCGCCGCCACGAAGCGCACGGCCCCTTGGGCCTGGAACAGCTCAGCGTACCGAGCCATCGGTCCGAGCAGCGCCCGGCCGCGCCCCCGGGGACGGGCGTCCGTCTCCGGAGCGCTGCCGCCCCGGGCGGCGGAGGGCGACCCGGGCGGTCCGGGACTGTCGTCCTCCGCGCACCGGACACCGGCTTGTGCGGTGCGGCCGTCCGGCCCGGTGGGACGGCCGTGCGGTGTGGAGCTCCGGTCCGGTGCGCCCGTCGGGTGCGTTTCGTGGTCGGCGGTCATGCGGGTGTCGTCGTCCTCTCGGATCAGCTCTGCGCGGGCCGTTCGATACGGCCGTCGAGAGCGCTGCGGTCGAGGAGCCGGTGCAGCAGCGCGGCGCCGGCCCTCGGGGTGTCGTCCGCGCGCGGACCGATGACGCGGTCCACGTGGCGGTGGTCGAACGGGTTGGCGCGGCCCCTGACGGGGGCTTCCTCTGGCATGTCGGAGGGGTCGGTGAGCGCGCCGAGCACGGAGAAGGCGGGGTTGTCGACCTGGGCGGCGATACGGGCGGCCCAGGCGTCCAGCGGTTCGACGCGGACGTCGTAGCCGTAGTCCCGTACCCAGGCGGCGACGTCATCGAAGTCGACGACCTCGCCGTCGGTGAGGTGGAAGGTGCTGCCGAAGGCCTCGGGTGCGGCGGCGATCCCCGCGATGTCGGAGACGACCTGGTCGACGGGCAGCCACGGCTCGGGCACCTTGCGCGCGGGCAGCGCCCCGACCGGGATGCCGCCGAGCACGAGCCGGCCGATCAGGTCGTCGTCGGGCCACACGCCGGTCTCGGTGTTGCCCACCACCCGGCCGATGCGCAGGACGGTCGCGGGCAGGCCTCGTTCGGCGGCCCGGCGCACCAGGGCCTCGGCCACCCACTTGCTCTGCGCGTACCCGTAGGTCAGCCCATCGGGCGCGGGCAGCGCCTCCTCGTACCACCGGTCCTGTCCCGGCCGTTCCTTCCACGGCATGACCGAGACCGTGGAGCTGAAGTGGACCGCCTTGATGCGGCCCGCTGCGGCGAAGCGCAACACTTCCAGAGTGCCCGCCACGTTGGCTGCGCGCAGGGCGCTGTAGGGGCGGGCGAGGTTGTTGCTGGCGCCGTTGTGGAACACCGCGTCGACGGAGCCGGCCAGGGCGGCGAACTCCTCCTCCGCCAGGCCGAACCGGGGCAGCCGCAGGTCTCCCGGCACCAGGGTGACGGGCGCGTCGGTGGGGAGCTTGACCTCGTGGACGTGGAGGGCGGCGTGCAGGCGGGCGGCGGCCCTCCGGTGGTCGTCGGCGTGCACCAGGCAGGTGATGCGGGCGCGGGTGGTCCCCACCAGCTTCTGGAGCAGGTGGACACCGGTGAAGTCGGTCGCGCCGGTGAGCAGGATGTGCTCCGGGTCGGTCATCCGGGCCAGGTCCTCCGGGGTCACCGCGGGCACGAAGGGGATCGGCAGGGCGGCGTCCGCGAGGAGCACCTGGCGCAGTTCGTCGTCCTCCGTCAGGGCGGTCCGCCCGGCGCGGGCGCGCGTCACGGCGTCGGCGAGTGCGGCGATCGTGGGGTGCTCGAAGACGGTGGAGAGCGGGAGTTCGACCGAGAGCTCCTCCCTGATCCGGTTGACGGCCTGGATGGCGAGCAGCGAGTGTCCGCCCAGTTCGAAGAAGTCGTCATCGAGGCCGATCGGGCCGATGCCGAGAACGCCCGCCCAGATCGCGGCGAGTGCCCGGTGGTCGGTGCGCTCGGCGGGGAGGTACGGCACCGAGATCTCGGGCCGGACCGCTTCGGGTGCCGGCAGTGCCTGGTGGTCGACCTTGCCGTTGGCGTTGAGCGGAAGGGCGTCGAGGACGACGTAGTGGGTGGGCACCATGTGCCGGAGCAGCGTCGCGTTCAGGTGGGTGCGCAGCGCGGGTATGTCCACTCCGGCGCTGCTCGTCGTGGTGACGTAGGCAACGAGCCGCTGGGTGCCGTTCTCGTCAACAGGGGCGGCGACAGCCGCGGTGCGGACGTCCTGGTGTGCCGTCAGCTTCGCCTCGATCTCTTCGGGTTCAACGCGGAAGCCGCGGATGCTGAGCTGCCGGTCGGCGCGGCCGTGGAACTCGATGGCCCCGTCGGGTCGGCGTCGCCCCAGGTCGCCCGTGCGGTAGAGGCAGGCTGCCGGGTCGTTGCCGAACGGGTCGGTGAGGAAGCGTTCCCCGGTCAGCGCGGGGTTGTTGCGGTAACCGCGCGATACCGCGGATCCGCCGATGTGGATTTCGCCGATCTCGCCGTCGGCCACGGGGATGCCGTCGGGGCGCAGGAGGTGGACAGTGCTGCCGGGGACGGGGTGGCCGATGGGTACGACCGACTCCGTCCAGCCGGGTATGCAGCGCCAGATGGTGTTGTCGTTGGTGGTCTCGGTCGGGCCGTAGTGGTTCTCCAGCCGGGCGTGCGGAAGCAGGTCGTAGAAGCGGTTGGCCACCTGGGGGCGGAGGACGTCGCCGCCGGACACCACCAAGCGCAGTGACGCGAGGTCCTCGGCCGCGCCCGGGAGCTGGAGTATCTGCGCCAGCAGTGCGGGCACGAGGTCGAGCTGGGTCACCTTGTGGGAGCGAACCAGCCGCGCCAGACCGGCCGGGTCGCGCCGCTCCTCCTCGTCGACGATCACGAGCCTGGCCCCGGAGGTCAGCGGCGCGAAGATCTCCACGACGGAGGAGTCAAAGCTGAAGGAGTACTTCAGCAGTCCGGTGTCGGAGGGCTGCCATTCGCTGCTCTCCCGGGTCACCGCCAGGGTGGTGGCGATGTTCCCGTGGGTGACCTCGACGCCCTTGGGTCGGCCCGTCGAGCCGGAGGTGTAGACAATGTAGGCGAGCTGGCCCGGGCCGGGCAGTGGGGCGCGGTCGTCTTCGGCGGGCGGCGGCGGGCCCTGGACGGGAGTGAGCGGCACGACGGGTGCGTCGGCGCCGGCGAGCACGTCCTGGACGTCGGATGCGGCGGCGACCACGGTCACCCCGGCGTCGGCGAGGAGGAAGTCGAGACGGTCGCGCGGGTGGGCGGGGTCGAGGGGTACGTACGCGGCGTGGCTCTTGAGCACGGCCAGCGCGCCCACGATCATCTCGAAGCCGGGGCGGGCGAGGACGCCCACGTTGCTCTCGGCGCGGACACCGGCGGCCCGCAGCCGTGCGCCCTGGTCGTCGGCCCAGCGGTCGAGTTCGCCGTAGGTGAGCCGGCGCTCGCCGTAGACGAGGGCCACGGCGTCAGGGGTGGCGGCGGCGCGCGCCTCGAACAACGGGACGATGCCGTCGGCGGCGGTGGGGTGGAAGGGGCCGGCCGACAGTGCACCATCCGTGGTGGCGGGAGGGGCGGTGACGCCCGCCGGGACAGTGGGGTCGACGGAGCTGGTGGTGACGGTCATCTCGGTGGTTCTCCTTGCCTGTTCTCGGGTGGTCAGATCGACGTTTCGACGGCGACGGATCGTGCCAGTGCGGAGATCGGGGCGTCCGGGTCGCGAACGACCTGCTCGGCGATCGCGATGTAGTCCTGGATCATCCGCATGACGGTCGGGCGGTCGAACAGGTCCGTGGAGTAGGACCACTCCATGAGCACGTCGTCGTCCGTCGCTCCGCCCGATTCGGCGACCAACTGGTCACCGCGCGGGATGAGGACGACGTCCAGGTCGTGCTTGGCGGTGCGGTTCTGGAGGTACTTGATCTCCGCTTCCCCCTCGCCGAGCCGCATGTGTGGCACCCGGGCGTCGTGGTAGGAGAACGCCACCTGGTAGAGCGGGTTGTACGACAGGTCGCGGACCGGGTTGAGGGCCTCGACCAGCTTGGGGAAAGGCAGGTCCTGATTGCGGTAGGCGTCCACCGCGACCTTGGAGACCTGGCGCAGCAGGTCGCGGAAGGTGGGCTCGCCGCTGAGGTCGGCCCGCATCACCACGTTGTTGATCATCATGCCGATCAGCGGTTCGGTGGCCCGGAAGCGGCGGTTGGCGATCGAGGAGGCGACTGAGATGTCGGTGGTGCCCGACCAGTGCCCCATCAGCGTGAAGAACGCCGATAGCATCGTCATGAAGCCGGTGGAGCCGGTGGCGGCGCCCACCTTGCGCATGCCGTCGTACACCGCGGCGGGCAGGTTCACCTGGATGGTCTCGCCGTGCGGGCTCTGCTGCTTGGGTCGCGGCCGGTCGGTGGGCAGCGGCAGCAGGGCGGGCGCGCCGTCGAGGGTGCGCCGCCAGAACTCCAGCTGTTCCCTGGCGGCGTCGCCGCGCAGCCACTCGCGCTGCCAGATGGTGTAGTCGGCGAACTGGACAGGTAGTTCGGGCAGGTCCGGGGCCTCGCCCTTGACCAGCGCGCCGTAGGCCTCGCGCAGTTCGCCGAGCAGGACGCCGAACGACCAGCCGTCGTGGATGAAGTGGTGCTCGATGAGCAGCAGCAGGTGATGGTCGGGGGCGAGACGGAAGAGCACCCAGCGGAACAGTGGCGGGGCGGCCACGTCGATGCGGCGGGCGACGAACCTCTCCATCCGTTCCAGCGCCAGCAGTTCGCGTATGTCCTCCGGGTCGCCGGACAGGTCGACGAACGGGACGGTCATCCGGAAGGGTTTCTGGACGACCTGCCGCGGTTGTCCGTCGACCTCCACGAACGCGGTGCGCAGGTGCTCGTGCCGGGCCACGATGCGGGTGAGCGCCTCTTCGAGGAGGGCGTGGTCGACGTGTCCGGCCACGTCGAGGTACGCCTGGGTGTGGTAAGCGATGCTGCCCGGCAGGAGTTTGCCGAGGATCCACACCTGCTCCTGCGGCGCAGAGAGCGGAATGCCTCCGCTGCGGTCGGCGGGCACGGGCCCGCGGTCGCCGTCCTCGGCGTCACTGCTCGACCGCTCGTCGATCCACACGGCGAGCCCCGAGACGGTCGGCAGGTCGAATATGGTCACCAGCGGCACTTCGGTACCGAGCGCCTCACGGATGCGGGCGATGGTACGGGTGGCGAGGATCGAGTGGCCGCCGAGCTCAAAGAAGTTGTCGTGTGCGCCGACGGGGGCGATGTTGAGGATCTCCGACCAGATGTCCGCGAGGGTGCTTTCCAGTCCGGGGGCGGGCTCGGCGTACGCGACGTCGCCGAGGTCCGGCCTGGCGTTGGCCGGCTCGGGCAGCGCCCGGTAGTCGGTCTTACCCGTGGTACCCAGTGGCAGCCGGTCGAGTAGGACGAAGTGCGTCGGCATCATGTACGGCGGGAGGGCGTTCGAGAGGTGCCGGCGCAGGGCGCCGACGGCGACCCCGTGTCCCGGCTTGGCGACGACCCAGGCGATCAGGCGCTCGGCGCCGGTGGCGCCGGGACGGGCGGAGACCGCGGCCGCCTGGACGTGCGGGTGGGCGAGCAGGGCGGTCTCGATCTCGTCCGGTTCGACGCGGTAGCCGCGAATGCTCAGTTGGCGGTCGGCGCGGCCGTGGAACTCGAGTGCGCCGTCGGGCCTGATCCGGCCGAGGTCGCCGGTGCGGTAGAGACGGGCGTCCGGATCGTCCGCGAAGGGGTCGGGCACGAATCGTTCGGAGGTGAGTCCGGGCTGGGCGCGGTATCCCCTGCTGACGCCGGTCCCGCCGATGTGGATCTCGCCGGTGGCGCCGTCCGCGACGGGACGCCCCTCCGCATCGAGCAGGTGGACGCGTACGCCGTCGACCGGCCGCCCGATAGGCACGATGCCCTGCACGTCGGCCGGGGAGCACTGCCAGTAGGTCGCGATGACGGTGGCCTCGGTGGGGCCGTACTGGTTGTGGAGTTCGGCCCCTGGCAGGACGGTGAAGAACCGGCCAACCAGCTCGGGCGGCAGGGTGTCGGCGCCGGAGATGACGAGCCGTAGCGGCGCGAGGGCGTCGGCGGCACCGGGGAGTTCGAGGACCTGGGCGAGCATCGCCGGCACCACGTCCCAGAACGTGACGCAGTGACGTGCGATGAGGGCAGCCAGGGCGGTCGGGTCGCGACGCTCCTCCGTGGTGGCGATCACCAGCCTGGCACCGTGCGCGAGCGGGGCGAAGATCTCCAGCACCGACGCGTCGAAGGTGAACGAATGGGTGAGGACGCCCACGTCGCCCGGGGTGAGGCGGTACACGTCCCCGACGGCCCGCAGCAGGTGGGCGACGCCGGAGTGGTTGACCTCGACGCCCTTGGGACGGCCCGTGGAGCCGGAGGTGTAGATGATGTACGCGAGGTCACCGGGCCCGGGTGCCGACGCCGGTTCCTGCTCGCTCGACGGGCCTTCCCCGGCGGCGAGTTCGAGCACCGGGACGCTTATGCCGGGCAGCAGGGCGCGGTGTTCGGGGCCGCTCAGCACGGCGGCCAGGTCCGCGTCCCCGACGAGCTGCGTCAGCCGCTCCCGCGGGTGGGCCGGATCGAGCGGCACGTAGGCGGCGCCCGACCTGAGGACGCCGAGCAGACCGGCGATCAGTTCGATGCCGGGAACGGCGAGTACGCCCACGCAGGCGCCCTTCGCCACACCGGCCGCGTGCAGGGTGGCGGCCACGCCTCCCGCACGGCGGTCCAGCTCCGCGTACGTGAGGGAGCGCTCCCCGTACTCCACTGCCACGGCGTCGGGCGTCCTCGCCGCCTGCGCCGCGAACAGCGCGGTGACGGTCGTCTGGGTATCGACGGGCATTCATTCCTCCGCAAGGTCGAACGACTGCATCCAGCCGGTGTCGACGGTCAATGTCGTGACGTGGGAGAAATTCTCGGTACCCGCCCTGTCAAAAGTCCTATATTCCGGCCCCGTGTACGAGCGCCAAAATATAGGTGTGCCGTAGCACGACAAGGGACCCTCTTTCCCAGTTGGCTTTCTCGAAGAGGAGCTCATATGACCAAGACCGTCGGAATTGATCTGGTGCTCTCCGCGCACTGGCGGGCGGATGACGGTAAGAAATCCCCGCATCTGCCCGAGGGGTTTCCGGAAATAGGGTGGCTGGGACACCTCGTCACCGCACTGGAGACGTGCCCCGGCCACCGGGCCCGGCTGTTGGAGGAGGGTGAGCTCGCCGGCGGGGCGGCGGACGTGGACGTGTTGCTGCTGCCCGTACCGCACGGTGTCGCGGACCGGGCGCTGTCCCCTTCCGAGGAGGCCGGCCTGCGGGCGTTCGTCGAGTCGGGCGGCGGGCTGCTGCTGATCGGCGACAGCGCGACGCCTGACCCCGAAGCGGCCGGCGCCGCGCTTCCGCTGCTGACGGGGGTGTCCCTCACGGAGTCGCTGGTGAGTACGGCCCGGCCGGCGCCGGACTCGCACCTGTTGGCGTACGGACTGGACGCGACACCGGTCCCCGGGCACGCCGCCACTACAGGCGTCCACGCCCTCCACGTACACCGGGCGAGGGCCCTGGAGGGCGCTCAGGGGCTGCACCCGCTGGCGGTGGGCGCGGGTGGCGTCCTCGCCGCGGCCGGGCAGCTGGGGGCGGGGCGGATCGCCGTGGTCGGGAACGGCGCGATGTTCACTCTTCCCTTCCTGGGGTGTGCCGACAACGCCCGTTTCCTGGTGAACCTGGTGCAGTGGCTCTCCGGTGGTGAGCCGGAGGCGGGCGCGGCCGGCGAGGCGACGCGGCTGATCACCGAAGGGCACCGTTTCAGCGCCCGGCTGTTCTCCCCCGAGCCCGATCTGGAGCGTGTGCCCGGCGCCCACGCGGCGGACGCGCGAGCCCACCGGCGGGAGTTCGAGGAGATCGGCCGCCGCCCGCTGCCCGATCCGTATGACGACCAGGATGCCTTCCTGGCGGAGGCGCAGCTGCGGTTCCACGAGCTGCCGCGCGCGGTGCGCCAGTCGGTGGTGCAGTTCGCACAGCATTCCAATGATTACGGCGCACTGTTGGTGAAGGGGCTGCCGGTCGACCCGCGGCTTCCCGACACGCCGACCAATCCGCGGTGCCGGGTGCACACCGATCGGAAACTCGGCGAATTGTGGCTCGCCGCCTTCTCCTCGGCGATCGGTTCGCCTTTCGCCTACCGGCAGGAGAAGCGCGGACTCCTGTTCCAGAACATCGCGCCCACACCGCACAACGCGACGAAACTCTCCTCGGAGAGTTCGGCGATGCTGCTGGATTTCCACACCGAGACGGCGTTCCACCCGCACATGCCGGACTACGTGATGCTGCACTGTTTGCGGCCCGACCACAAGAAGACCGCGAAGACCATCGTCTCCAGCGTTCGGATGATCCTGCCCGAGCTGTCGCTGCGCGAGCGCACCGTGCTGTTCGAGCCGGTCTTCCGTACCGGTGTCGACTACTCCTTTGGCAGCCACAACGGGACTCAGGGCAACGGTCCCGTACTGCCGGTGCTGTATGGCAACCCGTACGACCCCCAGATGACCGCGGACCTCGACCTGATGGTCGGGCTCACACCGGCGGCCGAACGCGCACTGGACAGTCTCCGGGCAGCGGTGCAGCGGACCACGCGCTGGGTGACGCTGGACCGCGGCGACCTGCTGATCGTCGACAACCGCCGCTCGGTGCACGGCCGCTCGGAGTTCACCGCTCGTTTCGACGGGCGCGACAGGTGGCTCCAGCGGACCTGTGTGTCCCGCGACCTGGCCCGTTCGGCGGCTGACAGGGCGGCCGGCGCGCGGGTGCTGGAGACCGCGTTCGCCGTCTGAACCGGGCCGTGCGGAGGGCGGGGGTGCGGATGCGGAGGCCCGCGTCCGCACCCCGTGTGGCTTCTGGTGCGCGGGCGCCGCGCCGGGGCGGTCCGCACCCGGGCGCGGAAGCCGCCCCGTGCGCCTGTGCGCGAGTGGCGCGTTCACCTCCGGTACCGCTGGGCGCCCAGCGGCATGCCGCGCAGGCGGCCCGTACGGGGGCAGCGTCCGCTGCGGGCGGAGCGGGGCCCGCCGGAGAGCGCGGTGAGCCCACCGTGCAGTGCGGCCTGGTATGCGTCGGTCAGCGCGGGCCCCGGGTCGACCCCGAGCTCTTCCGCGAGCACCCGTCGCCCCTCGTGGTATGTGCCGATCGCGTCGGCCTGCCGGTCGGCGCGGCACAGGGCGGTCATCAGCTGCACGCGCAGTCGCTCGCGCAGGGGCTGCCGGGCCACCAGGCCGGTCAGTTCGGGGACGAGGGCGCGGTGCCGCCCGAGTGCGAGATCCGCCTCGATGCGGCTTTCCAGCGCGATCGCCCGGCGTTCCTCCAGCTGGGCGGCCTCGGTGGTGATCAGGTATTCGGTGGTGTTGCTCAGTGCGGGCCCCCGCCACAGCCCCAGGGCCGCGCGCAGCGTCGTGGCGGCGCGCCCCGGCGCGCCGGAGCTGATCTCGTCGGCTCCCTGTCGGGTCAGCCGCTCGAACTCCACCGCGTCGATATGGGTCCCCGCCGCGGGGCGGAGCGAGTAGCCGCGGGCTTCGCGGACGACGTCGGCCGCGGAGCCGAGTGCGGCACGGATCCGCGACACGTAGGTGTAGAGCTGGGCGCCGCTGGTCGAAGGCGGTGCCCAGTCCCACAGAAGCGTGCTCAGGCTCGTGTCGGAGACCACGCGGGCGCGCGCCAGGACGAGCGCGGCCAGCACGGTGTGCACTTTGGCGCCGGACAGCGAGACGGGTAACGCCTCATGTCGAGCTTCCACCGGGCCGAGTATCAGAAGGTCCACGGTTCCCCCAAAAATCAGGCGCCGCACGACGGTGGCCGGACGGCATTTGCTGCCCATGACGGTAGGAAGCCGGAGGCCCCTTGTCAATTAGTTGACGGCCTTTGGCAACGCCTGTCCGCTCATGCTTAGGCGGCTCTCGTGTGCGTGCCGATCGCGTCGGCCTGCCGGTCGGCGCGGCACAGGGCGGTCATCAGCTGCACGCGCAGTCGCTCGCGCAGGGGCTGCCGGGCCACCAGGCCGGTCAGTTCGGGGACGAGGGCGCGGTGCCGCCCGAGTGCGAGATCCGCCTCGATGCGGCTTTCCAGCGCGATCGCCCGGCGTTCCTCCAGCTGGGCGGCCTCGGTGGTGATCAGGTATTCGGTGGTGTTGCTCAGTGTGGGCCCCGCTTCGCGAACGATGTCGGCCGCGGAGCCGAGCGCGGCACGGATTCGCGACGCGTAGGTGTAGAGCTGGGCGTCGCTGGTCGAAGGCGGTATCCAGTCCCACAGAAGCGTGTCAGGCGACGCGCGACGGTGGCCGGACGGCGTTTGCTGCCCATGACGGCAGGAAGCCGGAGGGTCTCTTGTCAATTAGTTGACTGCCCTTGGCAACACCTGTCCGCTCGTGCTTAGGTGACTCTCGCCACGGGGGCCACGACATTCGACCGACCATCCAGTGCGACCCCTGCCGGGCTCCATCGCGCCCCGAGCGCCATGGGGCACCCCGTCACTAGGTATGGAGAAGTCAGTGAAGATGCAGCTCAAGCGCGCCGGTCTGGCCATCGGACTCGTCACGGCACTTGTCCTTGGGTTAGGTCAGGCGGATGGCTGTGGCCCCCTGTACGCCCTGGCCGGAGCCGGTCGGCCGACGGGTGGAGTGGATCTCGACGACATCGACTGGCCGTAGGTCCCGACGCCGAAGCGCTCCCGCTTTGTCATCCTTTGCTCGATGTGCGAACAAACTTGACAGAGTGGGGCGGGCGATTGACAAACCGGCTGGCCGGGCGGCAACCTAGCCGGTATGCATAGCCCTCCGGATTCGGCCCCCCAGCAGCCTCTTTTCGGCCGCCGCCTGCGTGCCCTGCGGACCGCGCGCGGCATGTCCCAGGCCCAATTGGCCGGCACCGAGATCTCGACTGCGTACCTGTCGCGGCTGGAATCCGGGGAACGCCCGCCCACCCCCCGTGTGCTGTCCTACCTGTGCACCCGCCTGGAGGTGGCACCCTCCGCCTTCCACGGCTCGTCCGGCAGCATTCTCACGCAGACCCTGGCCACGGTCGTCACGCTCGGCGAGTCCGCGGAGAACGCCAGGCTGCTGGAGGACGCGCTCCAGCAGGACGACGAAGGGGACGCCGCCCTGCGCTGGCAGGCACACTGGCTGCTCGCCCGCAGCTACCGAGCCCGGGGCGAGAGCGAACGTGAGCTGTCCACCCTCCAGGAGCTGACCCGCCTCAGCGACGGGGTCGGTGTGCCGGATCTCCAGGCCCGCTCACGGGTTGGCCTGGCCCGGCGCCTGCGCGACTCTGGTGAGCTCGCCCTCGCGCACGTGTCCGCCACCGAAGCCCTCGCCCTGGCCGAACGGCACCAGCTGTTGACCCGTGATGTCGTCGAGGCCCTGATGACCGTCATCTCGGTCGAGGCGGAGAGCGGGCGACTGCACGAAGCACGGTCCCGCGCTGACCGGCTGGTTGAGGCCCTGGCTGCCGACGTTCCCGTACAACTCCAGGTGGAGGCCCTGTGGACGGCCGCCACGGTGCGCGTCCGGCAGGTCGACCGGACCGGCGCGGTGAGCTTGTTGCAGCGGGCGCTGTATCTCCTGCCCAGCAACGAGGACCCGCTGCTGTGGATGCGGCTGAGGCTCGCCGCCACATCGCTGTACCTCCAGATGGACCCGCGGGACACCGCGCAGGCACGCGCGCGGCTCGCTGAGGCCCGCGTGGCGGCGGAGCTCGTTGGGATGCCGCTGCACCGCCGGGAGGTTCTGTTCCTCCAGTGCCAGCTCGCCTTCCACGAGGGGCGCTACGACGAGGCCCGCGAGTTCAGCGACCAGGTGGGCGCCGGCACGAAGGGCATGGGGCTGCGGGAGCAGGTGCGCCTGGACATCCTCCGCAATCAGCTCGCGATCATCGACGGTGACCGGGCGTCCGCCGTGGTCGCCATGGAGCGCATCGCCAAGAAGGCCCAGGAGTCCTCCAACGTCGAACTGTCCGCCGAGGTCTGGCGTGCCCTCGCCGAGGCGCTCGCAGTGCAGGGACGCACCGCCCCCTCGGGGTGAGGCGCCCGGCCAGGGCGCGCATCGAAGGTGAACAGCTGGCCCTCGCCGCCGTCGTCGCACGCCCGCTGGACGATGTCCGTCCACGGGTCGCGCGACGCGTCCCGCGCCTCCAGACACAGGCCGCCTCGCATGACCACCACCCACCCGCGCCGTGCCGCCCGTCGCACTGGTCATGGACCGGTACGACGACGTCGCCCACACTCACACTGTCCTGGCAGCCCACGATCCCGCCGCCGACCAGATCACCCTGCACCCAGCGGCCGGGCACAACCAGTGACACCGCTCTCGTCCACGACCTCCTGGCAGCCCAGGGCAAGGCGCCCCTGTTGCCGGGCCGCTTCCCCGCAGACCAACAGCCCGCGTGGGAGGCCGCCACCACCTGGATCGGTGCCCTGCCCGCTGCCCGGCTGACCGTGCTGCGCGCCCATCGGCTCACCACCCGGCGCCTCGAGCGCCTCCTGCACCTGCGCAACACCACCGGCATCCACCTGACCCTGGTCTGCCACCGACCCCCACCTGACCACTGCGCTCGACCAGGCCCTGCACACCGTGCCCCACACCATCACCAGCGACCTGGACACCGCCCGCAGCCATTACTACAACGGCGCACCTCCAGCAGCCGGCACCCAGCCATCCGCGCAGACCCCGCCCGCGTCGGCGGTCCGCCGGATAACCGTTCCCGCCCTGGACCGCCTCGTCTTCTACGACAGCACCCAGCCCTGCACCGGCCCGTACACGCCAGCACCCATCTACCGGCGGCACGGGCCCCCGCCACGCCCCCTCATCGAAACAGCCGCATACGAGATCACCCGCAGAATCCACCGGACAACCGCGCATCCCTGGCTGGCCACAGCTCCGGCCGCCACGCTGTCACCCGTTCCAGCAACTCCTCACCGTCCACACCGAAGACCTCGGCCCCGACATGGCCACCCTCACCTTCCACGCCCCCGCCGGCCGCTCGACGGCTGCGCCTCCCACCCGATCCCGGCATGGGCCTGCCCGTTCCTGTGCGCTGCGACACCCTTCGTCGCCCTCGCCGACAGTCGGGAACTGCTGGCCCGCCAGGACGAACGCTCCCACACCTCGTGTCTCGCCGAGAACGCAACACTGCGCCCACCCCAGCCTCCGCTCCCGCAGCCAGCCGCACCAGCGGCGTCGTGGGGGACTGGGTAGAACGAGGGCAAGCCGAGCGCTAGGAGACCCTGCTGTCCCGGCCGGGAACGCCCGCCCCGCGGCGCCGGTCGACCGAGACATCCCTACGCCTCCAGCGGCCCAACATCCCTCGATCACCGGCCCGGTCATCCAAGGGCGAGGTCCGCGAACTCGACATCCGAGAAGGCCACCCGGAGCCCGTGAGCACCCCCTCCTCCGCTGCTTGGTGCATGCGGCCCTGGCCGCATGGGCCGTCAGGCCGAGGAAATTCGCGCCACCGACATCCCACCCGTCAGCACAGGAGAGCTGACGACATGACGATCCGCTGGGCCGGAGAGACTATCGACTGCGTCGACGCGGAACGGGTCGCGGGCTTCTGGAGCGCACTGCTGGACTGCCCGTGAACGCCCTCCCGGACCGGCTGGATCTACCTCGGCCATCCCGGCGCACCGCAGCCCCGCCTTAACTTCCAGCCCGTGCCTGAGCCGAAGCACGGCAAGGTACGCCTGCACATGGACGTCGTGGTCGACGACATCGACCAGCGCATCGCCCGGGTCGATGCCCTTGGCGGTCGGTTGACCGGGGAACGGCACGACTACGACGAAGCCGTGGTCGTCGTGATGGCCGACCTTGGGCTGTGGCCGTTCAGGAGGAGGTTGCCGAAGCGGTAGCTGTAGCCGGACTTGTCGGAAGGGGCCGGTTCTAGATGGTGACCGGAAGGTGGCCGGTGTTCTTCAGGCCCTGGTTCAGCGGCGCTGACCTATCCGGATCCGCCCCGGTCGGTGGAAGCATTCCCAGATGGCACGGTAAAAGGGAGGCTTGTGCAGCCCGATGCCCGCGATCGCTGGGGACTGCCAGCATCGGAGCGCGGCTCATGCTCGCCAGATTCTCCCCAGCGGTCCCGGTGCGTCGCCGGAATCGGCGATCTGGGCTGCACTGCATCACGGGACCTCGTCTCACGACGGCTGCTCAGAGCCAGTCCCGCCGCTTGAAGACGAAGTACAAACTGGTGCACACGATCGCCATCAGGACGATGGCGAAGGGGTATCCGAACACCCAGTGCAACTCCGGCATGTGGTCGAAGTTCATGCCGTAGATGGTCCCCACCAGCGTCGGCGCGAAGAGGATCGCCGCCCACGACGAGATCTTTTTGATCTCCTCGTTCTGTTCGAAACCGGCCTCGGCCAGGGCCCGCATTTCGGCGTTCTGCTGCTGGTTCACCAGGGTTGCGTTGACGGCGAGGATGTCCTGCAGGGCCTGCCGGAAGCCGTCCACGCGGTCCGTGGTGTGCAGTGCGTGGTCGGCCACGTCGCGCAGGTAGCGGCGCAGCTCCTCGTCGATGGCGTATTTCTCGAAACCCGCGGTCAGGCCCTCCAGCATGCCGTTGAGCGGGCGGGTGGCGCGCTGGAACTCGACCACCTCACGGGAGAGTTCGTAGATACGCCGGGAAACCCGGGGGTCGCCGCCGAAGACCTCGGTCTCGATCTCGTCGATGTCGTTCTGGACGCCGGCGACGACCGGCTCATAGCCGTCGACGACGGCATCGAGGATGGCGTAGAGAACGGCTTCGGGGCCGCGCTTGAGGAGTTCGGGGGTGCCCTCCATGCGTGCGCGTACGGCCGAGAGGTCGGGGGCGCCGCCGTGTCGCACGGTGAGCACGAAGTCGCGGCCGACGAAGACGTGCAGCTCGCCGAAGTCGACCTCCTCCGGGTCGTCGAGATAGCGCGCGGCGCGCAGGACGACGAAGAGAGTGCCGCCGTAGCGTTCCAGCTTGGGGCGCTGGTGGGCCTCCAGGGCGTCCTCGACAGCGAGGGGGTGCAGGTCGAACTCCGTGGCCAGGGCGAGAAGTTCGTCGCGGCTGGGGCGGTGCAGGCCGATCCAGGCGAGAGTGCCGGAGGTGGCGCGCTGCTGCCGGAAGGCCTCGGCGAGTGTGTCATGGGTGCTGACCCGGCGGCCGTCACGGTAGAGGACGGCATTGATGACGCTGCCGGGGGCTTCGGCGGGGGGCTGCGCCGCCGCGTCGGAATCGTCCTTGCTCCGGGCGGGCGAGGGCCCGGCGGGGCGCTTCTTGGCGGGCTTGCGCAGGCCGCGCAGGCCACGCGGACGACGACCGGGAGGCTCGGACCCCACGACAGCACCAACCTCCGTCACACGGGGATGAACGGGCACACAGAATCTCGACGGAGGATATCTGCCGCGGATGTCGGAACAGGTCATCGGGCATGGTGCAGGATGGAGCGGGGCGTGCCGCGGCGTGTGTCACGTCCGCCGAGGTTTGTGGGTTTATCCCTAGAATTGTGCGATGCAGATACCGCAGACAGCCAACACTCTCCCGGGCGAGGTGATTCGATGAACGGCCCCGATGCCACCGACGAGCAGTGGGAAGGGCTGGCCGAGGTCGTCCCGCTCCGCGGCAGCAGTGAATGGCCTTCCTGGCCCGACCACCGTGCCCTCCCCGAGGAGGAGCCGGCCGAGGAGGCGCGGCGGTTCATCGTCATTCGCGTCCAGACCTTCGCGGACGCCCGTGAGGTGGCCGAGTACCTGATGGCGCAGCTCCCGGTCCTGCTGGACCTCAGCAGCGCCGACGCCGATGTCGCCAAGCGCATCCTGGACTTCTCCAGCGGAGTCGTCTTCGGGCTCGGCAGCGGGATGCACCGCGTGGACACCAATGTCTTCCTGCTGGCGCCGAACGGGACCGAGGTCGCGGAAGAGGTGGCGGGCAGTGTCCCCCGTTCGTAGGAAGAGCTGTTGGGCGTAACGGTTCTCCGGTCGGGCGCTGCATAGCGTCCCTTCATGCATTCCGACAGTGTGCGGCCGGCGGTCACGGAGTTACGGCTGTCCGCCTTCAAATCCCATCGCGGCGTCACCCTGCCGCTCTCCCCGCTGACCCTGTTGAGCGGAGGGAGCGGCAGCGGCAAGTCCAGTGCGCTGCAGGCGTACGAAATCCTCGCCCGGCTCGGCAGCGGGGAGTCGCTCTCACGGGCGGTGGGGGAGGTGGCGGGCAGCCCTGCGGCCTGTGTGCCGGCCGGGGCGCACCCCGACGAACAGGGGCGGCGCGGTTTCCGCATCGGCTGTACGGTCGACGGCCCGGCCGGTCCCGTCAGCCTCGATCTCGCCGTCCAGGCCGAGCCCGAACTGCGGATCGTCGGCGAGCGGTTGACCGGCGGCGGCGAGACGTTGCTGACCACTGCACTCACCGACCCCACCCGTCCGGCCGTCCAGGCTGCCTGGCACACGGCGGGTGCGACTCCCGTGACCCGCGCGCCGCTGCCCGACGACCGGCTGGGCACCTCCCTGCTGCCGCTGCGCGTCGCGGGCAAAACGGCGGGGCAGCGGCTGGTGCTGGCCGCGGCGGAGCAGGTCGTGGTCGCTCTGCGGTCGGCGTTCGTGTGCGACCCGAGGCCGGAGGTCATGCGGGGAGCGGGGACGGGCGGTACGGGTGTGGCCGGTGAGGGTGACGGGCGGGGTGCGGACGGCGGGGGGCCTGGCGCCGGTCGTGCCGGACGTGCCGCCGGGGCGCGTGGGGGTGGTGCGGGAGCCGGGCGCGGGAAAGCGGTGAGTGCGCCGGGGAGGGCGAGGGGGTCCGGCGGGGCGGGCGCTTCCGCAGGAGCTGCGGGGGCCTGGGGTGCGCGGGCGCGCAAGACGAGCGGTGGCGAGGCGGGCGGCTGGGGCCGTGAGGCGGGGGAGCCGCGGGACGAGGGGCGGCTGCGGTCGTCCTGCGACAACCTGCCCATGGTGTTGCAGCGTACGAGCCGGGAGTGTGCGCGGCGGCATGCGGTGCTGGTCGCGGCGGTGCGCGGGGCGTGTGCCGGTCCCGTCGAGGGGCTGCGTGCGGTGCCGTGGCAGCCGGACGGGACGGGAGACGGGGCCGCCGGCGCTCCTGCGGCGGTGGGGCACGGTGGCTCCACGGGGCCGCACGGCGCACAGGGTCCCGGGGGCGCGGCGGGTGTGCGGGCCGTACTGGACCGGGGCGAGCTGGGGGAGCTGCCCGTCGAGCAGCTCGGCGATGGTGAGCTGCGGTTTCTCGCGCTGGCACTGGTACTGCTCACCGGGCCGGACGTACTGGCCATGGATCCGGTCGGGGAGGTCCCGTCGGCCCATCAGCAGATGACGGTCATGGCGGACGGGATGGATCGCTGTATGGACCGCAGGCAGGCCCGTGAGCTGGTGTCGCTGGCCGTGCGGATGACCGAGCGCGGACATGTGCGGTTGCTGGGGACGGTGCGGGATCCCTCGGTCGCCGACGGGCTGCCCGGCGTACAGGTGCTACACCTGGACGCATGAGTGAGGATCTTTACGCGCTGCAGCGACGACTGGCCGAGTTCGCGGCCGCACGGGACTGGCAGCAGTACCACACGCCCAAGAACCTGGCCGCGGCGCTGAGCGTCGAAGCTGCTGAACTCGTCGAGATCTTCCAGTGGTTGACGCCGGAGGAATCGGCGAGGGTGATGTCGGACCCGCGGAAGGCCGGCCGGGTCGAGGACGAGGTCGCGGACGTCCTGGCGTATCTGCTGCAGTTCTGCGAGGCGCTGGGGGTCGACGCGGCGGCGGCGCTCGCCGCAAAGATCGAGCGCAATGAGTCGCGGTTCCCGGCGGTCCGCTCGGCGCGGCCCGACCGCCCGCGGGAGGGGGAGGAGTAGCGGGCCGAGCGGGGAGGGCGGGCCGGGCCGGGAGGGTGGACCGAGCGGCCAGGGGTGGGCGGGAACCGGCGGGCGGGGGGTCGGTTCCCGCCCGCCGGCGTTCCTGGCTTCTTCCGGGGCCGGTGCCGGCCTGGCTGCGGGCCGGCACCGGCCCCGGCCCCGGTCGGTTTTGGCCCGGCCCGGGCCGCGGGCCGGGAGTCTGGCCGGCGCCGCTCCTCCCGCCGCCTCCTTCAGCCGCTGACGTTTCCTGCGGTGCCCCTCTTCGGGCGTTTCGCGCGACTTGTGCAGGGCGTGTGGAAGGTGGGGGTGTTGAGGCGTGCGGGGAGAGAGTGGGGCGAGGTCGCCCATTGTCACTCTATGGAGTCATGGATCTTTCCACATCGCCTTGCTTGTCCACAGATTTGCGAATTCCCCTGGCTTTTTTGGGTGTTCACCCTCACTCTGGGTAGTGGAAAGAGTGCAAGGTGCACGCGGATGATGAGGAGAGGAGGGAGCGGATGGACGCGGTGCGGATCATCGCGGCAAGCCGACGCGGTCTGGCCGAGGCGAACACGGTGCAGGGAGTGATCGTCGAGGCATGGCAGGCGCAGGCCTTGGCGGAGGCGATCGGCAGCCATCTCGCGATATTCGGGCCGTACGAAGTGCGGTCCAGAGCCCGGGGGCTGGGCGACGCGGGCGGGCGGTTCAGCGGGGGACTGCTGTGCCCGGCATCGGCCACCGGTGGGCTGCGGGCGGCTCAGCTGTCCGAAGTGCGGGATGTCAAGGAGGCGCTGACCGGCCTGTGCCGACTGCTGCGGGAAGTGTGTGAAGCGCTGGTGAGTGTGGTGCTGCTTGCGGACGAGGAGGGGATGTACTGGACGTGCGTCGAGGCGATGGACACGGTCGACGAAGCGAGAGACCGTGTGGCCGGGATACTGGAGAGGCTGGAGGTGCGCGACCGGAATCCCGCCTGAAGCACAAGTAGAAGTAGACCGCTGCACCACTGCCCACCGCCCCACCGCCCACCGTCATTCCCCTTTTCCGCCTCTCTTCCACTGCCGGTCGCCGTTTGCCCCCGCGCCGGCCTGTGGGCCGGGACCGCCCCGACGCCCGCCGCCCGTTCCGCGCGGCGTCCGTATCGCCCCCATCGTTCCGGCCGCCCACACCGTTCCCTGTCGCCTGCCCTCTCCCTCGTCACCATCGTCGGTACCGACAGGGGATCGGCCCGCCTGATCCGGCTCGCTCCGGCCGGCGCGACAACCGGCCGGCGCATCACGCAGTCGGCGCAACAATCGGCCGGCGCAACAACCCGCCAGTGCATCAACTCGCCAGTGCATCGACCGACCGGTGCATCAATGCGCCTCCGACGGTTGGTTCGCCGTACGGAGCGCAGGATGGAGGTATGGAGCTACGCATTTTCACCGAGCCCCAGCAAGGGGCTTCCTACGACAGTCTTCTGAAGGTCGCCAAAGCTACGGAGGACCTTGCATTCGACGCATTTTTCCGTTCGGATCATTATCTCCGCATGGGCAATGCCGACGGGCTGCCCGGACCGACGGACGCCTGGATCACCCTGGCGGGGCTGGCCCGTGAAACCAAGCGCATCCGTCTCGGGACGCTCATGACGGCGGGCACCTTCCGGCTTCCGGGTGTGCTGGCCATCCAGGTGGCGCAGGTCGATCAGATGTCCGGCGGCCGGGTGGAACTCGGCCTCGGTGCCGGCTGGTTCGAGGAGGAGCACAAGGCTTACGGCATTCCGTTCCCCAAGGAGAAGTTCGCACGGCTGGAAGAGCAGCTGGCGATTGTCACCGGCCTGTGGGCCACCGAGGCAGGAAAGGAGTTCAGCTACGACGGGGCCTATTACCAGCTGGAGAATTCGCCCGCGCTGCCCAAGCCCGTCCAGGGCAAGGTGCCGGTGCTGGTCGGCGGACACGGCGCCAGGCGTACACCGCGGCTGGCGGCGCAGTACGCCGATGAGTTCAACATCCCCTTTGCCTCGCTCGAAGACAGCGAGCGCCAGTTCGGGCGGGTGCGGGCGGCCGCTGAAGCCGCCGGGCGCAAGGGCGATGAGCTGGTGTACTCCAACGCCCTCGTGGCCTGCGTCGGCAGGAGCGATGCCGAGGTGGCACGACGGGCCGCGGCCATCGGGAGGAACGTGGACGAACTGAAGGCCAACGGCCTTGCGGGCTCACCCGCCGAGGTCGTCGACAAGATCGGGCGGTATGCCGCCATCGGGGCGTCCCGTGTCTACCTGCAGATGCTGGACCTGGATGATCTCGACCACCTCGAGCTGATCTCCGCGCAGGTGCAGTCCCAGCTGAGCTGACGGCTGAGCGGGCGTCGGGCGGCGCTGCCGGAAATCCGGTGCGGATCGTGGCGTACTACGGCAATACTCGGACGCGTGTTCCTGACGATAACCACCACCGGCAGCGCCGACCGTCCCGCGACCGACCTCGGATTCCTGCTGCACAAGCACCCTGACAAGGCGCAGCAGTTCTCGACGTCGCAGGGCACCGCGCACGTCCTCTATCCCGAGGCCGACGCTCAACGGTGCACGGCTGCACTGCTGTTGGAGGTCGATCCGATCGCCCTGGTGCGCCGGAGCCGGGGGAAGGGACGTGGCGGTGCTCCGGATTCGGCGCTGGGGCAGTATGTGAACGACCGGCCGTACGCGGCCTCGTCGCTGCTGGCGGTGGCGCTGAGGAGCGTCTTCGCGAGCGCGATGAAGGGGCAGTGCACGGCGCGGCCCGAACTGGTGACGCGCACGATGCCGTTGCGTATCGAGGTGCCGGTGCTGCCCGCCCGGGGTGGTGCGGCGCTGGTGCGCAAGCTGTTCGAGCCGCTGGGATGGACGGTGCAGGCCGAGCCCGTGCCGCTGGACGAGACGTTCCCGGAGTGGGGTGACTCGCGCTACGTACGGCTCGTCCTGGAAGGGGAGTGCACTCTCGCCGGGGCGCTGCGGCATCTGTATGTGCTGCTCCCGGTGCTGGACGACGCCAAGCACTACTGGGTCGCGCCGGATGAGGTCGACAAGCTGCTGCGGGCCGGCGAGGGCTGGCTGGAGGACCACCCGGAGCAGCGGGTGATCGTCGGACGCTACCTCGCGCGCCGCTGGTCGCTCACGCGTCAGGCCATGGAGCGGCTGGAGCTGGAGCGGCTGGCCGAGTCGGACGACATGGCCGCCGAGATGATCGACAACGCGGTGGACGAGGAGGCGGACACGGAGGAGAAGCCGGTGCCGCTCGCCGTACGGCGGCGGGAGGCGATCCTCACGGTGCTGCGCTCGGGCAAGGCGGCACGGGTGCTCGATCTGGGCTGCGGGCCGGGGCAGTTGGTCGGTGCGCTGCTCGAGGAAGGGCAGTTCACCGAGATCGTCGGTGTGGATGTGTCGATGCGTGCGTTGCACGAGGCGCGGCGCAGGCTGCGGCTGGACCGTATGTCCGAGCGGCAGTCGGAGCGCGTACGCCTCGTACAGGGGTCGCTGGCGTACACCGACAGCAGGCTGAAGGGCTATGACGCGGCGGTGCTCAGCGAGGTCGTCGAGCATGTCGATCCGGCGAGACTGCCGGCGCTGGAGTATGCGGTGTTCGGGTCGGCCAGGCCGCGGACCGTCGTGGTGACGACGCCGAACGTGGAGTACAACGTGCGCTGGGAGTCGCTGCCGGCCGGCCAGGCCCGGCATGCGGACCATCGCTTCGAGTGGACACGGGAGGAGTTCCGGCAGTGGGCGCGGGAGGTCGCCGCACGGCACGGCTACGAGGTGAGCTTTGCCCCGGTGGGCCCGGACGATCCCGAGGTCGGCCCGCCCACCCAGCTCGCGCACTTCCGTATCCACGGTGAGGGTGGCGGCAACCGTGAGGGTGGCGGTGACCGTGAAAACAGCGGCAACCGTGAAGACGGCGGTAACCGTGAAGACGGCGGTAACCGTGAAGACAGCAGCACGTCGGCGACCGGGAAGGAGGTCGGGGAATGACGGATGACGGCCGTACGGAGTACGGAGGCGAAGAGCAGCATGCGCCGCACGCGCGCGAGGACCGGCAGAGGGACAGGACCCAGCGGGAGCGCGGGCCGGAGCCGCCGCCTCGGTCCGGGGCGGAGCCGCGGCCCGAGCCGGCGGGGCGCACGCTTGCCGTGCCCGACCTCTCGCTCGTGGTGCTGGTCGGAGCCACCGGGTCCGGAAAATCGACCTTTGCCGCCCGGCACTTCCGGCCGACCGAAATCCTCTCCTCCGACTTCTGCCGGGGGCTGGTCAGCGACGACGAGAACGACCAGAGCGCCAGTGGCGAGGCGTTCGAGGTGCTGCACTTCATCGCGGCGAAGCGGCTGGCCGCCGGGCGGCTGACGGTCGTGGACGCGACCAATGTGCAGTCCGAAGCGCGCGCCCAGCTGGTGCGGCTGGCCCGGGAGCATGACGTACTCCCGGTGGCGATCGTCCTCGACGTACCCGAGCAGGTCTGCGCCGCACGCAACGCCGCGCGCGCCGACCGGGCCGGGCTGCCCCGCCGGGTCATCCAGCGCCACCAGCGTGAACTCCGCCGCTCGCTGCGGCATCTGGAGCGCGAGGGCTTCCGCAAGGTGCACATCCTTCGGGGGCCGGAAGAGGCGGAGTCGGCCGAGGTCGTCACGGAGCGGCGGTTCAACGACCTGCGGCACCTCACCGGCCCGTTCGACATCATCGGCGACATCCACGGCTGCCGTGCCGAGCTGGAGACCCTGCTCGGCAGGCTGGGCTATGCGCTGGTGCGCGACGGACACGGCCGGGCCGTGGACGCCGTACACCCCGAGGGCCGTACCGCGGTCTTCGTCGGCGACCTCGTGGACCGTGGGCCGGACAGCCCCGGAGTGCTGCGTCTGGTGATGGGCATGGTGGGTGCCGGGCATGCGCTGTGCGTGCCGGGCAATCACGAGAACAAGCTCGGCCGTTACCTCAAGGGCCGCAAGGTCCAGCCCACCCATGGGCTCGCCGAGACCATCGAGCAGCTGGAGAAGGAGGACCCCGCCTTCCGCGCCGAGGTCGCGGAGTTCATCCGCGGTCTGGTCAGCCACTACGTCCTGGACGGCGGCAGCCTCGTGGTCTGCCACGCCGGGCTGCCGGAGAAGTACCACGGCCGGACGTCCGGCCGGGTGCGCTCCTTCGCACTGTACGGCGACACCACCGGCGAGACCGATGAGTTCGGCCTGCCGGTGCGCTACCCGTGGGCCGAGGATTACCGCGGCCGTGCCGCCGTCGTCTACGGCCACACCCCCACCCCGCGCGCCAACTGGCTCAACAACACCCTCTGCCTGGACACCGGCTGTGTCTTCGGCGGTGCGATGACCGCGCTGCGCTGGCCGGAGCGCGAGCTGGTGGACGTCCCTGCGGAGCGGGTCTGGTACGAGCCTGCGAAACCGCTCGCCACCCAGGCGCCCGGCGGGGCGGACGGCCGTCCGCTCGACCTGAACGATGTGGCGGGGCGGCGGATCGTGGAGACCCGGTACATGGGCCGGCTCGCGGTCAAGGAGGAGAACGCCGCGGCCGCGCTCGAGGTGATGAGCCGCTTCGCGACCGACCCGCGGCTGCTGCCGTACCTCCCGCCGACCATGGCGCCGTGTGCGACCTCGGCGGAGGACGGTTACCTGGAGCACCCCGCGGAGGCGTTCGCCGGGTACCGCGCGGACGGGGTGCGGGAAGTGGTGTGCGAGGAGAAGCACATGGGCTCCCGTGCCGTGGTCCTGGTGTGCCGTGACGAGACGGTGGCCGAGGCGTTCCCCCACTGCCCCGAAGGCATCGGAGGTACCCCCACCGGGGTGCCGAAGGGGGTGCCGGGCGCCCTGTACACCCGCACCGGCCGGCCGTTCTCCGACGACCCGGAGACGACCGGAGCCATCCTGCGGCGGATCCGGGACTGCGTCGAAGAGGCGGGTCTGTGGGCGGAGCTGGAGACCGACTGGCTGCTGCTGGACGCCGAGTTGATGCCGTGGTCGCTGAAGGCGACCGGTCTGCTGCGCAAGCAGTACGCGGCCGTGGGCGCGGCGTCCGGAGCGGCGTTCCCGGGCGTGCTCGGCGCACTGGAGGCGGCGGCCGCCCGGGGGGTCGAGGTGTCCGCGCTGCTCGCCCGGCAGCGGGACCGGGCCGTGGACGCTGCCGCCTTCACCCAGGCGTACCGGCGCTACTGCTGGCGCGTGGGGGCGGAGCCGGCAAAGGCCACCGGTCTGCCCGACGCGGATGCCGCCGGTGTGCCGTACGCGGATGCCGCCGGGCTGCCGGGCACCGCGCACGCTCCGGCCTCGGATGCGGACGCCGCGGCGTCCGCCCAGGCCTCGGCCCCGGATGCGGGCGAGGCACCACAGGCCGGGCGGACCGGTGTGCCGGACGGTATCCGGCTCGCGCCGTTCCAGATACTCGCGGTGCAGGGCCGCAGCCTCGCCGGGCTGGCACACACCGATCAGCTGGCGCTGATCGACCGGCTCATCGCGGCGGAGGCCGTGGTGACGGCCCGGGACGACGGTGCGGCGGCCGACGGCACCCCGCAGCGGCCGGGCCTGCTCGCCGCGACCCGGCGGATCATCGTCGACACCGAGGACGAGTCGTCGGTCGCGGCCGGCACCGCCTGGTGGCTGCGGCTGACCGCTGACGGGGGCGAGGGCATGGTGGTCAAGCCGGTTCAGGCGCTGATACGGCAGGGCGACGGACGGCTCGTCCAGCCGGGCGTCAAGTGCCGCGGCCGCGAATACCTGCGGATCATCTACGGGCCGGAGTACACCCGCCCGGAGAACCTCGCGCGCCTGCGCACCCGTCATCTGGGCCACAAGCGTTCGCTGGCCCTGCGCGAGTACGCACTGGGCCTGGAGGCGCTCGACCGGCTGGCGGACGGCGAACCGCTGTGGCGGGTGCACGAGGCCGTCTTCGCGGTGCTCGCGCTGGAGTCGGAGCCGGTGGACCCTCGGTTGTAGGCCGGTGGGCCCGCGGCTGCAGACGGGCCGAAGCGGCGTACGGGCCGCGGGGGAGGAGCGCCCTCGGCCCGTCCCGCCGCCCGCCGCCGTATGCCCCGGGCGACCCGACATCCGCCGACTCCCTCCACCGGGCCGTCCGAGCGGCCAATATGGGTGGATGGGATTCCAAGTCGACTCCGAGGCCGGGCGGCTGCGCCGGGTCATCCTGCACCGCCCCGATCTGGAGCTGAAGCGGCTCACGCCCTCCAACAAGGACGCCTTGCTCTTCGACGACGTGCTGTGGGTGCGCCGGGCGCGGGCCGAGCACGACGGGTTCGCGGACGTGCTGCGCGACCGGGGGGTGGAGGTGCACCTCTTCGGGGACCTGCTCGCCGAGAGCCTGCAGATCCCCGCGGCGCGGAAGCTGGTCCTCGACCGGGTCTTCGACGAGAAGGAGTACGGGCCGCTGGCCACGGGGCATCTGCGGGCGGCCTTCGAGGAACTGCCGGTGCCGGAGCTGGTGGAAGCGCTGGTCGGCGGCATGACCAAGCGTGAGTTCCTGGAACGGCATGCCGAGCCGACCTCGGTGCGCTTCCATGTGATGGATCTCGACGACTTCCTGCTGGGCCCGCTGCCCAACCATCTCTTCACCCGCGATACCTCGGCCTGGATCTACGACGGGGTCTCGATCAACTCGATGCGCTGGCCGGCCCGGCAGCGCGAGACCGTGCACTACGAGGCGATCTACCGCCACCACCCGCTCTTCCGTGACCAGGACTTCCATGTCTGGTCGGAGGGGCAGGCGGACTTCCCCTCGACCATCGAGGGCGGCGACGTCCTGGTGATGGGCAGTGGCGCGGTGCTGATCGGCATGAGTGAACGCACCACTCCGCAGGCCGTGGAGCTGCTGGCGCGGGGTCTGTTCGCGGCGGGTTCGGCACGCACGATCGTGGCGCTCGACATGCCCAAGCGCCGGGCCTTCATGCATCTCGACACCGTCATGACCATGATCGACGGGGATACCTTCACCCAGTACGAGGGGCTGGGGATGCTCCGCTCTTACACCATCGAACCGGGCTCGGGCGACCAGGACCTCAAGGTCACCGATCATCCGCCGGAGCATATGCACCGCGCCATAGCGGCCGCGCTGGGCCTGTCCGACATCCGGGTGCTGACCGCGACCCAGGATGTGCACTCGGCGGAGCGCGAGCAGTGGGACGACGGCTGCAATGTGCTGGCGGTGGAGCCGGGCGTGGTGGTGGCGTACGAGCGCAATGTCACCACGAACACCTTTCTCCGCAAGCGCGGCATCGAGGTGATCACGATTCCGGGGAGCGAGCTGGGGCGCGGACGCGGAGGACCGCGCTGTATGAGCTGCCCGGTGGCGAGGGACGCGGTGCCGGGGGCAGCCTGGGCGTGACCGGATCCGTTCGGCAAGGCATGACCCCGGAGCCGTCCGGGGAGTGTGACCCGGTATCCCTTCCATGGGCGTCCCTTCCGTGGACGTCCCTCCATGGGCGCTGTTCCGTGGAGCGCGGCCCTGGTCCATGGGGGAGGCGTCGGCCCGTACAGGACCGATGACTCCGTATAGGGATGCGTGGGTACGTATACAATTCCAGGGTCTGAGTCCGTTCCCACTGCCGCACACCAGGAGCCCACCCATGGCGATAGACCTCACCGGCCGCCACTTCCTCAAGGAGCTGGACTTCAGCGCCGAGGAATTCTGCCGACTGATCGACCTGGCGGCCGAGCTGAAAGCGGCCAAGCGCGCCGGTACCGAGGTCCCTCGTCTCCAGGGCCGGAACATCGCCCTGATCTTCGAGAAGACCTCCACCCGGACCCGCTGCGCCTTCGAGGTCGCGGCCGCGGACCAGGGCGCCTCGACCACCTACCTGGACCCGTCCGGCTCGCAGATCGGGCACAAGGAATCGGTGAAGGACACCGCCCGGGTCCTCGGCCGGATGTTCGACGGTATCGAATTCCGCGGGAGCCGCCAGTCCGACGTCGAGGAGCTGGCCGCCCACGCCGGGGTGCCGGTCTTCAACGGGCTGACCGACGACTGGCACCCGACCCAGATGCTCGCCGATGTGCTGACCATGGTCGAGCACGGCCGGGGCCGCCCCCTGGCCGAGACCGCCTTCGCCTACCTCGGAGACGCCCGCAACAACATGGGCAACTCCTACCTCGTCACCGGGGCTCTGCTCGGCATGGACGTACGGATCGTCGCGCCCCGGCAGCTCTGGCCCGACGAGACGGTGGTTGCCGGCGCACAGGCGCTCGCCGAGACCAGTGGCGCCCGTATCACGCTCACCGAGGACGTTGTCGAGGGCGTGCGCGGCGCGGACTTCGTGACGACCGACGTCTGGGTCTCCATGGGCGAGCCGAAGGAGGTGTGGGACGAGCGGATCGCGCTGCTCGCCCCGTACGCGGTCACGATGGAGGTGCTGCGCGCGACCGGCAAGCCGGAGGTGAAGTTCCTGCACTGCCTGCCCGCGTACCACGACCTCGGCACCGCGGTCGGCCGGGAGATCCACGCCCGGCACGGGCTGTCGTCGCTGGAGGTCACCGACGAGGTCTTCGAGTCCACGCACTCCGTCGTCTTCGACGAGGCGGAGAACCGGATGCACACGATCAAGGCGGTGCTGGTCGCGACGCTCGGCCGGTAGGGCAGGGCTGACGGGCTACGGGCAGGGCCGACGTCAGCGGTGGTGTCAGCGGCGTGCGCGCTGCAGCTCGGAGAGGGTGAACCAGACGGCCTTGCCGCGGGGTGTGGGGCGGCAGCCGGAGGCGGAGCTGAGGAACCGGATCAGCAACAGTCCACGGCCGCGGTCATGGTCACCCGCATCGGCATCCGCACCTGCGCCCGCACCTGCGCCCGCACCTGCGCCAGCGCCCGTATCCGCCCCTGCGCCCGCGCCCGCCTTCGCGCCCGCATCCACGGCAACCTGGACAGTGCCGTTGCTCTCGGCGTCGTCGGTCCCCTCAACGGCCTCATCCGCCCCCTCGTGGCCCTCCTTGTGGCCCTCTTCGTGTCCCTCCTCGTGGTGCCCGGCAGGCTCGGTGCCGTCCGTCTCGTCGTGGTGCCCGGCCTGCCCGCCGCGCTCCGTGCGCTGCATCGGGAAGCGGGCCTCACCAGCGGGGTGACCGTCGGCCGTGCGAGGGTCGTCCGCCCCGCGGGGACCGTCCGCTGTGCCCGGCCCGTCCGCCCCTCCCGGCCCGTCCGCCCCTCCCGGCCCGTCCGCCGCGCAGAGAGGTGCGGGGCCGGCCGGCGTCCCCACCGTGACCGGAGCGTCCAGCCCCGGCAGGGGCAGCGGGCCGCCGAGCCCCCGGACGAGGAGGGGATCGCCGTCGTGCACCTCGATCCGGCAGCCGGCCGGCCGCAGCTCCACCACCAGCTCGATGGGGTCCGTATCGCAGGTGTGCTTCAGGGCATTGGCCACGAGTTCGGCGGTCAGCAGCTGTGCGGTGGTGCGGTCGGCCGTCGCCCGGAGGTCCTGCATGGCACATCTGACCATCGCGCGGGCGATGGGGACGGCCGTCGCGCCGCGCGGCAGCGTGATGCGCCAGGTCGAGGGGGCGGGCGGTTCCAGCATGTGCTGTCCGTTCCGTTCGCAAAAGGCCGGGCCGGATACCTGAGGCCAGATGGGATACGTCCACGGTAGGAAGCGCGCGGGCCCTCGGAGCAGGGGCGAGCGACCGGAAAGGGCACGACCTAAGTCATACGGCGGCCGGGACCTTCGGCCGGTGGCGACTCCGGGACGCGAGGACGCCGTGGCGCCGTGACGCCGTGACTCCGCGAGGCGAGGACGCCGTGACGCCGTGACTCCATGACTCCGTGAGGCGAGGACGCGATGAGGTCCTGACGCCGCGCCGCTATTGCGTCCTCGTGACGACAGTCACCAACCGGTGATAACTTCGACAAGGCATCCGGAACACCATCCACCCGGCCGGTCGGCCAAAGGGGGCAGGCAGCCCGATGAGCCCGTTCGCAGGATCAGCCCGTAGTACAGACGCCTGGCAACACATCCGCGTGACCAGGAAGGACGGGATCGCCACCGTCACGCTGGCGCGCCCGGACAAGCTCAATGCCCTCACCTTCGAGGCCTACGCCGACCTCCGTGACCTGCTCGCCGAGCTGTCCAGGGAGCGTTCCGTACGCGCCCTGGTGCTCGCGGGGGAGGGGCGCGGATTCTGCTCCGGCGGCGATGTCGAGGAGATCATCGGCGCCACCCTGGGCATGGACACCGCGCAGCTCCTGGACTTCAACCGGATGACCGGTCAGGTCGTACGGGCGGTGCGGGAGTGCCCGTTCCCGGTGATCGCGGCGGTGCACGGGGTCGCGGCCGGCGCCGGCGCGGTGCTCGCGCTGGCCGCGGACTTCCGCGTCGCCGACCCGTCCGCCCGTTTCGCCTTCCTCTTCACCAAGGTCGGCCTCTCCGGCGGTGACATGGGCGCGGCCTATCTGCTGCCCCGGGTGATCGGCCTCGGTCACGCCACCCGCCTGCTGATGCTCGGCGACGCCGTCCGCGCCCCGGAGGCCGAACGGCTCGGCCTGATCAGTGAGCTGGCCGACGAGGGCCGGGCCGACGAGGCGGCCGCGGCGCTCGCCCGCCGGCTCGCCGAGGGACCCGCGCTGGCACACGCCCAGACCAAGGCGCTGCTCACCGCGGAACTCGACATGCCGCTGGCCGCCGCCGTCGAGATGGACGCCGCCACCCAGGCGCTGCTGATGAACAGCGCCGACTACGCGGAATTCCATGCCGCTTTCACCGAGAAGCGGACGCCCAAGTGGCAGGGGAAATAACCATGCGGGTCGCCGTCATCGGCGGGGGACCGGGCGGGCTGTACGCCGCGGTGCTCCTCAAGCGCCTCGACCCCACCCGCGAGATCACCGTCTGGGAGCGCAACGCGCCCGACGACACCTTCGGCTTCGGCGTGGTGCTCTCCGACGAGACCCTGGGCGGTATCGAGCACGCCGACCCGGAGGTCTACCGCGCCCTCCAGGCGGAGTTCGTCCGCTGGGACGACATCGACATCGTGCACCGCGGCCGCACCCTGACCTCCGGCGGGCACGGCTTCGCCGCGCTGGGGCGGCGCCGCCTGCTGGCCGTGCTCCACCGGCGCTGCCGCGACCTCGGCATCGCACTGCGCTTTCGTACCGAGGCTCCGCCCGCCGCCGAGCTGGCCCGCACGCACGACCTGGTGATCGCCGCGGACGGGGTGCACAGCGCGACCCGCACCGCCCACGCCGACGCCTTCCGCCCGCACCTGGCCACCCACCGCTGCCGCTACATCTGGCTCGCCGCCGACTTCGCCTTCGACGCCTTCCGTTTCGAGATCGCCGAGACCGAGCACGGCGTCGTACAGCTCCACGCCTACCCCTTCGCCGGCCCCTCGCCCGCCCCCCGGAGCCCCGGGGTGCCCCCCTCCGGGACCGCGGAAGGCACCCTCGGGGCCAGCACGGTCATCGTCGAGATGCGCGAGGAGGTCTGGCGGGCGGCCGGACTCGACCGCTGTGATGAGCGCGAGTCGGCGGAGTGGTGCGCCAAGGTCTTCACCGACGCGCTGCGCGGCCGGTCGCTGCGCTCCAACAACTCCAGCTGGACCGCCTTCCGCACGGTCGTCAACGACCGCTGGTCGCACGGCAACACGGTGCTGCTCGGTGACGCCGCGCACACCGCGCACTTCTCCATCGGCTCCGGCACCAAGCTCGCCGTCGAGGATGCCCTCGCGCTGGCGGCCTGCCTCCAGGAACAGCCCGACACCGCGAGCGCCCTGGCCGCGTACGAGGAGGAGCGCCGCCCGGTCGTCGCCTCCACCCAGCGCGCCGCCCGCGCCAGCCTCGCCTGGTTCGAGGAGCTGGCCACCTACCTCGACCAGCCGCCCCACCAGTTCGCCTTCAACCTCCTCACCCGCAGCCGCCGCGTCACCCATGACAACCTGCGGCTGCGCGACCCCGGCTTCGTCGCCGCCGTCGAGCAGGAGGCCGGCACCCCGTCCGCCACGCCCCCGATGTTCACACCGTTCCGGCTGGGGGAGCTGACCCTGCGCAACCGCGTCGTGGTCTCCCCGATGGACATGTACTCCGCCGCGGACGGCGACGGCACCCCCGGTGACTTCCACCTCGTCCACCTCGGAGCCCGCGCGCTGGGCGGCGCCGGGCTGGTGA
The DNA here is from genome assembly GCF_036048035.1 of Streptomyces sp. NBC_00400. Lineage (NCBI taxonomy): Bacteria > Bacillati > Actinomycetota > Actinomycetes > Kitasatosporales > Streptomycetaceae > Streptomyces > Streptomyces sp. NBC_00400. Next base: position 1,829,277 of record NZ_CP107940.1, on the reverse strand, counting down.
TGACGGAGATGGTGTGTGTCAGCCCCGAGGGCCGGATCACACCGGGCTGTACGGGGCTGTACGCGCCGGCGCACGAGACGGCCTGGCGCCGGGTCACCGACTTCGTCCACACCTCAGCGCCCGGCACCGCCCTCGGTGTCCAGCTCGGCCACTCCGGCCGCAAGGGCTCGACCCGGCTGATGTGGGAGGGCATCGACCAGCCGCTCCAGGACGGCAACTGGCCCGTCGTGGCGCCCTCCGCGCTCCCGTACCGCGCCGGTGTCAACCAGATCCCGCATGCCTTGTCCGCGGACGAACTGCACACCGTCCGCGAGCAGTTCGTCCGATCGGCGAAGTCCGCCGCCCGGGCGGGCTTCGACCTGCTCGAACTCCACTGCGCCCACGGCTACCTGCTCTCCGGCTTCCTCTCACCGCTGACCAACCACCGCACCGACGCCTATGGCGGCGAGCTCACCGGCCGGCTGCGTTTCCCGCTGGAGGTCTTCGACGCGGTGCGCGCCGTCTGGCCGGCCGGCCGCCCGATGACGGTCCGCATCTCCGCGACCGACTGGGCGGACGGCGGCACCACCGCGGACGACGCGGTGGCGATCGCGCGGGCCTTCGCCGAGCACGGCGCCGACGCCATCGATGTGTCCACCGGACAGGTCGTCCCCGACGAGCGCCCCGACTACGGCCGCTCCTACCAGACGCCGTTCGCCGACCGGATCCGCAACACCCTCGGCGTGCCGGTCATCGCGGTCGGTGCCCTCTCCTCCTGGGACGACGTCAACTCCCTGGTACTGGCCGGGCGCGCGGACCTGTGCGCACTGGCCCGACCGCATCTGTACGACCCGCACTGGACGCTGCACGCCGCCGCGGAGCAGGGGTACGCGGGGCCGGGCGCCGTCTGGCCGCTGCCCTACCAGGCGGGCAGCCGCACCCCGCCCACCGGACGCACCGATGCGCCGAAGCCCCGCCTCACGCTGCGGTGACGGGGAGGCACGGACAGCGGGGCGGGGCCGTTCCGGGGGCCGGTCAGGGCATCGGTACGCAGGCGATCTGCGCCGAGACCACCGGCTTGCCGTGCTGTTCGACGGTGACCTCGACCTGCCGGCGACCGCCGTCGGTGTGGCCCGTGGTGCGCGCCTCCACCCAGGTCGGCGCATCGAGTTCGGCGTATCGCTCGAAGGCACAGTCCACCGAGGCGGGCACGGTGAAGCCGGGCGTTGCCGCCTGCGCGGCCTGCCGGGCGGCCTCGACGATCAGCATGCCGGGCACGTGGTCCACGGGATGGTCGAAGAGCACCGGGTGCGAGGTGTCCACCCGCAGTTGCCAGCGGTCGGGGCGGTCGGTGGGGGAGAGCACCACATCGCGGTCGTGTTCCCGGGCGACCAGCTGCGGGGCGGCGGCCTCCGGCAGCGGCAGTTTCCGGGAGTTCGCGAGGGCCAGATCGCTGTATTCGCCGCGCAGCCGGCGGTAGACGGCCGGGCTGTGACAGGAGTAGATGAGCGTCGCCGAGGCCAGGTCGGCGCCGTCGCACACGATCCGGAACTCCTGGTGGGCGCTGACCAGCCGGGAGCCGCGGCGGACCATGTCGTGGTCGGTGACGTGCAGTGTGACCTCGGCCGGATGGTCCGCGGTGCGCAGTGCCTGCGGCGCGAGGTCATAGCGGACCCGCTGCCAGATGATCGGGTGGTCCAGCGGCACCTGGTACGCGACATGGCTCAGCAATATCCCGGTCTGCCGGACGGTCTCTATCAGCAGCACCGGGTCGTGCAGCCCGTGGACCGGACCGTAGAAGGTGTGGGCGCGCGGCCACTGGGCGCTGACCTCCCATCCGTCGTCGTGGCGCCGCCAGTCGGTCAGGAAGACCTCGGATAAGGCGGTGCGGTGGACGTACTCGCGCGGCACGGTCATGGTGAGCCCGTCGGCGCACCGGCCTCCGAGGTCGTGGCGCTGATCGCGCGAGTACGGCGTGAGCGTGGCGCCGGCCATAGGTCTTCCTTTCTGTGTGCGGCTCTCGACGCCCTTACGGGCCGAGCCTCGGTGATGACAGCCCGACCATAAGATACGGACCAAGCGGTTTGTTAATTGTCCCTGAAGGGGCCCTGCTCCGCCGGGGCGAGGGGGCAGGGCCGTCAGGCCGGGATCTTCACGCTGCGGCCGTGCGGGTCCAGGTGGCCCAGCGCGCCCGGCGACGCCAGACCCGGCAGCGTGTGCTTCCACAGGGCCGTGACGCGCTCCGGGAGATCGGCGCGGTTGCTCGCGGCCCGCGAGAACAACTGCACTCCCATGTAGGCGGAGACGAAGAACTCGGCCGCCCGGTCCGGTGCCACGCCTGGCAGCAGTTCGCCGTTGGCACGGGCCTCGGTGAACATCGTCGTGATGATGTCGATCCACGCCTGGTACGGCACGAGTGGGTCCTCGCTGAACGTCGTCTCGACCGCGATCCGGGTGCCGGCCTGCAACAACGGGTCACTGCGCAGGGCCAGCGCCACCTGATGGGTGAAGTCGATGGCGTCCTGCAGCCGGGACTCGCTGACTTGTGGAAGGAACGGATCGGTCTGCTCCGTTATCACCGCGCGGGCCAGCGCGTCCTTGGACGTGAAGTGGAAGTACACCGCTCCCTTGGTGACCCCGGCGCGCTGGATGATCTCGGCCATCGTGGCGGCCTGGTACCCGCGGCTGCCGATGACATGAGCCGCTGCTTCGAGGACGGCACGCCGGGTGCGCACTGCGCGTTCCTGCTTGACCACCGATCATCCTCCGTATGCTCTCTTGGAGTTGTTGTGCCTGTGTGCGACCTGCCGCCCGTGGCCGCGCAGTCTATTTCCGCATCCTAAAGAAGCCAACCATGCGGTATTGAATTGCGTGGAACGAGCGGGAAGTCCGAAGGGTGCGATCCGGCGTCGCGAACCGCTGCGATGCCGTCTAGTACTACGAGCGCGAGGAGCTGTCCGATGCCCCCCACCGTCGTCCCCGCCATACCCGCCATGCATCGCGAGGTCCGGCTCGCCGGCCGGCCCGACGGTGAACTGACCGTAGATCATTTCACCGTAGCCGAGGTCCCGGTGCCCCGGCCTGCGCCGGGGCAGGTGCTGGTGCGTACCCGCCTGATGGCGGTGACCGCGGCGATGCGGACGCAGATGGCCGGAATGCGGCTGCCCATGGCCTCATTTGTGCCGGGTGAGGCGCTGTGGGGCTCCGCGGTCGGTGAGGTGGTGGCGGCTCCCGACGGCGGCTTCATGCCCGGCGAACTGGTCCATCATCCGTACGGCTGGCGCGAGTTCGCGGCGGTCGAGGAGTCGCGCGTCCGGCGGCTGGCGGCGGACGAGCTGCCGACGGTGGCCGCGCACCTGTCGCAGGGGGCGACGGCCTGGGGTGCGCTGCGCCGTGCCGCCGAGGTCCGGCCGGGGGACACCGTCTTCGTCACCGGGGCGGCGGGCGGTGTGGGCAGCCTGGCCGGGCAGCTGGCACGGCGGCTGGGGGCCGGCCGGGTCGTCGGCAGCACCGGCTCGGAGCGCAAGGCGGCCCGGCTGCGCGCCGAGCTGGGGTACGACGACACGATCGTGCGCGGCGCCGCGCCGATCGAACGCCAGCTGCGCCGGGCGGCGCCGGGCGGGATCGATGTGCTGCTGGACACCGTGGGCGGCGAACAGCTCACGGCGGCGCTTGCCATGGCGCGCCCCGATGCGCGGTTCGCGCTGGTCGGCGCGCTCTCCAGCCAGCTGGGCGGGGGCCCCGGCGGCGCCCCGGTGGAACTGGACGCGGGGCTGATCATCACGCGGCGGGTGCTCCTGCGTGGCTTCGGGCTCCATGCGCACCCGGATCTGCCGCAGGAGTGGACAAAGGAGTTCGGCCAGGGCCTGCGGGAGGGCTCCCTGGTCTTCCCGCATGCCCTTCTGAAGGGGATCGAGCAGGCGCCGCGGGCGCTGTGCGAACTCACGCAGGGGCGTCATATCGGGGCCGTGCTGGTCGAGTTGTGAGACCGGGGCGCGAGGGCCGGGGCGGCGGCGGGCGAGGCCCCGCGGCAGGTACGGGTCAGCCGGCCGCGGTGATCTGCGTCGATGCCGGGATGCCGACGGCGGGAACCCGTCCGGACGCGGTCGGCAGCAGCGCCCACAGGCCGACCACGGCCTCGCGCTCCCACCAGGTCCGGTCCTCGCTGCCCAGGTGGAGCAGGCCCACCACGAGCGAGGTCAACAGCTGTGCCGTGCGCCGCGGTTCGGTGTCCGACGCATGCGTTCCGACCGGCCCGCCGGTCCCGCAGGTCACCGCCTTGTCGAGGAAGAGCGCGTACCAGCGCTGCTCCAGGGCGTAGATGCCGAGCCCCGGCGCGGTCTCCGGACGCAACCGCAGCCCGGCCCGCAGCACGGCGTCCGACTCCACCCGCTCGAACAGCTCGACGGTGAAGTCCCTTACGGCGACGGCCAGTGGCTGCGGGGAGCGGGTGAAGACGTCCTCGATCTCCTGGAGGGTCGCCAGCGCCGCGTCCCGCACCGCGAGCGTGAGGTCGTCCTTGGAGGTGAAGTGGAAGTAGAGCGCTCCTTTGCTCAGCCGGGCCCGCCGGCTGATCTCGACCATGCCCGCGGCGGGTACCCCCTTCTCCAGGAAGGTCTCTGCGGCCGAGCGGATGAGTGCCTGGCGGCTCTGGATGGCGCGATGCTGGGTGGGCACGGTGTCCGTCCCGTCTCTAGTACGGCTGCGAGCTCAATGCAGTCTACATAGAAAACCAACCATGCGGTTCTGTATGCTTCCGGTGATTGGCCAGAACTGGGTGGGCCCTGACGCGAAGTCGGCGATCGACCGTACGGTCGGAGCCCCGGCGGGCCTTTCCGGCGCTACGTCCCCAGTCTGGCCCCCGGCAGGGGTGTTGTCGACCCGTCAGGGACGGTCGGGGTCCATTGACAAACAGCGCAGACGGTTTTTAAATCTCCGAAGGCGGTAAGCGGGAAGGTCCCTTCCGTTGCAGCCGCCTTGACGGTCGCGTACCGCCGTTGGACAGCGGTACGTCATGGCGAGACCGCCTCTGCCTTCACCGGTCCTCGACCGCAGGCCGCCCCACCAGCCGAGCCAGCAACGTCACCCGAGCCCCTGCACCCCCCATCGGAATCCGGAAAGGTCTCCAGCCATGCGCGTAGCAACGGAAGTCGAACGTCCCGTGAGAGGTGCACGGGGCGCCGGCGGCGAGACGATCAGGGCCGCCGTCTTCGACCTGGACGGCACCCTCGCCAACACCCTGCCCCCGATCAGCAAGCTGCTCGTCAAGGTGGCCTCGGAACAGGGGTGTTCGGTGACCGCCCGGCAGGCGGCCTCCGCCATCGGCAAACCGCCCGGCCCCGCCTTCGGCCGGCTGCTGGGCAAGCCCGAGGACGACGGCCGGGTGCAGGCGGCCATCTCCCGCTACCGCGAACTGTTCGCCTATGAAGTCCTGTGCCAGGGACCGCAGCTGCTCTTTCCCGGGGTGACCGCGGGGCTGTCCGCGCTGCGTGCCCACGGCGTGGAGCTGGCCGTCGCCACGTCCAAGACCACCCGCAGTGCCGAGGCGCTGCTCGACGTCATGGGCATCCGGGATCTGGTCGGCCCGGTCATCGGCCAGGACATGGTCCGGCGCGGCAAGCCGCATCCGGAGATGGTGCTGCGGGCGGCCGGCCGGCTCGGTGTCGCGGCCTGGCAGAGCGCGTATGTGGGGGACACCGTGGGGGACATGAGGATGGCGGTCACCGCGCGGATGGAGCCGGTCGCGGTGACCTACGGGGTCGGCACGTTCGGCGAGCTCGCCGCGGTCGCCGGCACCCGGATGTGCAGCTCGTTCAAGGACGTGGTCTCGGTGATCGCTGCTGCCCGGCCGCGGCCGGGCGTCGGGGTGGGGGCCCAACCACGCCGTCGCTGAGGCGGCGGGCGGCAAGCGGCGGGCGACGGAGCGAGGACGCTAGGCCCCGGTCGTCACCTCGTGCGCGTAACGGGCCCCGGCGGTCTGCAGTGCGGCGTGCAGCCGGCTGAACACGTCCGCCGCGCGGCCCCCCGGCCAGTCCTCAGGCAGGAGGGGAGAGGGCAGTCCGGGATCCGCGTAGGGCAACTGACGCCAGGCGTCCAGCGCCAGCAGATAGTCGCGGTAGGCCGCTTCGGGGGGCACCGAGCGGCGCCGCGACCACCGCCGGAGGACGGGTTCCTGCTCGTCGAGGAAGGCGCGGTGCCGGGCGGCGAGGGCGTCCAGGTCCCACCAGCGGGCCACCGCGTCCGCCGTGGGGGCGAAACCGGCGTGCTCACCGGTGAACAGGTCGACGTACGGGGACAGTTGCAGCCGCTCCAGGGTGTGCCGGGTCTCCTCGTAGAGCTGTGCGGGGGCGATCCACACGCCCGGTGCCGCGGTGCCGAATCCGAGCCGCGCCAGCCGGGAGCGCAGCAGATGCCGCTTGTGGCGCTCCTCCTCGGGGACGGAGAAGACGGCCAGCACCCAGCCGTCGGACAGCCGGGCGGCCGGGCGGCCGAAGATCCGCCGGTCGCCGTCCTCCAGCAGTTGGCGGGCCGCGTCGGACAGCCCGTACGCGGCCGCGCCGGCGGCCGTACGTGCGGGGACCAGCAGCCCGCGCCGCTTGAGCCGGGAGACCGCGGAACGCACCGACGGCGGATCCACTCCGAGCACACCGAGGAGCCGGATCAGGGCGGCGACCGGCACCGGGGCGTCCGTCCCGCCTACGGACCCGGCCCCGCCGCGTCCGTAGGCGCCGTAGAACGTGACGATCAGGGACCGGGGGGTGCGCTGTGTTTGCTGGTCGTTCACCGGGTCACTCTAGAGGGGGTCTTGCTGGAGGGGGTCCCGCAGCCGGAAGCGCTGGAGCTTGCCGGTCGGGGTGCGCGGCAGCGAGGTGTGGAAGACGATCTCGCGGGGGCATTTGTAGGGCGCGATCCGGGTCTTGGTGAAGGCGCGGAGCGCGGCGACGGTGTCCTCCCCCGGGGAGATGCCGGGCCGCAGCACGACATGGGCGACGACGACCTGCCCGCGGTCCTCGTCGGCCCGTCCCACCACTGCCGCCTCGGTCACATCGGGGTGCCGCAGCAGGGCGTCCTCCACCTCGGGACCCGCGATATTGTAGCCGGCTGAAATGATCATGTCGTCCGCGCGGGCCACATACCGGAAGTAGCCGTCCGGTTCGCGGATGTAGGTGTCGCCGGTGAGGTTCCAGCCGTCCCGTACGTAGTCGGTCTGCCGGGGGTCCGCGAGATAGCGGCAGCCGGTGGGCCCCTGTACGGCGAGCAGCCCCGGTTCGCCGTCCGGCAGCGGTGTGCCGTCCGCGCCGACCACCCGCGCCCGGAAGCCGGGGACCGGCAGTCCCGTCGTCCCCGGGCGGGCCGCGCCGTCGGCGGCCGAGAGGAAGATGTGCAGCAGCTCCGTGGCGCCGATGCCGTTGATGATCCGCAGACCGGTCGCCTCGTACCAGGCCTGCCAGGTCGCGGCGGGCAGGTTCTCCCCGGCCGATACGCACCGGCGCAGCGAGGAGACGTCGTGCCCGGAGAGCTTGGGCAGCATGGCGCGGTAGGCCGTCGGCGCGGTGAACAGCACCGAGATCCGGTGCGCCGCGATATCGCCGAGCAGGCGCTCGGGCCCGCCCCAGTCGGCGAGAAAGGCCGAGGCGCCGGCCCGCAGCGGGAAGATCACCAGCCCGCCGAGGCCGAAGGTGAAGCCGAGCGGCGGGCTGCCGGCGAACACATCGTCCGGTTCCGGGCGCAGCACCTGCGCCGAGAAGGTGTCCGCGATGGCGAGCACATCGCGGTGGAAGTGCATACAGCCCTTGGGGCGGCCGGTGGTGCCGGAGGTGAAGGCGATCAGTGCCACATCGTCGGCGGAGGTCTCCACGGCCGGGTACGGCGCGCCGCCGGGCGGCGCCAGCTGCCGCAGATCGCCCGGCCCGTCCCCGCCGAACGTGGTGATCCGCAGCCCCGGGATCTCGGCCTTGACCAGGTCGTCGACCGAGCGGACGTCGCACAGCGCATGGCGCACCTGCGCGATTCCCGCGATCGTGGCCAGCTCCTTCGGGCGCTGCGCGGCCAGCACGGTCACCGCGACCGCACCCGCCTTCATCACGGCGAGCCAGCAGGCGGCCAGCCAGGGCGTGGTGGGCCCGCGCAGCAGGACGCGGTTGCCCGGCAGCACCCCCAGCGGGCCGGTGAGCGCATGGGCGATCGCGTCGACCTGCGCCCTCAGCTGCCCGTACGTCCAGACCGCCCCGCTCGCGTCACGGACCGCGGGCCGGTCGGCGCCGAGCCGCGCGATGGTGCCGTCCAGCAGCTCGGCGCCGCAGTTCAGCCGGTCGGGGTAGCCCAGGTCGGTGAGGTGCGGCCACTGGTCGTGGGGCGGCAGCCGGTCGCGCGCGAAGGTGTCGGTGTGGGCCGAGGACCGTAGCTCCATGGCGTATGCCCCCTAGGGCCTGTCTTACGGATCATGGCGGACTCGCGAGAAGGGGGCCGAAGAGCGGCCGGGGGACGGCGGGGCGAGGGTGAGGGACGGTGCGGTAACCGGTCGGGGCGGCGCGGTTGCCTGCTCGTTCCACGGGTCGGGTACTGCCGTTCGGATCCGTCGTCAGCGTAACGTGTTCGTGACGGCAGTCAACAGACCGCGATAGAGGACCGCTACCAGGGAGCCGCCTCGTGACCGTATTCGCGCTGGGACCGGATGAGCAGGAATGGTGCGCCGAACTGCGCGCGCTGACGGCCGAACGGCTGAGCCCGCTGGCGGAGCAGGGCGAGGAGGGCCGGGTCAACCGCCCGCTGGTTGCGGCCCTGGGCGAACTGGGCCTGCTGCGCCGACTGTTCCCCGACGGCGGCGCCCTGCCCGCCCTGGACCTGTGCCTGCTGCGGGAATCCCTCGCCCAGGAGTGCACGGAGGCGGAGACCGCACTGGCGCTCCAGGGCCTGGGGGCCTATCCGATCGTGCAGTCCGGGACCGAGGCCCAGCGCGCCCGCTGGCTGCCGGAGGTCGCCGCCGGGCGCGCGGTCGCGTCGTTCGCGCTGAGCGAGCCGGGCGCGGGCTCGGACGCCGCCGCGCTGTCCCTGGCCGCCGAGCCGGACGGCCCGGACGGCTGGCGGCTCACCGGCGAGAAGTGCTGGATCTCCAACGCCCCCGAGGCGGACTTCGCCACCGTCTTCGCCCGTACCGGAGGCGGGGCGGGCGCGCGCGGTGTCACGGCCTTCCTGGTGCCCGCCGGCCGGCCGGGCCTGACCGGCGCGCACCTGGACATGCTCAGCCCGCACCCGATCGGCACGCTTCGGTTCGATGGCACGCCCGTGACCAGGGCGGATGTCCTGGGCGAGGTGGACGGCGGCTTTGCCGTCGCGATGGCCACCCTGAACCTCTTCCGGCCGAGCGTCGGCGCCTTCGCGGTCGGTATGGCGCAGGCCGCGCTGGACGCGGCGCTGGCGCACGCGGGCGTACGCACCGCGTTCGGCGGCCCGCTCAGGGACCTGCAGTCGGTCGGCCACCAGCTCGCCGAGATGGCCACCCGGGTCGAGTCCGCCCGCCTCCTGGTGTACGCGGCCGCCTCCGCGTACGACACCGGGGCCCCGGACATCGCCCGCCGCTCGGCCATGGCCAAGCTGCTGGCGACCGAGACCGCCCAGTACGTCGTCGACGCCGCCGTCCAGATCCACGGTGCCCGCGCGCTGCGCCGCGGCCACCTGCTGGAACACCTCTACCGCGAGGTCCGTGCACCCCGCATCTACGAGGGCGCCACGGAGGTGCAGCGCTCGATCATCGCCAAGGAGCTGTACCGGGTCCGGCCGTGAACTCCCGTGCGGGGCAGGTTCGTTGCCCGTCTGCGCGGTGGAGCTTCCGGACCTGGCCGCGGGGTGCGGTGCCCAGTCGACGCCCGCTGTGCACGCGCACCCGTAGGGGCGGACGCCGGAGCCCGGCCGACGGGCGGTTGTCAGTGCCGGATGGCAGGCTGAATTCAGAGGATCCGTGAAGGGAATCGTCATGATCACTACTGACTTCGTCCCCGGCTCCCCGTGCTGGCTCGATCTCGGTGCCCCCGATGTCGAGGTCGCAACGGCCTTCTACCGGGCCGTGTTCGGCTGGCGGTCCGAACCCTACGGTGACCAGGACGCGGGCGGATATACGCTCTTCCGGCTCGACGGCACGGCTGTCGCCGCGGTCGGCCCGCTCCCCGAGGAGGGTGCCCGCTCCGCCTGGACGCTCTACTTCCACACCTCCGACGCGGAGGCCACGGCCAAGGCGGTGGAGCAGGCCGGCGGCTCGGTCCGCTCGGCGCCCGTCCTGGTCGGTGCGGACGACGGCAGGTTCGCGCGGTTCGCCGACCCGCAGGGCGCGGAGTTCGCCGTCTGGCAGCCGGTGCGCTACCCGGGCATCGAAGTCGCGGACGGTGCCGGGAGCCTGTGCTGGACGGAGCTGTACACCACCGATCCGGCCGCCGCGCAGGCCTTCTACTCGACGGTCTTCGGCTGGAGCACCCAGGACATACCGCTCCCCGGCGGTGGCGGCATCTACACCCTGCTCACCCCCGCGGGATGCGGCGAGGACCGGACGCACGGCGGCCTCATGGGCGTCCCCGCCGATCTGCTCGGGCCCGGCGGAAAGCCGTACTGGCACCCGGTGTTCGGCTCCAAGGACTGCGACGCCACCGTCGGCCTGGTGACGGGCAACGGCGGCACGCTGTCCATGGGCCCGGAAACCGCCGCGGGCGTCGGCCGGCTCGCCGTCTGCAACGACTCCTCGGGCGCGGAGTTCGTGGTGCTCACCCCCGAGGGAGAGCTGTGACCGCGCCGCCCTCGGCCAAAGGACAGCCATCAGCCCCCCTCAGCGTCGGAACCGACGCGCTCCACCGATCGCCACACCCAGCGCGACACCCACGCCGATACCGATGCCGAGGTTGTCAAAGACCAGCAGTCCGAGTCCGACTCCGGCCAGCAGACCGAAGGAGATGCTGAGAGCGAGCACCGCATCAGGAGAGGGGGCGCGCTGCTCCTCGTTGTTCTCCTCGTGGTTCGTCATTCGACCATGCTGCGGCAAGCGGACGCTTCATGATCACCCGATGGTCGCCGGAGGCCGGACCGGTCAACGGCTCCCTCAGCCACGGTTCTCCCGATGCCAGGCCACCGCTTCCGCCGGCCCCTCGTCCGTGCCCTGCCCACTCGGCACGGACAGCCGGATAGGGGCTGCCGCGATGGGCCTGGCACTCCGGTTGCGGTACGGGGCAGCCCTTAGCTGACGCCGCATAGCTACCCCCGGCGGCCCGACGCCCTCGCGGACACCTCGCGCGACTGCGGCCTCCATGCCAAGTTCGCTGCCCACCGGGCAACTTGGCCGGCCGGGGAAACCCCCTCCTTTTCCTGACCCCCGGCCCGCAGATCATCCTCACCCCGTTCCCCCCACCCGCTGAGCGCACCCGGGCCGGAGGGGGGAGAGCCCCACCTGGAGCCGGGGGCCCGCAGGATCGGCCCCGGGCAGTCGCTCCGGACATGCTGGGCCCAGCGCAAACCGCTGGTTTCCCAACGCATCCGTAGGAGTGGGCTCGTGCGTGAGCAGACATGGCTGAAGTCTCGTTCTTCCGGGCGGCTGCGGGGTGGTGGCCGGCGCAGAACCGCGCCCGCTGCGGCCGCGGTGGCCGTCGCCGTCATGATGACGGGCGCCCTGGCGCCGCCCGCGGCGTCCGCTGCCGCCACGTCGCGGCCGGACAGCATCCAGCAGGGCCTGAGCGCACTGGTGCACACCGACGGCCTGCCCGCTGCGCTGGCGAGCGTCAAGGACCGTGAGGGCCGCACCCGTCCCTACACCGCGGGGGTGGGCGACCTGGCCACCGGCTCGAAGGTGCCCCGAGACGGTCAGGTGCGGATCGGCAGCAACACCAAGGTGTTCACCGCGGTGGTCGTGCTGCAACTGGTCAGCGAAGGGAAGATCGGCCTCGACGCCACGGTCGACACCTATCTGCCGGGCCTCGTACGCGGGGACGGGATCGACGGACGCCACCTCACCATGCGTCAGCTCCTGCAGCACACCAGCGGACTTCCCAACTACACCGCCTACCTCGGTGACGACGCCCGGTACTTCGAGCCCCGCGACCTCCTCGACATCGCTCTCCAGCACAAGGCCGACTTCGCGCCCGGGACGAAATGGGAGTACAGCAACACGAACTACGTGCTGGCCGGCCTGATCATCCAGAAGGTCACCGGCCGGCCCCTCGCCGAGGAGCTGGACCGGCGCATCATCAAGCGCATCGGGCTGCGCCACACCTCTTTCCCCGCCCCCGGTGACAGGACCATCCGAGAACCCCATCCCCACGGCTACTACAGGGCTTCCGCCGGCGCGCCGCTGCGCGACACCACGGTCATGGACCCCTCCTGGGGCTGGGCGGCAGGTCAGATGATCTCCACCAACTCCGACCTCAACCGGTTCTTCACCGCGCTGCTGGCCGGCCGCCTCCTCCCGGCGGCCCAGCTCGCCCAGATGCGCACCACCGTCCCGGCTCCCTACCTCGGCCCCGGCGCCCGCTACGGACTGGGGCTCGTGAGCAGGCCCCTGTCGTGCGGCGGTGTCTACTGGGGCCACGGCGGCAGCATCCCGGGATACGAGACCCGGGGCGGCGCCACCGACGACGGCCGCGCCGCCAACATCGCGGTCACCATGCAGCCGACCGACAAGGCAGGCATGAAGCGTGTCGAGCGCGTCGTGGACACCGCCCTGTGCCGCTGAACGGGCGGCCCCCTGGGACCGCGCCCGGCTGCCCGGTGAGCCAGGCGCGGAGCCAGAGACGTACGACAGCTACGGCCGACAGCAACGGCCAACAGGAACGGCGAACCGGCACGGCGAACAGCAACGGCGAACCGTCACGGCCAACAGGCCTGGCCAACAGTCACCGTGCCGTGACCGACCTCCGCCTTCTCGGTACACCGCGTGGCCACGGCCCGGCATGGAGGAAATCGGCACCGCGACCGCGGTCGTCGAAAAAATCCTCCGTCTCCGGGCGCTGGCTGGAGCACCCCGGATCTTCCCCTCCACGCTGACTCGTGGTCGGCCTCGCCGCCCCGCACCGGGGGCCGGGCCGGCCCGTCGACAACGGTGGAGAGGAAACCCCGATGGTCGCCTTGGTGGCGGTGAGCTTCGCGACCCGCCGCCGCCCACCCCGCGTACCGCCGGAGCCTGGACCGGCTGCACGAGATGGGCGTGCTGATCGGGGCGGACGTGATCACGTGCCGCCCCGGCCGGTGGGGTGCCGCAGCCCGGCCTTGCTGCCCCGCGTCCTCGCACGTCAGATGGGTGCGGCGGCCCTCCTCCGAAGGGGGCTGCTCCGAAGGGGGCTTCGGCGAAGGGGCCGTCAGATGTCCCGGAAGATCTCGATCTGTGCCCCGATCGAGTTGAGGCGTTCGGCCAGGTCTTCGTAACCCCGGTTGATGACATAGACGTTGCGCAGGACGGAGGTGCCCTCGGCGGCCATCATGGCCAGGAGGACGACGACGGCGGGGCGCAGGGCCGGGGGGCACATCATTTCCGAGGAGCGCCAGCGGGTCGGGCCGTCCACCAGGACCCGGTGCGGGTCGAGCAGTTTGACCTGGGCGCCGAGGCGGTTGAGGTCCGTGAGGTAGATGGCGCGGTTGTCGTAGACCCAGTCGTGGATGAGGGTCTGTCCCTGGGCGCTGGCCGCGATGGCCGCGAAGAAGGGGACGTTGTCGATGTTGAGGCCCGGGAAGGGCATCGGGTGGATCTTGTCCAGCGGGGCCTGGAGCTTGGAGGGGCGGACCGTCAGGTCGATGAGCCGGGTGCGGCCGTTGTCGGCCGCGTACTCCGCGCTGCGTTCGTGGTCCAGGCCCATCTCCTCCAGGACCGCCAGTTCGATCTCCAGGAACTCGACCGGGACCCGGCGGATGGTCAGCTCCGACTCGGTGACGACTGCCGCCGCCAGCAGGCTCATTGCCTCGACGGGGTCCTCGGACGGTGCGAAGTCCACATCGCGTTCGATGTGCGCGGCGCCGTGGACGGTGAGGGTGGTGGTGCCGATGCCGTCGACCCGGACGCCCAGCTCCTCCAGGAAGAAGCAGAGGTCCTGGACCATGTAGTTGGACGAGGCGTTGCGGATGACGGTGACGCCGTCGTGGCGGGCGGCGGCCAGCAGCGCGTTCTCGGTGACGGTGTCGCCGCGTTCGGTCAGGACGATCGCGCGCTTGGGGGCGACGCTGCGGTCCACCTCGCCGATGTAGGTGCCGTCGGTCGCGGTGATCTCCAGGCCGAAGTGGCGCAGTGCCGTCATGTGGGGTGTGACGGTGCGGGTGCCGAGGTCGCAACCACCCGCGTACGGCAGCTTGAAGTGGTCCATCCGGTGCAGCAGCGGGCCGAGGAACATGATGACGCTGCGGGTGCGGCGGGCGGCCTCGGTGTCCATGGAGTCGAGGTCGAGCTCCGCGGGCGGGACGATCTCCAGGTCGTTGCCGTCGTTGATCCACCGGGTCCGTACGCCGATGCTGCCCAGCACTTCGAGGATGCGGTAGACCTCCTCGATACGGGCCACCCGGCGCAGAGTGGTGCGACCTGCGTTCAGCAGCGTGGCGCACAGCAGCGCCACACAGGCGTTCTTGCTCGTCTTCACATCGATGCTGCCGGACAGCCGGCGGCCGCCGACCACCCGCAGGTGCATCGGCCCGGCATAGCCGAGCGAGACGATTTCACTGTCGAGTGCTTCGCCGATCCGGGCGATCATCTCAAGGCTGATGTTCTGATTCCCGCGCTCGATGCGGTTGACCGCGCTCTGGCTGGTGCCGAGAGCTTCGGCAAGCTGCGCCTGTGTCCAGCCACGGTGCTGCCGGGCGTCACGGATGAGCCTGCCGATACGTACGAGGTAGTCGTCTGCCATGGGGTGACCGTATCTCAGATATGAGATGGGTATGCAATTGTCGGCGGCCTAGTTGTTCTACTACTATGCAAACAACTGAGAGGTGGTTGCCACGCCCATGAAGAGTGCCCTGCGTTCTTCCGCGCCCTCAAAGGCCCGTCCGTGGGCCCTGATTACCGTCCTGCCGTTCGTCGCAGCCGCCGCGGCCGTCGCCGTCGTCTACTTCTCGATCTCCGCCCGATTGCCCGAGCCGCTTGCCACCCATTTCGGTGGTGTCGGCGCCCGGGCCGACGGTTTCACCTCCACCCGCGGCTTCCTGACGCTCACGCTCACCCTGCTGCTCGTCTTCGGCACCGTCTTCGGCCTCCTCGCGCGGCTGCCGGACCCTTCGGAGGGGACGCCCTGGCTGATCGCCGGCGGCTACGCCCTCGCGGCCGCCATCGGATATCTCACCTGCCGGACCCTGGTCATCAACGCCGGAGCCACCGACACCTCGGCGGTCCGGCTGCCGCTGTGGGAGCTGGCCCTGGCGCTCGCCGTCGCTCTGCTCGCCGGGGCCCTGGGCCGTCTGCTGGCGGGCCCTGCGCCCCGGCCGTCCGACCGGGCAGCGGGCGAAGGGCCCCGGCTCGACCTCCCGGCGGGTACGTCGGCGGGCTGGTCACGCACCATCAGCTCGCCTCCGATCGTCGTGCTCGGTGGCCTGCTGCTCGGCGCCGGGCTCCTCCTCCTCGCTCTCGCCGACTGGCCGGCAGGCATCGGACTGCTCATCGGCGCGATCGCGGCCCTGCCCTGTGCCGCCGCGCGGGTCACCGTCGACCGCCGCGGTCTGACGGTGACGTCGGCCCTGCTGCCGCCGCCCCTCCGCATCCGGCACCTCTCCCTCGATCGCATCACGGAGGCCACCAGCCGCCCGATAGGCGCCTTCAAGGAGTTCGGCGGGTGGGGCTATCGCATCCGGTCCGGCGGCAGCGGCCTCGTCCTGCGCTCGGGCGAGGGCATCGTGGTACGGCTGACCAATGGCAAGGAGTTCGTGATGACGGTCGATGATGCCGTGACCGCCGTCGCCCTGCTCAATACGTACCTGGACCGCGCGCGCTCGCGGAAGGAAGGAGCCTGAGGTGCTCTTCCGGGTGGACCCCGGCTCGCCCGTCCCGCTCGGCGACCAGATCGCGGCCTCGGTCCGCGGCGCGATCGCCGACGGCACGGTGGACGCCGGGGAGCGGCTGCCGGCCGCCCGTGCCCTCGCCGTGTCGCTCGGCGTGAACGTCCATACCGTGCTGCGCGGCTACCAGCGCCTCAAGGAAGAGGGGCTGATCGAACTCCGGCGTGGCCGCGGCGCCGTGGTCACCGGTGCCGCATCACCGGCCCGCGCCCGCCTCGGAGAGACCGCCCAGCGACTGATCGCCGAGGCCCGCAACCTGGGGCTCTCGGACGAGGAGATCGTGACGGTGGTCCGTACGGGGCTGTCGGGGTCCTGAGGCGGGCCGGGGGAGGGTTGAGAAGACCGGGGGAGGCCCCGGGAAGTCGGGCGGAGTCCGGCTGAGCCCGGGGGGAGCCCGCGGGCCAAGGCCGGGCTCACGCTCGATGACGTGGCCGTGTGGCCGTGCCGTCAGCCGTCAGCCGTCAGCCGTCAGCCGTCGGCCGTCGGTCGTCAGCCGTCAGCCGTCAGTCGTCGAGGAGCGTCAGATCCAGCCGGCTCAGCCGTGCGAGGTCGGCCAGGATATTGATCTCGACGATCTTCCCGTGCGCGAGGGTGAAGCCCATGACGGAGAACGGCCGGCCGCCCTGTGTCGTGACGAGTCCCGGCGCGCCGTTGACCAGCGCCGGCCGGGCGAAGGCGGCGAACCGGGAAAAGGTGAGCGCCCGCTCGACCACCGCTCGCGCTCCGCGGACCAGCGTCGACAGGCCCTCGGGTGCGTCACCGGCATCGGCGCGCAGCACGACATCCGGGTCCAGCACCGCGAGCAGCGCCTCGAAGTCGCCGCCGCGCGAGGCGGCGAGGAAGGCGTCGACCACTTCCCGCTGGCGGGCGAGATCGGTGTCGGGGGCCGGGGCGGTGGCCTGGACGCGGCGCCGGGCGCGGCTGGCGAGCTGCCGGGCGGCCGCGGGGGTGCGGTCGACGAGTGGTGCGATCTCGTCGAAGGGCACCGCGAACATGTCGTGCAGGACGAAGGCCAGCCGCTCGGCGGGGGTGAGGGTTTCCAGCACGACGAGCAGCGCCAGCCCGACCGAGTCGGCCAGCAGCGCCTCGTGTTCCGGGTCGACGGTGTCCAGGCGGTCCACGACCGGCTCGGGGTCATGGACCTCCAGCGAGTCCTCACGCCGCGCCTTGCGCATCCGCAGCTGGTCCAGGCACACCCGCCCCACGACCGTCGTCAGCCAGCCGCCCAGGTTCTCCACATCGTCCGCACCGGACCGGCTCAGCCGCAGCCAGGCTTCCTGGACGGCGTCGTCGGCCTCGCTCACCGAGCCGAGCATGCGGTAGGCCACGGCCCGCAGACGACTCCGGTTCTCCTCGAACCGCTCCGCCAGCCACTCGTGGTCGTACATGGGTCTCATTCCTCCCCCGTCGAGTTCCGTCACAGTAATGACGGATGGCACGGGCTGGATGTGACACGCGGCAGCGGGCACGCGGCGGAGGGGCCCGCCCCAGGAGACCCGCCCCCAGGAGACCCGCCCGCAGGAGACCCGCCCCCAGGAACCCGCCCCAGGGATGAGCGTCCATGCCGTCGCCTTCCCCGGCCTGGTGGCCGTGTGGTGCCTCACGGGCGCGTTCTTCGCCACCCGTCCCGTCATCGCCAAGGCCCTCAGCCGCTGGGGGCGCGTCCTGCTGCCCCTGGTTCTGATCACCCTGGGCCTGGGCACGCAGTTCCGGCGGCGTCGTGGCGCCTCCGTGCATGACATGGGCGCCCGGCTCCGTGACCGGGGACACCCGGCAGGGCATGACCAGGGCGCGACGATGTACTAGAGTTATCTCGACATCGAGATATCTGCCGAGAGGCGTACCGCTGCCGCGCCAGTAAGGCGTGCCTAACTTAGGCATACCTTAGCGGATGGTCGAGGAGCTGTGACGGCAGCATTGCGGTGGTACGCGCGAATTCATGCATGAAGGAGACTGTCGTGTCGGCGAACAGCTTCGACGCCCGCAGCACGCTGCAGGTGGGCGACGAGTCGTACGAGATCTTCCGGCTGGACAAGGTCGAAGGCGCCGCGCGTCTTCCCTACAGCCTGAAGGTGCTGCTGGAGAACCTGCTCCGCACCGAGGA
Source organism: Streptomyces sp. NBC_00400 (assembly GCF_036048035.1). Taxonomy (NCBI): domain Bacteria; kingdom Bacillati; phylum Actinomycetota; class Actinomycetes; order Kitasatosporales; family Streptomycetaceae; genus Streptomyces; species Streptomyces sp. NBC_00400. The sequence goes on along the minus strand of NZ_CP107940.1, from coordinate 1,811,195 downwards.
CGGCGCGAACATCACCGCCGACCACATCCGGGCGCTCGGTGGCTGGGACTCGCAGGCCCAGCCCAGCCAGGAGATCCAGTTCACGCCGGCCCGCGTGATCATGCAGGACTTCACCGGCGTGCCCTGTGTCGTGGACCTCGCCACCATGCGTGAGGCCGTGAAGGAGCTGGGCGGCGACCCGGCGAAGATCAACCCGCTGGCGCCCGCCGAGCTGGTCATCGACCACTCCGTCATCGCCGACAAGTTCGGCACGAGCGACGCCTTCGGCCAGAACGTCGAGCTGGAGTACGGCCGCAACAAGGAGCGCTACCAGTTCCTGCGCTGGGGCCAGACCGCCTTCGACGAGTTCAAGGTCGTCCCGCCCGGCACCGGCATCGTCCACCAGGTGAACATCGAGCACCTGGCCCGTACGGTCATGGTCCGCGGCGGCCAGGCCTACCCCGACACCCTTGTCGGCACCGACTCGCACACCACCATGGTCAACGGCCTCGGTGTGCTGGGCTGGGGCGTCGGCGGCATCGAGGCCGAGGCCGCGATGCTCGGCCAGCCGGTCTCGATGCTCATCCCGCGCGTCGTCGGCTTCAAGCTGACCGGTGAGCTCAAGCCCGGCACCACCGCCACCGACCTGGTGCTGACCATCACCGAGATGCTGCGCAAGCACGGCGTCGTCGGCAAGTTCGTCGAGTTCTACGGCGAGGGCGTCGCCGCCACCTCGCTGGCCAACCGCGCCACCATCGGCAACATGTCGCCGGAGTTCGGCTCCACCGCCGCGATCTTCCCGATCGACGACGAGACCCTGAAGTACCTGCGCCTGACCGGCCGCGACGAGCAGCAGGTCGCGCTCGTCGAGGCGTACGCCAAGGAGCAGGGCCTCTGGCTCGACCCGGCCGCCGAGCCCGACTTCTCCGAGAAGCTGGAGCTGGACCTGGCGACGGTCGTCCCGTCGATCGCCGGCCCGAAGCGTCCGCAGGACCGCATCGTCCTCGCCAACGCCGCCGAGCAGTTCGCGCAGGACGTGCGCAACTACGTCGAGGACGACGACGAGGCGGGCAAGGAGTCCTTCCCGGCCTCCGACGCCCCGGCCGCCACCAACGGCGTGCCGACCCGCCTCACCACGGTCACCGCCCCCGACGGCTCGACCTACGAGATCGACCACGGTGCGGTGACGGTCGCGGCCATCACCTCCTGCACCAACACCTCGAACCCGTACGTCATGGTCGCCGCCGCCCTGGTCGCGAAGAAGGCCGTGGAGAAGGGCCTGACCCGCAAGCCGTGGGTCAAGACCACCCTCGCCCCGGGCTCGAAGGTCGTCACCGACTACTTCGACAAGGCCGGGCTCACCCCGTACCTCGACAAGGTCGGCTTCAACCTCGTCGGCTACGGCTGCACCACCTGCATCGGCAACTCCGGCCCGCTGCCGGAGGAGGTCTCCAAGGCCGTCAACGACCACGACCTGGCCGTCACCTCGGTGCTCTCCGGCAACCGCAACTTCGAGGGCCGGATCAACCCCGACGTCAAGATGAACTACCTGGCCTCCCCGCCGCTGGTCGTCGCGTACGCCCTCGCGGGCTCCATGAAGGTGGACATCACCAAGGACGCGCTCGGCGTGGACCAGGACGGCAAGCCGGTCCACCTGGCCGACATCTGGCCGACCGAGGCCGAGGTCAACGACGTCGTGGCCAACGCCATCGGCGAGGACATGTTCAACAAGTCCTACCAGGACGTCTTCGCGGGTGACGCCCAGTGGCAGGCGCTGCCGATCCCGACCGGCAACACCTTCGAGTGGGACCCGCAGTCCACCTACGTGCGCAAGCCCCCGTACTTCGAGGGCATGACGATGGAGACCACCCCGGTCTCGGACATCTCCGGCGCCCGCGTGCTGGCGAAGCTGGGCGACTCGGTCACCACCGACCACATCTCCCCGGCCGGTGCGATCAAGGCCGACACCCCCGCCGGCCAGTACCTCACCGAGCACGGCGTCGAGCGTCGTGACTTCAACTCCTACGGCTCGCGCCGTGGTAACCACGAGGTCATGATCCGCGGCACCTTCGCCAACATCCGCCTGCGCAACCAGATCGCGCCGGGTACGGAGGGCGGGTTCACCCGCGACTTCACCCAGGACGGCGCGCCGGTCTCCTTCATCTACGACGCGTCGCAGAACTACCAGGCCGCCGGCACCCCGCTGGTCATCCTGGCCGGCAAGGAGTACGGCTCCGGCTCGTCCCGCGACTGGGCCGCCAAGGGCACCGCGCTGCTCGGCGTCAAGGCCGTCATCGCCGAGTCCTACGAGCGCATCCACCGCTCGAACCTCATCGGCATGGGCGTCCTGCCCCTGCAGTTCCCGGAGGGCGCGTCCGCCGAGTCGCTCGGCCTGACCGGCGAGGAGACCTTCTCCTTCTCCGGCGTGACCGAGCTGAACGAGGGCACCACGCCGCGCACGGTCAAGGTGACCACCGACAGCGGCGTCGAGTTCGACGCGGTCGTCCGCATCGACACCCCCGGCGAGGCGGACTACTACCGCAACGGCGGCATCATGCAGTATGTGCTGCGCTCGCTGATCCGCAAGTGAGCAGGGCCGCCGGCAGCTGACCGGCGGCACAGGACGGGCCGCACTCCCCAGGCGGGGGAGTGCGGCCCGTCCGCGTATCCGGAGCGCCGGCGCCGGCCGCTCAGCTCAGTAGTTCCACCTCCGCCAGGGTGGCCTCGGCGCCGGTGCGGAGCCGGTAGTGCCGGAAGTCGCCGGGGCGTTCGACGGCGAACACCCGCGTCTGGCGGTCCCAGGTGAAGCGCTCGCCGGCGCGGTGGTCGACCACCTGCCAGTGCCGGCCGTCGGCGGACCCCTCCAGCTGCCAGCCCGACGGCGCCGCGGCGCGCTCCGCGGAGGTCAGGGTGTACGACGTGATCCTGGCGGGCGCGGTCAGCGGGGCCGGGGCGGTGCTGAAGGTGGCGGAGGTTCCCGAGGTGTTGTCGAACAGCGGGCCCGCCGTGGGGTCCGAGCGGTCGGCGGGCGGGGAGGGCACCTTGTCGTCCCGGGTGATCGACGTGGGGGCGGCGTCCGCTGCGGTGCCCCAGGCGGAGGGGTGGTCGCCCATGGTGAAGTCCAGGGTGCCGCCGCGGGCCAGGAGCCGGTGCGGCAGAGCGGTGGAATTCCAGGGCTTGCCGTTCACCCGGAGGCTTTGGACATAGATGGTGCGCGCGTCGTTGCGCGGGGCCCTGATGGTGAGGTCGCGGCCGTTTTCCAGGTGGACCGTGGCCTTGGTGAACAGCGGGGAGCCCACCGCGTATTCGCCCTGGCCCATCACCAGCGGATAGCAGCCGAGTGAGCTGAAGACGTACCACGCGGACATCTCGCCGTTGTCCTCGTCGCCCGGATATCCCTGGCCGATCTCACTGCCGAGATAGAGCCGGGACATCGCCTCGCGGACCTTTTCCTGGGTCTTCCAGGGCTGTCCGGCCGCGTCGTACAGATAGCCGATGTGGTGCGAGGGCTGATTGTTGTGACCGTACATGCCCATACGGGTGTCGCGCGCCTCGGTCATTTCATGGATCACCTCGCCGTACGAGCCGGCGAATTCCTTGGACGCGGTCTCGGGGGTGGAGAAATAGGCATCCAGCTTCTTGGCCAGACCGGCGCGGCCGCCGTAGAGGTTGGCCAGGCCCCGGGTGTCCTGCGGCGCGGTGAAGGCGGCGGTCCAGGCGTTGGTCTCGGTGTAGTCGTTGCCCCAGACCCGGGGGTCGAAGGCGTCCGGGGGCAGCCTCCAGTGGCCCTGGGCGTCCTTGCCCTGGAAGAAGCCGGCCTTGTCGTCGAAGAGCTTGACGTAGTTCTGGGCGCGGCCCAGGAAGTAAGCGGATTCTTCCTTGTAGCGGGGCTTTTTGGTCTTCTCGTACAGGGCCTTGCCCATACGCGCGATGCCGAAGTCGTTGAGATAGCCCTCCAGCGCCCAGGACATGCCCTCACGGGTATCGGTGCTCGTATAGCCGAGGAAGGGCGCGGTGTTCATGCCCTTGCGGCCGACGCCAGGGTTCGGCGGGGCGACGGTGGCGTTCTTGACGGCCGCGGCATAGGCCGCCTCGGCGTCGAACTTCACCCCCTTGGCGTAGGCGTCGGCGAAGGCCACATCGGAACTCGTCCCGGTCATCAGGTCCGCATAGCCGGGCGAGGACCAGCGGGAGATCCAGCCGCCGTCCTTGTACTGCTGGACGAAGCCGTCGACCATCTTCCCGGCGCGCTTCGGAGTGAGCAGGGAGTAGGCGGGCCAGGTGGTCCGGTAGGTGTCCCAGAAGCCGTTGTTGACGTACACCTCACCGTCGACGATCTTCGAGCCGGTGCGGGTCGGGGTGTCCTGGCCGGTCTGCGGTGAGAAGGGGGAGGCATAGCGGCTGCGCGAGGCGACCTTCTCGAAGCCGGAGTTGGGGTAGAGGTAGAGGCGGTAGAGGTTGGAGTAGAGGGTGGTGAGCTGGTCGCGGCTCGCGCCCTGGACCTCGATCCTGCCCAGGAGGTCGTCCCACTGCGACTGCGCCCGGTCCCGGATACCGGCGAAGGTCGCGTCGGCCGGGATCTCCCGGTTCAGATTCGCCCTGGCCTGGTCCACGCTGATCAGGGAGGTGGCGATCCGCATGGTCATGGTGCGGTCCGCCCCGGGCTTGAAGCGGAGGTAGCCGGTGACGTCCTTGCCCCCGGTGCAAGCACCGGCTCCACTGGAACGGCTGACGCCGCACCCCCCGTCGGCGAGTTTGCCGCCGCCGGTGACCGGGGCGTCGAAGACGCCGTAGACGAAGAGCCGGGTGGCGCCGACGGACAGGCCGCTCCTGACGTCCGAGAAGCCGGTGACGGTCCCGTGCTCGGTGTCCAGGCTCAGTCCGCCCTTGTTGTTGACGTTGTCGAAGATCAGGCTCGCCTGGTCGCCGGGGAAGGTGAAGCGCATCAGCGCGGCGTGGTCGGTCGGGGTGATCTCCGTCTTGAGGCCGTTGTCGACGGTCACGCCGTAGTAGTGCGGCTTCGCGGTCTCGTTGGCGTGGTGGAACGGCAGCGCACGGCCGGTGCGGGAGGCATCCGGAGTGCCGGCCGCGGCGGACGGCATGACCTGGAAGGTCTGCCGGTCTCCCATCCACGGGCTCGGCTCATGGCTGGCGCTGAAGGCCTGGAGGGTGGGGAGGTTGTCGGCGTTGTTCTTCCGCGCGTACTCGTAGAGCCAGTCGGCGGAGCCCGCGTTGGTCACCGGGGTCCAGAAGTTGAACCCGTTGGGGACCGCGGTGGCGGGGAAGGTGTTGCCGCGCGAGAAGCTGCCGCTGGAGAGCGTGCCGCGGGTGGTGACGGCGTAGTCGGAGAGGTGCGCGAGCGGCTTCTGAGGGGCCTCGGCTTTGAGGACGAGGTCGTCGACCCAGCCGCGGAAGGCCGGTGCGGTCCGCGGTGCCCGGGGCGCGTCGTAGGCGACCAGGATCCGGTCGACGGTCTTGCCGGCGGCGACCGCGCCGATCCGCGACTCCCGGTTGTTCCACTGATTGGCGTAGAGCGTCTTGGAGGCGGCCTGGCCCTGCGGGGTCAGCGGCGCGCCGTGCTGGTCGACGGCGGACAGCTCGCTGAGGTAGGTGCCGTCGGTGAAGGCCAGATCCACGGCGGCGTGGGTCGCCGGGTAGTCCGGATCGCTCTTCGCCATCTCGGGGAAGATCTTGTACGAGAGCGAAGTGGCCGCGGTGACGGGGAGGTTGACGTCGAAGATCTTGTTGTACGAGTAGCCGCGGCCGTCGGCGGTGTGGGTGCCGGAGTAGCGCAGCGCATGCGTGCCGCTGAAGCCGGCGTGCGCCTTGGCGGTGGGGGAGGCGTCGGGGCCGGTGTCGGTCCGGGTGTTCATGCCGGGCGCGGCGGGGGCGGTCTGCGGGCTGACACCCGAGGCCCGGGGTGTGCCGTCGGGGCTGGTGTCGACGCTGTCGGTCCAGTCCGGCTGCGGTTCGCCGGATTCGAAGGAGGAACGGAATTCCGTGGCCCCCCGGGGCGTTCGGGGCGGCGCGGCCTGTGCCGGGCCGGGCACGGTGGTGACGAGTAGCGCGGCCGCCGTGAGGGCGGCGAGGCGGGTGATCCCCCGCAGTGGACGGTGCCGGTATCCGATCCGCACGCGAGCCCTCTCAACAAGATTGACATCGTTGTCAGTTACATGACGCCAAGATAAACAGAGATAAGTAAGGTGCGTGGGGTCTTTGGTGTCAAGGGTGTCGCTGAGATCGGTGGGCCGCGGTGTCGCCGGGCGGTCCGGCGGGGTGACGTCCGGGCAATCCGATGCATGCCGGGGAGGTCTCAACTAGGGAAAGACTGCCGTCCAAACCTGCATTCGATCTTGCCCCTGAGGCCGGAAGTGGACTATACCTGTCGGCGTCCGACCGGCCGTACGACCACGGCCGCGGAGCCGGGGGGAAGGCGGGAACGCATGAGTACCCCGCATTTCTCTAGCGAGCCCGGTGCACATCCCGTACAACTCAGCTTCATCTGACCCGCGGTGCCGGGGTGGCTCCGGTACACCGCCTGAGTCCTGAAGAAGGCGAGGACTTGCGCATGGGATCCACCTCTGAATTCAACCGTCGCGATCTGGTCAAGCGAGCCGCGGCCCTGGGGATCATCGCCGTACCGTCCATGGGGGTGTTGTCGGCGTGCGCCGGCGGCGGTGGCGGTGAAGACAACAAGGTGGAGAAAGGCAAGAAATCAGCCAAGAATCCGCTTGCGGTCAATGAGTCGGCCGGCCTCGATGTGGTCATCTTCGACGGCGGATTCGGCGACAAGTACGCCAAGGACGCTCAGGGTGAGTACCTCAAGTCCTTCCCGAAGGCCGACGGCAAGGTCAAGCTCTCGTCGACCCAGAAGATCCAGTCGACGCTGCAGCCGCGTTTCAACGGCGGAAATCCGCCCGACCTCGTCGACAACTCCGGTGCGGAACAGATGGATTTCGGCACGCTGGTGGCCGAGAACCAGCTGACCGACCTCACCGCGCTCCTCGATGCCCCCTCCGTCGACGATCCGCACAAGAAGGTGCGCGACACACTGCGCCCCGGTGTGGTCGAGATGGGCCAGTTCGGCGGCAAGGAAACCTGGATCCTCTACTACGCCTACACGGTCTACGGCGTCTGGTACTCCAAGAGCAATCTGCAGAAACTGGATGCGGAATACCCGGAGACCTGGGACGACATGCTGGCCCTGTGCGCGAAGGCCAAGAAGAAGGGCGTCGCCGGCTGGACGTACCCGGGCAAGTACCCGTACTACCTGCCCTTCAGCCTGTACCCGTTCATTGCCAAGATCGGCGGTGAAGAGGTCCTGCGGAAGATCGACAATCTGGAGCCGAACGCCTGGAAGGACCCGGCGGTCAAGGCGGCCTTCGACGCCTATGACGAGCTCTACAAGAAGGGCTATGTCCTCAAGGGCTCGCCCGGCCTGGACCACTTGCAGTCGCAGAAGGCATGGGCCGAGGGCAAGGCGCTGTTCATCCCCAACGGCTCCTGGGTGGAGAACGAGTCGGCCAAGCAGATCGCGAAGAACCCGCACTTCGATCTCGCGGTCGGCGCCCCGTCCAGCCTGTCCGCCTCCGACAAGATGCCGTTCGGCACCCTCTGGGCCTCGGGCGGCGAGCCGTACATCGTGCCGAGGAAGGCCCACAACGCCGAGGGCGGTATGGAACTGCTGCGCATCATGCTCGGCAAGAAATCCTCGCAGAACTTCATCAGGCAGGTTTCCTCCCTCACCTCGCTCAACGGCGGAACCGAGGGACTGAAGCTTCCGCCCGGTCTGGCATCGGCACAGGTGGCGCTGCAGAAGGCCGGCCAGAACATCGTCAATCCGCGGTTGCAGGACTGGTATGTGGCGCTCCAGAAGGAGCGGATCGGTGTCGGTGCGCTGGGCGAGATGATGGCCGGCCGGATGACGCCCGACGAGGCGATCAAGAAGATCCAGAAGTACGCGGACGACACCCGCGACGACTCCAGCGTCAAGAAGTACAAGCGCTGACCGACGAGTTCGTGAGGCACCGCCCGGTTCGGGCCGGGGCGCGTCACCGGCTGTGGCACACGCAGGGAGAGAACGGGATTCGGTAGTCATGAAACACGGTAAGTACCGTTTCATCGCGGGGTTCTTGGTCCTCCCGCTGGCGATTTACGCGATCTTCGTGATCTCGCCGTTCGTGCAGGCCATTTACTACTCCTTCACGGACTGGACCGGGCTGAGTCCGGACATGAAGATGGTCGGCTTCGACAACTATGCGCGCCTCTTCAAGGACGATGTCTTCTGGTCCGCCGTGGGCAACAGCGTGACGTTGTTGCTGCTCCTGCCGGTGGTGACGCTCTCACTCGGGCTCTTCTTCGCCTTTATGCTCAACGTCGGTGGCCGCCGCCGGAAGAAGGCGGTCATCGGCGGGGTGCGTGGCTCGGGCACCTACAAAATCCTCTACTTCTTCCCGCAGGTGCTGTCGGTCCCGATCGTCGCGCTGCTGTTCCAGTTCGCCTACAACCCGGAGAGCGGTGCGCTCAACGCCTTCTTCAAGGCGATCGGGCTCGACAGTGTGCAGCCGGACTGGCTGGGCGATCCGCAGATCGCGCTGTGGTGCGTCATGGCCGCGATGGTGTGGGCCAATGTCGGCTTCTACGTCGTGCTCTTCTCCGCCGGAATGAGCTCCATTCCCAAGGACTTCTACGAAGCCGCGCTGCTGGACGGCGCGAACCGCCTCAACACGTTCTTCCGGATCACCCTCCCGCTGTTGTGGGACACCGTCCAGACCGGCTGGATCTATATGGGCATCCTCGCCCTGGACGTGTCGGCCTTCGCGTTCGTGCAGATCATGAGCGTCGGTCCGGGCGGTCCCGACTATGCGACCGAGGTCCTTCCGCTGTACGTGTACCAGAAGACCTTCCGCGACGGTCAGGCCGGATACGCGACGGCCATCGGCGTTTCCCTGCTGATCGTGACCCTCATCTTCTCGGCCATCGTGATGCGGCTGGGACGACGCGAGCGACTGGAGTTCTGATGAGTGCGCAGACGGATCCCGCGGACCTCCCGGGTGTGACGAAGGAGCAGGCGCCCGCCGCGGCGGCTTCGGGAGTGCCCGGACCGCGCCACGGACAGGGCGGTAAGGACGGTGCCGGCGCCGACGGCAAAAGCAGCGAAGGCACGGTCCTCAACGTCTTCTCGCACGGAGTCCTGGTGATCTGGGGCCTCTTGGTCACCATGCCGCTGCTGTGGGCGGTGGTGAGCTCCTTCAAGGACGACTCCGAGATCTTCGGCTCGCCCTGGGGGCTCCCCTCGGTCCTGCACTTCGACAACTGGTCGCGCGCCTGGGACAAGGCGAACATGGGCCAGTACTTCTTCAACTCGCTGATCGTCGTGGGCGGTTCACTGATCGGCACGATGCTGCTGGGCGCGATGGCGGCGTATGTGCTGGCCCGCTTCGACTTCCCGGGCAACCGCTTCCTGTACTTCCTGTTCGTGGGCGGGATGGGCTTCCCGGTCATCCTGGCGCTGGTCCCGCTGTTCTTCGTCATGAAGAACATGGCGCTGCTGGACACCTACCACGGCCTGATCCTGGTCTATATCGCCTACTCGCTGCCGTTCACGGTCTTCTTCCTCAGCGGGTTCTTCAAGACGCTGCCCACCTCGGTGGCCGAGGCGGCGCTCATCGACGGCGCCTCGCACACCCGCACCTTCTTCCAGGTGATGCTGCCGATGGCCAAGCCCGGCCTGATCAGCGTCGGGATCTTCAACTTCCTCGGGCAGTGGAACCAGTACCTGCTGCCGACGGTGCTCAACGTCGGGGACCCGGACAAGAAGATGCTGACCCAGGGGCTGGTGGCGCTGGCGGTGAGCCAGGGCTACAAGGGGGACTGGTCCGGCCTGTTCGCGGGGCTGACGATCGCGATGCTGCCGGTGCTCGCCGCGTACATCATCTTCCAGCGGCAGGTGGTGGCCGGGCTGACCGCCGGCGCCCTCAAATAGGGGAGCGGGACGGGCGCCGTGCAGGCGCCCTGTAGAGGAGTGGACCGGGACGCCGTACAGGGGAGCAGGCCGGGGCGCCGTACACAGGAGCGGGACGGGCTGCCGTATACCGGCCGTCGGCGGCGATGTGTTTGCGCCGACTTCGGGCGGCGCCCGGTGCGTGTCAGGGGGCGGTTCCGCTGCGGCGGGGCCGCCCCCGCGGGCGTCCCGGCGGGACCGCTCCTGATCATGTATGGGCTCAACGCCTTGACGAGACTTCCCGGCTGGAGTTCTGCTTAGAGTTCACATGTTGAATCGAGGGCCGTCCTACAAAGGTGTGGGTGCGGCCGGCGGGCGGTCGTTGTGCCTCCCCCCAGTCACCACTGGGAGGTACCCCCGGCCCCAGACGGGAGTGGATGAGTCGATGGAGACTCCGGGGTCGCAGTCCTCGCTGCACCGGGCCAATCTGGAGCGGGTCGTACGTGCGGTGCGTATGGCGGGCTCCCTCACGCAGGCGGAGATCGCCCGGAGCACGGGGCTGTCCGCGGCCACCGTTTCCAACATCGTTCGTGAGTTGAAGGACGGCGGGACCGTTGAGGTGACCCCGACCTCGGCGGGCGGGCGGCGGGCGCGCAGTGTCTCCCTCTCCGGCGACGCGGGCATCGTCGTCGGGGTCGATTTCGGGCATTCCCATCTGCGGGTGGCGGTCGGCAACCTGGCCCACCAGGTGCTCGCCGAGGAGTCCGAGCCGATCGATGTGGACGCCTCCGCCGCCGAAGGCTTCGACCGGGCGGAAGAGCTGGTCAAGCGGCTGATCGCGGCCACCGGACTCGACGCGGGCAAGGTCATCGGCGTCGGTCTGGGTGTACCGGGACCCATCGACGTCGAGTCCGGGACGCTGGGCTCGACGGCGATCCTGCCGGGCTGGTCGGGGACGAACCCCCGCCAGGAGCTGTCCGGGCGCCTCGGGGTGCCGGTCTACGTCGACAACGACGCCAACCTCGGCGCACTGGGCGAGCTGGTGTGGGGCGGGGGCCGCGGGGCCGCCGACCTGGCGTACATCAAGGTCGCCAGCGGCGTCGGGGCCGGCCTGGTGATCAGCGGGCAGATCTACCGGGGGCCGGGCGGCACGGCGGGCGAGATCGGGCACATCACCCTGGACGAGTCCGGCCCGGTGTGCCGCTGCGGCAACCGCGGCTGCCTGGAGACCTTCACCGCGGCCCGCTATGTGCTCCCGCTGCTGCAGCCGAGCCACGGACCCGATCTGACCATGGCGCGAGTGGTGCAGCTGGCCCGCGAGGGCGACCCGGGCTGCCGGCGGGTGATTGCGGACGTAGGCCGTCATGTCGGCAGTGGTGTGGCGAACCTGTGCAATCTGCTCAATCCCAGCAGGGTGGTGCTCGGTGGTGATCTCGCCGAGGCCGGTGAGCTGGTCCTGGCGCCGATCCGGGAATCGGTGTCGCGGTACGCGATCCCCAGTGCGGCACGGCAGTTGGGCGTCGTCCCTGGCACGCTCGGGGGGCGTGCGGAGGTGCTGGGCGCGCTCGCGCTGGTGCTGAGCGAGATGGGCGATTCGACCCTGCTGGACGGGGCGCAGTCCGCGGACGCTCCGGCGCCGGCGGGAAAGACCTGAGTTCACGCAGCTAACGCATGGCACCGTTGTCATCTCGTTAAGGATTTACTCCTTGACGGTCGGCTGGCGGCCGAGTTGACTTCCAGCCACCTCGGCCGCAACGGCGCGGCCTCGTCAGGGAGGCAACCCCATGAACGTTTGGACGCGTCGCGTCGTCATAGGCACCGCCGCCGTCTCGATGGCGCTCTCCGTGGCCGCGTGCGGCAAGGCCGGCGACGGCGCGAAGTCGGGCGGCGGCGACAACAAGACGATCGGCCTGCTGCTGCCGGAGAACAAGACCACCCGTTACGAGACCTTCGACCGCCCGCTCATCGAGTCGAAGATCAGCGCGCTCTGCAGTGACTGCAAGGTGCAGTACAACAACGCCTCGCAGGACACCGAGAACCAGAAGAAGCAGTTCGACGCGCTGATCACCCAGGGCGTGAAGGTGATCATTCTGGACGCGGTGGACTTCAAGGCGACCAAGTCCTGGGTGAACCAGGCCGCCGAGAAGGGCGTCAAGGTCATCGCCTACGACCGGCTGGCCGAGGGCAAGCTCTCCGCGTACGTGTCCTACGACAACGAGAAGATCGGCCGCCTGCAGGGGCAGGCGCTGGTGAAGGCGCTCGGCGACAAGGCCAAGGACAGCAATGTCGTCATGATCAACGGTTCGCCGACCGACCCGAACATGCCGTTCTTCAAGAAGGGCGCCCACAGCGTCCTCGACAAGCAGGTCAAGAAGGTCGCGTACGAGCAGGACATCCCGGACTGGTCGACGGACGAGGCCAACAAGAAGATGAACGCGGCCCTCGACTCGCTCGGCAAGGACGGCATCCAGGGCGTCTACTCCGGCAACGACGGCATGGCCGGCGGCATCATCACCGCGCTCAAGCAGAAGGGTGTCAAGGTCCCGGTCGGCGGCCAGGACGCCGAGCTCGCCGGCCTGCAGCGGATCCTCAAGGGCGACCAGGCCTTCACGATCTACAAGCAGATCAAGCCGCAGGCCGACTCCACCGCCGAGATCGCGGTCAAGCTGCTCAAGGGCGAGAAGATCGGCTCCCTGACGGACACCAAGGTCGACAGCCTCAGCGGCGAGGTCAAGGGCATCCCGGCCAAGCTGTACGACGCGCAGATCGTGACCAAGGACAACATCGCCTCCACGATCATCAAGGACAAGGTCTACAAGGCGAGCCAGATCTGCACCGGCGACGTCAAGAAGGCCTGCGCGGCGGCCGGCATCAAGTAGGCAAGCAGGACCCCGGCCTCCTGCCCCCGGCCGCCGGCCCCGGGCCCGTAGGCCACGCCTCCCGGCCACGGCCACCCGGCCCACCGGCACCCCTCTCCACCCCGGGCCCCCGCCAGGCGGGGCCGCGCGGCACCGCCCGCGGCCCCTGCCCCGGCCTGATCCCGGCCTTGTCCCCGCCTCAGGCCGTATCCCGGCCTCCCGCCCCACCCCGGCCCGCGGCCCTCTGGCTCCACCCCGCCCGGCCTCGTCCCGGTCCCGACCGCACCCCTCCCGGCTTCGCTCCGTACCCCCTCCCGGAGCCGGACCGTTCCCCGCAAGCCCCCCGCTCCACGCACCACCATCCCCGCCGTAGTGACGGCGGCGAAGGAGATGATTCACGTGTCCGCTACGCCTGTGCTGGCGTTGCGCGGAGTCTCCAAGCGGTTCGGCGCCGTCCAAGCACTCACGGACGTCACCCTGGAGATCCACCCCGGTGAGGTGATCGCCCTCGTCGGCGACAACGGCGCCGGCAAGTCCACCCTCGTCAAGACCATCTCGGGCGTCCATCCGGTCGACGACGGCGCCATCGAATGGGAGGGCGAGGCGGTACGCATCACCAAGCCGCACGACGCCCAGGAACTCGGCGTCGCCACCGTCTACCAGGACCTCGCGCTCTGCGACAACCTCGATGTCGTCGCCAACCTCTACCTCGGCAACGAGATCCGCACCGCGGGTGTCCTCGACGAGATCGCGATGGAGAAGCGCGCCAAGGAGCTGTTGGACACCCTGTCCATCCGCATCCCGAGCGTCCGTATCCCCGTCGCCGCGCTCTCCGGCGGTCAGCGGCAGGTCGTCGCGATCGCCCGCGCACTGATCGGCGACCCCAAGGTCGTCATCCTCGACGAGCCCACCGCCGCCCTCGGTGTCGAACAGACCGCCCAGGTCCTCGACCTCGTCGAGCGGCTGCGCGAACGCGAGCTCGGCGTCATCCTCATCAGCCACAACATGGCCGATGTGCAGGCCGTCGCGGACCGGGTCGCGGTGCTGCGGCTGGGCCGCAACAACGGTGTCTTCGATGTCGAGGGCACCTCCCACGAAGAGATCATCGCCGCCATCACCGGCGCCTCGGACAACGCCGTGACCCGCCGCAAGGCGCGTACGGACCAGGTGAAGAAGGAGGCCGGCGCATGAGTGATCTCACCAAGCAGCCCGCCGCGGGCGAGGGCGAGGCAGCCGTGACGCCAGGCCAGGAGACCGCCGCCCCGGCCGCCGACACCCCCCAGCCGGCCGCCGTCGACCCCCGCCTGCTCGTCCGCGAACAGGGCTTCGCCGGCTACCTCAACGACTTCAGGCGCCGGGTGCGCGGCGGGGAGCTGGGCTCGCTGCCGGTCGTCATCGGCCTGATCGTCATCGCGGTCGTCTTCCAGCTCAAGAACAGCAGCTTCCTGTCCGCCGACAGCCTCGCGAACATCGGTGTCTACACCTCCGGCCTCGGCATCATGGCCGTCGGCATCGTCTTCGTGCTGCTGCTCGGCGAGATCGATCTGTCCGTCGGCTCGGTGGCGGGCGTCGGCGCGGCCGTATGGGCCGTGCTCAGCGTCACCCACGGCGTCAACGACTGGCTCGCCGTCCTGATCGCCCTGGTGGCCGGAGTGGCCATCGGCGCTCTGCACGGGTTCTTTTTCGCCAAGATCGGAGTGCCGGCCTTCGTCGTCACCCTGGCCGGTTTTCTCGGCTGGAGCGGCCTGCAGATCTGGATGATGGGCCAGGAAGGCTCCATCAACACGCCGAGCGGCAGCGTGGTGGAGGACCTCACCGGCTACTACTTCGAGGACAAGGCCGCGGCCTACGGTCTCGCGCTGATCGCGGTCCTCGCCTACGCCGGATCGCTGCTGCTCGACAGCAAGCGCCGCAAGGCCGCCGCGCTGCCCTCCCGGCCGCTCAGCGAGATCCTGCTGCGCACCGGTGTGGTCGCCGTGATCGCCTTCGTCGTCGCCTATGTCCTGAACGAGCCGGCCGGCGCCCGCGGTCTGCCGCTGGCCCTGGTGCTGTTCCTCGCGGTCCTGGTCCTCGCCGACTTCGTGGTGCGCCGCACCCCCTACGGACGGCAGATCTTCGCGGTCGGCGGCAATGCCGAGGCGGCGCGCCGGGCCGGCATCAACGTGAACAAGATCCGGATCAGCGTGTTCGCCATCTCCGGCATGCTCGCGGCGTTCGGCGGCCTGTTCATCGCCAGCCTCTCCGGCGGCGCCACCAAGAACCTGGGCTCCGGCAACACCCTGATGAACGTGATCGCGGCGGCCGTCATCGGCGGCACCAGTCTCTTCGGCGGCCGTGGCAAGATCTGGTCCGCGCTGCTGGGCATGCTGGTCATCCAGTCGATCCAGCAGGGCCTGAACCTGCTCGGCATGGCGAGCGAGATCCAGTACATGATCACCGGTGCGGTGCTGCTCGCCGCCGTGGTGATCGACTCGGTCTCCCGCCGGACGCAGAAGACGGCCGGTCGTACCTGATCGCGCCCCTGCTCCGACGGCACCGGCCCCCACCGGGCATCATCCGGTGGGGGCCGGTGCGTGTGCTCCGGCGCCCGGCGGGCGGCGCGCCGGAGCCCGTTTCACCCGAGTGACATACATCGCAAGGCCCGGGCGTCGGCGCGGCGGGCGCGACATTAGACTCATCTGATCGGCAAGCTCGATCCACGGCAGCAAGCAGCAAGGAGGCAGGGGTGCAGGAGGTGCCGCGCAAAGCGAGTCCGGCCGGGGCGGTGGCGGGCGACGGGAGGGCGCTGCTTTCCCGTATCAAGGGACCGCGCGATCTGGACCGACTGGGCCCGGAGCAGCTCGTGCAGCTGGCGGGGGAGATCCGTACCTTCCTTGTCGACGAGGTGTCCAAGACCGGCGGACACCTCGGTCCGAACCTCGGTGTGGTCGAGCTGACCATCGCCCTGCACCGTGTCTTCGACTCGCCCAAGGACAAGGTGCTCTTCGACACCGGGCACCAGTCCTACGTCCACAAGCTTCTCACCGGCCGTCAGGACTTCTCCAAGCTCAAGGCGAAGGGCGGCCTGTCCGGCTACCCCTCCCGCGCCGAGTCCGCGCACGACGTCATCGAGAACAGCCACGCCTCCACGGTCCTGGGCTGGGCCGAGGGCATCGCCAAGGCCAACGAGGTGCTGGGGTCGGACGACCGGGTCGCCGCCGTCATCGGTGACGGCGCGCTGACCGGCGGCATGGCCTGGGAAGCCCTCAACAACATCGCCGCCGCCAAGGACCGCCCGCTCGTCATCGTCGTCAACGACAACGAGCGCTCCTACGCCCCGACCATCGGCGGCCTCGCCAACCACCTGGCGACGCTGCGCACCACGGACGGCTACGAGCGTTTCCTGGCCCGCGGCAAGGACCTGCTGGAGCGCACGCCGGTCGTCGGCAAGCCGCTCTACGAGACCCTGCACGGCGCCAAGAAGGGCCTGAAGGACTTCATCGCCCCGCAGGGCATGTTCGAGGACCTGGGCCTGAAGTACGTCGGCCCGATCGACGGCCATGACCTCGAAGCGCTGGAATCCGCCCTGACGCGCGCCAAGCGCTTCGGCGGCCCGGTCATCGTCCACTGCCTCACCGAGAAGGGCCGCGGCTACCAGCCCGCCCTCCAGGACGAGGCGGACCGCTTCCACGCCGTCGGCAAGATCCACCCGGACACCGGCCTGCCCATCTCCTCGGGCGGCAAGGACTGGACGTCCGTCTTCGGCGACGAGATGGTCGAGCTCGGCAAGGAGCGCAAGGACATCGTCGCCATCACGGCGGCCATGCTCCAGCCCGTCGGACTGGACAAGTTCGCCAAGGCCTTCCCCGACCGCGTCTACGACGTCGGCATCGCCGAGCAGCACGGCGCGGTCTCCGCGGCGGGCATGGCCACCGGCGGCCTGCACCCGGTCTTCGCCGTCTACGCCACCTTCCTCAACCGCGCCTTCGACCAGGTGCTGATGGACGTGGCGCTGCACAAGTGCGGCGTCACCTTCGTGCTGGACCGGGCCGGTGTCACCGGCACCGACGGCGCCTCGCACAACGGCATGTGGGACATGTCGATCCTGCAGGTCGTCCCCGGTCTGCGGATCGCCGCGCCGCGCGACGCCGACCAGGTCCGCGCGCAGCTGCGCGAGGCCGTCGAGGTCGACGACGCGCCCACCGTGGTGCGGTACTCCAAGGGCGCGGTCGGCCCGGCCGTCGAGGCGATCGGCCGGGTGGGCGGCATGGACGTGCTGCGCGAGCCCGCCGAGGCCGTCAAGCGCCCGGACGTCCTGCTGGTCTCCGTGGGCGCGCTCGCCCCGATGTGCCTGGAGATCGCCGACCTGCTGGACAAGCAGGGCATCTCCACCACGGTCGTCGACCCGCGCTGGGTCAAGCCGGTCGACGAGGCGCTGCCGGGACTCGCCGCCCGGCACCGGGTCGTGGTCACCGTCGAGGACAACGTCCGTTCCGGCGGCGTCGGTTCGGCTGTCGCGCAGGCCCTGCGGGACGCCGGGGTGGACCTGCCGCTGCGCGACTTCGGCATCCCCGAGCGGTTCCTCGACCACGCCTCCCGCAAGGAGGTCATGGCGGAGATCGGGCTCACCGCACCGGACATCGCCCGCCAGGTGACCGGTCTGGTCTCCAAGATCGACGGTCGCTACGACACCGAGTCCGCCGGCACCGACTCCGCCCACGCCAAGGGCGCGGCCGAGCCGGCCGAGGTCGCCCGCGACTGATTCACAGGACGGCACCGATGGGCCGGCCGGTCATCCGTACGGATGTTCCGCCCGGCCCATCGGCATGGACGCGGCCACACCTCATCGGGTGAATCACCGCCGTCCGGAGGCCCGCCGAAGCTGACTGTTTCCGGTCATTGCGGAGACTCGGTCAGTTCACGACAGTTGCGAGGGTCGTCCAGGCGGAGGTTCGCCCATGAGCACACAGCACGACACACCCCATGATTCACGCCGCAATCACGGCATGTTCCGGACGAAGACTGTGGAGCAGTCGATCCTGGACACCGAGGAGCCGGAGCACACACTCAAAAAGTCCCTGTCGGCGCTCGATCTGACCGTCTTCGGCGTCGGTGTCGTCATCGGCACCGGCATCTTCGTTCTCACCGGCAAGATCGCCAAGGAGCAGGCCGGGCCTGCCGTGGCCGTGTCCTTCGTCGTCGCGGGCGTGGTCTGTGCGCTGGCGGCGCTGTGTTACGCGGAGTTCGCCTCCACCGTGCCGGTCGCCGGCTCGGCCTACACCTTCTCGTACGCCTCGCTCGGCGAGCTGCCGGCCTGGATCATCGGCTGGGACCTGATCCTGGAACTCGCCCTGGGCTGTGCGGTGGTCGCCGTCGGCTGGTCCGGCTATATGCGCTCACTGCTGGATTCCGCCGGGCTGCACCTGCCCGCGGGGCTCTCCGGCACCCACGAGGGGCACTTCGGCTTCGATCTGCTCGCCACCATTCTCGTGCTGGTGCTGACCGGCATCCTGGTGCTGGGCATGAAGCTGTCCTCCCGGGTGACGACAGTGGTCGTCGGGATCAAGGTCACCGTCGTCCTGCTCGTCATCATCGCCGGATCCTTCCTCATCAACGGTGACAACTACGAGCCGTTCATCCCGCCCAGCAAGTCCAGCGAGGCCGGCGGCGGACTGGCCGCACCGCTGGCGGAGCTGATCTTCGGCTTCACCCCGTCCACCTTCGGGGTCATGGGCGTCTTCGCCGCGGCGGCCGTGGTCTTCTTCGCCTTCATCGGCTTCGACATCGTGGCCACCGCCGCCGAGGAGACCCGCAACCCGCAGCGCGACGTACCCCGCGGCATCCTCGGCTCACTGGCCATCTGCACGGTCCTCTACGTGGCCGTGTCGGTCGTCGTCACCGGTATGGAGAAGTACAGCAAGCTCTCCACCGACGCCCCGCTCGCCGACGCCTTCAAGGACCTCGGACACCCCTTCTTCGCCGACCTGATCAGTTTCGGCGCCGCCGTCGGCCTGACCTCGGTCTGCATGATCCTGCTGCTCGGCCAGAGCCGGGTGTTCTTCGCGATGAGCCGGGACGGGCTGCTGCCGCGGGTCTTCTCCCGGGCCCACCCCCGCTACGGGACGCCCTACCGGTCCACCCTCGTGCTGGGCGCCATCGTCGCCCTCGTCTCCGGCTTCACCTCGATCGACGAACTCGCCGAACTGGTCAACATCGGCACCCTCTTCGCGTTCGTGGTGGTCGCCGTCGGTGTCGTCCTGCTCCGCCGTTCCCGGCCCGATCTGCCCCGCTCCTTCCGTACCCCGTGGGTGCCGGTGGTGCCGATGCTGTCGGTGGTCGCGTCGCTGTGGCTGATGCTCAATCTGCCCGCGGAGACCTGGGTGCGTTTCGCGTTCTGGATGGTCGTCGGGTTCGGCGTCTACTTCCTGTACGGGCGCTCGCACAGCCGCCTGGGTATCCGCAGCCGGCAGAGCGGCAAGGGCTGACACCCGGCTGCAGACCAAGGGCTGAGGCCCGGCCGCGGGGCAAGGACGGAAACCCGAGCGCACTTCAAGGGCTGAGGCCCGGCCGCAGACCACGGGCCGGGCACGCACCCGGCCGCAGATCCGGCCCCGGCAGCCCCGTATGCCGCTCGTCGAGGTGTACGGGGCCTCGCCTTGTCCGCGAGGCAGACGGGACTTTGCGGCAGAAGGGACGTTGACGACAGGCCCTATGCCTCGCCGCGCCCCCGCCCCCGCACCGCCCGCGGGCCCGTCACCCGGGCCCCCAGCGCCTGGACGCGAGCGCGCAGCTCGCGGTCCGCGGTGACCACCAGGCAGTCCCGGTCGCCGCACTCCTCGGCCACCAGCTGCACGATCCGGTCGTCGCCGCTGCCGCTCGCCGCCACCACCCGTACGCCCTCGGCGGACTCGACGCCGCGCGCCGCGCCCTCCACGACCAGGACCAGCTCCACGGGGGGCGCCACCAGCCCCGGCAGCCCCGTGCCGGCGTACCCGGACAGCGCGTCGCGCAGCCGTTCCGCCGCGCCGCGCCGGTCCCGCCACCAGCCGTCCGGCACCGAGCCGACCACATTTGCGGCATCGACAATGAGCAGGGATTCCATGCCGCCACCCTCCCACGTCACGGTGGCGCCGTCCGGACCGTCATGCCCTCCGGACCGTCATGCCGTCCGGGCGGGAGGCGCCGGACGCTCCCCGCACACGACAGCGCGGGCCGGCTCCGCCGAGCCGGCCCGCGCCGTGGTGATCAGTGCGTCCTTACGCGGGAACGCTCGCGATGCCGGGAGCCAGGAACTTCTTGCCCCGCACCCGCTCGGAGACGCCCGCGCGGTCCAGGTACGGCGTGATGCCGCCCAGGTGGAAGGGCCAGCCGGCGCCGGTGATCAGGCACAGGTCGATGTCCTGCGCCTCGGCGACGACGCCCTCGTCCAGCATCAGGCCGATCTCCTGTGCCACGGCGTCCAGGACGCGGTCGCGGACCTGCTCCTCCGTCAGCACCGAGTCGCCCTGCTTGAGGAGGGCTGCGACCTCGGGGTCCAGCTCCGGCTTACCGGAGTCGTAGACGTAGAAGCCGCGCTTGCCGGCCTCGACGACGGCCTTGAGGTTCGGGGAGACCTTGAAGCGCTCCGGGAAGGCGCGGTTGAGCGTTTCGGAGACGTGCAGACCGATCGCCGGGCCGACCAGCTCCAGCAGCACCAGCGGCGACATCGGCAGGCCGAGCGGTTCGATGGCCTTCTCCGCCGTCTCGACCGGGGTGCCCTCGTCGATGACGTTCTGGATCTCGCCCATGAAGCGGGTCAGGATGCGGTTGACGACGAACGCCGGGGCGTCCTTGGTGAGCACCGCGGTCTTCTTCAGCTTCTTGGCGACACCGAACGCGGTGGCCAGCGAGGCGTCGTCGGTCTTCTCGCCGCGGACGATCTCCAGCAGCGGGAGGATCGCGACCGGGTTGAAGAAGTGGAAGCCGACGACCCGCTCGGGGTGCTTCAGCTTCGAGGCCATCTCGGAGACGGACAGCGAGGAGGTGTTGGTGGCGAGGATGGCGTGCGCCGGGGCGACGGCCTCCACCTCCGCGAACACCTGCTGCTTGACGCCGATCTCCTCGAAGACCGCCTCGATGATGAAGTCGGCGTCGGAGAAGCCCTCGGCCTTGTCGAGGACACCGGAGACCAGGGCCTTGAGGCGGTTGGCCTTGTCCTGGTTGATCCGGCCCTTGCCGAACAGCTTGTCGATCTCGGCGTGGACGTAGCCCACACCCTTGTCGACACGCTCCTGGTCGATGTCGGTCAGCACGACCGGCACCTCCAGGCGGCGCAGGAACAGCAGGGCCAGCTGCGAGGCCATCAGACCGGCGCCGACGACACCGACCTTGCTGACCGGACGCGCCAGGTTCTTGTCCGGCGCACCGGCGGGCCGCTTGGCACGCTTCTGCACCAGGTTGAACGAGTAGATGCCGGCGCGGAGTTCGCCGCCCATGATCAGGTCCGCCAGGGCCTGGTCCTCGGCGTCGAAACCGGCCTGCAGGTCGCCGTCCTTGGCCGCGGCGATGATGTCCAGCGCGCGGTAGGCGGCCGGGGCGGCGCCGTGCACCTTGCCGTCGGCGATGAACTTGCCCTTGGCGACGGCCTGGTCCCAGGCGTCACCGCGGTCGATCTCGGCGCGCTCGACGGCCACGTCGCCCTTGAGGACGTTCGCGGTCCAGATCAGCGACTGCTCCAGGAAGTCCGCGCCCTCGAAGATCGCGTCCGCGATGCCGAGGTCGAAGACCTGCTGGCCCTTGAGCTGCTTGTTCTGGTTGAGCGAGTTCTCGATGATGACCGAGACGGCCTTGTCCGCGCCGATGAGGTTCGGCAGCAGCGCACAGCCGCCCCAGCCCGGGACGAGGCCGAGGAAGACCTCGGGCAGCGAGAAGGCCGGGAGGGCCTTGGAGACGGTGCGGTAGGAGCAGTGCAGACCGACCTCGACGCCACCGCCCATCGCGGCACCGTTGTAGTACGCGAAGGTCGGTACGGCGAGCTTCGCGAGCCGCTTGAAGACCTCGTGGCCGCCCTTGCCGATGGCCAGCGCGTCCTCGTGCCGCTTCAGCAGCTCGACGCCCTTGAGGTCGGCGCCGACGGCGAAGATGAACGGCTTGCCGGTGACGCCGACGCCGACGATGTCGCCGTCCGCGGCCTCCTTCTCGACCTGGTCGATGGCGGCGTTGAGGTTCGCCAGCGAGCCGGGGCCGAAGGTGGTCGGCTTGGTGTGGTCGAAGCCGTTGTCCAGCGTGATCAGCGCGAACCTGCCCGCGCCGTACGGCAGGTCGAGGTGGCGGACGTGCGCCGAGGTGACGACCTCGTCCGGGAACAGCTCGGCCGCACCCTTCAGGAGTTCGGCGGTGGTGGTGCTCACTTGTTGCCTCCGGCGTCCTTGTGGTTCGGGTTCTCCCAGATGACCGTCGCGCCCATGCCGAAGCCGACGCACATGGTGGTCAGGCCGTAGCGGACCTCCGGCTGCTCCTCGAACTGGCGGGCCAGCTGGGTCATCAACCGGACGCCGGAGGAGGCCAGCGGGTGGCCGAAGGCGATGGCGCCGCCGTACTGGTTGACGCGCGCGTCGTCGTCGGCGATGCCGTAGTGGTCGAGGAAGGCGAGCACCTGCACGGCGAAGGCCTCGTTGACCTCGAACAGGTCGATGTCGCCGATGCCCAGGCCCGCCTTGGCGAGGGCCTTCTCGGTGGCCGGGATCGGGCCGTAGCCCATGACCTCGGGCTCGACGCCCGCGAAGGCGTAGGAGACCAGGCGCATCTTGACCGGGAGGTCGTGCTCCCGGGCGAAGTCCTCGGAGGCGAGGATCGAGGCGGTCGCGCCGTCGTTGAGACCCGCGGCGTTACCGGCCGTGACGCGGCCGTGGGTACGGAACGGCGTCTTCAGGCCCGCGAGGTTCTCCAGGGTGGTCCCCGGGCGCATCGGCTCGTCGGCGGTCACCAGGCCCCAGCCGGTCTCGCCGACCTCCGCGTTGGTGTTGCGCACCGAGACCGGCACCAGGTCCTGCTGGATCTTGCCGTTCGCGTACGCCTTCGCCGCCTTCTCCTGCGAGCGCACGGCGTATGCGTCGGCGCGCTGCTTGGTGATCTGCGGGTAGCGGTCGTGAAGGTTCTCCGCGGTCATGCCCATGAACAGCGCGGACTGGTCGACGAGCTTCTCGCTCACGAACCGCGGGTTGGGGTCGACGGCCTCGCCCATGGGGTGGCGCCCCATGTGCTCGACACCGCCGGCGATGACGGCGTCGTACGCACCGAAGGCGATGGAGCCCGCGGTGGCGGTCACGGCGGTCAGCGCACCGGCACACATGCGGTCGATGGAGTAACCGGGCACGGACTGCGGCAGGCCGGCCAGGATGCCGGCGGTCCGGCCGAGGGTCAGACCCTGGTCACCGATCTGGGTGGTGGCGGCGATGGCGACCTCGTCGATCTTCGCGGGGTCCAGGGCCGGGTTGCGGCGCAGCAGCTCCCGGATGGCCTTCACGACGAGATCGTCGGCGCGGGTCTCGTGGTAGATGCCCTTCGGGCCCGCCTTGCCGAACGGGGTGCGGACGCCGTCGACGAAGACGACGTCCCTAGCGGTACGAGGCACGTTGGCTCTCCTCCAGGTGCGGGATGGCACTGCTGCGGGGCGCCCCGGGGGACGCTTCACACCGACATGCTACTTACGGGTAACCAGACTGCACACCCCCACCGCCCGGAGCGGTGAACGTCACACCCGGCGGAGGGGGTGCCCGCCGGGTGACGACATGGCAAGTGGCGGAACGGGGCGACCGAAAACGGCCGAACGCGGTCGGGTCTTGGCGCAATTCATCCCATCACACACCTAAAGTGCCCATATGGAGACGAATATGAGTGGTGTCGTGACCCGGTGCGGGCGCCCGGCGGGGCCGCGCGCGATCGGTCTGGTCTGCGCCGTCGCCGCCGCGGGCGCGCTGCTGTCGGGCTGCGGGAACAGCGACAAGGCCCCCCAGAAGGACGCCGGCCCCCCGCGGGCGGTGCCCGCCTCCGCCCCCGCCTCCCCGAGCAGTTCGCTCAACTCGGACCAGGCTCAGCGGAAGGCTCTGATCCCCAAGGCCAAGGTGGGGTACCAGCAGGCCCTGAAGGCGGCCGTGGCGGCCGTCCCCTCCTCGAAGCCGATCGCCGCGGAGCTCAAGGGCTCACCCACCAGCCCCTACTGGAGCACCGCGGTAGCGACGTCCGACGGGACGGTGCACGACGGCCACGTCGATGCGGTCTCCGGGAAGCTGACGCAGTCGCGCACCGAGTCGGACAGCTCCGGCGACAAGCAGCATCTCGCCGGCCAGCTGTCCAAGGCCAAGGTCACGGCCCAACAGGCCGCGGAGACGGCCACCGAGAAGACGAAGGGCACCGTCACCACCATCGAACTCGGCAACGCCGAGAACGGGAGCGACGCGGTGGCCTGGACCGTGGGCGTCGTGACCCCCGCCGACTGGAACCAGACGACCTACGGGATCGACGCGACCAACCGCAAGGTCCTGTGGACGCACACCAACAACGACTAGCGGGACCGGGAAATGCGGCGGCACCCCCAGGGGTGCCGCCGCATTTCCGTCGGCGCCGTGCCGCCCGCGTCAGCCGGCGTCGGTCAGCAGCGCCTCGGTGAGGATCGGTGCGACCTGCTCGATCTGCCAGGGACGGGCGCCGTGGCCCTTCAGCACCTCGGCGACCGACTCCTGGCTCGGCTCGGCCGGCGGCTCCCAGCACAGCCGGCGCACCGTGTCCGGAGTGATCAGGTTCTCCTGCGGGAGATTCAGGTCCTCGGCGAGCGCGGTGACCGCCGCGCGGGCGGCCGACAGCCGGGCCGCGGCGACCGGGTCCTTGTCGGCCCAGGAACGGGGCGGCGGCGGCCCGTTGAGCGGCTGGCCGGGCTGCGGCAGCTCGTTCTCGGCCAGCGTGCGGGCGCGGTCGACGGCGGCCTGCCACTGCTCCAGCTGCCGGCGGCCCATACGGTGGCCGAAGCCCGGCAGCGCGGCCAGGGCATGGCTGTTCGGCGGCAGATTCAGCGCCGCCTCCACGATCGCGGCGTCCCCGAGCACCTTGCCGGGTGAGACGTCGCGCCGCTGGGCCACCTGGTCACGGGCCGTCCACAGCTCCCGTACGACCGCCATCTGACGGCGCCGTCTGACCTTGTGCATGCCGGAGGTGCGGCGCCAGGGGTCCTTGCGGGGCGGCGGCGGGGGAGCGGCGGCGATGGCCGCGAACTCCTGCCGGGCCCACTCCAGCTTCCCCTGCTGCTCCAGCTCCTCCTCCAGCGCATCGCGCAGATCCACCAGCAGCTCGACATCGAGCGCGGCATAGCGCAGCCAGGGCTCGGGCAGCGGGCGGGTGGACCAGTCGACGGCGGAGTGGCCCTTCTCCAGAGCGAAGCCGAGGACGTTCTCGACCATGGCGCCCAGGCCGACCCGGGCGAAGCCCGCCAGCCGTCCGGCCAGCTCGGTGTCGAACAGCCGGGTGGGGACCATCCCTATGTCACGCAGGCACGGAAGGTCCTGGGTGGCTGCGTGCAGCACCCACTCGGCGTCGCCGATCGCCTCCCCCAGCGCCGACAGGTCGGGGCAGCCGACCGGGTCGATCAGTGCGCTGCCGGCGCCTTCGCGGCGCAGCTGTACGAGGTAGGCGCGCTGGCCGTAGCGGTACCCCGAGGCCCGCTCGGCGTCGACGGCCACCGGGCCCGTGCCGGCCGCGAAGGCGGCCACGATCCCGGCGAGCTCCCCGTCGGAGGCGGTCACCGGGGGGATGCCCTCGCGGGGCTCCAGGAGAGGGACCGGCGCCGGTCGGGAATCCGGAGGCGAGTCTCCGGGTGCTCGCAGTGTCATGTCTGCTGCGGTCTTTTGGGCGTCGGTCACCAGTCAAGGGTATCTGTGTATGCACGTCGCCCGTCGAGGGAACGTTCCCTCGACGGGCGAGCCGGTCGGATGAACGGTCAGTGAATGATGCCGGTGCGCAGTGCGACCGCCACCATTCCGGCCCGGTCACCGGTACCGAGCTTGCGGGCGATGCGGGCCAGGTGGCTCTTCACGGTCAGGGCCGACAGCCCCATCGAGACGCCGATGGCCTTGTTGGACTGGCCCTCCGCCACCAGCCGCAACACCTCGACCTCGCGGCCCGACAGCTCGCGGTAGCCGCCGGGGTGGCCGGGGGCGCCCGGCGGGCGGCGCTGCATACGGGCCGCGGTGGCGCCGATGGGTGAGGTGCCGGGACGGCCCGGAAGGCCCAGGTTGGTGCGGGTGCCGGTGACGACATAGCCCTTGACGCCGCCGGCCAGGGCGTTGCGCACGGCGCCGATGTCGTCGGCCGCGGACAGCGCCAGGCCGTTGGGCCAGCCCGCCGCCCGGGTCTCGGACAGGAGGGTGAGGCCGGAGCCGTCGGGAAGGTGGACGTCGGCAACGCAGATGTCGCGCGGGTTGCCGACGCGGGGACGGGCCTCCGCGATGGACGACGCCTCGATCACGTCACGCACTCCGAGGGCCCACAGGTGGCGGGTGACGGTGGAGCGGACGCGAGGGTCGGCCACGACGACCATGGCCGTCGGCTTGTTCGGGCGGTAGGCGACCAGGCTCGAAGGTTGCTCGAGGAGAACAGACACCGGGCCTCCTGGGGGGAGTGGCGAGGGACGGAAGCCGGCTGGGGGAAGCCGGAATGATCCGTGTTTGAAGGGTCACTGACCTCTTCGGCAGCAATCCGGCGGGACTTTAGACTTTGATCACGATTTAGTTAGGGGCAATTCGGGCAAATCGGATGGGTGATCGATCAGAGGTGGGCACCGGGTGCGCACCGAGATGATCAAAGCCGTACGCAATCCCGTCCGGATTCCCGCAAGAGACGACGGCACGGTGATCACGGCGCCGGCCGCACGCGGGCGCACCACCGGACCGGCTCCGCGCACACGTGCTCACCGGGGCAGGGAAACAGGGGAAGGGGCAGCTCAGCGGGGCTGGGCACCGCGGCGCTGGGGCAGCGGGACGATCCCGCCGCGCGGCGCCATATCGGGCGTGGCCGGCGGCAGGCCCGCCACCTGGCAGAGCAGATCGCACCACGCCGACAGATGCACCGCCAGCTCCGGCACCCCGCCGGGGCCCTCGGCCGGTGTCCACGACGCCCGGATCTCGATCTGCGTCGCGGGCTCGCGCGCCGCGAGCCCGCCGAAGTAGTGCGAGCCGGCTCGGGTCACCGTCCCGCTCGGTGCGCCGTAGCGCACCCCGCGCGCATCCAGCGCACCGGTGAGCCAGGACCAGGACACCTCCGGCAGCAGCGGATCGGCGCCCATCTCCGGCTCCAGCTCCGCGCGCGCCAGCGTCACCACCCGGAAGGTGCCCTGCCAGGTGTCGTCCCCGGCCGGGTTGTGCAGCACCACCAGCCGGCCGTCCGCCAGATCCCTGTCCTCGCCGCCCGGACCCGATCCGCGTTCGACGACCGCCGCCTCCAGCGCGTACGCATACGGGGCGAGCCGTTTGGGAGCGGGCGTCGGATCGATTTCGATCTCCGGCCGCAGTCGTGCCGCGCGGAGCGCTTCGACCGCCTGACGGAAGGGGATCGGGGCCTCGTCCGCGCCGTCCGCGAGGTGTTCGTGAGCCGCAGCCATGCCCGGAAGATTAGGCGGAACCGGGCCCGCATACGGGGAGGACACCCGGTGCGCGCGTCGCCCATTCGGAGGCGCCCCCGGGCGCATGCGGAGATATCGGCCACCTGGCCCGTTCGGCGTGCGGCCCGGCGTGCGAAGATTTGGGGCGTGAGCGCCAACGAATGCCCCACGGGCCAGCAGCAGACCGGTACACACGACTCGGCTTTCCTCAAGGCGTGCCGGCGTGAGCCGGTGCCGCACACCCCGGTGTGGTTCATGCGCCAGGCCGGGCGCTCACTGCCCGAGTACCGCAAGGTCCGCGAGGGCATCGCGATGCTCGACTCCTGCATGCGGCCCGATCTCGTCACCGAGATCACCCTGCAGCCCGTGCGCCGCCACCACGTCGACGCCGCCATCTACTTCAGCGACATCGTCGTCCCCCTCAAGGCCATCGGTATCGACCTCGACATCAAGCCGGGCGTCGGTCCGGTCGTCGAGAACCCGATCCGCACCCGCGCCGACCTGGCGCAGCTGCGCGCCCTGGAGCCCGGCGACGTCAGTTACGTCACCGAGGCCATCGGCCTGCTCGTCCGCGAGCTGGGTGCCACGCCCCTGATCGGCTTCGCCGGTGCGCCCTTCACGCTCGCCAGCTACCTCGTCGAGGGCGGCCCGTCCCGTAACCACGAGCGCACCAAGGCCCTCATGTACGGCGACCCGCAGCTGTGGGCCGACCTGCTGGACCGGCTCGCCGACATCACCGCCGCCTTCCTCAAGGTCCAGATCGAGGCCGGGGCGAGCGCCGTCCAGCTCTTCGACTCCTGGGTCGGGGCGCTCTCGCCGGCCGACTACCGCCGCTCGGTGATGCCCGCCTCCGCCAAGGTCTTCCGGGCGGTCGAGGGCCTGGGCGTACCGCGTATCCACTTCGGTGTCGGCACCGGCGAACTCCTCGGGCTGATGGGCGAGGCGGGCGCGGATGTCGTCGGCGTCGACTGGCGGGTCCCGATGGACGAGGCGGCCCGCCGTGTCGGTGCCGGCAAGGCGCTGCAGGGCAACATCGACCCGGCCGTGCTCTTCGCGCCCCGCGAGGCCGTCGAGACCAAGGCCCGCGAGGTTCTGGACGCGGCCGCCGGCCTGGACGGCCACATCTTCAACCTCGGCCACGGTGTCCTGCCCTCCACCGACCCGGACGCGCTGACCCGCCTCGTCGAGTACGTCCACACGCAGACGGCGCGCTGAGCGGAGCGCGGCGGGCGGCGACGGATCCGGTGCCGGCGGGCCGGTGCCGGCGGTGTCAGGCCCCGGCGTCCCGTACGGCACCGGCGGCCTTGCGGGCCGCCACCAGGACGGGGTCCCAGACCGGGGAGAACGGCGGGGCATAGCCGAGGTCGAGCGCGGTCATCTGCTCCACCGTCATGCCGGCCGTCAGCGCCACCGCCGCGACGTCCACCCGCTTGCCGGCGCCCTCCCGGCCGACGATCTGCACCCCCAGCAGCCGGCCCGTACGGCGCTCGGCGAGCATCTTGACGTGCATCGGACGGGCGCCGGGGTAGTAGCCGGCGCGGTTGCCGGCCTCGACGGTCACCGTGACGAAGCGCAGCCCGGCGGCGTGCGCCTCGCGCTCCAGCAGCCCCGTCCGGGCGATCTCCAGATCGCAGACCTTGCTGACGGCCGTGCCGACGACACCGGGGAAGGTCGCATAGCCGCCGCCCGCATTGGTGCCGATGACCTGCCCGTGCTTGTTGGCGTGGGTGCCCAGCGCGATATGGCGCAGCTGTCCGGAGACCAGGTCCAGCACCTCGACGCAGTCGCCGCCCGCCCAGATGTGCTCGTGGCCCCGCACCCGCATGGCGAGGTCGGTGAGCAGTCCGCCGGACGCGCCCAGCGGCAGACCGGCCGCGGCGGCGAGCGTGGTCTCGGGGCGTACGCCCAGGCCCAGCACGACCACATCCGCCGGGTACTCGGCGTCCTCGGTGGTGACCGCGCGGACCCGGCCGCCCCGGCCGCCCCGGTCTCGCCCGGAGGAGCCTCCCCCGTCGGTCAGCACACCGGTGACGGTCGCTCCGCGTACCGTCTCGATGCCCATCGCGCACATCGCCTCATGGACGAGCGCGCCCATGTCCGGGTCGAGGGTGGACATCGGCTGCGCGCTCTGCTCCAGGACGGTGACCTGGTAGCCGCGGCGGATCAGGGCCTCGGCCATCTCCACACCGATGTAGCCGGCGCCGACGACGACCGCCCGCCGGCCCGGGGAGGCATCGAGGGTGTCCAGCAGGGCCCTGCCGTCGTCCAGCGTCTGCACGCCGTGCACGCCGGGCGCGTCGATCCCCGGCAGACCGGGCCGGCGCGGGCGTGCGCCGGTCGCCAGCACCAGCTTGTCGAAGCCGGTCCATGACGCGCGGCCGCCGTCCTCCAGCTCCCTGAAGCGCACCCGGCCCCGGTCCAGGTCGAGTTCGGTGACCTCGCAGCGCATCCGCAGATCGATGTCCCGGGCGCGGTGTTCCTCGGCCGTGCGGGCGATCAGCGCGTCCGGGCCGTCGACCTCGCCGCCCACCCAGTACGGGATACCGCAGGCGGAGTACGAGGTGAAATGGCTGCGCTCGAACGCGGTGATCGCCAGCTCGGCCGGCTTCCGCAGCCGGCGTGCCTGCGATGCGGCGGCCATCCCCGCCGCATCGCCCCCGACAATGACCAGGTGCTCCGCCGCCATACGTGTGCCCCTTCGCCGAGTGCCGGCAGCGCCGCGCCGCATGCGCGCGGTGCCGCCCGCTTCCGCCCGCTTCCGCCCGCCAGATTACGGGCCGGACCGCGCCGCGGCCCTCAGCGCTCCAGGACCAGCGCGAGCCCCTGCCCCACACCGATGCACAGCGTGGCGAGCCCGGTGCCCGAGCCCAGCGCGGCGAGCTGGTGGGCCACCGCCCCCGCGAGACGGGCACCGGAGGCGCCCAGCGGGTGGCCGATGGCGATGGCGCCGCCGCGCGGATTGACCACGGCGGGATCCAGGTCGGGCCACTGCCCGATGCAGCCCAACGCCTGCGCCGCGAACGCCTCGTTGAGCTCGCACGTCGCCACCTCGGCGAAGCCGCGCCCGGACCGCTCCAGGGCCCGCCGTACCGCCTCCACCGGCCCCAGGCCGAACAGCTGCGGCTCGATGCCGGTCACCGCGCTCGCACGGATACGGGCCAGCGGTTCGCGGCCGGTGGCCCGCAGGCCCTCCTGGTCCACCAGCAGCAGGGCCGCCGCACCGTCGTTGAGCGGCGAGGAGTTCCCGGCGGTGACCGTGCCCCCGGCCGAACGGAACACCGGCTTCAGCTTGGACAGCGACTCCAGGGACGACGCCTCCCGGATCGTCTCGTCCCGCAGCAGGTCCACCTCGGGCAGCGGCACCACCTCGTCGTCGTAGCCGCCCTCCCGCCAGGCGCGGACCGCCTTTTGATGGCTGGCCAGCGCGAAGACGTCCTGCTGCTCGCGGGTGATGCCGTGCCGGTCGGCGATCAGCTCGGCGCCCTCGCCCAGCGCCACCGTCCACTCCGGGGCCATCCGCGGGTTGACCATCCGCCAGCCCAGCGTCGAGGAGAACATCTCCTGGTGGCCCGCAGGGAAGGCGCGTTCGGGCTTGCGCAGCACATAGGGCGCACGGCTCATCGACTCCACACCGCCCGCCACCGCGATATGCGCATCGCCGTGCGCAATGGCCCGCGCCGCCTGGATGACCGCCTCCAGACCGGACCCGCACAGCCGGTTCACGGTCACGCCGGGGACGGTCACCGGCAGCCCCGCCAGCAGCACCGCCATCCGCGCCACATTGCGGTTGTCCTCGCCCGCGCCGTTCGCATCACCGAAACAGACATCGTCGATCCGCGCCGGGTCGAGGTCCGGTGTGCGGTCCACCAGGGCCTTGACCACATGGGCGGCGAGATCGTCCGGCCGGACCGCGGCCAGCGCGCCGCCGTACTTGCCGACGGGGGTCCGTACCGCATCGACGATGTACACATCCCGTACGCGTGGGTCGGTCATCAGGCCCTGTCCTCGCTGTCCCGGCTCGACGGTCGGCGGACGGTACGAAGATCGCCACCCGCCGACCACGAGTCTTTGCCCGCCGCTGCCCGCTGTCAACGGGGCTCCCGGACACCGTGCCCGCCCGCTTGCCCGCCCGCCGCGGACGGTGTGCGGCTCCTCATCCGGCCCCGGTCCCGTCGGCGCGCTCTGAGAGAGTGGAGGCATGAGCGCAGCGCACACCCCCACGGGCCGGGGGCCCGGCAGCACCGGTCATGTGGTCGTCATCGGCGGAGGCATCTCCGGGCTGGCGGCGGCGCACCGTCTGCTCGAAGGCGGCGCCCGGGTGACCGTCCTGGAAGCGGCGGACCGGCTCGGCGGCAAACTGCAGGTGGGCGAGATCGCGGGCGTCCCGGTCGATCTGGGCGCCGAATCGATGCTGGCCAGGCGGCCGGAGGCGGTGGATCTCGCGCGCGCCGTCGGCATCGGCGACCGGCTGCAGCCACCCGCCACGGCCGGTGCCTCCCTGTGGACGCGCGGCGCGCTGCGGCCGATGCCCACCGGCCATGTCATGGGTGTCCCCGGGGACCTCGGCCCGCTCACCGCCTCCGGTGTGCTCTCCCCGGAGGGCATCGCCCGTATCGACGAGGACGCCCGGCTGCCGCGCACCGAGGTCGGCGAGGACGTCGCCGTCGGCACCTATGTCGCCCGGCGCCTGGGCCGCGAGGTCGTCGACCGGCTCGTGGAGCCCCTTCTCGGCGGGGTGTACGCGGGCGACGCGTACCGGATCTCGATGCGCGCGGCCGTGCCCCCGCTCTTCGAGGCCGCGCGGACGCACCGTTCCCTGCTCGACGGCGTACGGGGCATCCAGGCGCGGACCGCCGCGACCGTCCACCAGGCCGGGGCCGCCGCGACCGGACCGGTCTTCATGGGCATCGAGGGCGGCATCGGGACGCTGCCGGGCGCGGTGGCCGATGCCGTACGGGCCAAGGGCGGCGAGATCCTTACGGGCACGCCGGTCACCGCGGTGCGGCGCACCCCCGACGGCTGGCAGCTCGGCCTCGACGGTGCCGCGCTCACCGCCGACGCCGTCGTCCTCGCCACCCCCGCGCAGGCCACGGCCCGTCTCCTCGCCCCCGTCTGCCGGCCCGCGGCCGCCGAGCTGGACTGTGTCGAGTACGCCTCCATGGCCCTGGTGACGATGGCCTTCCGTCGCGCCGACGTCGAAGGGCGGCTGACCGGCAGCGGCTTCCTCGTCCCGCCCGTGGACGGCCGCAAGATCAAGGCCTCCACCTTCTCGGGCAACAAGTGGGGCTGGTCGGGCCGCTTCGACCCGGACCTCTTCGTGCTGCGCACCTCCCTCGGCCGCTACGGCGACGAGGAGGATCTGACGCGGGAGGACTCCGCACTCGTCGGCTTCTCGCGCGCCGACCTGCGCGAGGCGGTCGGGCTGACCGCCGCGCCGGTCGCCTCGCGGGTCACCCGCTGGGACGGCGGACTGCCCCAGTACCCGGTCGGCCACCTGGAGCGGGTGGCCCGTATCCACGACGCCGTGGCGCAGCTGCCGGGCCTGCGGGTGTGCGGTGCGCTCTACGGGGGCGTCGGCATCCCGGCCTGCATCGCCTCGGGCCGCACGGCCGCCGACGACATCCTCACCACCCTGCGCCAGGACTCCGTCCCCGCCGAGTGAGAATGGACGGTATGACAGACGCTTCCACTCCCGCTTCCGCGCCGCAGGCACCCGCGGCGCCCGAGAAGGTTCCGCACGCCGGCAAGAAGGCCAAGGACCTCAACGAGATCATCCGCTACACCCTCTGGTCGGTGTTCAAGCTGCGCGACGTCCTCCCGGAGGACCGCAGCGGCTACGCCGAGGAGGTCGAGGAGCTGTTCGCGCAGCTCGCGGCCAAGGACGTGGTGGTGCGCGGCACCTACGACGTGTCCGGCCTGCGTGCCGACGCCGACGTCATGATCTGGTGGCACTCGGAGAGCTCGGACGCCCTCCAGGAGGCGTACAACCTCTTCCGCCGTACGCGGCTGGGCCGTGTGCTGGAGCCGGTGTGGTCGAACATGGCGCTGCACCGCCCCGCCGAGTTCAACAAGTCGCACATCCCGGCCTTCCTGGCCGACGAGGAGCCGCGCGCCTATGTGAGCGTCTACCCCTTCGTGCGCTCCTACGAGTGGTACCTCCTGCCCGACGAGGACCGCCGCCGGATGCTCGCCGACCACGGCAAGATGGCCCGCGGCTTCCCGGACGTGCGCGCCAACACCGTGCCGTCGTTCTCGCTGGGCGACTACGAGTGGGTGCTCGCGTTCGAGGCCGATGAGCTCTACCGCATCGTCGACCTGATGCGCCATCTGCGCGGCTCCGAGGCGCGGATGCACGTCCGCGAGGAGATCCCCTTCTACACCGGGCGCCGCAAGCCGGTCTCCGAGCTGGTCGCGGGCCTGGCGTAACCGGGCGCGCGGTGCGTCCGGCCCGGGCCCCGGGCCGGACGCGGGCCGCGCACACAGCACCACGGGCCGTCCCCTGGGGGACGGCCCGTTGGCGTATGCGGTCCGCTACTTGCCCGGCACGGCGTGCTGCTGGGCCCGGGTCATCTGTTGGCCCGGCACCGGCTCGGAGCGCGACGTGCAGTACACCTTGCGCGCCGGGATCTTCCCGTGCAGCAGATAGGCCTCCACGTACCGGTTCACACAGGCGTTCTCGCCGAACGCGATGCCGTGGGTGCCCGCCCCGTTCTCGGTGACCAGCGAGGAGCCGGGCAGCCGCCGCTGCAGCTCCAGCGCACCCTTGTACGGCGTCGCCGCGTCGCGCTCGGCCGCCAGCAGCAGCACCGGCGGCAGCGCGCCGGGCTCCGTGTGGACGTCGAGCGGACCGCGCTGCCCGTGGAGCACATCGTCGAGCGCGGTCGAGGTCGCATGACGGGCGGCGTCGGCCAGGTCCCGCCCGGTGGCGTGGTGCCCGGCCTGTTCCGCGGCGGCGTCGAGCTCGGCGGTGGCGGCCTGCCACCGGTCGGGCCAGAAGGCGCAGGGCAGGTTCATCCAGGCGTTGTCCCAGGTCTCGAACGGGGCGGTCCGGGCGACCTCGGTGTTGTCCCGGTCCCAGGTCCGCCAGTCGTGCGGCCAGCGCGCGTCATTGCACTCGACCGCGGTGTAGACGGCGTTGCCGTTCTCCTCGGCCCTGGCGCCGCCGGACTGCGGCATGGCCTGGGCCATCAGCGGCTTGGGGTCCCCGTGCAGATACCCCGAGAGCGCCTCGGCGCTCCGCGTCCAGAAAGCGTCGTTGTAGCCGGTCTTGAGGAACGCCGACTGCAGCTGCCCGGCGCCGATCTTTCCGCCCAGCGGGTGCCGGCGCAGCTTGCGCGCGGCCGCGTCGTAGGAGTGCTGCACCGCCCGCTTGGTCGTGCCGAGGTGGTAGCGGCCGTGGTGCCTGGCGGTCCAGCGCAGCCAGTCGCTCCAGCGGCGCTGGAAGGCGATGTCCTGGTCGAGGTTGTTGCGGTACCAGATCTGCCGGGGTGCGGGATTGACCACACTGTCGAAGAGCATCCGCCGGACGTGGCCGGGGAAGAGCGTCGCGTAGAGGGCCGCGAAGTACGTCCCGTACGAGGCGCCCATGAAGTTCAGCTTCTTCTCGCCGAGCGCGGCCCGCAGCATGTCCAGGTCGCGGGCGTTGTTGACGGAGTTGTAGTACGGCAGGTCGGCGCCGGCCCGGCGGACGCAGCCACGGGCATACGCCCGGGCCTGGGCCATTTTCCGGCGCTTGAAGGCCGCGTCGGGGTGCGGACGGCTGTCGGTGGGCGCCTTGGCGAACTCCTTGGGGTCCTGGCACGACAGCGGCGCCGAGCGGCCCACTCCCCGCGGCGCATAGCCCACGAAGTCGTAGGCGCGGGCCAGCTTGTCCCACTTGGGGAGCCCGCCGTAGAGCGGGAACTCCATGCTGGACGCGCCCGGGCCGCCGGGGTTGAAGACCAGGGCGCCCTGCCGTTCGCGGTGTGCGGTGGCCCGGACCCGGCTGACGGTCAGGTGGATCTTCTTGCCGTCGGGGCGCGCATAGTCGAGAGGAACGGTGAGGGTGCCGCACTCGACGGTCGACGGCAGATGCTCCACCGGTGCGCAGCGGCCGAAGCCGATGCGGTGGGCAACGGGCGCGGGTGGCGTGGCGGCCGCCCCCGTGGCGCCGCCTGCCGGGGCAGTGGCGAGGGCGGTCACCAACAGCGACCCGATGGTGCCGTACAACGCAAGTGCTCTCA
This sequence comes from Streptomyces sp. NBC_00400, assembly GCF_036048035.1. NCBI lineage: Bacteria > Bacillati > Actinomycetota > Actinomycetes > Kitasatosporales > Streptomycetaceae > Streptomyces > Streptomyces sp. NBC_00400. The sequence continues at coordinate 1,775,588 of NZ_CP107940.1, read as the reverse complement.
CTGGCCGTCCCTTCGTGTGTGCATACAAAAGGGATAGTTGGGGCGGCGATTGTCGATGTAAAGCACCTGGCACCGGTGTCGGTGGCTATGCCCCGGAAGAGTGGAGCGCGGCGCGCAAGGTGGGGTCGGTGAGGGCGGTGGGGCCTCGGAGGGCGAACGAGGTGAGCGGGGGAAGGGGGGCGGGGGAGCTGGAAGTGCGGGGCAGTTTCTGTCCCCCCGCGTCGGTGGCCCAGTCGCTGTACGGGTGGAGCTCGAAGCGGGCCACGGCCCAGGTGCCGAGGGTGAGGATCAGCGGGAGCGCGAACCAGCCCAGGAGCAGCCCGTTGTCCGCGCCGGCCGGCGCCATCCAGGCGGCAGCGGCGGCGAACAGCGGCACCAGGAGAGCGGCGCCCTGCACCAGGCGGACGGCGGTGGCGATGCCGGGGCGGACCGCGGCGGGCAGCGCCAGCCCGTCGGTCACCAGCCGGTCGGCCACCTCCCGCACCGCGGCATCCCCGACGAGGGTGTCCCGTATCTGCGGTATGCGGCACTGTCCTTCGGGGCCTATGGCGGTCAGGGTGGCGCGCTCGACGGCGTCCTTGCCGACCGGGTCGACGACGGTCGCCCACCCGGTGTCGGTGAGCAGCAGCCGCCGCTGCTGGGCCATCAGTACCAGGACGAGGTCGGCGAGCCGGTGCGGGCCGCCGGAGAGGTAGGCCACCTCATAGAGGGTCAGCCCGGCGCGGTCGCCCGTTGTGGAGGGGGCCGGGGTGGTCCCGGGCGCCGGCCGGGTGGTGCGCGCGGCGGCGACCGCGGCCCGGCACAGCAGCGCACAGGACAGCGCCGCCGCGGCCGAGGCGAGAAGGAAGAAGAAGAGCCACATGGCCGAAGGTTCTACGCGATGAGTACAAATACCGCCACAAAATTTCTCACCATGCGGGCGGCGGCAGCGGGTCCCGGGCCCTCAACAGCGCGTCCCGGGGCCCTCAGCCACCGCCGCAGCCGCCGCCCCCGCAGCTCGAACCGCCCCCGCAGCCGGAGCCGCCGCCACAGCTCGCACCGCCCCCGCACGACGAGCCGCCGCCACAGGACGAACCGGCGCTGCCGCACCCCGACCCGGAGCCGCCGTCAGCGGAGCCGCACCAGGACCCGCCGTCACTCCCCGAGCCGCCCCCGCCGTCACCGCACGAGGAGCCGCCGGACCATCCGGATCCGCTGCCCGCTGCGGCGGCCGTGGCGCGGTGCGCCTCCTCGAACTGCCGCCGCAGCAGCTCGTCCGCGATCAGTGCCGTACCGCCGAGTGCCACCACTGGCGCGGCGGGCAGCCAGGCCCCGGCCGCGCCGACCCCTCGGGGCCGGGCCGCCCTCGCGGAGCGCAGCGCGCAGGTCCCCGCCTTGGTGATCCGGCGGGTGAACACCTTCTTGCACAGCGACGCCACGACCAGTCCCACGACCACCGCGGGCATCGTCAGGAGCGCCGGCGGCGGGCCGTACGCGCCGTCCCCGCCGCTCCCCGCGAAGGACAGCAGCACCGCGACGAAGAAGAGCACCACACAGGCCGTCATCTGGGCGCTCGCCAACCGCCGCCACAGCTGTCCGGGCTCCGGACGGTGCAGCAGGCCACGGGCCGCCAGCCGGTCGCCGACCCCTTGGACCGCCGGGCTGCGCATCGCCGTGGCGCGCAGCACCGACAGCGCGCCGCCGGGCGTCCGGGCGATCGCGTCCAGTACGGCCGCCTCGACCGCGTCATGGGCGAAGGCCTGGCGTACGGTCACCACCCCCGGGCCGCCCACGGCGAGCCGGCCGTCCTGGTGCATCCCGGCGATCGCGGCGTCCACCACCCGCCCGGGGCCGCCGGCGAGGAACGCCGTCTCCCACACGTCGTGGACCACGGCGTCCCTCCGCCGGACGGACGGCGTCCGCAGCCGTACCCAGGCCGCGCCGAACAGCAGCACCAGCGACCCGGCACCGATCTCCCAGAAGACCCAAGGGGCGAACCCCGTCACGTCCCGCTCCGGTCCAGGGCGCGCCGCACGGCCCGTACCAGCCGGGCCAGGGGGCGGGCGGACGGCGGCTTCGGGCCGGCGCGGTCCCGCCACCAGCGCGTCAACTGCCGGCGCGCGGCCGGGTCTTCGGGGCGGCCCTGGGCCAGCAGATGGGCCGCGAAGTCCAGGGCGTCCTGGCGGTAGCCGCCGCTCATGGGGCGGTGCCGCGCATAGCCCCGGAACGCGGCCCGGTAGTCCGCGCCGAGGATGTCCGGCAGCTCGGGCGCGACCTTGGCGACCACCGCGGCCCGCTTGGCCGTCAGCGCCCGGCTCTGCACCTGCAGCCGCACCCGGTCGAAGCCCTCAGGGGCCGGTGTCCCGGCGACCAGCGCGGACAGCAGCGCGGTCTGCGCCAGCGCCAGCCGCTGCCGCGCCGCTTCGGTGCCCGTGCCGCTGTCGCTGCCGCTGTCGCCGTCCCTGCTGCCGCCTGCGCCGGCCCCCGCGCCGTCGCCCGGCGCGCTCTCCGGTACCCCTTCAAGCCGCCCGGGCATGACGGGCCTCCTTCAGCACGGTGCGTATCGCATCGAGTTCACCGGCCAGCTCCGCGCCCTCGGGGAAGTCCTCGTCCCGCTCCAGCAGCACACCGGGCGGGGTGGTCCGGGCACACAGCTCGGCAAGGACGTCCAGCACGGGCCGGGTCACCGGGTGGGCATGGCTGTCGTGCCACACCCCGTCCCGCTCCACACCGCCCGCGACATGGACGTAGGCGAGAGCGTCGAGCGGCAGCTCGTCCAGGGCGACCGCCGGGTCCTCGCCCCGGTTGATGTGGTTCGTGTGGAGATTGGCGACATCGATCAGCAGCCGCACCCCGGTCCGCTCGACGAGCTCGGCGAGGAACTGCCCCTCGGTCAGCTCCTCGCCCGGCCAGTTGACCAGGGCGGCGATGTTCTCCAGCGCCAGCGGCACCGGCAGGGCGTCCTGGGCGATGCGTACGTTCTCGCACAGCACGTCCAGCGCGTCACGGGTGCGCGGTACGGGCAGCAGATGCCCGGCCTCCCTCCGCGGGGAGGCGGTGAGCGGACCGCCGGCCCGTACAAAGGCGATGTGCTCGGTGGCCATCGGCGCGCCCAGCGCCTCGGCGCGTTCGGCGAGCGCGGTCAGCCGGCCGGCGTCCGGGCGGTCGGCGCCGCCGAGGCCGAGCGAGACACCGTGCGGGATGACGGTGGTGCCGCGCTCACGCAACTCCTGCAGGGCGTACGGCAGATGGCCGGGGCAGAGGTTCTCCGCCACCACCTCGACCCAGTCCACCCCGGGCAGCTCCGCAATCTCCGCGGCGATTTCCGGCCGCCAGCCGATTCCCGTACCCAGGCGCTCCATGGCTCCCCCTCACGCTCCGTGGTCTCGGTACTCATGGCCGCGGCGGGACGGAGCGAACCCTGCGGCGGACGAGTTCAGAGGTTGATTTGAGCTTCCCACGCGAGGGTGCCGGACCGGCCGTGGCCCTGGCACAGCGGGGTCGCGGCCCGGGTGCAGCGGGGCCGCTTTCCCCCGCTGCACCCAGGGCGTGGAGTACCCGCCGGTGGCTCGTTCCGCCCGGATCCGGCCCGGGGCGGGCACTCTCCTGCACGGCCCCTGCGGTCACCGCCGGCAGAGCGTCCGACGCCGTGGCGAGAGGGCGTCGATGAAGGCTCGGACGGCTCATCGGACGGCTGTTCAGCTGCGTCATTCCATCTCAGGCAATTATCCCGTACTGAAGTTGTCATTGTGGCAACGCCGCGGCCTCCGCAGGATGAGGGACATACCGATCCGGCACATCCCATGAGGTTTTCATGATCGTCATCACTGCTCCCACCGGGAACATCGGCCGTCACCTGCTGCCCCTGCTCCTGGAGTCCGCCCCCGCCCACGACGAGGAGCTGCGGGTGGTCGTGCGCGACCCCGCCCGGCTTCCCGGCGCGGTGCGCGAACGCGTCGAGGTGATCACCGGCTCGCACGGCGACGCCGGGGTCGTCGACCGGGCCTTCGAGGGTGCGGACGCCGTGTTCTGGCTCGTCCCCCCGGATGCCTCCCTGCCCCCGGAGGATGCCTACTGCGGCTTCACCCGCCCCGCCGCGAAGGCCCTCGCCGCTCACGGCGTCGGCCACGTCGTCGGCGTCTCCGCGCTCGGCCGCGGCACCCCGGTCGCCGACCGCGCCGGACTTGTCACCGCTTCCCTCGCCATGGACGGCCTCATCGCCGGCACCGGCGTCGCGTACCGGGCCCTGGCCTGCCCGTCCTTCTTCGAGAACCTGCTGGAGGAGGCCGACTCGATCCGCGAGAAGGGTGTCTTCACCGACACCTCTGACGCCGACCGCAGGGCGCCCCTCGTCGCCGTCGCCGACATCGCGGACGTCGCCGCCGGTCTGCTGCTGGAGCGCTCGTGGACCGGCAGCGACAGCGTCCCGGTCCTCGGGCCGCAGGACCTCTCCCCCCACGACCTGGCCCGCATCATGACCGAACAGCTCGGCCGCCCCGTCCGCTACGAACGCCAGCCGCTCGACGAGCTGTACACCGGCCTCGTCGGCCACGGCCTCGACGAGGCGTTCGTCCAGGGCCTCGTCGACATGAAACGGGCCAAGGACGAAGGCCTCGACGCAGGCGTCTCCCGCACCCCGGACACCGCCTCCCGTACCACCTTCGAGCAGTGGTGCGCCCGGACCCTCAAGCCCGCCGTCCTCTCCTGAAGACGCACCACCCCCACCGCACACACGATGCCCACCACACCACCACGATCTGCCACTCCGGAGGCGCCCGTCATGCCGACCGAGGAAACCGCACCGCCGGTCACCGCGTTCATGCTCGTCAAGACCACACCTGAATGGCTCGCCATGACCCCTCAGGAACGGATGAACGCTTTCGCCACCCAGGTCGTCCCCGCAATCCGGGCCAAGACCACCGGCGTCCGGTCACGCTTTTACGACACGGAGTTCTACTCCACCCGCGTCACCGACGTCTGGGTATGGGAAGCCGACGACCACAACGCCTACCAGCTCCTCATCGACGCGCTGCGCGAAACCCCGTTCTGGGACCGCTACTTCGAGGTCGTCGACCTCCTCGTCGGCACCGAGAACGGCTACGCCCGCACCTACGGCTTCGACCCCGTCGCCACCCTCACCACCTGATACACCGCCCGAACGCGGTACCGATGCCCTCCGGCCCCTCGGAGCCGGAGGGGCATCGGCGCAGGGCGCGCTTCTTCGGCCTCCCGGTGGAGAATTCGGCTTCCCGGGGGAGAAGCCGAGTCCGGGAGTCAGACAGTGCGGCGACGTCCTCCCCGGCGGAGGGTCTGCACGGCGCATACCGGGTCGATGGGCTCGACGAGTTGCCCGACCGCAAGGGCCACGAGCCGGGGCGGGGGTTCGCCGCCGAGCAACGCGTTCACATAGTCGAGCGCTTGGCCCGGAGAGAGCATCGCCAGCCTCTGCCGCAGGATGCGCACGGCCTGCAGGCGTCCTCCTGCGGCGGCGAGCTCGCACAGCTCGTCGTGCAGATCGTCCACCGCGGTACGGACGCGCATCCCCCGGATACGGGCGCGGTAATCCGCCTCCCACGCCCCGCTCCGCTCGGAGCGGACCCCGATCCGGTGCAGCCCTCCGTCGATGCGGTCCACCAGGTACGGGCCGTGGCCGATCAGCATGGCCGCGGGGTTCCGTGTACGCGCGTACTCCTCGGACTGCCAGTAGACCTTCCAGACCAGCTCGTGTTCCGCTACGCGCAGCACTGTCGTGCGCACCGGATCCACGCCCAGGGCCGACCACTTCTGATGCTCACGGTCCAGCTCTTCCTCAACGAGCCGAACTGCGGCCTCTCGCTCCATCACGCGTGCAGCATCCCCGGGGGCCGGGGGCGGCCAGTTACTTGGGTGCAGGCGCTTGTGGGCAGTCCGGTCCGGCGAGCGCGACCGTCTACGGCTGCCGCAGACGCGGGAGCGGGCAGTAGCGCTCACCCCCTTCGGCCACCACGGTTTTCCCGGGGGCGATCTCCGTGAACCCGGCATCGGTCACCACGGGCAGACCGCTGCGGGTCAGCTCCTGCCAGTGCTCGCCCCGGGCGGACCGTACGGACAGCGGGAACCCCGCCGCGCGCCAGGCCGCCTGCTCTTCCGAGGACAGCTCCCACCACGCCAGCTGTGCACCGTGTCCGGCCTGCGCCATCTCCTTGCCCGTCGACATCCCCAGCGCGGAGTTGAGCCACAGCACCGGGGCGCCGGCGTCGGATGCCCCGGGCGGCCGGGGGTCGTCCAGCTCCGTGCCCGAGACCTGCAGCCGCGCCAGATCCTTCGGCCAGCCGTCCAGCGGCACCGGCGGGAAGACCCGCACCTCGGCGTGTTCGCCGGTGACCGTGATGCCTGGCAGCGCCCCGGCCCGCCGCCACTCCGCGCCGCGCGCCCGCCGCACCACCTTCCGGATCCGGGCGTCCTGCCAGTCCCGCACCGCCGCGGCCCATTCGCCGTCCCCGGCCGACCGCTCGTCCGACAGCAGCACCAGCACCGCCCTCGCCGCGGTCTCCAGCGCGTCCGTACGCGACGGCGGCTCGGCCCGCTCGATCCGCGCGACGAGTGGCAGCACGAACTGCGGTACCGCGTCCCGGTCGGTCTCGTCGCGGCGCATGGCGCGGCCGGCGTCGTTGCCGGGCCGGCCGGAGTCTGCTGCGCCGGCGCTCTCCGTGCCGGCGCCTTCTGTACGGGCGCGCTCTGTGCTCGCGCTTTCTGTGCTGGTCACCCGTCCAGTCTGCCAGCCGCCACTGACAGGGCCCCCGACACCGACAGTCGTCACCGTCGGTGCCTCGTGCTCGCCGCTCCTCTGCGCCCACGGGGCCGCCGGTGGGCACAGAAGCGGCGAGCCAACGCCGCGTGCCCGCCACCGCGTTGCCGGCCGGACGCGGCGCGCCACGCCCTGGGGCGGGCACCGGGAAGCTGATCCGGCTACCGTCGGGGACGGCGGAGCGGGCCGAGGCCGCCGGGCGGCAGTGCCGGACAGCAGTGCCGAGAGCAGTACCGGGTGGCGGTGCCGGATGGCGGTGCCGGGTGGCGGTGGAGGTGCCAACACGTATGAGGCTGGACGGGGTGGGGCGGCGCTACGGGGTGCGGGGCCCGTGGGTGCTGCGGGACGTACAACTCGAGGTGCCCGCGGGTGCGCTGCTGCGCATCGAGGGGACCAACGGCAGCGGGAAATCCACCCTGCTGCGGCTGCTGGCCGGGATCGACCGGCCCAGTGCCGGACGGATCACCGGCCGCCCGCGCAGCGCCTATGTGCCCGAACGGTTCCCGGCCGCGCTGCCCTTCACCGCCGTTGACTACCTCACCCACCTCGGCCGCATCCACGGTCTGCGCGGCCCCGAAGCCGCTCGCCGTGGCGCCGAATGGCTTGCCCGGTTCGGAGCGGCCGCGCACGCCCGCACCCCGCTGGCCGAACTGTCCAAGGGGACGAGCCAGAAGGTCGCGGTCGCCCAGGCATTGCTCGCCGAACCCGAACTCCTGGTCCTGGACGAGGCCTGGACCGGCCTGGACCAGGGCGCCCGGGACGTGCTCAACAGTGCGGTCGCCGAACGGGTCGCGGACGGCGGCACCGTCGTCTTCGTCGACCATGACCCGCAGCGGCTGGCGGGAGCGGCCGACGCCCGCTACCACGTCGCGGACGGGCGGCTGCTGGCCCATGAGGAGAGCGGACCGGCGGGGGACGAGGCGCCCGCGCCCGGCCCCAGAGTGGTCATCGAGGCGGAGAGCGCACCGGGAGCGCCGCTGCCCGGCGGGCCGGAGCGCCCGCCCGCCGGAGCACCACGGCTGCCGGTCGGGACGCAGGCCGTTCCGCAGCCGGACGGTACGACGCGGCTGACGGTCCCCGCCGCCCACTCCGACGCCTTGCTGCGCGCCCTGCTCACCGCACGGCCGCCGTGGCACATCCGGTCGGTCACCAGCGCCGGGGCGGGGCCGGGGGAGGGGCCTGGCGACGACACCCCCGTACCCACCCCCGCATCCGCTCCCACACCCGACGAGGACCCCCTCCCGTGATCGCTCTTCTCCGCTATCAGGCGGCGCTGCTCCTCCGCTCGCACCGCTGGCTGCCACCGGTGATCCTCTATGCTGCCTGGCTGGCCGTCGGCGTCCAGAGCGGCAACCCGATCCTCAACTCGTTCGGCTATACCGCCGGGGTCCTGGTGCCGGTCGCCGCATGGCTGACCCGGGTCTGTGTCACCAACGAGCCGCCGGCCGCCCGCACTTGCACCGCGGCGGCCGCCGGGCCCGGCCGGGCCCACCTCGCCGTGGTGCTGACCTCGGTCTGCGCCACGGTGCTGCTCGCCCTGATCGGTACGGCAGTGGTCCTGCTGCTGTCCGACCCCCGCTCCGCCGACCACGTGGCCGTCCCGGTCGCACCCGCGGCTCTCGCCGGGCTGCTCGCCGCGCTGGCGTGCCTGCTGACGGGCACCGCGATCGGTGCGCTGAGCAACTGGCCGGTGCTGCGCAGCCCCGGCTGGAGCATCCCGGTGGGCATGTTCGCCGCCCTGCTGCTGCTCGTGCTGGGCGCCTCGCCCGCCAACGCCGCCGTCTCGGGCCTGGTCACCGGCTCCCTCCACGGCACGATCACCACCCCGTGGCTGCCGCTTGCCGGCACTGTCCTGATCGCGGCCGCCGCCACCGCGGTCGCCTGCGCGCTCAGCTCCCGCCGGAGTTGAGGCGCCGGGACCGGGCCCGGATTTCTCCCCCGCCCCCTCCCCCTCTCCCCCTTCGGGGGAGGGGGCGGGGGGTGGGTTCGGGGGTGGGGGGAAGCAGCCGCACGCTCGACGCCCTGCCCGGCACCGCCGCCCCCAGCCCGTCACCCCACCCCCCCCGCAGGCTCAGTGGTGCCAGGGCCCCGTCACCGCGAACGTCGTCCCCGGCGTATAGCAATTGACGTACATCGTCCGGTGTTCGGGCGAGAAGGTCACCCCCGCGAACTCCCCCCACTCCGGCTTCTGCGGGGTGCCGATGTTCTGCCGGCCGCGCGCCATCGCGTAGACCTCGCCGCGCCGGGTGAGGCCGAAGACGTGCTGGGCGCCCTCGCCGTCCTCGCAGACCATCAGGCCGCCGCTGGGCGCCAGGCAGATGTTGTCGGGCGACTCGCCGGGGAGCTGGAGGTCGCTGTCCGGGCCGAAGACGACGACCTGGGTCAGCCGCCGCTTCTTCGGGTCGTACTTCCACACCTGGCCGTAGTGGTCGGCCGCCGAGCCGGCGTCGCGGTGCGCAAAGCTGGAGACGAAGTAGACGCAGGAGCCGCCCCAGTAGCAGCCCTCCAGCTTCTGGGCGTGGGTGATGCCGCCGGGACCGAAGTCCTGGAAGCGGATCGGGGTCTGACGGGCGAGCGGGTCGGGCACATCCACCCAGGTGACGTGGTCGAAGGTGGTGCCCGGTTGCTGGACGGTGGAGAGGTCGGGCACACCGGGGACCCGCAGCGCCTGGAGCCGGCCGCCGGCCCGGAGTGAACCGCGCCCGCCCCTCGGCTTCTTGGGCAGAAAGCGGTAGAACAGGCCGAACGGCTTGTCGAAGGCGTCCTCGGTCTCGTAGACGGTGCCGGTGCCGGGGTCGACGGCGATCGCCTCGTGCTGGAAGCGGCCCATCGCGGTCAGCGGGACCGCGCCGGTGCGCCGCGGGTCGTACGGATCGACCTCGAAGATGAAGCCGTGGTCCTTGGTGTAGTTCTCCTCACCGGCCCGGTGCTCGGTCTCCTCGCAGGTCAGCCAGGTGTGCCAAGGGGTGGGGCCGCCCGCGCAGTTGGTGGACGTACCGGCGAGGGCGACCCGTTCCGAGCGGACGGAGTTGTCCCGGCCGAGTTCCAGCGCCGTACAGCCGCCCTCACCGCCGGGGTCGTACGTCAGATCCCGGACCCGGGGGACGGCCTGGCGCGAGCCCGTACGGTTCTCGTGGTTGCGGACGAGGAACGTGCCGCCGCGGTGCCCGGAAGAACTGGAAGAACTGGGAGAGCCGGGAGAGCCGGGAGAGCCGGGGAAGGCGGCCATACCGTCGCAGTTGCTGGGGACCTTGCCCTCACCGGAGCGCAGCGGGTCGCCTTCCCGGGACAGGACCCGGTAGCGGAAGCCCCGGGGGAGATCGAGCAGGCCGTGCGGGTCGGGGACCAGCGGGCCGTAACCGCGCCGCCCCATGCTCTGTGCGGTCGCGGTCCCCGTGAAGAGCTCCGTGAGGCTTCCGGAGAAGGCGATCCCCGCCCCCAGCGCTCCGGTTCTCGCCAGGATCTGACGTCGTGTCGCAGACATGGGCAACTCCCTGTTGGCGGACAGGTGACGTGACCCGCTCGTGTGTACCACGGGGCCGGGCCGCCGGGAACCAGGCGGCGGCCCGGGTGTTGCCGCGGGCGCGTGCGTCTACCGGGAGCCGTCGGCCACCAGGGTGCCCGCGTCGCGCGCCAGCGCCGTCAGCCGGGAGATCGCCCGGAAGTACTTCTTGCGGTAGCCGCCGCGCAGCATCTCCTCGCTGAACAGCTCGTCGAAGGCCTTGCCGGAGGTCAGCACCGGCACCTCGCGGTCGTAGAGCCGGTCGGCCAGGACCACCAGGCGCAGCGCGGTGGACTGGTCGGGCACCGCCTGGACGTCGGTGAGGCAGACCGCCTCGATGCCGTCGCACATCGCGCCGTAGCGGCTGGGGTGCACCTTGGACAGGTGCTCCAGCAGAGAGGGGAAGTCGTCGAGGGAGGCACCGGGCGTGCGGTACGCCGTGCGGGTGACCGTCTCGTCGTCGTACGGGGCGGGCGCCTCGGGCAGCCCGCGGTGGCGGTAGTCCTCGCCGTCGATCCGCAGCGGACGGAAATGGGCGCTCAGGCCCTGGATCTCCCGCAGGAAGTCGGCCGCGGCGAACCGGCCCTCGCCCAGCTTGCCGGGCAGCGTGTTGGAGGTGGCGGCCAGCGCCACCCCGGCGTCGACCAGCTTGCCGAGCAGGGTGGAGACCAGGACCGTGTCACCGGGATCGTCCAGCTCGAACTCGTCGATGCACAGCAGTTTGTGCTCGCCGAGGGTGCGGACGGTCTGCTGGAAGCCGAGCGCGCCGACGAGGTTGGTCAGCTCGACGAAGGTGCCGAAGGCCTTGCGCTCGGCCGGGGCGGGCGTGGCGTGCCACAGGGAGGCGAGCAGGTGGGTCTTGCCGACGCCGTAGCCGCCGTCCAGATAGACGCCGCGCGGTCCCCGGGGGGCCGCGGGCTTCCTGGCGAACCATCGCCGCTTGCCCGAGCCGGTCCGCCCGGCGTCGATGCTCTCCGCGAAGTCGCTCAGGACCTGGACGGCCTCGGCCTGGCTGGGCTGTTTCGGGTCCGGGATATAGGTGTCGAAGCGGGCGCCCTGGAAGCGCGGCGGCGGCACCATCTCGGCCACCAGGTGGTCGGCCGGGACGTGCGGGGCGCGGGCGGTGAGCGCTGCGGGCGCCGCGTCGTCCCCGTCGGCCGGGGGTCCGGCTATCGGGTCGGGCTGCGGGGAGGAGTGCTGGGAAGGCGACACAGCCGTCCAGCCTATCTCTTGCGCGGGGGCCGCCGGTCCGCTGAGCGAGGCATGTCACACTGCCGCCATGCGACGCCTGTTCCCTCTCCCCGCCCCGTCCGCACCGGCCCCTGCCGCCGGGAACACCGAGGTGGGGGCGGTCGACCCCGCGGACCGTGCCTGGACGCTGCACGAGCTGGCCGACGCCTACGCGTACCCGGCGGCGGACGACCCGGTGCGCTCGGGGCGCACCGGCTGGCTGCGGGCGAACATGGTGTCCTCCGTGGACGGCGCGGCCCACCACGAGGGCCGCTCGCAGCCGCTCTCCAGTGATGCCGATATGCGGATCTTCGGGGTGCTGCGGGGCCTCGCGGATGCGGTGGTGGCGGGCGCGGAGACGGTGCGGCAGGAGGGCTACCGGCCGGCCCGCGCCCGGGAGGCGTTCGCCGCCCGCCGGGCCGCCGCCGGTCAGGGCCCGGCCCCCGCCATCGCCGTGGTGACCGCCGGCCTCGCGCTGGACTTCACCCTGCCGCTGTTCACCGAGCCGCTGGTCCCCACCCTGGTGCTGACCGGTGCGGGCGCGCCCGCGGACCGGGTGGCAATGGCCCGTGCCGCGGGCGTCGAGGTGCTGTTCGCCGGTGAGGGGCAGGGCGTCGATCCGGCCCGGGTGACCGGGGTGCTGGCCGAACGGGGCCACACCCGGCTGCTGACGGAGGGCGGTCCGAAGCTGCTGGGGCAGTTCGCGGCGGCCGGCGCGCTGGACGAGCTGTGTCTGTCGCTGGCGCCGGTGGTTGCCGTGGGCGACGCGCCGAGGATCATGAACGGCCCCGCCGTTCCGGTACCGGAACGGTTCGCCCTGGCGTCCGTACTGGAGGAGGGCGGGTTCCTCTTCACTCGCTACCGCCGGTCGTGACAATCGACGGAATTGTCTGTTCCGCTTAGCTTCTGTTGGGCACACTGAAAGCCAACAGTCCCGCACGGCTACGGGGCAGGATGGTGTCTGTCGGGCTCCGTGCCATGCGGCGCCCCGAAGAGAAGAAGGGCGTCCGTCGTGTTCACGAGCGTATTGATGATCGAGAAGCCACTGACGCCCGCCGATGTGGAGTTTGTGACCACCCTGCACGGCGATGACCGGATTTCGTTCGTCGTGCTCATGCAGCCTCGCGGTAAGCAGGATGTTCTGCTACGGGCCATCGACGACGTGGCCCTCGGTGAGTTCGACGATGCCGTACGGGAGGGCGAGGAACCGGGCGGCGCCCGGGCGGAGGCCCCCGCCGAGCTCGCCCTGGCCCACACGCTGCAGGCCCTGCGCGACACCGGTGCCCAGGCCGTCGGGCAGGTGGTCGAGGACCATCCGCTGGACCTGCTGCGGTCCGTCGTCGACGAGACCGGTGCGGACGAGGTGATCGTGCTGACCACCCCGCACTTCGTGGAGGAGTTCTTCCACCGCGACTGGGCCTCCCGCGCCCGCCACAAGGTCGGCGTCCCGGTCCTCAAACTCTTCTCCCATGCGGCGGACGACCAGCCCCAGGGGACCGCCGGAGGCTGAGCGGCCCACCGGCGCCGGCACCCGCCCCCTCCGCCGGCACCCGCCCCGTCCGCCGGGTCCCGTGCGCCTGGTCCCGTCCGCCGGTCAAAGACGGGCGACGGCCCCGGGGCGCAGCCGGCCGTCCCGCACCTCGGCGACCGTGTCCGCCACGTCCAGATGGGCGGGGTCGTGGGTGACCAGCACCGTCGCGGTGGCGCGCTGCCGGGTGAGCGTGCGCAGCAGCGCGAGCACCGCGGCGCCCCGCTCGTGGTCCAGGGCGCTGGTCGGCTCGTCCACCAGCAGCACCGCGGGTTCGTTCATCAGCGCCCGCGCGATGTTGACCCGCTGCCGCTGACCGCCCGACAGCTGATGCGGCCGCCGGTCGGCCTGGTCCTCCAGGCCGACTGCCGACAGCAGCTCCCGTGCCCGCGCCCGTGTGCGTGCCCGCGCCCTACGCGACGCGCGCCCGTCCAGGTGGGCCATCACCTGCAGCTGTTCGGCGGCGGTCAGCGACGGCAGCAGATTGGGCTGCTGGAAGACCGTGCCGATGGCGGTGCGGCGCAGTGTCGTCAGCGCGGCCCGGCCGAGCCCCGCGGTGTCCGTGCCGCCGACCACCACCCGTCCGCGGTCCGGGCGGATCAGTGTGGCGGCGACCGCGAGCAGGCTGGACTTGCCGGATCCGGACGGGCCGATCACCGCGGTCAGACGTCCGGCGGGGACGGTCAGCGAGACCTCGTCCAGCGCCGTCAGCCGGGCGTCGCCGTCGGGGTAGGTGAGGGTGACATCGGTCAGTTCGAGGCTCATCGGGCACTTCCCAGGGCGGTCAGCGGGTCCACGGACGTGATGCGGCGGATGGCGAGCGCGGCGCCTGCGGCACCCAGCGCGATCATGATCAGGGCGGGCGCCAGGACGGTGGCCGGGGCGAGCACAAAGGGCACCGTGCCGCTGATTCCGGCGCCCACCGCGGCCACCACGGCGCTGCCCAGGGCGGTCCCGGTCACCAGCAGCACCACGGCCTGTCCGAGCGCGTCCCGCAGCAGCGCGCGGGTCGAGGCGCCCAGCGCCTTCAGCACGGCGACATCGCCGCCGCGCTGGATCGTCCACACCGTGAAGAACGCCCCGATGACCAGCGCGGAGATGGCGAACAGAAAGCCGCGCATCAGCTGCAGGGACCCGTTCTCCGCGGCGTACGAGCCGATGGCCTGCAGGGCGTCGTCGGCGGCGACGGTCCTTGTACCGAGCGCCCGGTCGGCGGCCGCCAGACCGGCGGTGCCGGAGGTGGAGAGGGCGAGGACGGTCGCTCCGACGGCGTCGCCGGATGTGCCGGTCCTCCCGGGTGTGCCGGGCGCCGCGGAAGCGCCGGGCCCCGCGGAGGCGGGCTGGTCACCGGAACCGGAGTGGTCACCGGAGGCGGGCCGGTCACCGGAGCCGGGGTGCTCACCGGCGGGCGCCCCGGTGCCGCCCGTCAGCCGCCGCCAGTCCTCCAGCGACGTCCAGACCACCGGCGTATGGGCGTACATCGCCGCGCCCGACACCGCCGCCACCCGGACCGTGCGGCCGCCGAGCGTCAGCGTGCCCCCGGCCCGCGCTCCCAGCGAGGCGGCGGCCTTCGCGGACAGCACCACCGCACCGTCACCCACCCGCGCAGGCGCCGCCCCCGACCCCGGCCGCACGCCGAACAAGGACACCGCGGCGGTCCGGCCGCCGGACTCGGCCTTCGCCGTCGCGATCCCCAGCGGGTCGGCGTGCCGTACGCCCGGCACCCGGGCCCAGGCCCGTACGGTCCGCTCCGTCAGCCGCGAATCGGTGAAGGCGACGTCCCTGCCGTCGGCGGGCGCCGAGAACACCAGATGGTCGGCGGGCAACGCGGTGATCGCCGAGGTGTTCTCCCGGCCCAGGCCGGCCGTCAGGCCCGACAGCAACCCCACCAGCACCGTGATCAGCACAATGACGGTGCCCATCAGGGCGAACCGTCCCTTGGCGAATCTCAGGTCCCTCCAGGCGACGAACACCGGTGATGCCCTCCTCGGATCCGGGTGCCGGACTCCACTGCCCGGCATCGGCCTCCACCGTCGCGTGCCGGGCGGGCCGCGGACATCGCGCCGGGGAGTGGTCCGCCGGGATCGAAAGGCGTGCCCCGCGATCAACCCTTTGGTTGATGCCGCAGGCGGGGAGGGCGCTTAGCCTGAGGGAGCCGTGACCGAACAAACTGCGACCGAAGACGCCGCGACCGAAGAATCCGCGACCGAAGACACCGCGCCCGAAGATTCCGCGACCGAAGACACCGCGCCCGAAGATTCCGCGCTCGAGGACACCGCCCCCGCCCCCTCCCTCACCCCCGTCCTGCGGGTCCTGCGCAGCTGTCTGCACCTGATGGTGGCCGCGCTGCTGACACTGGCCTGCGTGCGCGCGGTCGCCGACCACGCCCCCGCGGCCCCGGCCGTGACCGCCGCCGCGGCCGCGCTGTTCGCGGTGTACGTGGCCGGCCCCCGGCTGCCCCGCCTCCGCGGCTCCACCGCTGCCGCTGCCCTCTGGCTCGCCGCCGTGGCCCTGCTCTGGCTGGTGCTGCTCGCCCTCACCCCGGACGGCGTCTGGCTGGCCTTCCCGCTGTTCTTCGTCCAGCTGCATCTGCTGCCGCTGCGAGGGGGACTGGCCGCCGTCACGGCCACCACCGCCGCCGCCGTCGCCGGATTCGGCCTGCACGCCCACACCCTGAGCCTCGGCACGGTGCTCGGTCCCGCCCTGGGCGCCGCCGTCGCCATCGCCGTCGTCCTCGGCTACGAGGCCCTCTACCGGGAGAGCGAACAGCGCCGCTGCCTCATCGAAGAGCTCACCGCGGCCCGCAGCGAACTGGCCGCCGCGGAACACGCCGCCGGGGTGCTCGCCGAACGCGAGCGGCTGGCCCGCGAGATCCACGACACCCTCGCCCAGGGCCTGTCCAGCATCCAGCTGCTGCTGCGGGCCGCCGAGCGCGCCCTGCCGCGGCAGCCCGGCACCGCCCTCGGCCATGTCCGGCAGGCCCGTACCACCGCTGCCGGCAACCTCGCCGAGGCACGCCGCTTCGTCCGTGCGCTGAGCCCGCCCGATCTGGAGGCCGGCTCGCTGCCCGCCGCCCTGGAGCGGCTGTGCGCCACCACCGCCCGTACCTCCCCGCTCGCCGTGCACTGCCAGGTCTCCGGCACGCCCACCGCGCTCCCCACCACGCACGAGGTCGCCCTGCTGCGCATCGCCCAGTCCGCGCTCGCCAACACCGTGCGGCACGCCGGTGCCGGGCGGGCCGAGCTGACCCTCAGCTACATGGACACCGAGGTCGCGCTGGACGTCGTCGACGACGGCGCGGGGTTTGTCCCCGCCGAGGTGCCCGCCCCGGGCTCCGCGGCGGCGGACGGCACCGGCTTCGGCCTCGCCGCGATGCGCGCCCGGGCCCGCGCCCTCCAGGGCACCCTCGTCGTCGAGTCCGCCCCCGGCGAGGGCACCGCGGTCGCCGTCACCCTGCCCACTCCCGCCACCCCGCCCGACGCCACCGTGGAGGCCGCCCCGTGACCGCGACGGACACCCCCATCCGGCTGCTGCTCGCCGACGACCACCCCGTCGTACGCGCCGGGCTGCGTGCCGTCCTGGAGACCGAGGACGACTTCGAGATCGTCGCCGACGTCCCGACCGCCGAGCAGGCCGTCGACCTCGCCGCGCGGCTCGCGGCCGACGTGGTCCTCATGGACCTGCAGTTCGGCGGCCGGATGCTCGGCTCCCAGGCCACCGCGGAGATCACCGCCCGCCCCGGTGCCCCGCGCGTCCTCGTACTGACCACGTACGACACCGACGTCGACATCCTGGCCGCCATCGAGGCCGGCGCCACCGGCTACCTTCTCAAGGACGCCCCTCCGGAGGAACTGGCGGCCGCGGTCCGCACCGCCGCCGCCGGGAAGTCCGCCCTCGCCCCCACCGTCGCGCTGCGCCTCATGGACCGGATGCGGACCCCCGCCACCGCGCTCTCCCGCCGGGAGACCGAAGTCCTCCAGCTCGTCGCCGACGGTCTGCCGAACGCGGCGGTCAGCAAACAGCTCTTCCTCAGCCAGGCGACCGTCAAGTCCCACCTCGTCCACATCTACGCCAAGCTGGGGGTGGACTCCCGCACCTCCGCGGTCGCCGCCGCCACCGCCCAGGGCCTGATCCGCCGCTGAACGCCGTGCGCCGGGCCGTTCCCCGCACGGGCGGGGGTCCACGGACCGGCACTGTCGGTGCCGGGTGCGAGAATCATGGACAGCACCACCGCTCGCGATGATCGACGATCAGGGAGACCCACCCATGGCACCCGCCATCCCAGCCTCGATGGACCGGCCGCACTTCATCGGCATCGGCGGAGCCGGCATGTCGGGCATCGCCAAGATCCTCGCGCAGCGCGGCGCCCGGGTGGCGGGCAGCGACGCGAAGGACTCCGCGACCGCCCAGGCCCTGCGCTCCCTCGGCGCCACGGTCCACATCGGCCACGCCGCCGGGCACCTGGCCGAGGACGCCACCAGCGTCGTCGTCTCCTCCGCGATCCGCCCGGACAACCCCGAGCTGGCCGCCGCCCACGAACGCGGTATCCCGGTCGTGCACCGCTCCGACGCGCTCGCCTCCCTCATGGACGGCCTGCGCCCCATCGCCGTCGCCGGCACCCACGGCAAGACGACCACGACCTCCATGCTCGCCGTCTCCCTCGGCGCCCTCGGCCTCAAGCCGTCCTACGCCATCGGCGGCGACCTCGACGCCCCGGGCTCCAACGCCGAGCACGGCTCCGGCGAGATCTTCGTCGCCGAGGCCGACGAAAGCGACCGCAGCTTCCACAAGTACGCCCCCGAGGTCGCGATCATCCTCAACGTGGAGCTCGACCACCACGCCAACTACGCCTCGATGGAAGAGATCTACGAGTCCTTCGAGACCTTCGTCGGCCGCATCCGCCCCGGCGGCACCCTGGTCATCGCCGCCGACCACCCCGGCGCCCGCGAGCTGACCGAGCGGATCTCCGGCCGCTACGACATCGAGGTCGTCACCTACGGCGAGTCCGCGGACGCCGACGTCCGCATCCTCAAGGTCAACCCCCGCGGCCTGACCAGCGATGTCACCGTCACCCTCACCAGCGGCAAGATCCTCACCTTCACCGTCTCCGTCCCGGGCCGGCACTACGCCCACAACGCCGTCGCCGCCCTGGCCGCCGGCGTCGCCCTGGGCCTTGCGCCGCACAACCTCGCCTCCGCGCTGGGCAAGTACACCGGCGTCAAGCGCCGCCTCCAGCTCAAGGGCGAGGCGGCCGGCGTCCAGGTCATCGACTCCTACGCCCACCACCCCACGGAGATGACCGCCGACCTGGAGGCCATCCGCGGCGCCGCCGAGGGCAGCCGCGTACTGGTGGTCTTCCAGCCGCACCTCTTCTCCCGCACCCAGGAACTGGGCACCGAGATGGGCCAGGCACTCGCCCTGGCCGACGCCTCCGTCGTCCTGGACATCTACCCGGCCCGCGAGGACCCGATCCCGGGCATCACCAGCGCCCTGATCATCGACGCCGCGCGCACCGCCGGCGCCGACGTCACCCCCGAGAGCGACCAGGCCGCCGTCCCGGAGGTCATCGCAGGAATGGCGAAGCCCGGCGACCTTGTTCTCACCATGGGCGCGGGCGATGTGACCGACCTCGGCCCCGCCATCCTGTCCCGCCTGGGCAGCTGAGCTGAGGAGGACCCCAGATGCCGTACGAGATCGACAAGCC
The DNA here is from genome assembly GCF_036048035.1 of Streptomyces sp. NBC_00400. Classification (NCBI taxonomy): domain Bacteria; kingdom Bacillati; phylum Actinomycetota; class Actinomycetes; order Kitasatosporales; family Streptomycetaceae; genus Streptomyces; species Streptomyces sp. NBC_00400. The sequence continues at coordinate 1,756,858 of NZ_CP107940.1, read as the reverse complement.
CGACGAGCAGTGGCGCGCCGAGCTGACCCCCGCGGAGTACCAGGTGCTCCGCCAGGCCGGCACCGAGCCCGCCTTCGTCGGTGAGTACACCGACACCAAGACCGAGGGCGTCTACTCCTGCCGCGCCTGCGGCGCCGAGCTCTTCCGCTCCGACACCAAATTCGAGAGCCACTGCGGCTGGCCGTCCTTCTACGACCCCAAGGACACAGGCGCCGTCGAACTCATCGAGGACCGCACCCACGGCATGGTCCGCACGGAAGTCCGCTGCGCCCGCTGCGGCTCCCACCTGGGCCACGTCTTCGAGGGCGAGGGCTACCCGACCCCCACCGACCAGCGGTACTGCATCAACTCGATCTCGTTGCGGCTGGTGGCGGACGAGGAGTGACCGGAAGCCGCTTTTCGTAGCGCCTGTGAGTAGAAGTGATGCCCCGTGCGGTGGTTCCACGCGGGGCACCGATACGGAGCCCGTGGGCCGGTTTACCGAACGCAGTCGTTACCGTCGGCGGAGGGGTTCGCCTCATGCGCAGACAAGGAACGGGCATGCTCGGTATTCGCGGTGAACCCCCAATGAGGTTCGCTGGCTTCGGAAGGATCACGGCGGCGCGGTCCGGAGGCGTGCCCGGCAGGGGCGTGGTCGCCCACCCTCGGTTCAGTTGGCGTCGGATCCGCGTACATCGGTGTCTTTGATGAGGTACGGCGCCAACGTCGCGGCCACGACAGAGGACCGTAGATAGGGGGCCACTCGATGGAAGTCGAAGGGGGCGATGCTGTCCGTGAGATCGAGATCGACCGCCGGGAAGCGCCGCTTGAGGGGGCGAGGGACGGCGACGATGTCCCCGTGATCGGACAGGTTGACCCACCGGTGCACCCCTGCAGGCCGTTCGCCGGTGCCGGCAAGCGGAGCTGGTGACAGGCGGTCGAAGACTCCGTGGCGGAGTGCGAGGGGGGAGCCGAGTGTCAGGAGCAGGTCGACTTCGAGTTCCGGGTGGGCGTGGAGGGCCTCGTAGGCCACGACGCTTCCGAGGGAGTGGGCTATGACCACGCGAGCGCCCGTCGAGGAGATGACGCCTGCGACCTCCTCTCGCGCCGCAGCGCGGGCAGCGTCGTCCGGCCCGCCAAGATAGCGCGCGACGTCGCGGAAGAACGTGGCGATGAACGCGCGGGTCAGGCGGCCGTCGAGGCTCAGACGCTCGGAGATCGCGGAGACGAGTTGCCGGAGCGGAACGGCCAGGCGTCCCTGAGCCGTTGCTGGTGGCGGAAGTCTCAGGCCCAGGGACTCGTCGAGCGATTCCGCCCAGTGAGTGATGTCCTCGGCCAGGTGGGGATGCTCGCGCTCCAGCCGGTCGAGGTCCTCGGAACCTTGTGCGACGGGCCTGCCGTGGTGGAGATGGTGGGCGTAGTAGGCGTACGTGACAGGGACGTGCTTGTCGGCCGTGCCCAGCCCGGCGGCGAGGTCCTTGGCCCAGACGGCCGAGCGGGCGGCGACGATATCGGCCGGTGAGAGTGCGGACCGGAAGTGGCCCACGCCGTGTACGGCCACGAAGGCGGTCATCGGATGCTTGTTCCTTGGTTGGGAGTCGGAATCGGGCGTACCTGGAGCTGGTCGTGCGGTGCCATGTGGATGATGTCCGGGCCTACCCCGATGTACAGGGCGCCGTCGGGGGCGACGGCGATGGCGCACACGGTGTCCGGGAACCAGAAGACGTCGGCCTGTCTGCCGCTTCTCAGGTCCCACAGCCGCAGGGACCGGTCGAGTCCGCCGGTATAGAGGTGCGGGTGTCCGTCGAGCAGGACCGGGACCGTAGCGAAGACGGCACGAGTGTGACCGGCCAGTGTGAACGTCCGGGTGGCGTCCAGTGCCGTCACGCGAACCTCGCCCCGGTCGTCACCGCTGACGACGTATGGCTGCCCGTCGAGGTCGACGGCGGCAACGGAGTGGACGGCGGCAGGGTGCTCGGTGACGAGCTGCGGCACGGGCGGGCCCAGCAGGCGTGCGGACCGGACGCGGCCGGAGCGGTATCCGGCCAGGACATGGGCGGCGGAGGCTGCCAGGCATGTCGCGGCTACGGGAACTGGGACTGTCCTTCCCAGTTCTTCGATGGTCCTGGCCTCGGACGGCGAGAGCAGGACACGCTCTGGTTCTCCTCTCCACGCCGGGTCCGTCACGTCGACGTCGGGCCAGTGGGACATCCGGTCCAGGTGGTCGGCGGTGGCTATCGCGACCTCACCCCTGTTGGAGGCATAGACGACGTGCTGGGCCCCACCGATGGTGATGGTGACGATCGCAGCGGCACCTGGGCCTTCACCCAGGTCGCGTCGCTCCAGGTGTTTCTCAGTCTTGTTCGTGCCCCACAGGGCGACCCCATTGTGTGCGCACGAGGCGACAATCCGTGGATGTTTGCCGGCTTCCAGGATTGCGATGCCGGTGGCTCGGTCCGGCAGCGGGAAGTCTGCGTGGTGCAGCAGGGTGACCCGCCGCTCGACCGCACCGTCCGCGGTCCATAGAGCCATGGTTCCGTCCTCGCTGCATGAGACCAGTCGGGCGTCGGGAAGCACCGTCAGATCATTGATGGCGTGGGTGTGCCCGGGGTGGCGTTGAGGCACCTCGCCCCCGGCCGCGTCCGAGACGCGGACGGTGCCGCCGTTGCTCGCAGTGAGAATTCGAGTCCGGTGCGGTTCGGACACGATCGCGACACGGGTGATCGCGGTGGTGTGGCTGACGACCTGCCGTGCGCTGCCATTGCCGTCCAGCGGATTCAGCCGTGCGACACCGTCCTCCCCCGCAGTTAGGAGGTACATGGCTCCGTCCAGCAACACGGCGGCGAGATCGGAGACGGCGTCGGCATGAGGACGATCCTCGTTGAGGAGCTCGAGGAACTCGTCGCCCACCCACACGATTCCGTCCCGATCGCCCGCGACCGGCTCGGGACCGTGTCCCAGATCGAGATAGCGGTAGCACGACAGCCGCTCCCAGTTGGTGTGCGGCAGCTCGACCTCCTCGCCATGGACGGTCAGGACCTTGATCCAGTTGTCGTAGCAGGCCACGACGCAGTCGCCCCTGCCCTCGACGGAGACGCGGGACAGGTGCCACACATGGCCGTTGATGGCGGACAGGTGTGTGGTGGCGAGCGGAGTTCCGGTGGAGAGTTCCCAGTAGCGGATCACCCGGTCCTCACCCGCGCTGGCCACTGAGGGGACCCCCTCGTAGCGCACGCCCACCATGGACCAGATCGGACCCGTATGGGCCGGGGCGGTCCACAGGAGATGTCCTGTGGCCAGGTCCCATCCCCGCAGCTCGCCGCTGTCGCAGCCAGTCACAGCGACACGGCCGCCGCCGACTTTCCCGGCCACCACGCCTCCGACCGGAGCACCGTGGTCCCCGAGTTCGAGCGTCGTCGTCGCGGAGTCGAGGTCCCACAGCCGAGCCGTTCCGTCCTGACCAGCTGTCAAGGCGTGGGGGCGGCCGTACATCTCGAGGGTTGTCAGGTCCCAGATCCTGCCGCGGTGCCCGGCCAGTGTCGTCAGGAGGTTGGTGTGCAGTGACCGGCCGGCGGTCCAGACGATGTGGCGGCCGGTGTCCTGCGTGAGGTCTGCCGCGAGCTGCCATTTCTGGTGCCGAGCCGCGTCGACAGCCAGGACGTCGCGCCGCTGCCCGGGCGGACCGTCGTGGTGGGCTCCGTACGACGTCAGATAGACCGTTCCGTGAGGGCCGTGTTCACCGTGGTAGAGCTCCTGGGCCAGTGGGGCCGGGTCCGCGTGAACCAGGTATTCGCTGTCCTCGAGGAGTTCGTCGAGCCGGCCGGCGAGCGCGCAGTGGCGCGCCGCGTGCCGCAGCAGATAAGGCTCGGCGGTCGCCCACCGGCGGCGGCCGGAGCCGCTCGTTCGCACCGTCGCGAGCAGGCGTTCCCAGACAGTGGTCGCGTCCAGGACAGGATGCTCGCGGAGCCGGTCGGCCAGCCCTTGGTGGAAGAGCCGGTAGAGCGGAGCGCCTTCACGATCGACGTTGCGGCGTATGTAGAAACGCGCGGCCCGAAGCAGATCAGCGGTGGGTGCCCGGTCCTTTCCGGCCGGAGCCGGATCGGGGTTCGCGACCTGGGCGAGAAGGTCCTCTGGCATCCCCGCGCCCTCCGCCCAGGCCAGCGCGGCCAGTAGGTCGTGCAGGCCCGGTCGGGGGTCAAGACGGAGATGGAGGTCGAGGACCGCGTCGAGCGTACGGGGCACGTCACTGCCCAGGTGCTCGGCCTGCTCGGTCGTCGCCGGCGGTGGCATCTGTTCCTGCAGGAGCCTCAGATAGAGCCCGGCGACAAGGAACTCGCCCCACTCGCGTGACCCGCTCAACAAGGTGTCGGCCAGCGCGCCGCCCAGGCTCTCGGCTGCCGCGAGTGAGCACCACGGCGATACGCCGGGGAGCAGCGGCCGCAGTACCCGCAGAACGAACTGGGTCAGGTCCTTGCGGAGTCGCAGGGGCGACACCTCGTCCAGGTCGATCAGCCCATCGCACGCACGGGCCGCCTCAATGAGCGGCCGTGGTGCCGCTTCAGGTCGCGTCGCGACGAGCATCCTGCACAGCGGCCCCCCGTCCGCCCGCCGAATGGATGCCAATGGCAGCAGCACGGCGCTGACCAGATCGGCCGGGTGCTCGGCTTCGTCCACCGCGTCCATGACGAGACAGGGGGGTACGGGCTTGGCCCGCAGTGCCGTGACCAGTTGGTCCGTTGTCCACGTCGTTGCGTCGCCGGGAGATCCGAGCTCCCACTGGGTGGCGAGCGAGGTGAGGATCTCCGGGACACCGCGCCGTCGCGCGTGCACGATCGCGAGGTCGTCGGTGGTCTCGTGAATGTCGCCGCCCGATGGCCGCCACAACTGCTCGGTGGTCTCATGCAGCGCCGGATGCGCAGCGCACACGAAGGTGCCGATCAGAGCGGATTTGCCGACCCCTGGTACGCCGGTGACCACGCGCAAAGAGGGCCCGCGGCCGTCCAACCAGCCTGCCAGTTCCCGGAGTTCGTCGCTCCGTCCGGTGAAGGACGGAGCGCCGAGGTCGCCGAAGGCGCTGTCGGCACCATGCGCCCGGATCACGAAATGGCGGGCGTCGGCCACTTCGTCGAGGAGGGTGAACACAGCAGAATCCACGCCGGTGAGCCTGCGCGCGCCGGCCGGTTCGTATCGAGGGTTGGCGAAGAACCTCAGATGCGACAGGTCGGCACCGAGCGCGGCCAGTGGCTGCTCGACGGATTGCGGATTCAGGGATGTACTCCGCGACTCCACGTGGACAGCCACCTCGCGGCAGAACCGGGCGATCGGGATGTACGGCACCGATGTGTCGAGCTTCAGGGTCCCGGAGGCGAAGCCGCGAAGCACCTCGTCGACGGCGGTGCTCAGGCGGCCGTCATAGGCGTCCTGCTCCGAGTGGCAGGCGGCGAGCACCCAGACACGGCGACGCTCCGGCCGGACCAGCGACCGCAGGTGCTCGGTCACCACGGCGCCGGAATGGCACAGATCGAGGATCAGCAGAACGGCCGGATCGCCGCTGTCGTCCGTGTCCTGGTTCTCTGCCATGTTGACCCAACGGGCCAGTTCCTCGGTGAGGCGGCCGTCCCCGCCCACCGCCTGGATGCCGTGACCGTTGCGGGTCGGTTCTCCGTGTGCGAGGAGATGAATAACGGTGAAGTCGGCCTCGCTGCTGACGGCCTGGGTCAGGGCGTCGCCCAGCGCGGCGGCGGTAGACGCGGCGTCGTGACCGGGTTCCAGGAGGACATAGGCGTACTCCTTCTCCAGTGTCTTACTCACCCGTTGCGCGTACGGTGCCGCGTAGGTGAGTTGCTGCCACTGTGGGGGTGAGTCGTCGGCGGGGTCCGCTGCAGGTCCTTCGATGCCCACCACCAACGCCTGACGCCGCATGACGCATCCCCCGTCCCTGTGAACTCCCCTGGTTTTTCGATGCATTGTGCCAGTCGGCGGCCGGTGCCGAGCCGGGCTCCAGCAACGGCGGATCATGCCGGCGAGCGGGGCGGAGCACGAGTCAGTCCCGCTCAACGGCTTGCCGCCGAGCCACCCGAGGGGTTGGCCTCCGGGGAGTCCACTTCGGGTTGGTCCGGTCGTCGCATGCGGAGCGGGCAGGTATGGACGTCTCGGCGTACCTGGTGCACGCGGCGACGCGGCAGACGGCGGAGAGCGACGCCACAGAGGAGCAGTTCGCGGGCGTGGACACGCTGATCGCGCGGGTGGAAGAAGGGGCCGGTTGCGATTGTGGAGCCGACGGCCCAGGCGGGGGAGCTGACCGAGCAGGAGTGCCGAGAGGTCGATGAGGCGCTGGTGCGTGGTGAGGATCGGCGGGGAAGCCGGACGTCGGGGCCACGCCGCGTGAGTGGGCCGGTGCCGGTGCCGGTGTACGACTCCGGCATGCTGATCGCTCCTGCCGACCGAAAGGCCAAAGCGGCCGCTCTGCACGAAGGGCTGCGCACCTCCGCGCACCGTACGCTGGTGCTCGGGCCTGTTCTGACGCAGGTCTGGCGTGCCGACCCGGCCCTGGTGCACGCTGTGGCCGGGGCATCGAAAGTGTGAACGGTGCCGCAGACCCGGTCGGCCGAGCCGGCGATACAGGAGGCGAAGGCGGGTCGGCCGGAGTGTTCCTACCTCTTCACCGACCACCAGGGCACGGCACTGACCGCCGTCGCCGCCACCGACCAGGCCATCACCCGCCGCGATCAGCTCCCCTTCGGAGCCCCCCGCACTGCTCAACCCACGACCTGGCCCGGCACGCGCGGATTCGTCGACGGTACCCAAGAAGGCACAGGACTCACCCACATAGGCGCTCGCGAGTACGATCCGGCCCTGGGAACCTTCCTCTCCGTCGACCCGCTCCTCGACCCAGACGACCCCCAGCAGTCCAACGCCTACGCCTACGCCAACAACACTCCCGTCACCGCCTCCGACCCCGACGGCCAACAGTTCCAGGACCGGGAGACCGGCCTCGGCTACGGCAACAGCACCGCCCACAGGAACTGGTACCGCGACCAGGGATACACCGACCGCTACGGTCACCCCACCAGGAAGTACACGCGCTTCATCAGCGCCTATAACAAGACCTGGCGCAGCTATTACAGCTCCAGCTGGTACAGGGACTACGTGAGCACGGGAAAGGATGCAGGGTATGGGAATCCCAAGCCCAAGCCGAAGCCGGCGCCGCCCAAACCGAAACCTTGGTGGGAAAAGGCGTGGAATTCCGCATCGAGCTGGGTCGGCGACCACTGGGACGACATCAAGACAGTTGGGACAGTCGCAGGGTTTGTCGCATGCCTCGCAGCTACGGCAGGAGTGTGCCTCGCGGCGGGAGTAGGCATCGCCACGGTGAAGTACCTGGGTGACGGAGTAATCACCGGCAATTGGGACGTCAGACCGTACGCGAAAGACTTGGCCTGGTCTTTTGTTGGGGGAGGGACTGCGGCAGCATTCGGCAGGGCTTTCGGTGGTGCGAGGAGCTGGAAGGAGGCATATTTCCGCATCAGTGCGTTCGCTCGATCCTCCAGGATGTACAAGACGAAGGTTCCTGGAATCAAGGGGGTAGGTGGGGGAAGGAAATCCTGGACTGGGGATGAAACTATTCGTGGTTCAATAAGCTGGCGAGCCACCTATGGAAACATGAGCATCAACGGCGCTTTTAACGTGGGGTTCTGCGGGGCTGGCGACGCCAGTGCGGGGAATCTCCCGGGCGCGGCCTGGTCGCAGATACCGAAGACGTGCTGATCCGGCAGGGTGGCCCGGGTGCGTGACCGGGCCACCCTGCCAGGGTGCGCGGACAGGAAAGAGAGACAGGATATGAAGCGGCAACGGAAAGCAGGGAAGCTACGAAGGAAGTCGCAGCGCATCCTGCAATGGTCCTCCTCTGCAATCCTTCTTTTTATGGCGGCCCTCGTTGTTGGGAAAATGGGCTTTCGTGGGCCAAACAAGGCCGAAGTTGGCCTAACAGCCTCCTTTGCAACCATATTCTTGGTGCAGAGGATTTGCCGAACCCGCGTGCTCATCGTTGGAGATGAGGTATGTGTCGTCAATGCCGTGTTTGAATACACTGTGGCGCGTGGTGCCGTTGCTCAGGTTCTCGTCGACATGGGAGGGAGCTTGAAGCTGAAAACGGTAAGTGGTGAGGAGGTTTACGTAGGTGCCTACAGTGGCTCACTCATAGATCATTTTGTAGGCAGCTCGGACAGGGCGGCCGACGTTATCCGTCAGCACGTGAAAGTGAAAACGAAGGCCCCGCGAGGCTCTGTGGTCCGGAGAGGGCTTGCAATTTCCTGGCTGTCGGATATTTGGTTGGTCGCCGCAGTGATCTGTGCGGTGTGGACGGCCATAGGTAATGTGGTTCACTGAGTGATAGCCGCGGCCGATTGGTGAGGCGCGCACGGTTCAGGATTCGGTCCACCGCCGCTCTGTGCGGCGGCCTCCTGACACCACCGTGCATGAGTACGTAGCCGACCGGCTCACCTGCAGGTGATCTGGGGGCCGCCCCAGTCGGCGTGGTCGGAGTCGTTGCCGTTGCCGCCGTCGGTGACCACCAGCCGTAGCTGGCTGCCGCCGGTGAGGTCTGCGGTGAGGTGTTTCGCGGGCTGGTCGACCGTCATCAGGCCGCTGTCGGCCACCTTGGTGGCGTCCCGGTAGATCTGGAAGACCACGGAGCCGTTCGCGCCCACCTCGTCGTCGAGTCCGACATCCACGGTGAGGGCGGAGCAGCTGCCACCGAGGTCGTAGGTGACCTCGTCGTAGGCGTGCGCGCCCAGTCCCTGGGAGTAGGCGGCTCCCTGGATGGTGAGGGGGTGCCCGTCGATGCTGCTGTCCTGCCGGAACGGCGCGAAGCTGTACTTCTGGGAGCTCCACGGCCGGCTGCCCAGTGGCGTGGTGTGGCCGGCCGGCGGTTTGTCCGCGGGACCGGGACCGGGGCGGGGCGAGTGCGACGGCTTCGCCGGCGACGAGGGCCGGGAGCTGGGGTGCTTCGGCTTCTTGCTGTGCGTGGGGGACGGGGAGCCCGAAGGCGAACGGGAAGCGGTCGCGGAGCTCCTGGCAGACGGCGGCTGCTCCGTGGCGGGGGCCGAAGAGTGGTCCGCCCGGTCGCGGTGCCCGGCCGCGGCATCGTCGCGCTCCGTGCCGAGCAGTGGGCCGACGGATATGGCGACGCCGGCCAGGACGGCCACGGCGACTGCGAGCATGGTGATCCGCGCCGGTGAGAGGCGCGCCCGCCGGGGCTTGTCCGGCGCTTCGGGCAGGACCGTCTCCGAGAAGCCCATCCCGGCCGTGGGCGCGCCGCCGGCGCCGGACGGCCGGCCGCCGTCAGCGGGGCCGGGGCCTTCCGCCGCCTGGGCGGCCAGCCAGGACGCGAAGTCATCGCGCAGCTCGGTGTTCCGGGCAGTGCGGTGCCAGGCGTCGGCGGTATGGCGTACCGCCGCGAGCAGGGCGGTCCGCCAGGGCGGATCGGCACCCTCGTCCGGGCCGGGGGAGTGCAGGACGTGGTTGATGGCCTCCTTCGCCAGATCCGCCGCGGCCTGGGACGAGCGGCAGCAGTCACGGGCGTAGGCCAGCACGGCCGCGTAGTGCCGCTGGTGGAACTCGTTGAGGGCTACCTGGCCCGTCCGGGCCGTGCCGTCCGGAGCCGGTGTGCCGAACGGAGTGTCCGTCGCCCGGCCGCCGGACCGGGATGCCGCACGGATGCGCCGGACCAGCTCGGTATCGGAGGGTGCTGTCCCACCGGTGGTGTCGCAGTGCTCTTGCATGAGTGGGCTAATAACCCTTCAACGTCCTGACGGGCCATGAAAAATACCGCAAGCAGGGCGAGTATCCGGCGGCCGGTGCGTCGTTCGGCACCGGACGCCGCGCGCGACTCGCACCCCGCGGCCGCCCCGTCACACCGTGTCCACGATCGCCGTCACCACCAGCCCGGACCCGACGAGCCACCGGCCGGTGAATTCGGTGAGTTCCCTGCCGTCGAGCACCGGGCCCGGGACGAGGAGGCGGGCGGTGAAGGTGGCGTCCGACGGGTCGAGGGTGAGGAGGGCGTCCTCGAAGCCGAGCCAGCGGTGGGTGAGGGGGTACCACGCCTTGTAGACGGACTCCTTCGCGCTGAACACCAGGCGGTCCCAGCAGACTTCGGGCTGTGCGCCGGCCAGCCGGCGCAGCTGGGCCCGTTCCTCGGGCAGGGTGATCAGGTCGATCACGCCGGGATCGTCCACGGGCAGATGGGGCTCGGCGTCCAGGCCGACGGTCCGTACGTCCGCGGAGCGGGCCACGGCGGCGGCGCGGTAGCCGGCGCAATGCGTCATGGCACCCACGATGCCCGCCGGCCACAGCGGCTCCCGTTTGGGGCCGGGGAGCAGGGGGGCGGGGGCGATGCCCAGTTCGGACAGGGCGCTGCGGGCGCAGCGGCGTACGGTGCCGAACTCCTTCTGCCGCTTGGGCACGGCGCGGGACACCAGCGCCCACTCCTCGGGAAACATCTCGGAGACCGGGGCGTCGTCGAAGGCCTCGGCGGTCACGACCGGGGCCGGCAGCAGTTTGTCGATCACGCGGGGGTCCCGGTGGTTTTGGCGGCGACGGGGGCGGGCGCGGGCAGGATCCGGACCGGCCGCCCCGGTGCGCGGGAGCGGCGCTGCCACTCCCGTGGATAGCCGAGCGACACCTCCTGATGGGGCACGCCGTCGCAGACCAGCAGCCGCGGGATGTGGAGGTGGCCGTAGACCACCGTGGCGGCACGGAACCGGCGCGGCCAGTCGGCGGTCGCCTCGGTGCCGCACCACAGTGCGAAGTCCGGGTACCACAGCGGGTCGGTGGGCTCGCGCACCACCGGCCAGTGGTTGACGAGCACCGTGGGGATCTCGGGTGGCAGGGCGGCGAGCCTGGCCTCGGTGGCGGCCACCCGTGCCTCGCACCACGCCTCCCGCGTCGGATACGGGTCGGGGTGCAGGAAGTGTTCGTCGGTGCAGACCACCCCGGCCTTCTCCGCCCGGGCGAGCGCCGCTTCCTTGGACGCGATGCCGGGCTGCCGGAAGGTGTAGTCGTAGAGGAGGAAGAGCGGTGCGATGACGGCCGGGCCGCCGGCGCCCTCCCAGACCGGATAGGGGTCCTCGGGGGTGAGGACGCCCAACTCGCGGCAGATCTCCACCAGGTGCTCATAGCGCGCCACGCCGCGCAGCTGCACCGGGTCGTGCTCCGGCGTCCACAGCTCGTGATTGCCGGGCACCCAGATCACCTTGGCGAACCGGCTGCTGAGCAGGGTGAGTGCCCAGCGGATGTCGGAGACGTATTCGCCGACGTCGCCGGCGACCAGCAGCCAGTCGTCGTCGGACTCCGGTCTTAATCCCTCGACGATGTCGCGGTTCTCCTGGTAGCGGACGTGCAGATCGCTGACGGCCACCAGGGAGCCGCGGTGGGCGCCCTCTTGGGGGGAGCCGGGAGCGGATGTGGGGGCGGGGCCGGCGGCGCCGGGCGGGAGGGTGCGGATCTCATAGGTCACCCCCGAAGTAAAGACGGTGCGGGGGAGAGAGTGAAGGGCGGCCCGGGAGATGGGGCTCCGCGTCACCGGCCTGGCGGTGGGGGAGCGGGCCGGTCGGCGGACCCGCCGGCCGGGGCGCCGCCGCGGCGGATGCGGGTGGCCAGCCAGAGGTCGAAGCGGTCGTCGGGATCGTCGAGGCGGCGGCCGGTGAGGTCCATGGCCTTGTCGAGGCGGTTGCGCACGGTGTGCCGGTGGACGCCGAGCCGCCGGCTGGTGGCGTCCCATGCGCCGCCGGTCTCCAGCCAGGCCGCCAGGGTGGCGATCAGCTCCTCGCCGTGGTCGGCGAGGTCGAGCGGGCCGAGCACGGTGTCGGCGTAGCCGTGCAGCGTACTGCGGTCGCCCAGGTCGAGCAGCAGCCGGCTGGCCTGGCTCTGCCGGGCCTGGGCGGGCTCGCCGGCCGCCCGGCTCACGGCGAGCAGCCCGGCCGCCTGACGCAGTGACACCCTTGCTGCTTCGGGGGTGGTGGCCGGCCCGATTCCGGCCGGGCAGCGCGGGGCGAAGCGGGCGAGCACTTCGCGGATGTCCAGCTCCTCGCCCACCACCGCCTCGATGACCGTGCCCGGCGCCCCGTCCACGACCCTGACCAGGCCGCCGGGCACCGCCAGTGCCAGATCGGCGGCCATCTCCTGCGCGGCGCCGTCCGTGGGCGCGGTTCCGTCCGCGGACCCGGTCCCGGCCGTGTGCCCGGTCCCGGTTGCCGGCCCGGCTCCGGCTGCCGCACCGCTTCCCGTTCCGGCTGCCGTTCCGGCTGCCGCGGCGCGCGCGGCCGTACGGCCCGCCGGGGTGTCCTCCGCCGCCACCACCACGCCCCGCACCCGCTCGGCCGTCAGCCCCACCGAGCGCAGCATGTCCCGGGCCCGGTCGGCGGACGGATCCTCGTCGGCCAGCAGCTCCGACAGCAGTGCCGACCGGCGGCGGCGCTCCGGCTCATCGCTCAGATGGCGGCGCTCCAGCTCCAGGGAGAGCAGCGAGACCAGGCCCGGTACGACCGAACGGGCGGCGTCGTCCGGCCGGCCGGTGAGCAGCAGCAGTCCGCGCAGCCGCCGTGCGCCCAGCGGCTGCACCTCCAGCTGCTGCCCGGCGGCCGTACTGGACGCGCTGCCGCGCAGTCCGCGCGCGGCGACCCGGTCCAGCAGCTCGTGTGCCTGCGCCGGCAGCGGCCGCGACGCGTGCTCGCTGGTGGCGAGCAGCCGCCCGAGCGGGTCGAGCACCGCCGCGCCCACGCCGGTGGCGGCCGCCCACTCCGCCAGCATCGGCCGCAGCCCGTCGCCGGTCGCCGCGGCGGTCAGCCGGCGCTGGGTCGCGAACGCCCGCTGCAGCAGTGCGCGCTGTTCGTCGGCCCGCGCGTCGAAGACCGCCTTGGTGACGGCGATGAACGGCACCTCGTCGGGCACCGTCAGCAGCGGCAGACCGGCCTCCTCGGCCGCCCGCACCAGCGGCTCCGGCGCCTCCTGGTACGGCAGTCCCTGCCCCAGCCCGAGCGCCAGGCACGCCGCCCCGCCCTCGGCCGCGTCCCGGACGTACGCCCGGCAGGCGGCCGGCTCCATCGGCAGCAACAGGCCGATGGTCATGAGGAGTTCGCCGCCCTGCAGCCACTTCCCCGGCGTCGGCAGGTCCGAGACCGTCGCCGCCTCGATGGTGCGGGCCAGCTGCTGCGGCGGCACGTCGTAGGTGACCGACAGGCGGAGATCGGGCCGGGCCAGCAGATCGGAGAGATGCAGGGGCATGGACACAGTGTCCATCACCTGCCGGGGGAATGGACGATCGGGCGAGGGCGGGCGATCGCGCGGGCAGGGACGCTCGCGCGAGGAGGGGCGGTCGCGCGAGCGGAACGGCGGGTGACGGCGGCCGTGGCGGACGGGTTCCGGGAGCCGCCGACGGGCTCTGCGGATGAGTGCGTGCGCCGTCGCCCGTTATGGTCGAGAGGTGGGGGAGTGGGGCTCCTCCCCACCTCCCGGCCCGATCGACACTCCCGGCCCGATCCGACGGAGGGGCGTGAGCGCAGTATGCAGGCGGCTTTTCTGGTGGCCACCGAGGGCACCGAACAGGTAGAGCTGACCCGGCCGTGGCAGGCGGTGACCGACGCGAGCGGCGGACCGACGCTGGTCTCCACCCGCGCGGGCAAGGTGCAGGCGTTCCGCCACCTCGACAAGGCGGACACCTTCCCCGTCGACCTGACGGTGGACGAGGCGACCGCGGCGGACTTCGACGGACTGGTGCTGCCCGGCGGCGTGGCCAATCCGGACGCCCTGCGCCTCGACGAGCGGGCCGTGGCGTTCGTCAAGTCGTTCTTCGACGCCGGGAAGCCGGTGGCCGCCATCTGCCACGCACCGTGGACGCTCATCGAGGCCGATGTGGTGCGCGGCCGCACGCTGACCTCCTGGCCGAGTCTGCGCACCGACCTCCGCAACGCGGGCGCCACCTGGGTCGACGAACAGGTCCAGATCTGCACCGGCGGACCGAACACCCTGATCACCAGCCGCAAGCCGGCCGACCTGGAGGCCTTCTGCGCGGCATTCGTCTCGGAGTTCTCGCACTGAGACCCGGCGACTGAGGTCCGGTGATGGAGATCCGGTGCCTGAGGTCCGGCGACAGCGCCTACGGCCCGAGCACCACCACCGACTCCGGGGGGAGCCGCAGCACACCGTCAGCCCCGGGAAGCCGGGTACCGGGCCAGCCCGCCAGTGCCTGCAGCGTGGATGCCTGCAGCGCGGACGGGGACTGCCCGACCGGGCCGTGAACGTCCATGCCCTCGCCCCCGCCGTCCGGGCGTTCCCCGTCCGCGCCGTCCCCGGTGACCGGAATGGCCGCCGTGGCCTCCCGCGCGAGATTGACCGCGACCCGTAGCGGTCCGCGCCGCAGCAGGAGCCAGCGGGCACGCTCGTCGTAGCGGACGGTGGTGTGGCGTGGATCGGGATCGGTCAACGGCGGCAGCTCATGGCGCAGCGCCAGCAGCGTACGGTGCCAGGCCAGCAGCGCGGTGTGCGGCTCCACGGAGGGTTCGCTCCAGTCCAGGACGCAGCCCTCGCGGGTCGCGGGGTCCTGCGGATCCGGCCAGTCCTCGGCGTGACCGGCCCAGTCGTACGCGGCGAACTCGCGACGGCGCCCGGCGCGTACCGCCTCCGCCAGCTCCGGATCCGTGTGAGCGGTGAAGTACTGCCACGGGGTTCTCGCGCCCCACTCCTCGCCCATGAACAGCATCGGCGTGAACGGCGCGCACAACACCAGGGCGGCGGCACAGGCCAGCAGCCCCGGGGAGAGCCCGGCCGTGAGCCGGTCGCCGAGCGCACGGTTGCCGATCTGATCGTGCGTCTGGGCGTAGGCGAGCAGCCGGTATGCGGGCGTCACCCGCAGGTCGAGGGGCGCGCCGTGCGCCCTGCCGCGGAAGCTGGAGTACGTCCCGTCGTGGAAGAAGCCGCCGGTCAGCGTCTTGGCGAGGGCGGCCAGCGGGGCCCGTGCGAAGTCGGCGTAGTAGCCCTGGGATTCGCCGGTGAGCGCGGTGTGCAGGGCGTGGTGGAAGTCGTCGTTCCACTGGGCATGCAGACCGTGCCCGCCGTCCGCCCGTGGCGCGGTGGTGCGCGGATCGTTCAGATCGGATTCGGCGACGAGGAACAGCGGGCGCCGCAGCTCCCCGGCCAGCGCGTCGACGGCGGCGGACAGTGCGGCCAGGAAGTGCGGGGTGCCGTCGTCGTGCAGGGCGTGGACGGCGTCCAGCCGCAGGCCGTCGAGCCGGTAGTCACGCAGCCAGGACAGCGTGCAGCCGAGGAGGTAGTCGCGCACTTCGTCGCTGCCGGGGGCGTCGAGATTGACCGCCGCGCCCCACGGCGTGTGATGGGTGTCGGTGAAGTACGGCCCGAACTCCGGGAGCGGGTTGCCGGACGGGCCGAGGTGGTTGTGCACCACGTCGAGCACCACCCCCAGCCCGTGGCCGTGCGCGGCGTCCACGAACCGCTTGAACCCGTCCGGCCCGCCGTACGGTTCGTGCACCGCCCAGGGCGCGACCCCGTCGTAGCCCCATCCGTGGCTGCCGGGGAACGGGCAGACCGGCATCAGGGAGACATGGGTGATGCCCAGGTCGGCGAGGTGGCGCAGCCGCGCGGCGGCGGCGTCGAAGGTGCCCTCGGGGGTGTACGTCCCGATGTGCAGCTCGTAGAGGACCGCGCCCGGCAGCGGGCGGCCGGGCCACGGATGCCGCCACCCGAACCGGTCGTGCTCGACGACCGCGGCCGGGCCGCCGGGGCCGTCCGGCAGTCGTGCGGCCCGCGGATCGGGCAGCGGCGGCCCGCCGTCGAGCCGGAAGCCGTACCGGTCCCCGTCGCGGGCCGGCGTCTCGGCACGCCACCAGCCCGCGCGTCCCGTGTCGCGCTCCAGCGGGACGTCCGGCTCACCGGCCCGGTCACCCGCCCACCGGAGAGCGACCTGCCCGGCCTTCGGAGCCCACACCTCGAACAGCACGGCCGTCCTCCTTCGTTCGCTCCGGTCCCGACGGAGAAAGCATGCCCGCACGCCGCCCGGCAGCCCCGCGCGGCGACACGGACCCTGGTGCCATCCGCCCCGGCCGCCACTACGAGCCGTGCGCGCACCTGCACCATCCCCCGCGCCCACCTGCACCGTCCGCCGCACCGACCGGCACCGTCCCCCCTGCCCACCTGCCCACCTGCACCGTCCCCCCCCGCCCACCTGCACCGACCGCCCAACACCGCCTGGACAGCGGGTCGTGGTGGCCGGAGAATCACGCTATGACTTCGCTCGAGTTCCCCGCGCGCCCCGCGCGCCCGTCGGATGCGGACCGGGAACGCGCTCTTGACCTGCTGCGCGACGGCGCGGCACAGGGACGGCTGTCCCAGGACACCTTCCTGCGACGACTGGAACTCGTCCTCACCGCCCAGCAGCAGTCCGAAATCGAACTGGTCACTGCCGACTTGGCCGACCGGGGCAAGGTCCAGGGCACCCTCCTGCGGATGGTGGGCCGGGTCTCCGCGTTCCACATCCGGGTACGCCGCGCCTGGAGCAGAGAGCGGCTGCCGAAGCTGCTGCTGCCCGAACCGGGCCCGCTGCCGCTGCTCATAGGGCGGGCGCCGGGCGTGGGCCTGCGCCTCAACCACGACACGGTCTCCCGTGCCCACGCCGAACTCCGCAGCGTGGGCAACGGCTGGCTGCTGCGCGACCTCGGCTCCACCAACGGGACCTGTGTCAACGGCCGCCGGGTGGTGGGCGAAGTGCCGGTCGGCCCCGGTGACCACATCACCTTCGGCCAGGTGGATTACGTCCTGACGCAGCGGTGAACGGGCGACGCGGCCGGACCGCCGCGCCGGTCCCCGACGGCCGCGCTGCCGCACCCCGCCCGGGGCGCGGCAGCCGCCGCCTCATCCGGACGCACCGCGCGGCGCCGCATCCCGCCGCACCGGCCGGTCGCCCGACGGGTACGACGTCCACACCCCTTCACCGTGCGTCAGGCCGGGCAACTGCCCCTGGAACTCCTGGACCCGGCGGGCCGGGAGCGAACCGCTGACCAGCCAGGAATGCCGCCCGCCGGTGGTCTCGGCGAATTCGGCGCCCAGGGCCGCGAGACGGGCGGTCACCGCGGCGAGCGCGGCGAGCGGGACCTCGGCCTCGAAGGCGTGGTACGGCTCGTGGACCCGGGTGCCGGCCGCCCGCAGCGCCCGACCCAGCACCGGGGCCGTGACCGTGCGGAAATCCCCCGCGGTACTGAGCGGGCCGACGAAACCGGAACGCGTCAGCACCACCCGGCAGTCCGTCACCGCCCACCCGTGCGGTCCGCACTGCAAGGTGGCCAGCGCGGTCTCCTCGACGGCCTGGTGGAAGCCGTGCGGCAGGGCGCCCAGTTCGGTCTCGTAGACGAAGACCGGGCCGGAGCCGCGGGCACCCGGCTCGACCCGGAGGCCGACCGTGGCCCAGGGACCGGTGTGGCCGCGCCCGGCGATCTCGTGGCAGGCCTCGCCGACCCCGGACGGCCGCTCGACGCACACCACCCGGCTGGGCGCGAACTCCGCCTCGATGCCGTGCTCCTGGCACAAGGTGGCGGCGATGATCTCCTTCTGCACCTCGCCGTGCAGCAGCACCGAGGTCGCGCCGCCCGGCGCGGGGCGGGCCCGCAGCAGCGGGTCCTGGTCGGCGAGCGCCAGCAGCGCGGCACGCAGCGCCGCGGCCTGTGCCGGACGGCGGGCACTGACCAGGGTTTCGAGCGTGGGGGCGGCGAACAGGGCGCCCCCGGCGGGGTCCTCGGCGGCCGGCCCGAGACGGTCACCGGTCCGGACGCCGGGCAGCCCCCGGACCACCCCGATATTGCCCGGGGTCAGCGGCCCGCCGTCACCGGGCGACCGGCCGACGACCTGGAGCGAGGTGATCCGTCCGGTCCGGGGCCCGCCGGGGCCGTCCGCCCCGGGCCGGTGCAGCTCGACCTGCTGCCGGGGCCGCAACTCGCCCCCGTAGAGCCGGATATGGGCGGTCCGTTCGCCGTTCGGCGGCTGCTGGACGGCGAAGACCGTGCCGCGCGCAGCGGTGCCCGGGACGGCGGGGGCCGGCGGAATCAGCCGGACCATGCCCTCGATGAGCGCGCCGACGCCCGGACCGCCGAGCGCGGAGCCGAAGTACACCGGGTGCAGCGATCCGTCGGCGGTCCGGGCGGCGAGTGCCGCGCGCAGCCGGTCCGCGGTCAGCCCCGGCCCGTCCGGCTCGGCACCGTCCTGGCGGAGCTTTTGCCCTGCGGGGGCAGGACCCACCAGCCGGGCCAGGACCGACTCGTCCACCTCGGCGACCACTTCGGCGATCCGCTCGCGGACCCGGGGGTCCTCCAGGGAGTACGGCACCACCCCGGCCCCCGCGGTGCCGATGCCGGTCACGGAGGTCATCGGGACGGCGGCCGGTGTCAGCAGCCGGCGGATGTCCGCGAGCAGCGCCTCGTCCCGGGCGCCCGCCCGGTCGATCTTGTTGAGGAACAGCAGGGTGGGCAGCCGCAGCCGCCGCAGGGTCTTCATCAGCACCCGGGTCCTGGCCTGGACGCCCTCCACCGCGGACAGCAGCAGTACGGCACCGTCGAGCACCCCCACGGCGCGCTCGACCTCGGCGATGAAGTCGGCATGGCCGGGCGTGTCGATGAGGTTGATCTGGACCTCGCCGACGGTGAAGGAGGCGACGGCCGAGCGGATGGTGATGCCGCGCTGCCGCTCCAGCTCGCCGGTGTCCGTACGGGTGTCACCGGTATCGACGCTGCCGAGCCGGTCGATGGCACCGGCGTCGAACAGCAGCCGCTCGGTGAGGCTGGTCTTACCCGCGTCGACGTGGGCGAGAATCCCGATGTTCAGGGTGTGCGAAACAAGCATGGAAAGGGGTTTCCTCAAGAACTGTCGTCCGGCAGGGGCGATGAGTAGTTCCGAGGAATCCGCGCATTCCGTGCTCCTGGTGTGGGGAAAAACGGGCGTACGGGGTCATGGTGCCAGCCGTGCGCGGGGCCGCAACCGAATTAACGGGCGGTGGCCCGGGCCGCCGTTCCGTGCTGGTGCAGCCCCCGGCCCGCCAGCGTCATGAACGCCTCGCCGACCGCCTCCGACAGCGTCGGGTGCGCATGGACGTGCGCGGCGACATCGGCCGGTTCGGCGTCCCAGGCCACGATCAGCTGGCTCTCGGCGCAGCCGGCGGCCGACGTCCTCGTCCTCCAGCGGAAGCAGCCGCTCCGCCGCCTCGACGAGGGTGACCTCGGCCCCCATGGAACGGTGGAAGGACGCGTACTCGACCCCGATCGCGCCGCCGCCCAGGACCACCACGGACGCCGGGAGGCCCGGGGCGAACAGTGCGTCGTCACTGGTCACGATGCGGCGGCCATCGGGCGCCAGGCCCGGCAGCAGGCGCGGCCGGGAGCCGGTGGCAAGGACGATGCCGCGCCGCGCGGTGAACTCCCCGGCGCCCTCGATGCGGACGGTGCGGGGGCCGGTCAGCCGTGCCGTTCCCCGGACGGTCCGTACGCCTGCCGCCCGCAGGTTCCCCACCACACCTTGGTGGTTGCGGGTGACGAGGGTGTCGCGGGTGGCGACCAGCGCCGGCCAGTCCAGGGAGTCGACGGTGGCCTTGACGCCCCACCGCTCGCGGGCCTCCGCGATGCCGTCCACCAGCTCGGCGGCGTGCAGCATGGCCTTGCTGGGGACGCAGCCACGGTGCAGACAGGTGCCGGCGACCAGGTCGCGCTCGGCCAGCACCACGTGGGAGCTGTCCGAGCAGATGGCCCGAGGCGTCGCCGACCTGGCGCTCGGCCCGCCTCCCCGGGACTGGCCGGGCCCGGTCACGGTCGTGGGACAGGAACGGATGGTGCTGGTCGTCCCGCACGGTGACCCGCTCGCCGCCCGGGAGTCGGTACGCCTCGCGGAACTGGCGGACCGCCCGTGGGTGCGCTGCAGCCTGGAGCCGGTGGTCGGCGGACGGCGCTGGCTGGACCTGGAGTGCGAACGGGCCGGCTTCACCCCGCGTACCGCCGTCCGCACCCAGCACAGCTCGACCGCCGTCCGGATGGCCGCGGCGGGCGTCGGCGTGCTGCTGACCGCGGCCCATGAACTCCGCGGCCTGGACTGTGCGTCGGTGCCCACCGACCCGCCCTGGAGCCGCGACATCACCGTCTTCTCACGGGTCGAACTGACCGGCGCAGCAGCGGAGTTCACCGCGTACCTCCGCGCGGCGGGGGACACCGGCGACGCCGGGAACTGACGCTCCGACGCCCCCTCACTCCGCCACGAACAACGCCACCGGCGACTCCGCCAGCAGCTCGCTCAGCCCCACCGCCGCGCCCCCCGGCAGCTCGCGGCCGGTCAGCAGCTCGCGCCAGGGGCCGCCCGGCGGCAGCCGCAGCAGGGTGTCCCACCAGCCGCCGGTCTCCACCAGGCACAGCGACAGACGGGTCACCACCGTCAGCACCCGGCCGCTGCGGCAGAACGCCACACAGTGCTCGGCCGCCGGGCCCTCCGCATACACCGGCTCGTACGACGCGGTGGCGCCGAACCACTGGGGACGATCGCGCCGCAGCCGCAGCGCCGTGGCGGTCAGCCGGAGCTTTTCGGCGGACAGATCGCGTGGCGCGCCACCGGCGTCCAGCTCGGACAGCAGCTGTGGACCGAAGCGGGCCGGCCCCCTGTTGTCCGGGTCGACCAGTGCGGCATAGGCACGTTCGGTGCCCTGATAGAGGTCGGGGACGCCCGGCATGGTGAGATGCAGCAGCGCCGCGCCCAGCACATTGGCGCGGACGAAGGGGGCGACTTCCCCGTCCAGCACGGCGAGCGGGGCGGCCGTGGGACCGCACGGCCCGATGCGTACGAACTCCTCGACCGCCTCCTCGTAGCCCGTGTCCGGCTCCGTCCACGAGGTGCGCAGCCCGGCCTCCCGTACGGCCTTGAGGACCGCGGGCACCACCCGCTCCGCCGCGGCTCCGTCGCCGGACGCACCCAGGCCGAACGCGGTCTGCCAGGCCAGCCACGACACCATCGGATCCGCCGGACCGGCTCCGGCCGGTCCACTGGCGCCGACGTCGCACACCGCCCCCTCGGCCATCGCGCCCAGCACGTCCCGCCACCGGTCCGGGCACTCCGAGAGCACCGCGATCCGGGCCCGGACATCGGCGCTGCGCTTGGTGTCGTGGGTGGAGAGCACCGTGCCGGCCGCCGGCCGGTCCCGCTGCACCCGTGCGCAGTACGCATGGAACGCCTCCGGGGGCAGCGCCGGTTCCCCGGGGGCGCCGCCGACCTCACAGGCCGACAGCAGCACCGGATAGCGGTAGAAGGCGGTGTCCTCCACGGATTTGGCGTGCAGCGCGGACGCGGTCTGGGCGAACCGCGCGGCGAAGTCGGCGCAGTCCCTGCGGTCGTGGTCCGGGTGGTCCGGCAGCCGGCCGAGCGCCAGATCGTGGATCAGGTCCACCGCCCGCGCCTCCTCGGGTACCCGGAAGGCGGTGCGCGCCCCCGCCGCGGCGGTGCCCAGCATCGCCGTGTCCTGCTCGGCCTGCCCCGGATCCGCGGGGTACGGGCGGTAGACCGGCAGCCGCACCATCAGCTCCCGGATGGCATGGCGCAGCGCCCACGGCGCATGGTCGCCCGGCTCGGGGACGCGTGCGCTGATCCGGACCGCGGTCCGCACCAGCCGCTCGACCTCCGCGGCCAGATCGTGCGTGATGACCTCGTACGCGGCCCGGCGCACCGTCTCCTCCCAGTCGCCGCCCTCGTCGGCCAGCGGGGTGACGAAGTCCCGGTAGTGGGAGAAGAGCCGTCCGGCGCCCTGCGGGCAGACGAACAGACCGTCGATGTGGCGCAGGGCGTCATAGCCCGTGGTGCCCGCGCAGGCCCAGCTCTCCGGCAGCAGTTCGTCGCCGGTGAGGATCTTCTCGACCACCGTCCAGCGGCCGCCGGTGCCCTCGTGCAGGCGGGCCAGATAGCCGCCGGGGTCCACCAGGCCGTCCGGATGGTCGATGCGCAGCCCGTCGATGACGCCCTCGCGGATCAGCCGCAGCACCGTGCCATGGGTCGCCTCGAAGACCTCGGGGTCCTCGGCACGGACCGCGATCAGCTCCGCAATGGTGAAGAAGCGGCGGTAGTTGAGCTCACTGCGGGCCAGCCGCCACCAGGCGAGGCGGTACCACTGGGCCTCCAGGAGGCGGGTCAGTTCCAGCTTCTCCGTACCGGGGCGCAGCGGAAAGGCATGCTCCCGGTAGCGCAGCACGCCGTCCTCGACGCGGAAGTGCCGCGCCTCCTCGCCGAGCCGGCCCCCGAGCACCGGCAGCAGCAGCCGCCCGCCGTGTCCGGCGTCCCAGTCGATGTCGAACCACCGCGCGTACGGGGACGCCGGGCCGTCGCGCAGCACCTGCCACAGCGGCCCGTTCAGCGACACCGGCCCGGGCACGGCCATATGGTTCGGCACGAGGTCCACGACCAGCCCGAGGCCGTGCGACCGGGCCGTCGCCGCCAGTGCCCGCAGCCCCTTCTCGCCGCCCAGCTCGGCCCGTACCGCCGCGTGATCGACCACGTCATAGCCGTGCGTGGACCCCGGCACCGCCTCCAGGACCGGCGAGAGATGCAGATGGGAGACGCCCAGCGCGGCCAGATGCGGGACCGCCTGCTCGGCGGCGGCGAACGGGAAGTCCGGCTGGAGCTGCAGCCGGTAGGTGGCGGTCGGCGACGGACTCGGTGGCTGCGTCATGGGGACACCCGTACCCCGCTGACGGCCCGTTGTCTCCTCCCTGCCCGGCACGGGTGTCGTCCCTTCCTCCAACGGGGCGGGCGGAAAGGCCGCAGATCTCCGTACGTCCGGTGCGTGGGGTGCGCGGACCGCGCCCGATAGCGTGCGGCAATGACCGCTGGGACCGCATCCAGGCATGGCTGGAGGCCCACCGGGATCTGTTCACGGCTGCCCTGCTGCGCTGTCCCGCCCCGAGGTCACATGACAAGCTGAGCCGGCCGCTGCAGCACCAGCAGGCTCCGGCCGATGAGCGTCAGCCGGTCGCCGGCCTTGACCTTGGCGCCGCCGCCGTCCGCCACCGCCTGCGGCCGGTCGGTGTCCACCACGATCTGCCACTGCCGGCCCAGGTGCTCGGGGACGATGAACTCCTTCTCCTGGTCATGGGCGTTGAACAGCAGCAGGAACGAGTCGTCGGTGACCGGTTCGCCCCGCGGACCCGGCTCGGAGATCGAGCTGCCGTTGAGGAACACCGCCAGCGACTTGGCGTGCACCGACTGCCAGTCGCGCGGCCCCATCTCCTCGCCGCCGGCCGTGAACCACACGATGTCGGACAGCTCGTCGTGGGTGCCCTCCAGGGGGTGCCCCTGGAAGAACCGCCGGCGCCGGAACACCGGATGGTCGCGCCGCAGCCACACCATCTGCCGCACGAACTCCAGCAGCGCCCACTGCTCCGCGTCCCCTTCCGGCGCCGCGCCCCCCGCCGACGCCTCATCCGCCTCCGACGCGTCGTCTCCCTCCGACGCCTCGCACGCCTCGTCCGTGACCCCGGGCCCGTCCGGAGCGCCGGCGCTCCCGCCCGGTCCCCGCACCGGCCAGCGCACCCACGACAGCTCGTTGTCCTGGCAGTACGCGTTGTTGTTGCCGTCCTGGCTGCGGCCGAACTCGTCCCCGTGGCTGAGCATCGGCACGCCCTGCGACAGCATCAGCGTGGCGACGAAGTTGCGCATCTGCCGCGCCCGCAGCCGGCGCACACCCGGATCGTCGGTCGGCCCCTCGGTACCGCAGTTCCAGGACCGGTTGAAGCGCTCACCGTCCCGGTTGTCCTCGCCGTTGGCCTCGTTGTGCTTCTCGTTGTACGCGACCAGATCGTGCAGCGTGAAGCCGTCATGGCAGGTCACGAAGTTCACCGAGGCCAGCGGCCGCCGCCCGTCCTCCTGGTAGAGGTCCGACGAACCCGTCAGCCGGGACCCGAACTCGGCCAGGGTGCGCGGTTCGCCCCGCCACAGGTCCCGCACGGTGTCGCGGTACTTCCCGTTCCACTCGGTCCACAGCGGCGGGAAGTTCCCCACCTGGTAGCCGCCCTCGCCGACGTCCCACGGCTCGGCGATCAGCTTCACCTGGCTGACGACCGGATCCTGGTGGACCAGGTCGAAGAACGACGACAGCCGGTCCACCTCGTGGAACTGCCGGGCCAGCGTCGCCGCCAGATCGAAGCGGAAGCCGTCCACCCGCATCTCCTGCACCCAGTAGCGCAGCGAGTCCATCACCAGCTGGAGCACATGCGGGCTGCGCATCAGCAGCGAATTCCCGGTGCCCGTGGTGTCCATGTAGTACTGCTTGTCGTCCGACAGCCGGTAGTACGAGGCGTTGTCCAGCCCCCGGAACGACAGCGTCGGGCCCAGATGGCTGCCCTCGGCGGTGTGGTTGTAGACCACATCGAGGATCACCTCGATACCGGCCTGGTGCAGCGCCCGCACCGCCGTCTTGAACTCCAGCACCTGCTGCCCGCGGTCGCCCCACGACGCATAGGCGTTGTGCGGGGCGAAGAACCCGATGGTGTTGTAGCCCCAGTAGTTCGTCAGCCCCGCGTCCACCAGCCGGTGGTCCTGCACGAACTGGTGCACCGGCATCAGCTCCAGCGCGGTCACCCCGAGCTTGGTGAGGTGGTCGATGACCGCCGGATGCGCCAGCGCGGCGTAGGTGCCGCGCAGCTCCTCGGGAAGCTCCGGATGGCGCATCGTCAGGCCCTTCACATGGGCCTCGTAGAGCACCGTCTCGTGATACGCGGTGCGGGGCGGGCGGTCGTCACCCCAGTCGAAGTACGGGTTGACCACCACCGACGCCATGGTGTGCGGCGCCGAGTCCAGGTCGTTGCGGACCTCGGGACGCCCGAAGTGGTAGCCGTAGACGGCCTCGTCCCAGTCGATCCGGCCGCTCATGGCCCGTGCGTACGGATCGAGCAGCAGCTTTGCCGAGTTGCAGCGCTGCCCCCGTTCCGGTTCGTAGGGACCGTGCGCCCGGAAGCCGTAGCGCGCTCCCGGCATCACCCCCGGAAGGTACGCGTGCCGCACATTGGCGTCGCTCTCCCGCAGCTCGACGGCGGTCTCCGAACCGTCGTCGTGCAGCAGACACAGTTCGATGCGCTTCGCGGCTTCGGAGAACACCGCGAAGTTGGTGCCCGCCCCGTCATAGGTGGCACCCAGCGGATACATCTGTCCCGGCCAGACCTGCATGGGTAGACTCTTCCACTTTCTTCTCGGGCGCAGCGGCGACTCCACGACGCACATCCGCGAAACGAATCGAAATCCTTCCCCAACTTTTCGCAACTTCTCGCACACAGAGGGCTTTTCGCAGGATCTCCGCTCAATGGTGGAGCAACCTGTCGCGATGTCAGATCGTCCTACTGGTCGTCCTGTTGGAGGACGGACGGGGGATCCGACATGCATGTCATGGAATGTGACAGCAGGGGGGAACCGTGCGCCACCTGATGCACCGCCACCTCGGCAAGGTCCTCGCGGGGACCGCCCTCGCACTGACCGGCACCGCCCTCATGGCCGCGATCACTCTGCCCGCCGGCGCGGACGCCGCCGACGGAGCGAGCGGCCCAAGCAGGCCCGGCGTGGCCGGCCCGTCCGTGCCGGGACGCGATCCGGGGCCCCCGCCGCCCGGCGTCGTCGAGGCACCCCGCCCGCAGGGGGAACGCGGCCGGGGACGGGATCCGCTCACCGACGACGAAATGAGGCGCGCCCGGGATCTGGCCCTGCCGCGCACCCGGCGCGGCATTGCCGCCGACGTCACCGGACGGTCCGGGCCCGAACCCCTCACCACCGACCTGGCCGAACTCACCCCCGCGGAGGCCGGGCTCGCCGACCCGCCGCGCCGGGCACTGGTCTCCTTCTACGACTACACGAGCGACAGCTACCTCACCACGACCGTCAACCTCACGACCTCGAAGGCGGAGTCGACGGACACTCAGCACGGCGTCCAGCCGCCGCCCAGCCACGCCGAGGCCGTCGAGGCGGCCCGGCTGCTGATCGCCGCCCCGCTGGGATCCGGGCTGCGCCAGGACTATCGCGAGGCCACCGGACGCGACCTCACCGGTCCTGACCCGCTCGCCGTGACCGGCTTCGTCTACCGCGGCCGCGCGGAAGGCGAGGCGCCGGGCGCCCTGGCCGACTGCGGGGAACACCGCTGCATCCGCCTCTTCACCAAGGTGAAGGACGGCCCGTGGATCGACACCCGCCGCTTGGTGATCGACCTCAGTGCCCGCACCGTCGCCCGCCTCGGCTGACCGCCCCGCGCGCCGCCGACCCCGCCACTCCTTCTCCGGGAGCCCGTGTATGCCCGAAAGACGCCCCGCCGGTACCCGCCGCCCGCGCCGCCGTGCCGCGGCCCTCACCGCCGTCCCCCTGCTGCTCACGGCGACCGCCCTGCTGACCGGCCCCGCCGCCCAGGCCGCCCCCGAAGCCCCGCTCCGTGCGGGCCCGGCCGCCCCCGCTCCCCGCTGCAGCGCCGCCTACCGCATCACCCAGACGCTGGAGGGCGGCACCGTCTGGCGGATGTGCTGGCACTACGAAGGCAATGCCGGCCTCGTCCTGGACGACGTCTCCTACCAGCCCCAGGGCGAACGCGCCCCGATCAAGGTGCTCACCACCGCCAAACTCGCCCAGATCCACGTCCCCTACGACGACGGCGGCAACGAATACGACGACCTCACCGGTCAGGGCTTCGCCCAGGGCCTGATGAAGCTCGACCCCGCCGAATGCCCCGGCGGCACCATCAAGACCGTCCGGGTGCCCGGTGCCTACGACGCCGCGCACCCCGACGTCAGCGGCCTGTGCGCCACCACCCGTGCCCGCGGCCACGCCTACCGGATGGGCCCCTACCCCGGCGAGCAGGCCAGGACCTACCAGCTCCAGGGCAAGGACCTGCTGCTCTACACCGTCAACAAGACCGGCTGGTACGAGTACATCAGCGAGTGGCGGTTCTCCGGCGACGGCACCATGACCCTGCAGATCGGCGCCACCGGCACCCTCTCACCCAGCGACTTCGACGCCGGCGACGGCCGGGGCACACCGATCGGCAAGGGCGCCAAGGACTACGCCACCAGCCACAGCCACAACGTCTTCTGGCGGCTGAACTTCGGCCTGGATGGCAGCGCCGCCAACAAGGTCGAGCAGTTCGACTCCGCCACCACGATCCGGCCCGGCGGCAACACCCCCACCATCCGTACCACCCGTACCCCCGTCACCAAGGAACTGGCCGGGGACTCCGGCCCGCTGCGCTGGTGGCGGGTGGTGAGCGACACCGGAAAGAACCAGGACGGCCACCCGCGCTCGTACCAAATCGTGCCGGGACCCTCCAGCAAGTACACCGGACGCAGTTACACCACACACGACATCTACTTCACCGAGTACAACAAATGTGAGCAGTTCGCCAGCAATAACCTGGCCAACTGCGGCGCCCGGGCCGGCAAGAGCGTCGACACCTGGGTCAACGGCCAGCCGCTGAAACACCCCATCGCGTGGGTCAACATCGGGTTCCACCACATCGCCAGGGATGAGGACCAGGAGCCCATGCCTGTTCACTGGCAGGGCTTCCAGCTGGTTCCCCGCGACGTCACCGCTATGAATCCGCTCACTCCACCCGCACTGTCCGGGCACAACGGGCACTATGGGTAAGGGGAGTTGGTAACCGACTCCCTCCTTCCTGCTGCACCGCCTCCCGCACCGCAGTAGTCTGCCTTGATCGTTGGCACGGGGGTTCGGAAGGCGGTGGCAGGTGAGCGGCGGGCTGGAGTTGCCCCCTGGTGACGAGAGTCATGAGGGCCATGAGGGCGGCTCCGTCGACGCACCGCCCGGCGCGGTGTCCCTGGCACGCCCGCTGGAAATCGGGGCGGAGCTGGACTGGGGCGCCGACGCCTGGAGCGAGGTGCGCACCCGGGCCCGGCGGGCCGGCCGCGCCTACATCTGGCTGAATCTCGTCGAGCAACGGCTGCGGGCCGTCGTCGCGGCCGTGCTGCGGCCCATCTACGAGCCGGTGCACGGCGACGAATGGGTCATCGCGGCGGCCGGCCCCGCCGGACAGGAGTGGGTCCAGCGCGCGGTCGCCGTCCGCGAGGTCAGCCGCCGCAAGGGCTACCTCCTCGACCCCGCCGACGACAACATCGTCAGCTTTCTGACGCTGCCGCAACTCCGCGAACTGATGGTCCAGCACTGGCCCTGCTTCGAGCCGTACTTCGACGAGCGCCGCGAGGTCGAGCTGGCCCTCGACGAACTCGAGGTCGCCCGCAACATCGTCTCCCGCAACCGCGCCCTGTCCGAGACGGTCCTCGCCCAGGCCGAGCGCGCCTCCGCCCGCCTCCTGGACATCCTCGGCTCCGGCGTCGGCACCCGGATCTCCGGACGGCTGCCCATCGACGCGGTGGAGGACCTGGTCGGCGACCGCTACGCCGACCTCATCGGGGTCCACTCCGACCGGGTGCGGCTGCAGCGCCAGCTCCCCGCCGAGGACCTGTTCGGCAACGCCCGCCGGCTCGACGCCGTCGGCATAGGACTGAACCTCCTGGTCCAGAACTACTCGGGCCGCCGGCTGGTCCGGCTCGCCGAATCCGGCTGCCGTGTCCGCCTGCTCTTCCTCAACCCGGCCAGCAGCGCGGTCCGCCGCCGGGAGCGCGAAATCGGCCTGAAGAAGGGCGAAATGAGCCGCTCCATCGAGATGAA
Organism: Streptomyces sp. NBC_00400; assembly: GCF_036048035.1. NCBI lineage: Bacteria > Bacillati > Actinomycetota > Actinomycetes > Kitasatosporales > Streptomycetaceae > Streptomyces > Streptomyces sp. NBC_00400. The sequence goes on along the minus strand of NZ_CP107940.1, from coordinate 1,728,151 downwards.
CATCCTCCACATGCGACGGGTGCGCGCCCGGCTGCGCGACCCCGGCGCCTTCGAGATCCAGGTCTTCGACGAGACCCCGCGCTTCACCGCCTACCTCGTCGACGGGGACGGCCCCGACGGCGTGGCCGTCGTCCAGCCCTACCTCCGCAAGAGCCGTGGCATGGAGTCCCCCGTCCTCGTCCTGCGCGGCGGCGGCCGGGAAGTCGTCCGCCAGGACGCCCGGGACGCCCGCGACGGTGACCACGGCCTCTTCGAGACCTACCGGGAGGAATTCGAGAGCATGTGGGCGGATTCGCGGCCGGTTTCCTGACCCGTCTGCGGGAGGCGTCTTACGGGGTCCCCGTGATCCCTCCGTCGACCCGCAGCTCGATCCCGTTGACGTAATCGGCGAGCGGGCTCGCAAGGTAGGCGACCGCGGCGGCGATGTCCTCCGGGCGCCCCAGCCGCCCGCTCGGGTTGGGCGCGTACTCCGCAACGATCTCCGCTTCGTCCCGTCCGCCCTCCGGGTCCTCCCCCGGAGCCTCGTCCCCGGCCGCCCGCTCCTCGAACATCCGGGACAGGGAGGGAGTGACGATCACTCCCGGACTCACGCAGTTCGCGGTGACGCCGGTCCCGGCGAGATGCCGGGCCAGGCTGGTGGTCATGTTCACCACGGCGGCCTTGGCGGCGGAGTACGCCACCATGTTGGGCAGCGGTGTCCGCACCGCCCGGCTGCCGATGGTGATCACCCGGCCCCAGCCGTGCGCCCGCAGCGACGGCAGCAGCGTCTGACTGACCCGCACCGTCGGCAGCACATTCCCCTCGAAGGCGGCCCGCCAGTCGGCCGGCCGGGAACTCTCCCAGTCGTGCTCGGCGAACGGACCGGCGTTGTTGACGAGGATGCGGGCCCCGAAGTCGCGTGCGGTGAGGGCGACCTGCTCGGCGACCCCCGGCTCCGTCAGGTCTCCGAGCACCACCTCGGCCCGTACGCCGCGGGCCGCGACCTGTTCGGCGACGGCCGCCGCGGCTCCCGCGCTACGCCCGTGGACGAGGACGTCGCAGCCCTCGTCCGCCAGCATCCCGGCGATCGTCGCCCCGATCCCGGAGCTGCTGCCCGTCACCAGCGCGCCCTGTCCTGCCAGCCGTAGGTCCATGGCGGTCAGCCTAGGGGTGGCGGGCGCCTCCGGGCTGCCCCGTCGCGACAGGCGGCCGGTCGATTGTCAGTGGTGCGTGGGAGAGTGGGCGAGCAACGGGGGACGTACCACCGAAGGAGGCCGCATGAGCGAGCGTAGCGAGAGAACTGTGGGCGGGTGCGCGCCGAGCGAGTGCGAGACCGGACGTAGTGAGGTTTCGGCATGAGCTGGCATCAGGAGCTGTTGGTCAGCTTCGACCTGGAGACCACGGGCACCGATGTCGAGCGGGACCGCATCGTCACCGCCGCGCTGATCCGGATGGAGGGGGACGGCCGCGCGGTCGGGCAGCAGACCTGGCTGCTCGACCCGGGGGTCCCGATTCCCGAGGAAGCGGCGGACATTCACGGCATTTCCACCGCATATGTCCAAGAACACGGCCGTCCACCGGCGACCGCCATAGAGGAAATCACCGAAGCGCTGGCCGTGGCTCTGCGCGCGGACATCCCGCTGGTGGTGATGAACGCCCGGTATGACCTCTCCCTCCTGGACCGCGAGTGCCGGCGCCACGGTCTGCGGACGCTGACCGAACGTCTCGGACACGCCCCCGCGCCGGTCATCGATCCCCTCGTGCTGGACAAGCATGTGGACCGCTACCGCAAGGGGAAGCGCGCACTGCAGGCGCTCTGCGGCCACTACGGCGTCCGGCTGGACGGCGCCCACGAAGCGGGCGCCGACGCGGCGGCAGCGGCCGGGGTCGCCCGGCGCATCGGGGAGACGTTCCCGGCCGTCGCCCTCCCCTCGCCCCGGGCGCTGCATGACCTTCAGGAGAAGGCGGCCGCCGAACAGGCCGCCTCGTTCCAGGCGTATTTGCGGCGCTCCGGCGACCCACAGGCGATAGTCGAGCGGGCCTGGCCCCTGATTCCGTACCAGGCCGGGGCCGGGGCCGGGGCCGAAGCCGGGGCCTGAGCGAGAGCGGAGGCGTGGTCACGGCCGTGCCGTGCCGGGCAACCGCGAATCTCCATCAGACAGCGGGCAGGGCCACGCTCGCCCCTCCGGAAGCCTGGAGCCCGGCCTCCGGCCGCGTGTCTCAGAACGGATACCACCGCACCGTCGCGTCCTTGTCGCGCAGCGAGGCGATCCGGCGCCGGAACTCCTTGAGTGCCGCCGGGTTTCCGGGCGCGTGCTGGGACACCCAGGCGCAGCTCGCCGTCTCCCGGGACCCGCGCAATACGGCGCAGCCCTCCCAGTCCCGTACGTCCCAGCCGTAAACGGACACGAAGGTGTCGTACGCGTCCGGGGACAGGCCGTAGCGGTCCCGGCTCAGCGCCATGACGACCAGGTCGTGTTCCCGCAGATCAAAGGAGAAGGTTTCCAGGTCGACCAGCACCGGTCCGCCGGGCCCGACATGCACGTTGCGGGTCAGCGCGTCGCCATGGATGGGGCCGCGGGGCAGATGCGGCTCCAGGGCCGTGGCGGCGGCCGCGAACGCGTCCCGCCGCCCGCGCAGATACTCCGCGTCGGGCGCCGACACGGCGTCGCCGGCCAGGCGCAGCCACCGCTCGACGCCACCGAGCAGTTCGCGCCGCGGCAGCGCGAACGGCGGCTCCGGCAGGGCATGGACCAGCTTCAGCAGCGTGGCGAGATCGTCCGGCCGGGACGGGCGGACGGCCTCCGGCAGCCGGTGCCAGTAGGTGACGGGATGCCCGTCGACCAAGGTGGCCACGGGCTCCGCGGCCCGTACGGCCGGCACCCCTTCGGCCGCCAGCCACCCCGCCACCGCCAGTTCCCGCTCGGCCCGCTCCAGGAGTTCGGCGCTGCGGCCCACCCGTACGACCGGCCCGTTGTCGCCGAGGGCGAAGACGGCGTTCTCGCCGAGCGAGAGCAGCCCGGCGTCGGCTGCCGCATCGGGGAGGCCGGCCGAGGCCAGTACGTCCCGGGCGCGCGCTTCCGTGAAGGCGGCAGGGCTCGGTTCGGTCATCGGGTGCCTCCTGGGGTACGGGTACCTCCTGCGGTGCGTGAACGCGACCAGTCTCGCAGGTCCGCCCAAGCGGCCCGGCAGACCTCCCGGGTGGGGAGATCCGCCGGGGAAACCGGCCAGGACCTTGACGGGATGTGGCCGCCGTCACGACGATGACGGCGGCCGGGAGCGGCGGAATCGGCTGCGCACGACCGGGACCGGCCGGCAGCGGCCGGCAGCGGCCGACGGGGAGAGCCGGGGGAGAGGGGACGGGATGGCAGGGGCACCGACCGCGGGGACGGACGACGGCAGACCGGCCGGGCCGCGCCCCGAGGAGTTGCTGCCGTGACCCTGGCGACCGCGCCACGGCGGTCCCCCGCGGCGGCCGCGGACCGTGCCGCCCGCACCCGCCGTGCTCACGGCGCCTGGTTCCTCGTACTGCCTGCCCTGATCCCGATCCTGGTACTGAGTGCGGGCCCGCTGCTCTACGGCATCGGACTGGCGTTCACCGACGCCCAGTCGGGCCGGACCCAGGCCACCCGTTTCGTGGGGCTGCTGAACTTCTCCGACCTGTTCCACGACACCCTGTTCCGGGACTCCTTCCGGATCGGCCTGGTCTGGGCCTTCGGGGTCACCGTCCCGCAGTTCTTCCTCGCCCTCGGCCTGGCCCTGCTGCTCCACCTTCCGCTGCGGCTGCGCTGGCCGGCCCGGGCGCTGGCGATCATCCCGTGGGCGATGCCGGAGGTGGTCGTCGGCATCATGTGGCGGCTGGTCTACCACCCGGACGCCGGCATCCTGAACGAGACGCTGCGCAGCCTCGGACTGTCCGGAGCGGGCGATGGCCGGGACTGGTTGAGCGGTCTGGCCACCGCCCTGCCCGCGATCATCGTCGTCGGCATCTGGGCCGGGATGCCCCAGACCACCGTCACCCTCCTGGCCGGCCTCCAGAACGTGCCCCGCGAACTGCACGAGGCCGCTTCCATGGACGGCGCGGGCGCCTGGCGCCGCTTCCGTACGGTCACCTGGCCCGCGCTCAGGCCCATCGCGCTCGCCGTCACCGCGCTCAATTTCATCTGGAACTTCAATTCCTTCGCCCTGGTCTTCGTGCTGACCGACGGCGGGCCCGGCGGCCGGACCCGGCTGCCGATGCTCTTCGCATACGAAGAGGCCTTCCGCTACGGGCAGTTCGGCTATGCCGCCATGATGGGCCTGGCCATGGTCGCGGTGGTCTCGGTCCTGCTGGCGGTCTACCTGGCCGGCCGGCTGAAGGGGGACGACGACCGGTGAGCCGCAGGGAGAGCAGCGGTACGGGGAATGCCCCCAACACTCGACGACAAACGGCCACCACCCGCTCCCGCCAACGGAGCGCCGCCCCCACCGCCCGGAGCACCGCCACCCGCACCGGCCAGTACGGCGCCCTCGTCGCCTATCTCGCCTTCCTCGCCTTCCCGTTCCTCTGGCTGATCTCCACCGCCTTCAAGCCACCGCGTGAACTCGGCAGCATCCACCCCAGGTGGATACCCGAGGCGCCCACCCTGGAGAACTTCCGGCAGGCCTTCACCCAGCAGCCACTACTGGCGGCCGCGGGCAACAGCCTGCTGGCCGCGGCGGTTTCCGCGCTGATCGCGATCGTGCTGGCGACCCCGATGGCATACGTCCTGGCCCGCTACCGCAACCGCCTCTCGCGGATGGCCACCGGCTGGGTCGTGATCAGCCAGGCCTTTCCGCTGGTACTGGTGATCATCCCGCTCTTCCTGATCCTGAAGGGACTCCATCTGGTGGACTCCCGGATCGGTTTGATCATGGTCTATGTGGTCTGGTCGCTGCCGTTCGCCCTGTGGATGCTGACCGGCTATGTCCGCGCCGTACCACCCGAGTTGGAGGAGGCTGCGGCCGTGGACGGCGCCGGCCGGCTCCGTACGCTCGTCTCGGTCACCGCACCGCTGCTCGCGCCGGGCATCGTCGCCACCGCACTGTTCGCCTTCATCACCGCCTGGAACGAATTCTTCTTCGCCCTGGTCCTGCTCAAGTCACCAGGGAAGCAGACGCTGCCGGTCGTCCTCACCCACTTCCTCGGGGCGGAGGGCGTCGCCGACCTCGGGCCGCTCGCCGCCGCCGCACTCCTCGCCACCCTCCCGAGTCTGCTCCTCTTCGCCGTCATCCAGCGGCGGATCACGGGCGGGATGCTCGCCGGGGCGGTGAAGAGCTGATGCGCCGCGACGGCACCCCCACGCCCCCGGCGCGTTTCAGCCGGCGGGGCCTGCTCGCGGCCGCCGCCGCACTGCCCGCCGCGGGGCTGCTGCCGGGCTGTTCCGACGACCGGCGACGGCGCGCCTCCGGCGGCCGGATCACCCTGCGCTTCCAGTCGCCGGCCTGGCAGCAGGACTCCCTCAAGGCCACCAGGCAACTCGTCGACGCATGGAACGCACAGCACCCCGAGGTCCAGGTGCAGTACGTCCAGGGAGCCTGGCCCACCGTCCACGACCAGTTGCTGACCTCCTTCGAGGGCGGCGAGGCGCCGGACATCATCCACGACGCCGCCGACGACCTCGCGGACTTCGCCTACGGCGGGAATCTCGCCGACCTCACGGCCCTCCTGCCACCGCGCCTGCGGCGCGACATCCCGCAGCACAGCTGGGAGACCGCCACCTTCGACGGCCGGGTGCACGGCGTCCCGTTCCTCCAGGAACCGCGGGTGCTGATCGCGAACCGCGCGAAGCTGCACCGGTCGGGCGTGCGCATCCCGACTCCCGAACACCCCTGGACCTGGGAGGAGTTCAGGGAGGTGGCGCAGCGGCTGACCCGCGGCACCGGCCACGGCGTCGCCTGGCCGCTGAAGGAACCGGTCTCGGTGACCCTGAACCTCGCCCTGTCCACGGGCGGCCGGATGTTCCGCCGTCGCCCCGACGGCACGGTGGAGGTCCGCTTCGACGCCGCCGACCAGGTGGTGCCGCGCACCATCCACGACCAGGTGAACGTGGACCGCAGCGCCTCCCGTACGACCCTGGGCATGGGCGGCTCCGACACCCTCCCCGGCTTTTTCGCCGGGCGTTATGCGATGGTGCCGCTCGGCTTCTCCTACCGTCAGCAGATCGCCCAGCAGGCGCCCAAGGGGTTCGAGTGGACGGTGCTGCCCGCCCCTCGGGGCTCCGCCTCTCAGGGCTCCGCCCCGGACCAGGGGGTGAGCCCGCAGACGCTGTCGATCGCCGAGGACTGCCCGCACAAGGAAGCGGCGATGGCCTTCATCGACTTCCTCCTCCGCCCGCCGAACATGGTCCGGCTCGCCCTGGGGGACTGGCTGTTGCCGACGGGACGGGAAGCGCTCGGGGATCCGGCACTCCGGGTCGCCCGGTACGACTGGGCAACCGGCACCGCGCTGGCGGGCTCCCTGCGCTCCGCCCCGGCCCAGTCCGTCCGTGGCTACCCGGAGTGGAAGGACAAGATCGCCACCCCTGGCCTGCAGGAGTACTACAGCGGCGCCATCGACCTGGACACCGTGCGCAAGCGTCTCGTCCGGGACGGCAATCCGGTCCTGGCCCGCTACCAGCGCTGAGGTGCCCATGGCCTCTCAACTGACCCTGGAACAAGCCGTGATGAGCGCCATGAGCGCCCGCGTGAACAACCGCATCCGATGGTCGAGCGGCGATCGGCCGAAGGCGTCGTCCACCCCGCCGTCACCCGCTATTGCGACTGTGTAAACGGAGTTGAGTCGGTCCGGTTCAACTAACCGTTCCTTTTGACCACTTCTGAAACCTTTCCCAATTCACCGGCCTTGTTGGCTATCTCACACGCCCTGGCGAGCCTTGAATTGAACTCATCAATCAGACAGGGTTTCGAACCAGTCCGGCGCAGATCTTCCGGTCTCGTCGGGCTATTGCGCAACGCTTTCCCCCCACACCACGAACGAGGAGAATCCTCGCAATGGCTCACAAGCGTTCCAGCAAGAAGCGGCTCGTCACGGCGATATCCGCCGCGGTGGCCGCCACTGGTATCGCCGCCGTCACCGCGGTCACCGCCGGTGCGTCGCCTGCAGCCGAAGGCAAGATCTACGGCGCCGAGGCCAAGGGCGCCGTGAACGGCAGCTACATCGTCATGCTCAAGAAGTCGGTGCACACCGCCGAGAGCGGCGACCTGGCCGCCAAGTACGGCGGCAAGGTCAAGCGGCAGTACTCCTCCGCCATCGACGGCTTCTCGGCGAGCGGCCTGAGCACGGAAGAGGCCAAGCAGCTCGCTGCCGACCCGTCCGTCGACAAGGTCGTGCAGAACAAGAAGTTCCACATCAACGGCACCCAGGCCAACCCGCCGTCGTGGGGCCTGGACCGTATCGACCAGGCGGACACCAAGGGCGACAAGAAGTACACCTACCCCGACGCCGCGGGCGAGGGTGTCACCGCCTACGTCATCGACACCGGAATCCACATCAGCCACAAGGACTTCGGTGGCCGCGCGTCGTACGGCTTCAACGCCATCGACAAGAGCGAGAAGGCCGAGGACGACAACGGCCATGGCACCCACGTGGCCGGCACCATCGCCGGTACCGAGCACGGTGTCGCCAAGAAGGCCAAGGTCGTGGCCGTCAAGGTCCTCGACGGCCAGGGCTCCGGCACCACCGAGCAGGTCGTCGCGGGCATCGACTGGGTCACCAAGAACCACAAGGGTCCCTCGGTCGCCAACATGTCGCTCGGCGGCGGCGTCGACGAGGCGCTGGACACGGCCGTGAAGAAGGCCATCGACGCCGGTGTCACCTTCGGCGTCGCGGCGGGCAACGAGTCCTCCGACGCGGGCCAGAGCTCCCCGGCACGCGTGAAGGAGGCCATCACCGTGGCCTCCAGCACCAAGGACGACGAGCAGTCCGACTTCTCCAACTTCGGCAGTGCGGTGGACCTTTACGCCCCCGGTTCCGACATCACCTCGGACTGGAACAGCGGTGACGACGCCACCAAGACCATCTCCGGTACGTCCATGGCGACCCCGCATGTCGTGGGTGCTGCCGCGGTCTACCTGGCCGGCCACAAGGACGCCAAGCCGGCCGACGTGGAGAAGGCCCTGACGGCCGGCGCCACGGCCGGCAAGATCAGCAACCCGAGCGAGGGCACGCCCAACAAGCTGCTGAAGGTCGTCAAGTAGTCACCTGACCTCCTCGGCTCCACCCGCCGGCCGTCGCGCTCGCCCCCACGGGGCGCGACGGCCGGCGTCGTGGTGTTCCGGGCAGCGGCCCGAGGGTGTGCGCGGGCGCAGGTACGGGCGGTGATCCGGGCGGCGAACCGAACACGGGTGCGCGCCGCAAGTGCCGCTGGATAGTCTCGTGTTGAGCCGCGCCGGGCGGGGGCGAGGCGTACCTGTCCGGACCGGCCCCGACCCACACAATCGACCAGGACGGTGGTAGTCCGACTCCATGGCAGATCACGACCTGACCGGCTTTGACCGCAGCACCTTCACCCATGACGGCGCCACCCGCCGCATTCTGCGGCGCGGTACGGGGCCCGCGGTGATCGTGATGGCGGAAATACCCGGCATCACGCCCAAGGTGCTGGCGTTCGCGGAACGGGTGGCCGCCCTCGGCTGCACGGCCGTGCTCCCGGTGTTGTTCGGCACGCCCGGCCGCGATGCCGACCCTGCGTCCGCCGGCCGGGTGAAGTCCGGGCTCTACACGGCCTCATCGCTGTGGAAGGTGTGTGTCAGCCGGGAGTTCACCGTCCTGGCCACGGGAAAGTCCTCCCCCGTGGTCACTTGGCTGCGGGCCCTGGCCGCGCACGAGCACCAGCGCTGCGGCGGCCCCGGCGTCGGAGCTGTCGGGATGTGCCTGACCGGCGGTTTCGCCCTGGCCATGGCGGCCGACGAGCGCCTTCTCGCCCCTGTGCTGTCCCAGCCGTCCCTGCCGCTGCCTCTCACCAGGAGCCGGGCTGCCGGTATCGATATCTCCGCCGAAGACCTGGCCGCCGTGCGGGGCCGCTGTGAGCGTGCAGACCTCCGGGTCATGGGGCTGCGGTTCCGTTCGGACCGGTTGGTACCGGGCGACCGGTTCGCCTTCCTGCGCCGCGAACTCGGTGCGGCGTTCACCGCCGTCGAACTCGACGACGACGCCGCGAACCCCGATGCCGTGCTGCCGCCCCACTCCGTGCTGACCGAGCACCTCATCGACGAACCCGGCCAGCCGACCCGCGCCGCGCTGGACGACGTACTCGACCTTTTCCGCACGCGCTTGCTCGCGCAGCAGCACGGCGGCGAGGCGGCGGAAACCCCCGCCACCGCGGAAGACGCGTGACCCAACGCTCCCGCGTGGGCTGACCGGCTCCCGCGTGGGCTCCCCCCGCAGGCTGACCCGCTCCTCCCGCACAGGGCTCCTCTTCCTGGCACCTCCTGCGGACAGCTCCTCCCCGGCAATCCCCGGCAATCCCCGACGATCCCCGATGAGTTATCCACAGGAGGCATCCTCCGGAACCATCCGGTGCCTCATCCCCCTACCGTCGGTGACATGCACGGAGGACTGCCGTTCATCGGCATCAGCACCATGGTCTACGGCGTGATCGGACTGTTCACGGTCGTAGTCGGCGCGATCCGCAAGACAGGGGGAGACCGAGTTGCACACCATCACCGTCATCGTGCCCGCTCACAACGAGGAGGAGGGGCTGCCGGCCACACTGGAGTCGCTGGCACACCAAACGCTCCGGCCTGACAGGATCCTGGTCGTGGACGACGCCTCCACGGACCGTACGGGCGAGGTGGCAGCCTCACACGGCGTCACGGTCCTGCGCCCGCCCCGCAATCTCGGCAGCAAGGCCAAAGCGCAGAACTACGCCCTTCCACACTGCACCACCGACCTCGTCCTGGCCGTCGACGCGGACACCGTCCTCGCACCGGACTACATCGAGACCGTCCTGCCCGTCTTCGACGACCCAAGCGTCTCCGTAGCGGCAGGCACGGTCCGCACCCGCCATACCCGCACGATCTGGGAGCGCGGCCGCTCGACGGAGTACCTGTTCGGTTTCCACTGGCACCGCCCCATCCAAGCCCGCGCCAACAGCCCCATGGTGTGCTCGGGTTGCTGCTCCGTCTTCCGCCTCGATGATCTGATGGCCTTCGGCGGCTTCCCCGAACGGACCATCGTCGAGGACATGGATTTCACGTGGTCGCAGCAGATCGCGGGCAGACGCGCGGTCTACGTCTCGAACGCGGTCGCTCTGGCCGCCGACCCGGAAGACCTCACCTACCTCCGCAAACAGGTCTGGCGCTGGATGGCCGGCTTCTGCCAGAACGTCCGCCTCCATCTCGGCCGGCTGATCGTCCGCAAACCGCTGCTGGCCCTCTGGGTGCTGCTCGCCCTCCTGGAAATCCTCACCGCACCGCTCTGGTGGGCAACCCCCTTCGTGATCGCCGCGACGACGGACCAGCCTCCCGCACTCGCCTTCCTCTGGTGGGCCGGAGCCGAACTCCTGCTGACGACACCACCCCTCGTCTACGCCGCCCGCCGCCGCAAACTCCCGCTGCCGGGCGTGCTGCTGAACATCCCCTGCGTCTACGCCACCAAAGCCGTCAACCTCGTCTACGCCTGGAAGGCCCTCATCGTGGAGTTGCTGCTGGTACCACTGCACCTCTCGCGAGGGCTGACGGTCTACGAGAAGGGCCGGGCCGATACGGCGCCGGCGCGAACGGCGCTCGCAGGCGGCTGACACCCGCTACGACCCCGACCGGAGTTACGGAGCTCACGGAGCGGCCCCTCCTGGCATCCCCGGCGTTCCGGGAGGGCGTTCCAGGAGGGGCCCGGCTCTCGGCGTGGTCCCGAACGGCGGCTGGAGGGAATGGCCCGGCGTGCGACAGCAGGAGGAGGACCTCGCAGGGCGGCGGCGTTACTTGAGGTTGATCACCAGACCGAAGTCGTTGCCCCGCTGCCAGCCGGTGCTGATCTTCGGGCTGCCGTGGGTGTGGTCGGCCCAGCCGTAGAAGTGCTGCCAGGTCACATCGTCGCCGTACCAGTGGTTGTAGTCCGTCTCCGCGTACGCCTGGACGGCTTTGCCGTCGCGCTTGGTGTCCCAGAGGTAGAAGGCGCCGGAAACGTACGACCTGCCGTTGACCTTCCTGGTGCACTCCATGTACTTGGCGGCGCCACCGGTGATGTGGATCTCCTTCCAGCCGGAGCACTTGTTGGCTGCGGCCGCCACGTTTCCGGCGGACGGCGCCGGCGGAGCGGCCTGGGCGGCGGTCGCGGCAGGGGCGGCAGCGAGGCCGCCCGCCAGGACCAGTCCGGCGGCTGCGAGAGCGATGTGCTTGCGTGACATCACGGTCGATCCCTTTCGTCGGCCGGCGGACGGTCCCCCCGTTGGGACCCCGTGGCCCGTCGGCACCACATCACCGTGCCCGGCCGCCTGGGCCCGCACCGATGGTCTCGGGGCAAGTGACGTCGTCCTGGGATCCCACCCTTGTGACCTGCTACGACGTCGCCAAGGGTGGGACGCGAAGGGGGACGGCTCAGCGGGCCGGGCCGGCACCGCGGGAGGTTCCGGTGGGGCAGAGCGGAAAGGTGGGTCTGACGTTGCCGGAAAGTCCGCCAAGGGAGGGGTGATTGAGCGAAGCAGGCGGGTGCTTGTCCTACGAGCTGGAGTCCGCCTTCTCCTGGGGCCTCATTCCGTCGAAGATCACGCGCAGATAGCGTTGCCGCAGACCGGGGGCGAGATCGCCCGTGGGCGCGGCGGCCTGGTAGGCGGCGCGGGACAGCAGCAGGATGTCCTCTCCCGTGATGTCGTCCCGCACGCTGCCCTGGCGCCGCGCCTGGTCGGTGAGCGCATCCGCGGTCTCGAACAGGCGGGTGCCGGCGGCGCGGACCTCGGGATCGCTGTGGGCGATACCGGTCCCGGCCTCGCAGAAACAACGGTCCCTGGCCTGCATCTCCACGCCGAGGGTCATGAACTCCAGCAGAGCGGCCTCCGGGTCGGCAGCGTCCAGCAACGCAGCACCGGCGGCCGTGAATTCGTCGAGACGGGCGCGGAGGACTGCGGCGACCAGCTGGTCCTTGGTGGCGAAGTGGCGGAAGACCGTGCCCTTGCCGATCCCGGCCCGCGCCGCGATCTGCGCGATCGAGGCATCCATGCCCTGCTCGGCGAACGTCGCTGCGGCGGCCTCCAACAGCGCACGCCGGTTGTGAGCGGCGTCGGCCCGCAACCGGCCCGTCGGCGTGCTCGTCACTTGCCCCCACTCCCTGTGTCCTGTCCGCAGAGTATCACAAGCGGACCGTGCGGTCCGGTTTCGTGTTGCGGTCCTCGCAACATGACCAACTGGTCCGCTTATGGCTTGTGGCCGCCCGTGGTGGGCCCTGACGAGGCGAGGGCATTGATGAACGGAACAATGAAGGCGGTTGTCGCCCAGAGCTACGGCTCCCCGGCGGTGCTGGCCCTCGAGGACATCCGGATTCCCCGGCCGGGCCCCGGCCAGATCCAGATGCGAGTGGATGCAGCGGCGCTCAACGGCTGTGACCTTGACCTGCTCAGTGGCCAGTTGGCGGAAGTGGCGCCCCTGGAATTCCCGCACGTGCCGGGCAGCGACGTCGCCGGCACCGTCACCGAGGTGGGCGAAGGGGTCACCCGGTTCGTTGTGGGCGATGACGTCTTCGGGACCGGCTTCCCCGTGCGACCGGCCGCTTCAGCGCGGCTTTCAGCAGTCCGTTGTCCCTGACCACGGGGGCGATGGCCGAGTACGCGGTGCTCGACGCCGACACCCCTGCCCTGACGCACCGTCCGCCCACACTTGACGCCGAACGAGCCGCCGCCCTGCCCGTATCCGGACTGACCGCGTTGTCGCTGCTACGGGAGGGGGAGGTGCAACCCGGCGAAACAGTCCTGGTCATCGGTGCGACGGGAGGCGTCGGCAGCGTGCTGGTCCCCCTGCTCGCTGCTGCGAAGGCACACGTCATCGCCACCGCAGGCGCCGCCGACGAAGACCATGTGCGCCGCTTGGGCGCCGACGAGGTCATCGACTACCTCGCCGCCGACGTCGTCGCCGAGGCGTCACGGCGCTACCCCGACGGCGTTGACGCCGTGGTGAACATCGCCCTGCCTGCCAACCGGCTGATCGAAGTCAGCCAGGCGATACGACGCGGTGGCCGACTGATGAATGCCACCGGTCCCGCCCCGGAACCCGGCACCTACGAACGCGACGACCTCACCATGGACACCATCTACAGTGCGGCCCGGCCCGGAGACCTGGACGAGCTGGCGGCACGGGCGAACGACGGGTCGCTGCCCGCAGCGATCGGTCGGCGCTATCGCCTGGACGACGGCCCACGCGCCTACCGCGAACTCGTGCAACATCACACCCGCGGCAAGCTGATCGTGGTGATGAACGAGAGGAACAGGTACAGGAACAGGACCTCAGAGCTGTGCCGTATTCCCGGTCAGGCCGATTCGCCGGGCCTCAGATACCGGTAGCCGTTGCCGGTCTCCTCGGTGAGCCAGCCGTTGACGCTGTTGAGGCCACGATCGTTGAGTTGGGCGTCGTGTATCGCAAGCGTTCGCTGCGGTGTGATCGCCTTGACGAAGGCGATCGCCTCCGCTGTCTTCATCCACGACCCTTGGACTGGAACCAGGAGCGTTTCCACCGGCTGCTCGGGCACGTGGAACGAGTCACCGGGGTGGTAGACCGCCTCGTCGATGAGGTAGCCGAGGTTTGCGCAGTCCGGTTGGCCGCCGTGGACGAGGGCGTGACGACCGCCTACCGCCCGCACCCGGAAGCCGGCCGCCGTGAACTCCTCGTTGGGGGAGACCCGGAGAACGTTCAGTCGTGGGATGTCCGCCCCGGCCGGGGCGTAGACCGGCACGCCGAGGCCGGCCAGGCGCAGGATGTCGAGGTGATCGGCGTGTTCGTACGTCACCAGCACGGCGTCGGCGCCGGTCAAAGCGACCGGCTCGCTCCATATCCCGGGATCGATGACCAGCACCCGGCCATCGTGTTCAAGCCGCACACATGCGTGGGTGTATTTCGTGAGCCGCATGGCGCCCCAACGTACTCAGCCCACTGCGTCCTGCCTGCTCCGAACCGGACAGACCTCGGCCGGTTAACGGTGGGGGCGGGGTTCGGCCTGGCGCCGGGTGGCGTGGAGGGAGCCGAGGAGATGGAGGGCCTGGGCGCTGGGGCTGCCCGGTTCGGCGTGGTAGATGACGAGTTGCTGGCCCGGGGCGTCGCGTACGTCGAAGGCCTGGTAGGTCAGAGTGAGGGGGCCGACGCCCGGGTGGAGGAGGTGTTTGGCGTTCTGGGTCTTGCCGCGCACGGTGTGGGAGTTCCAGAGACGGGCGAAGTCCGTGCTGTGCTCGGTGAGGGTACGGACGAGTGCGCGCAGCCGTGGATTGTCCGGTTCGAACCCGGCTGCCTGGCGCAGGTTGGCGACGGTGGCCTGGGCCGCCCGGTTCCAGTCCGTGTAGAAGTGCCGGCTCGCCGGGTCGAGGAAGGTCATACGGGCCAGGTTGTCCGCGGGACCGAACGGGGCGTAGAGGGCATCGGCCAGGGCGTTGGCGGCGAGAAGGTCCATGGCCCGGCTCATGACGAACGCCGGCGTGTTGGGGTAGCCGTCCATCAGCTGGCGCAGCGCCGGACTGACCCGCTCGGCGGCGTGGTCGGTCGGCTGGTCGCCAGGGACGGCCCCGGCCAGCCGGTGCAGATGCGCTCGGGCATCCGCGTCGAGGCGCAGCGCGCGGCTGAGGGCGTCGAGTACCTGGGGTGAGGGGTTGTGCTCGCGGCCTTGTTCCAGGCGGGTGTAGTAGTCGGCGTTCACGCCGGCCAGGACGGCAACCTCCTCACGGCGCAGACCGGCGACCCGGCGAGTCCCGTAACTCGCCATGCCGACGTCCTCCGGCTGCAGACCGGCGCGGCGTGCGCGCAGGAAGTCTCCCAGGTGGTTGTCGTCCATGTGCTCAGGTTAGGCGGCGGCTTCGGTGTGCTGCCCGGGTGTGTTGCACCCAGGCAGCACATGCCCTGGTGGGCGGCCGCTGACCTGCCCAGACTCGGCGAGCAGAAGGAAACCGGAGCAACCGAGGAGAGGGGCCCGCGATGGCCGGGACTGCCGATGACGACACCGTCGACGTGGTCGGAATGTGGGTGACCGCGGATGGTCACATCCGCCAGGAGCTGCTGTCTGACGGTCGTTACGACGAGGCGCGCGGCGAGCGGCGCAGCGCGTACACGGGCCGGTACACGGTGACCGGCAGCCACCTGGACTACGTCGACGACACCGGCTTCAGCGCGACGGGCGACATCCGGGACGGGGTGCTCCACCACGAGCATCTGGTGCTGTACCGGGAGGAGAAGTCGCCATGACGGGGGCTGCCCAGGTCGTCCTGCCCGTCCTGCCCGTCCTGGGTCCGGGTCGCTCAGGGGCGGCGCCCTGGTCGCTCTCCGTGCTCCTGCCCGTCAGGCCCCTCCTCCGTGCCCGGCCCCGCAGCTCCTGCCGTGACGACGACACATCTCCCGGCCCCAGCCGCGACGTCGCCCGTCCCCAGCCAACGACGACGTCCCCCGCTCGACCGCACAGCGATTCAGGTGCCGCGCAGAGGCGCCCGCCCGACCCCACCTTCCCCCGCCCCAAGGAACGCACCATGGCTCCTGCCTCTCCGTCGACCGAATCCGCCCCATCCACCGAATCCGCCCCATCCACCGAAACCGCCCCGCCCACCGAAACCGCCGAGTTCGCCGGAAAGATCGCCCTCGTCACAGGGGCCGCGCGTGGCGTGGGCAAGGAGACCGCGGCGCTCCTCAGCGCGCGCGGCGCCCGTGTCGTCGCCGTTGATCTACGCCCTGAAGTCAAGGCGCTGCCGGACGAATTTCCCGGCGTGCTGGCGATGAGCGGCGACATCACACGGGAAGAGACCGCTGTCCAAGCGGTGAAGTCAGTCGTCGACACCTTTGGCGGACTGGACATCCTCGTGAACAACGCCGGACGCACCCTGAACAAGCCCGTTACCCACACGACCGCCGAGGACTGGGACGCCGTGATGGCAGTCAACGCCCGGGGCTCCTTCTTCTTCGCCCGCGAGGCATTCCGGGCGATGAAGGCCCGTGGCGGCGGATCCATCGTCAGCACCGGCTCTTACGCGGGCACCGTCGCCCTGCCCGAGGGCGCCGCCTACAGCGCGTCAAAGGGCGCCCTGGCCCAGCTGACCAAGGTGCTCGCCGTCGAGGGCGGGCCGCTGGGCATCCGCGCCAACATCGTTGCCGCGGGCGTCATCGAGACCGATTTCGTCGACACGTTCCGCTCCGACAGCCGTGCGTACCTGGCGTCCTTCGCCGACGCGCAACCCCTGGGCCGAGTGGCACAGCCCGAAGAGATCGCCGAGGTCCTGTGCTTCCTGGCCTCACCACGCTCCAGCTTCATCACAGGTGCCGTGGTCGCCGCCGACGGCGGCTTTACAGCGGTCTAAGAGAGACAGAGGAGACAGAGGAGACAGAGGAGACAGGGGAGAGACAGCTGTTGAGCCAGGACGTGTATCGAAAGCCCGCCTGCCTCACCACGCCTGGTGTGTTCGCCCGCTGCTGCGTTGCCGGGCCGGTCTGCATACGCCGATACGAGGACGCCTCTCCGCCTTGCGCCCTAGTTCCGCAGCCGGATGTGACCGAGCGCTTCACGCCATAACCTCGCCACATGACCTCAGTTGACTCTCGCCCCAGCGGACCCCGCAGCCCGGAGCAGCGCAAGCGTGAGGCGCTGGAACGGCTCGCGCGGGACAACGACGTATGGGTCGCCACGGCCGACAGCACTGGTGAGCCGTGCCTGGTTCCGCTTGCTTTCTGGTGGGATGGCGAGGCGGTGTGGCTGTCCACCCGCGACACCAACCCGACCGGGCGAAACCTGTGTGCCTCGGGCCGGGTTCGGCTCAGCTTCGGCCACCCCCGGGACGTGGTCCTCGTGCACGGCGCCGCGCGCATGCTGACCCGCGAGGAGCTTCCGGCCGAGGTGGGCGACGCCTTCGCCGCCAAGGACGGCTGGGACCCTCGCGAGGACCACCCGTCGTACGTCTTCTTCCAGGTCACCCCGAAGGTCCTGCAGGCGTGGGGAACGGTTCCCGAGATGGCCGGACGGACCCTGATGCGCGACGGGAAGTGGCTGGTCTAGGGCGTATCCCGAACCGGTCACCGCCAGTCGTTGATGGCCGTGGCCAGCACGGTCGAGGCCGCTCATGCCCGGCAGCATCAGATCGAGCAGGACCAGTTCGGGTCGGGCCCGTTCGAGCGCGAGGAGCCCGGTCTCCCCGCTACTGCGCACTGCCACGTCCCGAGTTCACCGGCATGTCGATCCTGCTGACCGGCAACGAGAACGTCTACCCACCCGGCGTGGTCGCCGTCGACCTCGATTCACCCGGAGTGCCGGGCTTCCGCTGACAGGACTGCGCGGGCCAAGTGCCGACGGGCGGGTCCGAGGCTGTTCAGCGGGCGGACACGTCCCGGTTCGCGCCGGCTCAAGAACTCCCGGGCCGTCTCCACCCGCTACGACAAGAGGGCTCGTTGTCCTCCACGGAACCCCGCCCCCGCCGCGGCGATCCACGGATGACTCCGGCCGTGATTCGCAGGGCACCCCTGCTTCTAGAGTTTCCCCGTGGACGTCACCAGTTGGTTCGAGGTCGAGGAACCCGAGGAATACGACGAGGAGTCCTGGGACTTCAGCGAGGCCGAACGCGCCTTCCTTGACGCTCTGCGCTCCCGGGCAGCCGCCTGGTGGGTGACACCGGCTCCCGGCCAGGCCGGACGGCCGGAGGGCGAATCGTCGCTCCTCGTCCATGGCTGCCTCGTCGATGAGCCGCGCCCTCTGGTGCTCGGCGAATGGGCAGTGCAGTTCCACGGCACCCACGTACAGGCCGGGAAGGTCCGCGACCAGCTCTTCACCCTCCATGAGTCGCCCGTACGCGGCTTCTTCCCAGCCTCCGGTACGGTCGAGGAGCTTGCGGAGCGGTGCGCCGACTGGTTCGAGAACCTGTTGAGCCGCCCTGTCATCCGCGCCGAATGGCCGTTGGAGGGCGGGACGCACGTGATCCGCTGGGAGTTCACCGACACGGGCGAGGTCCTGGCGACGAGCGACGAGCGGTGCCATCCCCGCCGACGGCTCACCTCCGTCCCGCCGTCTCCCGGTTCGTCACTGAACCGCCGGCCGGGCAGGCCCTGCACTCACACTCCGATGAAACGCACTGTTTCTGCCAGGTCCGCCCGCCCGGTACGCAGTCGTGGCACGCCTTCCTTCTCGACCCCCACCGCGACACCGCAGAACAGTACGAGCCGGTCACCGGCTTCGGTGATCTGACTGACAGTGTGGCGATACATCGTCCACATCACCTGCGGGCAGCTGTGCAACCCTTCCGCCCTCAGCAACAGCATGACCGTCTGCAAGTACATCCCCGCGTCCGCCCATTGTCCGGGCCCCATCGTCCGGTCGAGGTAGCAGAACAGTACGACCGGCGCCCCGAACGCCTCCGAGTTCAAGGCGGCGATCTTCATGGGCCTGTCGGGGTCGTCGCGCTCGATTCCCAGCGCTGTGTACCGCTGGGCAGCCGCGGCGGAAAAGCGGTCCCGATAAGGAGAGGTCAGTTCGGCCGGGTACATCGGATACTCCCGCCCGTCGCCCGGGTCTCCCGCCAGTGCCCTGGCGGTCGCCCGCCTCTTCAGTTCGGCCAAGGGCTCACCGGTCACCACGTACACCTGCCACGGCTGGAGGTTGCCACTCGACGGAGCGCGCGTCGCCGTAGCCAGCACCCGTTCGAGTAGTTCTTGGGGTACCGGCTCATCGCTGAACGCCCGCACAGCCCGGCGACTGTCCACGGCTTCATACACATCCACGTCTTCTCGTCCTCTCGCTCAACGACGGCCGCTCTCCACCGTCGTCAGCACAAGGCACAGACAACAGCCAACAGCGGGCATTCCGAGGCCGATCGCAGTGCCGCGCCGACTCCGCTCGGTGTCGAGTTGGGCGTGGCGCCCGCTCAAAGTGGCCTGACCGGGCGCGCACACGGCTGCCGGCCCGCCACGCACTGCACGTGCGCCCTGTGACCTGGCTGCCTCGGCCGAAAGAGCAGGTCGGCTGGATCTGGTGGGCTTCCCCTCAGAACGGCGGGATCTGCTCCGGTACGAGTCCCGCCTGGCGGAGGAGGCCGTGCAGGTCGGTCTCGCCCCAGAATTCGACGATGCGTCCGTCGCGGAGCCGGTAGGACTTGACGCCGGTCATGGTGAGGTCCCGGCCGGTGCGGTCGTGGGTGTAGGTCAGTGTGAAGGCGACGGTGACGCGGTCGTCGGCCGCGAAGAGGTCATCCACCTGGACGCGGCAGTGGGACAGGCCCGGGGTCAGCACGGACTGTTCGGGGTAGTGACGCCCCTGGACGTGCCGGCCGGCGCCGTGGACGAGTACGTCCTCCGCCACGAGTTCCGCGAGATCGGCAACCCGCTGCGTTTTGAAAACGCGGAGGTAGCGGCGGACGACATCGGCATTGCGCTTGCTGGTGGCCACGGCGGAGTCAGTCATGGAGGGGACCGTATCCACCGGCCGGACGGCGTCGCCATACCCGCCGGTGCCGGCCGCGTGGCGGGCGATGCGTTCGCGCCGGTTCGGGAGTCAATACGGGGGCAGGCCGATTCCACACCCGAAAGGCAGCGTCATGAGCAAGCTGATCGTCACCGCATTCGTCACCATGGACGGCGTCATGCAGGCCCCCGGCGGTAAGGGCGAGGACGTCGACGAAGGGTTCGAGCACGGCGGCTGGCAGGTTCCGTATGTCGACGACGACTTCATGGGACTGATGACGGAGGTCTTCGAGCGGACCGCCGATCATCTCCTGCTCGGCCGGAAGACCTACGACATCTTCGCCGCACACTGGCCCCGCGTCACCGACGAGAACAACCCGATCGCCGTGAAGCTCAATGCCATGCCCAAGTACGTCGCCTCGCGCACCCGGAACAGCCTGGAGTGGAACAACTCCCATCTGCTGAAGCGTGACGGCGACGGCGACGTCGCCGGCTCCGTCGCACAGCTCAAGGCGTAGCTGGACGGCGTGATCATGACGCAGGGCAGCAGCGACCTCATCCACACCCTGCAGCGGCACGACCTCGTCGACGAGTACCGGCTGCTCGTCAACCCCGTGATCATCGGCACCGGCAAGCGGCTCTTCGCCGAGGGGGCCGCCCCCGCCGCCTGGACGCTCACGGAATCCCGCACCACCAGCGTGGGGGTGCAGTACTGCGCCTATGAAAAGGCGGGGAAGCCCGCATACGGATCCTTCATGCTGGACGAGCAGGACTGAGGGCTGCTCCCGCTCGCCCCCACGGAGTCAGCTCCGTACGCGGCCGGCCAGCAGGGTGCCCGCGGCGGCCAGGACCAGTCCGCCGAGGGTCAGCGGGCCGGGATGCTGGACGAGCAGCAGGGCGGCGAAGCCGGCCGTGACCATGGGTACCAGTAGAAGAGGCTGCTCACCTGGCTGGTGCCGTGGCGTTGCAGGAGCCCGTAGAGCAGGCCGACGCCGACGATCGAGTTGACGAGTGCCGCCCACAGCAGCACCGGCCAGTAGCCGGCGGTGAAGGTGACGTCGAATCCTTCGGCGAACAGGGCGGGCAGCAACGCGGCGACGGCAGCGGCCGGCAGCTGTACGGCGTTGCCGGAGACCGGTTCCATGCCGCGGCAGAACCGCTTCTGGTAGACGGTGCCGGCCGAGATGCCGAGGAGTGCCAGGACGACGAAGCCGAGGCCGGCGAGGTGGTCGGCGTCGAAGTGGAACCCTTCGCCGACCGCGAGCGCGACCCCGCCGAGCCCCAGCACGAGGCCCAGACACTGGCCACGGGCGACGCGTTCGTGCAGGACGGGCACGGCGATCAGCGAGGCCGTCAGCGGGTAGAGCACGATGATCAGTGCGGCGAGTCCGGACGGGACGCCGAGGTCCATGCCGCCGTAGATGCTGGAGAACTGGACGGCCTGCACCAGGACACCGGCGACGGCGAGATGCGCCAGCAGCCGTCCGCGGGGTAATGCGCGCCGGCGAACGGCTCATGCGCGCAGTGCAGACGGGCGGGGTGGACCACTCCGCGGCAGTGGAAGATTTCTGACGGTTCAAAGGCTGATCCAGGTATTCCTCAGAAAACTACGAGGAATACAGAGAAGCTCTCCCAACCGTCACCGCGTCACGGTCGTCCGCCGGGAATCCCGTGGTCCCCACAACACAGTGAGAGCGGGATTACCGCGCACCCCACCGGAGCGTGATCGGCGGACCGAGTGCCTGACTCTCACTGCGCGTTGCCCGTGCACCACGCACCCCGCGTTACTCGGGGTCGCTGCTGGGGTCGTGCGGCAACGCCCGGGGACTGCACCGCCCATGAGTAACCGCCCATGAGTAACCGCTCATCAGGGCGCCGAAAGGGGTGGTAAGCGCGTGCAGTCCCCACACTGCCCGGACCGGCTCGCCGGCGAGGATGACCAGCCCGCCTAGCCCAATGGCAAGAGGCACGCGGCGTAGACCCGCGGTGTTCCCGGTTCGAGTCCGGGGGGCACGCAACGAACAGCGCGACCTGAAGACCTACGGCACGGTTCCCATGGGCCCCGGCATGTGGGGCATCAGGCTGCTCACGACCACCAGGGGGATGGATGCACATGCGCTGCATCGACTGCACCGAGCCCGCCACACACCCTGGACGCCCTACGACGCACCACGGGGCGTACAGCCATGTTCAGGTGCTCTGCCAAGGCTGCCATGGGCTCAAGACCGCAACGGATTTCGGGGCCGCTCGTACCGCATGACGTATGGCGTTGAGCGACCCTGACACCGCGAGGGTTCAACGGTCTTGTCGGTGCCGTTGGTTGCGCTCTTTCCGGCGTTCGGCGCGGTCACGTTGGCGTCCTTCGAGGAGCGCGCGACGGTCCCGGCTGTTCTGGGGCCATGTGCTACGCCAGAACATGAGCCCACCGAAGATGGCGGCTACGGCCAGTACCGCCCACCAAGGGGCGTTCTCCGGAAGTTTGAACATGGTGGTTGAGCCTTCCGACCTTGCAGAGTCGGCGGGCTGTCTACGCAGCGAGTACGACGCTCCCCGGCGTGCTGCGGTGATGCCCGCCCCGGTTGATGTTCACGGGGAAGGCGGGGTTCGGTCCTCGGGGCGCGATCTGTGGTGTGGAATCGATCGGAACGGGCCTCCACACGGGTACGTCCTCGGCGGCAGTACGGCCCAGGAGCCGTGAGAGAAGCACGAGCAGGACCCGCGCCAGCATCTGAAGGAGTTGGGCACTCAACTCGGCGAGCGCAGCGAGGAATTCGCGGGCTGAGTCACGTCGTTCGATCGTGGTCTTGGCGTGGCGCAGACCCCAGGCAGCGCGCCAAAGGCGCTTACAGGCTCTCTCGTGTGAGCGCTTGGCCTCCATGATGAACTGGCGTTCACCATTGACCCACACGGAGTCGGGTGCCTGTCCGTCAGAGACGGGTGTTTTCAACAACTCCGCTAGCCGCGAAAACACTGCGAGGAACGGTTCGCGTCTCGCTGGATCCGCCATCAGCTCACGTACCCGCTCTTCAAAAACGAGTTCCATGTCAGCGTCGGCCAGTGGGCGCGCCACTACAGGGCGGTAGGTCTGCCGGTCTTCCTCTTCCATCACACCCCCTTCCATCGGCCCTCCTAACTGTACCGGCGCGTCTGACATGGCTTGGGGGTAAGTGGATGTTCGCTCGCTGACCTCGCATGCCTCCATCACACCCAACCGCCCACGGAGCCGCTAGACCTCCCGGCAGTGAACCTCCGCCAAAGGCGCCAGAGATCGTTTGTCGCGAAGCGCTCGCACCCCCTGTCTGGAGGTGATCCCCCATGCCCGGCAGCGTGGCCGATCCGCCACGCCCCCGGCCTCGGGGCACTACGCGGGCAGCAGCAGGGTGCCGGCCCGTTTGAGGGTGCGGATGACCGGTGCGGTCTCGATGGTGCGGATCGCGTCCAGGGAGGCGATCCGTTCGGTGAGGTAGCGGGAAAGGTCTTGCGCGTCACGGCAGTTGACGGCGGCGAGCAGGTTGGTCGGACCGGTGGTCAGTGCGACCAGAGAGGCCTCCGGATGACCGGCCATCGCGGCGGCCACCGCGGTGAGCTTCGAGGGCTGAACGGACATCCAGAGCCGGGCCTCGGCACGAAAGCCCAGCGCGGCCGAGGGGATGTCGATCAGGAAGATCAGGACTCCGGCTCGGCGCAGGGTGGCGATGCGGCGCCGGACAGTGGCGTCCGACCAGCCGGTGGCGGTGGCGAGTTCGGCGTAGCCGGCCCGGCCGTCCCGGCCCAGGGCCTCGAGGAGGGTGCGGTCCCCTTCCCGCAGATCCACCGAGGCCTCCGCGTCCGCCTCCACGCCCCTGTCGACGATGGCAGGCGGAGTGAGGAGGGCGGCCTGTTCCGGGGTGAGCCACGCGGGTCCCGCCCAGTTGTCGGGCAGGGCGTAGTGGCTGAGCAGGAGATGCGCCGAGACCGAGGTGACGCGGGTGGTGCGGGGCAGCTGGTGCAGGAGCAGCGCGTCGCTCTCGTCGCTGGAGCGGGTCTGCGTACTGAAGGAGATCTCCGTACCGCCGGACAGCAGATGGACGAAGGAGATGTCGCTGCGCTTGGCCAGTGCCGTGGCCATGGCTCCGGCCGCGTCGGGGGTGCAGCGCAGCCGGATCGTCCAGGCGCTGTAACCGAGCCGGGCACCGTTCAGGGTGCCGACCACACGCAGGATGCCGGCGGTCCGCAGCCGTCGGTAGCGGCGGGCCACGGTGTTCTCGGAGACGCCAAGGGCCGCGCCGATGGCGCGGAAAGCGGCCCGGCCGTCGATCTGCAGGGCGTGCACCAGCCCTCGGTCGACCTCGTCGAGGGTGACGGTATCTTCCTTCACCGGACCCACCATGCCAGTATCCGGCACGGGGTGGGGCATGGCTGGTGGAATCCACGCCCGCCATCGGAGCGTGTGAGCGATTCCCCGCCTCCCGTGAGAGGAAAGCTCATGCGCCCCTGGTGGCCGCTCGTGGCGATCTGCCTCGGCACCTTCCTGTTCCTGCTCGACACCACCGTCCTGAACGTCGCCCTGCCCGCCATCGGCAGCGACCTGCACGCGCCCCTGTCCGGGCTGCAGTGGGTGGTGAACATCTACACCCTCGCCCTGGCCGTGCTGATGCTCCCCTTCGGTTCGCTCGCCGACCGGTTCGGCGCCCGCAACGTCTACGTCGTGGGTCTCACCGTCTTCGCCCTCGCCTCCCTGTGCTGCGCACTCGCGCCCGGCACCGGGCTGCTGATCGCCTCCCGTGCGGTGCAGGGCATCGGCGGTGCGGCCATGTCCGTATCGACCTTCGCGCTCATCGGCGCGGTCTACCGCGGCCCCGACAGGGCACGGCGATGGGCGTCTTCGGCGCGGTCACCGGCCTGGGCGCCGCGGTCGGCCCGATGCTGGGCGGCGTCCTGACGGAATACCTCAGCTGGCGGGCCGCCTTCCTCCTCAACCTCCCCCTGGTCGCCGGCACCGTCGCCCTCACCCTGCGCGTCCTCGGCAACGACCGCCGGCCGCGGGTCCACCGCGTCGATCTGCCCGGCACCGTCGCGTTCGCCGTATGCGCCGGTGCCCTCGTCCACGGCCTCACCCGGGCCGGCGAGGAGGGCTGGACACCTGCCGTGTACGGCTCGATCGGCCTGGCTGCCGCCGCGCTGGCCGTCTTCGTCGTCCTCGAACGCCGCTGCGCGCACCCGATGTTGGACGTACGGCTCTTCGGCCGGGTCTCCTTCGCGGCGGTGATGCTGTGCGTCCTGGCCTCCTCGGCCGCCTTCGCGGCGTTCCTGTTCACTTCGGTGTGGCTGCAGTCGGACCTCGGCCTCGGCCCGGTACGCGCGGGGCTGGCCCTGATGCCGCTGGCCCTCGCCTCCTTCGCCACCTCGCTGATCGCGGGGCGGACCCTGCACGGCGCGTCGCCCCGCCTCGTCGTCGGCACCGGGCTGCTGCTCAGCGGTATCGGCTGCGCCCTGCAGAGCGGTCTCGACGCCACGTCCACCGCGAGCTCCGTGGCGCTTGGCCTCGCCGTCACCGGCATCGGTATCGGCGTGATGGGCCCGGCCATGGCGGGGGCCGTCTTCGCCGCCGTTCCCGCCGACCGCGGCGGCATGGCGGCCGGGGCGATGACGACCTTCCGCCAGCTCGGCCCGACCCTGTGCATCGCGGTCTTCGGCGTCCTCTTCCGGGCGGGTTCCGGCACCGCGCCGGCCGAGGGCCTGAGCCGGGTGTACGTCGCCGCCGCGGCCGGCGGCCTGATCGGCGCGGCCCTGGCCTACACCTTCGTACCCAAACCCGCACCTGTGCCGGCGGCCTGGTGCCCCTGTCGGGGCGCTAGCGTGCGGAGAGCCGTTCCAGCAGGGCGGCGCTCCGGGCGAGCAACGCCCGCTCCTCATCCGTGAGTTCGGCCTCGATGGCCTGGGCGAGCCAGCCGGCCCTGCGGCCGCGCTCCGCTTCGAGCGCGGCCCGGCCCGCGTCCGACAGCTCGACCAGCGACTTGCGGCCGTCCGTGGGGTGCGCCCGGCGCGTGATCAGGTTCTGTTCCATGAGCAGCCCCACCGCCCGGGCCATCGACTGGGGGCGTACGCGCTGATCGGCGGCGAGGTCGCTGGTGGTCATGGCGCCGTTGCGGTCGAGTGCGCTGCCGCCGTGGACGACGCTCTGGCTGCGCACCGCGCAGGCCTGACCCGGCAGGCCTGACCCGCCGCGCCGTGGGGACCCGTCAGGCGGTCAGCGCCGCCAGGTCCCCGCGGGCGCTGTCCAAGGCCGCCGCGTCGTAGCGCCGCAGCAGCAGCCGGGCCAGCTCGGGCGCCGGGCCGAGGACGGGGGCGAGGACATCGGCCCCGGCCTCGCGGGCCCCGGCGGCAATGCGGTCCGGGAGGAAACCGGGGGCGATGACGTACGGGGCCACGGCCACCCGGCCGACGCCCTCGGCACGCAGTTCCCGCACCACGTCGGCCGTACGGGGAAGAGATGCGGAGGCGAACGCAGGTCGCACGGCACACCAGCCAGCGGTGTGCCGCCACTCCCGCGCGATTTCAGCGATCACTGCGCTCGCCTCCGGGTCGGAGGAGCCCGCCGAGGCCAGGACGACCCCGGTCGAGCCACGGTCGCCGGGCCGCACCCCGGCCTGTGCCAGCCGGCGCTCCAGCGCGGCGGTCAGCAGCGGCGAAGGGCCCAGTACGTCGGCCTGGCGGACGGACAGCAGGGGCAGCCGTGCCGTCGCCGCCCGCAGGACCGCCGGGATGTCGGACTTCGCGTGGAAGGCGCGGGTCAGCAGCAGCGGCAGCGCCACCACCTCCCGCACGCCGTCTCCTCGCCCGCGACCACGCCCGGACGACGCCGCCGCGCGCCGCCCCTTAGCCTCTGCCTCCGCCGACAGCCGCTCCAGCACCTGTGGCACCCGGGGCGCGTTGAAGTCGAGGTAGCCGACCTCGACGCGCAGCCCCGGCCGCAGTGCCCGCACCCGCGCACAGAGCGCGGAGACGGCCGCGGCGTGCCGCGGATCGCGGCTGCCGTGGGCGACGACGAGAAGCGCGGGGCGAGGGGGGCACAGGTCCATGGTTCAGCTCTTCACGAGGAGGCCGCGGCTGCGCAGCACCCGGCGTTCGATCGGGGCGAAGATCAGCAGTTCGATGCCGATGCCGACGATGAGGATGAGGAGGATCGCGGCGAGCACCCAGGACATGTCCTGGAACTCGCGGCCCTGCTCCAGCAGCTGGCCCAGACCGGTGCCCAGATCGGGCGCGTTGACGATGAGCTCGGCGGCCATCAGGGAGCGCCAGGAGAACGCCCAGCCCTGCTTGAGTCCGGCGATATAGCCCGGCAGCGCGGCCGGGAGCAGCACATGGCGGATGCCCGCCAGACCGGTGGCGCCGATGGTGCGGCCCGCCCGCAGGTAGAGCGGGGAGATCTGGTCGACGCCCGCCACCAGGCCGTTGGCGATGGACGGGACGGCACCGAGCAGCACCACCGCGTAGATCGTGGCGTCGCTCAGCCCGAACCAGATGATCGCGGCCGGGACCCAGGCCACCGACGGCAGTGACTGCAGACCGCTCAGGATCGGCCCGATCGCGGCCCGTACGGGCTTGACCCGGGCGACGACCAGCCCGAGCACCGTACCGAGGGCCACCGAGGCGATGAAGCCGAGCGCGCCGCGGGAGACGCTGGTCCACACAAAGCTCAGCAGGGTGCCCTCGAGCCACTTCTGCTGCAGCGAGTGCGCGACGTCGACGGGGCTCGGCAGCAGGTAGTGCGGCTTCAGCTCGAAGTGGTAGGCGAGCTGCCACACCACGAGCACGATGACGATCGCGACGAGGGGAGGGAACGCCTTCGAGGCGGCGGTGCGCAGCCACGGCTGCCGGTCGACGACCCGGGATTCCAGGGCGTCGAGCCCGGCCTCCAGACCGGCGATATCACCGGCCGTGGCGGCGTCGCTGCCGGTCGCGGTGCCCCCGTCCTTGCGGGCGGCGGCGGAGAGGTCCTTGGTCTCAGTGCTGGCCATGGCGGCGGATCTCCCCACGGAGCTGTTCGGTGATCTCGATGGAAAGGTCGGCGACCGCGGCGTCCTCGATGCGGCGCGGCTGCGGGATGTCCACCCGCCACTCGCGGGCGATCTTGCCGGGGCGGGAGGACAGCAGCACCACCCGCTCGGCGAGCCGCACCGCCTCGCGGACGTTGTGGGTGACGAACAGGACGGAGAGGTTGGTCTCGCGCCAGATGCGGGTCAGTTCGTCGTGCAGCACATCGCGGGTGATCGCGTCAAGTGCGGCGAACGGCTCGTCCATCAGCAGCAGTTGGCTGTCCTGGGCCAGGGCGCGGGCCATCGCCACGCGCTGGCGCATCCCGCCCGACAGCTCGTGCACCCGCTTGCCGTGGGCGCCCTTGAGCCGGACCAGCTCCAGCAGCCGCTCGGCCTCGTCCCGGCGCTCCGCGCGCGGCACCCCGCGCAGCCGCAGCGCCAGTTCGATGTTGCGGCCGGCGGTCAGCCACGGGAACAGCGCATGCTCCTGGAACATCAGGGCCGGCCGGCCGCCGGGCGTCTCGATGGCGCCGGCCGACGGCGCGTCCAGACCGGCCACGAGGTTGAGGAGGGTGGACTTGCCGCAGCCCGAGGCCCCCAGGAGGCAGACGAATTCACCGGGTGCCACATCGATGCTGATGTCGTCCAGGACATGCTGCTGTGCGCCGGTGCGGCCGAACGACTTCGAGACATGGTCGATGCGGGCCGCGTACGGCACGGTGGTGCCCGTGTCCGCCGTGGCGGGTTGCTGCTGGGTGAGCGTGGTGGTCGTCATCGGTGTCACCTCCTGGGGGAGTGCGGTACTGCGGGGGCGGGGCTACTTGCTGCCGAGTCCGGCGTCGGAGACCGGCTGCTTGCCCTCGGACCTCAGCACCTTGTTGAGCAGGGTGAGGTCGTAGATGCCCTTGAGGTCGGGCTTCTTGAGCAGACCCGCCTTGACGGCGTGATCCGCCTCCTCGTGGAGGGTGGCGGCCAGCGGGTCATCGGTGACATCGACGTTCTTGAACGCCGGGTCGAGGACGTTCTGCGGCAGTGCCTTGCCGGCGACGGCCGGGGAGGCGAGCTTGTCGTTGAGGGCCTTCTTCGCCTCGGCCGGGTGCGACCGGATCCAGGCGTTGGTCTTCACCGAGGCCCGCAGCACCGCCTCGACGGCCTTGGGGTGCGCCTTGAGGAACTTCTGCGAGACGATCATGTTCGTGATGACGAACTTCCCGTCCTTCCACAGCTGCTTCTCGTCCAGCAGCGTCTTGCCGCCCTCGGCGACGAGCTTGGAGGCGGTGGGCTCGGGCACCCACGCGCCGTCGATCCCGCCCTGCTGGAAGACGGTCGGCGTCACCTTGTTGTCGGTGCGCTGGACGGTGACATCGCCCTTGCCGGTGGTGGGGTCGACCTTGAGGCCCTTGCCCGACAGGTAGTTCAGCAGCGCGACGTCCTGGGTGTTGCCCAGCTGCGGGGTCGCGATCGTCTTGCCCTTGAGATCGTCCAGGCTCTTGATCTTCTTGGGGTTGACCACCAGCGAGACACCACCGGAGGCCGAACCGCCGATGATCTTCAGGCTCTTGCCGTGCGACTTGACGTAGCCGTTGATCGCGGGGGAGGGGCCGATCCAGCCGATGTCGACGGCGCCCGAGTTCAGCGCCTCGATCTCGGCGGGGCCCGCGTTGAAGGGGGCGGCCTTCACTTCGGTGCCGCCCAGTTCCTTCTGGAACGCACCGTTCTGGAGGCCGATCAGGGGAGTCGCATGGGTGGTGTTGCCGAAGAACCCGATCGTGAGGTGATCGAGCCCGTCGGTCTTGGCGCCCTTGGGCGCGACGCCGGCCGCGGTGTCCTTCTTGGCCTCGGAGCCGTAGCCGCAGGCGCCCAGCGCCCCGATCAGGAGCGGGACGGTGGCGGCGGCCGCCAGCAGGCGGTGTCGAACGGCAGACACGGGAGGGGGTCCTCTCGGAGGGCCGGGTCAGTACGCGCCTTCTAGGGCGCGCCCGGCAGATCGATGGATCTTCGGAAGGGAGGTGCGGTGGTTACGGAGCCGGTCATCGTCAGCGCACACATCGGCCGACTCCGCCCTGCCCGCTGCCCAGGGCGCCGCTGCCGATGCGGCCGCCCTCCTTCGCGAAGGTCGAGAACACGTCCTGGAGCATGCTCAGAAGTCCCATCCCTCGTCGTCGTCCGCGCCGTCGGCCACAGCGGCCTCGGCGGCCGCCTCGGCGAAGGCGTTGCCCGCCATCCCCGCGGTCAGGGTCGTTCCGTCGGCCGGGTCGATCAGGA
Organism: Streptomyces sp. NBC_00400; assembly: GCF_036048035.1. Taxonomy (NCBI): domain Bacteria; kingdom Bacillati; phylum Actinomycetota; class Actinomycetes; order Kitasatosporales; family Streptomycetaceae; genus Streptomyces; species Streptomyces sp. NBC_00400. Next base: position 1,698,314 of record NZ_CP107940.1, on the reverse strand, counting down.
GGAAGGAGCCGGTGCGGCGGGAGTCGGCGTAGGCGTCCAGGGCCAGGGGTTCGGCGGTGCGGAGGGTGACGCGGCCGATGTCGTTGGCGGCCAGTTCGCCGGGGGCCGGGTGCTGGGAGAGGTCGTCGAGGGTGAGGCGGGAGGGGATGTCCTTGACCAGGGCCTTGACGGTGCGGGTGGTGTGCTTGAGCAGCACGCGCTGGCCGATGGTCAGGGGACGGTCCGCCACGTGGCAGACGGTTGCCCCGACGTCCTGCGAGAGGTCCGGTGCGGTGGCCGTGGGGGCGATCAGGTCACCGCGTGAGATGTCGATGTCGTCGGTGAGGCGGAGGGTGACCGACTGCGGTGCCCAGGCGGCGTCCACGGCCTGGCCGAGGGCGTCGATCGCCTCGATGGTGCTGGTGCGGCCCGAGGGCAGGGCGGTGACGGCGTCGCCGACGCGCAGCACACCGGAGGCGATCTGGCCCGCGTAGCCGCGGTAGTCGGGGTGTTCGGCGGTCTGCGGACGGATGACGTACTGGACCGGGAAACGCGCCGGGTCGTTGGACGGGTCGTCGACGACGGGCACGGTCTCCAGGTGCTCCAGCACCGTCGGGCCGCCGTACCAGTCCATGTTTGCGGACGGCGACACGACGTTGTCGCCGGCCAGCGCCGAGATCGGGATGGCGGTGATCTCCGGGACGCCCAGCGAGGCCGCGTAGGTCGTGAACTCCTCGGCGATGGCGGCGAAGACGGGCTCGGCGTAGTCGACCAGGTCCATCTTGTTGACGGCCAGCACCACATGCGGGACGCGCAGCAGGGCGGCGACCGCGGCGTGCCGGCGGGTCTGCTCGACCACGCCGTTGCGGGCGTCGACCAGGACCACGGCCAGCTCGGCGGTGGAGGCGCCGGTGACCATGTTGCGGGTGTACTGCACATGCCCGGGGGTGTCGGCGAGGATGAAGCGGCGCCGCGGGGTGGCGAAGTAGCGGTAGGCGACGTCGATGGTGATGCCCTGCTCGCGTTCGGCGCGCAGCCCGTCGGTCAGCAGCGCCAGGTCGGGCGTCTCCTGGCCGCGGCCCAGGGAGGCGCGCTCGACGGCCTCCAGCTGGTCGGTGAGCACCGACTTGGAGTCGTGCAGCAGCCGCCCGACCAGGGTGGACTTGCCGTCGTCGACGGAGCCCGCGGTGGCGAAGCGCAGCAGCGAGGTGGCACCCGCCTCGACGATGCCGGCCGCGCCCGCGCTCGTGCCCGTGCCTGTGTTCGTGCTCATGTTAGAAGTACCCCTCGCGCTTGCGGTCCTCCATGGCGGCCTCGGACATCTTGTCGTCGGCCCTGGTGGCGCCCCGCTCGGTGAGCCGGGACGCGGCGATCTCCGCGATCACCGCCTCGATGGTGTCGGCGTCGGAGTCGACGGCACCGGTGCAGGACATGTCGCCGACGGTGCGGTAGCGCACCTGCCGCCGCTCCAGGCTCTCGTCGTCCTTGGGGCCGCCCCACTCGCCGGGGGAGAGCCACATGCCGCTGCGGGCGAAGACCTCGCGCTCGTGGGCGTAGTAGATGGCGGGCAGTTCGATCTTCTCGCGGGCGATGTACTGCCACACGTCCAGCTCGGTCCAGTTGGACAGCGGGAAGACCCGGACGTGCTCACCGGGCGAGTGTCGGCCGTTGTAGAGCTGCCACAGCTCGGGGCGCTGGCGGCGCGGGTCCCAGCCGCCGAACTCGTCGCGCAGCGAGAAGACCCGCTCCTTGGCGCGTGCCTTCTCCTCGTCCCGGCGGCCGCCGCCGAAGACCGCGTCGAAGCGGTTCTTGTCGATGGCGTCCAGCAGCGGGACGGTCTGCAGCGGGTTGCGGGTGCCGTCGGGGCGCTCGCGCAGCTCGCCGCGGTCGATGAAGTCCTGCACGGAGGCGACGTGCAGCCGCAGACCGTGCCGCTCCACGGTGCGGTCGCGGTAGTCCAGGACCTCGGGGAAGTTGTGCCCGGTGTCGACGTGCAGCAGCGAGAACGGCACCGCGGCCGGCGCGAACGCCTTCAGCGCCAGGTGCAGCATGACGATGGAGTCCTTGCCGCCGGAGAACAGGATCACCGGCCGCTCGAACTCCCCCGCCACCTCACGGAAGATATGCACCGCCTCCGACTCCAGCGCGTCGAGGTGGGAGAGGGCGTACGGGTTGTCGGCGTCCTCGGCGTTCCCGGTCACAGCAGTGACGGTCGTCATGCCAGTCCCCTTTCGGTGAGCAGCGCATGCAGTGCCGCCGCGGACTCCTGCACGGTCTGGGTGTGCGACTCGATGCGCAGGTCGGGTGAGGCGGGCGCCTCGTACGGGTCGTCCACGCCGGTCAGGCCGGAGATCTCACCGGCCGCCTGCTTGGCGTAGAGCCCCTTCACATCCCGCTCGGAGCACACCTCCACGGGCGTGGCCACATGCACCTCCAGGTAGGGGGTGCCCTCGCTCTGGTGACGCCCCCGGACCGCCTCCCGGCTGTCCGCATACGGCGCGATCACCGGCACCAGCGCCTTGACGCCGTTGCTCGCCAGCAGCTCGGCCACGAAGCCGATCCGCTGGACGTTGGTGTGCCGGTCCTCGCGGGTGAAGCCGAGACCCGCGGACAGGAACTCGCGGATCTCGTCGCCGTCCAGCACCTCGACGCGGTGGCCCTCGCCGCGCAGCTTTCCGGCCAGTTCGTGCGCGAGGGTCGTCTTGCCCGCGCTCGGCAGACCGGTCAGCCAGATCGTGGCGCCCGTCATGGATATCTCCTGATGCTCGGTCATCCGTGCAGCCCGCACTCGGTCTTGTTGCTGCCGGCCCAGCGGCCGGCCCTGGCGTCCTCGCCCTCCAGCACCCGGCGGGTGCAGGGCGCGCAGCCCACGGAGGCATAGCCGTCCGTCAGCAGCGGGTTGGTGAGCACCCCGTGCCCGTCCACGTACGCGTCCACATCGGCCTGCGTCCAGCGGGCGATCGGGGAGACCTTCACCTTGCGCCGCTTGGGGTCCCAGCCGACGACCGGGGTGTTCGCCCGGGTGGGCGACTCGTCCCGGCGCAGGCCGGTCGCCCAGGCGTCGTAGCCGGCCAGGCCCTCCTCGAGCGGCTTGACCTTGCGCAGTGCGCAGCACAGGTCGGGGTTGCGGTCGTGCAGCTTCGGTCCGTGCTCGGCGTCCTGCTCGGCGACCGTCTGACGCGGCGTCAGAGTGAGGACGTTGACGTCCATCACCGCGGCCACCGCGTCCCGGGTCCCCAGGGTCTCGGGGAAGTGGTAGCCGGTGTCCAGGAAGACCACGTCCACGCCCGGGTAGGCCCGCGAGGCCAGGTGCGCGACGACCGCGTCCTCCATGGAGGAGGTGACGCAGAAGCGCGGACCGAAGGTCTCGGCGGCCCATTCGAGGATCTTCAGGGCGGGCGCGTCCTCCAGGTCCCGGCCCGCCTGCTCGGCGAGCTGCTGAAGGCCGGTTGCGGTGCTCACGGGGTACCTCCGTCGGAAGCGGAAGGGGGCCGGCCGGTGCTTCCCGGCGTCAGCAGGCCCAGGAACTTCAGCCGGAACGCGCGACTGCAGGACCGGCATTCCCACGCTCCATGACCCTCCTCGGAGGGCCGCAGGTCCTCGTCCCCGCAGTAGGGGCAGTAGAACGGCGCGGCACGCTCACTCACTGTGCCCCCCGCTCAGCCTCGGCGCGCTCGGAGGCGCCGGCTTCCCTCGTCACTGCTCGTTCCTTCGTCACTGCGCGGCTCCTCAGTCCAGCCGGCGCCGCGCGCCGAGGCTCGCTCACTTCAGCGCACCCTCTTCCGCACGAGCCGCCCAGGTGGCGAACCGCTCGTCCTCCTCGCGCTGCGCCTCGAAATTGCGCAGCACCCGCTCGACGTAGTCGGGGAGTTCATCGGCGGTGACCTTCAGGCCGCGGACCTTGCGGCCGAAGCCGGCCTCCAGGCCCAGGGCGCCGCCCAGGTGCACCTGGTAGCCCTCGACCTGGTTGCCGTGGTCGTCCAGGACCAGCTGGCCCTTGAGACCGATGTCCGCTACCTGGATACGGGCGCAGGCGTTCGGGCAGCCGTTGAGGTTGATGGTGATCGGCTCCCGGAAGTCCGGCATCCGGTGCTCCAGTTCGTCGATCAGCGAGGCGCCACGGCCCTTGGTCTCGACGATGGCCAGCTTGCAGAACTCGATGCCGGTGCAGGCCATCGTGCCGCGCCGGAACGGCGAGGGGTTGACCTGGAAGTCCAGCGCCTCCAGCCCGGCGACCAGACCGTCGACCTGGTCCTGCTCGACGTCGAGAATGATCATCTTCTGCTCGACGGTGGTGCGCAGCCGGTCGGAGCCATGGGCGGCGGCCAGTTCGGCGATCTTGGTGAGGGTGGTGCCGTCGACCCGGCCCACCCGCGGGGCGAAGCCCACGTAGAAGCGGCCGTCCTGCTGCCGGTGCACCCCGATGTGGTCGCGCCACTTGGAGACCGGCTCCTCGGGCGCGGGCCCGTCGGCCAGCTTGCGCTGCAGGTACTCGTCCTCCAGCACCTGGCGGAACTTCTCCGGGCCCCAGTCGGCCATCAGGAACTTCAGCCGGGCGCGGGTGCGCAGCCGGCGGTAGCCGTAGTCCCGGAAGATGCCGACCACGCCGGCCCAGACGTCCGCGACCTCGTCCAGCGGCACCCAGGTGCCCAGGCGCTGGGCGAGCTTGGGGTTGGTGGACAGGCCGCCGCCGACCCAGAGGTCGAACCCGGGCCCGTGCTCGGGGTGGACGACACCGACGAAGGCCACGTCATTGATCTCGTGGACCACGTCCTGGACGGGCGAGCCGGAGATCGCGGTCTTGAACTTCCGCGGCAGGTTGGAGAACTCCTTGCTGCCGATGTAGCGCTCGTGGATCTCGTCGACGGCCGGGGTGCCGTCGATGATCTCGTCCGCCGCGATACCGGCCACCGGGGAGCCGATGATCACGCGCGGGCAGTCGCCGCAGGCCTCCGTCGTGGACAGGCCCACCGCCTCCAGCTTCTCCCAGATGGCGGGGACGTCCTCGATGCGGATCCAGTGCAGCTGGATGTTCTGCCGGTCGGTGATGTCCGCGGTGCCGCGGGCGTACTGCTCGGAGACCTCGCCGATGGCGCGCAGCTGGGCCACGCTCAGCCGCCCGCCGTCGATGCGCACCCGCAGCATGAAGTACTTGTCGTCCAGCTCCTCAGGCTCCAGGATCGCCGTCTTGCCGCCGTCGATCCCGGGCTTGCGCTGGGTGTACAGGCCCCACCAACGCATCCGCCCGCGCAGGTCGTTGGGGTCGATGGAGTCGAAACCCGACTTGGAGTAGATCGTCTCAATGCGTGTCCGCACATTGAGACCGTCGTCATCCTTCTTGAACTGCTCGTTGCCGTTGAGCGGCGTGTGGTGGCCCACGGCCCACTGGCCCTCGCCGCGGTGGCGTCCGGCCTTGCGGCGGGTCGTGGCAGCTGCGGGGCGTTCGGGGGAGGCGGCCATGGGTGTACGTCCTTCTGGGCGGGCTCAAGGAATGCCGACGGGCGCCGAGCACCCGCGCTGACCTGCGCAGGCATACCGGAATGCGGCGCGTGGCACACGCGTCGGAAGGTCTGCGGGTCAAGGGGTGTCAGCGCGTCCGCGACGAGGGGGACGGCGTGAGATGCGGTGGTGCTGGGTGCTGCCAGGGGCCGAAGGCTCCCGGTGGGTGCAGCCTCAGCCCGCCCGACAAATGGCGCTGGACATGCGGCCGAGGTCGACGTGCCGCCGACTCACCAAGGCAATTCCAGCTCGAGACATGACGGAAGCGTGGCACGCCGCTCTCCGGCCAGTCCACCGTCATCCAGAATCCGGACACCTAGGTCTCGCATCGCGAGACGGTGTGGTGTCGGTCACTCCCCGGCGGGCGTGCCGGTGCCGGAGGGGCCCGTCGGCTCTGCGGGTCCCGTCGGCCTTGTGGGCTCTGTCGGCTCTGTCGGCTCTGTCGGCTCCGTCGGTCCCGTGGGGCCCGCCCCGGGCCAGGGGCCGGGTGCCGGTACGTCGGGCTCCTCGGTCACCGTGGTGTCGTACACCCGGAAGCCGCGCCGCTCGTAGTTGGCCCTCGCGTGCGCGCCGTCCAGGCTGCACGTGTGCACCCACACCCGCTTGGTCGGTGCCAGCTCCGGCCACCGTTCGGCCAGGTCCCAGGCCCGCTCGGTGCCGTGGGCGAGCAGATGTCCGCCGATCCGGCGTCCCCGGAAGCCGGGGAGGAGCCCGAAGAAGACGATCTCCACGGAGCCGTCCGCCCCCGCCGTCAGCTCGATGAATCCGGCGGGCGTGCCGTGCTCGTAGGCCACCCAGGTCTCCACCCCGGGGCGCCCGAGGTGTGCCATCCACTGTGCGTACGACCAATCCAGCCGGTCGGTCCAGGTGACGTCTCCGCCGACCGCCGTATAGAGGAAGCGGCTGAATTCGGGCGACGGCACCTGCGAGCGGACGATCCGGACGTGCTGCTCGGCCGCCGGCCCCGCGGCGGGGGACAGGTCGGCGCGCGAGGTCTGCTCGAGGTACCACGTGGTGACCGAGATGCTCATGAGGTCAGCACATCACACCGGGAGCGGGGGTCAGGGTCGGTTCGGGGGCGAGAGGGAGGAGGGGTGCGGGGCGGGGTCCGGGTGCAGGCCAGGGGTGGACCGGGGGCGCGTGAGCGGGGCGGAGCCCCGTCCCGAATGGTGAGACACCTGCTCACAGTGTGGGGTGCCGACTGTGCTGCCGGGGCCGACAGGGGAGAGGAAGCGGCCGGTCCGACGCCCGCCTGGTGAAGCGGATACGCGGAGAGGGGAATACGCGGATACCCGGACCCGCAGGGAGCCCCGACGCGATAATTGACGAAACGTCGGCCGGGAGCGTGCAAGGTGCTCCCGGCCGGTTTACGTGCGGCACGCGACAGCAAGGATGGCATGTCTCTGCAATTCACCGGGTGCTCCTTCCACTACGGCCGGAAGGTGCCCGTTCTCAACAGCCTCGATCTCTCCATCGATCACAGGGCAACCGTCCTCCTGGGGCCGAACGGCGCGGGCAAATCCACGCTTTTAGGTATCGCCGCCTCCTGGATCTCCCCTACCGGAGGAACCGTGACGTGGAAGGGGGTGAACCCCGGCCGGCGAGAGGCGCGAGCTGCCTACCGCAAAGCCGTCGGCTGGCTTCCGCAGCACGTCAAACCGATGCCAGCCTGCTGGCCGACATTCACGTCGTGGTCTCCACCCGCCGTGCTGCTGTCGGATGATCTCGCCGCGTCGGTGACCCCCGGCTACTGGCCCAGCGCCGTGGGCGCCGCCACCTTCGCGCTGCCCTTCGTGGCCCCGGCCTGTGCGGCCGCCGGTGCCTGGGAGGGCGCACGCTTCACCCGCGGCAACGTGGCCGGCTGGGCGCCGGCCCGGTCGGGGCTCGCCATCGCCCTGCCCCTGTTGGTGCCCGTCATCGCCCTGGGCGCCCTCGGCATGGCGGTGGCCGTAGTGCTGACGATCTCCACGGCACGCCCGCAGGCCGGTATGCCACCGGTCGGCATGGCCCTCGCGTGGCTGGTCGTGCTCATCGCCCATGCCCTGGCCGGCTTTCTGCTCGGCAAGCGCCTCCCGCTGGTCGTAGCTGTCTCCCTGGCCCTGGTACTCAGCTTCGTCCTGACCGCCTACCCGGCCGCCATGGAACCCGTCTGGCTGCGCCACATGGTCACCGGCGGCATGACCTCCTGCTGCTCCCTCGGCCAGGCCCCTGACTGGCAGGCCGCGGCCAGTGCCGTGGTGCTGGCCTGCGGCGTCATCGCGGCCGCTGCCGTGGCCCTGACCGCGGCGGCGGTGCGCCTGCGCAGGGCCCTGACCGGTGCGGCGCTGGTGGCCGGCCTGGCCGGCAGCGGATTCCTGGCCCATGGACTGCCGGCCGATCCGGTGGTCGCCCGGGCGGCCGAGCAGCTGCAGTGCGCAGGTGACCATCCGAGGGTGTGCCTGTGGCCCGAGCTCTCCGGCCGCGCAGGGATGGTCCGCCACAACGCCGCCGAGGCACGGCGGCGTCTGCAGCAGGCCGGTCTTGCCGTACCGGACACCCTCACCATGGAAGAGCATCCGGACACGAGGGCCGCGTTCATCGGCTCCTGGCCCGATCCCACACCGTCCGTGGTGCGCGCAGGAGTGGGCACGAGCCTGCTGCCCCCCGACGCGCCTGCCTGTGCACAGTCAGGCAGCCCGTATCCCGGCGCCGATGCCTACGGCCCCACTGCGGCCTGGCTCTCCCTGACCGCGGGTGCCGCTTCCGAGGACGTCGCCGGCCACTACGGCGCGAAGGAAACCGCCGTCGCCACGGGCGTCCGTCACGCGGGCGGCGACGAGCAGCTGGCGTGGTTCCGGCGCAACAGCACGGCCCTGCGGGACTGCACCACCCACCCCGCGCCCGCGCCCGCCCCCGCACACCGGTCCGGGGAGACGGCGCGATGATCTGGTGGCTCAAGGCCAGGAATGTCCCCGCAGTCCTGTCGGCTCTCTTCGCGGTCCACCTCGTGGCGGTCCTGGTGCGTCAGGAAGCCATTCCCGTACCCACCGTGGCCGGCCCCTCCGGCCGGCTTCTGGTCACCCAGTTCCTGGGAGTCCTGCCGGTGGTGCTGCTCCTGCACGGGCTCGACCGCGGGGACACCCTCACCGAGGAAGTGGCGGTGCGCCACAACGGCCGGCGCACCGTGGTGCTGTGCGTGACATTCGCCCTGCTGGCCCTCGCGACGGCAGCGGGAATCCAGCTCCTGTGGGACCGGCCCGAAGCCCTGTCCCTGGCCCGCAACTGTGCCGGCTTCCTCGGCAGCGCCCTCGTCGTCCGCGCCGTACTGGGACCAGGTGTCGCCGCGATCTGCGTCGCCGCGCTGCCCCTCGCGTGCGCCGCGGCCGGACGCCGGCCGGGCGGATCGGCCCAGCCCTGGGCCTGGCCCCTCCAGGAACCCCTCTCGTACCCGGGCGCCGGTGAAGCCGCCTTCCTCTTCGCCCTCGGCTGCGCGCTCGCCGCGTGGCGGAGCCGCCCCGTGACCGATCCCTTCGCCCGCACCACCTGAGGGGCGCGGGCGGAGGCTAGCCGGACTCCGTCATCCGGGCGAAGACCACCACATTGCCCGCGTAGCCGGACCCCGCCTCGTAGGTGCCGCCGCAGGTCAGGACGCGCAGCTCGGGGCGTCCGGTAGGGCCGTAGACCTTCCGGGCGGGGAACTTCCGCTTGTCGAAGACCTGGATGCCGTAGACCTCGAAGACCGCGGTCCGCCCGTCCTCGCGGGTCACCCGGATCGTCCGGCCCTTCTCCAGGGCGCCCAGCCCGTAGAAGACGGCGGGTCCGCCGCGAGTGTCGACATGCCCGACGATGACGGCGGTGCCGTTCTCGCCCGGGGTCGGTGCGTGCGCGTACCAGCCCGCCAGCCGGGGGGCGTCGGCCGGCGGGGCCTCGATCCAGCCGTCCTTGTCCAGGCCCAGCGGCATCAGCGGGGCCGACACCTCGATCGACGGAATCGCCACCCGGGCGGGGGCGGAGCGCGGCAGCGGCGGCGGTGCGGGGCCGCCGGGCGGGAGGTCGCCGGGGAAGAGGGCGGTGCCGGCCGCCGGCTGCGGCGGCCCGTCGGCCTCACCTGACAGCCCCTGGCGCACCATGCCGATGCCGATGAGCCCGGCCAGCGCCAGCACGCCCCACCTGGGCCGGCGTGCGGCCGCCGGCTGCCCGGGGGCCGCTTCCGCCGGGTCCGTCGGGCTCATCGTTCACCTCCCGTGACCGTGCTTCCCGGGGCGCCCCTCCCGGGGTGCACGGTCCGCTGTCGGCACGCTAGGCGGGCGCCCGGACGGCGGCGAGCGCAGACGGCCGAACGGGCGGTACCGGCCGCTACGGCACCGGGAACACCGCACCCGCCAGCCGCTCGACCTGGTCCGGGTCCGGGGACCAGCAGTAGAGCATCACTTCGTCCGCCCCGATCGCCCGGAACGCGGCCACCGCCTCGCGGATCTGCGCCCCGGTGGTGAGCAGCCCCTTCACGACATGGCCGGTGTAGCTGCTCGGCCGGTAGTACGCGGTCAATTCCTCGCGGGCCCGGTCGAGGGTCGGCTCCGGGCCGAGGGCGACATTGACCTGGGCCAGCAGCCGGGGCCGGCCCGTACGGCCGGCCCGGGACCAGGCCGTCTCGGCCGCACGGAACAGGCCGTCCATCTGCGGGGCCGGGAGCGCGGCGCCGAGGAACCCGTCGCCCCAGCGGGCCACCCGCTCCATCACGGCGGGCACAAAGCCGCCGAACAGTACCTCGGGTCCACCGGGCCGCGCCGGAGCCGGACCGATCGGACCGACCTCCTCGGAGAGCGGTGCACCGGACCAGATACGGCGCAGGGCGGCCAGCTGCCGGTCGAGCCGCCGGCCGCGGGTGCGCAGGTCGACACCGGCGGCCAGATAGTCGTCGTCGCGTCCGCCGGTACCGATGCCGAGGGTGAAGCGGGAGCCCGACAGCAGGTCGAGCGTGGCGGCCTGCTTGGCGAGCAGCGTCGTACGGTGCAGCGGGGCGAGCAGCACCTCGGTCTGCAGCCGGATCCGGGAGGTGGCGCCGGCGAGGGTGGCCAGCGTGATCAGCGGCTCGGGGTTGCCGAACACCAGCCGGTCGAGCAGGGCGACGGTGGTGAAGGGGGTGGCTTCGGCGCGCCGGGCCCAGCTCAGCAGCTGTGCGGGGTCGCCGATGGGGAGGCCAAGGCCTACGGACACGGAGGGTCCTCCAGAAGGGCATTCGGGCAGGAGTGAGCGCGGACTGTCGTGTCTCGTGTCGCCCACTCATTCGGCTCCGCGCGTTCGCTGCGCGCGGGCTGCTCCCGTTCTGCGACGTCCCTCTGGAGAGCTGAGGTCAGAGTGCGGCCACTCTACGAGAGGGGAACGCACGTCCGCACCGGCTTTTCCGCCCCGGTACCCGCCCGGTCCGCCCTGCCGCCCGCCTCGCCCTGCGGCCGCCGGGTCCCTGCCGTCCGCCCGGCCCTGCCGCCCCCGGGTCCCTGCCGTCCGCCCGGCCCTGCCGCCCCCGGGTCCCTGCCGCCCCGTCACCCCAGCCGCGCCGCCGCCACCGCGGGCGCCGAGGACTGCGGCAGCAGACGGTCGGGCCGCGGCGGCAGCAGGAGCTCCACCTCCACCCCGTCCGCGAAGCGGTACGGGCGGTGCGCCAGCACGCTTGCGAGATGGCGGCGCAGCCGGGACAGCTCGGCCCGCACCGTGACCGTACGGCTGTCGTCACCGAAGAGGTCCCGGGCGAGTTCGGCGGCGCTGCGCCCCTGCGGATGCGCGGCGAGGACGAACAGCAGCTCGGCATGGCGCGGGGTGAGCTCGTGCGACCAGCTGCCGGCCGGTCCGCTGACGGTGACCGTCGAGCCGTCCCGGCCGCTGACGTCCAATACCACCCGGCTCGGCCCGGTGTCCCGTTCCCGGCCCCCGACCCGGATCAGCCAGCCGCCGGGTAACGGCTCCAGGGCACACCTGCCGTACCGCGGCAGCCACAGCGGCCCGGCCTCGGGCGCCTTGGGCAGCGCCACCCGGTCCGGCGGCGTCAGGCCCGTCACCCCCACGACCCAGCCGCTCGGGTCGACGGCCAGCGCCCGTCCGCCGATCCGCGCCAGTACCGGTGCCGCGCTCGACCGCAGCCGTTCCAGGGACAGATGGTGGCGGGTGCGCAGCTCGCCCTCGGCGAGCCGGGCCACGGCGGACACCAGCGAGAGCGTCGTGGGGTGGAAGGAGGGCGCCGGACCGCTGAGGTCCACCGTGCCCAGCAGGCGCCCGTCGCGCGGGTCGTGGAGCGGTGCCGCGGCACACGTCCACGGGTGGTGGCTGCGGACGAAATGCTCCGCGGAGTGCACCAGCACCGGCCGGCGGGCCACCAGCGCCGTGCCGATGGCGTTGGTGCCGACGACGTCCTCCGTCCAGTCGGCGCCCTTGTCGAAGCCCAGCCGGTCGGCCATCCGCCGGACCGGCGCGCTGCCCTCGCGCCACAGCACCCGGCCCTCGGCGTCGGTGACGACCATGATCTGCTGTGCGGCGTCGGCGGCCGGTAACAGCCCTTCGCTGAGCATCGGCAGCACCCCCGCCAGCGGGGACATCTGCCGACGCTGCTCCAACTCCGCTACGGACAAGGGGATTTGGGCACGGTCGCGGTCCGGGTCGACGCCCGAGACCCGGACCCGGCGCCAGGATTCACCGATCACCGGGCGCGGCGCCCCGGACGTCCGGCCCGGCGTCATCTCGCCCGCGAGCACCGCCTCGTGGACCGTGGCGAGACGGTGTGCGGTGGTGCGGTTGTCCCGGTCCGACCAGATGGCGCCGTCGATCGCTCTGTCGCTCACGCTGTTCTCCGTACTGCCCGGTCCCTCGGGTGGTGCCTCTCATACGCTCACCGGTCCGTCCTGGAGCCGCCCATTGTCCCGGTCCGCCCGAGGACGCTGCAACGCAGTGCAACCGTTGTCGCGCGGGAGGCGTTCCGGGGAGGGTGACCGAAGCGGCCGATGGTGTCTCGCCACCGCGGGTGCACCGGTCACCCGTCGGGGTGCCCGCCGGTGTCGCCGGAGATTCCATCGGCCGCCCTGCGCGACGTCGGCACGGTGCGGGAGGGGGCAGTGCCCTGACGCCCCTGGACCGGGAGCGGTGCCGGGTCGGCGCGGCACCGTTCCCCGGCCGGCGCGGCGGTGGTAACCCCCTGCCCCCGTTGCCTCATGAGGCGATGCCCGGAGGTAACGGGGAGCCGCCGCCGCGCCGGGCCGTGCCACGTCGGGCGGTGCCGCGTCGGGCCCCTCCCGCACAAGACCGGTGCCGCACTCAGTCCTCGGCCACCGGCCGGGCCCGCGCCACCACGGCCGCGAGATCCAGCGTGTGCGGCAGCGTCCCGAAGGCCGACCCCGCGTCGCTGCCGAGCCGGCCCGCGCAGAACGCGTCCGCGACCTCGGGCGGCGCATGGCGCACCAGCAGCGCCCCCTGGAGGACCAGCGCCATCCGCTCCGCCAGCCTCCGGGCCCGGGCCTCGATGCCCTCCAGATCGGCGAGTTCGGTGAGCATCCCCGTGATGGCACGGTCCAGCCGGTGGTCCGCGCCCCGTGCCGCCCCGACCTCGGTCAGGAACGCGTTCAGCGCCTCGGGTTCGCGCCGCAGGGCCCGCAGAACGTCCAGCGCCTGGACATTGCCGGCGCCCTCCCAGATCGAGTTGAGCGGCGCCTCACGCAGCAGCCTCGGCAGCCCGGACTCCTCCACGTAACCATTGCCGCCCAGGCACTCCAGTGCCTCGGTCACCAGCGGTGTGCAGCGCTTGGTCACCCAGTACTTCGCCACCGGCACCGCCAGCCGCAGAAAGTGCCGTTCCTGCTCGGTGCCGTCGTCGTACGAGGCCGCCAGCCGCAGCGCCAGGGTGGTCGCCGCCTCCGACTCCAGTGCCAGATCGGCCAGCACATTGCGCATCAGCGGCTTGTCGGCCAGCCGGTCCCCGAAGGCCTCCCGGTACGTGGCATGGTGCACCGCCTGCGCCACCGCCTGCCGCATCACCGCCGCCGACGCACTGACACAGTCCAGCCGGGTCGCCGCGACCATCTCGATGAGGGTCGCCACCCCGCGTCCCTCCTCACCGACCCGGCGCGCCCAGCTCTCCCCGTCGAACTCGACCTCCGCCGAGGCGTTCGAGCGGTTGCCGAGCTTGTCCTTGAGCCGCTGGATGCGGAAGGAGTTACGGCTGCCGTCCGGCAGCACCCGCGGCAGCAGAAAGCAGGTGAGCCCTCCCGGCGCGCGGGCCAGCACCAGGAAGGCGTCCGACATCGGCGCCGAGCAGAACCACTTGTGGCCGGTCAGGACGTATTCGCCGGATGCGGCCAGCGGCTCGGCGCGGGTCGTGAGGGCCCGCAGGTCGCTGCCGCCCTGCTTCTCGGTCATGGCCATCCCGGCCAGTGCGCCGCCCTTCTCGGCGACCGGCCGCAGCTCGTGCTCGTACACCCGCGAGGTCAGCAGCGGTTCCCACTCGGCCGCCAGCGCGGGTTCGGCGCGCAGCGTGGGCACCGCCGCATGGGTCATCGACACCGGGCAGCCGTGCCCCGCCTCGGCCTGCGTCCAGACCAGGAAGCCGGCGGTGCGGCGGACATGCCCGTCAGGGCGGGACCAGGCGCCGGTCAGGCCGGCGGTGACCGCATGGCCGAGCAGCCGGTGCCACGCCGGGTGGAACTCCACCTCGTCGATCCGGTGGCCGTAGCGGTCATGGGTGCGCAGGACGGGCGGGTGCGCGTTGGCCTGTTCGCCCCAGCGGCGGGCGTGCGCGGAGCCGGCCGCCTGCCCCAGCGTGCTCAGTTCTTCGCGTACCTCGTCGAGCCGGACGTCGGCGACATACCGGGTGATGCCCTCGGTCAGGGCCGCGTCGCCGGCGAAGACGTCATATCCGACCAGCGGCGGAGGCTGGTTCGTGACTGTGTGAGTGGTGGCTGCCATGCCGGATACGGTAAGGAGGTGCAGTCGGCAAACGAACCAACCGAGCGGCCCGCGGGCCGTCTGACCAAGGCCCGTGCCCTCTACCGCAACGTCTCCAAGCGCCGGCTGGCCTGGCTCCTGCTCAAGGACACCGTCAACTCCTGCATGAAGTACCGCGTCACCGGCCTGGCCGCCGAGGCCGCCTTCTGGAGCCTGCTGTCGCTGCCGCCGCTGATCCTGGGCCTCCTCGGTGCGCTCGGCTACACGAACGCCTGGATCGGGCACGACACCCTCGACAGCGTCCGCCGGCACATCCTCGGCGCCGCCGGCACCGTCCTGTCCGCCAAGGGCGTGAACGAGATCGCCCGGCCGCTGCTCAACGATGTCTTCACCGGCCGCCGCCCGGACGTCATCTCCCTCGGGTTCGCCATCGCCCTGTGGTCCGGGTCCCGGGCGATGAACGTCTTCGTCGACACCATCACCATCATGTACGGGCTCGATGGCCGGCGCGGCATCATCAAGACCCGGCTGCTGGCGTTCGCGCTGTACCTCGCCGCGCTGGTCGTCGGCGCGGTCGCGCTGCCGCTGATGGTCGCCGGACCCGACACCGTCGTGAGCTGGCTGCCGGCCGGCGAGCACATCATCCGGGCGCTGTACTGGCCGGTCGTCCTGCTCCTGTCGGTCGCCTTCCTGACCACGCTCTACCACGCGTCCGTACCGGTTCGTTCGCCCTGGCCGGAGGACATTCCCGGTGCGGTGGTCGCGCTGGGCATGTGGGTGCTCGGCAGCTTCCTGCTGCGGCTCTACCTCACCTCGACGGTCGAGGGGCCCACCATCTACGGCTCACTGGCCGCTCCGGTCGCCGTACTGCTGTGGATCGGGGTGTCCGCCTTCGCGGTGCTGGTCGGGGCCGCGATGAATGCCTCACTCGACCGGGTGTGGCCGTCGGTCGCCACGGCCGCGGCCCGCGAGGAGGTCGCCCGGCGGGCGGCCGCCAAGGCGGAGGCGGCGGGGACGGGGACGAAAGCCGAGGAGGCGGGCGCCGGCGACGGGCAGGGGACGTCGCCGGACGGGGGTGAGCACGGCGGTGAGCACGAGGCCGGTGAGCACGGCGACGGCGGCGAGGACGGTGCCAACGGTGAGGGTGGTGACGGCGGTGACGGCGGCGAGGCCGGTGCCCCCCGGCGCGATTGACCTGACGCCGGTTCAGCGGGCCCCGCGGTAGCGGACCAGCAGCATCGCCGCGTCGTCGTGCAGCGGCCCCTCGGCATGCTCGACCAGGTCCTCGCGCACGGCGCGCAGCGCGGTCTCCGGGTCGGGGTCCTTGAGCAGTGCGCCGCGCTCGTCGAGGGGGTAGAAGCGGCCCACCGCGTCGCGGGCCTCGGTGACGCCGTCGGTGTAGAAGAGCAGTTGGTCGCCGGGAGTGAACGGCACCTCGTAGGGGAGGGGCGCCACCGAGCCGTGCAGGCTGAGGCCGAGCGGGAGGGCGCGCTCGGGCGGCGCGGCGAAGGCCACCGAACCGGTGGGGCGGACGACCAGCGGCGCCGGGTGGCCGAAGTTCAGCAGGGTGGCCCGCGGACCGTCACCGATCTCGGCGAGCACCGCCGTGACGAACCGTTCGCCGGACAGATGGCGGTTGAGCGCCCGCTCGACCCGCTCGCCGACGGCCGGCAGATCCGGTTCGTCGTGGGCCGCCTCCCGGAAGGCGCCCAGCACCACCGCCGCGCTCTCCACGGCCTCCAGCCCCTTGCCCTGCACATCGCCGACGATGATCCGCACTCCGGCGGGCGAGGTGACCACCTCGTACAGATCGCCGCCTATCCGGGCCTCGGCCACCGCCGAGGTGTACGAGACCGCGATCCGCAGCGGGCCCGCGCTGCGCGGCACCGGGCGCAGCAGTACCCGCTGGGCGACCTCGGCGATGGACCGGACGCTGGCCAGCTCCGCCTCGCGCCGCTGCCGCATCACCGCGGCGACCACCCCGGCCGCGGTCACCCCGGCCACCGACAGCAGCGCGGTCAGCCCGCGCCGGCTCTCGAACAGACCGTTGTAAACGCCCAGACCGAGGCAGAGCACGAACGCCGTCAGCCCGACCACGGCGGTCCGCCGCCAGCCGCCGACCAGCCCGGCGAACGCCGGTCCCAGCGACACCAGCGGCAGAAACCCGACCTCCGGGCCCGCGGTGAGGTCGACCGTGGTGACCACGGCCATGACCGCATACGGAAGCGCGGGCAGCACCCGGGAGCCGGTGCGCTGCTCCCCGTTGTCCACGGACAAGGTGTTCTCCGACGGTGTGAGGTGAGGCGAGGTCAGGCGAGGTGAGGTGAGCGGGCAGGAGCGGGCAGGGTCAGGCGAGGGCGGGCAAGAGGGCCGTCGGCCGTCGGAGTGTCCGAAAGCAGCCCCTCAGCCCCCGACCTGAGCATAGGCAACATATGCCGTACCGAAATACCTCGAATGCGCCCTGTTACCGAATTGCAGTGGCCCGGATGGCGGTGCGGCGGCCGGCCGGGGGCGCGGGGCAGGGCCGTGGACCGGGGACGCAGAGCGGGCCGCGGATCTTACGGACCCATGACACGAGGGCTCATGGACGGGCCGGAACGGCCCGGCCCGCTTAGCGTGACCGGCATGCGTGTACTGGTCACCGGCGGCGCCGGATTCATCGGATCGCAGGTCGTCGAGGCGCTCGTGGCGCGGGGGCACGAGCCTGTCGTGCTCGATGCGCTGCTGCCCTCGGCACACCCCGGGCCCCCGCCGCCGCGCCCGGGCGCGCGGTGGATCGTCGCCGACGTACGGGACCGGGCGGCGGTCGACGAGGCCCTGCGGGGTGTGCGGGCGGTCTGTCACCAGGCGGCGATGGTGGGCCTGGGCAAGGACTTCGCGGACGCGCCGGACTACGTCGGCTGCAACGACCTGGGCACCGCGGTCCTGCTGGCCGCGATGGCCGGGGCCGGGGTGCGCGAGCTGGTGCTCGCCGGGTCGATGGTGGTCTACGGGGAGGGCCGCTACACCTGTCCCGTCCACGGGGTGGTGCGGCCCGGCCCCCGGGCGGTGGCCGAGCTGGACGCCGGACAGTTCGAGCCACGCTGCCCGCAGTGCGGCGCCGCACTGCGGCCGGGGCTGGTCGGCGAGGACGCGCCCACCGATCCGCGCAACGTCTACGCGGCCACCAAGCTCGCCCAGGAACATCTGGCCGCTTCCTGGGCCCGCGCCACCGGCGGCCGGGCCGTCGCGCTGCGCTACCACAACGTCTACGGGCCCGGGATGCCGCGGGACACCCCGTACGCCGGGGTGGCCTCCTTCTTCCGTTCGGCGCTGGCCCGCGGCGAGGCGCCGACGGTCTACGAAGACGGCGGCCAGCGGCGGGACTTCGTCCATGTGCGGGATGTCGCCACGGCCAACGCGGTCGCCCTGGAGGCCCTGCCGGACCGGGCGGCGGGCACCCTGACCGCGTACAACACGGGCAGCGGAGTGCCACACACCGTCGGCGAGATGGCGCGCGCCCTGGCCGAGGCGTGCGGCGGACCGGCGCCCGTGGTGACGGGGGAGTACCGGCTCGGCGACGTACGGCACATCACCGCCTCCTCGCAGCGGATCGCCGACGACCTCGGATGGCGGGCGGCGACCGGATTCACGGAGGGGATGCGGGAGTTCGCCCGGGAGGGGATGAGGGCGGCGCCGACGGGGTGACCCGCGGCGCCGGCCCCGCGGGCCGCACCCGCCGCTCCTCCGTCGGGACGCTCCTCCTTCCCGTCGCCCGCCGTCCGTCGCCCGCCGCCCCTCCGGTACCCGCGTGCCACAAGAACCTCCACACCCACCCCGTCCGCTTCTGATGCATAGGTGAAGGCGTGACCCACTCCCCTCCTCCCACCTCCCGAACCGCCTCGGTGGACGTCGTCCTGCCCTGCCTCGACGAGGCCGCCGCGCTGCCCTGGGTGCTGGCCCGGATCCCGGCCGGCTGGCGGGCGATCGTCGTGGACAACGGCTCCACCGACGGCTCGGCCGATATCGCCCGCGGTCTGGGCGCCACCGTGGTGCACGAACCGCGCCGCGGGTTCGGCGCCGCCTGCCATGCCGGACTGCTGGCCGCCGACGCCGACATCGTCTGCTTCTGCGACTGCGACGCCTCCCTCGACCCCGCGCTGCTCACCCCGTTCGTCCGCGCCGTCCGCGACGGCGAGAGCGACCTGGTGCTGGGCCGCCGCCGCCCCCAGGGACGCGGCGCCTGGCCGCCGCACGCCCGGCTCGGCAATCTCGCCCTCGCCCATATGCTGCGCCGCCGTACCGGACTGCGGCTGCACGACCTCGGCCCGCTGCGCGCCGCCCGGCGTACCGACCTGCTCGGCCTCGGCCTCACCGACCGCCGCAGCGGCTACCCCCTGCAGATGGTCGTCCGGGCCGCCGACGCGGGCTGGCGGGTCGACGAACGCGAGGTGCCCTACCGGCCGCGCACCGGCCGTTCCAAGGTCACCGGCACCTGGCGCGGCACCTGGCACGCGGTGCGCGATATGCGCACCGTCCTGCACCAGCCCCCGCTCCCGCACCGTACCGAGGAGACCGCCCGATGACCGCATCCGCCCACCGCCCGGAGCGCCCGGAGCGCCCGGAGCGCCCGGAGCGCCCGGAGCGCCCGGAGCGCCCGGAGCGCCCGGAGCGCCCGGAGCGCCCGGAGCGCCCGGAGCGCCCGGAGCGCCCGGAGTGTTCGGGGCATCCGGAGCATCCCGGGCCGACGACGCTCCTGGTCATCGCCAAGGAACCGGTGCCCGGCCGGGTCAAGACCCGCCTCACCCCGCCCTTCACCCCCGACGAGGCCGCCGAGCTGGCCGAGGCCGCGCTGTACGACACCCTCCAGGCCGTACGCGCCATACCGGCCCGGCGGCGGGCGATCGTCCTGGACGGCCGCCCGGGGGACTGGCTGCCGGACGGCTTCGAGGTCCGGCAGCAGGAGTCCGGCGGCCTCGACGAACGGCTTGCCGCGGCCTTCGCCGGCAGCACGGGCCCGACCCTGCTCATCGGTATGGACACCCCGCAGGTCACCCCGCAACTCCTCGCCCCTGCACTGGACTTCGACGCCTGGGACGGCTGCGACGCCTGGTTCGGCGCGGCCGAGGACGGCGGATTCTGGGCGCTCGGCCTGGCCGTCCCCGACCCCCGGCTGCTGCGCGGCGTCCCCATGTCCACCAGCCGCACCGGCGCCGCCCAGCGCGCGCGGCTGACCGCCGCCGGACTCCGGGTGCGGGACCTGCCGCCCTTGCGGGACGTCGACACCGCCGGTGATGCGGAGCGGGTCGCGGCCGCGGCCCCCGCCGGGCGGTTCGCCGCCACCCTCGCCCGCTTGACCCCGGTCACCGGCCGATGAGCACCGCCATGCCGCCCACGGCACAGACCGGCCGGTGCGACACCGTCACCTGGGGCGCTGACCCGTACGCCGATGCGCTGCGCCGCGGCCGCGGCCCGCTCTTTCTGCGGCGCAGCGACGGCTGGCTGCTGCCGCTGGAGGTCGAGCGCTGGTGCGCCGGGGCGGACGCCGCCGATCTGTCGGCGCTGCGCCGCTGCGAGGGCGCCGTCCTCGACATCGGCTGCGGCCCCGGCCGGCTGGTCGCCGCGCTCGCCGCCCAGGGCCGGCGGGCGCTCGGTATCGACGTCAGCGCGGCCGCGGTGGCCCGCACCGCGGCCGGCGGCGGCTCCGCACTGCACCGCTCCGTCTTCGATTCCCTTCCGGAGGAGGGGAGTTGGGGCACCGCCCTGCTCCTCGACGGCAACATCGGCATCGGCGGCGACCCGTACGCCCTGCTCACCCGCACCGCGGAACTGGTCGGCCGGCACGGCCTGCTGATCGTGGAGACCACCGCGGCGGACCTCGACGAACAGGTCCAGGTCCGGGTGGAGCGGGGAGACCACCCGGGCCCGGGGGAGCGGTCCGTGCCGGGCGAGCCGTTCCCCTGGGCCCGGGTCGGCGCCCCCGCGCTGCTGCGCTATGCGGACGCCGCCGGCTGGACCCCCGTCGAGCAGTGGACCGTCGCGGACCGGGCCGGTCAGCGGCCGGACGCCGGACGCTGCTTCGTCTCGCTGCGCCGCCGTGACGCCCCGCGCAGCCACCGCTGAACCGTACGGACCAGCAGCCACAGGGCGGACAGCGCGCACAGCCCGGCGGTGACCAGCAGCCAGCGGGCCAGGAACACCCCGCCGGGCAGCCGCGTCGTGGCCTCGTAGTGTGCGGCCGAGCCGCCGCCCGCCGAGCCCGCGATCAGCGGGAACCACACCAGCAGCAGCAGTCCGGACAACGCGGCGGGCACCCGGACATAGGCGGTCCGGGCCCGGTGCGGCCCGCTTCCCGCCGTCCAGCGGACCAGCACGCGGTCGGCGAGCGCATACAGCGGCAGCAGCACCAGATCGTGCAGCAGCGCCGCCCCGGCGAACCAGGCGAGCACCAGCGGCCACTGCCCGCCGGCCAGCAGCCGCACCCCCGCGTAGCCGGTGAGGGCGAACGAGGCGAGTAGCAGCAGCAGATGCAGCGGCCCCTCGCCGTAGCGGCGGGGGAGGCGCAGCGCCCCGAGCGCCCGCACCGCCCTTTCCCGTACCGCCTGTTCTCGCATGGCCGGCTGCCGGGCCTCCGCCGCCCTCTCCCGCAGGGCCCGTTGACGGTTCCGCCCCGCCCGCTCCCGCACGGCCGGTTGCCTCCTGCGCACCCTTACCCGCACCCTCACCACTCCCCGAACGTCAGCCGTGCAACCCACTTGGTCTGGAGCACCCCGGGAGCCGCCGGGACGATGATCCGCGCCGGATAGCCGTGGTCGGCGGACAGCTCGGCGCCGCCCACCCGCAGCGCGAGCAGCGAGGACGGATCGCGCACCTGGTTGTCGCGCAGTGCGGCCCGGCGGAACGCGCCGTGCAGCTGAAGCGACTCCACCAGCACACCGGGGGGCCGTTCGCCGAGCCCCACCAGCGCGGCGAGGTCCCGCAGCCGCACCCCGCTCCACTGCTGATCGCCCGTCGACCAGCCCTCGACACAGGCGATCGGCAGCGCCGCCGTGTGCTGGGGCAGCGCCAGCAGCTCGGCGCGGCCGAGCCGCACCCGCCGTCCGCCGCCCTCGATCGTCAACCGCCAGTCGTCTCCCGTCTCCCGGTCCCTGATGCCGACGGCCGCGGCGGTCTTGTTGATCTGGAAGCCGTTCGGGCCGTTGCCCACGTCCCGGCCCCCGTGCGGTGCCAGGAGGGCCGTCCGCCGCCACCATCCGCCGGCGCTCTGCCCGGCGGTCGTCGCGAACAGCAGCAGTGAACCGGCGCCGACCAGGCCCAGCGCTCCCCGCCGGGTCACCGTCGGCCGGTCCGGCCGGGCCGCCACCAGCCCGGTGTCATCGGCCGCCGGATCCGGGTCGGTGCGCTCGCGCAACGCCCGTACGGTCCGCGGCAGTCGCAGCACCACATGGACGGCGAACGCGCCCATGAACACCCAGGCGCCGTAGAAGTGCAGCGGATAGAACGACCCGGGGAAGACGTACTCCAGCTGGATGTTGAGGATGCCGGTGACGAACTCGAAGAGCGCCCCGCCGACCAGCAACAGCAGGGAGAGCCGTTCCAGCGCATGGCCGAGGGACCGGGCCGGCGGCAGGGTGAAGAGCTTGGGGATCACCGACCACAACTTCGCCAGCAGCACGGGCACCAGCGCGATCCCGACGGTGACGTGCAGCCCCTGGGTGAGCCGGTAGAGCCAGGAGGGGCCGGTCGGCCAGCTGAAGAGGTAGAAGCCCAGCAGGCCCTTGCCGGGCGTCTTGTCGTTGACACCGCCGGCCAGATCCGGGTTGTACGCGGCGTACGACAGCAGACCGGTCACGAACAGCAGCGTGATCCCGGCCAGCAGCACGACGCCGAGCAGCGCGGTCAGCCGCGGACCGCGCAGCGGACTGCGCCAGCGGGACGGCGATGCCGGGGGAGGCGGAGGGGAAGAGGAAGAGGGAGGGCGAGGAGAAGAAGAGGGAGGGGGAGAAGGGGAAGGGCGCGGGGGAGGGGCACTCATGGTGTGTGTCCTTGGCGATTGGCGCGACGAGGGTCCGCCGCCTGGCCTGTCCGGCGCTCGGGGCCGGAGGGGCATGGCTTCGACGGTATGCCGCCATGGGTGCGCCCAACGGGCTGTGACGCATGACGAAACTCTGACGTCGGGAGGCAGGAGCGCCCTTCGCCGGCCGGGGCCTCGGGGAAATCTGACGGAACGATGACGCCGTTGCCGCCGCACGGGCGTTGCCCCCGAACGGCGCCTAGCGTGCCGCTGTGACCTCCCGTGCGACCCCCCGTCCGGCCTCGCAGCCGGTCTCCTGTCCGTCTCCCCGTCCGGCCCCCGAAGGCCCGGCCCCCGAAAGCCCTGCCGCGGAACGCGCCGCGCGCCGCCGCGATCTGGTGGCCGCAGCGGGCGCCGCCCTCCTTGTCGCGGTGGCCGCACTGGTCGGCACCGTCATCGAGCACGCCAACGGCAGCCTGCACGTCAACTGGCCCCCGCTGTACGCCTCGTGGTCCCCGCACCTGGGCCCCGGAACCCCCGCCGCGCTCGTGGTCGCCGTCGTGGTGATCGTCCACGGACCTTCCCTCGCGGCCCGGTTGCCCTGGCGCCGCCTCGTCCTGTCGGGCTGGGCCGCCGCCCTGGCCTGGACGGGGGCGCTGGCGCTGATAGACGGCTGGCGCACCGGTATCGCCGGCCGGCTCACCACCGCCTACGAATACCTGACCGTCATCCGCCGCTTCGACGACCTCGGGCCGGCGCTGCGTGACTTCACCCACCACATCCTCAACAACGCACCGGACCACTGGCCCGCCCATGTCGCGGGGCATCCACCGGCCGCCGTCCTCACCTTCGTCGGTCTGGACCGCATCGGCCTGGGCGGTGGCGGCTGGGCCGGCATCTGGTGCCTCACGGCCGGCACCTCCGCCGTGGCCGCGGTCCTCATCGCGCTGCGCGCCCTCACCGACGAGCCGACCGCCCGCCGGGCCGCGCCGTTCCTCGTGCTGACCCCGGCCGCGGTCTGGGTGGGCACCTCGGCGGACGGCTACTTCGCGGCCGTCGCCGCCTGGTCCCTGGCGCTCCTCGCCCTCGCCGCCACCCACCCCACCCGCCCCCGGCCACCGCTGAGAGCCGCCCCCGTCCCGGCCGCCGCTGCCCTCGCCTCCGGGCTCCTCCTCGGCCTGACCTGCTACCTCTCCTACGGCCTCACCCTGATCGCCCTGATCGCCGCGGCGATCTTGCTGCTCACCCGCACCGCACGGCCGCTGCCCTTCCTGGCGGCCGGGGCGCTGGCCGTCGCGGCCGTGTTCACCCTCGCCGGATTCCGCTGGTGGGAGGGGTACCAGCTGCTGGTCGAGCGCTATTACCAGGGTGCCGCCGCGGTCCGCCCGTACGCCTACTGGGTATGGGCCAATCTCGCCTGCACCGTCTTGATCATCGGCCCCGCGACGGTGGCGGCTCTGCGCCGCACCCTCACGGCGGCCCCCACCGCCCTGCGGGGTCTCGGCCCGTCCGCCGGACCCCTGCGCGCGCCCACCGCCCGGCTGGCCGTCCTCGTGACGGCCGTGCTGCTCGCCGTGCTGACCGCCGACCTCTCCGGGATGAGCAAGGCGGAGACCGAACGCATCTGGCTGCCGTTCGCCGTCTGGCTGCCGGCGGCCTGCGCACTGCTGCCCACGGCCCGGCACCGCCGCTGGCTGACCGCGCAGGCAGTACTCGCTCTGCTGATCAACCACCTTCTGTACACCGGGTGGTGACGGGCCATCAGGAGGGGCAGGGAGGTCAGGCGAGGTAGGGGCGGGTCGAGTTGACCCGGCCGGGGCGCAGGATGCGGATCGGGCCGAGATTGCACGACGGGCAGTCGGTCAGGGTCAGCGGGGAGCGGACCCGGGCGCCCCGGGCGAAGTAGTCGGCCCGCCGGTGGCCGGACAGATCCGTGGTGTGCCGGATCTCGTACTCCTCCTCCCAGCCGTGTCCACAGTGCAGACAGACGAATGCATAGGCCTCGTGAACCGTCTCGGCGTCCCGTTCCATGGTCATCACGCCCTC
The DNA here is from genome assembly GCF_036048035.1 of Streptomyces sp. NBC_00400. Classification (NCBI taxonomy): domain Bacteria; kingdom Bacillati; phylum Actinomycetota; class Actinomycetes; order Kitasatosporales; family Streptomycetaceae; genus Streptomyces; species Streptomyces sp. NBC_00400. Next base: position 1,673,893 of record NZ_CP107940.1, on the reverse strand, counting down.
TCGGGCCCGCCGCACTCGCGCCGGGCCGGATGCATGCCGCACTTCCCATTATTGCGCTCTGCAACGGGGTTCGCGGAGGCGGATTTCCGGGCCCCCGATGACCTTTGACAGGGCCCGCCACCAGGCACGATGCCCCGGGCGGGGGTAAAGGCACCATGGGGCACGACGCACGACGCACGACGCACGACGCACGACGCGCAGCGCGCACCGCGGCAGGCCGGGGCGGTCGAGCCCGGCGACGATCTCGGTCAGGACGTCGAGGAGGTCAGCGCCGCGGCGCCGCCGCCCGGATCGGCCGCGCCGTGAGGCGGCCGGCGCCGGGCCGCCGGAGCTGCGCCAAGGCCTGGTACACCGCCCGGACCAGGCCGCGGTTGCGCGGGTCGTCGCCGGTCGTGCCACCGCCGTACTTGTTCATGGTGTACGCGAAGGACAGCCGGTTCTCCGGATCCGCGAAGGCGTACGAGCCGCCCGCGCCGCCGTGCCCGAACGCCCCGGGGTTGGGACCCGCCTGGCCCCGGTGGTTGAGCATGTAGCCGAGGCCCCAGCGGTGTTCGTGGCCCGCGGGGGCCATCGCGTCGATCGTCAGATCACGTTCGCCCGGCAGGCTCTGCGGCCGGCGCATCGCTTCCAGGGTGCCGCGCCCGACGAGCTCGCCGCCCGCCAGCGCCCCGTACACGGCCGCCAGCCCATGGGCACTGGCATGGGCATTGCCCGCCGGGATCTCGGCCGACCGGTAGGCGGCACTGTTGACATCGCCGGTGGGGATGGACATCAGCGCCAGCATCACCACGGCGAGCGGATGGTCGGCGAGAGTGCGGAACGGCGGCTTCGGTACGCCGGGGAACTGCGCGGCGATCCGCGCCTCGTCCAGCCGCCCGACCATGTCCGCACAGCGGGCGTGCTCCTCGGCGGGGGTGCCGATGAACACCCCCGCGCCCAGCGGCCCGGTGATCTCGCTGCGCAGGAACGCACCGAGGGACTGCCCGGTGATCCGCCGTACGACCTCGCCCACCAGGTATCCGAAGGTCACCGCGTGGTAGCCCTGCGCGGTGCCCGGCTCCCACCACGGCTCGGTCGCCGCCAGGGCGGCGCACACCCGGTCCCAGTCGTAGGCGTACCCCTCGGGGAGCGGCACCCGGGGCGCGATCAGACCGGCGCGGTGGCTGAGCAGCCAGCGGACGGGGAGGTCCTGCTTGCCGGCCTGACCGAACTCGGGCCAGTACCGGGCCACCGGCGCGTCGAGGTCCAACTCGCCCCGGTCCACGAGGAGATGGGCGCACAGCGCGGTCATCCCCTTGGACGTCGAGTAGACATTCACAAGGGTGTCGTGCTCCCAGGCGCGGGTCCCGGCGGCGTCCGCGTGGCCGCCCCACAGATCGACCACCGCCTCGCCCTCCAGGGTCACCGTGACCGCCGCGCCGATATCGCCGTGCTCGCGGAAGTTCCGCTCGAACGCTTCCCGTACGCCGGTGAAGCCCGGTGCGCAGTGGCCGTCGACGGTGGCTGTTCCCACGGTGGCTCTCCTCGCGTCGTCCGAGTGCGGTGATCCCGTACGTCCGTACGTGCGTGTGGCGTCTACCGGATGATCCGTCCGGGCCGATGCCCGTGGCAACCATGTGGGTCCGGACGGCTCAGCGGCGCGTGTCCGGATTCCGCCCCCTGCCGCGCCGCCGTCCAGCCGGTGATCCTCGCCCCCCGCCTGGCTCGTCCGCGAGCCTTCTGCGGCGGACCGCCGGGTGCCGGGGAGTTCACCCGGCCGGTCCTGGGGGTGTCCCGGACGGCGGCCGCTGCCGGGGCGCGCGGTGGCGTCCGTCCTGCCCCCGTCCTGCGGTTCTCCGGTCGCACACACCGTTCCGTGGGGCGAGCCTGGAAGCGTTCGGCTCCCGGAGGACGGCCGCAGAGGAAGGTCCCACAGTGAACAGCGCGAAACCGGCAGGCACGCAGCACGTCTCGGCCGAGGTGGTGGTGGAACTGGAGAGCTGTGCGACGCAGGACGCGCATGCCGTCTTCAGCGCGCTGCGCACCTCGTTCACCTCCGACCGGGCCGCGGACGACGTACCCGAGGAGGTCGCCGGGGCGGGCTCGACCGTGTGGACCTCGACCTTCGACGTGAGCGACCGCAAGTCCGCGGCCGAGCCCCGCCGGCTGACCGCCCCCGTCCTGGTCAGTCTCCAGGGCGGCTACTGGGCCGTCGACGAGCTGTGCAAGGGCCTGGAGTCCGCGTTCACGGTCCACGTCCTCGGCACGGCCGCCGGCGACCAGGAGAAGGAAGTCGAGCTCCGGCTGGAGACCCGCTAGACGGGTGCGGGGCGCCCCCCCCGCACCCGTGAGACGGGGGCACCGGCAGGCCCGTGATCTGTTGCGGAACCCGCCCCGCGGGGTCACCATGACAAATGACCCATACGTGATAAATGCTCACTCTTCGTGTTTCGGGGTTCGTTGGTCCAACGAGGTGAAGCGCGTGAGCCTCGCGGTGAGGAGCCACGACATGACACTTCCCGGCGACCGGCACTACACGGTCGAACTGCATGCTTCGGCGGAGCGTGTGCCGCAGATCCGGCGGATCCTTGCCGCGCACCTGCGGTACTGGGATCTCGAACTGCATATCCCGCCCGTATGCCGGGGAGTGGCGGAACTCCTGACCAACGTCCATCGCCATATCGGCCCGGACGCCCGGTGCGTCGTCGAACTCCGCTGGAGCGGCCGCCACCTCACCGCGTCCGTCGCCGACGAGGGCCCACGGCTGCCGAAGCTGCGCTCCGCGGCCGGCGGCGGGCTCTCCACAGTGGCGGCGCTCAGCGACAGTTGGGGCACCTGTGGCACCCCGGACGGCAAGGTCATCTGGTTCACCCGCCGGGTCGAGGCGACCCGCAAGTCCCGGCTGACCAGCCGCACTCCGCTGCGTAGCGTGCCCGACGCGAAGGGCCAGCCGGCGGTGCCTCCGGCGGTACCGGTCGAACCGCTCGTCGAGCCCGTACCCGAGGCCGCATCCGAGGTCGCCGCCGCGGAGGCCGCCCCGTCGTCGTCCGGGGTACTGGTCGTCTGACGCACCTCTGGCCCTCCCGCCTCGCCCGGCACCCCACCGGCCCGCCCACGAGACGCTGACGCCGGCCTCTGTCACGCCTCGCGGGCGGGCCGGTAACCGTCCGCCGGGCCTCCCACGGGCGCGCGCCACGCCGCCGCCCGGGAGACATCGCCGTCCGGGCGCCACCGCCGCCCGGGGCACGGCGTTGCGCGGATACGGCTCCGCGCGCGGGCACGGCTGCTGCGCGGGTACCGCGCTGCTCGGACACACCGCCCCGCACTCCTGCCGACACGGCAGTTGAGGAATCGCCCCGCTCCAGGCCCTGCCCCGCCCCGCGTTGCCCTGCCGCGATGCCGCCCGGCGGACGTGCGGGCGCGCCCGCCCTCCTTTCGCGTCCGGGCCCCCGGCGCCGACCCGCCCACCGCGCCGCCCCGTGCCCCCATTCCCCCGGAATACCGGCACGCCCCGCACGACCAGGGAGTTCGTCGCGCGTACGGCGATGTGTCACACCTGGGACACCCCCCCTTCCCCGGACGCCGTTCCTCTTGGAACACTCTGCAGACCCGGTTTCCTCACAGCTCCCGGTACCACCGCACAGCATCGACCCCCATTTCGCGAACGCCCCCCCACACACACGACATGAGGTCCCCAAAGTCATGGCTGAACTGAATCGGCGCCGTTTCCTCCAGATAGCCGGCGCCACCGCGGGCGTCTCGGCCCTGTCGAGCAGCATCGCCCGTGCGGCGGCCATCCCCGCCACGCGGCGCTCCGGCTCCCTCAAGGACATCGAGCATGTCGTCGTCCTGATGCAGGAGAACCGTTCCTTCGACCACTACTTCGGCTCGATGAAGGGCGTACGCGGCTTCGGCGACCCGCGCCCGCTCATCCTGGACAACGGGAAGTCCGTCTGGCACCAGCCGGACGGCTCCCAGGACGTCCTGCCCTACCACCCGGACGCCGAGAACCTCGGTATGCAGTTCATCGAGGGCCTCGACCACGAGTGGGCGGGCGGCCACAAGGCCCGGAACGACGGCAAGTACGACAACTGGATAGCCGCCAAGACCACTGGGACGATGGCGCACCTGACGCGCAAGGACATCCCGTTCCACTACGCGCTCGCCGATGCGTTCACCATCTGCGACTCGTACCACTGCTCGTTCATCGGGGCGACCGACCCCAACCGCTACTACATGTACACGGGCCACGTCGGCAACGACGGTTCGGGCGGCGGCCCCGTCCTCGGCAACGAGGAGGCGGGGTACAGCTGGACGACGTACCCGGAGCGGCTGGAGAAGGCCGGGATCTCCTGGAAGTTCTACCAGGACATCGGTGACGGCCTGGACGCGGACGGGAAGTGGGGCTGGATCGAGGACGCCTACCGCGGCAACTACGGCGACAACTCGCTGCTCTTCTTCAACCAGTACCGCGACGCCAAGCCCGGCGACCCGCTCTACGACAAGGCCCGTACCGGCACCAACGCCAAGCAGGGCGACGGCTACTTCGACCGGCTCAAGGCCGATGTGAAGGCCGGCAAGCTCCCGCAGGTCTCCTGGGTGGCCGCCCCCGAGGCCTTCTCCGAGCACCCCAACTGGCCCGCCAACTACGGCGCCTGGTACGTCTCGCAGGTGCTGGACGCGCTCACCTCCAACCCCGAGGTGTGGAGCAAGACCGCCCTGCTCATCACGTACGACGAGAACGACGGCTACTTCGACCACGTCCTCCCGCCCTTCCCGCCGGCCTCCGCCGACCAGGGCAAGTCGACCGTGGACACCTCACTCGACTACTTCGGCGGCAACGCCAAGTACGCCGCCGGCCCCTACGGCCTCGGCCAGCGCGTCCCCATGATCGTGGTCTCCCCCTGGAGCACCGGCGGCTACGTCTGCTCCGAGGTCTTCGACCACACCTCCATCATCCGGTTCCTGGAGCGCCGCTTCGGGGTGCACGAGCCCAACATCTCGCCGTGGCGGCGGGCCATCTGCGGCGACCTGACCTCGGCCTTCGACTTCGGCCTGGAGAACACCAAGCCGGCCGCGCTCCCCGCCACCGACGGCTACCGGCCGCCGGACAACGACCGGCACGACAGCTATGTGCCGAAGCCGCCCGCCAACCCCGTCCTGCCCAAGCAGGAGCCGGGCTCCCGGCCGTCGCGTCCGCTGCCGTACGCACCGCTCGTCGACGGGACCGCCGCCCCCTCCACCGGGCGCTACACCCTCACCTTCAGCGGTGGCGACAAGGCCGGTGCCTGCTTCACCGTCACCGCGGGCAACCGCACCGACGGCCCGTGGACGTACACCACGGAGGCCGGCAAGCGGATCTCCGACACCTGGAACACCTCGTACTCCAAGGACGTGTACGACCTGTCGGTGTACGGCCCGAACGGTTTCCTGCGTACCTTCAAGGGCGACGGCAAGAAGGCCGGACCCGAGGTGACCGCCCGTCACGACGCGACGGCCGGCCGCGTCGAACTCACCCTGACCAACCACGGCCGCACCGACTGCCACCTCACCGTCACCCACGCCTACGGCGGGGCGAGCGAGACCTACACCGTCCGTGCGGGCGCCACCGTCAAGAAGCCGGTCGACCTGCGCGCCAGCAAGCGCTGGTACGACCTGTCGGTCACCTCCGACACGGACAAGACCTTCCTGCGCCGCCTCGCCGGCCATGTGGAGAACGGCGAGACGGGTGTGAGCGACCCGGCGATCATCACCGGCTGAGCGGACGGGCGGCGGCGGGCGGACGGCAGCGGACTCCGTCCCCCCCGCCTGCTGCCCGTTGCCCGTTCGCGGCTCCCGGGAGGCACGTTCGCCGCGCCCACGGGCCGGGGCCGGCACCCCCACGGGTGCCGGCCCCGGCCCGCCAGGCGCTCGCGCCGCCGAAGAGGCCGGAACCGGCCCCCGGCGCCCGGCCACGCCTTGCCTTGGAGGACGCTCCAGCTCCTAGCGTGAGCGCACGACCGGAGAGCTGCGCTGATCGAAGGGAACCACGTGCGCTACACACTGTTCGGCAGGACCGGCCTGCGGGTGAGCGAGCTGAGCCTCGGTGCCATGACCATCGGCGAGGACTGGGGCTGGGGCGCGGCCAAGGACACCAGCGGCCGGATCCTGGACGCCTACGCGGAGGCCGGCGGCAACTTCATCGACACCGCCAACAACTACACCGACGGCGCCTCGGAGCGGATCCTGGGGGAACTGCTCGAAGGCCGCCGGGACCGCTTCGTGCTGGCGAGCAAATACACCTGCGCGACCCGCAAGGGCGATGTGAACGCGGCGGGCAACCACCGCAAGAGCCTGGTCCGGTCGGTGGAGGAGAGCCTGGAGCGGCTGCGCACCGATTACCTCGATGTGCTGTGGGTGCACGCACGGGACAACTTCACGCCCGTGGAGGAGGTGATGCGGGCGCTCGACGACCTGGTGCGCTCGGGAAAGGTGCTCTACCTCGGCGTTTCCGACTGGCCCGCCTGGGAGATCGCGCAGGCGAACACCCTCGCCGAGCTGCGCGGCTGGACCGCGTTCGCCGGCTCGCAGCTGCGCTACAACCTGCTGGAGCGGACGCCGGAGCGCGAACTGCTGCCGCAGGCCCGCGCCTTCGACCTGGCCGTACTGGCCTGGGCGCCGCTCGCGGCCGGGCGGCTCACCGGTAAGTACCGCCGCGGGGAGACCGGCCGGCTGGATGTCGTCGGTGAGACGGACCGGTCGGACCACCACACCGAGGAGACCGTCACCGCGGTGCTGGAGATCGCCGAGCAGGGGGGCTGGAGCCCGGCACAGGTGGCGTTGGCGTGGCTGCGCGGCCGGCCCGGCAACATCATCCCGGTCATCGCCGCCACCAAGGAGAGCCAGCTTCTCGACAACCTCGCCGCGGTGGAGGTCACGCTGGACGCCGACGCGCAGGCGCGGCTCGACCGGTGCAGCGCCGTACCGCTGGGCTTCCCGCACGACTTCCTGCGGGAGCCGGGCATCACCGAGAACGTCTACGGCGACCGCTGGGCCGAGATCGACGACCGGCGCTCCACCTACCGCCGCACGACGAGTGAGATCCGCTGACTGCCGCTGCCGCTGCCGCTGCCGCTGCCACGGTCACTGCCGCTGCCTCGCCGCGCACAAAGCGGCGTCGGCGCCCGGGCGGCCGGACACCCTGACGTCCGGCCGCCCGCCCGCCCGCTCGCCGGCCTGGCTGCCCGCCTCCCCGGCCGCCCGGTACGCCGAACGCCGCCGCCCGGATGGCCGGGCGGCGGCGTCTGCGGTCTATTGAGGTGTGTGCGGCCCGACGGGACCGGGCCGGCCGGGCGGCGGCCCATCGGGAGCCCCCCGGCTCACCGCCGGCTGCTTCGGCTACGGCCGCCCACCGAGAGGCTTGGAGAAGCCGTGGCACCAGACAGCTCCGTTCCGCACCACGGGCGGCCGTCCGGCCGCGGGCGGTCCGGCCGGGCCGCCCGCGGTGTCGCACGGCTGCTGGCGGCGGCCGGCCTGGCACTGGACGCCTACGTCCACGCCCGGCTCGCCGGCCGCTACGACGGGGTCACGGCGACCATCAGCCAGGGCCTGCTCTTCCGTATCGAGGCCGCGCTGGCCGCACTCGCCGCCGTGCTCGTGCTGGTCTGGCGCCGGCCGGCCGCCGACACCTTCGCCTGGCTCGTCGCGACCGGCGGACTCGCGCTGCTGCTCCTCTACACCTACGTGGACATCGGCGCGCCGGGACCGCTGCCGGACATGTACGAACCGGGCTGGAGCGCCGACAAGAAACTGGCCGCCCTGGCCCAGGCCGTTGCCGTCCTGGCCACCGTCTTCCTGCTGCTCACCCGCACCCGCGGCCCCGCCAGGCACCGCAGATGACCGACGGAACGCCGGCCGCCCGGGTCAGTGCTGCAGGGCGCTGCGCTGCTGCCACTCGGTCCAGCTCTCCTGCCAGACCTCCAGGCCGTTGCCGACGTCGGTCTTGTTGGTGTTGCTGGTGCCCTTCACCTCGACCGTGGAGCCGATCGACAGGAAGTCGTAGGCCCTCTTGGCATCCGAGGTGGACATACCGAAGCAGCCGTGGCTGTTGTTGACCACGCCGAGCGACTTGTTCCACGGGGCGGAGTGCAGGAAGGTCCCGGACGCGGTGAGGTGGGTGACCCACTTGGAGTCCAGGCTCCACTCGTCGCCATGGCCGATGGTGGCGGAGTCCATCGTCTCGGCCGCGTTCTTGCTGCGTACGGTGTGCACACCGCCGCGGGTCGGGTCCTGCGGGGAGCCCGCGGAGCCGGTGATGGTGCCGACGCTCTTGCCGTTCTCGTACATGGTCATCTTGTGCGAGGGCACATCGATGACGGCCTTGTGGTCGGCGCCGATGCGGAAGCCGAAGTTGTAGTCCCGGGCGAACCAGCCGCCGTCGTCGCCGGAGTTGATCCCGGACAGCGCGCCCTTGACGTCGACCTTGGTGCCGGACGGCCAGTAGTCCTTCGGCCGCCAGTCGATCCGGTCCTTGCCGGAGTAGTCCTTGACCCAGCCCCAGGCACCCTCGACCTTCGGCTGGGTGGTGACCTTCAGCGCCTTCTCGATCTCGGCGCGCCGGTCCTTCACCACCGGGTGGTCGAAGAGGATCGATATCGGCATTCCGGTGCCCACGGTCTGCCCGCCGCCGGGGGTGTTGGTGAGCTTGTTGACCTTGCCGGCCTGCTCCGTGGTGAACTCCGAAGTGGCGGCGGACTCCTTGCCCTGCGCCGACTTCGTCCTCGTCCGCACGGTGTAGGTGGTCTGCGGCTTGACCTTGCCGTCCGACTTCCATGACGCGCCGTCACCGGCGAGCTGCCCGGTGACCGTGCCGCCCTTGTCGTCCTTGACCTCGACCGAGACGAGCTTTCCGTCGTCGGCCCGCACGGATATGCCCGAGCCGAGCTTGACCGACTTGCTTCCGGCGGCCGGGGTGACGGTCACCTTCGCCGCAGGCTGGTCCGCCTTCGGCGCGTCGGCACCCGGCCCGCACGCGGTCAACAGCGTCCCCGTCGCTATCAGGGCGGGTATCAACCGTACGGAGTGGCGGCGTGATCCGGCGTACACGGGGGTCCTTCCCAAGCAGAACAACTGACGGTGGCGGAGCGCGGCCCTGTGCGGGGGTAACCGCCAAGGGCTGCCATGCCCCACCGCATAGGCAGAGGGTCTGTGCGCTTCGGTGGTTGTCCGGTGCACCGGATCATTAGGACACAGTTCGATATCGGGCCCGCGGGAGAGCGGGCAGGCTGCGGGGCGGGCAGGCGGCGGGTGTTCTTCGGTCGCCCGCCGCTTGGCGCCGTCCGCAAGCGGGGTTCCGCGCCGGTGCTTACGGTGGTGTGTGCATCCCGTGCATCCCGTGTGTCCCGCGGGTGCCGTGCGCCCTGCGCATCCCGTGGATGCCGTGGATCCCGTGTATGCCGGTGATGTGCCGGAGAGGTATCCGGTGCCGGTGCCGTCGTTCCGGGGTGCCTGTCCCTCTCATCCGGGCGTCTCATCCAGGCATCGGCCAAGGTGTGGTGTCCTCCCAGACGGATCGTCAGTACGCGGTCCCGTGACCGGCAGGAGAGAGCGTGAGCCAGACGCGAGGCCCGGCGCCGGCCGGTTCGCCGGGCCCCGTGCGCCGCCGCGGCGCACCGGCCGCGGTCCGGGCCTGGGCGGAAGCGCTCGGCGCGGCCGTGGCGGGCATCGTCACCATGATCGTGGTTGCCGCACTCGGCCTGTGGGCGGCGGGTGCGGCGGACCTTCCCGGTGCGGCGTTTCCCTCCGTGGTCGCCGCCACGGTGCTGGTCGCGGCGGGCGGTTCGGTCGGTCTCTCCGGCGATGTCGGCGGCCTCGCGCAGGCCGATGCCGCCCTGGACGTCGTACCGCTGTCGGTCACGCTCGCCGGTGCGCTGGTGACCGCCGCCGTCTTCCTGCTGCCGCTGCGCCACCGGGCGGTGGCAGGCAGCGGGGAACTGCTCGCCCGGGTCGCCCGAACGGCGGTGTGCTGGCTGCTGCTTCTGCTGCTGCTCACGCTCGCCGCCCGGCACAGCTTCCGGATCACCGTGGGCAACGACCTGGCCGACCGGCTCGGCGCCGAGCTGGGCGCCACCCCCACCGTCGGCTTCCGCGCCGATGTGCCCGCGACGCTCGGGGCCGGACTGCTGTGGATCCTGGCGCTGCTCGTGCTGGCCTTCCTGGTCTCGCGCCGTGCCCCGCTCTCTCCCGGGCTGCTGCGTTTCCAGGACTCCGTACGGCCGCCCGCCTTCGCCGTGCTGCTGACTCTGCTCTGCTACGTCGTGATCGGACTGGTCATCGGCATCGTCGAGCTCATCACCAAGGACCACCCGGCCGAGACCTTCGCCGTCATGTTCCTCGGACTGCCGAACGTCGCCTGGATGGCGCTGGGCATCGGCACCGGCGGAGCCTGGGTGGGGCATGTCGACAAGGCCATCGGACTGCCCCTGCCGCACGTCCTCGACCAGGTGCTCCGCGCCCACGGGAAGCGCACCCTCGACCTCGGCGCGCTGGCCCGGTACGACGGCCGGGCCTGGCTCCTGGTGGCGGTGGCGGGCGTGGTGCTGCTCGTTGCGGCCTTCGCCGCAGCGGTCCGCTCCCCGGCCCGGCGGCCGGCCTGGCGGCATGCCGTCGAGATGGCCGTGGCACTGGCCATCACCCTGCCGGCCGTCGGCCTGCTCACCCGCATCTCCGCCCACTACGGGCTCTCCCTGATGGGCCTCGGTGACCTCGGCGGCGGCTTGGGCGGCGAGGTCACCCTGGAGCCGCAACTCCTCCGGCTGGCGGGCGTCGGCCTCGCCTGGGGGCTGGTCACCGGCTTCCTCGGCGCCGTGCCCGCGCGGCGGGTACGCCATCCGGGCGAGGTGGAGAAGCCGTAGCGGAAGCCGGCGCCGCGGAAGCCGACGTTCCGGGGGCGCCGTCCCCACACCATCAGCCGACGCGCACGAAGCCCTCTCCCCATAACGGGGATTTCAGGCCATGATCCCGCTTTATCCGAGCGAATGCGACCGGCTACTCGCGAGGAACGGCGCAGGTCAACTAAGGTGAACGCTCCGATTAGTCCCCTTGTACATTCCATGGAAATGCCGGAATTTACTGCGCTGATCGAAGGAAGTCCTGCCGAATCAGGACACACCGTGCAGCGCAGGGCTACGTGGTGTCGGCGACACCGCTCAACGTCGGCTTTGTAAGACCCAGCCGGCCCGTCCGTCCCCCGGAACGCGACGGCGCCGGTTCCTTCTTATTCACCTACCTCGCGAAGGCAAGGCAGAGATGGCACGAGTCTCCCGACAAACCCCCCAGCAGTTCTCCGGCCGGCAGGCCCACCCCGTCGACGAGGTGCTCCCCGTCGCCAAGCTCACCCTCTACGGGTTCCAGCACGTCCTCGCTTTCTACGCCGGAGCGGTGATCGTCCCGATCATCGTCGGGAACGCCCTGGGCCTCTCCCATGAGGAGCTCGTCTATCTGATCAACGCGGACCTGCTGACCTGCGGTGTCGCCTCGATCATTCAGGCCCTCGGTATCTGGAAGATCGGCGCCAGGCTGCCGCTGGTCCAGGGCGTCACCTTCACCGCGGTCTCGCCGATGATCGCCATCGGCCTGGGCGCGGGCGGCGGCACCGCGGGACTGCTCGTCGTCTACGGCGCGGTGATCACCGCGGGCATAGCGACGTTCCTGTTCGCGCCGTTCTTCGGCAAGCTGGTGAAGTACTTCCCGCCGGTCGTCATCGGCACGGTCCTCACCATCATCGGCCTCACCCTGATCCCGCAGGGCCTGCAAGACGCGGCCGGCGGTGCGAAGTTGATCGGGCACCCCGGATACGGCGATCCCAAGAACCTCGCCTACGCGCTGGGCACCCTGCTCTTCATCCTGGTCGTGGTCCGGCTCGGGAAGCCGTATCTGAGCAGCCTCGCCGTACTGCTCGGGCTGGTCGCCGGTACCGCGGTGGCCTGGCTCCTGGGCGATGCGGATTTCGGTGCGGTGAAGGATGCCGACTGGTTCGGTGTCAGCACGCCCTTCCACTACGGCATGCCGAAGTTCGAGCTGTTCCCGATCATCGCCATGGTCGTCGTCATGCTGATCACCATGGTGGAGACCACCGGAGACGTCTACGCCATCGGGGAGGTCACCCGTAAGAAGGTCGACAACACCACGGTGGCCAACGCCCTGCGCGCCGATGGAGCCGCCACCATTCTCGGTGGAGTGTTCAACTCCTTTCCCTATGCGGCGTTTGCGCAGAACATCGGCCTGGTGCGGATGTCGAAGGTCATGAGCCGGTTCGTGGTGGTCGCGGCCGGCGGTTTCATGATCGTCCTGGGGCTGCTGCCGAAGGCGGGCAGCGTGGTGGCCGCGATTCCGCATCCGGTGCTCGGTGGTGCCGCGATCGCGATGTTCGGCATGGTCGCCGCGGTCGGCATCCAGATCCTGGGCAAGGTGGATCTGCGCGAGGAGCGCAACGCCCTGATCCTGGCGGTCAGCCTCGCCGCTGCGCTGCTGCCCAACGCGGTCGCGCCGTTCTTCGAGCGGATGCCGGAGGACGTCCGGGCCGTCCTCAACAGCGGTATCACGCTGGGCAGCCTGACCGCCGTCCTGCTCAACCTCTTCTTCAACGTCTTCACCCGCCGCAGCACGATGGAGATCGACTGGGACGACATCGAGGGCGACGAGCCGGAGGAGGCACACGGACCGGTGGGAGCACACGAGCCGGTCGGCGCGTACCGGCCGGCGGACCCGTTCCCCCCGCAGGGCGCGCACGCGCCGCAGAGCCCGCACGCGCACCAGGGTCCCTATGACCCGCAGGGCCCGCGCAACCCGCAGGCCCCGCACGCCCCGCAGGGCCCCCACACCCAGCAGGGCCCGGGCGGACCGCAGGGCCCGCACTGGGGCGCCCCCGGCAACTGACGCCAACGGCCGCGGGCGGGGAGGGAACCGCATCCCGGTCCCTCCCCGCCCGCGGGCGTCCGCCCCTCGCCGCTCCCGTCAGTGGGTGGCCACGGAGTTGAACGGCGGCGCCTCGCCCGCCTCCCCGATCAGGTCCCAGAAGTGGTCGACCAGCCGGCGCAGATACGCCGAGCGCTCGGCCGCGACCTCCTTGAGCCGCGAGTCGTCGTTCCGCGCCACCACATGCCCCATATAGCGCTCGGAGAACTCCGCGAACTCCGCATGCATCGTGCGCAGGGCATCGCTCACCCGGGTCTTGTTCAGCGTGGTGATCTTCGCGACCGCTCCGACGTGCCCCTTCCAGCGCCCGTCGATGGCCGACCGCAGATGCCCGGCCAGCTCGTCGTTGTGCCCCATCACCCCGATCAGCTTCCGCAGCGACAGCCCCAACGCCTCCACCAGTGCCTTGGTCTGCCGGTAGTCGCCGCTCCACTGATGCGCCGACTCGGCCGCCCAGTACATGGCCGGATCCATCCCGATCAGCTGCGCCAGCCGCTCCACGCTCAGCTGCCGGGCCATCCGGTGTTCGGCCAGGGTCCGGGGCTCGACGCCCATCAGCACGGTCGGCGGGCACCACAGGACATCGGCCAGGGCGAAGAGCTGCGGCTCGGACGGCGCCTGGGTGCCGTACTCCCAGGCCTCGATCAGCTCGGGACGGACCGGCGCGCCGCACGCCGTCATGGCCTGGGCGACCTGAGCCGTACTCAGGCCCACCCGGGCCCGCGCGGATCTGGCCTCTGCGGAGGAAAAGGGAGTGCTGTACACCTACGGGACACCTCGCTGCACCCGGCGAACGGGGGTGCTTGTGGGGAGAGGAGATGGAGGAACATCCAGGAGCGGGCAGATTAACAGATAGTCGATAGGTACGAATCTCCCAGTTCCCCAACGAGGCGAAGGCGGGCAAGGGCCGCGAGGACGGACGGGCAGGAGATGTGCACCATCTGTCCGATTTCCCGCATCAACCCGCTTACTGGGTATAGCCGATGCCTCGGTGCTTACCGGGCGGTAGCGGTTCTTGATGCCACACGGACGACGCAGCGTAATAAGAGCGTTACGTGGATGAGGGTGTGGTGTCACCGTGCGCGTCAAGGCCGGCGTCAGCGGCCGCCTCCGCTCCACGGGCCCGGCCCGCGAACGCCTGTCACACCTGAAGAGCCGTCACGCCTGGAGCGTACGAAGCGCTTGACGGACCTGAAGTACGGGAAACGCCTGAAGTACCTGAATCACCTGAATCACCTGAAGTGCCTGCAACACCCGACATTCGGTCCTCCCCTCCACGATCCGATCAGGAGGGGACCCTTCATATGCGATCAGTGCTGGAACGCGCTTGTGCGTTCCGAGGCTTGGGGCCTGCCCCGGCAGTCGTGCGCCCGCGCGCCCTCGTCCGCTCCCGCAGGGACGGACCCGTGAAGTGAGCGCACCCGCAGGCCCGCTTCGGCGGCTCCGCGGCCGGGATGGGGCCGGTCGTGCCGACGGCCGCCCTCGGTGAGCGGGGCCGGCTCGGCCTACTGATCTTCAGCACCGCCACCCCCTTCGCCGGAGATCAGCGCAGCGTGCGCCGGTCTCCGGCGAAGATCTTGTCGAGGTGGTAATCGAGCGTACGGCGTACGTCCTCCAGCGTGCGGCGCCGGTGGAGCACATCCTGGCCCAGCCCCACCGCCCCGGACACCAGCAGGTCCGCCTCGCGCCACGGGTCGAGGTCCGGGGCGGTCCGCCCGTCGCGCTGCGCCGCGGCGATCAGCTCCGCCACCAGCCGCTCCAAGGGCTGGTCGGCGGGCAGAAAGACCTCGGCGAGCTCCGGGTCGGTCAGGCTGCGGGCGTAGTACGCGGCGAACACCCGCAGCGCGGTGGTGCGTTGGGCGTCCACGGGCAGAAACTCGTCCAGCACCGCCTGCAGCAGGGCACGGGGATCGGTGGCGTCGAACCGGATACGGGAGCGGGCGATGCGTTCGTTCTCCTCGTGCAGCAGCTGCAGTGCGTCGACCAGCAGCCGGTGCTTGCTCGCGAAGTGGTACTGGACCGCGCGCAGCGACACCCCGGCCTCGGCCGCGACCTCCCGCAGGCTCGCCGCGTGCAGCCCCCGTTCGGCGGCGATCCGCCAGAGCGCCTCGGCGATCTGCCGGCGCCGCGGCGAGGGGGCACCGGGCGCCGCGGGCCGCCCGGCCGCCGGGGCGGGCGGCTGCTTGCGCCGCCGGTACGCCTTCGCCTGACAGCTCCGCGAGCAGTAGAGCGCCGGCCGGCCCCGCCCCGGGGCCGGGGCGGCCGCGGCGCACATCCGGCACACGGGCCCCCTGGCGGCCTTCATTTCGTCACGCTCATTTCCCATTAGGAACCCTCGAATTGTGTGACGTAAATCGAATTAATCAGTAATGCAGCGGCAGTTTCTCTTTTGCCAATGATACGTTCGTAACGTTCCGAGGGGACGCGGAACGCCATGGGAGAACTCTCCGAGGGGGCTTGGGAATCGATGAAGTACGACATCCTGCAGATCGTCGGCGCCGCCGTGACGGTGGTCTTCACCCAGGGGGCGATCCGGCTGCTCGTCGATCGCGACGACACCGGACTCCTGGGGTGGCTGGGTGGTGGATTCGCGCTCACGCTGTCCGTGCACGGAGTGCTGGTGGCCGTGGGTGTGCTGCTGGCGGGCTGGTCCCACACCCGGGCGAAGGCGCTCGGCCGGAGGGGCTGATCCGTCCGGAGTGGAGTGTCAACCATGGGTTGACAGGGTTTCGACTGTCAACCTAGGGTTGCCTCATGGTGGAACCGACTCAGATCAACAACCCCGTCCGCCTCGACGACCTCATCGAGGCCATCAAGAAGGTGCACGGCGACGCCCTCGAACAGCTTCAGAGCGCGGTCGTCGCCGCTGACCATCTCGGCGAAGTGGCCGACCATCTCATCGGCCACTTCGTCGACCAGGCCCGCCGCTCCGGCGCCTCATGGACCGAGATCGGCAAGTCCATGGGCGTCACCCGGCAGGCCGCCCAGAAGCGGTTCGTGACGAAGGACGAGCCGGCGCCCGACATGAGCCAGGACTTCGGCAGGTTCACCCCCCGGGCCAGGAGCGTCGTCGTCGCGTCCCAGAACAAGGCCCGCGAAGGCGCTCACCCGCAGATCGGCGCGGAACACCTCGTGCTCGGCCTGCTCGACGACCCGGAAGGGCTGGCCGCACGGGTGCTCGTCGCCCAGGGCGTACCGCTGGAGACGGTCGCAGCGGCCGCGACCGAGGCGCTGCCGGAGCCCTCCGGTGAGCCGCTGCCCGCCCTCGTGCCCTTCGACGCCCGTGCGAAGAAGGCACTCGAACTCACCTTCCGCGAGGCGCTGCGACTGGGCCACAACTACGTCGGCACGGAGCACCTGTTGCTGGCACTGCTGGAGCAGGAGAACGGCGAGGGCGTGCTCAGCGGACTCGGCCTCGACAAGACGACCACGGAGGAGCACGTGTCGGCCGCCCTGACGGCGGTCCGGGAGAAGCTGCAGGAGTAACCGCAGGGACAGCAGTGGTGCCGGCCCGCCCGCCCGTGCCCGACGGGCGGGCCGGCACCGCGGCGACGTCACCCGTTCCCCGGTGCGAGCTTCTGCGAGCCCGCCAAGGGGTCGCCGGCGTCGGCGGGACTGTATGTCCGTCGGCTATATCGGCTATGCCGGCTATGAGAAAGGAGCGTTCCCGGTGCCCGTCTCGTCAGAGGTCCAGGACGAGGCGCGGGGTCAGGGCGCGGGAGACGCAGGCGTACATCCGGCCCTCCGGGGCGCCGATGTCGTCGCGGTGCTCGGGCCGGCCGTCGAGGACGGTGAGTTCACAGCTTCCGCAGACGCCTTCGCGGCATCCCGACGGGAGAGGGTGCCCGGCGTGTGCCAGGGCGTCGAGCAGCGTCTTGTCGGCCGGCACCCGGACCGTACGCGCCGACCGCGCGCACACCGCCTCGAACTCCGTGTCGGGGCCGAACGTCTTGGGCGCCGGGCGGAACCGTTCCACGCGCAGCCGTTCGGCCGGGAACGCGGCCTCCGCCGCAGCCAGCATCGAGGCGGGGCCGCAGCAGTAGACCAGCGTGCCGGGTGCCAGCCCCGCTGCCAGGGCCGCGAGGTCCGGCCTGCCCTGCTCCGCGGTGGCGACGATCCGGACCCGCTCGCCGTACGCGGCCCGCAGCTCGCCGGCGAACGGCATGGTCGCGGCCGAGCGCCCCACGTACACGAGGGAGACCGGGACGCCCGACCCGGCCGCCGCGCGCAGCATCGGCAGGACGGCGGTGATCCCGATGCCGCCCGCGAGGAAGAGGTAGGCGGGCGCGGGGACGAGCGGGAAGTGGTTGCGGGGGAGGGACACATCGAGGGTGCGGCTCCGGCGCAGGAACCGGTGGACATATTCCGATCCGCCCCGGCTGAGGCGTTCGTGGCGTACGGCGATGCGGTAGGACTCCCGGTCGGCCGGGTCTCCGCACAGCGAGTACTGCCGGGTGAGCCAGTTCGGCAGCGCCAGGTCGATGTGCGCTCCGGGCTCCCAGGGTGCGAGCGGCCCTGTGGTGCCGCGCAGGCGGAGGGTGACGGTGTCTTCGGCGATGGGTTCGATGCGGTCGACGACGGTTTGCTGCATGGATAGTCCTAGGGGAAGTCCTGGGGCAGGCCCGGTCGTTGCGGTCAGTAGAGCTTGCGGTAGACCTCTTCGAGTGCGGCGTCGATGTCGGCCGGGGCGGTGTCGAGGCCGAACTGGGCCGCGGTCACCTCGCCGGGCGACGGGATCTCGTCGGCGAGGGCCTGGCTGGCGGGGTCCCACAGCCGGGAGCGGAGGAGCGCGCGCCCGCAGTGGAAGTACGCCTCGGCGACGTCCACCACGAGCGCGAGCTCCGGCTCGCGCGCCTCGGTCCGCATCCGGGCGAGCACGTCGGGCTCGTCGGTGGGGTAGGCGCGGCCGTTGACGCGAAGAATCTCGGGCAGCCCGGGGATCAGGAAGGCCAGCCCTATCCCGTCGTTCTCGGCGAGGTTGCGGAAGGAGTCGGCGAGCTTGTTGCCGGGCCGGTCGGGGAGGGCGAGCGTGTGCGCGTCCAGGACTTTCACGAACCCCGGATAGTCGCCACGGGGCGAGCAGTCGGCGCGGCCCGCCGCGTCCGCCGTGGCCATCGTCAGGAAGGGGGAGTGGGCGATGAAGCGGTGGAAGTGCTCGTCTATACAGCCGAGGATCTTGGCTCTGATCCTCTCCTCGGGTTCGCCGAGCCGGGCACGGACATCGGCGGGCGAGACCCGCCGGGGGCGTGTGCTGGTCTGCGTCACGCGGGGGCTCCTTCCGGAGGGGGAGCACGGGCAGGCGACCGTGCAGAAGAGTGCGACGTCCGCTCCGCCGCAGGTCATGGCACTATTGTGAGCAATTACTCAGGTCTCGCGCTACTCGCATTCGCCGCGCTGTCAAGGAGGTGCCATGACGTCGGGACGAGGTGGACTCCAGCCACGTAAACAGCCCCGTCAGGCCCGGGCCGAGCTCACCCGGCAGCGGATTCTCGCGGCCGCTGCTCACGTTTTCGCGGAGTACGGCCATGCCGCCGGGACCACCAACCGGATCGCCGAGCGGGCACAGATCTCCATCGGCTCGCTGTACCAGTACTACCCGAACAAGGACGTGATCCTGGTGGAGCTGGTGACCCGGCACCTGGACGCGGGAATGGCCGCCACCGCCTGCCATGAGGACGAGGGGCCGCCCCGCCCCCTTGAAGAAGCCATCCGCGGTTATGTGCGTCTCTCGATCGAGAACCACCTGGACGACCCGCAGCTCCTCCGCATCATGGTCGAACAGGTTCCCCGCTCCCCGGAGCTGCTGGAAAAGAGGTCCCGGTACCAGCAGTCGCGGACCGCCTATGTCCGCGAGCTGATCGAGAACCATCCGGAGAGCCGGGTCGACGACATGCATATCGCCGTGCGGCTCGTCGTCTCCACGGTCGAACTGCTCGTCCACCAACTCGTCGCCGCGCCCGACCCTCTTGACCCCGCCCGCCTGGAGAACGAACTGGTCGCCATGGTCACCGGCTATCTCAGGGGCGGGCCGCGGGGGCTGGAGTCTTAGTCGCCCACAGGGGAAGGTTTGAGGCCTACCCAGCAGACACAAAGGCTCGACCCGGAAGCCATCCTCCACCGGCTCGACGACTTCGAGACCGACGCCCGGTCCCGCGGAATCACCCACGCAACCTTCCGCCGGCTCACCGAAGCCTTCGGCCGCAGCGGCAACCAGCGCCAGGACGTCAGAGCACTACTGCTCAGCAGCCACCCGGATCAGTACCAGGCCCCGCTCTGGCACATTCCATCCGGAGCTGCGCAGTTTTAGGGTCTGCGTCGCAAGCTCCGCACGAAGAGCGGCACCGACAGCAGGAGGAGGGCTCCTTCGACGGCCAGGCTGACCAGCCCAAGCGGCTCTGTCCAATTGCCGATGTCATCGCTGAAGTGGGGCAGCCCCGGCCCTCTGGAGAGGACATAGCCCACCAGGGGGCCGAGGGCCACCCCAGCTGCCAGCAACCATCCCAGTCGTACGAGGCCGAGGAGAAGCAGGACCGCGGCGATCACGGCCGCGATCTCCAGGACGTGGTAGGCGACGCCTATGTAGGAGGGGTCCTTCGTTGCTGTGAGGCCGCCTTGGTCCACAACGTGGATGGCGGCGACCGCGAGGCACAGCAGAGCTCCTGCCCATCTGAGCGCCCAGGTGGCTTCCGCCACCACGGCAGTGCGGTGTGACATGCGAAGGTAGCTTCTCCTTTCCTTCGGGGGCGGGGGTGCTTGTCGCGCCCCAGTTACCTCTGGCCAGGTGGCTCCTCAACAAGCAACGCAGGGCCCCGCGTCAGCTCCCAGCCTCAGCGGGCAATCGGTCGCCGGCGATCTCTGCAGTGCAGACGAGTGATGCAGAAGGCATGCCACGGATCAGAAAGCACCTGACATCTACGGCTGACATCAACGATGCCGGACGGGGCGGACACCGGTAACTGTGTTCTGCTGGCGCACCAGTCGATGGCAGCAGCTGGAGCGGACCCGGAGCGAGTCGCCCTTCCCCGTAGTGGGGCGCCGGAGGAGTGGCCCGGGGGGTCGAACTGGTGTGAGTGTGAACGAACCGGCATGACACATGGGCCCCCACGCTGCCACGGAGCGCCGACCGCCCCCTCAGAACGCGGAGTGGGTGAACCAGCGTGCCGGCAGTTCCTCGTTGCCGGTCTTCTCGACGGTGTCCGCGTCGCGGGCCGGGCGGCCGTAGAGGAGGAGCAGCAGGTCCGCGGCGGGGCCCTGTACGACGGCGTCGGCGGGGCCGGCTGCCGCGTCTCCGGACTGCGGCGCTGCCTCGAAACCGTCGGGCCGCAGGTGGACCAGCCAGTCGCCGGCCGTGTCCGTGCACCGGAAGCGCAGGGTCTCACCGTTGCCGCGCAGGTGCGCCACTCCGGGGGCGAAGGAGGTTGCGAACGGCAGATTGACCAGGAACTCGTCCACGCCGTCGGCCGCGAGGACGGGGTCGATCACCGTGCGGGCACCCACGGCGCGTTCCGCGTCGGTGCGGTGCACCAGGGTCTCGAACAGCATCCGCCGCATCCAGAACCGGGCGTGGTGATCGGCGCCCCAGGCCCACATCGGGGCGTCCGGGTCGGTCCCGGCGAACGCGTCGGCTGCCCGGGCCGCGCTCGCCGTCAGCCAGTCGGCCCAGCCGTTGTCGTCCGCGGGAAGCTCCAGTTCCACCTCGCGGCTGCGCGGTGGCTCCTGGATGCGCTGACGCAGCAGGAGGGAGAACCACCGCTGCACGCTCCCGGTGTGCCGGACCAGGTCGAGGAGCGTCCAGTCGGGGCAGCCGGGCACCGGCAGCGACAGCTGCGCACCGTCCAGTGCCGCCACGAACCTCGCGGTCTCCGCCGCGACGGCAGCGCGGTGTACGGCAGGGGTGACGGTCTCCCGGCCCGAGGTGTCCGGCGTGTTCATGGGCGCTGTTCCCGCTCTCCTCGGCCCGGCGACCTGACCGGCCGGGCATCTGCGGGCAGCCTGTCACAGCCGGTCGGGGGAGCTGTGTGCGGGTGGCCCTGAGCGGGTCCCGTGACTCAGCCGACGTGCACCCGCGGGCGCCGGGCCGGGTCGGGCTCGGCGCGGCGCAGGACCTCCCGGGCGACCGGGGCGACCTCGCCGTCGCCGAAGACCAGGAACCGCAGCAGATGGCTGAACGGATGGCCCTCGGTCCAGTTGAAGTAGGCGTGCGGCACCTGGCCGGTGTGCTCGCGCAGCTGCATCAGCACGGCGGCGATGGTGTTCGCCACGCCGGCCCCCTCCACCCGCAGGATCTGCGCCCCGTACCGCTCCTCGCCCCGGACGTGCAGGTCCGTGGTGAAGTCCGAGGAGTCCCTGACGGTCACTTCGAGGAACAGCACCGGCCGGCCGTCGGGTATATGGGTCTCCTCGCGCTGGCTGTACTCCTTCTCCCGGTACTCCGCCGCGTCCCGCTCATCGGGCTCGTTGGCGATGACCCGCAGTGGCCCGGCCGCCATCGCGGCGCCGATCAGCCGCTCGGCCGTCTCGTCAAAATCGACCTGTACGGCGCGCAGTTCGAAGGCCCGGTGAACCCGTGAGGCGAACGAGGTCAGCAAGATGCCCAGGATGAACATCAGGGCGATCTTCAGGCCGTCCGGCCGTTCGATGACGTTGGTGACCAGGGTGTAGCCGAAGACGAGGGTGATGGCGCCGAAGCCGACCGTGGCCGCCCGCAGCCGCCGGTGGCGGGCGGCCACGGTGGAGGCGAACGACGCCGAGAGCATCAGCACCAGCACACCGGTCGCGTACGCGCCGCTCTGCTCGTCGACGCTGGCGTTGAAGAAGAAGGTGATGCCGAAGGCGGTGGCCAGGAAGATCAGCACCAGCGGACGCACCGCACGGGCCCACTCCGGCGCCATGCCGTACCGGGGCAGATAGCGCGGTACGAGGTTGAGCAGTCCCGCCATCGCCGAGGCGCCGGCGAACCAGAGGATGGCGATGGTGGAGAGGTCGTAGACGGTGCCGAAGGCCTCGCCCAGGTACTCGTGCGCGAGGTAGGCCAGC
Source organism: Streptomyces sp. NBC_00400 (assembly GCF_036048035.1). Taxonomy (NCBI): domain Bacteria; kingdom Bacillati; phylum Actinomycetota; class Actinomycetes; order Kitasatosporales; family Streptomycetaceae; genus Streptomyces; species Streptomyces sp. NBC_00400. The sequence goes on along the minus strand of NZ_CP107940.1, from coordinate 1,651,924 downwards.
GCACGCCCGTTGGCCGAACCGCCGGTCGCGAACTCCTTCTGCGGGATCAGCAGCGTGGTGGCCAGGCTCGACAGCAGCAGGAAGCAGCTCATGACCAGGGCCGCCGTGGTCAGCAGCCGGCGGGTGCCCCGGATCCGGCCGGCCGGGTGCGCCGCGGTGTCGGTGGCGGCGCCCCGTACCTGCGGCATCACCGCCACGCCCGTCTCGAAGCCGGACATGCCCAGCGCCAGCTTGGGGAAGACCAGCAGCGCCACACCGACGATCGCCACCGGCGAGGAGTGCTCGGCGGTCATCGCGCTCCACCAGTTGCCGACCACCACCGGGTGCGACAGCACATTCCAGGCCGCGGTGGCCAGGACCACGACGTTCAGCACCAGATAGGTCCCGACGAGGCCGACGGCGATGCCGATCGCCTCACGGAAGCCCTTGAGGAACACCGCGCCCAGGGCGGCCAGCAGCACCAGGGTGATCCACAGGTTCGCGCCGTGCAGCAGGGGAGGGGCGAAGGGGTTCTCCACGACATGCGCCGAGGCATCGGCGGCGGACAGCGTCATCGTGATGATGAAGTCCGTCGCGGCGAACCCCAGCAGCACCAGGACCAGCAGCTTCCCCGCCCACCACGGCAGCAGTCGCTCCAGCATGGCGATCGAACCCTCGCCGTTCGGGCTCTCCTTGGCGACCCTGCGGTACACCGGCAGCGCGCCGAGCAGGGTCAGCGCGATCAGCACGAGCGTGGCGAACGGCGAGAGCAGTCCGGCCGCCAGCGCGGCGATGCCCGGCTGGTAGCCCAGTGTGGAGAAGTAGTCGACGCCCGTGAGGCACATGACGCGCCACCAGGAGTGGCCTTTGTGCTCGGCCGGCGGGGTGCCGTGCGGCCCGGGGTGGCGGGCGGCCTGGCTGCTGAGCCCGTCCAGGAGCCAGGCGCGCCACCGTCGGGAGGTGGGGGTGGGGGGCGTGGGGTCCGCCTCGACAGTGGTCATGCGGGGAAGGCCTGCCGATCATCGGTCGTCGTTCGGGCAACGAGGAGCGAGTATGCATCACCACATCAGCGGCGCCTCGGCCCACCCCGTGCCGGGCGACATCGGTGGGTTCGCCTCTGCCGTCCGGAGCGTGTTCACCGTGCCGTCAAGGCCGTGTCAGAAAGCATCCGCTGCCCGTACGCAGGGCGTTAAAGGACGGCGCGGCGGGGCTCCCGCACCGACTCCCGCGCGCACTCTGGCGGCAAGGGTCCACCGCGGGCCCACGGGACCGAACGGTCCGCCGCGCGGACCACAGCAGGAGGTGTTCCCTGTGGCCACCCTTCACCGTCCGGCGACCTCCTACCGCCCCCACCACCCGTATCTCCCCTACGCCCCGCACACCCGCCGCACCTCGCACCTCCCGCGGGCGGCACCGCCCCGTACCCGGCCGGCCCATCGGGCACCGCCCGGCCACACCCTCACCCGTGACCTCGCGCTGCCGCTCGGCGCCCTGGGAGCGGCGCTGCTGGTGACCGCCCTGATGCTGACCGGACAGACCGCACACGCCGCGGTCGCGCTCGCGGTCTTCGCCCTGCTGACGGTGGCCGTGTCCTCCCTCGCCCGGCCGGCCGTGGTGCCCGTGGTGGCCCTGGTGTCGTGGATGTTCTACGACGGCTTCGTGCTGAACCAGCGCTCCGACCTGGCCTTCCAGCCGCAGGACCGGACGGGCCTGCTGGTCCTCGTGCTCGCCGGTGTCATGGGCGCGGGCTGCGCCGCCGCCGTACGGGCCGTCCGGCGGCACTCGGCCGGCTGACCGGGGTCTGCCCGCGCACGGCCGGCACGCACCGGGCCCTCGCGACGCTCACCACCGGCAACGCCCCCGGTGGTGGCGCCGGCAGCACGCCCCGTGCCGGTGCTGCCGGACCGCCGCGGCCCGCCGCCGGCGGCCGGACGCGCCCAGAAACCCGAGTCCGATGCCCAGCATCCAGGTGTCCTTGGCCATCGGAATCCCGTCCTGGGTCGGCCGCAGACTTCCCTCCTGCCGCAACCCCGGGACACGCAGATACAGACCGACCAGCCCGCCGGAGAACCCGGTCAGCGCCAGTCCGGCCAGCCGGGTGGGTACGAACGGCGCCAGCAGCGCGCCGCCGACCACGAGCTCCGACCACGACAGGAGCCGGGTGAACCGCTCGGCGGGAATCCTGTCCAGGAACGGGTACGCCACACAGGCCATGCCGTGTACGGCCTCCGCGGTGGCCTGGTCCGCCCGCAGCTTCGTCAGCCCGGAATTCAGGATGAACGCACCGGTGGCGAGCCGGGGGGCCAGATCACGCGCTTCGGGCAGCTGCACCATGGGAGCCTCCAAGATCAGATCTTCGGCCCCTTCCACGAGCTTAGCCAGCGGGCAGGAGGGGTGCATCCGAGGTCGGCGACGTCTCCGACGTCCCCGACGTCCCCGACGTCACAGCGCAGGCACGTCGTCCCACTGGTCGAGGATGCCGTCGGCCGAGTCCGGGCCGGGCTCCGGGCGGCCGCCGTCGAGGGACTGCTCCGTCCAGATGATCTTGCCGTTCGGTGTGTAACGGGTGCCCCAGCGCTGGGCGAACTGGGCGACGAGGAAGAGGCCGCGGCCGCCCTCGTCCGTGGTGGCCGCCCGGCGCAGATGCGGGGAGGCGCTGGTGCCGTCGAAGACCTCGCAGATCAGCGCACGGTCGTACAGCAGCCGTACCCGGATCGGCTGGGCCCCGTAGCGGATGGCGTTGGTGATCAGTTCGCTGAGGATCAGCTCGGTGGTGAACGCGAGCGCCACCAGGCCCCAGGACTCCAGCGTGCCCAGGCACGCCGACCGGATGCGCGCGACGGCCGCCGGATCGGAGGGCACCTCCCATTCGGCGACCCGGCCGGGTTCCAGCAGCTGGGTACGGGCCACCAGCAGGGCGACGTCGTCACCGGGGTGTTCGGGCAGCATCGTGTCGAGGACCGCTGTACAGATCTGCTCCGGGGTGTCGTCCGCCGCCGTCGCCAGGGCCGTTCGCAGCACCTCCAGGCCGGTGCCGACATCGCGGTCACGGCCCTCGATCAGCCCGTCCGTGTACAGCACCAGCCGCGAGCCTTCGCCCAGGGCGAGCTCGGTGACCTCCACCGGCTCGTTGCCGCCCAGTCCCAGCGGCGGGGAGACGGGCACCTCGGGGAACGACACGGTGCCGTCGGGGGCGATCACGGCCGGCCCCGGGTGGCCCGCCCTGGCCAGCGTGGCCCGGCCGCCGACCGGGTCGTAGATGGCGTACAGGCAGGTCGCGCCGGTGATGCCGGTGCGGCCCGGGTGCGCGGGCGCCCCCCGGCCGTCGCTGCCCGTGCCGGTGCCGCCCGGCCACGGTCCCTCGTTCTCGGCCCCGCCCCTGCCCCCGCCCTCCTCACCGGTGCCGGACCCCGCCGCCTGCACCTCGTCGGTATCGATATGGGTGACGAGTTCGTCCAGGTGGTTGAGCAGTTCGTCGGGCGGCAGGTCGAGAGCGGAGAAGTTGTGGACCGCGGTGCGCAGCCGGCCCATGGTGGCGGCGGCGTGCAGACCGTGTCCGACGACATCGCCGACCACCAGCGCGACCCGGGCACCGGGCAGGGAGATGACATCGAACCAGTCGCCGCCGACCCCGGCGTGCGCGGGGAGATAGCGGTGCGCCACCACCAGGGCCGACTGTTCGGGCAGGGTCTGCGGCAGCAGACTGCGCTGCAGGGTGACGGCCGTGGTGTGCTCACGGGTGTAGCGGCGGGCGTTGTCGATCGCGACCGCGGCCCGCGCGGTCAGCTCCTCGGCGAAGGCCAGATCCCCTTCCCCGAAGCCGCCGGAGGTCCCGCTCCGCCAGAAGCCGGCCAGCCCCAGCACCACGCCCCGCGCCTGCAGCGGTACGGCGATCAGCGACCGGATACCGGCGTCCAGCACCCGCTGGGCGCCTGCGGGATCCTGCCGCCGCCACTCGTCCGACCTGCGCAGATCGTCCACCAGGACCGGACGGCCGCTCTCCAGAGCCGTTGCCATCGGCGTACCGGACACCACCCTGAGCACTTCGCCCACCCGGTAGATCGCCGACTCGTCGAGGACCCCACGGACCGCCATCCGCCGCAGGTCGGTACCCGCCCCGGCCGCCGGTTCGTCGCCCCGCAGCACCGGTTCCAGCAGCTCGACGGTGGCCACCTCGGCGAACCGGGGCACCGCGACCTCGGCCAGCTCCTCGGCGGTGCGACCCACCTCCAGCGTGGTGCCGATCCGCAGCCCGGCGTCGTAGATCAGCTTCAGCCGCTCCTGGGCCACGCCCGCCCGGCCGGCCAGGGCCCGCAGTTCGGTGGTGTCCCGCAGCGTCACCACGGTTCCGGCGGGTCCGCCGTGGGGAGCGGTCGGCCGGACGCTGACCCCGATCAGCCGGTCGCCCGCCAGCAGCACCTCGTCGGTCGCCTTCCGCCCCGAGGTCAACAGCGCTTTCAGCCGCGGTTCCAGACCCAGGTCCGCGACCGGGCGCCGCTCCGTGTCCGGGGGCAGCCCGAGCAGCCGCCGGGCCTCGTCGTTGGCGAGCAGCAGCCGTCCGTCGCTGCCGATGATCAGCACGCCCTCCCGTACGGCGTGCAGCACCGCGTCGTGGTGCTCGTACATCCGCCGCAAGTCGGCCGGATGCAGCCCGTGCGTCTGCCGCCGCTGCCGACGGCTCAGCCATGCCGCCCCGCCGGCGACCACCAGCAGTCCGCCGGCAACGGCGCCGAGCAGCATCGGCAACTGGTCCACCACCGGCTCGCCCGCCCGCTGGACGCGGATCCCGACGGGCACGGACCAGGCGGCCGGGTCGACACCGGAGGCCTGACGCGCCGCCTCCGCCCGGGGCTGCAGCAGCGCGGTGGGGTCGCGGGATGTCATCGCGGCGAGGGTTCCCGGCGCAGGGGCGAAGGCGGCGGCCCCGGCGGGGGCGCGCTGACGGGCCTCCTGCATGCTCGCGCCCTCCGCCTGGCGGGCGGGAGCCACGACGGCCGCGATGATGACCAGCAGCACCGCGAGGGCGAGCTGCGGCACGCACACCCGGCCCGCCACGCTGTGCATGGTCAGCAGCGAGCGGAGGCGCTGTCCGGGGGAGCGTGGTGACGCCTGCGAACGGTCACCCTCTCGCCCGAAAATTTCCGTCATGACCCATATCTAGCATTGTGCTCCCTCGCCGGGTGCCCGGCCGTGTCGGCCCCGTGCGCCGCCCTCGGGCCCGCCCCCATGTCGTTGATCAGTGCTCAGCCACTCTCCCCGGGCCGCGCGACCCGCTCGGGCGGCAGTGCACCGTCCGTATTCCCCCTTCCCGCATTCCTCCCTTCCCCGTCTCTTTGGCCCCTGGCCGCATGACCGCCGGGCGGTGCCTCGCCCCGTCATCCGCCCGTGGTGTGTGCAAAGGTGTGGCGCATGGGGACAACACCGGACGGGCGGCCGATTCCGCCCCTGCAGGCCGATGAACGCGCCACGCTGGAAGGCTGGTTGGACTTTCATCGCGCCACGCTCCCGCTGAAGTGCGAGGGACTGGACGACCGTCAGATCCGCCTCGCCTCGGTGACCCCGTCATCCATGACGCTGCTGGGCCTGGTCCAGCACCTGGCGGAGGTGGAACGCAACTGGTTCCAGCGGGTGTTCGCCGGCCAGGACGTCCCGCCGGTCCACGAGGCGGACAACGCGGACGGCTTCACGCCGGCCGCGGACCGCGGGATCGACGAGGCCCTGGCCCGCTGGCACGCGGAAGTCGCACGCAGCCGCGAGCTGACCGCGGCCGCCTCGCTGGACGACACCGGCAGCCTCTCGGAGCAAGAAGCCGGCCTCGCCGGCGGCCAGGGTGTTTCGCTGCGCTGGATCCTGGTCCACATGATCGAGGAGTACGCCCGCCACAACGGCCATGCGGATTTGCTCAGGGAGAGCATCGACGGCGTCACGGGGGCCTGAGGGCCGTCGGGCCTCCATGAGGTCACGGCCGCGGCTGGAGAGCCTTCTGGCGGGCCGTCGGGGCGCTATCCGAAGGTGTAGCTGTGTGTGCGGGGGTTGGGGTACATGCCTGCATCCGTGTCCCAGTACGGGCCGACTTGGGTGTAGGTGAACTTCACCGTCCAAGTCCCGGTGGTGCCGCTGGATCCGGGCCAGTAGAGGTTGGTCGTCACCGCCCCGTCGTAGTTGGCTGACGGTCGGCTGGATCCTGACAGGGTGACGTGGTGGGAACCCCCCTTACTGATATCAGCCTTCAGGGTCAGGGGGTATCCCCACTTCCCGCTCGGGTGATACCAAGCACCGCCCCAGAAATAGCGGGTTTCCAGAACCTTGGCGCTTGCCTGCAGGTTGTTCTTTCCGTCATCTACCAGGCAGAACTTCAGACGTGACCGCGTCCATCCGCCAGTTCCGAAGATCTCTTCCTCTTTCGAGCAGCGTTCCCTGTTTGCCTTCCGGATGAAGTTCAGGGTATCGGCGAGGACCTTCTTTTTCCTGACGATCGACGTATGCACTTCCGAGCCGCCCCTGGACTCTGAGTACTCTTCGGCACTGCTGCTGATGTGCCGATTGCCGGCTCCGCGGAGCTTGACCGAATCCGCCTTCACCATCTCATCCTGGGAGATGGCATAGGTGAGGGTGTTGTTCTCGTTGTATGCGCCCATGTTCTCGGTGCCGCTGTTGAGGATGTGGAGGGTGGTGGAACGTGATTTCATGTCCTGAACTGCGGCGTTGCAGTACCCCGCCGGGATATTGGGGCACCAATCCGCCAAGTAGGAACCGTGATTGGGCGAAGCGAGCGTGACCAGCGACCCCACTGAGAGATCTTGCTTATGCTGGTGGGCGACCATGCGGGAGATGAGGCCGCCCATGGAATGCCCGACAAAATTCACCTGCTTCCCCGTCAGGCCCTCTTTTTGTAGCCACTTCCATAATCGGTTGGTGTTGGCCTGAAGGGGGTCGTGAGTGTCGTCTCGGTAATCGAACGTCTTCACTTCACCGGCGTAGTGTTCGTGCGAAAAATATTTTTTGGCTGTTTCCCAGACGCCAGGGGTGTCATTGAGCCCGTGCACGAACACCACCACCTCTGAGTTGGCGGCCGCGGCAGCGGGGGGTGCTGCGACAACTGCGGCAGGAAGGGCGACCACCACTGCGCCTGCGGCGGCTGCCCCCAAGCGCGCACGCATCGCCTCGGCCCAACGCCCCCTTCTGCCCTCGGCCTTCCGTGAAAAATGGCTTCTACGTCCCCGAAGGCGATGCGGCATGAGGATGGGTTCCTTCTCTACTCTCGGCGAAATGCGGAAGGTTCCAGGTCCTGCAGATCAGATTCTTGGCAGGAAATTCTCAACCGAGATTTTACCTTGCATTGTTCCCCGCCGGCCCGTCCGATCAAGCCCCGTGCGAGGTCGCACACCGCTCATGGGGCCGGGTTGACGCGCACCCGGATGGAGCAGTTGCCGCACACCGGGCCGACCGGCCAACGGGCCTGCGCCTGAGGGGAGGTTCGGCGCAGCGAGCCTGTCCGCTCGCGCAGCCGTCGGCGGTGGATGTCGTGGTCGTACCCGCGGTCGGCACACCCCGCACGGGGCCTGCGGCGGGACGGCCCCGCTTGCCCCGCACATGCGAGGCGTCGACCGCGGCCCGGGAGAAGTCCAGCCGGTCCGCCGCCCGCAACCGGTCCAGCAGCATCCGCTGAAGCTCATCCCGGACGCCGGCTGCCTGCCACTCGGCCGGCCGTCGCCGGCACGTCGGCCCCGAACCGAACTCATATGGCCAAATACGGCCAATCGGCCCGGAGTATGTGCAGGAAGCGGGCGAATTGGATCTTCGGAAAGCGCCCCGCGGGGTCGTGCGTCGTAGCTCTGGTCCTCTCCGATCCGCTGAAACCTTTCTGCTGTCATGTTGTCCAAGAGGAACCACGGGGAGGGGAGGGGGAATCTGTGGAATTGCCGACTCCCCTTCATGTGTGCTGAATCAGCGCCTGGTCGTCGAAAACCCGAGTTTTCGCCAAGCCTTCGTGCCGCTTCCGCTTCGGTCGGCGATGCGTCCGATACGTCCGCGGGTGCGGCCTGACCTCGGCATCGTCGGTGGAGAAGGGGGCGGGGCGAGTGGGGCTCAGGGCCTCGTGTGCGGGTGCGGGAGGGGGAAAGGGGGTGAGTGCAGGGAGAGTGGCGGGCGATCTACCTGGCAGTTCGATATCTACCTATGAGTACCGCCAATATGGCGCGATTACCTCCCCCGGGAGCGTCACTCTGCGACTATCAACGACAGTGGAAATCAGGCCATCCGGAATGCCGTGGGGGGAATGGCCATGGGGCTGCTCGGTGATGAGCTGGCGTTCGCGCGTGCTCTGACGGTCCAGGAAAACGAGGGCGTGATGGCCCTCGGAAATCGGAAGCGTTATGCGGCCGATGCTCATCTTCTGACCGAAGGCGACCGTTCCAGTCACGTAATGATCGTGCTTGCGGGCTGGGTGACCGTTTCCGTGGAGACGGACCGCGGTGCCACCCGGCTGATACTCGGCCTGCGCGGCCCCGGCGAACTCCTCGGGGAGATGGCCGCGTTGGACAGCCACCCGCGCAGCGCCACCGTACGGGCCCTGGGCCCCATAGAGGCCCAGGTCATATCCGGCGACGCGTTCCGTCGCTTTCTCGCCCTGCACCCCCGCGTCAGCGGTCTGGTGATACGCCAGCTCACCTTCCGGCTCCGCAGTGCCGACCAGGAGCGGTCCGCACTCGCCTCGCTCACCGTGTTGCAGCGCTTGGCCGCCCGGCTCACCGAACTCTCCCGGGCCGAACCCTCCGGCCCCTACGCGCCTTCTCTCCCGGGCCCTTCGCCCGCGGGCGCCGTCGTCCATCTGGCTCAGGACGAGCTCGCCGCCACCGTCGGGGCCACCCGCGAAGCCGTCGCCAAGGCCCTGCGGCTGCTGCGTACCCAGCAGGTCGTGCGGACGGGCAACCGGATGGTGGAAATTCTCGACCCCGCCTTGCTCGCCCTCCTCGCGGGCGGCCATCAGGAGTGAAAGTCACGCCCGGCCGTGTGTAAACGGCTACAGACGGCCTTGGTCCCGGGCCCGAAGCTGAGGGGGACACCGAGCCGACAGGACAGGGGGTACGGAGTGGACGACGACACGATGGATGTCGCCGAAGCGCGCTACGAGTTGGTGATCAGCGTCGACGCCCGGCGTTCCGGTGCGTACGACGATGTGGACAAACCGCGGATGCGCGCCCGGATCTACCGGGTCCTGGAAGCGGCGTTCACCCATGCCAAGGTGGCGCGGGACGCCGTCCACATGGAGGACCGCGGCGATGGCGTGCTGCTGTCGGTGGCCGGCCGGATCGCCGTGACCCGGCTGCTCGGCCTGTGGATGGTCGAGGTGCACGAGAGCCTGCGGGACGAGAACCGCGCCCTGCGCGTACCCCTCGGTCTGCGGGTGGGTATGCACGTCGGTCCGGTCCGGCACGACGGCCGGGGCATCAGCGGGCGCGCGGTGGACCTCGCCTGCCGGCTGGCGGATTCTCCCGTCGCCAGGCAGCTGCTGGATGCCGAACGAGCCGACCTCGTGCTGGTGGTCTCGGAGTCGCTGTACGAGGACGTGGTCAGCAGCGGCGGCAAGTTCATCGAGCCCGCGCGCTACTCCTCGGCCCGTCCGGAGCTCAAGGAGGGCGCGGTCACCGCCTGGTTCCATCTCCCGGGGCGGCCCGCTCCGGCGGTGCCGCTCGGTGATCCGCCGCCGGCCGGTACGGAGACGCCCGCGAGGGGGGAGGCGGGGGCCGAGGCCGCCGGACCGGATATCCCGGACGACGACACGGATGTCCCGGACGACGGCACGGACGGGGACGACCGGACCGGTGCCCCGGGTGCCCGCTACACCGTTCACGGCGACATGTCCCAGCACCGGGACAACGTGTACCAGCAGCCCGTGCACATCGGGCGGATCACCGGTGGCGCCGGGCCACGGAAGGACTGAGTCACGTGGCCGAGGAACAACAGCAGGCGGACGCTTCCCCGGGCCCCGCGCCCCGGAAGCCGGCCGGGGGCCCCGCTCCCGAAGCCGGCCACAAGGCCAGGGCCGGGGACGGCGACGACAGGCCGCGTGGGGAAGAAGGAGCGGCGGACGGCGGGGACCTTGCTGACGGTGAGGCGGCGGAGAAGGAGAAGGAACGGGAGCGCGCCGCAGGGCGGTTCAGGGAGCACACCCGCGATCCGCTCGCCGAGGCGGAGGGCGAGGACGGCCCCACCGATCTCGCCGCCGCCTCGCGGGCCCGCCGCTCCACCCGGATGCTGTTCGACACCGGCCGGGACCTGAACAGCTTCGACCGTTCGTATATCCAGAGCGCCCATATCGGCGATATCCATCTGCGGATGGACGCCCGCCAGTCCAACGCGGGGATGCGCAGCGGGCCCGTTCCCGACGAGGAGCTGCGCCGGCTCCGCCGGGTCCATGTGGAGCCGAAGGGGTACGTGCAGCTGCGCAATGCGCTCGATGCCCGTCGGCTGCTGGTGCTCGGGGCCGCGCCCGGTACCGGACGTACCAGCACCGCGCTCGCGCTCCTCGACGAGGTCACCGCCCGGGTGGGGAGCGACCAGGGCACGGAGACCGGGACCGGCTCCCGGGTGCGGCGGGTCGACCCGGACGTACGGGGGCTGGCCGGCTCGCTGGAGGAGCGGCCCGGCACCGGGTACCTGCTGGAGCTCTCCCTCGCCGGTCCTGGTTCGCTGCCGCCGGACGAGATGGACCTGGACGGGCTGGCCGCGGCCCTGGACGAGCGCGCCTCGTTCGCGGTGATCGTCGTGACGGTCGGATCGGCGGCGAACCCGCTGCTGGCCGGCCGGTACGGGATGCGCTGCCCGCCCGTACCCACGCAGGAACTGCTCACCACCCGGCTGCGGGAACGACTGGAGGACCGCCTCGCCACCGCGCAGGCCGGAACCCCGGACGGCGGGCCCCGGGTGGCGGACCTGCTGAGCCAGGCGGAGGAGCTGGCGCGCGGGAAAGCGGTCAGGGACGCCGTCGGGCTGGAGGAACTGCGGCCCTCCGAGGCCGAGTTGGTCGCGTCGCTGCTGGCCGGGCATCTGCTGGGTGACGTCTCGTACGAGGAGCTGCTGTCCGGTTGCCGGAGCCTGGCTGCGGACCAGGCCAGGGAGTGGTTCGCCGGCGTGGACCGGGCCTTGGCCGCGCCTCCCTCCGGTACGGAGCCGAGCGCGGGGCGGCCGGGTACGGCGGCCCTCTTCCACCCGGTGGCGTTCCGTATCGCGCTCGCCGTACTGGGCGGGGCCTCGCGCAGCGTCGTGGCCACCGCCGCACATCTGCTGACCTGGGAACTGTCCGTACAGAGCGATCCGGACAACACGCCCGCACGCCCGCTGTTCTGTGACGACCCGGAATCCGATCTGGCACTCTCGCGTGCCGAACCGACCGACGGCACGGTCGAGGTGGCCGGCGCCGAGGTGGGCGCCCAGCTGATCTGGTACCAGGGTTCCGCCCTGCCCGCCGCGGTGCTGACCGAGATCTGGGACCGGCACTTCCCCACCAGGGCGCCGGTCGTCCGGTGGCTGCGGCTGCTGGCGGACGACCCCCGCCCCCAGGCGTGGATGCGCGCCGCGGTAGCCGCCGGGGAGCTGTGCGTACGGGACTTCGACCACGGCTACGCGGAGCTGATCCGGCCGCTCGCCGAGGCGTCCACGCCACGCCGGAGGATCTTTGCGGCCACCACGCTGGACCAGGCGGCCGGCCACGCCACGCACCGCAGGGCGGTGTGCAAGCTCGTCGACGACTGGAGCAGGTACGGGACGAAGCCGCTCCGCTGGACCGCGGCGATGGCGCTGGGCTACGGGAACGCCGCCGCCACGACGGACGACGCCCTGGACGCCCTGGCCCGGATCGGGGTGCGCGACAACGGGGACCAGCTGGCGGCCGCCTCGTTCAACGTCGTACGGCTGCTGGCCCTCCCGGACGGTGCGCAGGTGCTGCGGCGGATGTCCGACTGGACCCACCACCGACGCGAGGCGTACCAGGACCTCGGTCTGGTGACCACCGTCCGGCTCGCCGTGACCCCGGTGGACGAGGTGCTGAACGACGAGCCCGGCTCCCCGCTGGCGGACCGCGGGGACTGGCCGCTGCCGCTCGCCCTCGCCGCCACGCGTCCCGAACTCGTCCTCCCCATGGCCGACTTGATGTGGACCGCGCTCAACACCCCACGGTCGCAAGAGGTGGCCGTGGACGCGCTGGAGGACTTGCTGCGATCCGCCGTGCGCAAGGGCGGAGGGCAGTGGACCCAGCCGGGCCTGGCGGCGCTGCTGCCCGCGCTGATGACAAACGAGCACGACCGGCGGCGGCTGGACTGGCTGCTGCGCCGGATGATGAACGATCCGGAGAATCCGCTCCCCGACGCGCAGGCGCGCTCCTTGTGGTGGCTCGCCGTCCCGCCGCGGGACCGGACGGGCGAGGAGGAGAGGGATGGCTGAGCACGAGGGCGTGGCGCCGGACGGGGGCGCGGAGTACGGCCCGGGCCCTGCGGGCCCGTTCCTGCGGGAGTACACACCGGCGGGCCCGTTCCGGCAGACGAGTGCCCGCACGGCCTCGGTGCTGTTCTACCGGAACGGCGGCTACAGCGTGGCCACCGTCTCCGGTGTCCAGCACTACGACAAGCGGGCGCTGGCCCGGCCGCACACCATCTGCGAGATCGCGCTCGGCACCTTCGAGACGACGCTCCAGATGGAGCTGCCGGCCGCGGGCGGCACCACGTTCTTCAAGGCCGAGGTGGACATCCACTGGTCCGTGAGCGATCCCCATCTGGTGGCGACCGAGGTCGTCACCGATGTCGCCGGGCGGCTCACCGCCCCGACGCTGGAGCGGCTGCGCGAGGTCTCCGCGGAATTCCCGGTGGCCCAGGCCGAACAGGCCGACCGTGCCATCACCCGTCACTGTGCCGGTGGGCGCTGGGACGACCTGGGTGCCGAACTCGGCCTGCGGGTACGGCTGTACGTCCGTCTGCGGGTGGACGACCGGACCATCCACCACATGGACGGCATCCGGGACGCGCATGCCTCGGCCGAGCTGACCCGGGTCCACCAGAACAAGTTCCGGGCGATGCTGCAGGGCGGGGAGCTGGACCAGCTCAGCTACATGCTGGCGGCCGAACCCGAGGCCGCCAAGGACTTCCTGGAGAAGATCCGGCAGGAGGGCAGGCAGGACGAGAAGGAACGCGTCGACCGGCTCTTCGCCATGGTCGACAGCGGTCAGATCCACTCCAACGACGTGGAGTCGCAGGCGCTGGCTCTCCTCAACCGGGGCCGCCGGCACGTCCAGGGGCCCATCGGCTCGCTGCCCGCCCGCCGGGACACCCCGCAGCTGGATCCGCCCGAGCCGTTCACCCCGGACTGGGTGGCCGACGAACCGGCCTCCCGGGCCGGGGGCCGGCCCCACCCGAGCAAGGAGGAGGACGCCGCACCGGAGCCGCCCCGCCGCCGGAGCCGCAGCCGGGACGACGGATGGTCCTGGGCGGAGGAGGACTGATGGCTGCCGACGGCGGCGCACACACCTCCCCCGATCCGGTCGTGCCGGTGCCGGACGGGGGTCTGCACGGGCACGGCCGGACGGGGGAACGCATCGCGGAACGACTGCTGCTCACGGTCCGGGAAGACCTCGGCCGGGCCGACTCGAAGGCGGCTGTGCTGCTCTCCGGGGCGCTGGCACTGCCCGCGTTCCTGATCGGGCGGCACGGCACGCCCGAATGGCACGGGCCCGCCGACATCACGCTGGTCGTCGCGGGTCTGCTCTGGGCGGTCGCGGTGACCGCGCTGGTCCGGGTGCTCATGCCGCGTACCGGCACGCTCCGCAGCGGGAGCGGGGTGACGTTCTTCGGCGACCTGCTGGCTCCCCACGACCTCGCGCGGCTGTCCGCCGAGCTCGCCGAGGCGGGGCGTGATCCGGCCGGGTGGCTGCTCGTCCAGGCCGTGGACGTCAGCTCGATCCTGGCCGCCAAATACCGGGCCATCCGCTGGGGAGTGGGCGCACTGGCCCCTTCGGCAGCACTGGCCCTGGCCTGGGGTCTGACCGCGCGCTGACCCGCGGCCGGCCCGCGCCGTCGACGACGGCGCACCACTACGCACATGACGCAGAGACGAAATAAGGGGACGGCCGTGGGAGCAGTCAGGGGAAAACGGCAGACAAGAAGGGGCTGGGTGCGCCGCGGGACGGTCTCTGTACTGGGCGGCGCCGCGGTGCTCGTGTCCCTGCTGGCACCCGCCGGCGCTGATCCGGTGCCGGCGGCGGCGTCCAAGCCGGCCTTCGCCTCCGTCAACTACGCCGTCGCGGTGGACGAGTCCGCCAGTCTCGCGCCCGAGGACATGAAGGCGGAGAAGGCCGCCGCCGCCCGGATCGCGCTGGGCGACGTCTCCTCGTCCTCCCATGTCACGGTCTTCGGATTCGCCGCCGCCGAATCCGGTGACCAGCGGGCCGTGGACCCGGTGTGCCCGCGGACCACGCTGGACGCGGCGGGACGTGAATCGATCGGCGGGTGCGTCGGCAAGCTGCGCAGCCGGAAGAAGAACGAGGGCACCGGCACCGACTTCCCGAGTGCGATACGCCAGGGAGTGCACGAACTCAGCACGGGCACCGACCCGTCGGTGCCCAGGGTGCTGTTCCTGCTCACCGACGGGGAGATGGACGTCACCGGCAGCCCTCAGTACGGCGATGCCGCGCACCGCGAGGCCGAGGGCAGGCAGCAGCTGGACCGGGAGCTCAAGAGCGCCGCCGCACAAGGGGTCCAGATCTGGCCGCTGGGCTTCGGACCCGCTCCGGACAAGGCGCAGCTCGACCGGATGGCCGCGGGCGGATACCAGAAGGGCTGTGTCGAACTGCCCTCCGCCCGCCCGACGGCCGGCAAGGTCTCCGGGGCGAAGGACGTCGGCCCGATGCTGGAGAAGGCCTTCGCCGCCGCCCATTGCCTGCGCTACCAGCCGGGAACCAGCAACCGGCCACCCGCCACCCTGGAGGTCGGCATCTCGCCGCTGGCGACCGTGGGCAGCATCGTCGTCGACAAGAGCGACCCCGCGGTGACGGTCACCTACCTCGACCCCAGTGGCCACAAGGTCCCCACCTCGGGGACCTACCGGAAATCGCGGTTCGAGCTGGCGGGCGCCGGTGCCACGGTCGAGGCGCTGAAGATCACCGACCCGGTGCCCGGCGTCTGGAAGGTGAAGGCCGAAGCCCCCGAAGGGCACCGCTCCCTTCCGGTCGGCGTCAGCGTGCTGTGGCAGGGCGAGCTGCGCGGCTCCCTCACCATGGACCCGCCGTCGCCACAGGCCGGACAGCAGGCCACGGTGACCATGCGCCTGCAGACCCGCGAGGGCTACGAGATCAAGGACCCGCATGACTACGCGGGGCTGAGGGTCCGCAGTGAGCTGACCGGGGACGGTTTCGCCCCGCAGACGCTGCGGCTCGCCGACGACGGGAAGGGGCCCGACCCCAAGGCGAGCGATGGCTCCTTCACCGGTTCCGTGAAGATCCCGAAGAGCGCCGCCGGGGCACTGAAGGTGAGCGGCACGCTGACGGCCTCGGGGCTGAGCGCCGACACCCGCAGCGAGAGCGGCCAGATCGCGCCCGGAGTACTGCCCGTCACCACGGCGCTCACCCTGCCGGCCGCGGAGGCCCACCCCGGTTCCACGGTCACCGGGAACCTGGCCGTGCACAACACCAGCGGTACCCGGCACACCCTGCGGCTGTCCGTCGCCGACGTCCAGCCCGGGCTGCTCTCGGTCAGCCCGGCCGAGATCGAGGTGAAGCCCGGCGAGTCCGGGACCCGGAAGGTGACGGTCGAAGTGGCCCCCGAAGGCGTCTTCGGCGACCGCCTCGACGACGACGGCCTGCGGCTCGGCGGCACCGTCACGGTCGTCGACACCACGGACCACGACCGGACGCTGGTGCGGTCCCCGCTCTCCGTGCCGGTGACGCCGGAGCCCGGCATCTGGGAGAAGTACTGGTGGGCGTTCCTGTCCGCCGCCGCACTGAGCGCGCTGGCCGCCGGGGCGGCCCTCGCCTGGCTGCGGCAGCGCCGCCTCCGCAGGGACCCGTTCGGCCTGGTGCTGCAACTGGTCTCCGAGGAGGGCGACGTCGTCGCGGAACACCCGGCCGGACACGGGCACAAGCAGTGGTACGCCTTCGCCGTCGTCGAGCCGCACCGCAGCCCGCGCATCGAGCGGCGCAGCCACGGCCCGTACGCCGTCCAGCGCAGCCCCGAGGGCGGAGCCGTCCTGCGCAAGCGCGGCGGTGGGCGGACCCGGCTGCCTGCCCGGGGGCAGGTCCCGCTGACCGATGCACTGAGTCTCTCCCTCGGTGAGGAGACCCGCAGCGCAAAGGTCCGTCGGCCGCGGTCTTCCCGGCCACGGACCACCACGGCCGCCACCCCCGCGGCCACCGAGGGCGGGAGCGCGAGCACCTACGAGTCGTACCGGTGAGGCGCAGGGCGGGCCGGTGCCTCACCGGCCCGCGGGCGCACACCGCCTCGCGGCCACCGTGCCGCGAGGAATCCACAGACGTACCGAGGACGAACCGGCCGCCGATACGGCCGCATGCGGGAGGGAACCCATGAAGATCTTCCAGCCGATGCTCTTCGTCGGCCTGGGCGGCACCGGCGGCCTGGTCGGTGCCGAACTCGAACGCAAGCTGCGCGCCGAGCTGTGCGGTCCGGACGGCGTCGCACTCAGCCACCTGAGCGGCCACGCCCCCTACCAGCTTCCCGACTGCCTCCAGTTCGTGTACGCGGACTACAGCGAATCCGACCTGCAGCGCCTGCCCCAGTTCAATGTGGACCCGTCGCTGCGCGCCGCGTACGCCCGTACCTCCCGGGCCACCCACAACCTGCTGCCGAACTTCGACAGTTCACCGGAAGTGACCAAGATGCTCCGGGCGAGCCTGCGCGACGAGGTCTCCGGCTGGCTGCCGCCGCGCATCGACGAGCCGAAGGTCACCCCGCTCCACAACGGCGCGGGGCAACTGCCCACCGTCGGGCGCGCCGCCCTGTTCGCCACGCTCCGGCACAGCCTCGCGCCGGTTCTGGAACCCCTCCTCCAGGCGATCGACGCGATCGCCAAATCGGCCGGGGAACTGAGCGAGCTCGGCGGCGGCAAGGTCAACGGCTGCGATGTGTTCGTCGCCTTCTCGGTTGCGGGTGGCACCGGCGCCGGGATCTTCCTGGACTATCTGCACTTGATCAACCACGCCTTCCACCTGCGCCGCTTCGACGGGGTGAAGATCTACCCGCTGGTCGTGATGCCCTCCTCGTTCTCCTCCGCCGCCGGCGGCGGACGGGAGGCGGAGCTCAACTCGGCCCGTGCTCTGGTCGACCTGTTCCGGCTGGTGGACGGGCAGAACGCGCCGACGGAGGGGGCGGAGATCGGCGACCTGGACCATGACTCCGGTCTGGGCATCCGCTACCCGGGCACGACACCGATCCGGCTGCGGACCGGCATTCTGCCCACCGCTTTCCTGTTCAGCCCGACCGCGGGTATCCGCCAGGACGACCTGCGCCGCTCCATCGTCTCCCTGGTGATGTCACTGATCGGCACCGAGCTGGGCGACGGCCGCTCCCGGGGCCGGACGACGGCGGCCGACGACGACTTCCAGACGTTCGCCGCGAGCTTCATCAACCGGGGGGTGCACCGCAGCGCCATGTCCCCCACCGGCATCGGCCGGCAGGGCGTCTCCACCAGCCTGGTGGCCTCCATGACGGCCCCGATGGACCAACTGGCCGACCTGGTGGCCGGCCGGCTGCTGCGGGAGGCGGTCACCGACCTGGTGGAGCGGCCGCGTACCGCGCTGCGGGACACCGCGGTGCCGATGATCCGGCAGTTGTTCGCCGACTCCCATCTCGAAGAGCTCTGGGAACGCCCGCAGCTGCCCGTACCGGAGCCCGACCCGCTGCCGCGCGGCAGCCGGGCCATCGAGCAGGCGCTCGGTGAACGCATCGCGGACATGCAGCGGCTGCTGTCCGACCTCCGGTCCATCGCCGACCGGCAGACCGCCTCGATGGCCGACCGGTTCGCCCCGCGCCCCGCCATCGACAAGCTCCTCCAGACCGTGGATCCCTTCCTCGCCGAACGCGTCGTGCGGGGCGTCCCGGACAGCGACGAACCGATCGCCCGGGCCGGGTTCCTGGGCATGCTCAACAGCCGCTCCGTCGCCCCCCAACGCCCGCCGGGGGTGACCGAGCAGCCGCCCAAGACCCCCCGGATCAAAGGCCGGATGGCCGGTATGTCGCCGGCCCGCTGGGGCGACGACGACGTGCAGGCGGCGCTCCAGGAGCAGGACACCTGGTACCAGTGGCGCAGCCGGATCCTGTGGCACGAGGCGTGGCGGGAGCAGCAGCAGCGCTGGCAGCCCCAGGCGGACGCGGCCGGGACCGACCTCGGACGTCTGGTCAACGCCTTCCGCAAACACTCCGACCAGGAGCGCAAGGTGTCCGCGCAGAAGGGCCTCGAACTGTACGAGGACCGCACCGGGATCTCCTATCTGCTGCCACCGCAGCGCACCCTCAACCACTTCTACGAGGACCTGGTCACCCGGCTGATCCGCCGGGAGGGGCTGCGCGACCACGACGACGAGGCCACGCTCCTGCTCAAGATGGTCGACGGGGACACCTGGCGCACGGTCCACTCGCTCAGCCGCCGCAGCCCCGACAGCGCGGTGGCACTCGTCAAGGCACAACTGGAAGGCCGCATCACGCGCCTGTTCGCCGAGGGCGGCGAACATCTGGAGGAGCGCCCGCTGCTGCCGTCCATGAGCACCCTGCTGGCCGCGGCCGCGGGCGACGCGGACGCCACCGACCACGTCAGCAAGGAGGCGCTCGACCTGTTCGGCCGCAAACTGACCGGGCTGCTGCCGGTGGGCTTCACCCCGGAGGGCACCGGACCGCTGCGGGTCCTGGTCACGCACCCGCGCGTGCAGGCCGTGGAGGAGGTGCAGGAGTACCTGGGCAAGGCGCTGCGGCTGCCCTCCGACGCCAAGAACTCCGTGGAGTACCGGGGGGTGGAGAGCGATTCGATCACCGTGGTCCTCTTCCGCAGCGAGATGAGCCTCACCCAGGTGCCCGAGGCCCGCAAGGTGCTGCGCCAGTGGGCCAGGGCGAAGGACTCCGAGCAGGCCCAGGACGTGCTGCGGTGGCGTCAGCGGCTCGGGTTCCGGGACAGCTGGATGGTCAGCAGCGAGGAGGACCGCCGCGCCATCCTGCACCGGCTGCTGTGCTGCATGTGGAACGGCCAGGTGGACGTGGTGGACGGCGACTTGGCATCGCCGGACCGCGTGCGGCTGAGGCTGTTCCCCGAGACGGGCGACAACGTGCCCGGTGTCCGGCTGCGGCTCGGTGACTTCCCCGGCGGCGTGTCGAGCTGGGCGGAGCTGCTGCGCGCGTACGAACGCTGGACCGTCCTCGACGACGAACGGATCGTCGAGGACTACTGCCGCGAACTGATGGGGGCCCAGCCGCTGGGTCTCGCCAGGAGCGGCAGCACACCGCATCCGCTCTTCGTCGAACTGGTCGAGACGGTCGCCCCGCGCCAGCTGGAACTGCTGGCGGACCGCCGCGAGCGCGGCGGCGAGCGGGTCGAGGGCTGGGTGCGGCCGCTGTGGGAGTTCTGGGCGGAGACGCTGCCGGCCGCTCTGGACAGCGAGTTCGGGGATCAGCGTGCCGTCCAGCCGACCCTGCGCACGCTGCTGGAGCACGTACGCGGCGGAACGCCGAAGCCGCGCGTCCGCAAAGAGCTGTCGGAACCCCGGCGTGCCGCCTCCGATGACGACGACTGGGGCACCGGACCGCGCGCCTCCGCCGGCGGGTACCAGGACGGCCGAGATGAGCGTGCGCGGCGCGCGGCGGACGACCATGACGACGGCGACGGCGAGACGTACGACGACGGCGCCCGGCGCTCCTCCGGGGACCGGGACCGCGTCAACGGGCACTCGGGCAGCGCCGACCGGCCGTGGGCGCCCTGGGACGACCCCGGCGCCGCACGTCCGGACGGCGGCACCGACGACCGCCGCAGTGACCGTGCACGCCGCAACCCCTGGGACGGTGATGCGGAGTGACCACCCCCGAGGACATCGGCGCCGTCATCCACCTGGACCTGCGCACCGGGGCGGCGGAACTCGGCACCGCCCCGGACCTGCGGGCCGCGGTCGCCCGGCAGCTGGGCAGGGCGGGGCTCCCGGAACCCGACCACCCGCTGTTCCTGGTGGTCGACACCCCCGCCGGACTGACCGACCACCAGCAGCAGTACGAACTGCTCACCGCCTACCGGGCCGTGGGCGAGGTCAGGATCCTGGTCCTTCTGGTGGGCAGTGCACCCGGTACGTATGACGGTGAGGACGAGATCCTGCAGCCGGACCGCCGGCTGGTACGGCCGGCGATGCTGCGGGCCTCGGGGACCGCCCTGCTGTGGGCGGGCGATCTGCGCTCCGCCCGCACGGCGCTGGAACAGCCTGCGCCCGATGCCCCGGAGGCGCTGGCGGTCCTGGTGGACCTGCTGTCGGTCCCGGACGTCTTCCTCAGGGTGCTCGACGACTTCGGGTCGCTGCCCGACACCGTCGCCGCGCCCGGGGTGCGGCTGCTGGAGCAGGACCTGCCGCCGGAGGTGCGCGACCGGGCCTGGCGCGATGCGCTCGCCCGGTTCGCCGGCGAGGACACCGAACTCGTACCAGGTCTGCCGGTGGCCGCCCGGGCAGCCGCTGATCTGCCGGAGCCGCTGCGGGGGCTGGTGGCGGGCCGGACCGGCCGCGACCTGCGGCACCGTGAGGCGGGCGGAGCGGCGGACGCCGCGTACCGCGCGTGCGCGGCGGCCCTGGACGACGCCGAGGCGTCGCTGGCCGGGCTGCGTTCCGTCCCCGGACTGCTGAGGGTTTCTGGCAGGGAGGCGTTCGAGGCGGACCTCGACCAGGCGCACCAGGCGCTCGGCGACTACCGGGACCTCGTCGGCACGGCTCTGCACAGCGGCGGCTCCGGCACGGTACCGTCCGCCGCCGAAACGGCGGCCCGGCTCGCGGTCCTCGGTCTGCGGGTGCCCTCGGCCGAGGGCGTGGGGGAGCGGATCGGCGAGGGCCTGCGGGAGTTCGCCGGCAGGCTGCTGGGGCAGGGGCTCGCCTTGCGTACGGTGGCCCAGCGCTTCACCGGACTGGCCGGCCGGGTGGAGCCGGTGCCGGGTTCGGCGCTGCTGCCGAAGCTCGCCGAGCACTCCGCCGAGGCGGTGGCCCGGCGGTCCGGGACGGGCAGTGGCCCGGTGCCGGGACCGGTGGCCGGGCCGTCGGCGGCGGCCGCGGCGGGGCTGCTCGGCGCGTTGTGGCAGGGGCCGTTCGTGGCGCTGGCGCTCGCTGTCCCGCTGCTGTTCCTCGGCCTGGCGGCGTTCGGCGCATCCCGGCTGCGGGGGACCGGACACCCGGGGCGCTGGGCCACGGGCCCCCGGGCCGCGGCACCCGTCGGTGCCGTGGCCGGGGTGGTCCTGGCGTACGCGACCGAGCCTCCGCTCTGGCTGAGCGCCCCCGCTCTGGTGGTGGCCCTCGGCCTTGCGGCGGAGACGGCGCGCCGGCTCTGGCATGCGGCGGCCGGCTGCTGGGCCACGGGCCACGGGACCACCGCGCTGCGCCAGGCCCTGAGCGGGCTCGATGCGCTGCTGGCCGAGGCGGTCCGTGAGCACTGGGCCGCAGACGAACGCCTGTACTGCGCCGACGCGGCCCGGTCCGTCGCCGGCATGCTGCGCGCGACGGCCGCCGCCGCGGACGCCGAGGCGGCGGCAGAACCGGAGCGGCCCCCGGCCACCGTCGCGTCCTGCGCCACCGAGCCGCCGGACGCGGACGACTGGCTGTCCAGCGCCTCGCCCCTGGAAACGGACGTCTTCGCCGCATCCGATGACGAGGACGGCGACTGGGCGAGCGCGTACGCCTGGGAGGACGGGCCCTCCTGGGACGAGGCCTCCGCAGAGCAGAGTGCGGCCCGGCCCGCCGACCCGTGGGAGGACGGCACCGCCGGGGCTCCGCGCTGGCTGGACCGGGAGAGCGGCGAGGGCGGGCCGGAGCTGGTGGCCACGCTCGCCGGTGATCTGACGGATGCCGCCATGGTCGCGATGGCCCCCTACTGGGGGGCCGTCGAACGGGGCCAGGCCGGTGCCCTCGCCCTGCGGCGCACCGAGGACCGGGTCCGCGAACTGCTGTCGACGGCCCGTCGGCACCTCCAGCGCAACGGGGTGCCGGCCCCGCCCCCGTTCGCCGCCGCACACCGGATCCGCGCCACCTCGGCGAACCTGCTGGGGACCGACCCGCAGCGGGTGGCCGAGCTGGTCGGCGCGGAGCCCGAACGGCAGGCCGTGGTGCAGCTGTCCTCGCCCGAACAGGGCACACTGCTCAGCCGCGACCCGGCGGCGGCGGTGTGGATCAGGTTCGCACCGGAGGCCGTACGCGCCGAGGTCGAGAAGGCCTGGCGGACGAGCGGTGCGGCCTGGCCCCAGGGGACGCTGTGGACTTCGTCGGGACGGTACGCCGGCCTGATCCGGCTCACCCCGCTGCGGATGGGAGTGGTGGACACCGTCCGGCCCCGCGAGAGCCCCGCAGCCGACCGCGCGGACGCGTACGAGCGAAGGGACGGTGACCGCTGGTGACCGGCAGCCCGCACTCCCACCCGGTGGAGCCGGACCGTTCGCAGCGGACCTCACTTGCCTTCACCGTCCCCTCCGGCCGGCGCCGTATCGCCCCCGTCCGCTTCGGCCGCGAATCCCGCCGCGATCCGCTGCTGCCCCAGCGGATGCGCAACGGCCTGCTCGACGACGAGGGACAGCAGGTCGTCCAGGTGCGTCTGACCGCCGCCGACGCGGCGAACCCGGCGGCGCGGGCACTGCTGGACGCCGAGACGGGCACGGCCCTGCACCTGCACCGGGTGCTCGTCGACACGGAGTACGCGACGCTCTTCCCGAGGATCGTCGGCCACGAACTGGACACCGCCGAGCCGTTCTTGCTGTACGCCGCACCGCGCGGCACCGCCGCCGTGCGCACCCATGTGATGTCCGCGACCGACCAGCGGGTCTTCGCCCGCGATCTGATGCTGGGGCTGTGCCTGCTGGAGCGCCAGGGCCTGGTGTTACGCGGCATCTCACCCGCCACCGTGCTCTGGGACGGCACCTCGCTCCAGCTCTGGGGGCTGGAAGGGGTGGCCCGCACCGGACGGCCCAGGACCCGGTGGGGCCGGGCGCCCTACTGCTCGCCCGAACAGCGCAGGGGCGAGGGCCTCGTCGACTCCCGGGACGCGGTGTGGAGCGCGGCCCAGGTGCTCTACCAGCTGGTGACCGGCCGGCCCGGCCCCGCCGACCGGGCGCCCGCCGACCTCGGCGAGCACCGGGTGCTCGCCGAGACGCTGCGGGGCGCTTTCGCCCCGCTGGCAGCCGGCCGGCCGACGCCCGCCCGGCTGCTCGACCTGCTGGCCCCGGGTGCCGACCGGCGCATCGCGCTCTCCGTGCCGGCCGACGAGACGCGCCCGCACCGGGAGGCATTCGCGCACGCGCTGCGTCTCAAGCGGCAGGCGCCCGCCGCCGCA
The DNA here is from genome assembly GCF_036048035.1 of Streptomyces sp. NBC_00400. Classification (NCBI taxonomy): domain Bacteria; kingdom Bacillati; phylum Actinomycetota; class Actinomycetes; order Kitasatosporales; family Streptomycetaceae; genus Streptomyces; species Streptomyces sp. NBC_00400. Next base: position 1,628,402 of record NZ_CP107940.1, on the reverse strand, counting down.
CCCCGCGACGGGGCCGGGGCACCGGCAGACAGAAGCAACGGTGAAGTGCTCTGCCCGTATTGCCTGGAGACCATCCAGCTCGACCTCACGTCGCTGTTCGTCACCGACAGCAAGATGCAGTACCGGGCCCTGGATCCCTCGGGCATCAGCAACCCCTTGCGGCGCCAGGACATCATGCGCGGTGCCGTCCAGAAGTGCACGGCGGACCCGGACTTCCCCGAGCACTTCATCCCGGTGCCCTACCTCACCTACGGCCGCCCCCTGACCGTCGCGATGGTCGGCCAGTCCTCCACCGGCAAGAGCCACCTGCTGACCCAGATGATCGCGGAGATCACGGACGGCGGCCTGGAGCCGTTCGGCCTCCAGTGGCAGTCCGTCAACCCGGAGCAGCACGCCCGGTTCGTACGGGAACGGGTGCAGCCGCTGCGCAACGGCAAGGTCCTCGACCACACCGGCGGCCTCGGCCTGGACGGCTTCGCCCGCTTCGTGGAGTCCCTGCTGCTCACCGACGCGCGCGGGCAGGTGCGTCCGGTCGCCTTCTTCGACCTCGGTGGCGAGGACCTGGTACGCACCGATGCAGCGCTGCGCTTCCTGCTGGGAGTCGACGCCATGATCTTCGTCGTCGACCCGGCGCTGGCTCTCCCGCTGCCGCAGCTGGACCACGCCAGGGAACGCTGGGGTCTTGAGGTGAACCGGGACGGCGATCTCGCCTTCGGCACCGTCCTGGACCGACTGCCGAAGAACGGCCCGTATCCGGACGTGGCGGCCGCCATGGTGCTCGGCAAGGCCGACCTCCTGCGGTTCCAGCCACCTGTCGACCGCTGGCTGGGCGAGGCGCCGCCCACCGCGCTCGATCCCGCCCGGATACGCGAGGAAAGCCGGGACGTCTACGGGCTGCTGCGCCACCATGCCGGCCAGGCATGGCTGCGCCCGTTCGACACGATCCGCCGGTGCACCCTTCATGTCGCGTCGGCCACCGGCGGCCAGGAGGAACACGGCCGCTATCCGGCGGGAGCGGGGCCTCGGCGGGTGCTGGAGCCGCTGCTGTCCCTGCTGGCCATGCACGGGCTGATCGAAGTGACCGGCGGCGCCGAGGCGTTCGCCGTGGGGCCGGTATCCGCGCGGGAAGCGGAACCGTCGCCGGAAGCCAGGGAAACAGGGGGAGAGGAAGCGAAGTGAGCGACTTCCAGGAGCGGATGCCACCGGCCGGCAGCGGCGGACCGGGCGGTGGCGGGGCCGCGGGGCCGGTGCACCAGATGATCTTCCGGTGGGACGGCAACCAGGGCCGCCAGGGCACCGGCATGAAGGCCGTCGCCCACTCCTGCCCCGCCGAGCGCGCCGAGCAACTGGGCGCAGAACTCGGCCCGTTGCTGTGGGTGTCCGGTGCGGCGGCCCAGCGGCAGAGCGTCGTACGCACGCTGTCCCGCGACGGTGAGGTCATGCTCGTCCAGCGCTGGCCCACCACCGACCGCGGCGGACGGCCCAGCACGGTCAGCCATGTCCTGGTCGGTGACCCACGGGCGCTCAAGACCCGTCAGTGTCTCGGCCTCTCCCACGGCGGCTGGGGCAACCGGGAGTCCGCGGAGCGGGCCGCCGGGCGGCTGCGCCCGGTGGAGTGCGGGCAGCTCGACGAAGTGGCCCGGCGGCGGCTGCCGGGGATGCAGGAGCTGTTGCCGACGGTCCAGCACGCGCTGATCCTGGTCACCGCGGAGTGGCTGCGCGATCCGGCACAGCGGGTGTCGCTGCTCACGAACGAGGAGAAGCTGCCCGGCTGGCCGGGCCGGGACGCGGCTGGGCTGGTGTACCTGGGGCTGTTCCTGCTGTTCGGTTCGTGGCTCGGCCAGGAGTGGACGTTCGCCACGTACGACACGGCCGATACTCATCAGCTGCGTCTGATGTGCGTCCCGCGCTGGGAGCCGGACGCGGGCGGGCCGGGGCCGTTGGCCCGGATCACGGGCCACCCGCCGGCCGGCCTCCGGTTCGAGCACAGGGCGGCGGCCCGGCTGGTGAGCCACCTCCTGGCCCACCCGGCGGACGGTCCCGGTGTGCCGCAGCTGGCCGACGCGCTGAAGGACGGTGCGGCGCTGGGGTGGCCGGAGCGGCGCAGCCTGCTGAAGGAGATCCTGGACGCCGGCCCCCGGACCGGCCCCCGCACCGCCGCGGCCCCGCACCGCCTCCCGTCCCCGGAAGCCGAACCGGCCCGGGCCCCGGTCGCCCGGCCCGCCGCCCCGCAGCCGGAGCCCGCACCCGCGCCGCTCCCTCCTACGCCGACGCTCACCCCCGCGTCTCCTCCGCCGGCCGTCACGCCGGAGCCCCCAGCGGGGCCCGCCCCCACGCCCACACCCGCAACTCCGCTCCCCGTCCGGACGCCCGCCCCTCGGCCGGCGACCTTCGGTACCGGACCGACGGCAGCCCACGAAGCGTCCGCACTCCACGAGGACCTGTGTGCCCCCCAGCGCAGGAACGCCCTGCAGCGCGGCCTGCTGAGGGAGCGCCTGCGCACGCAGTCCGACGGCCTGCTCCTGGACGAGCTGCGCTCCGCCGAGCTGCCGCCGGACTCCTTGGATCTGCTGCTGCACGAGCTGGGCGACGACCACCGCGTCCGGGCGCGAGACACGGGGATGAGGCACGAGCTGTGTGCCGAAGTGCTCGGCCACGGCCTGTACTTCGAGCCGAACGGGCAGGGCGCGGAGGCCCTTTCGAGGACGGCCATGGCCAGACGGGCGGCCGACCTCTTCACCTGGGCCGTCGCCCCCCTGGCCCGGGACGAACGCTATCGGCGTGACCTGCAGGAGTTCTTGCACCGTATGTGCCTGGACCGTCACCCCACCGCGGGCAACTGGCTCTGGCAGAGCATCATCGCACCGGCGAACGGCCTGGCCCCTGACCTGCCTCCCGACCTGTGGCAGCAGATCCTGCGCGATGTGATCGGCCAGAGCGCTGCTCCGCGTACCGCTCCGCCCACGTCCCACGCCGCTTCCCACGCCGCCCCGGTGCCCACCACGTCCCCCGGGCCCTCCGCCACCGTGCCGGAGCCACCCACCTTCGCGGCCCGGCTCTCCGACCTGGCGACCAACCCGGGCTGCGTGGTGGGAACCGGCGTCGGAGTGATTGCCGTACTCATCGTGATCCTGGTGGTCTTTGTGTGACGCACCGTCAAGCCGGAGCTCTACCGGGCGGATGCGCCACCCCGTGAAGCGGCGCTCGACCGGGTGAGTGCCGCGGGAAAAAGGGTTGGCGCCGCCGCACCCCACTCCCGTAGGCTCCGTGTCGCAAGCCGTTGAGTGCGCGTGAACTTCCGCGTGAAATTTCGCGAGAACAGGAGGTGAGGACCGTGATGACTGTCATTGCGCCGGGCGCTGCCCGGAATCGGAAGCTCATCCATCCCACCCCTGTGGTCTCCGGCTGACCGACCTTTTCTTCTTCTCGCGCGTGCTGCGCGGAGCCGGGACCGCTCTTTGCGAAGGGTCATCCCGTTGTTCGACCTCGATTCCTCTGCTGCGCACCCGTTGACCGCCTATGGCTGGGACGACGGGTACGCGGAGAGTTTCACCCCCTATGCCGGGCAGGGGTTTGTGCCCGGCCGTATCGTCCGCGTGGACCGCGGGCGGGTGGATGTCGTCGTGCCCGAGGCCGAGGGCGTCCGGACCGTGCTGGCGGATACCGCACTCGTGGCGACAAGTGATCCGATGCGGGTGCCGTGTACCGGTGACTGGGCAGTGATCGACCTGGAGAACGGGCTGACCGGTGACCATCTCGACGGTGTCGTCAGGGCGTTGCTGCCGCGGCGTACGGCGTTTTTGCGGTCTGCTTCGTCCAAGCGTTCCGAGGGGCAGATCCTCGCGGCGAACGTCGATCATGCGGTGATTGCGGTGTCGTTGGCCGATGCGCTGGACCTCGGGCGTATCGAGCGGTTCGTCTCGCTGGCCTGGGAGGGCGGGGCGCAGCCGCTGGTGGTGCTGGCGAAGGCGGATCTGGCCGGAGGGCCGGACACGGTGGCGCATCTTGTCTCGGATGCGGAGTCCGCGGCTCCCGGTGTGCAGGTGCTGGCGGTCAGCTCGGCGACCGGGGACGGGATCGATGTGCTCTCCGCCGTGCTCGCCGGGGGCACGTCCGTACTGCTGGGGCAGTCCGGTGCGGGCAAGTCCACGCTGGCCAATGCCCTGCTCGGTGAGGAGGTGCAGCTGGTACAGGCGATCCGCGACCGGGACGGCAAGGGGCGGCACACCACGACCACCCGGGATCTGCGGGCGCTGCCCTGTGGTGGAGTGCTGATCGATACGCCGGGGCTGCGGGGCGTCGGAATGTGGGATGCGGGGGCCGGTCTGGCCCGGACGTTCTCGGACGTCGAGTCGCTGGCCGAGGGGTGCCGCTTCCACGACTGTGCGCATGAGGCGGAGCCCGGCTGTGCGGTGCAAGAGGCCGTCGAGAGCGGGGAGTTGCCCCTGCGACGGCTGGAGAGCTACCGCAAGCTGCTGCGGGAGAACCAGCGCATCGTGGCGAAGACGGACGCCCGGCTGCGCGCCGGGATCCGCCGGGACTGGAAGCAGAAGCAGGCGCTGGGGCGGCACATGATGGAGCGGAAGCGGGGGCCGCAGAGGTGAGGTGAGGCGGCGGCCTGGCGCCGGGGAACTCGCGGTACGGACCGTGCTCGGCGGCCCGCCGACCGGGCCGCCGCGCTGGTGCGGAGGTACGGCACCCCGCTGGATGCGGCGGACGCCGGGCCGCCCCACCTCTTTCCCGAGCCCGGTGAGCTGACCGGCGCGGAGATCGCGGAGCCGGTCCGTACGCGGTGCACCGCCCTCGCCGAGGGCGTGGTGCCGCTGGACGTGGGCACGGACCGTGGTGCCGCCGAACGGGTGCCGGTCGCGCTTCTTGGGCCGGCCCGCGGGCGGTGGAGGGGGGCCAGGTCTGCGGAGCTCTGTCGGGCGGCGGAGGTGCCGTCCTGGCGGACCTGCCCGCCTGCGCCGTGGCCGTCCCGTCCGGGGCGACGCCGCAACCCGCCGGCCCGGATGACGCCTCACCCCGCCGCCACCGCGCCCGCCCAGGCGCCGACCACCAGCAGGCAGGCGAACAGCTCGATCAGCACGCTCAGGCCGATGGCGCGCATGACCGTACGGGTCGAGGCCCAGGCATCGCCATGGCTGCCGAGCCGGACCCGTTCCAGCAGGTAGAGCCCGCCGACGGCGCCCAGCGGGCCGCCGATGACCGGGATCACGAAGAACCCCACGATGCCGGCCACCCCGGCCAGGAACAGCGCCCGGTACGGCGCGCCCGCGGCCCGCAGATTCCGGACCGGGAGCAGCCACTTCAGCGTCTGGTTGAGGAGCAGTACGGCAGTGGCGCCCATGAGCACCACCCAGGCGAGGGAGGACTTCTCGGACAGCGTCCACCACAGCACGCCCGCCCAGACGATGAGCGGCCCGGGGATACCGGGCACCAGCACCCCGAGCAGCCCCAGCAGCATCACCAGGCCGACCGCGGCCAACTGCCACGCACTCATGCGCCGGCCCCATATCGCCCGGCCGTCCCGCCTTCGCCGGGCAGGCAGTTTCTCCTGGCCCGCCGGCTGCTGTTCCTGGCCCGCCCGCTGCCCTCGCTCACGCGCCGGCCTCACTCCCGGCGGGCGCACGCCCCGTGACGGCTCGTACGCTGCACAGTCTCATGGACCCAGCGTGCCGGACGCGACCCGGAAGCGCTTGCCGGCCGGCCGGACCGGACGTGCCCGGCGGGTGCTCCGCCGTCAGCCCCGCCCCTTCCGTGTCACCCGGCAAACAGACAACGCCGGAGGGCGAACCGGCCGACACCCACGGCCACCCGGCCCGCCGGGCCCGAGCCCGCACCCGCGGCCCGCATCGGCCGCCCCTTCCGGCGGACGATCACCCGTAAGGGGCCGGCCGCCCGGTGGACGCTCTTTCGCGCCCTGTCTCCGCCGTGGCCGTCCAGGGACAATACGGCCCATGGATCAGCAGGGAGCCGCGCGGGGCCACGAGGACGACTGGTGGCGGCAGTTGTACGGCGACGGCGACGGCAGCGGCAGTGGTGGCGCGGGCGCGGGCGCCCCGGGCCGCGGCGTGGTGTGCGATGCCGGCCCGTCCGGCGCCGGCCCGTCCGATGTGGGCCCGTCCGGAGCCCCGGACACCCTCGATGACCGGGTCGCGTCGGCGCTGCGGACACTGAGAGGGCCGAGGCGGGCCGGTCCGGCACCGCAGGTGCCCCCGGACCGCGGCACGGCCGACCCGCCACCGCGGGAACCGCCGAGCCGGCCCGCCCCCTCCCCGCCCGAGCCGTCGGTACCGACCCCGCTCCGGTCCACCGGTCCCGGGAGGCACACGCCATCCGCCGAGCGCCCGTCCGCCGGCCTCCCGCTCTCCGATCGTCCGCCCATGGACGGCCCGTCTGTCGACCGCCCGCCCATGGACGGCCCGTCCATCGACCGCGCGCCGACCGATGCCCCGCCGACTGACCGCCGACCCACCGACCGCCGACCCACCGACCGCCGACCCACCGACCGCCGACCCACCGACCGGCGAGCCTCCCCGGCGCCCCGCCCCAAGCGGGCCACCCCGCCACCCACCGACCGGCCAACCACCCCATCGCCCCGCACTCCCCTGGACACCCCACCGCCCGCCACCGCCGGCCCCGCCGTCCCCGGTGACCGGCCGCCCTCCCCCGGGGCGGAACCGGGCGAACTGCCCGCCGCCGACCCGGCCGCGCTCGACGACCTGGTGCCGGACACCACGCTGGACGGCGCCCGGTACGGCGCGCTGACCCTGCGTGCCGCCTCACAGCGCGGCGACGCCGCCCGCCGGCGCGGCGACCTACGCCGTGATGCGCTGCTCACCGCCCGCTTCGGGGCCGGCCGGCACGCCCTGATCCTGGTCGCCGTCGCCACGGGCCGTCCGTCCGCCGAGGGCGCCCACCGCGCCGCCCGGGACGCCTGCACCTGGATCGGCGGCGCGGTCGGCCGCAGTTACACCCGACTGGCGGAGGACATCCGGACGGACCGTCGCGGTGCCCTCAAATCCGGGCTGCAGCGGCTCACCGAGCGCAGCTACGGCCCCCTGCGCGGCCGGTCGCCGGAGCGGGGCGTCCCACCGGAGCGGCACCCGGCCGCGTTGCGCTGTCTGCTGCTGCCCGCCGACCCGGACTGCCGTACCCGGGTGTTCTTCGGTGTCGGCGAGGGCGGCCTCTTCCTGCTGCGCGACGGCGCCTGGCAGGACCTGGAGCCCGCCGGGACGGCCCACCGCTCCGGAACGGCGACGGGCACCGGCCACCTGCCCCGGCCCGACACGGGCCCGGCGCACGACCCGCACCCGAACGCGAGCCCGGCACGGCCCGAGCCGTTCCTCTTCCGGACGGCCTTCGCCCGTCCGGGGGACACTCTGCTGCTGTGCAGCGCGGGTCTCGCCGATCCGCTGAGGGGGGAGCCCGCCTTCGCCGCCCGGCTGGCCGACCGGTGGTCCGCCGACGGGCCGCCGGGACTGGTGGACTTCCTCACCGCCGCGCAACTACGGGCCGAGGGCCACCCGGAGGACCGTACGGCCGTGGGGGTGTGGGAGTCGTAGCGCGGCCCGTACCGGGCCCCCGCCGCGGACCCGACGGCGAGGCGCAGCGGGAGGCGGGCCGGGGAGGCAGCCGCTGAGATATACGGGGAGGCACAGCGGGGGCGCACCGCGGCGCCCCATGGGTTCATGGGAGAGCAGCACCCACCACGCCGGCAGGGGCAATCAACCACCCGTCGAAGGAGCGAGCACGACATGGCGAAGCAGACCGTGGCCGAGCAGTTCGTGGACATCCTCGTGCGGGCGGGAGTACAGCGGCTCTACGGTGTCGTCGGCGACAGCCTCAACCCGGTGGTGGACGCCATCCGACGGAACTCCGCGATCGACTGGATCCAGGTCCGTCACGAAGAGGTCGCCGCCTTCGCCGCCGGGGCGGAAGCACAGCTCACCGGCTCCCTCGCGGCCTGCGCCGGCTCCTGCGGCCCCGGCAACCTGCACCTGATCAACGGCCTGTACGACGCCCACCGCTCCATGGCCCCGGTCCTCGCGCTGGCCTCCCACATCCCCTCCAGCGAGATCGGCACCAGCTTCTTCCAGGAGACCCACCCCGACCGGCTGTTCGCCGAGTGCAGCCACTACAGCGAACTGATCTCCAGCACCCGGCAGATGCCGCGGGTGCTGCAGACCGCGATCCAGCACGCCATCGGGCGGAGCGGGGTCGCGGTCGTCGCGCTCCCCGGTGATATCGCCGCCGAGCAGGCCCCCGAGCGCACCATCGAACACGCCCTGGTCACCGCGCGCCCGTCCGTCCGCCCCGGCGACGCCGAGACCGACAAGCTGGCCCGGATGATCAACGAGGCCGGCAAGGTCACGCTGTTCTGCGGCAGCGGTACGGCGGGAGCCCACGCCGAGGTCATGGAATTCGCCGAGCGGGTGAAGGCCCCGGTGGGCCATGCGCTGCGCGGCAAGGAATGGATTCAGTACGACAACCCCTTCGACGTCGGCATGAGCGGACTGCTCGGCTACGGCGCGGCCTACGAGGCCACCCATGAGTGCGACCTGCTGATCCTGCTCGGCACGGACTTCCCGTACGAGGCGTTCCTGCCCGACGACGTCACGATCGTGCAGGTCGATGTCCGCCCCGAACACCTGGGCCGCCGCTCCACGCTCGACCTGGCCGTCTGGGGCGATGTGCGCGAGACGCTGCGCGGTCTGATGCCCAAGGTGCAGCCGAAGACGGACCGCAGGTTCCTGGACCGGATGCTCAAGAAACACGCCGACGCCCTGGAGGGCGTGGTCAAGGCGTACACCCGCAAGGTCGAGAAGCACCTGCCGATCCACCCCGAGTACGTCGCCTCGGTCCTGGACGAGGAGGCCGCCGCCGACGCGGTCTTCACGGTCGACACCGGTATGTGCAATGTCTGGGCGGCCCGCTATCTCACCCCCAACGGCCGCCGCCGGGTGATCGGTTCGTTCAGCCACGGCTCGATGGCCAATGCACTGCCGCAGGCGATCGGCGCCCAGTTCCTCGACCGCGGGCGCCAGGTCGTCTCGATGTCGGGCGACGGCGGGTTCTCCATGCTGATGGGCGACTTCCTCACCCTGGTCCAGTACGACCTGCCGGTGAAGGTGGTGCTGTTCAACAACTCCTCGCTGGGCATGGTGGAGCTGGAGATGCTGGTCTCCGGGCTGCCGTCGTACGGCACGGGTTACCGCAACCCGGACTTCGCGGCCATCGCCCGCGCGGCCGGGGCCCACGGCATCCGGGTGGAGAAGCCCAAGCAACTGCGCGGCGCACTGCGCGAGGCCTTCAAGCACAAGGGGCCGGCGCTGGTCGACATCGTCACCGACCCCAATGCCCTGTCCATCCCGCCGAAGATCAGCGCCGAGATGGTGTCCGGCTTCGCCCTCTCGGCCGGCAAGATGGTGCTGGACGGCGGCGTCGGCCGGATGCTGCAGATGGCCCGCTCCAACTTGCGGAACGTTCCCAGGATTTAGTTCGGCGCGAGGACACCTCAACTGCCGGCGAGCCAGAGCACCCCGGCGGTGAAGAAGGCGACCGCGACGGCAGGCGCCGCGAAGCGGAGGCGGCGGATGCGGTCGACGCGGTGGAGCGCGAAGCCCAGGACAACGGCCGTGAGGAGAAGGGCGATCGTCCCGATCGTTCCCGGCAGGGCGCCATGGCTGTACCCGAAGTTGCCGGCGTGCCGTATCCACGCCAATGACCAGAAAAATTTCATTCCCCGCCCCCTGAATCCCTCACCAACGCACCCTGACCGATCGAGAATAGAGGTACCGGCACCCCGGCTGCCCCGGGCGGGTGCCGCGGCGGTGCAGGCCTCTGGCGGGTGCCGCGGCGGTGCAGGCCTCTGGCGGGTGCCGTGGCGGTGCAGGCCTCTGGCGGGTGCCGCGGCGGTTCAGGCCCCTGGCGGGTGCTGTGGCCGGAGCCGGAGCGTCAGGATCTGGAACGGACGCAGCTCCACCGTCACCTCCGAGGTCGGCCCTTCCTCCTCCTCGTGCAGCGGCCGCTCCAGCAGGTCCGTGACGGTGACCCGTTCGACCGGGAAGCCGGGGGAGAGCGTGCCGCAGGCGCGTCCGCCGCGCGACTCGTACAGCCGCACCACCACATCGCCGCTGCGGTCCTCGGCGAGCTTGACCGACTCGATGGTGAGGGCCGGGTGGTCGATGCGGACCAGCGGGGGGACGGGCGGCGCGACGGGCGGCGTGACGGCGGTCCGCAGCGGCAGGTTGAGCGCCAGCCCCTCGGCGACCGCCTCGCCGGTCCCGGCGCCCGGCAGCAGCGCATAGGTGAAACGGTGGGTGCCCTGGTCGGTCTCGGGGTCGGGGCTGTGCGGTGCGCGCAGCAGGGTGAGCCGGACGGTCGTGCCCAGGCCCTCCTGGTGCGGGGTGCGGGTGACGTCGTGGCCGTACGTCGAGTCGTTGAGCAGCGCGATGCCGTAGCCCGGCTCGGCGACCCGCAGCCAGCGGTGCGCGCAGATCTCGAAACGGGCCGCGTCCCAGCTGGTGTTGGCGTGTGTGGGGCGGTGTACGTGCCCGAACTGCACCTCGGAGGTGGACCGTTCGGCGTGCACATCCAGGGGGAAGGCGGCCTTGAGGACCTTCTCCGACTCGTGCCAGTCGATGTCGGTGCGGATGTCGAGGCGGCGTGAGCCCGCCCGCAGGATCAGCTCCTGGACGATCAGGGACGCGCCGAACGCCCTGGTCACCCGTACCGTCGCGGACAGTGGCCCGGCCGCGGTCAGCTCGACCGACTCGGCGTCGGCCAGATCGGTGTGCCGGTGGCGGTAGTGCCGGTCGAGGTCCCAGGCGTCGTACTTGTTGGGGTGGTCGGGGTGCAGTTGCAGCAGATTGCCGCGGGCGCCCGGCGCCAGCACTTCCCGCCCGGCGTGCAGATCGCGTACGGACGCCAGCAGGCCGTCGGCGTCGACGGCCACCCGCAGCAGCCCGTTGTCGAGCGTGACGGTGCCGCCGGCGTCGCTGTCCGCCTGTACCGGCGCGGGCGGCGGGGTGGCGGAGTCCTCGCCGCCCGGGCGGACGGCCGCCGAGCCGAGCGCGGGGACATGCACCGCAACCTCGGTGGGCCCGCCCGTCCCCGGACCGCTCCCCGGCCCCGCCGCCGGCAGGGTGACGATCTCGTCCCGGTCGTAGGGCGAGGCATTGAACACCACCGGCACCCCGGCCGCCGCCGTCTCCGCTGCCTCCAGCGCTCCGGGCGCCCCGGCTGCCCCGAGCGCCCCCAGCGCCGTCCCGGTGATCCCGGTCAGTTCGGCCGCGACCGCCGCATAGGTGTCACGGGCCTCGCGATGCACCCAGGCGATGGACGACCCCGGGAGGATGTCGTGGAACTGGTGCAGCAGCACCGTCTTCCAGAGGCGGTCGAGGGCGTCGTACGGATAGGCGTAGCCACCGCCACCCGCCCGCACCGCCGCCGTCGCCGCCCACAACTCCGCCTCGCGCAGCAGGTGTTCGCTGCGGCGGTTGCCCTGTTTGGTCTTCGCCTGCGAGGTGTACGTGCCGCGGTGGAACTGGAGGTACAGCTCGCCCGACCAGACCGGTGCCGCCGCCCCGTACTCCGCGTGGGCGGACTCGAAGAACCGGGCCGGCGCCTCGATCCCGACGCGGGGGGAGCCCTCCAGGGAGCGCAGCCGGCGGGCCCGCTCCAGCATCTCGCGGGTCGGGCCGCCCCCGCCGTCACCCCAGCCGAAGGGCACCAGCGAGCGGGTGGCGCGGCCCTTGTCCGCGAAGTTGCGCTCGGCGTGGGCGAGTTCATCTGCCGCCAGCCGGGAGTTGTAGGTGTCCACCGGCGGGAAGTGGGTGAAGACCCGGGTACCGTCGATGCCCTCCCACCAGAAGGTGTGGTGCGGCATTTTGTCGCTCTGGTTCCACGACAGCTTCTGGGTCAGGAACCACTTCGCCCCCGCCAGCCGCGCCAGCTGCGGGAATGCGGCGCTGTAGCCGAACGAATCGGGCAGCCAGACCTCCTCGGTCTCCACCCCCAGCTCCTCCAGGAAGAAGCGCTTGCCGCACGCCAGCTGCCGGGCCAGCGCCTCACCGCCGGGCATATTGGCGTCGGACTCCACCCACATCGAGCCGACCGGAGCCCAATTGCCCTTCCGCACTGCCTTCTTGATGCGCGCCCAGATGTGCGGCTGGTGCTCCTTGACCCAGGCGTACTGCTGCGCCTGGGAGCAGGCGAACACCAACTCCGGGTAGTCCTCGGCCAGATGGGTGACATTGGCGAAGGTACGGGACGCCTTGCGGACCGTCTCACGCAGCGGCCACAGCCAGGCGGAGTCGATATGCGCATGCCCGGCGGCCGAGACGCGATGGGCGCTCGCGGCGGCCGGGCGGCCGAGGACGTCCGCCAGTGCGTCCCGTCCCGCCCTCGCGGTGCCGCCGACATCGTGCAGATCGAGCGCGTCCAGCATGTCCTCCAGCGCCCGCAGGATCTCGTGCCGGCGCGACCCCTCGGCGGGCAGCTCGTGCATCAGCTCCGACAGCACCTCGATGTCCAGGATCAACTGCCAGACGCTCTCGTCGAGCACCGCGAGATCCGCCGAGGCGAAGCGGTACAGCGGACGGCTGGGCGCGGTGCGTACATCGCCGAGGTCGGTGGGGCGGAAATCCCGCAGCACGGCCGGATTCGCGGCGGCCTCCAGCAGCAGCCGCACCTGCTCACCGCCGCCGGCCGGCGCGCCGACGGGGACATGCCGGCTGCGCGGATGGATGCCCTTGACCGGTACGCCCTCGGCGTCGTAGACAAGCCCCTCCGCCTGGAAGCCGGGCCCGTCGCCGCTGAAGCCGGGGTCGATAACGGCCTCCACCCGTCGCCCCGCCCACTCCTCGGGCACCTCACCCGTCAGCCGGAACCAGCTCGTGGACCACGGCGGCCCCCAGGGTTCGCCGACCGCGAAGGGCTCGTACGGGGCTTGCAGCGCGTCGCGCACCGGCACCGTTCCCCGAGCGCTCGCATCCTCCCCCGGGCCGTCGACGACGCTGCGCGGCACATGCCAGACCTCGAGCCGCAGCGGTACCCGCGCCGCGTACTGCGCGGGCCGGATGAACTGCCCCAGCGCCCTCTCCAGACGCCCCTCCACCAGCAGTCGGTCGTCGTGCACAGCGGCTCCTCACGGTCGTACTCCCCGACGCCGCCGGGGCGCGGGCGGGGCCCCCGGCGGGGACCTCGGCGGTTGCCGTAGCCGGGGGAGTGCTCCGGTCGTCCGGGTCCCGGCCGGGGGTCCACGGCAGGCTCGGGTCAGGCATACCCACTGGGCGGCGCCCGGCCCATCCGGCGCGCGGGGCGTGCCCCGGCGACCCGGCGGGCCGAAGCATGGCGGCAGATCCGATGGGCATGCTGACCGTGAGGCTGTTCGAGGCAGAGCGCCGATGTTCGTTGGGGGCGGGGGAGAAAATGCGTCAGCCTGTGCGACGCGAAGAGCGGGACAGACAGCAGAAAACGGCTGAGGGGAGCCGGAACGGGGGAATCGCCGCACGAGCGCCGGGAGTACTGGAGCGGAAGGTGCGGCATGCGGATCTGAAAGCGGTCGGCGAGGTGCGCCGGGAGCTGCGCCAACTGCTCAGCCGCTGGTCGGCGCCGGGGGGCGGCGAGCTCACGGAGGTCGCGACACTGCTCACCAGCGAGCTGGTCACCAACGCCCTGGTCCATGCGGAGGGCGGCGCCGTCGTCACGGCCAGGGTCAGCGACCGGCTGCGGGTGGAGGTGCGGGACTTTGTTCCCGGCCGTCCCGAGCCGCGCACCCCGACCACCGACGGCACCTCCGGCAGGGGCCTGATGCTGGTGCGCTCCTTAGCCGACGCCTGGGGAATACGTGTCGAAAGCCTCGGCAAGAGCGTGTGGTTCGAGCTGGGCGGCGGACCGGCCTGACCCATGGGCGCGGGTGCCGGCCCGCACGGCCCGCCGCCGGTCAGCCGAATTGCCGCTCGATCTCGGCCAGCTTTTCCTCCAGGGAGTCCAGACGGGGAATGGTCTGGGTGTCGTCCTCGGCGGTGAGATCCACGGTCCGCCGGGGCCCGTCCGCGATCGCGGCGCCCTCGGCCTCAGCCCCGGACACGGCCTTGAGGGCCGGACGGGCGGGCACCGGCAGCTCTCCGGTGAGCGGCGGCGCGGCGTCGCCGGCTATGGCGGGGTCGGGACCGGCCACCTCCGCGGTGGCCGTCGCCGCCTGCGTCACCGCCAGCTGCCGACCGCCGCCACGGCCCCAGCTGCGGTGCTGCCGGTTGATGGCCTTGAGTCGCGCCCGGTCGAGTTTGCCCTGCTCGCGCCTGCGGAGACGCTGCTGCTCCTTCTCGCGCCGGTCCTCGCGGACCTCCTCGACCGCCTCGTCCAGCGTCCGTACGCCCTCCAGCAGCATCAGCGACCAGGCCCCGAAGGTCTCACGGGGAGCGCGCAGCCAGCGGACGATCCGGATCTGCGGCAGCGGACGGGGCACCAGGCCCTGCTCGCGCAGCGCCGCCCGGCGGGTCTGCTTGAGCGCCCGGTCGAAGAGGACCGCCGCCGACAGCGACATCCCGGCGAAGAACTGCGGAGCGCCCGCGTGGTCCAGGCCGCGCGGCGCATGCACCCAGTTGAACCACGCCGCCGCGCCCGCGAACGTCCACACCAGCATCCGCGAACCGAGCGCCGCGTCACCGTGGCTGGCCTCCCGCACGGCGAGCACGGAGCAGAACATCGCCGCGCCGTCGAGCCCGAACGGCACCAGGTACTCCCAGCCCCCGGAGAGGTTGAGGTTCTGTACGCCGAAGCCGACCAAACCGTGGAAGGACAGTGCTGCGGCGACCGCCGCACAGCAGAACAGCAGCAGATACGAGGCCGAGGCGAAGACCGTCTCCTTGCGGCGCCGGCGCTCCTCGCTGCGTTCCCAGGAGTCCTCTCCGGCGGACCGGGCGGCCGCTCGCCTGCCCCGCACCACCAGCGCCGCGACCACCGGCACCCCGACGAGCAGCAAGACCCCGGGAACCAGCCAGTCCAGCGGTATGTCGGTCATTCTCATTCTGGGATCCCTTTGGCTCGAAGACGCGATTTCCGCGACATCCTGGCGGAAAGCGCTGCCGTAACCGAGGCATTCGGAACAAGAGGACGCCTAGGGGGCGAGGAAGGCGCCTGGGTGTCGAACTTCCTTTCCCCGAGGGGTAATTGAGTTCGAGTGAGATCACCCTGGCGGGTGGCGTGCCGACGAACTGGTGAGCCCCCCAGAGGGTGGGCGGTGGCGATGCCAGGCCGGCCGCGCGGACGGCTGAGGGCTGCGAGGCCGCTTCCCTGCCTGACCCCTCCCTCCTCGAACAGGTGGAGGACGGGGAGGCCTGGCGTGTGTAGGTCTCCTCCGTGAAATTGCCTTCCTCGTCCCAGCTCTGGCGGATGACACATTTCCCTTGGTCATTGAATACCGAACGTCCGAACAGCCGCCCCTTCGGGTACCACTTACGCCGCCGCAGCAGTCGGCCATGGAATTCCGCCGTCGGGAAAGCCTCCCGGCACAGGCGCTGAACAGGCCGAAAGCGACTCGTCGCGGCGGACGGCCCCAGCGGTGCATCGCCCCTTCACCCGGCACCGCTCACCTCAACGCATCACCCGGTCAAGGAACTCGGGTCCGGGAAAGTCATCACCCTCAGGGGAACGGGCCGGGCTCGTCAGCTCGATGGCGCCGGTGCAGGCCACGCGGTCCGCCACCTTTGCGCAGGCCACCGCCTGCCGCAGGTCCGAGGTGGCCAGCATGGGGCTGACGGCAAGTCCTTCACGGCCGTGGGTGTGGGAGGTGAGGCGGGCGTCACGGCCGACCCAGATCGACACCTTCTGTGCGCCGCCGGAGCGCGGCTGTACCTCCGACCAGACGGTTCCGCACGAGGGGCTGAACCGGAGGCGCACGGTGTAGGTGGTGTCCACGATGGTGCTCTCCGCGCGCGCATCGCGATGGCAGCCGGGCCGCCACGGATAGCGCCCCTGGCATCGGTGGCCGTGGCACGCGGGGGAGGCATCGCCGTCCGTGCGTGCGGCCCGTGCGGGAATCTCCACGATCGCGGCCGCCGCACCCATGGTCGCCACCAGCGCCGTCAGCGCCACCAGCGCCCCGACGGTCCGCAGCACCCCGGCGCTGCGCAGGAACTGCCGGGCCCACCCGGTGCGTTCCGCCGTGAGGCCGGTGCCTTCCGCCGGGAGGGGAGCCGTGGGCGCCACGGGCGGCGGGGCCACGGGTGCCGTCCGGGCGCGGTACGCGGCGTCGTACACGGCGAGCAACTGTTCCCGATCCGCGCCTGCCACCTGGGCGAGTGCTTCGACCGCGCTGCGCGGCGGCAGCTTCTCGCCGTTGAGATAGCGGTGCCAGGCGGACTTGCTGTACGGGGTCTTCCTGGCCAGCCCGTCCAGACTCAGCCCGGTCCGTTCCTTGAGGACGCGCAACTCTTTCGCCAAGCGTTGCGCGTCAGTATCGAGCGTGTCGGGCAGCGGCCGCCAGCGGGACACCTTGTGCGCCTCCCCTCACCACCTGCCTCCGGGCCGGGAGGTTCGCCTCAGCGGTCCCGGCCGGGGATCCGGGGGGTCTGTTTCCTCCCGGATGGCGGAATGTGTACCCACCCGTGGCGGCCGATGCACCCCGCACACACCGAACGGGATATGTCAGCTGAGCGCTTTGTCATACAGGCGGAAGCCGCGGCCGCCCGCCGGGCCTTCGACGAACCCCAGGCACAGCCGCGGTGTGCCCCCGTCCCGCAGCACGGCCAGGCCCTCCGGCTCGCGGGGCGACAGACCCGGAGCCGTCCGTTCCAGCTGCTGCCACACCACACGTCCGGACCGCAGGTCGATGCGGTACAACCGGGTGTTGCCGCCGGAGGACGCCGGATTCCCCGTGCCGTACGCACTGCCCAGGAGCTGGTAGGCGTAGGCGCCGTGGACGGCCATGCCCTGGAAGGGCAGGGCGAGGCCGGCGCCCGGCTGGGCGAAGTCGGTCAGCGGGAGGAACCAGCCGGCCCGGAACCGGTCCAGGTCGTACAGGGCGAACCTCGGTATGCCGTCCCTCTTGTACCGCAGCAGGAGTTGCCGGTGCGTCACATCGAGGGCGGGGGCGTTGCTGGTGGAGCCGATGACGGGGTGGCACGTGCCGAGTCCGCCGGTGCCACGCTCCAGCACCCGCCCGTCCGTGAAACGGAAGCGGCACACCCCCCGCCCGTAGCCGGACGCCGGGTTGGCATCCCACTCCGTCCACAGCGTGACACCGTCCGCGGAGTCCTCCAGTCCGATCGAGCCTCCGTGACCGAAGCCCTTCAGGTACATGTGACCGGCGGCGGAGCCGTCAAGGGTGAGCCGGTTCAGGCACAGATCGCCGTTCCTGACGCGTTGCGCGTGGGAAGGAGCCGTCTCCTCGCCTGCCAGCCGGACCCCGCCCGCCACCACCTGCAGGGCGTAGAGATGACCTTTCCGTTCGTCGACGGCGAAGGACTGCAGCACCGTGGCGTGCCGCAGCCGCCCGGCGAGGAACGGCCGGCCCGCCGCGGACAGGGTGGGCAGCTTCCGGCTCGGAGCCGGCGCCGCCGGTGCCCCCCGGGCCGGCATCACGGCAGCGGCCGCCGCGCTCAGCCCGAGGCGGCACACGGCCCTGCGTCCCGGCCCAGGCCCCTGCATATCTGTCTCTGTGACCATCGCGCGCTCCAAGAACTCGGACCGGCTGCCCGCCCGCCCCCTCGAACGGGCGGGCAGCCGGCGATCATTGCGGTGTCACCGCGGACGGCGGCGTCAGCTGCCGAGGACCCGGCACCACGGGACGGCGCGGAAGGCGTGGACATAGTGGGCGGAGACAAAGCCCCGGTGGTGCGTGAGCCGGTACCAGCGGTGGTTGCCCTGCACCGAGCCGCCGTCGGTCTTGCACGCGAGGGCCCGCACCCGGCCGGCGCGTACGGTGCCGACCACGCGGTAGGCGGTGCCCGGACCCGAACGGACGTTCAGGCGCACGTCGTTCGGGGTCACCACGCGGCCGTACGCATGAGTGGTCCTCATCGTCGCCGTGTCCTGCTGCGCGGAGTGCCGGCCGGATGCGGGGTGCGGACAGGAGTCGGCGAACGCCACCGCGGGGACCATGGCGAGGGCGGCAACCGCGGCGACCACACCGCTGCGCATCATGCGTCGACGTCGATTCATCGGATTCTCCTCGATTGATCTGCAGGTTCACCGGAGCGTGACCCTGCATCGCTCAGCGTTTCCGACGAGCCGGCCGATGATGTGTCCCAGCCGTCCCAGGGAGAAAGTGGAACGTGGCGGCCCGCCTTGCGGCCCCTGGGAAGCCGGCAGTGGTGGTGCTCCGGCCCGTCAGCCGGCCTCAGGACCGGGCGGACGCTCCTGGCCGGCAGCGGCATGAGCGCCGAGGCGGTGGGCCAGCTCCTGCACACGGGTGCGCAGTTCCGCGGGGTGTTCGATGACGAACGGGCGGTCCAGAGCGGCCAGTACGGGGGGAATCCAGTCCAGCCGCTCGGCCCGGATCCGGACGCGGACCCACCGGGTGGGTTCGTCGGACGGTGCCGGGCGGGCCGGGCTCTCGGGGCGGGTCCCGCGCGCGTCGACCGCCGGCTCGGTGTCGTCGGGTGCCGCCGTATCCGGGATCGTGGACAGGGTGGCGATGCCGGCCGGGAGATGGCGGCGGAGGTGCGGGACGCTGTCGTGGATGCGCAGCGACACCTCGTGCCTCCAGGGGGTCTGCGCGAGGCTGTCCAGGACCGTGGCCACCGGGTCGAAGGCCGGCGGGACGACGAACGAGCCGGGCTGCACGGTGGCGGCGGTGATCCGGTCCAGCCGGAAGGTGCGCACCTCCCCCTCCCCGGCGGCCGGGTCCGCGCCGGTCAGGTACCAGCGTCCGGAGTGCGCCACCAGACCGTAGGGCAGGACGGTGCGGTCGCTGCCGCGGCCCTTCCGGTCGGTGTAGGCGATCGCCACCGGGCGCTGATGGAGCGCGGCCTCGGCAAGTCCCAGCAGCACACCCGCATCCGGTGCGGCGGCGGGGCGGGGCCGCGCGGTGAAATCGGCCGTGGCCGGCAGCGCCGCCAGCCGTCGCCCCAGGGCCTTGGGCAGGACGCGCCGCAGTTTCGCCGCGGCACTCTCGCTCGCCGCGGCGGACGTGGTGACCAGCCCGGCCCGCTGTGCGGCCAGGAGGCCGAGCAGAACGGCCAGGGCCTCGTCCTCGGTGAGCATCAGCGGGGGCATCCGGTAGCCCGGGGCGAGCCGGTAACCGCCGTAGCGGCCACGCACCGAGTCGACGGGCACGCCGAGGTCCAGCAGGTGGCCGGCGTAGCGACGGACGGTGCGTTCGTCGACGCCGAGGCGGGCGGCCAGGTCGGGAACGGTGCGGATGCCGCCCCCCTGCAGGATCTCCAGCAGGGCGAGCACCCGAGTGGTCGATGTGGTCACTTCGGCAAGTCTGCTGCATATACCGGGCGGGTTCTGTCCGGTAGGGGTCCTAGCGTTCGAGGCGTTCCTTCACCCCGCGTCACTTCTGACAGGCGCGTCACTTCTGACAGGAAGTCCCCTGATGAACCTCGTTTCGCTCCGTGTGATCACCCATGACGTCGCTCGCCTCGTCGCGTTCTACGAGCAGGTCACCGGCGTTTCGGCGACATGGTCGACCCCCGAGTTCGCCGAGCTCGTGACGGAGTCGGGCACCCTTGCGCTCGCCGGTGAGCGCACGGTGGCGCTGTTCGGCGCCGGCAGCGCCCGGCCGGCCGCCAACCGCACGGTGATCACCGAATTCCGCGTCGCCGACGTCGATGCGGAGTACGAGCGTCTGACGTCCCTCTGCGAGGCGTTCGTCCAGAAGCCGACGACGATGCCGTGGGGCAACCGCTCGCTCCTCTTCCGGGACCCCGACGGGAATCTGATCAACCTCTTCACGCCCGTCACCCCCGAGGCCGTGCAGAGGCAGGGTCGCTGAGGGGCAGCCCGTGGAGTCATCCACCACGCGGCACGGCCGTGGATAGCGCCGCAAGGGGCGGGTACCGGGCAGACCGAAGACGCCCGAATGGGCGGACCCCTGAGGAAGCGGAGGACTGGCGTGGCCGATGGTGTCGTCGAGCGGCGGAAGGAACCGGCCGGACACGGCCGGCTCTCCAGGATGGGGCAGTGGTGGCGGCGGGCCCTGGGCTCGGAGGGGTACGAGCGCCACACGGTGCTGCTCATCGGCAAGAGCACCGTGGCCGCCACCCTCGCCTGGGTCGTCTCCTTCTCCCTCCTGCACGCACAGTCGCCGGCCTTTGCGCCGTTCTCGGCGGTGCTGATCATGCAGGTGACCGTGTACCAGTCACTGCTGCAGTCCTCCCGCTATGCGGCTGCCGTCGCGGTGGGCGTCGCGGTGCAGGCGGCCCTGGGTTCTCTCGGCGGCCCCGAGCTGCTGACCTTTGCGCTGGTGGCGTTGGTGGCGCTCACCATCGGCCGGTGGCCGGCGCTCGGTTCACAAGGCTCCCAGGTGGCCACCGCGGCGTTCTTCGCCTTCTCCACCTATGTCTCCGCCACCTCGGACCTGGAGAAGGTCACCCAGCTCGGGCAGATCATCCTGCTGGTCCTCATCGGCTGCGGGATCGGCATCCTGGTCAACGTCGCCGTGGTGCCACCCCTGCGCTACCGCAGCGCCGAGCACGGTATCCACACCCTGGCCCGTGCGCTGTACGACCTGGTCGGCGATATGCACCCGGCGCTGCGCGCACACGAGGTCGGCAAGGAGCGCACCGCACAGTGGCGGGGCCGGGCCCAGCGAACGGAAGGGCTGGTCACCCAGGCGAGGGCGGGCCTGCACACCGCGCAGGAGAGCCTGCACTACAACCCGCGCCGGCTGCTCCGCCGCCATCGCGGGCGTACCGGCTTCGCGGGCTACGACGCGGTTCTGGCGGCGTTGGAGCGCGTGCTGTACCAAATGGGGTCCCTGACGCGGAGCCTGGACCGGTGGAGCGAGGACGACAGCAGCCCCCGCTACCGGTCCTTCCTGGAGTACTACGCCGACTTCCTGGCCTCCGTCTCGGAGATCACCGAGGTCCTTGCCGGTCTCGACGAGGACAAGCTGAGCGACCAGGCTCCGCAGCTGTGCCGGCTGGCGGACCGGGCCCAGCAGTGCCGCCGGCGCGTGACCGAACAGGCCGAGCGTGACGGCCTGCCGCTCGCCGACCCGGCCCGCCCCTACGGCGTACTGGTCATCGAGGCCACCCGCCTCATGGAGGAGTTCCAGTACACCTGTGACGTGCTCCAGCACCACGTGGACCAGTGACGGCGGTGGCGCCGGACTCCCACCGCCCCGGGGATGCCCTGGTCGTGCCGCAACCGGCAGCACAGCGCGATGGATCCAAGCCGTAGGGGGCCCGGTGTCAGTCAGGGGGAGACCCGGTGTCAGTTCAGCCCCTGGGTGTTCTGTCTGCCGGGTCCGCCGTCCGGCCCCTCGTGACCGCCTCGTGCGGCCCGTTCCGCCAGGAAGCGTTCGCTCTCCCAGGTGAGGGCGTGTTCGATCTGGATGAAGTTCAGCCCCGTCACATCGGCGAGTTCTTCCTCGTCGAGGTCGGGCTGTGCGCGCAGGGCACGGTCGATCTTTCCCGCCCAGAGTTCTTCCTTGACGAACGGCCGCCGGCGGTAGCGCTGCCGGAGCTGGTCGAGATGGCCGGGGCTGCAGGCTGCCAGGAGCCGTTCACCGTCCTGCTCCGAGTCGTAGGGGTGGATCCAGGAGGAGTCGCGGACCCGGCCGGAGACCTGCGAGGTCCGGTGGATGGCAGTGCCGCACAGTTCGCACACCCTCGGATGCGGTGTGGCCGTCGGTTCGCCGCTGTTGTCGTGCATCGCTCTCCTGGCCGTTCTCTTTGTCAGGGCACTCGCTCATGGTGCCGCGGACGCCAGGCCCGGTGGGCCGGGTCAGCGGCCGGGGCCTTGCGATGCTCCTCATGGGTTCCTGAGGTGTTCCTGCGGGAGCGGCCGTCGCTGTTCTGTTGGCCGGCCTGCGGCACCTCCACGGCCGGGCGCCCTCTCCACTTCACGCCGAAACCACCGCGCGCGCGACACGGGAGGGCCGACCAGGGCATCGTGGCCCGGCCAGCGGCACGGCTCCGGGCCTCTTCGGCGCGGCTCTACCATGGCGTGCGTGACAAGCGATCCGGACAGTGCGCAGCGACCACCGAGTGAGCGGGCGCACGGGGTGCAGCAGTGGTGGGTGTCCACCGTTCGTCCCTTACGGGGGGAGCTCCTGGATTTCTCCCCACGGCCGCTGCCGGCTCTCCACCGGGCGCGCAACCGGGTGCTCCGCCAGCTCCCGCTCGTCCTCGCGGGACTGTTCACGCTCTATCTCGTCGTGCCGGGAGCGGACGTGGTCGCCGAGCGGCTGCAGATGCCGTGGCCGGTGCCGGTGCTGCTCGCGTGCCTCCAGGCGGCGTCCGTACCGCTGAGTCTGTCCCGGCCGGTGGCAGCCTGGTGGCTGTCGCTCGTGGCCATGGTGCCGTTCCCGCTGCTGCTGGTGGCGCTGGGGGCCCCGCCGGCCAGGGATACGCCCTGGCCGTGGACGGAGCCGGGGTTTCTGGCGCACCTGGTCGTGACGCTGATCGTCGCCTGGCGGGTCAGCGCCCGGCTGTTCGTCACCCAGTGGCTGCTGACCCTGCTCGTCGGCGGGGTGCTCGCGGTGGTGCTGCGGCCCGAGGGCGCGGGGCAGGGGCTGTACGCGTTCGGGATACTGTCCGGGGTCGGACTGCTGCTGCTGGCCGCCGTGCGCGGACGCAGGGAAGCACAGCGGCAGTTGCGGCGGCAGGAAAAACTCACCGAGATCGAACGGTTCCGCCGGACGCTGCTGGAGGAACGGGCCCGCATCGCACGGGAGCTGCACGATGTCGTGGCGCACCACATGTCCGTCGTCGCGGTACAGGCGGAAGCCGCGCCGTACCTCGTCGCCGATCCGCCGGAGGTGATGCGCGAGAGCTTCGGCAGCATCCGGCGCAATGCGCTGGCCGCCCTGACCGAACTCCGCCACATCCTGGGCATGATGCGGTCCGACGACCCCGGTGCGCGCGGCGAGGACGGCAAATACGTGCCGCAGCCGACCCTGGACAATCTCGGTGAACTGGTCGGCAATGTACGGGCGGCCGGACTGACCGTCGAGACGGACATAGCCGGTACCCCGCGGACCCTGCCCCACCACGTCGAACTCTCGGCGTTCCGGATCACCCAGGAAGCGCTGAGCAATGTGCTGCGCCACGCACCCGGCGCACAGGTCCGGGTGGAGCTGACCTACGGGGATGCGGAGCTCGGGGTGCAGGTGACCAACAGCCCGGTCACCGGCACCGGGCAGCGCCAGAGCGGCAACGGACACGGTGTCCTCGGTATGCGGGAGCGGGCCTCCATGCTCGGCGGCACCCTGCATGTGGGGCGCATGAGGGACGGATGGTTCGAGGTACGGGCCTTGCTGCCCACCGGCCGGAGTGAGGACTGATGACGATACGCGTGCTGATCGCCGACGACCAGGCGATGATCCGGGGGAGCTTCGCGGTCCTGCTCAACGCGCAGCCGGACATCGAGGTCGTGGGGGAGGCGGACAACGGCGCGGAGGCCGTCCGCCAGGTGGCCGAACACGCCCCGGACGTCGTGCTGATGGACATCCGGATGCCGGAGCTCGACGGCCTGGAGGCCACCCGCCGCATCACCGGAAGCGGCAGCCTCACCAAGATCCTCATGCTCACCACCTTCGATCTGGACGAGTATGTGTACGAGGCACTGCGCGCCGGGGCCAGCGGGTTCCTGCTCAAGGACTCCTCGGCCCACGAACTCGCCGCCGCCGTACGCACCATCGCCACCGGCGGCGCCCTGCTCGCCCCGACCGTCACCAAGCGGCTGATCGAGGAGTTCTCCAAGCGGGGCGCACCCCGCGCGCCCCGCCGGGACCGGGTGGCGGATCTGACCGAGCGGGAGACGGAGGTGCTGTGCCTGATCGCCCAGGGCCTGTCCAACGCCGAGCTCGCCGAGCAGCTGGTCATCGCCGAGCAGACGGTGAAGACCCATGTCGGACGCATCCTGGTCAAGCTGCAGCTGCGCGACCGCACACAGGCGGCGGTGTACGCGTACGAAGCGGGGCTGGTGGTCGCCGGGGAGTGACCGCCCCGCCCTCGCGGCGCTGAAGTGCGCCGTCTCCGGCGCCCCGCAAGGTCCCCGGCGCCGGTCGTCCGTCCCGTTCGCACAGCGCCGAGCGGGGCGATAACCCCGGGGTTCCGAAGCGATATCTCGCCAATAATGGGGCGTCCTAGCGTCGTTACCGGCCATTGCACAGATGCTGAAGAACGTCCGGACCGGACGTTCGCGATGGAAGGTAACGCGAGTGAAGGTTCGGCAGGACGGGCAGCACAGCCGGCCCGCACAGTGGCACACGACTGCCGACCCGGTGACGGACCGGGAATTCTGGCAGCGCGTGCTCGCCGAGGGCAGCTATACGCCCGTACCCCGGTGGTCCGGCGAGCACAGCGCACCGGGCGCCGTGGCCGAACACCGGACGGCCTTGCCGGCCGCGACCGCACAGGCGGTGCGGCGGCTGGCGGACGACCTCGCCACGGACCCCGGCACCGTGCTCCTGGCCGCCTGTGCACGGGTGCTGGCGGCGCTGACCTCCGACTCCGCCGTCGTGGTCGGCTACCTGGGCGCCGACGGTCCGGCGCCGCAGGCGCTGCCCTGCCCGGTGCCGGTGGCCGACGGCCCGTGGCGGGCCCTGCTGCACACCGCCGCCCGCGCCGCCGCTGCGGTGACCGGCCGTCCTGCCGCGGCCCTTGCGGAACTGCGCGCCGAGGCCGACGGCGCCCCAGCCCTCTTCGACACACTCGTGGTCGCGGGCCGGGCCCCGCGCGCGGACGACCTGGCCCCCGAGACCGTGCTCGCGGTGGGCCTGGACACGACCGGTCAGCAGCCGGAACTCGTCCTCGGCCACCGCCCCCGCGCGCTCGACGCCGGCCAGGCCGGGCGGATCTCCGGCTATCTGCTGGCCGCCCTGGACACGCTCGCCCGCCGGCCCGAGGCGGACCACCACGAGTGGAGCCCGGTCTCCGCAGCGGAGACCGCCCACCAGCTCGACGGGCTGGCCGGCCCCCGGCGCGAGCTGCCCGACCGCCGGGTCCATCAGCTCTTCGAGGAACAGGTCCGGCTGCGCCCACAGGACATCGCCGCCGAACAGGGCGAACGCTCCTGGACCTACCGCGAGCTCAACGCCCGCGCCAACCGCATCGCCCACGCCCTGCGCGACCGCGGCCTGTGCGACGAAAACGCCGTCGCGGTGGTCAGCGAACGCAACCTGGAATGGCTCGCGGCCGTGCTCGGCGTCCTGAAGGCGGGCGGTGTCTACCTCCCGGTGGAGCCGCACTTCCCCGCGGGCCGGATCGCCGACATGCTCACCCGCAGCGAGTGCCGCCACGTACTCGCCGAACGCGACGCCTGCGCCGGACTGCCCGAGGCGCTGCGCGCCGCCCCCGGTGCCGTCGCGCTGCACCTCGACGACGTGCTCGCCGCCGACCACCCCGACACCGATCCCGGGCTGCCCGTCGCCGCCTCCCAAGGCGCGTACATCTACTTCACCTCCGGTTCCACCGGCAAGCCCAAGGGCGCGCTGTGCGAGCACGCCGGATTCCTCAACCACCTCCTCGCCAAGATCGAGGACTTCGGGGTCCGTGAGGGCGGGGTGGTGGCGCAGAGCGCTCCGCAGTGCTTCGACATCTCGCTGTGGCAGCTGGTCGCCGCCCTCGCCGTCGGCGGCCGCACCCGCATCATCGAGCAGGCCGCCGTCCTGGACGTGGCGCGCTTCGTGGAGACGCTGGAGCGTGCCCGCGTCGAGGTCGTCCAGGTCGTCCCCTCCTACCTGGAGGTGGTGCTGACCGAACTGGAGCGCCACCCCCGCGAACTGCCCCACCTGCGCTGCGTCTCGGCGACCGGCGAGGCCCTGAAGAAGGACCTGGTGGCACGCTGGTTCGCCACCTTCCCCGACGTCGCGCTGGCCAACGCCTACGGCCTGACCGAGACCTCCGACGACACCAACCACGAGGTCATGCGCGGTGTGCCCGAGCAGGCGTCGGTGCCGCTGGGCCGTCCGATCGCCGGCGTGCGGATCTACGTCGTCGACGAACTGCTGCGTCCGGTGCCGCTCGGCTCGTCCGGCGAGATCGTCTTCTCCGGTGTCTGCGTGGGCCGCGGCTATGTCAACGACGAGGAGCGCACCCGCGCCGCGTTCGTCCCCGACCCGTACCACCCCGGCGCCCGGATGTACCGCTCCGGCGACTTCGGCCGCTGGCTGCCGGACGGGCGGCTGGAGTTCCTGGGCCGCCGCGACGCCCAGGTGAAGATCAGCGGCTTCCGCATCGAGATCGGTGAGGTGGAGAACCAGCTGCTGCGGGTGTCCGGGGTGCGCGACAGCGCCGTCGTCATCACCGGCGAGGGCGAGCACAAGCAGCTGGTGGCCTTCTACTCCGCCGCCCAGGAGCTGCCGGCGCAGACCGTCGGCAAGGAGCTGGGCTGTGCCCTGCCCGCGTACATGGTCCCCGGCCGTCTCCACTACCTGCCCGCCCTGCCGCTCACCTCCAACG
This sequence comes from Streptomyces sp. NBC_00400, assembly GCF_036048035.1. NCBI lineage: Bacteria > Bacillati > Actinomycetota > Actinomycetes > Kitasatosporales > Streptomycetaceae > Streptomyces > Streptomyces sp. NBC_00400. The sequence continues at coordinate 1,601,814 of NZ_CP107940.1, read as the reverse complement.
GCAAGATCGACCGCAAGGCGCTGACCCGTACGGCAGACGAACTCGGCCCGGCCGAAGGGGAGTTCCGGCCACCCCGCACGGACCGCGAACGCCGGCTCGCCGCACTGTGGGCGGCCGCCCTCAAGCTCCCCGCCGACACCATCGGCCGGGACACCCACTTCTTCGAGGCCGGCGGCACGTCGCTGGCCATGCTGCGGCTCGCGGTGGCCCTGGACCGCACGGTGACCCCCGCGGAGCTGATGAACCGGCCGGTGCTCGCCGACCTCGCCGCCCTGCTGGACGAGCGGGCCGCCCAGGCCACCCCGGTCGTCTGACGCCGGCGGGCGCCCGCCCCTCCCTGACCGGCCCCGGCGGCCGGACCCACCACCTCCTCCTGCGTACCGGCCGGCCCGCCCTGCCCGTACGCCGCCAGACCGCCCAGAAAGGCAACCCGATGACGGTCACGACCGACGGCAACACGGCCGGCGCGGCACTCCCCGACGGCCGCGAGCCGACCCTCGACGCGGGGCGCACCCCCCTGCTGGAGGTCCCCGGCGCGGACTTCGAGACGCTGCCCGGCCAGGCGGTCAGGGACCTGGTCGCCCGGCACGGTGCCCTGCTCGTACGGGGCCTCGGCCTGAGCGCCCCCACGGACCTGGCGCGGGCCGCGCGGTGGCTCGGGGTGACCCCGATGACCGAGCGCGAGGGCTTCACCAGCCGCACCGACCACGGCGACGGCGTCTACTCCGCCTCCCAGTGGCCGGCCGACGAACCGATGTGCATGCACCACGAGTTGAGCTACGCCGTCGAGGTGCCCTCCCTCGCCCTCTTCGGCTGCCTGACCGCGCCCGCCTCCGGCGGCGCCACCGCGGTCGCCGACGCCCGGACGCTGCTGCGCACCCTGCCCGCCGGCCTCGTCGAGCGCTTCGAGCGCGAGGGCTGGCTGCTGGACCGCGACTACCGCGAGGTGGGCGTCAGCCGGCTCGAAGCCTTCGGCTCCGAGGACCGTGCCGAGGCGGCCGCGTACTGCGCCGGCCACGCCATCGCGCACGAGTGGCTGGCGGACGGCGCGCTGCGCACCCGCCAGCGGCGTGCCGCGGTGATGGCCCACCCCGTCACCGGCGAGCGCCTGTGGTTCAACCAGATCGCCTTCCTCAACGAGCTGACCCTGGACCCGGCGGTCCGGGAGTACCTGACCTCCTTCTACGGTCCGGGATCGCTGCCCTTCAACACCCGCTTCGGCGAGGGCGAGGCCATCACCGAGGACGTCATCGAGACCATCAACGCCGCCTACACCGCGGCCACGTCACGGGAACCCTGGCAGACCGGCGACCTTCTGGTCGTCGACAACCTGCGGATGGCGCACAGCCGCGAGGCGTACCAGGGCGACCGCGAGGTCGTGGCGCTCTTCGCTGACCCGGTGCGCCTCACCGGCCATGTACGCACCGACGTACCGGCCCGCCCCACGGCCGTCTGACCGTCCATCCCGCACTTCTCCACGGAGTTCTTCATGTCCCAGCAGCACCCGGCGCCCTCCTTTGCGGTGATCCCCGGAGCACAGGTCAGCCAGGTTCTCGACGGCCGCGGCCAGGAGGTGGTGGACCTGATCGAGACCGCCTACCGCCTGCACGGTGAGGGCGACACCGTCAACCCGCCCTCGTACTTCCTGCGCTTCCCCGAGAAGCCCTCCTCGCGCATCATCGCGCTGCCCGCCTCCATCGGCGGCCGGGTCCGCACCGACGGAGTGAAGTGGATCTCCAGCTTCCCGGAGAACGTGGCGGCCGGCATCCCCCGGGCGTCCGCCGTCCTCATCCTCAACGACCACGAGACCGGCTACCCGTTCGCCTGCCTGGAGAGCTCCATCATCAGCGCGGTGCGCACCGCCGCCTCCGCCACGCTGGCCGCCGACCGGATCGGTGCCACCCGCACCCGCCCGGCCCGGATCGGCTTCTTCGGCGTCGGCCTCATCGCCCGCTTCATCCACCGCCTGCTGCGCGAGACCGGCTGGACCTTCGACGAGGTCGGCGTGCACGACCTGTCCGCCGAGCACGCGGCCGGTTTCACCGCGTACCTCGACCAGTCCGGTGAGAGTGGCAGCATCACCGTCCACGACACCCCCGAGGACCTGATCCGCTCCTCGGACCTGGTCGTCTTCGCCACCATCGCCGGCACCCCGCACGTCACCGACCCGGGCCTGTTCGCCCACAACCCGCTGGTGCTGCACGTCTCGTTGCGCGACCTCGCGCCCGAGGTCGTGCTGACCGGCACCAACATCGTCGACGACGTCGAGCACTGCCTGAAGGCCAACACCTCCCTGCACCTGGCCGAACAGCAGCTGGGACACCGCGACTTCGTCCACGGCACGCTCCACGACGTGCTGACCGGGAAGCTGAGCCCGGCCGCCGACCGCCCGGTGTTCTTCTCCCCCTTCGGCCTGGGCGTCCTCGATCTCGCACTCGGCAAGCACGTCTACGACGCGGTCCGCGCCCTGGGGCAGCTGAACGTCGTCGACGACTTCTTCCATGAGATGCAGCGCTACGGCTGACGCAGTCCACCGCATCAACGCCCGGCCAGGCAGGGAGGTCTCGTGCCGATCATTTCGGCCCCCCACGAGTTCAACGAGGAAGACCTGTACGTCGACCTCGACGCGGTGCTCGGCATCCCGCTGCACCTGAAGTGCGAGGGGTTCAACTTCACCGGCTCCGTCAAGCAGAAGGCCGCCGTCGCCATGGTGGAGGCCGCGGAGGAGTCGGGGGAGCTCACCCCCGGATCGATCCTGGTGGAGTCCTCCTCCGGGAATCTGGGCGTCGCGCTCAGCGTCATCGCGGCCAGCAAGGGATACGGCCTCGTCTGTGTCACCGACTCGCGCTGCAACCTCGCCTCCAAGCGGCTGATGGAGGCGTTCGGCGCCGTGGTGCACACCGTCACCGAACCGGCGCACGAGGGCGGATTCCTGGCCGCGCGCATCGCACACGTCCAGGCGCTGTGCGAGCGGGACGAGCGGTACGTCTGGCTCAACCAGTACACCAACCACGCCAACTGGCAGGCCCACCACCGCCACACCGCGCCCGCCGTCGCCCGCAGCCACCCCGGCCTGGACGTCCTGTTCGTCGGCGCCGGCACCACCGGAACGCTGATGGGCTGCGCCCGCTGGTTCAAGGAGCACCGCCCCGCCGTCCGCGTGGTGGCCGTGGACAGCGTCGGCTCGGTCACCTTCGGCCACCCGCCGGCCCCCCGCATGATCCCGGGCCTGGGCACCGGAGTGCGCCCGCCGCTGCTGGACGAGTCCTTCGTCGACGACGTGGTGATGGTGCCCGAACCCGACACCCTCCGCATGTGCCACCGGCTCGCCGCCCGCGGCTTCCTGTTCGGCGGCTCCACCGGAACGGTCGTCAGCGGTGCCGCCCGCTGGCTGGCCGCACACGCCGGCGCCGAGCGGCCCGAAGCCGTGGCGATCGCCCCCGACCTGGGGGAGCGCTACCTGGACACCGTCTACCTCACCAACTGGGCGCAGGGCGTCTACGGCCCCGGCGTGCTCGATGCCGATGCCGTCGCCGGTGCCGCCCCCGCACCCCTCCCGTTGACCGCGCTGTCCTAGCCGGGCCGCCGCCCGCCCCGCGACAGCCGAGCACCCCAAGAACCCGGAAAGAGGCACACGACAATGAGCACCAACCCGTTCGAGGACAACGACGCCCGCTACCTCGCCCTCATCAATGACGAGGGCCAGTACTCCCTGTGGCCCGTCTTCGCCGATGTGCCGGCCGGCTGGCGCGCCGCCCGCGAGGAGGGCAGCCGCGAGGAAATCCTCGCTTTCATCTCCGAGCAGTGGACCGACATGCGCCCGCTGAGCCTGGTCCGCGCCATGGAGAGCGCCGGCTGACCGCGCGGCGCCGCCGCCGGCCCGCGACGGCAGCCGTCAGGGCCCCGTACACCTACACGTTCCACCAGAAGGTGAAGCTCGATGACTGTGGTACTGGAGACCGGCGCACAGGCGACGGTCGTGACGATAGCGGGCGACGACGCCACGCAGACCGATGTGGTCGCCCGACGGCTGCGCGGGGCCGCGGACGGCAAGGTCGACAGCCACGAGTGGGTCGCCGCCGCCCGCCGGGAGTGGAACGAGCTGCCCTCCGGGCTGCGCGCCCCACTGGGTGAGTTCCGCAGGGACTCCGGCCCCAGCGGCGTCCTGCTGATCCGCGGCCTGCCCGTGGACGGCGCGACGCTGCCCGCCACCCCGTCCACCGCCCACTCGGTGCAACAGGAGGCCAGCATCTCCGCGGCGGTCCTGACGATGGTCGCCTGCGGACTCGGCGACCCCGCCGCGTTCCGCCCGGAGAAGACCGGCGCGCTGGTCCAGGACGTGGTCCCGGTCCCCGGCAAGGAAGACTTCCAGGGCAACGCCGGCTCGGTCCTGCTGACCTTCCACACCGAGAACGCCTTCCACCCGCACCGGCCCGACTACGTCATGCTGCTGTGCCTGCGCGCCGACCACGAAAGGGTCGCCGGACTGCGCACCGCGGGCATCCGCGCAGCACTTCCGCTGCTGAGCGAGCAGGCCCGAGAGGTGCTGCGCAGCGCGGAGTTCCGCACCGCCCCGCCGCCGTCCTTCGGCGGCTCGGGCGGCGGGCACACCGAGCCGCAGCCGGTCCTGACCGGCGCGCCGGACGACCCCGACCTGTGCGTCGACTTCGCCGCCACCGAGCCGCTCACCGCGCGCGCGGCCCAGGCGATGGCCGAGCTCCAGGACGCGTTCGACCGGACCTCCCTGAGCACCGTGCTCGCCCCCGGCGACCTGGCGATCGTCGACAACCGCATCACCACGCACGGCCGTTCGGCCTTCATCCCGCGCTACGACGGCAAGGACCGCTGGCTGCAGCGCACCTTCGTCCTCAACGACCTGCGCCGCTCCCGCGGCCTGCGGGTGCAGGACGGCTACGTCCTCGACTGAGCAGCCGCCCGGCACGGCCCGCCGCGAGCGGCCGGCGCCGGGCGGTGCCGACACGAACCACCGGCGCGAACCACTACCGAAAGAACCAGGACCTCATGACTCCTGCCATCCTGATCGAGGATCTGGCCAAGAGCTACGGCGGCAAGCCGGTGGTCAGGGGGGTGAGCCTCGAGGTGCCCGCCGGCCATGTGCTCGGACTGCTCGGCCCCAACGGCGCGGGCAAGACCACCACGGTCAAAATGGTCTCCACCCTGATCAAGCCCGACAGCGGGCGGGCCCTGGTGTGCGGCTACGACGTGGTGCGCCAGGCCCGCGAGGTCCGCGCGCTGATCGGGCTCACCGGCCAGTACGCCTCGGTGGACGAGGACATCTCCGGCCGGGAGAACCTTTACGTCATCTCCCGGCTGTTCAACCTCCCCCGCCGCACCGCCAGGGCGCGGGCCGACGAGATGCTGGAGCGCTTCGGCCTCACCGAGGCCGGCGCGCGGCCGGTCGGCGGCTACTCCGGCGGAATGCGCCGCCGCCTCGACCTGGCCGCCAGCCTGGTGGGTGACCCCCGGGTGCTGTGCCTGGACGAGCCGACCACCGGACTCGACCCGCACAGCCGCAACGCCCTGTGGGCCGAGGTACGCCGGCTGGCCGGCCAGGGCACCACCGTGCTGCTCACCACCCAGTACATGGAGGAGGCCGAGGCGCTGGCCGACTCGCTGGTCGTCATCGACCGCGGCCAGGTCATCGCCCGCGGCAGGACCGAGGAGCTGCGCTCGCGCCTGGGCGGCCAGGTGCTGTGCGTCCGGCCCGAACAGGTGAGGGACGCGGCCGCGCTGCGGCGGGCCCTGGAGATCCAGGGGCACCCCACCACCGCGCCCGACGAGGAGACCGGGCAGATCCAGCTGCCGCTGTCCGGCGACGGCGCCCAGCTGAGCGAGGTCGCCAGGACGGTGGGGCAGACCGGTATCCCGCTCTCCGGGCTGACGGTGCACGTGCCCAGCCTGGACGAGGTATTCCTGACGCTGACCGGGGCCGACCGGGCCCCGCAGGCGCAGGCCGGAGCACCGTCGGCGAGGAGCGCGGCATGAGTTCACCGACCATGGCCCGGGGCGCCGCGACACGGACCGCCCAGGGGCGGGGAGTGCGCCCGCTGGTGCGTCACTCGCTGGCGCTCAGCCGCCGCAACCTGCGCAAGGCGGCGGCCAGCCCGGGCCAGATCATCGACGCCACCCTGATGCCGGTGACGCTGTCGCTGGTCTTCATCTACGGCTTCGGCGGCGCGATCGCCGGGGACAGCGCGCAGTACCGGCAGTACCTGATGCCCGGCATCATGGCGCTGACCCTCACCACCACCTGCCGTACCTCGGGCATCGCCCTGAACATGGACTTCGCCAGCGGGGTGATGGACCGCTACCGGTCGATGCCGGTGGCCCGCTCGGCGGTGCTCATCGGCCGTATCGTCGCCGACGCGGTCCGCGTCCTGGCCGGTCTGCTGATGGTCCTGGCCTTCGGCTTCCTGATCGGCTTCCGGGTGCACACCTCCGTCGCCGCCACGGTCGCCGCGGTCGGTGTGCTGTTGCTGTACGGGGTCGCCCTGTGCCTGCTGCAGGCGTTCATCGGCCTGGCCGCGCGGGGGATGGAGACCGTGCAGAGCGTGAGCACGCTGGCGATGGTGCCGCTGCAGTTCGGCAGTTCCATCTTCGTCGCCCCGGACACCATGCCGTCCTGGCTCCGGGTCTTCGTCGAGAACAACCCGATGACCATGGTCGTGGACGCCGCCCGCAATCTGATGGTCGGCGGCCCGGTCGCCCACTCGGCGATGATGGCCGTGGCGTGGAGCGTCGGATTCATCGCGGTCCTCACGCCGCTGTGTGTGGCGAAGTACCGTACGCGCAGCTGAAAATGACGGACAGTCAACACTGTCATGTCGCAGCCGGTGGTGTGGTAACGATCACGCTGTGGCGGTGACATTGCGGACGGTGATGCCGTGGCAAGGGCCGGCGGGAGAGGGCTGGAATCCCTCCCGCCGGCCCTTGCCCGGTGCGGCTCAGACGGCCTGGACGCTGCGGACGTAGAAGAGCATGCCCCAGCTCTCGCTGGCCCGGTACGTCGCGCCCGGCTCGACCACGGCGTCCGCCGTGCCCTGGCAGTCGGTGCCGACGAAGACCTTGACCTTGCGGTCGGTCTTGTTGGTGACCAGCAGCCGGCCGTCGTTGTACCCGTCGGAAACGTTGTAGCACTTGCCGTTCTCCGGGTTGGAGACGTTCCGTTCGCCCTTGTACATATGGACGTCTATGACGCCGGTGGCCGCCTGGGCGGCACCGGTGCCGGCGAGCAGTGCGGCCGCGGACAGGGCGGCGAGGACGGGAGCGCGGTAAAGGTTCTTGCGCATGGGATTTCCCTTCGGCTGGTCGGTCGGCTTGAGCGCTCGGGAACCCGAGGCCGCTCGCCACCGTAGCCAGAGGCGTTATTCCCGAGTTATTTCGCGAATGTCGCCAAGTTACTTAACTGTGCCGGGAGTTGGTGTGAGGGCGCCGAGAGGGGCCGCGGGCGGGGGGAAGCCCCGTCCGTGGAGGGGGCTGCTGCCGCCACCGGCCCTCTTGGACCGTGTCCTACATGGTCAGTTGGCTGTTGTGCTGGGCATGGGGAGTGGGCGTTGGGGATGGATCGTTCCGGATGGGTTGTGGGACCTTGCCAGGCCGTTGTTGCCGCCGGCTCGGGTGCGGCCGCAGGGCGGTGGAGTCGCGAACCTCGATGATGAGGCGGTGTTCGCCGCGATCATCTATGTACTCGTCAGCGGCTGCGCCTGGCGAGCGCTGCCACCGTGTTTCGGGGCGTCGAAGTCGACCGTGCATCGCCGTTTTGTTATCTGGTCCCGTGCGGGGCTCTGGGGTCGGTTGCATCAGAAGGTTCTCCAACTGCTGGATGAACGCGACCTCGTCGACCTCTCCCGCGCGGTCCTCGACTCCGCCCACGTCCGCGCCAAAGAAGGGGCGAACTTGCAGGTCCGAGCCCCGTGGACCGGGGTAAGCCCGGTTCCAAGATGCATGTCCTGTCCGACGCGTTCGGACTGCCTTTACGGGTCGGACTGTCCGCGGCCAACACCCACGACAGCCTCGCGCCGAAGCCGATGCCATCCCATTTCCACAGGGGACACGAATCCCACGCGACCGATTCCAACCCACGGCGCCTATTAGGCGTACGACGTTCCTCACCTGCGGAAATGGTTGTGGGGCAAGCGCATCGGCGTCCGCATCGCCCGCAAGGGCATCGACTCCAGCGAACGACTCGGCCGTCGAAGGTGGGTCATCGAACGGACCATGTCCTGGCTGACCGGCTACCGCCGACACAATCACCGCTATGAGCGGGAACCAGGCAACTACCCGGCCTTTCTCGGACTGGCAGCCGCACTCTGCTGCTACAAGCGACTCCTCAAACTGACCATGTAGGACACGGTCTAAGGGGGAGCTCAGTGCAGCCTCCGTCCTGCGTTGCGCCATCTTTGCCCGGAAAGGAGCGGCGGTGTTCGCCTCCGTCCCGCTAAAGTTCATCGTCCAGTGACGGGCATCACACGCCTCAGGGGGGTATCGACAGGGTATGGACAGCCCCGAGAACCCGGAGACGGCGCGGCAACAGCCCCCGCCGACGTCACGGTCCAAAGCGGCCAGTAGCGACAGACCCTGGCACAACCGAGTCGCTTCTCCACCCAAGCCGTTGTTACCCCCGCACCTGGCGGGCGGCGTCGACCTGCGGACCAGTAAACGGCTGCTGTGGGTAGGCGGCGCCGCCTACCCACAGCAGAACATTACGCGGGTGTACACGTTCCTGCTCACCCCACGGCGCGGTGAGGCGACCGTGCTCTTCCTCAAGCGCGTCGGGATCGTCCTGTCAGTGGCCTTCGCCCTGGTGATCCTCAACGGAATCCCCGGCTTCGCCGGCGACGAGGAATCCTCGCAAACGATCACCCGACTCGTCTGGTTCGGCGCCGTTGTGTCGCTGGTCTACTGCGCCGGGGATTTGGGGGCGGTCTTGACCTCCGCCTCCCACTGGGTGCTGGCCGTCGAGACGTCCGGCGCGTCGACGGCCCTGGTGACCAGCAAAAGCACCCAGCATCTCAATGAGCTCGTCGGCCAGGTCGTGAACTGGATCGAGAATCCCGAGGTCGAGTTCCAGGTAAAGGCCGAGACGCTCCTGATCAATCCCAGCAACTACCACTTTGGCGACAACGTCAACTTGTACGGCGGATCGGGCAATGTGGGGATGGCGAAGTCATGAGCGGCGACAACTACTACTTCGGTGACAGCGTCACCATGAAAAACGGCAGGGAGAACATCGGCATGGTGAAGAACACGGGGCCGGCCGCCACGGACCCTGAACTGCGGTCCGCCATGACGGAATTGACAACACAGCTTCGACACCTGCGCGCGGAGGTGTCGCCTCTGGGCGCGCAGACGATCGACGAATCCCTGCCGGTCCTCGCCCCCGACGCCGTGGTCCAGCCGCAGGTCCGCACCCGCGCCCTGATGGCCATCGCCGGCGTCGCCGCGACCGCCGGGGCGCTGGGTGCGCCGATCGTGGAAGCGGTGAACAGGATCCTCCAGCTCCTGGGCGCGCAGTAGCGGACGCGACGACGAGCGAGGCCCCCGGGGGGCGTCACGCGCGGTTCACGCTGTCCGCGAAGGCCGGGCCCGAAGCTCGGGTCCCGCCCCCGGTCCCGCCCGGCCTCCTTCACGAAGGTCCAGCTCAACCATGCGCACATAGCGGCGAAACGACCCGAGCGGTTCGGCGCCTGGCAGACGGTCTACAACCGCTTCATGCGATGGCGCCACGCGGGCGTCTTCCAGGCGCTGCTGGAGGCGTTGACCACCGAGGCCGCCCGCAGGGACGAGATGGACAGGACCCTGGTCAGCGTGGACTCCACCACCATGCGTCCTGAACAAGGTCCGCGTACGTCTGCCCGTCGGCCGTCCCGGCATCAGGCCCGCCGCCGTGGCTGGCGACCAGGCGTACTCCTCCCACGCCAACCACGCTCACCTGCGCAAACGCCGTATCAAGGCGGTTATCCCGGAGAAGAAGGACCAGGCCGCCAACCGCAGGAAGAAGGGCAGTCGGGGCAGCAGGCCCGTCACCCACGACGCCCTCCTCACCTTCGGGCCCCTCGGCGCGTCTCCCACGAAATAGCCAGTACCGGCTCCCCCTCCGGGGGCTCCGAATTCCCCCGGAGCAGCGATGCGCAGGAGCACCGTCGCCTGAGAACGTTCACAACAGAAAGGTCCGAGTCGCCGCCTGAAAGGCCATGATGAACACGAGATCCGCGTCGCACTCCGAATGCCGCACCTCCGTGACAACAAGGATCGGTGCGGCCGCATGGATTGTCGCCGTCGTGCAGTTCGTTGTCGTCCAGCTGGCCGTGGAGTCGGGCTGGCGCACTCCCTACAGCTGGGCGGAGAACAACATCAGCGATCTCGGCAATGTCAGCTGCCGGATATGGGATGACTCCAGGCCTCGATATGTGTGCTCGCCGCTGCACGACGCCATGAACGTCGGCTTCGCCGTCCACGGTGCGCTACTGCTCGCCGGCGTGCTGCTGGCCGGAGCCTGCTGGGGCCGCGGTGGGATATCGGCAAGTTCCCGCATTCTGCTGGCCATCGGTGCCGGCGGGTGGGTTCTGGTTGGCCTTGTTCCTGCAGACGTCGAGGAGAATCTTCATGTAGGGGGCGCGCTCCTCATCATGGGGCTGGGAAATCTTGGGCTCCTCCTCGCCGGATTTTCCTCCCGCGATTCTCTCTTTGGCAGGCTGCGAAGCGTAACCCTCTCCATAGCCGTCGCCGCGGTCCTCGCGGCATGGATGTTCTTCGGTCAGCACGACCCCGGAATCGGGCTGGGTGGCCTGGAACGTATCGCCGCTTGCGCGCTGGACGCGTGGAGCCTCGTCATGGCCCTCGCCATACTCCGTGCCCGCCGGCCGGACACTGCGGGCGAGGTGGCGCGTCTTCGAAGCGATCAGGCCCGGCGCGATGGGTGACGACGCGTTGTTGGGGGCGAGCACTCGAGAGGCCATCTCGTACGGCTGGGACAGCAGTTTGTCGGTCGTGCTGGGGGCGTGGAGGTGGTGCCCGATGAGCTGTGGGGGGTGCCGGTGGGTGGTGCGGGAGGTGCTCTCTCGCGTGGGAACCAAAGGGGCCGATTGCGGGCTCTCACGCCTTGAGTCGCGCCTACGTTGGGAGACCGGGGAATGAGTCCGCGTACGGAAAACGGTTATTTATTGCGGCGCACGGCGGTGGCCGCGACGGTGGCCGCGGGCTTCGTGGCGTTATCGGCGTGCGGCACGGACGGCACACCGGCCTCCGCCGGCGCACGCGCCTCAAGCCCGGCCGGAGAGCGTCCCACGGCCTTACCCGGCTTCAGGAAGGCCTATGAGGTGGGGTACAACGAAGGACAGAAGCTCTATGACGCGGGTGGCAAAGGGGCCGCGGTGCGCGAGGCGGTGGGGGGCGGCTGTGCCCGTCGTGCCCTTGACGCGGGAGCCAAAGCCGACCAGGACCGCGGGGCCTGGGTGAAGGGCTGTCATGACGGGGTCGGCGACGCCCCGCGGCACCCTCCGGCCCACCCCCTGACCAAGCGGGAGTCGAATCCGCGGCTCCTCAAAGTCTTCCGGGCATGGGCGGGGCGGACCGAGGGCGATACAGCGACCGCCCGTCATGCCGGCCGCGTCGTCACCGTCGAACTCACGGGCCCCGACTATGACGTTGAAGTGTCCACCGACTACCGCTCACGGGCCAAGGCCGAAGAATTCGCCGCCGCCTTCACGCAGTGGTGGGACACGGACGACGGGCCCGGGGCGGCGAGGAACCTCGTCATTCTCGACGCTCACGGGCGGCGCATCGCCACCAAGCGACTGTGAAGACGGACGTCGTGTGTCACACAGCGGACACGGTGGGGGCTCCGGCGGACGGCTGGACGAGGCCGGATGCCCCCTGAGGGAGTCCCCGTCATACCTGAGAGCTACCCGTGCAGTGAGCTCTTGAGGGTGACGCGCGAGGGGGGCGCGAGAAATAGCGTCTTCCTGTCATCGAAGTGAGCAGGAAGGCGGTCTCGTGCGAGCATCCGTGGTGCGCCGCGCGTTCGCGGCGTGCGTCGCCGCCGGCGCGATGGTCTTCTCCGTCGCCGCGGCCTCCGGTTCGGCGGCCGGCGGTATGCCCGCCCCGCCGCGGCTGCCCGCCGTCCAGGCGGACACCCTGGCCGAGCGGTACGCGGCCACCCACGACTTCATCGAGCGGTCCGAGCGCGCCGCGCGCCGGATGGGCGACACCTCCAGGGCCGGTCATCTGGCCGAACTCGCCGCGCACGGAAGGACGTTCCTCTCCTTCGCCACCCGCGACGACGGCCTGGCCGTGGAGGTGCTGGGCGACCTGGCGCATGCGGACCGCGTGGTCGTGGTGGTGCCCGGCTCGGACACCACCATCGACACCTTCGACGAGCTGGGCACCCGCCAGGCCGCGCTGGCCGGCGGGGCCCGTGCGGTGCGGGCGGAGATGCGACGGCTCTCCCCGGACACCGATGTCGCGGTGGTGGGCTGGCTCGGCTATCACGCCCCGCGCACCCTCAGCCGGGATGTGGTCACCACCGCCCGCGCCCGGGCGGGCGGCAGTCAACTGCGCACGTTCATCGCCGAGTTGAAGAAGGTCAACCCGGCCGCGCCGGTCACGCTCATGTGCCACTCCTACGGCTCGGCGGTCTGCGGCAGTGCCGTTGCGAGCCCGGCGAACGCGGCCGCCCCGCTGGACAACCTCGCTGGGATCGCCGTCGTCGGCAGCCCCGGCATGGGCCTTCGGTCCGTCACCGACCTCGCCGTGCGGGTGCCGGTGTGGGCGGGCCGGGGCGCGCGCGACTGGATCGCCGATGTGCCGCACACCAGCGTCAGCGTCCCCGGCGCGACGATCGGGTTCGGTACGGACCCGGTCAGCCGCACCTTCGGGGCCCGCGCGTTCGACGCGGGCCGAGGCGGCCACAGCGACTACTTCAAACCCGGCGGCCTCGCCGTACGCAACCTCGCGATGATCGGCCTCGGCCGTGGTGCGGAGGTGTCCCATGGCTGACCTTCAGACGCACGCCGGGGGCCGGCCGGTCTCCGACGCCAAGCCGGCCGGCGCCTCGGCCCGTACGGCTCCCGCCCGTACGGCTCCCGCCCGTTCTGCTCCCGCCCGTACGGCCCCCCTCCGCACGGCCCTCGACCGGCTGCACGCGGCGGTCCTGCGGATCGACGCGGCCACCCCGGACGGGCGGGACCGGGCCCTCGACGTCCTGCGGGTCCTGGCGGTCACCGGTGTGGTGCTCGGGCACTGGCTGGTCAGCGCGGTGGCACTGCGCGCGGACGGCCATCTGCTGGGCGACAGCCCGCTGGCCCACATGCCCGGGCTGACCCCGCTGTCGTGGATACTCCAGCCGCTGGCGGTCTTCTTCCTCGTCGGCGGGCGGGTCGCGGCCCAGGGCTACGACTCCGCAAGGGCGCGCGGTGTCGGCTACGGTGCCTGGCTGCGGCAGCGGCTGCGCCGGCTGGCCGGACCGGTGGGCGCCCTGCTGGGGATGTGGCTGCTGGTGCTGGCCGGCCTGGTCGTGGCCGATACCGCCCACGAGACGATCCACACACTGCTCAACCTTGTGATCTCCCCGCTCTGGTTCCTGCTGGTCTTCGCCCTGCTGACGGCTCTCACCCCGCTGGTGCGCCGGGCGGGCGTGACGGCGGCGGTCCTGGGCGGCGGCTATGTGGTGGCGACGGACGGCGCCCGCTTGGTGTTCGGTGACGTCGGCTGGGTCGACGCGGCCCGTCAAGGCAATGTCCTCGCGGGCTGGTTGGTGCCCTTCGCCCTGGGCGCGGCCTGGGCCGCGGGCGGGTTCGCCCGGCGCCGGTACGCCGTCGTGCTGCTGGCCGCCGGTGCCGTGAGCACGGCAGGGCTGATCCTGTGGTGCGGCTACCCCGCGAGCATGGTCGGCGTCCCCGGTTCGCGGATCTCCAACCTCAACCCCGTCACGCTGGCCGCCGTCACCTTCGGTCTGGCCCAGTGCGGTGCCGCGATGCTGCTGTGCGGTCCGCTGCGGCGTCTGGTGGGCCGGCCCTCGCCCCTGACGTCACCTGCCGTGCCGGGGAAAGAACTACGGGCCCGTCCGTGGCAATTCGCCTGGGCAGGAGCGACCGTGATAAACCTTTCGGCGATCACGATCTTTCTCTGGCATCAGACGGCCATGCTCACGGTCACGGTGACCTCCCTCGGAACGGGGCGGCCGTTGTCGGGATTGCACACCAATCCCGATCACCCGCTGTGGGCGCTGGCCCGCATCGGCTGGGTACCGGTATTCGCGATCGTGCTCGTGGTGCTGTGCATCGCCTTCCGTGAGGCGGAGAACACGTCCCGGACCGGGCGCGGGCGTACCGCTCGCAAGCCATCGGGCCGGCCCGTCTGAATGTCACGGAAGCGGCCGGAACGGCCCTTCCGGTATTCCTTGGAGGAGCAATGGAAGCACTCTCTCTCGATTCGCTGCGCACTCTGTACACCAAGTACGAGGCCGACTTGAGGAAGGTCAAGGACTCCCAGCGCAGTCTCCTGAGGGAGCGCGGCAAGGCCATGAAGGCTCAGCTGGACGACGTCGAGGCGGAGATCACCTACATGCGGCTGCGGGAGCTGCGGCCCGCGAAGGTGGTGGAGATCGGCACCTTCTACGGCTGGTCCACCATCTGGCAGCTGAGCGCGCTGCGCGACAACGGCACCGGTCATCTGTACTCGTTCGACATCGTGGACCACGTGGTGCGCAACGTGCCGGGTGAACTGACCGGCCAGTGGACCTTCACCAAGGGCGATGTCCGCGAGAACCTGGACAGCATTCCGCAGGATGTCGACTACCTCTTCATCGACGCCGACCACGGTGCGCGCTTCGCCCGTTGGTACATAGAGAACCTGTTCCCGGCCGTGCCCGGCGGCACGCCCACCAGCGTTCACGACGTCTACCACGGGCGTCGCCCCAAGCCGTTCAGCGAGGGCTCCGTCATCGTCAAGTGGCTGGCCGACAACAACGTGGAGTTCTTCACGCCGTCCCCGGCCAAGTCCCCGGCGGAGTACGCGGAGATAGCCGAGATCAAGAAGGGTCTCGGGCTGGACGAGCCGGTGCGCGACAGCCGCCACAACCCCATGATCTTCTTCGATCTGCCCAGCCTGTAACCCCCGGTCCACCTCCCTGCGGCGCCCATCCCCCGCGCCCCGCGCCGCCCGTGCGGCGCGGGGCGGGGCGCCGCCCTCTCAGGAGGCGCACAGAGGTTTCAGGCCACTACGGGCACACCGAGGGACGGAGACGTCAAGAAAGAGTCAACCTGCGGTCGGATCCGGACAGATCTGCCGCGCACCGCAACCATCCCATACCGGGCCCCGGAGCTGACGGGTGACGATCCGCGCGGTGACGACCACTGCGTACCTGGCGGAATGTGTGTTCCGTTTTAGCCGTCTAAAGGTGGGATCAGCGAAACATTTCGGCCACTCCCGCGATCTTGGCGCAGATTCTGCTCTAGGGTGACTCGACCGTACGTTCGGTGCGGCGTGAGGCATGGGGGTATGCCGTGGGGGAGCGATCACAGGCTGACTGGGTTGCCTATACCTTGCTGGGGTCGCTGTCGGCGAGAGTCGGCGACGAGACCGTCGCCATCGGAGGGCCCCGGCAGCGGATCATCGTTGCCGCACTGGCCCTGGCCTGGGGACGAGTGGTCTCCGTCGACGCGCTGATCGACGCGGTCTGGGGCGATGAGCCGCCGGCTTCGGCACGCACCCAAGTGGCCATCTGTGTGGGTGCCTTGCGCAAGGCGTTCAAGGCCGCCGGGCATCAGGCCCCGGTGATCGTGACCGCCCACCCCGGATACCGCCTGAACACCGAGTGCAGCTTCCTCGACGTCCGCGAGTTCGAGAAGCTGGTGGCCGAAGGGGGCGAGAGGGTCCGCAAAGGCTCCCTGGAGGACGCCAGCCGGCTCTACAAGCAGGCCCTGGACCTGTGGAGCGGCCGGCCCCTGATCGGTGTGGGCGGGCAGCTCGCCGAGGACGCGGAGACGCGCCTGGAGGCCAAGCGGCTGGCGGCGTACGAAGCATGGACCGGCGTCGAACTCGAACTGGGCCGTCACCAAGAACTCATACCGGTGCTGTCCGCCGTGGTGAACGACTACCCCCAGCACGAACAGTTCCGGCACAACCTGATGCTGGCCCAGTTCCGGTCCGGGCGGCGGCTCGAGGCCGCCGAGGGCTTCCGCGTCTGGCGGAACGAGCTCGTCGAGGAGCTGGGCCTGGAGCCGAGCCTGTCGATCCAGCAGCTGCACCACGCCATCCTGCGCGACGAGCCCGGACCGGACCGCCCCGAGGAGGCCGAGCGCCCGGCGGCGGCACCGGCCGCCCGGACCGTACCGGCCGACCTCCCGCCGGACGTGCCCGCTTTCATCGGCCGGGAGGCGGAGCTGCGGCGGCTGGACGCCCTGCTGGCCGACGACGCCCTCGGAACGGTGCCGACCACCGGCTTCGTCACCGGCATGGCCGGCGTCGGCAAGACCAGCCTCGTGGTGCACTGGGCACACCGCGTCGCCGCGCGCTTCCCCGACGGGCAGCTCCATGTGGACGTCTCCGAACACGAGCGCGGCCCGGGTTCTGCCACGGCCCACGCCGTGCTCGGGCGCCTGCTGCGGGCCCTGGGCCTGCCCGGCGAGCAGATCCCCGACGACCCCGGGGAACGGATCTCGCTCCACCGCAGCCTGCTCGCCGAGCGCCGCATCCTGGTGCTGCTGGACAACGTCCGCACCGTCGACCAGGTCAAGTCGCTGCTGCCCGGCAGCGGCCGCAGCCGTGTCGTGGTGACCAGCAGGGAGCAACAGGAGCACATGGCGGCGCTCCACGGCATGCTCCATATCGCCCTCGGCCTGGTGCCCGCCCAGGAGGCGTCCGCGCTGGTCCGCCGGATCGCGGGCGAGGCGCGCGGGGCCACCGACCTCGCGGCCGTGGACACCCTGTGCGCCCTGTGCGACGGACTGCCCCTGGCGCTGCGGATCGCCGCCACCCGCCTGGCCGCCAAGCCGCACTGGTCCGTCCGCCACCTGGTCGACCGGCTCGCCGAGGAGCCGCGGCGGCTGGACGAACTGGCCGCGGGCGGCCTGGAGATGCGCTCCGTCTTCGCCGCCACCTACCGCGCCCTGCCCGTGGACCTGGCCCGGATGTTCCGCGGGCTGTCCCTGCTGGATGTGCCGGACTTCGCCGCCTGGGTCGGCGGCGCCCTGCTCGACCTGCCCACCGCCGAGGCCGAGAAGCTCATCGAGCAGCTGGTCGATGTCAACCTGCTCACCGTCGTCGGTATCGACGACGCCGGCGCTGTCCGCTACGGCTTCCACAGCCTGCTGAAGCTGTACGCGCGGGAGCGGGCGCGAGCGGAGGAGCCGGAGAGGGAGCGGCGGGCGGCCCGCGAGCGTGCCTGGCAGGGCTGGCTCACCCTCGCCGGCGAGGCGCACCGACGGGAGTTCGGCGATGACTTCACCGTGCTGCTCGGCACCACCCCGCGCCGCCCCCTCGAACCGTCCCTGGCCAGGGGGCTGCTGGAGTCCCCGCTCGCCTGGTTCGACGCCGAGCGGGCCTCGGTGGTCGCCGTCGTGCGGCAGCTCTCCCGGCTCGGCGTGGACGAACTCGCCTGGGAACTGGTGATGTCCACCGCGGCACTCTTCGAGGCCCGCAACGCCTGCGACGACTGGCGGGCGGTCACCGAGAGCGCGCTGGTGGCCGTGCGGCGGGCCGGGAACCGCCGCGGCGAGGCGGCCATGACCCTGGAGCTGGCCTCGGTGGAGATGCGCCGGCACCGCTACGACCGTGCCAAGGACCTGCTCAAGACCGCGTTCCGCCTCTTCACCGACCTCGGCGAGGCCTACGGTCGGGCGCTGGCCCTGTGCGGGATGGCCGCGCTCGACCGGGTCGGGGACGACCTGCTCCCCGGGGTGGGCCGCCCCGGGCAGCCGCCTGCCGGGCTCGGCACGGGGGAAGCCCGCAGGGCCACGGGGCCGGTCGAGGATGTTTCCGCCCTGCTGCTCCGGTCCCTCGCGATCGCCTGACGGGTCGGCGCCGTCGCGCCGTTCGCCTGCGGGGGCGGCCCGTCGTGGGGCCGCCCCCTTCGCCCCTGTGACATCAAGCGACCGGCGAAGCCGCCCCGGCCGCTTCTCCGGTGTGCGCGGCGGCCCCCTGCGCCCGTCCGATCCGCGGCGCGACAATCCGCGCGATCTGCTCAGCGGGGCCCGGATCCATCATCTGGGAGTGCTCGCAGTCCACCTCGACGATCTCCATCCGGCCTGCCAGGAACTCCTCCCATGCCTCGGGGACCACGGCCTCCAGGCGCTTGCGGGTGGCCAGCACCAGCAGCAGGTCCGCGCGCAGCACATCCGGCCGCCGCGCCGCCGCCAGGTAGGCGTTGTTGATACTGATCTCCAGTGCGGCGGCCCGGTGCTCGGGGCCCAGGTAGCGCAGCTCGCTGCTGCCCTCCCCGTACCACTCGACGATCTGGGCACGCATCCGGTCCGCGGTCGGCTCCTCGGGTGCACCGTCCGGAACGCCGTAGATCTTGCCGTACCCCTCGTACATCTGGGCGAGGATTTCCTCGCGCGTCCCGGTCCCCTGGCTGCCGGGCTCGGGCGGCGAGGTGTCCAGCACCGCCAGCAGCCCGATCTCCTCTCCGTCCGCCTCCAGCGCGGTGGCCACGGCCTGCGCCATGATCCCTCCCAGCGACCAGCCCAGGAGGTGGTACGGGCCCTCGGGCTGTACCGCGCGGATCTGCCGGGCGTAGTCCGCGGCCAGCTCGTCCATGGAAGCGGGCAGCGGCTCTGTCCCGTCCAGGCCTCTGGCCTGCACCGCGTACACCGGGTGATCGGCGCTGAGGGCGCTCAGCAGCGTCGAGTAGCGCCAGCTGAGGCCGGCGATGGGATGGACGCAGAACAGCGGGGCCGCGCTGCCGGAGGCGCGCAGCGGCAGGATCACCTCGAAGGCGCCGCCGCCGTCCCCGTCGAGCTGTTCGCACAGCCGGGCCGGGGTGGGCGCGGCGAAGATGTCCCGCAGCTCCAGCGGGCGGCCCAGGGCCTGCCCGATGCGGTGCGTCAGCCGGGTGGCGAGCAGGGAGTGCCCACCGAGCTCGAAGAAGCTGTCGTCCACGCCGACCCGCTCCACGCCGAGCACGTCGCCGAACAGCCGGCAGACCAGCTCCTCCTGCGGTGAGCGAGGTGGCCGGTACTCGCCCGTGACGGGCTGCGCGGGCGCGGGCAGCGCCCGGTGGTCCAGCTTGGCGTTGGGGGTCAGCGGCCACTCGTCCACGACGACGAAGGCGCCCGGCACCATATAGGCGGGCAGCCGCTCGGCGACCTCGGAGCGCAGCGCGCGTGCCGTCAACTCCCCGTGTTCGCGGGCGGGTTCGACGTAGGCCACCAGGCGCTGGTCGCCGGGACGGTCCTCGCGGACCATCACCACGGCCCGCTCGACCCCGGCGCAGCCCGCGACCACGGCCTCCACCTCGCCCAGCTCCACACGGAATCCGCGGACCTTGACCTGGGTGTCGGCGCGGCCGCGGAACTGCAGCTGCCCGTCGGCGTTCCACGCCGCCAGGTCGCCGGTGCGGTACATCCGGGTGCCCGGCGTGCCGTACGGATCGGCGACGAAGCGCTCCGCGGTCATGCCGGGACGGTCCAGGTAGCCACGCGCCAGCCCGCCGCCGGAGAGGTACAACTCGCCCTCGACGCCCGGCGGTACCGGCCGCAGCGCCTTGTCCAGGACGTACATCCGGTTGCCGTCGATGGGCCGGCCGATGACCGACGCCGCGGCCGCGTCGGGGACCAGGCGCCGGGCGAAGCTCACGTCACAGGTGCCCTCGGTGGGGCCGTACGCGTTGACCAGCAGCCGGTCGCGGCCCCAGAACCCGGCCAGCTCGGGGGAGAGCGGTTCGGCGCCGGTGATCATGGTGCGCAGCTCGGGGAGCTCGGTCCGCGGTACCTGCGCCAGCGCCGAGGGGACGATGAGCAGGTGGGTGATGCGCCGCTCGGCGAGGAACGCGGCGAGCTGCGGCCCGGCCGGGGTGTCGGCGGGTACGACCAGGCACGCGCCGGACAGCAGGGCCAGGCAGAACTCCGCCACCGACACATCGAAGCTGGGCGAGGCGCACTGCAGCACCCGGCTCTCGGGCCGCACCCCGTAGTGGGCCAGCTGATGGGCGGCCAGCGCGCCGATCCCGGTATGGCTGACCACCACGCCCTTGGGGCGGCCGGTGGAGCCCGAGGTGAAGAGGACATAGGCGGGGTGGGCGACCCGCAGCGGGGCGCGACGGCCGGCGTCGTCCAGGTCCGCCCCGGGCAGCGCGGCCCGTTCGGCGGCGGTGGCCGCCTCGTCGACCAGCAGCACGTCGAGGCCGCCGGGGTGCGGCAGCCGGCCCGCCAGCTCCGTGGTGGTCAGCAGCAGCGCGGGCGCGCTGTCCGCCAGCATCGCCGCCAGCCGCTCGGCCGGGTAGCCGGGGTCCAGCGGCAGATAGCCCGCCCCGGCCTTCATGACGGCGAGCATGCCCTCCAGCATCTGCGCCGAGCGGGGCAGCGCCACCGCGACATAGCTCTCGGGGCCGGCGCCCCGGGCGACCAGCTGCCGGGCCAGGCGGTTGGCCCGCTCGTTGAGCTCGGCGTAGGTCACGGTGGCGTCCGCGGACTCCACCGCGGGCCGTTGCGGGGTGCGCCGCACCTGCGCCTCGAACAGCTCGGGGAAGGTTCCCGCAGGCGTCGTTGCGCCCGCGGCGGGCTCATCGCTCTGCAGCAGCGTCCGTCGCTCGTCGGCGGAGAGGATCTCCAGCGCGGAGACCGCGGTGCCGGGGTCGGCGGTGGCGCTCTCCAGCAGCCTGCACAGCCGGTCGGTCAGCCGCTGTACGGTGTGCGGTTCGAACAGCTCGGCGGCGTACTCCACGAGGCCGTCGATGCCGGCCGGCGCACCGTCCCCGGTGTGGTTCTCGCCCATGTTGAAGGCAAGGTCCACCCGGGCGTTGCCGGTCGCCTCGCCCTCGAAGGAGACCCGCACCCCGGGCAGGTCCAGCGAGCCGCGCTCGTTGTTCTGGAAGACCAGGGTGACCTGGGTGAGCGGGGCGTGCGAGAGGGACCGGCCGGGGTTGACGGCCTCCACGATCCGCTCGAAGGGCAGGTCCTGGTGGGCGTAGGCGCCCAGGTCCGTCTCCCGTACCCGGGCGAGCAGTTCGCGGAAGGCCGGGTCGCCGGACACATCCGTACGCAGCACCAGGGTGTTGACGAAGAACCCGATGAGGTCGTCCAGCGCCTCGTCGGTGCGCCCCGCCAGCACCGCGCCGATCGGGATGTCGGTGCCCGCGCCCAGCCGCGAGAGCAACGCGGCCAGCGCCGCCTGGACGACCATGAACACGGTGACGTCCGACTGCCTGGCCAGCTCGGTGATCCGGGTGTGCAGGGCGGCGTCCAGGGTGAAGCGCACGGTGGCACCGCGCCGGCCGGCCACCGCCGGGCGCGGGTGGTCCAGGGGCAGCTGAAGAAGTTCCGGCACACCGGCCAACTGCTCGGACCAGTAGCCGAGTTGGCGAGCCGCCACGCTGTCGGGGACCGACTCGGCGCCCAGCAGCTCCCGCTGCCACAGCGCGTAGTCCGCGTACTGCACCGGCAGCGGCTCCCACTGCGGGGCCCGGCCCGCTGTACGGGACCGGTAGGCGGCGGACAGGTCGCGGACCAGGGGGGCCAGCGACCAGCCGTCGCTGGCGATGTGGTGGGTGAGCAGATACAGCACATGCTCACGCTCGGACACCCGGAAGAGCGTGGCCCGCAAAGGAGCCTCGGTGGCCAGGTCGAAGGCGTGGCCCGCCGCCTCCGCCAGGGCGTCCGGCAGATCCCCTTCGCCCGCCGGCTCGACGCACTCCAGCCGGATGTCCGCCTCCCGGGGGGTCATGACGATCTGGCACGGCCGGCCCGCGACCTCGGCGAAGCGGGTGCGCAGCACCTCGTGCCGCTCCACCAGGTCCGCGAGCGCGGCGGCCAGCGCGGCCCGGTCCAGATCGCCGGAGAGCCGCAGCGGCAGCGGGTTGTTGTACGTCACACCGGGCCCGTTGAGCCGGAAGGCGAACCACAGGCCGCGCTGGGCGTAGGACATCGGCACCAGTTCGGGACGCTCCACCGTCACCAGCGGCGGCCGGGCCGTATCCGCCTGCGCCAGCTGCGCGGCCAGCCCGGCCACCGTCGGCGCCTCGAAGACCGCACGCACCGACAGCTCCACCCCGAAGGCGGCCCGTACCTGGCTCAGCAGCCGGATCGCGGTGAGCGACTGGCCGCCCAGCGCGAAGAAGCTCTCGTCCACCGAGGGGCAGGGCCGCCCCAGCACCTTCTCGAACAGCCCGCAGAGGATTTCCTCCACCGGCGTCTGCGGCGCCCTGGGACCCGGCCCGGCCGGGGCGTGGTCCCCGGTGTCCGCCCCGCCGTCCGCTCCGGTGCCGTCCCCGGCGGGCGCAGTGGCACGCCGGAACGACGTCGGCAGGGTGAACTCCAGGTCCCCGGCGCTGCCGTCCGGAGCGGCCACGACGGCCTTCAGCACGTCGGTGAGCGCGGTGAGCACCGCCTCCGCCTCGTCCTCGTCGATCAGGTCCGGCTGGTACTCCAGCTCGATCACCAGCCGCGCTCCGGCCAGCCCCGCGATGACCCGCAGCGGGTAGTGCGCGGCGTCGTGGCCGCCGGCCACCTCGACCCCGACCCCGGCGTAGGACGGGCGGGCGGCATCGTCGTCCGGGTAGTTCTCGAACACCATGAAGGTGTCGAAGAGGTCGCCGTGCCCGGCCATCCGCTGCAGGCGGCCCAGCCCCAGGTGGTGGTGCGGCAGCAGCGCCGCCTGCTCGCGGCGCAGCCGGTCGAGGTTCTTGAGCACCGACTCCGCCGGCTCCAGGCGCACCCGCACCGGAATGGTGTTGATGAACATCCCGACCATCGTCGCGATGCCGGGGATCTCCGGCGGGCGGCCGGAGACCAGCGTGCCGAACACCATGTCGTTCCGGCCGGTGAGCCGGGCCAGCACCATGGCCCAGGCGCCCTGGACCAGATGATTGACCGTCAGTCCGCGATCGCGTACCAGCGTGTCCAGGGCGGTGCCGAACTCGGCGGACAGCGAGGTCGTCACCCGCGCCGGCATGCCCGGCACCCGCGACGGGTCGGCGGAGAACACCAGCGTCGGCCCCGCCAGCCCTTCCAGGGCGTCCCGCCAGGCCCGCTCCGCCTCTGCGTCGTCCTTCTGCGCCAGCCAGCTGAAGTAGCTGCGGTGCGGTACGGGCCGGGGCAGCGCCGCATCGTCGCCCCCGCCCTCGTACAGCGTGAACAGCTCACGGATCAGCACGGGGGTGGACCAGCCGTCCAGCAGCATGTGGTGGCTGGTCATCACCAGCCGGTGCCGCCCGGCGCCCAGCCGCACCAGGGTGAAGCGCATCATCGGCGGCCGGCTGAGCGGGAAGCGGCGCATCCGGTCGGCGGCGAGCAGTTTTGTCAGGCGCGCCTCGGCCTCCGCGGTGTCGGCGCCCGCGAGGTCGATCTCCTCCCACGACAACGGCACCTCGCGGTGGATGACCTGCATCGCCTGCCCGTTCTGCCGCTGCCGGAAGCCGGCCCGGAGGTTGGGGTGGCGGCGGATCAGGGCCGCGGCGGCGGTCTTGAGGACGTCCGGCCGCAGCGGGCCGTCCAGATCGAGGACCATCTGGGTGTTGTAGAGGTCCACCGCGTCATCGTCGTAGAGGGAGTGGAAGAACATTCCCTCCTGGAGCGGGGT
The DNA here is from genome assembly GCF_036048035.1 of Streptomyces sp. NBC_00400. Taxonomy (NCBI): domain Bacteria; kingdom Bacillati; phylum Actinomycetota; class Actinomycetes; order Kitasatosporales; family Streptomycetaceae; genus Streptomyces; species Streptomyces sp. NBC_00400. The sequence goes on along the minus strand of NZ_CP107940.1, from coordinate 1,578,060 downwards.
CAGCGGCAGCACGTCTTCGAGCGCGGGCCGGTTCATCAGAGCATCCTCAGTTCTGCTTCGAGTTCGTCGATCTCAGCCTGGGAAAGACCGAGGGAGAGATCGGAAGGGCTGTGGCCACCGGCATCGGCCCCCCGGGCGTGCGCGGTCAGGGCGTCCAGGGCGGAGAACCACAGCTCGGCCAGCTCCCGGACGTCCTCCTCCGGCAGGAGGTGGCCGGCCCAGGTCCAGGTGGCCCGCAGCCGCGGGCCGTCGGCCAGGTCTTCGGTGAGCGCGTTGAGTTCGACGGGATGCGCCAGCGGCATCCCGCCGTCCCACGGCGCGGGGGAGGGCAGCCCGCTGACCATCGTCCACGGCCGGCCCTCACCGGCCGCCGCGTCCGTCGCCTCGAACCGCCCGAGGTAGTTGAACCCCAGCTGCGGAGCGGGGAGCGCGGACAGCACGGGGGCGAGGCGCGGATTGAGGTAGCGCAGCATGCCGTGGCCGACGCCGTTGCCGGGCAGCGCCCGCAGCTGCTCCTTGACCAGCTTGAGGGATTCGCCGACCGCGGGGCCGCCCGCCTGCACCTCGGCCCAGCCGGCGGCTGCCAGGGGCAGCCGCACCGGGTAGAGACTGGTGAACCAGCCCACCGTGCCCGACAGATCGGCACCCGGCACGATGTCCTCGCGCCCGTGCCCCTCCAGGTCCACCAGCACCTCGTCCGCCGCCTCGCCGCGGCGCCTCCGCCATTCGCGCACCGCCAGGGCGAACGCGCTCAGCAGCACATCGCCGACGTTCGCGTGGAACGCCGCCGGAACGTCCGTCAGCAGCGGCTCGGCGCGCTCGGGAGGCAGGCTCAGCTCCAGCATCCGCACCGTCTCGGCGGTATCCCGACGACGGTCCAACATCCTTGCCCCCAACGGGGCTTGACACGCCGTCGGGCCGTCCGCGCCACCGGTGGCGGGCCGCGTCCACACGTCCAGCCCGGCCTCCCACTCAGGCTCCCGCGCGGCCTCGTCGAGCCGCCGCGCCCACGCCCGGAAGGAGGTCGCCACCGGCGCGAACGCCGGGGCGCGCCCGGCAGCCGTCGCCTCCCAGGCCGCGCGCAGATCCGGCACCAGGATGCGCCAGGACACCCCGTCCACGGCCAGGTGGTGCGCCACGATCTGCAGCAGCCCCGGCGCCCGGTATCCGGCGTCGTACCAGACCAGCTGGACCACCGAGCCGTCCTCCGGGGACAGCCGCAGCCGCGCCTGCTCGCCCTCGTCGGCCATGGCGGTGTCCCGCGCCTGCGGCGGCAGCCCGGCGATGTCCACCCGGCGCAGCACCGCACCCGCGGCCACCGCTCCGCGTTCCGCCACGGCCGGCTGCCAGGAACCGTCCTCGGCGGTCGTCATGCGCAGCCGCAGGATGTCGTGGTGGTCCAGCCAACTCTGCACCGAGGTGGTCAGCCGCTCCAGGTCCACTGCGGCCGGAACACGCACCGTGGCCGACTGGTTGAAGCCCGCCACCGGGCCGTCCAGCTCACGCAGCCAGTGCATGATCGGAGTCATCGGGAAGGTGCCCACGCCGTCGTCCGCCGTGGCCCACGATCCGGCGACCTCGGTGGCCACGGCGGCCAGCTCGGCGACCGTACGGTGCTGGAAGACCTGCTGCACCGTCAGCGTCAGCCCCTCCTCCCGGGCCTGGGACACCACCCTCATCGAGCTGATGCTGTCTCCCCCCAGCTCGAAGAAGTTGTCGTCGATGGTGACGGTGCCGAGGCCGAGGACGCCGGCGTAGATACCGGTCAGGATCTCTTCGCGGGGAGTGCGGGGAGCACGTCCGCCGGTGCCGGAGCCGGTGAAGGCGGGAGCGGGCAGCGCCTTGCGGTCGATCTTGCCGTTGGGGGTCAGGGGCCAGCGGTCGAGGACGACGACGGCGGCCGGGACCATGTAGTCCGGCAGGGTCGCGGCGAGGTGGGCGCGGAGGCCGGAGGGTACGGGGGCGGGCGCGTCAGCGGTGACGTAGCCGATCAGCCGCGGTCCGGCCGGGCCGTCCTGACGCACCATCACCAGGGCGTCGGTGACGCCGGTGGCCTGGGTGAGGGCGGTTTCGATTTCGCCGAGTTCGATGCGGAAGCCGCGGATTTTGATTTGGTTGTCGGTGCGGCCGAGGTATTCGAGGGTGTGGTGGGTGGTCCAGCGGGCGAGGTCGCCGGTGCGGTAGAGGCGGGTGCCGGGTGGGCCGTAGGGGTTGGCGATGAAGTGTTGGGCGGTGAGGTCGGGGCGGTTGTGGTAGCCGCGGGCGAGGCCGGGGCCTGTGGTGTAGAGCTCGCCGGGGACGCCGGGGGGTACTGGGTGGAGTGTGTGGTCGAGGAGGTAGAGGTGGGTGTTGGTGATGGGGGTGCCGAGGGGTGGGGTGGTGGTGCCGGTGAGGGGTGGGCTCATGGTGGTGCAGATGGTGGTTTCGGTGGGGCCGTAGGCGTTGATCATGTGTCGGCCGGTGGACCAGCGGCCGGTTTGTTCGGGTGGGCAGGCTTCGCCGGCGACGATGAGTGTCATGTCGGTGGGGAGGCTGTTGTCGGGGAGGGTGGCGAGGAGGGCTGGGGGGAGGGTGGCGTGGGTGATGTGTTGTTGGTTGAGGAGGGTGGTGAGTTCGTCTCCGGTCAGGCGGGTGGGGGGTGCTGTGACGAGGGTGGCGCCGTGGGTGAGGGCCATGATGATTTCCCAGGTGGCGGCGTCGAAGCTGAGGGAGGCGAATTGGAGGGTGCGGGAGGTGGGGCCGATGGCGAGGTGTTGGGTTTGTGCGGTGGCGAGTGAGGCGATGCCGGTGTGGGTGACGAGGACGCCTTTGGGGCGGCCGGTGGAGCCGGAGGTGTAGATGAGGTAGGCGGGGTGGTGCAGGTCGAGGGGGGTGGTGCGTTCGTCGTCTGTCACCGGGGTGTCGGGCAGTTCCGTCAGCCGGGCGGTGATCGCGGCGTTGTCCAGTACGAGCTGTGGGCAGGGCACTTGGGGCAGGTGGCCGGCTGTCGTCGATTCCGTCAGCACACAGGTCGGCGCGGCGTCGGTGAGCATGTAGGTGATGCGGTCGGTGGGGTAGTCGGGGTCGATGGGGAGGTAGGCTCCGCCGGCTTTGTGGATGGCGAGGGCGGCGGTGATCATGTCGGCCGAGCGGGGCATGGCGAGGGCGACGAGGCGTTCGGGTCCGACTCCGTGGGTGATCAGGAGGCGGGCGAGCTGGTTGGCGCGGCGGTCGAGTTCGCCGTAGGTGAGGACGGTGTCCTCGTAGACCACGGCCTCGGCTTGCGGGGTGCGGGCGGCCTGGGCCTCGAACAGCTCCGGCATCGTCAGCGCCGGAACCGCCCGCCCCGTGGCATTACGACCGTGAACCAACTCCTGGTACTCCGCCGCCGTCAGGATCTCGGCGCTCCCCACCGCCTTGTCGGGCTCGGTCGCGAACGCCCGCAGGATGCGTACGAACCGCTGGGCGACGGCCTCGGCGCTTGCGGACTCGAAGAGGTCCGTGGCGTAGGTGAGCGTTCCGGTGAGACCGGCCGGTTCACCGGCTGCCGTGTGCTGCTCGGCCAGGCCGAAGACCAGCTCGGACTTGGCGGCGTCCAGGCCCACCGGATGGGATTCCACCCGTAGCCCCGGCAGAACCGGCGTGTCCCCGCCGCTCTCCTCAAGGTTGAGGGAGACCTGGAAGAACGGGGTGTGCGAGAGCGCACGGGCCACGCCCGCCGCGTCGACGACCCGCTCGAACGGGATGTCCTGGTGGGCGTAGGCGGCCAGGTCGGTTTCGCGGACCCGGGCCAGGAGCTGCCGGAAGGTGGGGTCGCCGGACACGTCCGTGCGCAGGGCGAGCGTGTTGATGAAGAATCCGACGAGGTCGTCCAGGGCTTCGTCGGTACGGCCGGCCACGGCGGTGCCGATCGGGATATCGGTTCCCGCGCCCAGTCGGGAGAGCAGGGCCGCGAGGCCGGCCTGCAGCACCATGAACACCGTGACATCGCATGCGCGCGCCAACTCCACGAGCTGTGCGTGGAGTTCTGCGTCCAGAGTGAAGTGTTCCGTGGCGCCGTGGTGGCCGGCAACGGCCGGGCGGGGTCGGTCCAGCGGCAGTTCCAGCAGTTCGGGGGCGCCGCTGAGTTCCTTGCGCCAGAAGTCGAGCTGCTGGGACAGGGTGCTGCCGGGGTCGTTCTCGTCGCCCAGGACGTCGCGCTGCCACAGGGCGTAGTCGGCGTACTGCACCGGCAGCGGCTCCCAGGCCGGGGCGTGGCCGTCGACACGGGCGGTGTAGGCGGTGGACAGGTCGCGGGAGAGCGGTCCCATGGACCAGCCGTCCCCGGCGATGTGGTGCAGGAGAACGAGCAGGACGTGCCGGTCTTCGGAGACCTTGAAGAGGGTGAGCCTGAGCGGGACTCCGGCCGTCAGGTCGAAGCCGTACGCGGCGGCCTCCGCCAACGCCGTCTCCAGCCGGTCCGGCGCCGCCAGCTCAACCCACTCAACGATGGGCCGGGCCCGTTCGCTGCCGAGTACCACCTGGCACGGCTCCCCGGACTCCTCGGCGAAGCGGGTGCGCAGCGCCTCGTGCCGCTCCACCACATCGGCCAGCGCCGCCTCCAGCGCCGCACGGTCCAGCGCACCGGTCAGGTGCAGGGCGACCGGGATGTTGTAGGTCGGGCTGGGGCCCTCCACCTGGAAAGCGAACCACAACCGCCGCTGCGCGAAGGACATCGGCAGTGCGTCGGGGCGTGCCCTCGGCACCAGGGCCGCCCGCGTCGACCCCGCCTCGCCCAGCCGGGCGGCCAGCCTCGCGACGGTCGGCGCCTCGAACACCGCCCGGATCGACAGCTCCGCGTCCAAAGCGGTGCGGATACGGCTGATCAGCCGGGTGGCCAGCAGCGAATGCCCGCCCATTTCGAAGAAGTTGTCGTCGACGGTGACGGAGTCCACGCCCAGGATCTCGGCGAAGACACCGGCCAGGATCTCCTCCCGTGCGGTGCGCGGAGCACGTCCGGCGGCACCCGCGCCCGCGAAACCGGGGGCGGGCAGGGCCGTGCGGTCGATCTTGCCGTTGGGGGTCATCGGCCAGCGGTCGAGCACGACGAACGCAGCCGGGATCATGTGATCGGGCAGCGTGGCGGCAAGGTGGGCGCGCAGCGCGGCGGGCTCGGGGGACGCGCCGTCGGTGGTGGTGACATAGCCGACCAGCTGCTGCCCGGCCGGGCCGTCGTGGCGGGACATCACCAAGGTGCCGGCGACGCCCACCGCCTCGGACAACGCCGCCTCGATCTCGCCGAGTTCGATACGGAAGCCGCGGATCTTGACCTGGTTGTCGGTGCGGCCGAGGTATTCCAGGGTGCCGCCGGTGGTCCAGCGCACGAGGTCGCCGGTGCGGTAGAGCCGGGAGCCTGGCGGGCCGAACGGGTCGGCGACGAAGCGTTCGGCGGTGAGTGCCGGACGACGCAGATAGCCGCGGGCCAGACCGGGGCCGGCGGTGTACAGCTCACCGGCCACCCCCGGCGGCACCGGGCGCAGCGCGCCGTCCAGGACGTACACCCGGCCGTTGACCACCGGCCCGCCGATCGGCGGGATGCCCTCGCCGGACAGCGGCTCGCTCATGGCGGCGACCACCGTGGCCTCGGTGGGGCCATAGGAGTTGATCATTCGGTGCCGCTTGGACCAGCGGGCGGCCAGCTCGGTGCCGACCTTGTCGGCTCCGGTGGCCAGGGTCCGCAGGTGCGGCAGCTCGATCTCGGGAAGGGTGGACAGCGTGGCGGGCAGCATCAGTGTGTGGCTGATCCGCTCGTCGGCCAGGACGTGGGCCAGCTCCTCGCCGGCCAGCTGCCTGCCGTCCGGTACCACCAGCGTGGCACCGTTCGTCAGCGCCATGACGGTCTCCAGCACCGAGGCGTCGAAGCTCGGCGAGGCCAGCTGGAGGACCCGGCTGTCCCGGTCCAGGAGATAGCGCTCCGTCACGCTCGCCGACAGATCGCCCAGGCCGCGATGGGTGACCACGACACCCTTGGGACGCCCGGTGGAGCCGGAGGTGTAGATGACATAGGCGGGGTGGTGGACATCGAGCGGGGCGGTGCGCTCGTCGTCCGTCACCGGGGTGTCGGACAGTTCCGCCAGCCGGGCCGTGACCCCGGCGTCGTCCAGTACGACCTGCGGGCAGGGCACCTCGGGCAGGTGGCCGGCCGTCGCCGACTCCGTCAGCACACACGTCGGCGCGGCGTCCGCCAGCATGTAGGCGATCCGGTCCACCGGATAGGCGGGGTCGACCGGGAGGTAGGCGCCGCCCGCCTTCTGTACCGCCAGCGCGGCCACGACCAGCTCGGCGGACTTCGGCAGGGCCAGCGCCACGGTGTGCTCGGGGCCGACGCCGCCCGCGATCAGCAGCCGGGCCAGCCGGTTGGCGCGCCCCTCCAGCTCCCGGTAGGTGAGCGTACGGCCCTGGTACGCCAGCGCCGGTGCGTCCGGCGCGGCCTGCGCCTGCGCCTCGACGAGCTGGGGCATCGTACGGGCCGGGCCGCTGGTGGCGGTGTCGTTCCGGCCGGTGAGCAGCAGCTCCCGCTCCCGGCCGGTCAGGATCTCCGCCCGGCTGACGGGGGCGTCCGCGTCGGCGACGACGGCGTCCAGCAGCCGCACCAGCCGGCCGGCCAGCGCCTGCGCGGTCTCCGGCTCGAACAGGTCGGTGGCGTACTGCACTTCGCCGCCGATGCCCGCCGGGCCGCCCTGCGGCGTGTGCCGCTCGCGCAGCGTGAAGGTCAGATCGACCTTGGCCACCCCGGTGTCCAGGTCGCTGACGGAGACCTCCAGCCCCGGCATGGTGCATCCGCCCCCGTCGGCGCTCTGCAGCGACAGCAGCGTCTGGAAGAGGGGGGCGTGGGACAGCGACCGGGCCGGGTTGACCGCCTCGACGACCCGCTCGAACGGGATGTCCTGGTGGGCGTAGGCGGCCAGGTCGGTTTCGCGGACCCGGGCCAGGAGTTGGCGGAAGGTGGGGTCGCCGGACACGTCGGTGCGCAGGACGAGGGTGTTGACGAAGAATCCGACGAGGTCGTCCAGGGCTTCGTCGGTACGGCCGGCCACGGCGGTGCCGATCGGGATGTCGGTGCCCGCGCCCAGGCGGGAGAGCAGGGCCGCGAGGCCCGCCTGCAGCACCATGAACACCGTGACCTCGCACGCGCGCGCCAGCTCCACGACCCGGGCGTGCAGCTCGGCGTCCAGCTCGAAGCGGGCGATGCCGCCTCGGTGGCCGGCGACGGCCGGGCGGGGCCGGTCCAGCGGCAGTTCCACCAGTTCCGGGGAGCCCGCCAACTCCTTTATCCAGAAGGCCAGTTGCTCGGCGGCCAGACTGCCGGGGTCGTTCTCGTCGCCCAGGACGTCGCGCTGCCACAGGGCGTAGTCGGCGTACTGCACCGGCAGTGGTTCCCAGGCAGGGGCGTGGCCGTCGACGCGGGCGGTGTAGGCGTCCGACAGGTCACGGGAGAGGGGTCCCATGGACCAGCCGTCCCCGGCGATGTGGTGCAGGAGAACGAGCAGGACGTGCCGGTCTTCGGAGACCGTGAAGAGGGTGAGTCTGAGCGGGACTCCGGCGGTCAGATCGAAGCCGTACGCGGCGGCCTCCGCCAACGCCGCGTCCAGTTGCCGGGGCCCGTCCAGCTCGACGCACTCCATGACGGGCCGGGACTGTTCGCCACTGAGCACCACCTGGCACAGCTCGCCCGAATCCTCCTCGGCGAAGCGGGTGCGCAGTACCTCGTGCCGCTCCACTACATCGGCCAGCGCCGCCTCCAGCGCCGCACGGTCCAGATCGCCGGTCAGGTGCAGGGCGACCGGGATGTTGTAGGTCGGGCTGGGGCCCTCCACCTGGAAAGCGAACCACAACCGCCGCTGCGCGAACGACACCGGGTACATGGCGGAACTCCTCTTGGAACGGAATACGAGCGATGCGGGAAGGAGGGGTCAGGAGCTGCGCATACGGCGGAGCGCTGGCCGGGCCCGGCGGGCCGTGCCGATCTCCTCGGCCAGCCCGGCGACGGTCGGCCTCTCGAAGACCGTCCGGACCGGCAGTTCGGCGCCCAGCGCCGTCCGCACCCGGCTGATCAGCCGGGTCACCAGCAGTGAGTGGCCGCCCAGTTGGAAGAAGCTGTCGTCGATGCCCACCGAGGCCAGCCCCAGCAGCTCCCCGAAGATCCCGCACAGGGTCTCCTCCTGCGGAGTGCGCGGGGCCCGGCCGTCGGCGGATCCGGTCGGCTGCTCCGGCGCGGGCAGGGCCTTGCGGTCCACCTTCCCGTTCGGCGTCAGCGGCCACTCCCGAATGACCACGATCGCCGACGGCACCATGTACGCGGGCAGTTGCCCGGCGCACCGTTCGCGCAACTCCTCGACCAGCCGCGACGCCGCGGACGCGTCGGCAGGCCCCCCGGCATAGGCCACGATCCGCTGCTCACCGGCACGGTCCGTACGCACCAGCGCCATGGCCCGGGATACCTGCGGATGGTCCGCGAGCACGGTTTCGATTTCGCCGAGTTCGATGCGGAAGCCGCGGATTTTGATTTGGTTGTCGGTGCGGCCGAGGTATTCGAGGGTGTGGTGGGTGGTCCAGCGGGCGAGGTCGCCGGTGCGGTAGAGGCGGGTGCCGGGTGGGCCGTAGGGGTTGGCGATGAAGTGTTGGGCGGTGAGGTCGGGGCGGTTGTGGTAGCCGCGGGCGAGGCCGGGGCCTGTGGTGTAGAGCTCGCCGGGGACGCCGGGGGGTACTGGGTGGAGTGTGTGGTCGAGGAGGTAGAGGTGGGTGTTGGTGATGGGGGTGCCGAGGGGTGGGGTGGTGGTGCCGGTGAGGGGTGGGCTCATGGTGGTGCAGATGGTGGTTTCGGTGGGGCCGTAGGCGTTGATCATGTGTCGGCCGGTGGACCAGCGGCCGGTTTGTTCGGGTGGGCAGGCTTCGCCGGCGACGATGAGTGTCATGTCGGTGGGGAGGCTGTTGTCGGGGAGGGTGGCGAGGAGGGCTGGGGGGAGGGTGGCGTGGGTGATGTGTTGTTGGTTGAGGAGGGTGGTGAGTTCGTCTCCGGTCAGGCGGGTGGGGGGTGCTGTGACGAGGGTGGCGCCGTGGGTGAGGGCCATGATGATTTCCCAGGTGGCGGCGTCGAAGCTGAGGGAGGCGAATTGGAGGGTGCGGGAGGTGGGGCCGATGGCGAGGTGTTGGGTTTGTGCGGTGGCGAGTGAGGCGATGCCGGTGTGGGTGACGAGGACGCCTTTGGGGCGGCCGGTGGAGCCGGAGGTGTAGATGAGGTAGGCGGGGTGGTGCAGGTCGAGGGGGGTGGTGCGTTCGTCGTTGCCGATCGGTCCGTCGGGCAGGTGCCGGATGGCGTCGTTGTCCCCGCCGTTGGCGTTTCCGTCGCCCAGCAGGATGCGGGGGTGTCCGGTGTCGGGGAGGGTGACGGTGGAGGTGGTGAGGATGCACACCGGGTTGGCGTCGGTGAGCATGTAGGTGATGCGGTCGGTGGGGTAGTCGGGGTCGATGGGGAGGTAGGCTCCGCCTGCTTTGTGGATGGCGAGGGCGGCGGTGATCATGTCGGCCGAGCGGGGCATGGCGAGGGCGACGAGGCGTTCGGGTCCGACTCCGTGGGTGATCAGGAGGCGGGCGAGCTGGTTGGCGCGGCGGTCGAGTTCGCCGTAGGTGAGGACGGTGTCCTCGTAGACCACGGCCTCGGCTTGCGGGGTGCGGGCGGCCTGGGCCTCGAACAGCTCCGGCATCGTCAGCGCCGGAACCGCCCGCCCCGTGGCATTACGAGTGACGAGCAGTTCCTGCCGCTCCTCCTCGGCAAGGATCTCGGCACTGCCCACCGTGCGGTCCGGATCGGCCGCGATGGCCCGCAGCATCCGGACCAGTCGCTCGGCCAGGGACTCGGCTCCGGCGCGCTCGAAGAGGTCCGTGGCGTAGGTGAGTTCACCGGTGAGGCCGCCCGGTTCACCGGCTGCCGTGTGCCGCTCGGCCAGGCCGAAGACCAGCTCGGACTTGGCGGCCGGGACACCGACCGGCTCGGGCCGGACCTGGAGTCCGGGCAGGTCCGGAGTGATGGCGGTGCCGTCCTCCAGGTTCAACGAGACCTGGAAGAGCGGTGTGTGCGAGAGCACCCGGGTGACCTGTGCGGCTTCCACGGCACGCTCGAAGGGGGTGTCCTGGTGGGCGTAGGCGGCCAGGTCGGTTTCGCGGACCCGGGCCAGGAGCTGGCGGAAGGTGGGGTCGCCGGAGACGTCTGTGCGCAGGACGAGGGTGTTGACGAAGAATCCGACCAGGTCGTCCAGGGCCTCGTCGGTACGGCCGGCCACGGCGGTGCCGATCGGGATGTCGGTGCCCGCGCCCATTCGGGACAGCAGCGCCGCCACCGCCGAGTGCAGCACCATGAACAGCGTGGCGCCCGAGCCCTGGGCGAAGGACAGCAACGCGCGGTGCAGCTCGGCGTCGATGGTCAGCTCCACCGTGGCGCCGCGGTGACTGGCGACGGCCGGACGGGGCCGGTCCAGCGGCAGTTCCAGCAGTTCGGGGGCGCCGCTGAGTTCCTTGCGCCAGAAGCCGAGCTGCTGGGACAGGACGCTGCCGGGGTCGTTCTCGTCGCCCAGCATGTCGCGCTGCCACAGGGCGTAGTCGGCGTACTGCACCGGCAGTGGTTCCCAGGCCGGGGCGCGGCCGTCGACACGGGCGGTGTAGGCGGTGGACAGGTCACGGGAGAGCGGACCCATGGACCAGCCGTCGCTGGCGATGTGGTGCAGCAGGAGGAGCAGGACGTGCCGGTCTTCGGAGAGCTTGAAGAGGGTGAGCTTGAGGGGGACTCCGGCGGTCAGGTCGAAGCCGTATGCGGCGGCCTCCGCCAACGCCGTCTCCAGCTGATCCGGCGCGTCCAGCTCGACGCACTCGACCACCGGCCGGGACGGTTCGCCACGGAGCACCACCTGGCACGGGTCGCCGGACTCCTCGGCGAAGCGGGTGCGCAGCGCCTCGTGGCGCTCCACCACATCGGCCAGTGCCGCCTCCAGCGCCGCACGGTCCAGCGCACCGGTGAGCCGTACCGCGACGGGCACGTTGTACGTCGGGCTCGGGCCCGCCAACTTGTGCAGGAACCACAGCCGTTGCTGTGCGGGGGACAGCGGCAGCCGCGCCGGGCGCTCGCCGGCCACCAGCGGCACACGCGCCGTGCCCGCGTCGGCCAGGCGCGCGGCGAGCTCGGCGACGGTCGGCGCCTCGAACACCGCGCGGATCGGCAGCTCCGCCCCCAGCGTCCGGCGCAGCCCGGCGATCAGCCGGGTCACCAGCAGCGAATGCCCGCCCAGTGCGAAGAAGTTGTCGTCCACGCCGACCCGCGGCAGGCCCAGTATCTCCGCGAACGCGCCGCACAGGATCTCCTCGTGCGCGGTGCGCGGCGCACGCCCCGACACGCCGGCCGCGACACCGTAGTCGGGCGTGGGCAGCGCCTTGCGGTCCAGTTTGCGGTTCACCGTGAGCGGGAGCTCGTCGAGCAGCACGAAGACCGCGGGCACCATGTAGTCGGGCAGCTGCCCGGCCGCGTAGCGGCGCAGCTCGGCGGAGTCCACGCTCTGCCCCGGCGCGGGGACGGCGTAGCCGACCAGGCGCTTGTCGCCGGGCTGGTCCTCGCGGACGATCACGGCCACCTGCGCCAGCTTCGGGTGCGCCCCGATGACGCCCTCGATCTCGCCCAGCTCGATACGGAAGCCGCGCAGCTTGACCTGGTCGTCGACGCGCGCGATGAACTCCATCTGGCCGTCCGCCCGCCACCTGGCCAGGTCACCCGAGCGGTACATCCGGCTGCCCGGCGGGCCGTAGGGGTTGGCGACGAAGCGGCCCGAGGTCAGGTCCGGACGCCGGTGGTAGCCGCGCGTCACCAGGTCACCGGCGATGTACACCTCGCCGGTGCTGCCGGTGGGCACCGGGCGCAGCCGGGCGTCCAGCACGAACATCTGGGTGTTCCAGATCGGCCGGCCGATGGTGACCACGCCCGCCGGGACACTCTGGCCCGGTGCGATGCGGAACTCCGAGCAGCCGACGGTGGTCTCCGTCGGGCCGTACTCGTTGACGACGGTGGCACCGGGGTGCCGGCCCCGCCACTCGTCCAGGACCTCGCCCATCAGCGACTCGCCGCCGAGCACCAGCTGCTCGTTCGGCGAGTACTGCCCGGGCAGTTCGATGAGCAGCGGCAGATGGCTGGGGGTGGCCTTGACGAAGGTGGGCTGCGGCCGTCCGTCCGCCGCCTGGGTCCGGCCGTCCAGCTCGACCAGCTCGACGCAGCCGCCGGAGGTCAGGGGCGCGAACAGGCCGGTGGCGGTGAGGTCGAAGGCCACCGGCGAGTGCACCAGGGCCCGTCCGGCCACCCCCGGGTACGCCGTGCGGGTCCAGCTCAGGTAGGCGTCCAGCGAGCGGTGCTGCACGGTGACGCCCTTGGGGCGGCCGGTCGACCCGGAGGTGAAGATGACGAAGGCCGCGTTGTCCGCCAGCAGCGGCGCGTTGCGGTCGGCGTCGGTGAGGTCCGTGGACTCCTGCGCGGCCAGTTCCGCCACGACCTCGGGGTCGTCCAGGCGCAACGACGGGCACGGCGCGGGGACGTGGTCGAGCACACCCCGGGCCGTGACGGCCAGCACCGGCGCCACGTCCTCCAGCATGAAGCCGAGCCGGTCCGCGGGGTAGGACGGGTCCAGCGGCAGATAGGCGCCACCGGCCTTGACGATGGCCAGGAGGGTCACCACCAGGTCCACCGAGCGGGGCAGCGCCACCGCGACATAGCGCTCCGGACCGACACCGCGCCGCACCAGGAGCCGGGCCTGGCGGTTGGCGCGCTCGTTGAGCTCGGCGTAGGTCAGACCGGTGTCCTCGTGGACGACCGCGGGGGCGTCGGGCGCCCGCCGTGCCTGCTCCTCGATGAGGACGGGCAGTGTCTTCCCCGAGACCTCGTGCGGACGGCCCTGCCACTCCTCCAGTGCCTGCCGCCGCTCCTTCTCCGTCAGGATCTCCAACTCACCCACGGGGGCGTCCGGCTGGGCGGTGGACTCGTCCAGCAGCCGTACCAGACGGGCGGTCAGCGCCTCGACGGTGGCCCGGTCGAACAGGTCGGTGGCGTACTCCAGCAGGGCGTCGATGCCCGCGGGGGTGCCGTCCTGCGCCGTCTTCTCCTTGGTGTGGAAGGAGAGGTCGAACTGCGCGACCCTCTTGGCCACGTCCTGCGCCACCGCCTCCAGGCCGGGCAGTGCCATGCCGTCCTCGGGGGTGTTCTGCGAGGTCAGCATGGTCTGGAAGAGGGGGGCGTGGGACAGCGACCGGGCCGGGTTGACGGTCTCGACGATCCGCTCGAAGGGGGTCTCCTGGTGGGCGTAGGCGGCCAGGTCGGTTTCGCGGACCCGGGCCAGGAGCTGGCGGAAGGTGGGGTCGCCGGAGACGTCGGTGCGCAGGACGAGGGTGTTGACGAAGAATCCGACGAGGTCGTCCAGGGCTTCGTCGGTACGGCCGGCCACGGCGGTGCCGATCGGGATGTCGGTGCCCGCGCCCAGGCGGGAGAGCAGTGCCGCGAGGCCGGCCTGCAGCACCATGAACACCGTGACGTCGCACGCGCGCGCCAGGTCCGCCATACGGGAGTGAAGACCCGCGTGGAAGGTGAAGTGGGTGACGGCACCGCGGTAACTGGCGACGGACGGCCGGGGCCGGTCCAGCGGCAGTTCCAGCAGCTCCGGAGTGCCGCTCAACGCCTGCTTCCAGAAGGCCAGTTGCCTGGCGGCGGGGCTGTCCGGGTCGCTCTCGTCGCCCAGCATCCCGCGCTGCCACAGGGTGTAGTCGGCGTACTGCACCGGCAGCGGCTCCCAGGCCGGGGCCCGGCCGCCGACGCGCGCGGTGTAGGCGGTGGACAGGTCGCGGGTGAGCGGATCGCGGGACCAGCCGTCGGTGATGATGTGGTGCACCAGCAGGAGCAGGACGTGCTCGCGCTCACCGAGCCGGTAGAGGGTGGCCTTCAGTGGCACTCCCGCGGTGAGGTCGAAGCCGTGCCCGGCCTGCTCGGCCAGCGCCCGCTGAAGCTGCTCGGCTCCGTCCAGTTCGGCGAATCCGACGCTCAGGGCGGCCTGTTCGGCTTCCACGATCACCTGGTGGGGTGCGCCGTCGTGCTCGGCGAAGCGGGTGCGCAGCGCCTCGTGCCGCGCCCGCACATCGCCCAGCGCCGCCTCCAGGGCGGTGCGGTCCAGCTCACCGGTCAGCCGGACGGCGATCGGGATGTTGTAGACCGGACTGGGGCCCTCCAACTGGTGGAGGAACCAGAGGCGCTGCTGGGCGAGGGAGAGCGGGATCCGGTCCGGGCGCCGCGCCGGTACCAGCGCAGCGCGTGCCGCGTCGGCGCCGGCCAGGCGACCGGCCAGCTCGGCGACGGTCGGCGCCTCGAACACCGCGCTCATCGGCAGCTCGGCGTCCATGGCCGCACGGATTCGGCTGGTCAGCCGGTTGGCCAGCAGCGAGTGACCGCCCAGATCGAAGAAGTTGTCCTCGACGCCGACCGACTCCAGGCCCAGCACCTCGGCGGCCAGCCGGCACAGGGTCTCCTCCGTCGCGGTGCGCGGGACGCTGCCGGCACCGGTGCGGTACTCGGGGGCGGGCAGCGCCTTGCGGTCCACCTTCGCGTTCGGCGTCAGCGGCCACTCGTCGATCACGACGAAGGCCGACGGCACCATGTACCACGGCACGACCTGTGCGGCATGTGCCCGCAGCGTCCCGGCGTCCGGCTCGGCGGCGCCCTCCGCGCAGCTCACATACGCCACGATCCGCTGGTCGCCGGGGCGGTCCTCACGGACCAGCACCACGGCGCGCGCGACCTGCGGATGCTGCGTCAGCACGGCCTCGATCTCGCCCGGCTCGACGCGGAAGCCGCGGACCTTGACCTGGTGGTCGGCGCGGCCGCGGAACACCAGCTGCCCGTCCTGCGTCCATCGGGCCAGGTCACCGGAGCGGTACATCCGCTCGCCCGGCGCCCCGAACGGGTCGGCGACGAACCGCTCGCCGGACAGTGCGGGCTGCCTGAAGTAGCCGCGCGCCAGCCCGGGGCCCGCGATGTAGAGCTCACCGGTGACGCCCGGCGCCACCGGGCACAGCCGGTCGTCCAGGACGTAGCCGCGCATATTGTCCATCACGCGGCCCAGCGGCAGCACGCCGTCCGGGGTCGGCCGGCCCGGCTCCAGCCGGAACTGCGCCATGTTGACGGTGATTTCGGACGGGCCGTACACGTTGATGACGGTGGCCCCGGGGTGGCGGCGGCGCCACTCGTCCAGCGCGGCGCCCTGCAGCGCCTCACCGCCGAGCATCAGTTCACCGGTGGGCGAGTAGCCGTCCGGGAGGAGGTTGAGCATCGGCAGATGGCTCGGGGTGGCCTTCATGAAGGTGCAGGAGACCGTGCCGGCGTGCGCGTCCTCCTCCAGCGCGGCGGCCAGCACCCGCCCGCCGGACACCAGCGGGCCCCACAACTCCGAGACGGTCATGTCGAAGGACACCGGCGAGTGCCACAGCGAGGTGCCGCCCGGCCCCATGCTCGGGTAGTCCTTACGCGCCCAGGCCAGATAGTCGGCCAGCGCGCGGTGCTCGACCACCACGGCCTTGGGCGTCCCGGTGGAGCCGGAGGTGTAGGTGACATACGCCGGGTGGGCCAGGCGCAGCGGCGCGGTGCGCTCGGCGTCGCTCGGATCGGTGTCCGGCAGGCCGGGCAGCGCCTCGTCCACCGCCGGGTCGTCCAGCAGCACCAGCCGGTCCGCGAGCCCTTCTGCGGCGGGGGAGTCGGCGGTGGTGAGCAGACAGACGGGGTCGGAGTGGCCGAGCATGTAGGCGATGCGTTCGGCCGGGTAGTCGACGTCCACCGGCAGGTAGGCGGCACCGGTTTTGGTCACCGCCACCAGTGACACGATCTGGTGCAGCGAGCGCGGCATCAGCACGCCGACGATCTGCTCGGGGCCGGCGCCGCGCGCCGTCAGCAGCCGGGCCAGCCGGTTGGCGCGCTCGTTGAGCTCGCGATAGCTGAGGGTCCGGTCGCGGAAGGTCGCGGCGGGGGCGTCGGGGGTGCGGCGCACCTGGGCTTCGAAGAGCTCGGGCAGCGTCAGCGCGGGGACGGGGGACGGTTCGCCCTGCCACCGCGCCGGGACACCTGCGAACAGCTCCTCCCGGGCACCGGAATCCGCCGCACCCGCAGTCTTCGCACCGCTCATTTTCCGAAACTCCTCGTGACCCGACGACGGGCATGTGCTCTCGACCTGGCGACGTGTCGGGGGCCGTGTAGCTTGGGCAAAACACGCATGACGTTCGTGCGCCGAGGCTATGCAGAGCTGATTTCGCCGCGTTATTGAAGCCATTTCGCGGGTGAGCGGTGGCCGGATATCGGCTGGGGGCGGGGCGGCGCAGAGGTCAAGTGGCCGCGGTGAGGCGCCTGATGCGCTCCTCATCCGCGGTGCGCGGGCAGGTGACACAGGTGTCCTGGGGGCGCAGCGTGTAGAACATGCAGCAACTGGCACGGTCCCGGGTCGCCAGCGACTGGCCGCGCGGCCCGGTCAGTTCGCGGAATCCCGCACTCCCCACGTACGGAGCGGTGGCGCCCGGCAGCAGCAACGCCAGCTCGGCCACCGCACGCGGCTCCTCGCCCAGCAGATGCCCCAGGTACCACAGGCCCTCCACGATCTCGTCGGACGCCATGCCCCACAGCGCCCGCGGCCCGCGCCGCATCCGGGTGCGGAAGCCGTCCAGTACGGGCCGGAGGTGCTGGGCCACCGCGGCCCGTACCTCCGCCCGCAGGGCTTCCTCGTCCGGTACGACCCGGGCGGCGGGCAGCGCCGCGGCGGGGTCGTCCGGGAGGCAGCTGAAGGCGCTGACCCGCACCGCCATCCTGCCCAGCTCGCGCTGGAAGGAGACGTCCTGCACCGGCAGCCGCGGAACCCGGCGGTGCAGGAACCAGGGGATGGTGATCAGCAGGCAGGCGGGCCAGGCGTAGCGGTGCAGGGCGAAGCTCGCGATGACGTCGGGCCGGGCGCGCTGTCCGTAATCCCGCACGATCTGCGCGTCGTCCCAGGCGAGGAAGGCGTCCAGGCTCTCGCCGCCGGCCGCGAGCCCGGCCGCGCACACCCAGCCGTCGCCGCTGGGCGGGGCGGCGTCCCACAGGGTCACCCGCAGGCCGGGGAAGGCCGCGGAGAGCCGGGCGTAGGCCTCGGCGACGGGGTGGACGGCAGGCGGGGCGGCGGGGGCACGAGTCATGCGGGAGACCACCGAATCGCGATCGTTAACAGGTAAGGCTTACCTTATCTGAAGGCTTACCCGTGCCCGCTGAACGCCAGTCCTGGCGGCCCGTACCGCTTCCCGGTGACTTCCGGACAGCTCCCCGGATTTGAACTGGGGCGCGCGCCGCCTATGGTGCTGGAAACGTCAGGAGGAACCGTCATGGAGCAGGGCACAGCGGAGCAGGAGCCGTGCGCGGGGGCGTGGGTGCCCGCGCAGGCCGGCCCCGCCGTGCCCCGGCGGCACTCCGTCCGCGGTCAGGTGCTGGCCGCGCTGCGCCATGCGCTGGTCGGCGGGGAGCTGGCCCCGGGCGAGGTCTACTCCGCGCCCGCGCTCGCCGAGCGCTACGGCGTCTCCGCGACCCCGGTCCGGGAGGCCATGCAGCAGCTCGCGGGGGAGGGCGCCGTCGAGGTCGTGCCCAACCGCGGCTTCCGGGTCGCCGAGCGCAGCCCCCGTGACCTCGCCGAGCTGGCCGAGGTCCGGGCGATGCTGGAGGTGCCCGCGATCGTCCGGCTGGCCCGGGCGCTGCCTCCTGAGCGCTGGGAGGCGCTGCGCCCGCTCGCCGATGCGGGCGTCACGGCCGCCGCCCGCGGTGACCGGGTCGGCTACGCCGAGGCCGACCACGCCTTCCACGACGCCCTGATGTCGCTCACCGGCAACCGCAGGCTCACCGAGGTCACCGGCGACCTGCTCCGCCGCGCCCAGTGGCCGCCGGCCGGCGGCCCCCGGCGGCGTACGGCCGAGCTGCTGGCCGACGCCTCCGAGCACACGGCGCTGCTCGACGCCCTGGCCGCCCAGGAGTACGCGGTGGCCGAGCGGATCGCCCGCGAGCACGTGTCGGTGGCGCGCCACCCGCACTGAGCGAGTCCGCCGACGGCTCAGCCCGGGCAGCGCCGACTGCTCAGCCGGGAAGCAGCTCCTCCAGTGGCAGCGCCGCGACATCGGCGGCGGGCCGGGAGAGATAGAGATCGGCGTGGTAGAAGCCGTCGGCTTCCTTGTCCGCGGTGGGCAGGCCGCGGGTGGCCAGTGCCTCGAACGCCGCCTGCCGTTCGTTGCCGTCGGCGAACCGCCGCTGACGGAACGTACGGGTGGCAAGTCTCTCCGTGACCAGGCCGGCCCGGGCCAGCAGGGCGGAGATCGGCCGGTAGGACACCTCGCGCAGCACGAACGCGGCGACCCAGGGCGGCGAGGACACACAGTCGAAGAGACGGGAGAAGGTACGGGCGGAGATGTAGCCGACGCCGCCGGTGACGGTGATCAGGTCGGTGCCGGCCAGCACCTTCCGCAGTTCCGGGCTCGGGTCGTCGCGTTCCAGGTTCTCCGCGAAGCCGTGGTCGAGCAGACCGACCGCCCGGGCGTAGCCGACCGCGCGGTCCGCCGCGTCGATGCCGGTCACGCGGAGGGGTTCGGCACGCCGCCGGGTGGCGAAGAACGTGCGGTCCTCTTCGAGGAGTTGGGCGGTGGACGGCAGCGCCTTGCCGTTCACGGCATAGCGGCCGTAGAGGTCGGTGAGGGACAGTTGGTGGTTGAGCAGTGCGGCGTTGACCCCGTACGAGCAGCAGAGGTCGACGACGTTCAGCGGCGGGCGGTCACTGCGGTGCCGCTGAAGGGTCTCGGCCACGGCACGGAACACCGCTTGGCCGTGGTGCGGAATCTGGTAGTCCAGGGGGTGCAGTGTGGTGAAGTACCGACGGGGATCCGGGCAGTTGTAGATCGCCTCGAAATCTGCCTTGCCCCAGTCGCTCGCAGCGGTCGTGTTGGTCACTCCTGCTGTCATGTGGCCTCCTGAAAGGCTGTGCCAGTGGGTGGGGCCGGCTGGTCCCTGACCAGCATCCATACCCCGCTGCCGCCTCACAGTGCGACTTGCGGCCATTCTCGGGGCCTGTGGGACGTCGTGAGACATCCCTGCCCCGGGCCTTCGGCTCATAGTCCCACCTCAGGGTTCACCCGGCGCGTCGACGGCCTGCCGGGGCCGCAACCATCGCAGCCCGGCCGATCCACCACCGGGACCATATGAATCCGGCCAATCGTCGAAGGATCCGGCATGGCCGGTGTTGAGGGGTTGACGGCGACGGAGTGAGCGGGGCGCGGGCGGCGGATCGAGCGGAGGAGGGGGCGGCGCACGAGGCCTCACGGGCGGACCGTGAGGCCGTCCAGGGTGAGGTCGAGCAGGCGCTCCGCTTGCTGTCGGTGTTCCGCCCCCGCCGAGGTGAGGGCGATGCCTTCCAGGGCGGCGCTGATGTCGGTGGGCCGGATATCGGTACGGATCACCCCGGCGGCCGTGCAGGCGTCCATGAGCGAGGCGAGGGCGGCCTGGATCATTTCCCGGCTGTGACCATAGGGATTGCTTCCCGTCGCGGCGATGGCGCGCAGGGCGTCGATCATGCCGTACTTGGCGGTGACGTAGTCGAGGAAGAGGCGCGTCCATGCGCGCAGTGCCTCGGCCGGCGGCTTCTGTGCGAGCAGGGCGGGGGCGGCATCGCACAGCTGGGCCACCTCGTTGCGGTAGACCGCCTCGACCAGGGCCTCCCGGGTGGGGAAGTTGCGGTAAAGAGTCGCACTGCCCACGCCCGCCTCCTTGGCGATGCGTTCCAGGTGCGCGTCCAGCCCCTCCGTCGTGAACACGCGTACCGCAGCCGTGAGGATCTTCTCCCTGTTGCGCCGTGCGTCAGCCCGCAACGGCCGAAGCGCTCCGTCGGTCATCGGTGCTCGCCATCCCTTCTCGCCCTCCTTGCTAACCGGGGGCATCCCCACTTAGTCTGAGTTAAACGGGGACACCTCCGCTTTCACTGTAGGTCACTGCGCTGACCTGCGTGCATCCCGCGAAAGGAAGCCGGCCATGTCGGGTATCCAGGGCAAAGTCATCGCGATCACAGGTGCCAGCAGCGGCATCGGCGAGGCGACGGCGATCCACCTCGCCGAAAAGGGCGCCCGGCTCGTGCTCGGAGCCCGGCGCGAGGACCGGCTGAACGCCGTCGTGGACAGCATCACGGCGAAGGGCGGCACTGCCGTCGGCGTCACCGTCGACGTCACGCGCCGCGAAGACCTCCAGCGCCTGACGGACACGGCCCTCGACCGGTACGGCCGGCTCGACGTCCTCGTCTCCAATGCGGGCACCATGGCCGTCTCGCCGTTCGACGACCTGCGCCAGGACGACTGGGACGCCATGGTCTCCACCCACATCACCGGCCTGCTCAACGGCATCGGGGCCGCCCTGCCCGTCTTCCGCCGGCAGCGCTCCGGCCAGTTCGTCAACGTCGGCTCCACCGCGGCCTACGTCGTCAAATCCCCCCAGGCGGTCTATGCGGCCACCAAGACGGCGGTGAAGGTGCTCACCGAGGGCCTGCGCCAGGAATCGGGACCCGACCTGCGCGTCACCCTCGTCTCGCCCGGCTTCACCCACACCGAAGGAGTCGGCAAGGGAGCCGGCCCCGAGGTCGCGGCCGCGATGACCCGGCAGCGCGACGAGATCGCCATGCCGCCCTCCGCCGTCGCCTCCGCCATCGGCTACGCCATCGAACAGCCCGACGGCGTCGACGTCAGCGAGATCGTCGTCCGCCCCACCGTGCAGGCCTGATCGCACCGAGCGTGCGTGCCGGGCGCCGCGCGGCGGGCGGGACTTTGAAGACAGGTCCTAGGTCGCCGTGACGCCGGTGGACAGATGGTCGGCGAGCCACGTGGGGACGCCGCCCATCAGGCGGAAGAGGCGGGCCGCCTCGGCGCGCAGCCGGTCCGCGTCGGCGTCCGGGGCGGCGTCGGCCAGCGCCACGAGGGCGGGTGCCGTGCCGACCAGAAAGCCCAGCTCCTCGCGGATCCGCAGCGACTCGGCGAAACCGTGCCGGGCCTCCGCCAACTCGCCGTCGCGCAGGGCGAGTCCGGCCAGATGACGCCAGGTGAAGGACAGCAGCAGGGTGTCGCCGTGCGCGGTGGCGCCGGCGTGCGCACGGCGGTAGGCGGCCCGCGCCGCGTCCGGGCTCTCGGCGACATGCTCGGCCATCAGCCCGCGGCGGAAGTCCAGCAGCGGGCGGCCCGCCGCGGTGGGCGCCAGCAGCGCGGCGGCCCGGCCGAGTGCCGAACGGGCCTCGTCGGCGCGGTCGCGGACGCCCAGGACCGTTGCGGCGTACGCGAGATGGCCGCGCTCGCAGGCCGCGCCGCCCCGCTCGTCGTCGTCGCCCGCCAGCGCCTCGGCGGCGCGCAGCGCGTCCTCGGCCCCGGCCCAGCCGGTGGCCGTGAACATGCACCGTTCGACCAGCAGCGCGGCGCGACGCAGCGCGGACGGCGCGTGCCGGACGGCGTGCGGTTCCAGCAGGGCGGCCGCATCGTCCCAGCAGCCGCGGGAGCGCAGACGCCAAACGGCACGGTCGAGGGGGCCGTCCCCCTCGGCCGTGCCGAGTGATCCTGTCTCCGGTGCGGATGCCGGTGCCGGTACCGCGAGCGGCACCACCACTGCAGAACTGACCGCATCCGCAGTAGCGACCGGATCCGCAGTAGCGACCGGATCCGCAGAACCGACCGGATCCGCAGTACCGGCCGGAACCGTGGAACCGGCCGGGTCCGCTGAACTCACCGGGTCCGCGGAATCCGCGGATTCCGACATGGCGGTATCCGCCACATTGCCCTCCCCGAGCGCGCCATTGAGCTGGAAGTTGGAAGCAGTGGGCGAATCTCAGCACGGATCCCGCCGCCCGGCCAAGGGGGTGGGTGAATGAATTCACAATCCCCGGGCGGGCGTTCCGGACCGCGGGCGCGGCCCTGATCGGGCACATCGCCGCACCGTGCGGCGGGACCGGGGCACCACGACGGGCCGCGCGATGACGCCCGATGACGCCCGATCGAATTACCCCGAATGGCGTAATCGGGCCCCGCCGGTCGAACCGGCGGGGCCCGATCAGGCCGCAGGCGCGGGCAGTGCAGGCGCGGGCAGTCGCTCCGCGACGCCTGACACGAGGCGGCGCCGTGACGCGGGACGGCGCCGTCAGCTCATCCGCAGCGCCAGGAAGAAGTCGAGCTTGTCCTCCAGGCGGGACAGATCGCGGCCGGTCAGCTGCTCGATGCGGCCCACCCGGTAGCGCAGGGTGTTGACGTGCAGGTGGAGGCGGCTGGCGCAGCGGGTCCAGGAACCGTCGCAGTCCAGGAACGCTTCCAGGGTGGGGATCAGCTCGGCGCGGTGCTTGCGGTCGTAGTCGCGCAGCGGGTCCAGGAGGCGGGCGGTGAAGGCCCGCCGGACGTCGTCCGGCACGAAGGGCAGCAGCAGGACGTGCGAGGCCAGCTCCTCGTGCCCGGCGGCGCAGACCCGGCCCGGGCGGGCCGCGGCGACCCGGCGGGCGTGCCGGGCCTCCTCCAGGGCGCCGCGCAGGCCCTCGGCGGAGTGGACCGCGGCGCTCACCCCGACCGTCAGCCGCCCGTCGTCCGCCAGACCGCGGCCGAGCGGCCCCTGGACGGCGGACAGCAGCTCATCGGCGTGCAGACCGGCCGCCGAGGGGGCACCGGGCTCGTCCGGGACGGGCAGCGGCACCAGCGCCACCGCCTCGTCGCCGGTGTGTGCCACGGCGATGCGGTCGGAGGGCTCCGGGCCGAACGTGCCGGGATCGACCAGCATTTCCTCCAGCAGGCTCTGCGCCACCGGGCCGCCGGGGACATCGCCGTCCTCCCACTCGACCCTGGCCACCACGATCTGCCAGTGCGGCGCCGCGCCCAGCCCCGGCAGCAGCACCGGGGCCGCCACCCGCAGCCGGGCCGCGATCTCGGCGGGCGGAGCGCCGGTCTGGACGAGCTCCAGGACCTCCTGGGCGAGCCGGCGGCGCACCGTACGGGCGGCATCCCGCCGGTCGCGTTCCACGACGATCAGCTGGGTGACGCCGTGCAGCAGGTCAAGGCGCTCCTCGGACCAGTCGCCGGCGTCCGCCTCGACCGCCAGCAGCCAGTCGCTCAGCAGCGTCCGGCGCAGATCACGGCCCTCGTGGCGGATCGGGAACAGGGAGAAGGTGGAGCTGGCCGGCCCCTCGCCCGGCCGCCCTCCCTCCTCGGGCTTCCCCCGGGCCTCGTCGGCAGCGGCCCCCGTCGGGGCACCTCCCTCGACCGTGACGCGATGCGGGCCCCGGCGCCCCGAACGGGCCGCCGCCAGATGCTCGCCCGCGAGACGGGCGGCCAGTTCACCGGAGAGTTCGGGCCCGGCGTCCGCCAGCGTGGAGCCCGCGATCTGCCGGCCCGTGGGGGAGAGCACCCAGGCCCGCAGGTCCAGGTCGGAGCCGAGCAGGTCCAGGACCACCTCCGGGCCGCCGCCGGTGGGGCCCGACGTCATCAGCCGCCGGTGGCGGTCCACCACGGCCGCCAGATCGCCCGCCCGTTCGCTGGAGACCTGGCGGACGACATGCTCGGTGATGGAGGCGAACGAGACGTCCTCGACGACGGAGAACAGCGGCAGCCGGTGGCGGAGGCAGGCCTGTACGAGGTCGTCGGGGACCGAGCCCAGCTCCGCCTCGCCCGCCGCGAGCCCGGCGACCCCCGCGGTGGCCAGGATGCGCACGAACCGTTCGGAGTCCTCCGGTTCCCGGCGCCACGCCAGCCCCGTCAGCACCAGTTCGCCGCCGGAGAGGTAGCGGCTGGGATCGCGCAGGTCGGTGGTCATCACGCCGCGTACCGTGCGGTCCAGCTCTTCCTCGCCCCCGAGCAGCCGGAGGCCAAGGGTGTGGGTGTCCAGGAGTGCGCGGAGCCGCATGACCTCGCCCGCCGTTCTTTGCTGTCTGGTGTTGCCGGTGGAATGCCGCGAGGTTTCCGAGCCTCGTCTTTCGTTCGAATCTACAAGACATGTGGTGTGGCCAGCCAACCGCTTCATGGTTTCGGTGACTGCACCGGGCGGGCCCCGGGCGCGTTCACTGAACGCATCTCCATGAACAAGACATGAAGGAACGACTCCGTGGCGATGCCGGCGCAGCATCTTCACCATGAGTAGCGAACGACCCGATTTCGTAGAATTCGTAGAAGAGGCCAACGATGGACTTCCTTCGCCCCGCCAGCTGGGAGGATGCGCTCGCCGCCAAGGCCGAGCACCCTACCGCTGTGCCCATCGCGGGCGGCACGGACGTGATGGTCGAGATCAACTTCGACCACCGCCGCCCCGCGTACCTGCTCGACCTGAACCGCATCGGTGATCTGAGCGAGTGGGAGGTCGGCGAGAAGACCGTACGCCTGGGTGCCTCCGTCCCGTACACGCAGATCATGGAGAACCTGCGGGCCGAACTCCCGGGCCTGGCCCTGGCCTCGCACACGGTGGCCTCCCCGCAGATCCGCAACCGCGGCGGCGTCGGCGGCAACCTCGGCACCGCCTCCCCGGCCGGCGACGCGCACCCGGCGCTGCTCGCGGCCGGCTGTGAGGTCGAGGTGGAATCCGTGCGCGGCCGCCGGATGATCCCGATCGACGACTTCTACACCGGCGTCAAGCGCAACGCCATGGAGCCCGACGAGCTGATCCGTTCGGTGCATCTGCCCAAGGCGGACGGCCCGCAGCAGTTCTCCAAGGTGGGCACCCGCAACGCCATGGTCATCGCGGTCTGCGCTTTCGGTATCGCGCTGCACCCCGAGACCCGCACGGTGCGCACCGGCATCGGCTCCGCCGCACCCACCCCCGTACGGGCCCGTGAGGCCGAGGACTTCCTCGCCGCGGCGCTGGAGGAGGGCGGCTTCTGGGAGTCGGCGGGTCCCCTCCCGCCGTCCCTCGCGGGGCAGTTCGCGCAGCTCGCCTCCGGCGCCTGCAACCCGATCGACGATGTGCGCGGCAGCGCCAAGTACCGCAGACATGCGGTCGGCATCATGGCGCGCCGCACCCTCGGCTGGACCTGGGAGTCCTACCGGGGCAAGGAGAGGAGCGCACAGTGCGCGTGACATTCACCGTCAACGGCCGCCTGCAGGAGGCCGACGACGTCTGGGAAGGCGAGAGCCTGCTGTACGTCCTCCGCGAGCGGATGGGCCTGCCGGGCTCCAAGAACGCCTGTGAGCAGGGCGAATGCGGGTCCTGCACGGTCCGTCTGGACGGTGTGCCGGTCTGTTCCTGTCTGGTCGCCGCGGGCCAGGTCGAGGGCCGCGACGTGGTGACCGTCGAGGGCCTGGCGGACTTCGCCAAGCAGCGCGCCGAGAACGGCGGCTGTGCCTCCGGCACCTGCGGTACGAGCATCGACCAGGCCCAGCGCTGGCAGGCCCGTCCGGCGGACTCGCACACCGGCGAGGGGACCGAACTCTCCCCGATCCAGCAGGCGTTCATCGACGCCGGCGCGGTCCAGTGCGGCTTCTGCACCCCGGGCCTGCTGGTCGCCGCCGATGAGCTGCTGGAGCGCAACGACTCCCCGTCGGACGCCGACATCCGTGAGGCGCTGTCGGGCAACCTGTGCCGTTGCACGGGCTACGAGAAGATCCTCGACGCGGTCCGGCTGGCGGCCGCCCGCGGCGAGCACCCGACCGCCGGACAGGGGGCCTGATCGCCATGGCAGGTAAGGAGACCCGCCTCGCGACGGCTCCGGGCCGTACGCCCACGAACCTCACCCAGGGCGGCCAGACCAAGGCCGGCATCGGTGAGTCCACGCTGCGGCCCGACGGCACCCTCAAGGTGACCGGCGAGTTCGCCTACTCCTCGGACATGTGGCACGAGGACATGCTGTGGGGCTACACCCTGCGCTCCACCACCGCGCACGCCGAGATCAGGTCGATCGACACCTCCGAGGCGCTGGCGACCTCCGGTGTGTACGCCGTCCTGACCTACGACGACCTGCCCACCGACGTGAAGAACTACGGCCTGGAGATCCAGGACACGCCGGTTCTCGCGCACGGCAAGGTGCGCCACCACGGGGAGCCGGTCGCGCTGGTCGCCGCCGACCATCCGGAGACCGCGCGCCGCGCCGCCGCCAAGATCAAGATCGACTACGCCGAGCTGCCGGTCGTCACCGACGAGGCCTCCGCCACCGCCGAGGGCGCCCCGCTGGTCCACGAGCACCGCACCGACCACCACATCGGGCACGTCCCGCACCCGAACATCGTCCACCGCCAGCCGATCATCCGCGGCAACGCCGCCGAGGCCGCCGAGAAGGCCGATGTCATCGTCTCCGGCGAGTACGTCTTCGGCATGCAGGACCAGGCGTTCCTCGGCCCGGAGTCCGGCCTTGCGGTGCCCGGCGAGGACGGCGGCGTCGATCTGTACGTCGCCACCCAGTGGCTGCACTCCGACCTGCGCCAGATCGCCCCGGTCCTCGGCCTGCCCCCGGAGAAGGTGCGGATGACGCTCTCCGGCGTCGGCGGCGCGTTCGGCGGCCGCGAGGACCTGTCGATGCAGATCCACGCCTGCCTCCTGGCACTGCGTACCGGCAAGCCCGTCAAGATCGTCTACAACCGGTTCGAGTCCTTCTTCGGGCACGTCCACCGGCACCCGGCGAAGCTCTGGTACGAGCACGGCGCCACCAAGGACGGCAAGCTCACCCACCTCAGGTGCCGCATCGTGCTGGACGGCGGCGCCTATGCCTCCGCCTCCCCGGCCGTCGTCGGCAACGCCTCCTCGCTCGCCGTCGGCCCGTACGTCGTCGACGACGTCGACATCGAGGCCATCGCGCTGTACTCCAACAACCCGCCCTGCGGGGCGATGCGCGGCTTCGGCGCCGTCCAGGCGTGCTTCGCCTACGAGGCGCAGATGGACAAGGTCGCCAAGAAGCTGGGCATGGACCCGGTCGAGTTCCGGCAGCTCAACGCCATGGAGCAGGGCACGATCATGCCCACCGGCCAGCCCGTCGACTCCCCGGCCCCGGTCGCCGAACTCCTGCGCCGCGTCAAGGCGATGCCGCTCCCGCCGGAGCAGCAGTGGCTGACGGCCGGGGCGGGCGCCGATGTCCGTGCGCTGCCCGGCGGGCTGTCCAACACCACCCACGGCGAGGGCGTGGTCCGCGGCATCGGCTACGCCGTCGGCATCAAGAACGTCGGCTTCTCCGAGGGCTTCGACGACTACTCCACCGCCCGGGTGCGGATGGAGGTCGTCGGCGGGGTGCCGGTCGCCACCGTCCACACCGCGATGGCGGAGGTCGGCCAGGGCGGTGTCACCGTCCACGCCCAGATCGCCCGTACGGAGCTGGGGGTCCAGCAGGTCACCATCCAGCCGGCCGACACCCGGGTCGGCTCGGCGGGTTCGACGTCCGCCTCCCGCCAGACCTATGTCACCGGCGGCGCGGTCAAGAACACCTGTGAGCACGTCCGCGAGCAGGTCCTCGACATCGGCCGGCGCAAGTTCGGCACGTACCACCCCGCGTGGGCGACCGCCGAACTCCTGCTGGAGGGCGGCAAGGTCGTCACCGACGGCGGTGAGGTGCTGGCCAACCTGGCGGACGTGCTGGAGGACGAGGCGGTCGACCTGGAGCTGGAGTGGCGGCACCGCCCGACCGAGCCCTTCGACCTGCACACCGGCCAGGGCAACGGCCACGTCCAGTACTCCTTCGCGGCCCACCGCGCGGTCGTCGAGGTGGACACCGAACTCGGCCTGGTCAAGGTCATCGAGCTGGCCTGCGCCCAGGACGTCGGCAAGGCGCTCAATCCGCTGTCGGTGGTCGGCCAGATCCAGGGAGGGACCACCCAGGGACTGGGCGTGGCGGTCATGGAGGAGATCATCGTCGACCCCAAGACCGCGAAGGTGCGCAACCCCTCCTTCACGGACTACCTCATCCCCACGATTCTCGACACCCCGACCATCCCGGTCGATGTGCTCGAACTCGCCGACGAGCACGCCCCGTACGGGCTGCGCGGCATCGGCGAGGCCCCCACCCTGTCGTCCACCCCGGCCGTCCTCGCGGCGATCCGGAACGCGACCGGGCTGGAGCTCAACAAGACGCCGGTGCGGCCCGAACACCTCACCGGCACGTAGAGAGCCGTCCGGGGCGACCCCGGACACCGGTCTCCGGGCGGTGGGTGTCAGGGGGGGCCCTGTCCGTCCTCCGCCGCTCACCGCCCGGAGTCCCACCCCGCACCACGCAGTCGCTGCTCCGCTCCGGCGGAGCCAGTACCCCCAGTTCGTCTCGGGCCGTCCCCCGGGTCGTGCAGCCGGAATGTCATCCCAAATCTCGCACCTCGCGGCGAGTGCCCCTGTGAACCTTGGGAGTAAGGCACCATGACCCAGCAGTCCACCGAGCCGAGGACCACGGCGGAAGACGCGGGCGCCGGCTCGCGCCAGCCCGCCGGCCGGTCCTGGCTCGACCGGTACTTCCACATCTCCGACAGAGGATCGACGCTTGCGCAAGAGGTGCGCGGCGGCATCACCACCTTCATGGCGATGTGCTACATCCTCCTGCTCAACCCGCTGATCCTGTCGACCCCGGACGTGGAGAAGAACACCCTCGCGCATGCGGGTGTGGTCACCGCGACCGCGCTGGCCGCGGCCCTCTCCACGCTGCTGATGGGCTTCATCGGCAAGGTACCGCTGGCCCTGGCGGCCGGCCTGAACGTCTCCGCCGCGCTGACCGCCCAGGTCGTCCCGCACATGACCTGGCCGCAGGCCATGGGCATGTGTGTGGTCTACGGCGTGGTGATCTGCCTCCTGGTGGTCACCGGACTCCGCGAGATGATCATGAACGCCATCCCGCTGGCGCTCAAGCACGCCATCACCATGGGCATCGGGATGTTCGTCGCCCTGCTCGGGCTGGTGAAGGCCGGCTTCGTGGGCAAGGGCGAGGGCGGCCCCGTCACTCTGGGCCTGGCCGGGCAGCTGTCCGGCTGGCCGGTGCTGTTCTTCTGCGTCACCCTGCTGCTGATCTTCATGCTGCAGGCCCGCAAGGTGTCGGGCGCGATCCTCATCGGCATCGTGGCCGGCAGCGTGCTGTCCATCGCCGCGACCAGGATCGGCGGCCTCACGGCCAAGGACTGGGGCGGTACGCCCCCGGAGCTGAGCGGCGGCGCGGTCGCGATGCCCGACTTCGGCCTCTTCGGCCATGTCGAATTCGGCGGCTGGGGCTCGATCGGCGCGATCAGCGTCGGCATGATCGTCTTCACCCTGGTGCTGGCCGGCTTCTTCGACGCCATGGCCACCATCATCGGCGTCGGCACCGAGGCCAAGCTGGCCGATGACCAGGGCCGGATGCCGGGCCTGTCCAAGGCGCTGTTCGTGGACGGCGCGGGCGGGGCGATCGGCGGGGTGGCCGGAGCCTCCGGCCAGACCGTGTTCATCGAATCGGCGAGCGGTGTCGGCGAGGGTGCCCGCACCGGCCTGTCGTCCGTCGTCACCGGCCTGCTCTTCGCGGCCTGCCTGTTCTTCACCCCCCTCACCCAGCTGGTACCGGCCCAGGTCGCCTCGGCCGCCCTCGTCGTCATCGGCTCGATGATGATGAGCGCCGCCGGCCACGTGGACTGGCGCGACCGCTCGGTGTCCATCCCGGTCTTCCTGACCGTGGCCCTGATGCCGTTCACCTACAGCATCACCGCAGGTGTGGGCGCGGGCGTCATCGCCTACGTTGCCATTAAGGCGGCACAGGGCAAATGGCGCGAGGTCGGCGGCTTCATGTGGGTGCTGACCACGATCTTCGTCCTCTACTTCTCGCTCCATCCGATCGAGCAGTGGCTGGGCGTCAAGTAACCGCCCGCCTTCCCCCACTCTCGGCTTCGCGCGAGCGGGGGGACCCCCATCCCGTCCGTAAGGAGACCGACATGCTGGACATCGCCGAAGAGCTGCACCGGTGGGTCGGGCAGGGCCGCGACTTCGCGGTGGCCACCGTGGTGGCCACCCACGGCAGCGCGCCCCGCCGGCCCGGAGCCGCCCTGGCCGTCGACAGTGACGGCACGGCGATCGGGTCGGTCTCCGGCGGATGTGTGGAGGGGGCGGTGTACGAGCTGTGCCAGGAGGCGCTGCAGACCGGCGAGCCGGTCCTGGAGCGCTTCGGCTACAGCGACGAGGACGCCTTCGCCGTGGGCCTGACCTGCGGCGGCATCATCGACATCCTCGTCCAGCCGGTACGCACGGGCGGGCGCCCCACGGGCGGCCAGGCACCGGGAGAGCCGGCGGACGACACCGCCCGCACGCTCGCCGCGGGACTGGCCGCCGCCGCCACGGGGGAGGCGGCGGCCCTCGCCCGGATCATCGAGGGCCCCGCCGAGCTCCGCGGCCGCGCCCTGCTGGTCCGCCCCGACGGCAGCCACACCGGCACCCTCGGCGGCCACCCCGCCCTCGACCGCACCGCGACCGCCCTCACCCGCGCCCTCCTGGACGCCGGGCGCACCACGACGATCGAGATCGGGTCGGGCCCGGCACCCGAGGACGGCGCCCGGGACGACGGCGCGGGGCAGCCGGGCGGGGAGCAGTGCGGCACGCCCGTCCTCCTCCTCGTCGAATCCTCCGTCCCCGCGCCCCGCATGATCGTCTTCGGCGCGATCGATTTCGCCGCCGCGCTGGTCAAGGTCGGCAAGTTCCTCAACTACCACGTCACCGTCTGCGACGCCCGCCCCGTCTTCGCCACCCGCACCCGCTTCCCGGACGCCGACGAGATCGTCGTCGACTGGCCGCACCGCTACCTGGACTCCCAGGACCTCGATGCCCGCACGGTGCTGTGCGTGCTGACCCACGACGCCAAGTTCGACGTCCCGCTGCTGGAGCGGGCGCTCAAACTTCCGGTCGCCTACGTCGGCGCGATGGGTTCCCGCCGCACCCACCTGGACCGCCTGCAGCGGCTGCGCGACACCGGCCTGACCGAACTCGAACTCAACCGCCTGCGCTCGCCCATCGGCCTCGACCTCGGCGCCCGCACCCCCGAGGAGACCGCCCTGTCCATCGCCGCCGAGATCGTCGCCAACCGCCGCGGCGGCACCGGCGTACCCCTGACCGGCGCGCACACCCCCATCCACCACGACACGGCCCGTCCGGTGGGGCGGATCGGGTCGGTGGCCTGAGGGCAGGGTCGCGGTGGCGTGGCGGGCGCGCGGCAGACGGCCCGCGACGGTGGTCGGCGTCCGGCGTCCGGCGTCCGGCGTCCGGTGGTCCGGTGGTCCGGGGGCCGCGCGGGAGGCGCCCGGCGGGAGGCGCCGGAAATCGGGATGACCCTCCCGGCGCACCGCGTTAGCGTCCCCCGGTGACCACTGACGACGACGCCCGCGCCACCACGGAGTTCCGCGACATCCCGGAGGCCGACTGC
The DNA here is from genome assembly GCF_036048035.1 of Streptomyces sp. NBC_00400. Lineage (NCBI taxonomy): Bacteria > Bacillati > Actinomycetota > Actinomycetes > Kitasatosporales > Streptomycetaceae > Streptomyces > Streptomyces sp. NBC_00400. The sequence continues at coordinate 1,546,660 of NZ_CP107940.1, read as the reverse complement.
GACCGGGCCCTGGACCTGACGTACTCCGTCTTCCATCTGACGCCCGGCGACAAGACCCGGCGCCGGCACGCGGGGATGCTGCGGGCCGGCCTCCGCGCCGGCGCGTACGACGGCGGACAGCTGGCCGGAGTGGCGGGGGCGCACCGCCGCACCCTTTCCGTTCCGGGGGGCCAACTCCCGTGCGCCGCAGTGGACTTCGTCTCCGTACTGCCCACGCACCGGCGCCGCGGCATCCTCACCTCGATGATGGACGAGTTGTGGCGCCGCTGCGCCGCCGACGGGCGCCCACTGGCCTGCCTGTGGCCGTCCGAGAGCGCCATCTACGGCCGCTACGGCTTCGGCGCCGCCACCGAGGTCTGCCGCATCGAGATCGACTCCACCCGCCCCCTCGCGCTCCGTACCGCTCCCGACAACCGCCCGCTGCGGATGATCGACCCGGCCGGGGCACCCGCCGTGCTCGCCCCGCGCTACGACGCGACCCTGGCGCGGCGGGCCGGCCGGTTCACCCGCGACGAGGGCTGGTGGCGCTGCGGGGCACTGGACCTCGACGGCGCCAGTAGGAGAGCCGGGGAGGACGGATTCGGGGCGGCGCAGGTCGTGGTGCTCGGTGCCCCCGGCCGGACACCCGGCGGCTACGCCGTCTACCGCACCCGCGGCCCCGGCGGGAACGGCCCCGGCGCGGTCCGTGTCGGCGAACTCGAAGCGGAATCCGGACCGGCCGCCGCCGCCCTGTGGTCCTACCTCGTCTCGATCGACCTCACCTCGACCGTCGAGATCGAGGGCCGCCCCGCCGACGACCCCCTCCTCCACCTCGCTGCTGACCGCGACCAGGTACGCGTCACCGGCCAGGAACCCGCCCTCTGGCTCCGGCTGCTGGACGTCCGCGCCGCGCTGACCGCCCGCTCCTGGACGGCCCCCGCCGACCTCGTCGTCGACCTGCGCGACACCGCCCTGCCGGCCAACGCGGGCCGCTTCCGGCTGACCGCCGGCCCCGGCGGTGCCACCTGGGAACCCACCCGGGAGGAACCCGATATCTCCCTGGACGTACGGGAGTTGGGGTCCTGCTACCTAGGGGGAACCCCGCTGCGGCACTTCGTTCACGCCGGCCTGGCCACCGAGCACACTCCGGGTGCGGTCCGCCGCCTGGACGCCGCCCTGGAGACCGAGTGGCTGCCGTTCACCGGGGAGAATCACTGAGCGACGGGCGCGGTCCGACCAGGGGCGGCCCGCACCCGCGCCCGTCGCTCAGTCCGAGCCCCCGGCCCGCCGCGTCCGCAGCGCCGCCATCACGAACACGTCATGCCACGCGCCGTCCCAGAACAGCGCCTCCCGCATCCGGCCCTCCACCTCGAAGCCGCACTTCTCGTACGCCCGCCGGGCGCGCGGGTTGTAGTCCCAGACCTCCAGCTGGACGCGGTGCAGGCCCACCCGGTCGAAGGCGTAGTCCAGCAGCAGCCGGATCGCCTCGCTGCCGATGCCGCGGTCGGTGGCGCCGGGGACCAGGGCGATCCGGAAGCTGCCCCGGGCGTTCGGCGCATCGATGTCGTTCAGCGCGAGTTCGCCCAGGAAGGCGCCGGACTCCCGGTCCTCGACGGCGAGGTCCAGCCGGTCCGGACAGCCGGCCCGGCCGGCGCACCACGCCTGCAGCTCCTCCAGCGTGAAGTCATGGTGGGTGCCGGTCAGCCGCCGGGTCTCCGGGTCGACGGCGGAGGCGTGGAAGGCGGCCGCATGGCGTATCGACAGCGGAGTGAGACGGATCCGGTCGCCCGTGAGCACCGGTTTTCCGGAGAGTGCGGTGGTGTCGATCATGAGGGGATGATGTCCGGACCGCGGACCCTCGGCAACGGAATTGACCGGCAACGGAATTGACCGGCCGGGGGAGCGCCGGACCGGCCGGGGGAGCGCCGGACCGGCCGGGGGAGCGCCGGACCGTCCGGGGGAGCGCCGGACCGGAGCGGGGCGGGGCCGGCTTCACAGGAGCCGGCCGGAAAGGGGGAGGCATGGAGCTGCGGCAGGTGCGGTACTTCGTCATGGTCGCGCAGGAGCTGCATTTCGGGCGGGCCGCGGAGAAGTTGCACATCGTGCAGTCGGCGGTGAGCCAGCAGATCAGACGGCTGGAGCGGGAGTTGCAGACCGAGCTGTTCGACCGGTCGGCGCGCCAGGTGCGGCTGACCGCCGTCGGCGAGCGGTTTCTGCCGGAGGCGCGGGCGCTGCTCGCCGCCGAGCAGCGCGCCCGTGCCGTCGTCGCCGAGCTGACCGCCGGTCGCGCCGCCACCTTGCGGGTGGGCACGAGTACCGGCCTGGGTGCCCATCTGGACCGCGTGCTGGAGGCGCTGGCGGGGCTCGCCCCGGAGACCCGGGTGGAGCTGGTGGCCGCGCCGGCCCGGGAACGGCTCGCCCGGGTGGCGTCCGGCGGACTGGATGCCGCGTTCCTCCGCGGTGGGCCGCACGACGGGGAGCGGGACGGTCTGCGCTTTGTGCCGCTGTGGCAGGACCCGCTGGTGGCGGTCGTCCCGGCCCGCCACCCGCTGGCCGCCTCGCCGGGCACCGTAGCGCTCGCCGCGCTCGCGCCCGTCCCGCTGGTACTGACCGCGCGCCGCAACAACCGCGCCCTGGTCGACCTGGTCGTCGACGCCTGCCACGGCGCCGGCTTCACCCCCGTCCCGGGGCCCGTCTACGGCTCGCTGGACGACACCCTGACGGCGATCGGCGCCGCCGGTGCGAGCGACGGGCTGTGGACCGTCGTCTACGCCTCGCACGCCGCCCGGCTGAGCACCCCCAGGGTCGCCTTCCTGCCGTTCCGTACCCCGGGCATGGAGCTCACCACCTCGCTCGCGGTGCGCCGTACCGACCCGCCCGCCGGCTTGGAGCAGCTGCTGCGGGCCTGCGCGGTGACGGGCGACGGCGCGGGGTCCGATCTCCATCGGTGATCGCTGTGTGCGCGATCCGCTTCTTGGTCGCACGGCCCGTTCGCGATGGACTGAGGGCATGCCGGTCAACCACCGCGAACCCCGCGGAGAACCCGGGAGCCCGGCTGCGGAACACGGGGGAGTCCCCTGCGTTCCGGTCTCTCAACGGCCGTATCCGACAAAGGAGTTCCGTCATGCCGATCGTCACCGTCCAGCAGGGTCCGCGCAGCGTCGAGCTGAAGCGGGAGCTGGTCCGCCAGATCACCGACGCGTTCGTGGACGCGTACCGGATCCCCGCCGACACCGTGCAGGTCTGGATCCAGGAAGTCCCCACCGACAGCTGGGGCGCGGCGGGGACGCTGACCGCCGACAAGTAGCCGACCGGCAGTCGATGAGCAGCGGGCCGGCCTTCACGGGGGAGGGCCGGCCCATGCCCCGTACGGGGGCGTCACCGGTTGCGTAGGGGAGCGGCCGGGCCCGTACGGCCCCTACGGCCCCTACGGGAGTGCCTGGGCCCCTACGGCCCCTACGGGAGCGCACGCCCCTCACGGCCCCCACGCCCCCTACGGGGGCGCGTTTGTCATGGGTGTTGTGCTGCCTGGGTGGGCGGATGAACTGCTGGATTTGACCGGCGTGCCGTGACCGAACGTTGATGAGGACGACTACCGCGAGATGGCTCGTGCCCCCCGGCCTGCCACTGGATCAGCATGCGGAAATTGTTGAGACGGTCGTGGACCTGGAGGATGCTTACCGCCGAGCTTGGGAGCCGGTAGGTGTTGCTCCCGATATTGAGCAGCGAATCCCGAAACTGGATACTTTGGAACGCGCGCTCAAAGGCGCCGTAGACGGAATCCTTGAAATCGCTCGGACCGCACCGTGTGGTGGAGGCCGTCGCTGCGTTGCCGGCAGGCACGGAGGATCTCGATCATTCATCACCGCCACCACGCGGTGCCGCAGCCGCACGATATGGGGAGCCGGGCTGCGCACACGTCCTCCGTCAGGGTGGTGCATCGTCGCGTGCGCGCAAGGCCGGGTCGGGTATTCGGGGGAAAACCTTGTCCGGCTATTACTGGTGTCGTCGCTCCGGTGGACCACTTGAGCGGAAACCGGTGGGCCGCCCATCTCTTTCCGGGGCGGGCAGCCTCACGGCATCCGGCTGCTGTCGCCCTTTTCAGCTTGCAGGCGTGTTTGTTCCGGGGCCCATCCGAGCACAGGAGAGAGCATGCGGACACCGATGACGATCGTGGACTTCCTCGACCGGGCCGAGCTGGGCTTCCGCGACAGCCCGGGGGTGGTCGACGAGCCGCATCAGCTCGCCCCGCCCGTGCCCGTATCGACCTATGGGCGGTTTGCCGAAAGGGTCCGCGCCTGGCAGGCGGGACTGGACGCCCTTGGAGTCGGTGAGGGGGAGCGGGTGGCGGTGGTCAGCCACAACTCCACCCGCCTGCTGGAGCTGCTGTTCGCGGTGCCGATGAGCGGCCGGATCTGCGTGCCGGTGAACTTCCGCCTCAAGCCGGAAGAGGTCGCTTACGTGGTCCAGCAGAGCGGGGCCACGGTCCTGCTCATCGACCCGGAGCTGGACGACGCCCTGACCGGCGTCACGGCGCGCCACCGTTTCGTTCTCGGCGAGCAGACCGAGTCCGAGCTGATGCGGTTCGGCGTGGATCCGCGTCCGTGGTCGCACCCGGACGAGGACACCACCGCGACGATCAACTACACGTCGGGCACCACCGCCCGGCCCAAGGGCGTGCAGCTGACCCACCGCAATATCTGGGTCAACGGTCTGACCTTCGGCCTGCACACCCGGGCGTGGGAGCGGGACGTCTATATGCACACGTTGCCGATGTTCCACTGCAATGGCTGGGGCATGCCCTATGTGATGGCGGGCCTGGGCGTCAAGCAGGTCGTGCTGCGCAAGGTCGACGGCACCGAGATCCTCCGACGCGTCGACGAGCACGGGGTGACCCTCATGTGCGGTGCACCGACGGTGTGGAACATGGTGCTGGATGCCGCGGCGACGTGGGACGGCGAGATCCCGGGCCGCGACCGCGTACGCGTGATCTGCGCCGGGGCCCCGCCCCCGAGCAAGGTGATCCAGCGGATGGGAGAGGAGCTGGGCTGGGAGTTCATGCAGATCTACGGCCTTACCGAGACGTCGCCGCTGCTCACCTTCAACCGGCCCCTGCCCGGCGACGCAGCGCTTTCCGCGGAGGAGAGGGCGCGCAAGCTGTCCCGGGCGGGGCTGCCCGCCCTCGGTGTCAAGCTGAAGATCTCCGACTCCGGCGAGGTCCTGGCCCGCTCGAATACGGTGCTCGACGGGTATTGGGGCAAGCCGGAGGAAACGTCGGCGGTTCTTGAGGACGGCTGGTTCCACACCGGCGATGGCGGAACGATCGACGAAACCGATGGCCATCTGACGATCTCGGACCGGAAGAAGGACGTGATTATCACCGGCGGCGAGAATGTGTCGTCGATCGAGGTGGAGGACGCGATCTTCGGTCACCCGGCGGTCGCCGAGGTCGCCGTCATCGGCGTGCCACACGAGAAGTGGGGCGAGACCATCAAGGCCCTCGTGGTCCTCGCCGAGGGCGCGACGGCACAGGAGTCCGACATCATCGCCCACTGCAAGCAGCACCTGGCCGGCTACAAGGCCCCGACTTCCGTGGAGTTCCGTGACAGCATTCCGCGGACGGCCACGGGAAAGATTCAGAAGTTCAAGCTCCGGCAGCCGTACTGGTCCGGGCGTGAGCGAGGAGACAACTGACCGGCAGGCTGCAAGACAGCGGGCGCGGGAGGTCATTTCCCGCTGATTGGAGATGTCGGACACAGGAGTGCTGACGGTGCGTCGTGAGACGTTCATGCTCTTCGTCGCTGATCGCACCAGCCGTCCGTCCGGTAGCTCCACAGCCCGCCCGACGTCCCCGTGCGGGATCTCCTCCTGCGTGCCGTCTCAAGTTGCCGGCCGTAGGCGTCATGGAGGAACGTCTGCAGCTGGTCGAGCTTCCACGTGCTCAGATCGTGGCCTGGTTCTTCTCGATGTGCGTCGTTATTCACGGTCCCCGCTCCTGGTCGTAGGCATGCCGAGGCTGATGGTGACCTGCTGGGACCGGTTATCGATCTGGGCGAGCTTGTCCTCGGAGCCGGCGAGGCTGACCTCGAGTCCTTCGACCTCGCCGGCGCGACTCGGTGCCGCGCTCCTCGGCCGGCTTGGCGGACTCGGTGTCGAACCTCGCCCTGTCGAGCACGCGGCTGAGTCCGCGGTCAGCGTGTGGCCATGCCGGCTACGGATCTGAGGGCGGCGTTCCCCCTTGGCATGGCTGGCTTCCTGCGTTTGCCGGAATCGCGCTCGCGACGACCTCGAAGAGGCGATCGGCGTGTGGCGCGAGTGAGGGTTGGTCGCCGAGCCAAGCGAGCATGGCTACCAGCGCAAACAAATCGGCGCCATCGATATCGCTCCGCGCCATGCCCGCGGCCTGGGCACGGGTGAGGAGCCGCGCACCGGCTGCGCGCAGGGTGACGCACGAAGCGTGGAGTGCGGATCCGGTGTCCTCGATGGCGGCTGCCATCAGCACCGTCACGCCCCGATACTCGGTTGTCCACGCGACGCAGTCGCGTAGCCACGACACGAGAGCATCGTCGGGCGAGCTGGACGTTTCGAGGGCGCCTGCTTTAGCGGTCAGCTCGTCGAAGCTCGTGCGGAGCAGGGCCTCGAGCAGTGCCTCGCGCGTCGGGAAATGACGCAGCAGCGTCGCGAGTCCGACATCGGCTCTGCGCGCGATGTCGCGCAGTGACACGTCGACGCCTTGCTCGGTGATGGCGGTGCCCGCTACTGCGAGCAGGTGGTCGCGGTTCTTCCTGGCGTCGGCCCGCATCTGTCCCTCTTGACTATCCGGATCAGTGGTCCATATATTCGGATCAGTGGTCCATTTATGTGGATCGCTGATCCGAATAAGCGTATCCCGCAGTGCGAGCAGGAGAAAACGATGCCGACACACACGATGAGGGCGGTCCGGCTCCATGAGCACGGCGGCCCTGAAGTTCTGCGTGACGACGAGGTGCCGGTTCCCGAGCCGGGGCCGGGTGAGGTGCTTGTCCGGGTGCACGCGGCCGGCATCAACCCACCCGACTGGTACCTGCGCGACGGGATGTCCAACCTGCCTCCGGAGACGAGGCCGAAGTTCGACTTGCCCGTGATTCCGGGGACGGACCTGTCGGGCGTCGTCGAGGCCGTCGCCGCGGATGTGGACGGCCTCTCCGTCGGTGATGAAGTCTTCGGTCTCCTTCGCTTCCCCGGCTTCGATGGCAGCACATATGCCGAGTACGTGGCCGCGCCTGCGTCGGACCTTGCGCTCAAGCCGGCCGGCATCGATCACGTGCACGCCGCCGGGGCGCCTATGGCCGGGCTCACCGCGTGGCAGTTCCTGATCGAGCTCGGACACGATCACCCCTCGCCCTTCCAGGCGGCGCAGCATCGCCCGACGGCACTCGACGCCAACACGACGGTGCTCATCAACGGCGCCGCGGGCGGTGTGGGGCACTTCGCGCTACAGCTGGCGAAAGGGAAGGGCGCACGGGTCATCGCGGTGGCATCGGGCGCGCATGAATCGTTCCTGCGCGAGCTCGGCGCCGACCGGTTCGTCGACTACACCAAGAGTCGTCCCGAGGAACTTGTGCATGACGTCGACCTCGTTCTCGACACCGTCGGTGGGCCCGACAGCAAGCGCTTCCTGCGCACGCTCAAGCGCGGCGGCTCCCAATTCCCCGTGTTCTTCGGTGAATTCGACGAAGAAGAGACCGCGAAGCTGGGCGTCACAGTCACGGGCACCCAGGTCCGCTCGAACGGCGCGCAGCTTGCCGAATTGGGACGCCTGCTCGACGCGGGCACGGTCCGCGTCGCGATCGACAGCACGTTTGCGCTCGCGGATGCCCGAGCCGCGCACGAACGCGCCGCCCGAGGGCACATCCAGGGCAAGATCGTGCTCACGGTCGCTTAGAAACGAGCCGTTTCATCGACGCGTCCGGCGCTCGTCCGCGGGGTCCAGGCCGTCTCTTTCGGATCATCCTGGGGCAGCGGAATGATCAACCTCGTCTGCGTGCCAGGAAGCCGTCGAGAGGTGGTGTGCGCGTGCGAGCTGCGTCGGTGACGGAGGCTTTCCGCTGCGGACGCAGTCCTCGTCCGCTTGTGCTTGGCAGAGCGTTTTCCAGTATCGGTAAGTACGGCTATCAGAACCTGCGGAATGACTGAAGTGCGGGTGGCGGCGTCCGAAGGCACGACCACGATCGAATAGCCGCCGACCAGATATCCGCCTCGTCGGACGACAAGGTGGCAGAACGCACGGACACCGGAACTCCGGTGATGAGAGGTCTTGGCGGACGTCTCCGGAGTGCGAGCGCCTCGTCGGTCTCGGCGCCACCCACTTGCGCCGCGACGAGCCGGCGCCTCCTTCCAGCGCGGGCTACATCGTGATGGCCGATCCGGAGGGAAACGAGTTCTGCCTGGACTGAACGACGGGGAACTTCACCCCGGTGAGGTCTTCGGAGGCGGCCCACAGCCGCTGCTGGACGGCCACCTCGTACGACTCCGGGCTGGAGGTGACCAGCCGGGGGTGGCCCATGACCTCGTTGCGTCCGCCGGGACCGTAGTACTGGCCGCCGAGCGTGGCGGGGTCGGTGGCGGCCCGCAGGGTCGGCAGGGCGCCCATCGCCGGCTTCTGGGTGATCAGCGGCGCGAGCCAGGTGAGCGGAAGCCGGAAGGCCGCGGGGGTGTTGCGGGCGAGCTCGGTGCTGGACATGCCGGGGTGCGCGGCCACCGCGACGGTGGTGCCGTGTGTGGCGAGCCGACGCTGCAGCTCGTACGTGAACATCAGGTTGGCCAGCTTGGACTGACCATAGGCGGCGGCCCGGCTGTACGACCGCTCCCACTGCAGGTCGTCGAAGTGGATCGCGGCCCGGATGCGGTGGCCGGTGCTGCTGACCGTCACCACGCGCGAGCCGGGCACCGGCAGCATCAGGTCCAGCAGCAGCCCGGTGAGCGCGAAGTGGCCGAGGTGGTTGGTGCCGAACTGCATCTCAAAGCCGTCCCGGGTGGTCTGCTTCGGGGTGTACATCACGCCGGCGTTGTTGATCAGCAGGTCGATCCGGTCGAGCCGGGACCGCAGCGCCGCCGCCGCGGTCCGGACGGAGTCGAGCGAGGTCAGGTCCAGCGCCTGCACGGTCACGTCGCCGGTCATGCGGGCCGCGGCCTGCTCGCCCTTCTCCACGTTGCGCACGGCGAGCACCACGGACGCCCCGCGCTCGGCGAGCGCCTTGGCGGTCTCGTACCCCAGTCCGGTGTTGGCCCCGGTCACCACGGCCACCCGCCCGCGCTGGTCCGGAATGTTCGCCGTCGTCCACTTCTCGCTCATGCCAGGCTCCCAACTAACTAACGTACCGAAGGTATCTTGTGTGGGACGTTAAAGTACTTTCGGTACGTTGTCAACGTACCGCAGGTACCTAAGTTAGGCTGGTGATCGTGACTTTCCAGCGGGCGCGAACCGAAGAGCAGCGGGAGATGCGTCGACGGGCGATCCTCGACACGGCGTCGGCGATGCTCGACGAGATGCCTGTGGCCGCGGTCACCCTGAACGAGCTCAGCCGCCGGGTAGGCCTGGCGAAGCCGAACGTGCTGCGCTACTTCGAGTCTCGCGAGGCGGTGCTGCTGGAACTGCTGGACCACTTCCTGCAGGAGTGGCTGACGGAACTGGCAGGCGAGTTGGCGGCCGGCATCGACGAAAATCTACCCATGGCCGAGCGAGCGGCAGGGGTGGCCGAGATCCTCAGCCGCTCACTCTCCAGCCGAGTGGTGCTGTGCGACCTCTTCGGCGCACAGGGCAGCGTCCTGGAACACAACGTCTCCGTCGAGGTCGTGGCCCGCTACAAGCGTGCCTCCCTGGACCGCCTGACAACCATGACCGCCCTGATCCTGAAGTACCTGCCGGAGCTGGGCGAAAACGCAACACTGTTCAGCCTGCAAACCATGGTCATGGCCGGCGCGCTGTCGGCGTACAGCACACCCCCACCCAGCCTGCAGGCGGCCTACCAGGCCGAGCCCGACCTCGCCCGCTTCCACCTGGAGCTGAAGGACTACTTGAAGCTGGCCCTGACAGCAACCCTCCTGGGCGCGCTACCCCGCAGCTGACCTGCGTTGCACTGGACAGGCCAAAACCTTGGACGCGCCATGAAGATCACCGTGGGACTCGACAAGCCTCACATGATCAAAACGATCTCAAAACGGCCGTGTATGGAGGGGGGCGACGAATGGCCCAGCCCCCTCCTGAATCGGGGTGGCAGTGCCGCGGCGGGAAATCTCGGCGGCGTAGTCAGCTCGGGTTGAGCCGGCCTCCTTGACCCACTTCCCGGCGCGGCTGATGTGAAGTCCCAGCAGGCGGCTGAGGACGACGCGGGTGGCGGTGTCGATCCCGTCTCCCTTCACAAGTCGGCGGACGTGGGCCCACCGTTGATCTTGCTCGATGAGGGCCATTGCCGCGTCCTTGGGCGGGATCGGGATCAGGGCGCTGTCAGCGTGGCGGTTCCGCACTGACCAGACCAGGAAGGCCCGGGCGAGGTCTGGCGGCTTTCGGGCTTACCTCGCTACCCCTGCATCCGACACGTGCCCCCGTACCCGGGCTTTCGGGAAGACCCTCCCGAGCCGCCTTCCTGACGACCTTCCGACCCGGCCGCACCTGCTGGTCCTGCACACCCTGGCCGCACACCGCCTGCCGGCCAGCCACCGGATCACCGGACTTGTCTTCGGCATCCGGTCATCCCGTTCGACGCGGTGCCCTGTACAGGTCGTCGAGACGGAGTGGCGCGGGTGCGGGCAGCGGTGTGTCGTCCGTCGGCCGGCAGGACTGGAGGAAGTAGGCGAGCAGGCGGCGGGACGCGGCCATGGAGGCCGCCGGGGAGTCTCGCAGGACGCCGTTGTTGGCCAGGAGCAGCAGTGTGACGTCGCTGCTGTCGAAGTCCTGGCGCAGCTGTCCGGTTTCCTTCGCCCGCTGTACCAGCCGGGCGAGGCCCGACTCGGCGCGGGTACGTTCACGCCGGACGTCGGGAGCGTCGGGGAATTCGGCGAGGAACGCGGCACTGAAGCCGCGGTCCTCGGCCTGCATCATGCAGACCTTGGTGAGGGCGGTGCGAAGTCCGCGCCAGGGATCGTCGTCCTTGAGGGCCTCGTCGACGGTCGCAATGCACTGGCCGAGTTGTTCGGAGAACGCGGCCGCGATCAGCGAGTCGCGGGTCGGGAAGTGCCGGTAGAGGGTGGCAGCACCCACACCGGCTCGGCGGGCGATTGCACTGGAGGGCACGTCGGTGCCGTCGAGGGCGTACGCGTCGCGAGCGGCTTGGAGGAGCCGAGCGCGGTTGTTCCGGGCGTCGGCTCGCTGCCCCGGGGCGGGGGTGCCGGCGGGGGCGGTGGAGGGGTTCCGAGACAGTCGGTCAGGCATGTCTCCCACTTAAGCACAAACGGAAGAGGTCGACCGTTTAGCGGGTTAGCGTGACGTGATGCCGCGGGGTTCCCGCGGTCGGCTCCCGGCCGCGGAGGTGAGCGGCTGTGAGTCCTCCTGTCGAACGACGTGCCGTGTGTATGGAGGCTGTCCGTGTTTGCTGTGCAGTACCACCGCTATGGCGGTTCCGAGGTTCTTGCCGTCGAAGAGGTCGAGGAGCCGCACGCCGGGCCCGGTCGGGTCCGCATCGCCGTGCGTGCCACCGGCGTCACCCCTGCCGACTGGTACCTGCGTTCAGGGATGTTGCAGGACTTCGTCTCCCTGGACTTGCCCCATGTACCAGGCGTGGATGCCGCGGGCATCGTCGACGAGGTGGGGGAGGGGGTGACCGGCACCGCCGTGGGAGATGCGGTCTTCGGTCTCGTTCCCTTCGTGGACCAGGGCGGCGCCGCGGCCGAGTACGCCGTGCTGGAGGCGTGGGCGCCCAAGCCTCGGTCGTGGTCCTTCGGTGAAGCGGGTGGCGCCGCCGGCAATATCGACACGGCCACGCGTGTACTGGAAGCCTTGGACGCCGTCGAGGGCATGACCTTGTTGATCGAGGGCGCCGCCGGCGGTGTCGGTACCATCACCGCGCAACTCGCCCGGGCCCGCGGCCTCACCGTGATCGGCACCGCCGGCGAGGGCAATCACGGTTTCCTCAAGGGGCTCGGCGTCGTACCGGTCACCTACGGGCCGGGACTGGCCGATCGCCTTGCTGCACTGGCTCCGCACGGTGTCGACGTGGTTCTGGACGCGGCCGGCAAGGGCTCCCTTGCCGAACTGGTGGCCATCGTCGGCGACCCGCACCGCGTGGTGACCATCGCGGACTTCGACGCCGCTCGGCACGGAGTGCGGTTCTCCCGCTCCGAGGCAGGAGAGTCACCGGGCTGGGCAGGACTGCCGTTGGCGGCGGACCTGGCCGATCAGGGCCGCCTCACCGTCCCCCTGCACGCCGCGTTCCCGCTGAAGGAGACCGCCGCGGCCCATGACGCCAGCGCCGCCGGCCACGCACGCGGCAAGATCATCATCACCGTGCCCTGAGGATGCCATGGGTGCACCCGAACCCAATGAACATGCCCAGTCGCTCAGCGGCGAGCTGGTGTACTGGGTGATCTTTGACGCGCCGCAGTACGACTGCGACGGGGCCGGTCCCTATCACAAGGCCCAGATCTGGGGCCGGTACCTAAGGGCCGAGCCAGAGCCCGAAGCGTAGGCATACCGCGCCGCATGTCCCGCTCGAATCGTCCGTCGAACTGGGTCGCTCACCTGGGCATTCGCCGGACGTGGGGGCGGCCTTCGTCTGGTCACGTGCTCCGGCCAAGGTGCACGTGACCAAGACGAAGACCGTGAGGGTGAGTCTGCTGCCTGTTGCACATGATGACCACCGCCTCTTGGTGCCGGTGAGCCCGTCGACCAGGCGGCCGAGGTGTTCGTCGGTGCACGCGAGCGCGGCGGCCTGGGAGCGCCAGGGGTCGGTGTTGTTGCCGGCGTAGTGGCCGGGGGACGTGGGTTGCTGAGACGTTGACGAACAGGAACAGCGGCCGGCTGGTGCACTGCTCGGCGACGGCCAGGGCGTGACCGGCCTGGTGGTGCGTGGAGTTCGGCTCCGGCGAGCAGAACTCCGGCTGCCAGTGGTCCTCGTAGCACTTGTCAGGTCGCGCTCCTCCGCCGGCGGACGAGGCGTGGGTGAAGACCGAGCCTGTCTTCGTAGATCGAAAGGGTAGGCGGTTGCGGGATCTCGGGGCACTCTGGACGCCATGCTGTGCAAGGCGCGCACCGGGTGTCCTCGGAGTGGCTTGTCCGCTCCGGCGGGCAGCCTCGCGCGTGTATGGCAGCGAGGGCTGACGTCGGGCTTCTGGGAGCAGCTGATGAACGCATGGGTGGATTCGCCGGGGGAGGTGCCCCCGGAGGGCGGAGTGATGCTTCCGCCCCTTGAGGTCCGGGGACGGGTTGAGGACGGGCTGATCCCCGGATGATGAGTGGTGAAGATCTGTCCCCGGAAGCGGGCGGCCTGTTCAAAGCCTCCGACTGCAAGATCTCACCCTTCGAGCTGGAGAGCGCCCTGCTGGAGCACGAGGCGATCGCCGAGCCCGCCGTGGTGCCCGCCCCCGATCCGCTGCGGCCGGCCGCGTCCAAGGCGTGTGTCGTGCCGGCGGCCGGGTGGTCGCCCGGCCCCGGAAACCGCGAGGGCGATCTTCGCGCACCCTCGTGAGGTCGTGACCCCCTGCAACTACAAGCGCATCTGCGGCTGGAGTTCGCCGAACTGCCGAAGACCGTCTCCGGCAACATCCGCCGAATCGAGCTGCGTGAGCGCACCGCGCAGGGCGACGGAAGTGCCGGGTACCGCGACGACAACCACCGATGAGCCGGCCCGCACAGCGCCGAGTACCACAACGACAACCACCGACGAACCGGCCGCCCAGTGCCGAGTACCGCGAGGAGAACCACCGATGAGCGAGCCGCACCAGGAACTGTCGTACGCCTGCGGGGTCGCCGGCCGGCCGCTGCTCGGGCACACCATCGGGGCCGATCTGGCCCGCACCATCGCCCGGTTCGGCGGCCGCGAGGCGCTGGTCGAGGTGGCGAGCGGCCGCCGCTGGACCTACACCGAACTGGGCCACGCGGTCGACGAGGTGGCGCTCGGCCTGCTGGCCAGGGGCGTCGGCAAGGGCGACCGGGTCGGCATCTGGGCGCCCAACTGCGCCGAATGGGTCCTCGTCCAGTACGCCACCGCGCGGATCGGTGCCATCCTCGTCAACGTCAACCCCGCCTACCGCGTCCACGAGTTGGCGTATGTGCTGCGCCAGGCCGGCATCTCGCTCCTGGTCTCCGCGACCCACCACAAGACCAGCGACTACCGCGCAATGACCGAGGAGGTACGCGCCGAGAGCCCGGCACTGCGCGACGTGGTCTACATCGGCGACCCCACCTGGGACGGGCTGCTGGCGGCAGGCGCCACCGTCCGGCACACCCGGCTCGCCGAGTGCGAGAAGACCCTCGCCGCCGACGACCCGGTCAACATCCAGTACACCTCGGGCACCACCGGCTTCCCCAAGGGCGCCACCCTCTCCCACCACAACATCCTCAACAACGGCTACTGGGTCGGCGAGACCGTCGCCTACACCGAACAGGACCGGGTGTGTCTGCCGGTGCCCTTCTACCACTGCTTCGGCATGGTCATGGGCAACCTCGGCGCCACCTCGCACGGCGCCTGCATCGTCATCCCGGGCCCCGCCTTCGACGCCGCCACCACCCTCCAGGCCGTCCAGGACGAGCGCTGCACCTCCCTCTACGGCGTCCCCACCATGTTCATCGCCGAGCTCAACCACCCCGACTTCGCCGGCTACGACCTCACCTCCCTCCGTACGGGCATCATGGCGGGCTCGCCGTGCCCCGAGGAGGTGATGAAACGGGTGGTCGCCGAGATGCACATGACCGAGGTCTCCATCTGCTACGGCATGACCGAGACCTCCCCGGTCTCCACCCAGACCCGCCGCGACGACGACCTCGCACAGCGCACCGCGACCGTCGGCCGGGTGCTGCCGCACATCGAGGTCAAGGTCGTCGACCCGGCGAGCGGGGTGACCGTGCCCCGCGGCGCCCCCGGCGAACTGTGCACCCGCGGCTACAGCGTGATGCTCGGCTACTGGGAGGACCCCGAGCGCACCGCCGAGGTCATCGACGCCGCCCGGTGGATGCACACGGGCGACCTCGCGGTGATGAGCGACGACGGCTACGTCCGGATCGTCGGCCGGATCAAGGACATGATCATCAGAGGCGGTGAGAACGTCTACCCACGCGAGATCGAGGAGTTCCTTTACTCCCACCCCAAGATCGCCGATGTCCAGGTCGTCGGTGTCCCCGACGCGAAGTACGGCGAGGAGATCGCCGCCTGCGTCATCCTCCGCGACCCCCAAGACCCCCTCACCCTCGATGAGTTGGCCGACTACTGCCGCTCCCGCCTCGCCCACTACAAGGTGCCGCGCCACCTCCACCTCCTCGACGCCTTCCCGATGACCGTCAGCGGCAAGGTCCGCAAGATCGAGCTGCGGGAGCGGCTGGCGGAGGAGCTGGGGCGCGTACGGCAATGAGTCCGCGCCCGGCGATGAAGCTCGGGCGCGTGGGGAGCGGAATCGGCGCCCGGTGATCGGGGGCGGCGACGTGCAGTGAGCGCAAGGGGCCGGGCATCCTCGGGCGCCCGGCCCCTTCCGCTCGCCCGGGCCGGCACCCCTGGACTACTGCCGCTCGACGCCGGCACCGCGGGGACCGACCCGGGCGGGGCGAGTCCAGAGGATCAGTGCAGGCACCCGCGCACGGTACGCAGCGTAGGAAACACCGAACTGCCGGGCCATCAAGCCGTCTTCCACCCGCACCCGGCGCAGCAACCAGGGCACGGCGACCACCAGGTAGGCCACCCAGACCCCGAACCCGCAGGCCAGCATCCCGCCGACGACCAGACCGAGCAGACCGGTGTAGATGGGGTGGCGCACCAACCGGTAGGGACCGTCGGTACGCAGCTCATGGTGTTCCTGCACCAGCGGGACACTGGCCCACATCGCGCCCAGCGTCCAGCGGGCCCACAGCAGCAATGCCGTGGAGGCGACGGCGAGCAGAGCACCCAGGAGCGCGAGCCCGGGCTGCCAGTACTGAAGGCGCTGCCAGAACGACGGCGGACAATAACCGACCAGCACCCAGAACACACCAACGCCCACGACCACCGGAATCCGTCCGCGCATGGTGCGCCGCAGCCCGCGCGCCCAGCCGCCCAGCCCGTTCCGGCTCTGCGCACCGAAGTAGACCGCCCCAACGACCCAGGCCACAAGGAAAACCAGAACGCAGACACCGGTGAGAGCGACAACTGCCGAATGAAGAAAGCCCATGCGACGAGACTGCGCCGCGCACGGAGCGGTTCACCACCACCCACGGGTGGAACCGCAAGACTCCATCCACAGGCGGAGATCCCGGAGAAGGTACATACATGCCCTCGCTGCCCGTCACGCCCCGTCCCCTGAACCACTCCGAGCGAGCCGTCCTGGAACACATCCTCACCTCCGACCTCGTCGGCGCGTGCGCACTGCGAAGCCAACTGGACCGGACAGAGGTCGTCGCCGTCTGGGCCCCGGGTTTTCCGAGGTGACAACAGGAGCCCGTGCTGCCCTGCTCCGCGGCAGGTTCGGGCGTGCGGGAAGCACGTCTGCCACTGCATCACTCGCCAGCGCGTGGGCTGGAACAGACGATGGAACGGCGCAGCGATCATGACCGGGCAGTCCGACTGGGCCGATCACGTCAGTGGAGCGGGCCCCTCGTCGCGCCCTTCACAGGATTCGAACCTGCGACATCCACTTTAGGGGTGAGGTGGGGTCGGGGGCTGAGATACTTGAGGGAAGCAGACGTGTCCGTCTTGAGTGCAGCGCCCCCGCAGGTCCCCGTGACTCCCTGTTCGTTCTGGAACGGCAGCGGCCTGGAACTCTCATTGCTAACCACTGGCGGCGTAAGCGGCGAAGATGCCTGACGTGTCCGGACGGAGGGGCAGTGCGGCGTCGTATTGTCGTTGCTTCCCCAACGACTTGCCGGCGATCTATGCCGATGTGGTCGAGCTACCCGTTCGGATGCCTGTACCTGCCAGCCCCCCCCGGTGGGGATTCCAAGAACTAGATATCACGCCGAGCGTAACTTTCGATAGGTTTTGCCCAAACAGGTGTGATCAAGGTAGTTCAGTTGCATGATGGACCTTCCAGCGTCTTCATTCGTGGCGGTGATAGTTAGATGAGTGAGCCCCTATTCCTGTCTGCACGTCCGTGGAGCAGTCGCGCGTTTTCAATGCCTGCCTTCAAAGGCGGGAGTGAAAATCAGCTTGAGGTTCTAAGGGCTCTATTGACCTCGCTTGCGGAGGGGGTGGACGTAGACAGTCTTATTGACCTCCCTGGAGATTCGGGAATTCGAATTCCTTTTTCAGAAGTAGGTCAACGCCTCCAACCCTGTGGTTTGGTGAATAGGACTGGTAATCGATCATGGCTCTTAACCTTTGCCGCTGAGAAATGGCTGCAGAGCCGTGAAGATGCATATCTTATTTCCGTTCTTCATGCGCATATTAGGTTCGTAGGTGAGCTCCTGCATGAGGCTCGTGATGGGATCACTCAGTCTGATCTGTTGCAGGTGGCGCGCGAAAAATACGATTGCTCATGGAGTACGCTCGATCAAATCAGAAGGCGTACTGCATGGCTCCGTTCCAGTGGAATGGCTGAACTGGATTTCAATCATAAAATTGCACCCACAAGTGCGGGCCTCGCTATGTTGGAGCACCTAGAGCTAGCTCGGCCAGGGAATTTTAGAAGCAGGAAATCTGTCCAGGCTGGAACGCAGCAAGATGTTCTCCCTGAGGCGCACCTGTTAGTTAGAGAACTGCTCGCCAATGTAGACCTTGCCGACCGGAAACATAATATCGGCTACATCCCTCGTACTGACGGTGACACTTTCACTTCTATCCGAAAGTTCGTCTCAGCGATGAATGATCGCGTGAGTCGTGAGGAGATTGACGAATTCGCATCGTCAGAATTTGGCTTGCGCCCTTCATCTACTGCGGCAGCTCTTAGTGCATTCAAGAATGCAGGACTTATGGAGCAAGTCGGGTTCAGTCTGTATCAATCGACCGATATCGGTAAGGCTTGCTTGGAGGCGTCTCATGACGTGGATCTGCTGCGTGTGATCCACTCAAAGTTTTCCTTTGTCGGCGAGATGCTGGAAGCACTTGAAGAGGCGGACACGCCCCGCGACTTGGCCACAATCGGCCGAAAGCGATACGGCCTGCCCAGGGAGGATATTGCTGAGGTTCGCACTCGGCTCCAGATGCTGCGTAAGTGCGGATTGGTGGAAGAGGTCGCCTGGGGTCGTTATCATCTCCTTCCGCTAGGAAGATCTTTGCGTATGGAGTTGCCAACAGCCGGACCTGGCGATACGCAGGAACGTGATGAAGTATCTAGCGATGCCGCGGTCGACGAAACCTCGGATCGGTTTGCTGAACTGGTTGGTGAATTGAAGGAGGCGGCACTCGATTCAGCAAAACCCGGACGCTTCGAGAAGGCCGTGGCAGAGGCATTCTCGTTTCTAGGATTTGAGAGTCAATTGTTCGGAGGGTCAGGGAAAACGGACGTACTTATTTCCGCGAATCTGTCGGGAGGTATGAAGTATAGTGCCGTCGTCGACGCAAAATCTTCTGCTTCTGGAAAGATTGCCGAAACGCAAATAAACTTCGACACTCTCAAAGAGCATCGCGCAGATAACGCTGCCGAGTATGCGCTAGTTATCGGCCCTAGCTTTCCGAGTGCGAGAATGACGGAACGCGCCAACTCTCATAAGGTGGGGCTATTTGAGGTTGAGGCGCTGGTGGAGCTCCTGAGGCAACATCGAATGGCACCACTGTCCCTTCCAAGCCTTCGCGAACTCGTGCAAGGTTCTGGATTCATCGGGCTCTGCAACACTGAAAAAGCTTGGGCGCGTGAAAAAAGGCTCCATAAGCTGTGTGATCGAGTTGTTCGTCAACTAGAAGCTGAAGCGAGAAATGCGGACGAGGTTACGACGGGAGCGCTCTCTCCTCATGACCTCTATCTGATTCTACGATCTGAGGCCGAGGAAGCGCCCACGCCGGAAGAGATTGGATCAGTTCTTTCCTTTCTTTCTTCACCTCTGGTGCATGCCGTGAAGCAAGTCGGTCAGAAATACATGTTGCTCGAGGCTCCGCGAATTACGGCAATGCGCCTCAGGGTCCTTGCCGCTAACTTCACAATCGGTGACGCCGAGTAGCGTGCATTAACGGGGATCGGCAGAAGGGATTGCCTTAGAAGCGTTTTTGCTTCGGCGCGACGCGGAAGGAATTTCCATGTGCTGCCTAACGAGTGCCTTTGACTCCGCAAGCGGGGAAAGTCGGCCCGATCACCAGAACGTGTGCCCCTTAGCACTCACCGTCATTAGCCACGTTTCACGCTTCTACTCTTCACCCCGCAGACGCCCCCGCTCTGCCCCAGCTGACAAGTTGGCGATGGCGAGGACCGGCGTCCAGGCCGCGTCACGGCCTGGACGCCGCGCCATGGTCTTCTCGCGTGCTGTGTCCGGTCTTGCTGCTAGGGAGTTGCAGCGCAGGCCTGGTTGGGGGTGACGCAGCGGGGCGGAGGCAGGAGCGTGCGGCGGTCACGAGCCGCCTTGAACTCTTAGAGAAAGTTGTTACTCAGTCTGTGGTGTGGTGCTGGAAGTCCTGTGCTCACGTTGGTAGTTGCTGCCGTCAGATCCTCGTCCAGCAGGGCCACCAGATCAGCGAGTGGCAGCAGCCAAGAGGTGATCAGTGCTGTGCCGATACATGCGAGCCTTCCGTGACGCGGTGCAGCCCGGCAGAGTGCCGGCCCTGCTGACCGACCGCTGGTCGTTACGCGGGCGTCTCCACCGATGCATTGCCCCGCTCCTGCAGCGTGTAGAGGCGGGGTGTTTGTTGTGCTCTGCGGGCTGCGTCAGGGGGACAGGCATGGATGGCTGCGGGGTGGAGGGTGAGTGGCTGGTCGTGCGCCTCCCGGGCGTCGGGCCGCAGGGAGCGTGCGGTGCGGCAGTCATGAATCGACGGCGTATCGCCGCGTTGCTCTCGGCGGTGGCGCCTGGGACGTTGTGATCGTTTTGGGGTGGAACGCCCGGATTCTCGCTTGCGAACGCAGGTGAGTTGGCCCGCCGTAGGCTGCTTGCATGATTCGTGCGGTGGCGTTCGATGTTGGAGAGACCCTGATCAGGGACGACCGCGGGTGGGGTGCGTGGGCCGACTGGCTCGGCGTCAACCGGCACACGCTGTCCGCCCTGGTGGGCGCAGTGGTCGCCCAGGGGAGGGACAATGCCGACGCGCTGAGACTCGTGCGGCCTGGCATCGACATCGAGGCCGAACGGGCGGCGATGGAGCGGGCCGGCCAGGGGGAGTTCCTGGATGAGTCGGACCTGTACCCCGACGTCCGTCCGTCGCTGGAGGCGCTCCGGGCGGCTGGGATGCGCGTGGTCGTGGCCGGCAACCAGACAGCCAGGGCGGGCGAGTTGCTGCGCGCGATCGAACTGCCGGTGGATGGCTTGGCCACGTCCGGTGAGTGGGGCGTGGCCAAGCCGGCCCCGGAGTTCTTCGCACGCGTGGTTGAGCTGGCAGGGGTTCCGGCTGGTGAAGTGGTGTACGTCGGCGACCACCCCCAGAACGACGTGGTGCCGGTCCGTGCCGCCGGCATGCGGGCGGCCCACCTGCGCAGAGGTCCCCTCGGACACCTCTGGGCGGGGAGTGAGGCTGCACAGGCAGCGGACTATCGGTTCGCCGGCCTGTCCGAGTTGGTGGACGCGCTGAAGCCGTGATGACTCGACTGCACGGCTCCCCCCCCCGCACGTGAGGCGGACGGGGCCGTTGGTGATCCCGGAGCGTGTTGTTGCGGGTACGGTGCGGAGTGGCTGCATCGAACGGAGACCCTATGGCCAGCATCGTGTACCGCGGGGTGGGCCCACGCATCGCCTACGAACGTCGGGTTGCCCGCCTGAGCCAGGTCGACTTGGCCCGCGCCGCCGGTGTCGCGCTCGGAACGGTCCGGAAGGTGGAGCGCGGTGAGCGAGGAGTGTCGGATGCTGTCCTGGAAGCCTTCGCCGGCGCGCTCGGCATCGACCCCACCCGCCTCTTACCGGAGCGGGAACGGCCGGACGACCGTGTGCACCAGGCGATGCCGGGGTTGTCGGCCGTCCTCGCCTCGTACGAGGAGCCGGACGACGGGCGGTGCCGCGAGCCGTCCGAGCTGCGCGAGCCCGTATCCACGGTCGTTGGGCTCAGGCTGAGCGCGCAGTATGCGCGCATCGCCCGGTCCGTGCCAGGGCTGCTCGCCGAACTGTGCCGCGCCCTGAGCACCGCGGCGCCCGGCGATCGGCCCGAGACCGCGCGGCTGTTGGTGGACACCTGCCGGGCCGCGGACGCGGTGGCCTTCAAGCACGGCGCAAAGGATCTTTCGGCGCGTCTTCTCGACCTGATGAGGTGGGCCGGGGCGCAGGCCGACGATCCGTTCGTCGAAGCGGCGGTCGCCTATGTCCGGGCCGAACTGCACTTCGGCGCGGGGACGCACGCGGTGGGTCTGCGAGCGCTTGAGCGTGCCGTCGACCGCGCTCCGCGCACCGACTCGGCGGAGGCACTGGCGGCCCGTGGAGCGCTGCACATGCGGGCCGCGGTTCTCGCCGGTCGCGCCGGTGATCACGACGCCGCAGACGTTCACCTCGACGACGCGCGGGAGCTCGGCGACCGGGTGCCGGAGGACATCTACCAGGGCACGGCTTTCGGGCCGGACAGCGTCCGCGTACACGAGGTGTCGGTGGCCGTGAGCCTGGGCGACGGCCATGTGGACCGCGCGCTGCGGCTGGCCCGCGAGTGGAAGCCTCCACTGGATCTGCCGGCCGAGCGCCGGTCGGGTTTCTACATCGAGCTCGGCCGTGCCCAACTCTGGTCGGGCCGGCCGGATGCTGCGTTCGAGTCGCTGAAGGTGGCCCGCCGGATCGCGCCGCAGCACGCCCGGGAGCACCGGTGGGTGCGCGAGGACGCCGCCACCCTGCGCCGCCTGAAGCGCGCGGATGCCGAATCGCTCAGCAGCTTCGCCGAGTGGTGCCACGCCGGGGCGGGCGCCTGAACGGTACCCCTGGCAGGGGTACTTGAGGGGAGCCCGCAGGGCCACTCTCTCCTTGAGCCCAACGGCACAGGGAGAAACCTTGACCGCAACAACAGCTCCGGCTGCTACAGGTCCCGACGTCAGCATCGTCCGACTGCACGGCGAGGCGTGCTACTGGTGCGGCACCGCCCACAGCCCCCTCACCCCAGCCGGAACGGTCGCCACTCCGGTCGGCGGAGGCGTTCGGGTCTGGTTCATCGTGGCCTGCCCGCAGCGCCGGCACCGGAGGTCGCAGTGACTGCGGCAACCGGCACGCCAGGCCAGTACGAGATCCAGGAAACGATCCGGTACTCGCTGCGCCCCGGGCCACCCCCGCCATACCCCGAGTTAGTTGTGCTGGAGCGGACGTTGCTCTTGGCCATCGCCGACCTGTACTGCGCGGTCGATCAGCAGTACCAGTGCGACGAGGTCGCGGATGGCCGGGGACGGGCCCGGCTGAACTCGATCCGGTACCAGACATCTGTTGGCCTGGGCCACGGCCTGGTGTCTGCCCACCTGCAGGTGCGCGCGCTAGCCCGGGACTGCCAGTGGCTGGCGGAGCAGCACACCGCAGGAGCGGTCGGCTGCGTCGGGGGCGAGCAGTGACTACCGATTCCGCCCGCTGCGACTGCGGCAGCAACCTCGATCTGCGAGACGTGATCCTCGACTCCGCGTCGGGCCCGTGCGTCGTCATCACCTTCTGCGGCCGGTGCGCCCCGGGAGCGGTTCCGCCGGTACCGCCCGGTGTCGCGAAGATCCTCGCCAGGCGGGCCGATGTTCGCCTGCCGGGCGCCCCGCCGACGATCCGTTCCTGAACTCCCCCGGCGCTGCGACGTTCGATGCGCTGCGGGCAAGCCGGCTACCGCGCTGCCCTGACAACGGCGGTCGGCCGCAGAACCACCAGGCCCCAGGGCGGACCCGCCCGTGGCCCCGGCGGGGTCCTGAACCGCCTGCCACTCACCCTTGGAGGGAAGCACATGGCTCTGTTAGCTCCACAGTTCGCTTGGCTGGAGATCACAGGATTCTGCAATCTGGCCTGCCGCCACTGCTACGCAGGATCCTCCCCGCAAGGAGACCACGGCAGCATGGCAGCGGCCGACTGGCAACGTGTCACCGACGAACTCGCGGCGCTCGGCGTCCGCGACGTCCAGTTCATCGGGGGCGAACCAACGCTCCACCCCGACCTCCCCCGGTTCATCCGGCACGCCCGCGACCGCCACATGCGCATCGAGGTCTTCAGCAACCTGACGCACATCTCCGACGCTGTCTGGGACGTGCTCCGGCTGCCGGATGTGCGGCTCGCTTTCAGCTACTACTCCGACGACCCCGACGATCACGACGACGTCACTGAAAGCCGAGGCTCACACGCCCGCACGCGCGCCAATGTGGAGAAGGCCTTGGCCCTGGGCGTTCCGATGCGCGGCAGCGTGATCAATGTGCTCCAGGGGCAGCGCGCCGACCAGTCCCGCCGGGAACTGCTGGACATCGGCCTGCGGGACGTCCGGACAGACAGGGTCCGGCCGTTCGGCCGCGCAGCCGGCCAGACCGCACCGGACATCGCGAAACTGTGTGGGCGCTGCGGCCGGAACAAGCTGGCGATTGCCCCGGACGGAAGTGTCTGGCCGTGCGTGTTCGCGCGGTGGATGACCGTCGGCAATGTGCACGTACAGAGCTTGCAGGACATCTACCACGGCGTGGCCATGCAGGGCGTCCGCGCGGAACTGGCTGCGGTCCACCCGGAAACAGCCCCCCGCACATCCGGCGCTCCGAGCTGCCTACCCGACTGCAACCCGTCCTTCGACACCTGCTCCCCGCAACTTGCGTGCGCACCGGATGCGGCCTGCAACCCGACGGAAGGGGACGACCGACTGCAGGAGCCGGTCATGTCGCCACACCGTACCGTGCGGTACAGCAACCCGCGCATTGCGGGCACCGACTGCTGACGGGAGCCGCTCGGCCGAGGCAATCGGAGAGGTTTCGGGTGAGCGTCGCGGCCTGCCCGAGTAGCGTGTCAGGACGCCCGACTTCTGCGCCTTCGGAGAAGAGATGAGTACGTTCACGGCTCTCTATTTGGCCCGCCAGGCCACCTACGCCGCGTTTCTCAGCGCAGCCGACTCCGAGTCGTCCGTGTGCTGGCGCAAGGCCGACGGTCAGTACCCGACCCCCGACGCGGCGCGCGAGGCGCAGGACGCCGCCTACACCGTCACACGCGATGCCTACAACCGATTGCTGGTCGAACCGGTGGGGCCGCACACGGAGGCACGCATCGTGGTCGACGTGATCAGGCTCCTGGGACGGAGCAGTGCGGAGGACCAGGACTGGCATGCGTTCAAGCAGGCACGCGAGGATTTCGTCGATGCGGCGCGAGTTTGCCTGAGCGAGACGCTCCAAGCCTGACGGGCCATGCCGGATCGGTGCCCTGCAAGCCCTCCGCCCGCGGAGCACCACCGCGGACAGGGGGCCGGAGTTCAGGCCCGCCGTTCCCCGGGCCAGTCGAGCAGCAGGCGCTGGGCGCGGGGTAGCGAAGCGACCACGAGGTCGTACGAGTCCTCGATCATGTCGAGGATGAGTGGGTCGGGGAGGGTGCCGGTGAGGGAAACGGTGTTCCAGTGGCGCTTGTTGAGGTGGTAGCCGGGTACTACCTCGGGGTGCGTTGCGCGCAGCCGTTCCGCCAGTTCGGGGTCGCACTTGAGGCTCACGGTGAGTGGGGTGTCCGTCAGCGTCGTCAGCGCGAAGATCTTTCCGCCGACCTTGAAGGTCGAGACGTCCGGGTGGCGCGGAAAGGGGAACTCCTCGACCGCGCCGTTGAAGTCCAGGCAGACGGCCCGCAGGGCATTCGCGTCGATCATGCCGTCATTATGTCGGGCGGGTGGTTGGCCTGACGGAGTGTCATGTACGGAGGCCGGGCTCGCGCCTCATGCACACCCGCGGCCAGCGGTCGAGGCCCAGCGCCGCCTCGTGGGCGCGGATTGCCCGCAGGCCCGGTGTGAGGTCGGCGTCGTCGAGGATCCGGAATCCGAGGCGGGCGTAGTACGGCGCGTTCCACGGCACCTCGGCAAAGGTGGTCAGGGTGAGCGGGGCCGGGGAGCCGTCTTGTTCCGCCCGGTCGATGAGGGCGCGGCCGATGCGGCGGTGGGCATGCTGTGGGTGGACCGATACCTGCTCGATGTGGGTGCATCCGTCGACCGGGTCCCAGAGCAGAAAGCCGACCGGACGAAGGCTGTCGCCCGCCGGTCCTGGCTCCTCGTAGGCGGCCAGCGCCCGCCCCGCCCGCTGGAACTCCGTCAGTTGCGTCAGTGAGGGGGGTTCGTCGTCCGCCACCGGTGCCATACCGAGATCCCGGAACGGCACCCCGGCCGTTCGCTCGATGGCGCGCAGCAGGGGCAGGTCATCGAGTGCGGCTACCTGGATGATCACCGATCCAGTGTCGCCGGTTCCGGTGGTGGGGGCGAACCGGTTTGCGCGGGCGGCCGGATCACCGCCCCGCCGCCCCGTACTTGATCAGTTCGTCGGCCGGGTCGTTGACCGGCTGCGGGGTGCCCGTGAGGTCCATGACGAACAGGGGGATGTGCAGGTCGTCGGCGCGGGAGCGGGCGTCGCGGGCGTAGCCGGCGAGGGAGAAGAAGACCGCGATGGCCGAGGCGTTGAGGCCGTTGAGCCAGACGCATTCGATCTCGCGCAGCTGGGTGGCGCGGGTGGTCGGGTCGACCTGGGCGACCACACCCGTACCGCGGAGGTCCACGCCGGAGGCGGTGCGCTCCTGGGTCCGGGCGACATCGGCGTAGCCCAGCCACTTCAGATACTGCTCGGCGGCGGTGACACAGTCGCGGGCCGTGCGGATGGTGACCGGGCGGAACGCGGGCCGCAGGGCGGGGCGTGGTGTGTCCGGAGCGGGGGCCGGGGCAGGTGCGCGCCTCGGTGCCGGTGGGCCGGATGACGGGAAATTCGGCGGGGGCGGGACCGGCGCGGGGGCGACGGGGAGCCGTACGACCGTGCCGCAGGCGCAGCCGGACTCCGGCGCCGGCCACTCGTCCTGCCGGCCGCAGACCTCGCAGCGCACCTCCACCCAGGAGGCCTGCCACGTGCGGTGGAGTATCTCGACGGGCACCCCGCCGCGCAGCACGGGCAGGGTCAGCGGGGCACCGCACGCGCACGGGAAGGTGGGCGGGGTGAAGGCGTTCTCGCGGCGGCACGTGGGGCACCGCACCGGCACGCTGTCGGCCATGGTCGGCTCCTGGCAGGTCGGGCGGCAGACAGGTCGGATCTGCTGCTGCTCCCATGGTCCCTCCAAAGTCGGGCGCAGGGGGGCGATTTACGAGGAGAGCCGCAGGCGGGGGAGAGCTGCGCGGGAGCCACGCGCACGGGGAGCGCGCATCGCGGCGCGCAGGGGCCGTCCGTGAGGGCGGGCGCGCCACGCACGCAGGGCCCGGAATCCGTGACGTACGGATTCCGGGCCCGCCGTGGTTCCCGTCCGACAGCGCGAGAATCGGGCGCGACAGGACATCGCGCCGCCGGACGGAGTCTTCTGGGGTGGTGGAGGCGAGGGGGAGCAGGCGGGCTCCGCGGTGGGGAGAGGCCCGCCCTTTCGCTCGGGCGGGCACGGCCACCGCACTGGTTCTCCCGGTGTACCGCGGAGCTCGCGCTGCCGTTCCGTACCGGTCGGCCACCCCTCAAACGGGCCGGCCGGTACGGATGCGCAAGGAAGCTGACCTCCCGTCAGTCCTCGCGCAGCTCACGGACCCTGGCCTCGACGCGCGCGCCGTAGTCCGGGTCGGCGGCGTGGAAGTGAGCGAGGTTCTTCTCGATCACGTCATCGCGGCTGACCTGGGAGAGGCCGCCGGCGATGTTGTCGACCAGGCGGGTCTTCTCGTCCTGCGACATCAGGCGGTAGAGCTCGCCGGCCTGGAAGAAGTCGTCGTCCTTGGTGTGCGCCGGGGCCTCGTGGGTGCCGGTGTGGCCGGAGACGGCGAGCGGGGCGGAGAGCGGCTGGTCCGTCTGGACCGGGCCGCCGTAGGAGTTCGGCTCGTAGTTCTTGGCGTGCCGGTCGTGGCGGTGGGTGGCCATCAGGCCGTCCCGGCCGTAGTTGTGGGCCTCGGTCGCCTTGGGGGCGTTCACCGGCAGCTGGGTGTGGTTGACGCCCAGGCGGTAGCGGTGCGCGTCGGCGTAGGCGAAGAGCCGGCCCTGGAGCATCTTGTCCGGGGACGGGCCGATGCCGGGCACGAAGTTGTTCGGCGAGAAGGCCGACTGCTCGACCTCGGCGAAGACGTTGTCGGGGTTGCGGTCCAGGACCAGGCGGCCCACCCGCTGCAGCGGGTAGTCGCTGTGCGGCCACACCTTCGTCAGGTCGAACGGGTTGAAGCGGTAGTTCGCCGCCTCGGCCGCCGGCATGATCTGCACGTACAGCGTCCAGGAGGGGTAGACGCCCCGCTCGATGGACTGCAGCAGATCGGTCTGGTGGCTGTTCGGGTCCTTGCCGGAGAGCTCGGCGCCCTGCTCGGCGTCCAGGCAGCGGATGCCCTGGTTCGTCTTGAAGTGGTACTTGACGAAGAAGGCCTCGCCCTCGGCGTTCGTCCACTGGTAGGTGTGCGAGCCGTAGCCGTTCATATGGCGGTAGGAGGCCGGGATGCCGCGGTCGCCCATCAGCCAGGTGACCTGGTGGGTCGCCTCGGGGGAGTGCGCCCAGAAGTCCCAGACGTTGTCCGGCTCCTGCTTGCCCGTGAAGGGGTCGCGCTTCTGGGAGTGGATGAAGTCGGGGAACTTGATCGGGTCCTTGATGAAGAACACCGGGGTGTTGTTGCCGACGAGGTCGTAATTGCCCTCTTCGGTATAGAACTTCAGGGCGAAGCCGCGCGGGTCGCGGGCCGCGTCCGGGCCGCCGAGGCTGTCGGCGACGGTCGAGAAGCGGAGGAAGGTCTCGGTGCGCTTGCCGACGGTGCCCAGGAAGTCGGCACGGGTGAAGCCCGTGACGTCGTCGGTCACCTCGAAGTAGCCGTACGCGCCGGAGCCACGGGCATGCACGACGCGCTCCGGGATGCGCTCGCGGTTGAAGCGGGCGAGCTTCTCCAGCAGGTGCTGGTCCTGGAGGACGATCGGGCCGCCGGCGCCTGCGGTGGCGGAGTTCTGGTTGTCGGCGACGGGGGCGCCAGCCTCCGTAGTGAGAAAGCGCGCCGTCAGCGTGGGCTTCGACATGGTGACCTTCCGTACGAGAGCGCGGAAGTCGGCTTCCGCGTGTCGGAGCGTAAGAAGCGCTACGACCAATCGTCAACAGTTTGTTGAAACAAAGCTGAGAGGTGTCCGGGGGTGTTCCGGGCGGCGGCCACGCCTGGGCGCGACAGGACAAGTGTCGGCGCGGCCGCCGCCCGGAAGCCGGAGGGGACGTGCTGACGGTCCCCGGGGAGGGAACCTGCGCGAGGTCCCCTGGGCGCACTCGTGCACGGGGCCGGCGTCCGTGCCGCCGTGGCCTCAGTGCGTGGTGGGGTGCCCGGAGAGGCGTTCGACACCGCGGAGGAGGGCGGAGTGGTCGAGGCCGCCGTCACCCTGGGCGCGCAGCGAGGCGACGAGGGAGGCGACGAGGGTGCCGACGGGCAGGGCGGCGCCGACGGTGCGGGCGGCGTCGGTGACGATGCCCATGTCCTTGTGGTGGAGGTCGATGCGGAAGCCGGGGGGAAAGTCGCGGTTCTTGAAGTTGTCCTTCTTGCGGGCCAGGACGGTGGAGCCGGCCAGGCCGCCGCCCAGGACGTCGAGGGCCGCGGTGAGGTCGACGCCGGACTTCTCGAGGAAGACGACGGCTTCGGCGCAGGCCTGGATGTTGATGGCGACGATCAGTTGGTTGGCGGCCTTCACGGTCTGGCCGGCGCCGTGGGGGCCGCAGTGGACGATGGTCTTGCCGAGGGCTTCCAGCAGGGGGCGGGCGGCGTCGAAGTCGGCCCGGTCGCCACCGGCCATGATGGACAGGACGGCTTCGATGGCGCCGGCTTCGCCGCCCGAGACGGGCGCGTCCAGCACGCGGATGCCCTTGTCGGCGGCGGCGTGGGCCAGGTCGATGGAGGTCTGCGGGGTGATCGAGGACATGTCGATCAGCAGGGCGCCGCGCCGGGCGTTTTCCAGGATGCCGTCGGGGCCGTAGACGATGGCTTCGACCTGGGGGGAGGCCGGGACCATGGTGATGATGACGTCGGCGTCGGTGACGGCTTCGGCCAGGGAGGCGGCGGCGGTGCCGCCGGCCGCCGCGAGGCGCTGGAGTTTGTCGGCTTCGAGGGTGTAGCCGGTGACCTGGTAGCCGGCCTTGATCAGGTTTTCGGCCATGGGCGAGCCCATGATGCCGAGACCGATCCACGCGATCTTGGGCAGGTTGCTCATCGGGATGCCTCTTTCACGGTTTTCACGGTGCCGGAAGTCGTCAGGAACGGGCCGCGCGCAGAGGGGCGGGGAGCCATCCGAAGGCGCCTGCGCTGGGTCCGTCGCCGGGCTTGTACTCCAGGCCGGTCCAGCCCTGGTAGCCGGCCTTCTTGAGGCGGCCGAGCAGGTCGGTGAAGTCGAGGTCGCCGGTGCCGGGGGCGCCGCGGCCGGGGTTGTCGGCGATCTGCACATGCGCCGTCTTGGGCGTGTAGCGGTCGATGACCTCGTCCAGGTCCTCGCCGTTCATCGACAGGTGGTAGAGATCCATCAGGAAGCGGGTGTTGTCCAGGCCGGTGGCCGTGTTCACCGCGTCCACCACCTCGACGGCCTTCGGCGCGCTGACGATCGGGCAGTGCGGCGACTCCGGTGCGTTCAGGGCCTCGATCAGCACCGTCCCGCCCACCTCCGCGACCGCCCGCGCGGCGAACGCCAGATTCTCCAGCGCCAGCGCGTCCTGCTCGGCGGCCGGCACCCCCTCCACCCGGTTGCCGTACAGGGCGTTGAAGGACGTACAGCCCAGCGAGCGGCCGAACTCCACCGCCACCGGCACATTCGCCCGGAACTTCTCCGACTCCTCGCCCGGGACCGACAGGGCTCCGCGGTCCGGGCCCGGCAGCTGACCGGCGTAGAAGTTCAGCCCCACCAGCCGCGTCCCGGCATCCGTCAGCGCGGTGCGCAGCGCCGCCAGCTCCGCCTGCTCCGGCACCGGGGCGTCCACCCACGGCCACCACAGCTCCACCGCCGTGAACCCCGCCGCCCGCGCGGCCGCCGGCCGCTCCAGCAACGGAAGCTCGGTGAACAGGATCGACAGATTGACGTTGAAGCGTGTGTCCGTGAAACCCATCAGGCCCGGCGCTCCCTTCCGGATAGTGGAACTGTTTTTCTGCGTATTGGAAGATTGCCTGGCGGGCTCGAAGGCTGTCAAGGGGGCTCCGGGGCAATTTCTGGTGGCCGGGCGCTACCGCGCGTAGGTTGAGCGGCGTGCGATTGAGAGTGGAGTTCACGACGGAACCGTTCGACCTGGACGAGGCGCCGGAGCATGCGGTGGTGGCGCGGGACGTCGTCACGGGCGCCGGGCTGGACGCCGTCGACGTCGGCCCCTTCGGCAATACGGCGGAGGGTGACGCCGAGCAGGTGCTCGGCGCCGTGGCCGCCCTGCTGCGGGAGTCGCTGCAGGCGGGCGCCACCCGGGTCTCCCTGCAGGTCAATGTGATCCAGGGCGCCGGGCAGGGTGCGGGGGAGGCGACGTGACGGAGCCCGCCGACCACCCGTTCGTCCAGGCGGTCAAGCCGCTGGTCGACGCGATGGGCGGACAGCTGCTCGCGCCGGACCAGGCGCAGGGCGACGATGTCGTGCTGACCTGGGAGGGGCAGGACCGGGTGGCCGTACGGCTCCCGCATCTGTCGGACTCGCTCGACCACATCCTCGCCGAGCTCCAGCGCCGGCACGGCATGCCGCTCGCGGAGCTGGACCGTAAGACCAAGCAGTCGGTGGTACGGATACTCGAGTCCCGCGGGGCCTTCTCGGTCCGCCATGGAGTGGAGACCGTCGCCGGCGCCCTCGGCGTCAGCCGCTTCACCGTTTACAACTATCTGAACAGGGATAGCGCCCCGAAGGGTGCCGACTGAGGGCGAAGCGGACCGAGATCCGCTCCGGCCGCCGGAGCCGTCGTCCCCCATCGCCGGACGGCGGCATTTGTGCCGCCGAGTTTTCAACAAAGTGTTGACGTGTTGTTGTCAGGGGTCTTAGCTGTTTCCAGCCAAGCAGAGCTGTCCAGCATCAGGCCACGGAGGCTTCCCGTGTCTACGCGTTCACCACGCTCGACGGGGGACACCCCCGAGCCCACGCCGGGACTCACCCGGTTCAACACCGCCGACGACACTGCGGCCCTGGCCGCACTGCACGAGGTGTGTGCCAGCCGGGCGTGGGGCGGCAAGGTTCTTGCGCAGCGTCCCTACGCCACCGCCGATGCCCTGTTCGCCGCGAGCGACGCCGCCATGGCCGAGCTGACCGCCGACGACCTGGCCGAGGCGATGGCCGGGCACCCGCCGATCGGCCGGCCGAAGCCGGGCGACCCCACCTCGCGCCGCGAGCAGAGCGGGATGGCCGGCGCCTCCGAAGACCTCAGGGCCGAGATGCTCGAACTCAATCTGGCCTACCAGGAGAAGTTCGGGCATGTCTTCCTGATCTGCGCCTCCGGCCGGACCGGAGAGCAGATGCGCGACGCCGTTCGTCACCGGATCGACAACACGCCGGAACAGGAACGCGAGATCGTGCGTGCGGAACTCGGCAAGATCAACCGCATCCGCCTGACCCGTATCGCCGAGCACGCAGAAGGAGACGCAGCATGAGCAGCGAGACGGCTGCACCGACGTCGGTGTCCACGCACATCCTGGACACCAGCGTGGGCCGCCCCGCGGAGGGTGTCGCCCTCACGCTCGCGGTGCGCTCCGGCCGCGACGGCGCCTGGACCGCCCACGGCGCGTCCACGACCGATGCGGACGGACGCTGCAAGGACCTGCCGGCCCTGCCGGAAGGCACCACCCATGTGCGCCTTGACTTCGCCGTCGAGGAGTACTTCGTTTCGCACCGGCACCGCGCACACCACAAGGCAACCCAGCAAGCCGAGGAACAGCAGGACGCCCCCCGCGTAAGGGACAGCGGAGCTTTCTTCCCGGAGGTGGCGATCACCTTTGCCGTCACGCCGGGCGAGCACTATCACGTACCGCTGCTGCTCAACCCGTTCGGCTACTCCGTATACCGAGGGAGCTAGCACCGACATGACTGCCCCATCCCGCCCGGCCCGCCCGGTGATGCTCGGCCAGAACCAGTACGGCAAAGCGGAGAACCGCGTCGTCAAGATCACCCGCGACGGCGACAGGCACCACATCAAGGACCTGAACGTCTCGGTCTCGCTCTCCGGCGACCTGGAAGAGGTCCACCTCTCCGGCTCCAACGCCCACTGCCTGCCCACCGACACGACCAAGAACACCGTGTACGCCTTCGCCAAGGAGCACGGGATCGAGTCGGCCGAGCAGTTCGGCATCCACCTGGCCCGGCACTTCGTCACCAGCCAGGAGCCGATCCACCGGGCCCGCATCCGGATCGAGGAGTACGCCTGGGAGCGGATCGCCCCCTCCGACGCCAACTCCCGCTTCATCGGCGCCGACGAGGTCCAGCACTCCTTCGTCCGCAAGGGCCAGGAGACCCGCCTGACCGAGATCACCTACGACGGTGAGCGGTGGCAGGTCATCTCCGGCCTCAAGGACCTCGTGGTGATGAACTCCACCAACTCGGAGTTCTGGGGCTACATCAAGGACAAGTACACGACCCTGAAGGAGGCCTACGACCGCATCCTGGCCACCGAGGTGTCCGGCCGCTGGCGGTTCAACTGGACCGACGACGAGCAGCGGATGCCGAACTGGGAACGCTCGTACGAGCAGGTCAAGAAGCACATCCTGCAGGCGTTCGCGGAGACCTACAGCCTCTCGCTCCAGCAGACCCTGTACCAAATGGGGTCGCGCGTGATCAACAACCGTTCGGAGGTCGACGAGATCCGCTTCTCGCTCCCGAACAAGCACCACTTCCTGGTGGACCTGGAGCCGTTCGGGCTCAAGAACGACAATGAGGTCTACTACGCGGCCGACCGCCCGTACGGCC
The DNA here is from genome assembly GCF_036048035.1 of Streptomyces sp. NBC_00400. Taxonomy (NCBI): domain Bacteria; kingdom Bacillati; phylum Actinomycetota; class Actinomycetes; order Kitasatosporales; family Streptomycetaceae; genus Streptomyces; species Streptomyces sp. NBC_00400. Next base: position 1,513,489 of record NZ_CP107940.1, on the reverse strand, counting down.
TGATCGAAGCCACTGTTCTGCGCGACGGTGTCGAGCCCGGGATCCCGGTGGATCTGACGAACCTGTAGCGGCTCCGACGCAACGCCGTGCCGCGTGTGCCCCTCCCCACCCCGCAGTGGGGAGGGGCACACGCGGAACCCGAGGGGAACGACCCATGGCACCGCACCTGCACGCCCCGCACCACCCTGCTGGTTCTCGGTGCCTTTCCCGTCCTCGGCGCCGGCCTCGTCCCGCTCGCCGCGCCGGCCTTCTACGACGGCTTCCCCGCCTGGGCCCGGACCGTGCTCGGCTCGGGGATCAGCGCCGGCGCCCCGGTCGCGGTCCTGCTCAACCTGTTCTTCCCTCATCTCGGCACCCGGAGCACCCCACGGGCAGCGGTACTGTCAGCCGCCTCGCCCGGCTCCGGCACTCAAATCCCGTAGGGCCATGCCGTGCCCACCGCCGGAATCGAAAGTAGGAGCACCATGGCTGCCTCGGCATCCCCTGAGGGCGCGATCGAGCGCCTCGTCATCGAGAACTGCGCCATCGCGACGGTCGACGCCCACGACACCGAGTACGCCACCGGCCATGTCGTCGTCGCCGGGAACGTCATCGAGTCGGTCGGCGCCGGCAAGGCGCCCGAGGGGCTGGCGCATGTCGACCGCCGGATCGACGGCACCGGGCACCTGGTCACCCCCGGTCTGATCAACACCCACCACCACTTCTACCAGTGGATCACCCGGGGCCTGGCCACCGACCACAACCTGTTCAACTGGCTGGTCGCGCTCTACCCGACCTGGGCCCGGATCGATGCCCCGATGCTCGCCGCGGCCACCCAGGGCTCGCTGGGCATGATGGTCAAGGGCGGCGTCACCACCGCCGCCGACCACCACTACGTCTTCCCCCGGGGCTCCGGCGACCTCGTCGCCGCCGAGCTCGCGGCCGCCGCCGGGATCGGCGCCCGGATCACCCTGGCCCGCGGCTCCATGGACCGCAGCGAGAAGGACGGCGGGCTGCCCCCGGACTTCGCCGTCGAGACCACCGAGGGCGCCCTGCTGGCGACCGAGGAGGCCATCGACACCCACCATGACGCTTCCTTCGGCTCGATGGTGCAGATCGCCGCCGCGCCCTGCTCGCCGTTCTCCGTGTCCACCGAACTCATGCGGCAGGGCGCCGAGTTGGCCCGTCGCAAGGGCGTACGGATGCACACCCACGGCTCGGAGACCGTGGAGGAGGAGAAGTTCTGCCACGAGCTGTTCGGCATGGGTCCGACGGACTACTTCGAGTCCACCGGCTGGCTCGGTGACGACGTGTGGATGGCGCACTGCGTCCACATGAACGACTCCGACATCGCCGCCTTCGCCCGCACCGGCACCGGCGTCGCGCACTGCCCGTCCTCCAACGCCCGTCTCGCGGCCGGGATCGCCCGGGTCCCCGACATGCTCGCGGCCGGCGTCCCGGTCGGCCTCGGCGTCGACGGCACCGCCTCCAACGAGTCCGGCGAACTCCACACCGAGCTGCGCAACGCCCTGCTGATCAACCGTCTCGGCGCCCACCGGGAGGCCGCGCTGAACGCCCGCAAGGCGCTGCGGCTGGGCACCTACGGCGGCGCGCAGGTCCTCGGCCGGAGCGCCGAGATCGGTTCGCTGGAGGCCGGCAAGCTCGCCGACCTGGTGCTGTGGAAGCTCGACGGCCTCGGCCACTCCTCCATCGCCGACCCGGTCACCGCCCTGGTCTTCGGCCCGGCCGCACCGGTCACCCTCTCCCTCGTGGGCGGCCGGCCGGTCGTCGAGGACAACCACCTCAGCAACGTCGACGAGGACGCCGTCGCCCGCACCGCGCGGGCCGAGGCGCAGCGTCTGGCCCGGATCGCCGCCGAGGGCTGACCCTCGGCGCGGCCGCGGCCGTCGCCCCCCTGAACTCGGCCGGGAGGGACGGCTCCCGGCCGGGCTTGTGGATCCGAGCGGGGTCCGCAAGCGCCGGACCCGGGGGTGCGGGAACTTCTCGTACCCCTGGGCCGGTCGGCTCCCACCCCCGGGCCGGCCGGCCCCGCCGCCGTCCGTGCGCGCCACCAGCGCGCCGTCTCGCAGCATCGCTCACCAGGCAACTTCCTGCACCATGCACCACATGGCAAGCCCTCCGTGACAGCCTCGCTCGCCGGCCCCGGCGACGCAGAAAACGAAGGAGGCCCGCAGTGGCCGCAATGACCGGGCAGAAGCCGGAGGAGGACCGGAAGCATCCGGTCGACCGGACCCTCCCGCCCTTCAAGATGTTCACCAGCGGCCTCCAGCACGTGGCCGCGATGTACGCGGGAGTGGTGGCCCCGCCGATGATCGTGGGGCCGGCCTGCGGGCTGAGCGCCACCGAGACCGCGTTCCTGATGGGTGCCAGCCTCTTCACCGCGGGCATCGCGACGCTGCTGCAGACGCTGGGCTTCTGGAAGGTCGGCGCCAAGCTGCCCTTCGTCAACGGGGTTTCGTTCGCCGGTGTCACACCGATGGTGGCCATCGGCAAGGCCCACAGCCCCGCCGACGCACTGCCGGTCATCTTCGGCGCGGTGATCGTCGCCGGTGTGCTGGGATTCCTCCTCGCCCCCTACTTCTCCAAGCTCGTACGGTTCTTCCCGCCGGTGGTCACCGGCACCGTCATCACCCTGATCGGCGTCTCGCTGCTGCCGGTGGCCTTCAACTGGTCCCAGGGCGGCAACGACCGGGCCCCGGACTACGGTTCGCTGACGAACATCGGCATGGCCGCGCTGACCTTCCTGATCGTGCTGGTGCTGCGCCGGGTGCTGCGCGGCTTCCTCCAGCAGATCGCGATCCTGCTCGGCCTGATCGCCGGCACCCTGATCGCGATACCCGTCGGCATCACCCACTTCTCCGCGCTCTCCCAGGCGTCCCTGATCGGTTTCCCGACGCCGTTCCACTTCGGCGCCCCGCAGTTCGACATCTCTGCGATCGTCTCCATGTGCATCGTGATGCTGGTCTGTATGACCGAGTCGACGGCCGACATGCTCGCCCTCGGCAGGATCGTCGACCGCCCGGCGGACGAGCGCACCATCGAGGGCGGACTGCGCGCCGACACCCTCGGCACGGCCCTCAGCCCGCTCTTCAACGGCTTCGCCAACAGCGCCTTCGCACAGAACATCGGCCTGGTCGCGATGACCAAGGTGCGCAGCCGTTTCGTCGTGGCCACCAGCGGTCTGATCCTGATCGTGCTGGGTCTGTGCCCGGTGGCCGCCTCGGTCATCTCGCTGGTCCCGCCGCCGGTCCTCGGCGGCGCCGGCATCGTGCTCTTCGGCTCGGTGGCCGCCAGCGGTATCCAGACCCTGGCCTCCGCCGCGATGGAGAAGGGCGACAACGCCCTGATCGTCGCCGCGGCCGTCGGCATCGGCCTGATCCCGATCGCCGCACCGGACTTCTACCACAGCCTCCCCAAGGACCTGCTGGTCGTCCTGGACTCCGGCATCAGCACCGGCTGTCTGGTCGCCGTCGTCCTCAACCTCGCCTTCAACCACTTCGGCAGGAAGACGGCGGACGCGGACGGGGATGCCGAGGGGGAGGCTCCGGGGGGCACGGGCACGGGCACGGGCACGGGCACGGACGTGGCCGCCGCCGGCCCGGCCGATCCGGCGATCGCCCAGCGGCCCGCCCCCGCTGCGGCGGCCGACGCCGACGAGCCCGCGGCGGCAACCGCCCGCTGACGCCGGGAGAGCGCAACGGCCCGCAGGGAGCGGCAACGCCGGCTCTCCTGGGGGCCGTTGGCGTTTTGGGGCTGCGACTGCGCCGCAGCGGTGGCCGCTGCGGCGGCGGGCAGGGCGGGCGGGGCACCAGGGTGACGCGGACGGTGACCCCTTGACCCTTCTGACCCCTCTGGGCTTTCTGGCCCCTCCGACTCCTCTGGCCTCTCCGACTCCTCAGTCCAGCAGTCCGCCCAGCAGCTCGCGGAGGCCCGGTCCCGGGTCGAATTCCTCGTCGGGGAAGGAGAGTTGACGGAAGGCAACGCCGTCCATGTAGTCGCAGAGGATCGCGCAGTGCCGTCGCGGCGCCGGCGAGCCGATGCGCCGCAGCCACTCGGCTCCCCAGTCGATGACCGCCTCGCGGCTGCGGGTGAGTGCGGGGCGGAGCTCGGGGCGGGCCCAGGATTCCAGGTAGAGCGCGAAGCGGGCGGCGGTCCTGGCCCGCTCGGGGCCGGTCGCGTACCGGAGGAACCGGGTGACGGTATCGGCGAGTTCACCGGTGTCGGCCGGGGCGGCCGCCGTGGCGAAGGCCTCCCAGTCGCGGTGCTCCAGGATCTGGACGTGGTCGACGATGCCGTCGATCAGGGACGTCCGGTTGCGGAAGTAGTTGGAGGTGGTGCCCGACGGGACCCCTGCCGCGGTATCCACGGCCTGATAGGTCAGCCCCCGCGCCCCCGCGCTGCCCAGGACCTGGATGCCCGCGTCCAGCACCTGCTCCCGCCGTCGTGCCACCCTGAGCGCCCTTCGTGCCGAACCGCTTTCTACTACGTTTGTAGTGTCGAGCCACTATAAGCCAGCTCCGCGGCGCGCTGATCACGGAGGCGGCCTTCCTGGCCGAGTACGTCGCGACCTACCGGTCCACCGGGGGTGCCGCGTGACGGCGAGGGGCCGGTAGGTACCACCGCGGTGGTACCTACCGGCCCCTCGGGCGCTACGGGCGAAGCCTCAGCCCAGCAGCTCGTACGCGGGAAGCGTCAGGAACTCCGTGTAGTTCTCGTCCAGGGCGACCCGGAGCAGCAGGTCGTGGGCCTGCTGCCACCTGCCGGAGGTGAAGGCGTCCTCGCCGGCCTCGGCGCGGATGGCGGCCAGTTGCTCCGCGGCGACCGCGCGCACCAGCTCCGCGGTGGCCTTCTCGCCGTTCTCGAAGACGACCCCCGCGTCGACCCACTGCCAGATCTGGGAGCGGGAGATCTCGGCGGTGGCGGCGTCCTCCATGAGGCCGAAGATGGCGACGGCGCCCAGTCCGCGCAGCCAGGCCTCGATGTAACGGGTGCCGACCTGGACCGCGTCGATCAGGCCCTGGTAAGTGGGCTTGGCGTCCAGGGAGTCGATCGCGATCAGGTCGGCGGCCTTGACGTCGACGTCCTCGCGCAGGCGGTCCTTCTGGTGCGGCTTGTCGCCGAGGACCGCGTCGAAGGAGGCGCGGGCGACCGGGACCAGGTCGGGGTGGGCGACCCAGGAGCCGTCGAAGCCGTCGCCGGCCTCGCGGTCCTTGTCGTTCTTGACCTTGGCGAGGGCCTGCTCGTTGGCCTCGGGGTCGCGGCGGTTGGGGATGAAGGCCGCCATACCGCCGATCGCGTGCGCCCCGCGCTTGTGGCAGGTGCGGACGAGGAGTTCGGTGTAGGCGCGCATGAACGGGGCGGTCATCGTGATCGCGTTGCGGTCCGGGAGGACGAACTTGGCACCGCCGTCACGGAAGTTCTTGACGATGGAGAAGAGGTAGTCCCAGCGGCCGGCGTTGAGCCCCGAGGCGTGGTCGCGCAGCTCGTAAAGGATCTCCTCCATCTCGTACGCGGCCGTGATGGTCTCGATCAGGACGGTGGCGCGCACGGTGCCCTGGGGGATGCCGAGATAGTCCTGCGCGAAGACGAAGATCTCGTTCCAGAGGCGGGCCTCCAGGTGCGACTCGGTCTTCGGCAGGTAGAAGTACGGGCCCTTGCCCAGGTCCAGCAGGCGCTGGGCGTTGTGGAAGAAGTAGAGCCCGAAGTCGACCAGCGCACCGGGGACCGGCCGGCCCTCGAACTGGAGGTGGCGCTCGTCCAGGTGCCACCCGCGCGGGCGCATCACGACGGTGGCCAGCTCCCCGGCGGGCCTCAGGGCGTACGACTTCCCGGAGGCGGCGTCGGTGAAGTCGATCCGGCGCTCGTAGGCGTCGATCAGGTTGAGCTGCCCGGAGACGACGTTCTCCCAGGTCGGGGCGGAGGCATCCTCGAAGTCGGCGAGCCAGACCCTGGCGCCCGAGTTGAGCGCGTTGATCGTCATCTTGCGGTCGGTGGGGCCGGTGATCTCCACCCGGCGGTCGTTGAGCGCGGCGGGCGCCCCGGCCACCTTCCAGCTGTCGTCCGCGCGGATCTCCGCGGTCTCGGGGAGGAAGTCCAGGGTGCTGGTCCGGGCGATCTCCGCACGGCGCCCGGCGCGGCGGGCGAGCAGTTCGTCGCGGCGCGGGGTGAACCGGCGGTGCAGCTCGGCGACGAAGGTGAGCGCGGCGTCGGTAAGGACCTCGCCCTGCCGTTCGGGGGCGTGCGCGGGGTCGACGTCGACGATGGCCAGCGGGGACGGCGCTGGTGCGGACATGAGTGTCACTCCATTCAGCGGCGGTGCCTGGCGGCCTCCGGAACACCCGGCGGCACCGGGTGCCGCGGGCTCCGGAATACGGTCGCGGGCGCCGTCAGGGTTCAGGGCGCTTCTGACCAGTGGAGACTAGTTTCCTTATCGCGGAACTTCAATGGTTTGTTGATGTCGAGATTCTCCGAGTCGACACAAGCAGTGATCGAATGGCTCTCGGTGCCATATCGATCACTCTCCATTACGGCCGCCCGTACGCCTACTCCCTTGCGCCGCCCGGGAGTTGCCGAGGGGCGTGCGCATCCGCGCCGGGCCGGTCACTGCAGGCGGTGCAGATCCTCCGGCGTGTCGATGTCGTACGGCTCGGCGATGTCGGCGCACTCGACGAGGGTGAGCGCGTCCGCATGCTCCTGGAGGTAGGCGCGCGCACCACGGTCGCCCGTCGCGGTGGCGGCGATGTCCGGCCAGCGGGCGGCGCCGAACAGGACCGGATGGCCCCGGCGGCCGTCGTATGCCGCGGAGGCGAGCGAGGTGGTGCCCGTGTGCGCCGCCGCCACCCGCGCCACCGCCGCGGCGCCGATGCCCGGCTGGTCCACCAGTGACACCACCACCGCATCCGCCCCCGAACCGGCCAGCGCGGCGAGGCCCACGCGCAGCGAGGAGCCCATACCCTGGGCCCAGTCCGGGTTTTCCGAGACGCCGTACGCCGAGAGATCCGCCCGTTCCCGTACGAAGCCGGCGGCCGCCCCCAGCACGATGTGCACGGGGTCGCAGCCGCCGTCCCGCAGTGCCCGTGCGGCGTGCTCGACCAGTGGCCGTCCCCGGTGGTCGAGCAGCGCCTTGGGCCGTCCCCCCAGGCGTCGCCCGCCGCCCGCGGCGAGCAGCAGGCCGGCCACCCTTCCCCCGGGCCGCCCGGCGTTCCGCGGCCCCTCATCGGCGCCCGGCCGGGCGTGTGGTGACTGTCCTTGCGGTTCTCCCGGCCGTCCGGGCGTCCTCGGCGTCATGGGGACTGCTTACCTCATGGAGGCCGCTTGCCTCATCGGGGCCGCTTGCCTCATGGGGGCTGCTTGCCTCATGGCGCCCGGTCTCCCGGTCCGGTGGGGCGGTCCGCCGGATCAGGCCGCGTCACCGGAGGCTCGGGGGCGGGGGATGCCCGGCCGCAGCCGGTCGCGCAGGTGGGGCATGTGTTCCTCCGCGCGCCGGCGCTCGGCGACATAACGGTGTATGTGCTCCAGCGTGATCTCCGAGGCATCGGAGAGGCCGTACGCACGGCAGATGAGTTGCACGACGCTGACGCCGCGGTGGTGGTTCGAGCCGGTGTCGGGGCCGGAGTTGGACTCCATGACATTCTCCGATCCATCGATATGCCGGATATTTCCTTGAAAGGGAGAATGCTCCATCTCGCTGCGGCATACGCTTCGGACCGTGCGCACCCACACCAAAGGGTGTCGAGGGGAACAAAAGTGCTGGCGCATCATCAGGTCGATACGGGGTACGGCCTGGCGCGGCCTTTCCGGGCCGTTGCGGGTCGTTCCCGGCTGCTTCTGCTCGGTGATCCGGTTTTTTCGCTCTCCGTGTGGCGCGATCAGCGCAGAGTGGCGTTAACTGTCCGGCATGGCGGAACGGGCAACGGCCTTGGAGGACGCCGTCGTTGTGGAGCAGCTGCAGAGGGACGGACGGGTGACCGGGGTCGAGGGCGACCCACGGGTCCAGGAACTACGCGGGGCGGTGGCCCGGCTGCGTCGGCAACTGGCAGTACTTCCCGGCGAGTTACCGGATCGGGTGGCGGCGGATGACGAGCTGGCCGCGCTGGACGCGATGGTGAGCCACGGGCTGCCGGAGGTGCCCCGGCTGCGCCGTTCGCTCCTGCTGATCGCCGGGGCGGTCGGCTCGGTGAGTGCGCTGTCGCCCGCGCTCACGGAGGTGCGTGAGGGGATCGACCGCTTCGGCGAGCTGCCGCGCAGCCGGTGACGTGCACCCGGTGACCGCGAGCGCAGAGCCGGGGACGGGTCACGGTGCGTGCCGGCGCCGCGCCCGGAACGGGGCGCCGTACGCCGCACATCGTCTCCTGGCCCCGTGAAGGGCCGCCCTGCGAGGGTCGTCCGCTGCGCCTACGCCGGCGTCTGATTCGCCAGCGCCACCGACAGCTGCGCCGCGACGTCCTGCAGCACCGGGACGATCTTGTCCGTCGAGGCCTCGGTCACCCGTCCGGTCGGGCCGGAGATGGAGATCGCCGCCGAGGTGGGGGAGTTGGGCACCGGTACCGCGAGGCAGCGGACGCCGATCTCCTGCTCGTTGTCGTCGACCGCGTAGCCCAGGCGGCGGACATCGGCGAGTGCTTCCAGGAAGCGGTCCGGGTCGGTGATGGTCTTCTCGGTTGCGGCCGGCATGCCCGTACGGCCGAGCAGGGCGCGGACCTCCTCCGGGGAGTGGTGGGCCAGCAGGGCCTTGCCGACGCCGGTGGAGTGCGGCAGCACCCGCCGGCCGACCTCGGTGAACATCCGTACCGCGTGCCGCGAGGGCACCTGGGCGACATAGACGATCTCGTCGCCGTCGAGCAGTGCCATGTTGGCGGTCTCGCCGGTCTCCTCGACCAGGCGGGCCAGGAACGGCCGGGCCCAGGTGCCCAGCAGCCGCGAGGAGCTTTCGCCGAGCCGGATCAGGCGCGGGCCGAGTGCGTAGCGGCGGTTGGGCTGCTGCCGGACGTAGCCGCAGGCGACGAGCGTGCGCATCAGGCGGTGGATGGTGGGCAGTGGCAGCCCGCTGCTGGTGGAGAGCTCGCTCAGGCCCACCTCGCCGCCGGCGTCGGCCATCCGCTCCAGCAGGTCGAAGGCGCGCTCGAGGGACTGGACGCCGCCGCTGGCGCCTGCGGGCTTGGCTTCGGCGGCGGAGGTGCTGGCGCTGGACGACGGCACGTCGCGTTCCTTTCGGGGCGGGTCGGATCGGTCTCGGCCGGTGCTGGCGGGCGCCGGGCCCGACCGGAGAAGCCTACCGGTCCCGTTACGCGGACACACGGTCTCTCGCACACTCGTTCCCGCCGGTCAGGCCCTCTTTGTCTCACGGTGCGAGCCGGCCGGCAAGCTCCTGGCCGCGAACCCTTGACGGTGCCAGGGGCCGTAGCTACGTTCTGCTGCGCGAAACCTACTGTCCATTCTGTGGAATCCTCCAAATCGTTGGAGAGCTATGCGCCTTCTCGTCATGAACCCGAACACCACGGCTTCCATGACCGCCGCCATCCGCGTCACCGCCACCGCGGCCGCCGCCCCGGGCACTGAGATCATCGCGACCCAGCCCCGGTGGGGGCCGGAGTCGATCGAGGGCCACTTCGAGGGCTATCTCAGCGCCGCGGCCGTGCTGGACCGGCTCGCCACCTTCGATACGCCCTTCGACGCGCTGGTCATGGCCGGATTCGGCGAACCCGGCCGGGAGGGCGCCCAGGAGCTGCTGGACGTCCCCGTCCTGGACATCACCGAGAGCGCCGCCCAGATGGCGATGATGCTCGGCCACGCCTACGGCATCGTCACCACCCTCGACCGTGCCGTACCGCAGATCCGGGACCGGCTGCTGACCGCCGGGCTGCTGCAGCGCTGTGCCGCGGTGCGCGGCACCGGGCTCGGCGTCCTGGAGCTGGAGGAGGACCCGGAGCGGACCGTCGAGGCGATCATCGAGACCGCCCGCGAGGTGGTCCGGGCCGGCGCCGAGGTGATCTGCCTGGGCTGTGGGGGCATGGCCGGGCTCCAGGAGAGGGTCGCGGCGGCGCTCGGGATTCCCGTGGTCGACGGGGTTGCCGCCGCGGTGAAGTTCGCGGAGGCTGTCGTCAGTCTCGGGCTGACCACCAGCGCGGGACGCAGCTTCGCGCCGCCCCGCCCCAAGGCCATCGGCTCCTGGCCGCTGAGCACACATCTGGGCCCGCCCCCGGGGTGCGCCCAGGACTCACCACATCCTGCTGCATTTTCCGCTCAGACATCAGGCATCTGACAACTGGCCGCCCTACCGCCATAAGCTCCACCCCACCCGCCCGGGAGGACACGTGACCACACCCCCGAAGCCCCCGCAGCCGGACCCACGCCTCTTCAACGGGGACCTCGCGCCGGCCCCCGAGCGCACCTGGGGCACGTACAGCATCTTCGCGCTGTGGATGTCCGACACCCACGCGATCAGCAACTACGCCTTCGCCTCCAGCCTGTTCGTGCTGGGCCTGCCCGCCTGGGAGGTGTTCGTGGCGCTGCTGGCCGGCATCACGATCGTCCACTGGCTGATGAACCGGATGGGGCACGCCGGGCACCGGACCGGCGTCCCCTACCCGGTGCTCGCCCGCGCCAGCTGGGGCGTCTACGGCGCCAACATCCCCGCCCTGCTGCGCGCGGTCATGGCCGTGGCCTGGTACGGCATCCAGACCTGGCTGGCCTCCACCGCCGTGGTCCTGCTGACGCTGCAGCTCGCGCCGGGTCTGGAGGCCTACCACCACAACTCGGTGCTGGGACTGTCCACGCTGGGCTGGATCGCGTTCCTGGTGATGTGGGGGCTGCAGGCCGTCCTGCTGACCCGGGGGATGGAGTTCATCCGCAAGGTCCAGGACTTCGCGACCGGGCCGGTGGTCTGGCTGGTCGTCCTCGCGCTCGCGGTGTATCTGGTCGTCAAGGCCGGCGGTGACATCTCGCTGACCCGCAGCCTCACCGGCCTTGACGGCTCCGCGCAGGCCGAGCAGAGCCTGATCGCGGTCAGCCTGACCGTCGCCACCTTCCTGACCCTGGTCCTCAACTACGCCGACTTCGCCCGCTTCACTCCTGACCACCGCTCCTACCGGCGCGGCAATCTGATCGGGCTGCCGGTGAACTTCACCGCCTTCGCCGTGGTCGCCGTCCTCGTCACCGCGGGCACGATCTCCGTCTTCGGCGAGGCGATCTACGACCCGGTCAAGGTGATCCAGAAGATCGACAATCCGGTGGTCACGGTCATCGGCGCGCTGGCCTTCATCGTCGCCACCATCGGCATCAATGTCGTCGCCAATTTCGTCTCGCCCGCCTACGACTTCGCCAACCTCGCGCCCAAGTACCTGAACTTCCAGCGCGGCGGCATGATCACCGCGGTGCTGGCCATCGTCGTCATGCCCTGGAAGCTGTACTCGTCCGCGCTGGTGATCCAGTACTTCCTGGGGGCGCTCGGCGCCTTCCTCGGGCCCCTGGTGGCGATACTGCTCGTCGACTACCACCTGGTGCGCCGCGGCCGGATCGACGTCGATGCGCTGTTCTCGGCCGACGCCCGGGGCGCGTACTTCTACCGCAGGGGCTACAACCCGAAGGCCGTGGCCGCCTTTCTGCCGGCCGCCGCGGTCTGTGCCGCGCTCGCCCTGGTCCCGGCCTTCGCCGTGGTCGCGCCCTTCTCCTGGATCTTCGGGATGGGGCTCGCCGGGGCGCTCTACGCCCTGCTCTCCCGCCATGAGCGCGCCGCGGCCGGCACCGGCCCGGTCCCGGAGGAGATCATCCCGTCGCAGGTCGGGGCCGTGGTGGCGGAGGAACCCACGGCATCGGAGGGGGCCGGGCCGCTCGCCGGGCCGGTGCCGGTCAAGGGGTCTTGACGGGCCGCGGCCCGGAGTGAAGACTCTTTCAACAGATTGTTGAATTCGTTGTCTTCCTGCATGCCGTTCTTGTATGCCGCTCCTGCGTGCGTCCGTGCCCCGGACGCCACGGCCCCTTCGCGGCGGCCGTGCGCCCCGCACGCCCGCACGCAACGATGAAGACAGAAACGAGGAGGGGACCGGGTGTCCGAAACAGAGCTGGTGCTGCGCTCCACACGCGTCGTCACCCCGCAGGGGACGCGTGCCGCGTCCGTCACCGTCGCGGGCGGCACGATCACCGCGGTGCTGCCGCACGACGCCGAGGCTCCGGCCGGGGCGCGGGTCCGGGACTTCGGTGACGACGTCCTGCTGCCCGGCCTCGTCGACACCCACGTCCACGTCAACGACCCCGGCCGCACCGAGTGGGAGGGCTTCTGGACCGCCACCCGCGCGGCCGCGGCCGGCGGTATCACCACCCTCCTGGACATGCCGCTCAACAGCCTCCCGCCCACCACCACCGCCGCCCACCTCGACACCAAGCGCGCGGTCGCCCGCAGCAAGGCCCATGTCGACGTCGGCTTCTGGGGCGGCGCCATCCCCGGCAACGTCAAGGACCTCCGCCCGCTGCACGACGCCGGTGTCTTCGGCTTCAAATGCTTCCTCTCGCCCTCCGGCGTGGACGAGTTTCCCGAGCTCGACCAGGAGCAACTGGCCGCCGCCCTCGGTGAGATCGCGGGATTCGGCGGCCTGCTGATCGTGCACGCCGAGGACCCGGGCCGGCTGGGCGCGGCCCCCCAGCCGCACGGCCCGAAGTACGCCGGCTTCCTCGCCTCCCGCCCGCGCGCCTGCGAGAACGACGCCATCGCCGGACTGATCGCGCTCGCCCGGCGGCTCGACGCGCGGGTACACGTCCTGCATCTGTCCTCCAGCGACGCGCTGCCGCTGATCGCCGCCGCCAAGCGCGAGGGCGTCAGGATCACCGTCGAGTCCTGCCCGCACTTCCTCACCCTGACCGCCGAGGAAATCCCGGACGGCGCAACGGAGTTCAAGTGCTGCCCGCCGATCCGCGAGGCCGCCAACCGGGACGCGCTGTGGGAGGGACTGGCCGACGGCACCCTCGACTGCATCGTCTCCGACCACTCGCCCTCCACCGCCGACCTCAAGACCGCCGACTTCGGCGCGGCCTGGGGCGGCATCTCCTCCCTCCAGCTCGGCCTGCCCGCCATCTGGACCGAGGCCCGCGAGCGCGGTCACAGCCTCGATGACGTGGTGCGCTGGATGGCCACCGCACCGGCGGCGCTGGCCGGCCTCGGCCACAAGGGCGCCATCGAGCCCGGCCGGGACGCGGACTTCGCGGTCCTCGCCCCCGAGGAGACCTTCACCGTCGACCCGCAGGCCCTCCAGCACCGCAACAAGATCACCGCCTACGCCGGAAAGACCCTGCACGGTGTCGTACGGTCCACCTGGCTGCGCGGCCGGGAGATCCACGACGGCGCCACCCTCGCCGCACCCACCGGCCGGCTGCTCGAACGGCCGCACCGCCGATGACCGCCACCGGCCTGCCCCGCTGCACCGGCGAGGCAGGCCCGTACGCCGGCGGCGACCCCTGGGGCCGGATCACTCGGCGACACAGTTCCAGAACATGAGTTCATACGCCTGGAGGAGGCGGCCGTAGCGGTGCGCCGTGGCCGGCCGTGCCTGGCCGGTGTCGAGGCCGTGCTGCACCGCCTGGCACGCCTTCTCGTCGACGGCCGGCGTTGGCCCGGCGAAGAAGCCGAAGAACTGACAAGCCTCCTCGGGGAAGGCGTAGCGGTCCCGCATCGCGGCCTCGACGATCGCGCAATAGCCGCCCCACGCCGCGAAGTTGGCGGTCAGCGCGATCGCCACATCGGACGGCTCACCGCCGAGGGCGAGCCGCGCCGCATAGGAGGGGTAGGCCTGGCATCCGGGGCGCGGCTGGTACTCCGCGATCTGCCGCTCGCTCAGCTCACAGGCGTCCGCCAGCCCGGCCAGCTGCTTCAAGGCCAGCGCCTCGCCCTGGGCGAGCAGGTCGAAGAAGTCGGCCACGGGCGGATCGCCGTCCGCCCGCCGCGCCAGATGCTGGAAGCTGAGCCGGTCGGCGCTGATCACATGATGCTGTTCGAGGGCGAAGGTGGCGAACACGGAGCGCGGCGCCGCCCCCGCCTCGATCCGCGAGACCAGCCGGTTGGCATCGGTGTCCGGGGCGAGGGAACGGACCGCGTCATCGAGCACGGCGGCCGCGGTCGGACGAGGGGCATCGGGCGCGGGTCGGGCCATGAGTCGGTCTCCTCCGGGGCGAGGGCGGCGGCCAGAGCCTCAGAGTAGGGCGCACGGCGCGGACCGAGGGCCCGATGACGCGGCCTGTCAGGAAAAGGTGGCCCCCGTCAGCCCCTCGGTTCCCCTCAGTGCAGTATCACCTCATTGACCTCGGGTGCCGCCGTCCCGTCCCGCCAGACCAGGCGCACGCCCTCGATCGCGACCTCGCCGGCCGGCAGCCGCGTATAGGCCCCGGACAGCGTGCCGCGGGTGTGCCAGGCACCGCCCGTACGGACCTCGACCTCCGCCGCCCCGGCGGGTGCGCCCTGCGGCCGGAGGACGGTGACGGACCGTGCCCTGCGGGGCGTGTCGGGGGTGAACTCCAGCGCCTCACCCTGCTGCGCCGCCCGCGCCGCGCGATAAGCGGTCGCCGGATCACCGTCCCCCGCCGACCGCAGCGCGCTGCCCGCCGCCGCGGGCGGGCCACCGGCCACCGTCGCCGCATCGGCCCCGGCCACCGCGAACTCCCGCACCACCAGCCAGTTGTCCTGCGCCGCAGTCGCCCGTGCGCGGACGTACCGGGCCTTGGTCCCGGCCGGCGGTTCGGCGCCGGCCTCGGCCTTCCCGTCGAACGAGGCCAGCGGGTGCCAGTTCCTGTGGTCCGACGAGTACTCCAGGACGCCGTGCCGCAGATAGTCGTCCGGGCTGCCGCTCTTGCCCATCGCCAGCCGTACGGTGCCCAGCGGACGCTCCGCATGCAGATCCAGCTCCACGAAGGAGCCGGTCTTCGGCGCCGCGCCGCTCCAGAAGTAAGTGGCATCATCACCATCGGTCATCCGGGAAACCGCATGGTCCTGGTAGACGGCCAGATCCGTCGCCCCCTTCGGACGGCCGGCGATGCCCAGCGCCGCGTCGTGCGCGGCCACCGCCTCCTCGACGAAGGTGTCCAGCACCCCGTCCGCCACCAGCACCGGAACCCTCTTCCCCGCCATGTCCACATACACGAACGAGGTGGCGGTCCGCACCAACTCCGGTATGCGCTGCCGCAGTTGCCAGGCCTTGGCGCCGTCCCCGGCCCTGGTGGCCTCGATCAGCTGCAGGGCACTGCGCGCCGCGACGCCCCAGGCCCGGGTGGCATCCAGCCAGGGGCCGCTGTCCTTGACGAACCCCCGGTCGGCGAGCCGGTCCCGCAGCACCCCCGGCGCGTCCCGCAGGTTCCGCAGCACCCCGTCCAGCCGTCGCGCATCGCCGTCCTTGCCGAACTGCGCGATGGCGGATGACAGCTCGGGTGCCTGCCGCGGATTGAGCGACGAGGCGTAGTGGGCATCGGCGAAGGCGCGCAGGGCCCGTGCCGTCCGGGCGTCGCCGCCGGCCAGCTCCGCGATCGCGGCACCCCAGGAGGCACGGGCGTCATACGCCGTGTCGTTCCACGCGTAGTCGGCCACCGTGTACAGCGCGAGCTTGGACGCGGCAGGCTGGATCATCGGGTTCGCGGTGATCCCCGCCAGCTGTTCCGGCAGCCCCTTCTCCCGGCCGTTGAACGGCCCGAGCAGCAACCGGTTGGTCACATAGTCATTGACCGGGTAGTTGTCCCACGTCAGGATCCGGTGCCCGAAGACCTCCCGGGCCTGCCGCGCCTCGGCGACGGTCATCGTCGGTGCAATCACCCCCACGCCCGTCCACTCGACCAGCACGTCCTTGTCCAGCCGGGCGGCCAGCGCCTTCTTGTACGGCGACGGCTTCACGTCGTAGTACTCGGTCGGCACCATCTGCAGCGGCTGGGCCCCCGGATGCCGGGCGATGAACTCCTGCTGGACGCGATTGAGCAGATGCGCCTGCGCCGCCCCCGCCGCCTCGCCACCTGTCCCGAACGTGTCCTTGTCCGCCGCGCAGTTCCAGTCCGTGTAACTGATGTCGTCCAGCGGCACCGCGAAGGTCCGCACACCGATGTCCCACAGGCTCTGGAACTTGGCGGTCAGCGCCCGGAGATCGGCGTCGGAGCTGTAGCAGACGGACAGCCCCGGGGAGAGCGCATAGGTGAACTCCACATGCCGCCGCCGCGCCCGGTCGACCAGCTCCTTGAGCTGCGCGAGCTGCCCCGCGGGATACGGGTCGCGCCACTTCTCCCGCAGATAGGGGTCGTCCTTGGGCGAGTACACATAGAGGTTCATCTTGTGCTCGCCGTAGAAGTCGAGCTGGTCGAGCCGGGCCTCGTGCGACCAAGGGGTGCCGTAGAAGCCCTCGATGACACCCCGCAGCGGGGTGGCCGGCCAGTCCCGTACGGCGGTGCCCCGCACCCGCGCGCCCGGCCGGTCCCGGTGGGGCAACAGCTGCCGCAGCGACTGCGCGGCGTAATACGTACCGGTGGCGTCCTTGCCGGACAACGCGATCCGGCCCCCGCCGACGGCCAGCGCATAGCCCTCGGCCGGCAGCCCGTCCGGACCCTGCGTCCCCAGCGCCCGCAAAGCCCGCGACGCGCCCGCCCCGTCCACATACACCACCAACTGCCCGTCGCCCGGGGCCCTTTCGGCCCGTACGACCTGGTCCGCGCCGGCGTCCTTGAGCGATTTCCCGACGACGGCCAGTGCCGGGGCATCGGTGTCCGGCCCGGCGACGACGGTCACGGAGCGGGTGATGGTGACCCGGTCGGACCGGCTCCGGACGGACCGGGGCGTGGGGGAGAGGGCACGGGAACCGGCAACTCCGGGACGGTCCCGGGGGCCGTCCTGCCCCGCCTTCCCGCCGGCGCCCGGCGGCCCGGCCATACCCGTCAGAGGGATCACGGCCAGGGCCGCGGCCAGCGCGGTGGCCGCCGCGGTGCGCGTACGGTGCATCCTTCGGTCCTCCTCGGTGCGGCGAGGTGCAGGGACGAGTCGTGCGAGCCTTCGCGCCAGCAGGCTTCACCTGCCCACCGCACCGGGGCAATGGACTTTCGAACCGAGGAGATGGACGTTGCCACGCCGGAGGACCACCCGGCACCGAGACGTCCCACACGCCCCCACCCACGTTCACTTACTCACCCACGGGAGGTGACGGGCCGGAGGGGCCTGGTGTGTGGACGTAAAGCGAAGCAGTCCACACACCAGGCCCCTCCGGCCCGTCACCGCACCCACAGCCCCGCGCAGCGGACCTGGCCCGCCGCAGGCGAAACGGCGGGAAAGCCGAAAACGGGGCGAGGCGAAGCGCAGCGCACCCGCCCCGCGCAGCGGACCTGGCCCGCCGCAGGCGCAACGGCGGGAAAGCCGAAGACGGGGCGAGGCGAAGCGCAGCGCACCCGCCCCGCGCAGCGGACCTGGCTCGCCGCAGGCGCAACGGCGGGAAAGCCGAAGACGGGGCGAGGCGAAGCGCAGCGCACCCGCCCCGCGCAGCGGACCTGGCCCGCCGCAGGCGCAACGGCGGGAAAGCCGAAGACGGGGCGAGGCGAAGCGCAGCGCACCCGCCCCGCGCAGCGGACCCGGCCCGCCGCAGGCGAAACGGCGAGAAACCCCCACGGCGGGACAGCCGAAAACGGGCGGAGACAAAGCGCAGCGCCCGGCGCAGCCGGATCGTCAGCGTGACTTGGCGACGATCACCAGGAAGCTCATGAACGCCAACAGCACATGCGTCGCCACGACGTAGAGGAACACCCGCACATACACCCCGCGCGGCGGTTTGCCCTCCTTGTACGTCCGGGCGGCGGGCGCCGTCCCGGGCAGCGGCTCCGAAGGCGGAGGCGCGGGTACGGCAGGAACGGTCTGATCGGGCACGACGGATGGTCCTTCCTTCAAGAACGGCGACCGGGGGTCACAGCCCGCGGCGCCTCGCGTCGTCGCCGAGGCACCACTCGGCGGCCCCGCTCTGCAACAGCGTGTGGACGAACAACAGCTCGGTCCCGCCCCGGGAGGCGGCGGAGATCCGGTGGGGCGTGAGCGAGTCGAAGTGCGCGGAGTCCCCCGGGTCCAGCACATGCACCGCCGCGCCGAGCGTCAGCCGCAGCCGCCCCTCCAGGACGTACAGCCACTCCTCGCCCGGATGCACCCGCACCAGATCGCCCTGCGTCCGCTGCGGCACATGGACCCGCAGCGCCTGCATCGCCCGCCCGGCTCCGCCCACGGTCCAATATGTCCAGCCGCCGACCTCGGACGGCTCCGTACGGTCCCCGCGCAGCACCGGGTCCCGCTCCGGCGCGGTCTCGCCGAGCAGGTCGGATACCGTGGTGCCGTAGGTACGGGCCAGCGCCAGCAGCACCGGCAGCGACGGCTGCCGCTGACGCGTCTCCAGCCGTGACAGATGCGCGGGCGAGAGTCCCACCAGCCGGGCCGCGGTCTCCAGCGTGAGGCCACTGCGTCTGCGCAGGTCACGAAGGCGCGGCGCGACGGTGGACAAGTCCCCCGGCGGAGCGCCGACGGGCTCGTCGGGAAGCTCGGTCATACCCCCTGGTATAGCGATCCTTCGCCTGTTGGGCAAAAGATTTGCCTGACAGGCAAAAGTCCCGGCCTGCCTTCGGCCTCCCGGCCGCCACCCGTCCCCAACTCCCGGCCTCCCGTGAGGCCATGGGCCGATGCCCGCCTCCCCGGGCCGGAATCACGCCCTCCGGGCCACTGTCTTTGCGTGATGACGCCTTCACCACAGGTGAAGGAACGGTCCGAATGGCGGGCGTTCACCTCATACGTGCACGCGCGTCTTCACACTCGTCTGGCTCACCGCACGTCTCAACCAATGAACAGGCACGACCATGAGCCGGACCATCTCCCCGCCGCCCCAGGGCTCCCCGCAGCCCGTGCAGAACGGCGAGGCCGTGCTGTCGCACGGCCTCAAGCAGCGCCATCTGTCGATGATCGCGCTCGGCGGGGTCATCGGCGCGGGCCTCTTCGTCGGCTCCGGGGTCGGCATCGCCGCGGCCGGGCCGGCCATCGTCCTCCTCTTCGCGGGTACCGGCGCGCTGGTCATGCTGATCATGCGGATGCTCGGCGAGATGTCCGCCGCCCGGCCCTCCACCGGCTCGTTCTCGGTGCATGCCGAGGCGGAACTCGGCTCCTGGGCAGGGGCCACCTCGGGCTGGATGTACTGGTTGATGCTCTGTGCCGGCGTGGCCGCCGAGGCCACCGCGGCGGGCACGATCATGCACACCTGGGTGTCGTTCATCCCCGCCTACGGCTGGGTGGCGATCTTCATGGTGTTCTTCTGCGCCAGCAACCTCACCGCGGTCAAGAACTTCGGCGAGTTCGAGTTCTGGTTCTCCGCCGTCAAGGTCACGGCGATCGTCGCCTTTCTGGTGCTGGGTGTGCTCGGCATTCTCGGGGTGTTCGGCAGTGCGCCCGGCACCAGCCATCTCACCGGCCACGGCGGTTTCTTCCCGACCGGCGCCGCCGGGCTCGCCGCCGGGCTGCTGACCACCATCTCCGGTTTCGCCGGTCTGGAGACCGTCACCATCGCGGCGGCGGAGTCCGACGACCCGAGCCGGAACGTGGCCCGTGCCGTCCGCACCGCCGTCTGGCGTATCGCCGTGTTCTACATCGGCTCGATGGCCGTGGTGGTCACCCTGGTGCCGTGGAACAACCCGAAGGTCGCCACGGACGGCCCGTACGTCACCGTGCTCGACCGGCTCGGTATCCCGGCAGCCGGCACGATCATGCAGATCGTGGTGCTGGTGGCGCTGCTCTCCGCGATGAACGCCAACATCTACGGCTCGTCGCGCATGGCGTACTCCCTCGTCCACCGGGGCCTGGGGCCGCGTTTCCTGGCCAAGGTCACCCGGGGCGTGCCGGCCGCGGCGGTGCTGGCCTCCTGTGTGTTCGGCTTCGCGGCCGTGATCGCCGGAATCGTCTGGCCGACCACGGTGTTCGCCTGGCTGCTGAACATTGCCGGCTGCTCGGTGCTGGTCGTCTGGTCCATCGTCGGTCTCACCCAGCTGAAGATGCGCCGCCGCCTGGAGCGCGAGGCGCCCGAACTGCTCTCGGTGCGGATGTGGGCCTTCCCCTACCTGACCTGGCTGGCGCTGGCCGCCATCCTGGGTGTCTTCGCCGTCATGGCCGGCAGTACGGACGGGCGGCAGCAGCTCGCCGGCACGGCCGTCGTGGCCGCTGCGCTGGCAGCTGCGGGCCACCTCAAGCAGCGCCGTGACCGGCAGGCCGCCCTCGGCGCCTGAGCCGGGCGACCCTGGGTCCCCGAGGGGCACCTCGGGGGCCGGGGTGGGGCGCTTCGCGGGTCCTGGCTGGGGCACCTCGGGGTGGTCCCGGATGAGTCCCCGTCGAATCCCCGTCGAGTCTCCGTCGAGTCTCCGTCGAGTCTCCGTCGAGCCTCCCCCCGAGCGGCAGAGGTCCCCCCCCGTACCAGGGGTGAGACGTGGGCGCAGTATGGGGAGAATTGGGGCGGTTGGTGGGCGTGGTGTTGTGAACTCCCGGAAAACTTCCGCCCGTTGGGATTGACAGGATCATGTCTACGCGCGTCATTCTGGATGGCATGAGAATCCCCCCACGGATCACCAAGTTCGGCGCCGCCGGCGCCCTCGCTTCGGCCCTTCTCATCGGCGGGACCGCGGTCGCCGCCACACCTGCCGTCGCCACGACCCACCCGGCCACCTCGTACGCCGCCACGGCGCACGTCAGGTCCGTGCACGTCAAGGACGTCGGCAAGACCTGCTACTCCAAACTGCCCTCGCAGGCCCACGACACCCTCGATCTGATCGCCAAGGGTGGGCCCTACCCGTATCCCAAGGACGGGACGGTCTTCGACAACCGGGAGGGCATCCTGCCGTCCCAGAGCTCGGAGTACTACCACGAGTTCACCGTTGTCACGCCCGGCTCGCCCGACCGCGGTGCGCGACGCATCGTGACCGGCGAGAAGAAGGACGAGGACTACTACACCGCCGACCACTACAAGACATTCGATCTCGTCGACCGCGGCTGCTGACGGCCCGCGGCGGGTTGCGATGCAGTCGGCCTGAGATGCAGTCGGCCTGAGATGCAGTCGGCCTGAGATGCCGTCGGCTGAGTGGCCGTCGGGCTGAGTGGCCGCCCGTACGAGGGCAGCAGAGCAGCACGCCACAGCGGTACAGCGATACAGCGAAACGGCTGAAGAGCGGAACAGTGGAACAGTGGGGCGGCGGGCCCGGTCAGGGTCCGCCGCCTTCCATACGACGGCGGCCGGGGTGTGCAGGCACCCCGGCCGCCGTCGTGCTGTCCGCGGGTGCCGCGCGTCCATCCCGTGCGCCCCACGCCCGGCGCCCACGTCGTGCGCCCCCTCTCACCTCCCTCTTCTCCCCATTCTTGGCAGAAGGGGCGCACGGGGCGCACCCCCGAGAGAGGATTGTCAGTGGTTCCCGGTAGCGTTTCGGCAGAAACGAGGAGCGGGCGGGCATCAGCGGAAAAAGACCATCTGGGGTCGGCTGCTGGGGCACGCCCCGGAAAGTGCCGTATCCACCGTGGGCATGGTGAACCGGCA
Source organism: Streptomyces sp. NBC_00400 (assembly GCF_036048035.1). Classification (NCBI taxonomy): domain Bacteria; kingdom Bacillati; phylum Actinomycetota; class Actinomycetes; order Kitasatosporales; family Streptomycetaceae; genus Streptomyces; species Streptomyces sp. NBC_00400. Next base: position 1,491,950 of record NZ_CP107940.1, on the reverse strand, counting down.
CAAGGCGTTGGAGACAAGGAAGGACGGCGAACTGCCGTGTATCGCTGGGAGATCACCCGGGCCGCTCTGGCGCAGCGGGTTTTCGCCATCGTCCGGAGCAGAACGTATGACGAGGCGAGCGCCACGGCCGACACCCTGCTGTCGGCGGGCATCACCAGCCTGGAGATATCCCTCACCACCCCGTTCGCCCTGGAGGCGGTCACGACGCTCACCCGCGAGCTGGGCGACGACGCCGTCATCGGCGCGGGCACGGTCCTTGACGCGGTATCGGCCCGGATGGCGGTCGACGCGGGCGCCCGCTATCTCGTCTCGCCGAGCCTCGACGCCGAGGTCATCCGTACCGGCCACCGCTACGGCATTCCGGTCTTCCCCGGGGTGTCGACGCCGACCGAAATGGTCCGCGCGCTCGAACTCGGCGCGGACGCGCTCAAGCTGTTCCCCGCCTCGGGGCACGACCCGGCCTGGCTGGCGGAGGTCCGTGCCTCACTGCCGCAGGTGCCGCTGCTGCCGACGGGTGGGGTGACGGTCGACAACGCGCCGGAGTGGATCGCGGCGGGGGCCGTTGCCGTCGGTATGGGAACGGCGCTCTCCGAGGGGGACCGCGAGACCGTCGCCAAGCGCGCCGCCGACCTCCTCAACCGCCTGGACGAAGCCGCCCCCGACCGCTCGGCCACCAGAGGTACGGCGAACCTCTACGAGGACTGACGGGTCCTCGGCTCGCCATCCCGCCGGCCGCTGTGGTCACACCGCATCGGCCTTTCCGGTCACCGCACCTTCCGGACACCACACCGGCCGTCCGGCCGTCCCGTCGGCCGGTCAAGGGGTTCACCTGCACCGCGGGCTCTGTCACTCTGAGCGCTTCGATCATGCGATCACGCCGCCGCGTCCAGGAGTCACAGGAGCCCTTATGAAGCGCGCCGCCACCCTCTCCGCCCTGGCTTGTCTGCTCGCCGTCACCGCCGCCGCACCGGCGGTCTCGGACGCCCCGACCGGAGGAGGGGGTGCCCCACTCGCCGCCGGCGCGAAGGCCTCGGTCCTCGACGCCATCCCCCGGCGCGGTGTGCTGCGGGTCTGCACCACCGGCGACTACCGCCCCTTCAGCCACCTCGACCCCACGACCGGCACCTACAGCGGTGTGGACATCGACATGGCCGGGGACCTCGCCAAGAGCCTTGACGCCACCCCCCGTTACGTGGCCACGACCTGGGCCGAGCTCGTCGGCGACCTGTCGGCCGGCCGCTGTGACATCGCCATGGGCGGCGTCTCGGTCACCCTCCCGCGCGCCCGCTCCGTCTACTTCAGCGAGCCCACCCGCACCGACGGCAAGACCCCCCTCGTGCGCTGCGCGGACAAGGACAAGTACCAGACCCTGCAACAGATCGACCGGCCCGGAACCAAGGTCATCGTCAACCCCGGTGGCACCAACGAGGAATTCGCCCGCGCCCATATCCGGCGGGCCACCCTCACGGTTCACCCGGACAACACCACGATCTTCGACGAGATCATCGCTGGCCGCGCGGATGTGATGATGACCGACGCGAGCGAGACCCGCTACCAGGCCAAGATCCACCCCGAACTCTGCTCACTCCACCCGGACAAGCCCTTCTCCTTCTCCGAGAAGGCCTACGCCCTGCCCCGCGGCGACATCGAGTTCAAGGCGTACGTGGACCAGTGGGTACACCTGGCCACCCATGACGGGACCTACCGCAAGTACGAGGACGCCTGGATGAAGTGATGCGGCGTGAAGTGATGAAGTGGCGCGCACCCATGGATACGGTGCCGTATGGGAGAGCTGGCTCTCATCTCGGCCAGGTCTTCTTCGGAGGTTCGGCGAAAGGCGGTGGGCGAGATGGCCGGTGCAGTACAGGAGAGTGCGGCGCTCGATCTTGTGGCGGCGCAGCAGGGGCTGGACGCACAGCCGTTCAGCAGGCTGGTGCAGGCACGGATCACCGGGTTCGGGGGCGGCGCGGCGACGCTGGAGATCGATATCCGCGACGAACTCCTGCAACAGCACGGGTTCGTGCACGGCGGAGTGCTCTCGTACGCCGCCGACAACACCCTCACCTTTGCCGCGGCCACGGCCCTGGGCCCGGCCATCGTCACCGGCGGCTTCTCCATCCAGTATCTGCGCCCGGCACGCGGCCGTACGCTGCGGGCCCGCGCCGAGGTCGTACACGCCGGACGCCGGCAGGCGGTGTGCCGCTGCGAACTGACGGTGATCGATGACGCGGGGGAGGAGAGCGTGTGCGCGGTGGCCCAGGGGACGGTGCTGCCGCTCAACGCTCCGGCGGGCGGCACGGAGTGAGAGGTGGTCCGGCCGACAACGGCGCCGGCCGTAGCCGGTAGCAGGCGCCGGCCGGGGCAAGCGGCAACGGACGACACAGGTCAATGCCTGCGGGAGCGAAGGGTGGCGAGGCCGAAGGCCAGTCCTCCGGCGATGAACCAGGGGTTCCAGAGGACCAGCGTCCAGGTCCGCTGTTCCACACTCACGGAGGTGTCCAGGGGCGTCGTGTCGGTCAGCAGCAGCACCTCGATACCGATGCCACGGGCCAACAGGAGGGCACTGACGCCCCACCCGAGCCACCGCGCCGGCAGAGCGGGAACGCCCCGGAGCCCGGACCGGGCAAGCAGCCATGCCAGCCGGGCGCCGAGGAGGCAGAGCGCACCCACACCCCACAAGCCGGCTACGACGAACCACAGCGGGCGCTCGGCGGCCAGCGGTCCGGCGGAGATGCTCAGCCCCACATCACCGCCAACGGCCCAGTAGAAGTGCAACCCGGCGAACGCGGCTGCCCACCAGCATGCGATACGCCCCCACAGCGTGGACGGCTCTGTGTCCGTTCCCTCCGGTTCGCGTTTCACTGTCGGCCCTCAAGGGTGTCGCACCTGTCAGCGCACGGGCCGTCGTCGTCGGACTCGTCTCGCTGATTGCCATGGGGCCACTGTTCTGGATCCGCAGCGCGCAGGGATCGGACCGGCGGATGATCCGCTTCCCCCGTGTGGCGGAGGCACTGCCATGGAGATCCACCGCACGGCGGAGTGCCACGGCCTCGCCGGCCAGGCCTTGGGACTTGGGCCCCTAGGACTCGTCGTCCTCGTTCTTGGCCTCGTTCGTCGCCTCGTCCACGGCCTCGCGAGGCGGCGCCCGGTGTGAAAGGACATTGACGACCCGGCCGTTCGGATCCTTGACGAAGAACCGGCGGACGCCCCACTCCTCGTCCCGGAGCGGCCGGACGATGTCTGCGCCGGCGGCCGGCAGGGCGGTGTGGACCGCGTCCACGTCGTCGACCTCGATGCTCATGTCGGGGGTGACCGGGGCGGTCTTGTCGTGGGTCATGAAGGTGAGCTGGGCGGTGGGGATGGCGGGGGATGCCAGGGTCATGACCCAGCCCTGGTTCATGACCTCCTCGAACCCCAGCAGGCCGTAGAAGGTGCGGTTCTCCTCCAGGGCGTCGGACTGGATGTCGGGGACGACGCGACGTACGGACATGGCCGGCTGACTCCTCGGGGAGGGGCGGGGCGTTACGAAGGGTAAGGCGCGCGAAGGTCCCTGGCCCCTTGTCCGGACAATGTGACCTCCGGACTTCCCGTCATCTGTCCGGACGGATACGCTCGCCAGCGTGGGGAAACGCGAAACAGCAGCCCGGGGCGCCGAGAGCCCCCTCCAGTTCAGCGTGGACCGGAACAGTCCGGTCCCGTTGTATTTCCAGCTGTCCCAGCAGCTGGAGGCCGCGATCGAGCACGGCAAGCTGGCTCCCGGCAGCCTGCTCGGCAATGAGATCGAGCTGGCCGGCCGGCTCGGCCTGTCCCGGCCGACGGTGCGGCAGGCGATCCAGTCGCTGGTCGACAAGGGGCTCCTGGTGCGCCGCAGGGGGATCGGCACCCAGGTCGTCCACAGCCAGGTCAAGCGTCCGCTGGAGCTGAGCAGCCTCTACGACGACCTGGAGGCGGCCGGGCAGAAGCCGGCCACCCGTGTGCTGCTCAACACCACCACCGAGGCCGATGCCGAGGTCGCCGCCGCGCTGGGGATCGCGGAGGGGGCCGAGGTCGCGCTGGTCGAGCGGCTGCGGCTGACGCACGGCGAGCCCGTCGCGCATCTGCGCAACCACCTTCCCGCGGGGCTGCTCACGCTGGAGACGGCCGAGCTGGAGGAGACCGGTCTGTACCGCCTCATGCGGTCGGCCGGCATCACCCTGCACAGCGCCCGTCAGGCGGTCGGCGCGCGCGCCGCGACCGTCGAGGAGGGGGAACGGCTCGACGAGCCCGAGGGCGCCCCGCTGCTCACGATGCAGCGCACCACGTTCGACGACACCGGGCGCGCGGTCGAATTCGGCTCGCATGTCTATCGCGCCTCCCGCTACGCCTTCGAGTTCCAGTTGCTCGTGCGCCCCTGAGAGCGCCCCTGAGAGAGGCCCTGAGGCGGCGGCCCTGGCGGCGGTCCGAGCGCCCCGGAGCGCCGCGCCGAGCGCCCCTGAGCGCCCCTGAGCGTCCCTGAGGGGCCAGGCGCGGCCGGGAGCGGCCGGCCGGACCGCCGGTCGCTGCGACGCCCCCGAGGCAGTCCGCCCGACGAAGCGGTTCCCGTAGCAATGTCCCCCTATGGGACACCTCTGCGGAGCCCCTTCGTCAGAATGTTCTGACAAACCATTGACGTGGCTCTGTGTGCGCCGTTACAAACTCCTCCAGCCGCAGTCCGGCGGCCGGGAGAAAAGGCGGTCCCACGATGATGGGCGTGCATACGGCTGGTCCCCTCACTGTTCGCGGCGTCGCGGCGCGCAGCGCCGCCGCCTTACTGACGACCCTCGCCCTGGCCACCGGGTGCAGCGCCCCCGGCGGGCAGGGCGCCGGGGGTGTGGCGTCCGGGTCCGGCAAGGGCGCCACCACCCCGCGCATGACGATCGGGATGGTCAGCCACTCCGGCGACGGCGACACCTTCTGGGACATCGTGCAGAACGGTGCCGAGCAGGCCGCCGCCAAGGACAACGTGAAGTTCCTGTATGCCCATGACAAGGAGGGTGCCCAGCAGGCCGCGCTGATCCAGTCGTACATCGATCAGAAGGTCGACGGGCTGATCGTCACCCTCGCCAAGCCGCAGGCCGTCAAGGCGGCCGTCCGGAAGGCCGAGGCACAGGGCATACCCGTCATCACCATCAACTCCGGCGGCGAGCTCTCCCGGGCGTACGGGGCGCTGACGCACATCGGGCAGGACGAGTCCGTGGCGGGGCGCGCGGTCGGCGAGGAGCTGAACCGCCGGCACCGGAAGAAGGCCCTCTGCGTCGTCCACGAGCAGGGCAATGTGTCGCTGGAGGACCGCTGTGCCGGGGTCCGCAAGGCGTTCCACGGGACGGTCGAGAACCTTGATGTCGACGGCACCAACGCGCCCGCCTCGCAGTCCTCCGTCGAGGCCGAGCTCCAGTCCGACAAGGACATCGACGCCATCGTCACGCTCGGTGCGCCGATGGCGGCGATCTCCGTCAAGGCCAAGGAGGAGGCGGGCAGCTCCGCGCAGCTCGCGACCTTCGACCTGAACTCCGCCGTCGTCAAGCTGCTCAAGGCCAAGGACGTCACCTTCGCCGTCGACCAGCAGCCCTACCTCCAGGGCTACGAGGCGGTGGATCTGCTCTGGCTCCACAAGGCCAATGCCGATGTGCTCGGCGGCGGCAGGCCGGTGCTCACCGGGCCCGCCCTGGTCACCGGGAAGGACGTACCGAAGCTGACCGCATACACCGGGCGAGGCACCCGGTGAAGCCCCAGGGAAGACGGGACCCGATGAACCGGGACAGATCACCGGTAACGGATACTTGGCCGGTTGGGCCCGGCCGACCGGTGCCGGAGGCGGTGCATGACACCGTACGCACCCGGACCGGCCGGTCCGGACAGCGCAGAAAACCAACGCAGTCGATACGGCAGCATCAGCGGGAAGGGCGAGTCCTCGTGGCACGGGTTGGAAGAAGGGGACGCGCCGTCGGCGCCGTGCTGGCGGCGGTGCTCGGCGTGGCTCTGGCGGGGTGCAGCAGCACCGGAGGCCTGCGCGCCGAACAGGAACGCGCCGCCAAGTCCGCGGGCGGCAAGGCCGCGGTGAACACCCCCAGGTGGACGTTCGCGATGGTCACCCACTCGGGAGACGGCGACACCTTCTGGGACATCGTCCAGAACGGCGCCCAGCAGGCCGCCGTCAAGGACAACATCAAGTTCGTCTACGGGCACGACAAGGAGGCCCAGCGGCAGAGCCAGCTGGTGCAGTCCTACATCGACCAGAAGGTCGACGGGCTGATCGTGTCGCTCGCCAAGCCCAGCGCCATGAAGGACGTGATCGCCAAGGCCGAGAAGGCCGGTATCCCGGTGATCACGGTGAACTCCGGCGCCGAGGAGTCGAAGGCGTTCGGTGCGCTCAGTCACATCGGGCAGGACGAGACGGTGGCCGGTGAGGCGGTCGGCGAGGAGCTGAACAAGCGCGGCCGGAAGAAGGCCCTGTGCGTCCTGCACGAACAGGGCAACGTCGGCCACGAGCAGCGCTGTGACGGCGCCAGGAAGACCTTCAAGGGAGATCTGCAGAAGCTGTACGTCGAGGGCACCAACATGCCCGATGTGCAGTCCTCCATCGAGTCCAAGCTCCAGGCGGACAGCTCCATCGACGCCGTCGTCACGCTCGGCGCCCCGTTCGCCCCCACCGCCGTCAAGGCCAAGGAGCAGGCCGGCAGCAAGGCCGAGATCGACACCTTCGACCTCAACGCCCAGGTCGCGACCGGCCTCAAGGACGGCTCCCTCGGCTTCGCCGTCGACCAGCAGCCCTACCTCCAGGGCTACGAGGCCGTCGACCTGCTGTGGCTCTACAAGTACAACTCCGACGTCCTCGGCGGCGGCAAGCCGGTGCTCACCGGACCCCAGGTGATCACCAAGAAGGACGCCGACGCGCTGCAGGACTACACGAAGCGGGGGACGCGATGAGCCACACCGACGCACCACCGCTGCAGCCCGCGGGGCCGCCTGCCGAGAGCGGCGGCGACGAACGGCTGCTGCACCGTTCCCTGGCACGCCGGCTGATGGGCCGCCCCGAACTGGGCTCGGTCGTCGGCGCCGCCGCGGTCTTCGTGTTCTTCTCGATCGTCGCCGAACCGTTCCTGCAGGCCTCCAGCCTCTCCACCGTGCTCTATGCGTCCTCGACCATCGGCATCATGGCCGTGCCGGTGGCGCTGCTGATGATCGGCGGGGAATTCGATCTCTCGGCCGGCGTCATGGTCGTCAGCTCGGCGCTGATCTCCTCGATGTTCAGCTACCAGATGACTGCTGACACCTGGGTGGGCGTCGGGGTATCCCTGCTGGTCACCCTGGCCATCGGGGCCTTCAACGGCCTGCTGCTGACCCGGACGAAACTGCCCAGCTTCATCATCACGCTCGGCACCTTCTTCATGCTGACCGGCCTCAACCTCGGCTTCACCAAGCTGATCGACGGCACCGTCTCGACCAAGTCCATCGCCGACATGGAGGGCTTCGAGTCGGCCCGCAAGGTCTTCGCCTCGCATCTGACCCTCGGCAGTGTCGACATCCAGATCACCATCCTGTGGTGGATCGTGCTGGTCGCCCTCGCCACCTGGATCCTGCTGCGCACCCGCGTCGGCAACTGGATCTTCGCGGTCGGCGGCAACGCCGACGCCGCACGGGCGGTGGGCGTCCCGGTCACCAAGACCAAGATCGGCCTCTATATGGGCGTCGCCTTCGCCGCCTGGGTCTCCGGCCAGCACCTGCTGTTCTCGTACGACGCGATCCAGTCCGGTGACGGGGTGGGCAACGAATTCCTCTACATCATCGCCGCGGCGGTCGGCGGCTGTCTGATGACCGGCGGCTTCGGCTCGGCGATCGGTGCGGCCGTCGGCGCCTTCATCTTCGGCATGGCCAGCAAGGGCATCGTCTACGCGCAGTGGAATCCGGACTGGTACAAGTTCTTCCTCGGCGCGATGCTGCTGCTCGCCACACTCCTGAACGCATGGGTCCGCAAGCGGGCGGAGGAAAAGGCATGACCGCGCTGGTCGAGCTGAGTGACGTCAGCAAGTACTACGGCAATGTCCGGGCGCTGGAAGGCGTGTCCCTGGAGGTGCACGCGGGCGAGATCTCCTGTGTGCTCGGGGACAACGGCGCCGGCAAATCCACCCTCATCAAGATCATCGCGGGGCTGCACCGGCACGACGCAGGATCCTTCACCATCGACGGGGAGGAGACCGCCCTCGCCTCCCCGCGCGAGGCCCTGGACCGCGGGATCGCCACTGTCTACCAGGACCTGGCCGTCGTTCCCCTCATGCCGGTGTGGCGGAATTTCTTCCTCGGCTCCGAGCCCACCACCGGCGTGGGTCCCTTCAAACGGCTCGACGTCAAGACGATGCGCGAGACCACCCGCAGCGAGCTGCTGCGGATGGGCATCGACCTGCGCGACGTCGACCAGCCCATCGGCACCCTCTCGGGCGGCGAACGCCAGTGCGTGGCCATCGCCCGCGCCGTCTACTTCGGCGCCAAGGTCCTGGTCCTGGACGAGCCGACGGCGGCGCTCGGCGTCAAGCAGTCCGGCGTGGTCCTCAAGTACGTCGCGGCCGCGCGGGACGCCGGGCTCGGCGTGGTGTTGATCACCCACAATCCGCACCATGCGTATCTCGTCGGTGACCGCTTCGTTCTGCTCAAGCGCGGCGCCATGGCCGGCAGCCACGCCAAATCGGAGATCACCCTGGAAGAGCTGACCCGCCAAATGGCAGGCGGCAGCGAACTGGAACAGCTCAGTCATGAGCTGGCCCGGACCGAGACCCCGGAGTTTCCCGGCGGCCATCGCCCCGAGTGATCACCACCGCGCCCCGCACGGCCCCGGAGCTGTGCGGGGCGCGTCACTCACCGTCGCGATGCGCCGGACGCCGCCGGTGATGCACAATCGCACCGAACCCGCACATCGAGGCCCCGGCCTCCCGAGACCCGCAGGGACGAGACGACTCTTGCGCGCACAAAGCCGCCGCATGGGGGTACCACCCACGCCCATCAGGCAGTGGGGGAGACACGGCGAAGAGGTGGGTCGATGAGCATGTACCGGGACCGGGTGCACCGAGGATCGGCCAGCGCCACCGTGCTGCGCACGGTCGGCACCCGAGAGCGGCGCTCGCATCTGACCGCCCCCCGGGTGCCCACCGTCGGCATCGACATCGGCGGCACCAAGGTCATGGCGGGCGTCGTCGACGCCGACGGCACCATCCTGGAGAAGGTCCGCACCGAGACGCCGGACAAGTCCAAGAGCCCCCGGGTCGTCGAGGACACCATCACCGAGCTGGTGCTCGACCTCTCCGACCGCCACGACGTCCACGCGGTCGGCATCGGCGCGGCCGGCTGGGTCGACGCGGACCGCAGCAAGGTGCTGTTCGCACCCCATCTGAACTGGCGGAACGAACCCCTGCGCGACCGCCTCGCCGGCCGCCTCGCGGTCCCGGTCATGGTCGACAACGACGCCAACACCGCCGCCTGGGCGGAGTGGCGCTTCGGTGCCGGCCGCGGCGAGGACCACCTCGTCATGATCACGCTCGGTACCGGCATCGGCGGCGCGATCCTGGAGGACGGCGCCGTCAAGCGCGGCAAGTACGGCGTGGCCGGTGAATTCGGCCATATGCAGGTCGTCCCCGGCGGCCACCGCTGCCCGTGCGGCAACCGCGGCTGCTGGGAGCAGTACAGCTCCGGCAACGCCCTGGTGCGCGAGGCCCGCGAGCTGGCCGCCGCCGACTCCCCGGTCGCGTACAACATCATCGAGCGGGTCGGCGGCCGCATCGGCGACATCACCGGACCGCTGATCACCGAGCTGGCCCGGGAGGGCGACGCGATGTGCGTCGAACTCCTCCAGGAGATCGGCCAGTGGCTCGGCGTCGGCATCGCCAACCTCGCCGCTGCCCTAGACCCGTCGTGCTTCGTCATCGGCGGCGGCGTCAGCGCCGCCGACGACCTGCTGATCGGCCCGGCCAGGGAGGCCTTCCGGCGTCATCTCACCGGCCGCGGCTACCGTCCCGAAGCCACCCTCACCAAGGCTCAGTTGGGCCCCGAGGCCGGTATGGTCGGCGCCGCCGACCTGGCCCGCCTGGTGGCCCGCCGCTTCCGGCGCGCCAACCGGCGCCGGGTCGAGCGCTACGAACGATACGAACGGGCGGGCCGCCGATGACCGACACCGACCTGCACACCGTGCACGACGACGCCCAGCCCGCACCGGCTCCCCGCGTCAAGCGCCGGCGCCCGGTGCTGATGGCGCTGATCGTCTTCCTGCTGATCGCGATCCCGGCCGGCTATATCGTCATCTCCGCCGAGCAGAGCCGGGACAGCGGCGAGGGCAAGGAGGCCGAGGCCGCCGCCACCGGCCTGACCAACGCCTTCCCGTCCAAGGTCCAGCAGCGGATCTACAACGTCCCGGTGCCGATCGGCTCCACCCCGGTCTACTACTACGAGACCAACTCCTGGCAGACCAGTTCGCTGTTCGTGCAGTTCAGGACCAACAAGTGGGGACTTGAGCACTACCTCAACGCCGTCGGCACCAGCACCGCCGCCCTCAAGAAGAACCACCGGACCATCTCGCCCGAGCAGGCGTCGAAGGTCGGCTGGGACTTCGGCATCGACGCGCCCTGGGCCGGCACGACGACCACGGGCCGGTCACCGCACCCGTACCAGCGGATCATGGTCAACTTCGACGAGCCGGGTCACCCGGTCGTGCACACCGTCTCGACCGTGAGGTTCTGACGGTGACTTTCTGACGGTGACTTTCCGACCGTGACTTTCCGACCGTGACTCTCCGACCGTGGCGTTCCGGCGTGGAGTTCCGACGGTTCCGGCAGCCGCTCCGCGAAGCCCTCGTTCTCGCTCCGCGAAGCCCTGCCGGGAGAGGCGAGCCTCGGCTCGCCGCCTTCATCAGCTGACGCCAACTCACCGTGGCATCACCGCCGTGTGGCGTGAATTCAGTCGTCAGAACGCAGGTTCTTGGCCAACTGCCGTGCACCGTAAGCGACCGGGGGCACCAGCAGCATCCAGTACCAGGAGCCGGTGAGGATCATGAGGGTCACGGCGATGGCGCCGGAGAGCGGGAAGAGGCCATAGGCCGCATAGCCGGCCAGGGTGAGGGCACGCCCGCCCCGCTGCCGAGGTGCGAGGCCGTGGTCAGAGCGGTGTGCGGGAGGCGCACTGGTGGCGTGCTGCGGATCGGTGGAGTCGTACATGGCCTTTTCCTGGGGTCGGGTCACAGCTTGGGCAGAACCTCGTCGACGAAGAGCTTCAGACTGGAGTGCATCTGCTCGTAAGTCTGCCCACCGAAGTCGACATTCCATAGATAGGTATCGGCCTCGTACGTCTCGTGCAGTTTCCGGATCTGTTCCACGGCGGATTCCGGGGAGCCGATGACCGCGGTGCCATAGCGCTTGACGTCGAAGGTGCTCAGGTGCTTCATGTCACGGCCCATGGACTCGTATCCGATGTAGCCGCTGGAGCTGGTCGCTCGCCAGGAGCGGGCCGCCTCGGTCCATACCTGTACGTATTCGCGGTAGAGGGGTTCGGCGAGGCGGTATGCCTCTGCGTCGGTGCGTGCGATGTAGAGCGGAGTGCTCATGGCGATCCGCGGTGTCCTGGTGGCGCCGTGGGTGGCGGCGAAGACTTCGCGGTAGTGGTCGACCAGATGGCGGCTGACGCTGGTGTACTGGCGAGCCGGGGGGAGAGCGAGCAGGACGCCGAAACCCTTGGTGGCAAGCCAGGTGAAGCTCTCGGGGGACTTCACTGCCGCCCCCCACACCGGAGGGTGCGGACGCTGGGTGACCGGGGGGAGCGAGGTGGCGTCCGTGAAGGAGAAGTAGGGGGTGTCCTCGGTGACCTTCTCCTCGGACCACAGCCGCACCACGGCCTCGATCGTGGCCTCGTAGCGCGGCCGGCTCTCGTCCATCGGTACCTGGAACGCGTCGAACTCGTACGGCAGCCAGGCCCGGCCGAAGCCGGCGTCCACCCGGCCACCGCTGATGGCGTCGACCTGGGCGATGTGGGCGGCGAGCTGGATGGGGTGGTGGAAGGCCGGCAGCAGCGCGCCCGTCATCAGCCGGATACGGCTGGTCCGAGCAGCGACCGCGGTCAGGAAGGTCAGCGGGCTGGGGCAGTAGCCGCCGTAATCGCCGAGGTAGTGCTCGGTCATCTTGACGTAGCCGAGTCCGGCCTCGTCGCTGAACCTGCTGATGGCGATGGCATCGCGGTAGTACTCCGCGGGCGTGCGTCGCGAGGGACGGCAGTCGGGAAGAAGCGAGATGCCGTGTTCCATGGAGGGGATCACCTTCGTCGGAATGGTGGTGCGGGGCGGGACGGCGCACGGTGCAGGGCTCGCCGTCCCGCCGGTCCTCAAGGGGCCAGGCTCAACTGCAGGTGCTGGAGCACGAGGTGGTGCTGGAGCTCGTGCTGCAGCTCGTCGTGCTGGTGCAGCCGTCCATCATGGCGCCCTCGGCGCCGTTGTAGTCGTTGATCTCGAAGGTCTCCGACTCCAGGGCGAGCATCTCGCGCGCGAGGTCAGCGAGGTCGGGCTTGTCCGCCATCGTGGACTCCTTTCAAGTGGTTGCGCAGATGAGGTGGTTGCGCGGGTTGTGGGACGTTGAATCCGCCGAAACTCACGAGGCGGGGGTCAGCTGCAGCAGCTGCTGCACGAGGTGGTGCTGGAGCTGCAGGAGCTGCTGTCGCAGCTCGTGGACGAGCTGCCCAGCAGCTTGCCGTCGGCCTCGTTGTAGTCGTTGATCTCGAAGGTCTCCGACTCCAGGGTCAGCATGTCGCGTGCAAGGTCGGCGAGATCGGTTTTGATGGTCATACCGCGTTTGTCTCCTCTCACAGGGGTGTGGTCATGCGATGCGGCTGTGGCCGGGCCGCATCGCATGCGGCCCGGGCCATCCGGCCTGTCTCCATCTACGGGCATGCCGCCGCAAGACGGCTGATAATGGCCTCACATCTCGCTGACATCCCCCAGACCGCAGGCGAGCGCCGCCGTCGCCATGGCGACCATTCCGGTGCGCAGGGTGGGCACCGGATCGGGGGCGAAGCGCGGGGAGTGGTTGGGCGGGATGACCGCGAACCGCTCCCGCAGCGGCAGGTCGGCGGTGCTTTCCCACTGTTTTCGGCCGACGCAGCCGAGCATCCAGTAGGCGGTGGGCACGGTGCGGCCTGCGGCATATTCGGGAAAATCCTCGGTGGCCATGGACAGGGGCCAGGGGTGCACCGCGGGCTGCCCCAGCACGGCGGTGTGTGCCGCGCGTACCGTCTTGCCGAGCTCGGGATGGTTGACAGTGGGGGCCGAGCGGGCGGTGACGGTGATCTCAGGGGGCCGCCCTGGGGTGAGCCGTGCCGCCTCCTGCCGGGCCAGCTCCGCGATGGCACCCTCGGCCTCTCCGGCCTGCCGCCCGGTGGGGGCACGGACGCTCACCTCAAGCGTCGCGCGGTCCGGGCGGACGTTGGCGGTGGTGCCGGCGTGCAGGGCGCCGACGCCGGCCACGACGTGTGAACCGACCGCATGGGGGAGCCCGGCAACGACGGCGGCAGCGGTCTCGATGGGGTTGGCGGCGCCCTCCGGGTGTGCGGTGTGCCCGCCGGGGCCGTACAGCACGATGCGCAGTGCGCGGGAGGCCGCCAGCACGGTCCGGGCGTGTGCCACAACTCCGGCCGGGAAGGGCGCGAGGTGCTGGGCAAGGACCGCGTCCGGAACACCGAGGCGTTCGTAGAGCCCGTCGGCGAGCACGGCGGCCGCTCCGGAGAGCGTTTCCTCGGCGGGCTGGCCCACCAGCGCCACGGTGCCGCGCCACCGGTCGCGGTGGCGTGCCAGCAGGTCCATCACGCCCAGGGCAATGGCCAGGTGGGCGTCATGGCCACAGGCGTGTGCCACCGGGACGGGCACGCCCTGGGGGCCGGGGGCGGTCACTGTGCTGGCGTAGGGCAGCCCGGTTTCCTCGCGTACCGGAAGGGCGTCGAGTTCGGCACGGAGCAGCACCGTTGGCCCACGGCCGTTGTGCAGTACGCCGGCAACACCGTGGCCGCCGATGCCTTCGGTGACCCGGCAGCCGAGACCCCGAAGGACCGTGGCGGCCCGGGCGGCGGTACGCCGCTCGACGCCGGACAGCTCGGGTTCACGGTGCAGGCGCAGGTAGAGCTCAAGGGCGGAGGGAAGCACGGAGGCGACGTCCTGTCGCAGCGGTCGGCTCATGGGAAGGGATGGGGGACGAGGTGGAGGTCGTCCCGGGTCAGGTCGTGTTCCCGCCAGCCGGCGCGGCGGTAGGCGGAAAACATCCGGGGCATGTGCAGGGCCCGTTGGCGTGCCCAGCCGAAGTCGAGCGGGAGCAGGCCGGGCACGATGGTGGCGACGGTGTGCAGTCCCAGGCCGCGCTGTTCCGGCGTGGTCTGCTCCACCACGATCACCTCGTGGCCGGCGGCGGCCAGCGCGCCGGTGATCAGGGCGACGTCGTCGCGCAGGTCGGTGGTGCGCGGCCGGATGCGCTGCCAGTCGGCGTAGACCTCCTCGTAGGGCACAGTGGTGCCCGGGTGCAGGTAGCGGGCGGCGTGCGGGGCCATCTCGGGCAGGGAGAAGAGTGCCGGATGGTCTCTGAGCCGGCGCACCAGGAAGTAGTCGTCCGTCATGGCGTGCAGTTCCTCGGCGCGGTCCCGGAAGCGCCGGGGCAGTTCGGGCAGGTAGGTGAGGATCTCCGAAAGCGCGCCCAGGATCGCGCGGCGCGGGTCGAGCCCGGCCGCGGCGGCGAAGGACAACAGGCCCGGCCCGCCGTCGCGGCGCACCGCGAGTCCCGTTACGGCGGGGACCGGCAGGTCGACGCGGTTGTCGAAGAGCTTGACGTCGTAGCCGTGCAGGGCCGCGCGGTCGAGCATCATGTGCAGTTCCGGGTCGGGGACGGCACTGACGTCGATCTCCGGCAAGGCCGCACCGCCGTACCAGCCGAGCACGAAGGAGTCGCGCTCGATGAGTTCCAGCAGGCCGAAGAGCACCGCCTCGGTCAGGGTGGAGCCACTGGCGCAGCCGTTGGAGGAGTCGAAGACGAAGTTGTCGTCGCAGGTCTCGCCGCCGTAGTAGACAAGCCGCCGGGGTACCAGGACGGGGCGGCCGGTGGTGAGTTCACGCCCCCTGATCCAGGGGATGGGCCGGGTCGGGTCGAACGGTGTGCAGGCATCGTCGAGTTGGTAGGTCAGGTCCGAGTAAGTACCGCAGGCGCGAGGGTCGAGGGCATGGTCGCGGATGTCGTCATAGGCGGCGAGGACCATCTCGCCACGGTGGCGGCGGCTGATGCCGGCGTACCGCTCCAGCCCTTCGAAGAGGGCCAGGTCGCGGCTGCTGCGATAAGAGTTGGCCTGGCCGCTGAAGGTCAGTTCGGCCAGGCCGTAATGGCCGGTGATCATCACGCGGCCGGTGACGGGGGCGGTGGTGGGTGCCGTGACGGTGACGAACGTGGTGGCGCCGAGGACACCGCAGACCGGGTTGATCAGGGCGTCGGAGGGTAACTCGAAGCTCTCCGTGCTGCGGGCCCGGTCATCCTCGGGGTTCCGCTTGGGCGCCGCGGGGAGTTCCGCGGTCTGAGGTTCGCCGTCGGCCGGGCCGCAGCCGGGGCAGAGGGGGTCCGGGGCAAGCGGGAAACCGCGCACCAGCAGGCTGCCGAGATCCATTGCCCAGACCCGGGCCGTCCCCAGCCGTCGGTCGGCGGACGGGCGCATTGCACTGACGGCCCGGTGCAGTTGCCACAAGGCCTCTACGGCGGAGGGCAGCAGCAGCGGCCACTCCCCCAAGACCTGCTGCCTGCCGCCGAGTTCCAGCGCCTGGCGCTGGAACTCGGGGCGCAGCCGCTGCCAGCGCAGGGCAAGGCAGTGCCCGCAGGGGCCGGGCGCGCCGGAGTCGTCGGGAAACGGGCCGACCACGGCGATGTCCGGCGCGAGGTGGACGGTGGCGGTGGGCCGTGCGGTGGCTTCCGGATCGGGTGCACCGGCAGTCAGTACGTCGTGGATGCCGAGGGTGACGATGCCGGGCGGCTCGACGTGCGGTTCCAGCTCCGCCTGCCGGACAGCGAAGGTGCTCCGCAGGGCCTCGGACGCGGCGGTGTACCGCACGCGAGTGCTGTCGGCCGGGCGGCTCATGCGGCGTTCTCCCAGCGGAAGGTCTTGACGGCCAGGGCTGACAGCACTGCGGCGAAGACGAGCAGGGCCAGACAGCGCAGGGCCCAGGGACCGAAAGCGGTGCCACCGTCCAGCACTCCGGTGATCGCCTCGTTCATATAGCGAAGCGGCAGGGCGTGGGAGACAGTACGCAGCCAGTCGGGGGACTGGCTCAGCGGGATGAACGATCCGCTGAGGAACGCCATGGGCACCATCAGGCAGTTGGCGAAGGCGCCCACCGCGTCGGGGGTGCGGCAGATATTGCCGACCACCACACCCACGGCGAAGAAGGCCAGTGCACCGCAGAGCAGTACCGGCACGGTGAGAGCGAGTCCGCTCACGGTCACGTGCAGACGGAACGGTGGCGCCATCGCGATGGCGAGGAAGAGCACAGCCTGGGCCAGCGCCACACAGAGCACGATCACCAGTCGGCCGCCGAGCACGGTCAGTACCGACGTGGGCGTGCGGCGGATGGCGTGCAGCAGCGCGGTCTCGCGCCATTTCACCAATGAGTACGCGACGCCGAAGACGGCTGCGTTGCCCACGCCCCAGGAAAGGACACCGGGGGCAAGGTAGTCGATGACGTTCTTGCCGCCGTCGGCAGGCCGTGAGCCGAAGATCAGGCCGAAGACGACGATGAAGATCAGGGGGAAGGCGAAGGTGAAGAACAGCTCCGCCTTGTTGCGGCTGGTAGCAAGGAAGTGCGCCCTTACCAGCGGCATGAATCCGGTCACTTGGTGAACTCCACTCCGGTCAGGTTGAGATAGACGTCCTCGAGGGTGGGGCGGCGGGTCTCCACCTGCTCCAGGTCGACGACCGAGCCGAGGGAGGCGAGCACCTGCGAGACGGACTCGGTGCCGATCACCACATCGGTGCCGGATTGCTTGGCGCTGAGCACGCCGGGCAGCGCGCGGGCGGCCTCGGCCTTGAGCAGGTCGGCGGGAACGGAGATCCGGCTGGGACCGCCGGCCTCGCGGATGAGTTGCCGGGGGGTGTCCAGCGCTATGACCGCGCCGTCCTGGATGATCGCCGTACGGTCACAGAGCTGCTCCGCCTCGTCCATGTGGTGAGTGGTGCACAGGATCGAGCACCCCTGGGCGCGGATCTCGCACAACAGCCCCCACAACCCGCGGCGGGCCTCGGGGTCGAGGGCGGCAGTGGGCTCGTCGAGGAAGAGCAGTTCGGGGCTGTGCACCAAGGCGGAGGCGAGGGCCAGCCGTTGCCGCTGGCCCCCGGAGAGCTTGGTCACCCGCACCGTGGCCGAGCCCGTCAGGCTCACCTTCTCCAGCGCCTCGTCTGCAGCAGAGCGGGGCAGGCCGTAGAGCCCGGCCATGGTCTGCAGGTGCTCCAGCGCGGTGAGGTCGGGGAAAAAGGAGGACGCCTGGGTCTGGATGCCGAGTCGGCGGTAGACGGCCATGCTGCGCGGCCAAGGGCTCTGGCCGAAGAGGGTGACGGTTCCGGAGTCGGGGGTGCGCTGGCCTGAGAGGATCTCGACCAGGGTGGTCTTGCCTGCGCCGTTGGGCCCGAGGATGCCGAAGAACTCTCCCTTCCCCACAGCGAAGGACGTTCCGGCCACTGCGACCGTCTCGCCGTAGGACTTGCGCAGGTCCTGGACGATGACTACGGGCTCGTCCGGGGGTGGGTTTTTCACGAGGGGAGCACTCCTTCGACTGTTGCGTGGCAAGGTTGCCCGGGCACGGGACTGCGCCGTACTTGCGGGTGAGGGGTCCACCGGTTCCGCGGGCGGGGGGTCCACCGGTTCCGCGGGCGCGGCACGGCGGGCCGTGGGGCGGCGCACCGCAATGGTGAGCGAGACGGCGGTCCACACCACGCCCGCTGCCAGTACGGCCACCCGGGTGATGCCGGAGGTGAAGTGCACCACCAGGAGGACCACGACGGCGGTCACCGCGAGCACGCTCACGGTGAACAGGGCGATGTAGCCGCGGTAGATCCGCTTCGCCCGCGGGCCGTACCCGGACTCCGCCCGTCGGTCCCGCCGCAGATAAGCCCAGGCCTGCGGGCCCAAATCAATGACGTTCCATCCGTGTTCGAGCATCCGGTAGCCGTCCAGAGAGGGCAGCGGCAGGTAGTTGACCAGGGCCCGCAGCACGCCGAGAACCAGCAGCGCGGAGAGGCTGTCATGGGTGGTGTCGCCGGGCGGCAACACCCACCACACGGCGAAGAACGGCAGCAGGAACACGAGGTTCATCACTACCCCGACCGCCGCCGTGGTCACCCGCTCCCGCCGGGAGGACAGCACCAGAACGTCGTCGGCCTCGCAGTAGAACGTCACCATCGGCAGCCGCCATCGCATGCCGATGGCGGTGGCCCGGCCGCCGTAGTGGTGACACCACAGACCGTGCCCCACCTCGTGCAGGGCCGAGCTGACCCACAGCAGGTACCCGACCAGCACCGCCAGTTCAGGATGGTGGTAGAGCACCGGGACTTCGTCGAGGAGCTGCGGCGTGTGCAGCGTGAGCCACAGCAGCATCCCGCCGCAGAGCAGCAGGGTCACCGCGGCCGCGGCAGGGGTGAACGCCCAGCGGGTGCGGCGGTGCAGCCGGGTGAGCAGCCGTTGCGGGTCGCCCCAGCTCACCGAGCCGGTCAGGCCCCGGGGCCCGGTGGGCTGCGGACCGGGGGGTTCGGGGGGACCGGGGCGGCGGCCGTCCGGGGCCTCCAAGAAGGCGCGACGCCACAGGGTGGCCAGGATGGCGCCCCACGCCTGTTCGTCAATGACCCGGCCGAAGGCACGGGCGTACTCCTCGCCGATCTCGGCCAGACTGCGGGCGCCGTCGAGCCGTTCGATGATGAAGCGTTCCTTGGGGCCGATCTCGAAGAACCGCCCGCTGACGCGGTCCTTGATCAGATGGACGGTACGCGTACCGCGTAACACGGCGGGGCCGATGACCAGGCCCGGTGCCCGGCGCGGCCGGCCGTCGAGCAGTGCCGCGGTGGTCATCAGGCCGCGCCTTCCGCTTCGTCACTCGGCTCGGTCAGGGCGCGTACCAGCACATGAGCCAGATAGGCCTCGTCGGTGAGGGTGATGTGCAGCCGGTTGTTGGTCATGTGCAGATAGGCGGAGAGCAGCCGCGCCACGGCCTCGCCCGGGTCGGTGACGGTGATCCGGTGGGTGCGCTCCCAGGAGGGGAAGACCAACTGTCCCGAACGGGCCAGTTCGGTGACGCGCCGACGCAGTTCGAGGCAGTGCTCGGCCCAGGCGCCGAGCGACCCGGGCAGGCGGTGGCCCGCCCCCTCCCTTACGGCCTTGCTGATGGCGCCGAACCGCTCGGCTACGGCGGTGGCCATGGGGTCGTAGTTGCGGTCGAAGTCGGAGCCGGAGACCAGGTCGGTGTCCCTGAACGCACTGTGCCAGTAGTCGCGGTAGCGCTCCAGGAATCTCACGACGGCCGTGTTCTCGTCGAGGAAGGCCGAGCACATCACCATCATCAGCTGGCCGGCGTGGCCGAACAGCACGCTGCGCATGTGCAGGTTCATCACCGCCATGGCGTCGAGGACGAGGTCGGTCGAGCGGGTGAAGTGCCACTCTGCGAGCTCTGCTCCGACCGGGCCGCCGTACTTGTCGTACTCCGGCTCGTAGGCGGTCCAGTGGAAGGAGTTGTTGGCGCGCAGCCGCATGCGGCCGTCCTCACCGAGGTGGGCCTGGCGCTGCGCGTCGGTGTACTCAAGGTCGAAGAGGGTGTTGTAGAGGCCGACATAGAAATCGGACTTGACCTCGTAGAGCGAGGGGCGGCGGCGCAGGAAGGCGGAGACCGCTTCCTCGACCCTGGCTTTGACGGCATCCCGCATGACGGCATCGGAAGGGTCGGCAAGTTGGAAGCGCACCCGTATATGGGGGCCTTCGAGCCAGTAGTTGAGGAAGAAGTACTGACGGATCAGGCCCGCGGAGGTGAGTTCGGCGAAGAGCGGCTTGATGCACGTGGTCAGCAGCGGGCGCGGGCTGCCTGCGTAGAAGATGTAGACCGCGAGCCATCGGTCGTCCGCCGCCGGCACTCCCTCGGCGGGCGGCAGCACGGGGTAGGAGGTCATCGTTCCTCACGGGAGTCGGGGCGGCTGGAGGGCAGCGGGGTGAAGGTCTCCACCGCGATCTCGGTGATGTGGCGGCCGCTGCGCGAGGTGGTGTGCAGGTCGTCGGCGGTGGGGAGCATCTCGGTGACGGTCACCGATTCCACCTCGGCGCTCACCAAGTGCTCGAAGAGGTTCAGGGACAGGCAGCTGTCGAAGTCGAGGTAGTGCGGTTTGTGGCGGCGTACGGGCGCGGCTGCCCCGCCGGTGCCCGGCAACGGTTCCGGCTGCCGTGTGTGGAGGGTGACGAACACCTGGGCGTCCATGCCGTGTTGCCGTCGCCAGTCCTGCCAGCGCAGGAACCAGCGAGCGGTGTTCTCCTCCGGCCGGCGCAGCGGAAGCGCCCGGGTGGGGACGGACCAGTGGCGCCTGCTGAGGACCACGCCGCCGTGGCGCACCCGGGGCCGGCAAAGTACGCCGTCGTTGGCCGAGCCTTCCGGGACACCTCCCCAGGGGTCGGGGGAGACCATGGCGGAGGGCGAGAGCAGTAGCAGGATGCGGGCCACCTCTGGTAACGCCATCGGGACGAGATAGCCGAAGTAGACCGGAATGACTTCGCGTCCCAGCCTGCGGGAGGTGAGCATCAGGCGGTCGGAGCCGGGGTCGTGGCTGAGGGTGAGATCCTCCAGCGGGATGCGCGCTGCCTCCGGGGCGGTGCTGTGCTCGCCGGGACAGACGATCTCGTAGTCGGTCAGCCGGCCGTGCAGATTGAGGTTGGTACGGGCGGTGCCTCCGGTGACTTCGGCGAACACGGCGCCCCGCGGGCGTATCCGCTGCTGCCAGGTACGCAGTCGCTCGGCGAGGCCGAGGTCGTCGAAGCCGTGGCTGAACCGGGAGAAGGGGAAAAAGAGCCCGCCCCAGGAGCGGTTCAGGACGGCCGGGGTGTCCGGGGAGGCCGAGAGCTGCAGGAAGTGGGCGGCTGGTCGGAAGTCCGGAGTCAGCGGCTGGAGTTTGCCGGCGACCGCACTCACGAAGTCGTCGTCAAGTTCGATCTCATTGACGGCATCGTGACCGGAACCGGCGCTTTCCCACAGGGCGGTCATCTGCTCGGCGAAGAGTCGCCGGGCGTCGTCCACAGCGGTGATCTCCGGCTGGTCGAGCCAGTTCTCCGCGGGCGTATAGCTGCCGTCGTCGGCGAACGGGGTGCGGGCGGAAGCAATCTGGACATACTGGTCGTAGATGTCTTCCTGGAAGTCGCTCACCAGGCCGAGAAGATCGGAGCAGGTGCCGCCGCGGCCGTAGCGGGCAAGGAAGAAGCCGCGCAGTGTCAGCCGGTGCGGCAGGGCCATGTCGAAGGCCGGCATGATCCGCGAGAGGGAGGCCAGGGAGCGACCGGTGTGCCGGTGGAAGGGCTCTGCGTCGAGCGGCAGGACGGTGGTGGCGGCCCGGGTGTCCTCGTAGACCAGAGTGGGCGGCAGTGTGGCCTGCTGTTCCCAGGCGTGGTCACGATGGACCGCGGTGAGGGTCCGCCGGACCTCGTCCAGGATCTGCCGGCGTTCGGCGAGCGGGGCGCCGCGGTAGGCCTGGACCAGGCCGCTGACGCCGTACAGCGCCTCGGCGATCTTGTCGGACCACGGACGGTCGAGGGAGCGGAGGGCGTCGGCGAAGCCACGTACCGGGTCCGGGTGATGGATGTCGACGGCGAGCGGGGGAACGGAGAGCAGGCCGAGCCGCAGCAGGGTGGCCAGATAGCGCTCGCACTCCTCGGTGCCGGCCGTGACGCGCTGGGCGAAGAGGGTGAGCAGCTCGCCGTAGCGCAGGGTCGAGCCCTCCGCGCAGAGGGCCATGAGCGCGTCCAGTCCTCCACTGTGGCGGAGGAAGAACATGGTCTCGCTGACGGAGTCGAAGCTGGCGCTGACGGTGTCGTCGCCCGTGGTCACGGTACGGCGGACGTATCGGATCCGGTCGGTGTCGCTGGTCCAGCCGGTGACCAGGGTGACCGGCAGATCCGGCCGCAGCCGCTCGTCGGCGGTGATGAGTTCGGCGAGCCGCCCGAGGACGGCGATGTTCAGCTGGGTGTGGTCACTCCAGCGGTCGTCAACGGTGAGGGTGAAGTCGGGACCTGCCGTCTGCTGGAACTCGCCGAGGGCCAGACCGGTGAAGGAGCTGAACGGGCTGGTCTTGCAGGCGCTGCGGTAGACGTACTCCAGCAAGGAGCGTTCGATGCGCCGCTGCTTCTTGGAGAGCCGGGCGGTGCCGGGTGTGGTGTGCAGATAGGCGCCGAGCTGTTCGTCCAGGGTGGCGGAGGCCAGCAACAGCCCTTGACGCAGCCGTGGTTGTGCGGCCAGCTCTCTGAGCTGCCTGCGGGCGAGGGTGAGCTCCTCGTCGACCACCGGGTCATCGAGCATGCGGTCGAGCTCACGGTGGCATTCCATCCAAGCGCGCAGGGCGGCACCGAGGCCGCCGCCGACGCGGTCGGCCAGCTCCTCGCCGTTCCGGGGCATCGCGCCGGTGAAGAGCTTGCGACGGGCGTTGAGCAACTGGCCGCGCAAGCGGCTGTCGTTGTTGGCCTTGACCAGGCCGTGGAGCTCGTCGCTGAGCCGTTCGCCTTCGGTCAGCAGCCGGTGCCTGGCATCGGCCACCTGCTCGGCCCAGGCCCGGGAACGGGGCTGACGCAATCCGGCGACCACATCGAAGGGAAGACCGCTGACGCGGGCCATGAAGCGCGGGCCGAGCAGAGTGTCGTACGACGGCAATGGCGTCTCCGTAGCGGAGAGCGGGTGGGATGCGGTGGTCATGGTGTGTGGTCTCGCCTCACCTGTTCTCGAACCGGCAGCCGGCGAAGCCGCCCCGCTCATGGCCGGCCATCAGCATCAACAGCGGCATTTCCCGGGTCTCGGTCAGCCCGAGTTCCTCCATGTAGGAGATGTTGTCGAAGCCCAGGGCGGCGCCGCAGCCGATACCCAACCCGGCGGCTGCGGTGTAGACGGCCTGGGCGACGGCGCCGGTCAGGGCGTTGATGAGTCGGTAGCCGCGCGGTCCGACGCTGTCGATGACGGCGTCGCCCCGTATGACGGGCACGATGACGGCGGCGGCCTGCTCGACGTTGTAGTTGTTGAGGAAGTAATTGCGCTGCAGGAACGTGCCACAGTGGCCGGCCTTGACGGGGGCCAGGGCGGATTGGTCCGGGTCGTACTCATAGCTGCCGGGCTCGACGCCCTCGACGTGGTTGACGAAGACGCCGAACTTGACCAGGCCGAGGCGTTGGTCTTCGGCCGGGGAGAGGTCGCAGGGCAGGGCGGCACCCGCTTCGGCGGCAGTCAGCAGGGTGCTCAACTCCCCCTGCGAGAGGGGGCGTACGTCGGAAAAGCCGCCGAAGCTGCTGCGGCGGTTCCCCAGGGCGTCTGCCAGGCGTGCCTCGCCGAAGCCGGCAGGTTCGAGCGGGATGCGCTCGGCGGAGCGCGGCGGCAGGACCCGGGCGGACGTCAGGGCGTGTGCGTCGGGGCGACGAGCTGCCCCGGTGAGCGTGTCGCTGTGGATGGCCTGGAGCGTCTCGAACCGCAGCACCCTGCGGGAGCGTTCTTCCTCGGGGTGTACCACCGAGGAGCGCACCGGCACGGTGTCCGCAGGCCGCTGGGTGCGGGCCGGGGCCCAGGTGAGGGGGACGACGGCGAGAATTCCCTCGTCATCGGGGTGTACGCCGATGAGTTCGCCCAGCCGGGGCTCGTCGAACCAGAAGGCCGGCTGGATGTCCAGTCCCCGGGCGCCCGCCCACTGCCGCCAGCTCTGCGCAACGGTACCGATGTCCATGGTGGTGGCGTGGTAGCTGAAGCTGTTGTACTTGAAGGCGTTCTGCCAGAATTTCAGGCCCAGCAGCATGAACTGGTCGGTCTCGACCGGAGGTTCACCCTTGACGGCCAGGGCCTCGGCAACCTGGCTGCTGACGTCCCCGCTGAGCAGCCGCTGCAGACCATGGTGGGGAGAGCTGTAGTAGTAGACGCCCGGTTGGACCGGGGCACTGGGGCCGGCCACCCAGTAGATGCTCACCGGGTACAGGCCACCGCCGGAGGCGGTACCGCGGCTGAACTTGGCCGATCGGTAGAATTGGACCTTGTCCACATCGTCGTTGGCATTGATCTCGATGCGGCGGCTGAGCCTGCCGTAGGACTCCAGGAGCATCCCTGAGAGCAGGTCCACGGTGAAGCCGGCGGTGCCGTCGGCGGCCGGCGGTATGAAGGCGTCGCGGAGCAGGGCGTCGGACTCCGTGGCATCGGCAGAGCTCACCGGTAACTCGATGAGGTCCAGTCCCCGGTAGAGCTTGGTCTGCCGGGGGGCGTCGGCCCAGTTCGGCTGGAAGCCGTAGGGCGGCATGCCGTCACGTGCGCGGTTCAGTACGGCGTTGAGGTAGTCATGGGCGTAGGCCACGGCGCAGGTCCTTTCCGAAAGCTCGTGCGCGGGTCGGTCGTATCGGCGTCGGGTGGCGGGCAGGGGCATCGATCAGGGGAAGGGGTGCGGCACGCGGTGGAAGTCGGTCTCGGTCAGGTCCCGGTCGGCGAATCCGGCCTGGCGGGGAGCGGTGCGCAGCCTCGGCGAGAGCAGCGCGCGCTGTCTGGACCAGCCGAAGTCGATCGGCAGCAGTCCGGGGACGATCACTCCGGCGGTGCTCAGCCCCAGCCTTCGCTGCAGCTCCAGGCTCTGGTCCACGGCGATGGCATCGAAGCCGGCCTCGGCGAGCAGGCCCACACATGCCTCCACGTCCTGAAGCAGATCCGGTGCGGGGCGCAGCCGCTGGTCCAGATCGGCGTAGGTCTCCGCCATCGAGCGTGTGCCGCGTTCGGCGAGCAGGAATTCCGCGTGCCGCCGCATCTGGGGCAGCCCGTAGAGCAACGAGTGATCGTGCAGGGCGATCACCTGGTCGAAGTCGTCCACCATGGGCGCGAGCCGGTCGTGGTTCCAGGTGGCCCGGCGCGCCAGCTGGGGTGCGTCAGTGGCGATCTCCACCAAGGCGGCCCGCAGCGCCTGTTCCGGGCAGAGGCCGGCGCCGGCACCGAAGGCGAGTGTGCCCCAGCCGCCGTCCATCCGTTCGGCGACGGCGACGACCACGGGCACGCCGAAGGTGATCCGGGCGTCGAAGAACCGGGCACGGTAGCCGTGCAGGGCCAGCCGGTCGATCAGCACGCGGGTGGTGGCCGAACGGCTGGTGGTCCCGTCGATCTCCGGCAGCGGCAGGGCCGCGTACCAGGTGAGCAGGAAGGCGTCCCGCTCGATGAGCTCCATCAGTCCGAAATAGACTGCTTCCGTGAGGGAGCTGCCGGAGGCGCAGCCGTTGGAGCACTCTTGGACAAAACGCTCCGCCAATGGCGCCGCGTGGTAGTAGCTGAGCAGCTCTGGTAACAGCACCGGTTCCCTGTCGCGCAGGGAACGGCCCCGGACCCAGGGGATGGTGCGCTCTTCGGTGAAGGGCTCCACCCCGCGCGGATTGTCGCGGTAGAACTCCTCGGAATACACCCCGCAGGCACGCGGGTCGAGCACCCGGCTGCCGGTCTCCCGCAGTTCCCGCAGGCTGGCCACAGTGGCTACGGCGCGGGTCCGCGACCGCATGCCCGCGTAGCGCTCCAGCCCCTCCAGCAGACCGACCCGGGCGCTTTCCCGGTAACGGAGTGTGTGGCCGCCCCAGAAGGTCTCGTGCAGATGAGTGCCGGAGCGCAGATCCATCCGGCCGATGGTCGAGGCCGTGGTCGGCGAGTCGTACTCACGCATCACTACGGTCCCCAGCACCCCGCACACCGGATTGGCCAACTGCGTCTCGTCCAATGTCAGTTCGTCCAGCGACTTCGACCGGAAGGAGTCTTCCGCCGACTTCGGTGAGGGCGTCAGTTCGTGCCCGGCGTGCTGCTCGTCCTCGCTGGTGACCTCGGCGCACGCCTGGCACTCGGGATCGGCGGTGAGCACGAAACCGCGCGAGCGCAGCGAGCGCAGGTCCAGCAGTACCACGCGCGCCGAGGCCGCTGCGGTGTCACCGTCGCACCGGCCCGGTGCGGCGGCGAGCCGGCTCAGCGTCTGGCCGATGGCCTCGACGGTGAACGGGACGAGGTAGGGCGTGCTGCCCACCTCGGTGGTGCGGCCGCCCAGTTCCAGCGCATCGCGCAGCTCCCTGCTGCGCACCGCCTGCCACCGGCGATCCAGGCACTGGCCGCACGGGCGCGCGGCGCCCGGCCCGTACACCGGGCCGATGACGGCCAGATGCCCGTAGAAGCGCAAGGCGACAGTGGGCCGGTCCGTGGCGGCGGCCGCAGGAGCGGTCAGCTCGTCGCGGACGCCCAGTCGGCCGGTGTCGGCCACCAGGCCGAGCTCACCGAGGAAGGGGGCGAGGAGGGCGGGCAGCGCGGCCCGGCCCGGCCCGGATTGTGGCTCCACCTGCCGTACCGTCGTCCCGGCGCGCATCATGACCGGGTGGCGGCGAGGAGCACCCGCACCGCGTGCAGGCCTGCTTGCCGCAGGTCAGGAGAGCCATCGGCAACCGCGTAGGGCTCGTATCCGGCGGCCCGCAACGTCGTCAGCACGGCGGACATCTCCGTAGCCTGCTCCGCGAGTGCGGTCACTTCGCCGCCCAGGACGGTGTACGGGTCGAAGGAGTCGACCAACTGGTGACCGGCCGACCGTTCCTCCGGCCGTTCGGCCAGGATCTGACACTGCCCGAGCAGATCGCGCAGGGCGATCCGGGCCGCCCTGGTGGGGGAGCCGTCCGCGCCGACCGCCCACGACGGCGTGCCGTCGGCCGCCCGGGCGCGGGCCAACAGCACGGTGGCCGCTCCGGCGACAGGGAGGTGCAGCAGCTCGGCGTCGACACCGAGGTTTGCCGCGCTGCTGAGCAGGAAGGCCAGTTCGGCATCACCGGTCAGGCTTTCCGGGGCGACGAGCGGAGCGCGGGCGCCGGAACGCATGGCAGTGGTGACAGCCAGATGGGCCAGTGCGGAGTACAGCCCCCGGTAGGCGCCGTCGGCAAGAGAGGTGCCCGTGCCCAGTCCCGCCGTGGTGGCCGTGAAGGTGCCGGCGGGGTTGTGGAACGGTGCGTACGGCCGTACCGCGGCGGCCGGGACGAGCAGCTCACTGCCGTCGATCAGGGAGGCGGCCAGGCACCACGCTCCGGTGGGCCGGTCACCGAGGTCCATGCCGCTGAACGTGGACAGCACGGTGGGGTCGATACGCTCGGTCCCCTGGGCCCGCTCGGCCGGCACCACCGGCGCCGGGGTCACGAGATCGAGGTACTCGCCGGCCGCAGCGCGCAGCGCCCGCATCCGGGCACCGGCCACATGATGCAGGTCGAAGGCGGTGACCACACGACGGTTCCCGGCGCCGGTGCCGAAACGCAACCGGCTGACCTTCAGCGGCAGTTGGGCGGGCCACTCGTCGTCGAACTCGCGGAAGACGCCGCCGGCTCCTGCCACCAGTCGGGCGGTGAGCTCGTCGAGCGGCTCGATCGCCGGGTCGGGCCCGTCGTCGGTGGACGAGGGCACGGAGGAGTCCAGCGGAGTGGTCGGCTTCAGCCCCGGCCAGCTGACCACCGGTGCGTCCGGGACGGCGCCGGCACCGTCACAGAGCGTGCACAGCGGATGAGGCAGGACTGTGGTGACGTCCGTGTCGAAGGAGTCGACCTCTTGCACGATGACCGAGCCCTCGGTCTCCGGCGGCAGGACGCCGGAGATCTCGCGGAAGGCCTCGAAGCCGAGCAGGTTGCCGAGGATCGCGGACAAATGACGACCGGGGCGGACTCCCGTGTGGTCGCCTCCGGTGGTCACCGCGCGCCAGACGTCGGCGGCCGCGCCCGCGTCGCCATTGAAACCGAGCCGCAGCATGGCGCACGACCAGCAGGCGCCCGCATCGCCGGAGGTCAGCGGTCCGACCACCACACGGTGACCGAACATGGTCAGCGGCAGCAGTCTGCTCCCTTGCGGTACGCCTTGCGACAACAGCCGCACGACCTGGGCAGGAGCCTGACGTCCGGTGCACACGACCAGTTCCGCACCGCCGAGATCGGCCCAGTCGAACAGGCCGCTGCGTTCGGGAAGCTGCTCCACCCGAGCCGGGCAGCCGGCTTCGCTGAGGACTCCGGCTTCCTTGACGGCCTGGGAAAAGACCTCCGCAGGGCCGGAGAAATGCACCGCCGCGATGCCGTTACGGAGGGCGCTCGTCGCGCACCAGTTGGCGATCGCGTCGTCGCCCAGGACGACCAGCCGGGCGGTGCGGAAGCGGTGGAAGCGCTGTGCGGCCTGGTCTTCGTAGTGGTCGATGTACTCGATCTGGGGTGCGAAGTGTTCGGCAACGGACGGTTCGAGCGATACCGCCGCCTGGTCGTCCAGGAGCGGTACGTCGCGGGCCAGTCCACGGTCCATGAGCATGCGCACCAGGGTGTTGACCATATGCTGCTGGGACGGCGGGAGCATGTCGCACAGCTCGCGCACGGTGTGTTCGCCATTGAGGTAGGGAACGATCAGAGTGGCGAACCGGTAGGCCGAGCGGCCGGTGAGCTGGAAGCCGCCGGAGGCATTGTGGAAGAGCACCCCGTCGTCGGTCTCCGTAAAGAGCACATCACGCTTGATCCGTACACGGGCGTTGCCGAACGGAATCACCTGTGGCACTGACACGTTCTCTGTCCGTCCTTGTCTCCCGGACCGTGCGGTCCCGGGGAATCGGCCCCATGGGCCTGGTTGAGTGCGTGCTGATGACGCCCCGTGGTGCGCCGGAGCACGGTGGGGCGAGGTCTTTGCGGCTTTGTCAGCTGCCGAAGGCGAGGTAGCTGCGCATCAGGGTGTGGATGCCGTAGAGCCCGCCCGGGCGGTACTCGACCGCGCCGGCCTCAAGGAGCTCGTCGAGCCGGCTTTGGAGTTCGTCCTCCGGCCGGCCGAGCAGGGCCGCGCCCTCTGACAGCTTGAAGCGGTTCTCCGGCGCGGCGGCCAGCTCCCGCAGGAGCTCCGCGCAGGGCGGCGGAAGAGTGCCGAGATAGTCGTCGAACCTCTGCCCCACTGAGGCGCCCTGGCGTCCGCCGACCGTCAGCGAAGCCGGAGAGGTGGCGCGCACCGTCCCCACCGCCGATGCCAGATCGTGCCCGGGGCGCAGGAGCAGACGCGTGGTCAGAATGCGCAGGGCAAGGGGGTGGTCGCCGCAGAGAGCGGCCAGCTCGTCGGCCGCCTCCGGTTCCGCTTCTGTGATCCGAGGACCGAGCACGGAGGTGAGAAAGGCCAGCGACTCAGCCCTGCGCCAGGATCTCAGCCGGAAGACGGTGGCCCCCCGGCTGATCACCAAGTCGGCGAGGCTGTGCCGGCTGGTGAGGACAACGGTGTGGGCTTCGGCCCAGTCCAGTGCCGGCAATGCCTCATCGCTGTTCCGCACCCCGTCGAGCACGATCAAGGCGTGTTCCTGGGGCGCGGGCCTGTCGGGCAGGGCCTTGTGGCGGGCGTCGAGGAAGTGCCACCCGCCAGGAAACCCGCTGCTGTCCGGAAGCCCTTCGCACAGTTGCCGGGCGAGGCGGACGGCGAGTGCGGTCTTACCGACCCCGGGAAGCCCGGAGACGACCACGATGGCGGGTGTCGACTGGTCGGCCAACAACTCCTTCATGTCGGCCAGTTCGCTGTGGCGCCCGGAGAAATCCTTGAGGTCGGCGGGCGGACGGGCGACGGCCACCACTGTCCCCTGGCGAGCGGGAGGGACGGCGGCTCCGAGCATCTCACCCCGGAGAATGGCCAGGTGAAGCTGGCGCAGTGCGGGACCGGGGTCCACCCCGAAAGTCTCGCGCAGAAAACGGCTGATGGAACCGTAGGCGCCGAGGGCCTCGCTCTGCCGCCCGGCGCGGTAGAGCGCTTCCATCAGCTGGGCGGTGAGTTGCTCATTGCCCCGGTACTCGGCGGTCAGCGCACGCAGGGGAGGGATGATCGCCGTGCAGTTGCCGAGCGCCAGCTCGATTTCGTGACATCGCGCCAGGGAGTTGATGCGTTCCTCAGCCAGGGCCGCTGCTACTCCGTCGTGCAGAGCCGGTGAGACCAAGTTGGCCACCGGAGCTCCTTGCCAGTTGCTCAAGGCGCTTCGCAGCAGGCCGAGTTCGTCCTTCTCGGAGGCTGCCTCGCCCGCCCGTTGCACGGCCTTGCGGAAGGCGAGGAGGTCGAGTGTGCCGGCGTCGGCGGAGATGCGGTAGCCACCGGGTACGGTCTCGATGTTGCCGGCGGTTGCGCCACCCAGCGCGTATTTGTCCAGCAGTTTCCGTAGCCGCAGCATGGTGGTATGGATCGCAGCACCGGCCGCGGTTGGCCGTTCGTCACCCCACAGTGCGTTGCGCAGGTACTCCTGCGACACCGTCTCATTGGCGTGCAGGAGCAAGGCCCCTAATAAGACGGTTGGCTTGGAGGAAGGAATCACCACGGATTCCGTTTCATTGCCTATGCTCAGTGGGCCGAGCACGCGAAATAAAAGACGCGGAGTTCTCGTCCCTCGCTGCTGGGGAACAGTATCTCCCACGCCGCCATGCCCCGGAATGCCGTGCCCTGTGGGACCTATCTGTGCAAACTGTGGTTTGTCTTGGTGCACCATCAACGATTTATCCCCCCGTCGACGCAACCCACGGGGGCGCGGGTTTTTTCCTGCCCTCTCGGCGCACCCCGCGCTATCCCCGCTCTGCGCAACCCCGTTGTGATTCGAGGCGACGCTAACACACCTGGAAAGGGCTGACGCCGGAGACGCCTGGGCACCAGGCGCGCGACCCGCGTCTCGCTCAGGTACCGCCGACCGAATTCTCACCCAGCACATTACAATGTCTTGACCAACCGTTTACGCCCGGCGACTCGCTTTGCCGAAAGTTGACCATGCCGCCGCCCTGGGATCGCCGGCCGGGCGTCCGCCGATCCTGCTGTTCCAGGATTCCGGGCAGGTGGTCGCGCGAGAGGTCGCCTCGCATTACTGCATTGATCCAGCCATCCTGGCTCGTCGGCCGTGGCAGCGCCCTGAGGGGGCGCCCCGCCTGTGCCCGTGCCGCGATCTTGTGGAAAGTGCTGCGGGGGAGGACTGGCTGCGGCGCGGGTCAGCCGTCCGTCGCGGCTCTCGCCAAGGGGAGAGCGCATTTCTCGCACAGTCGGAATCAGCCAGATTGCGTGGGGGTTTTTGGCTGGCCGTGACCGCAGGCATCACTCCATTCTTGAGGGTGACAGTGATCTGTCAGTTGGGTGTCAGTGATCCGCCAAGGCGACTGTCAGCGACATCAGGCATAACGGAGTTGCAGGAAGCGACCCGCATTGTCCGACGGCATTCCCAGGGGAGGGCCCCCTCTCGGGGACGGTATGTGACGTGCGGATCTCTTGCGACTCAGCGGTCCCGTATCCGATGGCCTTGAGTCGATGGAAAGAACCGACGCATCGGTACGTAACAAGTCAGGAGACAGAACATGACGAAAAGCAGCACCGTCAGGGCAGCGGCATCCTTACTTCTCGCCGTCACCGCCGTGACCGGAGTGACCGGTACCGCTCTCGCAGCGCCGGCCTCTCAGGGGCACAGCACCGGGGCGGCGGCGGGTGCGCCGAGCTGTACTGAGTTGAAGAAGATCTTCGACGTGCTTTCGACGAGCAACGATGTCGGAAAGGTCAAGAGCTCTTTCGACCGGTGGATCGGCATGCTGGATGCCGCGAAGCCGACCGTGCCGAAGGACCGCCAGGCGATGTACGCCAAGTTCGTCGCACATGCCAAGGCCATGCGTGCCGGGCTGAACGCCGCCAACCCGAAGGCGGCGCTTGAGAAGGTCCACAAGTTCGCCAAGCCTCTCGACGCCAAGCTGGAGCACTGCAACCGCTGACCGCGGTGCGCGTTCGATGCCCGGCGATCACCGATGGGCGCCGGGCATCGGGCGCGCTGCGCTGCGCGCGAGCGACCCCACAGGCCCCGTCGGCCATCTGCGCAACTCACCACAGAGGCGAACCCTGTTACACGGCTATGACATAGCCGACTTGAGACCCTGTCGCCGCACAAGTAGGTTCACGGTGAACCGAGTTCTACGACATACCGGCGTCCATTCGCCGGAAGGATGGACGCCCCATGGGTTCCCACGCCAAACCCAACCGAATACACCGCACCGGAGTCCGGGTCGCGATGGTCGCACTTGTCGGTGCCGCCCTGCCGATCTCTGCCGGCGGCCTCGCCGAGGCGGCCACCCCCGGCGCCACGCACTCCGCAGATGAGAACGGCCGGCAGGGCGGCGAGGCCACCACGCCGGCCGGCCAGAAGCAGGGCACGCAGCGGCAGTTCCGGTCTGCCCAAGTGGCGCAGCACGCCGTCAAGGGCAAGGCCGCCGCTGCGCAGGACGCGAAGGATCAGGACGCTCCTCAGATCAACGCCGACCACGCCTTCTTGCTGGACGCCCGCGACGGCAGCCAGGAGCGGGAGCTGTGGGGCGGGGCCAAGGCGGACGAGAGTGTGTCGATGGCCAGCACCACCAAGATCATGACGGCCATGGTGGTGCTCAAGCACCCGGAGTGGCTGAACCGGCAGATCACGGTGAAGCAGGAGTACCGGGACTACGTCCAAAAGGTCGGCGGCAGCACCGCCGACCTCCAGACCGGCGACACGCTGACCGTCGAGCAGCTGCTGCACGCCATGCTGATCCCCTCCGGCGACGACGCCGCGATGGCCCTGGCCGACAACTTCGGCGCCGGGACCACCGCGGACGCGCGGATCGCCGACTTCGTGAACCAGATGAACGCCGAGGCACAACAACTGGGCCTGGCCGGCACGCACTTCGACGGCTTCGACGGCATCTCGCACGGCAGCAACTACAGCACCGCCCGCGACCTGGCCAAGCTCGGCCAGCGCGCCATGCTGCAGCCGGCGTTCGCCGACATCGTGAAGAACAAGCAGTTCAAGGCCGAGGCCCCGGCTGCCAACGGCCACACCCGGTACTACACCTGGGACAACACCAACAAGCTGCTGAGCACCTACGACGGCGCCCTGGGCATCAAGACGGGCAGCGGCCCGGAGGCCGGCTACGCCCTCGTCTTCGCCGCCGAGCGGGACAACCGCACCCTGGTCGGTGCGATCCTCAAGGACGACCAGGGCAGCCGCTTCGACGACGCCACCAAGATGCTCGACTGGGGCTTCGCCCACTGAGCGGGCAGCGCCGCCGAGGCTGAGTGCACACCGCGCACACGGTGTGCGGCACCGTCGCCTCTGTTCCTGTCCCCGTCCCTGCCCCTGACCCAGCCCCCACGGCACGTTTAGTGATCGTTTATCGAGGCTCGGCAGGATGTGAAGTGTCGAGAAGGATCCTTCACAGGGGACGGTATGGCCAAGCTCTATCTGGAGAAGCTCCAGTGCGTCACGACTGAGGGCTGGAGCGGCTTCGACAAGCCGAGGCTTGTTGTGCAGCATCGTGGCACTGTGTGGAACGGGACGGTGCAGGGAGACCGGATGTACACCGTCAAGTACGACTGCGACTTCACGGGAACGATTGCCGTCTCCCTCGGGGAGGCCGCCGGAGCGGTCGGGGACGGCAGGCCCGGGGAGCAGTGGATCACGGATACGCCGGGTGAGCGCAGTCTGCGCTTCAGGGCGGATGGTGCTGAGTACAACCTGCTGTATGCGGTCGAGTAAGGGCCGCCGGCCGCTGGGACTCCCGCTGGGGGGCCGGATCCTGCGGTCGGCGGGTGGGGGAAGCGGAAAGTCCGCTGCCCCGGTGTGACACACCGGGGCAGCGGACTTTCCGGCTCTGTGCCGGCGGGACGGGTTCTCGCCGGGTGGAGTGCGGTCAGCGGCTGTAGAGGGACATGACGGTCTCGCTGCCGTCGCACCACACCTCGTGGTATCCCGGCCGGGCGGGTGTTTACGCGTGGGCGCTGATCACGCCGCCGGCGCTGAGCACGAGGTAGATGCCGTTGGCGTTGAGCCCGACGTCGTGCTGGTTCGTCTCCAGTGTGGCGGCTACGCCGTCGTGGCCGATGATCTGCGCGCGGTAGCGCAGCTCGCCGGTCTTTGTGACCTTGGCCGTCCAGCCGCCCGCGAGCTTGAAGGTGCCCGGTCCCTGGTGTCCGCCGCCCATCCAGGAGTGGACCTGGCCGTCCAGCGTGAGGGTGACGAACATGTCGTTGGCGTCGAGCCCGTCGTCGTGCCCCTTCGTCTCCAGCGTGGCCAGGACCGAACCGCGGGCGACGATCTTGGCGCGGTAGTGCTGGTCGCCGAGCTGGGAGATCTCGGCCTTGCTGATGCCGTCCGCCAGACGCTGGGTGCGGACCGGGGATGCCGCCGTGCCACCGGCCCCGGCGTGCGCGCTGCCCGACTGCTGCTGGCCCGACTGCTTGTCCGCGACGCCCGCCTTCACGCTCGCTTTGGCGTCGGAGCCCTGCTTTCCGGACCAGCCCGAGGCGGTGGACTCGGCGGCGGCCGAGCGCGCGTTCGTGTGGCCCGCGGACTTCGCGTCGCCGGCGTCCGCGCCGGAGCAGGCGGTCAGGGTAAGACCGGCGGCCGCGGTCAGGGCCGCGACGGCAATACGCAGCGTGCGGCGACGAGCGGTGCGGACAGTGGTGCTGGAGCTCATTTTCGGATTCCCCGGGGCGGTCGGTGTCGTTGTTTCCTCGGTACGTCCCCCACTCTGATCGGGGCCACTAGCGCACGGCTGCCGCTCCGCTAACACCCGGCTAACCCGCGTATGAGCAGGGGAAGGACGCCAAGGAGAGTCCCAAGTGCCAGCACGACGCCGCACAGTTGGGAAGCGCGCAGCTGCTCATCGCAGCCAGGGGGGTCCGAAGGCGTCTTGTCGGCGTGGCACCAGAGTTGATGTCCGAAGTGGACGCGATCTCCCGGGACCGGACTGCCTACTTCAAGCCGACTATGACTTCCGGTCATGCAGGGCCGGTTGCCCCAGGACCTCGCCGTCATGCCATGACCCCGTACCCGGCGCTCCGGAGTCTCGGAGGGCGGTTCTTCCTGGGGCAGTGCTGCCGCAGGCGCCCCTTCCGCACCATCGTGGCCATCCGTTACCCCGCACCGACGTTCCCGGTGGAGTAACGAAACCGTGACCATGGGTAGTGGTCCGGCTCTCGACAAGTGGCCGGTAAAGACTGTTCCCGAATCAACCTTTAGGCAATCATGGAGCACGGCCGAACGCCGGGGTGGTCATCGTGGCTCACCTGGAGGGTGGATTTACGTTCAGCGATTCTTCTGCCTTCATCAGGAGGAAGTTCTGTAGGTTTTTTCGGTCCTGTCCGATTCCGGGTCTCAGCTCTTCGCGGCGCAGTGTGGTGCGCGGGGGAGCGAGTAACTCTCTCCCGTCCGTGGAATGAAGCGACCTTCCTCGGGCGCGAAAATTCTCATGGTGCGAGATGAGTGAATTTGCGGGGTGACTCCCGCAGTTCGTCGGCAGGGCCGCCACGATGGCTCGTGATAGTGATCAAGTGCAATCGAAGACGTCTCAAGGCATCTATCCAGTGGATCGTTGCGTCAATTTGACCATCTTATTGACCGCGATCCACACCTGCGTGAACTGGAGTGAAGCAAGATGGCGACAAGCATGGCAACGGCACTTCACGATCAAGTTACTTCGCTTATGGACGAGTTGGACCGGCACCCGGTCTACGACAACGAGTACTTCAAGTTCCTGGAGAACTCGCCATGGAACAGCGACACCTATGAATTCCACCGGGCGAACTTCTTCCAGCGTACCGAGGGCACGGTCAAAGGTATCGCCCACGTGTGTGCGCAGGCGGCAGTCAACGATGACCGGGACACGCTGGTCCTGTTCTCCTACATCCTCAACGAGGAGGCCGGGAACGGCGAGGCCGCCCATTGCCATGAGGTGTTGATGGAGAACGCCCACAACTTGCACGGGAAGATCGAGTTCGGCCTGGCGCCGTTACTCGTGAAGGACGCGCGCAACAGCGACCTGGTCATCCCGGAGACGTTCGCGTACCGCGAGCGCACCCGGGAGCTGCTGGGCGCCAACTATCACCGCATGCTGGGCGTCGCGATGGCCCTGGAGTCCCACGCCGACAGGATGCTGCAGGTCTGCCGTACGGCGTTCCGCAACAGCAACAACAAGCAGGCCGAAGCCGAGTTCGTCAACAACGTCGAGATCTACTTCAACGTCCACGTCGGCGATGAGGGCGTCGAGGAACGGCACGCCGCCGATGCGAAGAAGTGCGTCCAGAACAACTGCCGCACCGACGCCGACGTCGCCGAGATCGCCTACGGCGCGAACGAGACGCTGAAGATACAACAGGAAATGTGGAACGCGATGCACCAGGTCGTCCGCAAGTTGAATTCCTAGCGGGGAGAGGTGACTCGGCCGACCGTGCAGAAAAATCGTGGAATTTCCGATGCCGTCCTGAGCATTCCAGATTCAGTGACTCACGGAACCGCAGCGAAGATCGTCGCGCTCAACAAGGCGCTCCCTGAGGACGACCAGATCATCGACCTCAGCATCGGCGCGCTGGACACACCGACCGATCCCCGGATCGACCGAGGTGTGATCGAGTTCGTGGAGAAGCAATCCGACAGGATTCATGCCTTTGCGCCCGTCAGAGGATTTCCGTTCCTGTTGGAGTCCGTGGCCGCGCGTGTGGCCCGCCTCCATGGAATTGCGTACGATCCGAACCGTGAAATCATGGTCACGCCGGGCGGTGTGAAGGGTTCGATTTCGGTAATCTTCCATGCCTTGCTGAACCCGGGCGACGAAGTCGTGATCCCCGTGCCCAACTGG
Organism: Streptomyces sp. NBC_00400; assembly: GCF_036048035.1. NCBI lineage: Bacteria > Bacillati > Actinomycetota > Actinomycetes > Kitasatosporales > Streptomycetaceae > Streptomyces > Streptomyces sp. NBC_00400. The sequence goes on along the minus strand of NZ_CP107940.1, from coordinate 1,455,049 downwards.
CCGCACTACTCGGACATGGTGCGGCTGCACGAAGCCATCCCGAAGACCGTCCTGGTCACGGCACACGACGGCCTCACGGCGCCGGCTCTTGAGGAAGCGCTCTCGGAGCGAACCAAGATTGTCGTGCTCGGCGACTGCATCAACCCGACGGGCAAGGTCTATTCGACCGCGGAATTGTCGGCGCTGGCCGATGTCATCGCCCGGCACAATGTGCGGTGCGAGTCCCGCGGCGAGAGCCCCGTCTATGTCCTGTTCGACTCTCCCTACGAGGCCCATATCGTGGGGGACCGCGCCAAGACGTTTGCCGCCATCGACGTTCCGCTCCCCGACGGCAGCCGCTGCTCCATGCGGCCGTGGACGCTGTCAGTGACCGGGCCCGGCAAGACGTACGGAATGCACGGCGACCGGATCGGTTACCTGTGCGGCCCGCCGGACATCGTGGACGCGGCGGCGCGCGCACAGGTCAACATCACCTCGTTCGCGTCCACTTACGGGCAGGTCGCCACGCACGTCGCCTTGCAGCCGGAAATGGACGAGGTGGCGACCGCCAGAGCGAAGACCGCACGCACCAATCTCCAGACCATGCTGCGCGAGCTCGAAGCCGTCCCCTCGTTGAAGATCAGCCCTGCCCAAGGGGGCTACTTCCTCTTCGTCGACTTTTCGAGCTACGCCGACGCCTACCAGAAGCAGGGCTACAGCAGCGCCGATCAGTTTCTGCTGGAGGAGGCGAAGGTCGCCACGATCTGCGGCAGCCATTTCGCGGAGGGCCACTTCCTCGATCACCTCGTACGGATCAACTGCGGCCGGACGGGTGCGCTCGTGAGCAAGGCCGGCATACGTATCAGGCGCGCCCTCACACGCTTGGAGTCCTGACCTGAATGCCAAGATGAGGGGACGCATCACCTACTGCATCGTGGGCACGGGTTTCGCAGGAACCTGCGCGTTGTGGCATGTGGTGCAACGACTCACCGATCCATGCCGTAGGCCCTCGCTCTCCCCCTCGGCCGTCACGATCGTCACGGTGGAGCGGGGGCCGGTGAGCGGGCCGGGATATCCCTACGCGAAGGACAACGTCCAGCTTGCGCACCGGTGCAACAACGAGGCGAGCACCATGGGGATCCACGGCAATGATTTCGTCGAGTGGCTGGCCGCGAGCAAACCATGGCTCATTACGGATTATCCGGAGATGGTCCGGGAGACCCACCCCGGAGTCGAGCTCAGTGAGTGGCAGCCCGAAAACGGCGAGTTCTATCCGCGTGCGTTGTTCGGCCTGTACCTCGAGAAGCGGTTTCAGGAGACCGTCGAGCGGGCTCGTGCACATGGCATCGACGTTCAGCAGTACGTGCGCCACGAGGCCGTCGACGGCTACGCAACGGAGCAGGGTTTCGCCCTGTCCCTCCGTAGCCTCGGTACCGACCACGAGTTCACGGTGGACGGGATCGACCGCGTCCTGCTGAGTACCGGGCACTGGCAGTCCAAGGCGACCGACCCACTTTCCGGAGAGAGTGGATACGTCATGGTGCCCTATCCACCGGACGCGGTGAAAGCGGCCGTCGCCGAACGCATCCGGTCGCGGCGCGCACGCGGCGAGCGGCCCTGTGTGTTCGTTCAGGGGATGGGCCCGAGCGGTATCGACGCCATCATGACCCTGTGTGGTGACGGCGAGTTCACCTACACCGACGACGGTCATGTCGCGTCGTACCAGCCGGCGGCGCAGGCCGGCGAAGAGCCGTTGCACATCGTCGCCGGATCGCGCTGCGGGTTCTTCCCTCCCGTGCGGGGGCCGCTCGTACCGTACGAGCCGCACCATCTCACTGAGGAGCGCCTGGCGGAGATCCGGCGCGATCACCAAGGGCATCTGAAGATCGAGCGCATTCTGGAGCTCTTGGACCAGGACCTGCGCCGGGCAACCGAGGGGGCAGTGGGATGGAACGACATCAAAAACCCCCGCTATCACTCCGCCAGGGAAAAGCTCGCGAGTGATCTCCGGGACTCGTACACCGGAAACCTCGTCCACACCATTGTGTTGAAAGCGCGGAGGATGCGCTTCTACAACCAGCTCGAACCGTCTGACAAGGCGGCGTATGACCGTCTGCTCGACACCCACTTCATTCGGACGGCCGTGCCGATGCCGTCCGCAAACGCGGAGAAGCTTCTTGCTGTGATGGACGCCGGAATATTGACGACCGTCAGGCAGGGCTATGACGCGCCGCGCACAGCAGTGGGGGAGGACGGCGAGTTCCGGATCACCTACCGGTCCGACGAGGGCGGACGGTCGACCCTGCGGGCGGACTGCGTGATCCGCGCCAGTGGGCAGGACTTCAGCATGGAGAACCATCCGTCACCGTTGGTGCAGAACCTTCTGAGGCGGGGCGAGATCGTCCCGCATGAGGAGGGGGGATATGTCACGGGCGGTATCGCGCTCGATGCTGACGGCGGGTATCGGGTGATGAAGCGGACGGGCGGCGGGTGTGTTCCGTCGCCGTATCTCACCTCCTACGGTTCGCCCGTCAGGTTCTGGCAGCACGAACACAATTTTGCCGGCGCATTCGTCGAGGCGGCCGAGTGGGTCGCCGACGAGTGGCTGGACGTCGCGGCGGCCGTCACCGCACGCTCCGTAGCCGTCGACGGTCCCGGATTGGTCACCAGCGAGACAGGGAGCTGAACCATGGAGATGAAAGAGTTCCATTATCAGGACGGCCTGCGGGTCAGCCTGTTCAATCTCGACCACAAGGCTGTCCCCTATCACTTCCATAATGAAGTGTCCGACATGATGTATTGCTCACGGGGGCAGATCACGATCGAGCTGCCCGATACGGACGAGGTATTCACCGTCCACCGGGATCAGGTGTTCCAGGTTCCCCACCCGAGCAAGCACAGGTTCGTCAACGGAGCACCTGTCGGAACGCCTTCACGCTATGTCCTCCTGCAGATCGGCGATTTCGACATCAACTTCGTCCGGGCCGCCAAGGACATCGCGGGGCAGTTCGCCGAGCGCACCGCGACGCAGGTCACGGACGGTGCCGTTTACATCGAGGATCGCAAGAGCGACATCATTAAACTCGCCGATCACTTCGAACAGGAGAAGCCCGAGGTCCTGGACGCGGAGGAGCAAGCTGACGTCGTGACGGCACTGCGGTGCTTCGCCTCCCGTGGCGTGGAGAGCGCGCACCCGCGGAGTGGCCGCAACTCTTGACCGACACGGCCCTGCTCTCCTTCGACGTGGCCACCGTCACGTTGATTGTTCTGACGTTCTTCGCGGGTGGGTTGATCAAGGGGTTGACCGGCCTCGGCCTGCCGCCCGTCGTTCTCGGGATTCTCGCGGCGACGGTCGGGATCCACCCCGCGAAGGCGCTGATTCTCATTCCCACGTTCCTGACCAACGTCCTCCAGGCGTCGCGCGGAGGTCACGGCCGGGAAGCCGTGCGGCTCACCTGGCCGTTCCTCCTGGCCGCCACGGTCTTCACCGTCTCGGGCGCATTCACACTGAGCTACTTCCGGGCGGACGTGATGTCCGCACTGCTCGGCCTGGGGCTCGCGGTGTACGGGTTGCTCGGGCTGTTCAAGCTCCGGGTGAACATCAGAGACAGATGGTGGCACCACCCCGCGGGTGTGGTCTTCGGAGCCACCAACGGCTTCCTCACCGGAATGACCGGATCGTCAGCCGTCCCAGGAGTTTTCTACCTGCAGTCCATCGGGCTGCTGCGGGACCAACTGGTGCAGAGCATGGGGATCCTCTTCACGCTCTCCACCGTTGGTCTGGCATGGTCGCTGCGGACGCAGGACCTGCTCAGCATGAACCTCGGCGTCATGTCGGCCGCCGCCTTGGCCCCGGCGTTTCTCGGGATGTCGGCCGGCAACCGGATTCGCCGAAGGATCTCCGAGGAAAAGTTCCGCACAGTACTGTGTGTCGCCCTGCTGCTCCTCGGCCTGTACGTCGCGATACAGAGTCTGGCCGGCTGATGAGGCTTCATGAAGCAAGGAGAGGAATCGCCATGGAACACCGTCTTGCCGAACTGCTGGGTGAGTTGGAGGAATTCGGCAGTACCAACGATGCGGCGACGGACGACCGCAGCCGGAAGATGCTGAACATCACGCACGACACCGGTGTGTTCCTCGCGTTACTTGTCAAGGCTTCCAAGGCCGAGAAGGTGCTGGAGATCGGGACGTCGAACGGCTACTCGACGTTGTGGCTCGCCGACGCCGTGGGCGAGGACGGCTCGGTCACCACCATCGAAAAGGCGCCTGACAAGCGCGCGATGGCCGAGCGGAACTTTCAGCGTGCCGGGCTCCGCCCCCGCATTCAGCAGATCGAGGACGAGGCCGGCCGGTTCATCGCCACGCGCGATGCGGGTGAGTACGACTTCATTTTTCTGGACAGCGACCGCGGACAGTACGCCGGCTGGTGGCCCTCGCTACAGCGGATCCTCGCGCCCGGCCACCTGCTCGTGGTCGACAACGCGACCTCCCACGCGCACCAGATGGAAGACTTCAACCGGCTGGTCACGGCCTCGGACGGCTACCTCAGCTCCCTTTCGCCGATCGGCAAGGGCGAGCTGGTGATCCTGAAGGAGGACGCGTAGCGGGCCGGCGCGGAGCGAGGGCGTACCCGGTCGGGGACGCCGAGCACGTCGCGGAATGCTTCGACGGCAACGCCCATGAACCCCAGGCGCGCGGCTGCGTGCCGTGATCACCACGTCGTCGGAGGCAACGGCCGCCGGTCTGGTCTGTGCCACGGGATGCGGCGGAAGCCGGGGCTGAAGCCGCCGAGGTGCGGCTACTTCTCGGGGCGTAGGCGGTCCAGCGTCGGGTGAAGCACAGAGAGGGCTGTACCCGTGGGAGCGTGTACAGCCCTCCCCCTGTGTGCGGGAGTGTCAGCCGGGGTTGTCCGGCCTCAGCGGCGTTCGCAGGCCAGTGTCAGGCACAGCATCAGCACCTCGTAGGGGGTGCTGTCGCTCTGTGCGGTGGGTGTCCCCTCGGAGTCCGCGACGAACCTCCACTGCGAGGGCTGGGCGTGCTGGGTCTCTGCCTTCTTCTCCACCTTGACGTGGAGTGTGCGGGCCTGCGGGTCGTTCGTCTCGACGGGCACCTCGTCGCTGTCGACCGAGAAGTGGTCGTGTAACAGGACCAGGCCGAACCGGTCCAGGTTGCCGTGCTTCTCCAGCACGGCCTTGATGTCGTTGGCGAACTCCGCGTCCTGCGGGCCGAGCGGTTCTGCGTCTTCGAAGCGAGGAAGGTTGCGCGATGCGCTGCTGGTCTGCGTAGGCATGAAGATCTCCCTTCGACCGCGCTCTGCGGTCTCAAGTCACCATAAACAACGGATGAGTTGTGGCATAAGTGCCTGACGGTGACAGGGATGCCACGCGAGCCGGACGGCGCTGCCGGGACTCAACGCCCACGCCGGGGCGACGAGTACACGGAAATGCTCCACGCACATCGAGTGCTGGCCACCCATGCGGAACGCCCCTGGCGTACCGTCTCCTGGGTGTGACACGTCCGGGGGCGAAGCAGCCTGGATGCCCGGGCGGGCCCTGGCTGAACGCGCGCTGCGGCGCAGGCATCACTGAGCCGGTTTGCACTCCTCGGCGTAGCGGGCCAGCCCCTCCGCCATGCCCTGCATGAACTTCTGCAGGTAGCGCGGCATCACCCAGCCCCACAGCCGGCTCGTCTCGTAGCAGCTTCCAGACGATGTCCGGCGAGGCGGAGGTGGTCACTGTGACGTCGTAGGTGTGCATGATGGTGGGCTCCTGTGAGTGGAGGTGGGCGGCGTCCCCGCCCAAGAGACACGGTCGACGCGGTATCAGCGGCCGGTCGTGCCGTCGATGAGTTCGCGGAGGATGTCCGCGTGGCCCGCGTGCCGGCCGGTCTCCTCGATCATGTGGGTGAGCGCCCAGCGGATGCTGGGAGCGGGGCGGTCCGGCCTCGGCCGGGGGACCGGTGCGCCCAGATCGGTGCACCCGTCGAGAACGTCGTTGGCGCGCTTGACCGCGTCTCGGTAGCGGGCGACGACATCGGCGACGCTGTCCGCCGGTGCGGCGTGGAACGTCGCCGGCCAGTCGGTGACGTCGTCCCCGGGGAACATCGCGCGCTCGACGAACGTCAGGTGGCTGAGCAGGCCGAGCAGGTTCGTGCCCGACGGCACCGCGGCTGTGCGCACCTGCGGCTGGGGGGCGTCGTCGGCCTTTGCGGCGCCTTGTCCGCATCAGGCGACGACCATCCGCTGTCCGCAGTCGACCACCTGATCTGTGCGGGGCCAGCTCTCAAGGCACCGCATCCGTACCAGATCCGTACCGGCGGATCATGGCGGGCTGCGACGGGCCGGGGCGCCGGGTCGTCCGCGGCGCCTCCACGGTGCGACGGTGAGGCTCTGACCTGCGCGTAACCTGCTTCGGGGGCGGTCGGGGCCATGCCCCGAGGGCCTTTCCTGACCGGGCGTCAGGACCGCGTCGGAGAGCCGGTAGCGTGGCCGGGCGAGTGAGAAGACCCTGCAGCACCGGATCGACGGCCCCGACGACGCCCCCGTACTCGTACCGGGCGCCGCGTTCGGGACCACCCGGCACCGGTTGCAGACCGCGTCTTGTGCGGTCCAGGCCGTCCAGGACATGGGTCGCGCTGTGCGGTGTTTGACGGGGCCCGCTTGTCCTCGGGCTCGCCGCTTCCGACCGGCGCCTCTGGCCTGTCCTGCCGCACCAAAAGGCCGAAGAACGGGGCATCGTGCAGGACCTGGACGTGCCGGCGGCCACCGACCACGGCCACCCGGCAGTCCGGACCGACCGTCGAGGCGGTAGCGGGCCTTGCGGCGTCGCCATGGGTGGAGAACCCCTCCGGGTAACCGTGAGTCGTCCGTTAACGACGCCGCGATCAGGAAGCGGCAGTGACCCTGGCGGTGAGCCCGTAGTCCAGCTCTGCACCATCGACGAGCATCGCTTCGACCGTGCGCGTACTGGGGTCGATGTCGGCCACGATCCCGTGTCCGACGTAGCGGGGGTAGCCCGAGGCGCCCGACTCGCCTGTCGCCTCGACGACCGCCGATCGGACGGCTGAGTCCTCCACGGAGGCACCGCCGCTGTCCACAACGTGTTCGGGGACCAACAAGATCGTGAAGCGCTGCGGCTCTGTAGTCATGCTCCGATATTTAAGTGCCTGTGCCACCAGCCGTGGGACAGGCACGCGGCATCGCAGGTGCGTATGCGGGCGTTTCCGAAGATCTGCTGTCGGGGAATCAGGGCCGGTTCCGGCGCGCGGGCAGCCCCTGCGCGTCTGGCAGTCGACGAGGTCGCCCGGAAGTGTGACGCCACGGTGAGCGCTTCCCGCCGGACGCCGGATTGCAGCAGACGCATTCCCCCCACGGCCTTCGTGCTGGTCATGTGCCTCTTTGGTCGGCGCACAAGAGCAGACGAAGGCCGTGTTCACGTCCCCAGGATCCTCGTACGGGCGATCAGGTTCGGGGAATCGTGCGAGGTCAGACCATGAAGAACAAGCTCAGCGCATCCACTCCGAGTAGAAGTTGGGGAGGCCGGGCTGGGGGTCGCTGACGCAGGTGGCCTCGTGGTACTTGGGGTTCTGTGAAAGGTCACTCTGCATCTGGTCATAGCACTTCTGCCAGGAGTCGAACGACTCGCCACCGACCGGCTGCCAGCCGTCACCGGGCGGAGGGCCGGCGGCAAAGGCGGCCGTGGCAGTCAGCGGCACAGTGACCGCCGCGACACCCACGGCGAGACCGAGAGCGATACGAGTGCGCAAGGACTTCATGAATTCCTCCATCGTGTTTTCAGATCTTTTTCCGCAACATCTCTCCTGGAGCGACACCGCGGCCAAAGCCGCCTGCTCTGTGCGTCGTTCACCAGGCTTGATGCACGCAGTGGGCCACGCATGGTGTGTGTGAGGCGCAGATTGCTTCCGTCGCTGTGGCGGTGGGGCTGCCCCGCCGGAGGTGGCTGCACCGCCACAGCCGGGCGGGTCCTTACGTGTGGGCGCTGACCACACCGCCGGCGCTGAGCACGATGTACACGCCGTTGGCGTCGACCCCCACGTCGTGCCCCTTCGTCTCCAACGTGGCGGCCACGCCCTCGAAGCCGGTGATCTGCGCGCGGTACCGCAGCTCGCCGGCCTTCGTGACCTTGGCCGTCCAGCCGCCCGCGAGCTTGAAGGTGCCCGGTCCCTGGTGCTCGCCGCCCATCCAGGAGTGGATCTCGCCGCCCACCGTGAGCACGACGTACATGCCGTTGGCATCGAGCCCGGCGTCGGCGTCCTGCCCCGTCGTCTCCATCGTGGCCACGACCGAACCGTCGCTGACGATCTCGGCGCGGTAGCGCTGGGAGCCGAGGCCGTAGATCTTGGCCGTGCTGCCGTCCACCAGGGTCTGGGCGCGGACCGGGGTTCCCGTCCTGGCCCTGACGGACTGCGCGCCGCCTGACTGCTTGCCCGCAGCGACCGACTTGGTGCCGATCTCTGCAACGGGGCTCTCCTTGCCGTCAGAGCTCTGAATTCCGGGCCGGCCCGAGGGGGTGGACTCGGCGGTGGCAGAGCTCGTGCTCGTGTGGCCCGCGGACTTCGCGTCGGCGGCGTCCGAGCCGGAGCAGGCGGTCAGGGTGAGGCCGGCGGCTGCGGTCAGGGCCGCGGCGGCAATGCGCAGGGTGCGGCGACGGGCGGTGCGGGCAGTGGTGCTGGAGCGCAATTCAGGCCCCCGGGGGCAGTCGGTGTCGTTGTCTCCTCGGTACGTCACCCACTCTGGTCCGGGCCGCTATCGAGAAACTGCCGTTCCACTAATAATCGGCTAACACGGGTGTGAGCAGGGGAAGAAGCCACGCGACCCATCGGACACGTCCTGGTGACCTGAGTCGTTGATACCTCGCCGGCGACTGGCGAGGTATCAACGACTCAGGTCACCAGCCCTGTGCTTGACCTCTAGGCCAAGCACAGGGCTTTGTACGTGCCGATACTTCGACTTGGGCTCCGGCCTCGTTCATGCCGCGCGCCGGCACTCCGGAATGAATGCTCTGGGCACGGTCAGTCGAGTCCGGATGCGTTCGTGAGCCCACCGCAGCTGATGGATCGCCGTCCCGGCGGCGTTCGGCAGGAACGGCCCGGCCACGATGCCCGCATACCGGTGGACCGGCAGCCGCTGCCGCTGCCGCTGCCGAAGCCGAAGCCGAAGCCGCACGAGGCTGCCGGGCGCTTCAGCGGAGTTGTGCCTCAGCGGAAAGCGGCGATGTTGCGGGCGACCCAGCCGTTGAAGGGGCGCGGGGCGCGGCCGAGGACTCGTTCCACGTCCGGGCTGATCCGCAGTTCGGCCGGGTTCGGGGCGGCGATGATGTCCAGGGTGTCGTCGGCGAGTTCCGCCGGCACGAACTGGGTCATCGCGGCCTTGGCCTCGTCGCGGGTGAGTTCGCGGAACCGCACCGGCGAGCCGAGCGCGGCGGCGATGGCCTCTGCCTGCTGACGCGGTGTGATCACCTCTGGCCCGGTCAGCTCGTACACCCCGCCGGTGTGCCGGTCGTCCAGCAGGCAGGCCGCCGCGACCTCGGCGATGTCCGCCGGGTCGACGACCGGTACCCCGACGTCGCCGAAGGGCGCCGCGACCGCCCTTTGCGTGCGGACGGACTCCGCCCAGGCCAGGGCGTTGGAGGCGAAGCCGCCCGGCCGCAGGACGGCCCAGTCCAGGCCGGACTCCCGCAACGCGTCCTCCAGCGCGCGCATCGCGACCCGCGACGGGCCGAGCGGCCTGGTCGCCACGCCCTGCGAAGACAGCAGGACGATCCGGCGGACCCCACTGGCCTCGGCCAGGCCGATGATGTCGGCCGGCCTGGCTCCGGGGGCGTGCAGGTCGCCGGACAGCAGGAGGAACAGCGCCTTCGCCCCGTCCAGCGCGGGCGTGAGGCCCGCCGGCTCGGCCAGGTCGGCCGCCACGTGCCGGACGCCGTCCGGCACCGTCGCCGCGTGCCGCGACACCGCTGTCACCTGCTCGCCCGCCTCGGTCAGGGCCCGCGTCAAAGGTCGGCCCACGTTTCCGGTAGCCCCGGTTACCACGATCATGTTCAGCTCCTAGTCCGTTGTGCACTACGGCAGTTGACGTTAGGAGGAGGGCTTACTTTTCGTAAGAACATACCCAGAGGTAAGCTCCGGACATGAAGGAAGGCGCGCAGCTGACGCAGGCCGAGGTGGGCCAGAGGTATGAGGTGTTTCACACCGACTGCCCCGCGCGGGACGTGGTGGACCACGTGACCAGCAGGTGGGGCATCTGGGTGCTGATCGCCTTGCGGAGCACCGACCTTCGGTTCTACGAGCTGCGCGACAGCATCCAGGGCATCAGCGAGAAGATGCTCGCTCAGACCCTGCGCGCACTGGTCAAGGACGGCCTGGTCCGGCGGGAGGTCGAGCCGACGACGCCGCCCCAAGTCACCTACGGGCTGACTGAGTTCGGTCAGGAGGTCGGCGAACCGCTGACGGACTTGTTCAACCGGATCACACAGCGGCTACCGCCGCGCAGCCAGGGATAGTGCGGTAGCGGCCGGCCTCGAAGGCGAATCCAGCGTGACCTGATGACCTGCGTGGATGGGTCGGCAGTAACCGGCGAGGCTGTCGAGGATCTGGTCGGCGGCCTTGTGCCATACGCAGGGGCGGGGGCCGGTGTTCCCGTACTTGATCCAAGCGCGGATGTCGCGTTGGAGGGCGGGATCGGATCGGTGGACGCTGCACTGGAGCTTCTTGCAGGTGAGCTCGGCGAACCACCGCTCGACCAGGTTCAGCCAGGACGAACCGGTCGGGGCGAAGTGCAGGTGGAACACGCGGGCTATATCTACATCTCCTTGGCGCGGACGACGTGTCTACGTCCGCTTGGAATCAGCACCGCGATGCACGGTGCCCCCAGGCAGACGCGGCGGACGGCTGATCCGTCTCTCCTCGGCGGGTCGGCTTAGTGGGTTGGGTGTGTCAGGTCAGATGTGTGCTTTGGTGATGAGTTGGATGAGGGTGTTTTGTGGTGATGGTGTCAGTTGCCCTCTTGGGCGCGTCCATGACGTCGTGCCATTCGTCCTCGATCGTTGTGTGCATGGAGTCCGACCGTGCGGGTGGGCCGGTTTCATGAATGATCTTCACGGTGTCGGCGATGCCGTCGGCGACGCTCGCCTCCATTTTCACAGGGGTGAGCGAAGAGGGGAGGGGCATGGTTGTTTTCCGCTTGTTGTGGCCTTCCGATAAGTGACTCTTTGTAAGAAGAAACAGTTGGCGACTTGTAGGCTTCTGCGATCTGAAGAAGGTGCTTGATTTCGTCGGTGAGGTCGTTCGTGCTGGGGCCGGCGAGATGAGCCGTCTGGGGGTGTGGTGGCGTTCCGTTGCGTTTCGCCTGGAGGGCGGCGGTGAGCCAGCAGGCGGTCATGTGAGCGTCGCGGAGGTGCGAGGGGACGGACGGGGTGCTGATGTGTTGGTGTGCCAGGTGGAGCGCGCTTGGGGTGGCGTAGTTCCGCAGCACGATCATCGCGTCCCGAATTTCGATCACTCTCCGGTAGAGGCGGAGTTGAAGTGGGATCATCATGCGCTGTAAGTGCCGCGTCGGTCCCAGGACGACATCGGGGGTGGCGGTGGTGAGGTCCGTCCACAGGTGGGCAAGCGCTCGGTAGGACCTCCTGCCGCGTCGGCGGTCGCGTGCCTGAGTCAGGACGGGAAGGGCCACCCCCACTGCTATGAACAGGGCTTCGATGCCGGTGAGGGGCGAGAACAGTGGGGCGATGGCTGCCGAGCGTGTCTGCAGGTATGCGAGTTTGAGAACCCACAGCAGGTCTGCCAGCAGCATGCCGGTGGCGAACAGGCGTAATCCGTAGCGCAGTAACCGCGGTGTGCCGGGGCGGCCGTAACTCCAGCATACGAATCCGCAGATGCTGTCTGCGACCAGGTGAAAGGAGAAGAAGAGCCACCAGTAGGTGTCCGGAACGCTTGGGGTCGTCGATGAGGGGGTGATTATGTTGCGGGCGTGCGGGGGAGCGCCGGTGTCCAGGATCACGAGCATGGTGATGACTGTGATCGCGGCACCGAACACCAGGGTGGTGTGGCGGTGTCGTCCTGCGGCTCCGCAGATGAACCAGAACACTGCGGCTGCATCGATGATGCCGAAGATGTGCGTGATCATGTCGATCCAGTGCGCGTTCGGGGCCACGTGTGCCAGCGCAGCGGTGACGGGTTCGAGGTGCGTCGACATCGCGAGTGCAATCATGAGGGTGGCGAACCATAAGGGCTGTTGCTCCCGGTCACGGATGCCTTGTGGTGCGCGGGCGACCGCTACGCCCCACAGCGCGGATATGCCGGCGGTCTCTACCCACGGCGGCATGATGCTCCTGGATGCCGGGCCGTCCGCAGTCCCATGGCGGACTCCAGCCCGCTGAGCATTCCGGAGGGCAGAGTTGGGGCGGGAATGCGGCCGGCAGCCTCCAGGATGAGGCTGGCCATCATCTCTGCTTCCTGTTCCTGCTCATCGGAGTACCGGATGCGGGGCAGTGCTTGCCGGATGGACTCCGGGTCCGCGATGTCGATCATCCGGTACAGCTGCTGGTCATCACCTGCTGACCGGTGGCCGCACACCATGTGTCCGATCTCGTGCACGATGATGTGCTCTTGGTGCAGAAGGCTGGTCTGCGAGTCGTAGAAGATGTAATCTCCGCGCTCGGTGACCAGCCACATGCCCGATGGGGTGCCGGGGGCCGTTGGCGTCGGTAACGGAAGCAGATGCAGCGGCCGGTCTCGTTCCCCCGCGAGCCGGCTACATAATTCCTCCGCAGAAAAAGGCTCTGGCCAGGGGATGCCGCCGATCACCTTGCGGCAACGGCGGCGCAGACGCCTCCAGCGCATCTCAGTCGAATCTCCGGGGATCGTCGGGGCAGGAGGACATATGACCTTGTAACCGAGCCGCATCCTGTCGCCGGGCGGGCTCATGCGCGTGGCGGGGACGGAGGTTTTTTCGGACCTTGCTCCAGCGCACGGATCTGGCGAATCATGTCCGCGGCCATCCGTTTCCCCTCTGGGGACAGCGCCGTGAGGTCGCCGCGCAGATATACCGCGCTCACCCCGGCCTCGGCCATGGACCTGTCCAGTTCACGGCGGGCCAGGTCTTCCTCGACGATCACACTTCGGGCCACGTCATCGTCGATGAAGTACGACACAGATACACCGAAGTACGCTGCCAGAGCGCTGAGATGCCGCAAGGTCGGATTGGTGCGCTCTCCGCGATGCAGTTGCCACAGGTACGCGCCGGAGAACGTCTCGCCCGACTGCGCGGCGATTTCCGCTGCCATCGTCTTGTAGGACGGCTTGTCATCATTGCCCGGTTTGGCATGCAGCTTGAGCAAGTGGTCGAGCTTCTGCGCAACTGTCAAACGCTGCCGGGGCGTGATGCCCTCCTGGCCGCTCATCGCCGACTCCCTATGCAAGGCACCTGTGTTGGGCTGCCTCCATCGTGCCCGAAGACGGCATGCGCGAGAAGTGGCACACCCCTCCGGGCGCTCGCCTCGGCTGCCAACGAACGGTCTGCTGTGCATGTGAGGAGGCGTCCGGCTGTTCGCCAAGGTGCCCGGGCGGCGGCTTTACTGAGCCGCTCCCGGACGGACTGGAGTCTGCGGCGGTGGTGGCGGCTCTGAATACCTCAGGGCGTCACGCGCGAAGCCTCCACCGTGGAGGGGTGCGGCATCGGCGGTTGCAGGGGCAGGCCGGCTCGGCCCAGGTGTGAGCGAGGGCCCCGGGTGCATGGACAGGGCGGGCTGGGCGGCTGCCTTCTGGCGGCTTGCCGCAGCATCGGGCAGATGCGGCGGCCGGTGGTGCTGCAGCCACCCCAAAAGTCCCCGGACCACGGACGCAACCGCTGGCAGGGAGACGTCCCGCCGCCCATCGACAACTGGAATGAACGAATGGCTGGTTCCTGGTGTCATATCAGTTGACGGTCCTGCTGGGCCGTCGATAACTTCCACGGCGTGACACAGAAAGGCAAAGTCCCGGGGCGCCACGGCACGTTGCAGATCCCACGTCAGCACGCAAGCCCGGTGCCGTCGTGGCCGGTCGATTGCCCGCTGTGACGGAGTCCGCGAGACGGAGCCCGGAAGGGGGGCGTCGTCGCCTGGCCCGGACCTGCACGTTGCCCTCATCTGCCTGCTCCCAGGCCCTGTTCTTTCGGCGATGCTTCAACCACCGCAAACCACGGCCGTGTGAAGAGCTCTTGGGGAACGTGGAACGTCTGCTGCTCGGCCTGGCGGAGGCCGGGCGAACGGCGAATGACATCCCGTTGTCCGGAGCGGAAAGCACGCCGCGCTCGCCTCTTCGGCGCCGGCCGTGAGCGCGTGTCTGCGACGACCGGCCGAGCGCTTCGCTGCGGGGCCGGGATCTGCACTCAACCAGTGGCGCGCGTCCCTGCACGTACATCTGCACGTACATCGAGAATCCGTGACGAAGGGATTTTGGGCCTTGCTGACGGTACGATTACGTCTTTCTGTCTCCCCGCCGTCGGCCGTGCTCGCCGGACTGTCCGGTCTCCCGTCCTCTCGGCATGAGCCAGGGCTCACTGCCGGACCTCAGGTCACGCAGGCGGGCAACAGGATGCACTCTCGGGTGAGGTGACGACATGTCCTACCTGCCCCTCCAAGTGACCCATCCGATCGCTGACGGATTGATCAGTCTTGATCACAGATATGACTCAGCCCGCAAACCGGCAGCGATGGTGCCCACCTCCTCGTTGCTTCCCTCTCACTCGCCAAGGATTGCGGGAGAGGACGAAAGGCATGTCGAGGCGCTTGCTGAGTCGGATGCACCGCTACCGCCCATCGTCGTGCACCGGTCGACGATGCGCGTTGTCGACGGCATGCACCGCCTGCGGGCTGCCGCGCTCAGAAGCCAAGAGCGCATCGCGGTTCAGTTCTTCGAAGGCAATGAGGAAGACGCCTTCGTCCTGGCGGTGGAGCTGAATTCGGCGCACGGCCTGCCGTTGAGCCGAGCCGACCGTGCCTGTGCAGCGGCACGGATCATTGCCTCTCACCCGCAGTGGTCGGACCGGCGTATCGCCGCCGTTACCGGTCTCGCAGCCAGCAGCGTCGCAGCTATGCGGCCCCGTTCAACGGAAAAACCTGAGCAGTTGACCAAACGGGTGGGCAGGGACGGACGCTCCCGGCCTCTCAATCCGGCCGAAGGCCGCATACGCGCCAGTCGGCTGCTTGCCGCCAAGCCTGGCAGCACCCTCAAGGAGGTTGCCGAAGAATCCGGGGTCAGCCTCGCCACGGCGAAAGATGTACGGGACCGGGTGCGTGCCGGAAAGGACCCGTTGCCACCGAGGCTGCGTAGTGCTGCCCGGACTCAACCCGGGCCAACCGGCATCGACGAGAGGCCGGCAGATCCTAGCCATGCCCTCTTGCACACCTCACCGCCCGACCTCGACTTCGTACTGCGCCAGATCGCGAAGGACCCCTCTATGCGGACAGACGCGGGCCGTTGCCTGGCGCAGCTGTTGAGGACCCATGCCCTTGTGGACGAGAGCAAGTGGTGCAGGCTGGCTGCCGGTGTGCCGGGACATCGTGCTGCAGCGGTGGCCCAGGCCGCGCGGGTGTGTGCCGAGCAGTGGCTGCGTCTGGCGAGGGAGGTTGAAGCCAGCAGTCATGAAGCGTTGGGATGAGGAGTCGGGCTGAGCCTGATGGCCACGTCCCGGCAGCCTGGCCGGTATCGCAGCGGCACGGGCCGTGTCTGCAGCCGCTTCCTTCCGGCGAGGGGCTGAGCCGCAGCAGAGTTCGCCGCGTAGACGCGGTGAGTGTCTGGGCGCTGCTGACCATGTGTGAACCTCCCGGCGCAAGGCGCGCTGCGCAGAACCGGCCGGACGGGCAGGCCAGGCTCACGAGGGGACCGAGAGAGGACCGCACGGCCAGCGGTTGCGCGCGATGCCGGTCGCGGACGGCATCGGCCAACGAGCTCTCCGGACGGCGGTGTTGCCGGCGGCACGAGTCCCGAACACGAGCTGATCCGGCTCGTGTCAGGCAATCGACTTCGCCGACGGCCTTTTGGCCGGTAGCGGCACAGCCGCGGGGACCGGGCAGCACAGGCCCGCCGCCCGGCGAGGCCCGCGCCAAACCTCGGGTCAGACGGCGAACAGATTGTCCTGCTCGACGCGCAGGGCATCGACGAGCCGGCCCGACGGCAGGGACACATCGGCGTAGCTGAGCACGGTGTCCCTGGCGACGGCACGGCGCAGCACACAGCCTTCGGAGATGCCCATCGGCAGCAGTCCGTCGGCGCGCGTCACAGCATGTGACTCAGCCACCCCGTAGCTGTCGTAGCCGCCGATTCCGTCCAGCACCGTGCCGGCAGGCAGGTCCCGCTTGGCCGTGGCCACCACGTCGACGCGGGGGCCTGCGGGCGGGGTCAGTGCCGCATCGCCGAAGTCCACGGCGCGCACCACGGTGTGCGGCACCTCGAAGTGGCACAGGTGGTAGGGCGTGTAAAAGCTGTACAGCGGACCCCGGCCGAGCTTGTACAGCTCCAAGTACTGGCGCTGTGCCGGGTCGTCGTGGGTGCCCAGCACATACACACCAGGGGCGGGTTTGGCGCCCACCACGTAGTCCACGATGCCACCGAACTCACGCAGTTCGTCGACGTCGTACATCCCGGTCAACTCATCGACATGGCCGGTGTGGTCGCGTCCGTACATGCCGCGCCGGGGCACGGTGAAGCCGAAGGCGTTTGCCACGATCGCCTGCTCGAAGGAGACCTTCGTCCCGTCGGTGAAGCTGGTGATCATGCGGACGTTCTGGCCCCACCGCTTGGCGTACGGCTGCTGGGTGGTGGGTGTGCGGTACTCGTCCTGAAATCCCTTGACGTTGCCGGCCACCAGAGGGCTCACACCCAGACTGCGCACGAACCGCAGCAGATTGGCCTGCACCGCGGGCTGGTCACCGTCCGCCCCGGTGAGCACCACCCCGGCCGTGCGGGCACGGTGTGCGAGCAACGGGCCCACCGTACAGTCCAGTTCTGCGTTCATGGTCACCACCGGCAGCCCTCGCTCGATGGCGGCGACGGTCACCTGGGCCCCGAACTCCACCGCGCCGGTGACGTCCACCAGACAGTCGATGCCCTCTGCGGCGATCAGGGCGAACGCGTCCTCAGTGACCACCGGCCGGCCCCCGGCCACCGCCGCCGAGATCGCGCCCGCAGTATCGGCCCGCACGTGCGCCAACCCCGCCTCGGTGTAGGCACGTTCGGCGTGGGCCGCATGACGGTTGGAGATTGCCGCCACCCGCATGCCGGCCACCGAGGTGGAGATGTGCCGCACCAGGCCGCGTCCCATATAGCCGGCGCCGACCATGCCGACCCGGATCGGCCGGCCCTCTTGCGCGCGCCGGCGCAGCACGGTGTCGACGATGATCATCGGCGGCCTGCCGAAACCGCGGCCGACCGGGGCCGGCGCAGCGCGTACGAGGCGCTCGCGCGGCGTCCGGGCCACGCGCCGCAGCGTTCGGCGTCCGGCTTCGACCCCGACGCCCCGAACGCGGGCCCGTGCACAGGACGCGAGCACTTCGAGGACCGGAACCGGCGGACGGAGCGGCCGGGCGATCCACGGTCAGCCTCCGGCCGTTCTTGCTCGATGAGCGCCGCACCCTTCGGCAAAGTGGCGTGCACCAGCATGGCGAATCTCCGATACCTGTCGAAGCATCATGGAAGCGCGAGGCTAGGTCGGTGGCACGAAGCTGGGCAACATCGCCCCGATCGGTCGCGTGTGTGCGAGAGCGCGTACACCGCACGACCGTCGTGAAAGCACACCGCATCGATGCCGGACGCCCCTCGCGCACAGTCGGCAAAGCACCGCGGAATGTGGTGGAAGGCTTTCGACTGCTTACCTTACGCAGTCGAACACACAAGACGGCTGCCGGCCGCGGGAGTTGACGGTCTGTCCGGCTCACTCGGTATCTTCGCGCAATGCGTCCGCTCCCCGTCGCAGATCCAGGTAGCCCCGATATTCGCTCCGCCTCCCGGTACTTACTGTGGCTTGCGGGCCGCGTCGCCTGGCCATTGAGTGCGGCAGCCTTCCTGGGTCTGCTCTGGCTCGGCTCGCAGGCACTCGTACCGGTCGTCGTGCGCGAGGCCATCGACCAAGGGCTCGTCCCCGGCAAGATGGACGCCGTCCTCGTATGGTCCGCCGCCCTCCTGGGCCTTGGCGTGGTCCAGGCGGCCTCCGGTACGGTCCGCCGCCGGCTGAGCATGCACAACGCGCTGGCCG
Organism: Streptomyces sp. NBC_00400; assembly: GCF_036048035.1. Lineage (NCBI taxonomy): Bacteria > Bacillati > Actinomycetota > Actinomycetes > Kitasatosporales > Streptomycetaceae > Streptomyces > Streptomyces sp. NBC_00400. The sequence goes on along the minus strand of NZ_CP107940.1, from coordinate 1,436,817 downwards.
CCGGCTTCCGCACAGTGCAACTCGTGGTCGGCCACGCGGGCCGGCTCGGCGCCGGCCTCGAACGCCGCGTGGACGACGGCGAACTGGTCAGCATCGGCACCTCGGACATGACCACCATCGGCAACGCCTTCGACGTCGTCGGCCGGGCCTTCGGCGCAGTCGTCTCCACGCTGCTGGTGGCCGTGGTGCTGCTCGATCAGTCCCCCTCGCTCGGCCTCCTGCTGATCGTCGCCCTGCCCGCGATCATCCTCACCATGGGCTACACCCTGCGCCCGCTGCACCGCAGACAGGGCGCCTACCGGGATCTCCAGGGCGAACTGACCTCCCGGCTCACCGACGTGGTGACCGGGCTGCGGGTCCTGCGTGGCGTCGGCGGCGAGACCTCCTTCGCCCGCTCCTACCGCGAGCGCTCCCAGCGCGTGCGCGTCGCCGGCTCCGAGGTCGCCGGCGCCGAGGCCCTCATCCGTGCCACCCAGGTGCTGCTGCCCGGCCTGTTGGTCGCCACCGTCACCTGGGTCGGCGCCCGCGCCGCGCTGAACGGCTCGGTCACACCCGGCGAACTCGTGGCCTTCTACGCGTACGCCGCCTTCCTCGTCGAGCCGCTCGCCATCTTCACCGACACCGCCGACCGGTTCGCCCGGGCCCATGTCGCCGCACGCCGCGCCATAGCCGTGCTCTCCCTGCCCGCCGCCTCCCCGGACACCGAATGCGGGCGCACCCCGCTATTCGCAGGCGGGCACGACCTGGTCGACGAGCGCACCGGACTGGTCGTCACCCCCGGCTCGTTCCTCGCGGTGGTGGCGCCGCCGGTCGAGGGCGTACAGCTCGCCGACCGGCTCGGCGGCTACTCCGACGGGCCCGTCCGCTACGCCGGGCTGCCGCTGACCGAGCTGCGCACCGAGCAGCTGCGCGAACACATCCTCGTGGTCGACAACCGTTCCCGGCTCTTCCGGGGACCCCTGCGCGACAGCCTCGACCCGCACCGCGCCGCCTGCGACGACGACGTGCATGCCGCGTTGCGGGTGGCCGTCGCCGAGGACATCGTCGAGGCGTTGCCCAACGGCCTGGACACCGAGATCACCGCCGACGGGGCCCGATTCTCCGGCGGCCAGCGCCAGCGACTGGTGCTCGCCCGCGCCGTGCTCGCCGACCCCGGCATCCTCGTCGTGGTCGACCCCACCTCGGCCGTCGACGCGCACACCGAGGACCGGGTCGGCCGCAGGCTGCGCGCCGCCCGCCAGGGCCGCACCACTGTCCTGGTCAGCTCCAGCCCGTTGCTGCTCGACCACGCCGAACAGGTCGCCTTCCTCCACGGCGGCCGGGTCGCCGCCACCGGCAGCCACCGTGACCTGCTGGCCACCAGCGCGCACTACCGCCTGCTCATCCAGCGCGAAACCGGCGAGGACCGCACCGGGGACACGCCCACCACCAGCTTCGTCCCCCGGGGGCCCGCGCAATGAGCAGGAAAACGCTGCCGGTCGCCGACACGGCCGAGGTGCGCAAGCACGCCCGAGCTCTGGCCCGCCGCCACACCCGCGACCTCGGCTGGATGCTGGCACTGCACGGACTGGCCACGGTGTGCGCACTGCTCGCTCCCTGGCTGATCGGCCGGCTTATCGACGAAGTGGCCGGCACCACCGCCACCGCCACCGCCGACACCGTCAATCTGCTCGGCCTCGGTCTGCTGGTCTCACTGATCTCCCAGGCCGCGCTCACCTACTGGGCGGTCCAGCGCTCCTGCCGGTTCGGCGAGAAGATCACCGCCGAGGTGCGCGAAGACTTCGTCGACCGGGTGGTGGGCTTGCCGCTGTCCACCGTGGAGGACGCCGAACCCGGCGATCTGATCACCCGTGCCTCACGCGACACCGACGCCCTCACCAACACTGTCCGCTACGCCGCCCCCGAGACCCTCATCGCCTCGCTGACCTGCCTGTTCACATTCAGCGCACTGCTGCTGGTCGGCCCACTCACCGCGCTGCCAAGCCTTCTGGTCGTACCGCTGCTGTGGGCCGGCACCCGCTGGTATCTGCGCCGCTCCGGCGCCGCCTACCGCAGGCGCGGCGCCAGCTACGTGGCGCTCGGCGACAGCCTCGCCGAGGCAGTACCCGGGGCCCGCACCGCGGAGGCATTCGGCCTCCAACACTGGCGCCGCCGGGCGCTCGACCGCGACCTGGCGCAGGCATACCAGGCCGAACGCCACACGATGTGGCTGCGCAGCTCCTGGTACCTGCTGGTCGAGCTCAGCTACGCCGTCCCGCTGGTGGCCACCCTCGCCGTCGGCGGGCTGCTCTACACAAGCGGCCTGGCCTCGCTGGGCCAAGTGGTCGCTGCCACCCTCTACGTACGGCAGTTGATCTTCCCGCTGGACGACGTACTGAGCTGGACGGACGAGCTGCAGATCGGCTCGGCCTCGCTGGCCCGGGTGCTGGGCGTGAGCAAGCTGCCCGCGGACCGCGCACCCACCGGTGCCCGGCCCTCAGGACAAGACCTCACCGCCCGCGCCGTCACCTACTCCTACGTGCCCGGACTCGCCGTTCTTCACGACATCGACCTCGACCTCGCGCCGGGCGAACGGCTCGCCGTCGTCGGCCCCTCCGGTTCCGGCAAGTCCACCCTCGGCAAGCTGCTCGCGGGCATCTACCACCCCGGCTCCGGCACGGTCCGGCTCGGCGGGGTGCCGCTGGTCGAACTGAGCACCGGGGAACTGCGCGACCGCATCGCGCTGGTCACCCAGGAACAGCACATCTTCCGCGGCACCCTGCAGGAAAACCTCACCCTCGCCCGACCGGGCGCCGACGCCACCGAGGTGCGCCGCGCCCTGGAAGTGGTCGGCGCCGGCGACTGGGCAGCGGCGCTGCCCGACAGCCTGGACACCCTCGTCGGTTCCACCGGGCACGAGCTCACCGCCGCACAGGCCCAACAGGTCGCACTGGCCCGGCTGGTGCTCGCCAACCCACACACCCTGGTCCTCGACGAGGCCACCGCGCTGCTCGACCCGGCCACGGCCCGGCACACCGAGCGGGCCATGGCCGCCGTGCTGAACGACCGCACCGTCATCGCCATCGCGCACCGGCTGCACACCGCCGAGGACGCCGACCGGATCGCGGTCGTCGAGAAGGGCCGTGTCATCGAACTGGGCAGCCACCACGAACTGCTGGCCGCGAGCGGTGCCTATGCCGCATTGTGGCGAGCCTGGCACGGTGAATGAATCCCACCGCCCGCACGGCGAATGAAATCATTGCGGCAAATGCGGCTCCGGTTCTAGCCTGAGCATATGAACCCAAGGAAACCGCATGTGGATTGGGACAGTCTTTTCGGCGGCGACTACGACTATTTCGACCTCCCCGATCTCACTCCGGAACTCAGCGAGAAAGAAGCGTCGAGTATGGTCGAACTCGGCGGATTCGAGCCGGGAATGGATCTCCTTGACGCACCCTGCGGGCACGGCCGCCACGCCAACGTGCTGGCCTCCCGGGGCTATCGGGTGGTCGGGATCGACCGCGACGAGCGGTTCCTCGAGATGGCCCGAAACGAAGCCGAGAAAACGGGGGCCCAGGTCGATTACCGGCACGTCGACCTTCGTGAGATGTCCTTCGCCGCCGAATTCGACGCGGCCGTCTCCTGGTACAGTTCCTTCGGCTACTTCGACGATGAGACCGACCGGGACATTCTGCGACGCTACCGCCGCGCACTTCGCCCCGGCGGCCGGTTCCTGCTCGATATGCATTCCCCCTACCGGCACATTCCGAGCGTGCTGGCCAATCACGACATGCACGTCGACATCCTGCGCCGCGGGCAGGACATGGCCATCGACATCCAGGAGCTGGACGCCGAGGCCAGCCGCTACTACGCGGAGAAGACCACCATTCGCGACAACAAGGTGGAACGCGCCCGCTACAGCGTCCGCATGTTCACCGCCCCCGAGATCAGCGAGTGGTTCCGCTCCGCCGGGTTCTCCCACACCCGGGTCATGGACGAGACCGGCGCAACCTTCACCGTCAGCAGCCGCCGCCTGGTGGTGCTCGGCACCGCCTGAGCCGCCCGCGCCTCCCCCCGGACCCGACCGCCCCAAGACAGCCAACGTGACCACCATCCGCGAAAGAGGTTTCTGTGGACGCCAACTCCGTCCGTCCCAAGGCCCCGATCGACCGGTTGCGCACCTCTGACTGGGACCTCGACATCGGCTCTCTCCGCGCCTTCTACACCGCCCACCGGTGCGCCCAGATACCGCAGGTCGCCGATGTCACCGCACTCAAGGAGGCGGCCCTTTCGGCCTACCGGCAGCTGAGCGACGAGCCCGTGCTCGACGCTCAGGAACACGCGGCCGGCGACGGTTCGCTCGGCTACGGCTTCCGACTGCTGCGCATCGACGCCAAATCCGACTCACCCGCCCACGCCGAACGCGTCACCACCGTCTTCCGCGACCACGGCCTGCTCGACTGGGCCGAACATGCGGCACGTCACCTGCTGCCCGTGGTCGAGGCCATCACCGGCCGCCAACTGCACTACGGGCGGGTGTTCCTGCTGGCCTACCGCGAAGGCGACTACATCGGCCCGCACGGCGCCGAGGAGGACACCGACCTCAACCGCTTCAACCTTCAGTTCCCGCTGTGCTACGACGCCGTCGGCGCCATGCGCATCTTGCGCCAGGGCTACCTGGAGCCGCTCTACGACCGCGACGGCGACGCCCGGCTGCTCGGTCCACGCATGTGGCACGAAGTACCGCCACTGCTCCGGCTGCCCGACGGACCGGACCCCCTGCGCCTGGTCGTCTCGCTGCGGCTGATGGCGCATCGGTGACCGGCACCACGACCGGCCGCGAACGCGCGGCGCACGCCGCACAGACCGCTGCCGTGGCCGCCGAGATCTTCCGGCGCCACGGCGTGGATTTCGCGACCGCCCGCCGCGCGGCCGGCTGGACCAACGCCACCTGGCTGGGCGGCGGACTCGCCGTACGCGTCGCGGGCTCAACCGCCGCCCAGGACCTGGTGCGCGAGACCCGGCTGGCCCGGCTGCTGCCCCCTGAGGTGGGCTATCCGAGGGTGCTGGACTCCGGCACCACCCGTGGCTGCGAATGGGTGGTCACCCGGGAGATCCCCGCGACCAGCCTGGACGAGGCCTGGCCCACACTCGATGGCGAACAGCGCGTGACCGCGACCCGGCAACTGTGGGAGCGGGCCCGGTCGGTGCACCGCGTCGACCCGGCCTCCGCCGCACCCGTGGCCCGCACCCGCAACCCCTTCTACGCGCAGTCCCCCGACGAGGCCGAGGACGGCCTGCTGCGGCTGCACACGGCCGGGGTGCTCACCGACACCGAACACGAACGGCTGAGCGCCGCGCTCGACCGCCACTGGGCGGCCCTGTCCGACGCGGTCCCAGCGCTCAATCACGGCGATCTCTCCCCGGTCAACGCACTGTGGGACGGCACTGATGTGGTGTCCCTGCTGGACTTCGAGTTCGCGGTCCTCGCGCCCGTGCAACTGGACCTGAACGAACTGGTCAAAATGGCCTACGCACCCGTGCAGACGGACGCGCAGCCGACCGCCGAGGAGCACGCCGACCGGACACTGCTGCAGGAGGCGGTGGCTGACCTGGCCCGCCCGCTGCTGAGCACTGACGCCGACATCGACCTGCTCACCGGCTACTCGATCCAGCTGGAGACCTGGGGCCTGGAGCGCGAGCTGGCCAAGCCCGGCAGACAGGCGTACCCGCAATGGGAGCCCTACCGGATGCTCGTCGCCTGGGCGCACACGGACGGCGGCTGCTACGCCCCCCTGCTGGAGCGCTGAGCCGAAGCCGTCACCGGCCCTGCGAGAGAGAGGACTTGCGATGATTCGAACGCTGTTCGTGGATGCCGGCGGCGTGCTCTACAACAACATCAACGAAGAGACGGACTTCCTTGAACGGGTTGCCGACCGCTACGGCGCGAACCGGGCGGAAATCGCCCGGCGCGTCGAGGCGTCGGCGCCCGAATACGAGAGCGGCCGGCGTCATGTGCACCAAGTGCTCGCACGGCTGGTCGCGGACGGACACAGACCCTCGGCCGACACACCCACAGAAACACGCTGGCTGGACCGCGCCTACCTGGGCAGCGTCCGCCCGTACCACGACAGCTTCCGCGCCCTGCGCGCACTACGCCAGGAGCGGCCGGAGGTGACGGTGGTCCTCACCAACAACGAGGCCGAGCACTGGGACCGCCTGAAGGACGAGACCTACGGACACTTCGCGCTGTTCGACATGCTGTGCTCGTCCTGGCGCGTGGGCCGCGTGAAACCGGCACTGTCGTTCTTCACCGCGGCGCTGCACGGGTGCCGTGCTACGGCCGCCGAGACGCTGCTCATCGACGACCGTGCCACGGTGCTGCGAGTGGGGGCCGAACTGGGGATGCACACCCTGCACGTGTCCACCCCGGAGGTCTTTTCCCGCCGGCTCGGGCGGACGGTGCGGGGCGACGTGCTGCCGTCCATGCCGTGACGTCCGTCAGCGGGCGACCTCCCGGAGGTTGTCCATGACCTTCCTGAACGCCCGGGCGATGTCGTCGATGGCGTCGAGCGGGGCCAGGAGCACCTCGTGACCGAAGCTCACCACGCTCCCGTAGATGCGCTTGGCCACCGGGAGATCGAACCGCGACGGGGCCACCCTCTCCAGGAAGCGCGCATCGGTGGCGAACCGCCGGCGCGAGGCCGGCCGGTGCAGCGGATTGTCGTTCAGCGGCCGATGGGTCTGCGTCACCGCGAAGCCCAACTCGGCGGTGAGCGCGCGGGCGATCCGGTCCACCGGTGCCACGGCCAGTACCTCGTCGGGCAGCCGCACCATGTAGCGGTAGTAGCTGCGGTCGGTGGTCCCCGGGGAGGTGTCCTGCACCGTCATCCCTATTTCGCCGAGCCGGTCGGAGAGATGGTCCGCGGCCCGCACCCGGCGGGCGTTCTGCCCGTCGAGCAGGGCCAGCTGGTCCAGCAGCACCGCCGCATGGAACTCCGACAGACAGGCGTTGCTGCCCATCAGCTGACCGGTCTCCTCCAGCTCCATCTCGCCCACGTCCACCGGATCGCGGCGCACCACCCGCCCGTCCGCGCGCAGATGCTCCGCGCGCATCGCGATGTCGGCGTCATCGGTCACCAGCGCACCGCCCTCGCCGCACGTCAGCAACTTGCTCCCCTGCATGCTGAAGACCCCGGCAGTGCCGAACGCACCCACCGGCCAGTTGCCGTAACTGGCGCCGTGTGCGTGCGCGCAGTCCTCGATCAGCGGCAGTCCGTGCCGCTGGGCGATGTCCAGCAGCGAGTCCAGGTCGGCGACGGCCGAGTAGGCGTGCACCACGGTGATGGCCTGGGTCCGCTCGGTGATCGCCGCCTCCACGGCCGCCGGGTTCAGGCAGTACGTGTCCGGGTCGATGTCCACCAGCACCGGTACGGCGTTGATGCCGAGCACGGCCGACGCGGACGCCACCCAGCTCAGTCCGGGCACGATCACCTCGTCCCCGGCACCGACCCCGCACGCCTCCAGCGCGATGGCCAGCGAGGCGGTTCCCGTCGCCATCGGCACGCACATGGCGGAACGGCAGTAGTCTGCGAATGCGGCCGCGAATTGGCGCTCGTAGGACTGCCGCCCCTGATAGGCGCAGCTAATCGTCCAACGGCCGCTCATCAATACGTCTTCGAGGCTTTTCAGCGCACGCTCGCCAGGCTGCGGCCAACGCGGCCACTCGCGGTCGGACAGGCGCGGTCCACCGGAGATCGCCAGTGAATTTCTCATGATTGCCCTCGCTTTCGAGAATGCGACGGATGAAGTCGGAATTTACGCACCTACGTCAGCCGTACGCCACAGTCCCGACGATGCGCGGACCGTGAACACCTGAGGCGTTCGACCGAGGAACGCACGCAGTCGAACAGATGGGTACGCTGCAGTGAACCGGCCGCCTGGAAAACAGGTCGCCTCTTCGCGGCCAGAGGCGGGAAAACATCAGGCGAGGAGTCAGAGATGTCCGGCCACCTCCCACCGAAACACGACGCGGCCCGACCACGGGCCGGCGGGCCGGGCCCCTCCCGACCCGTCCCGACCCACGCCCGGACCGTGATCGTCGGCGGCGGGCTCGCCGGCGTAGAACTCGCCGCCGCGCTGGCCGGCCACGGCGCCCAGGACGTGCTGCTGCTGGAGGCGGGGCCCGGCCAGGACCTGGCGCACATCCATGTGACGCACCCTCAGAAGGCCGCCACCGAAATCGTCTTCGCGCCGGAGCGCGACCCGCACTTCCACCGGCCCTGGCGTTCCGCGACACCCCCGCACTACACCGGTATCTCCGGGCTGCGCTGCCGGCTGGGCGGCCGGTCCCTGTACTGGCACGGGGTGATACTGCCGCTGGAGGAGTGGGCGCTGCACCCGCCCGGGTGGCCTGCCGAGATCGTGGCCGACCTGACCACCGGCGTCGCCGGCAAGCCCTCCTGGTACGACCGGGTCACCGCCGACCTGACCGCCTGGAGCGGCGGCAGGCTGTGGGACCCCGCCCAGCCCGCCCGAACCGTCCTCGGAGGCCACGAGTTCCGCCCGTTGCCCCGGGCCTGCCGACGCCTGCCCGGCGACCGCTGGGAGGCGTACACCGCGCTGGACGCCTGGCGCGGGCCCGCCGGCCGGCCCGCCCCGCCACCCGGCGTCCAGGTGCACTGCGGCACCGAAGTGCTCGCCGTGGACGTGCGCGGCGGACGAGCCCGCGGGGTCCTGGCACGCACCGCCTACGGCACCCTGGCGACCGTCGCCGCTGACACCGTGGTGCTGTGCGCCGGCACCGTGGAGAGCACCCGGCTGGCCGTGCATGCCCTCACCGAGGCGGGCGCCCTGCCCCAACCCCGGCTCGGAGGCCTCGCCGACCACATCGTGCAGGGCTTTGTGGCCCGGCTGCCCGCCGACCGCCTGCCCGCACCCGGCTCGTACCACCTGCCCACCGACCCGGCGCTGCGCTCCTACCTGCGGATGGACATCCACGACGACGGGCCCGGCCGGGCACTGCTGGACGTGCGGGTCACCGGAGAGCAACTCCCCAACGAGCGCAGCGCGGTGGAGTGCCGGCCGTCCGACGAACTGCCCTGGCAGGCCCGCATCCACACCGAACTGCTCCCAGAGGACCGCAAGATGATCAGCGGACAGCGCGACCTGCTGTGCGACTTCTGGGCGCTGGCCGCCGCCGAACTGGGGGCGCCCGCCACCCCTCTGGAGTTCACCGACTTCGGGGACGCCGACCGCGACAACACCCGGGTGCTACCCGACCGCACCCGCCGCCAGTCGGCAGGCCTGCCCGAGACCTGGACGAGTCTGCTCGGCACCGAGGACCATGAGGGCGGCAGCTTGCCGCTCGGCCGGCTGCTCGATGCGCGCCACGCCTTCACCGCGCTGCCCGGTCTCTACGCCGCGGGCCCGGCCGTCTTCCCCCGCCTGGGCGCCGCCAACCCGTCCCTGACCGCCATCGCGCTGTCCCGCCGGCTTGCCGCACTACTGGCCGAAGCCTGACGCCGGCGCTGCGCACAGCAGCATCCTCGGTATGCACCCGGGCGCGCATACCGAGGCCCCGACGCCCGTCGGCGCCCCATGAGCCCACCGCGCCACACCCAGGGAGGAACCACAGTGCCGGGACCGGGATACCGCTTCTTCGGCGACGAGGAGCGCGCCAATGTTATGGCTGTGCTCGACCGCTGGTACGCCCACCGAGAGGCATTCGACGACCCCGGCGAGGGGGAGTGGGTCCGCCGCTTCGAACGAGCGGCGGCCGAACGCTTCGGCACCGCCCACTGCCTCGGCGTCAACAGCGGCACCTCCGCGCTGGTCGCGGCCCTCGTGGGACTCGGCATCGGACCGGGGGACGAGGTCATCGTGCCTGGCTACATGTTCGTCGCCTCGATCGCGGCAGTACTGCACTGCGGTGCCGATGTGGTGCTCGCCGAGGTCGACGAGTCCCTCACCCTGGACCCGGCCGACGTACGGGCCAGGATCACCCCCCGCACCCGGGCGATCATGCCCGTGCACATGCTGGGCGCACCCGCCGACATGACTGCGCTGCGCGACCTCGCCGACAAGCACGGACTGCAACTGCTGGAAGACTGCGCGCAAAGCGCCGGCGGAAGTTACCGGGGCTGGCCGCTCGGCACCCTGGGCAGCGCCGGTGCATTCTCCCTCAACCACTACAAGGTGATCACCTCGCTGCAGGGCGGGTTCGTGCTCAGCGATGCCCCGCTGGTCTTCCAGCGGGCCTACTCCTTCCACGACCAGGGCTGGTTCCCCTACCGCCAGGACCGCGGCGAGGGCGACCTGCTGCTCGGTATGAACCTGGGCCTCGGCGAACTGCACGCCGCCGTGGGGCTCGCGCAGCTCAACAAGCTCGATCTGATCCTCGGCCGCATCCGCGACGTCAAACGCCGGCTGGTCGAGGCGATCGGCGAATTGCCCGGGGTGCGCGGCAGGACCCTGCACGACCCTGCGGGGGAGTGCGGCACCGTCGCCGTGTACGTCTTCGAGGATGCAGCGCACGCCCAGGACGTCGCCGACCGGCTCGGAACCCGAACACTCCTCGACTCGCCGACGCACTACTACGCCGGGCTGCCGGCGCTCACCGCATTCGGCCGCGGCGACCGCTCCACCGTGCCGTTCCGCGCCCCGGGCGGGCGCCCCACGCATCCCTTCGAACCCGGCGTGCTGCCCCGCACCGACAGCGTCCTCGCCCGCTCCCTCGCCCTCGCCACCGGCGTCTCCGACGGCTACCTCGGCCCCGGAACCGGCGTCCACGCCGACTCCTCGCACGCCGAGATCGACCACGCCGCCGACACCTTCCGCCGCGCGGTCAAGGGCGAGGCGCATCCCTGAGGAACCGTCAGGCACGTCGGCCGTCCGCACGACCGGCACTGCAGCATCCCGGCAGGAACTGCCGGGCGCCCGGCACACCGGGCAGGACGACCGCCCCGTGGACGGTACGCCCACGACGCGGCGGGGGCTCTCCGGTGGGGCCGGCCCGACACCGGCACCACCCAAGCCGTCACGCACCCGCATCATGCAGCAGCCCGGTCAGTTCGTCCGCGACCCCCTCCGCCGCGTACATCAGCCAGCGCCCGTCCAGCCGGCTGCCCCCTCGCAGGTCGTCAACCCGACCACCGGCCTCCCGCACCAGTAGGGCGGCCGGCGCCCGGTCCCAGACATGGCCGCCCTCGTCGACCACCGCGTCGGCACGGCCCTCCAGCAGGTCGGCGACCAGGCACACCGAGGACTCGATCCAGCGCATCCGGTCGCGCACCGGCTCGACGGGGGAGTCCGGCATCAGGAAGCCACCCACCCGGGCCGTCCGCAGCGGCACGCCCGCCCCCGGTATGCAGAGCGCACGCGCCGCCGGCAGCGGACCGCCGCCGGTGGAAGCGAACGCGCCCCCACCCCGAACCGCCCACCACTTGGCGCCCTCGGTGGGCCGGCTCAGCACGGCGACCCGCAGCTCCCCATCGACCTCCAGGGCCACATGGGTACCCCACCCGCGCTCTCCGGCCAGGAAGGGGATCGTGCCGTCGATGGGATCCAGGATCCAACGGCGCCGGGACGCGGTCCCGAGCGCGCCGCTCTCCTCGCTCAGCACCGCGTCCCCGGGCCGTTCCGCCGCCAGTACCGCCAACATGGCTTTCTCCACGGCGAGATCGGCCTCGCTGACCGGGCTTCCGTCGCTCTTGCGCCGCGCGGTCGGCTGCCGTCCGAAGAATCCCAGCGCCAATTCGCCGGCCATTTCCTCCAGTCGGTGCGCGAGGCGCACATCACTGTCATCAGCCATCAGCCCACCATATCCGTGGAGCCGTTGCCCGGCGGTTGTCCGCATGTTCCCGGCAGTCAGTTGAACGCCTTTCCGGGAAAAGCCTCATGGCCGCCCACGGTGTTAGCCTCTGGCATGCTCTTGGAGAATACGTTCGTGGAACGCCGGAGCCTTCTCCGGCTTGTCGAGGAAAACTTCCAGGATTTCTTCCCGAGCGGCCGAGAATTGCCCGAGCCGGAGTTCTTCCCACTGGGCGAGGACAGCTGGTCATACCGCTGCGGACCGCTGTGGATCAGCATCCGCCGCGACCTGGACGGCCATTTCCCCGGGGCCTACGAAGTGCCGCTGCTGCTGCGCGAGAGCGGGAAGGAGTTCGTCCTCGCCCCGCTCGCCGGGCACGACGGACGGGTGGTCCACCGGATCGCGGACTTCCCCGTCGTGACGTTCCCCTACGTCGAGCGTGCCACCGCCTCCTCCGCACCCCCCACGCCCGGCCAGATCGACCTGCTGATGAGCCAGTTGCATGAGGTGCACACATTTGAACCGCCCGCCTCCCGGCCCGTCGAGCTGCCCACCGAGGACTTCCGGTTCCCCTTCGACAACGACCTCGACAAGGCGCTGCAAGTCGCGCTGAACGGCGCCGCCGCCCAGTGCGGACCCTACGGCGGCCGGCTGGCCGACCTGGTGGCCCGGCGGTGGGGCCACCTCACCGACCTGCGCGAGGAGGCCGCCCGGGTGGCCGACCGGTGCACCGCGCGGTGGCGCGGCGAACGCCCCGCGCTGACACATGGCGACCCCAGCTTGACCAACGTCCTGTTCGGACAGGGCGTGGACATCATCGACTGGGGCGGGGCAATGTGGGCCCCGCCGGAGCGCGACTGGGCCGCCCTGACCCGGGTGTTCGGAACCGCCCCCCAGGGTCGCCCGGCGTTCCTGCGGTTCTACGAACTCCGCTGGACGCTCGCCGAGGTCGCCGAGTACGCCACCCGGTTCACCGGCCCCCACACCGGAGACGCCGACGACGATGCCATGTGGGGCCGGCTGGCGCGCTACCTCCCGCAGGCCTGAACCCGCCTACGCCGCCGCATCCCTCCCGTGACCACCTCGTACCGAAAGGTCAGCCGTGAGCCTGGTCAGCGTCCACAATGAAGGGGACCCGTACTCCACCCTCGTCCTGGATCGGGATGAGCATGCTGGTTCTCCGGCCGGGCGCGGTCCTCGTGGACCGACAGCGACAGCTGATGCGGGTGCTGGAGCGGCACGGCGTGGTCGTGCTGCCGCTGCGGCTGCCCCGCTCCCGGATGCTCGCGGGAGCTTCCACGGCATCACCCCGTCATCCGCAGGACCGGAGCCTGGAGACGCACCGCTTCTGACCCCGCCGGTCCCGCCGTCCCCACGTCGCCGGTGGCCGCGGAGCCCCGCAGCCCCACCGACGATGCCGACACGCATCGACTGAACCATTGTGAGAGGAGGCGCAAATGCGTCCGCTCAGTGTGCAGGGCGCCTGGCTGTCGGAGACCCGTGCGTTCGCCGACGACCGGGGCGAGTTCCAGGAGCTGTACAGCGGCCGGTCGTTGAGCGCTGTGCTCGGCTACGAACCCGGGGTCGCCCAGGTCAACCGGTCCGTTTCGCGGCAAGGGGTGCTGCGGGGGGTGCACTTCGCCCAGGCCCCGCCCGGCCAGGCCAAGTACGTCACCTGTCTCAGCGGCGCCGTGCTGGACGTGGTGGTGGACATCCGGACCGGCTCGCCCACGTACCGCTCCTGGGAGGCCGTTCGACTCGACGACCCGTACCGCAGCCTGTACGTCGAGGCAGGGCTCGGCCACTCCTTCATGGCCCTCACCGACGACGCCGTCGTTGTCTACCTCACCTCGCAGGGCTACGCCTCCGGGCGGGAGCACGGGGTGCATCCGCTCGACCCGGACCTCGCCATCGCCTGGCCCGGGGACATCGAGCCGGTGCTCTCCGAGAAGGATCAACAGGCCCCGGGCATGGAGGAGATGGAGCGGCGTGGCCTGCTGCCGTCCTTCGACGAATGCGTCGCCTTCCACCGCTCCCTGCGCGAGCGGCACGTGGTCTGAGCACCCGACGAAACGGCCCACCGTGAACTCTCACGGTGGGCCCCTCGTATGCGTGCTCCTGGTACAGGTGGTGCTCCCCGGCACACGGGCCGGCAGGTCACAGCAGCCGGGGCACGGGATGGCCGACGGCCTCACAGAGTGCGGGGAACGCCTCCGCCAGGGCGGTGTGCCAGTTCCGCAACGGCTCGAGCCCCGCCTCCCGCCAGCGGGGCTGGTCCAGCACGCTGTACCCGGGCCGGGTGGCCGGCCGGGCCAGCGCCAGGCTGGTGGTGGGCCGGACCCGGCCGGGGTCGGCGCCCAGCAGCCGGAACGTCTCCCGGGCCAGCGTGTACCAGGTGGTGCCGCCCGTGTTGGTCGCGTGGTAGATCCCGGCCGGCGCCGTTCCTGCCAGCGCCGCCGAGCCCAGCGCCGCCAACCGGTCGGCGAGGTCTGCGGTCCACGTCGGCTGGCCGTGCTGGTCGTCCACGACCGGCACGGTGTCCTGCTCGGCCTCGAGCCGGATCATCGTGGCCACGAAGTTGGGCCCGCCCGCCCCGTATAACCACGCCGTGCGGACCACGTAACCGGCTTCCGGAAGGATGTCCAGCACCGCCCGCTCCCCGGCCTGCTTGGTGCAGCCGTACACCGTGCGCGGTCCGGTGGGGTCGTCTTCTCGGTACGGCCGCCCGGCTGACCCGGCGAACACGTAGTCGGTCGACAACTGGAGAAGTACGGCGCCCAGGGCGCGGCATGCCTGCGCCAGATGACGCGGCCCGTCGCCGTTGACCGCCATGGCCCGGGACGGCTCCGACTCTGCCGCGTCGACCGCGGTCCACGCCGCGCAATTGACTACCACCGTCGGCCGGTGGCGCGCCAGGGCGGACCGCACGGCCGCGTCGTTCGTGAGGTCCAGGGCGCCGCGGCCGAGCGCGGTCACCGCGGCTCCCCGACGGACCAGCAGGGAGGTGAGCTCGCGCCCCAGCATGCCGGACGCACCGGTGACGAGCCAACGCGGGCGAGGGTACGGGGACATGGTGTCGGTCTCCGAGGGGTGCGTGCCGGGCGTCGGGCGGCGGGCGGGACGGGGACGCCCCGTTCAGGCGGGCAGCGAGCCGGCCGGGAGCAGCGGTTCCCACCAGGAGCGGTGCGCGCGGTACCAGGCGACGGTGGCGGCCAACCCGTCGGCCAGGCCGGTGGTCGGCACGAAGTCCAGCTCCCGTTGGATCCGGGTGGAGTCCACCGAGTAACGCCGGTCGTGTCCCTTGCGGTCCTCGACCTGCTCCACGCTGCTCCAGTCGGCACCACACGCCTCCAGCAGCAGTCCCACCAACTCCTTGTTGCTCAGTGCGGCGCCCCCTCCGATGTTGTACACACGACCGGTCCGGCCGCGGGTGCGGACCGCCTCGATGCCCCGTACATGGTCGTCGACATGCAGCCATTCCCGCACGTGCAGTCCGTCCCCGTACAGCGGTACCCGGTGCCCGTCCATCAGCAGGGTGATGAACCGGGGGATGAGCTTCTCCGGGAACTGGTGCGGACCGTAGTTGTTGGAGCAGCGGGTCACCCGCACGTCGAGTCCGTGGCTGAGGTGGTGGGCCAGGGCGAGCAGCTCGGCCGATGCCTTGGACGCGGAGTAGGGGCTGCTGGGCCGCAGCGGTTCGTCCTCGGTCCACGAGCCGTGCTCGATGGACCCGTAGACCTCGTCGGTGGACACCTGGACGAAGGGCGCCACCCCGTGCCGCCGAGCCGCGTCCAGCAGGGTCTGGGTGCCGTGCACATTGGTCTGCACAAAGGCGGAGGCGTCGAGCAGTGAGCGGTCCACATGAGACTCGGCGGCGAAGTGCACGACCTGGTCCTGGTCGGCCATCACCCGGTCGACCACGGCCGCGTCGCAGATGTCGCCCTGGACGAACCGGTACCGGGGGTGGTCGCGCACGACGGCCAGATTGGCCGGGTTGCCCGCGTAGGTCAGGGCGTCAAGGACGGTCACCACCACATTGGGCGGCCCGTCGGGGCCGAGCAGGGCGCGGACGTAGCGGGAGCCGATGAAACCGGCCCCTCCGGTGACGAGCAGGTGTGTGGTCATGGCAACGGGCTCCGCTTTCCGGTCGGAACGGGTCGGGCGGGAACAGGCGCTGTGGACGGGGAGACGGGCGCCGGCGAGGCGCTGGGGCAGGACGGTCCGGGGCAAGGGACATCACGAGGAGATCTGCGCTTTGCTGTGGTCGCCGAGCACCAGCCGATGGGCGTACGGCACCGGCGGCGCGGACGTCACCCGCACGTGCCGGCCGATGAGCGACGCTTCGATACGCCGCACCCCGCAGATCGAGGCGCCGCGCAGCACGATGGAGAACTCGACCTCGCTGTCCTCGACGAGGCAATCCTCGGCGATGGAGGTGAACGGCCCCACGTAGGAGCCGGTCACGACCGCGCCCGCACCGATCACCGCGGGGCCCACCACACGGGAGTTGCGCACCTCGGCGCCCCCCTCGATCCGGACCCGGCCGATCAGGTCGCTGTGCTCGTCCACCAGGCCGTCGCAGCGCGGCTCGACGGCTTCCAGCACGAGTCGGTTCACCTCCAGCATGTCGGCCACATTGCCGGTGTCCTTCCAGTAGCCGGTGATCCGTGTGGAGCGCACGTCCCGACCGGTGTCGATCAGCCACTGCACCGCGTCGGTGATCTCCAACTCCCCGCGCCAGGACGGCTTGACGGCCCGCACGGCCTCGTGGATCGCGGGGGAGAAGAGGTACACCCCGACCAGGGCGAGGTCGCTCTTTGGGTGGGTGGGCTTCTCCTCCAGCCCGCGCACCCGGCCCGACGCACCCAGTTCGGCAACGCCGAAGGACCGGGGGTCGGACACATGGGTGAGCAGCACATGCGCGTCCGGCCGGACGGCACGGAACTCCCGTATGGGGCCCTCGATGCCGCCCACCACGAAGTTGTCGCCGAGATACATGATGAAGTCGTCCTCGCCCAGAAAATCGCGGGCGACCAGCACGGCGTGTGCGAGTCCCAGTGGTTTCGACTGTGGGATGTAGCTCACGTCGAGACCGAATTTCGAGCCGTCCCCAACGGCCTCACTGATTTCGCCGAAAGTATCGCCGACGACGATACCGACATCGGTGATGCCGGCTGCGGCGATCGCCTCCAGTCCATAGAACAGGACGGGTTTGTTGGCGACCGGGACCAGCTGCTTTGCGGACGTGTGCGTGATGGGCCTGAGGCGAGTGCCCGCGCCGCCTGCTAATACAAGCGCTTTCATGTCGTTCTCCCTGCGTGGTCTCGGAAACACGAGGCGTCGGGCTGCCGGGAAGGATGGCCGCGCCGCGGGCCGGTGGTGGAAGCCATCCGGCCGGTGTGTGGCGCGTTCCCGCCGCGCGGTCGATCCGTTCGTTTATGAAGCGTGAGCCCTCGACGGTCGATGGATTGTCCGCAGTGGCCGGAAAGGGGCGCCGGCGGGCGCAGCCGGCTTCACGGGCTCGCCCGGCACCGCCTCTCCTGCCCTTCCGCCCCCGTGGTGGCGGGGCAGAACCGGACACTCATTCTGTTTTCAGGATCGCTTTTCAGGATCGCTTTTCAGTCGCTTTACTTAAGCGTTCATGGGTGCTAAGCATATGACAGGTGAAAATTTTAAGGAACCGCTCTGTGCTGCCATGAATGTCTGATGACCGAAGGGTAGGTAATGGAGCCCAATTTAGGTAATAGTCCCGTTAAAGCCCTACAGTGGCCAATGGAGTGCCCGGGAGAATCGGACGAGGGCAACTTGAAACTATCGGACGTGATCATGGTGCCGATCGGTTCGCTGCTGCCATCAGATTCCCCACGAAGCGCCGGTGAGGACGCCGAGCACATCCGTACTCTCGCGGAATCCGAAGCGGAACTGCCACCCATTGTGGTGATGTCTTCCACGAAGCGCGTCATCGACGGCATGCACAGGCTGCGAGCCACCGAACTCCGCGGTGCCACCGAGATCGCGGTCCGGTACTTCGAGGGCGAGGCGAAGGAGGCATTCGTCTTCGCGGTGAAATCCAACATCACCCACGGCCTGCCGCTCTCCCTCGACGACCGCAAGGCCGCGGCGACCCGCGTCCTCGACAGTCATCCGCTCTGGTCCGACCGGGCCATCGGACTGGCGACCGGACTCTCGGCGAAGACGGTCAGAACCCTGCGATCCTGTTCGACTGCGGGGCATCCGCAGTCGAACGTGCGCATCGGCCGCGACGGGCGGGCCCGGCCCCTGGACCCCACCGAGGGGCGAAAGCTGGCAGGACGTCTGATCCAGGAGAACCCCTCGGCATCGCTGCGCCAGATCGCCGCACAGGCCGGGGTGTCCCTGAGTACCGTCTCCGACGTCCGCAAGCGACTGCGTCACGGCGAGAGCCCGCTGCCTGAACGCGGCCGCGAGCAGGGGCAGCCGACGGCCGCCCAACAATCACGGGTCCGTGCCGACCGGGCCGAGGCGAACGGGCCGTCACGCGCCATGATGCTGCGTCACCTCAGCCGCGACCCGTCCGTACGGCTCACCGAGGACGGCCGGGTGCTGCTGCGCTGGCTCAACGTGGTGGCCGTGCGCAGCCAGGATTGGGACCGGCTGCTGGGCAACGTGCCACCGCACCGTGTCCAGGTCATCGCCGAACTCGCCCGCGGCTGCGCCGAGATATGGCAGCGGGTGGCCGAGCAACTGGGGCAGGCCGACGCCGACGAGACGGACGGTCAGGCCCTGCACGACGCCGACAGGCCACCGCACCGGGCCGCTCTGCGGTCGGGCCTGAGGCGGGCCGTCGATGTCCCGGTCGCCCGGCCGGACGAGCGGGCCCTGCACGAGCTCGGCAAGGCTGCCCGACCCTGGTAAGGCCGCCCGGCCTCGCCGGCCGGGCCCGTTCGGGTCCCGGCGGCCGGCCGCGGCGGGAAACTCCACTCCATGAAGGAAAACCCCATGAGTCCGTCGGAAAGAATCGACGTCCCCGACGCCCTGGCCCGCTCGTACACGAGGAACGGTGGTGAAGAGGAACAGGCCTGGATCGCCGGGCTGCCCGCACTGGTCACGGAGTTCCTCGACCACTGGGAACTGAAGCGGGACGGTGGCCTCAGCTCCGGTGAGGCCTCGCTCGTGGTGCCGGTGCTGCGTGTGGACGGCACCCGGGCCGTGCTCAAGCTCCAAAGACCCCGGGAGGAGACAACCGCCGCGCTGATCGGGCTGCGCACCTGGAACGGGAACGGCATGGTGCGACTGCTCGATCATGACCCGGTGAGCAGCACCATGCTGCTGGAACGCCTGGACGGTTCGCGCACCCTGGCGTCCGTCGAGGACGACGACGTGGCCATGCGCATCCTGGCCGAGCTGTTGGCCCGGCTGCACTCCGTCCCGGTACCCGGGGGACTGCGCGGCCTCGGTGACATCGCCGGCGACATGCTGAAGGAGGTGCCGCAGGCCGTCGCCTCGTTGACGGCCCCGACCGACCGGCAGCGGCTGCACAGATGGGCGTCGGCCGTCGACGAGCTGGCCGGTGAGCCCGGTGACCGGATGCTGCACTGGGACCTGCACTACGACAACGTGCTGGCCGCGGAGCGCGAACCGTGGCTGGCCATTGACCCCGAACCGCTGGTCGGTGACCCGGGTTTCGACCTGTGGCCCGCCCTGGACACCGGCTGGGAGCAGATCGCCGCGACCGGTGACGCCCTGCGGGTGGTCCGGCGGCGCTTCGATCTGCTGACCGAGGCGCTGGAGCTGGACCGTGGGCGCGCGACCGGCTGGACCCTGGGCCGGCTGCTGCAGAACACACTCTGGGACATCGAGGACGGGCGGACCACGATCGACCCGTCCCAGATCGCTGTGGCTGACGCGCTGTTGGAGCGCTGACGCAGGGCACATACCCCATACAGAGCCGTCCCGTACGGCACGTCCGAGGACGTTCGACTGTCCACCGCACGTAGTCGAACGGTTCCGACACCGTCCCCGGAGCCGTAGTCCTCCACGGCAACCGGCGACCGGGCGTGAAAGCGCTGGTGGCACGGTTGACCGCGACGACAGACGCATGCGCGGAGCGAGGCGGCGCTGCTAGCCTTCAGCGGGTCCGGGGAACAGGCAACGACGAAGCACCGAAGATCCCGTCCCGCACCTCCACCGTCCGGCCGGGACTCCGGCGGTCCGGGACGACACAGGTCCGCAGCGTCGAACCGGAGATCCGTGCAGTGCGCCGGTCCAGGACCGGCGCACTTGCCGCCCACCGGCGTCGTCCAGGTCGTCCTGCCGTTCCTGTCCCTTCATGTGTGGTCCAGGCCGTCGGATTCCAGTGAGCGCACCGGGATCCGCCGCGCCCCACCGAGCACCCGTCCGGTACGCCCGGTGCTCGGTGCCCGCACCGCCCCGTCGTACACCGCGAGCCTGCCGTGCCTCGCGGCGGACGGCAGATCCGGCCCCGTACCCGTCGTGCCCGCGCGCAGCGGCGGACGCGTCCGCTGCCTCGCCCACCGAGCCCGGCGACACGCGTCACGGTCGCCCGCAGTAGCGCCCCTTCCGTCGATGTCACAGCCCACTCACATAAGGAGAACCATGAGCCTTGTCAACGTGCACAACGAATGGGACCCGCTGGAGGAGATCATCATCGGCACAGCGGTGGGTGCCCGGGTACCCACCGCCGACCGCAGTGTCTTCGCCGTGGAGTACGCGGGGGATTACGACAGCCAGGACCAGATACCCTCCGGCGCCTACCCCGACCGGGTGGTCAAGGAGACCGAGGAGGAACTCCACGTCCTGGCGGAGGAGCTGACCAAGCTCGGGGTCACGGTCCGCCGGCCCGGGACCCGCGACAACGCAGCCCTGATCAAGACCCCGGACTGGGAGACGGACGGGTTCCACGATTACTGCCCGCGCGACGGTCTGCTGGCCATCGGACAGACCATCATCGAGACCCCGATGGCGTTGCGAGCCCGCTCCCTGGAGTCGCTCGCCTACAAGGACACCCTGCGGGAGTACTTCGACAGCGGCTCCCGCTGGCTGGCCGCGCCCAAGCCGCAACTGACCGACGCCTCCTACGCCCCGCACGCCCCGGCCGGTGAGCGACTGACCGACATGGAGCCGGTCTTCGACGCCGCCAACATCCTGCGCTTCGGCACCGACCTGCTGTACCTGGTATCCGACAGCGGCAACGAACTCGGCGCCAGGTGGCTGCAGTCGGCGGTCGGCGACACCTACACCGTGCACCCGTGCCGCAGGCTGTACGCCTCCACCCATGTGGACTCCACCATCGTGCCGCTGCGGCCCGGCCTCGTACTGATCAACCCCTCGCGGGTGAACGACCGGAACATGCCCGACTTCCTGCGTTCGTGGCAGACCATCACCTGCCCCGAGTTGGTGGACATCGGCTTCACCGGTGACAAGCCGCACTGCTCGGTGTGGATCGGCATGAACCTGCTGGTGGTCCGGCCCGACCTGGCCGTGGTGGACCGACGGCAGACCGAGCTGATCAAGCTGCTGGAGAAGCACGGGATGAACGTGCTGCCGCTGCAGCTGACCCACTCGCGCACCCTCGGCGGCGGCTTCCACTGCGCCACGCTCGATGTCCGGCGCACCGGCACCCTGCAGACCTACCAGTTCTGACGGGCCTCGCCCGCCGCGCGACGGCCTGCGGCCGCAGCGCAGTCCCGTCCAAGTCCACAACCATTACGGGAGGTTGTCCATCGTGATAGGTTACGGCGTTTGCGTCGGCCCGAGCACCTTGTTCGAGCGCTCGTGTCTGCCGGGCATCGAGCGCGTCCGGACACCCGGCAGCCCGGTGTTCACCATGCGCAATCAGCGTTCGCTCTTCTCGGCGTACAACGCCATGTTCGACCAGGCGGCCGCCAACTCCGACATCACCGGCCTCGTGATGCTTCACGACGACGTCGAGCTGCGGAAGAACCCTGCCGAAGTGGCACAGGCGGTGTTCGAGGACGACTCCGTGGGCATGCTCGGCTCGGTCGGCGGATCCGACACCGTGTCGCTGGCCTGGTGGAACGAGAAGGAGACCAGGCGCGGCCGGGTCACCGACTACGACAAGGTGCACGACTACGGCTCGGACCGCTACGAGGTACACGCCGTGGACGACGTCATCCTGTGCGTGAACCGCTGGACCATCGAGAACATCCGCTTCCCCGAGGGGCACTACCGCGGCTTCGAGGGGCTCGGCGTCATCCTTGCCACCCTGGTGCGCGCCGCCGGCAAACGCGTGCTGGTCCAGGACCTGCAGGACGTCATGCACCACAACGACGGCCGCGGCTTCAACGGCCTGAAGGACTGGCGCCACAACGAACTGCGCTGGCAGCGCGAGTACTTCGACCTCAGCCCGCTGGAGCGACTGGGCAACCATCTGGAGCGCCTCACCGTCCCCACCGTCCCGCTGCGGCTCGCCGCCCGACGGCTGGCGATGCGCGCAGCCGGCCGGAGCCACCAGGTCAGCGACGGGGAGACGGGCGACCCGGTGATCGACGAGCTGGTCGGCGGCTGGTACCGGCGGTGCAAGCGCCTGCGTGGCCGCATGCTGGTGTGAGGAGACACATGACGACATACACACGGCTGCGCTATGACGTGGCCAAGGTCCCCCTCGCCGACCTCGTGCGCGAGGTGATGGACGTGGACGACCTGGAGGGTCTGGCAGCCAGCGAGTGGCTCGCCACCCGGGAGACCGATCAGAGCACGCCCTATCACAAGCGGTTCTACGACAACGTCGACGTCATCTCGCCCACGTACCGCACGCTGGTACGGCACCTGCTCGGAGACACGGCCGACGACGTCTACCTCCAGCGCATCCCCACCTTCCGGGTACACCTGCGCAACTCCGTTGCCGTGGGCTCCTGGCACCGTGACCGTGACTTCGGGCACGACTCCGCCGAGGTCAACTACTGGGTCCCGCTCACCCGGGCATTCGGCAACAACACGTTGTGGATCGACAAGGAGCCGGTGCACGCCGAGTACGGCGAGGTCATCGTGTTCGACGGCGCGAACTCCTGGCACGGAAACGTCGTCAACGACACCGAGATCAGCCGGGTCAGCATCGACTTCCGGACCCTGCCCCGGGCCGCCTACCGGCCCAACGACAGGAAGTCGGTGTCCTACGGACTGCCCTTCCTGCTCGGCGAGTACTGGGACACCGTCTGAATCCCGGCCGGCATCCGCGCCACGACGGGCGGCGCGGCGCGACCGCCCCGCCGCCCGCGTGCCGGCACCCGGCCCACCAAGCCCGCTCGACTGCACTCCCGAAAGCACGCCGAAAACACCGAGGGAAGAACCCGGGAAAGCTCCCGAAGAACGCGTGGCACAGCGGGCGAGCCCACAAAGATCAGCCACGACCCCGGCGACACGGCGGCTAGCACGGAAACGGCCTCGACATGATGATGACCTCCGATCCGACCAAGAAGCCCCCGGGCGACCGACAGCCCGACGAACCCTTGCTGCACCTCGACAACCGATTCCAACAATTCCTCACGGGCCTGCCGGCAGACCGCCCCGCGTGGTTCTGCTTCTTCTCATCCGGACTGCTGCACGTTCTCCATCACTTCCTGCGATTCGTCCCCGAGCCACTGAACTGCGTGTTCATCTGTTCCGGGCTGAACGCGCAGGAGACAGCGTTACGGGACCACATGACCGGCAAGCTGCCCGCCTTCGACGTGGACGACCGGGTCGGCAGCCACGAGATCTTCGAGTTCCTGCTGCGCAACCTGGACCAGCCGTTCGGCATCGTCGACGTCGACTGCTTCGTCACCGACACCGACTGGTTCGACCGCTGCACAGACGGCCTGGAGCCGGGCGTTGCTGCCAGCGGCCCGCTCAGCTACGGTCCGATCCCACTCGCCGCACCGCCGCTCCTGGCCCTCGATCCGCGGGTACGCCCCGACATCGAGCGCGCCATCGGCGGCCCCGTCACCCCCGCCGCCTACTCCTACATCCCTCCCGGCCCGGAGAAGGAGATCGACGCAGCCATGGTGCGGCTCATCGAACCGCACCATGAACAGGCACTGGCCCGCGTGATGACGCTGGAGGGCCCGCAACTGCCTTTCCCCCAAGGCGGACTGGTGGACGTACTCGACGACGGCCGCGAGGTACGCAGCCACGAGCGCTACCACCACCTCCACAACGGCAACGAGGTGATCCGCGTCGTCTTCGACGGCCTGATGCTCTATCAGCTGATGGCGCTCGCTGCGGGGCTACGGATCTCCCACTTCCACAGGTTCCCCGGCACCAAGGTCTTCGCCCCGCAGCTGGTCCACGCGGGCGGCATCTCGTACTGGCACCGGCTGCGCCCCAGCGAGATCGCCGCCGGCATCCATGAACTGCCCTGGTCGGCGCATATCGACGCGCTGCTGCTGGAGGACTTCAACAAGCGGCCGGACACCCCCTCGAGCTACCGGACCCGCAGCACCCGGCTCACCGCGAATCTGCGCCAGTCCAAAGTGGACCTGGCCCAGCTGCGCGACGAGCTGCGCACCAAGCTCATCTCCTCCGGAGTGGACGTGACCGACCCCCGGTGGGCCGCCGTCCTCAGCTGACGACCCGGCAACCCCCGCCGCCCGGACCGCTGGGACAACCTCAACGCACCGCACCACCCACGCACGACCCACCACACACCGCATGGCAACCGCACTGCGGCAGCCGGGCCCGGGCCCGGCCGTCACGCACCGCCGGACGACCTCATCCCGGCGCCCCGAGCGGCGCCGACAGGCATTTACGGAGACTTTCGATGAGAGTGGGAATCGTCGGGGCCGGCCGCATGGGCCGACTGCACGCGCGCACACTGCTCGAACTACCGGACCCACCCGCCTTGGTGGTGCACGATGTCGACCTCGACGCCGCGGACCGTCTGGCCGGCGCCCTGGCTGCCGGCACGGGCGCCGACGTGACTTCCCGCCGAGCGCTCAGCGATGTTGTCGCCGAGGTGGACGCGCTCATCGTGGCCACCCCTGCGACGCAGCGACGAGCCCCGCTGCTGGCCGCCGCACAGGCGTCTTTACCGGTGTTCTGCGAGAAACCGCTGACCGCCGACGACACCGAAGCCCGCGAACTGGCCGAGGCACTGGCACACACCCGGGTACACGTCGGCTTCCAACGGCGCTGCGACCCCGCGTACCGGGCGCTGCGTGAACGAATCGTCTCGGGCGGACTCGGCAGGATCCTGCTGGTGCGGTGCACCGCCTTCGACCACGAGCCGCCGGCCGGCGCGTACGAACAGACGGCGGGTGACATCTTCACGGACTGCCTCATCCACGACATCGATGCCGTGCACTGGCTGACCGGACAGCGCACGATCGCCGTCCAGGCCAACGGGGCGCGACTGCTCGGCGGCGCCGGGTACGACGTGGCCACCGTCGTCCTCACCCTCACCGACGGCACGCGCGCAGTGCTCTGCGCCTCCCGGCTCGACCCGCACGGATACGACCACCGCATCGAGGTGCTGGGCACCAAGAGCTCGCTCTCGGTGGGGCTCGACGCACGGACCCCACTGCGTCTGCTCGGCCAGGACGGCACAAGCTTCCCGCCCGCTCCCCGGCAGCACCCGTACCAGGACTTCACCGACCGCTTCGCGACCGCCTACCGGCAGGAGATCCACGCATTCCTCCGCACGGTGACACAGGATGCCCCCAGCCCCTGCACCGCACAGGAGGCGCTGCGCGCGCAGGAAGTAGCGGCAGCCGCAGGCCTCGCTGCCCGCACCGGCACCCATGTCCAACTGGACCCGGCCCCGTCAGGCGCTCCCGCAACACCCGTGCGCAGCCGGGCCCGACCAGACGCGGTGGCGGCACACCAAGCACAGCACGGCACCCTTGCACAGGGCGTGCCGCACACCTGAACGGCGAACCGAGCGAACCGAACGAACCGAACGAGACCGACGTGGAACCGGACGAGGAACGTGACGATCCGACGAACCATGAACGACACCGGCCACCGGACCGGCGGCACGCGGTACACGAACCCAGTACGGACGACGGGAACCCGCCGCCCCGGCAGAAACAGACCCGCCCCGTGGCGGCACGCCGTCCTGGGCACCGCACTGCTGACCCTCGCCACCGGGCCCGCCGCTGCCACCGCGACCGGAGCGGGCGTATCGGACCCAGGTCCTGCGGACAACGTCATCCTGCTGATCGGCGACGGCATGGGCGACGCGGAGATCACCGCAGCACGCAACTACTCCATGGGCGCAACCGGCAGACTGGCCATGGACACCCTGGACGCAGAGGGCCGGCGCACCACCTTCTCGGTGGACGAGCGGGGCCGGCCGGTCTACGTCACCGACTCCGCAGCAGGCGCCACCGCCTGGGCGACGGGCCGGCGCACGGTCAACGGACGGGTCTCCAAAACCCCCGACACCAACCGGCCATTGCCCACTGTGCTGGAGAAAGCCCACCACCAGGGCTACGCAACAGGCAGCGTCACCACGGCCTCGGTCGCCGACGCGACCCCCGCCGCGTTGACGTCGCACGTCACGGACCGGTCCTGCAAAGGCCCCGCGGACATGGCCGCATGCCCGGCCGACACCCGGACCGCGGGCGGCGCGGGCTCCATCGTGGAGCAGACGGTCACCGCCCGCCCCGACGTCCTGCTCGGCGGTGGGGCCGACCACTTCGCACAGACCGTCACGGACGGCCCGTACCGCGGCCGAACGGTGCTGGCACAGGCCCGTGCCACCGGCTACCAGGTGGTGCGCGACCAAGCGGATCTGACAGCGGCCCGCCCCGGCCGGCCCGTGCTCGGGTTGTTCGCCCCTGACCAGGTGCCCGTGGAATGGACCGGCACGCCGGCCGCACCCGGCGGGACCGCACCCCGGCGGTGCGCCCCCCACAACCCCGCCCGGCCCGCCGGCACGCCCACCCTGGCCGAGTCCACCCGCGCCGCACTCGACCTGCTGACAGCCCGGCGCGACAGGTCAAGGGCGACTGGCAAGGGCTTCTTCCTCCAGGTCGAGGGTGCCTCCATCGACGACCGGGCACACGAAGCCGACCCGTGCGGCCAGATCGGCGAGACGGTGGCCTTCGACCGCGCAGTGGCAACCGCCCTCGCGTACGCCGAACAACACCCTCGCACCCTCGTGATTGTCACCGCCGACCACGGCCACGCGACCCAGGTGCTACCCGAGGACGCCCGACCGGCAGGGCTGTCCGCCACGCTCGTCACCGACGAGGGCGGCCGCATGCAGCTCGGGTACGCCACGGCCATGCCCGGCGAGATGCAGGACCACACCGGGGCCCCGGTACCGGTTGCCGCCCAAGGGCCGCTCGCGCACCGGGTGCTCGGAGTCCGCGAGAACACCGACCTGTTCGGCACGGTGAGAGCGGCCCTCGGACTGCGCTGAACCGCCGCCGCGCCTGCGGCAGTGCCCCGAACCTCCTGGGAATTCTCCGGCACGGAAAATTCCAGGCATCCCGGACGTGATCCGGAGCGTTCCAGGATGTTTCGGAGCGGCCGTTGAAGAATTTCGGGCCGCGCCCCAGCATGGCCCGACAGAAAGCGGATCGCCATATGCCGATCCCCGCTCCCCAAGAACCCGTAAATGCATCCACCGAGTTGAAAGGCGTGAAGAGTTGAACTCCTCCCAGGAATTACCGCGGTGGCCCCAGCTGACGGAAGATGACATCGAGGCGGCGGTGGCGGCCCTGCGCTCCAACCGACTGGTGGGGCTCGGGAACAGCACCATCGAAGAGTTCGAAGCAGTGCTCGCCGCCGGCCAGGGCGTCGAGCACGCGGTCGCCGTGTCCACCGGCACGGCGGCGGTACACCTGGCACTGCACGCCCTCGACGTCGGCCCGGGCGACGAGGTCATCGTGCCCACCCACAGGTTCATCGGCTCGGCGAGCCCCGTTGTGTACCTCGGCGCCCGACCGGTCTTCGCCGACGTCACACCGGACACCCACTGCCTGGACCCCGTCTCGGTCAAGTCACTGATCACACAGCGCACCAAGGCCATCGTGGCGGTCCACATCAACGGCATCGCCGCCGACATGGCCGCCCTGACCGCCGTTGCCGCCGAGGCGGGCGTCCCGGTCGTCGAGGACGCAGCGCAAGCGCTGGGCACCGAGATCGGCGGCCGGCCCGTCGGCGGCTTCGGGGACCTGGCCTGCGTCAGCCTCTTCGAGCAGAAAGTGATCACCTCCGGCGGCGAGGGCGGCGCCGTGCTCACCAACAACCCGGTCCACGCGGAGCGGGTACGCCGACTGCGCAGCCACGGCGAAGGCCCCGTCTCGGGTCGCCCCGGGATGATCTGGGCGCACGAGGTCGGCTACAACTACCGCCTCACCTCGGTCCAGGCGGCCATCGGCATCGCCCAGCACAAGCGGCTCGGCGAGATGGTCGAGGCCCGCCGCCGCAACGCCGCCCACCTCTCACAGCAACTGGCCGGTGCCAAGGGACTGGAACTGCCGGTGGAGCCGCCGGGCACCACCCACGCGTTTTGGAAGTACGCGGTGCGAGTGGCGCCGGGCGGCGGTCGCCGCCCCGCCGCGGACGTCGCCGCCGACCTGCGCTCGCGAGGCGTCCCGGTACTGCTGCGCTACCCGTTCCCGCTGCACAAGCAGCCCGCATTCGCCGAGCACCAGGGGGTGTCCCTGCCGGTCGCCGAGCGGCTGTCCCAGGAGCTGCTGGCGCTGCCGTCGCACCCGGGGCTCGCGGAGGGCCATCTGAACCACATCGCCGACGAGGTCCGCAGGGCCGTCGCCGTCACCGCGTGACGCGCATCCTGCACCACGCCTGACACAGGGGCACCGCACCCCGGTCGCACACGACCGGGGTGCGGAGCCCGTTCCTCCCGACCACCCCACACCACCAGGAGAGCCGCCATGCCCCCCGCCCCGCTGCCCGCCCCCGCCCTGCCCCCCGGTCCCGAGGGCCCCCCGCTGCTCCTCGGTACCTCGGCCTTCGGCCAGAACGAACGCGGCTTCCCCGTGTTCGACGCCTATTGGGAGGGCGGCGGCCGGGCCTTCGACACCGCCTGGCTCTACGGCCACGCCTACGGCCCCGGCTGCTGCGAACGCACCTTCGGCGCCTGGGCCCGGTCGCGCGGCGTTGAAAAGGACGTCTGGGTGTTGGCCAAGGGCGCGCACACCCCGGAATGCCTGCCTGACCGGGTCGAGTGCCAGCTCACCGAGAGCTTCGAGCGGATGGGCCGGGACACTGCCGCGCTCTACATGCTTCACCGCGACAACACCGACATCCCCGTCGGCGAGTTCGTCACCGTCCTCGCCGACCTCGTGGACCGTGGCCTCATCGGCGCGTACGGCATGTCCAACTGGACCCTCGAACGCGTCACCGAGGCCGTCGCCTATGCCCGCGCACACGGTCTGCCGCTGCCCGCCGGCATCAGCAACCAATACAGCCTGATCAACATGGTCCACCCCATCTATCCGGGCACCGAGACCTCCAACGACCCTGCCTGGCGCGCCTGGCTGGCCGAGGGCAGGGCCCGGCTGTACCCCTGGGCGAGCCAGGGCCGCGGCGCGCACGCCCTCGCTCACCCCGATGAGCTGCGCACCGGTCCGCTCGCGGACAGCTGGTACAGCCGGACCAACGCCGCCCGGATCCACCGCGCCGGTCTGCTGGCCGAGCGCACGGGAATATCCGCCACCGGCATCGCCCTTGCCTGGACCCTTTCCCAGCCCTTCCCGGTCGTCGCTCTCATCGGGCCCCGGCAGCCCGAGGAGGTCCGTGACTCACTGGCCGCCGCGGCACATCGGCTCACCGATGCCGAGCGCGACTGGCTGGAGACCGGCGGGGGTGACCTCCCCACCCGCTGACCTCCGCAACACCGGCACCGGGCCTGCAGCGCCAACCCATCCTGACGGCGCAGCATCCCGGGGCTCGCCGCGGTCGGCACGAAGGTGATCGACAGGCGACTGCCCGGCAGCGAACCGAAACCCGCGGACCGTGTTCGACAAGCCGGCCACGAGGTCCGGGACTCTGCCGGTGGTGGTGCACCGGCTGCTCGGTCACTGCCCTTGCCGTGGCCCGTCATCGAAGGATGCGGCTCTCAGACCGCCTGCCGGCGATGCGCCGGATCGCCGGCAGGATGCCCATGCCCGTCGGCTTCGACCAGGACCTGGCGGCTGAGATCTCGCAACCCCGGTTCCCTGAGCAATTCCTGCACGCGACAGGGCGTAAGCGAAATCCGCCACCCGGCGGTTTCCTCCCACATCGGATGTGCGGGGAAGGCCGGGGCGTTCGGCTGACGTCGTACGCGGTTGAACACCGGATCGATACCGGAAGAAAATCAATCCTGGAGCGACTTTCAGCACATTCATCGCCCAACTGTCTGCAGGATTCCCTTCCTGGAGGGATTAATCGTGACGACTCCGTTTCGCGGGGCTCGACCGCCCTCGCGTGCGCTGTGCGGAATCGGCAAACTGCCGCTGCCTCTGCGGTCCCGCCCGCTGCCACCGCCGGAGAGAGGGAACTGCCAAAGATCACCGACCGGCCCGTGCACGAGGCCGGCCGAGTTGGCCCCAATGGCGCAGTTACCGGTACTGGGCATCGCGGCCGGCGCCACGGTGCTGCTGCTCGCGCTGGCCGGTGCTCGCGCTGGCCGGCCGCTACGGTTACGACGGCGACGAGCTGTACTTCATCATGGCCGGCCGCCACCTGGATTGGGGGTATGCCGACCAGCCCCCCGGCGTGCCGCTGCTGGCGCTGCTGGCCGACACCCTCACTCCGGGGACACTGCGCGTGCTGCGACTCCCGGCGATCCTGGCCACCGCGACAGGGATCGTGCTGGCCGCGCTGCCGGCCCGGGTGTTCGGCGGGAACGGCGGGCGCCGTGGGTGACCGCAGCTGCCCACGCTTCGACCAACGCTCCGAGATCGGCTGGCCGCAGCTGGCCGACCAGTTCAGCGACGTCTATCACCAAATTCCCCGTGACCGGCGAGACCACACGGTGGTCATGTCCGACGACTACGGGGTGGCCTCCGCCCCGGCGTACTACGGTCTCGCCCGCGGCCTGCCACCCGTGCACAGCGGTTCTCGTGGCTACTGGTTCTTCGGCCCACCCGACGCCGACCGCACCACCCTGATCTACGTCGGTGTCCCCGAGCCCGCAGTCCGCGCCCATTTCGGCGTGATCCGGCAGGTCGCCACCGTCGACAACGGGCTGCGCATCGACACCGCCCACCAGGCGCGCCCGATATCTCTGATCAGCCGGCAGAAGAAACCCTGGACGCAGATCTGGCCGGACTTCCAGCGCTTGAATCTGCTCTCCTGACCGGTGAAGACAACGCCACTTCTTGTTGCCACACCCTGTTCTGATCACCACGTCAAGAGGCGCCTGTGAAATCGCAACGCACCTGGCCGACCGCGCGACGGGCCGGCTGCTCAATCCTTGTCAGTGGATTGGGGATATTCGGGCTCGTGAGCATGATCCTTGCGCTGGATGCCGAAGCGGTCGATCTCGAGGTTTATCGAGCGGGCGGTGAGGCAGCACTGGCCGGCCGGGACCTCTACAACGTGCCCGTGTGGCACGACTTCTGCTTCACTTATCCACCTTTCGCGGCCCTGGTCTTCACCCCTCTGTCCCTACTGAGCGCGGCAACCGCCAAAATCCTCGTGGTGTTGCTGAACACCTCATTGCTGGTGTTCATCGTGGCGCGGTCCTGGTATTCGCTCGGCAGACCGGCAACACGCCTCCTTGCCCCTGCGGTGATCGCCGTCTCCGGTGCTTCGTTCGTACTCGAATCGGTGCACAGCAACTTCAACGACGGACAGATCAATCTTTTGCTGGTCGCATTGGTACTGGCCGATCTGACGGGACGCACGGACCACCCCGCCCGGGGTGTGGGCGTCGGGCTCGCGGCGGCACTGAAGCTCACCCCTCTCATCTTCGTGGCCTATCTGATCGTGACCCGGAAATACCGTCAGGCTGCTGTGGCATCGGCGTGCGCTGCAGGGACAGTCGCAGTGAGCTTCCTCGTGGTTCCCGCCGCCGCAACCGACTACTGGTTGCGGGGCATGTTCGCCGACCTCAGCCGGATCTACGTCGATCCGGCGTCGAGGCACAATCAGTCGCTGCGAGGGCTTCTGCTGAAGAACGGCGTGCCGGAGACCCCCGCCCTGTGGCTGTGGCTGGCACTCGGCGCCGTGGTCGGCGTTGCGGTGCTGGTGCTCGCGGCATGGGCGACGCGACGCGGGGAGCAACTGCTGGCCCTCTCGCTGTGCGGCCTCTGTGCGGCCGCGGTGTCACCCTGGTCGTGGGGGCACCACTGGGTGTGGCTGGTGCCGTTCGGAGTCTTTCTGACGCGGGTGGTGGGCCGGCCCGGCCGTCGCGGCCGGTGGCTGCCGACAGCGGTTCTTGTCGCGGGCGCCCTCCCGGGGGTACTGGCCCTGGCCGACCCGATGGACGACGACGCAGTACCCGTTCTGACGGACGGCCCCCTCGCCTTTGTGCTGGCCAATCTCTACGTGTTCATCTTCATCACCATCCTGGTTGCCGCCGCTGTGGACCTTCGCAGTCAACGCACACTCTCGGCAGGCCCAAGACGTCGTGAGAAGTTGCCGAAGGGCGGCTAGGTGTGCTGTCCGGGGACGTTGGTAACGGGCAACGCCCCTGCTCCGGTACCCCCTACTACCGCTTCCAGCGGGCGGTAGCCACCCGGAGAAGTCCGGTGGCTGCCCCCAGCGCGCGGCAAGGGCATCGCGGGCGATGCTCCTTCTCACGTCGCAGTACGCAAGGTGAGGGGCAAAGAGCATGGCGAGAAACCGGAAGCGCATCAGCCGGCGAGGGCTGCTGGTCACGGCGATGGTCGCGATGGGAGCGGTCCTCGTTCCTGTGGCGGTCCAAGCGACCACAGCCGGCACGGCCGATCGGGCCGGCGCGAAGCAGAACCCGGTCCGCGCGCTGGAGCAGGCGGCCCACCCGCTGCGCTCGGCCGAGCCCGGGAGGAACACGGCCGACCTGCGAGCCCTGGGTTCGATGATCGGCGACGCCAAGGTGGTCGGCCTCGGCGAGGCCACCCACGGCTCCCACGAGTTCTTCGCCATGAAGGAGCGGGTCTTCCGCCACCTCGTCGAGGAGAAGGGCTTCACCACCTTCGCCCTCGAACTGAGCTGGTCCGCCGGGCTCCAGATCGACGACTACCTCCAGACCGGAAAGGGCGACGCCCGCAAGATCGCCAAGGAGACGCTGACCAACTCTCCCTGGGAACGTGAGGAGTTCGTGCGCCTCATCGAGTGGATGCGCGACTACAACAGCCGCCACCCCGGCCGCACCGTCCACTTCATGGGCGACGACATCGGCGCCCCCGCGGTGAACGACGCGTTCTTCGGCCGGGTGACCGGTTACGTGCAGCAGAACCACCCGGAGGCGCTGCCGCGGCTCAACGAGCTCTACACCGGCCTGCGTCCGATCGACGACGCCTTCGCCCATATGCGCAAGCCGCTCGCGGAACGGCAGCAGCTCGCCACCAAGGCGCAGCAGGCCCTGGAACTGGTCAGCAGCCAAAAGGGCTCCGGCAAGGCGTTCGAATGGGCCGAGCAGAACGCCCGCTCCATCGCCCAGACCGCCAGGTTCCTCACCATGAACCCCAACGACTCGGACTCGCTGCCCACCTTCCAGCGCTTCCGCGACGAGGTGATGGCCCAGAACGTCACCTGGTGGCAGCAGCACACCGGCCAGAAGATCCTGCTGTCCGCGCACAACGACCACGTCGCCTACGCCGCCAGCAATCCCGAGGTGTATCCCAAGACGCAAGGGTCGTTCCTGCGCGACACCATGGGCAAGAGCTATCTCCCCATCGGTTTCACCTTCAACCAAGGCTCCTTCCTGTCGAAGGACGCCGCCCTGGGCGGCGACTGGAAGAAGTTCACCGTGGACGCCGCCGAGCCCGGCAGGAACGAGCACACCCTCGACCAGGTCCGCTACCGGGACTTCTACCTCGACGTCCGCAACGCCCCGGCGCCCGCGCGCGCCTGGCTGAACACCGCCCGGCCCACGCTCAACGTCGGCACGCAGTTCCCCGTGCAGCCGCGCGACGTCAGGCTCGCCCAGGGCTTCGACGTCCTCATTCACCTTCACGAAGTCCGCGAGGCGGACAGGCGGATGCCGTGACGGCCAGACTCCGGCACGAGCCGCTCGACCCTTCCTGACCTACGGGAGGCCGGCCTCCCGTCGCGTGTGCCGTCCGCCGGAACACCCCCGGCCGCGCGGGAGCGTCGACCGGGCCGCTGCCGAAGGCCGGCCTGGGGAGGGCGAGGGCGGGCAGCGGGCTGATGGTCAAGGGGATACCGGACGAACAACCGACGGTCCACCAGCAGCCGCCGGCCGACGCCATGGATGAGCACCCTTCCCGGCCGATCCCCCAGACCGCCCGGTTCGAGGTACAGCAGGCCGTACTCCCCGACCCCGTGACGGACGGCGAGCCGGCCGCGTCATAGGGTCGTCCGCGCAGCAGGGGAGGGGGAGGGAGGACTGATGGCGATCCGGCAGGGCGCGGCAGCCGGTGACGCGCGGGCGGGTTTCAAAGACACCGTCGTACGGCCCGCGACGGCCGCGATCAGACAGCTCGCCTCCGGGCTCGGCAGTGCCCTCTCGGCCCTGTTCGTGCTGCTCTGGCTGACCGTCACCGCCGTGACCGGTCCGATCGGGGTGGGACTGCTCATGGCGCCCGCCGTACTGCGCGCGCTGCACGCCCTGGCCGGCCGGGAGCGCGTCCGGCTCGGTCGCTGGGGTCCCGAAGTCGTCGCCCCGGAACCCCCGCCGACGCAACTGCGGCTCGCCCTCGTCGACCCCACCACGCGACGGGAGCTGCGCTGGCTGGTCCGCCACGCCACTCTGGGGTTCCTCCTGGGCCTGCTCGGCGTCCTGCTGCCGATCTCAGCCCTCCGCGACGGCACCTTCCCGCTGTGGTGGCGGTTCGCGCCCGAGGAGGTGGCCACTACGTCGCTGGGGCTCGGGAACGTGCAATCCTGGCCGGCCGCGCTCGCCGTCGGCCTGCTGGGCCTCGGCTGGACCGCCATCATCCTGGGCCTTACCCCCGGCATGGCGCGCCTGCAGGCCCGCCCGGGACGACGACTCCTGGCGGCCGGCCCCGAGACGGACCTGTCCCTGCGCGTCGCCGAGCTCACCGCCACGCGCGCGGCTGCCCTGGACGCCCACGCCACCGAACTGCGCCGCATCGAGCGCTCCCTGCACGACGGCACCCAGAACCGGCTCGTCTCCGTGACCATCCTGCTCGGCGCCGCCCGCCGCATGGTGGCCCGCGACCCCGCCGACGCCGACGAACTCCTCGAACGCGCACACTCCGCCGCCGAGCAGGCGCTGGCCGAACTGCGTACGGTCGCGCGCGGCATCCTGCCTCCGGTGCTGGCCGACCGGGGACTCACCGGCGCACTCTCCGGGCTGGCCGCGAACTGCGCGGTGCCCTGCCGGATCGACGTCGACGTACCCGAGCGGTGCGCCGCCTCGGTCGAGGCGACCGCCTACTTCGTCGTGGCCGAAGCCCTGACCAACATCGCCAAGCACAGCGGCGCCGACCATGCCACCGTCACGGCGCGCAGCCGCGGCGGCCGTCTCCACCTGTGCGTCGAGGACGACGGCCGGGGCGGGGCGGACGAGGGCGGCGGCTCCGGACTCACCGGCATCCGCCGCCGGATCGCGGCACACGACGGCAACCTCTCCCTGACCAGCCCGTCCGGCGGCCCGACAACCCTTGAGGTGGATCTTCCATGCGGATCGTGATCGCCGAGGACGACCCGTTGCTGCGCGAGGGGCTCGCCCTGCTGCTGCGTGCCGAGTCCCTCGATGTGGTGGCCACCGCGGGCACCCCCGACGAGGCACTGGACGCCATCGGCGAACACAGACCGGACGTCGCCATCTTCGACGTGCGGATGCCGCCGACCCACACCGACGAGGGGATCGTCGCGGCGGTCGAGGCCCGGCGCAGGCAACACGACCTGGCCGTCCTCGTCCTGTCCGCGTACGTCGAGCAGACCTTCGCGACGGAGCTGCTCACCGGCGGCGTGGGCGGCCTCGGCTACCTGCTCAAGGAACGGGTCGGGCGGGTGGAGGAATTCCTGGACGTCCTTCGGCGGGTGGCGGCCGGAGGCACCGCCATCGACCCCGAGGTCATCACGCAGCTCTTCACCCGGTCCCGCCAGGACACCCGGCTGGACCGGCTGAGCCCTCGCGAGCGGGACGTACTCGTCCTGATGGCCGAGGGGCTGGGCAACAACGCCATCGCGGAACGGCTCGTCGTCACGGACAGCGCTGTCCACAAGCACATCCGCAGCATCTTCGCCAAACTCGACCTCTCACCCACCCACCGACTGGACCGGCGCGTCGCCGCCGTCCTCCACTACCTCGAGGACCCCCGCCGCCGGGCCTGAATCCGGTGCGGCGGGCGCCCCCGCCGGCAGGTCAGTGGCGTGGAGCGCACCGTGTGGGCATCTGGCTGACTACCAGTCGACGCCCCCTAGGCCTGGTAACCGTTCGGTGCCGTGACCCGGATCTTCGATTGGCCGTGCGGCCGCGTCTCCCAGTCGTCCATGAACCGGGCGGTCAGTCCGTGCTGTTCGGCCAGCCGGATCAGCGTTTCGGTGCGGTAGTAGAAGTCCTCCCGCAACACCTGGTGCTCGACGCCCTCGGTACGGTCGAAGGTGAAGTCGAAGAAGCCTCCCGGCGCCAGGATCCGCCCCACATGGCCCAGGCACTCGTCGATGATTCCGATGGGGGAGTGCGAGAAGACGCTGTGCGCGTGCACCACGTCGAAGTGGGCGTCGGGCAGGAAGTCGAGCGTCAGGTCCTGTGTGATGGTCAGGTGCGGCAGCTTGCTCTGCAGCCCGTACTCCGTCAGCGTCTGCTTGGCCGAGACGAGGATGTCGGGCGAGATGTCGATGCCGTAGTAGTGGCCCGGATCCAGATGGGCGATGAAGTGGCGTCCGGCCCGCAGGTTGCCGCAGCCGATGTCCAGCATCCGGTGGTCGCCGCGCAGCCCGTGCTCCAGCAGGTAGTCGAACTGCATCAGGCCGAGCGCCAGCCACCGCTCATGGGTCCTGCTGCCGACCGCGGCCTCCGGGTTGCGGCCCGTATCGGAGGCCATCACGGCCCGGTAGTACGAGACGTGGTCGCGGTGCTTGAGCCGCAGCCAGGTGTCCCGCGCCGACCGCCGCAGGTACGGGGGGACCCGTTCGGGGTGGCGCAGGGCGTAGGCGACGCGGTGTGAGAGTGCGGCGCGGTTGGCCGAGAGGGAAGCGGCTGTCTTCTTGGGCATGGACGTCCTCGATCGCGAGAGAGCAGGGGAAGAGACAGGGGAGGAAGGAGGCGGAAGGAGGCGGAAGGAGGCGGAAGGGAAAGAGGTCAGGGTTTGTAGACCGCGCCGGCCTCGGCGACCCCCGGGGCCAGGAGCTGTGGGACGGTGACGAAGGTGTAGCCGCGCCGCTTGAGTTCGGCGATGATGCCGGGGACCGCCGGGACGGTGCCGTCGTAGATGTCGTGTAGCAGGATGATCCCGTCACGGTCGGCGGCATCGAGGATCCGCCGGGTGATGAGCGCGGAATCCGTGGTGGAGTAGTCCTTCGCGGTGGCGCTCCACAGCACCTGCGCCAGGCCCAGTTCCCGGCTGACCCGGGCCACTTCCCGGTTGGTCCGCCCCTGGGGCGGGCGCATCAGGGTGGGCTTGCGGCCGGTCACCCGCTCGATGGCGTCCTGTGTGCGGGCGAGTTCCGTACGGATGCCCGCCGCGTCCAGATCGGTGAGGATACGGTGCGACCAGGTGTGGTTGGCCAGCTCGTGCCCCTCGGCGGCCATCCGGCGTACGGTCTTGGGGTGCTTCAGCACGTGGTTCTCGCCGAGCAGGAAGAACGTCGCGGGGACCTGCTCCTTCTTGAGCAGGTCGAGCAGTTCGGGGGTGTCCTTGCCCGGGCCGGCGTCGAAGGTGAGGGCGATGCACCGCAGTTCGCCGCAGTCGACGGCCCCGCCGTGGGCCGTCGTCCCCGCCGCGGGCCGGGCTTCGGTGTGCGAGGCCCGCGACCGTGCCTCGCCGGGAGATATGCGATCCGGCCTCAGGACACCGGCCGCCAGGGACGCGACGGCCACCAGTGACGCGGCGGCGCCGAGCCAGATCTTCTTTCGTCCAACGATCATGCCGACGACGCTATGGACGTCCTGACCAGCGGGGATCGGCAGGAAGTCCCGCCCGGGCCGCCAGAGGAAGGATCGTGCTCCCGGTACCACTCCTCCTTAAGTATGGTCGGGCCGGGAGCACGGTTTCCGGGGCCGGTGGACGGCCGCCGTGCCCTTACCGTGGCGGGCATGCGCCATGTCCTTCGCCTGCCCCCCGCCCTCGATCCGGGGTCCCCTCCTCGCCCCGGGCCGGGCGGCCGGTCTCCCTTCGCCCCCCGCGCGGTCGACGCGCTGGCCGTGCTGGTGGCCGCTTTCACGACGGGGATCGCGGGTGACGGCCTTGTGCTCCTCCCGCAATTCGACTTCTGGCCCCTCAACGCCGTATTCGTCTCGCTGGGCCTCACCTGGCTCTCCCCGCACGAGTGGACGGGAGCCGTGATCCTCTGCGGGGTGTTGTGGTGGCGGCGCAGGTGGCCGACCGCAGTGGCCACCGGCTTGCTGCTGGCCGGCCTGCTCTACCCTCTCCTGCTGCCCTCCCTGATCGCCGTCTTCACTGTCGCGGTGCACCGCCCCACACGCACCACGGCCCGGGTCGCGGGCCTCGCCCTCGTCCCCTTCCTGCTCCACTGCGCGTACTTCGTGTCCATGTGGCTCTCGTATTCGGCGTTCACCGCCGAGAAGATGCTGGCCGGTGTGCTCGGCGTGGCGCTGGTGGCGGCGGCGGTCGGCTGGGGCCTGTTCGTGCGCGCGCTGCACGAGCGCGTCGACCGCGCCGAGACGGAAGCGGCCCGGCGCACCGAGGAGGCGCAGCGGGCGGCGCGGGAGGAGATCGCCCGGGAGATGCACGACGTGCTCGGCCATCGGCTGTCGCTGCTCAGTCTGCACGCGGGCGCCCTGGAATTCAGTCCGGGGGCGCCCGAGGCCGAAATTGCGCACACCGCTGCCGTGATCCGGGAGAGCGCGCACCGGGCGTTGCAGGAACTGCGCACCGTCATCGGGGTGCTGCGCGCCCCGACGGTTGAGGAGACCGGGGGCACCCGGCCACAGGCGGGCTTGGGCGACCTGGAACAGCTTTTCGCGGAGAGCCGCGAGGCCGGTACGGACATCCGGGCCCGGCTGGACGTCACCGCCTCGGAACAGGTGGCCGCGCTCACCGGCCGCACGGTCCACCGGATCGTCCAGGAAGGTCTGACCAACGCCCGCAAGCACGCGCCGGGGGCCGAGGTGCGGGTGGAGGTCACCGGCGGGCCGTCGGAGGGGGTCTCGGTCGAACTGAGCAACCCCGTCCCGCCGGACGCGTCCCGCACCCCCGTACCGGGCGGCGGCCTCGGCCTGATCGGCCTCTCCGAACGGGCCGAGCTGGCGGGCGGCCGGCTCACGTACGGCCGGGGCGAAGGCGGGTACCATCTGAGGGCCTGGCTACCGTGGGCCGCATGATCCGCCTCCTGGTCGTCGACGACGACCCCCTCGTACGCTCCGGTCTGCGCCTGCTCTTCGCCGGGGCCGACGGCATCGACGTCGTCGCCGAGGCCGCGGACGGGACCGAGGTGCAGCCCCTGGTCCGCGCCTTCACCCCCCACGTCGTCCTGATGGACATCCGGATGCCGGTCATGGATGGTCTGGCCGCGACCCGGCTGCTGCGCAGCCGGCCGCCCGCGCCCGAGGTCGTGATGCTGACGACCTTCCACAGCGACGAGTACGTGGTACGGGCGCTGCGCGCGGGCGCGGCCGGGTTCCTGCTGAAGGACACCCCGCCGCGCGAGATGGTCGAAGCCGTACGGAAGGTGGCCGCGGGGGATCCGGTCCTGTCGCCTTCCGTGATCCATCAGCTGATCACTGCCGTGACGGTGGAGTCGGATGCCGACGAGCGGCGGCGGGCGGCCCGCGAGCGGCTGGCGGTCCTCGGTGACCGGGAGCGTGAGGTCGCTGTGGCGGTCAGCAGGGGGCTGACCAATGTCGAGGCCGCCGCGGAGCTCTTCATCAGCGTGCCCACGGTGAAGACCCACGTCTCCAGCATCCTGACCAAGCTCGGCCTCAACAACCGCGTGCAGATCGCCCTCCTGATCCACGACGCGGACGACCGCTGACGCGCATCCGGTGTGCCGCGTCACCCGCCCTCGGCCGCCGTGACGGGCCAACTCTGAGGTCGCGCAGGTAGGCAGATGTCGTTTTCGTGGCAGTCCGCTCGGCGCCCGGTGAAGGTGTTGCTCAGCCGTGGTGTGAGGGCGGCGGGACGGGTTCCGTGACGGGGTCTTGCCGCAACCAGGCGCCGTCACCGTTCCGACGGCCCAGCGGACCGGTCCCCCCGAGAGGCCATCCGTCGGGAGGTGAACCACCATGACCAGAATGCCCAGCATCCCACCCACCAGCCAGGAACCACCCACCTACGGGTGAGGCCGTCCTCGGCTTGGTCACCCACGGGGACGCCCATGTCGCCGCCGTACTCTCCCGCTGGGGCGGTCCTCGGCACCGAGACCTTCCCCGCCACTGCGACCGGACATCGGCAACTGCTCGACTGCGCCCGCCAGTTGGGCACGATGTGCCGGGCCGGGGTGGAGGGGCCGGCAGCTACGGTGCGGCCCTGTCCCGCTATCTGCCGGCCCAGCGCGTCGCGGTGTCCGACATGAACCGGCCTGACCGCGCGGCCCGCCGTCGGCGCGGGAAGTCGGAACGTGGGCATCGGCCCGGACACGGCCGTCACTCTGCTGATCACGATGGGGGACAACCCGGAATACCTGCACAGTGAGGCGTCCTTCGCCGCGCTGTGCGGGGTCAGCCCCGTAGAACGCTCCTCGGGCAGTCGGCAGTACCGTCGCCTCAACCGCGTCAGCGACCGGCAGGCCAACGCCGCCCTCCACCGGATCGTGCAGACCCGCCTGCGCTTCGACCCGCGCACCCAGGACTACTACGAACGCCGCACCAGGAGGGCAAACCCGACGCGAAATCGTCCGATGACTCAAACGCTACGCCGCCCGCGAGGTGTTCCACCTGGTCAGGCCCACGCAGTCATGATCTCCGTCATAGGGGCAGTTGTGAGATCTGAGAGCGTGAAGGGGGTGAGTGAGGTATCGACACACCCTGCAAGGCTGCTTTGACGGGCCAGACGACGCCCCGGTCCTGATCACGAGCAAGGCACCCGCGTCCGTACCGGCGGATCATGGTGAGCTACGACGAGCCGGGTCATCCGGTTGTCTGCGTCGTCTAGGCGGTAGAGGTCCTGACCTGCGCAAACTCCGCTTCGGGCGGGGCTCGCGGGCACACTCCCACGGCCCTTCCTGACCCGGGCGTCAGGACCGCGCCGGAAAGCCGGTAGCGTGGCCGGGTGAGTGAGAAGACCCTGCAACACCGGATCGACGGCCCCGACGACGCCCCCGTACTCGTCCTGGGCGCCGCTCTGGGTACTACCTGGCACATGTCGTAGGAACCTTCCAAGTGCGTCCAGCGAGTCCAGGGCGGGGTGCGTAAGTCCAGCTCGGAGCCTTGTGGTGCGGAGGCGTCTATGGGGTCTGTGCGAATCGTGTGAGATCTGGTGACACGACGAAGCCCCGTCCGAATTCGCCTTCCTCCGGCGGGGCTTCTTGCATCGGTGGTCATGACGGCCTGCGGTGGGTGTCTTGGGCTCCGCTTTCAGTCCCTTGATAGTCCCAGCGGCAGGTCTTCGCTTCATCTCCTTCGCGAAACAGGCCGCTGCCCGGCGCAGGATCTCGCGCGTGAGCGACCACTCCTTCTCGGCTGTGAGCAGCTGGGTGTTCTCGGTCCGCAGCCGGGCCAGCTCCGCCCCGGTGTCCTGCGGCCCGGGCCTCGCGGGGCCCTGCCTCTTCGGTTTCCACTGGCACCGGGTTTGGGGCAATGTTGCGGGTGTAGCGGGTTGGCCAGCATCTATGCAGGTCAGGGGGGGTGTGGAGCGGATTGGGGCATGTGCATGTGTCGCCGTCTGTCGCCACCTCTGGCAGGGTGCATGCTGACTCGATGCTGACTTTGGTGACGCACCATCAGGTGAATCTGATGGTGCGTCATGTTTCCCATATCGCATGGCGTGAATCAGGGAGTGGATCGCCTTGGGGGTGAGATGCTGGGTGGGCTCGAATTTCGAAGTCGGCCGCCGTCAATGTCTGTCTTGAGGGTCATCTGGTGTCCTGGATGTGTCATTGAAAGTGGGATGGCTACACGGATGCGCTGGAGTCGCGTCACAAAGGGGCATGCAGAGAACGTCTTGCAGTCTGAGTGCGTTCGACGTCCGCGCGCTGCATGAGACACCCTCCTCGAAACCCTGCTGCCGTTCCTGGAGTTCATCGTCGGGCGGGGGCTGCCACGGGCGATCAAGGCAGGGCTCGACCTGACGGGCCGCCCGGTCGGCCCACCGCGGCCACCGTTGCTGCCCCTGCCTCAGACGGAGACGGATGAGCTCCGGAAGCTGCTTGACCGGATCGGCTCCGCTCCGGTCTGATCCGCGCGATCCGCAGACGCTCCAGCCCTTCCCGGGTCAGTTCCAGCTTTCCGGACAGCTCAGCGAGTTCGGCTTCCAGCTCCTCGACCCGCACCCGGGCGGCCGCCTCGCGGGCGTCCAACTCCTCGTACAGCGAACCCATCAGACCCCCTCCTGTCACCTTCACGGTAGAGACCAGTGACGGCGGTCGTGACAAGCCACGTCCACTGACATCCGAGTCGGGTGAGCAGCTCTGACCGCCGCTGTTTGCCTCCCAAAGAAGTCACAAGATTCACCGCTACGGTCCGCACGGCCGTAGGCGTCCGGCAGAGATCCGCTGTGAGCAGAGCGCGGCACACCAGAAGTCGGTGGCACGCCGACAGAGAGCACGCCGACAGAGAGGCAGAGAGATGAAACAGACGGTACGGAAACGCAGCAGGATGGTGCTGGCGGTCGCCGCCCTCACGACCACAGGGCTCAC
The DNA here is from genome assembly GCF_036048035.1 of Streptomyces sp. NBC_00400. Lineage (NCBI taxonomy): Bacteria > Bacillati > Actinomycetota > Actinomycetes > Kitasatosporales > Streptomycetaceae > Streptomyces > Streptomyces sp. NBC_00400. The sequence continues at coordinate 1,394,015 of NZ_CP107940.1, read as the reverse complement.
AGTTTCGGCGTGCGAGGGCTCCGGCTCAACCGGCAACGCCTCCTCGAAGGCGAGCGCGTCGGCCCAGGGGAAGCAGCACAAGGGGCAGAAGACACCGGTCCCGTTGGAGCCGGCCGGGGCGCTCTACGACGGGTTCGAGCGGGCCGCCGACAACGGCTGGCGTCCGACCATCAACGACACGGCCGCCCAGCAGCGCGGGCAGACTTCCCTGGCCGCGATGGAGACCCAGCCGAAAAGCCTGATCCGGCAGGTGAGCTCGCCGAGCCCGCCGGCCAGGGAGGGCAGCCACGCGCTGCAGATGACGGTGCCGCACCAGCTGGGCAGCTTCCGCTCGGAGGTCTCCCGCGGCTCGGTGCCGATAGGCTCGGAGAACTGGTACGGCTTCAGCATCTACCTGCCGGCCAACTGGCAGGCCGACCCGCAGTCCAGCATCCTGGCCCAGTGGCACGCCGTCCTGATCGATCCCGGCAAGACCCCAGGCAACGGTGACGGCGGTCCCCCGGTGTCCCTGTCGGTGTCCGGGGGGCACTGGCGGATGAAAATCAACTGGAACACCCAGAGCGGCATCTCCAAAGGGCCCGGATCGGGCCACAAGACCATCGACCTGGGGGCCATCACTCCCGGGAAGTGGACGGACTTCGTGCTGCACGCCAAGTGGTCGAACACCGCCGCCGGGCTGGCCCAGCTGTGGAAGGGCGGGCGGCAGGTGGTGAACTACAGCGGCCCGACCGACTACAAGGCCCAGGTCGGCCCGTACTTCAAGCTCGGCATCTACCATCCCGGCTGGAAGTCGTTCAAGAAGAGCAGCTACGAGCAGGACACCGCCGCGACCGGCCCGATCGTGGTCTACGACGACGCGGTGCGCACCGTTGAGGGCCCCAGCTCCTACGCCAAGGTCGCACCGCACTGACCGGCCGTCCCGCATGGCTCGGGTCCTCGGCCCCGCCCTCCCCTCCGGAGCGGCGGGGCTTCCACATTCCCAGGCCCGCGGTCAGACGACGAGACAGGGCTGATGCGTTCTCAGCTGCCCTCAACCCCGCTCGCCCGACAGCGGCCAGGCGGAAGGATCCCCACGGACGGCCGGTTGCACGCAGCCGTTGACAGACCATCGCCCCCGCACACAGCTCCGATCAGCGTTCTCCCAGCTCAGCACTGCGGTGCGCAGCGGCCGGCGGGGGAACCGTTGCACTCCGGCTCTCCGCTTTCGAGTACGCGGAGCAAGGAGGCAGTGACGACACGAGATCTGCGGCCGATGCGTGGCCGACCGGCTCATCGCGAGCTCCATGCGGCGCTTGTAGGCGGTGGTCCGGGAGCCATCCCCGTGCGCGCCGCGAAACTGCGCCGGCGCATCGAGCACGACCACCGGGAGATGAAACAGGCCCTGGGCCTGGCCCACTTCGAAGGCCGCACCTGGAGGGGCTGGCACCACCACGTCACCTCGTCTCCGTCGCGCACGCCTTCTGCACCCTGCAGCGACTGACCCGGTCCCCCAAAAGGGACGGCGCTGGCCTGAGCCTCTACACCTCGACGGGCCGCAGGTCAGCGTCGACTGCGTCACCTACCAGGGGCACGCAACCGTGGTCGCCGTCACCCGCAAGACCGTCGGCATGGCTCCGTTCTCCAGGAGCTGGCGCACTCGGTTGACGCCGCCGACCCGCTCCTCGATGTGGTCGCCCCCGCCGCGCGGGCTGCGATCAGCGCGCTCGGCATCACCGACGGCGTCAGTCACGTCGAGATACGGCTGGTCGAGCGGCGCATGCGGCCCGTACGGCCCGGGAACCCTCACCGCCCCGGTGGCGACCGGTGTGCCGGGCACGGTCCTGGCAACCGCGGTCGGGCCGCGGCCGGAGCTGGCGGTGTGGCTGCTGCTGGCACCCGTCGCTGTGGCTGTCGGCGGACGGCTGAACAAGCTGGCTGGTGTGAGGAGACCGCACACGGTGGCATGGCGGTCCCTATGCGCTCTGCCGGATTCCAGTACGCCAACATGCCTGATCACTTGAGCCGTGCTGGGACTGGGTTCAGCCCCTGTTGGCCTGCGTGCGGCGGGCGTAGGCGCGGGCTGCGCGGGCGCGGTCCCCGCAGCGCACCGAGCACCAGTGGCGGCGGGCATGGGTGCGCAGCAGGTAGCGCTGGCAGGGATCCGAGTCGCAGGCGGCCAGCCGTTCGGCATCGGGGCCGGTGAGCAGGTCGGCGGCGTCGGTGGCGAGGACCGCGAGGGCGTGGTCGACGATCTGGTCGGTGGGATGCTCCTGGACCCGGTGCAGGCCCAGCGTGGGGTCCCAGCGCAGCACCGCGGCTGTGGGAGCGCAGGTCAGTGCGTCGTTGACGGCACGCAATGCCCCGTCAGGCGCGGGGAGGGCGCCGATCCGGGACGCGAGCAGTGCTCGCACCTGATCCCGCAGGGCACGCAGCCGGGCCGCGCACACCTCGTGCAGCTCCGTGTCAGTCGGCGCGAGGTCACGTTCGACCAGCCACCGGGTCGCCGCCTCGGGCGAGCCGAGCAGGTCCAGGTACTGGCCGCCAGGCAGGGCGAGCGCGGCGTTGGCGAAGTCGAGCGCGCGGTATTGCTCCGCGCCAGGTGCGGGCGGCGGGGCGAAGTGGGCGGGCTCGCCGGTCGGGGTCTCCTTCATGGATCTCATGTTAAGCCTTGCGTTTCTCCGTGAGGCTGAGCTAGCTTCGCATCACGGGAAACCTTCTCTCCATCCGTGAGGAAATGATGACCGGTACGCACACCGAACAGACCCCCGTCAGCGTCTTCGGCGGCCCGACCGCCCTCATCGAGTACCGCGGGCTGCGGTTCCTTACCGACCCCACCTTCGACGCCCCCGGTGAGTACCCCCGGGGTAACGGCCACGTCCTCACCAAGACCGCGCCCGCCGCCGTCGACCCCGCCGAACTCGCTCCGGTCGACGTGGTCCTGCTCTCCCACGACCAGCACCCCGACAACCTCGACCACTCCGGCCGTGCACTACTGGCCGGCATCCCGCTGGTCCTGACGACACGCGGCGGCGCGGACCGCCTGGGCGGCACCGCCCGGGGCCTGGCCCCCTGGGACACCGTGGAACTGCCCTGCCCCGACGGCGGCACCCTGACGGTGACCGCTACCCCCGCCCAGCACGGACCCGAGGGTTGCGAACCCGTCACCGGCGAGGTGATCGGATTCGTCTTGACTGCCCCCGACCTGCCCACCGTTTACGTCAGCGGCGACAACGCCTCACTGGACCTGGTCCAGCAGGTTGCCGATCGCTTCGCTCCCGTGGATACCGCTGTCCTCTTCTCCGGCGCCGCCCGCACCGCTCTGCTCGACGGCGCCCTGCTCACCCTCGACAGCGCTCAGTCCGCCGAGGCCGCCACCATTCTCGCCGCCCGCCGTGTGGTCCCCGTCCACTTCGACAGCTGGGGCCACTTCACCGAGGGCCGCACCCACCTGGTCGACGCCTTCACGGCGGCCGGGCTACTGGACCGCCTGGAGATAGCTGCGGCCTGAGTCTCTGGCACGCGCACCGAAGTCTCCGTGCAACGAGACCCGGTCGTCCGCTGGGGAATTACATGGCCGCCGACATCAGTGGCTCACGGCCCTGCGGGCCGGAGACTCGGCATGCTGAGATTGACCGGTCGTTCACCAAACGCCGCCGCCACCGCAAGGCCGAGATCGACCAGCGCACCCGGACGCTTGCGCCGGTGCTGCCTGCGCTACCGACCGCACCTGATCGACGGATGCCTCGCCGAGACGGGACTCGCCCTCACTCCGCCTTGATGGGGGATCTGCGTGGCGGTCTGGCTGGTTCCGGGGCATCCGGGTCACGGTGGCCGGCCGGGCTGTTGCCGGGGAAGCCCGCGTGGCCTTGGCGGCCGCCTCGGCGCGGCCCATGCGGGGCGGTGCGTGGTGGAAGACCGGGTGGCCGTCTGCGGATGATGTGCGGGGAGACGGTGACGGCCTGGCTGCTCGTCCCCGGGCTGCGGCGCCGGCGGACACGCTGGCCTGAGGTGCGTGTGTGGATCGACCAGTTCGTCGCTCGCCGCCAGGCCGCTCTGGCGGTCGTCCTGCGGGCGCGCAGCCCGCGGACCGCCGGCCAGCCGGCGGGGCCGGCATGGGTGTGACCATTGCGCCGGTGTCGCGCCGGCGGGACAGCCCTCGGTCATGGTGCGCAGCCTGGAACTACGTGTGCGCCGCGACGTCCTCGCCATCACGGTCGTTCCCCCAGACGCGCTGGCCGGCACGTTCCGCCGGAGTCACTCGGCTGCTGCGTCGCGGGTGCGCTGGTAGTGGCGCCTTGCCTTCATGCGGTTGCCGCAGAGGGCCATCGAGCACCAGCGGGCCTTGTTGGGCTTGCTGCGGTCGAGGAGGAACAGTCGGCACTCCGGGTTGGCACACGGCCGCAGCCGACCGGGCATCGCCTCCTGCAGCGCGCTCCACGCCATGACCGCCTCTACCGCCATCCGGCGATCCGCAGGCGCGTCCAGCTCCCAGGACACCCCCGCAGAGGAGAGGTGCGGGAGGCAGGTGACGTCTTTCAGGAGCGGGGCCAGCGATGTGGCGGGCCGGCTGCCGCGCACCACGTCCTGCAGGGCGTCGCGCGCCTGCGCGAGGCTTCGGAGCTCGTCCGTGGTGCCGCTGCCGCCGTGGGCCAGCTGCCAGGACCTGGCGGCTTCCGGGTCTGCGAGCTGGTCCTGGGCCGCGCCATTGACCACCGGTGTGGTGTTGAGGAGCTCCAGCAGGGTGCCCTGCTGTTCTCGATCGGCCACCTCGCCACTCCTAACCATATTGATTCGCTTGCCAGGTTACATAGGCGCGTTCTGACGAGAGAAGCGGATCTATTTCGTCAGGTTCCTCGGTCGAGGTGCTGCGCCGGCCGGACGGTCGGCGGCCGGGGCAGGGAGGGGCCCGAAGGGGGGCTGTGCTGGCTGGCGACCGTTGACGGCGGAGGCTTGGGACGGGCTACGTCCCGTCGTCCCGGCGGCACCCCCGACCGCGTCACCTAACCAATAAAAGTTGCTTGACAAGTTAGGTCGATCATGCTCGACTGAATGTGTAACCATTAAAGCAAGATTTAGGAGTTAGAGGCATGGTCTCCGGAGTTCACCACCGCACCGCCACTGTCAACGATCTCGAGGTCTTCTACCGGGAGGCCGGCGACCCCAAGGCGCCCGCCGTGCTCCTCCTCCACGGCTTTCCGACCAGCTCGCACATGTTCCGCCACCTGATCCCGGCGCTCGCCGACCGCTACCACGTCATTGCCCCCGATCACATCGGGTTCGGCCAGTCCGCGATGCCGGCCCTGCAGGATTTCCCGTATACCTTCGACGCCCTCACCGACGTCACCTCCGGACTGCTCCAGCACCTGGGCATCGACCGGTTCGCGATGTACGTACAGGACTACGGCGCTCCCATCGGCTGGCGGCTCGCCCTCCGAGCCCCCGGACGCGTCACCGCGATCGTCACCCAGAACGGCAACGCCTACGAAGAGGGCTTCGTCAAGCCGTTCTGGGACGGCGTCTTCGCCTACGCACAGGCGCCCGGACCGGACACCGAAGCCCCCCTGCGTGGCGCCCTGGCACCCGAGATCACACGCTGGCAGTACGTGAACGGAGTCGCTGACCCGAGCCTGGTCAGCCCCGACAACTGGGTCCACGACCAGGCGCTGCTGGACCGCCCGGGCAACGACGAGATCCAGCTCAAGCTCTTCCGCGACTACCCGACCAACCTGGACCTCTACCCGCAGGTCCACCAGTACTTCCGCGACTCGCAGGTCCCGCTGCTGGCGGTCTGGGGCGCGAACGACGAGATCTTCGGCCCCGACGGCGCCAGGGCATTCGCCCAGGACCTGCCCCGCGCCGAGATCCACCTGCTTGAATCCGGGCACTTCGCCCTGGAGAGCCACTTCCAGACCATCACCGAGCACATCCGCGGCTTCCTCGCCCGCGTCCTCGACTGACGCGCCGGGAGCGGGGCGGCTGCGGCCCACCACACCCCTGCCGCCGCAGCCGGCAACGGAATCTCAATCACCGTGTCACGTCGTCTGCGTGGCCGGCGGGACGGAGGTGAACGGGCCTTCACCGCGGACCCTGGACACGGCTTATGCAACGGGGGTCAGGGGCCGGGAGCTGCACGCGCGCTCTGCTGGCCCTCACCACCGCACCACATTCCGGCGGGGTGCCGGACGCGCGCCCGGCCGCAGGAACCGGAAAGGGCACGGTGGGCGCCTGGACACCCGCCGGGCCACCTCCCGACGCCGGTGTGCCAACTGCACCCGGCTCAGCGACAGCCTGGACCGCCTCCTTCGAGACGTCGGCACTACAAAACACGGCAAGGCCATCCGCGCAAATATGTTCAACCCAGATGTGTGGAAGCCCGTCCTGGCCGCAGCCGGAGTCATCCCCATGCGGAAGGAGGGGGACCGTTGGAAAGCTTCACGCAAGGACGGCTTCCATGTCCTCCGGCACACGGACAGCCGCGCAGCCGCCCGCTCCCGTACGACGGGATCTGCGCTAGGGGCGCAGGCTCTCGGGCCGATGGTCCCCGCGATGCCGCTGCACGTCTACCTCAACGATCGAGTACTTGGCGAACTGGCTCTCCTCGTTGGGGACATCGTCAGCGCCCGTGGCATGGAGATGTACGCAGGCATGCAAAGTGCCATCGGCCTCGCCCTCGGCACCCACTTCGGCGTGAAGGACGTCCGCTGACGGCCCCCGCGCGGCTCCTCGCGACACACTGAAGGACCCGACCGCCCAGCCGTCGTGCCCTTCAGTGCGCGGAGGTGGCAGGAGCGCAGCAGATCCCACGGCGGATGACCCGGCGGACTTCGGCGGCCATGGCGCCAGGCAGGGGTGCGAGGGAGTCGCGACAGCACCTTCTAGCCCTCCGTGCTCGCCGTTGTGCGTGTGGTTCGTGCTCCGTGGTTTCACGATTGAAGCTCGGATTTCCCGCAGTCTCACTGTTGCTGTTGACGTTCCGAGAGCCGCCAGCCTGGAAGCGAAGTCACTCAACTCTGGCTCGCCCCATGGGGATTGGAGACCTCCAGAGGTAGCTGTAGTGTGGTGCCACAACTGGCATCGGGTCTCCACCCCGGACGCTGCGGAGGTCTGGACCACGGCGTGCCGCATGACCCCCGGGAGTCGGCCCGTTTCCCGGCGTAGCGCCGCCGATGCTGACTTTGTGCTGACTTGCTGACCTCGAAATGCCCTCTGACCTGCAACGATGCCTTGTCGTACCTCTTCGGCTTCCATTGGCACCGGGTTTGGGGCAAGGTTGCGGGAGTAGCGGGTTGGCCAGCATCTATACAGGTCAGGGGTGGTGTGGAGCGGATTGGGGCATGTGCATGTGTCGCCGTCTGTCGCCACCTCTGGCAGGGTGCATGCTGACTCGGTGCTGACTTTGATGACGTAGCGTCAGGTAGACCTGATGGCGCGTCATGTTGCCCTCGTTGCATGGCGTGAATCAGGGAGTGGATCGCCTTGGGGGTGAGATGCTGGGTGGGCTCGAATTTCGAAGTCGGCCGCCGTCAATGTCTGTCTTGAGGGTCATCTGGTGTCCTGGATGTGTCATTGAAAGTGGGATGGCTACACGGATGCGCTGGAGTCGCGTCACAAAGGGGCATGCAGAGAACGTCTTGCAGTCTGAGTCGTTCGATGTCCGCGCGCTACATGAGAGGCGCCGGCATCGATTCGGGGATATCGGAACCCCTGAGGCGGGACCGGAGACCGCTGTGGTCGCAGCGTGATCTGGGGGTCTCCGAAGATGGAAGGGGCGACCAGCTCCTGCCTGCACAGGAAATTGCGGGTGTGGACCTTATCGTCCTCCCTCGACCGAGTCGCCTACGTGGGTTGAGACCCGCTGCTCTGGCCTTCGAACAAATGCCTCGGCGAGGTGCGGTATGGGTCGTTGTCGGAATTGGGTCTACCTCTTCTCGATGACGCATCATGTCGAGTGCGTTGTGGTGCTGGGGGGGCGGATAAGGGCGTCTGACCTGTGGTTTTTCCCGTGCGCGGAATGTGCGGTGCGGGCCTTACCGGCGATATCTTGACGCTGAAATGACGATCAGTTGACGCTCGTTCTGATGGGGCGTCAGTCGTCTTGCGTCGCTGGTCAGGCGGTCTGATAGCTAACCCGGTGAGGCAGGGGTGCCGAAAGATTCTTGGTGCGAAGCGGTCATGCGTCATGCAGAGTGTTGCGGATCAATTACCGGTCAACCATCTGAGTAGAGCCATTAGCTACGCTCACGCACATCTCGGGCAGGTGCAGGAGGACGAGGAGCGTCGAGGGGCGACGGGGCTCTTGGCTAAGTTCGTCCTGTGCCATGAACCAAAGGTCGGCTGACGCGGTTCGGCGCTTTCGGGGTGAGCCATCATCTCGGCCTTGGCCTGCAAGACGTAGGCAAGACCGCGGTCATGAAGGCTACCTCGCAAGTCCGCGTTCGCGCCGGGACCGGCATCTGCCACCACGACAGCCAGCTGCGGGCCGACGGCGGCGAGTTCGTCGAGCATCTCCAGCGCGAGCTTGTGGTGCGAGGCGGACAAATGCCTCTATGGCACGGGCGCCAGAAGCCGTCAACGTCATCGGTACCACGGCGCGCACTGTCCAGGCGGGGCATGGGAAGGGGAGGTCTTCCCGTCGATGGAGCCTGCAGGGTGCTGGGCAGACCTCGGCGAAGGTCGAGGAATCCATCATGGTCGTGAGGTCGGCACCCCGGGTTTCCCAAGTAACCTGCACGGCTGAGGCGTCGACCTGTTCCGTTCCCACTCGGAACCCAAGACGGTGTCGCGTGCGGCTTCGAGGGCGGTGGTGAAGTCGACCCGGTCGGGGTGCAGTCCGCCGTGAGCCTCGACGGCGGTGACCATGGTCGAGCGTAGGGCCTGGTAGAGCACCGTGAGGCCCCAGAGTTCCTGGGTGGCGACGCGCGGAAGGGCTGGCGCTGCTGGAGCGGTTCATCCAGGTAGCGGCCGAGGCGGAACGCCTGGCGTTCACCCGGCATTCCGAGTGGGACGACGCCCACGCATGGTGCCTCACATTACCTGGAGAGGCAGGGGATGCATCCTGGGACGGCTGCAAGGGCGCGTTGGTGTAGTGAGCGTGCTCGGTAGGGAATTGAGCCATTTGAAGGGAGGAGTGCGTGGGCTGATTACGTTCAGTATTCCGATCATAACCTGAAGTGAGTCCATGGCTGGATCAGGAGGGGCGCGCACGGGCGCCTCGGGAGGCTCGTGCGGCACGTTCCGGCGTGGTAGAGGCATCGCCGCGTGTGCCAGGGGCTGCCGTGCTGCCGGGGCCGACGGCGTCAAGGTCACACTTCAGGCCACGAAGCAGGTTTCCGCGAACGTCATTCTGCTCGTCGAGGTGGTTCGAGTTCGCACGGCCGGGCCTTCGCCGGGCGATCTGAAATGGCCGGATACGCAACGGCGGGTTGCGCTGCTCCGGCGCCCTCACCAATCTGTTGCCATGCCAGGAACGGGGCGTAATCACGGGGTTACCGGCGAAGCCTATTTCGCGGCGGTCAACATACCCTAAGTGCCTCGTCCGTTGATTTACGGACGGCGCGGGGCTGGTGTGTATCACGGTCACGGCCATGCTGAGCAGGTCGATCGGCCGGTGCGCAGAATACGGTGCCCTGGTTTTTTCTGACCGGTCGGAGTCTTCCCTGCGTGCAGTTCCCGCGCGACGGGGCGCTTCCGCTCGAATTCATGAGCGGCCGCTCGTCCCGGGAAATGGGAAGACTTCGCGCTCGGGCCACTCGTCACATACCGCCATATGTACATGGCGGCGTGTGGAATTCCGCAGCGAAGCCGCCCCATCCACCATTCGCGACAGGGGATTCTTTTGAGAAGAACGACGAAAGGCGCGTTGCGGGCCGGGTTCGGCCTGGGAGCCGCGCTGACCCTGCTGACCTCGATGGTGCCGACGCCGGCGGTCGCCGCCGCGCCCGGCACGCTGACGGTCAGCGTCATCCGCGACGTGGACGCCGACGGCAGGTACACGGCGGCCCGTGAACTAGGGGTGGCCGGGATCCAGGTCGAGGTCACCGATGCCGATGACAACAGATTCATCGTCACCACCAACCCGGACGGCACCGTCGATGTGCCCACCGCGGGGACCACGGGAGAGTTCCGGCTGGAGCTGGTGACCAGCAGCCTTCCGGACTATCTGCAGCCTGCCTTCGGCGGCAGGGACCTCTCCTCCGCGGTCACCTACGTCAACGTGGCCGAGCATTCGCAGACGGTGCGGTTCGGGGTGTGGAACACGGCGGACTTCTGCCAGGTCAATGCCGACCTGACGACCTCCTGCCAGCAGGACATGCTCAAGCCCGACACCTCGCGCGGCCTGGTGACGTTCAAGAACAACTGGCGCGGCAACAGCAACGGCGGTGCGCCCCAGCCCACCGCCCTCAACACCAAGGGCGACACAGGCGCGACCTACGGCCTGGCGTACGACAAGAAGCAGCGGCGCATCTTCCAGGGCGCCTATGCCAAGCGGGCCACCACCTATGGGCCGGACGGGCAGGGTGCGATCTATGTAACGCCGCGCGGCGGCGGTGCCACCACCACGTTTGCCACCCTGACTGCCGGCAGCACCCCGCACGACACCAGCACCGCCCGCTACGACGGCGACTTCATCAAGGCCGTCGGCAAGGAGGGGCTCGGAGACATCGACCTCTCCGAGAAGGGTGACGAGCTGTACGTCGTCAACATGTACGACCGCAAGCTCTACACCTTCGACGCGACCCAGTCGGCCCCGCCCCCGAACGCGCCGCAGTCGAGCATCGACATCCCCGACCCGGGCTGCAACGGCCCCGCCGACTGGCGGCCGATGGGCCTCGGGGTGCGCGACGGTGTGGTGTACGTCGGCGGGGTGTGCTCCGCGCAGTCCACCCAGAACGCCGGTGACCTGCGGGCTGTGGTGTGGACGTACGACCCCGGCAGTCAGACGTTCTCCACCGCGCCGGTGCTGGACGAGCAGCTGGACAAGGCGCGTGGTGACCTGACCCCGGGCATCTCCGCCAAGTGGACGCCCTGGACGTTGGACGACCCGAACCAGTACCCGGCGTCCGTCAGCGGCACCCCCGCCCGCCCGCAGCCGATGCTCAGCGACATCGCCATCGAGGCCAACGGCGACCTGGCACTGGGCTTCCGCGACCGTCAGGGCGACCTGGGCGGCTACCAGATGATCAACCCCAACCCGGCGCACCCCACCCTGGACACCACTGCTTCGGCGGGTGACATCACCAAGGTGTGCCGCACCGCCGCGGGCACGTTCGTCTGGGAGGGCACCGGCGGCTGCCCGACCAACCCGGGCGACGGCGCCGACGAGTTCTACCACGGCGACAACTGGTCCGGCCACGGCGAACGGGCACAGGGTGCGCTGGCCCTCTCCCTGCACGACGGCAAGATCGCCAGTACGTACATGGACCCCGCGCACGCGATCAATTCCGGAGGGGTGAACTGGCACGACCGCACCAGCGGCGCCGCCGACCAAAAAGGCTACGGCATCCAGTACCTCACCGCTCTGGACAGCGGCAACTTCGCCAAGGCCAACGGCTTGGGCGACCTGGAGTACCTGTGCGACGAGCCGCCGATCCAGATCGGCAACCGCGTCTGGTACGACCCGCAGCCCGGCACCCAGAACCCCGACGAATGGGCCGGGATCCCCGGCGTCACCGTCACCCTCCTGGACGAGAACGGCAACACACTCGCCACGACCACTACCAACGCCAAGGGCGAGTACTACTTCAGCTCGCTCGACGTGCCCGCGCTGACCGAGCACGGCAAGTACAAACTGCGGTTCGACAAGAGCACCGCGAACCTGACCAATGTGCCCATCGGACGGCCCAACCCGCAGATCAGCAGGCTGCGCTGGACCAACCCCTACGAGGACGATCCCGGCGGGAACTCGTCGATCGACTCCAAGGTGGAGTTCAGCAGGAACTCCGACACCACCGCGGAGACCCAGGTGTTCCAGGTCGGTGACTGGGGTTCGGTCAAGCACAACCTCGACGCGGGTATGTACTACGCCCGCTGAGCAAGAGCACCTGTTCCGCAGCGGTGCGCCCTCCCTCCAGGGGGCGCACCGTCGACGTCTCACCCGGCCAACAGGCCCGCCCCCAAAGTGCGTTCGGCATCGAAGCCCGGCAGAACCAGGAAGGTGCCAGAGGCCGTGGCCGTGGTGAACGCCATCAAGTCATCGCCCTCGTCGAGCCGCTGCAGGGTGGCGACGAACGTACGGAGTTCGCGTTGGAAGCTGATGAAGACCAGACCGGCGTCGTCCGGCCCGTTGCGGTAGCTGTAGCCGCGGCGCAGCATCAGTCCGCTGCCGGAGGTGAGCGGGTTCGCGCGGCGGGCGTGTGCCATGGGCGGTACCCGATAGCGGCCGTCGGGAGTCTTGGCGCCCAGGTCCACCTCGGCCTCGGGACCGCCTCCGCTCAGCGGCGCCCCGTCGGAGCGCCGCCGGCCGATGATCTCCTCCTGACGGTGCACGGGCTGGGCCAGGAAACGGTCGGTGGCGATGCGCAGCCGGCGCACCACGGCGATCGTGCCACCGGCCACCGGCCCCGGGCCGTCGAGCCACACCTCACGCCGCATCTGCTCCGGCCCCTTGGGCACGATGATCCCGTCGGGAAAGCCGAGGAGATTGCGCCCGGCGTGCGGCCCCGCCGGGGGCCTAAATCCCTGCTGCGACCAGCGCACGCGCGCCCCCGCGTCGGTCAGCGCCGCAGTGCAGGCCGCCTCCGCGCAGCTGACCACCAGGGGGTCGGAGCCGCAGATCTGCAGCAGAACGTCGCCGTCGCGGGCCGCCTCGGGGATCTTCTCGCGGGCGAAGGCAGGCAGCCGGGCGGCGCCGGGCAGTTCGCGCCCCGCGCCGGAGACGAGGCGGGGCCCGATGCCGACCGTCACGGTCGTATCGCCCGGGGCCAGCCCGGCCATACGGGGATGACTGCCCCTGGCCACCCGCTGCACGGACCGGCCCAGGTCGGCGATCACCTTGGCCACTTCGCCGCCCTCTTGTGCCGGGGCGAGGTCGAGCACCACGAGACCGAGGTGTTCCTGTGGCGTGCCGGGTCTGTCAACTCCCGCTTGCGTGGGTCCTGTTGGATTCACAGACGACAGTGGGTGGGGAGCGTCGTCGGCGGACTTCCCTTCAGGGTGCGGGCCCTGGGCCCGGCAGGCCGCCAGGGAGGATGCCACAGCCAGCGCACCCCCCATGAGCAGCCCCCTACGCGGTACGCCACGTAACTGATCCATTACTCCATCTTGTCAGTGATGAGGAGTAATTGTCAGCAAATCTCCCTCACTGCCATCTCAGAAACCGTTGAAGGGAAACCGTGTTCCGAGGCCGTATCACCCCGTTCATCTGCCTGATCGGCATGCTTCTCGCGGCGGTGGGTTGTGCACCGTCCGACGAGGAGGACGACGCAGCCAAGGCCCGTACGCCACAGACCATCCGGGTGCCGCAGGACGCCCCCACGATCAGCACGGCCGTCGGACGCGCCCGGCCGGGCGACCTGGTCCTGGTCTCGCCCGGCGTCTACCACGAGACCGTACGGATCCCGGTCGACCGCGTCGTGCTGCGCGGCACCGACCGCAACCGCGTGATCATCGACGGGCAGGGCAGGCGGCATAACGGCGTCGTCGTGACCGGCTCCGGCGTGGCGGTGGAGAACCTCACCGTCCGCGACCACCTGCTCAACGGCGTGCTGGTGACCGGCGTGGCGTCCCAGGACGGGCAGGGCCTGGCCCGCGGCAGCAACGGCTATGAGCGCCTGGACCCGGAGAAGTTCCCGCCGCTGCAAGGCTTCCGGGTCAGCTATGTGACCTCCGCGCGCAACGGCCTCTACGGCATCTACGCCTTCAACGCTCAGAGCGGACGGCTGGACCACAACCACACCTCCGGCGGCGCCGATTCGGGCCTGTACGTCGGCCAGTGCAAGCCGTGCAATGTCGTGGTGAGCGACAACGTCGCCGAGTACAACGCCGTCGGCTACGAGGGCACCAACGCCAGCGAGAAGATGTGGGTACTGCGCAACCGCCTCACCCACAACCGTGTCGGAATGACGGTCAACTCCGACTATCTGGAGGCATTCGTCCCCCAGCACAGTGCCGTTGTGGCGGGCAATCTCGTCGCCGACAACGCCGAGCCGAAGTCACCCCAGCAGGCCGACGGGGGCTTCGGCATCGGAATCGGCCTCGCGGGCGGCCAGCGCAACACCGTGCACAACAACCGGATCGAGGGGAACCCGCGCGCCGGACTCGTCCTCATGTCCGCCGAAGACGTCCCGCCCACCGGCAACGCGATCACCTCGAACACCTTCAGCCGCAACGGAGTCGACGCAGTGTACGCGGCCAGCGACCGCGCCCCCGGCAAGGGCAACTGCCTCACGGACAACGCCCTGTCCACCACGGCCCCCAAGACCCTGGCCGCCCAGCCGCAGTGCTCCGCCGACGCCGACGGCCCGGTGATGACGTCCGCGGCACCACCCACGCAGCCGGCCGCACCTGCCGGAATCCCCTTCCGTACGGTGCCCGAGCCCCCGGACCAGCCGCAGATGCCCGGCGGCGCCACCGCCCCCGTACGCCCTGCCACCGGCCTGCCCGGCTCCGTCGACGCGGACCGCGTCCCGCTGCCGGGCCGCGATCTGCTCGCCGCCCACAGCCGGAGCGGCTCGTGATGCGCCGCCGTGCCCTGCTCGCCGCGGGCACGGCCGGACTCGCCCTCGTCCTGACCGGATGCGGCGGAGACGACGGCCGGGGCAAGCGGGCGGCAGCGGGGCCTCGCCCGCTCACCACATCCGAGGCCGAGCTGATGTCCACCGTACGATTCCTCAACTACCAGCGCGTACGCGGCCAGATCCACGCCACCGTCCCCGCCGCCGGACGCACCCTGAGACTCACCGGCCGCGTCGACTGGACCACACACACCGGCTACGCCCAGGTACGTGTCCCCGGACAGCCGCAGAACATCCTCGTGCGGTGGGACCTCCGCACCGCCTACGTCCACCCCAACAGCAACGCCCAACTGCCCGCCACGCCACCACGCTCCGGCTGGCAGCACCGCCCCCTGGATCCCCGCGCCAACCCCATCGACGCCGTGCTGCTGCTGGCCCTCTCCCTGGGCACGGACCGCCCCGAGAACGCCCAACTGCTGCGCCAGGGAGGGGCGAGCCGGCTGCGCAGCGAACGACTGAACAACACCCCCGTCACCGTCATCGCCGGCCCCAAGCCCCCCGACTCCGGCGACACCGCCCCGCCCGCACCGGGCACCGCCACCGGATCCGCCGAACGCCGCACCCGCTACTGGATCGATGCCGACGGGCGCTTGCACCGCTTCGCCGCCCTGGTCGCCGGCGGCAAGTGGGCCACCCTCGACTTTCCGCATGGTGAGGCCGCGCCGATCCCCACCGTCCGCTGAGGCGGCCCTTCCGCACGTACAACAGCCCGTCTGTGTTCGTTGCTGTCGCCGCTCCACCTGTGCTGAAGAGCCTTCGGAGAAGGGTGTGGTTCGGTTTGAGGGACCTGGTGACCAGGCGTTTCGCTTTGCGGTAGTCCGGTAAGTCCCTGGGGGTGCGGGGTTGGGCCCGGCGCGTCAGCGTCGACGGCATCCGGGAGGCACGGGTGGAACAGGAGCTGTTCGCGTTGTGAAGGAGCGTGAGGAAGCGGCCCGGGTCCGGGTGGAGAGGTTGCAGGGCGAGCTGGCCGCGCTGAACGTGCAGATCGCGGCTGCCGAGGACGAGCTGTCCCGGCTGGAGATCACCCGGGAGACCCTGGCCACTCTGGGTGGCGAACACATCTCTCCAGCGCTGCAGTTCGAGTCGTCCCTCTCCGGGGATGCGAATCCGGACGATCTGTCCGCGCCCGTCCCGCCAGTGGTCAACCTGGCGACCGGCGAGGTGCCTGCGGAGGGCGACTGGCCCGTGCTCGCCCTGCTGGCCAGAACGGACGTGCCGCTGCGGGCCAAGCAGATCTGCGAGCAGACCGGGGAGACCGTCGACCACCGGCACATCGAAACGCTGCGGATGCGGCTGAAGCGGATGGTGCGCCACGGGTGGCTGGACGAGCCCGAGCGCGGCCTGTTCGCGCTGGCCGACAGCGTTCGCGCACCTGTGCAGCCGTAGACAAAAGCCGGCTCTTCCCGCGTCGTGCCTGGTGACAAGCCTCGCAGCAACGAAGGAAGAGCCCGATGCCAGCCTATGACTCCCGCGAGATCACCGAGGGCTTTCCCGCCACCCGCACCGCATTCGAGGCGCTCCTCGCGGACCTCGTCGACCCGGCGCGCTCCGCGGCCTGCGCCGCCACCGAGGAGTTCATCGCCACCCGCGCCCGCGAGGTGCAGCGGCTGATGCTGCAGGAATGGCTCGAGAAGCGGGCGGCCGGAGAACAGCGGGCGCAAGAGGTCGCCGGGAGCGACGGCGTGGTGCGCCGATGCGCAGAGAAGAGCCATGCACGGCTTTTGTCCACGCGGTTCGGCACGGTGCAGGTGGAGCGGATCGCCTACCGCGCCAAGGGGGCATCGAACCTGTATCCGGCCGACGCGGAACTGGACCTGCCGACCGGCCGCCACTCCCACACGCTCAAGAAACTAGCCGCGGTCGAGGCGGCGCGCGGCTCGTTCGCCGACGCGCAGACCGCGGTCGAGCGCGCCACCGGAACCCACACCGGCAAACGGCAGACGATCCAACTGGTCCAGCGCACCGCGGCGGACATCGACGCCTTCTACACCTTCGCACGCAGCGCCTCCGCCTCCGGCTCCGGCTCCGGCTCCGGGGAGATGCTGCTGGTGTTGTCTGCGGACGGCAAGGGGGTCGTGATGCGTCCCGACGCGCTGCGCGAGGAGACCAGGCGGGCCGCCGCGAGGAAGGCCGCCTCAGGTGGCGGCCCGTACCAGACCCGCCTGGCCGGCGGGGAGAAGAGCGGGCGCAAGCGGATGGCGACCGTCGGCGCCGTCTACGCCTTGGCGGCCCAGCCGCGAGGTCCGCAGGAGGTGATCCGACCGAACGGCGCCGACCGTGAGAAGCGGCCCGACCGGCCACGCGCGACGGACAAGTGGCTGACCGCCTCCGTCGCCGCCGACGCCCGCACCGTCATCGCGGCGGTGTTCGACCACGCCGAGCGGCGCGACCCCGCCCGGACACGCGAGTGGGTGATGCTGGTCGACGGAGCACGCCACCAGCTGGATCTGATCCACGAACAGTGCGATGCCCGCGAACTGGAAGTCCACGTCCTCATCGACTTCGTCCATGTACTCGAATATCTGTGGGGCGCGGCCTGGTGCTTCTTCGCCCCGGCCGACCCCGGGGCCGAACCCTGGGTCGGCGGGCACGCACTCGCCATCCTCCAGGGCACGGCCCAGCACGTCGCCGACGCCCTCGAACAGCAGGCGGATGCCGCACAGTTGAGCGAGCACAAGCGGGCCGGTGTGGACAAGGCAGTCGGATACCTGCGGGCCAAGCTGCCCTATCTGGGCTACGACATCGCGCTCGCCGAGGGCTGGCCGATCGCCGCCGGAGTGATCGAAGGAGCATGCCGGCACCTGATCAAGGACCGCATGGACATCACCGGCGCCCGCTGGGGCCTGCCAGGCGCCGAGGCTGTCCTCAAACTCCGTGCAGTCATCAGCAACGGCGACTTCGAAGCGTACTGGGAGTACCACGTGCAGCGCGAACACCTGCGGGTTCACACAGTCCGCTACCGCGACACCCTCGAACTCGCGGCGTGATCACGGTCTCTCAAACCGAACCACACCCTTCTGACATCCGCCCCGGTCATTCCGCCGGCAGGGTTGAGGCCCACTCGGTCAGCAGCTTCACGTATAGCGCCGGGTCGAATTGGTGCATCATGTGGTGCGCTTCCGGATGCGACTCATAGTCGACCTTGACGCCTGCGGACGACATGATGTCGTGAGCCTTCTGTGCCTGCTCGTCGGACAACGACCCGACGAAATCGCCCGTCTGCGGGTTGACCGCCCGGTTGTGGTGGGTGATCAGGACGGGTGTCCTGACCTGCGCCAGCATCCGGTCGTGGGGGGTGTTCAATCCGGCGGTTCCCTCGAAGAACGCCCGCGCCCACTCAGGGTCGTATTCCTTGAGGTTCTGGGGCGGCTCCGCGCTTGCCGGGAAGAATTGCGCAAGCTTCGACGACGAAGCTTCGGCAGCGGCACCGAAGCCGGCCCAGTCGCCGATGGACCACTGATCGCCGAGGTGTTTGCTGAGCAGCTCGAAGAACGGGCCCGCCCCCTGGCGTATGTTGTGCCCGAACGCGGGGACGAGTTCGGAGGCGAAGAATGGTGCGTCCTCGCAGAACGCGCCGCGGATCTGGCCGGGGAGCGAATACGCCGACAGCCAGGCGGCCAAGACCCCACCCGACGAGTTCCCTGACACGATGACCGGACGCCGGATCACCAGCGAGATGAAGCGCACCAGGTCGTTTCCGAAGTTGTCGAGGCTGTACCGCTTCGGCGTCCAGGTGCTCCGTCCCTGCCCACGCAAGTCGACGGCGAACACGTGGAAGTCCTCGGCCAAAAGCTCGATCGCCGGCTCATAGCTCCACCAGGAGCCCGTCTGCTCGGGAATGAGCAGGAGTACCGGCTTGTCCGGTGACCCCGCCTCCGCGTAGTTCATCATGATCTCGCCGAGGTTCACCTGCTTCTCGGGGTAAGCATGAGAAACGAAGCTGTCGCGATCAGCCGGCTTCGGAGTGGTGCCCACCTTGTCAGTCATATGTGCCTCCTTGTATCGAGTAATGGCTTTTTCTCGTCTCAGTCGGGCCCAGCGCTCGGTGATGCCTCGGGCCGGCCGACCACTCGCGCGCTCAACCCGTCCGCGGCCGACGCGAAAGCCATGGTCCCTGCCTTGGCGGCCGGGACTGATTGATATCCCTTGTATACCTAGTAGTCGAAGTAGACTGCAACGAAATCAGGTATCACCGAGGAGACTTACGTGAATCCAGCAGAACTCGATGACGACGGCCGTCGTCTGCTCAACCAATTGTTCGGCAAGTGGTCTTTGCTCGTGTTGGACGCATTGTGCAAGCGTCCCCAGCGCTTCAGCGAGCTTCGGCAACACCTGCCGGCCGTCACACCGAAGTCCCTGACCGCATGCCTGCGCCGGCTGGAGCGCGACGGCATGGTCGAGCGCGTGGTCGTGTCCACGGAGCCCGTGGCGATCGAGTACGGCGTCACCCGCCTGGGCCGGACCCTGAGGTCCCCCCTGCAAGCCATGATGGAATGGTTCGTCGACCACCTCGACGAAGTCGAAGCCGCCCGCTCTGACTACGACGAGCAGCGTCAGCCCAGCTGACACTTCCGGCGCGCCGCCTCGTGCAGCAGCACCACCACCGTGTCTCCCCGGTCTGCTCGCAGATCTGCTTGGCCCGCAGCGGCACGTCCGTTCTGGCCAGCAGGGCGAGCACGGGCCAGTCGCCCTCCGCAGGCACCTCGCCGGTCGCCAGGTTGACCACTGGCGGGACGGGCGCGGACAGATCGTCCGGATTCGCATCCCCGGAGAGGGACGACTCGAACTGCAGCGCTGGAGAGATGTGTTCGCCACCCAGAGTGGCCAGGGTCTCCCGGGTGATCTCCAGCCGGGACAGCTCGTCCTCGGCAGCCGCGATCTGCACGTTCAGCGCGGCCAGCTCGCCCTGCAACCTCTCCACCCGGACCCGGGCCGCTTCCTCACGCTCCTTCAGCAACGCGAACAGCTCCTGTTCCACCCGTGCCTCCCGGATGCCGTCGACGCTGACGCGCCGGGCCCAACCCCGCACCCCCAGGGACTTACCGGACTACCGCAAAGCGAAACGCCTGGTCACCAGGTCCCTCAAACCGAACCACACCCTCCGGAGAATGCGGGTGGGGCCGGGACGCCCCTGAACGCAACCAGAACTGCAACCAGGAAGAACCCGGCCGCTTAGCGTGATGGATCCGCTCTCCGCCGTGACGGCCGCGAAGATTCAGCTCTTCCTCGTTGCCGACCTGCGGGCCGGCGTGGTCCACCGGGACGACACGGAGATCGGTATGACGGTGCGCTGGTGGAAGCTCAGCGAGGCCGTGGACGCTGTTCGCGCCGGTCGCATCACCGAGGCCGGCAGCGTCGCCGGGCTGCTCCTGGCGGCGCATGCGCAGGGTGTTCGTCCTGACGGCCACCGAGACCTCCTGCTGACCGACGACAACCTCCAGGCGATCACGGCTCCGGCCAGCGCGAGTGCGGTATCCGCAGCTCATGCCACCCCTGCGGCCTGCGAATTCAAACGTTCGTGGGGGAGTCGGCCCGGATGCGACGGCGATAATCGGCCAACTCTATTGGCCGCAAATTTGCGGCGATAGGCGAAAGACAAGGACATCTTCCCTGATGGGTGCTGAGTACACGCGGCCCCATGGCCGGCCCCGTCCCCCGGCGACGCCTGTCGGTGGCGGTCTTGACAATTCCCGACGATTGCAGCCTTGGCATCCCAGTCCCACGGGCCACAGCACCTCGCTTCACAGTAGGTGACGAGGTCCCGGTAGGGCGTATGGCTACTTTCCGTGCAGGTGGTTGCGGTGTCCGAATACCGTTCGGGGCCGCTGTGGAGCCATGGCGGCGCCGGACGAAGCACAAGGTGGAGTGGATGCATCTGAGCCCCCATGAGCAAGAGAAATTGCTCATTTACGTGGCCGCCGACATCGCGGCGAAACGTCGGCTGGATCCGGTCGAGCCCGTGAAGCTCAACTACCCCGAGGTGGTCGCGCTGATCAGCGTGCACATCATGGAAGGGGCGCGCCGGGGGAAGCCGGTGTTGGACCTGGCCCATGAAGCGGCCCGGTTGTTCTATCCCGGGGAACTGATGGAGGGCGTCTTCGAGATGGTCCGCGACCTCCAGGTGGAGGCGACCTTCCCGGACGGGAGCAAGCTGTGCAGTGTACGTGAGTTGGTCGATCCCAGCCTGGTGCCTGTGCCTGACCCTGAAGCCGACTCCGCCTCGATGGCCGCAGGAGAGCAATCGTGATTCCTGGAGAAATCGAGTTCGACGGCCCCGACATTGTCATCAATGAAGGTAAGCCGGTGACGGTCCTGAACGTGAAGAATGTCGGGGACCGGCCCATCCAGGTCGGATCCCACTACCACTTCGCCGAGGTCAATCACTGCCTGGAGTTCTCCTCGGAGGACAACGAGCCCCTGGAGCGCAGCGCGGCGCGCGGGCTGCGACTGCATATCGCGGCGGGTACGGCGAAGCGTTTCGAGTGCAATGCGGACTTTGACGTCGAGCTTGTACCTCTGGCGGGCAACAGGGTGGTGCCGGGACTGCGTGGCGAGACCGCGGGACCGGTGGACGACCAGGAGGAAGCCGTGAACGGCGGCACGGAATCGGGGGCGGAGCGATGACAGAGAATTCCCGGCACAGGCTGAAGTCGATGCCCCGCAGCGAGTATGCCGAGTTGTTCGGTCCGACGACCGGCGACCGCATTCGGCTTGCCGACACCAATCTGTGGATCCGCATCGAGGAGGACCGCTCCGGAGGGCCGGGACTGGCGGGGGACGAAGCGGTCTTCGGCGGCGGCAAGGTACTGCGCGAGTCCATGGGGCAGTCCCTGCTCAGCCGCAAGGACGGGGCGCCCGACGCCGTCATCACCGGCGTGGTGATCGTCGATCACTGGGGCATCGTCAAAGCCGATGTGGGCATCCGCGACGGCCGGATCGTCGCACTGGGCAAGGCCGGCAACCCCGACATCATGGACGGAATTCATCCGAAGCTCGTCATCGGGCCCGAGACGGAGATCATCGCGGGCAACGGCAAAATCCTCACCGCGGGTGCCGTGGATACGCATGTGCACTTCGTCGACCCGCAGGTCATCCCCGAGGCACTGGGTTCCGGAGTCACCACCCTCATCGGCGGCGGCGCCGGACCCGGCGAGGGCAGCAAGGCCACCACCGTTACCCCAGGGGCCTGGTACCTGGCCCGGATGTTCGAGGCATTGGACGCCTACCCGGTCAATATCGGCCTGACCGGCAAGGGGAGCACGGTCAACAAGGAGTCGATGCGCGACCAACTGCGCGCCGGAGCCTTCGGGTTCAAGATCCACGAGGACTGGGGGGCGACCCCCGCCGCCATCCGCGCCGCGCTGGAGGTGTGCCAGGAGAGCGGAGCGCAACTCGCCCTGCACGCAGACACCTTGAACGAGGCCGGTTACGTGGGCAGCACCCTCGACGCCATCGCCGGCCGGGGCATCCACGTGTACCACGCCGAGGGTGCGGGCGGCGGGCACGCCCCGGACATCATCACCGTGGCCGGCCACGCCAATGTGCTGCCCTCCTCCACCAACCCGAGCATTCCTTACACGTACAACACCTCGGAAGAGCATCTCGACATGCTCATGGTCGCCCACCACCTCAACCCGAACGTCCCCGAGGACCTGGCCTTCGCCATGTCGCGGATCCGGCCGACCACCATGCTCGCCGAAGACATCCTGCACGACCTCGGCGCGATCTCGATGACGTCCTCGGACGCCCAGGCGATGGGGCGCGCGGGCGAAACCATCCTGCGCACCTGGCAGCTCGCACACGTCATGAAGGAACGCATCGGGGCCGCGCCCCGCGACACCAGCTCCTGCGACAACCACCGGGTACGCCGCTACGTCGCCAAGTACACCATCAACCCGGCGATCACCCACGGCGTCGGCGACGTCATCGGATCGGTGGAAGAGGACAAACTCGCCGACCTGGTGCTGTGGGAGCCGAAATTCTTCGGCGTCAGGCCGCACCTGGTCATCAAGGGCGGGCAGATCGCGTACGCACAGCTGGGCGACGCCAACGCCTCCATCCCCACCCCGCAGCCCGTGCTGCCTCGCCCCGCCTACGGCGCGGTCGGCCGGGCGCCGGCATCGCTCTCGCTGAACTTCGTCACGCATTTCGCGCTGGGGAAGGGCGGCCTGGTGGACAAGATCGGCGTGGCCAAGCCGTTCCACAAGATCAAGGGCACCAGGCACCTCACCAAGGCCGACATGAAGGAGAACGACGCGACGCCGCGCATCGTCGTCAACTCTGACTCGTTCCAGGTCACCATTGACGGCAAGGATGTGCAGCAGATGTGCCCGGAGGACGAACTGAAGGTTCTTCCGCTCGCCCAGCGGTACTTCCTCGTCTGATGGCTGCCGCGAACACCGTCCCGAGGATCGTTGCGAACCTGCCGATGAGTCACCACCACCGCGGCCAAAGCTGCAGTCACCGTAGGGAAACGCGATGAGCCGCGCGGCACTGCTGGTCCTCGCTGACGGCCGGTTCCCCGCCGGAGGGCATGCGCACTCCGGGGGCGCCGAACCGGCCGTCACCGCAGGCCGTATCCGGGACACCCCCACCCTGGAGGCGTTCTGCCGCGGCAGGCTGCACACCGCGGGGCTGGTCGGCGCGGGCCTGGCCGCCGCAGCGGCATCCGGCTGCGACCCACTCCTGCTGGACGAGGCCGCCGACGCCCGAACCCCCGCCCCCGCCCTGCGGCTTGTGGCCCGCAGACTGGGGCGGCAGATGATGCGCGCCGCCCGCGCGACCTGGCCCTCGGCCGAACTGGACGCGCTCGCCGCGGCCCGCCCGCGCGGCGCCCACCAGCCCATCGTCATGGGGCTTGCGGCCCGCTCGGCCGGGCTGGCGCCGCTGGATGCCGCCTACGCCGTGGCGTACGAGAACGTCAGCGGCCCGGCCACCGCCGTCGTACGCCTGCTGAGCCTGGACCCCTTCGAGGCCACCGCCGTCCTGGCGCGCCTGGCCGACGACCTCGACCAGGTCGCCGCGCAGGCCGCGCAGGCCGCCGAACGAGTCCCACTGGAGGGCCTCGACGCGCTGCCCGCCGCATCCGCGCCGCTGCTGGACATCACCGCCGAGCAGCACGCCGCCTGGCCGGTGCGCCTCTTCGCCTCCTGACCCCCCACCCGCACCACCACGAAACACCGGAGCCCCCATGCACCTCGACCACGCGCAGACCTTCCCCGAGCGACACACCTACAGCGCCGCCGCCCCCACACGCCCCAACGGGAGGCGCCGGGCGCTGCGCATCGGCCTGGGCGGGCCGGTGGGCACCGGCAAGACCGCCACTGTCGCGGCACTGTGCCGGGCGCTGCGTGAGGAACTGTCCATCGCGGTGGTCACCAACGACATCTACACCCGTGAGGACGCCGAATTCCTGCTGCGGGAGGCGGTACTGCCCCCCGAGCGGATCAGCGCGGTGGAGACCGGCGCCTGCCCGCACACCGCCATCCGGGACGACATCTCCGCCAACCTGGAGGCGGTGGAGGACCTGGAGGACGGGGTCGGACCACTGGACCTGGTGCTGGTGGAGTCCGGCGGCGACAACCTGACCGCCACCTTCTCCAAGGGCCTGGTCGACTTCCAGATCTTCGTGATCGATGTGGCGGGCGGGGACGACATTCCGCGCAAGGGCGGCCCCGGCGTCACCACCGCCGACCTCCTCGTCGTCAACAAGACCGACCTGGCCCCCTACGTCGGAGTGGACCTGGAAGGCATGGCCCGCGACGCGAAGGCACAGCGCGGCGAACTCCCCGTCGCCTTCACCACGTTGAAGACGGAGGACGGCATCCAGCCCGTCTCCGACTGGGTGCGCGCACGCCTGGCCGACTGGACCACGGACGCCGCATGACCCTCGCACCCGCCAAGCCCCCACACCACGCAGCGGAACCTGCCCCACCCACTCCAGGGGTTACCTCCGCCGCGCGGATCGTTGCCGTCCCCGACCCGCGCGGCGGCACGGCACTGCCCGTGCTCTACGGACGACGGGCCCTCATCCCCCGCCGGCTCAACGCCACCGGCCCCTACGCCCGAGTCGCTCTCACCGGCGCGGTGAGCGCCCCACTCGGCGGCGACCGGCTCAGCCTCAACATCGAAGTCCGCACCGGCGCACGCCTGCACCTCGACACGATCGGCGCCACCCTCGCCCTGCCGGGCCCCTACGGCGGCACCGCCACCCATGACGTGCTGCTCCGCGTGGACGACGACGCCGAACTGCACTATCAGCCCGATCCCGTGATCTCCGTCGTAGGCAGCGACCTGGTGACCACCACCCGTGCCGAACTGGCCCCCAGGGCCCGACTGATCCTGCGAGAAGAACAGGTACTCGGCCGCACCAACGAACCCCCAGGACAGCTGCGCACCCGCCTGACCGTCCGCCTGGCCGAACAACCCCTGCTCGACCAAGAGCTCCATCTCGGCCCCGGAGCCCCCGGCTGGTCGGGCCCAGCCGTCCTCGCGGACTACCGCATGACCGGCCAAATCCTCATCGTCACCCCCGAATTCACCCACCACAAACCACCACCCCAGATCCTCTCCACCGACTCCGACCAGGGCGAAGCCGCCCTCACACCCCTCGCCGGCCCAGCCGTCCTCATCTCCGCAACGGCAGCCGACAACCGCACCCTCCAACGCCTCCTGGAACGCGGCCACCAAGCAACAGGAGTCCCCGCTCACCCTGATCCCCAGCTGCAACGCCGTTGACGTAGGTGTGTGGTGAGAGCGCGACAGCGCGCATGACCGGCGTTTCGATCGGGCCACGGCTCGGCTGGAGTGGCTTGGGGCGATGAGGATCCAGGATGAGAAGCGGGCCACACCTGGCCTACGCCCAGCGGGAGAGTGAGGATGATCGGCGACTCAACCGCGAGCTCCGACGGCTTCGCCCCGAACGGATCGACCTCACGATCGACCGCATCCACCTTGTGAACCAGCGTCAGGACCCGGGCCTGGGCATCTACACCTGGGACGTCGTCGAGGAATTCTCGTGCGCCGG
The DNA here is from genome assembly GCF_036048035.1 of Streptomyces sp. NBC_00400. Taxonomy (NCBI): domain Bacteria; kingdom Bacillati; phylum Actinomycetota; class Actinomycetes; order Kitasatosporales; family Streptomycetaceae; genus Streptomyces; species Streptomyces sp. NBC_00400. Next base: position 1,368,278 of record NZ_CP107940.1, on the reverse strand, counting down.
AGCCACCTGATTGACGCCTGACCTACGGGAGTTCCGCGCGGCCACGTCTGCGGCGTACGCCGTCCAGTCGCCGCCGCTGGCCTGCTGCCACTGGACGGCCACCGAGCGGTGCAGTCCCAGGACCTTGGCGAGAATCGCGGCCGGGATCTGCCAGGCCACAGTGAACAGAGCGGTGTTCCGGCTCTGCCGGGCCTTGACGCCGATCGCGCGGAGTCGGCGGTTCATCGGTTGAAGCAGCCTCGCCTCGGCGAGCGAGATCGGCGAATGCGGTGATCTCTCTCGGCCGAATGCGCCTGGCGGGGCGGGGCTCCCATCGTCGCGAGCTTCGGAGGACGGTAGAAGGCGCGGCGCCCGGTGAGGGGGCTAGGTGTATTGATCGCGAGCGTTGTTAAAGCTGGTGGGCCTTGATCAATGGCGAAGACCTTCGGTGCAGTGGAGGTGGGGATAACAATGGTGCGGAGGGCGCCCAACTCCGCTGATTCAGAGGGCCCTTTGCGATCTCGGAGGAGGTTGTACTGTGGTGCGACAACTGGCATTGGGTCTCGGCTCCGGACGCTGCGGAGGTCTGGACCACGGCGTGCCCCTGTAGCCGGCCCGTTTCCCGGCGTGACGCCGCCGATGCTGACTTTGTGCTGACTTGCTGACCCGGAAACACGCTCTGACCTGCAACGATGCCTTGCCGTACCTCTTCGGCTTCCATTGGCACCGGGTTACGGGCAGTGCGGCCTGGTGTTTGGATGCTCGGCGTGACTTCTGAGGATCTCGATGATCGCCGTGAGCGGGCGCTGTTGGACCAGCTTGAGTGGTACTGCACGGCGTGCCGCGGTGACCGTCCCGGCCGGGGGACTTGGCAGTCGACGCATCCATGCGGTTGGGTGCATGCCAAATGATCTGTTGGGCAGAGGGGTTGACGGTGTTCAGGGTGGCACGGGGGATTGTGGTCGGGGCTGCGATGGTAGCGGCGCTCACGGCGTGCGGAGGTGCCGACGGCGGGGGCCCGGGGGCCACCGATGGCGGCGACGGCGCGGGTGCTGTCACCGGTGGCGGCGGGCAGCCGAAGGTGCCGGTCGTGCTGACCGAGGACCAGGTTCGCAGGGCCCTGGTGGACACGGACAGTGCCCCTCAGGACTGGGAGGGATTCGGCGTCAGCATCCCTGAACATACCGAGTCCGTGAAGACCTGCCAGGACGACACGGGGACGAAGTGCAGTGGCTTCACAGCCCTCGGCACGTCGCACATCGATCAGGCAGCGGGCGAGGGCCAGGTCATCTTCACCATCTACGCCTTCCGCACCCCGGACGATGTGAATTTCGCGATGAAGAGCCTGGCGGCCAAGGAGCGCCGTAAATCCGGCGCCGGGGCGAAGCCGCTAAAGGTCTCGGCGGGCGCGGATGAGACCGATGCCTTCACCGGACGGAACACCGAGATCTTTATGCGCCTCGGAGGGTCCCTGATCCGTGTGGCGAGCGAGGGCCTTCGGGAAGGCCAGCCCTACGCCGATTTCGCCAGGCTTCAAATCGATCGGATCAAGCAGACGGCCGAGGGCAAGAACCCCGACCTCTGAGTCCGGCACGGCACCGGCGGCGAAAGTCGGCGTCTACCCTCCAGGCGCCCTGTACTTCGCCCAGCGCGTGTTTTCAGAGCACATCAACGCACCCCTGACTTCGACGGGGGTGCGTTGGGGGGGACCGTGCTGTCCGGCCTGTGCCACGGGAGTGGCCACGGTCCGGCCGGTAACGGTCATCCACGTCGTACCAGAGCGCCACGGAGAGCCGTCGGCATCGGCCATGGCACCGGACCGGCCGTGGCCGATGCGGCACGCTTCGGCCACGGCCACGGTGCCGAGAGCGTATCCGTACGGGGTCGGCCGGACCGAGGCGCTGGTGGATACAGCGGACGCCGTTCACACGGCCTGCTTCGGCCGTACCGATCCGCTGTGGAAGCGGACTTACGGCTTGGTGCGCGATGGAGATTCGGGCGTGGGGCCTGGTGGTTCGGCTGGTGGGTGATCAGCAGGCAGTCTGCCGGGCGAGCACGATCTCTGTACTCGCCCGTCGGACTGTGGCCCGACGGGCGGCGCGGTCGGAGACCAAGCCGGCGACGGCGCGGTGGGTCTCGGCATAGTGCTCGCGTCGGCCGATGTACCGCTGGAGCGGTCGCCACTGCTTGTGCTCGGCGTTCGCGTGCTCCGCGCAGATCCGCCGCGAGGATTGTCGCCGTCGAGCCTCGCGCCATGCGAGTTTCTCGCCTTCGGGGACGTCCTCCATAAGCTTGTGTGGCGGCGCGCTGACCTGATCGGGGAACTCGTTGGCGAGACCTCGGTAGCCCCCGTCGACCTCGACCGTGACGTCCGGATGGAGGCGGAGCTGTTCGGCGATGCCCTCGGTGCGCAGGGCGGTCTGGTCGTGCATCCGGCCGGGACGGTCGGCACCTGACCACAGAGTCCGGCTCTGGCCGTCGCTGATCGTGGTCGTCTTGACCGTGTTTTGTCTACGCTTGCCGGACACGAAGACCCGGCGCCCGGGTCGGTGCGCGGCTGGTCGACGGACCTGAACCTCGGTCCCGTCGATCCGCAGCCGGACGCCCTCCGCGGCGGCGTAGCCGAACACGTCCGCCAACGTCCGAACCGCACCCCAGGCCGATCGGGGACGGCGAAGCCGCGGGTGGCCAGCAACGGCCTGATCTCGTGCACCGCACGGGTGACGGTGGTCCGGTCCACTCCATAAAGCTCGGCGAGGGCCACGTGCGGGAGCTGAAAGCGCAGAACGACCAACGTGACCAGCACACGGTCGGTGAACACCAGCCGGTGCTGCGGACCGGCACCGGGTGCCCGCCGCCGTTGCCCACCACGCCGGTCGTGCCGCGCGGAGTCGCAGCGCGCGGTCCACGGAGCGGCCAACTCCTTGACCAAACCGACGAGATGGGCGCGGGACAGGCCGCAGCAGGCAGGATGGGACAAGGCCGCACGGGCCCAGGCGGATGTCACAATCCGCTCAACCCGCGCGGCCGTTGTCACGTCACGGCTGACAGCGCCTCTGGTAGCGGACTCGCTACTCGGCAGGCCCACCGATCAATGCGGTCGCGATACGCCGGAAGCCGAGTCGGGCATAGGTCCGGGCGACGTCCTCGTCGCCTGCAGACAAGAAGACGGTTTCCACGCCTCGTGATCGCGCGTCGGCCACAAGCGCCGCAGTGACCGCGAGCCCAAGGCCACGACGGCGAGCGGTGGGCAGCGTCCCGACACCGACGATCTCACTGACCGCCCCGACTGGCTGATGCTGGCCCGCGCACAGCGCCGTCCCGTCCTCCACCGCTGCGGCAACCACAGTCAGACCTGCCCGGATGCGTGCAACCACGCGATCCACCGACCCGTCGCCGGATCGGTCCCGCACCGTTTCTGCCAATTCCGCCGCGCCCGCCGAGCCGATACGGGTTCCGGGCTCCGCGAAGGCGAGATGCGGCACAGCCAGCGCGCTTGGCAACGCCGGATTGTCCGGGTCCAAGGTCCTCACCGACAGGTCCTCGGACATCTCGTCCACAGCGGGCGCCGACGAGCCCGGGTCGAGCACCATCAAGGGGTGCTCGTGAACCACGAGCCCTGACTCCTCGACCGCGGCACGCAGCGCAGGCGTGGTCTCGGCTACCCACTCGAAACTCTCCGGGATTTCGAGCTCACGCTGCCGGACACGCACTCGGGCCACGTCGGCGACACTCACCGCACCCGACCATCCCCGAGCCGGACGTGCATAGAACGGCCACCCTTGCCCTTCCCGGACGAACAAGGTCAGCGGCCCGAAATCTTCAACGCGAGCACCATGGCGCGACACCGCGTCGTAGTACCACTCAAGTTGGTCCAACAGCGCCCGCTCACGGCGATCATCGAGATCCACAGAAGTCACGCCGAGCATCCAAACACCAGGCCGCCAAGCGCTACCACCTCGTTTCTCAGATACGGCCAGTGTTATCGCGCACCAAGTCGTAAGCTTTACCCCTTGCCAAGACATCCGTATCGCCCTCGGCATGAGTACCGAAATACGGGGATTAGCGGGTCAGGATGCGGAGTGCTTCCTGGGAGGGCGATCCCTCCTCGGCCGTGTGGACGATCAGGGCGAGGTCGGGGTGGCCGGGCAGCCGGAGGGTCTCGTAGGTCAATTCGAGCTCGCCCACCAGGGGATGCCGGTACCGGTAACTACCGTGCTCCCGGGCCTTGATGTCGTGCTCCGCCCAGATCTGGCCGAACTCGGGTCTTACGGCCGACAGTTCCTCGATCAGGGCCTGGGCGGCAGGAGGGCCGGGCGGGCGCGCAATGTCCAGCCGGAGGAAGGCCACCACGTCGCGAGCCCGCGCCCACCAGTCGACATACAGGTCGCGCACGCCGTCGTCGAGGAAAACCAGCCTGGCCATGTTGCGCTCTGCGGCGGGAAGTTCGCCGAAGTCGGTGATGAGCGCAGCGGCCGGCCGGTTCCAGGCCCGCACGTCGGTCCTGTGGTCGACCACGTAGGCAGGGGCGTCGCTGATCGCGGAGAGCAGGCTGTGTATGCCCGGGCGCAGTGGCGGGCTGCCGGTGGGTTCCTCGGCGGCAGCCGGGACGGGGCGCGCCAGCAGGTGCAGATGCTCCCGTTCGGCCGGGTTCAGGCGCAGGGCCTTGGCCACCGCGTCCAGGACCTCCCCCGAGAACCGCAGGCTTCGGCCCTGCTCCAGGCGTACGTAGTGGTCGACGCTGACCCCGGCCAGCTGCGCCAGCTCCTCGCGGCGCAACCCGGGGACCCGGCGCTGCCGTCCGTAGGAGGTCAGGCCGAACTCCTCGGGGCGAAGCCGGGCGCGGCGCGATCGGAGGAATTCACCCAGCTCGGAGCGTCGGTCGAAGATCATATGTTCCATAATTTTCTGGTTTTAGGTGTGCCTGGTCATGACGTGCCTAGGCAGCGCCGGGCACTGCCTGACCTCGCGTGGAACGCCGAGAGTTGAATCCGCCGGAACAGTTCCGGCATTCTGATTCACGGGAGCGCATCACTTATGACTGTCATGCTTGGCCGTACCGGCATGGAGATTACCCGGTTGGGCTTCGGTTCCTGGGCCGTGTCGGGCTCGGGCTGGACCTTCAGCTGGGGCGCCACGGACGACGCCGAGTCGGTCGCCGCGATCCGCCACGCGCTGGACGCGGGCGTCAACTGGATCGACACCGCCGCGGTGTACGGCTTGGGCCATTCGGAGCAACTGGTCGGCAAGGCCATCGCCGACCTGCCGCAGGCCGATCGCCCGTACATCTTCACCAAGGTCGGCCTGGTCTGGGACCCGGACAATCCGTCGGCTGCGCCTCGGCGGATCATGAAGCCGGCCAGCGTCCGCCGCGAGCTCGATGACTCGCTGCGGCGGCTGGGCGTCGACCACATCGACCTGTACCAGGTGCACTATCCCGACACCGGCGAATCGCTGGAGTACGCCGGTGGCGGCTTTGGAGCGGTGTCGCCCAACGCCACGCCGCTGGAGGAGTACTGGCAGGTCATGGCCGACCTGAAGGCCGAAGGCAAGGTACGGGCGATCGGGCTCTCCAATCACACGCCCGACCTGCTCCAGGCGGCCGAGCAGATCGCCCACGTCGACGTCATCCAGCCGCCGTTCTCGGCGATCAACCGGTCGTCCGCCGCTGAGATTGCCTGGGCACGCGCACACGAGACCGGCGTGATCGTCTACTCGCCGCTGCAATCCGGCCTGCTCACCGGGGCCTTCTCCGCCGAGCGCGTGGCCGGCCTGCCCGCCGAGGATTGGCGGACCGCCCACCACGACTTCACGACCGGCCTGACCGCCAACCTCCAGCTCGCCGAGGCGCTGCGGCCGATCGCTGAACGCCATGGGCGCACCGTGGCCGAGGTGGCCATCGCCTGGGTGCTCGCCTGGCCCGGCATCACCGGAGCGATCGTGGGCGCGCGCAAGGCCGCCCAGGTGGACGGCTGGATCGGAGCGGGCTCGCTGGAGCTGACCCCTGCCGACATCGAGGAGATCGCCACCGCGATCACAGTCTCCGGCGCGGGCAGTGGCCCCGCCCGCCACTCTTGAGGAAGGCCGCCTCGGGGGAGTCGGTGCCCGTCGCGGATGTGGGACGGTCGCCGGCCAGGAGGCGGTCGAGGGTGAGGGTGGTGACGTCTCCTCCGCCGAGTGCCGGCAGGACCTGTCCGGCATAAGCGAGGAAGCCTTGGTGCGGGCCTACGACGAGGACGTCCTGGGCCGAGCAGTGGTGGTTGTCCAGTAGCCACATCACGCGGTAGAGGCCCACTGCGGTCTTGCCGGTCCCCGGGCCGCCCTGGATGACCAGAGCGCCGGGCCGTTGATGGGCCACCAGCAGCAGTTGCTCGCGCTGCACCGTGTCGACGATGTCGCGCATGGCCCCGTCGCGAGGCAGGTCCAGGTCGTCCAGGAGCAGCGCCTCCAGGGACGGAGCCGCGGAATCCTCTTCCGGGTACGCTCCGGCTGCGGGACCCGGTCCTTCCTCGGCGGGACGTCCGACACGTCGGCTTGTGCGGGTTCCTCGGTCACTGCTCCATCGTCCAGCTCGACGTCGTACTGCCGCAGTACGAGCTCGTCGAGGTAGTTCGTCACGGTCCGCGGCTTGCGGCGTTGGAAGGCCAGTTTTCGCCGCAGCAGCAGGTCGCCGGGATCTTCCTTGGTCGCCAGTCGCCACTCGATGGCTTGCTGCGCAGCGGATGAGACGACCACCAGGTCGCGTTCGTCGTTCCACACAGGCTGTCGCCCGATGAGGAACGACTCGCCGCCGTGAACGCTGACCCGCATGATCACCAGCGGATCATCGCCTCGTGCCCGGGCGTCGGCTTGTCCGCTTGACGCGCCGGGTACCGGCATTTCGTTGTGCGCGCGGTAGACGGCAGCGGTCGCCGTGTCCTGTGACTGCCGCTGCTCGAGGCACGCGTACGCGTAGTCCACGCCCCTCTGTTCCTGCGCGATGACCGCACGACGCCGGGTACCCGCCCTGCACGCCGCTCCCGTCCCCCTGATCCGCACCTCAGCGAACCACTTGGCACCGATCTTGCTGAAAATCACAGATCATCACGCCGACTCCACAATTTTGATGCGCAATCGCTACATGGATGATGCAGCGGTGCCCTGAGGTAACAGGCGCGAGTTAGGGGGTGTCGTTCGGATCATGGCGGGCTCGCGGGGTCTGGCACGCACGCTCGCCGCGTTGTCGTCACTCGCCGACGCTCCGCGTCGACTCCCTCCTCCGCCTTGCGATCGCACGCACCAGACCCCGCTCCCTGATCCACCATGATCCGAACGACACCCCCTAGCTGCCGCGCCGATGACCCGTCCGCGCATCGCCTGCGTCGACAACTGGCAGGCGATCGCGGACACCGCCAGCCAGCGGACTGCCCGGATCCGACGACGGACTGAAGACCGCTGGCGTGGCGAACACCCTTATGCACGTGCCGACTTCAGAGGAAGATCCTGGACAACTTCTTCGATGACAAGTGGCTGTGGCGGCGCAAGAGTTTCCTGCACGTCCTGCTCCTGGGTCCGCCGAGATCCCGCTCTGTGTAACCGAGACTGACGCTGCGGCGCCCGAGGCGGTGTGCGGGAAGGCGCCGACCATGGCGACCTACCGCGTCACGCCGCCGTGGGGAGAACCGGACGAGGAATGTGCGAGAGAAGTCTTTCAGGGACATGGCGCGCAGGAAGGAGTGACCCGATCACGAGGGCCGAGGCGCTCACCCTCATGGAGAGGTGCGCGGGCGCCGATCGCAGGAGCGGGGTGGTTCCCCCTGTGCCGGCCCGCTCCCGCGCACATACGACAGCCCGGGCGTCCCAGTGGCAGTGGCACACGGGCTGCCGTCAGTAGCGAATCCCTCAGAGGCCGTCGGATGGCACCGGCGGCCAGGATATTCGCCCTCTCGCACGCGTCCACGACGGTCTGCCCGGCATTCACGTCGGCGACGCGCGACTGGCAGTTTTCCATCCGGAGCATCATCTCTACATCCGGAGCATCATGGCGCTCCGCCATTCTTCGGTGCAGCGGGTCCGCAGAAAGTGGATGAGGATGAGGTCATCAGAAGAAGCGGATGCTGTTACGCAGAGCGCCTATGACGTTCGTCGCGAGACGCGAGTGTCGGTGCTGGCTCCGTGCTCGGCGTCACTTGGCACCCCGGAGTTCTGAAATCGGGGTTCTCATGGCCCAACAATCCACGCCTTGGGCTCAAGGGACCGAAAGCAAGCACACTCGGATGATTACCTCAGGCCGGGCTTTTGGCCCAATCGATGAGCCGAGCCCACCAGCCGCCCCTCGACCGGCCCGGTGGACTCCCCGGGGCACCAGGAGTGCGTGTGCGTCGCGACGACTCGCCCTGTCGGGCTGGTGCCGATCCCGTTCGAGTCGCCGCCTTTACCGGGCGCGCACGCTTGCGTTCCGCAGGCTCACACATGCACCGCTGGGCGTTTGGTACGCCCATGAGCACTTGGTCCACATGTCTCCCGCAACCCTCAAAGGTCAACTTCCGGCACGACGGACAGACAGCACGTTGGCACACGATTACCTCCTTGGTTCTTCGCTTGAGATCCACGATATTCACGCCATCACCACAAGGAACTCCAGAATTTACAACTCCTTCAGAAGCAGCTTCCTTGCGCCGGTGTGGGCCGTCCTCATGAAGCCGAATCACGATCCAAGTTACCTCGCCGGGGTCATAAAAATCCGGACATGAGAGGCAGGCGCCACATATCCGTCGCGGAGAGTATCTCACTAAGTGGTGCCAGGTGACCTGTTTGAAAAAATTCCCAGAGTTGCTCGGGACACCGAAACAATGGTTGCATCTCGCCCGGTCGAGAAAGGGAGGCGCAGCGCCTTCTGTCACTGCCCGCCACCGCATTGCTTTTCAGGCCGTCGACCGGGCCGGCGTGGGCAGGAATCGAGAACAGTAACCGCTCTCCCCCAACGGGTGGTACGCCAGTCAGGAGGGAGCAACGTGGGTTGCTCACACGCCGCAGGATGCCCCCTTTTCCCCCTACTTAAGGCGAGCTTGCAAGGCTGGCGCGAGTACTACTGCGACAGCGCAGATCAATGGCTCGGCTGTGCCCGCTACCAGATGTCACTCACCGGCGAGCGCGTGCCGATCAGCCTGCTGCCCAACGGAGCCAGAGCGCGACACCTCGAAGCGCCGGCCGAGGCGGGCCGATCCAGCGCCACCAGCGCGGCGGCCGCCCCTCGACAGTCCCCGCCGCCACGACCCACTCCGGGGTCACCGGAGCCCGCGTCCTGGCCTCAGCCGGCACCGACCCGGCCATATGAGCAGTCACAGTCGGGGCCTGGAACCGCGACACCGGAAGCCATGGCCCAGTTCGGAGCCACACCTCCACCAGCAGATGTCTGGCATGACCGGCCGTCACCGCCCCCACAGGTCGGCCGACCTGCAGACAGCCTCGCTCGACAATCACGGCACGCGCCCGCCCCGAAGCGCGGCTGGTGGGCTCGTTTTGCCGATTGGATGAGAGGACCCGCATGAGTACCTACTGGCCCTGGTGGGCGGGCGCTATCGGGCTCGCTCTGGTCACCATCAACCACACCCTCATCACTGATCGGTCTCTCGGGGTGTCGGCCGCGTGGGATCGCGTGCTGCACTGGCGTCGCGAACGCGAGCTCGAACGGATGGACGAGGAGTTCGCCGACGATCAAGCTCTGGCCGAGGCGCTTGCCGCAGCCACAGCGGAGCACTTCGGCACCGGCACCGGCGCGTCCACCGTGCCGCAGGCTCCGCACGAGAAGTCGCAGCCACTGGAAGCCGACACCGAATCGGCAGCGAGTGAGCGTCCGGCAGCCACGAGCCTGCGCCCGGCCCCGCTGGTCACTCAGGCTGCCCTGCTGATGTCGATCCTCCTCGGTGGGTTCATCGCCGCGGTCGCCTCCGGGCGGTTCCACCTTCGCTTCGACATGGGCCCCAGTTTTCGGGACCTGGTCACCGCCGATTCGGCCACCATGGTCGCCATGCTGTTCGTGGGAGGTGTTCTGGTCGGCTTCGGCACTCGGCTGGCCGGTGGGTGCAGCTCCGGCCACGGACTCAGCGGCTGCGGCCGGCTGCGGCCGGTCAGCCTCGTCGCGACCGCCGTGTTCTTCGGCACCGCCGTCGCGGTGTCGTTCCTGCTGTGGAAGGTGATCTGATGCGTACTCGGGGCGCGATTCTGCTGGCCAACATCATCACCGGACTAGCTCTCGGTTACACCGTCACCAACATCGGTTTCGGCGACTTCGCTGAGCTGAACCGCATGTTCACCTTCCAGGACCTGCGCATGTTCCTCTCCTTCGCGGGTGCTGTGGTGATCCTCGTGTGCGCGTTCGCTCTGCTACGGGTCCGCCGCACCCCGGGACGCATCCACGCCGGCGTGATCCCCGGTGCGGTGTTGTTCGGTACGGGCTGGGCGATCTCAGGCGGGTGCCCGGCAATCCCGATCATCCAGGTCGCCAGCGGATACCTACCTGCCCTGATCACCATCGTCGGCGTCATCGTCGGTATCCGGTTGTGCCGCTGGGCCAACGCCCGGTACTTCCACCTCGACCGCGGCTCCTGTGGGCTGTAACCCAGCACCCCACACCGACACGAGCCATGCAGCTTGGGTCTCTCACTTTGGCGATCCCCCGACGACCTCCGGCAGCCCGTGCACATCTGACAACGTGATCAAGCCCAACCGGAAGCGCAGCTCGTACAGAGTAAGTACGCGACGATACGGCTCTCCCTCGTGCCCGTGCTCGGCACCAAGCGACTGGAGATGCTCGGCCCGCGCCACGTCCCGTTGTTCCTCGCCGACGTGGCCCGCAATTCCTCCGCGGCGACGGCCAAGATGCTCACCGCGGCCGGCGTAACTCCGCGCATGCTGATAGCGCTGTGCGGGGTCAGTCCGATCGAGCGTTCCTCGGGCAGCCGGCAGTACCGTCGCCTCAACCGCGGCGGCGACCGGCAGGCCAACGCGGCCCTCCACCGGATCGTGCAGACCCGCCAGCGCTTCGACCCACGCACCCAGGACTACTACGAACGCCGCACCAAGGAGGGCAAGACCCGACGCGAAATCGTCCGATGCCTCAAACGCTACGCCGCCCGCGAGGTGTTCCACCTGGTCAGGCCCACACGGTCATGGCCCCCGTCATAGGGGCAGTGTGAGATCTGAGAGCGTGAAGGGGGTGAGTGAGATATCGGCACACCCTGCAAGGCTGCTTTGACGGGCCAGTAGACGCCCCGGTCCTGATCTCGAGCAAGGCACCCGCGTCCGTACCGGCGGATCATGGTGAGCTACGACGAGCCGGGTCATCCGGTTGTCTGCGTCGTCTAGGCGGTAGAGGTCCTGACCTGCGCAAACTCCGCTTCGGGCGGGGCTCGCGGGCACACTCCCACGGCCCTTCCTGACCCGGGCGTCAGGACCGCGCCGGAAAGCCGGTAGCGTGGCCGGGTGAGTGAGAAGACCCTGCAGCACCGGATTGACGGCCCCGACGACGCCCCCGTACTCGTCCTGGGCGCCGCTCTGGGTACCACCTGGCACATGTGGGACCGGCAGATCCCCGAGCTGACCCGCCACTGGCGTGTGATCCGTTTCGACCTGCCCGGACACGGCGGCTCGCCCGCCCACGCGGCGGCCTCCATCGCGGAGCTGGCCGACCGGCTGATCGCCACCCTCGACGCCCTGGGCGTGGACCGCTTCGGCTATGCCGGCTGCAACATCGGCGGAGCCATCGGCATCCAGCTGGCGCTCACCCGCCCGCACCAGGTCACCTCGCTCGCCCTGGTGTCCACCTCGCCGCGGTACGGCACCGCCGACGCCTGGCGTCAGCGCGGTGTGGTCATCCGCACGAACGGGCTGGAGCCGATCGCCCGCACCGCGCCCGAGCACTGGTTCACCCAGGGCTTCGCCGGTGCCCAGCCCGCGATCGTCGAATGGGCCGTCCAGATGGTGCGGACCACCGACCCCGGCTGCTACATCGCCGCCTGCGAGGCGCTGGCGTCCTTCGACGTACGGTCCTCCCTCGGCCGGATCGGCGTCCCCACCCTCGCCGTCGTCGGCTCCGAGGACCAGGTCACCCCGACCACGGACGCCCGCACCCTCGTCGCCGGCATACCGGACGCGAGCCTGGCGCTGGTGCCCGGTACCTCCCATCTCGCGCCCGTCGAGCAGCCCTCGGCGGTCACCGAACTCCTCATCCGGCACTTCTCCACCGCCTGGCACGACAAGCCCGGACCCGGTGGCCAGACCGCCATCGGTGCCGCGGCCCCCAAGCCGCAGATCGCGCCCCCGCCGCCCCCGATGGCGCCGCCCGCCGCCATAGAGTCCGGTCTCGCCCAGCCGGAACAGGCCCGCGGCGCCACCTACGAAGCGGGCATCAAGGTCCGCCGTGAGGTCCTGGGCGACGCCCACGTCGACCGGGTCGAGGCCGCCGCCGACGACTTCACCGGCGACTTCCACGACTTCATCACCCGCTACGCCTGGGGCGAGACCTGGACCCGGCCGGGCCTGGACCGCCGTACCCGCAGCGTCATCACGCTCACCGCACTGGTCGCCCGCGGCCACCACGACGAGCTGGCGCTGCACACCCGCGCGGCCCTGCGCAACGGCCTCACCCCCACGGAGATCAAGGAAGTCCTGCTGCACACCGCCGTCTACTGCGGTGTCCCGGCGGCGAACTCCGCCTTCGCGGTCGCCCAGCGGGTGATACGGGAGGAGACGACGCCTGAGGCGTGAAGCCTGCGGGCCGAGGGCCGAGGAGGGGCGTGCCCAACGCGCCCGCAGCCGTGGGCGGGAGCGCACGCACCGCGGCCGCCACGGCAAAATGTCCCCATGGAACTCACCAAGAAGACCCACGCCTGTGTCCGGCTGGAGAAGGACGGGCGGACGCTCGTCATCGACCCCGGTCTCTTCAGCGAGGAGGACGCGGCCGTCGGCGCGGACGCGATCCTGGTCACGCATGAGCACATGGACCACTTCAACGAGGACCGGCTGCGGGCCGGCATGGAGGCCAACCCGGCGGCCGAGATCTGGACGCTGGCCAGCGTCGCCGACCAGCTCGCCGGCGCGTTCCCGGGCCGGGTGCACACGGTCGGCGACGGGGACACCTTCACCGCTGCCGGCTTCGAGGTGGAGGTGCACGGCCAGCTGCACGCCGTCATCCACCCCGACATCCCGCGCATCACCAACGTCGGCTACCTCATCGACGGCGGCACGGTCTTCCACCCCGGCGATGCCCTCACCGTCCCGGAGGACCGTACGGTCGACACCCTGCTGCTGCCCGTCCACGCCCCCTGGAACAAAATCGCCGAGATCATCGACTATGTGCGTGAGGTCGCGCCGCGACGCGCCATCGACATCCACGACAGCCTGCTCCAGGACCACGCCCGCCCGGTCTACGACTCCATGATCGACAAGCTGGGCGGCGGGGCCGAGCACGGCCGTCTCGCCCCGGGCCACCGGACCGCCCTCGGCTGAGGGCCTGACTGTCAGTGCCGCGCGGTAGGTTTACCGGCATGCGCATCGCGACCTGGAACGTCAATTCGATCACCGCCCGCCTCCCGAGGCTGCTGGCCTGGCTGGAGCGCACCGGCACGGACGTGCTGTGCATCCAGGAGACCAAGTGCACCGCCGAGCAGTTCCCGTACGACGAGCTGCGCGAGCTCGGCTATGAAGCCGCGGTCAACGCCGACGGCAGGTGGAACGGCGTGGCCCTGCTCTCCAAGGTGGGGCTCGACGACGTGGTCAAGGGCCTGCCCGGCGGCCCGGACTACGACGGGGTGCAGGAGCCGCGGGCCGTCTCGGCGACCTGCGGCCCGGCCCGGGTGTGGTCGGTGTACGTCCCCAACGGCCGCGAGGTCGGTCATGCGCACTACACCTACAAGCTCGGCTGGTTCGAGGCGCTGAAGACGGCCGTCGCCAAGGACACGGCGGGCTCCCGCCCGTTCGCGGTCCTCGGCGACTACAACGTCGCCCCGACCGACGAGGACGTCTGGGACCCGGCCGTCTTCGAGGGCGCCACCCATGTCACGCCCGCCGAGCGCGCCGCCCTGGCCGCCCTGCGCGAGGCGGGCCTGTCGGACGTCGTGCCGCGCCCCCTCAAGTACGACCGGCCCTACACCTACTGGGACTACCGCCAGCTCGCCTTCCCCAAGAACCGCGGTATGCGCATCGACCTCGTCTACGGCAACGGACCGTTCGCCAAGGCCGTGTCGGACGCGTACGTGGACCGCGAGGAGCGCAAGGGCAAGGGCGCCTCGGACCACGCCCCGGTCGTGGTGGACCTCGACGTCTAGGACGGTGTGACGGCCCTGGCCGGGGGCCGGCCGGGGGCTGCGGGGCGCCGGGTGGCAGGCCCCGGGAACGGCCTCAGCGCCGTCCCGGCACCAGCGCCCGCAGGTCCACCGCGTTGCCGAGCGCCGCAAGGCCCGCGTCGCCCGGGTGGAGGTGGTCGCCGCTGTCGTAGGCGGGCAGCAGCCGTGCGGGCCGCTGCGGATCGCGGAGTACCGCGTCGAAGTCCAGTGTCGCCTCGAAGACGGTGCCGGCGCCGTCGCGTACGAAGGCGTTGACGGCCTGGCGGCGGGCCTCCACGGCCGGGGTGCAGTCGGGGTAGCCCTCACAGGGCGCGATGGTCGCCACCACCACCCGCAGCCCCCGCTCGTGCGCCCGCCCCGCGAGGGCCCGCAGACCGGCGATGACCTCGTCGGCCGAGGTGCCCCAGCGCACATCGTTGATGCCCTCGAACACGACCACCGTCCGCGCCGAGGGCTGCGCCAGCACATCGCGCTCCAGCCGGTGCTGGGCGCTCACCCCGCCGGTGTCCGTGCTGACCCCGTCGCCCGGATAGCGGTCGGTGACGATCCGGTTCGCCGAGATGCCCTGGCCCAGCACGCCGTAGCGGGGCAGCGCGTGCTGCGCCTGGAAGCGGCGGGCCAGCACATCGGGCCAGCGCCGGTTGGTGCCGCTCGTCGACCTCACCCCGTCGGTGATCGAGTCGCCCAGGGCCACGATCGAGCCGGGCCCGCCCGCGACATCGACGCCGGTCAGGAACGGCCAGAAGGTCATCGTTCCGGGGTAGGCCGTGCCCCCGGTGTCCGCGGTGCGGTCACCGCTGCCCGCGGCGCTCAGATACGACTGCTGGGCCGCCTCCTGGTGCACGGGCGCCGCCGTCACCGTTCCCGGCAGATGGAGGCTCACCAGCAGATCGGTGCCGGCCGGAACGGTGAAGTCGACGGGATCGCTTACCGCCTCGGCCCCGGCCGGTATGCGGACCCCGGTGTGTGCCTTGCCGAAGGTCAGCGGCACCGGTCTGCGCTTGGCCGCCGCTCCCGCGTCCCGCACCGCGATGCCGGCCGCCCCGATGTCCACCGGTGCGGCGGCGAAGGTGTTGGCGATCCGTATGCGCGCCCGCGGTCCGCCCGCGCCGCTGTGCACCACCAGTCGCAGCGTGCGGTCGGTCCAGGGCCCGACCGCCCGGTAGCCCGCCGTGCTCGCCGCCCAACTCCCGGTCCTGCCGCGCCCGGTGTCCCGTACGGACACCGCGAACACATGCAGCGCACCGGACGGCCCGGACGCCTCCGGCAGTACCACCGAGCTCACCTCCCGCCCCGCTCGCAGCGGCACGGTCACCGCATACAGCCGTGCCGTCCCGGTCAGCTGACCGCCCGGAGCATTGAGGTGCGGCAGCGTCACCGCCTTGGTGGCCGGCGGCCCCGACCGCCAGTCGGGCGCGGTGAGTTCATAGGTGCTGTGCGACCCGTCCCGGTAGTGCACGGTCCCGGTGCCCGTGGCCGTACCGCCCGTCCCGGCGACCAGGAAGGTCAGCGCCTCGCCGCGGCCGCGGACGGCCACCGGCTGGCCGTCCGCGAGGACGTTGTCCGGCGTCCCGGGGACGGTGCGCGGCAGCGTGAGCCGGGCCCCGTCGAGCGTCAGGGCACTCCCGGGCGACCAGCCGGCCGCCGTCAGGTCCTGAGCGGACAGCGACCGGCCCGCCCCGTCGAAATCAGCCGCGTCGGGCCGGGAGTTGTCACTGACCGCCCGGTTGTCGAAGAGCCTGGCCAGGGGCAGCGGGCCGTGCGGTGCGCCGGCCGGTGACGCGTGCGCCGCGACGGCTGTCGCGGGTTCGGCGCCGGTGGCCGGCAGTGCGGTTGCGGTGAGCAGCAGGACCAGGGGGGTGCCCCATCGTCGTACACGCATCGGTCCGTATCCCTCCGGTGGGCGCGGGCGGGCAGGCATGAGCGGGCGTTCCAGGCCGGTCCCGCCAGGCCTGTCTTCGAAGTCCCGTCGTTCGCCCGTCGCCGCGAGGCAGACGGGACGTTGAAGACAGGCCCTGGAGGCGGGGGACTCCTGGGGGCCGGTCAGATCCGATCCGAGCGCCATGAAGGTAGGGAGGCGCGGGGGAAGCGTCAAGGTGACGAACGGGGTACGGGTGTGCCGCGCGCCTGTGGCCGCGACCACAGGGCGGGTGGGACCCTGCAGACCATGAACATGTCTTTCCTGGACAAGTGGCGCAAGCGGCAGCAAGCGCACCGGTCCGTGCCGCTCGCGGAGTCGGTGCGCGCCGATCCCGAAAGCGTCGTCGAGCTGCTGTCCGAGTGCGAACTGCTGCGGGCCCAGGCTGCCACGGAGGGCGTGGAACTGGACGACTCCGCACGGTCGTTGGAGGCGCTGGACCAGCTGCAGCCGGTCTGGCGGGACGACCCGGAGGTGCTGCCCTGGCTCGGCAACGACGCCGGTCTCTACCTCGGCACGGTCGTGGTCCGCACGGTACCCGGCGCCGTGTGGCACGTCTGGCCGGACGGGCAGCCGGTGGTCCGGCTGGCGTCCGGGCGGGAGATCGACGTGGTGACCATGGGTCATGAGTGGGCCGATATCGGCGCGCCGGAGCTGTCGCAGGTCTACGCCGAGGTCTCGGAGAGCTGACCTCCTCCGCCCGGGATGCCGTGGCAACGGCCCGCGCCGACCTCGCGCCGGGTTCCTCCGTCACCCTGATTCACCCGCCCATCTCTGCGCATACGTGCGTGTCAGTGGAGAGGCGCCCTATTCGCCCCGGTAGGTTGCGAGTTCTCCGCTGTACGGATGAGAGTGGGCAGGTCTGCATATGGCCGGTGATGCGCTGATTGAACTGCGCGGGGTCAACAAGCACTACGGAAAGCTGCATGTCCTGCGGGACATCGACCTCACCGTCGGCCGCGGGGAGGTGGTCGTGGTCATCGGGCCCTCCGGGTCCGGGAAGTCCACCCTGTGCCGGGCCATCAACCGCCTGGAAACCGTCGAGTCGGGCACCATCGAGCTGGACGGGCAGCCACTGCCCGAAGAGGGCCGCGCGCTGGCCCAGTTGCGGGCCGAAGTCGGCATGGTCTTCCAGTCCTTCAACCTCTTCGCTCACAAGACCGTGCTGGACAATGTGATGCTGGCGCCGATAAAGGTCCGGAAGAAAAAGAAGGACGAGGCCGCGCGGCGCGCCCGTGAACTCCTGGACCGGGTGGGGCTCGCCTCCCAGGCCGAAAAGTATCCGGCACAGCTCTCCGGCGGCCAGCAGCAGCGCGTCGCCATCGCCCGCGCACTCGCCATGGACCCCAAGGCGCTGCTCTTCGACGAGCCGACCTCCGCCCTCGACCCGGAGATGATCAACGAGGTGCTGGAGGTCATGCGGCAGCTCGCCCGGGACGGCATGACGATGGTGGTGGTCACCCACGAGATGGGCTTCGCCCGCTCCGCCGCCAACCGTGTGGTGTTCATGGACGACGGCCGCATCGTCGAGGACCGCACCCCCGAGGACTTCTTCACCGCGCCGCGCAGCGAACGGGCGAAGGACTTCCTCTCCAAGATCCTCAAGCACTGAACGGGGGCGTCGTGATGCCGCACAGCCACTCCTCGCCCCTGCGCCGTGCCCTCCTGGCCGTCGTGCTCGCCGTGCTCGCGCTGGCCCTCGCCGGCTGCGGCCGGGAAGGAAGCCCGCCGGTCAAGGGCCCCAAGGGCAGCGAACTGCCCCGCTACCCGGTCGCCGAGAACTTCTCGCTGCCCGCCTCCCCGACCTGGGTGCGGGCCAAGCGTCGCGGCCACCTCATCATCGGCGTCAAGGAGGACCAGCCCTACCTGGGCGAGAAGGACCCGGCCACCGGTCAGTACACCGGCTTCGACATCGAGATCGCCAAGATGATGTCCGCCGCCCTCGGCTTCGCGCCGCACACCATCCAGTTCCAGACGATCGCCTCCGCCAACCGCGAGACGGCCCTGCAGAACGGCCAGATCGACCTCTACGTCGGCACCTACACCATCAACGACAAGCGCAAGAAGCTGGTGGGCTTCGCCGGCCCGTACTACATGGCCGGCCAGTCGCTGCTGGTGCGCACCGACGAGCACGACATCAAGGGCCCGCGCGACCTGGCCGGCAAACGGGTCTGCTCGGCGGCCGGCTCGACCCCCTTCCAGCGCATCCAGGCCGAGTACCCCAGGGTCGTACTGGTCGCCTACGACACCTACTCGGTGTGCGTCGACAACTTGCTCACCTACCAGGTCGCCGCGGTCACCACCGACGACGCGATCCTGCTGGGCTACGCCGCCAAGGCGCCCGACGAGCTGAAGGTGGTCGGCAAGCCGTTCTCCGAGGAGCCGTACGGGATCGGCGTGCCCCGCGGTGACAACGCGCTGCGGTTCGCGCTCGACGACGCCCTCGCCGCGAACGAGAAGAACGGCAACTGGACGAAGGCGTACGACGCGACCCTCGGCCTGTCCGGAGTGCCCGCCCCCAAGCCGCCCCCGATCGACCGCTACCCGGCGACCTGAGCCGCCAAGGACTGACCGATGAACGTTCTCCTCGACAACCTCTCCCTCTACGGGAAGGGCCTGCTGGGCACCGTCGAACTCACCGTCTTCGCCTCGCTGCTCGCGCTCGTCCTCGGTTTCCTGATGGCCGCTTTCCGGGTGGCGCCGGTCGGCTCCCTGCGGGCCTTCGGCACGGCCTGGGTGACGGTGCTGCGCAACACGCCGCTGACGCTGCTGTTCTTCGCGGTGGTGCTGGGCCTGCCACGCTTCGGCTTCGTCCTGCCCTTCAACCTCTTCGCCATCCTCGCACTGGGCTGCTACACCTCCGCCTTCATCTGCGAGGCGGTGCGCTCCGGCATCAACACCGTGCCGGTCGGGCAGGGCGAGGCGGCCCGCAGCCTGGGCATGACCTTCCCGCAGACGCTGGGCGGGATCGTCCTCCCGCAGGCCTTCCGCTCCGTCATCCCGCCCATCGGCTCCACCCTGATCGCGCTCGCCAAGAACTCCGCGATCGCCGGCGCCTTCAGCGTCACCGAGCTGCTGGGGGTGTACAAGCCGCTCAGCGAGAGGGGTTACGGCATCATCTGGACCTTCGTCTGGATCGCCGTCGGCTATCTGATCGTGACCCTGACCATCAGCGCGCTCTTCAACGTGCTGGAGAAGCGCTTCGGAGTCGCCCGATGACCACCGCCCTTTACGACGTCCCGGGCCCGCGGACCAGAGCGCGGCACCGGGTCTACGCACTGGTCTCGACGGCGCTGATCCTCGCCCTGATCGGCTGGATCCTCTACCTCCTCTTCGCCACCGGCCAGTTCACCGCGGCGAAATGGAATCCCTTCACCTACAAGGGAATTCAGGAGCTCCTGCTGCGGGGCCTCGGAAACACCCTGAAGGCCTTCGCCCTCGCGGCGGTGCTGTCGCTGGCGCTGGGCGGGGTGCTGGCGACCGGCCGGCTCTCCGAGCACCGGATCGTGCGCTGGCTGTGCACGCTGCTGGTGGAGTTCTTCCGCGCCATGCCCGTACTGGTCATGATCTTCTTCATCTATGTGGCGCTGAAGGCGGAGCCGCTGGTGGCCCTGGTCGCCGGACTGACGCTCTACAACGGCTCGGTGCTCGCCGAGGTCTTCCGTACCGGTGTCCACTCCGTCGACCGCGGTCAGCGCGAGGCCGCCTACGCACTGGGCATGCGCAAGACGCAGGTCATGACGCATGTCCTGGTGCCGCAGGCGGTCCGGGCGATGCTCCCGGCGATCATCAGCCAGCTGGTGGTCGCCCTGAAGGACACCTCGCTCGGCTACCTCATCACCTACGAGGAGTTCCTGCACGCGGGCAAGCTGATCGCCTCCAACCTCGACTACGACCTGCCGTTCATCCCCGTCGTCATGATCATCTCGCCGATCTACATCGGGATGTGCATGCTGCTGTCCTGGCTGGCCCACTGGGTCTCCCGGCGCCAGCGGCGCAATCCCAAGGTGGAGGCCGCCGAGGTGGCCGCCCCGGAACCGGGCACCTTGCTGCCGGGGGGCCGGCGACCGCCGGGGTGACCGTTGGGGGTGAGCCGCCGGGGTGCAGGTGGCGGGGGCCGCTAATCGCGCACCGGCACCGACACATACGACGGATCGTTCGCCGGGGAGGAGAACGTCAGCCGGGCGCCGCTCGGGTTGTGTTCGTTGTACAGCGGGTCGACGGTGTCCACGACCACCGCGAGACGGTGCCCGGCCGGGACGTCGTAGGCCGTGGAGAACAGATCCAGGTCGACGCCGAAGGGCTGGTTCGGCGTCTTGCCGTGGAAGGTGTACGGCGCATGGGTGACCAGCTTGCCGATGCCGAGCGGGCCCACGTCGTAGAGGTAGGCGATGGCGGTGCCGCTCTCCGCGGTGCTGGTCAGGGTGGTGTGCAGCCGAGCGGTCCCCCTGACCCGCTGCCCGGTGTCGTAGCGCTCGGACTGCCAGACGGCGGCCAGGGAGCGCGGCAGCAGCGGGATCGAGGCCATCGGCGGCAGCCGGAGGAACTGGTCCAGCATGCTGGAGAGGATGACCAGCCCGCCGTTGGCGCCGGAGTCCCAGTTGGTGTGGAGCTGCTTGCTGTCGCCGAGCTCGATCCTGCGCTGCGCGGACGGGACGTCCTTCCAGCTCCTGTAGCCCTCGTACGCGCCGGTGGAACGGGACTTGAGCAGCACCGGCGACTCCCGGTCGACGCCGTTGTCCGCGTCCTTGAGGTAGTGGTCGAACCACCGCTGGGTGTCGGTCCAGGTGTCGTTGGGCAGCCCGAACAGGCCGAGCCCTTCGGCCGTGGCGTGATCACCGGGACGGAATTCGAGTCGCTTGGGGCCGGTCAGCTTCTCGTAGAAGTCGGCGGTCTGGTTGGGCGGGAAGATGGAATCGCCCCAGGCGTTGCCCAGCATGATGGCGGCGCCATTGGCGTTGATCTTGTCGAGATAGGTGGCGGGGGAGCGTTTGCGCCCCCACGCGATCAGGTCCTTCTCCTTGTCCAGGTTCGAGGCCAGGAAGTCCTTCATGATGGTGCGGAATTCGGGGCTGGGGCGTCCGGTCAGCTCGCCCGTGCCGCCCAGGAACGACGCGGCCTGCCGGTGCTCCGTGCGGCCGCTGTAGATCGAGCCGACGAGATCGCCCCAGCCGCTGAGCGCCGCAACCGCCTTGATCCGCTTGTCGAAAGCGGAGGCCAGCAGGCTGATCCCGGCACCGTAGGAGACCCCGCCCATCCCGACCTTCTGCGGATCGGCCGGTGTGTGGGCCAGCGTCCAGTCGATGACCTTCGACGCATCGGCGACGTCCTTCGGACCGGCCGTATCGATCTCGCCGCCGGACTGCCAGAAACCGCGTGAGTTGTATCCGACGACCACATAGCCGGCCTCGGCCAGCTTCTTGGCCTGTGCCATGTACTCGATCTGCGGCATCGACCAGCTGGTGGGCAGCACGATGACGGGGTAGCGCCGGGCGCCGTCGGCACCGGCCGGAGTGAAGACATTCGCCTTGAGGGTGGTGCCGCCGTCGCCCTGGATGTCGACGAACCGCACGGAGGGGGTGCCCGGCGCCGCTGCCGTGGCGGCGGATTGCGGCGTTGCCGCCTCGGCGGTGGCCGGCGCGCCGGCGAGGACCGTGGTGGCCAGCACCGCCGCGGAGACGGTGCCGATCGCGGCGCGCAGTGTCGTACGGGAGGGCCTCATCTTCTGCTCCAGATCTCGATGCGGGCCGGCCGCGCGCTGTCCGGGAGGGACAGGTGGGGCGCACGGTGACCCGATTTTGACTGGAGAGTAAGGTCCACTCCTTACCTGAGGTAACCCATCGGTAGGTTACGGGTGGGTAACGCCCTTGGGTTCAGGGGGAGTCGGGGTGGGGGGCGGCTCCCGCCGCGCCCGGGCAGGCGCTGCTCGGCCGTGCCGTACGGGCGGCCGGTGTGTCCCGTCCGTCGTTTCTGCCCGCGCTCGCTCCCGAGGACGACTTCCCGCGTACCGAAGAAGGCGTCGTCGGCCTGCTGCGGGACGCGGGGCTGACGGAGGTGGCCTGCCGGCCGGTGACCTGGGAGCACCACACCACACCGGAGGAGTGGTGGAGCGGTCCGGCGGCAGGGGTGGCCACCATCGGCCGGGTCGTACGGAGCCAGGGGGCGGCCGTGGCCGAACGTATCCGTCAGCACTTCGTCGTGCTGGCTGCGGAGTTCACCGATGGTGGCGGCCGGCTGGTGCTTCCGCACAGGGCGCTGCTGGCGTCCGGGCGGGTGGCCGGGCCGGGGCGGGCCGGTACCTGATGATCCGGGGTGCGGGAGCCCGGCCATGAACACCGCGGGATGCGGGGTGGCGTGGCGCCCGCCCGCGGTGGTGATCAGCTCTGCGGGGCGGCTGCTGCTGCGGCCTTCGGCTGTGAGTTGAGGAATTCGTGCAGTGCCGCGTTGAAGGTGTGCGGCTGTTCCAGGTTCGGCATGTGGGCCGCCTGTTCGATGATCGTCAGACGGGAATCCGGGATGTGTTCGTTCAGGTGGCGGGCGTCGCTCACCGGGGTGTAGGTGTCCTCGCTGCCGACCACCACCAGGGTCGGCACCGTGATCCGGGGCAGCAGTTCGGTGTAGTCGGGGCGTTCGGCGCGGCCGCGCAGGGCGGCGGCCGCACCTTCGGGGGGCGTGGTGGTCATCATCTCCAGGACGTGCGCGGCGACGTCCGGCCGGGCGGCGATCGTGTCCGGGGAGACCATCTTGTCCAGCACCTCGTGCGCGTAGCCGGACATGCCCTCGCGGAGCAGCCGCTCCGCCATGTCGTAGCGCGCGGTCTTGCCGTCCGGGGTCTCCGCCGCGGCGAAGGTGTCGGCGAGCAGCAGGGCGCTGATCCGTTCCGGGAAGAGCCGGTAGCACTCCATGACGATCTGGCCTCCCATCGAGAGGCCGCCGAGGGTGCAGCGCTCGATCCCGAGGTGGTCGAGCAGGTCGACGAGGTCCCGGGCGAACGTCGCCAGAGGGGTTGCGCCGGGGGTCACCGTGCTGTCCCCGTAGCCCCGGAGGTCCGGGGCGATCACCCGCCGGCCGGCCCGGCTGAAGTACTCGGTCTGCGGGCGCCACATCGAACGGTTGAAGGGGTGCCCGTGTACGAGCACCAGCGGCTCGCCGCTGCCCTCGTCCTCGTACCCGACAGTGATCTCTCGGTGAAAGACCGATCCCATGGAAGGTGTCTCCTCTGCTGTGGCTTGACTCCTCGATGCTATAGAGGGCAATCTCTCGGCACAATGTAAATAATGTACTCGGTGCAATGTAGGAAGTGACCGATGGACGACTATCGCGTGATTGCCGATGAGCTCGCGGCCGACATCGCTGCCGGCCGGCTCCGCCCCGGGGACCGGCTGCTGCCGCTGCGCAGGTTCGCCAGGAACCGGCGCATCGCCGGCTCCACGGCGGCCCGGGTGTACCGGGAATTG
The DNA here is from genome assembly GCF_036048035.1 of Streptomyces sp. NBC_00400. Classification (NCBI taxonomy): domain Bacteria; kingdom Bacillati; phylum Actinomycetota; class Actinomycetes; order Kitasatosporales; family Streptomycetaceae; genus Streptomyces; species Streptomyces sp. NBC_00400. Next base: position 1,344,600 of record NZ_CP107940.1, on the reverse strand, counting down.
AGCCGACGCGGTCTGACGGTGGGGGAGGTCGGCCGCGGTACCTTCGTCCGCACCGCCGCGCCCGCGGCCGAGCCCGCCCTGGCCGAGCCGGGCGGTGCCAGGGTCGACCTGGAGATGAACTTCCCCGTTCTGCCGCACCACCCCGCGCTCCTCGCCAAGAGCCTGGAGCATCTGGTCCGTCCCGACGCCCTGGCCGCCGCGCTCCGCCCGGTGGGCGCCGCCGGTACGGCCGTGGCCCGCCGGACCGCGGCCGCCCACCTCGCCCGCGCCGACTGGGCGCCGGACCCCGGGCAGCTGCTCTTCGCGGGCAACGGCCGGCAGGCGGTGGCCGCGGCGGTCGCCGCACTGGTCCCGGCCGGTGAACGCCTCGGCGTCGAAGCGCTCACCTACCCCGTCGTCAAGGGCATCGCGACCCGCCTCGGCGTCACGCTCGTCCCGCTCGCCATGGACGAGCACGGCCTGACCCCCGAAGCGCTGCGGGCCGCCGCTCCGCTGCGCGCCGTCTACGTCCAGCCGGCCCTGCACAATCCGCTCGGCACCACCATGCCCGGCCCGCGCCGTGCAGAACTCGCCGCCGTTCTGCGGGAGTTGGGCATCCATGTCATCGAGGACGCCATCTACGGATTCCTCCGCAACGACCTGCCGCCGCTCGCGGCCCTCGCGCCGGAGCGCACCGTGGTCGTCGACAGCCTGTCCAAGCGGCTCGCGCCCGGCCTGTCGCTGGGGTTCCTCACGGTGCCCACGGGCACCACCCAGGACTTCGCGACCGCCCTCAGGTCGGGGACCTGGGCGGCCTCCCGCTTCGCGCTCGACGCCGCCACCCGCTGGATGGCCGACGGCACCGCGGCGGCCATCGAGGAGGAGAAGCGCAGCGATGCCGCCGCGCGCCAGCGGATCGTTGCCGAACGGCTCGCCGGCTTCCGGGTCCGGGCCGATCCGCGGGCGTATCACTGCTGGTGGGAACTGCCGGACCCCTGGCGGGCCGATACCTTCGTCGCCGCCGCTGCCCGCCGTGGCATCGCGGTCACCCCCTCCGGGGCGTTCGCCGTCGGTCCGGGCCATGCGCCGGGCGCCGTACGCCTGGCCCTCGCCTCGCCGTCCGTCGACACGCTGGCCGGGGCGCTCGATGTGCTGGCCGGGCTGGCGCGGGGGATGCCGGAGGACAGCGCGCCGGAGTGAGGGAGGGGCGTACGGTTCACCGCGGTGTGGTTCACCGCGGTGTGGAGCAGGTGCCCGGTTCGGGCGCCTGGTTCGAGGCCCGGCTCAGGTGCCGCTCATCAGCTCCGAGAGTCCGGTGCGCCATTCTTCGGCATTCATCACCGGCCGCAGCGAGACCTTCGCGTTCAGGTCCATGAAGAAGGATTCGAGGAGAGTCGGCATCTGCGAGGACTCCCTCATGTCGAAGTAGAAGAAGGCGGTGCGCTCGCCCTCGTCGAGGGTGAAGTAGGCCGCCTCGGGCTGCAGCGCGGCGAAGGCCGACTCCATGATCTTCGACAGCTGGCTGTTCTGGATCAGTTCATTGCCTGTCTGGGTAGGTATACGGGCCGTCAGGACCATCCTCATCGGGCTCACTCCTCGCTGGAGTGTGTGGATCGTGGGGTGGGGTGGGGTGGGAGTGGGAGTGGGAGTGGGGCAAGGAGAGGGGGATTGTTCTCTGTTTTCAGGGTCTCATGCTCCGGGAGCCGGGGCCGGTCCGGCGGCCGGGAGCCGGCGAAGCGGCCGGGACCCCTTCGGAAGCCGGTCGGGGCCGCTTCAGAAGCCGCTCGGCGCGGCTTCAGAAGCCGCTCGGCGCGGCGTCGGGGCGTCCGCTGGGCGGGACCTCCTCGGCCGGCGGTACCGGGCCGGGCGGAGTGCCGTCGCCGAACGGCCGTCCGCCCAACTCCTCGCGGTGGTGCGGGGTCAGCCAGCCGGAGAGGTCCGGCCCGAGCGGGACGATGCCGGTCGGGTTGATGCCCGTGTGCACCCGGTAGTAGTGCTGCTTGATGTGGTGGAAGTCGACGGTGTCGCCGAAGCCGGGGGTCTGGTAGAGGTCCTTGGCGTAGGCCCACAGCACCGGGTCCTCGGCCAGCTTGAACCGGTTGCACTTGAAGTGCCCGTGGTAGACGGCATCGAAGCGGACCAGCGTGGTGAACAGCCGGATGTCGGCCTCCGTGAGGGTGTCGCCCACGAGGTAGCGCCGGTCGGCCAGCCGCTGGGACAGCAGGTCCAGGCGCCGGAACAGATCGTGGAAGGCGGCCTCGTAATCGCTCTGCCCGGTGGCGAAACCGGCCCGGTACACACCGTTGTTGACATCCCGGTAGATGCCCGCCATGACCACGTCGATCTCCTCGCGCAGCGGCTCGGGGTAGAGATCGGGTGCGCCGGGCCGGTGCAGCGCCTGCCACTCCGTCGCGAAGTCCAGGGTGATCTGCTGGAAGTCGTTGGTGACGAGCTGCCCGCTGGGTACGTCCACGACGGCGGGGACGCTGACGCCGCCCGGGTAGCCCTTCTCGCGGGCGTCGTAGGCCTCGCTGAGGAAGCGGATGCCGAGGACGGGGTCGCGGCCGTCCGGCTCAAGGGTGAAGCGCCAGCTGCGGTCGTCCTGGACCGGATCGGTGAGGGCGAGCGAGATCGCGTCCTCCAGGCCGAGCAGCCGTCGGGAGATGACGGCACGGCTCGCCCAGGGGCAGGCGCGGCTGACCACCAGGCGGTAGCGGCCGGCCTCGACCGGCCAGCCGTCGCGGCCGTCCGCCGTGATGCGGTCCGCGAAGTGGCTCTTGGAGCGTTTGAAGGGCTTCTTGCCGTAGGCCGGGTTGCCCTCGGTGGTGGCGGGCGAGGTGCCGTCCGAGGGACTGCCTGTGGTGCCGTGGGTATGACCGCCTGCGTTGCTGCCTGCGTTGCTGCCTGCGGTGCCGTCGGTGGTGCTGCCTGTGGTGCTGTCGGTGGGGCGGTTCATCACCGGCTCCTTCCGTCTGCCGTTGCGCGGAGTCCTGAGGGCGAGCCTTCCCGGCGCGGCGCCGGTATGCCCGCACTCAGCCGAGGTGGGTGAGATCGGGGCGCAGCCGGTGCCAGATCGGATGCCGCAGCCGGCCGGCCGAGGTCCAGCCGCTGAGCGTGATCTCGGCGACGAGCCGGGGCTCGGCCCAGTGAGCGCCAGGTGTGTCCACGGGGTTGATGAACGGGGAGCGGTCCAGCGGGATCACTCCCAGGTAGTGCGCCAGCTCCTGACGCTCCCGGCCGGACAGCCCCGAGCCGACGGAGCCCACGTACCGCAGCCCCGCGGGTTCGGCGATACCCGCCAGGACGGAACCGGGCAGGCCGGCCAGCCCGCCGTGGCCTTCGGTCCAGCCCCCGATGATCACATCGAGGCTCAGCAGATGCTTCGTCTTGCGCCACTCGGGTGACCGGACGCCCGGCAGATACGCGGAGGTCAGCCGCTTCGCCACCACACCTTCGAGGCCGCCCTGCAGCGAGGCCTCCCAGGCCTGCTGCCCATGGCCCTCCACATACTCCGGCGCCGACCAGTTCGGGCCGCGCAGCCGCAGCGCGGACAGCAGCCGGCGACGCTCGTAGTACGGCGAACCGAGCAGCGAGCCGTCCAGGTACATGAGGTCGAAGAGGACGAGCTGCACGGGGTACTCCATGGCGAGCCGGGCCGTGCGGCGCGGGTTCACCACGCCCATCCGGCGCTGCAGCAGCCCGAAATCCGGCCGACCGCGCGCGTCCAGTACCACCACCTCACCGTCGAGCACCGCGGACCGGCCCCGCAGCTGTTCGCCCAGCGGCCCCAGTTCCGGGTAGGTCGTGGTCGCGTCGTTGCCCGCCCGGGTGATCAGCCGGATCGTTCCGTCGCCGGGAGTGTTGACGATGCAGCGCGCACCGTCCCATTTGGCCTCGAAAGCCCAGGCCGTCGCCTCGTGCTCGGCGGGCAACGGGCCGACCGTGGCCAGCATCGGCCGGATCACGGGGTACGAAGCCGAGCCGGGCTCGGCGGACGGGGCCATATGTCGATGATCGTCGGATCCGGGGGTGCTCGCAGATCGGGTGGGGCCGGGCGGTCAGTCCGGGCGGCCGGGCGGCAGGGCGGCAGGGCGGCCGGGCGGGCAGCCGGTCAGGCCCGGGCCGGCCGTGGGGAGCTGTTCCTCGCGTGCGCAAGGGCCTCGGCCGACGGCTCCACCGCATGGACGTCGATTCCCCGCCCGGCCAGCCGGCGGGCGAACCGGCCCGTCCCGCAGCCCACATCGAGCGCCGTGCGGCAGGTCTTCGGCAGGTGTCGTAACAGCAGCCGGTGGTAGTGGTCAATTGTGATGGAACGGCATCCACGGACTCTATGCCCGGCATTCCTTGAGGGCGTGGCCGTCCGGCCGAGGGTGCGTGGCCGTCCGGCCGACCGTGCCTGTATCCGGTGCGGCTCCTTACGATTCCTTACGCACGTCGGTGACATGGCACGAGGTAAGGATTGATCTGTTGATGAACCATCCCTGGTCGTTTGCTGAGCGGTTGCTGTCCCGTAGCGGCGGTGTCGGTGCGAGCCGTCCGCGCGCCGGAGCGGAGGGGGTCCGATGAGCCGGGCGGTGCTGGTGACCGGGGCTTCGCGGGGGATCGGCCGGGCGGTTGCCGAGATCTTCGCCGCGCACGGGGACCGGGTGGCCCTGCATTACGCGTCGCGGCGGGCGGCGGCGCAGGAGGCGTTCGAGGGGCTGGCGGGGAGCGGGCATGTGCTGGTGCAGGGGGATGTGAGCACCCCGGAGGGGGCGGCGGCGGTCGTCGAGGCGGCCGTGGACGGGCTGGGCGGCGTCGATGTGCTCGTCAACAACGCGGCCGCGAACCGGGCGCATCCACTGGACCGTACGTCGTTCGACGACTGGCGGAGCGCCTGGCGGCAGATCGTGGACGTGAACCTGCTGGGGGCGGCGGACGTCACCTACCACGCGGCGCGGAGCATGATCGAGCGAGAGGTGGAGGGACGGATCGTGAGCATCGGGTCGCGTGGGGCGTTCCGCGGCGAGCCGGATCATCCGGCGTACGGCGCGTCCAAGGCGGCGCTGCACGCGATGGGGCAGTCGCTGGCGGTCCATCTGGCGCCGTACGGCATCGGCGTGGCATCCGTGGCCCCTGGTTTCGTGGCCACCGAGCGGGTCGCGGACCGCCTCACGGAGGAGGTCCGCGAGCAGAGCCCGTTCGGCCGGGTCGCCACACCGCAGGAGGTGGCGTCCGCCGTCCACTATCTCGCTTCACCGGAGGCGGTCTGGACCTCCGGGACGGTGCTCGACGTCAACGGGGCGTCGTATCTGCGCTGAGCGCGCTTGTCCCGCCTCCGCCTCCGCCTCCACCTCCGTCTCCGTCTCCGGTCGGCGGGACAACGGGAAGACGGAACGTCGGGGAAGACGGAACGTCGGGGAAGACGGAACGTCGGGGAAGACGGAACGTCGGGACGGGCAAGGGGACGGGGCAAGGGAACGGGACAAGGGGAAGCCCCGGCCGAACGGGGGAATTCGGCCGGGGCGGCTGTGGGGGCGCGGGCGGTGACGGCGGTGGCCTACGGGCCTGCTGCCGTGCGGCGGCGGGCCGGCTTCCCTGGGGGAGGGCCCTCGGACGCCGTCGTGCCGGCACCCGCTTCCAATTGAACGATAAACCATAGGGTGAGTTTCCGGGGCACCGGGTGACCGCTCTCACCCGATGCCTGCCGTCGCCGGTCTCCCCCTCCCGATGCCGGCCGGCCCGGTCGTCGCCTCCGGGGCGCGGGCCCTCAGGGCTCGATGCGGATCGGACGGTAGCCCTCGTCCAGCAGGCGCGGCAGATACCACTCCAGGGCCGCGACGGTCTGCCGGCGGTCACCGCCCCCGTCGTGCGACAGGACGATCGCGCCGGGGTGCATCGCGTCCAGGACGGTGTGCGCGATGGCCCGGGCTCCGGGGACGGTCCAGTCCTGTGAGTCGATCGCCCAGCCGACGGGGGACATGCCCAGGTCGTTGCAGATGCTCAGGGTGGGGTCGTCCCACTCGCCGTACGGGGCGCGGGCCAGGTCGGGGGCGGTACCGAGAATGTCCTTGATCAGGCTGCTGGTGCGGCCGAGTTCGCTGCGGACGGCACCCGGCGGCAGCGCGGTCAGCTGCGGATGCGTCCAGGTGTGATTGCCGACGGCATGGCCCTCGTCGGCGATGTCGCACAGCAGCCCCGGGAATTCGATGGCGTTCTCGCCGATGACGAAGAACGTGGCGCGCACGTCGTGCCGGCGCAGAATCCGCAGGACGTGGGGGGTGTGGAAGGGGTGGGGTCCGTCGTCGAAGGTGAGGAAGATTTCGCGGCGGTCGGTGGAGAGGTGGAAGGCGACCTCGGGATGCGGTGGCGAGGAGCCCGGGCCTGACCGGGAGGTTTCGCCGGCCATCGGGCGGAGCCGGTACGCATGCGGGTCGGGCGCCGCACCGGCCGGACCGCCGTCCGGGACAGGCCCGGCCGGCACGGCGTGCGGGGCCGGCGGCCGGGGCCGGGCCCGTGGCGGCCCGCCGGTCTCCGGAGCGCCGCTGCCGGCCGGGAGCAGTGCGCGGCCGGCGGAGAGCACCCCGACCACGACCGCGGCCTGCACGAACCTCCGCCGCGTCGTCGTGCGCTGATCGGATGCCATCCTCCACGTGCTCTCATGCGGTCCGCGGCGGCACCGGGATCGACACCGGCCAGGCCGTGTTCCGCACCCGATCGGCTCGCACGGAGTTCGCACGGAAGGGGCCGGCGGCGCGGCCCGGGGAAGGGGGCCGCCGGCCCGCGGCCGTGCGGCGCGGCGGCTCCGCGAGCCTCCCTCCGCCCCCGACGGGCGGACCATAGTTTGTCCGCCTATGAGTCCATTCTTCAGGCCGAAGCGGATGATGGTGGGCCGTCCGCTGGACAGTGCGCGGCTCGGCGAGACGCTGCTGCCGAAGCGACTGGCGCTGCCGATCTTCTGCAGCGACCCGCTGTCCTCGGTCGCCTACGCCACCGAGGAGATCCTGCTGGTCGTCGGCCTGGGCGGGGTCGCTCTGCTCCATCTGACCTGGTACGCCGCGGCCGCCATCGTGCTGGTGCTGGTCGTCGTGGTGGCGTCCTACCGGCAGACCTGTTACGCGTACCCCGGTGGCGGCGGGGCCTACATCGTCAGCGCGCAGAATCTCGGGCGGAACGCGGCGCTCACCGCCGCCAGTGCGCTGCTCGTGGACTATGTGCTCACCGTGGCGGTGTCCGTGGTCTCCGGCGTCGCCGCGATCACCTCCGCGATTCCGTCGCTCGGCGGCCATGACGTGGCGCTGTCCGTCGGGTTCGTGGCGCTGCTGGCGATGATGAACCTGCGCGGGGTCCGGGAATCGGGGCGGGTCTTCGCCGTTCCCACCTACGGGTTCGTCTTCTTCATCTATCTGATGTTCGCGTTCGCGGCGGTGCGGATCGCCACCGGCGCGACCCCCCGCGCCGAATCCGCCGAGCTGCCGCTGCACGCCGTCTCGCACTACACGGGCCTGGCGCTGGTCCTGCTGGGAATGCGGGCCTTCGCCTCCGGCTGCACGGCCCTGACGGGCGTCGAGGCGATCAGCAACGGGGTGCCCGCCTTCCGCAGACCGAAGAGCCGCAACGCCGCCACCACGCTGCTGATCATGGGGTTCTTCTCCGTCACCATGTTCGCCGGGATCACGGCCCTGGCCATGCTCTACGACGTGCATGTCGCAGTGGAGCCCACCGAACTGGGGCTGCCGCCGAACACCCCGACCTCCACCGCCCTCGCCCAGATCGCCCGCGCCACCTTCGGCGAGGTCACCGTGCTCTTCTATCTGCTGCAGGCGTTCACGGCCGGGGTGCTGATCCTCGCCGCCAACACCGCCTTCAACGGCTTCCCGATGCTCGCGTCGATCCTCGCCGAGGACCGCTATGTCCCCCGGCAGCTGCACAACCGCGGTGACCGGCTGGTGTTCTCCAACGGCATCATCCTGCTGGCACTGGCCGCCATCGGGCTGATCATCCTGTTCAAGGCGGAACTCACCCACCTCATCCAGCTCTACATCATCGGCGTCTTCGTCTCCTTCACGCTCTCCCAGACCGGCATGGTCCGGCACTGGCGGACCGTCCTCGCCGAACGCGGGCTGCCGGCCCGGGAACGGGTCCGGCACCGGCGCTCCCAGGCGATCAACGCGGTCGGCGCGGTACTCACCGGAGTGGTCCTGGTCGTCGTCCTGATCACCAAGTTCACGCACGGCGCATGGATCGTGGTGATCGCCATGCCGCTGCTCTTCATGGGGATGCGTGCGGTACACCAGCACTACGCAAGGGTCTCGCGGGAGGTGGCGGTTGCCCCGGACGCGCGGCCCTGGGAGCCGGCAGGAAACTATGTCCTGGTGCTGGTCAACGCGTTGAACGCGCCCACGCTCAAGGCCCTCGGCTATGCCCGTGCGATGCGCCCCACCTCGCTGGACGCGCTGATCGTCGCCATCGATCCCGGCGATGTGCGCGGGCTGCGCGAGCAGTGGGACGCCCATGACATCGACGTACCCCTGCAGGTGCTCAGTGCCCCCTACCGGGACTTCACCCAGCCGGTGATCGACTACGTCCTGGGCGTCAGTGCCCGGCACCCGGGCGGCGCCGTCACGGTCGTCATCCCCGAATACCTCGTCGGGCGCTGGTGGGAACAGCCGCTGCACAACCAGAGCGCACTCCGGCTCAAGGCGCGGCTGCTGTTCACGCCGGGGGTGACGGTGGTCAATGTGCCCTACCGGCTCCCGTCGGGGGGCGTGACAACAGGGCCTAGCTAAGGGCCTGGCCAGGGGAGACACTCCCCGGCGGGGCGGGCGCGGACAGACACCCGCCCGGCCGGTGTCCCTCGCGCTACGGGCTGACCGCCAGCACGATGTATGCGGCGAGCAGAGTCAGATGGACGCCGCCCTGCAGCGGGGTGGCGCGGCCGGGGATCACCGTCAGGGTGCCGACGATCACGGTCAGGGCGAGCAGCACCAGATGGCCGGCACCCAGGCCCAGGGCCAGGGGGACCGGCAGCCAGACGGTGGCCAGCGCGACGACCGGGATGGTCAGGCCGATGCTGGCCATCGCCGAGCCGAGGGCCAGGTTCAGGCTCGTCTGCACCCGGTCACGGTGCGCCGCGCGGACCGCCGCGATGCTCTCCGGCAGCAGGACCAGCAGCGCGATCACAATGCCCACCACGGACGAGGGCAGACCGGCCGCGGCCACACCGGATTCGACGGCCGGTGACACCGCCTTGGCCAGGCCGACCACCGCGATCAGTGCCAGCGCCAGTAGCCCGAGGCTGGTCAGCGCGGCCCGTGCCGAGGGCGGGTCCGCATGGTCCTCGCCGTGGATCACCTCGCCGGACGTGGTCACCGGAAGGAAGTAGTCCCGGTGCCGGACCGTCTGGGTGGTCACGAACAGGCCGTAGAGGACCAGCGCGGCCAGAGCGGCGAAGATCAGCTGCGGGGTGGAGAACCGGGGCCCCGGCGTGCTGGTGGTGAACGTCGGCAGAACCAGGCTCAGACCGGCCACCGTGGTGACCGCCGCCAGCGCCGCGCCGGTGCCCTCGGCGTTGAAGACGGCGACCTTGCGCCGGAGCGAGCCGACCAGCAAGGACAGCCCCACGATGCCGTTACAGGTGATCATCACCGCCGCGAAGACGGTGTCCCGGGCCAGCGTGGCGCTCTTGGCGCCGCCGTCGGCCATCAGCGTGACGATCAGCGCCACCTCGATGATGGTCACCGCGACCGCCAGGACCAGTGACCCGAAGGGCTCTCCCACCCGGTGCGCGATCACCTCCGCGTGATGCACCGCGGCCAGCACCGCCCCGGCCAGAAAGCACGACACCAGCACCACCAGGGCGACCGGCAGCGCGCGCCCCCATGTCAGGGCCAGCAGCACCACTGCCAGCACCGGCAGCACACCGGTCCAGTGCAGGACGGGTGAGCGGAGGCCGGCGATCATGCCTCCGAGCTTGGCAGAAGGGGGAGGTGGCTGCCCGTTGGTGTGCCGGGCGGAGACCGGCCCGACTGCCTTCCGGTCTCAGGCCGCCGCCCGGTGGCCCTTCGGTTCCGCGGCCGTGAGCGCGGCCTTGGTGACATCGGCGACCAGCTCGACGACATCGGGTCCGTACGCCTGCGAGTTGACCACCTTCAGCAGCAGACAGAACTGGCCGTCGGCGCCGTGCTTACGGGCCAGCCGGGCCCGGTTGCGGACCAGATGGCGGACCGCGGCCCGGTGGGTGACCGGGCGCTGGCCGGCCGCCAGGAACACCGGGCGGTCGCCGCCCTCACCGGCGGTCAGCCGCGCCAGCAGGACATATTCGACCGCGCCCGGCTCCATCCGGTACGCCGTGCCGCCGATCGTGAAGGTGCCGCGGCCCGCGCCGGACTCGTCGCCCGGGTGCACCGTGACGCCCGGCAGCAGATTGGCCAGATGGGCCGCCAGCCGCCGGTGGGCGGTCGGGTCACCGACACAGAACTCGGTGCGCGCCCCGAAGCCCTGCAGGCCGGTGTCGTGCGGGGCCACCTCGGGGTGCGCGCCGCAGTTCTCGATCACCGCGGCCAGCCCGAGCAGCGCCAGCGCGTCATGACGGGGGATGCTCCAGTGCGCCGAGGAGCTGTCCCGGTGGGTGACCAGCACGCACTCCGAACCGTCCGGCAGCCCGAAGAAGCCCTGTTCGCGGGTCAGCTTCCGCCGGACCGTCGCCGAGTGCACGGCCCAGCCGGCCGCCAGGCCCACGATCAGGGCCACGGCCGCCGCGGTCAGGAGCTGCAGGGTGTCGTCCATGGCCGGGGAGCGTAGCGGCTCACCGGGTGGGTGTTCGAGGGCGGGGCGGGGGCCCGGGGCGGCTTGCCCCGGTCCGTACCGGCGTACCTGTTCCGTACGGAAAAGGGGGTAGCTGATCCCCGCCGTCATCAGGGCGCCGACAGGCGAAAAGCCCTCTGTCCGCGGGCTGTTGGGCCGAGTAGGCTCCGGCCCCTGCCGCCCCCCCCGTGCGCACGCTCAGGAGGAATATCCGGTATGAGCAGAGCCCGACGCCTCACCGTCCTGGGAGCGGCCGCCGCGCTGGCCGGCTCCCTGGTGGCGGTCCCGGCCGCCGCCGCGCCCGCCGCACCACCTGCCGCACCCGCCCGGCCCGCTCCCGCGGCCCAGGACCGCGCCCCCACCGCCACACCGGAGAAGACACCGGTCGCCGTCGGCTCCGGCGGGGCCGTCTCCAGCGTCGACGCGGATGCCTCGGCCGCCGGTATCTCGGTGCTCGAACAGGGCGGCAACGCCGTGGACGCGGCGGTCGCCACCGCCGCCGCCCTCGGCGTCACCGAGCCCTACTCCTCGGGTATCGGGGGCGGCGGCTACTTCGTCTACTACGACGCCACGTCCCGGACCGTACGCACCCTCGACGGCCGGGAGACCGCCCCGCGCTCCGCCGGCCGGGACCTCTTCCTGGAGAACGGCACCCCGATCCCGTTTGCCGACGCGGTCACCAGCGGCCTGAGCGTCGGCACCCCCGGGACCCCCGCCACCTGGGACACCGCCCTGCGCGCATGGGGCAGCCGGTCACTGGGGCAGGTGCTGCGGCCCGCCCGGCAGCTGGCCGCGGGCGGCTTCACCGTCGATGCGACCTTCCGCCAGCAGACCGCGGACAACGAGGCGCGCTTCAAGGACTTCCCCGCGACCGCCGGCCTCTTCCTGCCCGGCGGCAAGCTGCCGGCGGTCGGTTCGACGTTCAAGAACCCCGATCTGGCGCGTACCTACGGGGAGTTGGCGGCGAAGGGCGTACGGGAGCTCTACGACGGCGCACTGGGCCGGGACATCGTCCGTACCGTCGGCAAGCCACCGGTGCGCTCCGGAGCCACCCGCAAGGTGCGGCCCGGCAAGCTGACCGCGGCCGATCTGCGCACCTACCGCGCGCTCGGCCACGCGCCGACCCACACCCGCTACCGTGGCCTCGACGTCTACGGCATCGGGCCGTCCTCCTCGGGCGGCACCAGCATCGCCGAGGCGCTCAACATCCTGGAGCGGAGCGATGTCTCGCGGCTGAGCGAGAAGCAGTACCTCCACCGGTACCTGGAGGCGAGCCGGATCGCCTTCGCCGACCGCGGCCGCTGGGTCGGCGACCCGGCGCAGGAAGACGTACCGGCCAAGGCCCTCACCTCCCAGCGCTTCGCCGACTCCCGGGCCTGCCTGATCCGCGACGACAAGGCGCTGACCAGCCCGCTCGCACCCGGCGACCCGCGCCATCCGCAGCGCTGCGCCGGCGGCGGCAAGGGCGTCCCGACGACGTACGAGGGGGAGAACACCACCCATCTGACCGTCGCCGACAAGTGGGGCAATGTCGTCGCCTACACCCTGACCATCGAGCAGACCGGCGGCAGCGGCATCGTCGTCCCGCACCGCGGCTTCCTGCTCAACAACGAGCTCACGGACTTCTCCTTCGCGCCCGTGGATCCGGCGGTCCATGACCCCAACCTTCCGGGGCCCGGCAAGCGGCCGCGCTCGTCCCTCTCGCCGACGGTCGTGCTGCGCCACGGCCGGCCGGTGGTGGCGCTCGGCTCGCCCGGCGGCGCGACCATCATCACGACCGTGCTGCAGACCCTGGTCAACCACCTCGACCGCGGAATGCCGCTGGTCGACGCCATCGCCGCCCCGCGCGCCAGCCAGCGCAACGCGGCGACGACGGAACTCGAACCCGGCCTGTGGAACAGCCCGGTCCGCGGGCAACTCGAGGCGATCGGACATGTGTTCAAGCAGAACCCGGAGATCGGCGCGGCGACCGGCGTCCAGCGGCTGCCGGACGGCCGCTGGCTGGCCGCGGCGGAGAAGGTACGCCGCGGCGGCGGCTCGGCAAGGGTCGTCCACCCGTCGTGACGGTGTGCACGGCCCGTCCCGTCACGGTGTGCACCGCCCGTCGCGCCCCTGGTGCGTGACCGGGCGTCATACCGCCGGAACACGGCGGGCCGCTGTGTGCCGTCCGTGTGTCGTCGATGTGGCGCACCGCGCGGCATCGTTGATGGCCCTCGCCGTGACGATTAGCCTCCCTGGAACCGTTCGTTCGAATGAGCGGTTCCAGGGAGGGCGCGCAGCGTGAGCGTTGACGAGAGCCAGGACAGCGGGACCGGGCCGGCCCCGGCCCGGCGCATCGGTGTCACGGCCGGGGAGTGGGAAGGCCTCGCCGAGCAGGCGCGGGCGCTGGCCGAGGGGCGGGTGACCTCGACCGCGCTGGTACAGCGGTCGCTGGAACGCATCGAGGCCACCCAGGCCGGCGTCAACGCCTTCCGGCGGGTACGGGCCGAGGCGGCGATGGCGGAGGCCGCAGAGGCCGACCGCAGACTGGCGCACGGCGAGCGGCTGCCGTTGCTCGGGGTGCCGGTCGCCGTCAAGGACGACACCGATGTGGCGGGCGAACCCACCGCGTTCGGCTGCGCCGGCGAGTTCCCGCCCAAGGAGCGCGATGCCGAGGTCGTCCGGCGGCTGCGCGCGGCCGGGACGGTCATCGTCGGCAAGACCAACGCCTGCGAACTGGGACAGTGGCCGTTCACCGAGGGCCCGGCCTTCGGCAACACCTGCAACCCCTGGAACCTCGCCCACACCCCGGGCGGCTCCTCCGGCGGTTCGGCCGCCGCGGTCGCGGCCGGGCTGGTACCGGCCGCGCTCGGCACCGACGGCGCCGGTTCGGTCCGCATCCCCGCCGCCTGGACCCATCTCGTCGGCATCAAACCCCAGCGCGGCCGTATCTCCACCTGGCCGGACCCGGAGGCCTTCCAGGGCATCACCGGTATCGGACCGCTGGCCCGTACGGTCGAGGACGCGGCGTTGCTGCTGGACGTGGCCAGCGGCAACCACGACGGCGATCTGCACCGGCCGCCCGCCATCGCGGCGCGCGAGGCGGCCGGCCGCGACCCGGGCCGGCTGCGTATCGCGCTGTCGTGGAAGGCCGCCTTCACCTTCACCCCCAAGCCGCTGCACCCCGATGTCCGGGACGCGGTGACGGGCGTGGCCCGCACCCTGGCCCGGCTGGGGCACTTCGTGGAGGAGGCGGAGCCGGACTACGGGCTGGTCGGACTGGCCTTCGTCCCGCGCGCCACGGCCGGGGTGGGGGAGTGGGCGGGCCGGGTCCCCGACCCCGCCCTCCTGGACCGCCGTACGCGGGAGGCGGCACGGATGGGCCGGTTGCTCGGCGGGCCGGTACTGCGCCGGGCACGGGCCGTCGAGAGGCGTCAACAGCGCCGGATCGGCGCGCTGTTCGGCCCCTATGACGTCCTGCTGACGCCGACCACCGCCACCCCGCCCCCGCGGATCGGCACCCTTGCCAAGCTCAGCGGCTGGCGTACGGATCAGGCCATGATCGCCGCCTGCCCGTACGCCTGGCCGTGGAACGTCCTCGGCTGGCCGGGCGTGAGCGTCCCCGCCGGATTCAGCGCCGGCGGCCTGCCACTGGGCGCGCAACTGCTCGGCCCCGCCCACGGCGAGCCGCGCCTGATCTCGCTGGCCGCCCAGCTCCAGGACGATCTGCGCTGGCACGAGCGGCGGCCTGCGGAGCATCCGGCGTCGCTCGACGGCGTACGCCCCTGAGGCGCGCATCCCTGAGGCGCGGGGGCAAGCATCCCTGAGGCGTACCTGCCTGCGGTGTACGCCCCCGGGATGCTTGCCCCCGCGCCTCAGCCGAGGAGTCCGAGGATCGCCTCGGTCGTACCGGTCTCGCCCAGCCGCGGGAAGATCTTCTCCAGGCTGTTGCGGTGTGCGTCGGCGTCCAGGTCGGTCATCGCGTCGGTGGCGAGGGTGACGTGGTAGCCGTGCTCGTGCGCGGCGCGGGCGGTGGACTCCACGCCGATGCTGGTGGCGATGCCGGCGAGGACGACCTGGGTCACCCCCCGGCGGCGCAGCTCCCGATCCAGGTTCGTGCCGTGGAAGGCGCCCCACTGCTGCTTGGTGACGAGGATGTCGGCGGGCTGCCGGTCGAGCTCGGGGGCCAGCTCGGCCCAGTCGGCGGGCGGGCTGCCGGCGGGCCGCGCGGATTCCGTACGGCCCGGGGCGCCGCCCGTGACGTTCACCAGGACGACGGGCAGCCCGCGCGCACGGAACGCGGCGGCCAGCCGTGCGCCCCGTTCGACGACCTCGGTGGAGGGCACCGGTGCGCCGGGCAGGCCGGCGATGCCTTTCTGCAGGTCGATGAGGACCAGGGCGGTCGCGGTGTCGAGGGTGGTGGCGGGCATGGGTGCTCCTTGTGTGGTGAGGGGTGGTGGAGGTGTTGCGGGCGTGGCCGTCGCGGCGAGTGGCCGGTGCCCGATGGCCGGTTTCAGACGCCGCTCCCGGTGGCGCCGGGCCGCAGGCCGCGGTCGGCGAGGGTCAGGACGAGCAGCAGCAGGCCGAGCGCGATGCCGATCAGCGCGATCGCGTGCAGCCCGGAGTCCGAGGCGCGCTGCCCGTAGAGCAGCCCGATGAGGCCGGACGCGGTGATGGCGCCGAGGTACTGGGCGGTGCGCTGGAGCCCGGCGGCCGCGCCCACCCCGTCGGCCGGGGCCTGGGCGTAGACGGCGGCCTGATTGCCGGTGGCGGACAGGCCCTGCGGGATGCCGAAGAGCGCCCCGGCGCAGAGCAGCGCGACCAGCGGGCCGGTGCCCTGCAGCATGAGGAGGGCCGCGCTGCCCAGGGCGAGACAGGCCGCGGCGAGGGTCAGCGGGGCGCGGATGCCCTTCGTCCTGGCGCCCACGAGCGAGCAGACCGCGGCCGCCAGGGACATCGGCAGCAGGATCAGCCCGGCCTGGAAGGAGGAGGCGCCGTACGCCTGCTCCAGCCACTGGCTGAAGCCGTACAGCACGCAGTAGATGACGAGATAGGTCAGCCCCTGGCGGAGATAGGAACGCACCAGGGCACCGTGCCGGGCGAGCATCCGCAGATCGAGGAACGGCTCCGGATGCCGTAGCTGCCACCACACCAGGACGCCCGCGAGTACTCCGGCCGGCGCCAGGAGCAGCCACTGCGGGTCCGCCAGGCGCAGCAGGAAGACCATGGCGCAGGTGAGCGCCGCGGCGAACAGCGCGATGCCCAGCGGGTCGAGGGAACCGGAGGCGGGCCCGGCGCGGCCCGGCCGGGCGTCCTTCCGGTCCGCGGGGAGCCAGGCGAGCGCGCCGAACAGGGCGAGCAGCGCGAGCGGGACGTTGACCGCGAACACCGCACGCCAGCCCGCGGTCGCGGCGAGCAGTCCGCCGAGCGTGGGGCCGACGGCGGCGCTGCTCAGCGCGGCGAGCGAGAGCCGGCCGAGCACGCGACGGGGCGTGGGGCGCCCGGTCCGACGGGACTCGGCGCGCAGCACCGCCATCGCGGCGGGGTAGGCCGCCGCGGTGCCGATCCCGAGCACGACCCGGGAGACGATCAGCAGCGCGAAGGTGGGTGCGAGCGCCCCGATGACGCCCGCGGCACAGACGGTCAGCGCGCCGGCGACGAACACCCGGCGGGGCCCGACGCGGTCGGCGAGCCGCCCCATCGACGGCTGGCCCACCGCGCTGGCGAGGTACATCGCGGAGATGAGCCAGGCGGTGTCGGCGGCACCGACACGGAAGTCCCGGCCGATGGCCACCAGGGCGGTGGCGATCATCGTCGAGTTGATCGGGTTCAGCAGCGACCCGAGCAGGAGCGGCGCCATCAGCCGGGCGCCGAAGGCAGGACCGGGGCCGGCGGCCGCGCTGGAGCCGGTGGCCGGGCCGGGGCCGGTGGCCGCGCCGGGGGCTGCGGGCCCGGCTGGGGTGCCGGGCCCACCCGTGTCCTGCGGGGTTCCGGCATCCCCAGCGGCATTCATCCCGGCGTTCACGGCGTTCATTCCGGCATCAGCCGCCGTATCAGTGCGGTGGCCGACTCCAGGGTCTGCTGCTCCTCCGGGGTCAGCCGGTCGGCGATGGCCTCGGCCAGCCAGTTCTGCTTGGCCTGCCGTACGACGGCGAGCATCCGGCGGCCCTCCTCGGTGAGCGAGAAGACCACCTGCCGGCCGTCCGTCGGATGCGGGCTGCGGGCGAGGACGCCGCGCTCCTCCAGCGCCCCGACGGTCAGCCGCATCGACTGCGGGCGGACCAGCTCGGCGCGCGCCAGGGCGGCGATGGTGGCCTCGCCGTCGGTGTCGATCCGGCCGATCACCGCGCGCTGGGTCGGGGTGAGCTCCCCCTGCGGCGAGGCGGCGCGCAGATGTCGCATGAGCAGGGAGACGGTGGCGCCCAGCTCCGTCGCCAGGCGTTCCTGGTCCTTTTCCGGCATATCTCCAGCGTAAATATCGACAGGGAAACTTGCAAGTTTCCCTGTCGATATCCCGGACGCGCCATGCGGAGATGGTCTTGCCACGGTGCGTGACGGGGCTTACGGTCGCCTCCACACGCGTAGATCCCGCGCGGGCTGCAGGCTGACGCATCGACAAAGGAGCAGCTCATGGCCGATGTTGTGCGTGCCGCACTGGTCCAGGCGACCTGGACCGGCGACACCGAATCGATGATCGCGAAGCATGAGGAGTACGCCAGAGCGGCGGCCGCGCAGGGCGCGAAAGTGATCGGCTTCCAGGAAGTCTTCAACGCTCCGTACTTCTGCCAGGTCCAGGAGCCCGAGCACTACCGCTGGGCCGAGCCGGTGCCCGACGGGCCGACCGTACGGCGGATGCAGGACCTCGCCCGCGAGACCGGCATGGTCATCGTCGTCCCCGTCTTCGAGGTCGAGCAGTCCGGCTTCTACTACAACACCGCGGCCGTCATCGACGCCGACGGCACGGTCCTGGGCACCTACCGCAAGCACCACATCCCGCAGGTCAAGGGCTTCTGGGAGAAGTACTACTTCAAGCCGGGGAACGCCGGCTGGCCGGTCTTCGACACCGCCGTCGGCAAGATCGGCGTCTACATCTGCTACGACCGCCACTTCCCCGAGGGGTGGCGGCAGTTGGGCCTCAACGGCGCCCAGCTCGTCTACAACCCCTCCGCCACCTCCCGCGGTCTGTCCGCCTACCTCTGGCAGCTGGAACAGCCCGCGGCGGCCGTCGCCAACGAGTACTTCATCGCGGCGATCAACCGGGTCGGGGTCGAGGAGTACGGCGACAACGACTTCTACGGCACCAGCTACTTCGTCGACCCGCGCGGCCGGTTCGTCGGCGAGGTGGCCAGCGACTCCAAGGAGGAACTGGTCATCCGCGACCTCGACTTCGCCCTGATCGACGAGGTCCGCCAGCAGTGGGCGTTCTACCGCGACCGCCGCCCCGACGCGTACGACGGGCTGGTGCAGCCATGAGCCATGACCCCGCGAGCCTGCACGCCCGCCACCAGGCCGTCCTGCCCTCCTGGCTCAGCCTCTACTACGAGCGGCCCCTCGAACTCACCCACGGCGAGGGCCGCCACGTCTTCGACGCCGACGGCAACCGCTACCTCGACTTCTTCGGCGGCATCCTCACCACCATGACGGCCCATGCGCTGCCCGAGGTGACCAAGGCCGTCAGCGAGCAGGCCGGCCGCATCATCCACACCTCCACGCTCTACCTCTCCCGCCCCATGGTCGAGCTGGCGGAGCGGATCGTGGCGCTCTCCGGCATCCCCGATGCCCGGGTCTTCTTCACCACCTCCGGTACGGAGGCCAATGACGCGGCCCTGCTGCTGGCCACCACGCACCGCCGCTCCAACCAGATCCTGGCGATGCGCAACAGCTACCACGGCAGGTCGTTCTCCACCATCGGCATCACCGGCAACCAGAGCTGGTCCCCGACCAGCCTCTCGCCGCTGCAGACGCTCTATGTGCACGGCGGGGTACGCAGCCGCGGCCCGTACGCCGGGCTGAGCGACGACGCGTACATCGCCGCCTGCGTCGCCGACCTGGAGGACATGCTCCAGCAGACCGCGGGCGGCGTCGCCGCGCTGATCGCCGAACCGGTCCAGGGCGTCGGCGGGTTCACCATGCCGCCGGACGGCCTCTACGCCGCGTTCCGCGAGGTGCTCGCCCGGCACGGCATCCTCTGGATCAGCGACGAGGTGCAGACCGGCTGGGGCCGCACCGGCGACCACTTCTGGGGCTGGCAGGCGCACGACGGCAACGGCCCGCCCGACCTGCTCACCTTCGCCAAGGGCATCGGCAACGGCATGTCCGTCGGCGGGGTGGTGGCCCGCGCCGAGGTGATGAACTCGCTCTCCGCGAACTCCATCTCCACCTTCGGCGGCAGCCCCGTCACCATGGCCGCGGGCCTCGCCAACCTCAACTACCTCCTCGAACACGACCTCCAGGGCAACGCGCGGCGGGTCGGCGGCCTGCTCATCGAGCGGCTGCGGGCGGTCTCGGCCGGCGTCGGTCTCGTACGGGAGGTGCGCGGCCGCGGCCTGATGATCGGCATCGAACTGGTCCGGCCCGGCACCGACGAGCACTCGCCCGAGGCCGCCTCGCTGGTCGTGGAGGCCGCCAGGGAACGCGGTCTGCTGGTCGGCAAGGGCGGGCAGGGCAGCTCCTCGCTGCGGATCGCACCCCCGATGACACTGACGGTCGCCGAGGCGGAAGAGGGCGCGGAACTGCTCGCGGACGCGCTGCGGTCGGTGCAGGGGATGACGGACGCTTCGTAAGCCGACGCAACTGCGGCCGGGGCCGGGGCTTCGTGCCGGGCCGGGGCCTCGTGGAGAGCGATGCTCCCGCTCACCCGCGGTGCCCCCGGACCGGCCTCACTCCGTCCCGGCGAACTCGCGCACCGTGTCGGCCAGCAGGGTGAAGAACCGCGTGTGCGCGCGCCGGCTGCACGGGGCCTCCGGGTTCCACGGCAGCAGCCGGGCCCGGGCCTCGATCGCGCGCCAGTGCTCGTCGGCCCGCAGCTCCTGCGGCCGGGCGGCGTTGGCCCGTACGTCCCCGAGCACGATGTCCGGCTCCATCGCCGCGGCGTCCGCCCAGCCGACGGTGGACCAGTTCACCCCGGCGCCCGCGGCCGGCTCCAGCAGTCCGACGCCGTGTTCGGTCAGCGCCCGCAGATCCGGCCAGGAACTGGGCCGCGCCAGATGCACCCGCTCCGGCCCCGCGGGCGACAGCGCCAGCACCCGCGGCCGCACCGAGCCGCCGGTCGCCTGCCGCAGGGCGTCCTCCGCGGCGTCCAACTCGCGGGCGGCGCCGAGGGGTTCGCCCCGCCCCAGCGAACCGGCCAGCGCCGCGAACCGTTCACGCACCCCGGCCAGGCTCCGCCCCGGGCCCACCGCGACCGTGGCCACCGGGACATGCGCCTCCAGCTCCAGCGCGGTCTTCTGCTCCAGGCCGTAGACCTGCTCGCCGTCGTACGTCACGGCCACGACGAGGTCCGGCTCCGCCTCCAGCAGGGTGTCCGGGTGCAGCGCGCCGCCCGAACCCAGGTAGGGGATCTCCGCGAGCGGCAGCTCACCGCCCTTCGCGGGGTCGGGGGCGGCGCCGTCGTGCTGGGACCCGAAGAGCCCCACGGGGCGTATGCCGTGGTCCCACAGCGTCGCCCCCGCCTGTATGTACGCCACGATCCGCAACGGCCGGTCCCCGGCCACCGCAAGGCGCCCCCGGTCGTCGGAGAACTCCCACGGTGTGCTGTGCTCCATGCCCTCTCGCCTCTCTGCATCGTCCGCCAGGATGCTGTGGCGCTCGCGAGGATTGCCCGCCGGCGTCGGCGCATACCTGCCCAACGGGCCGCCCCCGCACCCCTCCGGCGGGTGCCGTGGCCGCCGCGCCCGGCCCCCGCGTTGAACCGTCCAGATGATCGTCGGCGCAACACGAACGTCTCCGCTGATTAACGGTCACGGTATTGCCACCGTGGGTGACATGCTTCTACGGTCTCCTTCTCGACCGCGATCTACGGGTGTAGACCGGTTGTGGCGTGGCGTCAGCGGAGCGGACCTGCCGAGGGGATGGTGCGCGTCGGCTCCGCCTTCCCGTGCCACCGATGTCGCTGGTGTGGAAGGAGCAGGATGGTGAGCCGTACGGTCGTCCGGGGCGGACTGGTGATCACAGCCGCCGACGAGATCCACGCCGATGTCCTGGTGGAGGACGGGCGGATCGCCGCCCTCGCCGCACACGGCAACCCCACCGCCGAGCGCTGGGCAGAGGCCGCGGACCGCATCCTCGACGCCACCGGCAGATATGTCATCCCGGGTGGCGTCGACGCCCACACCCACCTGGACTTCCCCTTCGGCGGAACCTTCTCCTCCGACACCTTCGAGACCGGGACCCGCGCCGCGGCCTGGGGCGGCACCACCACCCTCATCGACTTCGCGGTCCAGTCCCGTGGCAAGTCGCTCCGGGCCGGCCTGGACACCTGGCACGCCAAGTCCGACGCCCAGTGCGCCATCGACTACGCGTTCCACATGATCCTCTCGGACGTCAACGAGCACACCCTCAAGGAGATGGACCTCCTGGTGGCGGAGGGCGTCACCTCCTTCAAGCTGTTCACCGCCTACCCCGGCGTCTTCTACAGCGACGACGGACAGATCCTGCGCGCGATGCAGCGCTCCGCCGACAACGGCGGACTGGTGATGATGCACGCCGAGAACGGCATCGCCATCGACGTCCTGGTCGAACAGGCGCTGGCCGAGGGGAAGACCGACCCCCGCTACCACGGCGAGGTCCGCCGGGTGCTCCTGGAGGCCGAGGCCACCCACCGCACCATCCAGCTGGCGCGGGTGGCCGGCGCACCGCTCTACGTCGTCCATGTCTCCGCCGAGGAGGCCCTGGCCGAGATCGCCCAGGCCCGCGACAAGGGACTGAACGTCTTCGGCGAGACCTGCCCGCAGTATCTGTTCCTGTCCACCGACAATCTCGCCGAGCCGGACTTCGGGGGCGCCAAGTACGTCTGCTCCACGCCGCTGCGGCCCCGTGAGCACCAGGAAGCGCTGTGGCGCGGGCTGCGCACCAACGACCTCCAGGTGGTCTCCACGGACCACTGCCCCTTCTGCTTCCAGGGGCAGAAGGAGCTCGGCCGCGGCGACTTCTCCAAGATCCCCAACGGGCTGCCCGGTGTGGAGAACCGGATGGACCTCCTCCACCAGGCCGTCGTGGAGGGCCGGATCAGCCGCCGCCGCTGGATCGAGATCGCCTGCGCCACCCCGGCCCGGATGTTCGGCCTCTACCCGAAGAAGGGCACCATCGCCCCGGGCGCCGACGCCGACCTCGTCATCTACGACCCCGCCGCCCGCCAGACCATCTCGGCAAAGACCCACCACATGAACGTCGACTACTCGGCGTACGAGGGCAAACAGCTCACCGGTCAGGTCGAAACGGTCCTCTCACGGGGCGAACTCGTCATCGACAGGCGGGAGTTCACCGGCCGCGCGGGGCACGGCCAGTACATCCCGCGTGGCACCTGCCAGTACCTCATCTAAGGAGCGCCGCCGTGGACTTCGGAGTTGTTCTGCAGGCCGACCCGCCCTCCTCCGCCGTGGTGTCCCTGATGCGCCGTGCCGAGCGCAACGGCTTCCGCTACGGCTGGACCTTCGACTCGACCGTGCTGTGGCAGGAACCGTTCGTCCTCTACAGCCGCGTCCTGGAACACACCGAGCGGCTGATCGTCGGCCCGATGGTCACCAACCCCTCCACCCGCGCCCCCGAGGTCACCGCCTCCACCTTCGCCACCCTCAACGAGATGTACGGCAACCGCACCGTCTGCGGCATCGGCCGCGGCGACTCCGCGATGCGGGTGGCCGGGCGGCCGCCCAACACCCTGGCCCGGCTGGGCCAGGCGATCGGCGTCATCCGCGATCTCGCCGAGGGCCGGGAGGCCTACGTCGGCGACCACCGGATCAAGATCCCCTGGATCAAGGACGGCAAGCTCCCGGTGTGGATGGCCGCCTACGGGCCCAAGGCCCTCGCCATGGCCGGCGAACTGGCCGACGGCTTCATCCTCCAGCTGGCCGACCCCTTCCTCACCGAATGGATGATCAAGGCCGTACGGACCGCCGCGAAGGACGCCGGCCGCGACCCCGCCGACCTCACCATCTGTGTCGCCGCCCCCGCCTATGTGGGCGACGACCTGGACCACGCCCGCGAGCAGTGCCGCTGGTTCGGCGGCATGGTCGGCAACCACGTCGCCGACCTCGTCGAACGCTACGGCGAGCACTCCGGCATGGTGCCGGACGAGCTGACCGCCTACATCAAGTCCCGGGAGGGCTACGACTACGCGCACCACGGCCGGTCGGGCAACCCCGACGCGGGCTTTGTGTCGGACGCGGTCATCGACCGCTTCTGCCTGCTCGGCCCGGCCGCCGCGCACATCGAGAAGCTGCAACAGCTCCAGGCGCTGGGCGTGGACCAGTTCGCGCTCTACGCCATGCACGACGCCAAGGAATCCACCATCGACGCCTACGGAGCGGAGATCCTTCCCGCCTTCGCCGACTGAACGGCCGCCGGCACGAGGGGGTGCACCCCGCCGTCACTGAGGCGGCACCGGACGCCCCGGCGAGCACCGGGCGAGCGCCCCAGCGGCCGACGGCGGGGGTCACCCGCCGGCCGGGCGTCACGACCGATGACATGCCGCGCCGCCCGGCCACCACCCGGGCGGCCCGCATCCGGACGAAAGGCCCCTGCATGTCCGCGACCCCCTCACCCCTGCCGCCGGAACTCCCCATAACGCCCCCGGGCCGGCTCACCGCCCCGGACGGCCGCGTCGAACCCGCCCCGGGAGCCATCCCCGCACACGGCCGGTACGTCAACGCCGACCTGCGCCCCGTCCCGCTCTCCGAACGCCGCTGGACCACCTACAACTTCACCGCCCTGTGGATCGGGATGGCCCACAACATCCCCTCCTGGACCCTCGCCTCCGGCCTGGTCGCGCTCGGCATGGACTGGAAGCAGGCGGTCCTGACCATCGCGCTGGCGAACCTCGTCGTCCTCGTCCCGATGCTGCTCACCGGGCATGCGGGCCCGAAGTACGGCATTCCGTTCCCCGTCCTGGCACGGGCGTCGTTCGGGCTGCGCGGCGCCAATCTGCCCGCGCTGGTGCGGGCCGCCGTGGCCTGCTGCTGGTTCGGCATCCAGACCTGGATCGGCGGCCAGGGCATCTACGTCCTGCTGGGCAAGATCTTCGGCGGTGACTGGGCCAGGGCGACGTCCGTCGGCGGCTACCCCTGGACCCTCTGGCTCTGCTTCCTGGTGTTCTGGGCCGTCGAACTCGCCATCATCCACCGCGGCATGGAGACCCTGCGCCGCTTCGAGAACTGGGCCGCACCCTTCGTCCTGGTCGGCGCCCTGGCGCTGCTCGGATGGATGGCGGCCAAGGCGGGCGGGTTCGGCCCGCTGCTGGACCAGCCGAGCGCACTGGGCTGGGGCGAGCACTTCTGGCCGGTCTTCTTCCCGTCCCTCATGGGAATGATCGGCTTCTGGGCGACCCTGTCCCTCAACATCCCCGACTTCACCCGCTTCGGAGCCGGGCAGCGGGCCCAGGTCTGGGGACAGACCCTGGGCCTGCCGACCACGATGACGGCGTTCGCCCTGCTCTCCGTACTGGTCACCTCCGGCTCACAGGCGGTGTACGGGGCGCCGATCTGGGACCCGGTCGCGCTGGCCGGGAAGTCCGACAGCGTCTTCGGCTTGCTCTTCGCCCTGGTCACGGTCCTGATCGCGACGATCTCCGTGAACCTCGCCGCCAATGTCGTCTCACCCGCCTACGACCTGGCCCATCTGGCGCCGAAGTTCATCACCTTCCGCACGGGTGCGCTGATCACCGGCGTGGTAGGCGTGATCATCCTGCCGTGGAAGCTCACCGCCACCCCCGAGCTGTACATCTTCACCTGGCTCGGGGTGGTCGGCGGCCTGCTCGGCACCGTCGCCGGCATCCTCATCGCCGACTACTGGATCATCCGCCGTACCGTCCTCGACCTCGCCGACCTCTACCGACCCGGCGGCCGCTACTGGTACACGGCCGGCTGGAACTGGCGTGCCGTCCTCGCCTTCGCCGTCGGCGGCCTGCTGGCGGTGGGCGGCTCCTACTCCCAGCCCGGCAAGGGCCCCTTCCCCGCCCACGGTCTGATCCCGTTCCTCAAACCCCTGGCCGACTACGGCTGGGCGGTGGGCCTGGCCACCGCGCTGACGCTCTACACGCTGCTGATGGCCACGGGGTCCGGGCGGGCCGGCCGGACCGCCGGGCGGGCCGACCGGGCATCCGGGGGAGCCGCCCGAGCATCCGGAGGAGGCGCCCGGCCGGTCTGACCGCGGCCGTGCGACGGCGCGGTCAGCCGCACCGCCAGGAGAGCGCGGACGGAGTTCCGCGTCAGCCCCGGCCGAGGACGCAGAACTCGTTGCCCGCCGGGTCGGCCAGGACGACCCAGGAAACGTCACCCTGACCCACGTCGGCCCGTACCGCGCCGAGGCCTTCGAGCCGGGCGACCTCCCTCGCCTGATCATCGACGGGGTCGGACATCACGTCGAGATGGACGCGGCTCCATACGATCTCGTCGTCGGGCGTGCGGCGGAATTCCAGGTACGGCCCGACACCCTTGACGGAGCGCAGCAGGGCGCGGTCGTCGGTCAGCTCGTGGACAGTCCAGTCGATCGCCTCGCCCCAGAACCGGACCATGGCCCGTGGGTCGGCGCAGTCGACGACCACGGCGGCTATCGGCCCGGTGTCCCGGTAGAGCTCCCGGGGCTCCAGGACGCTGAACACGTTGCCTTCCGGGTCGGCCATCACCGTCCACGGCGCGTCGCCCCGGCCCGAATCGGCGGGTGTCGCCCCGAGCTCCGTCAGACGTGCGACCAACTCCGCCTGATGGGCGTCGGAGGTGGTGGCGAGCTCGATGTGCACGCGGCACTTCACCGACTCCGGGTCCGGGACGCGGACGAGATCGATGCAGACGGCGGACGGGTCCGGCCAGTCGAAGCCCACGGGTACCAGGTTGGTGACGCCGGGCCCTTCGCTGGAAACACCCCAGCCGAGCGCCTCCGCCCAGAACCGGCCGAGCGCCGAGTCGTCCCGGGCCTTGAAGTTCACCTGAACCAGTTGCAGCGTCATGCCGCATACCTTAGGTGCCGCCCATCGGGCAGGCATGCGAAATTCAGATGGAGATCATCCGGGACGTGTAGGCCACTCCGTGGCGAACGAGGGTGCACGTAGGCCCCCTCCTGGGCATCCAGGAGGGGGCCTACCGTGCTTCGGCGTGTACGCGCTACGCGGGGAATTCCCCTGCCTGCACACCGGTAACGAACGCTGACCACGCGGCCGGCTCGAACGTCAGGGCCGGTCCGTTGGGGTCCTTGCTGTCCCGGACGGGAACGGCGCCGTGGGCGCTTGCGTGCGCCGGGGACCACTCCACGCAGTCGCCACCGTCTTGGCTGCTGTAGCTGGACTTGACCCAAAGGTGAGTCAGGGGGGTCACGATGCCTCCAAAAGCTTGCGGATCATGCTGGCGGACGCGTCACGCGAGAGAGCTGAAGCGGTGAGTACATCGTAAGACCGTGCGAGGAGCCGCACCGTGGAGGGATCTTCGATGATCGTTCCCGATCTGATGCCCTCCGTGTAGATCACGGGCGGGCCTTCCGTGGTGGTCAGAACGGACATGGAACCGTCCATGAGCCCGTGAGTCTCCGCACTTAACGGCATCACCTGCAGCACGGTGGTTCGCCGGGAACCATGGACGAGCAATGCGGAGAGCTGTTCCCGCATCACGTCGGGGCCCCCGACGTTCCGCCGAAGCACGGACTCACAGATGACCACGGAGAAGTCCGGCGGGGAAGTGCCCTTCAGTACTTCCTGTCGCGCCATTCGCGCTCGTACCAGCGTGGCCACTTCGTCGTCACTGGCTCGCGGGTCACCCTCACGGAGAAGGGCTCGCGCGTACGACGCTGTCTGAAGCAGTCCAGGCACCACCGTGGGCGACCACGCCGAAATGCTGACCGCCTTTGGCTCCAGCTCAATACGCCGGCGGGAGTGCACCGGGAACGACTGGGCGGTGATCTCCTCGTAGAGCCGCTTGAACAGGCCGTCTGTGGCAAAGATCTGGTCCAACCGGGCGGGGAGGCCCGGCGGAATGGGGCCCACGCACGTCTCCACCCGGCTGATTGCGCTCTTTGATGTGTTGGCCAACTTGGCCAGTTGAGTCTGATTCAGGGGTCCTTGTGGGTGCAGCTCCCGGTGGCTCCGGCACTCTTCCGCGAACTGCCGGCGCGGGTCGTATGCGCCCTCTGCACTCCCTGTTTCGTCTCCGTTAGAGTCCATAACTCCCCCTGACCATTGACCTGGTCACTGACGGTCGTGGCGGCGTTTAGGCCGGTCAACGGCGTACGCATATGCCAGCGCGACCAACGCCCAGATCGGGCGCTGAATCGCTCCTCACAGTACCGATTCCTCCTCCACTCTTGTCACCAACTAGCCGCAGAGAGTGAGGAGTTCGGATGACTGAGCGAACAGCTTCAGCGTCCACCGACGTGGCGGACCCGTCGACGTCCCGTGGGGCCCGTACGCCCGTCCGAACCGTGAACTTCTCAAGCGGCACGTGGCCGGACTGGAGCGGATGCGCGATGAATCGGAGTGAGAACGGCCTGGCGGTTGTCGGCTCGAAGCTGGAGCCCGTCCCGGTCCCGGGATGCGACGTGTGCGAACCCTGCGGCCGGGATCGGGAGGCTGCCCGGCAGGCGGGCCGGTCACTGGAGGTCCGGTGCCTGAACGGCGTGATCGCGGGCCACCCCCACGGAAGGGAGGCACGGGCGTGACCAGCACGGAGGCGCCACCCGGGTTCTATACGTCGCCCAGACAGATCACGACGCGGGCACGGCTGCGGGGTATGCCGTGAGCTGCGTGAAGTGTGCCGATCTGGAACGGGAGTTGAAGGCGGCCGAAAGGGCCGGTGACCGGACCTGGGTCGTGGACTGTCGGGTCCTGCTCCGGCGCCATCCGCAACACGACGAAGTGCCCGTGGAGGCCACTGCGCGTGCCCGGAAGGGAGGCGGCAGGAAATGAGCAGACCGCTCGGTGCCCGTAAGCCGCGGGGCGACTTGAAGCCGACCAACGCCGTGGCGAAGGACAACCGGAACGCGGGCAAGCAACACGCGGAAAAGTCCGACCTGTTGGACCGGATGCGGGAGCGCATCCACGGCAAGCCGGACGCCGGCTAGCCCCGGACTCCGCCCCCTTGTCGGATGCCCATTCCGGCGTCCCCCGCGTCGTTGAGTGATCCCGGCATGGGGCGGGCAAGGCCCCGGGCGACTGTCCCACGGACAGCGGCAGTCGACGGGTAAACAATCACCGAGAGACACATGGAGGAGCAGTGATCATGATCCTTGCGACCGACGGTGGCGGCGACGGGCTCCCGGGTGAGCCGTACCCGGGCCCGCATCAGCCCCCGTCCCCCGACGGCGGACCGGGTCAGCCGAACCCGCCCAAGGTTGCCTGAACCGGTGACCACTGACGCACCACAGGAGCGCCCCGGCCTTGACGGGCTGGGGCGTGCCCTCATGTCTTCAGGGGCCCTTTCCTCCGACTGGGCACCCTCGTACGCGGCCGTTCCCCGCTCCACCGTGCTGCCGGACCTCATGTGGCCGTTCGACATGGAGGCGGGCCGGAGCGTGGCCGTGTCCAGAGTGGACGACCCCACCAGATGGCAGGAGTTCGCGGACTCCGACGTACCGATCGTGACGCAATGGGACGACGGGAAGCACACCGGTACCGAACCGGGACATGTGCCGACCAGCTCCGCGTCCATGCCTTCGGTCGTCTTCCGGATGCTCCAAGACCTGGACCTCCAGCCCGGCCACAATGCCCTGGAAATCGGCACCGCCACCACCTGGAACGCCTTGCTCATGGCCCACCGTGCGGGGCCGGGGTGCGTGACCACGGTGGAGGTGGACCGGGCGGTGGCCACGGCCGCCATGGCCACGGTGGAGCGGCTGGGCATCCCCGTTCACATCGTCCACGGTGACGGGTTCCGGGGCTGTCCGGAGGGGGCACCGTTCGACCGGGTCATCGCTACGTGCGGCCTGCGGTCCGTGCCGTTCGCATGGGTGGAGCAGTGCCGTCCCGGCGGGATCATCGTGGCCCCGTGGGGAACGCACTACAGCCACGCCGACGCGGTGGCCCGCCTGGTGGTCGCCCCGGACGGGGCAAGCGCGTCCGGCAGGTTCACCGGCCCCGTGGAGTTCATGAAGCTCCGCTCCCAACGGTTCGTCCCCCGGGCGCATTCCGAGTACGTCACGGGCAGCGTGGCCGATGGTGACGAGTCGTCCACGACGGTCACCGAAGCGGAGTTCGCCGGGGAGCAATTCGGCCCGGAGCGCTTCGCCATGGGTCTCCGCGTCCCTCAGTGCTCGTACGTCGAGGCGGAGAAGCGCGACGGCGCACAGCCGGTCTGGTTCTACAGCCTCAGTGACCGGTCCTGGGCCTGTTGCCTGTTCCGCGACGGGAAGGCGGCGCGCGTCTGGCAGTCCGGCCCCCGCCGGTTGTGGGACGAAGCGGAGGCCGCGTTCCGGTGGTGGGAGGGCCATGGTCGCCCGGCCCCCTCACGCTTCGGTCTGACCGTGACCGCCAGGGGCGAAAGGGTGTGGCTGGACGACCCGGCCCACTCCTGGACGCTCTGAGAGACCGGCCCCGTCCGTGCGTGACCCCGTGGCGCATGGGCGGGGCCTTTGCCACGACAGCCGGGCCGGTCAGGGGATGCGTGCGGTCCACGCGGCATCCTCGAACTTGGTCCGGACGAGCTCCCGGGCGCGGGCCATCTCCCCCTCGGTGACCTCCCCGCGGGTGAGGCCGTAGCGGGAGCGGAAGGAGTCGATCATCTTCGCGATGACGGCTTCGCGGGGCAGGCCGGTCTGGCGGCGCAGCGGGTCGACGCGTTTCCTGGCGCTCCTGGTGCCTTTGTCGGACAGCTTCTCCTTACCGATGCGCAGCACGTCGAGCATCTTGTCGGCGTCGATGTCGTAGGACATGGTCACGTGGTGCAGGACCGCACCGGGCCCGCCGCCCGGCCCGACCATGCGCTTCTGCGCGGCGCCCGCGACCTTGCCGATCTCGGTGGCGATGTCGTTGAGCGGCTGATACCACGCCTTGATGCCCATGTCGCCGAGTGCGGTGAGGACCCAGTCGTCGAGGTAGGCATAGCTGTCGGCGAAGGACAGGCCGGACACCAGCGCCTCGGGGACGGCGAGGGAGTAGGTGATGGTGCTCTGCGGCTCCGCGAACATCGCGCCGCCACCGGAGATCCGGCGTACGACGGTGACGCCGTGGCGGGCGATGCCGTCGGGGTCGACTTCATTGCGAAGGGACTGGAAGCTGCCGATGATGACGGCGGGCGAGTCCCATTCCCAGACCCGGAGGGTGGGCGGGCGCCGGCCGGAAGCCACCTGCGTCGTGATGACCTCGTCGAGCGCCATGTGGAGGGCCGGTGGCTGGGGCGCTTCGTGGATGAGCTGCCAGTCGTAGTCGCTCCAGTCCGTGGCCTGGGCCAGGGCACGGCGTACGGCGATGGCGACGCTTTCGCCGGTGAAGCCGAACAGTACGGCCGACGGGGGCAGCGCGGCGTTGATCCGGGCGGTGAGGCCGGCGGTGTCCGTGTCGGCCGGGGCGCCTTCCAGCGCGTCGTCGATCTGCAGGATGGCCTCGTCCGGTTCGAGGAAGAAGTCACCCGCGACCCGCACGTTCTTGAGCCGCCCCTCGTCGACGCAGAGGTCCACGACCACGAGCTTGCCCCCGGGGACCTTGTACTCACCGTGCACTGTGCTACCTCCGGGCCGGCAGACGATTCGTCAGCGGCCGCGATGTGCGGCCTCGTTCACGCTACTGAACTTGGCGGGGTGATGCCGGGCGACCTGTGGCAGTCGAACCGCCCCGGGGTCTTGAACGGTCCTCGGAGCGGGTATGGCCCCGGCCGCCGGGCAGAGGAACGGCGAGTCCGGGGCCCGGGGTGCACAACCCTGGTCCGCAAGAGACCGTCTGCCGGCTTCAGTCTTCCGGCGTGTGTGCCGTGCCCCTGGTGCGGATGTGCTGGCGGAGAAAGAGAGCGGCGCGGTCCAGTGCTTCGTCGGCCTCGTCCAGGGCGCCGGCGAACGCCTGGAAGACATGGGGAACGTCAGCGGTGATGTCGAGGATGACGTCGACTCCGGCTTCCCTCGCACGCGTGGCCATGCGTGTGGAGTCGTCCAGGAGTATTTCGTTGGTGCCCGCCTGCAGGAGCATCGGGGGGAAGCCGGTCAGATCGGCCAGGGGCGCCGGGCTGAGCAGGGGCTGGTGCGGGTCCTCTCCCGCCAGGTACAGGGCCCCGGTGTGTTCCAGGCCTGCACGCGTGAAGAACGGGTCGATGCCCGCCTTGGTGTCCATGCTCTCGCCTGTCCGGGTCATGTCGAGTCCGGGGGAGAGCGCCACGATCGCGGCGGGCATGGGCAGGCCCGCGTCGCGGGCCGAGAGGCACGTGGTGACGGTGAGGCCGCCACCGGCGGAGTCCCCGACGAACGCGATCGCCGAGGGGGCCTCGCCGCTGTCGAGAAGTGCGCGGTAGGCGCTCAGCCCGTCTTCGATCGAGGCCGGGAACGGGTGCTCAGGGGCAAGGCGGTAGTCCAGCGAGAACGCTCTGAACCCTGTTTTGGCCACCAGGTTCCCGGTCAGTGACATCGCCGTCTCCGGTGAACCGACCACGTAGGAGCCGCCGTGAAAGTAGAGGATCGTCCCGGCCTGCGGAGCGCCGGCGGGCTCGACGAGCGCTGCGGGCCGGTCGCCGAGAGTCGCAGCCCGGGTGCGGATCCCGGCCGGGACGATCATTTCGGCCATCATCGCCCTGAACCCGGCACGGAGCTCCTCCACCGATCGAGGGCCCTCGGGCCGGGGCCGCCGGACCCTTGCGTCGTCATACGGCGAACCAACCCGTCGGATCGTCGCTCGTCACTGCTGGAGCTGACCGACGACGGCCGGCAACTCGTCGCGGCGGCGGAGGCGACCTTCACGGAAACGCTGGCCGAGCTGACCGCAGACCTCCTCGGCGGCCCCTCGGGGCTGGCCGCCGTACAGGTCCTTTCAGAGCTGCGCTCCGTGCTCGAACGCGACCAGATCGGCCTGCCCACGGGCTGACCGTCATGCGCATCCAAGGCGACTGCCCGTCGGCCCTGCGATCGGCCTTTGTCGCGAGGGTGAATCCCGCAGATCGATCAGGACTCGATACGCGCCCTGGTCGGCAGTTGACGTGATCTGCCCGGCAGTTGAGCTTCGGTCGGGGGTGGAACGGCGGCGGAGCGCGAGACTCAGACGCTCTCCTCCAGCCCCGCCAGGAGCCTCGGCAGTGCGCTGCCGATCGGTTCGCGGATCACCTCGGCGGCGAGTTCGTCGTACGGCGTCGGCTCGGCGTTGACGATGATGAGACGCGCGCCGTGCTCCGCGGCCACCCCGGCGAGCGAGGCCGCCGGCTGTACCTGGAGCGTCGTGCCGACCGCGAAGAAGATCTCCGCCGCCTTCGCCACGCCCAGCGCCGTACCGAGCACCTGCGGGTCCAGCCGCTCCCCGAACATCACGGTCGCCGACTTCAGGATCCCGCCGCACACCAGACACGGCGGATCGGGCTCGCCCGCGGCCACCCGCGCCAGGGCTTCCTGCATCGACGACCGGGCGTGACAGCGGGTGCAGGCCACGGTCCGCACGGTGCCGTGCAGTTCGAGCACCTTGCGCTCGGGCATTCCGGCGAGCTGATGCAGCCCGTCCACGTTCTGCGTGATGACACGTACCGGCGTACCGGAGCGTTCCAGCCGGGTCACCGCTGCGTGCGCGGCATTCGGCTCGGCCCGGAACGCCGGACTCTCCTGACGCATCCGCCACGACCGCCGCCGGATTTCCGGATCGGCCATGTACGTGTCGTACGTGACGAGCTTCTCCGCTTCGGGGTCCCGCCGCCACAGCCCGTTCGGCCCGCGGTAGTCGGGGATCCCGGAGTCGGTGGAGACGCCCGCCCCGGTGAGGATCGCCACGAGCGGGCGGCCGGTCGGCTGGTCGGGGGACACATCGGTGCCGGTCATGAGGCCGAGGGTACGCAGCGGGGCGGGACGGGGCGAAGAGGTTTCGGCCGGGGGAGCCATGGCGGGCGGGAGCCGTGGCCGTGCGGTACGTGGTCCGCGGTCGGTGCGGAGACGAGGGCCTGCCGCCGTCCGTCCCGGGGCGCCCCGGGACGGATGGGCTGCCCGCATCCTGGGCAGCAACCCCCGGGAGGGCGTCGGCAGCCGGGCCGACGGCCCCCTGCCGCACGTCCCCGCACGGACCGGAGGAGCCCCCGTGTTCACCACCCGCCCGACCCTCCAAGGCACCTTCGGCATGGCCTCCACCACGCACTGGCTGGCGTCCCAGTCCGCGATGGCCGTCCTGGAGGACGGCGGCAACGCCTATGACGCGGCGGTGGCCGCCGGGTTCGTGCTGCACGTGGTGGAGCCGCATCTGAACGGTCCGGCGGGCGAGGTGCCGGTCATTCTGGCGCCCGCCGGCGGGCCCGTGCAGGTGCTGTGCGGACAGGGTCCGGCGCCGGCCGGCGCGAGCGTGCGGCACTACACCTCGCTCGGCCTCGACCTGGTGCCCGGTACCGGGCCGCTGGCCGCCGCGGTCCCCGGGGCGTTCGACGCCTGGATGCTGCTGCTGCGCGATCACGGCAGCAAGTCCCTGGCCGAGGTGCTGCGGTATGCCATCGGCTACGCCGAGCACGGCCATCCTGCCGTCGAGCGGATCGGTGAGACCGTCGAGACGGTCCGGGCGCTCTTCGAGACGGAGTGGATCTCGTCCGCGGAGATCTACCTCCCGGGCGGCCGGTCCGTCGCTCCCGGCGGGCTGCTCAGGAACCGGCCGTTGGCGGCCACCTGGCGCCGGCTGCTCGCGGAGGCGCAGGCCGCGTCGGCGGGCCGTGAGGCGCAGATCGAGGCCGCCCGCCGCATCTGGCGCGAAGGCTTCATCGGCGAGGCGCTGGCCGGCTTCGCGGCCCGCCCCGCCATGGACACTTCCGGCGAGCGCCACGCGGGCACCCTCACCGGCGACGACCTGGCCGCCTTCTCCGCCACCTACGAGGCGCCCGTCACCCACGACTGGAACGGCTGGACCGTCGCCAAGGCGGGCGGCTGGTCCCAGGGCCCCGCCTTTCTCCAGCAACTCGCCCTGCTGCCGGACGAGTTGCCCGCGTACGG
Organism: Streptomyces sp. NBC_00400; assembly: GCF_036048035.1. NCBI lineage: Bacteria > Bacillati > Actinomycetota > Actinomycetes > Kitasatosporales > Streptomycetaceae > Streptomyces > Streptomyces sp. NBC_00400. The sequence continues at coordinate 1,310,580 of NZ_CP107940.1, read as the reverse complement.
CAGCGCCGAGTACGTGCATCTGCTCATCGAGGGCGGCAAACTGGCGATGGCGGACCGCGAGGCCTGGTACGGCGACGCCGACGAGGTGCCGCTCGACGCCCTGCTGAGCAACGGCTACAACGCCGCCCGCCGGGCCCTCGTCGGCGAGCGCGCCTCGTACGAGCTGCGGCCCGGCAGCCCGGACGGCCGCACCCCACGGCTGAGCAAGCACGCGGTGGCGGCAGCGGCGGGCGTGGACGACTGCGACGCGAGGGGTGTCTCCGGCAGCGGCGCCGGTGAGCCGACCGTCGCACGCGGCCCGGCGGCACAGGCACCGGCCCCGACCGGCCGTGTACCGGCGGATGTCGCCCCCGAGACCGACCGGAACGGCGCCACCCGGGGCGACACCTGCCATATCGATGTCGTCGACCGCTGGGGAAACCTGGTCTCCGCCACCCCGTCCGGCGGCTGGCTGCAGTCCAGCCCCGTCGTCCCGGCGCTCGGCTTCCCGCTCGGCACCCGGCTGCAGATGGCCTGGCTGGAGGAGGGGCTGCCCAACTCGCTCACCCCCGGGCGCCGCCCCCGCACCACCCTCTCCCCGTCCCTCGCGCTGCGCGACGGGGTCCCGGTGATGGCCTTCGGCACGCCCGGCGGCGATCAGCAGGACCAGTGGCAGGTCCACTTCTTCCTGGCCGTGGCGCTGCGCGGGGCGGTCCGCGGCGGCCTCGATCTGCAGGGTGCCGTGGACGCCCCGAACTGGCACCACGACTCCTTCCCCGGATCCTTCTTCCCGCGCGGGATGCGGCCGGGGAGCGTGACCGTGGAGTCCCGCATCGGCGACGGGGTCATCGACGGGCTGCGCCGGCGTGGGCATCTCGTCACGGTGGGTGAGGCCTGGTCCGAGGGGCGGCTGTGCGCGGTGGCGCGGGACCCGGAGACCGGGGTGCTGTCGGCGGCGGCGAATCCGCGGGGGATGCAGGGGTACGCGGTCGGGCGCTGAGGGGCTGAGGGGCTGAGGGGCTGAGGGGCTGGGGGGCTGAGGGGCTGGGGGCTGGGGTACCCGCCCCCCCAGCCGTGCCCGCCGTGGCGTCCGGAATTCACCTGGAGTCCAGCCGTCGTGTCAGTGGCTCGTGTTTCGATGGAGACATGATCGAAGCACTTCGTACCCACGATTCGGGAGAGAACGCGATTACCCCGACCGACACCACCCCGCCCGCCGCGGCCCCGGCCACCGCCCAGGAGGAGCCCTCGCTCGACCTGTCGGCGCTGGACCTGGCCGCTGTCGAGGCCGCCGTCCGCCGTGCCGCGGCCGACGAGATCATGCCCCGCTTCCGGCAGCTCGCCGCCGAGGACATCGTCGAGAAGAACGGTCCGCACGATCTCGTCACGGTCGCCGACCGGCTCGCCGAGGAGCACCTCACCGCCGCGCTCACGGCCCTGCTGCCCGGTTCCGTGGTGGTCGGCGAGGAGGCTGTGCACGCCGACCCGAGCGTGCTCGACGCGCTGCACGGCGACGCCCCCGTCTGGATCGTCGACCCGGTCGACGGCACCCGCCAGTTCGTCCACGGCGACCCCGGCTTCGCCACGCTCGTCGCGCTCGCCCACCGGGGCGAGGTGCTGGCCTCGTGGACGTACGCCCCCGCGCTCGGCCTGATGGCCGTCGCCCGTCGCGGCGCCGGTGCCCATCTGAACGGCGAACCGCTCCGGGCCGGCAGCCCCTCGTCCGGTGCGGTCCTCGATGTCGCCACGTCCCACTTCGACTTCACCACCGACGAGGAGAAGCGGGTGCTCGCCACCCTGGAGACCGGTGGCATCGCCCCGCGCCCCTGTGGCTCGGCGGGCCTGGAGTATCTGCACGTCGCCCGCGGTGAGATCGACGCCACGGCCTTCAGCTGGGAAAATGTCTGGGATCACGCGGCCGGGCTGCTGCTGGTCCATGAGGCGGGCGGCGCGAGCGGCACGGTCGCCGGGCGGCCGTTCCGTATTGAAGGCGGCAATGCGCTGCCCTTCACCGCGGCGCGGGACACCGCGACGGCGCGGCGTATCCTCGGACTGCTGGCAGCCGCCAACTGACCCTCACCGACGAGGGTCGGACTTGAGGGGAGTGGCGCAGGTGCCGAGGATGCTCGATGCCGTGGTGATCGGGGCGGGGCCCAACGGCCTGACGGCGGCGGTCGAACTCGCCCGCCGCGGTATGTCCGTGGAGGTCTTCGAAGCCTGCGACACCATCGGCGGCGGCGCCCGCACCGAGGAGCTGACCCTCCCCGGCTTCCGCCACGACCCCTGCTCGGCGGTGCACCCCACCGGCGCCGGCTCACCCGCCTTCCGCACCATGCCGCTGGACCGCTACGGCCTCGAATGGCTGCACGCCGACCTCCCCATGGCGCACCCCTTCCCGGACGGCACGGCCGCCGTGCTCGGCCACTCCGTCGGCGAGACCGCCATGTCCTTCGGACCACGCGACGCCGGCACCTACCGCAGGCTCGTCGAACCCTTCACCGGCAAGTGGGAGTCGATGGCCCATGACTTCCTGCGCACGCAGTGGCTGGGGCTGCCGCAGGACCCGCTGACCTACGCCCGCTTCGGCCTGGTCGCGGCGCAGCCGGTCACCCTCCTGAGCCGCCGCTTCCAGGACGAGAAGGCCCGTGCCCTGATGGCCGGGCTCGCGGCGCACGCCAACGCCCCGCTCGGCGGCTTCGGGACCTCCGGCATGGCCCTGATGTTCGCGCTCGCCGCACACGCCAAGGGCTGGCCGGTGGCGCGCGGCGGCTCCCAGGCCATCTCCGACGCGCTCGCCGGTCTGCTGCGCGCCCACGGCGGCGTGGTGCACACCGACTTCGAGGTCAAACGCCTCGACGACCTGCCGCCGGCCCGTGCCTATGTCTTCGACACCGCCCCGACCGCGCTCGCCCGGATCGCGGGCCTGGGCAACGCCTACCGCGACGTGAAGTACGGCCCCAGCGTCTTCAAGGTCGACTACGCCCTCTCGGCCCCGGTGCCGTGGACGGCCGAGGAGGCCCGCCGCGCCGGCACCGTCCACATCGGCCCCACCAGCGGCGAGATCTCCGCCGCGCTGAACGCCGCCACCGAGGGCCGGGCGCCCTCCGTCCCCTTCCTGATCACCGCTCAGCCCAGCCTGATCGACCCCACCCGCGCCCCCGAGGGCAAGCACACCTTCTGGGCGTACGGCCATGTCCCCCACGGCTGGGAAGGCGACGCCACGGACGTCGTCGAGCGGCAGATCGAGCGCTTCGCCCCCGGCTTCCGCGACCTCGTCCTGGCCCGTGCGGTCGCCGGCCCGCCCCAACTCGCCGCTCGTAACGCCAATTACGTCGGCGGCGACACCGCCACCGGCTCCGCGGCCGGCCTGCGGCTGCTGATCCGCCCCAAGCTCGCCCGCGTCCCCTACGAAACCGCCCACCCCGCCGTCTTCCTCTGCTCCCAGGCCACCCCGCCCGGCCCCGGAGTCCACGGCATGTCCGGCCACTACGCCGCCAAGGCGGTCTGGCGCCGCCTGCGCGCGCACCGCCGCTGAATCCAGGTGGCCGCACGGTCCGACCCTCCCTAGGCTCGGACACCATGAGCACTTCCCTCACCTTCGTCCAGGGCGACATCACCGAACAGACCGTGGACGCCGTGGTCAACGCCGCCAACTCCTCGCTGCTCGGCGGCGGGGGCGTGGACGGCGCGATCCACCGGCGCGGCGGCCCGGAGATCCTGGCCGAGTGCCGCGCGCTGCGCGACTCCCACTACGGCCGCGGCCTGCCCACCGGTCAGGCCGTCGCCACCACCGCCGGCCGGCTGCCCGCCCGCTGGGTGATTCACACCGTCGGCCCCGTCCACTCCGACAGCGAGGACCGCAGCGATCTGCTCGCCTCCTGCTATCGCCAGGCGCTGCGGGTGGCCGACGAACTGGGCGCACGGACCGTCGCCCTTCCGGCCATCTCCACCGGCGTCTACCGCTGGCCCGTGGCCGACGCCGCCCGGATCGCCGTCGAGACGGTGCGCGACGCGGACACCGCGGTCGAAGAGGTGCGCTTCGTCCTCTTCGACGAGCGCGCGTACGCGGCATTCGCCGCGCAGGGCGACTGACCGCGGACCGTACGGGCCGACGACCGTACGGGCCGACCGGCGGCATACGTGCAAAGGGAGGTGCGAGGCCATGGACGGACGCTGGCTCGCCCGTCTGTCACTGGCGGCGGGGACGGTGGCGGTGCTGGTCCTGCTGCTGTTCGCCGGGCTGCGGAGCGTCGTCCTGGTGGGCGCGGGCGCGGCCGGTCTGGCCGTCACCGCGGCCGGCGTGTGGTGGGTGCTCGCGCACCGGGGCGTGGTGCGGGCGCTGGCTCTCGTCCTGGCCGTGGCGGCGCCGCTCGCCGTCCTCGTGCTCTATGTCGCCGCCGGGCTGCTCTGGGTGGTGCTGGTCTCGCTCGGGCTGTGGGCGCTGGCCGTCTCCGCGGGCCGGGCCGCGCTGGTGGGGGAGACCGGCCAGGCCGCCCCGCGGGAGTCGCCGGCCGACCGCCCCGCCCGGCCCTTCCTGATCATGAATCCGCGCTCGGGGGGCGGCAAAGTCGGGAAGTTCCAGCTGGTGGGGAAGGCCGAGGAGCTGGGCGCCGAGGTCGTGGTGCTGGATCCCGCACATCCGCAGGACGTGGCCGCCCTGGCCCGCCGCGCCGTCGACGAGGGCGCGGACCTGCTCGGCGTGGCCGGCGGTGACGGCACCCAGGCGCTGGTCGCGGGCGTGGCGGCGGAGCGCGGTATCCCGTTCCTGGTGATCTCCGCGGGGACCCGCAACCACTTCGCCCTGGACCTCGGCCTCGACCGCGAGGACCCCTCGACCTGCCTGGAGGCCCTGACCGACGGCGTCGAGCTGCGGGTCGACCTCGGCTACGTCGGCGACCGCGTCTTCGTCAACAACGCCTCCTTCGGCGCCTACGCCGCGGTGGTGCAGAGCCCGGCGTACCGCGACGACAAGGCCCGTACGATCCTCGATCTGCTGCCGGACCTGCTGACCCGGCACAGCGGCCCGCGGCTGGCCGTCCGTGCCGGCACCACGGCTCTCGACGGGCCGCAGGCCGTACTGGTGAGCAACAACCCGTACCGCATGGGTGATCCGGCGGGGCTGGGTCGCCGGGAGCGGCTGGACTCCGGCCTCCTGGGCGTGCTGGGCGTGCACGTCGACAACGCGGCGCAGGCCGCCTGGATGCTGCGCGGCCGCCGCGGCCCCGGGCTGACCTCGCTCACCGCCACGGACGTGGTCATCGGCGCCGACGCGTCCGCCGTCCAGGCGGGCGTCGACGGCGAGGCCCTGACCCTGCCCACACCGGTCCGCTGCCGGATCGCACCCGGCGCCCTGCGCGTACGGGTGCCCCGCCACCGCCCCGGCGTGCCGCACAGCGCACCGACGATGAACTGGCGCCGGGTACGGCGGCTGGCCGCGCGGATGGGGCGGGCGGCACGGGGGCGCGCTGCCGGCTGAGCGCGATCCACCCCGCCCTGCCGACGACCTGCGTCCCCTTGGCAGTCCAGGTGACCTGCGCCGTCCCTGGTAGCCCGACGTTGATGTCGGATTCTCGCCAGCCGGATGGCGCCGACTGAGCAATCCTGAGGGCATGCACACCGACACCGAGCGTTGTCTGCGCGCCGTGCAGTCCAAGGATGCCCGCTTCGACGGCTGGTTCTACACCGCCGTCCTCACGACCCGTATCTACTGCCGCCCCAGCTGCCCCGTGGTGCCGCCCAAGCCGGAGAACATGCGGTTCTACCCGAGCGCGGCCGCCGCCCAGCAGGCCGGGTTCCGGGCCTGTAAGCGGTGCCGGCCGGACGCCAGCCCGGGCTCTCCCGAGTGGAACGCGCGCGCCGACCTCGTCGCCCGCGCCATGCGGCTGATCGCCGACGGCATCGTCGACCGTGAGGGTGTTCCCGGGCTCGCGGCCCGGCTCGGCTACAGCACCCGGCAGACGGAGCGCCAGCTGCTGGCGGAGCTGGGGGCCGGGCCGCTCGCCCTGGCCCGCGCCCAGCGTGCGCAGACCGCCCGCCTCCTGGTGGAGACCACGGCACTGCCGATGGCCGATATCGCCTTCGCCGCCGGTTTCGCCAGCATCCGCACCTTCAACGAGACGGTACGGGAGGTCTTCGCGCTGTCCCCGACGGAGCTGCGGCAGCGCGCCAGGCCGGGGCCCCGTGCGGCGGTGCCCGGCGCGCTCGCGCTGCGGCTGCCCTTCCGGCAGCCGCTGAACCCCGACAACCTCTTCGGGCACCTCGCCGCCACCGCGGTCCCCGGCGTCGAGGAGTGGCGGGACGGCGCCTACCGCCGGACCCTGAACCTCCCCTACGGGCACGGCATCGTCGCCCTCGCACCCCGACCCGACCACATCGACTGCCGCCTCTCCCTCACCGATCTGCGCGATCTGGCGGGTGCCATCGCCCGCTGCCGCCGGATGCTCGACCTCGACGCGGATCCGGAGGCCGTCGACGGGCTGCTTCGCGAGGACCCGCTGCTGGCGCCGCTCGTCGACAAGGCACCGGGACGACGGGTCCCGCGGACGGTCGACGCCGAGGAATTCGCGGTCCGTGCCGTCCTCGGCCAGCAGGTGTCCACCGCGGCGGCCCGCACCCACGCCGGACGGCTGGTCCGTGCGCACGGCGAACCCGTCGACGACCCGGACGGCGGCCTCAGCCACCTCTTCCCGACGTCCGCCGCGCTCGCCGAGCTGGACCCGGACGCGCTGGCGATGCCCCGCACCCGCCGTGCCACCCTCACCGGCGTCATCGCCGCCCTCGGCTCCGGCGCGCTGCACCTGGGCGTCGGCAGCGACCGCGACGAGGCCCGCGAACGGCTCGCGGCACTGCCGGGCATCGGCCCCTGGACCGTCGAATGCATCGCCATGCGCGCGCTCGGCGACCCGGACGCCTTCACACCGACCGACCTCGGGCTGCGCCGTGCGGCCGCCGGGCTCGGCCTGCCGCACACCCCGGCCGCCCTCACCCGGCACTCCGCGCGCTGGCGCCCCTGGCGCGCCTACGCCGTCCAGTACCTCTGGGCGACCGACGACCACCCCATCAACCACCTCCCGACGAACTGAGGCCGCAGCCATGACGGTTCACCCACCCGCACCCGACGCGCCCCGCACCCACACCGTCCTGGACGGCACCCCGGTGGGGCCGCTCACCCTGGTCGCCGCCGGCCAGACCCTCACCGGTCTGTACATGACCGACCAGCGCCACCGTCCGCCCCAGGAGACCTTCGGCGCTCCGGGGGACCCCGACGACCCGCCGTTCGCCGCGGCCATCGCCCAGCTCCGGGCCTATTTCCGCGGGGAGTTGACCACCTTTGACCTGCCGCTCGCACTGCGCGGCACGCCCTTCCAGCGCCGGGTCTGGTCGGCGCTGGGCACCATCCCGTACGGCGAGACCCTGTCGTACGGGCAGCTCGCCGAACGGCTCGGCGTCCCGACGGCGGCCCGCGCGGTCGGTCTGGCCAACGGGCGCAACCCGGTCGGCATCATCGTCCCCTGCCATCGCGTCGTCGGCGCCAACGGCAGTCTCACCGGCTACGGGGGCGGACTCGACCGCAAGCGCCGCCTGCTCGCCTTCGAGCGGACGGCGGACGGCCTGTTCCCGGCGGAGGCGTGCGGGTGACGGAGCACCGGGGCTCGCTCGCGGCTCATGGGTGGCGAGCGAGCCCCGGTGTCATGCGCTGCGGTCCGTGAGCTTGCGGTCCGTGGAGCTGTGGTCCGTGAGGCTGCCGTCCGTGAAGGGGCGGTCCGTGAAGGGGCCGTCGGCCCGGAAGACCAGCTGGCCGAAGCGTTCACCGATGCGGCGGTGGGTGGCGGCATCCGGGTGGAGCTGGTCGGGCAGCGGCAGTTCGGCGGAATCGGCCTCGCCGTAGAGGTCACGGCCGTCGAGGTAGTGCAGGTTCGGGTCCTCGGCCGCCCGCTGCTGCACGATCCGGGCCAGCTCGTCCCGGATGACGCCCAGGGTCAGTTTGCCGTGCGCCCGTTCCGCAGGGTCGCCGGTGGCCCGGAACCTCAGTTGCCCGGTGCTGAGAGCGGTGAAGTCAGGGGCGCTGGGGCCGGGCGTGTCCTCGTGGATGGGGCACAGGAGGGGCGAGACGACCAGCAGCGGGGTGGCGGGGTGGCCTTCGCGGATGGTGTCGAGGAAGCCGTGGACGGCAGGGATGAAGGCCCGCAGGCGCATCAGATCGGCGTTCACCACATTGATGCCGATCTTGAGGCTGATGAGATCGGCGGGCGTGTCCCGCAGGGCGCGGGCGGTGAACGGGTCGAGCAGGGCGCTGCCGCCCATGCCCAGGTTGATCAGTTCCACTCCGGCGCGGGTGGCGGCGAGTGCGGGCCAGGTGGTGGTGGGGCCGGCGGCGTCGGAGCCGTGGCTGATCGAACTGCCGTGGTGCAGCCACACTTTGCGGCCCCGGTCCGGCGCCGGCTCGACGGGGGCGTCGGTGCGCAGGGCGATGAGTTCGGTGGTCTCGTTGTGCGGCAGCCAGATCTCTATGTTCTTGAGGCCGTCGGGCAGGCCGGAGAAGCGGAGGGTACCGGCGGGGCCGGGCTGCTGCTCGGCGGTTCCGGCGGCCATGTCGATGGTCAGGGTGTTGCCGCCGCTCACGCCGGCCCGGCCGGCCAGACGGCCGTCGACCAGCAGGTCGTACACGCCGTCCGGGCGGGGCGGTGCACCCACGTAGACCCGCTTGGTGGGCAGCGCGTCCAGCTCGATGGCGGTGGCCCGGGTCCGGAAGACCAGCCGTACGCCGGAGGGCTGGGATTCCGCCATGGCGAGCTGACCGTCCATGTACTGCGCGCGGGCCCGGGCGGGCAGCCGGTGCGGCAGCACCCCGTGTGCGGTGTGTTCCAGGTCGAGGGCTCCGCGCAGGAGGTCCGCGGTGAGGGGGGTGGTGATCCAGTGGTGTTCGGTGTTCATCGTCCCAGCCTGGTGATCAAGATGCCGAAGCGTGCGTGGAGATGCGGTGATGGGCTTGCGGGCTTGCGGGCTTGCGCGCTGATGCGGTGACCGCGGTGATCAGGGCCCGGGCCAGTTCCGCAAAAGGGCGTCGAGGCGGTCCAGGATCCACGACCAGGTTTCCTGCGAGTCGGGAGCGCTGTGGCTGAAGCCGCCGGCCGTCTCCAGACTGATGTAGCCGTGGAAGACGCTGCCCAGCAGCCGGACGGCGTGCGTCTGGTCCGGCTCCGTCAGGTCGTAGCCGCGCAGGATCGCCCGCGTCATCTGCGCATGTCTGGGCCCCGCGCTCGCCGCCGCCGTCTCCGGATCGAGCCGGAGACGCGCCGCGGCGTAGCGGCCGGGGTGCTCCCGGGCGTAGTCGCGGTAGACGTGGGCGAAGGCGGCGAGGGCGTCCTTCCCGGCCCGGCCGGCCAGGGCGGCGGCGACCCGGTCGGCAAGTTCCTCCAGCGCGAGCAGGGCGATCCTGGTCTTGAGGTCCTGGGAGCTCTTCAGGTGCGCATACAGACTCGCGGCCTTGACGTCGAACCGTCTCGCCAGCGCCGAGACGGTCACCTGCTCAAAGCCGACCGCATCCGCCAGTTCCGCCCCCGCCTGGACCAGGCGTTCCGTGGTCAGTCCTGCGCGTGCCATGGCCTCCCCTTCAGATGACTAAAGGGATTATGCATTTGCCTATAGGGTGTAGGCAAATCGGCAACCTGGGCACGCCTCGCGCTCCGCACGCCTCGCGCTCCACGCATCCCGCGCTCCACGCACCGGACCGTGCCCGGGACTAGCGCTTGAGGAAGTCCTCCATGTAGCGGCCGAACTCCTCGCTGCCCACGGATGACGCCTGCGCCCACGACTCGAAGTCGAGCGACGTGGGGAAGTCGGACGTCGCAGCGATCCGCACCGACCGCTTGATGTCGGCATTGAGATCCTTGCTGCGCTGCGCGTACCGGGCGGCCAACTCCGTGGCTTTGGCCTCGGGATCCTCGGCCAGCAGATTGGCCAGGCCCCGTCGTACGGCGTCCTCGGCCTTGATGATGTCGCCCGACAGCAGCGCCGCAGTGGCATGCGCGGGACCCATGCGTTCGGTCAGCAGAAAGGAACAACCACCCCCGGGATGCAGGCCGATGTCGGCAAACGTCGGCCCGAAAGCGGCGCGCGGACCGGCGATGACGATGTCGCAGGCAAGAGCGATATTGAGCCCGGCGCCCACGGCCGCGCCCTGGACGGCAGCGATCGTGGGGATCGTGAGGTCACGGAGGCCGAGGAACGAGGCGTAGACCGATTTCAGATGTGCGCGGAGTTCGTGCACCGGCCTGGTGATGTCGCCGAACATGCTCTCCAGGTTCGCTCCGGCACAGAAGGCCGTGCCGGCCCCGGCGACGATCAGGGCGCGAGCGTCCGCGTCGGCGGCGACGGCGGCGATGGCGGCCGCGAGTTCGCCGAGCAGGTCGAGGTCGAGGGCGTTGCGGCGTTCGGGCGCGTTGAGGCGGATGGTGCGGAGCGGGCCATCACTGTCGAGCAGGACAAGGTCTGAATTCATGGGGCTCAGACTAAAACGGTGCCTTAAGGTCCTCGTCATGGTGCACACAATCGAGCCCGCGGCAGAACCTCCGGTGACGCTCACCAGCCCGTACGAGCTGCTGACCGGCTACCTCGACTTCTACCGGGACGCTGTGCTGCGCAAGGTGCAGGGAATGTCCGACGAAGAGCTGAGAAACAGCCGTCTGCCCACCGGCTGGGCACCGCTGGGCTTGCTCAAGCACCTGGCCTGCGTGGAACTGCGCTGGCTGCAATGGGGGTTCAGCGGCGAGGATGTCGAAAATCCGTGGGGTGAATTTCACGATAGGCCCGGACCGTGGCACGTGGAATCCGGAGAATCCTTCGAGGATGTCAAGGAATTCTTCCAGGAGCAGTGCGCCCGGTCCCGCGCCATTGTCTCCGAAGCACGGCTGGAGGACCGGGCCGCCACCCTCGGCGGACGCGTTCCGGCCGAGGAAGACCGGCCAACCCTGATCTGGATCCTCTTCCATCTGCTGCAGGAGTACGCACGACACGTAGGGCACCTCGACGTCGCACGTGAATTGGCGGACGGAGCCATCGGCGAATAGGCCGGCGGAAGTGCCCCTGCGCACTCCGGACCGGCCAGGAGCGTCCGCTGCCCGCTCCGGAGTGCGCAGGGCCAGGTCAGCCCATGGTGGCCAGAGTGAGGTCGGCGACCACGCACAGGCCGCCGACCTGAGCCACCAACACTCCGGCGGATACCGCCAGCGCCGTGCCTGTCCTCAACCAGCGTCGTGCCACGACGTACGCAAGGCAGGTGACGACCAGAAGGAGAATGCAGAGCATCACTGCGAGGGTCATGCTGCCCCCAGGGGTCGGGGCCGGCGAGAAGCCGGCCCGAGAAGGTCTTCCCGGTCCATGCCACACCTCCGGGTCGAGTGCCGCTCTCGAAGAGGCAGTGCAACGGCCTCCGGTTGCCTTTACGCGCCCGTGCCGGCTGCTCCGTGTCTGCCCGGCCGCGCACGGATGCGCCTCCGGCGCCCGCTGCCGGGGCCGGGCCGCTGCCGGGGCCGGGCCGTGCCCTACCGAGCCCCGCCGGCCCGTCTCCGGCATCAGCCCCCGGTCACACCGGCCACACCGGCCGCGCCGCCCACGCCAACCACGCCCCGCACCTCGTCCACCAGCTCTGCCGCGGCCTCCAGCGAGCGCTTCAACTCCGTTCCCCCGTGGCCGATACCGCCGAGCAGGGCGGCGGCCCGGGCACCGAAGCCGGGCGGTGTCTCCGGCATCGCCGAGGCCGCCGCGAGCGCGCCCTTCTCATTGAGACACCAGAGGCGGTGATGGGCGTGCAGCGCCTGGACGAGGTAGCCGACGGCCCGGGACAGACACAGTGCCGCATGCAGCACGTCCCGGGCCGCGGACGACTTGCCCGCCATCGCCACCGAGAACCCCGCGTCCCAGACGCCGTCACGGGTCAGGGCCTTGCGCAGGGCTTCGGGATAGGTCCGGGTCTCCTGCCGGAGGCGGTCCAGCTCCCCGTCGGTATCGGCCAGCACCCGGCCCAGCGCCACCTCACCCGGGTAGGCGGGGGACCAGAAGCCGAGGGGGTGGCCGGCCTGGACACCGATCTCGAAGCGGCCCTCGCGGCACTCCTCCCACACCTGCCGCACCCGGTCGACATCCCGCAGGATCCAGTCCACCTGCCTCCCGTCGGGCAGCACGAGCCAGGCCCCGCCGTTGACCCATGCGCCCCAGGCCCCCGGTCCGTACACCTCGACGGGGCCGCCGGTCACCTCCGCGGCCAGCGCCTCCAGCGCCGCCAGATCCGGCGCGCCCCGGTAGTAGACGCCCACATCCCAGTCGGAGTCCGGCCGGTGGGTGCCCCGTGCCCGGCTTCCCCCGAGCATCACTCCGACAACTCCCGGCACCTGCGCGACCTTCGCGGCAATCTCATCCATCCCGCCACGCTAGAGGAGACACCGCAGTCGCCGCCCGCCTTATCCCGACGTACTGTCAGCCCCGGCCGGCAGCACGCCGTCCTCCAGTTCCGCCGGGCCGCCGCCGTCCGCGAGGGCCTTCAGCGCGGCGCCGAGGCGCAGGGCCATCCCGCGGGTGACCAGGGTCTGGGCCTCGTCCCAGTGCACCATGCGCCAGGACAGCAGCTCGTCCTCCTGGACACGGATCGCGGACAGCTGCGCGGCGTCCAGCACTCCGCCGTCGTAGAGGTAGAACACCAGCGGCGGCCGGTCCGTGCCGCGTACCCAGTCGACGGCGAGCAGCGGGCCCGGCTTGACGTCCAGGCCGATCTCCTCGGCGGTCTCACGGCGGGCGGCCTGCCGGGGCGACTCGCCGTGGTCCGACTCGACGGTGCCGCCCGGCAGGATCCAGGTGTCGCGGTAGTTGGGCTCCACGAGCAGGAGGCGGCCCTCCGCGTCGCGGAAGATGACGCCCGCGCCCGCGAGCACGCGGGGCAGGCCGGCGAGGTAGGTGGCGTAGTCCATGGTGGTCACGGCGCGAGCCTAGACGGAACGGGGCCGGGGCCGGGCGCGTCCCGCCGGACTTCACGGCGCACCCCGGGGGCGCTCGGCTGCACCGCGGAGCGAAGTGCCCTGGTCGCCGGACCCCTCGCCGGATAAGGTCACAGCGGCGCGACTGCCCGTACGAAAGCAAGGGGAAACACGGTGGCGGACGCAGCAAGGACTTCTTCGGCACAGGTGCTGATCGCCGCGGACAAATTCAAGGGCTCGCTCACGGCCGTCGAGGTCGCCGAGCATGTCACGGCCGGTCTGCGGCGTGTGGTTCCCGGTCTGGACGTGGCGGCCGTGCCGGTCGCCGACGGCGGCGACGGTACGGTCGCGGCGGCACTCGCGGCCGGCTTCACCCGCCACGAGGCACGGGTCACCGGCCCGACCGGTGCGCCGGTGACGGCCACCTTCGCGCTGCGCGGCGAAGGCACCGCGGTGGTGGAGATGGCGGAGGCCTCCGGGCTCCAGCAGCTGCCGGCGGGCGTCTTCGCGCCCCTGACGGCGACCACGTACGGCACCGGCGAGCTGCTGCGCGCGGCCCTCGACGCGGGCGCGACCTCGATCGTCTTCGGCGTCGGCGGCAGCGCCACGACCGACGGCGGCGCCGGCATGCTCGCGGCGCTGGGCGCCCGGTTCCTGGACGCGGACGGCGAGCCGGTCGCCCCCGGCGGCGGTCCGCTGCGCGACCTGGCCACGGCCGATCTGTCGGGGCTGGACCCCCGGCTGGCGAAGACCGCGATCGTGCTGGCCAGCGATGTCGACAACCCGCTCACGGGTCCCAAGGGCGCCCCGGCGGTCTACGGCCCGCAGAAGGGCGCGAGCGAGGAGGACGTGGCCACGCTGGACGCCGCGCTGACGCACTACGCCGAGGTGCTGGGGCGGGCGGTGGGACCGAAGGCCGCGGAAGCCGCCCTGGCACCCGGCGCGGGCGCGGCGGGCGGGATCGGCTATGGCGCGCTGGTCGGCCTGGACGCGGCCTTCCGGCCCGGCATCGACGTGATGCTCGACGTCCTGGGCTTCGCCCCGGCGCTGGCGAAGGCCACTTTCGTCATCACCGGTGAGGGCTCGCTCGACACCCAGACGCTGCACGGCAAGGCGCCGGCCGGGGTCGCCGCCGCGGCCCGTGCGGCCGGCGTGGACGTGGTCGCGGTCTGCGGCCGGCTCCAGCTGCCGCAGGAAGCGCTCGGCGCGGCCGGCATCCGGCGGGCCTACGCCCTGACGGATCTGGAGCCCGACCCGGCCCGCTGTATGGCCGAGGCGGGCCCGCTGCTGGAGCGGGCGGCGGAGCAGCTGGCGCGGGACTTCCTGGTCTGAGGCGCGGTGCGGCCCGCCGCGGGCCGCACCACCACGGGCACAACGCCGCGGGCCCCGGGCGAAAGAATTCGCTCGGGGCCCGCGGCGTTGTCCGGTTTTTGCGTCCGGGTGGTGCGTCCGGGTGCTGCTAGGGGAGCTGTGCGGCGCGGGACTCGGCCCGCGACTCGCGGCGGTTGTCGCGGAAGGTGTTCACCCTCCGGGCCGTCGCGAACAGCGGGATCATCGCGCCGAGGACCACCTGCAGGGCGCAGCCGGTCTGCAGCAGCAGCTGGCCGCCGGGGGCGTCCAGCGCCCAGGCCGTCAGCATGCCCATGCTGAGCACGATCCAGCTGAGCATCGCCACCGCGAGCCGCCCCCGCGGCTTGGGGTACTCGACCCGGCTCACCATCAGCCAGGCCACCCCGACGATCGCCAGCAGCGTCGGCACGAACGGCAGCTCCAGCAGCACGATGGCGACGACGGTCAGGGCGCCGAACGGGCCGGGCATGCCCTGGAAGATTCCGTCACGCATCGGCACGCAGGAGAACCGCGCAAGCCGGAGCACCACCGCCAGCAGCACCACGACGGCCGCGACCACGGACACCCGCTGGTTCGCGTCCTGGGCGACCATGCCCCAGGTCACGACGAAGTACGCGGGCGCCAGGCCGAAGCTGATCAGGTCGGAGAGGTTGTCGAGCTCGGCCCCCATCGCCGAGGCCCGCAGCTTGCGCGCCACCATCCCGTCGAAGAGGTCGAAGACCGACGCCAGCAGCATCAGGATCACGGCCATCGCCGCGCTGTGCCGGGCCATCCCGCCGTCCTCGTTCCCCGTGAGGTGCGGGATCAGCACGCCGGTGGTGGTGAAGTACACGGCCATGAAGCCGCAGATGGCGTTGCCGAGGGTGAGGGTGTCCGCTATCGACAGCCGCGTGGACAGCGGCATGTCGTCCTCGTCCTCGTCGGCCTCGGGCACCCAGCCCGCCTGTGTCTCGGGATCAATCACGGTCAAGACGAGTCACCCCCGCGGTGGTCGCCTGGCCGACCTCGACCGCCACCTCGACGCCCTCCGGGAGGTAGACGTCGACGCGCGAGCCGAAGCGGATCAGTCCGATCCGCTCACCCTGCTCGACCTTGGTGCCCTGGGGCACGTAAGGGACGATGCGGCGGGCCACCGCGCCGGCGATCTGCACCATCTCGATGTCGCCGAGCTCGGTGTCGAAGTGCCAGACGACCCGCTCGTTGTTCTCGCTCTCCTTGTTGAACGCCGGGACGAACCCGCCGGGGATGTGCTCCACGGACGTCACCGTGCCGGCCAGCGGCGCACGGTTGACGTGGACGTTCAGCGGGCTCATGAAGATCGCGACGCGGGTGCGTCCGTCCTTCCACGGCATGATGCTCTGCACCACGCCGTCAGCCGGGGAGATGACACGGCCCTGAGCGATCTCCCGCTCGGGGTCGCGGAAAAACCACAGCATGCCCGCCGCCAGTGCGGTGGTGGGCACGGCAACGGCGGCCCAGCGACCCGACCGGCGGGACCGGGCGAGGCTGACCGCTGCCGTGGCAACGGTCGGCAGGAGCCACGGCGACGCTCCGCGCGCGAGGCGGACGCTACCGCGTTGTGCAGAGGATTGGCTGTGGGGCATGGATGACCTTCGTAGCGGAGGATGCCGCGTATGGATACGGGGGACGGCGGCTTTCCGGGGATGCTATCGGTTACGAGCGGCAACTGGCCAAGAGCCAGAGCCAATCCGTGGCCGAAGAACGATGACGGGGTGTGATCTTCGTCTAGGACAAAGCAGCCCAAACGGGATGTTCACCCCTGGATCCGGTACTCCTCCAGTAGCCGTCGCCCAATGATCATTTTCTGGATCTCGGCGGTTCCTTCGCCGATCAGGAGCATCGGGGCCTCGCGGTAGAGCCGCTCGATCTCGTACTCCTTGGAGAAGCCGTAACCGCCGTGGATGCGGAAAGCGTCTTCCACTACCTCCTTGCAGTACTCGGAGGCCAGGTACTTCGCCATACCCGCTTCGAGGTCGTTTCGCTGGCCCGAGTCCTTTTTGCGAGCGGCATTCACCATCATCGCATGCGCCGCTTCGACCTTTGTTGCCATTTCGGCCAGTTTGAACTGGATGGCCTGGTGCTGCGCGATCGGCTTGCCGAAGGTGTGCCGCTGCTGGGCGTACGAAACACCCAGCTCGAACGCGCGCTGGGCGACGCCGCAACCGCGGGCGGCCACATTGACCCGGCCGACCTCGACGCCGTCCATCATGTGATAGAAGCCACGTCCGGTCTCGCCGCCGAGCACCCGATCGGCCGGGATCCGCAGCCCGTCCATGATCAGCTCGGTGGTGTCGACGCCCTTGTAGCCCATCTTGTCGATCTTGCCCGGAATGGTCAGGCCGGGGCGCACCTCACCGAAGCCGGCCTCCTTCTCCACGAGGAAGGTCGTCATCGACTTGTGCGGGGCGGTGCCCTCCGGATGGCCCTCGTCCGTCCGGCACAGCACCGCGACGAGCGTGGACGAACCACCGTTGGTGAGCCACATCTTCTGGCCGTTGAGGACGTACTCGTCGCCGTCGCGCACGCCCTTGGAGGAGATGGCCGAGACGTCCGAGCCCAGCGCCGGCTCCGACATCGAGAAGGCGCCGCGGATTTCACCGGCCGCCATCTTCGGCAGGAAGTAGTCCTTCTGCTCCTGGGTGCCGTGCTGCTTGAGCATGTACGCCACGATGAAGTGGGTGTTGATGATGCCCGACACGCTCATCCAGCCGCGGGCGATCTCCTCGACGGTCAGCGCGTAGGTGAGCAGGGACTCGCCCAGCCCGCCGTACTCCTCGGGAATCATCAGGCCGAACACGCCGAGTTCCTTCAGGCCCTCGACGATCTGCGACGGGTACTCGTCGCGGTGCTCCAGTTCCGTGGCGACCGGCAGGATCTCCTTGTCCACGAAGTCGCGGACGGTGGAGAGGATTTCCCGCTGGATGTCGGTCAGGCCCTCGGTCTGCGCGAGACGGGTCATGGCTACTTCTCCTTCTTGGCCGTCGGGGCCTGCAGCTCCGGGCGGCCGGGCTGCTCGCCGCCGCGCTCCTTGATGTAGGTGGCCGTGGGGACCATGACCTTGCGCCGGAAGACGCAGACCAGGGTGCCGTCCTGCTTGTAGCCCTTGGTCTCGACGTACACGATGCCGCGGTCCGTCTTGGAGCGCGAGGGCGTCTTGTCCAGGACGGTGGTCTCGCCGTAGAGCGTGTCGCCGTGGAAGGTCGGCGCCACGTGCTTCAGCGACTCGATCTCCAGGTTGGCGATGGCCTTTCCGGAGACGTCGGGCACCGACATGCCCAGCAGCAGCGAGTAGATGTAGTTGCCGACGACGACGTTCTTGCCGAAATCGGTGGTCTGCTCCGCGTAGTTGCTGTCCATGTGCAGCGGGTGGTGGTTCATCGTGAGCAGACAGAAGAGGTGGTCGTCGTATTCGGTGACGGTTTTCCCGGGCCAGTGCTTGTACACATCGCCGACGGTGAACTCTTCATAGGTACGGCCGAACTGCATGGTGCTTATGCCTCCGGGGCCTCGAACTTGGATGTGCGGGTCATGCCGGCGGCCCGGCCCTTGCCGGCGACGACCAGTGCCATCTTCCGGCTCGCCTCGTCGATCATCTCGTCGCCGAGCATCGCGGAGCCCTTGGCGCCGCCCGCCTCCGAGGTGTGCCACTCGTAGGCGTCCAGGATCAGCTCGGCGTGGTCGTAGTCCTCCTGGGAAGGGGAGAACACCTCGTTGGCGGCCTCGACCTGGCCCGGGTGCAGTACCCACTTGCCGTCGAAGCCGAGGGCGGCGGCGCGGCCGGCGACCTCGCGATAGCCGTCAACATTCTTGATCTGAAGGTACGGACCGTCGATCGCCTGCAGATCGTAGGTGCGGGCCGCCATCAGAATGCGCATCAGAATGTAGTGATAGGCATCCGCCCCATAGCCGGGCGGCTGCTCGCCGACCACCAGGGACTTCATGTTGATGGACGCCATGAAGTCGGCCGGGCCGAAGATGATGGTCTCCAGGCGCGGCGAGGCACCGGCGATCGCGTCGACGTTCACCAGGCCCTTGGCGTTCTCGATCTGCGCCTCGATGCCGATCCTGCCGGCCTCGAAGCCCATGGTCTTCTCGATCTGCGTCAGCAGCAGGTCCAGCGCCACGACCTGCTGGGCGTCCTGGACCTTCGGCAGCATGATGCAGTCGAGGTTCTGCCCCGCGCCCTCGACGACCGTGATGACGTCCCGGTACGTCCAGTGCGTCGTCCAGTCGTTGACCCGTACGACCCGGGTCTTGCCCGTCCAGTCGCCCTGGTTCAGCGCCTCGACGATGTGGTGGCGGGCGCCCTCCTTGGCGAGCGGCGCGCAGGCGTCCTCCAGGTCCAGGAAGACCTGGTCGGCCGGGAGGCCCTGGGCCTTCTCCAGAAAGCGCGGGTTGCTGCCGGGGACCGCGAGACAGGAGCGCCGTGGCCGCAGACGGTTGCGACCTTCGCCCGGGGTGGTGGCGGGCGACGGGTGGGCCTGGGTCATGCGGGGACCTCCAGGGGGTCGAGCTGGTTCGCTTTCCGGATCTCGTCGACGATACGGCCGATGATCTCCGTAATACCGAAGTCCTTGGGGGTGAACACTGCCGCCACTCCGGCTTCCCGGAGCGCTGCCGCATCGGCGGAGGGGATGATGCCGCCGACGATGACGGGCATGTCGTCGACGCCGGTGCGCCGCAGGCGGGCCAGGACGTCCGGGACCAGCTCGGCGTGCGAGCCGGAGAGGATCGACAGGCCCACGCAGTGCACGTCCTCGGCGACCGCGGCCGAGACGATCTGTTCCGGGGTCAGCCGGATGCCCTGGTAGATCACCTCGAAGCCGGCGTCCCGGGCCCGTACGGCGATCTGCTCGGCGCCGTTGCTGTGCCCGTCCAGGCCGGGCTTGCCGACCAGCAGCCGCAGCTTTCCGCTGCCGAGTTCGGCCGCGGTCTTGGCGACCTTCTCGCGGACCGCCGCCAGCGGGCTGCCTTCCTCGGCGGCGACCGCCAGGGGGGCGCTGGAGACGCCCGTGGGGGCCCGGAACTCGCCGAAGACGTCCCGCAGCGCCCAGGCCCACTCGCCGGTCGTCACCCCGGCACGTGCGCACTCCACGGTGGCGGCGAAGAGGTTGCCGTCACCGGCCGCGGTCTTCTTCAGGACCGACAGCGCCTCCTGGGCGCGTGTCTCGTCGCGGTTGTCCCGCCAGTCGTGCAGCGCCCGGACCACCCGCGCCTCGTTGGCCGGGTCGACGGTCATGATGGCCGTGTCGAGGTCCGCGGTGAGCGGGTTGGGCTCGGTGCCCTCGAAGCAGTTGACGCCGACGATCTTCTCGTCGCCGGCCTCGATCCGGGCCCGACGCTCGGCGTGCGCGGTGACCAGCTGCGACTTGAGGTAGCCGGACTCCACCGCGGCCATTGCGCCGCCCATCTCCTGGATCCGCTCGATCTCGGCGAGGCAGTCGGTGACCAGGGCGTCCACCTTGGCCTCGATGACGTGCGAGCCGGCGAAGATGTCCTCGTATTCGAGGAGGTCGCTCTCGTGGGCGAGGACCTGCTGGATGCGCAGCGACCACTGCTGGTCCCAGGGCCGCGGCAGACCCAGGGCCTCGTTCCAGGCCGGGAGCTGGACGGCGCGGGCGCGGGCGTCCTTGGAGAGCGTGACGGCCAGCATCTCCAGGACGATCCGCTGGACGTTGTTCTCCGGCTGTGCCTCGGTCAGGCCGAGCGAGTTGACCTGGACGCCGTAGCGGAACCGGCGCTGCTTCTCGTTCTCGATGCCGTAGCGCTCGCGGGTGATCTTGTCCCAGATGCGGCCGAAGGCGCGCATCTTGCACATCTCCTCAACGAACCGGACACCGGCGTTCACGAAGAACGAGATACGGGCCACGACATCACCGAACTTCTCCGGCGGTACCTGGCCGGAGTCCCGCACCGCGTCCAGCACCGCGATCGCGGTGGACATCGCGTACGCGATCTCCTGGACCGGCGTGGCGCCCGCCTCCTGCAGGTGGTAGCTGCAGATGTTGATCGGGTTCCACTTGGGGATGTGCGCCACCGTGTACGTGATCATGTCGGTGGTCAGCCGGAGCGAGGGTCCCGGCGGGAAGACGTGCGTCCCGCGCGAGAGGTACTCCTTGACGATGTCGTTCTGCGTCGTCCCCGACAGCTTGGAGATGTCGGCGCCCTGCTCCTCGGCGACCACCTCGTACAGCGCCAGCAGCCACATGGCCGTCGCATTGATGGTCATCGAGGTGTTCATCTGGTCCAGGGGTATGTCCTGGAACAGCCGTCGCATGTCGCCGAGGTGGGACACCGGGACCCCGACCCGGCCGACCTCGCCGCGGGCGAGGATGTGGTCGGGGTCGTAACCGGTCTGCGTCGGGAGGTCGAACGCGACCGACAGACCCGTCTGGCCCTTGGCGAGATTACGCCGGTACAGCTCGTTGGACGCCTCGGCGGTGGAGTGGCCGGCGTAGGTCCGCATCAGCCACGGACGATCCTTCTGACGCTCAGTCATATCAGGCCCGTATCTTCGTGGTCCGGAGTCCGAGTTGCCTCAGACGTTCCGGAACCGGTTGATGGCGTCGAGGTGCTTGGCGCGCATTTCTTCGTCCCGCACGCCCATCCCCTCCTCGGGGGCCAGTGCCAGCACGCCGACCTTGCCCTGGTGGAGGTTGCGGTGCACGTCGTACGCCGCCTGTCCGGTCTCCTCGAGGCTGTACGTCTTCGACAGCGTCGGGTGGATCTTGCCCTTGGCGATCAGGCGGTTGGCCTCCCACGCCTCGCGGTAGTTGGCGAAGTGCGAGCCGACGATCCGCTTCAGCGACATCCACAGGTAGCGGTTGTCGTACTCGTGGTTGTAGCCCGAGGTGGAGGCGCAGGTGACGATGGTGCCGCCCTTGCGCGTGACGTAGACGGAGGCGCCGAAGGTCTCCCGGCCGGGGTGCTCGAAGACGATGTCCACGTCCTCGCCGCCGGTCAGCTCGCGGATGCGCTTGCCGAAGCGCTTCCACTCCTTGGGGTCCTGGTGGTGCTCGTCCTTCCAGAACTTGTAGCCCTCGGCGTTGCGGTCGATGATCGCCTCGGCGCCCATCTTCCGGCAGATCTCCGCCTTCTGGTCGGAGGAGACCACACAGATCGGGTTGGCGCCACCGGCCAGCGCGAACTGGGTGGCGTAGCTGCCGAGTCCGCCGCTGGCACCCCAGATCAGGACGTTGTCGCCCTGCTTCATCGCCGCGCCGTTCTGCGAGACGAGCTGGCGGTAGGCGGTCGAGTTGACCAGACCGGGCGACGCCGCCTCCTCCCAGCTCAGGTGCTTGGGCTTGGGCATCAGCTGGTTGGACTTGACCAGCGCGATCTCAGCCAGGCCGCCGAAGTTGGTCTCGAAGCCCCAGATCCGCTGCTCGGGGTCGAGCATGGTGTCGTTGTGGCCGTCGGAGGACTCCAGCTCGACGGACAGGCAGTGCGCCACGACCTCGTCGCCGGGGCCCCAGGCATTGACGCCCGGCCCGGTGCGCAGGACCACGCCCGCCAGGTCGGAGCCGATGACGTGGTACGGCAGGTCGTGCCGCTTGGTGAGCGGGGAGAGCTTGCCGTAGCGCTCCAGGAACCCGAACGTCGACATCGGCTCGAAGATCGAGGTCCAGACGGAGTTGTAGTTCACGGAGGAGGCCATCACGGCCACCAGCGCCTCGCCCGGGCCCAGCTCGGGCACCGGCACGTCGTCGACGTGCAGCGACTTGCGCGGGTCCTTCTCCTTGGTCTCCAGGCCGGCGAACATCTCGGCCTCGTCCTTGTGCACGGTCACCGCGCGGTAGGACTCGGGGAGGGCCAGGCCGGCGAAGTCGGCGCTGGTGGTGTCGGGCGCGAGGATTGCGTCCAGGATTTCGTTCACGGGGTGCCTCCGGCGAAGCGCGTTGGGGAAACGGCTTGAGGGAACGTCGGGGTGGTGCGGGAGGTGGTGCCGTCGGTTCGGCCGGGGTGGCGCCGTTGCCGTCGCCTCTGCGGGGGTCGCAGAGCCGTCGGCCGCGGTGCCTGGCAGCGCTGGCTCCGCTTCGCTTCGCCTTTGCTCGTGACAAGGGCCTTGGAAGCAAAGCAGCGCGGGCTGGCTGGTGCCTGTGACGCAGGCATCCGGGCGGACAGCCACATAGGGCTGGTGGGACAGCCGGCGTGCGTGGGTTCGCAGCACGCCGGCCGCCCGGACACCCTCAACGTATGACACCGCGTGCCAGTCGACAAGACACTGAGTGCCAAGAATTTCTCTCAGATGTCATCCGGACGGCACGCATGAGCAAAAGAGGCCCGCTGGGGGGCCTCTCGATGACGCAAAGAAAGGTCATGTGCGCGCACAGTGCGCAGGGGTGGCGTTACGCCATCCGTGTCGCGGCCCGGTCGGTCCAAGGGCGCCGGGCCGCGTTCCTGTCCGGTTCCGGCCGGAAGGCCGTTACTTGTGTTCCTTGATCGCCTTGCGGATGGTGCGCATGACCTCGTCCAGCGGCGCGTCCGTGCGGGCCACCGCGACCAGCACCTCGCCCTCCCGCGAGACGGCCGCCGGGGGGTTCTCTCCGCTGCCGGTGCGGCCCGCGCCGATGCCGGCGCCGAAGGTCTCCCGGACGATCTCGAAGGCGTGGTCGAGCTGGGCCTCGACATCGCCCTGGGCGTCGGCCCGCAGCCAGCGCCGCAGCACATGGTTGTGCGCGGTGACCACGGCGGACGCCGCGACCTCGGCGAGCAGCGGATCGTCGTCGCCCTCGCGGTGGGCGCCCTCGTCGAAGTGGCCCAGGAGATAGCGGGTGAACAGCCGCTCGTAGCGGGCCACCGAAGCGATCTCGGCCTCCCGCAGGGTGGGGACCTCGCGGGTCAGGCGGTAGCGGGCCACCGACACGGCCGGGGAGGCCGCGTACATCCGCATGACCTCCTTGATGCCGCGGCAGACCGTGTCCAGGGGGTTCTCGTGCGGCGGAGCGGCGTCCAGGACGGCCTCCGCGCGGACGAGGGTGTCGTCGTGGTCGGGGAAGATCGCCTCTTCCTTGGAGCGGAAGTGGCGGAAGAAGGTACGCCGGGCGACGCCCGCGGCGGCCGCGATCTCGTCGACCGTCGTCGCCTCGTAGCCCTTGGTCGCAAACAGCTCCATCGCCGCCGACGACAATTCACGGCGCATTTTGAGCCGTTGCGCGGCCGCCCGGCGGGTACCGGGAGTGGCGTTGTCGGGGGTGTCGGAGGGGTGCGTACGAGCGGGCTGGGACATGTGGGGACGGTACTGCATATTTACGCGACCTGCGGCATGAGGTACTGCCTGTGCCCCCGTGAGCGGGGGTGGACCGCCGTCGGGTTCCAGCAGTCCACCCCACCCTCCCCCGGCCGGGCCGGGGTGCCGCCACGCGTCAGCGCCGGGCGTACTCACGGAAGCCGCGGCCGGTCTTGCGGCCGAGGCAGCCCGCGGCGACGAGGTGCTCCAGCAGCGGCGACGGGGCCAGCCCGGGGTCGCGGAACTCCGCGTGCAGCACCTTCTCGATGGCCAGGGAGACGTCCAGGCCGACCACATCGAGGAGTTCGAACGGGCCCATCGGGTACCCGCCGCCGAGCTTCATCGCGGCGTCGATGTCGTCCAGCGTCGCGTAGTGCTCCTCGACCATCTTGATCGCGTTGTTCAGGTACGGGAACAGCAGCGCATTCACGATGAACCCGGCCCGGTCGCCGCAGTCCACGGGGTGCTTGCGGACCTTGGCGCAGACCGCGCGCACGGTGGCGTGGACGTCGTCGGCCGTCAGGACCGTACGCACCACCTCGACCAGCTTCATGGCGGGCGCCGGGTTGAAGAAGTGCATCCCGATGACGTCCTCGGGGCGCGAGGTGGCGCGGGCGCAGGCCACGACCGGCAGCGAGGAGGTGGTGGTGGCCAGGACGGCGCCCGGCTTGCAGACCTTGTCCAGGGTCTTGAACAGCTCCTGCTTGACCGCCAGGTCCTCGGCCACCGCCTCGACCGCGAGGTCCACGTCCGCGAACGCGTCCAGCGACCCGGCCGGGGTGATCGCCGCCAGCGCGGTGTCCCGTGCCTCGGCGCTCATCCGGCCCTTGTCCACGGAGCGGCCCAGCGACTTGGCGATCCGGGCCTTGGCCTTCTCGGCCTTCTCCAGGCTGCGGGCGGCCAGCACGACCTTGTAGCCCGCCTTGGCGAAGACCTCGGCGATACCGCTGGCCATCGTCCCGGAGCCGGCCACACCGACGCCGGTGACGGTCCGCCCGCCGGCCTGCGCGTCGGCGGCCGCCGGGCTCTCCGCGTCGGGCACGACGGTGGGGCTGCCCGGGGCGTCGTACGTGTAGAAGCCGCGGCCCGCCTTGCGGCCGGTCAGCCCCGCCTCGGCCAGCTGGCCCAGGATCGGCGCGGGGGCGTGCAGCCGGTCCTGGGACTCGGCGTACATCGCCTCCAGGACCGTCCGCGCGGTGTCCACGCCGATCAGGTCGAGCAGCGCCAGCGGGCCCATGGGCAGACCGCAGCCCAGCCGCATCGCGGCGTCGATGTCCTCGCGGGTGGCGTACTTGGACTCGTACATCGCCGCGGCCTGGTTCAGGTAGCCGAACAGCAGGCCGTCGGCGACGAAACCGGGGCGGTCACCCACCGCGATCGGGTCCTTGCCCAGGTCGTGTGCCAGTTCCGTGACGGCCGCGACCGCGGTCGGTGCGGTGAGCACGGAGGAGACCACCTCGACCAGCTTCATGGCCGGTGCGGGGTTGAAGAAGTGCACACCGAGCACCCGCTCGGGGCGCTGCGAATCGGCGGCGAGCCGGGTCACGGACAGGGCGTTGGTGCCGGTGGCCAGGATGGTGTCCGGGCGGACCACGGCGTCGAGTCCGGCGAAGACCTGCCGCTTGAGCTCGTAGTCCTCGGGCACGACCTCGATGACGAGATCGGCGTCCGCGGCGGCCTGCAGATCGGTGAAGGTGCGGAACCGGGCCAGGATGTCCTGCCGCTCCCGCTCCGTGATCCGCTCGCGCTGCACCGCGCGGGCGGTGGCGGTTTCGAGGGCCGTGACGGCGTGCCGGGCCGCGGCCTCGTCGGTGTCGATGCCGATGACCTCGCGGCCGGCCCGGGTCAGCACCTCGGCGATACCGGTACCCATGGTGCCCAGGCCGACGACGGCGACGGTGGAAAGGGAGAGGGGGGAGGCTTCAGTTGAGAGATCAGGGGTGGACTGAGGGCCCATCGCGAGACTCCTGAGGGTGTTCCCCTGACAACAGGGGAGAAGTGACGACTGAGGGGTATCCGCGCGGTGCGATACCTGCACTGCGCAGCGGCAGAACGGCGGCGGTGAGCCGCGGGAGCCGCAGCGCTGCGGGAGCACCGGCGGTGCGGGAGGTACGGCGGGCCCTGTCCCGGGGCCGTGCCGTGTTCTCCGTACTGATGTCGTGCTGTGCCGAACCGACTTCACTCTGTGGCGGCTGCGTCACCAGGCCGCCCGAGCAGTGGTGCTGCTCGTTCCAGCAGGTTAACCGGTGAGTAACCAGAGCGCCAGGGGTAGCGAGGGTCATTAGGCTGTGGTGCAGACCACGTCGCGGGAACCGGGGCGGCCCGGCGGGAGGGGATCGGCAAATGGAAGAGGAATTCCACGAGTTGACGGACCGGGTGCGGGCCGAACTCCGCTCCCCGCAGGATCTGGTCGCCTACGAACGGTTGCTGGGGCTGGCCCGCAAGAACACCCCGGCCGGGCGGGAGGAACTGGCCCGGATGCTGGTCGCCGTCGAACGTCCGCTGTGGGCGAGAGAGATCGCCGCCTTCATCCTGGGCTGCGCCGGCGACAAGCGGGCCTTCGAGACGCTTGTGCTGCTGCTGAACTACCGCGACCCGGTGCGCTGCGCCACCGCCGCACACGCCCTGGCCCGCCTCGGCGACCCCCGTACCGCCCGCGCCGCCGCCGCACTCGCCACCAACCCGCTGCGCACCGCCTACGCCCTCCACCCGGTCCGGTTGCTCGCCGACCTCCGCGCACCGCAGTCCGTACCCGCGCTGATCGCGACCCTGGAGCGGCTGCTGACCCCGCACAACCCCTACTGGCGGGTGGCGCTCGCCTGTGTCGAGGGCCTGGGCGCGCTGGGCGACCGCCGCGCGGTCCCCGCGCTCACCACAGCCGTCACCCACCCCCGGCTGGCGGCCGCGGCGGCCGCCTCACTGGCGCGGCTGGGGGTACACGAGGACGCACCGGCACCGGCCGGACCCGGGGCGGCGGGGGACGGCGCGGGAGGGGGCGTGCCGGGTCAAGGGCCGGGGGAGCGGGAGAAGGGGGCCGGTGGCGGTTCCGCTTCGGACGTCAGCGGGCGGCGGTAGCGCGGAGCGGGGGCGCTGCGGCCGCCCACCTCGTACGCCTCCTGCGCCCCGTCCGGCACAAAACCGGCCCGTTCGTAGAACCGCTGGGCGCGGGTGTTGCCGCGTACCACCCACAGATACAGCGCGCGGTAGCCGCTCGCCCGTGCCCGGGCGAGGCCGGCGGCCATCAGGGCGCGTCCGACGCCGGTGCCGATCAGGCCGGGCGTGACGTAGAGGGCGAGCAGTTCACCCGCGGTCGGCCGTGGTGCGGACAACTCCCGTGGCCCCGGCGCGATATCGGGGTCCCGGGCCGGTCCGACGCACACCCAGCCGACGACCGCACCGTCCCGCTCGGCCACCAGATCCGACACCTCGGGCGACCGGCGCCCGAACCACGACCGTCGCTGCTCCGCATCCGCCGCCACGCTCATCGCGTCCAGAGACTCCTGCGGCATCAGCCCGCGGTACGCCGCCTGCCAGCCGCGGACCCGCACCGCCGAGACCGCGTCGATATCCGCCTCGGTCATCTCCCGCACGTGTACCGGGCGTGGCGGCTTCCCCTGGCTCCGGTCATCGGTCCGGCTCCGTTCATGCGACCTGTCCATGCCGGAGAGGGTAGGGGCGCGTCGGAAGATTCCCCGTGCGTATTTCCGGGGGCCGCTTGACCTTGTCCCAGGCGCCAGGGTTCGAGACGCCCGGCATGGAGCGCACCACGTACGCCGGGCCGGACCAACCTGGGCGAGATCGCCCAGTGGCTGGAGCAGCAGGGAGTTCCTGCTGTCGCTGACGAGGGAACTACGGCTCGACCGGGCGGCCGTCCTCCCACAGTGCCGTCACGTGGCCGGCGAACCGGTCGTACAGCCCGTCGTCCTCCAGCCGGCGGATATGGAACATGGGTGACTCATCGCCGAGGAGTGAGGCAATGTGCGGGGTGACGAGCATTTGGTCGTCGAACATGAAGACGGACAGTGCGATGTGTTGATCACTGAAGCGCGCTTCTACGCCCTCGTGGCGGCCCATCTTGGCCAACGCGTCGAGCGTGATCCTGATGCGCGTGCTGACAGTCAACGGGACACCCTCTACCTCTTCCCGCTTCGTCGTCACCTCCGACTCAGGGTCGCCGACGAGGAAGCGCACACGGGTCCCGTGCTTCGCCTTCGCCGCAAGACGGGCACCGAGCCGCGGGTGTTGCTGCCACAAGAAGTAGTTCGTATAGCCAGCGAACGTCAGAGTCCGGGATGCTCCGTCAATGAGGGATGCCCAGAGCGAGGTGGGGGCGGCGCTACGAAAGGGGTAGGCCGCAACAATCTCGCGGTCGTGCCCTGTCTTGACGTGGGAACGCACCGATTTGGGCCACAGAGTCACAGGGTCCACTCCTAGCGCGCGGCCGGCGTCCTCCTGCGTGGACTCCCGCGGAGCACGGTCAGGGTTGCTCAGCCATCGTTCGACGGTCTTGGGCTCAACCCCGACCATACGTGCTAGTTGGTTGGGCCTGACCTTCGCACTCGCCATAGCGTCTCGCAGCGCGCTATTCAAGGTTCCTCCCAGGGACGTTTGGGCCTCTTGGGACGATAGCGCTGAAGAGGCCGCTCCGTCCCCGCTATGGGCGTACCAACGTCCTTCGTAGCAGCGTTTATTGGAGACATGACCGAGCCGAAGCGGACGATGTCACCCCCGGTACACCTGACGGATCCGTACAACCTCGACGCAAAGCCATTCCCGGGCTGCGACGTCTGCACCGCGCTGGACAAGCAGCGCAAGGAAGCCCGGGAACAGGGAAGAGCCGCTGCCGCTGCGACTGCCGGCATCGAGATCGCCAACCACCTGCACAAGAAGCGGAGGGTGAAGCGATGACGTCGTACGACGACCTGGAGCCACAGCATGACCAGGCGGGCGACGTGCTGCTCAACACCCAGCTCGTTCGTCCGTACGCGATTGCCGGTGTGACGTACGTGCCGGCGTCCGAGGCTGTCAAGCCGTGCCCGTTCCCGTGCGACTGCTGTAAGTGGGCCGGGCGGCAGTGATGAAGCACGTCGTAGGCACCGCCCTTGCTGCGATGACCATCCTGTTCGTCCTGGGCATTGGCGTCTACCGCAGCTTCTAGACCCCCGGCGTAGCGGCGCCGGGCGTGCTCCTCACGGTGGGCCTCATCCAACCCCCGCGGCCCCAGTCCCCCTGATGTGCTCCGGGGACGAAGAGGGGAGCGCGATACGCGGTCGCCCGGTTTGAATCAATCACCGGGCGACCGCCCACAAGTTCCCGCCCCCGCCGTCCTGACATCTCGGTTCATCGGGGCGGGGCAGCAAGAGGATAAGAGCCGTCCCCAGCCGAATGCCTGGACAGCGATCACGGCCGGGGACGGCAGCCGTACGACACAACTCGAAGAGAGGCCGCACGTGTTAACCGTAAGCGATCTGATCAGCCCGGCAGCGTATCTAAGCGTCGTCGGAACCGTGCAGGACGCCAACCCCGGCATGGATGGGGGCATGGCGGAGCGCATCACGGACGAGGGGCTGAAGTTCGTCGTCGCCTGCGCCAAGATGCCTGACGTCGCGCTGGCGCCCTCCCGTGTCGTTGACGAGGGATGGCACGCGCTCATCCTCCACACCAAGGTGTACGAGGAGCTGTGTGCGTCGCTGGGCGACTTCGTCCACCACTACCCCGGTTACGACCCGGACAACTACGACCCGCTGATCCTGGTGCGCACGCAGGACGCTATCCGTGTCGCCGGGTACGACGTCGACGAGGAACTGTGGGGAGCCCCGACCGGGGATCAGCTCATTGCGGTATCCGCGAAGTGTCAGCACTCCCCGTCAGACACCGGCCCCATCAAGCCCATGCCGACGCCCCGTCCGCCGTGCCGGGACAAGCCATAACCGGCGTCTGCCACACTCGGTGCGTCGATTGGAGGCTCCATGGCTGAGTTGATCAATAGCCGGTACGCCGCCCTGGTGGCTGCCTACCGCGAGGCTCAGGAAGAGGAACAGGAGGAGACAGCCCCCGTGCGGGGCTTCATCCTCCCTGACGCCGCCGAGAAGACAGACGGCTAGGCGCACTGACGTGCGAAGCGCCCCGGGAGTAGATCCGAGGGGCGCTTTTGCCGCGGTGAACGGCACGGTATTCGCGCGCCGACTGGAGGCCCAGTTGGCGTAACCCATTTCGGCACACCCCATGTCAGCGGTACCTATGGGAGTGCACAACAGCCCTCGGCGCGTTGATGGCAGTCGACGTTCGCGCCCATGACGATGTGGTCACCACGCCGGCGCCGCCCGGCCGGCTCGCGGCGCAGCGGCTCGGGGGCGCCTCTCTCTGGATCCAGCAGAGCCCCCCCCCTCGCGCCATAATGGAACACTTGTTCCCTTGCGTGGGGGTGGCCCTGAATTTGGGCGGGCCGCCGTGGGGTGGTTGGCTTGGCGGCGCACCGCAGGACCGGCAGCCGAGTACTGGAGGACACACATATGGGGCAGGTCGAGGCCATCACGCAGCGCGAGATCGCGGCGGACCCGGAGGACGTGTTCGACGCGCTCGCCGACTACTCCGGCACGCGCCGGCAGCTGCTGCCCGAGCACTTCAGCGAGTACGAGGTCCGCGAGGGCGGTGACGGCAAGGGCACCCTCGTCCACTGGAAGCTCCAGGCCACGAGCAAGCGGGTGCGCGACTGCCTGCTGGAGGTCGACGAGCCGACCGACGGCCAGCTCGTGGAGAAGGACCGCAACTCCTCGATGGTGACGACCTGGGTCGTCACCCCGGCCGGCGAGAAGCGCGCCAAGGTCGTCGTCACCACCACCTGGCAGGGCGCCGGCGGTATCGGCGGCTTCTTCGAGCGCACCTTTGCCCCCAAGGGGCTCGGCCGGATCTACGACAGCATCCTCGACAACCTCGCCGCCCACGTGACGAAGTGATCGGCCTTTCCCGCCCGTCACCCTGAGCGCATGCCGTCACTCTCACCGGTTCGGGTGGTTTCCGGTGAGCGGAAGCGTCCGGCCCGCCGGAACGCTTCCGTACGGAAAGCCCTGATGGGAGCCCAATAGGCGTCCCGGGCAACGTACTTGACGTCCCTTCCTGCCCCGCCCGCACCCTTTCGTCGTGGTTGATCGGTGTTGTCGCCCAATGCGAGAAATTGGGCGGCAACAGGCGTGACGAGGGGAGCAGCACGTGGGCGGGACCACCCTGAGCGAGCGGGTCGAGCGGAGCGGTCCGCCTGTCTCCGGCACGACCACGGCCCCGGCCGCGCACAACGGGAACGGTAGGCGTGGCAGGACCGACAGGACCGACAGGACCGACAGGACCGAGGGGGTCGCTCCCGGTGCGACGGCGCCGGCCGGCCCCCGCCGCGTCCGCCTGATCGTCCTCGCCCTGATGCCGGCGCTGCTGCTCGCGGCCCTCGGCCAGACCATCGTCGCCACCGCGCTCCCCGAGATCGCCGACGAGCTGCACGGCCCGGACACGATGTCCTGGGCGGTGACGTCCTACCTCCTCGCCGCGGCCATCGGCCTGCCGCTCCACGGCAAGCTCGGTGACCTCTTCGGCCGCAAGCCCGTCTTCCTCTTCGCCCTCCTCGTCTTCACCGTCGGCTCGGCGCTGGCCGGCTGGTCGCGGACGATGGACGAACTGGTCGCCTTCCGGGCCGTCCAGGGCGCCGGCGGCGGCGGGCTGCTCATCGGCGTCCAGGCGATCCTCGCCGATGCCGTACCGCCGCGGGCCCGCGGCCGCTTCATGGGCCTGACCGGTGCCGCCTTCGGACTCGCCACCGCGGCCGGCCCGCTGATCGGCGGCCTCTGCACCGACCATGCCTCCTGGCGCTGGTGCTTGTACCTCAACGTCCCCTTCGGCGTGCTGTCGCTCCTCGTCCTCGCCCTGGGCCTGAAGCTGCCGCGGCCGGTGCGCCGCGCACGGCCGGACATCGCCGGAGCGCTGCTGCTCGCCGCGTTCGTCACCTGTCTGGCTCTGCTGACCAGTTGGGGCGGTACGGAGTACGCCTGGAACTCGCGGGTCGTCCTCGGGCTCGGCGCCGGTGCGCTCGGCTGTGCCGTGCTGTTCCTCGCCGTCGAGTACGTCGTCGCCGAACCGCTGGTCCCGCTGCGGCTGTTGTGCGACTCGGTCTTCCGCGTCACCGGCCTGACCGGTGCCGTCATCGGCTTCGCGCTCTTCGGCGCCGCCGGCTACCTGCCGGCCTTCCTGCAGAGGGCCGGCGGCGCCACGGCCACCGAGTCCGGGCTGCTGATGCTGCCCGTGACGGGCGGCATCGTCCTCGCCTCCCTTCTCTCCGGCCGGCTCATCAGCCGCACCGGGCACTACAGAACGTTCCCCGTCCTCGGCTGCGCGCTGGCCGGGGCGGGGATGTGGCTGCTGTCGCGGATGCCGCAGAACACTCCGCGCGAGGTCTGCAGCCTCTGGACGGGCCTCCTCGGACTCGGCATCGGCCTCGTGCTGCCGGTGCTGGCGCTCGCCGTGCGGAACTCCGTACGCGCCGCCGGCCCCGGCACCGCGACCGGTGCCACCCACTCCTTCCGGCAGCTCGGCGGCAGTGTCGGAGCCGCCCTCTTCGGCACCCTCTTCGCCGACCGGCTGGCCCGCCGGCTCGGCGACCGGCCGCCGGCGGAGCTGCCCGCCCCGGAGTCGATCACCCGGCAACTGGTGCGCGCCCTGCCCGCCTCGCTGCGCGACAGCGCTGTCGCCACGTATGCGCATGCCATGCCGGGGATCTTCTTGTCCCTCGTGCCGGTGCTCGTCCTGGGCCTTGTGCTCGCCTTCTTCCTGAAAGAGAACCCCCTGGTGTCCCACGCCTCTCCTGCCCCGCAGACCTCCCCGACCCCGCATGCCCCGCACGCCCCGTACGGCGATCCGGCCGACCCCGCCGCCGTGCCCCCGGCCCGTGCCACGACCGACACGGCCGCCTCCAACACCTCTGACAGCAGCACGACTTACCCTCGGACGCACGGCTACGGCGGCACCGGAGCGCCCCCCGTCACGGCCGGCGTCCCGGTGTGCGGCACGGTCCAGCACCACGACGGCAGCATCGTGCCGCGCGCCGCGCTGACCCTCATCGACGTCGCCGGCCGCCAGGTCGGCCGCGGCGCCACCGGCGACGACGGGCGGTACGCCCTGAGCACCCCGGGGGCCGGCGCGTATGTGCTGATCGCGGCGGCGGGCGGGCACCAGCCGCAGGCCGTCAGCGTCACCGTCGGCGAGCGGCCGGTCGAACTGGACGTCGTGCTCGGCGGCGCGGGGCGCCTCGCGGGCACCGTCACCACCGCCGACGGCACACCCGTACGCGATGCCATGGTCACCCTCACCGATGTCCGCGGCGAGGTCGTCGCCACCACCCGCAGCGGGCGCGAAGGAGGCTATGTCATCGGCGAGTTGGTGGCCGGCGAGTACACCCTCGCCTCCAGCGCCCCGGCGTACCGCCCCGCCGCGCTGCCGGTGACCGTGCAGGCGTCACGGGAGACCCGCCAGGACATCGAACTCGCCGGTGGCGCGGTGCTGCGCGGGACCGTACGGGCCGGCGGCGGCCGCCCCGTCGAGGACGCCAGGGTCACCCTGCTGGACGCCGCCGGCAATGTCGTCGACACCGCGACCACCGCCTCCGACGGGCTGTTCCGCTTCGTGGATCTGTCGGCCGGCGAATACACCGTCATCGCCGCCGGATACCCGCCGGTGGCCACCGTCCTGCGGATGGCGGGCGGCGGCCGCACCGAGCGCGACCTCCAGCTGGGGCACGAGGACTGAGCGCTGCGCGACGGCCGTGATGCCCGCGACGGCCGTGATGCCCGCGCCGGCCGCGCGATGCCCGCGCCGGCCGCGCGATGCCCGCGCCGGCCGCGGCGGACGGTGCGCACGGTGTGCGGGCGGCACTCCCTCTTCGGGGGGATGCCGCCCGTACTCCGTGGTGTTCAAGGCCGGCCTCCAGGAGCGGTTCCCGGTGGCCCCGGCCTGAGGGCGAGGCCTTGCCGGCCGGCCCTGCGGCCGGCGAGGCCCGTGATGGGATGTGCGCATGGCGGATATCAGTTTTCCGGAGCCACGCATCGGACCGGAGTGGGCCCGGCGGCGCATCGGGGCCTTCCGGGACGCGGAGGCGTTCGAGCGGTTCGCCGCGGTGTACCGGGAGGCGATGGGCACGCTGCCCGAGCCCGATGAACAGCGCACCGTGGACACCGCGTTCGGGACCGTACGGGTGTACCGGTTCGGTGCCGGCGAGGGCGTGCCGCTCGTCCTGATGCCCGGCAGACAGTCGTGCACCCCGCTGTGGCGGACGAACCTGCCGGCGCTGATGAGGAGCGGACGCCCCGTGTACGCGGTCGACGGGCTCGGCGAGCCGGGCTGCAGTGTGCAGTCGGCGCCGATGGCGTCCGGTGCCGACCAGGCGGCCTGGATCGACGAGATGCTCGGTCAACTCGGCCTGGCCCGGGCGCATGTGCTCGGGGTATCGATCGGGGGCTGGCTGGCGGTGCAGGTCGCCCTCCACCGTCCAGGGCGCGTCGCGTCGGTGATCGCACTGGATCCGGCGAACACTTTCGCACCGCTGAGCTGGAAGATGCTCGTGGTCTCGCTGGGCAGTGTGCTCCCGGGGATGCCGGAGGGGCTGCGCAACCGGCTGCTGGGCTGGATCTCGGGCGGTATCGACAACGCCGCGGACCACATCGAGGGCCGGCTGATCGCCTCGGGGATGCGGGACTTCAAGGTCGGCTTCCCGCCCCCGGCCAGGCCCGGAGACGACGAACTGCGCGCCCTGCGCGTCCCCGTCCTCGCGCTGATCGCCGGGAAGAGCATCGCGCATGATCCGCGGAAGGCGGCGTCCCGGGCCCGGATACTGCGCGCCGGCACCGTGGAGATCTGGCCCGAGGCCTCACACGCGATCAGCGGGGAGTATCCGGAGCGGATCGCGGAGCGGGTGGAGGCGTTTCTCCGGGAGGGGTGAGGTCCCTTTCCGTGCGGGTGGCCGGCCGGGGCTGGGCGGACGGCCAAGATGCACCGGTCAACTCGGCGGCGTGGTAGGGGAATTCGGCGACCCTGTATCGCAATTCGACGGCGCCGCACCGGAATTCGACGGTGCCGCCGCACCGGAATGCGGCGGCGCCGCACCGGAACTCGGTGGCGCCGCGCCGAAACGCAGCCGGGTGATCAGCGGGCGGTCGCCGCGGAGCAGGGGCACGGCCGCGGCGCGCGGCGCGAGATAGCCGAGCAACCCACGGCCCGCGGGCAGCGGGACGTCGGCCACGTCGCCGATGGCCGGATGGGCGGCGCGCAGGTGGCCCCGCCCGGCCGCGTCCATGCCCCAGGGCATCGGGGGCAGTTGATGGCCGCCCGGTCCCTTGGCGCCGGCGCGGGTGCGGGCGCTGAAGCGCCGCGACACGGTGTCGAACACTATCGAGCCAGCGGGAAACGCCTCGGCGCAGTCGGCGATCAGCCGGGTCACCTCAGCGGGCCGCAGATACATCAGCACGCCCTGGGCGGTCACCAACACCCCGCGTGCGGTGTCGATCCCGGCCCTCCAACGGCGCTCACGGATGTCGCAGGCGACGAGCCGTTGCCGTGCTCCGTGCGGCAGTACGCGCCTGCGCAGCGCCAGCGGTTCGGCGAGGTCGACGGTCACCCAGTGGGCCCGGCCGTTGTCGACCCGCCAGAACTGGGTCTCCAGGCCCTCGCCGAGAGCGATCACGGTTCCCTCCGGGTGGGTGGCGAGGAAGGCACGCACGACGCCGTCGAATCCGAGGGCCCGGAGGGCGATGGCCTGCGCCAGCCATGGCCGGACGGCGCCCAGCCGCTCCGCGAAGGGGAAGCCGACCTCGGTGCGGAGTTGTACGGCGCGTGGATCGGGCAGCACCGTGTCCGGGCGGGTGGCCTCGGCGGCGCGGTGGTAGAGCGTCCACAACGCCGTTTCGGGAACTCCCTTGAGGTCTGCCGTGACACGGACTGGCACCGAGTTCCTCCCAGAGTGCGGTGTGGCGGCCATCCGGCGGCGCGACACCTCTCGGCCCACCGGATGCACTGCCTCGATGCGGCGTTGATACCGCTGCTGCCGCCCCGCAGGGAGCCGATCGGGGGGTCGGTCACCCCGGGGAGTGCTTAGTCGTACCGCGGACTGCGGCTGTGTTCTCGGCTGCCGGAGAGGAGCGGGTGCCGGCCCGTGAAGATCAGTGCGCCAGATCGCGGTGGATGACCCGGGCGGCGCCCTCGACGGTGTCCACGCCGTAGTCCATCGTGCGGCTTCCGGTGGAGAGGACGGCCATGCCGTAGTCGTGGCCGCCGCCGGTGAAGGAGCCGACGCTGTTGATCCGCCAGCCGCCGGTGTCGCGCGGCAGCCAGCCGTTCTTGACGTGGACGGAGGTCGTGGCGGGGGCGCCGGCGGGCACTCCCCAGCGCTGGTCGGGGGCGACCCGGTGCATCAGGTCGAGCGCATAGCCGCGGGAGGGTGTGGTGAGCACCGCGTTGTCCGTGGTGAGCAGCTGCATCAGGGTGAGCTGGTCGGCGGCGGTGACCTGGGTGAGGCCCCAGGTCTTGCCCGCGCCGGGGACGGTGTGCCCCATGCCGGCCAGGGACAGGAAGTGTTTGATACCGGCCGGGCCGATCTGGTGCCAGAGCGCCGAGGTCGCGTCGTTGTCCGACTTGGTGATCATGGCGGTGGTCCGCTTCACCTCGTGCGGGGTCAGTTTGCGGTGCGCCTCCTGGCTCTGCCGCAGCAGGGCACCGAGCACAGTGACCTTCACCACACTCGCCGAGTCGAAGTGGGTGCCGGCCTTGAACTCGCAGCGGGTGTGCGTCGGCCGGTCGTAGATCGCCAGCGCCGAGGCGCCCTTGCGCCCGTGGAGGGCGCCGGCGATGTCCTGGGACAGGGCGGGCGCCAGGCCCGGCTTCTTGGAGGTGCACACGACCCGGGAGTCGCCCACCGGCGTGCTGGAGGTGCTGGCCGAGGCCGAGGTCGCCGTGGTGAGTGCCGTGAGCAGTGCTCCGGCGGCCACGGCCGCGGCCAGCCCACGGCGCGTGCGGGTCGCTATGCGTGATCCGTGCATCAAGGTGGTGTCCTGTCCCGCTGTGTATCGGAGGCCCGCTACCGGGTGGCCGGCCTCGGGTGACCGACGGTGCACCGGGCCGCTGCGGCCGTGCTGCGGCCGGGGTCCCGGTGGAGGAGTCACAGTGACGATACGTGGCGGGGGTCTGGGCGCCTTGAAGGAATGGGGCAGATTGTCCGTATTTGGGTTGTGCGTCGTGGTGTGATTTTCGACAAATCGGGCGGTGGGTCAGGGGTGGGCGGGTTCGTGGGGTGGGTGCGTCCTGGGTCCGGGGTCCGTGGGTGCGGGCGGTTTCTAGGGGCGGGGCAGGGCCCTGCGGGGTTTGGCGGCGGCGCGTGGGCGACGGGTGGCGGCCGCGCGCCGCCGTCGTGCGCCGGCCATCAGCTGGCGGCTGCGGAGTGCCATCTCGATCTCGAAGCGGGTCCGTGGGTCGCGAAGGCCGGCCCCGAACAGCTTCTCCAGCTGGCGCATCCGGTAGCGCACCGTCTGCGGGTGGATGCTGAGCGCCTTGGCCACCTCGGGGGCCCCCATGCCGCCGAGCCAGGCCAGCAGGGTGGCTTCCAGTCGCTCGCACCGCTCCGGTGTCAGTCCCGCGAGCGGGCTCAAATGGCGGGCGATCAGGGTTCGGGACAACGACTCGTCCTGGAGGAGCAGGAGGGACGAGAGGTGGTCGTCGACGAACACCACGCCGGCCTCGGGTCCGTCGTGCGGGGACGCCAGATCCAGCAGCCGGGATGCGGAGCGTACGGACGCGGCGGCCTCGTGCGCCGGCACCGCATGGCCGACCACGGCGGCGCGATGCCGCAGTACGCCCTTCAGCCTCGCCCTGCCGCTCTTGCCGTCGGCGAGCTGGGCGGGGATCAGCAGGCCCGGTGCCTCCTTGGGTGCACTGACCAGACAATCGCCCAGTGCGGACGCCACGAGATGGATGTCGGTGTCGGTGCGCAGCATGACGGCGCGCACCTTGTCGGGCAGCGGCCGGCCGCGTCGTAGTACCTCCTCGATCAGGCGGGTGACCTGCTGGTGACCGCCGCGCTCGATGACTTCCCGGAAGCCGGGGTTGCGATCGCAAAGTGTTTGCGCGATCAGTTCGGTCAGGATCGCGAGTTGGTCGTCTTCGCTGTCGGCCCGGATGCCGCGTTGCGGTAAGGCGTCGTTGAGGGCTTCGCTCACCATTCTGCCTCTGTTTCATCGCGTGGGAAGCTGGTCCAGCCTGTTCTACCTCACCTGGCACGTGCCGTCGGCAGCTGACAGAACTCGTTCGGATGCCCTTTCGGAATCCGTCAGAAGTCCTTCCGCTTTGCGACAGAAACTGCCTGAGATGCGGTGCCACAAGAGCGTACCCCCAGGTTCCGGTTGGAAGGAATCGTGGTGCAGCAGCGAAGAAAACGTGATGCTCCTGCCAACGGGGCCGCACCGGCAGCTCCTGGACGGGGCGTCAGCCCGGAGGTCCTGGATAGGCTGGGGGAGCTGTTCGGGCCCTCCGAACGTGACGTGAACAAGTGATGTCGGGAATCGTGCGGACCGCCTCCTAGCTGCGATAGGACTGGTGAATGTGAAGATCCTCATCTCCGCGGACATGGAGGGCGCCACGGGCGTGACCTGGCCCGCCGATGTGCTGCCCGGCACCCCTCAATGGGAGCGCTGCCGCCAGATGTTCACGTCCGACGTCAATGCCGCGATCGCCGGATTCTTCGACGGCGGGGCCGACGAGGTGCTGGTCAACGAGGCGCACTGGACCATGCGCAATCTCCTGCTGGAACAGCTCGACGAGCGGGCGCAGATGCTCACCGGGCGGCACAAATCGCTCAGCATGGTCGAAGGCGTGCAGCACGGCGATGTCGACGGCATCGCCTTCGTCGGCTACCACACCGGGGCGGGCACCGAAGGCGTCCTTGCGCACACCTACCTCGCCAACACCCTCACCGGCGTCTGGGTCGACGGCACCCGCGCGAGCGAGGGGTATCTCAACTCCCTTGTGGTCGCCGGATACGGCGTGCCGGTGGTGCTGGTCACCGGCGACGACCGCACCTGTCAGGACGCGCTGGGCTACGCCCCGCAGGCACCCGCCGTGGCGGTCAAGGACTATGTGTCGCGCTATGCGGCGGTGTGCCGGCCGCCGGCCCGTACGGCGGCCGAGATCCGGGCCGCGGCCTGCAAGGGAGCGACGCTGGCGGTACGTCACGAACCCTCCCGGCGCGGGCCGTTCCGGGTCGAGATGGAGTTCGACGCCGAGCATCTGGTGGGCGCGGCGACCTGCGTTCCCGGCGTGGAGCGAACGGGGGAGCGCCGCGTTGCGTATACCAGTGGGGACATGTACGAGGGGATCCGGTGCTTCAAGGCCGTGACCACCGTCGTGTCGTCCGCCGTGGAGGAGCAATATGGCTGAGCGGGAGAGGGCCGGGAAGCCGGCGGCCGGGCAGACCGGCGGCGTCGGTCAACAGGCGCTCGACGAGGTGGTGCGGTTCACCTCCGAGCTGATCCGGATCGACACCGGCAACGCCGGTGACGGCGCCTGCCGGGAACGGCCGGCCGCCGAGTACGTCGCCGAGCGGCTGGCCGGGGCCGGGCTGACGCCGACACTGCTGGAGCGCAGCAAGGGCCGTACGAATGTCGTCGCCCGCATCGAGGGCACCGACCCCGGGGCCGACGCCCTGCTGGTCCACGGCCATCTGGATGTGGTCCCCGCCGAGCCCGCCGACTGGAGCGTGCACCCCTTCTCCGGGGAGGTCCGCGACGGCGTGGTCTGGGGCCGGGGCGCCATCGACATGAAGAACATGGACGCCATGGTGCTCGCCGTCGTACGGGAGTGGGCCCGCAGCGGAGTGCGGCCGCGACGCGACATCGTGCTGGCCTTCACCGCCGATGAGGAGGCCAGTGCCGAGGACGGCGCGGGCTTCCTGGCCGACCGGCACGCCGGGCTCTTCGAGGGCTGCACCGAAGGCATCAGCGAGTCCGGGGCCTTCACCTTCCATGCGGACCGTGGGATGCGGCTGTACCCGGTCGCGGCGGGGGAGCGCGGCACCGCCTGGCTGAAGCTGACCGCCCGGGGCCGGGCGGGGCACGGCTCGAAGGCCAACCGCGACAACGCCGTCAGCACTCTGGCCGCCGCCGTGGCCCGGATCGGCGCGCACGAGTGGCCGGTCCGGCTCACCCCGACCGTGCGGGCCGCGCTCGGCAGGCTCGCCGAGCTGTACGGCGTCGAGGCGGACGCCGACGCACCGCACTTCGACGTCGATGCGCTGCTCGGCCGGCTCGGCGCGGCCGCCAAGCTGGTCGAGCCGACCGTCCGCAACAGCGCCAATCCGACGATGCTCGCGGCCGGTTACAAGGTCAATGTGATCCCGGGCTCGGCCGTCGCGTATGTGGACGGCCGGGTGCTCCCCGGGGGAGAGGCGGAGTTCCATGCGGCCATGGACGAGCTCACGGGACCCGGGGTGAGCTGGGACTTCCACCATCGCGAGGTCGCCCTGCAGGCCCCGGTCGACTCCCCGGCGTATGCCGCGATGCGGGCCGCGATCGAGCGCTTCGACCCGGACGGCCATGTCGTGCCGTACTGCATGTCCGGCGGCACGGACGCCAAGCAGTTCTCCCGGCTGGGCATCACCGGCTATGGTTTCTCGCCGCTCCGACTGCCCGAGGGGTTCGACTACCAGGCGCTCTTCCACGGCGTGGACGAGCGGGTGCCGGTCGAGGGGCTGCACTTCGGTGTCCGGGTGCTCGATCACTTCCTGCGCACGGTCTGACCGGCCGGAGTACGCCCGACCGGTGGAGGAGAGGAACTGCACATGGTGACCACGGCTCCGTACGGCGGCTGGACGTCCCCGATAGACGCCCGGGCGGTTGCCGCGCACGACGGCCGGCCGGCCTTCGTCGGGGTGGTCGGCGACGAGGTGTGGTGGACGGAGCCGCGGCCCGCGGAGGGCGGCCGGCGGGCGCTGGTCCGCCGACGGCCGGACGGCGCCGAGGAGTCGGTGCTGCCCGCGCCCTGGAACGTCCGCAGCCGGGTGCTGGAGTACGGCGGCCAGCCCTGGGCCGGCACGGTCACCGAGCACGGACCGCTCCTCGTCTTCAGCAACTTCGCCGACCAGCGGCTGTACGTCTGCGCACCGGACGGCGGCGACGCCCCGCGCCCGCTCACCCCGCTCTCCGGCATCGGCGCCGGACTGCGCTGGGTCGATCCCGTGCTGCGCCCGGAGCTCGGCGAGGTGTGGTGCGTCCTGGAGGAGTTCACGGGCGACCGGCCGACCGATGTGCGCAGGGTGATCGCGGCCGTGCCGCTCGATGGTTCCGCCGCCGAAAGCCGGTCCCGGGTACGGGAGTTGAGCGATGACCGGCACCGCTTTGTGACCGGCCCGCGGATCTCCGCGGACGGGCGGCGGGCCGCATGGATCGCCTGGAACCACCCCCTGATGCCCTGGGAGGGCACGCTGGTGAGGGTGGCCCGGATCACCGGCAAGGGCGAGTTCGAGGACGTCCGGCCGCTCGTCGGCGACCTCGGCACCGGCGCACCGGGCGGCGGCGCGGCCGGGGAGTCCGTCGCGCAGATCGAGTGGGCGGCGGACGGCTCGCTGCTCTTCGTCTCGGACCGCAGCGGCTGGTGGGAGCTGCAGCGCATCGACCCCGACGGCGGGGGCGCCGAGCCGGGCGCGGGGGAGGAGCCGGGGCCCGGGGAGGGCGAGGGCGCGGTGGCCCTGTGCCCCTCCCGGCAGGAGGAGTTCGGCGGGCCGCTGTGGAATGTCGGGCAGCGCTGGTTCCTGCCGCTGGAGAACGGCACCGTCGCGGTGATCCACGGCCGCGGCTCCACCACCCTGGGCATCCTCGACCCGGTGACCGGCGAACTCGTCGACTCCGCCGGCCCGTGGACGGAGTGGGCGCCCACCCTCGCCGTGCAGGGCAGCCGCGTCCTCGGCATCGCCGCAGGGCCGCACAGCTCGTACGAGATCGTCGAGCTGGACACCTGC
The DNA here is from genome assembly GCF_036048035.1 of Streptomyces sp. NBC_00400. Classification (NCBI taxonomy): domain Bacteria; kingdom Bacillati; phylum Actinomycetota; class Actinomycetes; order Kitasatosporales; family Streptomycetaceae; genus Streptomyces; species Streptomyces sp. NBC_00400. The sequence continues at coordinate 1,269,002 of NZ_CP107940.1, read as the reverse complement.
ACCGGACGCACCCGGGTGATCGCCTGCCGGCACGCCGACGTCCTGGACCCGGCCTACTACCCCCGGCCACGGAGCCGTACCTTCACCGGCCCCGACGGACGGGACATCCACGCCCACATCTATCCGCCGCACAACCCCGACCACCGGGCGCCCGACGGCGAGTTGCCGCCCTTCGTGGTGTGGGCACACGGCGGCCCCACCGGCCACGCCCCCATGGTGCTCGACCTGGAGATCGCCTACTTCACCTCCCGGGGCATCGGCATCGCCGAGGTCAACTACGGCGGGTCGACGGGCTACGGCCGGGAGTACCGCGAGCGGCTGCGCGGCCAGTGGGGCGTGGTGGACGTCGAGGACTGCGCCGCTGTCGCCCGGGCGCTCGCCGACGAGGGCACCGCCGACCGTGCGCGGCTGGCCATCCGCGGCGGCAGCGCCGGCGGCTGGACCACCGCCGCCTCCCTGACCGCCACCGACCTCTACGCCTGCGGCACCATCAGCTATCCGATCCTGGACCTGACCGGCTGGGCCACCGACGAGACCCATGACTTCGAATCGCAGTACCTGGAGTCCCTGGTCGGTCCGTTCGCGGAGGTGCCCGACCGCTACCGCGAGCGCTCGCCGCTGCACCGCGCGGACCGTATCGCCGCGCCGTTCCTGCTGCTCCAGGGCCTGGACGATGTGATCTGCCCGCCCGTGCAGTGCGAACGGTTCCTCGCCGCGGTCGCCGGGCGCGGTACCCCGCACGCCTATCTGGCCTTTGCCGGGGAGGGGCACGGCTTCCGCCGGGCGGAGACCATCGTGCGCGCCGTGGAGGCCGAACTCTCCCTGTATTCCCAGACCTTCGGCCTCGCCCGGAGCGATGTTCCGGTGCTGGAGCTGCGCGGATGACCGCGGGGGAGCGGGTTAGGGCGCCGCGGCTGCGGCCCGGCGACCGGGTGGCGGTGGTGGCACCCAGCGGCCCCCTCGCACCGGAGCGGCTGGACCGCGGACTGGACGTACTGCGGGGCTGGGACCTCGACCCGGTCGCCGCCCCCCATGCCAGGGGCACCCACCCGACCCTGCGCTATCTGGCCGCGGCCGACGAGGAACGGGCCCGCGACCTGCAGGAGGCGTGGTGCGACCCCGCCGTCAAGGCCGTGTTCGCGGCGCGGGGCGGCTACGGCGCCCAGCGGATGGTCGATCTGCTGGACTGGGACGCCCTCCGGGCCGCGGCCCCCAAACCGCTGGTCGGCTTCAGCGATGTGACGGTGCTGCACGAGGCGTTCGCGGTGCGCGCCGGGGTATCCACCCTGCACGGTCCGGCCGTGGCGGGTGAGGTCTTCCTCAAGGACGACGCCACCCGCGAGCATCTGCGGCGCACGCTCTTCGCACCCGAGACCGTCCGGACCCTGGCGTCGCCGACGGCCCGGCCCCTGGTGCCGGGGCGGGCCCGCGGGATCACCCTCGGTGGCTGTCTGGCCATGCTCGCCACCGAGGTGGGCACCCCGCGGGCCAGGCGCGGGGCGGCGGGCGGCCTCCTGCTGCTGGAGGACATCGGGGAGCCGCCGTACCGCATCGACCGGGCGCTCACCCAGCTCCTGCGCGCCGGCCGGCTGGACGGTGTCGCCGGGATCGTGCTCGGGTCCTGGGCCGGCTGCGGTCCCTACGACCGGGTGCGGGAGGTGCTGGCGGACCGGCTGGGCGGCCTCGGGGTGCCGGTGGCCGAGGAGTTCGGCTTCGGACACGGTGACAGTGCGCTGACCCTGCCGCTGGGCGTCCCCGCGGAGCTGGACGCGACGGCCGGCACGCTGGTCTTCGAACGGCCGGCGACTGTGTGAAAGGCCCCCCATTTGCCTGATGGCTCGTCACCATCCGTTGCTTCAGGGGTGGTCGGGCTGCCGCGTCGCCTCATGCCGCAACGAGGCGCGCAGCGAGGGCGCGCACGGGGGCACGACGGGGCTGCGACGGGGCTGCGACGGGGGCAGCGCTGAACTGACGTCCTAACGGAGACGCACGCCGGCGCCGTTGACTTCCCCCCACCCGTGACACAGCATGAGCGCGCCGTTACCGACTGTTGGGACGACGTGTGTGGAGGTCTGCGTGCCCAGCGTGTCCCGAGGCGTGCCCCGCCGCCCCCTGCTCCGCACGTCCCTCGCCCTGCTGGCCGGTTCCGCCCTCGTCGCCCCGCTCGCCCTGACCGCCCCCGCACCCGCGGTGGCCGCCGCCCCGTACACCGTCACCGCGCTGCAGGTCACCGTCCGGGCCGGGGACCGCACGTGCACCCTGGATGCGGATGTCTACCGCCCGGCCGGTGCCGTCGCCGCCCGTCCGGCGCCCGCCGTACTGACCACCAACGGCTTCGGCGGTGACAAGGCGGACGGCGCGACCGACGCCCTCGCCAAGGCCTTTGCCGCCCGCGGCTATGTGGCGCTGGCCTACTCCGGACTCGGCTTCGGCAAGACCGGCTGCCCGATTTCCCTGGACGACCCCCGGACCGACGGCCGGGCGGCAAGCGGGCTGGTCGACCTGCTGGCCGGGGCCCGTACGGCCGACGACGGGACACGTATCGACTATGTCGCCAAGGACGGGCCGGGAGATCCGCGGGTCGGCATGATCGGCGGGTCCTACGGCGGGGCGGTGCAGCTGGCCACCGCCGCAGTCGACCACCGGGTCGACGCGCTGGTCCCCCTCATCACCTGGAACGACCTCTCCTACTCCCTCGACCCCGACAACGCCGGCCGTACGCGGGGCGGCGGCGGACCGCTGCCCGGTGCGTACAAGTGGCAGTGGACCAACGGGTTCTTTCTGATCGGCGAGGCGCAGGGGCTGCTGCACCCGAAACTCGACCCGTCGCGGGCCGGCGGCGCAGGCTGTCTGCACTTCGTCGCGCAGGCCTGCGAGACCAAACGGCTGCTGGATTCCGGCAGCTACCCGGCCGGGCGGACCCGGGCCGTGCTCGCCTATGCGCGCAGTGTCTCCCCGGTCTCGTATCTGGCCTCGGTCAAGGCACCGACACTGCTGGTCCAGGGCCAGGACGACAGCCTGTTCAACCTCAACGAGGCCACCGCCAGCTACCGGACGCTGGCCGCCCAGGGCACCCCCGTCAAGATGATCTGGCAGGCCTGGGGCCACAGCGGCGGGATGCGGAAGCCGGCGCGGGGGGAACTCGACCTGGCGCAGGGCAATCTGGACACCAGCTATGCCGGGCGGCGGATCCTTGCGTGGTTCGACCGGTATCTGCGCCATCGGACGGCCACTGCCACCGGCCCGGCCTTCGCCTATTACCGGGACTGGGTGACCGGCGGGTCCGCCTACGCCACCTCGCCCGTCTTCCCGGCGGGCGGCAGCCGGCGGCTGTACCTCTCCGGGGACGGCACGCTCGTCGGCCGCCGCGGCGAGGTGGTGCGCGGCAGCCGGGAGTACCGCAATCTGCGGACGGCCACCAGCCACTCGGAGAGTTCACCGGCCGGGCTGCTCGGCCTGCCGGACGTGGCGCCTTACGACGCCAGGGGCACCTACCTGGACTGGACGTCCCGGCCGGTGAGCGGCCGGCCGGTGGAGGTGGTGGGCGCGCCCAGAGTGACGCTGAAGGTCTCCTCACCGCAGGCCGAGCGGGTGCAGAACTCCTCCGACGCGGCCGACAAGCTGGTGCTCTTCGTCAAGCTCTACGACGTCGCGCCGGACGGCGGGAAGACGCTGGTGCACCGGTTGGTGGCCCCGGCCCGGGTGGCCGATGTGACCCGGAGGTTCACCGTGGAACTGCCGGGCATCGTGCACCGTTACGAGCCGGGGCACCGGCTGCGCCTGGTCCTCGCCGCGAGCGATGACGCTTATGCGGGCAACCGGGGGATCAAGCCGGTGACGGTCAGCTCCGCACCCGAGGACACCGGGGTGCTCGAACTGCCCGTCACACAAGGGGTGTTGCGGTAGCGGATGGGGTGGATGCCGTAGGGACAAGGAGGAGGGCGGAGGGTGCCGGGCGCACCGCGGGCCGGGTGTCAGCCGGGAGCCGCGCGCGTCAGCCGGGCCGTCCGCGGGGGTGGTGGCTCAGTCGTCCGTGACCGAGATGGCCTGTACGGGGCAGGCGCGGGCGGCCTCTCGCACCAGTGGGTCGCCCGCGCCGTCCTCACGGCCGGGCAGCAGGGCGCTGAAACCGTCGTCGTCCTGGGTGAAGACCCCCGGCGCGGTCAGGGCGCACTGGCCGGCGCCGATACAGCGGTCGGTGTCGATGGTGATCCGCATCCCGGACCCCTTTCGTTCGTCTGCCGTCATGGCTGCTACCAGGCCAGCGGCAGTTCGATCATTCCTTGCAGGGTGTCGCCCGGCTTGAAGGGAATCCCGGCGGCCGGCACGGCGAGGCGCAGGTCCGGGATCCGGGTGAAGAGCGAGCGCAGTGCGATCTCCATCTCCGCGCGGGCGAGGTTCTGCCCCAGGCACTGGTGGATCCCGAAGCCGAACGCCACGTGGTGGCGGGCCGAACGGTCGAGGTCCAGCTCGTCCGGCGACGGATAGGCGCTCTCGTCCCGGTTGATCAGCAAGGTGGGGAACAGGACACCGTCGTCGGCGCGGATGAGCTGCCCGCCGATCTCGATGTCCTCCGTAGCCACCCGCAGCATGCCGTCCGCGATGGACAGGAACCGCAGCAGCTCCTCGACGGCGGCCGGCATCAGGCCCTCCTCGGCCTTCAGCTGTGCCAGCTGCTCGGGGTGTTCGAGCAGGGTGAAGGTGCCGAGCGAGATCATGTTGGCGGTGGTCTCATGGCCGGCCACCAGCAGGATCATGGCGAGCCGGACCAGGTCCTCGTGGGCGAGGTCGCCGGACCGCAGCCGCTCCTCGATCAGCTCGTCCAGCAGCCCGTCGCCCGGTTTCTTCTCCTTGTGGGCGATCAGCTCGGTGAAGTAGTCCTCCAGATCGGTGCGGGCGGTCTCCGCCTCCTGGGCCGTACGGCTGCGCAGCAGGCGGCTGGACGCGTCCTCGAAGAACTCGTGGTCGGAGTACGGGACGCCGAGCAGCGAGCAGATCACCATCGAGGGGACCGGCAGCGCGAACGCGGAGACCAGCTCGGCGGGCGGGCCCTGGGCCAGCATCCGGTCGAGCAGTCCGTCGACGATCCGGTGGATGTCCGGCCGCAGCGCGGCGACCCGCTTCACGCTGAAGCTGGGGATCAGCATCCGGCGCTGGGTGTTGTGCTCGGGGTCGTCGACCCCGAGCAGCGGGGTCCTGACCTGGCGGATCGCCGCGAAGCGCTCGACCGGCATCGGGAAGGCGGGGTTCTGCCGGTCGGAGGAGAGCCGCTGGTCGCTCAGCAGCGCCCGGGCCTCGCTGTGGCCGGTTACCGCCCATACCTTGCGGCCGTCGTAGAGCGCGACATGCGTCAGCGGTCCGGAATCCCGCAGCGGCTGGTAGCCGGCGGGCGGGTGGTAGGGACAGGTGCGGTCCTGAAAGTAGGAGATGGCTTCGGTCACGGAATTCCTCCCGTACGAGGAGCTCAACTGGATCGAGCTGCTCGGGTGTGAGATGTCAATGCGGAAGCGCGCCGTGTTGGCCGCGCTGATCTCACCTCATGCCTCGGATACCGGGCACGTCTACGTGCAGTTCGGCCATTTTCGTTCAGGTTCGCTCATTTTCGGAACCTTCGCCTCCGTTCAGGGCCGTACGAGGGTTTCGATCACTCCGTCCAGATAGCGGTCGCGTGCGGAACCGGCCGGCAGGCTCTGCGGGACGGCGTGTCCGAGCTGGGTGTGCCCGAGAAGGGATGTGTGGGCGAGCAGGCCGCGGCGTTGGGCCTCGTCCTCGGGAAAGCCCAGCTCCGCGAAGAGTGCGGCGACGTAGCCTCGGGGCCCCGCCCGGCACCGCGACCGCCGGAATCCGGCCCGGCCGGTCCGCCCGCCTCTACTGCGCCGTCGTCCGCCGTGTCCACCCGTTCGTGGTCCGCACGGTGCTGCGCCGTTTCCACCGCCGGCTGGCGCTCGCCGCACCGAGCGCGGGGGAGCGGCCGGCGGCGCGGGGGTGATCCGGGTCCCGTGCCAGACTGCCCGCCATGGGGCGAGGGCACGAGGGTGCGCGGCACAGCGGTACGGATCTGGCCTGGGCGGCCCTGGGCGGCGCCCCGGCCCTGACGGAACGGATCGCGTACGGCGGTCCCCCCGGTCTGCTGCCGGCCCGGCTGCCGGTCATGTCGCTGGCCCGGTCCACGGTCGCGGTCTGCGCGCTGGCCGGGGCCGAACTGGCAGCCCGGCGCAACGGCGGTCCGGTAACCGCCGTACGGGTCGATGACGGCGCGGTGGCCACCGCCTTCCTCAGCGAACGCCATCTGCGGGTCGACGGCCGTGCCTGCTCGTCCTTCGCGCCGCTCTCCCGCTTCTGGCGCACCGCCGACGGCTGGGTACGCACCCACGCCAACTATCCGCACCACCGCGCCCGGTTGCTCCGCGCGCTGGACCTCCCCGAGACCGCCGGGGGAGCGGACGCCGAGGCCGCGCTGTCCGGCCGCCGGGCCGAGGAGATCGAGGAGACGGTCTGTGCCGCGGGCGGACTTGCCGTGGCCGTCCGCACCCCCGGGGCCTGGCGCGCCCACCCGCAGGGCACCGCCGTGGCCGCCCACCCGCTGCTGACCCTCGACACCCTCGGCGACGCCCCGCCCCGTCCGCTGCCACCGCTCGCCGGCCTGCCGACGCTCCCGGCCGCCGGGCTGCGGGTGCTCGATCTGACCCGGGTGATCGCCGGGCCGGTCGCCACCCGCACGCTGGCCCTGCTCGGCGCCGAGGTCCTGCGGGTCGACGCCCCGCAACTGCCGGAGAGCCAGGACGCCCACAGCGACACCGGCTTCGGCAAACGGTCCACCGTGCTCGACCTCGGTTCACCCGCCGGCCGCGCCTCCTTCGAGGAACTGCTCTTCCGCGCGGACGTGGTGGTGACCGGCTACCGCCCGGGCGCACTCGACCGCTTCGGCCTCACCCCCGAGGCGCTGGCCGCGCGCCGCCCCGGGCTGGTGGTGGCCCGGATCTCTGCCTGGGGCGACGACGGGCCGTGGGGCGGCCGACGCGGCTTCGACAGCCTGGTGCAGGTGGCCACCGGGATCGCCGCCGTTGAAGCGGACGCCGGCTCGGCATCCAAGGACTCGGAAGAGAGCAGAGGCGGAGCTCAGCGCAGCGGCACCCCCGGAACGCTCCCCGCCCAGGCACTCGACCACGGAACCGGCTACCTGCTGGCCGCGGCCGTGCTCCGCGCACTGACCGGACAGTCCCGCACCGGCGGCTCGTTCCTCGCCACCCTCGCCCTGGCCCGCACCGCGCGGTGGCTGATGCACGACCTGGCGGACGACGCCGAGCCGCACCCCGGCCCCGGGCCGGGGCCGCAGACGCCCGGCGCCGGTGCCTATGACCCCGCGCACCACCTCCGCGACACCGACAGCCCCGTCGGCCGGCTCCGCCACGCCCTTCCACCCGTCTCCTTCGACGGCTCCCCGGCCACCTGGGCGACCCCACCCGGCCGCTGCGGCACGGATGCGCCGGTGTGGCAGTAGGGGCGGGTGGTTGCGGAGGCGGGGGACAACAGCCCCGGAGGCCGGCTGCCGGTGTGACGCCGGGCGGGCCCTTCGCCACCCGCGGCGGCACCACCACCGCAAACGGCTGGCCCGCCGCCCTCCCCCTCCGTACGATCCTCCGGTGACGACCAACGACCGCTACCTGGCACACGGCCCGCGGGTGGGCATCCGGCACTTCACCGCCGCCGACCGGGACGAGTTCACCGCGCTGGCCCGGCAGAGCGCGGAACTGCACCGTCCCTGGCTCTTCCCGCCGGCCGAGGACGCCGCCTACGACGCCTATCTGCTCCGGCTCCAGGAGCCGGAGCGCGAGGGCTTCTTGATCTGCGACCTCGCCGACGGGCGGATCGCCGGCTATCTGACGGTCAACAACATCGTGCACGGTGCCTTCCGTTGCGGTGCGATCGGCTACGGCGCCTTTGCACACGCCGCCGGGCGGGGGCTGATGAGCGAGGGGCTGCGGCTCGTCCTGCACCATGCCTTCGGGGAGATGGGGCTGCACCGGCTGGAGGTCAATGTCCAGCCCGCCAACGAGCGGTCGATCGCGCTGGTCAAGCGGGCCGGATTCCGGCTGGAGGGGTTCTCCCCGGACTTCCTCTTCATCGACGGCGCCTGGCGCGACCACGAGCGCTGGGCGATCACCGCCGAGATGGTCGCCGGGGAAACCGTGTGATTCCCTGTCCGCCATGGACATCGTCTTCCACCGCACCGTGCCGGTCTTCCGGATCTTCGACGTGGCCAAGGCCCATGAGTTCTATGTCGACTACCTCGGCTGCAGCATCGACTGGGAGCATCGCTTCGAGCCCGGTATGCCGCTCTACACCCAGGTCTCGCGCGGTGACCTCGTGCTGCACCTGTCGGAGCACCACGGCGATGCGACGCCCGGCTCCACGCTCTACACGGAGCTGAACGGGGTCCACGCGCTCCATGCCGAACTGTCCGCCAAGAGCTATCCGTACCTGCGGCCCGGCCTGGAGCAGGACGAGACCGGAACCTCGCTCACCCTGACCGACCCCTTCGGGAACCGGCTGCGCTTCAACGAACCGGGTACCGGCACGCAGCCGTCCGACGAGGCCTCCGCTAGCGGGACTTGCGGTTGATCTTCATCGTGTCCATGTTCGTGACCGTGGAGCGCAGTTCCCGATAGCCCAGGCCCGCGGCCTTCAGCGCCCGCTCCGCCTTGTCCTCGGCGAGCACAGCGGCCATCTCCTCGCCGTCCGCCGCGTCCGAGACGATGACATAGCGGTAGCTGAAGGCGTGCAGCGCACTGTCGTACGCCAGCGACCCCTCGGGCGTGAACTGCAACTGCGCCAGGCCGTGGTCGGCCACCTCGGCGAGCAGCTGCGCACGGGACTGTGCCGTCAGGCCGTCCCATGTGCCGCGGACGATGACTCGGTAGGTGTGCTGGGTCGCCATGAGCGCGGCCTTCCGTTCTGCTGTGTGGTGGTCTGTGTGTTGGTGAGTCGAGTAACAGGCTATTTCTGCGGATGTTCTGGGGCCTCCCCTTTTTCGGTGCGGTCGTGTGCCGGTCCCGGTATGGGCCGGACCGTGCCGCGGTGCTCCGTGCCGACCCCCTTGAGGTCCTCTTTGCGCAACCCTGACCTCACCCGGCCGCAAGAAGCCCTGTGCAGAGGGGTGATCACGCGGTTCCATGGTCAACAGGAGGCCGCCACAGCCGGGGTGGCCCGGTCCAGCATTGCGAGGCAGCCGTGGCCACGAGAGTGCGACGCACCACCCTGACCCTCCCCGCAGCCCCCCTCGGCCCCGACAACCCCCTTCCCGCGCTGCGCGGCGGCCAGGACCCGCACCGCATCGAGACCCGGGACGCCCACCTGCCCGCCGACATGGCACGGCAGATCGACGGTCCGCCGCTGCGCTCGATCCTGCCGACGCGGATGCGGGACGGCTACGGCCGCACCCGCCGTCCCACCGGCCTCGACGCGCTGGTCATCGAGAACGACCGGCTGCGCGCCACCGTCCTGCCCGGCCTCGGCGGCCGGGTGTACTCCCTGCACCACAAGCCCACCGGCCGCGAACTGCTGTACCGCAACCCGGTGTGGCAGCCCGCGGCCTTCGCCCTCAACGGCGCCTGGTTCTCCGGCGGCATCGAATGGAACATCGGCGCCCCCGGCCACACCACCCTCTCGTGTGCCCCGCTGCACGCCGCCCGTGTCCCGGCGCCGGACGGCGGGGAGATGCTGCGGCTGTGGGAGTGGGAACGGCTGCGCGACCTGCCCTTCCAGGTGGACCTGTGGCTGCCCGACGGCTCCGACTTCCTCCACGTGGGCGTCCGGATCCGTAACCCGCACCACCACACGGTCCCCGTCTACTGGTGGTCCAACACCGCCGTTCCCGAAGGCGAGGGCACCCGTGTCCTGGCCCCCGCCGAGGAAGCCTGGCACTTCGGCTACGAACGGTGCCTGCGCCGTGTTCCGGTACCCGGCTACGACGGCATCGACCGGACGTACCCGCTGCGCAGCGAGTTCCCCGCCGACTACTTCTACGAGGTGCCCGACGGCGCCCGCCGCTGGATCACCTCCCTCGACGCCGACGGCCGCGGCCTGGTGCAGACCTCCACCGACACCCTGCGCGGCCGCAAGCTCTTCCTGTGGGGCGCCGGCCGGGCCGGGCGGCGCTGGCAGCAGTGGCTCACCGAGCCGGGCACCGGCGGCTACGCCGAGATCCAGGCAGGCCTGGCCCGTACGCAACTGGAGCAGGTACCGCTCGACGCCGGTGGGGAGTTCGCCTGGCTGGAGGCCTACGGGCCGCTGGACGCCGACGCCGCGACCGTGCACGGCACGGACTGGGGCGCGGCCCGCCACGAGGTCGCGGCCCGGCTGGAAGCCGCCCTGCCGCGCGCGGACGTCGATGCCGCCTACGCCGCCTGGCTGCCGTACGCCGACCAGGAACCGAAGGAGCCGCTGGCCACCGGCTCCGGCTGGGGCGCACTGGAGGCCGCCCGCGCAGGTCTGGACCTGCCGGGTACGCCGTTCGACGCGGCAGCGCTGGGCGCGGAGCAGGAGGCCTGGCTGACGCTGCTCAGAACCGGGGACCTGCCGGCCGGCCGCCCGGTGCCCGGACCGGCGCTGGTCGGGCCGGCCTGGCGCGATCTGCTGGAGTCCGCCCCCTCGGGCGCGGCCACCGACTATCACCTGGGGCTCGCCCAGTGGCATGCCGGTGACCGCGCCCAGGCCGTCCGCAGCTGGGAGCGTGCGCTCGGGCACGGCGCCGGCGCCCTGCCGCTGTACTGCCTGGCCGTTGCCGAAGCGGAGGCGGGCGAGACCGCGCGCGCCGCCGACCGCTGTCTGCAGGCCTGCGACGAAGCGGTGCGGGCGGCAGCGGAGCCGGGCCCGGCCGCGCGGGACTGGCGGCCGGTGCGCTCGGCCCTCGTCCGGGAGGCGGTGCCCGTGCTGCTCGCGGCCGGCCGTACCGACGAGGCGGCGCGGCTGCTGGCGGACCTGCCGCAGTCCGGTCCGGCCGACGGCCGCTTCCGGTTGCTGACCGCGCAGGTGCTGCTCGCCCAGGGCCGGCCGGCCGAGGCCCGGGAGATCTTCGACGCCGGCTTCGAGATCGCCGCGCTGCGGGAGGGCGAGGAGGCGCCGGCCGATACCTGGTACGCCATCGCCGAGCGGCTGGTCGCGGGCGGCGGACCGGTCACCGAACAGGTCCGTGCCGAGGCCCGTTCCCGGCATCCGCTCCCGGAGCGGTACGAGTACCGGATGCGGCCGGTGTAGGCCGGGCAGTCGGTGTGGCCCCTTCAGCCGGTCCGGCCGGCCCGCTCGCCCGGGCCGGCTGAACCAGGCCCCGGGCTGAGGGCCCGTCACCGCTGCCGCACCCCGGTCGTCGCACCTCGCGTACGCCGATTCGGTGACCTTCCGCGACCCTGGAATGATCCCCGGTCGTCACGCGTTGTGACGGTCATGAAGGCAATCATCGCAAAGAGCTACGGCGGCCCCGAGGTCCTCGAATACACCGACCGCCCCGATCCGAAGGTGGGCCCGGACTCCTTCCTGATCCGGGTCAAGGCGGCCGGGGTCAACCCGGTGGACTGGAAGATCGTCGCCGGCTATCTGGACCCGATGATGGACGGGCACTTCCCGCTCGTTCCCGGGTGGGATGTGGCGGGCGTGGTCGAGGCGGTGGGCGCGGACGCCACGGAGTACGCGGTCGGCGACGAGGTCATCGGTTATGTGCGCAGGGACGAGGTGCAGCACGGCACCTACGCCGAGTTGGTCGCCGCGCCGGTCAGGACGCTGGCGCGCAAGCCCGCCTCGCTCAGCTGGCAGCAGGCCGCCGGGCTTCCGCTCGCCGGGCTGACGGCCTATCAGTCGCTCAAGCGGGTCGGTGTACAGGCGGGCGAGACGGTCCTGGTGCATGCCGCCGCGGGGGGTGTCGGCTCCCTCGCCGTCCAGATCGCGGTGGCACAGGGCGCCCGTGTCATCGGCACGGCGAGCGAGCGCAACCACGACTTCCTGCGCTCCCTGGGCGCCGAGCCGGTCACCTACGGTGACGGTCTCGCCGACCGGGTGCGGACCCTGGCGCCCGAAGGCGTCGACGCGGCCGTCGACTTCGTCGGCGGTGGCGTCGTGGAGGTCTCGCAGGAACTCCTCAAGGACCGCAGCCGGGTGGCGTCGATCGCCGACGGCGAGGTCAAGGACAAGGGCGGCCACATGGTGTGGGTGCGCCCGGACACCGCCGACCTGACCGCGCTCGGCGCACTCGCGGACGCCGGGAAGCTGAGTGTGCCGGTCGAGGCGATCCTCCCGCTGTCCGAGGCCGCCGAGGCGTTCCGGCGGAGCATGGCCGGGCGGGCCCGCGGCAAGATCGTCCTTGAGGTGTCCTGACCGCGGCCGGTGCGCAACCGCCGAGAGGCGCAGCGGGGCCGCCGCCCCCCGGGGCGGAGGCGGCGGCCCGCACCGCTGTGATGACGGCATGTCAGGGCCGTGACCGGGGGTCTTCGTCTGCGGCACCGATCGGGTGCCTGGGGGGCCAGCCACCGGAGTGGAAAGCCTTCCGGAATATCGGCAACTCGGTTCGATTTCTTGGGGTTCAGGGATTGCCGTTCCTGACCACCGGGATGGAGGCGTTACCCCGCCAAGGGGGCCGTGCGGTCCAGGAATTCCCTTACCGTCGCGCCCAGTTCCGCCTGGTGTGTGAGGTAGAAGTCGTGATGCCCGTCGATCGTCACGACTTCTGTGCCGGGCCGGCGGCGGACCATCTCCTCGGCGTCCCGGCGCGGCACGACCGCACTGCGTCCGCCCCGCACGACCATCAGCGGCTGCTCGACGGCGGTGAAGTCGCCCCACCAGTCGCCTCGGACGGCAACCTTGGCGGCATGCACTTCCTCCGCCCGCCACAGGAACCGCCACCCCTCCGGCTCCTCCACCGCGCTCTCGGTGAAGTGCCGGGGCTCGTCCACAAACGCGAGTGCGTCCAGCATCGCCCCCATGCTCGGGAAGTGTGTCGGCAGGGCGAGCAGCTGATCGTCGCCGACTGGTGCCCGGTACTCCGCCGGAAAGTCCATCACGACCACGGCCGAGACCAATTCCGGTCGCCTTGCGGCCAGTTGGTACGCGGTGATGCCGCCGAGCGAGTGTCCGACGACCGCAACGGGGCCGAGTCCGAGGTGTGCGACGAGCGCCGCCGCGTCGCCGATGTAGGCCTCCCGTCCGTGGTCGTCGGGGTGGTCGGAGAGGCCGTGGCCGCGCTGGTCGAGCGCGATGAGCCGGTATCCGGGTCCGAGGTGGCCGGCGAGCCCGAGCAGGGAGCGGCCGCGTCCATAGGCGCCGTGCAGTGCGAGGACGGGACGGCCGGTGCCGCCGAGGTCGAGGTAGGCGAGCTGTATGCCGTCCGGGGTGCGGAAGTACTGCGTGGTTGCCGTCGTCATAACTTTGACTCTAACAGAGGTACCTCTATTAGAGTCATCTCGATGAGAGATCTCTCTACTCGATGCATCTCTACTAGAGGCATAGCCCCTGACGTGGCTACTCTGGACAGCCACGACGACCGCGAAGCACGCACCTCGGAGGCCCGGTGCTCACCCTCTGCATCCTCGGATTCCTCGACGAGGAGCCCCTGCACGCCTACGATCTGCGCGCCCGCATCTCCGGCCTCAGCAGCCATGTGCGCCCCGTGAGCGACGGCGCTCTCTACCCCGCCATCAAGCGTCTGGAGGCCGCCGGGCACCTCACCCGTCACACCGAACCGGGTGAACGCGCCACACCCCGCCAGGTCCTCACCCTCACTACCTCCGGCCGAGCCGAATTCCTGCGCCGGCTGCGCGAACCCGCCGACCTCGAAATCACCGACCGCAACTCCTTCTTCGTCCTGCTGGCCTTCCTCGGCCGGCTGCCCGACCCGGCCGACCAGGCCCGCGTACTACGCCGCCGCCTCGCCTTCATGGACAAGCCCGGCAGCTACTTCTACGAGGACGGCCGCCCACTGCGCGCCCGCGACATGACCGACCGCTTCCGGCGCGGCATGCTCCAACTCGCCCACGCCACCAGCAAGGCCGACCGCGCCTGGCTGGAGCGGACCGTCGGGGAGCTGGCAGGTGAGATCTCGCCGTGACGGCTGCGGTAGTGGGCTTTGCGCTGTTCGCTGGGCGCGCAGGCGCTGTGGGCCCACCGGCGGTCGGGCGCGGTCGCCGAGTCCGGGGACGCGCCCTTGGCGGCGGGTGTTCCGGACCGTCCGGCCGCATACCTGGGGCCGGTACGCGCCTTCCGGCAGGGGCTGTTGAGCTGCCTGCTCAACCCCAAGGTCGGCATCTTCTTCGTGGCCGTGGTGCCGCAGTTCCTGCCCGACGGGTACTCGGTCCTGGGAGCGACGCTGTTCCTGGGGGCGATCGATGCCGCCATCGCGGCGGGCTGGCTGCTGCTGGTCGTCGTCTGCGCCGGCCGACTTCTGGAGCGGCTGCGGCGTCCCCGCGTACACCGCAACCTGATCTCACGATCAAGACCGTGAGCCGTCCCAAGGACGCCTCCGGATTCATCGTGCTGCCCCGCCGCTGGGTCGTGGAACAAACCTGGGCCTGGATGATGCACGCCCGCCGGCATGCGCGGGACTACGAACGGCTCGTCCAGCATTCCGAAACCTTGATCACTTGGGCGGCGATCACCCTCATGGCCAGGCGTCTCACCCGGGGCAGGAAGAATCCGAACCGCCTGCCCATCACCCCGCCCCAAGCGGCGCACACAGCCTGAAACATGCCTCGAACGTGGTGGCTGGCTGACGTGCGTTTCAGGCATCGCGTACATAGGCGGTCGGAGTTTGGCCGTTCTGCGCCTGCTGCGCCCGTTCAGCCATTATTCTCGCCAATACTTCCAGCCGTGATGTGGCGAAGGCCTGGTCGTCAGTGTCATAGCCTTCGATAAACACGACAACTGTGCCGACACGCAGAACTAGGCCGGCGCGACCGGGGCGCATACTGCTGGCGGGTTCTGCTACGGCCCAGAGTTCATCCCCGATTTCCGGCATCGGGACGCTGGCGCCCTCCTTCTCTGCCTGTCCGTCCGGGTCCCCCGACTTCTTCATGGCGCGGAGGAAGTCGCTGGCCTTGCCCGCGTCCGTGAAACCGAAGGCAATAAGGGACAGCCCGGCGTCCGGATCCCCCATCAGATAGCCGACGGCCTCGGTCGCGACCAACCCTGGAGCTTGCCTTACCGTCGGGTGCTCGGGCGGCTTGGGCCGTGTCCACTTTGCCGGCAGGCTCCCAGGGCCGGGGAGTACCTGACGCAGATCTGCGGCGCTCAGCGCCGTCACAGCTCTTTCCTGACCGGGGTCGCCCCCGGTGACCAGCCGTGTCCCGCCGTAGATTCCCAAGATGACCAGGGCGAGAAAGGCCAAGGCGGCACCGGCCAGGGACAGACGGACGTTGCGTGTGTTGTGGAACGTCACGGGCCCGAGGGCGATTGTCTGGTTACCCCGCATCGTTGTGCCGTCAATCGTGATGCTGCCAGAGGCCGAGCGTGAGGAGGTGGCAGGCGGGGGCTCTTCCAAGGCGGCGGAGATCTTCCGGGCGAACTCCGGGTCGGCCTCCAACTCGGCTCGCAGCACGGATCTGAGTGAGGCTGTCGCCTCCGGGCTTCCGGGCTGGTCGTCGACTGCCTGTACTGCCGAACGGCCACGTTCATCTGTCGCGAAGCGCTCGCGCACGATGTCTGATACCGCTTGTCCCACCCCGGTACCCACCGAAGTCAGAGCCCCGCCAGCCATCTGCGTGAAGATCTGAACCACTGTCTCAACCATCAGCACCCCCAACTGTGTTTGCAACAACGTCCATTGTTGCCGTGGGAAGGTCGCCCTGGTGCCAAATGACTCAGCCCGGCGCACCGTATGCCGCGGTATGAGACACCGCGAAAAACCACAGAGCCCGCCGGACTGCAAGCTGCCAGCCTGGACTGCGGACGAGTTCCGCACGAGGGGCACACATCCCGTCCGCCCGAGCCACGAGAAGCTCGGGCAGGACCTTGTCCTCATCGCCGGTGTCCGGCTCGGTGCTGTCCGTCTCCTCACCCGTCCATACCCCGACACAGCCATCGCGTCTCGACGGTTCGAGTTCAGAAACAGGTTCTGACCTTGTTCTTTAAGGTCCAGGTACTCGGTATGCATTGCGTCTGGAGGGGGTGTGCGGTCCTCGGGCCGCACATGTGGTGCCAGAGTCTCGACTGAGTTCGGCCACCCCGGGGTCTGCTCCGACTCAAACGTGAGAAGCAGACGTCCGCTCCTGGACTTCATCCTGTAGCGGACGCCGGAACCGGCTGCCATCGGTACGTCCTGTTGCGTTCTGGACAGCCGCCCCATGCCACTGGAAGATGGCGCGTACACGTGAGCCATGCCGGGGGAGGGCAACAGGGTGAGACCAGACGACATGGACGAGCCTGAGAGCAGGCGGCCCTGGGAACGTGCGTGGGCGAGTGGAGCCCAGGGGTCCGCTGGAATTGGTGGTCCGGGCCAGACCTGGGGGCCCGGACATCCTCCAGTACCTCCTGGGGCGCAGATGCCCGAGCCGGTCCGGCAGTTGCGTGTGCTGATGATGATCCTCGGTGCCATGCAGGCCGTACTCGGTCTTGCTCTGGTGACCAATAGCATTGCCGTCGCCACCTCAATCTGGGGCGAAGGCGACGCATCGACTCCGTGCTGTCAGACTCCGGGTGAGGCACGCGCGGGGCGAGTCGTCTTTGCCGGGATCCTCGTGCTGGCCGTGGCCGCGTGGGGCATCCTCACCGCCCTCAAGTTCCCGACCCGACACCCCAACCTGCGAGTCTCGGCCTTCGCATACGGCTGGACCGCCCTCCCTTTCGCCCCTGCGTTTTACCGGGTGATACCCATCCTCGGGGTGATTTGGCTAGTGCCCGCGATCTTGGCCCTCATCCGGCCTAACCAGCCGGAGAGCCGGGCCTGGTTCGACGGTCGAGCCGGATCTGCGCCTTGAATCGCAGACTCTTCGTTCTTTACGGCGATGTTGTGAGCTGCGGCATCACTGTGGTTGGTGGGCGTCGCTGCACCTCGAACGATGCCCCCGAACATGATCGACCGAACGGGGATTCCGGGGACGTGAACACAGCCTTCGCCTGATCCTGTGCTCCGACCAAGGACGCACCTGACCAGCGCGAAGGCCGTGGGAGATTGAGTCTGCTGCATCACGATGCCCAGCAGGAGCCGTTCGCGGTGGCGTCACACTTCCGGGACGACTTCTATGCGTGTCTGACCGCCCGCCGTGACGAGCTGTTCGAGCTGACCGACGCGTTGCTGTGTGCGGACGGGCCGGTGACAACGCCGGTGGACCTGACGCTCCTGGCCGAGCACCGCCGCGGGCGCGGCTCGTTGTACGACGCCCTCAGCCACGGGCGGATCGACGCCGGTCGGCTGCGGCGGACGCTGGCCGCGCTGCCCCAGCCCACGGCGGCCGACGGGCGGCTCGTGCTGGCCGTGGACGTGTCCAACTGGCTGGGGCCCGGCGCCGAGTGCAGCGCGGACAGGTTGTTCTGCCATACCAACGGCCGCGGCCGGGACCAGCACCTAAGGCCGACCGGCAAATGGATCACTAGAGGCGTCGGGTGGTGGGTCGGCCGTCCCAGCGGTAGCGGCTTGTTGCTCGGCGGATCAGCATGCGGAGGGTGACGAGGACGGCGGCGAGGTAGAGGTAGAAGTCCACGACGCTGCCACTCCTGTCCGTGCAGCGCCGCAGCTTGCCGTAGTCGTTCATCCACGAGTGCGTGCGCTCGACCACCCAGCGCTTGCCGGCCTGGATCGGGGCGGGCACTCCTTTGCACGCGATCTCAGCGGTGAATCCCAACTCGGCTATCAGCGCACGGGACTTGGCGCTGTCGTAGCCACGGTCGAGGTTGATGTTGACCGTCTGCGGCATTTCGCCGACCTGTGCTTTCGCTGCATCCAGGGTGGGGCCGAGCAGGGGCGAGTCGTGTCGGTTGGCTCCGTCGGAGACGATCCCGAGCGGGACACCGCAGGCATCGGAGGCGACCGAGCGTTTGAGCCCCTGCTTGCCCCGGTCCACCGGCGACCGCCCGGCCTTGTCACCGCCGGACGGGGCCTTGGTGACGCAGCCGTCGACCGAGATCTCGCTCAGCCCGAGGCCGATCATGCGGTCGTACGCCTCAAGTGCGAGGGCGTGGACCTTCTCGGATATCCCCAGTTCAGCCCACTGTCTGACGCGGCGTCGGTCGGAGCATCCGGGGCCGGCGATCCGTTCGTAGCCGGAGCCGTGGACCAGAGCGAGCACGATGTACTCGAAGACGGTGCGGTCCGGGATCCGTCGCCGGTGACAGCCCAGTGGATGCCTCTCGGCGTACCCGCTCCGCACGGGCAGGAGAGCGGCGAATTGGTCCCACAAGGGTTCCAGAAGGCATGATGGGACCGCAGGCACGAGCCCTCCGGGTGATCACTGAGCGTCAAGAACTCCATGATCACTCAAGGCTCGTGCCTACCTTTGTTCGGGCCCGTCTAGGCAGTCCTGCCCACCCATTTGCCGGTCGGTCTAAGCCTCGCCCTCCTGCTTCCGGTCGACGTACTCGAAGATCGAACCGTCCGGGTGGCGGGCGACCAGATTGCGGCCGATCGGTGTCGGCAGCGGACCGGCGACGATGTCCGCGCCGACGGCCGTCAGATCGGCCACCGCATCGTCGACATCCTTGACGGCGATGGTCGCTGTGATCTTCCGCAGCACCGACAACTCCGCTTCGGGGCCGCTCATCAGGAAGAAGCACCCGACGGCCGCGACCGCCACCCCGCCGCGCTGGAAACGGATCGCTTCCGCGCCGGTCAGCCGTTCGTAGACGCCGATCGCCGCATCGAGATCGCCGACGCACACCCGCAATGAGGTCCCCAGAATGTCCATACGGGCAACCCTAGTTGGGCGGCCCGCGGGTGCGCGATCACTTGGTCATCATCGACCGCTCCCCGTCGGGTCTTGTGGCAAGGAGGTGCCCCGGACGACGGGGCCTGACCCCTCCGGATCCCCGGACCCTCGCCTCCCCGGCCCCCGGATGCCCGGCCCCCGGATGCCCGGCCCCGGGAGCCCGGACACCGGCGGCAGGCCCCGGGGGACCCGTCACCCCGGGGCCGCCCCGGTCGTCCCGTTCGTCAGACGCGGCACAGGATCTCGCCGTGCAGGATGCCGAACCAGCCGTCCTCTTCGGCGCCCCACGCCCGCCAGGCCTGAGCGATCCGGTCCAGCTGCTCCGTGGTGGCGTGCCCGCCGTCCACCGCGATCCGCGCGTAGGAGGAGCCGACCGTACGCTCCGCCCACAGCTCGCTCCACCAGGAGCGTTCCTGCGGGGTGTGGTAACACCAGGTGCCGGCGGTGGCGGTGATCGCTTCCGGGGCGAAACCGGCCTGCCGTGCCCAGGCGTGCAGCCGGCGTCCGGCGTCCGGTTCGCCTCCGTTGGCGCGGGCCACCCGCAGATACAGCCGCAGCCAGTCGGCCATCCCGTCGACCTCCGGGTACCAGGTCATGGCCGAGTAGTCCGAATCCCGGACGGCGACGATCCCGCCGGGCTTGGTGACCCGGCGCATCTCGCGCAGCGCCTGGACGGGGTCGCCCACGTGCTGCAGTACCTGGTGGGCGTGCACCACGCAGAAGGTGTCATCGGGGTAGTCCAGTGCGTGGACATCGCCGACCGCGAAGCGGACGTTCGTCAGGCCCCGGTCGGCGGCCGTGGCGCGGGCCTGCCGCAGTACGTCCGGTGCTTGCTCCAGGCCGGTGACCTGACCGTCCGGCACCAGGGCCGCCAGGTCGGCGGTGATGGTGCCGGGGCCGCAGCCGACGTCCAGGATCTGCATGTGCGGCTGCAGCGCATCCCGGAGGTATCCGGCCGAATTGTCGACGGTGCGCCAGGTGTGGGAGCGCAGTACGGACTCGTGGTGGCCGTGGGTGTAGACGGCGGATTCCTGCGGCATGACCGGCTCCTTCGCATGCGGGGGAGCGGTGGCCGGGGTGCGCACGGCATCCCGGCCACCGCCTGGCGGCCGCACGTACCCCGCGCGGCCGCTCTGCGGCGTGGTGATCACACCGTACGCCGCAATCTCGCATCATGAGAGTGGGGTCTTACTATTCGGGCAGCAGCCGGTAGACGGTCAGTGCTTCGTTCTGCTTGTCCAGCGTCAACTCGGCCGGGGCCGGGGCCACTTCACCGTCGAAGGCCAGTGTCGTGCCCTCCGGGAGCCCGCTGATCCGCAGCCGCGACAGACGCGCCTCGCCGAGCACCGGAGAGCTGCGCGGGGTGCCCAGCAGGGCCGCGGCGAGCAGCCGGGTGCGGGCCAGCCGGCCACCGTGCACCACCCGTACGTCGAGCACCCCGTCCGCCAGGTCGTGCCGGCGCACCGGAGCGAACCCCAGCCCCCGGTATTGAGAGTTTCCGGCGAACAGCAGCCACACGGCCCGCCGCTCGCCATTGACCGTGAGGGTCAGCGGCTCGGCGGTGCGCAGCACCTCCCACGCCGCGAGGACTCCGGCGGGCCAGGCGCCGATCTTCCCGGCCCACCGTTCCCGGATCCGCACCAGCTCCGGATACGCGCCGATCGAGAAGGTGTTGAGGAAGTGCCGCGCCTCCGGATGCGGCCCGGCCCGGAAGCGCGCCACGTCCACCGCGACGGCCTCACCGGTCTCCACGGCGCGTGCCGCCGCCGCATAGGTTTCGATCCCGAGGTCGTACGCGAAGTGGTTCAGGGTGCCGCCGGGCAGCACCGCGAGCGGCAGCCCGTGCCGGAGCGCGACCTCCGCGGCGGCATTGACCGTGCCGTCCCCGCCGAGCACCCCCAGCGCACCGCCCAGCGCCTTGGCCCGCTCCGCGGCATCTTCCAGGGCCTTGTCCAGCGGCTCCCCGTCCGGCCCGCTGCACACCGTCACCTCGGCCTGCGGCAGTACCCCGTGCACCTCCTCGGCGCGGTCCGGTCCGGGGCCCGTGCGCTGCCCCGAGCGCTGGTTCGCCACCACGACCAGACCCCGGCCGCCCGGCAGCGCGGGCGCCTCGGCGCGCGGTCTGGCGGGCGGCGCCAGCTGGGCGCGGGTCGGCGCGAAGCCGCGGACCGCAAACGCCGCACCGGCCCCCAGCGCGGCACCCGCCAGCACATCACCCGGATAGTGCACGCCCGTATAGACGCGGGAGAACGCCACCGAGGCGGCGACCGGCGCCAGCGCCAGGCCCCACCACTTGTTCTCGAAGGCCACACCGGTCGCGAAGGCCACCGCCGAGGCCGCGTGCCCGGACGGGAACGAGGAGGTGACGGGCTGACGGTGCAGCTGCCGTATGACCGGCACCGCGTCCAGCAGCGGTCGCTGGCGCCGCACCGAGCCCTTGCCGAGGGTATTCACCGTCGCCGACGCCACGGCCAGCGACGCCACTCCGCGCAGCGCCGCCCGGCGCATCGGCCGGCCGCCCAGTGCGGCCGCGCCGGCCGCGATGCCGAACCACAGCAGTCCGTGGTTGGCGCTGCGGGTCAGCCGGGGCAGGACCCGCTGTGCGCCCGGCCATTCGCGGGAGGCAATGAGGTGGAAGGTCCGCCGGTCGAGTTGGGGAAGTAGCGATCGCATGCGCCCTCTTGTACCCCAGACTCGCCGCAACAGGCAGGAAGGGGCTGCTGGGGGGCGGTGCGCGGCGTTGCGGGGCGGTGCGCGGCCGTGGCGGGGCGGTGGGCGGTGCCGCGCGCAGACCGGGCTGCCGTGCCCCGGCCGCGCCTGCCCCGGCCGCGCCTGGCCCCGGCCGTCTCTGCCCCGGCCACCGTGGGCCCCGGCCTCCCCAGCCCCGGCCATCCGTGCTTCGCTGTCGGGATGATCAGGAAACAGCGATGATCAGGAAACAGCGATGATCCGGAAGCGGCGATGATCAGGAACCGGCGCGACACCGACCTCGACGCCTGTGTGGCGCTGCTGGCCGAGGTGCACACCCACAGCGGCTATCCGCACCACTGGCCGGACGATCCGGCGCGCTGGCTGACCCCCGACGGACTGACCGCCGCCTGGGTCGCCGAGACCGACGGTACGGTCGTCGGCCACGCGGCGCTGTGCGGCCACGAGGTCAGCCGGCTGTGCGTCGCACCCGCCGCCCGCGGCGCGGGCCTCGGCGGACGGCTGCTGCGCACCGTCGAGACGGCGGCGGCCGCCCGTGGACTGCGCCCCGTACTGGAGGTCAAGGCCACCGACACCGCGGCCATCGGCCTCTACGAACGGCTGGGCTGGATCCGCCGTGCCACCGAGCGGCAGGAGTGGGACGGCGGTGAGGTGGTCACGGTGCATCGCTACGAGTCCGCCGCGGCGCGCCCGGCGCAGTGAGCGCGGGTCCCGCCCCGCGCTGACGTGTCGCCCCGCCGCCACCCCCGCGATCTGCCAAGGTGGACGGGGCCGCCCCAGGGGATGTCTTGGGGTTTCCCTCGGGCGAGAGGGGCCCACGATCGCCCCGCCGTCGTGGAGTGGAGGTACGGATGCAGCGGACCGCCCCGGATCCGCAGCGGGAGCCGGACCCGGATCCGCCGGTGGGCCTGCCGGTCCTGCCGGCGCTCGCCGCGTACCTCTCCGCGGCGGCGGACCGCACCGAAGCCGAGCCGCCCGGCGGCAGCGCGCCACTGCGCACCGCCGCCTGCGGCTACTGGGAACGCCGCGGCCTGGTCACCACCCCCGACCGGATCCTCGCCGCCCCCGGGGCGCCGGCCCTGCTCCTCGCGCTGTACGCCGCGACGGACGGGGCGGTGGTGCTGCCGCGGCCCTGCTCCGAGTGGTACGCGCCGCCCGCCCGGCAGCTCGGGCGGCCGGTGCACCTCGCGCCCGTACCGGCGGAATCGGGCGGCGTGCCCGACCCGTTCGCGCTGCTGGAGACCGTCCGCCGGGCCCGGATGCACGGCGACAGCCCGCGTGTCCTGGTCCTGTCCGTCGCCGACGATCCGACCGGCACCTGCCCCGCGCCCGAGCAACTGCACGAGGTCTGTGAAGCGGCCGCGCAGGAAGGGCTGTGGATCATCAGTGACGAGACGCGCCGCGATCTGCTGCACGATCCGCATGACACCGTGCTGCTCAGCCCCGCCGAGATGCTGCCCGGCGAGGTCGTGGTGCTCACCGACCTGCGGGCCACGCTGGTCCCCGACTCCTGGCCGGCCGCGCTGGCCCGCTTCCCCGGCACCGACCGCGGAGCCGTCCTGCGGGCCGCCGCACTGGACGCGCTCACCGCGGTCCCGGTGCCCATTCCCGGGCCGGTCGGCTGTGCCGTCACGTATGCGCTCGGCGAACCCGACGAGGTGCGTGCCCGTACGGCCACCGCCGCCCGGGTGTACGGCATGCTCGCCGCGGCGCTCCACCACACCGTCACCGAGGCCGGCGCCCTCTGCCGCCCGCCGCACTCCGGCAGCCATCTCTACGCCGACCTCGAACCGCTGCGCCGGCCGATGGCGGCCCGCGGGACCGTGGAATCCCGTGCGCTGGAGCGGAAGTTGGCCCCCTGGGGAGCGCGCGGCGGACACCGTTTCGGCGACGCGCCGGGCGCCCTGCGGGTACGCCTCGGCGTCGAGGCGCTGCTCGGCGCCGACCGGGAGCTGCGGCAACGCGTCCTGGCCGCGCCGGACCCGCTGGAACTCCCGCACGTCACCCAGGCGTTGACCGCCCTGTCGCGGGCGCTGGCCGGACTCACGACGTCCGCGGACGGCTGATCACTACGGTGTCCCGCCCGCACGGCTCCCGCCCCTCCGCCGCCCGCTGGATCCCGCCGGATGTGCCCCCCCCGGATCCGGTCCGTACTGGTCAGGCGGATACGTTCACGGCGGCGGTGCGGGCGACCGGGTGCAGTGCGGCGTACTCCAGGGGCGCCGACGGATCGATCGAGACATCCAGCGGGGCCGGTGCGGCGCCCGCCCGGACCAGCAGATCCCCGATGGCGGCGATCATCGCGCCGTTGTCGGTGCACAGCCGCAGCGGCGGCACCCGCAGGGTGATCCCGGCGGCGGCGCAGCGCTCCTCCGCCAGGCTCCGGACGCGGGAGTTGGCGGCAACCCCGCCCACCACGACGAGGGTGCCGACGCCGTGGGCGGTGCAGGCGGCCACCGCCTTGCGGGTCAGGACATCGGCGACCGCCTCCTGCAGCCCGGCCGCTCCGTCGGCCACCGGCAGGGCCTGGCCGCGGTTCCGCTCCGCCCATCGTGCGGCGGCGGTCTTCAGCCCCGAGAACGAGAAGCCGTACGGATCATCACGCGGCCCGGTCAGCGGACGGGGAAACCGCACGGCACCCGCGTCGCCCTCGCGCGCCGTCCGGTCGATGGCCGGCCCGCCGGGGTAGGGGAGTCCGAAGACCCGGGCGACCTTGTCGAAGCACTCGCCGGCGGCGTCGTCCAAGG
The DNA here is from genome assembly GCF_036048035.1 of Streptomyces sp. NBC_00400. NCBI lineage: Bacteria > Bacillati > Actinomycetota > Actinomycetes > Kitasatosporales > Streptomycetaceae > Streptomyces > Streptomyces sp. NBC_00400. The sequence continues at coordinate 1,244,647 of NZ_CP107940.1, read as the reverse complement.
TGTCGCCGAGGTGCACGATCGGATCGCGGGCCAGGTCGCGGACGAGCAGCAGCGAGGTGTGGCCGCCGGAGACGATCAGCACCACACAGGGGTCGGGCAGCGGACCGTGCTCCAGGGTGTCGGCCGCGACATGGCCCGCCAGGTGGTGCACCCCGTACAGCGGCACGTCCAGCGCGTACGCCAGGCTCTTCGCCCCCGCCAGCCCGACCTGGAGCGCACCGGAAAGCCCCGGCCCGGTCGTCACCGCGACCGCCCCGACCTCGGACATCCGCAGCCCGGCCTCCTCCAGCGCCCGGTGCACCACCGGGGTGAACGAGTGGACATGGGCGCGGGCGGCGATCTCCGGCACCACGCCGCCGAACCGGGCGTGCTCGCCCATGCTCGACGCCACGGCGTGGCCCAGGAGCTGCCCGTCCCGCACCAGGCCGGCGCCCGTCTCGTCACAGGACGACTCGATGCCCAGCACGACGGGTGTCCCACGCATGCCGTTCTCCTCTCGCACACTGCGGCCGAGGTAATTGCACAGTGATGGTTATTGCACACCATACGCAATAAATGGGCCTGCCGAGGGAATCCTGTCGTTCACCCACGAGACCGCAGATCTTTCACCAGCAGGCCCCAGTGGCGGGAGTATTCACGGCGATTTTGAAGCGTGCCGCCGATCCGGTGACCATGTGCACCAGTCCGGCGCACCGGACGGCCCGGCACGACGAGAGATGCGCCCCACATGCACCGCAGCCCTGCCGCTCAGCACCCCGAGACCGGCTCTGACCTGCACACTCAAGCCAAGTCACCGTTTCGGATGAGCTTGTTCACCGCCACCTGTCTGGTGATGGGAAACATCATCGGTGGCGGCATCTTTCTACTGCCGGCTTCGGTCGCCCCGTTCGGTACCGTCAGCCTGGTCGCCTTCGGCGCACTGACCATCGGCGCCCTCGCACTCGCCCTGGTCTTCGGGCGGCTCGCCGAGCGCCACCCGGACACCGGAGGCCCCTACGTCTACGCGCGCGAGGCGTTCGGCGACTTCGCCGGATTCCTCTCCGCCTGGTCGTACTGGACCATGACCTGGGTCAGCAACGCGGCGCTCGCGGTCGCCATCGTCGGCTACGTCCACGTCCTCCTCCCCGGCCACCCCTCCCGCGGCGCCGACCTCGCGATCGCACTCGGCGCGCTCTGGCTGCCGGCCGTCGCCAACTTCGCCGGCACCCGCTACGTCGGCCTGGTCCAGACGATCTCCACCGTCCTCAAGTTCATCCCGCTCCTCTTCATCGCCGTCGTCGGCCTGTTCTTCTTCGACCCGGCCAACCTCGGCCCGTTCCACGAAGGCAGCGGCAGCGCGGCCGGCGGAATGTCCGCGGCCGCCGCGATCCTCCTCTACTCCTACGTGGGTGTGGAGTCCGCCGCGATGAGCGCGGGCGAGGTCTGCGACCCGGAGCGGAACGTCGGCCGGGCCACCGTCCTCGGCACCATCGGCTCCGCCGTCGTCTACCTCCTGGGCACCGTCGCCGTCTTCGGCACCGTCGCCCACGACAAGCTGGTGAAGTCCCAGGCGCCGTTCTCCGACGCGGTGAACGCCATGTTCGGCGGACACTGGGGCGGCACGGTCGTCGCGCTCGCCGCCGTCGTCTCGATCATCGGCGCTCTCAACGGCTGGACCCTGATGAGCGCCCAGTCCCCGTACGCCGCCGCCAAGGACGGGCTGTTCCCCGCGCCGTTCCTGACCAAGCGGCGCGGTGTCCCGACCTTCGGCGTCCTGGCCGCCGGTGTGCTGGCCAGCGCCCTCACGGTGATCAACTACCTCATCGGGTCCGGCGGCGTGTTCGAGATCCTTGTCCTGATCACCACCTTCTCGGCGACCGTCCCCTACCTCCTCGCCGCCGGCGCCCAGGTCTACTTCCTGCTCACCGGCCGCCGCGACCAGGTCCGCCCCGCCCGCTTCGCCCGCGATCTGACCCTCGCCCTGGCCGCCTTCGGCTTCACCTTCTGGCTCGTCGCCGGCGCCGGCTACGCCGCGATCTACCAGGGTGTGCTCTTCCTGTTCGCCGGCATCCTGGTCTACGCCTTCATGGCGGCCCGGCGTACGGCACGACAGGCGGAGACCGCGGCCACGACGGCCACAACTGCTCCCACCGCCACGACCGCTGTGCCTACACCCGCGGACTCCGAAGAGGTTCCCCCGCCCGCCGCAAGTGCCGCAGTGCCTCCGCGTACGACCTGATCAGCCCGGTCTCGTGGTACGGGACCCCGATCTCGGTGCAGTAGGCACGCACGATCTTCTGGGCACGGCGCAGATGCGGCGTCGGCATGCTGGGGAAGAGGTGGTGCTCGATCTGGTAGTTGAGCCCGCCGAGAAGGAAGTCGGTCATCACCCCGCCCCGGATATTGCGCGAGGTCAGCACCTGACGACGCAGGAAGTCCGGCCGTGCGTCACCCGTCAGCGTCGGCATCCCCTTGTGGTTGGGCGCAAAGGTGGACCCCAGATACACACCGAAGACGGCCTGGTGGACGAGGAGGAAGGCCAGCGCCTTACCGGGTGACAGCACCAGGAACAGCGCGGCGAGATACAGGCCGATATGCGTCAGCAGCAGCGCTGCCTCGCTGCCCCAGTGCTTCATGGTGGGCGACCGCAGCGCGCGGATGCTCGCCACCCGCAGATTGAACCCTTCCAGCGTCAGCAACGGGAAGAACAACTGCGCCTGATAACGGCCGATGAAGCGGGGCAGCCCCGTGGCGGCCCGCGCCTGGTCCTGCGACCACACCAGGATGTCCGGCGCGACATCCGGGTCCAGCTCCTCATGGTTGGGGTTGGCGTGATGCCGGGTGTGCTTGTCCATCCACCAGCCGTACGACATCCCCACACCCAGGTTGCCGAACAGCCGCCCACCGACTCCACTGGGCCGACGCCGACGGAACACCTGCATATGCGCCACATCATGGGTGACCAGCGCCATCTGCCCGAAGACGAACGCCAGGAACACGGCCACGGCCAGTTGCCACCAACTGTCGCCCAGCGCGATGAACACCACCCAGCCCCCGGCGAATGCCGCGCTCACGGCCGACAGCCGCACCGCGTAGTACCCGGGCCGGCGCTTCAACAGCCCGGCCGCGACGATGCGCCGCGACAGCCGCGCAAAGTCGCTGCCGACGGGTGCTCCCGCATCGGCCGGCGGGGAAGGGGTCTCAAGACTCGTCGTCATACGGACGAGTCTTCTGGCACCGCGCCCGCCCCGACAGCCGGTCCGCCCCCCGTCCGGGGAGCCGGTCCGCCCCCCGCGTCGAGGGCCGGTCCGCCCCCGCGTCGAGGGCCGGTCCACCCCCGGTCCGGCGGGGGGTTACCACTACCGGACGGCCAGCCCCACTCCCTGACCGACTCCTAGTCGCACACTCAACTGACCGCCGATCTCCCGGAATCCGAGCGCGGCAGCCACCCGCCGGGAGGCCGCGGGACGCGCACGCCACTGCGGCAACAGTCCGGCGCCAAGCGCGTGGGCCACCGCCTCGGAGGCCACCTGCCGCGCCAGACCGTGCCCTCTCCGTTGTGGAGCAGTCAGCACACACAGGTGCGCGGTCGACGCCGGCCACCTCCGGTATCCCGCGGCAGCCACGACCTCGGGGCCGTCGCGCACCACGAACACCGGGGAGTCGATCTCGTCGATGCCGCTCTCGCCTGCATCTTCCGGTCCCACCAACCCTGCCAGCGCCCGAAGGCCATCATGGCCCGGCGGCAAGCAGCCGACCGCCGTCCCACCGAACTCAGGGCGGAAGTCGTCCATCGAGAGGTACGCCAGCGAGGCGGGGCCGAGCACGTCGACCACCGGCAGCAGCGCCCGGAGCGTGCCGGGGCGCATCAGGGACTCAACCGGCGTGTCCACCACCGCACGACGGAACAGCAGCGCCTGAGCCTCGTCCGGCACCGTGATCACCGCGGCATCGCCCAGCCTCACGATTCCCGTCCAGGCGGCCGGGCACAGCCGAGACTCGGCAGAGACAGCGATCACGGAGCCTCCGTCCGACGGGAACGACACAGGCGCCTCCGCCAACTGCTCCCAGAGGCCCCGCGCACGGGCCGGTAAGTCATCGGTCATGACCCGATCCTGCCACTCACCGATCGTTTCAGTGCGAGGCGCAGGGGCATCTCAAGTGGAGAATTCTGCAGGTGAGTTGGAGCAGGACAGGGTGGTGCGTCCGGTGCCTGCTCCTGATCGGGCGGTTGAGCGGACGTCGTCGAGGCCGGTGCGCAATGATCAGTCCATGACCGAGATCGTCTTGATGTCAGATCCGAAGATTGCAGCCATACCGGTGAAGGACTGCAACGAACCACTCCTCGATGTCCGACGTCAGGATCCCTTCCCCGTCGACACGCGTGAGCAAGACGATGCCGGGGCCTTCGCGTATGTGCGCGAAGGTGTCTTGAACCGCCTTCTCGATGCCCGGGAGCTCCTGCCGGACGGCGTCCGGTTGCTGTTCATCGAGGGGTACCGGCCGCCTGCGGTGCAACGTTTCTACTTCGAGCGGTATGCCGAAAGGCTCCGGAACGACAACCCCGGCTGGCCCTCGGAACAGGTTCGTGCTGCCGCAAGCCGGTTCGTGTCTCCCCCGGAGATCGCCCCGCACAGCGCCGGCGCTGCCGTCGACGTGACTCTCGTCGCCGCCGATGGCCGGGAACTTGATATGGGGACGCCGGTGGATGCCGGCCCGGAAGTGAGTGAGGGCGCCTGTTATACCGCCGCACGCAACATCAGTTCGGAGGCGCGTGGGAACCGGCAGATCCTCACCGAGGCCCTGACCGCAGCGGGCATGGTCAACTACCCGACCGAGTGGTGGCATTGGTCCTACGGCGATCGCTACTGGGCACTCGCTACCGGCGTCGGCCACGCCATCTACGGACCGCGGGAGCTTGGCTGACGCTCCGGAGACCGGCACTCACGCGGGGGGCCCGTCCCATGCGGGGTTGCCCCGTCCGTGCGGACACGGTCCGTGCTCAGCGGACCGCGAGGTCGAGGATGCGCTGGACCAGGTCGGGGTAGGTCCAGCCGGCCCCGGTGGCCGCGAGCGGCAACAGGCTCGTTGCCGTCAGGCCGGGGAGCGCGTTCACTTCGAGGCACATCGGCTCGCCACCTGTATCGCAGCGGAAGTCGGTGCGCGAGTAGGAGTCGCCGTCGAATCCCAGCGCCCGGTGCGCGTGCAGGGCCAGCTCCTGCAGCCGGGACGCGAAGGCCGCCGGGACCCGCGCAGGGCACACCTCGCTCACCGCTCCCGGCTGGTACTTGGCGGCGTAGTCCCACACCGGAGTCGTCAGCTCGATCTCGACCACCGGAAGCACCTGATCACCGACCACGGCCACAGTGAACTCGCGCCCCGGCAGGAACGGCTCCACCAGCAGCTCGACCCCACGGGAGCGCACCTCGGAAGCAACCTGGCCCAGTTGCGACAGCGAGTCGACCCGGTGCACCGACACACTCGACCCGTCCGCTGCCGGCTTTGCCACCACCGGACCCGCCGCAACCAGTCGTTCCACGTTCTCGGGCACGTCTCCGTCCCCGGGCCGCCACAGTGCCCGTTCGACCACGGGCAGCCCCACCGCGCCGAGTACCGCCTGTGCCCGGCCCTTGTGCCAGGCCGCCGCACACGCCGCGCTGCCCGCACCGGTGAACGGGATGCCCGCCATTTCCAGCAGCGTCTGCACATGCCCGTCTTCACCCCAGCCACCGTGCAGCGCCAGGAATACGGCCTCCGCTCCGCGCAGGAGATCAAGGACCGGACCGCCCGTCAGGGCCGCGTACATGCGCCGCCGCCACTGCTGCTGATCGGAGAGGGACGGTGGTTCCTTCGCGACGCTGATTGCGTCGACCGTGTCACCAGGGTGCAGCGGTCCAGCCAGGACCGGCACCGCTGCGGCCGGATCGACCAGCACCACCTCGTGACCCCGCTCAAGCAATGCCTGGGCAACCGACCAGCCCGAGGCCAGCGAAACATCCCGCTCGGAGCTCTCTCCACCACATAAAATCACTACGCGCATATGCGCGATTCTGCCGCACCGCTGCCGCACCGCTGTCGCCCGCGCTCCCGCATTCGGCGGGCACCCCCCCCAGTTCTCCGCCGGCAGGGACGCCCCAAGACGGCGCGCAGGAACTGGCGCCGTCGATCCCGGGTTCTGGATCCCTGAGGTGTCTGTCTGCGGGCACGTCAGGGACCCGGCTCTCATCGACAGCGGGCACTCATACCCGCCCGATGTGTGGCAGGCAATGCGGGTCCTCCGGCCCGCGACGGACCAGGCTCTCCGTCGCCGCCTCCCTACGCCCCCTCCATCCCCTCCGCACCGGCCTCGCCCGCCCGGCCGGCCGCGTCATCGGCGTGCCGGCTGAAGACGGGCAGCGCCCGCACCAGGTCCGGGGGAAGGGCAAGGCCCTGCTCGGAAGACGGGTCGACCGCCATCCACAGGTCGTCCGCGGGCCAGTTCGCGGCCAGGTCGACGACGGGGATGCGGAGCGCGGTCTCCAGGTCGCCCCCGGCCGTCAGCAGCGCATTCTCGGTCGTGAAGACGGGGACGTACCGGTTGCCGTCCTGTTCGATCACCGGCAGGGAGACAGCGCCCTCGGGACGTTCCTCCTCGCCCTCGGCCGGTGGCGCCTGCGGCAGCAGAGCCACACTGGCCGCGAGCTCGACCAGGGCGGCCTGGGTGTCCGCCGCCTCCGCTGCGGACTGTGTGCCGTCGGTGGAAGCTTCTCCGGCCGGGGGCGCGTTTTCGTCTGGGGTCAGGGGGCTCATGGCTTGTCCTCTCGTCGGCGTTGCTCACCGGCCACCCGCTCGACACGGGTCGGCGCGGGTTGCCGCAGTCGCCGCCGGATGCCGCCCAGCGGCATGGGGCCGGGGCAAGCGTGGCAATACCTCCAAGGCTAAGCCGCCCCGCGTACTCCGCAACGTTCCCGGTCAGGGGACCGCCGGCAACCACGTTCGGCCTGGCCAGGCGGCCTGGTCAGGCGACGGCTCCCGAGTGCGGACGGACCGCCGAGTCGCATGGTGCGGCGCGTCGTAAACCCGGGCAGACCACCCCAGGGCGGACGATCGGAGAGTCGACGTCATCGCGTCATCCGTACACAGAAAGGGTTCACCATGGCCACCACACGTAACGCTCACACCGAGTGGGAGGGCGAGTTGTTCAAGGGCCTGGGGGAGGTCACGCTCGACTCCTCGGGAGTCGGTCACTTCCCTGTGACCTGGGCTTCCCGCGCCGAGGATCCCAATGGGAAGACCAGCCCCGAGGAGCTGATCGCCGCCGCCCACTCCAGTTGCTTCTCCATGGCCCTGTCGAACACGCTCACCGGGGCCGGAAACCCACCGACGCTGCTCACGACGAAGGCCGCGGTCACCTTCCAGCCCGGCACCGGCATCACCGGAATCCACCTCACCGTGGAGGGCCAGGTGCCCGGCATCGACGAGTCCGCCTTCAAGTCCGCGGCCGAGGACGCCAAGGTCAACTGCCCGGTGAGCCAGGCCCTCGCCGGCACCACCATCACCCTCACCGCCACCCTGTCCTGACCCCGCGAACGCGACATCAGGCCCCCTCTCCGCTTCGGCACGAGGGGGCATTCGTCTGCCCGGGGCGCTTCGGCGGGTGGCGCGCGGGTACGCGTTCGTCCCCGGACAACTGAACCTGAAAGACGAGCAGGTGGGGAAACCGTCGGCAAGGTTCGTCCTCGAGGAGCTTTCCGTCTCTCCGCCTTTTCCGCCCGGCCTTGTCCGCGCCCAGGAACCGGGCGAGGAACGCTCAGCGTCCCCCATCCGGTCAAACGTGAGGCTTGAGGTCGAGGAGTATGCGAAGTGCGGATCTACATCAGCGCGGACATGGAAGGCATCACGGGGCTCGTCGATGCCGACGACGTCCAGCCGAGTGGGCGGGATTACGAGCGCGGGCGTCTGATGATGGCGGAGGACGTCAACGCCGCTGTCCGCGGTGCCCTGGCGGCAGGCGCCACCGATGTCGTCGTGAACGATGCACACGGCCCCATGCGCAATCTGGTGCCCGAGACGCTGCACCCGGAGGCCCGCCTCATCCGCGGCAAGCCCAAGCACATGGGCATGCTCGAAGGCCTCACCCCCGAACACGACGCCATGATCTGCGTCGGCTACCACTCTCGAGCCGGCACGCTCGGCGTGCTGAGTCACAGCTTCATGGGGCACGAGATCGAGGACATATGGCTGGACGGCATGCCGGTGGGCGAGATCGGCCTGACCCACGCCACCGCAGCGGTGCTCGGTGTGCCCATGGTGGCCCTCACCGGTGACGACAGCGCCTGCGCGGAAACCTTGGCGTGGGACGATTCCGTCACCACCGTGGCCGTGAAGAGCGCACATGACCGCTTCGCCGCGAAGCTGCGCCCGGCTGTGGAAGCGCGCCAGGCGATCGAGGAAGCGGTCACGGCCAGTCTCTCCGTAAGGCGGAAAGCGCCCCGGCGGGCCGCGACTTCGGGCTCGTCCACCCTCAGGGTCCGTTGGCAGTCGTCCTCGGTGGCATCGACACTTCTGGGAATCCCCTCGGTCACCTCCGTGGACAGCCGGACCGTTCAGACGGAAGGCCAACTCCCCACCCTGTACCGCCTCTTCGGCGTATGGATGCGAGTAGCCGCGTCCCTCACCGGCCAGGCGCCGTACTGCTGACCGTCGTATCCGTCGTGCCTGTCCGCATCGAGTCGCTGATGGAGCTGCCGGAGGCCATCGCGAAGTTCAACGGGCGAGAGCGCTGAATGGCCTTGTCCGCCTGTATAGCCAGGCTTCCTGCCCTCCCCTTACCTCCCGAGTAATCGACCCCCTCCCCGCCGCCCGGCAAGGTGAAGGCATCGGTTCACGGGCCGGCGCACTCCGGCCCGTGAAGCGGTGCCGGCAACAGTGCTTGGTACCGGTGCCGTTCGGATCTCACCAGGAGCAGGAGCACGTCATGACTCAGCAGGAGCAGCAGCAGGTTGTGCAGCAGTCCTCGGGGGCGGGCGAGTGGTACGCGGCGGTGGTAGCGCGGTACTTCGAGGCGTGGAATGCGACGGAGGAGGGGCCGCGGGCCAAGGCCGTCGCGGCGGCCTTCGGTGAGGATGCCACGTATACGGATCCGTTGGCCGATGTCGCGGGGCACGAGGGGCTGGCGGCGGCCATCGCGGGGGCGCATGCGCAGTTCCCCGGGTTTGTGTTCCGGCAGTTGGGGGGCGTGGACGGGCACCATGACATGGCGCGGTTCGGGTGGGAGCTGGTCAGTGTGGCGGATGGTTCGGCGCCGGTGGCCGGGTTCGATGTGGTGCGGCTGGGGGAGGACGGGCGGATTCGGTCCGTGTGTGGGTTTCTGGACCGGGTGCCGTCGGCGGTCTGAGCCGTCCGAGCCGTTCGGTCCCGCTGCCGTCCGGGCCACCCGGGCCACCCGGGCCACCCGAGCGGCCCGAGCCCTCCGGCACGGCCAGGGCCGTCCCGTAAGGCCCGGCCGCCCGCCGCCCGCTACAGGCCCGTCTCCCGCAGATACGCCGCCGTCTCCGGGTCAGCCGGCAGAAGGGTTTCCACTGCCAGCTCGGAGACGGTTACATCCATCGGGGTGTTGAACGTGGCGATGGTCGAGATGAAGGACAGCACGGTGTTGTCGTGTTCGAGCATCATGGGGAGGGCGAAGGGGGCGTGTTCGCCGAAGGCTGCCTTCTCGCGGCCGCCCGGGGGGAGGGGGTAGGCGCTCACCTCGTCGTAGAGGGCGCGCAGGCGGGGGGAGCGCATCAGGGCCAGTTGGCGTTCCATCTGGGCGAGGAGATGGCTGCGCCATTCCCGGTAGTTGCGGATGCGGGGGGCCAGGCCGTCGGGGTGCATGGTGAGGCGCATGGAGTTCAGCGGGGGCTGGAGGAGGGCAGGGGCGATGCCGTCCAGCAGCACGGTGACGCCGCGGTTTGCCGCCTGTACGTGGTAGGTCCCGTCGACCACCAGGGCGGGGAAGGGCTCGTAGCCGGTCAGGAGGCGTTCCAATCCGGAGCGCAGGGCGGCCATCGACGGGTCGTCCAGCGGTGTCTCCGGGAAGGTCGGGGCGTAGCCCGCTGCGATCAGCAGGGCGTTGCGCTCCCGTACGGGGACGTCGAGGTGTTCGGCGAGGCGGAGCACCATCTCCTGGCTGGGGCGGGAGCGGCCGGTCTCGATGAAGCTGATGTGGCGGGCGGAGGAGTCGGCGCGCAGGGCCAGTTCCAGTTGGCTGATCCGGCGCCGGTCGCGCCATTCGCGCAGCAGGGAGCCCACGCCTGTGGTCGTCTCCGGGGAGGACGCCTCAGCAGTTGTCATGGGAGGGACGGTAGCCGAGGGCCGGTGCCGGTGGGGTGTACGGGAGGGGCGCGCGCCGTGGGTGCGCGAAAGTGTCGTCGGCGTGCCACGCTGGAGTGGGCGCGGCCGCCGTGGCAGTGGGCGGCGGCGGTCCCGACCGTAACCGTGCACGTTCATGCGTATTCATGCGTATAGGGGACCGGCTCATCGGTGGTCGGTACACGGGGAGAGGCGAACGCCATGGCAGCTCAACTGGAACCGCTCAGCTTCAAGGAGATCGAGGACCGGCTCGCGGAGCTGCCCGGCTGGTCCGTCGAGGGGGGGATGCTGTGCCGTGGCTACGCCTTCCACGGGCACTTCCCGGCCGCTGCCATGGTCATCCATATCGCGCAGATCCAGGAGGAGTTGGGGCATCACGCCGAGCTGACGCTGGGGTACAACCGACTCGCGGTCTCGGTGAACACCCACAGCATCGGCGGGCGGATCACTCATCTCGACTTCGGCCTGGCCCACCGGATCGAGGCGATCGCCCCGGGGCACGGAGCCCGCTGAGCCGCCGCTCCAAGCGATGGCGCCCGCTGATCGAGCCCCCACCGGCCACCCCGCCCTCAGCTCCCCGAGCGCGGCCGGACCACCCGCCCCGCGCGCGCCAGTTCCACATTGAACTGGGCGCCGGACAGCAGCGACAGATGGGAGAACCACAGCCAGATCAGGAACACCACCGGCCCCGCGAGCGAACCGTAGAGCCGGTTGAAGGTGCCGACGTACGAGGTGTAGGCCGCGAAGCCGGCGGAGGAGACCAGCCAGAGGAGCACGGCGACGACACCGCCGGGTGCCGCTCTGCGGACGCCGCGGGAGCTGGGCGGGCCGGAACGGAACAGCACCATCGCCAGCACCGTGGCCAGAAGCAGCAGCAGCGGCCACTTCAGCAGGTTCCAGGTCGCCTCGCCCGCCTCGCCCAGCCCGACGGCCCGGCCCAGTGCGGTCGCAATCGGCCCGCTCACCAGCAGGGCCACCGCGCTGCTGATCAGCAGGGCCATCAGCAGCAGCGCCGTCATCAGAATCCGCGGTGCCTTGCGCCACGGCGGACGGTCGTCCTTGGTGCGGTTCATGGCGTGCAGCGCGCGACGGAAGACGGCCAGGTAGCTGCAGGACGACCACAGGGCGCTGACCAGGGCGCCGCCCAGCACCACCCAGGCGGCGGTGCGCTGATGCGCCATGCCGACCAGCGCACGGTGCACGGTCGGGCCCGACTGGGCCGGTGCGATCGACGTGATCTGGTTGATGAGCTGCTCGGTGGCCGCCGGATCGGCGAGACCGATCAGCGACACCGTGACGATCAGCGTCGGCAGCAGTGCCAGGACCGAGTAGTACGTCAGGCTCGCGGCCCAGTCCGTCACATCGTCGTGCCACACCGACAACGGTGTACGGCGCAGTGCGGTACGGAACTGGGCCCACGTCGGCAGCGCGGCCGGCTGCCTCGGCCCCGCCGCCCCGAGTGCGCGGTCCAGCAGCGTCCGGTCCAGCCCGCGGCGCATACCGCTCCCGGCCATGTCGCATCCGTCCTCTCCGTAGCATCCGTACTATCCGTACTATCCGTCGCATCCGACGTATCCGTCCTGCATCATCTCCCGGCGCGGCTGCCGCCCACGACACGGCAACCGCCCGCGGACCCCGGCTGCTCCGGCCCGGCCACGCGCCACCCCGGCTACTCCGCCCTGACTACTCCAGCCCGCGTGCCCGCTTGAACCGCACCAGTCCGTCCGCCAGGTCCACCACGGGGTCCGGATAGTCGTACGCCGCGCGCTCCGGCCCGGTCAGCTTCCACGGCTGGTGCACCGCCGCGCCCGCGAGGCCGGCCAGCTCCGGCACCCAGCGCCGTACGTAGTCGCCCCGCGGGTCGAACCGTCCGGCCTGGACCAGCGGATTCAGCACCCGGTTGGGGCGGGTGTCGGTGCCGGTCCCGGCCACCCACTGCCAGTTGAGCTGGTTGTTCGCCATATCGCCGTCCACCAGCCAGTCCAGGAAGTGCCGCGCGCCCACCCGCCAGTCCACATACAGCGTCTTGGTCAGAAAGCTCGCCACCAGCATCCTCGCCCGGTTGTGCAGCCACCCCTCGTGCAGCAGCTGCCGCATTCCCGCATCGACCACCGGATAGCCGGTGCGGCCCTCCTTCCAGGCCGTCACCTCGGCGTCGTCGTACCGCCAGCGGTCACCCTTCGTGCGATAGTCGGCGCTTGCCGCGCCGGGGCGGGCCGCCAGTACCTGATGGTGGAAGTCCCGCCAGGCCAGCTGCCGTACGAACGCTTCGGCACCGGCATCCGGGCGGGCCGACGCCTTGTGCACCAGCTCCACCGGCGAGAGGCAGCCGAAGTGCAGATAGGGCGAGAGCCGCGACGTGGCATCGCCCGGCAGGTCGTCCTGCCGGTTCCGGTAGTCGGCCATGCCCGAGCGCTGCCAGGCACCGAACCGGCGGCGCCCCGCCCGCTCGCCGCCCTCCGGGAGCGCGGGCGACGGCTTCCCGCCCGGGCACAGGTCCGCCGCCGACGGCAGGTCCTCGGACCGCACCCCGTCCGGGACGCGTACGGACCGAGGCGCGGGCAGCACCGACCGCAGCCCCGCGGCCTGCCAGCGCCGGAAGTACGGCGTGAAGACCGCGAAGTGGTCCTTGCCCGGGCCGGAGGGCAGCACCGTGGCGGGCGGCAGCGCCGTGATGACCGCGTCGTGCACCACCAACGACCGCCCCGCCGCCGCCAGCCCGTCGGCCAACCGCCGCTCCCTGCGCAGCGCATAGCCGCTCACCCCGGCCGCGAGATGCACCTCGCCGGCTCCGGCCTCCGCCGCCACCCGGCAGGCCTCGGCCACCACATCCCCCGTACGGATGACCAGCCGACCACCGCAACCGCGCAGTCCGGCATCGAGATCCGCCAGTGCGCCGGCCAGGAATGCCGCCCGGTTGGGCACCATGAACCCCGCGTCGGCGACGCCCGTATCGACGACGAACAGCGGCACCACCTGCGCCGCGGAGCGCAGTGCGGCATGCAGCACCGGCTGGTCGTGCAGCCGGAGGTCGGAGCTGAACAGGCAAACAGCTACATCCATGCCCTACGTCTACACCGAACCCGCACCGCGTGACCGCCCGCCGGGGCGCGCCCTCGTCGAGTGACGCGGGCCTCGTCAAGCGACGCGCTCGACCGTCAAGCGAGGCCCTCCGTCAAGCGAACGGCAGACCGCGCCACGGCGAGGCCGGGTCCTGGGTGAGGACCCGGTGCAGGTGCACGGCCTGCGCGTACTCCGGCCCGAACCAGCCGTTGTCGAACGCCAGCAGCCGCCCCAGCGCATAGCCCGCGGCGAACTCCTCCCACGAGCCGTACACCTCCCTGGCCTTCACCCCGGCCTGCGCCACGGCCTGTTCGGCCTGCTGCGGTGCGCACAGCCGGGCGCCCAGGCCCCAGCGGACGAGAGCGACGGCATGCGCAAGGTCCATCGCGACGAGCGACACGACCCGGCCGTCCGCCGGCGGCAGCAGTCCGTCGGCGCGGAACCGCTCTTCGTACCTGGTCACGAGCTCGGGGACGGCCGACGTGGCGGCGGTGGCCGGGGAGGCCGTTGGGGCCTGGGAGTCCGCGGGTTCCGGAGCCGCCTCCCCGCCCGCCGTCTCCTCAGCGGCCCCGGCCCCGGCCCCGCGTCCGCCGGCCCGCGCCCGCAGCGCCGTCTCCGTCTCCGCCGGTACGAACTGCCCGCCGAGCAACTGGTCCAGGCGCTGCTGCCAGCCGGCGGGATCGGTCACCGACCACTGTTCGCGCAGGGTCTGTGCGTCGGAGGCGTGGTCGAGGAAGGCCGTACCGAGTTCGTTCCACGGCACGCTGTGGTGCACCGCGAGCGGCGCACCGCACGCCAGCCCCTGCGCCACCGGGCCGTGCAGCGGACCGCCGAAGTGCGTGACGAGCAGCCCGCCGGGCCGGGCCCCGACCTGGGCGCGCCGCTGCAGCCAGCCGGCGCGGTGGGCCGGGGAGGCGGCCAGGTACACGGCGCACGGCGTCCCGGGATTGACCGCGAGCCGCCATTTGTCGTTCGGCCAGTCCTGCGCCAGCTCCTCCAGCGAAACCCGGTCGAAGAACTCCTGCGGCTGCCACGGCGGCAGCATGCCGCGGGTCAGGACGGGAATGCACTTACCACCCGCCGCCGGGTCGTCGTAGACGGGCAGTGGGTCCTGGCCCTGCTGCGGTGCCGCCAGATACAGATCCTCACCGGCGATCGCCGCGATCTGACCGTCCCCGTCACCACGCGCCGTCGCTTCGTACAGCCGCCGCTCGGTATCCGTCGGCGGTATCCATCCCGGAGTAGCCACGGGCCAGACCCTACGGTCGCGGCCTGCTCCGCCGGAATCCGGGGTTGCCGGAGCGGCAACGTGGATCCGCACGACCGGTAACGGAGGCTCGATGCCATGAGCAACGACGAACGGCCCGCACCCGGGCACGACCCCCACGACACGGCGCAGATCGACTGGGAGGTGTTCGGCCCGCTCCTCGAACGGGGCGCCGAGCTGCACCTGCCGCTCTACGAGCAGGCCGCGGCCTGGCTGCGGCAGCTCCTCGTCGGGACGGCCGCGCTCGGCGACCACGGGGTGGACCGGGTGCTCGACGTCGGCAGCGGACCGGGCGTCGTCAGCTGTCTGCTGGCCCAGGCCTTCCCCGCCGCCGAAGTGGTCGCCGTGGACGCGAGCGCGGCGCTCCTGGAGCGGGCACACGCCCGGGCCGGGCGCCTCGGCCTCGGCGACCGGGTCCGCACCCATCTCGCCGAACTCCCGGACGGGCTCGACGCCCTCGGCGGCGCCGACCTCATCTGGTCCGCCAGGACCCTGCACCACGTCGGTGACCAGCGTGCCGCGATTGCCGCCCTCGGCGCTCATCTGCGGCCCGGCGGGCTGCTCGCCGTCTCCGAGGGCGGCCTCGCCCCCCGCTTCCTGCCGCGCGACATCGGCATCGGGCGCCCGGGGCTGCAGTCCCGGCTCGACGCGGCCTGCGAGGACTGGTTCGTGGAGATGCGCGCGGCGCTGCCCGGCGCCGTCGACGACACCGAGGACTGGCCCGCCTTCCTCGCCGACGCCGGCCTGCGCACCCCGCGCACCCGCAGTTTCCTGCTGGACCTGCCGGCCCCGCTGACCGAGGATGCGCGCGCCTACCTCCAGGACAACCTGACCCAGGGGCTCGACCTGTACGGCGACCGCCTGGACGGGGACGACCACACCACCCTCGCCCGCCTCGCCGACCCCGATGACGCCGTCGGTATCGTCCGCCGCCCCGATGCCTTCCTGCTGTCCGCGCAGACCGTCCACACGGCCCGCGCGCAGCAGTGAGCGGTCAACGGCCGCTCAGCCTTGATTCATCGGCTTCGGGCTGATCACGGCGAAGGTCGCGCCCTGCGGATCGGCCACCACGGCCATCCGGCCGGCAACCATGTCGAAGGGCTGCTGCAGCGCCGCACCGCCGGCCGCGGTGATTTTGTCGACCGTGCCGTCGGTGTCCGTCACCGCGAAGTACACCAGCCAGTGCGAGGGAGTGCCGGACGGCATCTGTTCGGACATCGGCTGCATGCCGCCCACCGGCCGGTCGTTCACCGTGAGGGCGTAGTAGTTCTCGGCGCCCTCCATGGGGGCACTGTCGATACCGAGGGCCGCCTTGTAGAACGTGGCGGCGGCGGACGGGTCGGTGGTGTTGAGCTCGTTCCAGATCAGCGCGCCCGGCTCGTTGACGATGCCGGCGCCGGGGAAGTCCCTGGGCTGCCAGATGCCGAACACCGCTCCGGTGGGCTCGGCCGCGATACACATCCGGCCGAGCGTCATCACGTCCGTGACCGGCATCAGGAGCGTGCCGCCGGCCTGGCTCACCGCTTCGGAGGCGGCGTCCGCGTCGGCGGCCGACAGGTAGGTGGTCCACACGGTCGGCGGCGCGGGCTGGCCGCCCATCGGGACGGCGGCCATGATTCCGGCCACCGGCTTGCCGTTGAGCGTGCAGACGGCATAGCCCCCGGTCTCCGCGGGCCCGACCTCTCCGGTCCACCCGAAGACCTCGGAGTAGAAGTCGATGGCGGCTTGCTGGTCAGGGGCCGCGAGATCGATCCAGCAGGGCGTTCCGGGCTGGTAGGGAGAGGTGACTTCAGGCATCGTGCCTCCTCGGTGGGGACACCTCCCCTGCCAGGGCACGGGGGAGGCGCAGGGCAGAGCGAGGGGTGCCGGCCCCGGTCGGCATACGCCGGGTCCGCCCCACGCTCACCCACCACACTTCCTGCCGTCCGGCGGGCCCGCCACTCGGGTACGGCAACGGCGCCGCCCGGACGAGCCGGGCGGCGCCGCGATGGAGCGCGTTACCGAGCGGCGGTCAGGCCACGTCGAAGGTGGCCGGGTCCGGGCCGATCCGGTTGCCGGTGTCCAGGCCGGCGAGGGCGGCGAGGTCTTCGTCGGCCAGCTCGAAGTCGAAGACGTCGATGTTCTCGGCGATGCGCGAAGGGGTGACGGACTTCGGGATGACGACATTGCCGAGCTGGAGGTGCCAGCGCAGGACCACCTGTGCGGGGGTCTTGCCGTGCTTGGCGGCGAGCGTGGCGATCGTCGGGTCCTCCAGGAGGCCCTTGCCCTGGCCGAGCGGCGACCAGGCCTCGGTCACGATGTTGTGCCGGGCGTGGAAGGCGCGGGACTCGGCCTGCGGGAAGTGCGGGTGCAGCTCGATCTGGTTGACGGCCGGGACGACGGAGGTCTCGCCCAGCAGCCGCTCCAGGTGCTCGGGCCGGAAGTTCGAGACACCGATGGCCTTGGCGCGGCCGTCCGCCTGAATCTTCTCCAGGGCCTGGTACGTCTCGACGTAGCGGTCCTTCGACGGGAGCGGCCAGTGGATCAGGTAGAGATCCACATACTCCAGGCCGAGCTTGGTGAGGGAGGTGTCGAAGGCGCGCAGCGTGGAGTCGTAGCCCTGGTCGGCGTTCCAGAGCTTGGTCGTGACGAACAGTTCGTCACGGGCGATTCCGGAAGCGGCGAGCGCCTTGCCCGTGCCCTCTTCGTTGCCGTAGATCGCCGCGGTGTCGATGCTGCGGTATCCGGCCTCCAGGGCCTGGCCGACGGCGGTGGACGCCTGGTCGTCCTCGACCTGCCAGACGCCGAAGCCGAGCTGCGGCATCGCTACGCCGTTGTTGAGCGTGATGGAGGGAACCTTGCTCACGGGGGAATCGATCCTTACGTCGTCTTTCTCGTTCACGGATGTCAACGACCATCCGGAGTGGCGCATTCCCGTACGGGTCGACGGGATGCGGGCGGAGGGCGGAGTAATCCTGCGAAGGTGCCGTGAGCGGGACCGGCCGGCGGCGCCCCGAAGCCGGTCGTGGCCGGTGGTACGGGGCATGCCGCGGTGGTCGCGGCAGCGGGTTCGCCGAGAGTGAACGCACTGGTGCGGTGCACCTCACCGGCCGGGGCGCCGCCCCCGGGAAGCCCTCAGGGGGCGGCGCCCCGCCCGTCACGACTGGTACAGCGCGTCCACCTCGACCTGGTACGTCGTCTCGATCGCCTTGCGCTTGAGCTTCAGCGACGGGGTCAGCAGCCCGTGCTCCTCGCTGAACTGGTTGGCCAGTATCCGGAACGTACGGATCGACTCGGCCTGCGAGACCAGCGTGTTGGCGGCGACCACGGCGCGCCGGATCTCGGTCTCCAGATCCGGGTCGCGCACCAGGTCGGTCGGCGGCATCTCCGGCTTCTCCCGCATGGCCAGCCAGTGCGCGACCGCCTCCGGGTCCAGGGTCACCAGCGCCGCGATGAACGGCCGGTCGTTGCCCACGACGATGCACTGGGCGACCAGTGGGTGCGCACGCACCCGCTCCTCCAGGCCCACCGGCGAGACCGTCTTGCCGCCGGAGGTGACCAGGATTTCCTTCTTGCGGCCGGTGATCGTCAGATAGCCGTCCTCGTCCAGCGCGCCCAGGTCACCCGTGGAGAACCAGCCGTCGTGCAGCACGGCATCGGTGGCCTTGGGGTCGTTGTGGTAACCGTGGAAGATCTGCCCGCCGTACAGCCAGATCTCGCCGTCCTCCGCGATATGCACGGTGGTGCCGGGGACCGGGGTGCCGACGGTGCCGAAGCGGGTCCGCTCGGGCGGATTGGCGGTGGCGGCCGCGGTGCTCTCCGTCAGGCCGTAGCCCTCGAAGATCCGTACGCCGGCGCCGGCGAAGAACAGCCCGAGGCGCCGCTCCATCGCCGAGCCGCCCGACATCGCGTGCCGCACCTGACCGCCCATCGCGGCCCTGACCTTGCTGTAGACCACCTTGTCGAAGAACTGATGCTGCATCCGCAGCGCGGCGCTCGGACCGGACCCGGTGCCGAAGGCCTTGTGCTCCTGCGCCTCGGCGTAGCGGACCGCGATCTCGACGGCCTTGTCGAACGGGCCGGCCTTGCCCTCCGCCTCCGCCTTGCGCCGGGCCGCGGCGAAGACCTTCTCGAAGATGTACGGCACCGCGAGGATGAACGTCGGCTGGAGGCTCTGCAGATCGGGCAGGAGCGCGCGGGCCGCCAGCTCGGGCTGGTGGCCCAGCTTGACCTGGCCGCGGATCGCGGAGACCTGCACCATCCGGCCGAAAACGTGCGCCAGCGGCAGGAAGAGCAGGGTGGAGGCCTCGTCGCCCGGCTTGGAGTGGAAGACCTTTTCGTAGCGGAGCACCATGTTGTCGGACTCGGCCACGAAATTGGCGTGAGTGATCACACAGCCCT
Source organism: Streptomyces sp. NBC_00400 (assembly GCF_036048035.1). Taxonomy (NCBI): domain Bacteria; kingdom Bacillati; phylum Actinomycetota; class Actinomycetes; order Kitasatosporales; family Streptomycetaceae; genus Streptomyces; species Streptomyces sp. NBC_00400. The sequence goes on along the minus strand of NZ_CP107940.1, from coordinate 1,225,626 downwards.
TGGGGCGGCCGGTGGTGCCGGAGGTGTAGATGATCGTCGCGGTGGCGTCCGGGGTGACGGCCATCCGGTGCCGGTGCACCACGTCATCGTCGATATGCGCACCGGCCGCGTTCAGTTCGGCCACCGGGTCGGCGTCCAACTGCCACAGCTTGCGCAGGTGGGGCAGCCGGTCGATGACCGAGCCGATGGTCATCGCATGGTCCTCGTGCTCGACCAGACAGGCCGTGACGCCCGCGTCGTGCAGCATCCAGAAGACCTGCTCGGCCGATGACGTCGGATAGAGCGGTACGGACTGGACGCCGATCGACCACAGCGCGAAGTCGAACAGGGTCCACTCGTAGCGCGTACGGGACATGATGCCGATCCGGTCACCGAACCGGACGCCCTGCGCGAGCAGACCCTTCGCCAGGGCGAGGACCTCGTCCCGGAATTGTCCGGCGGTGACGTTCTGCCAGTTTCCCTCGTCGTCCTTACGCGCCAGCGCGACGCGTCCGGGATCGGCTTCGGCATGCTCGTAGACGACATCCGCCAGCCCGCCGACCCGGGGCGCGGTCGCCAGTGGCGGGACGGTGAACTCGCGCAATGACCCAGCTCCTCGTGGTGTTGCTCACAAGGCCGCGACCGTACCCCAACGTGACGGCATCCGGCAGAGCCGTACCACGTGGTGGATCGGACGGCATGGGATCTGGCCAACCGCCGAAATCGGGTTACTTCGGAGAAGCCTGGACATGAGCCAGCCGGTTCACCGCCGGACGATCACGACGCCGGGACCATATCTGCACCAAATCTCTGCACCTGGGACGGGATCGGACGCATGCCCCGATGTGGAGTCCCTGGCCAGGGCTTGTTCCGTGGGCCGAGGGGCCCCTGGTGGAGCCCTAGGGAAGCTGCAGCCGGTCGCCGCCGGCCAGGATGGCGTCCGCAAGTGCCTCTGCCGGGCCGCGTGCCGCGCGGTTGCGCTGCCCATGGAGCAGAACGAACTCCACTCCGCCGAGTTCCGGCAGCCCGGCACGTGGCTGAATCCGTACCAGGCCTGGCGGGATCATGCCCCTCGTATGTGCCATAACGCCCAGGCCTGCCCGGGTTGCGGCGATCAGTCCGTTGAGGCTTCCGCTGGTGCAGGCGATCCGCCATTCCCGGCCCGCGCGCTCCAGCGCCTCCAGCGCCCGGGCGCGGGTCAGCGCGGGTGGCGGGTAGACGACCAGCGGGACCGGGCGCTGGGGGTCGAGGCGCAGCCGCTCGGCGCCCACCCACACCAGCCGGTCGCGCCACACCAGCCGTCCGCGCGCCTCGTCGGGGCGCCGCTTGGCGAGGACGAGGTCGAGCCGCCCGGCCGCCAGCAGTTCGTGCAGGGTCCCCGACAGCTCGACGGTCAGCTCCAGGTCGACCTCGGGGTGGTCCCGCCGGAACTCTTCGAGGACTTCCGGCATCCGGGTCAGCACGAAGTCCTCCGAGGCGCCGAAGCGGAGCCTGCCACGCAGCCGGGTCCCCGCGAAGAAGCTCGCGGCCCGCTCGTTGGCCTCCAGGATCGTGCGGGCGAAGCCGAGCATCGCCTCGCCGTCCTCGGTCAGCTCCACGGCATGGGTGTCCCGGGTGAACAGCCGGCGCCCGGCGGCGTCCTCCAGCTTCCGCACGTGCTGGCTCACGGTCGACTGCCGCAGCCCGAGCCGGTGCGCGGCCTGGGTGAAGCTCAGCGTCTGCGCCACGGTGAGAAAGGTGCGCAACTGCGCGGGTTCGAACACGGGCCCTCCGCCTCTGCCGTCCGGCTTCGCTCTCTGCCGTCCGGCGTCCCTCTCTGCCCCGGTCGCGCATCGCGACGCGCCCTGCCCCCGTCACCCATCGCGAAACACAATAACAGTGACCACGGTAAGAGGGTTTCCCGATTTCCGTGGCCCCGGCACCCTGGTGGAGGCGCCGTGGCCGTGCCACCCGCCCGTGAGACGCCGAACTACCGAAGAGAGACCATGCGCCGCCCTTTGACCGAGCTCCCGTCCCGGCTGCCCGTGGACGGATACATCCTGGCGCTGGTGGGCACGGTGGCCCTGGCCGCTCTGCTGCCCGCCCGCGGACCGGCCGCCGCCGTCACCGAGGGCACCTCCACCGGCGCCGTGGCGCTGCTCTTCTTCCTCTACGGGGCCCGTCTCTCCACCCGCGAGGCGATGACCGGACTGCGCCACTGGCGGCTCCATCTCACGGTCCTGGCCTGCACGTTCGTGCTCTTCCCGGTGCTCGGACTGGCCGCGCGCGGACTGGTTCCGTACGTCCTGCCGCCCGCCCTCTACACGGGGCTGCTGTTCCTGTGCCTGGTGCCGTCGACCATCCAGTCCTCGATCGCCTTCACCTCCCTGGCCCGGGGCAATGTCGCGGCGGCGATCTGCGCGGGGTCGTTCTCCAGCCTCGTCGGCATCGTCGTCACACCGCTGCTGGCGGGTCTTGTCCTGCACGGGAACGGCGGTGGCTTCTCGGCCGATGCGCTGCTGTCGATCGTCTGTCAGCTGTTGCTGCCGTTCGTCGCCGGGCAGCTGCTGCGGCGGTGGATCGGTGGGTTTCTCACGCGCCACAGGAAGCTCCTCGGCCTGGTGGACCGCGGCTCGATCCTGCTCGTCGTCTACACCGCCTTCAGCGCCGGCATGGTCGAGGGCATCTGGCACCAGGTCTCCGGCCTGCGGCTGCTCTGTCTGCTGGGCGTGGAGGCCGTGCTGCTCGCGGTGATGCTGACCGCCACCTCGTACGGTGCGAAGAGACTCGGCTTCCCCCGTGCGGACCGGATCGCGATCACCTTTGCCGGCTCCAAGAAGAGCCTGGCGGCCGGTCTGCCGATGGCCAGCGTGCTCTTCGGTGCGCAGGCCGGGCTCGCGGTGCTGCCGCTGATGCTCTTCCACCAGATGCAGCTGATGGTGTGTGCGGTCCTGGCGAAGCGTTTCGCCGCCACCGCCCGGCCGCCGGCCGAACCGGCGGCGACCGCGGCCGGTTCGGGGCGCGCGGCCGGAGCCGCGGTGGGCGGAACGCGGGGCTGAGGCCTGCCCGGCGCGAGGGCTTGCGGCAGGCCGGGGCGGCGCGCCGGCTCAGCTCTTCGCACCCCCGCGCACCCGGTCCAGCGACAGCCCCAGGACCAGCGGACCGCCCACCGGGGCGTTGGCACTGCGTACGCGGGACAGTTCGGCGTCGGTCAGGGCCCGCCGGTAGACACGTACCTCGTCCAGTGCGCCGGTGAACTGGGCGCGGCCATCGGGCCGCTGGCCCAGGTGTACGCCGAAGACCGAGCCGCGGCTGACCGACCCCGGGACATCGGGGACGACGGTGGTCTCCCCGCCGTCCACGGTGAGCAGCAGCCGGCCACCCGTGCGGCGCAGCGCCAGATGGTGCCAGTTCCCGTCGTTGTACGCGTCGTGGGTCACGGCCTGGACGGTGGCGGCCGGTGCGGGGCCGTCGACGGCGGTGACCCGGGCGGTGATCCGGTCGTGACCGGGGTCGCCCTCCACCGTGACCTGCGGGGACTTGCTGCCCACCCCGCCCATCCACAACAGCGGCTGTTCGCCGGTGGTGGCGTCATAGCGGAGCCACAGGCTGCAGGTGAAGTCGTGGGTGCCGAGCGGGAGGGAGCCGCGGTAGGGGAGGCGTACCGCATCGTCGGCGCCGTCGAAGGACAGCGCCTGACCGAAGCGGCCGCCGGTGGTCCGGGCGCCGCCCAGGACGAAGGCCGGCCGGGCGCCCGGGGCGGTGTCGCCCGTCGTGGGGTCCGGGCCGCGGCGCGGACCGAGCCAGTCCTCGGTGAAGCGGGCGAAGCGGATCTCGTCCCGGGCGTCGACCGTGCCGCCCTCGTACAGCAGGCCGGTGACGTCGTCGGAGACGGCGACCAGGTCCGAATAGCCGGACCAGTCGGTGGTCACCCGGGCGCCCCGGTCCACGCTCTCCCAGGTGCGGCCCTCGTCCCAGGAGGAGCGGATGGTCATGGTCCGGCGCCGGTCGGGGTCGGCGGGCGCCGCGAACAGGGTGCGGCTGCGTTCGGCGCGCGGGTGCGGCAGCCGGAGCGCCGAGCCCTGCACCATCGGGGTGTAGAGGTCCGGGAGGGCGCGGAACGGGGCGGTGAAGGAGTTGCCGCCGTCACGGCTGACCGCCGCGGTGCGGTGGCCCGGATCGGTGCCGTCCTGTTCCCGCCCGTTGACGTAGACCGAGCCGTCGGAGCGTTCCAGGAGCGCCATCTCCGAGGGCTTTTGACGGAATGTGCCGTCTGCGGCGACCGGCCAGGTGTCCAGCGCGCCGACCTTCCAGGTGGCGCCGTCGTCGTCGCTGTGGACCAGGGCGGCGTGGTTGGCGGTGACCCGGTTGTCCGCGTAGCTCTCGGAGTTGATGCCGAACACCAGCCGGCCCGCGTGCCGTCCGCGGGTGAGCTGGATGCCGTGCAGGGGCCCGGTGGCGTACCACGAATTCCACTGCGGGGGACGGACGGCGGCGGTCAGGTCCCGGGGCGTGGACCAGGTGGCGCCGTCGTCGTCGCTGTATTGGAGGTGCGGAGTGCGGTCGCAGGGGACTTCGCAGCTGAGGCCGTCGGTGCGGCCCTTGTTGTAGGTCTCGGCGAGCACGATCCGGCCGGTGCGGCGGTCCACGATGGGCGCCGGGTTGCCGTGGGTGTCGCCGTTGCCGCGGTTGATGACTTGGAGTGGGCCCCAGGTCCGGCCGCCGTCGGTGGAGCGCCTGAGGACGAGGTCGATATCGCCCGCGTCACCGCAGTCGTGCCGCCGGCCCTCGGCGAACGCGAGGAGGGTGCCGCGCACGGACTTCACGACGGCCGGTATACGGAAGCAGAAGTAGCCCTGTTCCTGGGACGCTTTGAAGAGGATCTGCTGCTCGAAGCCGCCGGCGGGGGAGGGCACCGCGGCGTCGGCACGGACGCTGCCTGGTGCTCCGTCAGGCCTGGCGTGCGCGGGGGCGGTCGGCAGGAGGGCGAGGGCGGTGGCGGTCAGCGCGGTGAGCAGCGCCACGGCACGGCGCCGGGGTCTGCAGCGGGGGATGGGGTGTGCGCGGAGAACTGACGTCATGGTCCGGCCTGCCCTTCGAGGCATCGGCGTCGGGTCATCAGGACATCCCACGTCCTATGTGTATCGCGACGGAAGCTACTGCCGCGTGCGGACCGCGACAAGGAGCATGCGCGGGTTCTCCGCGCCGCGGCCGTAATTCACTCTCCTGATTCACTCCCCCGGCCCGCAGGTGCTGTGCCGGGTGTGCCGGGTGCGCCCGGTGCGGTCCGAGCGCCTGGTGCGATACAAGGGCCGGGTGCGGTCCGGGAGCCGGGAACGCCGCGTGTGCCCGGTGTTCCACAGGTGCCGCCCCCGCCCGCCGCGCCTCACGGCCGCAGCACCACCTTCCCGAGGTTGGCCCTGGCCTCGATGATCTCGTGTGCCTTCGCGGCATCCTCCAGGGGCAGTTCGGCATGGACCGCGGCCCGCAGCTTGCCGGATCCGGCGAGCTCCCACAGCCGCGCCCGGTGCTGCTCGTACAGCTCCCGGTGGACGGTGGAGAAGCGACGCATCGTCAGTCCCGTGATGGTCTTGGCACCCGCCAGCAGCTCGTGCGCCGGGACCGTCCCGCCACCGGAGTTGAAGAAGATCAGCCGGCCCCCGGGCGCCAGCGCGGCCAGTGCGCGCGGCAGCAGCTCGCCGCCGACGCCGTCCAGGACGATGTCGGCCGGCTCGCCCCAGGACTCCTGGTCGTAGACCACCACCTCATCGGCCCCCAGCCCGTACAGGAACTCCGCCTTGGTGGGCGAGCCGATCGCGGCCACCACCCGTGGCACCCCCTGGAGCTTGGCCAGTTGGACGGCGAGGTGCCCGGTGCCGCTCGCCGCGCCGGTGATCAGCACGGATTCGGCGCCCTGCGGTGCCGCGGTGCTGAGCGCGGCGAGCGCGACCTGGCCGCTGCGCACCAGCGCCACCGCCTGTACGGCGTCGGCGTCGTCCGGTATCCGGCTCGCCAGGAAGGCGGGCGCGAGGGCGAGTTCGGTGTACGAGCCGGTGAGGGTGAGCGAGGTGACGCGGTCGCCGGGGGCGAAGCCGGTGACGTCCGGGCCGACGGCGACGACCGAACCGGCGATCTCACCGCCGGGCGTGGCGGGCAGGGGGTCGCCGCCGCCCTTGCCGTCCCCGCGCACCCGTCGTACGCACGGCAGCGTGACTCCGATCGCTTCCGTGCGCACCAGCAGGTCACCGGGACCGGGCACCGGCGCCTCGGCCTCCTCGATCCGCAGGACCTCGGGGCCGCCGTAGGCATGGAATCGGACACGGCGCATGGGCGGGTACCTCCGGGATCGTTGATCGGCGCGCGGCGGCAGACGGGTAGCCGGACAGCTGCCCGGTCGCCGGACGGCAGGTACCCCCGCCGGTTTTCATTGGGTACCCCAACGATAGCGCAATCATTGGAGTTGCCAATGGTTTTTCGTTGGGTCTGCCAAGGGAACGCTCGGTACGGTGACCCCATGGCCGACACCCCCTACGCCCCCCGCCACATCCGCGCGCTCCCCAGCTGGCTGCTGGGCCGCGCCGCCGCCCGCGGCCACCGCCTCGTCGCCGATGCCCTGGCCGGCGAAGGCATGCGGATGATGCACCACGCCGTCCTGTCGGCGGTCGAGGAACTCGGCACGGTCTCGCAGGCAGAGCTCGGCCGGACGCTGCATATCGACCCCAAGGACATGGTCGCGATCGTCAACGAGCTGCAGCGGGACGGGCTGGTGACCCGCAGCCCCGATCCCCGGGACCGGCGCAAGAACGCCATCGAGATCTCCGCCGACGGCCGGCGGCGGCTGCGGCGCACCCGGCAGCTCGGTGACGAGGCCAACGCGGAGCTGACCGGGGATCTGACCCCGGCCGAACGCGAACAGTTGGTCGCCCTGCTGACCCGGATCGCGCTGCCGGGGGAGTGAGCCACGAGGCCGGGTAGGGCGGGGCGCCCCGCCGATCGGTTCGCCTGCCCGGCCGGGCGGACGGGCCCGCGCCCTCAGTCCGTAGGCGTGACGGCCCCCGCGGGCAGGGCGATGCGGTGCTCACCCGCGTAGACGTTCATGGAAGAGCCGCGCAGAAACCCGACCAGGGTCAGCCCGGTCTCGGCGGCCAGGTCGACGGCGAGCGAGGAGGGCGCCGAGACCGCGGCCAGCACCGGAATGCCCGCCATCACGGCCTTCTGCGCCAGCTCGAACGACGCCCGGCCGGAGACCATCAGCACACTCGACGACAGCGGCAGCTGCCCCTGCTGCAGCGCCCGCCCCACGATCTTGTCGACGGCGTTGTGCCGCCCCACGTCCTCCCGGATGTCGAGCAGCTCACCGTCCGTCGTGAACAGCGCCGCGGCGTGCAGGCCTCCGGTCCGCTCGAACACCCGCTGAGCGGCCCGCAGCCGGTCGGGGAGGGCGGCGAGGGTCGCCGGGTCGATACGGATCGGATCGATACGGATCGGGTCGGCATCGTCCGGGGCAGCGGGGGAGGAGGCCAGGGGCCAGCGGGTGGTGGTGCGCACCGCGTCCAGGCTGGCCTTGCCGCACAGCCCGCACGACGACGTCGTATAGACGTTGCGCTCCAGGGTGATCTCCGGGACCGGGACCCCGTCCGCGAGCCGGACGTCCACGACGTTGTAGGTGTTCTCCCCGTCCGCCGTAGCCCCCGCGCAGTAGACGATGTTCGCCAGCTCGTCGGCGCTCGCCAGCACGCCTTCGCTGACGAGGAATCCGGCGGCGAGCGCGAAGTCGTCGCCCGGTGTGCGCATCGTGATCGCCAGCGGTTTGCCACCGAGCCGTATCTCCAGCGGTTCCTCGGCGACGAGGGTGTCCGGGCGGGTGCTCACGGCACCGTCGCGGATGCGGATGACGCGGCGTCGCTCGGTGACCCGTCCCATGTCTGATCAGTCCTGTCCTCACCGGGCCGGAGCGGCCCCGGTGGTGTCTGTATGGAGAGCCGAAGCGGCCCTTGGCGCTGCTTGGTGCCGCTCGGCGCTGCTCGGTGCTGTGCGGTGCTGCTCGGTGCAGTGGTTGCCGCCGTGGTCACCGGAGCCGTGCGCGGTGAAGTGACCTCGACGGTCCCATTCTCCTGCACGGGAGTGCGGGGCGGCGGCCGGCATCGCACCACGCACCACCGGCTCGGCCGGCCGGCCGGTCGGCGGTCGTGGTGCGTGGTGCCCGGACGGGAGCGTCAGCTCTTCAGCTCACGCCCGCCGAATGCGCCCGCGCCGTCGGCCGCGGCCCAGGCGGCCTCCAGACCGGCCTGGTCCATGGTCCGCCAGTCCGGGGTGTCCTGGACCAGGGTCCGCCCCAGCCGGCGCCCCAGCTCGACCATCGACCTGCCGGTCGCGCCGCGCTCGGTCCCGTATGCCGCGAGCGCGTCGGGCCGTTCCGGTAGGGCGCGCAGCGCGGTCTCCAGGGCGGCGGCGTCCTGCAGCGCCTTGACCGCACCGGCGCCGGTGTGCGGGCGGGCGACGGTGGCCGCATCGCCCGCGAGCAGCAGCCGGCCGGCGGTGTAGCGCGCCGCGGTGAAGTCGTACATCGGCTGGATGAACACCTCTTGACGTGGCGTCAGGCGCATCAGCCCGCCCCAGTAAGGCGGCAGCAACTCGTCCGTGACGTAGGCGAAATGGGCGTACAGGGCGTCGGTGAGGGTGCCGGGCGGCAGGCTGGTGGGGGTGTCGAGCCCCAGGTCGAGGCCGGTGGGCGGGGCGGTGTACAGGACCCAGTTCGCGCGCTGGCCCCCCTGCCCGTCCGGGATGCGGTAGATGATGACATGGCCGCCTCGGAAGACTCCGTAGATGCAGTCCTCCTCCGCCCAGGGGTCGGCCGGCAGGCCGGGGAAGCCGAGCTCCGTCAGCCGGTCGGCCGGGACCGCGCCACGCCAGGCGAGGTAGCCGGCATAGTCGGGCCGCACGCCGGGGAACGCGGCCTCGCGGACCACCGAACGGTAGCCGTCCGCGCCGATGATCAGGTCGAAGCGCTCCGTACGGCGGCCGCTGCCGTCGGCGCCCCACCGCTCGCCGCTGCCCGCACCGCCCTCGCCTGCTCCGCCCTCGCCTGCTCCGCCTTCTTCACCGCCGCCGAGATGGACCCCGACCCCGTCCGCCGCGTCGCTGACCGCGTCCACCCGGACCCCCGGCCGGAAGACGGTGTCCTCCGGCAGCCGCCGCCGTAACTCCTGCCAGAGCGGCCCCCAGCAGTACGAGCGGAACGGGAAGGGCAGCGCGCCGATCTGACGGCCGAGCGGCTCGGCGCCGTCGCGTACGTACCAGCGACGGGTGGCCAGCTGCACCCATGGCATGGCGGTGTCCAGATACCCGGCGGCGGCGAGCTCGGCATACCGGGCGTTGTGCACCGCGAGGCCGACACCGCGGTCCGCGAGGCGGCCGGCGGTGCGTTCGTACACGGTGACCCGCCCGGCACCGGCCCGGTGCGCAGCCAGTGCCGTGGCGCAACCGGCGATGCTGCCGCCCACGACGGCGACGTCGGCCCCGGCGATCCTGATGCGGTCCCTGCTCATACGTGGATACCCCCTGCGTTGTCCGGCGCCGATGGTCGGTCGGCTGCCTGGTGTGACCGGCCACATCTTCGCAGCGCGCGTCCGGCCCGGCGCACCCAAACCGCTCCCTGCACCGCACCGAAACTGCTCCCTGCACCGCCCAGGCGCCGCCCCTGCACTGCCCCGGTACCGCCCCTGCACCGCCACCCGCCCGTCCCCTCCCTCTGAAGCCCCCTGAAGCCTCCTGAAGTCTCCTGAAAGAGGGGTGGCCGGGCGGTGACCTGGGTATGTGCCTGAGTCGGGACCCTGGCAGCGCCGAGGGCCCGGGGCCGGCCGAGCGCCGCGACCCATGAAGAGCGGCCCGGTGGCGGGTTCTGTGGGGGATCCCGCCACCGGGCGTCCGCTGACGCGGGGGACCGCTCGGTCAGCGCTTCGGCAAACGGAGCCCCCTCGCTCGGCAGGCCTCTTACGAGGTGAGGGCTTCGCGCCAGTTACGAGGTGAGGGCTTCGCACCAGTCCTCGACGGTGACGACATCGGCCCACTGCGGGAACAGTTTCCCGGTGAGGACCCGGTGCACCTCGGGGTCGATGTCGAGGCAGGCATCCGCCAGGACGGTGAGGCCGAAGTCCAAGTCGTTGGCTTGGCACAGGGTGTGCAGCACCACACCGCTGGTGGCGATGCCGGTGAGAACAAGGCTGTCGATACCGCGAGCCCTGAGCACCAGGTCGAGGTCGCTGCCCGAGAACGCGCTCCCCCGCCTCTTGGTGACCACGATCTCGCCGTCCCGGGGCGTGACGTCGGGGTGGATCTCGGTGCCGGGGCTGCCCTCGGTGAACAGGCCGTCCCGCACGGCGGAGGAGAGCACCTTGTTCCGCGTGCTGACGTCCGGTTGACCCGGGCGCAACCCGACGGCCACGTAGATCACGGGGATGCCCGCCGCCCGGGCACCGTCGATCCCCTTGCACAGGCGCGGCAGATATCCGGAGCCGTCGTCCACGAGATCCACGATGTCCCGTTGGACATCCATCACGAGGAGGGCGCTGTTCGGCATGCTTGCGGTCCTTTCTGCACGGGGAACACGTGGGACGGGAGCAAGTCTGGGGGAGGCGGCCGCTTGTTGACCTTGCCCCTGGGAGAAACCACAGCATCAGTGGGCGGGCTGACGTGTCCGGTTCCCCGGGCCCGTCAGTCACGCAGGCGGCGATCAAGGTCACGAAGTTGTCGGTCGGCACGAGTGCTGGTGTCCTCGTAATGGCTGGGTTCCGGGTGCGGATCCCGAGGGCGGCTCAGGCGAAAAGCCAGGTCAGACCTCCGCCTGACCTGGCTTTTCTCTTGGGGCGGACGGTGCTACGCGCGTCCGGGGTCGCGGTCCTTGCAGACCTGCAGAGCGCTGTCAGAACTGCAACCGATCAAGTCGCTGTTCTTGGAGTCGGTCCCCTCCTTGGCCGGGACGGTGGCGGTGCCGGCGCCGGTCCACGAATTCCCCAGGTCGTTGGTGATCGTCCAGGTGCCGGTCACCTTCTTCGTCAGCTGGGCCCGCAGGAACCAGCCGTACTGATTGGGCTTGACGTGGATGGTGGCGGATCCGCCCTGCGTGTTGTCCGTTCGCCAGCTGTTCGACCAGTTGCCCTGGATCGCGACGTCGATCTTCCCCTGCACGGGCCCGTCCTTCGGACCGAAGGACACACCTGCCGTGGTGGTGACGGATCCGCCCGCGGTGTAGGTGTAGCCAGTGGTCTGGCTCCAGTTCACCTGCTTGTCCATGATTTCGCTCGTGCCGTTCACTATCCGCCCGCCGTCGGCCGTCACGTTCTGGAAGTCGCCGAGGGTCGCTGTGGTGCTGTTATCCACCTTGTAGTCGGCCATCGGAATGACGCTCGACTTGTCGTCGAACTGCTTCAGGGCATACACGGTGGCCAGCGTGCGCAGCTGCGCATCCTCGTTTCCGGCGGCGAGGGCCCAATTCTGCGTCGCGTCGCCGCGGCTGCAGTCACGGGCTCCGACGATGGAGGCGGTGCCCATGCTGTGGAGGGGCTTCATGCATTTGTTGTCGCCGACATGGCGGATCAGATACGTACCCGCGTCGGCAGCTGCGTCGCTCACCGGCTGGAGGTACCACTTCTGCGCATCGGTGTCACCGCAGCCCGACTCGCTGAGGTCATCGGGGTAGGTGGCGCTGGACAGATCGAGGCACTTGCCGGAATTGCCGTTGATCAACCGGAAGGTGCCGTCGTCGCTGGGAACTATCTTGAATTTCTGCTGTGCCGAGTCGTCCTTGTTCCAGAGGTCATAGGTCGTCCCACCGGCGTACTCGTTGCCCCAGCGGAGTGCGAGGGAGCCGTTCTGCGCCGACGTGGATATGGAGACAGGGATCTCTGTGGCGGTGATTCCGGTGTCCGCGTGCGCGGCCACCGTGCTGAGCGGCGAAAGCACGATTCCCAGTGCCGCAACCGGGACCGCCAGCACCGCGGCGGTCATACGCGGCCCCGGGCTCCGGGGGGTCATCTCAACGGTCATGGTTTCTCTTCCTCATTTTCCGTAAGCCGTGCTCGTGGGGCCGGGTCAGGTGCCCCGAGCGGTATCCGCGACACGGTTTCCAGGCCGAAGGCGCCGGCCGGGCAGCAGCTCACCCCGTCCGCCTGGTCCGTCTGATCTGCCGTAATGTGATCGACAACGTAGGCGCGGGCGGCCGGAGATACATCCGTCAACTGACGGATGAAAAGCGCACTCGATTGCGGCGCCGGACCGTGATGACCGGCGGTCAGTCCTGTGACGGCGGGCCGGTCCGGGTTCATTCGGCGGTGGCGGCGGTCAGCGCCAGGACTCGCTGCAGCACGCGGATGATCACACCGTGGGGGTGGTTCGGCAGCGGTGCCGTTCGAGGCCGAGCCGGCCCTTGAAGGTCTCGTTGATCGACTCGATGACCTGCCGCAGCGGCTTGAACAGCTGTGATCCGGCCCGCTCGGCCTCGCCCTTGCGGGCCGGACGCAGCAGTTCGATGTTCAAGTCGGCCAGCTGCGACTCGAATTCGCGGCCGAAGTGGTTCTTGGAGCCGAGCAGCGTCTGGCCCGTCCAGCCTCGCTGCCGCTGACGAGATGCCACCGATGAGCGGGTTCCCCGGCCTCCTCCGTCGCGCTCTCGCAGCCGTCACGACGATCAGCGGCCTCATCTTCCACGCCCTGACGGCCACTCCGGCCGTAGCGGTTCCCCTCCGGTCCGATCCGCGAGACCGGCCCGGCCGCCGCCCACCGGCCGGGTAATGTGCACCCGATCAAGACATCAGACATCAGCAGCACGACAACGCACCAGGTACCCGACCGATCACGAATGGCGAGACGCACATGAGCGAGGGGACAGCACCGGCGGCCGGCGAAGCGGCCGCCGTCGCCGACGAGGCGGCCCGTGAACGGCTGAGCTATCTGCGCGGGAGCATCGACAACCTCGACGCCGCCCTGGTGCACCTGCTCGCCGAGCGCTTCAAGTGCACCCAGCAGGTCGGCGAGCTCAAGGCCCGGCACAGCCTGCCGCCCGCCGACCCGGCCCGCGAGGCCGCGCAGATCGAGCGGCTGCGCCGATTGGCCGAGGACGCCAAGCTCGATCCGGCATTCGCCGAGAAGTTCCTCAACTTCATCATCGGGGAGGTCGTCCGCCACCACCGGGCGATCGCCGACCGTACGCAGGAGGGGACGGGGGAGCCCGCAGCGGGCTGAGCCCGTACGCACGACCGACGAGGGTGGGCGGTGCCGCGAGGGCACCGCCCACCCTCGTCGCGTACGCCGGCCGGTCTCGCGGCACCCCGGCCCGGTGCCGGAACTGTGCGCCCACCACGCCGTGTTGGTGCCGGCCGCCGGGAGTGCCCGCGGTCCGCGGGAGGCCCGTGACGCCTGCGGGGGCCACGCGGTCGCCTCACCCCGCTGGCCCCGTCGCCCGCGCCGAGTGACACTCGCCATACCTGACGCCGGACCGTCCCGCGGTGCCACCCTGCCCACTACCGTCCAGTAACACGGTTCCTCCGGGAGCCGCCCGAGCGCCATGACCCTGCCCCTCCGGCCGTGCACCGAGAGCGGAGACATCCGATGGCCCCCACCACTGATTCCACCTCGAACCCGCAGCGGAACGAGCACCCCGCGCCCGCCCCGACGCTTCTCCTCAAGCCCGGAACGTCCTGGCAGGACGCCTGGCAGCGCAGCCTGGCCGTGGCCCCCGAAGCCTTCCGCGACGACCAGGCCCTCAACCTCTGGGCCGCCGCCTGGCATCCGGACGGCGACCCGCTGCCCGCCACCAGCCCCATCGACAACACCCCCATCGCCGGCCCGCCCCGCCTCGACGCGGACGTCGCGCTGCACGCCGTACGTGCCTGCCTCGACCAGCACCGGGCCTGGCGCCACGTCCCGTTGACCGAGCGCAAGGCCCGGATCTCCGCCACCCTCGACGCGCTGACCGAGCACCGCGAACTGCTCGCGCTGCTGCTCGTCTGGGAGATCGGCAAGCCCTGGAAGCTCGCGCAGGCCGATGTCGACCGCGCCATCGACGGCGTCCGCTGGTACGTCTGTGAGATCGACCGGATGCTCGCCGACCGCACGCCGCTGCCCGGCCCGGTCAGCAACATCGCCAGCTGGAACTACCCGATGTCGGTGCTGATCCACGCGATGCTCGTCCAGGCGCTGGCCGGCAATGCGGTGATCGCCAAGACCCCCACCGACGGCGGGCTGGTCTGCCTCACCCTCGCCTGCGCCCTGGCCGCCCGCGAGGGGGTCCCGGCCACCCTCGTCAGCGGCAGCGGCAAGGAACTCTCGCCCGCCCTCGTCCGCTCGCCGGAAATCGGCTGTGTCTCCTTCGTCGGCGGCCGGGACACCGGTGCCCGCGTCGCCACCGCCGTCGCCGACCTGGGCAAACGCCATATCCTCGAACAGGAGGGCCTCAACACCTGGGGCATCTGGAACTACACCGACTGGCAGTCCCTGACCCCCCTGGTGCGCAAGACCTTCGACTACGCCAAGCAGCGCTGCACCGCCTACCCCCGCTTCGTCGTCCAGCGCGAGGCGTTCGCCGACTTCCTCGCCGCGTACCTCCCGGCCGTACGCAGCGTCCGCTTCGGCCACCCCCTGGCCGTCGCCGACCCCGCCGACCCGCTCCCCGAACTCGACTTCGGCCCGCTGATCAACGCCGCCAAGGCCAAGGAGCTCGCCGACCTCACCACCGAGGCGATCTCCCGGGGCGCCGTTCCCCTGCACCGCGGCAGCCTCGCCGACGGCCGCTTCCTGCCCTCCCAGGACACCTCGGCGTACTTCCCGCCCACCACCCTCCTGGCCCCGCCCTCCTCCTCCCCGCTCCACCACGCCGAGCCCTTCGGCCCCGTCGACACCCTCGTGCTCGTCGACACCGAGGCCGAACTCCTCGCCGCCATGAACGCCAGCAACGGCGCCCTGGTCGCCAGCCTCTCCTGTGACGACAAGGACACCTACGACCGTCTCGCCCCGCAGATCCGGGCCTTCAAGGTCGGCCACGGCAAGCCCCGATCCCGCGGCGACCGCGACGAGCTCTTCGGCGGCTTCGGCAACTCCTGGAGCGGCGCCTTCGTCGGCGGCGAACTCCTGGTCCGCGCGGTGACCGAGGGCCCGGCCTCCGAGCGGCTGCCGGGCAATTTCCCCGACTACCACCTGATGCCGTAGCCGTACGGCGGTAAGGACGCGCCGCCGCACGGCCGCAACGCCGTAAGGCCGCAGGACCCACCGGCCTCACTGGCCTCACTGGCCTCACCGGACAACACACCTAGCTAGCCGATCCCCTGCCGGTCGGGGTGCAGGGCGAACCGCCGGTCCGCGGCGGTCGGCACCGCACGCTCCACCGCCTGCAACAGGAGCGTGCGGTGCCGCAGCAGCGGCGCCTGCCGTTCCTCCGGCGCCAGCAGCAGGAGATCACCGATGCCCGCCACGATCCGACGGGTCACCTGCGGACTGTGCACCGCGGCCACCCGGACCTCGGTCAGCCCCAGGTCCACCAGATCCGCCCAGCCGGGAACGTTCTGCACCAGCCGCACCGCCCCTCGGCGATCCCTGTGGTGCACCGCCCCGAGCGGCCGCCGCACCACCGCCGCCAGGATCTGCACGATCCGGTCGAGGCACTGCACGGTCGTGGTCGGATCGTTCACCGCCGGCGACAGCGCCCGCAGCGCGATGTCCGACAGCTGCCGCAGCCCGAGCCCGAGATCCTGGTGAAAGGTGCGCTCCACCCCTACGGACACCGTGTACCGCAGCGCCCGCCGCGGCGGCGGCGCTCCGCCGTGCACCGCCAGCACCGGCGTCCCCGGCATCACGAAGTCACCGATCCGAGGGATCAGCCGCAGGACGACCCCCTGTCGCCGCGCCACCCGCACCAGCCGCGCCACATGCACATCCCGGACGACCCCGGCCCGCCCCTCATGCGCGATCCGCCCCGTCTCGGGCGCGAGAAGAGCCCCGTCCTCCCCGCCTTCCCCACCCGTGCCCTGCCGCGCCAGCATCCGCAGCGCTTCCCGGGTGATCCGGTCGACCACCGGCCCCACCTGCATCAACCGCAAGGTGGCCGACACATAGGCGATGAACAGGAGCAGGCTGAGCCCCACCAGCACCATCGTCAGCAGGCTCTGCACCACAGGCACCGAAGTGACCTGCCGGACATCGGTCTCGCTCTCGTACGAGGTGAGCACCAGCAGCGAGAAGAGGAAAGTCGCCAGGAAGACCGTGAGGGTGATCTTGGTGATCCGGCTCCGGATGAAGATGCGCACCACCCGCGGTGTGAGCTGACCGCTCGCCATCTGCACCGCGACCAGGGAGATGCTGAACACCACCCCGATGAAGGTCATCATCGCCGCACTGATCGTGGTCACGATCGTCTTGGTGTCCTCGGCGATCGAGGCCAGCTCCCGGACCGCCCCGTACGCGTGCGCGCCCTGCAGCAACTCGATGATCTTGAGGTCGAGCGCCGACGCCCCCCACCACAGCAGCACCGCGCCCACCAGCCCCGCGGTGGGCGCGAACCAGAACGTGTCCCGCAGATGCTCCCGCAGCGGCGAGAGCGCCCGTGGCCTGCGGGGACCACTGGTATGCACGACATGTCCCTCATTGCCCATAAATCGAGGTTATGTGGCAGGCGGATACGCAGGTGAAAGGCACTCCGAAACCTTGGTATTGTTGTCCATGTCGCCGCGGGGAACGCCCCGCGAAGATCACACCTAGTCCGGGTGGCGGAATGGCAGACGCGCTAGCTTGAGGTGCTAGTGCCCTTTATCGGGCGTGGGGGTTCAAGTCCCCCCTCGGACACGCAATTACGCACATGTCAGCGGGTTGTGACCGTACGGTCACAACCCGCTGATCTGCGTGGTACTCCAGTTCAAGACCGATATCGGCGTAGAGCGGGGCTTTGTCTTCCGGGTCGGCGGCTTGGAGCCGGTCGGCCATGTTCCCGAGGGTCTTGATCATGTGGTGGATCTGTTCCTCGGTGAGGATGTCCCGCTGAGAAGAGCATGGCCACCTCCGGGGCACCCAGCCGCCCCGGAACGGATCACGCGCCACACTTCCTGCGATCACCTACCGCGTACACCCCTCGCTATGGGGCGATGGCGATGGTTCCCGCTAAAGGGGGGCTCGGACCAATCCGGCCCGTGTGCGTCGCAGCAGCTCCAGCGCTATCGATTCGCCCGAAGTGTCCGTGCCGAGAAGGCGGTTCGCGTGCAGGTGCACGTAGCTGCGGCACAGTTCGTCGCTGGAGCACCAAAGGGCCTGGTCACGGTGGAGTGAGTCGATCAGGTCGATGGCCGGCGCGAGTGCTGGGCGCCGTGCGCTGAGCAGGCGGGACACTTCGCCTTCGAGTGGAAGGGCTCCGCCCAGGGCCGGGCGCAGGGCTCGCTGGCGCTTTCGGTACTCGGAACCCCCGACGCGCGGGGGCGGCGGGCTGCCGTAGGAGAAGGCTGCTCTGTCCTTGGGGGACAGGCCCAGACAGGCGAGCAGGTCGTCAATGCTGAGCACGGCCAGCTCCAGAAGGTCGACGTCCAGCCGGCCTTCGGTGCTCGCTCGCAGCATGTCGGCGACGCTCGGGCTGTCAGCCATGAACAGGGCCTCCGCAGCCGCCATTCCTTCCTCGCCTCCGTACCGCTCGACCTCACGCTCGTACGTGTCGAACGAAAACCTCGTACAGAATCCGTCGGCCCGCAGCCTGGCAGCCCAGGCACACACGTGCTCCATCAACGGTCCGATGAGCGTGGACGAGTCTCCGTGGAATCGGAGGCGTACGTGGCGCTCGGGGTCCGCGTAACGCAAGAAGAACCAGCCGTCCGAGAGGCCGGACCGGGTGGCGTACTCTCCGAAATCGCGCATGGGGCCGGCGATCAGGTCGTCCTCGTGCCGGGGATCGCAGTAGAGCTTCAGATACAGCCAGTCGCTGCCCGGTGGGCGCAGCCTCGCCTCTGGCGCGACCGTATGCACGACGGCGGGCGGGCTGCTGCCGCCCCGTTCACCGCCCCGTCGGGTGAGAGGTGCGACGACCTCGCACATGTGGCCACCGCCCTCCCCCGGCAACCAGGCGTGCTCCGGTCCAGGCAGGGCTTCCTGCAGCAGACCGGACTGTCCGGCCGGAACCGTCTTGAGTTCCTCCCGGAGCAGCTCGACATCCTGCGCGTCGTCGAGGTCCAGAAGGAGACGGTTGTCGCTGACGGCCAGGTAAACGTGGCGGGGCACGTCCCAGCTACTCCGCCACACCGACAGTGCCGCCGGGAAGCGGTCGCCGGAGCCGGGGCGGAGGTCGCCCACGGGGTCGAGCCGCCACTGGGCGAGTGCGAGAACAGTCCGGCCCCTGCGCACCCGGGGCAGGAACGCGAGGCCCGCTGCCGGCCCCCAAGAGAACGGGGTGAACTGGCAGTGGCCGTCATGAGCGGCTTCGAGCAGGAACCTGGCGGTAGCGGGTGCCCTCGTGGTGTTGAGCATGTGGCCCTGAACCCCGATGACCTCGACTCCGCCTGTGGGCCAGCTGATCACGAAGCGGCCGGATCTGAGACCGACGACAAGTTCGCGAACGGGTATGACGTCCTGTGCCGGCACGCCGGGCCAGGTATCGATGAGGACCTCTTGGGCTCGGATCGCGGGCCTCAGCGAGACATTCGCGGACCGTGGCGGGTCGGGTGCGTAGACCACCTCGGCGACCAGCGCATCCTGTTCGTATTCCTGCTCGTTACGTGCCAGTTCCGCCAGCGCGTTGTAGGCGGGTGCACCGAGGAGCCCGGCGAACCGCCCGAGGTTGCGTCCAGCGGCCGGTGCGCCGAGATTGGGTCCGACAACGAGCTGGAAATCTCCTCTGTCGATGGCTGCCGGGGATGTGGCTGCGAGGAGGAACGACAGGTCGAGTGAGGGCGGAACGTTCTCTGCGACAGGATCCGACGTGGCCAGCTGGGCGATGGTCTCGTCGCTGAGCTCCACTACCATGCGGCGTTCGCGGTTCGCCTCCAGAGCGATGTCGAGCAGAAGCTGGTCACGCCGGCGGTGACTGGCGGTTCCTTCGCCGCGTGCACCATACGCAGAGGGTGCCCCGAGGCCCGTCGAGGGATCGAGGAGCTCCAGCAGAGGAACCCGATGGTGAGACCCATACCGGGTCTCGAAGGTCCGACGGTAGGCCTCCAGGTGCGGCATTCCCTCAGGGAAGGCGCTCAGGCGTAGGAGCAGCTCTGCGGCCGAGGCCGCTTCGGCGGCCACCGAGCTGTGGAGAGCGGTGGCCCGGAGTGAGAGCGCCGTGTCGGTCTGCAGGAGCTTCGCTGTGCTCGCCGGGCCTGGGTGCAGATCACTCATGTGGTGGAGCAGAGCAGGCAAGCGCTCCGCCCTCCGGCCGAGAGGGAGCTGGTCCCATCGGTGGAACTCATGGGCCAGTCGGGCCATCTCCCGGGCCTTGGCGTGAGCGCGGGGAGACGAAGTCGTCTCAAGGCACGCGCGCAGGCGCGTCACCGGGTCGCCACCGGTCAGCGCCGGGTGAAGCTCCGAGATCAGGAAGCCCTGCGCCCGCAGGTTGTCTACCAGTCGTCCGGCCTTGTCGGGGGTGGCTCCGGATACGTCCTGGACGGCCGCTTCCAAGTGGGACCGAGTGGTGGGCCCCCGTGCCCTCGTGAGCACGCGGCGCACGGCCACGGTGGCTCGGACGGAGGTCCCCGCCCCCGCGCCGGCGGTGAGGATGGCACGACCGCCCTGCAAGAGGATCGCGGGGCTGGCCATGAGCCGGAAGTGATGACTGATATCCGGATCGCTGTCGAGCTGTTCCGTCAGGTCGTGCAGCCACCCCATGTCGGCCCGTGTGTGCGTGCGTGATGCGGACGGGGTGAGCGCGAGGTCCGTGGCCGGAGCCCACTGCACCAGGCCGACCCCGGCGAACAGGCCGAAGGGTGTCGGCCTGGTGCTCATTCTGATCAGGTACCGCCTGAGCTTGCGGATCAGTCGGGGCGCCGACCGGTCCCGCGGACCTGTCCGTTCGAGTGCCGCTACCAGATCGGGGCTCGCCACCCACATCGCGAGGCTCAGCAACGCATCGCGTGGCGTCAGGGAGACGTCGGACTCGGCTGCGAGGGGCGCCTGGCGTGCGTCCGCAGGGAGCAGCGGGGCCCGCAGCAGGGCCCATCCGAGCGGCTCGTAAAGCGGAGGGCGGTCGCCGTGCTGTCCCGCGTGCGCGGGATGAGGTCCGGTCATGACAGCAGGAACATCCGGTCCCAGCCCGGCTCCACCCCAGTGGCAGCGGCAAGGAGGGCCATGGCGACACCGGACGCACCGTCGAGCAACCCCGCCCGGTCCACCGCGACATCCTCCGCCTCCAAAGAGGCGTAGCCGAACGGCCGATCGGGCTCATAGGCGGCCAGGAGCTGATCGACAAGGTCGGTCGAAGCGTCCGCGAAGCAGTCCAATGCGGTGTCGTGGGCGAACCGAAGAACGATGTGGAGCAGCCCGGCAACCCCATGGCAGAACGTGGGCGACTTGATGTACCGCAGTTCGACCGGGCGTCGTAGGACGCTCGTCATCCCCTTGACCGCCATGCGGCGAAGGCCCTCGTCGTCCAGGACTTCGCCGGCGAGCCACAGGGAGCGAGCCACCCCCGGACTGCCGTAGCACCAAGCGCCTCGGGTTGCGGCCGGCTCCGTCTGAGGCGCCGGCCGGCCCGCTGGTGTCAGCGGCACGGCGTCGGGCCATCCCACTCCCCATGCGTCGTCGACACCATGCGACACCAGCCAGTGGGCGAGGGTGCTCACCGCCTCGGCCTGCCCGGGGACTTCGTAGCCTGCGCGCAGTGCGAGAGACAGGAGGGCCAGCGGCCCGGGTATGCCGTGCGCCAGTCCGCAGTTGAGGTTTCCCGACGGATAGCGCCGACGCATCGACGCAGATGTCAGACACTCGGGCGGGGTGGCCCAACGTGGCATCCCGTCCGTCGGCTCCGCAAGGCGGACCAGGGCCGCGAGGATTCCCGGAAGCACTCCATGCGGATCGTGCCCCAGCAGGCATGCCGCCACCCCGCTCGCCCCGGACACGAGATCGAATGCACTCACCGGAAGACCGGGCGGGCCCGTCCCCAGCCCCGCCACGGCCGCCGATGCCTGTGGTGCGAGCATCTCGTCGACAGCAGTGAGCAGCCGCTGATAGCGGTTGCCGTCCCGGCTCAGTGCTTCCAGTGCGAACGCGAAACCGCTGAGTCCAGAGAAGAGGCCGGGATGCATCGGCCCGCTCGACTCCACGGAGGTCACCCCCTCGGCGAGGAAACCGTGGGCGATCGCATCCCACCCCTCGCCTGGGAGGCACTGGTCGGCATAGGAGCACATCACGGCGGCCCCAGAATTCCCTTCGGCAAGTCCATAGGGGTTCCAGTTGACGGAATCCGGGTATCGCGTCTGCCGGCGGGCGAGTGGGAGGCACTGCCTGAGGCGTGCCCGGTCGGCGGTGCGCACGGCCACGTCGCGTGCGACGAACAGCGTCGCGCTCCGTCGGCTCGCATCGAGGGCACTGGCCCAAGACGACGAAGGTTCCCGGCGGCATGCGGCGGACCCTGGCACCTGGCCTCCTTCGGGGTTCTGTGCAACCGAGACGTCACGGGGCGTCAGATGTCATGGCAGAGAGGGGAGCAGGCCGTTTCGACGCAGCTTATTTGGGTCTTGTCGCAGCCGATATCGGTTTTAGGGAGGCACCCCCCGCAGGTGCTCTCACACGTGGGCAAACTGCATCCGGTTTCGTAGCACGTGTCACATGTCATGGACGCACAGGTGCAGGTGTAAAAGCCCTGTGTATGACACTGCCCCCGAAGGTCGGTGTCGCACTCGTAGCACGAGTACGCCGTCCCGCCAGTATCTCCGGATCCAGCAATTCTCGGAGGACCGCGTCGAAGATCAAGATCGAATTCGTCCGGCGGGCGTGCCTTCATGGTATGCGTGTAGTCGACATCGGCACCCTTCTTCAGCGTGATCTGAGTAGCTGGGGTCCCAAGAAACGGTGCCCTGTCCGAGGGAATCTGCAAGCTGTGCAGGACATCCTCGACAGAGAATTCGACGAAATAGTCGAGTTTCCCCGTGAAGTAAAGGCGTCTCCGGCCTGCCCGGTCACTGTCCCCGAGAAGCCCGTTCAGGGTCACACCGGCAGCCGGCGGCCGTGAGGGCTCGGGGCGTACTCTCTCGACGAGAGGGTCCTGCGGGCCTTCAACATCCCTGGAACCACTCTTGTCCGCGGGGTCGACCATGACGTGCTCCCCATATGAGCCGGATGGCCCGACGCCGACGGCCAGGGCTTCCGTACGTGCTTCCATTCTTTCTCTGCCGGGGCAGGGCTGCCAGTCGGCGGCCGTCGTCGGCATGGCGATCGGGAAGTGCTTGCGGCGATCTGGCCACCTACCGGAGGTCACAGGCGTGGCGTCGATCGATGGTGGGAACCAGGCCACGATTGCTGCCGGCGCCACTACTGATGCGGCGTCAAGGCGGGCCCTCGCTCCAGGCTTTGGATGTGCTCGCTCCGGTCGAGCCGGGCTGACCTGCACCATGATCGGGTGGACGTATGGGCCGAGGCCTATGAGGACCTTCTGTCCATGACCGAGACCCTGGTGACCATCATCGACGACTTCCCCGAACAGGCGTGGCACTCGCCGGAATGACAGGCAGCGTGCACAGGTCATCAGCCCGGAGACGACGAGTGGTGGCGGCTGATCACCTGATAAGGACCGGGGCGCGGTGACGCCCAGGAGGTGAACGGTGCAGGTGCGGATCTCCCTTGCGGCTCCTGCCCAGGGCGAAGGTCGTTGCGCAGCACGGTGAGCACCGTGGCGACGGTGGCCAGGACGGCCGCCGTCACCACGGATGTTCTGGCCGATCAGTCCTTTCCGCCAGTGGTGATCCGGCCGGCGTAGCGCTGCGTCCATGTCGTGTCGGTGCCGACGGTGACGACCACGTCGTAGTAACCCTCCTGGGTCGGCCACATGACGACCTTCGTCTCACCGTGAGCCACCGTGACCTTCTGGGTACGGCCGAGGTAGTCGTGAGCGGTGAGCGTGTAGTCCACCGGCTTGGTGCCGTCGTTGTGCAACGTGAGCTTCGCCTGGGCCTCGTGCTTGGTGCCCTCGCCCTTCAGCAGGTCGACCTCCACGCGCGGGAGGCCACCTTCCCTCTTTCCCGCGGGCGCGACCTGGCCGGCGAAGGAGCGCACGAAGCCGTCGTTGGAGTAGATCGAGAACGCGTACCTGCCGTCGGTGGCCTTGGCGTCCCAGGTGTACTCGCGCGGTGTGCGCGCGGTGACGGTGAACGGCGTGCTGGAGAATGCCTGGTACTTGTCGGGGAAGACCTGGAAGCTCAAGGCCTTGTCCTTCGGGCCGCCGGTCAGGGTCATCCTGGCGGTGACCGTCCCCGACGCGCGGTCCTCCGAGATCGTCGCGTGCGGATGGAAGCTCAGCGGGCGTGGCTTCATGTGGTCGGCGGCGATCGACACCGGCTGCTCGGCGCGCGGGTCCGGGAAGGTGGCCGGTCCCGGTTGCGGGTGGGCGAAGTCGAGCGCGCTGGTCAGGTCGCCCGCGATCGAGCGCCGCCAGTCGCTGATGTTGGGGCAGCGGAACGGCTTGCCGAGGTGGGTCGCCCAGGTCTCGAGGAACGTGATCGTCGAGGTGTGGTCGAAGACTTCCGAGGCGACGTACCCGCCGCGGGTCCACGGTGAGACCAGCAGCATCGGCACCCGCGGACCGAAGCCGAGCGGGTAGTCGCCGGCGTACTCGCGCGCCGTGCCCGGCTCGGGCCACGGCGGCAGCACGTGATCGAACTTCCCGTCGTTCTCGTCGTAGTTGAGGATGAAGAGGGTGTGGTTCCAGATATCGGGGTTGCTCTGCAGGATGTCGAGCACCTTCTTGACGTAGCGCTCGCCGTGCAGGGTGTCCGCGCTCGGGTGTTCGGACCAGCCGTACGGCGCCACGATCCAGGAGACTGCCGGCAGCGGGTGTTCCGCGCCCGGCCGGCAGGCGTCATGGAAGTTTTTGAGGACCGCGCCGAGGTTGTCGTCGGAGTCGTCGTTCGGCGAGGTCATGCCGGAGTAGTACGTGGCGTTGCCGCGCCAGATCAGCCCGGTGCCGGGCCGCAGCCTGGGGTCGTCGGTGCTCAGCCCCTCCGGGTCGAACCCCTTGAAGTACTTCAGTTCGTTGTCGCCGTAGTCGCCGACCCAGGTGCTGAGGTAACCCTGTCGCCCGTTGCCGCTGTTGTCGGAGTAGAGCCGCCAGTCGATGCCGGCCTGCTGGAGCTGTTCGGCCACCGTGATCCAGGGACGGGAGTAGTTGGATTCATCGGTGTTGCCCGTCTCGCTGTTGGCGGTACCGCTCCACAGGTACTTCCGGTTGGGGTCGGTCGGCCCGAACTCAGAGCAGAAGTTCTGGTCGGCGATGGTGTACTGCGCGGCGACCGAATGGTAGAAGCTCATGTAGGCGTCGCTGTGGTAGTTCATGCAGCTGGCGCCGTTGTGCTGCACCCACAGGTCCCACTTGCGATGGTCGGCGTCGCCCCAGGCTCCGTGGTCGTTGCCCCAGGCTCCGTCGTCGACCTGCGGGGTGACGATGTTGCCGCTGCCGTCCTTCTGCTGGAAGACGGTGGTGCCGTCCTGGAACCGCAGCGCCTGCTTGTCGTGGAAGCCGCGTATGCCGGGGAACGTGCCGAAGTAGTGGTCGAGGGACCGGTTCTCCTGCATCAGGATGACGACATGCTTCAGGTCGGACATGGTGCCCTTGAAGCCCTTTGGCACGACGTACCTGGGATGCGGAGCGGCGTACGCGCCGCCCGCCCCGGCGGTCGCGCCGAGCATCAGCGCCCCGGCGGCGACCCCTGTGCCCTGGAGGAACCTACGGCGGGTGGTGCCGGTCGTCGTCTCGGGTCTGTCGCCGAGCTCGGACTCGGACGTCGGGAAGATCGGATCGGGGGCCATGGAAGCTCCTCACACGGGCATGGGCAGTCGGGGAGAGGTGCTGCAGCCCGCTCATCGAAGCGAGTGGACACCAACTCCGTGTGAACACTGGTCGAGCGATCAGCAGGACATCGAGTGCGAGGTTGTCAACTTCTGCATGTATGTGGTGGTGTGCGTCCTTCACGACAGCCGTAAGTCGCGATCTCCATGGGGTTGTTGGGCAGGGGCAGCTGCTCGGATGAGGACAGCCGCCGCGATGCGGCTGCGTGAGGAGGCCGAGCCGCACCGAGCGGGAGGCATGGAGGCGTCGGCGGGAGTGGTGTCCCGAGCGGTACGGCCCCGTGGCTGAGCCGTGGGACCGGACCGCGGCTGATTGCCCGGGGTCAGGAGGCGGCGCGGTACGGGGCGAGGAAGGGGAGGAGGGCGTCGAGGAATGCCTGGGGTGCTTCTTCGGGGACGAAGTGGCCGCAGTGGGGGATGACGACGCCGGTGACGTTCTCGGCCAGGGAGCGGACCTCGGTTTCCATGTTCTCGCCGCCCAGAGCGTCCCCGGCCACGGACAGGACCGGGATCGTGATCTTGTTCTGCATGCGCTGGGCGCTCTGGGCCATCGTCTCGTCGATCGCGCGGTAGTACTCGAAGCCGGCCCGCCGGGCCCCGGGTGACGGTGTGGAGACGTACCCCGTCGACATCGACGTACCGGCTGGAGAAGGCGTCGGTGAACCCGGCGGGCAGTCCGGGGACTCCGGTGACGGTGCCGAATCCGGTCAGCGAATGGGTGCTTCGGGCTGTGGTGGTCATGGTGATCAGGTGTCTCCTTCGGGGGATGGGTTCAGCAGGCTGATGTGGTGGTGTGACGGACCGTGCGGGATCCGGGCGGGAATGCGTGCCGGCGGGCGGCGGTGACGATGACCAGGGCGAGGGCTGCCAGCGTCAGCAGCACCCAGGGAAACGCTCCGGCGCCCGCGCTGGTCATGAGTGCTCCGCCGAGGGCGGCGCCGCCGAAGATGGCGAGGTTCCATACGACGGTGACCATGGCCTGGGCCGTATCGGTGTCGGCGGCATCGGCGGAGGCGGTCTGCAACTGCGTCGCGGCGCCGCCGAAGGCCAGCCCCCACAGGACGGTCGTCGCGTAGAAGACGGTAGGGCTGTCGCCGGCGAGCCCGAGGGCCAGGGCGGCGATGGCGAACCCCGCGAGACTGGTCAGGACCTGGCTGCGCAGCGCGCGGCCGACGAGTATTCCGGTGGCGTAGATGCCGGCAAGGGATGCCAGGCCGAAGACCAGCAGGACCGTGTCGACGCGACCGGGGACGCCGGTGTGCGCGAGGAAGGGAGCCGCGTAGGTGTAGAGGATGTTGTGGGCGAGCATCCAGGTGAAGACGACCGCGAGGACCGGTCGCAGGCCGGGGATGCCGAGTACGCGCAGCAGGGTCTTGCGGCTCTCGGGCTGCCGGCCTGGCACGTTGGGGACGGCGGTGACCACCCAGACCACGAGGACTGCGGCGAGGACGGACAGGCCGGTGAAGGTCCAGCGCCACCCGGCCCATGTCCCGGCCAGGCTTCCCAGCGGAGTGCCGACGGAGAGTGCCACCGGGGTACCGGCCAGCGCCACGGCCAGTGCCTTGCCCGCCAGGTGCGGCGGTGTGATCTTGCGGGCGTACCCGGCGATCATTCCCCGGAGCAGACCCGAGAAGGCCCCGGCAACCACCCGCGCGGCCAGAGCTGTCAGGTAGCTGCCTGCCATGGCGGTCATGGTGTTGGCGAAGGGCCTCGGTTTGCCCCGCCATCCGGTTCACCGCCGTCGACCCCGGCTGCACCGCCACCGACCTCAATGGCCGGCAGGGCACCCGAACCGTCGAGGAGGGCGCGGAGATCATCGTCCGCATGGCCTCGATCGGCGCCGACGGTCCCACCGGCGGCTCCGTGGCCTGGCTCCGGGTGCCGTCGTCAGCTACAGCGGCGGGTGGTCCGGCACGGGGGAGACAGCGACCGCGTCGTCAAGGATCTGCTCACGCGCAGCGGCGGTCATCGTGTGGATGGCAGCGGCCAGAGGGAGAAGCTCACCGGCAAGAACCGGAGTCCTGAGCAGGTCGCCTGATGCGTCGAGCGTGGCGATGGCCTTCCTGATGAGACGCATCGCTTCGGGAGTCCTGGGGGGCGCGTCAGCCTTCAGGAGGTTCAGCATCATCTCCAAAGCCTCGGCCAGCTCGCGGACCGCGTGCCGCAACTCGTCGGTGTCGGGGAGTTCATCGTTCATGGCACAACGATCCCGCGCAGACCGTGGATAAGCCAGCGCCCGGACTTTCCCAGGGGCGCCGGCGGCCCGGATATGACTGTGTGCGAGGCGTGGGTCTTGCCGGTGGGCCGGCGGCTCGTGCACGACGCCCCCCCCGCGAGCGCGGGCTGACCACGCCCGACCCGGCGGTGAGGGAGGTCAAGGCCGAGGAGATCGTACGGCCGGGCGCCGCGTCTTTGCCGGCATCCACTCAAGCCTTCGGGGACACCGGCAGCCCCTCCGCGACGGCGGACACCGCCCGCCCCCTGTCCACCGGACCTCAGGTGCCGGCCTGTGCCAAGACGTCTCCCAACTGATCGCACATCCAGTCCAGTTGGCCGGGCTCGATGACGAGTGGCGGGGCGAGGCGGACGGTGGAGCCGTGGGTGTCCTTGGCGAGCACGCCGTGGTCCAGGAGGCGCAGGCAGGCCTGGCGGCCGGTGGTGAGTGCGGGGTCGAGGTCGATGCCGGCCCACAGGCCGCGGGACCTGACCGCGACCACGCCGCGGCCGGTCAGATCCTCCAGCCGGTCGCGCAGCCGCTCGCCCAATGCGGCGGCCCGGGCCTGGTATTCACCGCTGCGCAGCAGCTCCACCACGGCATGGCCGACGGCGGCGGCGAGCGGGTTGCCGCCGAAGGTGGAGCCGTGGCTGCCGGGGCGGATGACGTCGAGGACGTCATGGCGGGAGACCACGGCGGACACCGGGACGATGCCTCCGCCGAGGGCCTTGCCGAGGATGTAGACGTCGGGGGTGACGTCCTCGGCGTCGCAGGCGAAGGTGGTGCCGGTACGGCCGAGTCCGGACTGGATCTCGTCCGCGAGGAACAACACGTTCTTGCGGCTGCACACCTCGCGCACCGCCTGGAGATAGCCCGGCGGGGGGAGGATCACGCCGGCCTCGCCCTGGACGGGTTCGAGGAGCACGGCCACGGTGTTCTCGTCGACGGCCGCTTCCAGCGCCGCGCTGTCACCGTAGGGGACGCTGCGGAAGCCGGGGGTGAAGGGGCCGAAGCCGTCGCGGGCGACGGGGTCGGTGGAGAAGCTGACGATCGTGGTGGTGCGCCCGTGGAAGTTGCCGTCGGCGACGATGATCGTGGCGCGGTCCGGGGCCACGCCCTTGCGGTCGGCGCCCCATTTGCGGGCGACCTTGATCGCGGTCTCGACGGCCTCGGCACCGGTGTTCATCGGCAGCACGAGATCCATGCCGGCCAGGTCGGCGAGGTCCCGGCAGAACGGACCGAGGCGGTCGTTGTGGAAGGCCCGGCTGGTCAGGGTGAGGCGGGCCAGTTGCTCCTGGGCCGCGGCCGTCAGCCGGGGGTGGGCGTGGCCGAAGTTGAGGGCGGAGTATCCGGCCAGGCAGTCCAGGTAGCGGCGGCCTTCGACGTCGGTGACCCAGGCGCCCTGGCCGGAGGCCAGCACCACGGGCAGGGGGGCGTAGTTGCGGGCGGTGGCCGTCTCGGCCAGCGACACATGGTGTTGGGTCGTGGAGCCCGGGTGGGGCATGGAGTGCGTTTCGGTGGTGGTCATGAGGTGGTCCTTGGGTGCGGAGGTGCGGAGGTGCGGAGGTGCGGAGGTGCGGAGGAGAGGAGGTGCGCGAAGGGCGCGCAGGCGGCGGGGAGTTCAGGCGAGCGGTTCCGCGGCAGCCAGGTAGCCGGCGAGCATGGCGTGGGCGACGTCGCGGATCCGCTCGTCGGGGGGCAGGAACGTGGGCGAGTGCAGTTGTTCGGTGCCGCCGTGGGTGCCGACGAACAGCATCAGGGACGGCAGATGCGCGCAGAAGAAGGAGAAGTCGTCGGAGCCGGCGGAGCGCAGATCGTCACCGGCGCTCAGGCCGAGCGCGCCGAGCAGCGGTCTCGTGGCGGCGGTCAGCGCCGGGTCGTTGTCGAGCACGGGCTCGCCGCGGACGATGTCCGTCTGCGCCGTGCAGCCATGGGTCCGTGCCACCAGTCCGGCGACCTCCGTCAGCCGGGTGTGCAGCATCTCGCGGTCGTCGTTGCCCAGCGCGCGCAGGGTGCCGCGGGCTTCGGCGGTGCCGGGGATGATGTTGGCGGCGGTACCGGCCGCGAGGGTGCCGACCGTGAGCACTACGTGCGACATGGGGTCGGTACCGCGGCTGACCAGGCTCTGCAGGGCGACGACGACATGGGCCAGGGCGACGACGGGGTCGCGGGTGAGGTGCGGGTAGGCGGCGTGGCCGCTGCGGCCCCGCACGGTGATCGTGAACTCGTCGGCCGAGGCGTTGACGCCGCCGGGGGTGCAGGCGACGGTGCCGGCCGGCAGCAGAGGCTGCACATGCGCGCCGATCACCGCCCGGCACTGTTCCCGGCCGAGGATGCCGTCCTCGACGATGTCCCGGGCGCCGGAAGGGTAGGTCTCCTCCCTCGGTTGCAGGACGGCCAGCAGGGGGGCCGGGCCGCCGGCGCGGTCGACGGCCCGGGCCAGGGCGGTGAGCGCGGCCAGATGGACGTCGTGGCCGCAGGCGTGCATGAGGCCGGGGTGTGCGGACGCCCATGCCGCGCCGCTCGTCTCCTGTACCGCGAGGGCGTCGAGTTCGGCGCGGACGGCGACGGCGGGGCCCGGTCCGCCGATCCGGAGCACGGCACCGGTGCCGGCCACCTTGGTGGCGGAGCCTTCGGGCAGTGCGTCGAGCACCAGGTCGCGGGTGGGGGCTTCGGCGCCGGACAGGCAGGGGCGGGCGTGGATGCGGTGGCGCAGTGCCGCGGCGGCCGGCAGTTCTGCGTCGAGCGCGGCGGCCAGTGCAGCCAGGTGGCCGGTCATGTCCGGGCCTCCAGACGGTAGATGCGGCGGGCGTTGTCGTGGCCGATCATGCGCACCACCTTGAGGGCTTCCTCGACGTCCCACTCCCCGCTCTCGGTCCACGCGGCGAGGGTCCTGGCCATGCCGCGACGCCACAGCAGGGCACCGAGGTGATGCAGTTCCGGCGGCCCCCAGGCGTCGGAGGAGAAAAGGATCTTGGCGAAGGGGGCGAGTTCCAGTGATTCGGCAATGACGGCGTCGGAGCGTACGCCGGTGTAGTTGATGCCGAGGCCGACGTCGAAGTACACGTGCGGGAACACCTGGGCGAGGTAGCCCGCGTTGCGCTGGAAGGGGTAGCAGTGCAACAGCAGCAGGTCGGTGCCGTACGGTTCCACGTTCTTGATGAACCGGGTGAGCAACAGCGGGTCGCAGCGGTGGAGTTCGACGTCCGGGTCGCCGTAGCCGGCGTGCAGCTGGATCGGCAGACCGCGGTCGACACCGCACCACAGGGCGAAGCGCAGCAGTACCGGGTGGCTCACGCGGAGGGTGCCGGTGGCTTCGTACCCGGCGAGCCAGGCGCCCGCGGCGGCGGTCACCTCGTGGTCGTCGGGGCGGGTGGGGTCGAAGTCGAAGCCGTGGCGGTAGGCGATGATGCTCTTGAGGCCGACCGCGGTGACCGTGCGCGCGGCCAGGGCCGCCCGGAACCGGTCGGGGAGTCCGGCGGCGGTGACCCCGGCGCGCACCACGTCCTCCAGCACGGTTTCCAGGCGCACCACCTCGTCGACAGGGCGCCTTGAGGCGGCCGCCATGCCCTGCGGGCCGAGGATGTCCTCCCCCTTGTAGCCGGTCTCCAGCAAGTAGTGGCCGATGCCCGAGGCCTCCAGCAGTCTGCGGTTGACCTCGTCGGTGCCGAGTGCGGAGCGCCTGGTCAGGTACGCCTCGGGGCCGGCGTGCGGTTCGAGGCCGAGGACCGGGGCGCACCAGCGGCGGACCGCGAAGCCGATCTGCGAGTCGAACTGGGTCATCCACGACGGGATCGGGCGGTCGGACTCGGTGAGCATCTGCTCCAGGGCACCGCGGTCGGCGTCGTGGCGGAGGGCGCCGTGGACGTGGTGGTCCACCAGGGGGAGCCGGGTGATCTCCGCGAGGAGTCGTTCAGTAGACATTGCGGACCTTCCGCATGCGTGCGGCGTCGTCCAGACCGCCCAGCTGGGCGAGTTCGGAGCGCTTGACCGAGAGGTGCGTCGCCAGCAGGTGTGGGGCGAACCAGGACCGGACGACGTGGTCCTTCTCCAGGGCCTCCA
The DNA here is from genome assembly GCF_036048035.1 of Streptomyces sp. NBC_00400. Taxonomy (NCBI): domain Bacteria; kingdom Bacillati; phylum Actinomycetota; class Actinomycetes; order Kitasatosporales; family Streptomycetaceae; genus Streptomyces; species Streptomyces sp. NBC_00400. The sequence continues at coordinate 1,194,393 of NZ_CP107940.1, read as the reverse complement.
GGGCCTCGTCGAGGGTGGCGGGCAGGGGCGGCGCCGACGCGAGCTGGGACCGGTCGGTGTCCTCGGGCCACACGGTGGGCTCGTCGTAGTCCCCGGTGAGACCGGCCAGGCCGGCCCGGACGAGGACGGCCAGGGCGAGCCAGGGGTTGGCCGTGGCGTCGGCGGCCCGGTATTCGAGGTTGAACTGGGCGGCGGGGCCGGATCCGGCGAGCTCGGTGGTGGGGCAGATGCGCAGCAGCGCCTCGCGGTTGCGCTCGGCCAGGAACGCCCCGGCGGTGCTCCAGCGGTCCGGGGTCAGGCGCAGGAAGGACACCGGGCTCGGCGCGGTCAGGGCCGTGAGCGCCGGGGCATGGGCCAGGACGCCGGCGCTGAAACGGGCGCCGAGGGCGGAGAGCCGGCCGGGGCGCTCCGGGTCGTACAGCGCGGGGCGGCCGTCGGCGTCGCGCAGACTCAGATGGACGTGGACGCCGTTGCCCACACCGTCGGCGTCCAGGAGCGGGGCGAAGGTGACGGGCAGGCCACGGCGGCGGGCCAGGTCGCGGACGAGTTCCCTGAGGAGGACGGCCCGGTCGGCCGCGACCGCGGCAGCGGCCGGGCGCAGGGTGACCTCGAACTGCCCGTCCCCGTACTCCGGAATCCATGTCTCCGGTTCGAGGCCGGCGTGCTCCAGCAGCCGTACCAGATCGGATCCGAAGGGTTCGGCCTCCCGGAAGCGCCGGAGCGAGAACGGAGCGCTCGCGGGCAGGCCTTCCAGCACGAACTCGTGCTCGAAGGCGGCAATGACCTCCAGGCCGGTGCGTTCGCGCAGCTCCGCGAGGGCGTCCCGCAGGAAGGTGCGCGGGCAGCAGGCCCAGGGCTGTCCGTCCGGCAGCGTCTGGTCGGCGAGGTAGAGCAGCATCCCCGGAGCGGTGCCGTCCGCCGGGATGCCGACCGCGGTGCCGGCGTCGGGGATCAGCCGCAGGTCGCCCCGGGAGCCGAAGACGTGGTCGGGGGCGATCGGGCCGAACGAGGAGATCGCGAGGTTCGCGGGAACCCAGCCGGTGCCGCTGCGCAGGACCGCATCGTGTTCCGAAGGCGGTACGGCACGTCCCCGTACCTGACCGGCCAGATCGCAGGTGGCGACGAAGACGGTCGCGTAGTCGTCGGCGCGGGGAGTCATGAGATCACCTTCATGCTGTCGGCGGCCGGAGGCTCCGGGCGCTGCTCCTGGTGGGGGCCCTGGCCCCCGTTCAGTTCACTGGTGAGACGGGCGCCGATGCGCCCGGCGAGGGAGGGGGCGAACAGGACCACGGCGAGTCCTGTCGCACACCAGGCGGCGGCGATCCAGGGGAAGTAGGTGTAGGGCGCGCCCTGGCCGGTGGACTGCCGGTAGAAGACGAAGCAGAGGTAGCCCAGACCGGCGAGCGGGATGACCAGTTCGCGGCGGGGGATGGCGCCGCGGCGCGAGAGGGTGAAGACGATCACGCCGGCACCGGCCACCGCGTAGACGACCAGGACGCACAGCACGCCGATGGTCGCGTACCAGTAGTAGGTGTCGAAGGCGGTGGTGCCCAGGCCGTACATGACGGCCGTGAACGCGACGGCCAGGGCCCCGCACAGCCACAGAGCCCTGGTGGGGGCGCCGGTGACCGGCTCGGTGCGGGCGAGCCCGGCCGGACCGAAGCCGTCCCGGGCCAGTGCCGAGACCATACGGGCCGCGGCGGCGGACGAGGACAGTGCGGCGGCGAAGGCGGAGGCGACCGCGGTGAAGGCGATGACGAGCGAGAACCAGGTGCCGAGGTAGTGGCCGGAGAGCGTGACAAGTGCCGATTCCGCCCCGGCGAACTCCTTCACCCCCTTGCCGTCGGTGCCGAACCCTATGGTCTGGACGAACATCATCAGGAGGTACAGAACGCCGGTGAGCAGCACGCTTCCCGCCAGGGCGCGCGGGATGTTGCGCCGGGGGTCGTCGGTCTCCTCGCCCAGTGACGCACACGCCTCGAAGCCCGCCCAGGACAGGAAGGCGAAGACGGTCGCCGTCATGACGGCGCCGAAGGAGGCTCCGCCGGGGGTGAAGACCGACAGGTCGAAGGACTGGTGGCGAGGCGCCGAACCGGTGCCGGTACGCCCGATGACGACAAGGGCGAGGACCAGCATGGCCGCGATGCCGATGCCTTCGGTGATCAGCAGGGTGCGGGCGGTGAGGCGGGTGTCACGTGAGTTGAGCAGGGTGACGCCCAGGGCGGCAACCACCGCGACCGCCGCCCACGGGCCGGTGGAGGTCATGCCCAGCGCATGCAGGAAGGCATGGGCGAAGACCCCGGTCGCGGCGAGCGTGCACACCAGGAAGGCGAGGTAGGTGCCGAGCAGGGCGAACCCGCCGAAGAAGCCGGCGCGGGGCCCGATGGTGGCTCCGGCCAGGGCGTAGACGGAGCCGGCGTGGTGGAAGTGCTGGGTCAGCCGCCAGAAGCCGTAGCCCACGAGGCCGACACCGAGCAGGCCGAGCAGGAAGACCAGGGGGACGGCCTTGCCCACGGTGGCCGCGACGCCGGCCCCGTTGAGGCCCATCGCCAGTGTCGGCCCCATGAGACCGACGGAGAGGGCCAGGGCTTCCCAGAGCCGCAGTTTGCGTGAGGGATGAGGGTGATCGGGCACAACACACTCCCGAGCAGGAGGGGGGCCGCAGGGGCGCGGCCCGAGACACCCTCATGAAATATTCGTTACAAGTGGAGCGTCAAGAGGTGCGTTGAAATGAATTTTTCAGGAGGGTCAGGCTCGGGCTCAGGATCAGGCTCCGGCCTCTCCGCTCCACTCCTCCTCCGCGGCCCGCATCCGCTCGTCGGCCGCCGCTCCCAGGCGCGCATGCACCGCGGCAACCAGGGCGTCGACGAGTGCCAGGGGGGCGGCGATGCTGTCGAACGGACTCGGCGCCTCGACGCGCGCCGGGAGTACCGCATCGGCGAACTCGGCCACCGGTGAAAGCCACGGGTCGGTGAACAGCACGACCTTGGCCCCGCGTTCGTGCGCGTGCCGGGCGAGTCGTACGGTGTCGTCCTGGTAGCGGCGGAAGTCGAAGACCACGCACACATCCCGTCGGCTCAGGTCGAGGCGGAACCCCGCATCGCGCCCCGGCGCCGCGGTGTGCAGGAGGGTCCCCGGGCGCAGCAGCCGCAGATGCAGGTCGAGGTATTCGGCCAGGAGCTGCGAAAAGCGCCCGCCGAAGCAGGCGATCCGCTTGGCGGGGTCACAGATCAAACCGACCGCCTGGTCGAACTCCTGCTCGGGGAGTGCGGTGAAGGTCTGGCTCAGCGTCGCGCTGCTCACCTGCTGCGCGGTCTCGACCAGTTCGGAGGTGGGGGAGTCCGCGCCGATCACCGGCGCCAGGGTCAGCGGCGACGCGTGCCGCGCCTGTACCTCCTCGCGCAGCGACTGCTGGAAGTGCCGGTAGCCGTCGAAGCCGAGCCGGGCGACGAACCGCACCACGGTGGGCGCACTGACACCGGCCTGGGAGGCGAGCCCCGAGGCGGACTCCAGCCCGGCCGCCGGGTAGTTGGCCGTCAGTGTCCGGGCGATCTTCCGCTCGGCGGGAGACAGGCCGCCCTCGACCCGCCGCACCCGCTCGGCCACGGTCGCCCCCGAGCCGGTGTCCGCCCCAGGGCCGGTGTCCGCCCCCGGGCCGGCGTCCCGCTCCGACGGCTCCGGGGCCGTGCCGACCTCCGTATGGTTGCTGTGCTCTGCGGCCCGACCAGCCATGCGCGTCCCCTCTCCGGCCTGCGTGACGCGACGATCGTGACACAGCCGGGAAACCGGGCGCCGCGGTGGACCATGGGGGATCCGGGGCCCGCCTCGCCCTCCGTGCGCGGCTTCGGCGCGGTGATTCTGCGGTGATCCGGCCCGGCCGAAAAAAGTGTGAATAATCTGTTCCGTCCCCTTTGTTTGGGAGTATCCTGAATCTAGGCCTGCGGGGCGAGCGAGGGAGTCCGACCGGACTGGCCTCGGGGAAGGCAGCTCTGGTTGCCGCCGAGGACAAGAAGAAGGGCCGGGCTGAGAGGCCGGAAGGTCGTAAGACCGGACGGCGACCCCTAGCACCTGATCCGGACCATGCCGGCGAAGGGAGCCCACCTCGTAGGTCGTTGGTGTGCGTGGAGCCGCTTGCCGCCGCGCGTTGATTCAGTCGCTGCGCATCAGATCCGCACACTTCTCCCCGATCATCATCGTGGTGATACAGGGGTTCACGGCCGGCAGGAACGGCATCACCGAAGCGTCGGCCACCCGAAGTCCGGTCACGCCCTTGACGCGCAAGTGGGGGTCGAGGGGCGTCGCCTGATCATCGGGGGCACCCATCTGGACGGTGCACGCGGGGTGGTAGACCGTGTTGTGTGTGGCGCGGAGGTAGTCGAACAGGTCGGCGTCGGTGTGGGTCGACGGGCCGGGGGCGAGTTCGGTACCGGCCCAGTGGACCATGGGCGTCTGGGAGACGATCTCGCGGGCGAGGCGCAGGCCGTGGGTCATGACGCGGATGTCGTGGTCGTGGGTGAAGTACCGCGGGTCGACCTTGGGCTTGTCGCGGAAGTCGCGGGTGCGCAGCCGGACGGTGCCCAGCGAGCGGGCACGGGTGACGTTCGGGGTGAGGCAGAAGGCGTTCTCCGAGGTGGGGTAGCCGTGGCGGTAGGTGTTCATGTCGAAGGGCACCTGGCCGTAGTGGAACATCAGGTCCGGGCGGTCGAGGCCGGGCTCGGTGTTCGTGAAGATGCCGATCTCCCACCACTGGGTGGACGAGTTGACCATGGGCTGCTTGGCGTCCCACATGATCACGCCCTCCGGGTGGTCCTGCAGGGAGGATCCGACGCCGGGGGAGTCGACGATCGGCTCGACGCCGGTGGCCCGCAGATGGGTGGCCGGGCCGATACCGGAGAGCATGAGGAGTTTCGGGGAATCGATGGCGCCGCAGCAGACGACGGTCTCGCGGCGGGCGTTGACGGTGCGGGTGTGGATCAGGTCGGGGGCGAGGTAGTCGACGCCGGTGCAGTGCCGGGCGGAGTCGAAATTCAGGCGCTTGGCCTGGAGCCCGGTGCGCACCTCCAGGTTCCGGCGGGTGCCCATGAGGGGGTGGAGGTAGGACACCGAAGCGGAGGAACGGGTGCCGTCCGGGCGGCAGTTGATCTGGAACCAGTTCGCGCCCCGGACGACGGTCTGACCGGTGTTGAACGGTGTGGTCGGGATGCCGGCCGCGACGCAGGCCTCCAGGAGCGCCACCCCGCACGGGTCGTGGGGCGGGACGGTGCGCAGGGTGACCGGGCCGCTGCGGCCGTGGTGGTCACCGGGGGCGTCGTTGTTCTCCAGCCGCTGGTAGAGCGGGAAGCAGTCGGCCGCGCTCCAGCCCGTACAGCCCATCGCGGCCCATTCGTCAAGGTCCTCGGCCGGGGCCCAGAAGGCGATACAGGAGTTGTGCGAGGAGCAGCCGCCGAGCACCTTGGCGCGGGCGTGCCGCATGAAGCTGTTGCCGTTCTCCTGCGGCTCGACCGGGTAGTCCCAGTCGTAGCCGGACTCCAGCAGTCCCATCCAGCGGTCCAGGCGCAGCACGTTCTCGTCGCCGACGTCGGAGGGGCCGGCCTCCAGCAGGCAGACGGTGGCCGTCGGGTCCTCGCTGAGCCGGGCCGCCACGACCGCGCCGGCCGTGCCGCCGCCGACCACGACGTAGTCGAACTCGTCCACAGGGGCCTCCTGGGTCATCGCGCCGTCTCCTGATCAGAGGGTGGGGGCGTTGCTGTTGCCCGGGCCGCCGCTGTCGGGGGTGACGGCGGCGTGCATGGCCAGGACTCCGGTGCGCTTGCGTTGGACGAACCAGTAGTAGGTGAACCCGCCGATCGCCACGACGCCGATGAACAAGAAGGCGCCCCAGCGCAGGTACCAGTGCTGTGGGCCGGTCGCGTTGTACACCGCGGCGCGCGGCCAGGCGAGGTTGAGGGACATGCCGAAGCCCCAGAGCACGGCGAGGATGTTGACCGGGATGCCGAACTTGCCCAGGCTGAACCTGCCCTGCGCCGGAGTCCATTTGCCGCGCAGCCGCTGGAACAGCATCGGCAGGGTGACCGCCAGGTAGGCCAGATAGATCATGATGATCGCGATGCTGGTGATCACCGAGAAGATCTGCGGCTGGTTGACGTTGATGAGGAGGATGCCGATCGCCACCAGGCCGATGACCACGGCCGGCAGCACCGGCGTCTGGAAGCGCGGGCTGACCTTGGCGAGCAGCGAGGCGGCCGGGAGGTTGTTGTCCCGGGCCATCGCGAACGCCAGCCGGATGCCGGCGGTGTGCACCGCCAGCTCGCACACGGTGATCGCAATGACCACACACCAGAGCACGATCTGCCCGACGGTCGAGCCGAGCGTGGAGAGCACCACGTACTGCAGGCCGTCCACGGACAGCTTCGCGGAGTGCAGATCGGGCACCGCGAGCAGGGCGAAGAGGAGGATCAGACCGCCGATGAAGAAGGACGCGACCAGTGCCCGCAGGATGGCGCGGGGCGCGTTGCGGCCGGGGTCCTTGGACTCTTCACCGAGCGAGGAGGCGGTGTCGAAGCCGTACATGACGTAGGCCGAGGCCAGTGCCGCGGTCAGGAACGCGCCGAAGTAGCCGAGGTTCTGACCGCTGCCCAGACCGAAGGTGTTGAGCACCACGCCGGGGCCGCGGGTGACGTGCGCGGCGAGGAGAAGGATGAGAACGACGGCGGCGATCAGCTCGATCGCCACGCCGGCGGAGTTGATCCGTGCCATCAGCTTGACCCCGAAGGCGTTCACCAGGGTGGTGAAGGTGATGAGGACCGTGCCGAGCACCACGGCGTTCTCGGCCGCGGACTGGCCGGTGCCGTCGCCGATGAACTGGAACCACGACGAGATCTGCGGCAGCGTCACCTGGTACGCCAGCGCCACCGCGGACAGCGACACCATGGTGGCGGTCAGCATCATCCAGCCGCCGAGCCAGCCGATGTGCGGACCGCCGAGCTTCTTGGACCAGTTGTAGACCGACCCGGCCACCGGGTAGCGGGCGGCCAGCTCGCAGAAGCACAGCGCCACCATCAGCTGCCCGAGGAAGACCATCGGCCAGGACCACCAGTACGCCGGGCCGCCGTGGGCGATACCGAAGTAGAACAGCTGGAAGGTGCCGGTGAGGATGGAGATGTAGCTGATTCCGGCGGCGAAGGTGTGGAAGTTGCCCAGGGTGCGCTTGAGTTCCGGCTTGTAGCCGAGTTCGGCGATCGCCTCGTCGTCGTGCGCGTGGCCGGCCTCGGAATCGGGCCGGGACGCTGCGGGATCGGTCACTCGAACCACCTCTGCGGACGTGGCGCGGTATTGCGCCAGACGTGCTTGGCCTCCTGGTACTCGGCCAGTCCCGCGGGCCCCAGCTCGCGCCCGATGCCCGACTGCTTCATCCCGCCCCACTCCGCCTGCGGCACATACGGGTGGAAGTCGTTGATCCATACCGTGCCCGCGCGCAGCCGGGCGGCGACCCGGTGCGCACGCCCGCTGTCCTGCGTCCACACCGCCCCGGCCAGCCCGTACACCGTGTCGTTGGCGAGCGAGACCGCCTCGTCCTCGGTACGGAACCGCTCGACGGTCAGTACCGGGCCGAAGCTCTCGTCGCGCACGACGGTCATGTCCGGGGTGCACTCGTCCAGCACGGTCGGCAGGTAGTAGAACCCGCCTGCCAGCGACGGATCGTCGGGCCGGGCGCCGCCGCAGAGCAGGACGGCGCCCTCGTCGAGCCCCGCCGCCACATACGCCTCGATCTTCGCGAGGTGGGCGGACGAGATCAGCGGGCCGGTCCTGGCATGCTCGTCGAACGGCCCGCCGAGCCGGATCCGCTGGGCGCGGGAGACCAGTTCGTCAACGAACGCATCGTGCAGCTCTTCCTGGACGAGCAGCCGGGCGCCCGCCGAGCAGACCTGCCCGGAGTGCAGGAAGACCGCCATCAGGGCGTAGTCGACGGCGGTGTCGAAATCGGCGTCCGCGAAGACGATGTTGGGGTTCTTGCCGCCCAGTTCCAGGGCGATCTTCTTCACGGTGGGCGCGGCCGCCGCCATGATGCGCCGCCCGGTGGCCAGCCCGCCGGTGAACGACACCATGTCCACACGGGGGTCCTCGGTGAGCGGCGCGCCCACGAGGGGCCCGGTGCCCAGCACCAGATTGGCCGCGCCGTCCGGCAGCCCGGCCTCGGCCAGCAGCCGCATGAGGTGGAGGGCGGTGTGCGGGGTGAGCTCACTGGGCTTCAGGATGAAGGTGTTGCCCGTGACCAGGGCGGGGGCGACCTTCCAGGCGGTCTGCAGCAGCGGGTAGTTCCACGGGGTGATCAGCGCGCAGACGCCGACCGGCTCGTGCCGCACCGTACTGGCGATCTCCGGGGCGCCGGCGTCCACCACCCGGTCGGTGCCGCCGGCCGCGCCGAGGTTGCCGAAGTGGCGGAAGCAGTTGGCGATGTCGTCCATGTCGTAGGCGCTCTCGACCAGCCGCTTGCCGGTGTCCAGCGACTCGGCCCTGGCCAGCGCGTCCTTGTCGCGCTCCAGCAGGTCGGCGACGCGCAGCACCAGCCGGCCGCGCTCGGCCGCCGGTGTCCGCGGCCAGGGCCCGTCGTCGAAGGCGGTACGGGCGGCGCCGATCGCCGCCGCCACGTCCTTCGGCCCGCCCTCGTCAACGGTCGCGACCAGCGTGCCGTCCGCCGGGCAGCGGATCTCCCGCACCTGCCCGTCGGCCGCTGCGGTCCACTGACCGCCGATGAACAGCTCCGGCATGGTGGTGCCTCCGGTCTCCGGCTCGTACGAGGCGGCAGCATCGGCCGCGGTGCCCGGCCGACGGCATCGGGACGACGGGCGGCCGCCGGCCGCGGACCTCGGTGACGATCACTGAACCGAGAGTAAGACGGGCGGTGCGGCTCCGCACGGTACGAGGGGCCGGGGGAGAGGGAGCGCTGCCCGGCGGGGCCGACGGAGTGACGCCCGCGGTGCACGGGAGAATGGGGGGATGGGCAGTGAGCTGGACCGAGAGCAGGGGCAGGAGCCGGGGCGGGCCTCGAAGCCGGGGCGGGCCCCGGAGCCGGAGCCGGGGCCGGTTGCCGGACCGCCCCCGCACTGGGTCCCCGATGCCGCGGCGTACCTCTCCGGCCGCTGGAGCATCGAGCGCACCGTGTGCGACCTGCGGACCGGCGCCGAGGGCAGCTTCCACGGGACCGCCGAGTTCCGGCCCGACCCGGCGGGGGAGGGCCTGCTGCACGTCGAGGAGGGCCGACTGCGGTGGGGCGCCGCGGTGCATCCGGCGAGCCGCACCCTGCGACTGCGGCCCCGCCCGGACGGCACCGCCGCGATCGGCTTCGCCGACGGCCGGCCCTTCCACGACCTCGATCTCAGGACCGGCCGCTGGCGTGCCGTCCACCCCTGCGCCGAGGACCGCTACGAGGGAACGTTCACCGTCACCGGGGCGGACACCTGGCATCTGGAGTGGCGGGTCGGCGGGCCGGCGAAGGACCAGCTGCTGCGCTCGGCGTACCGGCGGCTGAGGTGAGAGCGGCGCCGGGGCCGGTTGCGGACGACCGCCGGCCCGGTACGCGGACCAACGGACGGCGCCGCCGGGAGCGGATGCCCCGGCGGCGCCGTCCGGTGTGCGTGGAGCGAGGGCTCAGACGGCGGGCAGCTTCCCGCGTCCGAAGAGCTTGCGCTCGTCGTGCAGCGCGAACGGTGTGGTGCGCAGATCGGCGATCTGTATACCGAAGATCTTCAGTTGCAGCATCAGCTCGGTCTTGAGGTCGTAACCCGCGCGGAGGTCCCACGCCGGGGCACCGCCGTCACTGGCCGCAGCGGCACGTCCGGTGAGGTGGACGGACAGCTCGCCGCCGACGCCCGCGGTGTCGTAGAGGAACACCTGGGCGCGCGTCCCGACGCGGGCCGTCGCGGAGGCCGCCCCCTCGACCCGGGGAGTTGCCCCCTTGGTCTGCTGGTACGCCTCGTGCAGCGGCTGCCACCCGTTCTGCCGGTCGTACTTCGCACCGACGGCGAACGCACCGGAGGTGCGCTGGTCGGCGTCGAGCACGATGCGGCCGCCCGCGGTGAAGCGGTAGGTGAAGGTGACCTCGGTGCTGACCACGACGGGGACCGGGCCCACCCAGAAGACGTGCCGTCCGGTGACCGCCGCCAGCGGCACCGCGATCTGCCCGGTGTCAGCGGTCTTGCGGACCTTGCCGTGCACCTGCCAGCCGTAGCCGTACGAGCCGCCGAGGCCGATGGCCGCGCGCTGCGGCAGCAGGTTCAGCCCGCCGCGCTTCTCGTACTGGAAGATCAGCTCGGGCCGGAACGTCACCTCGCCGGCCAGCTTGGCGGGAGACTTACCGGTCGCCTCCACACCCTCGGGCAGCGGCACATCGACGCCCAGCCGCAGGGTGGTGAGCGCCTTGCGGGCATCGGGCGACAGCGTGCTGCCGGAGGGGGTGGGGGCGGGGCGCTTGCCGGACGGAACGAGCTGGGTGCGGACCCCGGAGGAGTCGGACGCCGACGGGCTCGGGGAGCCGGAGGCGGTGGCGTCAGGGGTGCCCGACGGCGTGTCCGGACCGCCGGACGGAGTGGCCGTGCCGCCGCCCTCCGCACCGGTGCCGGAAGCGGGCTTGTGCACGGTGACACCCGAGGAGAGCGGCTTGACCGAGACCTCACCGGGCCGCAACGCCGCGCGCTGGTCCACCTTCTGATCGCCCAGCAGCTCCGAGAGCGTTGCGGGAGCGGTGGTCACCCGGACCTTGCCGTCGTGGGAGCCGGTGACCTTGCCGACCTTGAACAGCGCACCCGAAGGGGCGTGCCGGTTGGGCGCGGCGGCGATCACATCACCGGTCCGTACGGTCTTTCCGGCGGACGGCTTGAGTTCTGCCTGCTTGCGGTGGGCGTCGTACGACGAGAGCTGCACGGAGACCGAATTGCCCGAACGGGTCGGCGCGTCGGACGGCCTGGCGACCGCGGCACCGCCTTCAGGACCGGAGGCCCGGGCGTCGTCCGGTACGGCACCGGGGACCGTTGCCCCGGTGGCCGGTATGCCGGCCGAGGACGTGCGCGGGGTGTCGGGACCCGAGAGCAGCGCATGGGTGCCGAGGGCCGCGGGGACGAGTACGCCGACCGCGGCGGCGGGCACCGCGATACGGCGCCAGGAAACAGCCATGGGATTCCTTGATGGTGCGGGGGGTGTCGGGGAGGAACAGCGGGGCCGGGCGCCGAACGCCGAACGAATACCGGACGACCGGGGAAAAGTCGTCCAGGATCGAACATCTGTAGGGGTTCGGGCGGCTTCCTCGTAGCATGGCGACGAATGATCGCTTTCGCCATGGGGAAAGACACCGAGTCGGGAGGGGACGGGTGGAGACTTCCACAACGGTGCCGGAGGCCGTCGCCGCGCTGCACGCCGGGATAGGGGCCCTCACCGACGAGGTCATCGGCGGCCTCCGGGCCCAACTCCCCTCCTATGCGGCACTGTCGGTGGATCAGCTCAGGCCGCGGGTGCAGGCGTCCCTGCGCACCGGCCTGTCGCTGGTGCAGCGCTGGTCCGAGGAGCGCAGGACACCACAGGGGCAGGGTGACGGGCGGGCGTACGGTATCCCGCAGGCCCACCTCGACGAGGTGACGGCTCTGGCGCGCTCACTGCCCGCCGAGGACATCATCTCCGCCTACCGGATCGGCACGGATATCGTCTGGCGGCGCTTCGGCGAGGAGATGGCGGCCCGGCGTGGCACCGCCGAGGACCTGCTGCCGATCGCCGAGACGCTGCGGGCCTGGGCCGACGCCAATACCCTGCGCATCGTGCGCAGTTGCCGGGTCGCGGGGACCCAGGCCGACTCGATGACGGACCGTCGGCGCGCGGCGCTGGTCCGCGCCCTGCTGCTCGGCGAGGCGCGGTGGGGCACCTCCGGCACGCGGGGCGGTACGTGGGGCGCCGGGCCGGCGGGCGGCGGCACGGGCGAGGGGTACCGCGCCGGCGGCTACCCCGATGACGGGCACCGCGTCGAAAGCTACCCGGACGACGGGGCCGCCGCGGAGGGCGGGTACGACCACAGTGCGCTCCGTCTGCCCTTCCGCGCGCGCCTGCCCGAGGATCCCTCGCCCGGCGCGCCGGACAGCGCCCCGGAGTCCGGCCCTGCCCCGCAGGCCGGCGCCCATCCCGGCCCCGGCGACCGCGCCTTCGGCCGGATCACCGCCCTGCTGCGTCCCTGGCTCGCCCTGGACGAGTCCGGAAGACCTCTGGTCACCACCGTGGACCGGGAGGTGGCGGGGCTGCTGACGGGGCGACCGGGAGGGCTGTGCCGCGGTCTGATCCTGGGGCTCGGCGCTCCGGCCCCCGCGTCCGGACTCGCCACGGAGTTCACCCGGGCGACCCAGGCGCTCCGGGCCGCCGTCGGTTTCGGACTCGTCGGGGCGTTCACCCGTGAGGAGCTGGGGCTGCGGGCCACGGTCGTGGCGCTCCCGGCCCTGGGGGAACAACTGGTGGGACTCCGCCTGGCGCCGCTGGCCGAACGCGGCGAGGACGGCACCCAGTTGGAGGAGGCCGCTGCCGCCTATCTGCAACAGGGGCTGCGCCTGGAGGCCGCCGCGCGGACCCTCTACGTCCACCCCAACACCCTGCGCAACCGCCTGAGGCGCTTCGAGGAGATCACCGGCACCAGCCTCCGTGATCCGGCCGATCTGGCGGAGGTCTGGTGGGCGCTGACACATCGCAGGATCCACGGGCCGGCGGGCTGAGGCGCCCGCCGGCTGCGGTGCCGGCCGGGTGGGGCCGGCGGGGCGCCGGGCTGCTGGGCCGCCGGGCGCCCGCGCCGGCCGCGGCTCAGGCCTTCACCGCCCGCAGCGCATACAGCAGCGGAATGATCGGCTCCGACGGCGGGAGGCGCCACCAGCCGTTCTCGGACGGCCCCATCGCATCGAACCGCTTCCACGGCAGCAGCTCGGTCTCCCGGACCAGTTCCACGGTCAGCCCCGCCCCGATCACGGCGGAGATGACCTCCCCGAGCCCGTGCCGCCACTCGTAACTCGTCGTCGCCCCCTGCACCGGCGGGCCGTCGGTGTACGTGGACGGGGTATCGCTCCTGAGCGGCCCGCGGCCGCCCAAGTAGTCGTGATGGAGCTGGAGTTGCTGCCGGTCCGGGCTCGGCGTCGGCCCCAGGGAGTCGAGCAGGGGATGGAACTCGACGAGGTAGAATGTCCCGCCGGGCCGGAGCAGCGCGCTGACGATCCCGGCCCAGGTGGCGAGGTCGGGGAGATAACACAGCGCGCCCTTGCCCGTGTAGACCACATCGAACCGGCGCTCACCCAGTGCCTCCACGGCCCGGTGCACATCGGACCGGACGAACTCCACACTCCGGCCACCCTCCTGGGCGAGCCGCCGCGCCTCCGCTACCGCCGCCGCGGAGAAGTCGAGCCCCACCGTGCGCGCGCCCCGCGCGGCGAATGCGGCGGTCTCGGTGCCCAGATGACACTGCAGATGCAGGACGTCCCGCCCGGCCAGCTCGCCCAGATCCGTCCACTCGAACGGCGCGAACCAGTCCTCGGCGGTCCGGGAACCGTCCAGGCCGTAGAACCGGCTGGCCACATGGACCGGCGTACGGGCATCCCAGTTCGCCTGGTTGGCACGCACCATCTCCTCGGTGGTGGGCTCCTTGGTGGTGGGCTCATCGGTGAGGGGTGAGGCCCCCGGGGCGTTCGACAGCTCGCTCTGCTCTGTGGTCATCCCTCTCTTGTACCGGCCGGGCGGGGGATCCGGCCAGTACGGCAGGGTGCGGCAGACACGCCTAAGGCTCCCGGGCCGGCGTCGTCCACACCTCGCCGTCGAGGACATTGCGCATCCCCACCCACACCATGTTCATCAGCCGCAGGGTGATCCGTTCCGGCGGCTCGTCGGGGTGGAGCATCATCCAGTCGGTGAGCGAGTCCGCCGCCCCGACCAGGGTGTACGTCACGAAGCCGGCCTCGCCGTCGGGGCAGGCGGGCCCGGTGTCCTGCGCACCACCGGCCCGGACCAGCCCCGCGACCTCCGCCATCACCGCCCGCCGGGTCCGGACCAGCTCCGCCGCGATCGCCGGGGTCGGCTCCGCCGCCTGACGGTGCAGCACCACCCAGCTGTCCCGGTGTTCGGTGACGAAGGTGAAGAACGCGAGCAGCCCTGCCCGCAGCCGCAGTTCGGGAGTGTGCGCAGGGCCCGCGGCAGCGCGTAGCGCGGCCACCAGGCGCTCGGCCTCGCGCCGCAGACAGGCGAGGAACAGCCCCTCTTTGGAATCGAGGTAGAGGTAGACCATCGGCTTGGAGATTCCGGCGAGTTCGGCGATCTCGTCGACCGAGGCGGCGTGGTAGCCGCGCTTGGCGAAGACCCTGATCGCCGCGTCGATGATCTGCTGCTCCCGGACCGGGCGGGGGACACGTCGCCTGCGTATGTCAGCCATTGGCGCCAGCCTACCGTAATCTTACTTACCAGTAAGTTTACGTAAAAGTAAGGCGGTAGGCGGGTGCGGGGGAGCGCCGGCGACATGACTCATGGGTGTAAAGCGTGCCGATGGTGGTAGGCGACCCCACACAACACCCCGCTCCGCAACGGCTGTTGCTCGGGTGTCTGCCGAGGCGGAACCGGATGCGGCCGGGCCCCGGGGGTGCTCCTGTCCGGGGCCGGCTGCGCGGGGGGTGAGCCCGGCGCTGGGTGTCGCCGGGGGAAGAGGACGGGCCGCCGCCTGTGAGTGGCGTGGCGGTGGCCCGTACCCCCGGCCAGGGGGCTGCAGCGCCTGGGGGCGGGGGCTCGATGCGGTGCCTGGATACGGGTGACCGCCGGGTCCCGGAAGGCGATCTGGCTGATGGAACACCCCTCATTCGTACGCTTGTTGGGACGCTCGCCCGTACTGATCGGCCGGCACCCGCCACTTCTTCCCGAGGGACCCTGCCGCTCGTCTGCAACAACCGCCTTCCGATGGGTATGTTGGGGGCTCGCAGCGTGTGGTCACTCCTATACGGAGCGATCACCCCTGCCCCATGGCTGATGACTGTCGAAGCGACGGGAAAGTGTGGAATGAGCCAGGAACCACGACCGCAGTCCAGTGCCGTCGATGTCAGCATCCCGAGTGTGGCGCGGATGTACGACTACTACCTGGGCGGCAAGGACAACTACGCCGTTGACCGCGAGGCCTGCGAAGAGCTGAGCAAGGTCGTCCCGAGTACCCAGGTGCTGGCGATCAATAACCGGCGTTTCCTGCAACGGGTGGTCCGCTGGCTGGCTCGCGAACACGGCATCCGTCAGTTCATCGACCACGGCTCAGGCCTGCCGACCCAGGACAACGTCCACCAGGTCGCCCAGCAGGTCGACCCGGACTCCCGGGTGGTGTACGTCGACAACGACCCCATCGTGCTGGCGCACGGCCGCGCACTGCTGGAGGAGAACGCCCACACCGCCGTGATCCAGGCGGATATGCGGGACACCGAAGGCATCTTCGGCAGTCCGGAGGTCGAGCGGCTGATCGACTTCGACCGGCCCGTCGCCGCGCTGTTCGTCTCGGTCCTCCACTGCATACCCGATGCCGACGACCCGGCCGGGCTCATCAAGAGGGTCGCCGACCGGCTGGCGCCCGGCAGCTTCCTGGTGGTCTGTCAGCTGGTCAGCGAGGACGCCGCCACCCGCGACTTCGTCACCGAATTCATGCGGGTCAGCACGCACGGCCAGTGGGGCCGGGTGCGGCAGGCTCATGAGCTGGCCGGGTTCCTGGAGGGGCTGGAGATCCAGGAACCGGGCCTGGTGGAGGTCTCCACCTGGAAGCCGGACGCGGACCTCGGTCCCAAGCAGCTCACCCAGGAGTGGATCGAATTCGGCGGGGTGGCCCGCAAGTTGTAGCCCCCGCGGACCGCACGGCCTGCACAGGCCGCACAGGAAGGGGGGCGGGGCGCCCGATGGGCACCCCGCCCCCCTTGCCGGGTTCCGGTCCCGCGCCTCAGCTCTCCTGTTTGAGCAGCCGCTCCAGGATCGCCAAGGACTCGCGGGGCGATTCGGACTGTGCGCTGAGACGGTCCATCACCGCCAGGTAATGATCGACATCATCGCGCTTGTCCAGGTAGAGCGCGCTGGTCAGCTGCTCCAGATAGACGATGTCCGGCAGGTCCGGCTCCAGGAACCGCAGGATCGTGATCGGACCACCGGCCGCCGCCAGGCCGCCGAGGCTGAACGGCGCGATCTGCAGCGTGACATTCGGCAGCTCGGCCATCTTCAGCAGATGTCTCAGCTGACCCGCCATCACCTCGGGACCGCCGAGCGGGCGACGCAGCGACGCCTCGTCGATCACGGCCCATACCCGTGGAGCATCCGGGACGGTCAGCAGCTCCTGACGCTGCACGCGCAGCTGCACCCGTCGCTCGATCTCCTCCGGAGAGGACCGCGGATGGCCGAGCTGCGCCACCGCGCGGGCGTACTCCGACGTCTGCAACAGGCCCGGCACGAACTGGACTTCGTAGGTACGGATCACCGAGGCGGCCTCTTCGAGGCCGATATGCGTCTCGAACCAGCCGGGCAGGACATCGTTGTACTGATGCCACCAGCCCGGACTGCTGGTCCTGCGGGCCAGCTTGAGGAAGTCGGAACGGACCGCGTCGTCCGTGACGTGGTAGAGCGTCAGCAGGTCGGCGACGTCCCGCTCCTTGCAGCTCACCCGACCCAGCTCCAGGCGGCTGATCTTCGCATGCGAGCCACGGATGGCGTCCCCGGCGGCCTCCCGGGTGATGCCCGCCCCTTCACGCAGCCGGCGAAGCTGGGTGCCCAGCACGATCCGCAGGACGGTCGGGCCGCCCCGCGGATGCTCCAGGTAGCGGCGCAGGGACGGATCGCTGCTCGGCTGCGCGGCGGTCATGCTGACTCCCCTGAGTGGTCGGGCGAGCGCCCAGTGTCCCACCGCCCCGCGCGCTTCGTACAGCCGGGGCGACTATCCGAACGACATATGCGCCAATCGCGACGGCGCACGGTCAGTGGCCGGCGATGAGGTCGTCGAAGTCACCGTCCTTGGCTCCCTGGACGAAAGCCGCCATCTCGTCGTGGGTGTAGACGAGCGCCGGTCCCGAGGCGAACCGGGAGTTGCGCACCGCCACCCCGCCGTCCGAAAGAGCGGCCAGTTCCACACAGTTTCCGCTGGGATTGCTGCGGCGGCTCTTGCGCCAGACGGCGCCTTCGATGCTGGTCGCCTGCATGCCGTTGGTCACCGGCTCCATAACAGTTGCTCCTTGCTGGAGGTCTCTCCTCCGACCGATCCCGAGCCTGCGATCACCTTGGCGTGAACAAGCCCCTGGGCGACCGTCCTTACTGATGTAATTGCAGATGCACTTGCATCCTGTGACGGCTGACGAGGATATTAGCCCTCCGAGGCAGTCCGGCCCAGCCCCGAAATCCCCCTCGCGGAGATGTTGATGACCACACATCCGGCAGAGACCGTGCACGACGCCCTTCGGGAGGAACCGTGTGAGGGCGGATGGTGGATGCCCGCCCCCGACGGCTTCGCCGCCTGCGCCCTCAGCGGCTCAGCGCGCACCGTGCCGGAAGCCCGCCGGTTCGCCCGGGCGACTCTCGCGGGCTGGCAGATGTGTGCCGATGTGGCCGATGACGTGGCCCTGGTCGTCTCCGAGCTCGTCAGCAACGCCCTGCGCTACGGCGCCAAGGACCACGGGGGCGACGACGCCGTCGAGGCACCCGTCCCCTTCTGCAACGCCTGGCTCGCGCTGACCCGGCAGAACTCCACCGTGCTGTGCGCGGTCTCGGACGCCGGAACCGCCGCCCCCGTCGTCAAGCCGCCGGACGCCCTGTCGGAATCCGGACGGGGTCTGCACATCGTCGACCAGCTCAGCGACTCCTGGGGCTGGACACCGCCGGACCGGACCGGGAAGACGGTGTGGGCGACGGTGTCGAGGCGCGGCTGAGGCGGGCCCGTACGGGGGGCGGGCCCGCCTCAGCGGCACGCGACACGGACCTGCCGTGTGTGACGATTCCCGGGTTGCCGTCACCGAGCGGAAGGCCCGAGAAACCGATGGACCTGCTGTCCCTGCGCTACTTCCGGGAGGTCGCGCGCCGAGAGCACATCAGCCGGGCCGCAGCGGAACTACGGGTGGCCCAGCCCTCGGTGAGCCGGACGATCGCCCGGCTGGAAGCCGAGCTGGGGGTGCCGCTCTTCGACCGGCAGGGCCGCACCATCCGGCTCAACCCCTGCGGGGCCGCGTTCCTGGCCCGGGTCGAGCGTGCACTGGACGAACTCGACGACGCCCGCAGGGAGGCGGCCGACGCCGCCGGGCTCGACGAGGGCGCGGTGGCCGTCGCCGCGGAGACCTTGCTGCCTCTCACCGAGTTGCTGGCCGGATTCCGCGCCGCCCATCCCGGTGTCACCCTCCGGTGCTTCCAGTCCACCCCTGAGGTGATGCAGGATCAGCTCCGGGCGCGGGAGGTGGACTTCTGTTTCGCCTCGCAGCCGCTGTCCGGACCCGCTCTGGGTGCGGTGCGGCTGCTGCGCGAAGAGGTGCTGCTCGTCGTGCCGACCGGTCATCCGCTGGCAGGCCGGGGGCGGGTGACGGTCGCCGAGATTGCCGGGGAACCCTTCATCACCACCCGGGCGGGACACTGGCAACGGGCGCTGCTGGAGCGGCTGTTCGGCGAGACCGGACGCCGCCCGGTCATCTCCTGCGAGGGCGACGAGCCGGGCGCCACACACTTCCTGATCGCGGCGGGTCTCGGCATCGGGCTGATGCCCTCGCTGGCCCGTGCCGATCTCTCCCGGATGCCGCTCGCCTGGCTGCACCTCGACACCTTTGATTGCGTACGGACCCTGAGCCTGGTCCGGCGCGAGGACCGCTATCTCTCCACGGCCACCGCGCGGTTCCGTGACATGGCCGTCGCCCACTTTTCCACCCGGGGGCCGGGTGTGGGTGGCGTAGCGGCCTAGCGGGCCAGCGGCGCTCAGTTGCCGCGGCGCACCCGGGCCGCCTTGCGGGCCTCGGCGAGCTTGCGGGCCTCGCCGGCCTTGCGGGACTTGCCGCCGGTGCTGCGGGAGGCGTCCTTGCTGGTGCCCAGGCCGCGGAACGGGGCGTTGGTGTTCTTGGCCCGGGGGGCGGCGGGCCCGCCGTCGAGCGGGGTGCCGGAGGGGGCCTTGGCCCCGGTGATCCGGCTCAGCTCCGCCTCGCCCGAGCGCACCTTGGTGATCGTCGGCTCGATGCCGGCCTCGGCCATCAGCCGGCTCATCTCGCGGCGCAGGCCGGACGGCACCAGCGTGACGACGCAGCCGGACTCACCGGCCCGCGCCGTGCGGCCCGCGCGGTGCAGATAGTCCTTGGGGTCGGTGGGCGGGTCGACGTTGACCACGAGATCGAGGTCGTCGACGTGCAGGCCGCGGGCCGCGACATTGGTGGCCACCAGGACGGTGATCCGGCCGTTCTTGAACTGCGCGAGGGTGCGGGTGCGCTGTGGCTGGGACTTGCCGCTGTGCAGGGCCGCGGCGTGCACTCCGCTGGCCCGCAGGTGCCGGGTGAGCTGGTCGACCGCGTGCTTGGTGTCCAGGAACAGCAGGACACGGCCGTCGCGGGCGGCGATCTCCGTGATGACCGCGTACCGGTCGGGGCCGTGGACGACCAGCACATGGTGGTCCATCGTCGTGACCGCCCCCGCGGACGGGTCGACCGAGTGGACGACGGGGTCGTGGAGGTAGCGGCGGACCAGGTGGTCGACGTCGCGGTCGAGGGTGGCGGAGAACAGCATCCGCTGGCCGTCGCGGTGCACCTGGTCGAGCGCCTGGGTGACCTGCGGCAGGAAGCCCATGTCACACATCTGGTCGGCTTCGTCGAGGACGGTGATCCGTACCCGTCCCAGGCGGCAGGCCTTCCGCTCGATGAGGTCGTGCAGGCGGCCAGGGGTGGCGACGATGACCTCTGCCCCGTCGCGCAGCGCAGCGGTCTGCCGGCCGATCGACATACCGCCGACGACCGTGGCCATCCGCAGCCGGAGCCCGTCGGCGTACGGAGCGAGCGCCTCGGTGACCTGTTGGGCCAGCTCCCGGGTAGGTACCAGGATCAGAGCGAGGGGCTGCTTCGGCTCCGCGCGTCGCCCGGCCGTCCGTGCGAGCAGCGGCAGACCGAAGGCGAGCGTCTTGCCCGATCCGGTGCGCCCGCGGCCCAGGACGTCGCGTCCCGCGAGGGCGTCGGGCAGCGTGGCCGCCTGGATCGGGAAGGGCTCGCGCACCCCGCGCTCGGTGAGCGTGCGCAGCACCGCGGCCGGCAGGTCCAGACCGGCGAAGGAGGCGACCGGGGGCACCGTCGCGGTGAGGGGCACCGGCTGGGCGACGTCGCCGTGCGAGGTGGCGGGGCGGTCCGGGTGGTTCATGAAGAGCCTTCCGCAAGGGGGAACGTACCGAGGAAGGCCCGGCAGGAATGAGCAGCCGACGAACAAGGGGAACCGGGCGGATGGAATCGCAGACCGTCGCAGCTGTCCAAACATGTGAGGCTAACACACAGTGATAGTTCGCCCCGGCGGTGTGGTGCTGATCGCTCCGCCTGCGCCGGGGGAGGGCCGGGACGTGAAGGGCCGGGAGGGCGCGAGGGCCGCCCGGCCTGAGACCGCCCGGCCTGAGACCGCCCGGCCTGAGACCGCCCGGCCTGAGACCGCCCGGCCTGAGACCGCCCGGCCTGAGACCGCCCGGCCTGAGACCGCCCGGCCTGAGACCGCCCGGCCTGAGACCGCCCGGCCTGAGACCGCCCGGCCTGAGACCGCCCGGCCTGAGACCGCCCGGCCTGCGGCCTATGCCTCGGCCGTCGCCCCGTCTCCCAGGCCGAACGCCTCCAGCAGCCGTTCGGCGGCCAGCGTCGCGGTGATCTCGCCGTCGCGCACCGCCTGTTCCACACCGGGGCCCAGCCGGCGCACCTCGGGGTGCTCCTGGAGGCGGTCGATCAGCCGGTCGCGGACCATCGACCAGGTCCACTCGACCTGCTGGACGCGGCGCCGCTCGGCCAGTGCGCCGGTGGACTCCAGGAGCGTGCGGTGCTGCTCGACCCGCTCCCAGACCCCCTTCAGGCCGGTGCCCTCACGGGCACTGCAGGTCAGTACGGGGGGTGTCCACGCCGCGTCCGGAGGCTGCAACAGCCGTAGCGCACCGGACAGTTCGCGGGCGGCGGAGCGGGCGTCCCGCTCGTGCGGGCCGTCGGCCTTGTTGACGGAGACCAGGTCCGCCAGCTCCAGCACACCCTTCTTGATGCCCTGGAGCTGGTCGCCGGTGCGGGCCAGGGTCAGCAGCAGAAAGGTGTCGACCATGCCCGCGACCGTGGTCTCGGACTGGCCGACACCGACCGTCTCCACCAGGACGACGTCGTAGCCCGCGGCCTCCATCACCACGATGGACTCCCGGGTGGCCCGCGCCACCCCGCCCAGCGTGCCGGAGGTGGGGGAGGGGCGGACGAACGCCGCCGGGTCCGTCGCCAGCCGCTCCATCCGGGTCTTGTCGCCCAGGATGGAGCCGCCGGTACGGCTGGAGGACGGGTCGACGGCGAGCACCGCCACCCGGTGCCCGGCGCCGGTCAGCAGTGAGCCGAGCGCGTCGATGAAGGTCGACTTGCCGACACCCGGCACCCCGCTGATGCCCACTCTGCGGGCCGCGCCGGAGTACGGCAGCAGCTCGACCAGCAGCCGCTGGGCCGCCGCCCGGTGGTCGGGCCGGGTGGACTCCACCAGGGTGACGGCGCGGGCGATCCAGGCGCGGGAGCCCGCGCGAACACCCTCGGCGTACCGTTCGACATCGATCGTCGCAGGCATGACCCCCCGATCAGAGCTCGTGGCCGAGGACCGACGCCAGGTCCCGCACCAGGTCGTGCGCGGCCTCCGGGATGACCGTGCCGGGCAGGAAGACCGCGGCGGCGCCCATGTCGCGCAGCGGCTGCACGTCCTGCGGCGGGATCACCCCGCCCACCACGATCGTGATGTCCTCGCGGTCCTCGGCGGCCAGTGCCTCCTTCAGCGCGGGCACCAGCGTCAGGTGCCCGGCCGCCAGCGAGGACACCCCGACGATGTGGACGTCCGCCTCCACCGCCTGGCGGGCAACCTCGGCCGGGGTCTGGAACAGCGGGCCGACATCGACGTCGAAGCCCAGGTCGGCGAAGGCCGTGGCGATCACCTTCTGGCCGCGGTCATGGCCGTCCTGGCCCATCTTGGCCACCAGGATGCGCGGCCGGCGCCCCTCGGCGCGCTCGAACTCGGCCACCAGCGACCGGGTGCGCTCGACACCGGAGGAGGGGCCCGCTTCGTCTCGGTACACACCGGAGATCGTACGGATCTGGCCGGAGTGCCGCCCGTAGACCGACTCCAGGGCGTCCGAGATCTCGCCGACGGTCGCCATGGCGCGGGCCGCGTCCACCGCCAGCGCCAGCAGGTTGCCCTCCAGCCCCTCGCCGGGACCGGACTTCGCCGCCGCGGTCAGTGCCCGCAGCGCCTCCTGGCAGGCGTCCTCGTCGCGCTCGGCGCGCAGCCGCTTCAGCTTCTCGATCTGCTGGGCGCGCACCGAGGAGTTGTCGACCTTGAGGACGTCGATCTCCTCATCGGTCTCCACCCGGTACTTGTTGACGCCGATCAGCGCCTGCCGCCCCGAGTCGATCCGCGCCTGGGTACGGGCCGCGGCCTCCTCGACCCGCAGCTTGGGGATGCCCGCGTCGATGGCCTTCGCCATCCCGCCGGCCGCCTCGACCTCCTCGATGTGCTGCCAGGCCCGCCGCGCCAGATCGTGGGTGAGCTTTTCGACGTAAGCGCTGCCGCCCCACGGGTCGATGACCCGGCAGGTGCCCGACTCCTGCTGCAGGAACAGCTGGGTGTTACGGGCGATCCGGGCGGAGAAGTCGGTGGGCAGGGCCAGCGCCTCGTCGAGGGCGTTGGTGTGCAGGGACTGGGTGTGGCCCTGGGTGGCGGCCATCGCCTCCACACAGGTACGCGTGACGTTGTTGAACACGTCCTGCGCGGTCAGCGACCAGCCCGAGGTCTGCGAATGGGTGCGCAGGGAAAGGGACTTGGGGTTCTTCGGCTCGAAGCGCTGCACCAGGCGCGCCCACAGCAGCCGGGCCGCCCGCAGCTTGGCGATCTCCATGAAGAAGTTCATGCCGATCGCCCAGAAGAACGACAGCCGCGGCGCGAAGGAGTCCACGTCCATGCCCGCCGCCATGCCCGCGCGCAGGTACTCCACCCCGTCCGCGAGGGTGTACGCCAGCTCCAGGTCGGCCGTCGCGCCCGCCTCCTGGATGTGATACCCGGAGATCGAGATGGAGTTGTAGCGCGGCATCTTCTGCGAGGTGTACGCGAAGATGTCGGAGATGATCCGCATCGAGGGCTGCGGCGGATAGATGTAGGTGTTGCGGACCATGAACTCCTTGAGGATGTCGTTCTGGATGGTCCCGGCCAGCTTCTCGGGCGGTACGCCCTGCTCCTCGGCGGCCACGATGTAGAGGGCGAGAACGGGCAGCACCGCGCCGTTCATCGTCATCGACACGGTCATCTTGTCCAGCGGGATGCCCTCGAAGAGCTGCCGCATGTCGTAGATCGAGTCGATGGCGACGCCCGCCATGCCGACATCGCCGGTCACCCGCGGGTGGTCGCTGTCGTAGCCACGGTGGGTGGGCAGGTCGAAGGCGACCGACAGGCCCTTCTGTCCGGCCGCGAGGTTGCGGCGGTAGAAGGCGTTGGACTCCTCGGCGGTGGAGAAGCCGGCGTACTGCCGGATCGTCCAGGGCTGGTTGACGTACATCGTCGGGTACGGGCCGCGCAGATACGGCGTGATCCCCGGGTACGTGCCCAGGAAGTCCAGGCCGTCGAGGTCCGCGTCGGTGTACAGCGGCTTGACGTCGATGCCCTCCGGGGTCTCCCACGTCAGATCCGCCACGCCCTTGCCGGTGGACTGCGCCACGGCCTCGGTCCACTCCCCGGTGCCGCCGGCGGCGTCCGCCGCGGCCGGCTTCCCCAGCTCGACCGTGCTGAAGTCCGGGATGGCGCCCGTCTGCTGTGTCGTGTCGTTCATCACGCCACCTCCATGACATCCAGGGCCGAGGACAGCACCTCGACCGCGTCGCAGCCCGCGAAGACGAAGGAGTCCACCCCGGCCGCTGTGAATTCCTCCCGGCGCTCACCCGGCTTGCCGGCCAGGTGCACCCGCAGCGCTCCCGCCGACTTCAGCGCGGCCGCCACGGCCGCCGCCTGCTCGCCGTACACCGCGTCGCTCGAACACAGACAGGCGATCCGTGCGCCACTGCGGGCGAACGCCTCGGCCACCGACTCCGCATCCACCGGCGCGGCCTCCTGCACCGTCTCGATGCCGCCGGCCTGGAAGAGATTGGCGGCGAACGTCACCCGCGCGGTGTGCGCCGCGACCGGGCCCAGCGCGGCCAGGAAGACCTTCGGCCGGTCGCCGCTCGCCGTCAGACGCTCGTCGGAGCGCGACCGCAGCCGCTCGTAGGCATCGTCCCTGCGCACCCGCGGCAGCCCTCCGCCGATCGGAGCGGGCGCCGGCTCGCGGTGCACGGGGGCCTCGGCGAGATGCGGGAACTCGCTGACACCGGTGATCGGTTCGCGCCGGTGGGCGAGGTCCTTGCTGCGGCGCTCCCAGGTACGGGCCAGCCGGCCGGCGATCATCCCGGACCGCAGCGCCGCGGCCTGGCCGCCCGCGCCCTCGGTCTCCTGGAAGAACGCCCAGGCCGCACCGGCCAGTTCGTCGGTGAGGCTCTCCACGTACCAGGAACCGCCCGCCGGGTCGATCACCTTCGACAGGTGCGACTCCTCCAGCAGCACGGACTGGGTGTTCCGGGCGATCCGGCGGGCGAACGCATCGGGCACGCCCAGCGCGGCATCGAACGGCAGCACCGTCACCGCATCCGCGCCGCCCACGCCCGCGGACAGCCCGGCGACCGTGGTGCGCAGCATGTTCACCCACGGGTCCCGACGGGTCATCATCACCGTGGAGGTGACGGCGTGCTGGCGCTGCGCGGAGGCGGCGGGGGAGGCCCCGCAGACCTCGGCGACCCGCGCCCACAGCCGCCGGGCGGCGCGCAGCTTGGCGATCGTCAGGAACTGGTCGGCGGTTGCGGCATAGCGGAACTCCAGCTGCCGGCAGGCGTCGTCGATGCCCAGGCCGGACTCCGTCAGCTGCCGCAGATAGGCGACACCGGTCGCCAGCGAGGCGCCCAGTTCCTCGGCCGCGGAGCCGCCCGCCTCGTGGTACGGCAGCGCGTCCACGGCCAGCGCGCGCACACCGGGCGCCTCCGCGGCGCAGCGCGCGGCGATCCGGGCGGCCGATTCCCCCTGCAGGCGCAGCTTGGCGTCGTCGCCCGTACGGGCCAGCAGACCGAGCGGGTCCGCGCCCAGGCAGCCGACCGCCTCGGTGAGCGGCGCGCCGGACGCGGTGTACAGCCGCAGCAACTCCTCGGCGGCCGGCGCGAAATCGGCGCCGGCGTCCAGCACCACCGCGGCCAGGTCCAGGTAGACACCGTCGAGCGCGCGCTCCAGGCCGTCCACCGGCAGCCCGCCGTCGCCGACGGCCAGCCAGAGGGAGGTGACGCCGTTCTCCAGATCGGCCAGTACCGCTTCATTGGCGCGCGCCGGATCGGTGTGGACATGGCGCTGGCGTACGTCCCACCCGGCGACGGTCGTGCCCTCGGGCCGGCCGGCCCGTACGAACGGCGGGAAGCCCGGAAGGCCCAGGGCGCCCGTGGCGTCCTCGGCGGTGTAGAGCGGGCGGATACGGATGCCGTCCTGCAGATCGGTGGCGAGCGCATCCTCGGCGGCGGTGCCCGTCGCCTCTGTGATGCCCGATTTGCGCAGCACGCCTTCGACGAGGCGCTGCCACTGCTCTCGATCGGCATCGGGGAAGGCGGCGGCCAGGGGGAGTTCGGGGGACTCGGCGGTCATAGCAGCAGGCTAGGCGAACGACCGTTAGCTGGAGCAGGGGCTCCAGCTGTGACCTTGCACTCGTTGACCTCCCATGGATCTTCATATTTATGCGTCGGAAGGGGCAGGTGGGACGGTTCGGCCGTACGGTGCAGAGTCATCTTTTTCCCTGCGGGATGCGCCTGCCGCGGGCCGCCGCGGGGGCGGGCGCCGGCCCGTCCGTCTTCATGGGAACTCCGGGACGGGCCCGCGGGACGGAGACCGTTCAGCCCGTCGGGTCCGGTTCCGCCGCCTTCGGGCCCGAGTCGGTCGTGCCGGTGCCGGTCGGGCTGGGCTCCACGACGGGGAAGGCATTGTTGCCACCGCACACCATGGGGCCCACGCGCACGTTCTTGCTCACCAGTGTCACGGCGACCTCCCCCGACGGCTTGTTCCCGGGCACCCGGGCATTGGCCGCGGTACACACCAACTGGTTCAGCGAGGCGGAGTCCAGCCGCTTGACGTTCATCGGCAGGGTGATCACGACACTGCCCACATGGGTGGTGGCGGTCAGCGGGCCGGAGAACTTCGGCAGCACGCTGGACAGGCCACGCATCCGTTCCGCGTGGTTCGGCCCCTTCATCAGCAACTCGATGGCCAGCTCCGGGTCGACCGGTGTCTTCGCGCGCCGGGTCGCGGAGCGCAGGCCGGAGGGCCCGTAGAAGAACAACTGGACATCGGCCGCGGGCTGGCCCGGTGACTTCACGCCGGTGGCGGGCTCGCCGGCGTCGATGACATCGGTGGGGGCGATACCGCAGCCGGTCAGGGCGCCGGCCAGCGCGCCGGTGAGCAGGCCGGCCAGCGCAGCGGCGAGTCCGCCGGTCAGCACCCGTCGGCGGGTACGCGTCGCACGCAGGGCATTGAGGGCGTTCGTGGCGCTCATGCGTGCCTCTCCTTTCCGGCGGCGGAGCGGGGGCCGCCCCGGTCGTCATCCGCGGTCTGCTCGTCGACCGCCGCTCCGCCGTCCGGCGGGTCGCCCTTCCCCTCGGCCGCCGGCTCACCCGCCTCCTGGCGGCGCAGCGGCAGATCCACCGTGAACACCGCGCCCCCCTCGGGGGAGTTGGCGGCGCGCAGGGAGCCGCCGTGCAGCCGTACGTTCTCCTGCGCGATGGCCAGGCCCAGGCCGCTGCCCTCCGAGCGGGCGCGGGCGGAGTCCGCCTTGTAGAAACGGTCGAAGACATGCGGCAGGACCTCGGGGTCGATGCCGGGGCCGCTGTCGGAGATCTCGATCAGCAGCCGGTCCGCGCCCGGCTCCGGGAGGTGCAGCCGCACCCGGACCGGCTCGCCGCCGTGGTGCAGGGCATTGCCGACCAGGTTCGCGACCACGACATCGAGCCGTCGCGGGTCGAGTCCGGCCCGTACGTCCGCGGGCAGCTGTGCCGTCACCCTCTTCTGCCAGGCCCGGGCCTGGAGGGTCTTGCGGATGGTCTCGCCGACGTCCACCTCGTCCAGATGGAGCGCCGCGGCCCCCGCGTCGAAGCGCGAGACCTCCATCAGGTCCTCCACCATCCGTGCCAGCTTCCCGGTCTCCTGGCTGATCAGCCGGACCGCGGAGGCGGTGTCGGGGTCGAGGGAGTCGGCGTCCTCGTCGAGGACATCGGTGACCGCGGTCATCGCCGCCAGCGGTGTCCGCAGCTCGTGTGAGACATCGGCCGCGAACCGCCGGGAGTTGGACTCCAGGCGGCGCAGCTCGGCCATGCTCTCCTCCAGCCGGGCCGCCATGTCGTTGAACGTCCGGGACAGATCCGCGATCTCGTCGGCGCCCTTGACCTCCAGCCGGGTGTCCAGCTTGCCCTCGGCGATCCGTCCGGCGGCCTGCCGCAGACCCCGTACGGGCCGCAGTACGCCGCGCGCGGCGAGCAGCGCCAGGACCACGGTCAGTACCAGTACCGGCAGCGCGCCCCGCTGGGCCGCGCTCACCAGAGCCTCGACATTGGACTCCTCGGCGCTCAGCGGGAGTTGGGCATAGACGGTCAGCGCGGAGGCCCGGCCGTCGGACTGCCGGACCGGCATCCCGATCAGCAGCCAGGGGTCCCCGCCGCGGTCCACGCGCTGGAAGGCCGGCACATGGCGCTTCTCCACCGACGCCTTGAGGCCGGCCGGTATCACGACGTCGCCCCCCAGGCTGCCGTCGCCACTGTCCCGTACGCCGCTGTAATGTACGGAAATATCCCATTCGCGGGACTTTCCGGAGCGCTCCAACTGGACGCGCAGGGAATCCAGGTCCGCCTGGGACGGCGGGACCGGGAGCTCGGGTGCCAGCGAGTTGACCTGCGCCCTCAGGTCGTTGACGGCGATGTCCTGGGAGCGCTGCAGTATGGCGTTACGGGCTTCCTGGTAGGTCAGCAGAGCGGTGGTCAGCGCACTGACGGCGGCCACCACCAGGAACCCCACGACGAGCCGGGCCCGCAGCCCCCGCAGCAACTGGGGGTTCCCCGTCCGCAGGCGGGGCAGGGCCGGCAGCCGGAGGCCGGGGCGCTTCACAGGGGTCCGAAGCGGTAGCCGAAGCCGCGCACGGTCTGGACGTAACGGGGGCTGCGCGGGGTGTCCTCTATTTTCGTCCGCAGCCGCATGACACAGGCATCGACCAGCCGCGCATCGCCGTGATAGCTGTGCTCCCACACATGCTCCAGCAGCTGCTGGCGGCTGAAGACCTGCCCCGGAGTGGCGGACAGGAACAGCAGCAGCTTCATCTCCGAGGGGGCCAGCGCCAGGTCCTGGCCGCCCTTGCCGACGACCAGTCCGGCGCGGTCTATGGCCAGTTCGCCGTAGGTCTCGACCGGAGCGGGGCCCGGCTCGGCGGCGGCCGGTGCGCCATCGGCGGGCAGCGCGGTACGGCGCAGCACGGCGCGCATCCGTGCCTCGAGGACTTCGCCCCGGGCCGGCTTGACGATGTAGTCGTCGGCGCCGGCCTCCAGGCCGAGTACCACGTCGAGGTCTTCGCCACGGGCGGTGAGCATGATGATCGGCAGTTGCCGCTCGGCGCGGATCAGCCGGCAGACCTCGAAGCCGTCCTTGCCGGGGAGCATCAGATCCAGCAGCACGATGTCCGGGCGGAAACCCGGCAGGACCTCCAGCCCCTCCTCGCCGCTGGCCGCGGCAGCCACTTCATGGCCGCGCCGCCGTAGGGCCAGGGACACGCCGTCCCGTACGGCGGCGTCGTCCTCGATCAGAAGTACACGTGGCATGGGTCCAGTATCAATAAGTTTCATGATGGATCGGTAACAGGAGCAGCCTGCCCGGGCTCTGCTGCATCTCACGTGGTGCAAGGCGGTGCGCACAACGCGGCCACCGCCGGTCGGTACGCACACGAGCAGGGTAGGGACGGGGTCGGGATGGCACGGCGCTTCGGTATTCAGAGCGGCATCATCGGGGTGGCCGCGGCGGCAGTGGTTTCGCTCGCGGTCGCGGGGACGCTCGCCTTCGGTGATTTCGGGGCCACTTCACAGGCCGAGGCCGACACCGTCGGCTCCGGCCAGGCCAAGCGGGCCGCCCCCCTCAAGGTCGATTCCTCGATCGTGCACGCCTCGGACCGCCCCGGCCGCAGCCTGAACATCACCATCGACGACGGCCCGGACCCGGTCTGGACCCCGAAGGTGCTCGCCGTGCTGAAGAAGCACAACGTCAAAGCGGTCTTCTGCATGATTGGTCCGCAGGCCAAGGCGCACCCGGACCTCGTCAAGCAGGTGGTGGCCGCGGGGCACAAGCTCTGCGACCACACCGTCAGCCACAACACCGGTATGGATCACCAGCCGCAGAGCTACCAGTCGCAGCAGATACTCGACGCGCAGAAGATGATCGAGGACGCGGCGGGCGGCGCCCGGGTCGAGTACTACCGCGCCCCCGGCGGCGCCTTCACCCCCTACAGCCGGAAGCTGGCCGCGGACCACGGGATGCGGCCGCTGGGCTGGAACGTCGACAGCAAGGACTTCGAGGGCGGCACGCTCGAGGGGATCAAGGCGACGGTGCGCGGTGAACTCCCCAACGGGCCGACGGTCCTGTTCCACGACGGCGGGGGCGACCGTTCCCGGACCGTCGAGGCGCTGGACGGGCTGCTGCCGTGGATGCAGCAGCAGGGTTACGGGTTCGGGTTTCCGAAGCGCTGAGGTGGGTGGGGGCGGGTGACCGCCACCCGCCGGACACCCGGGGCCTGTCCGTCACCGACCTGCCGGACAGGCCCCGGTGTGTGCCGTCGCCTTCCGGTTCCCCGGGGCGGCGGCCTCCTCCCCCGGCCTTCATGCCGTGCGCGGCTCGGCTCTGCCTGCCGCGCACGGCCCGTCTGTCTTACGCCGCGCCGAACAGCTCCGCGAGGCCGCGCTCCATACCGAGGTGCGCCGGCTCGCCGCCCGCGGGTACGGCCTCGTAGGAGCGGGCGAGGAACAGCCGGACGTCCGCGGTCTTCAACTGGACCAGGGCGACGCCCTCCTCCGCGTGGAACTCCATCACCGTGCGGTCCGGGCCGGACGGCCGCACCCGCACATCACCCCGCCCGGCCGGTCTCCGAAGCCCCTCGTCGAGCAGTTCCCGGGCGAAGGCCCAGTCCACGGCGGAGCCGTCCAGCGAGATCTCCGGCGGGAAGAACATCCGTACCGCCAGGGGATCGGCGGGCTGGTAGTGCAGCACCGCGGGCACCGCATACGGGCCGAAGGCGGTGGCGATGAGGCGTACCTGGACGGCTTGATCGATGACGGTGTTCATCGCGCTGCTCCCCCTGCGGCTGTCGGGTCATGGGCAATGGCTCGTCCGGTAAGACGGTGTGCCCACGCTCGCCGTGCACGCGACATCGGTGTGAGATGTGTCTCATATGGCCGGCGGGGGTGCCCGGTGGTCCGTCGTGCGCGATGTGCTCGGCGTGCGCGGGCACGGGGCCTACGCGGCGGGCGCGCCGCGCGCCTCGGGGGAAGTGCCCTTTCCGCTACGGCAGTCGCTGCTCCGGAAGGTGATCCGGCGCCCCGGGGTACGTCAGGAACTCCTCCAGGATCCCCGGGGCCGCCATCGCGGCGAAGGCCGGAGCCTCGGCCGCCGCAAGGTCCGGGATGCGATAGCCGTCCTCGCCCGCCGCGACCGCGGCGGTGAGCGTGACCAGGCCGGACCGGCGGGAGAACGGCGAGGTCGAGAACGTCCAGGCGGCGATGGCCTCCCGCTGGAGGGCGAGGGTGTCGCGGCTGAAGGTGCCCGAGCGGGCGACCAGATAAGGGCCCTCGACCCCGTGCCCCAGATTGCGGTACGCGTCCCGGGCCAGCCACAGCACGAGCGCCGTGGTGACCACCGCGTAGACCCAGGCGCAGTGCAGCAGGACGGAGGTGAACGCCGCACCGAGACCGGCCAGGACGGCGGTGCCGGGCAGCACCGCCCACAGCAGTCCGCGCACCCGGCGCCGGCGAAGGGCGGTGCGGGGGTGCGGTGCCAGCGCGGCCGGTGACACGCCTGCCGCCGGGAAGGGCGACCGCAGGGCGCCGCCCGCCACCCGCAACGCTTCCGGGCGGGGCGCCGGCGGCAGCAGCCCGCTGCGCTTGCGGTTCTCCTCGCGGTTGCCCAGGCCGCCTGCCACCGCGCGCACCAGCGCTCCGCCACCGGCCCTCAGCAGCAGTGGTTCGCGCAGCAACACCCCGCGCAGCCGCGCCCGTTCGATGGTGACCGACCGGGTGGTGAACAGGCCGCGGCGTACCCGCAGGGTGCGCGCATCGGTCCACTCCAGGCAGTAGTTGAACCAGTTCTCGACGTACAGGGCGACGGCGCCGACCGAGCCGAGGGCGAGGACGGCGAGCAGCGCCGCCGGGACCGTCAGCCAGAGGGCGCTCGCGCCGAACTCGGTGAACGCCCGCTGGACGAAGCCGAGTTTCCAGGCCTCGATGCCGATGCCGTCCAGGACCCGGTAGACCGAACCGGCCACCACGAACACCCCGCCGATGACCCAGAAGGTGAGCGGCGCGTACCGCAGCCAGCGCCAGCTGATACGGGCCACCACCGGATCGTTCGCCGCCCCCTCGGCGTCCGCGTACGCAAGCAGCTCGGCGCGCAGGCGTTCCGCGTCAACGACCGTCAGCGCCTCCAGCGACAGTTCGCTGCGGCCGTCCCCCGAGCCCGCCGTGCCGGCCCGCAGCACGGTGACCCCCAGCAGCCGGTGCAGCGGCGACGCGGTCAGATCGACGGTGCGGATGCGGTGCAGCGGCACACTGCGCAGCCGGCGCGTCAGCAGTCCGCTGCGGACGTCGAGGGTGGGTGAAGCGTGGCCCCGGCCGCCGGCAGCACCCGTTTCCGCGCCGTCCGGGCTCCCGGGGAGCACGACCCGGAACTCCGTACGGGCCCAGCGGATCAGGCCGATGGTGGTGACGACGGCGAACGAGGCGGCGATGGCGGCGAGTGTGATCCAGGCCTGGGCGGTGATCCGGCCTCCGGTGGCCAGCGCCGTCAGCGCCAGCGAACCGAGCGGTGCGGCCATCCAGCCGCAGTGCACCAGCAGAGTGCGCGGATCCAGCCGCCGCCACCGGCCCGTGTCGGAGGGAGTGGCAGAGGGGGTGGGGGAGGCGGCGGGGGGCGTGCCCGGTATGCCGCGGTCCACGCCGGGTGCGGAGGGTTCGTGTGGCGTGCTCATGCGGCATCACCCGGTACGTCCTGTGCCGCCTCGCCGATCCGCCGCGACAGCTCCTCGGCGTCCGCGTCGGACAGCCCCGCGATCTTGATGTCGCCCGCGGTCGAGGCGGTGGTGACGGTCACCGTCGCCAGCCCGTAGCGCCGTTGGAGCGGCCCGCGCACGGTGTCGACCGTCTGCACCCGGGTCAGCGGCGCGATCCGCCGCTTCTGCCAGAACCAGCCGCCCGCCGCGTAGACCGCACGCTCGCCCAGCTCCCAGGCGTGCACCGCATACCGCCACCGCGGCATGACCACGAGGTAGCCGACGGCCGGCAGCACCAGCGCGGCCAGCAGCAACGGGCCCAGCCACGGCAGTGCGCCGGGGAAGAAGAGGAGGGAAAGGACCGTCATGACGAGGGCGACGAGCAGCATCGGACCGCTGAGCGTCAGCAGGGCCTGGGCCGTCCACCAGCGGCGGGCCCGGGGATCGACGCGGTGGCGGGGTGGGCGCAGCAGCGGGGCGGAATGCTCGGGCATGAAGGTCACCGGTTTCCAAGTCAAGCGTATTGAATGCCGGTACGTTATAACGGTACAAGCGACTTGTAAAAGCGGGCCGGCCCTCCTGGGTCGGCCTCCTGAGTCGGAGTCATGCGCCGGAGCGACGCGTCGGAGCCATGCGCCGGAGCCATGTGAAGGTCGCGCACGGCAGGAGGGAGGTCATCCGTGCCCAAGAAGGTGGACCACGAAGCCAGACGCCAGGAGATCTCCGAGGCGCTGTGGCGGATTGCGAGCACCCGCGGGCTGGACGGTGCGAGCCTGCGCGATGTCGCGGCGGAGGCCGGGATCTCGCTCGGCCGGCTGCAGCACTACTTCCGCACCAGGGACGAGATGCTTCTCTTCGCCCTCCGGCACATCAACCGGCTCGCCGCGGACCGGATCCGCGCCCGCATCGAGGCGCTGGCCAAGGGGTCGGACGGGGAGCCGGCAGGGGAGCCGACGCCCCGTGAGGTGCTGCGCGCCTGCCTGTCGGGCATGCTGCCGCTCGACGACAAGAGCCGCACGGGGCTGCTGGTCGGCGCCGCCTACTTCGCCCGCGCCGTGCACGACAAGACCCTGCGCGCGGAGGCCGAGAACGGCATCCCCCAGCTCCGTGCCTTCTTCGCCGGTCAACTACGGCTGGCCGCGGACCGCGGCGAGCTGCCGCCGGAACGCGCCACCGAGGACGAGGCGATGCTGCTGATCAGCGCGGCCGACGGGCTCGCCACCTACGTTCTGCTGGGTGTGCACGACCCCGAAACCGCGCTACGGCTGCTGGATCTGCAGCTGGCGAACCTCTTCGGGCCGGAGCGGGCATGAGCGGAACGCGCGCCGGGACTCATCGCCGCGAGCGCGGGTGGGGCGGCCGCGGTTCTCGGCTCTTGGGGTCCGTGGCTCTTGGCGCCCGCGCCCTTGCCGTCGTCCTCGGGGGAAGGGTTACGCCTCGCGCAGCAGGGCGACGAGATCGGCCTCGACATCCAGATGCCGCGCCTCCTCGCCCTTCGCGACGATCTGGTACGACCGGGTCAGAAAGGTCCGCAGCTCCTGTGCGTCGAACTGCACCACGGCCATGCCTCCTACGGCGTGGAACTCCACCACCACGGCGTGGGTGTCGTACGGCCAGATCTGCACATCACCCGCTCCGGCCGGCTCGCACAGGCCCTCCTCCAGCAGCTCCCGCGAGAACGTCCAGGTCACCTCGGCCCCGTCCAGCGACGCGGCGGGCGGAAAGACCAGACGCACCGCGAACGGATCGGCGCGGTCATAACGCAGGCTCGCCGGAATCACCTGCGACCGGGGAGCGGTCGCGATGAGACGGGCCTGAACGGCTTGGTCGATGACGCTGGACATCGCCGGCTCCCTTGCATTCGGTGCGGATCGTCGGTGCTGTGACCACTAGGACGCGTAGGTCATCACGCCAGGTGCATTGGATTCCTGCGTGACCTGCATCACGGGCCTTTGAATGTACGCAAATGCCCTCTTTGCTGTGCGTCGGCGGGCGTGATGGGGCCTCGGCTGGCTGATGTGACGGGGTGTCAGGTGTGCTCGCGGTGCTGGTGGTGTGCGTGGTCGGCGGGGGCGGTCGGTGTGCCACGAGTGCGGCTCACGGCGGATCACGGGTGCCGCCTGCTCTCGTCTCACAGTTGCGCCGGCTCTCGCCGGCTCTCGTCGGTTGTCGCGAGCGGGGTGGGCGATGGCATCAGTGGGTGCGCCGGGGCGGACATCGGCAGCTGCGGGCGGTGGTCGGGGCGGTGGTGTGGATGGCGCTCCGGGTGGCGACCCGGGCGGTGATCCGGGCGGTGATCCGGGCGGTGGTCTGGACGACCGGGTCGGGCTGGGCTAGCTTCCAGCCCACAACCAGAGCGGGGTGGGGCGAATTGCGGCGCACGGGACGCTTGTTGTGCGGGGAACGGGCCCGGGACCGGGAACGGCCCTGGTGCCGGGAAGGGCACCGGGACCGGGAGTCGGACCGGGGCCGGGAAGGGGACCGGGGCACGCGGCGGGTGCTGCGTACCCGCAAGGCTCGATGGCGGGTGGCGGCCATGGTGGCCGGTATGGCGGTGCTTGCCGCGACGGCGGCCGGGCCGGCGACCGCGGCCCCGGCGGGTTCACCCACGGTGCCACCGGTACCGGAAGGCGCCGAGCCGGCAACGGCGGCATCGCTCACCGCCCCGCACGCCGGCTGGCGGCTCAAGGACAGCGGCAGCACCGCCCGCTTCCGCGGCCTGGCGGCCGTCAGCCGTACGACCGCCTGGGTCGCCGGTACGGCGGGCACCGTGCTGCGCAGCCACGACGGCGGCAAGAACTGGAGCGACGTCTCCCCACCCGGCGCCGGTGCCCTGGAGTTCCGCGACATCGAGGCGTTCGATGCGCGCCGTGCGGTGGTTCTCGCGATCGGTGAGGGGGAGGCCTCGCGGGTCTTCCGCACCGACGATGCCGGCGCCACCTGGACCGAAAGCTTCCGCAACGCCGACCCGCACGCCTTCTACGACTGCCTGACCTTCTTCGACCGGCGGCACGGCATCGCGCTCAGCGACCCCGTTGACGGCAGGTACCGCATCCTGTCCACCGCGGACGGCGGGCGCAGTTGGCGCGTACTGCCGTCGAAGGGCATGCCGCCGGCCCAGCCGGGCGAAGCCGCATTCGCCGCCAGTGGCCAGTGCCTGGTCTCCACCGGCAGCCGGGATGCCTGGATCGCAACCGGTGGCGCGGCCACCGCGCGCGTCCTGCACACCGCCGACCGCGGACGCACCTGGTCGGCCACCGGCACCCCGATACCGGCGGGCGACCCGGCTCGCGGTGTCTTCGCGCTCGCCCTCCGCGACCGCACCCATGTCCTCGCCGTCGGCGGTGATTTCCGCCCCGATCAGCCCTCGCCCCGCGCCGCCGCGGTCAGCGACGACGCCGGCGGAACCTGGACACCGGCCGCCGAACCTCCCAGGGGCTACCGTTCCGGCGCCGCCTGGCTCCCGCATGCCCGGCGCCTCGCCGTGGCGGTCGGCCCGTCCGGCAGCGATCTGACCCTCGACGGCGGCCGCACCTGGCACACCTTCGACCAGGGGTCGTACGACACCGTCGACTGCGCCCCGGACCTGGGCTGCTGGGCCGCGGGTGAGCGTGGACGGATCGCACGACTGGAGCCGTGACGGCGGGCCTGCCGGCGGGGTCCCGACGGCGGCTCCCGACGGCGGCTCCCGGCGGTGCACCTGGAGGCGGACCTGGCGGCGGGCCCGACAGCGCAAGCGCCGGCCCGCCTCCGGGCGGCTGTCTCACGTCAACCCACTCCACCCCACCCCACCCCGCCCCGGTGGTCGTCGTTACTCCATCAGGCTGCCGATTCGTCCCTCCAGCACCACCAGCAACTCGGCCAACGCCGCGGAAAGTTCCTCCTGCCGCTGATCGCCGATGCCTTCGAGCAGCGCCGCCTCGTACCGCAACTGTTCGGGCAGCAGCCGGTCGATGGTCGCGCGCCCCTCGTCGGTGAGCGAGAGATGCGCGACGCGGCGATCCCGGTCGTCGGGGCGACGGGCGATCAGCCCGCGCTCCTCCAGCTGCCGTACGCGTTTGGTCACCGCGGCACCGGAAGCGAAGGTCTCGCGGGCCACCCGCCCGGGGGTCAGCTCACGGTCCATCCGGCGCAAGGTGCCGAGGATGTCGAACTCGGGACGGGTGAGTCCGGCCTTCCGCAGGGGCGCATCAGCCGCCTGCTGCAGCAGTGCGGAACAGCGGTTGAGCCGCCCGATCACCGCCATCGGGCCGGTGTCCAGCCCGGGGTGCACCTGCTGCCACTGGCGCAACACCCCCGCGACGATGTCCTCGGTCACCCGCACTCTCCTCTCGGCCATGCCGTACGCCTGCAATTGTGCCTGCCGGGGTGCCGGCCGCCGCGCCGGGCGGTACCGCGGGTCAGGCGGCCGGCACCGGTGCCGGGCGTCGGCGGACGAGGCCGGCCAGCGTCCGGTGGCCCTGCTGCTCGGCACGGGCGATCCGCTCCTCGGGGAGGGCACGCTGCCACCACTCGCCGGCCGCCACGTCCACGGCCTCGCGGAGCTCGACCAGCCTCGCGGCCAGCCGGTCACGGGCCCAGTGGATCTCCTGGTCCCTGTGGGTCTCCTGGGCCCAGTGGGTCTCCTTGTCCCAGTGGGTTCCCTGGTTCCGGCCGGTCTCTTGGGGCCAGTGGGTCTCCTGGTCGCGGTCCGTATCCCGGGCCCAGTCCGTATCCCGGTCCCGGTCGGTACCGCAGGGCGGGTCGGCCTCGTGGGCCCAGCCGGTTCCCCGGGCGCCGTCCGCCCCGGGAGCGGTACGCGCCGCGAGCAGCCGCAAGGCGGCGGTCTCCGCGGCCGCAACCCGCCCCAGGGCTACGTCGATACGGTGGGCGGCCCGCCGATTGGTGATCAGGACGCAGCAGGCCAGCCCCACCACCGCGCCCACCACGGTGTCGATCCAGCGGTCG
This sequence comes from Streptomyces sp. NBC_00400, assembly GCF_036048035.1. Taxonomy (NCBI): domain Bacteria; kingdom Bacillati; phylum Actinomycetota; class Actinomycetes; order Kitasatosporales; family Streptomycetaceae; genus Streptomyces; species Streptomyces sp. NBC_00400. The sequence goes on along the minus strand of NZ_CP107940.1, from coordinate 1,156,895 downwards.
GCGATCAGCGTGCCGGCCGGCAGCCGCCCGCCGAACTCGGTCAACAGCAGCGCCATCGGTGTGACGCACACCGAGCCGAGCCAGTAATTACGGGTGATGCAGGCCTCCGCGCCGAGCTGGAAGACCAGCGCCAGCGCGACCATCGCGAACTCCCCGAGGTGTGTCAGCGGCAGCAGTGCGGTGTAGAGCAGCAGACCGAGAAGGTTGCCGAGGGTCCTTTGGAGCGCCCGTTGCCAGGAGAGCGTGGTGTTGGCCTGGTAGATGGAGGCCGCGGTGACCACGGCCCAATACGGGTGTCCGACGCCGATGGCCATCGACACCCAGCCCGCCAGCACACACCCGGCGGCGACCCGCGCGCCGATGGGCAGCAGCGGTGACCCGGGCGCGAGCCGGGCAAGCACCGCGCGCACCCCGCTCGGACGGCCGGGCGCAGGCCGCCGCGGCTCCCGCGCCTCCTCGGCGACGCCCACCAGCTCCTCGGCCTGTGCCGGCGAGAGCGCAACCCGGGGCAGCGGCCGCCCGCTGCGCAGTTCACGGGCCCAGGCGCCCAGTCGTTCGGCTTCGCCTGCGGCGGACCGGCCGTCGTGGCCCAGCACTGATTCGGCCCGCACCAGCGGTCGTTCGAGCCCGGCCCGCGCGGCGGCTCTCGCCGGGGTGTGCACCGGGACCAGAAACAGGGTGTGCCAGGCGGCGTTCACGGCGGCCGCAGTGGCATGCCGCGCCTGCGCCACACCGGCGGGTTCGTCATCCACGGATTTCCGGCCGGCGGCTTCGTCCCCCGCGGGTGCCCGACCGGCGCCACCAGCGTGTTTCCCACCAAGCTCCCCACCAGCGGGTTCCCCACCGGTCCCTTCCGCCCCGCCAAAGCCCCGTTCGGCAGTACGCAGCAGTCCTACCGCGGCCTCCAGCGCGCGGGCGACGGCGATCCGCTCCGGCCCCTGCGGCCGTATCAGGGCCGGTGCCATACAGACCAGCCAGGCGAGTCCTCCGGCGCCGAGCGCCACCGCCATATGCAGGGGTACCTGGCCGAGGTGCTGCGGCACGAAGAAGGCCGAGGCCGTGATGAACGTCAGGATGATGTTCGCCGGCGGGCCGATACACGTGGCATCACAGACCATCTTGTGGACCGCGGCCAGCAGCGAGGCGCACACGACGAGCAGCGCGGTCGACGTGGTCAGCGAGGCGGCGGTCAGCGCGATGCCGAGGCTCGCGACCATTCCGAGCACCACCCACAGCAGAGTGCGGGCGCGGGCGGCGTACGGAAGGCCGTGCGCGTACAGGGCGCACATCGCCCCCGCCGAGGTGTACAGGATCAGATCCAGCCGGCCCAGGAAGAACAAGGTGAGATCGGGGACCGCCAGCGCCGCCACCGCGCTGAGTGCCGGTTTGTGCCAGATGTCGACGGGCCGGCGCAGCCGCACGGTGCTCCTGAGGGGCAGCGGCCGGGCCCGCACCGCACTCCCCGACACGGTGTACGCGCTCTTCCCGGATTGTCTGGCATGCTTCCCCATGCCAAAAGATTAACAGGTGTTTTACTAGCAAAATATATGCATCGCGTCACGTCGGCGTCAGGGAACAGAGGTCCGGACCGGTGGCCGCAACGCGGGCGAGCGGATTGGCGGAGCGGGATGGAGGCAATAGGCGGGGCGGGAGGGGATTGGCAGGGCGGGAGGAGATTGGCAGAGCGGGAGGGGGGAGGGCCGGAGCAGGGGGCGACAATGGCCAGGTGCCAGCCGCCAAGAAGAAGACGACGACCGCGAACGCGTCACCGGAGCGCCGCCGCGAACTGCTCAACATTGCGGCGGAGGTATTCGCCGCACACGGCTACAACGCCACCACCGTCCGCCGCATCGCCGACGAAGCAGGGATGCTCGCGGGCAGCCTCTACTACCACTTCGATTCCAAGGAATCGATGCTGGACGAGATCCTGTCCAGCTTCCTGACCGAGCTGTGGGACGGCTATGACGCCGTACTCGCCGCCGGGCTCGGTCCCAGGGAGACCATCGAAGCCCTGGTCACCGAATCCTTCCGGGAGATCGACCGGCACCGCGCGGCCGTCGCGATCTACCAGAAGGAGTCCAGGCACCTGGCCGGGCAGCCCCGCTTCGGCTATCTCGCCGACTCGCAGCGGAAGTTCGAAAAGGCCTGGCTGGGCACACTGGAACGTGGCGTGGCGGATGGAGTCTTCCGGGCCGACCTCGACATCCGGCTCACCTACCGCTTCGTCCGCGACACCGTCTGGGTTGCGGCGAGCTGGTACCGGCCGGGCGGACAGCACAGCCCCGAGGAGATCGCCCGCCAGTACCTCTCCATGGTGCTGGACGGCGTCGCCGTACGCGCCTGACCCATCCGGAAGGGGCGCAGCGGCCCGCGCACCAGATCAGCTGCAGCGCAGCGCCCTGCCGGTGGCCGCTCAGCAGGAACTGTTCTTCACGTACAGGGCCCGCGAGGCCCAGGTCGTGCCGTAGCGGACGTCCTTCGTCGTGCCCTTGGGGAGGCGCCCATGGGGGTCGCGCTGATGCGGGACGACGATGGTGTAGCACGCGGTGCGCCGGCTGCACAGGTTCGTCAGACGGACATAGCGCTGATGACCCTCGTTGAAGTACTTCCGCACCACCACGCAGTGTGGCGGCCGGTCGGCCGCTGCCGCGGTCGAGGCGCTGACCACTGTCAGAGAGGCGCTGCACGCCACCGTTGCCAGCGCTATGGCCATGATCTTCCGCACGTCATCTCCCCCGCTGGAAACCTCGGCTACCCCCGCGAAGCCCACATCGGGTTCGCACGTTCATTCCCATTGTCCATACCCACCCAGGGAGAAGCAGCCCCGGGGGTCACACAGGGACGAAAGCGCGACATAAGAGCGGCTTTTCGGAACCGGGCGGGGACGATCGGGCTGAGTGGGGTGAGCGAGGTGAGCGAGGTGAGCGGGCCGAGTGGGGCGAACCGGGCGGGTCGGCGTCGGTTGTCGACAGTCGACGCCGAGCCTGACGATCGCCGACCGCCGACCGCCGACCGCCGACCGCCGACCGCCGACCGCCGAGCCTGCCGACCGCCGATGGCCGATGGCCGATCCTGACGATCGCCGATGGCCGACTGATGAGGGCCGACAAGGGCTGGCCTCCGCTCCGGCTGTCGGCCGGTGTCACTCGCCCGAGGGCAGGCGTGCCGCCACCACCTTCAGCCCTCGATCCGAGAATTCACGGCGGACCGCCTCCTTCGCTCCGTTGTCCGTGATGAACGTGTCAAAGACATCCGCGTCGCCGACCCGGGCGAAGCAGCGCTCGCCGATCTTCGACGAGTCCGCGACGACCACGGCACGCCGGGCACGCTCGGCCATCAGGCGGTTGACCCGGGCCTCCGCCTCGTCGTGCACCGTGGCCCCCATGAGCGGATCCATGCCGTTGGCGCCGATGAACGCGATATCGACGGAAATCTGCTGCAGCACCAACTCGCTGAACGGCCCGACGAGTTCAAAAGACCGCGAGTGCGCCACCCCGCCGGTGAGCACGATCTTGATCTGCGGCCGCACGGCCAGCTCATTGGCGATGTTGAGGGAGTTGGTGACGATCGTCAGATGCGGTTGCGGGCCGGCCTCCGCGAAGTCCGCACGGGTGGCAAGCACCCGCGCGATCGCCGTGGTCGTCGTGCCGCCGCTCAGCCCGACCACATGCCCCCGCTCGACGAGCTTCGCCGCGGCCTGTGCCACTGCCTCCTTCTCTTCCGACCGGTGGGCATGCTTGTACCGGATTGGCAGGTCGTACGCCACCGAACTGAGCACCGCCCCGCCCCGGGTACGGGTCAGCAACTGCTGCTCTGCCAGGGCATCCATGTCGCGCCGCATCGTGGCGGCCGAGACCTCCAGCTCGGTCGCCGCCTCCTCGACGTCCACCCGGCCTCGGTCGCCGAGCAGCTCGAGCAGTGCGTTCATCCGTTCATGGCGCTTCATGGCGCGAGCCTAATTCGTCTCAGCAGGTCACAGCGACGCTCCGTAGGTGCCCTCGTACTCCGCCGCGCCGCACCATCCCCTCTGCCGTGGCGAAGCGCCGCCGAGGCGGTGGCCGCCTGCCGCCGCCCCGCCCCCGGATGTCTCACCCCCGGGCCGGTGCCTGGGCTGCGTACTGGTCCGGCACCGTCGCCGGAGTGCCCAGCACCTCCAGCAGCCTCGCCGCTTCCTCGGCCACTGCCTCCCGGGCGGGCTTGAGGTACTTCCGGGAGTCCACGAGCGAGGGGTCGGCGGCCAGGGTGTGCCGTATCGAGTGAGTGAAGACGGAGACCAGATGAGTGGAGATATTGATCTTCGTCATCCCCGCGGCGATGGCCCGTCGCAGCTCGTCGTCGGGCACACCGGACGAACCGTGCAGTACCAGCGGCACCGGCAGAGTGGTGTGCAGCGCCTCGATGAGGGTCTTGTCCAGTACGGCCGTGCGCTCATGCATGGCGTGGGAGGAACCGACGGCCACGGCGAGAGCATCCACCCCCGTCGCACGGACGAAGGCCAGGGCCTCGTCCGGGTCCGTGCGCACCCCTGGCGCATGGACTCCGTCCTTGCCGCCGACCTCGCCGAGTTCTGCCTCGACGTAGGCGCCACGGTCATGGCACCAGGCGGTGAGCTCGGCGGTGGTGGCCACATTCTCTTCGTACGGAAGCGCGGAGGCGTCCACCATGACGGAGCTCACCCCGGCGGCGATGCCCTGGTGGACCAGCTCGCCATCGGTGATGTGGTCGAGGTGCACCGCAATCGGGGCCGTGGAGCCTTCGGCGAGGGCGAGCGTGGCGCGGGTGAGGGGTAGCAGGCTGCCGTGGTAGCGGATGCAGTTCTCGCTGATCTGCAGGATCAACGGGATCGCGGTGCGCTCGGCGGCGGTGACGAGTGCTTCGGCCGTCTCCAGATGAATGACGTTGAAGGCCGCGGCACCGACCCGCGCCGCACGCGCGGCGTCCACGATCGATGAGGTCGGAACGAGGGGCATCGGAGGCTGGCTCCCTTGCGGACGGGGCTGATTGACGGGGGAGTCGGGGTGACGTGGGGGAGGCGGGCGGCTACGAGGCGGACGGCGATTCGAGCATCACCGAGCGGGTCAGGCCGCGGGGGTTGTCCGGGTCCAGGCCGCGGGCGCGGGCCCGCTCCAGCGCCACCCGCTGGACCAGCACCAGATCGGCCAGCGGATCGCGCGCATGGCACACAAAGCGCGCCCCGGTCCGCACCACATCGGCCTCCAGTCCTTCCGGTGCCGGACCGAACAGCCAGGTCACCCGGCCGGGTGCGGCTATCGAGATCGGACCGTGGCGGTACTCCATAGCGGGGTACGACTCGGTCCAACTCTGCGACGCCTCCCGCATCTTGAGTGCCGCCTCGTTGGCCAGACCGAACGTCCAGCCCGTCCCGAGGAAGGCGAACTGCTCGGCGTCCACCCATTCCTTGTCCACCGGCGCGGCCAGCGCCTCCTCTGCGTCGGTCACCGCCCGGGAGACGTCCTCGCCCAGCTGCGCACGCAGCAACGTCAGCGCAGTCGTCGCGAAACGGGTCTGCACCACCGACTCCTCATCGGCGAAGGGAAGCGCGACCATCTCGTCGGAGACCGCCGCGGCCGGTGTCGCGGGGTCACCGAGGATCGTCACGGTCGGGATGCGCCCCTTGACCGCATCGAGTACGCGCAACACCTCGGTCGTGGTGCCGGACCGGGTGATCGCGACCACCGCGTCATAGCCGCGGTCGGTGCCGAGGAACGCCTCGGAGGCGGCGAAGGGGTCCGTCACCCCCTGTCCGGCTGCCTCGCGCAGTGCCGCATACGACTGCGCCATGAACCATGAGGTGCCGCAGCCGACGACGGCCACCCGCTGTCCGGCCTTGGGCAGCGGGCTCGTGGCCGCCCCGATCCGCGCGGCCTCCCGCCAGGTCTCCGGCTGGCTGTGCAGTTCCTGCTCCATGTACGAGATCTCGCTCATGGCCCACCCTCCTGCGATGTGCATGTGCTCATCGGTCTGCATGTCCGTGTGTCCGTGTGTCTGCGTCTCTGCACGTCGTCTCTGCACGTCAGTGCGTCCGCAGGGCTGTATGAAAGTGCAATATTCGCGTTCGTTGCAATCGACTGTACGCAGAAAGCCGTCAGGCTTCCATCCCTCGTTCGGGCGGATGCGCCAGAGGGGAGGGATGGTTCGGCGGCTTGGCGGGGGCTCGTGAGCGGGCCTCACCTGCGTGAAGGCGGGGTTGTCGCGGGCTGTCGAGGGTGCGTGCAGGGAGGTGCAGGGGAGTACAGGGAAGTGCGGGAAAGTGTTGACACCTGCGTGAAACGCGCCGAATACTTGCAAGATCACTCATGCGCTTCGAGTGTGTAGTGCACACACGCAGTCCAGTCACGCAGCTCAGTCATGCAGCAAGGCCCGCTCCGCCGCACAAAGGACTTCCCATGTCCATTGCCACGCTCTCCGCGACGCCCCCGCCCCCCTCACCCGGGACCGCACGCCGGACCGGCAGACTGTTCGCGCTCACCGGCGCCGTCGTCGGCGTCATCTACGGCTACGACACCGGCAGCATCTCTGGTGCCCTGGTGTTCCTGAGCAAGGACTTTCATCTCACCGAGGCCGAAAAGGGCCTGGTCAACAGCATCCTGGTGTTCGGCTCCATCGTGGGCGCGCTGATCGGCGGCAAGCTCGCCGATGCCCTGGGCCGCAAGGCGGCGATGCTGATCGTCGCCGGCTCGTACGCCGTATTCGTGGCGCTCTCCGCCGTCGCGCCCAACGTCGTCGTGCTGGACACCGTCCGCTTCCTGCTCGGCATCGCCATCGGCATCTCGATCGTCGCGGCCCCGCTCTATGTCGCCGAATCGACTCCGGCGCGTATCCGCGGAGCCTCCGTCGCCGCCTACCAAGTGGCCACGGTCGCGGGCATCGTCATCACGTACTTCGTCAACTGGGGCCTGTCCGGCGGCGGTCACTGGCGTTGGATGCTCGGTCTCTCCGCGATCCCCGCCGCACTCGTTCTGATCCCGCTGCTCAGACTGCCGGACACCCCGCGCTGGTACGTCCTCAAGGGGCGCACGGAACGAGCTGTCGAGGTCATGGCCATGACCGATCCGGACGTCGACCCGCGTCAGGAGGTCGCTGTCGTGGCATCCGCGCTCGCCCGGGAGAGCGGTGGATCGGCGCGTTCCTTGCTGCGCAAGCCGTACGCCCGTGCCGCGTTCTTCGTCGTCGGCCTCGGCTTCTTCTGCCAGATCACCGGCATCAACGCCGTGACGTACTACAGCCCGCAGATCTTCGAGGAGATGGGCTTCACCGGCAGCGGCCAGAACTTCCTGCTGCCGTCCTTCGTCCAGCTCGCCTCGCTGGCCGCGACCGTGGTCGCCCTCCTCATCATCGACCGACTCGGCCGCCGGGTGGTGCTGCTCTGTGGTATCGGCACGATGGTCGCGATGCTCGCCGTCCTGACCGCGGTCTTCGCCAGGGGCGAGCTGCACGGCGCCTCGACCTGGGTGGGCTTCGCCGCGATCCTGCTGTTCACCGCAGCCTTCAACTTCGGCTTCGGATCGCTCATCTGGGTTTATGCGAGCGAGGCCTTCCCCGCCCAGCTGCGCTCGACCGGGGCTTCGGTGATGCTCACCGCCGACCTGGTGGCCAATCTCCTGATCGCCCAGTTCTTCCCCTCTTTGATGGCCTGGGCCGGTGCGGCCCTGACCTTCGCGGGCCTTGGCGTCCTCGCGCTCGCCGCACTGGTCTTCGCCGCCGCCACCGCGCCCGAGACCAAGGGGCGTCAGTTGGAGGACATCCAGGACTACTGGCGTAACGGGGGGCGCTGGCCCGCGTCGCCCACGACCGTTCCCGCGAGCTCCGGCTCGCTCAGTGGTTCAGCGGTGCCCCCGACGACGACCCCGTAGCCCAGGGGAGGGGCGGTTACCGGGCTGAGGTACGGGGCCGACTGTTCCGCCCGCGGGGCGCTCAAGGTGAAGGGGGCCGGGCCAGGTGGTGTCCACTGCGCCGAGGGTGTTGCCCGCAAGCCCGCAAGCCCGCAAGCCCGCAAGCCCGCAAGCCCGCAAGCCTGGTGCGCCGGCGCTCCGGGCGCAAGGGGACGGCTGCTCAGGACGGCAGTTGTTCCCGGTACTGCTCCAGAGCCGGGGCGGTCGTCGTCGCCGCGAACTCCGTGATCCGGTACTCACACACCCCGGCGAGGGCGAACGGGTCTTCGGTCACGATCCGCTCGACGGTCGCACGGTCCGTTCCCGCGGCGAGAATCACGCCCCCGTCCCGCGGGATCTTGCGGCCGGCTGCGAGGAAGTGCCCGGCGGCGTACTCCTTCTCCAGCCACTCCCGGTGCTCCTGAAGGACGGCGTCGACGCGTTCGAGGGGCGCGGTGTAGGTGAGCTCCAGTACGAACATGGGTGCAATATAGACGAGATATCAGGCGGAAGTGCGGCTTCTGACGGGAAGGGAATGCGCAGGCCAGGGCGGATGCCGCAGCAAGTGTCTCCGGTGGGTGCGGCTGTTTCCGGATGGTGTGGCGAACTCCGCGGGCATGTCTCTGCGGGCAGGTACAGGTCCCGGAAGTGTCGCAACCTCAAGGGGCAGGACGCCGGGACGGTCAGGCCGTGGGCAGGTCCGGGCGGCGCCGTCCGTGCCGTGTGGCGCTCTCATAGGAATGCCCTGCCTGGAGAACGGCGAGATCCGCGCGCGGCGCACCGATGAACTGCAGCCCCACGGGCAGACCGCCCGGGGTGAATCCCGCGGGAACCGAAAGGGCGGGTACGCCGAGGACGGAGATGAGGTAGGCGGATCGCATCCAGTCCAGATAGGAGTGGGTGGGCCGGCCCGCGACCTCCCGGGGATACTCCAGCTCCGCGTCGAACGGCGTGACTTGGCTGACCGGTGCCAGGAGCAGGTCGTACCGGGAGAAGAAGTCCAGTATGCCGAGGTACAGCCGGCTGCGGGTCGCGGTGGCGGTGCGCAGGTCGGCGGCGGTCAGCCGGCGGCCCTGCTCGATGTTCTGGACGATGCTGGGTTTGAGGCTCTGCCGGTCGGAGTCGAGCAGGGCGCCGAGCGCCAGGTCGAAGCTGTGTGCCCGCAGCGTACGGAAGGTGTCGTCGGCTCCGGTGAGGTCCGGGCAGGCGGTGTCGATACGGCAGCCGAGTTCCTCCAGGACCCTCAACTGCGGTTCCAGAACGGCGAGTACGTCCGGGTCGGCCGGGGCGTGGCCCCCGAGGTCCGGTGTCCAGGCGATGCGCAGGCCGCGCAACTCGCGATCGAGGGGCACCCGGAACGCCTCGCCCGGGGTCTCCAGACCGATGGGGCAGCGTGGATCCGGACCCGCCATTGCCGACAGCAACAGCGCTGTATCCGCCACGGTCCGCCCCATCGGGCCGGGGACCGACAGGGTGTCCCAGAGATCGCCACCGGGGTGCCGGGGGACGCGCCCGGGCGTCGGCCGCAGCCCGACGACATTGCAGAAGGATGCGGGGTTGCGCAGCGAGCCGCCCATGTCACTGCCGTCGGCGAGGGGTTGCAGCCCGGCCGCGAGTGCCGCGGCGGCGCCGCCACTGCTGCCGCCCGCCGAACGTGTGGTGTCGTACGGATTGCGGGTGGTGCCGAAGACGGGATTGAAGGTGTGGGAACCGGCGGCGAATTCGGGCACATTGGTCTTGCCGAGGCGGATGGCGCCGGCCCGCTGCAGCCTGTCGACCAGCAAGTCGTCCTCGTCGGGGACGTGGTCGGCGAAGAGCGGTGAGCCGTGTGTGGTGCGCATACCGCGGGTGAGATGGGTGTCCTTGAAGGCGATCGGAATGCCGTGGAGGGGCAGGAGGGCGGCGCCCCGGACGAGGCGTTCGTCGGCGAGCGCGGCCGCGGAGAGCGCGCCTTCAGGATCGAGGGTGACGAGGGCGTTGACGGTCGGATTGACCTGTTCGATGCGGTCCAGATGCGCCTGGACGACCTCCCGGGCGGAGACGTCGCGGCGGCGCAACCGGGCGGCGAGCTCAAGGGCATCGAGCTGGTGGAGCGCATCGGGCATGAAGACCTCGGAAGGTGGTTTCAGAGCGGCGAGGTACCGGCGGTGGGGCACGAGCAGATCACCGAGGGGCTGCCCTCGGCGGCGCCTGCGCGGCCGGCGGAGTCGGCGGAGTCCGGGTTCACGCTCACCAAGGTACCCAGCGCCACTGACAACGCATCATGATCAGGCCTCCCGGCCTGGCCAGAGGCTCGCTCACCGGTTCGGTAGCGTAGTGGCCATCATGGACACTCCCGGAACGATCTCCTGCGACGACGAACTGCGGAACTGGCCGGTCGACGAAGACCAGGCGCGCGCGGTCCAGGACCGGTTGCGGCCCCACGTGCGGCTCGATGAACCCGGTCCGGAACCGGGGTTCGAGGGCACGGTCGTCGGGGTGGATGTCGCCTACGACGACGCACGTGACGTCGTCGCCGCTGCCGCCGTCGCGCTGGACGCCCGCACGCGCGCCGTCGTCGACGAGGCGACCGCCGTCGGGCAGATCTCCTTCCCGTACGTCCCCGGCCTGCTCGCGTTCCGTGAGATTCCCACCGTGCTCGACGCCCTCGCCCGTCTCACCCGTACCCCTGACCTCGTGGTCTGCGACGGTTACGGGCTGGCGCACCCGCGCCGCTTCGGGCTCGCCAGCCACCTGGGAGTGCTGACCGGGCTGCCTACCGTCGGTGTCGCCAAGAACCCCTTCACCTTCCGCTACGCACTTCCCGGGCCGGACCGCGGCGCCGCCTCTCCTCTTCTGGACGGAGCGGAGGAGGTGGGACGTGCGCTGCGTACCCAAAGGGGCGTCAAGCCGGTCTTCGTCTCCGTGGGGCATCGCATCGACCTCGACCGTGCCTGTGCGCATACGCTCCATCTGGCAGCGCATTACCGGCTTCCCGAGACGACCCGGGCCGCGGACGCACTGTGCCGGAGGGCGCTCGCCGACGCCTGACCGGGTGGGGGCAAGGAGAGCCGGGGCTACCCCTGGACGACGCGGAACGTGATGCCCGCATCCTGGAGGCGGGACGTCAGCGCGTCCCCCATGGCAACCGCGGTGGTCACCTGCCCGGCGGTCTCCGGCAGGTCGTCGAAGGCCAGACTGAGCGCCGACTCGGCGAGCATCTTCGCCGTCTCGTCGTAGCCGGGGTCACCGCCCGAGACCTCGGTGATCAGACGTTCGCCACCGCCCGAGGCGACGAAGCGGACCTTGAACCAGCTGCGTGCGCGCCGTTCGGGGCCCGGCCCGTCGCCCGGTTCCAGACGCCGCGACAACCAGCGCCGCGCGGCCGGCACCTGGGCGAGTGCGCACAGGGCCCCCACCCCCACCGCCCCGCCGACGGCGACCGGCAGCCGCCGTACGCCTGCGTAGTGGCGGTAGCGGAAGTCGGGCCCGTAACGGTCCAGCGCGGCGGCGGAGCGGGCGATGACCTGAGGATCGAGGGTCGGCAACGGCACGCCCCAGGTGCGCGTTTCACCGCTCCTGAAAGGCGGCCCGAAGGGCGCCCGCACCGTACGGCCGGCCGGTCGCGGCTCCGCCCGCTGCCGCTCGCGGGCGGCCCGCGCCATGCCGGCCGGACGCGAGGCGACGGTCAGTGCCGAGGCCAGAGTGCCGCCGGAAAAGGTGCCGTTGGTCCGCACGAAGCCGTCGATGCGTACGGGGACGCCTTCGGGGAGGAGCCCCACCGTGAAGAGCACCCCCAGATCGTGCGGGACGGAGTCGAAGCCGCAGGCGTGCACGAGGCGCGCACCGGAGGCGCGGGCCGTTGCATCGTGACGCACATACATCCGGTCGATGAACTCCGGCTCACCCGTCAGATCGACATAGTCGGTGCCTGCCGCGGCGCACGCGGCGACCAGCGGCTCACCGTGGAGCAGATACGGCCCGACCGTCGTCACCAGCACTTGGGTACCGGCGGCGAGGGCGCGCAGCGCGTGGGGATCGCCGCTGTCGGCCCGCAGCAGCGGCAGGGCGGCACAGTCCGGGTTGATCGCTGTCAGCCGGTCCCGCAGCCGCTCCAGTTTGGCGGTGTTGCGCCCGGCCAGCGCCCAGCGGCAGCCCTGGGGAGCATGCGCGGCCAGGTAGGCGGCGGTGAGGGCGCCCGCAAAACCGGTCGCGCCGTAGAGGACGAGATCATGGTCCCGTCCGGAGGTGTCCTGCCGTCGCATCGTGCGTCCTCTCGTGCGTCTTCTCGACCGCCCACCGGGCACGGAGCCCGGACATTAGGCAGTGACCGTCGCCCCGTCAACGTACGGTCCCGTCCGTCGCCTTGGCCGTTCCCTCGCCGTCCCCAGGGGCGGCAGGGACTGTGGCACGCAGTCTTGACAGAGCATGGCGACGGGTCCAGATTCACCGATGGCACCGATGACATAGGACGTCCCATGTCTGGCCTGCTGCCCCGACCGTCACCCAGCGGCTGCCCCGACGACGCCGCGAACCGTACCGTCCGCCGATCGCCGGAGGAGGCCGGACAGCCGTGACGACGCGTCCCGCGGACACCCCTGATTACAGATGGATCAGCCGGATCAGCCGGAACTGGTGGCAGGAAGTCACCCCGCGCCAGTGGAAGGCGATGTTCGCCGCCTGGATCGGCTATCTCCTGGACGGCTTCGACTTCGTCCTGATCACCCTCGTGCTGACCGAGATCGCCGCCGACTTCCATCTGAGCACTGCCACCGCCGCCTCACTGATCTCCGGAGCCTTCATCACCCGGTGGCTGGGCGGCGCCGTCCTGGGCGCGATGGGGGACCGCTACGGCCGCAGGACCGCCATGGTCACCAGCATCCTGCTGTACTCGCTCGGTACCTTCGCCTGCGGTTTCGCCTGGGGCTACACCAGCCTGTTCGTCGCGCGGCTGGTGATCGGTCTGGGCATGGCGGGGGAGTACAGCGCCGGCGTGACGTATGTGCTGGAGAGCTGGCCCGTCCGATGGCGCAATCGCGCTTCCGGATTCATCATCTCCGGTTACGCCGGCGGCACCGTCCTCGCGGCGGAGCTCTACAAGTGGGTGGTCCCGCACTGGGGCTGGCGCTGGATGTTCTGGATCGGCGTCCTGCCCGTCCTGGTCGCCCTCTGGATGCGCCGGTCACTGCCGGAAGCCGGTGACTGGCAGCGGCAGATCGGCACCGCCGGCACGGAAGAGGAACGTCCCCATCCCCTCCGGCTGTTGTTCACCGGCCGCATCCGGCCCTGGATCAACACTTTCCTGGCGGCGGCGGCCGCGGTCGCGCTGTTCTGCGTTTTCACCCCCGTCGGCGCGGGGGCCGTGCCAGGGCTGTCCGTCGTCGCGGCGGTGTGTCTGGTGGCATTCGCCGCGCAGCTCGGCGGCCGTCGCGGGTGGCTGCTGTACGTGGCCCTGATGGCGACGGTGTTCTGCGCCTTCCTCTACAGCTGGCCGGTCCAGGCCCTGCTGCCCACCTACCTCAAGACCGACCTCGGGTACGCCCCCGGACAGGTCACCGACGTGATGTTCTACGCGGGCTTCGGCACCATGGCGGGCTGCTGGCTGGCGGGCTTCACCGGCGACCGGTTCGGTACCCGCCGCGCCTATGCCGGCACCTTGCTGGCCTCCCTCGCCTTCATCTTCCCGGTCTTCGCGGTGCAGGACAGCCTGCCGGCGCTCGGTGCACTGCTCTTCGGGCTGCTCGCGCTCGGCCAGGGCGTCTCCGGCATCCTGCCGAAGTACCTCGCCGGCCACTTCCCGACCGCCACCCGCGCCGCCTCTCTGGGCTTCGTCTACAACGCCGGAGCCCTGGGCGGGGCGGTGGCGCCCGTCCTGGGAGCTCATCTGGCCGAAGGCATGCCCCTGGGACGGGCGCTGGCAGTGCTCACCTTCGGGCTGACGCTCGTGGTCATCATCCTGGTGGGCGGCAATGTCCCCCAGCGGCTGGGCCGGCTCGTGGACCGTCAGGCACCCGAAGACCACCTCGTACCGGAGGCCGGGGAAGCGGGGGCGCTGCCCCTGGGGCGGTCATCTGCTCCCTATCCCCATCCCCCTTCTGCTCCCACTCCTGCTCCCGCTTCCGGGGAGGTGCCGCCGGACTCGGCGTAGCGGTGCTCCACCGTGTGCGGGGGCAGGAGACCCGGCCGGATGGGCGCCGGGCCGTTTCGGAAGGCAGTTCGATACGGGCGTAGGACGGACCCGAGGGGATCCGGCCGGACAACTTCGAGAAGCCGCGGACGACGAGGAAGTGCACCGCCGTCGCGCCGGTGGCCGGCAGCGGCAGGCCGCCACCGCAGGCCATGCCGATGGCGCGGTCAGCCAGATGGCGGCGGCCGTCGTCAGTCCCCGGACCGCGTCCTTCCTGACGAAGATCAGGCCGCCGCCGATGAAGCCGATTGGCCCGGTGAACCGGCGCAGCCCCTGACCGCTGTGGAAGTCGAACAGCGCGGTGGCGAGTTGCGGGGCGGACAGGACGGCACGTGTCCCTCGGCCGGCCCGGCGTCCGGCGCTCCGCGGGCCGTTGTCAGTGGTCGCCGTTAGCGTGGAATGCGTTGGGCGGCCCACGCGTGACGAGCGTGGCGCCGGGCGGCGCCGCGGGCGGTGCCGTACGGGGGACGGATGCGGAGGAGTGCATGGCGAAGGCGGCGGGTCCGGCGGCGGTGCGGGAGCGGGTGCGCGCGTTCGCGCTCGGGCTTCCCGGCACCGTGGAGGAGTTCCCCTGGGGCGAGAGCGTCATCAAGGTCAACAAGAAGGTCTTCGTCTTCCTCGGCATCGATGACGGCGGCTGTCCGCGCGGGGTCACGCTGAAGCTGAAGGACCCCGCAGCGCATGCCCATGCCCTGACCTTGCCCGGCGCCAAGCCCGCGGGCTACGGCCTGGGCAAGTCCGGATGGGTGCAGGTCCCGCTGGCGGAGCCGGACGCTCCGCCGGCCGAGCTGCTCTGCGACTGGGCGGAGGAGTCGTATCGCGTCATAGCCCCCAAGAAGCTCATCGCCGAGCTCGACGGGGGATAGCGACGCAGCGGCAGCAGGCGCGCAAAGGCCCGTGACGGCGATGGCAGTTGAGCATCGCCGGCGCGGGCCTTTTGGCTGGTGCCACCCGGCACGGGGGGCTTGTGGAAAGTGGAACACGTTCTTAACATCGCAAGTGTTACATCAGAAGTGTCACAGTGCGGAAAGGCATGGGGCGCGATGACGGAGTCAGGGAACGGCCCGCTGAGCGGGGTGCGGGTGGTCGAACTCGCGGGCATCGGCCCCGGTCCGTTCGCCGCCATGCTCCTGGCCGACCTCGGCGCGGACGTCGTCCGCGTCGACCGGCCCGGCGGCCCGGGGCTGGGCGTCGATCCGGCCTACGACGTCACCAACCGCAACAAACGCTCCGTGCTGGTGGACCTGAAGAGCCCCGAAGGGGTGGCGCAGGTCCTCGAACTGGCCGAGCGTGCCGATGTGCTGATCGAGGGGTACCGCCCGGGCGTGGCCGAGCGGCTGGGAGTGGGCCCCGAGGAGTGCCTGGTGCGCAACCCCCGGCTGGTCTACGGCCGGATGACGGGCTGGGGACAGCAGGGCCCGCTCGCCGACACCGCCGGACACGACATCGGCTATATCGCCATCACAGGCGCCCTGGGCATGATCGGCCCACCCGACGGCCCGCCCGCGATCCCCGCCAATCTCCTCGGTGACTACGCGGGCGGCTCCCTCTACCTCGTCATCGGCGTCCTCGCCGCCCTCCAGCACGCCCGCACCGAGGGCGGAACGGGCCAGGTCGTCGACGCCGCCATCGTCGACGGCACGGCCCATCTGACGGCGATGATCCACGGCATGCTGGCGGCCGGCGGCTGGCAGGACCGGCGCAGCGCGAATCTGCTCGACGGCGGGGCACCCTTCTACGGCACCTACGAGACCGCCGACGGCGGCCATATGGCGGTGGGCGCGCTGGAGACGCGGTTCTACGGCGCATTCATCCGGCTGCTGGGCATCGAGCAGGAGGCACCCAGCCGCGACGACCTCACCGCCTGGAGTGAGCTGCGCACCACCATCGCCGCCCGCTTCAAGACCCGGACCCGCGAGGAATGGACGGCCGTCTTCGCGGGGTCCGACGCCTGTGTGGCGCCGGTGCTCTCCCTGCGCGAGGCCCCGCAACACCCGCATCTCGCCGCCCGCGGCACCTTCGTCGAGCACGGTGGACTCACCCAGCCCGCGCCCGCGCCGCGCTTCTCGCGCACTCCGGGAGCGGTACGCAGACCCCCCGCGCAGCCCGGCGCCGACTTGGTGGAGGTCGCCCGTGACTGGCAGGTCCCCGGCCTCCTCGCCCCGCGCGTCGCCGACGACCCGCCCGCCGGCCCGGTCCGCGCCGGGCAGCAGGACACGGCCGGCTGATGGCACCCGCCACCACGCTCCCGTACGCGGCCGGCCCGCGTCCGGCTGCCGAAGAAGCCGCGGCCTTCTCCCCGGGGAGGGCCGGCGACGTGTGGGGCGGGCGGCTCGCCATGGGCGCCGTCCGGCGCCATCCCATGGGGCGGCCGGGGCCCCCACGCCGACCGACACCGTCAAGAACCGGCTCCGAGGAGGGCCCGCAGCGATGACCGCGCAGATGAAGCGCCAGATCTTCACCGAGGACCACGAGGCCTTCCGCAAGGTCGTACGGACCTTCCTCGCCAGGGAAGTGACGCCGCATTACGAGCAGTGGGAGAAGGACGGCATCGTCAGCCGGGACGCCTGGCGGGCGGCCGGCAAGCAGGGACTGCTGGGGCTGGCGGTTCCCGAGGAGTACGGCGGGGGCGGACAGCACGACTTCCGCTACAGCGCGGTGCTGGCCGAGGAATTCACCCGGGTGGGCGCGTCCGGGCTGGCCGTGGGCCTGCACAACGACATCATCGGCCCCTACCTGACGACGCTGGGCACCGAGGAGCAGAAACGCCGCTGGCTGCCCGGCTTCTGCAGCGGCGAGATCATCACCGCCATCGCGATGACCGAGCCCGGGGCGGGCTCCGACCTGCAGGGCATCCGCACCCACGCCGAGGATGCGGGCGACCACTGGATCCTCAACGGTTCCAAGACCTTCATCTCCAACGGCATCCTCGCCGACCTGGTCATCGTCGTGGCCAAAACGACACCGGAAGGCGGGGCGCACGGCCTGAGCCTGCTGGTCGTCGAGCGGGGCATGGCGGGCTTCGAGCGTGGCCGCAACCTCGACAAGATCGGGCAGAAGTCGCAGGACACCGCCGAGCTGTTCTTCCACGACGTCCGCGTCCCCAAGGGGAACCTGCTCGGCACGCTGAACGGCGCCTTCGTCCATCTGATGACCCATCTCGCCCAGGAGCGGATGGGCATCGCCGTCGCCGCTGTCGCCGGCGCCGAACACCTGCTGGAGATCACCAGCGAGTACGTCAAGGAGCGCGAGGCCTTCGGCAGGCCGCTGGCCAAGCTCCAGCACATCCGCTTCGAGATAGCCGAGATGGCCACCGAATGCGCCGTCACCCGGGCGTTCCTCGACCGCTGTATCGCCGACCACTCCGCCGGTGAACTGGACGCGGTGCACGCCTCGATGGCCAAGTGGTGGGCCACCGAACTGCAAAAGCGCGTCGCCGACCGCTGTCTGCAACTCCATGGCGGCTACGGCTATATGGCGGAATACCGCGTGGCCAAGGCCTTCACCGACGGCCGTATCCAGACGATCTACGGAGGGACCACCGAGATCATGAAGGAGATCATCGGACGCTCCCTGCTCGGCTGACCGCGGACCGGCCCCGGTCCCCACCCGCTGCCTCTGCCTCCACCCTCATGCGAAAGGCTTGTTGACTTGAGTACCGAAGCGTACGTATACGACGCGATCCGCACCCCGCGCGGCCGCGGCAAGGCCAATGGCGCACTGCACGGCACCAAGCCGATCGACCTGGTCGTCGGTCTGATCCATGAAGTGCGCCGGCGCTTCCCCGGGCTGGACCCGGCCGCCGTCGACGACATCGTGCTCGGCGTCGTCGGACCGGTCGGCGACCAGGGCTCCGACATCGCCCGGATCGCGGCGATCGCCGCCGGGCTGCCCGACACCGTGGCCGGCGTCCAGGAGAACCGCTTCTGCGCCTCGGGCCTGGAGGCCGTCAACATGGCCGCCGCCAAGGTGCGTTCCGGCTGGGAGGACCTGGTCCTGGCGGGCGGCGTCGAGTCCATGTCCCGGGTCCCGATGGCCTCCGACGGCGGCGCCTGGTTCGCCGACCCGATGACCAACTTCGACACCGGCTTCGTCCCGCAGGGCATCGGCGCCGACCTGATCGCCACGATCGAGGGCTACACCCGCCGGGACGTCGACGAGTTCGCGGCGCTCTCCCAGGAGCGCGCCGCCGAAGCCTGGAAGGACGGCCGCTTCGACCGCTCCGTCGTCCCGGTACGCGACCGCAACGGCCTGGTGGTCCTCGACCACGACGAGCACATGCGCCCCGGCACCACCGCCGACTCCCTGGGCGGCCTCAAGCCGTCCTTCGCCACCATCGGCGACGCCGGCGGCTTCGACGCGGTCGCCCTGCAGAAGTACCACTGGGTCGAGAAGATCGACCACGTCCACCACGCCGGCAACTCCTCCGGCATCGTGGACGGCGCGGCGCTCGTCGCCATCGGCTCCAAGGAGGTCGGCGAACGCTACGGCCTGACTCCCCGGGCCCGTATTCTCTCCGCCGCGGTCTCCGGATCCGAGCCGACGATCATGCTCACCGGCCCCGCGCCCGCCAGCCGCAAGGCCCTCGCCAAGGCCGGGCTGACCATCGACGACATCGACCTGGTCGAGATCAACGAGGCCTTCGCCGCCGTCGTGCTGCGCTTCGTCAAGGACATGGGCCTGAGCCTGGACAAGGTCAATGTCAACGGCGGCGCCATCGCCCTGGGACACCCCCTCGGCGCCACCGGCGCGATGATCCTCGGCACCTTGATCGACGAGCTGGAGCGGCAGGACAAGCGCTACGGCCTGGCCACCCTCTGCGTCGGCGGCGGTATGGGCATCGCCACCGTCATCGAGCGCCTCTGACCCTCGTCCCACCCACTACGGAGTACGCACCATGAGTGAATCCGCTGCTGTGTCGACCATTCGCTGGGAACAGGACGAGACCGGCATCGTCACCCTGGTCCTGGACGACCCGGACCAGTCCGCCAACACCATGAACAACGCCTTCACAACCTCCCTCACCGCGGTCGCCGACCGCCTGGAGGCCGAGAAGGACAGCATCCGCGGCATCATCGTCACCTCCGCCAAGAAGACCTTCTTCGCCGGCGGCGACCTGCGCGACCTGATTGCCGTCACCCCCGACAAGGCCCAGCAGGCCTTCGAGTCGGGCAACGGCATCAAGCGCGACCTGCGCCGTATCGAGACCCTCGGCAAGCCCGTCGTCGCCGCGGTCAACGGTGCGGCGCTGGGCGGCGGTTACGAGATCGCGCTCGCCTGCCACCACCGCATCGCCCTCGACACCCCCGGCACCAAGATCGGCCTGCCCGAGGTCACCCTCGGCCTGCTGCCCGCCGCCGGCGGCGTCACCCGTACGGTCCGGCTGCTCGGCATCGCCGACGCGCTGCTGAAGGTGCTGCTCCAGGGCACCCAGTACAACGCCACCCGCGCCAAGGACGCCGGGCTGATCCACGACGTCGCGGCCACGCCCGAGGAACTGCTGGCCAAGGCCCGTACCTTCATCGACGAGCACCCCGAGTCCCAGCAGCCCTGGGACGTCAAGGGCTACCGCATCCCCGGCGGCACCCCCGCCCAGCCCAAGTTCGCGGCCAACCTCCCGGCGTTCCCCGCCAACCTCAAGAAGCAGCTGAACGGCGCCCCCTACCCCGCCCCGCGCAACATCCTCGCCGCGGCCGTGGAGGGCTCCCAGGTCGACTTCGAAACCGCGCAGACCATCGAGGCGCGCTACTTCGTCGAGCTGGTGACCGGCCAGATCTCCAAGAACATGATCCAGGCGTTCTTCTTCGACCTGCAGGCCGTCAATTCCGGCGCCAACCGGCCCCAGGACATCGCGCCCCGCAAGGTCGAGAAGGTCGCGGTCCTCGGCGCCGGCATGATGGGCGCGGGCATCGCCTACTCCTGCGCCAGGGCCGGGATGCAGGTCGTCCTCAAGGACATCACCCCGGAGGCGGCGCAGAAGGGCAAGGCGTACGCGGAGGGGCTGCTCGCCAAGGCGCTTTCCCGGGGCCGTACGACCGAGCAGAAGCGCGATGAGCTGCTGGCGCGCATCACGCCCACCGCCGAGCCGGCGGACCTCGCGGGCTGTGACGCCGTCATCGAGGCGGTCTTCGAGGACGTCGCGCTCAAGCGCAAGGTGTTCAAGGAGATCCAGCACATCGTCGCGCCCGACGCGCTGCTGTGCTCCAACACCTCCACGCTGCCCATCACGCTGCTGGCCGAAGGCGTCGAGCGCGACCAGGACTTCATCGGGCTGCACTTCTTCTCGCCGGTCGACAAGATGCCGCTGGTGGAGATCATCAAGGGGGAGCGGACCGGCGACGAGGCACTGGCCCGCGCCTTCGACCTGGTCCGCCAGATCAAGAAGACCCCGATCGTCGTCAACGACTCGCGCGGCTTCTTCACCTCCCGTGTCATCGGCCACTTCATCAACGAAGGCGTGGCGATGATCGGCGAAGGCGTCGACCCGGTCTCCGTCGAGCAGGCAGCGGCCCAGGCCGGCTACCCGGCCAAGGTGCTGTCCCTGATGGACGAGCTGACCCTCACCCTGCCGCGCAAGATCCGCGAGGAGACCAAGCGGGCGGTCGAGGAGTCCGGCGGCGACTGGCAGCCGCACCCGGCCGACGCGGTGATCGACCGGATGGTCGACGAGTTCGGACGCCCCGGCCGCAGCGGCGGCGCCGGCTTCTACGAGTACGGGGACGACGGCAAGCGCGCCGGCCTGTGGCCCGGCCTGCGCGAGCACTTCACCAAGAAGGACACCGCGGTCCCGTTCCTCGACATGCAGGAGCGGATGCTCTTCTCCGAGGCCCTGGACACCGTCCGCTGTTTCGAGGAGGGCGTGCTCACCTCGGTCGCCGACGCCAACATCGGCTCCATCCTCGGGATCGGCTTCCCGGGCTGGACCGGCGGCGTGATCCAGTACATCAACGGCTACCAGGGTGGGCCGGGGCGGGAGGAACGTGTCGGCCTGCCCGGCTTCGTGGCCCGCGCCCGCGAGCTGCAGGCGGCCTACGGAGACCGGTTCGCGCCGTCCGCGCTGCTGGTCGAAAAGGCCGAGAAGGGCGAGAAGTTCAGCGACTGAACAGTCATGGTCTGACGGCCAAGGACCGACCGGCCATGGCCTGACAGGCCACCGACCGGTCAGGGACCGACCGGTCAGGGACCGACCGGTCAGGGACCGACCGGTCAGGGACCGACCGGTCAGGGACCGACCGGTCAGAGGGGCGGGCCCCGGCGGCCCGCCCCTCACCCCAGCGAGGCGCGGCCGCCTCCCGGGCCCTGGTCGCCCTCCTTGCCGAACGCCTCCCGCAGCTCCTGCTTCATCGACCGCTGGAAGGCGGTGACCAGGGCCTGCACCACCATCGGCTGCATATGGGCCGAGAGCGACTTCATCCGCGCCAGCTCCTCCTCGTCCGGCCCGCCCTCCCGGTACGGCTCCCACACCTCGTCCTTGAAGAGCCTGCTGAGCTCCCGGGCCGCCGAGCGGGTGTGCTCGATGACGACGGTGCGCGCCGCGATGATGGTCTCCAGCGCGATCGGGACGTCCAGCAGCCGGGCGCCCAGGTGCAGCAGCCCCGGATCGACCCGGAAGACCTGCGGGTCGTCGGTCCGTACGAGCACACTCATGGCCGCCAGCCGGTCCAGGTCCTCCTCGGTCAGCGCCCGGCCGACCCGCCGCTCCAGCTGGGCCCGGGTGGCGTCCTCAGCCGTGTCGGGAATCCAACTCGCCACCAGTGCCCGGTGGATGGCCAGATCCTGGGCGCTCAGATCCGGCGGCAGCTGCTCCAGATAGCGTTCGATGGCGGAGAGCGTCAGCCCCTGGTGCTGAAGTTCCTCGATGAGCGCGAGCCGTGAGAGGTGGTCGGGACCGTAGCGGCCGACCCGGCGTGGACCGATCTCCGGCGGCGGCAGCAGGCCGCGGGTGCTGTAGAAGCGGATCGTGCGGACGGTGACGCCGGCGCGGGCGGCCAGTTCGTCGACCGTCAGGCCGGTGGCGGTCTCCATCATGTTCAACAGTATTGCTGTCTCACCACTCCTGTGAAACCTTCTGGACCCTTCTGCCCTGTTGTTGCGCCACGTCAGTGTGACCGTTCGCGAGGGGTGGAGGTTCGCGAGCGTGGGCGCGCCGGCATCAGGGAGCGCTCAACTTACCGAGCCGAAGCACGAGAGGTGTCGCCAAGGCGGCGCGCTGTCACAAGGACCGTGGGACGGAGCACGCCGGGCCCACCGCCGGGGGCCACTGGCCAGCCGGACCGCCGGTACAGCGCCGGAGTGCCGGTCGGAGCTACGTCAGGTTCGCTGCCTGCTTGACGGTCTTGATCACTGGTGCCGTTTCGAGGTGTGTGACGGCTGGGAGTGCGGCGATCCGGGTGGTCAGGTACCGGTACAGCTCCCGTTGGTTCGTGCACACCACGCTCGCGTACAGGTTGGTCGGGCCGGTCGTGGCGGCGGCGAACGCGATCTCCGGATGCCCGGCCAGCGCCCGACCGGCCTCCTCCAGGTGCGCGGGGGCGACCGAGAGCCAGATCAGGGTTCGGGCGTTCACGCCGAACATGCGCCAGTCGACGTCGATGTCGAGATAGAGCAGGCCGTGTTCGCGCAGCTCCGTCATCCGGCGCCGGACCGTCGTCGGTGACCAGCCGGTCGCCGCGGCCAACTGCTCGAACCCGGCCCGGCCGTCCGTGGCCAGCAGGGCGAGGAGCTTGCGGTCGCCGTCGTCGAGCCGCACCGGTCCTCGTCGGTGCGGCACCGGAGGCGGGCGCAGTCGCGCGATCGCCTCCGTGTCCAGCGACCCGAGTTTCCCGACCATGTTGTCCGGGCCACCGTAGAAGGCGTGCAGCACGGAGTGCGCGGTCACGCCCTCCACACGCGGGGTGCGGGGGAGTTTGGCCAGCAGCAGTGCCTCGCTGTCCGCCTCGCTCTCCGTACGGACCACGCAGGTGATCTCGGTGCCGCCGGAGCTGAGGCTCACCCAGGACGTGTCGGGGCGTCTGGCCAGCGCCTCGGCGACCGGAAGCGACGCGGCGGGCGCACATCGCACCCGCAGGAACCACAGGATGGCGCCCAGCGCGGTGGGGTCGACCCCGCCCAGCACCCGCACCGCCCCGGCCGACCGCAACCGGGCGTACCGGCGGGCGATGGTGCGATCCGACACGCCGAGAACCTCGGCGATGGCGCTGAACGGAGCACGGCCGTCGATCTGCAGGGCGTGCACGAGCCGACGATCCAGCTCGTCGTAGTCGGATTCCACCGAGCCGAGGGTAGGCGGTGTCAGATATCAGCGCAATCGAGCCGGCTTCTGGCTCGGGTGGTTCGGCCGACGGAGCGTTGCTTCTGTCCTGATCGACACAGCCAGAGGAGAGTCCATGGACACCGATGTGCTCATCGTCGGCGCCGGCCCGACCGGAATGACGCTGGCCAACGAGCTGCTGATGGCGGGGGTGTCGACCGTGCTGGTCGACAAGCTGTCGCAGCGCAGCGACCTGTCCAAGGCAGGCGGCGTGCAGTCCCGCACACTGGAGGCGCTCGACCAACGAGGGCTGCTGGAGCCCTTGCTGGCCACTGGAGATCACCCCGTCACCACCGGCCACTTCGCCGGTATCCCCCTCCCGCTCCACTCCAACCGGCACCGTCTGCCATGGCGGTCCGTGCCGCAGGTGGTCATCGAGGGATTCTTCGACCAACACCTCGCCGCGCACGGCCTCCACGCCCGGAGGGACCACGAACTGGTCGGCCTCGTCCAGGACCACCACGGGGTCGCCGCGACCTTCGCCAACGGCGCCACCCTCCGCTCCCGTTACCTTGTCGCGGCCGACGGCGCTCACAGCTCCGTGCGGTCGCTGCTGCGGGCCGGGTTCCCCGGTCAGCCCGGTACGTTGACGATCATCGCCGCCGACGTCCGGCTGAGCGGTGTCGATTCGTCCACGTCGCACACCTGGAACGAGGACGGGCACTGGGCGGCACTGTTCCCGCTCGGCACCGATCCGCAGGGCAGGCAGCTGCGCCGACTGGTCCTCGGGGGACCGGGCCGGTCACTGCCGAGGGAGGTCCCGGTCACCGAGGACGACATCCGTCACGGCCTGAGCACCGTGTTCGGAACGCGGGTGCACCTGCTCGAACTGCGCTACGCCCGCCGTATCACCAACGCGTCACGGCAGGTCGAGCAGTACCGGCACGGGCGGGTGTTCCTGGCGGGCGATGCCGCCCATGTCCACCTTCCGCTGGGCGCACAGGGCATGAACACCGGGATGCAGGACGCGCTCAACCTCGGTTGGAAGCTCGCCGCCGCCGTGCGCGGCTGGGCACCCGAGAACCTGCTCGACACGTATCACGCGGAACGCCATCCGGCCGGGGCCGCCGTATTGCGCAACGTCCGGGCACAGAGCCTGCTGATGGACTGGGCCGGTACCCGTGATCCGGAGGTGCTGGCCGCCCGGGAGATCTTCACGGCCATGGCCCACCTCCCGGACGCCCAGCACTATCTCGCCGACCTGATGTCCGGGATGGCCGTCCGCTATCCGATGCCGGGCACCGAATCCCATCCGCTCGTCGGGCGGCCCGCACCGGACCTGGACCTCGGCCCGGCCCGGGTGCACGAACTGCTGCGGTCCGGGCACGGCATCCTGCTGGACCCGGCCGACACGTTCGCCAGGATCGCCGCCCCCTGGTCGGACCGGGTGGACCGGGTGGGCCGGGGCGCCGCCACCGAGCCGATGCTCATCCGGCCGGACGGCTACGTCTGCTGGGCCGGCGCGGATGACCTGGAACCGGTGCTCGGCCGCTGGTTCGGCGAGCCCCGCCGCCGGGTACCGCTCGCCGGGCGTACGGCGGGGTGAGGCGGCGAGCGGGGCGTCATGGAGGCCAATGCCCCTCCCCATCGGACCGAACGGGCCAAGAACTTTTGGTTGCCGGGCGACGCGTGGGGTCCGGAATCGGGTGAACTGACACCTCCCCTGAAACTGTTCCGCCTGTTAATTCACGACAAATATGGACAAATCTTAGATGGCCTGTACACGATGTGATCTTGCCCACAGACGGGGGAGCGCTCTTCGGGGAAGGTGTGCCGTCGGCCGTCCGCGCGATCCGCGGGATCGGCAATCGCTCAAGCGCCTCCCCGAAAGCGAGATGCACCACCAGTGAGCACAGAAACCGTCACCGAGACAGCCCACGGGTCACCTGACGGGGGAAGCGGCGCGCAGCAGGATGCGGGCGACGCGGGCTACAGCAAGGGCCTCAAGGGCCGGCACATCAACATGATCGCCATCGGTGGAGCGATCGGCACCGGCCTGTTCCTGGGCGCCGGTGGCCGACTGCACGCCGCCGGACCCGCGCTGGCGATTGCTTATGCGGTGTGTGGCCTCTTTGCCTTCTTCGTGGTAAAGGCCCTGGGCGAGCTGGTGCTGCACCGCCCGTCATCGGGTTCGTTCGTCTCCTACGCCCGCGAATTCCTGGGGGAGAAGGGCGCCTACGTCGCCGGCTGGATGTACGTCGTCAACTGGTCCACGACCGGTATCGCCGACATCACCGCGATCGCGCTCTACACCCATTACTGGAGCCTGTTCACCGACATCCCGCAGTGGGTGATGGCGCTGATCGCCCTGGCGGTCGTGCTGACCGTGAACCTGATCTCGGTGAAGATCTTCGGTGAGCTGGAGTTCTGGTTCGCGATCATCAAGGTCGCGGCGCTGGTCGTCTTCATGTTCATCGGCATCTTCCTGCTGGCCACCCAGCACCCGGTCGACGGCCACACACCAGGCCTGAATCTGCTCACCGACCACGGCGGCATCTTTCCGACCGGTCTGCTGCCCGTGGTGATCGTGCTCCAGGGCGTGGTCTTCGCCTACTCCGCCGTGGAGCTGGTCGGTGTGACCGCCGGTGAGACCGGTGAGCCGGAGAAGGTCGTGCCGAAGGCCGTCAACTCCATCATGTGGCGGGTGGGCGTCTTCTACGTCGGCTCGGTGATCCTGCTGGCGATGCTGCTGCCGTGGAACAAGTACGTCGACGGGGAGAGCCCCTTCGTCACGGTGCTGTCCAACGTCGGTGTGCCGGCCGCGGGCGATGTGATGAACCTCGTGGTGCTGACCGCGGCGATGTCCAGCCTGAACTCCGGGCTCTACTCGACCGGCCGCATTCTGCGCTCCATGTCGATGGCGGGCTCCGCGCCCAAGTTCGCCGGCCTGATGAACCGCAACCAGGTGCCGTACGGCGGCATCATGCTCACCTCCGCGGTGTGTGTGCTGGGCGTCGGGCTCAACTACGTCGTGCCGGGCGAGGCGTTCGAGATCGTGCTGAACATCGCGGCGCTGGGCATCATCAGCACCTGGTGCACGATCATGGTCTGCCACATGGTGTTCGTGCGGCGGTCGAAGGAGGGCCTGGTCGAGCGCCCGCGCTTCCGGCTCCCCGGCACGCCGGTCACCGACATCGCCACCATCGCCTTCCTGCTCGGCGTCATCGTCCTGATGTGGTTCGACGACGGCGTCGGCCGGCAGACCGTCATGCTGATCCCGGTCCTCGCCGTCGCGCTGGTCGCCGGCTGGTTCGCGGTCCGCGGCCGGGTGAGCCGGATCGCCGAGGAGCGCGAACTGTCGAAGTAGTCGCGCAGTAACGCCCACCTGCGGAATCAAGGGCGGTCGTGGAGGCCGGAAGGCATCCGCGACCGCCCTTTCGCCTTCACGGTTGCCGGGCAGCGGGAACTGCGCTGCAGGTGGTGTGTACGGCGGCCAGGGCGGTGATGATGCTCTGGGTCCACGAGAGCATGGTCCGTTCCCGTGTGGCCGGGTCGTCGCAGGCCGGGCGGCCGAAGGCGCCGCAAGGGCTTTGCTGGGAGAGGAGGAAGGCGAGTGCGTCGCGGGTGATGCGGTGTTGTGCCCGACCGGCGCGAGTCCAGTCCCGGACGAGGGCGGCGATGTGTCCCAGGTGGTAGTTCTTCCAGGCGTGGGGCAGGCCGGCGGCGGTCGTCTTCGGTGTCGAGTGCCGTGCTGAGCGCGGTGCTGGATGTGGTGCGTCGGCTTCCCCGTTTCCCAGCGCGGCCGCACAGCCGGGGGTGATCAGCCCCAGGTCGACGAGGCGTTGGACGTTGCGCGCGGCCTGTGGGGGAACTTCGTCCAGGAGTTCGACGGCAGCGGCGGCGGATTTGAGGAAGGCGTCGAGTGAGGGGCATGTGATCTCGTGAGTCCGCAGACCGCATGCGAACTCGCCCACGACCTCCATCCCGTGTTCCTGCCACACGTCCGCGTCCACGTCCGCGAGACGTTCGGAGAAGTCCAGGAGCAGGGGGCGGGCGAGCTCGGGTTCGCCCAGGGCCTCGGCTGCGTGAGCGACAGCCGCAGCGGCCGGCAGGTGCCTGACAGGGGTATGGCGCCGGGTCGTGCCGGCCAGCCACGCCACTGCCCGCCGCAGCGGCTCCTCCACGGTCAGGTGGGGCTTCGGTGCGGACGGCCGGCGCCTTCGCACCACCCTGGGGCTGCGGTCCAGGAGCGCGGCCAGGGCGGCGACGATGGTGGTGTGGTAGCCGGTGGCCCAGTGTGCGTACGCGTCGTCCCCGTCGGCCAGTTCGGGGTGGACCACACCAGGAGGCCCATTGACCCGCCCGTCCGCCTCTTGTGCCGCCGTAAGGAACTCCCATGCCCGGCGGGCTTCCTGAGAGTCCCGCACCCCGAGGCACAGCAGGCAGCACAGGAGTTCCCCCACCAGGTCGGCATTTTCCTGGCCGAGGGTGAGAACGAGCAGCGCTTCGATCAGTTCCACCGCCGTGCCCGGGTCGAAGCCTCGTGGCCAGCGGGGCTCGCGGAGGCCGAAGTCCGTGGCGTAGAAGATCGTGTGGGTGATGGCGTAGATGTCGCGGTCGGTGAGCTTGGCGACATTCGGGCTGTTGCAGAGCAGGGTGAACGGCAGGACGTCGTCCATGGCCGGCAGCGTGTGGCGGACACCGCACAGCTCCAGGGTGTGCAGCAGATCGAGCTGCCGGTACGGGATCCGTTCGAAGACCGTCGCATACCCTCCGGCCGCGGCCTGCGTGATGACGTGCCGGAACTCCGGGTCCTCGCGTCCGCAGAGCCGGAGTGCCGCATAGGTCCCCGCGTACAACAGGAGGGCCGCTTCGTCCCGGGCGATCAGCTCCCGGTAGGAGGGGCGGGCCGTGATCTCCTCGACCTGTGTGAGGAGGGCCGCGTAGTCGCGCTCCAGCGGCTCGGGGGCGAGACGCGCCCGCAGCCCCACGAGGAAGGCGGTTTCGATGAGCGCCTTGCGGGCGAACAGCACCCGGTCCGTGGCGGCTTCGGCCGGGTCGATCAGATGGCGGCGCGCAGCGAGCCAGGCGACTGCCCGGGTCTCCACCGCGCGCCTTTGTGACATGCCGTCACCGGGTTGCGTCGTGTCCATCGGATGCCTCCCGGCGATCGGTGCAGTCAACGGTCAGTTGCGCGCAGCGGAGTCGTCGGGCTCGGCCACCTGGTTGGCGACCACCAGGACGTAGCGCTCCCAGGCGAGCACGTAGCCGGCCACGTCGTCGAGCTGGCTGACCTGGTCGACGACGCGCTCCAGCGGAACGCTGAGGTCGACGAGCCCGCTCGTCCTCAGGAAGTCGAGTGCCTTACGGGCGTCAATGGGAGGGGGAGGGCAGGACATGTGTGTGCTCCTTTTGGGTGGTCCGGACAGATGTCGCGAGTGTCGCGTTCCGTGATGCCCTTGTCACTATCTGCGCCCGGCAAGGAAAAATGGTGATGTCATCGACCCAGCTCATGGGGTTTATCTCAAGGCAAAATCACCCTTACGGGCTAATGTCGCCCAGGGGGTGCGGTGGCGGTGGTGCGAGTTCCGGCGGTCCTCCTGCGTCGGCCCGCCTGCAGCGGCCTGCCTGAAGTGGGGTCGCCTGGCAGCGGTCCGCTTCTGGTGCGTACGTCCCCTGCCCGGGGGCAACTCGCCCGCGCGTAAACCTCGTTCGACGCCGCCCCGGTCAGGCCTGTCCCTGCGGCAATACGTCGAAGGGGCACGCCGGCCGAGCGCCCGCCCCGCGTCCGTCAGTCATCAGACCCGCCGTATCATGATTAATGACATGAATATGGTAGAAACATACGCAAAGCCCCCGCCGGTCGGAGGTGTGCTCTGGTCGTTGGCCGGTGACGTCCGCATTCTGCTGACCCTGCCGGCCGCGCTGACCATGCAGGTCGCCCACCCGGCGGTGGGTGCCGGAGTGGATGACCACTCCGTGTTCCGCACGGACCCGTGGGGGCGCGGGGAGCGGTCGCTGACCTCGTTGCAGCTGTGGGTGTACGGAGGCGAGGGCGCGGTCGCGGAAGGGCGCCGGCTGCGGCAGCTGCACAAGACCATTCAGGGGACCGACGCTCACGGCCGCAAGTATCACGCGCTCACCCCCGCGTACTACGCCTGGGTGCACGCCACCGGATACCCCGTCTTCCGGAACGCGCAGCGCTATCTCGGGCGCCCTTTCACCGAGGCGCAGGAGCGGCAGCTGTATGCGGAATGGCTCCAGGTCGGGCGGATCCTGGGGATCCACAACCGCGATATGCCGCAGTCCGTCGAGGAGTTCTGGCCGTACTACCAGAAGGTTCTCGACAACGAACTCGAAGAGACCGTGGTGGTGCGGGAGTTGGTGGCGAAGGATCCGTCGTTGCCGGTCCCGGACCGTGGTCCGCGGTGGCTGCGGGTGCTCCTCCGGCTGACCTGGCCGTGGCTGTGCCCGCGGTTCGCCCGCTTCCGCCGCTTCCTCACGATCGGTCTGATGCCGCCGGAGGCCCGGTGCGCCATCGGACTGGAATGGACGGATGCGCAGGAGCGCCGGCTGCGCCGCTTCGGGCGGGTCGTCCGCGCCGTGGTCCCGGTGCTTCCGGAGCGCCTGCGCTTCCTGCCGGTCGCACGCCGGGCCCGGCAGGCGGCGCGCGGGTAGGCGCAACGAAGCCGGCCGGAGCCGGGGAATCACCCCGGCTCCGGCCGGATCGTTGCCACGGGCGCCGGAGCGGGCGCCCGTGTGCCGCGTCAGCGCCGGTGCACGTCGTGCGTGGCCGCGATCTGCTTCCACGACTTGGGCTCGGCGACCGGCGACTTCCCCGCGCCGAACGCCTGCTTGCCCGCGCCCACCGCGGGCTTGGACGGCTGGAACAGCCAGGTGTCGAAGAACCCGGCAAGGTTCTTTCCGGACTTCTTCTCGGCGAACTTCACGAAGTCGGCCACCGAGGCGTTGCCGTACCTGTGCTCCGTGGGCCAGGACTTGAGGAGCCCGAAGAAGGCCTTGTCGCCGACCTTGTTGCGGAGCGCCTGGAGGGCCAGCGCGCCACGGTCGTAGACGGCGTCGTCGAACTGGTTCTCCGCGCCCGGGTTGCCCGGCTTGACCTTCCAGAACGGATCATCGGCCGGGTGCTGGGCGTAGACGTAGTCCGCGAGCTCCTGAGCGGTGCCCTCGCCCTCCTTCTCCGACCACAGCCACTGGCTGTACGCGGCGAAGCCCTCGTTGATCCAGATGTCCTTCCAGTCCTTGAGCGAGACGCTGTCGCCGTACCACTGGTGGGCCAGCTCGTGCACGACGACGGAGACGTTCGTCCCGCGGTCGAAGGCCTTCTCGCCGTAGAACGGGCGGGTCTGGGTCTCCAGCGCGTAGTGGGCCGGCACGTTCGGCACATAGCCGCCCACCGCGTTGAACGGGTAGGGGCCGAAGACGCTCTCCAGCCACTCGGTGGCCTCGGCGGTGCGCTCGATGCTGGCCCGGGCCGAGCCCGCGTTCGCGCCGAGGTCCTTGCTGACCGCGTTGATGACCGGCAGGCCGTTCGCGGTCGTATCGGTGGTGATGTCGAACTTGCCGACGGCCAGCGTCGTGAGGTAGGTCGCCTGCGGCTTGTCCGAGCGCCAGTTGTAGCGCGTCCAGCCCAGCTTGGAGGACTGCGAGGCCAGCACGCCGTTGCTCAGCGCCTGGGTGCCGTCCGGGACCGCCACCGAGATGTCGTAGGTCGCCTTGTCGGTGGGGTGGTCATTGCTCGGGAACCACCACACGGCGGCGTCCGGCTCCTGGGCGATCACCCCGCCGTCGGGTGTACGGGCCCAGGCGCTGTAGTTGTCGATCTTCAGCTCGGAGGGCTTGCCCGCATAGCGCACCACGACGCTGATCTGCTTGCCCTTCTCCAGCGGCGTGGCCGGGGTGACCTCCAGCTCGTGCTTGCCGGACGTGGCGAAGGAGGCCTTCTTGCCGTTGACCCGGATCTCACTGACCTTGAGGCCGAAGTCCAGGTTGAAGCGCGAGAGGTCCTGGGTGGTCTTGGCGAGCAGCGTCGCCGTGCCCTCCAGCAGGTCCGTCTTGGGCTGGTACTTGAGTCGCAGGTCGTAGTGGGAAACGTCGTAGCCGCCGTTTCCGCTCTCGGGGTAGTAGCTGTCGCCCACACCCGGAGCGCCCGGGGTGAAGCCGGCCGCGGAGGCCGGGATCGCCAGCAGCAGGCTGAGTGCGGCCGCACCCGGGACCAGGAGTCTGTGACGCACGAGTCCTCCAACTCGTAGGGGGATGGCTCTCGTCAGACCCTATGCACGGGGGAGCGGCGGCGTCATGTACATGGCCTTATCTGACACATGACCGACATGAACCCCCTCCGCAGGCCCCGTTGATCGCCGGCCGGTCGCAGCGGGCCGGCGGGGTGTCCGGTATGCGCCGCCCCCGGCCACGTTCTGCGGTGCCGCTTCCTCCGCGACGGCCGTGGCCGCCGGGGTTGCGGGACAGGCTCTTACGCACGGGAGTTGCGCCGCGCTACCGTCCGCCCGTGACGAATCCTGCGCGGATCCTCCGCACCCCCTTCACCCTGCTCGTGGTGGCGGCCGTCGCCGCCCTGCTGTCCGCCCTGACCGGGCCGGCCGCCGCGCAGGCGGCGCCCCGCGAGAGCAGACCCGTCTACTCCTACGACCACGCGATACGCGAATCGGTCTGGGTGGACACACGGCTCGACGGCGACGCGGACGGGAGGACCGACCGCGTCGCCGTCGACATCGTGCGGCCCGCCGAACCCGCACAGCAGGGCCGCCGGATCCCCGTGATCATGGACGCCAGCCCGTACTACTCCTGCTGCGGCCGCGGCAACGAGAGCCAGAAGAAGACCTATGACGACCACGGCCGGCCGGCCTTGTTCCCGCTCTACTACGACAACTACTTCGTGCCGCGCGGCTATGCGACCGTCCTCGTCGATCTCGCGGGCACCAACCGCTCGGACGGCTGCACCGATGTCGGCGGCCGCTCCGACATCGGGTCGGCCAAGGCCGTGATCGACTGGCTCGGCGGCAGAGGCCGCGCCTATACCGCCCGTACGGGAGGCACCCCCGTCACCGCCGACTGGTCCAACGGCAGCACCGGCATGATCGGCAAGAGCTGGGACGCCACCATCGCCAATGGCGTCGCGGCCACCGGCGTCAAGGGGCTGAAGACCATCGTCCCGATCGCCGGAATCTCCTCCTGGTACGACTACTACTTCGCCCAGGGCGCCCCGCTCTACGACTCGGGCCCCGACGCCCTCGCGGATCTGGTCAACAGCCCCGACGCGCACAAGCGCTGCGCCGCGATGCAGAAGAAGCTCGCCGACGGTGCGCCGCGCAGCGGCGACTGGACCGCTCTGTGGAGCGAGCGCGACTATGTGCGGCGCGCTGACAAGGTCCGGGCCAGCGTCTTCATGGTGCACGGCATGCAGGACCTCAACGTCCGCACCCGGCACGCCGGGCAGTGGTGGGACGCGCTCGCCCGGCACGGCGTCGAGCGCAAGATCTGGCTCTCCCAGACGGGGCACGTCGACCCCTTCGACTTCCGCCGCGGGGAGTGGGTCACCACCCTGCACCACTGGTTCGACCACTATCTGATGGGCTACGACAACGGCATCGACCGCGCCCCGAGGGCCGATATCGAGCGTTCCCCCGGCACCTGGTCGACCGACCCGCAGTGGCCCGCCCCCGGCACCCGGACCACCACCCTGCGGCCGCGTGGCGGCAGCGCACCCGGCGTCGGCGTGCTGGGCACCGCCAAGGCGCCGCACGGCGCGAGTGCGGCCTTCACCGACGACCCGAAGCTGAGCGAGGCCGACTGGGCGGCCCGGATCGACGAACCGACGCCCGCCAAGGCCGGATTCAGCACCGCACCGCTGCGCGCCCCGCTGCGGCTGTCCGGCTCGGGCAAGGTGACGGTGACCGCCACCCCGAGCACCACGACCGCCCATCTCTCCGCCGTCCTGGTGGACCTCGGCCCCGACACCATCCGCAACTACGCGGCCGACGGCGAGGGCATCACCACCCTCGGCACACGCACCTGCTGGGGCGCCGGAACCCCGGGCGACACCGGCTGCTTCAAGGAGACCGCGGCCGACACCCGGAAGGTCGGATACACCGTCTTCAGCCGCGGCTGGGCCGACCTCGGCACCTACGCCGACCCCCACAAGGGCCGCCCGCTCACCCCGGGCAAGCGCTACACCCTCACCCTGAATCTGGCCGCGAGCGATCACCTCGTGCCCGCCGGACACCGGCTTGCGCTCATCGTGGCCGGAACCGACGCCGGCCTGATCGACCCGCCCGCGTCCACTCCGAAGCTCACCCTCGACCTCTCCCGCACCTTTGCCCAACTGCCGCTGACCGGCGGCGCCCCGGCCTTCGCACGGGCCACCGCGGGCGCGCCCCGGCACCCGGCCGCCGCCACACCGCCGGCCGGGATCGCCCCGCCGCGCTCGATCAGCCGGATGCCGGCCGGCGGATGACCGCCCGGGGCCGCCCCCTCCAGCGGGCGGCCCCACCCCACCCCACCCCGCACCTCGCCCCACGTCACCGCACGTCACCCCCACCGCCCACCCAAGGGAGGCACCTTCGTGAGGTCCCGCTTCTGCCGCCTCGCCCTGGGGACGCTGGTCGTCGGACTGACGGCCCCCCTCCTCGGCGCGACCCCGCCGGCCCCTCCCGCCGGCGCAACCGGAACCCCCGCACCCCGTACGGGATTCGAAACCAGCCGCGGTGCCCGCTGGACCACCGGAGCCGAGGAGCAGACGTTCCTCACCACGGTCGACCGCGCCTCGGCGCGGGTGCGCATCGACCGGATCGGCACCACGCGGCAGGGCCGCCCGATCCGGCTCGTCAGGATCGGCGCCCCGGCCCCCGAGCGCCCGGCGGACGTCCGCCGGGGCAACTCCGTCCTGTTGGTCTGCTCCCAGCACGGCGACGAGCCCGCCGGGCGTGAGGCGTGTCTGACCACCGTCCGCAACCTCGCCTACAGCAAGGCCCCGGCCGTCCGGAGGCTCCTGGAGCACACCAGCGTGCTGGTCCTCCCGACCGCCAACCCCGACGGCCGGGCCGCGGACACCCGTGGCAACTCCGACGGCGTGGACATCAACCGCGATCATTTGGCCCTGCACACCGCCGAGTCCCGCGCGATGGCCGCCGTCCTCCGCGACTACCGCCCCGACACCCTCCTCGACCTGCACGAATACGGCCCCACCGCGCCGTATTACCTGAAGGACCTGCTGTCCCTGTGGCCCCGCAACCTCAACACCGCCGACGGGGTGCACCGCGAAGCCACCGCACTCTCCCGGGACTTCGCCGAACCCGCCGTCCGCCGCGCCGGATTCTCCACCGGCGTCTACGGCATCTGGACCGACCCGGAGACCGGCGACCCGGTCAAGCAGGTCGCGGGCGACGGCCAGGAACGGATTCTGCGCAACACCACCGGCGTGAAGGGCTCGGTCGGACTGCTCGTCGAGACCCGGGTCGACGCCCTCACTGCCGCCGAGAAGGCCGACCCCGTGCTCAACAACCGGCGCCGGGTGGACTCCCAACTGGCCACGCTGGACGGCGCGTTCACCTTCACCGTCCGGCACCGCACACGCATCGAGGCGGCCACCGCCGCCGCCCGCCTCGCCGGTTACGCCGACCGCGGCCCCGTCTACCTCGGCGGTGCGGACAACGAACCCCCCGGGGCCGGCGAGGTCCTGGCCGCCCCGCCCTGCGCCTACCGTCTCGACGCGGCACAGTTCGCGCAGGTCAAGGACGAACTGGCGCTGCACGGAGTGCTCTGGAAGCGGGCCGGGGGCGGCGCCGTCGTACCGCTGCGCCAGTCGCTGCGCACGCTCGTCCCGCTGCTGTTGGACCAGCGGGCCGGTTATCACCTTACGGTCGCGAAGCCCATGAACGTCTGCCCTCGTGTGGTAGGGGGTAACGGGTAAGGAAAATATGACCCATTGAAGTACATGGAAAGGTTGACACGTGTCGGACACAGTCAAAGGAGCCAGAGACGGGGGTGCCACCCCTTCCCTCGCGGACCTTCCCGAAGACCCGCGGCGGACCGGGCCCCCGCAGACCGACCGTGTGGTCTTCGGTGTGACCGCGCTGCTCACCCTCGCCTTCATCGCCTGGGGAGCGACGTCCACCGAATCCCTCAAGAACGCCTCGACATCCATGCTGAACTGGGTGATCGACAACGGGGGCTGGGCATTCGTGCTCTCCGCCTCCGGCTTTGTGATCTTCGCGATCTGGCTCGCCGTGAGCAAGTACGGCCGGATCACCCTCGGCAAGGAGGGCGAGGACCCCGAATTCCGGACCGTGTCCTGGATCGCGATGATGTTCAGCGCGGGCATGGGCATCGGCCTGATGTTCTACGGCGTCAGTGAGCCACTGGGGCACTTCACCACACCGCCGCCGGGCACCGACCCCAAGGACGCCGCCCAGGCGATGGACACCGCGATGGCGACCACGATGTTCCACTGGACGCTGCACCCGTGGGCCATCTACGCGGTCGTGGGGCTGGCCATCGCCTACAGTTGCTTCCGGCGGGGGAGGCGGCAGACGATAAGCGCGGTGTTCACCCCACTGATCGGGACCCGGCGGGCGAACGGCTGGGGCGGTCAGGTCATCGACATCCTGGCCATCTTCGCCACCCTCTTCGGCTCCGCGGCCTCGCTCGGGCTCGGCGCGCTGCAGATCGGCAGCGGCATCAAGGTGCTCGGCTGGATGGACAGCGTCAGCACCAGCCTGCTGGTCATCATCATCACCGTGCTGACCCTCGCCTTCATCCTGTCCGCGGTCTCCGGCATCGCCAAGGGCGTTCAGATGCTGTCCAACATCAATATGGTGCTGGCGGTGATCCTGGCGGTCTTTGTGTTCGTGGTCGGCCCGACGATCCTCATCCTCAACCTGGTGCCGACCTCCCTCGGCTCGTTCATCGGCGAGCTGCCGCAGCTGGCGGGCCGTACGGAGGCGAGCAGCGGCGCCGATGTGGGCAGCTGGCTGCGGAGCTGGACGGTCTTCTACTGGGCGTGGTGGATCTCCTGGACGCCCTTCGTCGGGATGTTCATCGCCCGGATCAGCCGTGGCCGGACGATCCGCCAGTTCATCGGCGGCGTCATCCTCGTACCGAGCGTGGTCAGCCTGGCGTGGTTCGCGGTCTTCGGCGGCTCGGCGATGAAGCTCCAGGCCGAAAAGAAGCTCAGCGGGTCGAGCACGCCCGAAGGCCACCTCTTCGACGTGCTGCACCAGTACCCGCTCGCCACGGTCATGAGCATCCTGGTCATGGTCCTGGTCGGCATCTTCTTCGTCTCCGGCGCCGATGCCGCGTCCATCGTCATGGGCACCCTCTCGCAGAAGGGCACCTTCGAGCCGACCCGGCTCGTGGTGGTCTTCTGGGGAGTGGTGACCGGCGCGGTCGCCGCGATCATGCTGCTGATCGGCGGAGGCTCGGGCGACGCCCTGACCGGACTGCAGAACCTGACGATTCTGGTCGCGGTGCCGTTCATGGTCGTGATGATCGCCATGTGCTGGGCGCTGATGCGCGATCTGCGCAGCGATCCGCTGATCGTGCGCGGCCAGAAGGGCGAGGAGGCCGTCGAGATGGCCGTCATCGCGGGCCATGAGCAGTACGACGGCGACTTCGAGTTCCGGATCGGGCCGGGCGGCAACGGGAATGGCGAGGGCGGCGGGGTCGGCGATGGTGGCGAGGACGCCGTCGGTGGCGGGGTCGGTAGCGCCGCCGGGAGCCGGAGGGAAGGCCGGAGCGCGAATCCCTGATGAATTGCCCGCCACACCGGATGCGGCTGCCCGGTGAGCGGTCACCGAGGTGGTCCGCGGGGCAGGTGAGGGGCCGGCCGGACGTGGTGTCCGGCCGGCCCCTGCTGCGTCCGCCTCCCGGCCGGAGAGGGTCCCGGGACCCTGATTTGCCCCGGCCCGGGGGCGGTATGCCAGAGTGGACGCCCCGGTCGGCCGGGCGCGCGTGTGCGCAGCCGCTGCCGGGCTCCCCCTGTACCCAGATGGACGGACTCCGGTCACGCGTGCGCGTGTCCGGGCCGTTCGCCTCCCTTAACTCCCTCAGAGAGCGATGCAGGCAACGACTCTTCTCCCCCGGACCACAGACCTGTTCGACCAGGGCCTGGAGCGGCAAACCGGCGGCGCGCTGCTGCGCTTCGGCGCCGCACGGCGCCGTCCGGCCGGCCGCATCAGCTGGTCGGGCCAGGGCGCCGCCGCCTGGCTCGACGACGCCCGCGGGCATCTGTGGTGCGTCGGCGAACCGGATCCCGCCGCCGGACTCGTGCTGCGTGCCGCGCAGGGCCTGCCCGAGCGGGTGCGGGAGTTCACCGGGCCGCGCGGCACCGTCGGCCAGGTCAGGCGGCATCTGCCGGTGACCGACGTCGTGGAGTGGATCTTCCGCTGGACGCTGGAGGAACCGCCCGTACACCCGGCGGAGGAGCGGGTGGTCACTCTTGACGCCTCACACCACGAGGAACTGCTCGGCTTCCTCAACGAGCACAGCCCGGCCCACTCCACCGGCCCCGGCTCCAGCGGCGTGACCCTGTGGGTGGGGATCCGCGGCACGGAAGGGCAGCTGGTGGCCTGCGGTGCCCTGAGCAGCCTGCGGGACAGCGGCGCTCCGCTGATGGCGTCCGTCGCGACGGACGCCCGCCAGCGCGGCCAGGGGCTCGGTGCGGCCCTGACCTCGTGGCTGACCCGGTACGCGGTACGCCACCACGGCTTCTGCACGCTGTGGCAGCTTGCGGACAACACTCCCGCCGAACGGCTCTACGACCGCCTCGGCTACCGCAACGAGGACCCCTGCGTGTCGGCGCGGATCGCCACCGGCTGACCGGCTGACCGGCTGACCGGCGGGCCCGTCAGGACCGGGCTCGTGCGGAGCGGCGGCGGCCGGACGGCAGCGGGACGGCAGCGGGACGGCGAAGGGGCCTGCGTGCGGCCGGATGGCTGCGCGCAGGCCCCTCGTACGTCCCGGGCGGGCTACTTCTTGAAGCCGTAGTCCATCAGCTTCTTGGCGTCCGCGGTGCGGTTGACCACCGAGGAGGAGGCCAGGACCGTGCCGATGACCGTCTTGCCACCCCGGGTGGCGGCGAAGACCAGGCAGTACTTGGCCTCCGGACCCGAGCCGGTCTTGACGCCGATGGTGCCCGAGTAGCTGCCGAGCAGACCGTTGGTGTTCTCCCACGACATGTTGCGGTAGCCACCGCTCTTCGTCATGACCTTCTGCTTGGTCGACTTCGTCTTCACGACCGTACGGAAGGTGGAGTACTTCATCGCGCTGCTCGCCAGCTTGGTCAGGTCGCGCGGCGTCGAGTAGTTCGCGCCCTTCCCGATGCCGTCGAACGAATCGAAGTGCGTGTTCGTCAGGCCCAGGGACTTGGCGGTGGAGTTCATCTTCCCGATGAACGACTTCACGCGCGCGGCCCGGGTGGAGCCGCTGCCGAACTTGTCGGCCAGCGCGTATGCCGCGTCGCAGCCGGACGGGAGCATCAGCCCGTACAGCAGCTGGCGGACGGTGACCTTGTCGCCGACGATCAGCTTGGCCGAGGAGGCCCAGTTGTTGTCGACGATGTAGTCGCTGTACGCCTTCTGGACCGTGACCTTGGCGTCCAGGTCGAGGTTCGCCTGCGCCAGCACCACCCGAGCCGTCATGATCTTGGTGGTGGAGCCGGTGGACCGGCGGGTGTCAGCGGCCTTGGTGAAGAGGGACTTCCCCGTGCCGTTGTTCATCACGAAGCCGCCCTTGGCGACGATCGCGGGGGGCGTGGGCGTGGCGGCCTGTGCCGGAGCGGCGAGCGCTCCTGCGGTCAGGACGGCTCCCGCGGTGACAACCGCCGCGGATGCGCGACGCATGCCCCTTTTGCCGATTTTGCGGTTTTTCAAAATGTATACTCCAAATGCCCCTGAAGTGCGGCAATATGGAAATGCCGCTTGCTCATGAGACGCACGAGGCCGGTAAAGGGATGTGCGCCCTTGGGCGGCAACTTCATCTCGTCCGGCGCCGATTCACAAATCCCGGGTGGCCGCCGGCCGGCCGGCGGCCAGGCGTCACGGGCCCGGCGCCGTGGCCGGGCGGGGCCCCGCGACCGTCACCGGCCCCGTGGCCCGTCACCCTCCCGGAGGGCCCGTACGCTCCGCAGCACCTCGTCCGCGCACCCCCAGGACACGGTCACCCCCGCACCCCCGTGCCCGTAGTTGTGGACGCACGGTGTGCCGTCGGGCAGCCGTTCCACCGCCAGCCGTACCGCCGGGCGGGCCGGACGCAGCCCGACCTTGTGCTCCCGTATCCGGGCCCCCGCCAGCTCGGGGAAGCGACGCACACAGCGCGCCACGATCGCCTCCGCCACCGCCGGATCGGGCTCCCGTGACCACGCGTTCTCCCGCGCCGTCCCGCCCAGCACCACGCCGTACGGCTGCGGCAGCACATACGTCGTGTCCGCGGACCCCGTGTCGGCGGACACGTACCACTCCTCGATACCGGGGTTCTCCACGATCACCAGCTGCCCCTGGACCGGATGGACGTCCGGATCGGGTACGAGCTCACGCGCGCCCAGCCCCGAGCAGTTCACCACCACGTCGGCACGCCGGCCGGCCCCGGTCAGCGAGGTGATCTCATGCCGCTCCACGCTGCCGCCCGCGGCCGACAACCGCCGCTCCAGGTAGCGGAGATGGGCCGGCATGTCCACCAGAGGGGTACGGGCCCGCCACCCGGCCGCATGCCCCTCGGGGAGCTCCTCGGCGCTCGCCCGCCGCAATCCGGGCACCGCGTCGTACCAGGCGGCCAGATCGTCGTCGGGGCGGTCGCCGGGGTGCGTGTCCCGCCCGTCGTCCGTCGCGTCCGTCATCGTGCCCGTCACCATCCGGGCGCCCGTCTCCTCCGGCCGCCGGGCGAGCGCGGTGAGCACATGGAAGGACCGCACGGACCACCGCACCGCGCGTTCGTAGGGCCGGATGCGGTACGGCCAGCACAGCCCGCCGGCCACCGCCGAGGTCGTGGCGCCCGCGGCGTCCCGGCTCACCACCCGCACCCGGTGCCCGTCCTCCGCCAGCGCGATCGCCGACGTCAGTCCGATCACGCCGCCGCCGATCACCGCTATGTCCATGCCGCCTGTGTTGATCGCCATGGCGGGACGGTAACGGGTGGGGCGGGAGCTGACGAGGGTGGGGGAGAGCTGACGAGGGGGAGGCAGGGCAGGACGGCTGACAGCCACGGGGGCGGGCCGCCTTCCGGCCGTGCGCTCGTGATCTTGCGGTAACCCCGCGGCAGTGGTCCGGACAAGCCCGGACCTTAGGGTGGTACCAGCACCGTTGGCCGATGTCGCCCCTCGGATTCCGTTCCTGCCGTCCGTACGCCGTCGTCTGAGGAGGCCCATGCTCCGCGCGCAGCGCGCCGTGCCCGCCTGGCTGGCCCACCCGTTCCGCTGGCAGCGGCTGCCCGTGCCCTGGGCGGCCGTCGCCCGCGGTGCGCTGTGTGCGGGACCGCTGCTGGGCGCGGGCATCGCCACCGGCCACCCGGCGCCCGGCGTATTGAGCGGGCTCGGCTCCATGCTGGCGGGGGTCAACGACCGTCCCGGCACCCGGCGCACCGGCATGGTCCACATCGGTCTGCCCGCCCTCGCCTCGGCGTTCGGCATGCTGATCGGCGCCTCGTTGCAGACGGCCGGTGCGGGCTGGTGGATGGTTCCGGCGCTGTTCGCCGTCGGCTTTGTCTCCGGCGCGGGCAGCGTCGCCGGGCCGGTGCGCTCCAACGCCGGAATGCAGATGCTGGCCACCACGGTCCTGGGCGCCGGGATGCCGCTGCCCGGGGCGCCCTGGGCGAAGGCTCTCTTCGTCCTCGCCGGCTGCCTGTGGCTGCTCCTGCTGCGGCTCGTACTGCGCTCGCCCCGACCCGCCGGCGGTGCGCTCAGCGGCGAGCGGGCGGCGGTCGCCACGGTCTTCGATGCGCTCGCCGATGCCCTGGGCGCGGCCGGCGGGGCCGGTGCCGAGCCCGCCAGGCGCCGCCTCACCGCCGCGCTGGACCGTGCCGACGAGGCCCTGCGGCTGCGCCGGCTCACCAGCAGGCTGCTGCGGCGCCCCGCCCGTACGGAAGAGCGGCTGCTCACCGAGCGGTTCGCCGCGGCGACCGCGCTGTGCGAGGCCAGCGTGGCACTGCTGTGGGAGGCCCGGCCGCTGCCGTCCCGGGTGGCGCGCAGCCCCCGGCAGTTCGCCGAGGCCCTGCGCACCGGACGGTCCCCGGGCCGGCTGTCCGCCCCGGAGACCAGTACGGCCGCACGCGGCGCCTTCGACCAGGCGCTGCTGGACGCGGCGGTCGCGTTCGCCCGCCGGGAGCCGCTGTCCCCGGCACCAAAACCGCCCGCACCGGCCCCCGCCGGCCGCCCCGCCTGGCTGACCGTGCCGGGCACCGTGGCCCGTGCGGCGGTGGCTGCCGCCGGCGGGCGGACCCGGCGCGGGCGCAGCCTGTTCGGGCCCGCCGGGCGGGACTACGGCCTGCGGGTCGCCGTCTGCATCGCCGCGAGCGCCGCCGTGGCCCTGCTGCTGCGCCCCGAGCACTGGTACTGGCTCCCGGCGACCACCACCTTCCTCGTCAAACCCGACCTCGGCCCGCTCTTCTCCCGTACGGTCAACCGCTTCGCCGGGACCGTCGCCGGCGTGCTGGTCTTCGCCGGGGCCGGCCTGGTGCTGACCGGTTCGTGGTGGCCCGCGCTGGTGGCGGGCGTGGGCGGCGCGCTGCTGCCGTTCGCCACGCGCCACTTCGCGCTCCAGACCGTGGCGATCACCCTCATGGTGCTGTCGTTCGTCTACGCCGGCGGCGCTCAGGAGGCCGCCGCCGAGCGGGTCGTCGACACCTCCATCGCCTGCGGCATCGTGCTCGTCGTCGGGCACCTGCCACGGCTCGCCGACCCGCGCCGCCGGGTCGGCCACCGCGTCACCTCGGCGCTGCACAGCACCGAGGAATTCCTCCGGCACGTCCTGGAGTCGGCACCGGGCACGGACCCCGCCCGGCGGCTGACGCTGCGCCGCGCCGCCTACCGGTCGCTGGGGGAGGCCAGGGCGGCGGCCGAGACCGCCGCGGCCGAACTCCTCGCCGCCCGCGACCGCAACCCCGACTGGCTGACCGTCGTCACCGCGGCCGAACGCATCGTGGACGCCGCGACCGCCTGCGCGGTACGCCTGGACCACGGCGCCCGCCGCCCGAGCGTGGCCGAGGCCGAGCGGCTGTGCCAGGCGCTGTCGGCGATGGCCGATGCCCTGGAGGACCCGCGCCGCCGGCCGGCCGGCGGTCTGCCGGATCTGCTGCCGGTCCCGGACTGCGCCACGCTCACGGATGTGGCGGCGGAAGTGGAGCGCATCCGTGGCCATGCGGAGGCGTCCTGAACCGCGGGACTGCCGCCCCGCCCCGTCACGGCCCCGCCGCCGTCGCCGCCCCGCCGCCCGCCGTCGCCGGTGAACGCCGCCGACCGTGAACGTCGCCGACCGTGAACGCCGCCGACCGTGAACGCCGTTGTCGGTGAACGCCGCCGTCCGTGAACGCCGCCGTCAGGCCGGTCGAGGCCGCTGTAGTCCCTGGAGGAGCAGTTCGATCAGACGGCGGGGGTCGTAGCGGGGGTCGCTGTCGCGTCCGATGCAGAGGTTGCCGATGCCGCGCATCAGCTCGTACGGCTGGGTGCCGGGCCTGATCTCACCGGCGTCGACCGCGGCGTCGAGCAGTTGGGCGCAGACGGGCAGCAGGCGGTCGAGGAAATAGGTGTGCAGCGCGGCGAAGCGGTCGCTGTCGGACTGCAGGGCGTCGGCGAGTCCGTGCTTGGTGACCAGGAAATCGACGAAGAGGTCGATCCAGCGGCGCAGTGCGTCGAACGGAGTATCGGTGCCGGCCAGCAAGTCC
Source organism: Streptomyces sp. NBC_00400 (assembly GCF_036048035.1). NCBI lineage: Bacteria > Bacillati > Actinomycetota > Actinomycetes > Kitasatosporales > Streptomycetaceae > Streptomyces > Streptomyces sp. NBC_00400. Next base: position 1,113,679 of record NZ_CP107940.1, on the reverse strand, counting down.
GGTCCGGCTTCGGCGCATGCCTCGATCTGGTGGCGGTAGACCGCGGTGACAAGATCCGCCCGGGTCGGGAAGTGGCGGTAGATCGTGGCCATCCCGACGCCCGCCCCGGCGGCGATCTGCCGGATCGGCGCGTCGACACCGGAGGTGACGAACACCTCGGCGGCGGCGCTGAGCACCGTCTGACGGTTGCGCTGGGCGTCGGCCCGCTTGCTGCGGGCCGGTGGCTCCCCGGCGGGGCCATCGGTGGGCATCACGTTCTCCCTCGGCAGGGCTTGACAAAACGGAGCGACGATCCGGATATTAAATGGAGCAGCGTTCCGCTTCAGCTTAGCCGAAGCCGGACGCTCTCTACCGCCCTGCTCGCCCGCCGGCCGCACGAGACCGGCGGGCGGCAGGGCTCACAGAAGGGGAACCCGCACCTCGTGAACGCTTCCACTGACACCGCCACCACCACCGCCGACACCCCGGGCACGCCCGCCCCGGTCCTGTCCTTCAGCCCGGTGGTGCTGTCCGTTCCCGGACGTCCCGTGGACATGCAGGTCCGCGTATCGGCACCCGCGAGCGGAACGGGACTTCCCGTCATCCTGTTCTCGCACGGTCACGGCCCCTCGAACCACCTCTCCTCGCTGAACGGCTACGCGCCGCTCGTCAACTCCTGGGCGGCACAGGGGTTCGTGGTCGTCCAGCCCACCCATCTCACCTCCAGGACTCTGAGCCACCTGGTCGCCGACGCCCCAGGAGCACCCTTCTTCTGGCGCTCGCGGGCCGAGGACATGACGCACCTCCTCGACCGGCTCGATGTGATCGAAGAGGCCGTGCCGCTGCTCGCCGGGCGGATCGACCACACCAAGGCCGCCGTTGCCGGACACTCCTTCGGCGGTTTCACCGCCGGCCTCCTGCTCGGCGCCCGGGTCTCCGACCCCGACAGCGGCGAGGAAGTGAGCCTCATCGAGCCCCGGATAAAGGCGGGGGTGCTGCTGGCCGCGCCCGGCAGGGGTGACGTCCTCAACGGGCCCATGGCGCAGGCGCTGCCCGTTCTGCGGACCACCGACTTCTCCACGATGACCACGCCCGCGCTGGTCGTCGCCGGCGACGAGGACGACTCCCCGCACTTCACGGACCGGGGGCCGGACTGGCACGCCGACCCCTACACCCTGAGCCCCGGCCCCAAGTCCCTGCTCACCCTGTTCGGCGCGGGGCACGCACTCGGCGGGATCCCCGGATACGACGCCGCCGAGACCACGGACGAGAGCCCCGAGCGAGTCGCCGCCGTCGGGCGGCTCACCGCGGCCTACCTCCGCACCGAGCTCCACCCCGGCGACCGCACCTGGCAGACCGCACGCGAGGCGTTGGCGAGCGGTCCCCACCCGGTCGGGCGGGTCGAATCCAAGTAGGCCGTCCGCAGCACCTCCGCAACACGGCGGTACCGGCGGCAGCGGGCGCCCGTCCCGCTGCCGCCGGTCGCAGCCGTGGTCCGTCAGCGGCCGCCGCGCTCCGTGCCCAGGAGTCCGGCCCGCCGCAGGGCATCGGCCATCGCGTCGTTGGCCGGCCCGGCGTCGCGGCCGCCCCGGCGGTCACCGCCGCGCTGCCCGCTGCCGCCCTGCCGCTGCCCGCCGCCCTGCCGCTGGCGCGGCGCACCGCTCCGGCCGCCGCCCTCACGCGGTCCCCGGCCGCCGCCGGAGCCGCCCGATCCGCCCGAGCCGCCGGAGCCGCCGGAGCCGCCGGAGCCGCCCCGGCGCTCGCCGCCGCCGGTCGCCGCGGCGCCCTTGCCGTGCTCGTCGTCCAGCCGCAGCGTCAGCGAGATCCGCTTGCGCGGGATGTCGACATCGAGCACCTTGACCCGCACGATGTCGCCCGGCTTCACCACGTCCCGCGGGTCCTTGACGAAGGTCTTCGACATCGCCGAGACATGCACCAGACCGTCCTGGTGGACGCCCACGTCCACGAACGCCCCGAAGGCGGCGACATTGGTCACCACGCCCTCCAGGAGCATCCCCGGCTGCAGGTCGCCGATCTTCTCCACGCCCTCCTTGAAGGTCGCCGTCTTGAAGACCGGACGCGGGTCACGGCCCGGCTTCTCCAGCTCCTGCAGGATGTCGCTCACCGTCGGCAGACCGAAGGAGTCGTCGACGAAGTCCGCGGCCTTCAGCGTGCGCAGCACCGCCGTGTTGCCGATCAGCGAACCGACCTCGCTGCCCGCCGACTTCACCATCCGGCGCACCACCGGGTACGCCTCCGGGTGCACGCTGGAGGCGTCCAGCGGGTCGTCGCCGTCCCGGATCCGAAGGAAGCCCGCGCACTGCTCGTACGCCTTGGGGCCGAGCCGCGCCACGTCCTTGAGGGCCTTGCGGGAGAGGAACGGGCCGTTGCTGTCCCGGTGCGCCACGATGTTCTCGGCGAGCCCGGAGCCGATGCCCGACACCCGCGAAAGCAGCGGCGCCGAGGCGGTGTTGACGTCCACGCCGACGCCGTTCACACAGTCCTCGACCACCGCGTCCAGCGAGCGCGACAGCTTCACCTCGGACAGGTCGTGCTGGTACTGCCCGACACCGATCGACTTCGGGTCGATCTTGACCAGCTCGGCCAGCGGGTCCTGCAGACGGCGGGCGATGGACACCGCGCCGCGCAGCGAGACGTCCAGCTCGGGCAGCTCCTGCGAGGCGAACGCGGAGGCGGAGTACACCGAGGCGCCGGCCTCGGAGACCATCACCTTCGTCAGCTTCAGCTCCGGCTGCGCGGCGATCAGATCGGCCGCCAGCTTGTCGGTCTCGCGGGAGGCGGTGCCGTTGCCGATCGCGATCAGTTCGACGTCGTGCTCACGGGCCAGCTTCGCCAGCGTGGCCAGCGAGGCGTCCCACTTCTGCTGCGGCACATGGGGGTAGATGGTCTCCGTGGCGGCCACCTTGCCGGTCGCGTCCACCACGGCCACCTTCACGCCCGTACGGAAGCCGGGGTCCAGGCCCATCGTGGCGCGCGTACCGGCAGGCGCCGCGAGCAGCAGATCGCGCAGGTTCGAGGCGAAGACCCGTACCGCCTCGTCCTCGGCGGCCTGCCGCAGCCGCAGCCGCAGATCGATCCCGAGGTGCACCTGGACCCGGGTGCGCCAGGCCCAGCGGACGGTGTCCTGCAGCCACTTGTCGCCGGGCCGGCCCCGGTCGGTGACGCCGAAGCGGTGGGCGATGGACTGCTCGTAGGAGCTCGGGCCCTCGGTGGCCGCCGACGGGTCCTCCGGCTCCAGGGCGAGATCCAGGATCTCCTCCTTCTCGCCGCGGAGCATCGCCAGCACCCGGTGGGAGGGGAGTTCGGTGAACGGCTCGGCGAAGGCGAAGTAGTCGGCGAACTTCGCGCCCGCCTCCTCCTTGCCCTCGCGCACCTTCGCCGCGACCCGCCCGCGCGACCACATCCGCTCGCGCAGCTCGCCGATCAGGTCCGCGTCCTCGCCGAACCGCTCGGTCAGGATGGCCCGCGCGCCCTCCAGGGCCGCGGCCGCGTCGGCAACGCCCTTGCCGTCGTCCACGAACGCCGCGGCGGCCGCGGCCGGCTCCACCGAAGGATCGGCGAGCAGCCCGTCGGCGAGCGGTTCCAGGCCCGCCTCCCGCGCGATCTGCGCCTTGGTGCGCCGCTTGGGCTTGAACGGGAGGTAGATGTCCTCCAGCCGCGCCTTGGAGTCGGCGCCGCGGATCTGCGCCTCCAGGGCGGCGTCGAGCTTGCCCTGGGACCGCACGGACTCCAGGATCGCGGTCCGCCGCTCCTCCAGCTCCCGCAGATAGCGCAGCCGCTCCTCGAGCGAGCGCAGCTGCGCGTCGTCGAGCGTTTCGGTGGCTTCCTTGCGGTAGCGCGCGATGAACGGGACCGTCGAGCCGCCGTCGAGCAGTTCGACCGCGGCCTTCACCTGCCGCTCCTTGACGCCGAGCTCCCCGGCGATCCTCGCTTCGATGGACCCGAGGGTCCCGATGGGCTCAGTGGATGCCGTCACGTTGATCCTGACCCGCCTTCCAGCGCTTGCGTAAGCCTGCATTGTGCCGGTTGGCGGGCCGGACTGTCGCACCGCCCGGCCGCCCGGGGGTGTCCGCGCAGCCCCCCGCGCCCGCCCGCGGGCGGGGAGAGCCACCGCGGCCCCGGCCCCGGGCGGGGCGAACGGATCCACCCCTCCCGGGAACCGCGGGCCCGGTGACGCTACGAAGGCCTCACTTGCCGAACAGCGCGGCGGGGAACGCCCCGGCGTTCATGGCGGCGGTGGTGAAACCGGTCGCCAGCTCGGTGAGCCGGGCCACGCCGTCGGCGCCCAGGTGCTCGTACGGCGCCCGGTCCAGACGGTCCGTCATCCGCTCCAGGTCCTTGCGCAGCCGGACACCGTCCTCGGTCAACTCGCCCTCGGCGTCCAGCAGGCCACGGGCCCGCAGCCGCTCCTGCGCCGCCGCCCAGTCCCCCTCCGACCAGCCACGGGTCGCCATGACGCCCTTGTAGCTCATCCCACGGCCGCTGGCGGTGTGGGTGACCAGCGCTTCCAGCCCGTCCAGTCCGGCGTCGAGCAGCGCCAGCAGGTGGCCGTCGCCGCGGTGTTCGCGCAGCAGCGTCGCGGCGTGCCAGTAAGCCAGGTGCGGGGCGCTCGGCACCGGCTGGTCGGCGTGCGCGGCGTACAGCGGCCGGGCCTGGCGGGTGCAGCCCTCGACGGCGCGCAGCGCCAGGTGCGCGGCCTCGGCCATCTCCGGCGACTCGACGGCCTCCGGGCCCAGGAGCCGGCGCAGCGTGGCGTCCACGGCGCGCAGCCGGGCCTCCAGCACGGCCTGGGGCGTGGCGACCGTCCAGACGTCCGGGACGTGCTCGGCTATGAGGTCGTGCTTGAAGTTGTAGAAGGTGGCCGTGATGGTGCCGGGGCCCACCGCGCCCATGGCCGCTCCGCGGCAGGCGAAGTAGGCGGCGCTGCGGTTCTCGATGCCGGCCTTGGCCATCTCCGCGGCGAGCTCCGGCGCGAAGTAGTGCGTGGAGTGGAACGGGTTGACGACGTTGTGGCAGGTACGGCCGGCCTGCTCGGGCAGTGCGCTGGAAGTGGTCATACGGGCAGGTTACCGACCCGTCGGTATGGAGGTGAGTGCAGGGCACCGGAGGAGGGCCGTGAGCCGCTGCCGGCCCGTGCGATGGCAGAAAGGGTGGGAAATCCGTCGTTGCCGCCTTCGCCCCCGCTGCCCAGGATGGGGGCATGGAACAGCGCGAGGTACTCGTCGTTCTCTTCGACGGTGTGCAGGCTCTCGACGTCTCCGGACCGGTCGAGGTCTTCCACGGAGCGGGCCGGGAAGTCCCGGGCGGCTACCGGATCCGCACCGCCAGCCTTGACGGATCCCCGGTCCGCACCACCAGCGGGCTGACCCTGGTCCCCGACACCACCCTCGCCGCCGCCGGGCCGCCGCACACCCTGCTGGTGCCCGGCGGTGAGGGCACCCGCACCCCCGACCCCCGGCTGGTCGACTGGCTGCGCGGCAACGCCCACCGCGCCCGGCGGAAGGTGTCGGTGTGCAGCGGAGCGCTGCTGCTGGCCGAGGCCGGGCTGCTGGACGGCCGCCGCGCGACGACCCACTGGATGCTCTGCGACACCCTCGCCGAACGGTTCCCCGCGGTGCGGGTCGAACCCGAGCCGATCTACGTACGGGACGGCGATCTGGCCACCTCCGCGGGCGTGACGGCCGGTATCGACCTCGCGCTGGCCCTGGTGGAGGAGGACCTCGGCCGGGACCTCGCGCTGACCATCGCTCGCCATCTGGTCGTGTTTCTGCGGCGGCCCGGCAACCAGACCCAGTTCAGCGCCCAGCTCGCCGCGCAGACCGCACAGCGCAGACCGCTGCGCGACGTCCAGCAGTGGATCACCGAGAACCCGGCGGGGGACCTCTCCGTTGACGCCCTCGCACAGCGCGCCCGCCTCTCGCCGCGGCACTTCGCCCGTGCCTTCCGCGACGAAGTGGGCATGACGCCGGGGCGCTATGTCGACCGGGTCCGGCTGGAGGCCGCCCGGCGGCATCTGGAGGACTCCGCCGACGGCATCGAGCAGGTGTCGCGCCACTGCGGCTACGGCACCCCCGAGGCGATGCGCCGCGCCTTCCTCCGTGTCCTGGGCGCTTCTCCGGCCGAATACCGCCGCCGTTTCCGGACCGCCGGACCACCCCTCGTCTCTTCCTGACCCCCTGCCGGCCGCCATCGCTCCACCGGGCCGGCACCGCCCCTACGGATACCGATCTACCGACAGGAAACTCCATGCAGCTCGCGATCCTTCTCTTCGACGGCTTCACCACGCTCGACGCCGTCGGCCCCTACGAAACCCTCAGCCGGCTGCCCGGCGCCGAGGCGGTGTTCGTCGCCGAGCGCACCGGCCCGCACCGCAATGACCTCGGTTCGCTCGGGCTGGTCGCCGACGCCACGCTGGGCGAGGTCACCGCACCGGACATCCTCGTCGTGCCCGGCGGCGCGGGGCAGGCCGCGCAGATGGCGGACGGCCCGGTGCACGAGTGGATCCGCGCCGTGGACGCCGGCACCACCTGGACCACCTCGGTGTGCACCGGCTCGCTGATCCTGGCCGCCGCGGGCCTCCTCAAGGGGCGCCGGGCGACCTCCCACTGGCTCGCGCTGGACCAGCTCCCGGCGCTGGGGGCCGAGCCGACCGGGGAACGGGTGGTCTTCGACGGCAAGTACGTCACGGCGGCCGGCGTCTCGTCCGGCATCGACATGGGGCTGACGCTGGCCGGCCGGATCGCCGGGGACGCCGCGGCCCAGGAGATCCAGCTCGGCATCGAATACGACCCGCAGCCGCCCTACGACGCGGGTTCCCCGGACAAGGCCCCGGCCGAGATCACCGCGATGATGCGGGAGGGTGGCCGGGCCCTGCTGACCGGGCAGCAGTGAGCAGCCGTCCCACGGCCCGTGCGGGCTTCACCCACCCGGGCCCGCGCAAGGCCCGCCCCGCGTAAGGCCCGCCCCGGCGTCAGCCCGTCGGCCAGGTGAAGCGCGGCGCCCTGCGCTCCAGGAAGGCGGCGGCACCCTCCGCGGTGTCGCCGCTCGCCCGCGCCTGCGCGGCCCAGTAAGCGCCGCGCGCCTCGGCCTCGGCCGGCGATACGTCCCACGTGCCGTCGGCCAGCTCCTTCGCCGCGGTCTGCGTCAGCAGCGACCGGCTCGCGAGGACGGCCGAGAACTCCGCCACCCGCTTGTCCAGCGCACCCTCGGGCAGCACCTCGTCCACCAGGCCCGTCCGCAGTGCCCGTGCACAGTCGATCAACTCGCCAGAGAACAACAGGTACTTGGCGGTGGACAGCCCGGCCAGCCGGACCAGTCGCCGGGTGGCGGCCGCCGGATAGGCGACCGCCAGTTTGGCCGGCGTCACCCCGAACAGCGCGCCCTCCTCCGCGAACCGCAGATCGCAGGCGGCCGCCAACTGGGTGCCGCCGCCCACGCAATAGCCGCGTATCGCCGCCAGCGTCGGCCCGGGGAACGCCGCCAGCGCCTCCTCGGCCGCCGCCGCCAGACCCTGCGGCTCACCCGCCGGATCCCGCAGGGACCCGATGTCGGCGCCCGCGCAGAACGTCGTGCCCTCGCCGGTCAGCACCAGCGACCGGACCGCGCGGTCGGCCGCCAGCCGCTCCAGCAGCGGCGGCAGGTCCCGCCACATCTGCACGGTCATGGCATTCCGCTTGCCGGTATTGCTGACGGTGACGGTCGCTGTGCCGTCGCTGACATGCGTCTTCAGACCGGGTTCCATGCTCCGGATATTAGAGCGACCGGGACGGAGCGGGCCGGATACGATCGGCGGCCTGATGTCAGCAACTCTTGTCGCCAAAGATCTCGCCGCCGGCCACGGCGAGCGCGTCCTGTTCTCCGGCCTCGATCTGGTCGTCGCCCCCGGGGACGTGGTCGGCCTCGTCGGCGCCAACGGCGCGGGCAAGTCCACGCTGCTGCGCCTGCTGGCCGGCCTGGACACCCCGGAGGACGGGACGCTCTCGCTCGGCCCGCCCACCGCCACGGTCGGCCACCTCCCCCAGGAGCCCGACCGCCGCCCGGGAGAGACCGTCCGCACCTTCTTCGCCCGCCGTACGGGCGTGGCCGACGCCCAGCTCGCCCTGGACACCGCCACCCAGGCGCTGGTCGACGAGCGGCCCGGCGCGGACGACGCCTACGCCACGGCGCTGGAGCGCTGGCTCGCGCTGGGCGCGGCCGACCTCGACGAACGCGCCGAGGAAACCGCCGGACAGCTCGGCCTGTCCGTCAGCCTCGACCAGCCGATGACCACGCTCTCCGGCGGCCAGGCCGCCCGAGCCTCGCTCGCCTCGCTGCTGCTCTCCCGTTACGACATCTTCCTGCTGGACGAGCCGACCAACGACCTCGACCTGGACGGTCTGCACCGGCTGGAGTCCTTCGTCACGGGGCTGCGCGCCGGCACCGTACTGGTCAGCCACGACCGCGAGTTCCTGACCCGCACGGTCACCCGCGTCGTCGAACTCGACCTCGCCCAGCAGCAGGTCAATACCTACGGCGGTGGCTACACCTCCTACCTGGAGGAGCGAGAACGGGCCCGGCGTCATGCGCGGGAGCAGTACGAGGAGTACGCCGACACCAAGGCCGCCCTGCAGACCCGGGCACACACCCAGCGCAACTGGATGGAGAAGGGCGTCAAGAACGCCCGCCGCAAGGCCCCCGACAACGACAAGATCGGCCGCAATGCCCGGGTGGAGGCCACCGAGAAGCAGGCCGCCAAGGCGAAACAGACCCAGCGCCTGATCGAGCGGCTGGAGGTGGTCGAGGAACCGCGCAAGGAGTGGGAGCTGCGGATGGAGATCGCCGCCGCGCCCCGGGCCGGCGCGGTCGTGGCCACCCTGCGCGGCGCCGGCCTGCGGCGCGGCGACTTCCGCTTCGGCCCGGTGGACCTGCAGATCGACTGGGCGGACCGGGTCGCCATCACCGGCCCCAACGGCTCCGGCAAGTCGACCCTGCTCGCCGCCCTGCTCGGCCGGCTCCCGCTGGACACCGGGCATGCCGCCCTGGGCCCCGGCGTGGTGGTCGGCGAGGTCGACCAGGCGCGCGGCCGGCTCTTCGGCGCACCCGGCCCGGGTGACCGGGAACAGGGCGACCAGCCGCTGATGGACGCCTTCCGGGCCTGTGTCCCCGACCTTCCGCCCGCCGAGGTCCGTACGCTGCTGGCGAAGTTCGGGCTGAAGGCGGCGCATGTGCTGCGCCCCGCGCGCACCCTGTCACCGGGGGAGCGGACCCGCGCCGCGCTGGCCCTCCTCCAGGGCCGCGGGGTCAATCTCCTCGTCCTGGACGAGCCGACCAACCATCTCGATCTGCCGGCCATCGAACAGCTGGAGTCCGCGCTCGCCTCGTACCCCGGGACCCTGCTGCTGGTCACGCACGACCGCCGGATGCTCGAAGCGGTGCACACCACCCGCCGTATCGAGGTCGACGGCGGACGGGTCACCGACCGGGCGGTCTGAGGACGTGGCCGGATCACCGTCCGATGCAGGCGGTGATCCGGGACCGGCGGGCCCGCGGCACCCGCGATGATTATCGATTTGGTGCTGAGGCTGCCGACCCGTAGGGTGGTGTTCACCGACGCGGGGTGGAGCAGCTCGGTAGCTCGCTGGGCTCATAACCCAGAGGTCGCAGGTTCAAATCCTGTCCCCGCTACTGAAACAGCGCGGCGGGACCGATGCCCAGGCACCGGTCCCGCCGCGCTGTGCGTTCCGGATGTACCGCCCCGGGGGGCGGATCGTACGGGGGTCACCTCCGGTAAGTCCGCGAACAACCCATAAAAGCAACAGGATCGGTCGCCGGGCCGAGCGCCTCACTCGCAATCGGCCATAAAGCGTCGATAAGCGCTGACTTGTGTTCAGCTGGCCGGTCCGGACCAACGCATTCTCAACACTCTTCCTGTGAGGATGCCTTCCGGACCCCCCGCAGAGCCCCCCGAAGAGCTGACCTCCCCGCTCGCGTACGAAGGTGTCTGGCGGTTCACCGCCCCGGCACTGGAGTCTTCGGTGCCGCAGGCACGCCACGCGGTCCGGGATCTGCTCGCCGAACAGCGTGTTCCCGTGGCCGCCGAGATCATGGACGGCCTGTTGCTCATCGTCTCCGAACTCGTCACCAACGCCGTCCGGCACGCCGCCCTGCTCTCGCCCCAGATCGCCGTCCAGGTCACCATCGGGGCGAACTGGCTACGGGTCGCGGTCGAGGACGGCCACCCCTACCGCCCCAAGGCACTGGAGGCGGAACAGGGTGACGTCGGCGGCCGCGGCCTGTGGCTCGTCAAGACGCTCACCGCGGAGGCGGGCGGCAAATGCGATGTCGAGAACACGAGGAACGGCGGCAAGGCCATCTGGGCCGAGCTGCCGCTCACCCCGCTCGCTACCAGCCCGCCGACCCTCCGGTGAGCTCGCGCACCGCCGGTCGCGCCGCGTCCAGCACGGTCATGAACCAGGCGGAGAACGGCGCCTGGGCATGCCGTTCGGCCAGTTCCTCCGGCGTCACGAAGGCGATCTCGCCGATCTCCTCGGGGTCGGGCGCCGGCTCGGCCCGCACCAGCCCGACGAACAGGTGGTTGTACTCCTGCTCGACGAGGCCGGAGGCCGGGTCGGGATGGTTGTAACGCACGGTGCCCGCCTCCGCCAGCAGGGCGGGCGCCAGGCCCAGCTCCTCCGAGGTCCGCCGGGCCGCGGCCACGAACGGTGCCTCACCGGGATACGGGTGGCCGCAGCAGGTGTTGGACCACACACCGGGGGAGTGGTACTTCCCCAGCGCCCTGCGCTGCAGCAGCAGCCGCCCCTTCTCGTCGAAGAGGAAGACGGAGAACGCCCGGTGCAACTGCCCGGGAGCCTGGTGGGCCGCAAGCTTTTCCGCGGTGCCGATCGTCGCACCGTCCTCGTCGACCAGCTCCAGCATGATCGGTTCGGCGGCGCCGCCCGGTGTGCTCACCGCCGGGTCCCCGGCGGTCTGTCCGTTGGCAGGTGTGATCGGCATGCCCATCCTTGTCGTCGGTCTTCGACGCCAAGTCTGCCCTAGCCGGGTCCGCATCACCGGCAGAGCGGGTGCGCGGCGCTACATGCCAGCGCGCCGCTCCTTCCGTGCGCCCGGCCGTGAGATGGTCCACACCCCGCTGTCGCGCCCTTCGCCCCCGATACGGACGGCGCGCGCGTCCCGGTGGCGGCAGCGCAGGACGGTGACCGCCCCCGGACCGGGGATGGCTCTCGCCACACCGGCCCCGGCACAACCCGCCCGCCCCGTGACCAGCCCCCTCATAACCGGCACCGGAGAGAATGCCAGGTCCGCGGGCCAGTTGTTCATGGACCACCTGATCCACCATGATGATCGCGGCAGGCGCAGCCGTCGGTCACTCGATCGAGCGGTGAATGCGCGGTGAACCGCCGCATCCGGCGATCCGATAGCCTCTGCCGACGTGCCACCCCAGCCCACCGGGCGCCAGGTGTGCCACGCCCGCTGCCCGGGTAGTTCGTATCGAATGCGGATCGATCACGAACCGTCCGTGCTGCCTTGTCAGCATCCAAGGAGTGAGTTCGACTGTCGACCGCCATCCTCACCGGTCCGCCGGTCGCCGGGTCGCCGCTCGAAGCCGACCTGCGCACGCTGGGCTTTGACGTCCGTATTGCGGACGATGCCGCATCCGCCGCCGAGCTGCTTGCCGCGGTGCCCGCCCAGGAGCGGGTCGCCGTCGTCGACCCCCGTTTCGTCGGCCATCTGCATGCCCTGCGGCTCGCACTGACCGACCCCCGCTTCCCCGCCGCGGCGGTGCCGGGCGCGCTCACCGCGCAGCCCGAGGCGCGCGCCGCGCTGACCCGTGCGGTCGGCAGGATCCCGGTCGGCGCCGGTACCGCCCACCTCACGGACGTCCTCACCGACACCCTCACCACATCCCTCGACCGCGAGGTGACCGGACTGCACCGCGTCGAGCTCGGCAGCCTGGTCGCCACCGTCGCGCTCACCCCGGCACAGCGCGAGGACGCCCGGGAAGCCGTCGCCGCCGTCGACGACGAGGCCGTACGGCTGCGCACCGCCGTGAAGTCCCGTGACGGGTTCTTCACCACGTACTGCATCAGCCCGTACTCCCGCTACCTGGCCCGCTGGTGCGCGCGCCGCGGGCTGACCCCCAACCAGGTCACCACCGCGTCCCTGCTCACCGCGCTGATCGCGGCCGGCTGCGCGGCCACCGGCACCCGCGGCGGGTTCGTCGCGGCCGGCCTGCTGCTCCTCTTCTCCTTCGTCCTGGACTGCACCGACGGGCAGCTCGCCCGCTACTCCCTGCAGTACTCGACGATGGGCGCCTGGCTGGACGCCACCTTCGACCGGGCCAAGGAGTACGCGTACTACGCGGGCCTGGCCCTGGGCGCGGCCCGCGGTGGCGACGACGTATGGGCGCTGGCACTGGGCGCGATGGTGCTGCAGACCTGCCGCCATGTCGTCGACTTCTCCTTCAACGAGGCGAACCACGACGCGACCGCCAACACCAGCCCCACCGCCGCGCTCTCCGACAAGCTCGACAGCGTCGGCTGGACGGTCTGGGTGCGCCGGATGATCGTGCTGCCGATCGGTGAGCGCTGGGCCATGATCGCGGTGCTCACCGCGCTCACCACCCCGCGCATCGTCTTCTACGCCCTGCTCATCGGCTGTGCGCTGGCCGCCTGCTACACCACGGCAGGCCGGGTGCTGCGCTCGCTCACCCGCCGGGCCCGCCGTACCGACCGCGCCGCCCAGGCGCTGGCCGACCTCGCCGACTCCGGGCCGCTCGCCGAGCTGATCGCCGGCCGTGGCCGTGGCCGCGGCCGTACCGGTTCCTTCCTGGCGCCGGTCATGGCGTTTCTCTCAGCCGCCGTGCTGCTGGTCTGGGTGATCTTCCAGGACGACCCGATGTCCTGGCTCACCGTCGGCGTCGCCGTCTGCTCCGCGCTGCTGGCCGGTGCCGCCGTGGCACGGCCGCTCAAGGGCACCCTCGACTGGCTCGTTCCGCCCTTCTTCCGGGCCGGCGAATACGTCACGATCCTGGTCCTGGCGGCCCGTGCGGACGTCCCCGGAGCGCTGCCCGCGGCGTTCGGGCTGGTCGCGGCGGTCGCCTACCATCACTACGACACGGTCTACCGCATCCGCGGTGGCACCGGAGCCCCCCCGCGGTGGCTCGTCCGGGCGACCGGCGGACATGAGGGACGGATCCTCGTGATCACCGTTCTCGCCGCCGCCCTGTCCCCTGAAGGTTTCACAATCGCGCTGACGGCCCTTGCTGTGGTCCTGGCGCTGCTGGTGCTCGTCGAGAGCATCCGTTTCTGGGTGTCCTCCCAAGCACCCGCCGTACACGATGAAGGAGAACCCGCATGATCGGCCTCGTGCTGGCTGCCGGCGCCGGACGGCGTCTGCGCCCCTACACCGACACCCTGCCCAAGGCTCTGGTGCCGGTCGACGGGGACACCACCATCCTCGACCTGACCCTCGGCAACTTCGCCGAGATCGGCCTGACCGAGGTCGCGATCATCGTCGGCTACCGCAAGGAAGCCGTCTACGAGCGCAAGGAGGCCCTGGAGCAGAAGTACGGCCTCAAGCTCACCCTCATCGACAACGACAAGGCCGAGGAGTGGAACAACGCCTACTCCCTGTGGTGCGGCCGTGACTCGATCAAGCACACCGTGATCCTCGCCAACGGCGACACCGTGCACCCGGTCTCGGTCGAGAAGACCCTGCTCGCCGCCCGCGGCAACGGCCAGAAGATCATCCTCGCGCTGGACACGGTCAAGCAGCTGGCCGACGAGGAGATGAAGGTCGTCGTGGACCCCGCCAAGGGTGTCCAGAAGATCACGAAGCTGATGGACCCGGCCGAGGCGACCGGTGAGTACATCGGTGTCACCCTCATCGAGGGCGAGGCCGCCGAGGAGCTGGCCGATGCCCTGAAGACCACCTTCGAGCGGGACCCCGACCTCTACTACGAGGACGGCTACCAGGAGCTCGTCAACCGCGGCTTCAAGGTGGACGTGGCCCCGATCGGCGACGTCAAGTGGGTCGAGATCGACAACCACGACGACCTGGCGAAGGGCCGTGACATCGCATGCCAGTACTGACCCGCCTCATTCCGTCCCCGGTCGTCGTTGACATCAACGCCGGTGCCCTGGACGACCTGGCGGGCCTGCTGGCCGATCAGCGCATCTCCGCGTCGGGCAAGCTCGCCATCGCGATCAGCGGCGGCTCGGGGGCACGGCTGCGTGAGCGGCTGTCGCCCCAGCTGCCGGGCGCCGAGTGGTACGAGGTCGGCGGCGGCACCCTGGACGAAGCGATCAAGCTCGCCGACGCCATGAAGAAGGGGCACTACGACGCGGTCGTGGGCCTCGGCGGCGGCAAGATCATCGACTGCGCCAAGTTCGCCGCGGCGCGCATCGGCCTGCCGCTGGTCGCCGTGGCGACGAACCTGTCGCACGACGGCCTGTGCTCGCCGGTCGCCACCCTCGACAACGACGCGGGCCGCGGCTCCTACGGTGTGCCGAACCCGATCGCCGTGGTGATCGACCTCGACATCATCCGTGAGGCCCCGGTCCGGTTCGTCCGCTCCGGCATCGGTGACGCGATCTCCAACATCTCCGCGGTCGCGGACTGGGAGCTCTCGCACCGCGAGACCGGCGAGGCGATCGACGGACTGGCCGCCGCCATGGCGCGCCAGGCCGGCGAGGCCGTGCTCCGGCACCCCGGCGGGGTCGGCGACGACGCCTTCCTCCAGGTGCTGGCCGAGGGCCTGGTCCTGACCGGTATCTCGATGTCGGTGGCCGGTGACAGCCGTCCGGCGTCCGGCGCCTGCCACGAGATCAACCACGCGCTCGACATCCTCTACCCCAAGCGCGCCGCGAGCCACGGCGAGCAGTGCGGCCTCGCCGCCGCCTTCGCCACGCATCTGCGCGGGGACAAGGAGACCCGTGACCTGATGGTCGAGGTGCTGCGCCGGCACGGCCTGCCGGTCACGCCGGGCGAGATCGGCTTCACGGACGAGGAATTCGTCGAGGCCGTCGAGTACGCACCCAAGACCCGCCCCGGGCGCTACACCATCCTCGAACACCTCGACCTGTCCACCGACCAGATCAGGGACGCTTACGCCGACTATGCAGAAGCCATCGGTAGCTGAGCTCCGCCCGGTCGTTCACCCTCCGGGGGTGAAGGACCGGCGGAGCGGCGAGCACTGGGCCGGCCGGCTCTACATGCGCGAGCTCTCGCTGCGCATCGACCGCCACCTGGTGAACACGCGGATCACGCCCAACCAGCTGACCTACGTGATGACCGTGGCCGGCGTCCTCGCCGCCCCCGCGCTGCTGGTGCCGGGGATCGCGGGGGCCCTGCTCGGCGTGCTGATGGTCCAGCTCTACCTGCTGCTCGACTGTGTCGACGGCGAGGTCGCCCGCTGGAAGAAGCAGTTCTCCCTGGGCGGGGTGTACCTGGACCGGGTCGGCGCCTACCTGTGCGACGCCGCGGTGCTCGTCGGCTTCGGCCTGCGCGCCGCGGACCTGTGGGGCTCCGGGCGGATCGACTGGCTGTGGGCTTTCCTCGGTACCCTCGCCGCTCTCGGCGCCATCATGATCAAGGCCGAGACCGACCTCGTCGGTGTCGCCCGTCACCAGGGCGGTCTTCCGCCGGTCAAGGAGACGGCGTCCGAGCCGCGCTCGTCCGGTATGGCACTGGCCCGCAAGGCGGCCGCGGCGCTGAAGTTCCACCGCCTGGTCCTCGGGGTCGAGGCCTCCCTGCTGATCCTGGTCCTGGCGGTCCTGGACACGGTCAGGGGCGATCTGTTCTTCTCGCGGCTCGGCGTCGCCGTGCTGGCGGGCATCGCGCTCCTGCAGACCCTGCTGCACCTGGTGTCCATCCTCGCCTCCAGCAGGCTCAAGTGACGGGAGCCGATGTGGGTAGGAGCATGCGGCTCGGTGCGGTTGTCCTGACCATGGGCAACCGCCCCGAGGAGCTGCGCGCGCTGCTGGACTCGGTCGCCAAGCAGGAGGGCGACCCGATCGAGGTCGCGGTCGTCGGCAACGGTTCGCCGCTGCCGGAGCTCCCCGAGGGCGTACGGACCGTCGAGCTGCCGGAGAACGTCGGCATCCCGGCCGGCCGCAACGTCGGTATCGAGGCGTTCGGCCCCGGCGGCAGCGAGGTCGACGTCCTGCTCTTCCTGGACGACGACGGGCTGCTGGCCAGGGAGGACACCGCCGAGCTGTGCCGGGAGGCCTTCGCCGCCGATCCCGAGCTCGGGATCATCAGCTTCCGGATCGCCGACCCGGACACGGGGGAGACCCAGCGCCGCCACGTGCCGCGGCTGCGGGCCTCGGACCCCCTGCGCTCGTCGCGGGTCACCACCTTCCTCGGCGGTGCCAATGCGGTCCGTACGCAGGTGTTCGAGGAGGTCGGCGGGCTGCCCGACGACTTCTTCTACGCCCACGAGGAGACCGATCTGGCCTGGCGGGCGCTGGACGCCGGCTGGCAGATCGACTACCGGTCGGACATGGTGCTCTTCCATCCGACGACGGCACCCGCCCGGCATGCGGTCTACCACCGGATGGTGGCCCGTAACCGGGTGTGGCTGGCCCGGCGCAACCTCCCCGCCGCGCTGGTTCCGGTCTATCTCGGTGTCTGGTTTCTGCTCACCCTCGCCCGCCGGCCGTCGCGACCGGCGCTGCGGGCCTGGCTGGGCGGCTTCAAGGAGGGCTGGGCGACCCCGAGCGGTCCCAGGCGCCCCATGAAGTGGGCTACCGTTTGGCGACTGACCCGACTGGGCCGCCCTCCCGTCATCTGACAAGCTCGTATCTGAGAGCATCAGGCGCGAACCGGGGCGTGGCCCCGGCAGCGCACCTTGAGGACGAAAGTGTCAACTGTGAGCGAGACCACGCACGACGGTGCGGTCGCCATGAGTGCCCCGCCATCTTCCGATGACGGGCTCACCCCTGCCCAGCGGGCCCAGAAGTACGGGCTCTCGCAGAGCGGGGCCCGTCCCTCGCTGCCGGAGTACGTCCGGCAGCTGTGGGACCGGCGGCATTTCATCTCCGCGTTCGCCAGCGCCAAGCTGACGGCGCAGTACAGCCAGGCCAAGCTGGGCCAGGTCTGGCAGGTGGCCACACCGCTGCTGAACGCCCTCGTGTACTACTTGATCTTCGGTGTGCTGATCGGCACGAGCCGGGGCGTCCCCGACTTCGTCCCGTTCCTGGTGACCGGTGTCTTCATCTTCACCTTCACCCAGAGCTCGGTGATGGCCGGTACGCGGGCGATCGCCGGCAACCTCGGCCTGGTGCGGGCGCTGCACTTCCCGCGGGCCTGCCTGCCGATCTCGTTCTGCCTGATGCAGCTGCAGCAGCTGCTGTTCTCCATGGGCGTGCTGGTGATCATCCTGCTCGGCTTCGGGCAGGTCCCGACCTGGTCGTGGCTGCTGGCCTTGCCGGCACTGACGCTGCAGTTCGTCTTCAACACCGGCCTGGCGATGGTCATGGCACGGATGGGGGCGAAGACCCCGGACCTGGCGCAGCTGATGCCCTTCATCATGCGGACGTGGATGTACGCGTCCGGCGTGATGTTCAGCATCGACCTGATCCTCAAGGGCAAGCACGCCCCCGCCTTCGTGGAGGTCCTGCTCAACGCCAACCCGGCCGCGGTCTACATCGACCTGATGCGCTTCGCGCTGATCGACAGCTTCACCGCCGCGAAGCTGCCGCCCCATGTGTGGGCGTTCGCCGGCGGCTGGGCGCTGCTGATGGGCGTGGTCGGCTTTGTGTACTTCTGGAAGGCTGAGGAGCGGTACGGACGTGGCTGAACAGAACGGCATCGAGCCGACCGAGGCCGCCGAGGCCCGTATCCCGACGGTGATCGCGGACGATCTGCACATCGTCTACCGCGTCTACGGCACCGGCGCGGGCAAGGGCAGCGCCACCGCGGCGCTGAACCGGATCGTGCGCCGCAAGCCCTCCACGGGGGTACGCGAGGTGCACGCGGTCAAGGGCGTCTCCTTCACCGCCTACCGCGGCGAGTCGATCGGCCTGATCGGCTCCAACGGTTCGGGCAAGTCGACGCTGCTCAAGGCGGTCGCCGGTCTGCTGCCCGCCGAGCGCGGCAAGGTCTACACCCACGGCCAGCCCTCGCTGCTGGGCGTGAACGCGGCCCTGATGAACGACCTGACCGGCGAGAAGAACGTCCTCCTGGGCGGCCTGGCCATGGGCATGAGCCGCGAACAGGTCCGCGAGCGCTACGACGGCATCGTCGACTTCTCCGGCATCAACGAGAAGGGCGACTTCATCTCGCTGCCGATGCGCACCTACTCCTCCGGCATGGCCGCCCGCCTGCGGTTCTCCATCGCCGCCGCCAAGGACCACGATGTGCTGATGATCGACGAGGCGCTGGCCACCGGCGACCGCAGCTTCCAGAAGCGCTCCGAGGCCCGCATCCGCGAACTGCGCAAGGAGGCCGGCACGGTCTTCCTCGTCAGCCACAACAACAAGTCCATCCGCGACACCTGCGACCGGACCCTGTGGCTGGAGCGCGGCGAGCTGCTGATGGACGGCCCGACGGATGAAGTGATCAAGGCGTACGAAAAGGAGACGGGCAAATAGTCCGTCCCGCAGCCGAAGGCCTCCGTGAGTCCGCCTCGCGGGGGCCTTCGGGCGTGAGGAAAAGGTCAACTCCGTTGACACCTGGAACAGTTCGGGCGTAACGGATATTGACGGGATGGCTGCCCCGGGCTTCGGTACCCCCTCGGACGCGGGCGAGATGTACGGCGTAAGCTGTACGGGTGCCGAACGGCACAAGTGGGATATGTCGGGCAATGCTCGCCCAAGCGGGTGATGCGGGCTCGATCAGGGCGCGGCGCCGACTGCGGCGTGTCCGAAATGGGATGTTTTGTCTTGGCGGTGTAGAACGGGAGACGTGACGGCAATGGCTACTGGTTCGCTCCGGCACCGAAATGCGCCGGGCAGCCCCCGGTGAGCCGAGACAACGAGCAGGCGCGTCGCGCCTTCCTCCGAAGGGGGGCGGCAGGTGACGGACGGGAGCAGACGCGCACCGTGCTCGATCAGGCCGCACACGAGAACTTCCCCGTCGCGCCGTTCTTCCTGCCCCGTGCCTGGCGGACCGATCTGATGGCCGTCTACGGCTTCGCCCGGCTCGTCGACGACATCGGTGACGGCGATCTCGCACCCGGCGGCGGCGATGCCGTACTCCTCGGACTCGACCGCGCACAGTACGACGACCGGCCCGCGCTGCTGGACGCCCTCGAAGCGGACCTGCACCGCGTCTTCAGTGACCGCGCCCCCGGCCCCGGGCATCCGCTGCTGCGCCGCCTCGGCCCGACCGTCCGGCGCTGTGCGCTGACCCCGGGGCCGTTCCTCGACCTCATCGAGGCCAACCGGCAGGACCAGCGGGTGAGCCGCTACGGCACCTACGGCGACCTGGCCGCCTACTGCGAGCTGTCCGCCAACCCCGTCGGCCGCCTCGTCCTCGCCCTCACCGGCACCGCGAGCCCCGCCCGCATCCGCCACTCCGACGCGGTCTGCACCGCCCTCCAGATCGTCGAGCACATCCAGGACGTGGCCGAGGACCTGGGGCGCGACCGCATCTACCTGCCGGCCGAGGACAGGAAGCGCTTCGGCGTCGACGAGGCCGATCTGGCCGCGCCGAGCGGGGGCGCATCGGTGCGCGCGCTGATCGCTTACGAGGCCGAACGCGCCCGTGAGCTGCTGCGTGAAGGCACCCCGCTGGTGGGTAGCGTCCACGGCAGACTCAAGCTGCTGCTGGCCGGTTTCGTGGCCGGCGGACGCGCTGCACTCCAGGCGGTCGCGGCCGCCGATTACGACGTACTCCCTGGACCGCCCAAGCCGACCAAGCTCAGCCTGCTGCGCGAGGTAGGGGCGACATTGCGAAGAGAGGGGTGAGTCGGACCGTGGAGGCAACCGCACACGCGTCCGCGCCGGTGCTCGCTGCGTACCGCTACTGCGAGGCCGTCACCGGGCAGCAGGCACGGAACTTCGCCTACGGCATCCGGCTGCTGCCGGCCGACAAGCGGCAGGCCATGTCGGCGCTCTACGCCTTCTCCCGCCGGGTCGACGACATCGGCGACGGCACCCTGGAACCCGCCGCCAAGCAACGCCGCCTGGAGGACACCCGGGCGGTGCTGGCGCGCATCAAGGACGGCCGGATCGACGAGGACGACACCGACCCGGTGGCCGTCGCGCTGGCCGACGCCGCCCGCCGCTTCCCGCTGCCGCTGGACGGTCTCGACGAGCTGATCGACGGCGTGCTGATGGATGTGCGCGGCGAGACCTATGAGACCTGGGACGAGCTGCGGGACTACTGCCGCTGTGTCGCCGGCGCGATCGGCCGGCTCTCGCTGGGCGTGTTCGGCACCGTACCGGGCGCGCCGGACGCCGAGCGTGCCTTCGAGTACGCCGACACCCTCGGCCTGGCCCTGCAACTGACCAACATTCTCCGGGATGTTCGCGAGGACGCCGGGAACGGCCGTACGTATCTGCCCGCCGAGGACCTTGCCAAGTTCGGCTGCGCGGCGGGCTTCGAGGGGCCCGTGCCGCCGCCCGGCTCCGACTTCACCGGCCTGGTGCACTTCGAGGCGCAGCGTGCCCGCGCGCTGTTCGCCGAGGGATTCCGGCTGCTGCCGATGCTCGACCGGCGCAGCGGCGCCTGCGTGGCCGCGATGGCCGGCATCTACCACCGGCTGCTGACCCGGATCGCCGCCGACCCCGAGGCGGTGCTGCGCGGCAGGGTCTCGCTGCCCGGCCGGGAGAAGGCCTTCGTCGCGGTGCGCGGGCTCTCCGGGCTCGACGCGCGGGCGATCGGCCGCCGGGAGTCCGTGCGGAGGCGCGGATGATGCGCCGGGCGGCGAACGACAGCGGTGATCCCGCGTCAGTGCGGCGGGCAACCCTCCCGGGAGTGGCTGCGTCCCTCACAGCA
Organism: Streptomyces sp. NBC_00400; assembly: GCF_036048035.1. Classification (NCBI taxonomy): domain Bacteria; kingdom Bacillati; phylum Actinomycetota; class Actinomycetes; order Kitasatosporales; family Streptomycetaceae; genus Streptomyces; species Streptomyces sp. NBC_00400. The sequence goes on along the minus strand of NZ_CP107940.1, from coordinate 1,092,736 downwards.
GTACGGGGGGAGAGCACATGACATCGGAGCCCATGCGGCCCGGCCGGCGGCACGCCCTGCCGTCCGGCCGTCCCGAAGGGGCGGCGGCGGTGGTGATCGGCGGCGGGCTCGCGGGCACCACGGCGGCGCTCGCGCTGGCCGACGCGGGGCTGCGGGTCACCCTTGTCGAGGGCCGGCCCCGTCTCGGCGGGCTGGTCTTCTCCTTCCGCCGTGAGTCCGGCGTCGGCGAGCTGACCGTCGACAACGGCCAGCATGTCTTCCTGCGCTGCTGCACCGCCTACAGCCGGCTGCTGGCACGGCTCGGCGCCGCGCACCTGGTGCCCCTGCAGGACCGGATGGACGTACCCGTCCTCGACGCCGACCGGATGCGGCTCGGCCGGCTGCGCCGCACGGCGCTCCCCGTACCGCTGCACCTCGCCGGGAGTCTGGCCGGCTACCCGCACCTCTCGCCCGCCGAACGCGCCGGGGTCGTCCGCGCCACCCTCGCGCTGAAGGGTCTCGACCCGGCCGACCCCGCCCTGGACCGGCAGGACTTCGGCAGCTGGCTGCGCCGCCACGGCCAGTCCGCCCGCGCGGTCGAGGCGCTGTGGGACCTGGTCGGCATCGCGACCCTCAACGCCCGTGCCGAGGACGCCTCGACGGGCCTGGCCGCCAAGGTCTTCAAGACCGGGCTGCTGTCCGCCCCCGGTGCCGCCGACATCGGCTGGGCCCGGGTCCCGCTCGGCGACGTCCACGACGACCTCGCCCGCACGGCCCTGGAGAAGGCCGGCGTCCGCATCGCCCTGCGCACCCGCGCCGGGGCCCTCACCCGCCGCGACGACGGCTGGCAGGTCACGGTGGAGAAGGGGCCGCACGAGCGCGAGCAGCTGACCGCGGACACCGTCGTCCTCGCCGTACCCCAGCGCGAGGCACACGCCCTGCTGCCCGACGCGGCACTGGACGGCAAGGACCGGCTGCTGGACATCGGCACCGCCCCCATCCTCAACCTCCATGTCGTCTACGACCGCAAGGTGCTGCGCCGCCCCTTCTTCGCCGCGGTCGGCTCCCCGGTCCAGTGGGTCTTCGACCGCACGGATGCCTCCGGGCTGACGGGCCTTCCCGGCCAGGAGCGCAGCCAGTACCTGGCGGTCTCGCAGTCCGCGGCGCAGGAGGAGATCGACCAGCCGGTCGCCAAGCTCCGCGCCCGCTATCTGCCCGAACTGGAGCGGCTGCTGCCCGCCGCCCGCGGCGCCAGGATCCACGACTTCTTCGTCACCCGCGAGCGCACCGCGACCTTTGCGCCCGCGCCGGGCGTCGGCAGGCTCCGCCCCGCCGCCCGCACCCAAGCCCCCGGCCTGTTCCTGGCCGGTGCGTGGACCGCCACCGGGTGGCCCGCGACCATGGAAAGCGCTGTTCGCAGCGGCACTGCCGCCGCTCGCGAGGCACTCACCGAACTCGGCTTCCCCCAGGGCCAGTTGCCTCAGGAGGCGGCATGACTACGAGTACGAGCGCTCCCACGAGCACGAGCACCGGAAACAGAGGAGAAACCGTGAACCCGGCTTCCCCAGCTATCGACACCGAGAGCGTCACCGCGCTGCTGGAGCGCGGGCGGACACTCGCCACTCCCGTGCTGCGTGCCGCCGTGGACCGGCTCGCTTCTCCCATGGACACCGTCGCCGCCTACCACTTCGGATGGATCGACGCCGAGGGCCGCCCCACCACGGGCGACAGCGGCAAGGCCGTACGGCCCGCGCTCGCCCTGCTGTCGGCCGAGGCCGCCGGCGCGGCCCCCGAGACCGGTATCCCCGGCGCGGTCGCCGTCGAGCTGGTGCACAACTTCTCGCTGCTGCACGACGACCTCATGGACGGCGACGAGCAGCGCAGGCACCGCGACACCGTCTGGAAGGTGCACGGTCCCGCACAGGCCATCCTCGTCGGGGACGCGCTGTTCGCCCTCGCCAACGAAATACTGCTGGAGCTCGGCACGGTCGACGCCGGACGTGCCACCCGCCGGCTCACCCAGGCCTCCCGCAAACTGATCGACGGTCAGGCCCAGGACATCTCCTACGAGCACCGCGAGCGGGTCACCGTCGAGGAGTGCCTGGAGATGGAGGGCAACAAGACCGGCGCGCTGCTGGCCTGCGCCGTCTCCATCGGTGCGGTCCTCGGCGGCGCCGACGACCGCACCGCGGACACCCTGGAGCGGTACGGCTACCACCTCGGCCTCGCCTTCCAGGCCGTCGACGATCTGCTCGGCATCTGGGGCGACCCGGACGCCACCGGCAAGCGGCCCTGGAGCGACCTGCGCCAGCGCAAGAAGTCGCTGCCGGTCGTGGCCGCACTGGCCGCCGAGGGCCCCGCCGCCGAGCGTCTTGCCCGGATCCTCGCCGACGACGCGAAGAAGAGCGAGACCGAGATCGCCGACTTCACCGAGGAGGAGTTCGCCTCCCGCGCGGCCCTCATCGAGGAGGCAGGCGGCCGCGAGTGGACCTCTCAGGAGGCGCGCCGCCAGCACGCCACCGCCATTGCCGCCCTGAACGAGATCGAGATGCCGGAAAAGGTCCGCGCACAGCTCGTCGCACTCGCGGACTTCGTCGTTGTACGGGAGAGATGAGCACCAGCGACACCGAATAGATCGCAGTCGCCGGCCGGCGCCAGCCAGGCGCCGGCCGACGGAATCCCTGAGCACGCTTTTGACAGTTCACTGCAGAAGGGGAAGCCATGACAGCGACGACCGACGGAAGTACCGGGGCGCTGCCGCCCCGGGCCCCCTCGGCCAGCGATGCCACCGCTGAGACAACCGGAACAGCTCCGCCCGCGCGCACCGCCACGGCGCAGGACACGGCGGACGCCGCCCGGCGCGCGACCGCCCGCGCCACGGACTACCTGCTCTCCGTGCAGGACCCCGCCGGATGGTGGAAGGGCGACCTCGAGACCAACGTCACGATGGACGCCGAAGACCTGCTGCTCCGTCAATTCCTGGGCATCCAGGACCCGGAGTTCACCGCGGCCGCGGCCCGTCACATCCGCGGCGAGCAGCGTGCGGACGGCACCTGGGCCACCTTCCACGGCGGGCCCGGCGAACTCTCCACCACCATCGAGGCCTATGTCGCCCTGCGCCTCGCCGGGGACGACCCGGACGCCCCGCACCTGGCCAAGGCCTCCGCATGGGTCCGCGAACAGGGCGGAGTCGCCGCGGCCCGGGTCTTCACCCGCATCTGGCTGGCCCTCTTCGGCTGGTGGAAATGGGACGACCTGCCCCAACTCCCGCCGGAGCTGATCTACTTCCCCACGTGGTTCCCGCTCAACATCTACGACTTCGGATGCTGGGCGCGGCAGACCATCGTGCCGCTGACGATCGTCTCGGCGAAGCGCCCGGTACGCCCTGCGCCGTTCGGCCTCGACGAGCTGCACACCGATCCGCGCCGGCCCAACCCGCCGCGGCCGCTCGCCCCCGCCACCACGTGGGACGGGCTCTTCCAGCGCCTGGACAAGGCGCTGCACCTCTACCACAAGGTCGCCCTGCGCAAGCTGCGCGGCGCCGCGATGCGCTCCGCCGCCCGCTGGATCATCGAGCGGCAGGAGAACGACGGCTGCTGGGGCGGCATCCAGCCCCCCGCCGTCTACTCCGTCATCGCCCTGCACCTCCTCGGCTACGACCTCGACCACCCCGTGCTGCGCGCCGGCCTGGCCTCCCTCGACCGCTTCGCCGTATGGCGCGAGGACGGCCCCCCGGGGCCCGACGGCCAGGGAGGTCCCATCCGGATGATCGAGGCCTGCCAGTCCCCGGTCTGGGACACCTGCCTGGCCACCATCGCGCTCGCCGACGCCGGACTGCCCGCCGGCCACCCGCAGCTGGTCAAGGCCGTCGACTGGATGCTCGCCGAGCAGATCCGCCGGCCCGGCGACTGGAGCGTGAAGCGGCCCCAACTCCCCTCCGGAGGCTGGGCGTTCGAGTTCGAGAACGACAGCTACCCGGACATCGACGACACCGCCGAGGTGGTGCTCGCGCTGCGCCGGGTCGAGCACCCCGATCCGCAGCGGGTCGACGCCGCGGTGGACCGCGCGGTGCGCTGGAGCTTCGGGATGCAGTCCAAGGGCGGGGGCTGGGGCGCCTTCGACGTCGACAACACCAGCCCGTTCCCCAACCGGCTGCCGTTCTGCGACTTCGGGGAGGTCATCGACCCGCCGTCGGCCGATGTCACCGCCCATGTCGTCGAGATGCTGGCCGATGTCGGCCGTACCCACGACCCGCGCACCCGCCGCGGCATCGCCTGGCTGCTGGCCGAACAGGAGCCCAGCGGCGCCTGGTTCGGCCGCTGGGGCACCAACTACCTCTACGGCACGGGCTCGGTGCTCCCCGCGCTCGCCGCGGCCGGCATCCCCGCCTCGCACCCCGCGGTGCGCCGGGCGGTGCGCTGGCTGGAGCAGGTGCAGAACGACGACGGCGGCTGGGGCGAGGACCAGCGCTCCTACCAGGACACGGAGGAGTGGGCCGGGCGCGGCGCCTCGACCGCCTCACAGACCGCCTGGGCGCTGATGGCACTGCTCGCGGCCGGGGAGCGGGGCAGCGAGGCGGTACGGCGCGGAGTGCGCTGGCTGACCGCCACCCAGCGGGAGGACGGGTCCTGGGACGAGCCGTACTTCACCGGCACGGGCTTCCCCTGGGATTTCTCCATCAACTATCACCTCTACCGCCAGGTCTTCCCGCTGACCGCCCTGGGCCGCTACCTGGGCGGGGGGCCGGCCGCCGCACCGGTGAGGGTCTGATGCCGCGGCCCCCGGCGGACGCGGACCCGCCCCTGCTGGTCGCCTGTGCGCTCGGCATCGAGCGGTTCGCGCTGCGCGGCGGTGACCGCGGGGGAACGGCGCGAGGGGACGGTCCGCAGCTGGTCACGCTCCGTACCGGCATGGGCCCCCAGGCGGCCGAACGCGCCCTCACCCATGCGCTGCGTGCCGGCGCGGTCACCGAGCGTTCCCCCGTCGTCGCCAGCGGTTTCTGCGCCGGCCTCGCTCCCGGGATGCGCCCCGGGGACGTGGTCGTCGCCGAGGCCACCCGCGACCACCATGCGGACGCGCCGGAAACGCTCTGCCACGACAACGGCCCGCTGCTCCGGGCCCTGCGGCAGCGGGGGCTGACCGTGCACACCGGGCTGCTGCGCGGCTGTGACCACGTCGTACGCGGTGCGGAGCGGGCCGCGCTGCATGCCTCCGGTGCGGTCGCGGTGGACATGGAATCCGCCGTGACCCTCCGGGTGGCCCGGCGGGCCGGCATCCGTCCGGTTGCGGCCGTCCGGGTGGTCGTGGACGCTCCAGAACATGAACTCGTACGCATCGGCACGGTGCGCGGTGGAATATCGGCCTTCCGCGTGCTGCGCTCCGTACTTCCTGTTTTCTATGAATGGCACCGTTCTTTGCTGCTCCCCTGGAGGTGAGCCAGATGGCCATGCCGCTCCGTCAGTCCATCCGGGTCGGGACCTATCTTTTTGAACAGAAGATGATCCGCCGGCGGGAGAAGTTCCCGCTCATTGTCGAGCTGGAACCGCTCTTCGCGTGCAATCTGAAATGCGAGGGCTGCGGGAAGATCCAGCATCCGGCGGGCGTACTCAAACAGCGTATGCCGGTGGCGCAGGCGGTCGGTGCGGTGCTGGAGTCCGGCGCCCCGATGGTTTCCATCGCCGGTGGCGAGCCCCTGATGCACCCGCAGATCGACGAGATCGTGCGGCAGTTGGTGGCCAAGCGGAAGTATGTCTTCCTGTGCACCAACGCGATGTTGCTGCGCAAGAAGATGGAGAACTTCACCCCCTCGCCGTATTTCGCTTTTGCCGTGCACATCGACGGCATGCGCGAGCGGCACGATGAATCCGTCGCGAAGGAAGGCGTGTTCGACGAGGCGGTGGCGGCGATCAAGGAGGCCAAGCGGCGCGGTTTCCGGGTCACCACCAACTCCACCTTCTTCAACACCGACACCCCGCAGACCATCATCGAGGTCCTCAATTTCCTCAATGACGACCTGCAGGTCGACGAAATGATGCTGTCGCCCGCCTACGCCTACGAGAAGGCCCCCGACCAGGAGCACTTCCTCGGCGTGGAGCAGACCCGTGAGCTGTTCAAGAAGGCCTTCGCCGGCGGCAACCGGCGCCGCTGGCGGCTCAACCACAGCCCGCTGTTCCTGGACTTCCTGGAGGGCAAGGCGGACTTCCCGTGCACGGCGTGGGCGATCCCCAACTACTCGCTCTTCGGCTGGCAGCGCCCCTGCTACCTCATGAGCGACGGGTACGTCCCCACCTACCGGGAGCTCATCGAGGAGACCGACTGGGACAAGTACGGCCGCGGCAAGGACCCGCGCTGCGCCAACTGCATGGCGCACTGCGGCTACGAGCCGACCGCCGTCCTCGCCACCATGGGGTCGCTGAAGGAATCCCTCCGGGCGGCCAGGGAGACCGTCGCGGGCAACCGCGGGTGACCGCCCACCGGCGGTGAGCCGCACCCGGGCGCACCGTCGTCCCGGTCCGGCCCGGCTCCTGCGCCACATGGCCGCACGAGCCGGGCCCGGCCGGTCCCTGTCAGCCGAACCGGAGGGGGAGCGCATATGACGATGCTGGAGAACATCCGGCAGCCACGCCACCTCAAGGCGCTCCCCGCGGAGCGCCTTGCCGCACTCGCCGAGGAGATCCGGCACTTCCTCGTGCAGGCCGTCGCCCGTACCGGCGGCCATCTGGGGCCCAACCTGGGCGTGGTCGAGCTGACCCTCGCCCTGCACCGGGTCTTCGACTCACCCGCCGACCGCATCCTGTGGGACACCGGCCACCAGGCCTACGTGCACAAGCTCCTGACCGGCCGTCAGGACTTCTCCAAGCTGCGGGCCAAGGGCGGCCTGTCCGGCTATCCCTCGCGCGCCGAGTCCGCGCACGATGTCATCGAGAACAGCCATGCCTCGACGGTGCTGGGCTGGGCCGACGGCCTGGCCAAGGCCCGAGGGGTGCGGGGCGGCAACGACCATGTGGTGGCCGTCATCGGGGACGGCGCGCTCACCGGCGGGATGGCCTGGGAAGCCCTCAACAACATCGCCGCCGCCAAGGACCGCCCGCTGATCATCGTCGTCAACGACAACGAGCGCTCCTACGCCCCCACCATCGGCGGCCTCGCCGACCATCTCGCCACCCTGCGCACCACCGACGGCTACGAGAAGTTCCTGTCCTGGGGCAAGGACGTGCTCCAGCGCACCCCGGTCGTCGGACCGCCGCTCTACGGATCCCTGCACGGCGCCAAGAAGGGCTTCAAGGACGCCTTTGCGCCTCAGGGCATGTTCGAGGACCTGGGGCTGAAGTACCTCGGACCGGTCGACGGCCATGATATCGCGGCCGTCGAATCGGCGCTGCGCCGCGCGAAGGGCTTCAACGGCCCGGTCCTGGTGCACTGCCTCACCGAGAAGGGCCGCGGCTGCCGGCCTGCTCTGGAGGACGAGGCGGACCACTTCCACACGGTCGGTGTGATGGACCCTCTGACCTGCGCACCCGTCATCGCGGCAGACCGGCCCTCCTGGACCTCCGTCTTCGGCGACGAGATGGTCCGCATCGGCGCCGAACGCGCGGACGTCGTCGCCCTCACCGCGGCGATGCTGCAGCCGGTCGGGCTCGGGAAATTCGCCGCGGCCTACCCCGACCGGGTGTGGGACGTGGGCATCGCCGAACAGCATGCGGTGGTGTCGGCGGCGGGGCTGGCCACCGGTGGTCTGCACCCCGTCGTCGCGGTCTATGCCACCTTCCTCAACCGGGCCTTCGACCAGGTGCTGATGGATGTGGCGCTCCACAAGTGCGGCGTCACCTTCGTGCTGGACCGGGCCGGTGTCACCGGCACCGACGGCGCCTCCCACAACGGCATGTGGGACCTGTCGATCCTGCAGGTCGTCCCCGGTCTGCGGATCGCCGCACCGCGCGACGCCGATCAGCTTCGCGCCCAGCTGCGCGAGGCGCTGGACGTGGCCGACGCACCGACCGTCGTCCGCTTCCCCAAGGAGCCGGTGGACGATCCGGTCCCGGCCGTGGACCGGATGGGCGGTGTCGATGTCCTCCACCGGGCGCCCCATCCCGATGTCCTGCTGGTCGCGGTCGGTGTGATGGCTCCGGTCTGTCTGCGGGTCGCCGAACTGCTCACGGCACGCGGCGTCGATACGACCGTCATCGACCCGCGGTGGGTCAAGCCGGTCGACGACGCCGTCCCCCGGCTCGCCGCGGACCACGCCATGGTGGTGGTCGTCGAGGACAACTGCCGGACCGGCGGCGTGGGCTGGGCGGTCGGCCAGGCGCTGCGGGACGCCGGCGTGGACGTGCCGCTGCGCACCTTCGGCATCCCCGAGCAGTTCTTGGCACACGCCAAGCGCGGTGAGCTGCTGGCCGACCTCGGCCTCACCCCGGCCGAGATCGCCGGCCGGATCAGCGCCGCGCTGGCCCGTAAGGAGAGCCACGCGTGACCGGATTCGATCTCACCGAACTGCTCGCCGCACGCGGCGGCGAGCGCTACGACCTGCACGCCCGCCATCTCAACCACCAGCTCCCGCGCATGCTGCACACCATCGGCTTCGACAAGGTCTACGAGCGGGCCGAGGGCGCCTACTTCTGGGACGCCGACGGCCAGGACTACCTGGACATGCTCGCGGGATTCGGAGTGATGGGCCTCGGACGGCACCACCCCGTCGTCCGCAAGGCGCTGCACGACGTCCTGGATGCCCAGCTCGCCGATCTCACCCGCTTCGACTGCCAGCCGCTGCCCGGCCTGCTCGCCGAGAAACTGCTGACCTGTGCGCCCCACCTGGACCGGGTCTTCTTCGGCAACAGCGGCACCGAAGCCGTCGAGACCGCCCTGAAGTTCGCCCGCTACGCCACCGGCAGACCCCGCATCCTCTACTGCACCCATGCCTTCCACGGCCTGACCGCCGGCTCGCTCTCCGTCAACGGCGAGGACGGCTTCCGGGACGGCTTCGCCCCGCTGCTGCCGGACACCGCCATCGAGATGGGTGATCTGGACGCACTGGCCCGGGAGCTGAAGCGCGGCGATGTGGCGGGGTTCGTGGTCGAACCGGTCCAGGGCAAGGGCGTCCACCCGGCCCCGCCCGGATTCCTGCGCGCCGCACAGGAGCTGCTGCACCGCCACAAGGCCCTGCTGATCGCCGACGAGGTGCAGACCGGCCTCGGCCGCACCGGCGACTTCTTCGCCTACCAGCACGAGGACGGCGTCGAGCCGGACCTGGTGTGTGTGGCCAAGGCGCTGTCCGGCGGCTACGTCCCCGTCGGCGCGACCCTCGGCAAGGACTGGATCTTCAAGAAGGTCTACTCGTCCATGGACCGGGTGCTGGTGCACTCCGCCAGCTTCGGCGCCAACGCCCAGGCGATGGCGGCCGGTCTGGCGGTGCTCTCGGTGATGGAGGACGAGCAGACCGTCGCGGGCGCCCGGCACACCGGCGAGCTGCTGCGCTCCCGGCTCGCCGCGCTGGTCGACAAGTACGAGCTGCTGCACGACGTACGGGGCCGCGGCCTGATGATCGGCATCGAGTTCGGCCGCCCCACCTCGCTCGGCCTGCGCAGCCGCTGGACGATGCTGCAGGCAGCCCGCAAGGGGCTGTTCGCGCAGATGGTCGTGGTACCGCTGCTGCAGCGCCACCGCATCCTGACCCAGGTCTCCGGCGACCATCTCGAAGTCATCAAGCTGATCCCCCCGCTGATCATCGGCGAGCCCGAAGTGGACCGCTTCGTCGAGGCGTTCACGGCCGTCATGGACGACGCCCACGGGGGCGGCGGCCTGATGTGGGACTTCGGCCGGACGCTGGTCAAGGCGCACCTGGGGCGCCGCGAGTAGGCCGGGGGCGGCCGGGGCCGGGACCCGGACCGAGGGGATCCAGGGGGACGACGGGACGCGGCGTATGACGACCTGGCCCGGGACGCACGGTGGATCCCGGCCGCATACGCGGGGAAGCCGGTTGTCCGGCGGGGGAGGCCCGCCGGACAACCGGGTGGGGTCAGAGGCCGGCCGGCAGCCGGCTGTCGGTCAGGAACGTCTGCAGGCTCCTGTCCAGGGAGCGGGCGAAGCCCTGGGCGAGTTCGGAGGACCCGCGTACGGGCACCGGCAGATGCCGGTCGAAGGCGAAGCCCATCAGGCGCGCCATCGCACGCCACACCCGGGCTTCGGGCCAGGGCCCGACGGCCGCGTGGTGAACCGCCAGCAGATGGGCCGCCAGCTCGTCGCCCGCCCCGGCGGCGAAGCGCCACCAGTACAGCGCGCCCTCCCACTTGTCGAGGCTGTAGAGCAGGCAGGCGAATGTCCGGGCGCCCACCGGGTCGTAGTCCGCGGCGAACGCACCGAGCGCATCGACGTCATCGCTGCGCAGCACCGTCTGACACAGCCGCCGGACCTCGACCAGGACAGCCGCGGGAGCGACCGCCGGGTCGAGGAGAGGCGTGGGCCGGCGCCGACGGCGGCCGCGGAGCACCGCCGGGCGGACGGGGACGGGACGGCCGCCGCCGGCCGCCGCGCGGGTGACGCGCGCGGGGGACCGGCACCCCTTGTCGGCGATGGCCTCGGCGAGGCGCCGGGTGAAGGCGGCCACGTCGTGGTCGGCGTACTCGTCGCGGATCTTTTCGGCTTGGAGCCGGAGCACGTTTTCGAGCATCACTCGTCCCTTCCGGAACGTTTCGTCATGATCTCTTTGAGGCGTTGAAGACCGATGCTCACGCTGACCTTCGCCGAGCCGGGAGTGGTCCCCAGCCGTTCGGCGATCTGCTCGTACGACAGTCCCGCCAGGTGGTAGAGGCGCACGGAATTGGCCTGGAGAGGAGCCCGGGACTCCAGCTCGTCCAGCGCGAGGTCAAGCGGCTCGTGGTCACCCAGTTCCTTCAGGTACGAGCTGTCCGGCCGGTCCGGAGGCTCGGCGAAGGCCTGGACGCGCGCGTCGCGGATTTCGCGGCGGTAGAAGTCGCCGATCACGCCATGGAGGATCCGGTAGGCCATCGCCGTCGGATTCACGTGGGCCAGGATCCGCTCCCACTTCGCGTACATGCGGCGGCCGGCTTCGAGGACGGCGTCCTCCGCGTCGCGCCGGTCCCGGAGCCTGAAGCACGCGAGGGCGAGAAACGATTTCTGCTCGCGCTGGAAGAACGCTTCGAAGTCCAGCGGGAGGTCGGCGGTGGACCGGGCCGCGGGGAAGTTCTCGTTCACCGGACCTCCCCGCAGCGCGGGCCCGACGGCGGCCGCGGCACCGCCGGGCCGCCGGGGGCGGGGCGGGTGCCGTGCTCCGGACGGAGGACGAGGTGTGCGCCGGACCGTGGTTGTGGCGCGGCGCCCCCGCACACGTGTCGGTGCACCGCGACCTGCGAGGCGGTGTGGGTCACACGCCGGACAAGGGCGTCGAGTCCTGCGGCGGTCAACCGGTAGGCGCCGAAGGCGGCCAGCGCGTACCAGGGCCATGAGTGCCCCAAGTGCTCCACGAGCCCTCCCTTCAAGAGAGTTGCTGACCACCCGCACTGCGGCGGGTGGGGCGGAACGTGCGTTCCTGCCCCTCTCACCGATGGGGGACCCCCTCAGGGTTAACCGCGACGCACACATAATCAGCCGAACGTGATCGATCAACTGCGCACAGTGCCGCGACCTGCACTTTTCTCGTGGAGGGTGACGGACGACACATTGACTTTATGTTTAATGACCAGTAACTAGCGTTCGAAAACTGCAAGTTCACGCTCGCAAAACGGGGGGTGGCCGGTACAGGGGCCGACGCCGCCGCGCGAGCCGATCGGGCCACGTGTGCTGCTGCCGAGCCCGAAGTGACGGGCGGGTACGGGAGTAAACGGCGGCGTTCCGGGAAGACGTAGGGCGGTCAGCGTGAAGCGCGGCCCGGGATGAGCCGCGCTCGCCGACCTGACTGCTGTTCATCAGGGCAACCACGGGGGAGAACAGTGTCCGACATCAATTCCTTAGTCGGTCAGATCGTGCCCGCGGTCGGCGCGGCAGTGGGCGCCTACGGCGTCAGCGTGCTGAGCCGGGCCGAGGACCAGGCAGCCGATGCGACGGTACGGCTGGGCCAGCGACTGCTCGACCGGATCCTGCGCCGCACTCCGGACCGCGCGCCGATCGAGGCGGCGGTGACCGACCTGGCGACAACAGCCGGAGATCCGGACGCGCTGGCGGCACTGCGCCTCCGGCTCAGGGGCGTTCTGGCGGAAGACCCGTCGCTGGTCGCGGAGTTGGCGGCCTTGCTTCCCGCACCGCCGGCGGCACAGGCCGACGGTGCCCGGGGCGTGGCGGTGAGCGGGAGCGTTTCCGGGATCGTGTCGACCGGGGACGCCGCGATCAACATCCAGCGCCGGTGAGCGGCGAGTCCGGGCCGGCCGACCGGTCTGCGGCCCACATGTCCCAGGACCCGGCCCGCTCCGCCGCCCGGCGCTCGGTCGTGGTCCACGGCGATGTGCAGGGCAACGTGAGCACGGGTGACTACACCCTCAACGTCGTCTACGTCGACGGCAAGTTCGTCGAGACCGAGAGCGTGCTGGAACTGCCGCTGCGCGAGCCCCGTCCCCTGCGGGCTCCCGCCCGGGCCGACCTGTTCGGCCGCGACGAGCTCGTGGCGCAGACCTTCCGGCAGCTGACCGAGGGCACCAGTGTCCAGCTGTACGGGGCTGCGGACGTCGGGAAGAAGGCGATTGCCGAGGAGGTGCACCGGAAACTGGCGGCGCAGGGGCGGCGCGGTCACGTCCTGTCGCCCCGGACCGGGGAGACCGGCACGCTGGAAAGCCTCTACCAGCGGCTCACCGAGGCGTTCTTCGGCAAGACCTTCCTGCGCGGGGTCGACGAGACCATGCTGCACGAGGCCGTCGCCCACGTCTCCGACGTACACCTCACCGTCTTCGACTGCGCACTGAGCCGGGAGGACGTGGCCCGGCTGATGCAGACCTTTTCCGGCTGCACGTTCCTCTTCACGTCCCCGTACCTGACCCTGCCGGACACGGCGGCGGCGCACTTCGTCGAGCCCTTGACCCAAGCCGCCGCGATCAAGCTGCTCAGCTCCGAACTCGGGCTGACGCTGGGCCCGGTCGGCCTGCAGAACCTGCAGTTCGACCACGCCTACCGGATGGCCGAGGGCAAGCCTCAGCGCCTGCGCCAGTACGCGGAGTTCATCAAGGGCTCCGACCAATGGCGTGCCAGGGCGGCCAGGGAGTCCCACGACCAGCCCCCGCCGGTCGATCCGGACCGGCTGAGCCCGCAGCATCAGGCCGAGGCCCTGGCCGTCGCCCTGAGCGAACCGGCCCGCAGCGCGCTGGTCGCCCTGGCGACCTTCGGCGTGCCGCTGACCGATGCCTGGTTCGCACCGGTCACCGGAGACCCACAGGCCGCAGATGCCGGGCCGGAACTCTACGACCGCCGCCTGGTCACCTACAGCGGCGGCACCTACCGGATCACCGAGGACGCCTTCGCCGCGGTCCGCCACCAGAACTGGGCCCCCACCGCGGCGGCCACCGCCGCTGAAGGCCTGACGGCGGGGCTCGCGGCGAAGGCCGCGCCGCCGGGGCCGGACCCGTATCTGCTGCTGACCGTCGCACGCGCCCTGCACGACGCGCAGCAGTGGGTGCTGCTCTCCCGCCTGGTCAGGGTCGCCGCGCCGGCCGCGCTGGCAGCCGGCCGCGGGCAGATCGCGCTGCAGCTCTACATGCTGGGCAAGATCGCCGCGACGCACGGCGGAATGAGCAAGGACCTCAGGTACTTCGTCAGCACCGAGGAGCAGATCCGCAATCTGCTGAAGGGCGACAAACTCGCCGTGGCCGCCGCCCTGGCGATCCTCGCCGCGCCGGTCGCCCCCACGGCGAAGATCGGCAGCCTGTTCGGCTACCTGGCAAAACTCGCCTCCGCCAACACTGCCGCCACGGCGGGAACCGCCGCTGTGGCGGTCGCGGCCGCCACGACCGTTCTGGTGGTGACGAACGCGAACGACGTGCCCGCCGGCTGCGCCGAGGCCAAACAGATCATTGCTCCCACACAACGGCCGACGGAGCTGCGCACGACGAAAGACTTCGTCGACCGGTCCAGGCGTGTGGCGGCGGGCCTGCATGCCGCGGCCGGAAAGGCGGCCGATGCCAAGGTGAAGTCCGCCCTCCAGACCCGGGCGGACGAGCGGAACAGCGTGGCCGACGCCAAGGAGCGCGAGGGTGACGATGCGGGTATGCATCCCGATGTCGTGGCCGCGCTCGTGGCGAGCAAGGCGCTGCAAGAGGAGATCAAGGACACCCAGGAGATCTCCCCGGTCTGCTCCAACGTGCTGGAGTGACACGGGGATCCCGCGCTCCGACGCGCCGGCCGCGGGGCGGGGCGTCGGAGCTCTGGACGGGCCGTGCCGGTGGTCAGTCCGCCAGCAGCTGGTCACGCAGCCGTTCGCGGGTGGCGGGCGCCAGCTTCAGGCCGTCGGTGAGGTACTTCTCCGTCGAGCCCCAGGTCTGCTCGATGGCGTCATAGGCGGCCGCGAGGTAGTCGGTGCGCGCCCCGAACAGCGGCGCGAGCAGTTCCATGACCTCCTGCGACATCCCGACCGCGGAGTTGTCGGAGCGGCGGATCTTGTAGCGCCGGTGGGGATCGTCGGACTTGAGGTAGTCCGCCTCGATGGCGTCCCGCTCCACGCCGACCGCGAGCAGGGTCACGGCAACGGACAGGCCCGCGCGGTCCTTGCCGGCCGCACAGTGCATCAGCGCCGGGACGCTGTCCTCGGCAAGCGCGTTCAGCACCCTGCTGTGGTCTTCGGTACGGGTGGTGATGATGTGGCGGTAGGTCTTGGCCATACGGGCCGCGGCCTTGCCGTCGCCGAGCGCGGAACGCAGCTGGTCCAGCTCACCGTCGCGCACCATCGCCCAGAATTCCGCGCCGTCGGCCGGGTCGGTGAGCGGGATGTTCACATGGCGCACGCCGGGCAGCGTGACATCGGGGCCTTCCAGCTTGATGTCCGAGGCGTTGCGGAAGTCGAAGATGGTGTGCAGCCCGAGGCCGGCCAGAAACGCGGCATCCGCCTCGGTCGCATGGGCGAGGTGCCCGCTGCGGAACAGCCTCCCCTCCCGTACGCGACGCCCGTCCACGGTCGGCAGACCACCCACGTCGCGGAAGTTGCGGACCTCCGTGAGCTCGGGCTGGGCCTGGGGGACCTGCGGCGTCTGCTGCGTCACGCGCGCTCCTCGGGTTCGTTCGCCGACGCCGCTCGTCGGCGAGGCGGGCACTTCCGACGATACGACATTGAGGCAAGAGGCAATCGGGCCGACATGGACGACACCGACGCGCCGCAATGTGCGGGGCAGGTCGCGGCCGATCTTTATTCCAACTTGACAAGAATTTGACTTGGTGGCATTAATCACCCCTCGTCAACCCCTGGTTACGGTGGCGTAAGTCACTTCTTGAGGTGAAGTATGTCGTGACGTGGCAGACGATTCGAAGTACTTCAGCAACGGTGCCCATGGCGCCATCGGGTCGTACGCAGCCGTCGGGGACAGCTTTACAGAGGGGGTCGGGGATCCCGGCCCTGACGGGGCGTACATCGGTTGGGCGGACCGCCTGGCGGTCCTTCTCTCGGACCAGCAGGCCGAGGGGGACTTCCGCTATGCGAACCTCGCGGTCAGGGGGCGGCTCCTGGACCAGATCGTCGAGGAGCAGGTGCCCCGGGCGAAGGAGCTCGCCCCCGCCCTGGTGACGTTCTGTGCCGGCGGCAATGACATCCTGCGGCCCGGTTCGGATCCGGACGCGGTCGCCGAGCGCTACGAGGCGGCGGTCGCCGATCTGCGGCAGGAGGTCGGCACGGTCCTGCTGTGCACCGGCTTCGACACCCGCGGCATCCCCGTCCTCAAGCATCTGCGCGGCAAGATCGCCACGTACACGGCGCATGTCCGGGCCATCGCGGACCGGCACAACTGCCCGGTCCTGGACCTGTGGTCGCTGAAGTCGGTGCAGGACCGGCGGGCGTGGAGCGACGACCGGCTGCATCTGTCCGCCGACGGTCACACCCGGGTGGCGCTGCGCGCGGGGCAGGTGCTCGGGCTGCGGGTGCCGGCCGACCCGGACCAGCCGTGGCCGCCGGAGACGGAGCGCTCGGCCGCCGAGGCGCGGCGGGACAACATCCACTGGGCGCGGGAGCACCTTGTCCCGTGGATCGGGCGCCGGCTGCGCGGTGAGTCGTCCGGTGACCATGTCGAGCCCAAGCGGCCCGATCTGCTGCCGCTCTGAGGGAAACCCGTCTGGAGGTCTCTCTCTGGGCGGCCAGGGTCGTCGGTGGCCCAAGGCGTGCCGGAGGCCCCGTTTCCGCCGATGCGGAGCGGGGCCTCAGTGGCCGAGCGAGGAGTACGGCAGGTCGGCCCAGACGACCCGGCCCCCACCGCTGTCGGCGGGCCGTGATCCCCAGCTGTCGGAGAGCGCGCCGACGAGGAACAGCCCTCGTCCGCACTCCTTGTCCACGCTGCCGGGCTGGACGTGCGGCGCCGAATCCTCCGGGCCGCCCTGGTCCGTGATCTCTATGCGTATGTGCGCCCCGAAGAGGGCGAGTTCGCAGCCGACCTTCTCGCTGTCGGTGTGCCGCACCGCGTTGGTGAACAGCTCGGAAACCACCAACTCCACGTCGTCGCGGACGTGTTGAGCCGCGCCCCACTCGTGCAGCAGCGCACTGACGCGTCTGCGCGCCTCGGGAACGGACGTGCGTCGCGCCGGCAAGTGGAACGCGTCCTGCGGGTACTGGGCGACAAAGCCGCCACAGCGCCCTAACGAGGGAGCGTTGTTGGAGGAAGCCACGCCGTAACTATGTGCGATGCCGGTCACCGATGGCAAGGATCACTCTGCAATTTGCAGAATCGTAAGGTGCAGTCTGTTCGCGCTGTTGACGGCATGACACACTGCTGACCACTGAAGTCAGTTGGAGGCGATCGGACGTGGCGGACCCACGGTCGGCAGGTGCACCGACCGTCCTGCGGGTGGTGCTCGGCAAGCGACTGCAGGACCTGCGCGAGAAGGCGGGGATCTCCTTCGAACGGGCCGCCGCGGCCCTCGATGTGACCCACGCCACGATACGACGCATGGAAAAGGCCGAGGTCGGCCTCAAACTCCCCTACGTCGAGAAGCTGCTGGCGACCTACGGCGTCACCGACGAGGACGAGATCGAGGGCTTCCTCTCCCTCGCGCGCGAGGCCAACAAGCCCGGCTGGTGGCACCGTTTCCGGGACGTCCTTCCCGAGTGGTTCAGCGCGTTCGTCAGCCTGGAGAGCGAAGCCAACCTCATCCGGGCCTACCAACCGCACTACGTCCCTGGCCTGTTGCAGACCGAGGACTACGCCGCCGCCGTCCTGCGGGCCGGCATGCCGCACGCCTCCGCGGCGGACATCGACCGCATCGTCGCCCTGCGCATGGAGCGGCAGTCGCTCCTGACCCGTGAGGGCGCACCGATGCTGTGGGTGGTCATGGACGAGACCGTGCTGAGGCGGCCGATCGGCGGGGCCCAGGTGATGCGCGACCAGATCACCCGGCTGATGGAGGCCACCGCACTGCCGAGCGTCCGGCTGCAGGTCATGCCCTTCGCCGCGGGCCCGCACCCCGCCATGTACGGCCCCTTTCACATTTTCCGCTTCCCGATTCCGGAACTCCCGGACATCGCCTACGCGGAAAGCCTCGTCGGAGCCGTGTACTTCGACCAGCGCAACGACGTCTCGCAGTTCCTGGAGGCCCTGGACCGGATGTGTGCGCAGGCCGCGCCGGCACACACCACCGAGGCCATTCTGGGTGGCTTTCGCAAGGAGATCTGAACCATGGATCGCATACGCATCTACAACGGCATGCCCGCCACGGAACTGGGCACTGAGGGCTGGCACAAGCCGTGGAGCGGCGGAAACGGCGGCGAGTGCGTCGAGGCCATGCGGCTGGGCGACGGCCGGATCGCGCTGCGCCAGTCGACCGACCCGGACGGCCCGGCGCTGATCTACACCCACCACGAAATGGTGAGTTTCATCGAGGGCGCGAAGGCCGGCCACGCCGACTTCCTGCTCTCGGCGGCGCCGGGCCGGCGCACCGAGCGGAGGACGGCATGAGCGAGCAGGACATACCCCCGGGCGCGCCGGAGGGCACGGTCCATGAGATCGGACCGTACGTCCAGGGGCCGGAGCCCTCGGGCTTCGCGGCCGAGGAGATCGACACCAGCCGGCCGCATCCGGCCCGGATGTACGACTACTACCTCGGCGGCTGGGACAACTACGAGGTCGACCGGGTGGCCGCGGAGCGCGTCATCGAGGTCCACCCGCAGGTCCGGCTCAGCGCCCGCGCCAACCGCGCCTTCATGCGGCGGGCGGTGCGCGAACTGGTCTCCGGCGGCATCCGCCAGATCATCGATATCGGCACCGGCATCCCCACCTCGCCCAACACCCATGAGGTGGCCCGGGAGACCGCTCCCGACACCCGCGTCGTCTACGTCGACAACGACCCGATCGTCGCCACCCACGCCGGCGCCCGGCTGACCAACACCGAACGCACCGGCTTCGTGCTCGGCGACGTCCGCGACCCCAAGGCGCTGCTCGGCCACCCCACCGTCCGGGAACTGATCGACTTCGACCGGCCGGTGGCGCTGCTGCTGGTCGCCGTACTCCACTTCATCCGGGACGACGAGGACCCCGCCGGCCTCATCACCACCCTTGCCGAGGCGCTTCCCGCGGGCAGCCACCTCGTCCTGTCGCATGCGACGGGTGAGCCTTATGAGGCCTATGCGGAGGGCCGCACGGACGAGCAGGCACGCGACGGCGTGGTGAACGTCTACAAGAGCGCCACCGCCTCCCTCAACCTGCGGTCGAAGACCGAGATCGCGCCGCTCTTCGGGCCGTTCGCCCTGCTGGAGCCGGGAGTGGTGCGGGTGCCGCTGTGGCGGCCGGACGGCCCGGTGCCCGGTGCGCAGGAGCTCAACAACACCATTTTCTACGGCGGGGTGGGCCGCAAGGGCTGACCGGCCGGGCCCGCGGGCCCGGCCGGAGGTTCCCGGCCGGCGAGTTACGCGCCCGCAGGGGAGACCCGGGCGTCCGGCGGACCCGCGAGCCGCTGCCCGTCGCCGGGCGGTGCGGTGGCCGGCGCCGCCGTGGTGAGGGGCGGCGCCGTCGTGGTGAGGGCCGAGCGCAGGTCCTCCGGTCCGGCGAGGCGGGTGTGGGTGCCCGGTGAGGTGCAGGCGTACGCCCCCGCGACCGCACCCAGGCGCGCGCACTCGTCGAGGTCCCGGCCCGCCAGCCGGCCGTAGAGGAACCCGCAGGTGAAGGCATCACCCGCGCCATTGCTGTCCACGACGGGGCCGGGCGGGACCGCGGGCGGGACCAGGCGCGGGGTGCGGTCGTCGGCGGTGAGGAGGTAGGCGCCGCCCGCCCCGGCCATCGCGATCACTGCCTCGGCACGTCCCTCGTGCAGGATCTCCCGCATGACGGAGCCGATCCGTTCCCCCGCCCCCGCCGTACTGAGAAACACCAGGTCCGAGCGGAGCGCGAACTCGCGGTGATGGTCCGTCAGCCCGTCCCAGTCGTGCAGATCCGTGGAGACGGGGATGCCCAGAGCCTCGATGTCGTCGTAGAGGAACCGGGCGAAGTGCATGATCGACAGATGGACGTGCCGGGTGCGGCGCAGCGGGGGGAGATAGTGCTCGGGCGGCATCCGCAGATCGAGCGGGTCACGGCCGTCGTAGAACGACATCCTGCGGCCGTCGGAGGCCACGAGGTTGACCGCCCGCCGGGTGCCGTGCGGCGAGAGCAGCGGCCGGAAGTCGACACCGGTACCGGCCAGCCGTTCACGGACCAGACTGCCCGGATGGTCGTCGCCGAGGAAATCCACGAATCCCGTGGTGAGCCCGAGCGCCGCGCAGCCGAGCGCGACGCCGGTGCCGGTGTGTCCCGCCCCTTCGTGAAGAGGGGGGACCGCATAGGAGTCGGCGAGCGGTACGGGCAGCGCGGCAACCGACACGGTGGTGTCCACGCCCGACCCGCCGACGACGAGTACGTCGTATGCGTCATACGGCTCAGAAACCTGCTGGAATGTCACAAGCGTCCCTGAATCCCTTGCTGGTGAGACGAATCCCTTGCTGGTGGAACCGTTTGCGGACGATGTGCGTCCGCTGCCGGGAGTCTAGACGCACACTCGGCTCATCACGGGATGTCAGGGACTCCGGTGACACGAGGGAGGAAAGGGGCCGCAAGAAGCCGCGCCGGTGATCAGTGGCCGGTGCGGAACGGGCGGGGAGCGCGGCCCGTGGGACTGCAGGGATGTCCCCCGAAGCGGTGAGCGGAAAGGGCCGTCGACATGGATGGTGAGAGCCCTGAAGCCTGAGGGCCCTCCGTGATCAGGTTCCGTGCGTGGGGAGAGCGGCGTGGACGGCTGGGCCGGCGAGCGGAAACCGGGCGCGGGGTACGGATCCCGGTGGGAAGAGCGGATCCGGGGCAGTGACGCGCGGGGTGTCGGCGGCCGGACGGCCGGCGGGGGAGCGAGGCGGATATGGCGAACATGGCGGAGAACTCCCATGGCGGGCGCACCGCGATCGTGATCGGTGGCGGGCCGGCCGGGATGCCGGCCGTTACCGCCCTGGTCGGACAGGTCGACGCGATCACCGTCGTCGAGCGCGACCGCTACCCGGCGGGGCGGGCCTTCCGCAAGGGCGTCCCGCACGCCCGCCACCTGCACATTCTCCACCGCGCCCGGGGATCACCGCCGAGGCGCAGCGGGCGGTGGCCCGTGCCGTGGAACCCGCCTGGCTCGCCGCGGTCGGTTCGGACCGCCCCTACGCGAGCCCCGACGGCACCACGGCAGGTCTCGGGGAGCGGCTGACCACGTGGTACCTCGACCGGCTCTTCGCCCGTGCCGCGATCGACCCCGTCGTCGGGGCGGCCTTCCGGGACGTCTTCTGTCTCACCGCGCCGCCCACCCGTCTCGTCGCTCCGCGGATCTTCCTGCGCACGGTCTTTCTGCCCCGCCGCCCCGGGCTCCCCGGTCCGCCCGCGGTCGTGGAAGGGGTGTGAGGGCGGCCTGCCCGGCCCCGCTCCCACGGACGCGTTCGAGTTGCCGGGCCGGCCGGCATCTGCTGTGGCGCCCGGGAAAGGTCACACCCTTACTCCGGAATGTCACGGCCGGTCGCGCCGTTGCTGTCTGCGGGTGATGGTGTGGAGAGTCCGGGTGTCGTGGTGCGGAAACCGTACGGCGGCGCCGTGTGGCGCGGCGTACCGGAACCCGCCGCTCACGCGGCCCGTTCACTTCGCGACTACCCCGACCATGGAGGTGCCGTGACCGGTTCCAGACCCCGTCGCACCCGACTCTCCGCGCTGCGGCCGGCGGCTTTCGGCGCCGTGCCCACCGGGGAGCGGCTGGCCAGGCTGCGCAGGTCGCCCCAGTTCGTGGACGGTCAGTTCCGCAATCCCGTGGAGACCAGGCAGCTGCTCCACGGCTCCGCGCTGCCGATGGCGCGTACCCAGCTGAGCCGGGAGGGGCGGCTGCGCCGGGCGCCGGTCGGCCCGATCCCGGTCTACCGGCCGACCGCCGCGGACGGGACGGAGCCGCCCGCCTCCGGGCTGCGGCTCACCTGGATGGGTCATTCGAGCGTGCTGGCCGAAATAGACGGTCAGCGGGTGCTCTTCGACCCCGTCTGGAGCGAGCGCTGTTCACCGTTCACCTGGGCGGGCCCCCAGCGGATGCACCCGGTCCCCATCGGGCTGGACGAGCTGGAGCCGGTCGATGTCGTGGTGATCTCCCACGACCACTACGACCATCTCGACATGCCGACGGTCCAGGGCCTGACCGGCTCCGGCGCGGCCTTCGTCGTCCCGCTCGGCGTCGGTGCCGACCTGGAATTCTGGGGTGTGCCCGCGGAGCGGATCACCGAGCTCGACTGGCACGAGTCCGCCCGAGTGGGCGGGCTGACCCTCACCGCCACCCCCGCACAGCACTTCTGCGGCCGCGGTCTGCGCGGCCCGCAGCACACCCTGTGGGCCTCCTGGGTGGTCGCAGGACCCGACCACCGGATCTACCACAGCGGCGACACCGGCTACTTCTCCGGCTTCGCGGAGATCGGCGCGGCGTACGGCCCGTTCGATGCGACGATGATCCAGATCGGCGCCTACAGTGACTTCTGGCCGGACATTCACATGGACCCCGAGCAGGGGGTCCAGTCCCACCTCGACCTGCAGGGCCAAGAGCCCGGCGGCGTGCTGCTGCCGATCCACTGGGGCACCTTCAACCTCGCACCGCACCCGTGGGCCGAGCCCGCCGAGTGGACCCTGACCGCTGCCCAGAAGGCCGGGGTCACCAGCGCCCACCCCCGGCCGGGAGAGCCGTTCGAGCCCGCCGACCCTCCGGCCGTCTATCCGTGGTGGCGGGCGATCGCCGTGCCCCCCGTCCATGGATGGCCCACCTGGCCGCCGGCGGTTTCCCCCACCGACGTGGATCTCGTCGCGGACCGCTGAGGCGGCAGCGGGACGCCGCCCTGTGGGACTGGCCTTTCGAATGCCTTCCAACTGACCCTCCATGAACGGGAGTTCGGATTGCCTCGTACTGGTGTACGCGAGGCGCCCACTCAAGGAGGTGGCGAGGGGTAGCGAAACCCTGAAGTGGGCCCGGACCCCACCCGTGCAACAACTAGCGTGCGTGCTCCGCGAACTGCCACGGCCGATCCGGAGGGCGCCGATGCCTACCGCATTCCCCCAGGGGAACCAGACGTTCCAGGAGGCTCACAGATCCCCAGGGCCCCAGGGTTCCCCGGGGGCCGTCCCCGTCCCCGCCTCCGCCCGGCGGCGGGAGCGTGAGGGCGGACGACACGGCCGGGCCTCGTTCCCCGAATCCGCTGCCGACTCGGCGATACGGGCCCGCCTGGTCCGGCTCGCCGCCGTCCCCTGCCTCCTCGTCGCCGTCATCTGCACGGCCGCCGCCGCCTTCGTGGTGCAAACCGGCGGCGCCCGGCTCACCGGCCGCGAGTGGGTGGTGCTGTGCGGCGGTCTCGCGCTGGTCTGCGTCATCGTGCTCACCGCGAGCGCCGCCGCCAACGCCGAGGCCCGCGCCACCGTCACCCGCTACGCCCGGCTGCGCCAGGTCTGCGCCCGCAGCCAGTCCGACCTGTACGACCTGCTGGACCGCGTACGGCAGGGCGAGTGGATCCAGCGCCGCGAGCCCGAACAGGGCGCGGTGCCCACCGGTGACACGCTCGACCTGCTCGTCCACGAGGTGGCCGCCGCGGGCCGGGCCGCCGAGTCCGCCGTCATCGACGCGGTTGCCATCGCCCGCAGCAACGCCAGCGGCAGCGAGCAGAAGGTCGAGGTGTTCGTGAACCTCGCCCGCCGTCTGCAGTCCCTGGTGCACCGGGAGATCGAGCTGCTGGACGAGCTGGAGAACCAGGTCGAGGACCCGGACCTGCTCAAGGGCCTGTTCCACGTCGACCACCTGGCCACCCGGATCCGCCGGCACGCCGAGAACCTTGCGGTGCTCGGCGGCGCCATCTCGCGGCGCCAGTGGAGCCGCCCGGTGTCCATGACCGAGGTGCTGCGTTCCTCGATCGCCGAGGTCGAGCAGTACCCGAGGATCAAGCTGGTGCCGCCGATCGAGGGCACCCTGCACGGACATGCCGTCGCCGACGTCATCCACCTGCTCGCCGAACTCGTCGAGAACGCCTCGATCTACTCCGCGCCGCAGACCCCGGTCCTGCTGCGCGCCCAGCTCGTCACCGCGGGGCTCGCGGTCGAGGTCGAGGACCGCGGCCTGGGCATGTCGGCGGACGAGCAGTCGCGGATGAACGCCCTGCTGGCCGACCCCGAACACATCGATGTCGCCGAGCTGTTGAGCGACGGCCGGATCGGACTGTTCGTGGTCTCCTCGCTCGCCCGGCGGCACGGCATCGTGGTGCGGCTGCAGAGCAATATCTACGGCGGCGTGCAGGCCGTGCTGATCGTGCCCCAGGAACTGCTCGGCGAGGAACCGGCCGAGGGGGAAGCGGACGGAGCGGAGGGGCCGCGCGCCTCGTCGCCGGACACCGACCCGGTGCGCGAGCACGACGGGGGCTACGCCGGCGGCTTCGTCGACGACCCCGGCGTCCCCGAAGGGACCCCTGCGCGTCACGAACGCCCCCGGCATCACGCCCCCGTGGAGACTCCCGAGCGCCATGACCCCGGTCTGGGTCCCGGCCACCGGACCGTCGTGGCCATCCCCAGCCCCGCGCCCGCCCCCGACACGCTCGACATGGCACCGCGCGGATACGGCGACCGTACGGCCCCGGTTCCGGCCCCGAGCCGCCTCACCGCGGACACCGATCCCGTCTCCGATCCCGACGCCGGTGCCGCTCGTCGCCGGCTGGTCCGCGCCACGGGCGCCTACACTCCCGACGTCCGCCTGCCCGACGCGCGGCTGCCCGAGCCGCACACCCCTGACGCCGCTCCCGCCGACCGCCCCGCCGATCCCGGCCCGGTCGTGCTCCCGCCCGCGCCGCCTGCCGTGGACAACAGCGCCCGCCCGCGGCTGCCCCGGCGGCGCAAGCAGACGCACCTCGTTCCCGAGCTGCGCGGCGACCCGATCCTGCCGTCCGCGACCCCTCGTACGGGGCCCGAGCCCGAGCACGACCCCGGCCTGATGGCCGCCTTCCGGCGCGGCTTCAGCCTCGCCGACGACACCTATGCCGGCGACACCGCCGGCGGTAACGGCACCACGGCCCACGGCGGCGACACCAGCAGCCCGGCCGGCAACGACCTGCTCTACGACCGTGACCACGATGCCACGATGGCCCGCCCCCGAGGAGACGACCGCAACCATGGTGAGTGATGTGCGTGCGCAGGCGCATTCGCAGCTGCAGGGAGGCCAGCACACCGATCTGTCCTGGCTGCTGACCGGGCTCGTACAGCGGGTGCCGCACGCCCGGAGTGCGCTGCTGCTGTCCTCGGACGGCCTGGTGAAGGCCGCCCACGGCTTCGACCCGGACAGCGCCGACCACATGGCCGCCCTGTCCTCCGGCCTCTACTCCCTCGCCCGCAGCGCCGGTGTGCGCTTCGGGGAGGGCGACGAGGTGCTGCAGGTGGTCGTCGAGCTGGAGTCCACCTTCCTGTTCGTCTCCACCGCCGGATCGGGCGCGTGCCTGGCCGTGCTCGCCGGCCGCGAAGCCGATGTGGCGGTGCTGGGCTACGAGATGTCGATGCTGGTCAAGAGCGTCCGGCCCTATCTGTCCACCCCCGCACGCCACCAGACGCCCGCGGGCGGTCGTTGACCATGACCGTGCGTCGCCGACGGCGGCAGGGCGGGGAGCCGTGGTATGACGACGCGGCGGGCCGGCTGGTCCGCCCGTACACCGTCAGCAACGGCCGGACCCGTCCGACGGCGCACTTCGACCTGCTGACCATGGTGATGGCCACCGGCCGACGGCCCGTTTCCTGCCAGGGCCCCGACTACGCCCAGGTGCTGGGGCTGTGCGGCGGGCCGGTCTCCGTCGCGGAGATCGCCGCCCACATACGGCTGCCCGCCGTGGTCACCAAAGTGCTCCTCGCCGACCTCGTCGACTGCGGGGCGCTCACCGCGCGGGCCCCCGCAGCCGTTTCGGCAGGGCCCGCGTCCCGTACCGACCGAGCCCTGCTGGAGGCGGTGCTGAATGGACTTCGCAAACGACTGTGACCCCCACACCCCGGGGGACCCCTCGGCCGACCTCTTCCCCACCGCGCTCAAAATCCTGGTCGCGGGGGGCTTCGGGGTCGGCAAGACGACCTTTGTCGGCGCGGTGAGCGAGATCGAGCCGCTGAGCACGGAAGAGCTCCTGACCCAGATCAGCGTGGGTACGGACGATCTGGCGGGTGTCGAGAACAAGGACACCACCACCGTCGCCATGGACTTCGGCCGGATCACGCTCAGCCCCGCGCACATCCTCTATCTCTTCGGGACGCCGGGGCAGCAGCGCTTCTGGTTCATGTGGGACGAGCTGTCCAACGGTGCGCTCGGCGCGGTCATCCTCGCCGACACCCGGCGCCTGGACCAGTGCTTCGCGGCCGTCGACTTCTTCGAACGGCGCGGTATCCAATTCATCGTCGCCGTCAACGAGTTCGACGGCTCCTACCACTACGACCCGGACGAGGTCCGCACCGCCATGGACATCTCTCCCCACATCCCCGTCGTGCTCTGCGACGCCCGCCGGTGCAGCTCGGCCACCCACGTCCTGGTCTCGCTCGTCCAGCATCTGCTCACCCCCGCCCTCGCCGCGACCCCGGAGCTGCCGTGAACCACCCCGCCTCCCGCGTCCCGTACCTCTCCTACGATCCGACGCGCCATCTGCTGCTCACCCCGCAGGACGACGAGGCCCCGGCGCGGGTCGCCCGGCTGCGCGCCCTGGGGATCGGGGAGTCGCCGCTGCCCGCCTTCGACGAGTTCGCCCGCAAGCTCGCCCGGACCACCCGGGCGCCGTACTCGATGGTCAACTTCATCGACGAGCGGCGGCAGTACTTCGCCGGCCTCTACACCCCCGCGCAGGACCGGGCCGTCGAGCTGGGTCCTGCGCCCGCCAGCGCCCAGCCGGGCCGGGTGATGGACCGAGACCACGGGTACTGCCCGCATGTCATCGTCCGCCGGAAGGCCCTGGTGCTGGAGGACGTCTGCGATTATCCGCGGTTCGCCGGCAACCCCGTCGTGGACGAGATCGGCATCCGCTCCTACCTCGGGGCGCCGCTGATCGACCGTACGGGGATGGCGCTGGGCACCGTCTGCGTCGTGGACCTCGAACCACGCCCCTGGGGCCGGGAAGGGCTGGAGACCATCAAGGCGATGGCCGCCGAACTCGTCGAGCAGATCAACCGCATGGAGAAGCAGCAGAGCGACGCCTGAGGAGGCGCCCTTGGGGAGGCCTCCCCAAGGGCGCCTCCCCGGTACGGAATCCGGCCCCGGTGCCCGGCGCGTCCGGCTTCAGAGGAGACATCCCCTGGAGCCGGACGCCCGGCCCGGGGCCGCGGCATCGGCCGGCTGCCGGTGACCGCGCACCCCATGACCGAGGCTGCCGCTCATCTCGGCCGGACGCACCACGAGCGCCCGGACACCGGGCCGGTGCGCTGGCCCGGCACCGTGGCCGGGGTGTCCTCGCCCCGCCCGGCGGGAGCCGGTACGTCCGCGGGGGCGTCGCCCTCCTCGGGCCACTCCGAGGGCTCCAGCCGCAGCAGATCCGCCAGCCGGCTGGACCACTCGCCCCGTGCCCGTCCCAGGGCCAGTTCGCCCAGGCGCAGCAACTGGATGTCGGAGGTGCCGGCCGGCGCGAAGATGTGGTGGGCGTCGCGCAGGAAGCGCTCCACCGGCCGGTCGGTGAACAGCCCGCAGGCGGCGTGGATGTCCATCGCGTCGCGCGCCGACTCCAGCGCCGACTCCACATTGACCAGTTTGGCGTTCATCAGCTCCGCATCGCACGGCAGCCCCTGGTCCAGGAGGTGTACCGCGTGGTACGCGGACAGCCGGGACAGCAGCAGCCGCGACTGGATGCGGCCGAGCTTGAGCTTGATGTTGCCGAGGTCGGCCAGCGGTTTGCCGTAGCGCTGCCGCTCGGCGCAGAACGCCGTGGTCTCGTCCAGCACCGCCTGATGGATGCCCAGCGATACGGCGGTCAGATTCGGCCGTCCGTACAGCACGCTGGAGGAGTAGGCGACCGACAGGCCGTCGCCCTCCCGGCCCAGCAGATTCGCCGCTGGAATGCGGCAGTTGTCGAAGAACAGCTCGCCGAAGCTGAAGCCGTGCAGCCCCATCGCGGGCTGCTGCGGCCCGACCCGGAAGCCCGGTCTGTCGGACTCGACGAGGAACGCCGACAGGCCCTTGGAGCCCTCGCCGGTGCGGGCCACCACGCCGTGGAGGTCGCCGACATGGCTGTTGCCGACGTAGATCTTCCGGCCGTTGAGGACGTAGTCGTCGCCGTCGCGGACGGCGGTGGTGGTCATGCCCAGCACATGGCCGCCGGACTGCGGTTCGGTGACCGCGATGGTCGGCAGGCAGTCGCCGGAGGCTATGGCGGGCAGCCAGGTCTTCTTCTGCTCCTCGCTGCCGAAGTGGACGATCTTTGCGACGCCCAGCTGCGACGCCTGCACCATGGCGCCCATCGCGGCGCTCACCCGGGAGAGCTCTTCGATGATCAGGGTCTTGGCGACATGGCCGGCTCCCATTCCGCCGTAGGCGCGGTGCACGGTCGCGCCTATCCAGCCCTGCCGCGCGATCTGGCGCGAGAGGTCATGGCACACGGAACGGTTCGCCTCCATTTCTGCCACCCGGGGGCGGACCTCCCTCTCGGCGAACTCCCGCACCTGGTGCCGGAGTACCTCATGCCGCTGGTCCGTGAAGTAGCGGTGCAAGACGAGCCCCTCCTTCGCGATCTCCCCCGTGCTGGTCGCATCACGCCTCGGACGGCACCCGGTGGTGTCGTCGCAGCGAACGTTCCGGAAAGTGATCTTTCGCTTACCCCGTGCAATACCCGTTGGCATACCTACTGCGGGGCGCATAAAACATCAACTGGGTGCATTTAAGTGAAGAGTTGAAGCGCGAAGCAGATGCGCACCACCCCCGGATGCGAGGACGACCGTGGCGCGGTTCCGAGGGCTCCGGAACCGCGCCACCCCACGCCTCCCACCCGGCCGCGGCGGGGTTTTGCGCATCAGTGTGAGACGTTGCAGCAGGACTCGCGGCGCTGCTGCCGGCCCACCTCCAGCCAGTCGGTGCCGGCCGATCGCAGCGAACGGGCGGCGGGGGCCGGGAAGGAGCCGGTCAGCTCCCGCTGGGCGAACAGCCGTCCGCCGCGCAGGACCGCCGAGGTCCGCACCAGCGAGTCGAAGTCCCGGAACGGATCGCCGTCCACCAGGGTCATATCGCCGAGCTTGCCGACCTCCAGGGTCCCCAGATCCCGCTGTGCGCCGAACACCCGGGCGGGCAGCGCGGTCGCCGTGCGCAGCGTCCGGCTCACGCTGAGGCCGCCGCGGTGCAGCGCCCGCAGGCACAGGTGCAGGCCCAGTCCCACCGGCACCAGGGGCTGGTCCGTACCCAGCGCGACCAGCCCGCCGCCCTCCAGCACCCGCCGGTAGACGCCGACCTCGGTGTCGATGTCGGCCAACTGTGCCGGGGTGGGGCGATGGCCGGCGTTCTCCCGTACGAGTGCGGTGTCCCAGGGCGGCATCAGCCGGGTGACCCGCACATCGTCGGCCAGTGCCGGATCGTCACCGAGCAGCGCGGCCGCGGAGAACGGCGTGGCGAGAAGGTGGAAGCCGGTGCCGGTGTAGACCTCCTCGACGTCCTGGTAAGCGTGCCCGGAGCCACTGACGGCATGGCCGAACTCCAGTCGCTGGGTGGCCTGCAGATGGGTCGTCAGGTCCTGGCCGAGCTGGACTCCGGGGGAGAGCAGATGGCTCCCCGCCCGGACCCCGAGCCGCTGGTGGGCGAAGCGGGCGGCCTCCTCCATCACCCAGCCCGGCGCCCGTACATAGGTCTTGACGAAGTCCCAGTCCAGGGCCGCGCCGCGCTCCAGCGAGCGGCGCAGCCCCGCACGGGTACGGTGCGCCCGCCCCATGCTGTACGCGACCCGGGCGCCGTCCAGCAGCTCGCCGCAGGTCAGCAGGCGGGGCCCGGCGAGTGCGCCGGCCGCCACGGCCTCCCGGAGGCGGGCCTGTTCATAGGAGAAGCCCCCGCAGGAGACGGCGGTGGTGATGCCGTAGGCGAGCTGCAGCGCGGTCTGCCGCCCGCCGTAGGTCACCTGCCAGGGGTGCGTGTGGGCGTCCCACAGGCCGGGCAGCACGGTCTGCCCGGAGGCGTCCACCCGGCGGGCGGCGCCGGACCGGGCCGGGCGGTGCGCCTCCACCGCGGTGATCCGCCCGTCCCGCACCACCACATCGACGTCCTCGCGCACCTCGTCGCCGGTGCCGTCCCAGAACCGGCCCGCGTGCACCACGGTGTCCCGGGCGCGCGCGGGCCGGTGCCCCAGGGACACCGGGACGGTCCGTGCCACGCCGCCGGACACCCCGATCAGCCGCAGTTTCCCGGCCGAGAGATACAGGAGCGTGCCGGAGTCCCCGGACCACGACGGATGGTCGGCGCTCTCCTCCGTCAGCTGCCGCGGCGCACCCTCCGGCGTGCCGTCGGGCCGCACCGGCAGCACCCACAGGGCGGACTCGACGATCACGGCCAGCCAGTGCCCGTCGGGCGACCAGACCGGCCCCGAGTCATAGCGGTCGGCGATCGACACGTGCTCGGCGACCGGGTGCAGCCGGTCCTTGCCGGTCTCGGTGTCGACGATCCGGATGACGTTGTAGCCCTCGCGGAAGCGGCGGTTGAGGCGGATGCGGTCGCAGTACGCGAGGTAGCGCCCGTCCGGTGACCAGCTGGGACGGCCGGGCAGTCCGCCGGCGCCCATCGGTGCGGCCCGTACCTTCTCCTGGCCGTCGGACAGCGTTCGTACAACGAGATTTCCGGACATGTCCAGGGCGGCCAGGCGTCCGCCGTCCGGCGACAGCGCGGGCTGCACCCGGCCGCCGGCGGCCAGTACCGTCTCCTCGCCGGAAGCGAGATCGCGGCGGCGCACCGCGAACAGTCCGTCCCGGTCGTCGGCGTAGAGCAGCGCCCGCCCGTCGCGCGACCAGCTCGGCGCCAGGACGTAGCGGGTGGCGTCGGCCCGGACGATCCTGCGCGGGGCGCCGCCGCCCGAAGTGGGCGCGATCCAGAGCCCGTTGAGCGCGGCGAAGGCGACCTTGCGGCCGTCGGGAGAGAGCGCGGGCAGGTGCACCCCGCGCACCGGACCGGCGGCCGTCCGCTCGAAGCCGTAGTCCTTGACGCGGTAGCGGGGGCGGTCCAGCGGCAGCCGCGCGGCGAACGGGATGGTCTCGGCGTGCTGCGGGGCATCGGGCCGGACGATCCGGAACCGTCCGCCGACCGTCAGCAGCAGCTCGTCCCGCGAGACCCAGCGCGGCGGCACCGGCTCCACATCGCCGTCGACCGCGACCCTCCCGCCGTCCACCACCAGCGCGCAGGTGGGCCCCGGATAGTCCGTGGTCCGCAGGTGGGCGAGCCGTCCCGTGGGGGACAGCGCCGGCGCCATCACCTGCGCGGTCGCCGTCTCGGTGTGCTCGGTGCGCACCGCGCCCCGCCCGTCGGCCGGCACGGAGGCGACGGTGCGGGAGACCAGCGCCGCGCCCGTCACCCGCCCCCGTACGAACACGATCCGTGCGCCGTCCGGCGACCAGCAGGGGTCGAAGTCCTCCCAGGCGGCGTCCTGGTGAGGGCCCTCCTGACCGGGCAGCCCGGTCACCCGCGTCAGCCTTTGCGTCGTCACCTCCAGCACCCAGATCCGGTACGGGCTGCCGGCCACCGCGTCCCCGCCCCGCTCCGAGGCGAAGGCGATCCGGGTGCCGTCGGGTGACCAGGCGGGGCCGCGGTCGTCCCACGGGCCGTCGGTCAGCTGCCGGAGACCGGAGCCGTCGGCGGCGAGCGTCCACAGATGGAAGGTGCCGCCCCGGTAGGCGCAGACGGCGATCCGGCGGCCGTCGGGGGAGTACACCGGACGGGTGGGCTCCAGGTCGGGCGGGGTCAGCGCCACCGCGTCGCCACCGGCCCGCGGCAGGGACCACAGGACGTTCTGGACCTCGGCGACCAGCCGGTCACCGGCCGGGGAGAGCGAGGCGGCGCCATTGGTCGCGGCCGTGAAGGACAGTGCGGCGCCGCTTGCGCCGGCGTCCTGCGCCCAGGCGCCGGGAGCCGTGACGCCCGCCAGACCCGCCGCCGCGGCGGCCGAGGCGGTGCCCTGCAGAAATCTGCGGCGGGACAGCGGCGCGGGGGGAAGGGGGGAGTTCTCGAAATGATCCTCGAAACGGTCCGCGAAACGATCCGTGGTGTCCAACGTTCCTCCTGCGAAGGGGGGTTGCGGCACAGAGTCATCAAAGAACCGGCCGATCGTGTCACGCCGCCCGGGGACGGGGGCAACCACGCCACGCGCGCCCCATGGCGCACCGCCGCCCCGCGCGCAAGAGTGGGCGCCGACGACTCGTCAGCCACCGCCCGTCAGCCACCGCCCGTCAGTCACCGCCCGTCAGTCACCGCCCCGGCAGTCAGGAGACGACGCCATGCAGGCCATGCAGCAGGACTTCCACCAGGCCCCGGACGGCGCCCGTATCGCCACCTACACCTGGCTCCCGCCGTCCGGTCACCCGCGCGCCCTGGTCCAGATCGCCCACGGCGCCGCGGAACACGGCCGGCGCTACGACCGCTTCGCGCGCTTCCTGACCGGCCACGGCTATGCCGTCCTCGCCTCCGACCACCGGGGCCACGGCGCCACTGCCGCCTCCACCGGCGGCCGCGGGGTGGTCGGCGAGGACGCCTGGCGGGCGATCGTCAGCGACCTCAAGGGCGTCGGCAACCATGCGGCCGCCGCCCACCCCGGCGTCCCGCTGGTGCTGCTCGGCCACAGCATGGGCGCGATGCTGGCCCGCGACTACGCCGAGGAGTACGGCGCCGACCTCGCCGGACTGATCCTCACCGGCGCCTTCCGCACCCTGCCAGGCCTGGACCTCGACGGCGCCGTCGACGAACTGGACCAGGAGATCGTCCGGCACGGCCGTGGCGCGCTCTCCTCCTTCATTCCGCGCACCTTCAGCTCCTTCAACGACGCCTTTCCGCACCGCACCGGCTTCGAATGGCTCTCCCGCGACGCCGCCGAGGTGGACGCCTACGTTGCCGACGAGGACTGCGGCTTCCCGTTCTGCGCCGGTCTCACCGTCGACTGGGTGCGCGCCATCCGCAAGATCAACGACCCGGCACACCTCGGCCGCATCCCGCGCGGACTGCCCGTCCACCTCGCCGTCGGCGACCAGGACCCCTGTCATCAGCGGATGACTTTGGTCCATGAAATCCTGGAGGACTTCCGCTATCTGGGCACCCGTGATCTGACCTGGCGGGCCTATCCGGACGCCCGCCACGAGATCCTGAACGAGACCAACCGTGACGAGGTCCAGGACGACCTGCTGGCCTGGCTCGACAAGCACGTCTGAGCACCGCCCGGGCCCGGGCCGCGGCCCGGAACCGGGGCCGCGGCCCGGACGTCAGGGCCGCGGCCCCGGTCGCCGGGTCAGACCTGCCCCGGCTTGAAGACGTCCTGCTCGATGAGGATCTTGTCGATCCGGGCCTTGTCCACCCGGTTCGTCACCTCTTCGACCTCCTGGCGGTCGCGGATGCACTTGGCCAGGGTGAACGCCGAGGACACGACGAAGACCAGGCCGATGGCGAGGAAGCCGCGCTCCCAGGGCCCCACCGGCAGTTTGATGATCCCGATCACCAGTGCCACCAGCGACAGCCCGAAGGAGATCGCGGCCTGTACGAAGAAGGCCGTGGTCGTCGGCCGCTGAATCGATGGAGTAGTCATGCGCGTAGCGTGACGGCGCCGTGACGGCGGTGCATGAGTACGGGTACTCATCTCGTCCGTCGGCCGTACGTGTGCCGACCCGGGGATATGGCAGCACCCACCCTCTGACATGCGGTATTGTTCTCGTGCGCGGTCAGCCGGGGATTCCCGGCCGAAACGGGCACCGGGACGTGGCGCAGCTTGGTAGCGCACTTGACTGGGGGTCAAGGGGTCGCAGGTTCAAATCCTGTCGTCCCGACGGGAGTTCTCTCCATCGTCGCAGGTCAGAGCCTTGTTTCACGAGAGTGAAGCAGGGCTCTTGATCGTTCCCGGGTCCCTTTCGGCGCCTCGCACGGGTAATGATCATGGTCGGCCGGGTGGCTCCCCCGGGTGAATGTCCGGGGCGGACGTCCGGCACGGCGTTCTCCGGTCATCGGTACCGACTGCGCCCCGCCACCGCCGCGAGGGTCAGCGGAACCGTCAACAGCATGGCGATCAGGAAGAGCTGCCCGTACCTGTGGTCCGCCGCCGTGGTGGCCGTCAGGCCGCTGGCGAGGGCGCTGCCGCCGTAGAGGCTGACCCCGAACATCGCCACGCCGGTGGCCCTGGCCGCCGGGGCGACGGCGATCGCCCACGACTGCAACGTGGTGTGCATGAACGACCAACTGCCGCCCAGCAGGAGTGCGGTGACCGCCAGTGCCGGGAGGGACCGGCTCGTCGCTGCGGCGGCGTAGGCCGCGGCCGCGGCAGCCCCGCCGGCCAGGATCAGCACTGCCGGGCTCCACCGTCCCACCAGTCGCTTGACCATCTGCGCGAAAGCCATCGCCCCCGCGCCGTACAGCGCGGACACCGCCCCGGCCACGGCGGTCGGCACGCCCCGGGCCTCCAGCGCGGGCGCCAGGTACGTCAAGAACCCCAGCAGTACGGCGCCTTCGGCCAAGGCGAGCGCCATGACGAACCACATCCACCGCGAGGCCAGCACGATGCGGAAGGGCGCCAGCAGGGATCCGGCGGGCTCCCGCTCGGGCTCGGCCAGGCGTCGCAGCGCCCGGGCGAGGTAGGCCGCGACCAGGCCCGGCAGCAGGAACACCGTGCGCCAGCCGGCGTAGTGCGCCAGCGCCCCGGCCACCACGGTGCCCAGCGCGGTCCCCAGGGAGAAGGCGGTCATCAGGTCGCTGAGCGGGCGCTGGCGGACCTCGGCGGGCACCACGTCACCGACGTAGCTCAGCGAGGCCGGTACGCAGGCGGCGAAGCAGGCCCCGGCGAGGGCGCGGGCCACGATCAGGAACGTGAGGTCGGGGGCGAGGGCGGACAGCAGTGAGGAGACGGTGCCCGCCGACAGCGAGAGCCGCATCACCCGCACCCGGCCCAGGCGGTCACTGGCCAGCCCCCACACCGGCTGCATCAGGCCGTAGCACAGGAAGTAGACGCTGGCCGTGAGGACGACCGTGGCCATGCCGGCGCCGAGTTGGGCGGCGATGGGCACCAGCATGGGCGTGATGCAGAAGCGGTCGAAGTTGCTGACGAATCCGGCCGAACGCAGCAGCCGGAGTGAACGGGGGGACAGGGAAACGGAGTTGGGGGGTGCGGTGGTGGGGACGGTGGTCACGGGAAGCCAGGCTCCTTTCCGTTCTGTGCCCGGGTGGTACCGGGTCCCCTCAAGATCACCACCCGGGCCGTCCGGATGGTCGCCGTAAGCGGTTACGATCGCTCACACCCTTGGCCGTGTGCCGCTGTGCGAACACCGTGGCCCGGCGGAGAGGGGAAGGGGGCGCGTGATGGGCGGGGCGGAGCGGCCGTCCGGCGAGGGCGGTACGGCGCAGGCTCTGCGCCGGGAGCTCGGCGCGTTCCTGCGTTCGCGCCGGGAACGGCTTTCTCCGGCAGAGCTCGGCCTGCCGGTGGCGCCGCGCCGCCGCACCCCGGGGCTGCGCCGCGGCGAGGTGGCCGACCTGGCCGGCATCAGCAGCTCCTGGTACGCGTGGCTGGAACAGGGGCGGGTGCGCACCTCCGAGCAGGTGCTGCGGTCGGTGGCGCGGGCCCTGCGGCTGGACGAGGCGGAGACCGCGCACGTCCTGTCGTTCACCGAGGACCCGGCACCGGCAGGGGAGCCGCCGGGCTGGGTTTCGCGCAACCTGTTGTCGCTGGTGGAGTCGGTCTCGCCCAACCCGGCCGCGGTCATCGACCCGCACTGGGACCTGCTGGCCTGGAACGCCGGTTATGCGGCGCTGCTGACCGACCCCGCGCGGCTGCCGCCCAAGCGGCGCAACCTGCCGTGGCTGGTGTTCCGCTGGGCCCCCACGCGTAGCCTGATCGTCAACTGGGAGGCCGAGGCGCGCTATCTGCTGGGGCAGTTCCGCGCCAACGCGGCCCGCCACCCCGCGGACCGGCGGTACGCCGAGATCGTCGCCGAGATCACCCAGGACGCGGACGCGGCCCGCTGGTACGGCGGGCGGGAGACGGCGGTCTACCGTCCCGCCGTGCGGCACTTCAGACATCCCACCGCGGGCGAACTGCGCCTGCGCTACGTCAAGTTGGCGGCCGTCGACGAGCCCGGTCATCACCTGCTGTGCTACCTGCCCGATGACCGGGACGCCGAGGCGGCCGTGCGCAGGCTCATCGAGGGCGGGTGAACGTCGGGTCCGGTCAGGGCCCGGTGGCGCCGGCCGCTGACGGCCGAGGAGTTCGTCACCATGAGTGCCTCCTCCACCCGGGCGCAGTGTGCCCTCGCTGCCGTCGGCCCGGAGTTCCTGAACCGCGTGCGCGAGCTGGGCAGGCGTCACGCGGACGGTGGACGGATCGAAGTCCCCTATGTCAGCGAGGCGTTCTACGGCACCGCCGCTCCATGACCGGGGTCCGGGCCTTACCTGCTCCGGGCCGCCACCCCTGGGGCCGACCTCTGCGGGGCCGCTGTGGACCTGGCCCTCGGCCGGACACCCGGGCTCCCGGCCGAGTACGGCACCCCGCGGCGGCTGTACGGATATGTCTGGGAAAGCCGGCTCACGAACGGGAAACGGGCGTGGTGTTGCCCTGCGGGCCGGGGGCGGTGGCCGACACGTTTTCCGGCATCTCGGGTTCGTGCAGGGTGCGCAGCAGCAGCCATCCCAGGGCGGGGAAGGCGATGAGCGGGGTCAGGGCGGTCTGCAGGGAGGTGGCGTCGGCGGCGGCGCCGATGAGCGGGCCGGCGAGGCCGCCGACGCTGACGGTCAGGCCCAGGGTGACGCCGCCGGCGGTGCCCACGCGCCGCGGGAGGTAGTCCTGGCCGAGGGTGACGTGCAGGGAGAAGGGCACGTACAGGCCGGCCGAGGTCAGGGCGGTGAACAGGTACAGGAGCGGGCCGGGGACCAGGACGACGCCGGCGACGGCGGGGACGGTCAGGGCGTAGGACCAGCGGACCACCGTGATACGGCCGTAGCGGGTGGCGAGCCGGCCTCCGGCGACGGTGCCGATCGCGCCGCCGAGGTAGAGCACGAACAGGGCCGCGGTGCCCGCGAATTCCCCTCCTCCGGTGCGCTGGCGTGCGTACAGGGAGAGGAAGGCGCTCAGGCCGACGAAGACGATCGAGCGGCACACGACAGCGCCGGACATCATGAGGAAGGCCGGCCAGTCATCCTTGCCCGCCGGACGGCCTCCGGCGCCGGAGGTGGCTGCGGCCGGGGCGGGGAGGCGGACGGTCCGCAGCGCGGCCACGCACAGGGCGGCGCCGGCCAGGGCCGGGACGACCAGCAGCGGGGAGGCGCGCAGACCGCCGGTGGCGATCGTGGCGGAGACCATCAGCGGCGCGGTCGCGAAGCCGATGTTGCCGCCGAGGGAGAACAGGCCCATGGCGGTGTGGCTGCCGCGGCTCGCGATACGGGCGATACGGGCGGACTCGGGGTGGTAGGCCGCCACCCCGACACCGGCGACGGCGATGACGGCCAGAGTCAGTGCGTAGGACCCGCCGATGCCGCTGAGGGCGACGCCGACGCCCGCGGTCAGGGCGCTCACGGGCAGCAGCCAGGGCATCGCCCGTCGGTCGGTCAGTGCGCCGAACAACGGCTGCGCCACCGAGGAGAGCAGGGAGGCGGCCAGGACGATGCCGGAGGCCGCGGCGTAGGTGTAGGCCCGCTCGGAGAGGAAGAACGGCACGAGCGCGGCCACGGCACCCTGGTAGATGTCGACGCAGGCGTGGCTCAGGGACAGCAGCTTGAGGGAGGCGGTGGAGCGCGCTGGGAGCTGGTTGGTGGACACCCACCGATCGTCACCGCCGCGTCGGCTGTCCCGCTTCCGATAAAGTGCCAACGTATGCCGAATATCCGCCACACGCCTGCCGCGCCGACCCACACGCTGGCGCTGGCGGCCGGTGAACGCATCGAGGCCCACCGTCACGACAACCACCAGATCGTCTACGCGGGTTCCGGCGTCCTCGCCGTCACCACCGACGCCGGCACCTGGTTCGCCCCCGGCACCCGCGCCATTTGGGTCCCCGCCGGCACCGTCCACGCCCACCGCGCCTACGGCCACCTCGATCTGCACACCCTCGGCCTGCCCGTCGGCGACAACCCCCTGCGCCTGGACGCGCCCACCGTCCTGGCCGTCAGCCCCCTCCTGCGCGAGCTGATCCTCGCCTACACCCGCGACCCCATCGAGAGCGGCCCGGAGCGCCGCCGCCTGCGCGCCGTTCTCCTCGATCAGCTCCGCGCCTCGCCGCAGCAGCCCGTACAGCTGCCGTCCCCCGCCGACCCGCGGCTGGCTGCCGTCTGCGCACTCCTGCGCGACGACCCCGCCGAACCCCGCACCCTCGCCGAGGTCGGCGCCCACACGCACACCGGGGAGCGCACCCTCAGCCGCCTCTTCCGCTCCGAACTCGGCATGACCTTCCCCCAGTGGCGCACCCAACTGCGGCTGTACCACGCCCTGAAGATGCTCGCCGACGGCACATCTGTCACCGCCGTCGCCCGTCGCTGCGGCTGGTCCTCCACCAGTGCCTTCATCGATGTCTTCCGCCGTGCCTACGGATACACCCCGGGCACTCACCACCGCCGGGAGTAGCCGCGCGGCGGCCGGCCGCCCCGGTTAGCGGCGAACCTCAAATCCAGCTCAACTCCTGGTTAAGCCGCAGCGGTCCCTACTGTCCGTAAGTGGACTGGTGCGCCGCGTGCCCTCCGTGCCAGGATGAGAACGGCGGTGACGGCGCCTTAACTGTTCGTTGGGGCCGATCGATGGGGGACGGTGGGCATGAGCGTGGGGGACGACGGCCGGCGCGACGAGGCGGGCAGCACGCTCGCGGAGCGGCTGAGCCATCTCTTCGCGAATATGCACCCGCCGGGGGCCCCGTATACCAACGCCTTTGTGGCCGAGGAGATCAGCGCCGGGGACGAGGAGTACGGCGACGTCAAGGTCACCGAGCAGTATCTGTCGATGCTGCGCAACGGCCGGCGGACGAACCCGAGCCCGGAGCTGCTGCGCGCGCTGTCCAAGTTCTTTGCCGTACCGGTCGGTTATCTGCTGGGGGACCTCTCGCAGCCGCAGGCCGCGCGGGTGGAGGAAGAGGTCCGCTTCCTCGCCGCCATGCGGGACCAGCGGGTGCGCGCTATCGCGCTGCGCTCCGTGGGGCTGCCGCCGGAGGTGCAGGACAGCCTGACGACGATCATCTCCCAGTTCCGGCAGCAGATGAACCTGCCGGCCGATCCGCCGGAGCAGGGCGGTGACCGGCACGGTGAGTGAGCCGACGCGGACCGCTGAGCGCGGCCGGATTTTCGCTTCCTGGCAGCGGGCCGGACACGAGGACGGGACGAGCATGCGAGTGGGGCAGATACGCAGGCGGTGCAAGCGGCTCATCAAGGAGCTGGCGCTGCCCGCCACGACCGACCTACGGGGGATGTGCGAGATCGTCGCCGCACGGGTGGCGCGGCCCGTCCATCTGGTGCCGATGAGCCTGGGCGGGGTGGTCTCGGGGATGACGGCCGTCACCGACGACGGCTACTGGGTCTTCTACGAGCTGAAGACCTCTCCCTGGCACCAGGCCCACATCGTGCTGCACGAACTGAGTCATCTGCTTCTGGGGCACGGCCAGGACCCCGCGGTCACCGAGGACGCGCTGAAGCTGTGGACGCCCTCGGTCGATGTGGCCACCGCCATGCGGCGCATGGGGCTGACCATGGGCTTCGCGCGGCACCACGGCTATGACAACCTCGCCGAGCGGGAGACCGAAGTGCTCGGCACGCTGCTGATGGAACGGGTGGCGCCGTCCGCGGGCGAGCGCGAACTCCCTCTGGAGGGGCAGGCGGCCGAGCTGGCGGCGGCGCTCGGGCCTGCGTTGCAGCACCTCAGGCGGCGGGAGGAAGCGCCGTCCGGCGGTACGGGGCGCGACGGTGTCGGTGCCGGCGCGGCAGGGGACGGGGGTCCGCGTGTTTGATGTCATCTATCTGTCGTTCGGCGTGGCGGCGTGGGCGATCGTCGGGTACAAGTCCCGGGCCTGGTTCCGCGACCGGAGCAATGCCGACCTGGGGCTGGCCTGCCTGATGACCGGTGGTGTGGCCACGGTCTTCCTCTTCTCCGCGCCGAGCCTCTACCGCGCCTTCGACCGGCTGGCCGGCGTGGCCAACCTCGCCATGGTCTTCCTCTACTCCTCCGTCGTGGTGTTCGCCGCGGGCGCGCTGGTACTGCTGCTGCGCTGGACGGCGGGCGAGGGCGCGGCCGCGCGAGCCCGTGCGCGGACCAGAGCGCGCGCCGCCGTCGGGGCCGTGGCCGCGCTGTGGGCGGTGGCCATCACCGGGTTCGTGGTCGGCAGGCCGGACGCCGTCGAGCACCCCCGCGACTTCAGCACCGCCTACACCGACTCGCCCGGAGTCATGCTCTTCCTGGTGCTGTATCTGGCCATCTTCGGCATGAGCTCGGCGGCCCTGGGGACGCTGTGCCCGCGGCTCGCCGCCCGGCTCGGCACGACGTATCTGGCCCGCGGTCTGCGGTTGCTGGCCGCGGGCTGCTGGCTCGGCCTGGGCTACTGCGGCTGCAAGGTCATCGGCTTTGTCCTGTGCTGGACGGGCCACCCGGCGCTGTGGCTCTCCAACGGGGTGGCCCCGCTCAGCGCCTCGGTCGCGGCGCTCATGGTCCTCGCCGGATTCGCGCTGCCGGCGGCCGGCCCCCGGGTCGCCGCCTGGCGCCGGCTGCGACGGCTCTCCCCGCTCTGGCGGACCGTCACCGCCCGCTCCCCGGAGGTCACGATGGAGGCCTCGGCGTGGGCGGCACGGTGGCCGTTCGCGGATCTGGAGTGGCGGGCTAACCGCCAGATGGCCGAGATCCGGGACGTACAGCGCGGTATCCGCCGCCATGTGGAGTCCGACGCCCTCGACATCGCCCGTGAACGCGCCCGTGCGGTCGCCCTGGACGACCGGCAGCTGGCGGCTGTCGCCGAGGCCGCCGCACTCCGCCGTGGTCTGGAGAACCGCGCGGTGGGCCATGTCCCCGTCCACGGGGCCGACAGCGTGGTGGTCTCCAGCGGCACGGATCCGGCTGAACTCACCGCGGAGTACGAGCACTTGGCATTGGTCGCGGACGTCTACCACTCACCGTTGATCGAGACCGTGCTCACCGAGCTGCGGCAGCGGAGCGCGCTGGCGCGTCGCTGAGGAAGCACCCCACAGACGGGGTGGCCCGGTACGGGGGTCCGGGCCGCCCGAACCACCCAGGCGGCACCGGTCCGGCGGATCGGTGCCGCTGCCCCCAGAAGGCCTGTGAAATCGGGGACTTGGGAGGGTTGGCGCACGGTCCGCCGGAGGGGGTAGGGGCGGTAAGGGCCTAAGGTCGGGATCATGCCGAACACCGCCGATACCGGATCCGATGCCCCCGTCGACGTGACGCCGCTCCTCGACGGCGACCCGTACGCTGCCTACGCCGCGCTGCGCGAGGCCGGCCCGGTGCACCGGATCACCGGCGCCGACGGGCACCCCGCCTGGCTCGTCACCCGCTACGACGACGTCCGTCGGGCTCTCGCGGACCCGCGGCTCTCCCTGGACAAGAAACATGCCGCGCCCGGCGGTTACCGCGGCTTCTCGCTGCCGCCCGCGCTGGACGCCAATCTGCTGAACATGGATCCACCGGACCACACACGGATCCGCCGCCTGGTGGCCAAGGCCTTCACCCCGGGCCGGGTCGAGGCGCTGCGGGTGCCCGTACGGCAGGTCGCCGACGAGTTGCTGGACGCGATGGCGGAGCGCGGCCGGGCGGATCTGATGACCGATTACGCGGGTCCGCTGCCGATCACTGTGATCTACGATCTGCTCGGCATCCCGCACCGCGACCGCCGCGACTTCCTGGCCTGGTCGAACGCACTCTTCACACCGGATCCGAGCCGGCCGGAGCTGATGAAGGAGGCGATCGGGGCGATGTGGGAGTTCTTCACCGGCCTGATCGCGGCCAAGCGCGCGGAGCCGAGCGACGATCTGTTCTCGGATCTGATCGCGGTACGCGACGACCGGACCGGTGGCGAGGGGGGTGACGGAGCGGGCGGCGTGCGGCTCACCGAGGACGAGCTGACCTCGCTCGCCTTCCTCATCCTCTTCGCCGGATACGAGAACACCGTCCACCTCATCGGCAACGCCGTGCTCACCCTGCTCGACCACCCCGACCAGCTCCGCCGGCTGCAGCACAATCCGGCCGAACTCCCCGCCGCCGTGGAGGAGTTCCTTCGCTTCGACGGGCCCGGCCCCCTGTCGATCCGCCGCTTCCCCAAGGAGGACCTGGAGATCGGCGGCGTACGGATCGCGGCCGGGGAGAGTGTGCTGCTGTCGATAGCGTCCGCGAACCGCGACCCGGCGCGCTTTGCGGATCCGGACACTTTCGACCGCGGCCGGGACCTCTCGGGGCACCTCGCACTGGGACACGGCATCCACTACTGCCTCGGCGCCCCGCTGGCCCGTATGGAGGCGGCCATCGCGCTGGAAGCGCTCCTCGACCGCTTTCCGGGGCTGCGTCTGGACGTCCCGCGTGGCCATTTGCGGCATCGCCGGTCCCTGCGGTCACGTGGCCTGATTTCGCTCCCCGTCGCCTTCTGAACGGCGAACGAACAAGTTTTTGAGGCATAACCGTTCGCTCATGAGGTAGAAAGGTTCCTGAGACCCGCCCGGTGTGCATCCCCCGTCGCACCGGGCGGGTCCCTCTTTGCAGCCGTTGCAGTTGCGACACGCCGGGTGCACGGCACGCCGCGTGGTCCGTCTGGCTCAACTGTGCTGCGGCCCGCGGCGCCGCTTCTTAGCGTGACGGCATGGCAATTGACGCGCGTGTGTCCAAGAAGGCAGCGGCGATGACCCTGATCGCCGCCGCCGCTGTGTCGCTCACGTCCATACCGGCCGCTGCGCACGACTCGACGTCCCGTCAGCCCGCCGCGGCCGGGACCGGGGTGCAGGCCGTCGCCGCCCCCGGCACACCGAGGCTGCCCGGCGGTCTGTCCGCCCTGTCCTGGATGGTGGCCGACGCGGACACCGGCAGCGTGCTGGCCGCGAAGAACGCCCACCGCAAGCTCCCCCCGGCCAGCACCCTCAAGACGCTGTTCGCGGTCACCGTCCTGCCGAAGTTCTCGGCCGGCGCCGTACGCCGGGTCAGCTCGGCGGACCTGGCGGGCATCGGGAGCGGCAGCAGCGTCGTCGGCGTCAAGGAGGGCCGCCGCTACTCCGTCGCCGACCTGTGGCGCGGCGTCTTCCTGCGCTCCGGCAACGATGCGGTGCACGTGCTGGCCGCGATGAACGGCGGCTGGCGGACCACTGCGCAGGAGATGCAGGAGACCGCCGCCAAACTCGGAGCGCGCGACACCACCGTCAAGTCCCCGGACGGCTATGACGCGCCCGGCCAGGTGTCCTCGGCGTACGACCTGACCGTCTTCGCCCGCGCCGGACTCGTCAACGACGACTTCGCCCGCTACTGCGCCACCACCCGCGCTGCCTTCCCCGGCGGCGGCACCACCATGATCGAGAACACCAACCGGATACTGGTGGGCTCGCACGGACTGTCCCGCTACCCCGGCATCATCGGGGTCAAGAACGGCTACACCAGCAAGGCCGGCAACACCCTGATCGCCGCCGCCCGGCGGAACGGCCGCACCCTGCTGGTCACCGTGCTGAACCCGCAGTCGAACGAGAACAACGCCGTCTACAAGGAAGCCGGTTCGCTGCTGGACTGGGGCTTCGACACCGCCGGAAAGACCCAGCCGGTGGGCACCCTGCACGCCGTCCGCACCTCCTACGAAGGCGGCGCCCCGCTCCACCCGGCGGCCGCCGAGGTCACCGGGGCCGAAGCACGCGGCGGTCCGCCCAGGCGCTCCACCCTCGTCCTGGGCGCGGGCTCTGCCTGCGTCGCGGCCCTCGGCCTGGGCGCGCTGCTCGGCCGGTGGCGCCAGGCCCGCGGGCGCCGCGGACAGGGGCGAGGCGCGGTGTAGGCCCTTGGGCCGGGGGCCGGTGAGCGATCGCCCTGACCGGTGGTCCCGGGGCCGGTGGTCGCTTGCCGTGTCCGGTGGCCTGTGGCGTACGACAGTGCGGCCGCAGCTCCGCTCGTCCCGGCGGAGCCCGGCGTCAGCCGGCCGCGCCGGGGCGGTCGCCGGTCCCGTTGCCGGTGGGGCGGTCCCCGGCGTCGTGCCCGGTGGCGCACAGCCGGGGCGCGGTCTGTGCCGCCGGTACGGCCGCCCCGGTGCCGGTCAGACGTCCGGTCAGCTTCCCGGCCCACGACATCAGTCCCGCGATATCGATCCCGTACGGGACGGCGTCCGCATACGGCGCCAGGGCCGCCGTACCCCGGTCGAGCAGTGCCGTACCGCCCACGGCATTGCCCCGCGCCGCATGGGTGAGGCCCACCGCGAGCTGGGCGAGCCCCCGCCACAGCTCCCGCTCCGCCTCCGGAGCCGCCTTCCAGGCGTCCTCCAGCACCTCATGGGCGTGGAACGGCATCCCGTCGTCGAGCAGCCGCTGTGCCTCGGCCAGCGACTGCGCGGGCGTACGGGACACCCCCTCCGGCTGCCGTGCCACGCCCGGGGAGCCGTACGGCAGCGGCCGGCCGAGGCCGTCGCGCGGGCGGGCGTTGCGGGCCCGGCCTTCCTCGTCGCGATCCCGGCGGGGGGCCCGCCGGCCGGTGGCGGATGAGCCCGCCCCGCC
The DNA here is from genome assembly GCF_036048035.1 of Streptomyces sp. NBC_00400. NCBI lineage: Bacteria > Bacillati > Actinomycetota > Actinomycetes > Kitasatosporales > Streptomycetaceae > Streptomyces > Streptomyces sp. NBC_00400. The sequence continues at coordinate 1,048,279 of NZ_CP107940.1, read as the reverse complement.
CGGCGCCGCCCCCACCGTCCCCGCCGTCGTCCCGTCCGGCCCGGCCCCGCAGTGCGCGCAGACTGCGCTGCGGGGCCGTTCGCGGATCCGGCCGCAGGCGTCGCACACCTGGTCCAGCCAGCAGGCCGGGTCGCCGCCCTCGTGCGGTGGCGGCGCGCCGGGCTCGCGGGAGGTGCCGGGCTCGTCGTGGGGTCGCTCCGCGTCGTTCACCCTTCGATTGTGCGCCGTGGTGGGGTTCCGCGGCGCGGGAGGGGGCCCGCTCCCGCACCCGGCTCAGTCCGGGTCGACCTCGTAGAAGCAGAAGTGATCTTTGATCTGCGCCACCGCGGGACGCGGCTGCGGGTAGGCCCATGCGATGTCCTCGGGACCGTCGGGAAGCGACCAGTAGGAGGCGGTGCCCTTGAAGGGGCAGACGGTGTGCGTTTCGGACGGTGTCAGCAGATCGGTGCGGACGTCCTCGGGCGGGAGGTAGTAGCGCACGGGGTAGCCGGTCTCCTGGAGGAGGAGCGGGCGGCGGCTGTCGGCAAGCAGCCGGCCGCCGACCGTGACGCGGACGTGGTCGGTGCCCTGCCTGACCTCGATGTGATGGCCCTTGGTGGCGGTCATGGTGGCTTCCCCTCGGTGAGTGGTGAAGATCCTCGCTCCTTCCAGGATGGCACCGGAACGACGCGGCGGGCCCGGCCGGCTCAGGCACGTGGCGGAGGGAGGCGACAGCGAGAGGTGAGAGCGAGAGGCGGCCGAGGTACGTGGCGCAGGCACGGCCGGGGCCGCGGCGTCACCCCGGCCGTGCCTGCGTCTCTACCGGCGCGGCTGCACTGCGCGGATCCCGTTGCCCGCCCACGGGGGCGCCGGCGCCAGGAGCCCCGCGAAGTACTCCCGGCTCGCGTCGGGCAGGGGTGCCGCGCCCCCGGCCGCCTGGTCGACGTGCAGGGCGAACAGCTCCTCGGTGGCCACCGCGGAGCCGGACGGCGCACCGGTGAACATCTCGTGGAGGAGGCGCAGTTTCCTGTCGTCCACGCCCAATACGGTCGTGCGGACGGTGAGTTCGCTGCCGCGGGCGACCTCGTGGAGGTAGCGGACGTGGGCCTCGACCGTGTACAGGGAGCAGCCGGTGCGGCCCCGGTAGGCCGCGTCGAGGCCGGCCGCGTCCATCAGGGCGTCGGTGGCGAAGCCGAAGACCAGGACGTAGTAGGCCTCGCTGAGGTGGCCGTTGTAGTCGATCCAGTCGTCCCGGACGGTCTGGTGGAAGAGCGGGAGGCCACCCGCCGTGCCGCCGGTCATCGGCGGGTGCTCCCCAGCCGGCCCGTGGCGCGCAGGACGTCGATGACGCCCTGGTCGCGTTCGGCGACCAGGTCCGCGTACGTGCGGCCGCCCGCCGCTTCCGCGCACCCGTCGACCATGGCGTCGCGCAGCTCGCGGTCCAGCTCGGGAGCCGCCAGCCGGGTCCACGGCGACTTCAGGGACGGGCCGAAGTGGTCGAGCATATGGGCCATCCCGCCCTCGCCGCCGGCCAGCGCGAAGGTCAGACAGGGGCCCATGAACGCCCAGCGCAGTCCCGGGCCCTCGGTGATCGAGGCGTCGATGTCCTCGACCGAGGCCTCGCCGTTCGCGACCATGTGCAGCGCCTCGCGCCAGAGGGCTTCCTGGAGGCGGTTGGCGATGAAGCCGGGCAGCTCGCGGTCCATGGTGATCACGGACTTGCCCGCCAGGTCGTAGAAGCGCGACGCCCACTCGACGGCCGCCCGGTCGGTCCGCTCGCCGCCGACGACCTCGACCAGCGGGATGAGGTACGGCGGGTTGAAGGGGTGGCCGACGACCAGGCGGCCGGCGTCCCCGGCCGCCGTCTGCATATCGGTCATCGGGTAGCCGGAGGTGGAGGAGGCGATGACCACGCCGGGGCGGGTCGCGGCGGCGAGCTCGGCGAGCAGGGAGCGCTTCAACTCCAGGTTCTCGGGGGCGCTCTCCTGGACGAAATCGGCGTCGGCGACCGCCTCGGCGAGGGTGGGGGCGAGCGTCAGCCGGTCCGGTGAGGCGCCGTCGGCCAGGACTGTCTGTTCCAGCGCGGGCCAGGCGGCGGCGACCAGACGGCGGAGCTTTTCCTCGGCGTCGTCGGCCGGGTCCCAGGCGGTGACGTCGTAGCCGCGGGCGAGGAAGTGGGCGACCCAGCCGCCGCCGATCACTCCGGCGCCGATACAGGCGATACGGCGTACGTCCTCGGGGGCACAGGGGGCAACGGGGGCACTGGGTGCGGAGGTGCTTTCGGGCATGGGGAAGCGACTCCTGGTGGAGAGGGGGCGATAGGCGGAGAGGGGGAGAGGGAAGCTGAATGAGCGCGACGGGGCTCAGCCGCGCGGCTTCAGGCCCAGGAGGGCACGTGCCCGGTCGGGGCCGGCGACCGTGGCCCCCAGCAACTCGGTGATCCGGACGGCGCGTTCGACGAGCCGGCCGTTGGTGGCCTTGACGCCCTTGCTGAGGTAGAGGTTGTCCTCCAGGCCGACCCGCACATGGCCGCCGAGGAGGATCGACTGGGCGACCCACGGCATCTGCATGCGGCCGAGCGCGAAGCTCGCCCATTGGGCGCCGTCGGGCAGCAGGTTCACCATCGACTGCAGGACGCCGGGGTCGGCCGGCGCGCCCCACGGGATGCCCATGCACAGCTGGAAGACCGTCGGGTCGTCCAGCAGCCCCTCGGCCAGCAGCTGCTTGGCGAACCACAGCTGACCGGTGTCGAAGATCTCCAACTCGGGCCGTACGCCGAGTTCCTGGATGCGCCGGGCGCCCGTCCGCAGCATGTCGGGGGTGGAGACGTAGAGGTTGGAGCCGTCCCCGAAGTTGAGGGAGCCGCAATCCAGCGTGCAGATGTCGGGCAGCAGTTCCTCGACGTGCGGCAGCCGCTCCAGGCCGCTCACCAGGTCCGTACCGGGCAGCTGCCGGAGCGGCCGGTCGGGGTCGATGACCAGGTCGCCGCCCATGCCCGCGGTGAGGTTGATGACGACATCGGTGCCGGTCTCCTTGATCCGCTCGACCACCTCGGCGTACAGCCGCACGTCGCGTGACGGGGCGCCGGTCTCGGGGTCGCGTACGTGGATGTGCACCACGGCGGCGCCCGCGGAGGCCGCCTCGACGGCCGACGCGGCGATCTGCTCGGGCGTCACGGGGACATGCGGGGAGCGGTGGACGGTGTCGCCGGCGCCGGTGAGCGCGCAGGTGATGATGACCTCGGTGTTCACGGGGTTCCCTTCGGTGGGTGTCGTGCCTCGTGTCGTGCCTCGGGGCTCGGTCCGGTGGGCGGCGGCGGAGTGGCGGGTCGCGGCGGGAGAGTGGCCCCTCAGCCCGCGGGGGCGGCGGTGAGCTCGCCGTCGACGAAGGCGAGCAGCGCGGCGTGCATCGTGTCGGGGCCGGTGCTGTCCGGCGCGGTGGCGAGCACCTGGGTGGCCAGGCCGTCGATCAGGGCGGTCAGCCGCAGCGCGGCGAACTCCGGATCGACGGCGCGGAAGACACCCTGGCCGACGCCGCGGCGCACGACATCGGCGACGGTGGTGCGCCACTGCCGGTAGTAGTGCTCGTGCAGCCGCCCCACAGCCGTGGAGCGGGCGGCCTGGGCCCACAGATCCAGCCAGACCAGCCACTGCCGGCGCTGCTGCTCGGTGCGCGGCGTCTGCAGCGCGATCAGATGCAGCAGCTCGCCGCGGGCGTCGGGGGCCGCGGCCAGGCCCGCGGCGCGGCGTTCGGTGTCCTCGTCCATGCACCAGCGCACGGCCGCTTCCAGGAGTTCGTCGCGGCCGGGGAAGTGGTAGTGCACCGCGGCCGGGCTGGTACCGCAGGCGGCGGCGATATCGGCGACCCGTACGCCGTGGAAGCCGTGCTCGGCGATCAGCCGGACGGTTTCCCGCACGATCTGCAGCGGCCGGCCGCCCTCGGGGACGGCCGCCGGCGCGCGGTCCGGCGGTGCCGAGGGCGGCTCGGGGGCGCCGAGCAGCCAGCCCGTGCCGACCTCGCCGATGTCGGCGATACGGACGATCTCGGCCAGGGTGAAACGCCGGGTGCCCCCCAGTGACCTGGACAGTTTCGACGGGTCCATCACGATCCGGCGGGCGAATTCGCGGTGGCTGCAGCCGAGCCGGCCGATCACCTCGCGGACGCGGTCCGTGACCTCTCCGGCGTCGTCGGTGACCCGGGTTCCGGGGGTGTCCTTCATGGTCAGGGACCGTAACAGCGTGTTGAGAACATCGCAACGGATCGGTCAGGGTGGAGTCCCGGGGATGCCGGTTCTGGCGGGGTTCAAGGGAAGGCGTTGCGGGATTGCTGATGGTTGAGTCAGTTCGGTGGCCCTTGCTGCCGGAGCAGGGACGGGTGAAACGGGCTGAACCGCCGCAATTCAGGTGAATGTGGCAAAGTGACGACATGGCTGACCGGGGAGCGAAGCAGCCCACCGTGTCGGTGCCGGACGACTGGCCCGCCCACCCGGACCTGACCCTGGCCCTCAACGGCATGGGCGGCTTCGACTGGGACCTCGACAGCGGGCTGATGCACATGGACGCGCCCGCCCTCGAGGTGTTCGACATGCTGCCGGAGGAGTACGACGACCGTCCGGCCACGCTCGGCTGCCGCGTCCCGGCCCATGAGGCGGCCCGCCTGGACGCCTCGGTCGCCCGGGCGCTCAAGGACGGCAGCGACTCCTACGGCGCCTACTTCCGCGTCCGGCTGCGCGACGGCGAGCTGCGCTGGACCCACAGCCAGGGCAGCATCCGCCGGGACAGCACCGGCAAACCCCGCCGCATCATCGGCGTGGTCCGCGACGCCAGCCACGAATACACCCATGCGGCGGAGCGGCTTGCCGTCGACGAGGAGCGCCGCCGGCACACCAGCGTCGTCGAGCGCACCACCGCCGCCCTGGCACACGCCAGAACGGTCGGCGAAGTGATCGCCGTGCTCGCCGACGAGCAGGGGCTGAGCCGGCTGGGTGCCGAGAACGTGATCCTCGGGCTGGTCGAGGCGGGGCGCATCCGGCTGGTCTCCGAGGGCAAGGCGGGCAGCTTTGTACCCGATCTCGAATACACCCGGGTGGGGGACGAATTCCCGATGAGCGAAGTGGTCCGCACCCTCACTCCGCGCTATGTGGGCAGCCGTGCGGAATTCCGGCGCAACTACCCACGGCTGTGGCCGGCCATCGAACCGCTCAACGTCCACTCGGCGGCCTACCTGCCGCTGATCGCACAGGGCCGCCCGATCGGTGTGATCGGCCTCTTCTTCGAGCGCGAGAGCGACTTCCGCGACCAGGAGCGCAACGTCCTGGTGGCGCTCGGCAGCAGCATCGCGCAGAGCCTGGCCCGCGCCATGCTCTACGACCAGGAGCACGATCTCGCCGCCGGCCTCCAGCAGGCCATGCTGCCGCGCCGGATCCCCGGCGTCGCCGGTGCGCAGATCGCCGTCCGCTACCGCTCCGCCCGGATGGGCGGGGACATCGGCGGCGACTGGTACGACGTGATTCCGCTGCCCGACGGCCGGGTCGCCGCCGTCATCGGCGACGTCCAGGGCCACGACACCCAGGCCGCCGCGCTCATGGGCCAGCTGCGGATCGTGCTGCGCGCCTACGCCTCCGAAGGGCACGCCCCGGCCACCGTCATGGCCCGAGCCTCCGCCTTCCTCAACGAACTCGACACCGACCGCTTCGCGACCTGCACCTACGTCGACGCGGATCTGAGCACCGGCGCGGCCCGGATCGTCCGGGCCGGCCATATCGACCCGTTTCTGCGCCACGCCGAAGGGATCTGCCGCAGGCTGCCGGTGGCCGGCGGGCTGCCGCTCGGAATCGCCTCCGAATTCCGGCGGCTCGACTACCCGGTCACCACCGTCCTGCTCGCCCCCGGCGACACCCTGCTGCTGTGCACCGACGGCATCGTCGAACAGCCCGGCACCGACATCGACGACGGGATGCGCCACCTCGCCCGCGAGGTCCGCCAGGGCCCCCAGGACGTCCAGCAACTCGCCGACCGGCTGTGCGAGTCGGCGGACGAGCGGACCGGCGAGGACGATATGGCGCTGCTTCTGCTGCGCCGCCTCGGCGCCCCCGAGCACGACATCGTCGGACGGTTCCGCCAGCACATCGCGCCCGCCGATCCCGACGGCCTGTCCGCCGCCCGGCACATGATCCGGGCCGCGGTACGCGCCTGGGGCGCGGCGGAGCGCGCCGAGGAGATCGAGCTGGTCGCCGATGAGCTGATCACCAATGCGCTGCTGCACACCGACGGCGAGGCCGTGGTCAACATCCGTATGCCGCACAGCGTCGGGCGGCTGCTGCGGCTGGAGGTCGAGGACCACTCCAGCAGTCTGCCGCGGCGCCGCGAGCCGGGGGAGGCCGGTGTCTCCGGCCGCGGGCTGCTGCTCGTGGACCGCCTGGCCGATGTCTGGGGTGTGGAACCGCGCGGCAGCGGAAAGTGCGTATGGTGCGAGTTCAACTGCTCCTGACCGGGAAGGCGTCGCACCGTACCGGGAAGGACACACAGCGCGAACGGGCGCCGAGGCATCGGCACGGTCAGTGAGGACGGCTCTATGGGATCGCGGGCTGCACAACAGCGCCAGGAAGCCCGCCAGTTGGCGGCACGTCTCTCCGCGGAAGGCGTCCGGAATGTGGCGCTGACCTGGGTGGACAATGCGGGTATCGCCCGCGTCAAGACCGTGCCGGCCGGACGGCTCGCGGCCGCGGCGGAACGCGGAGTCGGGATGTCGCCCGTCTTCGACGTGTTCACCTCCGACGACGCCATCACCGCCTCCGACCACCTCGGCGGACCCGACGGCGACCTGCGGCTCTTCCCCGACCTGGACCGTGTCACCACGCTCGCCGCACAGCCCGGCTGGGCCTGGGCGCCGGCCGACCGCTACGACCAGCTCGGGCTGCCGCACCCCGCCTGCCAGCGGCAGTTCGCCCGGCGGATGACGGAGCACGCGGCCACCGCCGGCCTGGAACTGCGGATGGGCTTCGAAACCGAGTGGGTGGTCGCCCGCGCCCCCGCGGGGCACCAGGCCGCCACCGGCGCGGACGAACCGCTCGACTACCCCTGCGCGGGCCCCGCGTACGGCATGACCCGGGTCGTCGAACTCTCCGACTACCTCCGCGATGTCACCGAGGCGCTGAGCGTCCAGGGCATCGACGTCCTCCAGCTCCACCCCGAGTACGCCCCCGGCCAGTTCGAGGTCACCACCGCCCCCGGCGATCCGGTCCGCGCCGCCGACGATGTGGTGCTGGTCCGCGAGACCATCCGCGCCGTCTCCGTCCGGCACGGACTGCGCGCCTCCTTCGCCCCGTCGGTCGTCGCCGGAGCGGTCGGCAACGGCTGCCACCTCCACCTCGGCCTGTACCGCGACGGCACCAGCCTGCACCGCAGCCCCGACGCCCCGTGGGGCCTGGCGCCGGACGCGGCGGCCTTCCTCGGCGGCGTCCTCGGCGCCCTGCCCGCCCTGCTCGCCGTCGGTTGCCCCTCACCCGCCAGCTATCTGCGGCTGCAGCCCTCCCAATGGGCCGGTGTCTACCAGTGCTGGGGCGTGGAGAACCGGGAGGCGGCGCTGCGCCTGATCACCGGCGCCCCCGACGACCCGGACGGCGGCCACGCCGAGATCAAGACATTCGACGCCGCCGCCAACCCGTACCTCGCGGTCGGCGCGGTCATCGCCGCCGGACTGCACGGCATCGAGTCCGGGGACCGGCTGCCGGAGCCGCAGACCGGTGACCCGGGCGTGCTCGGCGTCCGCGAGCGCGCCCGGCGGGGCATCGTCCGGCTGCCCGCCACCGTCACGGAGGCTGCCGACCGGCTGGAGAAGTCGGCTCCGCTGCACGAGGCGATGGGCGAGGTGCTGCACGGCGCCGTGCTCGCCGTCCGGCGCGCGGAGGAGGCCCACTTCGCCGGGAGCGAGGACGACGAGATCGCCGCCGCCACCCGCTGGCGCTGGTGAGGCCCGCGGACGCCGTGGGCAGCGTCCCCGGCGACGGCCTGCCGCCGCTGGTGGACCACCACTGCCACGGAGTGCTCCGGCACGCCCCGGACCCCGGGGCGTTCGCCGCCTTTCTCACCGAATCGGACCGGCCGCCCGCGGCGGGCACCACCTTCTTCGACACCCAGGCCGGCTTCGCGGTACGCCGCTGGTGCCCGCCACTGCTGGACCTGCCGGCGCACTGCCCGCCCGACCGCTATCTGGCCCGCCGCGCCGAACTGGGCCCGGACGAGACCCGCCGCCGTCTGCTGCGTGCCACCGGCATCGGCGCCTACCTCCTGGACACCGGGCTGCCCGGCGACCTGACGGGCCCGGACGGGACCGCCGAGGACGGGGGCGGGGCCGGCTTCGAGGTCGTACGGCTGGAGACGCTGGCCGAACGGACCGCGGCCGGGGCCCGCGACGCCGAGGAATTCACCGACACCCTCGCCCGCGCGGTCCGGGACGCCGCGCGCACCGCCGTCGCCTTCAAATCCGTCGCCGCCTACCGTCACGGTCTCGCCCTGGATCCCGCGCCGCCCGCACCGGGCGCGGTGCACACCGCCGCCCGCTCCTGGCTGGCCGCGGGCGCGCCCCGGCTCACCGACCCGGTCCTGCTGCGCCATCTCGTCCAGCTGGCCGTCGCCACCGGCCGCCCCCTCCAGCTCCACACCGGCTTCGGCGACCCCGACCTCCGGCTCGACCACGCCGACCCGGCGCTGCTGACCGACCTGGTGCGGGCCACCGCCGACACCGGTACGGACCTCGTGCTGCTGCACTGCTACCCGTACCACCGACAAGCCGCCTACCTGGCGGCCGTGTTCCCGCACGTCTACGCCGACATCGGGCTGACGCTCACCCACACCGGCCCGCGCGCGGCAGCCGTGCTCGCCGAATTCCTGGAGCTCGCGCCCTTCGGCAAACTGCTCTTCTCCACCGACGCCTACGGCCTGCCGGAGCTGTATGTCGTCGGCAGCGCACTGTTCCGGACCGCGCTGGCGACCGTCCTCGGCGACTGGACGGCCTCCGGGGCGTGGTCCGAGGCGGACGCCCGGCGGGTCGGCGCGATGATCGCCGCGGACAACGCCCGCAGGGTGTACGGCCTTCCGGACGGCTGAACGGGCAGGCGGGGGCGGACGCGTCCGCCACGGCGGCACGAGACCGTCACGTCCGGACGCGCCCGCCCTGGCCGTACGCCCCGAGCGCGTCGGACACCGAGCGCCCCGGACACCGAGCGCCCCGAACACCGGGCGGGTAAGGGGCGATCCGCCCGAGCGCCGCTTCCGACCTGCCGTCCACCACGCCCTTACCACGTGCTTTACTGCGCCGCGTGGCCCCTACAACGACCTCCGGGAAAAGCGAAATACCCCTGCGCTCCCGGATATTCGCCGATCTGACCCCGCTGCGTGTCTCCCCCGACTACCGCCGCCTGTGGTGCGGCAACACCATCTCCTGGATGGGCCAGCAGATGACCGCGCTCGCGGTCTCCCTGCAGGTCTACACCCTCACCCACTCCACCTTCGCGGTCGGCCTGGTGGGCCTGTGCTCACTGGTCCCCCTGGTCGTCTTCGGGCTGTACGGCGGCGCCATCGCCGATACCGTCGACCGCCGCAAACTGGGCCTCTACAGCGCCGCGGGCGCCACCGCGATGTCCCTCACACTGGCCACTGCCGCCCTGGCCGGATACCACCGGGTCTGGTTGCTCTACACCGTCGTCGCCTTCCAGGCCGTCTGCTTCGCGATGAACTCACCGGCCCGCTCGTCGATGATCCCGCGGCTGCTGCCCACCGAACAGCTGCCGGCCGCCAACGCCCTCAACTCCCTGACCGGCAACCTCGGTCTGATGGGCGGGCCGATGCTGGGCGGGGTCATCGTCGGTCTGTGGGGTTACCAGGCCGCCTATCTGATCGATGTGGCGGCCTTCAGCGGCTCGCTGTACGCGATGTGGCGGCTGCCGTCCATGCGGCCCGAGGGGGAGGGACCACGGCGCCGGGCCTCCGTACTGGACGGCCTGCGCTTTCTCGCCACCCGGCCGAATCTGCGGATGACGTTCTTCTCGGACCTGGCCGCGATGGTGCTCGCCCAGCCGCGCGCCCTGTTTCCCGCGGTCGCGGTGCTCTGGTTCGCCGGGGACGCCAAGACCGTCGGCCTCCTGGTGGCCGCGCCCGCGGTGGGCGCCGTACTGGGCGGGCTGTTCTCCGGCTGGCTCGGCGGGATCCGCCGGCACGGCCTGGCCATCCTGATCGCGGTGGCCGCCTGGGGCGCGGCCATCGCCTCCTTCGGCCTCTCCCGGCAGCTGTGGCTCGGCCTGTTCTTCCTGGCCGTGGCCGGTTGTGCGGACACCGTCTCGATGGTGTTCCGCAGCACCATGCTGCAGGCCGCGACGCCGGACGCGATGCGCGGCCGGCTCCAGGGCGTCTTCATCGTCGTGGTTGCCGGCGGGCCGCGGCTGGGCGACTTCCTCGCCGGATCCATGGCCGATCTGACCTCCCCGGCCACCGCGGTGACCGGCGGCGGCCTGGCCTGTGTCCTGGTGGTGACCGGCCTGGGCCTCGGCCGCCGCGCCTTCGCCCGCTACGACGCACAGGACCCGCAGCCTTAGCCTGCCGTTTCACTCTGGTGGCCGAGCGTCCCGGGTGGCTTGTGAGCGCTCCGGTGGGCCGACGCGACGTTCACCGGCAGGGTGCGGCGACGGGCCGGCACCGTGTCGGTGGGATATCGGCCGTCCGGCGGGACTGTCGGCGGTCCGTGGGCGAGGTGTCGGTGGCCGCTGGAACCGTGGGTGCCGAGTGGCCCGGCAAGCAGCCGCAGCCGCCTTCACCAGCAAGGGAGCCCCGTCGCCATGTCCTCCGCATCCCCCACCCCGCCCTGGAGTGTCCACCGGCTGCCGCGTGCCGAGGGCCGCGTCTTCCTGGTCACCGGCGGCAACGCCGGCATCGGGTACTTCGTCGCGGAGCAGTTGTCGGCAACCGGAGCGACCGTCGTACTCGGCAGCCGGAATCCCGCCAGGGCCGAGGCCGCCACGGCTTCCCTGCGTGCGCGTGTTGCGGGTGCGCGGGTGCGGGCCGTACGGCTGGACCTCGCGGATCTCTCGTCCTTGCGCACAGTTGTGGACGCACTGGAGGCGGAACGCCTCGACGCCGTGGTGCACAACGCCGGCGTCGCGCTTGACGACCCGCCCCGCGAGGAGACCGGGGACGGCCACGAGCTCATGTTCGGCACGAACCACCTCGGGCACTTCGCGCTGACCCGGTGGCTGATGCCGCTGCTGTCGGCCGCGCCGGCGGCCCGCGTCGTGACCATGGGCAGCTTCGCGGCGAAGTCCGAACGGCTCGACCTGGACGACCTGCAGTCCCGGAAGGACTACCGGCCCAAGCGCACCTACGGACGCTCCAAGCTGGCTCAGATGTACTTCGGCGTCGAACTCGACCGCCGCCTGCGCGCTGCCGGCAGCACGGTGGCGAGCGTGGTGGTCCACCCCGGCGGCGCGCTGGACTCCCTCACCCCCGCACGGCCGCCGGTCCATGTGCGAACCACCGGCGCACGGTTGAGCGTGGCACCTGCGGCTCTCCTCCTCCAGGGCAAGCACGCCGGCGCGTGGCCCGCGGTCCGGGCGGTGCTCGACCCGGCCGTGCGCGGCGGCCAGCTGTGGGGACCGCGCGTCTTCGGCCTGCGCGGCGAGCCCCGACGGGAACCGGTGTGGAACCATCTCGCCGACCCCTCCCCAGCGGCGCGGCTCTGGGACGCGAGCTGTGATCTGACCGGGGTCGACCCCGGTCGGATGCGCTGAGCCAGCGGCCGAATCGACGGGTGTCACTTCCCGGCCGTGCCGTGCTCCCCCCTGAGGGAATCCTGAGAGACATCCGCGTGGGTGCGCGAGTCCTTGACCAGGTCGTCGCAGAAGGCAGCGACATCGTTGCCGATGAGTTCCAGGACTCCCTTGCCGGCCGCCACGCCCTCCTCGAAGAAATCGACAATCCCTGAGAGCAGCTGCCCGTCAGGCAAGTCGACCGGTCCGACCTTGAAGAGGTACCTCTGGATCTCCTTGTAGACGATCTGGTAGTCCGGCGGCAGCGCCCGGACCCGTGTCAGGTGAGCCCGCCACTGCTTCTTGCCCTGGATGATCTCTTGGATGCCCACGTCAGCCCCCTAGCCGGCCCAGTTTCTTTGCGACGTTCCTGTTCAACTGCTCGCGCCACCGGTCGCGATGGCTCCGGGCTCCTTCTCCGCCGGTCAGCGCCGTGCAGAAGCCGTCGATGTCGTCGCCCAGCACCTCGTGAACGCTCTGCCCGTCCGCCGCTGTTTCTTCGAGCAGCCCCAGGACGCCATCAAGAATCCGCATCAGGTTGCGACCCGTGAAGTCCGAGTGGGGGGAGAGGCGAACCTTGATCTGTTTCCACGCCGCCCGGTAGTCGGCCGGCAGTGCCTCGGCCCGGGCTTCGAACGCCTTGCATTCCCTCGTGAGGTCGCTGCCCGTAATGGTCTCCCAGAAGTTCATCGCCCGTCCTCCTTGAGCATGTCGATTCGTGCGGAGAGGTACTCCCATTTCGCCCAGAACTTCGCGAGTTCTCGGTGCCCTGCGTCGTTGAGCGCAAAGAACTTGCGTGGTGGCCCCAGTCCGGATGGTCGTTTCGTCACCTGGACGAGCCCGTTCCTTTCCAGTCGCACCAAGATGGTGTAGATCGTCCCCTCGGCGACGTCGGCGAAGCCGAGTTCGTTCAGCCGACGCGTGATGGCGTACCCGTACGTCTCCTCGCTGCCGATGATGTGCAGCACGCAGCCCTCAAGCGTGCCCTTCAGCATCTCCGTCAGATCGTCCATCGCGGGTCCTCTTCATCTCCGGTACTGCGTAGTACCAAGTACCACTACACAGTATCACGGAGTAGTGGGTCAGTAACGGGTGACGGCGGTCGGCCCGTACGCCGCGCCGAGGGCGATGTGCGGGTGCGCGGACGGCCGGATCCAGGACAGGATCCGTGCCATGGCCCCGGCCGGTACGGAGACACAGCCGGCCGTGGCGCCCTTCCCGTTGACATGGAGGAAGATCCCGGCGCCGCGGCCGTGCACCGGACGGTGGTAGTTGAAGCCGATGACCAGGGCCCGGGAGTACTGCGTGGGATGGTCCGCCAGCCGCTCGGACTCACCCGCCGCGCAGTCCGGCGGCAGCGGCGCCACCCAGCGGTTGTAGGAGGCGGAGGCGTTGTCCTCGCACCACCAGGAGTCCGCGCCGGCCCGGCGGTACGGCACGGCGGTGCCGGGAGGCGGCGGGGTGGTCCCGAAGGCGAACGGCAGGTCGTACAGCCCGGTCGGGGTGGTCGAGGTGCCCTGCACCCGGGTACTGCCCTCGGTCAGCCCGCCGGCTCCGAAGCGGGCGGGCGCCCAACCCGCCTGCCGCCAGCGGCCGTTGTGCCGCTGCCACCACTGCACGGTCCCGGTGGTGGCGCGCGCCGTGGGCGCACGGGCGGTGATCAGCTGCTCGGCGCCGCCGGTGTCGGCCAGGAGGGCGGGAAGGGGGACGCGATGGGCGGGGAGGGGGATGCGGTCGACGGGAGCGGCGGCGGACGCGGCGGCCGCCGGGGCGGGTGCGGCGAGCGCGAGCAGCGCCAGGGCGACCGCGGACAGCGATGCGGTGGCCCGGCGCCGGACCGCGCCCCGCACCGTCCGGACCGTCTGCACCCTCCGCATCGCCCGCTCCGTCCGTACCCTCCGCACCGCCCGGACCACGCGCCCGGCTGCGGCCGTGCTCCCGCCCGTCATCAGGCGCGTCGTCCTCGTACGCATCATCCTCGTACGCATCATGGGCATGACCGCAATGTAGAGCGGGACCGGCCCGCCCGGCGCCGCCCGATCAGGTCACATACGCCGCCCCCGGGCCGTGCGCAACCCGTCCGCGGCAATCCGCCGTGCGCGGGGGCCATGGACGGGCGAAACTCGGGTACGGGGGCTCATGTGCCACTAGCCGTCTCAGTCTGGAGGCCCACCGTGCAGCGGCAACCGCATACGCGCAGTGAGCGCACGCTCGACCGCGATCCGCAGCCCACGCCCCCGGATCCGGGAGGCCCGCCGCCCGTCCCGGACCCGCTTCCCGGCCCACCGGGCCCGCCTGGGCAGCCGGATCCCATTCCGCCGGAGCCGTCGCCGATACCCCGTCCGCCCGGCCCCGATCCCGATCCGGTCCCGGAGCCGTCCCCGCAGCCGTCGCCGCTCTCCTAGGAGAGCCGCCCGGACCCGTCGCCCTCTCCACCGGGGGTACCCCGCTCCCGCGCCCACCAAGGAGGTGCTGATCATGGCCATCGCCACGGTCAACCCGGCCACCGGCGAGACCCTGAAGACCTTCGACGCCCTCAACGGGGGTGAGATCGAAGATCATCTGGTCCGGGCGGACCAGGCCTTCCAGGAGCACCGCACCACCAGCTTCGGCTACCGCAGGGAGCGGATGCTCGCGGCCGCCGACCTGCTCGATGCCGACCAGGACGGCATCGCCCGCACCATGACCACCGAGATGGGCAAACCACTGGCCCAGGCGCGTGCGGAGGCGTCGAAGTGCGCCAAGACCATGCGCTGGTACGCCCACCACGCCGAGGCGCTGCTCGCCGACGAGCACCCCGATCCGGCCGATGTGAGCGACTCCGGCGCGATCCGTGCCGTGGTGCGCTACCGCCCCCTCGGCCCCGTCCTCGCGGTGATGCCCTGGAACTTCCCGCTCTGGCAGGTCGTACGGTTCGCCGCGCCCGCCCTGATGGCGGGTAACACCGGGCTGCTCAAGCACGCCTCGAACGTGCCGCAGACCGCGCTCTACCTGGAGGAGCTTTTCCGCCGCGCCGGTTTCCCCGAGGGCTGTTTCCAGACCCTGCTGGTCGGGTCCGGTGCGGTGGAGGACATCCTGCGCGACCCGAGGGTGGTCGCCGCCACGCTGACCGGCAGCGAGCCGGCCGGCCGCGCGGTGGCGTCCATCGCCGGTGACGAGGTCAAGAAGACCGTCCTCGAACTCGGCGGCAGCGACCCCTTCCTCGTCCTGCCCTCCGCCGACCTCGACAAGGCGGTCCGCGTCGCGGTCACCGCCCGCGTCCAGAACAACGGACAGTCGTGTATCGCGGCCAAACGGTTCCTGGTGCACCAGGACATCTACGACGCCTTCGCCGAGCGGTTCACCGCCCGCATGGCCGCGCTGACCGTCGGCGACCCGATGGACGAGCACACCGACGTCGGACCGCTCTCCAGCGAACAGGGCCGCTCCGATCTGGAGGAGCTTGTCGACGACGCGGTCCACCAGGGCGCCACCGGGCTGTGCGGCGGCCGGCGGCCGCCCGAGCACAGCGCGGGCTGGTTCTACGAGCCGACGGTGCTGTCCGGCATCACCGAGGGGATGCGCATCCACCAGGAGGAGGCGTTCGGCCCGGTCGCCACGCTCTACCGCGTCGCCGACCTCGACGAGGCGGTGCGCCTCGCCAACGACACCCCGTTCGGCCTCAGTTCCAACGCCTGGACCCGGGACCCCGAGGAACAGCAGCGCCTCGCCCGCGATATCGAGGCCGGCGGTGTCTTCTTCAACGGGATGACCGCCTCCCATCCGGGCCTTCCCTTCGGCGGGGCCAAGCGCTCCGGCTACGGGCGGGAGCTGTCCGGGCACGGCATCCGGGAGTTCTGCAATATGACGACGCTCTGGTACGGCCCGGAGGACTGAACCGGGCCGGAAAGAAGCGCTCCCGGTGTGCGCATGCGCCAGGGCGGTTTCCGTGACGGATGTGAGGGTGTACGTTCCGGTCAGGTCGAGCCGGCCAACGGCCAGGTTGGTCGGCTCGGCCCTTGCCGTTCACGGGGCGCACGGGCGCATCCGCCTTCTTCCGCAGGTCAGTTGACGGGCCGCCGTCACCCCGGCCGCGCCGCCTCCTGGCCGTCCGGTACCGCGAACTCACACCACAGCGCCTTGCCCGCGCCGCGCGGTTCGGCGCCCCATGCGTCCGCCAGCGCCTCGACCAGCATCAGCCCGCGCCCGGAGGTGGCGGTCTCGCCGGGGCTGCGCCGCCGCGGCCACCGGCTGGAACGGTCCTCGACCTCCAGCCGGATCCGGCGCGGGGCGCCCGGCAGCAGCTCCATGGAGACCAGGGCGCCGCTCTCGGTGTGGGTCAGCGCGTTGGCGATCAGCTCGGAGGCGGCGACCTCGATGTTGTGCATGACGGCGCCCGCCCGCCACTGGTCCAGCGTGCGGCGCAGCGCGGAGCGGACCTCCGCGGTGCCCGACGGGTCGGCCTGATGGACGTGCAGCCGCAGCCGTGGGGTGGTCACGGCGCCGGAACCGGGCAGCCGGTGCAGGAGCAGGAGGGCCATGTCGTCCTCCGAGCCGGGGTCGGCCCACAGATGGTCCGAGAGCCGGTCGGCAAGCGCCTCCAGATCCGTGGGCCCGGTGCGGACCGCCGCGGACAGCGCGTCGATACCGCGGGAGATGTCCTGGCCGGGCTGTTCGACCAGGCCGTCGGTGCACAGCAGCAGCGTCGACCCGGGCTCCAGGAACAGCTGGGTCTCCGGGAAGTGGTCGTGCCCGAAGACCGTGGCCAGGCCGAGCGGCAGCCCACCGCGGACCTCGGGCCAGTCGATGTGCCGGGAGCTGTTGCTGATCAACGGGCCGAGGTGGCCGGCCCGGGCGAGGTGCAGCGCGCCCGATTCCATATCTGCCTGGATGTACGTGCAGGTCGCGAACCGCTCGGTGTCCAGCTCCGCCAGGAACCGGGACGCCCGTACCAGCACGGTCTCCGGTGAGTGCCCCTCGCTGGCGTAGGCCCGCAGGGCGATGCGCAGCTGGCCCATCACGGCGGCCGCATGGGTGTCATGGCCCTGTACGTCGCCCACCACCAGCCCGGTCCGCCCCTGGGGCAGTGCGATCACGTCGTACCAGTCACCGCCGATGTCCCGCCCGACGCTCGCCGGGTGGTAGCGGACGGTGACCGCGCCGCCCTCGATGGGCGGGAGCCGGCGCGGCAGCATCGTCGCCTGCAGCCCCGTCGCGAACTCCCGCTCCTGGTCGAAGAGGGTCGCCCGCTGGACCGACTGCGCGACGACGCCGGCCAGCGCCAGTGCCAGGTTCCTGGCCTCCGGCGACTGCACCGCCGGCTCGGCGTTGAACAGCCCCAGCGCCCCGATGACGGTGTTCTGCGCGATCAGCGGCAAAAACGCCGCGCTGCCCGCCGGCAGCGCCCCGGTGAACGGGCGCAGCCGCGGGAAGCGGGCGATCAGCTCGCCGCGGGTGCCGAGGAAGATGGGGCGCCGCGAGCGCGCCGCGTCCGCCAGCGGCAGGGGGTCGTCGAGCCGCGAGGTCATCATGTCGTCGGGCACCTCGCCCTCCAGCCCGGCGGTGGCGATGACCTCGAACCGGTCGTTCGCGACCAGGCCGAGGACCAGCCCGTCCGCGCCGAACCGCCGGGCGCCGCCGGTGCCGGTGAGCACCCGGGTCACGTCCTTGACCGACAGCGCACGGGCCAGCGCGGCGGTGGTCTGCTGCACCATCACCGTCTGCCGCTGCCGCTCCTGCTGGAGCGAGCGCAGCAGCGCGGAGTCCGCCAGTTCGCTGGTCGCCTCCCGGACGATGCCGATGACCCGGTACGGCACCCCGTCCGCGGTGTGCAGAATCCGGCCCTGGGAGTGTGTCCAGCGCTGGGTGCCGTCGCGGCACTGGACCCGGAAGTAGGCGCCGTAGGACGAGTGACCGTCCAGCAGGGCCTGGGAAAGCGCTTCGTCCAGCCGGCGGCCCTCCGCCGGCGGCACCCGCGTGACCAGGGACGCCGACGTGCCGTCGTATTCGTCCGGGCGCAGATCGAAGACGTCCATGGCACCGGGGTCCAGATCCATGAAGCCGCGGTCCAGGTCCCAGTCGAAGGTGCCCATCCGGTTGAGCGAGAGCCGTTCGCGCAGTCCGATCGGCTCATGGTGCGACACCCCGGGCGCGTCCTCCTCGACGAGGCGCCAGTCCCGGTTGGTCCGGGGGTCGTAGCCCTCGTCGAACGGGTGCGGGGGGACGTCGGTCATGGCGTGCCACGCCTGGGCGCCGGGCGGTGCGGAACCTCCACACGCACACGTTGCAGAACCTGCGCACGCACGCGTCCCAGAACCTGCGCACGCACACGTTGCAGAACCTCCGCATGCACGCGTTGCAGAACCTCCGCACGCACGCGTCCGCGGCATCGGCGGATCGCGGCAGCGGCCGGCGACGCCGGGCCGAGCCTGCCTCGTGCCCACGGTCGCGGGCCGTTGACCGGGGCCGATATCCACCGGAACGCGGCCATGCGCTCACCCTAGGCGCGGGCCGGAAGGCCCGCATGTCCGCTGCTCCGGATGCCGTCCAGGGGTACGGAAGAGGGGTGAACGCGCCGGTGGGGCCACTGTGCCGCCACCGTTCGGCGGCCGTCCGCCGCCGGCCACGGCGGGTGCGCGCCGATGGAGACCCGGAGCCGGGCGTTACGCCCCGGTAACTCCGCCACCGAGCACGGCTCTTGTCGCGTACGTTCAAGGCCCGGCCTGACGGGCCGACACGGGGCGCCGGGCCGTCTACCTCACCACCACGCCCGACCCCGGCGGGCGGCAGGTCGTCAAGGGACGGGAGGAGCAGGCCCCGCTCCCTTGCGCCCCGGGCGGCGCCCGCGGCATCCGGCCCCGTACGGCCCCGTCCGGTCCCGTCCCGCACGGTGAGCCGTCCCGGGCGCGCGTCACCCCGGGACGGCTCGCGCTCTCAGGTGTGTGCCGGCACCGACGCGACCGGGCGGGTCTGCCGGGCGCGGTGCCGCAGAGTGGCCTTCCGCGTGGCCACATCGACCGTGTACGCATCGATGGTCAGCCCCGCGCCGGACACCTTCAGCACCATGAACCCGTGGTCGGAGAAGTTCTGCCAGGCCGCCGGGTTGGGGAAGTGCGCCGTTCCGTCCTCCGTCTTGGCCGACGCACCGCACACCACCTGCCGGGTGCCGCCCGTACGGGCCGTGGGCTCCAGGATCTGCAGCGTGTGGTCGTGGCCGGACAGAATCAGGTCGGCCCGTCCGCACACCACCTTCTCGTACATGTCCTTCAGATGGACACCGCTGGTGTAGTTCCCGATCTCGAAACCGTCATAGGAACCGGCGCTGCCGTGCTTGCCGTTGTTGAGGTACGGGTGATGTCCGATCACCACCTTCCAACGGGCCCGCGAGGCGCGCAGCGCACCCTCCAGCCAGCTTCGCTGCTCGCGCATGTACGGCCCGTCCCACCGGTAGTGCGGGTCGAGCTGGGCGACATACGACGACCAGGGGATGGTGTCGATCGCGAAGAACTCCACCAGCGGATCGGCGGCCGGCAGCGGCACGCTGTAGTAGCGGCCGGGCATGTACCAGCGCCGTGAGGTGGCGGCATAGGCGACCTCGCGGTCACCGCGCGAGGGGTCGCCGCCGCTGCCGGGGATCAGTCCCGAGCAGTCGTGGTTGCCCAGCACCATCAGCCAGGGCACATCGATGCCGCTGTTCGGCTTCTCGAACTTGTCCTGGAACTCGGAGTCATCATCGGACTCCGGGCCGTTCTCGTAAATATTGTCGCCGAGTCCCACCGCGAGGCCGATGCCCTCGGTCTTGCAGATATCCCGCGCGGCGGACGCCACCGCATACTGCGCCTCGTCCCCCGTCCCCGCGTCACCGGTGACCAGGATCGCGAACTCACCCTTGCCATTGGGGCGTTCGGGGAACGGGAAGGCCCCGGGGGCCTGGCGGCGGGGCGCGGCGGACGCGGGCGACTGGGCCGGAGACGGCAGCACCGCAAGCGCCGCACCGGCCATCGCACCACCCAGCAGGGTCCGCCGGTTCACCCACTGCGGAACGCGCCCCGTCGTACGCACCGGCGTCCCACCGGCCGCGGTCGCCGAGCCGGTCCGCAGCCACTCCCGCTCGGTCATGTCCGCCTGCGGCGGGATCATTTCGTCTTCACACATGCCTGGTTTTCTTTCACGACCGGCAGAGGTGATGGTGACGAAATGATGAAGCCGAGGTGGACGTATGGCGATCACGGGCCCTATCGCTACGCGCCGGTAACAAAGCGTATTCCAGGGGCCATCAGGCGGTGAGCGGATCGCCGGGCCGGACGGTGAGCGCGTGCACCCGGCCTCTGTGAAGGGGATGCCCGGACCTCACCCGGCAGGGCGGTCCCAGCGCACCCTCACGGGTTCGCCAGGCGCCGGAGCGTCCGGCCCAGATGGCGGACGTACTGACGCTGGAAGACGGGCACCAGCGGGCCGGCGAGCCGGGTGACCGCCCGGACGGGCCGGCTGAAGGCGGTCACCGTGAACCACACCGAGCCGTCGGGGCGCAGCTCGGCGACGAACGCCTCCTCGCCGCACTCGGGATGCCCCTTCCTCGCCCCGTACCCGAAGCCGATCCGGTCCTCCTCGGTGACCGTCCACACCACGCTGCACGGCGCCCGCAGCCGGAACGGACCGATACCCAGCGACACCTCGACGCCCACCCCCGGCGCGGCCCGCGGGGCATCGGACCGGATGCGGGTCCCGGCCGCGCGATGCATCCGGAAGGTGGTGATCGCCTCGCCCGCCGCGGCCAGCACCGCCCGGCCGCGACCGATCGGCAGCTCCTCGTGGAGGTGGTGGTATCCGGGCGGCAGAGGGGTGTGCCGAGTGCCGCCCTCCTCGGGGTAGTTCAGGTCGGTCATGGGGTGCGCTCCTCGGGCGGGCGGGAGAGGCGACGGTATGGGGAGAACCGTAAGCGATCAGCCCCGCTCACGGACGCCGGTCTCGTCTGCTTGCACTACAGGCGCGTGGCGCTGCGCAACGCCCTGGCGTAGTAGCCGTTTCCGTCCAGCCGCGACGTACCGCCCTTGTCTCCGATGGTCGGGCCGTTGACCTCCTGCCGGCTCGAAATGAAGACCTGGTGCCCGTCGGAGTCGTTGCCCAGGTACATCCCGACGTGGTCGAGACGCTCCTCGGTCCGGGCCTCCAGCTTGAAGAACACCAGGTCGCCGGGCTGGAGCACATCGATCGAGGCCGGTCTGGCAAAGGCCGGCGCGGAACCGGTCAGCGGCACGACCTCTGCGCCGAGTCCGGAGCGGGCCATCCCGTTGGCCGTACGAGGCAGGCCGTCGCCCCTTCTGTCGTCGGCCCTCAGGGGATAGCCGGCGCGATAGCCCAGCACCGCCCGGATGAAGCCGGAGCAGTCCATGGACCGCGCCCGCGCCCTCTCGGGCTGCATCGAGGTGCCGTCCCCGAAGGTGTACGGGATGCCCAGGTAGTCGTAGAAGTCGGACTCCTCCAGCCGCCGGCCGGCGCCGGACCCGCCGTGCGCATCGATCGGCCCGTAGTTCGCGTCGCCCGCGTATCTGACCCCTGCGGCGTTGTGCTTCGCCGGGGCCTGGGCGACGTATTGGAAGGCCATCGCGAAGAGATCGTCCTTCTCGCTGCCGAAGTTGTCCTTGAACCAGTCCTTGAACCACTTCTCCTTCTCGGCGCCCTTCCGCCAGGGTTCCGGCATCATCCGGACCCAGTTGTCGGTGACGATCCGGGACGTGGTGGCGGCGGGCTCGGTGAAGGTGCGGCTCCGGCCGGTGAGAGTGGCGGTGCGGGCCCCGTCGGTGAAGGTGGCGAACACCTCGCCCTTCTTGCCGCGCAGCACGGAGCGGGCCGGACTCCGGAGCCGCTCCCAGGTCAGGTCTCCGGAGAGCCCTCTGGTAAGCGACGACTTGAGGCCGGCTTCATCGGTGACCGCCGGTATGGCAGGTGTCGTGCTCTGCTCCTCCTTGCGAAGTGCCACGGTCAGGTACGCACTGCCGGCGAGCAGGGCGGTCACGATCACGGCGTGCAGAACGCGGCGACGGCCGCGCTGGATCTTGGCGCTCATGGGATCGGCTCCGAATCGTTCGGTCAGGCGGACGGCATGACGCCGAGCAGAATTCCGGCGGCCAGCACGACATAGGCCATGAGCGTCACCGAGCCGGTGGCCAGCACGGTCGGTCCCTTCGGCTGGCGGACCAGCTGGTAGGCGATCAGACCGGGGACGATGAACCCGAGGGTCTGATTCGTGTACATCAGCGGGAACTCCAGTTGCAGCACGATCATCAGCGTGCCGTTGATCACGACACCGATCAGCACGACGGCCGCGAACAGCCGCTTGCCGTAGAGGATCGCGACCCGCTGCACCCACAGCGTGGCGAGGTAGGTAAGGACCGTCACGCCCACGACCATCGCGGCACGCTGGAGATCCTCCACCAGGGTCAGCGCAAGCCAGCCGGGGGTGATCATGCCGCCTGGTGAGAGGTTGGTCGTCAGATAGCAGACGAGCGAGAACATGAGCCCGAGGGCGATGCCGATAGCGGCGATCTCGGGCGTGAGGACGGCGGGGATCAAGGGTGGTCTCCTGAGCTCTGCCACGAATCGGTGTACGGGCGCTGCTGCGGTACGAACGGTTGGTGAGGGCCGGACTCGTGGACCGGTGGGTGGCCCGTGGACCGGTCGCCAGGGGGCGCGGGGCGTTCCGCGGAGTCCGCCGGGCCGTCCTGGGTGTGCTGCGGAACGCCGTCGGGCCCTTCGTCCGCGGGAAGTTCGGCCAGCTGCTCCAGCAGGTGCTCGCCCTGGCCGTGGATGTTGCCGACGGCGACCAGCGACGAATTTGGACCGAGGTGGTGCACTATCTCAGCCATGAACTCCTCGGGGCTGCGGCGGTCGCCGCCGAGGTCCACCGCACGGGAGCGCCACGCGGCGGGGATCGCATCGATCGCGCTCTTGGCCGGATGCCCGATCACGAAGACCTTGTCGGGTTCGAGCTCGGGGATGATCTCGCCCATCTGGCCGTTGCGCTCGACACGGTCGGGGCGGCAGTTGATCACGACGTTCAGGGGGCGGTGGACCGCGCCCAGATCGAGCAGCTGACGGATGTTCATCAGCGTCGACTCGGGGTCGTTCGCGGCGAAGACATTCGCGAACCGCAGCCGCTTGCCGTCGGGCGTGCGGTACCGCTCGACGGAGAGGACCCCCGGGTCCGGGGGAGCGTCGTACATGCCCTGCAGCGCGATCTCCCGGTCCACACCGAGCAGTTCCGCGACGGCCAGCGCGATGGCCACGTTCTCCTTGAAGGTGAACCAGCTGAAGCCGCGCAACTCCTCGTCGGTCACCGTCCCGGGGTCGGCGTAGATCAGCCGGCAGTCGCGGGCGCCCGCCTCCTGTTGGAGAATGTGGAACCGGTCCTGCTCGGCGGTCACACAGATACCGCCCTCCGGCATGGACCGGGACAACGAACGGGCGACATCGTCGAGGGTGGGCCCCATCTCGGCCAGATGGTCCTCGCGGACATTGCACAGGACACCGATGGTGGACCGGATCAGCTTGGACTGGTTGATCTCCTGCAGTGCCGGCATGACGGCCATGCACTCGATCACCAGGGCGTCCGGGTGGTACGCGGCGGCCCGCCGGACGATGCCGATCTGCTCGACCACGTTGGCGATGCCGAACTTGCGGTAGACCGGTTCCTCGGTGGCATCCGGATGGATGAACCGGGCCGCGGTACCGGTCGTCTTGGCCACGGTTGTCAGGCCGCCACCCCGCAGCGCACCCGCGCACAGCCGGGTGATGGAGCTCTTGCCGCGGATGCCGTTGACGAGCACCCGGGTGGGTATGTGCTCCAGATTGCTGAAGTGCCGTCGCTGCTCGATGATTCCGGCGATCAGCAGGATCGCGCAGCACACGACGAGAACGGTGTAGAGGAAGAGCACGGTCCGTCAGTTCCTTCCGGCCAGAGGGGCACTGTCCCGCTTGCGCTGCTCCTGGAGCTGCTGCCGGATCAGCTCCAGGCTGCGGACGACGGCGCCGACCTCGTCGTGATGGCGTGGGTAGAGCACCGTGCGACGCTCCCCGTCGGCGAGCGCCTCGGCCTGCGCGGCCAGCGTGCGCAGCGGGCGCGTCACCACGATGTGCAGCCAGCCGAGACAGGCGGCGGCAGCAGTGAGGCCGAGCAGCCCGGCCAGCACGGTGTGGTTCTGCACGGTGTACTCGGGGATGGCAAGCCCTTCAGCGGGCTTCCAGCTGACCACGGTCCAGTTCAGCGACTTCGCCACGCCGCCGCCGTTGAACGGGGCCGCCGCCGCGATCTGGACGCCGCTGCCGTCGCGGTCGAGGAGCGCGCCGGGCCGCAGGCTCGCGCCGGCTCTGGCGCCCGTCCCCTGCACGAGGGTGTCGAGCCGCTCGGAGGGCAGCTTCTCGAAGGCGCGGTAGCCGGTGTTGCCACCGAGTGTCCGGCGCTTGTCGTCGACCACCCGGACCTCACCGAGGCCGGGCCGCTTGAGCAGTGAATTGAAGAAGTCGACCCGGAACTCACCGGCCACGGCGGCACCCTTGCGGCCCGGCACTCCGGCATAGCCGGCCACGACCGGCTCCTTGCCCCCCTCGTTGAGCACGGTGACCGCTCGGGTCCCCGGGCCCTTGCCCGCCGGGTGATGCGGAGTGCCGCCGGCCCGGGCCAGTACCTTTCCGTCGGCACCGAGGAGGTACAGCGACGCGTAACGCGGGTGCTCCTGAAGGGTGCGCTCCAGGACCGTGGCCATCTGGTCCGGCGAGGTGCGGTCGCCGATCAGGGACGCCACCGAGACGAGGTCGGTATGGCCTTCGTCGAGGGCTCGCCGGACCCGGTCGGCCAGTGTGTCGGTGCGCTCGCGCTGGTCGTTGACGATTTGCTGTGGAATGACGGCCTTCGAGTCGGCGTGGTTCAGGGACAGCGCCAGGGGGGCGGACCAGGCGAGCAGGAGTACCGCACACGCGGCCGTCAGCCCTCGGGTACCGATCCGGCGCAGACGGCGCAGCCGGCGCGGGGTGGCGGGGCCGCCCGTCCCCTGCGGTGCGCCGAGGAGCTGGCGCCGCAGACGTTCCAGTGCGTGGCCGACCCGGGCCGCCTCTCCGTATGCGGGTACGCTCACCGGCCGTTGCAGCTCGCCCCGGGTGAGTCGGCGGCTCTCCAGGAAGAGCCGGAGCAGCGGGCGCTGCACGAGGCCGAGAAGCAGGGCCACGACAGCCGCGCCGATGACGAGCAGCGCGCCGGCCGCGGCGATACCGAAGAGCGGGTCGGCGCCCCGGGAGGGGGCCTCGGCCACGTCGACCATCGTGACGACCGTCAGGCCGAGACTGCCGGCGCCGGTGCTCTCGCCGGGCTGGGCGGGAGCGAGGGTGGCATAACCGGCTGCGGCGCGCTCGCCGTTGGACGCTCCGCCGGTGAGGCTCCCGCTCACCCCCGGAAAGCCCCCGGAACCTGGTTCCCTGGCCTTGAGAGGGTGCTGACGGGCCTTCTCGGCAGCCGTCCTTGCGAACGCCTTCAGCTGGCCGTCCGCCCGCTTGGCCGCCTTCCGCTGCGGGTCGTCGAGGTCCTGCTCGGACTCGCGGCTGCCACCGCGGCTGAGAATCGCGCCCGTCGGGTCCAGCACGGCGATGGTCCGGAACTGGCCGAGGCTGATGCCGGGGACACGAAGGCTGCGGGATGCGACGAGGAGCTGCTGCGGCCGGCCGTCCCAGGAGAGCAGCGCAAAGGAGAGCAGGCGGGTCTCACCGTTCGCCAGGCGGACCATGCGCGGGCCGAGCCCGCCCTTCTCGGACAGCTTTCCGCGGTCGATCGTCGCCAGTGGCAGGTTCTCGCCCCGTGCGGCGAGGAGCTTGCCCGACCCGATCTCGATGACGGCCGTGCCGCGCCACTTCTGGTAGACGCTGCCGACCTTGTCCAGCACGGCATCGGCCGGGACCGGGGTACCCGAACTGAAGAGTCCCGCCGCGCGATGGAGGTCGGTGACGCTCTCGTCCACCGAGGCGCGCATGGCGATGGCGCCGTCCTCGGCGAATTGCTGCTGAGAGGTGAGCACCGCCTCGGGAATCCTGTCGTGACCGACCCTGCCGAGGCCGAGGGCCGTGACGGCGGCCAGGGTGAGCAGCAGGGCCGACAGGACGGCAATGGGCGGGCGTACGCCGCCGAGCAGTGACATATCGGCTCTGCGCCGAGCCGTATGCCGCAGCTTCGTCGGCGGAGCGGCCGACGGGGAACTCCCCTCCTGGAGTGAGCCGGTGGTGTGTGGGTGGTGCGGGGGCACGTGGGGCAGCCCTTCCTGAGATCCAGACGGCTGAGAGCGTCTGGTGGTACGGCAGTGATGGAGCGTGACGGCGAATCAGCCGGGGATGTCTTTCAGCGGCTTGAGAGCGCCTTCGGCGGCGCCGCGGTTCAGCATCGTGCCGCGGGTCCGCTCGAAGGCGAGCAGGTAGCGGGCCCTTTGCTGCGCGGTGAGCTTCTTGTGGCCACGCAGCGCAGCGGCCACGTCCACCAACCGGTTGTCGCGTTGCCCGCCCACCTCGCCGCTCCCGCCGGTGACGGGATCCTTCTCCTCCGGCGGAATGTCGACGAGCGTCGGCACATAGCGGGCCCGGACGTCCCAGTCACCGCCCCGCTCGGTGAACTTGAACCAGCCGATCACGCCTTCCTCTGACAGGCCGGTCGGCGTCTCGTGGCGGGCAAGCTGGTTGCCGAGTCCATACGCGATCCAGGTTCCGTGCACCTTCTCCATCGGCTGCACGACATGGGCGTGATGGCCGATCACCAGGTTGATGCCGGTCTTCTCGGCGATCTCCCTGCCCAGGGCCAGCTGTGGGGTGCTCGGGTCGGGCCGGTGCTCCTGGCCCCAGTGGATGCTGAGGATCACCACGTCGGCCCCGGCCTTGCGGGCGGCCCGCTCCGCTGCTGCGATCTGCTCGATGCTGGTCCGGTTGACCAACCAGGGCTTGCCCTTCGGCGCTTTGCGGCCGTTGAAGCCGTAGGCAAAGGAGATCTGTGCGACGTGGACGCCCTTGACGTCCATGATGAGCGGCTTGCCCGCCTCCGCCCCGCTGCGGGCCGAACCGGTGTGCCGCAGACCGGCCTTGTCCATGGCGTCCAAGGTCCGTCGCACCCCTGCCGCACCGTGGTCGAGGGTGTGGTTCGAGGCGGTTGAGCAGGTGTCGTAGCCGACTTTCTTGATCGTGGTGGTGATCTGTGGGGGGACGAGAAAGTCCGGGTAGGACCGGAAGGGACCGTCCGGCTTGCCCACGACGGGCTCGAAGTGGCAGATGCCCAAGTCCGCCTTGCTGATGACCGGTTTGATTCCTGCCATGATCGGGTTGAAGTCAATCCCCTTGACCCCATGGCCCGTTCTCTTGGCGTCTCTTTTCGCCTGCTCCGTCAGCTGCGGGTGAATCAGGATGTCTCCTGCCGCGGCCACCGTGAACGAACGTCCTTCCGCCCTGGGCGGATTGCTCTCTCCAGGGCCGGCACATCCTGCGGCGCACACCGCGAGCAATGCCAGCGCAGTGGTGCGAGCAGCGAAGCCCGCACGAAGGGTTATATGCACTCAAGTATTGTCATGCAGCTATGGCCGACACTTTCCCCGCAAAGATGAAATTTCCGAGAACGTTGCTGGTCAAAGCCATGATCGTACTCAGCATGGTGATCATCACGGCATGCAGCGGGCAACCTCCCGAGAAGCCTGGCCATCCGGCCCCCACCACGCGGAGCACCCTTGACCTGAAGCAGCACATCGCCGATTTCACCTCCGGGATGGGACCGCGCCGCGGCTACCGCGCACCCAACGGGCAACAGCAGCGGGCGGTGGCGGACGGAGTCGGTCTGTTCCTCGACGGCCATCGCGCACAGGCCGGACAGCGCCTCGCCGAGGTCGGCTTCCGCATCCGCACCCTGACCGACCGGGTCACCGGCCGCCGGTACGCCGAGTTCGCCGACACCGCGCACACCGGCACCGCCACCCGCGGCTGGGGGCGCGTCTATGTCGACCTGAGCGCCCCCTCGCGGTGGTCGGTGCAGGTTCCGCATCCGGTCGCCGACGCGCACAGCGAGGATCTCGGCGTCGCCATACTGCGCGGAACGCCCGGCGGGGTCCTGGTCCTGGCGGGTGCCCACCGCGCAGCCGGCCGGGGCATCGCAGCCGACGTCGCGCACCGCAGGGACACGGTCTTCCACGCCGTCTGCGACGCATTGCTGAAACGACGCCTTCCGGGCATCCAGGTGCACGGGTTCGCCGACGATTCCGCACCCGGCTTCGACGCGGTCACCTCGACCGGCGCCGGGGACCGGGGCGGCGCCACCGGCCGCGCAGTGGCCGACGCCCTGGAAGACCGGGGCATCGACGCCTGCCGCGCCTGGGCCCGTGACTGTCCCCTGGAGGGCCGCACCAACATGCAGGGGCGTGCCGCGGCTGCCGCCGGAGTCCCCTTCCTGCACATCGAATTCAGCCGCCACGTCCGAGGGAGCAGCAAGCGCATCTCCCAGGCTGCCGACGCAGCAAGAACAGCGACACAGGCCTGGAACACCACCCGGCAGTGAGGATGCGGACGCCGCCACCGGGGGCCTGGCGGTCCGTGCCGGGGACCCCGGCCATCCGGCCGAAGCCCGGTCCGGAAGGCTGATGAAGGTCTTGTTGTGGGCTGTTCGGCTGCGGGCCGGACATCACCGCCGGGGACAGCTCGCCGCGGTGCCCGGCCAGGAACGCGGACACACTCCCCGCCGGAATCAACTCCCGGCACGCTCCCGCACATCCGGCCCGGCCGTCTCCCCGGCCCATCCCCGCATCACCACACAAACGAGTCCGGCCCCGCCGCTCACCGGCGGGGCCGGAACCCAATATCTTCACGACTCCTGGGCCGGGCCGGGCGCGCCCGGACTCCCGTCCGGTGTCTCCGGCCCCCCGTCCGGCGCCCCGTGCCGCCCCGCCCCCGCGGCGAACCGGGCCGCGCCCTCCATCGACTCGGCCAGCACCGCCTGGCCGTGGCGGAGTTCCGCGGCCATTGCCGACTGTTCGTCCCGGCCCTCCTGGTCCAGCAGGGAGGCACGGTCGCTGCGCAGGCACGCCTGCGGGAAGCGGGCGATCTCCGCCGCCAGCAGCTCCGCCTCGGCGCGGGCCGTCCCGGCCGGTACCACGCGATGGACGAGGCCGATGTCCAGTGCCTCGGCGGCCGGGACCGGGCGGCCCGTCAGCACCAGGTCCCTCGCCCGGCTCGCGCCGATCAGCCGGGGGAGCCGTACCGTGCCGCCGTCGATCAGCGGTACGCCCCAGCGTCGGCAGAACACCCCGAAGACGGCGTCCTCCTCCGCCACCCGGAGGTCGCACCACAGCGCCAGCTCCAGGCCGCCGGCCACCGCATGGCCGGCCACCGCCGCGATCACCGGTTTGCCCAGCCGCATCCGGGTCGGCCCCATCGGCCCGTCCCCGTCCGGGGCCACCCGGTTGCCGTCCTCGGTGCCGACCGCCTTGAGGTCGGCGCCGGAGCAGAACGTCCCGCCCTCACCCCACAGCACCGCGACCCGTGCGCCGTCGTCTTCGTCGAACTCACGGAAGGCGGCAGCGAGTCGGGCGGCCGTCGCGCCGTCCACGGCATTGCGCGACGCGGGCCGGGACAGCACCACGGTCGTCACCGGCCCGGCGCGCTCCACCCGTACGGACATCAGGCCCCGCTCCCGGCCGTATCCGCATCCGGTGTGCCCGGCCGGGCGCGCTCCAGGATCGCGGTCAGGCCGGCGCCGGCCGGCAGGGTGCCGAAGGCATGGCCCCACTCCCCGTCGAGCCGCGAGGCGCAGAAGGCGTCGGCCACCGCCGGGTGGCTGTACCGCACCAGCAGCGACCCCTGCAGCACCAGCGCCATCCGCTCCGCCAGCGACCGCGCCATCAACTGCGCCCGCTCCGGATCGGCGAGCCCGCCGAGCATCTTGCGGACCCCGGCCACCGCCGCGTCCAGCCGGTGGTCCGCACCGGCCGCGGTCTCCACCTCCGCGAAGAACGCGTCCAGCGCGGCCGGCTCCTTGCCCAGCGCCCGCAGCACATCGAGCGCGGCGACATTCCCCGAGCCCTCCCAGATCGACAGCAGCGGCGCCTCCCGGTAGAGCCGCGGCATGCCGGAATCCTCGACGTAGCCGTTGCCGCCCAGGCACTCCAGCGCCTCCGCCGCATGGGTGCTGCCCCGCTTGCACACCCAGTACTTCCCGGCCGCCAGCGCCAGCCGGCGCAGCGCCGTCTCGCCGGCGTCCCCGGCCTGCGACCGGTCCACCGCCGTCGCCAGCCGCATCCCCAGCACCGTCGCCGCCTCCGACTCGACCGCCAGGTCGGCGAGCACCGAGCGCATCAGCGGCTGCCGGTCCAGCTCCCGTCCGAAGGCCTGCCGGTGCGCGGTGTGGTGCAGCGCCTGGCGCAGCCCCGCCCGCATCCCGGCGGCCGACCCCAGCACACAGTCCAGCCGGGTCATGTTCACCATCTCGACGATGGTCCGCACCCCGCGGCCCGGTTCACCGACCGGCCAGGCCACCGCCTCGTCGTACTCGATCTCACAGGACGCGTTGGAGCGGTTGCCCAGCTTGTCCTTGAGCCGCATCAGCCGCATGCCGTTGAGCGTGCCGTCCGGCAGCACCCTCGGGACCAGGAAGCAACTGAGGCCTTCTGTGGTCTGTGCCAGTGCCAGAAAGACATCGCTCATCGGCGCCGAGGTGAACCATTTGTGGCCGGTGAGGCGGTAGGTGCCGTCGCCGGCCGGGACGGCGCGGGTGGTGTTGGCCCGTACGTCGGAGCCGCCCTGCTTCTCCGTCATCGACATGCCGGCGATCAGGCCCGACTTGGTCAGCGGCGCCCGCAGCCCGAAGTCGTAGCTGCGGGCGGTGAGCAGCGGCTCGTACTGCGCGGCGAGGTCCGGCGCGGCGCGCAGCGCGGGGACGGCGGCGTACGTCATCGAGACCGGGCAGCCGTGCCCCGCCTCTGCCTGCGACCAGACGTAGAACTTCGCGGCGCGCACCAGATGCGCCCCGGGGCGGTCGTCGGTCCAGGGCGCGGCGTGCAGACCGTGCTCCACCGCGACGGTCATCAGCTGATGCCAGGCAGGGTGGAAGGCGACCTCGTCGATGCGGTGCCCGAAGCGGTCGTGGGTGTGCAGCCGGGGCGGCTGCTCCTCCGCCCAGCGCGCCTGCTCCTGCACCTCCGGGGAACCGGCCAGCGCGCCGAGCCCGGCCACCTCCCGGGTGCCCCACTCGGCGCCGTCCCGGACCAGCGCCTCCCTCAGGGCCGGTTCGTCCGCCGTGCTGAACCCGGTCAGCGGCGGGGCCTGATTCACGACTTCATGAGTGACGGTCATACCTTGACATTACAGAATCAGGACAACCGGGGGAAGACTGTAATGTGACGCAGATGGTCATGCGCTGTCATGCGCGGTAACGGGCAAGGGTGTCCTGTTGACCGGCGTCGCTAGACTCTCCTGCACCTATGAACGACGACGACACCGGCACCCCCCACGGCACCGGTACCTCCGACGCCACCGAGGCCGCCGCCCTGGCACTGCGGCCGCTCACCGCACGTTCGATCGTGCTGAGCACTCTTCTCGGTCACCACCCGCCACGGCTGCCCGCGCGCGCCCTGGTACGGGTGGGTGAGCTGTTCGGCATCGCCGAGGGCACCGTCCGGGTCGCGCTCTCCCGCATGGTGGCCGCCGACGACCTGCGGCAGGACGACGGCTCCTATGCCCTCACCACCCGCCTTCTGGCGCGCCAGGCCCGGCAGGACGAGAGCCGCACACCGAGGACCCGGCCCTGGAGCGGGGACTGGGAGATCGCCGTGGTCGCCACGGCGGAGGGCCGGCCGCCGGCCGAACGTACCGCCCTGCGCCAGGCCATGGCTGCGCTGCGGCTGGCCGAGCTCCGCGAGGGCAGCTGGCTGCGCCCCGCCAACCTCGACCGCCCCCGCCCCGCTGTCGTCACCGAGCAGTGCACCTGGCTCACCGGCGCCCCGGACGGCGACCCGGCCGCGCTCGCCGCCCGGCTGTGGGACCTGACCGGGTGGGCGCACCGCGCCCGCGCCCTGGCCCGTGCACTGGACCGCGCCGACGCCCCCGCCGACCGTTTCACCATCGCCGCGGCCGCGCTCCGCCATCTCCTCTCCGACCCCCTGCTCCCCGCCGAGCTCCTGCCCAAGGCCTGGCCCGGCGACCGGCTCCGCCGCCGGTACGCCGCCTTCGAGACCGACCTGCGCGATCTGCTGCGGCAGTACCTGGCCGGCTAGGGAGTGTCCTGTGGAGCAGTCCGCCCCGTCTCGTCGGTACTCGCCTGGCGTCGCGCCACCCGGTTTCCCGAGCGCGGAGTTGTGTGCGGAGTGTGCAGCGCGGCCGGCCCGGACGAGGTGCCGTCGTGACCCCCGCGAGCTGCGATTGCGAGCGAATCGGAGTCAGTACTTTTACCAATGTTTACCTGCCGGACACCATAGTTGGGCCTACTGAGGCCCAACTTGTCAGACAGCCCGTTGGGCAGGTGCTTACCCCCCACGTGCATCCCCTGTGTGGCCCCGCATGAATCCCCCTCAACCCTCTGCGCGTACCCCTGGAGTGACCGTGACCGTGTTCCCGCCGAGGACAGCCGTCCTCACCGGCGTCCTCGCCATCCCCGCCGCACTCGCCCTCAGCGCATGCGGCGGGGCCTCCGACGCGAACACCGACGGAAAGAACGCGGCCACCGCGACCACGGCCGAGGCCCTTGGCGGCGTCGACGCCCTGGCCGAGGCGGCCAAGAAGGAAGGCACCCTGCATGCGATCGCGCTGCCCCGCGACTGGGCCAACTACGGCGCCCTGATAGACGGCTTCACCAAGAAGTACGGCATCAAGGTCGAGGTCGAGAACCCGAAGGGCGCCAGCCAGGACGAGATCAAAGCGGTCACCTCGCGCAAGGGCCAGGACAACGCGCCCGACGTCCTCGACCTCGGCAGCTCCTTCGCGCAGAGCGCCGCTCAGGACGGGCTGCTCGCGCCGTACATGGTCGCCGGTTTCGCCGACATCCCCGATGTCCAAAGAGACTCGATCGGCCGCTGGGCGAACGACTACGGCGGCTATATCTCCTTCGGCTGCGATGCCAAGCGGGTGCAGACCTGCCCGACCAGCTTCAAGGATCTGCTCCAGCCGCAGTACAAGGGGAAGGTCGCGCTCAACGGCGACCCGACCACCTCGGGTTCGGCCTTCGGCGCCGTGTACGCGGCGGCCCTCGCCCGCGGCGGCTCCTTCGAGGACATCCAGCCCGGCATCGACTTCTTCACCAAGCTGAAGAAGGACGGCATTCTCGCGCCCGTGAAATCCACCGAGGCCACCATCGCGAAGGGCCGGACGCCGATCAGCGTCGACTGGGACTACCTGAACGCCGGGTACACCGACGCGTTCAAGTCCAAGGGCGTCGACTGGACGGTCACGGTCCCCTCGGACGGCAAGTTCTCCCAGTACTACTCGCAGGCCATCAACAAGGATGCGCCGCACCCCGCGGCCGCGCGCCTGTGGCAGGAGTTCCTCTACAGCCCCGAGGGCCAGAACCTCAGACTCAAGGGGTTCGCCCGCCCGGCGCTGATGGACGCCATGAAGAAGGCCGGCAAGCTCGACAAGACCGCGGCGGCGAAGCTGCCGAAGGTCTCCGGCACGCCGAGCTTCCCGACCGAGACCCAGCAGAGCAATGCCAAGCTCGCCATCACCCAGAGCTGGGGCGGGTCCGCTTCCCAGTGACCGGGGGCTCGTGCCCGGACCGACGTGGTGCCCGCCGCTTCTTCTCAGCGGCGGCACCGCGCGGCCGGGCGGCCCGCTTCCCCGGGACCTGTATTCACCGCCGGGCCGCGGGACGGCGGTCCTCCGGCCGCGGCACACCGTCCGGGCCCTTCCTGCGGCGCAGCTCGTACCCGGCCAGCACCACGGCCACCGTCAGCAGGCTCAGCCAGAACTGCGAGCGGCGCTCCGGCAGGAACGCCATCGCCCCGGTCACCGACGCCATCAGCGCAATGGTCACCCAGCTCAGCCAGGGGAAGAGCCACATCTTCAGGGTCAGCCGCTCCGGCTCCGTGCGCTCCAGCTTCCGCCGCAACCGCACCTGCGCGAGGGCGATCGCCAGGTAGACGAACAGGGCGATGGCGCCATAAGAGTTGATCAGGAACTCGAAGACGACATCGGGCGAGAGCCAGGCCGCGACCACCGACAGATAGCCGACCGAGGTTCCGGCCAGCAGCGCGCGGCGGGGTACCCCGCTGTCGCTGACCTTGGCGAATCCGCGGGGCGCATCCCCGTTCCGGGTGAGCGCGAACAGCATCCGGGAGGACGTGTAGAGCGCGGAGTTCAGGCAGGACAGCACGGCGACCAGCACCAGGGCGTTCATCACCGTCCCCGCCGCGGGCACCGCCAGCCGGTCCAGCACCGCCGCGTACGGACTCACCTCGATCGCCTTCGACGTCCAGGGCACCACCGCGACGACCAGGAAGACCGACAGCACGTAGAAGGCCACCACCCGCAGCACGATCGACCGGATCGCCCCCGCCACCGCCCGCTCCGGCTCGACGGACTCGGCGGCCGCGATGGTGACGATCTCCGCGCCGGTGAAGAATCCGATGCAGGGCACGACGGCGGCGAGCACCGCGCCGATGCCCTCGGGCGCGAACCCGCCGTGCGCGGTCAGGTTGCCCAGCCCGCCGGGGGCGTCGGGCCACAGCCCCAGCACGAACAGGGCGCCGAGCACGAGAAACACCACGATCGCCAGGATCTTCACCGACGAGAACCAGTACTCGAACTCGCCGTACGAGCGCGCCGAGACCATGTTGGTCGCGGTCAGCAGCGTCATCAGCACCAGACTGACCGCCCACAACGGGGCGCCCGGAATCCACAGCTGGACGATCCGGCCGCCGGCCACCGCCTCGACGGCGACCACGATCACAAAGAAGTACCAGTACAGCCAGCCGACCGTGAAACCCGCACGCAGCCCCAGGGCCTCGCGGACATGGGCGTAGAAGGACCCCAGCGCCGGGCGGGCGACGGTCATCTCGGCCAGCATCCGCATGATCAGTACGGTGAGCACGCCGGCCGCGAGGAAGGACAGCACGGCGGCCGGGCCGGTGGACCGCACGACCACCCCGCTGCCCACGAACAGCCCGGCCCCGATGACCCCGCCCAGCGCGATCAACCGCATATGGCGGCGGTGGAGCCCCTGCTGCAGTCCGCCCGGCCCCGTCGCCGCCCCGGTCGTCGTCGTGCCGTCGTCCCGTACCGTCGGTACCGTTCCCGTGCTCATGCAAGCCGACGCTAATCGGCCAACCGTGCAGGACTGTTGCCGCGGTGTTTCAGTACCCGGGACGCTTCAGGACCCGGGATGCCTCAGGAACCGGGACGCTTCAGGACCTGGGCTGCTTCGGTACCCGGGACGCCGCGGAGGGACCGGAGCCGCCCTCACAGCGGCAGGACGCACACCGGGACCGGAGCCGGGAACGGCGCGCCCGCGCGCTGGAGCGCCCCGGTCCGGGCATCCACCGCGAACACCGTCACCGACCCCGACTTCTGGTGCGCCGCGAACAGCCACCGCTGATCCGGCGAAAAGGCGATCTGCCGGGGGAAGTCCCCGCCCACCGGCACGGTGTCCAGCAGCCGCAGCCGTGCCCCGGCCGCCTCCACGGCATAGCGGGTGAGGCTGTTGTGACCGCGATTGGCGAGAAAGGCGAAGCCGCCGTCGCGGGTGACCAGGAGCTGTGCCGGATAGCTGGTGCCCGGGCCGGTCCCCGTGGACTGCGGCGCACCGGGTGTCAGCCGCCCGGATCTCCGGTCGTAGCGGCAGACCACGACCGTGTTGTCGACCTCGTTCGCCAGATAGGCGAACGCACCCGACGGGTGGAACGTCAGATGCCGGGGGCCCGCGCCGGGCCGCAGCGACGCATACGACACCTGGGTGAGTTCTCCGGCCGATTCGTCCAGCCGGTAGGTGTAGACGGTGTCGTTGCCGAGATCGACGGCCAGTACGTGCCGGCCGTCCGGGGCGGTGATGATCTGGTGGGCATGCGGCCCGTCCTGGCCGGGACCGGGCGGCGGGGCGGTGTGGGTGACCAGATCCGTGCGCGCGCCCAGGGAGCCGGTGGCGCGGTCGACCGGATGCACGGCGACGCTGCCGGACAGATAGTTGGCGCTGAGCAGCCAGCGGCCGCTCGGGTGCACCGACAGATGACAGGGACCGGCGCCGCCGGTGGACCGGCTGCCCAGCACCGTGGGCGGTCCGCCCGGCGTCAGCGCCATCGCGGTCACCTCGCCCCGCTCCTGCTCGTCGACCGCGTAGAGGGTACGGCCGGACGGCGCCAGGGCGAGGTAGGAGGGGTCGGCGACCCCCTCCACGACACCGGTGCGGGTGATCCGGCCGGTCACGGTGTCGTACGTACCGAGTCCGACCCCGGCCCCGCCGCCCGCGGCCGAGGTGTACGTCCCCAGGAAGAGCGGCCGGAGGCGGCGCCGGCGGTGCCCGGCGGCGTGGCGGGTGGAGTGGTGGGTGAGGTGTCCGGGAGCCGGATCCGCCGCTGTCAGCAGACCCGCCCCGCCTGCCCCGCCCGCCGCGGCCAGCCCCGCCGCGATGCCGAGGAACCGCCTGCGGTCGATGCGGCTGCTCCCCGTCCCGGCCTGCGTTCCCGTACGCGCTGCGCTCATGCCACACCTCGGTGCTCGGCGGTCGGTGGTCCGTGATCGGGTGGTCGTGGCAGCAGGGTCGCCCGCCCGCGCCCGCTCCGGCAAGTGACGCCACCCGAGGGGCGTGAGGTGCAACGCCATGGCGGTACCCCGTCAGGGGTGACCCTGACGTCCCCCTACATCCCCATGATGACCACGACCCCCTCCCGTAGCACCACAGTCGTACAGCACAACCCATACGCGGACTGATTCGCCGCACCCCCCACTGCTCGTAGGTTGTTGATCAAGGCGCAAGGATCATCGAGAGGCCACGGGTATCTATGTACGGCAAGGCGTTCGCCCCGGAATATCAGGGCGAGTTGGGCACGGCACTGGGTGTGAACTCTTCGTACGAGGAGGTGCTGACGACGGCGAGCCGCGCGCACGCCGAGGCCGGCACGGCGCTGGAGCGGTCCCGGGCCGCGCTCGCGGTCGCCGAGGCGAACCGGCGGCTCGGCCGGGTGACCCAGGCGGGCGACGCCTGGCGGGAGAGCTACCGCAGTGCCCGTGGTGCCGGTGACCGGGGTGCCATGGCCTGGGCGCTGTGGAGCGGCGGCACTCTGGCCCGCCAGTGCGGCTCCCTGCCGCTCGCCCGCCGGCTGCTCACCCATGCCGTGGCGCTGGCCGACGGCAGCGGCGACCGCCTCGCCCACGGCTACTCGCTCGCCGGCCTCGCCGAGACCGGCCGCATACAGGGCGACTACGAAGCGGTCGCCGAGCTCCACGAGCAGTTGCTGGAACAGGGCCGGGCGCACGGCGAGGCCCGGCACATGGTCTGGGCGATGTCCGGCATAGCCCAGATGCACCGCAACACCGGCGGCTACGACAAGGCCCTGGAGCTGTTCGAGGAATCCGCCCGTATCGCCGCCGAGGCCGACGACTTCCGGGGGCGCGCCTGGTCGCTGCGGGGCGTCGCCGATGTCCTGTCCGTCCAGGGCGAGACGGAGCGGGCGCTGGCGCTGCTGTCCGAGGCGGAGGCCATCTGCCGCACCATGGACCTGGCCAGTGCGCTCGCGTACAACCACAAGATGCGCGCCAATGTGTTCTACCGGGCGGGCCGTTACGATTCGGCGCGCGAGACGTACACCCTCTCGCTGCGGGAGTTCCGCGAGATGCAGGAGCCCCGCGGGGAGGCGCTTTCCCGGCTCGGCCTGGCGAAGTCCCGTGCCCGCCTCGGCCGCGACCGGGACGAGACCCTGGCCGAACTCTCCTCCCTGGAAGCGGACTTCACCCGTATCGGACTGCGCCACGCCCGGGACATGGTCATCGCCTTCCGTGCAGAGCTGACCGCGCAATCGGCGCCAGAAACTCCCGCTCCTCGGTGCGATGCCACCACGCCCGCGTCTCCCGCAATTCCCGCCAGGTCGTGAAGCGGTAACGGAAGACCCTGGCCCTGATCCGGGCCGGGGGCAGATCCGGGAACGGATTGCGGTGCAGCAGCCGCAGCGTGTCCCGGTCGTTCTCCAGCAGCCGTGCGACGAACGGGACGAACCACGACCGCGCATAGGCCGGGGACAGCGCGGCGAACCACATCAGCCAGTCCAGTCGCAGGTGATACGGCGCGAATTGGCGCGGCAGTCGCCCCACCGCGCCCGGCTTGCCACGGAATTCATAGGGGAGCCAGGCCGTCTCCGGCCCGGTCACCGCGTCCGCGGTCCCCTCCACGACGATTTCCCGGCGCACTCGCGTAATACTGCCGAAGGCCCCGTACGAATTGACCAGATGCAGCGACTCGTAGGACGTGTTCATCATCTGCTGCCGGGCCAGCAGATTGCGTGCCGGCCGATAGCTGAGGACGAGGACCCCGGCCGTGGCGAGGAGAACCAGGACCTCGAACCACACCGGGGGCGCGGGCAGCGGCGTGGACGGTGGCCCCCACAGCGGGGCCGCGGCCGAGACGGCGAGCGCGATGGTCACCCAGTTCAGCCAGGCGAAGTTGCCCGAGAGCACCAGCCACAGCTGGGTGACGACCATCGCGACCGCGGCCCATCCGGCGATCGGCTGTGGAGTGAACAGCAGGACGGGCACGGCGAGTTGGGCGACATGGTTGGCTGCCACCTCGACCCGGTGCAGGGGCCCGGGCAGATGGTGGAAGAACCAGCTCAACGGGCCGGGCATCGGCTGCGTCTCGTGGTGGTAGTACAGGCAGGTCAGATCCCGCCAGCAGTGGTCGCCGCGCATCTTGATCAGCCCGGCCCCGAACTCCACCCGGAACAGCAGCCAGCGCAGCAGCCACATCACGGGCACCGGGGGAGCGATCTCGCCGTTCCCGAGGAACACCGCGAGCGAACCGGCCTCCAGCAGCAGCGACTCCCAGCCGAAGCTGTACCAGGTCTGCCCGACGTTCACGATGGACAGATACATCGCCCACAGTGCGGCCCACAGCGCCATCGACGCCCACAGCGGCACGGCATCCGCCGCCCCCGCCGCCACGGCCGCGGCCAGCAGCGCCCCGCTCCACGACCAGAGGGCGAAGAAGCGGTCCGAATAGTGCCGGTGGAAGACCGAGGGCGCCGCGCGGAACGGCACCCGCGCCACGAAGGCGGGCACCGGCAGCATGCCGCGCGCGCCGATGAGTGCCCGGAACTGCCGGGCCGCCGCCACGAACGCGACCACGTAGAGAACGGCCAGCATGCGCTGGAAAACCAGCCGCCCGAGCCAGTAACCGGAATCCGAGAACCATGCCACCCGCCCATGGGTAGCACTGCCGCCGGGTGCCC
Organism: Streptomyces sp. NBC_00400; assembly: GCF_036048035.1. Lineage (NCBI taxonomy): Bacteria > Bacillati > Actinomycetota > Actinomycetes > Kitasatosporales > Streptomycetaceae > Streptomyces > Streptomyces sp. NBC_00400. The sequence continues at coordinate 1,009,105 of NZ_CP107940.1, read as the reverse complement.
CGCAGCAGGGCGCGCGGCGACGGGAGCCGGATCCGCCGGTCACTCTTCAGCGTAGGGATCGGGGCGAATGCAGCAACCTGAGGGCCATTGGAGTGAGTGATGTGCGTCACACATTCCGCCCGTTTTCCCCTCGTTCAGGGGCCTCGTATCCGCATCTTCCGATGACGTGCCGGTGCCGCCGGGAAACGTCGAGCGCGCGGAGTGCGGCGTCGTTACTCTGAGGGGCGACGGACGACCTTTCTGGGAGACGCCAACACCATTGGCCCGTCGCGGGAACGCCACAAACCTTGGCCGACCTCCCGGTTTGTGAAAAAGGCGCCACCGCGTCGGACCAATACCTCAGATGAAGGAGTGCGTGGTGGCATTGCACAAGGCTCAACACAAGCAGCCCCGTTTGAAGCAGGGCGAGCGGCCCGGCCGGATCAAGGAAGTCCGCAATCTGGAAGTCTGGGACCGCTGCGCCCCTGTGCGTCTCGCCGGCTGCGATGACGATCCCGCCGAACCGAATATCTTCCGCGGCATCGACTGAATCACCGATCGCTCGGGCGTCGGCCCTGACCCGTGGGCCTCCTCCTCCGGGGTCAGGGCCGGCGCCCGAGCAGACACAGCGGCCGGTGAGCCCGCCGGCATCGGCCGACGGCGCCACCGCGGGGGGCGGACCGGGCACCCCCGGGGGCTCGGACTGACCCGGACGGCCCAACCCGGGGTGGAACTTTTCCCGCCCGTCCGTCTCTGCCCGCCCTCCGCCCTCCGCCCGCCCGTGGCCGGCCGGTACGGCCGTGGTCAGTCGGCGTAGAGCTGCCGCTGCGGCACGATCTGCTGGGGCTGACTCGGGCTGGACCACAGCAGCTTCAGATAGGCCTCACCGGTCTGCTCCGTGTGGTCGAGCCGGATGCTGTGCCGGTGACCGGCCCGCAGGGTGACGGTCCCCTTGTCGGCCTTCGGGCCGTGCGGGGTGGTGTTGTCGATCACCGGCTTGCCGTCGATCCACAGCCGCACGGTGTCGTCGGAGACGGTGGTGAAGGTGTACGTCTCGTCGAAGCGCGGCTGAATGCTGCCGGTCCAGCGGGTGCTGAAGTGATCGGCGGGGATCGACGGGTCCGGTGAGCCGTCGAAGCGGTAGGCCTTGTTCACCGTCGGGTCGACGGTCGTCACCGCGGGCGGGCCGGTGAAGGAGCCGTTCGCCCAGCTCTGCGCCGTCAGCCCCGTTCCGGTGCCGGCGGGTGCCGCGGCCGGCGGTGTGAGGGTGAGCCGGATGACGGTGGCGAGCGGACCGGTGGCGGTGCCGGACGGGGTGACGTCGAAGCCGTCCCCGGTCCGGGCGACCTTCACCTGCTGAGAACTGCCCAGCACCCGGGCGGCGGTGATCTCGAACCGCCCCTTGGCGGTGAGGTGCAGGGGCGCGCCGGCGGCCGGCCAGGAGGTGACCGCGGCGTACAGCGTGTCGCCCCGCCGGGAGACCGTGCCCCAGGACGGGGCCGCCACCAGCCCGGTGTGTCCGGCCCCGTGGACCGCATCGCCCTGGCCGTGCGCGCCCAGCCACCGGCCGGTCTCGCGCAGCCGGTCGACGGACGGCTGCGGGATGCGCCCGGATTTGTCGGGGCCCACATTGAGCAGATAGTTGCCGCCGCGGCTCGCCACCTCCAGTAGGTTGCGCACCACCGTCGCCGCCGGCTTCCAGTGGGTGTCGTACCTGGCGAAGCCCCAGTGGTCGTTCAGCGTCATACAGCTCTCCCACAGCTGCCCGTCGACGGGCTCCGCCGGGATCTCCTGCTCCGGCGTGCCGAAGTCCCCGTCGACCACCTCGCGTTTGCCGACGCGGTTGTTGACGATCAGGTGGGGGTTCATTCCGTGCAGATATGCCTGGAGGTCGGCGCCGTCCTGACGCGACCAGCGGTTGGTGGGGTTGTCCGCGTCCCATTCGCCGTCGAACCACAACAGCGCCGGGTCGTAGTTGTCGATCAGCTCCTTGAGCTGGCCGTACATCCGCTTCTTGTAGCGCGGGAAGGTCGCCGGGCCGGCGAAGTCCGGGTCGTGCCAGTCCCAGATCGAGTAGTAGAAGCCGAGCTTGATCCCGGCGGCGTCGGCGGCCTTCTTCAGCTCGGCGAGGATGTCGCGGTGCGGGTCGAAGGACGAGTGGTCGCGCAGATTCCAGGTGTTCTGCCGCGTCGGCCACATCGCATAGCCGTCGTGGTGCTTGGCCGTGATGACGATATAGCGCTGGCCGGCGTCCTTGGCCGCCCGGACGATCGCCCCGGCGTCGAAGGCGGACGGGTTGAAGGCGGCGGCCTGCTTCTCGTACACGTCGTCCGGGATCCGGCACTCGCGCTTGATCCACTCCGCGTTGCGGCACACCGTGCCGTCGGGCCGGGTGTACTCGCCCTCCAGGTTGGAGTACGCGCCGAAGTGGATGAACATCCCGAAGCGGCCCTGACGCCACCACGAGGTGCGCGACGAGGTGAAGGGATCGTCGGTCGCGTGGTTGGTTCCGGGGCCGGCGGCGGGCCGCGGCGGGGGCTTTGCGGCGGCCACGGGGCTGCCTGCGGCCAGCAGCAGGGCGCCCAGCACCCCCATGAGCCCCAGCAGCCGGAACGGTCTGGTGCGGCTGTGCATCGCTCGCTCCTCGGGTCAGTTGGTCACGTACGTGCCTCCTGTGCCACCCCGCATGGTGCAGCGCCCGAACCCGGACCGGAAGACCGCAGACGCGACAAACATCGGAGCATCTTCCGGAAACGGGACGGAAGTTGGGGATGGAGAAGGCCGGAGAAGCGCAAGACCTCGGATCTAAGAGGAACGTCGGGGGAGAGCGGCCGGAAGAGACGCCGTCCAGGGCCCGGGGGAGTGCCGGCCTGCGGCGGGCGCTCTGGATAACCACCGGACTTGTCGGTTCAATGGGCCTTCCGGTCGCATTCACTGGAGGCACCATGGAAGCCGTCGTCCCGCCCGTCGCCGGCGCCCCGGCCATTCGCTGCGCGGGCCATGAGCGCGACTATCCGTCCTTCCTCGACCGTGCGGCGCGGATCGCCACCGGGCTGCGGGCGGCGGGAGTCGGGCCCGGCGACCGGATCGCCGTCGTGATGCGCAACGAGCCCGCCCATCTGGAGATCACCGCCGGGGCCGCCCTGCTGGGCGCCTCGGCGGTCCCCGTCAACTGGCACTTCCGCCAGGACGACCTGCGGCATGTGCTCACCGACAGCGGCAGCAAGGTCGTCTTTGCGCACAGCGACATGCTGGACGCGGTGACCGCTGTGCTCCCCGACGGCGTACGGATCGTCGAGGCCGCCCTTCCCGCCGGGGTCGCGGCTGCCTGCAAGATCGCCGTACCGCCCGTCACGGGAGAGCACCCGCTGCTCGACCGGTGGCTGGAAGGCTTTGCCCCGCTGGACCAGGCCGCCGGGGAACGCCCGCCCACCGTGATCTACAGCTCCGGAACCACCGGGCTCCCCAAGGGAGTTCTGCGCGAGCCCGTCGCTCCCGACCAGCTCGAAGAAGGGGTGCGGTTATTCCTGGAGCGCTTCGCCGTCGCCCCCGGCGGACGCACGCTCATCCCCGCGCCGCTCTACCACGCCTCTCCCAGCCAGCACGCCGTCCTCGCCCTCGCGGCCGGCCTGGACATCACCCTCATGCCGCGCTTCGACGCCGAGGAGTTCCTGCGGCTGATCGCCCGCCACCGCATCGAGCAGGTGCAGGTCGTGCCGACGATGTTCGTACGGTTGCTGCGGCTGCCGAAGGACGTACGCGAGCGCTACGACCTGTCCTCGCTCACCTCCGTCGTACACGCCGCGGCGCCCTGTCCGCCGCATATCAAGTACGCCATGATCGACTGGCTGGGGCCGGTACTGCGGGAGTACTACGGCGGCAGCGAGACCGGCGCCGTGACCTGGTGCGAAAGTGCCGAGTGGCTGGCCCACCCCGGCACCGTCGGACGCGCCACCGGAACCTGCGAGGTGGCGGTCATCGGCCCCGGCAAGGAGCCGCTGCCGGCCGGAGCCACCGGTGACATCTACCTGAAACCCGGCGACGGCTGGCCCCCGTTCACCTACCTCGGCGACCCCGGCCGGCGCGCCGCCATGGAAGTACCGGGCCTGCCCGGATACGTCACCATCGGAGACATCGGCCATCTCGACACGGACGGCTATCTCTTCCTCAGCGACCGGCGGAACGACATGGTCATCTCGGGCGGCGTCAACATCTACCCCGCGGAGATCGAAGGCTGCCTGCTCGCCCTCGACGGGGTCCGTGACGCGGCGGTCTTCGGTATCCCCGATGAGGAGTTCGGCGAAGTACTCGCCGCCCATCTGCAGACCGAACCCGGTGTGCTGCTCAGCGCCGAGGAGGTACGCGCCCATGTCGCCGAGAGGCTTGCCGGGTACAAGGTGCCCCGGGCCGTGGTCTTCGAGGAGCTGCTGCCGCGGGACGAGTCGGGAAAGCTCTTCAAGAGGCAGCTGCGGGACCCGTACTGGGCGGAGCACCACCGCGCGATCTGAGCCTCGGGCCCGCCCGTCCTTGCGTCACGACGAAACGCAGAGTTCGTTGTTCTCCGGGTCGGCGAGTGTGGTCCAGGCAAAGGGCCCGTGCTTGCCGTGGTGCAGGAGCGTGGCCCCCTTGGCGATCAGCCGCTCGACCACGGTGTGCGGATCGTCGGGGCCCGTGCGCACGTCCAGGTGGACGCGGTTCTTGACCACCTTGGGCTCCGTCACGAGCTGAAAGAGGATGCGCGGCGCCCGGTCCAGTCCCTCCGGATGGCGGATCGCGGCGCCGACCCGCCATACGAGGGTGCCGTGGTGGGTGGTGGTGTCGTCCTCGCCCGCCCGGCCCTCCGCGATCATCCGGCGGATGAACGTCTCGTCGCTCGGCTCCACTTCCCAGCCGAGAGCGTCGGCCCACCAGTCGGCGAGGGAGTGCGGGGCGGCCGAGTCAACGGTTACCTGGAAGGTGTATGCCATGGCCGGACTCTACCGAGGGTGTGCACGGCGCGTCGGCATGCACTGTCGGCAATGCGCTCAGCTCCGTACGGCCGGGTGTGCCGGTGTGGCAGTGAGGGCGGGACCGAGCCGCGTGCAACGGGCGCCAGGGCTGATGCCCCGGCGCCCGTCGGCGTGCGGGGAGCTCAGCTCGACTTCCCCTGGCGCCAGCGGGACCAGGTCACGACCGTCAGGCAGGCGGTCGTCCACATCACGACGCTGGCGGTGGCGACGGACTCGACGTACTGCTCGTAACCGTCCGTACGCAACTGGACCGCGAGAAAGCCCAGCACCGTCCCGAGCGCCGCAAGTGCGGCGGACAGGGAGGCGAAGGGTGGTGGCTGCTTCATTTCATCTCCTCTCTTCACTGTGATCCGGCACGGTGTCCGTCGAGTCTAAGGCGATCCCGTCATGCGGTGATCAGACGTGGACAACGGCGCGGCTGTGCAAAGGCCCTGGTTCACTATCCGCCAACTGGCGCCCCCCGCCCGGTGCCTGCCGTCTTACCCCGGAGGTAATCGACCCGTACCGCGAGGACTGGAAACGTGGACGCCGATGCACCAGTCACCCGCCGGAAAGGCAGTCGGTCCCATGACGGCATACGCCATCGCTCACCTTCGCCCCACCGCCCCCCACCCGGAGATCTTCGACTACATCGAGAAGATCCAGGCGACCCTGGACCCCTTCGGCGGTCACTTTCTCGTCCACGGCTCCGAAGTGGAGGTCACAGAAGGTGACTGGCCCGGATCCGTGGTCGTCATCGCCTTCCCCGACCTGGCGCGGGCTCGCGGCTGGTACGACTCGCCTGCCTACGGGGAGATCCTGCCGCTGCGTACCCGGCACATCGACGGTGATGTGGTGCTGGTGCCAGGGGTGCCCGACGGTTACGACCCGGCCGTGACGGCGGCGAAGCTGCGGGCGGCGGCGACGCCGGCGGGCACCGCACGAAGGGCGCGGAATCTTCCTCCCCAACCGTGACCAGCCTCTCGCTCCCCCGCTAAAGTCTCACCCAACAACGCAGGTGAAACCGCTTCCACAGGGTTCCGGGGGCAGTCCACCCCGGGGGGAGGACACACAGCGATATGAGCCGCCGTTCCCATGGATTAATGGCCGTCTGGGCCGAGGCGCAGCGTCAGCAGCAGCGCCAGCAGGAAGCCCAGCGCCGCGCGCGAGCACAGCAGCAGCGCGACCAGGAACGGCAGGCACGGGACGCCGAACGCGCCATGGCGCGGATGCACCGTGAGCGGCAGACGGCCTACCGGCAGCAACGCGAGGCCGACGCCCGCCGTCGGACCGAGGAACTGGACGCCCGCGTCACCGCCCTGACCGGCCTGCTCGCCGACGGCTGCCGCGCCCCCGCCTTCTCCGCCGCCGCGCTGCTGCGCCCCGAGCGGATCGAGGAGTTCGCGCCCGGCGCCCTCGCCACGCCGGTACCGATGCCTGATCCGGCCCGCTATCACGCACCGACGGGCGGCTGGCACCTCGGCGCCCGCCGTGACCGTGCCCAGGAAGAGGCCCGCGCCCGCTACGAGCAGGACTGGTACACGGCCCAGGCCGCGGAGAGCCGCCGGCAGGCCCAACTCGCCTCCTACCGGCAGCAGTACGACCAGTGGGCCGCGGGCGCCCTGGCCGGGATCCGGCAGCACAACTCCGGCATAGAGGAGTTGCTGTCGGGCCTGCGCGGCGGTGACGCGGACGCGGCCGTCGAGTACTTCTCCGCCGCGCTGTACTCCTCCACGGCCTGGCCGGAGGGCTTTCCCCGGCAGGTCGCGGCGGCCTACGACCCGACGGCACGTCAGCTCGTCCTGGACTGGGAGCTCCCGGGCTACGACATCGTCCCGGAGACCAAGTCCGTCCGCTATATGCCCACCGCCGACCGCGAGAAGGAGACCGCCAGGCCGGCTGCGCAGCGACGGGCGCTCTACCGCGAAGTGCTGGCCCAGAGCGTGCTGCTGGTGCTGCGCGACCTCTTCGCCGCCGACGGCTACGGCACGCTGGACTCGGTGGCGCTGAACGGTTTCGTGGACGATGTGGACCCGGTGACCGGCCGCCCTGCGCAGGTGTATCTCGCGACGGTCATGGCCCCCCGCAGCTCCTTCGACACCTTCCGCCTCGAGCAGGTCAGCGCGGTGGAGTGTCTGACCGACGGGCTGCGCGGGCAGCTCGCCGCCCGCCCCGACCAGCGGACCGCGGTACGCCCGGTGCGCCTGCCGGGAGAGGCGGGCGGCGGCGTCGTCTCGCACGGCACGGAGGGCGAACCGGATCTGTACGAGATGGATCCCATCGCGTTCGAGAACCTGATCGCCGAGCTGTTCCGCGCCATGGGCATGCAGGCCGTGACCACCCAGCGGTCCGGCGACGGCGGGGTCGATGTGGATGCGCTGGACCCCGACCCGATCCGCGGCGGCAAGATCGTCGTGCAGGTCAAGCGCTACCGCAACACCGTCCCGCCGACCGCCGTCCGCGACCTGTACGGCACCGTCCAGTCCGAAGGCGCCAACAAGGGCGTGCTGGTGACCACCTCCCGGTTCGGTCCCGGCGCCCACACCTTCGCCAACGGCAAACCGCTCAGCCTCATCGCCGGCCCCGAACTCGTCGATCTGCTCGGCCGTTACGGGCTGCGCGGACGGCTCGGCGGGGACGCCACGTCCGGCTCGGCCGCCGCCGACGAGGCGGCGGACCACAACATCCTCGGTATGAACTGGTCCGGGGAGGTCGCCCTCGATGTCTGTGCCCTGGTGTGCAAGGGGACCGACGTGCTCAGCGACGATCACTTCGTCTTCTACAACAACCCCCGCAGCCCGGACGGTTCGGTCCGGATGCTGCCCGGCTTCGCCCCCGACCGGGCCGCGATGCAGGTGCGGTTCGAGGCGCTGCCACCGGCCGCCGACCGGCTGGTCCTGGTCGCGGCGATAGACCCCCAGGTCAACCCCGACGCCGACCTCTCCGGCTTCACCGACGCCCGGGTCCGCCTGCTGGACGCGTCGGGGGACGAGCTGGGCCGCCTGGAGGTCTCGGACGGGCGGCGCGGGGAGACCGCTCTGGTCCTCGGCTCGTTCCGCCAACGGGCGGGCGGCGACTGGGACTTCGTGATCGGCGGCAAGGGCTTCCCCGGCGGCCTGGAAGCGCTGGTGCAGGAGTACGGCATCGAGGTCGCCTGAGGGTGAGGCTCCCCGACATGTCCCATGGTGCGCGTCTGGCCGCCCACAGCGGTGTCTCCACCTCCCTGGCCCTGTGCAGTGACCGCGGACTGCGCGAGCTCGTGGACGCGGCCCCGCCGCTCGGCTCCGGCATCGGTGGAAAGTCGGCGCTGCTGGACGTTTCCGGAACTCCGGTCTTCGTGAAGCAGGTGCCCCTCACCGATCGGGAGAGACAGCCGGAAAACGTCCGGTCCACGGCCAATGTGTTCGGCTTGCCGCCCTTCCTCCAGTACGGCATCGGCAGCCCGGGGTTCGGGGCCTGGCGGGAACTGGCCGTGCACACCATGACGACGAACTGGGTGCTGGCGGGGGAGTACGAGGGCTTCCCCCTGATGTATCACTGGCGGGTGCTGCCGGAACCGGCGACGCCGCTTCCCGGGGAACTGGCGGACGTGGAACGGGCCGTCGCCTACTGGGGCGGCGGACCGGAGGTGCGCAGCCGTATCGAAGCGCTTCAGGGATCCTCGGCGACGGTTGCGCTGTTCCTGGAGTACATCCCGCAGAACCTGCACGACTGGATGGGCGGGCAGCTCGAAGCCGGTGACGAGGCGGCCGGCCGGGCATGCGCCATGGTGGAGAGGGAGCTGGAAGCCGGCACCTCGTTCATGAACACGCGCGGACTCCTGCACTTCGACGCCCACTTCGAGAACATCCTGACCGACGGCCGGCGCCTCTTCTTCACGGACTACGGCCTCGCGGTCTCCTCCCGCTTCGAGCTGTCACGGGACGAGGCCGGTTTCTTCGACCGGCATCGGACCTATGACCGCTGCTACACCGTCACATACCTGGTGCAGTGGCTGGTCACCGCTCTGTACGGGTACGGCAGGGACGAACGCGACGCGTGGGTGCGCGCCTGCGCCGGCGGCGAGCCCCCCTCGGGAATCCCGGTCCCGGCCGCGGAACTCATCGCCCGGCATGCGCCGCTCGCCGCGGTGATGGCGGAGTTCTTCCGCACGGTGCAGAAGGAGAGCAGACGGACCCCGTACCCGCTGGAGGAGATCCGCCGGGTGGCCGGCGGGAGGTACGGCGCGTCCCTCGGCTGACGGCCCTTGGGGCTGATTCCACGGAAGCCGCTTTCTGCCCGTCCCCCGGAGGCACCGGCCCGCCGCCGGGCACTCCTGGGGCGTCCCGGCCGTTTGTCCCCACGTCACCTCACAGCAATGGAGCCCACTGACGTGAAGATCACCCTCGACGCCGACAAGTGCTGCGCCGCCGGCCAGTGTGTGCTGATCGCCCCCGAGGTCTTCGATCAGCGCGACGAGGACGGTGTAGTCGTGCTGCTCGACGCCGAACCGCCGGCCGGAGCGCACGACGCGGTCCGTGAGGCGGCCGCCATCTGTCCGGCCGCCGTGATCGAGCTGGACGCATGACCGGCCTGCCGATCGCCGTCGTCGGCGCCTCGGCGGCCGGCCTCGCCGCGGCCGAGGCGCTGCGCCGCTTCGGCTGGCGCGGCCCGCTCACCCTCATCGGCGACGAGCCCCATCTCCCGTACGACCGGCCGCCGTTGTCCAAACAGCTGCTGCACGGCGCCTGGACACCGGAGAAGCTGCTGCTGCGCACCGCGGAGCAGCTCGCTCCGCTCGATCTCGACCTGCGGCTCGGCACCCGGGCCACCGGGCTCGACGTGGCCGGCCGCGCCCTCACGCTCGACGGTGGCGTGGGGGTTTCCCCGCTCGCGCAAGGCCGGGAGCGGGAGACGCTCCGCTGCGCCGGCGTGATCATTGCGACCGGTGTCGCGGCCCGTACCCTGCCCGGCGCCGACCGCATCGCCGGAGTGCACACCCTGCGCACCCTCGACGACGCGCTGGCCCTGCGAGGCCGGCTGGCCAAGGGGGGTACCCCCGGCAGTGAGGGCGTAGCCGCCGGGGGAGGCGGCCGGCGGCTGGTGATCGTCGGAAACGGCGTACTGGGCTGTGAAGCCGCCGCGGTGGCACGGGAACTGGGGCACGAGGTCACCCTCGTCGGCATCGAGGCGACACCGATGGCCGCCGCCGTCGGCACCGAGGTCGGCGAACTGCTCGCCGAGGAGCACCGCGCCCGCGGCGTCCGGCTGCTCACCGGAGCGGTGGACGGCTTCGAGACGGCGCCCGCGGACCCGGCCGGTGGCGGCGACATGGCTGCTGCCGACAACCTGCCCGGTGCCGCCCCGCAGGTCACCGCCGTACGACTGGCTGACGGCAGCCGGCTGCCGGCCGATCTCGTGCTGCTGGCGATCGGCTCCCGGCCCGCCGTCGACTGGCTGGACGACCCTGCCCTGGACACCAGCGACGGGCTGCGCTGCGATGCGTACTGCGCCGCCGCCCCGGGCGTCTATGCCGCGGGCGATGTGGCCCGCTGGGACCATCCGGTCCACGGCCGCCCGCTGCGCTTCGAGCACCGGATGAACGCCACCGAACAGGGCATGGCCGCGGCCCGCAACCTCCTGGCCGAACTCGCCGCGGAGGCGTCCGGCCCGGCAAGGGCCGAGGACGCCGCCGCCGGGGCCGAGGACGCCGGCCCCGCCCCGGAACGCCGGCCGTTCGCCCCCGTGCCGTACTTCTGGTCCGACCAGTACGCCGTCAAGATCCAGGCATACGGGCTGACGGCGGGCGCCGACCGGGTCGAGACCACCGTCCTGGACCGGGCGGCACGCCGTGCCCTTGCGCTCTACGGCCGGGACGGCAGTGCCGTCGGCGTGCTCGCGGCCGGGCTCCCGCCCCGCCAGGTCAGGGCGCTGCGCGCGGTCATCGCCGCTCCGCTGCCCTGGGAGGAGGCGCGCGAGCGGATCGCCGCCGCCACGGCGGCCGGCTGACCGCGCCCGACCACGGCTGACCACGCCCGACCACGGCTGACCGCGCCCGACCACGGAGGAGACGGTGCGCGATCACGGAGGACCGTGCCCGATCATGGAGGCATGGCCGACTCGTACGTACGGGTGCGCGGCGCCCGTGAGCACAATCTCCGCTCCGTCGATGTGGACATCCCGAGGGACGCGCTGGTCGCGTTCACCGGGGTGTCCGGATCGGGCAAGTCCTCCCTCGCCTTCGGCACCCTCTACGCCGAGGCGCAACGCCGCTACTTCGAGTCGGTGGCCCCCTACGCCCGGCGGCTGATCCACCAGGTCGGCGCGCCCAAGGTCGAGGACATCACCGGCCTGCCGCCCGCCGTTGCCCTGGAACAGCGCCGCTCCGCGCCCACCTCGCGCTCCTCGGTCGGCACCGTCACCACCCTCTCCAACACCCTGCGCATGCTCTTCTCCCGCGCCGGCGACTACCCGGAGGGGGTGACGGAACGGCTCGATTCCGACGCCTTCTCGCCCAACACCGCGGCCGGCGCCTGCCCGGAGTGCCACGGGCTGGGCACCGTCCACCGCGTCACCGAGGACTCCCTCGTCCCCGACCCCTCGCTCACCCTCCGCGAGGGCGCCATCGCCGCCTGGCCCGGGGCCTGGCAGGGCAAGAACCTCCGTGACATCCTCGACGCCCTCGGGTACGACCTCGACCGGCCCTGGCGCGAGCTGCCGCAGACCGACCGGGACTGGATCCTGTTCACCGACGAACAGCCCGTCGTCACCGTGCACCCGGTCCGCGACGTGGGACGGATCCAACGCCCCTACAAGGGCCAGTACATGAGCGCCAAGCGCTATGTGCTGCACACCTTCGCCGACTCCAAGAGCGAGACCCTGCGCAGGCGCGTCCAGGGGTTCATGGTCGCCGAGCCCTGCCCGGTCTGCCACGGGCGGCGGCTGCGCCCGGAGGCGCTGGCCGTCACCTTCGAGGGCCACGACATCGCCACCCTCGCGGGGCGGCCGCTGAGCGCCCTCGCCCAACTGCTGCAGCCCACCGCCGGGCGCGCCGACGACGAGGTGGCACCGGTGCTGGCCCGTGACCTGGTGGCCCGTATCGACGTCCTCACCGAACTCGGCCTGGGGTACCTGAGCATGGACCGGCCGGCGCCCACCCTGTCGGCCGGCGAACTCCAGCGGCTGCGGCTCGCCACCCAGCTGCGCTCCGGTCTCTTCGGCGTCGTCTACGTCCTGGACGAGCCGTCCGCCGGCCTGCACCCCGCCGACACGGAGTCCCTGCTCACGGTCCTGGGACGGCTCAAGGAAGCGGGCAACTCGCTGTTCGTCGTCGAGCACGACATGGACGTGGTGCGCCGCGCCGACTGGATCGTGGACGTCGGCCCGCACGCCGGGGAACACGGCGGGCAGGTCCTGCACAGCGGCCCGGTCGCCGCGCTCGCAAACGCCCCCGCCTCCGCCACCCGCCGGTTCCTCTTCGAGCCCGCACCACCCGCCGCACGCCCGGTGCGCAGCCCCTCGGGCACCCTCACCCTGCGCGGCGTCACCCTGCACAATCTGCGCGGCCTGGACGCGGCCTTCCCGCTCGGCGTCTTCACCGCCGTCACCGGTGTCGCGGGTTCGGGTAAATCGACGCTGGTCACCCGCGTGCTCGCGGACGCCGTACGGGACCACCTCGGCGCGGGCGAGGACCAGCAGGGAGCGGCCGACGGCGACGCGGCCGGGCCGATGGCCCGCGCCCGGCTCACCGCCGCCGAGGGGCTGGAGACGATCGACCGGCTGGTCCGCGTCGACCAGAAGCCGATCGGCCGCACCCCGCGCTCCAACCTCGCCACCTACACCGGACTCTTCGACGCGGTGCGCAAGGTCTTCGCCGCCACCGACGAGGCCCGCGCCCGCGGCTACACGCCCGGACGGTTCTCCTTCAACGTCGCCGGCGGCCGCTGCGAGACCTGCCAGGGCGAGGGCTTCGTCGCCGTCGAACTCCTCTTCCTGCCGGGTACGTACGCCCCCTGCACCGACTGCCACGGCGCCCGCTACCGCCCCGAAACCCTGGAGATCACCTACCGGGACCGGACCGTCGCCGACGTCCTGGCGATGACCGTCGACGCCGCCGCCGGCTTCCTGGCCGATCTCCCCGCGGCGGCCCGCAGCCTGCGCACCCTCCAGGACGTGGGCCTCGGCTATCTGCGGCTCGGCCAGCCCGCCACCGAGCTGTCCGGCGGCGAGGCCCAGCGCATCAAACTCGCCACCGAACTCCAGCGCACCCGCCGCGGCCACACCCTCTACCTCCTCGACGAGCCCACCACCGGACTGCACCCCGCCGACACCGAGGTGCTGCTGCGCCAGCTGCACGGTTTGGTCGACGCCGGGCACACCGTCGTGGTCGTCGAGCACGACATGGGGGTGGTCGCGGGCGCCGACCATGTCATCGACCTCGGCCCCGGCGGTGGCGCGGACGGCGGCCGGATCGTGGCGGCCGGAACCCCGGACGAGGTCGCGGCGGCACCGGAGAGCCGTACCGCGCCCTACCTGGCCCGGCGGAGGGCGCGGCCGGACGCCTCGTGACGGTCCGCTAATGTACGCAGGTCAGATCAGCAGGCAACAGCACCGCGCAGCACTGCGCAGCACCACGAAGGGGGCACCTCTCATGGCAGACATCGAGAAGGCCAGGGCGGCGTTCGCCCGGTTCGACGCGGACGGCGACGGCCAGGTCACGCCGGAAGAGTTCAAGCACGCGATGGCCGAGATGGGCGACCCGTTCGTCACCGGCCCGGTCGCCGAGGCGGTCATCAGGGCCAAGGACACCGACAGCGACGGCCGGATGTCCTTCGACGAGTTCTGGCAGGCCCTGCAGGACTGACGTCCGCACCCGCCTTTTCTCACACCCCCTTCGCCTCCCCTTCGCCCGCGGCCGCGCGCAGCGCCGCCAGCCCGCGGGCGACCGGGGGCTGCCGCTCGCTCCCGCGACGGACGGCAGCCACGAACCGCCGTACGGGAAGGGGCTCCCCGCGCAGCGGCACTCTGACGACCGGGTGCCGCTCCGGCACCGGTGCCAGCCGCGGCACCAGACAGATCCCGAAGCCGTGCGCGACCAGCGCCGCGACCGCGGACCAGTCGACCGCGTGGTGCTTCACCCGCGGGGCGAAGCCCGCCGAGGCGCAGGCGGTCAGCAGCAGCCGGTGCTGATCGGCCGGATCGCCGGCGCGGATCCAGCTCTCCTCGCCCGCCTCGGCCAGTGCCACGCCCCGTGCCGCACGCCCGGCGAACCGGTGCCCGGCCGGCACCAGCAGATCCTGCGGTTCCTCCAGGACCGGCTGCTGGACGAAGCGCGCATCGTCAGGTGCCGGGGCGCCGTCCGCCACGATCACCACGGCGATGTCCGCCCGCCCGGCCAGCAGCAGTTCGAACCGGTTCACGTCCGGATCCTCCCCGATCTCCACCGCCAGCCGCGGCAGCTCGGCGCGCAGCCGGGCCACCGCCGGTGCGATCACCCCCGTGATCGCCGTCGCGACCCCCGTGATCCGCAGCCGCCCCGCCACCCCGTCCGCGTACCCCGCGAGATCCGCTTGGGCCTCCTCCCAGCGCAGGAACAGCGCATCGGCGTGCTCCACCAGCGCCAGCGCGGCCGGCGTCAGGCGCACCTTGCGGCCCGCCGGCTCCAGGAGTTCCAGCCCGAGCCGGGCCGAGAGCTGACGCAGTTGCTGGGAGACCGTTGAGGGCGTCAGATGCAGCGCCGCGGCGGTCGCGGTGACGGTGCCCTGGGTGTGCAGCACGCGCAGGGTCTGGAGCCTGGGATCGATCATGCGCGCAGCGTAGGGGCAACCATGCGGAGCTACCACACGATTCCCTGCGGAAACTTTCGATGGACCCGCACGGTTGCCGCGCCCGACGCTGGACGGCATGAACGAGATCCTGACCGATGCCTTTCTGCCGGGACTGTGGGCGGGCTACGCCCTGGCCGTTCCCGTCGGTGCGCTGGCCGTGCTGCTGGTGAGCGTGACCGCCCGGACCTCCTTTCGGGTCGGCGCCTTTGCGGCGCTCGGGGTGGCGACCGCCGACGGCCTCTACGCGCTGGCCGCGGTGGCCGGCGGCGCCGCCCTCTCCCGTGCCGTCGCACCGGTCGCGGGCCCCCTGCGCGTGCTCGCCGCCGTCCTCCTGCTCGGCATGGCGTTACGCACCGCCGTCCGAGCACTGCGCAACCGCCGCACGCACAACGGCCCGGAACGGGACGTCCTGCAACGCCCCGCCCGGGCCTATCTCGCCTTCCTGGGGCTGACGTTGGTCAACCCCTGGGCGGTCCTCTATTTCTCGGCGCTGGTCCTCGCCGGCGGTGCGGGCACGCCCGGCTCCGGCGTCGCCGGCCCCGCCGCCTTCGTGACGGCGGTGACCCTGGCCTCCGTGAGCTGGCAACTGTGCCTGGCTGCCGGCGGGACCGTACTGGGCAGGGCGCTCACCGGCCCACGGGGGCGGCTGGTCACCTCCCTGCTCTCCGCCGCGGTGATCTCAGCGCTGGCGACCGGACTGCTGCTGCGCGGCTGAGGACGTGCCCACCGGCGGTGGCGCGGCATGGTCGCCGGTGCCCCAGCCGGACGGCTCCGTGCCCACGGTGAAGGCCAGTTCACGGCTCGACCGCAGCTCATCGGTGGTGAGGTACGTCCGGTCGTGGCAGGCGCCGTCCAGACGCACCGACTGCACATAGCGGTGGGCAGCGGACGTACCGGGCGCGGTGACGGTGAGGTGCCCGGCCGGGTAGTAGCGCCGGTCCAGCGTCAGCTCCACCCGGTCGAAGACCGGGGTGCTCAGCCCCCAGGTGCCGGCGCCCGGCTGCACCGGGAACACCCCGATCGAGGAGAGCACCATCCACGCCGACATCGTCCCCAGATCGTCGTTCCCGGTCATACCGGTCGGTGCGTCGGTGAACAACGTCAGCGCCGCATGCACCACATCCGTGGTCTTCCAGGGGTGGCCGGTGGAGAGATAGGTGTACGGGGCGATGAGGTCGGGCTCGTTCTGCGGGTTGTACTTGTCCGCGTTGTAGTAGTCGTACGGGCCGTTGACCCAGACCTCCCGGGCCGTCTTCTCCGGATCCTGCAGCAGCTTCCGGTAGGCGAAGAAAGCGTCCAGACGCTCCTCGGCCTTCGCCTTGCCGCCGATCAGCCGCAGCACCCCCGGCAGGTCCTGCGGTACCAGCCACTGGTACTGCCAGGACGTGCCCTCGTGAAAGCCCTCGCTCTTGGCCGGATCGGCGGGCCCGGTGAAGATGCCCATCGCGTCGCGGGCCCGGAAGAAGCCGGTCGAACCGTCGAAGATCTTCCGGTAGTTCTGCGCGCGGGCCGCATAACGGTCCGCGTCCCCGCCGTGCCCCAGATCGCGTGCCATCTGTGCCAGCATCGCGTCCGACAGGGCGTATTCGAGGGTGGCCGAGGCGCCGTGGTCGAAGTCCGAGTCACCGGGCTTGGTGTGCGGACGGCCCTTGATGTACGGAGCGAAACCGTCCTTCAGGTACTGCGCGTTGGCCTCCCGCCCGAGGGCCGGCGAACCGGCCGGCGGCACCCCGTCGGCATTCTTCTTCAGGGCCGCGTACGCCTCCTCCTCATGGCCTCTGAGCAGCCCCTGCTGGTAGGCGTTGGTGAGGAACGGCGTGACCGGATCGCCGGTCATGATGTTCGTCTCGACCGTTCCGTAACCCCACTTGGGCAGCCAGCCGCTCTCCTTGCCGATCCGCAGGACCGACAGCGCCATATCGCGCGACTCCTGTGGTGCCAGCAGCGCCAGCAACTGCGCCTGGGTGCGGTAGGTGTCCCACAACGACCAGTTCTGGTAGTACGTGAACCCCTTGGCGCGATGGGTCCTCCGGTCCCAGCCGGTATAGCGGCCGTCCACGTCACTGCCGATGTTCGGCGCGAGGAAGGACCGGTAGAGGGAGGAGTAGAAGGTGCGGCGCAGCGTCGTGTCACCGCCCTGGGCCCGCACCAGCCCCAGCCGCCGCTCCCATGCGGCATCGGCCGCCGCCCTCGCGCGGTCGAAGGAACCGCCGCCCTCCGCCCGGAGATTGGCTGCCGCGCCGGCCGCGTCCACATAGCTGAGGGCAGTGGTCGCCTCGACGGTCCGGTCCTTGCGGGTGTCGAACCGGGCATAGGCGCCGTGCCGGCCGGTGGCGGTGGATTCCGTGGAGCCGGCCGTCACCTTGTCGCCGTCCCAGGTCCCGTACGACGCGAAAGGACGGTCGAAGCGGGTGATCGTGTAGACGGTGTACGGCTCGGTGTCCTGGCAGAAGCCGCGTCCGGTAATGGCGGTCCGGATGGTACGGGAATCCAGCACCTCGACCCGCGTCGAGACCGTCCTGTGCAGCGACTGGCCCGCATTGAGCAGCACATTCGCCTTGTCGGTGGCCGGGAAGGTGTAGCGCTGCCTGCCGGTGCGGGCAGTGGCGGTCAGCTCGGCGGTGATCCCGCCGTAGGACGTCAGGCCGACGCGGTAGTAGCCCGGCCGGGCCGACTCGTCGTCATGGCCGTAGCCGGCCGCGTACTTCGCATAGTCGGTCTCGGTGATGTCGCCGGTGGTGGGCAGCACCGGCAGATCTCCGCCGAGTCCGCACCCGACACCGGAGAGGTGCACCGCACCAAAGCCCCGGATGTGGTCGTCGTCGTAGCTGTAGCCGGTGGCATGACCGGTGTCCGGGGAGAGCTGCACCATCCCGAACGGGACGGCCGCACCCGGGTACGTGTTGCCGTCGTTCCGGCTGCCGATGAACGGGTTGACCAGGTCGGTGAGCGGGCCACCGGGCGACTCGGCCTGCGCGGCGGGGACCGCGAACGCGCCCCCGATGAGCGCGGCCGCCAGCACCGCCCCCGCGGCACGCAGCCGGGTGCGACTGAGCCATGGCATGGTTCCAGACCTCCGGGACCGGGTCGCTGAGGCCTCTGAGGGCATACGGAGGCCCCTCTGCGACCCATGTGTCGACAACGTTGTCAGAACGCGCTCATTCTTGGCACCGGTCAGGTCCACGTCAAGAGGCACGGTAACGCCAACTCGGGCGTGTGCGGCACCTGCTGCGAGGTCGGGTGCGGGCATCGTCTTCCTGCGGCGCTGCGATCTCGGGTCACGCGGTGAGGAGTTCGCCCGGATCCACGAGCAGGGACCGGACGCGCCGGAACTCGGTACGGTGCGCCGGGAGGTCCTGGGCAACGCCGTGGACGACGCCCGGCAGGTCTGGGGCCACCTGGAGCGGAGCTGGGGGCGTCACAGGCGCCGGCGCCGAGGGCGATCTGTGGGGGTACGTGCCCCACCGCCGGCTGCCGTGGTGGCTCTGGCGCCATCAGTTCGGGGAGGGGACGCGATCGGCGGTGCGGAGGCTCTGCCGGACGGGCTGACGCTGCGTCATGCGCCCGGATCCGGGGGCAGAGCTGGTGTCGTGCGTGGCATCCCGCCGTCCCGTTCCGCCGCGGACCCGCCGGAATGTGCCCCGCGAACCACTTGAATTGCGCATGTCCCATCTCTTGAAATTCGGCTGACGGGTCACCTCATGGAGCGTGTGTTCAAATATCGCAGCAAAATTTCCCCTTCGGGTGGGCTTGCGGCAGAATTGACCGCGGAAAGCCTTCGATTGGCGACTCCGCCCAGTAGCGGCGTGCGGATCTATAGGAATTTCTGGATCCTGCCCCATGAAGGTATCTATTGGACCGACCTGGCCTGGCTATGCTTTGGCGCGTCGCTTTCCGGCGAGTTGATTTCTTCGATGCATCCCGAAGGGATGTATATCAAGATTCGCAGCCTGACTTACCCCATCGCTGACTATCGCCCGGAAGTCGCCGCGGTCACCATGGTCGGCTGGCTTCATGATGAATGTGAACTGCCAGACTTCGGAGTTCGGTGCAACTATGATCCGGGCCTCTCCGCATACACCTTCAACTGGGGCGGAAGAGAGCCGCTTTCAGACGGTGACTGAGACGGCGATTCGCCCTCGGCAGTCGTATGGCCGTCGGCCTCAGCCGGTTCTGCGGTCTACCTCTGATCTTGGCCAGTGCTCCGCCCTTCAGGACGGGGGTGGAGGTCATCCTTGGCCTGGAGGCGCGGAGCGCCGGAGTGCTCTGTGGCTCCGGGGTGACGGTCAGACGGGACGCTGCTGGTTTTCGATGTACTGCTTGACGACGGTCAGGGGTGCCCCGCCGCATGATCCTGCGAAGTAGGAACCGGACCAGAACGCCGGTACTTCGTGACGAAAACCAAATGAACATGCAGGTTGTAGACGACGTGACGTCCGGTGCGTACGTCGGGATTAGGATTCCAGCGCGGTGACATAAACCAATGCTATGCTCTCGGTCGTGAGTCAAGACGCCCTGGTCAAGCGGAAGTTCGGGCACCGTGCCCGGCTCTCGCTGTTTCCTGCCGGGGTTCGCGCGGCGGATGATCAGGCGCACGCGGCCCGCACGATGTGGAATCTTCTCCACGCGTGGTGGCGGATGATGCCGAAGGAAATGCGGACTCTTGCGAACGCGGACGCCGCGATCCGACAGGCCCGCGAGGACATCGACTTCCTGGCCGCCCTCCCGGCCCAGGCCGCGCAAGCGGTACTCAAGACGTACTTCCGGGCGTGGAAGAACTGCTGGGAGGGCCGCGCCGACGCCCCGAACTTCAAGGGCCGGTTCCGCACGGTGATGTCCGTGGACATTCCGCAGGGCCGCGACCTGGACATCACCCGCGTGCACCGCCGCTGGGGCATGGTCAACATTCCCAAGGTGGGCCGGGTCCGCTTCCGGTGGACCAAAGGCCTTCCGGTCGGCAAGCGTGCCAATGCCAACAACCGGATCACCGGGGCACGACTGATCAAGGACGCGCTCGGCCGGCACATCGCCTTCCGTGTTCAGGCCCTGGAGGTCAAGCCCGATCCCCACCAGGGGCCGGACGTCGGCATCGACGTGGGTGTCACCGTGCCCAGAGCCCTCTCGGACGGCGAAACGTACGAGCATGGCGAATGGCTGACCGGCAAGGAGAAGGCCAGGCTTCTGCACCTGGAGCAGCGCGCAGCGCAGCGTAAGCAGCACCGCAAGCCCGGCGAGCGCACCAGCCGCCGGCTGCACCGCACCTACGACCAGATCGCAGGACTCCGCGCGAAAGCCAAGCGCGGGCCTTGGACTGGCAGCACCAGACGACCACCGTCATCGCTCGCACATACGGCACCGTCGTGGTCGAAGGGCTCACCATCACGAACATGGTCAAGTCGGCCAGGGGAACCATCGAGGAGCCGGGGAAGAACGTCGCCCAGAAGTCCGGGCTGAACCGCTCCATCAGCGGGGAGGCATGGGGCCGGACGGTCACCGTGCTGACGTACAAGACCGCCCAGCTCGGCGGCACCCTGCACAAGGTCCCCGCCCCCGGCACCTCCAGGCGCTGCTCAGCGTGCGGCTTCACCACGCCCGGCAACCGGGAGAGCCAGGCCGTGTTCGTGTGCAAGAACCCGGACTGCGGCTGGTCGGGCAACGCCGACCACAACGCAGCCCGGAACGTCTTGCACCTGTACCGGATGGGCCTCGCGCTCATCCCGGCTGCCGGGAGGGCAGTCGTCAGGCGCGCGAAGCGCGTCAAGCCCGCTGCCGCAAGGTAAGCAGGAATCTCCCGGCTTCAGCCGGGAGAGTACTTCAATGAGGCGACGACAGGACCTCGATCAGCACCTTCAGTGGCTCCGGCGACGTGGAGAACTCGCCGAGGAAGGGGTAGGAGAGCTCTGTGACGAGGAACAGGTTGGCGGCGACGAGGACGCTCACCGCCCCAACCATCCCGAAGTGCATGCGGGCCTGCTCGGAGCCGAAGACGAGGGAGAACCCGAGGACCAGTCCGCTGGTCAGAAAGACCACCAGCCACAAGGAGAGGGGTGGGCCGATGTTGGTGCGTGCCTGAAGCAGCCGTTCCGTTCGAGCGAGGCTCAATTCCTTCAGGGACGCGAGCGCATTGGTGAGGAAAGCCCGTTGGGTATCGTTTCGGGGCTTGATGTTCTCGTAGACGCGGTGCAGGCGGGTCAGCGCGTTCTCGGCCTCGGGCGTGGCACGGCCGCCCGCGGCGCGGGTCCACTCGTCCGCCGCCGCGCGTCCGTACTCCATCAGGCTCTGCCGGATCTGTGCGCTCTCGGCCTTGCCGAATGCGTTGCGGCCCCTGGCCATCTGCACCGCCACGGCGCCCTCGGTCCGTGTCGTCTGGTCCGCCACGTTCACCTGGCCCCAGAGCGCGAGGACGATGAAGCCGATGAGGAACCCGTAGACCACGGCGATGACGGGGAAGACGAACGTGGCGAGCTCGTTGTGCTCGCCGTGCTTGAGGCGAGGGAAACGGTGCCGGACAAACGCCTGGACGACTGCTGTCCCGCCGCCGATAACGAGGATGAGCCCTGCCAGCAGCAACCAGGACGGGACGTTGTTCACGAACCAACGGGTCACTGTTCCACGCTCCTGACGTATGCCACACCCGCCACCACCGGCGCGGTGGCCAACGAACGCACCGGGCTGCGGACACGCCCTCGCCACCTCTTCGGCGAGAGACGACCACACATGATCGGAAGCCACCCGCGGAAAGCGGAGGGGCTCATACAGGTAGTGCGGATGATCTTCCGCTGGGTAATGTGGGCCATCGGGCACCGGGCAACTGTTCGCACGCCGCCCTCAAGACTCCGCGCTTGACCGCGTGGCGCTTGCCACGCACCAAGACGTCCCTGCGGTGGGGACGGTGCGCCGCGGGACGGCGGCCCGTTCCTCGGCCACAAGGTGGCTCGCGGCGCAGGGACCGGCGCCGCGCGTGCCGCCGATGCCGCGAAGGCCGGAAAGTGAGTAGTAGTGAGTAGACAGCTGCAACCGACGTTCGTACTGGTTCACGGAGCCTTCGCGAACTCCTTCTCCTTCGCGCCGCTTCAGGCCGAACTCGGCCTCCTCGGACACCGTTCGGTCGCCGTCGACCTGCCCGGCCACGGATTCGGGGCGTCCTACCCGCACGCCTATCAGGCACCGCAGGATCTCGAAGGGCTCGCCGCCGAGCCCGGCTCGATCAAGGGCGTGACGCTCGCCGACAATGCCGCGCACCTGATCGGGATCCTGGAACGGGCCAAGCGGAACGGCCCCGTGATCCTCGTCTCGCACAGTCGCGGCGGCATGACGGCCACGGCCGCGGCCAATGCCCGGCCGGACCTGATCGACCGCCTCGTCTACGTCTCGGCCTGGTGCCCGGTCGAGCTCGACGCCGGCGACTACTACGCCGAGCCGGAGATGGCCACGGTCGACGTCGCCGCCCTGGCCCCGGCGATGGTCGGCAACCCGGCCGAACTCGGCCTGCTCCGTACCAACTTCCGCACAGCGGATGCGGACGTCCTTTCGGCGTTCAAGGCGGCTTTCCTCGCCGACGGCACCGACGAGCAGCTCCTGACCTTCCTGAACACCTTCCAGCCCGACGAGAACCTGGACGCCGGCACCTCCGCCGACCGGGCGCAGGCCGCGACCTGGGGCCGGATACCCAAGACCTTTGTCCGCCTGGCCCGCGATGTGAGTCTGCCGCCCGCCCTGCAGGACCGGCTGATCGGCGAGGGCAACGAGCTGACACCGGACAACCCGTACGACGTCCGCACGCTCGACAGCAGCCATCTGAAGTGGCTGATCGAGGCGGCGCCGGCGGCCCGGGTTCTGGGGGAACTCGCCGGACTCCTGGAGGTGTCTGACGGATCGTGATCCGTGCCGGACGAGGCGTGCGGTGGCGGTGATGGTGCCGGCTATGGATGTCAGTAGACGATCGACACGATCTGGCAGACCGCTTCGGCCAGTTGACGGTCCCCGTCGATACGGACGCGGGCCAGGGCGGTGCCCGGCTGGATGCCGCGAGTGCACAGGCGCCAGGCGGTCTCCGCATCCAAGCGCACGACCGCGTCGGGACGTTCGTCATCTGGCTCGGCGAGCGACCAGCCGTCCTCGGTGGCCGTCGCCGACCAGACGCCCCCGGCCGGCCCGTCGGTCAACACCTGGACCTGCGTGCCGACCGGCGCGGTGACCTCGCGCAGAGTGTGCGGCAGGGCCCGCATGAACGTGTCCAGGACCACGGCCAGGAACCGCGGATCGGCGTCGGTGTCCCGGCCGATGGCGTGGCGGATCTGCTGGCGGTGAGTCCAGAACTCGGTGAAGTCGCGCGCGCTGTCCAACCACAGGGGCGCCGGGTCGACGCCGGCCCAGGACACTCCCAGCGACGGGGCATCGGGGTCGGCGGCCTCGAAGAACCGGGAAACCTGCCCGCCCACCAGGTCAAGGGTGTCGGTGAGTGCGTCCGGGCTCACCCGGCGGTGGGCATCGACCCACTCATGATTGATGCGGTGGATGAACGCCTCCAGCGTCTCGCCCGGCGCGAAACCGGGACCGCCCCGGTGGCCGTCCCGGTCCCGGGCGAGGCGTCCGTAGAAGTCGCCCAGGATGTGTGCGGCGAGTTCGCGGACGGTCCAGCCAGGCACCGCCTCCTTGCCCCAGTCGGCGGATGCCAGGCCGCGCAGCGTGGCCATCAGCGCGGCCTGTTCAGGGGCGAACAGAGAACGGGCATCGATCGGAGCACCGAGCCAGGAATGACCGGGCACGTCATTGAGCTGGGAGTTCATGGCTCAAGCCTGCCAACCGAATGCCCTGATAGCTACCGGATATACCGTTCGGGGCCGATCATGCCGTGCTCCCGCCTGCCCGCGTCAGGGCACCGCCGGACCAAGATTCATCAGACACGCCTTAGGATGCGCAGCGACATCGCGTGTCGGTCACCGGCTGGGTGAGGCATGGAGGTGTCCGGGAGATGCCCCTGGAGGCATTCCTTGTCAGTTGAGTTGAACCACACGATCATCCACGCCCGGAACAACCGGGAGTCCGCCGAGTTCTTCGTGGACCTGCTGGACCTTGAGATCACCGCGGAGTGGGGCCCCTTCATCGCCGTCGGCCTGAGCAACGGCGTCACGCTGGACTTCGCCACGATTCCCGCGGAAAGCATCACGCCGCAGCACTACGCCTTCCTGGTCTCCCAGGAGGAGTTCGATGCGGCATACGCGCGGATCATGCAGCGCGGCATCGAGCACTACGCCGACCCGCAACGGCAGCATCCCGGCGAGATCAACCACCATGACGGCGGCTGTGGGGTGTACTTCATGGACCCGGCCGGCCACGCCATGGAACTGATCACCGTGCCGTACGGCGGCCGGCTGTCGTAGGCGCCTGATCCGAGGGCTGCACTCCGGCGCGGGGTGCGGCCCTCAACTGTCAGCAGCACCCGAGGAAGCGGCTCCGGGCCATGGCTCGTTTTGGTGTAGGCACGTCAAAAATCATGAGGTGGCTTTCTTGCTCTCTTCAGGCGTGCGTGCCTCAATGGTCAGCGATTCAGGTCGCTGACCATCCGTCAGATCTGGACGGTGGTCGGCACGGGGGGCCGACCGCGGCCTCCCGCGTGGCCGCCGGCCGTTCCCGCGCGTCCCCCCGACGGCCGGGGCCATGGGCCTGCACCCCCCTCAAGAAGGCGGTACTCCCCCATGAGACACCTCGGACCAGGCACGCTCAGACTCGGTACGGCGCTTGGCTTCGCCCTCGCCGCGGCGGGCACACTGGCGATGGCTCCGGCCGCCGCCGCGGTGACCCCCGGCACCGCCACCGTCTCGTTCGACTGCGGTGGATTCGGCTCCGGTAAGGCGACGCTCACCGCGACCCAGAACGGCACGGCCGCGACGATCAGCCTTTCCACGTCGGCGATCACCTCGCCGATAGACGTCGGCGCGAACACGGTCAGCTCCACGCTGACCCTCACCAAGAACGGCTCCGGGAGCACGACGTTCACCGGCAGCTCCAACCCGGCCATCCCGGCCGGCAGTCAGGTCTCCACCGGTCCGCTCCGCGGCACGGTCGCCGCGGGCGACAAGCTGGCGGCCAAGTCCCTGAAGGTCGTGGTCTTCGGTATCACGGCCACCTGCAACGCCACGTCGCCGCAGTCTCCGGGGCCGTTCGTCTTCTGATGCCGCGGACGGGCGGGGCCGTCGTCCGCCGGCCCCGCCCGTCCGTCATCCGCCGCGGCTCACGGCCTCTTCCCGCCGGCGCTCGCCCGCTCCGCCCGTGCCAGGTTCGAGCGGCGGTAGGAGTAGGTGAAGTAGATGACCATGCCGATAAGGAACCAGACCACGAACCGCACCCAGGTCTGCCATTCCAGGAACGTGATCAGCCAGATCGAGAAGCACACCCCGATGGCCGGCACCACCGGCATCCCCGGCGTACGGAACGTCCGCGGTAGTTCGGGACGCTTGTAACGGAGCACGATCACCGCGGTGCAGACCACCGCGAACGCGAGCAGGATGCCGATGTTGGTCAGCTCGGCGGCCTCGCCGATCGGGAGGAATCCCGCGATGACCGCGGAGGCGATGCCGACGATCCAGGTCACCCGGGTCGGCACATGGTGCTTGGGGCTGGTCTTGGCGAACCACTTCGGCAGCAGTCCGTCCCGGCTCATCGAGAACCACACCCGGGTCACGCCGAGCATGAAGGTGAACATGACGGTCAGAATGCCGATGATCGCGCCGACCGCGATGACATCCGCCAGGCTGCTCAGGCCCACCGACTTGAACGCCGAGGAGAAGCCGCTCTCCGGGTCGATGTCCTTGTAGTTCTGCATACCCGTCAGGACCAGGCAGGCCAGGACGTACAGCACCATCGAGATGGCCAGCGAATACATGATCGCCTTGGGCATATGACGCTGGGCGTCCTTGGACTCCTCGGCCGCGGTGCTCATCGCGTCATAGCCGAAGACCGCGAAGAAGACGGTGGCCGCGCCGGTGAAGGCGCCGCTCACGCCGAACGGGAAGAACGGCGTGTAGTTCGAGGTCTTGATGTGGAAGAAGCCGACCGCGATCACCACGATGACCACCAGGACCTTCAGGGCCACCACGATCGTCTCGAAGCGTGCGGCGTTCTTGATGCCCAGGGTCAGCAGATAGGCGATCAGAAGGCAGAGCACCGCGGCGAAGAGGTCCACCTGGTGTCCCGGCCCCGTTCCCGGCGCGCCCAGCATCCAGGCGGGCAGATCGAGGCCCAGTTCGCCCAGCAGAAAGCCGAAGTATCCGGAGATGCCGATCGCGACCACGGCCACGATCGCGGTGTACTCCAGCAGCAGGTCCCAGCCGATGAACCAGCCCGCCACCTCGCCGAGGACCGCGTAACCGTAGGTGTAGGCCGAGCCCGCCTTCGGGATCAGCCCGGCGAATTCCGCGTAGGAGAACGCGGCCGCGGCGCTTGCGATGCCCGCGATGAGGAAGGAGATCAGGACCGCGGGGCCCGCCTTCCCGTTCGCGACGGTGCCGGCCAGCGTGAAGATTCCCGCGCCGATGATGCCGCCGACGCCGATGGCCGTCAGCTGCCACAGGCCGAGCGCCCGGGTGAGCTGCTCGCTCGCGGTGCCTTCCGCCTCTTGAATGTGTTCGATCGGTTTACGGCGCAAAATGCCCTGCCCCGCACGCAGCCCCATACGTCATCCCTCCGTACGCTCCGTCGTGGTCCGACGGCGGATCATCATGGCCCCTTGGGGGCCACTAGGGAAGGCGACTCCCTAGTACTGCCGGGACTCGCCGGGAGACGTACACGGGAGGGGCGTCAATCGGCGTCCTCGAGCCGGAATCCGACCTTCAGGCCGACTTGGTAATGGTCGATCGCGCCGTCGACGATATGCCCGCGGACCTGGCTGATCTCGAACCAGTCGAGGTTGCGCAGGGTCTGCGAGGCGCGCTTGATGCCATTCTCGATCGCGGCGTCCACGCTCTGATGGGACGTACCGACGATCTCGGTCACGCGATACGTGCGGTCGGTCACGGTGGTCTCCCTGGCCGGGGCGGCGCTCCGCCCGTGCACTGTCCACCGTGCCTCAGGGCGGCCCGCCCCACCAGCGGAGCGCAGGGGCGGGCCCTGGGGTGTCCGGCTCAGGGGACGACGGTGACCGGCCAGCGCCCGGCCTTGACCAGGCGCACCGCGACCGAGCCCATGATGCGGTGCCCGGCCTGCTCCGAGGCGCCGACCACCACGGCGTCGGCCTTGAGCTCGTCGGCCATCTGCACCATGCCGTTGTACGGGTCGCCGCGCAGGGTGTGGAACTCCCAGCGCAGGCTGTACATCCCCGCCAGCCGCTCGGTCGCCTTGCGGATCTCGGCCATCAGCTCCTCGGCGACCTGGTCGGTCGCATCCGCGACCGGGGCACCCAACGCGGCCCCGGCCGGCAGCACCGGCTGGACGTAGACCAGCACCAGCTTCGACGACTGGCGCCTGGCCAGGCCCGCCGCGTACGAGGCGGCACGCCACGACGAGTCGGAGCCGTCGATGCCGACGACGATGACCTTCGGGCCGTCCGTTCCGCGCTCGAACGGCGCGGCTGCGTTCTCCTCCACACCAGGGAGGCTATCCGAACAGATGTGCCGACGGAGTGCCGGGCCAGGTACCGCTGGTCGCGCGCTGCCGGCCCCGTGCAGGCTGCGGCCCGGTCAGGCGGGAGCCGGGGGCCAGCTGTCCGGGGACAGCACTCCCAGCACATACGCCCTGGCGACCAGCGCGGTACGGCCCTGCACCCGCCAGCGGCGGGCCAGCCGGGTGAGGTGGTAGTTCACCCCGTCGACCGTCAGCCCCAGTGCCGTACCGATCGACGCCGTCGTCGCGCCGCCCGCGGCCAGCGCCAGGATCCGGGCCTCCACCGGGCTCACCGCACCGCGCGGTGTCTGCTGCGGAGCGTCCTCACGCACCCGCAGCAGCGCCAGCAGGGCGGGCGGGTTCACCGAGGGGTCACCCACCGGGTCGATGGTCAGTTCCCCTTCCCGCTCGGCCCCGTCCGTCCCGGCGCGCCAGCGCACCTCGACCGGATAGCGGGAACGGCGTCCCAGGCGCAGGGCTTCGGTGAGCCGGTCGATCTGGGCCATCGCGCGGGGCTGGAACAGGTCCAGCAGGTTGCGGCCGCGCAGCGCTCCCGGGGCCGTGCCCCACTGCTCGGCCATCGCCGGATTGGCGATCAGCACCTCGCCGTGGGCCCGGCACACCGCGATCGGCGTGGGGATGCGGTCCAGCAGGATCAGGAAGTAGTTGCGCCACGGGCCGCCCGCGTACGGCCCGGCGGGGTCGATGTATGCGCGCTCACAGGGCGCCTTGCCCCCTCCGCCCGCGGCTGCGTCCGCGTCCGGCGTTCCGTCGGCAGTCCCGTTGTCCATTGCTCCTTCTCAGTCCGTGCGCAAGAGCGCGCACCGAAAAACCACTGCACAATCATGCAGTTGTCCGGGCGTGACCTGTACGTAGGGGCCTGCACGCTGGAGACATGACCGACACCATCGCGCTCCACAGCGACGAACGCGCCGTCGATGACGGCATTCCGGTGGCCGACCTCACGACTGTCGGGCTCACCCACACGCCCATCCAGCAGTCCATGGAACTCGCCCGGCTCCACGGCCCGGTCTTCAAGCGCAAGTTCGGCGAGCGCGAGACGCTGTTCCTCTCCTCGCTGGACCTGGTCACCGAGGTCGCCGACGAGTCACGCTTCGCCAAGGGCGTCTCGGTCGTCCTGGAGAACGTCAGAGAGTTCGCCGGTGACGGTCTGTTCACCGCCTACAACGACGAGCCGAACTGGGCCAAGGCACACGAGGTCCTGATGCCGGCCTTCGCGCTCGGCTCGATGCGCACCTACCACCCGGCGATGCTCAAGGTCGCCCGCCGGGTGATGGCCGCCTGGGACCGGCGGGTGGCCGACGGCACGCCCGTCCAGGTCGCCGAGGACATGACCCGGATGACGCTGGACACCATCGGGCTGGCCGGATTCGGCTTCGACTTCGAGTCGTTCTCCCGCGGCGACAGCGCGCATCCGTTCGTCGAGGCGATGGTGCGCTGCCTCGAATGGAGCATGACGAAGTTCTCCCGGGATCCGGATGCGGACCACTCCGCGGCGGACGCGGCGTTCCAGGCCGACGCCGACTATCTCGCCTCGGTCGTCGACGAGGTCATCACCGCCCGGACCGAAAGCGGCGAGACCGGGGACGACGACCTGCTGGGCCTGATGCTCGGCGCCGGCGGCCAGGGCGACGGCACGCCGTCCCTCGACCTCGCCAACATCCGCAACCAGGTCATCACCTTCCTGATCGCCGGTCACGAGACCACCTCGGGCGCGCTCTCCTTCGCCCTCTACCACCTGCTCAAGGACCCGCTCGCGCTGCGCATGGTCCAGCGCGAGGCCGACGAGCTGTGGGGCGACCAGGCCGACCCCGACCCCTCGTTCGAGGACATCGGACGGCTGCCGTTCACCCGGCAGGTCCTCAACGAAGCGCTGCGGCTGTGGCCCACCGCCGCAGCCTTCACCCGGCAGGCGCGCGAGGACACGCTGCTCGGCGGCCGCTGGCCGGTGAAGGCGGGGGAACTGGTCACGGTGCTGACCCCGATGCTGCACCGCGATCCCGTCTGGGGCGACAACCCCGAGCTGTTCGACCCCTCCCGCTTCAGCCCGGAGGCCGAGGCGGCCCGCTCCCCGCATGCCTACAAGCCCTTCGGAACCGGTGAACGCGCCTGCATCGGGCGGCAGTTCGCGCTCCACGAGGCGACCATGCTGCTCGCTCTCCTCGCCCACCGCTACCGCCTGATCGACCACCACGACTACCAGTTGCGCATCAAGGAGACGCTGACCCTCAAGCCCGACGGGTTCACCCTCACCCTGGCCGCCCGTACGCCCGCCGACCGGGCCGCGGTCCGCGCCGCGCTGGCCGTGCTCCCCGGCGGCGGCGCCGGCACCGCGGACGACACCGCGACCGACGACGGGCTGCCCACCCGCGCCGTCCAGGGCACCGGCCTGCTGCTGTTGCACGGCAGCAACTACGGCACCTGCCGGGAGTTCGCCGAGCGGCTCGCCGACGAGACCACCGGACTCGGCTTCGCCGCCGATGTGGCGCCGCTGGACGCCCACGCCGGTGCGCTGCCCGCCGACCGGCCCGTCGTCATCGTCGCCGCCTCCTACAACGGCCGGCCCACCGACGACGCCGCCGCCTTCGTCGAGTGGCTGAACACCGCGCAGGACGGCGCCGCCGCGGGTCTCCCGTTCGCCGTCCTCGGCGTCGGCGACCGCAACTGGGCCGCCACCTACCAGCACATACCGACCCTCATCGACGACCGGCTCGACGCACTCGGCGGCGACCGGCTGCTGCCGCGCGCCGAGGCCGACGCCTCCGGCGACCTCAGCGGCACCGTCAAGGAGTTCACCGCGGCGCTGCGCACTCAATTGCTGACGCGCTACGGCGACCCGGCGAGCATCGGCGCCGCCGAACCGGCCGCGGCGGAGGACACCGACTACACCGTCACCGAGGTCACCGGCGGCCCGCTGGACGCGCTCGCCGCCCGCCACGGCCTCGTCCCGATGACCGTCACCGAGGCCCACGACCTCACCGCCGAGGGCTGGCCGCGGCCCAAGCGCTTCCTGCGCATCGCCCTGCCGGACGGCGCCGGCTACCGCACCGCCGACCACCTCGCGGTGCTGCCGGCCAACGCCCCGGCCGCCGTCGAGCGGGCCGCCCGCGCCCTGGGCGCCGACCCGGACACCGTCCTCGCGCTGCACTCCGGCCGCCGCGCCGGGCGCGACACCCTGCCCGTCGACCGGCCCCTGACGGTGCGCGAACTGCTGACGCACCACCTGGAGCTGGGCATGCGGCCCACGCCGGAGCAGGTTGCCGTGCTCGCCGCGCTCAACCCCTGCCCGCCCGAGCGCCACGCCCTGGAGAACCTCGCCGAGGACGACCCGCGCACCCTGATCGACCTGATCGAGGCCCACCCGGCGCTGCGCGGCGCGCTGCCCTGGCCGACGGTCCTGGAGCTGCTGCCGGCCCTGCGCATCCGGCACTACTCCCTGTCGTCCTCACCCGCCGCCGACGCCCGGCACGCCGATCTGATGGTCTCGCTGCTGCCCGGCGGCACCGGCTCGTCCTACCTGCACGGTGTGCGGCCCGGCGACACCGTCCTGGCCCGCGTCCAGCCCTGCCGCGAGGCCTTCCGGCTCGATGCGGCCGATGACACCCCCGTCATCCTCATCGCCGCGGGTACCGGTCTCGCGCCGTTCCGCGGCGCCGTCGCCGACCGCCTCGCCACGGGCCAGCAGGCCCCCGCCCGGCTCTACTTCGGCTGCGACGACCCGGAGGCCGACTTCCTGCACGCCGCGGAGTTCGCCGCCGCCGAAGCCGCCGGCGTCATCTCCGTACGCCCCGTCTTCAGCGAACGCCCCGAGAACGGCCACCGCTTCGTCCAGCACCGGATCGCCGCCGAGGCAGCCGAGGTGTGGGAGCTGCTGCAGGCCGGCGCGCGGGTGTACGTCTGCGGGGACGGCAGCCGGATGGCACCCGGGGTACGGGCCGCCTTCCGCGACCTGCACGGCGCGAGCACCGGCGCCTCGCCCCAGGAGTCCGAGGCCTGGCTGCGCGAACTGACCGCCTCAGGACGCTACATCGAGGACGTCTACGCGGCGGGCTGAGGCCTGGTGCCCTTCTGCCGACGGGCCGGACTTTTCCGGCCCGCCGGCAGAGATGGGGGGTAAGAGGGCGTGGCGGGGAGTGGTGGGCCGGGTGCCCGCTACTCCCCGCTTCCCTGTTTCCCGGCCGCACCCGGCAGATGGACCACCACCAGCGCGATCCCGGCGACCGTGAGGTTGCGGGTCGCGGCCTCCAAGCCGTTCCACTGCTTGGACTGCCACATCGAGAACCACTCGCCGCCTATCGCGAGGAAGCCCACCCCGAACAGCAGCACCATCATCAGCAGCCCGACCGTGCTCAGCTGCCGGGCACGGGCGATGCTGCCGCGCCGGGCCCCGATGAACCAGAGCGCGGTGGCCGCGAGCAGCACCACCGCGGTCACCGTCTCCCAGGAGATGATCGCCAAATACGCGGTGTCCTGCACCGCCTGCGAGGTGAGGGCCCGCCACATCAGGTCCGGGTCCTTGAACGTGGTGTCCATGGCCAGCACATGGCGGACGAAGTCCCGGTTGGTGCCGAAGTCGGTGATGTTGCCGAAGGCGACGAGTGTGATGTAGAGCGCGACCGTCCCGGTGAGCACGGCCGCGGCGAGCGGCACTCCGGTACGTGGTGCGAGTTCGGTGGGGTGTCTGTCGGTCATGCGCCCTCCACGGCGGTTCCTGTCATCTGCTGTTTCCTTGTCTGTCGCGGCCCTTATGGTCCCTCATCTGCCGAACTCCCGTACGCTGCTCCCCGGTCGGCCGGGGGAGGCACCGGCCGAAGGGGCGTTCGGGAGCAGTGCCGGCGGCCGAAGACCTAGAGGAAAGCGGGGCACATGAACGGAAAGCGGTGTGTGGGGACGGTGGCCGCCGCGGCGGCGGCAGTGATCGCGGTGAGCGGACCCGCAGGCGCCGAGCCGGCCGCCACGACATACGGCACCAGCACGTCCGTGGGTGTCCACAACGCTTATGACAAGGAGAAGTACCACTACTTCGCGGACGCCCTGGACTCCGGCGCCGCACTGCTCGAACTCGACCTCTGGTCCAACGGACTGGGCCGGTCCTGGCGCGTCTCGCACAGCAACCCGCTCGGGAACAACAGCAACTGCGAAGGCGCCGCGAACGCCTCGGAGCTGCGTACCAAGAACCGCGATCAGGACTTCGCCGGCTGCCTGGCCGACATGAAGGCCTGGCACGACGCCCACCCCGGCCACCGCCCGATCCTGCTCAAGGTCGAGATGAAGGACGGCTTCAACGCCAAGGGCGGCCGCGGGCCCGCCGAGTTCGATGGGCTGGTGAGGCAGAAGCTGGGCGATGCGGTCTACGGCCCCGGGGACCTCACCGGCCGGCACGCCACCGCCGACGAGGCGGTGCGGGCCGGCGGCTGGCCCTCCCGGGCCGACCTGGCGGGCAAGTTCCTGTTCGAGCTGATACCCGGCACGGTCGAGGAGAAGAACCCGTTCGACAAGCTGTGGACGGACGTCGAGTACGCCGGTCACCTCAAAGACCTTGCGGCACAAGGGAAGCTGGCGCAGTCGACGGCGTTCCCCGCGGTGCACGGGGCCGCTCCCGGCGACCCCCGTGAGCGCTACGCCGACCCGGCGCTGCGTCCCTGGTTCGTGGTCTTCGACGGCGACGCCGCGACCTATCTGAACGGCAGTATCGACACCTCCTGGTACGACACCCGCAACTACCTGCTCATCATGACCGACGCCCACAATGTGCCGCCGGTCATCGACGGCACCCGCCCGACCGAGGCGCAGGCACTGGCCCGGGTCCGGCAACTCGCCGCGGCGCACGCCAGCTTCGCCACCGCCGACTGGTACCCGCTGCCGTCCGTCCTCAAGACCGTGGTGCCGCGCGGGGCATGACACCGGACGCGGCGGCCCGGGAGCCGGGCTGGGCGGCCCGCGGGTCCGGCTCCGTGGTCGCCCGCCGGTAGAGCGCGGCCACATCCGCGCCGAACCGGCTGCTGTACGACACGAAGTCGTCGCCGCCCTCGTGGAGACCGCCTATCACGCCGATCAGCGACCCGGTGCCGGTGGCCGGGTCGAGGTCGGTGAGCATCGGCCCGCCGCTCGTCCCGTTCGGGAAACCCGGGCAGATGAACCGGAGTTGGGCCGGGCCCTGGGCGTCCGCCGTATGCCGGCAGCTGACCGGGGTGTCCTGGTCCTCGGGGTAACCGGTCAGCTGCGCAGGGCGTCCGGCCGGTGCGCCGAACCGGATCCGTTCGGCGCCGGTGACCTCCTCGATCCGGCCGCCGGGCTGCCCCGCCCGGCGCACCCGCAGGAATGCCACATCGTGGTCGGGGTCCCGGTCGCTGATCCAGCGCGGGTCGACATGGATCCGGGTGGGCACCCACAGGCCGTACGGCGCGATCCCGTCGTGCAGGCCGGGCGCGAACACCAGCCGGGTACGGAAGCCGGCGTCGTGCACACAGTGCGCCGCGGTGACGATGAGGTCACCGCCGGGGGCATGCACCACGCTGGCCGTGCAGTGGTGGACCGGGGCGCCGTCGTCGCCGGGGGAGAAGAGCGCACCGATCGCCGGTGCGGGCGCCGCCGGGACCGCCCGCAGGGGCCGGGACGCCGTCAGTGGTACCGGTGCCGGCGGGGCCGCCGTCCCACCGCCGTACTGTGCCGTCACCGGCGGCCCCGGCCGTTCCTCGTAGGGGCCGGCGAGCACCGCGGCGGCGGCCTGCTCGCCGTCGGCCCGGGTCGCGAGATAGGAGCCGGTGGCGGTGTCCCCGGCGGCGAGGAACGGATCGCGTGACGGGGGCCCCAGAGCCAGCGCGGTGCTGCCCACGACCACGGTCAGCACCCCGAGCGCCAGGGTCGCCCGCAGCGGAACGCCGGCCCGGCCGCGGCCCGTGCAGGCCGGGCCGCCGGGACCGAGGCAGTCCTCGGCCGCCGGTGCCCCGGCGTTCCGGTCCGCCCCGCCGGCGTGGTCCGCCGGCTCGGTCCCGCGTGCGCTCGTCTTCACCAGCCGCCGCCTCGCCGCATCAGCCGGCATTACCCCGTCGGATGCTGGGGTGACACCGGAACCAGACATTTCACCCAGTCTGATGCACGGATGCGTGCCGTGGTTCGGTCACTTGGCGCAACATTCCGCTCAGGCGACGAAGATCACGAACAAAAAGCCGCATTGGAACCCCCGGCGCACCCGCCACCCGAGGGGCCCGGCGGTCAGGCCGCGGCGAGCGGGACGGCCGCGCCGCCGGAACGCGGCCCGCTGGGCCGGTCGGGTGACCCGCCGGGTGCCGGCCCCGGCCCTCCGCGGCGTGCCGGACGGGCGGGTGCCGGACGGCCACGTGCCCCGTGGCTCCCGCTCACGCCGCGAGCCGCACCCCCTGCCCCGCGAGCTGGTGCCGGATCAGCGTCTCCGTCAGGCCGGCCTCGTTCGGGAAGTCCATCGGGACGATCCCCAGGCCCGTCCAGCCGCTCCCTTCCGGGCCCTCCAG
Source organism: Streptomyces sp. NBC_00400 (assembly GCF_036048035.1). Taxonomy (NCBI): domain Bacteria; kingdom Bacillati; phylum Actinomycetota; class Actinomycetes; order Kitasatosporales; family Streptomycetaceae; genus Streptomyces; species Streptomyces sp. NBC_00400. The sequence continues at coordinate 974,221 of NZ_CP107940.1, read as the reverse complement.
CAGCCGCTTGACCTGCGGGTTGAGACGGTCCGCGTTGGAGCGGGGCGGAAGCAGCGCCGCGGTACTGACGTAATTGACGAAGAGCTTGCCGGGCTGGGTGACGGCCTTGCGGAACTGGGCCTCGATCTTCGGGTACTTCCCGAACGGCTCCGCCATGTAGTCGTCCTGGATGTCGAACAGCTGAGGATCGGCGTAACGGACGCCGCCCAGACCGTCGGAGTCCGCCAGCAGGACCACCCGGCCGCGGGCCTGACCCAGCGTCGGCAGCCCGGCGTCCAGCCGGAACAGCGACCGGTAGCCCTTGTCGTCCAGGTAGCTGCCGAAGATCCGGCGGAACTCCTCCGCGCTGACCTCCGAGTACTCCTGCTTGACCCGCATCAGCACCGTCTCGGAGGGATGTGCCTGCAGGAACGCCCGGCAGGCGTTGAGCACATCACCGAACATCAACTCCTGGTAGAAGGCGCCGTGATGGATGGCGAAGACGTTGTCGATGGCCCGGCAGCGGACGTCCAGGAAGCGGATACCGCTGTTCAGCTGGGCGTCGACGGGGGTGTTCTGACAGGCGACCCAGGGGCCGCCCACCCGGGCGCCCGAGTCATGGGTGCCGGGGATGGTGAGCCGCTGGACGGGGGTGGCGTCGCCGAGCGCCGACATCCAGTCCTGTACGGACAGCCGGGGCGCCCGGCGCTGGGCCGCGTCCGCCGTGTACTGCCCGCTGCCCACACCCGCCAGCACACCGGCGGCCGACAGCCCGGCCGCGCCCCGGAGGAAACCCCGTCGATCCAGTCCCAGCCCCATGCCGCTTCCCCTGTCCGTCGAGTCTGCGTGGGTGCGCAGCGGCAGCCCCGGTGCGCACCGGCGATCGGGGCATCGAACCACAGGGAGCGTACGAGCGGCACCCGGCCGGCGGGCCCGGGGGGCGCGCCGGCCGGGAAGGGGCGGAAATCAGACGCGGAAGGACAGCGACAGCGCGAAGCGGTCCGTGCTGTCCGTCCACCAGCTGCTCAACTGCAGCCCGGCCGCCTTGAGTTCGGCCCGTACGCCCTCCTGGCGGAACTTGGCCGAGACCTCGGTCCGCAGGTCCTCGCCCGCGGTGAAGCTCACCGCCAGGTCCACTCCGGGGATCTTGACGGTCAGGTCCTTGCGGGCCCGCAGGCGCATCTCGATCCACTCGCGCCCGTCGTTCCACAGGGCGACATGGTCGAAGTCCGCCGGGTCGAAGTCGCCGCCCAGTTCGCGGTTGATGACCTCCAGGACGTTCTTGTTGAACGCGGCCGTCACGCCCTGCGGGTCGTCGTAGGCGGCGACGAGCGTGGCCTCGTCCTTGACCAGGTCGGTGCCGAGCAGCAGGGCGTCGCCCGGGGAGAGCATGGCGTGCACGGACTGCAGGAACGCGGCGCGCTCCTCGGGGAGCAGATTGCCGATGGTGCCGCCGAGGAAGGCGAGCAGCCGCGGGCCGGGCGTGCCGGGGAGTTCGATGCCCTGCTGGAAGTCGGCGACCAGCGCGTGCACGGTGAGGCCGGGATGCTCGGCGAGCAGCGTCTCACCCGCCACGGCCAGCGCGGATTCGCTGACGTCGATGGGTACATAGGAGTGCAGTTCGGTCAGCGCGCCGAGGAGATGGCGGGTCTTGTCGGAGGAGCCCGATCCCAGCTCGATCAGGGTGCGGGCCCGGGTCGCCGCGGCGATGTGATCGGCACGGGTGAGCAGGATCTCCCGCTCGGCGCGGGTCGGGTAGTAGTCGGGCAGCTTGGTGATGTCCTCGAACAGCTCGCTCCCGCGGGCGTCGTAGAACCACTTGGGCGGCAGCTGTTTGGGGGTACGGGACAGGCCCTGGGCGACATCGGCGCGCAGCGCGGCCGCGGTGGCGTCGGCAGGGAGGGTGCGGGTGATGCTGAGCGGGCTCACGTGGCGGGCTCCTTGAGCGGGGTGAGGCGGACCTCGGTACCGGTGGCGCGCAGCAGGGTGCGGTCCGGGACCTCGGTCCAGTGGGGGGCATCGTCGTACGGTTCGGAGGCGACCACCGTGCCGCCCTGGGGAACGGCCAGGTGGCACAGCGTGTCGCCCCAGGTGGTGGCGGCGATGGCGGTGCCGTCGGTCAGCAGCAGATTGAGCCGGGAGGCGGGCGCGGCCGCGGCGACCGCCGCCACCGTGCCGGCCAGCGCCTCGCCGAGCTCGTCGCCGCGCGCCAACCGGAGGCGGACCAGCGCCCACAGGAACGCCGCGTCGCAGCGGGCCGGCAGCCGCAGCAGCTCTCCCGGCGGCAGCTCGGCCGCCAGCGGGGCGAGCGAGTCCGGCCAGCCGGACACCGCGCCGTTGTGGCTGAACAGATAGCGCCCCTCGGCGTACGGCGCGGCCGCGGCCTCGGCGTCCGCACCGGCCACGGTGGCATCGCGCACCGCGGCCAGCAGCGCGCCGGTGCGCACCACCCGCCCCAGGTCGGGCAGCAGATCGTCGCCCCAGATCGGCCCGGCCCGCCGGTAGCGGGCGGGCACCGGATCGCCCGGCGCGTACCAGCCGACACCGAACCCGTCGGCGTTAACCGTCCCGTACCGCTGCCGGCGCGGTTCCCACGACTGCCGGTACAGGCTGTGCGGCGGGGCCAGGACCACCTGTCCGATGGGGATTTCGGGTCCCAGATAAGCAAGGTGACGGCACATCAGGCATCGGCCTCCCGGGCCGGGCGGGCCGCGGCCGTCATGCGCCCGCCGCCGGTTCGGCGTCCCGGGCGGTCCGGAACCCGGAGAAGATCTGCCGGCGGATCGGCAGGTCCCAGTTGCGGAAGGTGCCCCGGCAGGCGACCGGGTCGACGGCGAACGAGCCGCCGCGCAGCACCTTGTACTCGTCGCCGAAGAACACCTCCGAGTACTCCCGGTAGGGGAAGGCGGCGAAGCCCGGGTACGGCAGGAAGTCGCTCGCCGTCCACTCCCACACATCGCCGATCAGCTGCCGCACGCCCAGCGGGGACTGCCCGTCCGGGTAGCTGCCGATGGGCGCGGGCCGCAGATGCCGCTGGCCGAGGTTGGCATGCGCCGGTGTGGGGTCCTCGTCGCCCCAGGGGTAGCGCCTGGTCCGCCCGGTCGCCGGATCGTGCCGGGCGGCCTTCTCCCACTCGGCCTCGGTCGGCAGCCGCCGGCCGGCCCAGCGTGCATAGGCGTCCGCCTCGTACCAGCTCACATGGAGCACGGGCTCGTCCGGCGGCACCGGCTCGGTCACCCCGAACCTCCGGCGCAGCCACTGGCCCCCGTCGCGCTTCCAGAAGAGCGGTGCGTGCAGCTTGTGCTCCTGCACCTGCGTCCAGCCCTCCGCGGCCCACCAGCGCGGGTCCTCGTAGCCGCCGGCCTCGATGAACCGCTGGTAGGCGCCGTTGCTGACGGGTGTGGTGTCGATCAGGAAGGAGGGCACCAGCCGGTGGTGCGCGGGCCGCTCGTTGTCCAGCGCCCAGGGCTCGGTGGAGGTGCCCATGGAGAACGGCCCGCCGGGCACCAGGACTTCCGCGGGCAGGATCTCTGCGGCGGAGACCACCAACGGCTCCGCCTCGGTGAGCACAGCGGGACCCGCACGGAGCTGGTGGGTGATGAGCATGGTCTCGTCGTGCTGCTGCTCATGCTGCGCGATCATGCCGAAGGCGAAGCCGGAGTCGAGCAGCGGACCGCCGTGCAGCTCGGTGCGTTCCAGGATGTCCAGCACCCGGCCGCGGACCTCGGCGACATAGCCGTGCGCCTCGTCGGGCGCGAGCAGCGGAAGCGAGGGGCGCCGGGCACGGGGGTGTTCGAAGGCGTCGTAGACGGAGTCGATGTCCGGGCGCAGCGCGTCCCGGCCGCCCACGGTGCGCAGCAGCCACTGCTCCTCCTGGTTGCCTATGTGGGCCAGGTCCCACACCAGCGGGGACATCAGGGGGGAGTGCTGCGCGATGAGGTCGGGATCCTCGACACAGGTGGTCAGCAGGCGGGTGCGGTCACGGGCGGCGAGCAGCGCCGAGGCCGCGCGCTCACGAAGGAGCTCGGGATCGGGGGTCACTGGCTGTCCTTCCCAACGATGAGATCGCCCTCCGCGGCGTACAGGGCGTCGAGATGATCGTCCGCGGGGCAGCGGCCGCGTGCCACGTACCGTTCGGTGAACTCCGCGACCGCCGCCAGCACCTCGGGGGAGGCTCCGAGCCGTGGCAGGGCTTCCTGCGCGGCGGCGAAGCAGGCAACCGCCGCCGTGTGCAGTTCCGGGTCGGTCAGCGCCGCGCGGGCGGCGCGCCGCCACAGCGGATTGCGCGGTGCCGGCCGGGAGCCCGCCGTCTCCGCAAGGGGCTTGACGATGCGGTACGCCCGCTCCGCGGCCTCCGGGTCGTCGAACAGCGCGGCCGTGATGGCCAGCGGCACCACCCACCCGGCGTCGCCCGACTGTGCGTCGATCATCCGCAGTTCCAGATGGCCGCGCGGCCGTACCGGCGGGAAGAGGGTGGTGAGGTGGTAGTCCAGATCCTCCCGGGTGGGCGGTCTGGGCACGCCGGTACGGATCCACTCGCGGAAGGTGAGCCCTTCCGGCGCGTCCCAGGGCCCGTCCTCGGCGCGGATGCACATCACCGGCGCGTCCAGGACATACGCCACCCAGGCGGTGCGCGGGTCGGCCCCCTGCGGCGGGGCGAGCGTACGGCCCGGGTCGAGCTGTGACCAGACGACCTGGCGGGTGGTGCGGTAGCCGGTGGGGCAGCCCTCGCTGGTGGGCGAATTGGCGAAGGCCGCGGCCAGCACCGCGCCCAGCAGATGCGCCAGCAGCCAGCGCCGGCCGTGCCCGAGCGGCCCCGGCTCCTCGTAGCCGGCGTCCACACACACCTGCACGGAAGCGGTGGCGCACATCATGGACCGCCCGGCGGAGCCCCAGCGGTCGAAGTACGCCTCCATGGCGTTGTAGCGCGGCTCGGTCAGCACCCGCTGCGGGCGGTGCCACGGATTGTGACCGTGGCCGGCCATGCCCAGGCCCATGGCCAGCATGGCGGGGCGGACCAGCGCGAGATCGGCGGTGACCGCGTCGATGCACTCGGTGAGGGTGCGGGCGGGGAGCGAGCTGAGCTCCAGCTGGCCGCCGGGCTCGAAGGTCAGCAGGGAGCTGAGGGGAAGGGCGCGCAACGTCGTTGCCGCGCTGTGCAGCCGGTCCGGTTCGAGGGGACATCGGGGGTTGCGCGCGTCGTGGACCAGCCATTCGATCTCGACGCCGATACGGCGCGGAGGCCCCGTCTTGAAGCATATTCCGCGCAGGTGAGCTTCCAGCTCCGCTTCTGTTTCCGCAGGTCGTACGGGCATGGAATCCCTCTCCCTGGTGGGGTGGCGGCAGGATTGCCGCCCTCCACCTAATCCGCTGCGGGCGATGCGCTCAAGGGCGCGTTCGCGCCGCGGTCGGCGGGACGGGCTTTCACGGGGCGAGCGGGCCGTCCGGGCCGGGAGACCCCCGGACGGAGCCGCGACGCCCTCCCGGCGCCAGGACGGCCTCCCGGCCCGCCGCGGCGGCCGGTGACCGGAACGGCGGACGGGGGACGGGGGCGAGCGGGGCGTACGGCCGTTCGAGTGAGTGCGGGGTGGGGGGAGTTTTGCCGTGACGGTCCTCCGGCACGTCCGCCGTCCGGTGTCACTGGCGGTAGCCCGCCAGGAAGCGCCCGATCCGGCTGATCGCGGCGTCGAGGTCATCGGCGTGCGGGAGGGTGAGGATGCGGAAGTGGTCGGGGTGCGGCCAGTTGAAACCGGTGCCCTGGACGACCTGGATCTTCTCCCGCAGGAGGAGGTCGAGGACGAACTTCTCGTCGTCGTGGATCTTGTGGACCGCGGGATCGAGGCGGGGGAAGGCGTAGAGCGCGCCCCTGGGCTTGACGCAGGAGACGCCCGGGATCTCGTTCAGCCGCTCCCAGGCCCGGTCGCGCTGCTCGCGCAGCCGGCCGCCCGGCAGCACCAGGTCCTCGATGGTCTGACGGCCGCCGAGCGCGGCCTGGATGGCGTACTGGGCGGGCGCGTTCGGGCACAGCCGCATGGACGCGAGGGTGCCCAGGCCCTCCAGGTAGTCGGCGGCGTGCTGCTTGGGGCCGGAGACCACCAGCCAGCCGGAGCGGAAGCCGGCCACGCGGTAGGACTTGGACAGCCCGCTGAAGGTGAGGCAGACCAGGTCGGGGGCGAGCACCGCGGCGTGGTGGTGGACCTCGTCGTCGTACAGGATCCGGTCGTAGATCTCATCGGCGAAGACCATCAGGCCGTGGCGGCGGGCCAGGTCGAGCATGCCCTCCAGCAGCTCGCGGGGGTAGACCGCGCCGGTCGGGTTGTTCGGGTTGATGATGACCAGGGCCCGGGTCCGGTCGGTGATCTTCGAGGCGAGGTCGTCGAGGTCCGGCAGCCAGTCCGCCGACTCGTCGCAGAGGTAGTGCACGGCCTTGCCGCCCGCGAGGGTGGTGACCGCCGTCCACAGCGGGAAGTCGGGGGCCGGGATGAGGACTTCGTCGCCGTCGTCGAGCAGCGCCTGCACCGCCATCGAGACGAGTTCGGAGACGCCGTTGCCGAGGTAGATGTCGTTCACATCGACATCCGGCAGCCCGCTCTGCTGATAGCGCTGGGCCACCGCGCGGCGGGCGGAGAGGATGCCCTGGGACTCCGTGTAGCCGTGCGCGCGGGAGAGGTTGCGCAGCATGTCCTGCAGGATCTCGTCCGGGCACTCGAAGCCGAACAGCGCCGGATTTCCGGTGTTCAGCCGCAGCACGCTGTGGCCGGCCTCCTCCAGTGCGTCCGCGTGCTCGATCACCGGCCCGCGGATCTCGTAGCAGACGTCGGCCATCTTGCTGGACTGCTTGAACTGCATGCGGTGGCCTCCCGGTCCCTCGCTCACCGCGCGGCGCGGCAGCATTCGATACACCGTACTTGGTTTTACCAAGTGGGGACTTGGAAAGTCCAACCTCTGTCTATGCTGGGTGTCATGCCGCGCCGAAGTTATGACCAGTACTGCGCCGTTGCCCGAGCCCTGGACGCCGTGGGCGACCGCTGGACGCTCCTGATCGTCCGGGAACTGCTGGGCGGCTCCCGGCGCTACACCGATCTGCACGCCGATCTGCCGGGCGTCAGCACCGACATGCTCGCCTCCCGCCTCAAGGACATGGAGCGGGACGGCCTGGTCACCCGCCGCCGGCTCGCCCCGCCCTCAGCAGCCTCCGTCTACGAGCTCACCCCCCGCGGCCGCGCGCTGCTGCCCGCGCTGACCGCCCTCGCCGACTGGGGCGCCCCCGCGCTCGACGAGAAGCGCCCGACGGACGCGGTGCGGGCCCACTGGTTCGCGGTGCCCCTCGTCGCCCGGCTCGCCCGGCACTTCACGGAGGGCGTCGAGGTGGTCGGTATCGCCCTCGACGAGGGCGAGTTCCATGTCGTTCTCGGGGGCGGCGGAACGGGGGGCGACGGCCTGGAATCCGACGGTCCGGACGGCGGTCCCGGCTCTGCGGACGGCGGTCCCGGCTATGCGGACGGCCCCGCCGAGCGCCCCGATGTGCGGCTGCGGATGGACACCGCGACCTGCGCCGAGATCGCGTACGATCGCCTCTCCCTCGCGCAGGGCATCGAATCCGGCCGGATCGTGGTCACGTGGCCCGAGACGTCCGGCGAACGGCGGCGACGGAAGAGGACGGCAACGGCATGACGACGCGTCCCCTGGCGGTCTTCGACCTGGACGGCACGCTCGCCGACGCCGGTCACCGGCAGCATCTGCTGCACCGCACCCCGCGCGACTGGCAGGCCTTCTTCGCGGCCGCCACCGAGGACCCTCCGCTCGCCGAAGGGGTGGCCCTGGCCCTGCGCAGCACCGAGGACTGCGAGGTCGTCTATCTGACCGGCCGCCCGGAGCGCTGCCGCCGCGACACGCTGGCCTGGCTCGCCCGGCACGGGCTGCCCGAGGGCCGGTTGTGGATGCGCCCCGAAAGCGACCGGCGCCCGGCCCGGCACACCAAGCTGGAGATCCTGCGCCGGATCGCCCGTGGCCGCGAGGTCCGCCATGTCGTCGACGACGACGAACTCGTCTGCGACGCCTGCGAGAAGGCCGGCTTCCCGGTGATACGGGCCCGGTGGGCCACCCCGTCCGAGACCCTGCGCGACGCCCAGCAGCGGGCCGGGCGCACCTGAGCCTCCGCATGCGCCGGGCCGGGGCGGGCCGTCCCCGCGATGTGGCGGAGACTGTTCCCTGAGAGATACCGACCGCTTAGTATGTCGCTGGCGAGGGCGCCGGCGCGCCCTTTGCCCCACCCGCGTATCCAAGGTCTGTGGAGGCACCAGGTGAAGGCATGGCGCGTACACGCGAACGGCGAGCCGCGTGAAGTGATGCGGCTGGAGGAGGTGCCGGACCCGCAGCCCGGACCGGGTCAGCTGCTGCTACGGGTGCGGGCCGCCAACGTCAATTTCCCCGACGCCCTGCTGTGCCGCGGCCAGTACCAGGTCCGGCCGCCGCTGCCGTTCACCCCCGGCGTGGAGATCTGCGGCGAGGTGATCGCCGCGGGGGAGGGGGCCGCCGGTGAGACCGGGGCGCGGGTGCTGGCCCAGCCGCCGCTGCCCGACGGCGGCTTCGCCGAACTCGCCGTCGTCGACGCGGCGACGGTCCGCCCGGCCCCCGAGGCGCTGGACGACGCCGAGGCCGCCGCACTGCACATCGGCTACCAGACCGGCTGGTTCGGACTGCACCGCCGGGCCCGCCTCCAGGCGGGCGAGACCCTGCTCGTGCACGCCGCCGCCGGGGGCGTCGGCAGTGCCGCCGTACAGCTCGGCAAGGCCGCAGGTGCGCGGGTCATCGGTGTCGTGGGCGGCGAGGACAAGGCCCGCACCGCCCGCGAGCTGGGCTGCGATGTCGTCCTCGACCGGCGTCACGACGACGTCATCGGCGCCGTGAAGGAAGCCACCGGCGGCCGTGGCGCGGATGTGGTCTACGACCCGGTGGGCGGGGAGGCCTACGCCAAGTCCGTCAAGTGCATCGCCTTCGAGGGCCGGATCATCGTCGTCGGCTTCGCCGGCGGCGCCATCCCCACCCCGGCCCTCAACCACGCGCTGGTGAAGAACTACGCGATCCTGGGCCTGCACTGGGGCCTCTACAACACCAAGGACCCGGCCGCGGTCGACGCCTGCCACGAGGAGCTGGCGGGGCTCGCCGCACAGGGCGCCGTCAAGCCGCTCATCGGCGGCAGGTTCCCCCTGGACGGCGCCGCCGAAGCCGTCCAGCGGGTCGCCGACGGTACGTCCACCGGCCGGCTCGTCATCCTGCCCACGGCCGAGGAGGCCCGATGACCGACGCCGAAGACCTGCGCCGGCGCACCGCCGAGCTGCTTGCCGCACACCCGCCCACCCGTCGCCCACCACCACCCTTGGACGAGGGCCCTGCGGGCCCGCACCTCTGGTCTGCCACCGAACGGCTGGACTTCCTGCGCGCCCGCTTCGACGCCGGGCTGGCCTGGGTCCACTACCCCGAAGGCCTCGGCGGGCTGGACGCGCCACGCTCCCTGCAAGCGGTCGTGGACGCGGAGCTGGCGGCCGCCGGCGCCCCCGGCAACGACCCCGGCCGCATCGGCATCGGCCTCGGCATGGCCGCGCCCACCATCCTGCGCTTCGGCACCGACGAGCAGAAGCAGCGTCTGCTGCGCCCGCTGTGGACCGGCGAGGAGGTGTGGTGCCAGCTGTTCAGCGAGCCCGGCGCCGGCTCCGACCTCGCGGCCCTGGCGACCCGTGCGGTCCGGGAAGACGGGGGCGAAGCCGGGAGCGCGGGCGACTGGATCGTGGACGGCCAGAAGGTCTGGACGTCCAGCGCCCATCTGGCCCGCTGGGCGATCCTGATCGCCCGTACCGACCCCGGCCTGCCCAAGCACCGCGGCATCAGCTACTTCATCTGCGATATGACCGACCCCGGCGTCGAGGTGCGTCCGCTGCGGCAGATCACCGGCGAGGCCGAGTTCAACGAGGTCTTCCTCACCGGCGTGCGCATCCCCGACGCGCACCGTCTCGGGGAGGTCGGCGAGGGCTGGAAGGTCGCCCAGACCACGCTGATGAACGAGCGGGTCGCCATCGGCGGCGCCCGCATCCCGCGCGAAGGCGGGATGATCGGCGTGGCCGCCGCCGACTGGCGTGCGCGGCCCGAGCTGCGCACCCACGATCTGCACCAGCGGCTGCTGACGCTGTGGGTGGAGGCCGAGGTCGCCCGCCTCACCGGCGAGCGCCTGCGCCAGCAGCTGACCAAAGGCCAGCCGGGCCCTGAAGGCAGCGGGATGAAGCTGGCCTTCGCCCGGCTCGCCCAGGAGATCAGCGGCTGGGAGGTGGAATTCCTCGCCGAGGACGGTCTGACCTACGACGACTGGACGATGCGCCGCCCCGACGGGGTCGACTTCACCGGCCGCGAGGCCGGCTACCGCTATCTGCGCGCCAAGGGGAACTCCATCGAAGGAGGCACCTCGGAAGTGCTGCTCAACATCGTCGCCGAACGTGTGCTGGGGCTGCCGCCCGAGCCGCGCACCGACAAGGACGTCGCGTGGAAGGACCTCCCCCGATGAACGACGGGACACCCCTGAACGGCCCCCCGGCGGCCGACCCCGACCTTCTCTACTCCGCGGAGGAGGACGCGCTGCGCGACGCCGTACGGTCGCTGCTCAACGACCGCAGCGATCCGGCCACCGTGCTCGCCGGCCTGGAGTCGAAGGCCGCCTACGACACCGGCCTGTGGCGGGCGCTCGCCACGGACATCGGCGCCGCGGGGCTGCTGGTGCCCGAAGAGCTCGGCGGAGCGGGCGCGAGCGCCCGCGAGGCCGCCGTGGTGCTGGAGGAGACCGGCCGCTGTGTCGCGCCCGTCCCCTATCTGACCAGCGCGGTCATCGCGGTGACCGCCCTGCTCGGCTGCGACCTTGGCCGGGCGGACGTCGCCGCGCCGCTCGCCGCGCTCGCCGGGGGCAACGCCGTCGGTGTGCTCGCCGTCCCGCTGCCCACCGCTCCGGGCGGGCCGGCCGCACCGGCCGTACGGGCCGCGGCCGACGGCGCCCTGACCGGCCGGGTCACCTCCGTCGCCGACGCCGCGGGCGCCGGACTCCTCCTGGTCCCGGCCGAGGGCCCCGACGGCCCGGCCCTCTACGCGGTCGAGGCCGCGGCGGAGGGTGTCCGCACCGACTCCGTCACCCCGCTCGACCTCACCCGCCCCCTGGCGCACCTCACCTTCGACGGTGCCCACGGCAGGCTCCTGGCGACCGGCGACCGGGCCCGCACCGCCGTCGCACACGCCCTGCTCACCGGTGCCGGGCTGCTCGCGTCGGAACAACTGGGCATTGCCGAATGGTGCCTGGCCGAAACCGTGCGCCACACGGCCGAACGCACCCAGTTCGGCCGCCCCGTCGGCTCGTTCCAGGCGCTCAAGCACCGGATGGCCGCGCTCTGGCTGGAGGTGGCCTCGGCCCGCGCCGCCGCCCGCAATGCCGCGGACGCACTGGCCACCGGCAGTGCCGATGCTCCGGTGGCGGTCGCCGTCGCCCAGGCGTACTGCGCGCCGGTGGCGGTGCGTGCCGCCCAGGAGTGCATCCAGCTGCACGGCGGCATCGGTATGACCTGGGAACACCCGGCCCATCTGTTCCTCAAGCGGGCCAAGAGCGATGAACTCGCCCTGGGGTCGCCGGGGCGGCACCGGGAAGCACTGGCGGGGCTGGTCGCTCTCGACGCCCCTTAGCTCTCGACGCCCCTGAGCGGGCGCTTCCCCAGGCCACCTCCTGCCGGCCCCTCCTGCGGGTCCTCGGCGGCCGGTCATTCGGTGATGGCGAAGGTCCGGCTGACCGCGCCGACCGCGCCGTCACCGGCGGTGGCCACCTCCAGGACGTAGCGGGGGCCCGGCGGCACCTTGGGCAGCGTCACGATCGCCTCACCGGTCGGGCCGGCCTCCGCCCGGGGCACCACCAGGGCCACCCGCTGCGACCGGCCGTGGCCCGTCGCCGCCCGCAGCCAGACGTCCACCTCCTCGCCCGTGCTGTTCTTCCAGGCAGCCGTGAAGCTGCCGTTCGCCTTGTAGTCGACACCGGGCTCCGGCGCGGTCACCTCGATCCGCCCCGTCGGCGGCGAGGCGAAGTCCTCGGGCTCCCCGGGGTCTTCGGGTCCGGCGCCGGTGGCGGTCGTGTGGAGGACGGAGGTGGCGGCCCGGGCGGCCGAGCCCGCATGGCCGGACACGGCGGCTGTCGGACGGCCGGCCGAGGTCCCGTTCTTGCCGCCGTGCGGGCTCGACGGCGTCAGCGAGATCACCAGCATGCATCCGACGGCGGTGGCGGCGACGGCGACGGCCAGATTGGTGGCCATCGAGGTGGCCCTGCACATCGTCTCCTCGTTTCCTCGGGGGAGTGGCGAGCCGGAACATCCCCGGCACTTTGACCATCAAAAACGACGCGCGGAGCGATCACCTGGATGGACATCGCCGACGCGACAGCCGCCGCAGGACGGAGGAGAATCCCCCGGTGCGGGCCGAATCGACACCGGCACCGGTGATGTCTGGAAAGTGCGGTTCAGGTAGCGTCGAACACATGAAGACCGCAACACGTCGTGCGCTGATCGGGCCGGTTCTGCTGCTGATGGCCGCCCTGCTGGTGGTGGCCGCCGCACTGGCACCGGGAGCCCGTGCCGCCGGCGGGCTCGACGAGGCCGCGGCAGCCCTCAAAAAGGGCCCGGTCTATGTGGATCCCCGTGCTTCGGGTCAGTTCTCCCCGGCCGAAGCGGAGGCGCTGGCCAAGAAGATCAAGGACGCGGACAAGCCGGTCTTCGTCGCCGTGCTGCCACGCGCCGCCGAGTACCAGCCCAGCACGCTGCTGCGCGATCTCCGCACCAAGACCGGCATCAGCGGCGTCTACGCCGTCGAGCTCGGCAACGGCTTCAACGCCGGTGCCGACCCGCGGGTGATGCCGCACAGCGCGGTGCAGAACCTCGTCGGGTCCGTCAAGCGCTCCCACTACCCGAGCGTCAACGCCCGGCTGAACAGCTTCGTCGACACCGCGATCTCCTCGGCGCACGGCCAGGCGCCCGCCTCCTGGGGCGACTCCGGCGGCAGCGGCTTCGACACCGGCACCGCGATCGGTCTCGGTGTGCTGGTGGTCGTCGGCGGTGGCGGCGCCTACGCCCTCGCCCGCCGCAACCGCAGAAGGCGGGCCGAGGAGGAGCGGGCGGCGCTGGAGGACCTGCGGGTCGTCGTCGACGAGGACATCACCGCCTTCGGCGAGGAGCTGGACCGGCTCGACTTCCACCCCGGCGAGCCCGGTGCCGACGACGCGATGCGCGCGGAATACAGCCATGCGCTGGACGCCTACGAGAACGCCAAGTCGTCGATGGCGGCAGCCGGGCACCCCGGCGATGTGCAGGCCGTGACCAAGGCCCTGGAGGACGGCCGGTTCTCGCTGGCCACCCTTGCCGCGCGTCGCGAGGGCAGGCCGCTGCCCGAGCGCCGGCTGCCCTGCTTCTTCGATCCGCGCCACGGTCCGTCCGTCGTCGATGCCGCCTGGGCCCCCGCGGGCGGTGCCGAGCGCACCGTGCCGGTCTGCGCCGCGGACAAGAGCCGTCTGGACGACGGCCGGGAGCCGCTGGCCCGTACGGTCCGCACCCCGAGCGGCGACCGCCCCTACTGGGACGCGGGCCCGGCCTACGGCCCCTGGGCGGGCGGCTACTTCGGCGGCGGCCTGCTGCCCGGCCTCCTGGTGGGCACGCTGCTCGGCAACATGATGTGGTCGACCGACGCCTATGGCGCCGGCTTCGGCGGCCCCACGGGTGCCGAGGGCGGCGACTCCTCAGGAGCCGACTTCAACTCCGACGACTTCGGCGGGGGCTTCGGCGACGGCGGGGGCTTCGGTGACGGTGGCGGCTTCGGCGGCGGGGGCGACGGGGGCTTCGGCGGCGGTTTCTGAGCGCGGGGCGCCTCCCGCGCCGCCGCTTCAAGGCGCTCCCCGCCCGGCCGCATCACGGCGCGTTCCCCGGCCCGCCGCACCCGCCGCACCCGCCGCACCCGCCGGGCGCTCAGCGCTCCGTCGTGCGCACCGCCCGTTTGGCGCCGAGGAACCGCCCGTAGCGCGGGCGCGCCGCGAAGTCCGCATAGCGCCATACGGCGGGCTCGCCGACCTCCCGGCACAGATGCAGGACCCGGTCGGGCCCCAGGTGCACGCCCACATGTGCGCCGTACCCCGGTGGCCGGCCGTCGAGCGGCCCGGCGTCGAACAGCACCAGATCCAGCGGTTGCGGAGGGGCGGCCCGCCGTGTTGCGTGCTCGTCCGCCCAGAGTTCCGCCGAGCGCAACGGTGGTATCAGCAGGCCGAAGTGGCGTAGCACGGCATAGGCGTAGCGCTGGCAGTTCGCGCCCCCGGCCAGGTCGGCGAAGGGATCAGGGGCGGCGCCGCCGGGCGCACGGTCCGCCCTCGCCGGGTCGTATGACGGGCATTCAGGTGTCGGCGCTCCCGGATGGCGGGCGCCCGAGTAGGTCACCTTCCGCAGGGCCCGCGGAAGCCGCCGGAAGGCTACCGCGCCACCGGAGGCGGGGATTTGACGGCCGGGGTCGTACCTCACCCGGCCATGATGCAGGGGATCTCCCTCGTGCCGCACGTCCCGGTGTCGAGCAGGCTCGACGAATCGGATCCGACGTGCACTCGACACCGCGAGGAGACCCCGATGGAACGCCGCTTTCGCAAGGCAGCTCTCTGGGGCGCGACCGTCGCCGCCGTCATGGCGGCCGCCGGCCCGCTCGGCCCGGCGCATGCCGTGCCGCGGCCCGACCCGTCGCCGCCGCCCTCGCCGCGCGCCATGCTCGATGCGATGCGCCGCGACCTCGGGCTGACGGCACCGCAGGTGCGCACCAGGCTCGCCCAGGAGGCCGAGGCGCACCGCGCCGTGGCCACCGTGCGCCGGGCGCTCAGCGCACCGCCCGCCGGGATGTGGTTCGACAAGACGACCGGCAAGCTCGTCGTGGCGGTCACCGGTGCCGCCGATGCGCAGCGGGTACGTGCCGCCGGGGCGGTGCCCAAAACGGTGCCGCACAGCCGTGCCACGCTCACCGCACTGGTGCAGCAGATCAACCGGAAGGCGGGCAAGGGCGTACCGGGCGTCACCGGGTGGGGCGTGGACGAGCGCGCCAACGGCGTCGTGGTCCGTGTCGACCACACCAGGCGCACCGCCCGCACCGATGGCTTCGAGCAGACCGTCCGTGGTCTCGGGGCGCGCACGAAGGTCCCCGTCACCTTCGAAGGCGGCGACCGGAGGCCACGTCAGCAGGGCGGCTCGGTGGTGGGTGGCGAGCGGTGGATGCCCGGCAGCGAGGGCATCTGCTCGATCGGCTTCTCGGTGACCGGGCCGGACGGCTTCCAGGGATTCCTGACGGCCGGTCACTGCACCCTCACCGCCGACCAGCCCGCGTACGGCAAGGACGGCACCCGCATGGGGATCTCCAACGAGGGCGGCCATCACAGCGTCAACGACCGCGAGGGCGACTTCGGGCTGGTGGGAGTCGACCAGCCGGGCTGGATCGTCAGCTCGTACGTGGCGGGCCAGGGCGGTACGCCGGTCACCGTCACCGGTTCCCAGGAGGGCCTGGTGGGCATGTCGATCTGCCGCTCCGGGCAGAGCAGCGGCTGGCACTGCGGGGAGATCACCCGGGTCGACCAGACCGTGGACTACGGCAATACGGTCATCGAGGGCCTTTCGTTCACCAACGCCTGTTCGGCGCCCGGCGATTCGGGCGGTTCGTACGTCACCCAGCCCAACGCCCCGATGGCGATCGGCATGCACTCCGGCGGTGGCGCCGCCACCTGCGGCAACTTCGGCGGTGCCACCGTCACGATCTTCCAGCCGGTCGGGGAGCCGCTGGCCAAGTGGAACCTGAGACTGAAGACCGGCAGTCCTTGACGGGCAGTCCTTGACGGCCGGTGCCTGACGCGGTCGGTATCCGCCGGTCCCTGGCGCCTACGATGAGAGCCGGTGGCCGGGAAGCCCGAGGGCGTCCGAACGGCGGACCGGCAGATACGGGTACCAGGACGGTACGGGGACGGGAGAGATCGTGGTGGGAGCGGCACAGGCGCCGGACACGGAAACCGGTACGGACGCGGGGTCCGGAACGGGCACGGAGACCGGTGCGGACGCGGAAACCGCCGGTGCGCACGCGGCCGAGCCGTTCGCCGTCCCGGTCACCGTGCGCGGCTACGAAACGGACACCCAGGGCCATCTCAACCAGAGCGTCTATCTGCAGTACGCCGAGCACGCCCGCTGGTCGCTGCTGCAGGCGAGTGGCATCCGCCAGAGCACGATGGTGGAGCGGCGGGTCGGCCCGGTGACCGTCGAGACCACCATCCGCTACCGGCGCGAGCTGCGGGCCGGTGACGAGGTCGAGGTGAGCTGCGCCTTCGTCTGGGGCGAGGGCAAGACCTTCCGGATCGAGCAGACCGTGCGCACGGCGGACGGCACGGTGGCCGCCGAGGTGAGCGCCGTCTGCGGGCTGCTCGACCTCACCGAGCGCAAGCTTCTCAAGGATCCGCGAGCGGCCTTCCGCGACCTGGCCGACGACCCCTCGCTGCTCGGTCTCGCCGACGGCTGACGAGCGCTGCCGGCCTGGTCCGTGGCGCTCCGGGGAACTCCGGAGCGCCGCCGCGGTCCGCGAAGTGCGGCCCTTTACCCCCGGGTAGTGTGGGCGGGTGGACATGCTGCACTTGCGCTACTTCGTGGCGGTCGCCGAAGAGTTGAATTTCTCCCAGGCGGCACGCAAGCTGCACATGGCGGCGTCTCCGCTGAGCCAGCGGATCAAGGACCTCGAGCGTGAGCTGCACCAGACGCTCTTCGACCGCACCACCCATCACGTCGAGCTGACGCCCGCCGGTGCCGCATTGCTGCCGATGGCGCGCGAGGTGCTGGAACGCGTCAACTCCATTCCCTGGCGGCTGCGTGAGGCGGTCCGTCCGCAGCGCACCACCCTGCTCATCGGGATGCCTTCCGGGGTGCACCCCGGACTCCGCGCTCGGGTCCGGGAGCTGGAGGGGGCCTGCGGGGAGACCTACGAGCTCAAGCGCTGGCCCGGCCGTTCCACCAGCCTCGCCGAGGCGGTCCGCGACGGGCGGCTGGCTCTCGCACTGGCCCGGCTCCCCGTCTCCGACCCCGCGCTCGGCATCATCGAGGTCATGCGGGAACGGCTCGGGGCCGCGGTTCCCGCCGACCGGTTCGAGGGCCGGGCGTCGGTCACCCTGGACGAGCTGAAGCAATTCCCCTTTGTGGCCACCGCACCCGAGGCCCTGCCCGCGTATTTCGATGAAATCGATGCCCGGCTGAATTCCGCGGGGCTGAAAAAGAGAATTCGCATCAATAGCTCCGATTATGCGGGGACCTCGGAACTGGTGTCCGGCGGCCTCGCGTTTTCGATGACGATGCTCTCTCCGGAGAGCCCGATGCAGCTTTACCGGCTGGACAATGTGAAGGTGCTGCCGGTGGTGGACTTCCAGCCCGAACTCGCCACCGGCCTGGTTTTCCGTACGGACCGGGCGGAACCCGGGGGCGACCTCGAAGAGCTCGTCACGGTGGCCCGGCGCATCTTCGCCGAGGAACTTTTCGCCTGACAGGCGGGCGCCGGTAATCCGGCGAGAAGGGTATGACCGCTGTGGTCATACCCTTCTGCTTTTCTTGATCGTTCTCATCCTGCGGTATCTCGCCTAACGTCGAAAGCAGAAACATTCGCAGTACAGCTACTCTCGCAGGAGCGACAATGGACGCCACGACCGAAAGCGCCAACGGTCCGCTGGACGGCGTACGGGTGATCGATCTGTCCACGGTGGTGATGGGCCCCTACGCCGCCCAGATCCTCGGGGACCTCGGCGCCGACGTCATCAAGATCGAGTCGCCGTCGGACGCCGTACGGTCGGGCAGGTACCGGACCACGCCCGGGATGACACCGCTCCACCTCAACGTCAACCGCAACAAGCGCAGCGTCTCCCTGAACCTCAAGGACGAGGCCGACCGCGAGCGTGCCCTGGCGCTCATCGGCACGGCCGACGTGCTGATCACCAATATGCGCCCCGGCGCCCTGACCCGGCTCGGCCTGACCTACGCCGACCTCGCCGAGCGCCACCCCGGCCTGGTCTACGCCCACGCCCAGGGGTTCCGCAGCGACTCCGGCCGGGCCGGTCACGCCGCCTACGACGAAACGGTGCAGGCGTCCTCCGGGCTGGTCGACGTGGCCCACCGCGCGCTGGGCCGGCCCGTCTACCTGCCGACGATCATCGGCGACAAGGTCGCCGCGCTGACCATCGTCCATTCGGTGCTCGCCGCGCTGGTGCACCGCGACCGCACGGGGCGCGGCCAGCACATCGAAGTCCCCATGACGGACACCCTCCTCGCCTTCAACCTCGTCGAGCATCTGTCCGGCCACGTCTACGAGCCGGCGGAGGGGTCCACCGGCTTCCCGCTGTCGCTGAAGCGCGGCCACCGGGCCGTGTCCACGGCCGACGGGCTCGCCTGCATCGTGCCGTACTCCCCGCAGAACTACCGCGACTTCTTCGCCGCCGCCGGCCGCCCCGACCTCGCCGAGGACCCCCGGGTGGCGGGCCCGGCCATCGAGGACGCCGATGTCGACCCGCTCATGGAACTGGTGGCCCGCTGTGCCGGGGGCCTGACCACCGAGGAGTGGGAGGAGATCTGCGCCAAGCACAGCATCCCCATGGCGCCCGTGCTGGAGCTGGACCGCGCGGCCGACGATCCTTATGTCCGTGACGGCCACCTCCTTGACCTGGTCGAGCACCCCAGCGAGGGCCCGATCCGTTCGATCGGCATCCCCGTGCGCTACTCCGTCACGCCGGGCTCGGTCCGGCGGCTCGCCCCGCTGCCCGGCGAGCACACCGACGAGGTCTTCGACGAGCTTGCCGCGAAGCGCCGCTGACGGTACGTCAGGCCGCTCCCGCCCTCGCCGCACCACACTCCGACGGCCACCGAAGGAGCCGGGCCATGCCCAGTACGCCGGACACCACTCCTGCTCACACTCCCGCCCCCGCCCCTGCCTCCGCCCGTACCGCGGACCCCACTCCCGCGGACCCCACTCCCGCGGACCCCACTCCCGAGGAGGAGGAGCGCATATGAAGCAGAGCGACGTCCTCAAGCGCCATGCCACCCCCCTGCTCAACCCGGCCTACCCGCCCGTCATCCCCCGCTTCACCCACCGCGAGTACCTCAACATCGTCTACCGCACCGACTACGACGCCCTGCGCACGGTGGTACCCGAGCCGTTTCTCAGCCAGCGCGACCGCAAGCAGCTCGCGGTCCTCGGTGCCCTGGAGAACGCCACCGCCCACGAGCAGAACGAGGAAATCCGGTCATGACCGCCACCGACGCCGAGAGCGCCTTCGTCTGACCTTCCTGACCGTCCGTGACGACCGTCCCCGTCGGCCACTGTCACGGTCCGTGAGCGGGCCCGGAGTGGCTCGGCGCGCCGGCCGTTCGAAAGGGTGAATCCGTGCACCCATTGTGACGCCTGGATGTCACAGCACGCACGACCGCGATCCAACGTTTGAGTCCTTGGGGGGCATCCACGCCTGCCCAGTGAAAGGCTCCTCGATGGACACGCAGATCGCACAGGTGAAGATCCACCCCGCCATAGGCATAGCCCGGGTCGGCAACAGTGACAAACAGCCCTTCATAGGCCCCGAGTCGCCCGACCAGCCGGCACTGCCGCCCGGCTCGTACAAGGACAGCTCGGGGAAGGTCATCCGGCAGGCCGCCCGCTTCCGCATCTACGGCTACAACCGGGCGGGCGAGGTTGTCAGGGAACTCAAACTGGGCGAGGGGGACGTCACCGAGATCAAGTGGTCGGTGCACCTGGCCAACAAGAAGTCCGCCTGGTACCAGTTCCACCTCGCGCTCGACATCAAAGAAGCCGCCGGCCTGCCGCCGGCACAGCTTCAGCGCCGGAACTTCGACGTCAAGGGAGCCGAGCGGAAGAAACTCGTCATCGATGCCGGCAACAAGACGATCCGCGCCTCCCTGCACGAGACCGCCGCCCTCTCCGGACAGATAATGAACCGGCAGGTCCCCCTGGGCTCGCTCTCCACCCAGCCCGACGGCCGCCTCCTGGTCGTCGGTGGTGTCGGGAAGTCGGCCTCCTACGCCACCCCCGAGAAGCCGATCTCCGGCGTCGCCAACAACGACACCTGGTACGACGACGTCTCCGACGGACCGGTCACGGCGGAGGTCACTATCGGGGGCGTCACGAAGACCGCGAGCCCCGCCTGGGCCGTGGTGGCCCCGCCGCACTACGCGCCCGGTGTGAAGACCGTCCGCACCTTGTACGACGTGCTCTACGACGTGTTCCTCGCCGAGCACACGCTGCCCACCGTGCAGGAGATCTCCTATCCGGACCACATCGAGCCGCTGCTGAGCCGGTTCTGCCAGCTCCAGTGGGTCAACCACGGCTTCGCCACCCAGTTCGGCCGGCGCGGCCCGCACGACTTCCGCGACCCGGCCCTGCGCAAGCGGCTCGCCGACCCGGGTGAGGCCAGCCGGGAGCTCCGCCGCCAGATCTACGTCCAGATGCGCGACTACGACCGGGACGGCACGTCCCCGGTGCCCTGGCCGTGGCTCTACGGCGACGCCATGTCCAGCCGCAAACCCGACTCGGAGCGGCAGCACCTCGTGATCTCCGCCGAGCAGGACCGGCTGCTGGCCCTGTGGGCCGACGGCCGCTTCACCTCCGGCCCGCCCCGCACGGGCTTCCCGAGCGTGGACGAGGCGCCCCCGGCCGAACAGCCGCGGCTGCTGGACCGCGGCGCGCTGGAGAACTGCGCCGCCGACGCGTTCCACCCGGGCTGCGAGGTCACCTGGCCGATGCGGCACAAGACCATGTACTCCGAGCCGTTCCGCATCCTCCACCGCACACCGGAGAACCCGGAACCCGACTACGGCGACATGCTCACCGTCCAGGACGCCATGGGCAAGAACGGTCCGCTGTACGCGCAGGGGCCGGGCGACCTCACGCGCTGGATGGCCGCCCCCTGGCAGTGCGACGCGGCGAGCTGCCGCTCCGGCTACCAGGTGCAATCCGGGCTCGGTCCCCGGTACAGCCCCTATCTGCCGACGTTCTGGCCCGCCCAGGTGCCCAACCACGTCCTCAAGAACGCCGACTTCACGACCGTCAACACCCCGCCGGCCGGCTCCGACGACAGCGTCAGGGAGAAGGCCTTCGAGCGGAGGGCGGTGTGGCTGCGCGGCCTGACGGGCGCCCAGTCCAATGCCCAGCGCCGGCAGATGGTCGACGACTGGTTCAAGTTCGGCATCGTCGAGCCGCGCGAATACACCGTGGGCGACGCGAAGTTCCCCCCGATCATCCAGGTGGAGTCCGAGCCCGGCTATCCGCCGGCCCCCGACCACGCCAACCTCATCAACATCCAGGTCCCCGAGGCCGGGGTGCCGCAACTGGCCGGCGTGGCCGGTACCTGGACCGGGGACGTCCCGGCCGAGGCCGTCGAGGCCATGCTCGTGCAGCAGGCGGTCGACGAGGTGAAGGAGGCGACGGGGCAACCCGAGACCGCGATCGCGGCCGGCTACCTGGAGAAGCTCGACCCCTTCCACGGCGCCCGGTGAGCCCCGTACCGGGCTATGACGTGGTGGTCGCCGGCGGTGGCCCGGCCGGCTGTGCCGCCGCGCTCGCCCTCGTACAGGCCGGGCGCAGCGTCCTGCTGGCCGACGCGGGCACCGGCCCGCCCAAGGCCGGCGAGGCGCTGGTGTCCGTGGGGCGGCTGCTCCTGGCCGACCTCGGCATCGACGAGCCGGTCCTCGGCAGCGGCCATCTGCCCTGCCACGGCAACCTGTCCGCCTGGGGCTCGGCCGAACTGCACGCCGTGGACTCGATCGACGACCCGTACGGCCACGGCTGGCACCTCGACCGGCCGCTCTTCGACCGGCGGCTGCGCGATGCCGCCCGCGCGGGGGGAGCCGAGGTCGCCGAGCACACCGGCGTACGGTGCCCCTCCCGGCAGCCGGACGGCACCTGGCGGCTCGCCCTGCGCGAGCGCGCGAGCGGCCGCGAGCGGACGGTCCGCTGCCGCTGGGTGGTGGACGCCACCGGACGGGGCGCCGCGATCGCCGTCCGCTCCGGTGCCCGGCGGCGCACCGGGGACCGGCTCACCGCCTACCACCTCACCCTCGACCCGGCTCCGCAGGCCACCACAGACGGCCGTTCGCTGGTCGAGTCCGACCAGGACGGCTGGTGGTACACCGCCCTGCTGCCCTCCCGGCACCGGCTGGTCGCCTACTTCACCGACCCCGACCTGCCCGCCGCCGCCCCGCGCGGCGCCGAGCGGTTCCACGACCGCCTGCTGGCCACCCGGCACATCTCCCGCCGGGCCCGCCCGCACGGCCTCACCGTCCTGCAGCCACCCCGCCGCGCCCCCGCGCACAGCGCACAGCTGGACCGGGTGCACGGCGAGGGCTGGACGGCCGCCGGAGACGCGGCGGCCGCCTTCGACCCGCTCAGCTCCCAGGGCATTCTCACCGCCCTCTACACCGGGCTGAGCGCGGGCCAGGCGGTCCACGCCCGGCTGCACGGCGACCCGGCGGCGCTGCCCGACTACGCGGCCAAGGTCGCCACGGTCCGCGCCGCCTACCAGCACGGCCACCAGGCCGTGCACGCACAGGAAACCCGCTGGTCCGACCGCCCCTTCTGGGCCCGGCGGCAGCGGCACACCCGGCCCGACCCCCACCCGACGAAAGGCGAAACCTCGAAATGAACACCACACCCGGACCCGACCACGCCGAACACGAGCACATCCACCGCTTCCTGCTGCTGGGCAAGAAGAAGCTGTTCTTCTACCACCTGGCGCTCTACAACCCCCAGTCCGGCCACAACTACCAGGCGGTGTTCACCTTCACCATCAAGGACAACGGTGAACTGCGGGACATGTACCTGAAGGATCGGGCGCAGCACGAGAACGAGCGGGTCTTCTACTCCCTGCGCTGTCCGCACCACTTCGAACTCCCGGAGCTGCAGCAGGGCAAGGAGTTCCGCGTCCACCTGGAGCGGGTCGTCGTGAAGCCGGACGGCAGCCGCGACTTCCAGCAGATGACGACCACCGAGACCCCGGTGGAGTGCAAGAGGGAGGACGTCCTCTCCTTCCGCAAGCTCGGACAGCTGCCCTACCCCGAATACCTCACCTACCTGATCTTCGGTGAAGGCGACGAGATCCACCTCGCCCACCAGCTCGCGGAACGCCCGAACTGGGACGAGGCCGTGACCATCAGCACCGCGACGCCGATCGACCAGGCGACGCTCAAGAAGGTCCCGACCCTCGTCATCGACTCGATCCAGGACGCTCACGACAAGCTGATCGAGAGCCCGCTGAAGAAGGGCCAGCAGTACCAGGGCAAGATCGACGCAACCGGCCCGACGGTCGACTTCACCGTCGGCCGCCAGAGCTGGTGGAACCACACCAGCCTCAACGGCTGACCTGCCGGTACCCCTTCGTTTCGTTCTTCCTCGCATTCCCGGCCCGGGCCGCGACGCCGTCGCGTCCCGGGCCGGCGGGCGTGTCACGCGGGCCGATGGCCGCGCTCCCGCTGACCCGCGCGAGCAAGGCGTGGGAACTTTCCGGTGCGAAGGCCGCTGTCGGCCGGGCCACGGTGAAAGGCGACGGCGTTCACACCGCCCTGCTCGGCGTTCGCCCGGCCGTACAACCTCGCCCTCACGGGATGACTCCCGCCCCATATACTCAGTCGATACAGAATTCGTTGCCCTCGATGTCCAGCATCGGGATGCACGAATCATTGCCGTCATACAGCGTTTGCACGTGTACTGCGCCGAGCGGGACCAGTCGTGCGCATTCGGCCTCAAGTGCGGCGAGGCGTTCTTTACCCACGAGTCCGGTGCCGACCCGCACATCAAGATGCACCCGGTTCTTGACGGCCTTCCCTTCGGGGACGCGCTGGAAGTACAGTCGCGGGCCCACACCTGAGGGATCTATGCAGGCGAACCATGAATCCCGTTGCTCAGGTGACTGCGAACGCTGGAAGTCATCCCAAGTGGCAAACCCCTCCGGTGGCGGCGGTACGACGTACCCCAACACCTCGCACCAGAAACGAGCGAGACGCTCAGGTTCTGCGCAGTCAAAGGTGACTTGGAACTTCCTGATTGCTGACATCGGGGCACCGTACCAAGGGGACTTGGGACTCTGCCGGTCATTTCCCCAGGGGGATCCGCCCGCAACCCCGTCGCGCCCTGGGCCGCCTTGGACACCAAGTGATCAAACCGGGCGGTCCACGAGAACGACGCCTGGCGGCGGAGCCCACCGGTGGCCCCAGGATGCAGCCCTGGCCAACCGCCCTCCTGCCAAAGATCAGTTACGGGACAACCCTCAGGCTGTGCTGACCACTTCGGCAACGATCTCGCGGAGGCTGACAGCACCGACCCCGTTGACCTGGCCACGGGCAAGGTGGGCCTTCCCCGGACCGGCATTGCCCTGCCCGGCACCCTGCCCCTGTTCTTCACCGGATAGGTTCCTCGCGTGGTCAAGGTCTATGAACCAGATCGACGGTTCACAGTCTGGCAATACACCGTCAGTCATCGGCGTCTGTTGCTGAGGAGTTCTCGCGAAGAATACGGTACGCGTATCGATATTCTCTTTGCGGGCGTTGAGCACGCTTGCGTCAAGCGGATGTATGAAGGCTTGGCGATCAGGCAGGGGACGGGTGAGTAAGCCCGGCGGATCAGTGCAGCGCTCGATATCGAGGTCGATGCGCAGAGCCTGTATCTGTGCCCGCGGAGCGCTCCTCGACTGCGACGCGGTCTGCGATGCCCTGGACTCCGGACAGCTCTCCGGTGCCGGTTTCGACGTCTTCCCCGAGGAGCCGCTGCCCGCCGGCTCCCGGCTGCTGACCGCCCCCGGCGTGGTGCTCACCCCGCACATCGCGGGCGGCAGCCAGGAAGTGGCGCACAAGGCCGCACGGATCGCCGCCGCGGAGGCCGGCCGCTATCTGCGCGGCGAGCCGTTGGTGCACTGTGCCAACCCTGGTGTATTTCCGGCCAGGTGAGATCCCGAAAACCGGTCTTCGAGCGTGTGTTCGCCCAGGTGGCCGGGTGGAGGCGGAGGCGGCACGGCACCTTTGTGACCTTGGCGGAATCAACTACCGCCTGATGCACGTGCGTTGACAGTGCATGGAGGTGGCTCCACCATGCAACGCGGCATCAGCGGGTGTGGGCCCTGCGCTTCGGGTCTGACCGCTGGTTACCGCAGGTGGCAGTGGTAAGCGTGTCCGCCCCCAGCAGAAGGAGCGCCCGTGGCCCCCTGGCCCCCACTCTCCGGCACCCCTCTCCCCGGTACCCCGCAGTCCGGCCGCGATCTCGTCGTGGCGCTCTCGCCCTTCGAGGAACCGGGCGAGCGGATCGTCGTGGCAGCCGAACGCGCCGGCGCGCTCGGCCTGCTGGACCTCGGCAGGGACACCGGCGCCGCGCGTGACGCGCTGGCGCGGATCGGGCGATCACGACACGGCGTGCGGGTACCGGTGGGGTGTCCGCTCATGCCGGACGATCTGCCCGAGGGGACCGACACCGTGCTGCTCGCCGATCCGCGGGCGTACGGCGGCGATCCGCAGGCGTACGGCGTCGGCCCGGATGCGGCCCCGGGCCCGGACGGCGCGGCTCCCGGTCCGGACGGCGCGGTCCCAGGGCCGGACGGCGCGGTCCCCGGCCCTGACGACTGGGCCGGCGGCGGGCGGCGCCGCGTATGGGCCGAGATCACCACCCCCGAGGAGGCCGCGGCGGCGTGTGCCGCCGGCGTCACCGCGCTCGTCGCCCGGGGCCACGAGTCGGGCGGCCGGGTCGGCGAACTCACCACCTGCGTCCTGCTCTCCCGCGTACTGGCCGACCCGTCCGTGACGGTCCCCGTGCTCGCCGCCGGGGGAATCGGCCCGCACACCGCCGCCGCGGCCGTCGCCGGCGGAGCGGCCGGGGTGCTGCTCGACTCCCAGCTCGCGCTCACCACCGAGGGAGCGGCCCGGCTGCCCCGCGCGGCCGCCGACGCCATCCGGGCCATGGACGGCAGCGAGACCACGCTCGTCGCGGGCCACCGGGTCCTCACCCGCCCGGACCTCGCGGCCCCCGCGGCGGCCACGGCCACCGGAGGGGACGACGCCGGGAGCGCCGGGGCACAGACCGGCCCCGCCGCCCGCATCGCCGCCCTCCTCGGCGCCCGGGACCTGCAGACCCAGCTGCTCCCCATCGGCCAGGACGGCGCGTTCGCCGCCCGGCTCGCCGCGCGGCACCGCACTACCGGCGGCGTCGTCCAGGCGGTACGGACCGCCCTCGCCGAGCACCTTGTCGCGGCGGCGCGCGCCCGGCCGCTCGCGCCGCGCCCCGGCGCCCGCCATCTCCCCGTCGCCCAGGGGCCGATGACCCGGGTCAGTGATGTGTCCGCCTTCGCCGCCGCGGTCGCCGCCGAGGGCGGGCTGCCCTTTCTCGCCCTTGCCGTCATGGACGGGGAGCAGGTGCGCCGGCTGCTGGCCGAGACCGCCGGGCGGCTGGGCGAGCGGCCCTGGGGCGTCGGCCTGCTGGGCTTCGCCCCGCCCGAGCTCCGGCGCGAACAGCTCGCCGCCGTGGCCGAGTTCGCCCCGGAGTACGCGCTCATCGCCGGTGGCCGGCCCGCCCAGGCCGCGCCGCTCGAAGCGGCCGGGACCCGGACCTACCTCCATGTCCCGGCCCCCGGCCTGCTGGAGCGCTACCTCGCCGAAGGCACCCGGAGGTTCGTCTTCGAGGGGCAGGAGTGCGGCGGTCACATCGGCCCCCGGGCCAGCTTCCCGCTGTGGGAGGAGCAGATCGAGCGGCTGACCGCCCATGCCCGGACGCACGGCGGGACGGCCGGGGACCTGGACCTGCTCTTCGCGGGCGGTATCCATGACGCCCGCACCGCCGCCATGGCGGCCGCCGCCGCGGCCCCGCTCGCCGGACTCGGCGCCCGTATCGGTGTCCTGATGGGCACCGCCTACCTCTTCACCCAGGAGGCCGTGACCACCGGCGCCGTCCTGCCCGGCTTCCAGGACACCGCCCTGGCCTGCGACCGGACCGTCCTGCTGCGGACCGCACCGGGCCATGCCACCCGCTGCGCCGAGACCGCCTACACCGAGGAGTTCACGGCCGCCGAACGGCGTCTCGCCACCCAGGGCACGGACCCGCGCGCCCGGTGGGAGGAGCTGGAGCGGCGCAACCTCGGACGGCTGCGCCTGGCGAGCAAGGGCCTGCGCCATACGGACGGCGGGCGGCCCGCGCCGGCCGGGGAGCAGGAACAGCGCCGGGAGGGCCTGTACATGCTGGGCCAGGCCGCCACCGCCCGCAGCGCCACCACCACCGTCGCCGCGCTGCACACCGCCGTGACCGAGGGGGCCACCGCGCAGCTCACGGCCCGGGCGGAGCAGTTCGGGACGCCCGGCGGGCAACCGGGGGATCACCGGAGGGAGGAGGCGGAGCCGCTGGACATCGCCATCGTCGGGATGGCGTGCTGCTATCCCGGCGCGGCCGACAGCGCCCGCTTCTGGTCCAACATCGTCTCCGGCGTCGACTCCGTCACCGAAGTACCCGCCGAGCGCTGGGACACCGGTACGTACCACGACCCGGACCCCGCGCGGGCGGGCGAACGCACCCCGTCGCGCTGGGGCGGCTTCCTGCCCGCCGTCCCCTTCGACGCCCTCGCCCACGGCATCCCCCCGGCCTCCCTCGCCGCCATCGAGCCGGTGCAGCTGCTCGCCCTGGAGGCGGCCGCCAAGGCCCTGGCGGACGCCGGATACGCCGAGCGCGACTTCGACCGCGCCCGCACCAGCGTCGTCTTCGGCGCCGAGGCGGGCACCGAACTGGCCGGCGCCTACGGCCTGCGCGCGCTCCACCCGGCCTACCTGGGCGACCTGCCGCCCGCACTCGACGCCGAACTGCCCCGCCTGACCGAGGACTCCTTCCCCGGCGTCCTCGCCAATGTCATCGCCGGACGCATCGCGAGCCGGCTCGACCTCGGCGGTGCCAACTGCACCGTGGACGCCGCCTGCGCCTCCTCGCTCGCCGCCCTCGACCTGGCCTGCCGCCAACTGCGCGACCACGACAGCGATATGGCGCTGTGCGGCGGCGCCGATGTGCACAACGGCATCAACGACTACCTGATGTTCGCCTCCGTACGCGCTCTGTCGCCCACCGGCCGCTGCCGCCCCTTCGACGCGGCGGCCGACGGCATTGCGCTCGGCGAGGGCGTCGGCGCCCTGGTCCTCAAGCGGCTCGCCGACGCCGAACGCGACGGCGACCGGATCTACGCGGTCGTCAAGGCCGTCGGCACCTCCAGCGACGGGCGGTCCCTCGGGCTGACCGCACCCCGGCCCGAGGGCCAGCGGCGGGCCCTCGAACGCGCCTACCGGCGCGCCGGGATCAGCCCCGCACAGGTCGGGCTCCTCGAAGCCCACGGCACCGGAACCGTCGTCGGCGACAGCGCCGAACTCGGCGTCCTCACCGAGGTGTTCGAGGCCGCCGGAGCCGCCCCGGGCGGCTGCACGCTGGGCTCGGTCAAATCGCAGATCGGGCACACCAAATGCGCGGCCGGCCTGGCCGGGCTCATCAAGGCCGCCCGGGCCGTGCACACCGGCGTACGGCCGCCGACCCTGCATCTGACCCGGCCGGCCGCGGACACCGGACCGTTCCGCTTCGACACCGGGAGCGCCCGGCCCTGGCCGGTCCCCGTGGGGCGGCGCTTCGCCGGGGTGAGCGCCTTCGGCTTCGGCGGCACCAACTACCACGCCGTGCTGGCCGGTTACGAGGGTGCGCCCGAGCCCGACCACGCCCTGACGCACTGGCCCGCCGAACTCTTCTGCTTCCGGGGGACCGACCGCCCCGCCGCGGTACGGGCCATGGAGCGTCTTGCCGCACGGCTGGCGGACAACGACGCCGCCGGGCGGCCGTGGCCGCTGCGCGACCTGGCCGCCGAGACCGCGGCGGCGCAGGGGCCGGTCCAGATCTGTGTGGTGGCCGACGACCTCGACGATCTCGCCGTCAAGCTGGCGGCCGCCCGCCGCTTCGGTGCCGTCGAGGGCGTGTATCCGCGCCGCCGGGACGCCGGCCCCGGGCTGGTCTCCTTCCTCTTCCCCGGTCAGGGAAGCCAACGTCCGCAAATGATGGGGGAGTTGTTCCTCGCCTTCCCCGCCCTGCGCGGCCTTCTGGAGGACGCCGATCCGGAGTGGGTCGCGGCCATGTTCCCGCCCACCGCCTTCACCGCCGAGCGCCGGACCGCCCAGCAGGCCGCCCTCACCGACACCCGCGTCGCCCAGCCGGCGCTCGGTCTCGCCTCCGCCGCCGCGCACCGGCTGCTCACCACGCTGGGCGTGCGCCCCGACTGCACGGCGGGCCACTCCTACGGCGAGCTGACCGCACTGTGGGCAGCGGGCGCCTACGACACCGCGACCCTGCTGCGCCTCAGCGCCCGCCGCGGCGAGGCCATTCTCGGGGCCGCCGGGGACGACCCCGGGGCGATGGCCGCCGTGGTGGCCGCTCCCGAGCGCGTCAGGGAGCTGATCCACGCGGCCGGGGTCGTCGTCGCCAATCACAACGCGCCCGAGCAGAGCGTGATTTCCGGACCCACGGAGGCCGTGGAAACAGCGGTGACGGCGCTGTGCGCGGCCGGCCTGGACGCGCGTCGTCTGCCGGTGGCCTGTGCCTTCCACAGCCCGCAACTCGCCGCAGCCCGCGACGTGTTCGCCGCCGAACTCTCCTCGGCGCAGGTGGCCGTGCCCGCCTTCCCGGTCTGGTCCGGGGCCACCGCGCGGCCATACGACGGCACGGCGTCCGCGGTCCGCGCCACCCTGGCGGACCAGGTCGCCGCGCCCGTGCGCTTCGTGGAGCAGATCGAGGACATGTACGCCGCCGGGGTGCGCACCTTCGTGGAGGCCGGGCCCGGCCGGGTGCTCACCGGTCTCGTCGGGCGCATCCTGGACGGCCGGCCGCACACGGCCGTGGCGCTGGATGTCCCGGGCGAGCACGGGTTGGCCCGGCTGCCGCACGTGCTGGCCCGGCTCGCGGCGGCCGGGGTCCCGATCGCCCCGGAGGCCCTGTTCCACGGGCGTACGGAGACGCTGCCGGCGGTCGCGCCGCGCCGCCCGGGATGGCTGGTCGACGGGCATCTGGTGCGCACCGCCGACGGCGACTGTCTGCCGGGCGGACTGCGCCCCGCGCGACGGGTGGAACCGGAGTGGCGGGGCGGGGAGGGGGTGGCGGGCGGGGGCTCCTCCGTGTCCGCGGGCTCCTCCGTGTCCGCGGGCTCCTCCGTGCTCGGGGGAGCCTCCGGGCACTGGGGATCCACCGCATCCGGGGGATCCACCGCATCCCGGGGCTCCACCGCCTCCGGTGACGGTGCCCGGCAGGATGCGGTGCTGGAGTATCTGCGGGCCTCGCGCGAGCTCATCGCGGCCCAACGGGACGTCGTACTGCGGTATTTGGGAACGGTGGGAGATACGGGAGAGGCGGGGGAGGCCGTTGCGGCCGCACCGCCGAGGACCGTGCACGAGCGGGCTGCCGCGTCGTATGCCGCGCCCGTCCGGGGCGGCACCGGGGACGCGGCCGACGTCAGTGCCGGGGCCGACGCCGGGCTCGGGGCCGACGACGACGCCGCAGGGCAGGCGCCCGGCACCGCGGCACGGCGTCTGAGCCCCGCGGAACTCCTCGATGCCGTAAGGGAGATCATTCACACCCGGACCGGATATCCGCACGACATGCTCGACGCGGGGCTCGACCTGGAGGCCGATCTCTCGGTGGACTCCATCAAGCGTGTGGAGATCATCGGTGCGCTGGCCGACCGGATCGGACTGCCGCAGGACGCCGACGGAGCCATGGAACCGGCGGTGGAGCAGCTTTCCCGGGTCAAGACCATCAGCGGCATCGTCGACTGGATCGCCGCCGCCCACCGCGAGACCGCACCGGAGGCGGCCCCGCCACCCGAGCCCGCAGCGGCCCTCGCGGGAGCCGGTCCCGCAGTGGCCCTCGCAGGGGTCGGCTCCGCACCGGCCCCTGCCCTGTCCGAGCCGGCCGCTTCCCTGTCCGAGCTGTCCCAGCCATCCCAGCCATCCCAACTGTCCCAGCTATCCCGGCTGTCCGAGTCCACGCCGCCCGCCCTCGCGCACGCGTCCACCCTCCCGAAGCCGTCCGCCGGGGCCGGGGCCGGGGCCGAAGCCGTAGCGGCGAGCGCCCCGGTGCCCCAACGCCCCACCCGTTACCTGGTGCGGGTAGCACACCTCGGCCCGCCGGCGAGCCGGCCGCCCGCCGAGGTGGTGGCGGGCAGCGACTTCACCGTGGTGGAGGACGGCCAGGGCGTGGCGCTCGCCCTCACCGCCCTTCTGGAGAGCCATGGCGCACGGGTCCGTACCGTGCCCGCCGAGCGGCTGGCCGAGGTCACCGCCGACGGGGTGGGCGGACTGGTGGACCTCAGCGCCCTGCGGGCGGGCCGCGGCGCGGTACTGCCCGGACAGTACGCGGGGCTGCGCACCGCTCTGACCGGCGGAGCCCGGTGGCTGTTGCTGGCCACTGCGGCCGGCGGCACCTTCGGCCAGGACGCCGCCGAGGACGCCCCCGACCCCCTGCCCGGCGCCGGACTGCGCGGCTTTGCCCGTACGGCCGCCCTCGAATACCCCGGCGTCCTGATCCGCGCCGTGGACATCAATCCGAAGGACCGCCCCGAACGCATCGCGGCCCACCTCCTCGCCGAACTCTGCGCCCCCGGCGAACCGGTCGTCGTCGGCCGCACCAACGGCACCCGCACCACCTTGCGCACCGTTGCCACGCCACTGCCGCACGACCTGCCCGCCACCGGCCGGCCGACGCTCGACGCGGGCTCCGTGGTGCTGCTGACCGGCGGCGCGCGCGGCATCACCGCCCGCACGGCGCACGCCCTGGCCCGCGCCCACGGCTGCCACCTCGAACTCCTCGGACGCACCCCCCTGGACCAGACCCCCGAGGACCCGGCGCTCGCGCATGCCCACGACCGCATCGCGCTGCGCGCCGCCCTCCTCGCCCAAGGGCTGCGCAGACCGGCCCGGATCGAGGCGGCGGCCACCCGCATCCTGGCCCGCCGCGAGATCACCGGCACCCTCGCCGCCCTCGAACCGTACGCCGCTTCCGTCCGCTACCACGCGGCCGATGTCACCGACGCCGCCGCCGTACGCGCCGTGGTGGACGACATCCGGGACCGGCACGGCCGCCTCGACGGGATCGTGCACGGCGCGGGCACCCTGGAGGACAAGCTGCTGCGGGACAAGGACCCGGCCTCCTTCGCCCGGGTCTTCGCCGCCAAGGTCGACGGCGCCCGTCACCTCCTGGAGGCCGCCGGTGACGACACCGGCTTCCTGGTCCTCTTCGGCAGCGTCGCCGGGGTCTTCGGCAACCGCGGCCAGGCCGATTACGCCGCCGCCAACGACGCCCTGGACACCCTCGCCAGGGCCTGGTCGGCGCGTACGGCCGGGCGCGTTCTCGCCGTCGACTGGGGACCCTGGGCGGCCGACGGCGGTGGCATGGTCACCCCGGAGCTGGAGCGCGCCTACGCCCGCCGGGGCATCCCCCTCCTGGACCCCGGCGCCGCGGCCGACGCCCTGCTGGCCGAACTGGCCCACGGCACCTCGCCCCAGGTCGTCCTGTCGGCGGCGGCCGGCGGGGAGGCGGCGGGCGATGAGTGACACCGGTGCCCGGCGGACCGGACCCCGCCCCACGGACGCCGCGATCGTCGGCATGGGGGCGCTCTTCCCCGGTGCCGGTGATCTCGCCGCGTACCGGCGCAACCTGCTGGCCGGCCGGGACTGCATCACGGAGGTGCCGCCCGGCCGCTGGGACCCCGAGGTCTACTACGACCCGCACGGCGCCGAGGGCCCCGCCCGCAGCGACCGCTTCTACTGCCGGCGGGGCGGCTTCCTGGACGAGCTCGCCACCTTCGACCCCACCCGCTTCGGCATCATGCCTGCCACCGTTCCGGGGGCCGAACCCGACCAACTGCTCGCGCTCCGCGTCATCGCCGACGCCATCGCCGACGCGGGCGGCCAGGAGCGGCTGCCCGCCGACCGCTCCCGTATCGGAGTCATACTCGGCCGCGGCGGCTTCATGGGCGTGGCCACCGCCCGGCTCGACCAGCGGGTCCGTACCGCCCACCAGCTCGCCGCCACCCTGCGTCAACTCGCCCCGGAACTGGGGGAGTCGAAGATCTCAGCGGTACGCGACGCCTTCCAGGAGAGCCTGGGCCCCGAACGGCCGGAGGCGTCCATCGGCCTGGTGCCCAGCTTCACCGCCGCCCGGACCGCCAACCGGCTGGACTTCCGCGGGCCCGCCTACACCCTCGACGCGGCCTGCGCCTCCTCACTGCTGGCCGTGGCCCAGGCCGTCGACCTGCTGGCCGCCGGGCGCTGCGACAGCGTGGTCGCCGGAGCCGTGCACCACTGCCATATCGCCACCCTGTGGAGCGTCTTCACCCAGCTGCGCGCCCTGAGCCCCACCCAGTGCATCCGTCCCTTCGACCGCCGGGCCGACGGCACGCTGCTGTCCGAAGGCACCGGCGTCGTCCTCCTCAAACGCCTGGCCGACGCCGAACGCGACGGGGACCGGGTCTACGCAGTCATCCGCGGAGCGGGGGTGGCGGGGGACGGACGCGCGTCCAGCCTGATGAACCCCCGGACGGAGGGGCAGACCAGAGCGCTGCAGCAGGCCTGGGGCAGCGCCGGCCTCGATCCGGAACACCCCGCCGCACTCGGCCTGCTGGAGGCGCACGGCACCGGGACGCCGGTCGGCGACGCCGCCGAACTGGAAACCCTGGCCAGGGTGTTCGGGCCGCCCGGCGCGGGCCGGGCGCCGATCGGTCTGGGCTCGGTGAAGTCGATGCTCGGCCACACCATGCAGGCCGCCGGGATCGCCGGACTGATCAAGGCCGCCCTCGCCGTGCACGACCGCACCCTGCCGCCGACCCTGCATCTGGACGAGCCGCACGAGGGCCTGGCGCGGACCCGGATGCGTCCGGTCACCGAGGCCGAGCCCTGGGACGCCGGAGGGGCACCCTTACGGGCCGGCGTCAATGCCTTCGGCTTCGGCGGGATCAACGCCCACGTCATCCTGGAGGAAGCCCCGGGATGCCGGCCCGCCGCCGGGCCGTCCGTGCCCCCCACCTCCCCGCTGCGGACGGCGGAGCCCGAGCGCACCGTGCTGCTCGCCGCGCA
This sequence comes from Streptomyces sp. NBC_00400, assembly GCF_036048035.1. NCBI lineage: Bacteria > Bacillati > Actinomycetota > Actinomycetes > Kitasatosporales > Streptomycetaceae > Streptomyces > Streptomyces sp. NBC_00400. Next base: position 940,025 of record NZ_CP107940.1, on the reverse strand, counting down.
CTCTCCCGCCGAACTGGCGGAGAAATTACGGAATGTGGGAGAGGGCGCGGGGGAGAGGACGGGGGGCGCGGGCATCGGCGTTCCCACGGGCGACGGCCCTTGCCGTCTCGCTCTCCTCGGTCCCACCCCGCAGCGCCGCGCCCTGGCCGCCAAGATCCTCGCCCGGGGACTGCCCTGGCGGGGGCGCGGTGAGGTGTGGTTCACCCCGAGCCCGTTCTTCGGGCCGTACGCCCGGGAGGCGGGAGCGCGGCTCGCCTTCGTCTTTCCGGGACTGGAAGCGGAACCGCCGCCGCGCGTGGACGACATCGCCGACCGGATGTCCCTGCCGCGCCCCGTGGTCTGCGGGGGCAGCGGCCTGGTCGAGCGGGCCGTCGACTCCCTCGCCGTCGGCCGGCTGCTCGCCCGCGCCCTGGACCGACTGGGCATCACCCCCGATCTGCTGACCGGCCACAGCCTCGGGGAGTGGACGGCCATGGTGGCCGCCGGAATGTACCCGCCGCGGGCCGTGGACACCTTCCTCGGCTCGCTGCGGCCCGGCTCCCTCGCGGTGCCCGACCTGGTCTATGCGGCCCTGGGCTGCGGTGCCGCACAGGCGGCCGCGGCGCTGGAAGGCCTGGAGCGGGTGGCGGTCAGCCACGACAACTGCCCGCACCAGTCGGTGATCTGCGGAGCCCCGGGACCGGTGGCCGAGGCCGTCCGCAGACTCGCCGCACAGGGGGTACGGGCCCAGGAGATGCCCTTCCGCTCCGGCTTCCACACGCCGATGTGGGCGCCCTACCTCGACCAGGCCGGCGCCGCCTTCGACGCCCTGCCGCTGCGGGACCCGCACGTGCCCGTCTGGTCGGCGACGACCGTCGCGCCCTTCCCCGAAGACCCGTCGGAGGTCCGTGCGCTGGTGCTGCGGCACCTTCTGGAGCCGGTCCGCTTCCAGCACCTGACCAGGCGGCTGTACGAGACGGGTGTACGCGCCTTTGTCCAGGTCGGTGCCGGCAGTCTTACCGGCTTCATCGGCGACACCCTCCACGGGGAGGACCATCTCGCCGTGGCGGCGGCCGGCACCCGCGGCGAGGGAGGGGCACAACTGGTGCAGACGGCAGTCGCGTTGTGGGCCGAGGGGATCGCTCCGCGCTGGGAGCGGCTGGCTCCTGCCGTCGGCGGGGCCCCCGCTGCGGAGCACGCCCTGGCCGTGGACCGTGCCGCGGCCGCGGACCGCGCTGGGTGCCCGGACCGCGCCACGGGCCCGGACCGCGCCACGGGCCCGGAGGGAGCCACCGCCCCGGCGGGAGCCACCGCCCCGGCGGGAGCCGGCGCATCGGTCCGCCTCGATCTCGGGTCGCCGCTGGTCCGCCTGGGCGGGGCGGCGCCGCGGGGACTGCTTTTCGCGTCCGCGGGCCCTCCCCCACCCCCGAACCCACCCCCCGCCCCCTCCCCCGAAGGGGGAGGAGGGGGAGGGGGCGGGGGAGCGCTGCCCGGCGCAGCAGAAGGCGGTGGCGGGGGAGCGCTGCCGCACCCCCGGCCGGCCGTCGCGGACCCCGTACGGCAGGCCCTGGACGCCGTCCTCGCCGAAACCCGGGCCGCGACCCGCACGGTCGCCGCCGCGGTCGGAGCGGCCACCGCGGCCGCCCGGCCCGCCCCGGCACCCGTCGCCGGCCGCACTGCCGGCCGGGCCCCGACCCCGACCCCGGCTCCGGCTCCGACCCCGGCTCCGGCCCCGGTCCCTGGCCACACCGCCGAGTCGGCTCTGCCTCCCGGCCCTGGCCACACCCCCAGCACGCCCGCCGCGCCGAACCCCCGCCGCACCGCCGACCCGACCCCGGCTCCGGCCCCCGGCCCCCGCCGCACCACCCGTCACCTCTCCCTCGCCACCCTCCCCTACGTCCGCGACCACTGCGTCTACCTCCAGCCCGACGACTGGCCGGAGCCGGCTGACCGTTTCCCCGTCGTCCCCATGACCACCCTGCTGGAACTGGCCGCCGAGGCGGCCCACGAGGTGCGCCCCGGGCTCACCGTCACCGGCTACTCCGACGTCCGGGCCCTGCGCTGGCTGCCCGTCGCCCCGCCCGTCGACCTCACCGTCACCGCGACCCCGGCAGACGGCGGCCGGGTACGGGTGAGCCTCGGCGGCCACGCCACCGTCACCGTCCATCTCGCGGCACACCACCCGCCTCCGCCGCCTCCCGGCCCCCCGGCCCTGACGTCCTGCGGGCCGGCGCCCGTCAGCGCCGAGGCCCTTTACCGGGACCGGTGGATGTTCCACGGCCCGGCCTTCGCCGGGGTCCACGAGGTCACCGCGCTCGCCGCCGACGGCATCCGCGGAACCCTGCGCGCACTGCCGGCCCCCGGCGCCCTCCTGGACGCCGCCGGCCAGCTCCTCGGCCACTGGATGCAGCTGAAACTCACCGGCGACCGGCTGGTCTTCCCCGCGACCCTGGACCGGGTACGGCTCTACGGCCCCCCGCCCCCCGAGGGCGCGCTGCTGGCGGCCACCGCCCGGATCCGTGAGGTGGGGCCCGGCTCGGTACGCGGCGATGTGGAACTGCGCGGCGCCGGCGGCGGCGTATGGGCGCGGCTGGAGGGCTGGACGTACCGGCGCTTCGGTGCCGACGAACGGGTGTGGCCGATGAAGTTCACCCCGGAGGTTTGCGGCATCGGCGAACCCCGTCCTGGCGGCTGGTGCCTGGCCCGGCGCCGCTGGACGGACCCGGCCTCGCAGGAGCTGGTGATGCGCCGCTATCTGGGCGCCGCCGAACGCGCCCGCTACGAACGGTGCGCGCCGCGCGCCCGCGCGGGCTGGCTGCTGGGCCGGATCGCCGCCAAGGACGCGGTCCGGGAGCTGTTGTGGGAGTCGGGAGCGGGCCCCGTCTTCCCCGCCGAGGTCTCGGTCGGCACCGATCCCCACGGCCGCACCAGGCCCGAGGGCCCGCTCGCCGCCGGCCTGCACCTCTCGCTCGCGCACAAGGACCACGTCGCCGTCGCCCTCGCCCACCGGTCGGGCCCCGTCGGTATCGGCATCGAGCCGGTCACCGACGATCCGCGAGCCCTCGAACAGATCGCCCTCACCCCGGCCGAACGCCGCCTGGCGGACCGCCTCCAGGCCCGCGAAGCGACCGGAGGAACGGGCCGCGCCTACTGGCTCACCGCCCTGTGGTGCGCCAAGGAGGCCGCGGCGAAGGCGGCGGGCAGCGGCCTCGGCGGCCGGCCGCTGGACTGGGCCGTGACGTCCGCACCGGGCGGCGCGCTGCGGGTGGCCTCCCCGGACGGCCGGCACCACCTCGTCCACCTCGACTCCGTCCACGACCTGTCCGCGCACCACGTCGTCGCCTGGACCGGGCCGCCGCCCGTGCCCCGTACGGACACCGACACCCCCACTTCCACGGAGGCCACCCATGGCAGCTGACCCGCTCCCCGAGCGCACCGGGACGATCCTGGCCGAGATCACCGACATGCTGGTGAGCGTCGTCGGCGACGAACTGCTCATCGTGGGCGAGGTGACCCCCGCGACCACCTTCAACGACGATCTGGCGCTGGAGAGCATCGAGTTCGTCGCCCTCGCCGAGCTGCTGCAACAGCGCTACGGCAGCGCGGTGGACCTCCTCGGCCTCCTCGCGGAGAAGGACATCGACCAGATCCTGGCCATGACGGTCGGCGAACTCGCCGTCCATATCGACACGGTCACCGCCGCCGACCAGGCCTGCGCGGGCTGAGCGCACCCATGTCCCTGACCCCCGCGGGCGGGCTGCGCCTGCACACCCAGCGGCTGCCGGGCCGCGGCGACGGCCCCACGGTCGTCTTCCTCCACGGCCTGGTGATGGACAACCTGTCGAGCTTCTACTGCACCCTCGCGGGCCCCGTGTCCCGCGCCGGTCACCCGGTGCTCCTCTACGACCAGCGCGGACACGGCCGCAGCGACCGCCCGCCCGGCGGCTACGACCGGGACACCGCGGCCGCCGACCTCGCCGCCCTGCTCGGCTCCCTCGGCCTCGACCGCCGCCCGGTCCACCTGGTCGGCAACAGCTACGGCGGAGTGCTCGCCCTGCACACCGCGCTCGTCCGGCCCGAACTGGTCGCCTCACTGGTGCTGATCGACGCCCAGCTGACCGGCGACTGGGTGGAGGACATGACCGACACCCTCTCCGTCGCGGCCCTCGGGCTCGAACACCGGCGCCTGCCCGAGCAGCTTGCCGCGCTCGGGCGGCGCAAGGAGGCCCGGCTGACCGCCGGTGCCGACGCCCTGCTCAACCGCACCTCCCTGATCGAGGACATCGCGACGGGCGCCGCCTTCACCTCCCACGACTTCGCCCGGCTCAGGTGCCCGGTCCTCGCCGTCTACGGAGAGCACTCCGAACTCCTCGCCGGAGCCCGGGAACTCGCGGCCGGCGCACCGGACTGCGATCTGTGTGTGCTCCCGGGCGTGGGACACACCGTGCTCAACGAAGCCACCGAAGGGCTCTGCGCCGCCGTGCTGGAACGACTCGGCGACCGGGCCGGGGCGGTGGCCCGATGAGAGTGCTGTTCGCCGTCCCGCCGCTCGCCGGACACGTCAACCCCACGATCGCCGTCGCCGCCGAACTCACCGCGCGCGGCCACCGGGTCGCCTGGACCGGACCCGCCGCGGCTCTTTCGGCCCTGCTCCCCGCGGGCTCCCACCTGTACCCGGCGGGCGACCGGAGCGGAGGTGACGGCATCGACGTCCTGCACGGGCGGTGGCGCGATCTGCGGGGCATCGCGGCCCTGCGCTTCCTGTGGGCGGACGTCCTGCTGCCCCTCGCCCGCGCGATGGTGCCCGGCGTCCACGCCGCCGTCGAAGCCTTCGTGCCCGACGTGCTGGTGGCCGACCAACAGGCCCTGGCCGGGCCGCTGGTGGCGCGGCGTCACGGTCTGCCCTGGGCGACCTCGGCGACCACGACGGCCGAGTTCACCCGGCCCTTCGACGGGGTCCCCAAGGTGGGGGAGTGGGTGGCACAGCGCATCGCCGCCCTGCTCGCCGAATGCGGCGCGCCCAGCGGCTGGGACCCACGCTTCTCCCCGCACCTCGTCCTGGTCTTCTCCACCCCCGCGCTCCTCGGAGACGGCGGACCGGCCGGTGACGAGGCCGGCGGGCCGCCCGGTGTGGACGCCCGCCCGTACGCACCGGCCGCCGGCCGAGCGGATGCGGTGTCCCGTCCCGCAGGACGGCGGTATCCGCCTCACTACGCCTTCGTCGGACCCGCCTTCGGCGCCCGGCCGTCCACCGGAGACTTCCCGTGGCACCGCCTGGACCCCGGACGTGCGCGGGTGCTCGTCTCCCTCGGCACCCTCAACCGCGAGGCGGGCGCCCGCTTCTACCCCGCGGTCCTGCGCGCCGCGGACGCCCTCGCGGACCGGGCACAGCTGATCCTGGCGGCCCCCGCGGACCTCGCCGGGACCGTCCCGCACCATGTGGTGCACCAGGAGTACGTCCCCCAGCTCGCCCTGCTGCCGCACCTCGACGCCGTGCTGTGCCACGGCGGCCACAACACCGTGTGCGAGGCGCTTGCGTACGGGCTGCCGCTGGTCGTGGCGCCCGTCCGCGACGATCAGCCGATCGTCGCCGGTCAGGTGACCGGCGCCGGGGCGGGGGTGCGGGTGCGGTTCGGCCGCGCCCGTGCGGACGAGCTGCACCAGGCGTTGGCCGCCGTCCTGGACGACCCGGCCCACCGCCGTGGGGCCCGCCGCATCCAGGCGTCCTTCGCCGCAGCGGGCGGCGCCCGTAGCGCGGCCGACCGTCTGGAGAAGCTGCAGGCCGGCGCCGTGGCCGCTGGTACATCCGGCGCCACGCACCCCGGCACATCCACCGGCCGGCATCCCGGCGCATCCGACGCCCGGCACCCCGGCGCCCGGCACGCCCGTCCGCCCGGACCTGGCACCGCCCCCACCAAGACCGAGGCCGGGACCGAGCCCGAGCCCGAGGCCGAAACCGAGAAGGGACTGTGAGCCCGATGACGCGAGCGCACCGTTCGGGACCCCGCACGCGATGGGTGGCGGCCGCCGCCGTGACGGCCCTGGGGGCGGGCACCGTGCGTGCCCGCCGCAGGCTCGCCGCGCTGCCCGTGCTCGAACCCGCCCCGGCCCAGGACGCCCCGCGGCCGCCGCTGCCCGGCTGGCACCTGATCACCGCGCCCGGTGTCACAGCCGATGCGGCGACCCTGCGCGCCGCGGCGGACCACGCCGTACGCGAAGGCCTGCGCGTCGTGGACCTGATTCCGGCACGCCTGGAGGCCGAGAGCGTCCTCGGTCTGCTCCGGCTGCTCGACCCCACGGCCCACCGCACCGACCGGTGCGCCCCGGGACACGGCGCGGGCCACGCCCTGCTGGTGGCCGACGACGTCCACCAGCAGGCCGGACTCGACGCCGCGCCCCCGCCGCGTTCGGTCGCCGACCTGCTCCGCCTCGTCCGTACCCTCAAGGAGTACGCTCCCGACGCCACCGGCTGGGCCCTCGCCCCCGGACTGACCGGCCCGCCCCCCGACCCCGCGCGGCACGCCGAGGAGCTGCGCGCCCGTGGTCTGCCGCCCGCCCTGCTGTCCACAGCCCAGCTCGCCGGTCTCGCCCTGCTGGTGAAGTGCCTGGTTTCCGCGCCGCGTTGGGGTGCCGCGGCGACCGCCCTGTACTGGCTGCAGCCCGCCGCCGTCCTGGGCCCGGCCCGGGGACCGCGCCCCGCGGGCCTGGCCCGCGCCACCGCCCTGCGTCCGCTGCGTGCCCTGTCGACCGCACTGCGGACCCTCGCCACACCGGCCGCCGACGCGCCCGGCGCCGTCGGCGAGTCCGGCACCGCCGGTGAGGCGGCGCGCCGCGCCGCGTACGCCGGCGCACTTGCCGGCGGCACGGACCGGTTCTTCGAGCCGCGCCGCACGGACTGCCCCTGGTGCTCGGCACCCGGCCCCGAGGTGCGGCTGCGCACGCCCGACCTGCTCCAGGGCAAGCCCGGCCGGTTCACCCTGGACGAGTGCCGCCAGTGCGGCCACATCTTCCAGAATCCCCGGCTCACCCCGGACGGACTCGATTTCTACTACCGCGACTTCTACGAAGGTCTCGGCGGTGACGGCACCGCCCTGGTCCTGGGCCGGATGAGCGGCACCTACCGCGCCCGTGCCGAACTGCTCCGGCCCTTCACCACCCCCCGGGCCTGGCTCGATGTCGGAACCGCCGCCGCACACTTCTGCAACGCCGCCCGCAGCGTATGGCCCGACACCCGCTTCGACGGGCTGGACATGGGTGAGGGCGTCCACGAGGCCGCACGCCGGGGCTGGATCGACACCGCCTACCAGGGCCAGTTCCCCGACCTCGCCGACCGGCTCGCCGGCCGCTACGACACCGTGAGCATGCACCACTACCTCGAACACACCCGGGACCCGTTCACCGAACTCGACGCCGCCGTCAAGGTCCTGGCCCCCGGCGGCCATCTGCTGATCGAACTCCCCGATCCGGAGTCCCGGGCCGGCCGGCTGCTCGGCCGCTACTGGCTGCCCTGGTTCCAGCCCCAGCACCAGCACCTGATGCCCGTCGGAAACCTCAAACAGGCCCTGGCCGCACGGGGGTTCACCGTGCTCGCCGAGCAGCACGGCGCGGCCCACCAGCCCAACGGCGACTTCCTCGCCGCCGCTGCCCTCGCCGCGAACAGGCTCGCCCCCGACCCGCACGCTCCCTGGTCCACCGTGCCCGCGACCCCGGTCCGCCGTGCCGCCCGAAGCGCCGTACAGGCCGTGGCGGTGCCCTGCTACGCCGCCGCGCTCGCCCTCGACAGCCTGCGCACCGCGGTGGCCCGGGTCACCGACGGCGGCAACGCCTACCGGCTGCTCGCCCGCAAGGAGCTCGGGTGAGCGCGGTGGACCTGGCCCGCCGCACCACGGCGGACCCGCTGCTGCGCCTGCTCTCCCATGGCTTCTCGACGGGCTGTCACCGTCCGCCCGACGCGGTGTGGCGGGCCCCGTACGCCTTCCGGGTCTCCGCGTCCGCCCTCCGCGACTCCGCGTCCGCCCTCCGGGGCTCCACATCCGCCTTCCGGTTCTCCGCGTCCGCCGTCCCGCCCGGCCCGGCGGGTACCGGGCCGGCAGCAGCGGCCGACTGGTTCGCGGCGGCCGGCCACTACGTCGATGTGGCCGTCGCCCCGCGCGCCGACGGGATGCTGCGCTGCGCCTCGCTCAACCACCCCGCGGAGACCGCCGAACTCCCCCTCACCGGACCGGCCGCCCGCGCCCCCGCCTGGGTCGCCCGCCCGTACGCCGTGCTGCGCAGCCTCGCCGCCGCCGGCTGCGGCCGGGGCGGCGCCGATCTGCAGCTGAATGCCCCCTTGCCCGAGGCCGTGGGGCTGCCCGTCGCCGAACCGCTGGAGTGCGCGGTCGCACTGGCCGTCTCGGGTGTGCACGCCGGCCGGGGCGGGGACCCGCCGACCCGCCCGCAGCTGGCGCGTCTCCTCGCCTCCGCCGTGCCCGGCGATGACGGGCTGCGCCGGGCCGTGCTCTTCGCCCGGGCCGGCCACCTCCTCGCGGCCGACGGCCACACCCATCTGCCGCTGCGCGCCCCTGACGGCGCCACGGATGCCTGCCTGCTCCTCCTGACGGCCCGCCCCACCGCGGCCCGCGACGCGGATACCGGCGACGCCACCCCGGCCACCGGACTCGCCACCGCGGTACGCGAGGCCCTGCGCGCCGGCGCCTGGTCCGCCTGGTGGCCCGGCACCCGCCCGGGGCGCAGTGTGCTCCTCCTGGTGCCCCCGGACCGGCGCGCGGCGGTCCGGACCGCCACCGCCGAGGCCTTCCGCCGCTGTGACCTGCCCGTACCCCGCCTCCTGCGGATCAACGTCGTGGACGCGGCCCGCCGCGAAGCCTGACGACCACGATCACGACCACGACCACGACCACGACCACGATCACGACCACGACCACGACTACGACCACGATCACGATCACGCCCCCCACACACACCGCCCCCCGACCCCGCCCACGACCACCGCCCCGGCATCTCCGGATCGGAGGGAGACCTGATGAAGCGAACAGCCGTCCGTCTGCGCAGGGCGCTCGTGGCGGTGCTCGGCGCGCTCGGCCTGACGTTTGCCGCCACCACCGCCGACGCCCGCACCACCACGGAAGGCACTGTGGCCCATGTGAGCGGCACCGGCATCCGGGCCGCCCTGCCGTCCTACGACCATGTCGTGATCGCCGTCTTCGAGAACAAGCAGTACGGCGAGATCATCGGCAACGCGGCCGCGCCCTACCTCAACCAACTCGCCCGCGAGGGCGCCGATCTGACGGGTATGCAGGCACTCACCCACCCGAGCCAGCCGAACTACTTCAACCTCTTCTCCGGCGCCACCCAGGGGATCACCGGCGACGGCTGCTACACCGCGCAGTCGATGACCGCGCCCAACCTCGGCCAGGAACTGCGCGACGCCGGCAAGACCTTCGCGAGCTACAACGAGGGCCTGCCGAACGAGGGCTCCACCACCTGCTCCGACGGCCGCTACGCCCAGAAGCACAACCCCTGGTTCGCCTTCAAGAACGTGCCCGTGAGCACCGGAAAGACCTTCGCCCAGTTCCCCCAGGACGACTTCACCCGGCTGCCGGCCGTCTCCTTCGTCATCCCGGACATGTGCAACGACATGCACGACTGCGGCGTCGGCACCGGCGACAGCTGGCTCAAGGACCACCTCGCCTCCTACGCCCGGTGGGCCAAGGAGCACAACAGCCTGCTGATGGTGACCTGGGACGAGGACAACTACCTCGGCTCCAACCGGATCGCGACCGTGTTCCACGGAGCCCATGTCGCACCGGGCAGCGTCAGCGGCGCCTACAACCACTACAGCCTGCTGCGGACGGTCGAGGACATGTACGGCACCGGTCACGCGGGCAATGCCGCCAGTGCCACCCCCGTCACCGGCGTGTTCGACACCGGCGGCACCGAGCCGCCCGGCGGTGACCTGAAGCTTGCCGCCCCCGGACCGCAGACCTGCCGCTTCCTCCAGGACTGCACCGTCCAGCTGGCCGCCACCGGCGGCACACCCCCGCTCACCTACCGCGCCAACGGCCTGCCGCTGGGCCTGGGTGCCGACGCCAACGGCGGCCGGATCAGTGGCCGGCCCTGGCAGACCGGCACGCTTCAGGTCACCGTCACCGTCACCGACTCCCGCGGCGCCACGGCCACCGCTGCCTTCCCGTTCACCGTCAACTGGTTCTGAATTTCCGCTTCTTCCGCTGCCTGCGCAGCATCCGCCCCGGCGTCCGCTCCAGAGGACCCGCGGACGCCGGGGCCGGGAACCGGAGTTGTAGCGGAGATCGTCTTCTGCCGGGAGGAACACTGGAGGGGCCCGGTACTGTCTGGTAACAACCGGAGCCGGGCATGCGATCGGCGGCATGTGATCAGCGCCCGGCTCGCCTCGTTACCGTAAGAAGGCAAGCTCTTGGCTCCCCACCGGCTCCACCGGCTGATACCGGCGTCCGTCGCCCTGACGACCGTCTGTGCGGCATTGCCGACGTCTTCGGCATACGCCGCGGACACCCCGCCCACCCCCCATCTGGACTCCATCGAGCGGTCACTCCGCGAAACCTCCCCCGGCCTCGAAGGCTCGGTGTGGGAGCGCACCAACGGCAACCGCCTGGACGCCCCGGCGGACGACCCCTCCGGCTGGCTGCTGCAGACCCCCGGCTGCTGGGGCGACGCCGGCTGCAAGGACCGCGCGGGCACCCGGCGGCTGCTCGACAAGATGACCCGCAACATCGCCGACGCCCGGCACACCGTGGACATCTCCTCGCTGGCTCCCTTCCCCAACGGCGGGTTCGAGGACGCCGTCGTCGCCGGTCTCAAGGCGTCCGTCAAGGCGGGACACTCCCCGCGGGTGCGTATCCTGGTCGGCGCCGCCCCCGTCTACCACCTCAATGTGGTGCCGTCCCGCTACCGGGACGACCTGATCGACAAGCTCGGCGCGGCGGCCGGCAAGGTCACGCTCAACGTCGCCTCGATGACCACGTCCAAGACGTCGCTCTCCTGGAATCACTCCAAGCTCCTTGTGGTCGACGGGAAGACGGCCATCACGGGCGGGATCAACGGCTGGAAGGACGACTACCTCGACACCGCCCACCCGGTGTCGGACGTGGACATGGCGCTCAGCGGGCCGGCCGCCCGCTCGGCGGGGAAGTACCTCGACACCCTCTGGGACTGGACCTGCCGGAATGCGTCCGACCCGGCGAAGGTCTGGCTCGCCACGTCGAACGGTTCCTCCTGCATGCCGTCGATGGAGAAGGAGGAGGCGGGCTCCACCCCCGCCGAGCCCTCCGGAGACGTACCCGTCATCGCGGTCGGCGGTCTCGGCGTGGGCATCAAGGAATCCGACCCCTCCTCGGGGTACCACCCGGACCTGCCCACGGCCCCGGACACCAAGTGCACCGTGGGGCTGCACGACCACACCAACGGCGACCGCGACTACGACACGGTCAACCCCGAGGAGAACGCGCTGCGTTCGCTCATCGCGAGTGCCCGCAGCCACGTCGAGATCTCGCAACAGGACCTCAACGGCACCTGTCCGCCGCTGCCGCGCTACGACATCCGGACCTACGACACCCTCGCGGGCAAGCTGGCCGCCGGGGTGAAGGTCCGCATCGTCGTCAGCGATCCCGCCAACCGCGGCGCCGTCGGCAGCGGGGGCTACTCCCAGATCAAGTCCCTGGACGAGATCAGCGACACCCTCCGCAAGCGTCTGGTGGCCCTCACCGGCGACAACGAGAAGGCGTCGCGGGCGCTGTGCGGCAACCTGCAGCTCGCCTCGTTCCGCAGCTCCGACGCCGCGAAGTGGGCCGACGGCAAGCCGTACGCGCTGCACCACAAGCTGGTGTCGGTGGACGACTCGGCGTTCTACATCGGTTCCAAGAACCTCTACCCGGCCTGGCTGCAGGACTTCGGCTACATCGTCGAGAGCCCGGCCGCGGCCGAGCAGCTCAAGACCGAGCTGCTCGACCCGGAGTGGAAGTACTCCCAGCAGGCGGCGTCGACCCCGGCCGGGTGCCCGGCGCGCGAGGCGGGCTGACCCCGCGGGCGGGCAAGCCCCCTCGGCCCGCCGGAATCCCGGCGCCGCACCGCGGCAGGCGCCCGCCGACGGCGAAGGCCGCCCCCACCGCACGGTGGGGGCGGCCTTCGCCGTCAGACCCGCAGCAAGCGGGACCGCGCTGCCCTCAGCGGCGCCGCACCAGCGGGAACGGCAGCGTCTCGCGGATCGACAGCCCCGTGAGGAACATGACCAGCCGGTCCACGCCGATGCCCAGACCACCGGTCGGCGGCATCGCGTACTCCAGGGCCTGCAGGAAGTCCTCGTCCAGCTCCATCGCCTCCGGGTCACCGCCGGCCGCCAGCAGCGACTGGGCGGTGAGCCGGCGCCGCTGCTCCACCGGGTCGGTGAGCTCCGAGTAGGCGGTGCCCAGTTCGGTGCCGAACGCGACCAGGTCCCAGCGCTCGGCGAGCCGCGGGTCCCGCCGGTGCTGGCGGGTCAGCGGCGAGACATCGGTGGGGAAGTCCTTGTAGAACGTGGGGAGCTCGGTCCGCTCCTCCACCAGCCGCTCGTACATCTCCAGCACGATGTCGCCCCGGCCCATCTCCGGCTTCACCGGCACCGACGAGGCAGCGCACAGCCGGCGCAGCGCCTCGGGTCCGGTGTCCGCGTCGACCTCCTCGCCGAGCGCTTCGGAGATCGCGCCGTAGACGGTCTTCACCGGCCAGATCCCCGAGATGTCGTGCTCGACCAGCCGGCCCTTCTCGTCCGCCTTGCGGGCGGTGGCGCTGCCGAACGCGGCGATCGCCGCGCCCTGGATCAGCTCCCGGGTCAGGTCGAGCATCACGTCGTAGTCGGCGAACGCCTGGTACGCCTCCAGCATCGTGAACTCGGGGTTGTGCTTGTAGGAGATGCCCTCGTTGCGGAAGGTCCGCCCCATCTCGAAGACCTTCTCCATACCGCCCACGCACAGCCGCTTGAGGTACAGCTCCGGTGCGATCCGCAGATACAGATCGAGGTCGTAGGCGTTGATATGGGTCTGGAAGGGGCGGGCGTTGGCGCCGCCGTGAATCTGCTGCAGCATCGGCGTCTCGACCTCGAGGTAGCCGCGCTCGATCAGACCCTGGCGCAGTGCCTGTACGGCCGTGCTGCGCGCCCGTACGTTGTCCCGCGAGTCCGGCGAGACGACCAGGTCCACATACCGCTGGCGGACCTTGGCCTCCGGATCGGTCAGCCCGCGCCGCTTGTCCGGCAGCGGCCGCAGGCACTTGGCCGTCAGCCGCCACCGGGTCACGAAGACCGTCAGCTCACCGCGGTCGCTGGTGCCGACCTCGCCCTCGGCCTCGACATGGTCACCGAGGTCGATGTCCGCACCGAAGCGTTCCAGCAGCTCCTTGCCGCTGCCTTCGCGCGTCAGCGCGATCTGCAGATCGCCCGACCAGTCCCGCAGCACCGCGAAGAGCACGCCTCCGTGGTCACGGGTGAGCAGCACCCGCCCGGCGATGCTGATGGTCTTGCCGGTCCGTGCGGCGGGCGTCAGGTCCGGGTACTCGTCGCGGACCTCGCCCAGGGTGTGCGTACGCTCCACGCCCACCGGGTACGGGTCGGTGCCGGCCTCCCGCAGCCGCTCCAGCTTCCGGTGGCGCACCCGCACCTGCTCGGGCAGCGCGGCCAGTTCCCGCTCGTGCAGCTCCTCCTCGGTGGCCGGTCCGGTCTGCACCAGGCCGAGCTCGTCCAGCGACGGCAGGCCCGCGGTGCTCGCCGGGGCCAGCACCCGCTTCTTGTGGCCCTTGCCCCACAGCTTGCCCAGGCTCGGCACGGCCACGAAGCCCTCGGCGATACCGGAGGCCAGGCCGATCCGGGCCAGCGCACCGGCGTCCGCATAGCACAGGAACCGCGGGTACCACTCCGGGTTGTACTTCGCGTTGGAACGGTAGAGGGCTTCCAGCTGCCACCACTTGGAGAAGAACAGCAGCAGCCGGCGCCAGAACTTCAGCACCGGCCCGGCACCGATCCGGCCGCCCTCCTCGAAGGCGGACCGGAACACCGCGAAGTTCAGCGAGATCCGGCGCACGCCCATGGCTCCGGCCTGGGCGCACAGCCGGGCCACCATGAACTCCATGACGCCGTTGGGCGCGGTGCGGTCCCGGCGCATGACGTCCAGCGAGATGCCGTCCTTGCCCCACGGCACGAACGACAGCAGCGCGATCATGTTGCCGTCGCCGTCGAACGCCTCGGCCAGCAGGCAGTCCCCGTCCTCCGGGTCGCCCAGCCGGTCCAGCGCCATCGAGAAGCCGCGCTCGGTCTCGGTGTCCCGCCAGGCATCCGCCCGGTGGATGACCTCCTGCATCTCCTCGTCGGTCAGCGCGGAGTGGCGCCGTACGCGGAAGGTCGCGCCGGTGCGCTCGACGCGGTTGACGGCCTGGCGGGTCACCCGCATCTCCCGGCCGTCGAGGTCGAAGTCCTTCACATGCAAGATCGCCTCGTCGCCGAGCTGCAGCGCCCCGAGGCCGCTGCGGGCGAACGCCTTGGCGCCGCTCTCGCTGGCCCCCATGACGGCGGGCTGCCAGCCGTACCGTCCGGCGACCTCCAGCCAGGCCTCGATGGCCTGCGTCCAGGCCTCGCGGTCACCGACCGGGTCACCGCTGGCCAGACAGACACCGGCCTCGACGCGGTAGGTGACGGCGGCCTTGCCGCTGCGGGAGAAAACCACGGCCTTGTCGCGGCGGGAGGCGAAGTAGCCGAGCGAGTCCTGGTTGCCGTAGCGGTCCAGCAGCGCCCGGATGCGGGCCTCCTCGTCGCCGTGCAGCGCGGCTTCCATGCGCTGCGAACGGAACAGGGTGGCGGCGGCGTTCAGCAGCGCCAGCGCCCCGAGCAGGCCGAGAACGGCGCTGGTCCAGTGCGGCGGATGGCCCTCGATCAGCCGGCCGCCGACGAGCCCGCCGCAGACGCGGTTGGCGGCCCACAGCAGCCGGTTGGCGGCGCCGGACTCCAGGGTGCCGGGGGCCAGCGAGACCAGTCCCCAGCCGATCAGCACCGCCGCGGCGAGCCCGCCGATCAGCACCAGGATCGCGCGCAGGAACGCGCCGCGCCGGGTGATCGCATAGAACTCGCGGTGCGAGACGAGCAGGAGCACCAGCGCACCGGCGCACAGCACCAGGGAGAAGGTGTACTCCCAGTACCTCTCGCCCAGGAACAGCGCGTCCGCGAGGCTGACCAGCACCATGTAGGCCACCACGAACCACAGTGCCACCTGTTTGCGGGCGGTCATCGCCGCGGCCAGGAGGAAGAGGAACACCGCATAGGCGAAGTTCGGCACCACCGGGATGGTGAGCGTGTTCAGCCAGTAGATCACCGGGTGGAATCCGCGCCGGAGGGGCCCGATCAGCGCCATCAGGGCACAGAAGAGCCCCAACACGCTGAAGATGATGGCGAAGCCATTGGGGACGCGGCGCCGGAAGCGCTGCCACCCCGTGAGTTGATCCTGGTCCTGCACGGTGCTCATTCCGTCACATTAGGCTTGGAAAGGGTTCAGCTGTGCGCCGCGCGGCGCTGGTTCTCTGCCACGGGGATCAGCCGTCATTCCAGTCTCCGATCCCGATGGCCCTGTTGTCTTCCCCTCGTACGGAGGGTGCGGTGACCTCTATGGGGTCACTCCTGTGGACCTTGCCACAAACCGGCTCCATGTCCGAGTCGGTGCAACTCCGGCCGATGGTGAACTTCAGGTCATAGTCGTGGACGAAGTAGCGGCCGCCGCCGGAGTCCACGCCGTCGAGAGCCGCCCGCAGCGTGACCTCGGTGCCCGGTTTCCAGGGCCGCGCGGGCCGCCAGTCCACCCGGTCGCCGCCGTCGCGGTCCGGTCTCCAGTCCCACGACCCGGTCATCCGGCTGTCGGTGGTGACGCTGAGCCGCCGCTCGACCGCGGCCCGGTCGGCCACCGGGAAGTTGAAGAGGATCGTCAGGGGCCGGTCGGCGCCGGCCGCCGCGTCCGGCGAGCGGGGATCGAGCATCAGCGTGTTGAGACCGGCCGCGGTCCCGGTGGTCAGCGACTCCTTGGCCGCGCCGACGCCGCCCCGGGCGTTCCTGGTCCGGGCGACGACGGAGTACTTGGTGCCCGGCGCGGTCTTCGCCCTGGACGTCCAGCTGGTCCCGCCGCGGCCGAGACCGCCGGGCAGCTGCCGTCCGCTGGGGTCGGTGACGGACACCTCGGTCAGGACGCCGCCCTGAGCCGTCACCTGGAGGCGGTCGCCGGCCTGCACGGTCCTGGCCCCGCCCGCCGCGCCCAGCGCCACCTGCACCGGATCGCCCTGCGGGGCTGCCTCTCCGCTGCCCCCGCACCCGGTGAGCGTGCCCATGGCGATCGCCGGGAGCAGCGCGAGTGCGACACGCCGCGGCCGGGAGGGCCGGTGTCGGCAGGGGGGCTGGCTCATGTCGGGTGCTTCCGTCTGCGGTGCGGAGAGGGTGGCGGTGCGGGAGGGGCGGTGGTGCGGGGTGGGCGGCGCTGTCGGCCGCTAAGACGAGGGATCGCCATCCTTCGTTGCAGGGAGTGATGTGATCCATGACACAGCGGCGGACGGGTCGTGGAGGTGCGGGGGTGGCGGACCGCAGCCTGGAGCTTGCGGTGATATGGGCGATTAATTCCGTACGTCCGATCGTCGCCGACCCCGTCCCGCGTCTGCCGCCTGCCCTCCGCGCCCTGTACGCGCCCGCCCGGTGCCCCGTAGTGACCCGCAGTGATCACCTGATCGGAGCACCCGGAGGAGAACCTGACATACCCCGAAATACGCCAAACTGGCCACCCCTTGCTGCCCGTTCGGGCGGCGGTTGAGGAGGTGTGCGTCGATGGCCATTTCCATCTCGGTCGTACTGCTGCTGGTCGTCCTGACCGTGATCTTCCTGCGCAGCGGCAAGCTCAAGATCTCGCACGCCCTGGTGTGCGCGCTGCTCGGCTTCTACCTCGCGAACAGCAGCCTCGCGCCGGACATCCACCAGGGGCTCTCCGGCGCCGCGGATGTGGTGAGCAGCGTGCGACCGTGACGGTGGCGGCCCCGCGACCGCCGTCACCGGCCGCCGCCCGGGCGCTCACCCGGCGGAGAACACCCCGATCGCATTGGGCACCGGCCGCTCCGCCCCGCCCGACGGATGGTTGCGGACCGTGGCCCCGTACCTGTCGCCGGTGACCAGCGTCGACGACCCGCCCCCGTCCAGGTCCATCGCGTCCCGAGCGCCCAACTCCACCATCAGGTCAGCCAGTTCGCGCACCGTCAGACCGGTCTGACCGGGGGCCCCGTCCAGCGCCATGAGATACAGCAGCCGCCCGCCGTCCCCGGTCCCCGCGGACGTACGCACCGCCACCGCGACGCCGTCCAGTCCGGCCACCGGCTCGTCGTCCCGCACGATCGGGAAGCCGCCCACCGCGAACCGCAGGGGGACCGGCCCCCGGCCGACGAGGCGGGAGACGAGATGCACCGGCTCACCGACCTCCAGCGTGCGCAGCCGCCGCGCCCCTTCCTCCCGGCCCACCAGCACCACACTGCCCCCGGGCACCCCGCCGCTGCCCGGGACGTCCTCCAGCGCCGTCACCCGGCCGTGCCGGACGGTCACCTCCGCGGTGTTCCTGCTGCACGGCGCCGCCCGGTCGGTGTCCGTGCCGCAGGTGGCGCGCATCCGGGACACCGTGCCCCACTGCGGGGTGTAGGCGCCGATGCCGCCGACGGGGAGGGCGTACTGGTTCAGGCCGCGCAGCGGCAGCGTCCCCCCGGCGGTCAGTACGGCGCCGCGCAGCGTGAGCCGGTCCAGCCGGGCCCGGTGGTCGTAGCCGACGCCGATGACGTCCTCGGTGGTCGCGCCCGGCGGCATGACCGGCCCGAACCGCTGGCCGTCGGGCACCGCGCCCTTCAGCTGCCGCCCCGCGGCCACCGCCGGGCCGACCGAGGCGCCGGTCGCCTGCACTCCCGGGTGCTGGGTTTCGGTGATGTTGAAGAAGTCGCCGTTGACTGCCCCCACCGCGCCGCGCTCGGCCGCCAGCAGGGACACCGGCGACCGCGCGCCGACCGCCCCCGGGTACAGCAGATCGACCGACACCCGCGGATCGGCCAGATCGACCGTCAGCAGATGCCCGTGCACGATGCCGCGCGGCACCGTCATCCGGAATTCGCCGTAGGCCACACCGGGTGCCACCAGCCGGGCGGAAGAGCGGTGCAGCGCGCTGTCCGCGGCGGTGGCCCGTGCCCCGCCCGCCATCCCTCCGCCGGCCAGCACCCCCCATGCCACCAGCACCGTCAGCACCGCGTGCACTCGACCGAATCGCCGCTTCACGATCCCCCCTGACGTCGTGTCAACTGTCCCAGGTGCCGGAGACGTTCACTATGACCCGGAGATGTCATCAATCCGTAGACCTGCACCACGGCCGTCGTGTCGCCGGCGCCGTCGCCGCCGGGGGCCGCACCGCGTCGGCCCGGCCGCCCCCGAAGGGTGTGCCACGGCGGGCCCGTGTCATCCGACGCCCCGCCAGGAGGCCTCGTTGACCAGCATCAGATAGCGCTCCCAGTCCCAGAACTCACCCGGGTCGGTGTGGTCGGTGCCCGGCACCTCGACATGGCCGATGATGTGCTCGCGGTCCTTGGGGATCCGATAGCGGTCACAGATGGCGGCGGTGAGCCGGGCGGACTGCTCGTAGAGCGGGTCGGTGAACCACGTCGGGTCGTCGGTCCAGCCCTCGTGCTCGATGCCGATGCTGCGGGTGTTGTAGTCCCAGTTCCCGGCGTGCCAGGCGACATCCCGCTCCCTGACGCACTGGGCGAGCTTGCCGTCGGCGGACCGTACGAGATAGTGCGCGGCCGCCTTGTGCCGGGGGTCCTTGAACAGCTTGAGGGTGTCCTTGTAGGTCTCCTGGGTCACATGCACCACGACCATCTCGACCGGGTACTTCGCCGGGCGGTGGGCCGCGGTGAAGTTGGACGGGCTGGCCGGAACCCACTGGTGCGGGGGGTAGGCGCCGCCGGCCGGCGCCGGCCGGTGCACCGCGGCCCCGGCCCCGGCCGCGGTGAAGGGAACGAGTGCGGCGGATGCGGCGAGCGCGGCCGCACCGGTGAGCAGACGACGGCGGTCCGGGCAGCGGTGGTCGGGCTCCATGTGAACTCCTGACAGGGACCGTGGGGGCATGGTTGCGTACATGTCACACACCTGCGGTGCGTTCATGATGCGCAACAGGGCATGCCCTGCCAAGGGAATGGCCGCTTTGCCAATGGCTCGGCCAAAGGCAGGAACGGCGCAGGTCAGGAGTAGGGAGATACCTGATCGGACGTCACCCGGGTGCCACGCCCCGACCCTGACGGCCGAACGCTGAGCGCAGCACCCGGACCCGGTGCCCGCCGGTCAGTGACCGATCTCTACGTCCTCCAGGATGCCCAGTGCGTCCGGCACCAGCACCGCCGCCGAGTAGTAGGCGCTGACCAGGTAATTGATGACGGCCTGGTCATTGATCCCCATGAAGCGCACCGACAGCCCGGGCCGGTACTCGTCCGGGATGCCGGTCTGGTGCAGTCCCACCACGCCCTGGTTCTCCTCGCCGACCCGCAGCGCCAGAATCGAGCTGGTCTGGTCCGGGGTGATGGGGATCTTGTTGCAGGGCAGCAGCGGGATGCCCCGCCAGGCGCGGACCGCCGTGCCCTCGCACTCCGCGGTGGTGGGGTAGATCCCCCGGGCGTTCCACTCCCGGCCGATCGCCGCGATGGTGCGCGGATGCGCCAGCAGGAACTGCGTCTTACGGCGCCGGGAGATCAGCTCGTCCAGGTCGTCGGGGGTGGGCGGTCCGCTGCGGGTGTGGAGGCGCTGCTTGAGGTCGGCGTTGTGCAGCAGCCCGAACCCGGGATTGTTGATCATCTCGTGTTCCTGGCGCTCGCGCAGCGCCTCCACGGTCAGCCGCAGCTGCTGGTCCAGCTGGTTCATCGGGTCGTTGTAGAGATCGGCCACCCGCGAGTGCACCTTCAGCACGGTCTGGGCCACGCTGAGTTCGTACTCCCGCGGTGCCAGGTCGTAGTCGACGAAGGTGCCCGGCAGGGCCGGCTCGCCGACATGGCCCGCGGTCAGCTCGATGGCCGCCTCGCCGTGCTTGTTCTGCGCGGGGACCAGCGCCTCGCGGAACTCCTCCAGGTGGCCGCGCAGCGACTCCGACCGGCCCAGCACCTCTTCGAGGTCGCTGCGGTAGAGGGTCAGCGCGGTCACCCGGGTCACCGCCCGCACGGAGTGCTCCCACTCCGCGTCCGGTGTCAGCAGCGCCGCGGCGCCGAGGGCGTCACCGTCGGCCAGCACCCCCAGGACCGTCTCGTCGCCGTACTTGCCGGCGCCGATACGGTCGAGCTTGCCGTGGGCGACCAGGATGACCCGGTCCGTGGGCGCGCCGCTCCGGGCCAGCACCTCACCGGGGGCGAACTCCCGCTGGACGAAGCGGTCCGCCAGCGCCTGAAGCGTCGCGGCGTCGGTGTACCCGCGCAGCGGCGCCAGCTCCCGCAACTCCGCCGGGATCACCCGGACCTCGGAGCCGGTCGAGGTGAACTCCACCCGGCCGTCGCCGAGGGTGTGGGTCAGGCGGCGGTTGACGCGGTACGTACCGCCCGAGACCTGCGTCCAGGGCAGGATGCGCAGCAGCCAGCGGGAGGAGATCCCCTGCATCTGCGGCACGGTCTTGGTCGTGGTCGCCAGCTTGCGGGCGGCCGCGGTGTCCAGGCTGGACCGGCCCTGCTCGACCGGGGACTGCTGCGGGCCGGACGTCGGATCCACCGATGTGGTCATGGAGAAGGCTCACCTGTTCTTGTCGGTGCGTGCTGTGCGGTGCGTGCGGGGCCTGCATATGCGTACGGCCGGCGCGGCCGGGCGGGGATCGGGCCGCTCCCGGGCGCGCCGTGCCCTTCCGCGGGCCGGTCAGTGGCCGATCTGTACGTCGTCGAGAACGCCCAGCGCATCCGGCACGAGAATGGCCGCCGAATAGTAGGCACTGACCAGATATTTGAGTACGGCCCGGTCGTCGAGTCCCATATAACGCACCGAGAGGCTCGGCTCGTATTCATCAGGAATTCCGGTCTGGTGCAGACCGACGACTCCCTGCTTTTCCTCTCCGGTGCGCAGCAGCAGAATCGAACTCGTCCGTTCCTTCGTCACCGGAATTTTGTTGCACGGGAAGATGGGTACCCCGCGCCAGGACGGCAGCGAATGCCCCATGACATCGACCGCGGTCGGGTACAGTCCGCGGGCACTGCACTCCCGCCCGATCGCGGCGATCGTGAGGGGATGGGCGAGCAGGAAGCCCGGGTCCTTCCACACCGTCGCCAGCAGGTCGTCGAGGTCGTCGGGGGTGGGCGGGCCGGTGCGGGTGTGGATGCGCTGCTTGAGGTCGGCGTTGTGCAGCAGCCCGAAGCCGGGGTTGTTGATCATCTCGTGCTCCTGGCGCTCGCGCAGCGCCTGGACGGTCAGCTTCAGCTGCTCCTCGACCTGGTTCATCGGGTCGCTGTAGAGGTCGCCGACCCGGCTGTGGGCGCGCAACACCGTCTGCGCGACGCTGAGTTCGTACTCCCGCGGCGTCAGGTCGTAGTCGACGAAGGTGCCGGGGAGGGACGGTTCGCCGTGGTGCCCCGAGGTGATGGAGACCGCCGATTCCCCCGTGGCGTTCGTCGGCTGTGCGGCGTCCTGCCCGGCCTGGGCCAGATGGTCGCGCAGCCCGGGGGAGCGGTCGGCGATCTCCGCCACGGCCTGCCGGGGCAGCGCCATCACGGTCACCCGGGTCACCGCGCGATAGCTGAACTCCCAGGTCCCCTCGGGGTCGGTGAGCGGCGCGTCGCCGAGGTGGTCACCGCCGGCCAGCGCTTCGAGCACCGCCTCTTCGCCGTATTTGCCGGTGCCGATACGGTCCACCCGGCCGTGTGCGATCAGCACCAGCCGGTCGCCCGGCGTGCCGGCCTCGGCGATCAGTTCACCGGGTGCGTAGTCCTGCTGCGTGAACCGCTCGCCGAGCGCGGCCAGTACCCCGGTATCGGTGAATTCCCGCAGGGCCGGCAGCTCGCGCAGCTCATCAGGGATGATCGAAACGTCACTGCCGCTGATATCGAAATCGATGCGCCCGTCGCCGAGGGTGTACGTCAGCCGGCGGTTCACCCGGTAGGTGCCACCGGAAACCTGCACCCAGGGCAGTAGCCGCAGCAGCCAGCGGGAGGTGATGCCCTGCATCTGCGGCGCGGTCTTGGTGGTGGTCGCCAAATTCCGCGCGGCGGTGGTGCTCAGACTGGAATTCTGGGCTTCTTCCGCACTGCCGGGCAGTGATTCGTCGGCAATCGTCACAATGCCACCTGTCTCTTCGGAGGGCGCGATGCGGACCGCCTCCGAAGCCCCCTTTCACGGGAGCTCCGCGGCAGCCCGCCGAACCGAAGATAGTGGTGCTGTTTTTATCGACACAATCGCTCGATGGGGTGGCATGGAATTCTCGTTCCATGGATAGGTTTAGCGGGTTCCATTCCGGGGAGAGTGTGCCGGGGCGCAGGAGTGGAGGGGATCGTCCAGCACGGTCTGCAGCGCCGCGTGCGCCGCCCCCAGCAGCGGCCCGTCCGCGCCCAGGCGGGACACCGCCACCAACGGCCCGGCGGACCGCCCGGAATCCGCCGCGACGGCCGTCCGCAGCGCCAACTCCCGCTCCAGGGACGGCAGGATCCAGGGCGCCAGTCCGGCCAGCGCGCCCCCGAGGACCACCGCCCGGGGGTCGAGCAGATTCACCGCCCCGGCGAGCGCGATACCGAGCGCCGTCCCCGCCTCGTGCAGCGCCCGCACGACGGCCGTGTCCCCGTCGGCGGCACGGCGCGCCAGCAGGCCGATACGGGCACCCGGCCCCGGATGAGCGGCCGCCGCCTGCCCGGGGGCGAGCCCGCCCGCACGCAGCACGGCCTCCTCGCCGGCGTACTGCTCCAGGCAGCCCCGGCCGCCGCAGCCGCACACCGGGCCGTCCGGATACACCGGCACATGCCCCAGCTCCCCCGCGAACCCCCGTGCCCCCCGCAGCAGTTGACCGTCCACGACGACCGCGGCACCGATGCCGATCTCCGCCGACACATGCACGAAGTCCGGGGGCGGGCCCGGCCGTCCGCCGCCCCCGCCCAGCCGCAGTTCGGCCAGCGCACCGAGGTTGGCCTCGTTCTCGACGGTGAGCGGGAGGGCCGGGGAGCCGTCCCGCGGGGCCGTCGCCCCGGCGAGCCCCGGCGCGAGATCGGCGGCCCGCCAGCCGAGGTTGGGGGCGTGCACCACGGTCGTCGCACCGCGGGCCACCAGACCGGGTACGGCCACCGCCAGCCCGGCCGGCCGCAGCCCCTCGGCGGCGATCGCGTCGGTCACCTCCGCGAGCAGCGCGGACAGCCGCCGCAGCACCGGCCCGGGAGCGCTGTGCCGGTTCGCGGCATCGGCCGCCAGCCGGGCCCGGACCCGCCCGCGCAGATCGACCGCACACACCGCCAGATGATCGACGCCTATCTCGGCACCGAGCCCGGCCGGGCCACGGTCGCTGACCGCCAGCTCGCCCCCCGGCCGGCCCCGGCCGCCGGTGGCCGCCCGCCCCGCCTCCACCAGCAGGCCCGCCCGCAGCAACTCGTCGACCAGGGGGGCCACTCCCGCCCGGGTCAGCCCGATCCGCGCCGCGACCGCCGGACGGGAGAGCGGCCCCTGCGCGGCCACGGTCCGCAGCACCCGGGCAAGATTGCGCCGCCGGATGCCGTGCTGGGTGTCGCCGCCGGCAGCGGTCACAGGGGTCTCCTAGGGTCTGTCGTCACACTCCCGTCTGCCCCGCGACGCCTGGCACGCACTCCCCCACGCCTGAACGGCGCGGGGGGACCCCCATCCGCGTTGTCGGGATCACCCCGGTACACCCAGTACCGGGGCGACCCTCCGCCTTGCGATCGCGCTCGGCATCCACCGGCTTCATCAAGGAGCCGAGACGGAGCGAGCGCAGCGAGTGCAGTGCACCAGGCGCCGCGGGGCCCGCCCTTCGGGCGTACGACGGGAGCGTGACGACAGACCCTAGGGGTGCGGGCGGGAGCGCGGTCCCTCCCGGTGGACGACTGCGGTGCCACGGTCACCGTCGCAGTAGTGCCCCGCCGTCGGCGAGCGTCGCCGCCAGCCGGTCCCAGGCGGCACCGTCCCGCGGCTGCGCCTCGTACTCCGCGCCGCGCGCCGTCCCCCAACGACGGGCCACCGCCGCCGGGTCCTCCTCCAGCAGCAGCCCGGCCGCCTGCGCCGCCGCGCCGAGCGCCACCAGCTCCTGCGCCTTCGGCACCACCACCGGGCGCCCCGACATCCGGCGGACGGTCTCCCGCCAGGCCCGGCCCTTCGCCCCGCCGCCGATCAGCAGCAGCGGCGTATCGGGCGCGGCATCCGCGTCCAGTACCCGGTCCAGGGCCTGCAGCAGCGCGAACACGGCGCCGTCGTACGCCGCCTGGAGCAGCTGACCGGCCGTCGTGTCGTGCCGCAGCCCGTGCACCAGGCCCGAGGCACCGGGCAGGCTCGGGGTGCGCTCCCCGTCGAGGAACGGCAGCATCACCACCTCCCCGCCGCCCTCCACGGCCTCCCGGTCGCGCCCCAGCAGCGCCGCCACCCGGTCCACGGCGAGGGTGCAGTTCAGGGTGCAGGCCAGTGGCAGCCAGTCGCCGCGGGCATCGGCGAAGCCCGCCACGGTGCCGGTCGGATCGGCGGGCCGGTGGGTGGAGACCGCATACACCGTCCCCGAGGTGCCCAGGCTCAGCACCGGCTGCCCGGGACGCAGGCCCAGCCCGAGCGCGGCGGCCATGTTGTCTCCCGTCCCGGCGGCCACCAACGCGCCGTGCGGCAGCGGCAGATCACCGGCGTGCACCGTCCCGGCGGCCTCGCCCGGGAGCGCCACCCGCGGCAGCGCCTCGGGGGACAGTCCGACGTGCTCCAGGATCTCCGGGTCGTAGGACCCGGTGGACGACGCCCACCAGCCCGTCCCGGACGCATCGCCGCGGTCGGTGACGGACTCGCCGGTCAGGCGCTGGGTGAGGTAGTCGTGCGGCAGCCGCACCGCGGCGGTGGCGGCGGCCGCGGCCGGCTCGTGCTCCCGCAGCCAGGCCCACTTGGCCACCGTGAACGCCGGCCCCGGCACACTTCCCACCCGCTCGGCCCAGGCCCGCGCGCCGCCCAGCTCCGCGATCAGCCGCTCGCTCTGGGGGGCCGGCCGTACGTCGTTCCACAGCAGGGCGGGGCGCACCGGCTCACCGGCCGCGTCCAGGGTGACCAGCCCGTGCTGCTGTCCGCCGACGGAGACCGCCGAGGCCTGCCGCGCCGCGTCGCCGCACCGGTCCAGCGCCTCGCCCAGCGCCCGCCACCACTGGGCGGGGTCGCTCTCCTTGCCGTTGCCGCCGGAGACCGTGTGCGGTGCCTGGCCCCGGGCCACGACCGCACCGGTCGCCGCGTCCACGACCAGCGCCTTGGTGGACTGCGTCGAGCTGTCCACCCCGACGACCAGCGGTCCTGCTGCCTGTGCGCCCATCGTGCACTCTCCCTCGGCGGCCCGTCTCCAGGGTTCCGGTCCAGGGGGTTCCCCGGTGTGCTGCCGCATATTAGTTTGGCCGCGGCGTAATTTGTAAAGCGCGTTGACGAAATCACCGGGAGTCGCGATGAGTCACCAGCCCGTGCCCGAGGACAAGTTCAGCTTCGGCCTGTGGACCGTCGGCTGGCAGGGCCGTGACCCCTTCGGTGACGCCACCCGCCGCGCCCTGGACCCCGTCGAATCGGTCCACCGCCTCGCCGGCCTCGGCGCGTGGGGCGTCACCTTCCACGACGACGATCTGATCCCGTCCGGCGCCGGGGACACCGAGCGCCAGGCGGCCGTCACCCGCTTCCGCACGGCGCTGGACGCCACCGGCCTGGTCGTGCCGATGGCCACCACCAACCTCTTCACCCACCGCGTCTTCAAGGACGGCGCCTTCACCGCCAACGACCGCGACGTCCGCCGCTACGCCCTGCGCAAGACCCTCCGCAATATCGACCTCGCCGCCGAGCTGGGCGCCCGCACCTATGTCGCCTGGGGCGGACGGGAGGGCGCGGAGTCCGGCGCGGCCAAGGACGTACGGGCCGCCCTGGACCGGATGAAGGAGGCGTTCGACCTCCTCGGCCAGTACGTCGTCGAGCAGGGCTACGACCTGCGGTTCGCCATCGAGCCCAAGCCCAACGAGCCGCGCGGCGACATCCTGCTGCCCACCGTCGGCCACGCCCTCGCCTTCATCGAGCGGCTGGAGCGCCCCGAGCTCTACGGCGTCAACCCCGAGGTGGGGCACGAGCAGATGGCCGGGCTGAACTTCCCGCACGGCATCGCCCAGGCGCTGTGGGCGGGCAAGCTCTTCCATATCGACCTCAACGGCCAGAGCGGGGTCAAGTACGACCAGGACCTGCGCTTCGGCGCGGGTGATCTGCGGTCCGCCTTCTGGCTGGTCGACCTGCTGGAGACGGCCGGATACGACGGGCCGCGGCACTTCGACTTCAAGCCGCCGCGCACCGAGGACCTGGACGGTGTCTGGACCTCGGCGGCCGGCTGTATGCGCAACTATCTGATCCTCAGGGAGCGCGCCGCCGCCTTCCGGGCCGATCCTGCCGTCCAGGACGCGCTGCACGCCGCGCGGCTGGACCAGCTGAGCCGGCCCACCGCCGAGGACGGCCTCGCGGGACTGCTCGCCGACAACGCCGCCTACGAGACCTTCGACGCCGAGGCGGCGGCCGCCCGCGGGATGGCCTTCGAGCATCTGGACCAGCTGGCGCTGGAGCACCTGCTGGGGAGTGTCTGAGAACCTCCGCCCGGCCCGGCCCGGCCCGGCCTGCCGTGCCGGGCCGCTCAGCCGCCGAACAGCTCGCGCACAAAGGCTATTTCGGCTGCCCGCTGCTCGCCGCCGCCCCCTTCATGGGCATTGAACCGCCATACCTTCAGCTCCTTCACGCCCGCGTAGTGGTGGTACGCGGCGAAGCCGGTGGACGGCGGCACCACGTCATCCCGCAGCGCCGTGCCGAAGAGCGCCGGGGCGGTGGCGCGGGCGGCGAAGTTCAGGCCGTCGAAGTGGTCCAGGGTGTGCAGTGCGGTGTCGATACGGCCCCGGGCACCCGCGAAGTAGCGGGTGAGCTCGCCGTACGGTCCGGAATCGGTGATGGCGACGGCCCGGCGGATATGGGTCAGGAACGGCACATCGATCAACGCGCCCGCCAGCCCGGGGACCAGCCCCGCCGTCGCCAGCGCGGCGGCACCTCCCTGGCTGCCGCCGGCGACCACGATCCGGCCGGCGTCCACCGCCGCGTGCCCCCGCGCCGCCTCCACGGCCCGTACCGCGTCGGTGAACAGCCGCCGGTAGTAGTAGTCCTCGGGGTCGAGCAGCCCCTGGGTCATCTTGCCGGGCACGCCCGGATTGCCGGAGCCGACCGGATCGGGGGTATCACCGGGCCGGTTGGGGCCGCTCTGCCCACGGGTGTCCATGACGAGGGTGGCGTACCCCGCGGAAGGCCACAGCAGCCAGTCGTGCACCGCCCCGCGGCCGCCGCCGTAACCGAGGTACTGCACGACGCACGGCAGCGGCCCCCCGGCCGCGCGCGGGAGGAGGAACCAGCCGCGGATACGGTGCCCGCCGAAGCCGGAGAACGTCACGTCATGGGTGCGCAGCTGCGCCAGCCCCGCATCGACCTCGGTGAAGCGTGCATCGAGGTCACGGTCACGGGCTTCGTCGAGGGTGCGCTGCCAGAAGGCGTCAAAACCGGCCGGCTCGGGGCGCGGCGGGCGGTAGCGGTGCAGCTCGTCCAGGGGCAGGTCGGTGAACACGAAAACCTCCGCGCCGTAGGGTGGCTTGCTGCCTGTCGCCAACGGTGCCCACGAGCCGGAGATTTCAGACGCGGAATGTTCCGGGTTGGTCACCGAGTCCCTGAAAACCGAGCAAAGAAGCGATCATTTCACCATGAGTTTTCCTCCGCCTCCGCCGCCGAGTCAGCCGCCGCAGGGCAACCCGGGCGGCTATGGCCCACCGGCTGGTGGCTACGTCCCGAGCGGTCAGGGCCAGGGCGGTTACGGCCCGGGTGGCTACGGTCCGCCCGCGGGCGGCAACCAGCCCCCCGGTGGCTTCGGCCCGCCCGCGGGCGGCTACGGTCCTCCGGGCCCGGGCGGCCCCGGGGGCCCCGGCGGCTGGCAGCAGCCGCCCGGCCCGCCCGGCGGTGGCGGCAACGGCAAGACCATCGCGGCGATCATCGGGGCCGGTGTGGTCGTGCTGGCCGCCGTCATCACCGTCATCGTGGTCAACACCGGCGGCGGCAGCAGCAACAACCGTGCCCAGTCGCCCGGTTCGAGTGCCGGCGCCTCGCCGTCCGAGAGCGCGTCCGCGACGCCCTCCGACACTCCCACCCCCGCCGGGACGCCCACCGACAGCGCCTTCGAGAGCAGTACGCCGACGCCCACCGACACCAAGATCCCGTTCTATCTGCTGACGGCCGGCGACTGCTACGACCGCCCACCGGGCGGTGGCGGCAACAACGACAAGGCCTCCTGCAACGGCCCGCACGACGCCGAGGTCGTCACCACCCACCGGCTCGCATCCGGCCTGACGAACGAAGCCGGCATCAGGGCCAAGGCGTCCTCGCTGTGCCGCAACGAGCTGGAGAGCAAGGCGGCCCGGCAGCCCGCCGGGACCGCCGAGGGCACCTTCGTCCAGTACCCCACCCTCGACGGCTACAAGATCGGCATCAGGACCATCAGCTGCAGTCTGGCGGGCAACAGCACCGGCACCAGGAAGCTCACCAAGCCGCTTTCCTGAGCCGGCACCGCAACCGCCGTCATCGGCCGGTCAGCGATCGATGCGCTTGCCGGCCGCGCCGGAGTCCGTGACCTCGCCGACCTCGGCGGCGGCCGGATCCAGCACCCGCGCCAGGAACGTCCTGGTCCGCTCGTGCCGAGGGGCGCCCACCACCTGCTCGGGAGTGCCCTGCTCGACGATCACCCCGCCGTCCATGAACACCACCCGGTCGGCGACCTCCCGCGCAAAGCTCATCTCATGGGTGACGACGAGCATCGTCATGCCCTCCTGCGCCAGCCCCCGCATCACCGCCAGCACATCGCCGACCAGCTCCGGGTCCAGCGCCGAGGTCGGCTCGTCGAAGAGCATCAGCTCCGGGTCCATGGACAGCGCACGGGCGATGGCCACCCGTTGTTGCTGCCCGCCGGACAACTGCGCCGGATAGGCAGCCGCCTTGTCACTGAGCCCGACCCGTTCGAGGTTGGCGCGGGCGATCCGCTCCGCCTCGGCGCGGTCACGGCGCAGCACCCGCCGCTGGGCAATCGTCAGATTCTCCAGCGCGGTCAGATGCGGAAAGAGGTTGAAGGCCTGGAAGACCATCCCGATCCGCTGCCGGACCCGGTCGATGTCCACGTCCGGGTCGGTCACCTCGGTGCCGGCCACCATGACCCGGCCCGCGCTCGGCTCCTCCAGCAGATTCACACAGCGCAGCAGGGTCGACTTCCCGGACCCCGAGGGCCCGATGACACACACCACCTCACCGCGCGCCACCGAGAAGTCGATCCCGCGCAGCACCTCCAGCTCACCGAACGCCTTGCGCAGGCTCTGGACGTCGATGGCCTTCGCATCGGTCGTCCCCGGTGCCGCCTGGTCGGTCGTCACGCCGCTCACCTGGCCTTCGCCGTACGGGCCTCCAGCCGACGGACCAGTTGGCCGAGCGGGAGGGTGATCACGAGATAGAGCAGCCCGGCGATCAGGATCGGGGTCAGGCTCTTGTGCTCATTGAGCGCATCGCGCCCGAAGTTGGCCAGCTCGAACTGGGTGAGGGAGAGCCCCAGCAGATACACCAGCGACGAATCCTTGGTCAACAGGATCAGTTCATTGGTCAGCGGCGGCAGCACGATGCGGAACGCCTGCGGAATGACGATCGAGATCATCGCCCGGCCGTGCGACATCCCCAGGGAACGCGCCGCCTCCGTCTGCCCCTTGGGGACCGCCTGAATACCCGCCCGGATGGTCTCCGCCATATACGCCGCGCCCACCAGCCCGAGCGACAGCATGACCGTGACGTTCATATCGAGCGCGACCTCGAAGGCCAGCGGCACACCGAAGCCGAGCGCGATGAACACCAGCAGACAGGGGATCCCGCGGAAGAACTCGATATAGGTGACCGCGATCCAGCGGTAGGGCGGCACCGAGGAGAGTCGCATCAGGGCGAGCACCAGCCCCAGCGCCAGACCGAAACCGAAGCCGAGCAGGGTGTAGAGGACGGTGTTGACCAGCGCCGTGGTGAT
Source organism: Streptomyces sp. NBC_00400 (assembly GCF_036048035.1). Classification (NCBI taxonomy): domain Bacteria; kingdom Bacillati; phylum Actinomycetota; class Actinomycetes; order Kitasatosporales; family Streptomycetaceae; genus Streptomyces; species Streptomyces sp. NBC_00400. The sequence goes on along the minus strand of NZ_CP107940.1, from coordinate 909,714 downwards.
GATGTCGGGGAACAGCGCCTTCGCGACCTCCACGTCGAAGAACGCCATCCGCAGCTGATGCCAGTCGGCGATCAGCGCGAAGACCACCACGGCGAGGACCAGGACGCCGTACTGCACGCCGCGGATCACCCGGGCGCGCTGTCGTTTCGACAAGGACATGACGGACATGACGGCGGGCCTCAGCTCTGCGGGGTGGTGCCGAACCACTTCTTGTAGATCCGGTCGTAACTCCCGTCGGATTTCGCCTTCTTGATCACCGCGTTGATCTTCTTCCGCAGTGCGTCGTTCCCGGTGCGCACACCGATGCCGTAGTGCTCGCCGGTATTGAATTCCGCGGTGACCGCGGTGTCCGGATTCTGCTTCACATAGTCGAAGAGCACGCCGTTGTCATTGATGCCGGCATCGACCTGGCCGGACTTCACGGCGGTCAGCAGCAGCCCCAGATCCTCGAACTCCACCAGCTCGACGCCGGTGCCGTGCTTCTTGGCGTAGATCCCGCCGGTGGTGGCCTTCTGGTAACCGAGCTTCTTGCCCTTGAGGTCCTCGACCTTCTTGAAGGGCTTGCCCTTCTTCGTCAGCAGCGCCTGGGTGGCATTGAAATACGGGTCGGAGAAATCCATGACCTTGTCCCGCGCGGGCGTGATCGTCATGCCGGCGGCGGCCAGATCGCATTTGCGGATCGTGAAATCCTGGCCGGTCTCAATGCCTTCGAAGGGCGTATTGACGATCTCCTGCTTCACGCCCAGATCCTTGGCGACCAGGTCCACCAGATCCACATCGAACCCGACGACCTTGCCGTCCTTCTTCACCTGGAACGGCGCGTAGGGAAGGTGGGTGCAGGTCTTCAAGGTCCCGGAGGAGACCAGTTCCAGGCCGCCGGAACCCTTCTTCCCGCCGGACGTGGTGCTGCTGCACCCCGCCAGAACGGCGACGGCTGTGGCGACGGCTATGACAGGCAACGCGGAGCGAGCGGACACAGGCCCTCCAGGGGCAGGATGAACATCAACCAAGCCGTGCGTGCTGCGATGTGGCTGCATCCTGCCATCGGCCCGGGGCTCTGTCGCCGCCGCGTCGGTTGCGTCTGTGTAACGCCTTCGGCCCGCATCCGGGCCGCCGCGTCAGCGGCCGAGCCCGGCCGCCAGCTCGGCAATGGCGTCCGGGCCCACCCGGCAGCAGCCGCCGATGAGCCGGGCACCGTCCGCCGCCCAGGCCGCGACCCGGTCCGCGCGGAACGCCGCCTCGCCGCGCCAGGCCCGCGCCCCGGCGTCCCAGCTCTCCCCGCTGTTGGGGTAGACCACCACCGGCTTGCCCGTGACCTGTGCCGCCGACCGCACCGCCCGGTCCGCATCCTCCGGTGCGCAGCAGTTCACCCCCACCGCGATCACCTCATCCGCCTCGGCCGCCACCGCGAACGCCTCCGTCAGCGGCTGCCCGGCCCGGGTACGGTTCCCCGCCACGCTGTACGACAGGTAGGCCGGCACACCCAGTCCGCGCACCGCCCGCAGCAGCGCACGGGCCTCGTCGGCATCCGGCACCGTCTCCAGCGCCAGCACATCGGGCCGCGCCGCGGCCAGCACCTCCAGACGCGGCCGGTGGAACCGCTCCAGCTCGTCCACCGACAGGCCGTACCGGCCGCGGTACTCGGACCCGTCCGCCAGCATCGCCCCGTACGGGCCCGCCGAAGCGGCCACATACAGCGGCCCGGCAACGCCGGCGGCCGACGCCCGCCGGGCCGCCTCGCGGGCCAGCTCCACACTCCGGCCGAGCAGCGCCGCGGCCCGCTCCTCGCCGATACCGCGCCGCGCGAACCCCTCGAACGTCGCCTGATAGCTGGAGGTGATCGCGACCTGCGCCCCGGCCTCGTAGTACGCCAGATGCGCCCGCACCACGGCTTCCGGCTCCTCGGCCAGCAGCCGGGCCGACCACAGCGCGTCGCCGAGGTCGTGCCCGGCGGCCTCCAGCTGATGGGACAGCCCGCCGTCGAGGACCACCGGCCCCGCGGCGAGGGCGTCGGCGAGCGGCGGGGACGTGCTGACCATGATGCGAAGCCTCTCGGTGCTGCGGGACGCGTGGGTGCTCACGCCTCACCCGGATCGTATCGCCGACCGGTGACAACGCCCCTGGCCGCAGTGGCGCACGGCCGGTGTCCGGCCGGCGCCACGTCCGGCGCGTGCTCAGTGCAGCGACGAGAACACGAACGAGAACCGCGCCGGCGCCGCCTCCAACCGGTGCTGCGGCAGTACCCCCGGCCCGCACGACTGGCTGCCGATGCCGTGCTGGGCATGGTCGAGATGGAGCCACAGGTCCTCGCCGGGCCGCAGATCCGTGGTGTGGCGGGCCGCGGCCAGCTCCTCGGTCGTCCACCGGCGGGCGGTGAGGAAGAAGTCCGGATCGCCCTCGATCCGCAGGCCCGAGCCGTCCGAACGGGTCAGCTCCGCCCAGCGCACACCGGGCCGCGCACCGTTCTCCTGCGGCCGCACATACGGCGTCTGCAGGGCGTCCACCGGCATCGACCAGCGGCCGACCCGGGCGGCCGCCAGGGTGTCCGGATAGCCCTCGCCCGGCCCGCCGCCGAACCACCGGACCAGACCCAGGCTGCCGCACACCCGCATCCGCACCCCGAGCCGGGGCAGTGGCACCGGCCAGTCACCCTCGGGGTCGACGCTCAACTCCAGCCTCAGCAGTTCCCGTTGTGCCGTCCAGCGGTAGACCGTGTGCAGCGCCAGCGGCGACCCGGCCGGGGCGACCCGGGACCGTGCGACCACGGTGTCCGGGCCGGTCTCGACGGCATCGACGCGGTGCCGCATCCGGTGCAGGCCGATCCGCCGCCACTCGGTGGCCGGTCGCGGCCCCGGCTGCCAGGGCGCGGCCTCGTCGTTGTCGGTCGGCGCCCGCCAGACATCCAGCCGGGGGCCGCCGATCCGTACCCCGTCCAGATAGGCCAGCGCCCCCGTCCCCGCGTCGAAGGTCCCCGGGCCGAGGACGATCACATTGCCCTCACCACGGCGCGGCGTAGCGGTGGCGGCCGGGGGAGTGACGGCGGGGCGCGGGGCGGCCGGCAGCTGGCCCCAGGCGATCTCGTGCCCGGCGGAGGCCCAGGGGGTGTCCTCGTCCAGCACGGCCCGGATGGTCCAGAGCGCTTCGCCCTCGTCGCCCCTGGTGCCCCTGGTGCCCTCGGTGTCCGGCCCGACCGGCGGCGCCGGCAGCGCCACCACGGCCGACTCGCCGGGCCCCAACGGCGGCACGGTGAGCCGGCCGTGACCGCGCGGCTCACCGTCCACCTCGTAGCTCCAGTGGAAGCCGAGGTGGCTCAGGCCGGCGAAGTCGTACAGATTGGTGATCCGGAGCGCGCTCGCCGTGCCGGCCTCGTGGGCCCCGGCCCCGGCCCCGGCCTCGTGGGCCCCGGCCTCGATCCGTACCGGTTCGACGACCTTCTTGAACTCCAGCAGGCCCGGGGAGGGCACCCGGTCGGGAAAGACCAGGCCGTCGCAGACGAAGTTCCCGTCGTGCAGCTCCTCCCCGAAGTCTCCGCCATAGGCGTGGAACACCTCACCGGCGGGCGTACGCTGCCGCAGCCCGTGGTCGATCCACTCCCAGACGAAACCGCCCTGGCAGCGTTCATAGCGCTCGAACAGCCGTTGGTACTCGCTCAGCCCGCCCGGCCCGTTTCCCATCGCATGCGCGTACTCGCAGAGGAGGAAGGGGAGTTGACGCCGTCGGGCGTCCAGCCCCGGATCGGACAGCGGCGCCTCGGCGCGCCGCCCGATGCGCTCCACCTCGGCGTGGTCGGCATACATCCGGGAGTAGACATCGGTGTCGGCGCAGCTGGGGTCGCCCTCGTAGTGCAGCGGCCGGGACGGGTCGCGCTCACGCATCCAGGCGGCCATGGCGGACAGCCCGCGCCCCGTACCGCACTCGTTTCCCAGCGACCACAGCACGACGGCGGGGTGGTTCTTGTCCCGCTCGACCATCCGCCGGGCCCGGTCGAGCAACGCCGGTTCCCAGCGCGCGTCATCCACCGGATTGTCCCGCCAGCCCTGCCCGCCGAACCCGTGGGTCTCCAGATCGCACTCCTCGACCACCCACAGGCCCAGCTCGTCGCAGAGGCCGAGGAAGGCGGGGTGCGGCGGATAGTGGCTGGTGCGCACCGCGTTGATGTGGTGCTGCTTCATCAGCAGCAGATCGTGGCGCATCGTCTCGGGGCCGACGGCCCGTCCGTAGCGCGGATGGAACTCATGGCGATTGACGCCGCGCAGCAGGATCCGGCGTCCGTTGACCTTCAGCAGTCCGTCCTCGACGCAGACGGTACGGAACCCGATGCGCAGCGGGACCCGTTCACCGGAGGTCACCAGCTCCCCGTCGTAGAGGTGCGGCGCCTCGGCCGTCCAGGGGCGCACCGGTACCGTCGCGCTCTGGCCGGTCGCCAGGTCGAGGCCGAGCGCCGGGACCGTCACCCGGCCTTCCGGCTCGGACTCCACCCGCAGCGTGCCGTGGCCCGTGACGTGATCGAACCCGGCGTGGACGAAGTGATCGGCGACCGCCCCCTCCGGACGGCGGTGCAGCATGACCTCCCGGAAGATGCCCGGCAGCCACCACTGGTCCTGGTCCTCCAGATAGCTGCCCGACGACCACTGGTGGACGCGTACCGCCAGCACATTGCCGCGCGGCCGCAGCAGCGGCCCGACCTCGAATTCATGCGGCAGCCGGCTGCCCTTGAAGTGGCCCAGCTCCTGGCCGTTGAGCCAGACCCGGGCGCAGGATTCCACCCCGGCGAAGTGCAGCACCGCGGGGCCCTCGCCCCACCCCTCGGGCAGATCGAAGACCTGCCGGTGATCGCCCGTCGGGTTCTCGTCCGGCACCCGCGGCGGATCGACCGGGAAGGGGTAGGCGGTGTTGGTGTACGCGGGTGTTCCGATCGGCCGCGCGGTGCCGCTGCCCTCGTAGGAGCCGTCGGAGGCGAAGCGTCCCTGGAGCGCCCAGTGGCCGGGCACCCGCAGCTCCGGCCAGTGCGCAGCGTCGAAGTCCGGGCGGGCGAACGAGTCGTCCTCGGCGGTGGCGCCCGCCGAGAGCCGGAACCGCCAGCGCCCGTGCAGCGACAGGCGGGCGGCATCCGACCTCGGGTACCAGGCGCGCGGCGGCAGGGCCCCGCTTCCCGGTGAGCGGTCCTCGTAGTACGGGGGGTGCTGGTCCTGGGCGGTGTGGTGCGGTGTGGTGTCCGTTCCGTCGGCGCTCCGGGATGACGGTGCGTCAGTGGAGCGGGTCGGCGGTGCGTCGGCGTTCCGGGGTGGTGGTCCGTACGACGTGTGGTGCGGCGCGTGCGGCGAGGTGCCGGTCACTGGTCCTCCTGCTGCGGGCGACGTGCCTGGCGGTGGGGGGATCAGCCCAGCGAATCATGTGCGGCGGCACGGCGCAGCCGGATGAGGAGGATGGGGCCGGGGCGCCGCGGGGTGCTGCCCAGCGGCCGCCCGGCCCAGGTGCCCAGGGGTCAGCGGCCCGCCCCGGCGGCGAACGGGATCTGGGCGGCGGCCGTGGAACCCTCGTCCCGAGCTGCCGGATGCCGCCACAGCCCGGCGTCCCGCAACACCGGCAGCACCCCCTCCCCGAACCAGTACGCCTCCTCGACATGAGGGTGCCCGGAGAGGATGAACTCCTCGATTCCCAGCCGCTGATACTCCACGATCCGCTCCGCCACCTCCGCATGGCTGCCCACCAGCGCGGTGCCCGCCCCGCCCCGTACGAGCCCGATTCCGGCCCACAGATTCGGTGCGATCTCCAGCCCGTCGGTGCGGCCGCCGTGCAGCGCCAGCATCCGGCGCTGCCCCTCCGATTCGCTGCGGGCCAGCCCCGCCTGCACGGTACGTATCGCCTCCGGGCTGAAGCCGTCCAGCAGCCGCTGCGCCTCGGCCCAGGCCGCCTCCGCGGTGTCCCGGGTGATCACATGCAGCCGGATGCCGAACCGCACCCGGCGCCCGGCGCGGCCGGCCAGCTCCCGGACCCAGGCGATCTTCCGCTCGACCTCGGCCGGCGGCTCGCCCCAGGTCAGATAGACGTCGGCGGCGCGCGCGGCCACCTCTCCGGCGGCCGGGGAGGACCCGCCGAAGTACACCGCAGGCACCGGATCGGGCACCCGGGCCAGCCGGGCGCCCGCCACCCGCAGCTGCTCCCCGGTGAAGTCCACCGTCTTCCCGTCCCACAACTCCCGGACGATGTCCAGGAATTCACCGGTCCGGGCGTACCGGTCGTCCTTGGCCAGGAAGTCTCCGTACGCGCGCTGCTCATGGCTCTCGCCCCCGGTGACCACATTCAGCAGCAGCCGTCCGCCGGAGTGCCGCTGGAAGGTGGCGGCCATCTGGGCGGCCAGCGTCGGCGCGATGATCCCCGGCCGGAATGCCACCAGGAACTTCAGCCGTTCGGTCTCGCGGGCCAGCATGGCCGTGGTGAGCCAGGCGTCCTCGCACCAGGCCCCGGTGGGGGTGAGCGCCCCTTCGAAGCCCAGGTCCTCGGCGGCGCGGGCGATCTGCGTGAGGTAGCCGAGGGTGGCGGGCCGCTCCCCGCCGGCGGACCCGGTGGGCACGCCATGGCCGCCGCCGACGACATGCCGGCTGTCACCGTAGGTGGGCAGGAACCAGTGGAAGGTGAGGGAGGGCATACGGGCTCCGAAGACGAGGGGGAGAAGAGGCGAGAGGGGAAGCAGGGAAGGGGGAAGGGGGAAGGGGGAAGGGGGAAGGGGGAAGGGGGAACAGGGGAGGGGAGGACTACGGGGGTGTGGGGGCGGGCCGGGGCCGGGTGTTGGGCATCGGCCGTCGGACGTCAGAGCAGACCGTGCCGGGGCGGGCGGGTGCCGTTGAGGACGTAGCGGCCGATGTGCTGAACCTTCCAGCGGACCGGGTCGTGCAGGGTGTGGGTGCGGGCGTCCCGCCAGTGCCGGTGAAGGTTCAGTCCGTCCAGGGCGGCCCGGGTTCCGGCCACCTCGAACAGCGCACTGCCGGTTTCCACCGCGGCCTCTGCGGCCACCACCTTCGCCGCGGCCACCGCGATCGACGCCTCCGCCGCCGAGTCGTCGGTGAGCACCTGCGCCGCGCTGTCCACCGTCCGCGCCGCCGAGGACAGCAGTGACCCGGCGGCCCGCACCCGTACCGCCAGTTCCCCGAACCGCTGGATCAGCAGGGGATCCTCGGCCGCGCTGTCGAGGCCGCTCTCGAACCACGGCCGGCTCTTGGTGCGTACGAAGACGGCGGCCTCGGTCAGCGCACCGGAGGCGATCCCGGCGTCGATCGCGGCATGCAGCAACTGGGCCACCGCACCGTGCAGTTGAGGGCCCCGGAAGGTGAGGTGATGCGGGACGACCCGGTCGGCCGGCACCGTCACGTCCACCAGGTGCACCGTGCCGCTGGCGGTGGTCCGCTGCCCCATCCCGTCCCAGTCGTCGACGATCCGCACCCCCGGTGCCTCCTTGGGCACATACGCCACATGAAGCGCCTCGTCCCGGCCGCGCGCCAGCACCGGGATCCAGTCGGCGAACAGCGCGCCGGTCGCATAGTGCTTCACCCCGCTCAGCACATACGCCCCGTCCGCCGACGGCACCAGCCGGGTACGGATGTCCTGCACATGCCGGGTCCCCGCCTCCGACTGTGCATTGCCCAGCAGCCGTCCCGCCAGCACCTCGCCGAAGAAGAAGTCCTGCTGCTCAGCGGTGCCCTGACGGCGCAGCACCTCCAGGTACACAAAGTGGCTCTGCGGGATCTGGGACAGGCTGGCGTCCCCGGTCGCCAGCAGCCGCACCACCTCGGCCAGCGTCTCGGTCCGCACCTGCGCACCCCCGTGGGACCGCGGCACGGTGATGGCCGGCAGCCCGCTCGCCGACAGCCGCGCCAGCTCGGCGTGCGGCAGCCGGCGGGCGGCGTCCCGCTCCGCGGCACCCGCCCGGAACTCCTCGGCCAGTTCCGTCGCGACCGCCAGGGCCTCGGCGTCATCGGCGATCACATGAGCGGTGGCGGGCCGCGGTGGAGCGGTCATGGTGCTGCCTCCAGGGGAGTGTGGAAGAGGCGGGGACAGGGGGGAAGGGGATGGTGAGACAGGAGGGCTGGGTGGGGACAAGGGGGAAGGGGACAGGAGGGCAGGAGGGCAGGAGGGCAGGAGGGCTGGGCGGGGCAGCGGCGGTCAGCTCGCGACGGACAGCAGCGGGCTGCGCCCGAGCGCACCGGAGAACTGGGCCAGAACCTGGTCGAGCCCCTCCTGCGCGCCCGGTTCGACGGTCAGCGCGCCGTCCTCCCGTACGGCCAGATGCCGGTCGAGGACGAACCAGCCCTGGACGATATGCGCGGCTCCCATGGACGAGAGCACCGGCCGCAGTGCGTAGTCGATCGCCAGGACATGGGCGGTGCTGCCGCCGGTGGCCAGTGGCAGCACGGTCTTGCCCGTCAGCGCGTACTGCGGCAGCAGGTCCAGCAGCGACTTGAGCAGACCGGAGTAGGCGGCCTTGTAGACCGGGGTGCCGATCACGACACCGTCGGCGCGGGCGAACAGCTCGGTGGCCTCGACGATCGCCGGATGGCCGAAGTCGGCACCCAGCAGCGCCTCGGCGGGCAGGGTGCGGACGTCCAGCGGAAGGACGTCGTGCCCCTCCTCGGTGAGCCGGGCGTCCAGATGCCGCAACAGACGGGCGGTACGTGAGGTCGCGGAGGGGCTGCCGGAGACGGACAGGACGGTGGCCATGAAGGGGATCACCTCGAAGTACGAGAGGGAGTACGGAGTGGGGGAGTTAGGGGAGTGGGGGGAGTGAGGGGAGTGCGGAGTGTGGGAGACCGGGGGGTGCGGAGTCCTGCCCCTCTTCCTGTGCCTCCAGCTCGCGCACCAGCGGGAGCACCCGCTCGCCGAAGTACTCGACCTCCTCCAGGTAGTGGAGGAACCCGAGCAGGAAGAGGTCCACGCCCAGCCGCTTGTACGCCACGATCCGCTCGGCGATCTGCTCGGGAGTGCCGATCAGGCCCGTACGGAAGCCGTCGTTGTACTGGACCAGGTCCTCGAAAGAGGAGTCCTGCCACATACCGGTGCCATCGGCCGTGGACTGCCCGGCCTGCCTGACCGCCGCACCGAAGCCGTGCACCGCCTCGGTGTCCGCCTTGGCGATGATCTCCCGCAGCACTTCCCGGGCCTCGGCCTCGGTGTCCCGCGCGATCAGAAAGCCGTTCAGCCCGAAGCGGGGGGCCGGCCGGCCCGCGGTGGCGGCCGACGCCCGGACGTCCGCGAGCTGTTCGGTGACGCCGGCGAAGTCCTTGCCGTTGCTGAAGTACCAGTCGGACACCCGGCCGGCCATCGACCGAGCGGCGGTGGAGTTGCCGCCCTGGAAGATCTCGGGATGCGGGCGCCCGGTGGAGCCGATCGGCTTCGGCTTGAGCGAGAAGGCCCGGATCCGGTAGAAGTCCCCGGCCAGTTCGGCATGGTCCTCGGTCCAGATGGTGCGCAACGCCTGAATGAACTCCTCCGCACGCCGGTAGCGCTCATCGTGCTCCAGCCAGGGTTCCCCGAGCGCGCTGAACTCGCCCTTGAACCAGCCGCTGACGACGTTCACCGCGAACCGCCCGCCGGAGAGCTGATCGGCGGTGGCGCCGAGCTTCGCCAGCACACCCGGGTGCCACAGCCCCGGATGCACGGCGGCGATCACCTTGAGCCGTTCGGTGGCGAGCAGGAGCGCGAGGCTGAAACTCGTGGACTCGTGCTGGAATTCAGCGCCGTAACTGGCCATATAGCGAACCTGGCTCAGCGCATACTCAAACCCGTTGTTCTCGGCCAGCACTGCCAGCTTGCGGTTGTAATCGTAACCCCAGTCGGTGCGCTGCTCGATGGTGCTGGTCACCAGGCCGCCACTGACATTGGGCACCCAATAGGCGAAACGTGCGGGCCCGGGGGCGGGCAGGTCGGACATCAGGATCTCCCGGTGGTGAAGAAAACCGTGCAAGAAGGCGAATCACAGCAATCGCGCGCAGTCCGTACGGAAAGGCGCGGAGATGGTGACGAAAGGGTGCGGAGCAGCTGGCGAAAAGGGCGTCCACCCCGTCCGGTGATGCAGTGATGCGACGACGTGGTGATGCGACGCCCGGCGATCACCGCGGAATGTCTTCCGGTAAAGAAAGCAAAGACCGGTGCGGTAGTGCGCTCAGCCGTCAGTGCGCTCAGCCGTCAGTGCTCTCCGCCGTCAGCGCTCGCCGGCGACACCGCGACAGAGTGAGCTGGAGATCCGTGCGAGATCGATGTGACGCCGCTGGGTGAGCTGCTTTCGTTGCCCGTTCATGAACGCGTCACCTCCTCGCAACAAATGTGCCGTGCCGGCCAATTGGGGACGGCTCTTGCCGCTCTTTCCGGTCAATGCAGCCGCCTCGCCGTCGAGTTTAGCGGGCGGGATACGAAGCGTCGATACGGCAGAAGCGAGGTGGTGATAGGGTCGCCCTTGAACAGGGGGAAGATTCCCCGGGGAAGTCCTCAAAGGCGGGTGAATCCAGTGAGGTTCACCCGCGGTACCGGATCGCCGGGGGTGCGCATTCCGTGCGGATCGAACAACTCGAATACATAGCGGCCGTCACCCGCCTCGGGTCACTGCGCAGAGCCGCCGAAGAACTCCATCTGTCACAGCCCGCATTGAGTGAAACCGTCCGCAATCTGGAACGCGAGCTCGGTGTGGACATCCTCGACCGCAAGCGCTCCGGAGCGAAGATCAGCGACGATGGCCGGGAGCTGCTGCCGCATATCGTCGGGGTGCTCGATGCGGTCGACAAGCTGCGCCGGGCCGCGGACGACCAGCACCACATCAGCCGGATGGTGCGGCTGGGTACGGTCAACGCCGCCACGGTTCCGCTGCTGGTCCCGGCCATCCGCGAGTTCCGGTCCGGGCATCCGCTGACCCAGGTCGAGGTGATCGGCGCCCAGCAGGCCGAGATCCACCGCGCGCTGCTGGAAGGCAGCCTCGACCTGGGACTCGTCAACTACCTGCGCGGCGACGACCTCCCGCCGGACCTCCACACCACCGAACTCCTGCGGGGCCGGCCGGTGGTGTGCATCCGGCCGGATGGTCCGCTGGCGGAGCTGAGCGAGGTCTCGGTGACCGAGCTGCTGGCCCAGCCGCTGATCGTGATGCGGTCCGGCTATGTCATGCACCGTTTCGTCCACCGGCTCCTCAAGGGCCGCACGCCCTCCTTCTCCTACTCCACCGACGGCGCCGAAATGGGCAAGCTGATGGTCGCCGAGGGCTTGGGCGCCACGGTCCTGCCCGACTTCAGCATCATCGGCGACCCGCTGGAACGCAGCGGCACCATCACCTACCGGCCCCTGGCCGCCGACCGCACCGACGTCATGATGGTGATCCAGCGCCGCCGCTCCGGCTCCCTCCCCAAGGCCGCCCGCGATCTCTACGAGCTCTTCGTCCGCCGGGCCGCCGCACACCGGACGGCGGCCGACAGCGGGCCCTGACCCCCTCCGCCGCCGCGGCGGGACCTGATCCCGCTCCCGCCGCCCTGGCGGGCCCTTCCCCGCTCCCCCGCCCTCCCCTCACCCCGGACCTCCCAGCTCGCCGCTCACCTCACCCTTCGGCCGACAACACCGCCCAGGCGCCCGCCGGATCGTCCGTGGCCGGGCCCGCGGGTGCCCACTGCCCGTCCTCCCTGCGATACGGCCACCAGCGGCCGTCCCGTCCGTGGCGCAGCTGGGCCCCGCCCCCGGCGACCGTCCACCGGTTGCGGGTGGCCCGCATCTGTGGCCGGTCCTCGCCGTCCTCCCAGGCGGCCGCGAGCCGCCCGGTGGCCCGCGCCAGTGCCTCCGGCTCCGGTGTCCAGTCCTCCTCCAGGACCGCGAGCCCGGCCGGGCCGCCCAGTTCCCAGGCCCGTACGGCCAGTGCCAGCGCCCGCGCATCACGCCCCGAACCGGCTGCCAGCCGCGCCGATATGGCCTCCCCGGGGCCGGCCGCCGCCAGCCGTACCGCGTCCTGGGCGGGGGTGAGCACCGGCGGCAGCGGGTCGTCCGGATGCCCGGCGGAGAGCGCATCCGCCAGCAAGCCCCGGGCGCGCCCCGCCGCGTCCCCGATCAGGAACTCCAGCGCCGCCACCGCCACCCCGGGCGCGGGCGGGGTGGCACCGCCGAGCACCGGCGGGACGCCCGGTGCGGCGACCGGCGGCGGTGCGGCGGGCAGCGGCGGCAGGATGTCGCGCGCCGCATACGCCTCCGCCGCCGGCACCCCCGCACCGGGACGCTCCCCACCTGCTGCTCCGGCCCCGCCCGCCGGCCCTGCCGCCCGCGCCGCGCTGCGTGCCTGCAAGGCGTCGAGCAGCTGCCGCTCACCCCGGCCGCGCAACAGCAGCAGGACGAACGGGTCCTGGTCGAGCAGCCGCGCCAACTGGTAACACAGGGCGGCCGTATGTGCGCAGTGGTCCCATGCGCCGCAGCTGCACTCCGCCTCCAGGTCGCCGATACCCGGCAGCAGTTCGATCCCGGCGGCCGACGCGTCCTCGACGAGTACCGGCGGCATGTCACGGTCCAGCAGCGCCGCGATATGCCCGGCCCGGTCCGCGACCAGGTCGAGAAGGCGGTCCCAGTCCGCCGCGCCCAACTGCTGCAACAGGACATCGGACCGGTGCCGCGTATGGTCGCTGTCCTGGACGACCGCGGTGATCCGGCCGGGACGCACCGAGACCGCGCCGACCGCACCGGCCCGTGCATGCCGCCGGCCCAGCTTCAGCTGCCCGCCGTCCAGCGCGGTGTCCTCCAGCGCCTTGAGCCACGCCTGCCCCCACCAACTCCGCGCAAAGGCCCGCCCGCGTGCCGGGGGCAAGGCACCGAACGTCCGCTCGCCGGCCGCCGGGTCGCTGCCGTCCGGGTGCCTCTCCTGCTCCGGGCTCCTCTCGTCCGGGTGCCTCTCCGTTGCCGGGTCCCTCTCGTCCCGAGGCAACTCCTGCTCCGGATCCATCGCTTCTTCCTCTCCGGGCCTTGTCATCGCTCGCTCCCTCGCAGTGCGACCAGGTCCGCCAGCTCGGCGTCGGTGAGTGCGGTCAGCGCGGCCTCGCCGGACCCCAGCACCGCATCGGCCAACTGCTGCTTACGGGAGAGCATGTCGGCGATCCGGTCCTCGATCGTGCCCTCCGTGACGATCCGGTGGACCTGCACCGGCCGGGTCTGCCCGATGCGGTACGCGCGGTCGGTGGCCTGCGCTTCGACGGCCGGATTCCACCAGCGGTCGAAGTGGACGACATGCGACGCCCGGGTGAGGTTCAAACCCGTACCCGCCGCCTTCAGCGACAGCAGGAACACCGGCGCCGCGCCGTCCTGGAAGCGCTGCACCATCTCCTCGCGGCGGGCCACCGGCGTCTGGCCGTGCAAGAACTGCGTGGGCACCCCGCGCGCCGCCAGATGGCTCTCCAGCAGCCGTGCCATCTGCACATACTGGGTGAACACCAGCACGCTCGAACCCTCGGCCAGGACGGTGTCGAGCAGTTCGTCCAGCAGCTCGACCTTCCCCGAACGGCCCGCGATCCGCACCGCTCCCGCCGTCTGCCCGCGGTCCGCCGGGCCGCCGCCTTCCTTGAGGTACTGCGCGGGGTGGTTGCAGATCTGCTTGAGCGAGGTGAGCAGTTTGACCACCAGCCCACGGCGGGCGAACCCGTCCGTCCCGGCGATCTCATCAAGCCCCTCGCGCACCACGGCCTCGTAGAGCCCGGCCTGCTCCTTGGTCAGCGCCACCACACGGTCGGTCTCCGTCTTGGGCGGCAGCTCCGGCGCGATCCCCGGATCGGACTTACGGCGGCGCAACAGGAAAGGCCGCACCAGCCGGGCAAGCCGCTCTGCCGCCGCGCCCGCCTCCGGGGACGCCGCCGCACCGCCCTCGATGACCTGCGCATAGCGCGTCCGGAACCGGCTGAGCGGCCCCAGCAGGCCGGGCGTCGTCCAGTCCAGGATCGCCCACAGCTCCGACAGATTGTTCTCCACCGGGGTGCCGGTCAGCGCCACCCGGGCCTTGGCGGGCAGGGCGCGCAGGGCCTTGGCGGTCGCGGAGAAGGGGTTCTTGACGTGCTGTGCCTCGTCGGCGACGACCAGCCCCCAGCCCACCTGCGCCAGCTTCCCGGCGTCGAGCCGCATCGTTCCGTAGGTGGTCAGCACGAACTCGTCGTCCGCCGGCTCCGCCAGGCTGCGCCGCCCGCCGTGGAAGCGGCGCACCGGTGTGCCCGGCGCGAACTTCTCGATCTCCCGCTGCCAGTTGCCCATGAGGGAGGCGGGACAGACGACCAGCGTGGGGCCGGCCGAGGCGGGGTGGGTCTGCCGGTGCAGATGCAGGGAGATGAGCGTGATCGTCTTCCCCAGCCCCATGTCGTCGGCGAGGCAGGCGCCCAGCCCCAGCGACGTCATCCGGTGCAGCCAGCCGAGTCCGCGCACCTGGTAGTCGCGCAGCGTCGCGGTGAGCGCGGCCGGCTGCCGGACGGGTGCGGCACCGTCGTTCTCCGGGTCGGCGAGCAGGTCGCGCAGCCGGGCCGGCCACCCGGAGGCCGTCACTTCCACCCGCCCGCCGTCCGGGGTCTCGGCGGATCCGGTGAGCGCGGCGCCGAGCGCATCGAGCGGCGTGATCTTACGGTCCGGCCGGTCCCGGGCGGCCCGCACCGTCTCCGGGTCGATCAGCACCCACTGGCCGTGCAGCCGCACCAGCGGCCGCCCCGCCTCGGCGAGCCGGTCCAGCTCGTCCCTGTCCACCTCCTGGCCGCCCACCGCGAACCGCCAGCTGAAGGAGAGCAAGGCATCCGCCGACAACAGCGAAGGCAGCCCCGGCTCCGGTCCCTCCCACCCGCCGCCGTCGCCCGCCTCGGGCGACCCCACCACGGCCCGGCTGGTCAGCGTGCGCGCCAGATTCTTCGGCCAGTGCACCTGCACCCCGGCGGCGGCCAGCGCACGGCCGGCCGGGCCGAGCAGTTCGGCGACCTCTTCCTCGGCCAGATCCAGCGCCCCGGGCACCGCGGCGGACAGCAACGGGGTGAGCGGCGCCCAGACATCCGCCGCACGACGCAAGGCCAGCAGCGTGTCCAACCGCGCCTGCGGCCCGAAGGCCTGTCCGGCGGGCGATGCCGTCGCCCATACCTCGGAGGCATCGGCGACCAGCGTCGGGTCGGTGAGGCTGTGCAACTGGAGCACGGCGGTGAAGGTGATGCCGGCGTCCGTGGGGGCTGCGGTCTCCGTGGGGTCCGCGGTCTCGGTGGCCTGGGTGGTCCTGGTGGCCTGGCCGGCCTGGGTGGTCTCGGTGGCCTCCGGGGTCTCGGTGCTTCCTGCCACCTCCGTGCCCCGCACATCCACCCGCAGCGAGATCCGTACGCCCGCGTCATGCCCCGCGGCGACATCAGCTGCCCAGGCGCGCTGTTCGGGGATCTGCTGGGGTGCGGGCACCGCGAAGGCCGGCGCTCCGGTGACCAGCGCCGCCCCGGGGGAGCGCGGCAGCCCGTCCGCCACCGCGTCGAGGAAGGACCGGACCTGCCGCTCGGGGTCCGGCAGCGCCGGCGGTGCGGAACCCGGCAGCGGGACGGCGTGCGCGTACGGCGGCATGGCGGCGGCGAGATCGCGCAGCCGCTCGATGTCCACCGGGTCGAGCGGCCCCAGCCGCCAGGCGTCATACCCGTCGGGACTCACCCCCGGCAGCAGCCGGCCGCGTGCCGCGAGCTGCAGCGCCAGCACGGACGCGGCCCCCCAGAAGGCGGCGGCCGGATGGGTGCCCCGTGCGGCCCGCGCGCGGGTGAGCACCGGCACCGCCTCGGCGACCGTCAGGAAGAGCGCCGGGACCTCGCACAGGGATACCCCACCGTCCTCGTCCGGCAGGACCACCTCCAGCCGCTCCGCCGTCCCGCCCTCCCCGTCCGTGGCGCCGTTGTCCTTGTCCTGCGCCCCGCCCTCCCCGTCCGTCGCACCGTCCGCGCCGCGGGTCTCTTCCACGGGTGCGCCATCGGGGCGCCAGAAGGCCACCCGCCCGGTACGTGGCGGATCCGACGGCAGGAAAACCGCTGCACAGCGGGACAGAGCAGAGAGCCGAGCGGGCGTGATCGCCGCGAGTGGTGTCACTGGATCAGGACTCCTCAAGTTTGACTACTGGCGCCTGAAGCGCCCGAGAGTACAGGACGGCACGCGGATACCTGGAACCTGCTGCGCGAAAACGGCGTTCAATGGAGTACACAGAGCGCGGCGTACGCCGCGGAAGGGGCGTGAAGGATGTCCACACAGGCGAAGGTCGCGGTCGGCGGCGTCGCGGTGGGAGTGATCCTGCTGTGGCTGCTGCCCTTCTGGGCGGCCCTCTTGGTCATGGTCGGGGTCCCGGCCGTCGCGTATCTGACGCTCGACTCCTCCCAACGGCGCCGGCTCCGCCGCGTCAGCCGCAAGCAGATCGGCCGCTGACCGAGCGGACTCCGGCGCCGCGCCGTCCGTCGTCCTCGTGCCCCGCCGCACCGGGACCGGCGGCGCATTCGCCCCGGCGCAAGGGGAAGGGCCCTGGCGGGAGGGGGGACAGGCCCGGCGCGCCCCGCCGTCTCCCGCCGCACCGCCCGTCCCGCCCGTCCCCTCGCGCAACAGACCGCCGAAGCAGCCCGCCTCAGACCGGCCGTGCCGCCAACTCGTCGAGCGACGACAGCAGCGCGGGAAGCGCAGGCCCCCGGCCCACCGGATGCACCTCACCCGGTTCGTCGTCCAGCAGCACGAACGCAATGTCATCGGTACGCGCGACCATGCTCCAGCCAGGGCCGTCGACCCGCAGGGTCCGCGCCTCACCGGCCGCGAACGACGACCGCACCCGCCCGGGCGGCGGCGGCTCGCTCACATAGCCGCGCGCTTCCTCCAGCACCCTCCGCACCCCCTTGTGCGTGTGATCCCCCGGCTCGGCAAAGGTGTCCTCGTCATCCACCTGCTCGCGCCACGCCGCCCACTGCATGGCGATCTCGTCCGCGCCGAGCCGCCGTTGCGCAGGCCCCCACTCCTCGGCATCCGGCGGTGCGAGCGGCGCCGGGTCGCCTTCCTGCGGCTCCGGATCGTGCGGCTGCGGCACACCCGGCGCCGCCACCGCGAGCGAGAGCGGCCAGCCGGGAAGCGCTCCGACGATGCTCTGCTCCCCGGGGGAGAGGTCGTACTCCATCCCGCAGTCCCAGGCCGCGATCGCACAGGCCACCAGCGACACATCCTCCGTCGCCACGGTCCAGCGCGCACCGTCACTGTCCTGACCGAGGACCAGCCCGTAGCCCTCCGCGTACGGTTCGAGGCCGAGACCCGCACACACCTCGGGGTAGTCGTCGCCGAGCACGCTCGGGAATTGCGCGGGCGTCAGCAGCACCGCCGTCAGCACGAACAACTGGTCGTTGTCGGCGCTCTCGGTCGTGGGCACGCGTGCCTCCCCATCCCATCCATCGCGGAGTATGTCGGCGCACCCTAATTGGCTTGGTACGGCCTTGTCACCAGCCGTACGCTGCGCGGATGTGTTTTTACAGCAGCGGATGCACTTCGTGTGCCTGCTGCTGCCGGGCCGCGTGGAAGACGACGGCAACGTCGCGGGGGCCGGGCCGCTGCCCGCAGTGCGGCGCCGAGCTGATCGACGCGGGCACCGGCCTCGCGGTCCCCGGGCGGCACGACACAGCAGCCCGGCGCGCCCTGGAGGCCGTCCTGCGTGCGGGGCTGACCTTCCACGGCGGCTGCTGCGGTACGGGGCCCGGCTACCGCCCGCGCACCCCGCGCGAGGTCCGGGAACGGCCGGCGCTCGCCCGCCGCACCGGGATGCCGCTCACGAAGGCGCCGGCCGCGGCGGATCCCACGTGCGCGGACCGTTCTGCGGGCGTCACGCCCCTCAACGACCGCCCACGCCCCTAAAATTGGCCCGTCGGCGAACGAAGGGACGGATGTCAGGTGCGTCGCTACGACTGGTTGCGGGAGATCCGGCGGCTCGACCCGGAGCGTGACTTCCTGCGGATCTACCGCATCATCGCGACCCATGAGTTCCCCTGGGACATCACCAGGGCCCTGGAGCTGGCGCTCTACCGCACCTACGCCGTGCCGAGCATCGGCCGACTGCTGGCCGGAACCGCCGAACTGACGGGCCGTACGCAAAAGCGCTACGACGACACCGCTCTCCTCCTGGACGCCGTCGTCGAGCACGGCTTCGACGGGGAGGACGGCCGGACGGCGATCCGCCGTATCAACCAGATGCACCGCAGCTACGACATCAGCAACGAGGACATGCGCTATGTCCTGTGCACGTTCGTGGTGATGCCCAAGCGGTGGCTCGACGCCTACGGCTGGCGACGCCTGACCGCGCGGGAACGGCATGCCGTCGCCGTCTACTACCGCACCCTGGGCCGCCATATGGGGATCGCTGAACTTCCGCAGGTCTACGAGGACTTCGAGCAGTGCCTCGACGCCTACGAGGAGGCGCACTTCGGCTGGGACGAGGGCGCGCGCAGGGTGTCGGACGCCACGCTGGACCTGATGGCGGGGTGGTACGGCCCGCTCGCTCCGGTGGTGCGCGGAGCGAGCATGGCCCTCCTGGACGACACCCTGCTGGAGGCGTTCCGGTACGAGCCGCCCAAACCGGCGGTCAGGACGGCGGTTCGCACCGCGCTGAAGCTGCGCGCCAAAGCCGTGCGGTTGCTGCCGCCCCGCCGCACCCCCCACTACGCCCGCCAGAACCCCGAGATCAAGGGCTACCCGAACGGCTTCCGGGTGGCCGAGCTCGGCACCTTCCCCGCCCGCCGCACGGGCAGCTGCCCGGTGCCCCATGGGGACGGTCCGCCGGCATCCTGAGCGGCGGAGCCCCGGGGCCTTTCGCAGGGGTAGCCGGTACCCGGGCAGGTCGCCCCCTCCGGGTGGCTCGGGACGCGGGTGACCCGGTTCGCCCGATGGCCCGCTATGCCCGGCGTACCGCCAGCGCCAGGTAGCGGGCGTCGTGGTCCTCGTACCGGACCAGGTCCCAGCCGCACGCCGCCAGGAGGGGCCGCAGATTCGGCTCGGCCCGCAGGTCGTCGGGGGTGATCGGGCGGCCCTTGCGGGCGGCGAGGGCCGCCCGCCCGATGGGGTGGAAGAGCGCCAGCCGGCCACCGGGACGTACGGTCCTGGCGAGTTCGGTGAGACCGCCCGCCGAGTCCGGGAGGTGGGAGAGGAGCCCGGCGGCGAAGACCGCGTCCAGCGCGGCGTCGGGCAGCGGCAGCCGGGTCACGTCGGCGAGCAGCAGCGCCGCGTAGCGGTCGCGCCCGGCCCGTACCGCGGCCTGCAGCATCTCGGGCGTGAGATCGGCGCCCAGTACCGCCCCGCGCGGTCCCACGGCCTCCCGGAGCGCGGGCAGCGCGCGCCCCGTACCGCAGCCGGCGTCGAGCACCCGGTCGCCCTCCCGGAGGCCCAGTCCGGCGGTGCCCGCCGCGTAGGCGGGACCGTCGCCGGGAAACTTCGCGTCCCAGCCGGCGGCGCGCGGCGCGAAGAACGCCCGGACTTCGTGCGGGCGGTCGGCGTGGTGGTCACCGTGCTGGCCGGTCATCGGGCTCCTCCGGGGGCGGAACGGTCGGCGGGAGGGAGACGGTACAGGTGTACGAGGCGCTGCTCTCCACTATGCCTGCCGAACCGGCCGCACAGGGGCCAACTATCATGAAGGGGACGGCTGATGGGCTTCTTGATCCGAAGACTTGGCGGCTTTGGTGAATCCGGGGAAATCCCCCTCGGTGGGGGGTACGGTCCACGCCATGGATTTCGGACGGCCCTCCGCCGCCGAAGGCTCCCCTCGTCGAGCCGTGGATCCGTATACCCCGTGACGCGCAGGACCCTGCATCCTGGAGGAGACGGCCGATGAACGCCGCACAAGGGGCCCCGGAGGGCGCAGCCCCGGACCCCGACGCCGAGTTGACCCTGAAGATCTTAGTCGCGGGCGGCTTCGGCGTGGGCAAGACAACCCTGGTGGGCTCGGTCAGCGAGATCCACCCGCTGCGCACGGAGGAACGCCTCAGCGAGGCGGGCGAGACGGTGGACGACACCGGGGGAGTGCACGGCAAGGCCACCACCACGGTGGCGATGGACTTCGGCCGCATCACCATCAGGCAGGGCCTGTCCCTCTATCTCTTCGGCACCCCCGGACAGGACCGTTTCTGGTTCCTGTGGGACGACCTGTCGGAGGGTGCGCTGGGCGCCGTGGTGCTGGCCGATACCCGGCGGCTGCAGGACTGCTTTCCGGCCGTGGACTACTTCGAGCGCCGTGCGATCCCGTTCCTGGTGGCCGTCAACTGCTTTGCGGAGGCCCGGTCCTACGGAGCCGACGAGGTCTCCCGCGCACTGGACCTGGACCGTGGTACCCCGGTTGTGCTCTGTGATGCGAGGGACCGGGACTCCGGCAAGGAAGTGCTGGTCCGGCTCGTCGAGCACGCGGGGCGGCAGCACTCCGCCCGGGTGCTGGATTCGGTGGGCTGAGCCGGGGCCGAGTCGGCGGGCGGAGGCGGCGCGGATGCCGGACGGCGCGCGCCACGCACCCGTACCCCTCAGCTCGCGACATCCGCGAGGGCGACGGCCTTGTCGATCCTGACCCGGACCACCACCTCGCCCGGAACGCCGTTGCGCGCGCCGTACTCCTGCGCACGGTCCTCGCCCATGTAGCGGGCCGCGATCCGCGTCGCCCAGTGGCGGACGTCCGTCAGATCGTCGCTGATCTCCGCCGTGCCCTGTACGGACACGAAAGCGAACGGTGGCCGATCGTCGTCGACGCACAGTGCCACCCTGCCGTCGCGGGCGAGATTGCGGCCCTTGACCGTGTCCGCGCCGGTGTTGAACACCAGCGCGTCGCCGTCCAGGAGGAACCACACCGGTGCGAGGTGCGGGCTGCCGTCGGCCCGTACGGTCGCCAGCTTGCCGGTACGCGTGCCCTCGGAAAGGAACCTCTGCCACTCATCCTTCGTCATCTTGTGTGCCATGCCGACATCCTCATCCATGCGGCACGCGCACGCGCCGCGTGGCACGCCGGGCTGTGGGGCCGCTTGCCGTGACGGCGGAGGTGGGACAGGCTGGCACAGCAGTTCGCGGACCGCGGACTGCCGTCCGGCCCGGAATGCGGACGGGGACACGGGGAGGAAGCAGCAATGGCATTGAGCAGCGGACTCGACTGGCTGCTGGACGATCTGACCAAGCGGGTGCAGAAGGTACGGCACGCGCTGGTGCTCTCCAACGACGGGCTGGTGACCGGCGCGAGCGAGAAGCTCGAGCGGGAGGACGCCGAACATCTCGCGGCGGTCGCCTCGGGACTGCACAGCCTCGCGAAGGGGTCCGGGCTGCACTTCCGGATCGGCCGGGTGCGTCAGACCATGGTCGAATTCGACGACGGAGTGCTGTTCGTGACGGCCGCGGGAGACGGCAGCTGTCTGTGCGTGCTGGCGGGCGCCGACGCCGACATGGGGCAGATCGCTTACGAAATGACGCTGCTGGTCAATCGCGTCGGGGAGCATCTGGGCGTCGCGGCCCGCCAGCCGGAAAGTTATCCACAGGTCTGAGGCGGGGGTTGACCCGCTGTCGCCACCAGCGGCTATCGTCGTCACTGTCAGTGATCGACCGAGTTGCGGGGGAAGCGATATGGCAGTGGTGTGCGACGGGCGGCAGACGCTCACGACGGGGCGGGCGGCCCGCGAACTGGAGCTGAGGACGGGCGAGTTGGAGCTCGCCACCCAGCTCGGAGAAGTGCGAACGGTCGTGGCCGGGGCTGACGGAAGGCCGGCCGGAGCCGGATCGCTCGGGCGGCGCCGGGTGCCGGCGGAGGAGATCACCCGGCTGCAGGCCGAGCCGGGCTTCCCGGACGCGCTCCGCGAGCGGATCCGCGCAGTCAGCACGACCGAGGCCGCCGCTCTGATGGGCATCGGGCCCGGCCGGGCGGTCCGTCTGACCCGGGCAGGCTGTCTGGGCCCCGTCCGGTTCTATGTGAACCGCTTCGGCGCGGTGGTCTGGCTCTATCTCGCGGCCGAGGTCGCCGACTTCGCCGACCGTGAACCCGACCTGATGCGGGGCAACACCCCGGCGGCGATGCGGGTGATGCTCGACAGCGGACAGGACTGGCGGGCCCGCCAGTGGCGCAGCCGGCGGATCGCCCAGCTCATGGGGCAGACCGACGACCCCTGGGAGGCGGCAGCGGTGATCGCCGCCGTCCTGCCGCCGGAGGAACTGGCCTCGGTGGCCGAGAACCCGCTGGAGCGGTCCCTGCTGCGCCGGCTCAGGCCCACCCTGGCCTCAGTGATCACGGTGACCCCGGCCGCCAGGGAATCCTTCGAACGCGTCCTGACGGCGGATGAGTTCGACGAAGTGCTGTGGTACCGCGTCCACCTCTCCCGCTGCCTGGAAAAGGCCCGTAGGGAAGACCCGGGCCGCCCCCGGACACCGGCTGCCGTATCCTCCGCCATCGCCCGCCCGGGTCAGTCCCCGAGCTTTCTGAACAGCCCTTCCTGGACGACCGAGACCAGCAGTCTGCCCTCGCGGTCGTAGATCCGTCCGCGGGCCAGGCCGCGGCCTCCGGTGGCGATGGGCGACTCCTGGTCGTAGAGGAACCACTCGTCCGCGCGGAACGGACGGTGGAACCACATCGCGTGGTCGAGCGAGGCCATGTCGAACCCGCGCGGGCCCCAGAGGGGTTCGATAGGGATGCGGACGGCGTCCAGCAGCGTCATATCGCTGGCGTAGGTCAGCGCGCAGGTGTGCACGAGCGGGTCGTCACCCAGTGGCCCGACCGCGCGCATCCACACCGCGCTGCGGGGTTCCGCACCCTCGATCTCTTCCGGGGTCCAGCGCAGCCGGTCGGCGTAACGGATCTCGAAGGGCATCCGGCGTGCCATGCGCTCCAGCGACTCGGGCAGGCTGCGCAGGCGCTCGCGGACCTCTTCCGCGACCGTCGGCAGCTCCTCCGGGTCGGGAACCACCCGGCGCAGCGGCAACTGGTGATCGAAGCCGGGTTCCGGCTGATGGAAGGAGGCGGTCAGATTGAAGATCGTGCGTCCCTGCTGGACGGCGACGACCCGGCGTGTGGTGAAGGACCGCCCGTCGCGGACCCGCTCGACCTGGTACACGATCGGCACCCCGGGCCGGCCCGGGCGCAGAAAGTACGCATGGAGCGAGTGGACCGGGCGGTCCCCCTCCGTGGTCCGCCCGGCAGCCACCAGCGCCTGGCCGGCGACCTGCCCGCCGAAGACCCGCTGCAACGATTCCTGCGGGCTGCGGCCCCGGAAGATGTTCACCTCGATCTGCTCCAGATCCAGCAGATCGACCAGCTTTTCGGCGGGATTGGTCATGACCGGTGGCCCTCCGTCAGATCCTTCGGCGGCCTCGGTCGAAGCCGTCGCCTCACAACTGACCCACATCCGTGACCCGCACGACCGCGCGCCCCTCCTCGTCGGAGGCGGCCAGGTCCACCTCCGCGGAGATGCCCCAGTCGTGATCACCGTTCGGGTCGGCGAAAGTCTGCCGCACCTTCCACAGTCCGTGCTCGGCATCCTCCTGAATCTGCAGCAGCTTCGGGCCGCGCGCGTCCGGACCGGTGCCCAGCTCGTCGTATTCGTCCCAGTAGGCGTCCATCGCCTCGCCCCAGGCGTCCACGTCCCAGCCGGAATCGGCATCCATCTCGCCGAGTTCCTCGACCTTGTCCAGCGCCGCCAGCTCCACCCGCCGGAACATCGCATTGCGCACCAGCACCCGGAACGCCCGCGCGTTGGACGTGACCGGCCGGACCTGATCGGCCCGCTCCGCGGCCTGCTCGGCCGTCTCCACCTCCGGGTTGGCAAGCTGTTCCCACTCGTCCAGCAGGCTGGAGTCGACCTGGCGCACCATCTCGCCCAGCCAGGCGATGATGTCCTCGAAGTCCTCGGACTTCAGATCGTCCGGGACGGTGTGGTCCAGTGCCTTGTACGCACTCGCCAGGTAGCGCAGCACGATTCCCTCGGTGCGGGCCAGCTCGTAGAAGGACGTGAACTCCGTGAAGGTCATGGCGCGTTCGTACATATCGCGGATGACCGACTTCGGCGACAACGGATGGTCGCCGACCCACGGGTGGCTCTTGCGGTACAGGCCGTAGGCATGGAAGAGCAGTTCCTCCAGCGGCTTGGGGTACTCGACGTCCATGAGCCGTTCCATGCGCTCTTCGTACTCGACGCCGTCGGCCTTCATCTGGGCGACCGCCTCGCCCCGGGCCTTGTTCTGCTGCGCGGCCAGGATCTGGCGCGGATCGTCCAGCGTGGACTCCACGACCGAGACCATGTCCAGCGCGTAGGACGGCGACTCCGGGTCGAGCAGGTCGAACGCGGCCAGGGCGAAGGTCGACAGCGGCTGGTTGAGCGCGAAGTCCTGCTGGAGATCCACGGTCAGCCGGACGATCCGGCCCTCCGCGTCCGGTGCCGGCAGCCGCTCCACGATCCCGCCGTCCAGCAGCGAGCGATAGATCGCGATGGCCCGCCGGATGTGCCGGAGCTGATTTTTTCGCGGTTCATGGTTGTCCTCGAGCAGCTTGCGCATGGCCTCGAAGGCATTGCCCGGCCGCGCGATCACGGACAGCAGCATCGCGTGGGTCACCCGGAAGCGGGAGTTCAGCGGTTCCGGATCGGAAGCGATCAGCTTCTCGAAGGTGTTCTCACCCCAGTTGACGAAGCCCTCCGGCGCCTTCTTGCGCACCACCTTCCGGCGCTTCTTGGGGTCGTCGCCCGCCTTGGCCAGCGCCTTCTCGTTCTCCACGACATGCTCGGGAGCCTGTGCGACCACAAAGCCCGCGGTGTCGAAGCCGGCCCGGCCGGCGCGGCCCGCGATCTGATGGAACTCCCGCGCCCGCAGCGTCCGCACCCGCGACCCGTCGTACTTGGTCAGCGCAGTGAACAAAACCGTACGAATGGGGACATTGACGCCCACGCCGAGGGTGTCCGTGCCGCAGATGACCTTCAGCAGACCTGCCTGGGCCAGCTTCTCGACGAGCCTGCGGTACTTCGGCAGCATGCCGGCATGGTGCACGCCGATGCCATGACGGACATACCGCGACAGGTTCCGGCCGAACTTCGTGGTGAACCGGAAATTCCCGATGAGCTCGGCGATCTGGTCCTTCTCGGCGCGCGTGCACATATTGATGCTCATCAGTGCCTGCGCCCGTTCGACGGCGGCGGCCTGGGTGAAGTGCACGATGTACACGGGCGACTGGCGGGTTTCCAGCAGCTCGGTGAGGGTTTCCGTCATCGCCGTCGTGCGGTACTCGTACGACAGCGGCACCGGCCGCGTCGCCGAGCGCACCACCGACGTGGGCTTCCCCGTGCGCCGGGTCAGATCCTCCTCGAAGCGCGACATGTCGCCGAGCGTCGCCGACATCAGAATGAACTGCGCCTGCGGAAGTTCCAGCAGCGGAATCTGCCAGGCCCAGCCACGGTCCGGCTCGGCATAGAAATGGAACTCGTCCATCACGACCTGGCCGATGTCGGCGTTCTTCCCGTCCCGCAGCGCTATCGAGGCAAGGACCTCGGCAGTGCAGCAGATGACCGGGGCATCGGCATTGACCGAGGCATCACCGGTGAGCATGCCGACGTTCTCGGTGCCGAACAGCTTGCACAGGTCGAAGAACTTCTCCGAGACCAGCGCCTTGATGGGGGCGGTGTAGAAGGTGACCTGATCATTGGCGAGCGCGGTGAAGTGTGCGCCGGCCGCCACCAGGCTCTTGCCGGACCCGGTCGGGGTGGACAGGATGACGTTCGCCCCGGAGACCACCTCGATCAGCGCCTCCTCCTGGGCAGGGTAGAGCGAAATGCCCTGCTGCTCGGCCCAGCCCGAAAAGGCTTCGAAGAGGGCATCGGGGTCGGCGTCGTTCGGGAGATGATCGATGAGGGTCACGCCCCCATACTGCCTGTCTTCGGCCCGGATCAGGGAACCGGCGACCCGGAGGGAGGCCGGTTCAAGATCGACGAGGCCCGTGGTCGCCCGCCCGGAAGGCCCCCGGACCCCGCTGCCCCGGCCCCGGCAGCGGCTCGGGATGCCGTTCCGGCGGCCCCGGCCTGCGGAAACATACCCCGTCGCGGCGCGGCCCGCGGTGGGCGGGATTCGGCTCCCTCACTCTGCGTGCAGCGTCAAGGGCGCGTGGTTGCCGTCAGTCATCACCCTCTGCGCTATCACCCTCTGCGCCGGCGCCCGGCGGATGCGTGGCGCAGATCACGCGGCGTGCGCCGAAGTGGGCGCCTCGGCCCGTTCGGGTGGTCGCCGGTCGCCGGTCGCACGTCAGCGGCCACCGGCTACCGGCCAGGGTGGCCACCGGTCACCGGTCACCGTGGGGGAGGAGGCCATGAGACGGCCTCCGTAGTGGGGGGGCAGGCGGGAGCGCCATCCCAACGGCGTTGCCCTTCAGGGCAGTTGCTTCCGCCTGCCGGGCGCGCTCCGATGGCGTCGTCCGGGACGACGGACAGGAAGGGGCGCGGGGCGAGCAGTTGACCCGTGGGCCGGTGCCGTGTGCCGGTGCCGTGGGTCCGGGCGTCTGTCCGGCGGCCGGTCCTGCGGAGGTTGTGCCCGTACGGCCGTGCGCCCGTGCGGGACGTGGGCTCACCCCCTCCTCGTAGGGAGATCATCTGACGCTACGCTGAGTCGCCGACCGGGCGTCAGAGGCGTGGCTCAGCAGTACGAGCAGTACGAGAGGCACACCGTCCGCGCCGGAGAACGAGCGCAAGAGAACCAAGAGAACAAGGGGTGGGAACAACCATGATGGGACCGGCGCACTCACTGTCCGGGGCCGCGGCCTGGCTGGGGGTGGGCGCGGCGGCCGCTGCCGCCGGACATCCCATGCCCTGGCCGGTGCTCGTCTGCGGAGCTCTGATCTGTGCCGGTGCGGCGCTCGCCCCGGACCTCGACCACAAGTCCGCGACCATCTCGCGGGCCTTCGGGCCGCTCTCGCGGTGGCTGTGCGAACTGGTCGACGCGATCTCGCACGCGGTCTACAAGGCGACCAAGATGCGCGGCGACTCGAACCGCAATGGAGGCCACCGCACGCTGACCCATACCTGGGTGTGGGCCGTGCTGGTCGGCGCCGGGATGTCGCTGCTGGCGATGCAGGGCGGTCGCTGGGCGGTCCTCGGCATCCTCTTCGTCCATATGGTGCTCGCCATCGAAGGGCTGTTGTGGCGGGCGGCACGAGTCTCCAGCGATGTGCTGGTGTGGCTGCTGGGCGCCGCCTCCGCCTGGATCCTGGCCGGCGTTCTCGACCAGCCGGGCAACGGCGCGAGCTGGCTGTTCAGTGAACCGGGGCAGCAGTACCTCTGGCTGGGGCTCCCGGTCGTTCTCGGAGCGCTCGTCCACGACATCGGCGATGCCCTCACCGTCTCCGGCTGCCCCGTCCTGTGGCCCATCCCGATCGGCCGCAAGCGCTGGTACCCGGTCGGCCCGCCCAAGGGCATGCGCTTCAAGGCCGGCAGCTGGGTGGAGCTGAGGATCCTGATGCCGGTGTTCATGCTGCTGGGCGGCGTCGGCGGTCTGAGCGCGCTTGGCTATCTCTGAGGTGCGCGGCCCGGTCACCGGAGGCTGATGCAGAGATATCGGGGAGGTCCTGCGTTCTTCCCCGGGGGCCCGCGAGGCGTGCGCGCTCGCGGGCCCTGGCCTTGCCCGCCCCCGTAAGCCGCCGCGACGACGCCCGGGCGGGTGCTCAGCGGGTGCTCAGCTGCCTTCCCGCCGCCGGCACGCGCCGTGCCCCGTCCCGCATCAGCCGCGTCGTGCCGGGTTCCGCATCGGCCGCGTCGTGCCCGTCCCGTATCAGCCGTGCCAGGACCGCCAGAGCGCCGCGTACGCGCCACCGGCCGCGACCAGTTCGTCGTGGCTGCCCAGCTCACTGATCCGGCCCTCCTCGACGACCGCGATCACATCGGCGTCATGGGCGGTGTGCAGCCGGTGCGCGATCGCCACGACCGTACGGCCGGCCAGCACCCGGCTCAGCGAGCGTTCCAGGTGGCGGGCCGCCCGCGGGTCGAGCAGGGACGTCGCCTCGTCCAGCACCAGCGTGTGCGGATCGGCGAGCACCAGCCGGGCCAGCGCGATCTGCTGGGCCTGGGCGGGCGTCAGCGTATGGCCGCCCGAGCCCACCTCGGTGTCCAGTCCCTTGTCCAGGGCCCGCGCCCAGTCATCGGCGTCCACCGCGCCGAGCGCCGCCCACAGTTCGGCATCGGCCGCACCGCCGCGCGCCAGCAGGAGATTGTCGCGGAGCGAGCCGACGAAGACATGGTGTTCCTGGTTGACCAGTGCCACCTGTTCGCGGATCCGCTCGGCCGGCAGCGCGGAGAGTTCGGCCCCGCCGAGCGTGACGCTGCCCACCCGGGGACCGTAGATGCCGGCCAGGAGCCGGCCCAGCGTCGACTTGCCGGCGCCGGAGGGCCCGACCAGCGCCAGCCGGGTCCCCGGGCGGACCCGCAACGAGACCTCCCGGAGCACATCGACGCCCGTGCGGTAGCCGAAGCTGACCCCGTCGGCGTGGACGTCCCGGCCGTCCGGGAACCGCTCCGCAGTCGTGGCCTCCGGTTCGATCTCCCGCACGCCGACGAGCCGGGCGATGGACACCTGGGCCACCTGCAGTTCGTCGTACCAGCGCAGGACCATGCCGACCGGCTCGATCATCATCTGCGCCAGCAGCGCCCCGGTCGTCAGCTGTCCCGGAGTGATCCATCCCTGGATGACGAAGGCTCCGCCGAGCAGCAACACCGAGGCCAGGAGCAGCACATGCGTCAGATCGACGACGGGGAAGAGCACCGAGCGCAGCGAGAGCGTGTAGCGCTCCCATTGAGTCCAGGTACGCACCCGGTCTTCCGACAGGGCGATCCGGCGGGCGCCCAGCCGGTGGGCCTCGACCGTACGCCCCGCGTCCACGGACTCGGTGAGCACCGCGGACACCGCCGCGTAACCGGCCGCCTCGGAGCGATAGGCGCTCGGTGCCCGTTTGAAGTACCAGCGGCAGCCGACGACCAGCAGCGGCAGGGCGATGAGGACGGACAGCGCGAGCGGCGGTGCGGTCACCGTCAGCCCGCCGAGCAGCAGCGCCACCCACACCACACCGATGGACAGCTGCGGTACGGCCTCGCGCATCGCGCTGGAGAGCCGGTCGATGTCGGTGGTGATCCGCGACAGCAGGTCGCCGGTGCCGGCCCGCTCCAGGACGCCCGGCGGCAGCGCCACGGACCGTACGAGGAAGTCCTCGCGCAGGTCCGCGAGCATCCGCTCACCGAGCATCGCCCCGCGCAGCCGGACCATGCGGACGAACACCGTCTGGGCGGCCAGTGCCGCGGCGAACAGTCCGATGGTGCGCTCCAGGGGGAGGTCACGGGCCCCCGTGGACAGCTTCTCGACGATTCCGCCGAGCAGACAGGGGCCGGCCATGGAGGCGATCACCGCGGCCGCGTTCACGGCGACCAGCAGGGCGAACGCTCTGCGGTGACGGCGGATCAGGCCGCCGACATAGCTGCGCACCGTTGCCGGCGAGCCGACGGGAAGGGTGGTGAGGGTCTGCGGGGCGTCCGGATCGTGCTCCGGCGGCGCCAGGCCGATCATGCGGTCTCCTCGATCCGGGCGGTCGGTAGCGCCGGCTCGGGGTCCGGCTCGCGGGTGACGACCGCGCGGTAGGCGGGGTGGCTGTGCAGCAGTTCGCGGTGGGTCGCCTCGGCGACGGCCTTCCCCTCCTGGAGGAACACCACCTGTTCGGCCCGGTCCAGCAGGAGCGTGCTGGAGGTGAGCACGACGGTCGTACGCCCCTTCCTGATCTCCCGCAGGCCCTCGGCGATCCGGGCCTCGGTGTGCGCATCGACGGCGCTGGTCGGCTCGTCGAGCACCAGCACCTCCGGGTCGGCGACCAACGACCTGGCGAGGGCGAGCCGCTGGCGCTGCCCGCCGGACAGCGAGCGGCCGCGCTCGGTGATGTGGGCGTGCATCGGGTCTCCCGAGTCGTCGGCGGACGCCTGCGCCAGCGCGGTCAGTACATCGCCGCACTGCGCCGCGGTCAGCGCCTCCCGCGCGCCCACCCGGCCGGACGCCGGTACGTCGAGCAGTTCGCCGAGCGTGCCCGAGAGCAGCATCGGGTCCTTGTCCTGGACGAGTACGGCACCACGGGCCGTCTCGCGTGCCAGGTCGTCCAGCGGGGTGCCGCCGAGCACGACCGAGACCGGCACGGCGCCGTCACCGCCGCCTTCGTCCCGCTGCGGCGGGTGTCCGCCGAGGCGTTCGGCGAGCCGGCCCGCGCTGTCGGGGTCGCCGCAGACCACCGCGGTCAGCCGGCCGGCCGGGGCGGTCAGGCCGCTGACCGGGTCGTGCAGATCGCCGGTGGGAGTCGCCTCCCGGCCCGTGTCGCTGCCGCCGGCCGGGCGGCTCTGTGCCAGTACGCGGGCCGTGCGCTTCGTGGACGGCTTGGCGAAGGAATAGGCCTGGGCGATCTCTTCGAAGTGTCTGAGGGGGAAGAGCAGGAAGGTGACCGCGCTGTAGACGGTGACGAGATCGCCGACGGTGAGGGTGCCGTCGAGGGCGAGCCGGGTGCCGTACCAGACCACTGCGATGAGCAGCAGGCCCGGCAGCAGTACCTGCACGGCCGAGATCAGCGACCACATCCGGGCGTTGCGGACGGCGGCCTTGCGCACTTCCTGGGAGGCGCTGCGGTAGCGGCCGAGGAAAAGCTCCTCGCCGCCGATGCCGCGCAGGACGCGCAGTCCGGCGACGGTGTCGGAGGCCAGCTCGGTGGCCTGGCCGGCCTTCTCGCGCTGTGCGTCGGCGCGTCGGGTGGCGTGCGGCAGCAACGGCAGCACGGCCAGCGCCATGACAGGCACGCCGACGGCCACCAGGACGCCGAGCTCCGGCCGGTAGAGCGCCAGGGCAACGGAGACGCCGGCGGCGGTGACCGCGGCGGCACCGAACCGGGAGAGTGCTTCGACGAACCAGCCGATCTTCTCCAGGTCGCCGGTGCTGACGGCGACGATCTCGCCCGCCGCCACCCGCCGCGTCATGGCCGAGCCCAGTTCCGTGGTCTTGCGGGCGAGCAGTTGCTGCATCCGGGCGACGGCGGTGATCCAGTTGGTGACGGCCGCGCGGTGCAGCATCGTGCCGCCGATCGCGATCAGGGCACCCAAGGCCATGACCAGGGAGCCGGCCAGGAAGAGCCGGCCGGCGTCGCGGTCCACCACGGCCTGCACGGCAAGACCCACCGGCACCGGCGAGGCGGCGATGGCGCCGAAGTTCACCAGCCCCCAGGCGAGGGCCTTGAGCTGCCCGCCGAGCTGTTGTGCGCACAGCCAGCGGAGGAAGGCCCCGCCCGTACGGACGTCCGGGACGCCCGGGTCGGGGTGCGGAAGGTCGCGAATGTGCATGATGTCCCAGGCGAAGTCGTGGCGGGTGGTGGGCGGCAACAGGCCGTTGCGGCAGGCGAAATGCCCCTCTCGTTCGTCTCGTCTCGGCGGAGGTCCTGGAAGACTGACCCGCGGCGTGGGTGGATTTCAAACGGTTTTTCCGCTGTGGCCACGCGAACCGGACAATCGTGCGGTGACGGCCCGTAGGCGGCGGTCGGGTGCCGGCCGGCCGTCAGGCCGGCGGTGCGACCATGGGCGTCATGCGAACAGCGGGCAGTGCGATGCGGACGGCGACGGTGGTCGCGGCGGGACTGGTCCTTCTGGCGGGCTGCGGCGGCGGTGCGAGTGGCGGCAAGGGCGGCGACGGCAAGGGTGACGTTGCAGGCAAGGGGGAGCGCCCCGGCGGGCCGGCCCGCGGTGCATCGGCCACCACCCACCTCAAGAACATCCCCGAGGTCGGCGCGGCCCTGCGCGCGCGCATCCCGGCCGGCTCCCGGCAGGTCGTGGCGGTGTACGGCAAGGGCGTGAACTCCGCCGAGGCCACGGTCGTCCTCTACGACAAGGGCGCCAAGGGCTGGGACCGCAAGGGCAGTTGGGCCGCCCACAACGGCCGGCGCGGCTGGACGGTGGATCACCACGAAGGGGACAAGCGCAGCCCCGTCGGGGTGTTCCCGCTGACCGATGCGGGCGGGGTGCTCCAGGATCCCGGCGCCAACCTGCCCTATACGCACTCCTCGGCGTTCACCCCGCCGTCGTACTGGTCCAAGAACACCCGGCACGACTTCGACTATGTCGTCGCGATCAACTACAACCGCGTCAAGGGGACCTCCCCGCTGGACCCGACTCGTCCGCAGGGCCAGTCCAAGGGCGGCGGGGTCTGGCTGCACCTGGACCACGGCAGCGGAACATCCGCATGCGTCAGCGTCCCGAAGGCCGGGATGCAGGCATTGCTGCGCGCCCTCGATCCCGCGCGGCACCCCGTGGTGGTCATGGGGGACGCGGCGCACCTGGCGGGCTGAGCGCCCGGGGCGGGCGGGGCTTTGAAAGGCAGGCCCTGCCCGCATCCGGAGCGTCCGCGCCTCCCCTTGGGTCATGCTCCAAGATTTCCCGGGAAGTTACGCCGACCTCTTTCGTGGTGAACAACAAGCGGCCATAGTGACGGA
This sequence comes from Streptomyces sp. NBC_00400, assembly GCF_036048035.1. Lineage (NCBI taxonomy): Bacteria > Bacillati > Actinomycetota > Actinomycetes > Kitasatosporales > Streptomycetaceae > Streptomyces > Streptomyces sp. NBC_00400. Next base: position 877,241 of record NZ_CP107940.1, on the reverse strand, counting down.
TTGTGGAAGTCCACTTCCGCATCACAGAATCCGTCCATGGAGGAGTGCTCGTGCCGCACGCCACCGGAAGCTTCCCCCGCCGCGCAGGCCGCTCTCTGCGCACCAGCCTGTTCGCGCAGGTACTCATCGCCCTCGTCCTCGGTGTTCTCGTCGGACGCCTGTGGCCGCAGGCGGGATCCTCGCTCCAGCCACTCGGTGACGGCTTTGTCCGCCTGATCAAGGCGATGATCGCCCCGCTGGTCTTCTGCGTGGTCGTCGCCGGGATCACCAAGGCGGGCGACCTCAAGTCCTTCGGCCGGATCGGGGTCAAGGCCTTGATCTGGTTCGAGGTGGCGACCGGCATCGCGCTCGTCGTCGGCCTGCTGGCCGGCAATGTCTTCGCGCCCGGCGCCGGCATGCATATCGACCCGGCGTCCCTGGACAAGGGCGCGGTGGACGCCAAGACGGGCAGCGGTCAGCTGCCCTCCGCCGCCCATTTCGTCCTGGAGTCGCTGCCGGACAGCGCGGTCGGCGCGTTCGCCGAGAACTCGCTGCTGCAAGTCCTGGTGCTGGCCTGCCTGGTGGGCGCCGCGCTGCTGCACCTGGGGCAGAAGAAGGTGCCGCAGATCCTGCCGCTGATCGAGCAGGCCCAGGACGTCGTGTTCACCGTCGTCGGCTTCCTCATGAAGCTCGCCCCGCTCGCGGTCTTCGGTGCCACCGCCCACCTGGTGGGGGAGTACGGCCTGGGCGCGATGTCCACCTACGGGAAGCTGATCGCGGTCTGCTACGGGGTCGCGCTGGCCTTCCTGGTGCTGCTGGGCTGCGCGCTGAAGGCCGTCACCGGGCTGAGCCTGTGGAAGTTCGTCCGCTACACCCGCGAGGAGTTGCTGCTGGCGCTCGGCACCGGCTCCAGCGAGACCGTGATGCCGCGGATGATGCAGAAGCTGCGCGCGGCCGGCTGCCGGGACGATGCGGTGGGGCTGGTGCTGCCGACCGGATACTCCTTCAACCTCGACGGCGCCTCGATCTACCTCTCCCTCGGCACGCTCTTCATCGCCCAGGCCATCGGCGTCGATCTGTCGCCGGGACAGCAGATCACCGTGGTGCTGGTGTTGATGCTGACGAGCAAGGGCATGGCGGGCGTGCCGGGTTCGGCGTTCCTTGCGCTGTCCGCCACGGCCTCCGCGCTGGGCGTCATCCCGGCCGGCGCGGTCGCCCTGCTGCTCGGCGTCGACCGGATCATGGACTCGATGCGGGTGACGACCAATCTGCTCGGCAACTGCGTCGCGGTTTTCGCGGTCTCCCGCTGGGAGGGCGCACTGGACCGGGTGACGGCGAAGAAGGTCCTGAACGGCGAGCCCCCGGTCGCCGCGCAGACCAGCCTGCCGAGGGAGCAGGCGCGGGCGGCGGGGACGACAACGGCCGATGCGGCGACGACTGATCCGGCGACCGCTGATCCAGCGACGGCCGATCCGGCAACGTCACGGGAGACGTCCCCCGGGCCGGGCACCGCCGCCTCCGCCACCACCCGCGACACCTGACCCCACGGACCGGGGCCCGGCGCACCACCACCCGCCGGGCCCGGGCCCCGCACCGTTGCGGGCGCTTACCCCTCCGGCTTGGGCGAATCCATCCCCGGCCGCGCCTTCTTCCACAGCCCGCGGGTGAAGTCGGGAATCTCCTGGGGGGCGCCGTTCGCCTTGATCGAGAGGTCGCTCAGCGGCACCGGTGCGGTCCAGGTCGCCGCGTCATAGACGTCGAAGTCCGGTACCAGGCCGAGCCGCATGCACTGCATCAGCCGGAAGACCAGCATGTAGTCCATGCCGCCGTGCCCGCCGGGCGGGTTGGCGTGCTCCTTCCAGAGCCAGTGATCCCACTCCGCGTACTTGGCGAAGTCGCCCCACTGGTCGTTGCTCTGGTCCGGCTCCAGATAGATCCGCTCGGGGTAGTCCTCGAAGAGGCCCTTGGTGCCGCCGAGGCTGTTGATCCGGCTGTAGGGGTGCGGGGTGGAGACATCGTGCTCCAGCCGGATCACCCGCCCCTTGGCGGTCTGTACGAGACTGATCGTCCGGTCGCTCCCGATGTACGACTCTTTCCAGCTGGGGTCGTTCGCCGGCATGTGCTCCTTGCGGTACTTGGCGAGGCCGAGGGCGGGCGTGCCGATGCTGGAGATGCGCACGGCGCGGTCCCCGCGGTTGATGTCCATGTAGTTGGCGACCGGGCCGAAACCGTGATTGGGGTAGAGGTCGCCGCGCAGCCGGGTGTGCCACAGCCGCCGCCACGGCCCCTCGTAGTACGTGGGGTCGAACATCAGGCCGCGCAGATCGTGGATATAGGCACCGGCGCCGTGCAGCAGATCGCCGAACAGGCCCGCATGCGCCATCCGCAGCACCCGCATCTCGTTCCTGCCGTAGCAGCAGTTCTCCAGCTGCATACAGTGTCTGCGGGTGCGCTCCGAGAGGTGGACCAGCTCCCACAGCTGGTCCAGACGCAGCGCAAGGGGGCATTCCACGCCCACATGCTTGCCGTTGAGCATCGCGGTCTTCGCCATCTCGAAGTGCCGGTCCCACGGCGTGGCCGCGTACACGAAGTCGATGTCGCCGCGCTTGCAGAGGTTTTCGAAGTCCTGGTCACCGTTGGTGTAGACGGCGGGCGCCGGCTGTCCCGCGGCGGTGACCTTCTTGGCGGCCTTGGCGGTCTTGTCCTTCACCGGGTCGCACAGGGCGACGACGCGGACGCCCGGCATCGCGAGAAAGAGGTCGATCATGGTCCCGCCGCGGTTGCCGAGTCCGATGATGCCGACGCGAACGGTGCTGCGCCGCTCGAACGGCACCCCGATCATGGTTCTGGCCTTGGCGTCGGCCGACGCGGACGCGGACGCGGCCGCAGCGGATGCGGCTGCCGCGGTCGTCGCGGGTGCGGCCGCCGCGGCCGGCCCGGACGACAGGCCGCCGAGCCCGAGTCCGGCGCCCGCCGCACCGGCGGTCCACAGCACCGAACGGCGGCTCGGACCCGCCTCGTCGTGGTCGCGGTCGCGGTCGTGGTCGTGGTTCTGAGAGGGTGCCTCGTTCATCGGTCCTCCAGGGGAGCGGCGGTGTGCCGGGGCATACGTGAACCTCGGTCAGGACCCTGTCGGCCGACGGCCCGAGGCACAAGAGGGCCGATTGGACTCTTGAGACGGCACTCTTGGACTCTCTGCCGCAATACCGGACGGCCTGCGGCAACACCGGAGATGCCGCCACCGGTACCTTTCGCAAGCCGCTGAAAAGTCTTGCGGAAAACCTTGACGTGTCCACAAGGCAAACGGCAGGCTCCGATGCGGAAATCCCCCCATGGCGGCCCGGCGCGTGGCTGCACTCGTGGGCGCGGTGCGTCCTGCCGTGCCCCATGACCAAGGAGCCGCAAGATGCAGCAACGTTCCCGTGTGCTGGGCGGGGCGCTGGCCGGCGTGCTCGCCGCGGCCGGCCTCGCCACCTTCGCGCCGTGGCCCTCCCAGGCCGCCCCACCCGGTGAAAAGACCGTCACCGCCACCCTGTTCGAGTGGAAGTACGCGGAGGTCGCCAAGGCCTGCCGCACTCAGCTGGGCCCGGCCGGCTACGGCTATGTCGAGGTCTCGCCCGCCTCGGAGCACATCCAGGGCGACCAGTGGTGGACCTCGTACCAGCCCGTCAGCTACCGGATCGCCGGACGGCTGGGCGACCGGAGCGCGTTCGCCTCGATGGTCAGCGCCTGCCACGGCGCAGGCGTCAAGGTCATCGCCGATGCCGTCATCAACCACATGGCGGCCGGCTCCGGTACGGGCACCGGCGGCACCCGGTACAGCAAGTACCGCTACCCCGGCTCCTACGAGGACAAGGACTTCCACAGCTGCCGGAAGAGCATCTCCGACTACACCAATCGCGACGACGTCCAGAACTGCGAACTCGTCGGGCTCGCCGACCTCGACACCGGCAGCGACCACGTCCGCACCACGATCGCCCACTACCTCGACGACCTGCGGTCGCTGGGCGTGGACGGCTTCCGGGTGGACGCCGCCAAGCACATCTCCGCCACCGACCTCGCCGCTGTCAAGGGCGCGATGCGCGACCCGGGTTACTGGGTGCAGGAGGTCATCCACGGTGCCGGCGAGGCGGTGCAGCCCGAGGAGTACACCGGCGTCGGCGATGTCGACGAGTTCCGCTACGGCACCCACCTCAAGAGCGCCTTCCAGAGCGGAAATCTCGCTCAGCTGAAGTCCGTCGCCGACGGCAAGCTCGGCAGCGACAAGGCCCGCACCTTCGTCGACAACTGGGACACCGAGCGCAACGGCTCCTCGCTGACCTACAAGGACGGCGCCGCCTACACCCTCGCCAACGTCTTCATGCTGGCCTCGCCGTACGGCTCACCGAACATCTACTCCGGCTACGAGTGGACCGACAAGGACGCCGGACCGCCCGGCGGCAGCGACGGCTGGACCAACGAACACGCCAAGCAGGCGATCACCGGGATGGTGGGCTTCCGCAACGCGGTGGGCTCCGCGGAGCTGACGGACTGGTGGGACAACGGGGGCAGCGCCCTCGCCTTCGGCCGGGGCGGCAAGGGATTCGTGGCCCTCAACAACGGCGACGCAGAGCTGCACCGGACCTTTGCCACCTCACTGCCCGCCGGCACGTACTGCAACGTCGTCGCCGCCGCGCCGTCCTCGTGCGACGGCCACACGGTCACCGTCGGGGGTGACGGTAAGGCGCAGCTCCCGGTCCCGGCCAAGGGAGCGGTCGCGCTGCACGTCACCCGCTGAGGCGCACCCCCGAAGGCAGCTGACGGGCCGGGCGTGTGGCCCGCTCCAGGGCCAGGAGGGCCGAGCCGTAGCCTCGGCCCTCCGTTGCCCGGTCCATGCCGATCTCGCACATCCGGTTCGCCGACAGATACGCGTCGAAGTGCCGTGCGGTCACCTCGGCCGCCTCCTTCGCGGTGGCCGACTCCGTGAGCTCCTTGTGCAGCATCCCCCGGTCACCGGCGAAGGCGCAGCAGCCCGCGTCGTCCGGCACCACCACCTCCCGCGCACACGCCTCGGCGACCCGGCGCAGCTGTGACTCGGCCCCCAAGTGCTGCAGGGAACAGGTGGGATGGAGCACCGCGGAGCCGACCGTGCGCAGGATCTCCAGCCGCGGCAGCAGCTCCTCGGCGGCCCAGACCACCGAGTCGACGAGCGTCAGCCCGGTGTGCAGTGCGGCATTGTCCGGCGTCAGATACGGCACCACCTCACTGCCCAGCCCCAGAGTGCACGAGGACGCGTCCACCACCAGCGGCAGCCTGCCGCCGGCCGTCCACCCCCAGGCCGCCTCGACGATGCGGTTGGCCATGACCACGTTGCCGCGCCGGTACCCCTTGGAGTGCCAGAGGGTGGCGCAGCAGGTCCCGGCCACGTCCGACGGGATCCACACCGGCCGGCCCGCCCGCTGCGACACCGCCACCACCGCCTCCGGCAGCGACGGCCCCCGATACCCCGTGGGCTCACCGAAGATCCGGTTCACACACGCCGGGTAGTAGACCGCCGCCGCCCCGGACTTCCGTGTCGCGGGCAGCGTACGGGCCGCCGCGCCGGGCATGCGCGGGAGCCATTCGGGCACGAGGTCGGGGCGTACGGCCCTGCGGGCGGCGCGGGTCAGCGACGCCGTCAGCCGGTCGCCGATCCGGTCGGCGGCGGCCACCGCCAGCCGTGCCGCCCGCTCGACGGCCTTGAAGTGGCGGGCGGACTGTGCGGCGGCCCACTCCTCGCGCGGTGAGTGGCGCCGGTGCCGGAGGTCCGTGTGCGGCATGGCCCGCGACCGCCGCCTCGAAGCCGTGCCGCGCCTGCAGTTCCCGCAGGGCCGTACAGGCCTCGGCGAGCCGGTCCGGCGGTACCGCGAAGTCCTCGGTGATCAGCGTCGTACCGGACGGCCGGCTGCCGCCCACGGCGGTCACGAACGCCTTGCGGGCCTTCCAGTAGCCGTCGATGGCGGCCGGGTCCCGGGTGAAGGCGTTGGTGACGGACGCGACCGGAGCGATGAGCTCCAGCTCCGTCAGTACCTGTGCCGCGGCTCGTTCGTACTCCTCCTGGGCGGCCTCGTCGGGCGCCCGGAACTCCACCAGCAGCGCGGTGGTCTCCTGGGGCAGCGCCGCCCAGTCGGCCGGTACCCCGGCCACGCTCACCGAGGCGCGCAGCGTATTGCCGTCCATCAGCTCCACGGCCCGCGCCCCCGCCTCGTTGAACCGCGGTACGGCCCCGGCCGCGGCACTCAGCGTCGGGAAGAACAGCAGCGCGCTGGACGTGTGCCGGTCCAGCGGCAGGGTGTCGAAGACCGTCTCGGCGATGAAGCCGAGCGTGCCCTCGGAGCCGACCATCAGGCCGCGCAGGATCTCCACCGGCGTCGCGCCGTCGAGAAAGGCGTCCAGACGGTAGCCGTTGGTGTTCTTGATCCGGTACTTGGCCCGGATCCGGGCCACCAGCTCCCGGTCCGCCTCGATCTCCGCCTTGAGCGCCAGCAGGCCCGCGCACAGCCCCGGCTCGGCCCGCGCCAGTTCCGCGTCGGCGTCCGGCTGCGCGGTGTCCACGATCGTGCCCGACGGCAGGACGAGGGTGACCGAGGCCAGCGTCCGGTAGGAGTTACGGGTGATGCCGGCCGTCATCCCGGAGGCGTTGTTGGCGACCACACCGCCCAGGGTGCAGGCGACGGCGCTGGCCGGATCGGGCCCGAGCAGCCGGCCGTGGCGGGCCAGGGCGGTGTTGGCGCGCAGCACGGTGGTGCCGGGCCGGATCCGGGCGCGGGCGCCGTGGTCGAGCACCTGGATCCCGCTCCAGTGCCGGCGGACGTCGACGAGGATGTCCTCGCCCTGCGCCTGGCCGTTGAGCGAGGTCCCGGCGGCCCGGAAGACGACGTTGCGGCCCTTGCCGTGGGCGTAGGAGAAGACCGCGGAGATGTCGTCGAGGTCCTCGGCCACCACCACGACCTGCGGGACGAAGCGGTACGGGCTGGCGTCGGAGGCGTAGCGGACCAGGTCGGAGGCCTGGTGGAGCACCTTGTCCGGGCCGAGCAGCGCGATCAGTTCGCCGCGCAGCGGTTCGGGGGTGCCGAAGGCCCGCCGGTCCGCCACCCGGTCGTGTGCGGGGCTGCCGGTCGCGGTGGGTCGCAGGATCTGTGGGTCCGGCTCCAGCAGGGGCATGGCGGCACTCCTCCGGTTGACTCCGCGTCAGCTCAATGCGGTCGGTCCGTTCGGTCCGGTCGATGCGGTCGATCCGGGTCGTCGACCAGGGTGGACAGCAGGCCGCCGAATACGTCGCGCTGATCGGCGGTCAGTGGGGCCAGGATCTCCTCCGCGGCGGCCCGCCGCGCGCTGCGCAACGCGCGCAGCGTGGAACGGCCGGTGTCGGTCAGCTCGATCCGTACCACCCGGCGGTTGGCCGGATCGGGCACCCGGCGCACCGCGCCGTGCGCCTCCAGCGCGTCCACCAGGGTGGTCACCGCCCGGGGCACCACCTCCAGCCGCTCGGCGAGGTCGGCCATCCGCGGCGGGGTGTCGCGGTAGTGGCCGACGATCCGCAGCAGCCGGGACTGGGCGGGGGTGAAGACGATGTCCAGGTGCTCCAGGTGGTGTTTCTGGGCGCGGTGCATCCGTCGGGTCAGCCGTACCAGTTGCTCGGCGAGGTTGGTGGTGCTGACCGTCGGCTCGGGGGAGGGCATGGCGCGAGGATAGCGGATAACAGGACTTCATTCATTGTGAGCATAGGTAACAATGAGCTAAGCTCCACGATGCTCGTTCCGTATCTGACCGTCCGTAGCTCCCGCCCGTCCGTAGTTCCCTGCCCGCCCGCAGTTCCTGCCCCGCGAAATCCGCACCCCCCTCGAAGGAGCCCATGCGCAGCGACGAACCCCAGTGGACCGCACCGCCCAAGGACCCGGAAAAGCCGGTCCAGCTGCGGCGGATCCTCGCGCTCTTCCGCCCCTACCGTGCCCGGCTGACCCTCGTCGGCCTGCTCGTCGGCGCCTCCTCACTGGTCTCGGTCGCCTCTCCCTTTCTCCTCCGCGAGATCCTGGACGTGGCGATACCCGGCCGGCGCACCGGACTGCTGACCCTGCTCGCCCTCGGCATGATCGCCACCGCCGTCACCACCAGCGTCTTCGGCGTCCTGCAGACCCTGCTGTCCACCACCGTCGGCCAGCGCGTCATGCACGACCTGCGCACCGCCGTCTACGCCAAACTCCAGCAGATGCCGCTGGCCTTCTTCACCCGCACCCGCACCGGCGAGGTCCAGTCCCGGATCGCCAACGACATCGGCGGGATGCAGGCGACGGTCACCTCCACCGCCACCTCCCTGGTCTCCAACCTGACCTCCGTCATCGCCACCGTCTGCGCGATGCTCGCCCTCGACTGGCGGCTGACCGTCGTCTCGCTGCTGCTGCTTCCGCTCTTCGTCTGGATCAGCCGCCGGGTCGGCAACGAACGCAAGAAGATCACCACCCGGCGGCAGAAGCAGATGGCCGCGATGTCCGCGATGGTCACCGAATCCCTCTCGGTCAGCGGCATCCTGCTGGGCCGCACGATGGGCCGCGCCGACTCCCTCACGAAGAACTTCGCCGGCGAGTCCGAGCGCCTGGTCGACCTGGAGGTCCGCGCCAACATGGCCGGCCGCTGGCGGATGGCCACCATCGGGATCGTGATGGCCGCCATGCCCGCGCTGATCTACTGGGCGGCGGGCATGGTTCTCCAGCTCGGCGGCCCGGTCTTCTCCCTCGGGACCCTGGTCGCCTTCGTCTCGCTCCAGCAGGGCCTGCTGCGGCCGACCGTCTCGCTGCTGTCCACCGGCGTACAGATGCAGACCTCGCTGGCGCTCTTCCAGCGCATCTTCGAGTACCTCGACCTGCCCGTCGCCATCACCGAGCCCGCCGAGCCGGTCCGTATCCCGGCGCCGCGCGGCGAGATCCGCTTCGAGAACGTCCGGTTCTGCTACGACCCCGAGGCCGCCCCCACCCTCGACGGCATCGACCTGACCGTCCCGGCCGGCACCAGCCTCGCCGTCGTCGGCCCCACCGGCAGCGGCAAGAGCACCCTGAGCTACCTCGTACCGCGGCTCTACGACGTGACCGGCGGACGGGTCACCCTCGATGGCACGGACGTCCGTGACCTGGACTTCGACACCCTGGCCCGCTCGGTCGGCGTGGTCTCCCAGGAGACCTACCTCTTCCACGCCTCGGTCGCCGACAACCTCCGCTTCGCCAAGCCCGACGCCACCGACGAGGAGATCGCCCGCGCCGCCGGGGCCGCCCAGATCCACGACCACATCGCCGCCCTGCCCGACGGCTACGACACCCTCGTCGGCGAGCGCGGCCACCGCTTCTCCGGCGGTGAGAAACAGCGCCTCGCCATCGCCCGCACCATCCTGCGCGACCCGCCCGTCCTCGTTCTGGACGAAGCGACCAGCGCCCTGGACACCCACACCGAACACGCCGTCCAGCAGGCCATCGACGAGCTGTCCGCGGGCCGCACCACCCTCACCATCGCGCACCGCCTCTCCACGGTCCGCGACGCCGACCAGATCGTCGTGCTGGACGCCGGCCGGATCGCCGAGCGCGGCACCCATGACGAACTGCTCGCCGCCGACGGGCGCTACGCGGCGCTGGTACGGCGTGACGCACACCTCACCCCCGCGGACGATCAGGTGATGGCCCCGTAAGTGACCCACGGGTAAGGTCGCATGCGCGGCGGCCAGTTCACTGGTCGGGGTGGCCGCCGCACCCACTCCCCGGCCGCGGCCTGCGAGGGAGTACAGCGTGGTCGTCGCGGTGATGAAGAGGCGGTTGTTCTTCGGGCCGCCGAAGGCGATGTCGGAGAGACTCTGCCCTCCGAGAGTGACCGTTCCGTACGTACGTCGAAGACCCGGATCTGGCCGGCGCGGGTGTCCGAGACGTACAACTGCTCTTCGTCGGGGGAGAGGACCAGCCCGTTCGGCCCGCTGAATCCGTCTGCGGCAAGAGTGACGGCGCCCGTCGACGGATCGATCCGGTAGACATGGCAGGCGCCGATCTCGCTCTCGGCGCGGTAGCCCTCGTAGTCACTGGTGATGCCGAAGTCCGGATCGGAGAAGGCCTATACGGCGCTCGGCAGGGCGGTCGGCCTCTCGGCCGGTGCCGCCCATGAGCGGGTCCGCAAGTTCCGGAAGCGCGGAGTGATTCGCCGTACGACCGTGGACGTGGACCCCGCTGCCCTCGGCCGCGGAGTGCTTGCGTTCGTCATGGTCGAGTCCTCGGCATGGATGGGCGATGCGGCTGCCGCCTTCCTGGCCATCCCCGAGATCCAGGAGGCACATGTGATCGCGGGCAGCGCCTGCGTCCTGGTGAAGGTGCGAACCGCCACCACCGAGGCGCTCCAGGACGTCCTGCGCAGGCTGTATGCGATCGAGGGCGTCAGCGGAACCCAGGCGACGGCCTCGCTGGAGACCTTCTTCGAGCGCCCGGTCTCCCCACAGCAGTAGCCATCTCACGGTGCTGCGGCAGGTGACCGCGGAACCGGCCCCTCGTGGGGTCATCGCCGGTACGGTGGACCTCCGCCACGGGCCTGCGCCCGTCTCTTCGGATTGCGAGATGTCCGATGAACCAGACTGCAGCAGACACTTATCTGGCCGCGGCGGTGGTGGTGCACGATGCTCGTGTGCTGATCGTGCGCCGTAGCTACCGCGAGCGTTTTCTGCCCGGCGCGTGGGGTGTGCCGTGCGGGAAGCTCGATCGAGGGGAGTCCGCCGAGAGCGGCGCCTTGCGCGAGCTGAAGGAAGAGACCGGGATCCTCGGCACCATCGTCGCGCACACCGGATCCTCCGGCTTCCTGAGCGACTATCAGGGCCGCCGGGTCCACAACCACCAGGAGAACTTCATCGTCCGACCCCTGACGCTGGATGTCGTCCTGCCCAGCGCGGATCAGGCCCATGTGTGGGCACGGCCCGCCGACCTGGCCGGGATCGGGGTGGACGCCTACAACCTCGGGGTGATCCGCCAGGCACTCGGCGGCCGGCTCGACGCCACGGGAATCCGGGCCATGACGGCCCGCTTCGGGCGCCTGGCGCCACCCCCTTTCAGTAGCCCAAAGAGCCTGCCAGAGAGTCGAGTTCGGCAAGGTAGACGGCCGGTGACAGCGGAGTCTTGGGCGGCGGATCCGCCCGCTCGGCGCCGCCGGCCCTGAGGGCGCCGCTGCTCCGGCCGTTGCCGCTGTCCATGACGGAGCCGCTGTTCGTGGCGGAGCCGTGCGTGACGGAGCCCTCCGTGACGGAGCGGCTGCCCGTGGCGGAGTTGCCGTTGGTGGCGGAGCCGTTCGCCGCGGGGATGGCGTCCGTGGTGGAGCTGCTGTGCTCCCCGGCGTAGCCCGTGACGCGGCTGCCGTCCCTGACGTAGACATCGGTCACCGAGCGCTGTGGGGCGGTCTCCAGGAACAGCGTCACCGTCGGCTCCTCGCTCACCACCCGGTGCAGCGTATGGGCGGCCAGGCCGTAGCTCCGGCCCGGGCCGTACTGCTCGGTGCACATGAGCCGCAGGCGTGCGGGCCCGACCCGCCGGAGCCGCCAGGCGCCGCCGGGGCCGTCGATCGTCTCCCGGTAGGCGGTCGCGGGCACGCCGTTCGCGGCCGTTTCGTAGCACTCCATGCGGACGCGCCCGCGCACCACCGCCGAGGCGATCGCGCACCGGTGGTTGTGGATGTCCTCGGGGGCCCGGCCGGCCCCGCCGTGCCAGAGATGGACCCGCAGCATGAACCGCGGGGCGCCGGCCAGCAGCAACAGTTTGTCGAAGCCCAGTACATGGCGGTACGAGAGCCGGGTGCACTCCGCCAGATCCAGATCGCCGGCGGACAGCCGGCGCACCAGCGGACCGAGCGTGTCCGGCTGTGCCAGTCGGGCGGTCACCGCGCGTGCCGACTCGGGCGACGGCAGCCCCGGCCCGCCGCCCAGCCGTTCCGCCAGCAGCCGCCGGGCTTCCTCGATCTGCATGAGTCCGACTCCTCTTCATGGCCGGTAGACCATCAATGCATGCCGCCGCAGCACCGAAAGACCCTGATACGCCATCCACACCGGGTGTCCCATGGGCCCGTCGTCCCACCGCCACACCCCGCTCCGCTGCATGCCGTGGACCCGCGCCATGGCAGTGGTCAGCTGCGCCTCCCACACCGGCAGGCCCACGTCCTCGGCCGCGACCTTGCGGGCTCCGTCCGTCATCAGCGCACGCGCCACCCATGCGGCGGCGAAATGCCGTACCGACAGCAGCTCTTGATGCAGTGGATCCTCCTGGTCCGGCCGCCGTACCTCTTCCTGGCAGTTCTGCAGATCGGTCATGTCACCCGCCGGTGTCGCCGGGCCGGCCAGCAGCCAGCGCAGCCCTTCCTCGCGCACCGTACGCTGCCGCTCGTCCTCGCCCAGTACGCATGCGGCCCGGTCCAGCGCCACCACCGCCCGCGCGGTGTGCGCCGCGGACGGCGCCGGGTTACCGCGGCCGCCGGCCAGCGCCGCGCCCCAGCAGCGGTGGTTGCCGCGCGCCGGGTCGGCCGTGGCGCCATGGACCAGCACCTCGCGCAGTCCTTCCAGCGCGGTGGCGCCGGGCGCCGCCCGCAGCAGTCCGCGCAGGACATTCGTCACGACATAGGTGTTGGCCAGCCCGGACGCGTCATGGTCGGGGTTCCACAACCCCTCGCAGGAGCGTATTTCGGCCTCCAGCAGTCGTGGATCGGCGCCGGCCCGCGCCAGCGCACCCAGCACGATCGCGGACACCTCGGGCCGCGCCCCGCTGCCCTGGGAGCGGGCGGCCCACCCGCCGCCGGGAAGCCGCAGCCGCCACAGCGTCTCGGCCACCTGCCCCGCCCGTATGCGGCCGTCGTACGGCGCGATGTCGAGCAGCAGGTGCAGCCCGTACGCCGTACCGAACGCCGTCGGGTGCACCGGTGGATCGCTCTCCGCGAGAGAGTGCGGCCATCCGGTGAGTGGTCCGTGCCCGGACACCTCGATCACCGAGAGGCCGCGCCGCAGCGCCTGGTACGTGCCGTCCATCAGCTCGGGGAGTGATCCGGCGGGCGAGGGCGCGGGGCCGGTCGGCGCTGCCGCGACGGCATCCGTGGCCGCCGCACGCGTCCGCAGCAGGGCCGCGGCCAGCCACACCACCGCACCCACGCCGACGCCGGCGGTCGCCGCCACGCAGTAACGCGCCGCCTCGCCCGCGAGATTCTGCGGCAGGATTCCCAGCAGCGTCTGGAACACGGCGAACGCGGCGGCCGGGACGCCCAGCCGCCCCAGCCACATCAGCAGCCGGGAAGGGGCGGAGTCCGGCGGAGGGGCAAGAGGCGGCCGTCCGGGATCCGGTGCGGGTAAGCGGCGGTCCGGGCCGGAACGCCGTGAGGGCAAGCGGCCGGCCGTGCCGGAACGCCGTGGTGGTAAACCCTGCCGCAGCACCATCTGCTCCCTCCTCCCCCCGGGCGCGCACCTCGCACAGCGTGTGCGAACAGCATCCCGGCCAGTGTAGGAATCCCCACTGACAACGGGGTCGCACACCTGTCGCAGCCTCCCGCGGCCACGGTCGCCCCGCCCCCGCGCTCCCCGCTGCCCGCTCAGTCCGCTTCCGGTGCCGCCGCCAGCAGAATCACCTCCAGCGTCCGCGGCCCGTGCACCCCCTCCACCCGGTCGAGTTCGATGTCGCTGGTCGCGGACGGGCCGGAGATCCAGGTCAGCGGGCGGTCCGGTGCCACCCGTGGCAGCGCCTCCGGCACCGAGCCGACCACCTGGTCAGGGACCCGGACGACACAGAGGTGGTGGTCCGGCACCAGTGTGATCCGGCGTCTGCCCTGGTCGGGGCCCGCGTCCAGGATCAGGGTGCCGGTCTCCGCGATGGCCACCGCACAGCCGGTCAGCACACTGTCCACGAGGTCGAGTTCACGGGCCGTGCTCGATGCGCGGTCCTCGACGAGGGGGACGTCGGTGCCGGTCGTCCACGAGGCATCCAGGCCCGGCGGCACCAGCACGCACCGCGCCCCGCGCTCCGCGAGCAGCCGGCCGATCAGCCCGGGCAGCCTCTCGGCATCGGTCCGGTGCACGATCGCCCGGTAGTCCGCGAGATTCTCCGCGAGCAGATCCACGGTCTGCTCGCGCGTCCGGGACCCGTGCACCCGCTGGTAGTTCCGTGCCACCGGCGGACCGCCCCGGCCCTCGCCGGCCGGTCCTTCGCCGCCCGGCCCCGCACCGGGCGGCACATCGGCCAGCGCCTGCCGCACCCGCGCCAACACCACGTCCCGGCTGCTCACTTGGCCTCTCCTCGCTGCTCCGACGACGTATCGGTCCCGGACGTGGTACCGCGTCCCGACGACGTACCGGATTCCGATGACGTACCGCGCCCCGACGACATGCCGCGGGTGCGCTGCCACCAGTCGCGGAAGGACTCGGCCGGCACCTCGGGCAGATCGCGCGTCTGCGACCAGGCGCGGCCCGGCCCCGGCAGCCGCCGTGGATGCAGCCGACGGGTGCGAGCCGCCAGCCGCATCCCGGTACGCAGTGCGCCCGGGTGATCGAAGGCCCAGCCCGCCGCGCGCATCGCGGCCCGCTCCGCGGCATGCCCCTTGGCCGGTTGGAGAACGGTGCGTGTCCCGCCCAGGGTGACCGGCCCGCCCTGCACGACCCGCTCCCGCAGATGCACCAGCACCTCGGGGATGTCGATGGCCACCGGGCACACCTCGTAGCAGGCCCCGCACAGCGACGAGGCATACGGCAGCGACGCCTCCAAGGGGCCTGCCAGTCCGCGCAGTTGCGGGGTGAGGATGGCACCGATCGGGCCGGGGTAGGGCGATCCGTACGCATGCCCGCCGACCCGCTCGTACACCGGGCAGACGTTCAGACACGCCGAGCAGCGGATGCAGCGCAGCGCCTGCCGCCCGACGGTGTCGGCAAGGGTGTCGGTGCGCCCGTTGTCGAGCAGCACCAGATGGAAGGTCTGCGGCCCGTCGCCGTCCGTGGTGCCCGTCCAGGTGGAGGTGTACGGATTCATCCGCTCGGCGGTGGAGGAGCGGGGCAGCAACTGCAGAAAGATCTCCAGGTCCTGCCAGTCGGGCACCACCTTCTCGATGCCGACGACGGAGATCAGCGTCTCGGGGAGGGTCAGGCACATCCGGCCATTGCCCTCGGACTCCACGACGACCAGGGTGCCGGTCTCCGCGACCATGAAGTTGGCCCCCGAGATCCCGACCTTCGCGGACAGGAACTTCTCCCGCAGGTGCAGCCGCGCCGCCTCGGCGAGCTCGGCGGGGGAGTCGGCCAGCCCTTCGGGTGCCGGGCGGCCCCAAGAGGCCATCTCACGGCGGAAGATGTCGCGGATCTCGGAGCGGTTGCGGTGGATGGCCGGGACCAGGATGTGCGACGGCAGATCGTGGCCGAGCTGCACGATCAGCTCGGCCAGATCCGTCTCGTACGCACGGATACCGGCCCCGGCCAGGGCCTCGTTGAGCCCGATCTCCTGCGTCGCCATCGACTTGACCTTGACGACCTCGCTCTCGCCGGTCTCCCGCACCAGCCGGGTGACGATCCGGTTGGCCTCGTCGGCGTCGAGGGCCCAGTGGACCTGCCCGCCCGCGGCGGTGACCGCGGCCTCCAGCTGCTCCAGATAGTGGTCGAGATGGCGCAGCGTACGGTCCTTCACCGCGGCGCCCGCGGCCCGCAGCTCCGCCCAGTCGTCCAGCTCCGCTACGGCCTTGGCCCGTTTGTCGCGGATGGTGTGCGTGGCACGGGTGAGGTTGGCGCGCAGCCGGGTGTCGCGGGTGGCGGTGGCCGCGGCACGGGGGAAGGCCGGCATACCCAGGTAGGTGCCGCTCACCGCACACCTCCTTCCGTACCGGCCGTACCGGCCGTACCGGCCGTACTGGCCAGGATCTCGGCGATATGGACCGGGCGGACCGGCGCGCCCCGGCGGCTGAGGGTGCCGCCGATGTGCAGCAGACAGGAGTTGTCGACCGTGCAGACCGCCTCGGCACCGGTGGAGAGGATGTGGCGGACCTTGTCGGCGCCCATCGCCGCCGAGACCGCCGGGTTCTTCACCGCGAAGGTGCCGCCGAACCCGCAGCACTCCTCGGCGTCCGGCAGTTCCCGCAGCTCCAGCCCCTCGACGTGCTCCAGCAACCGCCGCGGCCGGTCGCCCAGCCCCAGCATCCGCAGACCGTGACAGGTGGGGTGGTAGGTGACGGTATGCGGGAAGTAGGCACCGACGTCCTCCACCTTCAGCACATCCACCAGAAACTCGGTCAGTTCGTACGTCTTGGGCACGGCGACCGCCGCCGCGTCGACGAGTCCCCGGCCGCGCCCTTCGGCGGCCGCCTTCGCCGCGATCCGCGGGTAGTTGTCCCGCACCATCGCCGCACACGAACCGGACGGGGTGACCACATACTCGTAGTCCTGGAACGCCCGGTCGAAGCGGCGCAGCAGCGGCTCGGCCGCCTGTCGGTATCCGGTGTTGAACTGCGGCTGGCCACAGCAGCTCTGCCCGGCGGGGAAACCGACTTCCACCCCCAGCCGCTCCAGCAGCGCCACCACCGCCTGCCCCGTCCGCGGATGGAGCATGTCGTTGATACAGGTGACGAACAGTGCTACGCGCACGTTGCCCTCTCCTTTCGGCTGCCTTTCGACTGCCACAGCCCCTGGCGGCCACCCGCTTCCGCGGTACATGATCACCTGGCGGCTCATCCTGCCCCAGCAGCAGGCCAACGAGAAGAACCAGGAGCGGAGGACCATGTCGAGCGCCGAGCACATAGCCGAGGAACAGGCACCGAACGGTGCCCGCCCGCCGTCACGGCTGCGGCAACTGGCCGCCGCCTCGATCGGCAACGCCGTCGAGTGGTACGACTGGTACGCGTACTCCTTCCTCGCGGTCTACTTCGCGGGGCAGGTCTTCCCCGAAGGCGCCGGCGATTCGCTGGTGCCGCTGCTCTCCACCTTCGCCGTCTTCGCCGTCGGCTTCTTCATGCGCCCGATCGGCGGACTGCTGATGGGCGCGATCGCCGACCGCCGCGGCCGGCGGACGGCACTGACGCTGACCATCCTGCTGATGGGCGGCGGCAGCCTGCTGGTCGCGCTCACCCCCACCTACGAGGCCGCCGGGCTGCTGGCGCCCTTCGTCCTGGTCATCGCCCGCCTGGTGCAGGGACTGTCGGTGGGCGGTGAGTTCGCGGCCTCCACGACCTTCCTCGTCGAATCGGCGGGACCCGGCAGGCGCGGCCTGTTCTCCAGCTTCCAGTACGTGTCCACGACCCTCGGCCAACTGCTGGCCTCCGGGACCGCGGCGCTGCTCGTCGCGCTGCTCACCGAGCACCAGATGGGGCAGTGGGGCTGGCGGGTGCCGTTCCTCATCGGCGCGCTGCTGAGCCTGCTGGGGCTGTGGATCCGGCGTGGCGCCCAGGAGACCCGGAGCCTCGAACAGCAGGCGGCCGACCGCCCCGGCCTCTTCGAGGCACTGCGCCGCCACCCCCGCCAGTCCCTGCTCATCTGCGGCATCACCGCGGGCGGCACCATCGCCTACTACACCTGGACGACCTACCTGCCCACGTATGCGCAGGTCAACGCGGGCTTCGACAAGGGCGATGCGCTCACCGTCGGCACCCTCTCGCTCGCCTTCTTCGCCCTGCTCCAGCCGCTCGGCGGCATGCTCTCGGACCGCATCGGCCGCAAACCGCTGCTGCTCGGCTTCTCGCTGGGCTTCGCCGTTCTCGCGGTACCGCTGTTGCACCTGGTCACCGACGCCTTCTTCTCGCTGCTGCTGGTGCAGTGCGCGGGTATGGTGCTGCTCACCGGCTACACCGCGGTCGCCGCGGCCGTGAACGTCGAGGTGTTCCCCGCGCGGGTGCGTGCCGCCGGTATCGGCTTCCCGTACTCCCTCACCGTGGCCCTCTTCGGCGGCACGGCCCCCTACGTCGGCACCTGGTTCAAGCAGGCCGGCCACGCCGACCTCTTTCCCTGGTACGTGGCCGTGCTCTGCCTCGTCTCGTTCCTCGTCTATCTGACGCTGCCGGAGACCTCTCGGCAGAAGCTGGAGAAGTAGCCCGGGCGGGGGCGGGAGTGCGGTGGTGAGAACGGGACCACAGAAAAGCGCCGCCCCTCCCGGGACAGGGAGGGGCGGCGCCTTGGGGACGAGGTCTGTCAGACGAGCCAGCCCACGAGGTGGAGGATGTGGGCCAAGAGAGAGGTGAGGATGTCCATCGGGATCTTCTCCTTGAAGTTGTGGGACTCAACTCTCCGGCCCAGCAAGGGGTTTGGGCCGAAGGCGTGGTAACGGCCTGCAGCCCGCCGCTCGCGCCCCGTTATCATCGCCCGTTGCTATGAGTCAATTGAAGCCCTTCCCTTTTCGATCATACGCACCGGCGAACAGGTGCTCATGGGGACGTCCGTTCGCCTGAAGGTGTGCGGGAAGTGGTCCGTGGGGAGGGCGGTTGTGGTGTTGTGCCGCATGGGCGCTTCGGCGGTTCCCGGACTTCGGCCGGGCTTCAGCCGGCCTTCGCCCGTTCTCCGGCAGTGCCTCGGCCGTGACTCCGGGCCTGCCGGCCCAACCGCCCATCCGGACTCGCCCTATGAGACGAGGCTGCCGGCAACCTCCGCCTCCGCATGGGCTCGTCGTGGTCGTGGTCGTGGTAGGGCTCGGGGCCGAGGAGGTGTGGCGAGCAGCCGACGGAGGTCGCCGACCGCGGCACGTCCCGCGCGGTTGGCGCCGATGGTGCTCGCCGACGGCCCGTAACCGACGAGATGGACCCGCGGATCGCGCAGCGTGCGGGTGCCGTCCATCCGGATGCCGCCGCCCGGTTCGCGCAGGTGCAGCGGGGCGAGATGGTCGAGGGCGGCACGAAAGCCCGTGGCATAAAGGATCACATCGGCCTCGACCGTACGTCCGTCGTGCCAGCGCACGCCCGTGGGCGTGACGTGCTCGAAGAGCGGCAGCCGCTCCAGTACGCCGGTCTCCCGGGCCTGCCGGATGGCCTCGGTCATCGGTAGCCCGGTCACGCTCACCACGCTCCGCGGTGGCAGCCCCTGCCTGACCCGCTCCTCCACCAGGGCGACCGCGGCCCTGCCCTGCTCCGCACCGAACGGCCCCTCGCGGAACACCGGCGGCCGGCGGGTCACCCAGGTCGTGGCGGCCGCGACCGGTGCGATCTCCATCAGCTGCTGTACGGCAGAGGTCCCGCCGCCCACGACCACAACCCGCATACCACGGAAGCTCTCCGGCCCGTTGTACGAAGAGCTGTGAAGCTGACGGCCGGCGAATGTCTCCTGCCCGGGAAACCGCGGCCAGAACGGCCGGTCCCAAGTACCGGTCGCATTGATCAGCGCCCGCGCCGCATAGTCCCCCTCCGACGTTTCGACCAGCAGCCGCCTTCCCTCAACGTCCCCGCCAGGCTCGGTCCAGGGGGCCCCACCGCTCTCGCGCACCGCTGTCACGCTCACCGGCCGGTGCACCCGCAGCCCGAAGGTCTGCTCGTAACGGTCGAAGTACGCCCCGATCACCTCGGACGACGGGCGGCGCGGATCGGCGTCGGTCAGTTCCATGCCCGGCAGCGCATGCATCCCGTGCACCGTGGCGTACGTCAGCGTGGGCCACCGGAACTGCCAGGCGCCCCCGGGGCGCGGGGAGTGATCGAGCACCACGAAGTCCCGGTCCGGCGCATAGCCGGCCCGTCGCAGATGAAAGGCGGCGGCCAACCCGGCCTGCCCGGCACCGATCACTACGACGTCGACCTTGGCCTTGGCCTCGGCATCGGCATCGGCCTCGACCTTGGCATCGGCATTGGCCTCGACCTTGGCATCGACCCCACGCACCCCGGTGTAGTTCATGTTTCACCTAACGGGGTGAGGGGCGGTTGTCTTCCCGCGAGGTACAGGTGACTCCCGCGAGGTGCGGGCCGTTTCCCACCACGGCCCATGGCCCACGGCTCACGGCCCGCGGCCCACGACGGCTCACGCCCCACGCCCCACGGGAACACAACCTCAGCGACCGCCCGCGATCAGCAGCGGCGCCCCGCCCGGCGCGGAGGCCGGCCGGCCGTTGGCCGCCGGAACACCGTCCAGCGGAGCGGGACCCGCATCCAGCAGCCCCCGGGCGGCCAGCTCCGGCCGTACGCCCTCCCCGAACCAGTACGCCTCCTCCAGATGCGGATAGCCGGAGAGCACAAAGTGCTCAATGCCCAGGGAGTGGTACTCCTCGATCCGGTCGGCCACCTCGGCATGGCTGCCGACCAGCGCGGTGCCCGCCCCGCCCCGCACCAAACCGACCCCCGCCCAAAGATTGGGCGAGATCTCCAGCTTGTCGCGCGAGCCGCCGTGCAGCGCCAGCATCCGCTGCTGCCCCACCGACTCGCTCTTGCCCAGCGCCTGTTGCGCGGCCGCGACCGTCGCCGGATCGAGGTCGTCGAGCAGCCGGTCGGCGGTCGCCCAGGCCTCTTGGGACGAGTCCCGGGAGATGGTGTGCAGCCGGATGCCGAACCGGACCGTACGCCCCTCCTTCTCCGCCAGCCCGCGAATCCAGTCGATCTTCTGCTTGACCTCCTCGGGCGGCTCTCCCCAGGTGAGGTACACATCCACATTCCGGGCGGCGACCGGCCCCGCGGCAGCGGACGAGCCGCCGAAGAAGATCTGCGGCAGCGGATCCGGCGGCAGTGCCGTCAGACCGCCTTGGACCTGATAGTGCTCGCCTTTGAAGTCGAACGGCGCGCCGCCCCACACCCCGCGGACGACCTGCAGGAACTCATCCGTACGGGCATACCGCCGGTCATGGTCGAGATGATCGCCGAACCGCTTCTGCTCGGTCGAATCGCCCCCGGTCACCACATTCAGCAGCAGCCGCCCGCGCGAGATCCGCTGATAGGTTGCGGCCATCTGCGCCGCCAGCACCGGCGAGATCACCCCCGGACGGAAGGCGACCAGGAATTTCAGCCGCTCGGTGACCTGGGTGAGCGCCACCGTCGTCAGCCAGGCGTCCTCGCACCACGTGCCCGTCGGTGTGAGCACCGCCTCGAACCCCAACTGCTCGGCAGCCTTGGCGATCTGCGCCAGATACTCGATGTCCGGGGCCCGTACCCCGCTGACCGGGGTGATGCGGTCACGCCGGATACCGCCGTCGGTGTAGGCGTGGCGGTCGACGAGGGTGCGCCCGTCGCCGCCGGTCGGCAGGAACCAATGCAGGTGTACGGACATCTCAGTGAGCCTTTCCATAGGTACGCGGCGCCGTGCTCGAAGGCTGCAGGCCACCGTTGAAACGGGGGTCGACGAAGTCCCCGAAGCGGAACGAGCGGGGGATCAGCTTCACCGCCGCGAACGAGTCGGCGATCTGCTGCTCGGAGGCGATGGCGGCCTTGTCCACGGCGACCGTGACCGCCGTACCGCGGGTGCGCTTGACCGCGTCCAGCGCCACCTTGTCCGGCAGCCCGGTCTCCTTCGCCCAGGCCTTCGCCCAGACGTCGGGGTGCTTGAACACCCAGTTCTGCGCCCGCCGCAACCGGTCCGTGTAGTCCTTCAGCGCCGCCGTCTTCTTCTTGTCGTCCAGCGCGGCCGGCGCTGCCACCTGGAAGCTCAGCCCGTTCACGACCCCTTGCCCGGTGGTCAGCACCCGGGCACCGGCCTGATCCAGTGCCTGCGAGGTGTACGGGTCCCACACCGCCCAGGCATCCACCTTGCCCCGGGTGAACGCGGCGAGCGCATCGGCCGGCTGCAGGTAGTTGAGCGTGACGTCCTTCGGCGTCAGCCCGGCCTTCTTCAGCGAGGCAATGAGCTGGTAGTGCGCGGAGCTGCCCTGGGCCACGGCGATCGACTTGCCCTTCAGCTGCGACGGCTGCTTGAGCGGGGAGCCCTTCTTCACCAGGATCGCCTCGCCGTCCGACCGGCTGTGTGTCCCGGCGATCACCTTGATCTTCGACTTCGCGGCGGCGGCGAACACCGGCGGAGTGTTGCCGACCCCGCCCACATCCACCGCTCCCGCGTTGATCGCCTCCAGCAGCGGCGGCCCCGAGGTGAAGGTCGACCACTTGATCTTGTACGGAAGGTCGTCCAACTCGCCGGCGGCCCGCAGCAACGCCTCCGAACCACCCTTCTGGTCCCCGACGTTGAGGGTCAGCGACCCCTTGCCGTCGGTCCCGCTGCCGGTCCCCCCACCGGCCCCCTTGGCCCCCGATGCACCTCCGCAGGCTGCCAGCAGCAGCGTGAGCGGGAGCAGCAGGGCGGCGGCCGGTGCGATAGGTCGTGCTCTCATGGGGCGTCCGTTTCCTTCGGGGGTGAGGTGGGGCGGTGTGGGGTGGGCTGGGCTTGAAGGGGTGAGGGGAGCGGGTGGTGCGGGGGAGGGGGAGGTGTCGGGCAGCGGGTGTCGGGCAACGGACATCGGGGGTCGGAGGTCGGGGGTCGGCATCGGGGGAGAGGGCCGCCGACTGTGCAGCTATGACGGCTGGTTGTCGGCCGTCCCCTCCGTGGCAGGGTCAGGCGGCAGCGGGGGAGACGCCGGCCGTGCGGGAGCGGACATCCTCCGACTCGCCCCCGACATCGCCAGAACCTTCACTCCCCTCCGCGCTCTCCGTTCCCTCGTCTGCCTCGTCTGCCTCGTCTGCCTCGTCTGCCTCGTCTGCCTCGTCGGGCTCCTCTCCCTCCTCGCCGTCCTCGTCCTCCACCCCAAGGCGGTCGAGCAACCGGGCGCGCAACGCACCGAAGCGTGGATCGGAAAGAGTGCGCGGCCGCGGCAGATCCACCGTGGTCTCGTACGCGATCCGGCCGTCCTCCATCACCAGCGCCCGGTCCGCGAGCAGCAGGGCCTCCTCCACGTCATGGGTCACCAGCAGCACCGCGCATCCGCGCTCCTGCCACAGCTCGGCCACCAGGCGCTGTGCCGTGATCCGGGTCAGTGCGTCGAGGGCGCCGAACGGCTCGTCGAGCAGCAGCAGGTCCGGCTCCCGCACCAGCGCACGGGCGAGTGACGCACGCTGGGCCTCGCCGCCGGAGAGTGTCTTGGGCCAGGCGTCCGCCCGATGGCCGAGCCCGACCTCCTCCAACGCCCTTACGGCGACCTCGCGTTCCGGGCGGCCCGGCAGCCCCAGCAGCACATTCCGCCAGACCCGCTTCCAGGGCATCAGCCGCGGCGCCTGGAACGCCACGGCCTTGCGGCGCGGCACCAGCACCTCGCCGTCGATTTCCTGGTCGAGCCCGGCCAGCACCCGCAGCAAGGTCGATTTACCGCAACCACTGCGCCCGAGCAACGCCACGAACTCGCCCGGCTGAATGGACAGGTCAAGACCGTCGATAACGGCCCGTCCGCCGAAGGACCGCACCAATCCGCCGACCCGTACGGCGGAACCGGAGAGCCCGGCACGCGTGACCTGCCGTCCCTGCTCGGTGTCGGTCACTGACCCGTGAACGTCGGTCGCCATTGCAGCAGCTGCCTTTCGAAGGTACGGACGAGAAAGTCGGCAATGAGCCCGAGAATCGCGTAGACCACGAGGCACACCACGATCACGTCGGTGCGGAAGAATTCCCTGGCCTGGTTCATCAGAAAGCCGAGGCCGTCGTCGGCGTTGACCTGCTCGCCGAAGACCAGCGCGAGCCACGCGGTGGCCAGCGAATAGCGCAGCCCGGTCATCGCATCCGGAAGCGCACCGGGCAGCACCACATGCCGGATCAGCCCCCACCGGCTCAGCCCGAGCGACTGCCCGGCCTCCACCAACTGGGCGTCGACGCCACGGATTCCGGCATAGACATTCAGATATAGATGGAACGCCACACCCAGCGAGATCAACGCAATCTTGGGTGCCTCTCCGATGCCCAGCCAGATGATGAACAGCGGAATCACACCCACCCAGGGAATGGAACGCAGCATCTGCACGGTCGCGTCGACCAGATCCTCACCGAGCCGAGAAAGCCCCGACACAAGCGCCAGCGCCACACCCGCCACACCACCCAACAACAGCCCGACCGCGACCCGTTGAAGGGAAACCAGCATCGCGGAGGGCAGTGTTCCGTCCGACACCAGGTCTCCGGCGGTCGCAGCGATGGTCCCGGGCGACGCCAGGATCTGGGCCTCCAGGGCACCGCTCGCGCTGAGCACCTGCCACAGGACCAGCAGCGCGACCGGCCCCACCGTTCGGCGCAGCCACCGCGGCACCGACCATCGCCGTCCGGAAACCGGATCGACGCGCACCAACTCAGGCCCATCGGACCCGGCCTCGGAATTCAGCCCCGCCTCCACCCCCTTCACCAGTGACGAGGCTGCTGCTTCAGCGGATGTATCGGGCGGTGCATGGCGCGCCACGGCCTGATCGACAGTCATCAATACTCCACGAGGGGGGGACGGGTGAGGGGGGAGAAGAGAACAGGGAGAGGGAGAGGGAGAGGGAACTGGGCGGAAAGGGATGAATGCCGCGCACGCCCGCCCGCACTACGAAAATCAGCGCCCAGCCGGCGGCAACAACAAGAGCATCGCCGCCATCACCCCCGAGATGACCACCGAAACGACCGCCGAAACGACCGCGCGCCAGACCGGCAGCCGGCACCAACGCAAACGATCCGCGGCAATCACTCGAGAGGCCCTGGAGAGGCCCTGAAGGAATTCAGGTCC
The DNA here is from genome assembly GCF_036048035.1 of Streptomyces sp. NBC_00400. NCBI lineage: Bacteria > Bacillati > Actinomycetota > Actinomycetes > Kitasatosporales > Streptomycetaceae > Streptomyces > Streptomyces sp. NBC_00400. The sequence goes on along the minus strand of NZ_CP107940.1, from coordinate 852,669 downwards.
CACCAAGACGGAAAGAAAGACAGAAAGCCTCAAAACGGCCGCGCACAGCCACAGCGAGCCGATCGCCGACCGCAAAGCACCGCGAAACGCGAAAGGGGAACGCCCTCAACAACGCCCTGAACCACGGCAACGGCATCCGCAACGACAGCGACAACCGCAATGACAGCGACAGCGCAAAGGCATCAACAACAGCCGCCGCGGTGACACGCGGCAGACGCCACCCGCAGCAGGTCGATATGACCGCGCGTGGTGAGCAGGGCTGATGTGGGCATGTCGCTGAACGTAGCGGTGCGCCGCGAGAGGGGTCAAACGTCATCTCGGCTCGTGGACCATTGTTGCCGGAGTATTGAGGCAGCATTGCGGAAGAGACCCGGGGGGTTGCGGACCGGGGCAGGTCGTCCGTACCAAAATGAACGCATGAGCACCGCATTCACCACCCGCGTCCTCGACGTCACCACAGGCTCGTCGGAGACCGTCGCCGACCTCACTGCCGACTGCGCAGCCTTCCTCCGAGAGACGGCAGACGGCCGCGACGGCCTGCTGAACATCTTCGTTCCGCACGCCACTGCCGGCATCGCCGTCCTGGAAACCGGCGCTGGCAGCGACGAAGACCTTCTGGCGGCCCTGCACGACCTCCTCCCGGCCGACAACCGCTGGCGCCACCGTCACGGCACCCCCGGCCACGGCCGCGACCACGTCCTGCCCGCCCTCGTCCCACCCCACGCCTCCCTCCCGGTCGTGGCGGGCAGGATGGCACTCGGTACCTGGCAGTCCGTCTGTTTGGTCGACACCAACATCTCTAATGTCAACCGTCAGGTTCGACTGAGCTTCCTGGGCTGACCAAGATCGTCCTGGGGGTGGCCGTGAATTCTCCGTACCCTGCGTGCCCGAAACGGAGAGACCTTGCGCGGTACGGACCTGAACATGATCGAACGACCCTACGACGGATACGGAAAGTGCCTGCTCGGCGTGCGGCGGCTGTCCCGCATGAAGCTGGCCACGTCGTCCCCGGAGCGCCAACGGGAGGACGTGCTGACAGCCGCAGCATCTGTCGGCGGGCACATCATCGGCTGGGCTGACGACTGGGAGGTATCGGGAGCCACGGACCCAGTCACCCGGCCCAAGCTCGGCCCGTGGCTTCGTGACGAGCGGGGGCCGTACGACGGCCTCGTCGCCGCAGCGGTGGACCGGCTTGGCCGCAACGTCGTTGACTGCCTGAACACCGGCTACAAGATGCGTGACGAGGGAAAGCCGATCCCGAGCGCAACACGCCCAGTAGCGAAGCGGCCCGCCTGAATCGTGCAGGGGAACAGGCTCCTATCGATCACTTGGCCGTCATGTGCGGGAAGCCGTCGCGCGGCCGGCCGTGGTATCCGACGAGCCTGCGGAACATACTTCTTTCCGAGGCAGCCCTGGGATACCTGATGCACAACGGAAAGCCCGTCATCGACCAGGAAGGGAATCCGGTACGGGTCTGCGAGGGCCCGTGGGACCGGGCCACCCCCGAGGCATTGAAGAAGGTTCTCACCGCCGGGGCCACTCCGTGGAAGGGCCGCCGTACCAACCGCAGCTACCTGCTCACAGAAGTGGCATTGTGCGGGCAGTGCCATAACAGGGTGTACACGCAGACACAGAACTCACCAGCTATGCCACCCCGCTATGCATGCACCGCCCGGAACAAGGGATGGCTGAGCGCAAAGGACTGCCGCCCCGCGCCGCTTATCCGCACCCATTTCCTCGATGGGCATGTCGAGGAGTGGTTTCTGCAGAAGTTCGGTGACGGCGTGATCTTCGAGACCGTCTACGACCCTGGTAACGGAGTGCCGGAACGCATTGCCGAAGTGCAGGCAACGAGGGAGCGGTTCCGGGCCGACTGGGAGGCAGGCCTGTAAGACGCGGCTGATGATGCCCAGTGGTTTCGGGAACGATATGCCGCCCTGGGGCGTGAACTGGCCGTGTTGGAGTCCGAGCCGCAGCGTCCGCCAGGGATGGTCCAACGGCCGACGGGAGAGACGGTCGCGGACCGCTGGCACAAGGCACTCGATGCCCAGGCTCGCAAAGAGATCCTCCTGGACTTCGGCGTGCGGGTCACTCCCTTCCCGGCTGGGGCTCCCGTCCGTTGCGTGGTCGGCGTCATGCACGCGCCGGATCGGAATCCTTCCGGAATCGGGTAGGGGCGCTACACCAATTTCCCGGCTGCGCCAAGCTGCGGATTTCATCGACCATCGGATCCCTGACTCTTGGTTGTGCAGAGGAGTGACGTGGAACGTGGTGGCTGAGGGAATCCGAGCTGGGACGGCTGTCGGCACCTTTTGGGCCGAAGAGGAACGATGTGGAGGGGGCTCGGTGGCCCTGTCGTCATGGCTGATGACTACAACGAACGAGGAAGTGGCAGCCACAGTTGCCGGGCTCTACGGTGGCCGGCCTCGAAGTCGTGGTCGACGACAGGAAGCCTTTGAACTGATGCTGGACAGGGATGCGATCGCGGTGAACATCGATGGTCCAAGGTCTGTGATCAACCGTATGGTGCTGGAGCAGGGAGATGGGCGCGGACCGATTCATGTCTGCGATGGATCCAACGTCCTTGAGCCGATGGACAACGCAGGTGACCCTTGTGGCTGTCCCGAGTCGGTCTTCGACCGAAAAGCCGCTGCTCGGTCCGGTCAGGGCCCCAAACTGGATGCCCGTCTCGCTTTCAGGCTCGCCGCGGCATCCGACGTGGGGATGTTCTTCCTGGCTTCGTCGTCGTGGGCATTTTCCGACTCGTTGAGCGCCGCAGTTGTCGGTATGAAGCGTGGAGCCAGCGGGGCGCGGATGGAGATATCTCTACAGCGGAAGGTCGTCACCACGAGGTCAGGCATGGCTGTCAGCTATGTGCATCCGATCCTCTCAGTCGCTGAACCTGACTTCGTCACCCCAGGCCATCTGCAACTTGCGGCATAACTCCGGAGATCGGTTCAGTGAGCTTCTTAACGTAGAAAGGCCACCTCACGAGGGCAGACTGGCCACTCTTGAGAATTTCCGCTCCGGCTGTCGGTGCATCTCACGTGCGGCGCGGAGGCGATACGCCGCACTCACGCTGGCCCAGTGGCCAAGCGCTTCTATGACATCGCGACCCCGCAGCGGTTGGGGCTGAGGCAGCCCCAACCGCTGCTCGTGGGCTCAGCTGCGTCCGGTGAGACGCGGCACATCCGCCAGCACGCCGTCCAGTCGATCGCGCGGGATGCCGCCTCCCTGGGCGATGTCCGCGGAGCCGCCACCGCGGCCGTCCAGCAACTGCTTGACCAAGGTGAAGGCGTTAAGCCCGGTGGTGGTGCCGGTCCGGTTGAGCGCGAGCACCAGGACACCGGCAGACGCCGCGACCACCCGCCGACGACTTCCGTCGCAGGTGGTCGCGGACGGCCAGGGCCAGGGCGCGTGCTTCGTCGGGGCTGCCCTCGACCACGGTCGTACCGTCGGCGGGTTCTGCTGAAGCAGCCAGTTCGGCGGCTCGGGCGGCGGTGGCCTGGGCTTTGAGGCGGGCGTTGTCCCGCTCGACGGCCTTGAGCCGGTCCAGCAGGGCAGCGAACTTGTCGGTCAGCTCGCCGCGCGGCGCGTTGAGCTGCTCGGCGATACGGGTGACGAGGCCGCGTTCGCGGGCCAGGTGGCCGAAGCCCTCCAGGCCCACAGCGGCCTCCAGCCGCCGCATTCCGGCGCCGACCGAGGACTCGGCGGTCAGGGCGATGGCGCCGATCTGCGAGGCGTACTCGACATGGGTGCCGCCACAAAGCTCCCGCGAGCAGGCCCCACCGATCTCCACAACCGGACCTTCTCGCCGTACGTCTCGTCGAACAGCGCGAGAGCCCCGATCTCCTTGGCTTCGGGCAAGGTCATCCAGCGCAAGCCGACCGGCAGATCTCGGCGCAGGGCCCGGTTGGCCGCCTCCTCGATCTCGCTGCGCACCATGAGGGAGAGGGCACCGCGCCAGAGGAAGTCCAGGCGCAGGTAGCCGGGCCGGTTGCAGGAACCGGACTGCAAGGCGGTCGGTCCGAGGATCTCGCGCAGTGCCACGTGCAGGGCATGGGTGGGGGAGTGGGCCTGCCGGGCTCCCAGCCGCCATTCGGCGTCGACGGCGACCACCACGCTGTCGCCGACGGACAACTCACCTGCGGTGAGGCGGACCTCATGGGCGACCAGACTGGACAACGGCCGCTGCACATCAAGGACCTCGCCCTCCATCGACGCGCCGGAGATCCGGCCCGCGTCGCTGTCCTGGCCACCGGACTCGGCATAGAACGGTGAGCGGTCCAGGATGACCGTGACGATCTCGCCTTCACTGGCCCACGTGGACCGGGTCGGCGCCCGAGCACGCCCAGCACACGGGATTGGTGCAGAGGAACCGAGTTCGCGCAAATGTTCGTGTCGCCCACGTTGCGCGGCAACACGGCGCCAACGCCATGGAACCTCAGGGCTGTGAGCTGCGCGAAGGACGGGTGGCACGCGTGGGTGACCGTGGGCAGCGCACAACTTCGATGCCCTGCACGGGCGTTCCCGGCATGCAACGGTGCTGTCGCCCTCCATGCTGTGTGCCAACCGTTCGGCAATCGGCCGCACGAGTGAGAATCCTCCCGCCCTGCGCGGGGCGGATGGATGGAGATGCCGTGGATCGGCCCCTGCTATCGCTCAGAACGACGTTGGTGTTCCTGCTGGCCGTGCTCGGTGGGGCGGTCGCGGCGTTGCTGTCCTGGACGGCCGGCGAAGGCGTTCCGCAGAGCGTGCTCGTCGGGCTCGCTGCAGCAGGCGCGGCGGTGTCGTTCTTCAACCGGCTTATCGTCGCCGAGTCCGAACGAGGCAAGACTGAGGCGGTCCAGCACGGGCAGGGGACGGAGCGTGGGTGAACTGCGGCCGCTGGGGAGTGATCTTCCGGAGGAATCGCGGGCTCTTGCCCAAGCGCTCCGGGAGCTGTTCGAGGGCCTGGAGGTGTCGGTGCGTCGCTATGCGGCTCGGCGCCGCCGTGACCCCGGTACGCTTTCGCGCTACCTCAACGGCACACGGTTACCGCCGTGGCGAGTCGTCACCGATCTGCTCGCCGACCTCGCCGAGCATCGAGGCACTGCGGTGACGAGTGATGCTGTGGAACTCGTACGCGAGCTCTACAGGTCTGCGGTCGACGCCTGTTCGATGCCGAAGCACGCGGTGGAGGTCTTGGAGGAGCAGCTGGCCGATGCGGACCGGGTCTCCCGGCGCTCCAGTGTGCGTGGAGACGTCTTGGGTGATGCTCTCCTGGACCGCACGCACCGCATCGCCGATCTGGAAGTGCGGCTGGGGCAGCTGGAGGCGGATTGGAAGGTCGAGCGCGCCCGCGCTGACCAGCTTGCGGCGGCCCACCCCGACCTTTCTCAGCTGTTGGACGAGCGCGAAGCTCTGCAACAGCAGGTGTTCCAGCTGGGGGAGGAGCTCCAGACTGTGAGGGAGCAGCGCGCGGCCGCCGAAGCCCGGTGCGAGCTGCTGGAGCGGCAGCTTGAAGCTGTCGAGTTGCCGACCGTCGCGCTTCCGACTGCGACAGACACGGGGATGCCCAAGATTCTCGTGGTGGATGACCAGTCCGACAACCTCCTGGCGATGACCGCGGTGCTGGGAACGCTCGACCAGGAGCTCGTTACGGTGAGATCTGGCCGGGATGCACTCAAAGCCCTGCTGGATCACGACGACTTTGCGGTCATCATCTTGGACGTGCAGATGCCTGAGATGGACGGCTACGAGACCGCCGCCCAGATCAAGCGCCGTGCCCGCAACCGCGACGTCCCCATCATTTTCCTCACCGCCATGGGCACCGACCCTGAGCACACCGCACGCGGCTACGCCGCCGGTGCAGTCGACTACATCAGCAAACCCTTCGACCCTTGGGCCCTGCGAGCCAAGGTCGCGGTCTTCACTGCGATCTACCTCGAACGCCGCCTGCGCGTGCCATCACCGTGACCACTTGCCTCTGCGCTCCAAATGCGGTGACCTCCGTTCGCTGGTGGACGCCCGTGTCCTGGTCTGCGAAGACGGAGGGCGCGACCGCCGCAGGCGGCGAGCAATCGCAGCAGCCCCTGGGAAACCCGCCAGACCTCAGCTGGCGGGGTGATAGGCCCGGCTCGCCGCCACGTGCGTAGTGAGGCGTCGGGCCTGCGGGCTCGGCTTGGAGAGCCCGCAGGCGGACAGCGGGGATGACGTGACGGGCGACAGAGCCGAGCGTCATGCTCTCGCAGCCTGATGGTGGTCACTGCGGAGCACAGGAAGATGAGGGCGGCCCCTGGCATGAGCCAGGGGCCGCCCTCATGCGGAACCCTCGCGATGGACGCGGGGCCAGCCTTCAGTCGCTGCTCGTCCTGATCTGCGCTCCGTGTTCGTTGCGCTCGTACGTACGCCGTTCGTTCTTCTCGATCTTCCGCTCGACCTCCGAATCGAGGTCCAGCCCGTTCATCTCCGCCACCGCGGTCAGGTAGAGGAAGACATCGGCCAGTTCTTCTCCGAGGTCAGGAAGGCCCTTGCGCCAGGCGGTGAAGGCTTCACCCACTTCGGCCGTGAGGAGTCCGAACTCCAGGGCCACGTCGCGGGTGTTGAAGTTCTTCATGAGCTTGTTTTCCCAGGCGAGCTTCTGGGCCTATGAGATGTCCACGACTCCTCCGGAGCGGTACAGCGGGTGCTGCCGCAGCCTAGCGGGAGCCGTGGATCCGGCGTGCCGGCTTCCAGTCGCCTTCACCCGGCTGACGGGAGTTCGAGGACCGTTGTGTCGAGGGTGAGCACCTTGGTGTAGTCCGCGAGCGTGGAGAAGACCCGCTGGTAGCCGGTGACGAGTGCGGCGACCTCCTCCAGGCTGGCGACTTCCCCGTCGCGGGCGAGGAGCCGCTGGCGAATGACGGGCGGGGGCGCGGTCAGGTGGACGAACATGCCCACGCGGGTTATCATGCTCTCGGCCAGATCGAGCGCCTCGCTCCAGGTGATGCGTGACCTACCGCGGTGCAGTGGTCCGTAGACCAGCTCACTGACGAAGCAGCGGTCGAAGAGGATGCGGCCGGCACCGTTGAGGATCTCGCGGTACCGGGTGGCCAGGTCGAGATGATCCGGCGTCTTCGGGGAGTGGATCACCTGGAAGCCGTGCTGCGCCGATAAGCGCTCCGCGAGGGTGCTTTTGCCTACCCCGTCGGGACCTTCGAGGACGAGCGTGTCGTAGGCGGTGGCCATCTCGTCGAGGTTCACATCGCCAGCCATGCCTGCACCGCCTCCCTGTCCTTGAGGTGAGCGTGGACGGCGTACTGGATCATGAGGTTGCGCCAGTTCGGCTCGCGGCCGGAGGCGTGGGTGAACGTCGGCTTCGGGTGGAACGCGGCGATCTGGACACCGGATGCGAGGGCGGCACCGATCAGGAGAGCCGTACCGGGAGGGGTCTCCGGCCCGGAGACGTCCGCCAGGAGCCACGATGCCCCGCACGCCGCGGTCAGATCGTCTAGGGCGCCAGTGATTGGGCCGGTGGCACTGAACCGCTGGGGTAGCACCGCCCTGTGGTTGGCGTCTAGGCAGAGTGGTGCAAGGTAGTCGTGCCCGCATGCCGCGTACGGAGACTCCTCGACGTAGATGAGTCCGTCCTCACGATGGGCCGTCGTTTGCAAGCCGGAGGCCGGCAGCTCCAGCAGGGCCTGCGGGCAGAGGTAGGCGAGCTTCAGCTCGCCGTAGGGCCACTCCTGGAGCACTCGGAAGTCCAGCTTCTCCGTGTACCAAGCCTTCGCCGCATCGTAGTCGGGAACGCGGATACCAACATGATGACCGCTGAAGGACGAAAAGGGGCTTGATGGGTTTTCGGCGGGTGGGTCGGCATGGGCATCGCCATCACTCCTCTCCTGCTGAACCATCAAGCTACCTCGGTCAGCTCCCGGCGCGTGGACGAGGCGGGGCGAGCGCATTGCCCACGCGTGGTGGGTGAACCCCTGACTGAGTGTGCGCAGGATCTGGCCGAGCGATCATGGCCGGGCTGCCGGAGAATGAACGCGGCGGACTCGGCGAACCGATGGGCTGCCTCGGGAGTGTGGAGCCTGGAGGTCATGAACCGTGCAGCCGGTGATATCGGAGAACTGGGCAGTGAACTGGGCGCTGCGGGCGCGCGAGGTACCGCAGGGGCACGTGGCCGCCGGACTGCTCATCGATCTCGTGGCCGATCCGCGGCAGGTGCACCTGTCCCACCCAGCGGCGTTCCCGATCTCGGCCGCAGCCACCGCCCTGGGGGTGTCCCCCGACCTCCTCTGCTCCGCTCTGCAGCGCCTTTCCGATGCCGGCCTGCTCTCCTGGTCGAGCTATGACGCGGGGGAAGGCGATGGCCTGTTCGCTGTGGTGACCCTTGTCCTACCCGGGGATACTTTTCATGACGGCTGACGAGCAGCCGCATGTGACCGGTGATCGCATTCCACCCGGGCGGGAGGCCCGGCACCGCGAAGCTCATTCGGCGATTCCCGAAGGATCCGCTATGCGCGTTCAGCAGGATGAACTCACCGCCGTCCAGAACGTGATCGCGCGCTTAAGGTCTGCGTACCCGTCCGTAGATCCGGCCACCGTCGACGCACTGGTCAAAACGGCCTACGACCAACTGCACCAGGCCAGGATCAGAACCTACGTCCCGATTCTGGTCGAACGCCGAGCCCGGACCATGCTCACCGCCGGCAGCCGGGAGAACAGGCCTCCCTCGACGCCACCGCAAGACACACGACCGCGCTGATGGTGCCGCAATCGACGGCGGGTGTCGCTTCACCGGGAAGTGCACTACAACGCGCATGGGTCGTAGGGCCGCAGGGCCGCCGCAGATTGCTGGCGGTCAGGTGCACTCAGTCGGCTTGATACCGCTGCTTGAAAGCGACCACCTGCTCGCTGCTGGGGGAGAGCCCACACCTGTTCGATGGATTTCCCGGGCTGTAGGCGGTCTGACATACGGCCGGATGTGACCGGGGGAAGGTCCGCCCGACACACCGTCCCATCGGCCGGGTCTCGCCGTTCACACTCCCGGTCAGCTCAGCAGCGATCGAGGCCGCGAGGCGAGGATTGCCTCGGCGTCGTCACTGATCGTCCGGACCACGTCCGCAGCGGGGCGGACGGCATCGACGAAGAACGCCGACTGACCGTAGAGGACCGAGCTCGTGTCGGGGTCGGGTGGGGCGTCGACGGGGCCGGAGGCTTCCGAGGGCGCGTCTTGCGCTGTGCGGTCCCGCAGCGTCGCCTCACGCTCTGACCACTCATCGGTGAACCGATTGCGGCGGACGCGTTCGCCGATGGCCGCCGGCCACGGCAGCCCCGAGACGATGTCGTAGGTCCGTGTCCATACGGTGTCGCTGCCGTCACTCTCGACGATCAGGCGCTTGTGGGCATCGTGTACCTCGACCGCTTCGGGCGTGGCGAGAAATGCCGTGCCCAACCAGGCGCCGTCCGCACCTGCGGTGAGAGCCGCCGCGAGAGTTCGACCGTCGCCGATGCCCCCGGCGGCGAGCACCGGAACATCGGGATAGCGCTTCACGATTCCGGCCAGGAACGGCAGCAGGCCCATCGTCCCGGTGTGGCCACCGGCCTCGGTGCCCTGCGCCACGAGGACGTCGGCACCCGCGGCGACGGCCGCCTCCGCGTCGCCGTAGTTCTGGACCTGGCACATCACCCGGGCTCCCGTGTCCTTGGCGCGAGCAAGCCACGGCCGGGGGTCGGCGAACGACAGCGCGATGATCTCTGGTCGCTCTTCCAGTGCGGCGTCGAAAAGTGGCTCGGTGAAGGAGAGGAACGGCGTGATGAAGCCGATTCCGAACGGGCGGTCCGTCGTGGCGCGGATGGTCGCGATCTCCGCGCGGATCCAGTCGGGCCCTTCCACCCATGTCGGAGGACCACTGACCGATGACGCGGCCCCGGTGGCGATCCAACGCTCGCCCCGACTCGTCCCCGGCCACCAGCTCAGGAAAAGGGCCCACTTCGCCGATCCGCCCGATCACGCCGACTGAGCGGCCTCACACGGGCACTGAGCGCATGGCCCGTTCCTCCACGCCAGTCGTTTGCCGCCCCCGGACCGCCGGCCTCTACGCCACCGGCCATCCCGCTTCGGTTCACCTCGTGACGGAGGAAGACGCGGTGCACGATGCGGGCCGGCAGTCCCGGAAAACCCATGGCCCTGCACGAGGCGAGGAGCGCGAGGCGACGTGTGCGAGGTGGCGAGGGCATCTCATCCTCTGCCGGGCGTTCGGGCGGGTCCGGGCGCGCCCCGTGAGACCGGCGGCGACCGGAACCTGTGGTCAGTCCTGTGCCCGACCGTGAAGACATGGTCCCGAGCCGCCCCGATACTCGGCTGGGCCCCGACCGACTGCATGTTCCGACGCCGGGTCCGGTGGTCCGATGACACATCGGGGCCGGATAGCGGATGACCGACCCCGAAGGCGGATGATGCGACCCCGACTCAAATCCGATGGGCTGTACGTGCGCACCACGTTTCGACGAACAGCCCCTGCTGACCTCGCCGTTCAGGCTTGCTTCCCAGGCCTCCGGCTTCGGCATGGAGCTCTGCCCCGCAGGCGTAGGCCCGGGTGTGAGTACGGCCCCGGCTGCGCCTCCCGAGGCCCGGGGCGCTGCTCAGCCGAGGCCGGGGATCTGGGAGACGAGCAGGTCGATGAGTTTGATGCCGATGAACGGGGCGATGAGGCCGCCGAGTCCGTAGCGGGTGAGGTTGCGCCGGAGCAGGTCATGGGCGGAGGCAGGGGTGTAGCGCACGCCGCGCAGGGCGAGCGGGATCAGCGCGATGATGATGAGGGCGTTGAAGATGATCGCGGAGGTGATGGCGGAGGTCGGGCTGTGCAGGCCCATGATGTTGAGGTCGGACAGGCCCGGGTAGGCGCCGGCGAACATGGCCGGGATGATCGCGAAGTATTTGGCGACGTCGTTGGTGATGGAGAAGGTGGTCAACGCGCCGCGGGTGATGAGGAGTTGTTTGCCGATCTCGACGATCTCGATGAGCTTGGTCGGGTTGGAGTCCAGGTCCACCATGTTCCCGGCCTCCTTGGCGGCCGAGGTCCCGGTGTTCATGGCGACACCGACGTCCGCCTGGGCCAGTGCGGGGGCGTCGTTGGTGCCGTCGCCGGTCATCGCGACCAGCTTGCCGCCCTCCTGTTCCTGGACGATCAGCGTGAGTTTGTCCTCAGGGGTGGCTTCGGCGAGGTAGTCGTCCACGCCTGCTTCCTGCGCGATGGATTTGGCGGTGAGCGGGTTGTCGCCGGTGATCATCACCGTACGGATGCCCATCCGGTGCAGTTCGGTGAAGCGTTCGCGGATGCCGTCCTTGACGACATCCTTCAGGTGGATGACGCCGAGCACCCGCGCCCCGTACGGGTCGTGCATCGCGACCAGCAGCGGGGTCCCGCCGGACGCGGCAATCGCCTCACCGGGGTGCACGTCCAGGACAACGAGTCCGACCCGAAGAAGCGCGCGTTCAAGGCTGCCAGTGCGTGTGGTGCGAGCCCTTCCGCGTCATCACGATGGCTTTCGGACCACTGGGCGTAGCCTCGCTTGAACGCGAGGACTCCCAGTTCACCCGCGAGATGCGCGGTCGGGTCGGGAACGATCAGCTGTGACTCTTGACGGCCTCGGCGGGCTGGGCGTTGGCGCGGGCGTCGTATTCCGCGCGGGCGTCGTCGATGTGCGCCAGGTGCTCGATGGTCCACTTCCGGAGGGGCGCGGTGGCTTCGTAGAGCGTTCTGCCCATCGGGGTGAGCTCGTAGGTGACGTGAGGCGGCATCACGTTGTGGACGGTGCGGATCAGGATGCCGTCCCGTTCCAGGCTCCGCAGGGTCACGGTGAGCATGCGCTGGCTGATTCCGTCGACGGTTCGCTTTAGTTCGGTGAAACGGCGCGGCCCCAGATCGAGGCGGCACACGACCAGGAGCGACCACTTGTCCCCGACCATGCCGAGGACGACGCGGGCCCGGCCCGCGTCCTGCTGCGACTGGCTATCAGTCGGGGTCATCGTTACCTCCAGAGAACCGGGACACCAAAAAGTGCCTTATTGATCGGGATGCGGCTGGTACACCATGCTGGTCACGGTTCTTAAAGAGTACCGAGGCGCGAAAAGTAACCGTGCCGTTCCTTCCTGTTGCCCCATCCCAGGAGCCCCCCATGCGTGCTATGCACATCACCACCCTCAAGGGTCCCGACGCCATAGAGCTCGTCGAAGTCGATGAACCGACGGTCGATGCCGAGTCGGTCGTCATCGACGTGCACGTCGCCGGCGTGACCTTTCCGGAGGTTTCACAGAGCCGCGGTGAGTACCACCTGCGGCGGACCCTTCCCTTCATCCCGGGCACCGAGGTCGCCGGAGTCGTCAGGTCCGCCCCCTCGGACAGCGGCCTGACAGCCGGGCAGCGGGTCGCGGCCTTCCCCGGGGTCGGCGGATACGCCGAGACGGTGACCGCCCCGCCGACGGCGGTCTTCCCGCTCCCCGACAACGTGTCCTTCGACACGGGCGCGGCCCTGCCCATGAACTATCTGACCATGCACTTCGCCCTGGTGCGCCGGGCGCAGCTGAAGCCGGGTGAGACGGTTTTGGTGCACGGAGCAGCCGGCGGCGTCGGCACCGCCGCGGTGCAGTTGGCCGCCGCACTGGATGCCAGGGTGGTCGCGGTCGTGTCCGCATCGGGAAAAATCGATACGGCGAAGGCTGCCGGCGCCGATGAGGTCGTCTTGGCCGACGCCTTCGAGGACGCGGTGCTGGAACTGACCGGAAATCGCGGCGTTGACATCGTCGTGGACCCGGTCGGAGCCGGCCGGGTCTCCGGCTCGCTGCGCATCCTCGCGCGCGAGGGCCGCCTTCTGGTCGTCGGCTCAACGGGCGGCGACGTTGCCCAGATCAAGGTCGACAGCCTTATGCGCAACAACCTCAACGTCTCAGGAGTCGGCTGGGGCGCGTTCTGGGTGGAGCAGCCTTCCTATCTGCAGGAGCAGTGGGCCGCGCTACTGCCTCTCCTGCGGGCCGGCAAGCTTCAGCCCGTGATTGGGCGGCGCTTCCCGCTTGAGCAGGCATCGCAGGCTCTGCTCGAACTCGACGAGCGCCGCGCGCAAGGGAAGGTGCTGTTGGACGTCCAGTGAGAGACCGCCATCGTGGTCTTTGCTGGTCAGCGGGGCTGGTGTGATGTTCGGGTGGCGGTGCTCGTGCTGATCGGGAGCGTGATCGTCCGCCATCGCTGGACTTCGTTGGTCGCAAGGACGAGCAGGGCCCGCAGGAGGGTGGTCGCGTGCCGGGCGTTCATGCGGTGTTTGTAGAGCTGGGTCAGAGCGGCTGCCTCACGGTTCCACTTCGTTCCACCGATCCGCTGTGGATTCAACGGCGAGTCGACGCGGAATTCCTTGTACGCCCGCAAATCCGTAATGGTCGCCGCCCGCCAGGGAACACCCCGCCGCCAAAGCCACGACAGCAGCAAACGGATGTCTATCGCGTAATTCCGACGCGATTCCCGTTCCAGGTTGCGGAAATCTGGAGAGAGGGTGAACTGCAACAATTCCGCGTCCACGACGAAATCAGGCCGTACAAAGACCGGATCGCCCGGCCGAAGTCCCACCGCGTCCAAGGCGGCCGGCAGGTCGCGGACCCCCAGCACCCCGTACTTCGGTAGCGGCCCCCACCGCTCCGGATCCGGCACGAACACCAGCCACCACTCGTCCAACTTCCACCCCTGTGAGTCGCTTGAACTCACTCAATCATCAGGGAAACACACGTGGGGATAGTCGGCCTCGCCGTTGATGATGAAGCGAATCCTCCGGCACAAGCACCCGCCGGACCGCAGGGGGCTGGCGGCACTCATGCCCATTGGCTCGTCTCCCCGTGGTGGTGTGGTCATTGCGTTGCCTCCTCGGTGACGGTGTGCGGCGTGGGCAACCGCCAGGTCAAGGCCCCCTGCCCGCGGCCGGCGCTCACCCGCTGTTCGCCGTCGGACTCAAAATCGAGCCGATAGACCTCCGGCTCCCCGGCGGCCCGCCACCGGACGGTCGTCTCGCGGATCTCGGCCCAGATGTCCCGCGGGCCGCTGGCCGTGACCGTCCACGTGCCGGCACCGTCCGGGCGGGCGGCCATCCAGGAACCGCAGCCGGGCGCGCCGATCACCAAGTCGTCGACCCCCCTGTGCCGCACCAGGCCCGGGTGCAGGGCGTCCAGCGCGAGCCAGAAGCCGCGGGCCTCATCCGACGGCGGTACCCCAGCGGATCGGAAGGCCCGAGCCTCCGCGCTACCAGCGGACCGCGCTGCGATGCGCTCGCGGAACGCTGCGGACAGGAAGATCTACTTCCGGCCGTGCCCCGCCCGGTGGGCGAATTCCACCGCCCGCAGGTGCGAGGTGACCCGCCCGTCCGGGCACCGGGAGATCACCGCCAGCGCGGGCCACGACGGCGTCGTCGTCGTAATGTGCATCAGCATCCGCCCTCCTGGGGCGAGTTGATCCATCAACGCCCCCGGCACGCAGGGGAGGGCGAAGGAGACGAAGATCCGGTCGTACGGGGCGCACGGAGCCCGCGAGCCGGTCCACCGGTTTGAACACTGGCTTCACGCGTTCGGTGAATCCGGTAGTGGGCCTGTCAGTGCTGCGGCATCGCCGTTTCGGGGCCCGCGCGGGGCGCCAAGGGTGTGGGCAGAGCGGCTGGAGAATTGTCATGGGTGAGCGGGAGATGTGGACGACGGAGGAGTTCGGCTCTTCCCACGAGGGCGCGGTCGGCGTGCTCCTGGCCGACGGCACTGTCCCGGCCTCCGTCTTCTTCGATACGGGCTCTGGTGCGGACGGCCAGTCGGTGTCGCAGGGGAGCGTCTACGACGGCCAGATCGCGTACGGGCCGCGGGCGGCCGCACTGCGCGCGGTGAGCTCCTGCGGCTGGAATGGCCCAGAACACCGCCTGGACTGGGACATGATCGGCGAGCAGAAGCTGGCCGAGGCAGCTCACGGTACGGCGGACACCTGCATGGAGGACTGGGACACGCACACCGCCGACGTCGAACAGGCGGCCATTCCCTTGCCGGAGACGGTCACTGTCTTGCCGGCCCAAGTGCAGGAGGAGATCGAGAAGCTGGCGAAGACTTCACCGCTGGCGGCTGTACGGGCAGCGCACCGGCTGGAGGTGACTGCCGAACACGTTGGGTACTGGCCGGCCCACGATGCGCGGCAGGACACGACGGCCGAACAGGCCGCCGCGGCCCCCGGCCTGAACGAGGACGCTGCCCGCAAGCTGATGGCCCGCTTCGGCGGCTGGAGCCCCTACCGCTGATCACCGACATTCAGAAGAGATCTCAGCCCATCATCGGCCCCCGCTACGACGATCCCGAGTACGACAACGACGACCCCGCCGGGGAGACCCAGGACACTTCCTTCCGGCGATGGCTGTTCGAGAACTCACCGCGGCCGGCGCCACTGCGAGCATGGCCTTCAGCTACGCCCCGCCAACCGTTACCACGGCCTGAGCCGCGAGGATTTCGCCTTTCTCGCCACCGTCGCCGACACCGCCATCGAGGCCGGGCAGGCCGCCCACAAAGCCGACTCGACGAATGGGCGCGCGAGCAGCAGCTCCGAGACCACCCGGACCTGGCCGTCCTCGACGCAGACCTGGACCGCAGCGGGTACCGCCCCTGACCTGCAAGCAGCGAACGGCCGGCCGGTGCCGTTGCTGAGGTGGGCCTACCAGATATCGGTATTGCCCTGCCAGCTGCGGTGCAGCCGTCCGACCAGCTCCTGTGCCGTCGTGCAGCACGATCCGAATCGGAGGCGCAGGCAGTCTGGCTCCCGCCTTTGATCTGCGTGTGCCCCCCCGGCGCCCCGGGGTGGATCACTCGGGCGGGCCGCCTTCGTCGTGGGCCCTGCGCCGAACGTTAGTGATCATTTAGTGATCCATTAGCGGGGCCGGGCAGCGTGGTGATCGTCCACGGAAACACTTCGGAAGAGCGAGGATATGCGGAAGAAGCTCAGCAAGGCAGCTGTCGTCCTGGCCGGTATAGCGGCGGCCACCACGATCAGCATGGGGGCGGCACAGGCAGCGGATTACCGTGGCTTCCCCACCCAGAAGGCGTGCATGGACAAGGGGGCAGCGCTGACGGACAACGGTCACACGGCCGGCTACATGTGCACCGAGCAGAGCGATGGCTGGCTGCTCGAGGTGGGCAACGACTGAAGACGGCTCGTGATGAGTGCCCCTGCGCTCTTCTTGGAGCCCATCGGGCCCGAATGTTCCGCATCGCATTGCGGCGGGCTCTGAGCAGAACGAACATATTCCCCGGGCCTCCGCGGCGGCCCGGGGAATATGTTTTCGTCAAGCACTGCAAGCCGGGCACCAAGACCCAGGTGGCGACACACCACGTGCGCAGCGTCCGGACGATCAGAGTGCGCACCGCCCGCAGCAGCCGGGCCCCGACCAGGGCCCCGGAGCGCCAGCTCGCCGAGACCGACGGCCAGAACCCGGCCGCCGGCGCCCCGTACGAGCAGGAACACCCCGCGACCGAGGGTGGCTCCACCTGCGAGCGGGCCGGAGGCAGGGCTGATGCCACACAGGTGGGGTGGGCCGAATTAGTGGAACGGCGCCGCGTTGCTGACGCCCGCGGCGGTGATCAGCGTTACGCCGGCCACGCCGTTGCCAGCTGGGGACACCGCGGTGACCTGTGTCGGCGAGACCTGGGTGATGTGGGTGGCGGGCCTGGAGCCGAACAGCACTTCGCGGGTGCCGGCCAGGTACGCGCCAGTGATCGTGACCAGGGTGCCACCAGCGGTGGGGCCCCGGTTCGGGGACATGGGCATGGAGGCGCCTCCCGGCAGTGATCGACAAGAACGCGAGCGCGGAGCGACCGGCATGCCGGTCTGGGCGCAGCGGACCCGGTCACCCGGGAAGGCCAGCCGGAAGGCCAAGCCACCCGGAACGCAGTCTTGCCCGCTGATCGTTTAGGTGTGCCGCAGCGTCGCGGTGGCGATCTCCAGGAAGTCGCGCAGCAGTTTCTCCCGCCGGTCCGCGAGGACGGCCAGGCATGTCCCGATCCTCGGGGCATCCGTGACGGGGAGGTGGGCGAGGTCGGGGCGGGAGTAGGAGCGCGCGACACTCAGCGGGACGAGCGCGATGCCGTGCCCGGAGGCGATGAGCTCGAACTTCTCTTCAAGTGAAGACGTCCGCCGCGTCGGTGCGTCGAGCAGCCGCTCGCCGCCGAGGTCCGCGGAGGCAAGCTTGCCACGGCACGCCAGCGGGTGCGCCGCGGGCATACAAGCGACCCTGGGCTCATGGCCGATGGGGATGGTGTGCAACCCCGAGTCGTCGAACGGCTGCCGCAGATACCCGACCTGGGCCCGGCCGTCCCGGAGCGGCGCGTCTTGCTCCCACCAGCGCGCCGGGACGACGTCGGTCTCGACGTCCGGGCGGCGCGACGAGAACGCCCGGATCGCATCCGACACGTGCAGTCCGGGAGAAAAGGCGACAACGAGCCGTTGGGCACCCCGATCAACGTCGTGCACGCGCTGCACCGCTGCGGGGACAGCCGCGAGAATCTTTCTCGCCTCCTCGTGGAGCTGTTCCCCGGCGGCGGTCAGCTCCACGCGTCGCGTGGTCCGCACAAGCAGAGCGCACTCCAACTCCTGCTCAAGCGCTTTGATCTGACGGCTGAGAACCGGCTGGGCGATGTAAAGCTGTTGCGCCGCCCGGCCGAAGTGCCGGTGCTCGGCCACCGCGACGAAGTAGCGGAGCTTGCGCAGATCAAGATCCATGCCTTTACGGTATCAATTGCCCAGGAAGGGTATTGGACGCCGCAGGCGGGCTGCCCCGAGACTCGAAACATGATCGTCATCACCGCCCCCACCAGCCGGATCGGCAGCAGGCTCCTGGACACCCTGCTCAATGAGGCTCCCGCTCGTGGCGAAGAACTGCGCGTCATCGTGCGCGACCCCGCAAAACTCCCCGACGCGGTCCGTGCCCGCGTCGACGTCGTCACCGGCTCGCACGACGACCCCGAGGTCATCGATCGGGCCTTCGCCGGCGCGGACGCCGTCTTCTGGCTGGCTCCGCCAGACCCGCGGGCGCCGAGTCTGGACGCCGCGTACTCCGGGTTCACCCGCGCCGCCGCAAAGGCGTTCACGGCCCACGCGGTGGGGCACGTGGTCGGCGTCTCGGCGCTCGGCCGTGGCACACCCGTCGCCAGTCGCGCCGGACATGTCACGGCGTCGCTGGCCATGGACGACCTCATCGCGAGTACAGGCGTGGCCTACCGCGCGCTCGCGAACCCTACTTTCATGGACAACCTGCTGCGGCAGGTGGCTTCGATCCGCGACGACGGCGTGTTCACCGACACCGTCTCCGCCGACCGCAGTGCACCGGCGGCCGCCGCCCTGGACATCGCCGCGGCCGCCGCCGGCCTGCTGCTCGACCGCTCATGGACGGGGACGGGCGAGGTTCCGGTGCTGGGCCCCGAGGACCTTTCGGCGAACGACATGGCGCGCATCATGACCGACGTGCTGCGCCGCCCAGTCCGCTATGAGCGGCAGTCGCTCGACGACTTCCGCGCCCAACTCACCGGACACGGCTTCGGGGACGCGCTCGTCGAAGGCTACGTCGACATGATGCGCGCCAAGGACAACGGCCTCGACGACGGCGTGCAGCGCACCCCTCAGACCGCGAGTCCGACCACCTTCCGCACATGGTGTGAGAAGGTCCTGGAGCCCGCGGTCCGGGTCCAGGCATGAGCGCCAGGACCGCTCTCATCGTCGGGGCATCCCGCAACCTCGGGCTCGGCCTCGCCACCGAGTACGCGCAAAGCGGCTGGGACGTCATCGGAACCGTCCGGGGCAGTCGCCGCACCGCTCTCCACGACCTGGCCGAGGCATCCAGGGGCCGGGTCATGGTCGAGTCACTGGACACGACGAAGCCAGAACAGGTCACCGCGCTGCGCGAGCGCCTGGCCCGGCACACCCTCGACCTGCTGTTCGTCAACGCCGCCATCACGAGGGGCGACATTCCGATCGGCGACGTCCCGGAGGAGATGTTTGCCGAGGTCATGGTCACGAACGCGCTCAGCCCCATGCGCGTCGTCGAGTCCTTCCGCTCGCTGGTCGCGCCGACCGGGACCATCGGCGTCATGTCCTCGCGCCAGGGCAGTATCAGCTTGAACACCAACGGCGGCCAGGACGTCTACCGAGCCAGCAAGTCCGCCCTCAACCAGCTAATGCGCAGCTACGCCGCCCGGTACGCCGACGCCGCGCACACGCTCCTGCTCATCTGCCCCGGCCATGTCCGCACCGAACTCGGCGGGCCGGACGCACCGCTGACCATCGACCAGTCCGTCCCAGGCGTGGTGGGCACGATCGACCACCACAGCGGCGAACCGGGCCTGAAATTCGTCAATTACGAGGACCAGCCCGTGCCCTGGTAAAAGCCGTCGGAGTGACGCCGGCCAGCGCTCACACAAGAAGGCTCGCGGTCAAGCGGCCTGACCGAGGCCGGCGGCGGTCAGGTCCTGCTCGCGCAGCGGGGTGAAGCCGACGTCGAGTTCGGGTCGTACGCTTCGGGCCGGATGCCGAGTTCGTGGGTGCTGTACTCGCCGAACCGGTTGATGTGCTCGGTCAGGTACGGCGAGATGTGCGCCAGGTCTTCCGGGCAGATCTCCCATCCCTCCTCCAGCAGCTGCCGCACGATCTCCGCGATGTCCACGGCATAGTGGAAGATCACCGAGTTCGTGAGCAGAGCGTTGAACTTCATCGCCTTCTCCTGCTCGATCGGGTCGTTGTCGGCGATGACCCCGCGGTTGCCGAAGCCGATCCACTGGGAGAATCGATTGAACGACTCCACCTTGTTGGTCGCTGCGGTCACCCGTCGGCGCAGCGGAGCGTCGGAGAGTTAGCGCAGCAGCTGGACAGTGCGGATCACGCGGCCGACCTCGCGGAAGGCGGCGGAGGTGGCGTTCTTCCGTGACCCGGAGCGCAACCGCTTGAGCAGTGTGGAGGAGGAGATGGCGCCCTCGCGTACGGAGACGGCCACGCGCATCAGGTGGCGGAACTGGGACTCGATCAGATGAAAGTTGATGACGTTCTTGCCCGGCTCGCCGAACAGGGTGTCGATGTGCACGTACTCCGTCTGCTTGGAGGGCCGGTAGAAGGTCAGTTCCTTCCAGTTCCTGATCCTGGGCATCAGGTCGAAGCCCAGCAGGTGGGCAAGCGCAAAGACAGGGAAGCTCTGGCCTTGGGTATCGGCGTGCACGGTGGTCGGCTGCACCTCGCTGGTGTTCTTCAGCAGACCCTCGATGATGTAGACGGCCTCCCATACCCCGCACGGGATGAAGTGCGTGAACAGCGCGATGTAGGTGTCCGTGACGTGGTGGTAGGCGATGCCGCCCGGCTTGCCGTACCGGACGCTCGTCTCGGAGAGCAGGTTGTCGAGATAGGTGTCCATGCGGGCGATGCGATGCCGGATGCCGCGGCTGCGTAACCATCGGCGCAGGTGGTTGTAGTCGTAGCCTTTGTCGCCGTGGAGTTTGGCGGGCCGTCGACGGCGCGGTCCGCGCCGGGAGCGAATGGGTGGGATGCCTCGCACGAGCGGTTCGAGGGCCGGGCTGTCGAGTGCGGGCTCCAGCAACCGCTTGTAAGCTAATGCCCCCTTGTCCGCGAATAGCGCCGTAGTGTCGGTCGTCGCCCGGGAACAGGGAAGATGGTCAGTCGGGGGAGTGGCTGGTCGTACCGGGGCGGCGAAACCAGCCCGCGGAACTACGTGAACTCCTCCGGCCACCGTGGTTCAACCGGTGCCGGGGTCAATTGCCGCTGGTAGGGGTGCGCGTCGCAGGTCGGCATACGCGCGGACGGTGACGCCGGCCTGGCTGGGGTTGTGCCAGGGGGCGGACGGACCGCTGGAGAGCCATAGCCCGCCAAGTGCCGTCGCGGCTTCGGTGGCAGTCGCTACGTCGGCCGCGGTGATGTCGATGCCTACCAGGCCCGGCTGAAGGAAGGCGCAACCGGACCCGCGACGAAGAACGAGCACGCCGCCTCGGGGAACACCTCCGGGCCGTTCGGCCCGTCCCGCAGCCGGCGGCTCCGGCAACCGTCGACCCCCTGGCACCGATGGCCGTCCGGAACTGTTCCCACTGCGACCAGCCCGTCACGATCGTCGCCCTGCTCGCCACCCAGGAAGCCGCCCGCTCCACGATCACCAACCGCGTCACCGACATCGCCCCGCTCAGACGCCTCCAGTGAGCATCGGCTGACCGTCACCACTCACCGGGGCCGCCGACCTGCCGGCCGGCGGGCCACAACGCGCCTTCGTCCACGGGCTCGACGCGCTGGGCTCCGTCCCAGCAGTGCCTGTCGCGTTGGGGCTCCGCGCCGTCCAGCACGAGCTCAAGCGGAACGCGCGACCGAGGACCGCAAACCGAGCCACTGCTCGGCGTCCCAGGCGTGGAACCGCTCTACCTCGGTGAATCCCAGCTTTGCCGCGAGGCGCATCGAGCCGACGTTGGCGGTCTGGGTGGTGAGCACCACCGGCTCGCCGGGAAGGACGCCGTCGAACCAGTCGAGTGCCGCCGCGCACGCCTCGGCGGCATACCCGAATCCCCACGCCCGCGGCAGGAACAGGTAGCCGAGATCGGCCTTCCCCGCGGCAGCCGGGCGACGATGCTCCGTTGGCCTCCTGAGCAGGATCTGGCCGATCATCGCTCCGTCGAGATCAACGACGAAACTCCCCGGCCATCGCTCGGGCACCCCGGGCATCTCGCGCTCAAGTTCGTCACGCGGCCGGGGGCCGCCAAGGTAGGTGTGCACCTCTGGCGAGGCCAGCAGCTCGATGAATGTTGCACGGTCCCGGGCTTCGGGCTCTCGGAGCACGAGCCGCTCGGTGTTGATCGGGACAGGCGGCCAGGCGACGGGTCCGAGTTCAGCCATGCCGACCAACTAATCAGCAGGCTCGGCAACGATCAAGGCTCGCGGACCGATCGAGCCAACGGCCCGGGGCCCACCATCACCACCGGGGCCGTGCAAGCCCGATCCGATCCATCCGCCAGTCACCAGGTATGGCCAGAACCTACATTTTGGTGATCAAGGACCGCTCCTCGCTCCCCATCTTCCCCAGACAGTTCAAAGACCGAGCAAGTGGGGCGAGGAGCAGCCCCGGCCGTTTTCAAAGGTCCCCATCACCACATGCCCGAACGCCCAGATGCCGAGTCTGCCTCATGACGCGGCAGGCCACCACAGAGGGTTGCTCCATCACTCCCCGCTCGCAGAGTCCGATGTCAGTGGTGTCCGACAACATGGCGATCATGAGCCGGATCATCTCGTTCAACAGCGCTGACAAGGCCGACGTCGTGGCTTTTCTCGGGGCTGCCGGAAACCTCACATCTGACCAGCAGCGCACCCTCGGCGTCATTCGCGAGCTCGCGCAGGCCAGGCAACTCGACCTCGACCACCAGGGCATCGACTGGGGCCTGTCCATTCCGGACGCGCTCGACCACCTGATAGCCGGGCACGCCAGCTCAGACGCCGAGTATGCGGCCGCCGCCTACTACAGCGCCCTTCAGCTGATCATCGACCGCAACGGCTCCGACCCCGACGAGCTAGGCGTGTACTCGAAGCCCTCCACCTTCTTCGGGCTGCTGGACGACGAATTGCGCCGACTGGGCGTGAGTGCTGACCTCTTGCCGCACGACTACCTGTTTTCAGGGCCGCCAGAAGAGATCCCCTTCTACATCCCGTATCCCGTGGACGGCCCGCACATCGGTATGTTCCCGCTGGACAAGGCCAAGCCCGCCGCAGAGGCTTACCGCGGGGTCCTGGACAGGATGGACGACGGTTTCACCCATGACGTCCAAGTCCTCATCGAGAAGCTGGATGTCGAGCACGAATCGTGGGAGTACGGCACGAATCACCTCGACTGGTATGCCCAGGACACGATCTTCTTCTCCATCAAGGGCTGACCAGCAAAGACACGGCCACCGGCAGTGCCCAGCGGCTGACACATCGGAAAACGGCCGCCGGCGCCGGCCGAAGCTCACCGCCGATCAGGCCGTAGGCGGGGTCTGACAGCTCTCCCGGCTCCTTCCGGCGGATGATCAGTCTTCGTCTTCGAGTTGCTTGAAAAGCGAGCGTCTGGCGTCCAGGGTCGCGGATGTGGCGGGGTGCGGTGTGAGGCGAGGGCCGTCGGCGCGGCCAACGTGCTTCCTTTCCTCAGCACCGCTGGCCGTCGGCCGGAGTCGTGCGAGCGCGCTGTTTAGGGTGGAGGCCATGACCAGCGATCGTTCTGCCGTATCTCGTGACCGTCGTCGCGTCGAGCTTCGTGAGTTTCTGCGCAGTCGCCGGGCTCGGGTCTCGCCTGCTGATGTCGGTATGCCGGATGGTGGGCGGCGGCGGACGCCGGGGCTGCGGCGCGAGGAGGTCGCGGTGCTCGCCGGGGTCGGGGTGTCCTGGTACACGTGGTTGGAGCAGGGGCGCGACATCAAGGTGTCGGAGGAGGTCCTCGACGCGATCGCACGGGTGTTGCTGCTGGATCCCACCGAGCACGTGCATCTGTACCTGTTGGCCGGGCTCAACCCACCGCAGTTCGCCTCCGCGCCTTCCGTGCCCGCCCCGCCGCAGGTGCAGAGGCTGCTGGACGCCTGGTCACCGCGGCCCGGGTACATCCGCGACCGCCACTGGAACTTCACCGACATCAACGAAGCCGCCCGCATCGTGTTCGGCTACGGCGACAGCGACCACAACTGCCTGGTCTCGTTCTTTACCAACGTCCGCTACCGGGTCCTGCAACGGCACTGGGCCGACACCGCCCCAGACGTGGTCGCCGGGTTCCGCGCCGACGCCGCCCGTTATCCGGAGGACCCGGAGTTCGACCGCATCGCCGAGGAACTGGCGCAGAGCAGCCCGGAATTCGCCGAGCTGTGGGACCGCCACGACGTGGCCGAGCACACCAGCGCGGTCAAGGCGGTCGACCATCCCGAAGCCGGAAAGCTGGTCTTCGATGCCACCCTGCTGGCGCTGCCCGAACTGCCCGGACACCACCTGATCCTGCACAACCCCCGCCCGAGTACCGGCACCCAAGAAAGGCTGGAGCAGCTCATGGGCACGCACACCAGCCTGGTGGTGTCACACCCAGGATGAGCGGACACTGCCGGGCATCGTGACAGCCCAGCAGGATCACTGCCATGAACAGCAACAACACGCAGATGAAGGCAGTGACCATTCCCGAGTTCGGCGAGGCCGAGGTGCTCCGCGTCGAGCAGGTGCCGGTCCCCGAGCCCGGCCCCGGACAGGTGGCCATCGACGTGGCCTATGCGGGCGCCAACTTCGCCGAGGTGCTCTACCGGCGCGGCGTGGTGGACGTACCGCTGCCCTTCGTGCCCGGCATCGAAGTCTCGGGCCGCATCCGCGCCCTCGGCGAGGGCGTCACGGACCTGACCGTCGGCCAGCCGGTGGCTGCGCTGACGATCGTCGACAGCGGCGGCTACGCCGAGGTGGTGGTCACCTCCGCGGACCTGGTCGCCCCGCTGGACGGTCTCGGCATCGGACTCGGCGTCGCCGCGGCGCTCCCCTCCAACAGCACCACCGCCTTCCTCGTCCTGGACCGGGTGGCGCACATCGAGCCCGGAGACCGTGTCCTGGTCCACGCCGCGGCGGGCGGTGTGGGCAGCCAGCTCGGCCAGGCCGCCCGGCTGCTGGGCGCCGGCCGTGTGGTCGGGACGGTCGGCAGCGAGGCGAAGATCGAGACCGCCAAGCGATTCGGCTACGACGAGGTGATCCTGCGCGACCAGGTCGCCGAGGCAGGCGAGTTCGACATCGTCGTCGACATGGTCGGCGGCCCCTCCCGCACCGCCAGCCTGGACCGGCTGGCCCCCATGGGACGGCTGGTGGTGATGGGTAACGCCTCGGGCGCCGAAGACGTCGACATTCCCGCCAACCACCTGTGGTTCACCAACAAGACTGTCTCCGGCTTCAACCTCGCCGCCTTCTCCGCGGCTTTCCCCCAAGACGCCGGGCTGGCCCTGCGCCGCGCCGTACAGGCCGCAGCTCAGGGAACTCTGCGGGTACAGGTCGAGGCCCTACCGCTGGAACAGGCCGCCGAGGCACACCGCCGCATCGAATCCGGGCACACCACCGGCAAGCTGGTCCTCACCGTCGCGACGCTGTGACATGGGGCTGCCCGCATACAGGTTCTCGAAGGGCAACCATCCGCCCACCTTCCTGTCGGCAACGGCCATCTCACCGTACGAAGCCGCAGCCGCCTGCAAGCGCTCAGCTGCCTGGCTGCGTCGCTTTCAGTGGCAGCGTTTGTCCACCGGTTTGGGAGGCGAGGGAAGGGCCGAGCCTCCGCAGATGCTCACGAGAAAGACGGCACCTTGGCTGAGGAGTCTCGACCGTGCATGGTTGGGCAAGGGGCAGCTGATCATGCGTTCCGTCGGTCGGGATCCGACGGGCCAGGTTCCCGGCCAGATACCGAGCCGCGTACGCTCTCTCGCCGCCTCCTGAGTCCTGCAGTTGCAGTAACTCGCTCGCCGCTCGGGCCTCGCGCAGTGTCAGGAGGGGGAGATGTTGCTCGTCGCAGCCCTGACCCGCCTGGCACACCGCCGCGGAGGCCGACCCCTTTCGCGGAAGACAGGCCAGCCAGGTCAGCCCCCAACCCGGCGCGGCGACGGCTTTTGCCCGGTGGGTTAGGCTGTGCGGTTATGAATACCGGGACGGCATTGCGCCACGCACGGATTGGTGACCCGGTGCTCTCCTGAGCGCCCTACGGGCCGGAACGGGCCCGCTGTTCGATCGACGATCTTGCGCTGCTGCGCGGGCTCCGCCTCCGTCGTGTTGATCACAGGCTCGGCACATCACCACGACAGGAGAATCCATGCCCACCAAGACGCTCCAGATTTTCACCGCGGACGGCCGGGCCGACGCCTTCGTCGCCTTCCCCGGCCAGGGCGAACGGCACCCAGGGGTGCTGATGTACCCGGACGGTTTCGGCATCCGGCCGGTGCTGCGGGAGATGGCCCGCGAGCTGGCCGGACACGGGTACTACGTGCTCGTCCCGAACCTCTTCTACCGGCACGGCCCGGCACCGGTGATCGGCCTTCCCGAGCACATCGGGGAAGAGGTCCGGCCCGAACTCATGGCCCAGCTGATGCCCTTGATCGAGGCGCACACCGCCGAACGTGTCCTGAGCGACGCCGACGCCTACCTGACGTTCCTCACCGCCCAGCCCGAGGTCGCCGCCAGACCGGTCGCGGTGACCGGCTACTGCATAGGCGGCCTCCTGGCGGTGCGCACCGCCGCGGCCCACCCCGGGCAGGTGGCCGCCGTCGCCGCATTCCACGGTCCCGTGGGCGCGGACGGGCCTGATGCTCTCGCTGACCTCACCGCCCAGGTCCACTTCGGCCACGCCGAGAGCGACCTGACGCCCGAGGCCCTGGGCGAGCTCAACCGGGCCCTGGACGCCGCGGGTGTCGGCTACACCTCCGAGATCTACCCCGGTACCGTCCACGGGTTCACCATGTCCGACACCGACGCCTTCGACCCCGCCGGACTGCAGCGCCACTGGGACCACCTGCTCCCCCTCCTCGACCGCACACTGGCCGACAACTGAAGCTCCGGCTCGGAAACCGAACCTGAAGCAGACGGCTGGGCGGGCCGCACCGATGCCGACACGGCTGACCCGTCGGCCCGCCTGGCCACCGAACGCTGGATGGCCGGCGAGCAACCCGACTTCGTCCGGGAGCCCTCGGCCGGCGCGGCGGAATCGCTCGCGCGCCGTCGCCTCCGGGGCGTCCCCAGCAAGCGGGGGGCATGACATCCCGCCGGGTGTCCGACGCTCACGGTGAAGGGCGAGGGCGTCGGGGAGGTGGTCGTGGGCGAGCCTGCGGAGGCGGGGTCCTCCTGGGAGTACGCGTCGGACGTACCGGTGGGATTCGTCAGCGTCGACGGAGTCGGGCGACTTGGATCACTGGCTCGCTACTGGGACGAGCCTTTCGAACGTGCCGCCCCGGTCCGGAAGTTCATCGCGTTCAAGGGGCAGAAGAACTTCTCGGGTGCGCGGCCTTGGCGGCGGTTCAGGCGGTCGAAGTGATCGCTCGGGTGACGGCCGTGATCGCCGGGGCGGGGTGGCCGGGGAGGCGCGCCACGAGCACCCGGCGGATCTCGGGGGGTGCGCCGTCGACGGGCAGCAGGCTCACCCCGGGCGGCAGCACCGGTGAGAGTCGGGACGGCACCGTGGTCACGCCGAAGCCGCCGGCGACCAGCTGGAGCTTTGTCAGCCAGTCGCGCACGGAGTGGATGATGCGCGGCCGTCCGGGCAGGCCGGGCCAGACGCCGAGCAGCGGCTCGGAGCTCGATGACGGGGTGGCGATCCATGCGGCGTCGACCAGCTCGTCGACGTGCACCGTGGTGCGTCCGGCGAAGTCTCCGGTCGACGGCACCGCCACGACCAGTTCGGTGTCCGCGACGGTCTCGAGGTGCAGGCGCGGCGCGTCGCCGTCGAAGGGCCGGTGGGGTGGGCGGGACGTCAGCACGGCGAGGTCGAGCGAGCCCGCGCGCAGCGCCCGGATCAGGGTGGGTGTGGTGCCCTCACCGGTGGTGACCGTGATCTGCGGGTCGGCCTCCGCGAGGTGTGCGAGTGCGGCGGGCAGGATCGCCGAGCCCGCGCTCAGGACCACCCCGAGCCGCACCGGTTCGGTCCGCGGGACGGTGCCGGCGAGCTCACGCTCGGCCGCCGTCTACTGGCCTGGCGGCGCCGGCCTGCGGTCAGCGCAGGTGCCGGGCGAAGAACCGGGCCGCTGCGTCCCCCGCGAACTGCGGGACGCCGCTGTGCCCGCCCATGTTGGCGTGCAGCGTCTTCTCCTTGGAGCCGAAGGCGTCGAACAGGTCCAGGGCCGTCTGCCGGTCGTTCCCTTCGTCGTCCCACTGCAGCAGGACGTGCAGCGGAATGGTGACCCGGCGGGCCTCCCCGAACATGGCAGAGGGCACGAGGCTCCCGGCGAACAGGACGGCGGCCGAGATGCGCGGCTCGACCAGCGCAAGCCGGATGCCGATGGAGATCACTCCCCCCGAGTACCCGACCGGGCCGCCGATCTCGGGCAGCTGCAGGAGGGCGTCCAGGGCGGCCTGCCATTCCGGGACCGACTTTTCGACGAGCGGGAGGACGAGGGCGTCGATGATCTCATCGCCGACCGGCTCGCCGGCCTCCATGGCCCGGCGCAGGTCGGCGCGGGCCTGCTCGGCGGCGGCCCAACGGGGCCGGTCACCGCTCCCGGGGAGCTCGATGGTGGCCGCGGCGAACCCGTCCGCCGCGGCGTGCCGGGCCCGTCCCGCCAGCCGGGGGTGCATCCTGCGCAGTCCGAGCGGAGGGTGGCCGAGCAGGATCAGCGGCGCCGGTGCGGGTGTGGATGCGGGCGTCCACAGGATGCCAGGGATCTCGCCGAGGGTGAATTCGCGTTCGAGGATGCCGTCGTCGAGGTGCTGTTCAGAAGTGAAGTGCATGGTCGTGCCTTTCGGGAGTGCGCTTGAACGGCGCTCCCGGACGACCTATCGCCCGACCGTGACCCCGGAGGAGAGCACCCATGTCGATACTGCGTTCACGGGTACCACCTCCTCGTTCTCTCGCACGGCCTTCCGGAAGGTAGCAGTGGTCGCCGTGGTCCGCCAACGGGTTTCTGCCGCGGCTCCGTGGCCGGATGCCGCCTCACCACATAGGACACGGTCTTCATCCGGAACGCGGTTCAGTGAGCTTCTGAACGCAAAAAGGAACTCTGACTGCGGAGGGCGGACCGGCCGCTCTCGGGGGTTGCCTCTCCGAGTGCCGGTGCACCTCACGTGGGGCGCGGAGGCGATACGCCGCACTCACGCCGGCCCAGTGGCCGAGCGTTTCTCACTGCTTGCGGGTGAACCACGAGACCACGCCGTCGTGCCGACCGAAACTGGGCGATTGCACCCCTTATTGTCCTTTCTTGTGCCTTTGAGTTGTGCGTTTGTGAATCTCAAGCCCGGCGTCGGGAAGACGACGAGTGCTGTGTGGCTGGCCCATGCGCTTCATGAGTCGGGTATGTCGCCGCTGCTGGTCGACGGTGACCCGGCCGCTTCCGCGCTGCGCTGGAGCGAGCTGGCCCATGGCTTTCCGTTTCCGGTGATCGCTCTGCCGGTGGGGGACGTCCACCGCCGCGTGAACGACTTCCTCGGTGACCGGCAGGCCGTCGTGCTCGATGCGCCCCAGCTGGAGGACCATCCCCGCATCGCCCGCAGCATCATGAGGTACGCCGGGGAGTGGATCGTGCCCGTGACCCCCGCCCCCATCGAACTGGACCGGATGGCACCCATCCTGGGCGAGATGGCGGACGTGCAGTCCCTGCGTGCCGAGCCGGCCCGCTCGGCGGTGCTGCTCAATCGCACCAACCGCCCCGATGCCACGCGCACCGGGCCCGATGCGGACGCTCGCGAGGCACTCACCGAGCGGGGTTTCGAGGTGCTGGACACCCATATCGCGCGGCTCGATCTGTACGCCCAGTCTTTCGGGAACCCGGTCCAGGCCAAGGGTTCGGCGTACATGGACTTCGCGGAGGAACTGATCAAGCGTCAGGATGAGGCATGAGCCAGCGCAAGGAGAGCTACCGCGCGGCATTGCGGCGCGGGCCGGATGTCTCGGCACCTCGGTCCGCCAAGGTCACCAGGTTGCAGAGCAGATACATCCGGGTGACCGTCGAGGTCGATCCCGTCCTGCGAGGTGATCTGACGCGATGGATGGGATGGCCGGTCTCCTCGGTGGTGTTCGCCGGCGCTACCGTCCTGCGTACTCTGGCCGTCACCGCCGGCTGGGTCGCTCGGCCCGGGGACCAGGCTTCGTCCGCCCCGCGCGAGGTTCCGGATTCGGGTCGCTGACCAGCCGGCTCGCACGGCAAGGGTCCTGTGGGGAACGGTCGGCGCGCTTCAGGGCGGGGTTGGCGTCACGTACGGACATGACGATCAGGACATCGCTGGACCGGTTCCATCGGGACACCTGCAGCGCTGTCTTGGGGTGCAGTCCGGCCGCGGGCACGGTGCTCGCCCACCGCGATCCGGTAGGACGGGTTCTTGGGGCACTACCGGTACGGCCGGCTTCCTTCCCCGGCCGAGCCGAGGCTCACGGGGTGCGGATGCTAGCCCTGACACACGGGCCCGGCGTGGCCGTTCAAAGATCTCCTTGGGCTCGGGCGCTGAGCCTCTTCCGCTTTGCGTTGGGTCAGCTCGTCTTCTGCTCCGGCGGCCCGTCCGTGCCGTACAGCTTCGCTGAGGCGTCCACATGGGCCAGCCTGCGCAGCGCGCTGAACACCGCCTCGCCCAGTACGGTTCCGATCACCACACTCTCCACCATGTCCTCGACCGACACCCGCCGGTCCACGTACACGAGGTCGGCGCGGGCGACCTGCTCGGCGGCGTCGGCGTAGTCGTCGAGTACCTCGACGAACGCCCCGTGCCCCAACCGGGCCATGGAGGCAAGGGCCTTGGACAGGTCGGCCGCGGCGGGGTCCGACTCGTGCGTCCGCCAGCCACGCCGGGAGACGAGGTCGGCGACGGCGGTATGCGCGGCCGCCGACTCGGTGTCCTCGTGCGCGACGCTTGCGTTGCCGAGGCGGTCCGCGGCGGCACCGAGCACTTTGTGCAGCGGACGCGCCGGATCGTCGATGGCGGTCAGTACGTCCGCGATGTCGGCCACCTTCATGCCGCCCACATCGAGCAGGGCGCGGATGAGCCGCAGCCGGCGCTCGTGCGTCTCGCCGTAGGTCGCTTGATTCGGGCTGGTCAGCTCCCCCGGAGGCAGCAGCCCTTCGCGGACGTAGTACTTGATCGTCGGCACCGGCACTCCGGTTGTCCGGCTCAACTCTCCGATTCGCACTGCCGGTTCACTCCTTGTCCTCGCCCTGTTCGCCTCGCCGGCCCTTGCCGGCTTCGCCTCCCATCATAGATAGTTGGGCTATCGGATAGCGGATAGTGCCGCTATCCATAAGGGGGTTCTCTGTGTCTTCGTTACTTCCGTCTTCGTGGTCTGTGCCGTCGTGGTCGTCTTCGGCTCCATGGCGGTCGTGGCATCGGCCGCTGGTGCTGTGCTCGGCGGCAGTGGTGGTGATGGCAGCCATATCGGCCGTGGGGCTCGTCGCCGACGACCGCGTGCTGGTGGGCGCGCCGATCTGGTTCAAGCCGTTCAAGTTCTCGGTCTCCTTCGTGGCGTACTGCCTCTCCCTGGCCTGGATGCTTTCGCTTCTCCGCCGAGGCCGACGCGTGGGCTGGTGGGCGGGGACGGTCGTCGCGCTGGCCAGCCTCGTCGAGATGGTGATCATCGCCGGGCAGGCGATGCGCGGGAAGCGCAGCCACTTCAACCACGAAACGCCCTTCGACGAGGCGCTGTTCAACGCGATGGCCGTCACGGTCGTCATTCTGTGGCTCGGCACGCTCGCCGTCGCCGTGCTGTTGCTCCGCGCCCGAATCGCCGACCGTGCGTCCGCCTGGGCGATGCGCTCGGGCATCGTCCTGGCGCTGGCCGGGGCCGCCGTCGGATTCCTGATGACACAGCCCGCGCCGGGGCAGCGGCGCGGCGTCTCCAAGGTGGTCGGCGCGCACAGCGTGGGCGTGCCGGACGGCGGTCCTTCCATGCCGCTGACCGGCTGGTCGACGACCGGCGGAGATCTGCGGATCCCACACTTCGTCGGTATGCATGCACTGCAGCTCCTGCCGCTGCTGGTCATGGTGCTGACCGCCCTCGCACCGCGCTTCGTCCGCCTTGCCGACGACCGGGTCCGGTTGCGCCTGGTGCTGCTCGCCTCGGGCGTGTACGCCGCCGCCTTCGCTCTGGTCCTCTGGCAGGCGCTGCGGGGCCAGCCGCTGATCCAGCCGGACGGCGTGACGCTGGGGGTGGCCGGCCTGATCCTGGTGGCCGTCATTCTCGGGACGTACGGATCCCTGCGGGTTCCGACTCCCCTTGCGGGCAAGGCAACTGCTGACGGCGTCAGTCCCTCGAAGGAACTCGTGTCATGACCGGATTCCTCTTCGAGCTCTCCTTCTGGCTGGCCGCACCCGTCTGGCTGCTCATGATCTTCGCCCCCGCGTGGGGCCCGACCGCCCGCATCGCCGGGTCGCCGGTGACCGTGGTGCCCGTACTGTTCGTCTATCTCGCGCTCGCTGTCCCGGTGTTCCCCGAACTCTGGACCGCGGTCAGCAGCCCGGACCTCGGCACCTTCCGCGAGCTGACGGCACTCGCGGACGGCGCGGGAGCCATCTGGTCGCAGGTCATTGGCTGGGATCTCCTCATCGGGCAGTGGATGTACCGGGAGGCCAGACGGCTCAGGATCCCCGCCCTGCTGATGGGGCCCCTGCTCGCCTTCACGATCCTGCTGTCGCCCTTCGGGCTGCTGGTGTTCCTGGGGCTGCGATCGGCGAGGGTACGTCGTTCGACCCGCGACGACCTCGCGGTTGCCGCGTCCCGCGGAGCCACGTAGGCCGAGCCCGGCCCCGCCTCGCCCGCCACGGACGGCTGATCAGCAGCGCGAGCCCACTGTGGGCCCCGGAAGCGGATAGCGGCCGCCACCTGGCCGTATGCGGCGGGAGTTGAGCCAGAGGCGGTGTCCATGTTCCGGCGTACGTCGCTCCGGCTGCGAAAATCATTTGGCAGCCGTCAAGGAGAAAGTAAAGGTCAGCGCCGTAGCAGCCATCGCGATGGCATAGGAATCGAAGTTCAGCGGGCAGGTGCTCGGCGGTCGCGAATGGCGGACGCCACCGTCAGACCGGTCCCGGCGAGGATCGGCGCGATCATCGCGGTGAACAGCCAGCCGGATACGTCTCGCTCCGGCGCCGAACGCCACAGGACCGTGCAGCCGATCAGAAGCGACATGCCCACGCAGGCGTTGAGTGTCAGCAACGCCCGGGCGGTCCAGAGGGCGGAGGCGCGTGTGCGAGGCCTGTTGAGCGACGACCTCGCCAGTCCGTTGCCGAAGGGCGCAACGCCGTCCGGGAGTTCGGCGCTTGGAGTGACCCGCAGTGTCAGCTCCGCGCAGGCGGTCAGCAGAACAGTTGCGCCGATGTGCACGAAGACGAGCGCGAAGGCGCTACCGATAGACCGGTCCGTCCAGGCGTCCACCCCATCGGTGCCGATGTGCTGCGGTATCCGGCTCGGCAGGTGCGGATAGCGGACGATGCCCCAGGCGGCCAGTGCGGTCAGGAGAGCAGCGTTGGGGAGGAGCCACAGGCGTACGGGAGATGACAGGACCATGCGGTCGATTCTCCGGCGAACGCGCAGGGGTGGGTAGTGCTTTACGATGCACCCCCACCAGGGGCCCGCCAGCGGCGGTCAGCAGGCATGCGGTGCGCAGCACCCCGCCGGCCTGTCCGAGCCCTGCATGGTCTGAGCGCTTTTCCAGCTCCACAGGAACGGGAAAACCCTCGGCGGGAATCGGCTATGAGCCAGTCCAGAAGTACCTGCTGCGGATGCCGGTGGAACCGTCGGCCTGCGGGACGAGCCTGAAACTCTGTCCCGCGCCACCGCCATACGGCACACCGGACACCGTGGTATCGCTTGTATCCAGCACGACGGGGCACCGGCCCGTCTTGTTCATCTTGACGACGGCGGCCGTCACCGCGCTGTGGTGGTTGATGAAGTCCATCGCGATCACGCCCACGTGCCTGCCGGGCGAGTACAGGTGAAAGTGCCCAAGCCGGCCGCTGCGGGCTGGGAGACATTCGAGCGGGCCTGGTCGGGCCGTGACATGAGAGGACTGCCTCGCGCAGTTCCAGGTGCGACCCGGCCGAGCACCAGGTCACGACGGAGTCGGGGGCGGCTGGACAGCCACAGGTGTCCGCGACTGCGGACCACGCCGCGCATCACGGTGCCGAGTGCGTCCGCCGGCCGCTCGAGGGCGGCAGTGCGCCCCTCCTGTCGTCGTCTTCCCCTCGCTCGTGTGCAGCGTTGCGCGGTGCGTGCTCAGGATGTGTTCAGGTTGCGGATGGCACGGTCGGGCACCATGACAGCTGAAATCTCTGGGGCCGTTGAGCCGCACGAACCGACAGGTACAGCTTCCGTCTCTACCGGCAAGCACCTCCGCTGGAACAAGGTTCCCGAAGTCACGGCCTACTTCTGGGGCATCAAAATCCTGTGCACCACGGTCGGCGAGACCGCGGCCGACCTGCTGAACGAGAAGCTCGGCCTGGGTCTGACAGGTGTGTCGCTGCTGATGAGCGTCCTGCTCGTCGCGGTCCTGGTGGCGCAGTTCCGCACCCGTGCCTACCGGCCCGGTATCTACTGGCCGGCCGTGGCGCTGATCAGCGTCGTGGGCACGCTGATCAGCGACAATCTCACCGACAACCTGGGCGTACCGCTGGAGACCAGCACCGTGGCCTTCGCGGTGGCCCTCGTCGTGGTGTTCGTGGCCTGGTACCGCAGCGAAAGGACGCTGTCCATCCACCACGTCGACACCACCCGCCGCGAGTCTTTCTACTGGCTCGCCGTGCTGTTCACCTTCGCCCTGGGCACCGCAGCCGGTGACCTGGTCGCCGAACGCATGGACCTCGGGTACTGGGTCTCCGCCGGCCTGTTCGCCCTGGCGATTGCCGCCGTCGCGGTGGCGCACTTCGCCCTCGGCCTGGATGTGGTGTGGAGCTTCTGGATCGCCTACATCCTGACCCGGCCGCTGGGCGCCTCGATCGGTGACTACCTGTCCCAGCCGACCGCCGACGGCGGGCTCGGCATGGGCACAGTGATCACCAGTGTGCTGTTCCTGGCGGTCATCCTCGGTCTGGTGGTGTTCTTGACGGTCACCCGACGGGACGTATCCGAGCCGGAGCGTGTCACCCCGCGGACAAGTTGACGAAGGGCTTTTCTCCCGACGCGGGAGCGCCCCCCGTGTACGTCGGGGGGAGCCGAACCAGGTAGTGAACGGTGCTGGTGGCGGGCCGAAGGCTCAGCCACCGCCCCGAAAGCGAGCAGGTCGACCTGGGTGCACGGCACATCGGGGTGCTCTTACCGTCCGGCCACCTGTTGGATCACCTCAGCGTCCGGGACAATCTCGCGCTGGTGCAGCGCCAACGCGACATGGCCGAGGCCAAGAAGCTGCTGAAGGCAGCGCAGTTCGACTTCTCCAAGACCTACGAACTGGTCACCCCCGAGGACACCTCCGGGCTCGCCGAGTCCGCGACGCTGTTCGCCTCCCAGGCCCGCGAGGCCGGCATCAAGGTCAAGGTCGTCCAGCAGGAGTCCGGCACCGAGGTCGCCACGCAGCCCGTGGCGGCCCCGGCCGCGCGTCAGGCGGGTGCCGTTGCCCTGCGCATCGGCGCAGTGCTGGGCAAACGTCTCCTCAGCTACCCGGGCATCGGCACGGTGCCGGCCGGAGCGGTGACCGACCGGGACACCCCGGTCATCGCCGCCGTCTACTACGTCATCTTCATGGTCGTCTCAGTGCCTTCGTGCGGGTGAGCGGCGGCAGGGAGCGGTCCGGCACGGCAGACAGCCGTCAGGCGGGCGCTGAGGAGCGCCATGCCGAGCCGCTGGTGGGTGTCGTTGAGCGCAGAGCCCAGGGGCGTCGAAGCCGTAGGCGGCCGGCAGCTCGCGGCCCGCGCGACCGGAAAGGCCGCCCTCGCAGCCGTGGCGCCCGCCGGCCGCCCGAGGCTCGTGCCCGGTGCCACCTGCGGCCGGTGTGTCCTCCCTCACGCATCACCCCCGCTTTTGTCGTCTACGGTAAAGTAGACCGTCTACGTCACTGTAGACACTGGGGTGGTGCCGGTTATCCGGACGTCCCCGCAGCGCGTGACCACGACGGGGACAACCGTCCTGAAGGCCATCCGGGGACCAGCCGCTGAACGGGACGTTCCCGCCGTGTTCGCCGTGGGCGCAGGTCCGGCGAATTGCGGCCGGCGCTGCACCCCGGAACGAACGCCCGAGCCATGAGGTGAATTTGTTTGCGTCTCACCATCCTGGTCGTCGAGGACGACCACGAGCTGCGGGACGTGCTGGTGCGCGGACTCCGTGACGAGGGTTTCGAGACACTGGCCGCCCCGGACGGCGCCACAGCTCTGCGGCTGACCGGCGACCGCGTGGACGCGGTGGTGCTGGACGTCGGGTTGCCGGACGCGGACGGACGGGACGTGTGCCAGGCCGTGCGGGCGCAGGGGTTCGCCGGCCCGGTCGTCTTCCTGACCGCGCACCATCAACTCCACGACCGCCTCAGCGGGTTCTCCGCCGGAGGTGACGACTACCTTCCCAAGCCGTTCCACCTCGCCGAACTCGCGGCCAGACTGCGTGCCGCCCTCAAACGTTCCGGGCCCACCGCCCCCACGACCGCCGGGGACCTGGCCCTGGACCCGGTGCACCACAACCTGTGCGTACGGGACGTCGACGTGGCGCTGACGCCCACCGAGTTCCGTCTGCTGGCCACGCTGATGGCCGGCCTGGGGGCAGTGGTGGGCAGAAGGGAGCTGGTCCGGGCCGGCTGGCCGGAGGGCGCGCAGGTCAGCGACAACACCCTCGACCAGTATCTGAGCCGGCTGCGCCGCAAGATCCGGGAGGCAGGCAGCAACCTGACGATCAGCACCCTCCGGGGGATCGGACACCGGCTGTCATGAGCGCCACCCCCAACCGTCTCGCCGCGTGGGCCGGCCGCTGCCGCCCCTGTACGTTGCGGGGCCGGCTGTCCCTTATTGCGCTGACCACCGCCGCTCTGGTGATGGTGGTCCTCACCGTCGTGTTCAACTCGATCGTTCGCCAGCGCCTCCAGCAGCAGGCGGACAACGAACTGCACGCCCGGGCCGGCGCCGTGGCTGCGACCGTCGACACCCGCCATCACCCGGTACGCGTCCTGGAGACGCCGGGCGACGCCGCCCTCGACACCAACGTGTGGATCTACGCGGGCCCCCGGCTGCTGGAGCACCCTGCCTCCGCCCCGCCCGGCGACATGATCACCCGCACCGCCACGGGTCTCGCCGCGCACGGCGACAAACGCTGTGCCGAGGTAACGGCTGGTGATCGGATACGCCTGTGTGCCGAGCCCGTGGGCGGGGTCCGGCCGGGTGCCGGGCCCGCTGCCGCCGTGGTCACCGCCATGGACCTCGCGCCGTACCGCGCCTCGGCCGACACCCTGCTCATCGCCTCCCTTGCCCTGGACGCCGGTGTCCTGGCCTGCACCTATGTCCTGACCCGGCTGGCGGTGGGGCGCGCCCTGCGGCCCGTGCGGACGATGACGGAGCAGGCCACCCGGTGGAGCGTGGTCGCCTCCGACCAGCGCTTCGGCGCCGGGAACCGCCCTGTCGAGCTCACCCGGCTCGGGGCTTCACTGGACGAGCTGCTGGACCGGATCCGTGCCGTGCTGCGCCACGAACAGCAGCTCACCCGGGAGCTCTCCCATGAGCTGCGCAACCCCCTGGCGCGGATCACCGCCGAACTCGACTGGTGGCAGACCCGCCCCCGTTCCACCGCCGAAACCCGCGCCACGCACGCCTCCATCGCCGATGCCGCCACCTCCATGCGCACCATCTGCGAGACCGTCCTCGACGACGCCCGGGCCGGCGCACACTCCGTTCCCGGCACGGCGGACGTCATGGCCCTGCTGCGCCGGCTCGCCGTCCGGCTCGAAGCCCCCGAGAAGACCACGCTCACGGTTTCCGGTCCGGACACCCTCGTGGCCGGGGTGCCCGCCGCGCTGCTGGAGCGCATCGTCGCCCCGCTCGTCGACAATGCGCTGCGCTACGCCTGCAACCGGGTTGCCATCCGAGTCTCGACGGGGCTCGACGGCATACGGGTGGCGGTCGTCGACGACGGTCCCGGTGTCCCGGCCGCCTTCACCGCGGACCTCTTCCAGCCGGGCCGGCGCGCCGACCCCGAGGACGGACACGGCGGAGCGGGCCTGGGACTGCCGCTCGCGCGACGCCTGGCCCGCTCCGCCGGCGGTGATGTGACCCATGACGGCGGGCACCACCCGGGCGCGCGCTTCGTGGTCAGCCTGCCCACCGGATGATCACGCCGCGCGCGGCGCCGCTCAGGAAACGCCCGTGAGCGTCGCGTCTTGGGAGGCCGCGGTCCTGCGCTCCTGAACGTGGGCGTAGCTCATGAGGCCGATCAGCACCCCCAGGAGTACCGCCGACGAGCCGGCCGTGCCGAGGTCGAGGCCGCCCTTGGCGAGCGGCTTGGTGAGGAAGTCACCGGCGGTCGCCCCGAGGGGCCGGGTGAGCACGAAGGCGATCCAGAACAGGACCACGTTCGGCACGGCCGGCACCCGCATCAGGGCGACGAGTACGGCGAGCACACCGGTGACGAGCAGGGCGCCGCCCGCGTACCCGAGTCCGGAGCTGTCGGAGAGGAAGTCCCCCATCGAGGTGCCGAGCGTGTTCGACACGAGGATCGCCGCCCAGAACAGGGCCTCCGCGCGGAAGGAGACGATGTCGCGGATGGCGAACGTCAGGCCGGTGCACTTCCAGAGGACGAAGATGGCGAGCAGCAGCGAGACCAGGATGGCAGCCCCTGTGGGGTAGCCCAGCCCCAGGCCCTGTGGTCCCCAGCCGAGCGACTTCGCGCCGTCGGTGAGGAACGTGGCGCTGGCGTCCCGGTTCATGAAGTCGGACATCGTGGTGCCCGCCATGCTCGTGGACAGGATGACGGTCCAGTAGAAGAAGGGGTTGTAGCGCCGGGACCGGAGCTGCACGACCAGCGTGAGCACGAAGATCAGGAACAGCGCGATGGTGGTCAGGAAGTACCCGAGTTTGAGGGTCTGGGCGAAGAGGTCACCGGCGGTCTCGCCGAGGGTCGTCGCCGCGATCTTCATGACCCAGAAGGCCAGCGTGACCTCGGGGAGCTTTCGCATCACGTACCTGTCGGTGCCGGTGACGTCCATATCGGTCAGGACTTCAGGCTCAGGCAAGGCCAATCCTTCCTGGGAGGCGCCTCCGCATCACTGCACGGGGTGCCGTGGGGGTTCTACGGAGTACGCACACTGGCGGCGAACGGCGAGTACGAGGTGCACCGCGTACCGCGGTGACGTCGCACGCCGCCCGATGCTTCCAGCCGCAGCCTGAACACATCCTGAACACCGCCGACCGCACCCACGAAGCAGACCCGGATCTCCGGTTCCCGGCGACGACCGTGGGCGATCGCCGAAGACCAGGTGAAGGTAGCTGCCTCTGCAGGCCACGTCGAAGTTGCGTTTTCCCTGTCCAAGTGGCCTCTTGCACCGGTCATTGCGGGGGCTACTTCTCTGCCGTCCAGCGCAAGGCCCTCTCGCCCGACGACTTCACCGACCTCACCGAGGTCAGGAACCGGCTCCGAGCCTTCGAAGACCGCTACAACGCCACGGCACAGCCGTTCCAGTGGAGGTTCACCACCTCCGACCTGGACGATCTGCCGGCCAGGCTCGACCGGCACACCGCCGATCACCACGAAGAATCCTCTGTCGCACCGGCAGCGTGAACAACCCCCGAAGGAGTGACGGCGCCGACCACTCAGGGCTCACTGCCCCAAACAGGTGTCCGTGGCGCTTCGCAGCCATGCGCCTGGGTCTGGTGCCCGTACGACGTTCCGCTGAATCGTCTCGGCGAAGCGCACACGCGGGCCGCCAAGCACAGCGGCCAGGTGCCCGGCGCCGCCTCACCCCATCCGGTCGTCCCCCCCGCCGCGCAGGCGGACGAGCACGGTGTCGATGTCCGGCTGGGCGCCGAAGGACGTCTTCCAGGGCACCTGTAACGGCATGCGCAGCAGATATGCGCGTGCGGAATCGATCTGCATGGTCTCCTCCGCTGTGGGTCCGGGAGGTCTTCCCTGCGCCGGGTTCACGCTTGACGTACCAGCCACGCCTTGGCCTGCTCGGCGTACTGCGGGGCCCACTGCGGGGTCCAGCGCAGGAAGTAGGCGTGCATGGCGAGGGCGTGCAGGAAATGGGCGAGGGAGATGCGCTCGCGGTGGTCGTCCGGCAGCGGACAGGCCGAGGCGTACGCCTCGAGGAAGACCTCCCGGCCGTCCGCGAAGCCGTCGAAGAGGTGCTCGTCGAGCTTGCCGAAGTCGCGGAACCGGTCGGCGTACAGGGCGTGTTCGAAGTCCAGAACGCAACTGATCCGTCCGTCGCGGACGAGGAAGTTCGGCAGCCACAGGTCGCCATGGGTGAGGGCCGGGACGTTCGCCGCGTCGTTCAGCCGCGCCAGAGCGGCGCCGACGGCGGTCCGCAGGGCGTCGGCGTCGCCGATCAGCGTCAGGTCGGCCTGTGGCAGCAGCGCCTCCACCTCCGCCTCGACCGCCTGCCGCAGCGTCGGCGCGGAGGTGCCGCCGAGCACGTCGCCGTAGTGCGGGCCCTTGATGGCGTGCAGCCGTCCGACGACGTCGCCGAGGTCGCGGACCAGCGTCAGCCGCTGCTCCGGGCCGAGGGCTTCCCACACGTCCCCCGCGGCGTCGCCCTCCTGGAACTCCTGGATGACCAGCGGGCCGTCCACGGCCGGCTCGTGGGGGACGAGCTGCCGGTAGCGGACCACCGGGATGCCGTGCTCGGCCGCCACCTGCGCTGCGGCCATCAGGCGCCGCAGGTGCTCGGGGTCCCGTTCACGCTGCGGCACCTTGACCAGCAGCCGGCCCCGGTCGGTGTCGGCCACCCACTGCTTGCTCGTGTAGCCCTTGTCGAGGGGATGGACCGACGTGACGCGGATCTGTGGGAACTCTCTTTCCAGGATGGCGCTGATGGTGCTGGAGGGGTTGGTGGGCATGCGGAAATCACCTGCTGTGGGCATGGGGGGTACGGTTCGGCGCCCGGTTCGGCACCTGAGTGGGGGCGATCTTGAGGCGCCCCTGCATCAGTACAACGTAGGCCGTGCGCATGGCCGTTGCGCCACGCCTGATCCGCTCCCAGACGAGGTCGGCGACGCCGAGCCGGGCCGCCTGCGCCATGAGGAACACCACGGCGTCCCGGGACTTGGCCGAGTGCCCCATCTCCACGTTGTCGTCGGCGATGTGGAGGCGGGTGAAGCTCGTGTCGTACCCGAGCTCCGTCAGATCGTCGGCCTTGGAGATACCTGCGGAGCCAAGTCGACTCCTCGACGAACTCCCGCGTCCAGAACTTCGGCAGCCGGTGGCCGATCCCCGCGAGCAGATCCTCGTCGAGCACGCCGTGGCTCCGGCCCGGTTCGCCGTTGCCGATTTCGTCCCAGTAGATGTCGTAAAGCAGTCGTTCAGAGAGGAGGCGAGGGCCCGCAGCAGGTCGCCGCTCTCCTCCGGAGACCGGTCGAAACAGTTGTCCAGCAGGGTGCCGTCCACCGCGGACGTACCGTGCGCACGGCGGGCCGACGGCGTC
The DNA here is from genome assembly GCF_036048035.1 of Streptomyces sp. NBC_00400. NCBI lineage: Bacteria > Bacillati > Actinomycetota > Actinomycetes > Kitasatosporales > Streptomycetaceae > Streptomyces > Streptomyces sp. NBC_00400. The sequence continues at coordinate 811,418 of NZ_CP107940.1, read as the reverse complement.
TTGCGCGCCACGAGATCCCGCATGGCCCGCTCCGGTGCCCGCAGCGCGTTCAGACATGCTCGCGTCAGCTCCGTCCGGTACAGCCGCGCGGTGTCGTCGAGCAGCCGCGCGAACCTGGCGAACCGCTCCTCGCCGTCCGTGGCCAGGCCCGACGCGGCGAACTCCCGGAGCGCCGCGCCGACGGCCGGGGCGACCTCGTCCGGCCGCTGAGTGGGCGGCCACGCCACCTCGACGCCCTCGGTGCCCTCCGCGACCGCCGTGACGCACGACGCGATCCACTCCGGGATGTCGTACAGCGCACCGGTGGGCAGATGACACAGCGGTACCCGGGCGAACGGCGACAGCCACACACCGTCCCGGTCGGCCAGAACGGCCAGGTGCCGGGCGGCGGTGGCGGCGACCACCCGGACGCCGTCCGCGTCGAGGGCACCGAACTCCGGTGCCGAGTGAGGGAGTTGCCGCTCCAAGGCGTCGAGTGCGCCGACCGGGAAGGGTGCCGCCTCGATCACTCCGTCGAGCAGATGCTCCGCGCTCCGGAGCGCGTTGGGCGTGCAGGTGTCGCCACCTGTCACCACCGCTGGCAGGGTGCGTGCTGACTCAACGCTGACTCTCCTGACGCACTACCGACGACACCCGGACCGGCTCTCTCCCCACCACAACGGTATCCGGCCTACAAGCAGCCGCACTTTCGCCACCATCACGCCCATGCCTCCCGCACTCCTCACACCCGTCAACCCATGCCCCCGCAGCAGGACATGGAGCCGCCCGGCAGACGGACTTCAAGACTCCACCTGACTGTCCCGCGGCTTCGGGGCACAGTTGGTACACAGATTCCAAGTGAAAGAAATGGATCACATGAGCCAACAGAACAGCTCCCGCCCCGCAGAAGCCTCCGGCTCCTTCGCCCTCGGCGGCGACCTGACCGTCAACCGCCTCGGCTACGGCGCCATGCAACTCACCGGACCCGGCATCTGGGGTGAGCCCAAGGACCCAGCCGAAGCCGTACGAGTGCTGCGCCGCGCCGTCGAGCTGGGCATCAACTTCATCGACACGGCCGATTCCTACGGCCCCTTCGTCAGCGAACGGCTCATCCGCGAGGCTCTGCACCCCTACGCCGACGACCTACTCATCGCCACCAAGGGCGGGCTGACCCGCTCCGGCCCCGACGACTGGCGACCTGTAGGCCGACCCGAGTACCTGCGCCAGCAGGCCGAGCTGAGCCTGCGCCACCTCGGCGTCGAACGGATCGGCCTCTACCAGCTGCATCGCATCGACGAGCAGGTGCCGCTCGCTGACCAGTTGGGCGAGCTCGTCCTGCTCCAGCAGGAAGGCAAAATCCACCACATCGGCGTCTCCGAAGTGACCGTCCAGCAGCTCAAGGAGGCCCGCACGATCACGGAGATCGCCTCCGTACAGAACCTCTTCAACCTCGCCAACCGCAGCGCCGAAGACGTCCTTGAGTACGCCGAGAGCGAGAACATCGCCTTCATTCCGTGGTTCCCCATAGCCACCGGCGAGCTCGCCCGCTCCGGCGGCCCGCTCGATGCCGCCGCCCAACGGCACGGCGCCAGCCCCTCCCAACTCGCCCTCGCCTGGCTACTGCACCGCTCCCCGGTCATGCTCCCCATCCCCGGCACCTCCCGGACCGCCCACCTGGAGGAAAACGCCGAGGCCGCCCGCATCACCCTCACCGACGATGAATTCGACGCCCTGGCTGCCGCAGTCTGACCCACCGGCACGACAAGGCCGGAGCGCCATGGGATGACTGGCGCGCCGTTGCCCCGCCGCAGCCGCTACCGACAACGGTCGGTCGACGAACCCACTGGGTAGATCACAAAGCCGCATGGGAGTCCTGGCTCGCCGTCAGGTGTTCCAGGGTGTGGATCAGGGCCCGATCAGCGGGAGGAGGCCCGGCAGCCGCCGCAGGCTGCGGGGCCTCCGTGCATTCGTCAGCCGCCGAGGGAGTGGGCTTCGATGCAGGCGACGGTGTCGTCCTTACGGACCCATCACCGCAGCGACTCCGCGGTGATGCCGAGGTCCCGCGACAAGATCATCTTCCCGGTCTCGATCCACGACGCCGACAACCGCGGGCAGACTTTCGGCCAAGTCGGCAACGGGTTCATCCACGTGGTGAACCAGGTCGACGGTCAGGAGCTCGCCCGCTGCGACCTCAGCGAAGAGGCGTCCACGGAGCCGGAAATGATCTTCGGTGAGGTCTGCCGGCATGGCGGCGAGTGGAGGTTCTGCGCCGTTGGCCCGGAATATGCGCCAGGGCTGCGAGGTAATCACTCTAGACTTCGCGGTCAAGGTTTCGTAAAGCCAGGTACGGCGCGGGTGAGGCCCGTACAAAACGATGGGGTAGCCAGTGCTTCTGAAAACGTTCGGCTGGTCGTTCGCGGTCACCGCGCTCGGCCTGGTCGCGGCGGTGTTATACGGGGGGTGGACCGGCTTCGGGATCGTGGCGATCCTGTCCATCCTCGAGATCTCGGTGTCCTTCGACAACGCCGTGGTCAACGCCGGGATCCTGAAGAAAATGAGTGCCTTCTGGCAGAAGATCTTCCTCACGATCGGCATCCTCATCGCCGTATTCGGCATGCGGCTGGTCTTCCCCGTCGTCATCGTGGCGATCAGTGCCAAGATCGGGCCCATCGAGGCCGTCGACCTGGCGATGACCGACAAGGACATGTACAAGCAGCTGGTGACCGACGCTCACCCGTCGATCGCCGCCTTCGGTGGCATGTTCCTGCTGATGATCTTCTTGGACTTCATCTTCGAGGACCGGGACATCAAGTGGCTCGGCTGGCTGGAGCGTCCGCTCGCCAAGCTCGGCAAGGTGGACATGCTGTCGGTCTGCCTTGCGCTGATCGTCCTGCTGGTCACCTCGATGACCTTCGCCGTCAACGCCCATCAGCACGGCGGCACACACGTCAACAAGGCCGAGACCGTACTGATCGCCGGCATCGCCGGTCTGATCACCTATCTGATCGTGGGCGGCCTCTCCGGCTTCTTCGAGAACAAGCTCGAGGAAGACGAGGAGCGCGAGCACGAAGCCGAGGAAGAGGCCAAGCGCACCGGCAAGAAGAAGACCGGCATGGCGATGGCCGGCAAGGCCGCGTTCTTTATGTTCCTCTACCTGGAGGTCCTGGACGCGTCGTTCTCCTTCGACGGCGTGATCGGCGCCTTCGCCGTCACCAACGACATCGTTCTGATGGCGCTCGGACTCGGCATCGGCGCGATGTACGTGCGTTCGCTGACGGTCTACCTGGTCCGTCAGGGAACCCTGGACGACTACGTCTATCTGGAGCACGGCGCGCACTACGCGATCGGCGCCCTCGCCGTGATCCTCCTGGTGACCATCCAGTACGAGATCCACGAGGTCATCACCGGCTCCGTCGGTGTCCTCCTGATCGCTTGGTCCTTCTTCTCGTCCGTGCGCCGCAACCGTGCGCCGGCGGCGGCCGAGGGAAAGGACACCGGGTCCCACGAGAAGGCTGAGGTCTCCTCCGGCGTCTGAGCCGGGCCGCCGGTGCGGGCCGCCGGGCCGCCGCCAGGCGGACGGTGTTCTCCGCGAAACTCCACCGGTGGCCGACCACCGCCCTGGGATGGTCGTCCAGGAAGGCGAAGAGATTCGAGACGTTTTCACGATCCCGGCACCCGGCACTACGGATGGCGTTCGGCGCCGTACCCACTGTTTGACTCAGCCTCAGGTGAATGACACCGGGAGTTCGAGAGCGCCCACCCGGGGGCAGTGAACCCGGTTTCACGCATATTTGACGCCAGGTCACATCTCGACCAGCCACAGGTGTCACGCACCGCAACCATGGCGCTGCCGAGAAGACCACAATGGATAACTGATGGAGATGATGTCGTTCCACCCAGCGGAATGACGGGAGAATCATCGCATGATATACAGGAATAATGCCTTTACAGCGCCCTTTCCGTTTCGGTGTCAACATGTTCGTTCCTGGATCGCGACGCGAGTGGATCGCGAGGTGCCGCAGAGCCGAGGAACTGGGTTTCGATGTAGTCGGAGTGGTCGATCATCTGGGGTCCTCCGCGCCGTTTCCAGCAGTGGTGCTCGCAGCCGAATCGACCGAACGGGTACGGCTGTCCACGTTCGTGTTGAACACACCGTTCTACAACCCCGCCCTTCTCGCGCGTGACGTGGCGAGCACCGACCAATTCGCCGACGGGCGTCTGGAACTCGGGCTCGGCGCCGGCTACGTGAAGGCCGAGTTCGACACCGCGGGGATACCGTTCCCCAGCGGCGGAAAGCGGGTTGAACAGCTGGAACGGACTGTCACCACGTTGCGCCGTCTGTTTGAGGACACGGACTATCAGCCGCGTCCAGCCCAACCATCAGGGCCACCACTGCTGATTGGGGGCTGGGGCGACCGGCTGCTGCGGCTGGCCGCCACGCACGCGGACATCATCGCCTTCACCGGAGGCTGGGCCAACACCACCGGTGATGTACTCCATCTGGCCGGAGTCGCGCAGATGGAAGAACGGGTCGCCTATGTGCGCGGCCTGCTCGGTGACCGCGCCGACGCTGTGGAGCTCAATATCCTGGTGCAGCAGGTGATTCCGCCCGCCGAACGCAGCGCGATACCTGACAGGTTCGATCCGCTGCTGCCCGACGCTGCGGACAGCCCCGAGGACCTGCCCAGCGTGTTGATGGGAACCCCGGCGGAGATGGCGCAACAAATCAAGGAACGCCGCGAACGCTACGGCTTCACCTATTTCACGGTCATGGAATACAACATGGAGAACTTCGCACCGGTCATAGCCGCACTGCGCTGAACTACACAATGCGCCACAATGCCGCCGACGACGGGGGCCAGGATCGAAAGGGGCGACCCGATGCGCATCGGCGCCGGAACCAGTCGTGGAACGGCCGGCGTGAATCCCGCGCTCGCCGACCAGGAAAGCCCCACGACCCTTATGCTGCTACGCCACGGTGAGACGGCATTGACACCGGAGAAACGGTTGTCCGGCAGCGGTGGCTCCGATCCGGCGTTGTCGGACGCCGGGCAACGGCAGGCCGAGGCCGCCGCGAGGGCGCTCGTGGCACGCGGCGCGGTGCAGGCGGTGGTGTCCTCACCACTGCGCCGGGCCCAGCAGACGGCCGGGACTGCGGCACGGCGGCTGGGCCTGGAAGTCCACGTCGACGAAGGGCTCACTGAGGCGGATTTCGGCGCCTGGGAGGGACTTACCTTCGCCGAGGTGGGCGAACGCCACCCGGACGAGCTGGCAGCGTGGCGCGCCTCCCCGGCGGCGGTGCCGGGCGGAACCGGGGAGACATTCACCGCGGTTGCGCGCCGGGCCGCGCTCTCTCGGGACCGGCTCCTGGCGCGGTACAAGGGACAGACGGTGTTGGTCGTTTCGCACGTCGGGGTGTTGCGGACGCTGGTTCGGCTGGCGCTGGGCGCACCGCCCGCGTCGCTGTTCCGGATGGAGCTGTCGGCTGCCTCTTTGTCGGCCGTGGCCTATTACGGGGAGGGGAATGCGTCGGTGCAATTGCTGAACGACACGTCGCACCTGGCGGACCACCGCTGACCTCGGAAGCCGGCGAGGGCGCTGCCCGGCACAGCGCCCTCGTGGGTCAGCGTCGAATCGTCTTGGTGCGCATGAGGAATTCAGCAAGGTAGCCGTCGTGCGGCAGTCCGTGTTCCATCCACGGTGTCGGATGGTCACCGACGTAGACGTTGGCGATGGTCGGCTCGGCCACCAATGCGTCGATCAGGTTCTCGTCGGTGGTGACGGCAGTGAGGACGAGGGTGTCGCGCAGCGGCCGGATCCCGGCGTCGCGGTCCCACGGTGCAACCCACGCACAGGGGAAGCCCAATTCCATCCCGAGCTGTTCGGCGAACGGGCTGTCGAGCTGGTGCACCGCCGGCCGGAGCACCGCGGAACCATCGCCGAGATCGTCGACGATACCGTCACCGCCGAGCCACGCCTTGGTGCCCGCTGCCCGCTGCCGCAGATACCCGTCCCACCGACGGGCGGGACCGACGGGCATCACGGGCAGGACGGCGCGTTCGTCCGTCACGGGCAGGCTGGGCAGCGCGGCGAGGCGTTCGGCGATCGCCTCGGCCACGGGGGAAGGGTCGCCCTCGACCAGTACGCCGGTGGCGTTGACGCAACCGACGCCCCCACCACTGCTGATCGACTCCACGAGGGTGTCGACGATCGGCTCCCACTCGGTTTCGGCAGTGATGAGTATCTTGGAGCGCCCGGGGCCCTGCGGCAGAATGCGTCCATCGCCCGCATATTTGCCCACGACATCCGCACCGCCGTACACCATTCCGAAGTCGGCGTGCCGGAGGATGTCGTCGGCCACGTTGTGGTCGGTGGGCAGCAATGCGATTCCCTCGTCGCCGAAACCGGCCTCGCGCAGGGCAGTCACCAGCCGATGCGGGGTGAACGGCTCACGACGGGAGGGGCGCACGGCAACGCGGTAGCCGAGCGCGAGAGCATCGAACCAACCCTGGTGCACCGCAGGGTGATTGCCCGCCGCATGGACGGCGAATACCTCACCGCGCCGGGTCCACACCGCTGCACCGCCCTGAGCCCGCGGATCGCGCCACGAGCCGACCGCAGCGGCCGGCCGCGCGTTCTCCAGGCTGTGGTGGATCCGCTCGGCGGCCCGCGCGATTTCGTCGGTGGCATTGCGCACCACCGTGATCGGTATCCCGGTGACCGCGCTGACGGTGTGCTGATATTCCTGCGCCGTCAGTCCCCCGATCGACTGCGTGGCGAAAGCCCGGCCCGCCTGTGCGAACGCCGCGATCCGTGCGTCGACGGGTAACGCCGGCGCTCGGCGCAGGGCCTTTATCGCGCGGGTGATGTAGAGCGAGGGTGCGAGACTCAGTGTCGCGACCGAGCTTCCGGCAAGATCCCGAATGGTCTCCTGGCGCCGGGACCGATAGGGGCCGCCGGGGCCGAGAACGTCCAGGGACAACATCAGTACACGCCCTCGATCACCTTCGTATCGCCGAAGGACGCCACGGGTGCGACGTCTGCTACCGCATCACCGAAGCCGCTGTCCACCGGTGCGATCCGGGTTGCGTAGTCCCGCTCGATGTTGTTGACCAGCAAGGCAGTTCGGCTCATGTGATGCACCACTATCTGCCCGCGCTCACCGTACGGAACAACCCGGCCGGTGTCGGGGTCGATCACCCGGAACGTGGTGTACGGGGCGAAGGAGTCGAAGACGCACGGCTCGTCGTCACCAAGGCCGGGTCGTTCCACCGATGTCCCCAACATCATCGTGCCGCCGTAGCCGCCGACGAACTTGGCGTTTCCGAACACCTCGTCGCGCAGCAGATCTCGGGTGTCGGCGTCCAGATGTGTACCACCCCAGATGATCGCGCGAACCTTCCGGTTCACCAGCTCGACCAGATCGTCGTGCTGCGCGAGGCGCTCCAGCATCGGCGGGGTGGCGAAGAGGACGCCCACATCCTGGCCGGCCAGAATGTAGCCGACCTGTTCGATGAGATGATCGGTGTAGGCGTCGGCCATGTCCGTCCGGCCCTGCGCGAGCAGCTTCTTCACCCATCGCGGGTCCAGATCGATGCTGAAGTTCAGCCCACCGCGAGCCATCGCCGCGTCGGCCGCCATCGCTCCGACATTGTGCGGCCCGCTGGGAACCGCACTGAGCCAGTCGACATTTCGAGGTACGCCGTGAGAATCCAGTCGCTCACTGAACCATTCGACGCTGCGCCGATGCCACTCCGCGGCGTACATCACTCGCTTGGGCTGCCCCGTGGTACCGCCGCTTTCGTAGACGGCCGCCCTGTGCTCGTCGCCGTAGCCAAGGGGAATCAGCTCACGGACGCCGACATCGCGCAGCTCGTCCACCACATTGGGAAACAAGCCGAGATCATCGAAATCCCGGACATCGGTCAGCGGATCAAAGTTGAGGGTCTCGGCCCGTTTCAGCCAGAACGGTGACCCGGTCTCCGGACTGAAGTGCCACTGCATCATCTCCCGAACGAACTCTCCGCCGGTGTGCTCGACCATGGATTTCCCTCTCGAAAGAATTGAACAATGCCAAGGAAACCGGCGCGCAACGTCGGCTCACCGTTCGCGCCCCGCTCTCCGCCGCACGCAAGCGCGTTCCTACCCGGTCTCGGCCGGACCACTGAGGCAGCGGGCGGTGGAGAGGCCGGCCGTGTCGATCCAGGATCTCCTGTCGAGCACGAGGTCTCGGATGATCTCTCCGGCGGCAGGTGCTTGGCACAGTCCCTGACCGGAGAATCCAGCCGCGTAGAAGAACGGGCGGGAGTGATCGCGGCCGATGAAAGCCATCCCGTCCGGACTGACATCGAGGTCTCCGCTCCACCCGTTCCCGAGGCCGTTGCCGGCTAGGGACGGGAAGGTCGTGCCGAGGTGGTGTGACACCCTTTGTAGCCAGGTCTGTCGGGTTTCGTCCGGAGCGGGGCGGCCCATCCCGACGAGGACGCGGTCTCCCCAGCTTCGAATCCGCAGGCTGGACGGGTGCATGGTCATCGGCAGAGCGTTGCGCGGGGCACTACCGGGGGTGTCGGTCAGCAGCATTTCGACGGGGTATGTGGTCACAGGAATGTGCACGTCGGCCATAGCGGCGACCGTTCCCGCCCAGGGGCCTGCCGCGCAGACGATGGTGTCGGCGCGGATGCTGCCCGCAGGTGTGTGGACCCGCCCGTCCGGGTCGATGCCGGTGACGGGTGTTTCCGTGCACAGAAGGGCGCCGGCCTGCTGTGCGGCTGTGGCATAGCCGCGCACGATCGCGGCGGGATCGCAGGCGTAGGCTTCGGGCGACCAGGCTGCCGCCAGGATGGTTCGCTCGTCGACCAGCGGGTTGAGCCGCGCCGCTTCAGCAGCGGTCACGAGTTCGACGTCCACTCCAGCTGCCTGCTGGGCAGCTTGGGTATCCCGGAAGTCCTGCACCTGGTGTTCGTCGGTGAACAGCACGAGGAGGCCGATACGCTTCAAGCCGAGGTCGGTTCCGGTCCGTTCGGTGAAGGCGTGGTAAGCCGCCAGGCTCCGGACGGCAAGGCTGCTGATGAGAGGGTTGCCGGGAAAGTAGGTACGGACAACGCCCGCAGTGGTCCCGGACGATCCCGATCCGAGCGCGCCACGCTCCAGCAGGACGGTACCGACGCCTGCTTCGGCTAGCCGGCACGCTATTGAGTTGCCGATGACGCCCCCGCCGATGACGACGGCGTCCGTGCGTTCGGGCAGTTGGCTCACGACTGGCGGACCAATGCATCGGGGCGCAGTTGGCGCAGGTGATCTGCGGTGTCCCACGGGTACAGGTGCAGATTCCAACCGCCCAAACAGTTGACGTAGAGGGCCAGCTGGCTCACCACACTCAGGAAATCGTCGCGATCGAGCTGGTCGAGGCAGGTCAGGAAGCGCTGGGTGAAGCTCCAAAGCTGCTCCAGGCCGCAGTAGCCCAGGAACTCGGCCGGAAGACCGACCAGCAGGCGCGTCATGTGACGCAATGAATCCATCGGCATGTCCTGGACCGCGGCCCGGACCAGACCACCGTAGGTGGCATACCCCAGCGGGCGGGTCTCACCGTTGACGAACAACAGTGTGGGCAACACCGTCTCAAAACTGCCTGCCCCGGAAGGGATCACCCCTTCGTGGAGATCAACGAGCTCCTGTGGTCCGGACAGCCAAGCACGCTCGGTCGCGGTGTACACGTCGTGGATGAGACGATTCGCGTCGGGATCTGAGGCGGTCAATTGCGGAATACGGTGGCCGCCTTCTGTTCCCGCCTTGCGGACCTCCGCCAGGATCGGCTTCTTCGTCGAATAGACCGAATCCCAGATCGCCTGCCCGGCCTCCAGTAGTGCGGGCATATCTTCCTGCCGGATCCGGCCCACCGGGGATGCCGGCATCGGTTCGGTTAACGCGCCGTACTTGATGCCTAAATGCTGTAGCGCGGAGCAGAATACGGTCCCATCGGGCGCCTCGCGTCGATCTGCGATCCGCGTGGACGCGGACAGATGCAGAAGCGACGGGATCGGTGCCGCGTGATAGAGATGCTGCCCCGCCACCAGCGCGTGTCCCTGCAGGCTCTGGTAGGGCAACGCCTCCCACAGTGCGTCGGCAAGTTCAGTGTTGCGGCCGTCGAGTTCCGCGGTCACGGTGATACCCAGGTCGGGCCAGGCTATCTCGACATGGCGACCGGAAAATGTTTCAGTCAAGGCTTTCCCCTTCGTTCGGTGAGATGTCGTGGCTGCTATTTCTCTGCGATAGAGTCACGGACGGAGTCGGTTTCCTGCGTCATCATGGCGACCATCTGGTTGGGTGTGTTCAATCCGCGCACCTCGGCTGACGGCAATGGGAGGGCCGCTACCGGGTCGCCGGCGATGACCAAATAGGGTTCAGGTTCAGTGAGCAGATCTCAGTTGCGTCCGTGCGAGTGAGCGCTGTTGCTGGTTGACGGCGAGGAACGCGTGCAGCAGGGCGGTGACCCGTCCGGGGCTGATACGGATCTTGCACAGCACGCGCCAGTTCTTGAGCTGGGCGAAGGGCGGCTCTGCGGGGGCTCGCAGGCGTGCAAGGGCGGTGGTGGCCGGCTTCTCCCCGCCATGGGGGCTTTCCCTCGGGGTGCTTGACCGGGGTGTGGACGGTGCCGTCGGCGCCTTGGTCGCCGGAGTCGACGATGATCTCCACGTCCTGCTCGGCGGCGGACTCGATGATGCCGTCGGCGCTGGCAGCGGTCAGGTCGTACGCGGACCGGCCCGGGCCTCGCCGAGGAGGACCAGTTCCCCTCGGTGAGGGTCAGCGCCTGCACGTTCATGCCGTGTTCGCGGTGTTTGGCCTGGTAGAGCGGATCCGGGTGGGCTTCGGTGGCCGGGCTGGTTGCAGCGCCAGGCGGACATCAGGGCGCCGTCCCGCAGCAGGCGCCCTCTTTCCCGCAGGCGGCGAGGGCGTCGGCCAGGCCGTGGGTGGCGCGGCGAGGGTATCGATGCCCTGGTTGACGTAGCGGCGGGCGGTCTCGGTGGCCGATCCTGAAGTGGCATCCGAGCTGTTCAAAGGTGTCGCTCTTGGCGAGGAAGGCCAGCAGCACGAGCGCCTGGCCCCACGGCGCCAGGGCCCGCCGGATACCGCCCGCGTCACCCCTTCGGGCGGCGGTCAGGTTCTCTCGTCAGGAAACCAGGCTGGAGGGTACAACGAGCGTGGCGCGATAGGTGGGCGCCGGCGAAGCGTCTTGTGTTGCACGGTAGTTGACTCTCCATGCGACATCGAGGGGCTTCGTTGCGTTATGGGTCCTGTCCTCATTCGAACCGGGCACGATGAGATTCGCTCAGTCACATGCCGGGAATTCATCTGGCCAGCGACACGCTTCATTAGCCATTTACGCCGCCCGGGAATGGGTGTGAATTTTTCTGGTCTTGCATAAAGGGCGGGCTCTGCGCAATTTTTAGCAAAATCCTCGCGAATGATATCGCGCATATCGGCATCGCAAGTCACGTCGAGATGCCCATACGTGAGATTGTCTGGGCGTATCTTTACGTGATCCCCTCTCCGATGCGTCGAGGGAGGAGTGGCGAATTCAGCGCCTACACGGTGATGAACGAGCTCCCTGGTGAAACCGTGTACCCCATGGAGATAAGTCTCGTTATGGATATGTCCACTGACGGTAACTGGATCGCTGGCTTGCAACTTCCAATCGAATCGGCCTAATCGGCCTAATCGGCCTAATCGGTCTAACAAGGATCCCTCCGAGGTCTACCGAGGTTTACCGAGGTCTTGCTAAACGATCTCTCAATTAGAGAATACATGCCAGGATCAACTGGTCAACCCTTCGCATCGGATTCGGCCCAAAGGCCCATGTAGCGCCGGCGGATGTGTGGAAGCCGTCCGGCAGGCCGATGCCGGTAACCGGGTCGGTGCACTCCGGTAAAGCGGGACCAGTACGTGCGGCGGCCGGCGCCGCTGCCTCGTGGCCTCCAGCGCCTTTCGATCAGGGGCGTATGCAGGTGGCTGAGTTGTCCTGGCACCAACCGCCGGGCGGGTGGTCCATCTCGTGGAGGCCATGCGTCAACCCGATGAGGACGGCGGCAGAAAACACGAGGCAGGCTCCCAGTCCGACCCAGAGGGCGATCTTCTTGACCCGACGACGGCCGACGGTCCTGGAAGCACGCCTCGGCGGCTCGGGAGGGGATGCCTTCGGAGCGTTCGTGTCGTGAGGACGCCTGCCGGTGTGGCGGCCGACGTAGCGGGGGCTCATACCGTGGTCCGCATCTGGCCAGAGCTGCCTTTCGCGTCGAAGTCACGTGGCAGGCCTGTGGAGTTGAGGCGTGCGAAGTCGGCTTGTTCCAGCTCCATCTTGAAGGGCCTCTGAAGGCTGCCCGAGTATGGCGGTGCTCGCTGGGGACTCCCCAGTCGTCACGCTGGTGCACCTCGATGTGCTACGTGACCTGGTCCCCGTGCTTCTCGCCGACGGTCCGGAGCCGGAAGTGGTTGAGTGTAGTCATGCCGGCCCCGATCAACGCACGTTGGTGTCCCTGTTCGGCCAGCTGAAGGCAGCGGGCCGTTACGGCACCGATCGCCTGGGGCAGGAGGCCAGTTGTCGCGGCTGCAGGAGGCCGCGGTTCAGTCCGCCGACAGGAGGTCCGGTGACTCATGATGAGGCGCTCAAGGAACTGAGCCGTCTCGCGCATGAGCGAGCGTCCGGCGGATACATCGGGTCTGACACGCTCATTCAGGCCGGTCTGGACGCACTGCTTGCAGGGGTCGAGAGTGAGCCCCTTGCGGTGCCGGCCGGTCTCGGGCGCAGCCTCGGGTACCCCGACGAGCTGCATTCGCTCGTCGTGTGTGCGTACAACCTCGACATGTGGGACGAGAACTGGGGAGTCCCCGTCGCAAAGCTCAAGAGTGAAGCGATCGAGGCAGCCGCACATTTCCTGAAGCGGCAATCGTCCTCCGGGCACGGCTGACTCCCGGCACGTGTCCATCAGTTGACGCGGCCCGACGCAATGAGGGGGCTGGGTATCCCCTGTACTGCCGCATGCTCAGGAGCAGGAACGGCATCACCCGCGCCCAGCCGTGACCGTGGGCCGCCGCGTACGACTCGGTCCCCGGCGGTCCGGGCGGCGACGGCGCTGACAGGAACCGGGGCCGGGCGGGGGGAGATCGGGGCGTCAGCTGCCGAAGGGGATGTCCCGAGGGGTGGCCATCCGGCGGGTGTCCGGGTGGGCCTTCACGTAGTCCGTGATGTACGAGAGCGACTCCCGCACCGCGCTGTCGTCCGTGCCGCAGCCCTTCGGGCCGCTGACGCCGTCCGGGTAGCACGACATCCGGTTGCCGTAGATCAGGCTGTCCACGGCGGCACTCCCGTCGGAGGAGTCGAGCAGGGTGGCGGCATGCTCCTTGTCGCCCTTGCCCACCGTCCAGCCGACGGTCTGCGCGAGCCTTCCGGCGTCCCGGGCCTGCCCGCCGGCCTTCAGCTCCTCCCGGATGCTGCCGAACTTCAAGGCCATGTTGAACAGCCCGTTGTCCATCACGCGCTGGTTGCCGGGGACGTTCGGCCCGTGCTTGGCGAAGCCGTCCCGGACCTGTGCGTAAGCGCCGCTGAAGCTGACCGCCTCCTTGGAGTTCAGGTCACTGAGGGCGTTCTTCCAGCCGCTGCCGCCCTCCTTGCCGTAGAAGCCGTAGAGCACCCGGATGCCCCTGCTCTCCAGCTTCTCGCGCGCCATGTCGCGCAGCCCGGCCACGGAGCAGTGGCGCCACTCGGGGTCGCTGCCGTCGCACCAGTCGGGGTTCTTCATGTCCAGCCAGACGAAGGAGACCTGACGTCCGTTCTCATGCTCCTTCGCCACCTGGTCGAACATGGCCGACATGGTGTCCCCGTAGCTGGTGGGAGTGCCGTCGTGGTCGGCCCACCAACCCTTGCGCCAGGCCGTTGCGTCCATCTCCAGCGCGTTGGCCCCGTTCTTGAGCGCTGTGGTCACCCCGCCCGTGGTCAGCACCCGGTGGGCGATGGCCCAGGTGGGGTGCTGCTCGGTGGTGCTGGGCGCGGTGTCGGAGGACTCGCCCTCCGGTGCGGCCATTGCGGCTCCGGTGCCCAGGGTGGCTGCGGAGGCGACCAGAGCCAGCGGCAGCAGTATGGCGCGAAGCCGGCGTGGGGAGGCCATGAGGACGGTCCTTTCCGTTGTACGGGCTGCGTGTGGTGGCAGCCTGTGTGCCGTGTGGTGGCTGTCCGCCCTGCAGACAGACGGCGGGCCAACTGCCCGCCACTGCAGCACTGTACGCTAAGTTACCCATGAGTAAACAGGCTGCGATCCGTACACGGCCGCCGAAGTGACACCGTCAAGACGGGCTTGCCCTGGCCTTCCGCACCAAGACGCTCGCGTCCTTCTCGCGTCCTTCGGCGCGGCCGTCGGGGCAGGCCGGTCTCGCGGCCTGGCCGGTGAGCCGGCCATGGCCGCAGTCGGCGCCGTGCTGGTGTTCTTCCCGCGTCCCGGGGTGTCCGGACCGGCGCAGCATCTGCACCACGGCCGCGTTCCCGGCCGTATGCTGCACGGCGAGCAGGGCATGGGGCGGCCCGGAGGCTCGCACCGCTGGTGTGCGGGCTGTGGCGGCGTCAGCCCGGTTCGAGGCTCGGTCGGTCGCGTGGGCCTGCACAGAGGTTCCATTCGGTACAGAGGTCGGAGCCCTCCCGGAATACCCCGGGCGCGCCGCAGGCTGCCAGGTGCCGCCGGGCACAGTCCCCTGCCCAAACGGGCACGTTCGGTTCCCGCCCATCGGCCTCGGGGGCGGAAGTCGTCACGAGACTCCTGATCCTGTATGGCGCGTCGGTCTGATCGGGGGCGGTCGCCGCGTGGCTCGGTTGCCGAAGCCGACGATCCGCGGGGTATCCGACCTGCCGTCCGGTCCGCGCCTGCATCACCGGCTCTGCCGGTACGGCTGCCCGGCTGCTGTGTGTGGTGTCGTCATGCCCGGGAGGCGGGCGCCGTCGAGGTCTGTGACCGGGGCGTGGTGAGGGCTCTGCCGCAACTGGCAGCTCGCCAACTCGACTTCGGACCAGCACTCGCGAGGCCGAGGTATGGGGCGGTGCGAGCGGTCCCTCAGGCCAACCCGGCAGCCCTCTCGGAACCGCCGCAGCCAAGTGTGCAGCGACTGTCGGTATGCGCCATACCGACAGGGAAGGCCGTGACAGCGTTGAAACGCGCAAACGCGCAAACGCGCAAACGCGCAAACGCGCAAACGCGCAAACGCGCAAACGCGCTGGTCAGGGCCTTCAGGCTCAGTGCTCCATGATGTTGATCGCCAGCCTGCCCCCGTGCCGTCTCCTTGTACTTGACGTGCACGTGATGCACCTTCAGCTGATGCTGAAGACCTGCCAGCCCCCTCCGGAGCCCTCGGAACCGCAGCCCATGGCCCGCGGCGCTGGGTGGCTGCCGCACGGCTACCATCTCGACTCCCATACCCATGACCAGGGTCAGCTCGTCTACGCAGCTGCCGGGACACTGGCCACCACGACCGAGCGCGGAACCTGGGTCGCCCCGGCCAACCGCGTGACGTGGACGCCACCCGGTTTCGCCCACTCCCATCGCTTCTACGGCCGCACCGACGCCCGTCTCCTGACCATCCCGGTCGACCTGTGCGGCGAACTCGTGGATTACCCCAGTGTGTTCGCCGTCAGTCCACTGCTGCGCGAGGCCTTCTTGGCGCTCACCGGCGAGCGGACAGAGGTCCGCCCCGGCGCCCACAGGCGCCTGCTCGCCGTGGTGGTCGACGAGCTCTGCGACACTCCCGAGCAATCGCTGCACCTGCCCGAATCCAGCGACGACCGGCTGCGCACCGTCACCGACCTCCTGCACGCCGATCCTGCGCGGCCTGCGACTCTGGCCGAGCTGGGACGCGCTGCGGGAGCCAGCGAACGCACCCTGAGCCGCCTGTTCCACACCGAACTCGGCATGAGTTTCCACCGGTGGCGCACCACCCTTCGCATCCAACACGCCCTGGGCCACCTCACCAACGGCATGTCGGTCACCGATACAGCGATGGCATGCGGGTGGTCGAACCCCTCCAGCTTCATCGACGCCTTCAACTCGGTCGTCGGCCAGACCCCGGGGAGCTACCAGGCAGATCTACGAACCAGCCCCGCGCTTCCGTAACGGCAGGAGTCACCGGCGACGCGTCACCGGTGGACTCGCGGCGTGCATCGGAGTGCGACAGGTTGGCGGGTTTGCGGCACTGGCTGTCCATTTACCGGTTGGGTGCCCCTGTGGTCGCGTCTCACAGTGGTGGTCAGTACGCCACACCATCTAGGCGGCACAGTCGCTCACGCTCAGGCGCGTT
This sequence comes from Streptomyces sp. NBC_00400, assembly GCF_036048035.1. Classification (NCBI taxonomy): domain Bacteria; kingdom Bacillati; phylum Actinomycetota; class Actinomycetes; order Kitasatosporales; family Streptomycetaceae; genus Streptomyces; species Streptomyces sp. NBC_00400. The sequence continues at coordinate 795,110 of NZ_CP107940.1, read as the reverse complement.
TGACCTCGCCGTCTGCGAGGAGCCCGAAAACACATGACCCACACCGGCAAGAATGCAACCGTCGTCATCGTGGGAGGCGGGGTCGCCGGACTGGCACTCGGCAACTTCCTTCTGCGTAAGGGAATTTCCTGCATCGTCCTGGAAAGACACAGTCGTGACTACGTGGAGCAGCGGCAGAGGGCCGGGGCTCTCGACGCCGGTGGGGTCCGCCGGCTGCACGAGTGGGGGCTGGCCGAGGTCGTCGAGGGCCACAGCCAAGGTGACCCCGATTCGGGTATGCCGCTGCTGATCGAGGGAGAAATGCGGTGGTGGAAGATGAATGACGATTCGGAGGATGTCGACGGCGCGTTCTGCCCGCAGCAGATCCTCGTCCAGAACCTCATCAAGGTCTTCCTCCGCGACGGTGGCGATCTGCGCTTCGGAGCCGAAGACGTTTCCCTGCATGACATCGACACCGCGAACCCTGTGGTGCGCTACCGGGACGCCGCCGGCTCGACCAAGACCGTCAGCTGTGACTTCGTCGCCGGCAGTGACGGCTTCCGTGGCGTCAGCCGGACGGCCATCCCCGATGACATCCTCGTCTGCTCCACCCACGAGTTCGGGTACGCCTGGCTCACCGTCATGACCGAGGTGCCTGCGGATCCTCTGGCCGTGCTGGCAGTGCACTCCCGCGGCTTCGCCGCACAGATCACCCGCGGCCCGCACGCCAGTCGTCTCTACCTGCAGTGCCCGCTCACCGACACCATCGAGCAATGGCCGGACGACCGCATCTGGAACGAACTGGAAGCTCGTTTCGGCGAGCCCGTAACCCCCAAGGGGCCGATCACCAGCAAGCAGGTGGTGCCGCTCCGCGGAGTGGTGTTCAGCCCCATGAGCTACGGCACGCTCTACCTTCTCGGGGACGCGGCGCACCTCATCTCACCGATGAGCGCACAGGGGATGAGCCTCGCCCTCCACGACGCCGACGTGTTCGCCCGCGCAGTCATCCACCAGGTCGAGAACCACGATTCCGGTCTGCTCGACAGCTACTCCAACACCTGCCTGGACCACACGTGGCGGCAGCAGGCATCTGCAGTCTGGATGACCGAGGCAATGCACGACTCCGGTGACCCCTCCTACGAGGGGGAGTTCCGCAGGCAGATCGCCAGGAAGAATCTGGAAGGCTTGCTGGCGCGGTAGCAGACGACGCACTCTCTTGCTTGTTTGCGGTGCGATGCCGGAGCGCTCAGGGTAATGGGCTACCGCTCCCAAGAAGCCATTTGGCGGCCGTTGTTGGGATCAGATCCCGGTTAGCAGTCTATGTCGGGAATTTGTAACGGTGCCGGGCGAGAGGCAACGTGCGGGGCGGTCGGCTCATCTGGATAGTCGGCGAGGCGCACCGGGCGCCTTTGCGAAGGGGTGGGTCTTACCACATGGGGACCCATAGGAGGGGAAGTCCATGACCAGGACGAAGAAGACCGGAGTCAAGACGCGGGGCGGCCGTGTGGCGGTGATCGGTGCGCTGGGTCTGGCCTCAGTGGCTCTGGCCGCCGGGCCGGCGTTCGCGAAGGGCGGCGTGGACATCACGGCGCCGGGCACGGCGCAGGTCGGCAAGACCATCACGGTCAAGGCGAACGGCGGCGATGACAGCGCCGGCTACCTGCATCAGCTGTGCCTGGAGGAGAAGGGCTTCGGCGAAGGGTGGCACCAGGAGAATTGCAGCGCTGCGGTCGCGGGCGACGCGCAGGTCACTGCACACGGCACGTCCGCGCGCCGCGGCGACCTGCAGTTCCGTGCGGTGCTGTACGGCCTGACCAGCCCGCACGACCAGAATCCCGTGCGCTTGCACGCCTCTGACGTGGTGACGGTGCACGTCCGCTGATCCGGCAGCGCGGTCGTGGACAGCCGGCACGACCACTGTCCATGGCCGCGCACCGAGTCGCTTCTCGGAGAGCGCCCCGGCACCCTGGGTACCGGGGCGCGGTGCCGGCTGGCCCTGTACCCCGACTGACGGGACTCATGCCCTCCGCTCGGCAGGCCCAGGTGGTCCAGCGTCTCTTCGGCGTCGGTCCAGTACTCGCCGATCCGGTAATGCGCTTGGCCTCCTGTGACCTGGTAGGTGCCGTGGCCGGTGAAGTCTTCGTGCGCCCGCCGAGGGTCGCATTTCCCTGGGAGAGCCTGTGAGCAGCAGTAAACCGGCGTGGTCCGAGCGTGAGCTGCCGGCGTTCTTCCGGCGGTGGCGGACCGACTGGAGGGACGAGGAGCTCTCCCCGGACAACTACGTTGACTTCGAGGGCGGCCTGCGTGTCGTCCTGGCCGCGGCTTGGCTGTTCTGCCCCGAGACGGTCGACTACCGCGGCTGCGTATTCCTCAAGGAGAACTTCAGGCAAGGCATCGTCGACGACTGGTTCACGAATCTGGAGGGCGATCGGCGTCGTATCGAACTCGTCGTCAATCACGTTGAGTTGTGGGCCATGTTCAGCAACACCCCCTTGGCGGACAGCGATCAGCTCGGCGAGGAACTGCCGCAACTCGCGCTGGCTCTGGGGGAGTGCTGGCAGGGAGTCCTGTCCGCGCGCTACCCCGACCGGGAGATCACCGTCGAGGTGAGCGATGAGGAGGACGGCTCCTACGGGCCGACTGTGGCCTTCTGGACATCCCCGGCCGTCTCGGCCGCCGGCTAGTACGACAGGTTGCTTCCTTCAGTGAACTGCGTTGCATCAGCACGTGAGTTCGCGCCTGGGCTTCGCTGACCTGGGGCTCCGTCCCGGCTCGGACACGCGGCCCTCGTCCGGCAGGCAGGGGCAGCCGGTGCAGTCCCGTGCAGCCGGTGCAGTCCGGTGCTGTCCGGTGCAGTCCGGTGTGGAAGCCCACCTCACCGTTCTCTGCCTGCTCTGTCCACTCTGCCTGCTCTGCGCCAGGGCGGGATATGTCCCGCGGACATCCGGGTTCTCGAAGTGGTCGGGAGCGACGAGTGTGCCGGGGCCCACCGCGGCGCGGCCGTGCCAGGGGGCGGCCCGTGCGGCCCCCAGGCCGTGCCTGCGAGCCGCCCCCTGGACGGAGCCGTCAGTCCGCGGTGAGGGCCCCGGTGGCCTCTACCAGGACCTTCCTTCCGTCCTGGCCGGTCATCACGAGCCGTGGCAGCCAGGGCCCCTTACGGTCGTAGGCATGGGGGACGGCCGCTTCCCTCGTCTCCTGCTGTGTACCGTCGCCGAAGTACCAGTGGTAGTGGTATCCGGCGGCGGGCGGTTTTCCGTTCACCGTCACCGACATGCGCACCTCACTCCCGACGGGGGCGTTCTCCGGGACGTCCAGCTGCGCCCGGGGGCCCTGCCGGGGGAGGTGAAACCATGCGCGCACCCGCGGGTTGAGGAGAAAGGCGTCGGCGTACTGCCGGGCGCCCTCGATGTCGGGGTGGGCGACGGCCGCGGTCAGACACTGCGCCGGAGTCGGGCTGAGCTCGGGGCAGGCCCGCGTGCGCAGGGGGAACGCCGGGTCGCTCACCGGAGTGCCCCAGACCTTGGAGTCCCGGGCGAGAACGGCATTGTCCACGGTGAACAGTCCGTCGGCGGCGACCGCGTACGGGCCGTCCGCGGACGCCTTGTTGGCCGCGGACGCCGCTTGACGGTAGGCGGCATTGGCCAGTTGTGTGTACTGCTCGTAGCGCTCGGCCACCCTGCCGAGGGCTCCCCTGCAGGAAGTCAGCCGTGCCCCGGTGACTCCCGGAGTCGAGCAGGTTCGCACCGGGATCGGAGAACTGCTGCGGCTCAGCGCATAGTAGAAATCGGCCACGATCACCTTCGGCCGCCCCGGCAGGGAGTGGGCCTTCTCGATCGCCGCCTGCATCCCGCGTCCGCCGTATCCGACCTTCGCGCCGCTGAAGTAGGGAACATCCTTGGCCGGGTTCTCCGGTGCCGCGCCGATGCCGGAGCACTCGCGCTTCACCGCCTCGGGCACATTCTCCGAGCCGGGGGTGATGCCGACGCCGAGGCCGAAGAAGGGATCGAGGTCGTTGATGCACCCGTTGATCACGACCAGATCGAGACCGTAGCCGCCCGCCCGGGCCTGTGCGCCCGCCTTTTCCAATTGGCAGAACACATCCGGTGTCTGCCGGGTGACCTCGCCGAACTCCATCTCCCCGTCGCCGTCCGGATCCTGTTTCTCCGTCGTGCGCAGACAGGCCGCGTCGTCGTTGCCCGTGGGCAGGTCGGGTGCGTCGAGCACCGCGCCGGAGATCGAGTAGTCCATGTTCTGATGGCCCCGGCCGGTCTCCCGGCCGAGCAACTGCCCCGTCAGATAGGGAAACTTCTGGTCGTGGTCCAGGCCCTGCCCCCAGACCACGGAGTCACCGACGGATGCCACCCGCACCGGATCGCACCCCCGGCGCACCGTGTCCCGCCAGACCTTTCCGTAGGGTCCGGGGGCATGGCTCCCGGACGAGGCGGCGAGGCGGGCGTCGACCTGTAAAGCGGCCTCGGCTGCGGGCACCCGGTCGAAGGGGATGCTGAACTCTGCCGTGCCGACCGGGGCAGCCATGGCGAGGCGCCCGCCGGCCAGCTGCTTCTCACCGGCGCGAACGCGCCACTCCACGGTGGCTCCGGCCTTGGCCGCGGCGGGGTCGTAGACCTGCACCCGGCCGTGGACGGCTCCGCTGCACACCGGATTCGGCGTCAAGTCCACGTCGAGGACGAGGGGGAACGCCGACCCCGGCAGGGCGCTGGTCCGCGCCACGGCGGGCAGTCCGCCGAGGAGCTGGCCGAGGAGTACGGCGACCGCAGTGGCCACCATGAAACACCTTGACGACAAACGCTTCGCCGCGAAACCCCTCGCCGCGAAATGCCTCGCGACGAAACGCCTCACCGCGAGCGAGTGACGGACCGCTCCCGGCCCGCTGGGAACGGAATGCGCGCCGGTGTCCGCCCGTCTGGGCACAACCCACCGCCACCACGCTGATGTCACGCCAACTCCCTTGATATCGCTGCCATTTCGTTCCGTGCGGGATCGGCTGTACCCCGCACCGGTAGGGATGATGGCAGTCGGGAGACCGGTATGGACTGCGGACGGGGCGGCTGCTGAGTGAAAGTGATCACTTACCTGCAGTTACCGCCGCTGTGGCGCACGAGGCGGCGCCGGCGGCATGGCGCCTTTCGGGGACGGCGCCGCGGGCGGCAGTCGCGTCGGGTCGGGTGGCCTGGGGCGGCGGTACGGCTCGCGGCGGGTGGGTGCGCGTAGGTCACGCGCCGGGAGCGCCGGCCCGCAGTCCGTCCATGACCAGGTCCAGGAGTCGTCCGGCGCGTGACTGCGAGTCGCCGTGGGGGGCGATCTGCCAGAGGCCGGCGATGGCGAGCATGAAGTCGTCGGGGGTCACCCCCGGACGGATGGTGCCGGCCTCCTCGTTCGCCTGCAGCAGGAGGGTGATGGCCGAGGTGACGGGGCCGTGCCCCAGACCGGCCAGGGCATTCTGCTTGCTGGTGGCCCTGCGCATCGCGTCGGCCAGGCCGGCCTTGGCCATGGCGTACTGGGCGAGGCGGTCCATCCACTCCCGCAGGGCCTGGTCGGGTGTACGGGTCTCCAACAACTGGGTCGCGGTGTCGGCGACCTGCTGGACTTCGTAGCGGTAGACCTCCAGGACCAGTGACTCGCGGTTGGGGAAGTGGCGGTAGAAGGTTCCCTGTCCGACGCAGGCCTTCTTCGCAATGGAGCTCAGCGGGGCATCGGCCGACTGCGTCAGCTCCTCCAGCGCGACTTCCAGGATGCGTTCGCGATTCCGTTGCGCGTCCGAGCGCAGGGACGCGTCCTTTTTCTGCTGCACTCGTCCTCCTTCCGGAAATCAGCGAGGGCCGGCCTTGCTAACCGGACAGTTGTCCGGTACGTTGTGAACGTAATGGACAGTTGTCCGCTTAGGTCCACCATAGCGGCAGATGCGGCCGGTGTGGACGACCCGTGACCACTGTGACCTGCCTACCGTCCAGCGCCTTCGCCGCCGGCGCTCCGAGCCGGCGCCGCCCGCACCCTGCCGCCTCTTCCCCCCACTGTCTTCCGAACTGTCCCCGGGATCGGGATCCTCCGTCGTCCGGTACTCCCGCTCCCGAGGGACAGGGACCGCTCGGCCTCCGGGCCGGCCGCGTCGGCATCAGGGCCCACGCCCCGACGCCCACCGCGCCTCCCATACGCGAAAGAAGGCTGAACATGGCCCTATCGACGTCCAGCGCCATCACCCTGAACATCAACGGCGAGAAGCACACGCTGCCCGTCGACCACCGCACCACTCTCCTCGACGCACTGCGCGAGCACCTGGATCTGACGGGTACCAAAAAGGGCTGCGACCACGGCCAGTGCGGGGCCTGTACGGTGCTGCTCGACGGACGCCGGGCCGTCGCGTGCCTGCAGCTCGCGGTGGCCGCCGAGGGGCGCGTGATCACCACCATCGAGGGCGTGGCGGAGGGCGAGCGACTGCATCCGGTGCAGCAGGCGTTCCTCGACCTGGACGGCTACCAGTGCGGCTACTGCACACCGGGCCAGATCTGCTCGGCGATCGCGGTGATCGAGGAGCATGCGGCGGGCTGGCCGAGTGCCGTGAGCGCGGACGTACGGCCCGAGGCGGGAGCGCCGCCGCTCACCGCCGATGAGATCCGGGAGCGGATGAGCGGCAACCTGTGCCGCTGCGGCGCCTATGTATCGATCGTGCAGGCGGTCGCGCAGGCGGCGCAGGCCGGTGCGGCGCCTGCCCCACCCGGGCCGCGGAAGGAAGGCGGCTCCTCCGCGGACCACGCGAACGATGCGGAGGCGACGGCATGAGGGAGTTCGGTTATCAGCGCGTGTTCGATGTCCCCGGTGCCCTCGCTCTGCTCGGCTCCGATCCCGAGGCGCGCGCGCTCGGCGGCGGCACCAATCTCGTCGACCTGATGAAGGCCGGGGTGGAGCGGCCCGCGCTGCTCGTCGACGTACGGGAACTCCCCCTGGACCGGATCGAGTCCGGGGCCGACGGCGGTCTGCACATCGGTGCGACCGTCACCAACAGCGAACTCGCCGCCCATCCCGAAGTGCGGCGCCACTACCCGGCGTTGGCGCAGGCCGTCCTGTCCGGTGCCTCGGGGCAGTTGCGCAATATGGCCACGGTCGGCGGGAATCTTCTCCAGCGCACCCGCTGCGGCTACTTCACCGACGCGACCAAGCCGTGCAACAAGCGGGACCCCGGCAGCGGCTGTCCCGCCATCGAGGGCGAACACCACAACCACGCGATCCTGGGCGCCTCCGCGCACTGCGTGGCCGTCCATCCGTCGGACATGGGGGTGGCCCTCACCGCCTTCGATGCCGTCGTCCGGTACGAAACGGCGGACGGACCGGCGGAGTTGCCGCTGGCGGAGTTCTATCGTCCCGTGGGCGCGACCCCGCACCTGGAGACGGCGCTGCCGCCCGGTGCGCTGATCACCGGTATCACCCTGCCCCCGGCCCCCGTTGCTGCCGTCTCCCGCTACCGGAAGGTGCGCGAGCGCGCGTCGTACGCGTTTGCCATCGGCTCGATCGCCGCCGCTCTCGACGTACGGGACGGAGCCGTCCGCGAGGTCCGCCTCGCCTTCGGGGCGGTGGCGTCCCGGCCGTGGCGGGCCCGGGAAGCCGAGCGGGTGCTGACCGGGGGACCGGCGAGCGCCGACGCCTTCGCCGCCGCCGCGGATGCCGAACTGTCAGGCGCCCGGACGCTGCCCCACAACGGATACAAGGTGACACTGATGCGCAACCTCGTCGTGGCCGTGCTGTCCGAACTCGCCGAGGAGGCCGCCCGATGACCACGACGACGGAAAGCCCCGCGGTGACGCCGGCCTCCGGCACCGCCCACACCCGCCTGGAGGGCCGGGACAAGGTCACCGGGGCGGCACGCTACGCGGGTGAGATCCCCTTCGCCGAACTCGCCCACGGCTGGCTGGTGTTGTCCACCATCGCCCGCGGCCGTATCCGCTCCGTGGAGTCCGGCGCCGTACTCGCCATGCCCGGTGTCCTCGCCGTCCTGCACCACGGCAACGCCCCGCGGGTCAACGGTTACTACACCAATGGCTTCGGGTCGGCCGAGCCGATCCTTCAGGTCTTCCAGCACGACCGTGTACCGCACGTCGGCTGGCCGGTCGCGCTGGTCGTCGCCGAAACCTCCGAGCAGGCCAGGGAAGCCGCCGAAACGCTGGTGGTCCACTACGACGAGGAGCCGCACGACATCGCCTTCTTCCCCGGACGCCCGGGGGTGCGCACACCGGATGGTTCCCCCGGCACGCCGACGGAGACGCAGAAGGGGGACCTGGCGGCCGAGCTTGCCGCGTCCGTTGTGGTCGTGGACGCGGAATACACCACGCCGGAAGAGCACCACAGCCCGCTGGAGCCGCATGCGGCGATGGCGCGCTGGGACAGCGGACGGCTCGAGGTCGTCGACTCCAACCAGGGCAGCAGGTTCGTCTCGGATGAGCTGGCGAAGCTGTTCTCGCTCGACCCCGCCTCGGTGCGGGTGCGGTCCGAGCACGTCGGCGGCGCCTTCGGGGCCAAGGCGACCCGTCCGCATGTGGTGCTCGCCGCCATGGCGGCAACCGTTCTCCACCGCCCCGTCCGGGTCGTACTGACCCGACGGCAGATGTTCTCCGTCATCGGCTACCGAAGCCCGACGGTGCAGCGGGTCAGACTCGGCGCCGACGCCGACGGACGGCTGCGCGCCTTCGACCACCAGGCGCAGTGCCTCACCTCCACCGTTCATGAATTCGTCGAGCGGAGCGCGCAGTTCGGACGGGTGATGTACGACGCGGACGCGCACCACACCGTCGACCGTGTCGTCCCGCTCGATGTGCCGACGCCGAGCTGGATGCGTGCGCCGGGCAAGGCCCCGGGTTCGTTCGCCCTGGAGTCCGCGCTCGACGAGCTCGCCGAGAAGTGCGGTATGGACCCGATCGCACTGCGGGCACGCAATGAACCGGAGGTGGGACCGCTCTCCGGTCTGCCGTTCAGCAGCCGTAATCTGCTCGCCTGTTTCCAGGAGGGCGCCGCACGCTTCGGTTGGGCGGACCGGGACCCGCGTCCCGGCACCCGCCGGGAAGGGCGCTGGCTGCTGGGCACCGGCACGGCTGCGGCCACCTTCCCCTCGGCGGCCGCCCCGTCCACAGCGGCGGTGACGGCCGAGGCGGACGGCACGTTCACCGTACGGATCACGGCGGCGGACGTCGGGACCGGCGCACGGACCGCGCTGGCCCTGATCGCCGCGGACGCGCTGGGGGTGGAACCGGCGCGCATCCGTATGAAGATCGCGGACAGCGATTTCGGGCCCGCGATGGTCGCCGGCGGCTCGATGGGTACCCGCTCCTGGGGCTGGGCCATCACGGCCGCGGTGCGTGAGCTGCAGGAACAGCGGACCCTGGGCGGGGCCATCCCGCCGCAAGGGATCACGGCACGGGCGGACACCGGCGAGGCCATCGGCGCACTGGCGAAGAAGGAACGGCACTCCTACGGGGCGCAGTTCGCCGAAGTCGCGGTGGATGTCACCAGCGGTGAGGTACGCGTCCGACGGATGCTCGGCATCTTCGCCGCGGGCCGGATCATCAATCCGCTGACCGCGCGCAGCCAATTCATCGGCGGAATGACCTGGGGCCTTTCCATGGCGCTGCACGAGGAGGCGGTCAGGGATCCGGCGTCGGGCGGCCATGTCGGCGCCGACCTCGCGGGCTACCACTTCGCCGCGCACGCCGATGTACCGCACATCGAAGCGGACTGGGTGGACGACCCGGACGAAGACGACCCGGTCGGGATCAAGGGCATCGGCGAGATCGGGATCGTGGGGGCCGCGGCGGCCATCGCCAACGCGGTCTGGCACGCGACCGGTGTGCGTCACCGGAACCTCCCGATCCGTCCGGACCGTGTCCTGCTGGCGGGAGGCGGGACAGGGAACAACGGAACCGGCTGAGCTCACAGGGGCGTCCGGGTTCGGCTCCCGTTCCGCACGGGCGTCCGGGGCTCGAGGACGTCCGCTCCGCAACGGGCCTTCGTGCAGGGCCTGCACGCCATGACCTGCACACCATGAGGAGAACCGAGATGCTGGACATTGCCGACGAGTTGAACCGGTGGATGGCGCAGGGGCGGGACTTCGCCGTTGCCACCGTCGTGGCCGTTGCCGGCAGCGCGCCGCGCAGCCCGGGCGCTGCCCTCGCCGTCGACAGCCGGGGTGTGGCCATCGGATCGGTCTCCGGCGGGTGTGTGGAAGCGGCGGTGTACGACCTGTGCACCCAGGCGCTCCAGGACGGCGGGACGGTCCTGGAGCAGTTCGGCTACAGCGCCGAGGACGCCTTCGCGGTGGGACTGACCTGCGGCGGGGCGATCGAGGTCCTGGTCACTCCGGTGCGGGCGGACACACCGGGCAGGAAAGTGTTCGCCGCGGCGCTGGCGGCCGCCGCTCAGGGGGAGCCGGCGGCGGTTGCCCGTGTGGCCCGGGGACCGGCCGCACTGCTCGGCAGAGCACTGCTCATACGCCCCGACGGCTCCTACGAAGGGGGACTCGACGGGCATCCGGAGCTGGACCGTGCGGCGGTGGTGGAGAGCCGCGCCCTGCTGGACACGGGGCGCACCGGCACGTTCGCCGTCTCGGAGACCGGATCGCGCTGCGCGGCAGACCTGACCCTGTTCGTCGAATCGAGCGTGCCGCCGCCCCGCATGATTGTCTTCGGCGCCATCGACTTCGCCGCGGCCCTGGTCCGTACGGGCAAGTTCCTCGGCTACCACGTCACCGTGTGCGACGCCCGTCCCGTCTTCACCACCCGGGCCCGCTTCCCGGAGGCCGACGACATCGTGGTCGACTGGCCGCACCGTTACCTCCAGCGCACCGACACCGACGGCCGCACGGTCCTGTGCGTGCTCACCCACGACGCCAAATTCGACATCCCACTGCTGCAGGAAGCCCTGCGGCTGCCGGTCGCCTTCGTCGGCGCCATGGGCTCACGCCGTACCCACGAGGACCGCAACCGCAGACTCCGCGAAGCCGGCGTCACCGCCTCCGAACTGGCCCGCCTCCGCTCCCCGATCGGCCTCGACCTCGGCGCCCGCACCCCCGAGGAGACCGCACTGTCCATCGCCGCCGAGATCGTCGCGGCACGCCATGGCGGCACGGGTGCCCCGCTGACCGGCTCCCGGACACCGATTCACCAGGAGGAGAAGGAGGGGGGAAGCACAGTGGCCGGAGCGCGGGTGCTCGCGTGACAGTTTTGTGATGCCCCTCTGCACCAAGTACGACGTGGGCGCCGACCTTGCGTTCACGGACGATGAGTGGGGCAAACTGCCTGGCTGGAGCAGCAAGGTGGGCGCAGGCCGGGCGGAGTTCCATGCTCACTTCTCAGTCGCCGTCGACCAGTTCACCCGCTGCTCGGACCGCCCGCGCTGGACGTGACCGTGGAGTCCCCGGGGCAGCCGGGCGGTTGGCGGTATGCGGGATGGCGCCGTGGCGGCAATGCGCTCCTTCTCGGGCAGGGGCCGGAACCCCTCTCCTTTTACGGGGCCGAGGAAGCCCGGGTCTTCATCGGCCCCCTACCTGCCGATGGGCGGTTTCCGCCGGCGGAGCAGCTGTGCGGTTTCGCTCAGTTCTGAGCCGGCGGTGCCGGATGCCGGTGGGCGACGGTCTGTGATGACCGTCACCCCGGAACTTTTCGTCCTGTGTCGACCGGATGCCGTGCGCCAGGCGTATGCGGGGGGAGACCGAAAAGAACCGGGGAGTGGCTGTTGACCGTCGAGGAGTTCGAAGAGTTTTACGCGCAGACGGTCGCCCGGCTGACCGGGCAGCTGTACGTGATGCTCGGCGATCAGCACGAGGCGCAGGATGTGGTGCAGGAGGCGTTCGCCAGGGGCTGGAGCCGGCGGCGTCAGCTCGACCGGAACGGTCAGCCCGAGGCCTGGATCCGTACGGTCGCCTGGCGCCTGGCGGTGAGCCGGTGGCGCGTACGGCGCCGTGCCGCGGATGCCTGGCAGCGTAGCGGCGCCCCGCCGCATGTCGAGGGCCCCGGGCCCGAATCGGTGGCCTTGGTGGAGGCGCTGCGGCAGCTGCCCGCCAATCAGCGGCGGACCATGACCCTGCACTACGTGTGTGACCTGACGGTGGAGCAGATCGCCGTCGAGACCGGGCTGTCCGCCAGCACCGTCAAGACCCATCTGGTCAGGGGCCGGACGGCACTCTCCCTTCGTCTGCAGGACCCGCGTATTGAGGAGGCACCCGGTGCCTGAACCCCATGACCTGCTGCGGTCGTTGTTCCAGGAAGCGGCCTCCACCGGGCAGTCCCGTGCGCGTTGTGCACCGGTCGGGCTCGTCGCCCGGCGCGGGGAGCGGCTGCGCCGTCGTCGGATCGCCGCGCTCGCGGCCGGCGCCTGCCTGGTCTTTGCCGGTACCGGTGCGGCCGCGGCCGTACTGTTGCCCGCCGGCCCGCGTACCGGTGTCCCGGCCGTCACCCCGTCTCCCTCCCGGCCGAGTGCCACCCCGAAACCCGTACCGACGCAGCCCCGCAGCACGTCGTCGGCGACCAGTACTCCCGTTCCCGGCCGCACCGCACCGGGCACGCCGCCCGCCACCGCGCCGCCCCGGACCGGCCAGGGAGCCCCGGGGGCGTCCGCCACCGCCACGCACGGCACGTCCCCTCCGTCCACCGCGCCACCGCGCTGACCCCTTTGCACCCTGACCCGGCGGTCCGGCCGCCGGGCGGTCCCGCACGCCCGAAACCACCGCAGGAGCTCCCGTTATGCCCGCCTCGTCGCCCCGTCTGCGCCGGACGCATCCGCCGCTCGCCACCAGTCCCGTTGCCGGACCACGGGCCCCCTCGGCGCCGGCACGCACCGCCGGTACGGCGATCCCGGGCGGCACGGCAGCCCCGAGCGGCGGCACAGCAGGCGACGCCGGCCCGGCCGGCCGCTCTCGCCCGACCCGCCCGCCGGAGCCGGAATCCCGCCGACGGCGCTACGTCCCCGGACCCGCCGACCGTGAGGTGCTGTGGCTGTATCTGCTGACCCGGGCCGGGATCTGGACCACTGCCTACTGCACCCGATGGCTGTTTCCCGACGACCCTGCGACCCATCACGCCGCCGACTTCCTCGAGACGTGGCAGCGCTGGGACTGGGGGCACTTCCTGCACATCGCCCGTGAGGGCTACTTCCCCGGCCAGGCAGGGCCGTGGATGAACGGCTGGGACAACAGGGAAGCCTTCTTCCCCGGCTTCCCCCTCCTCCTGCGGGCCGTCCACACCGTCGTCCCGCACTGGGCCACCGCAGGCCTGCTGATTTCCTTCGTCTCCGGCGCCGTCGCCGTCCTGGCGCTCGCCCGGATCGCCCGGCTGCACCTGCCCGACGAGCGCGCCGGGCGCCGCGCCGTCCTCTTCCTGCTGCTCTCACCGTGCGCGATATTCCTGGCGGCGGGGTACACCGAAGCGCTCTTCCTGGCGCTCGCGCTGCCGGCCTGGCTCGCCGCCCAGCGGCAGAACTGGCCCGCCGCGGCCGCCCTGGCCGCGCCGGCCACCGCCGTCCGGGTCAGCGGCCTCTTCCTCGCCGCCGCCCTCGCCGTCCACTTCGTCGTCACCGTCCGCACCCGCCGGCAATGGCGCGCGCTGCCGTGGCTGGCGCTTCCCGCGCTGCCGCCCCTCGTCTACAGCGGGTATCTCCGGATGCACACCGGCGACTGGATGGCCTGGAAGCACGCCGAAGAACGCGGCTGGTACCGCGACTTCCACGCCCCCTGGGAAGCCTGGCTGAACACCTGGCATGCCGCCTTCGCCGAGTCACTGCCCACCGGGTACGCCCTGATGTCCCAGGCCGAACTCCTCGCCATGGTGGTCGGCCTGCTGCTCGCCGGGGTGCTGGTCCGGCGGCGCCGCTGGCCGGAGGCCGTCTACGTCGGCCTCAGCCTGTGGGCCCTGGGCACCTCGTACTGGTACACCTCCATACCCCGCGCCACACTCCTGTGGTGGCCCTTGTGGGTCCTCCTGGCCGGATGGAGCCTGCGCGCTCCGCGCGTGAAAACCGTGTACCTCTGCCTCGCGGCGCCGCTGATGACGGTCTTCGCCCTCACCTTCCTGTCCGGACGGTGGGCCGGGTGACGCCGCCCCGCCGGACGGGCCCCGGCTGATAGCCGCTGCCCGGCTGATAGCCACCGCCCCGGCTGATAGCCGGCGACCCGGACCGGGCAGGGATCCGGTCATGACCGTCCTCGTCGGGACGTCCGGCTGGCAGTACAAGGACTGGCGCGGCGTCCTCTACCCGCACGACCAGCCGCAGCGGCTGTGGCTGGAGGAGTACGCGCGGCAGTTCGTCACCGTCGAAAGCAATGCCGCCTTCTACCGGCTGCCCGAGGAGAAGACCTTCGCCGCCTGGCGGGACCGCACCCCCGACGGGTTCGTGATGGCGGTCAAGGCGAGCCGCTATCTGACGCACATCAAGCGGCTGCGGGATCCGCAGGAGCCGGTCGGGCGGCTGATGTCGTGCGCCGCCGCCCTGGGCCCCCGGCTCGGGCCCGTCCTGCTCCAACTGCCGCCCACGCTGCCCGCGGACGCCGGGCTGCTCGATGCCTGCCTCGGCTGCTTCCCGGCCGGTACCCGAGTGGCGGTCGAACCCCGCCACGCCTCGTGGTGGACCGCGGAGATCCGCGCCGTGCTGGAGCGCCGGGGTGCCGCGCTGTGCTGGGCGGACCGGGGCTCGCGGCCCGTGACGCCCCTCTGGCGTACCGCCGACTGGGGGTATCTGCGCTTCCACGGGGGCCGTGCGCAACCCGGGCCCCGCTACGGCAGGCAGGCGCTCACCACCTGGGCACGGCGGATCGCCGGCACCTGGCCGGAACGGGCCGACGTCCACACCTACTTCAACAACGACACGGGCGGGGCCGCCGTCCTCGACGCCGTCCGCTTCGCCCGCGCCGTGTCGGCCACCGGACGCTCCGTGAGCCGTACGCCGCCCGGGCGTGGCTCCGCCCGCTGACCGCGGGGGCGGGATATATCTGCGCTCGTACCGCCCCGGCGAGCGAACGAGGTGAGGCACGGATGATCCGCAGACGGGTGGTGGTCTCCGGAGACGTGCAGGGGGTGTTCTTCCGCGACACCTGCCGGCGCCTGGCCGACGAGCACGGAGCCGCCGGCTGGGTACGCAACCTGTCCGACGGGACGGTGGAGGCCGTGTTCGAGGGGGAACCCGAGCACGTAGGGAAACTGGTCGACTGGGCACACGAGGGTCCGCCCATGGCGACCGTCAACACCGTGTCCGTCCATGAGGAAGAGCCGCAGGGGCTCACGGGCTTCGAGATCCGGCCGACACCCGGCGGGTTCCAGGGAGCGTGACCACACTCCCTGGCCACGCCTTCAGCCCATGAGCAGCGCCGCGTCCCAGCCGTTGCGCCCGACGGGGGCGGCTCCCCGGCGGGCGTCGGCGTAGTCGGCCAGTACGAGGGCGATTCCGGTGGCGCCGTCCAGCAGTCCGGGGTGGTGGACACGGTGCGGGGCGGTCTGCGAAGACGGTGACGGCGGGGGCGCGGGCGGCAGAACGTGGGTGTAGCCGAAGGGAGTTCGCTCGTCGAATTCCGCGAGGAGTTCCCGGGCGAGGGCGTCCGCGGCCGCCCACAATGCGGGGCGTCCGGTGGCGGCGGCCATGCGGACGGTGGTGTGGAGGACGCCCGCACGGCCGTGGCACAGGCCCGGGTCGTCGGACGCCGGCCCGTCCTGGGTGCGAGGTGCGAGGGCGCCGATCGCCTCCTCGGCCAGTGCTGTCATCCGGTGGTCGCCGAGCGCCTGCCCGGCCAGATGGAGGCTCCAGGCGATACCGGATGTCCCGTAACACCAGCCCGGTCTGCTGCGGGTCCCCGCCTGCGTGGAGGAGCGGCGCCGGGAAGGCTCTCCGGGGCGGCCCGGGAAGGCGACCCTGCCGGGCCATTGCATGCTGTGGCCGTCGGTGTACCCGATGCTCTGCACCCAGTCGGCCATCCGCCGGATGGCGTCCGGCATCCCCGGTACCCGGTGCCCGGAGCGGTGGGCCAGTGACAGCAGCGCGAGCGGACCGCAAATCCCGTGGGCGACACCGACGTTGAAGTCACCTCTCGGGAACTCCTGGCGGTCGCGTGGGACGAGGTACCGGTCGGGTGCGCACCACCATCCCGGCACCTGGATGCCGTCTTCTTCCACGGGGCGGCCGGAGCGGACGGGGTGGCCGGGGTCGACAAGACGGACGGGGTGGCTGATGCCGACGAGAAAATGCAGGACGTCGTCGAGAGCCGGTACGCACCGCTCGTCGCCGTGGTCGGCCGCCAGCAGGAGGCTGCGCCCTTCTCCCGCCAGGCCCGCGATCGCGTCGTAGTCGCCGTACGCCAGCCCGGGGCCGTGCTCCTGCCGTCGTGCGACGAGGTGGGCGACGCGGGCCCGGACGTAGGCGGCATGGACCTCGGCGCAGCGTGCCAGCAGCCGGGCGTATCCGCCGTGTGCGTTCGCGTGCAGCCGCGCGGGCAGCAGCAGGTCGCCGACCGCGGCCGGGCCGGCCTCGGTGGCCGCCGCCACGGCCGCCGCGAGATGGGAGTGCCCGAGGGCCGCGTACCGGGTGTCGTTGCGGGCGCACCGGGTGTGCAGCAGCGCGATGCCGGGGTGTCCGGTCAGCAGCGAGGCGGGCTGCCAGCCGGCCTGCCGCAGCTCGACGGGCAGCGCGCCGAAGGCGTCGCGGGCGGCGCCGGCCACCTGCTCCGGGGTGCTCAGCAGGTCGGCGACGCGGTGGGCGACGGCCGACGCCGCGTCGCACAGCGCATGGGGTGTGGTCGGTGTCATCGGTTGTGCCGCTTCCGGCCGAGCCACAGTGCGAGCGCTTCACGGGCCGTCACATGGGCCGAGAGTTCCTGTTCGGGGCGGGGGCCGAACAGCCGGTTGCAGTGCAGATGCGTCAGGCTCAGGGCGATCCGTCCCGTCCGGTCCCCGTCTCCTTCACCGGCGGGAAGCACCTCGCGCAGACCGGTCAGCGCCGGGCCGCGGGTGCTCCATCCGACGCCCCAGCCGTCCGCGGCGGCCGGTGGCCGGGGCCTGCCGTGCGGGTCCAGCAGCGCGGCGACGGCCTGCTTCCGGGCTCGCGGTACGTCCTTGCGGTGCGCCAGTACGGAAGGGGTGCTGAGCCACCCGAGCGCCTGCTCCGGGGACCCGAGGTGGGTGAGGATGTCGAGGATGCCCAGCGCGGCCGGCAACGTCGGATCGCCCAGCTGGTCGGGTGACATGGCCAGCAGACTGACGACGGATGTGCTGTCGGCGTGGAAGAAGTGCTCGGCGTGCGGGAGTGCGGCCGGGCCGCCGTACCGCTCGGTCTCGGGCTCATAGGTGTCCAGGACCACCTTGGCGAGCAGCCCCGCTTCCGTGCGTGCCTGCGCCCAGGAGTGGAGCTCGGGCAGCAGCACCGGCCACAGGGATTCCGGCTTGCCGTGGAAGCGCAGCCGGATGTGGGGTGCCGGATCCTCGTAACGGAGGAAGAACCACAGGTCGGCGCCCGCTCTGCGGAGCAGGCGGGGGTCGGTCAGCGGTGCGAGGTGACGGGCCAGCACCTCCGTCTGGCGGGCCCGGGGCAGGTAGATCTTCGCGTAGAGCCATGCGCCGCCGGGCAGCTGAGCGCGCGTTCCGCGGCCGCTGTCCGTGCCCCGCGCCGGGGGCGGGACCGGCACCGGAACGGGGAGGTCCTGCCGGGTGTCGTGGGAGGTGCCGCGGCCGGTGGGCCGGGCGAGGACGGGAAAGAAGAACTCCGCGGCATGGGAGCCCTCGGGCCCCCGGAACCACTGCCTCCCGGCTGCGCCTGCGAACTGCTCCACCACCGCCAGGCCGGGGGAGCGCCGCACCTCGTCGCGGAAGGCCATGAGGTGCAGGGGGTCGTCGAGGTCCGCCGCGATGCGGTGGTCCGCCTTGGTGAGCAGCACCTGCCGTGGCACGTCCCACCGCTGCCGCCACTGCCCGACCTGCCGCTCCCACTCCTCGTCCCCGCCCTCGGCCGCGGCACGCAGGGCCCGGTCCGGCAGCCAGCGCGCCGGGCAGAGCACGGTCCGGCCGTGGCGCACCCGGGGCAGCGCGGGCGCCGAGGCCCAGCTGCCCCAGCTCCACGGCGCGCAGAAGGCCTGCCCCTCCTGCCCGAGTTCGAGCAGGAACCGGGCCACAGACGGAAGATGGCCGCTGCCGGGATGGAGCATCGAGTACGACAGCGGCCGCACCCGGCGGCCGGTCGAGGTGTCGACGAGCCGGAGGCGGTCTGCGTCCGCGTACACCGCCAGGTTCTCCAGGCGCAGATCGTCTGCGGTCTTCGCCACGGCGGGCCCGACGCCCAGGGGGAGGCGATGGGACAGCCACTGCGGGACGGCGGACACATTGCCGGAACGGGCCACCCTGGGCCGGTAGGCGACACACGCCGGGATCTCGTCCTTGGGTGCGGTCCGTTCGGCGTGCCGGGCCAGATCCCGGATCCGGTCGGCCGACCGGTCGTCGAGCACCGGCGCGAAGCGGCTGAACACCGCCCCGGCCAGCGGTGACACCGCATGAGGGCTGAGCACCAGATGGAAATCCCCGCCGCACAGGGCGTCCCAGTCCGGTGTCACCAGCTCGGCTCCCACCTCCATGCTCGGTGGGGCCGGCCCGCGCTCCGCCGGCTCCAGGGCGCATACGGCCTCCTCATCGAGGGCCACTTCCCCGCTGCCGCGGCGGGCGGCGTCCATCAGCAGCTCGCCGAGAACGCGGTCGCGCGCGAGGGCATCGGCGGCGGGCGCGGCGGACGTGGCCGCCGGCGGGGCACCGTGCTGCCGGTCCTCGGGAGGAAGCCCCAGCCCCCGGGCCTCGTCGAGCAGTTCCAGCACCGGGACCGGCCGGTCGGTGCCGTACCGCTCGAGAAAGGCCAGATGGTAATCGCGGAGGTGCGGGGTGCCGCGGTGCACGGGGGAGGTCCGCCACAGCACCGTCGCGGCGCGCTCCGCTTCCCGGGCCACCTCGTGCGGCAGGGTCAGCCGTACGTCCAGCGCCAGATCCGCCTGGAGGACGTCCGTGGCCGGATGCAGTGCCTGCATCCGTGTAAGGACCGCGGTCAGCCGGGCGGGCCGGGAGTCCGGTGGCGCGGCGTCCAGGAAGCGCAACTTGTCCCTGATGACAGACAGTTGACGGATCGTCGGATGGTCAACGCCGTGCAGCAGGTCGCAGAGGTGGTCGAGCGGGGTGGTGCAGTCGGGCGGCGGGGTCAGCTCGCTGAGCAGGAAGCGGCCGCGGACGAGCTGCGCGATGCTGTTTTCGACCGCGCCCTCGGGCGCCTGAGGGAACTCCCGCTTTCCCTCCTCCACCAGTGCGGGGAACGGCGTGGGCCGGGCCGCTGCC
Source organism: Streptomyces sp. NBC_00400 (assembly GCF_036048035.1). Classification (NCBI taxonomy): domain Bacteria; kingdom Bacillati; phylum Actinomycetota; class Actinomycetes; order Kitasatosporales; family Streptomycetaceae; genus Streptomyces; species Streptomyces sp. NBC_00400. The sequence goes on along the minus strand of NZ_CP107940.1, from coordinate 775,791 downwards.
GCCAGGAGGTGACGGACCACCCGGGTGTGGCGTACCGAGCCGGTCCACTGCCGGGTCCCGGTGCGGTCATGGTGGTCGACCAGGACCAGCCGGCCGTCCCGTACGGTGTGCAGGTTGTTGGCGGTGAGCCGTGCACGCTGCCATACGGCCGGGGCGTCGAGCAGCGTCGCCAGAACGCCGTCCAGCCAGTCCGCGTCCGGCCGGGTCACACTGCGCCCGCCACCGGCCGGCTCCCACGCGGGGGCGGCTCCGAATCCGGCGACACCGACCCCCGCGAAGAAGCCGAACGGGGTGGGGCGGTGGGACATCCGCGAGTGGTACTTCGTCAGTGACACCGCGATACGGCGCAGCGATTTGATCCGCAGCCGCTCTCCCGCGATCACTCGGCCCACCTCCGCCGCGAGGCTTGCGCTGGCGAGGTTCACCGCCTCCATGAGCCGTGGATCGGCAGCGAGCCGGTTCACCTGACGGCGCAGCCGGCCCTCTTCGTCGTCCGGGTCCCCGACGACGGCCGGCCGCGGGGGCGGGGCCGGTACGTCGTCCGTGGGCAGGGGGAGGGCCGCGGCCCGTACCAGAGCCACCTCCCCGCACGTGAAATCGACGTCGCTCCTGCCGCCCATGACCCTCTCCGCCCCGTTCCCCGCCCACCGCTTCTCCTGACAACGGCGCGGGGCGGCGGGACGACGTCCTCGGTGCCGCCCCGCACCGCTGTCTCAGCAGCTCGTCTCAGCAGCTCCAGGAGGTGACCGGACAGACCTGCGTCATGAGCTTCGACTCCTGCGCACTCATGGCGACCGTGGCGGAATCCGTGATTTCCATGTCGAGGTCGAGGTCGAATTCGTCCATGCTGGTGATGATGTTCTCCATGGTCCCCTCCAAAGAAAGATGTGTTAATCCCGGATTGTGTCCGGTTGTTGCAAAGGGATTTCGCAACCGCCGGTCATTTCATCGGAGGGTGCATGTCATGTCAAGCATGGAGAGGTGTGCTCCGCTTCTCGTGGATTCCGGAATGACGGAATCCGGTTCGGTTCCTTGCGGCTCCGTATTCCGGCGGCAGAGCGAGTGAGCAGGGGGCGCCCTCCCCGGCCGTTCGAGCCATCAAGAATGGCTTGAACATCACGTCAGGGAAAAGGACTTGCTCGTGCCCGACAAAAGCGTACGAGAGGGAAAGGGGCGTCGCGGAATGCCGCTGTGCGTCCGGCCGGGCTCCCAACGGACCCCTTGTCGCCTGCCTTCCGGGTATTCGGCTCCGGGTGAATGCCGAATCATCGGGCCGTGAAACCGGAAAGGCGACGTGAGTTCCCTCACCCCCGGAGAAGGGGCTGATATCAGAGGAAGTCGACTTCGGAGGTGAGCCGCACTCCCGTACGGCGCAGGACCTCCTGGAACACGAGGTCGATGGCCCGGGTGAAACCGGTGGCGCTCGCGCCCTCCTCGGCGACCAGGGTGTAGTGCAGGGAGGAAATCCGTACGCCGGTGACGATCGGCTGACGCAGCTCGAATCCGGCCTGCCGGATGAGCCAGCTCGCGCTCACCCGTATCGAGCCGTCGGGGAAGCGGTTCACCGGTGCGTGGCGCGCCCGCAGGTCGTCGGCCTGGGCGGGGGAGATCTCGGGGCTGAGGAACACACTGCCGACCGAGCGGTCGTCGGCGCCACTGCACCCCAGCACCATGCCCTTGCTCTTCCGGACGGTGAGCACCGCCCGGCCCACCTCGCCCAGCGGCACCCTGCTCCCGGCCGGTACATCGAGCTCGGCGGCGACCGTCCGGTAGGTGACCGGCGCGCTCAGCCGGGACCGGCGCAGCGCGAACACCAGGCTCAGTACGGTCCAGCGGCGGGAGCGTTTGAAGACGCTGGTGCGGTGGCCCAGGCCGCAGGCCGCGGCATCCATGGTCACCTTGCGGCGCAACGTCCAGTCCCATGCCGTCACTTCGACCAAGGTGTCGGCGGTCTCCTGACCGTAGGCGCCGACATTCTGGACGGGGGTGGCGCCGGCGGTCCCGGGGATGCCCACCAGCATCTCCATACCGGTCAGGCCCTCGGCGACGGTGGCGTCGACCAGATCGGCGAGCGGATGACCGGCCTGCACCTCGACCAGCACCCGCCCGTCGGCGGTGCTCCCGGCCATGCGGATGCCCCTGGTGCACATCCGCAGCACGGCGCTGTCGCATCCGGCGTCGCCGGCCAGGACGTTGCTTCCCTCGCCCAGGCAGACGGGCTCGCCGGGAAAGGTGCGGGCCAGCGCCACGAACCCGGGGAAATCCGCGGGGTCGTACAGCTCGACAAGGGCCGCCGCCGGTCCGCCGATGCCCAGCGTGGTCATCGGCGCGAGCGGTGCCTGGTGGGTGACGCGCATGTGTTCCTGTTTCTCCTGGCTGCCGTTCCGGGTCCGGAGGGCCGCCACGGGTGAGGAACCGGCCCGGCCGGCCGGGTGATCGGCGGGACGTTGTCCATGGTGATCACAACGGAGCCGGACCGGTACCGCACCGATGCGCCGAACATTGGCCGGAATCAGGGGCAAAGCCGCGTGTGGCGAGCCGGGAAAGGCAGGGGAATGGGCGCGCGAGAGACCCCGGCGGCCGGCCGCTCCCGCACGGGCGCGGCATCGGCCGGTCGTGCGGGAGCAGCCGGCACCGGAGAGCGCCGGCACTGGAGAGCGCCGGCACCGGAGAGCGCCGGCCCGGTGTGGCGTTACGAGACGATGTCCCGCAGCGGCTTGCCCTCCAGGTGGCCGAGGACATTCTGTACGGCGGCCAGCGCGATGCGGACCAGCGTCTCGCGGGTGACCCCCGCGACGTGCGGGGAGAGCACCACGTTCGGGGCCTTGAGCAGACGCAGGGCCGCCGTGGGCGGTTCGGGGTCGAAGACGTCGATACCGGCGCCGGCGAGAGTGCCGGCTGCCAGGGCGTCCGCGAGCGCGTCCTGGTCGATCAGGGCGCCGCGGGCGGTGTTGATCACAAAGGCGGTGGGCTTGAGGAGCGCCAGGCGCTCCGCGTCGAGCAGATGGCGGGTCCGCTCGGTGAGCGGGGCGTGCAGGGTGATGTAGTCGGAGGTGCGCAGCAGTTCGTCGAGACCGAGATGACGGGCACCGCCCAGGCGGGCCGCGGTCTCCTCGGCGACCGGCTTCGGCCCGGAGTAGACGATGTCCATGTCGAACGCGAGGGCGCGGCGGGCGACTTCCTCGCCGATGTGGCCCAGGCCGATGATGCCGAGGGTCTTGCCGGACAGCTCGGTGATGGACTGCTGCAGGCGCGGCAGTGCCCAGTCGGCCTCGGTGAGCGCCGTATGGGCCGGGACCAGCTGCTTGGCCAGGGCGAGCATCAGGGCGAAGGTCTGCTCGGCGACGTTCTGCTTCTCCGCGCCGCTGGAGCCGATGTTGCAGACCGGGATGCCTCGTTGGCGGGCCGCGTCCAGGTCGACGTAGTCGAAGCCGTGGCTGGCGCACTGGACGACCTCCAGGTCCGGTGCCGCGGCGAGATGACCGGCGGTGACCGGGCCCAGGCCGGTGATCAGGAGATGGGCCTCGCGCAGCGCCACCGGGTCCTCGTCGGTCGTCTCGACGACGGTGACCCGGGCCTGCCCGGGAAAGAGGCCGGCCAGCGCGGCTCCGGCTGCGCGGCCGCCGACATGCGGCGAGACGACGGCGAGGACGTTGCGCACGGGGTGCGGCTGCGTGGTGGAGGACGACTCCGGCGAGCTGGTCATACGGATTCCTTGATGAGGTCGTCGGCGGTCAGCGTGTCCGGGCGGGAGTGCCCGGACAGGGCGAGGGTCAGGTCGAGTTCGGCGAGCAGACAGCGGATGACGTGCTCGACGCCCGCCTGCCCGTCGAGGCCGAGGCCATAGGCGTACGGGCGCCCCACCAGCACCGACTTCGCGCCCAGGGCCAGCGCCTTGAAGATGTCGTCACCCGTGCGGATGCCGCTGTCGAAGAGCACGGTGAGCCGGTCGGCCGCCGCCTCCACGACACGGGGCAGCGCATCGGCGGCGGCGACGGAGCCCGCCACCTGGCGGCCGCCGTGATTGGAGACGACCACACCGTCCATCCCGGCCTCCGCGGCCCGCAGGGCGTCCTGGGGGTGCAGGATGCCCTTGAGCACGATCGGGCCGTCCCAGTTCTCGCGCAGGAACGCCAGGTCCGGCCAGGTCTTGGCGGGGTCGGCGAACATCCCCAGGAAGTGCATCACGGCCGCGTTCGGGTCCTCGTGCACCGGTTTGGCGAGCCCCGCACGGAACGCGGGATCGGTGAAGTAGTTGGCGGTGCCCACGCCGTGCAGGAACGGCAGGTACGCCTGGTCGAGGTCGCGCGGCCGCCAGGCGAGGAGCGGGGTGTCGAGGGTGACGAACAGAGCGGTGTACCCGGCCGCTTTCGCCCGGTGCAGAAAGCTCCTGGTGACCTCGCGGTCCTTGGCCCAGTACAGCTGGAACCACCGCTCCCCGTCGCCCATCGCCTCGGCGACCTCTTCCATGGGGGTGCTGGAGGCGGAGGACAGGATGTACGGCACGCCCTGGGCCGCGGCGGCGCGGGCGGCGCCGGGCTCGGCGTCGGGATGCATGATCGACAGCACGCCCACCGGCGCCAGCGCGAGCGGCGCGGGCAGCGCCCGGCCGCACACCTCCACGGACAGATCGCGTTCGTGCACCTCGCGCAGCATCCGCGGGACGATCCGATGACGGTGCAGCGCCGCCCGGTTGGCGTCGGCGGTGCTCCCGGTGCCCGCGCTGCCGGCCACATAACCGACCGGACCGGGACCCAGGCGCCGCTCGGCAAGCTCCTCCAGCCGCGTCAGATCGGTCGGCAGCCGCGGTACGGCGCCTGTCATGCCGTGGAGATAGATCTCGTACTGGAAGTCCGCCCAGTGCTTCGCCATCCGTACGTCCCGCCTCTCGTCGCTGAGACTGCGTGCTCACCCGAGATCCTGGCGACAGTGACCACACCCGTCCACCGCGGTGCGCACAACACGCGGGTGGAATCATCACCCTGTGATGAAGGAACGGGAGCGCATCCGGCAGCGGCTGATCGCCGACCCCGGAGTGGTCGCGACGCTCGTCACCGCCGTGCGCGAGCAGGTCCCGGCCTATGCCGCCCTCGATGACAGCCGCCTCCACGAGGTGCGCGCCATCGCCGCCTGGGCGCTGGACCGGTTGCTCCACCTCTGGGTCACCGACGGCGCCCTCACCCCCGCCGACCTCCGCCGGTTCCGCGGGATCGCCGCGGCGCGGGCCGCGGACGGCCGCCCGATGCAGGCGGTCCTGAGGGCCTACCGGGTCGCGGCGACGGTGCTGACGGACGAGATCGCGGCTGCGACGCCCCCGCCGGCTGCACCGGACGCCTTCGCCCTCGCCCGGATGGCGCTGACCACCCTGGACACCCTCTCCGAGGAGATGGCCACCGCCTACACCGCCACCAGCGAAGATCTCACCGCGGACCGCGACCGGGCGCTGCGGCTGCTCCTCGACGACCTGATCGCGGGACGGCACGCCTCCATCGGCGCGCTGACCGACCGGGCCGCCCGGCTGGGCAGACAACTCCCGGACCCCTACTGCCTGTTGGTGGCCGAGCCGGCCGATGCGGACGGTGCGGGCGTGACGCAGGAGACGGCCGCCGGGCTCCTGTCCTCGTTCGGCGGCCACGGCGGCGGCCCCACCCCGCTGGTGACGGTCCGGGGCTCGCGCGCCGTCCTGCTGCTGCCCGCCGCGGCCGGTGCGTCCGCGCCCCGGGTCCTGGGGGAGCGGGGCCTGCGGGGCTGTGCCCTCTCAGGGGAGAGCCTGGACCGGATCGCCGTCGCCTACCGTCTCGCGGCCGATGCGCTGGACACCGCACCCGCGCACGCCCACCACCCCGAGCGGGTCCTGACGGACGGCGATGCCCAGGTGCTGGCGCTCCTCGGCGGACGTCCCGCCACCACTCCCGAGCAGATCAGCCGGTTGATCCTCGGGCCGCTCCTCCTGCCCGGCCGGCGGCACCTCATGGACGCGCTCACCACCTACCTCGACACGGGCTCCGCGAACGCCGCGGCCCGCAGGCTCGGCCTGCACCCCCAGTCGCTGCGCTACCGGCTGCGCCGGATCGGTGACCTCACCACGCGGGACCCGCGCGACCCCTGGCAGCGGCTCACCCTGGACATCGCCCGGACGATCGCGCACTGAGGGGCCGGCGGTGCCGCAGCCCGCCCCTTTATCCGTACGGCAGTTCCGTGAAGTGACTCCTCAGCCGTCCTTGTCGGCCTTCAGCTTCCGCCACACCGTGCTCAGCGCTTCGAGGTCGTCCTGGTCGAGGAGATCGGTGAACACCGGGGCCAGACAGGAACGGCGGGTGGCGTCGGCCTCGTCGAAGAGCCGGCGGCCCTCCGGGGTGAGGGACACCTCGACGGAGCGTGCGTCATGTGCGGAGGGGGTGCGGGTGACCAGGCCGCGACTCCGGAGGGCGTCCACGACACGGGAGACCTGGCTGCGGCTGAGCATGGTGCTGTTGCCGAGCACGGAGGCCGGGACCGGATCCGGGCTGGAGGCGAGCCAGAGCATCACCTCGAACCAGGAGACCGGCAGATCGTGGGCCTTGACCAGGGCACGGTCCACGCGTTCGGTCAGGACGGTGCCGGCCCAGACCAGCCCGTAGAAAGCATGGTCGGCCACCGGCATCTCGGCCTGGGTGAGCTTCCTTTTCGCCATGCCGGACAGGCTACCGGTTGCGTGTGTGCACACATAATGCTTATGGTGTGTGTACACGCACTTAAATTGCTCCGTTGCCACGGGGCTGAAAGGTTCACCATGTCTTCCAAGGTTGTTCTGATCACCGGTACGTCCTCCGGCATCGGCCTGGCTGCCGCTGTCGCCGCGGCGCAGGCCGGCTGGCGGGTCGTGGCCACGCTGCGCGACACCGCCCGCGCCGATGCCCTGCGCAAGGCGGCCACGGAAGCGGGGGTGGAGCTCGAGGTGCGGCAGCTCGATGTCACCGATGAGGCGTCCGTCGCCGCCGCGGTCGACGGGGTGATCGCCGATCACGGACGTCTCGACGCTGTGATCAACAACGCGGGTGCCGGACACCTCGGCACGCTGGAGAACGAGTCCGTCGCCGAGGTGCGCACGGTGATGGAGGTCAACTTCTTCGGCGTGCTTCATGTCTCGAAGGCGGCGCTGCCTCATCTGCGCGCCTCCGGTGGCCGTCTGGTCACCGTCACCAGTGTCGGCGGGGTCATCGGTCAGCCCTTCAACGAGGCCTACTGCGCTGCCAAGTTCGCCGTCGAGGGCTACATGGAGAGCCTGGCGCCGGTGGCCGCGAAGGCAGGGGTGACGGTCTCCGTCGTGGAGCCCGGCGCGGTGGCGACCGAATTCGTCAACAACATCGGGGCCGACCTGGAGGGTGCGGTCGCCGCCGCGGGCCCTTACGCGGACGCACTGCAGGCCTATCTGGACCGCACCGTCGCGCAGTTCGCCGGCAGTGCGCAGACCCCGGCCGAGGCCGCCGAGGCCGTGCTGGAGGCGCTCACCGCGGACCGGCCCGCGTTCCGTGTCCAGACGTCGGACTGGGCGCGTGGTTTCACCGGCACCAAGCTCGCCGACGTGGACGGCTCGGCGGTACTCGGCCTCACCGGCGGCTGGGTGGGCTGACCCGGCGCAAGCGATTCCCGGATGGTCGCGGCCCGGGTTCTCTTGGCGAAGAGGGCTCGGACGCAAAAAACAATCTCAAGAAATTCCCAGGGATTCTCCATTTCGGTTGTGGTATTTGGCGGTTGAGCGGAAAGGTTCGGTGCGCTCCTCGCCCGGGGCGTCACGGGCTCGCCGCTGATTGGTCTTGACCACTCGCCGTTCGGCTCGGCGGTACCCCGGAAAGGCTGCGCACAGCATCTATTTCTCTCTCCGCTCGCGGACCGGTGTGCGCGGCGAAAGGGAGTGTGCGCGTTCACGTCGGCGTTCACATCTCCGTTCGCGTATGCGTCGAGGTCCGGTTCGTTCGGCCAACACCCTTTGCATATCGCCTGGTTGACGCATCGGGCGGTGGCGCGGAGCCCGGAGTCCGCCCACGTCACGCGGTGGAAGTGACGGGGTCGGAGCCGGAGCGTTACGGCGCGTTCCGGAATGAATTGACCGTTTCGCTACTGTCCGGAATGCCCGCCGCATGACAGGGGTTCAGAGAGTCAAACCACAGCACCCTTCCATATCGTTATTGCTTCGATTCTTGACGGTAGGGCCGGAGATGACGTTCACTTCAGCCGTTCATGGGCCGGTCAGGCGGCCCCTTTGGAGGTACCGGGAATGAATGCAATAATGCGGCGTGCCCTCACCGGCGCGATGGCGCTTTCGCTCGCAGCGCCGTTGGCGGCCTGTGGGAGCGATCATCAGGACACCGGTGCCGGTAAGGACTCGATCGGGCTGCTCCTTCCGGAGAGCAAAGCGGCCCGGTACGAGAAGTTCGACCGCCGCATCATTTCGTCGCGCGTTGCGTCCCTCTGCCTCGAATGCAAAGTCGACTACCACAATGCCGAGCAGCAGGTCGATGCCCAGAAGAGACAGTTCGACGGCCTGGTGAAGAAGGGCGTCAAGGTCATCATTCTGGACCCGGTCGACGCCGCGGCGGCCAAGAGCTGGGTGGACTCCGCCGCCAAGAAGGGCGTCAAGGTCATCGCGTACGACCGGCTCGCCGAGGGCGATGTCGCGGCGTATGTCTCCTATGACAACGAGAAGATCGGCCGGCTCCAGGGGCAGGGGATTGTCGCCGCCCTCGGTTCCCAGGCGGCCGCCTCCGACGTCGTCATGATGAACGGCTCGCCGACCGATCCGAATGCGCCGTCCTACAAGAAGGGCGCCCATGCCGTCCTCGACGGCAAGGTCCGTAAGATCGTCTACGAGAAGGACATCCCCGGCTGGTCCGCGGCGACGGCCAAGAAGGAGATGGGCGACTTCATCGACGCCCATGGCGCGGAGGGCTTTGACGCGGTCTACTCGGCCAATGACGGTATGGCGGGCGGTATCGCCTCGGCACTCAAGTCGGCCGGTATCAAGAATGTGCCGGTCGGTGGCCAGGACGCCGAACTCCCCGCGCTGCAGCGGCTGGTAGCCGGCACCCAGACCTTCACCATTTACAAGGAAGTCAGGCCGGAGGCGGAGACCGCCGCCGAAATTGCCTTCCGCCTGCTGCGGGGCAAGAGCATCAAGTCCCTCACCTCGGCCACCGCCGACAACAAGAGCAAGTCCGGTATCCCCGCCCAGCTGTTCAAGGCACAGATGGTCACCCGGAAGAATATGAAGGACACCGTCGTCCGCGACGGCGCGGTCCGCATCGACCTGCTCTGCGCCGACGGTCTCGCCGCCGAATGCAAGTCCCTCGATCTGGAGTGACCAGCCCCGGTCAGGGGGAAGAACGGACCGGCTGCCCGGGCCAGTCGTACGCGCCCCGCGCTGTGCATTCCCCCTGACCGCCCCGGAACAGCAGCCCGGCGCTCGCGCACGCCGGGTCGTCGGCGGTGGCGGACCCATACGGGACCGCGATGCACCGCATGCCCGCCCGGTGTGCCGCGGGCGCACCGGGCGCCGACAGGCCCAAGCGTCCGGCTCAACGCGATCCGGCGGCGCCCACCGCCTCGACCAGCGGCAGCATGCGATGCGGCACCCGCTCGCGCAGCGCCACCTCCGTACGGGTGCGGACCACGCCCGGCAGACTGATCAGCCGCTGGATCACATCCTCCAGATGCTCCGCGTCCCGTGCCACCACCCGGGCGAGCAGATCTCCGCCGCCGGTCGTCGAGAACGCCTCGATGATCTGCGGGACCTCCGCCAGCGCGTCCGCCACCTCCTCCAGATGGCCCTGGGTGACCTCGATGTGGACGAAGGCGAGAACGGGATGACCGAGCGCGGCGGGGGACAGCCGGGGACTGTAGGCGGTGATCACACCGTCCCGTTCGAGGCGGTCGAGGCGCGCCTGCACGGTGCCCCGGGCGACCCCGAGGACACGTGCGTACTCCCGCACACTGGTGCGCGGCTGCTCCAGCAGCAGCCGAAGGATCTTGGCGTCGAGGGCATCCACGGACATGGTGCAACGGCCTCCTCACGAGGGCGGCGGGCTTCCTGGGGAGTCGTGACTGTACCCAGGGCCCCGGTGAAGGCAGTGCCGGGTGAGTCAGCTGCGCTTCCGGCCGGCGTGCTTCCTTCGCGGCCGCGTACTGCGCGTGGGGACCGGCGCCGACCTTCCCGATCGTCAGCCCCAGGTCACCGGCCCAGGAGCCGGTGGTGTCCATGACGGCCTCGCCGAGCTCGTCGACGGTCAGTGAAGGGCGGCCCCCGGGGCCTGGTCCGCCCCACAGACCGGGCTCGCGCCCCGGTACCGCCCATTGGCCCGCTCTTGGCCCGGCGTGAGCGCACCCAGCTATACCAATGGCATAGCTCTTGCTGCGTCTGTTGAGCAATATGCCGAAGAAGTGTTGTGATGGCCCCGTCGATGGCGCTGCGGGATTCCGCGGCGCCTTTTTCATGCCGGAACGGCGAAGGGCGGAAAGCTGTGCTGAAGAGGATGTTCGTGGCTCCGGATCCGGGGTGGCTGCGGCTGCGCAGCGCCGCCCGGTCCGTCCTCGGCATCGGCCTGGCGGTCACCGTGTGCGGTCTCGCCGGGCACTCGCTCGTGGCGGCCATCACCGGCGGTCTCGCCGCGCTGCTCGCCCTCTTCACGGTCACCGACGCGACGGTGCGGGCGCAGAGGGTCACCACCGGCCTGCTGCCCGCGGTCGGCTTCCCGGTGCTCGCCGTCGCGGCGGTGCTCCACGACCATCCGGTGGGGCGGGGCGTGGTCTTCGCCGCGGTGGTGGGTGCGGGGGTGTACGCCCGCCGCTGGGGACCGCGCGGCCATGCGCTGGGGGTGTTCGCGTTCATGACCTTCTTCGCGGCGCAGTTCCTGCACACGGTGCCGGGCCAACTGCCCGAGCTGTATGCCGCGGTCGCCCTCGCCCTGGCCGCCTCCTCGCTCGTCCGCTTCGGAGTGTGGTGCTACGAGCGCAGGCTGCCCCCGGCCGTCCTGCCCGTCCCGCCGGCCGGCAGGGGGCTCGCCCGGACGACCACCCGCCAGGCGATCCAGGCCACCGCCGGCAGCGCGTTCGCCCTCCTCGTGGGCCAGCTGCTCTCCGAGCAGCGCTGGTACTGGGCCGTGGGCGCCACCTGGTGGATCTTCGTGAACACCACCTCGCGCGGCGAGACGCTGGTGCGCGGCTTCCGCCGGACCCTCGGCACGGTGATCGGCATCGTCCTCGGTCTGCTCGTCGCCGTCCCGCTGCACGGCGCCGTCGTCCCCACGGCGGTCCTGGTCGCGGTGAGCGTGTTCGGGATCTTCTACACCGCCGCCGTCTCGTATACCTGGATGATGCTCGCGGTGACCTTGATGGCCACGTTGCTGTACGGGCTGCTGGGAGTGCTGGACCCCGGTCTGCTCACGCTGCGTCTCGCCGAGACCGGTGTGGGGGCGCTCGGCGCGGCGCTGGCGGTGCTCTTCGTGCTGCCCGTCACCACCCATGCCACCACCGACGCCTGGATCGAGCGCGCCCTGCGCTGTGTGCACCACTGCACCGCCGAGGCCGCCGCCCGCCTCGCGGGCTCCGCGACCGCCGACCCCGGCCCGCACGTCGCCGAGCTGGGACCGTTGCTGGGCCGGGTGCGGCTGTCGCTCTCCCCGCTGGTGCACCCCCTGAGCCCGCTGCGTGCCCGCAAGGCGCGGGCCCGTCAGGTGCTGGCGCTGCTCGACGACTGCGCCCGTGAGGTGCGGGGACTGGCTGCCGTCGCCGCCGACCCGGAGGCCTCCCACGATGCCCGGCTCACCGCCGCGTGCCAGCGCGTGGAGGCCGCCGTCGAGGCGCTGACCACACCGCGCGGGGCACGCGATGCGGGAGCCGCCGCCGTCGTGGTGGCGCACCCGCCCGCCGCGGAACCCGCGCTGGCCCATCTCCACGGCCTGGAGCGGGCGCTGGCCGAACTCTCCGCGCCGCTGCGCAGCTCTCCGCGCGCCCCGCTGGTCGACGCCTGACCACGCTCCCTCCGGACAGGCGTACCGGCGGACGGGCGGGCGGACGGACGTGGGGGCGCCGTGCGCCCCGTCTCGGCATCGCGCCCGGAGCGCTCCGTGACGCACGTACGGGTCCCCGGGCTCACGACGGCGCGCGCCCGTGGGCGGGAACAGGCCATCGCGGCCTCGGTCCCGCCCCCGGCTGTTAGCGTCGCCGGGGCACCTTGACGGGCACCTTGCCGGAGAAACCCCGAGGGCCTCGCCGGGCGGCAGGCGGACGAAGGGCGGACCAAGTGACGAAGGGCGGACCAGTGGCGGCGAGCGACCGCGGGCGACGCGCGTACATCGGATCGTTCACCGCGGCCGGCGGCCTCGGCCTCACCACCGCGGCCGTCCACCCGGGGACCGGCGCACTCACCCCGCTGCACTCCACCGACGTCCTCCCCAACCCCTCCTATCTGGCCCCGAGCCCCGACGGCAGGTTCCTCTACGCGGTCAGCGAGACGCCGGACGGCACCGCAGCCGCCTTCGCCCTCACCCCTCAGGGGCCCCGACTGCTCGCACCTGCCGTCCCCGTGGACGGCGCCGACCCCACCCACCTCACCCTGGCCGACGGCCACCTCGTCACCGCCAACTACAGCTCCGGCAGCGTCAGCACGCTCCCCGTGCGGGCCGACGGCACGCTCACCGGCCCCGCCACCGTGCTCGCCCACCGGGGCGGGGGCCCGCAGGCCGACCGCCAGGAGGGCCCGCACGCCCACGCCGTCCTGCCCGACCCCAGCGGCCGCTGGCTGCTCAGCGTCGACCTGGGCACCGACTCGGTCCGCAGCTGCGCCCTGGCCGGCGGCACACTGTCCGTACACGCCGAAACCCGGCTGCGGCCCGGTAGCGGCCCGCGCCATCTCGCCTTCCACCCGCACGGCGACCGCGCCTATGTCCTCAACGAACTCGATCCGACGGTGACGGTCTGCCGATGGGACGCCGGTACCGGTGCGCTGACGCCGCTGGGGGAGACCCGCCTCCTCCCGGACGGGGCCGACGAGGCCCACACTTTCCCCTCCGAACTGGTCGTCTCCCTCGACGGCCGGTTCGCCTGGGCCGCCAACCGGGGCCACGACAGCCTCGCCGTCCTCTCCCTCGACGGCGACACCGCCACCCTCGTCACCACCGTCCCCTGCGGCGGCCACTGGCCCCGGGACCTGGCGCTGCACCCCGACGGCCGGCACCTGTACGCCGCGAACGAGCGCTCCGGTGACGTCACCTGGTTCACCGTCGACCCGGCGACCGGCCTCCCGGACCGGGGCGGATCCGTCGAGGCGCCGGCCGCCTCCTGTGTGGTCTTCGCCTGAGCCGCCCGGGACGGCCGTTTCCCCCCTGCGGAAGCCGTCTCAGTCCTGCGGGAGCCGTCTCACCCCTGTGGAAAGCGCCCGCCGAAGTACACCTGTGTCTCGGCGAGCCGGCCGTCCCGCACCGTCATCACCTCGACATTGCGGTGCCGCTCGCCCGTCTTCAGCTCGTACTCGTACCGGACGAAGACCTGCTCTTCGTCGAGGGCCACGGCGTCGAGAATCTGCTGCGAGCGCAGCCGGTCCGCCGTGGGGAAGCAGATGTCGAGGAATGCGGCCTTGCCGATGTGGTCGTCCTGCGGGCTGGTGAAGACGAAATCCTCGGCGAGCAGCCGGTCCATGGCGGCACGGTCCTGGGCGAGGTAGGCCCCGAAGGCGGCGCGGACGACGTCGACGTGCGACATGAACTTCCTTCCGTGGGCGGCCCGCTCACGCCACGAAGGGCGAGCAGCCGGCGAATGGCCTCTGCAGGACGGTAGACCTCGCGGCGCTCCCGGACTCATCGCTCGGCGCGTCAGGCGTACGGCAAGCCCCCTGTGAGGGCATCTGGCGGACGTACGCCCCTCGGCCCACCTGCGACTCGGCCACCGGCTTCCCGGGCCCCCTGACGGGCAACTGCGCCGCTCGGAGCGGAATCGGACGTATTGCCTCCGCCCGGGAGTGGCAGCCCGGGAAGGCGGAGGGCAAGGTGACGGGACAGCAGCGGGGCAGGGCGTCCCGGCACGGTGCCCGGCAAGGCGGCCGGACGTGACGAAGGGCCGCCCCGCGCCCTGCGCGAAGACGGCCCTTCCGGGAGCGGCGTCCGTTCCGGGGAGAGTCCTAGCGGACCGGTGCCCCCTGCGCCTGCGTCGGCAGGTTGATGCCCACCGCCGCCGCGTAGTTCGACAGCGCCAGGCGGCCGACCGTGCCGTAGGCGCCCAGCACCTCGGCCGATGCGCAGCCCGCCTCCGCCGCGGCCGCTCCCAGAAGGCCGTCGGTGATCTCCGGGCCGATCAGGTACGGGGCCAGTGCCAGCTGCTGCGAACCGGACTCGCGCAGCTGCTCGGCCGTACGGGAGATGGCGCCCTCCTCGTCCAGGGCGGCGGCCAGCACCGGCACCGCGAGGCGTGCGGAGAGCAGCATGCCGGTGATCCCGGCCGCCTGCACGGCCTCCTCGCCGCCGACGGTGGCGAGGATGATGCCGTCCGCCGCCGTGGCGACGGTGAAGAGCCGGGCACGGTCCGCGCGGGCCAGACCGGCCTCGGAGAGCCGGACGTGCAGCGCCTCGGCCAGCAGCGGGTGCGGGCCGAGGACATCGGTCAGCTCGGCGCCGGAGCCGCTGTTCATCATGGCCTGGCGTATCCGGCGCAGCAGGGCGCTGTCCGGTCCGGCCAGCAGCGGCACCACCACGGCGGCGGGGCCGGGGTCGGGCTGCCCGTCGGCGCCCACCCGTGCCTTGTGCTCGTTGGCGGCCTGCGCCAGCACGGCCTCCAGGGACGGGAACTCGTCGTCGCCGCCGTCGACATAGCCGATCCGGGCGTCAAGGCCCGGGAGCTCGGAGCGGGCGATGCTGGAGACCTCTTCCGCCAGGCTGCGCGAGGCGGTGGAGGGGGTGCCGGGCACGGCCAGCACCAGCGCGGGCGCGCCCTCGGGTGCGGCCAGCGGTTCCGGCTTGCGGTGGCGGCCGGACTGCCGTCGCGGCATTCGTACAGGCAGGCCGGGTGCGGCTCCCGGGCTCGGGGGTGCGGCGTCAAAATCGGGCGAGCCAGGTGCGGGCCCAGTGGGGGAACTCATGGCGCCGCATGCTAACGGTTCGGACCACCCCTGCGCGGAGGGAGGGTTCGGTGGCGAGGTATCCGTCCCGATTTATCCCGCGCGTCACGCCCGCGCTACCCCGGCGCAGGCCGTGTGATCTGCAACAACCGTCCCTCGACGGGCAGTGTCAGACGGTCACCGGCCAGTGCCGCGGCGATGGCCAGCGCCCCGTCGAGCGGGCTGCCGGCGGCGGCCGCCGGACGTGCGTGGGGCAGCCGCTCGGCCAGCGCCCTGCGCAGCGGGGCCAGCAGCGGTTCGCCCAGGCCGAAGAGCCCGCCGGTGCAGCCCACCGCGGTCCCGTCCCCCGGCGGGCAGACCGCGGCGGCGGCATCGGCGATATGGCCCGCCGCGGTCTGCATGATGCCGCGGGCCACCGCGTTGTCCTCGGCGGCGCAGTGGGCCACTTCCGGGGCGAACGAGGCCAGCACGGCGGGCCGGTCGGGGCGCGGGTAGAGCACGCCGGGCAGCCCGGAGACCGGCCCGAACACCGCTTCCGCGCGCGCCAGGAGGGCGGCCGAGCCGCCCGGCCGTCCGTCGTACGCCCGCATCGCGGCCTCCAGTCCGGCGCGGCCGATCCACGCGCCGCCCCCGCAGTCGCCCAGCAGATGACCCCAGCCGTCCGCCCGGCGCCAGCCGCCCTCCGCGGTCAGATCCGTGCCCAGAGCGATCATGCCGGTGCCCGCGGCGACGACGGCCCCGGGCCGCTGGCCCAGCGCACCGGCGTAGGCGGTCACGGCGTCCGCGGCGAGGGCGAGGTGGCGCACCCCGAACGCGGTGGCCAGCGCGCCCGGCAGCCGGGCCCGCAGATCCTCGCCCAGGGTGGCCATCCCGGCCGCGCCCACGCACACCGCGGCAAACCCGTACGCGCCCGTTTCACGCCTCAACTCCTCTGCGACGGGCAGGAGTTGGGACAGCAGATGTTCCGCATCGATCCCGTCGGGGCCGGTGCGCACCGGCTCGTCGCAGGTGCGGGAGGCCGGCGGCCGGGTATCGAGGTCGTCGGCGCGGGCGACGGCCACCCGCAGCCCCGACCCGCCCGAGTCGACCCCGAGCACCCAGGGAAAAGGGCCGGGCCCGAGGGCGCCAGGGGTACGGCCCGCGGGCTCACCCAAAGCCGCGGGCGTCCTGCTTGAGGGCGGTGTCGACGGTCAGGGCCGTGGCGACGACGAGGCTCAGCAGCGGGTCGGGCAGCTGGTGGTGGATCTGCAGGACGTAGTTGTCCGCCGACGTGAACATCGTCTTCGCGAGGCCTTCCCAGGTCTTGGTGATCCGGGCGACCTCGGTGTCGGCGTGGTCCACGATGGCGAAGTTCCAGGCGCGCCAGTTCTCCGCCTTGATGGCGCCGATCTGCTGGCCGTTGACCATCATCGCGAAGTTGATCTTCCCGATGGCGTTCTGCTGCACGATCTCGCCGACCGGTGAGCCGTCCGGCCGCTGCACGATCACCTTCGACTTGAGGATCTTCGCGGGCCGGGTCAGGATCAGCTGCGGCTGGCCGTAGGCGTCCCGGATCTCCAGCTTGTGGGTCATGTACTGGTCGAGACTGGAGACGACGCGGAGCACCTTCTTCGCCGTGCTCTGGCCGACCTGGACGACCGCACCGATCGTGTTGCCGTGCTGGTCGAAGACGCTGTACTCGTTGGTGACCTCGATGAGCTTGGCCTTCTGGCTGACCACCAGCACCGGCTCGGTGAACAGACTGCCGCCGCCCGGTCCGCCCGGCGCCACCCCGGCCTGCTGTTGCATCTGCTGCTGCACGGCGCCCGGATGCGCGCCCGGCATCGGCTGCTGTCCGTAAGGTTGTTGCATCGGCTGTTGCATCGCCTGGCCGGGCGCCTGCTGGCCGGGCGCCTGCTGGGGGTAGCCGTAACCCTGCTGACCGTACGGCGCGCCGCCGTGCTGCTGACCCGCATACGGGGCCTGGCCCGGCGCCTGCTGCGGCATCTGCTGCTGCGGCGCGGACTGCTGCGGGGCCTGCTGCTGGGGAGCCTGTTGCGGTGCGGCCTGCGCAGGGCCCGGCTGCGGAGCCTGGCCTTGGCCGGGAGCCGCGGGCTGTTGTCCCGGGTGGGTGTGCTCGGTCCACTGGGACCCGTCCCACCAGCGAAGTTGGTGGGGGGTGCCCTGCGGGTCGGCGTACCAGCCCGCAGGGATGTTCGCATTCGTCATGCCAGGCACACTATCGCCCGGTGTCAGGGCAGCCTCCAGTCGACGGGTTGTGCGCCCTGCCGCACCAGGAGGTCGTTGGCCCGGCTGAAGGGCCGCGAGCCGAAGAAGCCGCGGTCGGCGGACATGGGGGAGGGGTGCGCGGACTCGACCGCCGGCAGATCGCCCAGCAGCGGCCGCAGATTGCGCGCATCGCGCCCCCACAGCACCGACACCAGCGGGCGCCCGCGCGCCACCAGTGCACGGATGGCCTGCTCGGTCACTTCCTCCCAGCCCTTGCCGCGGTGTGCGGCGGGCTTACGGGGCGCCGTCGTCAGGGCCCTGTTCAGGAGCAGTACGCCCTGCTGCGTCCACGGGGTCAGATCGCCGTTCGACGGGCGGGGCAGGCCGAGGTCGGAGTGCAGCTCGCGGAAGATGTTCTCCAGGCTGCCGGGCAGCGGACGCACGTCCGGCGCCACGGAGAAACTGAGCCCGACCGCATGCCCCGGTGTGGGGTAGGGGTCCTGTCCGACGATGAGCACCCGCACCTCGTCGAAGGGCTGTTGGAAAGCGCGCAGCACATTGTTGCCGGCCGGCAGATAGCTACGTCCCGCGGCGATCTCGGCGCGCAGGAAGTCGCCCATCGCGGCGATCCGTCCGGCAACGGGCTCAAGTGCCTTGGCCCAGCCGGGTTCGACAATGTCTTGGAGAGGTCGTGCAGCCACGGGATCACCCTACTGGCCGTGGCCCGCTCCCGATCAACCGATGGCCCAGGCTCCTGGGTCCATCGCCCCGTGCCGTGTCCCCCCGGCTTCCCTCAGGCCACCGCGGCCGCCCGCACACACAGCACGTCCGGCAGATGGGAGGCGAGTTGCTGCCAGCTGTCACCGTCGTCCGCGCTGGCGTACACCTCGCCGTTGCGGTTGCCGAAATACACCCCGGCGGGATCGGCGTCATCGACACAGAGCGCGTCCCTGAGCACCGTGCCGTAATGGTCCTCGTCCGGCAGCCCCTCGCTCAGTGCCTGCCAGCTGCCGCCGGCATCGGCCGTGCGGTAGACCCGGCAACGGTGCCCGGCCGGCACCCGGTCGATATCGGCGGTGATCGGGAAGAGGTAGGCGACATCTCCCGTGTGCGGATGGGCGGCCACGGCGAAGCCGAAGTCGGAGGGCAGTCCGCCGCCGATATCCGTCCAGTGCGCGCCCGCGTCGTCGCTGCGGTAGACACCCCAGTGGTTCTGCAGATACAGCCGGTCGCGGTGCACCGGGTCCTGCGCGATCTTGTGGACGCACTGGCCGAACTCCGGATGCTGGTCCGGCAGGAAGACCGCCTTCACGCCGCTGTTCGACGGGGCCCAGCCGGCGCCCCCGTCGAGGGTGCGGAAGACCCCGGCAGCCGAAACGGCGACGGTGACCGCGTCGGCGTCCCGCGGGTCAGTGATCACCGTATGAACGGCCAGCCCACCGCCGCCCGGTTGCCATCTCTCCCGGCTGGGGTGGTCCCACAGCGCCCGCACCAGCTCAAAGGTCTCGCCGCGGTCCTCGGAGCGGAACAGGCCGCCGGGCTCGGTGCCCGCATAGACCACATCGGGGGCGGCGGGGCCGGCCGGATGCAGCTGCCACACCCGCTCCAGTGAAGTCCCGGTGTACTCCGGGTACGTGACGGCCGGGCGGGAGGGCTCGTGCCAGCTATTGCCCAGGTCGTCGGAGTGGAACACCGAGGGGCCCCAGTGCGCGCTGTCGGCCCCGGCCAGCAGCCGGGGCGTGGCGCGCCGGGTGTCGATCGCGAGGGAGTACACCGCCTGCGCGGAGAAGTGCGGACCGCTCACTTCCCAGCCGCCGTGCCGCCGGCGGCCGATGAAGAGCCCTTTGCGCGTGCCCACCGCGAGTACTACGTCAGTCATGCCGGAACACCTCCGGGACGCCGTTGTCTCAGATAGGGGCAAGTCTGCACCCGGCCACTGACAATGGCGTCCCGGAACGTGTCCTCGCAGGTCGGACGGTGCGGCCCCGTTCCTGCCGAGGCTGCCGCACGCCCTCGGGACGGCCTCAGACCGCCCGGTGGTACTGCTGCGGCACGGCGACGTGGGCACCCAGTTCCCGTGCCGCGTGCTGCGCGAAGCCGGGGGACCGCAGGAGTTCCCGGCCGAGCAGCACGGCGTCGGCCTGGCCGTCCGCGATGATCTTCTCGGCCTGCCGCGCCTCGGTGATCAGACCGACGGCGCCCACCGCGAGACCGCTCTCCTTCTTGACCCGCTCGGCGAACGGCACCTGGTAGCCGGGCCCCGTGCTGATCTTCGCGTCCGGCGCGTTGCCGCCCGTGGAGGTGTCCAGCAGGTCGATCCCGTGCTCTTGCAACTCGCGGGCGAAGCGCACGGTGTCGTCGGCCGTCCAGCCCTCGCGGGCGTCGCTCTCGTCCTCGGTGAGCCAGTCGGTCGCCGAGATCCGGAAGAAGACCGGCAGTCCGTCCGGCCAGACCTCGCGCACGGCGTCCACGACCTCCAGCGCGAACCGCGTCCGGTTCCCGTACGAGCCGCCGTACGCGTCGGTGCGCCGGTTGGTGAAGGGGGAAAGGAACTGGTTGATCAAGTAGCCGTGCGCACCGTGGATCTCGGCCACCTCGAAGCCGGCCGCCAGCGCCCGCCGGGCCGTTGCCCGGAACTGCGCGACGATCTCCTGGATCTGCGCCACGGTGAGCTCGGCGGGGGCCGCGAACCCCTCGCCGAACGGCACCGGGCTCGGCCCGACCGGCTCCCAGCCGTACCGCTGCCCGGGGAGGATCGGTGCGCCACGGTCCACCCAGGTGCGCTCGGTAGAACCCTTTCGGCCTGCGTGGGCGATCTGGATTCCGGGGGTGGTGCCCTGGTCCTTGAGGAAGTCGGTGATGCGCCGGAAGGCCTCGGTCTGGGTGTCGTTCCACAGGCCGAGGTCGTACGGGCTGATGCGCCCCTCGGGGCTCACCGCGGTGGCCTCCGTGAGGATGAGGCCGGTGCCGCCCGCCGCCCGCGCGGCCAGGTGCTGGAAGTGCCAGTCGCCGGGCGCCCCTTCCGCCGGGCCCTCGGGAGCCGCGGAGTACTGGCACATGGGTGCCATCCAGAGGCGGTTCGGAACGGTCAGCGCGCGAAGGGTGATGGGCTCGAAGAGTGCGCTCACGGCGGGCTCCTGTACCTGAGGCGAACGGGTGCCGGCCGGCCCCGCGCTCATACGATAGGCGTCGTACTACGGTGAGTGTCAAACTACGATGCTTCTCGTACAATGAGCGGGCGGGCGGCGCGCCAGGCCACACCGAGCCCCGCAGAATGAGTCAGGAGCCGCCATGCCGACCGAAACGACCTCCAGGCGGGCTCCGTCGGGCCCCCGGTCGCTGGAGCACCCGGCCCGTGCGGACATCCGGCTGGCCGATGTCCTGCATGCGCTCGCCGACCCCGTACGACTGCGGATCGTCTGCGCGCTGGCGGCCGCCGAGGGGGAACTGAACTGCGCGGACATCGAACTCCCGGTCAGCAAGTCGACCTGCACCCACCACTTCAGGGTGCTGCGCGAGCACGGCGTCATCCAGCAGCTCTACCGCGGCACGGCCAAGATGAACGGGCTGCGCCGGGCCGATCTGGAAGCGCTCTTCCCCGGCCTGATCGACGGTGTGCTCCGGGCGGCCGATCTGCAGGCCGGCCGCCTCGGGGAGGAGTAGCGGGGCCGCCGGGAGTGCCGGGGTCGGCAGGAGCGCGGGGCCGCTCCGGACCGGCGGGCCGGTGGACCGGAACCCGGCGCCCCGACCCGCCCGCGGATTCAGCGAGCCGGATCCGCCGACCCCGCCGCTTCCAACAGCCCGGCCCAGTCCGGGAGTTTGACGGTGCCACGGCCCAGCCCGCGGCCCCACTCCGCCTCGGCGGCCTCGATGGCCAGCCAGCCCGGCCACGGGACCGGCCGCTGCCCCGCCCGGGTCAATGCGGCCACCGGGTCCCCGGCCGCCTCGCGCACCGCCGGTGCGGGGGCATCGGCCAGCAGTGACCGCGCGGTCTCCTTGGCGCACGGCCGGTTCGTGCCGATCACCCCCGTGGGGCCCCGCTTGATCCAGCCCGCCACGTACACACCGGGCAGTGGCGCCCCGTCCCGCAGTACCCGTCCCTCCCGGTGCGGCACCGTCCCGGTCGTCTCGTCGAACGGCAGGCCGGGCATCGGCGTCCCCCGGTAGCCGACCGAACGCAGCACCAACTGCCCCTCGATGTCCTCGAATTCGCCGGTACCCGTCACTCCGCCGTGCCCGTCGGGCGCCGTCCGCTCGAACCGGACCGCGCGCACCCCGGTGGCATCCCCGAGCACTTCGACCGGCCGCAGGAAGAACCGCAGATGAATACGGCGCCCACGGCCACCGGTGGCCCCTGTGTCCGGGCCCGCCGCAGCCGCCGCCCGTGCCGCCGACCGCTCCGCCCAGCCGCGCAGCACCTCGATATTCCGCCGCCCCGCCGCGGGCAGCCCGCTGGGATCCCGGTACGCCGGATCCAGTGCCAGCTCCTCCGGCCGTACACACACCTCCGTCTCCGGAAGGGAGCCCAGTTCCCGAAGCTCCTTGGTGGTGAACTTGGCCTGGGAGGGGCCGCGTCGGCCGACCATCCAGACATCCTCGACGCGGCTGTCCGCCAGCGCGCCCAGCGGCCCCTGCGGCATATCGGTGGCGGCAAGCTCGGCGGCACCACGGGACAGCATCCGCGCCACATCCACCGCCACATTGCCCACGCCGATCACCAGGGCGGACCGCGCCGCGAGGGTGAAGCGGACGGCGGCCGCATCCGGGTGTGCGCTGTACCAGGCGACGAACTCGGTCGCCGGATGACTGCCGGGCAGCTCTTCACCGGGGATGCCCAGATGCCGGTCGGTGGCGGCGCCCACACAGAACACCACCGCATCGAAGATCTCGCGCAGTTCCTCGACGCCCAGCCCCGGCGCTCCCACCTCGACGTTCCCCAGGAAACGCACCCTGGGGTGCTCCAGCACCGTACGCAGAGTGTTCTGCAGCGATTTGATCTTCTCGTGGTCCGGCGCGACGCCGTAGCGCACCAGACCGTACGGGCAGGGCAGCCGGTCCAGGACGTACACCTCGATGTCCGGTACGGTCTGCTGCTCGATCAGGGACTGGGCGGTGTAGACGCCGCTGGGTCCAGAACCGATCACTGCGACACGAAGCACGAGTGGCCCCTTCCGCGGAATACCCCCAGGATCGCACCGGCGGACGCACGGCGGGAGATGCGCTATCGGGGTTGCTCCCGGTGGGATGAGCGTGCCGCGCTACTGGGCCGGGTGAGCGGGGGGCTAGGTTTTCAATGTGTCGGAAAGTGACTTTTATACCGTTAATCACCGATATGAAGCCCAGGGCGCGCCATTGGAGTGGCCCACGTGGGAACTGCGGGCGCACGGCTCGGCCGCGCCCGCTCCCGCCCCCGACCCCGCCGCCCCGGGCGATCCCTCCGGATCCCGGGGCTCCGGGTGCCCGCTGCCCCGGCTCGATCCGCTGGGCCCCTGGTGCAGCGCCCGGCTGACGTTCGCCGACGGCGCCCGGGTCGATGTCCTCGTGACGGTCTCCGACGACCACATCACCGTCGAGGACGTACGCGCCGACCCGCCGCTGACACTCGCCGGTCTGACCGACCTGGCCCGCTGGATCGAAGGCCCGCTGGACGACGCCTTCCGGGCCGCCACCGGGCGGCCGCACCGGCCCCGGCCCACGCCCCGGCAGCCCGGCCCGCTGACCACCTCGGCGGAGCCGGACGGTAGGCCGCAGACCGGACCGCGCACGGCGCCGTTGGGGGGCGCGGCAACCGAGCCGGCGACCGGTCCGGCGCCGGGGAGCGAACCAGAGACGGAGACGGAGACGGAGGCGGAGACAGCGGGTGCCGGGCAGGGGGTGGCGGCAGGGGGATGTGTGGCACCTGCGACGCAGGGGGAGGCCGTGCCGGGGGAGGAGGCGACGGGCGTGACGCCCGCCCCGCCTGCCCTGTCCGCTGCGTCCGTCACGTCGGCGACCGCCCCGGTCTCCGCGTCACCGGCACCGTCGGAGTCGTCG
This sequence comes from Streptomyces sp. NBC_00400, assembly GCF_036048035.1. Lineage (NCBI taxonomy): Bacteria > Bacillati > Actinomycetota > Actinomycetes > Kitasatosporales > Streptomycetaceae > Streptomyces > Streptomyces sp. NBC_00400. The sequence goes on along the minus strand of NZ_CP107940.1, from coordinate 752,468 downwards.
GCACCGTCGGAGTCATCGACGTCGCCAGGGTCGTCCGAGCCGTCGGTGTCCGGGTCATCGGTGTCCGAGCCGTCGGTGTCCGGGCCGGCGACGTCGTCCGACCCGTCGACGTCACCCGGGCCGTCCGCCGCGGCCCCGTCGTCCGAGCGTGCCCGTTCCGCCGTCCTTGCCCGGTCGCGGGCCGGTGAGCGTCGCAGGGTCGCCGCGGACGCGTACCGCCGGGCTCAGCGGGAGGGGAGCGATCCCGTGCTGGCCGTCATGCTTGCCACCGGCCGTAATCGTCGAAGATCGCTACGTCTGATCGCCGGCGCCCGCGACGAAGGGCTCCTGGCGCCACGTCACAACAAGCGCTGACCAGCAAGCGCTGACCGGCGAAGCTCAGGGAGCCTGCACCGCACCATCGGCGTGTGCGTCGCCCAACTCCCAGGCCAGTCCGTACCGTTGGAACAACTCGGCGCGCAGTCGCACGCGCGGCATCGGGGCTCCCGGCAGCAGCATCGCCACCACCGCACCCATCAGCAACGCCCGCAGCAGCGGATAGTCGGCATCGGGGTCCGAGGATCCGTACGCCACGACCGTCTCGCGCAGCAACTGGGCCAGCCGTCGCTGCTCGGGGCACTGGATGAACCCGTCGGCCGCCAGGATTCCCGCCATATGCGTCCGCATGAGCAACGGACGATCATGCGCAAGGCCCAGGATCGCGTCGATGGCCCGCGCCATCAGCTCCCGCCCCGCCTCCGGCCCGCTCGGCCGTGGCGCGCGCTCCAGTGCGGCCTGCAACGTGAGATGCATCAGCCGGTGGACGGCGGACTGGAGGAGCTGACGTTTGCCGGGGAAGTAGTACGACACCAGCCCTCGCGCCGCCCCCGCCCGCTGGGCGATGTCCCCGAGCGTCGTGGCCTCGAAGCCGCGCTCCCCCACCAGCTCGACCGTCGCCTGCAGCAGCCGCTCGCGGGACCGCCGCCGCAATTCTTCATTGACCGATGCGCTGCGGGGGGACATCCTGTAACTCCTGCGTTGACTGGCTCAGGGCCAATATACTTCGTATAATGGAGGGTTTCGTCTGTGGACGGAACCCGGTCGAGCTGCCCGGTTCGGGCGACGCGGGGGATCGTCCGAACCGGGTGAGGGTGAGGCCGGGGCGGTCTCGCGACCTGCGTCTTTCCGGGTCGAGAGGCCGCCCCCGGCTCGCATCGGGAGGCGCGTTCCGGTCATCGCCGGTCGCTCTGATCGTACTCGCGCCGGTCTTTCGGTGACCGTTCTGATGGTGCGTCAGGTGGAGCCGTCCTCGCGGTCCGTCGGCCACGCCTCGGTGCCACTTGGCGAACACGCCTCGGCGCCGCTCGGGACATGCCTCAGAGCCGTGAGCCACTCACCTCGGTGCCGCGCGCCGGACGCGTCCCACCGCCGCTCGCCGCTGGGCGCAGCCCGATTGTCAGAGCCGCGTGGAACACTCGCCTTCGCTGTTCGGGCCAAGGGCCGGTCAAGCGGTAGATCACGGCGGTACACCACGGGGGATTGCCTTTCATGGGCGTGAGCATGGGATTCATCAGCGCGACGACGGAGGAGCTGGACAGGGCGGAGGCGGACCCGAGTTGGGCCGGTACCTACGTCTATGAGCTGTATGCCGATGACTTCCCGATACCGGATCGTCCCTACGGCGGTCCGGACAAGGCGTGGGCCGGCCTTCAGTTCCTGCTCGACGAGACGGACGTCGAGCTGGAGTTCTTGATGGACGGCTTCCAGATCCTGGAGGACGGCACCCTGTTCGGGTGGTCCGCGCAGCAGATCGCGAGCGTGGCACGGCAGCTGCAGGCGACCCCGTGGGAGCGGTTGGCGGCCCACTACTCCCCGGAGCGGATGACGAGGGAGGAGGTGTACCCCAAGACGTGGAGGCTCGATGCCGAAGGTGAACTGGAATGGCTCCGGCGCTCCTACGAAGAGCTCGTCGCCTTCTTCGCCGCCGCGGCCGAGGGCGGATACGGGGCGTTCATGAGCTTCAGTTTCTAGGCGCTGTCCGCAGGACAGGCGCCTCCGCAGGACGGGCGCCGGAGAAAGCCTCGCGGTGCGGCGGCCATGTTTGTGCGAGACCCTGGTGATCAGGGGAGCGCGCCCGGCAGGGGTGATGCATTTCCAGCGTGAGCCGGCGTGATCCGGCGTGACACCGCACCCGGTCGAGGAGGGCGGGCCGTGATGAGCGAGGCAGAGAGAGGCGCCACGGGGCGGAGCCAGGGCGAGGCCGCCCCGCTGTCGGCGATCACCTTGAGGGTCAACGATCAGCTGCGGCGGCTCCAGGTGGATCCGCGGACCTCGCTGCTCGACGCGTTGCGCGAACATCTGCGCCTGAGCGGAACCAAGAAGGGGTGTGACCACGGGCAGTGCGGTGCCTGCACCGTGCTGATCAACGGCCGGCGCGTCAACTCCTGTCTGACGCTCGCTGTCATGCACGAGGACGACGAGGTGGTGACGATCGAGGGCCTGGGCGATCCGGGTGGCCTGCACCCCATGCAACGCGCCTTCGTCGAGTGTGACGGCTTCCAGTGCGGCTACTGCACACCCGGCCAGATCTGTTCGGCTGTCGGCATGCTCGCCGAGGTGGAGGCGGGGTGGCCCAGCCACGTCACCGCCGAGGTGGCCGCGTCGCGGATCTCCCTGAGCGACGAGGAGATCCGCGAGCGGATGAGCGGCAACATCTGCCGGTGTGCCGCCTATCCGAACATCGTTGCGGCCATCCGCGGCATCGCGGAGGGAGGCCCGCAATGAGGTCCTTCACCTACGAGCGGGCGACGGACGCACAGGCCGCCGTCGCCGCGGTGTCCACCGCCGGCGCGAAGTTCATCAGCGGCGGCACCAATCTGCTCGACCTGATGAAGCTCGGCATCGAGCACCCCAGTCATCTGGTCGACATCAGCCGGCTCCCGCTGCGGGACATCGAGGAGCTGCCGGACGGCGGACTCGGTATCGGCGCCCAGGCGGTGAATTCCGACGTGGCCGCCGATACCCGGGTGCGTACCCGCTATCCGGTGCTGTCGCAGGCGCTGGTGTCCGGCGCCTCGGGCCAGTTGCGGAACAAGGCGTCCACCGGGGGAAACCTGTTGCAGCGCACGCGCTGCCCCTACTTCTACGACACGGCCGCGGGCTGCAACAAGCGCAACCCCGGATCCGGCTGCTCGGCCCTCGGCGGCTTCAACCGGATCCACGCGGTCCTCGGCACCAGCACGTCCTGCATCGCCACCCACCCCTCGGACATGGCCGTCGCGCTGACCGCGCTGGAGGCGGAGATCGAACTGCTCGGCGCCGACGGGGCGGTGCGCCGCGTCGCCATCACGGACTTCTACCGGCTGCCGGGCGATACACCGCACATCGAGACCGTGCTGCAGCCCGACGAGATGATCACGGGCGTGATCCTGCCCCCGCCCCTGCCGGGCCGGCAGCTCTACCGCAAGGTGCGCGACCGGGCGTCCTACGAGTTCGCGCTGGTCTCCGTGGCGGCCGTCGTCGCGGCCGAGCAGGGAACGATCAGCGAGGCGCGGGTGGCGCTCGGCGGAGTGGCGCACAAGCCGTGGCGGTCCCTCGACGCGGAGGCCGAATTGGCCGGCCGTCCCGCCACGATGGCCACCTATCGCGCCGCCGCCGAGGCCGCCATGCGGGACGCCGTGGGGCAGGGGGACAACGACTTCAAGATCGAACTGGCCCGGCGCACGCTGTGCCGCACGCTGGCGCAAGCGGCCCGGTAGAGCTGAGGAGGCGAGATGATCGGGCAAGGTCTGAACCGCGTGGACGGCCCGTTGAAGGTCGCCGGCCGGGCCGCGTACGCCTACGAGCACTGGGAGGCCGGCCAACCGCTGTACGGGGTCATCGTCGGCGCGACGATCGGCAAAGGCCGCATCACCCGTATCGACACCGAGGACGCCGAAAGCGCAGGCGGCGTCCGCATGGTGATGACGTATCACAACGCCCCGGTGCAAGGCCCGCGTGATGAGTCGATTGCGCTGGAGTACTGGCGCGCCCAGCCGGTGCTGACCGGCCCGGAGATTCACTATTACGGCGAGCCGGTGGCGCTCGTCGTCGCCGAGACCTTCGAGCAGGCCCGAGCGGCAGCCGAGCTCGTCGAGGTGGAGTACGCGGTCGGGCGGGGACGGTTCGACTTCGCCGGGGACGGCGAGGAGACGTACATCCCGAAGGTGGTCAATGCCGGGCTCCCCACCGATACGTCGGTGGGCGATTTCGATGCCGGATTCGATGCCGCCGCGGTGCGAGTCGATCAGTACTACACCACGCCGTACGAGTTCTCGATGCCGATGGAACCGCATGCGTGTCTGGTGGAACCGCGGGGCGAGGACCTGGTCGTCTACGTCAGCTGCCAGATCGTCGACGCGGCGCAGTCCTCGGTCGCCGGCACGCTGCGGATGGACCCCGCGCGGATTCATATCGTCAGCCCCTTCGTCGGCGGGGGATTCGGTTCCAAGCTGGGCATCCACGCCGAGACGATCCTGGCCGCGCTCGCCGCCCGCGAGCTGCGCCAACCGGTCAAGGTCGCGCTGACCCGGCAGCAGGTCTTCCAGCTCGTCGGCCTGCGCCCCACATCGAACCAGCGGGTGCGGCTGGGCGCGGGGCACGACGGACGGCTGGCTGCGCTCGCCCATGACGTCACCATGCACACCAACCGCGACCTGGAGTATGCCGAGCAGACCGCCGCCACGACCCGCAGCCTCTACGCCGCGCCCCACCGGCTGACCAGCCACCGGCTCACGCCGCTCGATCTGCCGCGCGGGTCGGACGTCCGCGCGCCGGGCGAGGCGCCGGGCCTGCTCGCGGTGGAGTCGGCGATGGACGAGCTGGCCGATGCGCTCGGGATGGACCCGGTCGAGCTGCGGATCCGCAACGAGCCCACCGTCGATCCCGAGCGGGACGTGCCCTACAGCGACCGGCACCTGGTCGACTGCCTGCGCGACGGCGCGCGGCGGTTCGGCTGGGAGCGCCGCCCCGCCACCCCGGCGAGTGTGCGCGAGGGAAGGTGGCTGATCGGCTACGGCATGTCGGCCGCCATCCGCGGGCATTTCCAGGGGCCGACAGCGGCGCGGGTCCGACTGGAGGCGGACGGCACCGCCGTCGTCCAGTCGGACATGACCGATATCGGCACGGGCACCTACACCATCCTGACCCAGGTCGCGGCCGAGGGGCTGGGACTGCCGCCCGACCGGGTGCGGATCGAGCTCGGGCGTTCCGGACTGCCCTCCAGCTGGGGGTCCGGTGGCTCGTGGGGCGCCGCCGGCTCGTGCACCGCGGTGTACCGGGCGTGTGCGGCCCTGCGGGAGAAGCTGCTGGTCGCGGCGCGCGGCGATGAGGGCTCCGCGCTGTACGGCCGGGACCCGGCCGGCGCCGTGTTCGCCGAGGGCACCGTGCGCATCGGCGACGCGTCCCAGGCGATGGGCGAGATTGTCGCCCGCCACCATCCCGACGGTGCGGAGGCGGAGGGCGCGACCCTCTTCATGGGCGACGACCCGAACTACTCGGCCTACTCGATCCACACCTACGGCGCCCATTTCGCCGAAGTGGGGGTCGACGCGGACACCGCCGAGATCCGTCTGCGGCGGATGCTGGGCGTGTTCTCGGTGGGGCGGGTGCTCAACCCGAAGACGGCGCGCTCGCAGCTGATCGGCGGCATGATCTGGGGGGCGGGCGCGGCCCTCGAGGAAGAGGCCGTGGTCGATCTGCGGTCCGGCGCCTTCGTCAACCGGGATCTCGCGCAGTACCTGGTACCGGTCCATGCCGACATCCCCGATGTCGAGGTCGTCATCCTCGACGGGTACGACGACAAGGCCAACGTCCTGGGCGCGAAGGGCATCGGCGAGCTGGGCATCTGCGGGTCCGGTGCGGCGGTCGCCAACGCGGTGTTCAACGCCACCGGGACGCGCGTGCGCGACTTCCCCATCACGATCGAGAAGGTGCTGCCGGGGCTGCCGCCCATGGACGGTTGAACCTGTGAGGGACGTGCCGACCCACCGGGCAGATCCCGGTCCGGGGCTCGGCGTGAGGGGGCAGCGCGAGAGGATCAGCGCGAGAGGAACTGCTGGCACTGATACGGCCCGGCGCGCCCGTCCCGGCCGACGATGGTCACCTGGACCTTGTCCGGGCGGGTGCCGTGGATGAGGACCTCGGCACGGGCGAAGGTGCAGACCAGCTGCCCGGTGATCTGATCCTGGGGGCCGTCGGCGCTGTAGCCCGGGGCATCGATGGTGACATTGCCGCGGTGAGAGGTGACAGTCTGCCACCGTTCGCCGGTGAGGAGGGTGGTCAGCCCGTCGGCCCGCTCTTGCGCGTTCGGCCCGACGAGCAACAGTTTGTAGGCGACATTGAAATCATCGACCTTGATGCCGGGCCGGGCCACCCCGCGCAGTCCGGTGTCGGAGGCGAAGTAGACCCGCATGCCCGTCGAGATCCCGGAGGGCGCGGTGCCGCCATCCGTGACACCCGTGGGACGGATGCCGCAGCCCGCGGCGACGAGGACGAGCCCACAGCAGGTGAGGGCGGTGCGGGGACGCGTCATGAGGCGGATTCCGTACGGAGGGGGATGCGAAGGGTGAAGACGGCGCCGACGCCCGGCTCCGGGGGCGCGAGCTCGATGGTGCCGCCGTGCAGACGGGCGTTCTCCAGGGCGATGGCCATGCCCAGACCGCTGCCCTCCGAGCGGCTGCGGGCGCTGTCGGCCTTGTAGAAGCGGTCGAAGACATGACGGGCGACCTCGGGGGCCAGCCCCGGGCCGTGGTCGGCGACCGAGACGGTGAGCCGGTCGTCCGCCGCCCGTACGGTGACGGTCACCGGAGGTGCGCCGTGCCGGAGGGCGTTGCCGACGAGGTTGGCGACGATGACATCGAGGCGGCGGCGGTCGAGCCGGGCCCGTATGCCCGGCGGGAGATCGGCCTCGACCCGGTCGGTCCAGCCACGGGCCGCGAGCGTGGCGCGCACCGCCCCGGCCACGTCCACTGTGTGCACCGTGAGCGCCACGGCGCGGGCGTCGAAGCGGGATATCTCGATGAGGTCGTCGACGAGCCGGGTCAGCTTGGCGGTTTCGGCGCTGACCGTACGGGCCGCGTGTGCGGTGTCGGGGGTGAGCTGGTCGGCGTCCTCCTCCAGGACGCTGGAGACCATGGTCATGGCGGCGAGCGGGGTGCGCAGCTCATGGGAGACGTCGGCGACGAAGCGGCGGGCCAGGGCCTCCTGTTCGCGCAGCTCGCCGACGGTGTGCTCCAGCGCGCCGGCCGTTTCGTTGAAGGTGTGGGCGAGCTCGGCCAGTTCGTCGCGGCCCTTCTCCTCGACCCGGATGCTCAGCTCGCCGGTGGCCAGCCTGCGGGTGGCCCGCGCCAGCCTGCGTACCGGGCGCAGCACCGTACGGGCCGCGAGCAGCGCCAATACGGCGGCCAGCAGCACCACGGGCACCAGGCCGCCCTGCACGCTGCGCACCAGATCAGCGGTGTCGCGTTCCTCCGCCGCGAGGGAGACGACCGCGAATACCTCGACCCCGGACGGCTGTCCGGAGGCGCCGTGAGGGGCCGGGGAGTTCAGGCCGACCGGGGCGCCGAGCACCAGCCACGGCTTGCCCCCGTACTCCACCCGCTGGAGCGAGACACGGGTGTGGGTGCGCACGGCCGCGCGCAGCTCGGGAGTGATCCGGGTGCGGTCGGCGGATGCGTCGGAGGAGGCGGTGTAATCGCGGTACCGGGCGAGGACCAGCGAGCCGTGCAAGCCGGAGGAGACCCCGGTGGCGAACCGGGTCAGAGAGCTCAGGTCAGGAGGGACATCGAGCTCCGTCGCCAGCTGACCGACGCGGTTGTGGAAGTCATCGACGGCGGCGCTCTGGGCCCGCTTGAGGACCGCGTCGCGCGATTCCCGGTACGCCAGCGCCGTGGCGGTGACGGCGCTGATCAGAGCGACCACGACGACGGTGATGATCAGCCGGCCGCGTAGCCCGTCGAGACGCGGGAGCCGCCAACGGGCCCGCGCCCCGGCCCTCGTGGCCGCCTTCGGAGCGGACGTCGCCGTGCGCTTCGCCGCAGCCGTCCTCATCGCGCTCACAGCGGCCCGAAGCGATAGCCGAAGCCGCGCACCGTCTGGACGTAGCGAGGCTTGGCGGGGAGGTCCTCCAGCTTGGCGCGCAGCCGCCCGACCGCCGCGTCCACCAGCCGGGAGTCGCCCAGGAAGTCGTGCTCCCAGACGAGTTCGAGCAACTGCTCCCGGCTGAAGACCCGGCCGGGGGCGGCCGACAGCTCCAGCAGCAGCCGCAGCTCGGTGGGCGGAAGGGGGACGGGGGTGCCGCGCTTGGTGACGGTCAGGCCGGCCCGGTCGATGACGAGCCCGGCGAAGTCGTCGCTGTCCTTACGGGTGACGGGACCGGCTCGTCGCAGCGCCGCCCGGATACGGGCCTCCAGCACCCGGGCGGTGACCGGCTTGACCACATAGTCGTCGGCACCCGCCTCCAGGCCGCTGACCACGTCCAGATCGTCGCCGCGGGAGGTGAGCATGATGATCGGCAATTGCCCCCGGCCGCGGATGCGGCGGCAGACCTCGAAGCCGTCGATACCGGGCAGCATCAGGTCGACCACCGCGATCTCGATGCCGGCGCCGCGCGGGCGCGACAGCAGTTCCAGGCCCGCCTCGCCGGTGGCGACGCCCTCGACCTCATGGCCGTGCCGACGCAGCACCAGCTCCATTCCGTCCCGTACGGAGGGGTCGTCCTCGATCAACAGCACATGCGGCATGCTGACGATTATGGGCGAGGGTTTGTGCAGCTCAGGGGTTATCCACAGGGCGAAACCGCGGTGCCGTGACATTGTTACGTTCTCATCATGCGGCCATGCAACGACCACCAACTATGGCCCCGACATTGGGCCGCATGACACAGAAGACAGGTTCCCGTTCCCGCTCCCGTGCCGGGCGCCTCGCGCTGCTGATCGCCGTACCCGCCCTCGCGCTGACCACCGCCTGCGGTGGCGCCGGGTCGTCCGACGAAGGGGTCGCCTCCGTCAGTGACGCGCCCACCACCGGCCGGTCCAAGGACGGCGACGGCGCCTCCCAGGGCAAGAGCGCGTTCTACGACGCACAGATGAAGTACGTCCAGTGCATGCGCAAGAACGTCGAGAAGGACTTTCCGGATCCCAAGCTGAGCGGCTATCTCGACTGGACGAAGATCGACGAACTCGCCGGGAAGCCGGGCAACGAAGCGCTCTCCAAGGGCGGCAAGGACGGCGTCTGCACGGGCGAGATGAACAACGCCGCGAAGCTGGAGCCGCGCCGCGACACCCAGAAGGAATACGAGTCGATGCTCGCGCACGCCAAGTGCATGCGCGCCCACGGCGTTCCGAAATTCACCAACCCGACGCTCCAGGACGGCAATGTCCTCCCCGGCGGTGACGCCAACCCCACCTCTCCCGGGATCTCCTCGGACTCGCCCGCGTACAAGCAGGCCCGGCAGGCATGCAAGGACAAGCTCCTTGACGGACTGGACGGCATGCAGTGAGCACCGCACAAAAGCGCCGTCGGGGGTTCGTCGCGCTGGCGGCCGCGGTGGCCGCGGCCGCGGGCATCTCCGGTGTCATGGTCCTCACCAACGAGGACACCCCGTCCGCCGGCCGGCACGCGAAGGCGCCGCCCACCACGACCGAGATCACCCGGACCGACCTCGTCCAGAGCAAGACCGTCGACGGACGGCTCGACTACGCGCAGCGCCGGGCGGTGAAGTCCCCCGTGGAGGGCACGATCACCAAGGCCGCCGAGCCGGGGAAGACCGTCTCGCTCGGGCAGCGCCTGTACGAGCGGGACGCCCGGCCGGTGGTCCTCCTCTACGGCTCGACACCGATGTTCCGCGCGATGAAGGCCGGCGACCGCGGCCCGGACGTCCTCCAGCTGGAGCGCAACCTGCGTGATCTGGGCTTCGGCTCGGGGCTGTATGTGGATGTCCGCTATGACGCGGCGACCAAGGCCGCCGTCAAGGCGTGGCAGAAGTCCCTCGACGTGACCGATCCCACGGGGGAGGTCGGCAAGGGGGATGTCGTCTTCCAGCGCGGTCCCGTGCGGGTGGTGTCCGCCGACGCCCCCCTCGCCGACGGGATCGGCCCGGACAAGACGGTCCTGACGGTCGCCTCCACCAAGCCGGTCGTACGGGTCTCGCTCGACCAGGCCGACCGGGCACTGGGGGCCAAGGGCTCCAAGGCGGAGATCGCCCTGCCCAGCGGCGGGACCCGGCGCGGCAAGGTCAGCGGCGTGAGGGCACCCGAGGAATCCGGGTCCGGCGGGGGCGGTGCGGCCGGCACCTCCGGTGAGCCGTCCGCGGACGGGGGCATCGAGGTCGAGATCACCCTCGACGACGACACCAAGCTCCAGGAGAAGGACCGGCAGGGCACCCTCAGCGTGAAGTTCGTCAGTGAGAGCCGCAAGAACGTGCTGACGGTTCCGGTCGAGGCGGTCGTCGCGCTGCGCGAGGGCGGCTACGGGCTGGAGCTGGTCCAGGGCGCCAAGACCCGCATGGTGGCGGTCGAGACCGGTCTGACGGCCGACGGCCGGATCGAGGTCAGCGGTTCCGGCCTGACCGAAGGCATGAAGGTCGGAGCGGCCGAGCAATGACCCCAGCCGTGATCGAACTGCGGGCGGCCACCAAGTCCTACCCGGGCGGGGTGCACGCCCTGCGGGGTGTGGACCTCCGGGTGGAGCGCGGCGAACTGGCCGCTATCGTCGGCCCGTCGGGCTCCGGAAAGTCCACCCTGCTCAACCTGCTCGGCACCCTCGACCGGGCCACCGCGGGCGAGGTCCGGGTGGCCGGGTACGACGTGAGCCGGCTGTCCGATGCCCAGCTCTCCGCGCTGCGTGCCCGGCACATCGGCTTCGTCTTCCAGCACTTCCACCTCGCGCCCGGCCGCAGCGCCCAGGACAATGTCGCGGACGGTCTGCTGTACGGCGGAACGGGCCTGCGGGAGCGGCGCGCCCGCGCCCGTACGGCCTTGGAAGAGGTGGGGCTCGGACACCGCATCGGCCACCTCGCCCACCAGCTGTCGGGCGGCGAGAAGCAGCGCGTGGCGATCGCCCGCGCACTGGTCGGCGGCCCCGACCTGCTGCTTGCCGACGAGCCGACCGGCGCGCTGGACACCGCCTCCGGTGAGCTGGTCATGAACCTCATCCGTGAGCTCCACGCGGCCGGGACGACCGTCTGCGTCATCACCCACGACAACGACATCGCCGACTCGCTGCCCCGCCGTATCCGCTTCCGTGACGGCGAGATCGTCGACGACTCCGGCACCGCACCCGCCGCGCCTGGCTCGTCCGCCGCACCCGCCGCACCTCGCTCGTCCGCCGCACCCGGCTCACCCGGCGAGCTCACCGAGGAGGTGACCCGATGAGCGGCCCCGCACTCCGCGCGGCCCGCCTGTCCCCGGCCGATGTACTGCGGGTGGGCGCCGAGGGCCTGCGCAGCCGCCGCACCCGCGTCGTGCTGTCCGCCCTCGGCATCGCGATCGGCATCGCCACGATGGTCGCGGTCATCGGCCTGTCGACCTCCAGCCGCGCCGACATCATGGACCGGATGGACCGGCTCGGCACCAATCTGCTCACCGCCGAGGCCGGCAAGGACGCCATGGGCGGCACCGCCAAACTCCCCAAGAACGCCGTGCCGATGGTCGAGCGGATCGGCCCCGTCCAGCACGCCACCGCCATCGGCGCGGTCGACGCCCGGGTGCGGCGCAGCGACGCCGTGCCGGAGGAGATGGCGGCGGGCATCACGGTCCAGGCGGCCCGCACCGACTTGCTCGACGCACTCAATGCCCGTACCGCTCAGGGAAGCTGGCTGAACCGCGCCAGTGAACGCCTGCCCACCGTCGTGCTGGGCTCGGTGGCTGCCGGCCGCCTCGGAATGACCGAGCCCGGCGCCAAGATCCTGCTGAACGACCGCTGGTACGTCGTCACCGGCATCCTCGCGCCCATCGAGCTGGTGCCGACCCTGGACCGTACCGCCCTGGTCGGCTACCCCTCCGCCGAGCGCTACTTGGGCTTCGACGGCCACCCGACCATGCTCTTCGAGCGCTCCACGGACGCCTCGGTGGAGGCGGTCCAGGGCGTCCTGGCCCGTACGGTCAACCCGGGGGACGAGGCGTCGGTGAAGGTCTCCCGCCCTTCCGACGCCCTCGCGGCCAAGGCCGCCACCGACAAGGGGATGACCAGTCTGATGCTGGGCCTGGGCGCGGTGGCGCTGCTCGTCGGCGGGGTGGGCGTGGCCAACACCATGGTGATCTCCGTACTGGAGCGCCGCCAGGAGATCGGGCTGCGCCGCGCCCTCGGCGCGACAAGAGGCTCGATCCGGCTCCAATTCCTCACCGAATCCCTGCTGTTGTCGGCACTCGGCGGACTGGCGGGCGCCGCACTGGGCGCCGCCGCCACGGCCGTCTTCGCGCACGCCCAGGGCTGGACCGCCGTCGTACCGCCCTGGTCCCTGGCCGGCGGCCTGGGCGCCACCCTGGTGATCGGCGTCATTGCGGGCCTCTACCCGGCGGTACGGGCCTCCCGGCTGCATCCGACGGTGGCGCTCAGCGCGACCTGACCGGCGGCGGGTTCCGCTCGGCGTAGCTGCCGGTCCTCCCCGGACGACCGGCAGCTACGCCGGTCGTCCGGGCCGGCGAGGCAAGGAACACGCCGGTGCGCCGCGCCCGGGCCTACCCGCCGGTGGTGAAGCGGGCCCGCCACAGGTCGCGGAGCAACGCGATCTCGGCCATGTGGTGGATGAATTCGAGGTTGGCTCCCGCGAGCACGGCGATGAAGGGGTTGTCGGGATCGGAGCCGTACGGGTACTGCGAGAAGCCGACCGTGTCGAGCTGCGCGTCGGTGACGGCGGCGACGCTGCCGCGCCAGCGGTCGACCAGCGCCCAGAACCGCTCCAGTGCCAAGGCGGCGGAGGGGGTGAAGTCGACCAGCTGCTTCGGCTCCTGCCGTCGTTCGCCGAAAGTCCACTCCCATTGGCCCGCGAAGCAGGAGTGCAGGTGCGCCAGCCGCCACGCGATGGTGGCCACCGGCGTTTCGTCGGGCTCCGGCGTACCGGTGTGGGCGAGGACCTGCTCGACCCGCTCGGCACTCACACTCCAGTCATCGGCGATCTTGGCGACGGTCATACCGCCGGCGGCCTGCCGGGCAACCTCGGCGTACTCGCTCGCCGGGATGTCCGGGGCGCCCTTGTCGAGCACCCACTCGCCCGGCCCGTACGCCCTGGGAGTGGCCGCCTCGCCCCGGCGCCGGATCGACCAGCAACCGGCCACCGGCTCCCACAGGTACTCCTCGTCACCGAGCCCCGTCAGCCGCACCTGGGCCATCTCCCTGGCCTGGTCGAACTGGTCGAGGAGCAACCCCAAGCGGTCGGTCCGCGCGCCCTCGCTCGCCATGCCCTGCCCCTCGGTGCCCATGGGCAACTCCTCGGTCTCCATGTCTGACTTCCCCGGTCGCCGCGTCTCGCATCTCACCGTGCTCAGACGGAAGTTAACGGCTCACCGCACGGGGCGCGACCGAATTCCCCGCCCACGAAGGGGTGCGGGAGCACTCGCCTCACCGCATTCGTTCAGACCGTCCGCACCCTCCACGTGACCCGCTCACGCCGAGGCCGGAAAAGGCTCACTGCCCGACACCTTGTGGCCTGCGTCACTGGCTGGTTAAGCTCCAGCACGCTTCTGGCACATTTCCTCCGCAAGTTGACCTATTGGTGTGGCAATCTTCACGATCTGCCCACGAACGTGAGGTGGCTTCGCATGGAACGGCGAGCAGCGACCCCGCGCGCGGACGACTCACCGCACGGCTTACCGCCGGCGTTCTTCCGGAGTGCGCCGGGGACTCGTCCGGCAGCAATGCGTCCGGCGGCAATCCGTCCCGCGGCAGCCCGTCCCGCAGCAGCCCGTCCGGGGAACGGCCCGGCGCGGACGGGGGCCGGCCGCGCCGCCTGCACCGGCCGCGCCGCCCGCGGCGCCGCGAGACCGGCCGCGGGCCGTCGGTGATGACGTACCCCGCTCCGGCGCCGGCCTCCGCCGTTCCCCTGCCGCACGCCCGCCGCGACGTCCGGCTGTTCTGGTGGGCGGGCACCTGCGACGCACTCGGCAGTCAGGTGGCCGGGTTCGTGCTGCCGTTGCTGCTGTTGCGGCTCGGCCGTTCCCCCGCCGAAGTCGGCGCCCTCGCCGGGCTCTTCGCGGCCGCCACGCTGGTCCTCGGCCCGCTCGCCGCCGTGCCCGCCGACCGCGGGGCCCGTAAGCGGGTGATGGTGGTCGCCGCGTTGGTGTCCGCCGCGGCGATGACCGGGGTCACCGTGGTGGTCGCCGCGGGCCGGGTCCCGTTGGCCGTTCTCCTGGGCGCCGTACTCGTCGAGCGGTGCGCGACCGCCTGCTACGAGGCGGCGTCGCTGGGCACCGTGGCGCTGGTCTGTCCCCCGGAGGAGCACCGGCGGGTGCTGTCCCGATTACAGGCGGGGGAGCGGGGAGCCCTCGTCGTCGGGCCCGCACTGGGCGGATTGCTTTTCGCCGCCGGCGCCTGGCTGCCGTTCCTCGTGGACGCCCTGTCGTACGTCGTCGCGGCGGCCGGCATCCGCGCCATGCGCTCCGGTCTGTCCCCGCGGCCGGAGCAGCGGTCGCCGGGCGGTACTTCGCTCCGGACCTGGCGGGTCCTGCTCGCCGAGGCCGGGGCAGGGGTGGCGCTGCTGCGCCGGGAGCCCGTCCTGCGGCTGGCGCTCGTCTGGCTCTCGGCCGTCAACGCCCTGCTCGTCGCGCTGTATTACACGACGGTCTTCGCCCTCCAGGACCACGGCCGGGGCGCGGCTCCGCTGGGCCTGGTCCTCGCCCTGTCCGGGGCGGCCGGCCTGGCCGGTGCGCTGGCCGCACCGCGACTGGCCGGCCGGCACGCGACGGCGACGGTGCTGGTGGCGGTGTCCTGGCTGATGGTGCCGCCCGCCGTGGCCCTGGCGGTGGCCCGCGAGGCCTGGCAGTTCGGACTGCTCCTCGGGCTGCTCTGCTTCCTGACGCCGCCGGCGACCGTGGCGCTGCAGGCCCGGATCCTCCGGATCACACCGCCCGGACTGCAGGCCCGCACCGGCACCGTCCTGGCCACCGCGTCGGGCGCGGCAGCGGCCCTGGCCCCGGCCCTCGCCGGGCTGTCGGCCGGCCGCGCCGGGGCCGGAGCCACCTTCCTGGGCTGTGCGGTGCTGCTGGCCGTGCTCGCGCTGTACGCGACCCGCGGGGCACCGAGACTGCCCCACGGCGCGAAGGAGGAGACCGTATGACCGCGACCGCGGCAGGTACCGCCGCACCGCCGCCGGGCACCGGATTCCGGGTCTACCGGCCGGCGCTCCCCGAGGTCTGCCCGCGCGACCCGGCGCGGATGGCCCTGGCCGCGGACGCCGACGGCCGCTGCGAGATCTTCACCTGGAACGCCGCCACCGGCACCGCACGCCAGGTCACCGACAGCCCGGACGGCACGGTGCACTGCGCGCTCGACGCGGACGCCCGGGTGTGGTGGTTCACCGAGGACCGCAGCGGCCTCGGGCTCTGGTACTTCCAGGACTTCGAGGGCGGACCGCACCGCCCCGGTCTGACCGGCCTGCGCCCGGGCCTCCCGTGCGGGCTCGCCCTCAGCGACGCCGGCACCGTGGCCCTCGGCCTCGGGGACGGCCGCGGGATGACCGTCCACCTCGGCACACCGGGCGGCCCGGCCCGGCCGGTGCGCACCGTCGACGGCCCCGCGCTGCTGACCGGCATCTCGCCGTCGGGCGGGCTGCTGGCGCTGTCGGGGGCGGCCGGATCCGACCGTGCGGTCACCCTTGTGACCTGTTCCGGGGCGGTCCTCGACCAGCTCTCCGGACGGCGCGGACGGCTGTGGGCGCTCGGCTTCGCGCCGACCCCCTCCACCACCGAACTCCTGCTGGTCCAGGAGCACAACGACGGCTACCACCTGGCCAGTTGGCGGCCCGGCGCCGGACTGCGGCCGCACAGCTGGTGCCGCTTCGACACCGAGATCACCGCACGCTGGTACCCCGAAGGGCGACGGGTCCTCATCCGCCACGACCGCCACGGCCGCTCCGCCCTCACCACCGCCGACCTCGACCGGCGCACCCTGACCCCGGTGCCCTCCCCGCCGGGCACCCTGCTCGACGCCGTCCCGCACCCGGGCGACGACGTGCACTACCTCTGGACCGATACGGCCACCCCGCCGCGGATGGGCTCCACCGCCGGCACCCGGCTGCCGGCGCTCCCCGCCCTGCCGGCCCCCGCACCCGGCCGGCACCGTGACCTGTGGACCCCCGGCCCGGACGGCCCCGTGCACACCCTGCTCGGCGAACCGGAACCGACCCGCGGCGCGCGGCCCCCGCTGGTGTTCCTGGTGCACGGCGGACCCGCCGATCACGACCGCGACGCCTACGACCCGCAGGTGCACTCGCTGATCGCCTCCGGGTTCGCCGTCGCGCGGGTCAACTACCGCGGCTCCACCGGCTACGGGCCCACCTGGCGCGCCGCGTACGGCGAGGGGGTGGGGCTCACCCAGGTCGCCGACCTCGTCGCGGTCCGGGCCGACCTGCTCCGCCGCGGCCTGGCCCGTAAGGACGCGATCGGCCTGTGGGGCACCTCCTGGGGCGGTTACCTGACCCTGCTCGCGCTCGGCACCCGGCCGGACCTCTGGCAGGCGGGCGTCGCCGTCAAACCGGTCGCCGACTGCGCCGCGGCCCACCGCACCGGCACCCCCGCGCTGCGCGCCCTGGACGAGCGGCTGTTCGGCGGCACCCCCGACACCGTGCCGGGACGCTACGCGCGCAGCTCGCCCGTCCACTACGCGTCCGAGGTCCGCGCCCCGCTCCTGGTGATCGCGGCCACCCGCGACGCCAAATGCCCGCCCGGGCAGGTCCGGAGCTACCTGGCCGCCCTGCACCGGGCCGGTGTCGCACACGAGTCCCGGTGGCTGGACACCGGCCACGACGGTTACACCGGCACGCACCATGTGGCCGCCCTGCAGCACGCCATGGGCTTCCTCGGCCGGCACCTGCGCCGCACCCCGCGGCCCACCGAACCCCCCGTCCCGCAGCGGACGGGGCCTTGGGGAGCACCGGCCCGTCCGGCGCCCCCGGGAATGTGAGAACCGTTCCCGCCATACCGGCAGAACAGGAGACACAGCCATGCAGAAGGACATCATCCACAACGACCCGCTCGCGGGTGACGAGGAGAACCGCAAGCCGGGCATCGGCATCACGGTGACCGTCCCGTTCCGCAACGCCGAGGACACCGAGGAGGACTGACCCTCCCCGGCCGGCCCGGTACACCACCGGGCCGGCCGGACCGCCGCACGTCACCGGCCGGCCGCCCGGCCGCCTCCCCTCCCACCCCGCCGCCTACGAGGAGCCGACATGCGCGTCCTGCTGGTCAACATGCCCTGGTCACCGATCGACCTCCCGTCCCTCGCACTCGGAATCCTCCGACGCAGCGTCGACGAGCGCACCTCCGGTCACGCCGATGTCCTGCACGCCAACCTGGAGTTCACCGACTGGATCACCCGGCGTACCGAGTTCACCGCGGACGACTACCAGTTCTATGCGCTCTCCTCCTACTTCATGGGCTGCGGCGACTGGGTGTTCTCCTCCGCCCTCTACGACGATCCCGAGTGGCGGGTACCGGAGTTCCGCGCCTCGATGCGCGGCAAGCTGCGGGAGGAGCGGCTGCGGATGTCCCACGAACTGCACCGCGTGGTACCGGAGTTCGTCCAGGAGACCGCCGAGCGGATCGTCGCGGCCGGCCCCGACGTCGTCGGCTTCACCTCCACCTTCCAGCAGAACACCGCCGCGCTCGCCGCCGCCAAGTACGTCAAACGCCTCGCCCCGCACATCAAAACCGTCATGGGCGGCGCCAACTGCGACGCCGAACAGGGCGCGGCCGGCCACCGCAACTTCCCCTTCCTGGACTTCGTGGTCCGCGGCGAGGGTGAAGCCGTCTTCCCCCAGCTGCTCACCGCCCTCGACGAGGGCGGTGACCTGTCCGCCGTCCCCGGGCTGTGCCACCGGAGCCCCGACGGCACCAGCACCGCCAACCCGATGAGCACCAGCCCGCTGCCTCCCGCCACCATCCTGCCGCCCGACTACGGCGGCTACTTCGAGCGGCTGGCGTCCTCCGTGGCCCGCAACTGGGTGGAGCCCAAACTCGTCGTCGAGGGCGCCCGCGGCTGCTGGTGGGGGGAGAAGCACCACTGCACCTTCTGCGGCCTCAACGGCTCCTTCATGCAGTTCCGCAGCAAGAGCCCGGAGACCTTCTACGAAGAGATCATGGACCTGGCGCGCCGCCACCGTGTGCTGGACATGTACGTCGTCGACAACATCCTCGACATGGGCTACCTCAACACCGTCCTGCCCCGCATCATCGACAGCGGCTACGACCTGCGCCTGCACATCGAGATCAAGGCCAATATGCGCCGGACCCAGCTGCGCACCCTCGCCGACGCCGGGATGATCTACGTCCAGCCGGGCATCGAAAGCCTCAACAGCCGGGTGCTCGACCTGATGGACAAGGGCGTGAGCGGCTGCCAGAACGTCCGTATGCTCCGCGACGGAGCCGAGACCGGGCTCTCCGTCTCCTGGAACTACCTCCACGGCTTCCCCGGCGAGAGTGCCGCCGACTACGAGCCGGTCATCGCCCAACTGCCAGCCCTGGAACACCTCGACCCGCCGGTCGACCTCTCCGCGCGCATCGCCATCGAACGCTTCAGCCCGTACTTCAACCGGCCCGAACTCGGCTTCACCGGTCTGCGGCCCGAGGAGCACTACCGCTTCACCTACGACCTGCCCGAGTCCGAACTGTACGACCTGGCCTATGTCTTCGAGGCACCCGAACGCGGCATCGGGGAACCCACCGTCACCTCCCTCAACGACGCCCTGGGCGCCTGGCGCAAACACCACGTGGACAGCAGGCTCACCCACACCGACCTCGGTGACCGCATCGTGCTGGTCAGCCGCAGACGCGCCTTCGACTGGGGAACCATGGAGCTCACCGATCCCACGGAGATCGCGGCCTTCAAGCTGCTCGACCAGCCGCACGCGCCCGCCGCACTGACCCGCAAGCTCGCCGCACGGCTGCCCGGGCAGCGGCTCGACGCGGCCGCCGTGCACACCCTCCTCCAGCGCTGGGTGACGCTCGGGCTGGTCTTCACCGACGGCGGGCAGTACGTCCACCTGGCGCCGGCGGCCGTCAACGAGGACCTGCTGCGGCTCGACTTCATGCGCCACCGCCACGCCGCGCCCGCCCACCACGAGACGCCGCAGACACCCCGGGACGTCGTCCACGCCTAGGGGAGACGCCCCAGACACCCCCTGGGGCCTGTCTTCCAAGCCCCGCCGTCGTCCGGCCCACGTCGTCCGGCCCACGAGGAGACATCCATGACCTGCACCACCACCCCCGCCCCCCGGGCACTGACGCTCGCCGCATGGCGGGACTACGACGAGGAAGCCTGCACCCTGCCGGGTATGAGCCTGGGCGAACTCGACCTGGCCGGACCGCCGGAGAAGCACGCCGCCCGGCTGTGGGAGCTGGGGGTACGGCGGGTGCGGCTCGCCGAGGAGATCGACCTGACCGCGGTCGACGACCCCGGCGCAGCCCCCGACGCCGCCGCGCATGCGGTCCGGCAGCTGTGCCTGATCCGTGATCTGACGGCACACGCCGTGCTCGTCCAGTGGCAGCTGCGGCTGCCGGCCGAGCCCGCCGACGGCTGGCGCGAGCTCTGCCACCTCCAGCCGCCCCGGACCCTCAGCGGCCCCGCCGACGAGGCGGCCGCGCTCTCCCGGTGGCGCGACGAGCACTACCTCTGCAAGTGCGTGTGGCGCCAGGGCCCCGGCTTCGTCCAGATCCGCGACCGCCGATGGGGCCATCTGCGCCGCTTCACCACGGACGAGCCCGCGTACCGGGAGGCGATCGGCCAACTGTCCTACGGCGCACCGCTGTCGGCCGTACCCGAGGCGATCGCCGCCGACTTCCTGGAGGAGCGCCTGGTCTCCCGCACCGGGCCGCTGCTGTGGTGGCTGCCGTACCGGGTGAACCGGTGGATCCAGGAGGCGATGGCCATCTGAGGACTCCCACGCGGGCCGCCCCCCGACCGGAGCGGGCGAGCGCCGTGCTGCAAGCGCGGGCTCTGTGGCGCGAGCGGGCGAGAGCACTGTGGCGCAGACGACAGCCGAAAGCGGATGACGGCTCCGCTCCCACGTGTTGCGCACAGCGGAGCGTCCACCCGTGGCGCTCCGCGACCGCCGTCTCGTCCTAGGAGCCCACACGTGCATTCCAGCGATTCCGCCGCCCGCGCGGCCCAGGTGCTCTCCCGCCCCTTCACCCTGGGCGGCCTCACCGTGCCGAACCGGATAGCCATGGCGCCGATGACCCGCGAGTTCTCGCCGGGCGGTGTCCCGGGTGCCGATGTCGCGGACTACTACGCCCGCCGGGCCGCCGGCGGGACCGGGCTGATCATCACCGAGGGCACCTACGTCGATCACGCGGCTGCCGGGACCAGTGGGGCCGTGCCGCGCTTCCACGGCGAGGACGCCCTCGCGGGCTGGGAGCGTGTCGTTGGGGCGGTGCATGCGGCGGGCGGGACGATCATGCCGCAGCTGTGGCACGTCGGCATGGCCCGCGCGGCGGGCGCGCCGCCGTTCCCGGACGCCCCGCCCTCCGGCCCGTCCGGCATCGCCCTCGACGGCACCGCGTCCGGTCACGCCATGAACCAGCAGGACCTCGACGACGTCATCGCGGCGTTCGCCGACGCGGCCGCAGCGGCCGAACGCCTCGGCTTCGACGGGGTCGAGCTGCACGGTGCGCACGGCTACCTGATCGACCAGTTCCTGTGGTCGGCCACCAACCGGCGCACCGACGCGTACGGCGGCAGCCTCCGTGCCCGTACGCGCTTCGCCGCCGAGATCGTGGCGGCCTGCCGAGAGGCGGTCTCGCCGGACTTCCCGGTGCTCTTCAGGATGTCCCAGTGGAAGATGGGCAACTACCAGGCACGTCTCGCCGAGACACCGGACGAGCTCCAGGCGGTCGTCGGGCCGCTCAGTGACGCGGGGGTCAGCGCCTTCCACTGCTCGACGCGCCGCTACTGGCTGCCGGAGTACGAGGACTCGGACCTCAACCTCGCCGGATGGGTCAAGAAGCTCTCCGGCAAGCCGACGGTCAGCGTCGGCTCCGTCGGTCTCGACAACGAGTTCACCGAGACCTTCCGGGGCGGACAGGCAGGCGTCACCGGTATCGACCGGCTGCTGGACCGGATGGAGCGCGACGAGTTCGACCTCGTGGCCGTCGGACGGGCCCTGCTCGGTGACCCGGAGTGGGCGGCCAAGGTCTTCGAAGGCCGCACCGGCGAACTCCAGCCGTTCGAGGCGTCGCTGCTGGGGACGCTGAGCTGACGCGGCGCGGTGGGGGGCGGCGCCCACCTGGCACTCCCGGTGGTGAGGTGGTCACATCGGGTGTCCGGTAGTGGTGGGTGATCCGCCGCCCGCGAGGGGCGGGCTTGCGGTGCCTCGCACGTGGGATGCGGGCGTGGCAAGGTGGTGGGTGAGGCTGCCTCCCTCGCCCACCCCTCGATTCCGATGTGGAGGCTCGCATGGACGACAAGGAGTTCTTCCAGCTGGTGGCCGTTCGTGCGGGACTTTCGCGGCAGGAAGCGGCCGATCTCACCCGTGCCACTCTTGAGACGCTCGGCGTCCGGCTCAGCGACGGCGAAGTCCGCGATCTGGCGCTCGAACTTCCCGAGTCCCTGCGTGTCTCGCTCCAGCGAGGGAGCGGCGAGACGGAGACCTTCGGGCCGGACGAGTCGATCCGCAGGGTGCGTGAGCGCACCGGCCTGACCCGGCCGGAAGCGGGCCGCGGTCTGCGCGCAGTGCTCGGCACGCTGCACGAGGCCATCTCGCAGAAGGAGTTCGACCACGCCATGTCGCAACTCGGGAAGAAGTATGCGCAGTTGGTGGAGACCGGCTGACGGTCTGTGAAACCGTCGTGGCAGCGATGTCACCGTGGGTTCAAATCCCACACCCACCGCCAGGTCAGAGAACTGGCAGTTCAGAAGGGGCGTCCCAATTCAGGGGCACCCCTTCGCCATGGTCCTGTCTCACTCTGAATCACCCTTGTGCCGCTTTGGATCATCGTGTGTGGACCAGGCGTGGACCGGATTCCGGCGGGCCTGTGATGGCGGACACGTGCTCTCACCTGGTCAGTTGCAGCAGTCGCATCCAGGGCGGCAGCCGCACGCGTCCGAGGCGTCGGCAGTCTTCGGCACGTGCTCTTCCAGGGGGAGGGGGCCGCACAGCAGCCCTTGCCCTGCCACGCGTCACGGCCTTCCTTGACCGCAACGGCAGCGATGACGAGGGCCGCGATGGGGTCAGCCCAGGACCATCCGAGGGTGGCGTTGGCGACCAGGCGGCCGCACGCAATCAGCGAAAGCGGACGCCCCTCCCGAACAGCCATGCCGCACCCCTCCCACCTGTGGGCAACTCTGTGCGAAGAGCAGGCAACCACGCCAAGCCTGTGGATAAGGGAACGCGACTCCGCGAACAGGCCGGACCAGAACGGGTGAAAGGGAGATTCTGCGGGTGGATCGTGCAGATCATGGCAAAATAGCCCACTCCCTACCGGTCGAAGCAGCCGAAGGGGTGCGCTGGGGCTCGTTTGGGAGGTGCCAATCAGTCGGTCGGTTGGGCGAGGGCCGGGGTCGGAGGACGGACCCCCGTCAGTTCCTCCGCGCGTCGGCGCAGGAGCGGGGCCAGCTCGATGTACCAGCCACGGCCGACGGCCTGGAGCATCTCGGCGAGGGCGATCTGTTCGCCGATCCGGCCGGCGGGGGTGTCGAGGACGTGGGCGAACTCGGCACGGATGCGGTTGGCGACGGCGGGGACACGGAGGCTGTTCACGTAGAGCATCGCGGGGTCGTAGCCGACGGGGACGGCGCCCCAGCGCTCCCAGTCCAGGATGACGAGGGGGTCGTGGGTGAGGTTGGCCCACTGAAGGTCGGCGTGGCCGGTAACGCGTTCGGTGATGGCCGGGGCGGGGATCCCCAGGAACTCGGGGAAGACCCGGTCGGCCCAGGACTGGCGGATGGTCTCGCGGGGCGGTTCCGCGGTGCTGAGGGCGTCCAGACTCTCCCGCAGGGTCGTCCACCAGGAGTCCGGCAGGCCCG
Source organism: Streptomyces sp. NBC_00400 (assembly GCF_036048035.1). Taxonomy (NCBI): domain Bacteria; kingdom Bacillati; phylum Actinomycetota; class Actinomycetes; order Kitasatosporales; family Streptomycetaceae; genus Streptomyces; species Streptomyces sp. NBC_00400. Next base: position 729,275 of record NZ_CP107940.1, on the reverse strand, counting down.
GATCCTCGGTGAGGTCGGGCGTTTCCGGCGAGATGACGGGCTGGGCGATGTAGTCGATCAGCTCCGCTTCGAAGACGTACTCGCCGCCGTCCCAGCAGTACAGGTCGTGGAGGTGCGGGCGGGAAACCTTGTCGGACACCCGGTCCTCGGCGAGGGCGATCCCCTCGTTCCGGGGGGCGGGGGTCTTGGCTGCCTCGCCGCAGTGGACGCGGAGCCAGTGGCCGCCTGCGGTGCGGCTGCCGATGGTGCGGCCGAGCCATCCCCAGGCCGGCGCCCCCGTCGTCGTGGTGGACAGGCGGGCTGCGGCGTGGGCCAGGGCGTCCTCCATGCGTGCCCTGGTGGCCTCATCCTTGGGCGAGTACATCGGTGACCTTCCTGAGGTGGCCCGGATCGAGCGGGGCGGCAGTGGTGGCCTTTGCGGCGGCCCAATGGGGGGCGGTGCCAGCAGACAGCAGTACCACCTCCAGGCTCGGGCAGGAGGCCGCAGCTAGGAGACAGGCGGTGCCCGGCGAGGCGCCCGGGCGGATGAACTCGGCGAGTTCAGGCGTGACGAGGCCAGGCGGTTCGCCGCCGTGCAGAGGCGAGGAGCCGAAGGTGATCAGGCCCGCCGCACGGGCCAGGACGAGGGGGCCCCTGCCGTCGAGGGCGAGGGCGATCGGCCTTGCCATGACGAGGCTGACCGGCTGTTGGACGGCCCGCAGATGATGTTCACCCGAACCAGCGGCCTCGATGGCCAGGCCCGAGAGCTCGGATACCGAGAAGGCGTCGTGCGGAAACCCCGGGACCGCACCCTGCTCCGTTACGACCTTGATCCCCGCGATGCCGGCCGTCGGATGACCGCGGTACGCGCCATGGGCGAACTGCTCTTCGCCGCCGGTGCCCGGGAGGTACTGACCGGCATTCCCACCGCGCCGCGCGCCCGTTCCCGCATCCTGGCCGCTGCTCTGGGCGTCGCGGAGCGAGCGGTGGCGGTGGGGTGAGCGGTGGCGACGGGGGTGCAAAGGCGCCGCGCCGCCGCCCGCGGCCGCACACCGTGCCCTTGATGTGACTGATGGTCTGCGGCGGCGAGCCTCTTTGGCGTCTTCCTGGGTGTCTGTACCGTCAGCTCGGCAGGGGGGCGACCGCGGGCGATGAGGAGTGCGGACCGTGACAGCCGTTCAGCAGACGGAATCCCTGCAACCGGTCAAGCGGCGGCGGCATGCCGGGCGCGTGGTGGTGGACTGGCTGACGACCACCGACCACAAGACGATCGGCACGCTCTACCTGGGCACGTCGTTCGGGTTCTTCATGGTCGGCGGAGTTCTGGCGCTCGCCATCCGGGCGGAGCTCGCCCGCCCGGGGCTGCAGATCCTCTCGAACGAGCAGTTCAACCAGGCCTTCACGATGCACGGCACCGTCATGCTGCTGATGTTCGCGACTCCGCTGTTCGCCGGATTCGCGAACTGGATCATGCCGCTGCAGATCGGCGCGCCCGACGTGGCCTTCCCGCGGCTCAATATGTTCGCCTACTGGCTCTACCTGTTCGGCTCCCTGATCGCCGTGAGCGCCTTCATCACACCGGACGGGGCCGCCGATTTCGGCTGGACCGCCTACACCCCGCTGTCCGGCCCCCTCCGCAGCCCCGGAACCGGCGGCGACCTGTGGGTGATGGGCCTGGCCTTCTCCGGTTTCGGCACCATCCTGGGGTCGGTCAACTTCATCACGACGATCATCTGTATGCGCGCGCCGGGCATGACGATGTTCCGGATGCCGATCTTCACCTGGAATATCCTGCTGACGGCCGTGCTGGTGCTGCTCGCCTTTCCCGTGCTGGCCGCCGCGCTGCTGGTGCTGGAGGCGGACCGGAAATTCGGTGCGCAGGTCTTCGACGCCGCGAACGGGGGCTCCTTGTTGTGGCAGCACCTCTTCTGGTTCTTCGGCCACCCCGAGGTGTACATCATCGCGCTGCCGTTCTTCGGCATCGTCACCGAGATCTTCCCCGTCTTCAGCCGTAAGCCCATCTTCGGATACATCGGACTGATCGCGGCGACGATCACCATCGCGGGGCTGTCGGTCACGGTCTGGGCGCACCACATGTTCGTGACCGGCGCGGTACTTCTGCCGTTCTTCTCCTTCATGTCCTTCCTCATCGCGGTCCCGACCGGGGTGAAGTTCTTCAACTGGGTCGGCACGATGTGGCGCGGCTCGCTGTCCTTCGAGACCCCCATGCTCTGGTCGATCGGGTTCCTGGTGACCTTTCTCTTCGGCGGCCTGACCGGCGTTCTGCTGGCCTCACCGCCGATGGACTTCCATGTCTCCGACTCGTACTTTGTCGTGGCCCACTTCCACTACACCGTGTTCGGCACCGTGGTCTTCGCGATGTTCGCCGGGTTCTACTTCTGGTGGCCCAAGTTCACCGGCAGAATGCTCGACGAACGGCTCGGAAAGATCCATTTCTGGACCCTGTTCATCGGTTTTCATCTCACCTTTCTCATCCAGCACTGGCTGGGTGTTGAAGGCATGCCGCGCCGTTACGCGGACTATCTGGCGTCCGATGGCTTCACCACGCTGAACACGATCTCCAGCATCGGCGCGTTCCTGCTGGGTCTCTCGGTACTGCCGTTCCTCTACAACGTCTGGAAAACGGCCAAGTACGCCCCGAAGCAAGCGGCCGACGACCCGTGGGGCTTCGGCCGCTCCCTGGAGTGGGCCACCTCGTGCCCGCCGCCGCGCCACAACTTCACCACGCTGCCCCGGGTCCGCTCGGAGTCCCCGGCCTTCGACCTGCACCACCCCGACGTCGCCGCCCTCGAAGACGCCAGGAAGGGCGCGCGGCGCGACGTGTCCGCACCGCACGTGCCGGGCCGCACCGACCGCCCTTCGGGGGACGAGCCGCGCTGAGCGGGGTACGCCATGACCGACCGCAGCACGCCGGACAGCCGCACCGTCCGGGCGGGTATCGCCGACATCGAGGGGTACCTGCTCTGGCAGGCAGAGACCGACCGCGCCCGCGCCGACGCCGAAGCCTTCGTCGACGCCCTCGACTGGCCGACCACCGCCCAACGGCAGGAGCTGGTTCGCCTCTTGGCCCTCCGGCAGCTCGATCTCTCGCAGCGGGCCGTCACCCGTATCGCCGGCCGGGCGCTCCAGCTCCGCCGGGAGTACCAGCAGCGCTATGACTGCCTCAAACGCCGTGTCCTGGCGGCCGTGTTGGCCGTGCTGGCGGCCCTGGTGCTGCTGAACCTCCTGCTGCTCGACGTGTGCTGAGCGGTGCCGTGACCCGGCAGGGGCGTGGCCGGGAATCCGCCCCGGCCGGGCCCCGCGGGAGACCGGCCGACTACGACGGGCCGGCCCGGACCGAGCACGGCATGGCCGCGTGAGGTGCCGGGGGCCCGCCGAGGGCCCGCAAGCGGACAAAATTCCTTGCCGGACCGGCAAAGGGCGGGATGGCGCCGGGCTGGCGCCGGGGTACCGGTGCCTGCCCCGCCGCCGTCCCGCCCCGCTTCGGGAGGCAGCGTCACCCGTACGGCCATAGCGTGAAGAGAGGGTCCGAAGACTTCCCCTCGATGGAGCGAAGAGGTGAGGCGCGATGACCGAGTCCGCAGAGCGCGGGGCGCGGAACACCGGGAACCTGGGGCGGACGACCATCGCCGACGGTGTGGTCGCCAAAATCGCCTTTCTGGCAGCCGCTGAATCCGACGGGGTCCATGCCCTCGGCAGCGGATTTTCGAGATCGGTGGGAGCCCTGCGCAAACGCGTACCCGGCGGAGGTACGACCACCGTGCACGGCGTCAAGGTCGAAGTCGGCGAGAAACAGGCCGCGGTCGACCTGGACCTCGTCGTCGATTACGGCGAGGTCATCCCCGAGGTGGGCAGAGCCGTGCGCCAGAACGTGATTTCCGCGGTCGAGGTGATGACCGGTCTCCAGGTCGTGGAAGTCAATATCGCGGTGAGCGATGTGTGGCTCCCCGAAGAGGAGGAAGAGGAAAGGGTGCAGTAGGGGGGAGCCCTGTGAGGGGGCGCTGTGAAAGTCCCCTTGACCTCCCCCTTGGAATCCCCCTTGAACTCCCCCTTTGAAAACACTCCCTACGTCGTGGCGGACTCGCCTCCCGGCAGGCGCGGCAGCTCGGGGGCTTCCGTGTCCAGCGGCACCGACCAGGAGTTGAGCAGACCCAGCTGAACACCGGAGCGCGGAAGCACGGCGTCAAGGATCCAGTCGGCGGCAACCCTGACGCGGTTGCCCGGCATCGCCATCAGGTGATAGCCGCGGGTGACGGCCGCGGCGAGCGGGCCGGAGACCGGAAGGTGCAGGGGATTCGCCGCGGCCTGCACACCGCCCAGGTCGACCATGAACCCCAGGTCGTGGTGCTCATACGCACGCGGTGAACCCTGGCCGCAGGACGCCGCGACATTGTGCGCCGCGACCTTGCCCTGCCGCTGGGCGTGCTGGGCGGTCATCGGCGTCACCTCGCCGGGGCGCGTCAGGTCCGGTACGGCCGCCGCGTCACCGCACGCGAACACCTCCGGCCTGCCGGGTACGCCCAGGAACGTGTCCACGCACAGGCGCCCCTTGTCGGTGGGCAGCCCCAACGAGCCGACCAGCGGATCGGGCCGTACGCCCACACACCAGATCAGGGAACGGCTGTGGATGAACTCGCCGTCGTCGAGCAGCACCCCGTCGGCGGTGGCCTCCTTGACCGAGGTGCGGGTGCGGATATCGACGCCACGAGAGCGCAGGACCCGGTCGGCGGTGTGCGACAGCCGTTCGTCGAGTCCGGGCAGCAGCCGGCCGGCGACGTCCAGCAGCAGCCAGCGGGGGCGTGGACCGTCTTTGAGTCCCGCGTTCTGCCGGGCCAGGTCGGCGCTGAACAGCACTCCGTGGGCGGCGACTTCGGTGCCGGTGTACCCGGCACCGACCACCACGAAGGTGGTCCTGGCGGACCGCTCGGCCGGGTCCTCGGCCGCACCGGCCAGTTCGATCTGGCGGGTGATGTGGTCGCGCAGGTACAGCGCTTCGGGCATACCGCGGAAGCCGTGGGCATGCTCGGCGACGCCGGGGACGGGCAGCAGCTTGTTGACGCTGCCCACCGTCAGGACCAGCCGGTCGTAGGACAGCGTGCCCTTCTCGCCCTCGGGGCCGGTGTAGCGCACCTGACGGGCGTCGAGGTCCACGTCGTGGGCCTGTCCGAGGACGAGCCGGGTGCCCGGCAGGTTCCCGGTGAGCGATACCGCGATCCGGCGGGGTTCGAGAATTCCGGCCGCCACTTCCGGCAGCAGCGGAACGTACAGAAAGTAGTCATGGGGGTTGAGGAGCACGATCTCGGCGGCTCCCCTGGCCAGCCGGGAGAGCGTACGGGCGCATGCGAACCCGGCGAAGCCGGTTCCGACGATCACGATCCGAGGACGACGTCGCTTCACGTGGACTCCTGCGGTCGAGGGGTGCTCCGGCGCCGGACCGGGCACGGCGGTTGCGGTCCGGTGTGACGGACGGCCCGCGCAGGTACACCGAGGGTGTGGTGCCCTGTCGGCCAACCGGTGAGCGGCCGGATACACACGGTGGTACCGTGCCGCTCCGCCGTTCGGCCGGAAGGGAATGCCTGCGGGCCACCGGAAGGGAACCCCCGCGGGCAATCAGCCGCTCTCCCGCTCCCCGTCCCCCGCATTGTCCCGCGCGATGTGCACCGCCGCCTCCTCCGCCGACGCGGCACCGCCGTCGATCCCGACGTCCCGGGCGGCGATGTCATTGCTGCCCCCGCGCCAGAATCCCTCGTCGGAGCCCACGAGCCGGCCGGCCCGCTCCTCGCCGCATTCGAGGTCCGTGGGTTCCCCCACCCCGCCCGGCACATCGCCGATGCCGTCGCCGTCGGGCGCGCAGACGTCCGGTACCTCCACCGCCAGCCGGTGGTCGAGCGTCTCGCGGTCGTGCAGCTCCCGCGCGGTGGTCCCCTCGTGGTTCACCACGAAGGGCCGCTCCGGAGGCGAATAGCCCGTGTCCAGCGTCTCGTCGAGATCCGGCTCGTCCAGGGCGTCCTCCATGTCGAGCTCGTTGGGGTTGTCCTGGGGGTCGGATCTGGGCGGCTGATAGACCTCGTCGCCCATTGCGTCGTCGGACATAACCGCCCTCCTTCTCCGCCTTCGCCGGCCCGGCCGCGGGGTGCGGCCGGTGCGTGTACAACCGATTGTCCGCCTCCTGGCGTCCGGCGGCAGCGCCAGGAGGCACGCCCCGTCCGTCTCAGGCGCGTCGGTGTTCCGTCGCGATGCCGACGGCCTCGGCGATGCTCTGCACATTGCCGAACCGCTCGTGTGCGGGCAGCCGCTCGGCCATCGAGACCAGCCGGTCCGGAGCGTTGTTCCGCCGCAGGGTCTCGATGATCGCGTACTTGTCGGCCGGATACAGGCTCCGCCCGAGGTGCTGGGCGAGTTCGGAACGCAGCCCGACATCCCGCTCGCTCATCCCGCTCGGCGTGCCGCCCCTGAAGTCGCTCTCGGGGGACCACGCCGCCACCGGCTGGTCCTCTCCCGCAGGCTGGAGTTCGTGCTCCTCATCGGTCCGCAGGGAGCGCTCCGCCGTCAATTGCCCCCGCAGTTGCTTCTTCATCACGTCATCCCGGGCGGGGCCGGTCTTGTCCGTGCCGTGTTCCATGACCATGGGTGCCTCCGGCTCTACGAGTCGTACAGACCCGACGCGTTACTCCCAGTTTCCCTGGTCCCCCAGCCGTAACAACCCGACGGCGCCCTTCACCACCCGGTACCACCCGGCGGTGGCCTTTTCCCCCGCGCACACGGAAATCATCCGGGCATGCGCGCAACGTGACGGCAGATGCATATGCCCGCCATGCATATGGTTTTCGGGAACGGGAATTCGTAAGGCACCCAGCCCCATAACGGCACACCGATGACACCGGCCGCACACCGATGACAGCCCACCACCACGGGAGAATCCGCGGAATCCGAGGAAGCCAAGGAGGCAGCGCCATGCGACTCTCGCTCCTGAAACCGGTCATCAACCGGCCGGGCCCCTGGGCATCCGTCTATGCCACCGTCCCGCTCAGCACCGAGGACGCCGCAAAGCAGCAAGAGTTGACGGCGAGTGCCACCACGGCGCAGCTGTTCGCGCTCGGCGCGGACGAGGCCACCTGCGGTGCCGTGCACGAGGCCCTGCTCATGCCGCAGGAGGGCAGTCGCGGGGCGCACGCCGGACGGGTGTTGTTCGCCGCCCACGGTGAGATCGTGCTCGACACTCCGCTCCCCGGGCCCCCGGCCACTCCCTTCGCGGCCTGGGGCCCGGTGCCCAGGGTCACTCCGCTGCTGGCGGCCATCGGCGACGACCCCGTCTGCCTCGTGGTCCGTCTCGACCGGACCGGGGCGGATTTCGCCCTCGTCGGCGAACGGAGTGCCGGGAACACCGGCCGGCACAGCCGCAGCGCATCGCCCCTGCCCCGCACCGCCGCGGGCGACCCGTGCGAACGCCACTTCCGGACCACGACGGAGAACACCTGGGAACACAACGCCGGGGAGATCGCCGGCGCGGTGCGCGAGGCCTTCGAGAAGAGCGGCGCCGAGGCCGTCGTCCTGATCGGTGAGGCGCGCGAACGGCACCTGGTGCACGAGAAGCTGCCCGAACCGCTGCGTGCCCTCACCTATGAGAGTGCCCACGGCGGACGTGCGCCCGGTGCCGAGAGCGCCCTGGTGGACCGGGACATCGCCCAGGTCAGAGCGGTACAGGAGCGCGAACACATCGCACAGGTGGCGGACCGCTTCCGCACCGGCGCAGGGCCCGGGAACGAGAGCGCCCCGCATGCCGCGGCCGGTATCCCCGCCCTGATCGAGGCGGCGCGGGAACACCGGATCGACACCCTGCTGGTCAGCCCGCACGGCTCGGACATCGCCCGGCAGGTCTGGGTGGGCTCCGACGCCGACCAACTCGCCGTACGCGGAACGGAGTTGTCGTACCTGGGAGAGGAACATCCCGCGGTCGCCCGGGCGGACGACGCCCTGGTGCGGTCGGCGGCCGCGACCGGGGCCGACATCGTGGTGGTCCGGGACCCCGACCGGGCACCGACCGGCGGGCTCGGCGCCATCCTGCGGGGGACGGCGGACGCGGGGCCGGAGTGATCCGAGTGCCGGGTGGCCCCTTTCGGCACGCCGTACCGGGGACGCCGGCACCACCTCCCCGCGCGCCGCGCCCGGGACGCCGTACCCGGGATGCCGGCACGGCACCGCCCGCCGGCCGGAGTCCGGCGGCGGGCGGCGAGTGAGCGGTGGTCGGCGTGTGCCCTCAGTCCTGGGCTTCGGCGGCCACCGGCTTCGGGATCAGGAAGGACGTCGCAATGGCCGCGGCGAGGATGACCACGCCTGCGATCATGCCCGCGGTGTAGCCGCCGGGTGACGACGGGTCCGCCGGGGTGGCGGCGGTCTTGACCGCGTACAGGACGGCGAAGCTGAGGCCCGCGCCGAGGTTGAACGCGCCCGCGTTGAGGCCCGGCAGGAAGCCAGGGTTCTCGGCGGGGGAGAGGACGATGCCCAGCCCGTTGAGGACGATGTTCGCCACGCCTGCGTAGGCGATGCCCACCAGGACGGACGTCACCAGCAGCAGGACCTGCGCATGGCTGTGCATGGTGAGCAGCATCAGCACGACCGTCGCCACCGACCCGACCAGCCCGCACCGCAGGATGCGGCCGTAGCCGAAGGTGGCGGCGAGACGGCCGGCCAGCGGGCCCATGGCCAGCCCGGCGAGCGCGTACGGCGACAGCGTCCACCATGCGGAGGCCTCGGCGCTCATCCCGAGCCCGGCCTGGGCGTCCTGGGCGAAGGCCGGGATCAGACCGTTCATCACGGCGAACACACCGGTCATGGTGAGCACGGTCGTCAGCAGCGTCGCCCAGGTCGCGCGCTGCTTGAGGTGCCTGGTGGCGACCAGGGGGTGCCCGCTGCGGTTCTCGGTCCGCCAGAACAGCGCGAAGGCGGCCGCGGACAGGACGAGGAGGACGGCGATCAGCGGCCAGTCGGCGGCGGCCAGCTTGCCCGCCTCGTTGAGTGCGATCAGCAGCGAGCCCACGGAGACGACGAGCAGCGCGACCCCGGGCCAGTCCATGCGGGTCGCCGCCGGCGCCCTCGACTCGGGCGTCAGGGCCGCGACCAGCACGGTGGCCAGGGCCGCTACGGCCGCCATCGCCCAGAAGACCGACCCGAAGCCGTGCCGGTCGGCGAGGTAGCCGCCCGCGAGGGAGTCGACACCGGCGATACCGCCGTTGACGGCGGTGATCACACCGAGCAGGGTGCCGTACCGCTTGGGCTCCTTCACCTCGACCCGCAGCATGATCAGGCACAACGGGACGACCGGACCGCAGACACCCTGGATGACGCGCCCGGCGAACAGCATCGGCACGCTGGTCGCCAGCGCGGCGACCACACATCCGACGACCATCAGGCCGAGCATGCCGGCCAGTACCCGGCGGCGGCCGATGACATCGCCCAGCCGTGGGAGGAACAGGGAGAACAGCGCCGCAGACGTGAAGAACGCGGTCTGGGTGAGGCCGATCTCGGCGGAACTGGCGCCGAGGGAGTCCTCGATGTTCTTCAGCGCGGGGCTGAGCATGCTGGCGTTGAGCTGGAAGGCGAAGCACGCCGCGAGCAGCGCCGCGACCAGGACACCTATCCGGACGCCGGACCCGCCGCCGTCCGTCGCCTCGGCGGGGCGCCGGGAGGTGGAAACGTTCATGCCTCGATGTCACCGATCCGCTCGAGCGCGTCCACGACGAGGTTCCAGAACCGCTCGTGGTCGAGCTTGACCGCGACCTGGGTGGTGCAGTCCTCCGGGGCGGGCGCACGGAAGTCCGTCACGGTCATCCCGACGGTCAGCGCGCCGCGCAGCTCGATGTCCACCGGGGCCTTGCGTACGGTCATCACGTCCGGGTCGATGACATAGGCGACCGCGCACGGGTCGTGCACCGGCGGGTGGTCGAAGCCCTGGTTCTCGCGGTAGGCCTCGCGGAAGAAGTCCAGCAGCTCCAGGACGAAGCGGGCGGGCGCCGTGCCGACGGCGGCGATCTTCTCCTCGACGGCCGGGGTGGCCAGTGCCTGATGCGTCAGATCGAGGCCGACCATGGTCACCGGCCAGCGCTCGTTGAAGACGATGTGCGCGGCCTCGGGGTCGATGATGATGTTGAACTCGGCGACCGCGCTCCAGTTGCCCTCGTGGTAGCCGCCGCCCATCAGGACGACCTCGCGGACCCGCTCGGCGATCCGCGGTTCCTTGCGTACGGCCAGGGCGATGTTCGTCAGACCCGCGGTCGGGACGATGGTGATCTCGCCGGGCTCGTGGGACATCACCGTGTCGATGATCAGGTCCACCGCATGCCGGCGGTCCAGCCCGAAGGCCGGTTCGGGCAGGTCCGGACCGTCGAGACCGGTCTCGCCGTGGATGTCCGGCGCCGTCTCGATGGCCCGCACCAGCGGACGCGGGCAGCCGGCGGCAAAGGGCACGCCCGTGATCCCGGCGATGCGCGCCACGGACAGGGCGTTGCGGGTCACCTTCTCCAGCGTCTGGTTCCCGACCACGGTCGTCACGGCGACCAGCTCGACGTCGGGATTGCCATGTGCCAGGAGCATGGCGATCGCATCGTCATGCCCCGGGTCGCAGTCGAGGATGATCTTTCTGGCCAACGGAGGAGCCCCTTTGCTCTGCTGCTCGGAAAAGCGGTGATGAAGGTGTGGTGTGTGCGGGCCGGTATGGGCTCCGGCGCACAGCGCGCCCGGCGGTCACCCATGGTGAGCCCGGGCGTGGAGTCAGCCGGCGAGCGAGCAGCATGGAAAACGTTCTCCGGAAACTTGACCCATGGGCCCGCGGGTTGTCAATGGTTCAATCTCTGGTCATCCGGACGTTATCGGGACGAAGAGCGGAGGCGATGGCCGGGGGGTCCGCCTGTGACGGGACAACGTTTGCCGGGCGGACAAGGGGGCGTATGCTCCCTCCGGTTCGGGCGGGCCGAACCGGAGGGAGCCGGGAGACGGTGGCCGAAGTCACGTTGAGGGATGTCGCGCTGGCGTCGGGCTGCTCCATTGCCACGGTCTCCCGCGTCCTGGCCGGCACCCGCCCGGTCGGCGCCGAGACCGCACGCACCGTACGCGCGGCGGCCGAGCGCCTGGGCTACCGGCCCAACCAGGTGGCCCGAGCCCTGCGCAGCCGTTCCACCGGCACCGTCGGACTCGTGCTGCCGCAGATCACCAACCCGTTCTTCCCCTCCCTCGTCCGGGAGCTGGAGCACGCCCTGCACGCCGAGGGGCGGGCCGTGCTCCTCGCCGACTGCGACGACGACCCGGCGGTCGAGGCGGCCCGGATCAACGCGTTCCTGGGGCGGCAGGTCGACGCCTTGCTGCTGATACCCGTCGACGAGCGGCGCAGCCGGGAAGCGGTGGCCGGTGCGGCCGCCCGGGTGCCGCTGGTGCTGCTCGACCGCGGCTGCGGACCCGGTGTCGCCGACTCCGTCGCCGTCGACAACGCGGCCGGTATGGCCCTGGTGCTCGATCACCTGGCTGCCACCGGCCGCCGCCGCCCGTGCTTCGTCGGTGCGGCCGGGACCGCGTCGGCGGCGGTCGAACGGCGCGCGGCCTACGAGGCGGGCGCCGCGGCGCTGGACCCCACCGCGCCTGGACGCATCGCACTCGGCGACTTCTCGGTGGAGTGGGGGCGGGCTGCCGTCGACCGCCTCTGGCCGTCCCGCCCGGACGCCCTGATCTGCGCCAACGACCTCATCGCCGCCGGTGCGCTGCAACGGCTGCGGCAGCTGGGCGCGGAGGTACCGGGCGAGGTCGCGGTCACCGGCTTCGACGACATCCCGCTCGCGGGCCTCGCCGACCCGGCGCTGACCACCGTCCGCCAGCCGGTCGGCGAACTGGCCGCCGAAGCCGCCCGCCTGCTGAACCGCCGCCCGGCCGGAGCGGAGCCGGGGCCGCGGCGCACGGTCCGGCTGGCGCCGCGGCTGGTCGTACGGGCCTCCAGCGCCTCCGTCGGCGCGCCCGGCGGGCCCGGCAGCGGCAGCGACGCGAGGGCGGGGAGACCATCCCGGCCGTAGCTGATGCTGCTTCAGCTGAAGACCTGGTGACACGTCATACCGTCGGCCCCCGGCCGTATTTCTCCGGAAGTCCGCCCGTTCCCCCATCCCTCCCTGCGCTTCCCCGGCCCCTCCTCGTCCCCCTCGTCCCGCCGGCCCCGCCACCTGGCCACCCTGCGCCCGGTCACCGCCCGGGGCGGCGGACAGCAGGGCGACGTGGGCGGCGACGCACCCGTTACGATCGGCCCATTCGAGGCCGTCGTTCGTGGCCGCTGCCGGGAGGAAGAGATGGGCCTGTTCCGCCGAGGACCGAAGCGGGATCCCCGCGACCTGGCACGCGACGGGGAGTTCGGCTTCTTCTCCGAGCGCGAAGGCGGCGTCTTCAGATCGCAGGTCCGGCAGGCCTTCGCGGAACAGGGACTCGAAGTCACCGCGTATGCGGGTGTGGTCACCGACTCCGCGGGCCGGCAGTTCGGCCTCGGCAACCTCGCCGCGGTGTGCCACCGCGACCGGCGCGGTGAGCGCAGCTGGCCCGCCCTGATCCGGGATCACGTCGGCAAGGTGCTCCGTACGATGGACGGCCCGCAGCCGCTGGAAATCCTCAGCGCCGACGAGATCCGGGCCTGCCTCTACCCCCGTGTGGTCGCCCAGGAGACACTGCCCGCCTCCGACTCCTTCCGTTACGGCCGCGCACCGGCGCCGGGGCTGCGGGAAGTGCTCGCCCTCGATCTGCCCGAGGCGGTGCAGATGCTGAGCGAGGACTCGCTGACCGATCTCGGGGACGTGGCGGAGCTGCGGATCCGGGCGATGAACAATCTGCGCGCGCTGCCGGTCGAGGGGCATGAGACGGTGCGGCGCGGTGACGGCTCGGCGTTCGAGGTGCTGCTCGGCGACTCCTTCTTCACCGCGAGCCGGGTGCTGGTGCTGGACGAACTGGTGCAGCGGCTGATGGGCACCGAGCTCACCCCGGACGGCGCGCTGGTCGCCCTGCCCTTCCGCCATCAGCTGGCCTTCCACCGTATTCACGATGCCCAGGTCGTCCCGGCGTTGCAGGCCATGGCGCAGTTCGCGGCGGCCGGCCACGAGGACGCGGCGGGCGCCATCAGCCCCAGGGTCTTCTGGTGGCGCCGGGGTGTGATGACTCCGCTGAGCGAGCCGTCCGGCGGCGGACTGCGGGTGGTGGCGGACGCGGACTTCCAGGCGATGCTGGAGCGGTTGGTGCAGGACGACGCCTGAACGTCGACACGAGGCGGGGCACGACCGTGCAGAGCACGCACAAAATTTTCTTGCGGAAGTTTCACCGTGAGGGAACCCGGGACGCCATCCACCCGTTTTAAAGAGTGAGGCCCCACGCTCTCCCCCGTGCGTGGGGCCTCACTGTGTTCTCCGGCTCGCCTCGGCCCCTCCCCAGGAGGGGTCTCCCCTGGCGCCGCGTGGCCTCAGTCGCCGAGACCCGCCCGTTCCTCGTCGGTGAACAGCCGCGAGCGGATCAGAAAGCGGACGCCCTCCGGCGCCTCCAGGGAGAAGCCACTGCCCCGCCCCGGTACGACGTCCACCGTCAGATGGGTGTGCCGCCAGCGCTCGAACTGGTCCCCGGACATCCAGAACCCCACCGGCTCCGGCACACCCTTCACGGTCAGCCGGGCCAGCAGCACATCCGACGATCCCGTACGGAACTCCCCGGCCGGATAGCACATGGGGGCACTGCCGTCACAGCAGCCGCCGGACTGGTGGAACATCAGCGGGCCGTGTTGGTCGTGCAGCAGACGCAGCAGTTCGGTCGCCGCCGCGCTGAGCGCGATCCGTGAAGTTCCCTCCGCAGCGGCGCTCCCGGCGGCCGCAGGCGGCTCCTCGCCGCCGCTCATCACCACCGCCCCGGCTGTGTCGCGGAGCCGTTGACCTGCGAGTTGTCGGTCTCTTGTCGGTACACGTGCGGTTCCTCTCCTGACCGGCCACAACGGACAGTGCTCCGGGGACGGCGGCGGGCCGGCCCGGCACGGGCCGGATCACGGTCACCGAGATCATGGTCACCGAGCCGCCACGGAGGCAGTGCCTCAGTTAACCCCCTGCAACGTTGCGAGGTGGTTGCACACGACGGCGGGCCGCGGATCCGTCGGGGACCGCCGGCCGCCGAAGATCCCCCGCGATCGTGCCAAGGGGCGGCGGCCCGGATCCGCATGCCCAGCTCAGGCAACCGCGGTGGGCATGGCAACGTCTCGAACAGCAGATGCGCAAGACGAGAGTTGAGCAAGTGGTGACGTTCGGACATTCCCGCGATGCATGCGGTGACGACTGGCCGCTGGTGGGGCGCGAACGCGAGCTCGCCGCCCTCGATGCCGTGGCCGCCGAGGTCCTGTCCGGCCGGTCCCGCGTCGTACAGCTCGAAGGGGCGGCCGGGGTCGGCAAGTCCGTTCTGCTGAGCACCTGGTGGGAGCGGAACGAGCAGTTCCGGGTGCTGCGGGCCCGCTGTCACCCCCTGGAGCGTGAATTCGCCTTCGGCGCGGTGCGACAGCTGTTCCGGCCCCTTCTGGCCGCGGTGTCCGAGACCGATCGCGCCCGTCTCCTGGAAGGCTCCGCGGCGGCTACGCTCCGGGCGCTGGACGACGCCGCCGGTACGGAACCGCTGCCGGAGGCGGCCAATGTGACGGCGTCGACGCTGCGGGGACTCGACACCCTCGTCGCCCGGCTCTCCCGCCGGGAGCCCCTGCTCCTGGCGGTCGACGCCCTGCAGTGGATCGACCAGCCGTCACTGCGCTGGCTGGTGCACTTCGCCGGACGGGCGGACAGCCACCCCGTACTGATCGCGGTGACCACGCGGAGCGCCGAGGTCAGACGGCTCGATCCGCTGCTGGCCGAGCTCGTCCGTCCCGCGAACTGCCACACCCTGGTGGTGGAGCCCCTGGACATCGCCGGTGTGGGACGGCTGGTGCGGACGCTCTGGGGCGCGGAGGAACCGGATGACGCCTTCTGCGCCGCCTGTCACGCCGCCACGGGCGGGCACCCGCTGTTCGTCCGGGCCCTGCTCCACCAGGCTCAGCGCAGCGGGGTGCGGCCGACCGCGCACTTCCGGGACCGGGTCCCCACGGTCACGCTGTCGACGCTCGCGGGGGAGATCTCGCACCGGCTCTGCCAGGCGTCCGGCGAGGTGGTGGAGCTGGCGCGGGCACTGGCGTTACTGGGCGACCGCAAACCGCCGGAGCTGCTTGCCGCGTACTGCGGAACGGGGCGTGCGGTGGTGCTCTCCGCGGCCCAGGACCTGCGGTCGCTGGGCCTGCTGCGCGCGGACGGCGACCTCCGCTTCACCCATCCGGTCGTCCGCGACACGGTGCTCGGGGTGCTGTCGCCCGAGGAACTCGGTGCCGGTCATGCGCGGGCGGCCCAGGTGTCCTGCCTCAGCGGGCGTCCCGACGAGGAAGTCGCGGCCCATCTGCTGGCGGCCGGTCCGGTACACGGCTCCTGGGTCCTGCCGGTGCTGCGCAGAGCGGCCGGCCAGGCCCTGCACCGCGGCGCACCGGAGACGGCCGTGACCTATCTGCGTTCCGCCCTGCACCAGCCGCTGGACGATGCCGAGCGCGCCCGGGTGCTCCTGGAACTGGGCACCGCGGCCAGCCATTACGATGCCGCGCTGGCCATCTCCTGTGTCACCGGCGCGCTCGAAGAGCTGACCGACGAAACGGCCCGCAGCGACGCGCTGGGGGTGCTCGCCTACTCGCTGCTCCTCTCCCGCGGCTCCCGTACGGACCTGTCGAATGTGGACCGGAAGATCGCGGCGCTGTGCGACCGGCGCACGGCGGACTCCGGGGGCGCCGACCGTGAACTGGCGCTGCGGATGGGGGCGCTGCGCGCATGGATGGAGTTCGAGCGGCCGTCCGTCACAGGCCCGGCACCGCCGCCGTCCCCCGGCACGGACGACGACCCGGCGGACCGCACCGCGGGAGAACGCCAACTGCTCGCGATCCGTGCCTTCCGCGCCCTGCGCGCCGCCCTGCCCGCCCCGTACGTCGCCGGTCTCATCGAGCGTGCGTCCGTCAATCTGCCGGCGTTCTCCCACGATCTGTTCCCGCTGCACTACTTCGTCGCCCAGACGCTGCTGTACCTCGACGAGCTCGATACGGCCGACCAGCTCAACCGCCATCTGACACGGGAGATCTCGGGCAGGGGCATGGAACTGCTCGTGTCCTCCCTGATGCTCTACCAGGCAGGGCTGGCGCTGCGCCGAGGCAACGTCACCGAAGCTCTCGCCACCGCTGAAACCGCCGTTGACCAGGCGTCCTCCACCGGGCGGCTCCCGTACGCACTGACCTTGGACACCCTCAGGATCGACGGCCTCCTCGCACAGGGCCGGACCGAGGCGGCCGAGCGGATCGCGGGCGCCCATGCCGTGGCCGGGCAGGCGGAAGTGGCCTGGGAGCGGCCCCGCTTCCTCATGAGTCTGGCGGCGCTGCGGATCGCTCAGGGCAATCCGCGGGCGGGGCTCTCGCTGCTGCGCGAGTGCGGCCACCACTGCGAGGCCGCGGGGATCGTCAGCCCCGCGATGGCACCCTGGCGCTCCCGCTCCGTGGCCGCCCATCTCGCCCTGGGGGACACCGCGTCGGCCCGTACGCTGGCCGAGCAGGAGCTCGACCTCGCCCGGCGCTGCCGGATCCCCCGGGCCCTCGGGGTGGCGCTGCGGGGGACGGGACTCGCCACGAGCGGTCCTCGGGGGCTGGATCTGCTGGCCGAGGCCGTCGACGTACTGGGGCCGACCCCCGCCCGCCTCGAACTCGCCCGCGCGCTGGACGCCTTCGGGGCCGCCCTGCTGCACCGGGACGACAAGCGGGGCGCCAGGAGCGCCTTGCGCCGCGGGCTGGACCTCGCCGTGGGGTGCGGTGCCACGGTGCTCACCGCGCGACTGCAGGAGCGGCTGCACCTCGCCGGCGGGCGGGTCGGCAGAGCCGGGAGCGCGGGGGCCGGGGCGCTGACCGCGGGGGAGGAGCGCGTCGGCACCCTGGCGGCGCAGGGATACAGCAACAAACAGATCGCCGAACTGCTCGTCGTCTCGCTGCGGACCGTGGAAACCCATCTGACCGGCGCCTACCGCAAGCTCGGGATCGCGGGACGGCCGTATCTGGCGGCGGCCATGGCGGCTGCGGACCGCTCCCGCCGGGGGAGCGGCACGGCGGACTCCTGAGGCGCGGTCCCGGGACGCGTGTGCCCGGCCGGATCCGAAAGGCCCCTCACCTTCTGGCGAGGGGCCTTTCGGTATCCCGGCGGGCCGTCGCCGGCCCTGTGGTCGGGCAGGGGCAAAGAGCCGTGGCTCTCGTGGTCCGGTGCCGTGGTATCCCGTTTCCCGGGGCGCTTCTCGTGGTTACCCCCGGTCCCTTTCTCCGGGTACCGAAGTCTTAGCCCGAACCAATTGATTCGGCCGTCTCCTCATGACTTACTCAGATCTCACGACGTCGCATTCTTCCGATGTCGCAGGAGAGTTCAAGAGGGAGTGGCAACCGTGAGGTTCAACCATCGGGCCGTATTCGGTCTTCTCGCGGCGGGCGCCGCAAGCCTGTCGGCGGTACTCACCGCCCCCGCCGCCCAAGCGGATTCGAGTCACTACATTCAGATCACCAATCACGCCGGCATTCTCGCCAACACCTGCTACAAGTGGCGTGATGTCGAGGGAAAGGATTACTGCCACAACATGCGGAGTGTGAACACCACCTGGCAGGCGTATTTCCCCGACGGGGCGACCGGCGCAAAGATCGATCTCAGCACCAGCATCGTGGACTACGCCACGAGAGACAGTGCCGCGGTATTCGACACCAGCAAGAACCACTGCTTCGAAATCACGGGTCTCGTCGACCGGCCCAAGCTCACGGAAATCGGCTGCTGAACGCAGTAATCGCGGGAGTGCTGCCGTCGCGCTCTCCCGTGAACCGGGTTCCACTGCCCCGGGTCACCCCACCCACAGAGCGAGGAAAACGTTGATCTCCACATCCGCATCCCGCATCGGTATTGCCCTCGGTGCCGTCACCGTCGCGCTTGCCCTGACGGCGCCCACGGCATCGGCCGCCGATTCCACCGACATCAACGGCCACACGAACACGTGGCTGCAGGAAGGCAGCCCCTCCGTCACCTATGACAACGGCTACCAGGTGAACTCCGCTGACGAAGTCAAGCGTGCCATGGACCAGTGCAACAGCAGCGGTGTGTCCTGCTCGGCGACGACCGTGGAGTCCAAGAACGTCACGAAGTGGTTCGACGTGGAGAACACCGTCATGGGCGTGGGTCCCATTCAGAACTGCAGCGGAGGGCAGGGGGAAATAAACCAGACGCTCAGCGGAAGCAAGACCTTCACCTGGGGCTGGAACGTCGGCGTCAACGTCGATATCACCCTCGTCAAGGACAGGCTGGGAGTGGGGGCATCCGCGCAGTACAGCGAGACCAATGCCGAGTCGAAGAGCGGTGACGTCCGGATCACCATCAAGCCGGGGCGGAAGGGGATGCTGAAGCTGGGCCACGACATGGAGCAGCGCGTCTCCGATGTGCGGATCCAGGGCGGCGAGTTCGGCGGCGCGAAGATCACGGGTCTGCGCACCGAAATACCCCTCAGTGCGGCGGCCCGGGCGGACACCGACGAGGTCTCGTGTGACGGCGGAAAGCTGATGAACGGCAGCTGAGCCGCCGGTCCCCCCCTCGTCAACCCTCCCTGAAGGAGCACTCCGTGCGGAAAATCAAGAAGTCGGCGGCGTATGGTGCCGCCGCCCTGGGGCTCGCGCTGGCCGGAGCCGTCATGACGGCACCGTCGGCCGCCGCGGCGGGCTCGGGCAATTACATCGGGTTCACCAACAACGGCTGGTTCCTGGTCGACACCTGCTACCACTGGCAGGGCTCGTCGACCTCGGATTCGTGCGACTACGCGAAGCCCAAGGGCACCGACTGGCGGGTGGAAATCCCCGCCGACGCCCAGGGCGTCCAGCTCGAAGTGAAGGTGGCGGCCCAGATCGGGGGCGGCAATGTGACGCCGCAGATCACGGACCTCAAGCGCGGCCACTGCTACGAGCTGAGCGGTTACACCTTCGACCCGAAGATCGCCGAAAAGACCTGTTAGAGCATGTCCGGATCAGTGAAGCGAGAGGCGCATTCCCGTATGCGAAGCAGAAAGCGTTCCCTGACCTGTGGTGCCGCGGCACTCGGACTGGCGCTGGCCGGCGCGGTACTGTCCGCGCCGTCCGCCGTTGCCGCCTCGGACAACTACATCGCGTTCGAGCACAACGCCGGGTCTCTCATCGACACCTGCTACGAGTGGAAAGGCCCGGCGGGCATAGCGAGCAAGAACTACTGCCAGCACGACCGGCCGATCGGGACCAGCTGGAAGGGGTACTTCCCCGCCGAAGCGACCGGGGTCACGGTCACCGTCTACTGGACGGGCGGCTCCAAGCCCCTGTACATCAACGAGGCCGACAAGAACCACTGTTACAAGCTCGAAGGCACTCTGGTGTCCGGGATTCACGTCCTCGACGTCGCCTGCTGAGCGACTTCCCGGGGCCCGTCGGCGCATTCCGCCGGCGGGCCCCGCCGCATGCCCGCGCACGGGTGCACGGGGTGAGCCGCGTCTCACCCGGGCGGTGCCCACTTGTCTATGCAACAAGTTGCATAGAAGGATTCGGGGCATGGCGCTCGACCACGCGATCCTCGTCTCCCTGCTGGAGAAGCCGGGCTCCGGCTATGAGCTGGCCCGGCGGTTCGACCGGTCCATCGGATACTTCTGGACCGCCACCCACCAGCAGATCTACCGTGTCCTCAAGCGCATGGAGAGCGACGGCTGGGTCGATGTCCGCGAGGTGCCGCAGCAGGCCCGGCCGGACAAGAAGGAGTACTCCGTCGCCGCCCCGGGCCGGGCCGCGCTCTCCGGGTGGCTCCACGAGCCGATCGAACCCGAGAGCGTCCGGCACGACCTCGCCGTGAAGATCCGCGGCGCGGCGTTCGACGACCCGGCCGCGCTGATCCGTGAGGTCGAGCGCCACCACCAGGCGCACACCGACCGGCTCGCGCACTATCTCGCGGGGGAGCGGCGGGACTTCACCGGTCCCGAAGCCCCCGCCACGCCCGACGCCGGGCAAGAACTCCAGCATGTCGTGCTGCGCGGCGGCATCGCCTACGAGCGGATGACCCTCGCCTGGCTCGACGACGTGCTCGCCACCCTCCACCGACTCGCCGGACTCGACAGAGGCGGCCCCGGGCGCTGAACCGGCGCCGGCGTACCACCCGCCCAGCCGTCCACCGCCCAGCCGTCCACCGCCCCGCCGACCTCCGGCACGCCCCTGAAGCTTCCCGCCACCACCCGCAACCCGATCAGGAAAGGCGACCATCCATGGCCGACCAGCTGCTGTTCAACCCCCGCACCTACGACCCGGCGCACTTCGACCCCGAGACCCGCAGGCTGCTGCGTGCCACCGTCGCCTGGTTCGAGGACCGCGGCAAGCGCAAGCTGATCGAGGACTACCGCTCCCGCGCCTGGCTGGCGGAGTTCCTTGAGTTCTCCGCGAAGGAAGGGCTGTTCGCGACCTTCCTCACCCCGGCCTCCGCCGCCGACGGGCAGCCCGACAAGCGCTGGGACACCGCCCGGATCGCCGCCCTCAACGAGATATTCGGCTTCTACGGGCTCGACTACTGGTACGCCTGGCAGGTCACCATCCTCGGGCTCGGCCCGGTCTGGCAGAGCGACAACGCCACCGTGCGTGCGCGCGCGGCCGAACTCCTCGCCCAGGGCGAGGTGTTCGCCTTCGCCCTGTCCGAGAAGGCCCACGGCGCCGACATCTACTCCACGGACATGCTGCTGGAGCCCGACGGTGACGGCGGCTTCCGTGCCGGCGGCTCCAAGTACTACATCGGCAACGGCAACGCCGCCGGACTCGTCTCCGTCTTCGGCCGCCGCACCGACATCGAGGGCCCGGACGGCTATGTCTTCTTCGCCGCCGACAGCCGCCACCCCGCCTACCACCTCGTGAAGAACGTCGTCGACTCCTCCAAGTACGTCAGCGAGTTCCGCCTCGACGACTACCCGGTCGGCCCGGACGACATCCTGCACACCGGCCGGGCCGCCTTCGACGCCGCCCTCAACACCGTCAACGTCGGCAAGTTCAACCTCTGCACCGGTGCGATCGGCATCTGCGAGCACGCGATGTACGAGGCCGTCACCCATGCACAGAACCGCATCCTCTACGGCCGTCCCGTCACCGCCTTCCCGCACGTGCGCCGCGAGCTGACCGACGCCTATGTCCGCCTCGTCGGAATGAAGCTGTTCAGCGACCGCGCCGTCGACTACTTCCGCTCCGCCGGACCCGACGACCGCCGCTACCTCCTCTTCAACCCGATGACGAAGATGAAGGTGACCACCGAGGGCGAGAAGGTCATCGACCTGATGTGGGACGTCATCGCGGCCAAGGGCTTCGAGAAGGACACCTACTTCGCCCAGGCCGCCACCGAGATCCGCGGCCTGCCGAAGCTGGAGGGCACGGTCCACGTCAACCTCGCCCTGATCCTCAAGTTCATGGGCAACCACCTGCTGAACCCGGCCGAGTACGACGAGGTGCCCACCCGCCTCGACGCGGCCGACGACGCGTTCCTCTTCCGGCAGGGACCGGCCCGCGGCCTGGGCTCCGTCCGCTTCCACGACTGGCGCGCCGCCTTCGACGCCTACGCCGAGGTGTCCAACGTCGCCCGCTTCCGGGAGCAGGCGGACGCCCTGTGCGAGTTCGTCACCACCGCCGCCCCCGGCGAGGACCAGAGCCGTGACCTCGACCTCCTGCTCGCCGTCGGCCAGCTGTTCGCGCTGGTCGTGCACGGCCAGCTGATCCTGGAGCAGGCGCGCCTGACCGGCCTCGACGCCGATGTCCTCGACGAGCTGTTCGCCGTCCTCGTCCGCGACTTCTCCGCGCACGCCGTCGAACTGCACGGCAAGGATTCGGCCACCGCGGCGCAGCAGGAGTGGGCGCTCGGCGCGGTCCGGCGGCCGGTCGTCGACGAGGCCCGCTCGACGCGCGTCTGGGAGCGTGTCGAGGCACTGGCCGGGGCGTACGAGATGGCGCCGTAACCCCCTCCAGCCGCTTGTGGACCAGCGGGTTCGGCCGGTGCCTCCAGGGCCGGCCGAGCCCGCCGCTCCTGCCACCCGAGCACCGGAGGCCGCATCCCGTAGGCTCGATGGATGGCGAAATACTTCGATGTGCACCCCGACAATCCCCAGCGGCGCACCATCAGCACCGTGGCCGAGAGCATCCGCTCCGGTGCGCTCATCGCGTATCCGACGGACTCCTGTTTCGCGCTGGGATGCCAGCTGGGCAGCCGCGACGGCATCGACCGGATCCGGTCGATCCGCAACCTCGACGATCGTCACCACTTCACCCTGGTGTGCCAGAACTTTGCGCAGCTGGGCCAGTTCGTGCACGTCGACAACGATGTGTTCCGCGCGGTCAAGGCGGCGACACCCGGCAGCTACACCTTCATCCTGCCCGCGACGAAGGAGGTGCCGCGCCAGCTGATGCACCCCAAGAAGAAGACCGTCGGAGTCCGGATCCCGGACCATGTGGTCACCCAGGCCCTGCTCGCGGAGCTGGGTGAGCCGCTGCTCTCCAGCACCCTGCTGCTGCCCGACGAGGAAGAGCCGATGACGCAGGGGTGGGAGATCAAGGAACGGCTCGACCACGTGGTGGACGCAGTGATCGACTCGGGTGACTGCGGCACCGAGCCGACCACCGTCATCGACTTCTCCGGTGACGGTCTGGAGATCGTACGCCGCGGTGCCGGCGACCCCGCGCGCTTCGAGTAGCGGTCCGGTGCCATCACGGCCGACGGCGCCGGCCAGGGCCCGTACACCCTGCCGTCCGGCGCCGCCCGACCGGGACCGACAGGAAGAAGTCCTGTGTACCGGAGGCGCGCCGCGCCGTGTGTCAGGTGGTCTTGATCTGGCCGCCGTCGATGACGAATTCGGCACCGGTGATGTTGCCGGCGCGCGGGGAGGCCAGGAAGACCGCGAGGTCGGCCACCTCCTGGGGTTCGGTGATGCGTCCGGTGGAGATGCCCATCTGCTGGGGCACGACCTGGTCCAGGGCCTCTTGCGCCGTGCCGCCTGAACGGGCCGCGACGGTGTCGGCGAAGGCGCCGGGGGCGGTCCAGAACGGGGTGCGGACAGGGCCGGGGGCGATGGCGTTGACCCGGACACCCCGGGGAGCGAACTCCTCCGACAGAGCTTTGGTGAGGTTGCTCAGGGCGGCTTTGGCCGCTGAATAGTCCACCACCATGGGGAACGGCAGCCGGGCGTTGACCGAGCTGATGGTGACGATCGCGCCCTCGCCGTGGGCCAGCAGGTGGGGCAACGACGCACGGCTGGCGCGCACCGCGCTCAGGAATGTCATGGTGAGGGCGTGCAGCCAGGCTGCGTCATCGACGTCGAGGAAGCCGGCGCGCGGGGTGGTGGCACCGACGTTGTTGACCAGCACGTCGATCCGGCCGTGTCGGTCCGCTGCCGCCCGGGCCAGGGTGTCGGCGCCATCGGCGTCGGCCAGATCGACGGGGTGGAAGGTGACGTCGTACCGCTTGCGCAGAGCCGCCAGCTCGGTGGTCTCGGTGCGGCTGCCCACCACCACGCGCGCACCCTCACGGCCGAGTGCTTCGGTGACGGCCAGGCCGATGCCCTTGCTGCCTCCGGTGACCACGGCGACCTTGTCCGTCAGATTCAGCTCCACCGGGAACTCCTCCTCCGTCACGCTTCCCACCTGGCTCCATGCGCCTGCACGGCCGCATTGAGCGAGTATCGGCCCCCGGCTCGGAGCAGTGTCCTCGCCACGCGGCCCGTGCCGCGGATTCCCGCGAACCACCGCCCCCTCCCGCATACGCCCGGGTTCCACGGTTGCCTTGATCGACGAGCGGACTTGTCCGGGTGACGGTCGTTCAATACGCACATCCAAGACATGTGCTAAGAAGCACCTGGCATTGCATGGCTTGGGGGCGAAGTGATGGCTTCATTCGAAGGTTGGCTTGTGGGGCGTGCGGCTGAGTTGGCGGAGTTGTCCAGGCTGGTGGAGTCCACGCTCGCGGGCGAGGGGCGGGCCGCGTTCGTCGTGGGGGAGGCCGGTGTCGGGAAGACCGCGGTGCTCGAGCGGGCTGCGGCGGCCGCGGGGCGCAGTGGCCTGCGGGTGCTGCAGGGGGGTGCCCAGGAGCGGGAGCAGGCCTGTCCGTTCGCCTTCATGTCAAGCTGCTTGGGGCTGGAGGAGTCTCCCTCGGATGCCCGGCGTGCCCGGGTCGCCGACGTGCTGCGTGGCGATGCCCGCTACGGTCTGCCGGGCGCCAAGAGCGAGACGGCAGGGGCGTATGCCGCGACGATCGAGGCGATCGTCGGGCTGGTCGAGGACTTGTGCGCACAGGGGCCGCTGGCGCTGTTCCTCGACGACCTCCAGTGGGCAGACTCGGCAAGCGTGGCGGTGTTGCACAAACTGGTGCGTTCGGTGCATCAATTGCCGCTTCTGGTGGTGGGTGCTCACCGGCCCGTGTCCGGAGTCGGGGAAGTCGACCAGCTGTCACGGAGCCCGATCGCCGGCAATCGCACCCTGCTGGAGCTGGCTCCCCTCGATACGGAGGCCGTGGCGGCTCTGCTGGCGGACCTGTGCGGCCGGCCGGCCGGTCCGCGACTGCGCCGCATGGCCGAGGGAGCCGCCGGCAACCCGCTGTACCTCACCGAGTTGATCGCCGCGCTGAGGC
Organism: Streptomyces sp. NBC_00400; assembly: GCF_036048035.1. Taxonomy (NCBI): domain Bacteria; kingdom Bacillati; phylum Actinomycetota; class Actinomycetes; order Kitasatosporales; family Streptomycetaceae; genus Streptomyces; species Streptomyces sp. NBC_00400. The sequence goes on along the minus strand of NZ_CP107940.1, from coordinate 704,514 downwards.
GCGAGCAGGCCATCGAGACCGGTGCGGCCACGGCGGACGTCGCCGCCGGCTGCACGCTGCCGTCGCTGACCACGCTGGTGACGCACCGGCTTCGCTACCTGCGCGACGAGGTGCTGCAGGTGCTGCGCGTCGCCTCCGTACTGGGCGCCAGTTGCACCACCGCCGAACTCGCAGCGGTGGTGGACCTTCCGCTACGCGACCTGCTGGCCGTCATGGCGGAGGCCGAGGCAGCCGGGGTGCTGAGGGACACCGGCCAACACCTGCGCTTCCGGCATGAGCTCATCCGGCACGCCTTGTACGACGCCGTGCCGGGGTCGGTCCGGGCCATGCTGCACATGAGAGCGGCGCAGTGTCTGGCCGGGGCCGGGGCAGCTCCCGAACGCGTTGCCGAGCACCTCCTGAACGGGCTGCCGAGCCCGGACTTCCTGATCACGTGGCTGGAAGGATCCGCGGCACGGCTCACCACGCGGGCGCCCGCCATGGCTCTGCGGCTGCTCACCACGGCGCTGGAACTCGGCGACCCCACGGATGCCGGGTACGCCGGCCTCCGTCTGCACCACGCCCTTGCGCAGCTTTCCTGCGGTCTCCTCGCCGAGGCGGAGGAGAGTGCCCGCTGCGCCCTGGCCAAGGCGCCCGACCCCGGGTGGGAATGCCTGATGCGCTGGATCGTCATCCAGGCCGCGTTCGCCCGTGGCCGGCCTGACCTGGCGCTGGCGGAGACGCGGGCCGGATGCCGGAGCCCGGACGTACCGGCGGTCGAGGCGGTCCGGCTCCAGGCTTTCGGCGCGGTATGTCTCTTCGCACTGGGCGACATCACCGAAGCCGGCGCGGTCGCCTCACGTGTCCGGCGCGCCGCTGACCAGGCCGGCGACAGCCACGCCCTGGCCGGCGCCCTGCATGTACTGGCAGCCAAGCGGTTCCTCGAAACGCCTGACGCCGAAGCGGTGGCACTTGCGCGGCAGGCGTCCCGCCTCACGCCCGAGACCATGCACCCGGCGCAGTGGATGGGGCTGCAACTCGCCCTGGTGAACTACTACGTCGATCTCGATCTCGGGCACGACGCCCAGCGGACCCTCGCCGCCATACGCATCCCGGCGGAGCAGACCGCAGGGATGTTTCTGCCCTGGTACCACCTGTCCTGCGCGCTCCTCGCGTTTCACACGGGGCGCTGGGACGATGCGCTGGCGGAGATCACCTCAGGTCTCGACTGCGGAGGCCAGGACGCGCTGAGCCGGGCGCTGCGGGCGCTGGCGGCATTGATCGCCGTGCACAGAGGCAGGCGCCCCCTCGCCGAAGCACATCTGACCGCTCTGCTGCCCGAGGGCGACAACTCGACGGTCGCTGCCTTCTACGAGTACCTGCCGTTGTGCGCCGGCGTCCTTCTGGACGAGGCCCAGGGCGATGCCCGGCGCGCCTACTCCCGACTCGCCGAGGCGTTCGACAGCGGCGTCGGCCATCTGCCGGGCCAGCTGATCCTCAGTTTCCTGACACCTGATCTGGTCCGCCTCGCCCTGGCCCGGGGAGACCATGCGAACGCACAGCGATACGCCGCCGCCGCGCAACGGCGCGCCGACCACAGCGGCGGCCTCTACCACCTCGGTGACGCCTACCGCTGTGAAGGTCTGCTGAGCGGGGACCCGGATCTGCTCATGGAAGCGGTCCGCTGCTACCGCAACGCTCCGCGGCCGCTCAATGCGGCACACACCTTGACCGATGCGGCGGAAATGCTGGCCCGTAGAGGACGGTTGGACGATGCCCGCGTCCTGCTCGATCAGGCACTGGACACGTTCACGCAGCTGGGCGCGGTCTGGGACGTGGCCCAGGCGACGTCCCGGCTGCGTGCGGTCGCCGTCCGCCGGGGCTCACACAGGACCCGGACCGGCTTTCGCGACGGCTGGGAAGCCCTCACCCACACCGAACGCCTGGTGGCGGAGCACGTGGCCGAAGGGTGTTCCAATCCCGAGATCGCGGCTCGGCTGTCCATCGCCCGAAGCACCGTCAGCACCCATGTGTCCGGCATCCTCAGAAAGCTGGCGATGACCTCGCGGGTCGAAATCGCCGCGGAGGTGACCCGCCGGCAGAAGTCCGGCTGGTCACCTCCGCAGGACTGACCCCTCGGCGCTCGACGCGTGGTTCCCCGGCTCCGTTCGCGGAGGCCGGGGAACGGTCCGACGGCGTGCCGTCAGATCACGCGGCGGAGTGCACTCGGATCACGCGGGGAGTGCACCGGTCACCGGTCACCGGTTGTCGACGCACTCACGAGCGGGGCTGTCGCTCGTGCACAGCACCAGGTTGCTGCTGAGACTGTCGGTGCCGTCCTTGGCGGGGACGGTGGCGGTGCCGTCGCCGGACCAGGTGTCACCGAGATCATTGGTGAACGTCCACTTGCCCGTCACGGTCTTCATCAGCTGGCCGCGCATCGCCCAGCTGTAGTTGCCCGGCTTCACGGATATCTTGTTCGCGTCGCTCACGGCGTCGGTCTGGGTCCAGGAGTGCTCGTAGCGTGCGGTGAGCGCCGTACTGACCTTGGCCGTGACGAATTCGACGTTGACCCCGACCTCGCTGGTGACGGTGAGGGAGGTGCCCACCGTATTGGTCTGGGACGTGGTCTGGGTCCAGGTGATGGTCCGGTCCCCGGGGTCGGTGCTGTTGTTCCACACGTTGGAGCTGACCCGCTTCAGGTTCCCCACGGAAGCCACGCTGTCGCCGGTGACCTCGTAATCGCACGACTTGACGGTGCCGGCACCGTTGCTGCACTGCTTCAGGGCGTACGCGGTGGCCAGGTCCGAGAGGCTGGGGCCGGTGTACTCCGGGCCGGGCGTCGGGCCGATGGTCCACTCCTGATTGCCGGCACCGTTGCAGTCGTGGATACCCACGGTCGTGCCGTCGTTACTGCTTCCGCCGAACACATCCATGCACTTATTGGTGTTGACGTTCCGGATCAGGTAGTAGCCGTCACCACCGTTCGAGGGCTGCAGGTACCAATTCTGCTTGCTGTTTTTCTGGTCGCAGTACCTCGGCTCGACAAGGTGGCCGTTGTCGGTGTTGAAGTCGATGCACTTCTGCGTCTTGTCATTGCGGATCAGGAAACTCCCGTCCCCGTTGGGGAGGATGCTCCAATTCGCCATCGGCGACTTGTTGATGACCATTTCGGTCCCGTAGTCCGGCGAGTCCTTCGCCAGATCCAATGACGGCGCAAGACCGTCGCCCTGGGGCAGGCGAGGCGACAGGGACAGGCCGGTCATGGCGGGGGTGTCCGCGTGAGCCGTTCCGGTCGTGAGCGGAGACACTGACGTGGCGAGGGTGGCGAAGGCGACCGCGGCAAATGCGGCCATCGTGCGTCGCACCGGTCTGTAGGGGGTCGGCTCGGTGATCATGGTTATTCGGTTCTCCTTGGGCAGTTCTTGCCTGTGGGACGGTTGGCAACCGGCCCTTTTGCCGTGGCAACGCCGCCCGGACAGGGGAGGAAGCGCCCCGTCCCTGGCTGTGGCCCCTGCTGCGGCGGTGCCAACGTACGGGGCCCGGCGGGGCGTTACATCCGTCAACTGACGGAGGACTTGCGCACGAGGGCGCTCGCGGCGGGTGTTCCCACTCTGCCCGGCAGGACCATGAACCGGGGAGCATCCAGCGCACTCACGCCGTGCTCACCCGGGCCCGGGCCCTACCTGCCCCAGATCTTCCGGTACGCCGCGCGATAGCCGGACGGGTCCCATGTCGTGGCCCCACGGCTGTTGCCGGCCGTGGCGATGTGCACGGGGGCGACATAACCGCTGGCGGGTCTGCCCGAGAAGGCGCGGTTGAACTCGTCGAGGATCTGCCAGCCCTGCTGGGAGAAGGGCTCCGGAACGGTGGCCGCCTGGAACTGTCTGCTGTTGATGCGCTGGAAGGCGGACGGGTCGCCGTCGCCCGCACCGATGTTGAAGGGGGCGCCGCCGCCCTTCCTGCCTGCCGCGCGCAGGGCCGGGGCGGCATCGGCGAAGTACACATCGTTGATGGCGACGGAGTGGGTCCAGCGGTCCCCGAAGCGGGAGAGGAGTGCGGAGACCTCCTGGGGTGTGCGGCTGCTGGTGTCCGGGAGCGGGATGTTCTCCTCCTCCAGGAGTTGCACGCCGGAGCAGGTGGCGAGCTGTTTCTTGATCAGTTCGGACTTGTTCCTGGCGAACGGGATCGAGGCATCGGTGAACACGACGACTCCCGCGTGCCCCCGGGAGCGCGTGATGATCCAGTCCGCGCTGATCTTCGCGACGTCCTGGACGTTGGTGGTGATGTTGCTGAAGAGGTCGGGGTCCTTGCTCGGGCCGGGGGCGTCGACCGCGTGCCAGCCGACCAGCGGGAGGTGCGCCGCGTTGGCCGTCGCGACCTGCCGCGACGTCAGACGCGGGTCGAAGCCGCCGATGACGATGCCCGCGGGCCGGAGGGCGATGGCCTGGCTGAAGGCCGCCTGGATCCCGGCGGGGGTGCCCTGACCGTCGATCACCCGGACGGACCAGCCGAGGGTCTTCGCGGCTTGCCGGACGCCCTGCGCGGCGCCCGCGACACCGGGATTGGTCATGGTCTGCGCGACATAGACCAGGCGTTTGCCGAAGACCGCCCGGGGGCCGCTGGTGGGGCCGTCCCACACGGTGTGCGGCTGCTCGGCCCGTACCACGGCCGCCCGGGCCCGGGCCAGGACGGCGGGACAGCCGGTCTTCGCCGGACCCGGCGACCAGGGTGCGGCGCCGGTCGAGGCGCCGCGTTCGCAGCCGGCGAGGACAGTGGCTGCCAGAGCCACGACGACTGCGCCGCCGAGGGCGGTCTTGCGGTGCGCGTGCACGGGCGCTCCCTGCGGGGGGACGACACGGTGGAGACGGCCGGAGGTCACGAGCTGATACGGACCGCGTCATGGCGGGGCCGGGACGGTGGTGTCCGCCGTTGGCGCAGCTGGCGGCGGGCGGCATAGCCGGCCATGCCGACGGCGAGGAGCAGGGTGGCGCCGTTGAACAGCGGGGTGACCCAGAACTCGGCGCCGAGCTGGCCGATTCCGGCGAGGCCGATGGCGAGAATGACGACGGCGACCAGGGTGCCCAGGGCGTTCGGGCGGCCGGGCTTGATCGCGGTGGACCCGAGCAGCGCACCGACGAAAGCGGGCAGCAGATAGTCCAGGCCGACGCTGGGATTGCCGATCCGCTGCTGGGCGGCGAGCAGGACACCGGCGATGCCGACGACCAGTCCCGAACCGGCGAAGGCGTAGACGACGTAGCGCCGGGTGGGGATGCCCACCAGCTCGGCGGCGCGCGGGTTGGAGCCGATGACATACAGGTAGCGGCCGAGCGGCAGCCGCTCCAGGAGCAGCCACAGCACGGCGGTCAGCGCGAGGACGTAGAAGGCGGACACCGGCAGGCCGAGGAACCTGGAGTCGTAGAGATCGGTGAAGGCCGTCGGCAGGCCCTGCGGGCCGGGGACGATCCGGGCCCCGTTGGTGATCCAGCCGGTGAGGGCGTACAGGATGCTGCCGGTGCCGAGCGTGGCGATAAAGGAGTTGATCTTTGCGAATTCGACGACGATCCCGTTGAAGACGCCGACGACCGCCCCGCCGGCGATCACGGCGAGGCAGGCGAGGGGCCAGGGCCACGCCTCGTTGGCGAGGAGCTGCATCGTCATGACGTGCGCCAGGCCGAGACCGTAGCCGAGGGACAGGTCGAACTTGCCGGTGACGATGGGAATCATGGCGCCCAGCGCGAGGAGGGCGGGGATCGACTGGTTGGACAGGACCTCGGAGATGTTGTCCAGGGTGGGAAAGGTGTCCGGCAGCGCGAGGGAGAAGGCCAGGAAGAGCAGGGCGGCGAAGGCCAGGAGGCCATAGGCGCCGAGGAAGTGCCCGAACCGGCGTCCCGGCAGGAGGCGGGGGGAGGGGGTCATGGTTCCACCGTCCCCGTGAGCGCGCTCATCGCCGAGGAGGCACGGGCGAGTTCGGTGACCGTGAGAGCCCCGCCGCTCAGCTCCACCGTCACCGCCCCGCGGACGAACACCAGGGCGCGATGGCACACGTGGGCGACCTCCTCGAAGTCGGTGGAGAGCAGCAGGACGGCGAGGCCTTCGGCCAGCGCATCCCGGAGCAGGCGGTAGATCGCCGTCTTGGCGCCGACGTCCACCCCGGCGGTCGGCTCTTCGAGGATCAGCAGACGCCGGCTCGTCCTGAGCCACCGGCCGACCATGACCTTCTGCTGGTTGCCCCCGGACAGGGTGGCGATCGGCGCCTCGGTGTCCCGGGGGACCACCGAGAACCGCTCGACCAGGGCCGCGGCCTCGGCGCGCTCGCGCCGGGGAGCGATCCGGCGCCACGGCGGCACACCGCTCGCCCGGGGGTTGGCCAGGAAGTTCTCCCGCACCGTCAGTTCGGGGGCACAGCCCTCTTCCTGACGGTCGCTGGTCACCAGGCCGACGCCGGAGCCGACGGCGGCCATGACCGTGTGCGGAGCGTACGGCAGGCCGTCGAGCAGGGCCCGTCCGCCGGCGACCGGCCGGGATCCGGCGAGGGCGCGGCCCAGTTCCATGTGACCGGCGCCGGTGAGGCCCACCATGCCGAGGATTTCCCCGGCGCGCACCTCCAGACTGACCGGCGCCGTGCTCTCGGTCCGCACCCGGTCGAGGCGCAGTACGGCCGGACCCGAAGCGGGGGCGATCCGGAAGCCGGCCGGTTCGTGGCCCACGATGTCGCGCACCAGCCGGGCCGGCCGGTAGCCGCTTACCGGGCCCTGGCTGACGAGGCGTCCGTCCCGCAGGACGGCGAAGTCATCGGCGACCTGGTACACCTCGTCGATCCGGTGGGTGACAAGGACGAGGGCACGACCCTGGTCGCGCAGGGTGCGCAGGACGTCGAACAGCCGGGCACAGTCGGCTGCCGGGAGGCTGGCGGTCGGCTCGTCCAGGACGATGACGGCGGCCCGGGTGGACAGTGCGCGGGCGAGCGCCACCAGGGAGCGTTCGGCGCGCGGGAGATCGGCGAGCGGGATGTCCGGGTCGAGATGCGCGGCCACGATGTCCAGGGCCGCGGTGCACTGTCCGCGGATCCCCCGCCACGACAGCAGTCCCGCGCGGCGGGGATAGCCGGCCCCCAGGGCGATGTTCTCGGCGACCGTCATCCAGTCGACCAGACCCAGGTCCTGATGGATGAAGGACAGGGCGCGGGAGGCCGCCTCGGTGCCGAGCGGGTGCCCGGCGACGCTCACCTCGCCCGCGTCCGCGGAGTGGACGCCCGCGAGCACCTTGATGAGGGTGGACTTTCCGGCACCGTTGGGGCCGAGCAGGGCGAGGATGCGGCCGGGGCGGATGTCGAGGTCGACCGCGTCCAGCGCCAGGGTGCCGCCGAACCGCTTGCACAGGCCGCGTACCCGGACGAGAGGCCGGGGGGTGTGGCCCAGGGGAGGGGGGCTGTCAGCGCTATCCGTACCGATTACCACAATTCCGACATGGTACGGCCCGTCGTGGCCCAGATGCCGGAGGGCCTGTCAGAGGGCGGGGATGGTGTCGACAAATGCTTCGGCGGCGTCGGATTTTCCTGCCGGTGCCTCCAGAGCGCACTCGGCCCAGATGACCTTGCCGCCCGCCGTGTAACGGGTGCCCCAGGCCTGGGCGAGCTGTGCGACGAGGAACAGGCCCCGGCCGCCCTCGTCGGTGCTGGCCGCATGGCGCAGATGCGGGGCGGTGCTGCCGGCGTCGGAGACCTCGCAGATCAGCGTGCGGTCATGGAGCAGGCGCACCTGGATGGGGGCGGTGCCATAGCGGATGGCATTGGTGACCAGCTCGCTGAGCAGCAGTTCGGTGGCGAAGACGACCTCGTGCAGCCCCCATTCGGTCAGTTGCCGGGTCACGGCGGCGCGGACGCCGGAGACGAGCGCCGGGTCGGCTGCCAGGTCCCAGGTGGCGATGCGCCGGGGAGCGAGGGCACGGGTGCGGGCGACGAGCAGCGCGATGTCATCGGCGGGGTGCCGGGGCGCCACGGCCCGGAGGACCGCCTCGCAGGTGTCCTCGGGCGGACGGTCCGGGTGCGCCAGGGCGTGGCGCAGCAGGTCGAGAGCCGTATCGACGTCGCGGTCGCGGTCCCCGATGAGCCCGTCGGTGTAGAGGACGAGCCGGCTGCCTTCGGGAAGAGTGAACTCGGCGGTCTCGAAGGGGAGGCCGCCCAGGCCCAGCGGCGGGCCGGCCGGCAGGTCCGGGAAGGTGACGGTGCCGTCGGGGTGGACCAGCGCGGGCGGAGGGTGCCCGGACCGGGCCATCACGCACTGCCGCGTGGTGGGGTCGTAGATGACGTACAGACAGGTGGCGCCGATGATGCCGGTGCTGTCGGCCGCTGACCCCTCGGTGCCCTCGTCCCGGTCGAGGCGTCCCACGAGGTTGTCGAGATGGGTGAGGACTTCGTCCGGGGCGAGGTCGAGTTCGGCGAAGTTCCGCGCGGCGGTGCGCAGCCGGCCCATCGTGGCGGCGGCGTGCAGACCGTGGCCGACGACATCCCCGACGACGAGGGCCACCCGGGTGCTGGAGAGGGGGATGACATCGAACCAGTCGCCGCCGACGCCGGACTCGGCGGGCAGATAGCGGTAGGCGACGTCGACGGCGTTCTGCTCGGGGACGCTCTGCGGCAGCAGGCTGTGCTGCAGGGCAAGGACCATGGTGTGCTCGCGGGTGAAACGGCGGGCGTTGTCGATGCAGATGGCGGCACGGGTGCCGAGTTCCTGGGCCAGCGAAAGGTCGTCGTCCCCGAACGGGGCGGGATCCCGTGAGCGGTAGAAGCTCGCCGTGCCCAGGGCGATGCCGCGGGCGAGGAGGGGGACGACGATCAGCGAGTGCACATGATGGCCAAGGAGGCGCCGGGCGTGCGCGGGATCCTGGGCGATCCAGCCGCCGGCCGTCCTCAGGTCGGCTTCGAGGATGGGCTGCCGGTCGTCCAGACAACGGAGCTGGGGCGTGGAGGGACGCAGGTCCACCCGCTCACCGGCGGGGTAGAAGGGGCAGTCGTCCCGGATCCCGTGGACCACCGTGCGGTAGAGGCCGGTGCGGGGATCGGTCGGTTCCTCGCCGCGCAGCACCGCCTCGGGAAGGTCAATGGTGACGTAGTCCGCCAGGCGCGGGACAGCCATCTCGGCGAGTTCCCGGGCGGTACGGCTCACGTCCAGTGTGGTGCCGATGCGGGTGCTGGCCTCGGACAGCAGCTCCAGGCGGCGCCGGGCTGCCACGGCGTACTTCCCCACTTCCGGCTCACCGATCAGCACCAGCCCACCGGCCGTGCGGCGGGAGCGAGGTCCGGCGGGCCCTTCGGTGTGACGGCCGGAGGGGCTTTCGGCGGGACCGGGCGCGCCCGGTGGGCGGTCCTGGGCCGCCGCCCGGTCCGGTCCGGTGCCGGAAAGCTGCCCGTGCAGCGGGACGCCGGGGGCGAGAAGCTGCACGGGCGCCGGGCCGGGCGCGGCGCCGGCGGCGCTGACGACGGCGAGGTGCTGATGTGGTGCGGGAAGGACCGCCTCGATGACGACGCCCTCCACGCCGGAGGGACTGGTCACCGGCCGGCTCAGCAAGGTGATCCGCCGGCCGCCGGGCAGCGGGACCTCGACGGCGGCTCGCTGCGCCGAGGAGATCAGATCGGTGGCCCGTTCTTTGAGGATCATCTGGTCACGCCAGTCCAGCCCGCTCTCGGCCAGCCCACTTTCGGCCGGCGGGCTCTCGGCAGGCCCGCGCGGCTGCCCGTTGTCCGTCGCCTCACCGGCCGGTGCCCGGCTCCTGGCGTCGAGGTAGGCCTGCAGCAAGGCGCGCTCGCGCGTCGAACTCTGTTCCAGCAGCCGCCGTTCGATGGCCCCGGCTGCCCTGCTGATCACGTCGTTCAGCGCCACATCCGCATCGGTGGGCGGGAAGCCGAGGCACAGGATGCCTTCGATGCGTCCGCTGAGCGGGTCCCGGACGGGAATGGCCGCGCACGCATTGGACTGGGAGCGTTCGGCGAAGTGCTCGGCGCCGTAGACGTTGATCAGCTGCCGTTCCGCGAGGGCCAGACCGATGCCGTTGGTCCCCGCGAACTCCTCGGCGAACACAAAACCCGGGACGCTCTGGATCGCGGCCAGATGCCTGACCAGCGAGGCGTCGCCGAAACGCCGCTGCAGTACGGCCCCGCGGCCGTCGGCGAGGGACACGTTCATGTTCCTGCCCGCGAACCTGGACTGCAGACGGTCCAGTACGGGGGTGGCGGCGCGGACGAGCCGCCCGTCCAGATCGAGATCCTGACGGAACGGAAGCTCGCATTCCTCCGGCGACAGCCCCAGCGACCGGGAGCGCTGCCACGAATTCAGGATCGGGCTGCGCACGGGCCCCTCGACCGCCCCACCGCGGAGAAACTGCTCACGGGCGCGCGCGGGGCCGATGTCCTCTCCCACGAGCCCCATCCCGACCACTTCCCACATCGGTAGGTGCCGCTCTCCGGCCGCCCGGGCATGGGCAAACCACACCGTCCCGTCTCATTGTAGATCTCTGTGTGGAGAGCGGTACCGATCGTGGACCGGGGAAGCCGGACCCCGGCAGCTCCCGGCAGTCACACACGGTCACGGCCGGGAACGCCGTCACAGGACCGCGACCGGGTCACAGGACCGCGACCGGATTGACGGGCGAGCCCGTGCCGCCCGGGATGTCCAGCGGGGCCACCACGAAGAGGAACGCATAACGGCCCGCCGCCGCGGCGGCGACCGAGAGCGCTTCGAGGTCGAGGTTGTCCAGGAGCGGCACCCCCATTGCGGCGAGGGCGAGCGCATGGACCGGAGAATGCAGGCCGTCGACCGGTGAGGGCCGTACATCGCTGTCGCCGTCACCACCGAGCAGAGCGATACCCCGCTCGGCCAGCAGCGGCATGGCATCCACGTGGAAGCCCGCGCTCGCCGTGCCGGGGTCCCAGGCGCCCAGCTCCCGGCGCCGGCGGACGCTGCCGGACCGCAGCAGCACCGCGTCGCCCTCGCCGAGGGTCACGTCGAGTGCCTGCTCCGCGGACACGATGTCCGCGGCGTGCACGGCCCGCCCGGGTTCCAGCCATGCGCACCCCAGCACGGTGGGCAGGTCGAGCAGCACACCCCTGGTCACGAGGGGGCCCAGCGCCGAGACGGCACCGAAGCGGGCCCCGCCGGCATCGACCCATTCGTGCGCCGTGCGGCCGTCGTAGAGCTTCCCCCGGTAGGCGACGTGGGACAGCGCGTCCAGATGGCTGACGGCCTTGCCGTGGTAGTCGACGGCGAGAAAGTCCTTGTGGGTGGAGGGTTCCGGGGGCTCGATGTCACCGAGGTCGGACATGTAGTGCAGGGCGGGTCTGCTGTTGTCCGGTCCGGGGACCGTGTTCCAGGGACGCCCCAGAGGGACGGTGGTTCCGGACCGGACCAGAGCGGTGGCCCGCCGTACGTGGTCCGGGGTCACCCGGTTCCAGGCGCCGCGGCCGGCGCGGGCCCAGCGGCCCCATGTGCGCACCGTCTCGAAGACTGTGTCGAACTCCTCGCGGGAGACGGCGGGCCCGTTGCCCGTACCGGCAGGCGGGGGAGCCGGTGACTCGCTGGGGTTGCCGGTCATCTGCGCAGCGCTCCATGGGGGGGACGGGACGCCCTGCTTCCGGGCGTCGTCACCGTGTCCGGTCGGCTGAAGTATGGCTCAGCGTCGCCCCGTATGTGACGACGCCACCAGGGCCGCCCGCCCCGGTCAGGCGACCGTCACCGTGGGGGAGTACATGTCCCACCACAGGGCCAGGTCCAGTGTCCGTTCGAGGCCGCTCCGGGACGCCTGGGTGATCCGCGGCGCATCGTGGTGCGCCGCGCGCTGCAGCCAGGTGCGGTCGACGAGTTCGAAGACGGGGTGCGAGGGGCGGGACAGCAGGTCCTTGGCGTGCTGCTGGAGCGCGACCGCGTACTGCGGGTCCTGTGTGGAGGGGTAGGGGCTCTTCACCCGGTCGTACACCGACTGCGGCAGCAGATCCGCCGTGGCCTCGCGCAGCAGGCTCTTCTCCCGGCCGTCGAAGGACTTCAGCGACCACGGTGTGTTGTAGACGTACTCGACCAGCCGGTGGTCGCAGAACGGCACCCGCACCTCCAGCCCGACCGCCATGCTCGCGCGGTCCTTGCGGTCGAGCAGGATCCGCACGAAGCGCGTCAGGTACAGATAGCAGATCGTGCGCATCCGGAACTCGAAGTCGCTCTCCCCGTCGAGACGTTCGACGCCCTTGACGGCACAGCGGTAGCCGTCCTGGATGTAGGAGCCGAGATCGAGGGCGTCGGTGACGGCGGGGGTGAGGATGTTGCCGTCGGCGCCGAAGCGCTCGGCGACCCGGACGAGCCAGGGGAAGGTGCGGGCCGTGCGGGCCTCTTCGTCGAAGAACTGCTGGTAGCCGCCGAACACCTCGTCGGCCGACTCGCCGGACAGAGCGACCGTCGAATGCTGCCGGATCGCCTTGAACAGCAGGTAGAGCGAGGCATCCATATCGCCGAAGCCCATCGGGAGGTCCCGTGCGCCGATGACCTTTGCGCGGACACCGAGGTCGGCGAGGTGGGCCGAGTCCAGCACGATGTCCTGGTGGTCGGTGCCGGCGAGACGGGCCACGTCGTGCACAAAGGGCGTGTCGGGGGTGGCGCGCAGCTCGTCGGCCACGAAGTGCTCGGTCCGGCCGGCGAAGTCGACGGCGAAGCTCCGTACCCTCCCGCCGGCCTCGCCCAGCTGACGGGCCGCCAGCGCGGTCATCGCCGAGGAGTCCAGGCCGCCCGACAGCAGGGTGCAGCGTGGGACATCGGCGACGAGCTGACGCCGGACGATGTCGTCGAGCAGTTCACGGACACGGGCGATCGAGGTGTCCGGGTCGTCCTGGTGGGCCCGGGTCCGCAGGGACCAGTAGACGTGCCGGTGCAGCCCGTCGCGGTCCACGGTGACCACCGTGCCGGGCTCCACCTCGTGCATGCCCTCCCAGATGGCGTGGCCGGGCGTCTTGACGAAGGCGAAGAGCTCGCGCAGGCCGTCGGGGCCGACCCTCCGCGCGGCGAGCGGATGGGCGAGGATCGCCTTGGGCTCGGAGCCGAACAGCACGCCATCAGGGGTGGGGTAGTAGTACAACGGCTTGATGCCCATCCGGTCGCGGATCATGACGAGCCGCCGGCGCTGCTCGTCCCAGACCGCGAAGGCGAACATCCCGTTGAGCCGTTCGGCGACCGCCTCCCCCCATTCGAGGTATCCGCGCAGGACGGCCTCGGTGTCGGAGGCGGTCGTGAAACGGTGACCCCTGGCGGCGAGTTCGTCACGCAGTTCGCCGAAGTTGTAGGCCTCGCCGGAGTACACGAGGGCGACCGGGCTCCCGTCCGCCCGGTCGGCGGTCATCGGCTGACGCCCACCGGGCAGATCGATGATGGCGAGGCGGCGGTGCCCGAGGGCGACCGGCCCCTGCACCCATGTGCCACGGTCGTCGGGCCCGCGGCAGGACATCGTCTCGGTCATCGCGTCCACGGTTTCCCGCTCGGAGCGCAGATCACGGTCGAAGGAAACCCAGCCGGTGATGCCACACATGCCATGTCCTCCCGGTCCGGCCCGCAAGCCGCCGGACAGCACGGGCGCGAGCGCCGGTGCCCGGTTTCCCGGTCGGGCGGTCCCGCGACGAGTCAGTTGTATCGAGCACCTATATGACGAGCGTGGTCCTCGGCCGCCACTCCGTCAACCCGGCCGGCATGCTACGACCCGGCGGTGAAGGGCCGTGTGCGCGCAATGAGCAGGGCGACGTCATCCGGGTCGTCGGGCCGCCGGAGGTCGCTGAGGAGCCGGTCGCAGGTCTCTTCCAGGGAGCGGCCGGGGGCGTCGAGCAGGCAGAGCAGAGTGTCGAGGCGTTCGTCGATGGGGTGATGCCGGGTTTCGACCAACCCGTCGGTGTACAGGACGAGTTGGTCGCCGGGGCCGAGCCGGAAGGTGGTGGTCTCGAAGGGGACGCCGCCGACTCCGAGCGGGGTGCCGGTGGGCAGATCGAGGAGTTCGGGGCGCTTGCCGCTGCGGACGAGGACGGGTGGCAGATGGCCGGCGGTGGCGATATGGCATTCGGCGCGATGCGGATCGTGGACGGCGTAGACGCAGGTGGCGATGTAGTGCTCCAGCCCTGAGGTGATCTTGTCGAGGTGCTGGAGGACCTGGGCGGGGTCGAGATCGAGGTCGGCGAAGGCGCTGGTGGCGGTGCGCAGGCGGCCCATGGTGGCGGCGGCGTCGATACCGCTGCCCATGACGTCGCCCACGACCAGTGCGGTCTTGTCCCCCTCGAGCGGGAGGACGTCGTACCAGTCGCCGCCGATCTCATAGGTGGCCTGCGCGGGCCGGTACCGGGAGGCGATCTGCAGGCCGGGAAGGTGGGGCGGATGGTCGGGGAGCAGGCTGCGCTGCAGGGTCTCGGCGGCGTTGCGCACGCTCTGGTGCGACCGTGCGTTGTCGATGCAGACGGCGGCGCGGGAGGCCAGTTCGGCGGCGAGGGCGAGGTCGTCCTCGTCGAAGGGCAGCGGATTGCGGGCGCGGGTGAGCCCCAGACAGCCGAGGATCTGGCCGCGTGCGGTGAGCGGGGCCAGCAGGTAGGAGTGCACCCCGGCGCGGGCCAGCAGCGTGGCGGCGTGGCCGTCGCGGGCGATGCGCGCCAGATCGTCGTCATCCGCGTGGGAGACCAGGATCGGGCGGCCGGTGCGTACGCACCGGGTGGCCAGGCGGTCGGCTTCGTAGGCGGCGGTCTGGCCGGGAGGGTCGGCGGCCTGGAGGGCTTCGGTGGGATAGGCGCCCTTCACGGCGAGGGCGCGGAAGACCGCGGGGCCCTCGTCACGGGCCGGGCGGTGCTCGGCCAGGATGGAGTCGAGCACATCGACGGTGACCACGTCGGCGAGTTCGGGAACGGTGACCTCGGCCAGCTCCCGCGCGGTCTGTTCCACCTCCAAGGTGGTGCCGATACGGGCCGAGCCGTCCGCGATCAGGGCCAGGCGCCGACGGGCCTCGCTGGCCTCCATGGCGGACTGGTACCGGTCGGTGACGTCCACCACCAGGTCGGCCACCCCGAGAACCCGCCCTTGGGGGTCCTCCAGCCGGTACAACGAGATGGACCAGGCGCGCTGCTGGTCCGGGTCGGAGGGACTGCGGCCGACGACCGTGGCCTGGTCGACCATGGGGACGCCCGTTTCGAGCACCTGCCGCATCGCGGTCTCGGGCACCTCGAACTTCGCGGCGGTCATGATCTCGCGGTAGCGCCGGCCGAGGTGGTCTTCCGCGGGAATGCCGTGCATCCGTTCCAGCGCGGGATTGACGGCCACGTAGCGCAGCTCGGTGTCGAGAATCGCCAGCCCGATGGGGGACTGGGAAATCAGCCGGGTGGACAGTGCGACATCCCGCTCCACCGCGCGAAGCGTCGGTGAGTCGGTGGCGAGCCCGAGGGCGTAGAAATCGCCGTGGTCGTCCATCAACCGCATATTGCGCAGCTCCACCTGCCGTGCGGCGCCGTCCTTGTGGCGGACGGGGAAGGTGCCGCCCCAGCTCCGGCCGGTCTCCATGACCTCGGCGAACTTCTTGATCACCAGATCCCGGTGCTCTTCGTGGATGAGCAGCGGCGCCGCGTACTGCCCGAGCGCTTCCTCGGCGGAGTAGCCGTACAGATCCGCGGCCTGCGGGCTCCACAGCACGATCCGTCCCTCGGCATCCACCAGCACCGCGGCGACGGCGAGGAGGTCCATCAGCCCGCTCGGCTGCGACGACTTACCCACCGGTCCACCGGCGCCGGCCGGCCGCGCCTCGTCTGCGCTCACCCCGGCACTCCTTCCGTCTGCCGGACCACGTGGGGTGTGCCCACACCCCGTTCCGTGGCCTGACCTGCCCACGTGCCTTTGTGGCCTGCCCCTGGCAGGTGAGTGCTGTGGCTTCCATGGTCCCCCCGGATCGTCCGCCCGCATACTCGTCGGCACACTCGTCGCCGCCGTGTCCACGCGTCCCGAACGGCTTACGCGCCTCAAGCAGCCCGCGCCGCTCAGGTCCCCGGGAAATCCGTGAGAAAGGAAAGCGGCGGCCGAGCTGCCCCGATCCACCTTTATCGCCGCATCACCAAGACTTGCCGATCCGGCAACCGAGGATCAAAGTTGAAGCCACACCCATGCGAGATCGGAGCGCACCGTGGTCGTTCTCGGAGTCATTCTGCTCGTCATCGGATTTGTGACCGGCATTTCCATCCTGTGGACCATCGGGGTCATTCTTGCCGTTATCGGCGCGATTCTGTGGCTCCTCGGCGCGATGGGGCACGCGGTCGCCGGCCGAAAGCACTACTGGTAGCGCGACCGCACCACGGAGCACCACCGCACTACGGGCAGCGCCATGGCACTTCGGGCAGCGCCACCGCACTTTCGGTTAACGCCACGCGCCCGCCGCGCGGCGACGACCACCAGCTTCCCGGCGACGTGCCGGCCTCCGGCCTCCGGCCCCGCCCCCGCGTACTGACGGCCTCCGGTCTCCGAGACCGGTCAGTCCACGGAGGCCGGAGCGGGAGCCCGGCGGCGTGCGAGCGCGCCCAGAACGATGTCCACGACCAAGAACCCGGCGAGCGATATGCCGAGCAGCGGCACCGCCCAGCCCACCCCCACGACGACGAGCGCGAGCGGTACCAGCAGGGGCAGCGGAACCTGCCGCCAGGCGCCCCGAGAAATCGGCCGTCCGAAGGACAGGGTGCCCTCGCGGGTGGGACGACGCTGCCACCACATCCGGTATCCCCAGAGGATCAGGAAGATCAGCGCCAGGGCGAGCGCGGCCAGCGCGAGCTGGTTGACGATGCCGAAGAGGGTGCCGGTGTGCAGGTCGATGCCGTAGCGGGTGAGCTTGGCCAGGACGGGATAGTCGGCGAAGCGCGAGACGTCGGTGACCTTGCCCGTGCCCGGGTCCACCGCCACCGCGTCCTGCTTCTCGGGCCAGCTGCGCTGGACCTGCTTGACGACATAAGCAGTGCCCTTGCCCGTCGGGAGGCCGATCTCGACGGGG
This sequence comes from Streptomyces sp. NBC_00400, assembly GCF_036048035.1. NCBI lineage: Bacteria > Bacillati > Actinomycetota > Actinomycetes > Kitasatosporales > Streptomycetaceae > Streptomyces > Streptomyces sp. NBC_00400. The sequence goes on along the minus strand of NZ_CP107940.1, from coordinate 687,510 downwards.
TCGGAGAGCCCCTTCGCGCGGGCCGCCCCGAGTACCTTGTCGATGCCCACGTCAGCGGATGCCGATCCGCCCGACGCGCCGCCCTTCTTCCCGTCCATCCCCGGCATGTCGGGCATCCCCGCCGTCCCGCCGGCGCCACCGTGGTGCGCATGGTCCTGCGCCACTGCCGTCGAGACCGCCGGTGTTGCCTGCCCCAGGGCCTGACGCAGCTCGTCGATGTTCCCTCCGGCGTAGGTGGACCAGGTCAGGCCGGTTGCGGACAGAAAGAACAGGCCGACCGCCGCCCACACACCCACCGCGCCGTGCCATGACAGCGTCCGGCGCCGTCCGGTGGCGGTGCGATCCGGCAGGGTGAGAGCCCGCAGCTTGCGGCTCGTACGCTTCCGGCCGATCCACAGCGCGAGCCCGCCGCCGGCGACCACCCACAGCCAGCTGGCGGCCAGTTCGCTGTAGAGGCGGCCGTTCTCGCCCAGATGCAGGTTGCGATGGAGATCGTCGAGCCAGGTGCGCAGCGGCAGCGCACCCGTGGCGCCGTACGTCGGCAGTGCTCCCCGGATGCTGCCGGTGTGCGGATCGACGAAGACGGCGAGCTGGTGCTCGGCGGAGACCCCTGGCGCGCCGGCGAGCAGGACGCGCGTGGTGTCGCCCGGCTGCGGTGCCGGGCGTACGGCAGCGATCTTGCCCTCCGGGTGGGCCTTGCGGGCGGCGGCGACCTGCCGCGACAGCGGCATCGTGTGTTCACCGGCCGGGACGTTCAACTCATGCGCATAGACCACCTTCTCCGCCTGGAACGCTCCGGCGTACAGCAGTCCGGTGACCGCGGTGACCAGAAGAAAAGGCGCGATGAGCACACCGGCGTAGAAGTGCAGTCGCCACACCAGCGGGCGAAGGACGGACCACCCGGTCCGCCGTGCGGCGGCCCGCTGCGCACCGGAGCCGACGGCGTCCGGGGCATCGTCGGCACGGCCCGATGCGAGACGTTGTTCAGTGGTCACCCGGATGCTCCCAGCTCGAAGGCGGTGTGGCCCAGTCCTCTGCCGTGCCGCTTCAGGGAGTCGGATAACCGGACGTGCGAGTTCCGGCGATGTGGTGTGACGTGGGCCACAGGGGAGGTCATCGAGTCAGCGGCGGAACGGGCCGCCGCGGGCGGCCGCCGCGCTCATGGCGGCGGCCGCCCGGAGCGCAGCTCGGGTGCCCGGGGCCCGTCCCGGCGGACATCGGCGCCGAGGGCCTTGATCGTCACGCCGAGCGAGGCCGGGGCACGGCTGTCGAACCCCGGCCTGCAGCAGGGCGGCGTCCGAAGCGGTATCCGAAGTGCCATCCGCAGTGGCATCCGACGCGGCAGCCCAAGTCTGCGCGACGCCGCCGTACCCAGGATCGGGTGGCGTCGACGGGGTCCGCCGACGCCGGAGGCACGGTGGCTACTACGCGACCACGCCGGACTTGGCGATGACGATGTCGGAGCGGGTGGCGCCGCTGCGGGAGCCCAGGGACTCGATCTTCCTGACGATCTCCATGCCCTCGACGACCTCGCCGAAGACGACGTGCTTGTTGTCGAGCCAGTCCGTGACGATGGTGGTGATGAAGAACTGCGAGCCGTTGGTGTGCGGGCCCGCGTTGGCCATCGACAGCTGACCGGGCTTGGTGTGCTTGAGCTGGAAGTTCTCGTCCTGGAACTTCTCGCCGTAGATGCTCTTGCCGCCGGTGCCGTTGCCGGCGGTGAAGTCGCCGCCCTGGAGCATGAAGTCGGGGATGACGCGGTGGAAGCCGGATCCCTCGTAGCCGAAGCCGTGCTCGCCGGTGGCCAGCTCACGGAAATTCTTCGCGGTCTTGGGGACCACGTCGTCGAACAGGGTGAAGACGATCCGCCCGGCAGGGGCGCCATCGATGGTGATGTCGAAAAATACGTTGTCAGTCATGACGGCATCCTTACATCCGCCCCCGCCAGGGCGAGGCGCGGCCCCCGGCGCACGTCGCCACGGAGTCCGTGTAAGAGACTCGCCCCCGTGAAAGGCAGGGTCCCTCCCCGCGAACGGCAAGGTGCCTCCCCGTGAAGGGCGCCCGGATGCCCACGCGTAAACCGTCCCGGGCAAGCGCACTTCCGGACCGGGAGAGCAAGGGCTGGACCGGCCCATGACCGAAGGTGAACCGTCCGGTACGTTACTGCGCTATTCCACGCAGGCCGATGGCATACGCAAGACTGCCGAGGTGGATTCGGGCATAGCAGCGATCTTGGGAGCTACCGTCGGCGCACTCGGTAAAGGAGGTGCCGCGGCCGTCACGGGGCTATGGGGAGCCCGGACCGTCCGGGGGCAACTCGCGGCCCAGGAGGCGCAGCTGAGGCGCGGACTGCGAGTCGGCCATGTGCGGGAGCGCCGTGAGCCGCGCCGTATCGTGTACGCGGATTTCCTCGCACAGGTACGAGCCATCGAGCGGGCGCTCGGAAGGTACCGGGAGTCACACACACGACGGACATGGACGCCTTCCACCGGGATATCGACAAACTCGACCATCTCGGAGTGCAGGTAATCCTGGAGGGGCCGCCGCCCGTGGTCTCCCCTTCACAGGAGCTCATCAGAACTGCGCACCGATGCATCAGACCCTTGCGGAATTCCATCGGAGCGCAAGAGAGAGGCGACGCCGGGTCGCGCGAGTGCACGGACGCCGCCGCAACCGTTGCCGAAGCCGGACTGGCGTTCACCGCCGAGGTACGAGACTTTCCGGAGGCCGCCCGCCGCGTTCTCGACGACGCCTCGGCGATCGAAACTCCGGCGCCCTGAGGGGGAGGAGCGGCAGGCTGACGGACAAGGGCGAACCGTACAAGCTACCCACGGACCGCACCCTCATCCGCGCAGCCGGCACGCACGGAAGCGCGTGCGGCGAGGCTGCCGCCGGAAGCCCGGATCGTGCCGGTGGCATGAGCCACGGACAGCCGGCCGTACCGGGCGCTGCACCCTCTTCACTCCCCGAGCCCCTGCGAATGCGCCGTTCACCACCAACTGCCGACCGGCAGCCCGGCTCCGATTTCGGTCGTCGGTGCGGGGGTGCACTCTTTCTGCTGAAGGCCGCTCTCTGCGGGCTTGGCGCAGCAGGAAATCAGCAAATCCTTCTCTGGAATCGGGCGCGCCGTGCGCCCACGAGGGAAGGACGGCTATGCGACGCATCATCGTCGGCACCTGCGCTGCACTCGCTGCTCTGGGAATCGGGCTGGCCGGCCCGGCCGTTGCTGCTCCGGTACCGGTGACTGCGCTCAACTGCGATGGCGACACCTACAAGTGCACAGCCAACCTCCGCTTCGGTGACAACAATTGGAAGGCCAGCTGGGGCGCGACCATCTACCACCAGACACCCCGCTCCGCCTACCGCGCTCCGGTACCGGTAACGGGCCTCAACTGCGACGGCGACACCGGAAAGTGCACCGCCAACTTGCAATTCGGCGACGGGAATTGGCGCGCAAGCTGGTCGGCCAACATCTTCCACCAGGCGCTCCGGTCCCCTCAGGGCGCACGGCTTGCCGCTCCCGTCCCGGCGAACAGCCTGACCTGTGACGGCGACACCGGTCGCTGTTCCGTCAACCTCCAGTTCGGCGACGGAAACTGGAAGGCCAACTGGGCCGCAACCATCTACCACCAGTAGCCGTTCGCCCCTCGGCCGAGGGGCGAACAAAGGCAAACGGACAACGGAAAGCGGACAACGGAAACGGGGCCCGGGGACGAGCGGTATGTGTCCCCGGGCGTCACCACTGCCACACGGCGGGGACTGCCCAGCTGGCACCGCCCGGCGCGTACGCCGGGCGGCTCGCGAAACGGGCCTGCGGAATACCGGCGCACGCCGGTCAGCGGCCCGACGGTCACCGCTCTCGTGCCCAACAGCGGGTCCACCGCCGGAGGCACCGCGTTCGCCCTCATCGGCACCAACCTCACCGGCGCAACGGTCACCTTCAACGGTGTGCCGGCCACCGGAGTGTCCATCAACCCCATGGGAACGGTGCTCACCGGCGTCACGCCGCCCGGCCCCGCCGGCAACGTCCCGGTCGTCGTCACCACCCCGGCCGGGAGCACCACCGTCGCCGGTGGGTACACCTATACGGCACCCCCGCCCGTGGTCACCTTGCTCTCGCCGTCGTCGGGCAGCGCTGCGGGTGGTACGGCGTTTGTGATCACGGGGAGCAGTCTGGGCGGTGCGGTGGTGACGTTCAACGGGGTTGCGGCGACGGGGGTTTCGGTCAATGCGTCGGGTACGGCGCTGGTCGGCTTCACCCCCGCCGGAGCGCTCGGCAACGTTCCCGTGGTCGTCACCACACCGGGCGGCAGCACGACCGTCGCCGGCGGATACACCTACGTGTGAGCGGTCCTCCCCGTACCGGTTCGCCCGGAGCGAGGACGGTCCGGGGCCCGCAAATGCCGTAATCCGTCGAGCCGTAATCCGTCGAGCGGTGATGCGGCACTCCTCACCGGTCCGCCCTGCCCTGTCGCCGGCTCATCAGGAGCCGGCGACAGGGCGCCACGAGCGGGTCGCCAGGAAGAGGGCGTCACGAACGGCATGCGAGACGGCGGCACGGCAGCCGGCCGGCGGGGCCGGCCGCGCATCCGCTCAACGCTCTCGGCTGCGCCATCCGGGTGAAGTGGGAGATGCCGTCTCGCCTCGGATCGTATTTCCTGCGTAACTGGTGGACTACGGGCAAAGGGCGTTTCAAGGGTTTCGCCGAGGCAGAGGTGAGGCGGGGACATGCCGATCAATCCCGACCAGGGGTCTACCGGTGGTGGGGCCACGGTGACCATCACCGGCACCGGCCTCGCAGGCGCCACCGAGGTGCGCTTCGGGAACAAGTCGGCCGCCATCACGGCCAGTACACCCACATCCGTGTCGGTGGTCGCCCCCTCAGGGGCCGGAGTGGTCGACGCCACGGTGAGCACACCAGCGGGCACCAGCAACCCGGAGCCCTTCTACTACCTTCCCCCGCCCGTCATCGTCGCCGTCGTGCCGTCGTCCGGGCCCCTCGCGGGCGGCGAAACGGTGACCGTCACCGGGCGTGGCCTCGCCACCACCACCTCGGTGGCGTTCGGTGCAACCGAGGTGACGCCGACGGTGGTGTCCGACAGTCAACTGACCGTCGTGAGCCCCGCCCACACGGCCGGTGCCGTGTCGTTGGTCGTCACGGCCCTGGGTGGTACCGCCACCGCCTCCGGAACCTTCAACTTCGTGGGCCCGCCGACCGCCACCGGCTTCAGCCCGCTGACCGGCCTCCCCGCGGGCGGCACCCTGGTCGGCATCACGGGCACTCACCTGTCGACGACCACCGGCGTGACCTTCGGCGGTGTCCCCGCCACGTTCGCCGTCCTGTCCGACACCGAAGTCGCAGCCATCGCTCCCGCCCATTCCCTGGGTGCGGTCACCATCGCGGTGACCACTACGGGCGGCTCCGCCACCGCGCCTGGGGTGTTTCTCTATCTGATCGGTTGACGGCTGGTGCGCACTCCGTACCTGGAGCGTCCACCGGAGGGTTCCACGCCCGGTCTGTCGCTTCCCGTCATCGGCCCTGTGCGCATCGTTGGTGTCTGTGCGGCGCCGGTCCGGTCCGGCCCTTACGCCTGGCGCCATGGCACTCAACACGCCCGACCTGGTTTCGACACAGGCCAGGGCCCCTTTTCACGGCTCCTGAAAGAGGTCCGGACCCTCCGTCGGCCCGTCGGGTGGCCACCTGCAGGTCCCGTGCAAGCGACCGGCCGACCCGTCGCCTCGCGGCGCGGAAGCTGCGCCGCGGTCGTCGAAGAGCGGTCCCGGGTGCCTGCCCATTTGCCACCGGAGGGCATATGTGCCCACGCGCCCCAGGAGGGAATATGTCCTGCTGAATTGGAACAATTCGACAACCCACCGAGGGCAGCGCAACATGTGGTTGTGGGAGGTGCACAGATGATTGCGAACCTCGAACATCGGGGGCACGGCCAGTCGGCTTACGCCGCACCGGACGTCTCCCTCCGCGATCACCAGCCATGAGCTCAGATGACCTGATTTTTTCCTGGCCACCCGCGAGCAGCCGGCCGACCGTGCACATCGCCCTTCTCGGCGGTTTCGACCTTGTGGTGAACGACGTCCCGGTGACGGTGCCCGTCGGCTCGAAGCGGCTGTTGGCGTTCATTGCGCTCAACGGTCGTGCCGCTGCCCCCCGCTCCCTGGTTGCGGGGACCCTGTGGCCCGAGGCATGCGAACAGAGCGCGTACGCGAACCTGCGGTCGGCGCTGTCGCGCCTGCGTGGCATCGGCAGGAAGGCACTGGATGTCTGCCCTACCGAGGTGCGCCTCGCGCGAAAGGTCACCGTCGACCTGCACCATGCCCGGTCGCTCGCCCAGCGCATACTCGACCCGGGTGTCCCGGCCGAGGACCTCAACATCAACGCGGCCACCGTTGACCAGCTCACCGACGACCTGCTGCCCGGCTGGTACGACGAGTGGGCCCTGCGGGAGGCCGAGCAATGGCAGCAGCTCCGACTCCACGCCCTTGAGGCGCTGGCGGGAGCGTTCATCGACACGAAGCAGTTCGCCGGGGCAGTGGCGGCCGCCCACGCGGCCGTACAGGCGAATCCACTGCGGGAGAGCAGCCAGGCTTCGCTGATCCGTGCCCACCTGGCGGAGGGCAATCCGTCCGAGGCGTTGGACGAATTCGAACGCTATACGCACCGTCTTCGCGACGAGCTCGGACTTCGTCCCACGCCGCGGCTGTGCCACCTGGTGGACGGACTGCAGAGGCCGGGCGCCGGCTGGTGACTCCGGCCCGGTGAGGCCGGCCGGCAACTCCAGCTGGTGACTCTCCGTGGCCACAGGGTCATGGACTCCTCAGGGGCCCCGAGCCGGGGCCCTCCGAGGGTTTCTTCTCAAGGCGCCGACAAGGTGCCGACAAGGTGCCGTCACGCCGTTCCCTGTGCCACTCGTTCCGCGTGCCACCCGTTCCATGTTTTGGCCCGTTCCGCGTGTCGCCCGTGCAAGGTGCTGTGCCTGTGCCTGTGCCTGCGCCTGTGCCTGTTCGCGTTCAAGGTGCCACCTGACTGTGCGGCCGGTCTTCGTGACGTGAAGTGGCTCCGTAGTCGTGCGCTCCGGCGGCCTCGGCGCTTTCGTCGTACGTGGTCGCCGCGCAGGGGCACGCCCCGTCAACCATTCGGCTCAATAGAGTATTTGTACGGCTATGTACGCATTTATTCTCATTCAGACGCGGTGATCCGATGAAAGACCAGGTGATCCGCCAGTGAATCCGCCGAATGTCCGGGACCTGCGACCGAGGGAGCATTGTGGAGCCACGCGAGACAGCCTCGGTCGAGACCGGTGCGGAAAGCGCCGACGGAGGCCCTGCGCCCAGTGCGTCAACCGCCCCCCGTGCCCTGCCGCCCGCGCCCAACGGGTCCTGGTCGCTGCTGTCGCGGATCGTGATCGCAGGAACCATCGCGGTGCTGGCGATCGTTGTCACGCTCCACGTGATCATGCTGTTCCTGTTCGTCGCCCCGTCCAACGCCCTCAGCAGGCAGTACGTCGGGCTGGTCAACGGCTGGGTCTATCCGGAGTTCGACCAGAACTGGCAGCTTTTCGCCCCGAACCCGCTCCAGCAGAACATCGCCGTGAACGCGCGCGCCGAGGTCAAGTTCGCCGACGGCTCCCGGCGTTTGACGAACTGGGTGGGCCTGACCGCCCAGGACATCAAAGCGATCAGGGGCAATCCCGCACCCAGCCACGCGCACCAGAACATGCTTCGCCAGGCCTGGGACTTCTACAACAGGACGCACGACGTCAAGGGGCGGCCGGTCGGCCTGCGGGGCGAGCTCTCCGAGGCCTATGTGCGCCGGATCGCGGCACACCGGATCGGACCTCGGGTCGACGGCGGCCAGGTGGTCAAGGTGCAGATCTACGCGTCGAACACCCCGATTGTCCCGCCGAAGTGGAGTACTGAGCGCGTGAACACCCAGACGACCTACCAGGTGCTTCCCTGGTGGCCGGTCTCCAAGAAGGAGTTCCAGTGAGCGTCGAGAAGGACACCGCCCGGGCACCTTCCCCCTTCAAGGATCTGGGCACAAAGCTCGACCGGGCCATCGCCAGAGGTCTGAACAAGATCACGGGGCTGACGCTGGCGCCCTACCAGGCCGCGGTCGTCCGGATCGGCTTCGCGCTGACCTTCGGGCTCTACCTCATCCGCGAGTGGCCGCACCGCCAGGAGCTCTACGGCACCACCAGCCCGTGGGGACTGGACCTGGCCCATCGCCTCGTTGCCTCGAACCACGCGTTCACGGTGCTGCTGTGGTCGAGCGACAGGCTGTGGTTCGAGCTGGTCTACCACGGGACGATCCTCGCCTGCCTGCTGCTGCTCGTCGGGTGGCACACCCGCACGACCTCGCTGCTGTTCATGATCGGGGTGTTGTCGCTCCTGAACCGCAACGTCCTGCTGGGCGACGGTGGCGACACCCTCATCCACCTGATCGCGAGTTATCTGGTGCTGACCCGCTGTGGGCAGGTGTGGTCGCTGGACGCGCGACGGCGGGCGCGCGCCGCGGCGTTGGGCGAGGAGGACAGGAATCCGGTGGGCGTGGCCTTGTGGGGGCTCTGCGGCCTGGGCCTCGCCCTCGCGCAGATCACGGGATTCGCGCAGCTCCCGTGGGGGTGGATTCTGATCTTCTGGGGGCTGTGGCTGATCCAGGCCCTGTGGTACTGGGCAGGGCGGAGCCGCTTCTCCGAGGTGCGAGGGGTGTTGGATGTCACCGCCAACCTCGTCCACAACTCAGCGATGTTTGTGATTGCCGCCCAGGTGTGTCTGCTCTACGCCACGGCCGGCTGGTACAAGATCCAGGGCCCGCGCTGGCAGGACGGGACCGCCCTGCACTATCCGCTTCACCTGAACTACTTCAGCCCGTGGACTCCGCTGTCCCAGGCACTCGACAGTGGCTCCGTGATCGTCACGCTGATCACCTACGGCACTGTCATCGCGCAGGTCGCCTTCCCCTTCACCCTCCTCAACCGCCGGGTGAAGAACGTGCTGCTCGCGGTCCTGATGACCGAACACGCAACGATCGCGGTGATCTGCGGCTTGCCGTTCTTCTCGCTGGCGATGGTCGTTGCGGACATGGTCTTCCTTCCGACCAACTTCCTGCAATGGATCGGGTCGAGAGCGTCGTCCACGCGGAACCGCATCACCCGCCCACTTCGCCGCGACAAGGAACCACAGGCAACCGGGGCAAAGGCCCGCGTGTGAAGCGACGGCCTGCGTGTGAGGACACTGTGACCAACTGACTGACGCGCTGTCCGGGATGAGGCACACCGTTCGTCCCCCGCACGACACGGCGAACGTCCCCCCGGCGGAATCGGGCCCGTGGTGGGGACGATCCGCTGGAGAGACCTCAGGGTTCACCTCACCTGTCGACTGCGCGCGCAGAGCGGGGAGATCGCGAGACCGGAGATCGCGAGACCGCGTCCGCCCCTCGGCAGGAGCCGAGAGCTCTGCGCTGCGCGTCGCTCGCCCCAGCCGGTGGTGGCGCCGGTGAGGGTGCCACTCGTACGGCTGTTGCCTGAGCGGCTGTTGCCTCAGCCGATGGTGGCGCCGGTGGTGGTGGCGCCGGTGGTCCCGCCGAGTACGCCGCCGATGGTGGCGCCGGTCGTGGTGGCACCCGTGGTCCCGCCGCCCCCGCCTATGGTGGCGCCGGTGGAGGTGGCACCGGTCGTGCCGCCGCCCCCGCCTATGGTCGCGCCGGTGGAGGTGGCACCGGTGGTTCCGCCTACGCCGCCGCCTATGGTGGCGCCGGTCGTGGTGGCACCGGTGGTTCCGCCTACGCCGCCGCCTATGGTGGCGCCGGTCGTGGTGGCACCGGTGGTTCCGCCTACGCCGCCGCCTATGGTGGCGCCGGTCGTGGTGGCACCGGTGGTTCCGCCTACGCCGCCGCCTATGGTGGCGCCGGTCGTGGTGGCGCCCGTGGTTCCGCCTACGCCGCCGCCTATGGTGGCGCCCGTAGTGGTGGCGCCGGTCGTGCTGGTGGCACCGGTAGAGGTGGTGGTCGCGCCAGTTGTGGTGGCGCCGGTGGTACTGGTGGCACCGGTTGTGGTGGTGGTCGCGCCAGTTGTCGTGGCGCCGGTGGTGACTCCACCGGTGCGTCCACCGATGGTGGCTCCTGTTGTGGTGGCTCCGGTGGTTCCACCGCCGACGAACCTGCATCCCCTCGGGAACACGAAGAGCTTGCCGGTCTTCTTGTTGAGGACCAACCGGCACCTGACATCCGGTGCCGACTTCGACGTTGTTGCCTTCGTGGGCGTCGCTTCAGCGCCCACAGCGCTCATGGCGCCCATTGTGCCGGTGAGCGCCGCGGCCAGGAGCGAGGCGCCGATCACGTGCGGAAGCCGCTTCCGGAGATTCGTCATGATGCTTCCCCTTGTCTTCATGAGCAGGGCATATCTGTTGCAGCGTGGAAGGTCGGCCATGACTGTGGCGTGGAACGGACGTGACTCCCGCGTGACGCCGCCGGAGCAAGCCGCGGAAATCCGGGCTTCCCGGCCGGCGGGATCGTCTCGGGCGAGCTGCACGGTCTCCCTCTCGGCTCGCCACTCGGCCGTGGCGTGGCCCGGGAGCGCCCGATGCCGTGGATGACGGGGCCGTCGTGGTGCGGCGTCCGGCCGCCGCGCTGCATCATCCGGCTGTTGCGGTAGCGCGCCGTGTCGGCGGTGTTGCTGTGGGCTTCCTCACCGGCGGATGGTCGACGGCCGACGGCCGGCGCCCCGGCCCGTCATACGGCCGACCTGCGGAGCAGGTCGGTGATTGCCTGCAGTACGGACTCCGGCTGCTCCTCGTGCAGCCAGCCGTGCCCGGCATCGTCGAGGGTGCGGAGCTCACCGCGGGGGACGGATGCGGCAAGGTGCTTGTGCAGGGTGGCCTTGATGCTGTTGTTCTCACGCAGCGTTTCCTCGGACCACAGCCGGGCCTGGGTGGCGTCGTACCCGAGGGCGGTGAGCACGATCAGCGGTACGTCGGGGAGGCCGGGTGCGTGCCGGAGTTCGTCTGCGACGTCGTCGTAGACGTTCCGGGCCTCGTAATACCCGGTCCTCCACGTGGCGAGGTGGTGTTCGATGAGCGGCCGGCGGACGGGGGCAGGCCACTTCGCAAAGAACGGTGTCGCCCAGTCGCGGGCCTGCTGGAGCTGCTCGTGCGTCGCCTCCGGCAGGTCCTGCCGGTACATCTTCTCCAGCTTCTCCCGTACCCCTTGGGACGTGTGGTCGAGGAGGTCTTCGTGGAAGGGGTCCAACAGGAGCAGGCCCGCCACCTCGTCGGGGAAGCGCTGCGTGTAGTGGCGGGCATAGGCCCCTCCCAGGGAGTGGCCGACCAGCACGTAGGGGGTGGGGACGCCGGCGGCACGTAGCAGGTCGCGGAGTTCACCGGTGACCTCGGCGGCGCTGCGGGGCAGCTCAACCTCTTCACTCCAGCCGGTGCCGGCACGGTCGTAGAGCACGCTGGTGGTCAGTTCGGCCGCACGGCTCTGGGTGTTCAGGTAGTCCAGGCCGACCAGCCCGGCCCCCGGCAGGAACACCACGGTCGGACCTCCGCTACCGGAACGGTGCAGCATCAGTCGCCGGCCCCCGACGTCGTACAGGCGTCCCAACGGCGGCTGGGGGAGGGCGGATTCGGGCCGGGCCGAGGGCGTTAAGCGCGTCATGGACTGTTTCCCTACCTTTTCCTGTGAAATTCGCTGTTCTCAAGTTTAAGAAAGGTATCGAAGGTGAGACTATGTGTCCATGGATACGGTTGATCTACTCCTGCACCCGGTGCGGTTGCGTGTCGTGCACGCCATGTGCGACGGGCGGACGCGTACGACCACCGAGCTGTGCGCTCTCCTTCCCGACGTATCGAAGGCCACGGTCTACCGGCACGTCGGACTTCTGGCCGACGGCGGTCTGCTGAGGGTGGAGGGTGAACAGCGGGTGCGTGGCTCCGTTGAACGCCGGTACCGGCTTCATCGCGCCCGAGCGGTGATCGATGCCGACGCGGCCGCGGCCATGTCGTTGGAGGACTACCGTCGGGGCTTCGCGGTGGCCATGGCCACGCTGCTGGCCGAGTTCAACGCCTACCTCGACCGGGACGGCGCCGACCCGTCCGTCGACTCGGTGGGGTTCCGCCAGCATGCGCTCTGGCTCAGCCAGGATGAGCTGGCAGAGATGATCGGTGACCTGCGCGACGTGATCGTGTCGCGGATGGGCCACGGTCCCTCACCGGAACGCACACGGCATCTGCTCAGCCCGATTGTGTTCCCCGCCGAGGGGCCGTCCCCGCGTTCCCCTGGCAAGCAGGCGGAATCTGGCATTGAGCCCTGAGGCTCAGCTTGCCATTGGTGCGCCGCCCTCTTCGAAAGCTCCGGGCGCTCCGAAAAAACGCTCCATTGCGGAGCCCGGCGGAAGCCTGGAGGTCATGGCCATGACTAAAGCAAGGGGTCGCTGGCTCAAGGTGGATCTGGAAAGCGGCGTCGAGGACGCAACGCTCCTCATCCTGGAGTGGCTCGGCGAGCAGGGTATAGGGGCCATGATCAGGGGCGATGCGGAGCGTATGCGGGAAGGGCGACCCGCGTGGACGTTCGGCTGTGTCAGGTCGGCGGGGGCCTGACCGACGCCGACCTGACCGCATGCGTGCATGTGCTCACGCAGATGCTCGACGTTTCGACAACGTGGACGTGAACTGACTGACTGCAGTGGTGCTCCGGTGGCGGAAACCGGAGCCGGCGGGACCGGCGGAGCACCGTAGCGGCGGAACCCCGAAGCGCCCTCGTGGTAGCCGATCCCGCCCGCCGCGTCATCAGGCTGTGCCTCCGCTCCTGCGGAGTGCTGGGGGCGCCCTCATGCGTCGCCTGGCAAGAGCTGCTGAGCCGCTACACGTATCATGATCACCGAATCGAGGCTCCGGCGCGATTCGCAGTCCCTCGCCGACACTGACACCTGCTACGACACCGCACCGGACGGGCCCCACCGCATCATCTCCACGGCTGTACCGGCGGAGTTGAACCCGCCGAGAGCGGGAGGGGGAGGCATCGGCCCCCGACGTCATGGCAGGCCTCCACCGCACCGCACCATGCCACACGCAGAGCACGTCGACGCCGGCCCTGACCGTGTGACCCTCACCAACCGACCGCCGCTTGCGGCGTAGAACACCAAGGAACCTCATGCCGCCCACGACACCGCAGCCGCACCACAAGCTCGCTGCGCCTCTCCCGCGCCCCGCGAAGCCCGACTACCGCAACGTCTTCATCGAACCGGTCTACGGGAACAGCTTCCTCGAAGACGACTTGGAGGACGATTTCGACGCCCCTGTCGCTTCCCGCGCCGAATACTGACGGCGAAATGCTGACCCGCCGGCAACGGCGAAAAACCATTAGGGAGCGCCCAGTTGACGGCCCATGATGGTGATCATGGCCGGATACGTCGACGATCCGGCCGGGGTCGGTGAGAGCCGTCTCTCCGATGGCCGGTTGCTGGGGTGGGCCGAGTGGGGGCCGCCGGACGGGGTGCCCGTGTTGTTGTGTCCGGGAGCGGGCACGAGCCGGTGGCTGGGGTTCGGTGCAGGTGCCGTGGGAGCACTCGGGGTGCGGCTCGTCTCTGTGGACCGCCCGGGGCTCGGTGCCTCGAGCCTCGTCGAACAGACTGCGGGCGACCCGGCCGGCGCCGAGGCATTCCTTGCAGGCTGCAGCGCGGAGGCGATGTGGCGCATATTGCGGTCCCGGTCGACCTCTGGTAAGGCGAACGGGACACCAGCCACTCGCCCGACAACGGAGCACTGCTCGCCACCCGTATACCCCGTGCTCATCACCGTGTCGTACCAGGAGCCGGCGGCGCACTGCTGTGGACACACGCCGAGCCGATCCTCACCTCGCTCCTGGAGAGGGCCGCCGGCGACCGCTAGCCGACCGCACGTCGATGGCCGCAGAGCTCCTGTACGGACGCCTGGCCCACAAAGGCGAGAACGCTCGTCCGCCGAGGAACGTTGGCGGGCCGAGCGGGCCCCCGCTTGGCGGAATACGACGGCGCCCTGGGACGGCCGCCCCACCGGCGGCGTGAATTGCGCTTATACGGGCTGGCCGACCGGCCTGACGATCACCGTGTTGATGTCGACACCACTCGGCCGGCCAATGGCCCAGACAATGGTCTTCCCCAATTGTTCCGCCGACAGAAAGTCGCGGTCGGGCAGCCCGCCGGGGGCACCGTCGAAGAAGTTCGTCTTTGTCGCGCCCGGCGAGACGAGGGTGACGCCGATGCCGTCAGCAGTCACCATCCTCCTGGTGTTCTCCGCGATGCCGGTGACGGCCCATTTCGTTGCGCCGTAGAGGTTTCCTGGCGTGTAGATGTGGCCGGCCACACTGCCGACGAGCACGATCCGCGCAGCGCGGGCAGTGCGGCGTTGATGAGCAACGCGGGGCCGAGAACGTTGGTCAGCACCATGTCGTCCCAGTGTGTGGGGTCACCGTCGGCCAAGTCGTCGAAGGTGGCATGGCCCGCGTTGGCAACGACGACGTCCAGCCGCCCGAACGTCGTCACTGTCGTCGCGACCGCCGTCCGGACGGCGGTATGGTCCGCTGCGCTTCCCGGCACCACCAGCAAGCCGTCCGGCTCGCCGAGTTCCGCGGCGAATCGGCGGAGCCGGTCCTCGCTCCGACCCGTGATCGTCACGCGGTACCCCTGCTCAACCAATTGCCGAGCCGTCGCGGCCCCGATCCCGCTACCACCACCGGTAATCAGTGCGACAGGAGAGTCATTCATGTGCGGCCCCAAGGGATGTGTGGTGAAGTCGACTTGGAGAGTGGAGCATTTGAAGTGCACTCCAAGTCAATCCCTTTGAAGGGCTGGGGCTACAGCCACCGCTCGGCCGCTTCGACGCTGTCGCCACCGCTGGTGTTGAACGCGATCGCGGCCCCGGGCGCATGCTGCCGGACCAGGTTCACGACCTGCTCGAAGAACGTCAGTAGAGGTTCGGGCTTGCGTATCCCACCCCCGATGACGACGACGTCCCAGTCCCGCTCGGACAGCGCCGCGACCACCATGGACTCGGCCGATTCGTCCGGCGTAATCAGCGTCATGGAAGCATCGATGGCCTGTCCGCCGAAACGAGCCAGTTCCTCGTCCAGGACCGTGCGCATGGCGTCCCCGTCCATACCGGGCACTGCGTGCGGGTCGAACCCAAGAATGAGAGCGGAAGGCATGTCCTGCATGACGATCAGCCGACCGCGCGGGGGCGCCGGCCGCGCCCTCCTCGTTGATCAGCGCGCTGACCAGCTAGCGAGGAGTGGCCGCAGGGCCGAGGTGCGACGACAAGCTCAGGGGGGCCGGGCCGCCTGCCCGGTCCGGCCCGGGTCACACGGCGGTGCGGCCGCCGTCGACGGGGAGCACCACGCCGTGCACAAAGCTCGCGGTGTCGCCGGCCAGGTACGCGATCGCCTCGGCGATCTCCCCGGGGTTAGCCGGCCGTCCGGCGGGCGCCTGGGAGGCGAGGGTGTCGAGGTCCGCTCCCATGCCTGCCGTGCCTTCGGTCCGCGTCGGCCCGGGCTGTACGGCGTTGACCCGGACCCCGCGCGGGCCGTACTCGGCAGCCCAGGACTTGGTCAGCAGGTTCACGGCGGCCTTGCTCGAGCCGTACAGCGCCACTCCCGCGATGCCGAGCTCGGCCGCCATGGTGCTGACGTTGACGAT
This sequence comes from Streptomyces sp. NBC_00400, assembly GCF_036048035.1. NCBI lineage: Bacteria > Bacillati > Actinomycetota > Actinomycetes > Kitasatosporales > Streptomycetaceae > Streptomyces > Streptomyces sp. NBC_00400. The sequence goes on along the minus strand of NZ_CP107940.1, from coordinate 671,827 downwards.
CGCCCCGCTGCCCCGCTCCGCCATCGCCGGTGCGAGCTCGGCCACCAGGTAGAAGGGAGCCTTCACGTTCAGCGCGTAGACGGCGTCGACCTCGTTCTCCGGTGTCTGCTCGGTGGGCCCGAAGGGGTAGATGCCCGCGCTGTTGACCAGAATGTCCACCCGGCCACCGCCCTGTTGCACGGCTTCCCGGGCCAGCCGTCGGACCGAGAGGGCGTGCAGCAGGTCGGCGGCCATGAAGTCCGCGGTGCCGCCGCGTTGCCGGATGGCCTCGACGACGTTCTCGCCGCGTCCTCGGTCCCGGCCCGCCACCAGTACGTGCGCACCGCGCTCGGCGAGCGTTTCCGCAGTGGCCGCCCCGATACCGCTGGTCGCCCCGGTCACCAGCGCGACTCTCCCTGACATGGACGTGGTGGTCACTGGCGCACCACCCTTCCCTTCTGGTCACTTCCAGCAACCGATTACCAGGGCATCAGTGGGAAACCGTGGTCTGCGCGTTCTCCGCGCGTTCTCCGCGCCTTCCCTGCGCCTTCTCCGCGCCTTCCCTGCGCACTTCCGCCCGTGGGGTCGCGGCACCGGTGAAGAGGGCCGGCCCGAGGACGACGCCTTCCTCATCTCCACATCAGCACCGACCCCTTGAGGGCGCAACCGCTCCGCTGCGGGCCCCGGTGCATGCCGTTGCCCCGCCGGCTAAAGATCGAGGACGACTTCCGTGGCCGGTGTGCTGCAGCAGACGAGGACGGTGCCGGCTTCGGGGAGTTCGAGGGGTGGAGTGGTGTACGTGATGTCGCCTGTCACGAGGTGGGTGATGCAGGTGTGGCAGACGCCGGTGCGACAGGACCAGCGGGTGGGGATGTCGCAGGCCTCGGCGAGATCGAGGAGTGAGGTGTGAGCGGGCGACCATGGGGTGGTGATGCCGCTGCGGGCGAAGGTGATCAGGGGGCCGGAGCCCGGTGGGCCGGGTGGCTGGTGCGGCCTGATCGCCGCCGTGGGCGTGACGCCGGGATTGATGGCGGGGAGGGCGCTGAACTGTTCCGTATGGATCCGCTCGGGGCGCAGGCCATGGTCGCGCAGGTAACCGCCGAGGTCGTCCATGAAGGCGGGCGGTCCGCAGAGGTAGGCGTCGGCGTCGGTGGGAATGCCCATGGCCGTGAGTGAGGGGGCGGTCGGACGTCCCTGGGTGATGTGGGGTCCTACGGGATGCGGGGTGGACTCGGCGGTGTAGTAGATGTGCTCGTGGGCGTGGGGGAGCTGCGCCAGGAGCGCGTGGGACTCGTCCGCGAAAGCGTGGTGGGCGTGGTCGTGGGCGGTGTGGATCCACCAGACGGGGCGTGGGTCCCGTGTGGCGGCGAGTCGGTGGAGCATGGCGAGCACGGGAGTGGCACCGATCCCCGCGGAGACGAGGACGACCGGGCGGGTGCCTTCTTCGAGCACGAACGTCCCCCGGGGGCTTGCGATGTCCACGAGATCCCCGGGGCGGAGCGTCCCATGGAGGTAGCCGCTGACCTGCCCGTGAGGCTCGTGCTTGACGCTGATGCGGTAGGTGTCGGCTGTGGGCGCGGCGGACAGGGAGTAGCTGCGCACTGTAGGGGCGGCCTCGCCGACGGCGAGGCGGAGGGAGAGGTACTGGCCGGGGCGGGCCTCGGGGAGGGGGGTGTGGTCGGTGCTGCCGAGGTAGATCGATGAGACCGCTGTGGTTTCGGGGACGATACGGGCGACGCGCATGGTCTTGAAACCCGGCCATCCCGGCTCTTCCCTGGGCTGCCGGGTGCCGGCGAGTTCGCCCGGCCATCCCGGTTCCTGTGCGGGCTGCCGAGCGGCCGCGAGTTCACGAAAGGACTGCTGCCAACCGGGGCTGAGGGCGGGGATGTTCAGTGCTTTGCGCAGTTGTACGGGGTCGCGGTCGGGGAGGTAGAGCAACGCGTCGGTGTCGGCGACGCTGAGCTCTTCGGGGCCCTTACGGGTCAGGGTGATCTCGTCGCCGGCCTGGACGCGCCCCTCGGTGAGGACACGCAGGTAGAAGCCGGGGCGGTGGTGGGCGACCAGTAGGGAGGCCATGGTGGGTTCCCCCAGGCGCATACCGACGCGGTAGCAGGTGACGCGCGGCTGGGTGACCTCGAATACGGCTTCGCCGATGCGGTAGCGGTCGCCGATGCATACTTCGTCGTCGGGCAGACCATCGACGGTGAAGTTCTCGCCGAAGATCCCGAAGGTCAGGTCATCGCGACCGAGGTGCGTTTGCCAGTACCGGTAGGACTGCAACTGGTAGACGAGGACGGCGCGGATATCGCCGCCGTGCCCGGCCAGGTCGCCTTGACCGTCTCCGTCGATGTTCAGCCGCCGCACCATCCGGGGGTCGCGCACGGGCGACTTCCAGGCTCCGGTGTGGACGGTCCTGCCCTGCCAGGAGACGTCCTCGGGCATTCCTACGTTGACGGACAGCAGCGTCGCCATTGCGGACCCTTCTGCGGGGTGGCCGGCCGGGGCAGCCCCATGGCACTTTGTTCTGCAGCTCTGCAGCTCTGCAGCTCTGTAGTGCGTTGCGCTTTGTGCGCTCGGGCCGATGCTCATTCTTGTGCAGGTGCCGCCGCGATTCCGTCATCACGCATCGTTCGGGACTGTCGGTCCCGGTGCATTCCCTGCGCTGGCCGGCGACCGTTCACGGGCGGAGGCTTGAGGCAGGGTGACGTCCCGACCTCCTACCGTCCCGTCGCCCGCGTCCCTGGTTCACCGGCCTCTCCGACCGCACCGCCCGGCCCGCGTCGCTTCCTTTCCTATAGCCAGTAAATTACCTTTGACAGGTTAGGCGGGCTGTGAGTGGCTGGATGTATAACTGCCGGCACCTGGGGACCGACCGGTTCGCCATGTACGTACACGACTACGGCGCTCCCATCGGCTGGCGGCTCGCCCTCCAAGCCCCCGACCGGGTCACCGCGATCGTCACCCAGAACGGCAACGCCTACGAAGAGGGCTTCGTCAAGCTCTTCTGGGGCGGCGTCTTCGCCTGTGCGGAGGCGCCCGGCCCGGACACTGAAGGTCCCATGCGGGGCGCGCTGACCCCCGAGATCACTCGCTGGCAGTACGTCAACGGAGTGGCTGATCCGAGCCTGGTCAGCCCCGACAACTGGGTCCACGACCAGGCGCTGCTGGACCGCCCCGGTAGCGACGGGATCCAGCTCAAGCTCTTCCGTGACTACCCGGCCAACGTGGACCTCTACCCGCAGGTTCACCAGTACTTCCGCGACTCGCAAGTCCCGCTGCTGGCGGTCTGGGGTGCGAACGATGAGATCTTCGGCCCCGACGGCGCCAAGGCATTCACCCGGGACCTGCCCCACGCCGAGATCCACCTCCTTGAGTCCGGACACTTCGCCCTGGAGAGCCACCTCGAGACCATCACCGAGCGCATGCGCGGCTTCCTCGCGCGCGTCTTCGCCTGACGCTCAGGGAGCCGGGCTCCTCGACGCCGGGTTTGCCGGTCACGTGCAGAGCCTCAGATGCACGGCAGCAACAGTGGCGCGTGGGTTAGGTTAGGCTTGCCTAAGTCCACAGCCTTGCCTCTCTAGCCGCGCCTGGAGCACCCGGATGCGTCCTTTTCACACCCGTGCCGCCTCACCGACTGCCGCAGAGCGCGTCCGGTCGATTCTGGCCTCCGCCCATTCGATGACCGTGGTGAGCGACGGGAGGCTCACCGAAGTGCGTCGCCTCGACGGAACCGGGGCAATGGGCCATGTCCACCTGCACGCACCGTTCGAGGACGCCGACGCCCAGACGGCGACGCGCGTCCCGGTGAAGCTGGAGCTCACCGACATCGCCCCCACACCCGTACGGGACCGTGTACGTGCCCGCGTCACGGTGACCGGGCTGCTGGCAGCCCCGTACAGCACGGAGGCCACGAAGAGCACCTGTATGGAGTTCGGTCAGGCGGTCCTCGAAGACGCCCGGGAACGCGCCTACGTCACCCTCCACGACCTGAAGGCAACCGACCTCGATCCGATCGCGACGAGCGAGGCGGGCATGCTGACCCACCTCCTGGACGCGCACGCCGAAGTCGTTCCCCTGCTGCTGCGCCTCGTCCGCCCGCGTCCGGGCAACGGCATGCTGCGCGCCCTGCCGGTGGCGATGGACCGCTACGCCATGACCTTGCGCCTCGAATACCCGCACACCCACCACGATGTCCGGCTGCCGTTCAAGACGCCGGTGACCGACATCGACCAGGTCGGCCCCCAGATCCACGCCCTCCTGGCCACAGCGCGCCGCTTCTCCCACCCCAGCCATCTGTTGACCTGATCCGCCGGGCCGCGTACGGCCCCAGCCAAGGTTCACGTCGGCGAGGCCATCACATGACCTCTCAGCGGCACCGCACTGCACCCCCGCAGGGTCAGCGGGACGGCAGCGGGCACGGGCGCCGCCGGCTCGCCCTTCTGCCTACTGAGGCGGAATGTTCGTCACCGCCCTCACGTGACCGGCACCGAGCCGACGAGCCCGCCGTCGACGACCAGATCCTGGCCGGTGATGTACGCGGCATCCTCGGAAGCGAGGAAAGCCACGGCCGCGGCGACCTCGTCCGGGTGGCCGAGGGACCCCAGCGCCACCTCGGCAGAGTTGCGGGCTCTGGCGTCCGGGTCGGTGTTGGCCTCGCGCCACATCGGAGTGTCGATGTAGCCGGGGCTGACGGAATTGACGCGGATACCGCGAGCGGCCAGATCGGATCCCATGGTGCGGGCGAGGTTATGGACCGCCGCCTTGCCGGCCGCGTAGACCGAGGCGATGGGCAGCCCCCGGTACAGGGTCCAGGAGGCGTTGATGACGACGGCGCCACCGCGCGGCATCAGCCGCAACGCCTTCTGAATGGTGAAGAAGACGCCCTTGAAGTTGACGTTCACGGTGCGGTCGAAGTCGTCCTCGGTAATCTCGGCGGTCGGCTTGAAGATGCCGGTCCCGGCGTTGGCGAAGACGGCATCGAGCGTGCCACGCCAGGTCTCGATACGGCGCATCAGCGCGTCGAGGTCAGCCGTCGAGGCGGCGTCGGCCCGCACGGCCAGCACGCGGTCCTCCACCGCGTCGAGCCGGGCGACCGCCGCGTCGAGGCGCGCCTGGTCGCGGCCGGTGATGACGACGTACGCCCCCTCGTCCAGGAGCCGCCGCGCCGTGGCGAATCCTATCCCGCTGGTGCCGCCGGTGATCAGTGCTGTCTTGTTCGTGAATCGCTGCATGCCCATGATCCTGCGATGGCGCGAACCGCTCCGGCAGTGTCAGCTGAACCTGGGTCTGTCACCACCACCCGCAGGTGGCAGGTGGCAGGCGGCAGGCGGCAGGTGACCGGGGCCCGGCGGCCGGGGCGCGGGCCGCCGGGCAATGGGCCTACGAGGAAGGGACCGCGGCCCGTTCTCCCGCATCCAGCAGACCGACCACCCGGGCCTCGGTCGGTGTCCCCTCCACAGGGGCGTACAACAGCAGCCGGGCACCGGGCAGATCGGAGACGGGCAGCATCGTGTAGTGGAACCTCAGCTCCCCCGCAGCGGGGTGCACCAGCGACTTGATGCCCTCGGTCGCCGCGCCCACCGGGTGTTCGGCCCAGACGGTGGCAAAGACGGGACTGGCGGCACACATGTCCTCCGCGAGCCGCCCGAACTCCGGATCGTCCGGATAGCGAGCGGCGTCCGCCCGGAACTGGCCGACGATCTGCCGCGCCGCGTCCTCCCACCCACACAGCACGGACCGGAAGTGCGCACTGGTGAAGAAGCTGACCAGGCAACTGTGGTCAAGTTCTCCGTAACCGAATACCAGTTGGGCAGCCCGGTTGACGGCAACCAGCTTCCAGTGCCGGTCGATGACGTACGCGGGCCGCGGCAGCCAGCCGTCGATGACCCGGCGGATCCCCACCGGTACGGCGCGGTCCGCAGGCGCGGCCTGCGGAGGGTTCAGCCCGGCCAGCAGGTACAGGTGCTCACGCTCGGCGGCGTCCAGCCGCAGCACGCGGGAGACGGCGTCCAGCACCTCGGCCGACACCTTGATGTCGCGCCCCTGCTCCAGCCACGTGTACCAGGAGACCCCCACCCCGGCGAGGACCGCGACCTCCTCGCGCCGCAGCCCCGGTGTACGGCGCCCGCCCCCGGCCGCCATGCCCACGTCCGCAGGCGTCAGCCGCGCCCGCCGTGAGCGCAGAAACGCCCGCATCTCCGCACTACGCCGCTGCCGCGCCTCGGCGGAAAGCTTTGAGACCTCCATGCGGCCATGTTATGACGCCGTTCCTTACGGCCTGCTTGTCGGACGTTGAGTGGTGTCTGACGGATCCGGTGGACCGGGGCATCGGCCGGTGGTCGGTGCTCCTCGTCAAGTTCTCCCCGCCTCGCGATCAAGCGCCGGACTACCGGATTATTCGCATGCACGTGGATGGCACGGGTGCTAGCTTCCGATCATGGCAATCTTCAGCAACTTTCTCTGACGGGGTTCGTCGACAGATGCGGCGCGCCGTTGGCCCAGTGGCCCGGCGCCGGTTGCGTCTGCGCATCGTCACGCCGCTGGTCCGCCGCAGGCGGACGAGCCGCTGTGTCCTGAACCCCAAGCCGAGAAATGAGCTACAGCTGTGCCTGTTGAGCCTTCCGCCCAAACCGTGCTCGCCGATTGGTTTCGCGCACACTCCACCCCTCTGACCACCCTTGACCCGCAGCAACCCCTCGACGATCTCGAAGGGCTCCGGGAGATCATCGGCGATGCCCGCGTTGTCGCGATCGGTGAGGGCGCCCACTTCGTCGAAGAGTTCTCCCGCGTACGCCAGCGCGTGCTGCGCTTTCTCGCCGAGCGCTGCGGATTCACCGTTTTCGCCATGGAGTTCGGCTTCAGCGAGGCCTTCCCGCTCGACCGGTGGCTGCAGGGCGAGGGGGACGACGGCGACCTGGCGACAGTGAGCCGGGCCGCCGCCGAGTGGGGCGCCGCGGACCTCATGCACTGGCTCCGCCACCACAACCGCACCAGCAAGCACCCGTTGCGCTTCGCCGGCATCGATGTCCCCGAGGCCGGCGGGGCGCTACGGCCTGCCCTGGAGCCGGTGGCCGACTACTTGCGCGAGGTGGACCCCGACGCGCTCCGCCTCGTCGAGGCGATCCTGGAGGTGAGCGACCGGTTCCTCAAGGGCTGCGGCTCCGGCGCTGCGGCCGGGCCCGCATGGGCCGCCCTTCCGGTGGCCGAGCAGAACGAACTGACTGCCGTACTGGCGCGGCTGTTGCTGCGGCTGCGCGCCGCCGAACCGCTCTACGTCTCCCGCAGCAGCCAGAGCCGCTTCGACATCGCCAGGCGCCGCGTGGAAGCGGCCTGCCACACCGACTACATGTTCCAGGCGCTGCACGCCCTGCTGTCCGGCCGGGGCCTGACAGCGGACCTGTCGGTGCGCGAGATCTACATGGCCGAATCCGTACGCTGGCACCTGGACCACACCGAACCGGGGACCCGGATCGTCCTCGCCGCACACAACAACCACATCCACAAGACAGCGTTCTCCTTCGAGTTCGCCGGCGGACTCACCAACCCCCCGATGGGCCGGCACCTGCATCGGATGCTCGGCCAGGACTACCGCACCGTGGCCCTCGTCCACACCGCGGACCATGTGCCGGAGATGTACCCCGACCAGAGCGCCGCGGTCGGGTTCACCCTCGCCGAAGCCCACCTTGAGCCTGCCGGGCCCGGCAGCGTCGAGGCCGCCCTCACCGACGCCGGACTCGCCGACCGGATCACCTTGACCGACCTGCGCCCCACACCCCGCGACGCCCAGGGAACACCACTGCTCAACGGAATCCGGGCACAGAGCTCCCATCTGAGCACCCCGGTCCCTGAGGCTTTCGATGCCGTAATCGCCGTCCCGACGGTCACCCGGGACCGCACAGTGCGCTTCTGACCGGCCCGAACCCGAGCAGGCGGGGCCTTGGACCAAGGCCCCGCCTGCCAACGGCCCCAAGCGGCTGCCGGGTGGCCGGCACGGGTGGCAGAGGCAACGACAGCAACGACAGTACCGAGGTGCCCTAGAGTCGCCGCATGCGACGAAGGACAGGACTGGCGATGGCCGGGGCTGCAGCCCTGGCCTGGGGCGAGTGGTTGAACCGGCGCTGGTCTCGAACTCTCGTGGGGAACAGCGGGGGCGCTGCCGAGGCCGTGGTCGTGTTGGGTTACCGGAACCCGCAGGCGACGGCGAACTTCATCAACCGCTGGCGCGTCCGTGCGGGAATGCGCTCCATCGCCGCCGACAGTGTGCGTGCCACGCGCGTGATTTTCAGCGGCGGTGCGACCGGCAGTGCCGCCGCGGAGGCCCAGTTGATGGCTGACTACGCGAAGTCGGTGCTCGCGTTCGACGGCACAGTGCTCCTCGAAGACGAAAGCGGCACGACATGGGAGAACATCACGAACGTGATCCCGCTGCTGGAGGACGTCGACCGCATCAAGATCGTCTCTCAGCCGGCGCACGCGCTCAAGGCCCGCGCGTACTTGCGGCGCCAGCGCCCTGATCTTGCCAAGAGGCTTGTGCGCGCGGAGGACTACCGCCCTGGTGAGTGGCTGGTCGGCAAACCGCTGCTGGCTCTGTACGGTCTTTGGAGCCTCCGCTGTCTCAAGGCCGGCGAACGCAAGGCGAAGGCCTCACCGTAGACAGCCGCTGCCGCGTCGGCTTCACCGACGGTGGATCTCGAGCCGACGCCGGCAGATGAGGCGGCATCCGAGAGCGAGAAAGGCTCAGCGGCCGTCGTGCCGCGTGCGCCAGCGGCTGGGGGACAGCCCGGCCTGGCGCTGGAAGAACGTGGTGAAGTTCGCGGCGTCGTGGAAGCCGAGGTGCTCTGCGCAGCGCGCGGCGGGCAGGTCGGTGTGTGCGAGCAGCCGTTTGGCCTCCAGCAGGATCCTTTGGTCGAGGAACTGCTTTGCACCCAGGCCCGTTGCGGCGCGGGTCGCCCGGGTGAGGGTGCGCGGGTCGTAGCCGAGGGCGGAGGCATAGTCACGTACGTGGTGGTGCTGGGTGAACCGTTCCTCGACCGCGGCCCGATAGCGGTGGAAGACGGCGTGTTCGGGTTCGGGTCCGGGTCCGGCTTCAGGTTCGTGTTCGTGGGGATTGCCTGTCGCGGGACCGGCCGGCTCGGTGGGCAGCACCCGCAGCACGAGGGCTGACAGGAGATGGGCGAGCAGCGGCACCGAGGCCAGTCGCGGATGGGATACCGCTGCGGTGTGCTCGTGCCGCAGATGGTCCGCGGCCCGCATGGCCAGTTCCCAGGCGTCCTCGTCCAGTTGCCAGCAGGCCGGGCCGAAGACGTCCGCCGCCGCTTGCGCCGCGGGGCCCGGGGCGGGCGGGAAGCCCTGCGCGAAGAGCAGGAGGGGGCCTTGCAGGTCGTCGACATCGGTCCAGCGGTGGACCACACCCGGACGTATCCACACGACGGTTCGCTCCCGCAGGGGGTGATCGATGAAGTCGGCGGTATGCCGTCCCACGCCCGACTGCACCAAGGCCATGACATGGAAGTCCGGGCGCTGAGGGCGGGTTCGTTGGCGGCTGTGGTCCATGAGCCGCAGTTGCGCGAAGCTGAGCGTCTCGACATCGAACTGCGCCCCGGGAGCCGGGGTGTAGCGCAGCTGCCTGACTCCGGGAAGCTGACCGCTTTTCACAAGAAGCTTGCACCTTTCGACCGGGCTTGCGCTGCGGCGTGTCCGTAGCGTTTGGGTCATATTCACTGCTCAGCGGCGTGAACTCGGCTGGAGCAGTTCTTCGTACCCTTCCGCGATATGGCTCAGAGGTCTCCATGACGACAGTATCCACAACACACCACGTCCCCGTGGCGGACGGCTCGATCGAGGTCCGCCGGCGTGGAGGAGGCGGGCCCACGCTGGTGTTCGTGCACTACTGGGGCGGATCCGCCGGTACGTGGGACGCAGTGGTGGAACGGCTCCCGGCTGATCGGGACACGGTCCGTTTCGACCAGCGCGGCTGGGGCTCGTCGCGGGCGCTGCCCGGAACGTACCGACTGGACGAGCTCGCTGACGATCTCATCGACATCGTCAAGGGCCTGGGCACGTTCGTCCTCGTCGGGCACTCGATGGGCGGCAAGGTGAGCCTGCTCGCCGCCGCCCGCCGTCCCCCGGGCCTGGCAGGGGTGGCCCTGCTGGCCCCCGCGCCGCCGCAGCCGCCCGCGAGCGTGACTGCCGAGTACCGGCACGCCCTCTCCCGCGCCTACGATTCGGCGCAGTCCGTCGGGCAGGCGCTCGACCACGTCCTCACCGCCACGCCGCTGGCGGGAGCCGTCCGCAGCGCCGTCGTGCAGGACAGTCTGAACAGTGACGAAGCCGCGCGTCTGGAGTGGCCCCTGCGGGGGATAGCCACGGATGTCACAGACGCCGCCAGGACCATCGAGGCCCCCGTCCTCGTCCTGGCCGGCGAGCGTGACCAGGTCGAACCGCCGGACGTCCTGCGCCGCTGCCTCCTGCCCAGCGTCCCCCAGGCCCGGTTCGAGATCGTCCCGGCCAGCGGCCACCTGCTGCCCCTGGAAGCTCCCGCCGAAGTCGCCGCGGCACTGGAGGACTTTATTGCTGGTCTCGGCTGCTGACAGGGCTCTGCCGCCATCCCTCAGTCGCCGGCCGCCAGCTGCCTGCCGTCGTCAGCCGCCTGCCGCCTGCCGCCTCACGAACCCAGCTTCAGCGACCGCCGAGCCGTTCGGGATCGAGGCCGCTTCACCGTTCTTTGCGATGACGGTCGGACGGGTCGGACAGGTCGGTCGGGTCGGTCGGGTCGGTCGGACGGTCGGTGTCACCGCCCCGGAAGCGCACCCCTCTCGTCGGCCATGCCTGCTTATCGAGGAGGACCGTCCTTACAGAGGAGGACCGTCGCCGTCTTCCTCTTGGTAGGAGTGGCGCCGGCCTTGCCACGCCTCGCCGATGTTGTGGTAGCCGCGCTCTTCCCAGAAGCCGCGGCGGTCGGCAGTCATGTACTCGATGCCGCGCAGCCACTTGGGGCCCTTGTAGCCGTAGAGGTGGGGGACGACGAGACGCAGGGGGAAGCCGTGCTCGGCGGTGAGCGATTCCCCGTTGTGGTGTGTGGCCAGGAGCGTGTGGGCGGAGGCGAAGTCGCTGAGCCGCAGGTTGGCGCTGTAGCCGTACTCCGCCCAGGCCATGACGTGTGTGACCGGGGGCGAGGGAGGTGCCAGTTCGAGCAGCGTGGTGGCAGCGACGCCGAACCACTCGTGGCCGGTCGACGTGGTGCCTGTCGCGCAGTGCAGATCGGCGACGACCTCGACGGTCGGCAGGGCGGCGAATGCTTCGAGGGTCCAGGTGTGGTCGTCGCCTGTGCGGGTGGCGCCGAAGACCTTCAGGTCCCAGCGGTCGGGCCGGAACCTGGGAACGGGGCCGTAGTGCGAGACGGGCCAGCCCCGGGCGAGCCGCTGCCCAGGCGGAAGGAGTCCGTCGGTGGCGTACGGGCCACAGCCCGCGCCGGGCTCGTCACTTCCCATCGGACCGATCCTCCCTGCTCGTCGACAACGCCCTATCGCCCACATTCTCCTCTACGGGCCTCCGGCAGATCCGGTCAGCATCCGCAGCCGGGCGCGTCGGTTCGGCCGCGGTATGGGGCAGGGTTTTCGGGTGGCGCGATCGAGTGCGTACGCGTCGGCGAACAGCCGAAGTCGACGAGCCTGTTCGGCGACCGGCAGGCGGAAATCCCGGCTGTCCGGCCCGGTCAGTGGCACGAACCGGTATGCGGCATGGGCAAGGTCCCAGACCCGCGGGCCGGGGTGAGCGGTGTGTCGAAGTCGATGAGCGCCACGGGGACCCCGTCCGCCGGAGGTGACCAACACTCTCGCCATCGCTGTGAGCCCGTGGCGGCGCTTCCCTCATAGACGGCCACCACGGTCTCCGCCTTCCATGTCATCGCGCCACGGTGCCCGCGGCAACCCGTGGGCGCGCGGCCGGAGCCCAAGGGCCTTTCTGCCTCCTCGGGGGACGCATGGCACGCCGGGCCACCGCCGGGACAGGTGAGCGCCTGCCAGGCGAGACAGGGCCAGGCGGGTGACGATGGAACTGGACTCCACTGACCCGTGCTCTCTCCTGGAGGAGGCAGACGGCATGACATACCCCTCCGATTCCGATTCCGCAGGCACCGGTTCTCCGCACGGCACCGAGCCCCGAGACGTCTCCCCGTCCGGCGGCATGGGCGCCCTGGCGAACATGGGCTGGCAGTTCCTGCTCATCATGGGCCTGGCTGCGATCGCGCTGGGCGTCGTTGCCCTGGCCTGGCCCAGTCAGACCCTGCGGGTCGTCGGCGTGCTCTTCGGCATCTACCTGTTGGCCACCGGTGTCTTTCAGCTGGCCGGCGCCTTCGGCACACACGTCCCTCGGCATCTGCGGGTGTTGCATTTCGTCGCGGGTGCGCTCTTCATCCTGCTGGGCCTGGTCTGCTTCCGGGGCACCCTGGAATCGATTCTGCTGCTCGCGTTGTGGATCGGCTTCGGCTGGCTGCTGCGCGGCATCATGGTGACCGCCACGGCGGTCTCCGCCGAGGAGATCCCGGCACGCGGCTGGCAGATCTTCTCGGGGATCATCACCACTCTGGCAGGCATCGTGCTGATCGTTTCGCCGTTCAGCTCGATCGCCGCACTGACCTTGGTGGTGGGCATCATGGCCATCGTCGTGGGCGCCGTCGAGGTCTTCCACGCCATCAAGATGCGCGTCGAACTCGGCCACCTCACCCAGGGCACCACCACCAAGCGGCGGCCCATGTTCCACTCCCGCCCCCACCCCCAGCATTGACGCCGAATTCTCGTTCGGGAGTCCAGTTGTGGATCATTGAAGGGGTGTAGCGGCCACTTTTGCTATTCATCTCAAGTCCGAAATGGCTCCTGCCGCCTCCGGCACGGCCGGCCAGGGGCCGCCGCCGGCGCTGCCGTTCATGTCGAATCGCACGGCACGGGCTGCTCGTCGTCGGGGGACCGCACTGTCGTGCCCGTACGGCAGACGGGCCGTGGCCTTCGGCGGTCCCGCCGCCCCCTGACGGTGAGAGAAGGCCTGCCCCGGACCGAGGGCCAGGATTTCAGTCCTGCGAGAAGCCGGCGGGATGGTGGACGTGCAAGGTGAGGCCCGTGATCCGGCCGGACTGTATGACGGGGCCGTGTTGGGTACCGCCCCTGATGTCGTTGTGCACGGTGACCCGTGGGGTGCCCGGCGCGGTGTTAGCGAGCCGCTGCAAGGATGCGAGCAGGTCGCGCAGGTCGTCGCCCGTGGCGGACCCGGCCTGTAGAACGTGTTGCAGGTAGGCGTGCCACTGGGCGGTGAGGTCATCGGCGGTGTGCGTACCGTCTGCAGCCCGGGCGTCGAGCAGCCGGGCCCGGGCGGAGTCCAGGGTGGCTACCGTGGCAACGTCCGCGCTGACAGGCGTCGCGGTCGCCCGCGAGCGCGTGCCCCTGCGCCTCGCGCTGCGCGGCGAGTCCGCGGGTCCGGGACGGGAGTGTGCCCGTCTGCGCCCGCCGGGCGAGGGCGACCGTCTGTTCGGCGTCGTCCTGATACAGCGTGACCAATGCCCGGCGGACCAGCGCATATCCGGCCAGTGCCTGGTCACCCCCGGCAGCCGCAAGATCCACCGCACGCTGTGTCCACCACAGTGCTGCCTGCTCGTCTCCGGTCTCCTGCACCAGCCAGCCGATGTATTCGGCGTACCTGGAGCCGAGCGCGAGCAGTTTTGGGCGGGTGCGGGAGTCGGCGTGCGCGGACAGTTCCCGCAGCGTGTGGGTCTGCGCGATCAGACCGGGCAGGAGGAAGCCGGGCTCGACGGTCTGGCCGAGCCGCCGATAGTGCGTGAACAGGGAGCGGGACGCCTCCAGCATCCCGGCACCCGTGGCCGTCGAGACCGGCCCCTGACCGCCGCTACGCCAACTCATCAACGAAGCGGCACCGGCGCTCACGACCTGGCGTCGGCCCAGGGGCTGGAACCGGCCTGAGCCGTCCGGTGACAGCTGCATCGTCCACTCCTCCTCATCGATTCCACCCGGTGCCGGCTCATCGGGCTCACCGGAAGCGGATGGGGCGACCAGGGCGATCAGTGCGCCGTCGGCCCGGAGGGCGGCGTCGCACAGTCGGGCGAGATCGCGGCTGGGCGCCTTGATGCCTCGTTCGACCTTGCTCAGCTGCGCCTTGCTGTAGTGCACGGCGGCAGACAGTCCGGTGAGACTGAGTCCGGCGTCCAGACGCCGTCTCCTCAGTTCCTCGCCGAACTCGGTGGACGGCTGCGGCACGGGAACCTCCATAACCATCCATCCAGGTGAGCGGGGTTGCTGCACGAAAGAGTGCGGCAACCCCGGCCGGACGGACAAGGCGAATGGTGCTGTTTCCCGTTTCCTTCTCCGCCGCTGAGACGCGGTATTCCGGGCAGCGCGGAGTCGTGTGGCCATCGGATGCCCGGCAATCCAGTGGGCGAGGCGACCGGCTCGCCAACAGGTGTCACACCGGGCCGACTTGGTGCGCTTGGCCGTCACGAAATTGGGTTCGCAGGTCGGCTGCCCGCGTTCCGGACGGGCTTGCCGGTCCCGAGCCTGCCGCCCACAGGCAGTGTCCTGCCTGTGACCAGCAGTGTCCTGCCGCCCACAGGCAGGACACTGCTGGTCACGGTGTATTCGCGCACGAATGTGCCGGGCACCCCGAGGGTTACTCAGCCGACGGGGACAGCCGTTTCCGGCGCGGGAAGCGTCCGGGTGCGCAAGGCCCAGTGGGTGAGCGGCCGGGTGGCGAGGCCGCAGAGGGCGAGGAGGACGCCGAGTACCACCCAGCCGGGTTTGCCCCCTTGCAGGCACAGAGTGGTGAGCACGACCGGTGACGCGGCACGTACCACGCCGTCGGCCAGGTTGAAGGCTCCCTGGTACTGCCCTTGGGAGTGTTCCGGGGCCAGCTCGTAGCTGATTTCGAAGGCCCCTGCGGCCAGGCCGAGTTCTCCGGATGACAGAAGGAGCACGCCGACGAGCAGGAGGCCCGCGGCGACGGGGGCGGAAACCCCTGCGGCGAACGCCAGGGCGGTACAGCCGGCGAGGGACAGGAACCCCGCTCCGCGGAGCGCGGTGGAAGCGGCCAGCGGGCCTCTCACCCAGCGGGTTGCCCTGACCTGGAACAGGACGACCACTGCCGTGTTCACCACCAGCAGTGCGGAAAGCCACCACCGGGGCGCCGCGGTGTGCGACACCAGCCAGAGCGGCAGGACCAGGGACACCACGTCGTACTGGAACCCGATGACCCCGCACAGCAGCGACAGGGCGAGGTACGGTCGGTCCCGCATCGCCTCCCAGCGTCGCGCACCCGGCGGACGTGGCACCGGCTCCACGGAGGGGATTTTGAGCAGCAGTCCGGCCGCTGCGAGGAAGCTCAGTCCGTTCGCCAGGATCAGAAGGGTGTAGCCCGCCGCCGAGTCGAGTTGGAGTGCGACGCCTGCTGCGGCGGCGCCGATGCCCATCCCGAGGTTGGTGACTGCGCGGAGATGGCCTCGGATACGGGTACGTTCTCCGGGCTCGCTGATCCGCGCGACGAGAGCGCCGCCGACGGCCTGCGCGCCGCGTTGGCCGATGGCGGCGACAGTGACCAGCGTGAGGAAGACGGCGAAGGAGTGTGCCATCGGGAACAGGAACATTGCCGTCGCCTGGACAGCTTGGGTGGCGACGTACAGTCCTCGGGGCCCGACGTGATCGGCCACCGCGCCGAGGGGGAGTCCTGACAGGATGCCGGCGAGCGTTGCGACGGCAAGGCCGGTGCTCACGCCCGGCACACTCAGTCCGACGACGCGGGTGAAGAACAGCATGCTGCCGGCCAGATAGAGCCCGCTGCCGACGGTGGTGACGAAACTGGCGGTCGCCAGGAAACGTACCGGGCCCCGGATTGCCTCGGTCGTCATATATGCCTCTGCGGGGCGCCGTTGGTCTCCTGCTTGCACACGTCGCTGTCCTGCGCTTTCCTTCGAATAGAGTTCGGTGCCACCGCTGGTGCGCCCCTCGCGCGGTACTCGGCAGAGTGGTTGTCTTCCCACGCGAGCCGCTAAGGGCGGGCCAGTTGCTCGCGCATGGCCGACAGACACTCGGCCCGGTAGGCCTCCAGTCCCGGTGCCGCCGCCCGTTTCCTGCGGTTGAACTCGCCGGTGTTCACCCAGGTGACGATCAGGTCCGCCAGGGACGGAATGCTGTCGTACCGTGCGGTCATCCCGTCGATATGGTCACTCAACGGATAGAAAGCCGGCATGAGCGCGGGGAGACCGAACCGGACCATGTCATGGATGTTGCCCGTGACACAGGTCTGGCCGCGGGTCTCGACGATGCCGTTACGCGTGAGGCGTTCGGCCACCGGCAGAATGAGGAAGTCAGCCTCCGCGAGCGTCCGGTCGAACTCCTCCTGGGCGACGTAACCGGGGTGATCCCGTAGTTCGACCGAGGGGGCGACCGCCTTCCTCGCTGCTTCGACGGCGGACTTGGTCTCCTCGGTGGCGTGCTCGCCCAGAAAATCGACGCGTAGTCGCCTCGTCAGTCGTGGGGCGGCGACTTCCAGCGCGGACAGAACCTCGGCGTGGTCCCTGCCGGAATATATTCTCCCCGGGATACAGCACCGCACCTCGTCCCTCAGGTACTCCGTGGGCGGACGCTGCGGATAGGCGATGTTGATGGCGCGGCCCCGCAGAGGGGCGCCGGATTTCATGAGCCGGAGATCCGGAAGAAGCACGTCTGCCGCGCCTTCGAGAACGAGCTCCGCGATGGCAGCGCTCGGCCGGTTGCTGTCCGATGAGGTGAAGGTGTTGAGGTTGTGTACCAGGCAGTGCCAGGTGGCTGACCTCGCGCTCGCGTCGGAGAGCAGATGGCATAGGGAATCGACCGGGGTGATGATGAACAGGTGGTCCTGGGAGGAGATCGAGGGCTTGCATTTCTCCACGAATTCGGCGTACGACAGACCCGGGGGACACACTTGCCATTCGACCGCCGACGACTCGGCGGACTCCGGGTATCTGGCACAGAACGGGTTCGTGTAGACGGTCGGCCTTGCCCCGACGTCAAGGGACTGCCGTATGAGGCTTTCAAGGACCTCACTGTGTGCGCTGAGCTCGATCAGGCCGATCTTCATCGAGTTGACTCCGTCGGTGGTGAGCGCCCCGCGGGGCCAGAACCTGGAAGAGGAACCGGCCCCGTGGCATGGGCCCGGGGGCATGGACCGCTTGCCCGTCATGCCGCCGGCGGGCCGGTCGGGCTGACTGGGCCGGCCGGGTTGGCCGGGCCGGGATGCCTGGCGGTGCTCACTCCGACGGGGGGTGTTCTTCGAGCAGGATTCCTTCCTCGACCAAGAGCCGCAGCAATGGGGCGATGTCTTCGGCCGGGTCGAACTCCGGGGCCCAACCGATGGCTTCCCCAACGGTGAACGACTCGTGGCGGAAGATATTTTCGATGAAATCTGCAGGAGCCCCGTCGAGCGTGATCTTCCTCGTGCCGAACAGAATGCGGTGCTGTTCGGACTCGGCATCATAATCAACCTTGACGGGGTTGAAATGCGCTTGCCGCAAACGCGTGTTGCTGTCCGTGGAGAGCGGGTGGAACCCGGACTGGCTCGGGAGGCTTACCTCCCGGTGACGACTGTCCTGGGTGGTCAGATGATGGGCGAGGTACGCCTTCACGAACTGTTCGTCGCCGGCCAGCGCAGCAAGTCTGCCCATCAGTCCGCGCACGTGATCGGCGAGTTGGGCTGTGTCGCCTCCGACCACGGGCGGGAGATTGCGCCGCCACTCCTCCTCGTCCATCAGCTCGTCCGCCAGCCACTTCAACCAGTAGACGCCGGTGCGGCACGTCACCCCCAGCGTCAGGTGCAAAGAGGGTTCGTCGCCGGCCACCGCGTAGTGCCAGTGGCCCCGTGGAATGTAGAGCACGTCCCCCGGATGGAGTTCGGTCTCGATGTAGGGGGGACCCTTGGGCTCGCCGGTGTCGTCGGAGGCGTTGGTGTATTTGTCGAGCGGGTATTTGTACGTCTCCTCGGAGACGACCCATCGCTTCGTCCCCTCGATCTGCAGGATGAAGACTTCATGGTCGTCGTGGTGCTGGTCAAACCCCTGCTGCTCTGGCCAGGAGCAGTACATGTTGACCTGGCTCCGGTGGCCGATCGCACGCTCGATCGACGATGCCAGTTCGGCGATCGCGGGAAGCCGCGCCTGCAACTGGTTGATGATGAGGGTGTAGCCGTCCTGGCAGTGCCTGATCCACTCCTCAGGCGTCTCAGGCTTGCCGGAGATCTTCCTGCCCTTTGCCGCCAGGCGGATTTCCTCGCCGAAACGGAGGCGATGGAAATTGAGCAGGTGGTTGAGCTGGTCCCATGAGAAGAGCGGACGGAAGCGGTCCCGATTCTGCCCGCGTAAGACGACGCCCCGGGTTGTCCAGTTCTCGCGAAGAAATTGATCGAGAGGCATCGGGCCAAGCAGAGATTCGAGATCGAACACGCCATTCCTCACGGTTTAAACGGGTGCCCGGTGGCTCCAGGAGCCACCGGGCGGGTCAGGACAGTGGCTTGACTCCTGCCCTTACACGTCCTTCTGGTCGACTTCGAGGTTCGGCACGTTCTTGACCTGGGCTGTCTTCACCGTCTCCACGGAGAACCCGATCCTCTTCGGGCGGGGTGCCGTGTGGGACTCGGTCTTGGCAGCTGCGGGAACCTTGGCCATCGGTGACTCCTCAACTAGGGGACTTGCCCTTCCATTCGTACTACTTGTTGTCGCCAACTGCCGGAAACGTGTGAAAGGTCACGATCAAATGGATTGAGCCATAATCGGCAAAGTGCTTGCGAAACTTGGCGATCGTGTGATCCCAGGGGCAGTCAAGTCCACCAACCAGGGAAACGGCATGAGGGGGCCCGGCGCACGGTGGCGGCTCGAGGGTCAGGCGCAGTAGGTGCGGCCCGCGGCCGGAGCGACCGCGCGAGGACGGAGTGGGGTGGGGAGGTCACCCTGCAGATCGTGGCGCTCCGTCAGCGCATTCCCTCTTCGTGTCGATCCTGTGCAGCTTTGCAGTCGGGAGCATGGAATCCGGACGCGGCCGCCCATCTCGCCGTGTAGCGCCTGTCTGCGCCGTGATAGCACGGAGTGATCCGATTCAAGGGAGGCTACGTCCGCATGGGCATCTTCAGCCGTCGCCAGGGCGCGACTACCGAGCCGACGCAGGCTGTTGGCCCCCGTACGCCTTTCCCGGCGGCCGAGAGCGCCGGGGTCGAGCTCGACCCCGCACTTCGTGCGCTGACGGGAGAATGGACCATCGACCGCCCGCACAGCCGCATCGGATTCTCCGTGCGGCATGCGATGGTCACGACGGTGCGGGGGGCTTTCACCGATTACGACAGCGCGTTGTATTTCGACGGAGCTCAGCCTTCCCGGTCCCGGGCTGAACTCGTCATTCGGATCGCCAGCGTTGACACGGGCGTAGAACAGCGGGACGCGCACCTCATCGGCACCGACTTCTTCGACGCGCACCGCTATCCGGAGATGATGTTCCGCAGCACCTCCACGATCCACGAGGGCGCAGAGAACTTCCGGATGACCGGGGATCTGACGATCCGTGACATCACTCGGCCGGTCGAGCTGCAACTCGCCTACCTCGGCTCGGTCTTGGACCCGTTCGGCTATGAGCGGGCCGGTTTCGACGCCACCACCACCATCGACCGCACCGATTGGGGCTTGGTCTACAACCAACGCCTGGAAGCGGGCGGGGCCATGGTGAGCGAGAGGGTCCGGCTGCAGTTCGATATCTCCGCGATCCGGTCCGTGCCCCTGGCGTAGTTTCCCGGAAGGAGGCCCACTGCGTTCCGTCGCCCGCACCCTCGACGAGGGAGCTGCGTACCCTCTGACGCGCAACGCTCGCTGACGCATTGCCTTCATTGGGGGCTGACAACCGGCACCGCTCAGCCGGATCGGCGTCGAGCAGTATGCGGCCGGCGGTGGACCGGTTCGCGAGGGTGCTCATGCTCGTAGCGGTGCACGGGCTCGCTGATGGCGCGGTCCAGTGCGGTCAGGGAGGGCAGGCCGTGGCGTTTGATGGCGCTGGCCTGCTGGCCTGCTGGCCTGCTGACATATCGACTGCGACTGCCATCGGCGGAGCGTTAATCCGTGTAGGACCGGATCTTGGCTCCGTCGTCGGAACGAGAGGTAGGGCTTTGGATGCCGAGTGTGGCCGTTCCCTTCCTGGCTGCTGCTCACCGCGGGCCGACTTTCCAGCACGTCACCCTTCCACGTGGTGCACCCCTTCACTGCGCGTGCAGTGCCCATCTGCTGCCATCGACGGACGACGTTCCGGGCAGCGCGATCAGTTCGGGCTTGAACAGCGGTGGCGAGTCCATTGCAGGCTCCCAGGTCGCCACCTTCTCGTCCTGCGGGACCTCGATCCGCCTGTCCTGGGCCAGGTCGGCGACCACCTTCAACAGCAACCGCACACCGAGCGGGGCCAGGTGCTCGCGCCACAGGCTCTGCGCGGTCGAGCCCGGAGGCACGAACAGGTGCTCCTGGGCGGCGAGCGGGCCGGCGTCGGTGCGCTCGGTGAGGTGGTAGACGCTTCCGCCCGTCACCTTGTCGCCGTCGCGGATCGTCCACCGGATGGCGTCCCGACCGCGGTGCAGCGGAAGCAGGCTGGGGTGATAGCCGATGGTGGCGACGGCGGCCCTGGCGCGCGTGTGGCGGCCGAGGAAGGCGTGTGAATGCGCGGCGACGATCACGTCCACCCCGTCCGGGACCTGCATCGCGCGCAGTTCGGCCGAATCCGTCCACGGTATGTCCCTGGGGTACGCCCAGGAGCGCAGACGGTCCCAGGACATCGCGTTGCTCTCGTCGGACTGCCCCTTGCGCAGCCGGGGGGCGGCTGCGCCGACGATCTTGTGCCCTTCCTCCAGCAGGGCATCCGCGACCTGCACCGCGAATGCCCCTTGCCCTGAGATGTAGATGTTCATCACGCGCGCTCCGTGCGGTCGCTGGTCGGGTGTCTGTTCAGTAGGGGTAGGAACGCTCCACCACGGCACAAAGCCGGTTGACAGCGGTTCCGGTGCCGAGCGGCAGGGCGTACCGCCTGCCGGCGTTCGCCACCACCAGGCAGTCGGCCTCGCCGCCGACGACGGGGGTACCGCTCATCAACCGGCCTCCTTCAGTCCACAGTGATCGGGCCGGAACCGCACCGGCAGGGTGGAGTACCCGGTCAGGAAGTTGGACCGGATGCGCAGCGATGCGTCGGTCTGCTCGAATCCGGTGGTGAAGTCCCGCAGCGCGAGCAGCAGTTCGGAGATCTCCACCTTGGCCAGGTACGAGCCGACGCAGAAGTGCGGGCCGTAGCCGAAGGCCAGGTGTTTGTTGGGGGTGCGGCCGAGGTCGAACTCCCCGGGCCGCTCGAAGACCCGTTCGTCCCGGTTGCCGGAGGCGTGCCAGAGCGTGACGATCTCGCCCCGCCGCAGCCGTACGCCGTGCAGTTCGCTCTCGCGGACGACACTGCGCCCGAAGTGCATCGTGGGGGACGCCCAGCGCAGCACCTCGTCCACGGCGGTCTCCACGGCGACCTCACCGTGCTTGAGCCGCCGCCACTGCTCGGGCCGGTCCGCGAGCGTGTGGACGCAGTCGATCATCGTGAGCCGGCTGGTCTCGTCGCCCCCGATGATCAGGCTGTAGCAGTTGAGTACGACGTCCTCGTCGGACAGGGGCACACCGTCGATGGCGCTGCCGATCAGCATGCTGATCACGTCGTCGCCCGGTGACTCGCGCCGCTCCTCGACGAGGTCCATGAAATACATCAGTATCTCGTTGCGGGCCATCTCGGAGTCGACTTCGTCGACGTCCTCGTCGTCGGTCGACAGCGCGGTCTTGGTCAGGGAGAGAAGGAAGTCCCGGTCCTGCTCGGGCACGCCGAGCAGGTTCGAGATCGTGGTCATCGGGATCCGGCCGGCGATCCGCTCGGCGAAGTCGCAGCCGCCGGACTCGACCGCCTCGCGCATCAGCTGCCGGGTGTTGACCCGCACCGTCTGCGCGACCTCGTTGAGCACCCTCGGCGAGAGCACCCGCTGCAGGATCTTGCGCAACTCGTGGTGCCGGTGCCCGTCGGTGACGGCCAGCATCCGGCCGGCCCCGGCGTCACCGCCACCCAGCAACGTGACGAGCACATTGCCGCGCTCGGACGTGAAGTTCACGTTGTCCCGGTAGGTGGCCATGATGTCGTCGTAGCGGGAGATCACCCAGAACCCCCGGCGGCCGTCGACCGGAGGGTTCCAGTACACCGGGGCGGTGTCCCGCAGGGTGCGCCAGAAACCGTCGAGGTCGTGGTCCGTGAAGGTGTTCGGGTCACCCAGGTCCACGGTGTCCGGTGCCGGTGTGCTCACGGTCACCAGTCCGTACGCCAGAACCGACGCGGCTGGAAGGGGTAGGTGGGCAGCGGCACGCGGTGGCTGGTCTCCCCCAGGTGCAGGGAGTCGAAGTCCACCTGCCGGCCGGTCACCCAGGCGGCGGCCAGCTCGGACAGCGCCGGTGCGTCCGTCCCGGACTGCACGATCCCGTTGTCGTTGCAGCGGAAGGAATCGGCATCCACCCGCGGCGCGGCAGCGGTCTCGGTCGCCAGGCCCCGGGGGGAGCCGCCGGACAGCGCCGCGATCAGCTCCGCACGGCTGCGGACCACGGCCGCCCACCGACGGGACATCACCTTGCGGCCCAGGTTGAGGCTGAAGCAGATGTCGTCCAGGCGCAGGTCGGGGTGGGCCTCCAGCCAGTCCTTCAACCGTGCGCGCTGACGCGCCAGCGCTTCGTCGTCCAGGGCGGACAGGGTGGCCAGCCGCGGCCTGCCGTCGGCCTCGGGGGCGCGTTCGGCGACCGCCGGTGCCTCTTCCAGCACCAGGTGCGCGTTGTAGCCACCGCCGCCGATCGAGGTGATGCCCGCACGGCGGATACCGGACTCCGACGCCCAGTCCGCCGTCTCCAGCTGCGGCACGAACGGGGTGCCGGGG
Source organism: Streptomyces sp. NBC_00400 (assembly GCF_036048035.1). Classification (NCBI taxonomy): domain Bacteria; kingdom Bacillati; phylum Actinomycetota; class Actinomycetes; order Kitasatosporales; family Streptomycetaceae; genus Streptomyces; species Streptomyces sp. NBC_00400. The sequence goes on along the minus strand of NZ_CP107940.1, from coordinate 648,862 downwards.
AGGTCGAGGTCCTCGTTGACCTCGGTCAGGTTGATCGTCGCCGGCAGCTTCTTGTGGTGCAGGGCCATCGCGGCCTTCACCGCACCGAAGCCACCCGACACCACACCGCCGTGGCCCACGTTGCCCTTGACCCCGCCGATCGAGGTGGTGCCGCTCTGCTTGCCGAACGCCATGCTCGCCGCGTGCACTTCGAGCTCGTCGGTCATCGGCATACCGAGACCGTTGGCCTCGTACATGGACACGGTGTCCGGGGCGACGCCGCCCACCTCCATGGCGTTGGCGATGCACGCGCTCAGCCGCTCGGGCTGGGCCAGGCCGTAGGCCATCGCGCTGACGCCGTTGTTGTTGACGGCCGAACCCTTGACCACGGCGTAGAGGTGGTCACGGTCGGCGACGGCCTGAGCCAGCGGCTTGAGCAGCACGGTGACGACACCACTGGACAGCGCGGTGCCGGTGCCGTTGGCGTCGAACGGGCGGCAGTGGCCGTCCTTGGACAGGATGCGGTTCTCTTCCCACAAATGACCACGGGGGTGGGGCAGACGGACCATCGCGCCACCGGCGACCGCCATGTCGGTCTGGCCGAGCAGCAGCGACTGGCAGGCCAGGTGCACCGCGTAGTGGAAACCGGCGCAGACGGCGGCAACGGTGACGGCCTCGCCGGTGAGCCCCATGTAGTACAGCGCGTTGGACGTCATGGTGTCCGGCGACCACGCCAGGCTGGCCTCGATCGCCTCGGGGCCGACCGACACCCGGTCCGGCGGGGAACTGTAGAGCGCCGCGGTCTGCGGGTTGTTGGCGCCGTACATGCCTATTTCGGCCTCGACCCGGTCCGGGTCGTAGCCGCCGTCCTCGAGCGTTTCCCACGCGCTCTCCAGGAACAGCCGGTTCTCCGGGGTCATCGCGGCCGCCATCCGGTCGCTGATGCCGAACACCGACGGGTCGAACTTGTCGTAGGTGTCGAGGATGCCGCAGGCCCGCACGTAGAACGGGCTGTGGATCAAGGTCTCGTCGACGTGGATGTCGTCCTTGGCGAGGAACGACACGGACTCCCTGCCGTGGACGAGGTTGTCCCAGAACTGCTCCTTGGTACGGGCGCCGGGCGCCCGCAGGGACATGCCGATGACGGCCACATCACCGGGGTCGTAGTCCTGCTCGGGGCTGTCGCTCATGGAAAGGCTCCTGCTTCGAGTCGAGTGGGGGTGGCTCAGCTGCCGGTGGAGGCGCCGCGGCCGCGCAGGGCGGCGCGGCGGGTGTGGGCGCGGCGGCGAGCCGACTGGACCAGCTCGGGGGTGGTGCCGCTCTCCTCGTCGAGCCAGCGGCCGAGGGAGGAGATGTCACGGAAGCTGAAGAGGTCGGGCACACGCACGCGGCGGTCGAACCGCCGGGTCATCAGCCTGGCCAGCCGGACGAGCAGCAGAGAGTCGCCGCCGAGGTCGTAGAAGGCGGCCCGGACATCGATGCTCGCCGGTTCGAGGCCGAGCAGCTGGCCCCAGATCTCCGCCAGTGCCACCTCGGTCGGCGTGCCGGCGGCCGTCAGGGGCCCGCCGGTGTCGGCGGCCGGCGGCTCGGGAAGCGCGGTGCGGTCGAGTTTCCCGCCCGGTGCCAACGGCAGTGCGCTCAGGAAAACGATCGTGCCCGGCACCATGTAGTCGGGCAGCTGGGTGGCGAGCTTGCCGGTGAGGGCGGTCTGCAGTCCGGCGTCCAGCCGGACGCCGTCCCGGGTCTCGCCCTCGGGCACGACGTAGCCGATGAGCCTGTTGCCCCGTACGACGGCGGCGGCTTCCCGGACCTCGGGGCAGCCGGTCAGCCGGGCCTCGACCTCTTCCAGCTCGATGCGGTAGCCGCGCAGCTTGACCTGGTGGTCGGTGCGGCCTTTGAACCGGAGCTCACCGTCGTCGGTGAACGTGACGACGTCACCGGTGCGGTACATGCGTGCGCCGTCCAGGAACGGGTCCGGCACGAACCGTTCGGCCGTGGTGCGAGGCCGGTTGACGTAGCCGTGAGCCAGGCCGGCACCACCGATGTAGAGCTCGCCGGGCACGCCGGCCGGCAACTGCTTCAGGTTCTCGTCGAGCACGTACGCACGGGCGCTGACCGACGGCGTGCCGATCGTGGGCTCACCGGTCCCGCCCTCCGGTACCGGCCCGAACGAGCAGAAGACGGTTCCTTCGGTGGGGCCGTAGGCGTTGAAGACCCGGTCGGCGCCGGTCTCGCGGTACGTCCGGTCCACCAGCTTGCGCCGCAGGGGCTCGCCGCCGAACACCACGGTGCGCACGTGCGGTGGCAGATATCCGGCGTCGAGCAGGCCGTTCATCACCGACGGGACGACGTTGAGGTGGGTGATCTTGTCGGCATACCGGCTCTCCGGCAGGTGGACGGCGCTTTCCACGAGCACGACGGCGCCGCCACGGCACAACGCGGCGAAGATCTCCATCACGGACATGTCGAAGCAGACCGAACTCGCCGCTGAGACGCCGCTCAGATCGCAGCCTTCGAGGATGCGGTCCATTTCGGACAGCATGGCAACGCAGCCACTGTGGTGGACGGCCACGCCCTTCGGCCGGCCGGTGGATCCCGACGTGTAGATGATGTACGCGGTGTCGCCGGGCACGACCGGCACGGGCTTCTCGCCGGGCTCGGTCGTCACGGTCTCGTCCAGCACGACCACGGTCGGGCCGGCCGGGCAGCCGGCCCGGGACGCGGGCGTGGTCAGCAGCAGGTGGGTCCCGCTGTCCCGGACCATGAAGGCCAGCCGCTCGGCCGGATACTTCGGGTCCAGGGGCACGTAGCAGGAGCCGGCGCGCAGCGTGGCCAGGATGCCGACGAGCAGGTCGGGTGTGCGCTCGACGCAGATGCCGACCGGGACGCCCGGTCCTGCGCCGTCGGCGACGAGCCGTTCGGCCAGCACGCGGGACCGCTCGTTCAGCTCGCCGTAGGTCAGGACGCCGGCGTCGGAGTAGACGGCGGGCGCGTCGGGGTTCTTGGCCGCTTGCTCGATGAACTCGGAGTGCAGGGTTTCGGTCACCGGTCCGTCTCCTCGGGGCAGCCGCTCGGGGCGATGTCCTGGAGTGCCAGGCCGGGGTGGGCGATCGAGTCGAAGAGCACGGTGCGGTAGAGCGCGAGCAGTGCCGTCACGGTCTGCCTTTCCAGGTAGCTGGGTTTGTACTGGATGTGGCCGGCGACCTCGCCATCGATATCGGCCATCGAGATCTCCAGGTCGAATTTGGCGAGGTGCCTGCGTACCTGAAGCGGTTCGAGCGGCAGGGCGCCGTCGGGCGTGATGGTCTCGCCGATGCCGTGGAAGAGCTTGACGGACCGGGGAAACGCGTCCGAGGAAAGCCAGTTCACCACCACGTCGAACCACGGGGAGCGGCCCTCGGCCCTCGGCGGCTTCAGCTGGGACGCCAGCAGGTCGAGGGGGTAGTTCATGTGCTCCAGCAGGCCGAGCGAGAAGGCGTGGACCTCGCGCAGCAGGTCGCGGAAGCTGCGGTCACCGGCGGGTTTCGCACGCACCAGCACCGTGTTGAGGTAATAGCCGATGGCGGATTCCCAGCCGGGTTCGCCGCGTTGGGCGATGGCGGTGGCCAGTACGGAGTCCTCGACTCCGGCCGCGCGGTTGAGCGTGGCGAAGAAACCGGCCAGCACGACGGTGCTGATCGACACGCCCTCGCGTACCGCGAACTCCCTGAGCAGGCGGGTCTCTTCGGCGCTCCAGCGGAAGGTGAGGTCGCGGCCTTCGTAGGTGACGCCGGGAGGCCGCTTCCTGGTGGACAGGTCGAGGTGGGCGGGTGGGTCGGCCAGCTTCTCCGTCCACCAGTTCAATGCCGCGTCGGACGCCGGACCGGCCAGCCACTGCCGCTCCCACTCGACGAACTCCGTGTAGGGGGCGACCGGTTCACCGGCGGCGTGGTCGACGCCCTCGTAGGACTCCTGGAGTTCGCGGATCATCACGTCGGCCGACGCCGCGTCCGACGCGATGTGGTGGACGAGTACCAGGAGGTAGTGGTCCGCCGGACCACGCGTCATCAGCACCACCCGCACCAGTGGCCCGTTGTCCATGTCGAGCGGCAGGTGCCCGTACTCGGCCAGTTCCTCGCGGGCTTGTTCGTCGTCCCGGTCCGTGCTGTCCACCACGACGAACTCGTACACCGGTTCGTCCAGGATGACCTGGTACGGGCTGCCGCCCGCCTCGACGAAGAGCGTGCGCAGCGCGGGATGCCGCTCCATCACGGCCCGCACGGCGCGGTCGAGCGCCTTCTCGTCGACCGCGGTCCGGATCCGGGCGGCCACCATGAAGTTGTAGGGCACGGCGTCCGGCGCGACCATCTGCATGAACCACAGCGATGCCTGGCCGTGTGAGGCCGGTGCCAGTTCGAGGCCGAGACCGTCGGCGCGCAGCTGCTCACACGCCGGTGCGTCGGTGGGGTCCAGCAACCCGCGCACGGCCAGTTCCTCCACCAGCTCCTCGGCGTCCAACTCGGCAAGATCGTCGAGGAACGTCATGGCCGGCGCACCCTTCGGCTCCGGCGCCGGCACGACCGCCGCCTTCGGCTCCGGCTCCGGCGCCCGTGCCGGCTGCACCTCCGCGGCCGGTGCCCGCTCGACCGCCGCGGTTGCCGTCGGCCGGCCGATGGCCTCGATGAGGTGGCCGACGACTTCGGAGATGGTCCGGCCGTCCAGGAACACCACCGGCGACACTCGCTGCCCGAACAGCGATTGCAGCCTGTTGACGAGGCGGAGCGCCAGCATCGAGTCGAGACCGAAGTCGCGCAGGCTCGCGCCTTCGCCGAACGTGCTCGCCGGCACACCCAGCGCGTCGGCGATCTCGCCGAGGACGACCTCCTCCAGCGGCCTGCTCTCCACGCTCTCGACGACGGGCTCGGCCACCGTCGTGACCACGGACTCGGCCACGGTCGCGGCGACCGGTGCCGACGCGACGCGGGGGTGAGGTGTGGTGTCCAGCCAGTACCGGTCCTTCTGCCACTGTACGAGTGGGGTTTCCACGACTTCGACGTCGTCGGCGAACAACGAGTCGAAGGTCAGCGGGAGGCCCCTGACATACAAGGATGCGGCGGCCCCCAGCAGACAGCGGACGTCACTCTCGTTGCGCCGCAGGGAGTTGATCGCGTGCACCCGGGCACCACGGCTCAGCGCGATCTCCTCGACCGCGCCGCGCAACGTCTCGTGCGGGCCGATCTCGATGAAGGTGCCGACGCCGTCCTCGACCAGGGCACCGATCGTCTCGGCGAACCGGACCTGGTTGCGCAGGTTGTGCACCCAGTAGTCGACGCCGGCGACCGGGTTCACCGTGCCGGCCAGTGCCGTGGAACGGAAGGCGATGGTGTTCGTCAGTGGGGTGATGCCGTCGAGGCGTTCGCGCAGTGGCTGGATCAGCGGATCCATGCCGGGGCTGTGCACCGACCTTTCGACCCGAATCCTCCGGGTCGGGATCCCGGCCCGCTGGAGGTCGGCCTCCAGGGCGCCGATGGCGTCGGGCGAGCCGGACACCGCCGCGCTGGTGGGGCTGTTCACCACGGCGACGGCCACGTGCTCGGCGTACGGGGCGATCCTCGGCAGCAGCTCCTGCTCCGGCAGGTCGACCGAGATCATGGCGCCGGAGGCCGCCTCCTGTTCGAGCAGGTGCGACCGGGCGACCACGACGCGAGCGGCGTCGTCCAACGACAATGCGCCGGCGATATGGGCGGCTGCGACCTCGCCCAGGCTGTGCCCGACGACGGCGGTCGGCTGGATGCCGAGTGCGAGCCAGACCTTCGCCAGCGAGACCTGCAAGGCGAACAGAACAGGCTGCTGGAAGTCCATTTCCTCGAACCTGGACCCGTCGGCCGGGGCGGCGAGCTCGTCGAGCACCGAGCAGCCGCCGGCCGCGCGCACGGCGGCGTCGCAGGCGTTCATCCACGTACGGAAGCCGGCGTGCGCGCTCATGAGCTCCCGGCCCATGCCGACCCATTGGGTTCCGCCGCCGGAGAACACCAGCGCCACCCGCCGGTCGCTGTTGCCGGCGACCGTGCCCGTGACGACGTCGGTGTGCGGCTGACCGGCGGCGACCCGGGCGAGTCCGTCCAGGACGTCCTGACGGTTGCGGGCGAACAGCGCAATCCGGTGGTTGTGGTGGGTACGCCTGGCCGCCAGCGTGTAGGCGAGGTCGGAAACCCGCAGGCCGGTGTCACGTTCGACATGGTTGGACAGCTCACGGCAGGTGTCGGTGAGCGCGGCCGCCGTACGCGCCGTGACGGGCAGGAGATGCACCTGCTCGTCGGCCGCGACCTCGCCCTGGCTCGGGGTGACGTGCCGTCTCCGGTCGCCCGCGGTGAACGGGCCGGGGGTGACCGGGAGGCCGGCGGTGTACAGCGCGCCGAGCGAGCCGAGCAGGGTCGAGGCTTCGTCGGCGCCACGACGGAGCGAGGGCAGGGTGGTCGCCGGCAGGATCTCCGACACCGACTTGAGCAGCAGGGGATGCGGACTGAGTTCGATCACCGCGTCGATGTCGTGGTCGCGCAGGTTCGTCAGGGCGTCGACCACCCGGATCTCCTGGCGCAGGTTGTCCGCCCAGTAGTCCGGCCCGAGCTCCGCGCCGTCGACGCGCTTCCCGGTGACCGTCGAGATCATCGGGATGCGTGTGCTCCGGGGCGTGATGCCGTCGAGCTCGGCCCTCAGCGGGGCGAGGACGTGGTCGACCAGCGGCGAGTGCGGTGCGTGACCCATCCGTACCCGGTGGTTCGTGACGCCGTCGTCGGTGAGCCGCCGGCTCAGCTCGTCGATCTCCTGCGGTGTGCCGGTGACCAGGGTGGAGTTCAGGCCGTTGTAGCCGGAAACGGTGAGCCGGCCGGTCAGGTACTGCTTGACGTCGTCCGCACCGGTCATGACCACGATGCCGTCACCGCGTCCGACGGCCAGCTGCTGGAGGAGCCGGCCGTGGTGGGCTGCCAGGCGGGAGGCGTCCTCGAAGTCGAGTGCGCCGGCGATGTAGGAGGCGGCGAACTCTCCGACGCTCTGTCCCACCACGACATCCGGCTCCACCCCCAGCGAGCGCCAGGCATCGGCCAGAGCGACCTGGAGGGAGAACAACAGCGGCTGGAACACGTCCATGTCGTCGATGCGGCCATCGGGGGACAGCAACTGGTCGACGAGGGAGAAGCCCAGCAGCTCCCGCATCCGCTTGTCGGAGCGCATCATGGACCGTCGGAACACGGGCATACCGGCGAGCAGCTGCCTGCCCATGCCCACCCACTGCGAACCGTTGCCCGACAACAGGAACGCCACCCGCGGCCGGCGTTCGGTGATCTCACCGGCACTTACCCCGGCGGCCGTTGCGCCGGTGCCGAAGGCATGGAGCTGCGCCCGGAGTTCGGTCATGTCGTGGGCGGTGGCCGCGAGCCGGAACCTGCCCTCGCCGGGTGTCCGGCTGCACAGCGCCCGCAGGTCGTCCTCCTCGCGCAGTGCCAGCGCCCGCTCGGCCAGCGCCTCCCGGGAGTCCCCGGCCAGCAGGAGGAGTGAGGTCTCGGGACGCGGCAGCTCCTCGACGACGACATGACAGATCGCGCCGCCGAACCCGAACGAGCTGACGCCTCCTCGGCGCGCGTCGGACCGTCGCGGCCACGGCGTCAGCCGGTCCTGGACGGTGAGGTGGTACTCGTCGAACATGATCTGCGGGTTCGGAGAGGCGTAGTGCAGGCTCGGCGGCAGCACGCCGTTGCGCATCGAAAGCGCGAGTTTGACCAGGCCGACGATGCCCGCCGCCGCCTCCAGATGCCCGACGTTGGACTTGACGGAACCGAGCCGCAGGGGCTCCCCGCGGTCAGCGCCCAGGACCGCGCCGATGGCATTGGCCTCGATCGGGTCGCCGAGGGGCGTCGCGGAGCCGTGGCACTCGATGTAGTCCACGAGGGACGGTTTGATGCCGGCCCGCCGGTACGCGGTGCGGAGCATCTTCTCCTGCGCCTGGGGGTTCGGCGCGGTCATGCCGTTGCTCAGACCGTCGTTGTTCGACGAGCTGCCCTTGATCACGCAGTACACCGGCAGTTCGCGCTCAAGCGCCACACTGAGCGGGGCGAGCACGACGACGCCGGCGCCCTCACCGCGGACGTAGCCGTTGGCCCGGGCGTCGAACGACTTGCAGCGGCCGTCCGGAGCGAGCGCGCCCATCTCGTCCATGGCGGTGTAGTAGTCGGAGACGAAGCTCAGGTTCACGCCACCGGCCAGCACCAGCTCGCTCTCGCCCATCCAGATCGACTGGCATCCCACGTGCACCGAGACCAGCGATCCGGCACAGGCGGCGTCGATGGCCATGCTCGGGCCCTGCAGGCCGAGGAGGTAGGAGACGCGGTTGGCGATGATGCCGTCGTGCATGCCGGTCGCGGTGTGCGGGGTGATCTGGCTGTCGGGACCGCGAGAGTGCGCCAGAGCGGCGTAATCGCCCCAGCAGGAGGCCATGAACACGCCGGTGTCGCTGCCGACGAGGCTGTGGGGCGCGACACCCGCGTCCTCCAGCGCCTCCCAGGCCAGCTCCAGAATCAGACGCTGTTGCGGGTCCATCTGGACGGCTTCGCGGGGTGAGATGCCGAAGAACAGTGGATCGAACCGGTCGATGCCGTCGATGAACCCGCCCCACCGCACCTTGTCGTTGAGGAGGTCGCGTCGCGCGGGCGGCACCGGGCCGACGGCGTCGCCGCCCTCGACAAGCAGCTGCCAGAACGCGGACGGGTCCGGTCCGCCGGGGAACCTGCAGCCGATGCCCACGATCGCGATGGGTTCATGTGATGCCGTACGGCGGTCGTTGCCCGGGGCTGCGGTCTCCGCGGCACGTGGACCCTCGACGAGTGCACGGGACAGCTCGTCGAGGGTCGGGTACTGCCACATCCAGGTGACCGGAACTTTCCAGCCGAGGAATTCGGATAACGAGGCGGCAAGAGCCGTCAACTTCAGCGAGTCCAGGCCGTACTGATGCATCGGTGCCCAGCGATCCACCGCGCCCTTGGACAAGTCCAACAGCTCAACAACGCGAGAGAGCAGAAACTCTGTTATGGCATGCACATCTCGTGCTGCGTGCTCTTGGGGCATTACGGCTCCTCAGCAGGGCGGATGGAAGGGACCGATGAAGCTTGCGGCCGGGTGATCACGTTCTCGGAAACTCCGTCCGCTCTGTCCTGGCAGCGGGATCGAGGGGGTTGCGGCGCACATGCGGCCGTGCCGAAAACATGGCCGAGGCCGATGCTTCTCGCAATGGTGAGTCAGTACCCAGGCAGCTGGTCATGGGGATGGCTCAGGACACGGAAGCTTCGCTTCGACGGGTCAAGTGCCGCAGTGCAGCCGAATACGAGGAACCCCTGTCAGAGGCAAGGGGACCCGTGTCCTGCTGGGCAGGCTGTCCGGCCCCGGACAGGAACGTATGGCTGGAGAAAAACTAGTACCTACACCCGACCCGTTCCCCCGTTAAGTCGTTTTGGCTGAATCAGATTGCGATCTGGTTCAGGATCACTTCCCGGCAGCCCGGCCGCCGGCCTGCATCGTCCGTCTCCTGGTCAATTCGATCCGCAACTGCATTGCCTTCGGGGACGTGCAGGCGGAACTCTCTCTCGGCACAACCACTGCCGGACCAGCTTCAAGATCCATTTCCTAGGTGAAGAATGATACGGACTGGCGTGGACCGCATCATGAGGTACTCGCCCGCCCGGCAACTTCAGACTGCCACCCTGTGAATGGTGAAACAAGTGTGGTCTATGAGCCGGAAGGTGCACTGGCCTGATTTGGACCCCGAGTGACTGGTTCGCCCTCTTCTCACGCAATTCCGGAGGTGCCCTGTGCGCCCGTCACCGCGCCTCAGCCGACGGGAGGGGACGACCCGGTGAGCGATGCTCCGGTGGCATACGAGAAGGGCCGGGCTGGACAGCGGTCGGACGGCGCTGCAAGCTGCTCGGCATGAAAATCATGAAAAGCGAACCGGTGCCGGCTGACGCCCACGTGGGGGTGGCGGGTGCCGGACGGAGGGAACTCACCACGACACGGCAGCCGCTTGCGGCCGAGGCCGGCGACGACACGCCTGTAGCGGTTGCGGGTGACGTGTTCGCCCGATTACGGCTCAGCTGCCACCTTCCTCGGACAGCCGTCGGCCGGATATGTGACGGCGAGTTCCCCGGGAGGACTGCATGACCACTACCGCGGTGATGCCACGGCACAGGCCGGGCCTGGCACTTGGGGCGCTGGCCGGGGCGCTCGCACTGGACGTGAGTGGTCTCGGGGTGCTCAACGCCGCCCTGCCGTCCGTCGGAGCACGTTTCGATCTGGACGAAGCCACCCTCCAGTGGGTCATGATTGCTTACGCCGTCACGTTCGCCGGCTTCCTGCTGGTGGGCGGCCGCCTGGCCGATGTCTTCGGCCGACGGCGGGTGTTCGAGTGCGGTGTCGCCCTGTTCACGGTGGCCGCGTTGGCCGGGGCCGTGGCGCCGGACACCGGGGTTCTGCTCGGTGCGCGGGCGGTCCAGGGCATCGGCGCGGCCCTGTCAGGTCCGGCCGCCCTGGCCCTGCTGACCGAGGTGTTTCCGGCCGGTCCGGCGCGCAACCGGGCCCTCAGCGTGTACGCCGCGGTCGGCGCGGCGAGCTTCAGCGGCGGGGTGCTGCTGGGCGGTGTACTGACCCAGTTCCTCGGCTGGCGGTCGGTGCTGTGGTTCTCGGTGATACTGGGGCTGGCCGTGCTGTCCGTGACGCGCGCCGGGCTGCCCGGTGGCGTCGGGCGCGGCGGCCGGCTGGACCTGCCCGGTGCGATCTCGGGCACTCTCGGCCTCACCCTGGTGGTCGTCGGCGCGAGCAGTACCGGCACGTTGGCCTGGAGCGCACTCTGCGTCGCAGCGGTCTTCCTGGTGTTCTTCGTGGTGCACGAGCACCGCACCGCCGACCCGGTGCTCCCTCTCGGGCTCTTCCGGGTCACATCGGTACGGGCCGCGAGCCTGGCAGCGTTCCTCCAGTACATGGCCTCGGTCGGGATGCTGTTCTTTGCGCCGCTGTATCTCCAGGAGATGCTGAAGTACTCCCCGCTCCAGTCCGGTCTCGCACTGGTCCCGATGTCGGCGGGCGTGTTCCTCACCGCCAACTTCCTCACCGGACGCCTGCTGGCCAAGTACACGCCGCGCACGCTGATGGCCGTCGGGCTCGTCCTGATCGGCGGAGGAACAGCGCTGTGGATGACCACACCGCACGAAGGCAACTATCTGCTGTATGTGCTGCCCGGCCTGGTGATCAGCGGCATCGGCCAGGGACTGAACTTCCCCTCGATGACGTCCGCCGCGCTCACCGGCGTCGAGCCGGACCGGCACGCGGTCGCCGGGGCGGTGAACGTCGTGGCACAGCAGATCGGGGCCAGCGTCGGAGTGGCGGTCATGGTCCTGGTCGCAGCCACCGGCAACGACCAGCTCACCGGCTACCACCTCGCCTACCTCACAGCCGGTATCGCCTGTGTGCTCGGAGCGGTATTCATCGCCATGGCAGGTCGTCATGACCACCATGAGTGACCAGGTGAACCGGGCGAGGTGCGGTACACCGCCGACCACATCGTGCCGGCGAACGGCGCCGACGCCGTCGTCCCTCCGGTTCCCGGCCTGCGGGAGCTGGAGGGCCTCTGGAGCACGCGCGAGGCAACCGGCATGAGGTTGACCGTGATCAGCCGAACAGCTGGGAACCGAGCGGGTGTTGCCGGTCGAAGCCGGGGAGGACCAGGAATGTCGCACTGGCGGTTGTGGTGGTGAAGGGCAGCAGTGCGTCGGAGGTGTCCATGTGGGTGAGGGTGGCGGTGAAGGTCCGCAGGTCGTTCTGGAAGCTGATGAAGAGCAGGCCGGGGGCGGGCTCGTCGGTGCTGTAGGAGCGGCGGAGCATGAGCCCGACCCCGACCACGGTGGCGTGTGCCCTGCGCACATGGGCGTCCGCGGGGACGAGATAGCGCCCGTCCGGTGTCTTGGCTCCGAGTTCCGGGCCCGAGGCGGCGGTGCCGCCGGAGAGGGGGACGCCGCTGGCCCGGCGCCGCCCGAAGACCGCTTCCTGTTCGGCTACGGACAGGGCGGCGAACCGTGGCAGGTCGAGTTCCATACGCCGCAGTACGGCAAGGGTGCCGCCGGCGACCGCAGGCGGCCCCGCCAGCCACAGGTCGCGTTGTTGTTCGGCGGTCGTGTGCGGGCCCACGATGCCATCGATGAAACCGAGTGGGTTGCGTGGCGCGGTAAGGCCGTTGCCGACGGACACGTTCGCACCGCGGCGTGCGGACTGCCGCCAGCGTTCGCGGATGCGGTCACCGGCCTGGTCCAGGAGAGCGGCGGCGACGACCGGTAAGAGCAGGGCGTCGCCGGCGCAGATCTGCATCAGCAGGTCTCCGCCGCGTGCCCGTGGAGCGATCCGCTCGCGGGAGAATCGCGGGAGGTCGGTCGCGCCGGGCAGCGAGGCACCGGCCGTGCGCACCAGCCGGGGGCCCACGCCGACGGTCACGGTGAGGTCGCCCGGCGGCAGGCCCAGCAGCCGCGTGTCGGTCCCCGCTGTGAGTGAGCGGATGGCCTGGCCGAGTTCGGCCAGTAACGGGCCGGGAGCCACGGTGGCACCGAGGTCGGCCACCACGGCGAGCAGGTTGGGCTGGGCCGGCTGGGGGAGCGTGATGCCTGCCTGATGGCGGCCCGTCGCCGCAACCGGCACTGGCGTGGCCCCTGGGGTAGGGGCGTGCCGGTCTGGCCGGGCGGAGTCCGATGTGCACCCGGCGGCCAGACCGGCGGCCACCACGGCGCCGGTGACATCGAGGAACCTGCGGCGCGACGGATGGTGATCGGCTCGGTGCATGGTGTGCAGAGTGCCACAGCCGCCTCGTAGGTGCGGGTCAACCTCCCGATTCTGGCGTGGACTTGGGCGTCATGCCAGACTGGGATCATGCCTCGATTAGCTCTTCGCGTGGTGGCGGCGGTACTGGGCACGCTGACGCTTGTGGTCGGCTGCAGCGGCGGCGATGGCGGATCGGGCAAAGGCCGGCGACCGGCCGGTGCGGAGGTGACGATCCGAGTGCCTGCCGATGCCCCGACGATCTCGGATGCGGTGTCGTTGGCCCGTCCCGGTGACCTGGTGCTGGTCGCGCCGGGCGTGTACCACGAGTCGGTGAAGATCGACACGGCGCGCATCACTCTTCGCGGTGCGTCCCGGGACAAGGTCGTCATCGACGGACGGTTGCGGCAGCCGAACGGTGTCGTCGTCGCGGCGCCCGGGGTGGCCGTGGAGAACCTGACCGTGGAGAACAACACGCAGAACGGCGTGCTGGTCACCGGTTCGGCGAAGGCGGCCGCCGGGCTGCCGGGGCAAAGCGGCGGCTACGACACCGGCGATGAGCCCGTCACCTTCCTGAAGTCGTTCCTGGTCTCGTATGTGACCGCGACCCGCAACGGTCTGTACGGCATCTACGCGTTCTCCGCCCGGAACGGTGTCATCGAGCACTCGTACGCGTCGGGCGGCGCCGACTCGGGGATCTATGTCGGCCAGTGCAAGCCATGCCACATCGTGGTGCGGGACAACGTCGCCGAACTCAACGCGGTCGGTTACGAAGGCACCAACGCCAGCGGGGACATGTACGTGGTCGGCAACCGCCTGGTCGGCAACCGGGTCGGACTCACCACCAACTCCGACCACCAGGAGAAACTGCTCCCGCAAAAGGGCTCCGTCATCGCGGGCAATCTGATCGCCGCCAACCAGCAGACGGCCACCCCGGAGCAGGCCGACGGCGGGTGGGGCACCGGCATCGGCATCGACGGCGGCAGCGACAACCGGTTCGTCCGCAACCGCATCGCCGGCAACCGCAACGCCGGGCTGGTGATCACCGCGACCGCCGACCTACCTCCGGTCGGCAACCAGATCGTGGACAACACGTTCACCGGCAACGGCGTCGACGTCGGCTGGACGTTCCCCACCGCCACGCGGGGACGCGGCAACTGCCTGCGCGGCAACGCTCTGCGCACCACCGTGCCCGCCCGGCTCGCGACGACTGCGGCCTGCCCGCTTCCGGCCGGGTCGTCCTCGCCGGCCGGCACGTGGGCGGCGCCGACGGCACCCGGTGGTATCCCGTTCACCGAGGTCGCGGCGCCTGCTCCGCAGCCGCAGTTCCCCGACGCCGCCACCGCGGACGCCACCGCCGTCCCGCCCGTCCCGGCCCTGCCGAAGACGGAGGGCATCCGGCTGCCGCCGGCGTCCCTGCTCGCCGCGAACGCGCGGGTGCAGACGTCCTGAACAGCGGCTACCGGGTCGGGGTGGTTCCGGGTACCGGCTTGACCGGAACGTACTTGTGGGTGTCGAACGCGAGGACTACCGGCGCCGGCTGTGAACCCACGCTGACGCGCACCCGGTACATGGTGCCGTCGGAACCGATCCAGTAGCGCACGTTGCCCGCCGTACCGGAGCGGTCAGAGGAGGACGGTCCGGTCATCACGTCCACCCAGCGCCCGTCCACCTGCTCCCGCCCCCACCAAGCGGCGCCGTTCTGCGGCAGCAGTTCGGCGTTGTCCGGCCGGTTGCCGCCGAGACCGAGCGCGATGGACAGGGAGGTGTCCAGCGCGCTGCCGGACGACAGCAGCGGACGGTCGTACCAGCCCGAACGGGGCGGCGAGGCGGGTGCGTGCGCCGGGGCGTCCGTCATCGGGCGGACGTGCACCGAGGCGGGCGTCCACTGGATCAGCCCGTCGCTGGACTTGTCGCGCCCGGTGCCGTGCACCACGCCGTAACCGGCCTTGCGCCGATAGTCGACGGACCCGGTGACGGTCAGCCCGCCGGCAGTGCCCGGCACGGTGATCGTCACCGCGCGGCCCTGCGCCTGGTAGTTACGGAATCGCGTGATCGCCAGCCGGCTCGCCTCATCCGTCGTCAGCGGGCGCGGACCGCCGGCGCCGGAGCCGCCGTCGGCGACCAGGAACGCGGCCACCGCGGCCATCGCGGCCACCGCGACGGCCGCGATGCCGAGGACGGCCGCGGCCCGGCGCGACCGCGGCCACCGGCGCCGGCCGGCCGGACGACCCGGTGGGGCTTGCCGGATTCTCACGCTCCGCACGCGGTTCGACGCTGACACTCTCCGATTCATCCTTTCGATCACCACACCGTCCGGCCGCCGCGGGCTCGCGGCGGCACTCGGCAGTCCGGTGGCAGACCACGCCAAGGCCGGCCCTCATGGACCGGCCGAGCCGTGAACTGCCCGTCCGCGCCGTCCGGATCGCGGACGGGCAGCTCACCGTTGTGCGGTTCGTTCAGTGTTGCCGGGCGCGACGAATCCGGGTCACGAAGGCGATGACCAGGCCGGCACCCACCAGCAGACCGACGATGCCGATCATCTGCGCCAACCCGGGCGTACCGGTGTTCGCCAGCGAACCCCCGCCTCCACCGGCCGGGCCCGGGCGGTGGGCAGGCGGCGCGGGCGACGGCGGCGTGGAGGCCGCGGGCGGAGTCGGAGTTGTCGGTGTCGGTGGGGGAGTCGGCGTCGTAGTCGGTGTCGGTGTCGGTGTCGGTGTCGGTGTCGGTGTGGGAGTCGGGGTCGGGGTGGGTGTGGGTGTGGGTGTGGGGGTCGGCGTCGGCGTTTCCTTCGGGAGGTACACCCCGGCGTCGATCCTGTGATCGACCCCGCCCGGCTTGTCCGGCGCCGTGACAGGCGCGTAGCCGTTGCACAACGGTCCGGTGGTCGGCGGGGTCACATTGGAGTCGTGCGCACGGTTGGCACCGGCCCGCGGGAGCGTGAACCTCAGCTCGCTCGCCGGGGGCTGCTCGGGCACCTGGCTGGTGTCCGCGGTGCACACGTCGAACTGCACCGTGTACTTCGCGCCCGGCGTGAGCTCGTACGTGGCGCCGACACCACCGAAGTAGTACTCGCCGGCGGCATTGGTCCTGGTCGTGGCGACCTGTTTGCCGTCCGCGTCCAGCAGGTTGATCGTCGCCCCCGGCAGCAGCACGTGCCCCGGGTCCTGGATCCCGTTGTGGTCGCCGTCGAACCACACGACGTTGCCGATCTGGATCGGCGCGTTCGCCGCCGCGTACGCGATGTCACCGAGCCCGCCGGCCTTGCCGAACCCGCCTTGTGCCTGGCTGACGAACTGGAACCCATTGGCGGTCGGGTTGTTGCCCGGGCCCTGACCGGTCGTGATGTCGTGGTAACCGGTCCCTGAGGTCGCGACGTTGACGACCGGGTCGAACTCCGTGCTGACGACCCACTGCTGCTGCGGGATATAGGCCACCGATCCCAGCGCGGTCTCCTGGTGCGCGTTGGCGTAAAAGTCGCCGGGGAAGTATTCGACGACATCGGCTGCCTGGCCGCCATTGTTGGCGGGGGTGGCGTGGTTGGGGCAGCTCCCGGTGCCTTCCCACTGGTATTCACCGGTGGGAGTGGCGCAGACCATGGTGATGTCACCACCGGACATGCCGTTTTCCGCCGTGTTGTTCCCCGGGCGGGGGTCCAGCCCTCCCCAGCTGAGCACGTCCATGAACCGGTCGCGGAAGCCCAGGATCATCGAGCCGTCGCGGGCGAAGGCGAGGGAGGCCAGCTCCGGCTGCGGATCGATGAAGACGCTGCCCGCCTTCCGGTCGTCCCACGTGTCCAGGCCGGTGTTCCACGGGTTCCAGTGGGTGGCCTTGTCGCCGGAACCGAAGACGCTGCCGCGTTCGTCCGTGAGCGGGTGGCTCAGCACCGTGGTGAACCGCTTGCCGTCGTAGGTGGAGACGAAGGCTTTCAGGTCCGCGCGCTGCTGTGTGCTCTCCGCGCTGCACACGCCGCCGACGTGCAGCGTGTTGTTGTGGACCTGGAGACCGAACGGCCGCCAGTCGTCGGGGCTCGCGCACCCCGGGTCCGGGATCGGGACCGTCGACTTGGGCGCCGCGGCGGTGGCCCCCGTCGCGTCGAAGCTCACCAGGCTGCGGGTCCGCAGGTTCACCGCGTACAGCGTGGAGCCGTCCTCCGACAGGGCCAGGCCACCGATGCTCTCCTTGCCCGGCACGTCGGTGAACCCGGGATCCTTGACCATGTTGGCGGTGTCGTGCCGCGTCACCGCGGCGTCCGGCACCCGCGCGAACAGCTCCGGCGCACCCGAGCCGTTGACCGGCACCGTGTAGATCGCGCCCCCGCCCTGCGGCCCGTACGGGGCGTACCGGCGGGCGAACGCGCTCTGGAACAGCCGGGTCCGGTTCTTGTCGTACGCCAACCCGAACGTCGTGCCCACCTGGTCCTGCGTGGCCAGCGTGGTCGGGCACGCCGCATCGGTGGGACACGTGCCCCGGGTCTTCGTCCCGAACGCCGCCAACGCCCGGTTGTCGGTCCCGTTGGCGCCGTTGTGGATCGGCACGAAGTACCGCGAGTCCGGCAGCGTGTAGTCGGCCGGATCCCACACCCCCGTCACCACCGAGGCGTTCTTTCCGCCGGACACATCCACGAACGACGTGAAGCTGTCGAAGTGGTTCCCCGCCGTCGACGCGGGCGCCGCCCGCAGATAGCCGCTGTACGGCGCCGGGATGCTGACGTCGACGCGGTACCGGCCGCCGTTCAGCACGGCCGACCGCGACACCACGACCTTTCCGGTGGCATCCGTGATGCCGGTGGCAACGTGCCCAGCGGGGTCGGAGATCTCCACCTTCATGCCCCGCTGCGGCACGTCCATCGTCGCGTTGATCACGCCGGTGCCGAAGAAGTCGCGCAGCACCTCAACCGTCAGCGTGCCGTCGGCGGTCGAAGCGGCGGCCGGTCCAGCCGTCCCTCCCACGGCACCGCCTGCCAGCAAAAGAACAGATAACGCGATGCGCGCCGGCGGCTTCACAAGCCTCCGGGCTAACCGGCGCGAGTCTCTGCCGAGTCGGTTCATGGCATCACACTCCACACTTCTCTTGTCGTGAAAACGAAACGGCCGCTTCTCGCTGACGTCCGCTTCCTGGCCCCAGGAGCGGAAGCCCCTCGCGAACGTCACGGAAAAGGAAAAGGGCGGCCCGCTGTTGTTGCGTGGACCGCCTTTTCATGATCTTTTAGCGATATCGCGGACGAGTCGTAAGTGCCGCAGGCCAGGAAAAGCGAACGCGTGTTCAAGGCCCCGGGCGGCGCCGCCCTGCAGTGAGTGTTTTTGCAGACCAATCACGGTATCCCCGCCCCCACCGCCGACCTCACCGACCGCCATCGCGAGCAGCGCGCGATATTCTATGCGCTGGAGCGTCGCCGCCACCAGCAGAACCCTGGCATCCATGGGGATCCGTTGATAATCCCCAGGCGCCCGGAGAATGGCGACCGGAAGAATATGCGAATAGCGATGCGATGGCTGAATCCGGTCCCGTGGGTGACGTCCCGATGACGCGTCCGGGACGTGCTCGTCACACCGGGGCGTCGCGTAGTCGAGAGGGTGCAAGCGCAGGCACAAGGCCGAATGCAGGATCGGCCTGTTGAAGCAGGCCGGAAGCGTCGCCACCCGGTACGGCAAGCTCGCTGTCCCTACGAGACCACCGTCCAATCACCTCGATACGGCAGGCACTGTGACCACATCTCAACCACGCCCTGGATGGATGAGTCCAAGGGCTCGTAGCCATAGGCCGCCGGCGAGCGGTGGCGCATGTCGCTGCCATCGCTCGGCCCAGTGCGTACAAGTGCGCCCCGTCGTCCTGGCGGTCGGCGGAGACCATGTGACGTGTGCTCAGCAACTCGGAGGCCGTCTCGGTCGGGGCGGTCGGGGCCCAGTTGGGGAATGGCCTTGAGTCTCCAGTGACTGGAGACAGCAGAGTGGGGGACATGGACGTGACGACCCTCTACTCGATCGGAGAGCTTTCCCGGCGAACCGGCTTGTCCGTGAAGACCATTGGCGCAATATCCGGGCCGACTTCTCCGGCGGAATCGGCGGTAATACCGGTTCCACCAGCCGCGTCATTCCGCGATGGCGGCGGCTTGCGCTTCCAGCCGGCGCCGAGGGTGTTCCGCGTCCTCGACGTTCACCACCCGAGTGTGCGCCGACGTTCCTCGGCGCGGAGCGGGAGGCGCCGTGCCCCCTCGGGTCCACGACTGGCGCAGACACCACCCCCGGCACGGCCTGTGCGGTGCCCGGCGCGGCTGCCAGGCTGGGCGGACAACGGTTCCCTAGACCTCTGGAGCGGAAACGTGCAATCCCCTTTGACCGCGGGGCAACTGGAGATCTGGATATCGCAGGTACTCGAACCGGGCAGCCCGGTCTACAACGTGGGTGACTACTACGAGATCACCGGCGCCGTCGACGCGAAGCTCCTCGAAGCGGCCGCCCGTACCGCCGTGGACGAAGCAGGATCGCTCGGCGCACGGTTCCTCGTCGCCACCGACGGGACGCCCTACCAGGAACTGGGGCCCGCGGAATGGTCCTTCGAGGTCCTCGACATGAGTGAGCGGCCCGACCCCGACGCGGAGGCGGTGGCCTGGATGCGTGCCGAGATGGCCCGCCCGGTCGACCTGACCTGCGGTTCTCTGCTGGCCGGTGCGCTGATCAAGGTATCGAGGGACCGCCACTTCTGGTACCGCCGTTTCCACCACATCATCACGGACGGCCATGGAACTGCCGCCGTTGCCCGCAGGACCGCGGCCCTCTACCACTCGATGCACACCGGTTCCCCTTGCGAATCCAACCCCTTCGCGCCGGTCACGGCCGCCGTCGAGCACGACCGCGCCTACCGGGCCGGCCGGATGTACGCGGCCGACCGGGAGTTCTGGGAGAAGGTCGCGCTCGACTGGCCGGCCACCGGCCGGCTCCGGGCGGACGCTCCGCCCGCACCTGTCACCTTGCAGTACAGCCATCATCTGCCACGGCAGGTGGTCGACGCCGTCCGTGCCCAAAGCGAGCGGCTGGAGGTGTCCACCGCGCGCTTCCTGATCACCGCCGCCGCCCTCTATCTGTGGCAGGTCACCGGCGCCGAGGAGGTGACCTTCGGCTGTTCCGCGACGAGCCGGCCCACCCGCCTGCTGCGCAATGTCGTCGCCCCGATGGCGAACCTCCTGCCGTTCCGGGTGCTCGTGGAGCCGGAGCGGTCGGTGACCGACACCTTCCGGCGGACGGACCGCCAGATCGGGCAGGCGCTGCGCCACCACCGTTACCGCTACGAGGAGTTCCGGCGCACGCTCGCCGCGGCCCCGGAGCAGCACAGCGTCGGACCGGTGGTCAATATCGTCAACTTCGACCGCGACCTGCGCTTCGGACCGGCCACCGGCGTGGTGCGCACCCTGGTCACCGGGCCCATCCCGGACCTCGGCCTGTACTTCGACGTGCACTCCGAGCACGCCGGCACCAGCGTGTGCGTGGAAGCGAACCCCGCCAACTACACGGCGGAGGAGGCAGCCCGGCACGCCGAGGGCCTCGGCGGGCTCGTACGCGAACTGGCCGGGGTGGATCCGGGGCGCCCCGTACGAGCCCTGGGCCGGCCCCGGTGACGTGCGGGCGGCCCCGGCTCACTCCCGGTCCCGCGCGGCGGCGTGCAGCCGCCCCAGCACATACCCGGCCTGGAACCGGCTCTTCGCGCCGACCGCCTTCATGATTTCCGAGGCGTGGCGCTGACAGCTGCGCACGGACATCCCCAGGCGCCGCGCGATCGACTTGTCCTCCAACCCCTCCGACAGCATGGCGACGATCGACTCCTGGATCTCGCCGGAGATCCGGACGGCCGCGGCCGAGTCGAAGCTGACCGGGAAGAGTGAGGCATCGCGCCACAGGCAGTCGAAGAACACCCGTATGTAGTGGACGACATGCGGCTCGCGCACCAGCAGGGCCGCCTCCGGGTCGTCCCGCAGCCCCAGCAGGGCCACACGGTGGTCGAAGACCAGCAGCCGGCACAGGCCGTCGGTCCGCGTCCGCACCTGCGCTCCGAGGTGCATCACGCGCCGGACGTGGTCGATCGTCGGCTGGTCGTAGCGGGCGGGATGCTGGTAGAGGGTGCGCATCCGGACGCCGCGCGTGAGCATCCGCCGGTCCCGCTCACCCGCCTCCTGGAGTACGCGGGCGGAACGGGCACCACCCGGCTGGGCGGTGAGCACCTCCTGCCGGGCACCGGTCGTCAACTCGTCGATGGTCTCCTGGACGGTCCTCAGGTCGGTGAGCAGCTCGATCGGCACGGCGTCCGCACGACGCGCCCGCCCCGACTCGTAGGCAGGGAGCAGCGATGCGAACGTCTCCCGGAGCCGCTCGATCTCCTCATAGCGCTCCCGCACATCGCGCTCCAAGGGACGCAGCAAACGGTCTGCGGCGGTCCGGGGCGGCACCACGGTCAACCGGTCAGCCTCTCCTTCGGCGCGGCAGAGTAATCGCATTTCCACGAGCTCTTTCACCGCTCGTTCCGCATCCGCGCTGTCCAGTCCCACGGCGGTGAGTTCCTCGATGCCACAGACGGCGCGCTGTGCGGCGTAGCCGAATACGCGCGACGCTTCCTCGCTGAGCTCAATTCGTCCCAGTGGTTCTGACGTAGTCATCATCCCTCAGCCCCATCAGAGATATCCCCCGATCGGAAGGCACGCTAGACATGCTTGATCAACAGTCAGTCAACACGGAGCAGACGGGCACCTCGGAGCAGACGGGCACCTCCCCGTGCCGGTGAGGACCGGGCACCGGGCGGCACGCAGCGCGGGCGGCGGACTGTTACGCCGCCACCGGGACTTCCGGCAGCTGTGGTACGGGGAGACCGCGGGCAAGTTCGGCGTGTCCGTCACGGGTGTGCTGCTGCCGCTGGCCGCCGTCTCCGTGCTGCATGCCGGAACCTTCGCCGTGAGCCTGCTCAACGCCGCGACGTGGCTGCCCTGGCTCGTCATCGGGCTGCCCGCCGGAGTCTGGGTGGACCGGCTGCGCCGCCGCACGGTCATGCTGGTCTGCGACGCCGTCTCGTGCGCCCTGTTCCTGAGCGTGCCGGTTGCCGCATGGTGCGGTGTGCTCGGCATCGGTCAGCTGCTGCTGGTCGCCCTGCTGGTGGGCTCGGCGGCCGTCTTCTTCCAGACCGCGTACACCGCCTACCTCCCCACCCTGCTCAGCCCCCCGGACCAGGCCGAGGGCAACGCGAAGCTGCACGGAAGCGCCGCCGCGGCGCAGATCGCCGGTGGGGGATCCGGAGGCCTGATCGCACAGGCCGCCGGTGCGGTCGACGGCATGCTGACCAACGCGGCGACCTTCCTCATCTCCTTCCTGTGCATAGGCCGCATCCGCCACCGCGAGCCGCCGGCAGCTGCCTCCCGGCCGGGGCGCCGCGCGCCGCTGCTCGGGGACGTACGGGAGGGGGTGCGGCTGGTCGCCCGCGATCCGTACCTGCGCAGCCTCACTCTCTTCGGAGGCGCCTCGAACCTCGCCCTGGGAGGCTGCCAGGCCCTGCTCGTCGTCTTCCTGGTGCGGGACGTCGGCCTGTCCTCCGGCGCGGTGGGGGCGCTGGTGGGCCTCGGCGGCGCAGGGGGTGTCCTGGGCGCGTTGCTGGTGCGCCGGGGCGCGGCCCGGCTCGGTACCGCTCGGGCCCTGCTGCTGTTCGAGCTGGGCGTGCCCGCCCTCGCCCCGCTGATGGCGCTCACCCGGGACGGCGCCGGACTGGCGTTCTTCGTCGTCGGCTACGGCGCTGCCGCGCTCGGCGTGGTGGCGGGAAACATCCTCAAGGCAGGCTTCATCCAGGGGTATTGCCCCTCCGGTGTGCTCGGCCGGGTGACTGCCTGCTCGGCGTTCCTCAACTACGGAACCCTGCCGCTGGGCGCGCTCCTCGCAGGTGGCCTCGGCACGCTGTTGGGGGTGCGGCCGACGATGTGGCTGCTGACCGCAGCCATGCCGCTGGCGGCGTTGATCCTGTGGTGGTCCCCGATCCGATCCCGCCGCGACCTGCCCGCGCGCGAGGCCGAAGCGAGCTGACCGGACGACGGCCGTGCCCCTCGTCCGCGCCCGCCCGGGCTCGTCCGCGCCGCGCCCGCCCGGGCCCCTCCGCGCCGTACCGACGGGCGCCGACCGCTCCGGCCCCGCAACCACGGATGCCCCTTTTGTCCCCTCTCCTTTATGCGACAGGCATGAACACCATCCCCGAACGCTCTTGGTGCACGCCTTTCCCGATGACAACGTGACACGCGTCGGCACGGCCGGGAATGGCGACCGGCACCCGCGGCCCGAGAAACTCCGCAGCGCATTTCGGCAGCACGTCCCGCGCGCGGTACGCGGGACGGACCGAGCCGAGTGCGGTGAACCGAGCCGGGCCGGATGAACCGAGCCGAGTCCGGTGCCGATTCGACGTACCGGGCCGATTCGAGGTACCGCACCGATTCGGCGTACCGCACCGAATCCTCCCGCGGAACCGTCCGCACCTTCCCCATGACGTGAAAGGAATTCCATGTTCCCGCTCTCCCCCGCGCAGAACGTGCGCCACCCGTCCCAGATCCGGAACGACACCGGATGGGGGTGACCTCCCCCGAGCAGCGTCCGAGGACATCCGTCAGCAACGACACGAGAGGCAGCGCACAACCATGAGCTCTTCCCGGTCCGCCACCGCGGGACCCCCCGCCTGGACCCTCGAAGCCGGTAAGCCGGCGATGGCACACGTCCCCCGCTTCGACGACGCCGCCGAAGCAGCTGAGTGGCTCGGTTCGGTCCACGCGGAGCTGCGCACCGCACTGCACCGGCACGGTGCGGTGTACCTGCGGGGCCTCCCGGTCCGCGACGTCGAGGACTTCGCGAAGGTACGCGACGTCCTGGTGCCCCGCCGCACTCCCTACCGTGAGAAGGCCACCCCCCGCAGCAGCTACGGGAACGACGTCTACTCCTCCACCGACCTCCCGCCCAACCAGCCGATCCGTATGCACAACGAGAACAGCTACACACTGACCTTCCCCGGTCTGCTGCTGTTCTCCTGCCTGACGGCACCGGAGGAGGGTGGCGCGACACCGGTCGCCGACTGCCGCGAAGTGCTCCGCCGGATACCCTCCGCGCTCGTCGAGCGGATGCGCTCGGCCGGGTGGTTGCTGACCCGCAACTACTCCGAGCACATCTCCCTGGACTGGCGCACCGCGTTCGCCGCCGACACCCGGGAGCAGGCCGAGAAGTACTGCGCGGACAACCTCATCTCCTGCGAATGGGACGCCTCGGGCGGACTGCGTACCCGGCAATTGCGGCCCGGGATCATCCGGCATCCGCAGACGGGGGAGGAGGTCTGGTTCAACCACATGGCGTTCTGGAACTCCTGGTCGCTGGACGAGGAGATCCGGGAGGCGCTGCTGGACGAATTCGGGCCGGACGGCCTGCCCTTCGAGACCGGCCTCGGCGACGGCGCGCCGCTGACGCGCGACGAACTCGACGCCATCAACGCCGCATACGAGGGTGCGACGGTGCGCGAGGCCTGGCAGCCGGGCGATGTGCTGCTCGTCGACAACGTGCTGTCCACCCATGGCCGCGACCCCTTCCGCGGCGACCGCCGCATCGTCGTCGCGATGGGCGAGCCCGTCGACCTCGCGGGCTGCCGGCCCACCGTGCCGCCCGCCCCGGGAGAGGAGCGGGCAGCATGACCGAGCTCCTCGAAAATCCCCGTCACACCGCACCCGACCACGCCGTCGATCTGCTGACCCGTTTCCAGCAGGCCGTCGCGGCGACCCCGGACCGCATCGCGGTCAGCCACCACGGTGCGCTCACCTTCGCCGAACTCGACCGGCACACCGCCCGGTTGGCGGGAGTGCTGGCCGGCCACGGCGCCGCGCCCGGCCGGCGGATCGGGATCAGCCTGCCCCGGGGTACCGACCTCGTCGTCGCGCTGCTCGCCGTCTGGCGGACCGGCGCCGCCTACGTACCGCTCGACCCCGCCTATCCGCAGGAACGCCTGCAGGCGATGGTGCGTGACGCGGGCATCGACGTGGTGCTGACGGGTGGAAGTGACGGCCCGGTGTGGCCGGAAGGTGTCCGCACCCTTCCGGTCGCACCCCCTCCGCAGGCCCCGGCCCCGGAGTACACTCCGGCTCCGCCCGTACCGGTCTCCGCCCGGACCCCGGCGTATGTCATCTACACCTCCGGCTCGACGGGCGTACCGAAGGGCGTCGAGACCACCCGGGGCGCGGTGGCGGCACTGGTCGCCGGGCTGGAGGAGGCGGGCCTCTACGACCATGGGCACCGGGTCGTCGCATGGAACGCCAGCGTTTCCTTCGACGCCTCGGTCCAGCAGTGGGCACGGGTGTGCCGGGGCGACACCGTGGTCGTCCTGGGGGAGGCGGAGCGCACCGACCCGGCCCTGCTGCGGGCAGTCCTGGACGAGCACGGGGTGCACGACCTCGACCTGACCCCCTCGCACTGGCCGCTGCTCCGCGACGACCTGCTCGTACGCGCGGCCGAGGGGCGACGGCTCCGGCTGTTCATGGGCGGCGAGCCGGTACCGGAGGGCACCTGGCGGGAGCTGGCGGCCGCACACGACGCCCGGCGCCTCGAAGCGGTCAATCTCTACGGCCCCACCGAGTGCACGGTGGACGCCACCGCTGCCTGGATCGAGGACTTCGCTCCGCACATCGGACGTCCCCTGCCGGGAGTCCGGTGCCACGTCCTCGACGCCGCGCTGCGGCCGGTGCCGTTCGGCGAGGAGGGCGAGCTCTACCTCGCCGGACGGCAGCTGGCCGTCGGCTATGTGAACCGGCCCGCGCTCACCGCCACGCGGTTCGTCGCCGACCCGTTCGCCGCCGACGGCACGCGGATGTACCGCACCGGAGACCTGGTGCGCCGGCGCCCCGACAACTCCCTGGAATTCCGGGGACGCAGTGACCGTCAGGTCAAACTCCGCGGCCACCGCATGGAGTTGGGCGACATCGAGGCCGCGCTGACCACCCATCCGGGCGTGGCGGCCGCCGTGGTCAACCTGCACAGCGGCACGGCCGCCGGCGAACAGCTCGCCGCGTACTACGTGGCGGCGACAGGTGCCGCGGGCGACACGCCTGCCACCGGCACCCTCACTCCCGGCACGCTCCGCGCCCATCTGGCCGCCGCCCTCCCGCAGTTCATGCTCCCGACCGCCTACCTCGCCCTCGACGCGCTGCCGCTGACCGTGAACGGCAAGGTCGACCTCGCCGCCCTGCCCGCGCCCGAACCGGCCACGGCGGACCCGGACAGCGCTCCACAGAGCGAGGCCGAGACGCTGATAGCGGCCGTATGGTCCGAGGTGCTCGGCCGGGAGCACATCAGGGCCGACGACGACTTCTTCGCCATGGGCGGACATTCGCTGATCGCCCTGCGTGTCGTGGCCCGGCTGAAGAAGCAACTGGGGGTCGCGATGTCGGCCCGTGAGGTCTACCGCCATCCACGGCTCAGGGACCTG
Organism: Streptomyces sp. NBC_00400; assembly: GCF_036048035.1. NCBI lineage: Bacteria > Bacillati > Actinomycetota > Actinomycetes > Kitasatosporales > Streptomycetaceae > Streptomyces > Streptomyces sp. NBC_00400. The sequence goes on along the minus strand of NZ_CP107940.1, from coordinate 622,585 downwards.
GCGCGGCACGTCGAGAGCCTGCGCGCCGGCCGCTGACGGGCCGGCATCCGCCTCCCGCGGCCACCGCGCACCTTCTGCACCACCGTCACTGCGTCGCCTGCGCGGATACCGCGATCCGTCACCGCAGAGACGTCGCAGAGGCGTCGCAGAGACGTCGCAGAGACGTCGCAGAGACGCCGCAGAGACACCAAAAAGACGCCGAAGAGACAAAAAGAGCCCCCACACAGACAGGGAGAGGGCCACGATGGCCGGACCTCAGGACACCACCGTCATCCCGATCAAACCACCGGACCGCCACACCGTGCGCACGCTCCTCTGCCTGGGCTTCTGTGGCGGCGGCACCGGGCCGTATCACTCCTGGAGCGACAGCCTGCCCGCCGAGGTGGCCCTCTCCGCCATCTGCTACCCCGGCCGGGAGGGGCGCTTCCTGGAGCCGTACGCGGCCGACTGGGAGGAACTCGCCGCGGACGCCACCTCCGCGGTGCTCTCCGCGGCCGACGGGCCATATGTCCTGTTCGGGCACAGCATGGGCGGATGGATGGCCTTCGACGTCGCGGCCCGGATCGAGGACGCGGCCGGCCCGGCACCGGAGGCACTGGTCGTCTCCTCGTGCAATGCGCCGGACCGCGGTCTGACTCCACGGGACATGTTCCCCGCGCGCCAGGACACCGACGCCGAGCTGCTGGACTGGATGCGCACCAACGGCCTGATGCCCGAACACGTCCTGGCGGACCCGGGACTCCAGGAGATGGCCGTGGAGCTCATGCGTGCGGACATCCGGGTCCGTGACACCTTCCGCTGCCGGCCGGGGACCACGGTGGGCGTCCCCGTCCAGATGCTCTCCGCGACGGACGACGATGTCATCGAGCCGGACGCCGGAAACCAGTGGCGCCGGGTCGCCCGCGGTGCGTACCGCCACGATGTGCTGCCCGGCGGGCACTTCTACACCCCGGAGATCTGGCGGCAGCTGCCGGCCCACATCGCACCGCTCACCACACCGGCATCACACGCCACGGTCTGAGCCCGCCGGACGGGAACATCCCGCCCCACACCGCTCCCTGCCACCTGAAAGGACCTTCCCCGTGACGCACACGCACCCCTTCGAAGACGTCGACGGCACCTATCTCGTCCTGGTCAACCAGCACAACCAGCACTCCCTCTGGCCGTCGCACCTGGCACCTCCACAGGGCTGGACGGTGACCCGGGGCGCCGACGGATATCAGGCCTGCCTCGACCACATCGAGGAGCACTGGCGCGATCTGTCGCCGCAGCCCGCCACCGGCAACTGACCCATCTCCGTCTCCAAGGGAGGAGCACCATGACGCAAGCGCAGAGCCCCGCGGTCGCGGAGCAGACCGATGCCACAGTCCCGTCCGGGGGCGGCCCCGGACGTGCCGGGAGGGGGCGTGGTCCGCGGTCGGCGCGGGAGGAGGTGCTGTGCCGGCTGTTCGCCCAGGTGCTGGGTGTGCCGACGGTGGGGGTGGCGGACAACTTCTTCGCCCTGGGCGGCCATTCGCTGAGGGCTGCCCAGCTCCTGAGCCGGATCCGTTCGGTGCTGGGTGTGGAGCTGGGCGTCCGCGAACTGTTCGGTTCGCCGACCGTGGCGGGGCTGGCAGATCTGCTGGCCGGCGGTGCCGCGGCCCGGCCTGCGGTGACGGCGCGGGTGCGGCCGGCGGTGGTGCCGCTGTCGTTCGCGCAGCAGCGGCTGTGGTTCCTGGACCGTCTGGAGCAGAGTCCGACCTATAACGCGCCGTTCGCCTTCCGGGTGCGGGGCCCGGTGGATGCGGACGCCCTCCAGTCCGCCGTGAACGATGTGGTCGGGCGCCATGAGGCGCTGCGCACGGTCTTCCCGGTCCGCGACGACGAGCCCTTCCAGGACATCCTGGCACCCGAGCACGCGACGGTGAAGGTGGCGGCGGCGCCGTGTGCCGCCGAGGAGCTGACCTCCCTCTTTCATGACGCGGCGTTCGCCCCCTTCGACCTGGCGGTCGAACTCCCCTTGCGCGTCTCGCTGTTCACCACCGCTCCCGATGAGCACGTACTGCTGTTGACGTTGCATCACATCGCCAGCGACGGCTGGTCGGAAGCTCCGTTGCTGAGCGATCTGTCGGCCGCCTATCGCGCCCGCCGCACCGGAACCGCGCCGACGTGGCAGGCACTCCCGGTCCAGTACGCGGATTACGCGCTGTGGCAGCGTGAGCTTCTGGCGGAGGTGGGTGGGCAGCAGGCTGACTTCTGGGCCGAGGCGCTCCAGGGTCTTCCGCAGGAGCTGGCGCTCCCCACCGACCGGCCTCGTCCCCCGCGGCCCACCCATTCCGGCGGTCTCGTCCGCTTCGAGCTGCCCGCCGACCTGCATGGGCGTCTTGAGTCGTTGGCGCGTGAGCAGGGTGCGACGTTGTTCATGGTGCTTCAGGCGGGGCTGGCGGCGTTGCTGACGCGGCTGGGGGCCGGTACGGACATCCCGTTGGGCACCGCGACGGCGGGCCGGAGCGACCAGGCGTTGGACGACATCGTCGGGTTCTTCGTCAATACGCTGGTGCTGCGGACGGACACCTCGGGCAATCCGTCGTTCGGTGAGTTGCTCGCCCGGACCCGGGAGGGCGATCTGGCGGCGTTCGCCCACCAGGATCTGCCCTTCGAGCAGCTGGTGGAGAGGCTGAACCCGGACCGGAGCACCGCCCGCCATCCGCTCTTCCAGACCATGCTCGTCCTCCAGAACAACGCCGAAGGCACCCTCGATCTCCCCGGCACCACCATCACCCCCCAACCCCTCGACACCGCCCCCTCCAAATTCGACCTCGGCTGGAGCTTCACGGAGGAGCGGGACGCCGACGAACGCCCGCTGGGCATGTCCGGCATCCTCCAGTTCGCCACCGATCTGTTCGACCGCACCACCGCGGACACCCTGACCGGCCTCCTCGTCCGCGTTCTCGACGCCGCCGCGGACGCACCGGACACCGCCATCGGTTCGCTGGAGATCTTCGCGTCGCGGACGGAGGAGCGGGCATTACTGGACCGGACGGACGAGCATCGGCTCCCCGCCCGTCGCGCGTCCGACCCCGGCGGTGCCGCAGGTTCCGGTCCGACGTCCGGGGGCGGCCCCGGACGTGCCGGGAGGGGGCGTGGTCCGCGGTCGGCGCGGGAGGAGGTGCTGTGCCGGCTGTTCGCCCAGGTGCTGGGTGTGCCGACGGTGGGGGTGGCGGACAACTTCTTCGCCCTGGGCGGCCACTCGCTGCTGGCCACCCGACTGCTGAGCCGGATCCGTTCGGTGCTGGGCGTGGAGCTGGGCGTCAGGGAGTTCTTCGGCTCCCCGACGGCCGCAGGGCTGGCGGAACTGCTGGCCGGCGGTGCCGCGGCCCGGCCTGCGGTGACGGCGCGGGTGCGGCCGGCGGTGGTGCCGCTGTCGTTCGCGCAGCAGCGGCTGTGGTTCCTGGACCGTCTGGAGCAGAGTCCGACCTATAACGCGCCGTTCGCCTTCCGGGTGCGGGGTCCGGTGGATGCGGACGCCCTCCAGTCCGCCGTGAACGATGTGGTCGGGCGCCATGAGGCGCTGCGCACGGTCTTCCCCGCCCACGACGGCGAGCCGCACCAGCAGCTGCTCGCCCCCGACGAGGCCGCAGTCGAGGTCACCGTGGTGCCGTGCCCCGCCGACGAGATCTCTGCACGCTTCCACGCCGCGGCCTTCACGCCCTTCGACCTCGCCGAGGAACTGCCCCTGCGGGTCACGCTGTTCACCGTCGGCCCCGAAGACCACCTGCTTCTGCTGACGCTGCATCACATCGCCAGTGACGGCTGGTCGCTGGTGCCCCTGCTGCGCGATCTGTCCATGGCCTATCGCGCCCGCGGCACCGGCAGTGTTCCTGTGTGGGAGGCACTCCCGGTCCAGTACGCGGATTACGCGCTGTGGCAGCGTGAGCTTCTGGCGGAAGTGGGTGGGCAGCAGGCTGACTTCTGGGCCGAGGCGCTCCAGGGTCTTCCGCAGGAGCTGGCGCTCCCCACCGACCGGCCCCGCCCGCCCCAGCCCACCCATTCCGGCGGCCTCGTCCACTTCGAGCTGCCCGCCGACCTGCATGGGCGTCTTGAATCGTTGGCGCGTGAGCAGGGTGCGACGTTGTTCATGGTGCTTCAGGCGGGGCTGGCGGCGCTGCTGACGCGGCTGGGGGCCGGTACGGACATCCCGTTGGGCACCGCGACGGCGGGGCGGACCGACCAGGCGTTGGACGACATCGTCGGGTTCTTCGTCAATACGCTGGTGCTGCGGACGGACACCTCGGGCAATCCGTCGTTCGGTGAGTTGCTCGCCCGGACCCGGGAAGGGGATCTGGCGGCGTTCGCCCACCAGGATCTGCCCTTCGAGCAGCTGGTGGAGAGGCTGAACCCGGACCGGAGCACCGCCCGCCATCCGCTCTTCCAGACCATGCTCGTCCTCCAGAACAACGCCGAAGGCACCCTCGACCTCCCCGGCACCACCATCACCCCCCAACCCCTCGACACCGCCCCCACCAAATTCGACCTCGATTTCACCTTCACCGAACGGCACGGCGCCGACGGCAGCCCCGGCGGCGTCGAAGGCCTGTTGCACTACTCGGCCGACCTGTTCGAACGTGCCACCGCCGAGGCCCTGACCCAGCGGCTGCTGCGCCTCCTCACCACCGCCGGCGCTGCCCCGGACACTCCCATCGGAGCGATGGAACTGCTCTCCCCGCAGGAGCGCGTCCGCATCCTCTCCCGGTGGAACGACACCGCCCTTCCGCTGCCGGACGACCGGCCGGTGCACGAGATCTTCGAGGAGCAGGTACGGAAGCGCCCGGATGCCACCGCGGTGGTCGACGCCGACGGCACGCTGACCTTCCGTGAGCTGAACGCCCGCGCGAACCGGCTGGCCTGGCTGTTGATCAGCCAGGGCATCCGGCCGGAACAGCGAGTGGCCACCTTGCTCCCACGGGCCGGCGAGCACATCGTCGCGCTGCTGGCCGCGCTCAAGGCGGGCTGCTGCTACGTGCCCATGGACCCGGAGTACCCCGAGGACCGGATCGCCCTGATGCTGGCGGACGCCGCGCCGTCCTTCCTGCTGACCGACAGGGAGAACGTGACCCGGCTCCGTCCGGGGGCCGATCCCTCGCTCGAGGTGCTGGTCCTCGACGACCCCGCCATGCGTCAGTCCCTCAGCCGGCACGCGCCGGTCGATCCGCACCCTGCGGACCGGCCCGTACCGCTGCGCCCGGACCATCTCGCCTACGTCATCTACACCTCGGGTTCGACGGGCCGGCCGAAGGGGGTGGCCGTGGAGCACCGCAATCTCAGCAACCTGTTCCACGCCCACTTCGCGGTGTTCGCGCCTCAGGTGGCGGCCGCCGGGGACCACCGGTTCCGTGCCCTGGTGACCGGACCGCTGACCTTCGACTCCTCCTGGGAACCGGTCCTGTGGCTGCTGGGCGGCCATGAACTGCACCTCGTGCACGACGAGGTCCGCCGCGACCCGGAGGCGATGGTCGAGTACATCGGCGCCGCGGGCATCGACTACATGGAGCTCTCGCCGACGTACTGCCGGCAGCTGATGACGGCGGGCATGCTGTCCGCAGGGCAGCCCTCGCAACCGAGGATCGTCGAGCTCGGCGGCGAGGCCGTCGACCAGGCGCTGTGGAGCGAACTCCGCGCCATTTCCGGGACCGAGGGCTTCAACTCCTACGGCCCGACGGAGTGCACCGTGTACGTGTCGTACGGCGCGGCAGCGGAACACGAGCGCCCGCTGATCGGCCGGCCGATCAGCAACAACCGTATGTACGTCCTCGACGAGGGCCTGCGTCCCCTGCCCGCCGGGGTGGTCGGCGAACTGTATGTGGCCGGAGCGGGGACGGCCCGCGGCTACCTGGGCCGGCCGGGGCTGACGGCACAGCGGTTCGTGGCCTGCCCGTTCGGAGAGCCGGGGGGGCGCATGTACCGGACCGGGGACCTGGCGCGCTGGAGCGCCGACGGTGCCCTGGAATACATGGGCCGCACCGACGACCAGGTGAAGGTCCGCGGCTTCCGGATCGAACCAGGCGAGGTGGAGTCGGTGCTCGCCGGACACGACGCGGTCCGCCAGGTGACCGTGATCGTCCGGGAGGACAGGCCGGGGGAGCGCAAGCTGGTCGCCTATGTGGTTCCGACGGAGCAGGGCCGGGCGGATGCCCGGGAGCTGCGCCGCCTCGCCACGGCGTCACTGCCCCGCCACATGGTGCCGTCGTCGTTCGTGTTCCTGGACGCCCTGCCGCTGACCTCGCGCGGAAAGCTCGACCGGCGGATGCTGCCGGCACCGGGTGACGGGACGGTGGAGCGCCGCCGAGGCCCGCGGACGGTGCGCGAGGAGGTGTTGTGCGGGCTGTTCGCCGAGGTCCTCGGGGTGCCCGAAGTAGGCATCGACGACGACTTCTTCGCCCTGGGCGGCCACTCGATGCTCGCCACCCGGCTGATCGCCAGGGCGCGTTCGGTGCTCGGCGCCGAGCTGGGCATCAGGACCCTGTTCGATGCCCCCACCGTCGCCGGACTCGCCGACCGGCTCTCGCAGGACACGTCCGACGACTCCCTCGCGGTCCTGCTCCCGCTGCGCTCCGTACGCCGGGCGGCCACGCCGTCCCGCACACGGGGCGCCACACCCCCCGAGCCGCTCTTCTGCATCCACCCGGCGGCCGGAACCAGCTGGGTGTACTCCGGGCTGCTCCGCCACCTGGCACCCGACCAGCCCGTGTACGGCCTCCAGGCGCACGGGCTCACCGAGCCCGATGCGGCTCCGGAGAGCATGGCGGAGATGGTGGAGGCCTACCTCGCGCAGATCAGGTCGGTTCAGCCGGACGGCCCCTTCTCGCTCCTCGGCTGGTCCTTCGGCGGGGTGGTGGCCCACGAAATGGCGGTACGGCTCCAGGAGGCCGGGCAGAAGGTCAACTCACTGGTGCTGATGGACAGTTACCCGTCGAGTGCGACCGTCGACGGCCACGACGAAGGAAGGACGGAGAAGAGCGGATCAGGGACGGACCGGGGCGACGCAGCGGACGCGGAAGAACTGCGGCAGGCCCTGTTCGACTCCCTCGGGCACCAGGCGGACGCCACGGCCGGCCCGCTCGCCCTGCTCGGGGAACGGGGCCTGGCGGCCATGGTCCGGGTGTTCGCCCGCAACAGTCGCCTCCAGAGCGGATTCGTTCCGCGCTCGTTCCGGGGGGATGTGCTGTTCTTCGAGGCCACCGAGGGCTGGGTTCCGGGTATGCAGCGCCCGCAGGCCTGGCGGCCCCATGTGACGGGCCGGCTCGCCGTCACCCCCGTACGTGGCGCGCACGGCGAACTGACCCGCCCGGAGCAGCTTGCGCAGATCGGCCCGGTGCTGGCCAACTGGTGTGCCGGGCACCGGAAGTGACGCCACAGTGCGGCTGATCGCGTCCCGCCCGGATCCCCAGCGGTGTCCGGGCGGGCCGTGGTCACTGACCGACGGCAGCCCCGGAACCCGCATGGAGCCCGAGAACCCGGTACAGTTCCGCGGCTTTCTCCAAGTGACCCGCCGCTTCCCCGTCCACGTACTCGGCCCGCACGGCCTGAAGGGCCCTGCCGAGAGCCTGGTGACTGCGCGCCATCAGCAGGTGCTCCTGGGCGAGTTGAGCTCCTTGAAGGGCCTGCCGCGCGTGATCGACGGCGGTATGGGGGTCCCCGGTCAGCAGGAGTGCCTCGGCGAGCCGGTACAGGCACTCGGTCTCGTTCCGGGCATGGCCGGTGGTCCGGGCGCGCGGCAACACCTGGCGGTAGAGCGCGGCCGCCTCCGCGGGACGCCCGCCGTACAACAGGGTGTCCGCCTCCGTCGTCATCACCCGGATCAGCCACTTCACGTCATTGCCGCAGGTCAGCAGGCCGGCCAGCTCCCGGCACTGCTCACGGATCCAGACCAGGTCCCTCCTGCTGCCGGGGTCCTGGGCCCGGATCTGGAGCAGGAGGGTGCGCCGCCGTGTGACCAGCCCCTGATCGCCGGTGACCACCGCCATCTCCACCGACCGCTCCGCATGGGCGCGGGCCGAGCTGAAGTCGGCGCACATGGCGTCGAGGTGGGCCAGCATCGCATGGGTGAAGAGCACCGTCAGGAAGGGCCGGAGGCCATCGGCGGGTGCGGGAGACTCACCGAAGATCTCCAGTGCCTTCAGCAGATGCGCCCGTGAGCGGTCGAGGCAGTCCAGCGAGGAGTGCTTCTTGAGGATCACCCCGGCCGCGTAATGAGCCGTGCCCACCACGTCCTCGTCGCAGTACGTCACCGCGGACCGCACCAGAGCGGTGGCCGCCGGCGCCAGCATCCCGAGGGGCACGCCCTCCTCGAAGCAGGGAGCCAGCATCAGCCCGTCGACGGCGAGTGCCACCGCCTCCGCGTCTCCGCTGCCGGCCGCCTGCTCCGCCACGGCGGCCACGGTGGGCAGCACTCCTCGTATCCACCGCATCGCCTCCTGGCCGGTCCCCACGTCCTCGCCCGCCGACCGCCGCGGTCGCAGCTCAGCGGTCAGCCGACCGCCCAGCGGCTGGGTCGCCAGGACCGCTCCGGCGACACTGGCACACATGAAGTCGGCCGCGCGGCGCACGACGTGGCGGAGTTCCTCGTCGGTCAGCTCCACTCGGGCCGTCGCCCGCGCATACGCCCCGACCAGATCGTGGTAGCGGTAGCGGCCCGGTGCGCGGGTCTCCAGGAGCACCGCGTCGACCAGAGCTTCCAGTACGTCCTCCGCCTCCCGCTCCGGAAGTTCGAGAACCGCGGCGGCGCCCTTCACACCGAACTCGACGCAGTGCGGAAGGGACAACTCCAGAAACGCCCGGGCCCGCTGCGGGGAGAGCTGCGCGTACGACTGCTCGAACACCGCCTCGACCGTCAGCTCACCGACCCGCAGTTCCCCGAGCAGCCTGGCTTCGTCGGACATCCGGGACAGCAGCGTGGCGACCGGCCAGGCCGGCCGGAGCGCGAGGCGAGCGCCGATCACCCGCAGTGCCAACGGCAGATGGCCGCTGGCGGCGGCGAGTGCCGCGACGGCGTCCGGCTCCTCCTCGATCCGCTGGATACCGGCGACCTTGCCGATCAGCTCCACGGAATCGTGGGGTTCGAGACCCTGCAGCGACACCTTGACGGTGGCCGGCAGCGCCGCCAGCGCACGGGCGGTGACCAGGACCGCGCACTGGTCGGCGCCGGGCAGCAACGGCTCGACCTGGGCGACGCTGGCGGCATTGTCCAGCACCACCAGCACGGCGCGGTCCGACAGCAGGGTGCGGAACAGTGCCGCGCGGTCGCTCACCGAAGCCGGCAGACGCTCGTGCGGCACGCCCAGTGAGGTCAGGAACCCGGCCAGAACGTCGGCCGGGTCACCAGGAGCGCCGTACGGTGTGCGCAGTTCGGCGTACAACTGGCCGTCGGGGAAGGACCCCATGACCGCATGCCCGGTGCGCAGGGCCAGCGCGGTCTTGCCTACGCCGCCCATCCCTGTGATGACCGCGACGGGGTGCGCGGCGTGCCCGCTGAGCGCGGCGACCAGGGTGCAGACCTCGTCGTGCCGACCGGTGAAGTCGCACGGTACGGCCGGCAACTGGGCGGGCGCCCCCAGCGCGGGTACGGCCGACCGCACCTGCACCTCGGCCCGGACGGCAGCGGTCCTCGCCGTATCAGGAACCGCCAACAGAGTCCGGTCACCCGCCAGCACCGCGGCGTGCAACTCGTCGAGGGCGGGGCCCGTATCGATGCCTATCTCGTCCGCGAGTACCTGGCGGGCGTGATCGTAGGCCAGCAGCGCGTCGGCGCTCCGCCCCGACCGGTACAGGGCCAGCATCAGCGCACCGTGCAGCCGCTCCCGGTATGGATAGGCCTCCAGAGCGCACAGGATCTCCGGCACCACCTCCTCATGCCGCCCGCACGCCAGCGACAGCTCCAGGTGGTGCTCCGTCGCCGAGGCCCGCTGTTCGGCCAGCGCCCGGCGCTGTTCCTGCGCGTAGGGCCCGGGGAGCCCGGCCAGCGCCGGGCCCTGCCACATACCGAGCGCCCCCTTCAGGACGGATGCGGCGTACGCGGGATCGCCCTGCGCGGCCGCGCGCCGGGCCCGCAGCGTGAGGTGGCCGAACAGCAGAGCGTCGACACGCTCGGCCGGCAGTCGCAGGACATAGCCGTCCGCCATGGTCCCGATGACCGTGGCCCCACCGTCTCCACCGGCCTCGGCGCCCCCCTCCCCGCCCGCGGCGTGCACGCGGTCGAGGTAGGTCCGCAGCCGATGGACATAGTTCACGATCACTCGGCGGGCCGAGGCGGGCGGATCGTCGTCGTACAGACCGTCCACCAGCTGATCGATCGTCACCAGGGTCCCCGCACGGAGTGCCAGCGCTGCCAGCACGGCCTGCGGCCCCGGCGCTCCGGGCCGTCCGGCCGTTCCGTCAGCCGAAACATATTCGACGGGACCGAGCAGCCGGAGGTGGGCCACTCCGTGTAGTGCGGATAAGTGTGACATTGTTCCTGTATACCAACTAACCGCTAGAAAGCCGGTGTTGACGCGTCGGGACGATGAGCAGGGCCCCATACCCACGGAAGTACCCATGTCGCGGCGACTCGCGCGCCCGCAGGGCCCAGTTCACTGCCCGGTTCTCGGATACAGCCGGCCGCTTTGCGCGCGCTCAGCAGGATGAACTCACTGCCGTCCACCACGTGGCCACGCGATGACAGTCCGCCTACCCGTCGGTAGACCCGGCCGCCGCCATCGACGCACTCGTCAAAACGGCCTACGAGCACCTGCACCAGGCCGGGATCCGAACCTCCATCCCGATTCTGGTCGAACGCCGAGCGCGGAACATGCTCAACGCCGGCAGTCACGGAGTCCCTGCCGCGGGCGCGCCCTCACCGTGCAGGATCCGTGGCCGGGTCCGCGGCCGCCTTCGGTGTCGGTCGTGTACGCCTTGAGGGCGGTGACGATCAAGCCGGCGGAGTTGGCGTCTGCGGAGAACATGTCGTGGCGTAAGCAGGACAGGTACCGGCAGGGGGCGCAGGCCGAGCGCGACGCGCTGTTGTTCCGGCTCAGGCGCAGGCCGGCCGGCACGGCAGCGGTGAGCTTCAACGATGACTGCGCCGTGTCCGCACCGGACCTGGTACCTGCCACCCGACTGCTCCTGTCCTCTCTGCAGGTACAGGGGCCAGAGCCGCTGGCGTTGGCCCCGCCCCCTGTTACATGGTGTCAGCCGTTGCCCCGGCCGCTCCCCGGTCGGGCTCCCCTCGGAGAAGGAGGCGCGGCTACTGCGGGTTCTCGGCCGGTGACCACACCACCGGAGGCCTCCCCGTGCCACCTGGACGGGGAGGCCTCCGGCTCAGCGGGCCGGCGACGGCCGGACGAGTGCACCCGGCAGTTCGCGCAGCCGGGCCAGGAACACGCGGACGAAGCGCTGAGCGGTCGCCGGGGTGAGCACGTCGTCACGGTACTGCAGGACGCCGTGGACGCCACCCCGGTCGTATTCGACGATCAGGGTCACGTCGAACTTGGCCTGGGCATGCGGGATCCGGATCCTCCGGCACTCCAGGCCGGTCAGGCGCAGCGGTGTCGGGGTGTCCATGCTCAGATAGATCTGCGGGAAGGCCCGCGGCCTCGGCCGCGCGTCCCGCAGCAAGTGGCCGGCCACCGCGGTGAAGGGGATGTCCTGGCGGGCCACCGCCGCGGCCAACTCCCGTGCGCCGGAGCGGACATGCTCACGGACCGGCAGCTCCAGGCCGCTGTTCGCGGGCACCAGCACAGTGTTGACGAAGCAGCCGACGACCTTCTCGAAGTCCGGCAACCAGCGGCCGGCGGTGACGCAGCCGAGCAGGAAGTCCTCCAGCCCCAGCACCTCCCCGGCCGCGCGCCGGCAGGCGGCCGCCAGCAGCATCGGCACCGTCAACCGGGCGGCGACCGCCGCCTGGGCCAGACCGTCGACGGCGCCGTCCCCTTCGCCGATGACCTCGCGGCGCGACGCGCCCGCCCCGGCCCCGGTCCGGGGCAGCGGCTGGAGGGCGAGCCCCGTAAGACGATCCGCCGCTGCCCGGGCCCGCTCCCGGGCCGCCGCCGACTCGGCGGCTGCGAGGTACGCCAGGTTGGCGTCGCACACGGTGGGTCCGCCGGCCTCCGGCAGGCGGGCCGGATCGTCCCAGCAGTCCTGCAAGGTCTCCAGCAGCACACGCAGTGCCATCCCGTCGGCCACCAGGTGATGCCAGACCATGAGCATCACGTGGCGCTCGGGCGTCACCGACAGCAGTAGACAGCGCGTCAGCGGGCCGCCGTCCAGCGCCGGACCGGTCAGCGACTCGTGGTCCAGCACATCGGCTAGTTCACCCTCGGTGACGTGACGGTGCTCCACCTCGATGATGTGCTGGTCGAGGTGCAACTCGGGGACGCCGTGGAGCCCCGGGAGCACCGCGGCGCCGAAGGCCGGATGCGCGGCGACGGCCGCGCGCAGAGCGGCGGCGAAGCGCTTCGGGTCCAAGGGGCCGAGCAGTTCGTAGCAGGCGTGCTCCCGGTAGAGAGTGGGATCGCCGGTCATCCGGTCCCGCAGCCAGATGGCGAACTGCGCCGGGCTCAGCGGTGCGTGGCGGGCGCCCACCACGGCCGGGGTCGATCGCACGGCCATCTCAGAACACCGACCCGCGCGGGTCGGCGGCCAGCGCGGCCAGTGCCTCCTGGTAGGCGATCGCTGTGCGGTGGAGGTCTTCCGCGTCCCACAGCGCGCAGTCGCCCGTGAGCTCGACGCGCATGCCGTCCCCGACGGCGTCCAGCGCGACGTCGACCACCAGCGGGTAGCTCGACTTGTCCCACATACGGGTCGCGCCGACACGCGGGCGTTCCTGGTGCGAGTCCAGTCCCGCCCATAGGCGGAAGTGCGCGAAGTTGAGGACCACGTCGAACAGCGGCCGACCGGCCAACTCCCGGATCGCGGGGTACGGGAAACGGCGGAACGGCAGCACGGCCCGCTCCTCGTCGAAGGCCCGCCGTGCCAGGCCGTCCCACGTCACGTCGGTCAGGTCTGCGGACACCGGCACGATGTTGAGGAACAGCCCGACCAGCCGGTCGGCCCCGACGACTTCGGGTCGGCCGTTGAGCTGGAGCCCGGAGACCGGCCGGTCGGAACCGGTCTGTGCGCCGACCACCGACAGGTGCGCCGCCAGAACCAGACTCTTCAGCGGGAGGCGCAGGCCGGCGGAGGCCTTCTCCAGCGCGGTGCGCAACGAACCGGGCAGCGGCCGGGAGACCCGGCGGCGATCCGCGCCCCGGCTCGCCGCGCCCGGCCTCAGGGGCGTCGGCTTGAGGCTGGAGCAGCGCTCGCTCCAGAAGGCGCGCGCCTCCCGCGACTCCAGCATCTGCTGCTCCAACCGGACGAATTCCGCGTAGGGCACAGCCGGTTGGCGGGGCACCGGAGTGCGGCCGTCTCGGGCCTCGGCGTACGCGGCGACGAGGTCGGACAGGAAGACCGTGTCGCTCCAGCCGTCCATCACGGCGTGGTGGAAGCCGTACACCAGCCAGAACGAGGCGTCGTCCCGAGCCGCGGCGTACACGCGCATCAGCGGGGCCTCGGCCACGTCGAAACGGCGGCCGGCGGAGGCCGCGATCCGGGCGAGTTCCTTCTCCTCCTGCTCGGCGTCGAGCCCGCGCAGGTCGTCGAGGACGAGCAGGAGGCGCGGCTCGGGCTCGACGACCTGGCGGGGGCCGGTCGCGGCGCCGAGGTCGAAGCGGGTGCGCAGCACCTCGTGCGTGGTAGCCACCACGTGGAGCGCGGTCCGCAACGCGGCGGCGTCGAGCGGCGCCTCGATCCGGTGAGCCATCACATCGTGGTAGAGGGCTCCGCCCGTGGCTGACGCCTCGAAGATCAGACCGAGCTGGAGCCGGGTCGCCGGACACGAGGTCTCCCGCGCCGGGACGGGCGAGCCGTCCGGCGTCCCGGGAACACCGGCGGCCGCCGCGGCGACACGGCTCGCCGCCGGAACGTCGGGCACGGCGGTGCCGGCCGCGGCGACCTCGGCGGCTTCCTCGTCAGGGGGGCAGACGTGCCGCAGGACCGGGTTTTCGAACATGTCGACCAGTGAGACCTGTACGCCGCGCTCCTCGGCGTCGGCGATCGCACGGATGGCGAGCATGGAGTCACCGCCGAGCGCGAAGAAGTCGTCGTCCGGACCGACCTTCGGAACGCCCAGAACGTCGGCCCAGATCTCGGCGAGGACCGTCTCGTTGCGGCCGCGCAGCACCGCGTCCCCGGCTCCCGGGGCGGGGACCGGGGCGGGGACCGGGCGTTCGCGGAGCCGGCCGCGGTCCAGCTTGCCCGACGGAGTGCGCGGCAGAGCGTCCACCAGCACGACCCGGGACGGCACGAGGTATCCGGGCAGCGTCGCGGCCAGAGCGGCACGCAGACCGGAGGGGTCGGCGTGGTGACCGGGCTCGGCGACGACGTAGGAGATGAGCTGTTTGCCGCCGTCCGGCGACGCCGCCGCGACCGTCCCGGCGTCCCGCACCCCCGGCAGAGCCAGCAGGGCCGCCTCCACCTCCTGGGGCTCGATGCGGAAGCCGTTGACCTTCACCTGATCGTCAACTCTGCCCACGAACTCGATGACGCCGTCGGAGCGTCGGCGGCCGAGGTCCCCGGTGCGATACATGCGGGCGCCGGGTACCCCGGCGAACGGGTCGGGCAGGAAGGAGCGCGCGGTCAGGCCGGGGCGCCCCAGATAGCCGCGGGTCACCCCTCGGCCGCCGATCCACATCTCGCCCCGCTGCCCGGCCGGTACCGGCGCGAGCTCGGCGTCGAGCAGATGGACGGCAACGGAGCCGAGCGGGCGGCCCACCGGGATGGCGCCGTCCGCGCCGTCCGCGACCGCCACCCGGTGGGCGGTGGCGAAGGTCGTGGTCTCGGTCGGACCGTAGCCGTTGACGAGGACCACCGGCCGGGAGAGCACTGCACGGTGTGCCAGGAAGGAGGTGGCGCGTTCAGTGGACAGCACGTCGCCGCCGACCACCACACGCCGGACGCCGTCGAGGATGCTGATCCGGCCGCGCACCACCTCGTGAAAGAGCGCGGGCGTCAGGAAGAGCGTGCTGACCGCGTGCTCGCGCAGCAGGTCACCGAGTTCCTCGATCGCCTGGTAGGAGGCCACGGGCAGCACGAGGCGGGCCCCGTTGGTGAGCGCGCCCCAGATCTCGAAGGCGGAGGCGTCGAAGGCGACCGGGGCGAGCTGGAGGAACGTCTCGTCCTCGGAGAAATCGGCGTAGTCCTGGCCGCTCACCAGGCCGAGGGCGTTGCGGTGGGTGACGACCACGCCCTTGGGCCGACCGGTGGAACCGGACGTGTACAGGACGTAGGCGGCGCCGTCGGCCGGCACCTCGGGCCGACGTACCGGTATGTCGCCCGCCCCCTCCGGCCCGCCCGGGGTGACGTGGACCGGGCCGTCGGGCAGTTCGGCGCCCGCCGGGGCGATCACGGCGGCGGCACCGCAGTCGTCGAGCAGGAAGCGGACCCGCTCGGCCGGGTAGTCCGGCGGGACAGGCACGAAGGCGGCGCCGGCCCGCAGCACGGCCAGCATCGACACGATGAGGTCAGCGGACCGTTCGAGGCGGATCGCCACCCGCTGCTCGGGGCGGACGCCGAGGCGCAGGAGCCGGGCGGACAGCGTGTCCGCGCGGCGCAGCAGTTCGGCATAGCTGATCCGCTCGTCCTGGAAGACCAGGGCGATGCGCTCGGGGGCGTGGCGTGCAAGGTCGGCGACGCGGCCGTGAAGGGTGTCCTGGGTGGGTTGACCGGGCATGCGGATGCGCTCCCGTTCGTGTCGAGGGCTGTGGATGGTGTGTCTGGTCGCCGGATCAGGCGGGAAGCATCAGTATGGGAAGGCCGGCGGAGCCGCCGACGAAGGCGGAGTAGACCGGCGTGGCCGGTCCGGCCGGCCGCAGCTCCGCCACCTGGTCGCGCAGCTCGCCGAGCAGGATCTCCAGTTCCCCGCGGGCCATCCGCGCGCCGAGGCAGAAGTGCGGGCCGTGGGCGAACGTCAGGTGCCGGTTGGGCTGCCGCCCGACGTCGAAGCGGTCCGGCTCGGTGAACTCCCGTTCGTCGTGGTTGGCGGAGGGAATCCACACGGTCGCCACGTCCCCCGCCGCCAGCGACCGTCCGTGCAGGTCGATGTCCTCGGTCAGGGAGCGGCCCAGGTGGAGAACGGGGCTGGTCCCGCGCAGCACTTCCTCCACCGCGTCGCTGAGCCCGACCTCACCGTCGCGCAGCCGGCGCCACTGTTCCGGGTTTTCGGCCAGCGCCCGGATGCCGCCGATCATCGCGAGCCGGGTGGTCTCGTCACCGCCGAGGATGAGGCTGTAGCAGTTGAGGACGACCTCGTCCTCGCTCAGCCGCTCCTCGTCGATGCCACTGTCGGCCAGCAGGGACAGCGCGTCGCGGCCGGGGCTCGCAGCGCGGGTGCGGGCGAGTCTGGCGAAGTACAGCAGCAGTTGGGCCTGAGCCAGCCGGGCCTGTCGAGTGGCCGGTACCGGTTCGTGCGAGGCCAGCGCGAGGCTGGTCTGCGCCAGCACGAACGGCCGGTCGGCCTCCGGCACGTCGAGCATCGTGCAGATCGCACCGAGCGGGATGTGCGCCGCGATGTCTCGGGCGGCGTCGACGGGCTCACCGGCCGCACCACGCAGGACGGCCGCCGCCAGCAGCCGCCGGGTGGTTGTGCGGACGTGGTCGCCGATCTCGTTCAGCGCCTCGGCGGTGAACGCCCGGCGCATCCGGGTGCGCAGGACGGTGTGCCGTGGCGCGTCGCTGACCACCAGCATTCGGTTGCCCGCCGAGTCGCCGTCGCCGAGCAGCGTGGTGAGCATGTTGCCGCGCGCCGAGGAGAACCGGGCGGTGTCCCGGCTCACGCGCAGGGCGTCCGCGTGCCGGCTCAGCACCCAGAATCCCCGGTCACGCCCCGGGGGCGGCTCGTGCCAGGCGACGGGTTCGTCCCTCCGCAACCGGGCAAAGAGGGGACGCACGTCGCGTTCCGCGTGGGTCCGCGGATCGGTGAGGTCGACTCCGGCGAGTACGGAGGAGGCCGGGATGATGCTCACTGTGTCCGGTTTCCCCGGATGCTGAGCGGGCGGATGTCCGGCCAGTGCTCGTCCACCCAGCTCTCGCATTGGTCCGCGGAGCCGGCCTCGCGCCGGCCGGCGGGTGCGGGGAACTCCTGGGGGACGATCGCATGCTGGTCCTCGTCGTTGACGACGACGCGGAACGCCGGGCCTTCGGTCATCGGGACTCCAACGGTGGGCAGCGGGCGCAGCCGCTCGATCCGGGCGTCGAGCAGTGCCGTGTAGGCGCTGGTGCGGTGCTCCTCGTGTTCCCAGGCGGCGAAGTCGGCGTGCTGGAGCGCGGGTGGCGGCAGGTCCGGTTCGGTGCCGGCCGCAGCCGCCGCGTACAGCTGTAACAGCTCCTCGACCAGGACCGACAGCGACCAGCCGTCCACTGAGATGTGGTGGAGACAGATCAGCAGGAGATCCTCGCCGGCCGGGGCGTGCCACAGGGAGCAGCGCAGCGGCGGTTCCGCGGTCAGTCGGAAGGGTTCCGCGGCGGCTGTGGTTGCTTCCCGGACGGCCCGTTCCGCGGCCTGCGGCACGCCGGTGAGGTCGACCACCCCGAAGCGGTGCCGGGCCCGGTGGCAGGATCCGCTGCACCGGTTCGTCGTCACGCAGCGGGTAGTGGGTGCGCAGTGGTTCGTGCCGGGCCGGCAGAGCCGCCAGGGCGGTGCGGAGGGCCGGCCCAGCGACCCGTCGCGGGAAGCGCAGGAGAAGCGGTACGGCGGAGGCGGAGAGGTTGGGGTCGGCGGCGTGTGAGAACCACAGGCCCCGTTGCGACGATGAGAGGGGTGCCTCGACGACGCCGCGCCGACGCAGGTCAGGGCGGCGGTCGGTGGCGGGGATCACGCGGGGAGCTCGGCGAGCTGTGCGGCGAGCAGGCAGGCGAATTCCGCCATGCTGTCGGCGAAGAGCAGGTCCGCCGGATTGAGCTCGACGCCGAACCGGTCGCGCAGCCGTGCGGTGGCCTGCAACGCCAGGATGGAGTTGCCGCCGAGATCCAGAAAGTTTTCGTCCGGGCCGACGCCCGGGAGCTGGAGGAGGTCCGCCACGACAGCGCGTACGGCCGTGAGCGGGTCGTTCTCGTCGCCGTCCGCGGGGACGGCGTCGCCGGGTGCCGGGGTCCCGTCGGCGGATCCCGGCTCCGGCAGCCGGCCGCGGTCGATCTTCCCGGTGACGTGCATCGGCATCTCGGCCATGACGATCCAGCGGCCGGGCACCATGTACGCGGGCAGCGCCTCGCGGACCGCGACCGCGAGGCGGTCGGTCAGGTCGTCGGCCTGTGCTGCGGCACCAGCGGCGGGTCGCACGTAGGCCACGAGGCCGGCCCTGGCGCCCTCCCCGGTCTTCTCCACCGCCACGGCGGATGCCATACCCGTGGCCATGAGGGCGAGTTCGACCTCTTCGGGCTCGATGCGGAAGCCCCGCAGCTTGATCTGCCGGTCGATCCGCCCCAGGAACTCCAGCGCGCCGTCGGGGCGGCACCGGACCAGGTCCCCGGTGCGGTAGACGCGTTCGCCGCCGGGCAGGGTGACGAACTTGCGGGCCGTCAGGGCCGGGTCGCCGAGGTATTCGGTGGCCAGCTGTGGTCCGCTGACACAGAGTTCACCGTCCTCGCCCGTCGGGACGGGCCGCGCGTCGGCGTCCAGGACGTGCAGGGTGCCCGGCTGGATGGGGAAGCCGATCGGGACACGAGTGACCTCCGTCGTCGACCGTGCCGTGCACACGAAGGCGGAGACCATGGTGGTGGCTTCGGTGGGACCATAGGTGTTCACCAGCCGGCGCGGCGGTTCGGCCGCGCACACCCGGCGGATCGTCACGGCGTCGGCCTGCTCGCCGCCGAACAGCAAGGTGTCCAGAGAGCGGAAGGCGGTCGGGTCCTCGCGGGCGATCATGTCGAACAGCGTGGTGGTCAGCATCATGGCGGTGATGCGGTGCTCGCGCAGCAGCCCGTCCCACGCCTGTACCGGGATGCTCGCGGGGTGGGGCAGGACGACCAGCGTCGCCCCGGCCACCAGGGTGTTCCAGATCTCGAAGGTCGTGATGTCGAACGCCGGGCTGGACAGGCCCGCCACCCGGTCTCCGGGACCGAGCGGGCAGTAGTGCGACGAACGGACGTAGGAGGCGACCGCGCGATGGCTGATCACCGCGCCCTTGGGGCGGCCGGTGGAACCGGAGGTGTACCCGACGAACATCGGTTTCCCGGCGTCGGTTCGGGCCGGAGCCGGCGGCCGAGAGGCTGGGGCCGCATCGGGCAGAGCCACCACTGCCGGGCCTGCCGGCGGCATCCAGCGGGTGCCCGGCCCTCGGACGACGGCGCGTGGCGCGCAGTCCTCCACCATGGTCCGCAGCCGCGCCTCGGGTACTGCTGGATCCAGCGGTACGTACGCGGCGCCCGCTCGCAGAACTCCCAGTGCGGCGACCGGCAGTTCGACGGACCGTTCCACCGCCAGGGCGACCAGGTCTCCCGGTGCCACCCCGGCCTCCGCGAGCGCCGCGGCCATCCAGCCGGCACGTTCCCACAGGTCGGCATAGGTCAGTGATCTGCCGGTGGTGTCGCGCAGCGCGCATTCCTCGGGCTGTTCCCTCACGCGGCGGGCGACCAAGGCGCTGATCACGGATTCGCCGGCGAAGTAATTCGCATGTTCACAAGCGTCAACGACGCAGTCAGCGGACCGCAAAGTCGCCCCTCAGGCAGATCATCTTCTCGGCTCGAGCCATCTTTGATGGAGCCGCGACCATCTGTCCAACGGTTTTACGAAGACACCCCACGGCGTGTCCGAAACATCCGCGGTGAGCCGGAGTCGGGGCAGGTGACGGTGACCGCAGCTCGGTAGTGGTGACCTCGTGAGTCGTAGCCGGCAGAGGGCTTCGGCCGCCGCGAAATGCCATCCGGCACGACGGCTGCCGGACTGACGTATCGCGGCATGCACATGGAGCTCAGGGCGCTGTGATGAGGCCTCCGCCCAGTCGGTGGTGGACGCCTGCGTCCGTGAGAGGGCGCGGACGGCCGAGCCGTCGTAGCGGAAGCTCACACCGCGGGCGCCCCCTGGTGACTTGGAGGCCCGCTGGGAGACCGTTGATGCACAGGTCGCGTGAGGTGTTTGTCCGAGAAAATCCGCTGGACCCATCGTGAGTACCGGATCCATCGTGAGTACCGGACCCATCGTGAGTAGGGGCTGTTGGTGCGGGGCCGGCCGCGCGGTTCAAGGTGTCGCGGTGGACGGTGCGGCAGGCGATCGGGTCGCCGTTGCCGCCGAAGCGGAAGTCGCCGCCGCGTCCGAGTGTGCTGGAGCCGGTGAAGGGTTATCGACGGGATGCTGCGCGAGGACCCGGACGCGCCGCTGGAACAGAGGGACATGATCGAGCGGATCACGGAGCCGTCTGGCCGCGGAGTACGACGTTGAGCCGGCACGGCAGAACTCGGTGTGGGAGTACGTGGCCAGGCGGCGTCCGGAGGCCAAGGCGGAGGCCCTTGCGGGGGGGGGAGGCATCTGGAGGGTGTGGTCCCGCAGGCGAAACGGCCCGGGGGAGGCGGAGGTCGACTTCGCGGACTTCTGGCTGGACCTGGCCGGACAGCGCCGCAAGGTGGCTGGCGTCGACGAGGATCTCCGCCGCGGGTCGGTCGGCCAGCGCCCGGGAGACCAGTTCTCGATCAGCCGGTCATCCACCACCTTCGACGGCTGCGGCTCAGACGACTCGATGATCTCGACCTCGGTGGCGTTCTCACTGGTCATCGGTGCATCTTCCTTGATCGGGAGTTACACCGAACGGCACGGATATTCCGGTCTACTTCTGCGACCCGGCCAGCCCCTGGCAGCGCGGATCGAACGAGAACACCAACAGCCTGCTGCGGCAGTACTTCCCCAAGGGCACCGACCTGTCCGTCCACGACCCCGAGCAGCTGACCGCCGTCGCCGCCGAACTCAACAGCCGCCCACGCAAAACGCTCGACTGGGAAACCCCAGCCGAGCGCCTGCATAAACTGCTCGCGGCCTGACCAACCAACCACGTGTTGCAACGACCCCTGGAATCCACTGCATCCAGGCGGGGCTTCTCGACTACCCTCTCAGAATCAACACGGAATCCCGATGCGGGACTTCCGCCCCTTCTTCAACGGTTTCCCTGGGATGCGACCAGATGCTGTAGCTGAGACACGCCACGAGACCGTCACCGCGGTCCGACTTCAGTGCCAGACAGTGAACCCGCGAGGCCTGGGACTCCCGCACTTCGGAGAATTTCAGCATCTCCTCGGTATCCGCCGGTCCAGCGAGGGCAATGCTGAGCGGCCTGTATACGGTTTTGAGCCTCATTCCCACCACTCCATAGAAGGTCACTTCGATGAAGTCACGCTCTGCTTCGGAGTCGATACTTCGAAGCTTCAGCTCCGAATGCCCGATGCTGTATCGCCACGGCCGGAACTTACGGTCGAACGAGATGGGCAGAGTCGCAGTGGGCTGCTGCCCTCCCTCAGTGTGCGAAGGGGTTGGCATCGGGAACTCCGTTTCTGTAGAACGTCACGCGAGGCCAGATGCTCGGGTTGTCCTGGATCAAGCTTAGCTCCCAAGCGGTCGCGTGCCCATCGAAGACCGGATCCATACCCTTGCCCTTGCGAGCGAGTGCCACGGGGTCGTCGATTCCGTCCAAGTTGAAGTGGATCGGTGTCTTTCCGTCATTGATGTAGCTCTTGAGTTCGGAGACCCAGTTGTCGCCGGCCGACGGCCAATCGTGATACGACTTCGCGTCAATGGAGTCCGCGAATTCATGGAGAGCCATCGGGTCTGCATCAACTTCACTGAGGCCGAGAGCAATTCCTCCGCAACGGTTGGAATTATGGACCAATACGGAGGTCTGGCCGGCCATCACGTAGTACGTGTGGAGATCTTCGACGGTGAGGTTGTAGGTGCGTGCGTGTTTTTCGAAGGGACGGTTGGACTGGACGCGGACGGTGCTTCCGTCGTTGCTCAGGAGGCTGGTGCCCGGGGTGAGTTCGTTTGCCGGGAGCCAGCGGTGTTGTGACGGGCTCCAGAAGGGGTGTTCGTAGGTGGCGGTAAGTTTCCGGGGGCCGTTGGGGGTGGTGAGCGTCAGTTCGTTGAAGTGCTTGTCGTCTTCGGTGACGATGAGGCGCGTGACCTTGCGGGGCGCGGTTCTCCCTGTCTCAGGGTCGGTCGCAAGGACCTTGTCACCTGGTCTGACGTCCTCGATGGGGCGTGTCGAGGAGTCGCCCATCAGCACTCCGGTGCCGGCCAGGAAGCACTGGGTGCACCCTCTCTGGAGGAACCGCAACGCCTGGTATGACCGTGAGAGGAGTTTGAGTTTGGAGCCGAAGGCGGCGTCCTGCATGAGTTGCGTGCAAGATTCGAGGTCGCCTGTTTGCAGGCATTCCTGGAGCATGCCGATGCCGAGGAGGTCTTTCTCGAACCGCCATATTTTTTCGAGGCCGGGTTCGAGCTTGTACCCGGCGGAGAGGATGGTGCAGTAGCCCCAGTTGCGTACACACCAGCTGGGGAAGTTGTGAGCGGCGTCGCAGCCCATGACGCCGCACATGTACTGGTCCCGGGCGATCTTTCCGGGATCCGTGGCGGCCTTTTTCTTGGCTTCGGCCGCGGCCTTGCGCTGGGCTTCCGCTTCGGCCTTGGCCTTGTCGACGGCGATGCTGAAGGCCTCGTAGGCCGCCTTGTTGGCGGCGGTGGCGTCCTTGCCCGCTGCGGTGGCGGAGATGCGGGCGCGGCGTGCCTCGGCCCATGCGGTGTTGGCGGAGACATGCGCCAGCTGTGCCGAGACCGAGGCGTCGGCAGCCGAGGTGGCTGCGCTGGATGCGGCGTGGTTGGCCTCGGCCTCGGCCTTGCGGGCGGTCTTGGCGGACTCGGCGGCACGCGCCGCGGAGGCTTCGGCCTCCTTGGCGGACTTCGCCGCGTCGGCGGCGGAATTCTTTGCCGAAGCGGCCGAATCCTGGGCCTGCTTGGCGTACTTCTTCGCCTCTTCGTCCTTCCTCGCCGCCAGAGCGGCGACTCTGCGGGCCTCGGCGGCGCTCTGCTGGGCGGTGGCCGCGTTCCGGGCGGCTTCGGCGATCAGCTGCTGGACGCGCGCCTTGTGGGTGGCGGCCAGCAGGTCTTTGCGCTGGGCGGTGTACTGCCCGGTTTCGATGAAGGAGTGCAGCAGCTGCGGCGGGCTCTCCAGGGCGATGCGGCCCGCGGACTTCAACTCCGGCTCGCCGCTGTTGATCAGCTGGCCGGCCCGGACCCGCTCGTCCTGCGTGCGGGCGGTGTACTGCCCGGTGGCCAGGAATTCGCAGTACTTCTCGGTGGACCCGGAGTTCAGCGCGGCCCTGCCCGCCTCCTGCACCCCGGGGCCGCCACGATTGATGACCTGCGCGATCTCGACACGGAAGTCCGCCGCACCGGCCTGGAACTGACCGTCCGACAAAAACGCACCGACCTGCGCTGCGTCCCCCTTGAGGGCCTGCTCGGCGGCGTCACGCACCGGCTCCAGAGGACTCTCCTCGGCCAGCCGCCCGACATCGACCCGGTCGTCCTGCTGGAGCGCTTCCTTCCACCGGGTTCGTACGTATTCGGCGACTTCGGCATCCGAACCGCCCAGGGCCGCCTCGGCGGCCGCCCGGCTCCACGGACCGCCGGACTTCATCGCCAGCAGCGCGACCTTCCGGCCCTTGACCACGACGTCCTTGACGTCGGCACCGTCCTGGCCGGCTTCGGCGGCCAGGCGCTGCGCGTCGGCCTGGAATTTCTTGAGCTCCCCGGCCGCCGCGCTGCGGTCCGCCTGCAACTCGTCGTTGTCCGCCGTGAGGTCCTTGGCCCGCTCGATCCCCTCGTTGGTCCGGGTCAGGATCTCCGCGGTCTCGAACTCCCGCGCCAGGCTGTAGATGTCCTTCGCCTTGTCGACCGCCGCACTCGCGGCGTCGGCCTCCTGCTGAGCGGCCTTGGCGTGGGCATCGGACTTCGTCGCCGCACTCGCGGCCTCACCGGCCTGATCGGCAGCCTCCTCTGCGGCCTTGGCCGCCGCATTGGCGTGCTGGGCGGCCGACCGGGCGGCATCACGCGCCTGGCCCGCGGCGGTTGCGGCCTTGCGTGCCAGAGACGTCGCAGCGTTCGCGGCACGGGTGGCCTCATCCGCATGCCGGCGCGCCTGGGCCGCCGCACGCCGCGCCTCGGCGGCACGCGCATCCGACTGACCGGCGTAATTCCCCGCCTCCTCCGCGGCGTTGGCCGCTGACTGGGCATTGGCCCCGGCCGCGACGGCATCCTGCGCCGCATTCCCGGCCTCCGTCGCGGCCTTGTGCGCCTCATCGGCGGCATCAGCCGCAAGGTCAGCCCCCTTGGCAGCCGACCGTGCCACCTCGGCCGCCTTACGCGCAGCAGAAGCATTCGCAGCATTGGTGGCGGCAGCAGCCGCCGCACCCCGCGCACGGGAAGCGGCCTGCGACGCACCCGCCGCAGCGGACGCCGCCTGCGCCGCAGCATGCGCCGCCACACGGGCCGAATGCGTGGCCGCACGAGCCGCCCCGATCGCCTCCTGCGCGGCAGACGCAGCCTGCGAAGCCGCCGAAGCCGCCCGCTGCGCCGCGCCGGCCGCCTTCTGGGAGTCGTCCTTGGCCGCCGCAGCCTCGGTGGCTGCCGTCTTCGCAGCCTGCTTCGCCAGCTCCGAAGCCGTCACGGCGTGCGCGGATGCCTTCTTGGCCGCCTCCGTCTCCGACTTCGCCCGCCGGCCCGCCTCCCGAGCCTGATCCGCCAGCTCCGTAACCGAGGTCTGCTCCTCGTCACGGGCACGTGCCACGAACTGGCCGACCTCGAGGAACTCACGAATATCGTCCGGGGTGCCGTTGAGCGCAATCCGGCCGGCGGTACGGACCTCCGGACCGCCGGAATTCAGAATCTGCGCGAGTTCGACCCGCTGATCCCCGTCGCGCTCCGAGTACCGGCCCTCTTCCAGGAATTTCCGGACATCCTCAGCTGTTCCGTTGAGCGCGGCATGCCCGGCTTTCTGAACGCCGGGTCCGCCGTCGTTGATGACCTGGGCGACCCGGACCCGCTGATCTTCAGCAAGCGGACCCTGCCAGCCGCTTTCCAGAAATGCTTTCAGCTTGTCCGAATTCTGGCCGAGTGCAGTGCGTGCGGCTTCCTGGAGGGCCCGGCCACCCGCGTTCGCTTTCTGGGCGGCGGCCACCCGGTTGTCCTGGAAGGTCTCACCCTCGACCACGGTGAGGAAGTGCATGATGTCGTCATCGGTGCCCGCCAGCGCGACTTCGGCGGCAGCCTTGACGCCCGGCCCTCCGGTCATCCATTGCTCGACGATCCACGCCCGCTTGGCGGAAATCCGCGAGGGGGAAGGCTCCCCGGAGCCTGTGGCTCCGCTCTCCGCCCATGCCGGTGCGGGAGCGAGCAGGCCCGCCAACAATGCGCATAACAGACTCAGGTGCAGCGCGCGTACCGCGCGGTTCGCCCTTTCCCTGGCTCCTCTTGAACGGGTTCTTCGTCTCAAGGAAATACTCTTCCCACTGGCCGGCGGACTTCTTTGCCGGATAACGAATAGAAGTGGGAGGAGCATAACCATGCCGCGCACTGCGGAATCTGCGATATTTCAGGCTGTCCAGCGACGGGAACTGGCCACGGCGGGAAAGTTTCTGCGCCCTGCGGAAATGATGGACGGCAGGAATCTGCCCTCGTAGCCCCCTGCTTCACGGTGACTGCTCACGGCGAAGCGCGGTGGACTTTAGCACGCAAAAGCAGACTGAGGACCCATCAAGTGACTCGCATCACATTGCATCGATTTGGTGCAAACAAGAACTGTCCGATTTCGGCTGTGGTTTCGTGATACCTTCCCCCTCGCTTCTTACGCTGTCATGACAACTACGGGGGACTGCGGATGCGCTGTCACCCCTGCCCGGAAGGACCGCCGGTGAGATCTCGTCCCCGCAGCCTGTTACTTGCTGCCGGCCTGTTCGGCCTGCTCGGCACCGCGCTCGGCCTGCCCTCGCTGAACTCCGCCTCCGCCGCACCGGCAGGGGCGACTGCTGGAGGGGAACCGCCCTCCGCGGTCGAGGAGTTCGACTACCCGGACGCGGCGAAGATCCTCGCGGAGAAGAAGATCAAGCTCCTCAAGGGTGACGGCCACCTCCTGTTCGCCGATTGCGGGAATTCGCCTCAGCAGGTCAAGGTCTGGACGCGCGACGGCGACTTCTGCTTCCTGGCCAACGCCAAGCACGGCTATGTGACCCTGGAGGTCCCCAAGGTGTGGGCCCTGGAGACCGCGAGTCACCCCATCAGCGCCGATGTCACCGCCCGCGGCAAAACCGAGACCGTCAACGTCTCCAAGACCGGCCCCCAGGACGGCTACCAGAGCGTCGGTGAAGGCACGGAGGGCAACCCGGCCGTACTCGTCGAACTCCGCGTCACCGGCTGACCCTCACCGAGAGCCTCACTGGCGCCACACATCGACGCTCGCGCACATCGCCACCGCCACAACGGCGACAACGGCCGGACCTGACCGAGCGCCGCGGCCCCAGTTGCTCCGCCTCCGCCTGCTACGTCCAACGGCAGGACGCAGTAACCGACGTCAAAGGAAGAAACATGGCTGGCATACGTCCGCGCCGAGCGTGGATGACGTTAACGGTGGTCGCCGCAGTGGCGAGCAGCGCGTTGCTCACCGGCTCCGCGCACGCCATCTCGGGAGAGGCCGCGAAGGCCGGCACCTACGCGTTCACCGTGAAGCTCGACATCGAGCGCGACGGCGGCAAGCGCAGTTGTTCCGGCGCGCTGGTCGACAAGCAGTGGGTCCTCTCCGCCGCCCGGTGTTTTGCCGCCGATCCCGGCAAGGACTTCAGGATCGACGAGGGTGCCCCCAAGGGGAAAGCGACGGCGACCATCGGCCGCACCGACCTGTCGGGTACGGCCGGCAGCGTCGCGGACATCGCCGAGCTCGTCCCCTACGCGGGCCGCGACCTGGTGATGGCCCGGCTGGCCCAACCGGTGAGCGGCGTCACCCCGGTGGCCGTGGGTACCAATCCGATCGCCACGGGCGAGCAGTTGAAGGTGGTGGGCTTCGGCCGCACCAAGACCGAGTGGGTCCCGAACAACCTGCATACTGCCTCCTTCACTGTGGACACGGTCGAAGGCACGGCCATCGGTCTCACCGGCAAGGACGCGGCGGTGTGCAAGGGCGACACCGGGGGCCCGGCGCTGCGGGAGAGCGGTGACCGGGTCGAGGTGGTCGCCGTCAACAGCACTTCCTGGCAGGGTGGTTGCCTGGGCACGGACCCGGCCGAGACCCGCACCGGCGCCGTGGACGCCCGGGTGGATGACCTGGGTGCCTGGGTGCAGCAGGTCCGCTACCGGCCGGTCTTCGCCGCCGCGCCGTGGGAGAAGGCCACTCACATCGCCTCGGGGTACTTCACCGGCGGCTCGGCCGGCGGTACCCGGCACATGGACATGATCGTGCGCTGGAACGATGCGGAAGTCACCCTCTACCAGGGCTCCGACGACAAGGACCCCCGCCACCCCTTCGCCGCCGAGTACCAGCTGGCCGAGGCGCCGAAGCCGGGCAAGACCACCATCTGGCAGCACGCCAAGCAGATCACCGGTGCCAGTTTCGGTGGCGGTACGGACGGGCTGGTGGTGCGCTGGGGCGACGGTGAGCTGACGCAGTACACCCACGTCGACGCCGAGGGCTTCCACGGGGAGAAGATGCTCGCCAAGGCCAAGAACACCCTCTGGCCGCACGCCCAGCAGATCACCGCCGGCCGGTACTCGGCCAACCAGCAGCGTGACGACCTGCTCGTGACCTGGGACGACGGCCGAGTCACCCTCCACCCCGACATCGACACCAACGGCGTGGCGGACAAGGCACAGAAGGTGATCGTCAACAAGAACACCACCTGGACGCACGCCACCCAGATCAGCGCCGGGGAGTTCACCGGCACGAAGACCATGGACCTGCTGGTGCGGTGGTCGGACGGCGAGGCCACCCTCTACCCGGGTGTCGACACCGCGGGCTTCCACGGCGAGACCAACGTCCGCCCGAAGAAGTCCTACTGGACGAACACGAACGCGATGGCCGGCGGCGCCTACGCCGCCAACGACCGGGCCAACGATGTCATCATCCCTTGGGCCAACGGGTCGGTCAGCCTCTACCCGGGTGTGGACGCCTCGGGAACACACGAAGAAATCAAGATCGTCAATTGACCGAGGCCGCGTGATGTGACGGGAGGGGCAGCTCCCCGCCGCGTCACGCGGCACCGCGGCACCCGGCCGGCGCGGCCCGGCCGACCCCTCCTTTCCCGTCCCGACACCGCAACGGAAAGCTCCATGAGACGCATATCGTGGATGCGCACCGCCCTTATCGCTCTGTGCGCATCACTGGCCCTCACCGCCCCGGCGGCCGCTCTCCCCCACGAGGGGCCGGGTTCACCCGGAACCGGGCCCGGCCCCGTGAGCCCCACCACCGTTCCACCAGGTACCGGCCACGCCCCTGCACACGGCGTGAGCAAGGAGCAGGTCGACACGGCGCGGGAGGCACAGCGGTACTGGACGCCGGAGCGCATTCGCGCTGCCGTACCGGTGAACGCCGCGCAGTCCGGTAAGACGGATACGCCATCGCGGCCGGGCTCTGGACAGGGGCGGAATCGCTCGC
Organism: Streptomyces sp. NBC_00400; assembly: GCF_036048035.1. Classification (NCBI taxonomy): domain Bacteria; kingdom Bacillati; phylum Actinomycetota; class Actinomycetes; order Kitasatosporales; family Streptomycetaceae; genus Streptomyces; species Streptomyces sp. NBC_00400. Next base: position 593,867 of record NZ_CP107940.1, on the reverse strand, counting down.
TGGCGAACGAGCCATCCCGCGAGGTGCCCGAGGGGATCGCCACGGTCGGCGTATTCCTGATCCGTACCACCGACGGCTCTCCCACCCCGGACCAGTTCTGCACCGCCAGCGCGGTGGCCTCGTCGACCAAGAGCCTCGTCATCACGGCGGGGCACTGCCTCAAGGGCAACCGCCACCGGGACTTCGCGTTCGTGCCCGGCTACCACACCGGTACATCGACGGCCGGACAAGCAGGGGAAGCTCCCTACGGCATCTTCCCGGCCCAGGAAGGGAAAACCTGGATCGATGCCCGCTACCGAACATCAACTCCCGATGACGATGTCGACTTCGCCTTCCTCAGCGTCGGCCCGAACGCCCGCGGACAGCTCCTGGAGGACGCCGTCGGACGCGGCAACGAACTCACCTCCGTACCCACGGCGAAGCTCGCGCGCAAAGCTGTGACGCTCGTCGGCTACCCCGGGCAGAAGATCCCTCTGCAGTGCACCAATGACACCACCGCCTTCCAAGGCCGGTTCATGGAAATCCGATGCGAGGGCTTCCGCACCGGCGTCAGCGGCGGTCCGTTCCTGGAGAACTTCGACGGCCGACGGGGCAACCTCATCGGCATCATCGGCGGTTACAAGACCGGCGGCCCCTACGATCACACCAGCTACACCTCTCAATTCGACGAGGACGTCTTCCGGCTCTACCGGCAGGCCGTCACAGGCATGCCGTCGGGCCCGGATCCTGACACCGGTACGTCCATGGGCTCCGCCGACACCTGGACCCACGCCAGGGCCATGACGACCGGCCGCTTCCATACCGCCTCTGTGCGCGACGACGTCAGTGACCTGATCGTGCGCTGGTCCGACGGCGAGCTCTCCCTCTACCCGGGTAACGGCGCATACGGGTTCGGCAAGGACATCCAGCTCGTCAAGGACAAGGCATGGCAGCAGGCCGCGGTCATCACCGCCGGCGACTTCACCGGAGACGCGAACTACGACCTCCTGGTCCGCTGGACCGACGGCAGGCTGACCCTTTACAAGGACGTCAACGAAAGCCGCAAGCTGAGGGACAAGGTGGAGCTCAAGGGCCCCAACGACACCTGGACCCACGCGAGCACGATGGCTGCCGGGCGCTTCGGCGGCGGAAACACGCGCAGCGACGACCTCGTGGTCACGTGGACCGACGGTGAAGTGACGCTCTACTCCAACGTCGACGCCAAGGGGCTGCACGCCCAGAAGCAGCTCGTCAAACCACCCGACACCACCTGGCCGCACGCACGGGACGTCGCAGCGGGCGACTTCCGCCCCGCAACGGGAGACCAGGACCTGTTCGTCCGCTGGAGCGACGGCGAGGTCACGGCCTACGAGAACATCGCCACAGAAACCTTCGGGCGCGAACACCGGCTGCTGCCTGCCAAGTCCCCCTGGCGCGAAGTGCTGCTGGCCACCACCGGCACCTTTGGTGGTCCCGCCCTCCAGAACGACCTCGTCGCACTCTGGCCCGGAGGGAAACTCACCCTCCACCCCGACACCACCAGCACGGACCTGCCCGCCGAACGCATCCTCGTGAGCCCGTGACCACAAAGACCTGCACACCGCTGACCAGCTGACGAGACCCCCGCTGACGGGTTGAACAACAACGCGGCAGCCGCACGGTCCCGCGTGTCGTGGCTGTAGCGAGACCGGTCCTGAGAGTTGTCTGCGACAGCCGTCGGCAACTCGAAGGGGAGCGGGCGCCCGTGACACCCGCCCGCCTGCAGCTCCTCCCGGCACTGGGTCAGTGCGGCGAGCCGGAAGGAGAGAACCCCGACGAGCAGGATGACGACGGTCAGGCTGGCGGCACAGACAGCGGCAAGCGCATCCCAGTACGGCCATCCTCTCCATCAGCGGCACCCCGTTCGCGGCGGCGGCCCGCCCGGAGGTGTCGTCTACGTCGTCAGCCAAAGCGGCAACACCCTGAGCGCCATCGACAGCACCTCCAGCACCGTCATCGCCACCGCCCCGACCGGCGCGAGCCCGAGCGCGGTGGTGGTCGCGCCCAACAACAGCGCTTACGTCAGCAACTTCAACTCGAAGACGCTGACGCTCCCGTACATCGGCTTACCTCCGCCCGCGCGCAGAGCACTCCGGCGGACTGGCGTCCACAAGCCCCAGCTTCGGCCACCTCCACGCTCGCGGAGAACTCTGCAGCTTTGGCATTCGTTCAGCATCGAACCTTTTGTGTCATATACCCGTCACATGGTCTCCGTAGCGTCGACGCGGTGACGAGACGCTGCCATGCTCGGCGGACGATCCCAAACAAGGGGGACTTTTGGCTCGTACCATCACACGTCCGGCGCGTCGCATCCGAAGCGCGTTGGCCGCCGCTGTGCTTAGACCGTGTCCTATGTGGTGAGGCCGGCGTTGGTCCGGGTATGGGGCGGGGTACGTGGAGTTGGATTGTTCCGGATGGGCTGTGGGAGATCGCAAAGCCGTTGATCCCTGCGTCGAAGGTGCGGCCGCAGGGTGGTGGGACCCAGGACACGCCTGATGAGACGGTGTTCGCGGCGATCATCTACGTGCTGGTCAGTGGCTGTGCCTGGCGTGCGTTGCCGCCGTGCTTCGGGATATCGAAGTCGACTGCCCGCCGCCGGTTTCTGATCTGGTCGCGGGCCGGCGTGTGGGGCCGGCTGCACGAGGCGGTCCTGTACCGGCTCGACGACGCCGGCCTGATCGACGTCTCCCGCGTGGTGCTGGACTCCGCTCACGTCAGGGCCAAAAAGGGGGCGAACTCACAGGTCCGAGCCCCGTGGACCGGGGCAAGCCGGGTTCCAAGATGCACGTCCTGTCGGACGCGAACGGACTGCCCCTGATCGTCGGCGTCTCCGCTGGGAACACCCACGACAGCCAAGGGCTGAAGCCGATGATCGAGGGTCACCAAACGAGACACGACCCTCACCGCGGCCGGTACTTCAAACCCCAGCGCCTGCACGCCGACAAGGCATATGACCGGCCCGACCTGCGGAAATGGCTACGGGGAAAGCGGATTGGAGTGCGGATCGCCCGCAAGGGCATCGAGTCCAGCGAACGGTTAGGACGCCGTCGATGGGTGATCGAGCGCACCATGTCGTGGCTGTCGGGCTACCGCAGACTCAGCCCCCGCTACGAACGCGACCATCGCAACTACCTGGCCTTTCTCGGACTCGCAGCCGCCATCTGCTGCTACAAGCGATACGTCCGCCTCACCACATAGGACACGGTCTAAGGCGGAACTCCCTGCCCGTCAGCGCTCTCGCGGAAGTCGATGTGCTGCGACGGGCGCTGGACGCCCTGTGTTGCAAGTTGGACGGGAGGGCAGCTGCGGCCAAGACGGCACGGCGCAAGAGAGCCGCGTTCAACGAGGTTCTCAACACCGCAGTCGAAAAAGGGGTACTTCGCTGAGAACCCTCTCAACGGGCTCAGGTGGAATGCCCCGGCGGTCAACGAGGAGGTGGACCCGGCTGCCGGTCCCAATCCGGCTCAGGTTGTCCGACTGCTCGCGGCGGTTGCCCAGCAGCGCGGGCGAGGCCCTCACTTTGAGGCGTTCTTCGGCTGCATCTACTACGCGGCCATGCGGCCGGCGGAGGTCATCCACCTCCGGCTCGAACAGTGCCACCTGCCCGAGACCGGATGGGGGATGCTCAACCTGTCGGGCGGAGTCGTCACCGCAGGCGAGGAGTGGACGGACGACGGTGCAGTGCACGAGGTGCACTCGCTCAAGCGCCGTGCGGCTACCGACCCGGCCTGTGCCCATCCCGCCGCAGTTCGTGCGCATCCTCTGTGCACACATCGAACGGTTCGGCGTGGCCCCGGACGGCCGACTGCTCCGGAACCAGGCCGGTAACTACGTGGACGCTTCGGCGTATGGCACAACGTGGGCGCGGGCACGGAAGTCCGTCCTGACGCGGATGGAGCTTGCCTCCGGCCTGGCCAAGCGGTCCTACGACCTCCGGCATGCCGGGATCTCGTTCTGGCTGTACTCCGGTGTGGACCCGGCCGAATGCGCACGCCGTGCGGGCCAGAGCATCGAGGTCCTCTTCCGCCACTACGCCAAGTTCCTGGACGGCGTCCGGGAGCAGGCCAACCGTCTCATCGAGCAGTCCATGCAGGAGTGGGACCGCGTCAGCCAGGGCGCGGCGCCTGCCGGGTGAGTCGGGGGTTTTGGTCCGTGACTGGTCCGGAAGAGCTGGTCAGGAGCGGGATACGGGTGGGAGGAACTGGGAGTTACGAAGTAAACCGGGCCCTGCTCCGAGTGGACCGGGCGGAAGGCGCCTGGCGGGCAAAAGTCCAGGTCAGGCGCCTTTTCTCGTGCCCCTAGAAGAAGCCGAGCTTCTTGGCCGAGTACGAGACCAGCAGATTCTTCGTCTGCTGGTAGTGATCCAGCATCATCTTGTGGTTCTCCCTGCCGATCCCGGACTGCTTGTAGCCGCCGAAGGCCGCATGGGCCGGGTAGGCGTGGTAGCAGTTGGTCCACACCCGGCCGGCCTGGATGGCGCGGCCCGCGCGGTAGGCGGTGGAGCCGTCGCGGGTCCAGACGCCCGCGCCGAGGCCGTAGAGCGTGTCGTTGGCGATGCCGATCGCGTCGTCGAAGTCGCTGAACGGGGCCACGGCGACCACCGGGCCGAAGATCTCTTCCTGGAAGACCCGCATCTCGTTGTTGCCCTCGAAGATCGTCGGCCGGACGTAGTAGCCGCCCTCCAGTTCGCCGCCGAGCTCGGCGCGGGAGCCGCCGGTCAGGACGCGGGCGCCCTCCTTCTGGCCGATGTCCAGGTAGGAGAGGATCTTCTCCAGCTGGTCGTTGGAGGCCTGGGCGCCGATCATGGTGTCGGTGTCCAGCGGGTGGCCCTGGACGATCTTCTCCGTGCGTGCCACGCCGGCCTCCAGGAAGTCCTGGTAGTGGCCGCGCTGGATCAGTGCGCGGGACGGGCAGGTGCACACCTCGCCCTGGTTGAGGGCGAACATGGTGAAGCCTTCCAGCGCCTTGTCGTGGAAGTCGTCCACCGCGGAGGAGACGTCGTCGAAGAAGATGTTGGGGCTCTTGCCGCCCAGTTCGAGCGTCACCGGCCGCAGGTGCTCGGACGCGTACTGCATGATCAGGCGGCCGGTGGTGGTCTCGCCGGTGAAGGCGACCTTGGCGACGCGGGGGCTGGACGCCAGCGGCTTGCCGGCCTCGGCGCCGAAGCCGTTGACGATGTTGACCACGCCGGGCGGCAGCAGATCCGCGACCAGACTCATCCAGTAGTGCACGGACGCGGGGGTCTGTTCGGCCGGCTTGAGGACCACGGCGTTGCCCGCGGCCAGCGCCGGGGCGAGCTTCCAGGTCGCCATCAGGATGGGGAAGTTCCAGGGGATGATCTGGGCGACGACCCCGAGCGGCTCGTGGAAGTGGTACGCGACGGTGTCCTCGTCGATCTCCGACAGGGAGCCTTCCTGGGCGCGGATGGCGCCCGCGAAGTAGCGGAAGTGGTCGATGGCGAGCGGGATGTCGGCCGCCAGCGTCTCCCGTACGGGTTTGCCGTTCTCCCAGCTCTCCGCGACCGCCAGGGCCTCCAGGTTCTGTTCCATCCGGTCGGCGATCTTGTTGAGGACGGCGGCGCGTTCGGCGGCGGCCGTACGGGCCCAGCCGGGCGCGGCCGCGTGCGCCGCGTCCAGGGCCCGTTCGACGTCCTCGGCGGTGCCCCGCGCCACCTCGGTGAACGGCTGACCGTTGACCGGGGTCGGGTTCTCGAAGTACCGGCCCAGTGCGGGCGCCACGAACTCGCCGCCGATCCAGTGGTCATAGCGGGGCAGGTAGCTCATGACGGCATCGGCGGAACCCGGGCTGGCGTAACGGGCCATGGTGCGGCCTCCCAATCGCTCTCGGCGCGGTGCCCGCCACTCCCGTGTGACGGGCGTTGTGCGCAGGCTATGGCGGGGGAGGTTGCGTGAACGTTGCGACGCGCGCGGCGGCGGGCGCGGGCACGGCACGGGGGGAGGCACCGGTCGTCAGGCCGTACGCCGCGCGCAGCCGGTCCGCGGTCGCCATCGGTGCGCTGCGGGCCGGGGAGCGTTCCGGGAGGGCGTCCACCAGGGTTTCCCAGACCTCCAGGTCGTCCTCGCCCCAGGGGGTGCGCGACCACTCGCGCAGCAGCGCGGGGTCGCGGGTGGCGAGCAGCGTACGCCGGAGCCGGTCCTCCAGCGCACCGCGCAGCCGCTGCACACCGGGCGCCTCCGACAGCGGCAGCAGCGGGCCGCGGTACGCGCCCAGCGCGGAGCGCACCTCGCCGGCGTCCAAGGCCTCCCCGACGGTGCACAGATCGGTCTCGACGGGGCGGCTCAGCCGGTACGGACGCGAATGCAGCAGCGTGCCGACGAGATGGCGCAGCCGGGACAGCTCGGCCCGCAGCGTCACCGGGCGCATCTCGCGCTCGCCGTACAGCAGCACCGAGAGCTGATCGCCCGTCAGTCCGTCGGGGTGCCGGGCCAGCAGCACCATGATCTCGCTGTGGCGCCGGCCGAGCCGCAGCCGCTGCCCGTCCACCACCAGCAGTGCCTCGTCCCTGCCGAGCGCCGACAGGCAGATGCTCAACTCGGGTGCGTCGGAGGTGAGATGGGCTTCCGCGGCGCGTGCGGTGGCCTGGACGAGAGCCAGGCTGTGGGGGCTCGCCAGATGATCGCCGCCGGTGATGTCGACCGCGCCCAGCAGCCGCCCGGTCCGCGGATCGTGCAGTGGGGCGGCGGCGCAGGTCCAGCGCTGCACCTGCCGGTTGTAGTGCTCGGCGGCGAAGATCTGTACGGCGTGATCGGCGGCGAGCGCGGTGCCCGGGGCATTGGTACCGGCGTGCCGTTCGTCCCAGCGGGCGCCGGCCACGAAGTTCATCCGCTCGGCGCTGCGCCGCACCCCGCGGTGCCCTTCCACCCACAGCAGCCGTCCCTGCGGATCGCAGACGGCCAGCAGATGCGCGCCGTCCTGCGCGAAGCTGCCCAGCAGCTCCCGGAAGACGGGCATCGCGCGGGCCAGCGGATGCCCGTCCCGGTAGGCGCCCAGCGTGGCCTCGTCCAGATCGATGGGCGCGGCGCCGTCCGCCGCGGCCCGGGCGTCGGCGGAGCGGCGCCAGGAGTCGGCGACCACCTGGCGGACCGGTGGCGCAACGGTCCCGTCGCTGAGGAAGGCGGCATGGGCCCGGCGCACCCTGCGCGTGCGCTCCACCGGATCGGCACCGGTCTCCATCGCCAGCCAAGGGTTGACCACGTGTCACCTCTTCACCTGCGGCTCGTGCCCTTAGGGCCGATGGTGCTCGTACGGGGCGGGAGCGTAAACCCCGCGGGCGCGCCGGGTCACCCACGGGCGTCACCGTGGTCACCATGTGCGCAGGCGTCACCGTGGTCACCGTGCGCGCAGCCGTCATCGGAGAGCACGGCCGTGCCGGTGACGGGCGCGGCCACCGGGCTCGACCGCTGCCGTACGACGGGGGCGGGCGGGAGGCCGCCGCCTCCCGCCCGCCCGGTTCCGCATCTGCCGCCTACCTGATCGCCTTGATCAGCTCACCGCCTGCGGTGTCACCGCTCAGCTCCCAGAAGAACGTGCCGCCCAGGCCCTGTGCGTCCTTGTAGGCCATCTTCGTGCCGATGGTCTCCGGGGTGTCATAGCTCCACCACTGGTCGCCGCACTTGGCATAGGCGGTGCCGCCGACCTTGCCGGTGGCCGGGCAGCGGCCCTTGAGCACCTTGTAGTCGTCGATACCGGCCTCGTACTTGCCCGGTGCCGCACCGGTCGCGCTGCCGCCCGGCGCATCCTGGGTGACGCCCGACCAGCCACGGCCGTAGAAGCCGATCCCCAGCAGCAGCTTGCCCGCCGGGACACCGAGGCCCTTGAGCTTGGCGATGGTGTCGGTGCTGTTGAAACCGGCCTTCGGGATGCCGTTGTACGAGGTGAGAGGGGAGTGCGGCGCCGTCGGGCCCTTGGCGTCCCAGGCGCCGAAGTAGTCGTAGGTCATCGGGTCGTACCAGTCGACGTACTGCGCCGCGCCGGCGTAGTCGGCCGCGTCGATCTTGCCGCCGGCGGAGGCGTCCGCGGTGATCGCCGCGGTCACCAGATTGCTCTGGCCGAACGCCGAGCGCAGCGCCTTCATCACCTTGGTGAAGGCGTCCTTGCCACTGGTGTCGCAGGTCAGGCCGCAGGCGTTGGGGTACTCCCAGTCGATGTCGATGCCGTCGAAGACATCCGCCCAGCGCTTGTCCTCGACCAGGTCGAGGCAGGACCGGGCGAAGGCGTCGGGGTTCTTGGCGGCTTCGCCGAAGCCGCCCGACCAGGTCCAGCCGCCGAACGACCAGATCACCTTGAGTCCCGGGTGCAGCTTCTTGAGCTTGCGCAGCTGGTTGAAGTTGCCGCGCAGCGCGCCGTTGTCCCAGGTGTCCGCCTTGCCGTCGACGCTCTGGTCGGCGGTGTAGGCCTTGTCGTAGTCGGCGTAGGAGTCGCCGATGGCGCACCTGCCGCCCTGAACGTTGCCGAAGGCGTAGTTGATGTGGGTCAGCTTGGCCGCCGAGCCCGAGGTCTCGATGTTCTTGACGTGGTAATTGCGGTCGTAGACACCCCAGTTGGTGAAGTATCCGACGACCTTGTTGCCCGCCGCGGCGGGCTTCGGGGCGGGCGCGGCGGCCGCGGACGGGTGGTGTGCGGCAGGGGCGCCGGCCGGGGCGGCGGCGGCCGGTCCGGCGAGCAGGGTGCCGGCCAGTGCCGCCGTACACAGCGCGGTGGCGGCGGCGATCACTGTGCGCGGTGAACGCATCCGGTGCGGTCTGAGCATGCTGTCTCCTCGGAGGGGGGCGAGGGGTGGAGCCTGACCTGCGTCCGAATTGGCATGAACGCGTTGAACGTTGGGGGAGAAGGTAGAAGGACTAGACCAGTGCGTCAATGGTTCGGACCAATATGGTGACCGGGCGGTGCGGGGCCGGTTCCCGCAGTCCGTGATGATCAACCCGTGACGCGAGGCCGCCGATCGGGCATACTCCTAGCGCCACCGCCGCAGGTCATCGCCTTCCGCAACCCGGAACGCGATCATCGGCCTGGCACGATGAAACCGGCGCCGCCGCCCACCCTGCGCGTGTCGCCGCAGCGCCCGACAGGGAGGAGAGCGCCGCCATGACCGAGTACGGCCCCCGGCCGGTGGACCGCAGGCTGCCCACGGAGGAAGCCCGCGACCTGTTGACCCTCGTACGCGAGCTTGCCGAGCGCGAGATCAGGCCAACGGCCGCCGAGGAGGAGGACGCCGGCCACTTCCCGCGCGAGACCTTCACCCTGCTGTCGGAATCCGGACTGCTCTCGCTGCCCTACGACGAGGAATTCGGCGGTGGCGGCCAGCCCTACGAGGTCTACCTCCAGGTTCTGGAAGAGCTCGCCGCCGCCCGGCTCACCGTCGGCCTCGGCGTCAGCGTGCACACCCTCGCCTGCCATGCGCTCGCCGGATACGGCACCAAGGAGCAGCGCGCCGAACATCTGCCGGACATGCTCGGCGGCGGACTCATCGGCGCGTACTGCCTCTCCGAGCCCTCCTCGGGCTCCGATGCCGCCTCCCTGACCACCCGGGCGACCCGGGAGGGCGACACCTGGCGGCTGGAGGGCACCAAGGCCTGGACCACCCACGGTGGCGTGGCCGACTTCTACACCGTGCTGGCCCGCACGGGCGGCAGCGGCGCCCACGGCATCACGGCCTTCCTCGTGCCCGGCGACGCCGAAGGCCTCAGCGCCGCGGCGCCCGAGCGCAAGATGGGCATGAAGGGATCCCCGACGGCCCAGCTGCACTTCGACGCCGTCCGCATCCCCGACTCCCGCCGCCTCGGGGACGAGGGGCAGGGCTTCGCCATCGCCCTGTCCGCCCTGGACTCCGGGCGCCTGGGGATCGCGGCCTGTGCCGTCGGTGTCGCCCAGGCCGCGCTGGACGAAGCGCTCGCCTACACCGCCGAGCGGCAGCAATTCGGCCGCCCGATCGTCGACTTCCAGGGCCTGCGCTTCATGCTCGCCGACATGGCCACCCAGATCGAGGCCGGCCGCGCCCTCTATCTCACCGCCGCCCGGCTGCGCGACGCCGGTCTGCCGTTCTCCAAGGAAGCGGCGATGGCCAAGCTGTTCTGCACGGACACCGCGATGCGGGTGACCACCGACGCGGTCCAGCTTCTCGGCGGCTACGGCTACACCCTCGACTTCCCGGCCGAGCGCTATATGCGCGAGGCCAAGGTCCTGCAGATCGTCGAGGGCACCAACCAGATCCAGCGGATGGTCATCGCCCGCCATCTCGCGGGGCCCGAGACGCGCTGAGTGGGGGTGGGGCGGGCAGGGCGGAAGCAGGCCCGGAAGCCTCCGGACCGGCTCCGCCCGCCGGGGCCCGCCTCGCCCGCCGTGCCCAGCCGCCCGCACGCTCCTCCCCGCCCCGTCCGCCGCTCCGCTCGCCCGCCCGTCAGGCCTCCCGGCTTCCCGGCCTCAGCCCACCAGCCCCTTGAGTCCCGTGGCCGTCCCGATCGCGACCACCAGGGTGCCGGGTCTGCGGGCCAGATCCCGCGCCACGGCGGACCCGACGGCGGAGGACGGCTCCAGGACCAGGCCCTGTGCCGCCAGCCTCCGGTGTTCCGCCCCGATCGCCTCGTCGTCCAGCGCCACGGCCGTGCCCGCGGTGCGCCACAGCGCGTCGAGCCCCTGCCAGCAGGGCCGCTCCTCCCCGAGGGAGAACGCCACCGTGGGCCGGGCCGCCACTCGCGTACGTTCCTGGTCCGCGCGGTCCGGGCAGCGCAGCGCCGCGGTGAACGGCGCCGCGGCGGACGGCTCCGCGGCCACCAGCCGGGGCTCGTGGGCGACCAGCCCCGCGGCCGCCAACTCCCGGAAGCCGCGGCCGACTCCGGCCAGCAGATCCGCCCGGCTGGTGGGCACCACGACCACGTCGATCCGCCGCCCGGCGAAGTCCCGCGCCAGCTCGTAGGCGACCGACTTGTACCCCTCGTTGGCGTACGGATTCCCGCCCGGCGACGGCGACGAGTAGCTGGTCAGCGGGTACCGGTGGGGTTCCTCGACGGCCTTGGCCATCGCCGCGTTCCGGGCGCCGGTGGTGCCCGGGTGCACCCTCCGCTCGGCACCCAGCGCATCGATCTGGGCCCGCAGCCCCGCCGGCACCTTCTCGTTGGTGAACACCACACACCGCAGCCCGGCCCGTGCCGCATACGCCGCGGCCGCCGCCCCGGCATTGCCGGAGGACGCGGCGACCACGGTGCCGGCACCGGCTGCCACCGCCGCGGCCACCCCGACGGCCATCGCCCGGTCCTTGTGCGAGCCGGTCGGATTCCCGCCCTCGTATTTGAGCCACAACTCCCCGGCGGGTGCGCCGTCCTGGGGCCGCTCCGGGGCCGTCCGCAGCCGGACGCACGGGGTGTTGCCCTCTCCCAGCGTGACCGGCGGGCCGGAGACCGGAAGTGCCTGCGGCAGGCCCCACGGCCCGCCCGGATACGCGGCGAGGTCCACACCGGCCAGATCCGCGAGCGGCGGCATCGTATTGACGCCGATGCCCTCCGCGGCACAGGTCCGGCACCCCGCGAAGCCCTCGGAGACGCGGGCGCAGCGCAGGCAGTGCAGAGGAGGTCGTGAGGTCACCGTGGCTCCAGGGGTCGGTCGGGCGTCAGCCCCGAAATGTAACAGGTGAAGTGGGCATGCGGCCCCTACGTATTCCGCGGGTCTGGTCGTCCGTCCGGAGCTGACGTACCGTCAACTCCCGCTGTGGGGGCCCGAACCGGGCTACGCCCCGCCGACCGCGCGCCCAGGAGGAGACCGTGCCCGACCGCCCGATCGCGCTCGACGAGTACCCGATCCACCAGGTCCCGCTGTCCATGCGGCATGTCGCCACCGGCGACCGCAACGCCTACGACCGGTGCATCTTCCATGTCATGGACCACTCCGGCCGCGCCCTGCTGATCGCCGGCCTCGGTGTCTACCCCAACACCGGTGTCATCGACGCCTATGCCACCCTCCGCCTCGGCGACCGGCTGCACGCCGTACGGGCCTCCGACGCGCTCACCGATGACCGCCTCGCGCTCGCCGTCGGCCCGCTCGCCGTCACCGTCGAGGAACCGCTGGCCCGCCTGCGGCTGACCTGCGCCGCAGACCCCGGCGACCCGGACGGCCTGGCGTACGACCTGACCTGGACCGCGGCGTTTCCCGCCACCTGGGAGCCGCACCACACCCAGTACCGCGGCGACCGGCTGCTGCTCGAAGGCCGGCGGTTCGTCCAGGCGGGCACCTGCAGCGGCAGCATCCGCGTGGCCGGCCAGGAGCTCACCGTCACGGCGGGGGAGTGGACCGGCACCCGCGACCGCAGTTGGGGCGTACGCCCGATCGCCGGTGAGGACGGCGGACGGGCGGCCGAGGAGCTGCGGCCCGAGGGCTTCCACTGGATCTGGTGCCCGGTGCGCTTCGACGACCGCTTCGTGATGGTCATCGTCCAGGAGGACGCCGACGGGCACCGCACCCTGAACGAGGCCACCATGGTCCGCGAGGGCGTCCGCGATGCCCAACTCGGCTGGCCGCACACGGACATCAGCTACCGCCCCGGCACCCGCCACCCCGAACGCGCCGTCATCCATCTCACCGACCCGGCACGCAAACCCCTCGACCTCACCGCCGAAATCCTCACCTCCTCACCCCTCGCCGTGGGCGCCGGCTACCCTCCGGCGAGCGCCGACGACTGGCAGCACGGCACCTGGCGCGGCCGCGGCTGGACCGACCGCCGCAGCTACGACCTCTCCGACCCGGCAGCCCACCCCCTCGCCGCCTACGGAGTCACCGACCACGCCGCCCGCTTCACCCTCGACGGACGGACCGGCTACGGGATCTTCGAGCACGGCAGCTTCGGCCGGCACGACCCGAGCGGCTTCACCGGCTATGACTCCGTCGCGCAGGAGGCCGGACAGTGAACACGGCGCCCCGGCCCCGCACCACCACCCGCGACCCCGAAGTGCTGGCCCGCCGGCTCACCGCCTGGCTCGGCACCCGGCTGCCCGGCGCCCGCGCCGTCTCCCCGGCCGTACCGGACTCCAACGGCATGTCCAGCGAGACGCTGCTCTTCGACATCGACCACCCCCGGCCGCCGTCCGGGCCACAGGACGTCCCCCGCTCCTGCGCACTGCGCCTCGCCGCCGACCCCGCCGCGTACACCGTCTTCCCGCGCTACGACATGGCCCGGCAGTACCGCACCATGCGCCTGGTCGCCGCACACACCGACCTGCCCGTGCCCCGCACCCTCTGGCTCGAAGAGGACCCGGCGTATCTCGGTGCGCCGTTCTTCGTCATGGCGCGCGCCGCCGGCCGCGTCCCACCGGACGTCATGCCCTATACGTACGAGGGCAATTGGCTGTACGACGCCACCGACGCCCAGCGCGACCATCTGGAAGCCGCCAGCGTGTCGGTCCTCGCCCGGTTGCACGACCAAGTCCCCTCCGGCGCGGCCGGCTTCCTCGCCACCTCCGGAACGGGAGACGCACTGCGGCGACATGTGGAGGCCCAACGGGCTTACTATCGCTGGGTCGTTGACGGGCGCCCCCGCTCCCCGCTGATCGAGCGCGGCTTTGCCCGGCTGGCCGACCTGTGGCCGGCGGACCCCGGGGAGACCGTTCTGACCTGGGGCGACGCCCGGATCGGCAATATCGTCTATGACGGATTCGAGCCGGCGGCCGTACTCGACTGGGAGATGGCCGCCCTCGGCCCCCGCGAACTGGACCTGGGCTGGATGGTCTTTCTCCACCGCTTCTTCCAGGACCTCACCGAGAGCGGCGGCCGGCGGGGGCTGCCCGGATTCCTGCGCCGTGACCGCGTCGAGGACCGCTATGCCCGGCTCACCGGACACCGGCCCCGCGCCATGGAGTTCCACACCCTCTACGCGGCCCTGCGGCACGCCATCGTCATGCTGCGAGTGGCCTACCGCCAGGTCCACTTCGGGGAACTTCCGGTCCCGGCCGACGCCGATGCGCTGATCCTGCACCGCGGGACCCTGGAAGCGATGATCGAGCGCCGGTACTGGTGAGACCGGGCGGCCTACGGGCCGGCCGGCGGTCTACGGGCCTGCCGGCGCTCTCAGCCGAGCGGGCGCATTCGCGGCACCCGGACCGGCCGGGTGCCGGGCCCGCCGAGGTGCGAGAACGGCTGGCGGCGCCAGTCCAGGCTCTCCGGGAGCGTCAGCAGCACTGCCGCGTCCTGCTCCTGGGCGTCCAGGGTGTCGGCGGTCCTGGGTGCCTCGGACACCGTCCGCCCGGATCCCTGGCACACCGTCAGGCCGAAGGGGTTCCACGGCGAGGCGCACAGCGCGTGCTCGGGCAGCGTGTCCTCGTCCGCCAGCAGCGCGATCGGCTGCAGGCAGTCGGGGCAGGTCACGCGGTAGATCTCATAGGTGTCGAAAGAGTCGACGTCCGCACCGTCGTCGCCCGAGCCGCCGGGACTGTCGCCCTCCTGGGCGCCGATGTTCGCGGCAGCGGAGTCCTGCTCAAGGCGTCGCATGATGTCCATCCCCCTCGGGTGGGTCGGTCGTACCGCTGACTTCCTGTGACGGGCGGTCCCGGCCACCAGCAGCAATTCCCTTCATGCCGCACGCATAATCGCGGGCAACCCACCGACACCGGATCACATGTGTGGCATTGGTCACACGGACCGGCGTGGGGGTGTCCACGATCCGGCGCACGGTGCGCATACGCCCCCGCGCACAGTAGGTTGAGCGGGTGGAGGAGTTGGACCGACAAATCGTGGATCTGCTCGTCAAGGACGGGCGGATGAGCTACACCGACCTGGGCAAGGCCACCGGCCTGTCCACCTCGGCGGTGCACCAGCGGGTGCGCCGCCTGGAGCAGCGCGGTGTCATCCGGGGCTATGCCGCCATCGTGGACCCCGAAGCCGTGGGCCTGCCGCTCACCGCCTTCATCTCGGTCAAACCCTTCGACCCCAGCGCGCCGGACGACATCGCCGACCGCCTGGCCGAGGTCCCCGAGCTGGAGGCCTGCCACAGCGTCGCCGGCGACGAGAACTACATCCTCAAGGTCCGGGTCGCCACCCCGCTGGAGCTGGAGCATCTGCTCACCCGCATCCGGACCCTCGCCGGCGTGTCGACCCGCACCACGGTCGTACTCTCCACCCCCTACGAGGCCCGGCCGCCGCGCATCTGACCGGCGAGCGCCCCCCTGCGCGCGGCCCCTCCGTCCGCAGGGGCCAAACTGTCCGGTATGAGCGAGCCCCTTTCCCACCCGGCCCGGAAGCACCCTTCCCGGCCCCGCACCGTCCTGCTGCGCGGCGGTGAGGTGCACAGCCCCGCGGACCCCTTCGCCACCGCCATGGTCGTCGAAGGCGACCGCATCGCCTGGGTCGGGGAGGAGGGCGCGGCCGACTCCTTCGCCGAGGGCGTGGACGAGGTCATTCCGCTCGACGGTGCGCTCGTCACTCCGGCGTTCACGGACGCACATGTGCACACCACGGCGACCGGTCTCGCGCTCACCGGCCTCGATCTGGTCGGGGTCGGCACACTGTCCGACGCGCTCGCCCGGATCCGCGCCTACGCGGACGCGCGCCCGGCGGACCGCATTCTGCTCGGACACGGCTGGGACGCCGGCATCTGGCCGGAGGGGCGCCCGCCGTCCCGCGCGGAACTGAACGAGGCCACCGGTGGCCGCCCGCTCTACCTCACCCGGGTCGACGTGCACTCCGCCGTCGTGACCACGGCGCTGCTGGATCTGGTCCCCGGCATCCGCGACCGGGACGGCTTCCACGACGGTGCCCCGCTGACCGGCGCCGCCCATCACGCGGTGCGCAAGGCCGCTTACGCCACCGTCACCCCCGCCCAGCGGGCCGAGGCCCAGGCCGCGGCGCTCGCCCGCGCCGCCTCGCTCGGCATCGGCAGCGTCCACGAGTGCGCGGGCCCGGACATCTCCGGCGAGGACGACTTCACGGGGCTGCTCGCCCTGGCCCGGGAAGGCAACGGCCCCCGTGTCATCGGCTACTGGGCCGAGCTGATCGCATCCGCAAAGGATGCGGAGCGGGTCAGGGAACTCGGGGCGCTCGGCGCCGCGGGCGATCTGTTCGCCGACGGCTCGCTCGGCTCCCACACCGCCC
The DNA here is from genome assembly GCF_036048035.1 of Streptomyces sp. NBC_00400. Lineage (NCBI taxonomy): Bacteria > Bacillati > Actinomycetota > Actinomycetes > Kitasatosporales > Streptomycetaceae > Streptomyces > Streptomyces sp. NBC_00400. The sequence continues at coordinate 577,760 of NZ_CP107940.1, read as the reverse complement.
ATCTGCACGCCCCCTACGCCGACGCCGGTCACACCGGCACCGCCCAGCTCGACGCCGAGGCCGTCGCCGCCCATGTCGCCGCCTGTACCGAGGCCGGGCTCCAGGCGGGCTTCCACGCCATCGGTGACGCCGCCCTCACCGGCGTCGTCGCCGGGGTGCGCGCCGCCGCCGACCGGATCGGCCTGGACCGGGTCCGCGCCGCCCGGCACCGCGTCGAGCACGCCGAAATGCTCACCGAGGACACCCTCGCCGGCTTCGCCGACCTGGCCCTGACCGCTTCCGTCCAGCCCGCCTTCGACGCGGCATGGGGCGGCGAGGACGGCATGTACGCCGCCCGCCTGGGCGCCGAGCGGGCCCGCACGCTCAACCCGTACGCCGCGCTGCTCAAGGCCGGTGTCCCGCTCGCGCTCGGGTCGGACAGCCCGGTCACCCCGCTCGACCCCTGGGGCACGGTGCGCGCCGCCGTCTTCCACCGCACCCGTGCCCACGGCATCTCCGCCCGCGCCGCGTTCACCGCCCACACCCGTGGCGGCTGGCGCGCCATCGGCCGGGACGACGCGGGTGTCCTGGTGCCCGGCGCCCCCGCCGACTACGCGGTCTGGCGCACCGGCGACCTGATCGTCCAGGCCCCCGACGAGCGGGTGCAGCGCTGGTCCACCGACCCCCGCTCCGGCACCCCTGGCCTGCCCGATCTCACCCCCGGCAACGACCTCCCGGTGTGCCTGACCACGGTCGTCGGCGGGCGAACGGTCTTCGGGCCGCCGAACGAGTGACATCGCGCGGGCAGGTGCCGGCGCGGGCTGCGCCTGCCGCTCCTTGCCTCACTTGGGGGCGCTCGCGGCTGACCTGGGGCGACGCGAAACGACGCAGGTGCAGCACCTGTTGACAGCAGACGGTCGACGGCCGGTAGGTTCGGCGGAGTCCACCACCAGGACGTCCGACCGGGAGACCTCCGCGCAGTCGTCGAACGCAGCTGGGCCATGGGGTGGTGCGCCACTGGGGCACACCACCACTGGGAGCCAGGTCCAGCACCAGCGGCACGGGACAACGGAGCGTTTCGGCCGGATGGGGGTCCCTCCCTGCTCCGTGGGAGCTTGGGGGACGGTGCGACCCGGGTGGGGCCCGGACGCTCAGTAGACAACGGCTTTCGGTCGACCCGCAGCCAGCGGGTCCCAGGTCGGCCCGAAGGGCGCCGGGCCCCTATCCGCACCGCACCGCGGCCCCGCTCTCCGCACCGCGGCCCCGCCCGCAGCCTCCCTCGGTGCCCCTTCACCTTTTGTGCACCCCATATCCGTAATCCCGGCCTCCCGATGTACGGTCAGCTCACCACCGCACGACCTGCAGGAAGGCCCGCGACCGTGCCATCGGGTTCCGACACCACCGAAGAAGCCGTCAGCGACACCGCGCCCGACGGCCCGGTGCCGCGTGCCGGGACGGGCTCCACCGCCGCGCCCGGGCGCCCCGGACGGGCGCGGCGCCTCGCCGCCCTGGTCCGCCGGGAGGCGCTGCGTACCGGCCTTGCGGCCGTCTTCGGCATCGCACTCGGCCTGGCCTTCCCCCCGTACGACCTGTGGCCGCTGTCCGTGGTGGCCGTCGCCGCGCTGTCGCTGCTGACCCGTGGCCGCACCGCCCGGCAGGGCGCCTGGACGGGCTTCGCTTTCGGTCTGCCGTTCTTCCTGATCCTGCTGAAGTGGCTGCATGTCGTCGGGTGGGACGCCGTGTTCGGCCTCTCGGTCGCCGAAGCACTCTTCCTGACGCTGCTGGGCGCGGCGCTCGCCGTGACCTCCCGGCTGCCGGGCGGGCCGCTGTGGGCCGCCTGCCTGTGGGTCGCCGAGGAATGGGCCCGCGACCGGTTGCCGTTCGGCGGCTTCCCGTGGGGCCGGCTCGCCTTCGCCAACACCGGCTCGCCGTTCACCCCGCTCGCCGCGCTCGGCGGTGCCCCGCTGGTGACCTTCGCCGTGGCGCTGGCCGGTGCGCTGCTGGCCGTGTGTGCCGCCGCCCTCTGGCAGCTGCGCGGCAACGGCTCGCTGCGCCGGGCCGTCCCGGCCCTGGAAGCCTTCGGGCTCGCCGCGGCGGTCACCCTGGCCGGCGCCGTGGTGCCCGTTCCCACCAAGGCCGACGACACCGCTGACATCGCTGTCGTCCAGGGCAACGTCCAGCAGCCCGGCATGGACTTCCTGGGCCGCCCCATGATGATCACCGACAACCACGCCACGGCCACCGAAAAGCTCGCCGCCGACGTCAAGGCCGGCCGGGTCAGGAAGCCGGACCTGGTCATCTGGCCGGAGAACTCCTCCGACCTCGACCCGTACAAATACCCGCAGGCCTACGACCGGATCGACGAGGCCGTGAAGGCCATCGGCGTGCCCGTCCTCGTCGGCGCCCTGATCGACCACCCTTCCAAGAAGGGCTATGTCTTCAACGAGGGCATCGTCTGGGACCCGAAGAAGGGGCCGGGCGCTTCCTACACCAAGCAGCACCCGGTGCCGTTCGGCGAGTACGTGCCGTTCCGGGAACAGCTCAGCAAGATCATCACGCGTTTCCAGCGGGTGCCCCGCGACTTCTACCCCGGTGACCACACCGGTGTCCTCCACGTCGGCCCCGCCCGGCTCGGCGACGTCATCTGCTTCGAGGTCGCCTACGACCAGATCGTGCACGACACCGTCGACGCGGGCGCCCGTGCCCTGGTCATCCAGACCAACAACGCCACCTACGGCCGCTCCGGCCAGCCCGAGCAGCAGCTGGCGATGTCCAAGCTGCGCGCCGTCGAACACGGCCGGGCCGTGGTCACCGCGGCCACCAGCGGGATCAGCGCCGTGGTCGCCCCGGACGGCAAGATCACCCACCGGATCCCCGAGTTCACCCAGGGTGTGGTCTCCGCGCGGATCCCGCTGCGGGACGAAACGACGCTCGCCGACCGCGTCGGCGCCGCTCCCGAGTGGGTGCTCGCTATCGTGGGGCTTCTGTCCTGCGCCGGTGCGGTAGTTGCGGGCCGGCGCGGGCGAACGAAGGACGAGAAGGGGCAGCAGTGACAGACGGGCAGCGGCAGTACGGTCCGCTCGGCACCACGTTGGTGATCATTCCGACGTACAACGAGGCGGAGAACATCAAGCCGATCGTCTCGCGGGTGCGGTCCGCCGTCCCCGCGGCACATGTCCTCGTCGCGGACGACAACAGTCCTGACGGCACCGGCAAGTTCGCCGACGAACTGGCCGCCGCCGACGAGCAGGTCCACGTCCTGCACCGCAAGGGCAAGGAAGGCCTCGGTGCCGCCTACCTCGCGGGCTTTGGCTGGGGGATCGACCACGGCTACGACGTGCTGGTCGAGATGGACGCCGACGGCTCGCACCAGCCCGAGGAGCTGCCGCGGCTGCTCACCGCCCTCAAGGGCGCCGATCTCGTCCTCGGATCGCGCTGGGTGCCCGGCGGCCGCACCGTCAACTGGCCCACGTACCGCCGGCTCATCTCCCGCGGGGGCAGTACGTACTCCCGGCTGGTGCTGGACCTCCCGTTGCGCGACCTCACCGGTGGTTTCCGGGCCTTCCGTGCGGAGGCGCTCAAAGGGCTGGGTCTGGACGACGTGGCCTCCCAGGGCTACTGCTTCCAGGTCGACCTCGCCCGCCGTGCCGTGCAGGCCGGCTATCACGTCGTCGAGGTGCCGATCACCTTCGTCGAGCGGGAACTGGGCGACAGCAAGATGAGCCGTGACATCGTCGTGGAGGCCCTGTGGCGGGTCACGGCCTGGGGGGTCGGCTCCCGGGTCGACAAGATCCGCGGCCGCTGACGTACGGTGCCGCTGACGCCGGACCCGCTGACGCCGGACCCGCTGACGTACGGTGCCGCTGACGTACGGTGCCGCTGACGTACGGTGCCGCTGACGCCGGACCCGCTGACGCCGGACCCGCTGACGCCGGACCCGCTGACGCCGGACCCGCTGACGCCGGTGCCGCTGCGCCGGACCGCCGCCCGGAGATGATCCATCCCGCGTGACCCTCGGGGAGTGGGGCGGCAGGGGCCAGGCACACTTGAGGCATGACGTTCGGAGCCACGCCACCGCCGAGTTCCCGCCCGCCCCAGCGCTCGCGCGCCCGCCGGTTCGTCCCCTTGGGCATCGCCGCCTGGCTGGTGCTGGAGATCTGGCTGCTGACCGTGGTCGCCGGGGCCACCAACGGCCTGACGGTCTTTCTTCTGCTGGTCGCCGGAGTGATCATCGGCGGCTATGTGGTCAAACGGGCCGGCCGTCGTGCCTGGCGCAACCTCACCGAAAGCTTGCAGACCACCGGCGGCCCGGCGGCTCCCGGCAACTCCGCTGCGTCCGGCAACGGCGCCTCAGGCACGGGCAAACCCGGCGACGGCAAAACCGGCAGCGGCAATACGCTCCCGATGGCCGGCGGGCTGTTGCTGATGATCCCCGGGCTGGTGTCCGACGCCATGGGGCTGCTCTGCCTCTTCCCGCCGACCGGGAAGCTGATCCAGCGCCGTGCCGAAAAGCTGCTGAACCGGCGGGCGGGCTACGCCCCGGGCTCGTTCGGCGATGCCTTCCAGCAGGCCCGGATGCACCGGCCCGACGGCAAGGTCGTCCAGGGGGAGGTCATCCACGAGGACGAGCCCTCTTCCCCGCGCCGCCAGGACCCGCCGCTGACCGGCTGATCGCACGCGGGCGCTCGATGCGTGCGGCGACGACGCCCGGCGTGTGCGGGCCGCCGAGCGCATGCGCACGCCCGGTGCATGCGGGTGCGGACGCAGCAAGGGCCGGGGCCACTGCACAGTGCAGTGGCCCCGGCCCTTCGTGCTGCTTGGCGCAGGCCCGTTGTCAGGCGGACTTGCGGTTGCTGTCGCGCGGATGCACGGCAATGTTCATGGTGCCGGAGCGCAGGACGGCCAGCCGTTCGGCCAGCACCTCCTCCAACTCCTCGCGGGTGCGCCGCTCCATGAGCATGTCCCAGTGCGTACGCGCGGGCTTACCCTTCTTTTCCTCAGGGCCATCGCCATCCACCAGAAGCGAAGGTGCACCGCATACCTTGCACTCCCACTCCGGCGGAATCTCGGCCTCAACCGAGAACGGCATCTCAAATCGATGTCCGTTCTCGCATGCGTACTCCACCGCCTGGCGCGGGGCCAGGTCGATGCCGCGGTCGGTCTCGTAGCTGGTCACCACGAGTCGCGTGCCGCGGAGAGCTCGCTCACTCATGAATCGTGCCTCCCGGGCTTGTCGCCCACAGGACAGGTGTCGCTGTCGTCGTCATCCGGTCAACGTCCGGTCGGCGGTGAAGATTCCCGTATTCGAAATTCGGGACATGCGCCCACCCGTCGCCCACCACCGCCCATGATGGAGGCGCTGTGCGCCGCTGCCTTCCTTCGTGCCGCCCCTTGTTGTACCCACCAGCGCCCGGTTTGTCACATCTGGCAGCAGATGTCACCCAGCGCCATCGAGAGTGAAGCGCGCAGTAACGGTCCGCCTGGTGAGCCAAAGGCGTACACTACCGGCCCGCACGCCCTGGGGCTAAATCCGGTCAGGTACAGGATTTCCCGCCGCGGCGATCGCCCGTCCCACCGGCACCCTCGCCAACAGGACAAAACCGATCAAAAAGAACGCCACCAGGGACGCGATCGCATCCCGGTAGCTCCCGGTGAGCTGGTAGGCCACCCCGAACACCAGCGGCCCCAGCCAGCTCACGCCCCGGTCGCTCATCTCGTACGCGGAAAAATATTCCGCTTCTTTGCCGCGCGGCACCAGATGGGAGAACAACGAACGGGACAACGCCTGGCTTCCGCCCAGGACCAGACCGATGCCCGCGGCCAGCCCGAAGAACCACCCGGGCGCCTTCGCGGGCAGGAAGTAGCCGGCCGCGAGCGTCAGCACCCACGCCACCAGGGAGCCCAGGATCGTCCGCTGTGCGCCGTACCGTCCGGCCAGGCGTCCCATCAGCAGGGCGCCCGCCGCGGCCAGCACCTGGACCAGCAGGACCGCCACGATCAGCGTCGTCTGGTCCAGGCCCAGCTCCTCGGACCCGTACACGGAGGCCTGGGTGATCACCGTCTGTACGCCGTCGTTGTAGACGAGGTAGGCGAGGAGGAAGGAGAGGGTGAGGGGATGGCGGCGCATGTGGCGCAGCGTCTCCCGCAGCTGCTGCCGTCCCCGGCCGAGCCCGGCGGCGCCGGGCCCGGTGGGCTGCTTGGCGGCGGCCGCCCGCCGGTCGCGCAGCCGGCGCAGCGGAATCACCGAGAACGCGCCCCACCACAGCCCCGCCGACGCCAGGCAGATGCGCACCGCGGCGCCCGTGGACAGGCCGAAGGAGTCGTGCGCGCCGTAGAGCACCAGGTTGGCGACCAGGACCAGCGCTCCGGCCGCGTAGCCGAACGCCCAGCCACGGGAGGAGACCGCGTCCCGTTCGTCGGGCCGGGCGATCTGCGGCAGGAAGGAGTTGTAGAGCATCATCGACACCACGAACGCAACATTCGCGATGACCAGCAGCGCCCCGCCCAGCAGATAGCGGTCGCCGCCCAGGAAGAACATCCCCGTCGTCGCGGCGGCGCCCACGTAGGCGCAGCAGCCCAGCAGCGGCTTCTTCCGGCCGGTCCGGTCGGCCAGCGCTCCGGCGAGCGGCATCGCCAGCACGGACAGCAGCAGCGACGCGGACACCGCATACGCATAGAAGGAGCCCGCGCGCACCGGAAGGCCCAGGGGATGCACAAAGCCGTCCGCGTCCGCAGCGGCTTTCGCCACCGAGGTCAGATACGGCCCCAGGAACACGGTCAGCACGGTCGTCGAATAGACGCTGTTGGCCCAGTCGTACCAGTACCAGCCGCGTTGTTCACGGCGCCGGGCGGCCGTCTCGTCGCCGCCCTCGGCCACGCCCCCGGCCACGGCTTGTGTGCTCTCCACGCCCACCCCCGTCTTCCTGTCCCCGTTCACGGCGGCGGACGACGGCCGGCGGACCCGGAACCGGGTGCGTCCGCATCTGCCGTCCGGCTCGCGACGCCCCTGGAACCCGCATCCTCGCCCGGTCGGCACCGGCATCCTCGCCCCGTCAGACCCAGCACCCTCGCTCGGTCAGCACCGTCCGCAGCGTCTCGATGTGGTCCGTCATGATGCCATCCACGCCGAGGTCCAGGAGCGCCGCCATCCGGTCCGCGTCATTGACCGTCCAGACGTGGACCTGCATGCCCAGCGCGTGCGCGGCGCGCAGGAAGAGCGGGTCGACGACGGGAAGGCCGGACTGCCGCTCGGGAACCTGGACGCAGACCGCGCTGCGCCGCACCGCCGCACCCAGCAGCCGGTCCAGCGGCAGCACCCCGCGGCCGTACGACCGCAGCCGCAGGCCGGCCACGCCGCGGGTACCGAGTGAGGTCGCCATCCGGCGTCCGGCCAGCCGCTGGGCGCGGGCCACCCGGGCCTCCGAGAACGAGCCGACGCACACCCGGTCCCAGGCGTTCGTGCGGCGCAGCAGGGCGAGCAGCGGAGCGAGCGCGGCGTCGGCCTTGAGGTCGACGTTCCAGCGCGCCTCGGGGAACTCCTCCAGCAGCTCCTCGAACAGCGGCAGCGGCTCGTGACTGCCGACGCGGGCCTGTCGCACCGCCCGCCAGGGGAGCTGCCCGATCGCGCCACGGGAGTCGGTGACGCGGTCGAGCGTCGCGTCGTGGAAGGCGACGAGCTCTCCGTCCGAGGTGGCATGCACATCGGTTTCCAGATAGCGGTAGCCGAGGCCGACCGCGCGGCGGAAGGCGGCGGCGGTGTTCTCCAGGCCCTCGGCCGCCCCGCCCCGGTGGGCGAAGGGGAGCGGCACGGGGTGGTCGAGATAGCTGTGGCGGGTGCGTATCGCTGGGGTCACTCCGGCAGTATTGCGTGCTCGGGTGAAGCACCTCCGCGGGCCACTACCGGTGAGGGCTTCACGGGCCGGTCCTTGATCGCGAAGCGCCGCAGGAAGAACTGCGCCAGCGGCCCGATGGCCAGCGCATAGACCACCGTGCCGACCCCGACGGAGCCGCCGAGCAGGAAGCCGCCGGCCAGCACCGTCACCTCGATGCAGGTGCGCACCAGCCGCACCGGACGGCCGGTCCGCAGATGCAGCCCGGTCATCAGCCCGTCCCGGGGTCCCGGACCGAAATCGGCGGAAATGTACAGGCCGGTCGCGGCACCGTTGAGCAGGATGGCGCCCGCCAGCAGCGGGATACGGGCGGTCAGCGAGTGCAGCTGCGGCATCCAGGCCAGCGTCGCGTCCATCACCAGTCCGAGGATCACCACGTTGGCCACCGTGCCGAGGCCGGGACGCTGGCGCAGCGGGATCCACAGCAGCAGGATCAGCGCTCCGGCGACGATGGTGACCGTGCCGATCGACAGCCCCGTATGGCGGGAAATGCCCTGGTTCAACACGCTCCATGGTTCCAGGCCGAGCCCGGCCCGCAGCATCAGCCCCATGCTCGCGCCGTACAGCGTCAGTCCCGCGAAGAGCTGGACCAGCCGGCGCACCGGCAGCCTCCTCCCCGGTCCGGTTTCCCTGAATATGGACATGAATTTCCCCCTCCTGGCAGGATTGGACCGACGCATGACACCATGTGGCAGGTCCGGGCTCGCGAAGTAGAGCCAATTCGGGGAAGGTGGACTGATCTTCATGGCTCAGTGGACTTCAGCGGTGGGTGCACCCCAACTCGCCCGGCTGCTCCGGTCGCAGGACCCGTGCGAGGCTCAACTCACCGCCGCCGGACGCCGTTTGCCGGCCTATCGCAGCCTTGCCGACGGCATCCGCCGGCTCGTGCTGGAGGGCCGGGTGCCGGTCGCCGCGCGCCTGCCCGCCGAGCGCGAGCTGGCCACGGCCGTGGGCGTGAGCCGCACCACCGTCGCCGCCGCCTATGAAGCGCTGCGCGCCGAGGGATTCCTGGAGTCCCGGCGCGGCTCGGGCAGTTGGACCGCCGTCCCGGCCGGCAACCCGCTGCCCACCCGCGGCCTGGAACCGCTGCCCCCGGAAGCCGCCGGCTCCATGATCGACCTGGGCTGCGCCGCCCTCCCGGCTCCCGAGCCGTGGCTCACCCGCGCCTTCCAGGGCGCGATGGCCGACCTTCCGCTCTACGCCCACACCCACGGCGACTACCCCGCCGGTCTGCCCGTCCTCCGCCAGGCCCTCGCCGACCGCTACACCGCCCGCGGGATCCCCACCATGCCCGAGCAGATCATGGTGACCACGGGCGCGATGGGTGCGGTGGCCGCGATCTGCCGGCTGTGTACGAGCCCCGGTGAGCGGGTGGCCGTCGACTCCCCGTCGTACGCCAACATCCTCCAGCTGATGCGGGACGCCGGCGCCCGGCTCGTTCCGGTCGCGCTCGCCGACAAGCTGGCCGGCTGGGACATCCCCGTCTGGCGCCAGGTGATGCGTGATGCCGCGCCCCGTATGGCGTATGTCGTCGCCGATTTCCACAACCCCACCGGCACCCTTGCCACCGAGGACCAGCGCCGGCGCCTCGTCGATGCCGCCCGGTCGGCCGGCACCCTGCTCGTCGTCGACGAGACCATGACCGAACTCCGGCTGGACGAGGACACCGCACCGCCCCGTCAGGTGTGCGCGTTCGACCCCGCCGGCAGCGCCGTGATCACGGTCGGCTCGGCGAGCAAGGCGTTCTGGGCCGGGATGCGGATCGGCTGGGTGCGTGCCGCCCCCGACATCATCCGCAGTCTGGTCGCCGCCCGCGCCTACTCCGACCTGGGCTCACCGGTGCTCGAACAGCTCGCCATCGCCTCGCTCCTGGAGGGCGACGGCTGGGAAGCGGCCGTCGGCATCCGCCGCGAGCAGGCCCGCGAGAACCGCGACGCGATCGTCGAGGCGCTGCACCGGCACCTCCCCGACTGGGAGTTCAGCGTTCCCCGCGGCGGCCTCACTCTCTGGGCGCGTACGGGCGGACTCTCCGGCTCCCGGATCGCGGAGGCGGGGGAGCGGCTCGGGGTGCGGGTGCCCTCCGGCCCGAGGTTCGGTGTCGACGGTGCCTTCGAGGGCTTCGTACGGCTGCCCTTCACGGTCAGCGGAGCCGTCGCCGAAGAGGCCGCGGTCCGGCTGGCCGGCGCCGCGCGACTGGTGGCGACGGGCGCACCCGTGGACACGGAGATGCGGCATGCGTTCGTGGCCTGACGGCTGATCAGCGGGCCGGCCCTTCGGGGCCCTCGGGGCGGCCCTAGGGGCGGCCCTTGGGGCGCAGGCCTCACCCCTCGGTGGGGACGGCCTCCACCGACCCGTTGACCACGCGGGATGCGCCACCCTTGACGGTCCGTACCCGGCCCCCCGCCGCGCCCACCGGCCCGGCGGGGGGCCCGGCCGCTCCGGCGTCCGGTGCCGCTCCGGTCGTCTCGGTGTCGCCGGTCCCCGCGGCGTCGCCGGCCGGCACGGTTTCGCGGTGCGGCTCCGCCGCGTCGGCGTCGCCGGACTTGCTGATGTTCACCCGCCGGCCGGTATCCGCGGACGCGTCCACGTCACCCTGCCCGCCGTCGGTCGCCGTCGTGGCCGTCCCCGCCCCGTCGGCCGGGACCGTACGCTCCGGCAGCAGCGACAGGACGGCCTGCCGCAGCGCCTGCCCCGTGGCGTCGTCGAGCGGATCGGGCGTGGCCGGCACCTGGAGGCGCAGTACCGGAGCGGATCCCAGGCGCACATAGCCGCGGCCCGGTGGGACGCTCGCGGTCGGCGTGGTGTGCGGCGGCGCTCCGAGCACCGCCCGTACCTCCTCCGCCGTGGCGGGGCCGAGCACCACCCGCGCCTTGGTGTGCGCCCGTACGGGCTCGCTCAGCAGCTCGGCGCTCTCGAACTGGTCGGCCACGACCACCGTGATCCGGGCGGCCCGGCCGTGCCGCAGCGGCGTCTGCAGCCACCGCTGCGGATCGTCCCGGCCCTCCGCGACCGCCACATGGGCCAGCGCCGTCGGACGGTCCGCGAGGATCCACAGGGGCCGCCGGGTGTCCTCCGGCGCCGGCCGGCCGGCCTGCCGGGCCCGGTTCGCCGCGATCAGCCGCCGTTCGGTCTCGTGGGACGCCCACTCCAGGGCCGCCAGCGCCCCCGCAAGGCCGCTCTCCACCCCCAGTACCCCACGGCGTCCGGACAGGGCGCCGTACTCACCGGTGCCGCCGCCGTCGATGACCAGCACATCTCCGTGCTCCAGCGCCTGCAGCGCAATCGAGCGCAGCAGGGTCGTGGCGCCCGTCCCCGGCTGCCCCAGGACGAGCAGATGCGGTTCGGTGGAGCGCGGCCCGGTACGCCAGACCACCGGCGGCGCATCGCGCGTCTCCTCCCCGGCGGTGACCGGCAGGGTCCGCTGGACGGCGTCCGCGTCGGTGAACCCGAGCACCGTCTCGCCCGGTGAGGTGACGAAGCGCTGCGCTCCGATATCGGCGGGCAGCGCTTCGAGCACGGTCACGGTGAGCTGATTGGCCAGCTCGTCCCACCCGAAGTGGTACTCGCGGCCACGGCCCGCCTTGGCGTACAGCACCTGCTCGATGCGGACCCGGGACTGGTCCTCACCGTCGGTGAAGTACGCCGGGTACTTCAGCTGCAGCCGTTCGATCCGCCCGCTGTCGTCGAAGACGTGCTCGGTGAAGGCCCGCTCCCAGCCACCGTCGTGCGCGTAGAGGGGGCTGGGGTCGCCCTCGACGGAGAAGTACGGCACCAGCGCCTCGTAGAGCGCCTGCAGCCGCTCGCGCTCGGCCTCTCCGGGCCCGGTTTCGACGGGCGTACGCTCCCGTCCCGCCCAGGCGCCCGCGCCCATCACCGCGATCAGGGCGAGCAGCGGACCGTACGGGACCAGGCACATGACCAGCACACACGCGCCGACGAAGAAGGCCAGCGGACCGCGGTTCTCCCGGGGCGTGTCGACCCAGCGTCCCCGGCCTGCCGCAGCCAGCCGGCGCAGTCCCCGGCCGATGGTGATCAGCGGATGGAGCACGTCACAGGCGCTGTCGGCGGCGGTCCGCGCGAGTTCCCGGCTGCGGGTGAGCGAGGTGCTGTGGGCCATGCGGGCGAGCGGTGCGCTGTCGGTCAGGATGCGGGGCAGCGGTCGACGGGCCACATCGTCTCCTGTTGCTCGTAGCGGTGGTCGCGGGGGCGTGGGGGAGCTCGTGGGGGGGGCGGCTCGGTGTGGGCGGCGAGCCGGGAGCGTGCTGCATGCGGAGCCGCCCGGACGGGAGGTGGTGCGGTCCGTTCGGGCGGGACCCGTGGAGTGGCACCGGATGACGACTCCGGACAGTGGATGACGACTCCGGACCACCGGAACAACGGATGACGACTCCGGACGGCGGATGACGACCGGACAGCCCTAGATCTTGATCCCCCCGAGGAGGCTCGCCAGGCTCGCCCCGCCGGCCTTGATGCTGGGGGCGATGGCGGAGCTGGCGAGATAGAACCCGAAGAGCGCGGAGACCAGTGCATGCGACAACTTCAGGCCGTCTTTGCGGAAGAAGAGGAAGACGATGACACCGAGCAGGACGACGCCGGAGATGGACAGAATCATGGGGGTTCTCTCCTGGGTGGTGGGGACGGACACCATGAGTTCTTCCAGCCTCACAGCACGTATCAAGCCAGGAAAAGCTGCAAATGGGTGATTTGTCGTGGAAATTCCCCAAATGGGTGCATCTCCAGGGCGTGCCGCTCCGGCGTGTGCTGGGCGTGTCGCGGTCCCGCTCCGCCGACCCGGCACAATCGTGGGGTGTCGAAGCCGAACAAGCCGAACAGGCCGAAGAAGTCGAGCAAGCCGAAGGGCGCGCCGCGCCGCCCGGCCGCCGCTGTCACCGCTGCCTCACCGTGCCCGTGCGGACGCACCGAGGCCTACGGCGACTGCTGCGCCCCCTTCCACCAGGGGAGCGCCACCGCCCCGACCGCGGAGCGCCTGATGCGCTCGCGCTACAGCGCCTTCGCCGTCGGTGACACCGGATACCTGCTGCGCACCTGGCACCCGACGACCCGCCCCGGCAGTCTCGACCTCGAACCGGACCGGCGCTGGAGCGGCCTGGACATCCTCGGCACCACCGGCGGCAGCGCCTTCCACGCCGAGGGCACCGTGGAATTCCGCGCCCACTTCACCCTGCGCGGCCACGCCGACAGCCAGTACGAGCACAGCCGCTTCGTCCGCGAGAACGGCGAGTGGGTCTATCTCGACGCTCTGCCGTCCACGTAGGCGCTGCCCGGTTCAGAGCCCGCGCAGCTGGTCGATCTCGCGGCGGTCGCGCTTGGTGGGCCGTCCGGTGCCGCGTTCGCGCAGTGCGATCACCGGAACCTCCTCGCGTGGCGGGACCGGCGGACTGTTGTCGATGAAGCACTCGGCGGCAACGGCCGCGCCTACCCGCTTGCGCACCAGCCGCGAGACCACCACGATCCGCTCCCGGCCCGCGTGCCGCAGCCGCACCTCGTCGCCGTTGCGCACCGCATGGGCCGGCTTCACCCGTTCGCCGTTGACCCGTACGTGTCCCGCGCGACAGGCCGCCGCGGCCAGCGACCGCGTCTTGGTGAGCCGTACCGACCAGATCCAGCTGTCGATGCGGGTGGTCCCCTCGTCTGAAGCCATACCAAGACTCTAGAACGGGCGCCCGGCGAGCGGTGGCCCGACGGCCCGGGGGTGTCCCCTACGGCCCGGTGGCCCGGGGCCGCTTCGGCTCGCCGTACGTGTCTGCCCAACGCGTGCCCCCATACCCGTCCGCCGCCGACGACCGTCACCCCGTCTTCCGGCCCGCCTTCCCGCCCGTCGCCTTCTTGGCGGTGCCCTTCGATGCCTTCTTCGTGGCGGCGCCGGCGGCCGAGGCGCGGGTGCTCGTGCCGGTCTTCTTGGCCGGTGAAGCGGCCTTCGTCCGTCCGCCGGAGGTCTTCGCCGCGGCCGCCGTCCTTTTGCCGGGGGCCTTCTTTGCGGTGGCCGAGCCGGAGCTGGTCTTCTTCGCCGCCTGCTGCGCCGGAGTGCCGCTCCGCCCGGAGGTGCGCGGCCCGGCCTCAGCCTTCTTCTTCGCCGGCTTCCGCCCCCGTAGGGAGGTCACGGACGCCGACCCCGCCCGGGTGCCGGGATCCCCGCCGCCCTGCGCCGCCCGCACGCTCTTCTCCAGGGCCGCCGTGAGATCGATGACCTGGGCGCCGGAGCTGCCCGACGCGGCGGGGGCGGCCGGTTCCTCGCCCTCCACCTTGGCGGCCACCAGCTCCTCGACGGCCTCGCGGTAGTCGTCGTGGAGTTCGGCGGGGTCCAGCTCGCCCAGGGAATCCATCAGGGTCTCGGCCAGCGTCAGCTCGTTCTCGCGAAGCTCGACATCGTCGGGTGCCACCCCGGTGGCGGACCGGATCTGATCGGGCCACAGCAGCGTATGCATCACGATCGCCCGGTCGTACGCCCGCAGCATCGCCAGCGACTCCCGCCCCCGCATCGCCACCTTGCCGACCGCGACCTTCCGGTGGTGCTCCAGCGCCTCCCGCAGCAGGGTGTACGGCTTGGCGGCGGTCGCTCCGTTGGGACCCAGGTAGTAGGCCTTGTCCATCTGGAGCGGATCGATCTCGGCGGGGTCGACGAAGGACAGGATGGACAGCGTCTTGGCGGTCGGCATCGGCAGCTGGGACAGATCGTCGTCGGTGATCGGTACGACGGTCTCGTCGCCCGGCGGCTGATAGCCCTTGCCGACCTCCTCGTTCGGGACCTCCTCGCCGTCCAGCTCGCAGATCTTCCGGTAGTGGACCTGCGCGCCGTCCTTCTCGTGAATGCGCACGAAAGAGACCGACGAGGTGCGGTCGGTGGCGCTGTAGGTCTTCACGGGGATGGTGACCAGACCGAACGAGATGGAGCCGTTCCAGATAGATCGCATCGTTTATCCCTTATGTGGGATTCTCATCGTATGTCGCCTATCACCGACGTGGAGGGGCGGCGCCTTCCGCTGACCAACCTGGACAAGGTGCTCTACGCCGAGACCGCCACCACCAAGGGCGAGGTGCTGCACTACTGCACCACCGTCGCCGGCCCGCTGCTCGCCCACCTCCACGACCGGCCGCTCTCCTTCCTGCGCTACCCCGACGGGCCGGAAGGCCAGTGCTTCTTCACCAAGAACGTGCCGCCCGGCGCACCCTCCTGGGTGAAGACCTGCGAGGTCCCCCACTCGACGTCCGGGCCCGCCCGGCAGGTTCTGCTGCAGGACCTCCCCTCGCTGGTCTGGGCCGCGAACCTGGTCGTCGAACTGCACACCCCGCAGTGGAAGTGCCGGGCTCCCGGCCTTGCGGACCGCCTCGTCCTCGATCTCGATCCCGGCGCCCCGGCCACCATCGTGGAGTGCTGTGCCGCGGCGCAGTGGCTGTACGAGCGGCTGGCCGCCGACGGCCTGGAGGTCTGCGCGAAGACCAGCGGCTCCAAGGGGCTGCACCTCATCGTGCCCATCGAACCCACCCCCTCCGAGCGGACCACCGCATACGCCAAGACCCTCGCCGTCGAGGCCGCGGCGGCCCTTCCGGACCTTGTCGTGCCCAAGATGACCAAGGCCCTGCGCCCCGGCAAGGTCTTCCTCGACTTCTCCCAGAACGCCGCCGCCAAGACCACCGCCGCCGCCTACACGCTGCGTGCCCGCCCCACCCCCACCGTCTCGACCCCCGTCACGCGGGACGAGATCACCGAGTGCACCGATCCACGGCAACTCACCTTCCTCTTCGACGAGATCGCACCCCGCCTCGCACACCACGGCGACCTGCTCGGCCCGCTCCTCGACCCCGGCCGGGCCCGGCCACTGCCGCGCGCCGCACCCCCGCGTGCGCCCGCGGCGCCCAACCGGCCCGGGCCCGGCCGGGGTTCGACGTAGATTGGCGGCATGCTGGAGGGGACACCACACACGCCACACGACACACTGCCGCTACGTCTGCCGGACCGGTGGACGGACGACGGGAGCGCCGGCGACGGACCGGCGCCCGGCAACGAGGGGGAACCGGACGAGGGAGAACCGGACGGGCGTGCGCCGCGCCCGGGGCGGCGCCGGCACGCCGCGGGAAAACGGGGCGGCGAGGGCGGAGGTCTGCAGCGTTCCTCACTCCTGATGGCGCTGGGGACCGTGGTCTCCCGCGGCACGGGGATGATCCGGCAGGTGCTCCAGGCGGCCGCACTCGGCACCGGCCTGCTCGCCACGACGTACAACACCGCCAACATGGTCCCGATGAGCATCTACACCCTGCTGATCGGCGGCGCGCTGAACTCGGTGCTGGTGCCGCAGCTGGTACGCGCCAGGGCGGAGCACGCGGACGGCGGCCGGGCCCATGAACAGCGCCTGGTCACCCTGGTCCTGAGCGTGCTGGCGGTGGGCACCGTGCTGTCGCTCTGGGCCGCGCCGCAGATCGTCGCCGTCTTCACACCGGACACACCCGGGCACCACGCCGCCTTCGAACTCACCGTGGTGTTCGCCCGGTTCCTGCTGCCGCAGCTCTTCTTCTACGGCCTCTTCTTCATCTTCGGCCAAGTCCTCAACGCCCGGAACAAGTTCGGCGCGATGATGTGGACGCCGGTCCTCAACAACGCCGTGCTGATCACGATGTTCGGGATCTACCTCGGCCTGCTGGCCGGCCCCGACCGTATCGAGGACATCAGCCCCGGCCAGATCGACTTCCTCGGCATCGTCACCACCGGTGGCATCGCGGTACAGGGCCTGGCCCTGATCCCCTTCGTCCGCGCCGCCGGCTTCCGCTTCCGGCCGCGCTTCGACTGGCGTGGCACCGGTCTGCGCAAGAGCATCACGGCCGCCCGCTGGACCCTGCTGTTCGTGCTCGCCAATCTGGCCGCGATGGTCGTCGTCACGCACTACGCCGTCGCCGCCGACCAGCAACTGCCCACCGCGGGCGTCGGATACACCGTCTACAGCTATGCCCAGCTCATCTGGACGCTGCCGCAGTCGATCGTCACCGTCTCGCTGGTGACGGCGCTGCTGCCGAGGATGAGCCGGGCGGTCGCCGAAAACCGTCTGGACGAGCTGCGCGCCGACCTCTCCCGTGGGCTGCGCGTCAGCGGCGTCGTGATCGTTCCGGCCGCCTTCTTCTTCCTCGCGCTCGGCCCGCAGACCGCCCAGCTCCTGTTCGCGCACGGCACCGTGGACACCGCATCGGCCGTGCCCGCCGGGCACATGCTGCAGGCCTTCGGGCTCGGTCTGATCCCGTACTCCGCCCAGTACCTGCTGCTGCGCGGCTTCTATGCCTTCGAGGACACCCGCACGCCGTTCTGGATGGCCGTCTGGATCGCGGCCGTCAACATCGCCCTGGCCACCGGGTGTCATCTGCTGCTGCCCGCCCGCTGGGCGGTGACCGGTATGGCCGCGGCCTACGCCCTTGCGTATGGCATCGGGCTGCTGGTCACCGCACTGCTGCTGCGCCGGCGGCTCTCCGGCCGTCTCGACGGCCGGCGCCTGTGCCGCACCTACGGCAAGCTGACCGGGGCCGCCGCCACGGCCGCGGCGGTCGGCTGGCTCGCGGCCCGGGCCTGCTCCGGCGTGCCCGTCCCGGCGGCCTGGACCCCCGTCCTGGGCCTGGCCGCCGGCGGTATCGGCATGGCGCTGATCTTCCTGGCCCTGGCCCGTGCCCTGAAGATCGGTGAGCTGCGCAGCCTGCCCGGACTGCGGTGAGCAGGTCTGCAGTGGCCAGGTCCGCAGTGGCCCGGTAGGTGGTGCCCCGGTCTGCGGTGACCAGGTCTGCAGTGGCCCGGTCTGCGGTGACCTGGCCGGCGGGCTCGCTCACACCGCGCGCGACCGCGGCCAGGACGTCTGCGCGGCGGCCGCCAGCCAGCCGATGACAGCACCGACGGTGGTGTCACCCAGGCTCGCGATCTCCGCCAGGGCGGCCAGGTCCCCGTCCGCCGGAGCGACACCGGCCGCGGTCAAGGCGGCGTGGAGGTCCAGCCGCCGGTAATCGGGCATCGCCACCGGCCCCTGCCGCTGCTCCTCGGGAAACGGGGGAACGGACAGACCGTACGGCTGCGGCGGTTCGAAGGGCAGCCGGTCCTCCGGGCGGGGCGGCGGGAGGAAGGGGTGCGCGGCGGGGGACGGGCGCGGCGGTTCGTGCGGGGACGCGGGCGCGCCGAGGCGCTCCTCGGGGCGCGGGGGAGCGAGCACATAGTCCGGCGTCGCGCCGTACGGCGGGGGAGTGGGGCGGAAAGGCGACATGGCGGCCTCCACAACTCGCGGTCCGAAGGGTTCACCGGCTTTCGGCGAAGACGGTGTCAGTTCTTCGGAAGCCGGAAGGCGCCCGTCCGGTTGCGGGCGGGACGAGGGTTCACCCGATGAGCCCAAGGGGCGCCTGCCCCTCTCGCTGCGACGTCGTCCCGTGGTGGCGGTCGTCCACCACCTGGATTTCGCTGCCGCCCGCACGTCACCACGTCACCACGCCGCCGAACGGAAAGCAGCCCGGGTGCGGCACTTCTGACCAGGAATCGGCTATCTGCGCCGGAATAGCATTTTCGGCGGAATTCTTCGGTTGCCGCGGTGTGGGAAAGATAACTCTCCCCTGATGTCCGCACCGTGGTGATTACCGCGATGGAAAGCTTCCTGCGGCCGTATTTCCCAACGGCCGGTGCCGGTCGTGCCCCACATTTTCGCGACTCGGCGCCACATTCGGGGAAAGGACACCCTTCGTGGACAACACCCGCGTGAACCGTCGCGCCCGGACCGCGCTGGCCGTCGCCGCCGGAACGGTACTGACGGTGACGGTCGGACAGCTCCCGGCCGGTGCGACGGCCACTCCGGCCGCACCCCACCGTGCCGCTGCCGCGTCCGTCACCCAGCACTCGTCCATACCCGTCGGCGCATCCGATGCCGCGTCGTATGACGACACGTCCTATGACGACGACTACTACAAAGACGCCGTCGGCAAGACCGGCCAGGCGCTCAAGGATTCGCTGCACCGGATCATCAGCACCACCCAGACCGGAAAACTGACGTACGAACAGGTCTGGGACGCCCTCAAGGACACCGACCAGGACCCGGCCAACAGCGCGAACGTCATTCTGCTGTACAGCGGCCGGTCGCAGAGCAAGGACGCCCACGGCGGAAATCCCGACGACTGGAACCGCGAGCACGTCTGGGCGAAGTCCCATGGCGACTTCGGTACCGACACCGGTCCCGGCACCGACCTCCACCACCTGCGCCCGGAGGACGTGTCCGTCAACAGCGAGCGCGGCGACAAGGACTTCGACAACGGCGGTACGGCGGTGGACGGCGCGCCGGGCAGCCGCACCGACGACGACTCCTTCGAGCCCCGTGACGCGGTCAAGGGCGATGTCGCCCGCATGATCCTCTATATGGCCGTCCGCTATGACGGCGGTGACGGTTTCGCCGACCTGGAGCCCAACGACAAGGTCAGCAACGGCACCCAGCCGCACATCGGACGGCTCTCCGTCCTCAAGCAGTGGAGCAAGCAGGACCCGCCGGACTCCTTCGAAAAGCACCGCAACCAGGTGATCTTCGACAAGTACCAGCACAACCGGAACCCGTTCATCGACCACCCGGAGTGGGTCGAGTCGATCTGGTAGACCGCATCCGGTCGGCCGGCCGGGGCCGGCGGCGGTCTTTCCGCCGGCCCCGGCGTGCCCACGCATGGCGGTCGGCGTGCCCACGTACGGCAGTCGGCGTGCCGCGTACGGCAGTCGGGGCGCTCGCGCATCGGATGGCGTAGGCCAGCCAGCGCGCGGCCGAGGTCGTTTTTAGCGTGGGCCACATGTCGAGCGCGAGTTGGGACCCCGTCAGAGTCGTTACCGCAGCCACCGTTTGTGCCGTGAGCCTGCTGGCCGTGCCGGTCCCGGCGGCCGCCGATGGCCCCCATGGCATCGACGACCTGCGGGCCGCCGCGCACGTGGCCGATCCGGTCCGTGCCGAGAGCCGGCTGAACGGCCGGGGAGTGCAGTTCCTGCCCCGGCCGGACGTGCCGGAGCCACCGGATGTCTCCGCCCTGTCGTGGATGGTGACGGACATGGCGAGCGGCAAGGTCCTCGCGGCCAAGGATGTTCACCGGCCCCTGCCACCCGCCAGCACCCTCAAGGCGCTCTTCGCCGTGACCGTGCTGCCGAAGTTCTCCCAGGGGGAGGTGCACACCGTCTCCCTGCGGGACCTGGACGGTATCGAGGCGGGCAGCTCGCTGGCCGGCCTCAAGGAGGACCTGCCCTATCGCGTCGCGGACCTGTGGGATGCGGTCTTCCTCCGCTCGGGCAGCGATGCGGTGCACACCCTGGCCGGCATGAACGGCGGCTGGAACAAGACCATCGACGATATGCAGGAGACGGCGGACCGCCTCGGCGCCCGCGACACCACGGTGGCGTCCGCCGACGGGTTCGACACGCCGGGCCAGTTCTCGTCCGCCTACGATCTGACGCTCTTCGGACGGGCAGGCCTGGCCGACCCCGACTTCGCCCACTTCGCCGCCACGAAACAGACGGAACTGCCGGAAGAAGGCGGTCCGGACGCATTCGGCATCGTGAACACCAACCGTCTGCTGGTCGGCTCGCACGGCGTCAAACCGTACGACGGCCTGATCGGGGTGAAGAACGGCTATACGACCCACGCCGGAAACACCCTGATCGCCGCGGCCCGGCGCGACGGCCGGACGCTGCTGGTCACCGTGATGAACCCGCAGTCCGGCAGCCGCAACGCCGTCTACGAGGAGACCCGGGACCTGCTGGACTGGGGATTCGAGGCGGCCCCGCGGGCCGCGGCCGTCGGCGTGCTGCCCGCGCTGGAGCACCGTGGGGGCACCGGCGTGTCGCAGCCCGTCGCGCACCACTCGCGGTCCGTCATGCCGCTGAACAAGGCGGCGGTCGTGGCGCAGACGGACGCCGGCACCGAGGCGCGGTACTGGTGGTTCGTCTCCGCCGCCGGAGCCGTCGGGGTCATCGCCCTCGCGGCACTCGGCACCGCTCTGTGGTGGCGCCGTCGCAAGCCGTCCGAGAGCCGGGGCGGAGAGTCCGGCTGAGGCCGTGCCGCGCGCCGCCGGACGTCGTACATCCATCCGATCGGTCAGGGATACGGAGGACGCGCGATGGCCTTGCCCGGTGAAGGGCGACGCGTCCGCCACGGTTGTGCGGCCTGCCGGGCGCTGCTCGGTGTAGCGTCCTGATCAGCTGTCGTGGTTCCGAAGTGCCGGACGCCCGTGTCGCATTCACGGGCGTCCTTGCTGTGTAGCGCGTCTCCGGACCAGGGCGATCACCTCCGGGGTCCGCAGCACGCGGAACCCGATTCGAGCCCCCTTGA
The DNA here is from genome assembly GCF_036048035.1 of Streptomyces sp. NBC_00400. NCBI lineage: Bacteria > Bacillati > Actinomycetota > Actinomycetes > Kitasatosporales > Streptomycetaceae > Streptomyces > Streptomyces sp. NBC_00400. The sequence goes on along the minus strand of NZ_CP107940.1, from coordinate 556,570 downwards.
ACGAAGGAGACCGATATGGCGTCCGGCACGGTGAAGTGGTTCAACTCGGAGAAGGGCTTCGGCTTTATCGCGCAGGACGGCGGCGGCGCCGACGTCTTCGCGCACTACTCCAACATCGATGCCACGGGCTTCCGCGAGCTGCAGGAAGGCCAGAAGGTGACCTTCGAGGTCACCCAGGGCCACAAGGGCCCCCAGGCGGAGAAGATCCGTCTGGCGTAGGCCCGGCGGATCCGCCGACGGCGCCCGTTCCCGGTCCCCGGGGGCGGGCGCCGACGCATGTCACGGGGCGCCCGGGACGTCACCCGGTCGGCCGCAGGGAAAGCAAAGGGTGGCCGGTCTCCGGAAAGGCAAAGGGCGGCCGGTCCTGGCCCTCGCGTACGGGCGGGCCCGACGGGGGCCGCCGCCTCAGGGCTGCGGTGGCCGGTCCCGGCCCTCCCCGCCGAACTGGTCCCGCATCTTCTCCTGGGCCGTGTCGACCTGACCCTTGTACTTGCCCTGGGTCTTGTCGTCGACCATGTCGCCGGCCTTGTCGACGCCCTTGTCCGTCTGGCTTTCGTGGCCCTTCAGCATGCTCTTGATCTTGTCCATCATGGACATGAGTGGTCCTCCTCACCACGGTCCCCCCACGACTCCAGCATCACCCCCTGCCAGGTGATCTGCATCCGCGCGCCGGGGCGGTGCCGGGGGCCCCGGCGGCCGTGGCGGCCGGTTCAGGGACGGCTCGCCACCGGCGCCTTCATCCGGTCGCTGATGAACTTGATCGAACCGGCGGCCATGCCCTTCTGGTAGTCCCAGGCGTTGTGCCGGCCACCGGGGATCAGCTGCATGGCGGTGTGGATCGGGCCCTTGCCGTAGGTCCGGCGGAAGTGGTCTATGGCGGTGGTGACGGCGGCGGGCTCCCGGCTGCCGGCCTGGAAGGCGAGGTAGATGTCCGGCCCGCCCTTCTGCAGCAGCCGCTGGGCGAGCTTTGCCGGATCGTTGGCGTCCCGCTGTGCCCGGTGCCCGGCCCACAACGGCGAATCCGGCGCTATGTCGGGGCCGCTGGCTATGGCCGCCTTGAACTTCTCCGGATGTTTGAGCACGGACTTCAGTCCGCCGAAGCCGCCCGAGGACGACCCCATGAAGGCCCAGCCGTCGCGGGACTTGAACGTACGGAAATTGGCCTTGGCCAGTTGGACGACGTCGTCCGTCAGCCAGGTCCCCATCTTCTGCCGGCCGGGTATGTCGCTGGCGTCGTGGTACTGCGTGTCCGGGTTGAGCATCGGCATCACCACGATGAACGGGAGGCTTTTGCCCTCCTCGGTCCACCGGGTGAGGTTCTCCTGCAGTTCGATATCGCCGCCCACCCAGTAATTCGTGACGCCGCCGGGCTCCTTCGGGCTGCCGAGGCCACCCGGCAGGGCTATCAGCACGGGAAATCCGCTCTTGGCGTATTTCGGGTCGTGGTACTCCTTCGGTGCCCAGACCCAGACGCTTCCGGTGACGCCGGATTTCGGGCCCTTCAAGGTCGTCCGCGCTATATGGGTGCCGTCGTCCAGGGTCCGGGTGATCCGGAAGTCGCTCTTGGGGCCGGTGGGCATGAGGGTGTCCGCGTCGACGGGCCGGGCCCGCGCGGCGCCGTCGCCGTGGGCGCCGGCATTGAAGTCGACCGGGTTTCCGGCCTCCGAGCAGCCGGCGAGCAGCGCGCAGGCAGCGACGAGGGTGGCCACGAACGCGACGGCAGAGGGGCGTTTCACGAGGGACTCCACGACTGGAAGATCAAGTGCAAGTGCCCATAAAGAGGGAAAAGAGGCTGGGGAGGTTCCCTTGCCGGCGCCGGCTTTCGAGGCTCGGTTCACTCATATGGAGTAGCGCGTCCCCGGTGGTTGCCCTCGGCCTGCCTCCGGCTCGCTCGACGCGCACGGTCGTGCGGCCCGGCCGAGAATGCAGCGGTGAGCGATGAACACCGCAGTGAGGAACACCGCAGTGCCGATGACCCCTCGTCGCGCGCCATGCCGTGCGACGAGGAACGCAGGCTCGCCAGGAAGGCGCTGGCCGGCCGGGCGCGGGACGCGGACGACCTGTCGTTGTTGACGGACATGCTGGGCCTGGACCCGAGCCGCGATCCGGACCACGAGGCGGCGCACGGCCGTCAGCCGGACCCTGGCCCGGGAGCCGGGCGCGGCCCCGGGCGCGAGCGGCGCCAGGAGCCGCGCCGTGACACCTGCCGTGACGCCCGGTCGCGCTCGGGCGGACCCGGGGCGTAAGCGACGCCCGGGCCCGCCCGCCGTTCCCGGCTGCTACCGGCCGGCCGCCCGGCACAGCCGTAGGGCCGCGGGGCTCGCTCGCCGCGTCAAGCGCTCGGTCACGATGCCCGGCGACCGGGGTTCCGGACGCTTACCAGGGCAGCGGCCCCGCCGCATCGAAGTACCCCCCGGTGGGGCCGTCCGGGCCCGCCTGCGCCATGCGGACGATGATCTCGGCCCCCTCCTCGACCGACTGGGTCCCGGTGTGCCCGTTCAGGTCCGTCTTGGTGAAGCCGGGCTCCACCGCGTTGATCCGCATGTCAGGGAACGCCTTCGCGTACTGCACGGTGATCATGTTGACCGCGGCCTTCGACGCCGGGTAGGCGACCCCCGGGTAGGCGCCTGCGGGGTGGTCCGGGTCAGCCACGCGCGTGAGCGACGCCAGGCCGCTGCTGACGTTGACCACGACCGGCGACGCGGACCGCTGCAGCAGCGGCAGGAACGCGTGGGTGACGCGTACCGTGCCGAAGACATTGGTCTCGAAGGCCTCCCGCATCATGCCGGCGGTGACGTCCGCCGCGCCGGCCACCTCGTTGTCGGGGCCGCGCACCTCGATGCCGGCGTTGTTGACCAGCACGTCGAGGCCGCCGTTGGTCTCGATGGTCTGCACTGCGGCCGTGACGGATGCATCGTCGGTGACATCGAGCTGTACGGCCCGGGCCCCGGCGCCCAGTTGCCCGGCCGCGCGACGGCCGCGGGCCGCGTCCCGGCTGCCGACGTAGACGGTGTGGCCCGCGGCAATGAGGCGTCGGGCGGTCTCGTAGCCGAGACCCTTGTTCGCTCCGGTGACCAGTGTTGTCGTCATACCTCCAGCATCCGCCTCGCCCGCCGCCGCAGCCAGCAGCCCCGCCTTCCTGGGACCGGCGGTACCAGGAAGGCGGCCGGCCGGGCACACCGGTCGCACGGCGACAGTGGAGTTCGGCAAAGCGGTGCGCCGCCGGCGCGACCGGGTGGGGCCCGAAGCGGCGGGGCCGGCGGCCGGCGGGCAGCGGCGCGCGGCAGGCCTGCGGCGCCAGGAGCTGGCCCTGCTGGCCGGGATCTCGGTCGACCACGTCACCCGGCTCGAGCAGGGGCGTGCCACCCATCCCTCGCCCCAGGTCGTCGAAGCCCGCCATGGCCTGTCCTCCGGCTGCGGGTGGCCGTGAGCCGGGGGCGCCTGCCGACGGCGACGGGACAGCCCTCAGCTGAAGAGGAGGTCCACGTCCTTCTCGACGCAGCGCTGCAGGACGACCACCAATTGGCGGACGTCGTCGAGGTGCCGTTGAAGGAGAGGACCGGCGCTTGCCTCGTACCGGCGGCCGCCGATCTCCCGCAGGCGGGGCAGCATCGCTGCGCAGTGGGTGGGTGTGAGGTCGGGACCGGCGTCGTCGGGGTGATCGAGGAGGGGCGCCAGCCTGGTGGAGACGTCGCTCCACGGGCGCTGTCCGCCGAAGCCGTGCATCTCGTCGAGCGTGAAGCCCTCGGCTTGCGCCGGCCACCGCCGGAACCCTCCGAAACCGGTGTAGGACCAGGAGACAGCCGGGCTGCCGGTGTCGTCGTCTCCCGGGAACAGCAAGACGCCCATCATGTCCTCCTTGTCGACGCGCACACAGGATCGACCGGGGGTACAGGGGGCTGCACGGGCGGCAGGAGGCGGGAGCAGGTGGAGTGGGCGACGAAGGCGATGCCGTCGTAGTCCTCGGCCGGGACGAGTGGTGCCGTGTGGAAGCGGTAGACGAACCGTGGCACGCCCGCACCGAAGCTGCGGTGCATGTGCGGGGTGTGCAGCCACCGGGCGGCTTCGGGGGAGGGGCCGGGGGTGCGCAGGTCGGCGTAGTAGTTGCCGGGGACGGCCTGTGCGAGGCGCGCTTCGACGGACTGGATTCCGGTGCCGATGCGGTGCCGGCGTGGTGGGCCCTGCGGGTCGTTGCCGCGGCGGGCGAGGAAGGAGCCCTTGCCGAAGAGCAGGGCCAGAGCGTAATAGCTGTCGCCGTAGCGCTCCCGGAGTCTGCTGCCCAGCGCGGGCACTCCGTTGCCGTATGTGCCCTTGGTGAGGTGCCCGTTGTGGGCCCAGAGGATGACGCGATCCGCGGGGCCGTCGTCGACGAGCCGCGCCACGGCGTCGGCCATGTAGCGGTCCCGGGCGGCGAACACGCTGTGTTCCCCGGAGTGCATGCCGGGCGAGCGGGTCACCAGATCGGCGGCGCGTATGAGGATGCGCGCGTGTTCCAGGGCCTCGTGCGCGGTATCCGCTGTGGTGTGCCGGGCGAACTGCTCCCGGTGGTCCTCCAAGAAGCCGGCGAGTGCTTCGACGCGGCGCAGCAGGGCCTGTTCCGGGTCGGGCCGGGAAGCGGGGCGGGCCTGCTTCAGCACCTGAAGTGCGTCCACGTCCTGCGCCCGCTCGGGTGCCACCTGACGCAGGAAGGCGGCGACCGCCTCGAGCGAGTCGGTGCAGCGCTGGGGGTCCGTGCCGACGAAGCGCACCCGGCGGCTCTCGGGGAGGCCGCGGTTGTGGGCGCGCAGCCATACGACGAGGTCGAGCATTTCCTCGGTGCGCCAGGTCCAGAACCCCAGGCGGGTGATGAGGCGCGCGGGGTCGCCGGTGCCGTGCCGCACGTACGTGTCCAGGGCCCGGGCGGCAGACGCGCTGGCCTCCATGGCGAAGGTGGTGAAGCCGGCCTCGCGCACCAGGAACTCCACGATCCGGTGCTTCAGCCGGAAGAACTCGCGGGTGCCGTGGGTGGATTCGCCCAGGCCGACTATCCGCACGTCCCGCAGGGCCGCACCGAGCGGTTCGAGGTCCTGGTGCGGAGCGCCCGGCGTGAGCGAGCCGAGTGGTCTGGCGTACTCGGTCAGCCAGCGAGTGATGTCGTCGGGCACCGTGGTGTCTCTCCTCCCTGCGTGCGGCCGGGCGGCGCTTCGGCGCGCCCGTGCTCCCGCACCTGATCATGTGTCTGTTCCCGCTCCCGGCACGCGGCGAGGAGGTCCTGGAGGTCTCGCACGGCGTCCCGGTGTCCGTGCTCGCAGTACACGCCCCGCGACGCTGACGACAACTTCGTCCCCACCCGCCCGACCGTATTCGGCCAATTGCCCGGCGATGTCCTCGGGTGAACCGTGGGTGCAGGTGCCGGTGTGAGCCGGGCCTGCGAGCGGGACTCTCCAGCGCGACGGCTCCGCCCCGCTCCGCCCGCGATACGCCCCGCCCCGCCCCACGACATGCTCCCCGCCGTACCCCCGGCCGGACGCGCCCCCTCGCCCGCGTCGTGATGCCCCGTACCGGTGCCGGTGCCACACTTGGCGGGCAGGATCATCGTGCCGCCGCCAGCCGGAGGAGGCCGTGCCCATGGCCGACAAAGGCGCCGACAAAGGCACCGACAAGGGGACCGACGACAAAGGCACCGACGACAAAGGGACCGCCAACGGCACCGTCGGAGCCGGGGCCCCGGCGCCGCCCGCGCACCGCCCGTGCGTCCTGGTCACCGGCGCCACCGGCTACATCGGCGGGCGCCTGGTCCCCGAACTGCTCGCGGCCGGATTCGCCGTACGGGCGCTGGCCAGGACGCCGGAGAAGCTGCGTGACCACCCCTGGGCCGCGGACACCGAGATCCTGCGCGGCGATGTCACCGACGCCGAGTCGGTCCGTAGCGCCATGGACGGCGTCGAGGTCGCCTACTACCTGGTGCACGCCCTGGGCAGCGGCCGGAGTTTCGAGGACACCGACCGCAGGGCCGCGGAGATCTTCGCCCGGCAGGCCCGCGCCGCCGGAGTGCGCCGCATCGTCTACCTCGGCGGTCTCGGCCCCCGGGGCATCCCCGAGCGGGACCTCTCACCCCACCTCCGCTCCCGCGCCGAGGTCGGCGCCATCCTGCTGGCCTCCGGTGTCCCCACCGCGGTCCTGCGCGCCGCCGTCATCATCGGCTCCGGCTCGGCCTCGTTCGAGATGCTGCGCTATCTCACCGAGCGGCTGCCGGTCATGGTCACGCCGAGCTGGGTGCGTACCCGCATCCAGCCGATCGCCGTCCGCGATGTGCTGCGCTACCTCGTGGGCTGTGCCCGCCTCCCCGAGGACGTCAGCCGTACCTTCGACATCGGCGGGCCCGACATCCTCACCTACCGCGACATGATGCAGCGCTACGCACGGGTCGCCGGGCTGCCCGAGCGGCTGATCCTCCCCGTCCCGATGCTCACCCCACGCCTGTCCAGCCTCTGGATCGGACTGGTCACCCCCGTGCCTCCCGGCCTGGCCCGCCCCCTGGCCGAATCGCTGCGCTACGAGGTCGTCTGCCACGAGCACGACATCGCCCGCTACGTCCCCGCCCCCGACCCACCGGGCCACCCCCTCGCCTTCGACGACGCACTGGAACTGGCGCTGCGCCGGGTGCGGGACGCCGAGGTCACCACCCGGTGGTCCAACGCCGCTGTGCTCGGTGCACCGAGCGATCCACTGCCCACCGACCCCGACTGGTCCGGTGGCAGCCTCTACACCGACCGGCGGGAGCGGACCGTGGACGCCCCGCCCGAGGTGCTGTGGCGGGTGGTCGAGGGCATCGGCGGGGACAACGGCTGGTACTCCTTCCCGCTCGCCTGGTCGCTGCGCGGCTGGCTGGACCGGCTGGTCGGCGGGGTGGGGCTGCGCCGCGGCCGACGGGACGCGGGCCGTCTGCGGGTCGGTGACTCGCTCGACTTCTGGCGGGTCGAAGAGGTCGTGCCGGGCCGGCTGCTGCGGCTGCGCGCCGAGATGCGCCTGCCCGGTCTGGCCTGGCTGGAGCTGACGGTCGGCCGTGACGCCCAGGGCCGCACGCGCTACGGCCAGCGGGCCCTGTTCCACCCGCACGGGCTCACCGGCCATGCGTACTGGTGGTCCATCTCCCCGTTCCACGCCGCGGTGTTCGGCGGGATGGCCCGCAATATCGCGGCCGCCGCGGCTGCCGAGCACCACGCCCGCCCGGCGTGAACGCACCGAGGGCGGAGCGGGATCCGCGGCCGCTCCGGCCGGATTCCGGGACCCTTGGCAGGCTGGTGCCATGACGGAGCGGGCCGGGCGTGCGCGGGAGCGGGCAGTGGTGGTGGGGGCGGGGCCGAACGGTCTGGCCGCGGCGGTCACCCTGGCCCGCAGCGGGCTGCAGGTGCCCCGCCACCCGTTCCGGCTCGCCCGCTTCGGGCTGCACGCCCTGCAGCCGGCCCCGCTGATCGCGCACCGTTTCCGCACGGAGGCGGGCCGCGGCCTCTTCGGCGGTGTGGCGGCCCATCTCTTCGGCCGGCTGAGCCAGCCGGCCGGCGCGTCGGTGGGGCTCATGATCATCGCGGCCGGGCACCGGTACGGCTGGCCGGTGGCCAAGGGCGGCTCGGGCGCCATCGCCACGGCGCTGGCCGCACTGCTCACCGAGGCCGGCGGCCGGATCGAGACCGGCGCACCGATCCGCTCGCTCGACGAACTCCCGCCCGCCGCAACGGTGTTGCTCGATCTGATGCCGGCCGCCGCGGCAGCGCTGATCGGCGACCGGCTGCCGCCCCGGGTACGCCGCGCCTACACCCGCTACCGGCCCGCCCCCGGTGCGTTCAAGCTCGACCTGACGGTCGAGGGCGGGGTGCCCTGGCGCGCCGAGGCCTGCCGGCGGGCCGGTACGGTGCACCTCGGCGGCAGCTTCGAGCAGATCGCCCACGCGGAGCGGGAGGTTTCTCTCGGGCGGATGCCGGAGCGGCCGTTCCTCCTGGTCTCCCAGCAGTACCTCGCCGACCCCGGCCGCTCTGCAGGTGACCTCCACCCCGTCTCCGCGTACGCACATGTGCCGCATGGCTACACCGGCGATGCCACCGCCGCGATGCTGGCGCAGTTCGAGCGCTTTGCGCCGGGGACACGGGAGCGCATCGTCGCGGCCACCGCCACCTCGACCGCCGAGCTGGAACGGGGCAACGCCAATCTCGCCGGCGGCGACATCATCGCCGGCGCGAACACCCCGTTGCAGCTCACCATGCGCCCCCGCGCCGCCCTCGACCCGTACCGCACCGGCGTCCCCGGGGTCTTCCTCTGCTCGGCGGCCACACCGCCGGGAGCCGGCGCCCACGGGATGTGCGGCCACAATGCGGCCCGCTCCGCGCTACGGGCGCTCGGCAGGGCCTGACCGGAGACACCTGGAAGGCGGACTCCCGGGCGCGCTGCCCGGGAGCCCGCCCTCACGGTCTTCTCAGTGGCGCGTGTGGTGCGTGACGATGCCGGCTGCCATCCGGCCGCAGTTGGAGCCGGAAACGTTGACGCTGACCGACTCGATCGTGCCGCCCCAGTCCACGCAGATGCCCTTCGCGGGCAGGTAGACGGGACCGGCGTACGAGGTGTACTTCCCCTCGTCGTAAACCCAGCCGGAACTGCCGTCGCTGGCCGAGAGATACGTGTACATGTACACCGGCTTACCCGGGCTGTTCCGCACCGTCACCACACAGTTCTTTCCGGTCTTTGCGCTGTACGTCAGGTACACGGTCCCCTTTCCGGTGACCGGTACGGAATTCACTACGCTGTAGCCGCTTCCGCAGGCTCCGTTGTAGGCGGCGGCCTTTGTTGCGGCGGATGCGGTGGTGGCCGCTGTCATCGTGGCGATACTCGCCACGGCCAGTACCGCGGATCCTGCGATGGCACGTGAACGCTTCATCTGAATTACCCCCGTTGGGTGAGTGCGTCGCGTGGTCTTTTCGCAGTGTTGGACAACGGCCGGCCGCGGATGGTTGCACCGCGGAAGGGAATTCACCGCTGTTCGAACCCGGTTGTCCAAAAACCGTACACGGGCGGTTCGCGGCGGACGCGGGCGCACAACGGCCGGTCCCCGGCGCCGCATGAGGCGCCGGGGACCGGCCGGGAGCGTGGGGGCGGGGCGGTGTCAGCTGCCCTTCGCGAGGACCTTGAGGCGGGTGTACGTACCGTTGAAGCGGTTGCGGTCGCCGACCGAGTGGCCCGAGGAGGTGTGCTGCCAGATGCTGTGGTACTCCCAGCCGCGCGGCAGCGAGCCGACGGACGAGCCGTAGCGCGGGATCCACAGCGGATTCGTCCTGCCGAACTTGCCGGAGTTGCCGGTGCAGCGCTTCCACCAGTTGGTGGAGGTGTAGATGACCGGGTAGCGGCCGGTCTCCTCCCGGTAGGTCTGCACGAAGTCGCGGATCCAGTGGACCATCGACTTGTGGCTCTTGCCGTAGCAGGTCGCGCCGTAGGGGTTGTACTCCATGTCGAGCGCGCCGGGCAGCGTCCTGCCGTCCCTGGACCAGTCGCCGCCGTGGTCGGCGAAGTACTCCGCCTGGGAACTGCCGCTGGAGTGGTCGGGCAGCGCGAAGTGGTACGCGCCGTGGATCATGCCGGATGAGTACGAGCCCCGGTACTGCTGCGCGAAGTACGGGTTCGTGTAGCTGGTCCCCTCGCTGGCCTTGACATACGCGAAACGCACCCCGGACTTGCGCAGCGACTTCCAGCCGACCCTGCCGTTGTGGCTGGAGACGTCGACGCCGGACACGGCCCTTCTGGACGACGCCTGCGGCTCCAGACCACCTGCCCGGACGCTGCTGCCCTCGTGGGCCGCGATGGTGGAACCCATCCAGTCCTGTTCGGGGTGGGCGGGTCTCTTCTCGGAGTCCGACGCCGTGGCGGAGCCGGGCAGCGCGAGGGGCAGAGCGAGCACGGAGAGAAGAGAGACGAGAGTTCCGGCCGCAAGAGGGACTGTACGGCGGGCCGGACCGGATCTGCGCAAGGGCATCGCATGCCTCCGAAGGCCTTCGGTTGAGTCAGGTTCGGCAGCTTTTGAGCAGAATCCTGCCGATAAGAGACTTATACGCAGAACTGCCTGACGCCATGGCCCAACAGGCCGTCGGTCCGCCCACCGGCCCCACATCTCACCCGTCCGGCGGTCAGGAACGGATGGCCGCGCCTCTGGCCCGGCCCCTGTATCGCACGACAGAGCGAAGCGGGCCCCGGCACCGCCGGGACCCGCTCCACCGCGCAGCGGCGAACGCGCCATTCCGCCGCTTCGCAAGCTGCCTTATGCAGAGCCTGTCGGCTCGCTTGTGCACTCCGTCACACCCGTGGCCTCATCAGGCTGGACCGGCCGGGAGGGCCGGCGACGGCTGGTCGGCTCCGTCGGCTCAGTAGGCCGAGTTGACGTTGTCGATCGAGCCGTACTTGTCGGCCGCGTAGTTGGCCGCGGCGGTGATGTTGGCGATCGGGTCGGTGAGCTTCTTGGGCGTACCGGACACGTGGTAGCTGTCGAAGGTGGGCTGGATCACCTGCAGCAGGCCCTTGGAGGGCGTGCCGTTGACGGCATTGACGTCCCAGCCGTTGACGGCATTGGGGTTACCGGCGGACTCCCGCATGATGTTGCGGTGCAGGCCCTCGTAGGAGCCGGGGATGCCCTTGGCCTTCATGATGTCCAGGGACTGGCGGATCCAGCCGTCCAGGTTGTTCGAGTAGTTCTTGACGTCGGTGCGCTCGGCGGAGCGGCTGGCGGCCTGCTGAGTGCTGTGCTGCTCGGCGACGTCGGCGACCTTGGTGTGGCCCGCGACCGAGGCGGTCACGGCACGGCCGGTCTTTGCGTCGTCGGCCTTGCCGGGCTGTCCCTTCGCATCGACGGGCTTGACCGCGGCCGGGGCGTGCGCGGACGCCGCCTGGGCGGTGTCCGGAGCCGAGGTCATGGCCAGGCCCGAGGTGGCACCCGCGGCGGCCAGGACGGCCACGGCGATCTTGTGGGTGCGGGTGATGCGGGTAATGCGGGGCAGGGTGAAGCTAGGCATGCAGATTGACCTCTTCCAGGTACTGGGGACGGGGAGGCGGCCTTTTGGCGGCGCGTTCCGCACCGGAGGTCTTTGCTGCGATCGCCGTGGGGCGTAAGTCGCAAGCTCGCTCTCAGTGCGTCGGAATCCATGGTTAACGCCGGTCCCGAATCGAGGCAATGTTGCTCGGTACTACTCATCTTCGTGAGGTAAACCCGGATACCTGAAGTGATAAGCGTTTCTGGCGGCGTTGGCCCGGAATGGCCGCATGGAAATCAACTAGGCAAGCTCGTATGTGACGTACGTCGCGTGCCCCGAGTCACCTGAGAGGGCCTTCAAAGGCCGCTCGACCGGTCCGTATAAGTTGCCTGGCTCACACCGGAATTACCGGTCTCCGGCGCCTTTTTACGCGCGGACGGCAGCAGATTTATCCCGGCAACTGCCCGGTGCGGCGGCCCGGGAATCTCCAAATGTGGTGAGGCGCACGGCGTCCGGGGCCCAATAGGGCGTCGATTGTGCGCTGATTCACGAGCGGGTCGGGGCCCTGCTTCAGGGAGGTGCGGCACGGGGAAGGGCGCATGCGGATGGGCCGTTGGTGAGTCCTCGGTACGGCGATACGGCGGTGCTGCTGGTCCGTTCGCAGCAGCCCCCGGAGCTGTCGCATGACTGTGGGCCCCCGGCTCCCCGAAGGTGGCACCGCACACAGCCATCACTCCTCGTAGGGACGTGCTCATGCTCCGTCGTCTTGCCGTCGTTCTCACCGGTCTTCTCGTCTCGGGCTTCCTCGCGACGGGCGTCGCCGCCGCGGCCCCGGCCGACAGCCACGACCAGCGCGGCTGGTACCGCGACCACCCGCTCACACCCAGAGAGCGGGCGGGACTTCGCCTCGCCGGTCACATCCTCGACACCGTCTTCGGCGGCGGTACGGTGCGACGCGACCGCTTCTGACGCGCGGCGCCGGGCCCGGCGTCCGGTACCCGGCACCGGCACGGGAGCCGGCGCCCGGCACCCGCACCGGACGGCGGCGGCCAGGGCCACGGCGATGCCCACGGCAAGGGCCGCGGCGATGGCAGGCGCCGCGGCGACCGCAACGGCAACGGCAGTGGCCCCACCCGCGAGATGCGGGCAGGGCCACTGCCGTTGCCATGCCTGGCGCCGCACTGCGGCGCCCGTATCAGTCTGCTCCGACCGTCCTCACGGTCGCGTCGCTCCGGCTCAGTAGGCCGAGTTGACGTTGTCGATCGAGCCGTACCGGTGGGCCGCGTAGTTGGCGGCGGCGGTGATGTTGGCGATCGGGTCGGTGAGCTTCTTGGGCGTGCCCGACACGTGGTAGGTGTCGAAGGTGGGCTGGATCACCTGCAGCAGGCCCTTGGAGGGCACGCCGTTGATGGCGTTGATGTCCCAGTCGTTGACGGCGTTGGGGTTGCCGCTGGACTCCCGCATGATGTTGCGGTGCAGGCCCTCGTAGGAGCCGGGGATGCCCTTGGCCTTCATGATGTCGAGCGACTCGCGGATCCAGCCGTCGAGGTTGTTCGCGAAGCGCTTGGGGGCGGCCTTCGGCGCTGCCTTGGGGGCCGACTTGGGCGCGGCTATGACCTTGCGCTCGACGGACCGGTTGGCGGCCTGCTGGGCGGTGTGACCCTGCTTCTCGACCGCGGTGACCTTCAGGCCGGCGGTGACGGACGAGGCGAGCTGCCGGCCCTTCGTGCCGTCGTCGGCGCGGTCCTTCGCGGTGAGCGGAAGGCCGTTGGCGCTGACGGGCTTGACCGCGGATGTGGCGTGGGCGGCGGTGGTCTCGGCGTTGCTCGGTGCCGCGGTGAACGCCAGCGCCGCGGCGCCGCTCGCGGTGGCCACCAGCGCCGCGGAAATCTTGTGGGCGCGGGTGATGCGGACAGGGCGGGACAGGGTGAAATTGGGCATGGGGGTTCTGACCTCTTCCAGGGCTTGATGGCGGGGGAGGCGGCCTTCGGTTGGCGCGTGAGACCGAGGGTCATTGGCCGCGTTCGCCGCTCTGGCTGAGATCGCAGGCTCGTTCTCGGTGCTACGCCGAACATGCTGAGCCAGCGCCCTGGATGGAGGCAAAGGTGCCTTGTACTACCTATCTTCGTGAGATGCAGTGAGATGTCCGTTGTAAATGCGGTGTTTCGCGCTCAGGGCCGGGAAAGGCACCGACTAGGTGTGCTCGTACGTGACGTACGTCGCGTGCTGGGCATCACCCTGGACCGGCGCCCAAGGCTCCTTCGCGGCACCGCAGAGTTGCCTGGCTCACATGCAAAAGCGGCCCGGCCGGCAGGGATGAAGGGCAATTCCGAAAGGCCGCCGACGGGGCGCCGACGGGGTATTGCGGAGTGGGCCTTCATGGCATCGCGCCTGCACGGCATCGCGCCCCCCAGGGCCTTCCTGGGGGGCGCGGGAATGCGGCGGCGCCGGCCGGACCGCGGACTGTCGGTCCGTGTCAGTTCTCCAGCAGCCGGGCTGCAAGATGCTCGATGCGGTCGTGCCACGCCTGCAGCGCGGCATCCGCGTCGGCGCCCGGCGGGCCGGTCTGGACGAGGACGAGCCGGGCGCCATGACCGGTGCCCCGGCCCAGCTCCCACCGGACCGTGCCTTCCGGATCGTGGCGGTAGGCGAGCACCGAAGGGGCCCGTACCTCGGTGACGGGCCCGGCCGGCGCCTCCCGGGAGGTGAAGCCGGCCGGTGCGGGCGCACCCTCCACGGGTTCGTCTCCCGAGGTCAGCGCCGCCCAGACCGCCTCTGCGGGCCGCACCAGCTGGCGCTCGAAGCGGATCCGCCGGCCGTTCGGGGTGTCCTCGACCACCCCCTGGCCGAGGTCGAACTGCTCGACATACGCCTCGTGCAGCTCTCCGGTATCGCGCGGCACGGACGTCGGCGCGCCGTCGAGCAGCTGCGAGAGCGCGGTGAGGCACAGATGCCAGCCGGAGGCGAAGCTCGCGCCGCCGAACCGGTCGCCGAAGGTGTGCACCAAGGTCAGCAGCGAGCCGTCGCCGTCCGGAGCGATCTCCCAGCGCAGGTGGTCCTCTCCCCAGGTGAAGGCGAACAGCCGGGGCTCCTCGGCGTCGGTGACCGTACCGGTCATGGCGACACCGGTCACACCGGGCATGGAGAAGGTCATCGCTCCGCCGGGCCGGAGCTCCACGGTGACCTCGGAGGGGAACCACCGGCCGAGGTGCGCCGGGTCGGTGATCGCCGACCAGACCTTCGCGGGCGGATGGGCGAGCCTGCGCTCCATGCGCAGCGCATTGCGGCCGTCGGCGGTGGTGAGGCTGTCGGAGTGCGGGTTCATCGGGGGTCGTCCTCCATGGCGTCGAGATGCCGTTCCAGGGCGTCAAGGGACCCGGTCCACAGATGCCGGTAGTGCGCGAGCCAGGCGTCCAGCTCCGCCAGGGGTTCGGGCCGGAGCTCGTACCAGCGGCGCTGGGCGTCCTGCCGGACGTGGACCAGGCCGGCCTCGCGCAGCACCCGCAGATGCTTGGAGGTGCCGGGCTGGCTCAGTCCGAGCTGCTGCGTGAGCTCCCCGACCAGTCGTGGGCGCTCCAGGAGCAGGTCGAGGATCTTGCGCCGGCTCGGCTCCGCAAGTACGTCGAACGGTAGGGGCATGGCTCCATCATGCCGCCCTGGCTATATAACTGCAAGGGAATGCTATCGCGGGCGAAGGACCGCCGGATCACGCACACGCCGGACCGGCCGCCGGCGCCTCCTCGCGCTCGCGCGCCACCGGTGCGAGACACGGTGCCGAGCTCAGCGGCCCGTCGGTGAAGAACCTGGCGGCCAAGTCCGCGACGTCCTGCGGGCGTTCGAGCACCACCCAGTGATCGGCGTCCGGAATCGTCAGAAAGCGGCTGCCAGGGATGGTGGACGCGAAGTGCCGTTGCCGGGCCGGCGAGGTCACCGTGTCGTGCTCCCCGCTGAAGACGAGCGTGGGGATACCGGTCAGGCCGGCGGAGAAGTCCGGACGGTCCGAGATTCCGCGGCGCAGCGAGTCGACGGCGTGCCGCGAGTTCCGGGCCGCATGCAGCATCGAGCGCCGGACGTAACGGTACGCCAGCTTCCGGTGGGCGACGTGCCGCCGGTCGTCGAGGCACATCAGCCCCTCGGTGACCAGGGTGGCGAAGGCCTCGGTGTCGCCCTGCGCGAGGTGGTCGGAGGCCCGTCGCCACAGCTCCTTCTGTGCCTCGCTGATGTGCGCCGGCACCCCGCCCAGGGCGAGCCGTGCGATCCGCCCGGGGAACCGCCGGGCGCACCCGTAGGCCAGGCCCGCCCCGTAGGAGAAGCCGAAGAGATTGATCCGCGGGACGTCCAGATCGTCGATGATGCCCTCGATCGCCGCGCACACGACATCGATGCTCGGCCCCGGGGGAAGCGGGTCGGCGCTCCCCATCCCCGGCAGGTCGGCGGTCACCACATCCGCCAGTGGCCCCACATGATCTTCCATCTGCGGCCAGCCGAACATCCCTTGCAGCGCGCCGCCCAGCACCAGCACGGGTTCGGTGATCCGCTCCGGCTGCCGCAGGCGCCGGTAGGAGTAGGACACCCCGTCCACCGACAAGGAGCGGATCATTTCCTCGGACATGTGAGATTCCTTCTCGAAGCACCGGCGGGCGGGAACGGACGCGCCGACGCGGCGCGCCGGGGCGGCCTCGGGCCTGTCGTCGCGACGGGACTGTGAAGACGGGCCCTAGCGGGTCAGCACCAGTGCGGCGTTGTGCCCGCCGAAGCCGAGTGACGTCTTGACCGCACAGTCGAATGCCGCCTGCCGGGCCTCCTTGTGCACGATGTCGACCGGGATCCGCGGATCCAGCATCTCGAGGTTGGCGGTCGGCGGCACCAGCTGCTGCTCCAGGGCGAGCACGGTGAGCGCGGCCTCGATCCCGCCCGCGGCGCCGAGTGCGTGCCCGGTCATCGCCTTGGTCGAGGTGACCAGGGGGTGATCGCCGAGAACCCGCTGCAGTACGGCGGCCTCGATGTGGTCGTTGGCGACCGTCGAGGTGCCGTGCGCATTGACGTGGCCGACATCGCCGGCCTGCACCCCGGCGTCCGCCAGCGCGGTGCGCAGTGCCCGCTCGATCCCCTTGCCCTCGGGGTCGGGGGCCACCGCCGCGTAGGCATCGCTGGACGCGCCGTAGCCGCGGATGTGGGCCCGCACGGGGGCGTGGCGGGCCCTGGCGTGCTCCGGCCGCTCCAGTACGAGCAGCCCGGCGCCCTCGCCGACCACGAAGCCGTCCCGGCCCGCGTCGAAGGGGCGGCACGCGGTGGCCGGATCGTCCCGGCGGGTGGAGACCGCCTTCATCTGGCAGGCGCTGGCGATCAGCAGCCGGGAGAGGACCGACTCCGCGCCGCCGGCGAGGGCGATATCGCAGACCCCGGCGCGCAGCAGCTGGTGCGCGGTGCCCAGGGCGACGGTCCCGGAGGAGCAGGCCGTGGCCACGCCCAGGCTGGGGCCGTGGGCGCCGATGTCCATACAGACGCTGCTGGCGGCGCTGTTGACGACTGTCAGCGGGGCGAGTTTGGGGGAGACCCGCCGGGCGCCGCGCCCGGCCATGGCGACATGCTGCTGGTCGTAGAACGGCAGCCCGCCGTGTGCGGAGCCGATGACCACCGCGACCCGGCTGCTGTCCCAGGATTCCGGGTCGAGCCCGGCATCGAGGACGGCCTCCCGGGCGGCGATCACCGCGAGCTGCGCGAAGCGGTCCATCAGCCGCTGGGTGGCCACCCCGAGTAGTTCCGTGGTGTCCAGACCCGCGATGGTGTACATGAAGTCGCAGGGCAGATCGGCGAGTTCTTCCTGGTGGGTCACGCCGCCGGGCACGGTTTCCTGGGTGACGGCATGCCAGGTGGCCTTCGCCCCCACCCCTGCCGCGGTCACCAGTCCCAGCCCTGTCACGGCCGCGGCGAACGGCTCCTGGCGGGCCGTCATGCCGGAACTTTGCCGTCGACGGCCGCCACCAGCTGGCCCACGGTGTTCCGCGGGGTCAGCGACACCTCGTCGAGGTCGATGTCCAGCCGTTCCTCGATCAGGACGCGGAGCTCTTCCAGCGCCAGGGAGTCGAGGCGCAGGCCGCGCAGCAAGGATTCATCGGTGATGTCGGCCGGGGAGACCCCGAATCGTTGGACCAGCAAGGTGTTGACAACTTCTGCCGCGTTCACGTGGCGCTCCTCCGCTTGTCGTAGGCGATGCTGCCAACCGCGTCGTGGGCGGGATTTCACCGGCGGCTCCGGCTGGTTTGACCCCTCTTTATACGCCTTTGTCCCGATGACTCCCCAACCTTGGTAGCTCAATGGGGTGATGAGCGCACCGGCAGGGGCGGGGCATTGGCGCCCCGCCTTGCGGGCGCCGCGGAAAGCACCTACGTACGTAACGCCGCGGACCGGCGGGAGGTACGGGCCCGGGGCCGGCGGACTCCGGGATCCTCCGGGGTCAGGCCTCGTCCAGGGCGCTGGTCACCCTTCCCAACAAGCCCTGGAGCGTGCGGAGTTCTTCGATCGTGAGGCCCGTGGCGGCCAGCATCCTGCGGGGGACGGGCAGGGCCGCCTCGCGCAGGTCGTCGCCGGCGGGTGTCAGGTGGATGGTGACCGAGCGCTCGTCCTCGGTGCTCCGTTCGCGGCGCACCAGACCGGCCGATTCCAGGCGCTTGAGGAGCGGGGAGAGGGTGCCGGAGTCCAGTCGGAGCTGTTCGCCGATGGCCTTGACAGGCTGGGCGCCGTGCTCCCAGAGAACCAGCATGACCAGGTACTGGGGGTAGGTCAGACCCAGGTCCTTCAGGGCGTCGCGGTAGACGCTGCCGAACGCCCGCGAGGCGGCGTGCAGCGAGAAGCAGACCTGGTGGTCGAGGCGGAGCAGTTCGGCGTCGGGTACCGGGGGCCTGGTGGCGGAGGTCATGGGGCCAGGTTAGCTCGCCGCGGCATTTAGTTGTGCGCAATCTAGTTGCGCACAATTTAAATGTGTGTCACTGTGATGCCCATCGGGCGGCCGGGAAGTGGCCGCCCGCCACCGAAGGGGAACTGTGATGGACGCGCTGTACACCGCTGTCGCCACCGCCAACGGCCGCGAAGGCCGGGCGGTCAGCTCCGACGGCCGGATCGACCTGGCCCTGTCCATGCCTGTGGCCCTCGGCGGCAACGGCGCCGGCACCAACCCGGAGCAGCTCTTCGCCGCCGGCTACGCGGCCTGCTTCGCCAGCGCGATGGGCAACGTCGGCCGCCAGATGAAGCTCGACACCAAGGACGTCTCGGTCACCGCCGAGGTCTCCCTCGGCAAGGACGACACCGGCTTCGGCCTGGCCGTCGTCATGCGGGTGGAGCTGCCGGACGCCCTCGCGGGCGAGACCGGGCGGCAGCTGGTCGAGGCGACGCACCAGTACTGCCCGTACTCCAAGGCCACCCGCGGCAACATCGACGTCGAGCTGGTCATCGAGTAGGCGACGCGGAGCCGGTCATCGAGCAGGTGGCCGGCTCGACGTGCCGAGCCGGGGCGGCGCGCCGCCCCGGCGGCGGCGTGCTCAGGCGTCCTCGGCCGCGTACACCCGGCGCCCTCCGACGAAGGTCTGCAGCACGCGGGTCGCGGCGATCTCCTCGGCGGCCCCGTCGAAGGGGTCACGGTCGAGGACGACCAGATCGGCCAGCTTTCCCGGCTGGATGGTGCCGGTGTCGTCGAGGTGATTGGCGTAGGCGCTGCCGGCCGTGTACGCGGCGAGAGCAGAACCCAGGTCGATGCGCTGCTCGGGGAGGAAGACCGGTGCCGAGGCCGGGGCGTCGGGCTCCCGGCGGTTGACCGCGACATGCAGGGCGGCGATCGGGTCGGGGGAGCTGACCGGCCAGTCGCTGCCCGCCGCAAGGGTGGCGCCCGAGCGCAGCAGGTCCCCGAACGGATACTGCCAGGCGGCCCGTTGGGCCCCCAGGAAGGGGATGGTCAGTTCGTCCATCTGCGGCTCGTGGGCCGCCCAGAGCGCCTGGATGTTCGCGGTGGCGCCGAGCCGGCGAAAGCGCGGGACGTCGTCGGGGTGGACCACCTGGAGATGCGCGAGGTGCGGCCTGGTGTCACGCCGGCCGTTCGTCCGCCGGGCCGCCTCGACGGCGTCCAGCGCCTCGCGCACGGCCCGGTCGCCCAGGGCGTGGAAGTGCACCTGGAAGCCTTCCGCGTCCAGCAGGGTGACGTAGGCCCGCAGGTCCTCGGGGTCGATGAACGAGATACCGCTGTTGTCGGAGGTGCAGCCGCAGGCGGTGAGGTAGGGGCTGAGCATGGCGGCCGTGTGGTTCTCGGCGATGCCGTCCTGCATGATCTTGACGCTGGTCGCCCGGAGCCGTCCGCCCGTCAACTCCTCCCGGCGGGCGATGAGTTCAGGGATCTGCTCGGCGCCACGGGCCCGGTCCCACCACAGTGCCCCCCTGACCCGTGCCGTGAGCTTGCCGTCGCGCCGGGCGGCCGCATAAGCGGGGATGGGATCGGCCCCTCCAGGAGCGCGGCCCAGCATCGCGTCCTGCCACGCGGTCACCCCGTATCCGTGGAGGAGGCGCTGTGCCCTGAGCAGCCCGGCGGTCTGCTCGGCGAGTGTCGTTTCCGGGATCAGATCGCCCACCAGCTCCATGGCGCCCTCCTGCAGCATGCCGGTCGGGTGGCCGTCCGCGTCCCGCTCGATGCGCCCGTCGGCCGGGTCCGGCGTACGGGAGGTGATCCCGGCGCGTTCCAGGGCGCGGGAGTTGGCCCAGCCACCGTGGTGATCGCGGTTGACGAGGAACACCGGCCGGTCCGGGACGAGGGCGTCCAGGAACTCCCGGGTCGGCATGCCGCCGGGGAAGGCCTCCATGGACCAGCCGCCGCCGGTGATCCACGCCGCCTCCGGATGCGTCGCCGCGTACGCGCTGATCAGCTCGCGGTACGCCTCGGCGGTGACGGCCGCGCTCAGATCACACAGCGCCAACTCCAGCCCGCCGCCGACCGGATGGACATGTGCGTCCTGGAAGCCGGGGATGAGCAGCTTGCCGTGCAGATCGACGACTTCCGTGGCCGGCCCGATCAGGTCGCGGACCTCCGCGTCGTGCCCGACGGCGATGATGCGGTCCTCGCGGACCGCCACCGCACTCGCCCGGGTGCGCGCGGCGTCGACGGTGTGCACGGGGCCGGAGAGGAAGACGAGGTCGGCGGGGCCGTCATCGGTGGCGCCGCGGGCGGCGGTGTCCGCGGTGGGCTCGGGGTCCACGGTGGTGCTGAGATCCATGGGGGGTGTCGCTCCAGATGCGTCGGGTGTTCGGGTGTTCTGCGCGGAGATCAATCGGGGGCGTAGCAGGTGTCGTAGCGGGTTTCGTGGTTGTGGCGGTGCCGTAAGGGGCCGAGGCGGGCGGGTGGAGGGAGGGCGGTCCGGGCGGGGCGGTCAGCCCTCCGACGGGTGGGGGAGCACGGCGGCGTCCGCGTCCATCGGCAGGCTGATCGCGTCGCCGTCCGTCCCCCGGCCGGTACGGAAGTACGGGGCGCGGCGCACCCACTTGGCCCAGGCGGCGGTGCCCAGGCCCAGCGCGATGAACAGCGCGGGCAGCAGCAGCATGAACCAGCCGTTGTCCGGGCTCGCCTCGAAGTGGTCACTCATGGTCGCGTAGTCCCAGACGAGGTAGATGCCGAGCCCGAACAGCGTCAGCGCGCTCACCGCCGGGACGACCACATCGCGCAGCGCGCGCACCACTCCGTCGCGCAGGCTCGCGCGGAAGCGCACCGCGCAGGCGAGTGCGGTGAGCCCGTAGTAGAGGGCCACGGTCAGGCCTATCGAGTTCACGGCGGTCAGGATCATGTCGTTGAGCCGCGGGATGCCGACCGCGAGCACGGCGAGCAGCGCGGCGAGAGCCATGATCAGCAGGGTGCCCACGGCGGGGGAGCCGTAGCGGGGGTGCAGCCGCTGCCACACCGGGCCGAGTGTGCGGTCGCGGGCCATGGCCAGCGTGCCGCGGGCGGTGGGGATGACGCTCGACTGGAGAGAGGCGAAGGCCGAGCACATCAGGGCGGCCAGGGGCAGCGAGGCCCAGGGTTCCGGCGCCAGTGCGCTGCCGAGGAAGGTGAGCGCCTGCGGCCCGTTGTGGATGAGCTCGTCCGTGCTCAGCACCCGCTGGAAGGCGAGCGCACCGATGAGGAACAGCCCCAGCATCGCCACCAGTGCGATCAGTCCGCCGCGGGCCGCGTCGGTGGAGCTGCGGGTCTCCTCGTTGACGCTGAACGCGGCGTCCCAGCCCCAATAGAAGAACACCGCCAGCACCATCCCCTGGGCCAGCGCCTGGGGCGAGGAGATCTCGAACGGGTTGAGCCAGGAGAGCGAGAACGGCTGGTCACCGGTGGCGAGAGCGTAGCCGCAGAAGACCAGCAGGACCGTGTACTCGAAGATCAGCAGCCACATCTGCAGCCGGGTCGCGGCGCGCACCCCCGTGATCGCGGTGACCGTGACGATGACCAGCGCGATCAGCCCGACGGCGGTGCTGATGCCGGTCGAGGCCGGATCCAGGCGGAGCCCTCCGATGCTGCGCAGGCCCAGCTTGTTGAGGAACTGCAGGACGACGGAGCCGGTCACCGCACCCGTGTACGCCATGAAGATCACGTTTCCGACCAGCACCACCCACCCGGTCAGGAATCCGGGCCAGGGGCCGATGGACCGGCCCACCCAGGTGTAGCCGCTGCCGCAGTTCGGCTCGGTGCGGTTGAGCCGGGCGTACGACAGCGCGATCCCGAGGATGGGCACGAAGGCGAGCAGCAACAGGGCGGGCGTCTGCCGTCCCGTATACGCGGCCAGGGTGCCCATACCGATGCCGATGCTGGTGGTCGCGGCGGTGCTCGACGCGGCGATCGCCACCCCGTCCTTCACCCCCAGCGAGCGGCGCATTCTCGCCGGGCCGGGGTCCTGCTGCACTGCGGAAGGCATGGCACTCACTCCTTGGGCTGCGGGCCGGACCGGTCTCGGACGGGCCAGGGTGACGCGGAGGTGCGGGGTGGGGCGGCGGGGCAGGACGGCGCGGGCCGGGCCCGGGGTTGCGGGCCGGCTGCGTCGTACGGAAGGGGGTGGTGCGGGATACGGCACCGCGGTGATCCGTGTATGTCCGCCGATGAAACAGGCCGTTGATCCTTGTGTCAACGGTGTTGACGTAACCTGGTGGTTAACTGGCCCGAGAGGGCCCGGGGGGCCGGGGCGGAGCGATGCGGAGGGGTTCGGCGTGGTGGAGAGCGAGCGCGTCCCGGTCGAGCGCAAGCGGCGCCGGCCGACCAGTTCAGGCGTGGTCCTGTCGGCCGATCTCATCGTCGACGCCGCCTGCGAACTGATCGACGCCCAGGGCGCGCAGGCCTTCACCGTGCGCAAACTCGGTGCGGCGCTCGGCGCCGATCCGTCCGCCGTCTACCGCTACTTCCGCAACACCGAGGATCTGCTGCTGGCGCTGGCCGACCGCCTCATCGGGGAGTCCATGACCGGCTTCGCGCCCAGCGGCGACTGGGCCGCCGACCTGCGCGACTTCGGTCTGCGGGCCTACCGCTCCGCACTGCGCCACCCGCAGATCGCGGTGTTCAGCACCGTCCGGGTCACGGGCCGGCCCCATGAGCAGCACGCGGTCGACACGGGTATCGGTCTGCTGCTCCAGGCCGGTTTCGACGAGGCCGGCGCGGTCCGCCACTACCACGCACTCGTCGACACCGCCCTGGGTCACGCGGCACTGGACGCCGGCGTACTGCGGCTGGCTCCCGCTCAGCGCGTGGCGGACGAGCAGGCCTGGCGGGACGGGTACGCCGGTCTGCCTGCGGAGGAGTTCCCCAGCCTGCACCGCGTCCGGGATCACCTTCCGCTGATGGCGGGCTCGGCGGTCGAGCCCGCGCTCGATCTGCTCATTGCGGCCCTGCGGCGAGAGGCCGGGCAGCGGGAGGAGGGGTGACGGGGCGGCGGGGTGACGGAGCGACGGGGGCGATCCGGGCATTTCGCTCACCCGGGTGCAAACATGAGGCATGCCCCTTCCATGGCGGACGTCGCTGCACGGACGACGGGAGCTGAGCCACGTCCTGGTGCTGATCCCGGTCGGGCTCATCGCGGCCGTCTGTGTGATCGATGTTCTCGCGCCGCCCGACATCCATCTGGGGCCACTCCTCGTCGCGGCTCCGGCGATCACCGCGGCGTTCGCCGGGCCCCGCCTGACAGCCGCGATCGGTGCGCTGGCGGTAGCCACCCAGGTGTTCATCGGTATCGCGCGCCAGGTGCTGTTCACCGCGAATCTGCAGGCCCAGATCGCCGCACTGGTGGTCGTGTCCGGTCTGGTCGTGCTCTTCACCGTCGTACGGGACCGCAACGAGCGCCGGCTCACCCAGAGCCGTTCGGTGGCCGCGGTCGCCCAGCAGGTGCTGCTCCGGCCGCTGCCCGCGCGCAGTGGTGCCCTGGAGATCGCCTCGTTCTACCTGGCCGCCGAGGAGGAGGCGGAGATGGGCGGCGATCTGTTCGCGGCGGCGCGCACCACCAGCAGCACCCGGCTGATCATCGGCGACGTCCGGGGCAAGGGGCTGCCCGCCTACGGTGACGCCGCCCTCCTCCTCGGTGCCTTCCGGGCAGCCGCCCACCGGCAGGCCACCCTGCCCAGGCTGGCCGTCCACCTCGACGGCGCCGTCCGCTGGGACAGCAGCCAGTGGTACGAGGCGCCGGGCGCCGACACCGGGGCGGAGCCGGCGCCCCCACCGGACCCCGGCAAGAACGACGGCCTCCTTCCCGTCGCCCCGGCTCCCGGCCCGGACTCCGTCGCCGACAGCGAGGAGACCTTCGCGACCGCCGTACTGCTGGACCTCCCCGACCGCTGGCCCGTGCTGCGCATCATCAACTGCGGTCACCCGCCCCCGCTGTTGCTGCGCGAGGGGCACGCCCCCCTCCCCTTGTACGGCGAGCGGACCGCCTTGCCGATCGGTCTCGGTGGCCTGGCCGGCGCCCCGGACTACGAGGTCGAGACCTTCCCCTTCGCGCCAGGAGATCTGCTGCTGCTCTACACGGACGGGGTGACCGAGGCCCGCGACGACGAGGGCGCCTTCTACCCCCTCGCCGAGCGTGCCGGCGCTTGGGGCGACGGCAGTCCACAGCAGGTTCTGCGTCGGCTGCGCGCGGACCTGCTGGCCCACACGAACGGCAGGCTCGGTGACGACGCCGCCGCGGTCGCGGTACGGCGCCTGCCTGTCCGGCCACCGTCCTCCGCCGGGGGCGCCGACGCTCCCTGAGGCGGCCCGCACTCCTGCAGCGGAGCGGCCGTACATACTCCCCTCCCGCAGGGAGGATCCGGCACCACAGGGATGAATTACGTCACGCCTCGGATTCCCCTTGAATTCCTCGCAAAATCCGGCATACCGCATGCAACGTCTCGCCAGAGGATTGATTTGCTCCCGGTATATCCGCTTTTACCTCATCACGTTGAGCTACCGACCCTGCACTCCAGGGGGCTCCGGTCCGGTGTGCTCCGCCTGACGCTTCCTCAGTGCCGCCCGGCTTGATAGACACGTCCGCATCATCCGCACGTGGTACAGGACGCGCACCATGAACGACGGCAACACCTCTGACCACCAGATATTCGAGCTCGACCTCGCCGCTCACGAAGCCCGGCGGCGGACCGAAATCCTCGCGGCGCTGGGTGACACCTGGGACCCCATCGCGGTGGTGGAGGGTGAGGACGAGGCGTACCGGCTCCTCTACTCGGGCCTGGACGCGGAGCAGCAGGCCACCTACGACATGCTGATCGCCGCCGAGGTACTGCCGGGCCCCGGGCAGGGCTGAGCATGCTGCCGCTCGACCCGACCGCCGACATCGGCCGCCGCGCCTGGGTCCCCTGCCCCCGCTGCCAGGACCACCAGGACTGCGGCACCTGCCGCGACGGCCGCACCTGCGGTGACCACTGGCGCTACCTTCTGTCGAACAAGGGCAGCGTCCTGCACCTGCAGTGCCCCAACTGCAGCCACCTGTGGGCCTGGCAGTCGGGCTTCGGAGCGGGCGGCCGCACCGACGGCTGACGCCCGCCGGACCGCCGTCGGGCGCCTATCGCTCCCGCGCACCGCTCCCTGCCGTCGGAGAGTGCTACCTCAGCCGGATCTTCAGCGCTGTCCCAAAGACTCCCTCGCCTCCCCGTACGCCGTCTCGCATGCCTCCTCGGCGGGTACGGCACGATCCGGCTGCACTCCGACGCCCTCCCAGTTGGTGCCCGTGACGGCGTTGATGGTCCGGGCCGTCGGCACGGTGACCGTGATGTGCTCCGTCACCGGATGGCGGGCGGTGGGGTGTGCACCGCCTCTCGTCGTCTCGCCGACCACCTCGGCGCGCCCGTGGGCCTGCAGGGTGTACGCGACGTCCTCGCCGCCCGAGAAGGTGGACGCGCTGGTGAGCACGTACACCGGACGATCGAGATAGCGGGGCGCGGGCAGATACGGGAGCGTCCAGTACTGCCGGGTGGAGTCGGTGGAGCGCACGTAGAAGTCGTTGAGATGCACCTCATCGTCGGGGAAGAAATAGCTGCACCACATCGCGGCGCCCGAGGGTGAGCCGCCCCGGCACTTCCGCAGATCGAGAAGGAGGGCATGGCTGCGAAGACATAGCCCGCCACGATGTGGTCGAGGGCACTGCTGATGATCTCTGTGTTGCCGGGTGCTGCCACGGAACCTCGATTCGGGTCGGTTGCGCCGAGGGCGCCGGTACGGGCGGCCTTCGCGCTGCGATGCGGTGCAGCAGGCGTCGGCCGGCGGTAGCGTGCGGCCATGGAGCTGCATGCGCGATCGCTTTGGCTGTTGTCCGAGCCGCTGCATGCGGTCTGCTACTTCGATGACAGGTGCCGCCGCCTGGGCAAGGATCTCGGCCTCAAGGGCTTCTGGATGGGCTATTTCGCCTCGCGTACGGCGCCCATGGGAGCTGTGGAGCCCGCGGCGGCCACGGCCGTACTCGGGGTGTTCGCCCCGGGGATGGTGGCCCGTGCGCTGCCCGCGGCCTGGAGCGTCGTCAGCCCGGCACACGTCCTTGACGAGCGCGGCCGTCGCGCGGCCCATGCGCTGCGCGCGATCGACCCCGGGCTGGAGCGCACCGCAGCCGCAGTGCTGCCCCCGCTCCAGACGATCGTCGACGAGGCACCGGCCCTCGCCCGCCCCCTGTTCGCCGCCAACCGTACACTGTGCGACCACGCCGACCCTGTCGAGCGCCTGTGGCAACTGGTCACCTCCGTGCGGGAGTTCAGGGGCGACGCCCATCTCGCGGTGCTCGCCGACGAAGGGCTCGACGGCTGCGAGGCACTGGTCCTGGCCGTCGCCTCGGGGCGCGTCCCCCGGGACACCATGCGGCAGGACCGCGGCAGGACCGCGGCAGGACCGCGGCAGGACCGCGGCTGGAGCGAGGAGGAGTGGGCGGAAGCGGCGGACCGGCTGCGCGCCCGTGGCCTCGTGGACGCACGGGGCGACGCGACCGAACACGGCCGGCAGGAACGCGAGCGCATCGAGGCGGCGACCGACCGGCTGGCCGGACGGCTGCTGCACCCGCTGCCCGAGGCGGAGACCGAGGGGTTGCTGCATACGCTCGAACCCCTGGTCCGGCGCCTCCTGGCCGCGGATGTCCTGCCTTTCCCCAACCCGATCGGCCTGCCGCACCTCGACGAGCCCGCACCGCCGAGACGAAGCGAGCGGAGCGAGTGAAGTGCACCGGACACCGCAAGGCCCGCCCTACGGGCGAACGACGGGACCGTGAAGACAGCCCCTAGCCCAGGCGCTTTCCGGCTTCCTTGAGCTTCTGCTCCAGATCCACCGTGTCGGAGGAGGGCGGCGCCTGGACCCTGACCGGCTTGTTGACGTCGAAGAACCGTATGGTCACGTCCAGCGGGCCCTGGGCCGCCTGCGCACGCTCACGGAACTTCACGGTGCGGTCGCCGGGGCCGACCCACATGTCGAGCGTCAGCTTGCTCACCCCGAGCTGCTGATACTGCTCGATCACCTTCTTGCGGCGCTCGGCATCCAGCGCGCTCTTGGCGCCCTGCTTGTTCATCAGATCCGCCACCTCGACCACACCGGCGTAGTGCGACGTCCGCACCCCGTCGACGGTCTCCTCGCCGACCTTCTTGACGTCGTCGGACTGGGGGAGCAAGGACGCCTGCGCCGCCGGGTCCTGGTCTGCCTGCTGCTGCATCCCCCCGAGGGCGCCGGGCCCCTTGTCCTGCATGGCGAACTTGATCCAGTGCTTGCCGCCCAACGCGGCCGTCGCCTTCCCGTCCCCGCCGAGATACACCGCGTCCCCGACGAGCCGCACCGAGAACTCGCCCTCCTCCTTGCCCCCGGAGGCCTTCATCCGCATGTCGATGGCGCGCGGGCGCATGCTGAACGACACCTTGCCGTCGACCGTCCCCTGCCCCGGAACCCTGCCGGAGAGCCGGTACGAGACGGAGTTGAGCCTGGCCCCCTTGTCGACGGCCTTTTGTACCGCGGCGACCGGCGTGGCGTTGATGCTCCCCGACGCGGCCGTGTGGTCGCCCGACGCCGTGCAGGCCGCCGTGCCGCACAGCACGGCTCCGGTGAGCAGCGCCCCAAAGACGCGGGACGAGATACGGGAGAAATGAGTCATGGCCCCCCCATGAGCACATGGAACGATGAAAATGTCATCGATCATGACAATAGCTCATGGCGCCGACAATCCGCGTTGAGTATGTACGCAAGCGTGTGACCAGGGAATATGACATCCCGACCAGGTCGGGGGCGATCGCGGGCCGCGCACCGGGGTGATTGTCATCTGGTGGTTCGATGAGTGCTTTGGGGTGCTTTGCTGGGCCGGGTCGGGACACCTCTGACCAAGAGCCGTTGAATGGGTATGGATCCTAGAGAGTTGTGGGACCGCAACGCCGTGCTGGCAGAAGCGTTTTGTCTGGGCGATGAGCGGGTGCGCGAGGCGCAGGCCCGACTTGACGAGGCGCAGGCGGACCGGTCACGGGTTTTGGCGGCATTTGCGGTAACGGTGGGCAGCACCGGCGCGGTGGCCGGTCTGTTCGGTTTGAACGAGCGGGAAGTACGGATCGCCCGGCGCACGGTGGGCAAGGACGATGCCCGTGCCGTCGCCGAGGAGCTGCTGGCGGCCGCCACCCCCGCCGCGCCACCGCGGGAACCGGAAGAGGCCTCACCGGCGCCCGATCCCGCCGCCGAATATTCCCACCAGAACCCGATTGCCGGAACGCGTCCCACCGGCCTGCCCCGCGAAGGTGCCGGCGGCACGGGGACAGCGGAACAGACCTGGTCCCCGGCGATGGACGCGGTCCTCATCGGCAGTTGGCAGACCGGGGTGGATTTGCGCGAACTCGCCGCCGAATTCGGGATCGATCTCACCCGCCTGGTCACCCGGGCCCAACAACTCTCCGCCCAGGGGCGGTTCTACCCGGGCCCCGCGGAGAGCCATGCGGGCCGCCACCGGCGCGGCCCCGGCGATGTGCACGAGTCCGAATACACCATCCCCGCACAGCAGACGAACTCCTGGAACGCCGCGCCCTCGGGGCACCAGATGGCGTCCGCCTGGCACACCGGCACGATGCCGCCCGCGGAGTCCGTCCCGGACATGGCCGCCCTGGCCTCGGAATGGGACAACGCTCTCGCCCCGTGGGGGACCCTCGCGCCCTCCCACGAGGATCCCGCACCGGCTCATCAGCCCTGGGCCCAATACCACCTCAGTTCCTGACACCACACGATGCCCTTGCGATGCGTACCCACCCTGCCCGGCAGGCCGGCACCGGCCCGGCCGAGGGCGACGCGTCCCCGCCGGGGTTCCTGACCGGGGACGAAGAGAGACAGCGAGAGACGGAGAGAAGGGAACGGGCCGTAGGCATGCGACGGAGGGCGCGCGGGTGGGTGCGCTCGACGGGAAGGTCGCGCTGGTGGCCGGTGCCACGCGAGGTGCCGGACGCGCGATCGTTGTCTCCAGCGGCCAACTCGCCCCGCTGTACGGGTTCACCGACACCGACGGCACCCAGCCCGACTGCTGGCGCTACGTCGTGGAGGTCCAGGACCGGGGCCTTGCCGCCGATGACACCGGCTATCGCTGACGGCTGCCAATCATGAGCCATCGCCGGGCGAAACGTAGCCCTCCGTGACCCTCTTGCTACTTGTCGAATCCGGGCGGGCCCGCGACAGTGTGGAGAGTGGTGCGGTCAGCCGACTGCAAGCAGTCAAGGGGGTCTTGTGAGGCACATGCGACAGGAGAAGGTCCGGCCGGTGGCCACTGCACGGCGGCGATCGGCGACGGTCGGGGCGGCCCTCGCCGCAGTCGGTGCGCTGGGGCTGGCGACCGCAGCACCGGCGAGCGCCGAGGTCAAGTCCACCTGCGGCACCTACATCTGCGTGGCCACGGCCTACCAGGGGCGCGACTACGTCCAGGACATCACCGTCACGACGCGGGACGGACTGCCGGGGACCTTGCGCGCCTTCGTGGGCGATTACGGGAACCGCAAGGCCAACGTGTCGCGGTGGCGGTTCGTCGTCAACCGGGAGATCAGGGCGTATCCGCGACTGGCCGTCTGCGGCGGTCTGGATCGCAGTGGCAGGGTCATCGAGAACCACTGTGTGCTGATCCCCTGATCCCCTGGGCATCTGATCCTCTGAGCGCCCGTCGGTGCCGGTCAGAGGCCCGCCCTTCCCGAGCGCGTGACCTTGCCCTCTCAGCCCGCCGTCTCGCCTGCATGCGGCGTCAGGGTTCCCGCCGCGACCAGGGCGAACAGGGCTATGCCCAGGAGGATGCGGTAGATGACGAACGGCATGAAGGACTTGTGGGA
The DNA here is from genome assembly GCF_036048035.1 of Streptomyces sp. NBC_00400. Taxonomy (NCBI): domain Bacteria; kingdom Bacillati; phylum Actinomycetota; class Actinomycetes; order Kitasatosporales; family Streptomycetaceae; genus Streptomyces; species Streptomyces sp. NBC_00400. Next base: position 526,790 of record NZ_CP107940.1, on the reverse strand, counting down.
GATGAACTTCATGAACCACGCGATCACGGCGTAGCCGACGACGAAGGCGATGAGCGTGGCGAAAAGGGTGGGGCCCCAGGAGACGTGGCCCTCGCCCGCGTCCTTGAGTTCGAAGACGCCGGAGGCCAATACCGCCGGGATGGCGAGCAGGAAGGAGTAGCGGGCCGCGGATTCGCGGGTGTAGCCCATCAGGAGGCCGCCGCTGATCGTGGCGCCGGAGCGGGAGACGCCGGGGATGAGCGCCATGGCCTGGCAGATGCCGTACAGCAGACCGTCCTTGACGCTGAGGTCCGTGAGGGACTTGCGCTGCTTGGCGGCCCGGTGCCGGCCGCCGGTCTCGTCGCGGGCGGCCAGGCGGTCGGCGATGCCGAGCACCACACCCATCACGATGAGGGTGGTGGCGATCAGCCGCAGATCGCGGAACGGGCCCTCGATGGCGTCCTTGAGCGTGATGCCCAGGACACCGATCGGGATCGAGCCCACGATCACCAGCCAGCCCATCTGGGCGTCGTGATCGTGCCGCAGCTCCCGGTGGAAGAGGGAGCGCGCCCAGGCCGAGATGATCCGCCCGATGTCCTTGCGGAAGTAGATGATGACGGCCGCTTCGGTGCCGATCTGGGTGATGGCGGTGAACGCCGCGCCCGGGTCCTGCCAGCCCGCGAACGCCGCCGTCAGACGGAGGTGCGCACTGGAGGAGATCGGCAGGAACTCGGTCAGCCCTTGGACGAGTCCGAGGACGAATGATTCAAACCAAGACATGGAAAATACGCTATCCAAGGGTGGTCAAGCGCCGACCTGCGCAAGAGGGGAGAAAACGGACGGTGGCGGCGGATGCGGATCATCGCCGACAGGGGGCAGCGTAACGTCCGAAGATGTCCGGGTGGCCAAAGGGTCCTGGACGTACGGTGGCCGCCCGCCTCGCCGTACCTGCCTGCCCCGTGACCGCGCGATCGTGCCGGCCCGACCGCGCTTGCCCGTGCAGCAGCCGCCCGCCCCGTGGCCGTCGCGGGGAACGCGTGCCCGCCCGCCCGAACCGCCGTCAGTCCTCGCGCAGCGCCTTGCGCTTGCACCACGCCACCACCAGCGCGCCCAGAGCGCTGACCGCGATGAAGCCCATGGCCGCGAGGAACACCGGTGAGGTGGGCGTCGAAGCACGCGCGCCGGCCACGGCGTAGGCCGCGGTGTTCGGGATGCTGCCGAGTGCCGTTGCGGCCAGGTAGGCACCCCAGCCCATACGGGAGATGGCGGCGCAGTAGTTCATGGCGCAGAACGGCAGACCGGGGACGAGCCGGACCACCAGCATCGAGCGGAAGCCGTGCTCGCTCAACTGCCGGTCGACGGCCGCCGGCCAGCGGGCGCGCAGCAACGGGCGCAGGGCGTCCTGTCCGAGCAACCGGCCGAGCCCGAACGTCAGCGCGGCGCTGAGCACCGTACCGGCCAGCGCGGCGGCCAGCCCGGCCTGGCTGCCGAAGAGGGCCCCCGCCGCGAGATTGAGGACCGGGCGCGGGACGAAGGCGCTGGCGCACGCGCCGTATGCCAGGGCGAAGAGCACCAGGGCGGCAGGGCCGGACGACCCGGCGGGCCGGGCGCCGGTCAGCAGATGCTGCGGCTGCCACCAGAGCGTCATGGCCGCGCCGCAGGCCAGCAGGGTGAGCAGCAGCCACAGCCGGGACCGGGGAGAGGACAGCGCGCGCGTGCAGCGCGCGGCGAGGCCGGCGGATGCTGCGGCGGGTGGGAACACCCCGGGAGCGTAACCGACGGGGCCGGCGGGGAGCCGTAATGGTGTCGGCGGTGCGTGAGCCGCCGGGGATCGGTGCGTCCTGACGCATCGCCGGGTACGCCGCCGGCCGACCGGCCGGGTCGGCTGCCCGTCCGCGCGTGCACCGGGACGGCGGCCGGATAAATCGGTCGACGCGGCAGCGGGCACCGGGCACCATAGGGCGCATGTTCCGGTACGCCTTCCTCCCGCTCCCGTCCGCAGTCGCGGACGAGCCGAAGGCTGCCGTCGATTTCCTCGCGGCCCTCGCCGCCTGCGTTCCCGCAGTCACTGCCGTCGCAGCGGTCGCCGTCCCGGCCGCCGCAGCGGTCGACGGCGCACGAAGCTGACCCTCTCCGGATCGTCCGGCGGACCCCGCAGGGGGAGGGTCGGCCGGGTTCAGGGGTCCCCACGGCGCCAAGTCGCCGTTCTCACCGCATTGTTGCGAGGAAGAACACCATGCCCAAGACGGCATACGTGCGTACCAAACCGCACCTGAACATCGGCACCATGGGTCACGTCGACCACGGCAAGACGACGCTGACCGCGGCCATCACCAAGGTCCTCAGCGAGCGGGGGAGTGGCACGTTCGTGCCCTTCGACCGGATCGACCGTGCCCCGGAGGAGGCCGCCCGCGGCATCACCATCAACATCGCGCATGTCGAGTACGAGACCGGCACCCGGCACTACGCCCATGTCGACATGCCCGGCCACGCCGATTTCGTCAAGAACATGGTGACCGGCGCGGCGCAGCTCGACGGCGCGATCCTCGTCGTCTCGGCGCTCGACGGGATCATGCCGCAGACCGCCGAGCATGTGCTGCTCGCCAAGCAGGTGGGCGTCCGGCACCTCGTCGTCGCCCTCAACAAGGCCGACGCCGGCGACCCGGAGCTCACCGACCTGGTGGAGCTGGAGGTGCGCGAACTGCTGAGCGCGCACGGCTACGACGGGGAGCATGTACCCGTCGTACGGGTCTCGGGGCTGCGTGCCCTGGAGGGCGACCCGCGCTGGACGGCGGCGATCGACGCGCTGCTGGACGCCGTCGACACCTATGTCCCGATGCCCGAGCGGTATGTCGACGCGCCCTTTCTGCTCCCGGTGGAGAACGTGCTGACCATCACCGGCCGCGGCACGGTCGTCACCGGAGCCGTCGAGCGCGGCACCGTGCGGGTCGGCGACCGGGTCGCGGTGCTCGGCGCGGAGACCGAGACGACGGTCACCGGGCTGGAGACGTTCGGCAAGCCCATGGAGTCCGCCGAGGCCGGGGACAATGTCGCGCTGCTGCTGCGCGGTCTGCACCGCGACCAGGTGCGCCGCGGGCATGTGGTCGCCGCGCCGGGCAGCGTCACACCCCGGCGCCGCTTCACCGCCGAGGTGTATGTGCTCTCCACCGAGGAGGGTGGCCGCCGTACCCCGCTGTCCACCGGTTACCGGCCGCAGTTCTACATCCGTACCGCGGACGTGGTCGGCGACCTCGACCTCGGCGAGCGGGGCGTCGCCCGGCCCGGAGAGACCGTGACGGTGTCGGTCGAACTGGGCCGGGACGTGCCGCTGGAGCGGGGCCTGGGCTTCGCCATCCGCGAGGGCGGACGCACCGTCGGCGCGGGCACGGTGCGCACCGTCGGGGAGTAGACACCGCAGGTCAGCAGGCTGCGCCCGGCACTTCTCCGGGTGCCGGGCGCAGCCGTCTGCTGTTGCCGGGGAGGCGTGGGTGCGAGACTGCTCGCCCGGACGAACGGGCACGAGGGCTCACCGCTGCGCCACGCGGCACGGGCGGTCGGCCGGAGCGGGAGGGAGACCCGATGGCGGGCACGGCACTGGTCCTGGGCGGCGGAGGGCTCACCGGTATCGGCTGGGAGATCGGGCTGCTCGCCGGTCTCGCCGAGGCGGGCCTCGACCTCGCCGACGCCGATGTCGTCATCGGCACCTCCGCCGGATCGATCGTCGGCGCCCACCTCGCCTCCGGGCACCGCACCCTGGAGGAGATGTACGAGCACCAGCTCGCCCCGCCCGATACGGCCCGCTCGGCCGCCCGGATGGGCCCGGCCGCGCTGGCCCGCTTCGCGGCCATCGCGCTGCGCTCCCGGGACGTGGTGTCCTTCGGCGTACGGATGGGGAAGCTGGCCGTCGCGGCCCGTACCGTCACCGAGGCGGAACAGCGCACGGTGATCGCCCGGACCCTGAACCTGACCGACTGGCCGGCCCGCCGGCTGGTGATCACGGCGGTGGACGCCGCAACGGGGGAGCGGACCGCCTTCGACGACACCAGCGGGGTGCGGCTGCTCGACGCGGTGGGCGCGAGCTGCGCGGTCCCCGGTATCTATCCGCCGGTCACCATCGACAGCACCCGGTGGATCGACGGCGGGGTGCACTCCAGCGCCAACGCCGATCTGGCCACCGGATACGAACGGGTGGTGATCGTCGCGCCGATGGCGGCCGGCGGCGGGCCGGTCGCCGGACCGCGGGCGCAGGGCGAGCAACTGGCCCGCCGGGGCGCCCGGGTGTGCGTCCTGACCCCCGACCGTGCGGCCCGGGCGGCGTTCGGCCGCAATGTCCTGGACCCCGCCAAACGCGCGGACGCGGCCCGCGCGGGGCGCCGGCAGGCGGCGGCCCAGGTGGCGGGGATCCGGCAGGCCTGGTCGGACTGACCCGGGCCCGGCAGGTCTGATCGCCGTGACCGGGCAGGCCAGGACAGGGCGGGACAGCGCCGGCGGCCGGTGCCCGCGGCGGCCGGGGCCGGGACACCGTGGCCGCACCGGCACAATGGGACGGTGGACGAAGCACCCGAGCCGATACCCGTCACCCGGACCGTGGACTGCGGCACGGCCAAGCTGCTGCCGGACGTCGACCGCCCGCGCGCCTGGCTGCTCACGGTGGACGGCGCACCCCAGTCGTACGTGGACCTCGACGCGCCGGCCCATCTGGAATTCGAGTACGTACGCCGGCTGGCCCATGTCCTGGACGAGGTGGCCGCCCCGGGCCGGCCGCTCGATGCGCTGCACCTCGGCGGCGGGGCGCTGACCCTGCCGCGTTATCTCGCCGCCGTCCGTCCGCACTCCCGGCAGGACGTCATCGAAGCCGACCGCGGGCTGCTCGCCCTGGTGACGGAGCATCTGCCGCTGCCCGGCGACTGCGGGATCACGGTGCACGCCGAGGATGCCCGCAGGGCGCTGGAGGATGCGCCGGAGGGCAGCGCGGATGTCATCGTGGCGGATGTCTTCGGCGGCTCGCGGGTGCCGGCGCATCTCACGTCGGTCGAGTACGCCGGGGCCGCGGCCCGGGTGCTGCGACCGGACGGCTGCTACGCCGCGAACCTCGCGGACGGCGCGCCGTTCGGCTTCCTGCGCGGCCAACTCGCCAATTTCGCCGCGGTCTTCGACCATCTCGCACTGATCGCCGAGCCCTCGGTGCTGCGCGGCCGCAGGTTCGGCAATGCCGTGCTGCTCGCCTCGCGCGCACCGCTCCCGATCGCCGCACTGGCCCGGCGGACGGCCGGTGACGCCTTCCCGGCCCGGGTCGAGCACGGTGCGGCGCTGCGGCGGCTGATCGCTGACGCGGTCCCCGTACGCGATGCCGAGGCGGTGGCGTCCCCCATGCCACCCGACGGCGCGTTCAGCGTCGGCTGAGCACGCCCCGCCGCGGGCGCGCAGGGCCGCGACGGCCGGTCACTCCGCCTCCGCGGTGTGCGGTTTCGCCGCTCCGGCCGCGTGGGAGACGGGCCCTGCGGCCGCCGGCTCCGGACTCGTACGCCGGGTGAGCCGCCGCACGTCGGGCACGCACAGCACCGCCGCGGTCAGCAGCACGATCACGGCGGAGCAGCCCCACAGCGCGGCCTGCCGGCCGATGAGGTCCTGCACGGGGCCGGCCAGCGCGGTGGCGAGCGGGACCATGGCCAGGGACCCGAGCCAGTCGTACGACGAGACCCGGGAGAACTTCTCCTCGGGGATCTCCTGGTGCAGCGCCATCATCCACGTCACCGCGAAGACCTCGACCGCGATCCCGGTGCCGAACATGATCACGCCGAGTCCGGTCGCGGACAGGGGCACGGCGAGCGCGGCGGACGGGAGGGCGAGCGGGAAGATGCACAGGGAACCGGTGAGCAGCAGACGGTGCGGTCTGACCTTGGTCATCATGAGGGCGCCGGCCACCGTGCCCGCACCGAAGGCGGCCAGGGCCAGTCCCCAGGGGCCGGGTCCGCCCAGATGCTGCTCGGCGACCAGCGGCCCGTAGACCGCCTCGGCGGCCGACACCACCGCATTGACGAGGGAGAACTGCACCACCACCGTCCACAGCCAGGGCCGGGAGACGACCTCGCGCCAGCCGTCCCGCAGATCGTGCAGCACGCCGCCGCCGGGGGCCCGCGCGGCCACCTTGTCGACGTCGAGGAACGCGCGCAGCAGGCCTGCGAGGGCGAAGGAGGCGGAATCGATGGCCAGCACCCAGCCGGGGCCGACCGCGGCGACGAAGGCACCGCCGAGCGCCGTACCGCCGATGTTCGCGCCGTTCATGCCCATGCGGAACACGGCGAAGGCGCGCCCCGCCTGGTCGCCGGAGACGCTGGCGAGCACCATGCCCTCGGAGGCCGGCGCGAAGAATGCCTGTCCTGTGCCGCCGAGGGCTGCCAGCACGGCCATCTGCCACAACCGCGGATCGCCCGCCAGGACGAGCAGTGCCAACAGGCCCTGGGAGACGCAGCTGAGGGCGTTCGCGGCGACCATCACACGGTGCCGGGGCAGCCGGTCGGCGACCGCGCCGCCGAGCAGCAGGAAGAGGACCAGTGCGACCGTCCGTGCGGCCGCCACCAGGCCGACGTCGGTGGCGGAGCCGCCGGAGGCGAGCACCGCGAAGGCGGTGGCGATCAATGCGCCGGAGCTGCCCAGGTTCGCGATGACCGTGGCGCCGGTGAGCAGCAGGTAGTTCCGCCCCGCCCATGCGGGGCGGGCTCCTACCACGAGGGCACCGGCAGGGAGGGCGCCGCGGGGAACCGCGTCCGGTCCGGGGCGCCCGCCGCCCGCACGGGGTGTGCCGGGGCCCGCACCCCTCCGTCTTCGCTGTGCTGTTGTCCTCGCCGCATGGGCGTCAACGATAGGCAAGGCGCTACGTGCGCCGCGCACGGATATTCCCGGAGGGTGCTGCCGCGGGGCCGCGGCGTCCGAGACGGTTCCGGCGGCCGGAGCGCGACCGCCCCTTCACACCTAAGCTACCGCTAGGTAACATGATGCCCATGTCCTCCGAGACCCTGCCGTCGATCGGCGAAATGATGGCGGCCTCCGTGCCGATGGCCCGCACCCTGAACCTCGAGTTCGCCGAGACCACCGCCGAGCGCGCCGTGGTCCGCATGCCCGACCAGGCCGACTTCCACAACCACGTCGGCGGACCGCACGCCGGCGCGATGTTCACCCTCGCCGAGTCGGCGAGCGGTGCCATCGTGATGGCGGCCTTCGGTGACCAGCTCGGCCGGGCGGTGCCGCTGGCCGTGCGCGCCGAGATCGGCTACAAGAAACTCGCCATGGGACCGGTCACCGCCACCGCGGAGCTGGGCCGGCCGGTGGCCGAGGTCGTCGCCGAGCTCGACGCCGGCGAGCGCCCGGAGTTCCCCGTGAACATCGCCATCACCCGCGAGGACGGCGCGGTCACCGGCGAGATGAGCATCGTGTGGACCCTGCGCCCCAACAAGTGAGCTGATTCACAGCGGGGTTTCCCCGGCCCGTCGTGCCCCGCACGGCGGGCCGATGGCGTTCCGGGGTACCCCTGGGCCCCGGACCGGGCCGCGGACAGCCGGTGTTGCGTACCTCACCTGGATTCGGCCCTCCGTCGGTGCCATCGAGTACGCTTCCCGGGCGTGCCGAGGCGCGCCAGGGGATCGACCGGCACCGGTGTCATGGGCGCCGGGTCACGGCCCACGGGGGCCTTACACCAGCGGAGGAAGCGGCGTTGCACATCCAGGAGTGGCTCGAGACCGTACCGGCCGTGAGCGTCTACCTCCTGGTGGGGGTGGTGATCGGACTGGAGAGCGTGGGCATCCCGCTGCCCGGCGAGATCGTCCTCGTCAGCGCGGCGATTCTCGCGGCGACCCAGGACCACATCAATCCGGTCGTGCTGGGTGCCTGTGCGTCCGCCGGCGCGATCCTGGGTGACTCCATCGGGTATCTGATCGGACGCAAGGGGGGCCAGCCCCTGCTGCAATGGGCGGGCCGGAAGTTCCCCAAGCACTTCGGCCCGGACCATGTCGCCATGGCCGAGGCGAAGTTCGACAAGTGGGGCATGTGGGCGGTCTTCTTCGGCCGTTTCGTCGCGCTGCTGCGCATCTTCGCGGGACCGCTCGCCGGCGTGCTGAAGATGCCGTACTGGAAGTTCCTGATCGCCAACGTCCTCGGGGGCATCATCTGGGCCGGCGGCACGACCGCGCTGATCTACAGCGTGGGCATGGTCGCCGAGTCGTGGCTCAAGCGCTTCTCCTGGCTCGGACTGGTCGCCGCCCTGCTGTTCGGCGCCGGGTCCTTCCTCCTCATGAAGTACCGCGCGAAGAAGGCCGCCGCCGCGCGCGAGGCGGCAAAGGCGCCGGTCACCGCGGCGGTCGACTGACCTTCCCCGGGCCGCAGCCCCGTCCGCGCGGGTCCGTACGGCACTCCGCGGCTCGCCCGGCACAACTCGGCTGACGTCGCGGGCCCGTTGGCGGCCCGCACGTCAGGTCATCAGCCACACATCGGGCCCGCCGTCGCGCCATTCGAAGAGTCCGGTGTCGTCCCAGACGAAATTCGCGGTCCCGAATCCGGCCCGGCGCAGTATCGCGGCCACATCACCGGGCCGCAGCGCCCGTCCCAGATCCTGTCCGTTGAGCGACACACGGCGACCGCCGGTGCAGGGCGGATGCACGATCACGGGGGCACGCTTCATGCCTCCCAGCATGCGACCGGCTCCCCGCGCCCGCATCCCGAACGCGGTCGGCGCGTCACACAGCGTGTTTCCCGGCCGGCCCGCCGCGGACGGCCCGGCCCTCAGGAGCCGGCCCGCAGCCGCGAGAAGAACGGGCGGGCCCGTGCACCGGTCCCGCCGCGCTGCCACCACGGTGGCTCCTCTTCGGCGTCCGGCCGTGCCGTCCCGCCGCGCACCGTCCGGCGCAGGCCCGCCAGCATGTTGCGGACGCCCGCGATGAACAGCGGGTCGCCGATGAGTTTCTTGGCCACCAGCGCCTTGTGGCAGGCGCGCAGCGCCGCCGTCGGCTTCCCATGGGCGCTTTCGGTCATGGCTCGGGCGTAGAGGACCGTCGAGTACAGCCAGAAATCGCCGTCGCAGTGCCGGGTCTCCCAGGCGCGGTGGGCCGCCGTCCGCGCCCGCTCCGCGTCGAGCGGCGCCAGGGCGATGGCGAGCAGCGCCCAGCTGTGGGCGGGACCCGGCCCGAACCACGGATCCCTGGAGCGGTGCCGGGTCGCCTCCTCCAGGCAGGCCACGGCTGCCGCGGTGTTCCCGCGGTACAGCTCCAGCACACCGTGCGCATGCGCGATACGGGCCAGTCCGTCGGAGTCCGCATGCATCACGGCCGCCGTCCAGGCCTTGCCGAGCAGGGCCTCCGCGGCGGCGAGCGAGTGTTCCTGCGCGGCGAGGTAGCCGGCCAGCCACAGCGCCCGGGCCCGCAGCGCGGTGTCGTCCAGGGAGAGCAGCAGCAGACGGTCCAGATGGGCCCGCCCCTCGCGGCGGAAGCCGCAGGCGGCCCAGTGGAACCACAGGGATACCGCGATCTCCAGCGCGCCGAGCGCATCCTCCGCGTCCTGCGGCGGCCGGGTCAGTGCTGCGTCGAGATTGGCCTGTTCGTCCTCCACCAGCCGCACGGCGACTTGCTGGTTCGGTCCCTGCCAGGTGATCTGGGCCTCGGCCGCGAGCGCCGCACAGGCCTGCCGGAAGCGTCGCAGCGCCGCGGACTCCTCGCCCGCCTCACGCAGCTGTGTCCGCCCGAAGTCCCGGGCGGCGCGCGGCAGTCGGTAGCGCGGCGGCAGCGCGGCCCCGGTGTCCTCGTGCGCGCCACCCGCGTCCCGTACTCGTTCGACGACCGAGGCCGTACGGAGCCGTTCCAGTGCGCCGTCGACCGCCGCCGCGGGCACGTCACTGCTGGCGCAGACGCATCCGGCGAGCCAGGGGTCGAAGTCGCCGGGAAGCACCGAGAGCCTGGCCCACACCCGGCGGTCGGTCGGCGAGCAGAGGGCGTAGCCCGCGGCCTGGGCGGCGTGCAGCGAGGTGTGCCGCACGGTTGCCGCCGGCCCGGAGTAGAACAGCGGACCGTCCGTGCCCACCTGCGCCGCGAGCTGCGGCAGGGACATCCGGTCCAACTGGTGCGCGGCCAGGGCGATCGCCAGCGGTGAGCCCTCCAGCGCCTGGCACACCGTGACCAGGAGCTCGGGCGCCGCGGCTCCGGTCCCGGTGCCGGCGACCCGCGTGGCCAGCAGCTCGACCGCCGGCCCTGCAATCCCCTCGCCCAGCGTCACCGGCAGCGGCGCGAGGTCGACGACCCGCTCCTCGGCCAGTCCCAGCGGGCCCCGTGCGGTTGCCACGATGCGCAGCGACGGATCGGCCCGCAGCAGCCGCCGCACGAGCTGTGCGCACTCGGCGAGCACCGGGTCGCAGTCGTCCAGCAGCACGGTCGCGCGCTGCCGCCGGCAGTGTGCGGCCAGCGCCGCGAGGGCCGTGCCGCCCGCGGGAGTGCGGGCCGCGGTGGCATCCGTCCGGCCCGCCCCAACGGGCGCCGGTGCGCCGGCACCGGGGTCGGCCGCCTGCCGGGCGAGGGGCCGGGCGGTGTCCCGGCAGACGGTGTCCGCCTGCCCCGCCGCCCGGAGCAGCGCCTCGGCCGGGCCGCCCTCGGCCGGCCCGTCCCAGCAGCCGACCCGGATGACCGTGCCGCCGTGCCGAGCGGTGTACTCCTCCAGGACGGCGCGGGCCAGCACGCTCTTGCCCACGCCGGCGGCCCCGGTGAGCGTCACCAGCGAAGCACCGGTCAGCAGCCCGGACACCTGCTCATGCTCAACGGCCCGCCCCACTACGCCGGGCAGTGGCCGGTGATCGGCCCACGCGGTCATCGGTCATCCCCAACCACGGCACAGTGCCGCGCCCTTCCGAACTGGGAACCCACGATGCCAGAACCGACCGTCCGGTAAGGAACGAGTGGGCGCATCGAACGAGGGAAACCCCGGCGCCGTATTTGACGTGCCGCGAGGTCTCCGCAGGCCCCGGGAAGGGCGGAGCACCAGGTCACGGCGCCCGGGGCCGGCGCCGAGGACCCGTCGGGCGATCTTAAAGTGGTGTCTTTCGACCGGCGTGGCAGTGGCAGCGTGGCTGTCCGCGGCCGGCCCGAGTACCCAAGGAGTACGTCCCGATGAAGCGCCTGCGTGTCCGTGCTGCGGTGAGTGTGGTGGCCCTGGGGCTGCTGGCCGGCTGCGGCGACGGCCGGGACTTCGTCGACGCCTCGAGCGTGCCGCAGTTGCAGGCCCGTGCCGCGGACGCCCGCAACGGCAAACTCCGGGTGGCCGGTCCGCGGGGCCCGCGCTCCTCCTTCACCCCGTTCCGTACGGCGGGGGACGGCACCGAGGTCGTGACGACGAAGTGGCACGGGCGCAAGTCCGGTTTCACCGGGGACATCTGGGCCTGGGTGCCGCCGGAGTACCACCGGCCGCAGTACGCCACGAGCGGCTTCCCGGTGCTGATCGCGCTGCCCGGCGCCTACGGCTATCCGTTCAACTACTGGGCCGGGGACGCCTTCGCGCTGGAGGAGCGGATGGCCCAGTGGTCGCGGCGGGGCAAGACGCTGCCGTTCATCGTCGTGATGCCGGTGCTGAACCCCGGCAGGAAGTACTACGACGGCAGCGACATACCCGGGCAGCCGAAGATGGGCACCTGGCTGACCGAGGACGTGCCGGACTTCGCGCGGGCCAACTTCCGTACGTACAAGAGCCGTGACGGCTGGGCCTTCATGGGCTCCTCGTCGGGTGGGTTCGCCGCTTTGAAGGCCGTGCTCAAGGAGCCGCGGAAGTTCAAGGCGGCCATCGTCAACGGCCCGGACACGGCGCCGGATTCGCCGATGTGGCTGGGGCATCCCGCGGCGATGCGTGCCAACGACCCGCGCCATCTGGCGCGGCGGCTGGCCGCGCGGAAGAGTCCCCCGGTCTACCTTGCCTTCGAGCTCGGCAGCAAGGAGGCGGCGGTGCCCGATGTGAAGCGCTTCATCAAGGACTACACCGGCGGGCCGGTCCACTCCACGCTCTTCGAAATACCGGGCGGTGTGCACAGCCCTCACACCTATATCCAGCGGATGGCCGACTCGCTGCACTGGATCAGCGAGCAGATGCAGGGCCCCGTGCCGTCCGTTTGACGCACCGTCGCCCGGGTGGTCGCACAGGAGGGGGCCTCGTGTTGCCGGCCCCGGGCCGGCCGCAAGAATTGTCCGTGACCCGGCCGGTGGGCGTGGCCGGCGTATGACGGGTGTGCCCGCTGGAAGGAGAGCCGTGCGGAATCTGCGAGTCGTCGGTCTGGCGCTGGCCGGCACGGCTCTGCTGGGGGGAAGCCTCACGGCGGGAACCCAGTGGCTGGAGGAGCGGGGCGCGACCAGTGAGGTGAACGGGACGACCGATGCCGTCCCGCGCGACGAGGTCGCCCGCTCCATCTCGGGTCATCTGTCGCTGCCGGTGATCTCCCGGGGGCCGCGCTCGGTCGACTGCGCCAGGGACCTGCGTGCGGTCAAGGGGGCGCGGACCCATTGCACGGCGCACTACCTGCAAGGGACGGAGCGCGGCATGACCGTACGCGTCGTCCGGGTCCGCGGGGGCGAGATCACTTATGTCCACGACACCCCGCATCGCTGACCTCGGCTGACAATTGCCGCGCGAGACGTGGTGCACGTCACGCGAACGCGTGTTAACGAGCCGTCAGGAATGGGCCGGTCCGTAGCCCCCCGGGCCCGACAACGCTCCCAAAGACCCACCAACAAGCCTTTGTTGAATGAACACCGGATCTGCCTCATGATCAGATCGCGGTTGGACGGGGGGTGTTGCTGTGATGCTAAGATCATCGCACTTGCCAACGGGGTAGTCACCTGATATGGCATGAAAGAAATTCCGCGCATTGGCCTAAGAAAACCGCCACCCCGGGGAGAACTATGCCATTAGCCGGCCCTTTGATGGCTTTCTGGCAGGCGACTGTGCGTGGCCGTTCACGTATGTCTGGGAGCGAGATCGATTCGCCACGTCATGGCCAGATATACGACACCTGGTGGCTCCGTCGTCCGAAGAGAGTCCTATGACGCAATACTTCCAGGATCCAGCGTTCTGGGGTTTGATCGCTGGTACCCCTGTTGCCGCAACCGCGATTATTCGCGGCAGAAAGAAGATTACGGAACTCCAACAAGAAAAGGCCGAGCTCAAGCAGCACTACGCCACTCTTGAAAGCCACTACGCGGAAGCCGTGGAAGAGGCCAAGGACCGGGCGGAGGAGGCCACCAAGACCACGCTGAAGGCCGCCATGCGGACGCTGCAGGGGCTTGCGGGCGAGCAGCAGCTGGCGATTTCCAAGCTGCAGGAGGCCTATGGCGAGCACAAGATCCTTCAGGATCTGCTCGACATCGACCACATGAACTCGCAGTTTGCGCGGCGCGCGCAGTCCATCGCCGTACTCTGCGACGGCTGGCTCGGCCGGCGGCGGCACCATGCCTCGCTCTACGATGTGGTGCGCAGCGCCAAGGGCCGTATCCGGCATTTCACGCGCGTCGAGATCCGCTCGCAGAGCAATTTCGCGATCGTGAGCCGCGCCGTGGAGCCGGTGGCCCTGGTGCTCGCCGAACTGCTGGACAACGCCACCAGCTATTCGGCGCCGGAAACGATGATCGAGATCAATATCCGCCCGGTGCCCAGGGGCGTGTGCATCGTCGTCGACGACGCCGGTGTCGGGATGAACGAGGAGGAGAAGGCGCGGGCCGCCCGGCTGCTGTCGAGCGAGAATGCAGCGAGTGTCTCCAGCCTCGGCAACCCGCCGCAGTTCGGATTCACCGTCATCGGAGTGCTCGCTGCCCGCTATGGCTTCAGCGTGTCGGTGGATTCCACCTCTCCCTATGGCGGCGTGCGCGCGGTCGTCCTGCTCCCCGAGGATCTACTGACGTCCCTGCACGAGCCCGAGGAGAGTCCTGCCGTGGCCGCATCCGCCCCGTTGCCGCCCGAGAACCTTCCTGGTCAGCCGGTGCCTGGCGGCCCGGCTCCGGTCCCCGCGCCCCCCGGTTACCCAGCCGCAGGAACCCCGTATCCCGGGGCCGGGCCCATGGGGCAGCAGGCCCCCGCTCACCCGGCTCCCGAGACGACGGCCGGCGGTCTGCCGAAGCGCCGCCGGCGCGGTGCGATATCCATCGTGCCGACCGATTCCGAAAGCACACAAACCCCGGCCCGCGACAGCGCACAGACCGCTTCCGTCATGGGGGCATTCCAGCGCGGCACGCAATCCGGCCGCCGTTCCACCAATGCAAGCAATGAAGGGCATGAGGTTCAGTGAACTACGATCTGTCGTGGATGCTTGACAGTGCTCTGGAATTGCCCGAAGCGCAGCACGCCATTCTCGTCTCCGCCGACGGCCTGCTCATGGCCCGCTCCAAGGAAGTCGGCCGGGACCACGCCGACACCGTCGCCGCCGCGATGAGCGGAATGCAGTCGCTGAGCCGTACGGTCGCCGATTTCTGTCATGGTGGTGCATCCCCCGCCGGCCGGCCGCAATGGCGGCAGACGCTGGTCGAGTTCGATCATGGCTGGGTCTTTCTCATCTCGGCCGGCGAGGGTGCATATCTCGCGGTTTCGGCTTCTCCCGATGTCGATATGGCAGAGATCACGTTCCGCATGCAGCAGCTTGTCGGTCAGCTCGGTAAGGCACTGACCAGTCCGCCGCGTGAGAGGGCTGATATCCAGTCATGACCACCGATGACGAGCCGGAGCTGGAACACGAAGCAGCGGAATTAGTACGGCCGTACGTCATCACCAACGGCCGAGATCTTCTTGACGGCAGCGAATTCTCGCTGATCACTCTGGTCACCGTGCAGGCGGAACCACCCAGGACGAAACCCCTCGATCCGGAGAAGCTGCGTCTGCTGGAGCTGTGTTCGGGGGGCTTTCTCTCGATCGCCGAGATAGCCGGGCACACCCGGCTGCCGGTGGGTGTCGTCAAGATTCTGGTGTCCGATCTCGCGCGGGAGGGCCATCTGTATTCGCGTGCGCCCATACCGAGCGCTCAGCTTGTCGACCGGCAAATCCTTGAGGAGGTGCTGAATGGGCTCCAGGCTCGCTTTGGATGACGGCGTGTACCTGCGCAATTCAGTGCAGACCGCGGCGAAGATCCTCGTGGTCGGACACTTCGCCGTGGGCAAAACGACATTCATCGGAACCATGTCCGAAATTCCTCCGCTGCGGACCGAAGAGATAATGACGCAGGCGGGGGCGGGAATTGACGACCCCACAGGTGCGCCCCACAAGACGACGACCACGGTCGCCATGGACTTCGGGCGGCTCACGCTCAGCGAGAAGCTGGTCCTGTATCTGTTCGGAACGCCCGGCCAGCAGCGCTTCGTTCAGGTGTGGGAAGACATGACGCGCGGGGCGCTCGGGGCGCTGGTCCTCGTCGACCCCCAGCGGCTCGACGAGTCCTTCCCTGTCATGGACCTGGTGGAACACTACGGAATCCCCTACGCCATCGCGGTGAACCGCTTCGACGGGACCCCCACGCATTCGCTCGACGAGATCCGGGAGGCGCTTGACCTCCTTCCTGAGACGCCTGTCGTCAACTGTGACGCACGGGACCAACGTTCCTCGGCGGATTCGCTGATCGCGCTCGTCCGTTATCTACAGTCCCGCCTCAACTAGGAGTTCAGGCATGCAATCTCACTCGGAATTCCAGGGCCCACCGCCCGGCTGCCCCGCACACGCCGACGGTCAGCGGACTCCCTTGCACGGGCCGGAATTCGCCGCTGCGCCGGAGGCCTTCTACGAGGTCCTGCGGCAGCACGGACCCAGCGCGCCGGTCGAGCTCGCCCCCGGGGTGGAGGCCGAACTCGTCACGGACTACGCCGCGGCGCTCCACGTGCTACAGAATCCGGACACCTTTGCGCGTGATTCACGCCGTTGGCGCGCGCTGAACGAGGGGCGCGTGCCCCTGGACAGCCCCGTGCTGCCGATGATGATGTACCGTCCGAATTGTCTGTTCTCCGACGGTGCGGACCATATGAGGCTGCGTCAGTCGGTCACGGCGAGCCTGGCCCGGGTGGACACCCACCGGCTGAGCCGTCATGTCGAACGCGTCGCCGCGTACCTCATCAGCCAGTTCAGCAGCCGGGGCCGAGCGGATCTGGTCGCCGACTACGCCCAGCTGCTGCCGCTGCTGGTCTTCAACGACCTCTTCGGCTGCCCCGCCGCGATCGGTGACCGCCTGGTCTTCGGCATATCGGGCATCTTCGACGGGGTCGACGCGGAGAAGGCCAACGAGGTCCTCACCGAAGCGCTGCTGGAGCTGGTGGCGCTCAAGCGGCGTTCGCCGGGTGAGGACATCACCTCCTGGCTGATGGAGCACCCCTCCGGGCTCTCCGACGAGGAGATGGTCCATCAGCTCGTCACCCTCATCGCGGCGGGGACGGAGCCCACGCAGAACATCATCGCCAGCGCGCTGCGGCTGCTGTTGACGGATGAGAAGTACGTGGGCGACCAGAGCGCGGCCGGCCTGCTGGTCGACGACGCCATCAACGACGTGCTGTGGAACAGCGCTCCGATAGCCAACTACGGTGTGCACTACCCCGTGCACGACATGGAGCTCGGGGGAACCAAGCTGCCGGCCGGTGAACCCGTGGTCATCAGTTTCGCGGCGGCCAACACCGACCCGAATCTGTCGACGGGCCGTCAGATGCTCAGCAAGCGGGCGCATCTCGCCTGGGGAGCGGGCCCGCACGCCTGCCCCGCCAAGGATCCCGCCCTGTTGGTGTCGGTCCTGGCCATCGAGAAGCTGCTCAACACCCTGCCGGACATCGACCTGGCCCTGCCCGCGGAAAGCCTGACCTGGCGGCCGGGCCCGTTCCACCGGGCGCTGGAAGTCCTGCCCGCCCGCTTCACCCCGGTACGCCCCGAGCGCCGTCCGTCCGCTGGTCCGGTAACGGGTGGCCGCGCGACGGAACATGCCTCTGGACAGGCCAGGAATGAGGTGCAAAGAGGAAAGTGGTGGAGCTCGTTCCTCTCTTGGTGGAAGGTGTGATATTCGCGACAGCGCTTCGTTTTCCACCGGGCGTAAACGTTCAATCGCCGGGGTAGTCAGGGTTGGTCGTCCTGGCCTGATGCATTGAATGAAGGAGTTCTCGCAGTGGAATCCGCCGTGGTTGCCCCGCCCATGGTCACGTCCGTGGACCGACGATCTGTGATAAGGCTTTTCTCCCGCCTGCGCACACCGGACGGCCAAGCGAATCCGCTGCCGCACTACGCGGAGCTCCGATCGATGGGAGATATCGTTCCGGCACCTTGGGGCGGCCATCTGGTGACCTCTTTCGGCCTGTGCGACCACGTGTTGCGCAACAGGTCATGGCTGGTGCCGGACAGTGGCTGGCGGGCCAGGCAGGGGGAGGCGACCCGCTGGATGGCGCCTTCTTCGCAGCAGATGGCCAGCACGCTGCCCGGGCTCAATCCGCCGCACCACACGCGGGCCAGACGGTCCGTGGGCAACATGTTCGACCGTAAGTGCCTGGATACCATCAAGAATTCGGTCGAGCGCAATACCGAGGAATTGCTCGACCGGCTGGCGGAGAGACTGAAGGACGGAGAGGCGGACTTCGGTTCCCTGGTCAGCGAAGAATTGCCGGTGATGACGATAGGGGAATGGCTCGGCCTGCCGACAGCCGATTATCCGCTGCTGCGATCACTCACCCATGATCAGGTTTTCGCCCAGGAACTACTGCCCACCGCGAGTCAGCTCGCGCAGTCCGACGCCGCAACCCGGAATCTGCGCGAGTATTTCATTGCCTTGGTGCGGCAACGCCGCCGGGCGCCCGGAAATGACCCGATCTCGTCGTGGATACGGACCTGGGACGAACTCGAACCACATCAGGACGCCGCGGACGAGGCCGTCTACCGGCTTGCCCTGTTCGTGGTTCTGGCGGCATTGGAGACCACCTCCAACCTGTTGTCCACCATGGTGTGGCTGATCGCCGAACACCCCCGGCAGATGGGGTGGCTGCGTGCCCACCCGGACTGCATACCGGCGGCCGTCGAAGAGGTCTTGCGCTTTGACTCCCCGACGCATGTGGTGAGCCGGATCGCCGGCGAGGACACCACACTCGCGGGGATCCCCGTGGAGAAGGACCAGATGGTGCACCTCATGGTCGGTGCCGCCAACCACGATCCCGCCCACCACATCGATCCCGCGCTCTTCGACGTCCGCCGCCAGGCCACCCATCTGAGCTTCAGCGGCGGGATCCACTACTGCCTCGGTGCCGCGCTGGCCCGGCTGGAAGCGACGACCCTGCTGACCGGCGTGCTCCGGCGGTTCCCCGCCCTGCGGCTCAGCCGTACGCCCGACTGGGCGCCGCGGGTGGCCTTCCGGCGGCTGATGACGCTGCCCGTGGTGGAGTCCTGAGAGCCGTGAGGTAGGAAGAGCGTCGTGATCGATAACTTCAAAACCCTTGCCGTTGCCCACCAGGGACCCCTGCTCAACGTCCAGTTGAACAGCCCGGACACCGGTAATGCGCTCGGCGAGCCGATGCTCGACGAACTCCTCACCGTACTGGGAGCGTTGCACGACCACCCCGAGATACGGGTGGTGGTCCTCTCCGGCGCGGGAGCGGACTTCTGCCTGGGCGGAGACCGCCGGGAGTTCGCGGAGTCCCTCGCCGCGGACCGCTCGGGAGCGGCCCTTCGCGCCATGGGCAACAAGGCACGGCGGGTGTGTGAAGCACTCGCGGCCACCAGCGCGGTCACCATCGCCCGGCTGCACGGCGGGGTGATCGGCGCGGGTATCGCGCTCGCGGTGTTCTGTGATCTGCGGGCCGGTGCGCACAACTGCCGCTTCCGGCTGCCGGAGCTCGCGCTGGGCATGCCGCCCGCCTGGGGAGGCGTACTGCCACGCCTGCTCAACGAGGCGGGAGCCGCCAGGATCCGCGAGTTGATCCTGACCGGGGAGAGCTTCGACGCGGCGAAGGCGGTCGAGCTCTCCCTCCTCCACAAGGCCGTTCCGGAAGGCGAGCTGGACGAGATGATCGCCCGGTGGACCAGACCGCTGGTCCGCAGGTCTCCGGCGGCCCTGCGGACCGCCAAGGTCATGATGAATGCCTACGCGGGCGCCGGCCGCCTTGCGGACGCCACCCTTTTCGATGCGGAGATGCTGACGTCGGTGCTGGCGGCCGCCGGGTCGGAACGGTGCGGTTGACGGGGCGCCGGTGGGCAGCGGTGCAGGCCCACAGGTGCGGTCCCGACCGGTCCCGTACCCGTCGGGCCCCAGCCGGCCGCGCGCTGTGCCGCCCGGCGGCAGCCGGGCTCAGTCCCCGGCGCCCGGCACATCCTCCCGGTGCCGTGCCGCCAGCTCCCGGTACATCGTGGCATTGAGGCTGATGGTCTCGCGCTCCTCGTCGGTCAGCTCCCGCTTGACCTTCGCCGGCACCCCGGCGACCAGGGAGCCGGGCGGCACCTGCATGCCCTGGGGAACCAGCGCCTGCGCGGCGACCAGCGAGCCGGCGCCGATGTGCGCGCCGTTGAGGACCGTGGCACCCATACCGATCAGCACGTCGTCCTCGACGGTGCAGCCGTGCAGGACCGCGTTGTGCCCGACCGAGACCCGGGCGCCGACGGTCACCGGGAAACCGGGGTCCACGTGCACCGTGCAGTTGTCCTGGATATTGCTGTCGGCGCCGAGCACGATCGGCCCGCAGTCGGCCCGCAGCACCGCGTGGTACCAGACGCTGGCGCCCGCCGCCAAGCTGACCTCGCCGAGCACGACGGACGTCGGGGCGGTGAACGCCTCCTGATCGATCCTCGGCTCCTTGCCGCCCACCGGTGAAATCAACGCCCGTCCCGCCATCTGTGGATCTCCTCGCCGTGATGCGCCGCGCCAACAGCACCGTAGACGACGCCCGCTGTGCCGGGCAGGGACGGCGGGGGGTGGGGCGAAGATCACAGCCCGGCGCGCGGTCCGCCGTCCGGCGGGCTGAGTACGGTGTGCGGGTGCCGATAAACCAGAACGTGTTCTCATCCGTCGCGGCCTGGCGGCGCCGGGCCGTGTCGCGTGCCGTCCACCGCGGCGCGCGCTGGGTGAGGGAAGCCGCGGCCGTCACGGCTGAGCGCCCCGGCCCGTACCGCTTCCGGCGGATCGGCAGCGGCACCCGGCTCGCCTATCCGCAGGGCACGGTCTTCGGTGACCCGTGGATCGAGCTCGGCGACCACTGCATCATCGCCCAGGACGTGACGCTGACCGCGGGCATGATGCCGGACCTGGACCTCGGCCCGGAGCCGATCCTCACGCTGGGGAACGGTGTGGTGCTGGGCCGCGGCAGCCATGTGATCGCGGATGTCCGGCTGACGATCGGCGACGACTGCTTCTTCGGCCCCGGGGTCTACGTCACCACCACCAACCACAGCTACGACGACCCCGAGGTGCCGGTCGGCAAGCAGTGGCCGCGCAGCGAGCCGGTGGCCATCGGCCCCGGCAGCTGGATCGGTACCGGTGCGGTGATCCTGCCCGGTGCCCGGCTGGGCCGGAATGTGGTGGTCGCGGCAGGCGCCGTGGTCCGCGGCGAGGTCCCCGATCACGCGGTGGTGGCCGGTGCGCCCGCCCGGGTCGTCCGCCGGTGGGACGCCCGGCAGGGCTGGCAGCCGCCGCTGCGGACACCGGCGCCGGTGCCGATCCCCGAGGGCGTCACCCCGGACCAGCTGGTCGCGCTGCGGGCATGGCAGGCGGCGGAAGCCAAGGAGGCGTACGAAGCGTCCTGAGCCGCCGTCAGGCAGCCGGAGGCGCCGCCTGCCCCTTCTGCGTCAGCTCCCCGACGCGAGCAGGACCGAGCCGACCAGCGCGAGGGAGGCGCCGGCCGTCTGGATCGCCCGCAGCCGTTCCTTGAGGACGCCGAGCGCGGCGAGCGAGGTGACCACCGGGTAGAGGGAGGCGAGCACCGCCGCGAGGGTGACCGGCCCGTTCTGGGCGGCCAGGGCGTAGGTGCCATTGGCGGCGACATCGGCGATCCCGACGAAACCGAGCGCGGGCAGGGCACTCCGGAGGGCCGGGAGCCCGCCCTCGGGCAGCGCCGGGGTGCCACGCCGCACCGATGCGTACAGGGCGGCGCCGCCGACGGCGACGTTGCACACCCGCTGGACGAACAGGGCGAGGAAGAGGCCGGTCACGGTCGTGGACGCCTCCGAGATCAGCGCCATCACCGCGCCGAAGCCGAGCGCCGAGATCAGCGTCAGCACAATGGTCTGGCGGGCCACCGACGCGCCGCTGATCCGCGGGCCGCCGGCCAGCACGACACCGATCACGGCCACGATCATGCCGGCGGCCTGCAGCAGTCCGGGCCGCTCGCCCGCCACGATCCCGACCCCGAGC
The DNA here is from genome assembly GCF_036048035.1 of Streptomyces sp. NBC_00400. NCBI lineage: Bacteria > Bacillati > Actinomycetota > Actinomycetes > Kitasatosporales > Streptomycetaceae > Streptomyces > Streptomyces sp. NBC_00400. The sequence continues at coordinate 505,462 of NZ_CP107940.1, read as the reverse complement.
GGTACGAGGACGGTGCCGACCGAGGCGAGCGGGGAGACCACGCCCATCGGGCCGAGCGCCAGGGCGCGGTAGAAGCAGAGCATGGCGGCGGGCCCCACGACGCCCGCCCCGACCGCGCACCACAGCTGCGGTCCGGCCTCCCGCCAGCCTCCGGTGGCCAGCACCACGGCGCCCAGCACCACGGCGGCCAGGGTCTGCGAGACGACCACCACGGTCAGCGCCTGCAGGCGTCGGGTGAGCAGTCCGCCGCCGAAGTCGGCGAGCCCCCACAGAAGGCTGGTGGCCAGGGCGAAGACCGCTGTCATGGTGAAACCTCGCAGTACAGTGAACCGGACGCTGAAGTACACCACACCGTAGTGCAACAAACTGCATTGCGGCATCCAATATATTGCCCTTTGACTTGGACGGACCGTGACGGACCTCGACCAGCTCACGCAGTCGCTCGCCCGCAACCTCAAGCACTGGCGCGCCGAGCGCGGCTTCACCCTTGATGCGCTGGCGGCCCGCGCCGGGGTCAGCCGCGGCATGATCATCCAGATCGAGCAGGCCCGGACGAATCCGAGCGTGGGTACCACAGTGAAGATCGCCGATGCGCTCGGCGTCAGCATCACCACGCTCCTCGACTACGAACAGGGTCCGCAGGTCCGCATCGTGGCGCCGGGCGAGGCGGTCCGGCTGTGGTCCACCGAGGGCGGCAGCTTCACCACGCTCCTGGTGGGCGCCGAGGCACCCGGCCCGTACGAACTGTGGGACTGGCGGCTGATGCCCGGCGACAGCAGCGCCTCCGATCCGCATCCGCCCGGTACCGTCGAACTGCTGCATGTCCGGGCCGGCACCCTGACGCTGGTCGTGGACGGTGTGGAGCACGCGATGCCCGCCGGTGCCTCGGCAACCTTCGAGGCCAAGGTCGCGCACGGCTACCGCAACGACGGCGCGGAACCGGTCGAGATGACCATGTCGGTGATCATCCCGCTCGCCGGCTGAGACGGCCGGCCGCCGCTCCACAAGGACTGTTAACTTGGCGCCATGCCTGTGCCGATGGATGCTTTCGACGAGGTCCGGCCCGCCGTGGAGTGCCTGGACCTGCTGACCGCGCCGGTGGCCGACGCGCTGCGCGCCTGGAGCGGATCCGTACCGGTCGAGGAGGTGCGCTTCGTCGACACGGACCCGGCCATCGCGGACACCGCGCTGCTCGTCGAGCGCCACGGCCCCTGGCTCCTGGAGCAGTCGGCGAACTGCGTGGTGGTGGCCGGCAAGCGCGGCGGCGAGACCACCCTGGCCGCCTGTGTCGTTCTCTCGCACACCCGCGCCGACGTCAATGGCGTGGTACGGCGTCATCTGGGCGCCCGTAAGGCCTCGTTCGCGCCGATGGACCAGGCGGTCGGCGACAGCGGGATGGAGTACGGCGGGATCACCCCGATCGGCCTGCCCGCCGGCTGGCCGCTGCTGCTGGACCCGGCCGTCGCCGATATCCCCTACGCCCTGATCGGCAGCGGCAGCCGCCGCGGCAAGCTCATCGTGCCCGGCAAGGCACTGGCCGAACTGCCCGGCGCCACGGTCCTGGAGGGGCTGGGAATCGCCTAGAGCCCGACTGACGTCCGGTCGTCGAACTCCGTCCGTCTCCTCGGCCGCCCGTCCGCTCGACCGGCTCTACGGGGTGAACGCGCCGGAGGGCAGCTCCAGCGACAGCGCCGTGGGGTGCTCGGCGAATCCCAGACGCCGGTACAACGGCTCGGCATCGTCGGTGGCATGCAGATCGACCCGGGTGACGCCCCTCTCGGCGAACCAGCCGAGCAGGGCCTGCGTCGTGGCGCGCGCATAGCCGCGGCCCCGGTAGCGGGGGTCCGTGCAGACATTGAAGACGAAGCCGAAGCGCCCCGTCGGATGGCTCGGTGACGGCAGCCGCTCCTCGATCGTCCCGAGCGCGCACGCCGCGAGATGGGGCGCACCGGCCTCGTCACCCGCCACCACGAATCCGGCCAGCCGCGCCTGCGGCCCGGTCAGCTGCCGATGTGCCGTCACCTCCGCGTCCCGCTCCCAACTCCCGGGAACATCACACCCGTTCATGGCGAGGAACATCAGACGGCGCAACCTGACCAGCTCGGCGGCGTCCTCAGGCACAGCGGCTCGTGTCCGGCTCATGCCCGGACGCTAGCGCATCCGCCGCTCGGCTGCCGGGACGCACCTGGCGGTCGCAGCGCGTAGCGCTTCGCTGCCGCGGTCCTCGGGGTGGGAGCCAACAGGGTCTGGGGGGTGGGGCGTTGCCGGGGGAAGGCGAGGTACTGCCGGATACCCCGCTCCTCCGCCCGGGCGTCGTCCCCGGCCTGCCGGATCGTTCGGTTGGCCGGGGCGGGCGGTCAAGCACCGCAAACAGGCCCCGAGGACTCTCGACTTGGCTACGGTGAGTGCATGACCGGTAACGATGGTGACGGCGATCACGTCAATCGGATTCTCCATGCGGCTACTCAGGGGCGCGAAGGGAAAGCCGTGTTGTGCGATCGCTGCGATACGCCCCTGATCTTCACCGGGCGAGAGCGCGCCACCAGCGTGCAAACGCCCATGGTGGTCATCACCGGACACTGCCTGAACGCCGAGTGTTCTGGTGACGGGAGCCCACACCGGCACCCCGAGGAGTGAGCAGGGCGTGCCCCGAGCCCGCCGCTCAGCGCAAACGGGGTATCTCGATCGCCGGGCAGCGATCCATCACGATGGCGAGTCCGGAATCCTGCACCCGGTCCCAGGCCACCTCGTCGACCACCCCGAGCTGGAACCAGACGGCCTTCGCCCCGACCGCCACGGCCTCGTCGGCGATGCCGCCCGCCTGCTCGCTGTTGACGAACACATCGACCACATCGACCGGGAAGGGAATGGCGGCCAGCGAGGGATACCCCTGCTCACCGTGCACCGTCTCCGCCTTCGGATGCACCGGCACGATCCGCTTGCCGTAACGCTGCAGCACCTCGGCGACGCCGTGCGCCGCACGTTGCTCATTGCTGGACAGGCCCACGACGGCCCAGGTGTCGCCGAGCTCGGTGAGGATCTTGCGGATCGTGCTGGGGTCGCCGTACACGCACTGCCTCCTGCGGATGGAAGGGTCCTGTGCCGGACAACGGACGGCGGGACCCGGAGATTCCCGTTGCGGGAGACGGCGCGAAGGCGCGGCGGTGCGGCCGTGGGGCGCGCCACGCTCGGCGCGCGCCGGACGGCAGACGCCCCGCCCGAAGGGGAAGACGGGCGGGGCGGGTCTTTTGGGTACCGGCAGCTCAGTTGGCGCCGCGGGCCATACCGCTGCCGGCCATTCCGGCTCCGACGGCGGTGCTGCCCTTCGCGGCGCGGGCCGGCTTGCCGATCGCCCGGCCGCTGCCCACCGGCTCGGCCCCGCCGGCCCCGGTACCCGGGCGCGGCGCCACGGGCACGGCCGCATCCCGCGGCTCATCCGCCGTTCCGGGCGCGCCGGCCAGCATGGCGCGCAGCTCCTCGGTGTCCACCAGCATGCTCACCGGACCGGTCGGATTGAGGTACAGCGCATGCCCGGGCGGCAGCTGCTCGACGAGTGCGGCCACCGGCCGCCGGTCGTACAGCAGACGGCCCACCGACTCGAGGTAGCTCTGCGAGGTGTAGACAGGGATCACCGGAGTGCCCTCGGGCGAGGCGGCGGCCAGCGGCGTACCGGTCGCGGTCACCAGGACGGACACCTCCGCGCGCGCCAGCGCCTCGGAGACGGCCTCTCCCGGTCCGTAGCCGGTCGCGGCGAGCTGCAGCGCGCTGTCGACCGCATCGGTCGGCTCCGCCCAGTCCAGCATCTGCGGTGACGGCCGGTACTCCGGATTGTCGCGCCACTCGACGATCTCGCCGGACGCGTCCGAGCGCCACTGCCCGATCAGCGCCCAGAGGGGCGGTGGCCCCTCTCCCTGCCAGGTCAGATCCACCATGGCCAGCCAGTGGTCGGGTGCCTGGCGTGCCGCCTCGATGACCTCCGGTGGGGGCTCGGGCATCTCCTCGCCCGTGACGGGAACGCCCGCCGTCATCGCCGACTGTGTGCTCTCTTCCATGCAGCCCTCCGCAAACCCGCCGTTCCTACACGTACGAGCGGGGCCCCGGAAACACGAGGCTCTCGCACTGACCTCACAGTGCCCACGGCCGGGGCGGACGTCGCACCGACGCACCGTGCGGACGGGGTGGGTACGCCGCTCGGCCGTGCGCTCTGCGCCCGTACGGCGGACACCCGCGCACGTTCTGCGGACACGCCAGCGCGGCGCGGTCCGGCCGGACCGGCCGGTATCCGCATGTCACAGGGTCCGCATAGGCTGGTCCGATGCAGGAGCAGTACCGCACGCTCGCGCGCGAGGGCGTCCATGAGATCGAGATCAACAAGTCCCGCTTCCTCTGCGCGCTCGCGCCCGTCGCGACCGAGGCCGAGGCCCAGGACTTCATCGCGCGCATCCGCAAGGAGCACCCCACCGCCCGTCATCACTGCTTCGCCTACGTCCTGGGCGCCGACGGCGGCATCCAGAAGGCGAGCGACGACGGCGAGCCGGGCGGCACCGCGGGCGTACCGATGCTGCAGATGCTGGTGCGCCGCGAGGTCCGCTATGTCGTCGCCGTCGTCACCCGCTACTTCGGCGGCGTCAAACTGGGCGCCGGCGGCCTCATCCGGGCATACGGAGGCGTCGTCGGCGAGGCACTGGACGCACTGGGCACGGTCACCCGGCAGCGCTACCGCCTGGTGACGGTCACCGTCGACCACCAGCGCGCGGGCCGGGTGGAGAACGATCTGCGCACGACGGGACGGGCGGTGCGTGAGGTCAGCTACGGGGCGGAGGTCAGGATCGAGATCGGATTGCCGGAGGCCGGCCTCGAGGCCTTCCGCGCCTGGCTCGCGGACACCACCGCCGGCACGGCGAGGCTGGAGCTCGGCGGCGAGGCGTACGGCGACCTCTGACCGCCAGGGCCCCGTGTGCCTGCCGGAGGCAGGGGCGGCGGGGGCGGACCGCGCCAAAAAGGCCGGGACGCACCGGTGCGCCGGAGCGCCGATCGTGTCAGCCTGTGGCGCGGCGGGAACAGGCCGCGAAACCGGTGTGCGCGCCGGCACGAGAAGGGGGCCCTATGCCTGAACTCCTCGATGAGCGCGTGGGATTCGTGCGCCGGATCGGCCTGTTCCAGGCCACCGCCATCAACATGAGCCAGATGTGCGGCATCGGCCCCTTTGTGACCATCCCGCTCATGGTCGCCGCATTCGGCGGGCCGCAGGCCGTGACCGGGTTCCTGGCCGGTGCGGTTCTTGCGCTCGCGGACGGACTGGTCTGGGCCGAGCTGGGTGCGTCACTGCCCGGTGCGGGAGGCAGTTACGTCTATCTGCGGCAGGCGTTCCAGTACCGGACCGGCAAGCTGATGCCGTTTCTGTTCGTCTGGACGGCCATGCTGTTCATCCCGCTCGGCATGTCCACCGGGGTGATCGGCTTCGTGCAGTACCTCGGCTATGTGTGGCCGGACATGAGCCCGGCGCAGGGCGACCTCGTCGGCCTCGTCGTCACGGTGGGCATCATCGCGCTGCTGTGGCGGCGGGTGGAGAACATCGCCAAGCTCACCGTCGTCCTGTGGACGGTGATGATCGCCTCCGTCCTCCTGGTCATCACCGCAGCCTTCACCCACTTCAGCCCTGAGCGCGCCTTCACCTACCCCGCCCATGCCTTTGAGGTGACGTCCGGTCACTTCTGGGCCGGCTTCGCGGCCGGCCTGACGATCGGCATCTACGACTACCTCGGCTACAACACCATCGCGTACATGGGCGCCGAGATCAGACAGCCAGGACGCACCATCCCCCGCGCCGTGATCACCTCGATCCTCGGCATCATGGCGATCTATCTGCTGCTGCAGATCGGCACCCTGGGCGTCGTGGACTGGAAGGACATGCTCGACCCGCACTCCACGGCGTCCTCCTCCGTCGCCTCGGCGGTGCTGGAGAAGGCCTGGGGCAGGGGCGCCGCCGACACCGTCACCGTGCTCATCCTCATCACCGCCGTCGCCTCCGTCTTCACCGGGCTCCTCGGCGGCTCCCGGGTCCCCTACGATGCCGCCCGCGACCGGGTCTTCTTCCGCCCGTACGGCACACTGCACCCTCGTCACCGCTTCCCCGTACTGGGTCTGCTGACCATGGGAGCCGTGATGGCCGTGGGCTTCCTCATCGGACGGCACACCGACCTGGCCACCATCATCCAGCTGCTGACCACGGTCATGGTGATTGTGCAGTCGCTGGCCCAGATCGCGGCGGTGACCGTGCTGCGCCGCCGTCAGCCGGGGCTGCGCCGCCCGTACCGGATGTGGCTCTATCCGCTGCCCGGCGTCGTGGCGCTGGTCGGCTGGCTGGTGATCTACGGCTACGCGGACCGCAACTCGCCCGGCAGGCACCCCATCGAATGGTCGCTGGCCTGGGTCGGCGCGGGTGTCGTGGCCTTCCTCGCCTGGGCCCGTTACGAGAAGGAGTGGCCGTTCGGGCCGAAGCGGATCAGCGAGGAGTATCTGCACGACGTGGAGCCCTCCGGGTGCCGGAGGGCAGACAAGAGCCCGGGGCCGGGTCGTCCGCTCCGATGAAGGTGGAAGGGCTGTCGGTGCAAACGGCCCGGCCCCGGGCCTGGTGATGCGTTTGTCAGTGACCGTCCCGGGTGGGGCCGTGGTGACCGGCCGCACCCGGGACGGATCGCGGGCTAGCGCATCAGGCCGCCGCCGCCGGTGTGGATGCCGCCGCTCGGGTGGTGCTTCTTGTGGTGCTTCACGACGCGCTTGATGACGTGCTTGGTGACGTGCCTGGTGACGTGGCGGTGCACGATCACCCGGCGCTCGACGTTGCCGTTGAAGCAGGTGTTGCCGAAGGCCGGGTTCAGCAGACCCACGACGTTAATGGTGTTGCCGCACAGATTGACCGGAATGTGGACCGGGATCTGAAACGCATTGCCCGACACCACTCCCGGTGAATTGGCCGCGCCGCCGGCCGCGCCACTGTCTGCGAACGCTGCCGTAACGCCCCCCAGGGCAGTACCTGCCGCAAGAGCGGCCACAGCAGCCACCCGCGTGATCCGTGACATAACAAATCTCCCGATCGATCCAAGCGGCTCACTGCCGCTTCCTGTTACTTCCTTTCGGCGCGTGCGGCCGCAACATGAGTAAACCCGGGAGGGGTTCACGCTTTCGAGTGAAAAATGTGGTTAATGGTGCCTTATTTGTGTAAAGCGTCTGCTGGGGCGCGTGTTGCTGGAGTGACGGACCGCAGAGTGCGGGCTCCGGTACGGCCGCATCGGTGCCGCAGGCCGCTGCGCGCCACCCGGCCCACCGGCCCACCCGGCCCCACCGCGGGTGCGAGAATGAGGTCCGTGACGGACGGGGTGGTTGCCGAAGCACACGCCGACCGTGCCGACGCGTAGCCCACGGAGGGGAAGAACATGCTGGTCGGAGTCGCTACGTGAGGCTTCTGCACACCTCCGACTGGCATCTGGGGCGGTCCTTCCACCGCGTGAGCCTGCTCTCCGCCCAGCGCGCTTTCCTCGATCATCTCGTCGCCACGGTGCGCGACCGGGACATCGATGCGGTGCTGGTCGCGGGCGACGTCTACGACCGTGCCGTGCCGCCGCTCGCCGCTGTCGAGCTCTTCGACGACGCCCTGCACCGGCTCGCCGCCCTCGGGGTCCCGACCGTGATGATCTCGGGCAACCATGACTCCGCCCGCCGGCTGGGTGTCGGCGCGGGGCTGATGGAGCAGGCCGGGATCCATCTGCGGACCGACCCGGCAGGCTGTGGCACCCCCGTGCTGCTCTCCGACGCCCACGGTCCGGTGGCGCTCTACGGCCTGCCGTATCTCGAACCCGCCATGGTGCGCGACACCCTCGGCGCGCGGCGGGCCGACCATGCGGAGGTGCTGGGCGCGGCGATGGAGCGGGTACGGGCCGACCTCGCCGGCCGGCCTGCGGGGACCCGCTCCGTGGTGCTGGCGCATGCGTTCGTCACCGGTGGTGCGGTCAGCGACAGCGAGCGCGACATCACCGTCGGCGGGGTCGCCTCCGTTCCGGTGCCGGTGTTCGACGGGGTGGACTATGCCGCCCTCGGGCATCTGCACGGATGTCAGACCCTCACCGAGCGGGTCCGCTACTCCGGATCGCCGCTTGCCTACTCCTTCTCCGAGGCCGGTCACCGCAAGTCGTCATGGATCGTCGAGCTCGACGCGGACGGCGCCGTGCAGGCGGAGCGGGTGGACTGCCCGGTGCCGCGGCCGCTGGCACGGATCCGCGGGCCGCTGGAGGAGTTGCTGGAGGACCCGGAACAGGCCCGGCACGAGGAGTCCTGGGTCGAGGCGACGCTCACCGACACCTTCCGGCCGCACGAGCCCATGGCCCGGCTCGCCCGGCGCTTCCCGCACCTCGTCAGCCTGGTCTTCGACCCCGACGAGGGGCCCGACCGCTCGGCGGCCTCATATGCGCAGCGGCTGCGCGGGCGCAGCGACCAGGAGATCGCCGAGGACTTCGTGGAGCACGTACGGTCCGGCCGGGCGGTCGATGAGCAGGAGCGGACCGAACTGCGCTCGGCGATCGACGAGGTGCGTGTCGACGACATGGTGGCCGAGGTGGCGCGTTGAGGCTGCACCGGCTCACCCTCACCGCCTTCGGACCCTTCGGCGGCTCCCAGACCATCGACTTCGACCGGCTGTCGCGGGACGGCCTGTTCCTGCTGCACGGCCCGACCGGTGCGGGCAAGACCTCGGTCCTCGACGCGGTGTGCTTTGCGCTGTACGGGTCGGTGCCCGGGGCGCGGCAGAGCGGCCAGGCCCTGCGCAGTGACCTGGCCGACCCGCTGACCCTCACCGAGGTCGTTCTGGAACTGACCGTGGCACAGCGGCGGTTGGAGATCACCCGGCTCCCCGAGCAGCCACGCCCCAAGAAGCGCGGCAGCGGCACGACGAAGGAGAAGGCGCAGAGCAGGCTGCGGGAATTCGTGCCGGCGGCGGCCGGCGGCGGGGGAGCGGCGGACGGCGACGGGCCGGATGACGGCCCGGGCGGTCACTGGAAGGCGCTGAGCCGTTCGCACCAGGAGATCGGTGAGGAGATCGGCCAGCTGCTCGGGATGAGCAAGGAACAGTTCTGCCAGGTGGTCTTGCTGCCGCAGGGGGACTTCGCGCGCTTTCTGCGGGCCGATGCGGAGGCCCGCTCCCGGCTGCTGGGCCGGCTCTTCGACACCCGGCGGTTCGCCGCCCTCGAAGAGCAGTTGAATGTGCGCCGCAAGGCCGCCGCCGACACCGTGACGGCAGGTGACGAACGACTGCTGGCGCTGGCGCACCGGATGGCGCAGGCCGCCGGCGAGAGCGCCGATCTGACCGATCCGTCCGTCCCGGCGCCGGACCGCGCCGGGCAGGCGGCACCGGGCGCACCGGCACGCGGACGCGGGCGGGCGGCGGCCCCGGCGGGGACAAGAGCGACCGTGCCGGGGCAGGCCGGGCCCGTGGAGAGCGGCGGACGGGGCGGAACCGGCCGCACCGCGCCCGGGGAAGACCGGGTCGCAGCGGCCCCCGGCGAGCCGGGGTTCGCGGAAGCGGTGCTGGTCAGGGCGGCCGTTGCCCGGGTGTGCGCCAGGGAGCGGCTGGCGGTCGCGCATTCCGCGGTGCGCGCCGCCGAGGCCGCCGAGCACCAGGCGGCCGGGGAGTGGGAAGAGGCCCGCGAGCGCGACCGGCTTCAGCAGCGGTACGCGGACGCCCGGCGACGGGCCGCCCGGCTCGACGCCTGCGCCGGGGAGCGGGAGCGCACCCGGGAGCGGCTGGAGCGGGCCCGTGCGGCCGCGGAGGTCGCGCCCGCCCTCGCCCTGCGGGACGCCGCCTGGCACGAACTGGATACCGCACAGCGCGCCGAACGGCAGGCCAGAAGCCCGCTGCCGGCCGCCCTCGCCGATGCCGAGAGCGACCACCTCGCCTCGCAGGAACGGCAGGTGAGGGAAGAACTCGGCTCGCTCGGGGCGGCCCGGCGGGCCGAGCGGCGCGCCGCCGACATCGGCCGGGAGCGGGCCGCGCTCGACCGTGAGGCGCGCGCCGATGAGCAGACGCTGCGGGACGCCGCCGACTGGCTTGCCGCATGGGGTGATGACCGGCACGCCCATCAGCAGCGCATCGAAACGGCCCAGGAGGCCGCCACCCGGGCCGACCAGCTCGAAGCCCGGATCGCACCGGCCGCCGAACGCTGGGAGGCGGCCCGTCGCCGCGACCGGCTGTGGGACGAGGTGCGGTCGGCGGACGGGGAACTGCTCGCCGCCAGGGAGCAGTCCGCAGCGGCCCATGAACACTGGCTCGATCTCAAGGACCGCAGGCTGCGCGGGATCGCCGCCGAGCTCGCGGACGGGCTGCGCGACGGTCAGGCGTGCGCGGTGTGCGGTGCGACCGAGCACCCCGCCCCGGCCCGGGCCGGGGCGGGCCATGTCGACCGGACGGCCGAGGAAGCCGCGCTGGCGGCTCACCGCCGGGCCGAGGAGACGCGGCAGCAGGCCGAGGCCCGCTGCCAGTCGGCCAAGGAGGCGCTGGCCGCCGCGGCCGCCACGGCCGGCAGCACCCCGACCGGTGAACTCGGCGCCCAGGTGGAGGAGTTGCGTGCCGACCTCGCCCGCGCCGGTGCGCTCGGCGCCGGCCTTCCCGCCGCCCGTGAGGCGCTGGGACGCGCCGAGCGCGAATACGAACGGCGGCGCGACGGACAGCAGCAGGCCGAGCGCCGGGTCGCTGCCCGTACCTCCCGGCGCGAGGCACTGGACCGCGAACGGGCCGCCCTGGAAGAGGAGCTGGCCCGGGCGCGCGGCGACTCCCCGAGCGTCGCGGACCGGGCCGCGCGGCTGGAGCGGCAGGTCGCTCTGCTCGCCGCGGCGGCGGAGGCGGCCCGTACGGCAGGCGCCTGCACCCGGCGTCTCCAGGACGCCGAGGCCGGGCTCTCCGACGCCGCCCGCCGCGCCGGATTCGACACTCCGCAGGCCGCCGCCGAGGCCCTGCTGCGGGACGGCGAATGGCGGGAGATGCAGCAGCGACTCGACGACTGGCAGGCCGAATCGGCCGCTGTGGAAGCGGAGTTGGCCGATCCCGCGGCCGGCACCGCCGCGGCGCTGCCGCCCGCGGATCCGGTCGCCGCACAGACCGCGCAGCAGGCAGCGGCGGCGCGGCTGCGCACCGCCTCGGCCACCCACGCCGCGGCCCGGGACCGCTGCACCGAGCTCGACCGGCTCTCCGCGCGCGCCGAGGCCGACGCCCGCGCGCTGGCCCCGCTGCGCGCCGGCTACGAGCGCATCGCCCGCCTCGCCGCCCTCGCCTCCGGTACGTCCACGGAGAACGAGCGGCGGATGCGCCTGGAGTCGTACGTGCTCGCCGCCCGGCTCGAACAGGTCGCCGCCGCCGCCACGGCCCGGCTGCAGCGGATGTCCGGCGGCCGCTACACCCTCGTCCACTCCGACGAACGGGCCGGCGGCGCCCGGCGTTCCGGCCTCGGTCTGCATGTCATCGACGCCTGGACGGGGCACGAGAGGGACACTTCCAGCCTCTCCGGCGGCGAGACCTTCTTCGCCTCGCTCGCGCTGGCGCTCGGCCTCGCCGATGTGGTCACCGACGAGGCGGGCGGCACCCGGCTGGACACCCTCTTCATCGACGAGGGGTTCGGCAGCCTGGACGAACAGACCCTGGACGAGGTGCTGGACGTCCTGGACTCCCTGCGCGAACGCGACCGCAGCGTCGGCATCGTCAGCCACGTCGCCGACCTCAAGGCGCGGATCCCCGCCCAACTGGAGGTCGTCAAGGACCGGTCGGGCTCGACGGTCCGGCATCGGGTACGGAGCTGAGCTGGGTCTGAGCCTGCCGCGCGGGGGTGCCCGGTCGAGGGGAGGACCCGCGCGGGCAGCGCGCGTCACCCGGAAAGCCGGATGACACCGCCACCGGGCGCCCACCAGCCTGCGGTGTCATGACCGACGACAACAGCCGCTCCGCCGCGAGCTGTCCGGCCGCGTACGGGGCCGGTGTCTCTCTGCACCACCATGTCGCGCACGACGCCCGGCAGCCCTGGGGAGCGGACCCGGGCGGTCCGGACGTGGTCGCCGCCGGGGTGCGTGAAGTGGCCGTCCCGGGGGCGGTGGTGGCCCAGGGGCCCGCCGATCCGGCCCGGCTGATCGCCCGGCTCGCGACCGGCGAGGCGGCCTGGATCACCGGCCAGGTCATCAACTCCGAGGGAGGCTTCCGGCGTTGACCCCGGCACCGGCCCCGGCCGTGGCAGCGGACCCGTCGATCTCGTAGGCGCACAGCCCCTCGCGCTCCCCGGAGAACCGGAATCCCGCCCGTTCCAGCACCCGCTGGGACGGGATGTTCTCCGGTTCCGTCAGGGCGCACACCGTCCGTACCTCGGGGTGGGCGGCCGCCCAGCCGGCGAGCAGCCGCGCGGCGTCGGTCGCCCAGCCGGCGCCGCGCGCGGACGGGGAGAGGTCGTAGCCGATCTCCACGAAGCCCTCGGCGTCCGGCGGGCCGTGGAAGCCGATGCTGCCGAGTGCCGTCCCCGAGGCCGCGTCGGTCAGGACGAAGACGCCCCAGCCGGGCCGGTAGTGGCCGGCCGCGGCGGCCCGTACGGCGATACCGGCGCCGCCCGAGGTGGCCGCGGCCGGTGCGCCGTCGATCCAGTCGAACCCCGCGGGTTCGCCGTCCGCGACCCGCGCGGCGGTGGCCGGCAGCAGCGCACGCAGCGCCACCCGGCCGGACCTGAGCACCAGCGGGTAGCCGGCGCCCGCGGTGACCAGCGCCTCGAACAGCGGCCGGTGGTCCACCCCCGTGGGCAGACCGCTGACCTGACCGTCGCCGACCTCCACCACCCGCCACACACCATCGGTGCGCAGCGCCAGGTCCGTGGTGACGAAGCGCAGCCCCAACTCCCTTACCGCGGGCGCCACCCGGGTGAGATCGGGGACGGGGCGCAGCCCCGGGGTGTCGGGGTGCGGGCCGGTCAGCACCGGCTCGCCGTCCACCCACCACACCCGCGCCTCACCCACTGCCTCGAAGGACTCGAAGTCGCGCAGCACCATGCCTCCGGTCAAGAACTCCTCCTGGAGGGCGACGAAGCGGCCGACGACCGCGGCCAGCTGCCCGGTGTCGCCCGCGTCGGGGACAAAGGCGGCCTCGTCCCACTCGTGCTTACGGGACTTGACCCAGTCCTTGACGACGAGCGGACGGGTCCCGCCCGGCGCCCCGAGCCCTTCGGCAAGTCCCGCCAGCGCCGCCCGTTCCGGCGCGCGGCCGGGCGCGCAGGGGAGCCAGGCGCTGTGCGGGGTGAGCGCGCGGAAGGTGTCGTACCAGCCCGGGAGCTCATGGGCGCGCTGGTATGCCGCGGGGGAGGTCAGCAGCCGGCAGCCGCGGTCGGCGAGCGCCGCGGACAGCTCGGCATAGCGGCCGGCGGGCAGCATCCAGCCGCGGTACCAGACCGGTCCGGCATCCCGCGGGACCCGTGCCACCGCCGCTTCGGCGTCCCCGGCGACCAGTGCCTCGTGGCCGAGCACCGCGGTCACCGCGCCGGCCGACTGCGCCGCGCCGGCCTCGTCCGCGAAGTGCGGATCGGGGCGCCGGGGACGCAGTGGGTCGCCGGGGAGCAGAAGGAGCGGCCGGGCCGCCGCGAGATCCACTGTCATGTCAGCGGACCCTACGGACGGCGGCGGCCGGCCACAACACCCGGTGTGATGGCCGGCCGCCGTACACCCGGGCCGGGATCAGAGCGCCGACAGTTCGGCGAGCAGATCGTCCAGGCCCAGCGAGCCCTGCGACAGCGCCGCCATGTGCCAGGCCTTGAGGTCGAAGTCCGCACCGTGCCGGGCGCGGGCCGCCTCCCGGCCCTGCAGCCACACCCGCTCGCCGAGCTTGTAGCCGATCGCCTGCCCGGCCATGCCCTGGTAGCGGATGACCTCGCTCTCGACGTAGTCGGCCGGACGGCTGCTGTGCCGGGCGAAGAATTCGTGTGCCAGCTGCGGCGTCCAGCGCTCGCCCGGATGGAAGGGGGAGTCCGCCGGGATCTCCAGTTCCAGATGCATCCCGATGTCGATGACGACCCGGACCGCCCGCATCATCTGCGCGTCGAGATACCCCAGGCGCCGTTCGGCCGTGGTCAGGAAGCCCAGCTCGTCCATGAGCCGCTCGGCGTACAGCGCCCACCCCTCGGCGTTCGCGCTGACGATGCCGACCGTGGTCTGGTAGCGGGAGAGCCGGCCGGCGACGTGCGCCCACTGCGCCAGCTGGAGGTGGTGGCCGGGCACACCCTCGTGGTACCAGGTGGAGACCAGGTCATACGCCGGGAAGCGGGTCTCGCCCATCGTCGGCAGCCAGGTCCGGCCGGGCCGGGAGAAGTCCAGCGACGGCTGGGTGTAGTAGGGGGCGGCGGCGCCACCGGGCGGGGCGATCCGCGACTCCACCCGGCGCACCCGCTCCGCCAGTTCGAAGTGGGTGCCGTCGAGCCCGTCGATGGCCTCGTCCATGAGGGACTGGAGCCACTGCCGGGTCTCCTCGACGCCCTCGATCGCCTCGCCGTGCTCATCGCACCAGGCCAGCGCCTCCCACGGCGTCTTCGCGCCGGGCAGGACCTTCTCGGCCTCGGTCTCCATCTCGGCCAGCAGCCGGTGGAACTCGGACCAGCCGTACGCATACGCCTCTTCGGGGTCGAGGTCGGCACCGTTGAAGTAGCGGGCGAGCCGGGCGTAGCGCTCCCGGCCCACCACGTCCGGTGCGCCCTCGACGGCCGGGGCATAGCTGTCACGGAACCAGTCGCGCAGCTCCACCAGGGCGCCGGTCGCCACCTCGGCGGCCTCGGTCAGTTCGGCGCGCAGGGTGTCCGGGCCCGGGTCGGTGAACTCGGCGAACCAGCCGCGGTCGGTGCCGATCCATTGGTCCAACTGGCCGATGACGGTGCGGACCTGGGTCGGGCCGGCGGGCAGGTCGCGCTTCAGGCCGGCGTCGAGTGCGGCGCGGTAGCCCTCCAGCGCGGCGGGTACGGCCCGCAGCCGCTGGGCGATCGCCGCCCAGTCCGATTCCGTCTCTGCCGGGGTGACCGTGAAGACCTCACGGACGTGGTGCAGCGGCGAGCTGAGGTTGCTGACCGTGCGCAGGCCCTCGCCCGCCTCGTGGACCGCCAGCTCGGCGGTCAGCCGCTCGCGCAGCAGCCGGGCGCAGATCTGCTCGGCGGCGTGCTCCGCGCCCGGCCGGGACTCGGCCTCGGCCAGCTTCTCCAGCGTCGCCCGGGCGAGCTGGGCCACCGCTTCCTGGCCCGTCGGTGAGAAGTCGGGGAGCTTGCCGGAGCTCTCGGCGATGCCGAGGAAGGTGCCGGTGATCGGGTCCAGGCCGACAAGGGCGTCGACATAGGCATCGGCGACCTGGCGGGGCAGCGGACCGCCCCCGGAAGTAGTGGTGTGGGACATGCGTCCATCCTCGTACGGATGGCCCCGCCGCGTCACCACCGAGAGACGGTACGTTGCTGACGCTTTGCGGTCTTGTCCGGAGGTGCGAGGTCCGGTTGCGGGGCGCCGGCCGGGCGTCGGTACGCCCGGCCGGGCACCACGGGGTGGTGCTCAGCGGCGCCCCGTGCCGTCCTGGACCCATGCGCTGTGCGGGGTCTCCCGCCGGGCGGGCAGATCCGCGGGGCGGGTGGTGATCACCAGCGTGCCTTCCTCGATCTGGTAGTCGAGCGGCAGCCCGAGTCCGCGCATCGCCGCCACCATGCCGGTGTTCGAGGACTGGGTGATCGCATAGACACTCTCGCAGCCGGTTTCGGCCGCCATCGTCACCAGCCGGCGCAGCAGCTCGGCGCCGATGCCGCGCTGCTGCCAGGCGTCCTCGACCAGCAGGGCGACCTCGGTCTCGTCGCCGTCCCACAGCAGATGCCCCAGCGCCACCAGCCGGCCGGAGGCGGTCTCCACCGCCAGGGTGCGGCCGAATCGCGGGCTGAGCAGATGGCCGAGATAGCGGTCCGCGTCACCGACCGGGCCGTGGTAGCGCAGCCCCAGGGTCTTCGCGGAGCAGCGGTCGTGCATCTCGCGGGCCGCGGCCAGATCGGAGGTGTCGGCGCGGCGGACCGTGATCTCGTTTCCCTCGGGCAGCGTCAGCACATCGCGCCGCGGGGGCACCCGCTGGCCGAGTCTGGCGTCCAGGTCGACCAGGGCGCGTACCCGGGCGAACTCGGTGGGAGTGAAGGGCAATTGCGGCCTTTCAATGGTGAGCGAGCCCCCGGAGGGGTCGCGGAATTTCATGCGGTGCTTCTCCAGCACGCCCTCCGTGGGTACCTGCTCGGCGAGCGGCTGACCGCGCAGCCAGTGCGCGGGCACCGAACGAATCGCGCAGCGCCCCAGCAACTGGCGTAGTGCCAGGGGGAGTTCGGAGGAGTCCAGAGCGGTACGGGTCGCCAGGCCCAGCATCCGGGTCGGCGCATCGACGAGATCGTGCGCATCGGCCCGCTCCAGCCAGCTGTGCGTGCCGCCCGCTTCGGTGACCGTGCGGGTCAGCTCTGCGGACGTCAGCGCGCCGGGCGCGCGCAGCAGGAACTCGTCGACCGTGCCCTCGGACAGCGGGTGGGTCTGCAGGCTGAGGATGTCCACCCGCCGCGCGCCCAGCGCCGTGCACAGCACGGCCAGGCTGCCGGGCTCGTCCCGGACCGTGGTCCGCATCCGCCACAGCACCGTCTCCTGCCCGCCGGCCCCGGGGGCCGGTCCGGACGGGGACGCCGCCGCGGCGCCGGTATCGGTCGGCGGCGGGGCGTTTTCGTGGCGTCGTGACCACCAGACGTGGAAGCCGGCCGTGGCCAGCAGGGCGACCGTGGCGGAGCACAGCAGCACCGGGACCGACGGGCCGTGTGTGACGGTGTGGGCGAGGGCGCCGGCCGCCGCCACGGTGGTGAACAGGGCGGCCAGCCCGACGAGGTCCCGCCGCCGGTGAGGATGGCGGGTGGCACGGGCAGAGGATGCTTCAGTCATGCACACAAGCCTGGCGCACAGGTGTTGCCTGATCGCCAACACCTTGTGTCCGACGGGTAAAAGACGCAATCGACGCATTGGCCTCTACTGTCCTACCCGTCCCGGTTGCAGCACCTTGCTGAACAACACCTCGCCACCCTCCTGACGCAGCCGCACCGTCATCTCCCCGCTTCCCCCGTCGATATCGATCTCGCCGAAGTACTGTGGACTCTCCGCGGGGGAGGTGTTGGCACGGTCCGGCGCCTTGATGAACGGCTGCTCGGGCCCGAATGTTCCGTCCAGCTTCACCGCCGGGAATCCACCGGCGTTCAGCGGGCCCGACACGAACTCCCAGAACGGCTCGAAGTCCTTGAACGCGGCACGCTCCGGTGCGTAGTGCTGCGCCGCGGTGTAGTGGACGTCCGTCGTCAGCCATACCGTGCCGGTCACCCGGGCGTGCTTGATGTGCCGCAGCAGCTCGGCCAGCTGCAGCTCGCGCCCCAGGGGAGCCCCGGGATCGCCCTGGGCCACCGCCTCGAAGTTGGTTTTGCCGTCCGGGACGACCAGCCCCAGCGGCATATCGGAGGCGATCACCTTCCACACCGCAGCGGAGCGGGACAGCTCGCGCTTGAGCCAGCGCAGCTGCTCGGCCCCGAGAATGCCCTGCGGGTCGTCGGTCTGCCGGTCCGGCGAATTGGCGTTCCGGTAGCGGCGCATGTCCAGTACGAACACATCGAGCAGCGGGCCGTGGTGCACCACGCGGTAGACCCGGCCGCCCCGGTCGGGCCGCAGCGTCCGGATCGGGAAATACTCGCTGAACGCGCGCAGGGAGCGCGCGGACAGCACATCCGTCTCCTTCACCGTGTACCGGTCGTCGTCGAGCAGTTGTCCCGGATACCAGTTGTTGTGCACCTCGTGGTCGTCCCACTGGGTGATCGTCGGCACCTGGGCGTTGAAGCGGCGCAGAGGGTCGTCCAGCAGGTTGTAGCGGAACGCGCCGCGGAACTCCGCCAGCGTCTCGGCGACCTTCGCCTTCTCCTCGGTCGTCACGTTCCGCCAGATCCGGCCGTCCGGCAGCGTCACCCGCTCGGGGATCGGACCGTCGGCGTAGATGTTGTCGCCGCTGCACAGGAAGAAGTCCGGATTCCGGCGCCGCATGTCCTCGTAGATGCGGTAGCCGCCGCGGTCCGGGTTGATGCCCCAGCCCTGCCCGGCCAGATCCCCTGACCAGTGGAAGCGCACGCCCTCCCGTCGCCCGCCACCCACCCTGCCGGAATCTCTCCCGGCATCCGTGGGGGTGCGGCCCGCCGGCGCCGTCCGGAAGGTGCCGGTGACCGGCTCGCCGGACCGCCGCGGATCGTCCGGGTCGGCGAGCAGCACCCGGTAGTGGATCTGTTCACCGGGCGGCAGGCCGTGCAGCGAGGTCACGCCGGTGAAGTCCGTCGCCGCCCCGGTCACCGGGCCGTGCCAGGTCCTGGCGTTACGGAACGACTCGGTGGCCGCGGTCTGTACCACCATCCGGGCCGGCCGGTCGGACCGTACCCACACCAGACCCGACGAGGTGGTCACATCCCCGACCTGCACGCCCCAGTCGGCGCTCGGCCGCCCGCTGCGGGCCTGCGCCGGTGCGGCACAGGAGAGTGCGGGCAGCGCCAGTGCCGCCGAGCCGGCCGCCGCGCCCTGCAGCAGCGACCGCCGTCCGAAGCCGCCGCCGGATCCCTGCGCCATCTCCAACCTCCATGCCTCGACCGACTTCACTGCCGCCCCGTTCGTATCGCTGTCCGGTGCCCGGCAGCCGAACGGACGGTGAACAGCGGCCCGTTCGTCTGCGCGGTCCGTCCGCCGGCCGGGTGGGTTTCCGGTCCCGGCACTGCGACCCACCGGCCCCGGCCATGGTCGCAAGACCCCCGGCCGATCGCCAGGATGCCGCAGGGACGTTTACGGCTTGGGTACGCGCCGCCGTCGCCATGGCGGCCGCCGGGCCGTTCGGCCGGGATGCTCAGGGCGCTCAGGGCGCTCAGGGCGCTCAGGGCGCTCGGGATGTTCGGGACGCTCGGGGCGCCCGCCACGGAGCGCTGCCGCGGAGGTCTTCGCGCCGCCGTGGGCCAGGGGGGGGAAGCCGGCGCACTCGCTACGAGGTGCCCTGGCCGATGGTGTCGAGGATGACCCGCGCCACCAGCGCCGGATCGTCGTGCATCGGCACATGCCCGCAGCCCGGCAGCCGTACCAGCCGCGCGCCCGGAATCGTGTGCTTGGCGCGTACGCCCTGGCGGGGGAGCAGCAGGCGGTCCCGGCTGCCCCAGCCGATCGTCACCGGGACGTCCGGCACATCGGCGGTGAACCGCACCTCCCGGCCGGCCGCCAGCGTCGGTGCGAAACCGGGGCCCTCGCGCAGCGCCCGGGTCTCCGCCACGACGGCCGCGGCCGAACGACGGCCGGGGTGGGCGTAGATGGTGCCGGTCAGAGAGGCGCGGCCGAGTGCGGTGCGGGCCAGGGTCGCCACCACCGGCTCGGGCAGCGCCTGCGCCCCGGCGTACATACCGCGCAGCACGCCGAAGGCGTATCGCCGCTCGGCCGGGGTCCAAAAGCCCGCGGGCGAGAGCGCGGTGACCGACCGGACGGCCCGCGCGCGGCCCAGCTCCAGGGCGAGCAGCCCGCCCAGCGAGTTCCCCACCACATGCGGACGGCCGGCACCGAGCTCATCGAACGCCGCGATGAGCAGCGGGACGACCGACGACAACGCGTAGGAGGAACCACCGGGCAGCGCGGGGGAGGCGCCGAAGCCCGGCAGATCGAGGGCGATGACCTCATGGGAGGCGGCCAGGATGTCGCACACCGGGCGCCAGGCCTGGAGATGGTGGCCAATACCGTGCAACAGGACGACGGGGTCGCCCGCGCCCTTGCGCTCGTAGGCGACCGTGAACGGCGGCCGGTCCTCGGGGGTGACACGGGCGAAGGAGACCGGGGTGGCCATCAGAACTCCTCGGGGGTGCGGTGCGTGCGGTGGTCCCGGGCGTGCGCTGACACGATGCCAGGTGTGGCTACTGAGCGGTATGGGGCCGCCGGGGCGAGTACGGGAGGCGCCGCGGGCCACGCTGCCGGGAAGGGCGGAGCCCCGCTGCGGATCACCGAGTCCGCGGACCGGGCCGCCCCCGGGTCCTTCAGCTCGGTGTCCAGGACGACAAGATCCAGGCAGGACTTCGAAGTCAGCCCTGGACCGCCCGCGATCCCGGGAAGCAAGTGTCTCCCGTGGCCAGTTGGGCGGCGGCGCGCAGACCGGTCCGCGGACCGGCCAGCACCGGCACACCGACATCGAGCCCGTCGGCCGCCGGCGCCATGGAGGCCTGCGCCAGGACGATCACGTCGGCGTCCCGGATCTCCCGTGCGGCCGAGGCGACCGCCGTCAGATAGCCGTCGTGGTCGCCGGCCTCGAAGTGCTCCCAGGCGTCCGGCACCAGCACGGTGCGCACGCTGATCCCGCGGCCGGCCCCGGCGGCCTCCTGCCTGATCAGGTCCTCCGTGGGGACGAGGGTGCTTTCCAGCGCGGCGAGCACGGCGATGCGCGGGCCGGTGGCGACGGCGGTCGCGGCCATCGGGCGGTCCACCCGCAGGACGGGGAGGCCGAGCGCCGCACCGGCCGCCTCGGCGACCGAACCGATCGTCGAGCACGTGCACAGCGCCGCCCGAGCCCCGCCCCGGGCTGCCCCGGCAAGGTCGGCTTCGAGATCCTTGGCCACCGAATCGGGGCCCTGTGCCCTTGCCCGGTCCAGGAGTTCGGGGCGTACGAGGTGATTCATCGTCAAGCCGGGAGCCTCCTCGTCACGCAGTGTGTCGAAGACCGGGACGTGCACGGGAGAGGTGTGGAGGAGGGCGAGCATGCCGGTGACGGTAGCGGGCGGTGTGCGGGAGGACGCGGGCGGGGCGGCCGGTTGAGGCGGTTGCCACGGGCGGTTGCGCCGATCCGAAACGGATGCCGGATTGGTCTTGACCAAGGGTGGGGGCAGCCATATCGTCGGGATACTGCAACAACCTTTCATAAAGAAGCGCTCATTATCGGGCGTGCAGGCGGCCCGTGAAGAAGCGGGCGTGCAGGCGGGCTCGCGAAGGCGGCGCCTCGGGGGTGGGCCCGAGCCCCACACGGGGCGCAGCCCCGGTAGCGGCCAGTGCGGAGGACAGGGTGGGGACCACGCAGCTCGAAACGGTGCCGGAGCCGAAGTACTGGCACCTCAAGACCGTGCTCAGCGAGGCGCTGGACTCGGAGTTCGCGGTCGGCGAGATTCTGCCCAACGAGCGCGATCTGGCCGCGCGGTTCGGCGTCGCCCGGGCCACGCTGCGGCAGGCGCTCGAACAGCTGGAGCTGGAAGGCAGACTCCAGCGCCGCCGGGGTGTGGGCACCACCGTCGCACCGCCGAGGATCGGCGTCGCCGTCGACCCCGTCCGCCACACCTGGCCCGGCGCCGCCGGTGACGACTGGCAGCCGGCCGACGCCGTCGAGAGCGACACGGTGCCCGCCGCGGTGGCCGGTTTGCTGGCGACGGCGCCCGGCGAGGCGGTGCACATCGTGC
The DNA here is from genome assembly GCF_036048035.1 of Streptomyces sp. NBC_00400. Lineage (NCBI taxonomy): Bacteria > Bacillati > Actinomycetota > Actinomycetes > Kitasatosporales > Streptomycetaceae > Streptomyces > Streptomyces sp. NBC_00400. The sequence continues at coordinate 483,932 of NZ_CP107940.1, read as the reverse complement.
GCCGCAGCCGGGTCACGCACGGCCGGCCGGTGGCCGCCGAGCTGCTGTACGTCCCGGCGGCCGCGGTCCCGGACTGCGCGCCGGCCGACTCGCTCGGCGCTCCGGACCGGGCCCGCGCGGTGCTGCACGCGCTGCAGACGCTGGAGCTGGACGGCCAGGACCGTACCGTCGAGCTCGGCTCGGCGCGTGCGGAGGACGCCAAGCAACTGGACCGGCTCCCCGGGGCGCCCGTCCTCGTGGTCACCACCCGCTATGTCTCCGGGGGCCGCACGACTGCCGTTGCGGTCTCCACCTACCGTGCGGACACCTGCCGACTGACCTTCGGCGAGAGCGACGCGGTCGCCTTGCTCGCGGGCTGAGCCGCCCGACGGCCGAGGTACGGGCTCTTGCCGGACGGTGATCCGGGTGGGAGCCCGTGCGCGTACGGCCGCACGCCGGGTGGCGGCCGGGCGGTGGCTCGCCGTGCGCCGCGGGCCTCGGCGCTGTGCCGTACAGGATGCGGTGGTGAGCGGTCGTCAGTCCTGATCAGTAGTGGTCAGCGGTGGCCCGGCACCGCGTCGCGGCGCGTGGGACGTTCCGTCACTGTGCCCTCCACCGCGAAGAGTTCGCCCTCCACATGATCGAGCGCGAGCCGCAGCGCCCCGGTGGCGACCGCCGCCTCGCCCAGCCGGGACAGGGCGACCTGCGGCGGGCGCAGGCAATAGCGCGCCAACTCCGCGCGCAGCGGCTCCAGTACGCCGTCCAGCCCCGCCGCCCAGCCGCCGATCACCACCAGCTCCGGGTCGAGCGCCAGAACCAGGGCCGCGACATCGTGCACCAGCCGGCGCAGGAATCGGTCGACCGCCTCGCGGGCCTGTGCGTCCCCCTCCTGCGCCGCCGCGAAGACCGCCGCGACCTGCGCCTCGTCCAGGGGGTGCAGCGGCTCACCGGTCGTCGACAGCAGCCTCTCCGGTGTCGCCTCACGGCCGAGCAGGTGCAGGGCGCCGATCTCCCCGGCCGCCCCGCCGAATCCGCGGTGCAGGCGCCCGCCGATCAGCGAGCCGGCTCCCGGGCTGAGTCCGGCCAGCACGAAAACGATGTCATCGGAGCCGATGGCGGCCCCCTGCCAGTGTTCGGCCACCGCGGCGGCGTTCGCGTCGTTCTCGACCAGCACCGGGCAGCGGAACGACCGCCGCAGCCGCTCACCGAGCGGCAGACCCGTCCAGCCGGGCAGCGCCGTGCTCAGCCGGACGGTGCCGTCCGCCTCCACGATGCCGGGGCCGGCCACACCGACGGCCCGCAGCGAAGACCGGGGCACGCCCGTGCGGCGCAGCAGCTCCGCCACCACGGCGCGGACCCGCTCCAGCCGCTCGTCGGCCGGTGCGCTCTCCGCCACGGGGCGTTGCGCGGTGTCCAGCACCCGGCCGCTCAGATCGGACAGCAGGGCCGCGACGCGGTGCGGGCCGATCTCGATGCCCAGCAGATGCCCGGCCTCCGTACGGAACCGGAACCGGCGGGCCGGCCGCCCCTGGCGGCGGGCACCGCCTTCCTCGGCGGCCGCCTCGACCACCAGGCCGGTCTCGATGAGCCCTTCGACCACGCCCTCGACCGTCGGCCGGGACAGGCCCGTCACCTGGACGAGGTGGGTGAGCGTGGGGCAGTCCGCGGCGCGCAGCGCATGCAGCACCACAGCGGAGTTGATCCGTCGCAGCAGGGAGGGGTCCCCGCCGGTGAGCCGCCCCAACGTCCGTCTCCCTCACTTCGCGTGTGTGGCGGATCGTAGCCGGTCACCGGGTGGGCGGCGAGCCTCGTACAGGCTGTTCGCCGCGGTCAGCCGGGCGAGACGAAGCCGGACTCGTACGCGGCGATCACTGCCTGGGTGCGGTCCCTGGCCCCCAGCTTCCCCAGCACCGAGCTGACATGCGTCTTCACGGTCTCGGCTCCCAGGACGAGCTCGCCGGCGATCTCCACGTTCGACAGTCCACGGGACATCAGCCGCAGCACCTGCCGCTCCCGTGCGGTGAGCGCCGCCCGCTCGAAGTCCGCCCGGGCGCGCTCGTTGCGGCGGCCGGCCGCCATGGTGCGCAGCGCCGCGGGGAGCAACAGCGATCCGCCTTCGGCAACGAGCCGCACCGCGTGCACGATCTCGGCCGGCCGGGAGCGCTTGAGCAGAAAGCCGTCCGCGCCCGCGCGCAGCGCCTCGTAAACGTACTCGTCCTCCTCGAACGTGGTGATGACGAGGATCCGGGGCGGCCCGGGCACCGAGCGCAGCACCGCGCGAGTGGCCTCGATGCCGTCCAGGAGCGGCATCCGTACATCCATGGCGATCACATCGGGCCGCACCTTGCGCACCAGCGGGACGACGGACGCTCCGTCCGCCGCCTCGCCCGCCACTTCGATATCGGTCTGCGCTTCCAGAATGGCGCGCAGCCCTGCGCGTACCAGCGGCTCGTCGTCGACCAGGAGTACGGAAATCGGCACGGGGTCAGCGTAGTTGGCGCAAGGGGAGACGGGCGCTCACCCGCCACTCGCCGCCGTCCGGCCCGGTCTCGGCCTCGCCGCCGAGCAGCGCGGCCCGTTCGCGGACGCCGCGCAGGCCACGACCGCCAGCGCCGGGCGCCAGGGGTATGGCGGGCAGCGGGTTGCGTACCTCCAGTTCCAGTGCGTCGGCGCCGGCGGCCATGCGTACGGACACCGGCACCGGGCCTGCGTGCCGCAGTACATTCGTCAGGGCCTCCTGCACCATGCGGTACCCCTCCCGGGACACCGGACCGGGCAAGGTGTCCAACGGGCCGCTCAGTTCGGCACGAACGGTCGAGCCCGCGGCCCGTGCCGACTCCAGCAGGAGCTCCGCATCGGTGAGCGTGGGCCGGTCGGCGGGCCGGGGGGCGTCCTCGCGCAGCAGCCGCAGCGCCCGCTCCAGATCGACCAGCGCCTGGCGTCCGGTGCCCTCGATGGCGGCCAGCGCCCGCTCGGTGAACTCGGGCGAACCGGCGGTGCGGGCCGCGCCTGCCTGGACGACGGTGACGGTCAGCGCGTGGCCGATCGAATCGTGCAGCTCCTGCGCCAGCCGGTTGTGTTGCAGCATGCGCTCCGTACGGGCCTCCAGTTCGGCCAGCCGCTCGGCGGCCGAGGTACCCAGCAGCCGCCGTGCAGCGCCGGCTGTCAGCGAGCCCGCCCCGACGGCGACGGCCGACAGCAGGACGAGGGGAAGCGGTGCGAGCAGCCCGTACCACCAGTGGGGTTCCTCGATCGCCGGCAGGCCCTCGAGGCGGGTGGGGTGTCCTGCCGCAGCCATGGTGAACGCCCCGGCCAGTATCGGCAGTTGAACGGTCAAGGCCGACAGGGCAACACCTACCGCGAGCCGCAGCAGCAGCCACACCGCCGTACGGCCACGCTCGCTCCAGGAGCCCGACGGGGTCGTGGCGATTCCGGACGCGGCGCGCGCTTCGAGGCCGTGCGGGCCCGGCGTCAGCAGCAGTTGGGCCTGGAGCCCTTCGACGCGGCGGACCACCGGTATCAGACCGGCAAGCACGAGCAGCGGCGCGGGAAGCACCGCGATCCACAGCCACGGCAGCCATCCGCCCGTGCGGAAGGTTCCTTCGTAAAGGAAGCCGGTCACGATGCCGGCCACCGAGGTGATCAGCAGATGCAGCCAGCGGGTGTAGGTGACGGCTCGGGAGAGCGGGCGGAGGACGGCCAAGAGCGAGGAGGGCACCCCGTCATCGTGGCAGCGGTCATCCGTCCGCCGCCTCCCCCGCGCGGGGGAGGAAGTCCCCGGCGAGGGGGGAGGCCAGAGGCCGGATACGGCCGCCAGTCTTGCGGCATGACCCCTATCGAAGTGCAGCAGCTGACGAAGGTCTACGGAACCGTGCGAGCCGTGGACGATCTCACCTTCCGAGTGGAACCGGGGCGGGTCACCGGGTTCCTCGGCCCCAACGGTGCCGGCAAGTCCACCACCATGCGGATGATCGTGGGCCTGGACTGCCCCACCTCGGGAACCGCCACCGTCGGCGGCCGTGCCTTCCGCGCCCTGGACGACCCGTTGCGGCACGTCGGGGCGCTGCTCGACGCGAACGCCGCCCACGGGTCCCGGCGCGCCCGCGACCACCTCCTCGCCCTCGCACACAGCAACCGCATCCCGGTAGGGCGGGTGGCGGAGGTCCTGGAGGAGACCGGACTGTCAGCCGTGGCGGGCAAGCGGGTCGGGACCTTCTCGCTCGGAATGCGGCAGCGGCTCGGCATCGCGGCCGCGCTGCTCGGTGACCCGGCGGTGCTGATGCTGGACGAGCCCGCCAACGGGCTCGACCCGGAGGGCATCATCTGGATCCGTAGGCTCCTGAGGCGTCGTGCCGCCGATGGCCGTACGGTGCTGATCTCCAGCCATCTGATGACCGAGACCGCCCTGACCGCCGACCACTTGATCGTGCTGGGACGCGGCCGGCTGCTGGCCGACACCACCATGGCTGCCTTTCTGCGCCAGCACACCCACCACAGGGTGCGGGTGCGCACGCCCGAAGGGACCCGGCTGCATGCCGAGCTCGCCCGGGCCGGGTGGGCGGCTGCACCGGATGGCTCCGGAGGCTGGCTGGTCGAGGGCGCCGAACCCGCTGATATCGGCGCCCTCGCCGCCCGACGGGGCATTCCGGTCCTCGAACTCGCCGATGAGGCGGCCTCGTTGGAAGACGCCTATCTGCGGCTGACCGCAGAAGCAGCCGAGTTCGTCTCCGCCACTGCCAAGACTCAGGAGGTCTGACGCCATGCTGTTCACCGCCGTGCTCCGCTCCGAGTGGACGAAGATCCGCTCCTTGCGTTCCCTGTCGTACAGTCTCTCCGCCATCCTGGTGGTGACTCTCGCGATCTCCTGCTTCGTCTGCGGCAGCTACGACGGGTCGCAGCCACACTTCGACCCGGTCTTCCCTGCCTACTTCGGTCTCAACATCGGCCAGTTCGGGGCCATCATCTGCGGCGTCCTCGCGGTCGCGGGGGAGTGGTCCAGCGGCTCCATCCGGGGCTCGCTGGCCGCCGTGCCGCGTCGTGGACTGCTGTACGCGGGCAAGCTCGTCACCGTGGGCGGGCTCGCCCTCGCCGTCGGGCTGACCGCCGGCTTTGCGTCCGGGATCGGGGGGCAGGCGCTGCTCGGCGAGGCGGGCGTGAGCATCGGCTCGCCGGGCGTGGTGCGGTCCGCCGTAGGATGCGGGGTCTACTGCGGGCTGCTCGCGGTGTTCTCCGCCGGTGTGGCCGCGCTGTTGCGCAGCCCTGTCGGAACCCTGAGCCTCCTCGTCCCGCTCTTCCTCTCTCTGGGCCCGCTGTTCGGCTCACTGGCCGCCACCAGAAAGGTGGGCCAGTTCCTGCCTGACCGGGCGGGGCAGCAGATTCTGCACCTTGCGCCCGAGGGGGCGCTCGGGGCGTGGTCCGGCATCGCGGTGATGGCCGGCTGGGCGGCGCTGGCAGCGGCGGCGGGGCTGCGGTCACTGCTACGCCGGGATGTCTGACGGCTCGTGCACACGTCCATTGTCAGAACCGGCCCGGTTGAGTGAGGGCATGAGGGAAGCCCCGGGCGGTGAAGCGGCTCACCCGGGTGCGAGTCCCTGGGGGATGACCGCTGCGGACGGCGCCTGCGCTGCCGGTGGTGGCGCAGGCGCGCGTGGTTCCGTCAGCGGTCGGGGCCGGCGCTTGCGGACTCCGCGTCCGCGACGGGAAGAGAGAGCACGGACGGGTGGTGGAGCGTGACCTCGGCCGGTAGGAGCCGGGTGGCCGTCGCCGGAGGTTCGCCGGTGCCGGGGTTGCGGGCGAAGCGTGGGTGGGCACCGCCGCTGATCTGCAGGCGGATCCGGTGTCCTGCGGGGAAGCGATAGGCCGTGGAACTCATCGGCACCGTGACCGCGGCGGGGGTGGTTTTGGTGGTGTCCGTGGGGCCGCCGGGCCGCAGGCGTCGCAGCCCGTCGCAGACGTTGGCCGAGCGGCCCCGGTCGTCGACGTCGCACAGCCGGGCGAAGACATCGGCGTGACCGGTGTCCGTGGTGACCCGTAGTTCCACGCCGACCGGCCCGAGGAGCTCGACCGGCGCGGTGAGCGGAGCGGTGGTGAAGGTCAGGACGTCGTCCCTGGCCTCCAGCGTGGTGTTGTCCTGATACCCGGCCTTGCCGGACAGCAGGGGGCCGCCGACCGAGGGCGTCGGGTCGGCCGGGTCGTAGCGGAAGGACACCGGCGCCGGGGCGTTCTCGGGCATCCGGGGGCGCAGGGTGCCGTCGCCGTCGAGGTACCAGTGGCGGGCGGTCGTCGCCGGGGGCCAGTCGGGAAGGTCCTGCCATGCCTGCCGGCCGGCCACGTGCACCCGCGCCCTCGTCGTCCGCAGGCCGCTCGGGTCGTCGCACAGGTGGGCCCGCAGCCAGCCGAGGCTTTCGGTGAAGACCTCGGGCCAGCCCTGCTGCACGGCGGAGTGGTGCGTCCAGGGGCCGACGAGCAAGCTGCGGTCGCAGCCGGCCCGCCGCAGTCTGTCGTACTGCTGCAGGGTCTGGTCGAGGGCCACGTCGTGCCAGCCGGTGATCAGGCTGGTCGGCACCTTCAGACCTTCGGCCACGGGCCCCAGGTCCGCCCCGTGCCAGTGCGCGTCCTCCGGCTCGGGGCGGGCCATCGCCTCCTCCAGGAACGGCACCCTTCCCCCCAGGGCGGGCACATAGGCCGTGCCGAGCGGAAGGCTGCGGGTGATCGTGCGGAAGTGGCGCAGCAGCCGCAGTGCGGCCCACAGAAACCTCAGCGTGCCCCGGTGCTGGTGCACCATGCCCATGGAGGTGGCAAGGGTGTTCTCCAGCGCGAAGGCGCCGCCGGGGTGGAAGTAGCCGTGCAGGTCATGCAGGCCGACCTGGATCACCATCGCGCGCAGTTCCGGCGGCGGGTCCGCGGCGAGCGCCCACTGGACATAGCCCAGGTAGCTGGCGCCGATCATGCCCAGCGCGCCCGTGAACCAGGACTGCCGGCGCAGCCAGGCGACGGTGGCCCGGCCGTCGGCGGCCTCGTGGTGCCACAGGTCGAAGGTGCCGCCGGACCCTCCGGTGCCGCGGCAGCTCTGCAGGACGACGTGGAAGCCCTGTTCGGCGAAGAGCACGCCGTACATCGGCGCCCAGGGGAAGCCCCGGCCGTACGGCGAGCGGACCAGGAGCGTGGGGAAGTCGCCCTCGGCCAGGGGGAAGTAGTGGTCGGTCAGCAGTGCACTGCCGTCCGCCGCGGGGACCACGAGGCCGGACTCGTAGGCGATGTCGTGGAGCTTGGGCGGCAGCCCCCGGAAGGTGCGCCGCAGGGCGCGTATGTGCAGGGGTGGCTGCTTCGCGGACGAGTGGTGCGTGGCCGTCGTCATGGTGCCTCGATTCCTGGAGCGGTCTCCGCGCATATTTCCAGTACGTTGTACGAGAATAGCGTGTGGTGGGATGGGCTCACGACTGAGGAGAGGTTGCCGTGGCCCGTACAGGAGGCTCGTCAGGGCGTCGTGCCGGTGTGGATCCCGAGCTGCTCTGGTCGCGGGCCGAACGCCCGCGACGGGGCAGGCCGCCGGCGCACGACCGCGCCGCGATCACCGCCGAGGCCGTTGCCCTCGCCGATGCCGAAGGGCTCGCCGCGGTCACGATGCGTGCGGTGGCGGGCCGGATCGGAGCGGGAACGATGTCCCTCTACAGCTATGTCCCCAACAAGGAGACGCTGCTGGAGCTCATGATCGACCGGGTCAGCGGCGACCATCGGCTGCCGCCCGAGCCCTCCGGCGACTGGCGCGCCGACCTCCGGCGGATCGCTCACGAGCAGCGCGCGATCATGCATCGTCACCCCTGGCTGCCGGGTGCCCTGCCCGCGCAGCAGACGCTCGGCCCGAACACCCTCGCCGTATGGGAGTACACCCTCGCCGTCCTCGCCCCCGCCGGCCTCGATGCCCGGGCGCGGCTGGAGACCTTCAGTCTGCTCACCGGCTTCGTGGCCAGCCACGTCCTGTACGAACTCGCCCAGGAACGGGCGGTCGAGGCGGCCGGCCGCACCTCCGGTGAACTCCTCGATGCACAGGCCCGCTACCTCAAGACCGCTGCCGCCGCCGGCAGCCTTCCCCATCTCGCCGGGGCGCTGGCGGCGACGGGCGACGACCCGGCCCCGCAAGCCGTCTTCGACCGCCTTCTCGACCGCATGATCAACGGTCTTACGGCGGCGACGTGACCCCGGCACCGGCGCTCCCGCCAGGGCGTCCAACTGCGGCCGCACGGTCCGGGAGGGCCAATTGTCAGACCCGGGCGGTTTACTGACGGCATGACCACCGACGCGTATCTGGCCGCCATCGACCGGTTGCGGCTCCGGGATTTCCCCGCTGCCCGGGCCCGGTCCGCCATGGTCGAGAGCGGACCGGGGTTCCACATAGCCGGTCTGCGGGGCAGCCAGGAGTTCTGGGACGCCGACCTCGCCGAGGTGGCCGAGGCCGCGGAGGAGTTCGAGGCCGAGCTGACGGCGCTGGTGCAGGCACTGTCGTTACGGTGGGGCGAGCCCGAAACGGTCGATCTCGCCGCCCACTTGGAACGGTCGGCGAGGGGTCTGCCCGTCCCGCCGCCGCTGGACACGCTGTGCGGATATGTCCCGCGGATGCACGGCTGGCGGGTGCAGGGCCGGTGGATCGGGGTGGGCGTGGGGCAGGGCGACCGTGAGCTGCCCTTCCAGCTGCTGGTGGCGGTGGGGGAGGGGAGGTGACGCAGCTGCGGACGCAGATACCGTGCCGCGGTGTCAGCGGGGGAAGACGGGGGCGAGCGCCGCGGTGACGAGCCGGTGCGGGGCGCCGGTGCCGTCGGCGGGGACGGTCCACAGGTCCGAACCGAAGTCGCCCGGCAGGGAGTAGACGAGAGTGTGGTCGTCGCGCCAGACGGCCTGGTCGTCGACGTTGCGGTGTTCGCCGGTCGCCCTCTCCCGCAAGGTGCGCAGATCGAGGACGTACAAACGCCACGGAGCGTTGGGGTCGGCGCCCTTGACGCGCTTTTTGTACGCGAGCCGGCTGCCGTCGGGCGAGAGCGAGGGGCATTCGACGTTGGGGTGCAGCGCCCGGAGGGTGCGGGTGGTGCGGTTGCCGCGGACGAGATAGGTCTTTCCTGCCGTGGCGGCGGTGGCGTAGAAGTGGGTGTCGTCGGCGAAGGTCACGCCCCAGACGTTCACATCGGCCGCGTGCACCGGACGCCCGTCGACGGTCAGGGCATAGGTCTCCAGGTTGGCGTCCAGATGCCGGCCGCGGGTGTCGACAACGGAGGTGCGGGTGGAGAAGGCGGTACCCGCGTAGGAGTCCCCGCTGACGAAGACCGTCCAGGCGACGGTACGGCCGCTGGGGGAGACCCGGGCGCGGGTGGGCGTGCCGGCCAGGTCGTAGTGGCGCAGCGGGCGCAGGGCCTTGTCGAGGATCACGGCCCGGTAGGTGTCGCGGAGTGCGCCGTGGACGGCCTGGAGACAGAGGCCGGTGCCGGCGGCCGCGTGGAAGCGCAGGCAGCGGACGCCGGATGCGGTGCGCGGGCCGGTGAGCCGGCCGGCCGGGACGGCGGTGATCTCGTCGCGGTGCGGGCCCCAGGCCATGGTGCGGAACAGGCTGCGCTGTGGGTCGTCCAGGCGTACGGCTCCGGAGGCCACCGCGGGGCCGCCCGCCTGGGGGCGCTCCTTGCGGGCGGCGCGCCCTGCGGCGTGCAGCGTCGCGCCGACGGCGACTCCGCCGAGCACGAGCACGGTGACGAGCAGGAGGGACAGGCGTGCGCCGCGGCTCAAGGAGGTGCGGCTCAAGGAGGTGCGGCTCAAGGGAGTGCTGCTCAAGGGGGTGCGGCTCACCGTGCGTCCTCCGAGGGGGAGTGCGAGGCCGGCGCCGGGACGGCACGGCGCAGAAGGCAGGCGCTGACGGCCGCGGCGAGCGCCAGGCCGATGACGGCGGTCAGGACGGCGGTGCGGTCACCCCAGGCGGTCCAGGCGGCGCCGAAGGCGAGGGAGCAGACGAAGCGGGCGGCGGTCTGGCCGGTCTGCACCACGGCCAGACCGCTGCCGCGGGCGTCCTCGGGCACCGCATCGGCGGTCGCCGCCGCCAGCACTCCGTCGGTCGCCGCATAGAACGAGCCGTGCAGCACCAGCACGGCACAGACCAGGGCCGCCCCGCCGGCCGACGGCACCAGCAGCAGCCCGTAGGCACCCAACAGCGCCAGATGCCCGGCAAGGAACAGCCGCCGGCGGCCGATCCGGTCGGCGACGGCCCCCAACGGCACCGCCAGCAGCAAAAACGCCGCGGCCGTGCCCAGCGGAAGCAGCGGGAACCAGCCCGTCGGCAGATCGAGCCGCCGCTGCAGGGTCAGATACAGGAAGGAGTCGCTGACGGTGGTCAGCCCCAGCAGCACCGCACACCCCGTCAGCCGGCGCACCTCCGGCCGTCCCAGCAGGGCGCGCACCGGCGTCCGGGGCCCGGCCGGTGCCCGTTCGGCAGCGGCCTGCGCGGCATCCGGGAGGCCGCGCGGGACGAACAGCAGAAGGACGACCACACCCAGTACGGCCACACAGAAGCTGACCGTGAAGACCGCGTCATAGCCTTCCGCCGCCACCCGCAGCAGCACGAACGCCACCAGCGGCCCGCACAGCGCGCCCGCCGTGTCCATGGCCCGGTGCACCCCGAACGCGCGCCCCCGGGCGGCCGGTTCGGCGGCCAGGGAGATCATCGCGTCCCGCGGCGCGGTCCGCAGCCCCTTGCCGGTACGGTCCACCGCCAGCACCGCCCCGATCAACGGCAGCGAGTGCACCATCAGCAACAGCGGTTTGCACAGCGCGGAGAGCCCGTACCCCACCGCGGCCACCGTCTTGTGGCCACCGCCCCCGCCCCGGTCCGACAACCGTCCCCCCACCAGCCGGACCAGCGCGCTCACCCCGTTGTAGACCCCGTCCAGTACCCCGAAGCCCCAAGGGGACAGGCCGAGTTCGGCGACGAGGTAGAGCGGGAGCACGGCGGTGACCATCTCCGAGGAGATGTCCGTGATGAGGCTGACGGTGCCCAGCACGAGCACCGTCGAGGGAAGGGCGGCTACGGCGCGCCGAGGCGGACGGTGGTCCGTCGTGGCGCGCCGGTCACCCGGCGGCGCGGAGGCCGAGGGGGCGGAGCGGCGGTCCGCGAGATACACCTCAGCCGGCCCAGATGCCGCTGATGTCCTTGGCGCCTGCGGCGTTGCCCGCGTGTGAGGTGCCGTACATGTCCTCGAGGGTGCGCAGGACGTCGTAGTGGTTGTAGGTGGTGGCGGAGGTGGCGCCCGCCGTCACCGGCTGGCCGTAGAGCACGGTCGGGATGCGGTTTCCGCTGAGCCGGTTGTCCTCGTCGAAGGTGAGCAGCAGCAGGCTGTTGTGGGTCTTGGCCCAGTCCGCATAGCTCTTGAGGTGGTCCTTCAGCCAGGTGTCACCGCTGGAGACCGAGCAGTCGTGCATATCGCTGCACAGGTTCGGCACGACGAAGGAAACGGTCGGCAGCTTCGAGAAGTCGGTGGGAAAGGCGTCGAAGGTGTGCGCCGAGCCGGTGGAGACATTGCCGAAGCCGAACCACGGGTTGTGCTTCTGCGCGTACGTGCCGCTCTTGCAGGTGGTGGAGCCCTCGGACGGCAGCGACTCGTTGTAGCTCGCCCAGGACTTGCCGGCCGCCGTCACCTCGGAGGCGAGGTTGGGGGCGTCGCTGAAGCCCGGGTCGACGCAGCTGTCGTCGGTGACGCCCTGGGTGTCACCGGAGAAGAGCGCGTAGTAGTTGGGCTGGCTGGGGTGGGTCTCGGCGTAGGAGGCGGTGAGACTGGCGCCCCCGGAGGCCAGGGAGTTGACGTAGGGCGCGCCGGAGCTGCCGATCACCTGGCTGTAGGCGTGGTTCTCGAAGACCACCACGACCACGTGGTCGGGGGTCGGCAGGGCGGCCGCGGCCGGCTCGGCGCCGAAGCCGTTGCCCGCCCAGACGCCGAGTCCGCCGGTGGCGAGGGCGAACGCGCCGGCGAGTGCGGTGACTTTGCGGCGGCGGGAGCGGCGGATGCGGTGGGAGGAGGGGGACGCTGCGGCGGAGGGGGGCGCGGAGAGGGCAGGCACAGGAGTCTCCGTAAGGGAGTGGGGGCTGCGCGGGCGGCGCCAGAGTAGAGGCGTCGGGTAGGCATGTACATGCCTTCAAGATGGCGGACGGCCGAACGGTGGACGACCTTATGCGCCGTCGTCCGCCGCGAACGCCGCGGCGCGCAGCCTGCCGTACTCCTCGGCCAGGGTCGCCGGCGTCCAATGGGCGTTGAGCCCGCTCGGGTTGGGCAGCGCCCAGATACGGGTGTCGCCGAGGGTGCGCTCCTGCGGGCCGATCTTCGCGTGCTTGTCGTCGAAGGCGACGCGGTAGGCCGTGACACCGGCAACGGCGAGCCAGCGCGGGCGCAGCCGGGCCACCTTCTCGGCCAGCAGCCGGCCGCCCTCGCGGTACTCCTGGGCGGTCAGCTCGTCAGCCCTGGCCGTCGCCCGGGCCACGACATTGGTGATGCCGAGGCCATGGGCGAGCAATTCCTGCTGCTCGGCGGGCCGGAACTGGCGCGGAGTGAACCCGGCGGCGTACAGGGCCGGCCAGAAGCGGTTGCCGGGGCGGGCGAAGTGGTGGCCGGTGGCCGCCGTCATCAGCCCGGGATTGATACCGCAGAAGAGCACGCGAAGGCCGCTCGCGGCCACGTCCGGGACGAGGCGGTCGCGAGCGGCTTCCAGCTCTTCGGGGGTGAAGCGCACGGGCCCTCGGGTCAGAGGATCGAGCCGGGGGTGTAGGCCGCGGCCTCCGGGTGCTGCCCCGCGATCTCCTCGATCCGGGCGACGACGGACGCCACCTGGTCGGCCGCCGCACCGGTGAAGGAGAGCTTGTCCGCCATCAGCGCGTCCAACTGCGCCTTGTCCAGCGGGATCCGCGCATCCGCGGCCAGCTTGTCCAGCAGCTCGTTGCGCTCCGCGCCCTGCTCGCGCATGGCCAGCGCCGACGCGACCGCGTTCTCCTTGATCGCCTCGTGCGCCTCCTCACGCCCCACACCGGCGCGTACGGCGCCCATCAGTACCTTGGTGGTGGCGAGGAAGGGCAGGTAGCGGTCCAGCTCGCGGGCGATGACGGCGGGGAAGGCGCCGAACTCGTCGAGCACGGTCAGGAACGTCTCCAGCAGGCCGTCCAGCGCGAAGAACGCGTCCGGCAGCGCGACCCGGCGCACCACCGAGCAGGACACATCGCCCTCGTTCCACTGGTCACCGGAGAGCTCACCGGTCATCGAGGCATAGCCGCGCAGGATCACCATCAGACCGTTGACGCGCTCGCAGGAGCGGGTGTTCATCTTGTGCGGCATCGCCGAGGAGCCGACCTGGCCGGGCTTGAAGCCCTCGGTGACCAGCTCGTGCCCGGCCATCAGCCGGATGGTCTTGGCCAGCGAGGAGGGGGCGGCGGCCAGCTGCACCAGCGAGGTCACCACGTCGTAGTCGAGCGAGCGCGGGTAGACCTGGCCGACGGAGGTGAAGGCCTGGCCGAAGCCGAGGTGCCCGGCGATCCGCTGCTCCAGATCGGCGAGCTTGGCAGCGTCACCGCCGAGCAGGTCGAGCATGTCCTGAGCGGTGCCGACCGGGCCCTTGATACCGCGCAGCGGGTAGCGGGAGAGCAGGTCCTCCAGCCGGCCGTATGCCACCAGCAGCTCGTCGGCCGCGGTCGCGAAGCGCTTGCCCAGCGTCGTGGTCTGCGCGGCGACATTGTGCGAGCGGCCCGCCAGTACCAGTTCGGCGTGCTGGCCGGCCAGCGAGCCCAGGCGCGCCAGCACGGCGACCGTACGGTCCCGCATCAGCTCCAGGGACAGCCGCACCTGCAGCTGCTCGACGTTCTCCGTCAGGTCGCGGGAGGTCATGCCCTTGTGGACCTGCTCATGGCCGGCGAGGGCGTTGAACTCCTCGATGCGGGCCTTGACGTCGTGCCGGGTGACCTTCTCGCGCTCGGCGATGGAGGCCAGGTCGACGGTCTCCAAAACCCGCTCGTAGTCGGCGAGCGCCTGCTCGGGGACCTCCACCCCCAGGTCCTTCTGCGCGCGCAGCACGGCGAGCCACAGCTTCCGCTCCAGCTTGACCTTGTACTCGGGGGACCACAGCACGGCCAGCTCCGCGGAGGCGTAGCGGCCGGCCAGGACATTGGGGATGCGAGGCTTCGCAGACACAGCAGTCACGTGGTGAGAGTCTACTGGCCGTTTGTGCAGGCCGGCGGCCCGGTCCCGGCTGTATGTTCCTCCAGGCATTCTTCCGGGCCATTCCCCCGGGCCGGGCGCCGGGTGCGGCACCCGGCGTCCCGGCCGGGAGCGGGAGGTCAGCCCTCGTACGGCAGCAGCTCGGGGCGCTTCGCCGGGCGGCCGTCGCCTCTACGTCACCGACCCGCGGCGGGCCACAGACGTCAGCAGCGTGACGGACCTGGCCGACCGGGACCAGCGGGTGCGCTTCGCGTCGAAGATGCTCGTCGCCAAGCTGGAGGAGTGCCCCTCGCTCGACGCGCCGACGCGGTTCCCTGTCCAGGCCAACCCCCTCGTTGGCAACATCGAGGGGATGGCGATTACTGGCCGGCGCCATGGAGTCCTGCGTCTGACGCTAGTTGCTGACGACGACCAGAGCCCGGCCGCGATCACGCGCCTATACGGGCTGGACGTCCGGCTGCCGCGCCGCTGACGCCCGTAGACAGGGAGGTGGGCCCAAACCGTTCGTCGGTCCGGGCCCACCTCCATGTCGGGAGAGGACGATTCACACCACCAGGAAGGCCGCCGCGGTCGCCGCACCCAGAGAGGCGCCCGCCACGGTCTGAGCGACGGTGTGGTACGTCAGCGCCACCCGGGACCAACACACCGCGACCGTCAACAGATAGGCGAGCAGCCACCAAGGCGAGTGGACGACAGCGAGCAGCGCAGGCACCGCGGACGCCACCGCCGAGTCGACGCTGATCTTCCAGAAGCTGTTCACCGCCAGAAGGACGACAGTCATGGCCCACAGCGCAAGCATCGCGACGAGGATGCCGGTGGGGGCATCACCGAGGACCATGCCGAGCGAGCCAAGGCCGATCGACCCCAAGATGACGAAGAAGATCGGCGCCCTCTTCGTACGGTCCACCACGTGCCGGTCACCCCAAGTACCCCGCGCCCGCTCCCACTCGATGTACCCCGCCGGTATCAGTCCGGCGCAGACCGCGCCGAGCAGGCCCCAGGGGATGCCCGTCCAGTCGCCTGCCGCAGCCAGACCGATGCCGACCATGCCGGCCACGAGCGTGTTGCGCGGCTGGAGAATATCGGTGACGGTCCGGGCCGTTGTGGTTTCGCTCATGCGTCTTCCTCCGCGGTCGTAAGCAGGCTCTGCACCTGCGCCGTGCTGCTCTTCCGGTATGTCCTGGCCACTTGGCGCAGCCATGCGACCTCTCCGGCCTGGTCGACGGCCGCGGGCTGCTCAAACGCCGCGACCGGGCCCGGGGGCGCTCCTCCCGCCTTGGCCGCGAGCGCGGCCTTGATCCAGTACGCCTGAGCGACGGCACCGTGCGCGGCCTTCTCCCTGGCAGCCGCCATCAGGTCGTCGGGGACGTGATGCCACAGTTTCTCGATCGCGTCGGCGACATCGTGGACCCACCGGTCGAGCTGGAGCTCGGCGTTCATGTCGCGGCGTGTCAGCTCCCTGTACCGGGAGCGCGGCGGCTCCATCGGGATGTCGGGGAAGGCTGCTATCAGCTCCCGCCACATCGGGTACAGGCGCGCGAGGGCCCACCAGGCGCGGGCACGGCGGAAGCCCGCCTCCGAGGCGGGGATCGACACCCCAATCGGCGGTGATGGCAGCCGGGCAGGGCATCGGGTCAAGGCCACACCCGTCGCCAGTCCGTCACAGGGCCAGGGTTTGTGTGGTCCGCTGGGGTGACCCAGAAGGCTTTGCCCAGCTCAGCGCTGAACTGGGCGCCTGTCCGGCCGTCCCCCGAGGAGCGGCCGGTGAGCCGCCGTCCTATCCACGGCACCAGATGCTCGCGCGCGAAGCGCAGATCGCCGGCGCGCCGCGCACCCCAGCCCGGCGGCGGGGCGGCCGGCAGCGGTGCGTCCCAGTCCGACGCGGCGGGCAGCCCGAGCGCCTGCCAGACGGCCTCCGCCACCCGGCGGTGCCCCTCGGCGTTGAGGTGCAGCCGGTCATCGGCCCACATCCGCGGGTCGGACAGCGCCCGCGACCCGTACAGGTCGACGACCACCGCACCGTGCCGCGCGGCCGCCTCGCCGATCCGGGCGAACAGCTGCTCCATCCGCGGCCGGAAGCGCTCCAGCACCGGCCCCTGCCGTCCCGGACTGCGCATCAGCACCAGCCGCCCGCCGCCCCGCGCCAGCAGCGCCGCGGCCTCCTCGAACCGTGCGCACACCTGATCCACCTCGCACCTGGGCCGCAGGACGTCGTTGAGCCCGCCGACCAGCGTGACCAGATCGGCGCCCATCGAGGCGGCCGGCCCGCACTGCTCGTCGGCGATCTGCCCGATGAGCTTGCCGCGCACCGCGAGATTGGCGTACCGGAAACCGGGCGAGGCGGCCGCCAGCCGGGCGGCGAGCAGATCCGCCCAGCCGCGGTACGAGCCGTCCGGCAGCCCGTCCGACATCCCCTCGGTGAAGCTGTCGCCGACCGCGACGAAACTGGTGTAGAGAGCATTCATTTCCATGGCGCGGTGATCCTACCGCTCGCCATACCGCGCGGTATGGCGAGGTCCACGGCGGTGCCCCCGACGCCTGCGGTGTACGGTCGGAAGTCGTCGTCAGGGCGAGGAAAGGTGCAGGTGGAAACGCGATGACTGCTCGCCGGGAGGCCGGACCCGACGCGCTGACCTTCACCGAACGGGGCCGCCGCCAACAGCTCATCGAGGCCACCATCGACCTGATCTCCACCCGCGGTTACCCCGCCACCTCGCTGTCGGCGATCGCCGAGCGCGCCGGGCTGTCCAAGGCCGCGGTGCTCTACCACTTCTCCTCGAAGGACAACCTGACCCGGGCGGCACTGGAGCAGGTGATGGCGCAGTTCCGCGCGCATGTCGGCGAGCGGGTGGCGCGGGCGGTCGGCCCGCGGCACGCGATCGTCGCCTACGTACGGGCGATGATCGGCTACCAGCAGGCCCACCGCCGCCAGGTGCGCGTGATCACCGAGATGCTGCTCGACGACGAGGGAGGCACCCGGCTCAAGACGCCCGGCTCGCACGACACCCACGGCCGCTGGCAGGCCCTCGCCGCATTGCTGATGGAAGGTCAGAAGGCGGGTGTGCTCCGGGAGTTCGATGTCCAGGTCGTTGCCCTGGCGATCGGCGGGGCGATCGACGGGGTGATCGCGCACTGGCTGGTCCACCCGGAGCTCGACCTGGACGCCGCGGCCGCGGAGCTGGAGGAGTTCACTCTCCACGCGATCGAGCCCCGGGCCTGACCCGGGCGAAGGCGGGAGCCCGCTCGGGACGGACCCCGAACCCGCCCAGGTGGCCGGCCACCGTCCGCAGCGGCGGCACCCGCCGCAGCAGCCGCATCGGCACCGGCAGCCGGCCCGCGTCGAGCGTGCCGTCCAGCGCGGACCGGATCATCGTGTGCTCGGCCTGCTGGGACTTCTGCACCACGGCCATCGGCAGGTGCCGCCGCTTCTGGACGCGCGCCAGATCGGCCACGCCGACCGTGCCGCGGCGCAGCGGTGCCGCCAGGATCCGGGCCGCCGCGACCGCGTCCAGCAGCGCCAGATTGACCCCCACGCCGCCGACCGGCGACATGGTGTGCGCCGCGTCCCCGATGCACAGCAGGCCGTCCCGGTACCAGCGCCGCAGCCGCCCGAAGGTCACCTCCAGCAGCTTGACGTCGTCCCATGAGCCGATGGCCCCGGTCACCTCGTCGTCCCAGTCGAACAGCGCCCCGAGCCGGTCGCGCAGCCACTGGATGTCGTGGGCGCGCAGCTCCGCGTCCCGGCCCTTCTTGATCAGATAGGACGTCTGGTAATACGTGCCGCGGTCCATGGTGACCGCCGCCTGGCCGCCGTCGAAGCGCGCAAAGACCCGGCCGTCCTTGCGGGTGTCAGGATGGGGGTCCCTCCTGCTCGAACGAAGTGGAGAGCTCGGGGGAGCCTCCACCCGTACCTGCCAGACATCCATCGGTACCTCGAACAGCCGCTGCCGGAGCCCGGCAGCCTGCCGCACCCGCGAGTCCCGGCCGTCACACGCGACCGTCAGGTCCGCGGCCAGCTCGCCGCTGTTGCCGTGCTCGTCACGAAAGCGCACCCCCGTGACGCGGCCGTCCTGGGTCAGCAGTCCCCTCACCTCGGTGTGCATCCGCAGCGTGAAGCACGGCTCCTTGGCGGCCGCGCTCGCGAGCAGATCGAGGAAGTCCCACTGCGGGACCATGGCGACGTACTTGTGCCGGCCGGGGAGGTGCCGCATATCGCCCAGTACCACCGTGGTGGTGCCCACCTGTGCCCGCATCTCCTCCAGTTTGGCGAACGGCAGCCGGGCGAACGCCTCACCGAGGCCGAGTTCGTCCAGCAGCCGCAGGGTCGAGGGATGGACGGTGTCCCCGCGGAAGTCCCGCAGGAAGTCGCCGTGCTTCTCCAGGACGGTCACCTCGATGCCGGCCCTGGCCAGCAGCAGTCCGAGCATCATTCCGGCGGGTCCCCCGCCCGCTATGCAGCACCTGGTGCGATCCATGCCCCTGCCCCCTCGTCGCGTCGGATGCGATGGCGACCGGTGCGGGCACGCACGCCTCTGAGTGCGCCACACGGCTGAGCGCGCACGCATCTGACCGATCGGTCAATAATCTAACCGATCGGTCAGGCGCTCGGGCTGCCGCCTCTCGTCAGGCCCCGGGCCGCTGCAGCACCAGCTCCCGGAGCACGTCCTCCATCGTCACCAGCCCGGCCAGCCGCCCGTCCTCGCCGATCACCGCGGCCAGATGCGTACGGGAACCGCGCATCGCCGTCAGCACGTCGTCCAGCAGCGTGGAGGCCTTGACCCGGGCGATCGGGCGCAGCGCCGACACCGGGAAGGGCACATCGCGCGGGGTGGCGTCCAGCGCGTCCTTGACGTGCAGATAGCCGAGGATGCGGCGGGTGTCGTCGACGACGGGGAAGCGGGAGAAGCCGGACTCGGCGGCCAGCAGCTCCAGCTCCTCGGGCGTGGCCCCCATCTGCGCGGAGACGACCTTCTCGGCCGGCAGCACCACATCCCTGACCGGGCGGCGGCCCAGCTCCAGGGCGTCCCGCAGCCGCTCCTGCGCCCGTTCGTCGAGCAGCCCGGCCGCCCGCGAATCCTCGACCATCTTCGCCAGCTGGTCGTCCGAGAAGGTCGCGGCGACCTCGTCCCTGGTCTCCACCCGCAGCAGCTTGAGCAGCGCATTGGCGAGCGCATTGATCGCGAAGATCACCGGGCGCAGCGCCCGGGTCAGCGCGACCAGCGGCGGCCCGAACATCAGGGCGCTGCGGACCGGCTCGGCCAGTGCGACATTCTTCGGCACCATCTCGCCGAAGAGCATGTGCAGATAGGTGGCCAGCGACAGCGCGATCACGAACGAGATCGGATGGATCAGCGCGTCCGAGATCCCCACCGCGTGGAACACCGGCTCCAGGAGATGCGCGATGGCCGGCTCGGCGACCGCGCCCAGCACCAGGGTGCACAGCGTGATGCCCAGCTGGGCGGCCGCCAGCAGGGCCGAGACATGCTGCAGCCCCCACAGCACGCTGGTCGCCCGGCGGTCACCGCGCTCCGCGTACGGCTCGATCTGGCTGCGGCGCACCGAGATCACGGCGAATTCGGCGCCCACGAAGAAGGCGTTGACGACCAGCGTCAGCAGGCCCACGAAAAGCTGCACCCCGATCATCGGCGGGCCTCCGCGTCCTGCTCGTCATGGCTGCCCGGGAGCGGGGCGTGCAACAGCACCCGCGCGGCACGATGGCCGGCGGCGTCCAGCACATCCATCCGCCAGCCGGCCACCTCCAGGGTGTCGCCGGCGACCGGTATCCGGCCGAGTTCGGTGGCGACCAGTCCGGCGAGGGTTTCGTACGGGCCCTCGGGCAGCCACAGGCCGATCCGCTGCAGCTGGTCGGTGCGAGCGGAGCCGTCGGCCTGGTAGACCCTGCGGCCCTCGGCGTCGGTGCCGGCCGGCGCGAGGTCGGGGGTCTCCATCGGATCGTGTTCGTCGCGGACCTCGCCGACCACCTCCTCGACGATGTCCTCCAGGGTCACCACGCCGGCCGTGCCGCCGTACTCGTCGATGACCACGGCCATCGTGCGCCTGCCGGAGAGCCGGTCCAGCAGCCGGTCCACGGTCAGCGTCGTGGGCACCAGCAGCGGCTCGCGCACCAGCTCGGACACCGGGTGCCGCGGCCGGCGCTCGGCCGGGACGGCAAGGACGTCCTTGATGTGCGCCACCCCGACGACGCTGTCCAGGCTGCCGCGGTAGACGGGGAAGCGGGACAGTCCGGTCGCCCGGGTCGCATTGGCCACGTCCTCCGCGGTGGACTGCACCTCCAGCGCGATCACCTGCACCCGCGGGGTCATGACGTTCTCCGCGGTCAGATCGGCGAGGTTGAGGGTGCGGACGAACAGCTCGGCGGTGTCGGGCTCCAGCGCGCCTTCCTTGGCGGAGTGCCGCGCCAGCGCCACCAGCTCCTGTGGACCGCGTGCCGAGGCCAGCTCCTCGGCGGGCTCCAGACCCATCCGGCGGACCATGTGGTTCGCGGCATTGTTGAGATGCCGGATCAGCGGCTTGAAGGCGGCACTGAAGCCGCGCTGGGCGGTGGCCACCCGCTTCGCGATGGCCAGCGGGTCGGAGATGGCCCAGTTCTTCGGCACCAGCTCGCCGACGACCATCAGGACGACCGTCGAGATCGCCGTTCCGAGCACCAGGGCGGCCGATTCCGCCACCGAATGCGGCAGGCCCATCGCGTCCAGCGGACCCGCCAGCAGGGTGGCGATCGCCGGCTTGGACAGCATGCCGATGACCAGGCCGGTGACGGTGATGCCGAGCTGGGCGCCGGAGAGCTGGAAGGTGAGGCTGCGGACCGCCTTCAGCCCGCTGTCCGCGCCACGGTCGCCGCGCTCGGCGGCGCGTTCGAGGTCGCTGCGCTCGACGGTCGTCAGGGAGAACTCGGCGGCGACGAAGACCCCGCAGGCCAGAGTCAGAAGGAGTGCCACGCCCAGAAAGAGCAGGTCGGTCATCGAGTCACCTCCGTCCCATGATCGAACAGGATCGGGAGGTTCGCGCTCTGTCGAATGGATGATCGACAACTAGGAGGCTCGTCCATGGCCGGACGCTCACACACCTTTCACTCGGGGGAGGAGAGACTCCATGGTAAAGGGTCAGCAAAGTTGCCGGTCGGGGGTGGGCCCGCCCCGTGCCGGGGGCAGGGGCGGGCTCTTTGGGTGCCGGGGTGCCGGGGTGCCGGGGTGCCGGGGTGCCGGGGTGCCGGGGTGCCGGGGTGTCGAGGCCCCGGTGCGACGGCGTATCGACGTATCGGCGTATCGATGAATCGGTGCGCCGGGGGGCGCTCAGCCGTCGAGATGCTTGACCCAGCGGCTCCACTGGGGCTCGGGCGCGTAATCCGCCGCGCGCCACGCATGCTGCGCCGTTTCATTGCGGTCCAGCACCATCGCATCGCCGCGCCGCCCGCCCAGCGCACGGAACCGCTCCTCGGCGGCCGCCAGCAGCGCACCGCCGATGCCTTGCCTGCGGTGTCCGGGGTGCACAGCCAGCCGGTAGAGGTGGCAGCGCCATCCGTCGAAGCCGGCTATCACGGTCCCCGCGAGGGTGCCGTCGCGCTCCGCCAGGAGCAGTGCTTCGGGATCCCGGGTAACCAGCCGGGCCACTCCTTCGCGGTCGTCGCTGATGCTCGTTCCTTCCGCGGCTTCGCGCCAGAACTGCAACACGGTGTCGATGTCCGAGAGATCGGCGCAGCGGATTTGTAGATCGTTCATGAGACGAGCCAAACAGAACGTCGGCCTGTCCGGCGAACGGTTTCCCCGCCGGTGGACCGGCGGAGACGGCGACGGCGGCGGAAGGGGCGGGCCCGGTCCCGGATGTCCGTACGTACGCCGCGAGCGTATGGGCCGAAGCGTCAGGCTTCCCGGGTTCACGAGAACCTGCGGGACGGCCCTCAGCTCCGAGGGCCGGTGTGCAAGGTGGCGAACAGTCCCGCGGTGCGGCTGCCATCCGGCAGGTGCCAGGAGCCGGCGATGTGACCGGTCGTTCCCCGCGGGGAGAGGGACGAGGGCTCCGGGGCGGGCCGAAGTACCCGGTGCAGTCGGAGGACCATGCCGTTCAGCGTGGGCAGTTCCGTGCTCTCCCGGGTGTCGGTGGCAGCCGTGGTGAAGTCCATGGGGAGGGAGCCTTCGCCGGCATAGGCGCAGGTGACGTCCCGGGCCGGGGCGCCTGTGGTGTTCTGGTCCTGCGCCTGGTCCCGGCCCTCGATCAGAGCCGGCAATTGGCCGATCAGCACCGGATCGTGGCAGCCGTCGTAGACCCAGCGCCGCCCCAGCACTCCGTGCTCCATGGTGCCGACGAGCGCGTGCTCGGCCCCGTCGAGCGGGGCACCGCGATAGGTGAGCGGAACGAGGTAGGCGGCCGGGAGAGGTCCGGAGGCGTCGGTGACCACGATGAACTCGATCCCGACCTCGCCTTGCGGGTCGTCCAGCCGGAAGCCACCCGCGTTGGCCAACTCCGGCCCTCCCGCGCCGTCGCCGTACCACGGACGGGAGGGGAGCCAGGAGGCAAGGAGTTCCAACTTGGTCGGTTCGAGGCGGGTGTGGTGGATGACAGCCATGCCGAGCATTCTCCCGTTACGCAGAGGTGAGCCTTCCCAGTTTTCCATCTGCAGCGCGCTGATGGCGTGGTTTCCCGGCGCCAAGGAGACAACGGCTCCAGCCGGGCCCACTGGCGGCGCGTCAGATCGCGACTGTCCCGGCAGACATGACCGGCCTCGGCCGAGATCCACTCTCGTAACGGACGAGACCCTGGGCTCGCTCCATGAACGACGAGGAGGACCAGTCCCTACGAGCCGCTGTCGAAGGTGAACTGCGGCTGCTCGATCCGGACGTTCGCGCGTCGCCGGCCCTCGCAGCCGAACTCCTGGACCCGGAGTTCGTCGAGTTCGGGGCGTCCGGGCGGCGCTGGGACCGGGTGTCGATCCTGACCGCCATCGCTCCTGGTTCAGACACCCCACCGGATCGCATCACCACCAGCGACATGACAGCGACGCTGATGGCCCCGGGCATCGTTCACGTGACGTACATCTCCGACCGCAAAGGCCGCCGAGCTCGACGCAGTTCACTGTGGCGCAGGAGTGCGGCAGGGTGGCGTCTGTACTTCCATCAAGGCACGCTGACCGACAATACCTGGCCATTCGCCAACACCTGGCCATTCGCCGGGGCCAAGAGGCCAGAGAAAAGTGGATTCCCACGCCGAGGCTTTCCGGGCGGCCGGACACGTTGCAGTACGCAATGCCCTTGCCTTGGCCTACGGAAGGTCCTCGGGGTCCCGGCGTCACCACACATGACCACTCTGCAGTGCCGCCGGTGGCTCCATCTGGAGAGCCACCGCTATGGCGCCCTGGCACAGCGAGAATGTTGGCGTTGGCCGTCCACCGGCAACCACTTTCTCTCCGCGAGCCCGGAATTTCGTGGGGCCGATTGCTCAGAGGGCCCGATTGCTCAGAACGCCCACCGTGTATGGGAATACACCCCGTTGGCCCCGCCGAAGCCGTACGCCGTGGCCGGGGCGACCGCGAACACCACCGCGTCCCCCCTCCGGAACGTCTCCCCGATCCCGTGGAAGGTGCCCTCGGGTGAGGTCATGTGCGGCCCGTACTTCGCCTCGTACGCCGCGATCCCCTCCTCCAGCAGCGCGCGATCGGCAACCGGCTCCGCCCGGCCCTCGACCACGAGGTCGAGACCTTCGGTGAGCGCGTTCTTCCCGGTGGTCAGCGCACAGCGTCCGTCGTGGGCGAGGTTCCTCGCCTTCTGCTCCCCCGCGCCGGTGGAGAAGTACAGCACTCCGTCGTGCCAGGCGGCGATCACGGGGGTGACGTGCAGCCGGCCGGAGCTACCGGTGCAGCCCGCGGCCAGGCGACTGAGATTGCTGGTGGAGCGGTCGTGGGACGGGCTGGACGCCCTCGACGTCGTCCTGTTCCGGCTGCGGGGCTTCAGCTTCGCCCTCAGCGAGCACGACGGCAATCCGGCCGGTATCTCCCTTGTCTGGCTCACCCAGCGGCACGAGGACGCCGACAAGGCCCTGGATGTCCTCCTGGAGGTGATCGGGATCGGAGAGGAGGCCGTCGCCTTCCGCGGAGACCCGGACGAAGAGCCGGCTGCGCAGTCCTCCGTAACCCACGAAGACGCCCGGCGTCCCCAGGGTCAGGACCCGGGTCCTGACCCTGGGGACGCCCCAGGGGCCTCCCGGTGGGCACGGCTTCGCCGCCTCTTCGGTGCGGCACCGTCCTCTTCATGAGGGCGGCGAGGGGCGTGTCGTGCTGCCGGCCCCGGATTATGCGAACTGGCCGGGCCGGTAGTCGCCGGCGGGCTGCTGGATGAGGACGTTCGCCCGGTTGAAGGCGTTGATGAGAGCGATCCCGCACACCAGGGCGGCCAACTGCTCCTCGTCGTAGTGCTTGGCGGCGTTCGCCCAGGCCTCGTCCGTGACCCCACCGGCCGCATCCGCGATGCGGGTGCCCTGCTCCGTCAGCTCCAGCGCGGCCCGTTCGGCCTCGGTGAACACCGTGGCCTCCCGCCACACCGCGACCAGGTTGAGGCGTACCGAGGTCTCACCGGCCGCGGCAGCGTCTTTGCTGTGCATGTCGGTGCAGAAACCGCATCCGTTGATCTGACTGGCGCGCAGCTTCACCAGCTCCTGCGTCGCGGCCGGCAGCGTCGAGTCCTCCAGCACCTTGCCTGCCGCGATGATGTGCTGGAAGACCTTGCTCAGGGTCGGGCTGCCGAAGGCGTTCAATCGGGCACTCATGGTGATCTCCTCTGGCGTTGTGGTGCTTACGTTCGTCGTCGGTGCTTACACACTGATGACGACACAGCCCGGCAGAATGTGACATGGGCGCCTGACCTGCAGCTTCCCTGCCGCGCCGCAACGGGGGGAGGAGGCCGGGGAGTCCGTGCCGTTGCGGGAGGTTCGGGTCATGCCGGTTCTCCTGTGGCGGCCGAGGCGGAGGCGTCGTGGTGCAGGCGCCAGCTGCGGTCGATGTGCATGGTGGCGTGCCGGTCGGTGTCGTAGGGCGGCAAGCCGGGGTCGCCGTGGGTGGCGAAGGCGCCCCTCCTTGCAACTGGAGGTGCTCAAGCGGTACTGGACGGCCCGGTCTTGAGCTCCGCCGAACCGGTGCCGATGACCGTGTCGGCGCGCAAAGCGGGCCGCTGCCCTGCAGAATCCAGTACCGAGATTCCCGTACCTGCAGAGGAATTGGCGATGCCGGTACGGGGTGGGGTGGGGCGGTCCGGCTCGGGCGGTCGTGTTGGGTGAACGGTCCGTGCGCGGTGTGCGCCGGCGGGGAGGGAGTGACAGTGGGGGCGGTCGAAGAAACATCTGGGGTCGCGGCGCTGCTCAAGGAGTTGAAGGACCGCTCCGGGAACAGCTACGGGGCGCTCGCCAAGCGGCTGCACATGAGCACGTCGACGCTGCACCGCTACTGCAACGGTGATGCGGTGCCGACGGAGTACGCACCGCTGGAGCGGCTGGCACGGCTGTGCCGGGCGACGCCGGACGAGCTGGTGGAGCTGCACCGGCGGTGGATCCTGGCGGACGAGGCGCGACGCCGGGAGCGAGACCGTAAACAAGCGGGCAGGGGCACGGCGGTTGTTGCCGTGGAGGGTGAGACGGTTGCCGGGGGCAAGGCCGGGGCCGGGGCCGGGGCTGGGGCTGAGCCCGAATCCGAGCCCGAGCCCGGGTCCGGGTCCGGGTCCGGGTCCGGGTCCGGGGCCGGGGCCGGCCGCGGGGCCGGGGCCGGCCGCGGGGCCGACGCCGGCGCCGCGCCCGTGCCGCCACCGGCTCCCCTCGGGGCCGCCTCCGCCCCTGGCCGAGTGGCCGGGGCCAGCCCCGCGGGGCGGCCCGTGACCCAGGTGGTGCCCGGGGGCCGTCGACGGCGTATCGCGCTGACGGCCGGAATCGCCGTGGCCGCCGTGGCAGTCTCCGCCGCGCTTGTAGCCGGACTGGTCGCCGACGGGGACGGGCACGGCCGTCAGGCGGCAGCCGGGCGGACCGCAAGTGCGGAGCGCGGCAACGGGGAGGCGCGAGCCGGGGACGGTCGATTGCCCTCGGCGTCCGCACAGCCGCCCGTTACGGGGAGCACGGGCCCGTCCCCGTCCCCTTCCCCGTTCCTCTCCCCGTCCCGTACGGCCGGCGGCGGAGAGGCGAACGGGCCGGACACGGACGACCGGGCCGGGCTCCCGGTGAGTGTGGATGTCCGCCCGTACCGCTGGGAGAGCCCGTGCAGCCAGCGCTACCTGGTCGACCGAGACCCCGGCACGATGGGTCCGCCGCCCTCCGAACAGGACGCCCGGGGCTGGATCTCGTCGCTGGGCGCGGTCTCGGCGGACAGCCAGCTGGTGGAGGTGTCGGTGCAGGGCACGGGGGACAAGACCGTGGTGTTGCACGGGCTGCGGGTGCGGGTGGTGAGCAGTGCCGCGCCGCCCGCCTGGAATGCCTACAGCATGGGTGTGGGCTGCGGCGGCGGCATCACGCCCAAGACGTTCGCGGTTTCCCTGGACGCGCCGCAGCCCGGCATCGCGCCGCAGGGCGGACAGCGGGACTTCCCCTACAAGGTGAGCGAGCGGGACCCCGAGGTCTTCAAGATCACCGCGCGCGCCGGGGTCCGCGCGGTGCGCTGGTACCTGGAACTGGAGTGGTCCAGCGGCAACCGGCACGGCACGCTCCGCATCGACGACAACGGGGAGCCGTTCCACACCAGTGGGATGGAGGGCCGTCCACAGTACGACTACCCGCTGGGCGGCAGCAAATGGATCCCCGCTCCGAAGGAGAACGGCTGAGTCCGGCCCCGCCCCGGCTACCGGCGTCGGGCTCCCCCCAGTGACCGGGCCGGCCTTCGACCGGGCCGGATCAGCGGCGCTCCTTCACCAGGTCAGCGCGTCCTCGGAACGGGACTGCCAGTAGGTGACCCATGCCGAACTGTCGGTGTGGACACCTCCGTTGGGCAGCATGAGGCGCACGGACGGGCCGGTGGATCCATCGCCCGCCCGGTTGCCGAACAGGACGCCCAGGGTACGGGCGGTGTGGCCCTCGCTGCCCGAGCCGTCAGCGGACTGGTACATGATCCCCGCGTACGCCGACTCGCCCGGCGCGAGCGTGACCACGGCCTGCGGCTTGGAGGCGTCGAGGAACGTGGTGGCGGCCTGGGCGTCGTCCCAGCGGAGGTAGGGCGCGCCGTAGGCGTTGCAGGGCACGGAGCCGGTGTTGGTGGCGGTCAGCAGCATGTGGTTGACGGGGCGACGGACCTTGGTCACGGCGACCTTGACGTGCGCGCCGGTGCAGGCGGCGGTCGTCGTCCGGCTGCCGGAGTCCTGCCCGGCGGTCCGACCAGGGCCGTTCTTACCGGCGTTCCCGCTGCCGGAGGCGCCTGACGACACGGCGGTCTTGGACACATGCCCGCCCTTGGCCGGGCCGTTGCCCTTGCCGTCGCCGTCCGAAGGGGACTGGGCATCCTGGCCGCCGGTCAGGGGCCGGGAGGACGTGGTCGGGGCCTGGCCGCCGTTGTCCCTGGTGGTGTCGTTCTGGCAGGCGGTCAGCGCCAGGCTTGCCGTCAGGACGGCGGCAGAGGCGACGACCTGGGTGGCGCGACGGGTGGTGCGCATGGTGAGTGGGGTGCCTTCTGTTCGGTTGCGTGCGGTCGGAATGCGTGCCGTCAGAGACGGTCGGCGAGCAGGAGGAAGACGGTCGCGGCTGATGCGACGAGCACGGCGACAGCCACCACGTCGGTGATGTCGGCGCCGCTGAACCGGCGGAGCCGGAAGCGTGCCCGCACGGTGTCTCCCTTCGGTATGCGGCATACGGCATACGGCATACGGCATACGGCATACGGCATGAGGCTGTGGTTGCTTGCTGACCTCAGCTTGCGGCGCCCTCCGTCCCGGTCGCCGCGGCCGTCGCGGAAGACGGGACGCCGGAACGCTCGTACCACCTCTGACCTGCGGGAACGACCCCTTCCTGGAACGCCGTGATGGGACGTAGCCTGGGTGTGCCCCCTAACCCCCGGCCGACTCGACAACGACGGCCAGGTCGGCGCCCGCTCGGAGGAGGGCCACGGTGCGCGTGGCGATCTGCTCCACACGCTGCTGCAGGATGCGTTGGGCCTCTGCCGGGCCGTCGAGTTGCCCCAGGGAGTCCATGGCCTCGCGCACGGCGGGAATGCCGTAGCCGGCGCCGCGGAGAGCCGTCACGATGCGCGCTGCTCTGATGGCCGACAGGTCGTAGCGACGTGCTCGCAGTGACGTCACCCGCTCGGGGGTGACAAGTCCTTCCTGCTCCCAGAACCGCAGGGTCGAAGGGCGTACGCGGAGCGCTTCGGCGAGCTCCGTGATCGTCATCGCGTCGCTCTCGTGCTCGAACCCGGTTGCCTCCGCTTCGGCCTGGATCGCCCGCAACGCCTGTTGGGCGCGCAGCGCCTCCTCACGTTCCCGAGCGAGCCGCACATGGACCGCGTTGATCGCCGAGGCCGCCTCCGCGATCGTCCCCGTTCGCAGCCGCGCGAGCATCTGCCGGGCCGCGACAGGCCCCATGGCACCCGCGAGTCCCCGGTAGGCCCGAAGCGCGTGCACGTGAAGCGGTGTGTAGGAGCGGTAGCCGTTGGCCGATCGAGCGGCTGCGGGAATGACCCCCAGCCGTTCCAGGTCGCGCACCTGTTGCACCGAGTACCCCGACTCTCCGGCCACGTCGACGGTGCGCAGCAGTACCCGTTGCGCACCGCTCGCCGGCTTGCCCATCGGCCAACCCCACATAAGCACTTGAAGGTGATGCTTGAACCATGAGTATGGAACAGATCATCGCGGCCGTACGGGGCTTCGACGACGCGCTCGTGGTCGGCCCGGAGCCGGGCGGCGACTTCCCCGAGTTCACGTGGGGGAGCGCCTTTTTCTACTTCGCCCCCGACGGCCAGATCCCGCAGAACGTCCAGCCCTACGGCACGATCGTCGCCAAGAACTACCCCGACGACACCGCTTCCGCCCTTGACGCTCCGGGCCGGTGGCGCGTGAACATCCACGTCGACCGAGCGACGTTCCGCGAGCTCACCGGGGAGGAGCCACGCGGTCTCATCCGGCCGCGCGATTACGCAGCCGCCGACAGCGTGATGCCGCACCCGGTGTACGGGGCACTCGGCTGGCTCGCTGTCGTCAATCCGGGGGAGAGGACCACGGACACGGTGGTGCAGCTTCTGCGCGGTGCCCACGACGCGGCTCGTGCGAGGTTCGCGCGGCGTCGGTCGTAGGGCACCTCGGGCAGGGCGACCCGGGCCCCGGCTGCGTCCCTGGGTGCGCCGTACCCAGGATCAGCCTGTCCTGGTTGGTCCTTCCACTGCCGCCCAGACTCCGGAGAGCGGATCACCCGCCACGTTCTCTACAAGGAGCCAACACCATGCCACCGACCTCCAAGGTTGTCGCGATCACCGGTGCGAGCAGCGGTATCGGTGAGGCGACTGCACGCCGGCTGGCGGCGGACGGACACCGGGTCTTTCTCGGTGCGCGCCGCACCAGCCGGCTGGAGCGCCTGGTCGAAGAGATCGCGAAGGAGGGCGGCACCGCTGCCTTCGCCAAGCTGGATGTCACCGACGCGGCCGACATGCGTGCTTTCATCGAGGCGGCGCTGCGCCGGTACGGCCGGATCGACGCCCTCGTGAACAACGCGGGGGTGATGCCCCTCTCCCCGCTGGAAGCGCTCAAGACCGATGAGTGGGACCGCATGATCGACGTGAATGTGCGCGGAGTCCTGCACGGCATTGCCGCCGCCCTGCCCGCGATGCGCACGCAGGGCGGCGGGCACTTCGTGACCATCGCCTCCGTCGGCGCGTACGAGGTCTCGCCCACCGCCGCCGTCTACTGCGCCACCAAATTCGCCGTCCGCGCGATTTCCGAAGGGCTGCGCCAGGAGTCGGCAGGGGACATCAGGGTCACCCTCGTCTCTCCCGGCGTGACCGAGTCCGAACTCGCGGACAGCATCTCCGACCCTGCCGCCAGGGAGGCGATGAAGACGTACCGCGCCGTGGCACTGCCCGCATCGGCCATCGCGGAGGCCATCGCCTACGCCCTTGCACAGCCGCCGCAGGTCGACGTGAACGAGATCGTCGTCCGTCCCACCGCAAGCGCCCAGTGACCCACCCCGAAAGGAAAGGAGCGGGTATGCCACCCACTGCCGCCGACTACGACAGCCTGGTACGAAGACTGCGGGACCTGGAGGACAAAGAAGCCCTGCGCGCCCTCATGATCCAAGGGTGGCGGGCACTCGACCGCAAGGACTGGCAGGCCTGGATCGCATGCTGGGCCGACGATGCGGTGCTGGAGTTCGGGCCATGGGAGCAGATCCACGGGAAGGACGCGGTCCGGGCCACGGTGGAAGCAGCGGAATCGCCGTATCCGAGCATGCAGCATCACATCCTGAACATGCACTTCGACGTAGACGGCGACCGGGCGACGGGCATCGGCTACATGTGGTTCGTCGCCGTCACCGAAGCCGGGAAGACCTCCTCTCCCTACGCGATGGGCGGACCGTACGACTGGGAGTTCAGCCGGGGCCCGGACGGCTGGCTCCTGACGCGCCAGAGGCTCGGTGTCCGGTGGACCCAGGGTGAGGACACCTTGAAGGCCTTCGAGTAGCGGGGCGGGCCAGGAGCCGGGGAGCCGGGGCGGCGGACGGCATCGGCAGCAGCTGTGACGCACATCATGGCGGCGGACTGTCACGGTTCGCTGAGGTGAGGTGTCCCGATGGGCAGCCGAAGAGGGGAGCCGCGCGTGGAACCCGGGTACCGACGCATGGTGGTGAGGTCAGGCCATGGCTACGGCATGCCCGCGGCACGGTTCGTCACCGGTGGCGAGCTCGACTGGCTGGTCGCGTTCGAGATCCACGACGGACGGATCACCGGCCTCTGCGCCATCCGCAACCCGGACAAGCTGCACCGCGCCGAGACGGTGCTCCCACTCGAGCGAGAAGGTCACCAGCCGTGGAGTACGCCACCGAGTACGTCGTCGAGCGCAGTTGGCCGCCGTCCCGCCATGCACTCGGCCGTATGACGTTCACCGAGGCCGAGGCCGAGGGCGGCACGCAGGTGCGCTGGACCACCCGCGCCGAGATCCCCCTTCCGCTGCTCGGCACCCTCCTCACCCGGCGCCTCGCGAGGCCGATTACCACCCGGACCTTCCGCAACATCCTCGACACCGCCAACACCGCACTGACTCCGCGCCCCCGCGGGCCACGTGCCTGAGGACCCCGCACGCGCCAGTGGCCCGGGCCCGGCCGGTGCGGCCCGCCGTCAACGGCCCCGATGGGTGGCGACGCACCGAGAAATGGCCTCCGGAATATCAGAGAGGGAACCCCGATATCCGCGCGGGGTGCCGTGCTGCCCTCAGGCGTAGGTTTTCTGTGGCTGCAGCCAGGACATGGCCGCCCACGGCTTTTACGCGCACACCGGCCGCAACGGCAAGGGCCCCAAGGAACGAATGGAGGCACAGGGGTACCGCGACGCCTCCGGGGAGAACATCGACGCCTGGCCGAGGACTCCCCAGGGTGCCTTCGACGCCTGGATGCACAGCCCCGGCCACCGCGCCAACATCCTCAGCTGCCACTCCAAGGGCACCGGGATAGGCGTCGCCCTGGGCGGCAAGCTCCGGGCCTACTGGACCCAGGACTTCGGCTACAAGTAAAACGCCGGCCCGCGGGGCGCCGCCCGCCCGATGGCCGCGCTGCATGGCATCCGGTGGGCGGCGCCTGGTGCGCGAGGGGCGGCCGAGGTGCTTGCCGAGGTGCTTGCCGAGGTGCCGACCCCGGTCCGGACGCCCCGAAGGTGATCTTCCTGTGCGCCGTCGGTCTCCCGTGCGCTCGCTCGGTCTCCAGCAGCTCCCCTCCTTCCCCGGCCCTCCCTGCCCTCCGCCCCTCCCCGCCCTCCGGACCAGCCGGTGCCTGCTCCGGACCGGCAGTGCTTGCCGCTGCTAGCGGATGCGCGCTAGCTTGGAGGGGTGGCGAAGACACAGCTGAACGTCCGCGTGGACGAGGCCACCGCCGAAGCGGCGCGGGAGCGCGCCCTGCAGCGGGGAGTGAGCATGAACCGCTATATCGAGGAGCTCGTCCTCAAGGACGCCGGTGAGGTCGGCCAGACCTTCGTCGAGGCCGCCTCCGACTTCATGAAGCAGTACGAGCGCGTCTTCGCCGAGGAATTCGGCCTGGAACCAGGCGGCGCCGACGGCGTCGCGACCGCCACCCACCACGAAGGACTGCCGGGCACCACGTGACGCTGCGCATCGACCTCGCCTGGCTCCTTCTGATCGCCGAACAGCACACACCCGGAGACCCCCAGGTCACCGACTGGGGCGCTCTGGTGGCCGCCGTCAGCCGCCATGAAGCCGAGATATTCGGTGTACCCGTCTACACCGAACCCCAGGACCGTGCCGCCTCCCTCCTGCAACTCCTGCTCCAGGTACCGGCGCTGGAGCGCTCGAACGCCATGTTCGCCACCGCCGTCGCCTACGGCTATCTCGTCGCCAGCGGGCTGAAGATCACGATCTCTCCCGAGCAGGTCCGTGACCTCGCCCGCCTCGTCAAGGAGGGCACGGCCGACGTCCGCACCATCGCAGACGAACTGCGCACCTGGACGGTGTGAGCGACGGCTGCCGACGGGCCGCGGAGGGACCGACGGGGGCTGCGCAGCCAACCGTCCGCTGTGGGGGCTGCTCAGCCGCCCGTCCGCCGTGCCGCCAGGCCGCCGGTCCGCCGTAGGGACGTCAGTCGGCCGTCCGCCTCGGGACCGTCAGTCGCTCGGCCGCCGCGCCGTGCCCAGCACCGCCGGCGACGTGGGTAGCGTCGGCCCGTGCTCCGGCACCTTCAGCCGGCGCACCCGCAGTACCTCGAACCCGGCCGTCCGGATCTCGCCCAGTGGGTCCCGGCCGGTGTGACAGCCGCCCATCAGCAGGGGCCAGACCGTCCGGTCCAGCGACCACTGCACGGCCGCCAGCCCGCGCCCCGCCGCCCGCCCGTGCTCGAAGAACCGCAGCTCACCGCCTGGACGCAGTACCCGCCGCAGCTCCGCGAGGGCGCGCTGCACCTCGCGGACGGAACACAGCACCAGCGATGCCACCGCCGTATCGAATGCCTCGCTCTTGACCGGCAGGGCCTCCGCCACTCCGGGCACCAGATCCACCGGGACCTCCGCACGCGCCGCCGCCGACCTGGCCACCTCCCGCAGTGTGGCCTCCGGTTCGATCGCCACCACTTCCGTGACCGTGCCCGGATAGTGCGCAAAGTTCAGCCCGCTCCCCGCGCCGACCTCGATGACCCGGCCGGTGGCGCCCGTCAGCAGCTCCTTCCGGAGCGTGGCCACCCCTGCCCGCGCGTCCGCGGCCGGACCGCAGCAGCTCGCGTAGAAGCGGGCGAACACCGGGTGATGGACGCTGCCTTGCGGAACTCGCGGAACTCGTGGAACGTGCGGAACTCTCCTGCCCTGCCACATGACGGACCCTTTCGCCGACGATGCCCGCTCCCGCTGTCAGTCTCCCCACTGCGCGGAGCGGGAGCCGCAAGGAGCGTCCTCGGTCGGAGTCCGGAAATCTGTACGGGCCGACCCCGGAGCGGAAGGGCGCCCCGAGAGCGACGCGTGCCCCTCCGCATGCCCCTCCGGATGCCCGCCGTCGTCACGAGGGAATACGGAACGCACCCGAACCGCCGAGCACCGGCGCCAGCCAGTCGGGGGCCGCGGCCCGGAAGTCCCGTGGCGAGAGCCCGCCCGACCCCTCAGGGATCAAGCCGAGGAGCGGTGCGCCCGCGGCGTCGGGGAGATCCGCCAGATTGCAGCGGGATGCCAGGTCGGGCTCGGCCGGCCAGCTGCCGACGACGACGCCCGGGGAGTCGAGTCCGTACGAGCGGAGCGCCAGCGCGGTCAGTGCGGTGGCGTTGAGGGTGCCCAGGCCCGCCTGGGCGACGACCAGTACGGGGGCGTCCACCAGCCGCGCGGCGTCGGCAAGCGTATGCCCGTCGGCGTCGAAGCGGACGAGCAGCCCGCCCGCGCCCTCGACCAGGACCAGGTCGTGCGAGGCGTCCAGTTTGGCGGCGGCCTCGGCGATGTCCTGGGGGAGTACCGGCGGCAGACCGGCCCGCAGTGCGGCCGTCGAGGGTGCCAACGGGTCGGGGAAACGGGCGAGTTCGGCGGTGGTGACCGGGCCGGCCAGCCGTTCGACCTCCGCCGCATCGCCGCTCTCGTGCGCCGTGACACCGGTCTGGGCCGGCTTGAGAACAGCCACCGAACGTCCCCGGGCGAGCGCCGCCGCGGCGATCGCGGCCGTGGTCACGGTCTTGCCGATCTCCGTGCCCGTGCCCGTCACGAACAGCACCGACATGGTCTGCCTCCGACTCTGCGCGGCGGCCGCGCGGGGATGGTGCGAATGGTTCCTGGTGGCCGGCCCGCAGGTGACCGGCACGCGTGCGCGGCCGGTGCGGTGCGCTCAGCCCTCGCGGGCCGCCGCGCACACCGCCGCGCAGATGCGCGCCACATCCTCGTCACCGGTGATGTACGGCGGCATGGTGTAGATCAGATCGCGGAACGGGCGCAGCCATACGCCCTCCCGGACCGCCGCCCGGCTCGCGGCCGCCATGTCCACCTCGTGATCGAGCTGGACGACACCGATCGCGCCGAGTACGCGTACCTCGCGCACCCCGGCGATGCCCACGGCCGGTGCCAGACCGTCCCGCAGCCCGGCCTCGATCCGCTTGACCTCCTGTCCCCAGTCCTGGGACAGCAGCACGGAGATCGAGGCGTCGGCGACGGCGGCGGCGAGCGGATTTCCCATGAAGGTGGGGCCGTGCGCCAGCACCGGCAGTGCGCCGCGGGAGATGCCGTCGGCGATGGCCGTGGTGCACAGCGTCGCCGCCAGGGTCAGATAACCGCCGGTCAGCGCCTTGCCGAGACACATCACATCAGGTGCGACCCCTGCGTGGTCGGCGGCGAAGAGCGCGCCCGTACGGCCGAAGCCGGTGGCGATCTCGTCGAAGACCAGCAACACGTCGTGTTCGTCGCAGGCCTCCCGCAGCACCCGCAGATACCCGGGGGAGTGGAACGACATCCCGCCCGCCCCCTGCACCACGGGCTCCACGATCACCGCTGCCAGCTCCTCGGCGTGCCGGCCGATCAGCTCCCGCAGATGCGCCGCATACGCCTCGTCGGGCGCGGCGTCGAAGCCGGCCGGCGGCGCGTCCGCGAAGAGCTGCCGCGGCAGCACCCCCTGCCACAGCTCATGCATACCGCCGTCGGGGTCGCAGACCGACATCGGCTGCCAGGTGTCGCCGTGATAGCCGCCCCGCCAGGTCAGCAGCCGCTGTTTGCGCGGCTTGCCGAGCGAGCGCCAGTACTGCAGGCACATCTTGACGGCGACCTCGACCGACACCGAACCGGAGTCGGCGAGAAAGACATGCTGCAGCGGCTCCGGGGTGAGGTCCACCAGCCGCTTCGCCAGCCGCACGGCGGGCTCATGGGTGAGCCCGCCGAACATCACATGGCTCATCCGCTCCAGCTGGCCCCGCGCGGCGTCGTTGAGCACCGGGTGGTTGTAGCCGTGCACGGCCGACCACCAGGAGGACATCCCGTCCACCAACTCGTCTTGGCCCTCGACCGGTTCGGCCAGCCGGAGCCGGACGCCGGATGCCGACTCCACCAGCAGCGGTGCGGCCTTGCCGGGCATCGGCCCGTAGGGATGCCACACATGCTGCCGGTCGAGCGCGAGCAGTGCGTCGGAGGTGAGTGGCTCAGGCATTGGGCGGAAGATCGGTACCGGCGCCGCGGCGGCGCACCGAGACCAGGTCGCGGCGGGCCTCGTCGGACGGTGCCGGGACGGTGGCGGCCGGGGTTGCGGGGTCCTCGGTGGCGGCCGGGGCACCGGTGTCCTCGGCGGCGGCTTCGGTGTCCGCGTGGTCGCCGCACGGCCTGCGGTGCTCGGGCAGCGTCGTGGTGTCCGAGCCCTCGACCTCGAAGCCGGCGTCCTCGATCATCGCGAGGTCGTCCTTGCCGGCCTGCCCCTCGCTGGTCAGGTAGTCGCCCAGGAAGATGGAGTTGACCAGATGCAGGGCGAGCGGCTGCATGCTGCGCAGATGCACCTCACGGCCGCCGGCCAGCCGTACCTCGCTGTCCGGGCAGACGAACCGCACCATCGCCAGGATGCGCAGCGCCCGCTGCGGGGTGAGGTTCCACTCCTTGGCGAGCGGGGTGCCCTCGAAGGGGATCAGGAAGTTCACCGGGACGGAGTCCGGGTCCAGCTCGCGCAGTGCGAAGACCACATCGACGAGATCGGCGTCGCTCTCGCCCATACCGGCGATCAGTCCGGAGCAGGCGGACATGCCGGCCGCCTGGGCCTGCTGGACGGTGGACACCCGGTCCGAGAAGTCGTGGGTGGTGCAGATGTCGCCGTAGGTGGCTTCCGAGGTGTTGAGGTTGTGGTTGTACGCATCGGCGCCCGCCGCGCGCAGCCGTCCCGCCTGGCCGTCGGAGAGCAGACCGAGGCAGGCGCACACCTCCACGCCCTCGTTCTGCTCCTTGATGGCGGAGATCGTCTCCGAGACCCGGTCCACGTCCTTGTCCGTCGGGCCGCGGCCGCTGGCCACCAGACAGACCCGCTTGGCCCCGCCGGCGACCCCCGCGGCGGCCGCCTTGGAGGCGTCGTCCGGCTTGAGCCAGGTGTACTTGAGGATCTCCGCCTTCGACCCCAGCCGCTGCGAACAGTACGAGCAGTCCTCGGGGCACAGGCCCGACTTGAGGTTGACGAGATAGTTGAGTTTGACCCGCCGCCCGAACCACTGGCGGCGCACCTTTCCGGCCGCGGCCACGACATCGAGCAGTTCGTCATCGGAGGTGGCCAATACGGCCAGTGCCTCTTCGCGGGTCGGCAACTCGCGCCGCAGTCCCTTGTCCACCAGTGCGCTCAGCAGGTCCATGGCCTTGATCCTGGCCTACGCCACCGCCCCCGGCCAAGGAGGATTCCCACAAGGTGCCGCGATCGAGGTGTGTGTATCGCCACACCGTGGGCCTGCAAAACGACCGCTAACGTCTATCGACAGCCCACAATCGAGGCCGACAGACGAAGGACGCCGATGCCGCAGGACTCCGCCCCGCCGCTGCTGTGCGACACCTCCCCGGCGAGGCCCGCCGAGCCTTGTGCCGAGCCGGCCCGCCCGGCGTACGACGCGGCCTTCGACTGGCTGGATGTGGCCACTGCGGAGCGCCGTCACGCCGGGCTGGTGCGCACCCTGCGCCCCCGCCCGGCCGACTCCCCGCTGCTCGATCTGGCCGGCAATGACTACCTCGGACTCGCCCGGCACCCCGAGGTCACCCGCGGCGCCGCCGAGGCCGCGCACCGCTGGGGCGCCGGCGCGACCGGCTCCCGGCTGGTCACCGGCAGCACCGAGCTGCACGCCCGGCTGGAGACGGAACTCGCGGCGTTCTGCGGCTTCGAGGCCGCTTTGGTGCTGTCCTCCGGCTATGCCGCAAATCTCGCCGCGGTGACCGCGCTCACCGCCCCCGGCACCCTGATCGTCTCCGACGCCGGCAATCACGCCTCCCTCATCGACGGCTGCCGGCTCTCCCGGGCCCGTACCCAAGTGGCCCCGCACGCCGATCCGCAGGCCGTACGCGCCGCGCTGACCGGCCACGACGGCCGGGCACTCGTCGTGACCGACGCGGTGTTCTCGGTCGACGGGGACGCCGCGCCGCTCCCCGCGCTGGCCGAGGCCTGCCGGACCCGGGGCGCCGGACTCCTCGTCGACGACGCACA
This sequence comes from Streptomyces sp. NBC_00400, assembly GCF_036048035.1. Classification (NCBI taxonomy): domain Bacteria; kingdom Bacillati; phylum Actinomycetota; class Actinomycetes; order Kitasatosporales; family Streptomycetaceae; genus Streptomyces; species Streptomyces sp. NBC_00400. The sequence goes on along the minus strand of NZ_CP107940.1, from coordinate 445,942 downwards.
CGGGCTGGGGGTACTGGGCGAAGGGGGCCGTGGCGCGCCGTGGGCGGCAGGCCTCGCCGGTGACGGGGACGTGGTGACCACCGTGACGCTCTCCAAGTCGCTCGGCTCCCAGGGAGGTGTGGTGCTCGGCCCGGCCCGGGTCATCGAGCATCTGGTCAACACCGCCCGGTCGTTCATCTTCGACACCGGTCTCGCCCCGGCGGCGGCCGGCGGCGCCCTCGCCGCGCTGCGGCTGCTGCGCCGCGAGCCCCAGCGCGCGACCCGGGCCGTCGCGGTCGCCCAGGGGCTGTACGGCCGGCTCACCGCGGCGGGCCTGACGGCGGTACGTCCCGACGCGGCAGTGATCTCCGTCCGCGCCCCGTCGCCGGAAGGGGCGCTCCGCTGGGCCGCCGACTGCCGCACGGCCGGACTCGCGGTCGGCTGCTTCCGCCCGCCGTCCGTCCCCGACGGCATCTCCCGGCTCCGGCTCACCGCCCGCGCGGACCTGACGGACGACCAGCTCGACACGGCGGTCGACACGATCGTGGCCACCGCGCCGACGCACTGAAGCCGGCGGCGCGCGGAGTCAGCACCAGGTGGTGAGGTCGTACACGGCCCGGCAGCGCTGATCGGAGACCGGTCGCCGGAAACGTTCGAGGCCGCCGGACGACGCCGGCGCCGGGAAGACCATGTCGGCTGCTCCCGCCGCGTGATTCCGTCGGCGGGAGCAGCCCCCGCAGCACATACGAACCGGCGCCACAGGCGAGGCCACGAACTCCCGCAGCCTTCCCAGCAGGCATTCCAGGAGTACGTCGCGCGGGGTTCGGCCGGCGGCGGGGTCGTCCTCAACCACGGTGATCGGTTCTCCCCGGGAGCGCGAGGCGGACGGTATTCACGACGTACGGGCAACGGTTGACGCCCCGGCAACAGGCGGTGATCGTACCGATCTTGCCCTTGTGTCCCGGCAGCTTGCCGCGGCTGTCCTGGGTCTGCCGGTGCCACCGGAACATCACCCTGATCTTGGCAACCGTGTGTCCTACGACCCGGGCGAGTGGCGGAGGAAAGTCCCGCGCAGCAGGGCCCGCAGGGTGTCCGCGGCGGGGGTGCCTCCGGGGCGGTAGGCCACCGAGATCCGGCGGTGCAGCTCCGGTGGGTCCAGCCGGCGGACTCCCAGCGGTGTCATCGTCCCCTCCGCCACCATCTCCGGGACCACCGCCACCCCGAGCCCGGCGCTCACCAGCGCACACGCCACCGCATAGCTCGGCGATTCGCAGCGCACCGCCACACTCGCCCCGGCGGCCGCCAGTGCGGCCTCCACCTCGCGCCGGTTGGGGTTGGCCGGTGCCATGCTGACCAGCGGCTGACCGGCCAGCTCGGCGAGCGGCAGACGTCCGGAGCCCGCCGACAGGGCATGACCGGGCGCGGTGACCAGGACCAGCTCCTCGGTCAGCAGCGGCTCCAGACGCACTCCCTCCGGCGCCGGCATCGCCTCGCCCGGCACATACTCGTGCGTCAGGGCCAGATCGACCTCACCCCGCGCCACCGCCGCGCTCGCCTGTGGCGGGACGTACTCCGTCACGCTCAGCTCCACATCGGGGTGGGCCCGCCGGAACGCGCTGAGCGCGGGTGGCAGCAGATGCGTACCGGCGGTCATGAACGTGCCGACCCGCAGCCGCCCACCGGACAGCCCCGCCAGCCGGGACAGCTCGTGCCGCGCCTGATCCAGTTCGTCGAGGACCCGGCGGGCCCGTACGAGCAGCAGCTCACCGGCCGCCGTCAGCCGGGCACCGCGATGGTGGCGGACCAGCAGGGCCGCCCCGGCCTCCCGCTCCAGCTTGGCGAGCTGCTGGGAGAGCGCCGGAGCGGTGTACCCCAGCCGGGCGGCGGCCCGGGTGATCGAACCGGCCTCCGCCACTGCTACCAGGGCGGCCAGCCGGGTGGGGTCGTACATAAGAATCTCTTCAGGCTCACCAAGAACATTGCCAATACCCATTAAAGCCTCTGACCGGCGAAGCTGCTCTTATGGACGGACAGCTGATCGCCTTCACCGGAGTCGCCGCGGGCATGGTCGCCATGCCGGGCGCGGATTTCGCGGTCGTGGTGCGCAATGCGCTCGACTCGCGCCGGGCGGGGGTGGCGGCCGCCGTCGGAGTCGCGGGCGGGCTGCTGGTGCACACCGCCCTGGCGGTGGCCGGGCTCGCCGCGGTGCTGGTCGCCGTGCCCGCGCTCTTCGGTGCGGTTCAACTCCTGGGCGGCGGCTATCTGTTGTACCTGGGCGCCCGCGCCCTGATCGCGGCCGTCCGGCGCCCGGCGGTCACTACGGACGGCACGGCCCGCACGGCGGCGGGCACACCGGCCGACGGCCGCCCGCACGCCGCCCTCCTGGGCACTACGCAGAGTCTGCGCCAGGGCTTTTTGACCAATGCGCTCAACCCCAAGGCGCCCGTCCTCTTCCTCAGCCTGCTCCCGCAGTTCGTTCCGGCGGGAGCGCCCGCGCTGCCCCGTACGCTGCTGCTCGCCACGATGGTCGTCGCCATGGCACTGGTGTGGTTCCCCGCCGTCGCCCTGCTGGTCGACCGGCTGGGCGTCTGGTTGCGCCGCCCCACGGTGGCCCGCGCCCTGGAAGCCACCACCGGGGCGCTGCTCACGGCTCTGGGAGGCATCCTGCTCGTCGAGCTGGCGCTGTCCTGAGGGCGGAGCGCCCAGGGCTCATCACGGGGCGCGGCGGGCAGGGCGGCGGCAGCCCCCATGGGTGGCGGCAGTCCCCCCGGGTGGCGGCAGTCCCCCCGGGGCAGCGGACTCAGCAGCCCGCCGCGGGGCGAAACGGACGGGCCGGATCGGCCGCATCTGCCGGACCGGCAAGATCGACCGGTTCGTGAAATCGGCCGAACACACCGGTAATTGACCGATCGTGAGATGAATGCGCAGGATCAGCCCACCCGCCCGTACCAGACCGAACGGCTCCAGATCCGTTCGAGCCGCACTACGCTCCCGGCCTTGGGCGCATGCCACATCCGGCCCCGGCCCGCGTAGATGCCGACGTGGTAAATGCCGCTGCGCGAATGGAAGAAGACCAGATCGCCGCGGCGGCGCGCGCCGGACGGGATGTGCCGGGTGCGGCCGTACTGCGCCGCGGCGGTGCGTGGCAGCAGCCGGCCGGCGCGTTTGAACGAGTACAGCATCAGCCCCGAACAGTCGAAGGCATGCGGCCCCTGGGCGCCGTACCGGTAGGGAGCTCCGCTCTTGGAAGCCGCGATCCGCAGCGCATGGGCGGACACGGATGCGGCTTCGGCATTCCCGGCCGCTCCCGGAGCGACGGTGGTCCCGCCGAGCGTGACCAGCGTCAGAGCGGTGACGGTGCCGGCGCGTGCCAGCAGATTCGGCGTATGCATGCGCATGGTCATGCGCAAACCCTTCGTCAGCCGCCTGCGAAGGAAGACCTGTCGGGTTCGGGCAGGCGAAGATGCCCGGCCGTGCGTACGGCTTCACCCCAAGGAGCCCTCGGCCGTGTAGGCCGGGACCCCGTCCTGCTCGGGTCCTCCGCTCCCGCCGGTCCACCTCGTCGACCGGACGTCCGGCACGGCGGCGGGATTAGGCGCCCGTCCGGACCGCCCCGTCGCTGTGGCGGGGTCTTGTCGTCGAAGGGATCGTCACGCACCTGGCAGCCGAATTCCGAGTTGAAAATGCCGTATGTGAGATGGGTCACAATTGACCCGAATGGTTAGATTTGTTCCCTCAGGTGCTGCGGCGCGTGGCGTTGCACCCCGCGGACCAGCGGCGAAACATCCGGGACCGAAGGAATTGTGTCCGCGCCGCGCAATTCGTCGCCTCCTCAGATCGGGTGCGGAGGCTACGCCGTATGCGCAGCCTCGGAGCGCGTGCCGGGTCAGATTTCCTCGGGTGGCGGCATCGTCACCAGTCCGGCCCGGCGCTCACCGTCCAGCACCCGCAGCGCCCGGGTCAGCGTCGCGCGGTGCAGTTCGGTCTCGCCCCGCTGGTGCATCAGTGTCAGGGCGTCCCGCAGCCGGGTGGCCTTGCCGGCCAGCGCCTGGGCGGCGCGCAGCCCGCTGTAGGTGCCACCGCAGCGGGCCGGGTTGATCCGGCCCAGCAGGTCGATCACCTCCAGATAGCTGTCGATGAGTTCACCCTCCGCGCGGGTCAGTGCGGGCAGCGGCGGCGGTTCGGGCGGCAGCATCGGGCTCACCGCGCCGCGGGCCGGAGCGCCGACAGCTTGCGGTTGCGGGTGATCTGGTCGATCAGGCCGTACTCCTGGGCGGCGGGGGCGTCGAAGATCTTGTCGCGCTCGATATCGGTGGCGATCCGCTCGCGGGTCTGCCCGGTGTGCTTCGCCAGCATCTCTTCCAGCACGTCGCGGGTGCGCAGCATCTCCTCCGCCTGGATCTGCAGGTCACTGGCCTGCCCCTGGACGGGTTCGCTGAACGACGGCTGATGGATCAGGATCCGGGCGCCGGGCAGCGCCAGCCGCTTTCCGGGGGCGCCGGCGGCCAGCAGGACCGCGGCGGACGAGGCGGCCTGCCCCAGGCAGACGGTCTCCACGTCGCACGACACGAAATGCATCGTGTCGTAGATGGCGGTCATCGCGGTGAAGGAGCCGCCGGGGGAGTTGATGTAGAGCGAGATGTCCTGGTCGGGCGCGGCATGTTCGAGGTGGATGAACTGCGCCATGACGTCGTTGGCGGAGGCGTCGTCGATCGGGGTGCCCAGGAAGACGATGCGCTCGCCGAGCAGCTTGGAATACGGGTCCATGGTGCGCGTCCCGTGTGCGGTGCGCTCGGTGAACTCCGGAAGGACATAGCGGGCCGTCGGTCGCAGCATGTCTGCTCCTCTCCTCCGTAAAAAATGTACAGGATGTACATCCAGTTAGAATGGGATCGCATCCTAGTGATCAAGTCAAATGCCCAGGTCAGAGGCTGTTTTTGCTGTTCGCCGAGGGCTGATATCTCACATATTTATTGCTGGAACTGCGGCACGAGGTCGAGATCCTTCGGATGACCGGGCGGGTCGTCGAGTGCTCGATCGACGAGATGGACCGCCCGCGGGTATCCAAGGGCGCCGTCCTGCGGATCCGCCGACCGAGCCGGAGGCCAGGCGCTGTTCACCGGTTGGGGCTGCGAGCTGGCGACCTGCCGCAAGTTCGCCCTCACCGCACGGAACTACACCGCATCGAAACTGATGTCACAGGTCGGACTCAGGGTGAGCGAGGCCTGCAAACTCGACCTGGCCGACATCAAGTGGGACCTGGGCCCTTCGGCAAGCTCCATGTGCGTCACGGCGAGGGCGCCCGCGGCTCGGGCCCGCGCGAGCGGATGGTGCCGCTGATCAACGGCGCCGACCGCATGCTGCGGTGGTTCATCGAGGACGTCCGGGGCCAGTTCGACGACGACCGCACTCGACCCGGTGCCCCGCTGTTCCCCTCCGAGCGCAAGGGCACCGACGGCTCCTCGTGCCTCGTTGGCGACGACGCGTTGCGCAACGGTCTGGCCGCCGCGGCGGAGGTCGCGTCCAGAAGGTGGTGTAAAAGGCGACGAGCGAAGGTTTCGGACTGAACGGCCAAGTTCGCACGAAAGGACCCACGCTCGTGCAGTCACGAGTATCGCCCATCGAGGCGATCCATGCCGAGATCGATGCCGTCTTCGCCCAGGGCCGGCCGTTGGCCGAGTGTCTGGAGGATGTTGCCTGTTTCGGTGCCAGGTGATCATCCAGTTCGCGTTGGAAGTTGAGGTCGAGGAGTTCCTCGGCCGGGCCCACTACCAGCGCGCCGGTGCCGCCGCTGATGGTGAGGCCGGTGAGACGGAGCGGGCCGTACCGGTGGTGCGGGGCCGGCACCACAACGGACATCGCGAGGCGACGATCAAGACGACGTCCGGACCGGTGACGGTGGCCCGTCCCAGGGTGCGGGGCACCACGGAGGCGTGCGCTCGCGTCTGTTCGGCACCGCGGTGACGCGGACGAATGCGCTGGAGTCGCTGGTGATCGCCTCGTTCGTCCGCGGCCTGTCCACCCGGGACGTGGAGAACACCCGCGCCGAAGCCCTCGGCTCCGACGCGGCGCTGTCGAAGTCCACGGTCTTCAACATCTGCCAGGCCATCCGCGGCGAGTATGACGCCTGGTGGATGCGCGACCTGACCGGCGTCACGCTGGACTACTTGTTCATCGACGCCTCGCACTTCCGCATGCACCCGAACGCGCCCGCGGAGCCGGTGCTGGCCGTCTGGGGCATCGACACCGACGGCAAACCCGTCTTCATCGGCCTGGAAGCCGCCGCCTTCGAGTCCCACGACGCCTGGGTCAACTTCTCTGCCGGGCTCCTGGATCGCGGGCTGGAGCCTCCGCTGCTGATCATATCCGACGGCGGCAAGGGACTCATCTCCGCCTGCGAGCTCGTCTTGGGCCGGACCCTGCGCCAGTGGTGTCTCATTCATAAATGCCGCAACGTCGTCTCGAAGGTCAGCCTGCACGACCAGGAACAGGTCAAGAAGGAGTTCTGGGAGATCTTCGATACCGCCGCAATCGGCCTTGCCCCGGCCAGCTGCTCGTCGACGCCGTCCAGCGCCGCCTCGGCGACTTCGCGGCGAAGCGGGAGAAGACCTACCCGGCCGCGGCCAATTCCCTTCTGGCCGACTGGAATTCACTCGCCACTTACCTGCGGTGTCCCGCCGAGTACCACAAGCGCATCCGGCACTCCAACTTTATCGAGCGGACCTTCGGCGAGACCCGCCGCCGCGTCAAGGTCATCGGCCGCTTCCCCGGCGAGACCAGCTGCGTCTCCCTCGCCTTCGCCGTCCTGTCCAGGGCTGCCACCGGCTGGCGCGGCTTCACCACCACCCCCGCCACCGTCCGTCAACTCGAACGCATGCGACGCGACTTGCTCCACCCCGCCGAGGCAGAAGTGACCCACCTCGCCCCCAGGCCCCGCGTGTCCCTCACCAAGGCCGCATAACATCGACCCCACGAAACCTGTTCGCGGGTACTTTTACACCACAAACTGGAAGCGGCCGCTCCGGCCGCGAGGCCACAGTGTCCGAGACGGTCCGCGCCCACGGCCTACGCCACTGCCGCTACCGCGGAATCGTCTAGACACACGTGCAACACATCCTCACGGCCGCCGGAACCAACATCATCCGCCTCGCCCAACACGCCCAAGCGGGGCACCGCGCCACTCGGGAGTGTTATGAATCAGGTGGGCACCCACTCAGAAGGGACCCCTGATGGAAGCGAAGAACGGTCACCTGATCGAGGGCGCTGACGGTGTATCGGTTGCGTCGCTGGACGGTGACGTTGACGGTGCCGGTGTGGCATCGAAAGCAACAACTCTGAGCCGTGAGGCGGCGGCTGCGCACGGGCTGAGCCCGCGCCTGCTCGACGAGCTGGCCGAACTCGCCGAGGTCAAGGTCCGCGACGGCGGGCTGAAGCTGATGGGGGGCGGCCTGCTGGTTGAGCTGACCAGGCATCTCATGCAGGCCGCCGTCGAGGCGGAGATGGACCAGCATCTGGGCGAGGAGGCCGCCCGCACCGGTGGCCGGGGCTCTCGTTCTGGCGGCAACGCCCGCAACGGCTACCGGCCCAGGAAGGTCATGACGGAGGTCGGCGCCGTGGCGGTGCAGGTCCCGAGGGACCGGGCCGGGCACGTTCGCCTCCAGCCTGCTGCCGAAGTGTGCGCGGCGGATCGGCGGCTTGGACGAGATGGTCCTCTTCGCAGCGTGATCTGGGGGTCTCCGAAGGCGGAACGGGTGGTCAGCTCCTCCCTGCACCGGAAATTACGGGTGTGCACCTTATCGTCCTCCCTCGGCCGCGTCGTCAACTTGGGCTGAGACCCGGCAATGCCGCCCCAGTCCAAGATGGGGATCATCTGCAGATCGCGCTCAAGAGCGTCGATCAACTCGGGTAAGGGGCTGCCGAACTCCAAGGTTCCGGTCCCACCGGCCACATATGCGCCGCGGACGCGCTGCGGCCTGGGGAATTCCGGAGCACTGTGGCCAAAGGGCGCCATCTTGTGTGGTCCCCACCCCTGCGCGTGGATCGTGGCACCGAGCTGAGGCGCCTGCCTCTTGAGCGCGGAGTAGATGATCCCGCGGCCGGGGGCGATGACGTTGTCCCACGGGATCTCATGGGCCCTGGTGCTGATGTGAACACGAAGTCGCATGCCTCCCCTCCTTTCTGCTGATCAGAGAGCACACGTGTGCCCTTCAAGCCTGGTGGTATCGGTACGAGCTTTACCTAAGAACTCGATACGGAGCGGTATATCTATCACATAGAAACCCCCTGACTCTGACGCCAGTTGAAGGTCTACCAGCGGCCACTGACAGGCGATCGAAATCGATCGCCAAGAGCTAAAAAGGGTCAATGATCGTCAAGTTGGGGTGCGGCCGACGGAATGGGATAGCGTCCGTGGCAGCCGCGCCGCGTCGACCTGACGGGAGCGCCCGACTATTTGAAAACCTCACACCCTCATCGCCCCAGCAAGGGGCAGGGGCATCCCTCGATGCGGGGCGGCCCTCCAGAAAGATCTTGCTTCGCCCTTCGTGTGTGTCTTAATTGGAGGCTTGTGGAAGTCGGATTCGCAGCTAGCCCTGATTCCTGAAGGTGCTAGCAGCATTAGGCATCGGAGGCGCCCGAGCTTCTCCAAAACGCCAGATGCGGCAGCCAAAGGGCACCTGCGAAGAGCGGCATCAGGCAGCCGAAAATCGGCGATCTTTGAGCACCGCTGGAGGGCTTTTAACCAGAAGCGGCAGCCGAAGACGGGGCTGGCGGGCAGGTGCGTCATCAGCCCTGGATGGCTCGCAACCCGACCAGTTGAACGTCCGGAAGGTATCCGTGCCGCGCTGTCATCAGCCCTGGAGGGCTCGCAACCACATCTCCGAGCCGGTCAGTCCGCCGATGCCGGTGGTCGTCATCAGCCCAGGTGAGCTCGCAACATGACCGTGCAGGGGTGGTGGCCGCCCCAGGCATTGGTCGTCATCAGCCTTGGGAGGGCTCGCAACCCGGTCAGGAGGTTGTTGGTGCCGTTTCCGATCGCGTCGTCATCAGCCCTGGACGGCTCGCAACGCCGCCCTCTTCCGTGCGGCCGTCAGTCGTCCTGAGGTCGTCGTCAGCCCAGGAGGGCTCGCAACAGGCGGGAGGGGTGGGGCTCGGCGAGGGTGCGGCCAGTCGTCATCAGGCCTGAAGGCTCGCAACACCCAGGGCACGGCCATCCGCCGGGCCCTCGGGCCCGGGGCGCCATCCGCCCTGCAGGGCTGGCAACACGTGCCCGCAGTAGTGGCACGTCGCCCCCCCCGCCGGGTCGTCATACCCTGGAGGGCTCGCAACGAGGGCACCTGCGCCTCCCCGGGGCGAATCGGCAGGTCGTCATCAGCCCACGAAGGCTCGCAACGGGTACTCGGCGGACGGGACGTGGCCGGTCTCCATGTCGTCATCAGCCCAGGAGGGATCGCAACCGGGGCAGCACGGTCCGGGCGTACCCGGACTCCGCGCCGTCGTCATCAGCCCAGGAGCGTGCGCAACTCGGGCCCGGAACCCACATCACCTACCGGGGCGGCGTCGTCATCAGCCCTGGGCCGGACAACCGGTACTTGGCGACCTCGCGTCTACTCTTGCCCGTGGTGGAGCGCCAAGCCTGGAAGCTGCGTCGAGCCTGAGCCGAAGCGATGGCCGTCCGTTGCTGAGGGCTGGCGGTGGAGTGTTCAGCGGGTGCCGGGGCCATGACCGCTGCGGGACAACGGACCGTGGCGACGATCTGCGTAGTCGCGGACCGTTACGCCGGGTTCCCCCGGGGTGCGCCAAGCTGTGGAGGGCGGCTCCGGCGGAGCGTCGGCTCACCTGGAGCCGATATGCCCCCGGTGACCACACGCGGTGAGTTGTCGCTCCACTCCAGCTGGCATGCCTTGTCACTCGGGAAGAGAAAAGCCCAGTTCACGCAGGCGGGGCAGGCAGGATTCGAGGCACTGCTCCACCGACGCGGCATCGGTACGCACGAGGACATCGTCACGCAACGGGGCGCCACTGGCCACGAACGTCCAGGGCTTCCGCCTCTCTGCCATCCGCTCAGCATCAGCCTTGAACAGCACGGTTATCCCCTGTTCAGCTAGCGCTTCCATGATCGCAATAACGTCCACCAGTGACCCCTCCAGAAGTGCCTCGGACACACCACGTGAACCTATCCGCCCAAGGACAGACCACGAACACGGGCCTTGCCACCCAGAGTGACCAACGAGGACCATCCAAGCTGGAATACGTGACATCTCAACATGCGGGGCTACCAGTCCCGAGGCCCGGGACGCGCAGGATGCCGAGGAGCGGGAGAAGCAGCAACGGCATGTGCGGGCCCGTCAGCGGCTGCTGGCACTGGTCGCCGACGCGATGAAGAGGCTCAGCCCGTACGCGCACCGGGTGACCGCGCAGTACCTCCATGTCGTACAGCCCGCCCCGGTGGGCACCGTGACCGGGCGGGACGGCAGGAAGTACCGGCAGGCAGCGGCCGAGTCGTCGCAGGGTGCGAGGCGGCCAGTCATAGGAAGCCACGGTCGGCAGACCGCTGAAAGCCACACCTCGCACCCCTCGGATGCCCCAACCCTACGAATGGCTGGACCAAACCATGAACAACGTAAGGACCACTGAACCCCTTGGAATTGATCATCTAGGCGCGTCCGCCAGTCGCTGGACGGTTCGGTAGGTCATGCTGAGCTGACGCTGGATTGAGCGTCGGCTGTGGCCTGCTGCCAGCAGCGCATGCACGGCGGCGCGCTTGGCGCTCGTCCGGTCGGCGAACCAGTGTCCGGTGGGCCATGGCGAATCAATGTCGGCCGGTTCAGAGCCAGCGCCCTTTCCGTGGTCGGCTCGGCGGTGGTCGCGCGAGGGCAGGCGCGGTGGCGGGAAAAACGCACCGCTCGGCCGCTTCGCCGCGGTTGCTCGAGCAGCTCGTTCGATGCGCCATCTGTCGCGGGGCACGTTAGGCGCACTCCTCCACGGGAACCGAGGCCGCTCCGCGCCTCAACATGGCACATTGTGGCTATGGCTTCTTCCCCTTCTGCTGTCGATCTGCGTGCCGAACCGGTCGACGAGGTGCTCGACCGGGTCGAGCGGTCTTTGGACGTTCGATCGGAGCGGGGGAATGTGGTGCGCAAGCGTCGCTCGGTCGGCGCGCGCACGGACCGCGGGACCTGGGTGCGGTTGGAGCGCCGGCCTTTGGCGCGGGTCGACGGCCAGGGGTGGAACGGCACGGAGGCCGCGGCAGCGCTGGAGGGCATCGCTATGCCGCGGTGGCTGGCCGGAGTCGCGTGGCGGGACGCGTCAGGCGAGGCGATGTGGCGGGCGGATGAGACGACCCTGCTTCCCGGTGCCCCGGTAAAGCCGGGGGGAACCCTCACCGTCGATCCGCAGCTCCCCGGCGCCTGATGGGGGCAGCTGAACAGGTCCCTGGACGCCCTGGCCGGCCAGACCACCACCCGCATCGCGACGCCGGACACCATCACCATCACTCAAGCCCGGGTCACACAGGAGATCACTTCGACCTTCGGCGACCTCGACACCACCCTCGCGGACTGGAGGCCGGCCCACGCGGACCTGAACTGGGCGAACGTGACGGGCCCGACGTTTTGCCTGTTCGACTGGGAGGACTGGGGCATGGCCCCCAGGGGCCTGGACGCTGCCTCGCTGTGGGGGAATTCTCTGGCGGCCCCCGGCCTTGCGGAACGGGTGTGGCGGGAGCGCCGCGAGGAATTGGGAAGCAGGGACGGGCTGCTGATGGCGCTGTTCTACTGCACGAAGGTCGTCGGCCGCTGGGCAGACGAGGCTGATCCCAAGCTCGCGCCCGCCCGGATCGCGGCTGAACGGATCGTGGGCGAAATTCAGGCCCGTTGACGACGCGAGTGGTCGCGCAGCAGCTTCCGGTACTGGCGCACTGTCGCCTCGTTGGCATTGAGGTGCAGTGCGTCGACCAGCTCACGCAGGTGTTCTGCGTCGTCCGAGCCCACCGCGACCGTGGCGACAGGAGGCAGGAGGCAGGAGGCAGGAGGCAGGAGGCAGGAGGTAGGCGGCGCGGAACGCGGCCTGCACCCGCGAGGCTCCGCGGTGCTCAGGCTGCAGGAACATACGGGCGTCCACCGCTTCCCACACCGCACTGTTCGTACTGCCGCCGAAGGGGCTCATGCCCCATCGCGCCTCCATGCCCAACTGCCACTGCTCGGCCAGAGTCTGCGCGGCATCCAGTGTGGCGATGCCAGCCAGCAGGCCAGCGGGGACCGTGAGCACGGACGGGGCGGGCAACGCACCGTCCACGACGGCAGCCAGCGGCGCCGGATCCCACGACGCGATACCCCACGCCCCGCACAGACCCCCCGCCACGGCGTCCTCCAGTACTGCGCACGCCGCCCCCAGCTTCTCCCGCGCGTCCCTCGGTGTGCCGGGGAGGGAGCGCTCGGGGTTGTGCAGGAAGACCAGATCCGGAGCCCGGCGCAGATCCCGGTTGGTCTGCTCCAGCGCCTGCCGCAGGCGGGCGGCATCGAGCGAGTGCTCTGCGGTGCCGTCGTGGCGAGGGAAGAAGCCGACCTTCGTGGAGAGGGAACACCGGTCCAGGAGACCGCTGCCGAGTCGCGACAGGGCGGCATGGGAAGTGAAATCCCGGTAGTTGAAGCTGGTGTCGATCCGGGTGATGCCTAGGTCGAGGGCGGCGGCCAGCAGGCCGCATTCGTGACGAGATCGGTGTAGCCCGAGGACAATTCGGTGGTCAGGGGCGCGCACAGCTCCTCATCCGTCAAGATCGTCGCCAGTTCTTCGACCTCCGCGCCGACCGCGGTGGCCGCATGGGCCAGGTGTACGGGATGACCGCTCAGCAAGAGTCGGAGGGCGGGCAGGGCCTTGGCGGTGAAAGTGAGCTTCTTTCCGCCGGCCAGCACGTTGACGCTCTCATCGTGCTCGATGATCTGCGGCGAGAATTCGGTGATGCACACGACTGCCTGTAGTGGGCCGAAGATGTCCAGAAAGGGAACGTGGCGGCCCGGGGCGGCGGCTTGTTCGCGGGCCGCAAGGAAGCCAGTGGGGCCGCGGGAGTCGATCAGGGTACGGGCGGCTTCGGCCAGCTCCTGCTGCTGAGCATGCTGGTCGGTGGGGCACCCGCTCCAGCGGTCGAGGTCTCGGCGGAAGACCTCGACCTCGCGGGACCAGTCCGCCAGCCAGGCCAGCCAGTTGACGCCGGTCCGCTTCTCGAACCCAAGCGTCATGTGCATGCTCTGGCCGGTACCGCGTCCGTTGCGGGTGGCCTGGTGCCAGTAGTCGCGGGGGATGTGCATCACGTCCCCGGCCGTCATGCTGCCGGCCCAGATGGTCTCCTGGCTGGGTTCGTCGTTGCGGGCGGCGTCACGGAACATCGGCACCGGCCGTGAGGCTCCGCGCACCTCCCACTCCTTTTCACCGGCAAGCTGGATCACCAGGACGTCGTGGTCATCCCAGTGAAGGTCGAAGCCCGAGGCGTCATTGGTGGTGAGGTAGACGTTGACCTGGACCCGTTCGCGAGACCACCACTGCATGGCCCGGCAGGCGACCTCCATGGTCGGGTCGAAGACGTTTGCCTGATCAAGTACCAGCGTGGCGCCGCCCGCCAGGAGGTGCCTCAGGCGACGCATGTTGACCATGCGGATGCTCTGGCCTCTGCGGTTGACGTCCTGGCTGAAATACGCGCGAGGGTGCAGTTCCTCACCCCCGCGGAAGCAACGGAACTGCGGATTCGTCAGGCTCCGGCGCATCACCATGTCGAGCAGCCGGTTGGCTGTTAGCAACCGCTCCAGCACATCCGGGTGAGCGATGCGCCCACGGGCGAACTGCTCGCCCAGCGGCTCGGGGCCGCTCCACCCCAGCGCTTCCTCGACCTCACGGATAAGCCGGTGCTCCACAGCGCTCCTCTATTTGTGCCGGGGCACGAGCGACGGGCCGTGCGGCGGTTGCCGAACGGCCCGCGGCGGGGCGGTTAACCGGCGGGGTGGTTCAGACCGTCACCGTCGGGCTGGGTGTCGCCTGTGGCGTCCGGTGGCGGGTCGGACATGCTCGCGTCGTTGCGATCGTGGACGCCGGACAGCACCTCGACCGCCACAAGCAGTTCACTGCGCCCTTCGAGCCTTCGCTGATTGCTCATGCGTTCGCTCCCTCCGATGCGAGCCACACACAGTGCCGCCCACGCCTCACGGAGGCAAGCAAAAAGACGCCATGCAGGGTGCTGGTGCCCCGTGGTGGGCTCCGCGGCCTCTGTGGGTGTCGGCGAGAGCACGGGGACGGACCAGCTTCCCCACCGGCGCGCCCGCGATCGCGGACGTCCGTGCCTGCTGTGTATTGAACCCCGCTCAACATGACGAGACGTCAGCAAGCGGGCGTCAGTCGACTACGCCGAGTCCTGAACGAAGAGGGCGCGGTAGTACGCGACTTCCGGTTCGCGCTTCATCCAGATGTTGCCGGTGGGGGTCTCCGTTGTTGCGTTGTCGGACCATCCGGTTGGTTTCCGCTGCGCTCTTCGAGATGCGCGACGAATGGATCGCCTTACCGCGCCGCCACCTCCCCGAAGGTGATATGGGTGATATCTGCCGTAAGCTCTCTTTTGGTTCCTCCGTGCTATCCAACGCACCGAAATGCAGCCGCCAGTTGATCCCCAACAGCATGACGAGGGACACTACCTGGCGGATGCGTGTTCCCGGTCGAGTGGCACTCGCTTCGGTATCCTCCCGTGCAGGTCATCGGAGGCCATCTACCAAAAGATTGCTGGGCAGTTGACCTCAGCGTTTCGTGGTAGCGTCCTTGTTCGAGGGACAATGCAACCTGAAAGGGAAATCGTGAACACGGAGAAGATCGCCGCTCGCCGCCTCTCGCTGGAAGAGGTGACGAAGCTCGGCGTGAAAGACAGGCTCTTCATTTCCGCCGAAACGGCAGAACTCAAGCTTCCCGACTGCTATGTCCCTGCTTTTCTGACCAAGTCCGGTGAGGATTTCGAGGGCGGCTTGATCACGGCGAGAACCGTATTCCAGGAAGAGGTCTCCTGCCTTCCCGACGACGAGAATGAAGCCGGAATCTACTTGGCAGACGAGAACGGCTCGGTGACCATCGAGGTCCTCCAGTCCGCCGGTGTCGTGCTGGACCTGGCGCTTTTCGTCCCTAGTGGGGACAAGGGGGCCCTCACGGCCCTTTACGCTGCGGCCCGGCAGGCCTTCGGTGCCGACGTCGTGCAGATCTGGCGCCAGGGACTCAAGGAGGTTCCCGACGTGAAGGTCGACATCTTCGAGGAGCAGATTCCCCGGGGGCGCAAGGGGAGCGACAGCCCCAAGCGTGACCGTCGCGCGGTCGACACCTACCCCACCCGTGCGGACTTCATCGAGTTCTCCGCGGGGTGGAAGCCGGTCGTTGAGATTCACAGGCCGATTGTTGACGACACCCCGACCATCTGAGGCGGCGTTACCTCTCGGTCTCGGCCTGAGAGAACGCCGTGCGCCGGACCCGGTCGCCCCCTGAGCGGCCCAGGGAGCCGTCGGAAAATAACTTACGAACGCCGAAGCGCCGTTCCACTCGATGACCTCGCGAGACAGCCCGCCTGACCAAGATCAAAGCCTGAAGTTATTCTGCGACAGCCCTCAGGGCTTCGGCGTAGTCGAGTGAGGTCCACTTCGTGCTCAGGCGAGGCCGAGGAGTGTGAGGGGTCGGCGGGCGTCACGCGCATTGCGGCAACGGCCGGAGGCGATGTTCTTCGCGCCGTTCAGTCGCAGGGCGCCGACCGCGAGGTTGCGCCAGGTCGCCATAGCGCGGGGTGCGCTGTCGGTCCGCCACGGCGCACGCGGTCAGGTCGAGGACGACGGCCAGCGTGTGCCGCACTCCTCGCAGCCGGATGATCTGCTATCAGCCCGAACGCCCAGCCCCGCCGCTCATCCCATGCACGAGCGTCATCCGCATCTGCACCCGTCTCTTCAGCCACGCAGGGGTCACCCCCCCCGGCACCGTCGGCTGGCTCCGCCCGACGGTGCGCGGAGACGCAGGCCACCGAGGCGCAATGGACATGAGACAGGAACCGTCCGCTCGCACTCCCTTCACTGCAAGTGGTCACGAAACGGACGCCCGCCGACTACGCCGAAGCCCTGCTCAGGGGATAGCCGTCCGGCGCAAGGCCCTGTGGAAGGGACAGACGGACAGTACGCTGAGAGGGTGGCTCCGCGGCATCCCCCGTCTGTGAAGCCACACTTATGTCCGTCGGTCAGCGGAGTCGGCCGATCCCGAGCGCGACGCCAAACTCGACCGCATCGAGAAGGTGCTGGAACGCTTCCCCGACCGGGTCTTCGCGTTCGACGAGTTCGGCCGGGTGCGCTCTCTCAGACGCTCAACTGACCTGCGAATACCGGATTTGCATCGCGGGGATAATACTCCGCCGGGCGATGGCCGAAGGTGGCCCCCGTGAGGTCAAGGCCGCTGAGCGGCATGTTTGCATGTGTTGGTGATCGTTAACGCACAGGAAATATCCGAGCCGCGGACGTACGTGGACCGCATTCTGGAGCACTGGAACAAGGACGAGGACGCCGAGGCGCTCGTCCAGGGGAAGCAGCGGCTGACCAGAGGGGAAGCCCGGCGGCAGCTGTTCAGGCTGGGGCATGCGCTGCGGGGGCAGGGGCTCGCGCCCGGCGACGGGGTGGGGCTTTTTCTGGCCAACCGTGTCGACTCGGTCCTCGTTCAGCTCGCCGTCCATCTCATCGGCTGCCGCGTCGTCTTCTTGCCGCCCGAGCCGGGGCCCGGCGAGCTCGCCGCGCTCGTCGAGCAGTCCCGGGCGCGCGCCGTGGTCACCGACCCGCTCTTCGCGGAACGGGCCGCCGATGCGGCCGGCCGCAGCGTCCACGCCCCCGCACTGCTCAGCCTCGGCCCTTGTGAGCAGCGGTGCGCGGACCTGCTGGCCCTGGCGGCCGAGTGCCCGGACGCGCGCCCCGACGGTGTACCCGCCCCGGGAGCGGACGAGGCCGTCACCGTCCTCTACACCGGCGGAACCCTGGGCCGCCCCAAGCTTGCCGCGCACACCCACCGGCTCTACGACACGCTGGTCGACCTGGTGACGGATGCCGCGGAGGACTCCGGCCCCGCGTTCTTCCCGGCCATGGACCCGAGCACGGACAGGGTGCTCGCTGCCACGCTGCTCACGCACGGCAGCGGCCATATCACCTCGATCCAGGCCCTGTTGACGGGGTCCGCCCTGGTCGTGCTGCCCGAGTTCGAAGCGGGCGCGGCGCTGACGGTGCTGCGCGAGGAGCGGATCACCGCCACCATGTTCGTGCCGCCCATGATGTACGCGGTTCTCGACCATCCGGAGTGCAAGCCGGGCGTCCTGCCCGCGCTGCGGCGGATCGTCGTGGGCGGCGCGGCCACGTCGCCCAGTCGGCTGCAGCAGGCGGTCGAGGTCTTCGGGCCGGTGCTCGGCCAGGGCTACGGGCAGTCGGAGGCGCTCGGCATCGCCGCGTTCGGCGCGGAGGAGCTCGCTTCGGAGTGTGCCCTGCGCCCCGAGCTCTGGCGCAGCTGCGGTCGCGCGATATCCGACACCGAGATCGAGATCCGTGCCGAGGACAGCACTGCGGCGTTGCCCGTTAGGCAGGTCGGCGAGGTGTGTGTCCGGGGCAACGCGGTGATGCTCGGCTACTACGAGGACCCGGAGCGCACCGCGGCGGCACTGCAGGACGGCTGGCTGCGCACCGGGGACATGGGTTATCTCGACGCCGAGGGCTACCTCTATCTCGTCGACCGGGCCAAGGACATCATCGTCACCGGCAGCACCAGCGACAACGTCTACTCCCGGGTCCTGGAGGATTTCCTTCTCACGCTGCCCGGTGTGCGCAACGCGGCGGCGCTGGGTGTGCCGGACGAGGAGTACGGGGAGGCCGTACAGATCTTCCTGGCCACGGCCGCGGGCGCTGACGTCGACCCGGAGGCGGTCGGCGCGGCGGTGACCGCCGAGTTGGGTGAGCTGTACACGCCCCGCAAGACGGTGCTGCTTGACCAGCTGCCGACGACCAAGGTCGGCAAGGTGGACAAGAAGGCGCTGCGCGCCGCGTGGACGAGCGGCGCCTTGGCCACGCCATAGGCTCTGTTGTTATGGAGGCACCCGGCCGGTTCGGGGTCAAGTGCACTGTGAACACAGGGTGGTTGTGGCGCGCCTCGACCGGTTGCGCCTCCCCTGTGAAAGAGCGGAAGTGCGGCGCAGCTGTCCTCTCGGTGCCCTGCCGGGAGGTCGCAGAGGCTGTGTTCGTGCTGGAGCCTCCCGGTCTCGATCCTTTCACCGAGGGACACGTCGCCATCTGGATCCCGGACGGGTGGGTCACCCTCGGTGACGAGCGTGCTGACCTGGGGAAACCACCAGGCGTTGCCAGAAGGCTCGAAGGGCGTTTCTGTCAGTGGCCGCCCACAGCAAGCCACCGCTGCCCGTACGTTGGCCCTCCACGCTCCGCCGCCCCTCTCAGGGGCAAACAGGGACGGCGGTCGACTGTTGGGGGAACTCCTCGAAGCCGCTGGTGACTTCGGCGTCGAATGCAACGGCTGAGTCGGCATCAGCTTTGATGCCGACGGGGCTACGTACAGCAGACTCGCCGACCTAGCCCGGTTGAAAGCGGCCCAACTCTGAGCACCCGCATGGCCTCCAGTGGGGAGACGGTACGTGTGAGATGTGTCATCCGTAGTGCCGTATCCCCGGGAAGCCCTCGCCGCCCGCCGGGCCCACAAGGTCGACCAGGTCATCCGCGGGATCGCCGGTTTGGCTAACCGGCGATCCCGCGCTATGTGGTTCCGCTCTGGTGATCAGCGTGAACGGCTGGCAGTGGGGATGGCTACGACTGCCGGCGTGGCCGGCGGGGTGGTGCCGAGAGTCGTCTTGCGTTCGCGGCCCGCGGGGTGCGTCTGACGGGTGCCGACTCCGTGGGCGAGGATCTCGGAGAGGCCGGCCAGCAGCGAACTCGGGGTGTGCGGGGACGCTGTGAGGGTCCAGGTGGGCTGGTCGACGCTCGGGCCGGCCCAGATGGTCCAGGTGGCGAGGGCGCTGCTCGGCTTCTGGGCAGCGAAGGCGTCGAAGAGAACTCCCGCGTCCTTTGACGGGTTCGTCCAGCGGATCCAGCGCCCGTCGACCGTGTGCGTCCAGCCTGCCTCAACGAGCGGCTTGGTGGCGGCGGCGACGGACTTCTCATCCACGGCGCCGCCGACGGCTGTGTCCCATCCGTCACCGTCGGCGAGGTGGTCCAGCAGCTCCTGCAGCACGGGGCGGGTGTCGCTCCAGTCGCGGTGAGGTGCCACATGCGGTCTGAGACCGGCGTCTCGTAGGCGGCCACGGTCCAGGCGGTCTCGTGGGCGGGGGCGTCGTGGATGCGCTCGATGCGCAGGGTCTGGGATTCGTGGATGGCGTGGGTGGTCTCGTCTGACCCGGTGCGCCACTTCGACCATTCGCCGTGTGCGTCGAGGAATTCGTCAAGGAGGGCGTCGTGGTCGCCGGGATCGGCGGCGTAGGCGGGTACGGTCTCCGGCTCCGGGCGGGGAGGCTCGGGCCCGGCGGGAGGTGCGTTGAGTGAGGTCCGGGCTTCGTCAGCGGCGCGCTCGGTGTCGGTCATCGGCGCGGGGCCGGGACGCATGGTGTCGCCGTGGAGCCGCTCGAAGGCGACCAGCGCCTGGGCGGGTGAGTCGAAGAGGTGCTCTACCTGTCGCCGACGGTCCTCGCCGTGGAGATGGACGCTCTTGCCGCTGTCGAGGTAGGTCCCGACCGCGACCGTGGTGCGGCTGTCCAGGGCGTGGGCGTGAATGAGGAGGCGACCGTGACGGATGTCGTCAAAGATCGTCTGTGCCTCGGCGAAGATCTCCCGGAGCTGGGCGAGGGTACTCCAGGGCTTTGAGTCGGTGGCCAACGCCCACTCAACGTCGATGGCTTCCCGGAGCCACGGCGTGATCTCGACGGCGATCCCCGAGGTGATCAGTTCCCGGGCGGCGTCCTCGGCCCAGTAAGGCTCCTCGTGGTCGATGCGGGCCAGCACCAGGGTGTTCTTGGCGGCGACGTGCCAGTCGGCGGCCTCCAGGCCCACGTGGGCTATGTGAGCCTGGGCGCCGGTAAGGGCGGCAATCACAGCGCTGGGGTGCGTGGGGTGGATGTCGAGGCGGACAGGGGCGTCGATGGAGGGGGGTGTCACCAAGGAGTGCTCTTTCTGCCGGTGCCGGGCAAAGGGAGCCGGCCAGCGGCGGGCTTGGG
This sequence comes from Streptomyces sp. NBC_00400, assembly GCF_036048035.1. Classification (NCBI taxonomy): domain Bacteria; kingdom Bacillati; phylum Actinomycetota; class Actinomycetes; order Kitasatosporales; family Streptomycetaceae; genus Streptomyces; species Streptomyces sp. NBC_00400. The sequence goes on along the minus strand of NZ_CP107940.1, from coordinate 425,724 downwards.
TCAGCGGAAGGTGCGTGCTGCGGGCGGAGCCGTGGTCCGTGGTGGACCGGCCCGGGGCGCCGCCGTGCCCCTGATGCGCGCGGGTTTGCTCACCGGCGCGGGTGAGGTGGCGTGCTGCCACCGGATACGTACGGCGGACAGATCGGCGAGAGCGCGGCGGCTGCCGGTGATGAGCTGGTACGGCGTGCTGGCCGGGTCCTCGGCGAATGCCTCGATGCGCCCACCGATGCGGCGACCCCGGGGACGGAGCGCTGGAGGACCCGCTCGCCCCAGGACTCCGGGGAGCCGACCGGTCCGGCGAGGAGGTCGAGCAGCTCACTCGGCTCGGCCCCGGCGCCGAGGAGGCCACGGTGCTGCGCCTCCCACAGGGCCGTCACGGGGTCGACGGGGGTATCGCGCCGCGTCAGGGCGACCAGGCACTGCCACAGCCCGGCATGCAGAGGGTGCGTGAAGTCGTCGGGCTGCAACCACCTCATGATGGTCCGCACGTCGCGGATCCCGAGACGATGGGCGAGCCAAACCGCCGAGATCACGCCGCCGCGCATGATGCCTACCACGGCTTGCCGATGCGGAGGCTGGGTGGAGATTCGCCCAGCCCCGGTGCGTCGACAGGCAGGCACCCGCCCGGCTGGACCTCCGTGCGGGGCCGATGGAGCGGGGCGTTCCGCCGCACCGGAGACCCACCAGGATTCAGTTGCGACCAGAAGACTCTTCGTCTCACCTCGTCTCACGCATCTCTCACAAACGAGAGCGCACGGGGGCACGCAAGAGCCTCTGACCTGGATATTCGCTGTCGCCACGGACCACGGCGGACCAGGTGGACATTATATAGGCTAGGACTGGATTCTAGTGATCAAGTCAAATGCCCAGGTCAGAGGCTGTTTTTGCTGTTCGCCGAGGGCTGATATCTCACATATTGATTGCTGGAACTGCGGCACGAGGTCGAGATCCTTCGGATGACCGGGCGGGTCGTCGAGTGCTCGATCGACGAGATGGACCGCCCGCGGGTATCCAAGGACGCCGTCCTGCGGATCCGCCGACCGAGCCGGAGGGCAGGCGCTGTTCGCCGGCTGGGGTGGCGAGCTGGCGACCTGCCGCAAGTTCGCCCTCACCGCACGGAACTACACCGCATCGAAACTGATGTCACAGGTCGGACTCAGGGTGAGCGAGGCCTGCAAACTCGACCTGGCCGACATCAAGTGGGACCTGGGCCCTTCGGCAAGCTCCATGTGCGTCACGGCGAGGGCGCCCGCGGCTCGGGCCCGCGCGAGTGGATGGTGCCGCTGATCAACGGCGCCGACCGCATGCTGCGGTGGTTCGGCACCATGGTGACGCGGACGAATGCGCTGGAGTCGCTGGTGATCGCCTCGTTCGTCCGCGGCCTGTCCACCCGGGACGTGGAGAACACCCGCGCCGAAGCCCTCGGCTCCGACGCGGCGCTGTCGAAGTCCACGGTCTTCAACATCTGCCAGGCCATCCGCGGCGAGTATGACGCCTGGTGGATGCGCGACCTGACCGGCGTCACGCTGGACTACTTGTTCATCGACGCCTTGCACTTCCGCATGCACCCGAACGCGCCCGCGGAGCCGGTGCTGGCCGTGGGGCATCGACACCGACGGCAAACCCGTCTTCATCGGCCTGGAAGCCGCCGCCGAAGGAGTTCTGGGAGATCTTCGATACCGCCGCACTCGGTCTTGCCTCGGCCGGCTGCTCGTCGACGCCGCCTCGGCGACTTCGCGGCGAAGCGGGAGAAGACCTACCCGGCCGCGGCCAATTCCCTTCTGGCCGACTGGAATTCACTCGCCACTTACCTGCGGTGTCCCGCCGAGTACCACAAGCGCATCCGGCGCTCCAACTTTATCGAGCGGACCTTCGGCGAGACCCGCCGCCGCGTCAAGGTCATCGGCCGCTTCCCCGGCGAGACCAGCTGCGTCTCCCTCGCCTTCGCCGTCCTGTCCAGGGCTGCCACCGGCTGGCGCGGCTTCACCACCACCCCCGCCACCGTCCGTCAACTCGAACGCATGCGACGCGACTTGATCCACCCCACCGAGGCAGAAGTGACCCACCTCGCCCCCAGGCCCCGCGTGTCCCTCACCAAGGCCGCCATAACATCGACCCCACGAAACCTGTTCGCGGGTACTTTTACACCACAAACTGGAAGCGGCCGCTCCGGCCGCGAGGCCACAGTGTCCGAGACGGTCCGCGCCCACGGCCTACGCCACTGCCGCTACCGCGGAATCGTCTAGACACACGTGCAACACATCCTCACGGCTGCCGGGCTTGGGTCGGGGCCGGCGCCGGTCGGCCTGCCGCTGGGCGGCGTGAGGGCGATAGCCCCATCGGGTGTGGTCCCCACGCAGGGGCATGCCGTTGCGGCGGATTTCCCGGCTGATGGTGGAAGGGCTGCGGCTCAGCTCGGCGGCGATGGCCCGGACGGATGCCTTCTCCCGCAGCCGGTCGGCGATGTGGATGCGCCCGTCGTCCCGCAGGTACCTCGTCGCCGAGGGCTCGGGCTCCTGCTCTACCAGAGCAGGAACCCGCCGCCGCTTCGGGTCCATCCGGCCGTTTCGCCATTCACGGCCGGTCCGTTCATGGACGCCGACGCGTCGGCTTGCCTCTTTGTTGGTCAGCCCCATCTGCACGAGCCGGAAGTATTCCTCCCGCTCGGCTTGGAGCTTCACAGGCCCCTGAGCCTTGCGGACCTTACGGATCGCGAAGTCCATCGCACCCCTTGAGCTGGGGTGTTGCGACGACCACCGGAACCGAAGGTTAATCGGCGGGGCCTCTCGCTGCTAATGCTGCCTAGTCCGAAAAGCATGGTATCGGGCAGCGCGTCCACGTTGCACGCACATTTCCTCCCCGGAAAGGTCAGCAACTAAGTGATCGGCCAGGTCATTGAAGGCCTGAGCACTCCGCATACAAACGCTGTGCCGTATTGAGGTCCCTTCGGTAGCTCCAATCGTCTTTGGGGGAGGAGTCCAGAACGGCACTGAAGAACTCCACGGCACCTGACGTCAGCGCCGCGAGAATATCCTTCTCGCGGCCTACAGCGGCCCGCTTATCTTCTCGGTCGGTAAACTTCACCAAAGCGTCTCCGTGGCCCATCTTTTTGAGGCTGAACATGAAACCGCGCTCCGGGAAATTGAGCACTCCGCTCCGATCCTTCATGAATCCTTCGATATAGGTGAGGATCAAGGACCAGAGCGCATCGATCGTGTCGGTGTCACTGCGTCCGAGGATCAGAGTGTCACCGATATGGAGTTCGATCCCCCCCTGGATTCGCTGATCACGGGAGAAGGCGATCTCGGAGATTTCGATCGGTGTGAATTCTCGCAGATTGGAAACCGCGAAGGTTCGCACTTTAACCGTCACTGATTTGTCGCGTGCCATGCTGTACCTGCCGTTCGGGCTGCTCTTACGGGAGTGGATAGAATTGGCCGACTACGCCATCTCCGAAGCCAAGGACATATTGGTGTCCCTGGTATTCTCCGTACACTTTGTCCCACTTCCCCTGGGAGTATTCCGAGTTGCTCAGCTTTTGCTGATTCTGCCTCATTACTGAGGATATCGCGTCCTTGACGTCCTCAATGCTCATCCGCTTGTCGAACAAGGTGTTTCTGCCGGGATTTCCCCGAAGGTAGGCAGGGTGGTGCTCTTCGAGTATATGGGTGAGGTCCTGTTTCCGGAGCAGGAAGGAGTTGTCGCCGAAAGTAAAGTCCTGACTATGCCACCTCTTGAGGGCGCTGCCGACCCCACAGTTTGCATTGTGAACGAGTATCGGCGTAGTTCCCGCCAGCACATAGTACGTGTGCAGGTCATCGACGGTGAGGTTGTACGTACGTGCGTGCTTGTCGAAGGGCCGATTGGCTTGGACGGGAACGGCGGTTCCCCTGTTGCTCTGGAGGCTGGTTCCCGGTGTGAGTTGCTGTGCCGTGAGCCAGCGGTGGCGGGATTTGCTCCAGAAGGGGTGCTCGTAGGTGGCGGTGAGTTTACGCGGGCCGTTGGGGGTGGTGAGTGTGAGTTCGTTGAAGTGTTTGTCTTCTTCGGTGACGATCCGGCGCGTTACCTTGCGTGGAGTGGTTTCGCCGGTTTGAGGGTCGGTTGCGAGTACCGTCTCGCCTGGTTCGACATCCTCGATGTTGCGTGTGGAGGCGTCGCCCATGAGGACTTTGGTGCCCGCAGGGAAGCACTGGGTGCATCCCAAGTAGATTGCTCGCAGTGCTTCGTAGGCGCGTGAGAGGAGTTTGAGCTTGGTGCCGAAAGCGGCGTCCCGTGCGAGTTGTGTGCAGGCGTCGAAGTCTCCGGTGTGGAAGCACTCCTGGAGCATGCCAATGCCGATGAGGTCCTTCTCGAATTTCCATATCTTCTGGAGGCCGGGTTCGAGCTTCGTTCCGGCGGAGAGCATGGTGCAGTAGCCCCAGTTGCGTATGCACCAGCTGGGGAAGTTGTGGGCGGCGTCGCAGCCCATGACTCCGCACATGTACTGATCGCGGGCGATCTTCCCGGGATCCTTGGCGGCCTTCTTCTTGGCTTCGGCCTCGGCCTTGCGCTGGGCCTCGGCCTCGGCCTTGAACTTGTCGGCGGCGATGTCGAATGCGTCGCCGGCCGCCTTGTGGGCGGCGGTGGCGTCCTTACCAGCCGCGGTGGCGGAGTCGTGGGCGCGACGTGCTTCGGCCCACGCAGTGTTGGCGGAGACGTGCGCCAGTTGTGCGGAGACCGCTGCGTCGGCGGAGGAAGTCGCGGCGTTGGACGCCGCTTGGTTGGCGTCAGCCTCGGCCTTGCGAGCGGTCTTGGCGGACTCGGCAGCGCGCGCTGCGGAGGCTTCGGCCTCCTTGGCGGACTTCGCTGCGTCGGCGGCGGAGTCCTTTGCCGTATCGGCCGACGCCTGGGCCTGTTTGGCGTACTTCTTGGCCTCTTCGGTCTTCCTCGCCGCGAGGGCGGCGACCTTGCGGGCCTCGGCGGCATTCTGCTGGGCGGTCGCCGCCGTACGTGCGGCTTCGGCGATGAGCTGCTGGACGCGGGCAGTGTGGGTGGCGGCCAGCAGATCCTTGCGTTGCGCGGAGTACTGCCCGGACTCGATGAAGGAGTGCAGCAGCTGCGGCGGGCTTTCCAGGGCGATGCGACCTGCGGCCTTCATCTCCGGCCCGCCGCTGTTGATCAGCTGGGCTGCGCGAACCCGTTCGTCCTCCGTGCGGGCGGTGTACTGCCCGCTGGCCAGGAACCCGTAGTACTTGTCGGTGGATCCGGAGTTCAGCGCGGCCCGACCAGACTCGCGCACTCCGGGACCGCCGTCATTAATGACCTGCGCGATCTCGACGCGGAAGTCCTCCCTGCCCGCCTGATACTGACCGGTGGCCAGGAACGCATTGACCTGTGCCGCGTCACCCTTGAGCGCTTGCTCGGCGGCGGTACGCACCGCCTCCAGCGGGCTCTCGCCGGCGAGTCGCCCGACGTCGACGCGGTCGTCCTGCTGGGCGGCCTGCTTCCAGCCGGTGTGGACGTACTCGGCAACATCGTCATCGGTACCGCCCAGGGCCGCCTCGGCGGCCGCCTGGCTCCAGGGGCCGCCGGACTTCATCGCCAGCAGCGCGGCCTTACGTCCCTTGGCCACGACGCCCTTGGGGTTGGCGCCGTCCTGGCCGGCCTCGGCCGCCAAACGCTGCGCGTCTGTCTGGAACTTCTGGAGCTCCTCGGCCGCATTGGTCCGGTCGGTCTGCAACTGGTCGTTGTCCGTCTTGAGGTCCTTGGCGTGCTCGATCCCCTCGTTGGTGCGCGTGAGGATCTCCGCGGCCTCGAACTCCCGCGCCAGGCCGTAGATGTCCTTCGCCTTGTCGACCGCCGCGCTTGCTGCGTCGGCGTCCTCCTGAGCAGCGTCGGCGGCAGCGGCGGACTTGGTCGCCGCGTTTGCGGCTTCACCGGCATGATCGGCAGCTGCTTCGGCGGCGTCGGCGGCCGCATTGGCGTGTTTGGCTGCCGACCTGGCGGCATCGCGAGCCTGGCCTGCGGCGGTTGCTGCCTTGCGGGCCAGGGAGGTGGCGGCGTTCGCGGCGCGGGTGGCCTCATCGGCATGACGACGGGCTTCCGCCGCAGCGCGGCGTGCCTCAGCCGCACTTGCATCGGACTGACCGGCGTAATTACCCGCCGCTTCGGCGGCGTTGGCGGCATCCTGGGCGTTGGCGCCGGCGGCCACGGCGTCCTGGGCGGCATCACCGGCGGCCGTCGCGGCCTTGTTTGCCTCGTCGGCGGCGTCCGCTCCCGCGCTGGCATTCTTGGCTGCGGCCCGGGCGTCAGTAGCCGCCTTTCGCGCTGCGGAGGCATCGCTCGCATTGATGGCAGCAGCGGCTGCGGCACCACGGGCCCGAGAAGCGGCCTGGGCAGCTCCGGCTGCGGCAGACGCCGCCCGAGCCGCGGCGTTCGCTGCGATGCGCGCCGAATGCGTGGCCGCTCGCGCCGCACCAATGGCCTCCTGCGCGGCAGACGCCGCCTGAGACGCTGCCGAAGCAGCTCGCTGCGCTGCAGCAGCGGCCATCCGGGAGTCATCCTTGGAAGCCTCTGCCTCCGTTGCCGCCTTCTTGGACCGTTCCCACCACATCGGGACGTTGCGGGCTGGGCGGCCAAGCTGGGATGAGGGCCACCCCCGAGCCTGACACGGGCCGATAGCCGCGCCTTCTGGTCGCGATGGCGGCGAAGACGGATCCGGCGAAGTTGGCGCGTCAGGCCCGGGATCTGATCGAGGAGTTCAACCGCGTGGTGCTGGACGATGCGAAGGACCTGCCGGCGCCCGCTGTGTCGGACGCCGTCCAGGCGCTGAAGTCGTTGGTCGACCGGCTTCCCGAAGGACCTTTCGCACCCGGCGTCGGCCCTGTTCCTCATGGGCGGTCGCTAGAGGTGCCTGACCTGCCCTCGTCCGAAGAGATCCAAGCCGCGCGCACGCCTGCCGGTGGCTGGAAGCGTGACCAGCTCGCTGCCTGGGGCATTCCATGGCCCCCGCCCAAGGGTTGGAAGGGCGAGCTGGCCGAGCGCTGGAGGGCCGCACACCAGGACGGCGCACCGCCGCCCCTGCCCAGCCCGGCCCCGGCCGACTTCGCGCAGGAGACGTTCGATTTCGGCTGACCCGACGACAGCGGGCCGGGCAGGTTCGGACGCTGCCGGCCCGCGATTTGTCCGTAAGACCGTTGCTGTAGTCCCGCTTCATCGTTGAGTGGGTGTTCCAATTCCCCCGTGAACGCGGTGCGGCCCCGACCAGTGCAGGTTCTTGCGCCCTCCAGCGAGGGAGGCCGGCCGGTGGTCCTCAGCAACGTGGTGCTCGGCGTGGCGTACAGCCCCGCAGACGTGGTCGACATCCTGCGGCAGGCGGGAATCGAAGACAGCGTCATCGCCCTGGACGACCAAAAGCTGATCGAGTGGCTGGGCGGCGGCCCGGAGCTCTGGGCCTGACCGTCCAGCGCGAGGGGACAGGGCCGGGTGCACCTCAGGGACCGGGTGGGTCGGGCTGGCCGGCCATGTGGATGAGCTGGATGTCGAGGTCGTCGGCCTGGGCGTTCAGCATCGCAGCGAGGGCGGACAGGGGGCGCAGTCCAACTGCACCTGCGCGCCGCCCGCAGGCACCCGTACGGACCCACCCGGCCCGGCGAGGGCCGTGTACTCCTCGGCGATGCCGCGCAGCAGGCCGCCGACGCCCTCCGCCGCGATATACAGCCGGCCCTCGCGGCTCTTGACCACGTCCAATAACGTCCTGCTGACCGGGCCGCTCACACCCACCACCCCAGATTCGCTGTCACGCACGGCCTCACGCCGGTGCCGCACCGTGTGACCGGATCCGATGACCGAGTGGCACCAGCGCTACCGGGGCCCCGGCGTGATGATCTATTGGCACGTCGAGCGGAAATCTGTCTGCATCTACTCGCAGTTGAAGTCCTGTTCGGTCTCCGAGGTCGCCTCGATGATCGAGGGTGTGCTGCGGCACTGCACCGACATGGAGGTGGACCGGCAGTACCACCGACACCCACGGCGCCTCCATCGTCGGGTTCGCCTTCGCTCACATGCTCGACTTCAAGCTGATGCCCCGGCTGAAGAACATCGGCTCGGCGAAGCTGTACCGACCAGTGGCCGGGGAGGACGACAACTGGCCGAACCTGGGCCCGGTGCTTTCCACCAAGACGATCGACTGGGACCTGATCGCCCAGCAGTACGACCAGATCGTGAAGTACACCACCGCCCTGCGCCTGGGCACCGCCGAGGCCGAGCAGGTCCTGCGCCGGTTTACCCGCGGAGGGCCCAAGCACCCGTCGTACCGGGCGATCGAGGAACTGGGCCGGGCGGTGCGGACCTCGTTCGTCTGCGACTACCTCGCCGACATCGAGATGCGCCAGGAGATCCACGAAGGGGTGCAGGTGGTCGAGAACTGGAACTCCGCGAACAAGGACCTCTTCTACGGCAAGGACGGCGACCTGGCCGGTGCGGATAAGGAGTCCCAGGAGGTCAGCATGCTCGCGCTGCACCTGCTCCAGTCCGCAGTGCACGTCAACACGCTGCTGATGCAGGAAGTCCTGGCCGATCCGAAGTGGGCCGACAAGCTCACCGACGCGGACCGCCGGGCGCGGCCGGGATGAGGCCGGCGCTGGAGTTCCCCCTGATCCCTGGAACGGACATGTCGGGTGTGGTCCAGGCGGTCGCTCCGGACGTGCTGGGGTTCGCCGTCGGTGACGAGGTCTTCGGCATGCTGCGGTTCCCCGGATTCGACGGCCGGACGTACGCCGAGTACGTGGCCGCGCCGGCTTCGGACCTGGCTCACAAGCCGGCCGGTATCGACCACGTGCAGGCGGCTGGGGCGCCGATGGCCGTGCTCACGGCCTGGCAGTACCTGGTTGACCTCGGCCACGACGTGCCGTCTCCTTTCACCGGCCAGGTGCACCAGCCGGTGCCGATCACGCCAGGGATGACCGTGCTGGTCAACGGGGCCGCCGGTGGAGTGGGCCACTTCGCGGTGCAGCTGGCGAAATGGAAGGGGGCACACGTCATCGCGGTGGCCTCGGGCCGGCACGAGCAGTTCCTGCGCAACTCCAGCAGGCGCTGGCGAACTACGCCCACGCCCTGGACGAGCTGAATGTGCCCGAGCTGGAAGCAGTCCTGACCGAAGACACCACCTGGACCTTTACGATGCCCGGGCAGGGAGTGCTCGGCCCGGTCGCCGGACGCCCTCGGCCAGTTGCCCCGCACGCGGGGATATACGGGGCAACATCGCCGGGAGGCGGGCGGGCGATTGCGGTCCGGCTGCCCGCCTGCGGGTCAGCGCTGGTGGGGAAGTGGCGGCCGCTGCGCGTCCTTGTCCGCGGAACGGTCGAATGCTCCGGGCTGGGCGAGGTCCTCGAGTAGTTCGTCAATCAACTCCTGGGTGACGTGCGGCATGACGTAGACGTGGCTGTAGTCGTGGCGGAGTCCACCGAGATTGAGTGGCACGCAGGCCAGCGAGTACTTCTGCGTGATCTCAGCCCGCGGCTGCTGGAACCAGACGCTGAGCGCGTGATCGCCGTGACCGACCTCGATACCGTCCTCGGCCCAGGGCTCACCGCGTTCCCGCAACTGCTCGCTCAGCCGGCGCAGGCGTTCGGCCGTGTACTCGGCGATCCGCAGGACCTCGGCGGCCTGTCGCACCTGCTGCTCCTCGCTGAATTGGGCGAGGTGGTTCCACATGGCCAGGGAGGCGAAGCCGCTGCGGGAGCCGGCGAAGGTGCTGTCGGGAGAGGAGACGACCGCCGGGTCGGACGGCGGGCGCAGCTTGGATCCCGCGCGGGACATGTAGATCCCGGTGGGGACGGGCGCGCCGGGGTACTTGTGTCCGCTGGTGACGATCGAGGACACCTCGGGGATCCGGAAGTCGAAGACCGGCGGCGCGGTCTCGATGAGTCCGCTGTCGCGGGCCTTCTCCAGGTAGGGGGCGTAGGCGCCGCCGAGGGCTCCGTCGACGTGGATCCAGTACCCGTTGCGGATGCTGACCCGGGTGGGGTCGTCGGGGTCGAAGCGCACGGTGCGGTCGACGAGGCCGTGCCGCTCGAAGACGGGTCGCAGGCGCTCGCAGGCGCCCTGAACGTCGTCGTAGGCGCCCTTGAAGACGCTGCCGATGTTGAAGTTGACCAGGACGGGGTGGCCCTTGGCGGCGAAGAAGTCCACGAGGGCCACCAAGGCGTCGACATCGACCGTGCCCGGACCCTCGTCGCCGCCGGTGGTCGGGACTCCGCCGAGCGGCCACCCGTTGTACGTCTGCATGCCGGTGCCGGCCACGTCGATGGGGCACTCGCCCGGGTAGAGGCTGCCGCCCAGGTCGTAGAAGGTCGGGATGTCCAGCACCCGCATCGCCTTGATGTGCGAGTAGTGGGTCTCCTGCGAGAAGAACGCTACCGGCATGTAGGCGTTGGGGTTGTCGTCGGGGTGTTTGGCCCGCAGGTAGCTGGTGCGGCAGCTGGCATCTCCGGAGACCTCGTCACGCACCAGGGCGTTGCCGTCCAGGTAGTCACGGGCGTTCCACATGGCGTACAGGTTGCCCTCGGTGCTGCCCATGGACAGCACGTATCCCCACCCGTCCTCATTGCCAGGACTGGCCGCGTCCTCGGGCAGTGGGGCGTGCCACAGGCGGGCGTAGTGCTCCAGGACCGCCCGCTCCAGCCACCGCGAGTGCAGGCTGTAGTTGCTGTCGACGAACGGGTCCCCGATGTTGTTGATGTGGTAGCCCAGGAAACGACCCAGCGCGGCGTGGCCGTCGAGCGACAGGTTCACCTGGTAACCCAGAAGACGCTCCCGCTGCCCGCCCAGGTACCCCTCCAACTTGGCAAGGACCGCGGTCCGCTGCTCATCGGTGTAGGCCTCGGTACCCAGCCGGTAGTCGTCGTTGGCCGGCCGTGCCGTGAGATGCGTATCGGAGTGTTCGGTAATCATTCGATGTCCGATTCTGAGCGAAACTGCTGCAAGTGGGGATCGCCGCCAGGCGCCAGGGTCTTGGGAATCGCTCGGATCTAAGGGGGCAGGTGGTTGCGCGAGTCAGCCGCCTATACGACGGTCAACGGGCGGTTGCTGAATTGGTCGGTCGCCTGTCGTTGAACTGTCGAAGCGGCGGTTGCCGCGGAGCGCGGGTGTCCTGTCCAGGAACTCGCGGTACACAGGATATGCGTGACGCGCCGCCCCGATTGTCCATCGTTCTATATTTATCTCCATCTAGTTATTTCAAGTGGAAAGCGTTTGAGGCCAGTTATCCAGGAGTGCCTTCAGGAGTGACGTTTCGGCAACTCTCGGGAAGGTAGCTTTGTGCCGCAGGAGTGTGCTGCAGCCGTGTTCTTTTCCGGCCGGGACCAGTCCCGGGCGTCGTCAGCTACGGCCTACAACCCGGCCCGCGTTCCTGCCGTCCTCGCCTGGGGCCGGCCCGGACACGCTCGCCGAACGCGACGGCGAGCAGATCGCCCTCCACCTGACCGGTCATACCCGCGCGGTCGCCGCAGACGTACGACGCCGCGCCGACCAGATGCCCAAGGACAGCGGCCCCGGGCGCTCGCCGACGTCGTCCACTGGACATGGTCCGCCTGCTGCGGGCGAGGTCATTCTTGGCGTGGATACACACCGGGATGTTCATGTGGCCGTCGCGCTCTCCGCGCTAGGCGTGGTCATGGGCACCGCGTCCACTCCCGCCACAGCGGTGGGCTATCGCGAACTCTGGGAGTGGGTCAGCCGGCTGGGTACGGTGCACAGGGCCGGGGTGGAAGGGTCCGGCAGCTACGGAGCTGCCCTCTCCCGCTATTTGCTGGCCCGCCGGGTCGAGGTGTTCGAGGTCAACTGGGCTGATCGCTCGGTTCGTCGACGGCGGAGTAAGAGGGCATCTGATCTGGGTAGCGGGTAGTTCGGGATGATTTTGTGACTGGTGGCGTTGGCGGTCGTTGCTCGGTGTGTGAGTACTCGTCGTCCGTACCGCAGTGACGTGTCCGATGCCCGCTGGGCCTTGATCGAGCCGGTCTTCACCGCCTGGCGGGAGAAACGGACCGGACCCGGCACGGCAGCCCGGGTGCACGACCTGCGGGAGATCGTCAACGCGATCCTCTACGTCAACCGCACCGGCATCCCGTGGGAGTACCTGCCGCACGCCTTCCCTCCCTACAAGACCGTGTACGACTACTACGCCAAGTGGGAAGCGGACGGCACCACCGAGCTGGTCCACGACCAGTTACGGGACAAGACCCGCCGGATCCACGGCCGCGGCACGGAGCCGACCGCGGCCGTGGTGGACGCGCAGAGCGTGAAGACCTCGGGCAACGTCGCCGAGGACAGCCAGGGCATCGACGCCGGCAAGAAGATCAAAGGACGCAAGCGGCACCTGATCACCGACACCCTCGGCCTGGCCTTGACCGTCCTCGTCACCGCCGCCTCGGTCCACGACTCCACCGGCGGCAAGCAGTTGCTGACCGAGCTGTCCGCTACCCACCCGGGCGTGAGCAAGGTCTGGGCGGACGGTGGCTACTCGGCCAGCGTCCTCCAGCATGGTGCCGACGTCGGTATCGACGTAGAGGTCGTGCAGCGGCCGCGGGTGAAGGGCTTCCAGCCGTTGGCGAAGCGGTGGGTGATCGAACGGACCTTCGGCTGGTTGATGCAGCACCGCCGCCTGGTACGGGACTACGAAACGTCGCCGCAGAGGTCCCGGGCGATGATCCACTGGGCAATGGCTAACAGAATGAGCCGCGAGCTCACAGGAGAATCAACACCAACCTGGCGAATCGAAACGGACATCCCACCCACAACCACCTAGACATTGATCAGATGCCCTCTAAGGGCCGGGAAACGAACCGAGAAACTACCTCCCGGGCTGGGGTCCGGGGGACTGGAGGTGGCTGCGGTCTTCGCTCCGGGGGTGGCGGCCGCGCACCGCGAGCAGCACTCCAGGGCCTGCCACCAGCGTCCTTCGCGGTCGGTGATCACGGCCAGGACGACCGGCCGCCGCACCGCCAGGGTTCGACACGCGTATGCCGGCCGGTATCGGGCAGATGGGTGTGGCAGCCCTCAGCCCGGCACGCGCAGTACACCCCGGGCCTGGGGGCGAGGGCGGCGCGCAGGTGGGCCTTGAGTGGGCGACCGCGGCCGCACGGCCAGCGGCCGCAGACAGCAGACGCTGATCGGCACAGGCCGGGCGGCTGCACGAGACGCGTACCGCCGCACTGCCCCGGCCGGTGGCGTCCAGACGCACCGTCCACCGGCGTCCTGGAACCCGCTCGTCTTGCTCGCTTCCCGCAGCCTGCGTCATCCCGCGCTTCCTCCCGCTGTCGTGTCCTGGCCGCCGCCGTTGTCTGCCGTGCCCGATGGCGCGCGGCGGCGGGCTCACCGTACGCGGCACAGGGGCGGAGATCGGTGAACTCGCCCTGCAGCATGCGGCGGACTCGCCGGCGCGCCACCGCGGTGGTCCGGTACGGGCGGGCGGCGTCCAGCAGGGTGTGGAGTCGGGAGGCCACGAGCGTGGAGTCGACGCGGGTGGGCCGTCCAGCGCCTGATGGGCCGCGGCGGCGCCCTGCTCGGGCTCGCCCTCGGTGAACAGGGCGGCGGCCAGTCCGATCCGGTCCATGCCTTCACCCGGCCGGAGCCGAGGCCCGCAACGCTCACTTGGTGGCGGGTCCGGCGTCCTCGTCGGGTTCTGTGTCCTGCTCCGTCGATGTCGGTGGGGTCCCTGTGCTGTCCGGCTCGCTATCAGCCTTGGCGCCTTCCTCGGATGCTGGGGTGCGGTCGTCGAGGGTGATGGTGACCGGCTCACCGCCGGGCCTGAGGCCGGTCAGGCTCTTCTCGATCCGCTCGTACAAGGTGGCGGCGAGTTCACGGTTGCCGTCGCCGTCGGCGGCGGTGTGCTTGAGGGAGTTCAAGCTGATCAGCAGGGCGATCAGGGAGCGGCCGGACAGCGCGGCGCGGATGCGCTCGTCCCCCTCGGCGGCGACCTGCGGCGGTACACGGAAGTGCGGGTGCCGGCCGGCGTGGGCGCTGATGAACTCCCAGATGTCGCGGTGGCACAGCAGGCTTGCGGAGGAGGCGCGGGCTGCCGTCTTGAGCAGAGCGCTGTGTTCCTCGTTCTCTTCGGCGGCCGTGGTGGTGGCGTCGGGCTGGGGCAGCAGCTTTTCCACGGTGATGCGCAGATCCGCGAGCTCCTGCTGCACGGAGGCGATCGAGACCCGCGTTTCCTCCCGGGCGGTGCTGATCTCCGCCTTGATCTCAACGACCGCTTCGAGCAGCCCGGCCGGTGCGCTCTGCTGGTCGCCGACTGGCCCGTCGCTATGGCTGTCGGGGGCGGTGAGCAAGGCGAGCACGGGAGCGAGTTCCTCGGTGAAGATCTCGCGGACGGCCTGGCGGACCTCGCCAACCGACATTTCCGGAGCGGGCGGGGCCTCCTGGTCGGTGGTGCGCTGCGCCGGGATCGCTGTGTGGAGGGCCGCTTCTTCCGCGGGCTCGTCGGTCTCGGTGACGGTGGTGACCGGCGAGGCCTGGAGGCCGTTGCGGTCTTCCTGGGTTCGGGGCGCCTCCTGGAGGAGAGGTGCGGGGGCCGGCGGGGCGAGGCCCGCGAGCACGTCACGGACCTCCCGCAGTTCGGTGCGCAGCTGGGCGACGGCATCGTGGACGGCGTTGTTGAGTGTGTCCCCGCTGGAGTTCAGCTTGTTGTGGACGTCGCGGAAGTTCGCGCGCATCCGGCTGAGCTCGTCCACGACCTCCTGGGTCGTCTTGTCATGGGCGGCCTGGCCGGCTGACTCCAGCTTCTCCACGCTCTTGTCGAGCGCGTCCCGGAGATTCTTGTCCGTGTGCATGACGGCGGTGTGGAGCATCGTCAGTGTGTTGGTGAGGTCCGGGTTCGGCGGGCGTGCCATCATCCCCCATTTCGTCGCGGTGAGTAGTTGGTCGAGTTCACTGCGTATACTGCCCGGGGTGGAGCTTCCCGCGGGGCGGATCGGGTCAACTGGCTTGAGATCGACCGTCGTCCAGGCTGAAACCGACCCAGCCAGGTCTCGTGCCCAGCCCTTGTGGGGATCTGCCGCCGACCACGAGCGGCACCGCGCCCAAGCCGAGGGCTCTGTGCCCCACCGGTCGACCGGGGCACCCACGAGACGGCAGACTTGCAGCAGACTGACGGCGACCAGGCATGTGTCGGCCCTGTGCCCGCCGGACGCCCGGGAGTGGGAGACGGGGCACAGGGCTGCCGGCCAGTGACGGTGGCCGTGCGACGGGCACGGAACGGATCGCACCCGCTGTGAGGGTCGCTCCTGCGGGGCGGGGTTTGGGGTGCCACGCCCGCAGGTCAGGCAGGTGGGGCAATTCGGGCGTGCCGGTGTGGTGCGGGCGGCATTCCGGGAACTCGTGGTGCGTCAGCCGGAGAGGTCGGCTGCCGGGCGGAAAGGCGGTACGTCGTGGGGCGCAGCGGTGAGGTGGTGGCGGAGCTGATCGCTGACCACCGTGAGGTCGCGGAACTCTTCACACGGTCTATTCGGTCATTCTCGGTTGTGCAAGACGCCTTGCGGCCCTGAGGCGGTCCGACTCACCCCCCCGCCCTCATTGCCGCCTCGATGGAGAGGCCAGCTTCCTGTCCGTCGGCCGGTGCCAGCATGCGGCGCCTGGGCGGAGGTTCACAGGCGGCATAATGTTGGTCTGGGGAATCATAGTTCCTGGAGGAATCATGACCAGGGTTCCCAATTATCACTCCGCCGAGTGGAATGACCTGGTCGCACCAGGGCGTCATCTCGTGAAATCGGAGTCCGCGACCCAGTTTCTGCTGGGTGATGCGGTGCTCGCTGTGCTGCCCATGCGCTCTGACGGAAGGAAGCCTCCGGCAGAGGCTTACGGAATCCTTGAGGGCTTCGCCGAGGCGCTTGGCCTGCAACGTGAGCAGCTTGAGAATTACCGACGCGTCTCGGCTGCCTGGCCGAAGGAGAAGCGAGCCAAGGGCGTGTGCTGGACCGCCCATGCGATTCTGTCGCACCACCCAGACCGATTCAAGATGATCAAGGTGCCTCCCACAGACCCACGTACTGGCGAGCAGCGGCAGCAGTAGCGGAGCGTCCTCCGCTCGTGGCCCGTGCGGGCGGTGGGTGGGATCCAGCGTGGGGGCAGCGCCCAGCTCGGCCAGCGCACGGTGCAGAGCTGCAGCGCTGGCCGGCCGGGAACCCGACGATCGCGTCATGATGTCGGCGTCGGCTTACAGAGAGAACTTTCACTGTCACTTGGCGCGAGCAGTCGCCGCTGTGGTGCGGCGGCGCCTCTTCGTGGCCTTGACGGGCTTCGGCATCTTGTGGCTGAGCTTCTCCATCCGCTCGGACAAGCGCAGCATGTGGCCGATCTCCTCCTGGTACATCTTCAGGACTTCATAGAGGGCGACGTCCTCACCCAGTGGGTCGATCCACCCAGACAGCAGCCGGCGAAGTTCAGTATTGATACGACGCAGCCGCCAGCCGACGCACTCGGCGATCTTCAGCGGATCAGTGGTGATCAGATAGCCATTGCGGAAGGACAGGAAAGCCTTGCCCTTCTCCATGGTGATGCGGTCACGGATGTAGCCCTTCAAGCGTGTGAACTGGCTTTCTGTCGCGTGAATTTGGCTGGTGACCGTCTCCTTGGAGATGAGGACGTCTTCGCCTGCATCCTCGAAGATGTTCCAGGCCAGTTCCGCAAGGTGCTGGGTGGCAACGGGCGGCGTACGCGGTGCCCGGGGCTCTTCCTTCGGCTTCCGTTCCGCGGTAGTCGTACGGGTTGGCATTGTTATTCATCGCCTTCGCCGAGGATGCGCGCCAGCTCCTCGTCCATGGTCTTCTCGCCCGTCGTCACGACGGTGTCGCACCAATCCAGCGCAGCGCGGATGCGACGGTGGTTGTCCAAGATCGCGCGGACCTCGCGGTCGGTGAACTCCGCGACATGCAGCCCTGGGATCAGCCGCTGCATCTCCACCAGGAAGCTCGTGCCGACTCCGATCAACTCAAGTACCTCGCTCGACGCCCTGGTGTACTCCACCGCCGGCTCACGGCGCCGTAGCTGCCGCGCGGTCTCCGCAGCCTCTTCCTCCTCTTCCTCCTGCTCTTCGACCTCGTGTGCTGCCGCGAAGCGGGCTTCGGCAGCCTGCATTCGCTGCTCGTGGTGGGCTCGATAGAGAATGCGCTGACTGGTGGTGTCGCCCATAACCCGGTGCGCGACGTCCGGCCGCTTGATCAGTTCGCTGGTGGCCTCGGCGGCGTTCTCATCCTGGTCCAGCAGCACCCGCACCCGATCCAGTTTCTCGGCCTTGGTCAGCGGCCGGGAAGGGAGCCGTCCCGCGTAGCTGAGGGCTTTGTCCTCCGTCCACCGCTCGATGCCCCGCGGCGGGTTGTGAATCAATTCAAACCGGTCGTCCAAGGCGTCCAGGGCTTTGTGGATCGACCAGGAAACGCCTTCGGCACGCTTCTCCGGCGGCCATTTAGTGGCCACGTGCCGGTAGCCCAGCAGGGTGTGGACGTTCATCCCGATCGCGTCGGCGAACCGGTCGAGCACCGGGAAGACGCCGCGCTGATTGTTGCTGCCCGCGCGCTGGACCGGAACCATCTTCAAGGTCAGATCGCCAAGCCGGAACTGGACCCGCGTCTCCTCTTCCACCAGTTCCTGGCCCTGCTTGACGTAGCGCGCCCACTGCCGGTCCGTGAATCGTTGCGGGAAGGGGCTGGTGATCTTCTTCGCGGGCATGATGCCTCCCACCGGGCACGAAAGGTGCAGGCGGGAGCGGCCAGGGAAAATGCCGCGGCCTTCTCCCCGCCCGCACTTCGGGCAAATCTCTACAAAAGATTTGATTTCAGTGCGCACCTGGCTTCGGCTCGCATCAAGCTAGGCCCTCATCCCGCTGCCACTCCCTGGATCGCTCTCAAGAGCACAGAACTCCAGCCAGCCACTTCCTGGCGCTGATGCTGGCTCGCCCCTCCCCGGACGCCCGCAGTAGGAGCGTGATCACTGCTGTGCCTCCGGTCGAGTGGTCGCAATCGCAGACAGGCGAGCACGCCAGTTGCATAGGGTTACATCCGACCTCACGTGCATGGAGGTCGTCGAAGAGACCCGTCTCGCCCTTGTCCTCAATGGTGGCGTGAGCCTCGCGGTATGGATGGGGGGTGTCACACATGAACTGGACCTACTGCGGCGGGCTTCGCGCAGCTTGCACTCCGGGGTGCCAGAGCGTGTGAAGACGGAAGATCAGGCCAGCTTCGAGCTGTGGCAACGGGTGATCCGTGAAGCTCACACGCGGGTCGTGGTGGACGCCGTCGCGGGCGCGTCCGCTGGTGGCTTGAATGGCTCGTTCCTCGCCGCTGCCATCGGTAGAGGAACAGATCTGCCCGATCTGCGCGCCACCTGGCAGAAAGCTGCCGCGCTCACGGGCGACCGTTTGCTGAAGGACCCGCCCTCCTCCACGGCCTACCACGGCTTGCCGATGTGTGGAGGCTGGGTGGAGATCCGCCCAGCCTCCGGTGCATCGGCGGGCAGGCAGCCGCCCGGCCGGAGCTCCGAGCGGGGCCGGCGGAGCGGGGCGTTCCGCCGCACCGGAGACCTGCCAGGATTCCGTGCGACCAGATAGCTCTTCGTCTCACGCATCTCTCACATACGAGAGCGCACGGGAGCACGCGAGTCCCTCTGACCTGGATATCCGCTGTCGCCACGGACCACGGCGGATCAGGTGGACATTACATAGGCTAGGAGCATGGCCTACGAAATTCCGGTGACGCAAGCACGAGCGGAGCTGGCGGATCTGATCAACCGTGTCGTCTACGGCGGCGAGCGGGTGGTCGTCACCCGCCACGGCAAGCCGCTGGTGGCGTTGGTATCCGCCGCTGACCTGCAGCTACTTGAAGAGCTGGGGCGGCGTGACGAGGGCGTGGAGGACGAGCAGGTGATCAGCACGGTCTCGTCCGTGCGGCAGCTTCCGTCCGCTCCGGGCGAACGGCGGCGCTTCGGTATCGCGGCAGAACACCGCGACCCGGCTGCCGGGGACCGGCGGCCGGGTCGCGAGAGCTGACGGTTCAGCGGCTGCTGACCGTGCGGTGGGGCGGGTGGCTTCAGGAGCTGAGCTCCCACAGGGCGCTGGCGATGGCGTCCGTATTGGTGTCCAGCGCCTTGTCGTCGATGTTCTTCGAGGTGTCGCAGGCCTGGTGGTAGCAGGCGTCGAACGCCTTGCCCGCCTCACCGCCCCAGTTCTTCGCCTGCTCCTCGGTCTTCTTGTAGTCCGCGCCGGAGAAGAGGCCGCCGACGGGCACGCCCGCGTCCTTGAAGGCGGCGTGGTCCGAGCGCCCGTCGCCCTCGGTCTCCTTCTCGGTGGCGATGTTCTTCTTGGCGTACCAGTCCTTGAAGACCTTCTCCAGGCGGGTGTCGTCGTCGTAGACGAAGTAGCCCGGGTTCGGCGAACCGATCATGTCGAAGTTGAGGTACGAGTCGATCTTCGACTTGTCGGCGCCGAGCTTGTCGACATAGGCCTGCGAGCCGACCATGCCGTCCTCTTCGTCGCCCCACCAGCCGAAGCGCAGGTGCTTGGTGGGCTTGAGGTCCGCCTTGGCGACGGCGAGCGCGACCTCGAGGATGCCGGCCGAGCCGGAGCCGTTGTCGTTGATGCCGGGGCCGGCGGGCACCGAGTCCAGGTGGGCGCCGGCCATCACGGTCTTGCTCTCGTCGCCGCCGGGCCAGTCGGCGACGAGGTTGTAGCCCTTGGTGCCGCCGCCGTCGAACTCCTGGACCTTCGTGGTGAAGCCGGCCTTGTCCAGCTTCTCCTTGACGAAGTCGATGGACGCCTTGTAGCCCGGCTTTCCGTGGGCGCGGTTGCCGCCGTTGGCGTCGGCGATCGACTGGAACTGGTCCAGGTCACCCTTGACGGCCTTGACGTCGATGTCCGGCGCGGCCTTCGGTGCGGTGCCGGCGTAGGCGCCGGCCGCGGTGAAGAGGGTGGCGGCCAGGGCGGCGACGGCGCCCGAGGCCAGCGCGGCCCGGCGTATTCGGGTGGAACGAGTCACGATGTGGCTCCTGGTGTGGGGGGATGGAGCTGATTCGATGCGCGTCATGGATTGACGCGCACATGAGAATTGCGATCACTCCGGAAACCGTCAAGAGCGCATACCGGACAGTTGAGTTCGCGGAGCGGGTCGTGCCCGCTATGCACGGATCATGATGATCGGTGAGGTGTGGGAGGGGTCTGTTCCCTCGGTTCCCTGTGACCCTCGGGGGCGGATTTCGCCACGCGGAGCCGCGCACGTTCAGGGGAAAGCGGGGGACATGCCGCCTTCGAGAATCCGTTGTCGCGCCGTAACGGACGGTAATGACACCGCGTTACATCAGGCGAAAGAGGAGACACGAAGAGGTCCCTGGTCGTAACGCCGATGAAATCCCGCCGAACTAGTCTCCGGGCCTGGGGCTGTTGATGGCCAAGTGCTGGAAGTCGGTTTGCTCCTCCTTTAATTACTGCGTGGTACATCTATCGTCACGGGGTGTGTCCACGCCTGTGACCTGGGCGAACGCGTCCGCGCTGGAAGACTGTGAGGTGGAACGTATGCAACTGACCCCGCATGAACAAGAACGCTTGATGATTCATGTGGCGGCAGACGTGGCTGAAAAACGTCGCTCCCGGGGGGTGAAGCTGAACCATCCGGAATCGATTGCCCTGCTGACCGTGCACATCCTCGAAGGCGCCCGGGACGGCCGCACCGTCGCCGAGCTCATGTCCTCCGGTCGCAAGGTGCTCACCCGCGACGAGGTCATGGACGGCGTCCCGGAGATGATCCACGACGTGCAGGTCGAGGCCACCTTCCCCGACGGCACCAAGCTCGTCACCGTTCACGAACCCATCAACTGACCACGGGAGAACAGACCATGATCCCGGGACAGATCCTCTACGCCGACGAGCCGGTGCGCCTCAACGAAGGCCTTCCCCTCACGCGCATGACCGTCCTCAACGCCGCCGACCGCCCCGTCCAGGTCGGCTCCCACTACCACTTCGCCGAGGCCAATCCCGGCCTCGACTTCGACCGCACGGCCGCGCACGGCAAGCGGCTGAACGTCCCGGCCGGCTCCGCCGTGCGCTTCGAGCCCGGCATTCCCACCGAGGTCGAACTCGTCCCCCTCGGGGGCAAGCGCATCGTCGTGGGCCTGCGGGGCGAGACCGGAGGCACCCTCGATGGCTGAGCTGACCCGCCAGGCGTACGCCGATCTTCTCGGCCCGACCGTCGGCGACCGGATCCGGCTCGCCGACACCGACCTCGTCATCGAGATCACCGAAGACCGCGCGGGCGGGCCCGGCCGGGCCGGCGACGAAGCCGTCTTCGGCGGCGGCAAGGTGATCCGCGAATCGATGGGCCAGTCCCGCGCCACCCGCGCCGAGGGCACCCCCGACACCGTGATCACCGGCGCGGTCGTGCTGGACCACTGGGGCATCGTCAAGGCCGATGTCGGTATCCGCGACGGGCGGATCACCGCCCTGGGCAAGGCCGGCAACCCCGACACGATGGACGGTGTCCACCCCGACCTGGTCATCGGCCCCGAGACCGAGATCATCGCCGGCAACGGCAAGATCCTGACGGCCGGCGCCATCGACACCCACGTCCACTTCATCTGTCCCCAGCAGGCGGACGAGGCACTGGCCTCCGGTGTCACCACCATGATCGGCGGCGGCACCGGACCGGCCGAGGGCAGCAAGGCCACCACCATCACCCCCGGTGCCTGGCACGTGGCCCGGATGTTCGCGTCGATGGACTCCCTGCCGGTCAACGTCGGACTGCTCGGCAAGGGCAACACCACCTCCCTCGCCTCGATGCGTGACCAGCTGAGGGCGGGCATCCTCGGCTTCAAGGTCCACGAGGACTGGGGCGCCACGCCCGCCGTCCTCGACGCCTGCCTGACGGTCTGCGAGGAGAGCGGCGCCCAGCTCGCGATCCACACCGACACCCTCAACGAGGCCGGCTTCCTCGGTGACACCCTCGCGGCCATCGCCGGCCGCACGATCCACGCCTTCCACGTCGAAGGCGCCGGCGGCGGCCACGCCCCCGACATGATCGCGATGGTCTCCGAGCCGAATGTGCTCCCGGCCTCCACCAACCCCACGCGGCCGCACACCGTCAACACCGTCGAGGAACACCTCGACATGCTGATGGTCTGTCACCACCTCAACCCGGCCGTCCCCGAGGACCTGGCCTTCGCCGAGTCCCGGATCCGGCCCTCCACCATTGCGGCCGAGGACATCCTGCACGACCTCGGCGCCATCTCGATCATGTCCTCCGACGCCCAGGCCATGGGGCGGATCGGTGAGGTCGTGCTGCGCACCTGGCAGACCGCCCATGTCATGAAGCGGCGCCGCGGCACCCTCCCGGGCGACGGCCGTGCCGACAACCACCGGGCCCGCCGCTATGTCGCCAAGTACACCATCAACGCGGCCCTCGCCCAGGGCATCGACCACGTCGTCGGCTCCGTCGAGGACGGCAAACTCGCCGACCTCGTGCTGTGGGACCCGGCGTTCTTCGGCGTCAAACCGCAGCTGGTCATCAAGGGCGGCCAGATCGCCTATGCGCAGATGGGTGACGCCAATGCGTCCATCCCCACTCCGCAGCCGGTGCTGCCGCGGCCGATGTTCGGTGCCACCGGCAAGGCCCCGGGCGGCAACTCGGTCAACTTCGTCTCCCGGCAGGCCCTGGAGGACGCGCTTCCCGAACGCCTTGTGCTGGACAAGCCCTTCGAGGCGATCCACAGCACCCGCGGCCTCACCAAGGCCGATATGCGCAACAACGATGCCCTGCCGCGCGTCCGTGTCGAGCCCGACACCTTCACCGTGACCATCGACGGCGAGGTGGTCGAGCCGCAGCCTGCGGCCGAACTCCCCATGGCACAGCGGTACTTCCTCTTCTGAGAAGTCCGAGGAGCCCGAGGAGGCGCGCCGATGAACACCCCGATCAGCAACCCGATGAGTACCGCGATGAAGGACACGTACCACCGATGAGCCGCGCAGCGCTGCTCGTCCTCGCCGACGGCCGATTCCCCGCCGGAGGGCACGCCCACTCCGGCGGCGCCGAACCGGCCGTCACCGCGGGACGCATCAAGGACGCCGCCACCCTGGAGGCCTTCTGCCGGGGCCGGCTGCACACCGCGGGCCTGGTCGCCGCGGGGCTCGCCGCGGCGGCCGCGGGCGGCCACGACCCGCTCCTCCTGGACGACGCCGCCGATGCCCGTACGCCCGTACCCGCGCTGCGGCAGGTCGCCCGGCGGCTCGGCCGGCAGATGATGCGGGCCGCCCGCGCGACCTGGCCGAGCGAGGCTCTGGACGCGCTCGCCGCGGCCCGTCCCCGCGGCGCCCACCAGCCCGTCGTCCTGGGCCTGGCCGCCCGGTCCGCGGGTCTGCCGCCGCTCGATGCCGCATACGCCGTGGCCTACGAGAACATCAGCGGTCCGGCCACCGCGGCCGTCCGGCTGCTGAGCCTGGACCCCTTCGACGCCACCGCCGTGCTCGCACGTCTCACCGCCGAGCTCGACCAGGTCGCACAACAGGCCACCGAGGCCGCGCTGCGGATCGCGGCCGAAGGGACCGGCGCACTGCCCGCGGCCTCCGCGCCGCTGCTCGACATCACCGCCCAACAGCACGCCGCCTGGCCCGTTCGGCTCTTCGCGTCCTGACCCGGCCGGCCGTCCCACCCGACCCGCGCCGCTGCCCCCCACCACCGGAGTGACCATGCACCTCGACCACCAGGACACCTTCCCCGAGCGCCACACCTACAGCGCCGCCGGCCCGGTACGCCCCGACGGCACCCGCCGCGCCCTGCGGATCGGTCTCGGCGGCCCGGTCGGCACCGGCAAGACCGCCACCGTCGCCGCGCTGTGCCGCGCCCTGCGCGACGAGCTGTCCATCGCCGTCGTCACCAACGACATCTACACCCGCGAGGACGCCGAATTCCTGCTCCGCGAGGCCGTCCTGCCCGCCGAGCGGATCTCCGCCGTCGAGACCGGCGCCTGCCCGCACACCGCCATCCGCGACGACATCTCCGCCAACCTCGAAGCCGTCGAGGACCTGGAGTCCGTGTTTTCTTCCTCGGGGGCCGGCGCGCTCGATCTCGTCCTGGTCGAATCCGGCGGTGACAACCTCACCGCCACCTTCTCCAAGGGCCTGGTCGACGCCCAGATCTTTGTCATCGACGTGGCCGGCGGCGATGACATCCCGCGCAAGGGCGGCCCCGGCGTCACCACCGCCGACCTGCTCGTCATCAACAAGACCGATCTCGCGCCGTACGTCGGCGTGGACCTGGAGGGCATGGCCCGCGACGCCAAGGCGCAGCGCGGCGAGCTGCCCGTCGCCTTCACCGCCCTGAAGTCGGAGAACGGTGTCCGGCCGGTGGCGGAGTGGGTCCGCGGACGGCTGGCCGACTGGACAGCGAGCCCGGCATGACCCTCGCACTTCCCACGCCGGAGACGGGCCGCGCCGCTGCCGGGCTGTGCGCCACCGCCCGCATCGTCGCGCGGGCCGACGGGCAGGGGACCACCCGGCTGCCCGTCCTCGACGGCGACGGCCCGTTCGCGCTGCGCCGTATCCGCGGGTACGGCAACCAGGCCCGGGTCTGCGTCGTGGGCGCCATGAGCGCCCCGCTCGGCGGCGACCGGCTGGGCATCGAGGCCACTGCCGAGGCGGGCAGCGCGCTGCACCTCACGGCCGCCGCCGCGACCGTCGCGCTGCCCGGCCGTACGGGGGAACACGCCCGCTACGACGTGTGGTTGACGGTGGGCGACGGCGCACGGCTCGACTGGCTGCCCGAACCGCTGATCTCGGCGGCGGGCAGCGACCTGCGGATGACCACCACCGTCGAGCTGGCCCCCACCGCACGCCTGGTGCTGCGCGAGGAACAGGTCCTGGGCCGCAGCGGGGAGCCGACCGGCGCCCTGCGCAGCCGGCTCACCGTCCGCCGGGCCGGCCGGACCCTGCTCGACCAGGAGACGGCGTACGGGCCCGGCGTCCCCGGCTGGGACACCTCGGCCGTCCTGGACGGGCACCGCGCTCTCGGTCAACTCCTGGTCATCGGACCGGAGTTCGAGGAGCGGCCGGTCGAGGTGCGGCTGCTCGGCGGCGTGGCGGGCGAGCGGTCCGGCGACGGCGTGGGGCAGGGCGTACTGGCACCGCTTGCGGGCCCGGGGGCACTGGCCACGGCCGTGGCCCCGGACGCGCTGCGGCTGCGGCGCCTGCTGGACGAGGCCGCCGGGTGACGGCGGCCGCGCCGCCTCACACCTCCAGATCGGACTCCAGGCGGGCGAGGCGGAGGCGCGCCAGCGCAAGGTTGGCGCGCTTGCGGTCCAGCACCAGATAGAGGAAGAGGCCGCTGCCGCTCTTTCCCGTCACCGGGCGGATGATGTGGTACTGCGAGGTCAGGGTGATGAGCATGTCCTCGATGGCACCCTGGAGTTCCAGCATCTCCATGGTGCGCATCTTGGCCCGTACGACATCGGTGTTGCCGGCCGCCGCGACATTGAGGTCCAGAGCCTGCTTGTCGCCCAGGGTGGCCAGGGCCATACCGCTGGTGTAGTCGACCAGGGCGACGCCGACCGCGCCCTCGATGGTCGACATCGCGTCGGCGAGAGCGGATTCCAGTTGAGCCATGAGGGGTTCAGACCTTTCGATTCCTTGATGGTGAAGCCGGGCGCGTGCGGTGTATGGGTTTCCGGACTTCCGGACTTCCGGACTTCCGGACTTCCGGGTTCTGCGTTCGTGCGGATGCGAGTACGGGTGGGGGAGCGGGTGCGGGTCTCTGGCGGGGGCTCCTATCGACGGGGCGGCGCGTCCACCAGGGCGCCGATCCGCTCCGCGGCCCTTCTGGCCTGCAGATGGAGCCGCCCCACGTTGGTGTCCGGGCTTGCCACGGCGGTCAGGACCGCCCGTCGTCCGGCCGAATAGGCCGCGATATATCCGTCGGCGCCGCGCGTCAGGGATTCCTCGAAGGCGCCCTGTCCGGTCGCGTCGGTGAGTCGTTTGGCGACGCCGATCGCCGCGGCGGTGAGGGCGGCCAGGCCGTCCGGCTCGATATCCGGCAGATCATGGGCGATCACCATGCCGTCCACGCTCGCCACCATCCCGCCCTGGAAATGGCGTACTTGATCGCGCAGCGTATGCAATTCCTCCCGTATCCGGGGTTCTATCGTCATCAGTCTCCTTTTCACGGCGTGCCTTCTGATGACGCGCCTCATGGGGTGCACGGTCTTCGTGCGCAAGGGCTCACAGGTTTTCCTCCAACGCCGTACGCAGTCGGACAAGGAGGGCAATATCCGGATCGGCGGTATCGAGGACATCCGGTGCCGGTAGTTGCCAGGTCGCTGCGGTGTCTCCTGCGGCGACGGGGACGGGGCCGTTCAGACAGGCGCCGGGCCGCCGCCGGGGGAGCGGGGTGGGCGCCCGGGGGATGTGGACGAGACCGACGGCCGCGAGACGGCGGATGTCGAGCAGTGTCCCGAACGCGGACTGGCCCAGCACCCGGGCCAGTTCATGGGGCGTGTGCCGGCCGTCGGCGTGGTCGAGCAGCCGCCGTTGGCGGCTGGTGGTGGGGGCCGGGATGCGCGGGTGGACGGGGACGACGGGTGAGGAGTCGACCGCCGCCCAGGGGTGGAGCCGGTCGAGCAGCAGTCGGCGGCGGGCCGTCGCCTGCTGGAGGGCGAGGACGCTGACGGGGCGTATGACACCCAGCCAGTGCCCGGCACCGGGGGTGAAGGAGGTGGCCTCGGGAGGCAGCGGCAGGGCGAAGAATGCGGCGTCGAGCAGCGCGGCGAGGTGGCATATCTCCAGCTCCCCCTGGGACAGCCATCCCTTGCTGACCAGGAATTGGCCGCCGTCCTGCTGTGGCCCTGCCGTTTCGGCGGCGTACTGCCAGCCGTCCGGCGGCAGTTTGCCGGACGCGGTGAGCCGTGGGCCGAGTCCGGGGGCGGTGGTGCTCTCGATGCAGTAGACCGCACCGTCGAGAAGGTAGAGGCAGCCGTGCGGGCCGCTGAGGGCGCCGGTGACGCGTTCGGCGGCGCACCGGTCGAGCAGCCCGGCCGGTGCGGGCGGGTGAGGAGATATGGGCAGGCCCATGGCTGTTCCCTTACCGTTCGTGCGGTGTGGCGGAGCACGCCGTCAGGACGCGACCAGCTCCGCCGCCAGATCGCGCAGTCGGAGCCGGGCGACGGCGAGATTGGCCTGTGTGCGGTCCAGCCAGAGGTAGAGATAGGTCTGACTGTCGAAGGCCGTGTGCACAAAACGGATGAGGTGGTAGCTTCCCGCAGCCGTGATGATGAGGTCTTCGAGGTCCGGTCCGGTGGCGCCGGCGGTGTCGAAGGTGGCGTTGCGCGCGACGGTCTGCACCAACTCGGCGGTGTCCGCGGCGGCCGCGTCATGATCGTTATGCGGCGCCTGCCCGGCCGTACCGAGGGTCAGACCACTGGTCCAGTCGATCAGTCCGGCGCATCGAACGCCGGGGATCCCCATTGCTTGGGACAACACCTGATCGATACCCGGCACTTCGGCTCTCCTTCGCGACGGCCCCGTACGCGGCGTGAAAACGCCGAAGCCCTCCCTTGTGGCGGTGAGTGGGAGAGCCTTCACGGAAGGTTACTGAAGGTGTGCGGCTGGCACATGCCCGATGGGCAGGTCTACGGCAATTGACGTATTCTCGCCCCTGCGCGCCCCTCCGGGAGCCATTGCGCCGTGCCGTACTCCAGCAGGTCACCCAGGGCGGTGCACCCTGTGCCGAGTGGGCTCACCCGGCAACGAGCTGCGCTGTTACCCCGTCAACACCGCGTCACCGCAGCCCCGTTGAGGGTCCCACGGGTGGGGTGGGGGTGACACGGGATTCCGACCGGACGCCCTGGTTCGTTGGCCGGAATGGTGAGGTCGGGCTGCGCTCTTCGGCCGTTCGCAGGTCGTTCGGCGGGTCCTGCGTCCGCATTGCCGAGGCGTCGGCGCAGCACCCGCCGCACTCCGCGGCCCGCGGACGCCCGCACTCCCACGGACCGTCTCCGACGGCGTCGAAAAAACCTACAGGTTGGTAAAGAAGTGTGCGTCAGGCCTGTTCAGGAGGGGAGGCCACAGGTCAGGATCCCTCCGTAAGTCTGTGAACCATCCCGCCACCAGTGCATCCCACGCAGGGGGAATCAGCCACGTGAGAAGAACAGCAGCGCTCGGCGCCGCCGGCACCCTGGTGACCGGCGCGCTCCTCGCCGGAGCGATATCCGCCACGCCCGCCAGTGCGGGCGACAAGCACCAGCGCGGTTCTGCCGAAGCGCGCGGTGTGGCGATCGCCGCCGCGCGCGCGGCCAAGAAAGGCATCAACTGGCAGGCCTGCCCTGCCGACTGGGGCCTCAAGTCGCCCATCCGGTGCGGCTATGTCACGGTCCCGCTCGACTACGCACGGCCCAACGGCCGTACGATCAAGATCGCGGTGGACCGGGCCGTCAGCACCGGCAGCAAGAAGGAACGTCAGGGCGCCCTCGTCTACAACCCCGGCGGACCCGGCGGTTCGGGTATGAAGTTCCCGGCCCGCATCACCACCAAGAGCCCCCTGTGGGCCAAGACCGCCAAGGCGTACGACTTTGTCGGCTTCGACCCCCGGGGCGTGGGTCACTCCGCGCCGATCTCCTGCATGAACCCGCAGGAGTTCGTCAAGGCGCCCAAGGCCGACCCGGTGCCGGGCAGCGAGGCCGACAAGCTCGCCCAGCGCAAGCTCGCCAAGGAGTACGCCGACGGCTGCGCCGAGCGCAGCGGCGGTCTGCTGCCGTACATGACGACCAAGAACACCGTCCGCGACCTCGATGTGATCCGTGCCGGGCTCGGTGAGAAGAAGCTCAACTACCTGGGTGTTTCGTACGGCACCTACCTGGGCGCCGTCTACGGAACGCTCTTCCCGGACCACGTGCGC
This sequence comes from Streptomyces sp. NBC_00400, assembly GCF_036048035.1. Taxonomy (NCBI): domain Bacteria; kingdom Bacillati; phylum Actinomycetota; class Actinomycetes; order Kitasatosporales; family Streptomycetaceae; genus Streptomyces; species Streptomyces sp. NBC_00400. The sequence goes on along the minus strand of NZ_CP107940.1, from coordinate 396,829 downwards.
CGGATGCTCGTCGACAGCGTCGTCAACCCGGCCCGCGAGAACATCTGGTACCAGGCCAACCTCGACCAGGACGTCGCCTTCGAGACCCGTTGGGGCGACTGGAAGAAGTGGGTCGCCAAGAACGACGCCACGTACCACATCGGTGCCACCCCCGAGAAGGTTCAGGCGGCGTGGGAGAAGCTGCGCGCGACCGCCAAGAAGAACCCCATCAGCGGTGTCGTCGGCCCCGCCGAGCTGACCGGCTTCTTCCAGAACGCTCCGTACTACGACTCCATGTGGGCCTCGGTCGCCGAGGTCTGGAGCGCGTACCTCTCCGGTGACACCAAGCCACTGGTGGAGAACGCCGGCCCGAACCTTCTGGATCTCGGGGGCAACATCTCGGCGGAGAACGGCAACGCCGTCTACACGGCCGTCGAGTGCAACGACACCAAGTGGCCCACCAGCTGGCAGAAGTGGGACCGCGACAACACCCGCATCCACCAGCAGGCACCGTTCATGACCTGGTCCAATGCCTGGATGAACCTGCCCTGCGCCACCTGGCCGGTCAAGCAGCAGCGACCGGTCGAGGTCCGGACCGGCAAGGGGCTGCCGAGTGTTCTGATCGTGCAGAGCACCCGTGACGCGGCCACGCCGTACGACGGCGCGGTCGAGCTGCACCACCGTTTCAAGGGCTCGCGTCTGATCACCGAGCGGGACGCCGGATCGCACGGTGTCACCGGTCAGGTCAACCCCTGCATCAACGACCGGGTCGACGCGTACTTCCTGGAAGGGAAGACCGACGCCAAGGACGTGACGTGCGCTCCGCACGCCACGCCGCAGCCGAGCAAGTCGAAGGCGAAGGCCGCCGCCAAGGGTGCCTCCGACCTTCCGGGCGTTGCCTGGTAACGGCGGGGACACCACCGGCATGACATGTCGGCATGACATGACGGCATGATGTGACGGTACGGAGCGGCGGCCGGGAATCCTCCCGGCCGCCGCTTCCGTCGCCGGGGCGCGAGGGCGCTCGGTCCTCTCGGCCCGGTTGGCCCCCCACCACCGCTTACGCCGAAAACACCGCGGAGAAGGCGGCTCGGGTGGGGGAGTCCTCCCGGCGGTCCAGCACGGCGAACACAATGCGGTCGAACCAGCCGGTGAACCGGCCGCCGTCCAGCAGTGCGGCTGCGAATGCCTGTGCCACCTCGGCCGGTTCATTGCGGAACACCCCGCAGCCCCAGGCGCCGAGCACCAGCTGACGGTGCCCGCCGGCCGCCGCGACCTCCAGCACCCGCTCCGCGCGCTCCGCCAGTGCCGCCGCCACCCGGCCCCTCTCGTCCGGCCGCTGCCGCGCGATCACTCCCGCGTTCGGCGCGGCGGCCGTCAGAAAGCCGGCTTCGTACGGCACGTCGAGCAACGTGCCGCGGTCGTCGCGGAAGACCGGTACAGCGGGGGAGAGGATCACCCGGTCGCTGTAGAACGGGCTCGGATCCGCCCGGTGAGCGGCATAGAAGTCCGGGGCCTCGCGCACACAGGCGTAGAGCGCCGACCCCCGGCACAGCGCCTCCTCCTGGGCCTGCGCACCGTTGAGGTACCCGCCGCCCGGATTGCGCGCGGAGGCGAAGTTCAGCACGGCGAGCGGCCCCGCACCCGTCCCGGCCAGCCGCCGGCCGGCGGTGAGGCTGCCTTCCGCCGTCACTTCGAACACCGTGCGCACCGCCGATGACGGCGCCTCCACGGGAACCGGCTGCGGTCCGTACAGCCGGGTCCCGGCCCGGGCCCGTCCGACCGCCGCGGCGATCTCCACCAGCCGTCCGTCCGGTGCGCGGTACGCACCCGCCGCCACGATCCGTTCCGTTTCCTGTGCGATGCCACGCAGCCGGGCGCTCATCGTCGGCACCCCCGTATCCGATTCCTCATGGTGATCAAGCTAAGGGCCGGTGGCGCGCCGCGCGATCGGATTTGCCGCCTGCCGCCTGCCGCCTGCCGCCTGCCGCCTGCCGCTCGCCGCCTGTCCGCCGCCGGCCTCAGCCCTGCCGGCCCCGCTCCGCGAGCCAGCGGTCCTCGGCCGCATAGCCGAACATCTTCTCGTCCGGGTAGATGCCGGCCATCACCGGGAACACCTCCCACCAGTTGCGCCCCGTGACCCGGTCGGTCAGCCATTGCACCGTCTCCGGCAGCGACTCCTCGTACGTCGTCACCGCGTGGTAGCCCAACTCGCGCTCCGCCGCGGCCATGTCGTAGACGATGGGGTGCGGGCCCGACCAGGGGGTGTCGCCGACACCGGACGAGGGCGGGGCACCGTCCACCGCCACGACCTCGCTCCGGGGCGCACCCATCACGGCATCCACCGCCGCCGAGATCCCGGCGACCGTGGGCGCCTGCGGATCCCCCGCGTTGAGCACCCGGGTGCCCGGCCGGCGAGCCGCCAGCCGGACCAGCTCCGCGAGGTTGTCCACATGCACGGGGTGGAAGCTGCTGCCGCCGTACGCGAGCACCCGCACCCGACGTCCGTCGAGGACCCGCTTGACGAAGTACAGCTCACGGGGCAGGGGACTGTACGGCCCGTGAATGGCGCCGGCCCGCAGCAGGGTCACCGGCAGCCGGTCGCCCTGCGCCAGCAACGCCTGCTCCAGGGCCGCCTTGCGGGTGCAGTAGTTCTCGTCGCCGGGGGGCACGGTCGGCTGGGACTCCGGGAGGGGCAGCGGATAGGCCGGGGCGCCGTCCGGCTCGCCCATGGTGGCGAAACCGCGCCCTTGGCCGTCCTCGTACACCGAGCCGCTGGAGATCACCACCGCCGAACCGATCCGGTCCGCGAACGTGGTCAACTGCTGCGCGTGCGCGGCCCCGTACGCCACACAGTCCAGCAGGACGTCACAGCCCTCGCCGATCAGTCCGGCCAGTGCCGCGTCGTCCTCCCGGTCCACCGCCACCGGGCGGACCTCCTCGGGCCAGGAGTCATCGCGTCCGCCGCCTCGGGACGCGGCCCGCACCTCCCAGCCGTCCCGCGCCAGGGCCCGCACCGCCGCCCGCCCGATCTGCCCGCTCGCCCCGATCACCACTGCTCTGCCTGAAGCCATGACCGGACCCTACGGACCGTCAGCGGGCGGCGGCAGTACGGTTCGCCGTCGGCGCAAGGGGAACGCCCGGGACCCGGCCCCCGCTCAGTCCGCTGGACCCTTGCCGTGCCCTCGCCGTCCGTGCGCCCGCCCCCGTGCCTGTGCCTGCGCCGCGGCCTTGGCCTCGCCCGCGTAGGTGTCCACGTACTCCTGACCCGACAGGGTGAGGATCGCGTACATGATCTCGTCGGTGACGGCACGCAGCGCCATGCGTTCGTCCTCCAGCCCCGCATAGCGCGAGAAGTCCAGCGGTGCGCCGAAGCGGATGGTGATCCGCATGATGCGCGGCAGCCGCCGGCCCGTCGGCTGTGCCTCGAAGGTGCCGATCATCGCGCACGGCACCACCGGCACCCCGGCCTTGATGGCCATCGAGGCGACGCCGGTGCGCCCCTTGTAGAGCCGGCCGTCGTGCGAGCGGGTGCCCTCCGGATAGATGCCCAGCAGCCGGCCCTTGCGCAGCACGGAGAGCCCCGAAGAGATCGCCGCCTGCGAGGCACGGCCCCCGGACCGGTCCACCGGAATCTGCCCGACGCCCCGGAAGAACGCCGCGGTCAGCCGCCCCTTCAGGCCGGGCCTGGTGAAGTACTCGGCCTTGGCCAGAAACGTCACCCGGCGCGGCACGATCGCCGGCATCACGAAGTGATCGGCGAACGACAGGTGATTGCCCGCGATGATCGCCGCGCCCTCCTCCGGCACATGAGCGAGCCCTTCGATCCTCGGCCGGAACACCAGCCGCAGCAACGGCCCCAGAAGCAGGTACTTCAGCACCTGGTAGAGCACAGGACAGCTCCCCTTCCGTCGGCTTGCCCGGGCGGCTACATCGTTCCAGGTCACACGGGGTGCCCGGGGAAGGCCAGTGAGTCTATGGGCAAGTGTCGGTGGCGGTAACCACCTTCGGTCGGATCGATGCTGTCTCGTTTTCGGTGCCTGGTGCCTGGTGCCTGGTGCTTGGTGTTCGGAGCCCGGCGGGCCGGCCCCGGTGGACACGCCAACGGTCCGCCGACGGGCCGTCCCAGCCGGCCAACGGGCCGCGGCTGCCATCTCACCGCGGCTGCCATCTCACCGTCGCCGCCACCTCACCGCCGTGGGGCCTCCAGGAGCGCCTGGAACCGGCGTCCGAAGAGATAGGCATCCCCCGGCCAGCGCGCCGAGAGATAGCGCCCGTCCTGCACGACGAAGGCAGCGGAGTCGTCGGTCGCGGTGCCGCGCGCGGCAAGGACCCTGGGCCCCCGTTCGAAGCGGGCGTCCGGTCCGGTCAGCGCGGCCCTGACCTCGTCCTCCACATACGCCGGATAGGTGCGGTAGTAGCGGCCCAGCCGCCATGCGGTGGCCAGATACGCCGACCGCTCCATGTACTTGGGCAGACAGGTCGTGCGCCGGTCCGCCAGCAGGCTGCGGCCGGTGGACGCCTCCTGTGCCCGGGCCAGTACCAGCACACCGTGGCAGATCGCCCCGACCGGCCGGTCCAGCGCCCAGAACCTGCCGACCTGCCGCCGCAGCACCTCCGAGCCCAGGAACTGCCGCATCCCCGGTGCGTGCCCGCCCGGCAGGATCAGCCCGTCGTACTCCTCCGGGGCCAGCTCCGCCCAGCCGACGGTCGCGGTGAACTCCTCGCTCCGGGTGAGTTCTTCGTAGAAGCGCCGGGGCTGTTCCGCGGCGCCGAGCTGTCCGAAGAGGACGCCGGTCAGCAGCCGCGGATCGCACGCGGGCCGGGAACCGGCCTGTTCGGTGGCGAAGACGACGCGGTGGCCGGCATCGGTGAGCAGTCGCCAGGGCACTGCCACCTCAGTGACATCGAAATCGCGGTCGGGGACCGGCATCAGCACGCGCACCGGGACATCCTCGCAGGCCCGCAGGTCTCTTCGGTACCCGCTTTGGCATCCGTGGACAACTTTGAACTCCCCTTGAATGCAGCGGGGTTGACTCGCCGTATTGCCCGGAGACCGAGCCTGAACCCAGGGTCCAGGCCGAGGACAGGAGTCGGAGATGTCCCGGAAGAAGAGAGTCGGCACGCGTCAGAAGATCGTCATCGGTGTCAGCGCCGCCGCACTGGTCGGCGGCATCGCCATCGCCACCGCCGGCACCAGCCAGGCCTCCGTGGCGTGCGACGGACTGGCCACCGCCCTGAGCAACAACGAGAAGTTCATCGCCGACCAGAAGGCGAACCCGGACGCCCAGTCGGCGGCAAGAATCGCCAACCGCGAGGCCGTGATCAAGGAGATCCAGGTCAAGCAGAAAGCCGCCGGCTGCTCCGGCGGGCAGGGCGGGGATGACGCCGCGGGCGCTCCGCCGACGGGCAACCAGCCGCCCGCCTCCAGCGCCCCGCCCGCCTCGGAAGCACCACAGGGGTCGGCGGCCCCGTCCGCCTCCGGTGACGCCTCCGCTTCCGCTGCCCCGCCGGCCTCGGACGACCCGCCGGCCGCCGACGGCGATGTGGTCTGCGCCGGCTCGACGGTGACCCTCTCCGGCGAGGGCGGCGCCCCGGCGGCATCCAGTGACCAGTTCCCCGTCGGGACCAAACTGAAGGTGACCAACCTGGACAACAACAAGTCGACGACGGTCTCCGTGACGTCCGCCTCGGGCAGCTGTGCCCTGCTCAACAACGCGGCCTTCGAGCAGGTGCGTGAGGAGGGGAAGTTCCTGATCCGCAACGCCCGGATCGAGCGTGTGGGCTGATCCCGGTCCGGGTGGCCGGCAGCGGAGCCGCCTCCTCCGCTGCCGGCCACCCTTGTCTCCAGGGCGGCAATCGAAGGTCCGTACGGGCGACCTCGCGGCGTGGCCGCTTGCCCGCCGGGGCCCGGCGAGGTGGCCTGGGGCCGCCGGGCGCCACGCGTCGCCGTCAGGCTCCGGCAGGCGATCCCACCGAGCTTCCCAGGAGACATCGATGCCCGTGAGCCCAAGACGCCGATCCCTCCGGACCACCCTGACCGTGAGCGCGTCCGCGCTCGCCGCCGTGTCCGCCGCCCTGTTCGGCACGCTCTCCGCCGGTCCGGCGCACGCCGATGAGCTGCCGGCCGGCGATCAGGGTCTGCTGCTGACGGTGTCCGGGGCCGGCAACACCTGGAGCCGGGGGGTACGGCTCAACTGCCCGGACGTCCACGGCAGGCATCCGCACGCGGCCGCCGCCTGCGATGCGCTGACCTGGGCGCGCGGGAACCTGGACGCACTGCCCGGCCACCCGCAGGCCTGCACCAGGGAGTACGACCCGATGACTGCCACCGCGATCGGCACCTGGCGCGGCGTCCCGGTGAACTGGCACAAGGATTTCCCCAACGCCTGCACGATGGACGCCGCGACCGGGCCGTTGTTCCGCTTCTGACGCTGTCGAGGCGTGCGCCCGCACCTCCCCGCCGCACCGACCGGCCCGGACCTGCCGTGCGCCACCACGCCGGTCAGACCGGCCGCGCCGCCGCCACGCCGATCGTCACCAGAGCCAGCACCACCCAGGAGAACCAGAGCCAGCCATTGGCGCCCATCGCCACGGTGTAGGCGGTCGCCACCACCAGCCCGCCCACCGTGCACACGGCCATCGTCCTAGCAGATCCGGGCATACCCGCACCCTCCTCATGGCGGCCCGGTACGCCATAGCGCGGGCCGCGGCCATGGGACCATCGTCCCCGGCCGCGGCCCGTACCGCCAGAGCGGTGCGCTCGTCATCGGCTCCGTGCGTGGAGCGAGGCGAGGTAGGCGTTGTATTCGGCGAGATCCTTGTCGCCGTTGCGGTCGGCGGCCCGGTCGGCGCGCTGCGACTGACGCTCCTCGGACTTGTGCCACTGGAAGACGAGGGCGATCAGCACCACCACGGACGGGATCTCGCTGAAGGCCCAGGCGATACCGCCGGCCGCCGACTGGTCGGCCAGCGCTTCGATCCCCAGCGAGGACGGCGGGTGCAGGAAGGTGTCGACCATCGGCTCGCTGGCCATCATCAGGGCGATACCGAAGAAGGCATGGAACGGCATGCCCGCGAACAGCTCCAGAATCCGCATCACATGGCCCGGCCGGTGCGGCCCCGGGTCGACGCCCATGATCGGCCAGAAGAACACCAGGCCGACCGCGAGGAAGTGCACCATCATCCCGATGTGCCCGGCCCGGGACTCCATCAGGAAGTCGAACAGCGGCGAGAAGTAGAGCGCGTAGAGACTCGCGATGAACAGCGGGATGGTGAACGCCGGGTGCGTGATGATCCGCAGGTAGCGGCTCTGCAGCAGCGCCACCAGCAGCTCGCGCGGCCCCTTGCGGCCGCGCCCGGCGGGCGGCAGCGCACGCAGGGTCAGCGTCACCGGCGCCCCGAGCAGCAGCAGGATCGGCGAGAGCATGCTGATGACCATGTGCTGGACCATGTGCACACTGAACATCGCCATGCCGTAGTCGTTGAGCTTGGTGCACATCACCAGGGCCACCGTCACCACGCCCAGGGCCCAGGCGACGGTCCGGCCCACCGGCCAGGCATCCCCCCGCCGCCGCAGCCGCATCACCGCCCAGCCGTACAGGCCGAGTCCCAGCAGACAGCCGACGAGGAAGAACGGATCACCGCCGAACTCCAGGCCCCGCGACAGCGTGAACGGCGGCAGATCCATGTTCATGCCGTCCATGCCGTGCCCGCTGTGATCCATCCGCTCGCTCCTGATTCGTACCAATGCTCCGGCGACAAGACTAGAACCGCCCCCGGCCGGGCCGTGCGGCAGGGCCGCATAGCGGTGCAATGGCCGGGGGCGGTTCGTGCAGCACGAAACTATCGCGCTGAGGTCAGCGGAGTCACAGCACGCACTCGGCCTCGTCGTAGCGCTCCGAGGGCACCGTCTTCAGCGTCTCCACGGCCTCGGCCAGCGGCACCAGCGTGATGTCGGTGCCGCGCAGCGCCGTCATCATCCCGAAGTCGCCGCGGTGCGCGGCCTCGACGGCGTGCCAGCCGAAGCGGGTGGCCAGCACCCGGTCGTACGCGGTCGGCGTACCGCCGCGCTGGACGTGCCCGAGGATCACCGGACGGGCCTCCTTGCCGAGGCGGTCCTCCAGCTCCACGGAGAGCTGCCGGGCGACACCGGCGAACCGCTCATGGCCGTACATGTCCTTGCCGCCGATGTCGAAGGACATGGTGCCCTCGCGCGGCTTGGCACCCTCGGCGACGACCACGATCGCGAACTTCTTCCCGGCCTCGAACCGCTCGGCGACCCGCGCGGTCAGCTCGTCGATGTCGAAGGGCCGCTCCGGCACCACGATGGCGTGGGCGCCGGCCGCCATGCCGGAGTGCAGCGCGATCCAGCCGGTGTGCCGCCCCATCACCTCGACGATCATCACCCGCTGGTGCGACTCGGCGGTGGTCTTGAGCCGGTCCAGCGCCTCGGTGGCGACCCCCACCGCGGTGTCGAAGCCGAACGTGACATCCGTGACGGCGATGTCGTTGTCGATGGTCTTCGGTACGCCGACGATCGGCAGCCCGGCGTCCGACAGCAGCCGCGCCGCCTTCAGCGTGCCCTCGCCGCCGATCGGGATGATCGCGTCCAGGCCCAGCTCGGCGACGTGGCCGCGGGCCCGCTCGACGCCGTCGCGCAGATGGGCGGGCTGTACCCGCGAGGACCCCAGGATGGTGCCGCCGCGCGCCAGGATGCCGCCGACGGCGTCGAGGTCGAGCTTGCGGTAATCGCCCTCCAGCAGGCCCTTCCAGCCGTCACGGAAGCCGATCACCTCATCGCCGTGATCGGCGGTGGCGCGGTGGACGACGGAGCGGATGACGGCGTTCAGACCGGGGCAGTCGCCGCCGGAGGTGAGTACACCAATACGCATTGCTCGAAAAACCCTCTGCAACTCAACCGGGGGCCCGGACCCCGTCGTCCGGTTGGATTCCGCTCACCCTACAAGCGCGGGGCCGCCGGGCACACGTACGCCCGCAGTGCGGGACTGCGGGCGTACGGAAAGGGGTCAAGACCGGCAGGTGTCACATATCGGCGAACCGTCCGGATCGGGAGGAAGCGGTATCAGGCAGGCTGGGTCGCCGCGGCGATCCGCTCCTGACGCAGCGCCTCGTACCAGCGGTCCTCGACCGGCGGCAGCGCATTGACGTCCAGCGCGAGCTTGATCAGCAGATCCGCGATATGCGGATTGCGTGCCATCACCGGCCCGTGCATGTACGTCCCGAAGACGGTGTCGTTCCACGCGCCCTCGTAGCCGTCGCCGACGCCGTTGCCCTTGCCGAACCGCACCTTGGCGAACGGCCGGGCGGTCTTGCCCAGGTGGGTGACGCCCTGGTGGTTCTCGAAGCCGGTCAGCGGCGGCAGCCCCAACTGCGGGTCGATGTCGGCGAGTACGTCGCCGACGCAGCGCTCGGCCTCGCCGCGGGTGCTGACCACGTCCAGCAGCCCCAGGCCCTCCTGCCGCTCCCCGAGGTCGTTGATGAACTCATGACCCAGGATCTGGTACCCGGCGCAGACCGAGAAGACGATCGCGCCGTTGGAGACCGCACGGCTCAGCCCGCCGTCGCGGATCAGCCGCTCGGACGCCAGCCGCTGCGGCCGGTCCTCGCCGCCGCCGATCAGGTAGATGTCGCCGGAGGTGGGAATCTGCTGGTCGGACCGTACGTCCAGGCGCTGGACGTCCAGGCCGCGCTGACGCGCCCGCCGCTCCACCACCAGGGCGTTCCCCTGGTCGCCGTACGTGCTCAGCAGGTCCGGGTAGATCCACACCAGGCGCAGGCAGTTGTCACTCATGTCGCTCGTCCTTGTCCCTCACGTCGGTGGACCGCATTCAGTTGCCCACGCGCCGGCGCAGGTCCTGGAAGGCCGTGTAGTTGGCGATGACCTCGATCCGTCCGGGCGGCGCCATCCCCACCGCCTCGTCGAGGCTTTCGCACACGTGGAAGTCCAGCCCCGCGACCTCCAGGCGCACCGCCAGGTCCAGCTTGCGGTCGCCGAGTACGAAGATCGGGTGTCCGGCGAGCCGCGTGTAGTCGACGTCCCACAGCCAGGAGGTGTCCGTGCCGTCCGCGCCGCGGGCGTTCACCGACATGATCACCGGGGTCGGCGGCGGGTCGATCAGCGAGAACGTCTCCAGCCAGCCGGCCGGGTTCTTCGCCAGCAGCAGCCGCAGCTCCCGCTCCATGAACGTGACCACGTCATAGCGCCCGGCCACCGCCTGCACCGAGTACATCCGCTCCAGGGCCACCTGCGGCGGCACCCCGAAGGCGGCGGCGACCGCTGCGGACGTGGTGGCGTTCGCCTTGTTGGCGCGCCCCGGCAGCTGCAGCTTGATCGGCCACGCGCTGCCGTGCGGGTCCAGGACATGATCGCCGGAGAGCGCCCAGCTGGGCGTGGGGCGGCGGAAGCCGCACTCCGCGCAGAACCAGTCCTCGCTCGGCCGCTGCATCACACCACCGCAGGACGGGCAGGACCAGGCGTCGTCCTTCCACTCCTGCCCGGCCGCGACCCAGACCACGTTCGCGGACGACGAGGCCGCCCAGACGATCAGCGGGTCGTCCGCGTTGGCGATGATCAGGGCCTTGGAACCGGCCAGACCCTCCCGCCAGTGCTCGGCCAGCATCCGGGTCTCCGCGGCGCGGTCGAGCTGGTCGCGCGAGAGGTTCAGCAGCGCTATGGCCTTCGGTGTCACATCGCGTGCCACACCGGCGAGGTACTTCTCGTCCACCTCGATGACGCCGTACTTGGCGTCCGATCCACCGGCCAGCGCGGAGGTGATGCCCGCCGGCATGTTGGCGCCGAGCGCGTTGGAGACCACCGGCCCACTGGCCCGCAGAGCCTCCGCGATCAGTCGCGTCGTGGTCGTCTTGCCGTTGGTCGCCGACACCAGGATGACGTCCAAGTGCCGTGCCAGCCGCGCCAGCAGGTCGGGGTCGAGCTTGAGCGCCACCCGGCCACCGATCACCGATCCGCTGCCGCGGCCCGCCGCGCGCGATACCGCCGCCGCGGCCTTGCCCGCCGTCACGGCCAGCTTGGCCCGCGGCGACAGCGGCTCCGTGTTGCCTGCCATCGTCCTTGATCCTCCTTGCATCCGGCGCCCGCCTGCCCTGAGGCTGCCGGTGGAACGCTTCCTCCGCAGCCGATGACCGGCCGAGGCTTCGGTCGGGGATCAGCCTATCGAGATCCGGCCCCGGGCCCGAACCCCGCCACCCGTCCGGCGACATCCCGGGCGCGCCGGACCGTACGCTTACCCCCATGCCCGACCGCACCATCCCCGGCTCTTCCGGCCGGGTCCGCCCGCTGCGCCTGCTCGGCGATCCTGCTCTGACCGAGCCCTGCCGGGAGGTCACCGCCTTCGACGGCGAGCTGGCCCGGCTGGTCGAGGACATGTACGCGACGATGTACGCCGCACACGGTGTGGGCCTCGCCGCCAATCAGATCGGCGTCCCGCTGCGGGTCTTCGTCTACGACTGCCCCGACGACGAGGACCGCCGCCATCTCGGGCACCTCGTCAACCCCCGGCTCGTCGAGACCGACGGCCCGGTCATCCGCGGGCCCGAGGGCTGTCTCTCGCTCCCCGGCATCGAGGCCGGCACCCCGCGCCACGACCACACCCTGGTGACCGGGTTCGGCGTCACCGGCGAGCCGAGGACCGTGATGGGCACCGGCTTCTTCGCCCGCTGCCTCCAGCACGAGTGCGACCACCTCGACGGCGGGCTGTACGTCGACCACCTCACCGGGCTGCGCCGCCGCCGGGCGCTGCGCGCGGCGGCCAGGGCCCCGTGGGCCGCGACGGCGGCGCCCGGCCGCTGAACGGCCGGGCGCCTCCCGTCGTCACACCCTCCGGGGCTCAAAAGGCCGGGCTCACGGCACTCAGAAGCCGGGGCCGCCCTCGCGGTCCTCGACCGCGGCCAGCTGGCCCCAGAGCAGATCGGCCAGCTGGGTGACCAACTGCTCGCGTGAACAAGGGCGTTCGCGCAGCCACCAGTCGCCCGCCCCGTGCATCATGCCGACGATGCCGTGGCCCCATACGCGTGCCGTCAGCTCGCCGCCCGGTCCCAGGTCGAGCCGGTCGGTGATCACCTTGGCCAGCTCCTCGCCGAGCCGGCGCAGCAGCGGGGCGGAGTGCCGTCCGACGTCGAAGCCCGACTCCGACGCGTTGTCCTCGTCCGACGGGTGCATCAGGAAGCGGTACACCTGCGGCCGGGCCTCGATCGCGAGCAGGTAGGCGTCGAGGGTGGCCTCGACCCGGTCCCGGCGCAGGACGGGTGCGTCCAGCGCGGTCGCCAGGTTGGCCAGCAAGGCGTCGGTGTGCCGTACGGCAAGGGCGCGGTACAGGCCGCCCTTGTCGCCGAAGTGCCGGTAGAGGATCGGCTTGGTGATGCCGGCCTCGGCGGCGATGGCGTTCATCGATGCGTCCGGGCCGTCGCGCAGCACAATGCGCTCGGCGGCCTCCAGCAACTCCCGCCGTCTGCGCTCGGTCGCCGTCTGCTGGCGGCCGCTGTGCTTGGTGCTTTCCATGGTCGTGCTCCCCACCCTTGTGAATCCGTGGCGCTCGCGCAACGTAACACCCGATCTCCACGGCGAATTCGTTCTCAGGGGAGTTGACATCCCCTACTGACGAGTAACACACTGCGGGTTACCGCTAGTAACAACAGTAATGCCAGGCAGCAGTGGAGGGGACATGGCCGAGTTCACCATGGAGCTCAACGACGAGCAGAAGGAAGTCCGTGACTGGGTTCACGGCTTCGCCGCGGACGTCATGCGCCCCGCCGCCGCCGAATGGGACGAGCGCGAGGAGACCCCCTGGCCGGTCATCCAGGAAGCCGCCAAGATCGGTCTGTACTCGCTGGACTTCTACGCCCAGCAATTCTTCGACCCCACCGGCCTCGGTATCCCCATGTCCATGGAGGAGCTGTTCTGGGGGGACGCCGGCATCGGCCTGTCGATCGTGGGGACCGGACTCGCTGCCGTCGGCGTGCTCGCGAACGGCACCGAGGAGCAGATCGGCACCTGGATCCCGCAGATGTACGGCGATGTCGACGACGTGAAGGTCGCGGCCTTCTGCTCGTCGGAACCGGACGCCGGCTCGGATGTCGCCGCGATACGCACCCGCGCGGTCTACGACGAGGCCAAGGACGAGTGGGTGCTCAACGGCACCAAGACGTGGGCCACCAACGGGGGCATCGCCAATGTGCATGTCGTCGTCGCCGCCGTGGAACCCGGCCTCGGCTCCAAGGGACATGCGTCCTTCATCGTCCCCCCGGACACCCCAGGTCTCTCCCAGGGGCAGAAGTTCAAGAAGCACGGGATCCGCGCCTCGCACACCGCCGAGGTCGTCCTGGAGGACGTCCGGGTCCCCGGTCACTGCCTGCTCGGCGGCAAGGAGAAGCTGGACGAACGCCTCGCCCGTTCCCGCGAGAAAGCCAAGAGCGGTGGCGTGGGGGTCCCCCCGCTCGAGCGAAGCCGAGAGCGGGGGAGCGTGAAGAACGCCGCCATGGCCACCTTCGAGGCCTCCCGCCCGGCCGTCGGCGCGATGGCGGTCGGCACCGCCCGCGCGGCCTACGAGGAGGCCCTGGAGTACGCCAAGACCCGCTCCCAGTTCGGCCGCCCGATCATCGACAACCAGGGCGTGGCCTTCCAGCTCGCCGATATGCGCACCCAGATCGACGCCGCCCGCCTGCTGGTCTGGCGTGCCTCCTGGATGGCGGTGACCGGCAAGCCGTTCACCTCCGCCGAGGGCTCCATGTCCAAGCTCTTCGCCAGCGAGGTCGCCAAAAAGGTCACCGCACAAGCCGTGCAAATCCTCGGCGGCAACGGTTTCACCCGCGAATACCCGGTCGAGCGGATGCATCGCGACGCGGCCATCTACACGATTTTCGAGGGCACCAGCGAAATCCAGCGACTGGTGATCGCCCGGACGATTTCGGGAATGCCGATCCGCTGAGGTGTACGTGCCGTAAGCGCGCGGAGTGGTTTTTGCGTGGGTCCCGCCCGGTCGTCGGGCGGGACTTTTTTGTGCCGTTTCTGCCGAGCGCCGAAATACGGTTCCGGGAGATTCCGGGGGATCGACTCGGGGCGGGCCGGGGGTATCCGGGGATGCGGCGGCGGTGCGTTGGGGGTGCGCCGGGAAGGGGGCAGGGGCCGGGCTGCGCCCAGGCGGCATGCGGTGCGTATGACGGGGCCGGCGTATGCGGAGGGCGCGGCCGCGGACGCCGAAAAGCGCTCATGCAACCTTCAACCAGTGGATGAGGCCCGGCTTGTCATCGCCGGTGCGGCTGCTGGTGCGGATGTCGGCGTGGTTGCCGGTGTGGTTGCCGGCAGAGGCGAGCGCCACGTCTTGAGTTGGTGAAACCTATAACGTCGCCGCGGCTCTCGGGGGGGTATCAGTGCATTGCTTCCCGGTGTCACGGCCGTCTCCCTCGCTGAATGACGGCGCCCGGAGGCTCGAAGAATGGGCTGGTCGCCGTAAGTGGTAATCACTGCCTCCGGTAAGGGAGCCCCACGGCAAGGGAGTTGCGGTGGAGCTCCGCTGCGTTGCGTCGTGCGGCCGCTGATCGCACGGCCGCCCCCCCCGTCCGCTGCCCGTAGCGGCTGCCCGTGTCTCTGTGGTGCGTCACCGCGCGCCCGTCCCCGCCCCCGCCTGCGCCGCATCGCCGACTTCCGTGCGGGAGGCCCGGCCTCCCCTTGACGGGTGGGGCACCGCGCTCTACGTTCCTTCCGTAGAGCAAAACATTAATTCCACGATGCGGAATCACCCCCTCTGGCCCTTCGCTGGAGCTTGCCCGTGACAGGTCGACGCAGGAGTACTCGATGCCACGAATGACAGCCGCTCGTGCCGCGGTGGAGATCCTCAAGCGGGAGGGCGTGAGCCATGCCTTCGGAGTGCCGGGTGCCGCGATCAACCCCTTTTACGCGGCGCTCAAGGGCGCCGGCGGGATCGACCACACGCTGGCCCGCCATGTCGAGGGCGCCTCGCACATGGCCGAGGGGTACACCCGCACCCACCCGGGCAACATCGGCGTCTGCATCGGCACCTCCGGCCCGGCCGGCACGGACATGATCACCGGCCTCTACTCGGCGACCGGTGACTCGATCCCGATCCTGTGCATCACCGGCCAGGCGCCGACCGCGGTGATCCAGAAGGAGGACTTCCAGGCGGTCGACATCGCCGCGATCGCCAAGCCGGTCACCAAGGCCGCCACCACGGTCATGGAGGCCGCGCAGGTCCCCGGCGTCTTCCAGCAGGCCTTCCACCTGATGCGCTCCGGGCGGCCCGGTCCGGTCCTGATCGACCTGCCGGTCGACGTCCAGCTCACGGAGATCGACTTCGACCCCGAGACGTACGAGCCGCTGCCGGCCTTCAAGCCGACCGCGACCCGCGCCCAGGTCGGGAAGGCACTCGCGCTCCTCAACGAGTCCGAGCGGCCGCTGATCGTTGCCGGTGGCGGCATCATCAACGCCGACGCCTCCGAGCTGCTGGTCGAGTTCGCCGAACTGACCGGCATCCCCGTCGTCCCCACCCTGATGGGCTGGGGGATCCTCGCCGACGACCATGAGCTCAACGCCGGGATGGTCGGCCTGCAGACCTCGCACCGCTACGGCAACGCGAACTTCCTGGAGTCCGACTTCGTCCTGGGTATCGGCAACCGCTGGGCCAACCGCCACACCGGCAGGCTCGACGTCTACACCCAGGGCCGGAAGTTCGTCCACGTCGACATCGAACCGACCCAGATCGGCAAGATCTTCGCCCCGGACTACGGCATCGCCTCGGACGCCAAGGCCGCGCTGGAGCTGTTCGTCGAGGCCGCGCGCGAACTCAGGGACGCGGGCGCGCTGCCGGACCGCTCCGACTGGGCCGCCGCCACCCAGGTGCGCAAGGCCCGGTTGCAGCGGCGTACGCACTTCGACGACATCCCGATGAAGCCGCAGCGCGTCTACGAGGAGATGAACAAGGCCTTCGGCCCGGAGACCCGCTACGTCACCACCATCGGCCTCTCCCAGATCGCCGGCGCGCAGATGCTGCACGTCTACAAGCCGCGCCACTGGATCAACTGCGGCCAGGCCGGCCCGCTCGGCTGGACCATCCCGGCCGCGCTGGGCGTGGCCACCGCCGACCCGGAGACGCCGGTGGTCGCCCTCTCCGGCGACTACGACTTCCAGTTCATGCTCGAAGAGCTGGCCGTCGGCGCCCAGCACAGGATCCCGTACGTGCATGTCCTGGTGAACAACGCGTACCTGGGCCTGATCCGCCAGGCCCAGCGCAACCTCGACATCAACTTTCAGGTCAACCTGGAGTTCGAGAACATCAACGCCCCCGAGCTGGGCGTCTACGGCGTGGACCACATCAAGGTCGTCGAGGGCCTGGGCTGCAAGGCCCTCCGCGTCACCGACCCGAGCGAGTTGGGTGCCGCCTTCGAGGAGGCCAAGAAGCTGGCCGCCGAGCACCGCGTCCCGGTCGTGGTCGAGGCGATCCTCGAGCGGATCACCAACATCTCGATGAGCGGCAGCGACATCGCCAGTGTCCAGGAGTGGGAGGACATCGCCACCGAGCCGGGCCATGCGCCCACCGCGATCAAGCCGCTCAAGGTCTGACGCAAGACAGCTCAAGGTCTGACACCGGCCCGCCGCGCACCGGCGTCAGGACTACCGGCGCCGTGGCTAGCGGCGTCGTGACCGCCGCACCGCGGTCACGGCGCCGGTCCGCTGTCACGGGCCGAGGAACACCGGGAGGCGGGCCGGCCCGTGCATCAGGCGGGTGTGACGCCACTCCAGCGCGTCCCGACTGTCCACCGCCGGCCGGATGCCCGGGAAACGCGTCAGCAGCACCTCGAAGGCGATACGGGCCTCGAGGCGGGCCAGCGGGGCACCGAGGCAGTGGTGCGGGCCGTGTCCGAATGAGAGATGACCGCCCGGGCGGTCGGCGCCCGGGATCCCCTCCGGGGGCCGGGGGCACCGGGGAGGGGCCGGAGGTCCGGGAGCGTCCCATCCTTCTGTTGCCGCTTTTGCCTCCGTTGCCTCCGTACGGCGGTGACGGTCGAGGCGTACCTCGTCCGGCGCTGTGAACCGCGCCGGATCACGATTGGCGGCTCCGGGGGACACCAGCACCACCTCTCCCGCGCTGATCCGGGCGCCGCCGAGGTCGAAGGGTTCGGTGGCAAAGCGGAAGGTCGCGAGCGTGATCGGGGAGTCGTAGCGCAGGAATTCCTCGACCGCGGCGGGGAGCAGACCGGGATCGGCCCGGAGGCGGGAGCGGAGTGCGTCGTCCTGGAGCAGGGCCACCATGCCGTTGCCGATGAGATGGGTGGTGGTCTCGTGACCTGCGACCACCAACAGCACGGCCAGGGAGACGAGTTCGGCGTCGGACAGCCGGTCGGCCTCGTCCCGGGCGGCGATCAGACCGCTGAGGACGTCGTCCCCCAGATTTTCGCGCCGCGCCGCGATCAGCCGCGTCATGTAGTCGCTGAGGGCATGCGACGCGCGGTCCACGGTGTCCGGGGCCGCCGCGGCGAACAGGTCATGGGACCAGCGCCGGACCGCCGCACGGTCCGGCTCCGGCACCCCCAGCAGCTCGCTGATCACCGTGATCGGCAGCGGCACGGCGAACTCCTCGACGAGGTCCGCCGACCCGCGCGCGGCCAGTGCGTCGGCCAGCTCCTCTGCGATCGCGCGGATGCGGGGCTCCAGCCGTGCCACGGCCGCCGGAGTGAACGCCTTCATCGCCAGCTTCCGCAGCCGGCCGTGGTGCGGCGGGTCGGTGGCGAGCAGGGTGCGGCTGACGGCGGGGGCCAGCCGGCGGTTGCCGGGCCGGTCGGCGAAGTAGCGGCCGGTGTCCTTCGACAGCCGGGCATCCGCCAGCGCCGCCCTGGCCTCTGCCCACCCGGTGACGACCCAGGTCGTACGGCCGTTGTCCGTACGTACCCGCTGTACCGGGCCGCGCGCCCGCAGGGCGGCGAGCAGCGGATACGGGTTCCGGGAGAACTCGGCTGAGTCCAGGGGGTTGTTCACGGTCGGCCTCGTCATTCCGTCGGGGAGGCCGGTTCCGGGGCGCTGTGGAGCGGCCTTTTGGTGGCCCCGGCCACCGGTCAGCCTAGTGAATGCTTGCGGCGGCAAGGATTGCTGCTCATGGCGGCTGTCGAAATGCGCGAGCCAAGAGCGCGGCGCACGCTGGATGCATGTCCGAGCATCCGCCTGTCATCGTGCACCCGCCGACGCCCTCCGGTGGCCGACGGGTGACCGTGCGTGGGCAGATCGTCGGCCTGGCGCACGGCCGTGGTGATGTCGCCGAGTTCCTTCGCCGCGCGGGTGTCGCCGGCCCGGCCGAGGACATTGCCTTGGACGACCCCCGGCTCGTCGAATGGCGCGGCGGTTCCCTGGACGACTGGCCGATGCCGCCGGCCTGACCGGCCGAGGCCCCTTCGCCGGGCCCGAACGCGCCGTCCGATTTCCGCCAGCACCGCCGCCCGACCTGCGGCACAGTGGACCTGTGATGAGCGAGGACAGCAGGTACGAGGCGGTGCGCAGCAGGGACGCCAGATTCGACGGCGCCTTCTTCTTCGCGGTGTCCACGACCGGGATCTACTGCCGGCCGAGCTGCCCCGCCACCACGCCCCGACGGCGCAACGTCGCCTTCTTCCCGACCGCCGCGGCCGCCCAGGGGTCGGGTTTCCGGGCGTGCCGCCGCTGCCGCCCTGACGCGGTGCCCGGCTCCGCCGAGTGGAATGCCCGCGCCGATGTCGTCGGGCGGGCGGTGCGGCTGATCGGCGACGGTGTGGTGGACCGGGAGGGGGTCACCGGGCTGGCGGCCCGGCTCGGGTACAGCACCCGGCAGGTGCAGCGGCAGCTGAACGCCGAGCTCGGCGCCGGCCCCGTGGCGCTCGCGCGGGCCCAGCGTGCCCACACGGCTCGGGTCCTGCTGCAGACCACCGGCCTGCGGGCCGCCGAGATCGCGTTCGCCGCCGGGTTCGCCAGCGTGCGCCAGTTCAACGACACCATCAAGGAGATCTACGCGCTCACGCCGGGCGAGCTGCGGTCCGGCCGCCCCGGGACAGCGGTCCGCGGCGCCCCGGTGGCGTCGCACGGTACGCCCGGGGTGCTGCCGCTGCGGTTGGCCTTCCGGGGCCCGTACGCGGCACGGCAGCTCTTCGACCACCTCCGGCGGCGCGCGATCACCGGCATCGAGGAGGTCAGCGGCGAGCCCGGCGCCCGCACTTACCGGCGCACCCTGCGGCTGCCGCACGGCACCGGTATCGCCGAGGTCGACGAGGCGACCGGATCCGGCTGGCTGGACTGCCGGCTGCGCCTGACCGAACTGCGCGATCTCACCACCGCAGGGCAGCGGGTGCGGCGCCTCTTCGACCTGGACGCGGACCCGTACGCGGTTGCCGAGCGGCTTGGTGAAGACCCCGTCCTGGCACGGCTGGTGGACCGGCATCCCGGACTGCGGTCTCCGGGGGCCGCCGACCCGGACGAGCTGGCGGTCCGCGCCGTGTTCGGCCAGCAGGTCTCGGTCGCGGCCGGACGCGCTCTCGGCGGCGCACTGGTCGCCGCGTACGGCGAACCCCTGCCGGAGCCGTCCGGTGCGCTCACCCACCTCTTCCCCCGCGCCGACGATCTGGCGGAGGCCTCGCTCGCGGAGATCGGCATGCCCGGATCGCGGCGGACGACCCTGCGCACCCTCGGCGCCGCACTCGCCGACGGCACCGTCACACTGGACGCCGGAGCCGACCGGGACGAAGCCGAACGGGCGCTGCTCGGTCTGCGCGGCATCGGCCCGTGGACCGCGGGCTACATCCGGATGCGCGCCCTCGGGGACCCCGATGTGCTGCTCACCGGCGATGCGGCCGTACTGGCCGGAATGCGCCGGGCCGGAGCCCCCACGGACGACTTGGCCGCCCGGTCGGACGCCTGGCGCCCCTGGCGCTCGTACGCCCAGCACCACTTCTGGAACGTGCCGGTCACCGAACCGGCGCACACCCGCCCCTCCACCACGGAAAGCACCGGACCATGACGCTTTACACCACCCTCGACAGCCCGCTGGGCGAACTCCTGCTGGTGGGCGAGGAATCAGCCGCCGCACCCGGCGGCACCGCGCTCGCCTCGCTCAGCGTGCCCGGCCAGAAGGGCGGCGCGACCGTCGAGGACGGCTGGACATACGATCCGGACGCCTTCGCCGAGATCGCCCGTCAGCTCCGTGCCTACTTCGACGGGGAGCTGACCCGCTTCGCCCTCACCTTCGCCGACACCCGGGGCACGGACTTCCAACGGCGCGTGTGGCGGGCCCTGGAGGCCGTCCCGTACGGGACCACGACCACGTACGGGGCCATCGCGGCCGGGATCGGCGCGGCGCGGGGGGCGGTGCGCGCCGTCGGCACGGCGATCGGCGCGAATCCGCTGCTCGTCGTCCGGCCCTGCCACCGAGTGATCGCCGCCGACGGATCCCTGTCGGGATACGCGGGCGGGCCCGTACGCAAGCGGCAGCTCCTCGGCATCGAGGGGGCCGCGCCGGACGCCGGCTGACTCCGCCGTACCGGACGCGGGCCGCACCGCACCGTCCCGCTCCCCGTGAGTCTCACCGCTCCGTTCCCTGAGAGCCGCCCTGCCCGCCCCAACTCCCCCTGGAGCACACCATGACCACCACGACCACCCGGCGCCGAGCCCGTCCCACGGAGCTCGCCGAGCGGGTGGCGGCTGCCGGCTGGACGGCCCTGTCCGAGGAACTGGACAGCCTGGGCTGTGCGGTGACCCCACGGCTGCTCGACCCGGCCGACTGCCGCGCCCTGGCCGCGCTGTACGACGATTCCTCCCGCTTCCGCTCGACCGTCGACATGGCACGGCACCGCTTCGGCTCGGGCCGGTACCGCTACTTCGCCGACCCGCTTCCCGAACCGGTGCAGTCCCTCCGCGAGGCGTTCTACCCGCACCTGCTGCGGACCGCCCGCGACTGGGCGGCCAGACTCGGCAGACCGGCCCCCTGGCCGGACACCCTGGGGGAGTGGCTCACGATGTGCCACGACGCCGGGCAGACCAAGTCCTCGCAGATCCTGCTGCGTTACGGGCAGGGCGACTGGAACGCGCTGCACCGCGACATTTTCGGGGAGATGGTCTTCCCCCTCCAGGTCGTCATCGGCCTGGACGAGCAGGGCACCGACTACACCGGCGGTGAATTCCTGCTCGTCGAGCAGCGGCCGCGCGCACAGTCCCGCGGCACCTCCACCGTCCTGCGGCAGGGCCACGCCCTGGTGTTCACCACCCGCGACCGCCCCGTACGTTCCGCCCGCGGCTGGTCGGCCGGCCCCGTACGCCATGGCGTGAGCACCGTCCGCTCGGGCCACCGGCACTCCCTGGGCCTGGTCTTTCACGACGCCTGACGGCACCGCGGCGCATCCCGGCCCAGGGCCGCACCGACGACGGTCAGAGCATCGAGCCGCCCGTGACGTCGAAGCGCTGGCCGGTGATCCAACGGGATGCGTCCGAGGCCAGGAACGCGGCGACGTCCGCGATGTCGGAGGGGCGGCCGATGCGGTTGAACACGGAATAGGCCGCCATTGCGGCCCGCCCCTCCGGCGTCGCTCTCCGCGCCGCCGTCACATCGGTCTCGACCCAGCCGGGTGCGATGGTGTTCACCGTGATCCCGCGTGCGCCGACGTCCTTGGCGAGGGTGTGTGTGAGCGTTTCCAGGGCGCCCTTGGCGACGCTGTACGCGATCTGCGACGGGTGCGCCGTAGTCGTCACCGCCGACGAGATGTTGATGATGCGTCCGCCGTCCCGCATCCGTTGCAGACCGTGCTGGATGAGGAAGAACGGAGCCCTGATGTTGACTGCGAGGGTGCGGTCGAACTCCTCGTAGGTGACCTCGTCCATGCGCCCGGGGAAGTTCTGAGCTGCGTTGTTGACGAGGATGTCGAGGCCGGGCTCCGCGCCGGAGGCGGCGAGTTCGGCGTCGAAGGCGGCGAAGAGGTCTTCGGCGTCACCGGGAACTCCCAGTTCCGCGCCGACCATGAATGCCCGGCCGCCCGCACGCGTGATGCTTTCGACCGTTTCCTTGGCCGCGATGTCATTGCTGCCGTAGTGGACGGCGATCAGCGCACCGTCCTCCGCGAGGCGCTGGGCGATGCCCCGGCCGATGCCGCGGCTGGATCCCGTCACCAGTGCGGTCTTCCCCTTGAGGTCACCCATGATCGTTCTTGGCCTTCCGTTCACCTGTGGTGGCGTGCTGCCGCCGGTTGCTTTCCCTGCTGGTGGGACAGCAGGGGAGCCCGATGCCCATGCCTCAAGAGCCGCCACCACTCGCGACAGACGGCTTCGCAGGTCGCGTGGCCCGGTGGCTCATGAAGTGTGGAGTCCCTGCCGAGATTGCTGTGGCTCGTGAGGTGCGCGCTCAACGCTGGGCGTCCAGTGCTGTCAGGGTGGAGACGAACACCGGCTTGCCCTCCTGGGAGCCGGTGACCTGGACCGTCGTGGTGGAGGGGAGCGCGGACTGAACGTGCCGGGCCACGATGGTGCAGGGGATGCCGTGCTCGGCATAGCGGTGGAATTCGGTGCCGAAGGCGTACGGCACGAAGATCTGGGGTGCGGTCAGCGCGCGGGCGGCCTGCTGTGCGGCGTCGAGCAGCAGCATTCCTGGAATGTGGTCATTCGCCGGATTCACCATCGCGCCGTGGCCGGGCGCGATGCGCAGTTCCCATCGGCCGGAGCTGTCGGTCGGGGACAGCAGGACATCGATGTCCATGGCGCTGCCGGTCAGCTGGTGCGGGACGGGTACGGGAAGTGGGTCCAGGGTGTGGCGTGCGGCCAGCCGTTCACCACGGATCCGGCGGTAGACGGCAGGGGAGGTGACGGTGACATCGGAGTAGCCCGTTGCGACGATCCGGCCCGCCTTGCGGATGGTCATGGTGAAGTGGCCACTGGACAGCGTGCCGCCCCGCAAGCGCATCCGGCTGCAGGTGACATCGACCGTCAGCCGGGTGGGCCCGCCGCCGACGGCCAGGTGCTCGGGGTGAGTTGTGTACACCAGGTTGCCGAGGATGAAGTGGTGGCCGACCGGTACGCCGAGTTCGGTGTGACACAGGAGCAGCCCCGCCTGGCGGATGGTCTCGCCGGTGAGGATGAGGTGGTGGCGGCCGTGCGCCGGAGTGAAGTACCCGTGGTCGTGCGGCCACTGGGCGGTCAGCGTGAAGTGGGAGCCGTCCAGCCGGCGCCATGAGGTGACCAGGATGTCGTCGACAATGGGCCGGTGAACGAACTCCTGGGGGACGCAGGGGGCGTGGCGATGTCCGGCGTCCGCGTGGTGATTCCCCTTCGGGTGCGTCTGATGTGGAGCCCTGGGCTGAACCGTGCCGCTGACGTGCATCGTGTCGCTCATGAGTGCTCCCAGGCGTCTCTACGGGAAGAGGTGCATCGCTGATAAGATACGTACCATCCGGTTTTGTTTTCAACGCCGGGTATCGAATTGCAGCAAGCGGCTGACCCAGGGGGGAATTGAGCGGTAGCTAACTGATGCGAACATGGAAAACACGAGAGACAGGAGGCGTCCTGTGGCGCAACAGGACCGCGCGATCCGGACCCGGCGACTGATTTTGGAGGCGGCCGCCGCGGTCTTTGACGACCTCGGCTACGACCGCGCGACCATCGCCGAAGTCCTCGACCGCGCAGGCGTCACCAAGGGCGCCCTGTACTTCCACTTCGCCTCCAAGGAGCAGCTCGCGCTGGCGGTGCTCGATGAACACGTACTGGACATCGCCGTCGAGCCGCAGAAGATCAAGTTGCAGGAGTTCGTCGACGCGGGGCAGGTGCTGGCGTACCGGCTGCGCAGTGACCCGATCCAGCGCGGGGCGGCGCGGCTGGCGGTCGAACAGGGCTCCAACCATCTCGACCGCAAGCAGTCGATGCTCTCGTGGAGCGTGTTCGTGGAGGGGCTGCTGAACGAGGCGAGGGGCCGCGGTGAAGTGCTGGAGAGCATCGTCGTGCGGGAGACCGCGGAGCTGTACGTCGGCGCCTTCGCCGGGCTGCAGATGATGTCCCAGGCGTTCACCAACCGGGCCGATCTCAGCCGCCGGCTGACCATCTTCTTCGAGCACACCCTCCCGAGCGTTGCGGTGCCGGCCATCCTTGCCAAGCTCAAGCTGGATTCTGAGCGCGGTGCACAACTCGACGCGGCCCTGCAGGGGAAGGTGCCGGCGAGTGCCGGGATCGATGCCGCGGCGAGCTGACTCCGGCACCCCGGGCCGGGCGGCTTGCGGCGGCCGGGCGGCGTGGATCGCCCGGCGGGGGCGGGAGGCGGAAACATACCGCGTATGCGGTGTTGGTTGCTGAGCTGTGTAAGTGTCGTGCCTAAACAGTGCAGGTCAGAGGCGTCGCGGGGGCTCCCGCGACGCCTCTCGTCGTGGACGGACCGAGGGCGTGGGGAGCGGTGGGTGAGCTGTCGGGAGCGGCCGGGCAGCGGCGTCCTGTGCTCTCTGCCGGACGGGATTGTCAGTGGTGTGCTGTTCACTGGGACTCGGCGGGTTCAGTAAAGTCCGCGCGTCGAGGACGAGTCAGGGGGAGGCCGCGATGAGCGGGGCGAGGGGGAGCCGGGGCCGGGGCGGAGTGAGGCAGATCACGGCCGCCGGGGAGCGAAGGTGGCCGGTCTCGCGGAATAGACCGCCGCAATAAAACGTTCGGCATGCACGTATCCATGGCCTGATCGTGCCGATGTCCGGGGGAGACGCCCCACACCTCGAACGCTGCTGCTCACCCCTGCTCCGCCGCTCTCACAACCCGTGCACCCCCCACTCCCACTGACGTTCACCTCTGCCGCCCTGGAGGCTGCCCGCATGACCCAGATGACGACGGACCAGCTCCCCGGAAGGGGGGCGGGCACCACTGCCGAGCCCCCGGTGCCCGAAGCGGCCACGGGCGGGCACCGCAGAACCCGCGGTGGCATCGTCCCGGTCCTGGCCTTCTCCGGCATCGTCGTCGCGGTCATGCAGACGCTGCTGGTGCCGGTCATCAAGGACCTGCCGGTGCTGCTCAACACGGCACCCAGCAACGCCACGTGGGTGATGACGGCCACCCTCCTCGCGGGTGCCGTCTCGACGCCCATCATGGGGCGTCTCGGTGACCTCTACGGCAAGCGGCGGATGCTGCTGACCAGCCTCGCCGTCATGGTCGTCGGCTCGCTGATCTGCGGGTTCACCAGCGATCTGCTCATCATGATCGTGGGCCGGGCGCTGCAGGGCTTCGCAATGGGCGCCATTCCGCTCGGCATCGGCATCATGCGCGACGAGCTGCCGCGCGAACGGCTCGGCTCGGCCATGGGCCTGATGAGCTCGTCGATCGGTGTGGGCGGCGGGCTCGCACTGCCGGTCGCGGCCCTGGTGGCCCAACACGCCGACTGGCACGCCCTGTTCTTCGGCGCCGCCGGTCTCGGTGTGCTGTCGATGCTGCTCACCTTCCTGACCGTCCCGGAGAGCGCGGTGCGTGCCCGGGGACGCTTCGACGTGGCGGGCGCCCTCGGGCTGTCGGCCGGTCTGGTCGCCCTGCTGCTGCCCATCACCAAGGGCAGCGACTGGGGCTGGGGCTCGCCCAGCACCCTCGGGCTGTTCGGCATCGCGGCCCTGATCCTGGTGCTGTGGGGCGTGATGGAGCTGCGCATCGCCGATCCCCTGGTCGATCTGCGGACCACCGCCCGCCGTGAGGTCCTGCTGACCAACCTCGCCTCGATCACCATCGGGGTGGCCTTCTACGCGGTCTCCCTGGTGCTCCCGCAGCTGCTGCAGCTGCCCGAGTCGACCGGCTACGGCCTCGGCCGGTCCATGGTGGTGGCCGGCCTGTGCATGGCGCCGCTGGGCCTGACGATGATGCTCGTCGCCCCGCTGTACGCGCGGATCGCCGCCCGGCGCGGCCCCAAGGTCTCGCTGCTGCTCGGCATGCTGGTCATCGCGATCGGCTACGGCGCGGGCATCGGCCTGATGAAGGCCCCCTGGCAGACCGTCATCATCGCGGTGGTCCTCGGCGCCGGCATCGGCCTGGCGTACTCCTCGCTGCCCGCGCTGATCATCGGTGCCGTCGACCCCTCCGAGACCGGCGCGGCCAACGGTCTGAACACCCTGATGCGCTCGATCGGCACCTCGGTGTCCAGCGCCGTGATCGGCATGGTGCTGGCCCGTATGTCCCAGCGGATGGGACCGGCCACGGTACCGACGATGGCCGGGTTCCGGGTCTCCTTCCTGATCGCCGCGGCCGCCGTCATCGTCGGTGCCGCCCTGGCCTTCTTCCTGCCCTCGACGCGCCAGACGTCCCGGCCGACCCTGGTCGCGCAGAGCACGGACGGCGGTGACAGTGGCGTCATCGGTGACAGTGGTGAAGGTGGTGGCAGCGGCGACATCGGTGAGAGCGGTGCCGGGGGCGTGGCCGGTGCCGGCGCCGAGGCCGCCGCTGCGGCCGTGCCGGATGTGCGGGCCGAGCCGACCGCGACCGGGCCGACCGCGGCCGAGTCGGCCGGGACCCTTTCCGGCTTCTCCGGCCGGGTCCTGGACACCTCCCGTACTCCGATACCGGGCGCAAGCATCACCCTGATCGACCGCCAGGGGCGGCAAGCCGGCGTCACCACGGCCGACGCCGACGGGGGCTATGCGCTCGCGGCCCCCGCGGCGGGCACCTACGTTCTCACCGGCGCCGCGCCCGGCCACACCCCGTATGCCGTCTCGGCCATGTACCGAGGCGAGGACGTTTCCGCCCGGGTCGATCTGATCCTCGCGGGCACCGGCCGGCTGGGCGGCGTGCTGCTCGGGGGCCCTGGCCCTGAGGGCGCCCCGCTGGCCGGCGGAGGCATCGTCCTCACCGGCGCCGGTGGCGACGTGGTGACCCGTACGACCTCCGGCACCGATGGGAGCTGGGACCTCGCCCCTGTGCCGCCCGGCCCGTACACCCTGGTGCTGAGCGCCCCCGGCCACCAGCCGCAGGCCCGTGCCGTCGAACTGTCCGGCGGCGAGCCGGAACGGCAGGACGCCCGCCTGCAGCCGACCGCCACGGTCCGTGGAACGGTACGGGGCCCGAACGGCCGGCCGCTCGCCGATGCCGCCGTGACCCTCGTCGAGGACGGCGCCGTCGCGGGGCACACCGTCACCGGACCGGACGGCGTCTTTGCCTTCTCCGAGCTGAGCGGCGCTCACTACACCCTCACGGCAGCCGGTTTCCCGCCGCACGCCGTCCCGATATCCCTCGCCGGCGGCGCCGACGAGGTCCTCGACCTGGACCTCGCCCAGCCGTCGGCGGCCACCCGCTGACCCGGGCGTGCGGTGCACGGTGCGTGGGCGGCCCCGCCCGGCTTTCGGGCCGCCCCCGCGCCATGCCCCGCTCAGCCCTGGTACTCCGTGAGATCAATGCTGTGCACCGTCAGCGCATGGCCGTACTCCGGATGCGTCGCCTCCCGCTCGACGGCCATACCGAGCTTGCGCAGGACGTTGTCCGAGGCCTCGTGGCCGAGCCGGTTGACGGCGATGACACGGTCCAGGCCGCGGTCCTGGAGGGCGAACTCCAGCACGGCCTGGGCGGCTTCGGAGGCATAGCCCTGGCCCCAGTACTGCCGTCCGAAGCGCCAGCTGATCGCCACCTCGTGCGCCGCTTCCGGAAGAAAACCGGGTACGGACAGGCCGACGCATCCGGCCAGTTCGCCCGAGGCAAGCAATTCGACGGCGAAGAGGCCGAAGCCCTCGTCGTCCCACTCCTCTTCCCATCGTTCGATCTCCTCGGCGGTTTGCTCCAGGCTCAGGACGGAGCCGTCGCCGATCCAGCGCATGACCGCCGGGTCCGCGTTGATGTCCGCCATGGGGGCGAGGTCGTCGTCGGTCCAGCGGCGGAGGATGAGGCGGGGGGTGCGGATCTCGGTCATGCCGCCCATCCTGTCCAATGCCGGGGGCGCAGCGGTAATCGGCAGGCGCCGTGCGCGGGCCGTGCGGCGCAGGTCACCGGCCCGGCAGCTGCGCCGGTGTCCCGTCGAGCTCGGTCTGCAGGATGCGCCTCGCCGCCTCGCCGCCTCGCCGTCCCCGTCGGCGACCGCTGGGGCAAACCGGGGCCACTGAGCCTGCCGGGGCCCACGGGACCGGTGATCTTGATCGACGGAACGGCCGAACCTGGCGGTGGCGTATCCGCAACCCGGGAATTCTCTGCGATTCTGTGCGGCAGGCCCCGGATACCGGCCGGTCACGCCGATTTCCGGGGTGACCGGCGTGCCGAGCGCCCCGGCTCGTTAGTGGTGTGTTAGTGCCTCGTTAGCGGACCGGCAGTGCCCGAGGCCACGCTGGCAGGAGCATGGGACGGACCGTACGCACCTACGACGAGAGCTCGCACCTACCAGACGAGGGGGACACTTATGTCGCTCACCTTCAAGACACTCGGCCGCGGCCGGCGTGTCGCCGCGGGATCGCTGATCGCCGTCGCGGCGCTGGGGCTCACCGCCTGCCAGAGTGGGCCCGACGCCACCTCGCGCCCCTCGTCGAACGCCGCGCCCGTCACGTCCCACGACAAGCAGAGCGGTGACGGCTCGCAGTCGGCAGGCGGCAGCAGCAAGTCGACCGGGGTGGGGCCGCAGTCCTCCGCAAACGGTCAGCGGCCCTCGGCCTCCTCGGCGAAGGCGACACCTCCCGGCAGCAAGCCGACGGGCAAGGCCCCGGGCGCCGCACAGTCCCAGGCCTCCGCCATGGCGGCGTCGGACCGTTGCACCGCCGACCAGATGTCGCTGCGCCTGGGCGCCTCCGACATCGGCGCGGGCAACATCCGCTACCCCCTCGTCTTCACGAACAAGGGCAAGAAGGCCTGTTCCCTGCGCGGCTACCCCGGAGTCTCGCTGATCAAGCGGGACGGTTCGGCCGTCGGCAAGCCCGCCACCCGCGGGGGCGGCTCCGGTGGCGCCGTGCGGCTCCAGCCGGGGCAGAGCGCACACGTCCTGCTGCACACCCTCAACGAGGGCGTCTCGGACACCCCGTGCTGGGACCGTTCGCAGATTGTCTTCGTCTACCCGCCCGGATCCAAGGAGTCGATGACCACGGGCAGTGCCGGTCTGCGGGTGTGCGGCGGACGGTTCGACGTGACCGCGGTGGAGGCCGGGGGACTGGGCTGACCTGCTGTACGGCGACACGGGAGCCGGGCGGCCGCGAGGGCGGTCACCCGGCTCCCGGCGTTCTGCGGCGCGGGAGGGACATCCGTCGGAGAGGGGGCTCGGGGTGCGTCACCACAACGGCCCCTTGTGACCGCCCCGCCGCTCCGGATCGGTGTTACCAAGGTGGATGGAAGCCTTGAATGAGTGCTTTCGTTGCATATCTGCCGAGGAGCCATCCCCATGTCTGCAGCTTCGAGCGTGGCCGCCAAGGCCGCTGCGAACGGAAAGCCGTCCGCCGAGGACGAGTCCCCGATCCACATTCTCTGGATCAACGCCGGTCTGAGTTGCGACGGCGACTCCGTGTCGCTGACCGCAGCGACCCAGCCGAGCATTGAGGAGATCGCGCTCAGTGTGCTGCCGGGGCTGCCCAAGATCGCCGTCCACTGGCCACTGATCGACTTCGAATGCGGCCCGGTCCAGGGCGCGGACAATTTCATCGAGTGGTTCTTCAAGGGCGAACGCGGCGAGATCGACCCGTTCGTGCTGGTCATCGAGGGATCCATCCCCAACGAATCCATCAAGCCGGAAGGCTACTGGTGCGGTTTCGGTGACGACCCCGAGACCGGCCAGCCGATCACCACCAGTGAGTGGATCGACCGGCTCGCCCCCAAGGCGCTCGCCGTGGTCGCGATCGGCACCTGCGCCACGTACGGCGGTATCCATGCGATGGCGGGCAACCCGACCGGAGCCATGGGCGTGCCCGACTACCTGGGCTGGGACTGGACCTCCAAGGCCGGGATCCCGATCGTCTGTGTGCCCGGCTGCCCGATCCAGCCGGACAACTTCTCGGAGACGCTGGTCTATCTGCTCTACCAGGCGGTGGGCTCGGCCCCGATGATCCCGCTGGACGACCAGCTGCGCCCCACCTGGCTCTTCGGGGCGACCGTGCACGAGGGCTGCGACCGGGCCGGTTACTACGAGCAGGGCCAGTTCGCGACCACCTACGACTCGCCCAAGTGCTCGGTGAAGCTCGGATGCTGGGGTCCCGTGGTCAAATGCAACGTGCCCAAGCGGGGCTGGATGGACGGCATCGGCGGCTGTCCGAACGTCGGCGGTATCTGCATCGCCTGCACCATGCCCGGCTTCCCCGACAAGTTCATGCCGTTCATGGACGAGCCGCCCGGCGGCAAGGTCTCCAGCACCGCGAGCGCCGCGTACGGCAGCGTCGTCCGCCGGCTGCGCGGCATCACGGCCAAGACCGTCGATCACGAGCCCAAGTGGCGGCATCGTGGCGACCAACTGACCACCGGCTACCGGAAACCGTGGTGAGCGCACCCCGCCCGTAGCCGTCCGGCTCCTTCCGGACCTCCGTCCGACCCCACTTCCGCGCGCAACAGAAGGGCACGGCACTCACGATGGCACCGAAGAC
This sequence comes from Streptomyces sp. NBC_00400, assembly GCF_036048035.1. Lineage (NCBI taxonomy): Bacteria > Bacillati > Actinomycetota > Actinomycetes > Kitasatosporales > Streptomycetaceae > Streptomyces > Streptomyces sp. NBC_00400. The sequence continues at coordinate 366,322 of NZ_CP107940.1, read as the reverse complement.
GAAGGCGGCCGGTGACGGCAGCGGTCTGACGGAGATGTCCTGGGATCCGATCACCCGGATCGTGGGCAGCCTCGGCATCCACACGAAGATCGACTTCAAGCAGAAGCGGGTGGCGGAGTGCTACAGCACCTCCTCCGTCTTCCGTGGCTACAGCGTCTTCATGCGGGGCAAGGACCCGCGTGACGCGCACTTCATCACCAGCCGGATCTGCGGCATCTGCGGTGACAACCACGCCACCTGCTCCGTCTACACGCAGAACATGGCCTACGGGGTGAAGCCCCCGCACCTGGGGGAGTGGATCATCAACCTCGGCGAGTCCGCCGAGTACATGTTCGACCACAACATCTTCCAGGAGAACCTGGTCGGGGTCGACTACTGCGAAAAGATGGTCCGCGAGACCAATCCCGGCGTCTGGGAACTCGCCCAGCGCACCGAGGCCCCGCACGCGGCCGAGCACGGCTACCGCACCATCGCCGACATCATGAGCTCCCTCAACCCCCTGGAGGGCGAGTTCTACCGCGAGGCGCTGCAGGTCAGCCGCTACACCCGGGAGATGTTCTGCCTCATGGAGGGCCGCCATGTGCACCCCTCCACGCTTTACCCGGGCGGTGTCGGCACCATCGCCAGCGTCCAGCTCTTCACCGACTACCTCAGCCGGCTGATGCGCTACGTGGAGTTCATGAAGCGGGTCGTCCCGCTCCACGACGACCTGTTCGACTTCTTCTACGAGGCGCTGCCCGGATACGAGGAAGTCGGCCGGCGGCGGGTGCTGCTGGGCTGCTGGGGGGCGCTCAACGACCCCGACCACTGCGACTTCACCTACCGCAACATGACGGACTGGGGGCGGAAGATGTTCGTCACCCCCGGCATCATCGTCGACGGCAAGCTGGTCACCAACGACCTCACCGAGATCAACCTCGGCATCCGGATCCTGCTGGGCAGCTCCTACTACCAGGACTGGGCAGGCCAGGAGCTGTTCGTCACCCACGACCCGCTCGGCAACCCCGTCGACCCGCGCCACCCGTGGAACCAGCACACCATCCCCGCGCCGCAGAAGCGCGACTTCAACGACAAGTACAGCTGGGTGATGTCCCCGCGCTGGTTCGACGGCAAGGAGCATCTGGCGCTGGACACCGGCGGCGGCCCGATCGCCCGGCTGTGGTCCACCGCGCTGTCCGGGCTCGTCGACACCCCGTACGTCAAGGCCACCGGCCACAGCGTCACCATCGACCTGCCGCGCAGCATGACCAAGCCCGAGGCCCGCTTCGAGTGGAAGATCCCCAAGTGGAGCAACGCGCTGGAGCGTAACCGCGCCCGCACCTACTTCCAGGCGTACACGGCGGCCATGGCACTGCACTTCGCCGAGCAGGGGCTCGAAGAGGTCCGGGCCGGACGCACCCAGACCTGGGAGAAGTTCGAGGTCCCCGACGAGTCCATCGGCTGCGGCTTCACCGAGGCGGTACGCGGTGTGCTCTCGCACCACATGGTCATCCGGGACGGGAAGATCGCCAACTACCACCCGTACCCGCCCACCCCGTGGAACGCCAGCACCCGCGACACCTACGGCACCCCGGGCCCGTACGAGGACGCCGTGCAGAACACCCCGATCTTCGAGGAGAACTCCCCGGAGAACTTCAAGGGCATCGACATCATGCGCGCGGTGCGCAGCTTCGACCCGTGTCTGCCCTGCGGCGTCCACATGTACGTCGGAGGCGGCAAGTCCGTACAGAAGATGCATGTGCCCACCGGCCTGAGCGGGTTGTCGGGATGAGCGCCCGGGCCACCGCGGCGCCGGCCGCCGCACCCGAAGCGGGCGCTCCCCAGGGCGCCGCGTCCCGGGGCGCCGTGCCGAACGCCGAGACGACCGGACGGCGCGTCGAAGAAGTGCTGGACCACCTCGCCGGGCGCGACCGCGAGGCGAGCGCCGCCGCCGAGGAACTGGTCCGGGTCCTGATGGACTTCTACGGCGCGGGACTCGCCCGGATCATGCACCTGGTGGGCAGCGGCTCGGAAGACGGCGGCCCTCGGCCGGCGCTGCTGAGCGATGAGCTGGTGACCAGCCTGCTCGTGCTGCACGACCTGCACCCCGAGGACACCGCGGCACGCATCGGCCGCGCACTGGACAGCGTCCGCCGCCAGCACCCCGCCGAGGTCGCGGAGTTCGACGCGGAGAGCGGGGCGCTGTGCCTGCGCGCCGGAGACGGCGGAGGCTGCGGCTGCCCGAGCACGAACCAGCAGGCCCAGCAGGCCGTCGAGGCCGCCGTGTCCTGCTTCGCGCCCGAGGTGACCTCGGTGCGGTGGGAGGCGGCAGAGGACCGGACCGAACCGGCGCTGCTGCAGATCTCCCGTCGTCCGCCGACCGCCGCCACCGCCCCGTGAGCGGCCGGCAGGCGGCGTCCCCGCGGCTCGGACCGGCGGCCGCCCACCGCGGTCTGCGCCGCTTCCGCGCACCGGTACCGCCCACCCCCGAACGCTGCGAACTGTGCGGTGTCGTGCTGGCCGAGCACAACCACCGCCACCTGGTGAACACCGAACGCCGCGCGCTGGCCTGTGCCTGCACCCCCTGCGCACTGCTCTTCGACCGGCCCGGTTCCGGGGGCGGACAGTTCCAGACCGTCCCCGACCGCTATCTCGTCGACCCCGGCCACACCCTCGACGACGCGGCCTGGAACCTCCTCCAGATCCCCGTCGGCGTCGTCTTCTTCCTGCGCCATGCCGACCCCGACCGGCTGGTGGCGCTCTACCCCAGCCCGGCCGGCGCCACCGAGAGCGAACTCGACCCCTCGACCTGGCAGAGCGTGCTCGCCGCCAGCCGGCTGACCGGCCTCCTCCGGCCCGATGTGGAGGCGCTGCTGCTGCGCCGCTCCGAGGGCCGGATCGACTGCTATCTGGTGCCCGTCGACATCTGCTACGAACTCGTCGGCCGGATGCGCCTGTTGTGGCAGGGCTTCGACGGCGGGGCCGAAGCGCGCACCGCGCTCTGCGACTTCTTCGCCAAGGTCGCCCGCAGGGCCCGTGAGCCGAAGGAGGACGACCGGCCGTGACCGATCTGTCCTTCGACTGCACCGGTGTCCGCGCCGACCGCTACGCCGCCGCCCCCACCCTGCTCTTCCGGCTGCGGATCACCGCCGCCGAAGAGGCCCGGGTGCACGCCGTCGCGCTGCGCTGCCAGCTCCGCATCGAGCCGGCCCGGCGCGGCTACGGCCCCGACGAGGCCGAAGCGCTCAGCGATCTCTTCGGCGAACGCTCCCGCTGGGGCAGCACCCTGCAGCCCCTGCAGCTCGCCCAGGTCTCCCTGGTCGTCCCCGGCTTCACCGGCGAGAGGGAGGTCGAACTGCCGGTCCCGTGCAGCTACGACCTGGACGTCGCGGCCGGCCGCTACTTCCACGCCCTGCGCGACGGCGAGGTCCCGCTGCTGCTGCTGTTCTCCGGCACGGTGTTCGCCGGCAGCGGCGGCTTCCACGTCGAGCCGGTGCCCTGGAACAAGGAAGCGTCCGTGCGGATGCCGGTGGCCGTCTGGCAGGAGATGACCGAGACGCACTTCCCCGGCTGCGGCTGGCTCCGGCTGCCGCGCGAAACCCTCGACGCGCTGCTCGCCTACCGCTCGCGGCACGCCCTGCCCTCCTGGCAGGCGACCGTCGAGTCGCTGATGGGCACCGCGGAGGGCACCGAACCGCCCGCACCGCGCGCCCGGTTGTTCCCCGGGACCGCCGCCGCGCGCCCCGCCGCCGTCCACCCCGTCAGCGAAAGGACCGCGCCGTGACGACCAGCGTCCTGCCCGACGAGACGGCGGACCGCTTCGCCACTGCCCGCCAGGTGGCGGACGCCGTGCTGTTCGAGGGCTATGTGCTCTACCCGTACCGCGCCTCCGCGGCCAAGAACAAACTCCGCTGGCAGTTCGGCGTCCTCGTACCGCCGCACTGGGGCGCCCGGAGCGCGGAGCACTCCTTCCAGCGCACCGAATGCCTCATGGAGCCCAGGTCGGGGGCCCGGCTCTCGGCCGAGCTGCGGTTTCTGCACGCACAGCGGCGCACCGTCCAACGCCTGTGCCCGGACGGCGAGTTCGAGACCGTCGCGGAACTCGAACTGCCGGACCGGGTACTGGTCCCCTGGGACGAGGGCGTCGAGGAGCGCGTCCCGCTCGCGGCCGGCATCTCCCGGCTGACCGGCGAGGGCGTCACCGTCCCGTTCACCCGGCCCGCGGGGGAGGAGACCGAGCCGGTGCACGACGCGGACGGGCGCCTCGTCGGCAGACTGGTGCGCCGCCGCGCGGAGCTTCAAGGACGCGTGCGGCTGACCGCGAGCGAACTCGACGGCCCCTACGCGGCGCTGCGGCTGACCGCGACCGTCGAGAACACCAGCGGCTGGCAACCGGAGGACACCGGCGCCGACCGTGACGCGGCGCTGCCGCACTCGCTGGTCGGCGCCCATCTCTTCCTCGGCCTGAGCGCGGGCTCGTTCGTCTCCATGACCGACCCGCCGGAGTGGGCCACGGGCGCCGTCGCTGCCTGCCGCAACGAGCATGTCTGGCCCGTGCTGGCCGGAGGCTCGGGCCGCGCCGATGTGGTCCTGTCCTCCCCGATCATCCTGGAGGACCACCCGGCCATCGCCCCCGAGAGCCCCGGCGCGCTCTACGACGCCCTGGAGATCGACGAAATCCTCGCCCTGCGCACCGCGGCCCTCACCGACCAGGAGAAGCGCGAGGCCCGCGGCACCGACCCCCGCGCCGCCGAGGTCATCGAACTCGCCGACACCATGCCGCCCGAGGTGCTGGAACGCCTGCACGGCGCCGTACGGGCACTGCGCGAGGTCACCGGGCCGGGCCCGGCCGCCCCCGACGACCTGACCCCCGACGTGCCGGGCCTGCGCCCGGACACCCCCTGGTGGGACCCGGAGAGCGACCGCAGCGTCGACCCCGTACGCGACCGGATCACGGTCGACGGGCACTCGGTCGGCGCGGGCAGCCGGGTGCTGCTGCGGCCCGGACTCCGTCGCACCGACGCCCAGGACCTCTTTCTCCAGGGCCGCACCGCCCATGTCGAGGCCGTGTTGCACGACGTCGACGGCGGGGTGCACCTCGCGGTGACCGTGGAGGGCGACCCGGGCGTCGACATCCGGCGCGAGCAGGGCCGGTTCCTGTACTTCCAACCCGACGAAATCGCCCCCCTGGAGGACGCGTGAACGCCGAAGCGCCGGTCGCCGGACCACTCGCCAAGACCCTGATCGCCGGCGTCGGCAACATCTTCCTGGGCGACGACGGATTCGGTGTCGAGGTCGTACGACGGCTGGGCGAGCACCGGCTGCGGGACGGGGTCGAGGTCGTCGACATCGGCGTACGCGGCGTGCACCTGGCCTACCGGATGCTGGACGGCTACCACACGGTGCTGCTGGTGGACGCCTCCGCGCGCGGCGCCGAACCCGGCACCGTCCACCTCCTCGATGCCACCGCTCCGGCCGGCGCCCGTCCCCACGACACCGCGCTCGACGGCCACCACATGACCCCCGACACCGTGCTCGCGCTGCTCGACACGCTCAGCGCGGGTACCGACGGCCGGCGCCCGGAGCGCGTCCTGGTCGTCGGCTGTGAACCTGCCGATGTCACCGAGGGCATCGGGCTCAGCGAACCGGTCGACGCCGCGGTCGACGAGGCCGTGGGGCTGATCCTGCGGCTGGTCGGCACGGCGGAGCCGGCACCGGCCGCCGCCGCACCGCACACCAGTGATGAGAGGAATACGACACCATGCTGAAGCTCGCTCTGGGCGGGGCGCTCGCCGCCACGCTCGCCGTTGTCCTCAAGGCCGTACTGCCCGACGTCAAGCGCTATTTGCGCATCCGGTCCATGTGACGGGTGGCGCTGCACCGAACGGTGTACGCCACCGCGCCACCCGGCGAGGCACCGCAGCCGCCCTCCGGGCCCGCCGTCTAATGAAGCCGGGCGGCACCCGGTCGTGCCCGCACCAGAGAGGGACCGATGCACGAGATGTCCATCGCGCTCGCGGTCGTGGACCAGGTCGAGAACGCTGCCCGGCCCACCGGGTCCACCACCGTCAACAGCGTCCGGCTGCAGGTCGGCGAACTGGCCGGGGTGGTCCCGGACGCGCTGGCCTTCTCCTTCGAACTCGCCTGCGCCGGAACGGTGCTGGAGGGGGCCGAGCTCATCACCGAACCCGTCCCGGCCCGCGCCCGCTGCGGCCCCTGTGCGGACACCTGGCCGGTGGGCATGCCACCCCAGCTCAGCTGTCCCGGATGCGGCGGGGCGACGACCGAGCTGCTGTCCGGCCGGGAACTGCAGATCATCCGTGTGTGCTGGAACGACGCCCCGGCACCCGCCCCGATTCCTGAGGAGCGCTGAACCATGTGCCGTGTCGTCGACCTGCAACAGGCGGTCCTTGCCAAGAACGACGCCTGCGCCCACACCCTGCGCGAGGACCTGGCCGCCCGTGGCACCGCCGTCGTCAACCTGCTCTCCAGCCCCGGCAGCGGCAAGACCGCCCTCCTGGAGCGGGAACTCACCCTCGCCCGCAGCCGGGGCATCCCGGTCGCGGCGCTCACCGCCGACCTCGCCACCGAGAATGACGCCGTACGGCTGGCCCGCTCCGGCGTGCCCGTCAAACAGGTGCTGACCGACGGGCTCTGCCACCTCGAAGCCGAAATGCTGGGCGGCCACCTGCACGGCTGGCTGCCCGCCGACACCCGGCTGCTGTTCATCGAGAACGTCGGCAACCTGGTCTGTCCAGCCTCCTACGACCTGGGGGAGACGCTGCGCATCGTGCTGGCGTCGGTGACCGAGGGCGAGGACAAGCCGCTGAAGTACCCCACCGCCTTCGGGCTCGCTCATCTGGTGGTGGTCACCAAGACCGATATCGCCGAGGCGGTCTCCTTCGACGAGGCGGAGTTCCGCGCCAACGTCGAACGCATCAATCCCGGCGTCGAGGTCGTCCTCACCTCGGCGCGCCGGGGTGAAGGGGACGGCGTCCTGGTGGACCGGGCGCTGGCCGCGCGCGACGGGGCGCCGGTGCACATCCCGGTCATGACCCGCAAGTCCCATCACGTCCATGACGCCGGGGACGGCCAGCCGCGCGAAGAGGGCCACCTCCCTGCCGGGGCCCACACCCATGGCACGGACCACAGTCACCACGCCGACCACACCCACCACACCCACGGCAAGGACCACGGCCACCAGCGCGAGCATGCCCACGCCCCGCGGGCCCAGGACGGCGGCCGCCCGCACATCACCGACCCCGACCCCGACACCGTGGCGTCAGGCCGCTCATGACCACCGGGCAGGCCGGGACGGGCGCCGCAACGGCCCCCGCGACAGCCGCCGAACGCCGCCGGATCACCGTGCGCGGCGTCGTCCAGGGCGTCGGCTTCCGCCCGTTCGTGCACACCCTCGCCACGGAGCTGGGCCTGACGGGCCATGTGACCAACACCGGCGAGGGCGTCGTCACCGAGGTCGAGGGGGCCGCCGCCGCGCTCGCCGCGTTCGGCCGGCGGATCAGCGCCGATGCGCCACCGCTGGCCGTGGTCGAGGCCGTCGACGCCGAGGACGTCGCGGTGACCGGCGACGCCGGATTCCGCATCCTCCCCTCCCGCGCCGACGGCCTCTCCCGCACCCTCGTCTCCCCGGACGCCGCCACCTGCGCGGCCTGCCTCGCCGAGCTGACCGACCCGGCCGACCGCCGCCACCGGCACCCCTTCCTCACCTGCACCCACTGCGGCCCGCGCTTCACCATCGTCACCGCGGTCCCCTACGACCGAGCGCTGACGACCATGGACCGCTTCCCGATGTGCCCCCGCTGCGCACAGGAGTACGCGGACCCCGCCGACCGGCGCTTCCACGCCCAGCCCATCGCCTGCCACGACTGCGGCCCCCGGCTGCGCCTGCTGACCGCGGACCCGGCCGACCGCACCCGCCCGCCGCGCCCGGCGCCCGGTCCCGACCCGGTCGCCGACGCCCGCCGGCTGCTCGCCGACGGCGCGATCGTGGCGGTCAAGGGCCTGGGCGGCTACCACCTCGTCTGCGACGCCTCCGACGACACCGCCGTCACCTTGCTGCGCCGCCGCAAGGCCCGCGGTGACAAGCCCTTCGCCCTGATGGCCCGCCATATCGACGACATCGCACACCTGGTCCGCGTACGGGCCGAGGAGCGTGCTCTGCTCACCGGACCCGTACGCCCCATCGTCCTGCTGCGCCGCCGCCAGGACCCCGCACCGGCCCCGGACGCGCCGGCGGTTTCCGGCGCCGTCGCCCCCGGCAGCCCCGACCTGGGCGTCATGCTGCCGTACACCCCGCTGCACCATCTGCTGCTCGGCCTGCCCGGCGACCCTCCCCCCCTCTCGGCTTCGCTCGAGCGGGGGGACCCCCACGGGCCCCGGCTGCTCGTGATGACCAGTGGCAATGTCGCCGGCGAACCGATCGTCACCGACGACGACGAAGCCGTACGGCGCCTTGCGCACCTGGCCGACGCCTGGCTCACCCACGACCGGCCGATCCGCATCCCGTGCGACGACTCCGTGGTCCGCGTCAGCGACGGGGAGCCGCTGTTCCTCCGCCGCTCGCGCGGGTACGCCCCGTTGCCCGTCCCGCTCCCGGTACCGGTCCGGCCCGCGCTCGCGGCCGGCGGGGACCTCAAGAACGTGCTGTGCCTCGCCGAGGGCGACCGCGCCTGGCTGTCCGCGCACATCGGCGACATGGACGACCTGGCGACCCAGCTCGCTTTCGAGGAGGCCGAGGCGCATCTGGAGACGGTCACCGGGGTGCGCCCGCAGGTGCTCGCCGCCGACCGGCACCCCGGTTACCGCTCCGGGCAGTGGGCACAGCGGCACACCGAAGGACGGCCGCTGGTCCGCGTCCAGCACCACCACGCCCATGTCGCCGCCGCCATGGCCGAACACGGCCTCCCCGACGGCCACCCCGTCATCGGCGTCGCCTTCGACGGCACCGGCTACGGCGACGACCACGCCATCTGGGGCGGCGAGATCCTGCTCGCCGACTACGACGGATACCGGCGCTTCGGCCAGCTCGCCTACGTCCCACTGCCCGGCGGCGACACCACCGTTCGGCGCCCCTACCGGATGGCCCTGGCCCATCTGCGCGCCGCCGGCCTCGACTGGGCCGCGGACCTGCCGCCGGTGGCCGCCTGCCCGCCGCAGGAGCGGCAGTTGCTGGCCCGTCAGCTGGAGCGCCACCTCAACTGTGTGCCCACCTCCAGCATGGGCCGTCTCTTCGACGCCGTCTCCTCGCTGGCCGGGATCTGCCACCACGCCGGCTTCGAGGCCCAGGCCGCGGTCGCCCTCGAAGCCGCGGCCCTGACCGCGGGCGAGGACCACGGGCCCGGCTATGCGTTCGCGCTGCGGGCCGCACCGATGGGCACGACGGGCGCCGACACCGTTGCCGACCCGGCGCCGGTGCTCGCCGCCGTCGTCGCGGACCTGCGGGCGGGCACCGCCCCGGCGCTGATCGCGGCCCGCTTCCACACCGCGGTCGCCGACCTCGTCCGCCGGGGCTGCGCACTGGCCCGGGAGCGCGCGGGCCTGACGACCGTGGCACTGACCGGCGGCGTCTTCGCCAACACCCTGCTGGCCGAGGCCGCCGCCCGCCTCCTGCGGCAGGACGGCTTCACCGTCCTGCGCCACCGCCGCGTCCCGCCCAACGACGGCGGACTGGCGCTCGGCCAGATCGTCGTGGCGGCGCGCACCGCAGGAGCCGCCGCGCGCTGAGCGGCGCCACGGCGCGGCAGACACAACGTACCCACGACGAGGAGAGGCCCATGTGCCTGGCGGTACCCGGCAAAGTATTGGACATCGAGGAACGGGACGGCACCCGGATGGCCACCGTCGACTTCGGCGGTGTGGTCAAGGAGGTGTGCCTGGAGTACGTCCCCGACCTGCAGGTCGGCGAGTACGCCATCGTCCACGTCGGCTTCGCGCTGCAGCGGCTGGACGAGGAGTCGGCCCGCAAGACCCTGGCCCTCTTCGAGGAACTGGGCCTGCTGCAGGAGGAGTTCGGCGATCCCTGGGAGGCGGCGGCCGCGCCCCCGGAATGGGATGAGAGGGGCGCCGGGGCCGCCACCGGTTCCGCCACCGGGGCGGAAACCGGAGTGGGCGCTGCACCCACGGCAGCGGTCGGCGACGGAGCGCAGGAGGCGGGCCGGTGAAGTACCTCGACGAGTTCCAGAACCCCGAGCTCGCCCGCCGGCTGCTCGACGACATCCGCTCCACGGTGACCCGGCCCTGGGCCCTGATGGAGGTCTGCGGCGGGCAGACCCACACCATCATCCGCCACGGAATCGACCAACTGCTGCCCGAACAGGTCGAGTTGATCCACGGGCCGGGCTGCCCTGTCTGTGTGACACCCCTGGAGGTCATCGACAAGGCCCTGGAGATCGCCGCCCGGCCCGACGTGATCTTCTGTTCCTTCGGTGACATGCTCCGCGTCCCCGGCAGCGACCGGGACCTGTTCCAGGTGCGCAGCCGGGGCGGTGACGTACGGGTCGTCTACTCCCCGCTCGACGCGCTGAAGATCGCCCAGCAGAACCCGCACCGCGAGGTGGTGTTCTTCGGCATCGGCTTCGAAACCACCGCACCGCCCAACGCCATGACGGTGTATCAGGCCCGCAAGCTCGGCATCCCCAACTTCAGCCTGCTGGTCTCGCACGTCCGGGTACCGCCCGCGATCGAGGCCATCATGGCCTCGCCCGGCTGCCGGGTCCAGGCGTTCCTCGCCGCAGGGCACGTATGCAGTGTGATGGGGATGGGGGAGTACCCCGAACTGGCCGCACGCCACCGGGTGCCGATCGTGGTGACCGGCTTCGAGCCCCTGGACATCCTGGAGGGCATCCGCCGCACCGTCCGCCAGCTGGAGCGCGGCGAACACACCGTGGACAACGCCTACCCCCGCGCCGTACGCAGCGAGGGCAACCCGGCGGCCCGGGCCATGCTCGCGGATGTCTTCGAGGTCACCGACCGCTCCTGGCGCGGCATCGGCACCATCCCCGCCAGCGGCTGGCGGCTGTCGGAGCGCTACCGCGACTACGACGCCGAGCACCGCTTCGCCGTCGGCGGCATCACCACCAGGGAACCTGCCGCCTGCCGCAGCGGGGAAGTCCTCCAGGGGTTCATCAAGCCGCACGAGTGCGAGGCCTTCGGGACGCTGTGCACCCCGCGCACCCCGCTCGGCGCCACCATGGTCTCCAGCGAGGGCGCCTGCGCCGCCTACTACCTCTACCGCCGACTCGGCACCACGCCCACCCCCCAGGAGGCGAGCCCCGTTGTCTGACACCCTCCACCCCACCCCCGGCGGTTCCACCCGCGGCGGTCCCACCCCGGCCGACCGCGGCCTGCCCACCGTCGACATCTCCGGCTGGACCTGTCCCGCCCCGCTCCGCGACCAGCCCCGTGTCGTCATGGGGCACGGCGGGGGCGGCGCACTGTCCGCGGAACTCGTCCAGCAGATCTTCGCCCCCGCTTTCGGCGGCGAAATCCTCGCCCAGCTCGGTGACTCCGCCGCGGTGTCCCTCGGCGGCGTGCGCCTCGCGTTCTCCACCGACTCCTATGTCGTCCGGCCGCTCTTCTTCCCCGGCGGCTGCATCGGCGACCTCGCCGTCAACGGCACCGTCAACGACCTCGCCATGAGCGGCGCCCAGGCCGCCTACCTCTCCTGCGGCTTCATCCTGGAGGAAGGCGTGGAGATGCCGGTGGTGGCCGGTGTCGCCGACGCCATGGGGGCGGCCGCGCGGGCCGCCGGAGTCGAGGTGGCCACCGGCGACACCAAGGTCGTCGAGGCGGGCCACGGCGACGGCGTCTACCTCAACACCGCCGGCATCGGGCTGATCCCGGCGGGCGTCGATCTGCGCCCACAGCGCGTGACCCCCGGCGATGTGGTGATCGTCAGCGGCGACATCGGCCTGCACGGTGTGGCGATCATGAGCGTCCGGGAGGGCCTGGAATTCGGCGTCGAGATCGAGAGCGACTGCGCGGCCCTGGGCGGCCTCGTCGAGACGATGCTCGCCGTCACCCCTGACCTGCATGTGCTGCGCGACCCCACCCGCGGTGGGCTGGCCGCCGCGCTGTGCGAGATCGCCACCGCCTCCTGCACCGGCATCGTCATCCAGGAACGCGCCATCCCCGTCCCGTCGGCCGTCGCCAACGCCTGCGCGATCCTCGGCCTGGACCCGATGTACGTCGCCAACGAGGGCAAGCTGGTGGCCTTTGTGCCCCGCGAGCACGCCGACGCCGTGCTGGACGCCATGCGCGCGCACCCGCTGGGGGCCGGCGCCGCGATCATCGGCGAGGCCGTCGCCACCCACCCCGGCATGGTGGTGGCCAGTACTCCGCTGGGCGGCACCCGGGTGGTCGATCTGCCGCTGGGGGAGCAGCTGCCGCGGATCTGCTGAGCGGGTCCCCCGGCGTACGACCGAGGGCGGCACCGGAACCGGTGCCGCCCTCGGCGTGGGTGTCCCTCCCGCTCAGGTCTTCTCCAGCAGCCCGGAACCGAACCAGTCGTCGGCGTCCCGTACCCCGGGCAGGATGAAGAAGTAGCCGCCGCCGAGCGGGGTGATGAACTTGGCCAGCGGCTCGTGCCGCAGCCGCCGCTGGACGGTCGCGAACTGCCGCTCCGGGTTCTGCTGGTAGCCGCAGAAGACCAGTCCCAGGTCCATCCGTCCGGACTGGTCGAAGCCCTGGTCGTAGTTGTAACTCCGGCGCAGGAAGCGGGACCTGTCGGTCTTCTCGGTGCGCGGGTTGGCCAGCCGGATGTGCGAGTCGAGCGGGATCTTCCTGCCGTGCGGGTCGTCGCGGTACCGCGGCGGGTCGTTCTCCTGCTTGCCGTCCAGGGGCGCGCCGCTCGCCTTGCGCCGTCCGAAGATCTGCTCCTGCCGGGCCACCGGCACCTTGTCCCACTTCTCGATGTGGAAGCGGATCAGACGCAGCACCTGATAGCTGCCGCCGAGCGCCCAGTCCGGCTCCCCGCAGGGCGGGGTCACCCACATCAGCCGGTTCATCTCCCGGGACGAGCCGGTGTCCGGATTGACGATCCCGTCCTTGAAACCGATGAAGGTACGCGGCGAGCCCGAGGGCCGCGACGGGTTGAGGAAGGCGTCCGCGCGCCAACGGGGCCGCAGCAGGCCGTGCGTCTCCCGTGCCAGATCGCGCAGCACATGGACGATGGCGTCCGGGTGCTGCGCGCAGATCTGCAGCGACAGGTCACCGTGGCAGCGTGCCGGCTCCAGCCGGTCGTCGGGGAACGCCGGCATGGCCTTGAGGTGCCGGGGCTTGTGGCCGGAGAGCCCGAACCGGTCGTCGAACAGGGAGGCGCCGACGCCGAGCGTGATGGTGAGCGAGTCGGGGGTGGGCCGTTCCGAGGCGACCTGCTCGTCCAGCGGCTTCACCCCGTCCGTCAGCACCCGGCAGCGCGTGGTGAGTTTCTGGAACAGACCGGTCAGGCCTTCGCGGCCCTCGGCCATCACATCGAAGCCGACGAACCCGGCGAAGAGCTGCTGGGGCGTCACGATGCCGGCCTGATGGCGGCCGTGGAAGGACACCTTGTCGGGCAGTCCTGCGTTGTCGCGGAGTCCGCTCGCGGAAGGGTCCGCAGCAGCGGCGGCGGCTGCCTGACCGCCGAGCCCCGTCGCGGCCGCCACACCCGCGATCCCCGCCGCGCACTTGAGAAAGCCCCGGCGTCCGTCTTCGCGCACAGGGGTACGTTCGTCCCCGGCCTGATCACATCTCATCGTCCCGCCCATCCTGACTACTGAGTCGTCCGGAAGCCGCGTGCCTGGCACCAACCTGTGCGCGATGCTCGTCGCCCGTGAGGCGACGGCCGGGAGCAACACGGCTCCGGTGCCGGATATCACGCCCTGGCCACGGGCCGGTCGTCCGAATGGCGCAGCAGACGCGCTCCCCGCGCGACAGGGCCCCGGAGCGCTTCTAGCGTCGGCCCTGTGACCTGCCCGGACACGGCACACGGCAACGCCGGGGCCGCCGGTCACCTACCGCGCTCCACCACCGATCCGACGGACCCCACATGAGCACATCCACCGACGCGAGCACAGTCATCGGCGAGGCCAGACCCGCCGGTGACGGCACCTCCACCGAGGCGAGTGAAGACCTCGGTGCAGCCGCCGTCACCGACGAGGGCACGGCCGTCGGCGCGGACACGGTCACGGGCGAGCCCGCATCCGTTGCTGCGGACACCCGTGCCGAGGAGCGCGGGGCCACCGACGAGAGCACGGTGGCCGGGGACGCCTCGGCAGTGGCCGAGGGCAGGGCCGTCGACATCGCCGCGCCGGTCGACGAGGGGGTGCCGCCCGATGACCCGCCCGCATCCTGGCTGCGTATCGAGAGGGGCCATGCCGAGCCCGAGGAAATCGCGGCGATCAGCGTTGTGCTGTGCGCGCAACTCGCCGGTCTGCGCGCCCTCGCCGAGCCCGGCCACGCCGAGGAGCGGTCCGCCGCCCGGCGGCCCCACGGCCGGCACACCGCGTGCTGGTCGGGCTGCTGGAGCTGCGGCTGACCCCCCGGCGGGTGCACCTCCGGCGCGCGATTCCCGCCCGGCCGCCGGCCTCGCCCGTCACGTCCGCCGCTCCCGCGTCCGGTGGCCGGCCCGGCCGGTGCCCGGGATGCAGCGGGCGGAGAGGACCGCCGCGACGAGGAAGCCCGCGGCGCCGATGCCCACCGCGGTGTGCAGGCCCGGCACGAGACCGCCGGCCAGCAGCGTGCCGAAGAGCGCGACTCCGAGGGCGCTGCCGATCTGCCGTGCGGCGTTGAACACGGCGGCCGCGGCACCGCTGCGCTCGCCCGGCGCGGCCTCCATCACGGCCGCCGTGGAGGCCGGCATGGTCAGCGCGGTACCGAAGCCGGCGCAGGCCATGGGCGCCACCAGCGCGAGATACGGCGTGTCAGGGCCGGCCACCAGCCACCCGGCCAGTCCGGCCGCGCCCACCACCAGCCCCGCCACCATGGGCGGCCGCGGCCCGGTGCGGGCCGTGATCCGTCCGGCCAGCGCGGAGCCGGCGGCCACCACTCCGACCGCGGGCAGCAGCGCGCATCCGGTCCGCAGGGCGCTGTAGTGGTGCACTCCCTGGAAGTACAGCGGGGCGAGGAACAACAGCCCGTAGAAGCCGGTGTTGAGCAGCACGCCGATGACCGCCGAGGCCGAGAAGGCGCGGGCGCGGAAGAGCGCGAGGGGCAGCATCGGGGCGGGTGAGCGCCGCTCCAGTACCAGGAAGGCGGCGAGTCCGACGAGGCACCCGGCGAAGGCGCCGAGGACGGCCGGATGCGTCCAGCCCAGCGCCCCGGCCTCGATGCATCCGGTGACCAGCCCGGCCAGGCACACCGCCGCCGCGCTCTGGGCCGGGAGGTCCAGGCCCCGGTGGCCACGCCGGGCGGGGGAGCGGGGGACGTGACGGGAGGCGAGGAACAGTGCGGCGAGGCCGACGGGGAGATTGAGGAAGAACACCGCCCGCCAGCCGAGCCCGGCGACCAGGACGCCGCCCAGGACGGGACCGGCCCCGGCGGCGAGGCCCGCGACGGTCCCCCAGATACCGAACGCGCGGGCCCGCGCCGCCCGGCCGGGGTACGCGGTCCGCAGCAGCGCCAGCGAGGCCGGCACCATCAGCGCCGCGCCCAGCCCCTGTACCAGCCGGGCCAGGACCAGCACGGTGGCGGTGGGCGCCAGCGCGCACCCGGCGGAGGCGAGGGTGAACACCACCAGGCCGCTCAGGAACACCGCCCTGCCGCCCAGCCGGTCGCCGAGTCCGCCGCAGAAGAGCAGCAGCCCGGCGAACACCAGGGTGTAGCCGTCCACCACCCATTGGAGGCCGGTCACCCCGGTGTGCAGGGCGGTGCCGACCGCCGGGAGAGCGACCGTGACGACGGTGACGTCCAGGATGACCATGAAGTACCCCAGGCACACGGCGACGAGCGGCAGCGGCGTGAGCCGGTCCGTGGTCCGTGGTGCTGCGGTGGGTGCGCAGAGCGTGGGCATACGGCCAGTGTTCTGCCGGATCCGTACGGCAGGCGCCGAAACGTTCTCGCGCCAAGGGGAGCCCCCCCCAGGGCCCGGCCGGAGCGGGAGAACGTTTCGCCCTCTGCCGAAGCGTGTGCGGCGTACCGTCGGGGACATGGATGCCCCGACCGAGACCGACGTGGCCCATGTCGCGGCGGCGATCGGTGACCCCTCCCGCGCCAAGGTGCTGCTGGCCCTCGCCGGCGGCGGCGCGCTGCCGGCCGGCGCCCTCGCCGCCGAGGCCGGGGTCAGCAACTCCACCATCAGCGGCCATCTGGCCAAGCTCCTCGACGCACGGCTGCTGACCGTCGAGCTCGACGGCCGCCACCGCTACTACCGGCTCGCCACCACGGACGTCGCCCGCGCTCTCGAACAGCTCGCCCTGATCGCCCGTCCTCTGCCGGTGCGGTCCCTGAACGCCGACACCCGCGCCAAGGCGCTGTGGCGCGCGCGCCTCTGCTACGACCACCTGGCGGGGCGGCTCGGCGTCGCCGTGATGAGCGCCCTCCAGGAGCGGGACATCCTCGCCGCCGAGCGGACAGTGCGGAGTGAGGGCGCCACGAACCCGGAGGCGGGCGCCGCCGCCCCGGACATCGTCTACGTCCTCACTCCGCACGGCCGCCAGGAGCTGACCGCCTTCGGCGTCGAGACGGACCGCCTCCCCCGCCGCCGGGCGTCCGTCCGCTACTGCGTCGACTGGGCCGAGCAGCGCCACCACCTGGCCGGCGCGCTCGGTACCGCGCTCACCGCCCGGCTGTTCGCCCTGGAATGGCTCCGTCACGGTAAGTACCGCCGCGTCGTCCATCTCACCGACGCCGGGCGGGACGGCCTGGCGACGACCTTCGGCGTCCCGGTCGACCGGGTCGGGTGAGGCAGTCCGCCGCGGGGCGTCCGTGACGGAACGGGGCGCACCCTCCGGTATCCCCTGACTGCGCTGCGTGTTCGGCCGATGCGCTGTGCGCAGGAAGTGTCCGCTGGTGGAGCGGAAGATTCCTCTTCGGCGATCGTCGAGTAGGGTCCGGCGAGCCGGAACAGTGAATCAAGGAGGCCGCTTTCGTGACGGAGCGTCAGGTATCAGGTGGAGGCGACGGGGCCGGCGCCCCACAAGTGCTGGCGCAGGAGCGCCGATTGCGCCGTGACCTGGGCTTCTGGGGGCTGACGGGCATCGGCTTCTCCAATATCGTCGGTTCCGGCTGGCTGTTCGCCGCCCTGTACGCGGCACAGACGGCCGGCCCCGCGGCGCTGCTGTCCTGGATCGGGGCCGGGCTGCTGTGCGGCCTGGTCGCCCTGGTCATGATCGAACTCGGCGCCACCCGCCCGGAGGGCGGCGGCACGGTCCGCTGGCCGCTGTTCGCCAGCGGCCGGCTCGTCGGCACCCTCATCGGCTGGTCGACGATGCTGTCGGTGGGCGGCACCGCCGCCGAGATCAGCGCGATCATGCAGTACGCCGCGCACTACCTGCCGGGCATCTACAACGGCCAGACCCTCACCCTGGCCGGACTGGCCCTGGCCACCGGACTCAGCGTGGTGCTGACGGTGCTGAACTGGTTCGCGGTGCGGATGTTCGCCCAACTCAACAACCTGATCTCGGTGTTCAAGATCCTGGTCCCGGTGATCACCGTGGTGGCGCTGATCGCCTCCGGCTGGCACTCCGGCCGGCTGACGGACCACGGCGGCTTCGCACCGTACGGCTATGTCGCCTGTCTGACCGCGCTGGCCGGCGGCGGCATCGTCTACTCCGTCAACGGCTTCCAGGCGCCGCTGGACTTCTCGGGCGAGACCCGCAACCCCCGCCGGACCATCCCCGCCGCGGTCCTCACCGCCATCGGCCTCGCCGTCGCCATGTACCTGGCGCTGCAGCTGGCGTTCCTCTTCACCGTCCCCGAGCATCTGCTCGGCCACGGCTGGCAGGGGGTCTCCTTCGACTCGCCGTTCGGCCAGCTCGCGCTGATCCTCAACCTGCACTGGCTCGCCGGCCTGCTCTACGCGGACGCGGTGATCTCGCCCGGCGGTTCGGCGTACGTGGGCGTCGCGATCGACGCGCGGCACACCTATGCGCTCGCCAAGAACGGCACCATCCCCCGGTACTTCATGAAGGTCAACGAGCGGTTCGGCATCCCGCGCCGGGCCCTGGTGATCAACCTCCTCGTCATCGTGATCTTCTTGCTGCCGTTCGGCGGCTGGCAGGACATCGTGAGCGTCATGGGCGATATGTACCTGCTGATCTATGCCGCCTCGGCGGTCGCGGTCGCGGTGTTCCGCGCCGAGCCGGGCGGCCACACCGCCGGCTGGGTCCCCGGGCTGCGCTGGATCGCACCGCTCAGCTTCGTGGTGGCCAGCGAATTCGTCTACTGGTCGGGCTGGGACGACCTGCGCCTCGCACTGCCCCTCGTCCTCGGCGGCCTGCTGATCTTCCTGGTCATGCGCCGCCCCGGTGTGCGCGTCGAGGACGACGGCGCCGGCCCGAGCCGTCCGCTCGGTGCCGAACTCCGCACCGGTGCCTGGCTGGTGGTCTACCTCGTCGCCCTGACCGTGGTCTCCGGGCTGGGCACGTTCGGGGGATCCGGCCGGCTGCCGGCACCGTACGACTCGGTCACCGTGGCCGTCCTGGCGCTGGCGGTCTTCTTCTGGGCCGTACGGTCCGGCGTCCGGCATCTGGCGGTGGCCCGCCCGGCGGACGCCTGAGTCCGGCCGTTGAGTCCGGCCGTGGGACGCGGCGGTGGGCCGGACGACCCGGCAGTCATGATCGTCCGGGTGGCCGCCCGCCGCCTGCCGCCGCCCCGGCCCCCGGCCCCCGCCCCTCCCGGCCGTCAAGCGGAAGTCCCCCCGCAGAAATAAGATGAATCGGGAGAGGCGGGCTCCACCGGAGCCCCATCAGGCCAGGTCAGGCGGCCACCGCGGACTGCCGTACGGGCACGCTCCCTGGCGGGCACACCGATGCACCTGGGAGCGGCCCATGCTGCGGCGTCGTCCCCCGCGGTCGGCGAGCGCCGACGACCTGCTGACCACGCTCGGACGGCTGACCGCCCAGGCACGGGAGGGCGCCGAGAAGCAGCGGGCGCGCGTGGAGCTGGCCGAGGCGCTGCAGCGCGAGATGCTGCCGGCCGCGCTGCCGGGGGTGCCGGGGCTGCGCGCCGCCGCCACCTACGTACCCGCCCGGCACGGACTGGACATCGGGGGTGACTGGTACGACGGCTTCCGCCTGTCCGACGGGTCGCTCGCCTTCTGCATCGGTGATGTGCAGGGGCACGACGTCGAGGCGGCCGCCTTCATGGGACAGATCCGCTTCGGGCTGCGGGCCGTCGCCGGCCATGCCGCCGACCCGGGCGAGGTGCTGAGCCGGGCCAACGACCTGCTGCTCTCGGTCGACTGCGGGCTCTTCGCGACCTGCACCTTCGTCCGCTTCGACCCGGCCGCCTGGGAGCTGTGCAGCGCCCGGGCCGGTCATGTACCGGCTGTCTGGGCCACCACCGACGGCCGCTCCGGCCTCGCCGACGACCCCGGGGGCCTGCCGCTGGGCATCATGCCGGGCGAGTGTTACCCGGTGTCCCACCACCGGTTCGCCACCGCGGGGGCGTTCGTGCTGCTCACCGACGGTGTGGTCGAGGGCCCTTCCTTCCCGATAGAGGTGGGGCTGACGCAGGTGACCCGCCTGGTCAGCGCCAACGCCGATGGCGATCCGGCCACGGTGGCCGATGTGGCGATCAGCGTGGCCGAGTTCACCGGGCACACCGATGACTCGGCGGTGCTCGTACTGCGCTTCGACGCGGTCCCGCCCGAAGCCGGGTGAAGCGCGGCCCCGGACGTGCGTGTCGCAGCCGGCGCCCGGCCCCCGGCGTTGTCTGATGGCTGATGTGGTGCGCACCGAGGAACTTCGCCGACTTGCACCAGCAGTACTGACGACCCTCGGCCTCGCCGGCGTCTACTACGCGTCCGCCCGGATCGGCCTGCTGGAGCAGGTGGTCATCTCGGGTGCCGTGGTCACGCCGCTGTGGCCGCCGACGGGCATCTCCCTGAGCTGTCTGCTCCTCCTGGGCCTGCGGACCTGGCCGGGCATCGCCCTCGGCACCCTCGCGGTCGTCGCCACGATCAACCCGCTCGATGTCTCGGTCCTCGGGATCATGGCGGGCAACACCCTGGCCCCGGTGTGCGCCTTCTGGATGCTCCGCCGGGTGGGCTTCCGCACCGCACTCGACCGGCTGCGCGACGGGGTGGCGCTGGTCGCCCTCGGCGCCTTCGCCGGGATGCTGATCAGCGCCACGCTGGGCACCGGGATGCTGTACCTCAAAGGCGCCCTGCCGGGCGGCGGCTTCTGGCGGACCTGGGTGGCCTGGTGGGTGGGCGACGCGATGGGCATTCTCGTCATCACCCCGCTCATCCTCGTCTGCCGCACGATCCGGTGGCCCCGCGGCGTCCCCGGATACCGGTGGGCGGAGGCGGCGGCCCTGCTGGTCGCCACGGTTGCGGTCGCGGTCATGGCGACCCGCAGCGAGCTGTCGTTGCTCTTCCTGGTCTTCCCGGTGATCGTCTGGGCCGCGCTGCGCTTCCAGCTGGCGGGTGCCGCGCCCTGCGTGCTGCTGGTGTCCGTGCTCGTCATCAGGGCGGCGACGGCCCGCACCGGACCGTTCGAGGGCCAGAGCCTGCTGGAGGCGATGGTCAATCTGCAGGCCCTGAACGCGTCCGCGGCGCTCACCGCACTGCTGCTGTCGGCGATCGTCACCGAGCAGAACACCATCCGCCGCAAGATCGAGCAGGCCTGCGGCGAACTGGCCGACGTGGTGGACCGGCTGGCGCCGGGGGAGAGCCGGCGCCGCTGGCCGCCGGACGGTGACCCCACCTGACCTGACGTCGGGTGGCCACCGGCGCGCCGCGCCGCCCGGCCCGGCAGCACCTGCCCGGTCAGCCCGCCAGCAGCTGCCCCAGGTCGTACCCCACCGGCTCCTCCAGCTGGGCGTAGGTGCAGCTCTCCGGCGTACGGTCGGGACGCCAGTGCCGGAACTGGGCGGTGTGCCGGAACCTGCTGCCCTCCATGTGGTCGTAGGCGACCTCGCACACCCGCTCCGGACGCAGCGGCACCCACGACAGATCCTTGCCGCCGCTCCAACGGCTGGGCCCGCCCGGCATCCGCCGGGAGGCATGCGCCGCCTCGTCGGTCCACGCGCCCCATGGATGCCCCGAGGCCTCGTCCATCAGCAGCGGCGCCAGCTCCTCGACCAGCGCACGCCGCCTGGCCATGGGGAACGAGGCGCACACCCCGACGTGCTGCAGCTGCCCGTCGCCGTCGTACAGGCCCAGCAGCAGGGAACCCACCACCGGCCCGCTCTTGTGCAGCCGGTAGCCGGCGACCACACAGTCGGCGGTCCGGGCATGCTTGATCTTGAACATGGCACGGTCGCCGGGCCGGTACGGCAGACCGAGCGGCTTGGCGACCACCCCGTCCAGCCCCGCCCCCTCGAACTGGGTGAACCAGCGGCGCGCCAGCTCCTGATCCTTCGTCGCGGGCGCGGTGTACACCGGCGCCCCGGCCGGGCGCAGCGCCTCGACCAGGGCTTCCCGGCGTGCCGACTGCGGCTCGTGCAGCAGCGCATCGGAGCCGAGCGCCAGCAGGTCGAAGGCGACCAGCGAGGCGGGCGTCCGCGCGGCGAGGGTGCGGACCCGGGAGTCCGCCGGGTGGATGCGCTCCAGCAGCTCCTCGAAGTGCAGCCGGCCGTCATGGGCGATGACGATCTCGCCGTCGACGACGCAGCGCGGCGGCAGCTCGGCCCGTGCCGCGGTGACCACTTCGGGGAAGTAGCGGGTCAGCGACTTCGTCGTACGGCTGGCGATCTCGACGTCCTCGCCGTCCCGGAAGACGATGACGCGGAAGCCGTCCCACTTGGCCTCGTACAGCATGCCGGCGGGGATGTCGGCCACCGCCTTCGCGAGCATGGGGGAGACCGGGGGCATGACGGGCAGGTCCATGGTCCCGATCCTGGGGCCCGGCGCCGTATCCCGCGCGCCGGGGCGGCCGCTGCGCGGCCGGCCGGCCGCCGCCTCGCCCGGCGCGCGGCGGCGGCGTCCGGAACCTAGCGTGGAGTCATGGCCGGAGCCGGAGCTGTCGAACTGGACGTCGCGGGGCGCACCGTGCGCGTGTCCCACCCCGACAAGACGTATTACCCGGAGCGCGGATTCACCAAGCTGGACGTGGCGCAGTACTACCTCGCCGTCGCCGACGGGGTGCTGCGGGGGCTGCGCGACCGGCCCACCACCATGCAGCGCTTCCCCGACGGCGTCGAGGGCGAGTTCTTCTACCAGAAGCGGGCGCCCAAGGGGATGCCGGACTGGCTGCCCACCGCCCGTATCGCTTTCCCCAGCGGCCGCTTCGCCGACGAGATGTGCCCCACCGAGCCCGCGGCGGTCCTCTGGGCGGCCAATCTGGGGTGCCTGACGTTCCATCCGTGGCCCGTCCGGCGCGGTGACACCGAGCACCCCGACGAACTGCGCATCGACCTCGACCCGCAGCCCGGCACCGACTTCGCGGACGCCGTCCGGGTGGCCCACCTCCTGCGCGAGCTGCTGGCGGAACACGGGCTGCGCGGCTGGCCCAAGACGTCCGGCGGCCGCGGCGTGCACGTCTACGTACCGATCCACCCCCGCTGGACCTTCACCGAGGTCAGACGGGCCGCGATCACTCTGGCCCGGGCGCTGGAGCGCCGGAAGCCGGACTTGGTGACCTCGGCATGGTGGAAGGAGGAGCGCGGCGCGAAGGTCTTCGTCGACTACAACCAGATGGCCAGGGACCGGACCATCGCCTCCGCCTACTCGCTGCGCGCCCGGCCCCGGGCGACCGTCTCCACCCCGCTGCGCTGGGAGGAGCTGTCCGACGCCGCGCCCGAGGACTTCGATCTGCGGACGGTCCCCCCGCGGTTCGCCGAACTCGGCGATGTGCACGCGGACATGGCCGACCACGCCTTCGGCCTGGAGTCCGTTCTGGAACTCGCGGACCGTCAGGCGGCGGACGAAGGACTGGGTGACATGCCGTATCCGCCCGACCATCCGAAGATGCCGGGGGAGCCGTCCAGGGTCCAGCCGAGCCGCGCCCGCAAGAACTGACGCCGTGCGCCGCGCCGAAGCCGCGCTCCGCGAGAACGGAAGCCGTGCGCCGCGATCAGCTGACGGAAGGCGGTGCGCCGCGCGGCCGGGTCTGCTACCCGGCCTCCTCCCGTTGAGGCCGGGCGCTTTGGTGCTCCGGGCCATTCGCCGGTCCCGCGCCGCCCTGCCCGGTGTCGGCGCCGGCCGCCCGGCCCGCGCCGATGGAGGCCGCGGCCACGGCGGCGATGCCCAGACACTGCACCGGGCTGAGCCGCTGGCCGAGCAGCAGCAGCCCGGCCAGGGCGCCGGCTGCCGGTTCAAGGCTGGTCAGGATCCCGAAGACGCGCGGCGGGATCCGGCGCAGCGCCTCGAGGTTGCAGGAGTACGGCAGCACACTGGAGAGCACCGCCACTGCCGCCGCGAGCACCAGCACACCGGGGTCGAGCAGCCGGCTGCCGCCCTGGGCGACGCCGTAGGGGAGGCTGAGCAGTGCGCCCCAGGCAACGGCCAGGGCGAGGCCGCCACCGCCGCTGACCCGCCGGGCGAGCCGGGCCGAGACCAGGATGTACCCGGCCCAGCAGGTGCCGGCGAGCGCGGCGAGTCCGATGCCCGGAAGGCTGATCGGGAGGCCGCCCCCGCCCAGCAGCAGCACCCCGGTCGCGGCCAGCAGCGACCACCCCAGGTCGGCCGGGCGCCGCGAGGTGGCCAGCGCAATGGCGAACGGACCGAGGAACTCCAAGGTGGTGGCCGCGCCCAACGGGATCCGGCCCACGGCCTCGTAGTACGCGAGATGGTGCACGGCGAGCAGGGTGCCGGCCGCGACGACGAGGCTGAGGGTGCCGCGTGGCTGACGGCGCCACCGGGGCCGCCACAGTGCGCCCAGGATCACCGCGGCGATCACCAGCCGCAGCATCACCACCCCGGCGGGCCCGACGGCCGGATAGAGGCGCACCGAGAGCGCGGCCCCTCCCTGAAGGCCGACGATGCCGCCGCATACGAGCCCCGGTGCCGGGGCCTTCCCCAGGGCGCGCCCCACAACGGCGGTCACTGTCCGCTCCGGCGCCGTCCGCCCGGGCGCATCGAGCCTGCTGATCTGCCTCTCCCGTCTGTCCCGCCGCTTTTGCCGCTTCCGCCGGCGGACGCAGCCCCTCGCCCACGGCGGGGCACGGCACATCGCGATCGCGCACCACGTCCAGCAGCTTCTGGACCCAGGACTCCGCCTCGCTGACATGGCGGGTCGCCGTCCGGCCGCACCTCGGTGACGAACGTACCGTCATCGCGGCGCACTTCGAGGACCCGGGCCATGACTCCGACCAAGGCTTTCACCAGGCCCCTTTGCCGATCCATTACCGCTAACGGAGCAATTCTTGGGGCCGTTGGAGTGGCTGTCCGTCGTGTCTGCGGGGTTTGCGGCGGGGCGCGGTACTCATCAAATGTCAGATTTCCTGCCAAACAGGAGAAACGCAATGCGCAAGTTCATAGGCCGCTCCGTGGCCACCGCGGCCCTTGCCGCCGCTACCGTCCTCCCGCTCGCGGGCATAGCCTCGGCCACCCCGCAGGCGCCGGCCGCATCATCCAAGGGCGACCACCACGGTCGTCACCACCACGGTCGTCACCACCACAGGCACCACTGCCACCACCACGGCGGCTTCGACCGTTTCGGCTTCGGCGGCTTCGGCGGCCTCGGCGGCTTCGGCGGCCTTGGCGGCTTCGGCGGCTACAGCGGCTTCGGCGGCTTCGGCGGCTGCGGCTACGGCAACTATGGCTACGGCTTCGGGGGCTTCCCCTTCGGCCTGCTGGGCATCCTCTGACCGGCAGTAGCACTGACAGGCCGCCGCAGCCCTGGGCTGCGGCGGCTCGTCGCTGTCAGCCCGCGGTGCCGGCCTCCTGCTCGGCCCGCCGACGCAGCTCCTTCTTGTCGGGCTTTCCGGCATCGGTCAGCGGCAGTGCCTCGACAAAGGTGACCCGGGCCGGCTCGTACATCGCACCGCGCTCCGCGCAGACCATCTCGCGCAGCTGCTGCCCGTCGACGCTGCTGCCGGGCGCCCGCACCACCGCCGCGTGCACCCGTTCCATGCGGTCGGCGTCACGGACCCCGAACACGGCACTCTGCAGTACCTGCGGGTGCGAGTTCAGCAGGTCCTCCAGCTCCGTGGTGTACACATGGCCGCCGACCACGACGATCATGTCCTTGATCCGGTCGACGATCGTCAGGTACCCCTCCTCGTCGAGGAATCCGATGTCCCCGGTGTGCAGCCAGCCGTCCCGCAGGACCTCGGCGGTCAGCTCGGGCTGTTTCCAGTACCCCTTCATGATCATGTCGGAGCGGACACAGATCTCGCCGTGTTCACCGGCCGGCAGATCGCGCCCCGATTCGTCGCGGACCGCCACCTCGACATCGGGCAGCACCTTCCCCGCCGACCGCAGCCGCTCGGGGCGCTGCGGGTCGTGGTCCTCCTGGGTGAGCACGCTGATGCCGCCGGCCTCGTTCTGCCCGTAGCCCTGCATCAGCACCGGGCCGAACGCCCTTACCGCGTCGGCTATCCGGGCCGGGGACGCCTGGCAGCCGCCGTAGGTCAGCATCCGCAGGCTGGAGGTGTCGGTGTGCCGGGCGTCCGGGTGGTCCATCAGCTGGTAGAGCAGCGGCGGCAGCAGGAAGACATCGGTGATGCGCTCGCGTTCGATGGCGGCGAGCGCGGTGCCCGGGTCGAAGTCGTCGAGCAGTACGACCGTGCCGCCCGCGTGCAGCGTGCTGTCGGCCATCAGGCCCGCGGCGTGCGCGAGGGTGGTGCACACCAGCTGGCGGCGCTCGGTCTCCGGCTGCTGGAGCACCCCGTGGAACCAGCGTGCCTGCTCGAAGGTGGTGCAGATGCCCTTCGGGTGGCCGGTGGTGCCGCCGGTGTGGCGGATGGTGCAGACGTCGTCGGGCCGGGCCCGGCTCGCCAACGGCTCGTCGGACTGACCGGCCGCCAGCTCCAGCAGGTCCGTGCCCACCTTGGCGGGGCCGAGGACCAGCAATTCCGGAACCGGCGCCAACGCGGTGACTTCGGCGGCCCGTTCGGCATAGCGCGGATCGACGATCAGGGCGCGGGTCTCGACATCGCGGACGATGGCGGCCTGGGACTCGGCGGACAGCTTGTTGTAGAGGTAGTTGACCCGGGCGCCGACCAGGTTGGCCGCGTAACGGGCTGCGATGATCTCCGGGAGATTGCCGCTCAGGAGCGTGACGGTCGCTTCGCGGCCGACGCCCCGGGCGCACAGTGCCCGTGCCATGCGGTGGACCAGTGAGCGGAACTCGCCTGCCGTGACGCGGCGGCCTTGGTGTACCAGGACTTCGCGCCCCGGGTCGGCGCTAAGTACATCGAGGTTCTCCTCTACATAGGTGCGGAATGTCCGGGCGGCGTTGGGCATGATGTGAGGCTTCCTCCTGACGCCGGCGGGCGCAGTCGGCTACGCCGGATGTGATGTACATGAATTTGGTTGCTACAGGCAACCAAATGCAAGGATAGTCGCTGCAGATCAACATCTCCAAGTCGGCCTCCGGACTGGACTCCACGTCGGACGGGGGCGTGAGGAGAACCCCTGGCAAGCGCACCGGGGTGCCCGCCGCGCGCGGCCTGGCCACCGCTCCACGGGCCCGCCCCGAAAGCGCGTCCGAAATCATCGCACTGAATATCGTCAACACGGTCGCCCACCTGGGAACAGCGACGGATAATGCTCGCTCGCGCACGGGTCGCCGATGCCCTGCGGATCTCGCTCTCCCTGCAGGTCCGTCCCGTGTCGAGAGATGATGGAGACCAACGGAAGCACAGCGAGAACCGGCCGATGTACGGAGAGCGCCACGGCTGTCGGTCCGCGATGACCGGCGGAAGGAGTGCCTGGATGGGTGCGACCGACGCGTTCCCCGAAGGTGCCGCCCCGGTCGGGGCCACACCGGGGCAGCCCGGCGGCCTGCTGGATGTGCTGGGCGTGGCCGCCGTGATGCTGGATGCGGACGGGCGGATCACCCTGTGGAGCCCCCAGGCCGAGCAGCTTTTCGGCTGGAGCGCGAAGGAAGCGCTCGGCCGGCCCGCGGCGCAGCTGCTGGTCGGCCCGGAGCACTTCGATCTGGTCCTGGGTCTCTTCTCCCAGGTCATGGCGGGCGGCGAAAGCTGGGCAGGGGTCTTCCCGGTCCAGCACAAGGACGGCAGCACCCGGCTCGTCGAGTTCCGCAATATGCGGCTGCTGGACGAGCGCGGCGAGTCCTACGCCCTGGGCATCGCCACCGACCAGGCCGTGCTGCGGCGGGTCGAGCGGGATCTGGCGCTGTCCGTACGCCTCGTCGCCCAGTCACCGATCGGCCTGGCGGTCCTGGACACCGCGCTGCGCTTCGTCATGGTCAATCCGGCGCTGGAACGCATCAACGACCTGCCCGCCGACCAGCACATCGGTCGCGACGTCCGAGAAGCCCTGTCCTTTCTGGACACCGGCACCATCGTGTCCCAGATGCGCGAGGTGCTCGACACCGGAACCCCGCTGCTCGACCAGTTCACCGTCGGCCGGACCGCCGCCGACCCCCACGCCGACCGGGCCTGGTCGGTGTCGTACTACCGGCTGGAGGACCCGCACGGCCGGGTGCTGGGGCTGGCCACGTCGGTCGTGGACGTCACCGAGCAGCATCGCGCCGCCACCGAGGCCGCCCGCGCCCGCAGGCGGCTGGCCGTCATCGCCGACGCCTCCGCCACCGTCGGTACCACCCTCGACGTCGACCAGACCGCCCACGAACTGGCCGACGTCATCGTGCCCGAGCTGGCGGACCTGGCCGCGGTCGACGTCCTCGACGCCGTACTCGACGGCCGGCGCCCGACCTCGCTCTCCCGCGGCGGCCCGGCCCGCTTCCGGGCGCTCGCCGTGGCCACGGCCTACCCCACCGAGGCGGTCCGCGCCGCCGACCCCACCGGCCAGATCGCCTCCTACGAGGCCGACCGGCTGATCACCCGCTGTGTGACCGAAGCCCGTCCGGTGCGCATTCCCCACGTCGGCCCGGACGATCTGCCGCACATCGCACCGGACCAGCAGGGCGCCGCCCTCCTGGGAAAGGCCGGGCTGCACTCCTACCTCGCCGTACCGCTCATCGCCCGCGGCGAGGTCCTGGGCGCGCTGTCGCTGTACCGCGTCCGCAACCCGGAGCCCTTCGACGAGGACGATGCGGTGCTCGCGGTCGAGCTGGCCGCCCGGGCCGCGGTCTGCATCGACAACGCCCGCTCGTACCAGAGCGAACGCCGCACCGCGCTCACCCTCCAGCGCCATCTGATGAACCACCGGCCGCCACAGCCCACGGCCATGGAGATCGCCTACCGCTACCAGCCCGCCCAGGCGGCCAGCGAGGTCGGCGGTGACTGGTTCGACGCCATCCCGGTGACCGGCGACAAGACCGCGCTGGTGGTCGGCGACGTGATGGGCAGCGGCATCAACGCCGCCGCCACCATGGGCCAGTTGCGCACCACCACCCGCGCGCTGGCCGATCTCGACCTCGATCCGGCCGAAGTGCTCCGCCACCTCGATCACATCGCCGGCGGTCTCGATCCGGCCTTCGCCACCTGTCTGTACGCCGTCTACGACCCGCACCGCGCCCTGTGCCGGATCGCCGTCGCCGGGCATCTGCCCCCCATCGTGGTGCGCCCGGACCGGCCGCCCGAGCTGCTGGATCTGCCCACCGGTGCGCCGCTCGGCGTCGGGGGCGTCCCCTTCGAGCAGACCACGGTTCCGCTCCGCGACGGCGACCTGCTGGTGCTCTACACCGACGGGCTGATCGAAACCCGGGACCAGCCCATAGACGCGCGGCTGGACACCCTCCTGGAGCTGCTGGATCGGCCCGAGCGGGATCTGGAGGGCCTGTGCGACCGTCTCCTGGCCGCGCTGCGCGACGAGCACGACCACGACGATGTCGCGCTGCTCATCGCCCGGGTGCACGCGCTCGGGGACTGACCGCACGGGCAGCGGGTTTTGGTGGGACCGCAACGGATTCGCGCGGCGCGCCGCGCGAGGTCGCACTGCCCTTTCCGCCGCGGAATCCGGTTGTCTTCCGCGGGTGCAGCGTGGATAAGCACCCCGATGGCCTTGCTGAGCTTCGGATTTCGTTGTCCGAAGGCCTTAACAAGACCTTGACGTGAGTCGTCGGCAGGGGTTGTATTCGGTCACCGAAGCGAGACCTGAGGATGTCCGGGTTCGGATCGCTTTGCGGCGTTCTTCCGCCAAGACGCCACCCCTTCCTGCCGCCAGCATTGATGGGATACGGATACCGATATGCCCTACACGCCTGTTGCCTCCGCAGCTCCTGAGCGGGACACCCGCAGTGCGACGGTGAAAGACGCCTCCGGCGCCCCCCAGCTCACCCGGTCGATCGGTGTGGTCGGCGGCACCCTGCTCACGCTGTCCTGTCTGACCCCGGCATCCTCGCTCTTCGTGATCGTGCCGGACTCGTTCGCCAGCCTGGGCACGGGCACCGCGCTGACCATCGCCGTCGCGGCACTGCTGTGTATCGGCGTGGCCTTCACCTACTCCGAGCTCGGCACGCTGATACCGAGCTCGGGTGGCGAGTACGCGATGGTGGGCACGCTCATGGGCCGCCTCGCCGGGTGGCTGGTTTTCGTGCTCTCGCTGATCGTCGTCATGATCGTGCCGCCCATCATCGCCCTGGGCACCGCCGACTATCTGGCACCGATCATCCAACTGGATCCGCAGTACACCGCCGCCGCCGTGATGCTGCTGGCCACCGCCATGGGCCTGCTCGATCTGCGTGCCAACGCCTGGATCACCGGCATCTTCCTGGTGCTGGAGGTCGTCGCCTGCGCGGTGGTCGCCTTCCTCGGCTTCACTCACACCCACCGCTCCGCTTCCGTGCTCGTGCACCCCGTGATCGACGCCGGACACGGTCACAGCACCGCCGTCACCGCGGGTCTCATCGTGGCCGGGCTGGCCACCGCGCTCTTCATCCTGCAGGGCTTCTCCACCGCCGTGTACCTCGCCGAGGAGATGGAGAACCCCCGTCGCAACGTCTCCCGTACGGTGCTGTGGACCCTCGGCATCGGCGCCGCCGTGGTGCTGGTCCCGGTGGTCGCGATCACCCTCGGCGCCCCCGACCTGAAGACCCTCGGGGCCGGTGACGTCGCCGGCATGGTGCAGGGCTGGAGCAACTCGGGCGTCGGCACGTTCGTCAGCCTCTGCATCGCCCTGGCGATCATCAACGCGGCGATCGTGATGGTGATCCAGAACTCCCGTGTGGTGTTCTCCTCGGCGCGTGACGCGGCCTGGCCGACGGCCGTCAACCGCGTCTTCTCCCACGTCGGCCGGCGCTTCGGCTCGCCCTGGGCGGCAACCCTCGCGGTGGGTGTTCCCGGTGCGGCCCTGTGCTTCGTCAACCTCGACACCCTGAGCGAGGTCACCGGCGTGGCCGTGGCCGCGATGTATGTCTTCGTCGCGCTGGGCGCTCTGGTCTCGCGCCGCGGGGAGCACAAGCACCGGCCGGCCTGGCGGATGCCGCTGTGGCCCGCGGTCCCGGCGCTGCTGATCGTGGTGCTGGCGTGGGTGCTCTGCCAGCAGAGCACCACGAGCCTGGTCATCACCGGCCTCATCGTGGCCGTCGCCGCGCTGTACTGGCTGTGCTACCTGCGCCCGCGCCAGGAGACGCACTGGGTGATCGCGGTCCCCGAGGACGAGCAGGCTCCCGCACAGGCGCCGTCCGCGGCCTAGCTGTCTGCGCAGGGCCCCAGGCCCCACAACCGCCCGCCCGGGTCTGCACTCGGGCGGGCCTTCGCTTCTCTACTGACCGGCGGGCCGGGACAGCGCGAGCGCGTCCAGCAGAAGGCATACATGGTCGACGGCGTCCCGCCCGGGCGGGCCCTCGGCGGCCGGTCCCTCGTCGAGCAGCCCGGCGGTCTCCTGCAGCAGCTTCAGCAGCCGCTCGTCCGCGTCGGCCGCCGTTTCCGCGTGTGCCAGGGCGGACCGGATCTGCTCGCCCGTGAGCGGCTGACCGGTTTCGAGGAAGCGGTACAACGCCACGGCGGCTCGCCGGTCCGCGTCGTTCGGCTTCCACAGTCCGAGCGCGTGGTGGTCGATGAGCGCGGCCGCCTCGGCTCGGATCTCCTCGGGAACATGCATGCCCACGAACGTCTCATACCGCCTCGGCGGGGCGGATGGCGTCGCGGGGGTCCCGCTGCCGCCCGCCGGCCGGCGCGCTGTTCTCGGTGAGCGGGGCTGACCAGGCACGTTGTGTCCGCGCCCGGCTCACCCGACCGGCAGACGCCCGTCGGACAAGCGGCCGGGCCTGTGGGAAGAGTTACATGAACCATGCACGCTCTGGGCGATTTGTTCCCTGCGGCGTGGCGCGACAGGGGCGCCGCGTATGTCCCCTTCGTCGAAGAGGTTCGCCTATGCGCAGCGGGAAAACCTACCCGGGGGTCTTCCCGCCCTCTGGCGCCCGGCCCCGGATCACGGGACGATCCTCGAACAGCCCGTGAGGCCGCCCGGCGCAGCGCGGGCCCTGACTGCTGCTGCGCTCCGCATCGCGCGGCTCGCCCACCGTATGCGGGAGGTGTAGAAAGAGGACATGGCCGGACGCTACGGCCGCCCGCGTTCGGTTCTCAGGATGCGAACTGTCGCAGGTCAGGTCTTTCTCCTGCAGGTGGCGATCGTGGTGTTGCTCGTCGCCGCCGCCATCGCGGCGCTCGTGCTCCAGTCCAGGGCCGACGGAGACCGCGAGGCCCGCAACAGATCCGTCGCCGTGGCAGAGGCCTTCGCGAATGCGCCGGGCATCGAGGAAGCACTGAAAAGCGCCAATCCGACGCTGGTGCTGCAGCCGCGGACCGAGGCCGCCCGCAAGCGCTCCGAGGTCGACTTCATCGTCGTGATGAACACCCAGGGCATCCGCTACACCCACCCGATCCCCAACCGGATCGGCAAGAAGTTCGTCGGAACGCTGCAGCCGGCGCTGTCCGGCGGGGTGGTCACCGAGCGGATCACCGGAACCATCGGGCCCCTCGTCCAGGCCGTGGTGCCGGTCTTCGGCCACAGCGGCAAGGACAAGGGAAAGGTCGTCGGGCTGGTCTCCGCAGGGATCACCGTCAACCGGGTGAGCGGTGTCGTCG
This sequence comes from Streptomyces sp. NBC_00400, assembly GCF_036048035.1. NCBI lineage: Bacteria > Bacillati > Actinomycetota > Actinomycetes > Kitasatosporales > Streptomycetaceae > Streptomyces > Streptomyces sp. NBC_00400. The sequence goes on along the minus strand of NZ_CP107940.1, from coordinate 334,117 downwards.
ACGACCAGTTCCCCCTGCTGTTCGGTTCCGCCGCCGGCGTTCTCCTCCTCACCACCGGCGGCACGGCGCTGGTGAGCCGCCGCCTGCGGCGCCAGACCCATGGCCTGGGCCCCGCCGAGATGACCCGGATGTACGAGCACCACGACGCGGTGCTGCACGCGGTACGCGAAGGCGTGATCATCGTGGCCGGCGACGGCTGTCTGCTGCTGGTCAACGACGAGGCGCGCCGCCTGCTCGACCTGCCGCCGGACGTCGAAGGACGCCAGGTCGGCGACCTCGGGCTCGACCCCGCCACCGCCCGCCTGCTGGCCTCCGGCCGGGCCGCCACCGACGAGGTCCACCCGGTCGGCGAGCGGCTGCTGGCGATCAACCAGCGCTCCACGGACCAGGCGGGCGGACCACCCGGCAGCGTGACGACGCTGCGGGACACCACAGAGCTCCGGGCGCTCACCGGCCGGGCCGATGTGGCCCGCGGCCGGCTGAAGCTGCTCTACGACGCCGGCACGGAGATCGGCACCACGCTCGACGTGGTGCGCACCTGCGAGGAGCTCGCGGAATTCGGCGCGACCCGTTTCGCCGATATCGTCACCGTCGACGTGGCCGAGGACGTGCTGATCGGCGAGGAGCCCACGCCCCCCACCGGCGCGGCCATCGAGATGCGGCGGACGGCCACCAGCGGCGCCCCGGCGGACAGCGGCCTCTACCCCGTCGGCAAGCTGATCCGGTTCGAGCAGGCCACCACCCTTGGCGCCAGCCTCACCAGCGGAAAAGCGGCCCTCGAAGCGGATCTGGCGGCGTTCTCCGGCTGGCATCTGCAAAGTCCCGGCCGGGCCAGGAAGATCGTCGCGCACGGCATCCATTCGAGGATCGCGGTCCCGCTGCGGGCCCGCGGCGTGGTCCTCGGCGTGGCGATCTTCTGGCGTTCGGACAAACCGGAACCGTTCGAGGACGAGGAGCTCTCCCTCGCCGAGGAACTGGTCGCCCGCGCGGCGGTCAGCATCGACAACGCCCGCCGCTACACCCGCGAGCACACCATGGCCGTCACCCTGCAGCGCAGTCTGCTGCCGCGCGGGCTGCCCGAGCAGAACGCCGTGGAGGCCGCCTACCGCTATCTCCCCGCACAGGCCGGGCTCGGCGGGCTCGGCGGCGTCGGCGGCGACTGGTTCGACATCATCCCGCTGCCCGGCGCCCGGGTGGCGCTCGTCGTCGGCGATGTGGTGGGACACGGACTGCACGCCGCCGCCACGATGGGCCGGCTGCGCACGGCCGTGCACAACTTCGCCAACCTGGACCTGCCGCCCGACGAGATCCTCTGGCACCTCGACGAACTCGTCACCCGTATCGACCAGGACGAGAGCGCCGAGGAGGCCGAGGGCTCGGTCACCGGAGCCACCTGCCTCTATGCGATCTACGACCCGGCGTCCGGGAACTGCACCATGGCGCGCGCCGGGCACGTCCAGCCCATGTTCGTGCTGCCGGACGGCACCGCGGAGGTCGCCGATGTGCCCGGCGGCCCGCCCCTCGGCCTGGGCGGTCTGCCGTTCGAGACCTGGCAGCGGCAACTGCCCGAGGAGAGCCGTCTGGTGCTCTTCACCGACGGACTCGTCGAGGACCGGGACCGGGACCTCGACGAGGGCATGGCGCTGCTGAGCCGTACGCTGTCCGGCGGGCCGGGCCGGACACCGGACGAGACCTGTGAGGCGGTGCTCGGTGCGCTGCTGCCGGAGCGCCCCAGCGATGACATCGCGCTGCTGGTGGCCCGCACGCGGGTGCTGGGCACCGGGCACGTCGCCGACTGGGACGTGCCGCCCGACCCCTCGGCCGTGGCCCAGATACGGGCCGCCGCGGTCCGCAAGCTGATCGAATGGGGCCTGGCGGAGGAGGCGTTCACCGCCGAGCTGATCCTCAGCGAGCTGGTCACCAACTCCATCCGGTACGCCGCGGGGCCCATCCGCGTACGGCTGATCCGTGACACCTCCCTGATCTGCGAGGTCTCCGACCGCAGCAGCACCTCTCCGCATCTGCGGCAGGCCGCCTCGATGGACGAGGGCGGCCGCGGCCTCTTCCTGGTCGCCCAGCTGGCGGAACGCTGGGGAACCCGCTACACGAGCGGCGGCAAGGTCATCTGGACGGAGCAGGCGCTCACCGGCCTCGATCTGGTCGCGGAGGAGACCGACGGCGGGGATGCTTGAGCCGAGGGACGGACGAGTCCGGGGGCCCGAGTGAGTGCCTGAGGAGGCCGTGATGGATTACCCGCTGCTCAACGCCTTCTGGACCATGTGCCTGATCTTCCTGTGGATCCTGTGGCTGATCCTGCTGTTCAGGATCATCGGCGACATCTTCCGCAGCCGTGACCTCAACAACTGGGCCAAGACGGGGTGGCTGATCCTGGTGATCGTGCTGCCCTTCCTGGGCGTCTTCATCTATGTCATCGCGCGCGGCCACGGCATGAGCGAACGGGAGGTCGCGCAGGCCGAACGGCAGCAGAAGCAACTGCGGGCCTACCTCAGGGACACCGCCGCGACCGGTGGTGAGGCGGGCGGGCATGCCGACGCCCTGGCGAAGCTCGCCGATCTGAAGAACCACGGCGACATCACGGAGGAGGAGTTCCAGAAGGCCAAGGCGAAGATCCTCGCCTGAACCGCGGCCCCGTCCCGGCGGATGGCTCCTGCCGGGGCCTCCTCGGCCGGCTGCTCGACTGCTAACCTCGAATTGCGCGAAACACGCAACTTCGAGGGGTGTCCCGCGCGGGGCGCCCTGCAGGCGACGGCAGGCAGAGGCGGGCAGCGAAGTGACCAGTGGGGAACGCTCGGCCACCCGGCGCCGACGCGAGCGGATGGTGGAACTCCTCGGCGCCGGCGACATCAGCGTGCACGACCTCGCCGCCGAGTTCGACGTCTCGCTGTCCACCGTCCGCCGGGACCTCGCCACCCTCGCCGCGCTCGGCCGGATCACCCGTACCTACGGCGGCGCGGTCGACCACCGGGCGGTGGAGCGCTCCTGGCACGACAAGGAACGCGAACAGCGGGGCGAGAAGGACGCCATCGCCCGCACCGCCGCGGCGCTGGTCCGCGCCGGCGACGTCGTCCTCCTCGACGCGGGCACCACCGTCGCCCGGCTGGCCCATGAGCTGCGGGACCGCGGCGACCTCACGATCGTCACCAACGGCCTTTCCACGCTCGTCGAGCTGGCGGACGCGGAGGTGGAGGTGGTGGTGCTCGGCGGCCGGCTGCGGCGCCCCAACGAGTCGCTGCTGGGCACCCGGACCGATCAGGCGCTGCGCCGGCTCACCCCGGACATCGCCTTCCTCGGTGTCGACGGTCTCGATCCCCGCCGCGGCATCAACTGCCCCGACCCCGAACAGGCCGCGCTGAAGGAGACGATGGCCGAGTGCGCCCGGGCCGCCTGGGTGCTCGCCGACCACTCCAAGCTCGGCGGGGGAGAAAGCGGGGGCGGGAGCGGCGTCGGGGGATTCCCCTACTGGGCGGCGATGCCGGCCGGTACGGGCCTGATCTCCGGGGGCGGCGAGCGGGAGCTGGCCGCCTTCACGGACGAGGGATGGCCGGTGTGCGCCGCCGTGGACGGTGGCCCGGCGCCCGTCGGGAGCGCCCGACCGCACACCTCTTGACAGTCCGTTCGACGAGTCGCCACTCTGAATTGCGTGAACCACGCAATCAATAATGCGTGGTCCGGTCACTTCGGGGTGTGCAGACGACCCGACCCCGGAGCCGACAGGAGGAGACCTCGTGGCCCAGGTGCTCGTCATCGCGGACGACCTCACCGGCAGCAATGCCACCGGCGCGCTCTATGCGCGACTGGGCCTGCGGGCCGTCACGGTCGGTGCACTCGTCCAAGTGGAGCGCTACGCCGACCGGGTGGACGTCCTCGTCGTCAACACCGCATCGCGGCACCGGCTCCCGCACCACGCCGCCGCGGCCGTCCGGGCCGCCGCCGGGACAGCGGGCGCGGCACCCCTGATCGTCAAGCGCGTCGACAGCACGCTGCGGGGCAACCCCGGCAGCGAACTCGACGCGCTGGTGGACGTCCTGGCCGCCCGTGAGCCCGCGGCCAGGATCCGGACGCTGGCCGTGCCCGCCTTTCCCGACGCGGGCCGGACCACGGTCGGCGGACTGCATCTGGTCGACGGCGTTCCGCTGACCCGTACGGCCGTGGCCCGCGACCCGTTCGATCCCGTCCGGCACTCCCGGGTCGCGGACGTGCTCGGCGCGCAGAGCAGGCGCAGCACGGATGAACTCGCCCTGGACGTGGTGGAGCGGGGGCCCGACGCGGTCGCCGCGGCGCTGCGGCAGAGCCCGGCCGAAACCGTGGTCTGCGACGCCACCGAGAACGGACATCTGCACACGGTCGCGAGAGCCGCCGCCCGCCTCGCCGTCGAGGACCGGATCCGCTGGGTGGCGCTGGACTCCGGCCCGTTCGGCGCCGCCCTCGCCGGTGAGCTGGGACTGCGGCCCGCGGGCGGCCCGCCCGCCCGCATCCTGGCGGTCGTCGGCAGTGTCACCGAGCGCACCCGCACCCAGCTCAGCCGCACGGAAACCGCGCTCGGCGCCCGCTGGGCCGACCTCGACCCCGCCGCCCCGGACCCCGGCGCGGTGCTGGCCCGGTTGCGCACGGCGGCAGCGGAGGGTGCCACGGTACTCGGCGTCCGGGTGGCCCCCGGCCCGCCGGCCCCCGCCGGCGGACCCACTGCCGGGTCCGCTGCCGAATCCGTCACCGGGGCCGCCACCGGGACCGCTGTCGAATCCGCCCCTCGCGCCGCCGCCCGCATCCTGCGCGCACTCGCCGAGATCGCCCGGCGCGCGGTCGTCGAGCTGTGCCCCGGCGGCCTGTAAGCCTCGGGCGGTGATGTCGCCGCCGCGGTCACCTCGGCACTGGGCGCCGACGGCTTCGCCATCGAGACCGAGGTGCTGCCGCTCGCCATCGCGGGGCGTCTGGTGGGCGGCCCCCACGACGGTCTGCTCTTCGCCACGAAGGGCGGCCTGATCGGCGGCCCCGACGCCGCCCGCGACTGCCTGGAACACCTGCGCGCGGCCTGCACCCGGCACCCCCTCGGCCCCACCCTGAGCACCACCTGAACACCGCACCCCGAAAGGCGCTCCCATGACCCAGCCCCAACAGGCGACCGACGACCGGACGGCCGCCGCCGGCCGTCCCGCCTCCGACGGCCCGCTGCCCCTCCTCGCGGTCACTCTCGGCGATCCCGTCGGGATCGGCCCCGAGATCACCGCCCGCACCCTCGCCGACCCGGCGACCTCCGCCCTCGGCCGTGGACTGGCCGTCGGTGACGCCGCCGTCCTGCGCCGCGCCGTCGCCGTCTGCGGGCTGGACGTCGAGGTCAACGCGGTCGGCACCCCCGGTGAGGCACGCTTCGAGCCCGGCACCATCGATGTGCTCGACCTCCAGATCGCCCCCGCCGATCTCCCCTGGGGCACGGTCGACGCGGTGGCGGGCCGTTCCGCCGTGGCCGCCATCGAGGCCGCCACCGGCGCCGCGCTGGCGGGCGAGGTCGACGGCATCGTCACCTCACCGATCAACAAAGAGGCGATCTGGGCGGCCGGTTCGCAGCACCTCGGCCACACCGAAATGCTCGGCGAACTCACCGGCGCCGCACACGTCGACACCATGTTCGCGGTCCGCGGACTCAAGATCTTCTTCACCACCCGCCATGTCTCGCTGCGCAAGGCGCTCGACCAGATCACCGAGGAGCGGGTCGCCGCGGGCATCCGTCACGCCGCCACCGCACTGCGCGTCTTCGGCCATGACGACCCGCGGCTCGCCGTGGCCGCGATCAACCCGCACGGCGGCGAGGGCGGCCACTTCGGCGACGAGGAGATCGCCGTCCTGCGCCCGGCGGTGGAGAAGGCGGCCGCCGAGGGGCTGGGCGTCGTGGGCCCGATCCCCGCGGACTCGGTCTTCCACCAGGGCCTCGAAGGCCGCTTCGACGGGGTGTTGTCCCACTTCCACGACCAGGGCCATATCCCCGCCAAGACGGTCGACTTCGACGGCACCGTGTCCGTCACCGTGGGCCTGCCGATCCTGCGCACCTCCGTCGACCACGGCACCGCGTTCGACATCGCCGGCAGCGGCCGCGCCTCGCACGGCACCATGGCCGCCGCCTTCCGTGCCGCCGCCGGCTTCAGCCGCTTCACCGACCGGATCCGCGCCGCCTACGGAACGGCGGTCGCCCGGTGACGGACACCGGCCGGCAGCCGATTCCGCAGTCGCCGCCCACGGCCCCCGCGGCCCCCGCACCGCCCGCCAAGCGCTGGGCGTACGTCATCCCGGTCGCCGCCATCATGTACATGCTGGCGTACCTCGACCGGAACAACGTCTCCGTCATCCTCCCCTACATGCACGGCGAACTACGGCTGTCCAACGCGGACAAGGGGCTGGTCGGCGGCGTCTTCTTCCTCGGCTATGTCTTCCTGCAGATCCCGGCCGCGATCCTCGCCCAGCGCTGGAGCGCCCGGAAGACCGTCCTCCTCCTCATGCTGGCGTGGGGGGTGGCCGCGTCACTGTCCGGTCTGGTGCAGACCAGGTCACAGTTCTACGTGGCCCGTTTCGTGCTGGGCCTCTTCGAGGGCGGCGTCTGGCCCGCCGTACTCATCCTGCTCGCCTCGTGGTTCCCGCTGCGGGAGCGGGCCCGGGCCAACGCCCTGTGGATGGCCTGCCTGCCGCTCTCCTCGGTACTGATGGCGCCGCTGTCGGGGTGGATGCTCGACCAGGGCAGCTGGCGGTGGGTGCTGGTGCTGCAGGGTGTCCCGCCCCTGGTGTGGGCGGTGGTCTGGTGGTTCGCGGTCGCCGACCGGCCGGCCCAGGCCCGGTGGATCTCCCGCGCCGAGGCCGGTCACGTGGAGCGCGCGATCGCCGCCGACGAAGCCGCCAAATCCTCGGCGGGCGGCGGCTCGTACCTCGACGCGGTCAAACAGAAGCCGGTCCTCGTCCTCATCGGCGTCTACTTCTTCTGGATCACCGGCTTCTACGGCTTCAACCTGTGGCTGCCGTCGGTCATCAAAGAGCTGACACACGACGGCTCGTCCACCGAGGTCGGACTGCTCACCGCGATCCCGTTCACCGTGGCACTGGCCGTGATGATCGCCAACGCCGCCTGGTCCGACCGCACGGGCAGACGACGCCAGGCGGTGGCCGTCCCGCTCGTGGTGGGCGTCGCCGCACTGCTGCTGGGACAGGCCGTGGACGGCGCCCTGCCCCGGATGCTGCTGCTGTGTGTGACGGCCGCCGCGGTCTACGCACCGTACGGACCGTTCTGGGCGATCCCCGGCGAGCTGCTGCGCTTCGAGGTGGTGGCCGTCGCCATGGGGCTGATCAACGCCCTCGGAAACCTCGGCGGCTTCGCCGGCCCCTACCTGGTCGGCTGGCTGACCGACGCCACCGGATCCAGCGTGACCGGCTTCGCGGTGCTGTCCGCCTTCCTCGCCGTGGCCGTGGCACTGGTGACCCTGGGCCTGCGACCGGGGGTACGCCCCGTACGGAAGGTGGCCGGGGAGGCACCGGAGGGAGCCTGATTCGCCTGACCTGACATAGCTTCAGCGTGGAGGTGTTGCACGTATTTTGACGGATAATCAGATTCAATTGAGCGCGATTACTCCGACTCACGCAATTAGCGATGAGTCAGGTTTTGGGAGGTTCTGTGAAGGTGATGCCTGAAAAGGTCGATATACCCCTTTGATCCTCCTGAGGAGCACACATGCGCATCCGCGCCGCGATCGCAGCCAGCGCCCTTGCCACCACTATCGTCATGGGCGGTGCGAGCGCCGCCCTGGCTCACGGCAAGGACCGCCACCACCACAACCACCACGGTCACTACGCCTCCTGCTGGCTCTCCGCGGGTGTGCTCGACCATGTCGGCCCGGTCTTCAGCGAGGGCTGCGAGAGGGGCGGCTGGGGCGGCGGCAACCGGCGGTAATCCAGAGCGCTGTCCAGCCGGTGCCGGCCGAGAGGACCAGGGGTCCGCTTCGGTCGGCACCGGCTGTATGTCCGGGCTGCTCGCCGGCCCGGAGTCTGTGTCAGCCGGCCAGGAAGGCCGGCAGATCGGCGCGGAAGTCTTCACTTGTACCTGCCGACCGCCGAGAGGCCGTGCGGCACACCCGGGCAGACCTTGAGGGGGCCGCGGGGCCGGGAGGCGGCGGCTCTCGGGCCCCTCAACAGCGGTCAGCCGGCGGGCCGTTGCCCCGCCGTCTGCGGGCGTTCGCGACCAGCCCCACGCCGGCCAGCAGGGTCAGACCGGCCATCGTGCCGAAGCCCATGAACACCAGGGGCTTGGTCCCCGTCGCCGCCTCGGCGGGCTTCGCGGCCGGCCTGGCGGCACGGCCCGCGGCCGAGGCCGAGGCCGGTCCGAAGGCGGCGCACACCGCGACGAGCAGAGCGGTGAGGAGAGCGACGGGGAGATGCCCACGGCAAAGACGGCCCAGCGGGCCCGGGGCGGGTGGTGCGGCCATGCGATGCTCACTTCTCCGCCTCGACAGGGAGGCTGCTGGATCGAGGATGTGCCGGATCCCAGCGTTTCCGGCTGCGGCCGGAAGAGCGTCCCGTGGAAGGCAGAAGAGTGAAGACGGCCGCCCATCCGAGTGGTGACCGGCCCTGCGGTGCATCCCGGCGCCCCCGCCGGTCGCTCAACGAAGCGCTCTGGACGGGCCCGGCGCCGTGCCCTAGCGTCACAAGCCGGCCGGGCCCCACCGCGCGGGGCCGATTCCACCCAGGGAAGCCGAGGACGCGTAGTGACCACTGTCCCGCAGCCGCCCGACATCCTGTCACCGGAGTTCGCGGCGGACCCCTATCCCGCGTACCGCATCCTGCGTGAGCACTACCCGCTGTTCCACGACAAGGGAACCGACAGCTATCTGCTCTCGCGGTACGAGGACGTGGCACGGGCCTTCCGCGAGCCGGTGTTCACCACCGACAACTATGAGTGGCAGCTCGAACCGGCGCACGGTGGCCGGACCCTTCCTCAGATGAGCGGCCGTGAACACGCCGTGCGCCGCGCCCTGGTGGCGCCCGCCTTCCGCGGCCGGGAGCTGCGGGAGAAATTCCTGCCGGTGATCGAGCGCAACGCGAGGGAACTGATCGACGCGTTCCGCGACGACGCGGAAGCCGATCTGGTGGGGCAGTTCGCCACCCGTTTCCCGATCAACGTGATCGTCGACATGCTCGGTCTGGACCGGGCCGACCACGACCGCTTCCACGGCTGGTACGCATCCGTCGTCGGGTTCCTGTCCAACCTGGCCCAGGACCCCGGGATTGCGGCCGCCGGCCGGCGCGCCGGTGAGGAGCTCGCCGCCTACCTGCGGCCGATCCTGGCCGAACGGCGTGCCGCACCCCGCGACGACCTGCTCTCCGGCCTCTGCACCGCGGAGGTCGAGGGCACCCGGATGAACGATCAGGACATCACCTCGTTCGTCAGCCTGCTGCTGGCCGCCGGCGGCGAAACCACGGACAAGGTCCTCGCCGCCCTGTTCCGTAACCTGCTGGCCCACCCCGACCAGTTCGCCGCCGTACGGGCCGACCGGTCGCTCATTCCCGCGGCCTTCGCCGAGACTTTGCGCTACACCCCACCGGTCCAGATGATCATGCGTCAGCCCGCTGCCGAGGTCACCCTCAGCGGTGGCACGGTCCCCGCGGGCGCCACGGTCACCTGTCTCATCGGCTCCGCGAACCGCGATGAGCGCCACTACGCACGGCCCGCCGACTTCGACCTCTTCCGCACCGATCTGACCACCGCCACGGCCTTCAGCGCCGCCGCCGATCATGTGGCCTTCTCCCTGGGCCGGCACTTCTGCGTAGGCGCACTCCTGGCCAAGACCGAGATCGAAGTCGGCGTCAACCGGTTGCTCGACGCATTCCCGGCCATGAGTTTCGCGGAGGACACCGCGCCCGCCGACGAGGGAGTGTTCACCCGGGGACCGGCGCGGCTTCGGGTGCGGCTCCGCCCGGGCGAAGGCGCGGCACGGTCTGCCGGTACTGCCTGAGGCGGTATGCGCCGTCAGCGGGACCGTATGGCAGGCAGGGCCGGGGCAGTTCAGCCGGCGGCCGTCAGTGGCCGGCGCAGTACGTAGAGGCCGACGGTGACGGCGAGCGCGATGTCGCAGGCGGAGAAGGTCAGGCCCGCGCCGCGCAGGCCGAGCACCAGCGTGAGCGCTCCGACGCCGACGACCGGCAGGGAGATGCCGAGGTAGGCAACGAGGAAGAAGGCCGAGATGGTGCCGCCCCGGTGCTCGGGCGGTGCCGCGCGGCCCACGGCGGTCAGACCGGCGCGGAACGCCAGGCCCTGGCCCATACCACCGCACACCGCGCCGATGACCAGCACCGGAAGTGAGGTCACGGCCAGGGAGGCGGCGACGAGCACGAGCCCCACCACCAGCACCAGGCAACCGCCCGGCAGGGCCCTGCGCACACCGATCCGTTCGGTGAGGGACTGTCCGGCCGTCGATCCCAGGAACACCGTGAAGACGATGAGCCCGGCAACGGCCAGATTGTGGACGCCCAGGGTCTGACCGACGAAGCTCGGTGCGACCGCGGTGAACAGCCCCAGGAGGGAGAAACCGGCGAAGGCGGCGACGGCCGACGGGGTGAAGACGCCCCGCACTTCGGGCGGCAGCCGAAGGCCCTGGGGCCGCAGTGTCCGTGGACGGTGCGGATGCCCGACGGTCTCCGGCAGGCGCCAGGTCGCCGCGGCCGCCACGGCCAGCAGCACCAGGTGCGCCACGAACGGCAGGGTCAACGGCCACGGTGCGTACTGGGCCAGCAGCCCCGACAGCAACGGGCCGCAGCCGAGACCGCCCATGTTCGCGGCGGTGGCGGCGAATCCCGCCCGCGCTTCCTGGCCCGACTTCGCGAGCTCCAGCACACACGCCGTGGCGGCGCCGCTGAACAGCCCCGCGGCAAACCCGGACAGCATCCGCCCCAGCAGCAGCATCGGCAGCCCGCCCTCGAAGATGAAGCACAGGGCGCTCGCCGCCGACAGCCCCAGGGCGCAGAACAACACCGGGCGCCGGCCCACCTCGTCGGAGAGATGGCCCGCGAGGAGGAGCACCGTGATCACGCCGAGGGCGTACACGGCGAAGACCACGGTCACCGTCAGCTCGGAGAATCCCAGCTGCTCGCGGTAGAGCCCGTACAGCGGGGTGGGGAGCGTCGTCCCGGCCATGCCGATCGCGAACACGCCCGCCGCTACCGGATAGCCGAGCCGCCGGGGGCCGCCTGTGCGATCGCTGATCATGGTCCCCAACGTAGGCGCCCGCCCGCCGTGGCGTCGAGAACCGCGGCAAGGACCCGCGGGCCGGCCGTGGACGGGAGGCACGTGGTGCCCCCGCGCGCGGCGGGGGCACCACACTGCATCCGGCCCGGAGGGTCAGTGCTGGGCGGTGGGCGCGTTGTCCGCCGTGACATTGACGGCGGCCCAGGCCTTGTCCACCGTCTTGTACTCGGTGCTCCCGGCGCCGTACAGGTCCTTGGCCGCGTGCAGCGTCGCGGTCCGGGCGTCATGGAAGTCGGTCGTGGAGACCATGTACCGGGTGAGTGCCCGGTAGAAGATCGCCGTCGCCTTGTTCCGGCCGATGCCGGTCACCTTCGAGCCCTTGTAGGTGGGGGAGTCGTAGGCGACGCCACCGATCGTCTTCTTGCCGCTGCCCTCGGCGAGGAGGTAGAAGGCGTGCGAGGAGACACCGGAACCGCCGTGCACCTCGGCGTCGTAGGACGCCTTCGACCAGTAGTCGACCGTTCCTTCGAGCTTGTCGAGGGACGGCTTGTCCAGACGGCGCAGGAACTTCTGGTCGAGGCCCAGCTTCTCGCCCATCAGGTAGTTCGGCGGGTTCTTCGGGTTGTCGGCCGAGAACTCGACCGCGCTGCCGAAGATGTCCGCCAGCGACTCGTTGAGGGCACCGGGTTCGCCGAACCCGTTCCCTTCCTCGTCGGTGCGGGTGGGCTGCAGGTTGGCCGTTGCCTCGACGACACCGTGGGTGAGCTCATGGCCGGTGACGTCCAGTACGACCAAGGGCTTGGTGAACGTCTTGCCGTCGCCGTCGCCGTAGAGCATGCAGCCGCAGTCCGGGCTCCAGTAGGCGTTGCCCACCTTCTCGCCGAAGTGCACCAGGGCGTGTGCCCCGCGGCCGTCGTTCTTGATGCCGTTACGGCCGAAGGTCTTCTTGTAGAAGTCCAGGGTGCTGGTGACGCCGTACTGGGCGTCGACGGCGGCGGTCGTCCGGTCGTTCGTGGTGCCGTTGCCCCAGCGGTTGGTGGTGCTGGTGAACGCCTTGCCGTCGGTGAACTTCTTCGCCTCCTTGCCGCCGGCGTCCCGGGTCTCGGTGTTCCCGCGGGTGGAGTCCTTGAGGGTGAAGGACTTCTGTGCGGTCCGGGTGGTGGACAGCGGTACCTTGCCGACGAAGAGGGAGGCACCGGAGCCGGTGGCCGCGGACGGGAAGCCGGCGCTCCCGGCCGCCTTTTCCGTGGCGGACGGGGCGGAAGGGGCGGTGGAACCCAGGCCGGTGGCGGGGCTGAGCCGTTCGCCCCGGGCGCGCAACTTGGCCTGGACGGCGGGTGACAGGAAGGAGTCGTCGACCGCAGTGTTGCTGAGCACCGCACCGGAGGCCGCGTCGAGGACGAGCGTACGGGCGCCGCCGGCCTCGGAGATGCGGCTGTCGGCCACCTGCACCCGGTAGGCCAGCGTGGTCCGGTTCCCGCGGGCGTCCACGACCAGTTCGGGCTCGCCGGCGCGGCCCTTCGCCACGGCGGCGGCCTTCGTCCTGGCCTGACCGGCCGACAGCTTCGGGTGCGCGTCGGGCACATCGACCTGGTGACGGTAGGCCCGGGTCACGCTCTCGTACGCCGACTTGGCGCTCAGGTGGATGACGAGGTCGCCACCCAGCACCGGCAGCCCGCGGTGCGTGCGGACGAAACGGACATGCTGTCGCCCGTCCGGATCGGTGAGCGTGTCCGTGACCTTGAGGGTGTCCTTCTTGCCGACTCCGGTGGCCGAGGCGTGGGCATACGCGGCGGCGCGGGCCGCCTCCACGGCCTTTTGGGGAGCGGGAGTTGAGGCGGAGGGGGAAGCGGCCGACGAGGCCGCGGGGCCGGCGAAGGCGCTGCCCGCCGCCCCCGCGGTGAGAGTGGCGGCCGTCGTCACGGCGACGGCGATGGCCAGGCGGCGCCCGCGTATGTGGGGTCTACGCACTGCTGTGGGTCCTTAGCGCTGCGGGGGCGGTCGGCTGGCCAACCGCCCGTACGCGCGGTGCTGTTGTGCACCACGGGGGCCGTGGGGCCCCGCGCGAACCCTGGTATGCCTGGCATGCGCATGTAAAGAGAAATGATCAGAATGCGAGATTTATGGTTGAGATTTAACAATTGGCGAGCTTTGGGTGGCCAGAAGGTGACCAACAGTGCTCCATGGGGAGAGACATGGAGTGACGCCAGTTGGTTGCTCGGGAGTCGCGGCGAACTGTGAACCGCGGGCGATTCGGCATCGTCTGCCCTGTTCGACCCTGCCTTGCCTTGCCTTGCCTTGCCTTGCCTTGCCTTGCCTTGCCTTGCCTTGCCTTGCCTTGCCTTGCCTTGCCTTGCGAGGGTGATTATCGCAGCGCTGTTATATTAGCGCTGTGACATCTATGGATCCCACAGCGCTACCTGACCCCTGGCACTCCCTGCACGAGCTTCTGGCAGCCATGGACGCCGAGATCGAGCAGATCTACGCCGAGCGTGGCATCGAGGGGGTGCGGCCCCGGTTCGCCTATCCGCTGATCCGGCTTGCGCATACCGGACCACTGACCATTCGCGAGCTTGCGGAGTCCCTGGACCGTTCGCACTCCGCGGTGAGCCAGACCATCGCCGCCATGCGCAAAGAGGATCTGGTCACCTCCGAGCCGGGGCCTGACGCCCGCACCCGGCGGATCGACCTGACCGAGCGCGGCCGGTCGCTGGTGCCGTTCCTGGAGGCGGAGTGGCGCGCCACCCACGAGACGGTCGCCGAGCTGGACAGCGAGGTCCCGTACGCGATGACCACTGTTGTCGAGGAGGTGCGAAGGGCGCTGGAACGCCGGTCGATGCGGCAGCGGATCCTCCGTCACCTTGTCGAGCCGCCGAGATGAGGGGGCGTGTCCGTGCCCGGTTCCTCGACACCCGCCCGCTGCGCAGCAGTCAGTCGTTTCGCGACCTGTGGATCGGCACCTCGGTCTCTCAACTCGGCGGACAGATAGCCAATGTGGCGGTGCTGGCCCAGGTCTGGGACCTGACCGGCAGCCCGGCGGGCACCGGCGCCATCGGGCTCGCCACCGGCCTGCCGATGGTGTTGTTCGGGCTGCTCGGCGGGACGTTGGCCGATACCGTTGACCGCCGTGCGGTGGTGCGGGCCACCACGGCGGGTCAACTGCTGGCCGCCGCAGGGCTGTGTGTCCAGGCCCTGGCGGACAACCGAAACGTCCTGCTGCTGCTCGCCCTGGTCGCCATGGGGACGAGCTGCAGTGCTCTCGGCGCTCCTGCCCGGCGCACCTTCCCGGTCCGGCTGTTGCCGGGCGACCAGGTCGCGGCCGGTCTTGCGCTGACCAATGTCTCCTTCCAGGCAGCGATGCTGGCCGGTCCCGCGATGGCCGGGCTGATCATCGCGCGCTGGAATTTCCCTGCCGCATACGCGACCCAGGCCATGGCCATGGCAGTCTCGATGCTCGCGGTGATCCGCCTGCCTGCCGTGCGGCCCGAAGGCGCCGACGCGGCCGGCGGCAGGCGCCGGCCGCAGCGTGGCGGTTGGCGGATCGTCCTGCGCCGCCCGACGCTGTGGGGCTCGATGGCCACCGACCTGTCCGCAACGCTGCTCGCCATGCCCATCGCGCTCTTCCCGCTGGTCAACGAGGTCCGCTTCGGGGGAAGCCCGCAGACCCTCGGCCTGTTCCTCTCGGCCGTCGCGGTGGGGGGGATCGCGGCCGGTCTGCTCTCCGGCACGGTGACGCGCCGGCGCCGTGGCGGCCTGGTACAGCTGTCCGCGGCCGGTGTCTGGGGCCTGGCGCTGGCCTGCTTCGGTCTGGCGGGGGCGCTGTGGCCGGCGCTCGGCTGCCTGGCTGTGGCGGGCGCTGCCGACACCGTGTCGGTGGTGACCCGCAGTGCCCTGGTGCAGTGGGAGACCCCGGACGCGTACCGGGGGCGGGTCTCCTCGGTGGAACACGTCATCGGTGTCGCGGGCCCCGAACTCGGCAACTTCCGTGGTGGCCTGTTGGCGTCGGCCACCTCCGCCCCCTTCGCCCTGGTCTTCGGCGGGCTGTCCGCCGTCCTGGCGGTCGCCGCCGTGTCCGCGACCAATGCCCCCCTCCGCGCCTACCGCACGCCGCCTGCTGCCGCCCAGCCGACCGCCCCCGGAGTCGCCGACGCGGCGGCGGCCGCTGGTGAGGGCTGCTGATTCGCCTCCAGCCTTGACGCCCGGCGAGGGGCCGTCGGCGTCCTGTGCCGCTGACGACCCCTCGCCATTCCTGGTCGGCGGCGTCCGGATCGCGCAGTGGATGCTTGATCTGCCTGCCTGCCTGCCTGCCGGGCCGTGGCGGGCTACCGGTGGAAAAGCTCTTCCAGGGAGGCCTCGGCTCGGTCTCCGCCGCGGGCGGCTTCGACGACGGCCTGGTGGAAGGCGCGGCTGGCTTCTTCGGAATGGCACGGGACGGGGCTGCCGGCCATGGTGTACCAGTCCGTGGCTCCGGTGTACTGCACAGCTACATGAGCCAGGTCGTCCGACCAGGTCGTATGGATGGTCAGGTCGCCGTTGATCACGCCGATCTCCGCGGTGTGAACCGCGCCGGGTAGGGCGTGGATCCCCACAGTGGTCCAAGATGCCCAGGTCATGATGTTCCCCTCGGCGACAAGGGCCCCGGCCGGCGGCCGGGCGCGGTGACTCAAGTTTGGCACTTGAGGTGCGGGAGCGCACCGCATGCGGCGGCACGGATTCCGCTAGCGGCGGGTGGGCCGCGGCTCGGCCCCGCGTCCGGTGGGGCGTACGCGCAGGCACTCAGGGCGCCACCGGGCCGGAGCGGGCGGCGTCTCGGTCCGCGGTGGCGGGGCTGTTCTCGGTGAGGTGGGTGGCTGCGCCGGGCCCGCATCGGTCACCGTCCGTGCCCGGCGCGGGGGCAGGCCGTCCCGCCCTGGTATCGCGTGAGCGGCGAAGCGCCATCGAGGTGCACCGTCCGGTGCGCGACCTCCCGGAGCCGCGCGGGCGGGGTCGGACGCCGACGCCCGGCCGCCCTGCCCGGTCGCCCGCCCGCACCGGGGTGCTCTACGTGATCGAGGCGCTCTCTGTGCTCTACGCGGCTCCACGTGCTCGACGGCCACCCCTCGGCCTGCGTCCCTCCGGCATCGGACGCCTGGTCCAAGTGCTGTGCCAGGTGCGGGACTTGGGCAACACCGCGCTCGTTGTCGACCATGAGCGTCCGGGGCCCGGTGAGCAGCCGGGCCGGGGAGGGCCGATGCCGCGGCGGAATCTCAGTCGATGACCGTATGGAAGAAGGTGACGGCGGCCCCGAAGGCAGCGCCGCCGACGAGAGTGGCGGAAGCCGGGGTGCCGCCGTTGAAGAACGTGAGCACACCGGCGCCGATAGCGGTGAGGGCGCCGAGCAGGAAGATGACAGCGGCGCGCTGACTCAGCAGGGTTGATCTGTTGTCGGACACATCAACTCCGATCTGCGCGGGAGCGACGGATCGCTCGGTGCGGATGCTGATGCTCTGACTGATCTTCTCATCCCACTCACCGGATTTTCGGCAGCACACGAGGAAATTCGCAAAGAGTCACGGAAAGAGTCAAGGAAGGAGTCAAGGCGGGCCTGGTGCGGGCGCGGGTGCGGAGGCCGGAAGGTCGCCGAACTCCCGTTGGACGGCCGGTTTTGTGGTGTGGTCAGGCAGTGCAAGGGCGCGCTGCCTGGGCCGGCGGGCCGGGCAGCGGTGACCCGGGTTCGCTTACGCAGGTCGCGTCCGCGAACACGTCTCAGTGTTCTGCGCTGCTTCCCCCCGGGGCGGGCCTCCCGCGGCCCGGTACCTGCCGGGTGATCGCGAGGACCGCCATGTCGTCGTCGCGCGGCCCGCCGGTCCAGTGCTCGACGTCCGCCGCCAAGCGGTCGATCAATTCCCGGGGTCCCCGGAACGGGCCGTGGTCCGCCAGCTGCGTCGCGGGGTCGTAGAACGTTCCGGCGTGGTCTCTGGCCTCCGTCACGCCGTCGGTGATCAGCAGCAGTGTGCTGCCCGCCGGGAACGGCCAGTCGGTGGGCCCGGTCCGTGCCGCGCCCAGGGCGCCCATCCCCAGTGGAAGGCCAGGATCGTCGACCTCCAGGGCGCGCACCTCGTCGTCGTGGCAGAGGTAGGGCGCGGGGTGGCCGCAGTTCAGCAGCCGCAGCCCTGCCGCCCCCGGGAGGACTTCACAGATCAGGGCCGTGATGAAGCCTTCGAGCCGGTTTTCCTCCGAGGTGTGCTCGCTCTCCCGCAGCAGTGCGTGCTCCATCCGGGCGGCCAGCGCCCTCAGGTCCAGTTCCTGCTCGGCGGCCTCACGGAACGCGCCCAGCAGCACCGATACCGCGCTCACCGCCCCGAGTCCCTTGCCCCGCACATCGGCGATCATCAGCCGTACGCCGAACGGCGTGCGCTGGACGGCGTAGGCGTCGCCGCCGATCCGGGCCTCGCTCTGCGCGGCCTGGTAACGGGCGGCGATGGCCAGCCGGCCGATGTGTTCCGGCGGGGCGGGCAGTACGGCACGCTGGGCCGCCTCCGCCACCGAACGGACGACATCCAGATGGCGTCCGTGGCGGGCGATCACCCGATTGACCCCGACGCCCATCAGCGCGGCGAAGAGGGTGTTGACGAGCTCCAGATGGCCTTCGAGGCTGTCGGCGGTGCCGTCCTTCACCGTCAGCGCGAGGACGCCCACGACGATGGCGGCGCCGATCGCCAGGGTGTGCCGCAGGGAGAGCAGCGCGCCGGCCGTGACGCTGGCGGCCGTCAGCATCGGGTCGCCCCAGTAGTCCGCCGGCGAGAACGCGTCCCAGACGAGCCCTCCGGCGACCAGGACGCTCGGAGCGAACCGGACATATCGAGGCCATCGCGGAGAGAAAGGGGGCATAGGGATTCCTGACCAGCCGTCCATGTCGGGTAGCAGGAATATGCCTGTTCTGGGGAGATTTATACAGCGTGCTCCGGTGGCCGGGCGAGGCTCGCGGCTCGCCCGGCCGGCCCCCGTGCGTCCACAGCCTCCGGCCACCGGTGTGGTGGGGTGGCCCGAACGTGTGTCACTCCTTCGAGGCGAGCCGGGCGTATGCGCGGACCTCGGCGTCCGGGTCGTCCGCGACCGTGGCCCAGGCCCGGTGGGCGTCTTCGCGGCCGGAGTGCGCACGCAGCGCGAGAACCCCGGCCTTGCGCACGTCCGCGTGTTCGTCGCGGAGCGCGGAGCGCAGCGCGGACACGGCGAGCTCGGGGTTGGCGGCCGCCAGGGCCGTGGCGGCACCGGCGCGGACCTGCCAGGCGGGGTCGCCGAGCGCCGCGACGGCCGCCGCGGCGTACGGCGGCGGGCAGCCGGTGGTGGCCAGCGCCGCGAGC
The DNA here is from genome assembly GCF_036048035.1 of Streptomyces sp. NBC_00400. NCBI lineage: Bacteria > Bacillati > Actinomycetota > Actinomycetes > Kitasatosporales > Streptomycetaceae > Streptomyces > Streptomyces sp. NBC_00400. Next base: position 315,541 of record NZ_CP107940.1, on the reverse strand, counting down.
GCAGCGGCCCGCACGAGGAGGTCATCGTCGCGCAGCAGCACCACCAGGTCGCCGGGGCCGCCGACCGTGCCGAGGCCGTGCGCGGCGGCCACCCGGACCTCGCGGGAGGGGTCCGTGGCGGCGCTCTGCAGTCCGTCGGAGGCGTCGACGGAGACCAGGCCGCGGACGGCCTGGAGACGTACCTCCACGGCCGGGTCGGTGAGCGCGGTGGCGAACACAGGGCCCGGTCGCCGAGGCGGAGCGTGCGCAGGACCTCCACGGCTGCCGAGCGGACCACGGCGTCGGCTCCGTGCAGGGCGGTGGCCAGCGGTGTACGCAGGCCGGGGTCCGGTGTCAGGACCTCGGTCAACTCCCGCAGCGAGGCAGCGGCGGCGGCTCGTACGGCCGGGGCGGGATCGGCGAGAGCGGCGGCGAGGGCCCGGCCCGTGCCGGGCGGGACGCTCTCGGTGAGCGCATCGACGGCGGCGCGGCGGACGGCCGGATCGGCGTCGGTGAGGTAGGGGTGCAGGGTGCCGAGATCCGGCTGGTCCTCGGTGAGGGCGAGGAGTTCGAGGATGCGGGGGGACGCGCCGGGCGCGGACCCGGTACCGGGCCCGGTGGCGGTCGTGGTGCCGGCGCCCGGCCCCGCTTCGTCCGCCGCCTCCGCTCCGGAACCCGTGGACCCCACCGGCGGCGTGTCCCTGCGCCCCGCGGTGGCGACCTGCTCCGGGTGGACCTCGCCGAGGAACCGGGGGGTGCCGCCCACGGGGGTGTACTCGTCGACCGGGACGAGGTACGGCGCGACCGGGCGGGCCGTGAACTCCATTGCTCCGGTGAGTGACTTGCGCAGGTCGAGGTGGTGCAGCCAGTCGTCGTCGTTGCTCTTCGGATGGTCCGTGCGCGCGTGGTACAGGCCCCAGCGGGACTCGGTGCGGGCCAGCGACGACCGGGCGGCCATCTCGGCGCAGTCCCGGATGAAGCCGACCTCCGCGCAGCGCATCAGCTCGTGCGGGGTGCGGGCGCCCATGCCGGCGATCTCGGCGTGCATCCGCGCGAAGTGCTCGACGGCCAGCGACAGGCGGGCGCCGCTCTTGGGCGGGGCGACATAGTCGTTGACGAAGCGGCGGAGCTTGTATTCGACCTGGGGCTGCGGCGGGCCGTCGGGGTGGCGCAGCGGACGGTAGACCAGTTCGTGGGCGGCTTGCAGCTGGTCGGCGGGCAACGCACCCTGGTACGCCCGGTATTGAGCCGCGTCGGCGCCCGCCAGGTCGCCGAAGACGAACGCGCCGATCATGTAGTTGTGCGGGACGCAGGCCAGGTCACCCGCCGCGTACAGACCCGGCACGGTGGTGCGGGCGTGGTCGTCGACACGTACGCCGGAGGCCGAGTGCCCGCCGCACAGGCCGATCTCGGAGATGTGCATCTCCACGTCGTGGGTGCGGTAGTCGTGGCCGCGTCCGGCGTGGAAGGTGCCGCGGGTGGGGCGTTCGGTGGTGTGCAGGATGGTCTCCAGTGCGGAGACGGACTCCTCCGGGAGGTGACTCAGCTTCAGGTAGACCGGACCGCGTTCGGAGGCGACCTCGGCCGCGAACTCCGCCATCATCTGCCCCGACCAGTAGTCGGATTCCCCGAACCGCTCGCCGTGCCGGTTGACCTGGTAGCCGCCGAAGGGGTTGGCGACATACGCACAGGCCGGGCCGTTGTAGTCCTTGATCAGCGGATTGATCTGGAAGCACTCGATGCCGGTCAGTTCGGCGCCCGCGTGGTACGCCATGGCGTAGCCGTCGCCCGCGTTGGTGGGGTTCTCGTACGTGCCGTAGAGGTAGCCGGAGGCGGGCAGGCCGAGGCGGCCGCAGGCACCGGTGGCGAGGATCACCGCGCCGGCGCGGACCGTGACGAAGTGCCCCGTGCGGGTGTGGAAGCCCGCCGCCCCGACCGCCCGGCCGCCGGAGGTCAGCACCCTCACCGGCATGACGCGGTTCTCGATACGGATCCGCTCCCGCATCTCGCGGCGGCGCAACTGCCGGTAGAGGACCTTCTTCACCTCCTTGCCCTCGGGCATCGGCAGCACATACGAGCCGGAACGGTGCACCTGGCGCACCGCGTACTCCCCGTGCTCGTCCTTCTCGAACTTCACGCCGTACGACTCCAGCCGCTGCACCATCGCGAAGCCGCGGGTCGCGGTCTGCCGGACGGTGGACTGGTCGACGATGCCGTCGTTGGCGCGGGTGATCTCGGCGACATAGTCGTCGGGTTCCGCGCGGCCCGGGACGACGGCGTTGTTGACCCCGTCCATGCCCATGGCGAGCGCACCGGAGTGGCGGACATGGGCCTTCTCCAACAGCAGAACGCGGGCGCCGTGTTCGGCGGCGGTGAGGGCCGCCATGGTCCCGGCGGTGCCGCCGCCGATCACGAGGACGTCGCAGGACAGCTCTTCGGCGGCGTCGAGGGAGGGGATCTCCATGGCTGCCGTGGTTTCCGCGGCTTGCGTGGTCTCCGGGGCGGTGCCGTGCGGCATGGCGGTGCCTTTCGGTTGCCCGGTCACGTCGTATGACGTGCCGGTCGCATCGGGTCATGTTCGTCGGGTCATGAGGGGGTCGGCACCGGGTCAGGGGGCGGGCCGGTCGGTCAGTGAAGCGAGGACTTCGCGGCGCAGGGCGACCGTCGCCGGTTCGGCGTGCGCCGCGCGGGCGCGTGGCCGCGGGACGTCCAGCACCCGGCCGGTGCCCAGCAGGGCGACCCGGTCGCCAAGGAACAGCGCCTCGTCCACGTCATGGGTGACGAAGACGACGGTGGCGCCGGTGCCGCGCAGCGCCGTCACCAGCAACTGCTGCATGCCGGCCCGGGTCTGCGCGTCGAGCGCCCCGAACGGTTCGTCCATCAGGACCGCACGCGGCCGCCCGGCCAGCGCGCGGGCCAGCTGGGTGCGCTGCCGCTGGCCGCCGGAGACGTGGTGCGGCAGGCGCGTGGCGTGCTCGCCGAGTCCGACCCGGGCCAGCCAGTCGTCCGCCCGCGTCCGGCGCTCGGCGCGTGCCACGCCCCGGACCGCCAGGGGGAGTTCCACATTGGCCCGCAGGGTGCGCCAGGGCAGCAGCGCATCTTCCTGGAAGACCAGCGCCCGGTCGGCCGCGGGCCCCTCGACCGGCCGGCCGTCCTGGCTCAGCCGGCCGCCGAGCAGCGGCAGCAGACCGGCCAGCGTGCGCAGCAGGGTCGATTTGCCGCAGCCGGACGGTCCGACGACGGTGAGGATCTCGCCGGGGGCGACATCGAGGTCCAGGCCCTCCAGCACGGCGGCGCCGAGGGCCAGCCGGAGACCCGGGAGGGCTTCCGGCGCCGGGGCCGCCGTGATGATCCCGGTGCCGGTCATGAGGACTCCCCGAGCGCCGTCCGGCCCACCCGCCACCGGCCCCGGCCGCCCGTGGGCGGAGGGAAGTCGTCGGCGGTCCGCGGCAGCCACAGGGTCAGCCGGCGCCCCAGCAGTTCCACCGCCGTGGAGGTGAACCGGCCGAGCAGGCCGATGGTGGCCATCCCGACGAAGACCCCCGGGTAGTCGACGATGGTGTAGTCCTGCCAGGTCCGGTATCCCACGCCGTACTCTCCGGAGATCATCTCGGCGGAGATCACACAGATCCACGAGACACCGATGCCCACCGACAGCCCGCCGAGGATGCCGGGCAACGCTCCCGGCAGCACCACCGACCGCAGTACCCGCCACCGGCCCCCGCCCATGGTGCGCACCGCTTCCTCCCAGACGGGCGTCAGTGCCCGCACCGCGTGCCGGGTGGAGACCGTGACCGGGAAGAACGCGGCGGTGAACGTGATGAACACGATGCCCTGTTCGTTGCTGGGGAACAGCAGGATCGCCACCGGCACCAGCGCGATCGCCGGTATCGGGCGCAGCACTTCGAGCAGCGGGCCGAGGAGGTCGGAGGCGAGCGGGGAGCGGGCGACGGCGGCGCCGACGGCGGTGCCGAGGACGGCCGCGAGGGCGAAGCCGCCGACGATCCGGGTGAGGCTGTCGGTGACGTCCTGCCAGTACGCGGCGGTGCCGAGCCGGCGGGCGAACGCGGCAGCCGTCTCGGTGACGGTCGGGAACTGGGAGAACCGCAGCCACAGGTTGACCCGGAACTGGGCGAGCACCTGCCACACCGCGAGTGCCGCGAGGACCGCTGCGGTGCGCCGGGCCCGGCGGGTCCACGCCCGGCGGCGCGGGCCCGCCCGGCCGGTACCGGCCGCCGAGGCGGTGGCGGTGGCGTCGGGCGCGCTCACCGGGCCTGCTCCAGGGCGGCGGCGTAGCTGAGGGTGCGGGCACCGTGGTGGTGCCGGGTCCAGGTGTCGGCGGTGGCGCGGGTGGCGAAGGGCAGCAGCCGGGCGCCGTCGCGGACCCAGACCGACTTGTCGGCGAACCAGCGGGTGCCGGTCGTCGCGTCGGCGGCATTCGCGGCCCGCACCGCGCCGCGATGGGCGGCGGCGAACCGCAGCAGGGCCTGTGGGCTGCTGAAGGAGTGGGTGCGGTCCTCACCGCGCAGCCACACCTCGTCGGGCGACGGGTGCGCGGTGCTGCTCCGGGCCTTGGCATACCCGCTGCCGTAACTCTGTTTGACGTAATGGTCATTGACAAATGAGTCAACATTGACCGGCCCGGTCAGCTCGGCCGCGCGCAGTACCGTCACATCCTTCTTCAGCGCGGCGATCAGCTGTGGCTTGAGCGTGGGATCGAAGGTGGCGAGACCGCCGGCGCCGTTGTAGAGGTAGACCACCTCGGGCGGCAGCCCGGTGGCCTTGGCGACCCGCTGCGCGGCGTCGACGGGGTGGGCCTGCAGGTAGCGCGTCGCATCCCGCTGTGCGGCGAGGAACGCCCTGACCACGGCGGGGCGTTGTCCGGCGAAGGCGTCCCGTACGGCCACACCGTGAAAGGTGGGCAGGCCGAGCGCGCCCCCGTCGTAGAGCGCCTGCGCCGTGCCCTGGAAGGCGAGCAGCCCCGGCCAGGCCACGAACTGCGACAGGGCGTCCGCGCCGCCCGACCGGAGCGCCGAGGCACCCACGGCCGGCTGCTGGTTGAGCTTGTGGATGCCGTGTTCCGGATCGATCCCGGCCCGCTGCAGGGCCCGTACGAGAGTGCCGTCGGAGGCCGAGCCGACGCTGCTGGAGACCTTCTTGCCGCGCAGGTCCGCCGGCGAGTGCAGGGCCGAACCGGGCTTGGTGACAATGGTGTTGAGGGCCCCGCGCAGGTTGTAGCCGGTGACGGAGACCAGCCGGGTCGGGGCGTGCAGCTGTGTACCGCGGGCGGCGTTGAGGAGCAGCGGGAAATCGCCCATCGAGCCGATGTCGACCTTCCCGGCGACCATCTGTGCGGTGATCGGCGCACCGGTCGCGTAGTCCTGCCACCGCACCTTGTACACCTTGCCGTCCCGCTTTCCCTGGGCGCGCAGCGCACGCTCGAAGGAACCGAGCGAACGCAGCAGGGTGCCGGCGGTGACCGTGTTGATGGTCTTGGACTGGTAGCCGACGGTCACGGTGACGGTCCTGCCGTCCGAGGCGTCCGCGGTGCTGCCGCAGCCGCTGAGCAACGCCGCCGGCAGCGCGGCCGTGAGCGCCGCGGCGAACGCCCTGCGGCGTCGGGTGCGCGGTCCGGCGGAAGGAGGGGCCGGCGGACGCGGGAAGGGGGACGGGGACGGGGACGGCACGAGCGGGGAGCCCGGGAATCGGGAGCTCATGAACGGGGGCCTCTCATCGCAGCAGATAGGGCATGTTGACCGTGACCGCGCCGGTGGGACAGCGCGCGGCGCACGGGCCGCAGTACCAGCACTCGTCGACGTGCATAGAGGCCTTGTTGCTCGACGGGTCGATGGCGAGCGAGTCCAGCGGGCACATGTCGACGCAGAGCGTGCAGCCGTCGATGCACAGGGACTCGTCGATGGTCACGGGCACATCGCCGCGTTGGGGCACAAGAGGCATGGCGGTCTCCGGGCAGGGCGGGGCAGGGGCAGGGCGGGGAGGGGAGGGGAGGGGAGGGGAGGGGAGGGGAGAGTCGGGGCGGGGTGAGCGGCGCGCGGGGGCGGCGGGACTCAGAGCGTGCGGCGCAGCAGGCCCCGCATGGTGAGGCGGTCCCCGCGGAAGCGGATGAACTCCAGGTCGACGGGGGAGCCGTCGGCGAGTTGGGTGAGGCGCTCCAGCATCAGCAGGGCGGTGCCGCGCGGCGCCTCCAGCACGGCGGCGGAGTGCGGGTCGGCGTTGACGGCCTCCAGGCTGATCTCGGCGGTGCCCAGCGGCTGTCCGGCGGCCTCCTCGATCAGCCGGAACACATCGTTGTTCTCCAGGTCGGCGTCGAGCAGCGACAGGCCGAGGTCCATCGGGACATAGGTGAGGTCCAGGGACAGCGGCAGACCGTCCAGCCGGCGCAGCCGCTCCACGTACAGCACCTCGCTGCGCGGCGGGATCCGCAGCCGGTCCGCCACCGGGCCCGGTGCGGCGACCGGGCTGATGGTGCGCACCTCGTTGGTGACCCTCCCGTGCGGGTGCAGGGTCTCGGCGAGCCCCTGCAACCGGTCCAGGGCGTGCGGGTACTTACGGCACACCACGACCGTGCCCACACCCGGCTGGCGGGCCACGAGCTGTTCGGCCCGCAGCAGGTCCAGGGCCTGGCGCACGGTGTTGCGGGACGCGCCGAAGTCGGTGCCGATCTCCTCCTCGTGCGGCAGGACGCCGTCGGGGAAGCGGCCCGCGAGCACCTGGTGGCGCAGCAGGTCGGCGAGCTGCCGGGCGCGGTCCGCACGCAGCCGGCGCCGACGGGCGGCGGCGACCGGAGTGGTGTGCTGGCGGGTGCGTTCGGCTGGCATGCGGTGGACCCTACCGACCGGGTCCGGCCCGTGGTGTTGCCGCAGTATTGCGCCACCTGCCGCCCTCCTTCCGGCGGCTGTGACCTGCTGGTTCGCCGCCGACGAGCCAAGATCTGCCACTGCGGGCACACCCGTGCGGCACCTCGGACGCGGCCGGGCGGCCCCCCGGCACGGCGGCGCCGCACCCGGGCACGGCCATGCGGAATGCGGGCTACGGCCGTGCCGCATCCGGGACGCGGCCCCCGCCACCCCGGCGACCACCGTCCAGCTCAGCGAATGCGGCCGCCCGGCATCCGTGTCGCCGGTGCGCCGGCGCAGGCTGCCGCTAGCGTCGAAGCCCACCACGGCGCCACACCGCCCCGGCGACACGGTCACCGGGCGGCGCGGCACCGCCCGGTGACCGGGGGCCGACGAGGAGGTGGGCGCGTGGCCACATGGCCGTCCGTGCTGTTCGCGCTGCTCGCCGCGGCCAGCAACGCACTGGCCACGGTGCTGCAGCGGCGCGCGGCCCGTACCGTCCCGCTGTCCGCCGGGCTGCGCCTGGGGCTGCTCGTCGACCTGCTGCACCGTGCCGTCTGGCTCGGCGGGATGCTCGCGGTCGTCGCCGCGGCGTGCTTCCAGGCGCTGGCACTGTCGCAGGGCGCGCTGTCGGTGGTGCAGCCCCTCTTCGTCCTGGAACTGCCGCTCGCGCTGCTCATCGGCCGGGTCCTGCTCGGCGGACGGATCCCCCGCAGCGGCTGGGCGGGGGTGGTGCTGCTCGTCGTCGGACTCGGCTCAGCCCTCGCCGCCGCCGCACCCACCATCGGCACCGCCCACGCCCCGTTCGGCCGCTGGGTGCCGGCCCTCGTGGTCTGCGCCGCAGTGATCGCGACAGCGGTCGGCGCCGCCCTGCGCCGCGGCGCGGGCGGCGTCCGGGCGGCCTGCTTCGCCGGGGCCACGGCCGTCGCCTACGCGCTGACCGCGGCCCTGATGAAGGATGCGACCCACGCCTGGCTGTCCGGCGGCCCCGGCGCGTTCTTCACCGCGTGGCAGACCTACGGTTTCGCCGTGGTCGGGATCATGGCCGTCTTCCTCCTGGAGAACGCCATGCAATCGGGCCCGCTGACCGCCTCCCAGCCGGTGCTCACCCTCGGGGACGCGCTGGTGAGCCTGTCGCTGGGCGTCACCCTCTACGACGAGCGGGTACGGACCGGCTGGTGGCTGCTGCCCGAGGCCCTGGGCGTCGCCCTGGTCCTGTGGGGCGCGATGCTGCTCTCCCGCGTCGCCCTGGCCCGGGACCTGACGGGCGCACAGGACACTCCCGCCGCGGCTCCCGGCGAGGGTGCCGCCGAAACGGAGCCGCCGTGCCCCTGAGCGCTTTCCCGGACCAAGATGCCGTCGTTGACTGTTATTTGGCGCGAGGCGCGGACGGCTTCGGGGGTTCGTCCGTCGTTGCCGGTGGCGGGCTGCAACGTCGTCAAGTGTGGTCGCGCAGGAAGGCAGGGATCTCGTCGCGGGTCGGGTGGTTGGGCAGGGGTGCCGGCTTGTTCCGGAGGAACGCAGTGATGACGGTGGCGGCTCGGTCATTGTTGCTGTCCAGGCCGTTCCACATGTGGTGTCCCACTCCTGGCATGTGGTGCGTGCGCTGGATGGCGGGGTCATGGGCAAGGATGGCGGTCGCCCATTGACGGACCTGGGAGGAGTACCTGTACACGGTGCTGTTCGGTGGCGTGCAGTCCTTCGACCCGTCGGGGGAGGTCGGTACCGGCGACCCGATCCGTCCGCTCCTCACGACGATCGATCGCGCGTTGGCAGCGCCCGTCCTCGTCGGCGAAGCGACGTCGATCGCCCTGTCGATCTGGGCCGCCCTGCACGGGCTCGTGACGCTCGAACCGGCCGGGGCCCTCGACGCCGCCACGGCCGAGGCCGCATTCCGGCCGGCGATGCACGCCACGTTGCGCGGATGGGCGACCCCGGCGGTGTTCCGCAGCCTTCGCCAAGCCGAACTCGCGCCTTGACAGGATCAGGGCCGGTATCCGGGCCCTCCCGGTCCTTGCTGGGGCGGTGGTCCGTGGTGATCAATTGGATGTCACGAGATGCTGCGTTCCCCGCCGTTGCGTTCCTTCGCCTTTCGGATGCGCAGCGTCTGTCGACCAGGCCATGCGGGGGATGCCTGCACACCCGCCGTGCCCCTGGGCGCGGGCCCCGGCCGCCGCTTCACAGCATGACGTGCTTGACCTGGGTGTAGTCCAACAGGCCCGCGAGGGACAGGTCGCTGCCGTAGCCGGAGTGCTTGACCCCGCCGTGCGGCATCTCCGACACCGTCGTGCCATGGGTGTTCACCCAGACGATCCCGGTGTGCAGGGCGCGGGTGGCCCGCATGGCACGTGCGTGGCCGGTGGTCCACACGCTCGCCGCCAGGCCGAACCGGACCCCGTTCGCCAGCCGGAGGGCTTCGGCCTCGTCGGTGAAGGGCTGCACCGTGACGACCGGGCCGAAGATCTCTTCCTGCACGATCTCGTCGTCCTGGCGCACCCCGGCAACGACCGTGGGGGAGTGGAACCAGCCCGGCCCGTCCGGTGCCGTACCTCCCGCCACCACCTCGGCATGAGGAGCGATGTCCGAGAGCGCAATCGAGAGAATCGGGGTCGTGGGCTGCGGCCTGATGGGCTCCGGCATCGCCGAGGTGTGCGCCCGCGCGGGCCGGGAGGTGTGCGTCGTCGAGACCGGCCCGGCCGTCGCCACCGCCCGCCCCCAGCAGGTCATCGGCCTGCACTTCTTCAACCCCGTCCCGGTGCTGCCGCTCGTCGAGCTGGTGCCCTCCCTGCTGACCGGCGACGACACCACCCGCAGGACCCGCACCTTCGCCGCCGACGTCCTGGGCAAGGACGTCGTGCACGCCGCGGACCGTGCCGGGTTCATCGTCAATGCCCTGCTCGTCCCCTACCTGCCGGACGCGGTACGGATGGTCGGGTCCGGCGCCGCCTCGGCGGACGACGTCGACCGCGGGATGCGGCTGGGCTGCGCCCACCCGCTCGGCCCGCTCGCACTGGCCGACCTGATCGGCCTGGACACCACGCGGTCGATCGCCGAGTCGCTGTACGAGGAGTTCCGCGAACCCCGCTACGCGCCCCCGCCGCTGCTGGCCCGGATGGTGGACGCGGGCCTCCTCGGCCGCAAGTCGGGCCGGGGTTTCCACCACTACCGATGTGAGGTCACCCTGCGACGGACAGCCGGAGGCGGTGATGCGGGAAGACGGACGGGACGGGCCGGACGGGCCCGCCGAGGACACCGACACCGACACCGACCCGGGGAGCACTCACGTGGCCAAGGCTGAACGCACTCTCGAAACGCGGGAACGGATCCTGTCCGCCGCGTGCGAAGTGATCGCCGAGGCCGGCTTCGAGAAGATCCGCATGCGGATGGTCGCGGAACACGCCGGGGTGTCCACCGCCCTGCTCCACTACCACTTCGAGAACCGCGAGCGGCTTTTCGCCGAGGCGATGACCCACTCCTTCGCGCAGACCGGCACCGAACTCGACCGGGACGCCGACACGGTGCCCGCCTCGGTGGTCCTGGCCCGCATCCTGCACACCATGCTGCCCACGGACCCCGAGCTGCGGCAGGACTGGCGGCTGTGGCAGGAACTGTGGGTGCGGGCCCTGCGCGACGAGACCGCCCAGCATCTGGCCGTCGACCTGTACGACCAGCTGCACTCGTGGATCGGCCAGGCCATCCGGCGGGGCATCGCGTCGGGCGAGTTCACCGACTGCGATGTGGACGCCACCAGCACGCTCCTGCTCGCCCTGAGCGACGGCTTCGGCATCCGGGTGATGCTGGGCGACCCCAGGACCGACCTCCCCGCCGCTCAGGCAGCCATCTGGCGGGCGGTCGCCGGGACGCTCGGCGTGCCCGACGCCTTCCCCGAGATCTGACCTTCACCCCGGACAGCCCGCCGCGCTCACCCGTCGACCGGAAGGACCGTGAGCGCTTCCTGGCACCGTGCGACGGCGTCTCCGTGGCCGAACAGACCGGGCAGCCCGCCGGAGTGCAGCAGGACGGTGCGCCGCCCGGGTGCCACGCTTTTGTCCCGCACCGCCGCCCGCAGTCCGGCCAGCGCCCGCCCGGTGTAGACCGGGTCGAGCGCGATGCCCTCCGTACGGCCCGCCAGCGTCAGGGCGTCCATCGACTCCTCGGTCAACGTGCCGTAACCGGCGCCGACTTGATCCTGTCGCAGACGCAGCGTCTCCGGTGCGTGGACGGTGCCGGACAGCGCGGTGACCAGGCCGGTGACGGTGCCCGCCGGGTCCTGCACCGCGCCGCAGTCGACGCCCAGCACCTTGCCGGGGCCGAGGGCGTCCACCAGGCCGGCCATCGTGCCCCCGGATCCCAGGGCGACGACGACGGTGTCCAGGTCGGGGGCCTGGCCGAGGAGTTCGCGCCCGCACTCGGCATAGCCGTACGCGCCGAGCGGGCTGGAACCGCCCAGCGGAATCAGCGCCGGGACGGCTCCCCGCTGCCGGAGCCGCGCGGCCACCTCCTCCGCCGCGGCCGCGAGCTGGGTGCCCCCCACCTCCCCGGCCCAGACGACGGTGGCCCCGAAGAGGCCGTCGAGAACCAGGTTCCCGGAGGCCGAGGAGCCGGCCGCACCGGCCAGCACCAGCACCACATCGAGCCCGAGCCGCGCGCCGGCGGCCGCGGTCAGCCGGGCGTGGTTGCTCTGGGCGGCGCCGGTCGTCACCAGGGTCGTGGCGCCCTCGGCGAGCGCCGCACCGCAGATCCACTCCAGTTTGCGGACCTTGTTCCCGCCGCCACCGAGACCGGTGAGGTCGTCGCGCTTGATCCAGAGGTCGTCCGCCCCGAGGCCGAGCGCGCGGGCCAGCCGTGGCGCCGGCTCCAGCGGGGTCGGCCAGGTCGCGAGCGCTGCCCGCCGGGGGGTGCCGTGGTCCGAACTCATCGTCATGCCCTTCCGTCTGCCTTGCAGTGCCGGTCCGCCGGCCAGGGTGCCATGCCGTACCCGGCGGGGCGGCCCCCGGTCAGCCGGCCCCCGCCCCGCCGGCCCCCGCCCCGGCGTCGTCCATCAGGCCCACGAACATGACGGCCGCCGTCACCTGAAGCGGCCCCGCGGGATATGCCGGAGCGCTGCCGCCGGATGCTGTGTGATCATCTCGGGATGAGGACGAGGACGGGACAGTGATGCCCGCAGGCCGGACGGAAGCGGCCGGGAGGCCCGCTTTCGCGGGGGAGTTCGAGGTGCATCTCACCGTCCGGGACGACGGGGACCGCGAGGCGGCCACGCGCCTGGCCGCCTATGCGGCGGCGCATGGCATGAAGTGCGTCCACATCCTGCTGGAGCAGGGAGAGGTGCCCTCACAGCCGATGCTGACGCTGCGCGGGGCCGGGACGTACGAGAAGGTCAGGGCCGAGGCCGCCGCGACGGCGGACGGGCTGCGGGCCGCGGGGTTCGACGTGCTGCGGACGAAGATCGAGGCCACGCCGTGGAGCGCGGGCGTACCCGGCACCGATGAGGAGGCCGCGGGGCTCGGCCCCGACTACTACTTCGAGCATCACCTCAAGCTGGTACTGGCCCGCTCCGCTCCCGTCGGCTCCCTGCTCGCCCTCGTCGTCGGACACGGCGCGCACCTCTCGCGCAACGCACGGCGGGTACGGCCCGACGGCCGGGTGGAGCGGTTCGTGACACAGCGGTGCCGCGGGGTGGGCCGTGCGACCGCCGGGCAGCGCCTGGACGCGTTGTCGCGGCAGCTACGGGCCAGGGGCCACCACATAGCCGCCGTGGAGCGGGAGTTCGTGGTCCACGACGGGAATCTCGCGCTCGACGCGGGCTGGCTGGACGAGGAGTGCGCGATGACGGGGGAGAGGGCGGGCTCATGACGGGTACCGACGACACGGGCGCGGCGGCGCAGTGGCAGGCGTTCCGGTACGGCCCGTGGGAGGACACGGCCGTCGTGCCCCGGACCCGGCCCGACGAGGCGACGCGAGCAGACATGGATCTGCCGGCCACGCTGGTTCCCGTACCGGACGACGGTGTGGTGCAGCGCCCGGTGTTCGACCCCGCCGCAACCCATCATGCCTTCGGGATGCGCCTGGGCGAGCCGAGCTTCACGGACGCGGTGGTCGGCGAGCGCTGGTACGAGGCACGGCGCCATGCGCTGCACCACGTCCTGACCGCCCTCGCGCAGTCTCCGTGGGCCGGTCATCTGGTCCTCCGCGGCAGCATGCTGCTCACGTCGTGGTTCGGGGACGCGGCGCGCGAGCCGGGGGACCTCGACTTCGTCGTGGTGCCGGAGACCTGGCAGCTCACGGACGACCGTACGGACCGGATGCTGGACGGCATCGCCGCCGCGGCCGAGGCGCTGTCCCACCGTGGCGGTCCGGTACGCCTGGACGCGCACGCCGCGGTCGGCGACGAGATCTGGTCGTACGACCGGGTGCCGGGCCGGCGGCTCGTCATCCCGTGGACCGCCGAGGCCGAGGGTGTGCCGCCCGGAAGCGTGCAGCTCGACTTCGTCTTCAACGAGCGTCTGCCCGTGCCCCCGGAGCCCGCCGAGATCCGCGGACCGCAGGGCACGGCACCGGTGGTGGTCGGTGCGGCGACCCGTGCGCTCTCGCTCGCCTGGAAGGTGCTCTGGCTGGTGAGCGACGTGCATCCCGAGGGCAAGGACCTCTACGACGCCGTCCTGCTCGCCGAGTGCACCGAGCTGCCGTTCGCCCTGCTCCGCGAGGTGTTCCGGGGAGTGGACGACGGCACCTTCGACCGCTATCCGGTACTGCCGGAGAGTCTTGACGGGATCGAGGCCGACTGGTTCGAGCTCCGCAAGGAGTACCCGGACCGTACCGCGTTCACGACCCCGAACCGGGTCGTCGAGCACGGGTACGCCTACCGGCTCGTGACGGCTCTGGAGCCCACCTTCGCCATGGACGACGGCAGTGGCGCCCCCGCCGCCTACCAGCAACGGGTGGCCTGGTTCGGCTCGCTCACCGCGGAGTGCGCGGGTGTCCTCGCCGAGCGGGGCATGGACGCGGTGCAGAACCTGCTGCTGGAGCGGATCATGCCGTTCGAGACCGCGGTCGTCATCACCCGGGAGCTGTCCGGCCGCGCCGGCTGTGCCCTGCGGGACGCGGCCGCGGTGGTGGCGGACTTCCGCGAGGACCATCCGGCCGTGGGCCGGCGGGCGTGGCTGCTCAAGGATCCCGATGAGGTGGTGCAGCGGCTGAGCGGAGACGAGGCCGGCGCTGCGGACTGAGCGGGCTCCCCCTCGCCGGGACCGGTGGAGCCCGGAGCGCCGCTGCGTCGGTGCTCCGGGCTGATCCCCAAGGCGCGCCTCAGCCCGTGCCGCTGATGCTCTCCGGCGCGATGACGAAGAGCACCCGCTCCTCGTCGCGGCCGCCGTACCAGGGGTAGGGCGCGTTGAGGTACTTCCGGGCGAGCTGTTCGATGTGCTCGACCGCGCCCTCGGTCGTGGTCTCCACCACCCGGCCGCGCACCTGGAAGTAGCGCGCGGGGTGGTCAGGGTCGCTGACGGCAACGGCCACGCGGGGATCGCGGCCGATGTTCTTGGTCTTCACATGGCTCCGGACGCTGTTGATCAGCACATGGGTGCCGTCGGTGTCGACCCAGGTCTGGGTCACCTGCGGGGAGCCGTCCGGCATCGAGGTGGCCAGAAAGCAGGTGCTCGGCCGGCGGAGCAGCGCGAGTAGTTCAGGGGGAAGGTGCACAGCGGTCTCCCGGCCGGTCGAGGGGGCGGAGGGCTCTCCGGTCTGCCGGTCCGCCGGACGTACCTTCTCACCCCCACCCCGTCTCCCCTGCCTCCCATCCCTCTCCCATGGCCCGGTATCGAGTGGTGCGCAGCACTCACTTCCAGCCGCTATGCTTGCTGGATACAAGCAATGTATTCGAATGCATGCAGCGGATCGACCACTTCACCGCGAAGGATCACGACGATGAGTAAGGGCACGGTCCACGCCTGCGACCGGGCTGCTGTGCAGGTCACCGCCTCGTCGGGGCTGGACGAGGCGGCCGCCGGGCTGGGAACGGAGATCGTCCGGTTCTCGCGGCTGATCGCCGCGTGGAAACAGCGCGCCAAGACCGACGGAGGCGCCGCCGACCGGGTGCTGCTGGCCAGGCTGGTCGTCGGCGGGGACCAGCGGGCGACCGACCTGGCCGCCGACGCGTTCCTCGATCTGTCGACCGTCAGCCGCCAGGTGCGCTCGCTGGTCGAGCGGGGACTGGTGACCCGTCGCCCCGACCCGGAGGACCGCCGCGGGTCCTTGCTGGCGGCGACCGACGCGGGGCGCGCGGCCTTCGCGCACTACCGCCGTCAGCGCGATGCCGAACTGGCCGCGCTGCTCGAACCGTGGTCGCCCGAGGACCGGGCCGACCTGATCCGGCTGCTGGGCCGTCTCAACGAAGACATGGCAGAACGACAACACACACGGCTGGGCCCCGGGGGAGACCAGGGCGCCGCCGTGGAGCAGGGAGACATACGTACATGAGCACAGCCACCTCCCCGCCCGCCGCGGGAGCCGAGGCGATACCCGAACCCGGAACCCTGAGTCACCGTCAGATCCTCACCATCCTCAGCGGCTTGATGCTGGGGATGTTCCTCGCCGCGCTCGACCAGACCATCGTCAGCACCTCGATCCGGACCATCGCCGACGATCTGCACGGCCTCAGCGAGCAGGCCTGGGCGACCACCGCCTACCTGATCACCTCGACGATCGCCACCCCGCTGTACGGCAAGCTGTCCGACCTGTACGGCCGCAAGCCGTACTACCTGGCCGCGATCAGCATCTTCGTCGCGGGTTCGGTGCTGTGCACGTTCTCCACCTCGATGACCGAACTCGCCGCCTTCCGGGCGGTGCAGGGCCTGGGCGCCGGCGGTCTGATGTCGCTGGCGCTGGCGATCATCGGTGACATCGTCCCGCCCCGCGAACGTGCCCGGTACCAGGGCTACATGCTGGGCACCTTCGCCACCTCCAGCGTGGCCGGCCCGCTGATCGGCGGGGCGCTCGCCGGACAGGACCAGCTGCTGGGCATCACCGGCTGGCGCTGGGTCTTCCTGGTCAACGTACCGATCGGCATCATCGCGCTGTTCGTGGTCGCGAAGGTGCTCAACATCCCGCACACCCGGCGCGATCACCGCATCGACTGGTGGGGAGCGCTCACCATCTCCGTCGGCGTCGTACCGCTGCTGCTCGTCGCGGAGCAGGGCCGGGAGTGGGGCTGGGACTCGTCCCGGTCGATCGCCTGTTACGCCATCGGGGTCGTCGGCATCATCGCCTGGATCTTCGTCGAGCGCTGGATCGGCGACGATGCGCTGATCCCGATGCGGCTGTTCCGCAACGGCACCTTCAGCAAGACCAGCCTGCTGTCCGTGCTGATCGGTATGGGCATGTTCGGCGGGATGCTGATGATCCCGCAGTACCTCCAGATCGTGAAGGGCGCCAGCCCCACCAAGTCGGGTCTGGAAATGCTGCCGCTGATGGCGGGCATGTTCATCGCCTCCATCGCGTCGGGCCAGATCACCGCCAAGACCGGCCGCTACAAGATCTTCCCGATCATCGGCACCGCGCTGATGATCGCGGCGATGCTGCTCTTCCACTTCCGGGTCCAGTGGGACACCCCGCTGTGGGAGACCATGGTCTACATGCTGGTCTTCGGCCTGGGCCTGGGCGGCTGTATGCAGACCCTGGTGCTGGCCGTGCAGAACGCGGTGCCGCCGCGGGACATGGGCGTGGCGACCGCCTCGTCCACCTTCTTCCGGCAGATGGGCGCCACGGCAGGTACCGCGATCTTCCTGTCCGTGCTGTTCAGCACGGTCGGCGACAAGATCTCCTCGGCGTTCAAGGACGCCGCGTCCACCGAGCGTTTCCAGGCCGCACTGCACGACCCCGCGGTACTGAACGACCCCGCCAACAAGCCCGTGCTGGACATGCTCAAGCACCCGGGCAACGGCAACTCCTCGGGCGTGCTGAGCGATTCGTCGTTCATCCAGCACCTCGATCCGCGGCTGGCCGAGCCGTTCAAGCGCGGCTTCGCCGACTCGATGCACACGGTCTTCCTGATGGGCGCGATCGTCGTCGCCCTGGCCTTCGTGCTGATGTGGTTCATCAAGGAGATGCCGCTGCGGCAGATCTCCGGCCTGCAGGCACGTGCACAGGCCGAGGCCGAGGAGCAGTCCGCCAAGCGCGCGGGGGACGTCGTCGACGGTGCGGCGAACGGCGACGGGGGTGCGGCCGAAGGAGCCGGTGGTGCGGACCCGTATGCGCCGGCCGATGACCCGGTCGCCGACGCCGTACCGGTACGCGCCGCGGTCCCCTCGGGCTCCGCGGACCGCACAACCGGCACGAGCGGCCCGGTGATCCGGGGAACGGTGCGGGACGGCGACGGCAGGCCGGTGGCGCAGGCCGCGGTCACCCTGATCAGCGTCGGCGGCCGGCAGCTCGGCCGGACGTCGACCGCGGCCGACGGCGGATACACCCTGCCCACGACGGGCGCCGGCACCTATGTGCTGATCGGCTCCGCCGGGGCCCGCCGGCCGCAGGCCGTGACCGTGGTGGTGGGCGGCGAGCCCGTCTCGTTCGACCTGACTCTCAGCGGCGCGGCCGGTCTCTCCGGTGAGGTCCGCGAGGAGAAGGGCGACGAACCGGTGCCCGGCGCACTCGTCGTGGCCACCGACGTACGCGGCGAGGTCGTGGCCTCGGGCGTGGCCGGCCAGGACGGCGGCTTCGCGTTCGGTGAGCTGACCCCGGGCAGCTACACCCTGGCCGTCAGCGCCGAGCAGCACCGCCCGTCCGCCCTCCAGGTGGAGGTCACCTCGGGCAACCGCAACTGGTACGAGGTGCGGCTGACGCTCGGCGCCCAGGTCCGCGGCACCGTCCGTACGGTGCGCGGCCCGGTGGACGACGCCCGGGTGACCCTGCTGGACCCGGCGGGCAATGTGGTGGCCAGCGCCACCAGCAGTCAGGACGGTGAGTACGTCTTCACCGACCTCGACAGCGGCGAGTACACCCTGATCGCCGCCGGCTATCCGCCGGTCGCCGCCCCGCTGCACCTGGGGGCCGACGGGAACAGCGCGTTCGACATCGAGCTGAACCACGACCCGGCGAGCTGACGGACGCCGGTAGAGGCGGACGTCGCCCGATGCGGGGGAATCGGCAAGGGCGAGGGGCCCGGTGCGGGGAGCGCCGGGCCCCTCGGCCGTGACCGGCCCGGAGCAGGGGGTGTGGCGCTCCCCGGCCGTCGGGTCCCCGGCACGGTGCTCACCGGCCGCTGCCGCCCCTGGGGGCGCTCACCAGTGCGAGCGCCCCCATCGGGTTTGGCGCCGCGGCCCCCCGCTACGTAAAGTTCCGCCGAAGCGTAAATAGAACACACGATCCCAGGAAAGCGGCAGCGGCAATGACGGTGACCGAAACAGGCCGGGCCGATGGCACGGGTATCGACTCGGAGCGGATGGCGGTCTGCCTGAGCGTGCTGGAAGAGCTCGACGCGCTGCCCGTCGACCACCCGGACGCGATCGCGATACGGCGCGCCACCGCCGGGATCTACCGCAAGGTCAAGCAGCGCCGCCGGCAGGAGCGCCGGGCGGCCAAGACCGCCAACGACCGGGCGGTGACCGCGGCCACGGCCACCGGTGCGCCCGACCGGATCGACGACGAGACCCAGGGACTGGCCCTCACCAGCTCCGTGACCACCCAGATCGCCGGCATCCTGCAGCGCCCCAGGTCCTGCTACACCTGTAAGTCGCGCTACGTCGAGGTCGACGCGTTCTACCACCAGCTCTGCCCGCCGTGCGCCGAGGAGAACCGCTCCCGCCGCGACGCCCGCACCGACCTCACCGGCCGGCGCGCACTGCTCACCGGCGGCCGGGCCAAGATCGGCATGTATATCGCCCTCCGCCTGCTGCGGGACGGCGCCCACACCACCGTCACCACCCGCTTCCCGAACGACGCCATCCGCCGCTTCAAGGCGATGCCGGACAGTGCGGAGTGGCTGCACCGGCTGAAGATCGTCGGAATCGATCTCCGCGACCCGGCCCAGGTCATCGCGCTCGCCGACACGGTGAGCGCCGAGGGCCCCCTCGACATTCTGATCAACAACGCCGCCCAGACCGTCCGCCGCTCTCCCGAGGCCTACGGACAGCTGATCACCGCCGAGTCCGCCCCGCTGCCCGCCGGGGAGCTGCCCGCCTCCGTCGTCCTCGGCCACTTCGGCAGCGGCACGCCCGCCGCCCTCACCGCCGCCTCCGCCACCGCCGGCGTGCTGAGTGCCGAGGACGTCACCTCCCTCGCCCTGACCACGGGCTCCGCCACCCCCGCCCGTATCGAGGCGGGCACCGCGATCGACGCCGGCGGCCTCGTACCGGATCTGCACCCGACCAACACCTGGATCCAGAAGGTGGACGAGGTCGAACCCATCGAGCTGCTGGAAGTCCAGCTGTGCAATATGACCGCGCCCTTCCTGCTGGTGAGCAAGTTGCGCCCGGCGATGGCGGCGGCCTCCGCACGCCGTAAGTACGTGGTGAACGTCTCGGCGATGGAAGGCCAGTTCAGCCGCGGCTACAAGGGCGCCGGCCATCCGCACACCAATATGGCCAAGGCGGCGCTGAACATGCTCACCCGCACCAGCGCCCGGGAGATGCTGGAGACCGACGGCATCCTCATGACGGCCGTGGACACCGGCTGGATCACCGATGAACGCCCGCACCCCGACAAGATGCGCCTGGCCGAAGAGGGCTTCCACGCCCCCCTCGACCTGGTCGACGGCGCGGCCCGGGTGTACGACCCGATCGTCCGCGGTGAGTCGGGCGAGGATGTGTTCGGCTGCTTCCTGAAGGACTACGCGCCCGCGGACTGGTGATCCCGGCCGCCGGCCGCCGCGGTCCGGGCGTTCCCGGTCCGCGGCGTGGCCGGTGGCTCCCCGCGGCTTCCCGGTTCGGGAAGGGCGGTACGCAGCCGTCCCAGCAGGGCTCTCGCCGCCGGGCCGGCGGGCCCCTCCGTCCGCCAGGCGAGGGCGACCCGGCCGCGCAGCCGCGGTCCGGTGATCTCCAGCGTCCGCAGCCCGGCGGCCGCCGCCTCGTTCGCCGGCAGCGCCGGGACGACGGCCACGCCGAGGCCACGGGCCGCAAGCCGCGCCAGCACCGGCAGGACGGACGCCTCGAAGGCAATGCGGGGGCGGAACCCGGCCTGTGCACAGGCGCGTTCGAGCACCCCGCGCAGACCGGTACCGCGCGGCAGGCTGATCAACGGGCGCTCGCGGAGCGCGGCCAGCGGCACGCTCGTACGGTCGGCGTTCCCCGCCAGGAGCGGGTCGCCCGGCGCGATGGCGGCGACCAGGGGGTCGTCGATCACGGGCCGGAAGGAGATGCCGGCCGGTGGCCGCTCGTCCGCCAGCCCGGTCACGGCGATGTCGAGTGCACCGCCGAGCAGGGCCGCGAGCATCCGCTCCGCCGTCTCTTCGGTGAGGGAGATCTCGACCTGCGGATGCGCATCGTGGAAATCGGCCAGCAGCGACGCCAGATCGAATCTGCGGGTACTGGCGCCGGAGACCAGACCGACCCGGACGCGACCGCGGAGCAGCCCGCTGAACTCGTCCACGGTCTGCCGTATCCCCTCGACGGCGGCGAGCGCCGCCCGCGCATGGGTGAGGACGGCCCGGCCCACCTCCGTCGTGGTCACCGTACGGCCGGAGCGGTCCAGGAGCGGCTGCCCCAACTCCCTTTCGAGCTGCCGGATCTGGGCGCTCACCCCGGGCTGCGCCAGATGCAGCCGGGCGGCCGCACGGGTGAAGCCCGCCTCCTCCACCACGGCGACGAAGTATTGCAGCTGCCGAAGTTCCATAACTGCTGATTCTAGAGACGAGAACAGCTAGCTCTTGGACTTATGGCGAAGTGCGCAAGATCATGGAAACCGGAGGCAGTTCGCGAGAAGAACCCTCATGGGGGAGGAGCAGCCGGATGAGCATCGAAGCGGCGATAGCGGCCGAACGCCGGGAACTGGCAGACCTGTTGGACGGTCTGACGGCCGAGCAGTGGGCGGCGCCGACACTGTGCGCGGGGTGGCGGGTACGCGAGGTCGCGGCCCATATGTCGATGGGGTTCCGCTACTCGCTCCCCAAGGTGGCCGCCGAACTCGTCAGAGCGCGCGGCAGCCTCCACCGGATGACCGACCGGTGTGCCCGCAGGGACGCGGCAGCCGCCACCACGGGTGAACTCGCCGGTTTCCTCCGGGACAACGCCCGTCACCCCTGGACACCGCCGGTCGGCGGCCTCGCGTCGGCACTGGGGCACGATGTGGTCCACGGCCTGGACATCACGGTCGCCCTCGGCCTCGACCGCCGCGTTCCCGAAGACCGGGTACGCCTCCTCCTGGAGAAGGTCACCCTCAGGTCCGCCAGGTTCTTCGGAGCCGACCTGAGCGGAGTCGAGCTGCGCGCCGACGACCTCGACTGGTCCTTCGGCACCGGCACACCGCTGTCCGGCGCTGCCCAGGATCTGCTGCTGGTCGCCTTCGGCCGCAAGCTCCCGCCGGGCCGTCTCCACGGGGAGCGGCAGCACCGGTTCGTCGCCGCCTGAGACCTGGCCGGCAGGCCGGCGGCGGCTCGTGCCACCACACGGCAACCCCCGGTCCCGCACCACCGGCCCCGGCGCCCGCGCGGCCTGCCGCGATCAGCCCTCCAGTCCGTGGCGCGCCAGCAGCGGCGCGAGGTCCGGGTCCCGGCCGACCACCGCACGGAACGCCCCGAGCGGGTCGACGCTGCCGCCCTTGCCGAGCAGTTCCCGGCGGAAGATCTCACCGCTCTCGCGGATCGTCTTCCCGTTCTCGCGGAACCAGCGCACGGTGTCGGCGTCCAGCACTTCCGCCCAGCGGTATCCGTAGTACCCGGCCGCGTAGCCGCCGCTGAAGATATGGGCGAAGTAGCCGGTGCGATAGCGCGGCGGGATCGCGGACACCGACAGCCCGTAGCGCTCCAGCGCGGCCGCCTCGAACGCCTCGGCCTCGTCGGCGGCCGGTGCCTCGCCGGGGGAGAGGGAGTGCCAGGCCCAGTCCAGTACCGCGGCGGCCTGGTGCTCCACCATCCGGAAGCCCGCGCCGAAGTTCTCCGCCTCGCGCAGCCGGGCCGGCAGTGCGGCCGGCATCGGCTCGCCGGTGACGTGGTGCCGGGCGTAGTGGGACAGGATCTCCGGCCAGTCCGCCCACACCTCGTTGACCTGGGAGGGGAACTCGACGAAGTCACGCGGCACCCGGGTGCCGGACAGCAGCGGGTAGCGCACATCGGAGAACAGGCCGTGCAGCGCATGCCCGAACTCGTGGAACAGCGTGTTGACTTCGCTCCAGGTCAGCAGCACCGGCTCGCCTGCCGGAGGCTTGGCGATATTCAGGTTGTTGACCACGACCGGCTGGTGGCCGAGCAGACGGGACTGCGGGACGAGAGCGTCCATCCAGGCGCCGCCCCGCTTGGACTCACGGGCGTGGAAATCGCCGATGTACAGCCCGAGCGGGCTGCCGTCGGCGTCGTGCGCCTCATAGATGCGCGCGTCCGGGTGGTACGACACCAGGTCGGGGCGCGGGGTGAAGGTGATCCCGTAGACCAGCTCGGCGGCGTGGAAGACACCGTCGTGCAGCACGGTCTCCAGCTCCAGATAGGGCCGCAGCACCGACGCGTCGAGCGCGAACCGCTCCCTGCGCACCCGCTCGGAGTAGTACTGCCAGTCCGCCGCGCGGATCGTGGCCACGCCGGCCGCCTCGGCCAGGGCCGCGCCCTCCCGCTCGGCATTGGCGGTGGCGGGGGCGACCAGCCGGCCGAGCAGTTCCTCGACGGCGTCCGTGGTGCCGGCGGTCCGGTCCGCGACCTCCCAGGCGGCATGGCTGGGGTAGCCGAGCAGGGCGGCGCGCTCGGCGCGCACGGCGGCCAGCGCGACGGCGACCGGGCCGTTGGTGTCGGTACCGCGACCGAGGGACGCGGCCAGCAGCCGCTCGCGCAGCGCAGGGTCGTCCAGCGCGGCGAGCTCGGTCTGCTGGGAGAAGTTCTTCAGGCTGAGCACGTACTTGCCCTCGTGCCCCAGTGCCCGGGCGTTCGCGGCGGCGGCCGCGATCTGGTCCGCGGGCAGGCCGGCCAGGTCCTCGGCACGGTCCAGTACGAGCGCGGCGTCCGCGGTGGCCGCCCGGAGGTTCTGCCCGAACTCGGTGCACCGGGCGGCGATCTCGGCATTCAGCTCGCGCAGGCGCTGTTGCTGCTCCGGGGCGAGGCGGGCGCCGGCCCGGACCCGGTTCGTGTGGTGCCGCTCCAGCAGCCGCAACTGCTCCGTGTCCCATCCGGACTGCTCGCGTCGCCCGTAGAGCGCGTCCAGCCGGGCGAACAGCGCGGAGTCGAGCAGCAGCGCATCGTCGTGGGCGGCCAGCCGGGGAGCGATCTCGACCTCGACCGCCTGGATCTCCTCGTCGGTATCCGTCGCCGCCTTGTTGAAGAACACCCTGCTTACCCGGCCCAGCAGCGCGCCGCTGCGTTCCAGCGCCTCCACGGTGTTCTCGAAGGTCGCCGGTTCGGCGCAGTCACCGATCGCCGCGATCTCGTCCAGCTGATCGGCCATGCCGCGTGCAAAGGCCGGAAGAAAATGATCGTTCCGGATCCGCGCGAATGGCGGCAGCGCGTAGGGCAGATCACTCGGCTCGAAGAATGGATTCGACGTCGTCACAGAGGCTGACACTACGCCCGCAGGTGACGTCCGGTCCCGCAGTCGTCCTATGACGACGCTTGCGTGCGCGGGTAGTTGACAGCCCGAACGTGTGGAGCGGCCGCGCGGCGGCGGCCGGTCCCGTCCCCGGGGAGCGTCGTGGGGTCATCCGTGATGTGATCGAAGCGGGGCAACCAACACTCCTGAGACAGGAGGAATCATGGCCAGCAAGCTGCGAGCCCGCGACATCATGTCCGGCGGAGCGCGCTGTGTGGGTGCACATGAATCGTTGATGGATGCGGCGAAGATGATGCGGGACCTGAACGTCGGCTGCCTGCCCATCTGCGGTGACAACAACAGGCTCATGGGGATGATCACTGATCGCGACATCGTCGTCACCTGTTGTGCCGAAGGTGTCGACCCGGCGACGGTGCAGGCCGGTTCCATGGGCGGCAAGCTGCACTGGATCGACGCCGATGCGGACGCCTCCGAGGTCCTGCGGACCATGGAGGACCACCACATCAAGCGCCTGCCGGTGATCGATGTCAAAGGCGGCCACCAACTGGTGGGAATGATCACCGAGGCGAACCTCGCCAAGAACCTCAGCGACGCGGAGATCGCGGAGTTCGCCAACCGCGTGTACGCGACCGCGGGCTGACTGCTCTGCCCGCACCGCCGTGGCGTGAAAGAGCGGGGAATTGGCGGAATTCCCCCGGCTGTGGGCCAGGGGAATTCCGAGTTTTCCGTTACCCGCTCAGTGGGTGCCGGAGTGTGGTACAGCGAGACGAGTGCCGGGGAAAATCAGATGCGGATTCGCCCCGATCACCTGTCGGTTCAGCCGGTAGAATTCCCGCCATCCCAGGCCGTGCGCGTACGCGATACCGCTCAGCGTGTCGCCGGGGTTGACGACGACCGAGCCGCCGGTACTCCGATGGCGGCCCACTTTGTATCGCTTCTCATGGGACTGGGCATGGCGGGGCTGCGGATGGCGGGGCTGGGGATGGCGGGCCCGCGCCCGGGCCGACGGGTCTGCCTGCCGCTGTGGCGCGGGGCGTGCCGGGGCGCTTCGCACAGTGCGGTGTGTGTCGGCCGAGTTGAGTCCCAGCGAGGCCGAGCAGGCCGGCCAGGCGCCCCAGCCCTGACGTGCCAGTACCCTCTGGGCCACCTGGATCTGCTGGGACCGGGTCGCCCGCGCCGCCCGTGTCGCGTAGGCGCCGCCGCCGAAGGAGTGCCAGGTGGAGTGGGCGAGTTGCAGCCCTCCGGAGAACCCGTTGCCCGTGTCGATACGCCAGTTGCCTCCGCTCTCGCACCCGGCCAGGCGGTCCCAGGTGCCGCCGGAGCGGGCCTCGGCGGGCTGCCCGGATGCCAGGTTCAGCGCGCCGGCCGCGAGCAGGACCGCTGCTGCTGTGATGCCCCGGACACCATAGCCCCGGAATTCACTCCGGGCAGGCGCTTTTGCTGCCTGCGGAAATTCCATGCCCTTACTCCCGTCGCTCGCCGCGCAGTTGCCTGGCGGTCATTCAGGAATCCTGGCGCGTATGCGGTGTACGCGTTCGAATGGTGCTCGAACCGCGATTTCCGTGCGGCGCCATGAATTTGACGGGGAAGAGACAACCACGCCCCGAGTTCGCCTGGGCAGAGCGCGCGGTAGCGCCGCCGCGGCCCGGCCTGCACCCTTGCCGCCGGGGCGTGGCCGTGCTTGGGCCGTGCGCACCTGTTCAGACGGGCAGGGGCGCACCCGTCTGACCGCGGGCGCATCACACCCCCGCGGCCGGTGATCACCTGCCCGGCCCGGGGGGTGTCCGCCGAGCGCAACCGGCGCACTCGAGGCACGCGCTGCGCAGGTCCGCATGCACCGCGCACGGGCTTGTGGCGGTGCAACGGCCCGTTCTGCCCCGGTGCAACGGCGCATTGCACACGGGTACGGCGACGTGGATCGCCCCTGTCGGGGGTCCGGCGGCGCGGACGGGCGCCGTCAGCGGAGGCGGAAACCGACGGAAGCGGGCGGCGACGGCGATGAAGCCGGAAATGTTTGAACGATCCTGTCAGAGGGTGGAGTGTTTCCGTGGCGCCCAATGCGACGGAAGGTAGTCATGACCTGTATCTATTCGCCACTGCGGGTCGGCGGCGGCCCATGTGGATCTCTGGATTGCTGCATATTGCTGAACAATCCTGAGTAGCTTCGTTCTGTGGCCGATAAAACGAACGACACGGGTGCGGCACCCCTGTACCTCGCCGCCGAGGCGGTCGCCGACCGGTTGCGCGACCGGATCACGACCGGTGTGCTCATGCCGGGTCACCCCCTGCGCGATGCGGCTCTCGCCGAGGAGTTCGGCGTCTCGCGCAACACCCTGCGCGAGGCCGTACGGCTGCTGGTGTACGAAGGTCTCGCCGTCCACCGGCTCTACAAGGGCGCCGCGGTCACATGCCTCGATGTCGAGGATGTCCATGACATCTACACCACCCGCCGGGCTCTGGAACTCCGGGCCGCGGAGCAGAGCTTCACCGCTCCCCAGGCGGCTCTCGACGGACTCGACCGGTATGTGTCAGCCGCCGAAGAGGCAGCAGCGGCCGGTCGGTGGGATTGCACGGCCACGCATTCGCTGGACTTCCACCGGGACGTGGTGCACCTGCTCGGCAGTGAACGGCTCAACCGCTTCTTCCGTACGACCGTCGCCCAACTGCGCCTGGCCTTCGCCGAGGTGCCGCATGAACCGGAATTCCAGCGCCAATGGGTGCCACGCGACCGTGAGCTGTGCGATCTGCTCCGCGGCGGGCGGCGCACCAAAGCGGCCGCCGCGCTCGCCCGCTACCTCGACGACTCGGAGTGCCAGGTCGTCGACATCGTGCGCGCGGCCCGCTGCACCTGGCGGAAGCCCGGCCCACCCGATAACCACCCACCCGATGACCCCGACCCGATGACCCGACCCGATGACCCGACCCGATCTGCCCCCTCGACCGCACCCCCTGCCGCCCGGCGGGCCTCCCAGGAAAGTGAGCACACCGATGGTCAGTAACGAAGCCGCCTACCAGGCCACCAAGGGCGGCCCCTTGGATGTCGACAAGGCCTTCTACGACCGGGTCTCGGGCAACTCCGGCAGCTCCGGCAGCTCCGGCGGCCGCCGCCTGGTCGACAGCTTCACCATCCCGATACGCTCCGGCCGCGCCTGGGAAGTACCCGCAGGCCATCTGTGCCGCATCGTCACCGTGGACGGGCCGCAGGTCGGGGACTTCAACGTATGGAACCGCCACGACCCGCGCGAACGCCTCTGGGCGTCCCGCACCCGTCAGCTGCAGCGCGCCCACGTCAGCACCTACGACCGCCTGTGGTCCACCCTCCCCTTCCTGCGCCCGCTGCTGACCGTCACCGGTGACACGCTCGCCGACTACGGCACCGATGACACGGGCGGCAGGGTTCACGACCTGCTGGGCACCCGCTGCGACCCGTACGTCAACCGCATGCTCACCGGCGAGGACTTCGACTTCCACTGCCACTCGAACCTGGTCCGCGCCGTCCTGCCGTACGGGCTCACGGAGTTCGACGTGCACGACGTCCTCAATGTCTTCCAGTGCACCGGACTCAACGAGGACGACCAGTACTTCATGAAGGCCTGCCCGGCCCGGCCCGGCGACCACTTCGAGTTCTTCGCCGAACTCGACCTGCTGTGCGCGCTGTCCACCTGCCCGGGCGGCGATCTGTCCGTGCCGCTGTGGGGGCCGGACGCGGGCGACCCGCTGGAGGTGTGCCACCCGATCGGCATCGAGGTCTACGAGGTCGATGACGCTCTCCTCGAAGGCTGGGCCTCCCCGCAGCCGGCCGCCTACCGCAATCTGCACGGGGTGACCCTGCCCAGCTGGACATAGCGCAGCGCGGCAGCCGCGCGAGGCCGCGTGCGCTCGCGCGCAAGGGGTCGTGCGCAGGGACAGCCGTGACGACTGCCGGCAGATGTACGGCGCGCACGGCGGCGAAGCATTCCTCATCCGGCCCGACGGCTATGTGGGGCTGCGCCCCGCCCGGGCGAGCGGTCCGGAGCTGCCGGCGCAGCTCGCGCTGATCTTCCGTACCGCAGCGGCGGCCGGCCGCGCCCGGCGACGGCGGCGGGCGCGGCCGGCCGCCGCTCGCTCACGGCGTCTGCCACGCGGCGACCATCAGCCGCCCGTCGCCGTCTTCGTCCAGCGCCGTGAAAGCCGCCTCCGCCTGGGCGGCCGAGTATCCGGCCGCCCGGTGCACGGCCGTGAAGTCCGCCAGGCTGACCACACCGTCCCCGTCGGCATCGGCCAGGGCGACGGTCGCGGCGACCGACGGCCCCACGACCTTGCCGAGCATCCCCGACGTGCCGGCCCGGGCGAACGCCGCGACGAACTGCTCCCGGTCCAGGCGCCCCGTACCGTCCACGTCCGCCAGGGCGGCGAGCTCGTCGAAGGTGTTGCGCATCCCCGCACGGAGGGCTTGCGCCTTGGCGGAATCCGCGGGTTCGCCCACCGCTTCCGTCAGCACGCGCGCCCGCTCGGTGAAGTCCTGTGCGGTCAGGTAGCCGTCGCCATCGGTGTCGTACGTGGAGAAGCGGTGCTCGTACTCGGCACGCAGGGCATCGGAGATCATGCGTCATCCCTTTCGGAGGTGGGTTCCGGCGGATCCCGGAGAGGCGGCCGGCCGCGCGCGGGGGTGCCGCGCCCACCCGCCACCATGAGCACATTAAGTGCCCGCGTGATGGCAGAGGGTTATGACGGAGGGCGTGTTCGGACTCCCGGCCTTGGGAGGGCGGGGCGGGGACGACGTGGGTGTGGCGTACGGGGGCGGGTCGTGAGGGCGGAAAGGTGTGCGGTTTCGCGGGGGAGACCGCATAGGATCACGAGCCAAAGTGAACATCTGTCGCAGTCACCCGCACAGGCGGATATTTCTCCACCGTTCAGGACCGGGGTGACGGCGCAGGGGGGAAGGAAACCTCGATGAACGCAGCCCGTCTCCGGCGTCGCCTCGCCGGTACCGCAGCCGTCACCGTCCTGGTCGGCGCGGGCGTACTGACCGCGGCGCCCTCCGCGGTGGCCAAGGCCAACCTCCTGGCCATCGACAAGGTCGCCCTGAAGGCGCCCGGTGTGCAGGTGAAGGTCACCTACTCCTGTGACCCCGGCATGAACCACCAGCTGGTCGCCAATGCGGCCAGCCAGACCGGCCACGACGGGTCGGTCGCCGCAGGCACCCTCAAGACGGACAAGCTCACCTGCGACTACAGCAGCCATACGGCGCAGATCACCATGCGCCCGGCCGTCGGTTCCACCTTCGACAAGGGCGACAAGGTGAAGGTCGCGATCTTCTACTTCGACAACGACGGCTTCAGCTACGCCCGCCAGGAGACCGTAGTGGTGCTGTAGGCGGTGCGGTCAGCGCGGCCGTCGCCCCGGCCGGGGCATGGCACGACCTATCAGATATTTCGGGTCGGTCACGCCTGCAACCGACGGGTCGGGCAAACGGTCCTACGGGGCATGAAAAGACAACTGAACCTGCGGATACGGAGGTCCGGCGCCGGACGCCGCGCGGGCGCGACGCTCGCCCTCACGGCGCTGGCCCTCCCGCTGACGGTGGCCTTCGGCTCCACGGCCCAGGCCGCCACCGCGTCGTCCTGCACCGCGAGCCGCGGCCCCTATCAGAAGCAGGCCGAGAAGTTCCTCGGGCTGACCGTGGACGGCCGGCAGTCGGCGGCCGACTGCCGGGCGATCCGTGCCTTCCAGACCAGCCACGGCATCACCCCGAACATCGGCTACGCCGGTCCCGTCACCTGGGGCGTGATGAGCCTCGTGGCGCAGCAGCAGGCGGCCGGGGGCAACCCGAACACGGCGCACAAGTGCCCCACGGACAAGGGCCGCATCGCCTGCGTCGACCTCACCCGCCAGCTCAGCTGGATCCAGGACGGATCGAAGCTGGTGTTCGGGCCGGTCCCGGTCCGCACCGGACGCGACGGGTACGAGACCCGCACCGGCGCCAAGAAGATCTACTGGCGCAACCTGCACCACGTATCGACGATCTACCACGTGGCCATGCCGTACAGCCAGTTCTTCGACGGCGGGCAGGCGTTCCACTCCATCAGCGGCAGCGTCTGGTCGGCCCCCGGCTCGCACGGCTGCGTCAATATGCGCAGCAACGACGCCAAGAAGTACTGGTCCCTGCTCAAGAACGGTGACGACGTCTACGTCTACGGCCGTAAGTCCGGCACCTGAGCCCTGAGCGAGCGGACCGGGCGGGCCGGGCCCGGCTGCGGAGAGGAGAGAGCGCCCGATGGCGGAACGCCACCGGGCGCCGCGTCGTCCGGCCCCCGCGTCGTCCGTACGCCGTGCCGTCCGTGCGTCGGACCGGCACCGTTCAGCCGGACCGTACGCTCACTGCCTCCCCCGGCCACCGCGGGAGGGCGGCAGCGCACAGGCCGCCGTACCGCCCGGCATCCGCTGACGGTTCCTCGCGATGATCCGGTACACGCCCTGGGCGGCCCACCGCACGGGCGGGAGCGTGAGCAGCGCTCCCACGACCGGCCATCCGCCGCCCGCGCTCATCAGCAGCTTGGCGACGGCCTGGGCGCCACCGTGCACGGAACCGGCCGGGGTCACCCACAACACTTCGTGTTCGGCGCGCTGCTGGGCGATGCCGAGCCGTGCGAGGTCGGTGAACTGCCAGGGGGTGGCCTCACAGCGCGGCCGCAGACGCCGCTTGGCGAACCGGACCGAGGACGTACAGAAGGCGCAGTCGCCGTCATAGACAAGTACGGGTTGCCGCCGCATCTTCCCGTCCCCTTCGCACCGGTGCCCTGGCGATCACCATGATAGGTGCACCGCTCCGCGAGGATCCGCGGAGCGGTGCACCCGCGCCCCGGGCCGTATGCGGACCGTGCCGGGTGGCCGGGGCCGGGTGCGCGGGTGGTCGGGTCAGGCGGCCGGCAGGTGGTACAGGGCCATCGGCGTGACGTAGCCGGGCCAGCGGCCGTCGGCGAAGAGATGGACACCGGCGTCCAGGTAGCACTGGTCGACGAGTTGGGAGCAGATCATGTGCCGGGTGCTGGCGACATAGCGGCGCAGCCCCGGAACGGGCAGATGGAAGCGGTGCGTGGCGATCGCCAGGTAGTCCAGGAAGCTGTAGGGCACCCCGACGTAGCGGGTGGCGGCGGCGCAGATGCCGGTGCGCTGCCGCTCGGTGAGCCGTTCCGGGCAGACGTAGACCACGTCCGCGTCGGCGTAGGCGGTGAGGGACAGGATGCGGGCGCCGCCCGGCTCGGCCTCCAGCAGCCGGTTGCCGGGCAGGACCAGGAAGGCGTGTTCGTAGTCGGTGAAGCCGTCTCCGTTGATCCACTGTCCGAAGCGGATCAACTGGCCGGTGACGCCGGGTATCCGGGTGAGTCCGATGTCGCCCGGCAGGGGATGGGTGTGCTTCATGAGCAGCTCCCAGAGCCAAAGGGGGGTTCCCGTGGGTAATACCCGCTGTCATGGCGTGCGCACCCTCCGCGGTGGGGGCGTGGCGGCAGGCGACGGTGGAGGGCAAGGGGCAGATGGCGGAGGGGGAGGGACCGCGGGCGCTCGGCGGGGTACGGGTGTGCGGACCGGGTTCGGCCGCTGCGGGCCGAAGAGAGCGGACGGGAGGAGTGCGAAGGCGATGACCAGTTCAGCGTCCGGGGAGCCGGTGACGGGGCGTCAGGACGGTGGTGGGGCGAGTGGCGGCGGGGCTGCGCTGTCGGGCAGCGTGGCGCTGGTGACCGGGGCCTCCAGCGGTATCGGTGCGGCCGCCGCCCTGGCGCTGGCCCGGGAGGGCGCTTCCCTCGCCCTGGTCGCCCGCCGTCGCGAGCGGCTGGAGCACCTCACGCAGACCATCGGCGAGCGGGGAGGGGCATCCCTCGCCCTGACGGCCGATCTCGGTGACGCGACGCAGGCACGGCGGGTGGTCGAGGAGACCGTCGACCACTTCGGGCGGCTGGACGTCCTGGTGAACAACGCGGGTTTTGGTGCGCGCGGCGCGGTGGAGGACAGCGACCCGGAGGACTGGGACCGGATGGTCGGCCTGAACTTCACGGCGGTTCTGCGGATGTCGCACGCGGCGCTCCCGTATCTGCTGCACGCGGCACACGACGGGCCCCGGGGCGTCGCCGACCTGGTAACCGTCAGCTCGGTCGCGGGCCGGGTGCCCCGCAAGGACAACAGCGTCTACTCGGCCACCAAGCATGCGGTGTGCTCCTTCAGCGAGGCGCTGCGCCAGGAAGTGACCGGACGGCAGGTCCGGGTCGGACTCGTCGAACCGGGCATGACCTCGACGGAGATGACACGTGGCGGCAGCCAGGCCGCATCGGCCCACGGGATGCCGCAGGAACGCTGGCTGCACGCCGAGGACATCGCCCGCGTCATCACGTTCATGGTCACCCAGCCGCCGCATATGGCGGTCAACGAGATCGCCGTGCGGCCGACCGCCCAGGAACATTGACCACCGCGCGCGCCCCCGCGTCCGTGGCACAGCCGAGGAGAGGCCCCGTGCGACTTCTGCTCATCGCCGACACCCATCTGCCCAAGCGCGCCAAGGTGCTGCCGTCACAGCTGCTCGACGAAGTGCCCCGCGCCGATGTCGTCGTGCATGCCGGCGACTGGGTCGACACCGCCACGCTGGACTTGCTGCAGGCCCGCGCCCGGCGGCTGATCGGGGTGTACGGCAACAACGACGGTCCGGAGCTGCGGGCCCGGCTGCCCGAGGTGGCGTACGCGGAACTGGCGGGCATCCGGTTCGCCGTGGTGCACGAGACGGGCCCCGCGCAGGGGCGGGAGCGCCGTTGCGCCGCACGGTTCCCCGGGCTGGATGTGCTGGTGTTCGGCCACAGCCACATTCCCTGGGACTCCACGGCGGACGACCGGCTGCGCCTGCTGAACCCGGGGTCGCCGACCGACCGCCGCCGGCAGCCGTTCTGCACCTACATGACGGCGGAGCTGGGGCAGGGCCGGCTCGCCGGGGTGGAGCTGCACCGTCTGCCCCGCGCCCGATGAGCCCGCGGTGACCGCCGCAGGGCCCGCGCACTCCTCACCTGCCGGCCCGCGCGCTCCTCACCGGTCGGCCCGCGGACTCCTCACAGGCCGAGCAGGCCGCGGACGTAGGCGGCCTGGCCGGCGTGCTGCAGATCGTCCGCGATCACGCTGACCAGGCGGACTCCCAGGGTGACGGGCGGTGTCCAGCCGCGGTCGACGACGCGCTTCATGTCCTTGTCGTCGATCCCGGCGAGGTACTGCACGGTGTTGTCGTGGACGGCGCCGTGATAGTCCGTCAGGAGCTGTGCGCTCAGGTCCCCTACGGCCGCCACGTCCTTGCCGGAGTGGCCGTAGCCGGTGTCGTCGGCCGCGAAGGGGAGCCCGAAGCGGTCGTACCAGCCGTCCGCGGTCCAGACCTGCTCGGTGCCGGCCACCCCGGCGAGGTGATCGTCCTGGATCCTGGTGAGGTGCCAGACCAGCCAGGCGATCGAATTGGCGTCGTCGGGGCGGGTGCTGAGCTCGTCGGGGTCGAGCCCGGAGACCACGTCTTCGACGACCTCACGGATGCGTCCGAAGGCGTCGACAAGCAGATCCGTGCTGGCGTTCATTCAGGGCTCCTTTGCGGCGGCGGCGGAGGTCCTCGCGCGGAAGGTCCGCGGATACCGGTACCGGTTGACCGAGGTGTTGCGCTCCGGTGGCGGCCGGTCACCCGGAGGGCGTCGGCCCCGGCAGCCCGCCCATGGTCGCAAGCCGGCCCCGGGAATCGGTGCGGGGCAGGCCGAGAGGCGGGATTTTCCCGGATCGGGGAACTCGATCGCGCGCCGGAAGGGGCGGCAACGGGGAGACGCCCGGTGGCCCCCCACGGGCCACCGGGCGTCTCGTGCCGACCTGCCGGGCTCAGCGCCCGGCAGGTCCGGTCATTGCGGCCAGCACGGAGCGCCAGTCCTCGCCCGGCCGTGCGCGCAGGGACGGGGCCAGCCGGTCGGCGTGGTAGTGCCAGCGGTGGTCGAGGTCCGGGTGGACCTCGTCCGTCTCCTGGATCTCGCTGTCGCTGCCGAGCAGTTCGGTCAGCCCGGTGGCGAGGTCCCGCCAGGCGAGGTGGCCGCTGAGAGCATTGGCGACGCCGTGGACGGGCGAGTCCAGACAGGAGACCACGGCCCGGGCCAGGGCAGCGGCATGGACCCAGGCCGCGCCGTACCACGCATGACCGTGCGTCCCCGGCCGCGGAAGGACGATCGGCCGGCCCTCCTGCGCCGCCTGGTAGAGCACCCCGGTCGCACCCCAGCGCAACTGGTCCCGCAGCCGTTGGTGCGCTCCCCAGACGAGCGGGGAACGGACGGCGCTCGCGCCTCCCCGGCCCTGGGCGCCGGCCGCCTGCAGCAGCAGCCCTTCGCAGTCGGTCTTCGCCTGCCCGTACCCGCTCAGCGGCTGCCGCGAGGCGGACTCCTCCGCCACCCACTCGCCGGCCGGGTGCCCGTAGGCGTCCACACTGCTGACGAAGACGAACGGGCCGCGCGACCAGGTGCCGACCATCGCGGCCATCGCCGTCACATCGACCTCGGGACGGGTGAAGGTGCAGGCCGCGTGGATCACCGCATCGGCGCTGTCGACGGCCTTGCGCAGGCCGTCCAGGTCGGTGAGGTCGCCCTCGATGACGTCCACACCGTCCCCGGCCACGAGGTGGGCCGATTCGGGGCGGGCCAGCGCCAGGACCGGACGTCCCCGGGCGGCCAGTTCGCGCAGCACGAAAGCACCGACCCCGCCGGTGCCGCCGGTGACCAGCACCGTGCCCTCGCGGGTGCGCCGCGGGCGGGAGGAGACGGCCGGCTGTGCGGCGGCCCGCTCCGCCTCACGTGCGGCCAGCAGCGCGGTGACCGCGCGCGGAGTGCGGGCCTGCATGATGTCCAGGCCGGTCAGCGGCAGTTTCAGCGCCTGGCGCAGCCGCTCGGCGAGCTGGACGGCGACCAGCGAGTGGCCGCCGAGGAGGAAGAAGTCGTCGTCCGGTCCGGGAGGGTTCCCCAGGAGGTCGGTGAACCCTTCGGTCACGGCATCCGCGTGCGCCCCCTGTGGTGCGGGGGCCGTCGGGAACCCCGGGAGCCGGGCCGGATCCGGCGTGCCGTCGGCCGTGCGCGGCAGGGTGTCCAGCAGGGTCACCGCGGCGGGCACCAGATCAGGGGCCAGCGCCGTGCGCAGACGGGAGCGGAGCTCGGCGGGGGTGGGGCCGCCGATGCCGCGCAGCACGGCATAGGCCAGCAGCGGGCCGCCGGCCGGTTCGACCACGGCGGCCTCGGCCACCTCGGGGTGCGAGCGCAGCAGCACCTCGGCCGGGTGTGCGCCGATTTCGGCCCCGGGCGCCGGCAGCCCGCCGGGCAGGTGGGACAGCAGGAGCCCCGGGTCGTCGGCCACCGCGGTGAGCAGGGCGGCGTAGTGCGTACCGAGAGCGGCCGCCGCCTCCTCGTCCAGCGCGGTCCGGCTGTACTGGACGATTCCGGCGGGGGCGTCGGTGTCCACCATGCCGAAGGAGAGGTCGAACTTGGCTTCCCCGGCGCCGACTTCGACGTAGGTGTCCGCCAGGCCGGGCAGCCGCAGCGTCGTGGGTGCGCCCAGGACGTCCGCGGTCACCCGGATCAGCGCCGTCCCGTCCGCGTTGCGGGCGGCGGCGCCGAGGCGGTCGAGGATCAGGTCGAACGGGACCTCGCGGTGCTGCTGGGCGTCCAGCAGCGCCTCCCGTACCCGCTCCAGAAGAACGGTGAAGGACGGGTCGCCGGCGGTGTTCACGCGGACCGGGAGGGTGTTGACGCACAGTCCGACCAGGCCGCGCATCTCCGGGCCCTGCCGGTGGGTGCCGGCCACCCCGATCACGAGGTCGTCCTGGCCGGTGAAGCGGTGCAGCGCGGCGAAGGACGCGGCGAGCGCCACGGTGAACAGGGTGGCCCGGTGCCGGCCGCCGAGTGCGCGCAGGGCGGCCGGCACCCGTGGGGCGAGCGGGGCGCTGTGGACACCGGCCGGGCGGGCGCCGGCGTCGGCGGGCGGGTGCGCGGGGCGGGGCAGACGCAGCGGGCGGACGCCGTCGAGGCGGCCGGCCCAGTGGTCCAGGCCCGCTTCCAGACGGTCGGCGGCCGCCTGCTCGTGGCGCGCGAAGTCTGCGTACTGCGCCGGTGCCGGCTGCGCCTGTGCCGCGGTGCCCCCGGCGGCGGCCGCGTAGGTCCGGGCCAGTTCCCCGGCCACGGTCTCCAACGAGGCCCCGTCGATAGCGATGTGATGGAACGTCAGCAATACGGTGTGGTCCTGCTCCCCGTGCCGCAGGACCAGGGCGCGCGGAAGGGGACCGGCGGCGAGGTCGAAGGGGCGGCGCGCCTCCTCGGCCAGCAGTGCGCCCGAGCCGTCCGCGTCCGCCTCCACGACGCGCAGTGCGATCGCTTCCGGAGCCGGCAGCACCTCCTGATACGGCTCACCGTCCCGCTGCCCGTAGCGGGTACGCAGAATCTCGTGACGGCGTACCAGCGAGGTCAGCGCGGCGGCCAGCGCGTCCAGGTCGAGCGGACCGCGCAGCCGGGTGGCGAAGGGCACGCTGTACGAGGCGTCACCGTGCCCCAGCCGGTCCATCAGCCACATACGGCGCTGGGCGTGGGAGAGCGGCGCGGGTCCTTGGCGGACGCTTGCGGGAGCGGCGGCGGGACGGGCGGCACGGGAGCGCGCCCGGCGCAGCAGCTCTTCCTGGAGCGCCGCGGCGGCGGGGGTGTCAGTGGCCATCGGTGTCCTCCGGGGTGCCGGGGTGCAGATCGCTGTGCGCGGCGAGGAGCGCGCGCTCGACCAGCGCGGCGTGCCCCGCCACCGTGGGGGCGGCGAAGAAGTCGGCGAGCGTCAGCTCCACGCCGAGCTCCTCGCGCAGGTCGTCGGTGACCGCGAGCGCGAGCAGCGAATGACCGCCCAGCGCGAGGAAGTCGGCATCCGGACGCGTGACCTCACGGCCCAGCGACCGGCCCCAGATCTCGGCGACGGCCTGCTCCAGCGGACCCAGCGGTCCGGCCGCCGCGTCGGGCCGGTCCGCGGTGACGAGGTCCGTCAGCGCGCGGCGGTCGACCTTCCCCGAGGCGGTGAGCGGCAGCGCGTCGACCACCTGCACCTCGTCGGGGACCAGATGGGCGGGCAGGACGGCGGCGAGCCGGTCCCGCAGGGTGACGGGGCGCGGCACCGGGCCGGGCGAGGCCACGACGAAGGCGGCCAGGCGGGCGTCGTCGGGGGAGGGGCGGTGCACGGTCACGGCCGCGTCCGCCACCTCGGGCTGCTCCCGCAGGGCGTGTTCGATCTCCGCCGGTTCGATCCGGAAGCCACGGATCTTCACCTGGTCGTCCGTCCGCCCGTGGAAATCGAGGGTGCCGTCCGGACGCCGGGAGACGAGGTCGCCGGAGCGGTAGAGGCGCCCCAGTTCGGGGTGGTCGCCAAAGCGCTCGGCGGTCAGCTCCGGCTGCCCGGTGTAGCCGTGCGCCAGCCGGCTGCCGCCGATCCACAGTTCGCCCAGCTCCCCGTACGGGACCGGCCGGCCGTCGTCGTCCAGCAGGTGCACGGTCGCCCCGGCGATCGGCCGGCCGATGGGCACCTGGCCGTCGCAGTCGGCGAGGGTGACGCGGTGGGCCGTGGTGAAGGTCGTCGCCTCCGTCGGTCCGTAGCCGTTGACCAGTTCCAGCCAGGGGAAGGCCTGGAGCACTTCGCGGGCGTGATGCGCGGACAGCGCTTCACCGCCCACGATCACCGTGCGCAGCTGCGCGAAGATCCGCGAGCGGCGGCCGGCCAGCTGGTGGAAGAGCGCGGTGGTGAAGAAGGCGACGGTCACGCCGTGGCGTTCCACCTGCCGGGCCAGGTCCTCGAACGAGGGCCGTTCGGTGGTGCACACCACCACGGCGGCCCCGTTGGCCAGGGCTCCCCACACCTCGAACGTCGAGGCGTCGAAGGTCATCGGCGAGTGGAAGAGCACCCGGTCGCGGGACGTGAGGGTGACGTACGCCGGGTCACGGACCAGCTCGGCGATCGCCCGGTGCGGCACGGCCACGCCCTTGGGCCGGCCCGTCGAGCCCGAGGTGAACATGATGAACGCAGCGGCGTCCGGCGCGAGTTCGGCCCCGGGCAGGTCCCCGCCGTCCACCAGCGGCTCACCGGGCAGCGCGAGCGTGGCACCGGAAAGGTCCGCCGATTCGAGGAGTTTGCCGTCGCCGACGGTCAGTGTGGCGCCCGCGTCGGCTGCCAGTGCCTCCGAACGGGAGCGCGGATGCGCCGGATCGAGCGGTACGCACACGGCGCCCGCCCACCACAGCGCGAGCTGGGCGACGACCGTGCGGGCGGAGCGCGGCATCAGCAGCGCCACGGCGTCACCCTGGCGCACGCCGTGCTCGCGCAGATGGGCGGCGAGCGCCCGGGCCGAGGAGACGAGCTGGGCGTAGGTGAGCGTGGTGTCGCCGTCCGCCACGGCCAGGGCCTGCGGGGTCCGTGCGGCATGCCGGGCCACCAGGGCCGTCAGTCCGGCCGCGGGTGCGGGCCGCCCGGCCTCCGGGACGGGCGCGGGGTGGTCACCGGCCGGGATGCGCTCGTCCTGCGGGGCGCCTTCGGTGGGCACGGGCTCTTCCTTCCGGGTGTCGGGGGAGTACGGGGTGCGGGTGGTCATCTCAGGCTCCTGCCGGTTGCCGGGCGGCGAGGCGGGTGTCGACGAGCAGCGCGACGGCGCGCAGGTCCGGCTGGCGCAGCAGCTCGGGGGCGCGCAGCCGGACACCGCTCTCCTTCTCGATGACGGTCAGCAGCCGGGCGGCGAGCAGCGAGGTGCCGCCGGCGCCGGTGAAGCTCTCGGTCAGCGAGATCTCGGACCGGGCGAGCAGATCGCGTACGGCGCTCAGCACAAGCTGCTCGCCGGGAGTGGTGCCGGTGGGCCGCCCGCCGTCCGCGGGGGCATCGCCGGGACGGGGTGCCTCGGCGGCTGCCTGCCGGGCCAGTCCGGCGCGGTCCACCTTGCCGTTGGCGTCCAGCGGGAAGGAGTCCACGATCCGTACGTCCGAGGGCACCGCCTGCTCCGGGAGCCAGGCGCGTACGGCCGGCAGCAGCGCGTCGGCGGTGAGCACCGCGCCGGCCGCCGGCCGTACGTACGCCACCAGCCGGGTGTGGCCGCCGGCGGTACGCGGCGCGGTGACGACGGCGCCGAGGACCGCCGGGTCCTTCTCGAACGCGGCCTCCACCTCGGCCGGTTCGATCCGTACCCCGCTGATCTTGACCTGGTCGTCGAGGCGGCCGAGAAACTCCAGCGCACCGTCGTCCGGCATCCGCACCCGGTCCCCGGTGCGGTACAGGCGCTCCACACCCGGCAGATCGACCCCCTCGGGCACGGCCAGGAAGCGGCGCGCGGTCAGGTCGGGATCGAGGTAGCCGAGGGCCAGGCCGCTTCCGCCGATGAGGAGTTCACCCTCGGTGCCCCGTGCGACGGGCCTGCCGTCCGCGTCGGCGACGACCACGGTCACGCCCGGGAGGGGGTGGCCGATCGGCGGCGCGGCATCGGTGCCCGCAGCGCCGTCCGTGCCGTGCATGGCGTACACGGTGGAGACCACGGTGGCCTCGGCCGGACCGTAGGCGTTGTGGACGGTGGTGGTCACGTCCTTGCCGGGCCGGCGCCGCATCCGGTCACCGCCCACAAATAGGTGACGCAGCGTCAGGTCTTGTGGCCAGGGCCGCTCCAGCAGCGGCTCCACCATCGGCGTGGCCGCGGCCACCACCGTCACCGCGGACTCCCGCCACCAGTCGGCCAGCACGACCGGGTCCCAGCGGACCTCGTCCGGCGCGGGCACCAGAGCCGCCCCGGACGTCAGCCCGGCCCACAGCTCCATCAGATGCGGGTCGAACGCGACACCGATCAGCAGGGACTGCCGGTCGCCGGGGGCCAGCCCGCTCGTCGCGCGGTACCAGTCCAGCAGGCCGCCGAGCGCGGGCTCGCCGACGGCCACTGCCTTGGGACGGCCGGTGGAGCCGGAGGTCAGCACGGCGTAGAACGCCCCGGTAGGCGCGGAACGGGCCGTGGTGCCGGGGGCGGCGAAGGCCGCCACCACCGTGGCGGTGGCGTTGGCGCCCTCGCCCGGCAGCGCCAGCGGCAGGTGCTCGGCGCTCCGGTGCCGGGGCGGCAGCACCTCGGGATCGCCGATCAGACAGACGACGTTCAGGTCCTCGGTGACGGCCTCGGTACGGCGCTCACCCGGGCGCGGACCCAGCGGCAGATAGACGGCGCCGATCCTGGCGAGCGCGACGGCGGTCACCACGAGGGCGGCCGAACGGTCGAGGCAGACGCCGACCAGGTCTCCCGGGCGTACCCGGTCCCGCAGTGCCCGTGCGGCCTCGTCGGCGGCGGCGTCGATGTCCCGGTACGTCCAGCGGTGGGCACCGTCGATCACTGCGGGGGCCTCGGGGGAGCTGCGGGTCCACTCCTCGAAGCGGGAGAGCACCCCGTTGGTCCCCTCCGTGGCGGGGGCCGCGCCGTGGGCGATGCTGAGCGAGCCCTGCGGCGCGGTCAGCCGGGTGCCGGGGGCGGTCGTCGGGGCCGGCGTCCGGGCGGTCATCGGCTGGGTCATCGGGACTCCGTCACGGTGGTCGAAGCGGCGGGAGCGGGCACGGCGGCGGAGGGCACGGCGGGGGCGCCGACGGCCGCGAGCGCGGTGGCCTGGTCGGCCAGCACCGGGTTCTGGAACAGCAGCCGCAGCGGTGGGCGCTGCCCCAGCCGCGGTTCGAGCCAGGCCGCCAGCTGCGCGGCGAGCAGCGAGTGGCCGCCGGCCCGGAAGAAGTCCGAGGAGGCGTCGAAACGGCCGTGGCCCAGTGCCTCCCGCCAGCCCTCGGCGAGCAGTTCCGTCATCGGGTCGGACGGCAGCGTCGGGTCGGACGGCAGCTGCGCCGGTGCGCCGGGGCTCTCCTCGGCGGGGGCGGCCGGCTCCAGTGCGGCGGCCCGGCGGGTCAGCGCGGTGCGGTCCGGCTTGCCGCCGGCCAGCCGCGGCATGGCGTCGAGCCGTGCCCAGCGCCCCGGTACCAGGGCGCTCGGCAGACGGCGGCTCAGCTCGGTGTGCAACGCCTGCTCGTCCCACGGCGCACCGTCGTCCGTGCCCTCCAGGAAACCGACCAGCCGGGGCCCGCCCGGGGCCGCACGGTCCAGGACGACGGCGCAGGACCGGCCGCCGAGCGCGGCCGAGGCGGCGGCCTCGACCTCCTCCAGTTCGATGCGGTAGCCGCGCAGTTTGATCTGGTGGTCGCGTCGTCCCAGGAAGTACAGCAGCCCGTCGCGGCCGCGGTAGCCGAGGTCACCGGTGAGGTAGACGCGCTCGCCGCCCAGGGCCTCGACGCCGGTGAACCGGGCGGCAGTGGTCTCCGGGTTGCCGACGTAGCCCTCGGCCAAGCCGGCCCCGGCGATGGCCAGTTCGCCGACCGCGCCGTCCGGCAGCGGCCGGTGGTGGGCGTCCAGGACATGGATCCGTTCGCCGGGCAGCTCGGTGCCGAGCGGGATCTCCGCACCGTCGGTGAGGCCGTCCAGGGTGAGCTCGTGGACGGTGGAGCTGATGGCGGCTTCCGTGACGCCGTAGACGTTGAGCACGGTGCTGTCGGTGTCGGCCAGGTACGCACGCATCACGTCCGCCGGGAGGCGTTCACCACCGAGCACCAGCAGCCGCGGTGCCCAGTGCCCGTCGCGCAGCACGGGGCGCATCTCCGCGCGGGTGGCGAGGAAGTAACTGGTCGGCAGGTTGGCCACGGTGACCCGGGCGGAGACCAGCAGCGCGGCCAGCTCGGTGCCGGTCAGCACCTCGCGCTCGGGGGCGACCAGACACGCCCCGGCGTACAGCGACGGCAGCACCTCTTCGAGGGCCACGTCGAACGTCGGCTGCGCGAACAGCAGCACCCGGTCACCCGGGCCCAGGCCGAACCGGTCGGCGGCGCCCGTCAGATGGTTCTCCAGTGCCGCACGGCCGACGGCGACGGGCTTGGGGATGCCCGTCGAACCGGAGGTGTGGATGATGTACGCGGCACCGGGGACGGGATCGGCCGGCCGCGCCGGCGGCAGGACCGGGGCGTCGACGGTGGCCGTCGGCAGCCCGGCGGGCAGGGTGACGGGGGCGTCCGCGGAGGTCAGCACCAGCGCCGGACCCAGCCGGCCCAGCAGCAGCTCCAGGCGGGCCGGCGGGTCGGACGGCGAGAGCGGGCAGTAGACCGCACGGGTCCGCAGACACGCCAGCAACGTCACGACCGAATCGGCACCGCGGGGCAGCACGGCGGCCACCGGCTGCCCGGCACTCACCCCCGCCGCCCGCATCCGCTGCGCCAGCGAGCCGACCCGCTCCTCGAGGTCGCCGTAGGTGATCCGGCGGGCGCCGGCGAGCAGCGCGGGCAGGGACGGGTCGTGTGCGGTGGCCGGGTCGAGCGGATCGTGTGCCGGGGCCGGCGGCGCGGCGGCCGGGAGGGCCTGCGGCGGGGCCGGCGGCGCCAGGTCCGCCAGTGCGGCGCCGGGAGTGTCGAGGTAGGCCCGCAGCAGGTCCAGGAACCGCCCGGCGAGCAGCTTCGCCACGTCCTCGCCGAACATATCGGCGTCGTAGTCCCAGACCAGGGTCATCCCGGCCGCGCCGTGCCGGAGGCTGACCCCGCGCCGGTCGTCCGGCAGCAGCACCACGTCCAGGTCGAAGCGTGTGGTGCCGGTGTTGAAGCCCTCGAACAGGGTGATGTCCAGACCGGGGACGTCGATCTCGGGCAGCTCGGCGTCGTGGGCGCTGAACATGACGCTGAACAGCGGGTTGTCGGCGCCCGAGGTGTGCAGACCGAGCGTGCGGGTCAGCTCCTGGATCGGCACCTCCTGGTGCGGCAGTGCACGGATGAGGGTGTCGGTCACCTCGTCCATGGACTCCTCGGCCGGAGCGGCCGGGTCCAGCCGGAGCGCGAGCGGGATGGTGTTGACGAACATGCCCACCGCGTCCTCGAAACCGCGCGGGCGGTTGCCGACCGCGGTGCCGATCACCATCTGCGAGCGGCCGCTGTGCCGGCGCAGCAGTTCGGCGAAGAGCCCCAGGAGGGTGGCGAACGGCGTCAGACCGCGCTCCCGGGCATGGGCGCGCAGCGCCTGAGCCAGATCCGCGCCGATCGACTGCCGCAGCTGGCCGCCGTGGTGCCGGCGCCGGGAGCCGGGCCGGGTCAGACCCGGCAGCGGCATGTCGTAGGACATCTCGCGCAGTTCACCGGCCCAGAACTCCAGACCGTCCCGCCGCTCCCCGCTCTCCTCGTCCCGGGTACTCGTCCGGACGTGGTCGGCGTACGAGGGCGCGGCCGGCAGCTCCACCGGCTCGCCCAGAACGTGGCCCCGGTAGACGCTGAACACGTCGCGCAGCAGGATCGCGAACGAGTGGCCGTCGTGGATCAGATGGTGCTCGACATGGATGAGCCGGTGACGTTCCGCCGCGAGCCGGACCAGCGTCCAGCGCAGCAGCGGTGCCTCGAAGGTGTCGAGCGGGGTCTCCGCCTCGGTGCGCAGCAGCTCCTGGAACGCGGCCTCCGGGTCCGCCTCCCCGCTCAGGTCCACCGTGTGCAGCCGCGGCACACAGGCCTCGGCTACCCGCTGCCCCGGCATCGCCCCGTCGACGGCGACGAGTTCCAGCCGCAGCCCGGGGTGCCGGTCGAGGGTGGCGGCGAGGCCGCGGCGCAGTGCCTCGGTGTCGAGGGTGCCCCACAGGTCGAGTGCGGCGGTGAAGTTGTAGGCGCGGCTGCCCGGTTGCACCTGTTCGTGCAGCCAGACGATCTCCTGCGAGGAGGAGAGCGGAAGCATGGGCGGTCCCTGAGGTTGTCGGGGCGGGTTTCTCCGGCCGGGGCGTGGTCGGGCCCGGCCTGGGGGGGGCGCAGTCCGGCCGCGGATCGCG
This sequence comes from Streptomyces sp. NBC_00400, assembly GCF_036048035.1. Taxonomy (NCBI): domain Bacteria; kingdom Bacillati; phylum Actinomycetota; class Actinomycetes; order Kitasatosporales; family Streptomycetaceae; genus Streptomyces; species Streptomyces sp. NBC_00400. The sequence goes on along the minus strand of NZ_CP107940.1, from coordinate 272,158 downwards.
CGGCCGGTCTGGCGGTGTTCGGTGAGCAAAGGCGGGGCGGAGCCCCGGGAAGGGTCAGCCGACCGTCGGTGCCGGGGTTCGCAGCGCGCCGGCGAGCGCGGTGAAGGCGCTCTCGGCGGTGTCGTCGGGGAGAAGCGCGCGGTCCCACACCATGCGCAGCTGCAGCTCGGGACCCTGGGTGACGGAGACCGCGAAGGGGCCGCGCACCGCCCTGCCGTCGATACGGATCTCACGGCCCGTCACCCCGCCCAGCCGCAGCGGGGGGTGCCGCCGGGCGTCGTCGACGGTCAGCATGCCGTCGAGCCGGCCGGTCCAGCCGGAGCCGGCCGCGCGGGCGGCGTGCACCACGGCGTCGAACGGGGTGGCGGCATGGTCGAGGTCGTCCCACCAGGCTTCGGCCGTGGCGGACGGCGCGGGAGCGTCCCCGGTGGCGGTCGGGAAGACCACGGTGTTGAGGAAGCAGCCGAGCACCGGAGCGGCACCGGGCGGCCGGCCGCCCCACGGGTAGCCGAGCGGCACCACATGCCCCGCTCCGAACAGCACCGCCGCGGCCGCCCGGCAGGCGCCCAGCAGTTCGGGGAAGGGCACCCCGGCCGGCGGCGCGGGTATCCGCACCGCGGCCGCACCGCTCGGCGTGGTCCCGGCGGAGAGGGGCCGTGGCGCGGCGGCCTGTTCGCGAACCGCGCGCAGCCGTTCGCCCCAGTACGCCATCGCCGCCGGTGCGCCCGCGCGCTCCTCCGCGTCGAGCTGGAGCAGCACGGCGTCCCGGTAGGCGGCCAGCTCGGCCGCGACCTCGGAGGCGGAGGGCCGCTCGGCGCCGGCGTCCTCGTCGTAGGCCGCGCCGAGTTCTGCGACGATCCGGGCCAGCGACTGGCCGTCGCACGCGGCGTGGTCCAGGACCACGGCGAGCACGTCTTCCGCGCCCTGCGGCCCGTCCTGCACCAGGAACAGCCGCAGCGGCGCACCCTGCGGGGCCCAGCCGGCCAGGGCGCGACGCAGCACGGCGGCCGCGTCCTCACCGGACCCGCAGGCCAGGCGGGTCACGGGTACCCGTGGCTCCTCCGGGCGCAGCGCGGGGGTGCCGCGCAGCACGGTGAGGTGGGAGCGCAGCACGGGGTGCAGGGCGGCGAGCCGGTTCGCGGCCGCCGTGAGGCGTACGGGATCCACCGTGCCGCGCGGAAAGGCGAAGAACATCGGCACGAGATCCGGCCGCCCGGCGGGGTCCATGGCACGCACCAGTGCAAAGCGACGCTGGGCGCCCGTGACGGGCAGCAGGACCGGGGCCCCGTCGCCGGTGTCGAGTCGCCGGTAGCGGGCCAGGTACTGGCTCGTGATGCTGAGCACGTGATCCTCTCTGACATGACGGAGCCGCATCGCCTGAAGCGATGCGCGGGGGAAGGCCGTGCGCGGGGGCAGGCAGGAGGGGTGAGGCAGGAGGGGTGAGGCAGGAGGGGTGAGGCAGGAGGGGTGAGGCAGGACGCGGTGGCCGGCCGTCAGCCGAGGGCGGCGGGTTCGGCCGCGCCGGCGGAGTCCGACGGGTCGGCCTCCGGGTCCTCGGCAGACCCCGCGGCGGGCAGGTCACGCATCCGCCGCAGCGGGGAGAGCAGCAGCGGCAGCGGTACGGCCAGGAATCCGGCCGCACACCACACCAGCGCCACCCGGGCCCCGAAGGCATCGGCCAGCGCACCGCCGGCCAGGGCACCGAGCGGCAGGGTGCCCCACATCAGGAACCGCAGTGTGGCGTTCATCCGGCCGAGCAGCCGGGGCGGGCACAGGGTCTGGCGGAAGCTCACCTGTGCGACGTTGTAGACCACGGTGCCGAAGAAGACCACACCGGAGCCGAGGGCGAACAGCGCTGCCCCGGCGCCGCGCCCGGAAAGCGGCCACAGCAGCGCGAACGGGCCGGTGACCAGCGGGGACAGCCAGATGAGCCGGGCCTGGCCGACCCGGGCGGCGAGCCGGCCCGCGCACAGCGCGCCGGCCAGTCCGCCCAGGGCGGAGGCGGCCAGCACGAGGCCGACCACTCCGGGCGCAAGGCCCAGCACCCGGACCAGGAAGACGGACTGCGTGGCCATCAGCACCGCGGCGAAGAAGTTGCCCAGCCCGGTCGTCACGGCGATCACGCGCAGCAGGCGGTGCCCGCACACAAAGCGCAGCCCCTCACCGATGTCCCGGCGCAGCGAGGCGTCCGGACGGCGTTCGGGGAGGCTTTCAGGACGCTTGATGCGCCACAGGAACAGTGCGGAGAGCGCATAGCCGGCCGCGTCGGTGACGATGGCCAGCGCGGCCCCCAGCAGCTGGACGAGACCGCCACCGATGCCGGGACCCGCGACCTGCGCCGAGGAACGGATCGTCTCCAGCGCCCCGTTGCCCGAGACCAGCTGGTCCTTGGGCAGCAGCTGGGGCAGGAAGCTCTGGTGGGCGATGTCGAAGAAGACCGTCGCCACGCCGGTCACCAGGGCGACGACGTACAACTGCGCCATCGTCAGCACACCGGCGACGGCGGCCAGCGGGATGCTCGCCATCGTCAGGGCCCGCACCACATCGGCGCGGATCATCAGCGGCAGCTTGCGCATCCGGTCGACCCAGGCCCCGGCCGGCAGCCCGACCAGCAGGAACGCGGCGGTCTCCGCGGCGGTGAGCAACCCCACCTGGAAGGCGGGGGCGTCGAGTTCGAGCACCGCGACGAGCGGCAGGGCGACCAGGGTGACCTGGGCGCCGAGTTGTCCGGCCGCGGCACCGGCGAGCAGAAGACGGAAGTCGCGCAGGCGCAGCGGGCCGCTGGCCGCGGGTCGGGGTATGTCGGGCATGTGGTGGACGATCGCCGAACGGCTGATCGGGGGTCAAAACCCGATGCACACTTTCGGTCGGCTTTCTTCACCATTTACTCACCAGAACAGAAAATTCTTCGCCAGATCCCGGCAATCACCGCATGACTGCCACATGGCGCCCCTGTGTGTGAGAAGGGGATTCCGCGGCGGTTGTGCGGCGCGACCGGGCGACCGTGTACGGAGCGTCACGTACCGGAATCCGACCGAAAACAGCCGTCGATGTCCTCTTATTGACCGAAGCGCTCATTTCCTCCGCTATGGCGCCCCGCCATGAAGAAGAGCCCGGCTCCGCAGGCCGTGGGGGCCGCGGGGCCGGGCGGGGCGAAGGGAGCCCCCGGGGCGTGCCGGAGTCCCGGCCCGGTCTAGCCCGGCCGGAGTTCCGCCTCGACGGCGCCACGGATCAGCTCGTGCGCCCGCCGGAGCGAGGTGGTACCGCTCAGCCAGCGCTCGCTCACGCCCTCGACCAGGGCGGTGAGCCGTTCGGCCGCCGCATGCGGATCGGTGCGGGCGAGCGCCGGGTCGGCGGTCTGGGCCCGGAGTATCAGTTCGGCGAGGTCGTCGTTCCACTCGCGGGTCGCGGTGGCCAGCAGCTCCCGCAGGTCCGGGTCGAAGACGGCGGTGGCGCGCAGCTCGCCCCACGCCGCGCTGTTCTCCCTGACGTGGGGCACGTCCTGCAGTTCCCGCAGCAGGATCTCGGTGAGCTGGGTGCGGGGATCGTCGGAGAGGCCGAGAGCGGCGTCGGTGTAGCGGACCGCGCGCTGGTTGATGAACTCCAGGGTGCGGCGCAGCAGTCCGGTGCGGTCCTTGAAGTGGTAGTAGATCAGCGCGGTCGAGACGCCGGCCTCCGCGGACACCTCCTCGACGCGCAGCCCGCGGACGCCGCGCCGGGCGATCAGCCGGGCGGCGGCTTCGAGGATCTGGGTGGGCCTGTCCGGCATCGCATGCTCCCGCGGTCCGAGGAATCAAGGTGGCTCGGCTCCGATCATGCCCTACGATCGTCCTGACCAAAATTTCAGTCAGGGAGCTGAGCATGGACATATCCCGACGTCAGACACTGCAAGCGGCGGTCGTCGCCGCCGTGGGCGGGGCCTTGGGCGCCTGCGGTGCCCAGGACGGCGGCCGGCCGGCGCCGCGGGGTGCGCGGGCCGTCCCCGCAGGCGCGAAGCCGGCCGGCGGATGGCGGCTGCCCGACGAGGCCCATCCGCACGAGGCGACGTATATGGCATGGCCCACCCGCACGATCTGGGGGCCGGACGTCACCGGCGTACGCGACGACATCGCCCGTATCGCCCGGACCATCGCCGAGTTCGAGCCGGTATACCTCCTGGCCAACGAACGGGAGGCGCCGGCGGCCCGGCGGGCGTGCGGGTCCGGGGTGGAGGTCGTCCCGGTCCCGGTGGACGACCTGTGGATGCGGGACAGCGGACCGGTCTTCGTCCTCGGGCCCGACGGCATCGCCGGAGTCGACCTCCACTTCAACGGCTGGGGCAACAAGCAGGCCCACGGCCGCGACAGCCGGGTCGCCCGCGCGATCCTGGACGACGAGCGGATCACCAGGATCGAGGCACCGATCACCGCCGAGGGCGGCGCCGTGGAGGGCGACGGGCACGGGACCCTGATGGCGGCCGAGAGCTCGCTGGTCAACGGCAACCGCAACCCCGGCACGTCCCGCAAGGACATCGAGCGGGCGCTCAAGGACCTGTTCGGCGCCACCACGGTGATCTGGGTGAAGGGCGTCAAGGGCAAGGACATCACGGACTATCACATCGATGCGCTGGCACGGTTCTCCGAACCGGGCGTCGTGGTCCTGAGCACCCCGTCACCCGACGCCCCCCGGAACGACTTCACCGGCGCCTACGAACAGGCCCGCTCGGTCCTGGAGCGCGCCGTCGACGCCCGGGGGAAGCGGCTCGAAGTCGTCGAGCTCGTCGAGCCGGCCGATATCGGGCGACGGGGGAAGGACTTCCTGGCCTGCTATGCGAACTACTACGTGGCCAACGGAGCGGTCATCATGCCCCGCTTCGGCGACCGGAAGGCCGACGGCGACGCCGCGGCCACCCTGAGGGACCTCTACCCGGGGCGGAAGGTGGTGCCCCTGCCCGTCGACAACCTCGGCGAGGGCGGCGGCGGCATCCACTGCTCCACCCAGCAACTCCCCAAGGCGCGCTGAACGTCACCGCCCGGGACGGCGGTGCGCAACCCTTGCCCGGGGCCGGGCGCGGCAGCGGTCAGGGGCGCCGCGCCCGGTCAGCAGGGCCGGCCCCGGGCGGCCTCCTCGGTCTTCCACCCCCACGCGGTGAGCATCCCGGGAGAGAGGCCGGCGCACCGGGGCGAGGACAGCTCGTGCACCGCCCGCGCGATCTGTGCCTCGTCCACCCGCCCCGTCGCCAGCATGGCGTCCCGTGAACGGCCCCACGTATCGGCCCAGAAGCGGCTGATCGCACTGTCCGGCACCAACGGGGGAACGTGGATCTCGGCGGCCACGTGGAACAGCCCCTCCTCGTGCAGGAGCTGCGGGTAGTCCGGCACCCAGGAGATGTCCGTGCCGATGGTCTCCCGCAGCGCCTGCCACATCGCCCGCATCACCGTGGTGTACGGGGTGCCCGGCGCGGTGGCGCTCGTCAGGTCCACGGCGTCGCTGAGCACCAGTACACCATCGGGCGCGACCAGCGAGACCAGCTTGGCGATCATGCGACGCCACGAGCGCAGATGCATCAGGACGAACCGCGCGTGCACCAGCCGGAACCGGCCGGGATCGAAGTCCGGGGCGGTGATGTCGGCGTCCAGCGTCGTCAGGCCCGGTGTCCCGTCCGTGGTGAGGAACCGGGTGTCACGGTCCACCGCGAGGACCGTCGTGACACCGGCCGACTCCAGCAGCCACCGCGCGAGGGTGCCGGTTCCCGCGCCCACGTCCAGGCAGTTCCAGCCGGGACCGGCTCCCAACGCCGTCAGCCGGGCGGCGCTCACCTCGTCGTAGGCGAGCGCTCCCAGGTCGATACGACCGGCCTCGCCGGTCACCTCCGGGCGGAACAGACCTTCGCCGTAGCGCCCGGTGTCCGTACCCCGCACGTTCCCAGTATGACGGTGCGGCTCAGGGGTTTCCTGCTGTGGTGACCAGCTCCGGAACCGGCTCCGGTGCCGGCTGCTTCCGCGGCCGTCCCGGGGCCCGCCGCAGCACCAGCTGCAGGACCAGCATCACCACGCCGGTCACCACCGCGCTGTGCCACAGCAGGGCGTCCAGCCGGCCCGCGGAGAGATAGGCGCCCGCGGCCACGGCCGCCAGCGCGCACACGGCCCGGTCCACGATGCTCTCGACGGACAGCAGGGTGGCCCGTGGCGCACCCGCCGGAATCGCATCGTTGACCAGCTTGCGCTGGAGCGGATAGGCGAATCCGGTGACCGCGGCGAACACGCACAGCAGGGCGACCACGGTCCAGGGCCCGCCGAGGGTGCTCCCCGCCAGCGCCGCCGCCATCGCGAGGCTGAGCAGCGAGACCCACGCCACCGGTGACAGCCGCGAGCCCAGCCACTGCGGACGGGCCGAGGCCACCGCCTCCGCGACCGTCATGGCAGCCAGCACTCCGCCGTGCGAGCCCTCCGGGATGCCGTGATCCATCAGCACCGGCTGGAAGAGGTTCACCTGGCAGATCCGCGAGAGCGTGAAGACCGCCACGCCCTGCACCATCAGCAGGGCGAGCCAGGGCGTGGCCCACACACAGCGCAGCGCCGTGGTGGCATCGCGCAGAAACGCGAGCCCGCCGCGCGACGTCGCCTTCGCCCCGGCCCGGCCGGCGGGCGCCGCCTGCCGCGGCAGCACCACGGCGCAGACGAGCGAGCCCGCCGCGCTCACGGCGCTCAGCACATACGGTGTGGGGTGCGCGAGGGCCATCAACGGACCGACCAGCGGCCAGCACAGCACCTTCGCGGCCAGCCCCAGCGCCCGCGCCTGCCCCTCGGCCTTCAGATAGTGCTCTCCCGCGCCCTCGGCCGCCAGGCCGTCGTAGAGATAGGCGCTGGCGGCGCCCGAGGTCAGCGAGCGGCCCGCGGCGATGGCCAGGAAGTGCACCAGAAAGCCGGTGTAGCTGGGGGCCAGAACCGGGGCCAGGTTCGCCGCGGTCATCACGACGGCACCGGCCCGCAGACAGTTGCGGGCACCGATCCGGTCGGCCACGATCCCGGTCGGGATCTCGAAGAGGCAGAACGCGATGTAGTAGATGCTCTGGATGCCGAAGATCTGCCCGTCGGAGAGCCCGGCCTCCCGTTGGTAGGCGTAGAAGACCGGCATCCACCACAGCAGGTTGAACAGCAGCTGGAAGCCGTTGTTGAGCCGGATGATCCGGCGGGCCCGGGGGGTCAGGGACACCCCGGCGGCCCGGGGGCCACGGGCCGTCCGCAGGCCGGCGAACGGGCGGATCACAGCGCGTAGGGGCGGATCTGGACCAGGCGGAAGTCCCCCTGATCGGTCATCAGCCATTCGATGTCGAGCGGATGGTCCACCTCACCGTCGCTGAAGTGCGACTGGAGCAGCCGCCCGGTCAGGGCCAGCCGGGCCAGCTTGTCGCGGGTGCCGACGGGCAGGTCCTTGCCGGACGAGCCGAGTGCGACGGTGCGGCCGCCGCCCTCGACCGTGTTGTACAGGTACTGCAGCGGCAGCGTCGTTCCGTCGACGACCGTCTCGGGCGAACCGGGGGAGCAGTTGACGTAGACGTTGCGGAAGTCCGTGCGCCGGGTCGGGTTGCAGGTCACCAGCACCCCGCCGAGCTCCGCCGGCACATACCGCTGGATGATCACGCCCATGTAGGTGTCGTCGAGGGAGATGCCCGCCTGGTGGCGCAGCCGGACGCTGCGCGGCGACAGCAGGGAGGCCCACACCTGGCGCACCGCATCGAGGAGTTCGTCGGCGCCGTGGACAGTGCTGACCGAGTCGTAGACCCCGGCCGCGGAGAAGCCGGGCAGGTCCTCGGCATTGGAGGAGGAGCGCACCACGAGACGGCCCCCGCCGTCCGGACCGTCGGGCAGCGCCTGGGTGATCTGCCGGGTCACCTCGTCGGGCATGGGGGTGTTGCGGATGAGCTGCTGCAGATGCAGGCAGAGCGCGTCCAGGACGTCGACGGCGTCGAGTTCGAGGGCCATCTTCAGCTTGCCCAGGCCCTGCTGCACGGCCGGCGAGGACGTCAGGAAGCGGTGCTGCAGGGCGAAGGGAAGGGCGATGCCGTCGGGCGCCGCGACGGTGGCGGCCACGAAGTCGGCGGCCAGGTCGCGCAGTTCGGCGGGCGTCGCGTCCGGGGTGCCCAGGCGGGCCGCGAGGTGGCCGAAGAGGTCGGCGCGGGGCGGCCTCGGCTGCCCGTAAAAGGTGGTGAGGTCGACGGAGCGGCTGTCGAGGACATGATGGAGCTCCCCGAGGCTGGCCGCCTTGGTGCCGTACCGGTCCTGGTCGGCGCGGCGCAGCCGGTGCAGGAACAGCGCGGGTACGTCCTCCAGCAGGGGCGGTTCCATCCGGATCCGCTGCTGGTGCCAGGCCGGGGCCTCGAGCGCCGGGGCATGGCCCAGCGGGACGAGGGTGATCTCGTCGTCCTGCACCCGGTAGCGGATCCACGCGTCGTCCAGGTCGTCCGCCTCGACGAGGCGGTCCAGGTCGCGGACGATCGCGTTGGGGATGCCCCAGCCGGAGGCGAGGACATTGGTGTGCGAGAGCGGTGTGCCGGGCGCGGTGTTGAGGAAGCCCGCCACCCGCGGCACATCGTCCGGCAGCGACGCCATGGCCACGATGTCGGACCAGCCGAGCCCGCCGGCCGCGGCCGCGTACTCCTCCTGGGTCCGGAAGTAGCGCAGCCGCCCGACCGCCTCGCCGGGGTTGAGCGGGGTACGGGTGCGGTTGCCGAAGAGCTCATGGCCCAGGATCCGGGGCACATGGACATCGCTGATGGCGGCGAGTTCGTGCTCCTGCCCGTGGTTCGCGGGCTTGAGCAGCAGCGGCAGCCGGCCGTCGACCCGGTGGCGGACGAACGTGTAGAACTCCTCCAGCAGGAGGCCGTTCATGGTGTCGGCCTCGGTCGTCTCCAGGACGAGGAAGGGCCGCTCCCGGCCCTCGGTGTCCTCGTCGGTGTGCAGCGAGAGCACACCCAGCAGGAAGCGGCGCTCGGGATCCATGTAGACCGAGGCGTTGAACGCGTCCAGGCAGGAGTCCAGATCGGCCAGCTCCATGCCGAGCACCCGGGTGGCGATGTAGTTGACGTGGAACGGGTGGGCCGCGGTGTCGAGCAGGTGCCAGGTGTTCTCGATGCGGTCCACCACGACCTTGAGGTAGGGGTGGCCGGCCAGGACGCCGGAGAGGGTGCGGAAGAGCGGCAGGGACAGGTTCTCGCCGACGACGGTGCGATCGGTGACCGGGCCCGGCGCGCCGGACGGCAGGACGGTGGTGGTCATGACTGCGCCTCCGTGCTGCCGTGCGGGAGGACCTGGGGGAGAGCGTCCACCAGGGTCCGGAAGTCGCGGATCACGGTCTCCGGGTCGGCGGCGGACAGCAGGCACAGCGCCGCCATGGTGTTGGCGCCCGCGGCCGGGTCGTACACCGGCACCAGCGTGCCGTCCGGGAGCGAGTTCTCGGCCACCACGGACAGCCGGCTGCCCGCGCTGACGGGCACCGCCTCGCGCACGGTCGGGAAGTCCCAGATGCGCCGGTCAGGCCAGGCCTCCCCCTCGCCGTCGACGGCCAGGACGACCAGCGATCCGGCCGCGCCGTCCGCCTCCTGCGGGGTACGGGCCCCGTCGGGCCAGGTGACCGGACGTCCCAGCAGGTGGTCGGTGAGCATGCCGATCAGGTCCAGGCCGAAGACCTCCTCGATCTGCGGGACGGTCATCGCCCCGCCGAACCGGGCGGCGGTCTCGATCACCCACATGCGCCCGTCGGCGCCGAGCTTGATCTCGGTGTGCGTCCCGCAGTTGCGCAGCCCCAGCGCGTCGACGGCGTCGCGCGCGAGGGCCACGATGCGCCGCTGGGCGTCGTGCGGCAGCGCGGCGGGGGTGATCCCGGCCCGCTCGGTGAACGGCTCCACCGTCGGCATCCGCCCGCTCAGGCACACCGGGCGGAAGTCGCCGTCCACGACGACGCCTTCGACGCTGACGTAGTCGCCCCAGCCCTCCTGGCCGAACCACTCCGACGCGGTGCCCTGCACGATCTCCTCCACGAGGAAGTCCGCCCCGGCACCGGCCACATGGAGCTCGGCGTACCCCAGTTGCGCGGATTCGGCCATCACCTCCCGGGCCCGCTCCCAGGCCGCCGGAACCTCGTCGGCGTGGCGGATGGTCCGGTGGGCGGTGGAGCCGGCGCTCCAGGCGGCCTTGAGCAGCAGGGGGAACCGGAGCTCGGCGGCCGCGTCGTGCAGGTCCCGCTCGGTGGCGACGGGGCGGAACCGGGGCTGGGATATGCCCTGGTCCTGCCAGGTGCGCCGCATCATGCGCTTGTCGCGGGCGAGGGCACAGGAGTTGCCCGCACCGGCGAGGCCGAGCTTCTCGCAGGCCTCCGCGACCGCGACGACCGCGTACTCGGAGAAGGTGACGACCGCGTCCGCCCCGACCGCCTGGGCCCGGGAGGCGATCAGAGACACCAGGTCTTGCCGTTCGGGTTCGGAAGGGCTCAGCACCGAAGCGCACAGCCGGTCAGCGGACGCGGCCACGGTGGGCGGGAGCGCGCTGAGTGCCAGCAGGTGCACTGCCGACCGTGCGGCGACCCGTGACAGGGCGTACCCCAAGGGCGGACCACCCTTGGCATACACGAACAGCACCTTGCTCACTGGAATCCGACTCCTCTTCATACGGGTAGGGGCCTTCGAAACGGCCGGGGACGCCCGACTCTCACATCCGGACGCCATGCTTCAAGCGAAGCAGCCATGCGGCACACCGTTCCCCGCATCGGGCCGCAACCGCTCAGGCAAATGCCAGAGTTGTGGATACCGTTGATCATCGGTGAAGGTTTCGTGATGCCGTATGGCGTGCGCAGCGGCCTGGAGGTGCGCGGACGCCGCCAGATCGGCCGAGAACCGGGCATGCCGCGCAGCGCTGGGGGATACGCATGGCGATGGCGCGCCGTCCAAAACCGTTGAACTCTTCACCACAAAGGGGCCCGTCGTGGACGAGACCAGTTTGAAGTCGCTGCTCGAACACCTTCCGGTGTCCTGGTGGGAGGCCGATCGTGAGCTGCGCGTGATCGACAGCGGCGGTGGCGCCTTCGACGACACGGTGACGGCCCAGCGGTTCCTCGACACCGTGCGAAGAGAGCTCCCCGAGCCCGCCGCGGCACCCGAATCCAGCCATTGGCAGGCCCAGTTCGACGGTCGTGTCTTCGATGTGAACTGGCCCCTCGGCGTGCCCCGGCAGGGCCGCTCCCGTGGCCTGGCGGTGGAAGTCGCCACGCGGGCCTCCGGCGTCCGCCGCTACGACGCCTTCGCGGACCTCGCCCCCGCCGCGGCCTTCATCCGGAACGCGGACGGCCGCTACCTCTGGGCCAACCACGCCTATGCCCATCTGTACGGGACCACACCGGAGCACGTCATCGGCGCGTTTGTCGCGGACATCGACGGCCCCGCCGACTCGCCGCAGGTCCTCGCCCTGGACCGGGAAGTACTCGCCCGCGGCAAGCCCGTGCGGCACACCCTCACCTACCACCGCTCCGACGGCACCAGCGGCCAGGCGGCCGGCCACCGCTTCCCCGTCAGGGAAGGGGGCCAGACCTGTGTCGCGGGCATCTACGTCGACATCAGTGACTACACCCGCGCCCTGCGCCAGCGCCGGGAGGCCGAGGAGAACCTGCACGCGCTGCGCGATCACAGCGGACTGGCCTGCGCCCTGATCTCCGCGGGCGGGCGGATCCAGCAGGCGAGCGCCGCGGCCGCCGAACTGCTGCAGACCCGGCTGTCGGATCTCGTCGGCCGCCGTGCGCACACCGTGCTGGCGCCCGCCCCGGAGTTAGGAGCGCTGCGGCGCAGCTGGCACGATCTGATAGCCCGCCGCAGCCGGCGGATCCAGACCTCCGCCGTGTTCCAGGACGCCCGCGGCCGGCAGCGCCGCGCCCGGCTGCATCTGACGACGGTCGGCCGGAGCGCGGACCGTGCCACGAGCGTCTGGGCGATCGTCACCCACCAGGGACTCGCCCATGAAGCACACCCCCAGCTGACGGCCAGTCAGGTACGCATCCTGTCCCTGCTGGCCGCCGGCCGCAGCAATGCGGAGATCGCCACCTTCCTGCATCTCTCCCGGCAGACCGTCGACTACCACCTCAGCCGTCTGCGTGACCTCCTGGACGCACCGACCCGCCCCGCCCTCGTCGCCCGCGCCTATGTCCTGGGCATCCTCGACCCCCAGACGTGGCCGCCCCGCTCCGCCACGGCCTGCCATCCGCACAGCACCACCTGAAGGGGCGGGCCGGCCGCGCCGTCGCTCAGCGAACCGGGCGTCGGACGACAGGCCGGGGCCTTCGCGCCCCCTCCCGCGGCGGCCGACAGCGCATGGTTGGGCCACCCGGCTGATTGTGGCCGACGGGCGTTTCACTCCCCGCGGGTTGAACGGGGCTGCGGGACGGCAACGGCAGCACGATACGTCTGGCAGCAGACGGACGAGGCGGCGAGGAGCGACGTGAGAAGAATGATGCGTGCGGGAAGCGTGGTCGGGGCGTGCGGGCTGGTACTGCTCGGCGCCGGGGCCGCCCAGGCGGTGAGCATCCCGGACTCCCTGCTCTCGACGGTGGCGGACGCCGATGTCGGCACCGTGACCGGCACGGTCCAAGGCGTGGTCTGCAACAACCGCCTCGGCCAGGTCCACTACAAGTCCCCGGTGCTCGCATCGCCCCACGCCTGTATCAACGGGCCGGTGAACAGCGGCAACAGCCTCAACAGCGGCAACTTCATCAACCACGGGAACCCGAACAACAGCGGCAATCTCTCCAACACCAACGGAACCACCAACGGCGCCAACTCCGTCACGGGTGCTTCCTCGGGGAGCTCCAACCACGTGCAGCGGATCCTCGGACTCCTGGTCCACTGATCCGGACAAGGCACTGACGGACCCGGCACCACCCGGCACGGACCGGGACGTCACACGATCGCCCGGCGGACATCCGCCGGGCGATCGTCGTTTCCGCTTCCGGCACCCCGCCGGCCCCAAGAGTCCCGGGGCCGGCGGGAATCAGTGTGCCGTCACAGCTTCTGGGTGCCGTAGGAGCCGATGGCCTGCTGGTTGTTACTGGACTTCTTCGCGGCTCCGGTGGTGCCGCCGCTGTCGTCGTTGGTGTTCCCCTGGGAGGTCTTCGGGCTGCCGCTGTTGCTGTTGGAGCCGGAGACATGGACGTTCTGCGACTGCCTGGGGTTTCCGCTGAGCACCGGGCCGTTGACACAGAACCTGGTCCGGTGCCCGCAGTGGGTCCGGGCGTCGAAGCGGGCAACGGTGTCGCTGTTGGAGATCCCGTCGCCGCCGGACGATTCGGCCCACGCCAGGGTGGGCGCGGCTCCGCCTGCGGCCAGGAGCAGGCCACAGGCTCCTGCCATCACGAAATTGACGCGTGCCATGTTCTTCACAGTGTGCTCCTGCACCTCATTGATGGTCCCCGGACGTTTGGTATCCCGGATGCCCGCAACGACCTAGCAGGAGCAACGGCCCGCCTCACATGTTCACCCCGTCCGATGATGGGATTCACCGATACGGCCCTGGACGGCCGTGGAGGGCACGGACCTACCCGCGCCCGTCGAGCGCTTCGGCGAGGGCGAGGATCCGGCGGGCGTCCTCGACATGCAGGTTCTCGATCAGCCGTCCGTCGACGGTGACGACCCCGCGTCCCTCACGGGTGGCCTCGTCGAACGCGTCAATGATCCTGCGGGAGCGGGCGATCTGTTCCGTCGAGGGGGCGAACACCCGGTTGCAGGGCTCGACCTGGGACGGATGGATGAGCGTCTTCCCGTCGAAACCGAACTGCCGCCCCTGGACGCACTCCGCCTCGAACCCCTCGGGGTTCTTCACGTCGTTGTAGACGCCGTCCAGGATCACCTTGCCGCTCTCGCGCGCCGCCAGCAGCGCCAGCGACAGGCCGGTCAGCAGCGGCGCGCGGCCGGGGACGTGTTCCGCGTGCAGCTCCTTGGCCAGGTCGTTGGTGCCCATCACCAGTACGGTCAGCCGCTCGCCGGCCGCGGCCACCGCACGGGCGTCCAGCATGGCGCGCGGCGTCTCGACCATGGCCCACAGGGCGGTGTGGTCCGGAGCGCCGGCGGCCTCCAGCGCGCGCTCGACCTCCCGCACGGTCTCGGCGGACTCCACCTTGGGCACCACCACCGCGTCCGGACCGGCCTCGGCGGCGGCCCGGAGGTCGTCGGCATGCCAGGCGGTGCCCGGTGCGTTGACCCGGATCGTCACCTCGCGGTAGCCGTACTCGCCGGAGGCCGCGGCGGCCGCGACCCGCATCCGGGCGTCGGCCTTGGCGTCCGGGGCGACGGCATCCTCCAGATCGAGGATCAGCGCGTCGGCGGGCAGGGACTTGGCCTTCTCCAGCGCGCGTTCGTTGGCACCGGGCATGTAGAGCACGGAGCGGCGCGGCCGCAGGATCGCGTCGGACACGGGACCTACTCCTTTTCGGCCGCGGCGTAGGCGTCGCGCAGCTCGGGGTCACGGGCGGCGAGCGCGTCGGCGAGTTCGGCGACCACCTGGCACTGCTTGTACGTGGCGTCGTCCTGCATCTTGCCGTCGATCATCACCGCACCGGTGCCGTCCCCCATCGCCTCGATGACCCGGCGGGCCCAGGCGACATCGGCGGGAGCGGGCGAGAAGACCTTCTTGGCGATGCCGATCTGCACCGGGTGCAGGCTCCACGCGCCGACGCAGCCGAGCAGGAAGGCGTTGCGGAACTGGTCCTCGCAGGCGGTGGTGTCCTTGATGTCACCGAACGGGCCGTAGTACGGCAGGATGCCGTGCGCCGCACAGGCGTCGACCATCCGCGCCAGGGTGTAGTGCCACAGGTCCTGCTGGAAGGTGGCCCGCGGTGCGGCGCCGTCCGCGCCGTGCGGGTCCTCCCGCACCAGGTATCCGGGGTGGCCCCCGCCCACCCGCGTGGTCTTCATCCGGCGGCTGGCGGCGAGGTCGGCGGGGCCGAGCGAGATGCCCTGCATCCGGGGGCTGGCGCCGGCGATCTCCTCGACGTTGGCGACGCCGGTGGCGGTCTCCAGGATGGCGTGCACCAGGATCGGCCGCCGGACCTGTGCCTTCGCCTCCAGTTGAGCCAGCAGCCGGTCGACGTAGTGGATGTCCTCGGCGCCCTCGACCTTGGGCACCATGATCACGTCCAGCTTGTCGCCGATCTCGGTGACCAGCGTCAGCAGATCGTCCAGCGCCCAGGGCGAGTCCAGGCTGTTGATACGGGTCCACAGCTGGGTGTCGCCGAACTCCGTGGCCTTGGCGATCTTCACCAGACCGGACCTGGCCGCTTCCTTGCGGTCGGCGGCGACCGCGTCTTCGAGGTTGCCGAGCAGGACGTCCACGGTGGGCGCGATGGACGGCACCTTCGCGGCCATCTTCTCGTTGCCCGGATCGAAGAAGTGGATCATCCGGGACGGCCGGAACGGTACCTCGCGTACCGGGATCGGCGCCCCGACGGCCAGCGGGCGGAAGAAGTCCTTCGGAGAGCGCATGCAGTCTCCCTGGTCGGCTCGGAGGGCGGGCCGCCGCCGGGTGCCCGGCGGCGCCATTCGGCCCTCACTCTAGGCCCGCGCCGGAAGAATGCTACTGGCCAGTACGTGTGCCGTTGATCACCGTCGGCAGCCGGGGTGCCTGCCGGACATGCCCCGCGCTGCGCCTGCTGCCCGCCACCGCCGCCGGCCCCTCAGGACCCCAGGCAGTCGACGAACGACACCCGGTCGCCCGCACCCTTGATGAAGTCCTGCTGGGAGTGATTGCGCAGGCGGCACATGTCGTAGCGGGCCCGGGCACCGGACCCGCCGCTCTCCGCCTCGTAGGCGTGCTGCCCGGACAGCTGGCACGAGTCGTAGCGCACGAGCGGGCCCTGGGCGCCGATGCGGTAGCGGTGCGGACTGCTGTCCTGGGCAAAGGACTTGAACGCCTGGGCGGTGTCGTCGCAGTCGTTGAAGTGCACCGTTCCGCTGTCCCAGGCGCAGTCGATCACGACGGTGTCCGGGTCGCGCACCTCGAAGCGGATGTCCTCGGCGTGGAAGCGCTGTACGGAGTCGTGGTGCGGACCGCGCGGAAAGCGGAAGAAGGTACTGGTGTGCCCGTAGTCGCCGGAGTCCTCGGGGCGGCGTCCGGTGACGATGTAGGAGCCGCCGCGGCAGGTGATGGAGCCGCCGTAGGGGAACTCCAGGAAGTTGCCCCAGGCGTACTCGACCTTCATGTCGTTGAACCAGTAGTTCAGGAACTGGTCCTGCTGCGGGCGGCTCAGCGACTTCTGGGACAGCCCGGAGTACAGGAACGCCTTGCGGTAGGCACCGCCCACCCGGCAGGCGTCCCAGCGCATCTCCGAGTTGGTGTTGCTGCCGTCGAGGGCGAGGCCGTAGGTCCACTCGCCGGTCCACTCGCACTCGGTGAAGCGGTAGTCCTGGGCCTGCCCGGTCGAGTAGGAGTAGAAGAACGAGGCGCCGGGGGTGACGGCGGCGAAGCCGATCTGCTCGAACATCACATTCGCCCAGCTGTCCTCGTTGCGGCACAGATAGGTGTTCTCGGCCCGGCGCGGCGCGAAGAGCAACTGGGTCATGCGCTTGCCGGCCCCGCGGAACCGTAAACCGTTGGCCTTGAGCTTTCCCCCCTGCGCGTCGAGCAGGGCGTTGGGGGAGCGGATCAGGTAGGTGCCGGCGGGCACATCGATCACGGTCCGGCCTATGTGGTCCCACACCCGGCCCGCCGCGTACGCGTAGGCGCGGGCGAACGCCCGGCTGTCGTCGGTGCGCCCGTCGCCCTTGGCGCCGAAATCCGCCACCACGTCGATGACGTCCTTGCCCTTGGGCTTGTGACCGGTGACCGGGGGCACCTTGGCGTCGTCGGACGACTGCCGGGTGGCAGGGGGCGGCGAGGAGTCGTCACACCCGGTGAGGGCCGCTGCCAGCGCGGCGGCCGATCCCGCCAGCACGGACCGGCGGGTGGCGCCACCGGTTGACGGGGAGGTTCTGCCTGCCATGATGTTGCTCCTTCGGGGGTCCATTCATCAGGTGGGGGACATGAGCCAGTTCGGATATGCGATCAGACAGCTGTCGGCCGCCCAGAAATCCTCGAAGGGAGTGTCCCTGTACTCGCGTTATGTGAACCGGCCGGCCGGCCGGGTGTTAGCTGCCGCGGGCTACACGCTGAAATTGACACCCAATCACATCACCTTGATCAGTGCCGTGTTCACCTTTGCCGGCGTGGTCATGATTGCGACGCTGCGGCCCTCTTTCGCCGTGGCGGCCGGTATATTCGCGGCCCTGGTCACCGGCTTCGCCCTCGACTCCGCCGACGGACAGCTCGCCCGGCTGACCCGGACCGGCAGCGCCGCGGGGGAGTGGCTGGACCATGTGGTCGACTGCGCGAAAATGCTGGCGGTCCACATGGCCGTACTGGTCTCGTTCTACCGCTACTTCGGTTTCTCCGACCCTCGCTGTCTGCTCCTTCCCGTCGTCTTCCAGTTCGCCGCGGTGGTGGTCTTCTTCGGCGGCATCCTCACCGAACAACTCCGGCGCGCCGAACGGCAGAAGAGCGGCACGGGCGGACCCGCAGCCGCACCGCCGGCCTCCATGCTGCGCTCCGTTGCCCTGCTTCCGGTCGACTACGGGGTCTTCTGCGCGATATTCCTGCTGTTCGGCAGCCGGGACCTGTTCACGGTGCTGTACTGCTGCCTGCTCGTCGCCCATGTGCTCTTCATGGTGGCGTTCCTGGTCAAGTGGTACCGCGAATTGTCCGCCCCCGGCCGCTGACGGGCCGGGGACGGACAACGCACCCGGGCGTGCTGCCCGGGTGCGGCGGAGGTCAGCCCAGCGGGTTCATGCCGGATGCGCAAGCCCGTCGAGTACCTTGCGCAACAAGGAACTCGACGTGTGCACGGTGTAGGGGAAATAGATCACATCGACCCCGACCGTCGCGAAATCCCGCTCGAGCTTTTCACCCTTGGGCGTCCCCCGCCAGTCGTCGCCCTTGAAGAGGACGTCGAACCGCACCTGCTGCCAGGTCTCCAATTTGTCGGGCACCGTCTCGACGAACGCCGCGTCCACGAACCGGACACTGCGCACGATCTCCAGCCGCTCGGTGAGCGGAATAACCGGTGCCTTCCCCTTGGCCTGCGTCGCCATCTCGTCCGACACCACACCGGCCACCAGATAGTCGCACTGGCTCTTGGCGTGCCGGAGAATATTCAGGTGCCCGACGTGGAATAGGTCGTAGACCCCGGGTGCGTAACCTACTCGGTGCGTCATTTACCCCCCACTTGCCCTTACCCCCACTTGCCCTGCGGTCAGTTCCTGGCGGTCACATAGACCGGGCCATTGCGTCCCGAGACATTGGTGCCGTCGGTGACCTCGATCGAGTAACGGTGCTGGGACCCGGGCTCGACGGTGTCCGTGAAGCTCATATTGGGCCGGTTCCAGTAGCGCGAGTCCTGGTTGAGCGAGGTCAGGTACGCGCCGTCACGGTAGATCTTGTAGGTCAGGACGCCGTTGTCCCGGTCCCAGGATGCCTTCCAGTTCAGCGTGATCTTTCCGCGCGAGCCGCTGGAACCGCTGAGCAGCGGCACCTGCGGCGCCCCCGTGTCCGGCGCCGCCGCGAACCGGGTCAGGCCCTGCTGCGGTGCGTCGTTGACGGTGGTGAACTCGCCCCCCGCCCACAGGATCCCGTCCGCCATGGTCAGCGCCCGCGGGCCGATCTGCTCGCCGATCCCGTCGTTGGTGTCCGGGAACCAGGGCAGGATCGTCTTGTCGGAGATCGACTGCGCCAGGAAGTGCTGGCGGTTGTTGATGTCCGTGAAGCCGCCCGGGGTGTCGGAGCAGTCGTGCGCGTGCGACCCGCTGTAGAGCACACCCTTGTACGGCAGCACCGCCTGGGTGGCGCCCAGGCAGGTGTCCTTCCACAGCTGCGAGCCGTCGGACAGCCGCCCGGCCGCCCGGCCGTCGAAGACCCCGCCGCCGGTGCCCTCGGCGCCCAGGTAGAAGTTGGTGCCGTCGTTGACGAGCGTCTTGACGGCCGACCGGTTGGGGATCCAGCCGGTGAAGGAGTTGACGACCTTGCCGGTGGTCGCGTCCAGTCCGGCCAGCGCGTGCACGCCGAACAGGCTCCCGTTCACCGAGGTGAACCGGCCGCCGATGATGATCTTGTTGAGCTTGGGGGCGACCGTGAGGGCGTTGACCGCCGGGGTGGGGTCGTTGCCGACCGAGGAACCCCGGATCGTCGCCTTGAACGGCAGCAGGGTGCTGTCGGGCCGCAGGGCGGCGACCCGCTCGCGGGTCTGCCCCTGGACGGTGCCGAAGCCACCCCCGAGGTAGACGGCGTCGTCGGTGACGTCGATGGCCCGTACGGTCGAGCTGACCGTGGGCTTCCAGTCCGCCCCGATCGTGCAGTCGGCGGTGTTGAGGGCGGCCGTGTTGGACCGCCCCGCCGGGCCGGCCTTCCCGAACGAGCCGCCGATGTAGATCTTCGAGCCGTCGGGCGAGGCCTTCATGGCCCGGATGGTGCCCGTGCCGCCGGTGAACGCCGGCGCACACGGCAGCGGCTGACCGGTCTTGGCGTCGAAGGCCGCGAAGTTCGTACGGGCGACCTCACCGGTGCCCGGGGCCGCACCCGGCGGACGGATGTGGCTGAAAGTACCTCCTACGTACACGATGCCCTTGGCATAGGCCATGGCCCACACGATGCCGTCGGTCTGCCAGGTGCTCAGCGGATCGGCGGTCAGTGTGGATTCACCGGTGGCCTGAGCGGGACCGGCGGTCAGTGCCGTGGACGCGGTACCCAGTACCGCGGCCGCGAGCACGAGATGGATGGTTCTGTTTCTTTGGCGCACAGGTCCCCCCTGGAAGCATGGCGCGATGGGAATTGTCGGGGAAGGAAGCGGGAACGAGACGATTTCTGTGCGGAAATGAGTCCGGTGTTCACCGCGAGTTTTCCGAACCACGCTTGCGTAGCGCACCGAAGAACTCCCCTACCCCCAGCGGCAAACGATAGCGCCAGACGGCGGCCCCGAAAGCCCCAATGGACAAAACAATTCCCAAGAACGCGCCAGGGACGCTGTCACCGAGAAATGTCCGCATGGCGAACACCGGGAGCGCCACCGCCACCACGCCGACCAGCGCGGCACCCGCATAGCCGCGGTCGACGGTGCGAAAGCCCAGCCGGTAGCGGGCCAGCAGTGCCGAGGCGCCGTTGTCCACCACGATCGCCAGGCCCCAGGAGACCGCCGCCCCCAGTACCCCGTACCGCGGAACCAGCCATACGGCGCTGCCCAGTTGGACCACGAACGCGGCGCCGGCAACAGCCAGATTCCAGACACTCCGGCCGGCCATGAGGATGACCGTCTGCGCGTTGCCCACGCCGACGTTCACCAGACAGGCGGCCGCCAGCACCACCAGGCCCGGCGCTCCACCGGAGAAGCCGGGCCCGAAGAGCGAGAGCACGGTCCGCGGGTAGGCGGCGAGGACCAGGAACACGGGCCAGGAGAAGAGCGCGATCCAGCGGGTCGACAGCCGGTGCAGATGCTGGGCGCCCGGGGCGTCGCCGCCCGCGAGCAGGCGGCTGATCTGCGGGGCCACCGCCAGCCGGATCGCCAGTTGGAGCAGTGTCCCCGCGGTGACCAGCCGCCCGATCGCGGTGTAGACGCCGGCCTCGGCGGCGGTGCCCAGCGCCGACAGCAGGATCACTCCGGTCCACACCGCGGTGATGTCGAACACCGACGAGATGGCCCGCGGACCGGCGAACGCCCAGAACTCGCGTGCCTGTGGCGGCGGCCGGCCGGTGCCCGGATGCGTACGGCGGGACCTGCGCAGCGAGAGACAGGCCGCCACCGCACCCAGCACCCCCGGCACCAGCCAGGCCGCGGAGAGCGCGGCCACACTCGGTGCGAGCAGGACCAGCGGCACCGCGAGGAGGACCCGCAGTGCCGGTTTGCCGATCTGCTCGACGCCCACGAACGGCACCACCGAGCCGTACCCGCGGGTGGCCCCGAGCAGTACCAACGCCACCGTCGTCACCGGCAGGAACACCGCGAACAGCCGGATCAGCGCGGCGGCCTCTCCCGGTGCCAGATCGGGCAGCAGCAGGCCGGCCAGCCCCGGGGAGAACAGCAGCGCCGCCGCCCCCGCGGTGCTCGCCAGCAGCGTCGGCAGCACCGAGATGCGCAGCAGACCCGGTACCCCGCCCCCGCCGCTGAGTTCGAGGTCCCGGGAGACGAAGCGGACCAGGGCGGTATCGGCCCCCAGCTTGAGCGTATTGCTCAGGATGGTGAAGGCCGCCACACCGGTGAAGACCGCGCCGGCCCCGCGGGCCCCGAGCCCATGGGTGACCACGGCGACGAGGACGAACCCGAACAGCGCGTTCGCCGCCGAGCCCGCCAGGCCGAAGAGACTGCCGCGGGCGGTCGTGGCGACCCCGCGCCCGCCGCCCGCGGCCGGACCGCGGGCCGTCGGTGCGGGCCGGCCGGAGTCCGCCGGGCGGATGGCCGTCACCTGCGCAGCGAGGTGGTGTCGGCGTCCAGGGGCCCTCTGCCCACCGGCGCGGGGCCGGCGGCGGGCGGCGGCGGGCCGGGCAGCTGCTGAGCAGGCGGTGCCACCGCGGCGGCGCGGGCGTGGCTCCGGCCGCGCTTGCGGTGGGTGGGCCCGCCGTCCGTCAGCCGGCGCAGCGACGGCCCGTGGCTGCCCTTGTCCAGGACGGCACCCAGGATGTGCCCGCCGGCCGTGGTGATCAGCTCCCACACCCGGTCCAGGTCGTCCCGGCGGACTTCGTTCATATCGCACACCACCACGACGCCCGCGGCCTGCTTGGCAACGGCCAGGCCGTCCGCGTGTGACAGCAGCGGACCCGTGAACACCACGACGTTCTCGTTGGGCCCCGAGGGCGCGTTGAGCAGCCGGGCGAACTGCGGGGAGGACAGCGTGCGCGCCGGGTTGGGGACCTCCCGGCCGGGCAGCAGATCGAAACGCCCGTCGACGCCCGCGTCCACGGCGAGCCGTTCGCCGTCCGCCCAACTGCCCGGCACCGGACGGCCGTGGCCGGGGTGCACCGGCAGCCGCTGGGCGAGCCGGGGGGTGCGCAGATCGGCCTCGACCAGCAGGATGTCGTTGCCGATCTCGGCGAATGCACCGGCCAGGTTGACCGCGACCGACACGGCGTCCGCGTTCTCCCTGGGGGCGACGATCAGCAGACTGCCCCGCCCGGCGAACCGCTGGTCGTGCACCAGCCGGAAGGCGATCGTGCGGTAGGCCTCCGCCCGGTTGCCGCGGCCGTTCCGGCCGACCTCCAGCAGCTCCGTTCCCCCCTGCCGGCGCGGCAGGATGCCGAGCACCGGCGCCCGCAGGTTGTCCTGCACATCCGCCACCGACCGGACCCGCGGTTCCAGCACCGAGCGGACCCAGGCCGCCAGGATGCCCAGCACCAGCCCGATCACGGCGCCCGCCAGCAGCAGCACGACGAGACCGGGACTGGACGGGAAGGCGGGCGGATCACCCTTGCGGACGATGTCGCCGGGCGTGGTGTCGAGGGACTTCAGACTGGAGATCCGGCCCTGCAGATCGGCTATCTCCGACACCAGATTGCTGCGCTCGGACTCGTCGGTGGCCCGCCCCGACCCGCTCGCCCCCGCGATCCGCCGGTCCAGTACCTTGCGCTGCTCCTGAAGGGGCTTCAGTTCCTCGCCGAGCTTGCTGACGGTCTTGTCGATCCGCTGGGTCGCGGCGTCCTGACGGTAGTCGAGGTACGCATGCACAAAGGCGTTGACCCGCGCGGACGCCTGGTCGGCGGAGTCCGCGCTGTACTCGAACATCAGGGTCTGGGTCTCGGGCGGATTGCTCACCCGCAGATCGCGCTGGAGCGTGGCCGGGTCGGCGTCCAGCTTGAGGGCCTTGGCCGCACCGGCCGCGACCGACGCGCTCTGGGCGATCTGCCGCTCGGTGCCCATGCTGATCTGCTTGTCCACCGAGACACCGCCGGCCTCGAAGGGCGCCGTGCTGATCGCATGCACCACCACCTCACCCGTCGCTGTGTACGTCGAGCCGCCCAGCACGGACACGGCGGCGCCGCCGAGCATGCCCAGCACCAGCCCGAGCACCAGCAAAGCGCGATAGCGGAGGAGCTGGCGCAGCTGGTCGCGGATCTGGTCCGGCTCCTCCGCGGGCTCGTCGAAGACGCTCACGTACGTGCTCCTCCTGTGGGTTGAGGTGAGGTGACGCGGTGCGCCGGGGATGCCGGTGCGCACGCGGTCTCCTGCGCGGACGGCGGCAGGACCCGCCGTCCCGCCTTACGGGTGATCAGTAGGGGGATGCACACCAGCAGCGCCAGCGGGCCCACGATGGCCATCAGACTGCCGCGCAGCAGCACCAGCTGGTAGAAGCCGAAGGCGGGCACCAGCAGCGCCGCGAGGGTGCCCCGGCGCCGCCGCAGCCGGTGCCGGAGGATGTCGATGCGCCGTCCCACCGCGCCGACCAGGCCGAAGACCGCGATGACCGAGGGGAAACCGGCCCACATATAGGTCTCGACCCACAGCGGCGCGGACAGATTGGTGAAGGTGTAGCCCGCGTGCCGGGCGAGCAGGATGCCCGCGTCATCGGGCTTGCCGGACCATACGGCGCGCGGCACGAAGAACAGCGGCGGGCCCAGCGCGGCCGTCGGGGTGAAGCCATGAGTACGGACGTAGTCCACGCCCGTCTCGATCTGCTGGAACGCGTCATAGTCGCCGTTGGAGGTGAACTGCTCGGCGAGCGAGACCACATGGACCGGTTCCCGCTTGTCGTAGCGGAAGTAGTCGCTGTACGGGAAGACCACCAGCACCACCGCCGCCACGGCCGCCGCACCGAAGCGGAAGGCGCGCGGCCCCCGCAGCCAGGACGCGCTGAAGACCAGCGCCAGCAGGACCGTCCCGGCCCAGAAACGCGGCTGGCTGATGGGGTTGTTGACCACGACGTTCACCGCGATCAGCAGCGGCAGCAGCAGCCACCGTAATCCGCGCAGGGTCCGGTCGCCCTCGGAGAACCGCGGGACGTGCACCAGCGCCACCAGCGCCCAGAACGCCGGTACCGACAGTGCCCAGGCCGCCATGGCGCGGTCCGCGGATCCGGCCGGCTCCGCCGCTGCCGCCGCCTCGTTGGCCGCCTGCCGGCTCAGGAAGAACGCCGATAACCCGCCCTGACCGGGAATCAGCACGACGGCCAGCAGCAGTGCCAGGCCACACAGCAGCAGCACCCGCACCGGCGACAGCCGGCGGGCCAGGAGCGGTTCGAGGACCACGGAGGAGCGCGCCGACCGCCAGGACGCCAGCGCCGAGCCCCCGCTGTAGGCCAGAAGTCCCGCCTCCACCACGGCCGTTGTCACGAACGCGGTGTTCGCGTCGACCATGAACCCCCGCGGATACGCATCCGTCGCGAGCATGGCCAGCGGCGCAAGACCCAGCCAGACATACGCGAAGAGCCAGAAGCCGAAGGCGATCACCCGGGCCCGGACATCCGTCAGCACCCGGGCCAGCGCCCCACCGGTGTGCAGCACCACCACGCACTGCACGGCGAGCGCGGCACCGAGGCGCGCGTCCAGCGACTGCAGGATCAGCACCGGCAGCAGCACCACCAGCAGCAGCGCCCAGCAGCACAGTGCGGCGATGCCACGCACCGGCGCCACGGCGCCCGGCCGCTTCCCCTGCCTCATCGGCTCACCTCCCCCCAACTCCCCACCAGCGATCACAATCTAAGGGACATCGGGAGAACAAGGTCGCCTTCGGGACACAATCGCAACCCAATTCACAGCCCGCGGGCCCCGGCTGCCTCCTACGATGACCGCACATCCTGAGGGGGCCAGTCTTGGAAGACTCGTTTGCGGGCCGGTGTGTGCTGGTGGTCTCGACCAACTACGCGCCCGAACACACCGGCATAGGGCCGTACTCGACACAGATAGCCGAGCACTTGGCCGCATCCGGCGCCGACACCCACGTCCTCGCGGGCATGCCGCACTACCCGGCCTGGCGGGTGGCCGAGGGCTACCGCGGCCGGTGGCGGATACGCGAGCGCCGCGGCGGGGTCACGGTGCACCGGCGGCGGCACACCGTACCGCGGCGTCAGACCGCCCTGCGCCGCGCGCTGTTCGAGGCCGGCATCCTGGCGCACGGCGCCGTGGCACCACCGCGCATCCGCCCCGACGTGGTGCTCACCCAGATGCCCAGTCTGGCCGGGGGAGTACTGGGCGGGCGCCTCGCGCGACAGGCGGGGGTGCCCCATGTCGTGGTCGTCCAGGACCTGATGGGGGCCGCCGCCGAACAGAGCGGTATCCAGGGCGGCGGACGGGCCGCCGCCCTCGCCGGAGCGGTGGAGGCCAGGGTCCTGCGGGGGGCGGCCGTCGTCGGGGTGGTGCACGAATCGTTCGTGGACCGGGTCACGGCGATGGGCGTGCCGCGCGCCCGGGTGCAGGTGGTGCCCAACTGGACGCATGTGCAGGGCCCGAGCGGCGACCGGGAACGGACCCGGGCACGGCTGGGCTGGTCCGAGCAGGAGACCGTGGTGCTGCACGCCGGCAACATGGGCCTCAAGCAGGGACTGGAGGTACTGGTCGAGGCCGCCCGGCTCGCCGATCAGGAAGCCGCGCCGGTACGGATCGTGCTGATGGGCGACGGCAACCAGCGCGCGCACCTGCAACAGCTCGCCGAGGGCGTCTCCTCGCTGTCCTTCCTGCCACCCGCCGACACCGCGGAGTTCCCCGAGGTGCTTGCCGCCGCCGATGTGCTCGCGGTGACCCAGAAGGCCTCCGTGCTGGACATGAGCCTGCCGTCCAAGCTGACCTCGTACTTCATGACGGGCCGGCCGGTGATCGCGTCGGTGGCCGCCGAAGGGGGGACCGCCCAGGAGGTGCTGCGCTCGGGTGCCGGGTCGGTGATCGCCCCCGAGGACCCGAAGGCCCTGCTGGCGGAGGTGCGGGCGCTCGCCGACGACCCCGGGCGGGCGGCCCGGCTGGGAGCACGGGGCCCGCAGTACGTCGAGCAGCGGCTGAGCAGCCGGGCCGGTCTGGAGCGGATCACGGCGCTGCTGCGGAGCGCGACGACAGGCCGGTAGCCGCGGGCGGCGGGGGCGGTGTCCGTCCCCGCCGCCCTGGAGCCTGTCTTCAAAGTCGCGTCGTTCGCCCGTAGGGCGGCCTCGCGGTGTCTGGTGCACTTCACTCGCTCCGCTCGCTCCGTCTCGGCTCCTTATGAAGTCCGTGGATGCCGAGCGCGATCGCAAGGCGGAGGGTCTTCCCGGTACTGGGTGTACCGGGGAGATCCCGACAACGCGGCGAGCGCGCGTGCCAGACACCGCGAGGCAGGCGGGACTTTGAAGACAGGCTCCAGATCACCCGGCGCCGGGCCGGGCGAGCGAGCCGTACAGCTCCGCCAGCCGGTCGGCCACGGCCGTCAGCGAGAACTCCGCCTCGACGGCCTCCCGGCCCGCGCGGGTGACGCGCTCCCGCAACGGGCGGTCCTCCAGGAGTTGCAGCACCGCATCGGCCAGCGCTTCCGGCGAACCGTCGGTCACCAGAGCGGCCTCGCGCCGCTGGAGGGCCGGGGCGATACCGCAACTGTCCGTGCAGACCACCGGCGTGCCCACCGACAGGGACTCCAGCACGCTCATCGGGAACGGTTCGTCAACGCTGGGCAGGACGTACACGGTGGCCCGTGCGGTCCGCCGCACGGCGGCGTCGTGATCGAGGGCCCCGCCGTACGTCACCACTTCGCCGAGCCCTTCCCCGGCGATCAGCCGCCGGACCTCCGCGAGCCGCCCCTCGTCCGAACCGTGCAGGGTGAAGGACACCTCGGGCCGCTTGCGGTGCACCAGCGCCGCCATCCGTACAAAGGCCTCGGGCCGTTTGCGGCTCTGCAGGCGGGCGAGGAACAGCACATCGGCCGCGCTCCGCTCCGCGTCGCCGGGCCGGGTACGGACTCCGTTGGGCAGCCTGACCAGGCGCGGACCGCGCGGCCCCAGCACCTGCCGCAGCCCGGCCTCTTCCTCGTCGGTGAGCACCAGTGCCGCCGCCGCCCGGCGCAGCAGCGGGACATACACCCGGTCGAAGATCCGGGCCACCGCCGAGCGGCGCGGCTGGACCATGCCGTGTGTCTGCACCACGAAGGGGCGGCGGCGCATCACGGCCACCGCGAGCGCGGCCAGCGAGACCAGATCGCGCCCGGTGTGCAGATGCAGCGCCTCGGCCCGTCCGGCACTCCGCCAGAGCAGCGGCAGCAGCCCCGGGTGGAACAGGCCGAGGAACCCCTGCCCCGGCACCAGGGTGCGGGCCGGCCGGGCCCGGAGCGGGACTCCGTCCACGGACCGCGGGGGTGCGCCCCGCCCCCGCCACAGCGAGATCAGCTCCACCCCGTGGCCGCGCGAGGCCAGTTCGCCCAGCTGCCCCGTGGCCACGCTCACCGGGCCGCCGTACGCCCCGTCATCGCTGACCAGGGTCACGACATGGGTGATCCTCATACCGCACCCCCGGTGGTGTGCACGGCACCCGGGGGCACATCGCGGTGGGCCACCGCACCGGCGCCGACCACCGCACCCGCCCCGACGGTGACACCGCGCAGCACCATGGCGCGGGCGGCCACCCAGGACCCCTCCGCCAGATGGATCGGCGCATTGTCGAACTCGAAGGTGGGCGAGCGCCGTTGATGGCTTCCGGTGCACAGCACGGCGCCCTGGGACACGCAGACGTCACGGGCGATGCTGATCGGCTCCAGGTTGATCAGCCAGGAGTCCTCACCGAGCCAGACGTCGTCGCCGACCGTCAGTTTCCACGGCCACTGCACCCGCACCCGGTGCCGTATCAGCACCCGTTCGCCGACGCGGGCGCCGAAGGCCCGCAGCAGCGGGGGCCGCAGCCGCGGCGGGCACCACCACTTCATGAACACCAGGTTCAGCACGGCGAACCAGGCGGCCTGGGTCAGCAGCCCCCGGCCCTTGTCGTAACCGGCGCCGGTGAAACCGCGCAGCCGGCGGTCGGTGGCGGCAGAGGCAGAGGGAGAAGCCGAGGTAGAGGTCATCGGTCCACCCGCACCCGGTGGCCGGAGAGCTCGTCCGCCAGCTGCCGTACATCCGACTCGACCATGATCCGGGCGAGTTCGTCGAACTGCACCTTCGCCGACCAGTCCAGCAGGCTCTTGGCCTTGGACGCGTCGCCGATGAGCGCATCCACCTCGGAGGGGCGCTCGTACTTCGGGTCGAAGCGCACATGGCGCTCCCAGTCCAGCTCCACGGTGGCGAAGGCGGCCTGGAGGAAGTCACGCACGGTCGCGGCCACACCGGTCGCCACCACATAGTCGTCGGGCTCGTCCCGCTGGAGCATCAGCCACATCGCCTCCACGTACTCCGGGGCGTAGCCCCAGTCGCGGACGGCGTCGAGGTTGCCCAGGTAGAGGTGTTCCTGCAGTCCTGCCTGTATGCGGGCCACCGCGCGGGTTATCTTGCGGGTGACGAAGGTTTCGCCCCGCCGCGGGCTCTCGTGGTTGAAGAGAATCCCGTTCACGCCGAACAGGCCGTAGGCCTCACGGTAGTTGACCGTGGACCAGTAGGCCATCACCTTGGCGCAGCCGTACGGGCTGCGCGGGTGGAAGGGCGTCGCCTCGTTCTGCGGCGGCGGGGTGGCGCCGAACATCTCCGAGGACGAGGCCTGGTAGAGGCGGGTCTGCACTCCGCTGGCGCGGATGGCCTCCAGCAGCCGTACGGCGCCCAGCCCGGTCACATCGCCGGTGTACAGCGGGGCGTCGAAGGAGACCCGGACATGGGACTGGGCCCCGAGGTTGTAGACCTCGTCGGGCTGCACATCACGCAGCAGGTTCACCAGGGCGACCCCGTCCGAGAGGTCGCAGTGGTGCAGCAGCAGTCTGCGGTCCGGGGTGTGCGGGTCCTGGTAGATGTGGTCGATGCGCTCGGTGTTGAAGCTCGACGAGCGTCTCATCAGCCCGTGCACCTCATAGCCCTTACCGAGCAGCAATTCGGCGAGATAAGAACCGTCCTGTCCGGTAATACCGGTGATAACCGCGGTTTTCGGCATGGCTTCCCCCCACGAGAAGTGATGTACATCGGGATCGGTCGATCGAATTCCCACGCGCCGGCGGACCGCGGGGCGTGGACGCTACCCGCTCCGTGGCCGGTGGTCGAGAGCGGAGTGCGGCAGATATTTCCTGAAATAGCCGATGGACGTATCGGGATGGCTGACACAATCCGCCCCATGGATGACTTGCTGCCCACACCCGCCCGTGTCTTCGTCGCGGGCCACCGAGGCCTGGTGGGATCCGCCGTGGCCCGGCGGCTGACCGCCCAGGGCTATGACGTGGTGACCCGTACACACGCTGAGCTCGACCTGCGAGATGCCGATGCCACCGCAGAGTTCCTGCGCGCCGCACGGCCCGATGCCGTCGTCCTGGCAGCCGCCAAAGTCGGCGGAATCATGGCCAACAGCACCTACCCCGTGCAGTTCCTGGAGGACAACCTGAGCATCCAGCTCAGCGTCATCGCCGGTGCGCACCAGGCCGGAGTCCGCCGTCTGCTGTTCCTCGGATCGAGCTGCATCTACCCCAAGCACGCCGCGCAGCCCATCACCGAAGACGCCCTGCTGAGCGGGCCGTTGGAACCCACCAACGAGGCGTACGCGATAGCCAAGATCGCCGGACTGGTCCAGATCCGCTCCTACCGCCGGCAGTACGGAGCCTCGTTCATCTCGGCCATGCCGACGAACCTCTACGGGCCCGGCGACAACTTCGACCTGGAGACCTCGCACGTCCTGCCCGCGCTCATCCGCCGCTTCCACGAGGCGAAGGAGAAAGGGCAGGAGGAACTCACGCTCTGGGGCACCGGCACCCCCCTGCGTGAGTTCCTGCACGTCGACGACCTGGCCGCGGCCTGCGAGGTGCTGCTGCGCCGCTATGACGGTGACGACACCGTCAACGTCGGCTGCGGCGAGGACCTGACCATCGCCGACCTCGCGTCCTGTGTCGCCTCCGCGGTGGGCTATGAGGGGCGGATCGCCTTCGACCCGTCCCGCCCCGACGGCACCCCGCGCAAGCTGCTCGACATCAGCAGGATGCATGCGCTGGGCTGGTCGCCCACCATCCCGCTGGCCGAAGGCATCACGCGGACCTACCGGGCGTGGCGGGAGGAGGCGGCCCGGGTGTGAGCGGGCCCGTCCCCTGGTGTGCGTCCGGCGCCCGCCCCTCGGCGAGGCGCCGGCCGCACACCGGAGCCCTGTGCGGCTAGTAGGCACCGCGCCCGTCCACCACGGCGCGCACGGTCCGGACCAGCACACCGATGTCCCTGCCGTAGGACCAGTTGTCCACATAGCTCAGATCCAGCGCGACGGTCTCGTCCCAGGAGAGGTCGGACCGGCCGCTGACCTGCCACAGACCGGTGAGTCCCGGCTTGACGGATAACCGGCGGATCTCGGTCCCGTCATACCGCTCGACCTCCTCGGGAAGCGGCGGCCGCGGCCCGACCAAGGACATATGGCCGGTCAGGACGTTGAACAGCTGGGGCAGTTCGTCCAGCGAGAAGCGCCGCAGCAGACGGCCCACCCGGGTCACCCGGGGGTCCCGCCGGATCTTGAACATCGCCCCGTCGTGCTCGTTCGCCGGCTCCAGCGCGCCCCGCATCCGATCGGCGGCGACCACCATCGTGCGGAACTTCCACATCCGGAACGGCATCAGATCCCGGCCGATCCGGATCTGCCCGTAGAACACCGGTCCTGCGGTGGTGAGCCTTATGGCCGCGGCCACGGCGGCGAAGACGGGGGAGAGCAGCACGAGCAGCAGCAGGGCACCCAACCGATCGGTGACCTGCTTCAGTAACACCGGAAGCCGCCGCCGGCCCGCCGGGTCGATGTGCATCACCGTCAGGCCCGCCGCCTTGGCGAGCCGGACCCGGTGCTGTGACACATCGATGAGTCCCGGAAGTATGGCCAGATTCCGCCCCCCGTCGTGCAGCGCCCAGGCCAGTCGACGCACCCGCGCGGCGGAGAGCTGACGCCCCGGCGCCACGAACACGAGATCGGCATCGAGCTGAGCGGCGCACCTGAGGACGGTCTCCCCGTCCGGCGCCCCCTCGGGTGCCTCCCCGTCGCAGGCGAGCCGGGCGGGGACGGGCAGCGCCGAGTCGGTGGCTTCCTCTCCCACGAGACAGCTGCCGACGACGACGTATTCGTGGTCGGTACGGTGCGCCAGCTCCGCGAGCACCACATCGACGGCGCCCGCCTCCCCTACCACCAGGACGCGTCGCAGCGCCTGCGCACGACGGCGCATGGCCAGCAGATAGCGGTGGACGAGCCGGCGCCGGACCATGCTCAGTCCCAGGCAGGGCAGCAGCGCGAGCACACAGACCCCGAGGTCGACCTCGATCCGCGCCCCGACACAGACGACGGCCAGCACGCCCAGCATGGTCAGCCAGTCCCGCACGACCGGCAGCACCGTGTTGCCGTTGCTCAGCTCCTCTCTGGTGTAACGATTCTTCGTTATGCCGACGGCCAGCCACGACAGACCGGCCAGCACCGCCGTGAGCCACGGCTGCGGCTGCCGCGTCACGGCACAGAGCATGCCGACCGGCACCAGGGCGCCCAAGGCGTCCACGGCCCACGCCAGCCGCACCAGCCAGCGTTCCATCGGTTGGTGCCTGCCTGACTCGCTACGCTGCGGCGTGCGATCCACCTCGGCTGTTCCGGCAGGTGATTCGATCACCCGAGACCCGGCAGCTTCGAACAACCCCATGGCCCCCCACTTGGTCGTCCCCTCATTCCGGCGCGGCTGGAGCCCCCCGGCCATACAACCGCCTCCGTGTCGGACGTGACGCTAGAGCACGGTGCGCCCGACTGCTGTGATTTACCTATTTTGAGTGTTCTTGTGTCCGATTGTTTACAAGCCAACGGTCGCGTGATCCGATTTCGGCCGTTGTTCCGGCGCCCGGACCGGGCGCGCCGCACCGCTCGTACGCGGCCGCCGGACGTTCCGGTGTGCGCCGCCCGCACCCTGCTGACGACACTGTGCCCGGATACCCGAACTCGGCGGCACTCATCCCCAGTTGTGGCTGCTGCGCAACCTGTCGGAGAGCGACTCTTCCGCCCGGATCCGTGTGGTGCACACCAACGCCGAGCGCAGGCAATGGCGGCCGCCGCAGCACGGCCGCTGACGGGCCTGGCAGGCGGCCGAATCCACCGGCACGGTCCGGCCGCACAGAGCGCACCGATCAACCGCCCGGTCCGCCAAGGAGATACGCACCACGCCGACGCCGGACCGGTCACATGCATACCCCCGACGCCCGGCCGGCCCGGGGTCAGGAGAACAGCACGCGGTAGGTCTGGAAACCGGAACCGATGTTTCGCTTTGCCTCATAAGGAGCGGCTGCGATTCCGGTGCCCTTGTAGAGGGAGAGGTCGCCGTTGGGCTGACGGGCGATGAGGTCGGCTTTCCCGTCGAGGTCGATGTCGCCTGGGGCGACCAGGGCACCGTAGGCATTCCAGCCGGCCCCGATCTTCGTACGTGCCGTGAAGGGGTCGGCTGTGTCGCCGGTGCCCTGGTAGAGCCACAGGACTCCGGAGCTGTCGCGGGCGACGATGTCGGGCCACGTGTCGCCGGTGAGGTCGCCCTTGCCGGCTATCTGCGTGTAGGCGTCCCAGCCTCCGCCGATCCTGCGGCGGTCGGTGACGGTGCCGTCGCCGTGGCCGAGGTACAGCCACAGGACGCCCGATGCGTCTCGGCCCAGTACGTCGTAGCCGGGGGTGCCGGCGAGGTTGCCGGGGGAGAGGACGGTGTCGTAGATGTTCCATCCGCCTCCGACGTATCCGTAGCTGCTGGACATGCCGCCGTCGGTGGTCCAGATCCAGGTGTCGTCGGCGACACCGTCCCCGTCGTCATCGGCGCTGCTCGCTGTCCGCACATCGCCGTAGTCGGTGGCGAGGAGCTCTCGGGGAGCGAGAATCCGCGCTTGGTCGGGGGCGTAGGAGTAGAGCTTGCCCTGGGCGTCGATGGCGAACATGCCGAAAGTCGCAGCTGTCGACGAGCGGGAGAACCTCGACGCTGCGTGGCGGGCCGCTTCGGTCACTTCGGAGGCGTTGGGTGCCTTGGGCGATGTCCCGTTGTCCGCCGATGCGGTACTGCCTGCTGCCGTCAGCAAGGTGGCGGCCACGAGCATGACGGTCAGTCGTGGGAACCGTCTGTGACGCCAGTGGTTGGTGAGGCCGGACATGGGTCTCCTCTGAACGGGATCGGACAACAGACGGCGGTCGGACTCGGCAGGGTCCTCACGGGCCGCTGATTGACGCCAACGGGGCCATCGCGGCGGACGCCCATGACCGTGCGTCTTGATGGAGGTCCCGCCACGGTCACGATCCGGGTCAACCGTCTCGCGGATCTTGTCATATGCGCATTCAGTGTGCCTAGTGTGTAGATCCTGTGACTTGCCGACGAAGAGCGTCTTTCGGCGCAACCGGACGTCCCACTCATTTGCTCACGTCCTGGCGTCAACGCGGCACAGGAGGCACGGAGTTCACCGGATATGCCACACACATGCTTCGCGCTGCCGATGGCGGCGTGCGGAAGGAGCCGAGTTGCCCCCCAGAGGTACGGCAGGGAGACGCGGGAAGCGAAGACTTGCCCGCTTAGCGCCGGCGCTGACTCCGGTCACCGCGCTGGCGCTGTTGGCCGGTCTGGCCGTTCAGCCGGGAGACCTGACAGCAAAGCAGGAGAGGGGCACCGGCACGGTCGCTGACTCCTACGACTGGCACGAGGTCACCGCGGCCGAGCAGCTGCGACGGGACCAGTGCCTGATGAACGACGTACTGCGGCTGGGCGGAACGTCGATGGCCGCGGCCGCCCAGGACGGCCTCAACCAGCCTCCGGACAAGCTGCAGGCTCTGGCAGACCGCCGGCACTGGCAGGACACCCCGCTCGGGCGGGCGTATGACAGTGACAAAGGCGCCGCGGACAAGGCGATGCGGTCTCTCGAAGCCTTGGTCCAGGGATGGAAGGCGCCCCTCGAAGGCCTGGACACGCCAGGCGGTTTCACGGAGACCGACTTCCACTGGCCGCCGGGTCTTCCGGGCGACGGGAAGAAGCATTTCTACTACCAGACTGGTCTCTGGCAGTGGCACACAGGCCGTTTCTGGGGGCAGGAGGAGGATTTCTACAAGGACTCCACCCCCTTGGCCGACGAGGCCACCAAGAATGCGGTGACCGCCCTGGGCGACCCGCTGTACTCCAAGGATCCGGACCCGAGCCTGCCGCCCGACGAGTGGAACCAGGCCAACGCCGTACACGATGCGTACACCTCCCTGTCAGGCGATGCGTTCGAGCCGATGGGGGCCGACGACGCCCGGATCTTCCTGGAGTCGGGCAGCTTTCCGAAGTCGGCACCGCAGCCGGACAGCGCCGAATTCCGTATCGCGGTCGAGAACCTGAAAAACCGCTATGCCGCCTGCGCGTGGCGCGACCCGATCGACCCCGAGAAGGTACTCGGTGACGAGGTGAACAACGCTGCCGAGGAGTGGCAGCAGGAGATCGCCTCACAGGCCCCACAGCGCAACCGGATCCTGGACGCGAACACCGACGCGGCCAAGGCCCTCGCCAACGGAGCGAAGATCCTCGGCAACATGCTGGGCAACTCCTGGGTGGCCGATCATGTCGCCCGGTGGCAGTCCTACTGGTCACCCGGCGGAGCCGGCAGCAGCAAGCCCGCCAAGCCCGGCGCGGCGCAGTTCGACCAGGCCAAGAAGAGCCTGGCCGCCGCCCAGTCGGTGACGAAGGCCCAACTGATTCTGCTCAAGCAGCAGGAAGTCGCGGCCAAGCGGGCGGTCACCGCCACCGACACCGCCGAGCAGGCCGCTTACGCCACGGCCGACACCAACGGGGCGCCGCGCGGGCGTGGGTTGCTGGCCGCCCGGCAAAAGGCGCAGGTCACCCATGGCGCGGCGGCGGCGCTGGAGGCGATGGTCGGCGCCGCCCAGACGGCTGAGTCGGCCACGCGCGCTTCGGCCTCCGACAGCGCGACGATCGCGCAGCGCGCGCTGGCTCAGGCCGCGCAGTCGAAGGCCGCGTTCCGTAAGCAGGCGGCACAGTACGCCGAGCAGCAGGCCAAGGCTTCGGCCGCCTCCGCGAAGGAACACCGCGACAACGCGAAGAAGGACAAGGAGACTGCCGAAGCCAAGCTGCGGGATGCCCTCAAGGCAGAGGCCGACGCCAAGGCCGCGGCAGCCGGTGCGCACGCCAAGCGGCTGACCGCGGAGGCCGAGGAGAAGACGGCCAAGGCGGAGAAGGAGAGAGCTGACGCCAAAAAGGCCGAGGCCGCCCAGCACCGGCGCAACGCCGAGAACTATCAATCCACGGCGGAAGAGGCGAAGCAGAAAGCTGACTCCGCGGCCGGCACCGCGGCCGAAAGGCGCAAAGCGGCGGAGACGGCCCGCGACAACGCCAAGACCGAGCGGGACGACGCCTGGGACGCCGAGCAAAGAGCGGACGCCGCACGTGCCAAGGCGGACGCGAAGGACGCGTACGCCGACGCACACGAGGCCGATGACAACGCCACCGAGGCCCGCGCGGCAGCCGATACCGCGGATCGCGCAGCCACCACTGCCGAATCGGCGGCGCATTCGGCGCGTAACGAAGCCAACGCGGCTACGCAGGCCGCAGTGGAGGCGGATGTCGCCGCCACGCGTGCCGAAGCCGCCGCCGGCCGGGCCCGAGCCGCCTCCGACGCGGCCCAGGCCGACAAGCTCAAGGCCGACGCCGCGGTAAGGACGGCCACCAGTGCCGCCGCCGATGCCATCGCCGCGTCCCAGCATGCCGCTGCCGAGGCCAAGGCCGCGGTCAAGGACGCCGATGAGGCCGAACAGCAT
This sequence comes from Streptomyces sp. NBC_00400, assembly GCF_036048035.1. Taxonomy (NCBI): domain Bacteria; kingdom Bacillati; phylum Actinomycetota; class Actinomycetes; order Kitasatosporales; family Streptomycetaceae; genus Streptomyces; species Streptomyces sp. NBC_00400. The sequence continues at coordinate 236,303 of NZ_CP107940.1, read as the reverse complement.
GCCAAGGACGCCAGGTCTCATGCCGACGAAGCCAGGAAGGAGACCGTCAAAGCCCGGCTGGCCGCGGCCAAGGCAGCCGGATTCGCCTATGCCACCGCCCAGGCAGCCGTCGACGCCCGCCAGGCGGCGGCGCAGGTCGCCAAGCCGGCCAACGACGCGATCCAGTTGGGCTCGCCCTTCGTCACCACCGACTCCGCCGCCCCGCTGGTCGTGCTCTCCGGCCAGGGGGCGAAGACCATCGCCGAGCAGCAGCTCGCTGTGGCCGAGGCGCATGCCAAGAACGCCAAGAAGGAAGCGGCACTCGCCCAGAGCCTCGCGGACAAGGCCGCCGGGGATGCGAAGGCCGCCTCACAGAGCGCCGCGAATGCCGCCGGCTACGCGTCAGAGGCCCGTGGTTACGCCAATGAGGCACTCGGCTACTCCGCCGAGGCCGCCGAAGCGGCGTCCAAGGCCGCGCAGTCACTGACCCGTACCGTCGACTACGACCGGCAGGCCACGGAGGACGCCGCCGCGGCCGACGCGGCCGCAGGCAGGGCCGAGGGCTATGCCAAGGACGCCCGGGCCTCCGCCGATGCGGCGGCCCTCGATGCCGAAGCGGCCCGCAACGCCGCCGATGCGGCGGAACAGGCGGCCCACGAAGCCCGCGAAGCGGCCAACCGCGCGGACGCGGACGCCACCGCCGCCGAAGAAGCGGCCAAGGACGCGAAGAGCTACGCGGAGAGTGCCCAGAAGGCCGCGGACGAGGCCGAACGAAACCAAGCCAACAAGCAGGTCGCCAAGGGGGCCGGTACCGGGATCGATCGCACCTTCTCCGTCGTGGACAAGGTCACGCCGACAGGCGAGCCGGACGTGACTCCATGCGTACTGGGCATGGGCAACTCGGGCTGCGATGTGACGTTTACCCTGCATTTCGACGCCACAGTCAGCTTCTATCTGTGCCTGAACCCGAACGTGCCCGCCACCGAGTCAGGATGCCGGGCATCGGACGCCCTTTTCCTCGACACGCAGTCCTACAAGGGACTCACCAAGAAGATCTCCAAGCATTTTTCGAACCTTGACATCGTCAAGGAGGTCGACAAGGCATTCCTCGCGGGTATCTGGAAGGCTCTGACCCAGGACTTCGTCGACTGCTACCACCAGATCACTCCGGGGAACGACGGGGGCAGCCTTTCTGGATGCGCCTGGGCCGCTGTCGCGTTCGTGCCCGGCGAGAAGGTCCTGCAAGCTGTTAAGTACGCAGTCAAGGTAGAGGATGCGATCAAGACCGGGGTCGGTGCCGAAAAGCTCCTCGCGGACTTGAAGAAAATCTTCGGAGAAAAACCGTCGACAGTGGATCTGCTCAATCCGGAGAGCTTCGCGGGGATGGCCCTTCGAATTTCCGAGCGTATGACTGACCGCGCCAAGGCGGCCAACGGTGTCGACTTGGATCTGGTCAGGAAGCTCGAGGCCAGTGGCGCCAAAATAAACCGGTCGAAGGTAATCATGGCGGTACGCTTCTCCAGGCCGGGCGTTCCGGTGGCCTGGCTGGAGTCCGGCAATGCGCGCTCCGGTCTCATCCACATCATCTTTCGGCACGCAGGTGAATTCATCGACAGGGGAGTGGCCTCGGAAGATCTTCCGAAACTTCTCGCGAAAGCGTTGGGCGAAGGAAAGGTCGTTGGCGTGCAACAGGGTGCGGGTGACGGTCGGCCGATCTATGAGACCGTGTTCAACGGCAGGACCCATCGCGTCGCCATCTCGGTGGGCAACAACGGTTTCATCATAGGAGCAAATCCGGCATGAACGAGCAAGAGGCGCCTCGTCATCTCCTGGTGCGCGCACGAGGAGAGGAATCCCCCCTGTTCACCTCGACCGCGGGATTCCATGCGGTTGCCCCGGACGACTTCACGAATGGCGTGCCGGTGGGCGATCCCGCCCTGGCCCTTTCCGATGGCATGGCGGACGGCCTCCTCGCCTGGAACTCCGCTCTTCCACCGGAAGGCCCCACCGCCAAGGCCGCGCTGCGTAAACACGTCAAGACCGGCCTCGAACTTGCTCAATCCCTGGCGCGGCACCTGGGGCCGGAGTGGGTTGTGCGCTATTGGGACGCTCGGCACGGCACGGCGAAGTTCGTGTGCTGGGGGTGCTCACGCCTGCACTGGACTCTGGAGTCACATGGCACTCCACCGCATCCCCTTCACATGACCTTGATGGCCGAGTACCAGTGGGGGCCTTTCCGCGCGGAGGGGTTCGGTGACTTCATGCCGGATGACCCCGCGGCTGCCGTCGACCTGCCCGACGATCTGGTGGACGACCTGTACACCTGGGCCGGCGACTATGACGCCGAGATAGATCGGTACGTGACAGAGCGCGACGAAGACGGGCATAACGCTCGATGTATCGAATTGGAGTGCAGCGGCGAGGAGTTGGCTCATCGGGTCGCCCGTGCGTTGAAACCGGGGCGGACGGTGACATACGGCGGACTCGCCTGAAATCCCCTCACGCAAGCCGCGATCCAAGGCCGTTGAGCCGGAAACGCCGGCCGGACCGGTTGACCGTTGTCGGGACGTCGGAACACTGAGCCAAGTGTGACTGCTGCCGGTGATCCCACACGTGCCAGGCAGCTGAGTGTGGTGGGTGCTCTCCCAGGGCGCCCACCACACTCGTCTTTCCGGCCTGGCACCGCAATGACGGGTTGGGCACCACGCGATGGTGGTCTCGTGGACCAGTCGGTTCCCGTGGACGGCCGACTGGGCGGCGATTTCGGCGCCGGTGAGGTGCCAGTTCGTCGACGACGAGGTGGCCGGCCTGGGCATCCGTGAACCGGCAGGACCGGCCAATCGCACTCGGGGTCGCTAGCATGCGGGCCATGAAAAGCGATCTTTTCTCCGCCGAGAACATGGCCGCGCCCACCACCGCGCCCGGCATGATCCAGCAGAACGCCAAGTCCATCAAGTACGTCCTGGACGGTGAGTGTTATGCGCGACAGGGCTCGATGATCGCCTACCGCGGTGATCTGCAATTCGAGAAGCAGGGGCAGGGCGTCGGCAAGTTCCTCAAGCGCGCGGTCACCGGCGAGGGGCTGGCGCTGATGGCCGTACGGGGCCGCGGCGAGGTGTGGTTCGCGCACGAGGCCGCCAACTGCTTCGTCATCGACCTCGCCCCCCGCGACGGCCTCACCGTCAACGGCCGCAATGTGCTGTGCTTCGACCCGTCGCTCTCCTACGAGATCAAGGTCGTCAAGGGCGCCGGCATGGTCGGCAGCGGGCTCTTCAACTCCGTCTTCAGCGGGCAGGGCAAACTGGCGGTGATGTGCGAGGGCAATCCCCTGGTCATACCCGTGTCCCCGCAGTCCCCGGTCTTCGTCGACACCGACGCCGTGGTCGGCTGGAGCAGCAGCCTGCAGACCACGCTCCACCGCTCGCAGAGCCTCGGCTCGATGCTCCGCGGCGGCTCCGGCGAGGCCGTCCAACTCCGTCTCGACGGCGAGGGCTTCGTGATCGTACGGCCCAGTGAACTCCGCCCGGAGAAAGCGGCCGGCAACTGATCGGCACCGGGCAGCGGCAGAGGCGACTTCGCCCGTCGGGCCACCGGCTGGCATGATCGCGCCCATGGCTGAACGCGTGATCGCCGCCTGTGACGGCGCGTCGAAAGGAAACCCCGGGCCCGCGGGCTGGGCCTGGGTCATCGCCGATGGTGAGGGAGCCGTCGTGCGGTGGGAGGCCGGGCCGCTGGGCACCGCAACGAACAATGTCGCCGAACTCACGGCCCTGGAACGCCTGCTGGCGGCCACCGAACCGGCCGTACCCCTGGAAATCCGGATGGACTCCCAGTACGCCATGAAGGCCGTCACCACCTGGCTGCCCGGCTGGAAGCGCAAGGGCTGGAAGACCGCCGCGGGCAAGCCCGTCGCCAACCAGGAACTCGTGATGCGCATCGACGCGCTGCTCACCGACCGCTCCGTGCAGTTCCGGTACGTACCGGCGCACCAAGTGGACGGCGATCCGCTCAACGACTTCGCCGACCGGGCCGCCAGCCAGGCCGCGATCGTCCAGGAGGCCGCCGGCAGCGAGCTCGGCTCCCCGCAGCCACCACCGGCCTCCCCGCCCGCCCGGCCCGCCGGCCCGCGCCGGGGCGCCTCCGCCGCGGCCGCAAAGACGGCGTCCTCACCCAAGCGGCGAACGGGGAACACGACGCGGACCCTCAACGCCAAGTTCCCCGGACGCTGCCGCTGCGGACGCTCCTACGCAGCAGGCGAGCCCATCACCAAGAACCCGGACGGCTGGGGACACCCCGCGTGCCGCTCGGGCACCGGCAGCACCGACTGAGCTCCACGGCAGCAAACGAGGAGGCGGTGCGGACCCGCATCATGCTGACGGACGTGTCGCAGTGGAAAGACGCCTCACGGGCCCACGGCGAGCGTTTTGCCTCTGTCCGGCCGGCCTGCACCGTCGTAGAGGTCTCCCGGTTCATTGATCCTCATTGGCTCGTCGAAGTGGAAGTCGACGCAGTGACCGGCAGCGGACCGAGCTGAGCGGCCGGTTCTGCGCTGCAGCTCGGTCCCACCGGTGCGAGAACGCGAGGGTCCGGCAATCCGGGTCACCCACGAGCCGCTGCGGCATCGGCCGCGCCACTCGCCTGGTGTCCCGAGCCGCCCTTGCCGCCCTTGGGGCTCGCCACCGGTACGCCGAGCGGGCGGGCGATGCCCACCACTCCCTCGTCGAGGCGCTGGAGGTGGCGCAGCACGCGGAAGGTGACCGTGCCCGAACGCAGCGCCCCGGAACCGGCGGCATCCAGCATCGCCGCGATGCTGACGCCGGACTCCACCTCGCCCTCGGTGCTCTCCTCCAGCACGCGCGCGACGATGAGATCGATGTTCTGCGCGATCCGGCGGCCGGCCCGCTCCAGGCGCGGGTCGGCCGCGATGGTCTTGCTGTACGGCACGAGTTCCGCCGTCGCCGCCAGGGAACGGGCGTGGTAGGCGGCGGTCTCCAGCAGCGCGACCAGGTACCGGGCGGTCCGCCGCCGCACGCGCAGCGGGGTGATCGGATGGGTCAGGGGCTGGGTGGAGGCACGGAGATCGTCCAGCGCCGTGTCCAGATCGCGGGCCTTGCCCAGCAGGTCGACGGCCGGCCCGCCGCTGAGCTGTTCCACCGCGGCGGCGACGACATCCCGCAGCCGGACCAGCACCGTGCCCAGCTGCTCGTCCGTGCGGCGGTCCGTGTGCACCGGCAGTACCAGTACGGCGGCGATGATCCCGCACGCGGCGCCCAGCGCCGTCTCCTCGATGCGCAGCACCAGCACGGTCAGGCTGTAGGTGTTGAGCAGGGTGTAGAGCAGCCCGAGCATCGCCGTGACGAAGAAGGACATCAGCGCATACGACAGCGGTGCGGTGAAGTACATCCCGAAGATGCAGAGCAGCACGAGGGCGAACGCGGGCCAGGTGTGGTCGCCGACCAGCCCGGCGAGCGCGACACCGGCGACCACGCCGAGGACCGTGCCCACCAGCCGGCGGTAGCCCTTGACCAGGATCTCGCCCGTGGACGCGGTGTTGAGGAAGACGACCCAGCAGGTCAGCACCGCCCAGTACCAGCGCTGGCTGGACAGGAACTCACCGCCGATGATGGCCAGCGTCGAGCCCACCGCGACCTGGCACGCGGCACGGGTGGTCGGCCTCTGGAGCCCGGTGCGGTCCTCCTCCGCCTCTTCGGTCTCCTCGGCCGCGACGATCGCCAGATCCTCGGCGTCGAACTCTTCACGTGAGCGTGTGGTGGCCGGGGTGTCGTCCGACTCGTCCTGCGGCCCGTCCAGCGCCAGCCGCAGACCCAGCACGGCCCGCGCGCTCTCACCGACCCCGCGGAAGACGTCCTGGACGACGGACGAGGCGCGCGGCAGATTGTCCTCGTCGCGGTAGCCGAGCAGCCTGTTGCGTACATGGGCGAGCGCGGTGCCGCGGTCGTCGGATGCGCGCCGGGCGACCAGGAGGAGCAGAGAGTTCAGATCCCGGCGCAGGGTGACGGTCGCCGCGTCCTCGGCCGGGGTACGGGTCGCCGTGGCCGGCACGGGGGCGTGCGGCAGATGCATGGTGAGGGTGTCCGCCCGCTCGGCGCTGCGGGCGTTGAGTATCAGCATGCCCAGCCGTTCGGCGGCGATCTCGGCATCCGCGACGCGGCGTTGCACCAGCCCCGCCGCGGCGGCGCTCTGTGTGCCCTCCTCCAGGAGGCCCTGGATCATCAAGGCCGCTTCGTGCAGCCGGGCGGTGTGCCGCCGCAGGTCGTCGAGGACCTTGTCCAGTTCCTCGGGGCCGGCGTCCAGCAGCTCCAGCTGGGTGGCCAGCAGTTGGGCGAGACGCGCGCGGAAGGCCTCGCGCAGCCGGCCCAGGGTGCGCTGCGGTGTCTCCGGGACGACGGCGAACCGTACGACCGCGCTGCACGCGAGGGCAATGCCCAGGGTCAGATACAGCTCGGGGAGGGCGGGGACGGTGGCGTGGACGAACAGCGAGACGAAGTAGACCTGAAAGCCGATCAGGCCGAGCGCGGTGCCGCGGTCGCCGAACCGCCGGGAGTAGACGGCGCCGAAGATCAGGAGGACGAAGAACACGTCACCGGCGATGACCAGGGTGTGCAGCAGCGCCGCCAGCGACATGGCGGCCAGCGCGACGGGCAGGCCCAGCGCCAGCGTGATCGCCTGGCCGCGTACCTCCTTCTCCCTGATCGCGAAGGTGGCGACCATGGCCGCCATGGCCCCCGCGACCATCAGGGTGACGCCGGTGCCGAGCAGGGCGAGGACGACGAGGGTGAGCACGATCGCCCCGACCGTCCGCAGCCCCGCCTTCAGCCGTAGCAGCCCTGGGTCGGATGCCGCGAAGCGGTCCCAGGTTCTCGTCCCAGCCCGCCGTATCGCTGCCCTCACGGTGCCGTACACTCCCACTTCTTGCCATGATCAGGGGTGCTCCAGCATCGCACGCCTGATCGGAAGGCTTTCATCCGCATCGTCTCGGGGGCCGCTGTGCGGCATGTGCGGGTCCGTACCCGTGTACCCCGCGAACTGCCTCCCGGCCCTCGCGAGCTTTGGCCTCACGAACTTCCCCGCACCCGGGCACTCCTCCGCCTTCCCGGCGCCGCCCTCCGGTTCTGCGGGTGTTAGCCAGGCGTTAGCCGATCAGCAGTGGTGGCACCCAGGGTGGGTCGCGAACGAACCAGCACCCACCGGCCGGTCCCGTGGCCGGCTCTCCCGTGCGCGTCATCGCGGGGGCCGGGGAGGGCCGTGCGGGCCGGACGGCGGGTGGGACACACCGAGGTTTCTCCGGATGCCGGAGAAAAGGGAGTTGATGACTGATGACCATGCGTGGTCTGCGTACCGCCGCCACCGTCACCGCCGCTGTGGCCCTTGCCGTGGGAGTGGGTGCCGGTATGGCTTCCGCGGCCGGTGCGGCAGGATCCGGCGCGGCCGGCGCGTGCGAGCCGGGGACGCTGAAGGTCACGACCACCAGCGCGGGTTCGAGCCAGGTCGGAATGAATCACGAGGGCACCTACCTCAAGGTGACCAACACCGGCACGAGCGCGTGCGCGATAGGCGGCTACCCGGGGCTGGCGCTGGAGGGGGCCGGTCACACGGCCCTGAAGACCACTGCGCACCACGGTGACACCTACTTCGCCAAGGACCCGGGCGCGCACGGCATCACCCTGAAGCCGGGCAAGAGCGCCTTCGCCGACCTGGTCTGGACGCACGCCGGCCCGTCCGTGCAGGCCAAGTACCTGCAGGTGTCTCCGACGGGCAGCAACTCGCACGGCGTCGTGGCGTTCGACAAGGCCGTTGACGGCGGGAAGCTGTCCGTGACGGCCTGGTCGGCGACGCCGCCCAGCGCTTCCTGACCGCTGGTGGCAGCCCGGAGGCCCGACGCACCGCGCGTCGGGCCTCCGGCATGCCGCGGCCGGGTCAGCTCCGGGCGCCGGACGTCAGCGTGCGGTACCAGTCGACGGTGGCGTCGAGGGTGGCACCCAGCGGCGTCGGGTGGACGCCGAAGGTCCGCGTGAAGGCCGCGGAGTCCACGATCTGTGGCTCGGTGTGCTGGTAGAACATCTCCGCGTACTCGTCCATGAAGGCCGCATCGAACGGCCCGAAGGGGCGCGGCTCGGGAAGGACCACGCGCCGCAGCGGGCGGCCCACCCGCTCCTCGATCATCGAGTGGATCTCGCGGGTGGTGGCGGCGGGCGCGGTGGGCAGATGCCAGACCCTGCCGTCGCCTTCCGGGTGCTCGCCGAGGGTGGCGAGGCCGGCCGCCACATCGCGGATGTCCGTGTAGCTGTGCGGCAGGTCGATATCGCCCATGCCGAGGACTTCCCCTCCGGTCAGCGCGCCGGGGAAGACCGCTCCGCCGAGCGTGGAGTTGAGCACACCGGGGCCGACGAAGTCCGCCGACCGCCCGAGGACGACCCGGGCGCGGCCCGCCCGGTGGGCGGCGAGATAACGCTCGTCCAGCTCGGCCCGCATCCGCCCCTTGCGACTGGTCGCCCGCCACGGAGTGTCCTCCGTCATCACCTCGCCGTGCGTCGGGCCGTACGGGTACAGCGTGTCCAGGACGACCAGGCGGGCGCCCGTGGTCTCGACAGCGGCCAGCACCGCGCGCTGGACCTGCGGCATCACCTCGATCTGGCGGTGATAGTCGACATTCACGCAGTGGTACACGACGGCGGCGCCCTCGATGGCGGCCAGCGCCCCCTCGGGCGTGCTCACATCGGCGGCGCATCGCTCGATGCCCTCGGCAGGGTTGTCCGGAGCCGAGCGGCTGACCAGGCGTACGGCGTGACCGCGGCGGACGAGTTCGCCGGCGAGCGCGGTACCGGCGGGCCCGGCGCCCAGGACTGCATGGAGGAGGCGTTCTGCGGCAGACATGGTGATTCCTTCTCTATGGGCCGGTGGCCGGTGGCTGAGGGGCTGATGACCGTGGAGCCAGGAGCTGGGAGGCGAGAGGAGCTTCGCTCCGCCATCTCGCTTCTGTTAGAGACTATAACGCTAGTGATGGGTCATAGCGATAGAGGTGTGGCCAGTCCCGGCCATGGCCCAGGCGCGCACCCCGGCAGGCCGCCGAGCGGCACCGGATCAGTGCGGGGCAAAGGCGCGCGGCGGACTCGCCCGGCGGCATCGGTGGCTGCCGCCGTTGGTGTCAGAGGGGAGCGGCGCCGTGCGTGGTGTGTGGAGTGCCGGGGCGGGGGAGTGCAGGGTCGGCGTGGGCATCGGTCGTGTGCCCGGCCAGGCGGCCCCCGGGTCCGCCGGCCGGTCGGCCGTGGTGCCGGGACGGCCCCGACGCCACGGCGGAACGCCGCCCCGTTCGGGGCGCTTTACGCGGCACGGGCGGCGCCCGGACCAGTGGAGCGCGAGGTGAAGGGCGTATGTCATGGGTGTCGGTTTCACGGAAGGGTCGACGTCGGTGACGGTCGCGGCATCGGCGGTGCCGCAGCGCGTGGTGCTCGACGCCCGTCCGCAGGCGGCGCTGCGTCTGTACGGTGTGCCGCCCGCCGGGGCCGGTCCGGACTGCTATCTGCGGTGGGTGCCGTTGCTGCCGTCCTGGATCGAGCCGTGTTCCGTGGCGCTGCCCGGCCGGGGAGCGCGCTCCGACGAACCGTCGCTGACCGACCCCGCGTACTTCAGCGCCCGCCTGGCCGCGGTGCTGGACGACTGGGCCGAAGGGGGCAGTTCAGCCGAAGGAGGCAGTGCATGAGGACCGTCAAGGGCCCCACCGACCACGTCGTGGTGGTCGGTGCCGGTCTCTCCGGGCTGTCCGCCACGCTGCATCTGCTCGGCGCCGGCCGGCGGGTGACGGTCGTCGAGCGCGAGGCGCTGCCCGGCGGCCGGGCCGGCCGGATCGAGCGCCACGGCTACCGCATCGACACCGGGCCGACCGTGCTGACCATGCCGGACCTCATCGACGAGGCGTTCGCCGCGGTCGGCGAACGCCTCACCGGCCGGATGGAACTGCGGGCCCTGCACCCCGCGTACCGCGCCCGGTTCGCCGACGGCAGCGAGCTGGACGTGCACACGGACCCGCAGGCCATGGAAGCGGAGGTCGAACGGTTCGCCGGTCCCGCGGCGGCCCACGGCTACCGACGGCTGCGGCACTGGCTCCAGCAGCTGTACGCCGTCCAGCGGCACCGCTTCATCGACGCCAACTTCGACTCGCCACTGCAGCTGCTGCACCCGGACCTGGTCCGCCTCGCCGCGCTCGGCGGCTTCGGCCGGCTCGACGACCGCATCGGCCGCTTCCTGCCGGACCCGCGGCTGCGCCGGGTCTTCTCCTTCCAGGCGCTGTACGCGGGCGTGCCGCCCGCACGCGCCCTGGCCGCCTACGCCGTCATCGCCTATATGGACACGGTCAGCGGGGTGTACTTCCCCCGCGGCGGGATGCACGCCCTTCCCCGTGCCATGGCGGACGCGGCCGCCGACGCCGGTGCCGCCTTCCGCTACGGCCACCCGGTCACGCGGCTGGAACGCAGCGGTGACCGGATCACGGCCGTGCTCACCGAGCACGAGCGCATCCCCTGTGACGCGGTGGTCCTCACCCCCGACCTCCCGGTCGTCCACCGGCTGCTCGGCCGGCGCCCCCGCCGTCCGCTCCGCCTGCGCCACGCGCCCTCTGCGGTGGTCCTGCACGCCGGTACCGACCGGACCTGGCCGCGGCTGGCACACCACACGCTCTTCTTCGGCGCCGCGTGGGAGCGGACCTTCGACGAACTCACCCGCACCGGCCGGCTGATGAGCGACCCCTCGCTGCTCCTCAGCCGCCCCACTGCCACCGATCCCCAACTGGCCCCGCCAGGGCGCCACTTGCACTACATCCTGGCGCCCTGCCCCAACACCGAGACCGGCCCCGGCGCCGGGGACTGGCACGACCTGGCCCCCCGGTACCGCGACAGCCTGCTCTCCGTTCTGGAGCGCCGGGGACTCACCGGCATCGGCGCCGCCACCGAGGTACACCACCTGGTCACCCCCGCCGACTGGGCCGCCCAGGGGCTCGCCGCCGGAACACCCTTCTCCGCCGCCCACACCCTGGCGCAGACCGGCCCCTTCCGCCCCCGCAACCTCGTGCGCGGCACCGAGAACGCCGTGCTGGCGGGCTGCGGCACCACCCCGGGCGTCGGCGTGCCCACCGTCCTGATCTCCGGCAAGCTCGCCGCGGCCCGGATCACCGGCCCGCGGCCCGGCCGTTCCCCCGCAGGCACGCACCGCCCCACCCCGAGAGGCATCCCGGCATGACCGCTCGCGAGCTGGACGCCGCAGGCATCACCGACCCCCTTCTGCGCGACGCCTACGCCCACTGCCGTCGGCTCAACGCCCGGCACGGCAAGACCTACTTCCTCGCCACCCGGCTGCTGCCCGTGGAACGGCGGCCGGCCGTCCACGCCCTGTACGGCTTCGCCCGGCGGGCCGACGACCTGGTCGATGAACCCGGAGCAGGCCGCTCCACCGCCGACTGCGCACGGGCGCTCGGCGCCCTCCAGCGCTGCCTGGAGGAGGCCCTGCGCGGGGGAGAGACCACGGAACCGGTGGTGCGCGCGCTCGCGCACACCGCTGCCGTGTACGGCATCGACCACCGGCACTTCACGGACTTCATGGCATCGATGCGCAGCGATCTGACCGTGACGGACTACCCGACATACGCGGACCTGCGGCGCTATGTGCACGGCTCGGCCGCGGTGATGGGGCTGGAGATGTTGCCGGTGCTCGGCACGGTCGTGCCGCAGGAGGAAGCCGCACCGCACGCCGCCGCCCTGGGCGTCGCCTTCCAGCTCACCAACTTCCTGCGCGACGTCGGCGAAGACCTCGACCGGGGCCGGATCTATCTGCCCGCTGACCTGCTGGCGGCGCACGGCGTCGACCGCGCACTGCTGCGGTGGAGCCGTGACACCGGCCACCGCGACCCGCGGATCACCGCGGCCATGACGGCGGCCGCCGAGCTCACCCGCGGCGTCTACCGCGAGGCGGAACCCGGCCTCGCCCTGCTCGACCCGGTGTCGCGCCCGTGTATCCGCACTGCGTTCGTCCTCTACCGCGCCATCCTCGATGCCGTGCGCGACGACGGGTACGCCGTGCTGCACCGCCGCTCGGTGGTCTCCCGCAGCCGCCGCGCGGCCACCGCGTCCGGCGGTCTGGCCCGGGTCGCCGCCGCCCGCATCGCCGCCCGCCGCCCCGCCGTGCGACGTGCCGGGGTGCCACACCGCCCGCAGGAGGAGACCTCATGACCCGACCGGCCCGCAGGCCTCCGCGGTTCCCGCTCCGGCTGCGGCCGCGGCCCGTGCCGTGGGAAGCGCAGCGTCCCACCTGGCGCGACGCGCACCCCGCGCGTATCGCCGACGCCGTCAAGGCCGCCCTCGCCCGCCCGTCCGGCAACTGGTTCGTCCTCGGCGCGAGCGGCGGCATCGGCGTCCACCGGGCCTTCGGCCGTACCGTCGCCGGTGTCGAGGTCGTCGCCTGGCGCGACCCGGCCGGCCGGCTGATGGCAGGGCCAGGGGCCTGTCCGCACCTCGGCGCGCCGCTGGACCGAAGCCCCGTGCACTGTGGCATCCTTCGCTGCCGTTGGCACGGACTCGCCCTGGACGGCGCCCCGTTCGCGGGCTGGGAGCCGTTCCCCGCGTACGACGACGGGCTGCTGGCCTGGGTACGTCTCGACGAGGCCGGCGGCGAGCAGCCGCTGCCCGAGCCGGTCCTGCCCGCCCGGCCGAGGACAGCGGGTGCCGTCACCGCGGTGCACACCGTCACCGGCCGATGCGATCCCGAGGATGTGATCGCCAACCGTCTCGACCCCTGGCACGGCGCCTGGTTCCACCCCTACTCCTTCGTCGACCTCACCGTGGCCGGCACCCTCTCGGACAGCGGCGGGGAGGGGGCGGACGGCATCGCCGTCGAGGTCTCCTTCAAGGTCGCCGGGCGCGCCGTGGCGCCGGTCACGGCCCACTTCACCGCCCCCGAGCCGCGCACGGTGGTGATGCAGATCGTGGCCGGCGAGGGCCGGGGCTCCGTGGTGGAGACCCACGCCACCCCGCTGGGCCCGGACGACCGGGGGCGGCCGCGCACCGCGGTCACCGAGGCGATCGTCGCCACGTCCCGGCGCCCCGGATTCGCCCTCGCGCGCGCGGCCGCGCCCGCCCTGCGCCCGCTGCTGCGCGCCGGCTCGCGACGGCTGTGGCGCGACGACCTGGCCTACGCCGAGCGCCGCTGGGAACTGCGCAGCAGCGGACGCCTCCCGGGCTGACACCGGCCGGCGGCCCCGGGGGCCGGTCTGCAAAGTCCGTCTGCCTCGCGGGACTTTGCAGACCGGCCCCAGGACCCGCCACCTCGACGGACCGGGAGCACCCCGTTCACCGCTCCGCCCACCGCGCCGCCGCCCACCGCAGTGCCGCGGAGCGCCCCCTGTCCGGCACGGTCCACAGGGTCTGTCCGCGTACACCCCAGCGCCTCAGCAGGGCATTGGCCGCGAGGAACCCGGTCGTCGCCGCGCGCTCCATCAGCGCCACCGGGAACGGGGTGCGCACCGCATCGCCCGCGACCACCACCCGGGGGTCGGGCGTGTGCACGGTCGGCCGGTCGCCGAAGCCGCCCACCGGGAACAGCGGGCAGTCCGCGCGCCACTCGTGCCGCCGGTCGACGATCCGGACACCGCGGGTCTCCGGGTAGACGGCGTACAACTGCTCCACCAGACGACGCTGTTCGCCCGCCCGGTCCGCTTCCGGGGCGACGGCGTAGGCATGCAGTTCCAGCACCGAGCCGCCGGTGCGGGCCGACCAGCGGGCCGCCTCCCCCTCCCAGCGCTCCAGCACACTGACGTTGTCCAGGGACCCGTAGCCGCTGGTGCCGAGGAAACCGGGCCGGTCGGCGCGCACCTGCCGCTCCAGCCACAGCCGCGACACCAGGAAGGGCGGCGCGGTCCGCAGCCGCCCGATCCGCGCCCGCCACGCGGCGTCCGCCAACCCGTCCGAAGCGGCGACGAGTTTCCGCAGCCCGCCGGGGTCCAGCGCCAGCACCACCGCGTCGAACCGGCGCGCCTCGCCCCGCGCGACGACCTGCACCCCGCCGCCCGCCGCCGGCCCGACCCGGGTCACCGCCGTGTCCGTGCACAGCCGCACCCCGTGCCCCGTCAGATACCGGCCGAGGGGGTGCCACAACGCCTGCGGGAAGGGCTCGGCGGGCACGTCGAAGAGCAGCCCCTCGCTGGAGCCGAGAAAGTAGATGTGGAACATCAACACCAGTTCCGCGGCGGACAGTTCCCGTGGGTCGGCGAAGAAACTCCGGGAGAACACCTCGAAGGCGAGATGCCGCGCGGCCTCGGGGAAGCGGATACGGGAGAGGAAGTCCTGGGCGCTGATGCCGTCCAGCCGCTCGTAGACCTGCGGCACCCGTACGTCGAGCAGCGGCAGGGCCGCACCCGGACGCATCCGCGCCAGATCCCGCCAGGTGAACGTGGGACTGAGCGCCACAAATCCCAGTGCGCTCCACGGCGGTGTCCGGGGCACCCGCGCAAAGCTGTCCTGCCATCCCGCACGGTGGCGCAGCGGGTAGTCGGGCAGCCGTCGGAGCATGTCCAGCCCCGGGTCGGCCCGGCGCAGCAGCCCCCGCAGGTTGTAGTACTGCGGGAAGAAGGCATGGAATCCCCGGCTCATGGTCGCCGTCGAGCCGTCGGCGAGCCGCACGGGCCGGCCCGCCAGCCGGCCGCCCAGGTCCGCTTCGCGTTCGTACAGCGTCACCCGCACCCCCCGCTCGGCCAGCGCGGTCGCGGCGGCGAGGCCCGCGATCCCGCCGCCGACCACCGCCACACCGGGGCCGCCGGGCGCGGCCCGCTCCCGCCCCGGCGGCCCCGGCACCCGTTGCGCCCGGCGGTCGCGTCCGTGCCGCGCGGCCCCGCCCCGCGCACGTCCGCAGATCACGTTCTCTCCGGCAGGGCGCATCCCGTGGCCGGTTCGCCCTCGTGCGGCAGTGTCATGGCCGGCTCTCCTCCGGTCTCCGGGGACGTGCGACGGGCCCCTTCACCGCACCATGGCCCGTACGGGGCAGCAGCGGCAGTTCGGCGACGGTGCGGAGCATGGGCAGCACCGGGGTGTGCAGGCCGATGGTGACGTCCTCCCACAGGCGGGAGCGGCCGTCGAGAAACCGCAGCAGCCGCTCCATCGGCACCTCGCGGAACAGCCCGGTGAAGAACTCGGCGCCGTCCACCCGGCCGCGGTCCAGTGCACGCAGCAGCACGGCGTCCATCGCCCGGTGCCAGGCCGTGTGCGCGGGCGGCGGGAGCGGCGGCCGGCCCGCCAGGAGGGCGGCCGCGAGATGCGCGGACTGCCGTTGTACGGCGGCGAAGGTGTATCCGGTCGACGCGCGGGTGGCGCCGCCCGCGGTGCCGATGCGGAACACCGAGCGGCCCGCCCGCCGCGGAAACCGGCCGTCGGTCATCGGGATCACGCCCTGCTCGACGGCGGTCACCCGGAACCCGTCCAGCCGCAGCACCTGCGCGGTGTACCGGCGCAACGCCCGCTCGTAGGCGGCGGTGTGCAGGATCCGGCGGGAGAACTCGGTGTACTCCACCAGCGCGGTGCGCTCGCTCAGCGGCAGGACGTACCCGAAGGACAGGCCATGAGCGGGCTGCGGGGTGCGGAAGTCCATCAGATCCGCGATCGCGGGATCGAACGCCGGCCGTCCGGTGCGGACGAACCAGCCCCGGAAGTGCTGCTGGAGAGTGGTGCGGGCCGGTGGGAGCCGGACGCTCGGCCGGGAGTCGAAGGCCCAGCGCGCCCGGAAGACCACCGGGCGTCCGGCCTCGTCGCGCCCCCGTACCTCCGCGCCGCCGGCGGCGTCACGTACGGACTCCACCGTCGCGGTGACCCGGACGACGCCGCTCCGGCCGGCCAGGCGGGCGCCGACGAAGGCCTCGAAGTCGGGTGAGCGCAGCATCTTGTACCGGAAGGGCGCGGGCCGTCCTACCGTCGCCGCCCCGTCGGGGCCGTGCACCCGAAGCCGCTCCCACGAAGCGGTCAGCACGGAGTCGAAGGCGCCGCCCGGCGCTTCCCAGTAACACCAGGTCCGTTCCTGCGGGGTGAGCGGCCCGTGGGGGGCGTCGATGAGCAGCACCCTTGGCTCCCGGTTGCCCGCCGCCGGTGCGCACAGCCGGTAGGCGAGCGACAGCCCGGCCGCTCCCGCGCCGACGATGACGGCATCCGCGTCCCGCACGCCGGACCTCCCTGTGCCTCGATGAGCCCGACGGTGATCCTTCCGCAGCAAGGGGCCGGGAGGCGGTGTCCGACGCGCGGGAAACCGGTGGGCCGGTCGATGCCTCCGCCTCCTGGCCGCTTTGACCACCGGTCAGGAGCACAGGAAGCGCAGGAGCACACGAAGCAAAGGACCGCAGGACCGCACGGTGACGGACCGGTGCCGTGGCGGCCGGGCCCGCCCGCGGTGCCCGCCGCGGCGTAGGCCAGAATCCTTTCCGACCAATCCGGGTGCCGCCCGGCGCCGAATCACCGGTGACCCTGTCACCGTCCGGAGGTGTCCATGCCCGTCGCAGCCCGCGGCGACCGATCCTCAGCGCCGCATTTCGGTGCCCTGGAAGCACTGCTCGACCGCGTCTCCCGCGGTGACCAGCAAGCATTCGAGAGTCTGTACACAGCAGTTGCCGGCTCCGTGCTGGGTCTGGTGCGCCGGGTGGTACGGGACCCCGCCCAGTCCGAGGAGGTGGCACAGGAGGTGCTGATCGAGGTGTGGCGGTCCGCGGCCCGCTATGACGCGCGGCAGGGCAGCGCCATGGCCTGGATCATGACCCTGACCCACCGGCGCGCGGTGGACCGGGTGCGCTCGGCCCAGGCGGCGGCCGACCGCGACCACCGGGCCGGAGTGCACGGCTACACCGCGGCCTTCGACGAGGTCAGCGAACAGGTCGAGCGGCGGCTGGAGCGTGAGCAGGTGCGCCGCTGCCTGGGGCAGCTCACCGAACTCCAGCGGGAGTCGGTGACGCTCGCCTACTACCGCGGGTACACCTACCGGGAGACCGCCGACCTGCTGGGCACGGCGCTGGGCACGGTCAAGACACGGCTGCGCGACGGACTGATCCGGCTCCGCGACTGCCTGGGGGTGTCGGCATGAACACCGTCGATCTGCACACGCTCACCGGTGCTTACGCCCTGGGCGCGCTGTCCGGACAGGAGGCCGCGGAGTTCGCCCGCCACCTCGCCCAGTGCGAGGCCTGCGCCCGGGAGGTGCGGGAGCTGCAGGAGACCGCCGCCCGGCTCGCGCTGGCGGTCGCCGAGGTGCCCCCGGCGGATCTCCGGATGCGGGTGATGGCGGCCCTTCCCGAGGTCCGGCAGCTTCCCCCCGTACAGCGCGAGGCCACGGTGGTCCCGCTGCGCCGCCGCGCACGCCGCCGCCTGCCCTACCTCGCGGCCGCCGCCTGCCTGGCCGTCGCCGCGGTCGCCGGCGGACTGGCCGTCAACGCCCGCTACGACGCCGACCAGCAGCGGGACCGGACCGCCCGCGCCGAGGCGCAGGCAGCCGAGGTCAGTGCCCTGATGACCGCGCCGGACGCCACCTTCCACACCACGGCCTTCAAGGGCGGGGGCAGCGGGACCGTGGTGGCCTCCCGGCGGATGGGACGGACCGCCTTCCTCTACCACGGCCTGCCGGCACTGCCGGATCAGCGCGTGTACGAACTCTGGTACAGCCGCAACGGCACGATGGTGCCCGCCGGACTCGTCGAGCCCGGCCGCTCCTCGGGCACGATGCTGCTGACCGGCGGACCGCAGGGCGCGGACGGCGTCGGCGTCACGGCCGAACCCCCGGGCGGCTCCAGCAGCCCCACCAGCCCGCCGCTGGGGCTGCTGCGGGTATGAGCTGACGTTTCACGACGGGTGACACCGGCGGCCGGCCGTTCCTGGGCCGGCCGCCGGTGTCCGTCCACCCGTCGCGGTGGCCCGGAACATCGAGACCAATCCGCCCCGCCCCCGGCACCGAATCCTCAGTGAGCGGGCCGCCGCACCCCGGACGCGGCCCGCCCCGACATGAGGAGGCATCTGCTGTGGAGCGCCGACGGATAGCTGTGGTGGGCGGCGGGGTGGCGGGACTCACCGCCGCGTATGTGCTGCAGCAGGGCGGATGCGAGGTGTCGCTGTACGAGGCGGACGACCGTCTCGGCGGTCACGCCCACACCCACGACACGGCCTCGTCGGACGGCCGGGTGGTACGCGTCGACACCGGCTTCATCGTCCACAACGAACGCACCTACCCGCTGCTGCTGCGGCTGTTCGGCGAACTCGGGGTGGCCACCCAGGACTCCGAGATGAGCATGTCCGTACGGTGCGAGGGCTGCGGCCTGGAGTACGCCGGCGCCCGCGGTCCCGCCGGGCTGTTCGCCCAGCCGCGCAGCGCCCTGCGCGGGCGCTATCTGCGGATGCTGACCGAGATCCGGGCCTTCCACCGCGCGGCGCGCACCACGCTCGCCGCGGAGCGCGGGGACACGCTGACCCTCGGCGGATTCCTCGGCAACTGCGGCTTCTCGCGGTATTTCACCACCCACTTCGTCACTCCGCTGGTCTCCGCGGTGTGGTCCTGCGCCCCCACCACCGCCATGCAGTACCCGGCCGTCTACCTGTTCCGTTTTCTCGAACACCACGGGCTGCTGTCCGTCGGCGGCTCCCCGCAGTGGAAAACGGTGACCGGCGGCTCGGTGGAGTACGTCGGCCGGGTCGCCAAGCAGCTCACGGCGGTCCGCACCGGCACCCCCGTGCGGACGGTGCACCGCGGGCACGACCGGGCCGGGGTCGTGACCGAGGACGGCACGGAGTGCGCGTACGACGCGGTGGTGGTGGCCGTCCACCCCGACCAGGCCCTGCGGATGCTCGCCGACCCCACCGACGACGAACGGCGGGTCCTGGGCGCGTTCTCCTACTCGCGCAACACCACCCTGCTGCACGGCGACACCTCGCTGCTGCCCCGCGCACGCGGGGCCCGGGCCTCCTGGAACTACCTGATGGCCTCCTGCACCACCCCCGCGGACAAGGTGCAGGTCAGCTACCACATGAACCGTCTGCAGCGGCTGGACACCCCGGACGACTTCCTCGTCACCCTCAACGCCACCGACCGGGTCGCCGCGGACCGGGTCCTGGCGCGCATGGTCTACGAACACCCCCTCTACACACCCGAGTCGGTCGCCGCCCAGCAGAGCCTGCCGCGGCTGAACACGGCGGTCACCGCCTTCGCGGGCGCTTACCACGGCTGGGGCTTCCACGAGGACGGCTGCCGCTCCGGGGTGCAGGCCGCGCAGGCCCTGGGAGTGCGCTGGTGACACCCCGCACGGCCGTCCCGGCCACCGCCCCCGCCACCGGCGTCCGCACGCCCGCGCTCTACGAGTGCGTGGTCTCCCACGCCCGCACGGCCCCGGTGCACCACTCCCTGCGCCACCGCACCTACCTCTGGCTGGTCGACCTCGACCGCCCGCCGCGGCTTCCGCCCGCCCTGCGCCCGCTGGCCCGGTTCGACCCCCGGGATCATTTCGCCGGCACCGCACCGTCCCTCCGGGCCGGTCTGGAACGGTTCCTGACGAGCCGTGGGGTGCACCTCGACGGCGGACGGGTGCTGATGCTCGCGCACGCCAGGGTCCTGGGCCATGTCTTCAATCCGCTGACCCTGTACTGGTGCCACGACCGGAGCGGTGCACAGGTCTGTGTCGTGGCCGAGGTGCACAACACCTACGGCGAGCGCCACTGCTACCTGCTGCACACCGACGCGCAGGGCCGGGCGGACGTCACCAAGGACTTCTATGTCTCACCGTTCTTCCCGGTCGACGGCGCCTACCGGATGCGTCTGCCCGAACCGGCCGGCCGGCTCGATCTGACCGTGCAGCTGCGGCGTGGTGACACCAGGCCGTTCACCGCGACCGTGCGCGGCACCCGGCGGCCCGCGACCCCGGGGCACCTGCTGGCCACCGTGCTGCGCCACCCCTGGTCGACGGCCGCGGTCACGGCCGGGATCCGCCGCCACGGCATCGCCCTGTTCCTGCGAGGTCTGCCCGTCCGGACCCGCCCCCGCCACCGTACCCAGGAAGGTATGCAGTGAAGACTTCCGTCCCGTTCCGCACCGAAGCAGGTACCGCCCTCGCCCCGGCCGCCGCACCCACCACGGCCCGGGAGCGGGTGGACGCGGCCAGGTGGCCGGATGTGGCGCGCCGTCCGCGCGGCTCGGCCGCCCGTACCGCTGTGACCCGGCACCTCCTCCAACGGGCCCTGACCGCCCTGCCGTTGCGGGTCGCGCTCGGCGGCGCACCCGCCACGGGCGCCGAGGGGCCCCTGCTGCGGGTACACGACCCGGACGCGTTCTTCCGCCGGATCGGTACCGACGGGCTGATCGGCTTCGGCGAGTCCTACATGGCGGGGGAGTGGGACACGGACGAGCTGGTCGGCGCGCTGACCGTCCTCGCCTCCCACCTCACCTCGCTGGTGCCCCGTCCCCTGCAGCGGCTGCGCGGCGCCTGGGCGCACCGACGGCCGAGCGCACAGCGCAACACACCGGAGGGCGCACGGGAGAACATCCACCGTCACTACGACCTGTCCAACGACCTGTTCGCGCTCTTCCTGGACCGCACCATGACGTACTCCTCGGCCCTCTTCCCCCGGCGCCCCGCCGCATGGAGCGATCTGGCCGGTGCCCAGCACCGCAAGATCGACCGGCTGCTGGACCTGGCCGGTGTCGGCGAGGGCACGCGCCTGCTGGAGATCGGCACCGGCTGGGGAGAGCTGGCCCTGCGCGCCGCCGCCCGTGGCGCCCGCGTGGTCACCGTGACCCTGTCGCACGAGCAGCGCGCGCTCGCCCAGGCCCGTATCGCGCAAGCCGGATACGCGGACCGGGTCACGGTCGAACTGTGTGACTACCGGCAGGTGACCGGGGTCCACGACGCCGTGGTGAGCGTGGAGATGATCGAGGCCGTCGGCGAGGACTACTGGCCCGTCTACTTCGAGACCTTGGAACGCCTGCTGGCGCCCGGCGGCCGGATCGCGCTCCAGGCGATCACCATGCCGCACGACCGGATGCTCGCCACCCGCACCACCTACACCTGGATCCACAAGTACATCTTCCCCGGTGGTCTCATCCCCTCCGTCCAGGCTATCGAGGAGTGTGCCGCACCCACCGGCCTGCGGGTCCAGCAGAACGACGGATTCGGCGGCCACTACGCCGAGACGCTGCGCTTGTGGCGCGAGCGCTTCACCGAACAGCCCGCCACGGTCGGCGCATTGGGCTTCGACGGGGTGTTCTGCCGGATGTGGGAGTTCTACCTGGCCTACAGCGAGGCCGGATTCCGCGCCGGCTACCTGGACGTACGCCAGCTGCTCCTGACCAAGGCCGCCACCACGGCGCGGAACGGAGGCCCCCGATGACGCGGGTCGCGCCCCGTCCCGCCGCACTGCTCGCGGGCCACTTCGCGGGGAACCTGGCGGTGCGGCTGCGCGCCTGGGACGGCAGCGAAGCCGGGCCGAAGGCCGCGCCGGTCGTGGTGCTGCGCTCACCCCGCGCAGTGCGCCGTCTGCTGTGGCGGCCCGGCGAACTCGGCCTGGCGCAGGCGTACCTCGCCGGCGATCTGGACGTCGGGGGCGGCCTGACCGACGGTCTGAGCAGAGTGTGGCGTTCGGTGCGGGAGATCGGCCCGGCTCCCACCGCTCCCGGCCCCCGGCGACTGGCCAGGATGGCCCTGACCGCACTGCGGCTCGGCGCCCTGGGCCCGCGCCCGCCCGCGCGCGGGGTCCCGCAGGCACCGCTGCGGGGCACGCTGCACAGCACCGCCCGCGACCGGGCCGCCCTCAGCCACCACTACGACCTGGGCGAGACCGTGGGCCTGCTGGAGGCCGGCGGGCTGGAGGTGCGCTCGGCCGAGTCGCTGCGGGAACACTACGCACGGACCATCGCCGCCCGGCAGTACACGCGGGAGACCCGCCGGCAGGAGTGCGTCGCGCCGGCGGGGGAACTGACCGCCCGGGTGTGGCGGCTCTGTCCGGCCGGTGCCGGCCTGGCGTTCACCGAGCGCCGTATGGGCGTCGACCAGATCCTCGCGGTACGCACCACACCGGACGGGGAGGCCGGTATGCCGGCGACACCCCACGACTGGTACGCGCGGGAAGCGCGGCAATGACCGGATTCCCCTGGGCGGCCTTTGCCGTCAACCTCGCCGTGGCGGCCGGTGCCGCGTTCGCCGTCCTGCTCACCACGTTCGCCGTCGCCCGGGCCAAGGGGGTGCACCGGCTGGTGGACATCGCCTGGGGCGCGGCGTTCACGGCGGTGGCGCTGACGACGTGCGTCCTGTCCGCCGGTTACGGGGACGACGGCCGGCGGTTCCTGGTCACCGTCGCCACGGCGGTGTGGGGGCTGCGGCTGTCCGTCCATATCGCCCGGCGCGGGCGCGGGCACGGCGAGGACCCCCGCTATGAGCGGCTGCTGGCCAAGGCCCCCGGCAGCCGCGACGCTTACGCCCTGCGCACGGTGTACCTGTTGCAGGGCGGGCTGGTGTGGCTGATCTCGCTCCCGGTGCAGGTGGCTCAGTACGTTGCGGTGCCGCTGGGGCCGAGTGCCGTTGCCGGCGGGGTGGTGTGGGCGGCCGGCTTCGTCTTGGAGAGCGTCGGCGATTTCCAGCTTGTCCGGTTCACAGCCAACCCCGGCAACCGGGGCCGCCTCATGGACCGCGGCCTGTGGGCCTGGACCCGGCACCCCAACTACTTCGGCGACTTCCTCGTCTGGTGGGGGCTGTTCCTGTCGGCCTGCGGCACCCCGCAGAGCGCCGCGGTCGCCGTGGTCTCGCCACTGGTGATGTCGTACCTGCTCCTCTACGGCAGTGGTAAGCGACTGCTGGAGAACCACCTGGCCGACCGCCCCGGTTACGCTGCCTACACGGCCCGCACCAGCGGTTTCTTTCCACTGCCACCGCGCCGACACCCCCACCCGGAGGACACCCGCCCATGACCACCGGACCGGAACGGCCCACGGAGCCAGGCAACGGCAACGGCGATGGCAAGGGCGGCGCCCATGGCAACGACAATGGCCTGGGCATGGAGAGGGGCACCGGAAGGGGCAGGAGCAGCGACACCCACCACGACAGCGGCATCGACGGCGGACGCCGGAGCCCGCACCGGCCGCTGCTCGTCCACCGCCACCCGGACCCGCCACGGGCCGCGGTGCTGCTGATGCACGGCGGCCGGGCGGACGGCCGCACTCCGCCGCCGCGGCTCAACCTCCCCGCACTGCGGATGCGTCCCTTCGGCTCCGCGATGTCCCGGGCCCCGGACGGGCGGAAACTGCTGCTCGCCTCCGTGCGCTACCGCTGCCGCGGCTGGAACGGCCCGCAGGCGGACGCCGCCCAGGACGCCCGCCGGGCGCTCGACGAACTGGCCGCGCTCGCCGCCGACGTGCCGGTCGTGCTCGTCGGCCACTCCATGGGCGGCAGGGCCGCCCTGCACACCGGCGGGCACCCGGCGGTCCGCGGCATCGTCGCGCTCGCCCCGTGGTGCCCGCCCGGGGAGCCCGTCTCCCATCTCCGCGACCGGACCGTCGTCCTGCTGCACGACAACCGCGACCGGATCACCGACGCCGAAGGCTCCCGGCTCTTCGCCGACCGCGCCCGGCAGTCGGGGGCCCGGGCCCACACGGTCGCCATGCCGCGCGGTGGCCACACCATGCTCCGCGGCGCCCGCGAATGGCACCGGCTGACTGTGAAGCTCGTCACTGCCATCCTGGCCGGCGGGCCGTTGCCGGTGCCGGCCGAAGAGAGGCCGTCGCCCGGATAGCGGCCCGTATCCCGCACACCAGCCCCACACGGCACACCTTTGTGCACACGTCCCGCCCGTCGCCCACGCGGCGGGTGCGGAGTGAGAGGTGCACACGATCCGGCGTGCAGTTCCGCCCCGCCCCGGATGGCCGTGCCGGGGCCCTTCCGCGTGCTCAAGTCCCGTGCGGGGAAGTCTTCTTCAGGGTGGGCAATCGGTGTGCGCTCTTCCCTGAACGGGCCGTCAGGGCGTACCTCGACGGCGGTACTTGGCACGGCCGGCGAGTACGTGATCGCCGCATTTGAGTCAAGAAGATCGCCGAAAACGAGCAAATGAAGCAACTTACTGACCAGATTGTCGCGTCTTCCGTGCAGAGTCATCAAACGGGGTCTTCAAGTGTGCCCCGCGCCAAGGGCTCGGAAACCGGGCTTCGAAGGAGAAGGTATGCGACCGTTTGCGTTGAGCTACGCCCGTCCGGCGGTGAAATCACCGACGACCACCCCCTACAGCTATGACGCCACGCGGCAACTCAACGTCCTCCCGGACGGGCGCCCGGCCACCTGTAGCCGGGCGGTGCTGCTGGCAACCGGCACCACCGCCTCCACCGCCGGTTCCAAGACCCACTTCGACGACTGAGCGCCCCTATGACCGTCCTGGTCCTCACCTGCGAGGAAGACTTGACGGCGGATATCGTGGTGTCCACGCTGCAGGACCTCGGTGTCCCGCTCGTCCGCCTCGACCCCGCCGACCTGCCCGGAAGGGTCGCCCTGTCGGCGGAGTACGCCGGGGACGACTTCCACGGCTACCTCAAAGCGGGCACACGCATGGTGAGCCTCAGCAGCCTGCGTTCGGTATGGGTCCGCCGCCCCGGCACCCCCGGGGCACGCGCCCCGGAACAGTCCGCCTGGATCACGGCGGAATCCGAGCAGGCGCTGTACGGCATGCTCTCCTGTACCCCGGCGCGCTGGATGAACCACCCCGTCGCGTCCGTGCAGGCACGCAACAAGCCCTGGCAGCTCCATATCGCCCATCGCAGCGGTTTCCTCGTGCCCCCCACGTTGATCACCACATTCCCGGCGGTCGCCCGGCAGTTCGCCGCCGCCCACCAGGACCTCGTGGTGAAGTCGGTCAGCGGGAAGCACCCCGGTGACCCGCCGCTCGTGCTGCCCACCACGCGCATCAGCCCGGACGCGGACTTCAGCGGGGTCGCGGCCGGCCCCACCCTGCTCCAGCAGCACATCCACAAGGAGGCCGATATCCGGTTGACCTGCGTCGGCGAGCAGCTGTTCGCCGCCCGCAAGAAAGCCGATCCCGACGAGGTGGACAGTCGTTTCAGCCAGCACGGCACCTGGGAGCCTGCCGAGGTGCCGGACTCCGTCCACCGGGCGGTGAGCACCTATATGTCCACCGCCCACCTTGCCTATGGCGCATTTGACTTCGCCGAAGACCCGGACGGGACATGGTGGTTCCTCGAATGCAACCAGGGCGGCCAGTTCGGCTTCGTCCAGTTGGAGACCGACCAGCCCATTGCTCAGGCCATCGCCGCCTGGCTGACCGTGGAACCCCTCACCTGATTCCCCGGCGGCGGCCGGCCGCGGGGCCGCGGTGCCGCGAGGGCAGGGGCGAGACCGTCTCGTTGCCCCTTGCCCCTTGCTCCTCGCTCACGCGGCCCCGGCGCACCGGCTTCCGAAGGCGGCGCGTCCCGGGCGGCCACCGCCGTCCCCTACTTGCTCAAGACGTTCGCCACCACGATGAACAACCCGATCAGCACATCCACCCCGCCGACCCGGAAGGAGCCCGGCCAGCCCCGGCCCGCCACCCGGGCCGCCCACACCCCCCAGCCGAACAGCGCCACCATGTTGAAGCCCAGGGCGACGTCGATCGCGCTCGCCTCGCCCCACCACTTCGCCTGGGCGCCGAGCAGTACCGCGATCGTCGGCACCATCGCGGCCACCAGCGGCCATTCGGTCAGCATGGAACGCACCGCGCCGGCGGTGACCTGGGTGTCCTCGTCCGTCCGGTGCGCGATGGAGTGGGCGTAGCCGTGCGCGGCGGCCGATGCCACCGCCGACAGCGCCACCCACAACGCGTCGTACCCGGGATCCGCCGGGTTCCCCTCATGGCCCAGCGCGGCCGCCAGCGCACTGGCGAGCACCGAGCCGTACACCCCGCCGAACAGCAAGCGCTGCAGCGGCTCCCCCCGTCTGGGAGGCGGCAGGGAATCGTTGCGCAATACGGACACGGCGCCACCTCCCAGGACCGACGGGGCTGCCCCGCTCGGGGAGGCCCCCACGAGATCTAGCAGCCCCCGGCACGGATCCGTCCGAAGCTACGCCGACCGTGCCGGGCGAATTACCCCTGTGGCGCGGTGGTGTGGCCCCGCGGTATCGCGCGGAACCGAGAACTCCGCCCGGTGCCCGCGGAACCGAGAACTCCGCCCGGTGCCCGCGGAACCGAGGACTCCGCCCGGTCGGCGGCAGCTCGTCAGGCCGAGGACTCCGCCCGGTCGGCGGCAGCTCGTCAGGCGTGCAAGGTCAGGGCGGGGTGCGTACCGTTCAGATAGTGGTCGCCGATGTCGCGGAGGGAGTGGGCGGGGGAGGCCTGCGCCGTCAGCAGACGTGCGTTGCGCCAGAACCTGTCGAACCCCAGGGCCCGGGCCGGGGAGTCGGCGCCCTGGGTGAGTTCCAGGACACGGGTCGTGATGTCCATCGCCGACCTGCTGGTGACGGCCTCGGCCGCGGCGACCAGGACCGCGATGTCCGCGCGCTCGTCCACACCGAGTTCCTGCCCCGTGAGAAGGCCCCGCGCCAAGGCCTCGGTCGCCGATTCGACCACCGCCGCGGCGGTGTGGGCGGCCGTCACCAACTCCCCGTAGGCGAGCAGCAGGTAGGGATCCGCACCCGTCCGGTCCGGGTACGCATCCGGGTACGCACCGTCGTCCGGACCCGTGGCCGGCCGGCTGCGCGACGCGGCCCGGTCGATGTCCCGTGCCTCGGCAAGCGCTCCTTCGGCGGTCCCCAGGCTGACATGGGCAAGCGCGAGCCGGAGCGCCAGCGGGGCGAGGGTGGCGAAGGGGGAGATGGCGTGCTCATCGTGGGGGACGACACCGAGGACCTGGTCGGCGGGGACAGGGACACCGTCGAAGTTCAGGCGCCCGGCGCCCGTGAGCCGCTGGCCGAGGCGGTCGTGCTCGGCATCGGCCGCCACCCCCGGGTGGGCCGGATCGACGCATACGATCAGCGACTCACCGCTCTTGGCGCATACCGTGCCGAGCATCAGCCGGTCGGCGACCTGGACGCCCGAGGCGAGCGCCTTGCACCCGTGGAGGACGTACCCGCCGCCGGCCGGGGTGAGCGTCAGGTCGGCGCCCGCCGTCGGCTCCAGGTCCGGGATATCGGTACTGCCGCCCCAGAGCCACTGCTCCGCCACTGACCGGAGTTCGAGCCCGTCGGCCCTTTCCGGGGTGCTGAAGAAACGGGCACTCCACGACAACACATAGTGCCGGGCGAGCAGTTCACCGATGGAGCTGTCGGCCGCCGCGATCTCCCGGATGACCGCGCAGGCGGTACGCCAGTCGGTGCCGCGCCGGGCCGGTCCGGGCGGTGTCAGCAGACCGGGCAGACCCGCTTCGCGCAGCCGTGCGGCCTCGTCGAACGGAGGCTTGCCGGCACGGTCGCGGCTGAGCGCGTCGACGGCGAGGTCATCGGCGATCTCCCGGGTGATGCGGAGCCGGATCCCTTCCTCGGCAGGGGGGTGGGGCTCCGCGAAGGCGGGGCGTGCAGCGGACTTCTTCGGCACGGCACCGTTCACCGTCCCGTCGGGTGCCTCCGGCGCGGTCGGGGAGACCGGACCGCCGGCCGGTGAATCGGTACGTACCGGTGTCCGCACGCCCATTTCTCCCACCCCTGATTCCCTAGTTTTCCCACTGGATTAATAGGGAAAAGAATGCTTCCGGACTGCGGGCGGATCAAGGGGCGTTCAAGGGGCGGACAGGCCGGTCTTGGCATCCGGACCGTCGTGGAGAGGGCTCCCGGAGCCCTGAGAGACCCCTGAGAGAGCCTTGAGGGAGCCCTCTGAGAGTCCCGAGGATGCCCTAAGGGTTGGACCAGGACGCCGGGTCCTCGGTCAGTGCGGACACCGGGTCCGGCAGCTCGGCCGAGGCGACATCGGCCAGGGAGACGCCGTCGAGGATCTGGCGGACATTGGCCCGCAGGGCGATCCACAGCGGCAACAGTGACTCGGCGGGCCCCGTGTAGGACAACTCCGGTGGGCGGACTCCGCGTACCGACACCAGCGGGCCGTCCACGACCCGGATGACATCCGCGATGCTGATCTCCTCCGCGGGCTTGGCCAGCCGGTAGCCGCCGTTGCCGCCGCGCCGGCTGTGGACGAGCCCGCCGCGGCGCATGTCGTTCAAGATGCCTTCGAGGAATTTATGCGGAATGTCCTGCGCTTGGGCAATGGCCTCCGCCTTGAGCGGCCCCGCATCCCGGGCAGCGGCGAGTTGCAGCGCCGCCCGCACGGCATAGTCCGCTCTGGCTGAGATCCGCATGCTGCGCATTATCCCGTAAGGGGACCCGTGCGGGGCCTCCGGGTGTCCCCGTCCGGGATCTCCGGGTGCACCCGCGCCCGCCCGCCCGGAACGCCTGCGGCACGCCCTCCGCCACGCCCTTCGTCCGGTTGCGAGCCCGTACGACCGGACGGAGGCTCGACGTAGGGCACCGACTCCGAGGTGAGTGTCGTGGCAGACAAAGGCGCGTCAATGTCCGTCGCCGAGTCCTGGGCCATGCAAACGCGAGGGCCCGACAGCGTGGAAATGGCCCTGGTCGTGAACGGCGTCTCCTGCGTCCTGGACCTGGAACCCCGTGTCAGTCTGCTGGACGCGCTGCGTGAGCACATGGCTCTCACCGGTTCCAAAAAGGGCTGCGACCAGGGAACCTGCGGGGCGTGCACGGTCTGGGTCGACGGGCGCAGAGTGCTGGCCTGTCTGACGCTGGCCGTCACCTGCGAAGGCCGGGAAGTGACCACCATCGAAGGCCTCGCCGAGGGCGGGGAACTGCACCCGATGCAGCGTGCCTTCCTCGAGCACGACGCCTTCCAGTGCGGGTATTGCACACCCGGGCAGATCATGTCGGCCGTCGCCGTGCTGAACGAAGGACATGCCGGATCCGACAGCGAGATCGCCGAGTGGATGAGCGGCAACATCTGCCGCTGCGCGGCCTATCCCCACATCCGTTCCGCCATCCGTGAGGTGTACGGCCACAGGACAGGACAGTGACGTGCGTGCCATCAGCTACACCCGTGCGACGGATGTGACCACCGCGGTCCGGGCGGTGACCAGCGACCCCGGAAGCTCCTACCTGGCGGGCGGCACCACGGAAGTCGACCTGCTCCGCCTCGATGTGCTGCGGCCCCATCGCCTGGTGGACATCAACCGACTTCCCCTGGCCGGGATCGAGGCCCGTCCCGACGGGGGACTGCTCATCGGCGCGCTGGCCCGGATGAGCGAGGTGGCCGAGGCGCCGGCCGTTGTGCAGCGCTTTCCGATGCTCTCCCAGGCACTGCTGCTCGGGGCCTCCGCCCAGCTGCGGAACATGGCCTCCATGGGCGGAAACCTGATGCAGCGTGTGCGGTGCGCCTACTACCGGGACCCCGAATCCGCCTGCAACAAACGCGTTCCGGGAAGCGGCTGTTCCGCTCTGGAGGGAGCCCATCGCGGGCACGCGATCCTCGGCACCAGCGACCATTGCATCGCCACTCACCCCTCGGACATGGCGGTCGCGCTCGTCGCCCTGGACGCCGTCGTACACGTGGAGGGCGCCCATGGCTCCCGCAGTATCCCGGTCGACGACTTCTTCCTGCTCCCCGAGGACACACCCGAGCGGGAGCACCCCCTCACACCCGGTGAACTGATCACCGCGATCGAGGTGCCCCCGGCCCCCGTGGCGCGCGGATCGCTCTATCTCAAGGTGCGCGACCGCGAGTCCTACGAGTTCGCCCTCGCCTCGGCAGCCGCGGCGCTGGCGCTGGAGGACGGGGCGATCCGTGAAGTCCGGCTCGCCCTCGGCGGCGTGGCGACCAAGCCGTGGCGCGCGCACCGGGCCGAAGACCTGCTCGTGGGGCGGCGCGCGGAGGCGGAGGTGTTCGCACGGGCCGCGGGCGCGGAGCTGGCCCCCGCCGTCACCCGCCCGATGAACGCGTTCAAGGCGGAACTCGCCCGGCGGACAATCGTCCGTGCCCTGCAGACCGCTGCCGCGCAAGGAGGCGGGACGGTATGACCACGGGCGCCACCCTCAGGGCCGTCGGCCGGCCGCTCCCGCGCGTCGACGGCCGGGCCAAAGTCACCGGAAGCGGCCGCTACGCAGCGGAGTACACCCTGCCCGGCACCGTGTACGCCGCCCTCGTCGGCGCCCGCACCGCCTGCGGCCGGGTCACCGGCATCGACACCGGCGCCGCGGAGAACGCCGGCGGCGTGCTCGCCGTACTGACCCACCGGAACCTGCCGAAAATCGCGGGCCCGCCCCATCTGCTTCCGTCACTGGCCGGTCATGCCGCCCCCGGGGAGAGCTTCTTCCCGATGCAGGACGACGCCGTGCACTACTTCGGGCAGCCGGTGGCCATGGTGATCGCCGACTCGTACGAACGCGCCCAGTTCGCGGCCCGGCAGGTCCATGTCGACTACGAGCGCAGCGCCTCCGTCACCACCCTCGAAGAGGGCCGGGACCAGGCCTACGAACCCGAGGCGATCTTCGCGGGATTCCTCCCCGCACGCAGCGTGCGCGGAGATGTCGAGGCCGGTTTCCGGGCGGCGACCCAACGCCTCGACGCGACCTATCACTTCGCGGCAAACCACCACAATCCCATCGAGCCGTCGGCCACCACAGCGGTCTGGGACGGCGACCGGCTCACCCTCTACGACGCCACCCAGGGAATCGTGGCGAGCCAGAGCACCGTGGCGGCGCTGCTGGGCATCCCCCCGTCGAAGGTGCGGGTCCGCGCTCCGTACGTCGGCGGGGGATTCGGCTGCAAGGCCATGATCTGGCCGCATGTCACCCTGGCCGCCATGGCCGCACGCCATGTGCGGCGCCCCGTCAAACTGGCGCTCACCCGCGAGCAGATGTTCACCTCCTGCGGCCACCGCGAGGAGCAGGAGCAGCGCATCGAACTCGGCGCCACGGACGAGGGCCGGCTCACCGCCCTGCGCCACCACAAGCTCTCGCTGACCTCGCCGTTCGACGAGTGGGCCGAACCCTCGCTCAGCATCGCCTCGCAGGCGTACGCCTGCCCCAACTACGAGGGCGTCTACCGGCTGATCCGCGGCAACACCATGACGCCCACCTTCACCCGGGGGCCGGGCGAGACCACCGGCATGTACGCCATGGAATGCCTGATGGACGAGCTCGCCCACCGCATCGGCGTCGACCCCGTACAACTCCGGCTGCGCAACCACGCACAGTCCGACCCCCGGACCGGCCATCCGTGGTCGAGCGACGGCGCGGAGGAGTGCTACCGCCGCGGCGCGGCCCGCTTCGACTGGCACTCCCGCAACCCCGAACCCCGCTCCCAGCGGGACGGCAACCGGCTGATCGGCAAAGGCATGGCCACCGCCGGATACCCGGTGTTCTTCCCCATGCAGCCGCAACGTGCCCGGGCCCGTCTCTACGCCGACGGCTTCGCCGTGGTGCAGGCCGGCACGCAGGAATTCGGTACCGGATCGGCCACCGCGATGACCCAGGTCGCCGCCGACGGCCTGGGGATCCCCGTGGAGAACGTCCGCTTCGAGTACGGCGACACCGACCTGCCCAACGTCGCGGCGACGGTCGGCTCGGCAGGCGCCGGCATGATCAGCGCCGCGGTGCACACCGCGGCCACCACGCTCCGCGACCAGATGATCGAGCAGGCGGTCGCCGACCCCGCCTCCCCCCTGCACCAGGCGGACCCGGCCGCCGTCGTCGTCCGTGACGGGCGGATGGAGCTACCGGACCGGCCCGGCAGCGGTGAGTCCTACCGCGACCTGATGCAGCGCCACTTCATGACCGATATGGACGCCCTCGGCAGCTGGAGCCCGCCGCCCCCGGACGTGCCGTACGGGCTCGCCACCTTCGGCGCGCAGTTCGCCGAGGTCGCCGTCGACCCGGACCTCGGTGAGGTCCGCGTACGCCGGATGGTCGGGGCCTTCGCCCCCGGCCGGATCCTCAACGCCGCCACCGCGCGCAGCCAGGTCATGGGCGGCATGCTCTGGGGCATCGGCCAGGCGCTGCTGGAGGGCACGGTGGTCGACACCCGCGACGGCCGCTGGGCGAACGCGAGCCTGGGGGAGTACCTGGTGCCGGTCAACGCCGACGCCCCCGATGTCGACATCGAGTTCGTGGAGGTACCGGACACGGTCGTGAACCCGCTGGGCGTCAAGGGCCTCGGAGAAGTCGGCATGGTCGGCGCCGCGGCAGCCATCGCCAACGCCGTCTTCCATGCGACCGGATACCGCGCCCGCGAGCTGCCGATCAGGATCGAACACCTGCTGTAGGGCCGCGCTCCCGGCGCGCCGCCTCCCCCACCCTGTCCGGCGTCCAGCGTCCGGCACACGACGCCGACGGCCGGCACAACCCGGCCCCTTCAGATCCCGGATCCCGAATCCCGGACCGTGGCTGACACCCGCTGGAGCCCATGACGGATGATGCCGTGAGGCGGTGTCCCCCACGGAGGCAAGCATGTACGGACAAAGCAGCACCGGCCGGGTCCTGCTGGTGGACGATGACGCGGCGATCCGGCGGTCGCTCGGGCGCGGGCTGCGGCTGAACGGCTTCACCGTGGGGCTGGCGGACGGCGGACGGGCCGCGCTGGAGCGGATGGCGGAGGCGCCGCCGGACGTCATGGTCCTCGATATCTCGATGCCCGACCTTGACGGCATCGCGGTGTGCCGGCAGCTCCGGGAGCACGGCAACGACCTCCCCGTGCTGATGCTGTCCGCGCTCGACGAGGTCACCGACCGGGTGGCGGGGCTGCAAGCAGGCGGTGACGACTACCTCGTCAAACCCTTCGCCCTGGACGAACTGGTGCTGCGCCTGCATGCGCTGCTGCGGCGCCGCCCGCCCGCCCCCACCGACGGCGTACGCGTCGGCTCCCTGGCGCTCGACACGGCGGCACACCGCGCACGGCTCGACGACCGGGAGGTGGAGCTGACCCGACGCGAGTTCGCCCTGCTGGAGGTCCTGGCCCGCAACGCCGGGCAGGTGCTCACCCGCGACCAGTTGCTGGAACGCGTATGGGGCTACGACTTCGAGGTGCGCACCGACGCGGTGGACACCTTCGTCAGCTATCTGCGGCGCAAGCTGGAAGCGGGCGGGCGGAGCCGGATCGTACACACGGTGCGGGGCGTCGGCTTTGTGCTGCGGGACGACGAGAGCGGGTCGGCGCGATGAGGCTGTCCACCCGGATCGCGCTCGTCGTCGGGATGGTGGTGCCGCTGCTGGTGGTGGTGTCCGGCTGGCTCCTGGTGCAGCTGGTGGGCAAGGATCTGCGCATCCAGGCGGACCAGCGTCTCACCGAACGTGCGCAGAGCGTGGCCGTGGCGGCGCGTGGCCTGTTGCGTGCCAGCTCCCGCGACCGGCCCCGCGCCGAACAGGCCCGCCAGCGGAAGCTGTTCACCGCGGCCCTGGACGTCGGCGTCCGGCTGTCCGGCCCCGAGACCACCGTCATGGACGGTCCGCAACCCGCCGCCTCGGTTCCGCTGCCCGCCGGCACACGGCATCCGTCCACCGTGCGGTCACAGGGCAGGAGCTGGCGGGTGCTGGCCGTGCCGGTCACCGCCCGCGGCACCGGGGCGCAGGGGATGCTGTGGCTGTTCTCCCCGGATACGGCGCGCGAGGCACAGCTCGGGATGGTGCGCCGGAGGGTGATCATGGTGGCATTGCTCGCGGCCCCGCCGGCCGGTGCCGCGGCCTGGCTGCTCGCCGCCCGCGCGGCCCGGCCGCTACGGCGTCTGCAGCAGGCGGCC
This sequence comes from Streptomyces sp. NBC_00400, assembly GCF_036048035.1. Taxonomy (NCBI): domain Bacteria; kingdom Bacillati; phylum Actinomycetota; class Actinomycetes; order Kitasatosporales; family Streptomycetaceae; genus Streptomyces; species Streptomyces sp. NBC_00400. Next base: position 202,559 of record NZ_CP107940.1, on the reverse strand, counting down.
GGCGGACTCGACCCGCACACCAGCGCCGCGCGGCTGGATCACGCCCCGACCCGCATCACCGAGGTCGACGACCTCGCCGGGACCCTGCAGACCTTCCTGACCCGGTACGACGAGCAAGCCGCCCGCACCGCCGAGGCGCTGGCCTCGGCACGCTCGTTCTCCGCCGCCGCGTCCCACGAACTGCGCACCCCGCTGATGAGCATGCAGACCAACCTCGACATCCTCGACGCCTTCCAGGACCTCGACGCCGCCGACCGCGCGGAAACGGTGGACGATCTGCGGCATGAACACGCCCGTCTGCTGGGCCTGTTGGTGATGCTGCGGGCACTTGCCCAAGGCGATCTGGTCGAGGCGGACTCGTTTGCCGTCATCGACATGGCGGATCTCGCCGACGAAGCCGCGGCGGATGTCCGGCGCAGGTACCCCGGGGCCGAGGTGGTGGTCCACAGCAGCCCGGGACTGACGATCCACGGATGGCAGCCGGGGCTGCGTTCGCTGCTGGACAACCTCCTGACGAACGCGCTGGTTCACGGCCGGCCCGCCGAGGGCGGCGCCCATGTCGCGCTCTCCCTCCGCGCCGGTGAGGACAGCGGATCCCGCTGCGTCGTCCTCGGCGTGGAGGACCGCGGGCCGGGTGTGCCGCAGCAGCGCCGGGAGGCGGTCTTCCAACGTTTCCAGCGCCGCCCGGACAGCCCGGGTTCGGGCCTCGGTCTCACTCTGGTCGCCCAGCAGGCCGCCCTGCACCGGGCGAGCCTGCGGATTCTGGACGGCCCCGGCGGCCGGGGAGCCCGCTTCGAGGTCACCTTCCCCGCCGCACCCGCCCACCGTCCTCAGCACACGGCGCTCCCGGCGCACCGGGACTGGCTGGCGGACCCCGCGGACCGCCCACAAGGTTTCCACAAAGAGCATCCCTAACTTCTCCTCGCGGACGGGCACCGTGCCCGTCCCGCTCGTGAGGAGGACCTTTATGCGTACCCGGAGCATCGCCCTCTCTTCGGTGGCTGCCGCGACAGCCCTGCTCGGTGTCGCCGGCACCGCCGCTGCGGAAAGCAGCACCCCCGCACCGTCCGCCTCCGCCTCCGCCAAGAGCCGTACGGGCGACGGCGCACAGGCGCTCTGCAAGCGCGTCCCGAAGATCGACAAGCGCCTCCACCGGGCACTTCACCGTCTGCAGGGCAAGGCCGGAGTCCGTGGCTCCGTCGCCCGACTGGAGAAGCGTGCGGAGAAGGCGAAGGCCGCCGGTCACACCGAGATCGCGACCTTCCTCAACCACAAGCTCGCCCACCGCAAGTCCCTCGTCCCCACGCTCCAGCAGCGGCAGAAGGACCTCGCCAAGGTCGCCACCTGGTGCCGGTCCCACCACAACACGACCTCGTCGTGACCCGGAGCGGACAGGCCGCGGTGCTCGCTGTGATCACCCTGCTGTGCGGACTGCTCGTCGCCGGATGCGGAAACGGAGTACGTACCGAGGGCGACGCCCCTCACGCGACACCGCCGCCCTCCGCACCCACACCCGCGCCCACCGGCCTGACGGACATGCGCAAACTGCTGGACGGTGCCGAGAGCGCAGCGGCCGCCGCGGACTCCGACGCGGCCGCGGACCGCTAGTACTGCTCCAGAGCTTCCGCGGCATCGCCACCCGATACGAGAAGACCGCCACCTCCTACGAAGCAGCGGTCACACTCACATCACTCCTGCTCTGGGCAAAGGTCCGCTCGAAGACGGACCCCAGGGGGCTGCCGCCGCCCCGCGACGGCGGCAGCCCTCCCCGCGGGTTTCAGCCTTCGCGAGGGGAGAAAGCGCCGACCTCGTGGACCTGGGCCGTGCAGTCGGTGTCACGGTAGCGGTCGGTGAAGGCGCCGGTGATGCCGGTGAAGGCGTCGTACGCGTGGTCCATGGGCAGGTCCTTGCTCACCCTGAACCGTAGCTGCGCGTGGACGGACTCGCGGGGCTTCAGCGTCGTCGGGCCGGGGATGGTGCCGCCGGCCTTGCCGTCGGCCTGGCGCAGCGTCTTCCAGACGTGCTGCGAGGTGTCCCAGTACTGCAGATCGCCGTACGGGCTCAGGTCGCGCTCGCCCTCGTTGTAGACATAGCTTCCCAGCTCGGCGCTGAGCTCGAACGACTTCAGCTCCTTCGTCGAGGCGTTGGTGAGCGTGGCGGTGTAGGTCGCCCACTGAGTGCCGAGAGCGATCGAGTTGGGTATGCCGAACGAGCGGCCCACTAAGGTGTTGTGCTGCTCCCCGGTGTCGAGGTCGGAGCACTTCGGGAGTTTCGCGGCAGGGGCCGCCTGGGCGGCGGGCGCGGCGGCCATCGCCAACGGGAGCAGGGCGACCGTCGCGGCCGAGACCGACAGGGCGCGGCGCAGTTTCATGAAGATCTCTTTCCTGGTTCGTCGGACCCTTGGAGCCCGGGTTTCCCGTGTCGTTGGGTTCCCAGGCCGTGGATCCGTGGGTTGACAGCTTCTTGGGGAAAGGGCTGGGCTTACGCGGTGACGTCCGTGGCGCCCGGACCGGCCACGCTCTTCCGGCGGCGCACGCCGATGACCGCACCCGCGCCGGCCACCATCGCGGCTCCGCCGGCGAGAGCGATCGACGGGAGCGCGGACGAGGCGCCGGTCGCGGCGAGCTGCCCGCCGCCCTGCGGGCTGAGGCCACCGGTGGAACCGGAACCACCCGTACCGCCGCCGGACGCGGCGCTGTGGCCGGGCCCGGCCGTGCCACCCGCCTCACCCGGCTTGTCGGTCGGGGGCTGCGTCGGCTTCGCGCCCGCGCGCAGGATGGTGAAGTCGTACCAGGCTTCCTTGGCCGAACCACAGGAACCGTCGTGGTTGCGGTAGTCGCCGGCGGCGAGCGCGTACCCGGCGCCGGGCTTGGCGTTCTTGACCGCGTGGGTGCGCAGTTGGAGCGTGATGCTGCGGTGCGGACCGATGGCGAAGAAGCCGAACAGGTCCTGGGGCAGGGCGTCGTGGAAGGTCTTCCACTTCCCCGTCTTGGCGTCGCGGTACTCGGTCTCCAGCTCCCAGTACGGCCGGTCGACATCTTGGGCGGAGGACACGAGCAGGGAGGGCTGGACCTCCTCCAGGGGTTTGCCGGTGGTGTTGGTGAGCGTCATGGTGAAGGGGGTCCAGGCGCCGCCCGCAGCCAGCTGGCGCGGCAGCCCGTGGACGGCCGCCTGCAACTGGTCGGACTCGAACGCGCAGGACTGACCCGCGCCATCGGAGTCACCGGCGTCCTTGCCTCCACCGGTGGCACCACCCGCGCCGGTGGTCCCCCTGTGGGTTCCTTCGGCGGTCCCGGCGGCTTTCGGCGGCTTCCCTGCGGCGGGACGGGCGGCCCCGCTGCGGCCCTGGGATGCCGAGCCGCCGGCGGCGGCTTCGCCCGGGCGCCGCGGCTCGTCCGGGTTACCCGTTCCGCCGATGCTCGTTGCGGAAGCCGCCGGCCGGTCCGCCGGTGTTGCGGCGTCGGGGGAGTCGGAAGAAGCGGAGGTGCGGGGACCGGTCTCGGACACCGGCTCCGTTGCGAACGCGGCGGCGGGCGCGGTCAGTACGGCGGCGGGCGCTAATACGGCAGCCGCTGCGGCGGCCGTCAGGGCGCGGCGAATCTTCATCCAGCAGACCTTTCGTATTCCAAGTGCCGCCTGAGCGGCACAGGTTGACGTTCGTCATGTCCAGGCCGTGCCCGTGCATGACTCATGGTTTGCGTGAGTGCGCATGCAGATGCGTGCATGTGCACACCTGCGCCTCATATAAGAGGACTCGCACTGTGAAAAGGTTCCACGCTCAAGTCACTGAAGTGGCGCATAAGGTGCGAGGTGTCCTGGGATTTCCGTCAGGGTCCGTCTTCAAAGATCACCGAGTGGCGGATCACGGTGGAGTGGTACGTCGCCGTGAACGCATCGTCCATGAGCGGAAGTTGCCCGCCTCGCTGGTGGTGGCTTCCGGCGTACGCACCACGTGTGCCGGCAGCATCCGCTCGGCGTACAGCAGGACCGCCGCGCCGGTCAGAACCATCGGTGCCAGAACGGTCCACAGTTGCCACTGCCCGGCGTCGAGCAGGAACCCCAGCAGCAGGGGCGCGGTGGTCCGGCAGGCCGCCCAGGACAGCTGGTAGACCGACAGGTACCGCCCCCGCAGGTGAGGTGGGGCGGCCTGGACCGACATGCCCTGCGAGGGCGCGGAGTGGACGAGCTCGCCGGCGGTGTAGAGGATCGCGACCGCCAGGACGGCGACGATGGCGCCGGCACCGCTGATGAGGTGGGGAAGGGCGGCGAAGGCCACGCGGAGGGTCAACCGCGGGATGAGCAACCCTTGACTGAAGGTTGACCGCTTGCGTGGCGAGCTCTTGACGGGATGCGAACTACGTTCCCTCCATGCCTCGAAGAACCCCCGCCCTGCCCGTGCTCCCGTACCGCAAGCCGACGCGCGGCCGGGACTACTGGGTGCTGGATGACGTGCTGCCGGACCCGGACGTCGTGCGGGAGCGTTGTCTGGCCAGGAGCGACTGGACCGAGGGCTACCCCCACAAGCCTGAGAGCTGGCCGGGACTGCGCACCACGCCTGCGCTCGCACCAGGCGAACTGGCCCATGTCGAGAAGCTGGTGCGAAGGGCGACCGGCACCCCGAAGATCTGGGCCGAACACCCCGCGGGCGGCGGGACCTTTCACCACAACTGCGTCCAGGTCGTCGGCGAGGGCGAGGGCGAGCCACGTCCCCACACCGATTCCCGGAACCTCTGCCGGTACGCGGCTGTGCTCTACCTCAACCCCCTGGTCCCCAAGGACTGCGGCACCAGCTTCTACCGGCAGAGCCTGCCGGGCGGCACCCTCGGCGGCAACCAGGTGGCTCCACCGCACAACAACCTGGTCGACGCCCTCGGCACCCGCTTCGTCACGCCGGACTCCTTCACCGAGGACGTGCGCATCCCGCACCGCGCCAACCGCCTGCTGCTCTACTCCGCCAACCTGATCCACACGGCGACCCGTTACTGGGGCACCACCCTGGACGAGAAGCGGATGACGGCGGTCTTCTTCTGGATGGCCTGACGCCCGCCCCGACACCGGACGGCCCGGCACGCCCTCCGATACGGCCTCACCCGCCGGGTCTGTCGGTGCAAACAGCCCGGATCGACCACTCCGTCGGGGACGGTGCCCGCGGGACGGTGCCCGCGGGACGGGGGCCGTGCCCGCGGGGAGAACGGCTCAGTCCTCCGCCCGCTGGGTGACGGGAGCCTCGGTGCGGTCGCCCGGGAACTCGTACCAACGGCGTTGCAGACAGACATAGCGCGCATCGGCCTCGACCAGATGGAGGAAGGCCGTCACGGTCTCCCGCAGGCGTTCCTGCAGTGCGGGATCGGTCAGCTGCCCGTCCTCGGTGAACCCCTGATGCGCTGCGGCAAGACTGAACATATCGGGGTAGACCCGGGTGCCCAGATGCTCCAGCGGAACCCTCAGCGCCCACAGCCCCCGGTTGCCACCGACCAGGGACGGGGAGGCGGAGACCAGAAGTGCATGCTTGGTCTTGAATGGCTGCGGCCGGACCCGCGAAACCCAGTCGATCGCATTCTTCACGACCCCCGGCACGGAAGCGTTGTACTCGGGGGAGGCGATCACAAAGGCATCGCAGCGCTCCAGCCGGTCACGCAGTGCCAGAGCACCGTCCGGCAGCCCTCCTTCGGCCTCGACATCACCGTCGTACAGCGGCATATCGAATTCCCGCATCGTGGCGAGATCCACCACGGCGCCGGCCTCGGTCATCATGTGTCCGACAAGGGAAGCCAGACGGGCATTGGTCGACCCTGTCCGCAGCGCGGCGCCGAGAACAAGGACGCGCAGCGGTCCGGGGTGTGCATCCGTGGGCATGGTGACGTCCTTCCGGCACAGGAGAGCGTGTGCCATTGCCGCACACACGGCCACCGCCTGGGGGCGACGAAAGCGTACAGGCGCACAGGTGGCGCACCCGGTACCCGCCACACGCCATGACCTGATCTGCGCCGCAGCTAGCGGAACGACCGATCCCGTCGATCCCCGTCGATCCGGGTTTCGGTGCCGGTCCCGGTGCCGGTGCCGGTGCCGACGCCGGTGTCGGCGCGGGCGCCCGCTAGCCGGCATCCGGTATCCGGGCTACGGCTACACGGATGCGCTGCGCGCCCGGTTCCGGGCGGCCCGGCGCCGCATGGCGCGCCGCTCGTCCTCGCTCATCCCGCCCCAGACACCCGCATCCTGACGGGATTCGAGCGCCCACTGCAGGCACTGCCCCATCACCGGGCAGCGGCGGCAGACGGCCTTGGCCTCCTCGATCTGCAGCAGCGCGGGGCCGGTGTTGCCGACGGGAAAGAAAATCTCCGGGTCCACTTCGCGGCACACCGCGTCGTAACGCCAGTCCATGGCTACCTCCGTTCTCCGCGGCCGAGCGCGGTCGGGTCCCTCACTTCGAGGCGCCGGGGCTATCTGTGCACGACCTCAACTTCCTTGCCCGGGCCTTTTGTTGTACTAGTTGTGCTCGTTGCCCTCGTGTGCCCGCTCCTGTGACCACAATGCGCCGTCATCGCCGTCATCGCCGTCATCGCCGTCATCGCCGTCGTCGCCCATCGCCATGGCCATCGTCAGCCGGCATTGAGGTCCGGCGCGGCGGGACCACCGTTACCCAGGGCTGTCGCGGCGCCTACCCGCGCTTAGCCGCGGCACTCCTCCCCCAGGCGCTCAGTGCGCCGATCGCCTCGTGGACCTGACCGGCTGGTAGGGCGCACCCGCCCTGGGGGCGGGCCTCAAGGCCGCCCGCCGATCGTTCACCGAACGCAACACGCAGGGGACTACGGCCGCCGCCACGGCTCGGCGTAACGTCGGCCGTACCGCTGTGATCAGGAGGTTGAGACGGATGCTGGTACTGGGGCGTGCGCAGGTCGAGGCGCTGCTCGACATGGATTCGCTGATCGACGCCCTGGCGTCGGCGATGACGGACCTGAGCGCCGGCCGCGCTTCCTCGCCGGACCGCGTCGCCGCCCTGGTACCGGAACGGGACGGGTTCTTGGCAGCCATGCCGGGCTACGTACCGTCGGCCGGGGTGCTCATGAGCAAGCTGGTCTCCGTTTTCCCGCACAACGGGGGCACCCCCGTGCCGACCCACCAGGCACTGATCGTCGTCTTCGATCCGCACACCGGAGAACCGGCGGCGCTGCTGGACGGCACGGCCATCACCGCGGCACGGACCGCTGCCTGTTCGGCGCTCTCGGCACGCCTGCTGGCCCGCGAGGACGCCTCGGTGCTGGCGGTCCTGGGCACCGGAGCGCAGGCCCGGTCGCATGCCGAGGCTCTGTGCCGGGTCCGCCCGATCCGGCACATCCGCGTGGCGGGCCGCGACCAGGCGAAGGCGGCCGCCCTGGCCGGCCACCTGTCCTCCGTACTCGACATCCCCGCCGAGGCGAGCGCCACCTACGCCGAGGCCCTTGACGGCGCGGAGATCGCCGCCGCGACCACCCACTCCGTCGCCCCCGTGATCCGCCGCTCCTGGCTGACCCCGGGCGTGCATGTGACCTCGGTGGGATTCAACCCGGAGGGCCGGGAGATCGACGATGCCACGGTGGCCGAAGCACTGGTATGCGTCGAGTCACGGCAGGCTGCGCTGGCACCCTTCCCCGCGGGCAGCAACGACCTGCTGATCCCCCTTCGCGACGGCGTCATCACCGAAGCGCAGGTGCACGCCGAGCTGGGCGAACTCCTCGCGGGCAGCAAACCGGGCCGCTCCTCGCCGGACCAGATCACCCTCTACAAATCCGTCGGCGTGGCAGTGCAGGACGCGGCGGCCGCAGCCCTCGTCGTCGCCGCGGCCCGTAAGCAGTCGGCGGGGACGGACATCCGGCTGGACTGATGCACGCGCATCGGGACTGGACTGATCCACACTGATCCGGCCGGAGTGACCCATGCTGCTGCCCGGTGGCATCCAGCTCAGGGCGAAGGTCCACCCTGAGCTGTCGGCCGCAAGCTGATCCCGAACCCGACGGCTGCGGCTGCGCTGCCGCGATCCGGATGAGACGGACGGCCTCACCGGCCTCACCGGGTGTACGGGAACAGGGGCGAACGGGCCGCCTCAGCGTCCGTACGTCCGGCGGCACAACCGCAGAAGATCCGAACGGACATGGCCGGACGCCATCCGGCACACCACGCCGGCGTTCATGGCCGACCGGGGGTGCGAGGCCCGCGGGAGCTTTCGCGGGGCCGGGGCCGGGGCCTTGGCCGTGTGGCGCCGATGCCGGGGCACCGTCCGTACCGGCTTCGGGCGTGACCTCGGCGGCGCGGCCTGAGCGGGGCGCGGCAGTGTCCGTCCCGTGCCCCGTGACCGTTGGTTTCCCGGCACCGTATGCCGGGGGGCGGCCTCATCCCCCTTGTGTATCTTCGAGTGCCGTTTCGCCTTCCGCCTCACGGACGCAACATCCACCACCTGCTCGTGCGACGAGCCCCGCGTGGGCAGCAGCAACGGCGACGGCCGGGCCGGAGCGACCGTGCGTCCGCCGGGCGCGCGGCCGGGACCGTGCAAGGATCCGCCGGCCGGAAGGGACACGCAGCTGCTGGTGGCCAGGAGGACGACTGCCGCTGCGGCGAGGCGAAGGAGTAGAGGGCGCACGCCCTCACGGTGTCGGAGGGCTGGGGCCTGTCCAAACGACGCGCCGGGCGTCCACGCGGACGAAGGACAAAACCGAACTCTCGTGGGGCTCCTGAGCTGACGGCGAAGAGGCGGTGACGGTGAAGAGGCGGTGACGGGGAGCGGCGCTGCCGGTCACCTCTGCCACGGCTTCACGCCTCCGCGAAGGTGCGCGTCAGCTCCTCGGCCACGATCTGCGCGCCCGGCGCGAACCACCGTCTGCGGTGCCGGACGAGCTGGACGGGCACCGGCTGCGCCTTCGGGCCGTCCACCACCGCCAACTGGCCTTCCTGAAGGTGGCGTTCGACGGTCACGCGGGGGAGCAGCGTCAGACCGAGGCCGGCCGCGACACACGACCGGGCGGCATCGATGCTGCCGAACCGGGTGATCCGGGGAGGGGCTCCGGGCAGGCCCAGCAGTGTGCGGACGAGCCGGTCGCTGTACGAGCACCCCTCCTCGTGCACGAAGAAACATTCACCCGCCAACTCCTGCCAGCCGGCTGCCCGTCCGGCCAGCGGATGCCCGGGCGCCGCCACGTACACCAGCGGTTCGTCCGCGATCCTGCGGGCCAGCAGATCGCTCTCGCCGATCTCCGGCTCCAGCAACAGTGCGATGTCCAGCCGGCCGGTGCGCAGTCCGTCCACAGCCGTGGCGGTGCCGGCGGCGTGCAGATGGACATCCAGGTGAGGGTGTGCGTGCCGCAAGGAAGCAATCACCGCGGGCAGCCGGGAGGAGCACAGCGAATCACCCGCGCCGACGGCAACCTGGCCCTCGATGCTCCCGCCCGCCACGTCACCCTGCCCGGACGCGGCCGTCGCGTGGAGCCGGGCCACCGCGTCGAGTACTTCTTCGGCCTCTTCCAGCAGCCGCAGTCCGGCCCGGGTCGGGACCGTCCCCGACGGCATCCGGTCGAAGAGCGGGGTCCCCAACTCCTTTTCCAGGGTGCGGATCTGGACGGTGACCGTGGACTGGGCGAGATGGAGTGCGCGAGCTGTGGCGGTGAAGCTTCCCGCCCTGGCGAGCGTCACGAAGGTACGCAGAAGTCTGGTGTCCACCGGACGTACGTTATCGCGATATCCGATGGGCCCGAGCGAAAACCATCGTTGGACGCGATCGGACCGCGCTGCCATCGTGAAGCCATGACTTCTCCCATGTCGCCCCATACGTTGCCCCAAACGTCCCCCGCCGGCCCGGGGCCGCGCCCGGACACCCTCGCGAGCCCGGACGCCGTCCGGGGCTCGGACACCCTCCGGAGCTCCGACACCGTTGAAGTCCTGCGGTACTCCGCCTTCACCACCGTCCCGGAGGGTGGCAACCCGGCCGGTGTGGTGCTCGACGCCGCATCCCTCGACGATGCGCGGATGCTCGCCATCGCCGCTGATGTCGGGTACTCGGAGACCGCATTCGTCACGGCCCACGACATCGCCGCCCGCCGCTACCGCCTGCGGTACTTCAGCCCTCGCGCCGAAGTCGCCTTCTGCGGACATGCCACGATCGCCACGGCCGTGGCCCTCGCCTCCCGCTACGGAACCGGCGAGCTGCTGTTCGACACGCCCGCGGGTGAGATCCGGGTGGGGACCGGCCTGGTCAACGGGCTGACCCAGGCCACGCTCACCAGCGTGCCGGCGCACTCCCACCCGGCCGAGGAGGCCACTCAGGTCGAGCCGGTGCTGCGGGCCCTGCGCTGGACCAGGGACGATCTGGACGACGGCCTCCCGCCGCACATCGCCTTCGCGGGCAACGACCATCTCGTCCTGGGAGTGCGGAGCCGGGCACGACTGGCCGCCCTCGACTACGACTTCGACGCGCTGTGCGACCTCATGCGGCAGCACGGCTGGACGACCGTCCACCTCGTCCACCGCGCGGCCCCCGGACGCCTCGACTTCCACGCCCGCGACCCCTTCCCGGTCGGTGGTGTCGTGGAAGACCCGGCAACCGGCGCCGCTGCCGCGGCCTTCGGCGGGTACCTGCGCGCCCTGGGTCTGGTCACCGAGCCGCTGCGGGTGCACATCCGGCAGGGCGAGGACATGGGCCGGCCCAGCGACCTCTACGTCGACGTCGACCCCGATGACCCGCAGGTGCGGGTCACGGGGCAGGCGGTCCCGCTGCCCGCTCCGGGCCGGTGAGCCCGCGGGCGTGGCGGAGGTGACAGGTGGCCGCCGGCCCCACCGGCCGGCGGCCACGAAGTATCACGGAGGGATGCCACACCCCCGAGGCGGGAAGGGGCCGCTCACATCGGGAGGGACCGCAGACGCACCGGCCCCACGGGCCACTGTGCCCCGTCGTGCAGTGGTACCCACAGGGACCGCAGCGGCATGACCACGGGCCCGTCCGGCTGCTCGACCTGGACGTCCTCCTGCAGTGTCCGCCAGCCGAGGCGTTGGTAGAGGGAGACAAGGTGCGGCCGGCAGAAGAGGAGTCCGTACTGCGGCCCCATCGTGCGGGCGTGTTCCAGAGCGGAGGTGACCACGAGCCGTGCCAGCCCGTGCCCCCGCAGACCAGGAGCGACGACCACCCCACCGAAGCCCACCACCTGTGTCTCCACCGGGCCGACCGAAAGGGGAAGCGTGACCAGACCCGTGTGCGCCACGAGGCGGCCGTCCCTTCGGATGGCGAAGTGCTCCTGTTTGGGCAGCCAGGTCAGACCGGCCTCGGAAACGCCGAAAGGGTCATCGTCGTCCCCGACGATCTCCCTCAGCTCCGTAGTCGCATACCGCGCGAGCCGGACCACGGCAGGCGACACTGAAGACGGGTTCGTTGTCATTCTCCGCATCATGCTGTCCGCACCAGGCCACAGGCAACGCAGGCCCCCGCACGGACCATGTACAGGCCAGGTCAACCCGGCGCAGTACGGGGCGAGTTGTCGTCTCGCATGTACGGCCCACACGGTGGTCGATCGATAGGGTGCGCGTATGACCGAGCACTGGAGTGCATCAGACCCAGGAGTCCTCCGCTTCCCCTCGGGCGCCCTGGTACGCGGCCGGGGCCTGCGCCATCCCCTCCCCTCAGGCCCCACACCCACCTTCGCCGTCTCTCTCCTCGGCAAGCAGCCCCCGCGGACCGAGTGGGACGCCCGGTGGCTGCGCTGGCCCGATTTCCGGCTTCCCAAGGACCGCCGCCAGGCTCGTCTCGTGTTCCAGGAGGCGCTGACCCGGGCAGCGGACGAACGCGTCGAGGTGGCCTGCGGCGGCGGCCGCGGCCGGACGGGAACAGCACTGGCATGTATGGCCGTTCTGGACGGGGTGCCACCAGACCGAGCCGTCGCCTACGTCCGTCGGCACTACCACCCTCGCGCCGTGGAAACCCCATGGCAACGACGCTTCGTCCTGCGCTTCGCAGACGAGGCGTAACGGGGGCCCGCAGAGCCGGACATGTCGCCACGGCCCGGCCCCGAGGGGGGAGGCGGCCGGCAGCGGCAGTTGAGCCGGCGGCTGCGTGCGCCACCCTCTGCGTCGTGGCACGCCATGGCGGTCGCCCGGGCAAGCTCCATGCCTCGTTTCCGACGGCTTCCCGAGTCCTGTGGACGCGGCTCAGCGGACCATGAAGACGCGACTCAGCGCACCATGAAACGGTCGAGTTCGCGTGCCTTCCGGCGCAGGGCGGATGCCCATATCTCCTGATCAGGAGCCGGAGGCGCCGGCACCTGGATGTCCCTGAGGTCATCGCCCGTGGTGCTGCGGCCGGCCGCCTCCCAGTCGGCCTCGATGCCGGCCCTCTCTGCGAGGACCAGCACCGTAGCGACGAACCCTTCGGACAGGGCGATCATGACGGCATGGCCGGTATCGCGATGTCGCGCCAGCAGTGCGTCGACGAACGCGGTGAAGTCGGTGGGGTCGATCCGGCACTCGTCGGCATCCATCGGTCCAACGCCGGATGGCAGGCCAAGTTCGGCTTCATGGAGGGGTACTTGGTGCAGGAACAGCCGGGAGACACCATGGGACGGGTTCCACAGGGTCTGGTCGCCCATGACGTAGTACTGGCTCACCGGGACGCCTCTCTGCTGGTCATGGTGACAGCGTAATCAGGCGTTCTTGGCTGGTCCGTGGCCGTAGAGGTTCGCCGGGTTGTTGCTCGGCCCACGGAGTGACGGGTACGCGAGTGACCGTTGTGGCACGATGGCCGCGATAATCCCCAACTCGCCCATACCGACCGGTGCCGGACGGTTGCCGTGCCAGGGCGCGGCAGCGTCCCGCAAATGCGGCGACACAGGGGTCTCACCGCCCCTACGGTGCCTGCCATGACCTCCACACCGGCCCTCGGACTCGCCCGTCCCGTACGGGGAGTGAGGGTGCACTCCCGACAGACGCTCGGCGGCTGTGCGCCCACGTACGGAAGGATCGAGCTCGACTTCGAACCCCTGCCCGCAGGGGTCACCTCGTCCGTCGAGTTCGCCTGCGCCGTCTCACCCGAACCGGCACCGGAGTTCGAAGACTTCCTCGCCCAGGGCGTGCTGCGGGAACTCTCCGGCACGGACACCGAGGACCCCGAAGTCCGGGGAGGCGCCCCGGTGAGCGCCCGGGTCTTCGTGCGTGCCATGTCCTGGCACTATGTCGACACCTGCGAGCTGGTGTTCCTCCGCCTCGGAGCCCTGGCTGTGCGAGAAGCGCTGCGCTGTGTGGCGGAGGACCGTGAACCGCAGCTGATCGACACCAGGGTCAGGCTGGTCTTCTGACCCCGGTCGGCCGGCGCAATCCATGTTCCCGCACGAGCGGGTCCTGGGCCGAACGTACCCCGAGGGGTGGCGCGGCACGGCGCTCCGCCGCCGGGCGGGCTCGTCGTTCAGTGGTGGCCGGAGGCCTGTTGCTGGAGGTAGGCGGCGACGTCGGCCACGTCGTTGCCGATGGCCAGGACGCCGTTGACGGCGATGCCGGGGGTTGCGGCGCCGTTCACTCCGGCGAAGAACACCTCGAAGTGGCCCCGGCGCGTCTCCAAGTAGCCGGCCGCGGTCTCCGCGCCCACGGCCAGCCGGTCATTGAGGGCGTCATCGCCGGCCGCGGTGCCGGTCTTGGCGAAGACCTTGCCGCGTGACGGGCAGCTTTGGCAGGAATCCGCCAGGGTCCCGTCGACGCCCAGGACCGGTAGCGAGGTGCGGAAGCGCTGCGCCTCCCAGGTGTGCTGCCAGTACGTCAGGATCTGGGCCAGGGCGCGTGGTGTGGTCCGGTCGGCCGGGTTGCCGCCGCGGCCGTCGGCGAGCTGCACGGTCTTGCGTTCCACCCGTGCACGGTCCAGGAAGGTGGCCAGTACGGGGAAGCCGTCCTCGCAGGTAGTGCTTCCCTTACTGGTGGCCATCAGGCAGATCCCCAGGTTTGCCCCGAGGTTGTGGCTCACCTTGAGAATGAGTTTGGCGTACTCGGCGTAGAGAGGTGAGGTGTACCGGGCCACCGTGGGCACCCCCCGGTAGGACTTCGGCAACTGCCGGACCGGGTTGGGCCCGATCGCCTTGGCGCGGACCTCGACCCCGGCCCGTTTCAGTGCCTCGATCAGCGCGGTCCGGCCGAAGGCGTTCGGGTCCTTGATGGCGGACACCCGGAGGGCGGGAGCCGAACCGGCGGCGATGGTGCCGGACAGGCGGATCCGGGTGCCGTCGGCGGAGCTGCTCACACTGATGTCGGCCGGTGTGCCCGCCGCGACGGTGCGGACGGAGGACGTGACGTGGTAGGGCGCGACCTTCGGGCGCCAGTCCAGGCCGGCCGGGGCGCCCGCTTTGGCGCCGGGGGACGTCAGCAGATCGATGACGTTGTCGTTGATGATCAGCGGTGTGGGGGTCGGCGCGAGGACCGGATCCGGCCGGAACAGGCGCGCGTCGATGACCACGTCGCCGTCGACCCGGCGGATCCCCGAGTGGCGTACCTGCCGGGCCAGCTGGTCGATGCCGGCCAGCGGATCCTGCGGGGTGAGGGTGGCCCCCGGGACATCGTTGGCGTAGGTGTGGTCGATGGCGGTGAAGGCGACGGTACCGTTCTTGCGTGTCCGGCCACCGAGGGTCAGGTCGCCCTGTGCGACCAGGTCCAGATTGCCCTTGAGCGTCGTGTGGTGACGCTGCCCGACGGCGTGGACCGGCGTGAGGAAGCGGTGGTCGCCGCCAAGGGTGTGCCAGGTGCCGCTGACGCTGAACAGTTTGGCCGTTGACCCCGGGATGAAGAACTGGTCGGCGTTGCGGGACTGCGTCATCTTGCCGGTCTTCGGGTCCCGCTGGAGCAGCCCCCACCGTGCATACCGGTAATCCGGCTTCCGCATGATCGAAGTGATCCGCGGATCGAGCGCAGGGGGCGTGGGGGAGGGCGCGACCTGGACGAGACCGGTGAGGACGACACCGACGGCCAGCAGAATGCCCAGGGATCTGGCGAGGCGCCCGCGGGAGGTCCGAGGGGTGACGGAGGGGGACATGCAGACTCCACCGATGGTGTTGATCTGTCGTGTATCTACCGCTATATCCCCCTGAAGGTACTGCTCACCGCCACCACGGGGCCGCAGGCGTCGGCCGGGGGACCCCGCGGTCCCCCGGACGCTCCAGCGCACCGGCCCGTCGGGGGTGGTCCTGGTGCCACCCCGGAAGGGGGCACCAGTGTGATCGAAACCGGACCCCTGACCCCCGAGGATCCCTTTCATGGCAGCGCACCCTGCGCGCCGACGGGAGGATCGATGTCCGCGTGGAGAAAACCGCGGTGGCCGGTGGCCGCCCTGTCCGGAACGGTGGCCGCCGTGCTGATCTCGGCGGTGCCGCCCACCGTGCCGCCGGCCCGGGCGGCGGACCGGACCGGGCCGCCGGTGCCGGCGCGCTACGCCCATCAGCAGCTGCACTGGCAGCCATGCGCGGCGAAACCCTCACTGGAGTGCGCACGCATGACCGTGCCGCGCGACTGGCACCATCCGGGTACCGGGGCCGACCTCACCGTCGAGGTGTCCCGGCACCGTGCGGCCGGCACCTCCCGGCGGCGCGGGGTGCTGATGATGGCGGCGGGCGGGCCCGGGGCCTCGGGACTCACCCGGCCCGCGGACTTCGTCGCGCGCTCGCCCACCGTGGGGGCCGCGTACGACGTGGTCGGCTTTGACCAGCGCGGCGTCGGCAGCAGCACGCCCGCGCAATGCCAGACCGAGGCCGAGTTCCGGGACTTCTACGCTCACGATTTCCGCGATCGCTCGCCCGCGGCCCTCCGCGGTGTCCTGGCCCGCTCGCGGCAGCTCGTCGCCGGCTGCCTGCGGCGCAGCGGCGATCTGGTCCGCCGGCTGACCACCGACCAGGCCGTGCGCGACATGGACTTGTTCCGCGCACTGCTGGGCGTGCGCAAGATCTCCTATTACGGACCCTCGTACGCCACCTGGCTGGGTGCCTACTACGCGACGGAATTCCCGCAGCGTATCGAGCGCGCGGTACTGGACAGCAACGAGGACTTCAGCGGCACATGGCAGCACGCCCAAGGCGGTCTGCCGCATAGCTTCCAGCGACGCTTCGAGCAGGACTTCCTGCCCTGGATCGCACGCTACGACACGACCTACCACTACGGACGCACGGCGGCCGCGGCCAAGGCGAGGTGGGAGGCACGCCGTCGCGCCCTGCACGAGCACCCGCTCACCGTCGGTGCGCTGACGATCGGGCCCAATCAGCTGGACAACACCACGATCCAGAGCATGTACAACGCGCGGCAGTTCCCGCAGCTGGCGGCCGCACTCAGGGCCCTCGATCACTGGCCGTCCACCACACCGGCCGAGCGCACCCGGGTCGCCAAGCTCTTCGCGAGCTACCTGTCACCGGGATTCGCCGCCGTGTACTCCTCGGTGACGTGCAACGACACCCCGTGGCACGGCGACCTCGACTACTGGCTCGACCGCAGCGCGAAGGACACCGCCGCCTCTCCGCTCGTCGGGGCGCGCGAGCTGGCCTACGCGGCGACCTGCGCGGCCTGGCCGGTCTCCGACGCGCCGCGCGTCCGGGTCACCGGCCGGGGTCTGCCCACCACACTGATGCTCAACTCGCTTCACGACCCTGCCACGTACTACGAGGGCGCACGTGCGGCACACCGTGCGCTGCGCGGCTCACGGCTGGTCACGGTGACGGGCGGGGGCGATCATGGTCAGTACCAGAACGGCAATGCGTGTGTGGACGGCATCGTGAACGCCTATCTCCTCGGCAAAGCCGCTCCGGACCATGACGTGACCTGTGCGGCGGGCCCGCTGCCCGTGCCCTCGGGACGCCGCGGTTAAGCACGACGAACGGGCGCGATAGGTCGCATTCGGGAGGATCGGCCCGGGGGCAGCGGGGATCGGTGAAGGCGGTCGGTGGGATTGGTGGGATTGCTGGGATCGGTGGCGGCCGGCGGAAGCCGGTCCGAGGCCCGTGGGGTGGCTCCCGTCTCACGCCCGGCGGACGAGGAGTTCGGTGTTGCGGTCCGCCGCGGTGCCCGCCATTTTTTCGTGGACGCCGTCGGTCAGGCCCGCGGCGAGGCCGGGAGCGTTGTAGGACAGCTCTCGGTAGAGCGAGGCGAGGCCGACCGAGGAGAGGTCGTCGAAGTCCGTGTGGTGCGGGGCGGCGGATTCGATGAGGGTGGTGAACAGGGACAGCGTCCCGTCGTGGTTGTCCACGAGTTCGACGATCCGCGCGTGCTGTGGATAGTCCACGTGTGAGGCGGTGTTGACCTCCCAGAAGGAGCGGGCGGCCGTCGGGTGGGCATGCGGCGTGATGTGGTTGATGTGGCTGTGGCCGTTGATCCATGCCACCACGTTCGGGAACCGGTTCAGCAAGGCGATGACCTCTTCGCCGTCGTGCCGCTTCTCCTCCGATCGGGCCGCGTCGGGGCGCCGGGTCATGCTCGGGCTGTGGTGATGGCTGAACACCAGGATGTGCGCGTCATCGGCACCGGTGTTGCGCACCAGCCGTCCGTCCTCGTCGTAATGGCGGGAACTGTGGGCGGCCAACGTCCGTTCCAGCCACCGTAGTTGCTCGGTGCCCAGGGACCCTTCGTAGTGGCCGCTGCGGTAGGTGGTGTCGATGCTGATGCCGATGACACCCTCGGCGATGGTGAAGGAGTAGTACATCCGGTCACCGTCGAGGTGGTTGTCGGTGTAGCCGTGTCCGACCGGCCCCGCTCCGGCGAAGGCCGGGTTCAGATGTGCCCGCAGGTAGTCGTGGGGTGTGAACATCCGGCGGCGCTCGTCGGCGGTCACGGTGCGGGCGCGGGAGGCGTTACGGCGGAGGATGTCCTTGAGCACGGTGCTCTTGGGGTCGTCGCCGCTGTCCAGCACCTTGCGGAAGGCGGCCACATCGGCATCCGGTACGGAGAACAGCTTGCGTGCCCCGGTGATGTGCTCCGTCAGCACGGGGTCCTGCGGGGCCAGACAACCACCCGGCAGATCGTCGTGGTTGCCGGGAGTCGAGTACCAGGGAAGTCGCAGGCCGGGGCTGATGACCGGGCGCATCGCGGCTTCGAGGTAGCCGGGGATCGGCGGCAGGCCGCGTCTCTTGTCCTGGTCGCGCAGGTTGTTGTCCGGATGCCAGTACAGCGCGAGGCCGGAATTCTGTACACCCTCGTACGACGTCGGGTCACCGGTGTTGGGTGTGATGCGGCCACCGCTCATGAGGGTCAGGAACCACTCCAGTTCCACCATGGAGTGGTTGTCGATGTTGTCGCCCGTGGACATGACGAAGGCCGGCGGCCGGCCGGTGTGCGGTCCCTTGCGGACCGCGTTGGCCTGCTCCACCAGCGATACCGCACCGGCCACCGACAGCGCCTCCTGCGCCCGCCACGATCCCGGCGATCCGACGCGCAGGTACTCGGTGCGCAAGGGGCTCTGGACATCGGCCACATGAAGGTCGGTGAACTGGACGAAGCACGCCAGGGCGGTCCGCCGGTCCTGGCGTCCGGACGCGGCGGAGGCGAGCTCACCCCGGACGACCAGGGGCCATCCGGGACCGGAGGTGATCCGGCGGTAGCCGCCGCTGCCGACGAGGCGGGCCGTGGTGTCGAGGGTGGTGGTCCCGAACGGGGCCGCGCGTCGCCCACCGGGACGGGCCGGCGACGTAGAGGTGAGGGGCTGTGCGTGTGCGGTGCCCGGGGCCCCGCTGCTGCTGCGCCGGCTCGGCAGTGCCCATGCGGCACCGGCTCCGGCGACGGCGGCACCGGAGCTGAGGAGGAAGCGACGACGGTTGGTGGGGATGTGGGTTTCAGTACCGGCCATGAGGCCCTCCGTGCCGTGGCCGGCGTACCTGACCACAGCGGTGTCACCAAGCGGAATGTCTCATTCCAGATCCTGGGCGGCGGGCGTGACCAGAACTTGAACGGGCCCGGAACTGGGCACACCCATTGCCCGTCGCCAGGGTCCGCCCCCTCGGTGGCGCCCCCGTAGCGTCCCGGTGGCTCCCCGGTGACGCACGGTGGGCTGTGGCGAGCGCCCATGGCGGACGAGCGGCACGGCAGCCGCCGGAAGCTGGACGTCGGGGGCGTCCTGCTCGCCGCGGCAACGCTGGTATGCCTGGCCTTCTGGTCGGCGTCGGGCAGAGCGGCGTGGTGGTCCACCCGCCGCAGGGAACGCCGACGGGTCTGGTCCACCACATCGAGCAGGTGGCGGCCGCCACGTTCGAACAGGGGGTCGTGCACGCGATGCGGCCGACCCTGGCACTGCCCATCATCGTGATCGCGGTCGGCGCCCTCGCGTGCTTCTTGGTACGACGCCGACAGGCCGGCAGCCCCCGCACCGCTCCGAGGCAGGCCGGCCTCAGTGCCTCGGCCTGACAACGGCTGGGGATGCCCCCGGCACGCCTGGGACAACGTCACCTGGGGCAAAGCCCCTGATCGTTGCGGTGGACGAGCGGCGGGTAACGGCACGTGGCTCGGCCGTCTTCGTCATCCCTGTGCGTCGTCGTCCGTCCGGCGACCGTCGTTGCCCCCGCGCGTGCGATGGCTCAGGTTGAGGGCGGTGCCGAGGTCGACGGACGGGTCGAGTGCGGCGTCGATACGGACATGCAGCAGCGATCCGCCACCGGTGAAGCAGGCGGCGCCGAGGGCTGCGTTGAGGCGGGCGGCGGCGACCGCGGACACCGTGATGGCAGTGTTCATGTGCAGTGCGGCGGGCTCGGTGTCGACGGACGATGCGGTGCGGGGCCGGGGGAACGTACCCAGGGCGATTCTCGGGCCCCGGTCGATGACGGCGCTGAGCTTGCCTTGGCTGAGATCACCGACGAAGCCGGTGAGCTTCACGGCCTTGTCGGTCTTGATGTTGATCAGCGCGATCCCGGCCCGGGTGAACCGGAGCTCGCCGCCGACCTTGCCGCCGCTGTTGGTGACCGCACCGCTCCTGATGCCCAGCTGCACGTCTCCCGTGGAGAAGTGCGGGCTGATCCGGCCTTGGGTGTCGATCTCCGCGAGCGCCACGCCGCGGGTGTGGAGGGCAGTGAGGAGAGCCGGGGGTACGGCCAAGCGTGCCGAGCCGCCCTCGACGGGAACCTCGGTGTTTCCGGCGAGGCGGGCGGCCGCGGGCCGGCTGCTGCCGGAGGGTGCGGTGGCGGAAGGACGTGCCGGGGCCGGGGTGGCTGCGAGAACAGCGGTGGTGAGCGCCAGAACGGCAGCGGTGGCGAGAGGGCGAGCGCGCATGCAGGTCCCTTTCTCCGGTGCGGCCGGGTGGCCGGGGGCACCCGATCCCGCAATGGAGCGGTTACTCTATGTGCTCGATCGTGCTGTTTCGGTAGTGGCTGCGCTGTGCCGGGTCGGATCGGGGTGGGTTGTAGCCCGCGCGGCCCTGTGGTTGTAGGCCGCCCGGCCCCTTTCAGGGGTGTTGGCCCTCCAGGCTGATCAGCAACGTGCGCAGGGTGCCATTGAGCTCGCGCTGTTGCTCCGGTGTGAACGCGGAGAGCAAGGTGCGTTCGGCCTCGGTCTTGGTGGCGAAAACCTGCAGAGCGCGGTTGAGGCCGCCCTCGGTGAGGGTGACGAGAACGCTTCGGCGGTCGGCGGGGTCGAGCTCTCTGCTGACCCACCCTTTTGCTTCGAGTCGTGAGACGCGGTTGGTGACGGCTCCGGTGGTGAGCTGCATCTGTTCCAGCAGGTCCTTGGCGCTGAGGCGGTGGTGTGGTGCCCTGCGCAGGCAGGCGAGCAGTTCCAGCTCCCACAACTCGATCCCGTGTTGCGCCAGTTCGCGCTTGAGCTCGGTCTCCATGTGGTGAGCCACCCTCCGCAGGCGGTACACCAGTGCCTTGGATTCCAGGTCGGCCAGGTCGTGTGCGCCGGAGATGACGTCGATCATGCCGTCGACGCGGTCGCGGGGCGAGCTTTCGGTCACGCGGTGGATCCTATCAGCGCGTTGACAAAAAGGCGAACATTAATTATCTTCACGTTAAGCGAATCGCGTACGCCTCACGCCTCACACCTGCCGCGTATGGCGTACCGCCCAGCGAAAGGGGAGAAGACATGGCGCCCACCAGGCGTGAAAAGCTCGGCCGAGTCGTCACCGTCGCCGGTATGGCGGCGGCGCTGCCGTCGGTCTGGCAGACCGTCACCCACATCACGGATGACACCTACCGGGCGCCCGAGGTGCGGGACGGCGCGGGCCATGTGCAGTACCACATGGCCCGCGAGGCCCTGATCGCTGCGGGCAGCCTGGCGGCCATCGGGATCGGCGTGCTCGCCGGACCGCGGCGCGGCCGGCCGCTGTGGGGCGCGATGGCGGCCGCCGGTGCCGGTTTTGCGGCGGCGATGTGGTCCGGAGGCCCCACGACGGGTGTCTGGGCGCCCAACGAGAAGGCGCTCGCGGTGCACATCGCCTCCACCACCGGTCTCGCCGCGGGTATCTGGCTGCTGCGTCCCGAGCGGGGGAGTCGATGAGCGTCGAGGTGATCGTGGTGGGCGGCGGGCCGGTCGGGCTGCTGACCGCCGCCCTGCTGGATGCCGCCGGGGTCACCGTGGAGGTGCTGGAGCGCAGGGCC
Source organism: Streptomyces sp. NBC_00400 (assembly GCF_036048035.1). Taxonomy (NCBI): domain Bacteria; kingdom Bacillati; phylum Actinomycetota; class Actinomycetes; order Kitasatosporales; family Streptomycetaceae; genus Streptomyces; species Streptomyces sp. NBC_00400. The sequence goes on along the minus strand of NZ_CP107940.1, from coordinate 181,017 downwards.
GGTCAGAGCGAGCAGGCCAGGGCCATCACGATGCATCCCCGGACCCTGGAAGTCCTCACCCTGCTGCGCACCGAAGACGACCGGCGGCTCTCCGATGTACTGGTCTCGCTGGGGCGCCCGGTACCGAAGGCGCACTTCGCCGTGCTACCCGACCTGCTCGACTACGCGCAGCTCGACACGCCCTATCCCTTTGTGCTGATGGTCCCGCAGACGACCACCGAGCGAGTGCTGGCGGCTCACCTTCGCCGGCGCGGCATAGCTGTGCACCACGGACACGACGTCACCGGGTTCACCCAGGATGCCGACGGGGTCGAGGTGACCGTCAACGACGGTGTGCGCAGGGCCGGTTATCTGGTGGGCGCCGACGGGGCGCACAGCCTCGTACGACGGCACGCAGGCATCGACTTCCCGGGGACCCCGCCCTCCCTGGTGGGCTTCGTCGCGGATGTCACCCTGACCGACCCTCCGGACGGGGTGATGCATTACTGGGACCACCGGCACGGCCAGCTCAGTTTCCTCCCCTTCCCCGACGGTACGTACGGCCTCCCCGACGGTACGTACCGCGTGTTCGGCACCGAAGCCGCGGACACCCAACTCACCTCCGACCAGGTACGCGCACGCCAGGCGCGCTCCCTGACCCTCGACGAACTGCGCGCCATCCTGCGCCGGATGACCGGCAGCGACCACGGACTGCGTGACGTGTTGTGGCTGTCCACGGCCAACGACACGACACGGCACGCCGTGACGTACCGCGCGAACCGCGTCTTTCTGGCCGGTGACGCGGCGCATGTCCATCTGCCCGCGGGCGGCCAGGGGCTGAACGTCGGCCTGCAGGACGCCGCGAATCTGGCGTGGAAACTGGCCGCCGAGATCCACGCCTGGGCTCCGCCCGTGATCACCGGTGGCGCGGCCGGCTACGAAAGCGAGCGTGCCCCCGTCGCCGCCGGACTGGCCGACAACACCCTGGCTCAGGCAGCCCTGATGACCACCTTCACCCCGGCGGGTGCCGCGCTGCGCGACCTGATGAGTGGGCTGATCGCCAAGGGCGGCGACACCGCGGACGACCTGACCGCCTGGTTGTCCGGACTCGGCCTGTCCTATCCCCCTCCTGTCCCGGGGCATCCCTTGGACGGCTGCCGCGCTCCCGACCTCGAGCTGTCGGACGGCACCCTGCACCGCCGGCTGACGGTCGACCGGTTCCTGCTCGCCGACTTCACACCGGACGCCGTCTTCGCGCCGCTTCACTCGGCCCGAGTCGAGGTGGCCAGGGCCCTGCCGTGGTCGGGGCTGTCCGCCGCGCTGATCCGCCCGGACGGCTATATCGCCCGCGCCTGGACCGCCCCCGACATCGAGGAGGTGGCAGCCGCGCTCCGCTCCTGGACGACGCCTGCGTCTGCGCCTGCGCCTGGGCACACGCCTGCGTCCGCGCCTCCGCATCTGAGCCCCTGAGTCCGTGAGCCACGAGCTCTGGGATCTGACGGGCAGATGCGGTCTCGTGCCCCGGTCGTACGGCAAGCGGCCGGGCCGCCGTACGACCGGGCCGGAAACGGCCGCAGAGGTATGGCCCCGCCGGCCACTCACGGGTAACTTGTCGGTGCCCCGCCGGCGGTGCGTCTGCCGCGGGGCTGCTCGCCGGGCCGACCCGACGGGCACCCCCGATGAAGCAGGCGGATGACGTGAAGCCTCTCTTACGCTCGGCGTGCGGTGCCGCGGCGCTGTGCCTCGCCCTCGTCCTCACGGGCAGCCCGGTCCCCGGCGCGGCCGCTGCCCCTGCCGGGCCGGACGCTTCCGCTGCGTCGGACGTCCGCATACCCGCCGCGGGGTCGGCCGTCCGCACCGCCGCGCGGGCGTCGGCCGCCCACGCACCCGCCGCCGCATGGACGGCACCGCTGTCCACCAGAGGCCGCTATATCGTCGACGCCGACGGCAAGCGGTTCCGGTTGAAGTCGGGCAACTGGGACGGCGCGCAGGGCTCGTGGAACGGTTCGGGCGACATCAACGACGCCGCCGCACACCACAGCGGTCAGAACTCCCACGGCATACCGCTCGGCCTCGACCGCGTGGGCATCGCCTCGCTGCTGCACGACTTCCGGGCCCTGGGCCTCAACAGCATCCGGCTGCCGTTCTCCAACGAGATGATCCACTCCGACGCCCCGGTGCCGGATGCCGCGGTGGCCGCCAACCCGCAGCTACGCGGCAGAACACCGCTGCAGGTCTTCGACGCCGTGGTCGCAGCCCTGACCGCGGACGGTTTCGCCGTCATCCTCAACAACCACACGAACACCACCCGTTGGTGCTGCGGCCTCGACGGCAACGAGCGGTGGAACAGCCGCCAGAGCACTCGTCAATGGGCCGACGACTGGGTCTTCCTGGCCCGCCGTTACCAGGACAACCGCCGTGTCGTGGGAGCGGACCTCTACAACGAAGTGCGCCGTGACATCTGGGACGACCCCAACTGGGGCCTGGGGGACAACCACGACTGGCAGGCCGCCGCCCAGGAAGCGGCGGACCGGATCCAGACCGAGGCCAACCCCCGGCTTCTCCTCATCATCGAAGGCATCAACTGGACCGGACTGCCGGTGGACGGCCTGCCGCACGGCCGCCCCACCCTCACCCCGGTCCGTACGCTCTCGCACACCCTCGTCCGCTCCGGGAAGCTCGTCTACTCGGCCCACTTCTACGGCTACACCGGCCCGCACCACAGCGGCGCCACCGGCGTGGGGGAGACCAGCGACCCCCGCTATCAGGACCTGGCCCGCGACCAGCTGCGCACCGTACTGCACGATCAGGCGTTCTTCGTCTCCGCCGAGTCCGGACAGCACTTCACCGCGCCCCTGTGGATCAGCGAATTCGGCATCGGTGCCGACGAGCCGGGCGCCGCGGCCCGCGCCTGGTTCGCCCACCTGACGGATGTCCTCGCCGACAACGACACGGACTTCGCCTACTGGCCGCTCGTCGGCTGGAGCACCGACGCCCAGGGCCGCCCTGCCGGGGACAACTGGGCCATGCTGCGTTACGACCGCGCCGGGCGCCGCAGCGGAATCCTGGACGGCAACGACTGGCGTACGACGGCGTGGAACCGGCTGTTGACGGCACCACAACGGACCGGCCCTGTGCCACCGACTCCGGCCTGGCACCAACTCACCCTCGATCACCGCGATTTCGTCCAGTCGCTGAGCACCCGAGCCCTGGGCGACTGGGACGGCGGAGCCCGCAAAGCGGCCTGCCCCGACGGAGAACGGCTGATCGGCATCAGCCACACCCAGGGCCGCGGCCTGTGCACCGACGCCCCCGCGGCCCGGGATCTGCGCACTCCCGGGAGCACACCCGAGGTCGTACGCGATGAGCGGTACGTCCCGGCCGGTGGCGACTGGGCACCCGGCTACAGCAAACTGCAGTGCCCCGCAGATCACTTCCTCACCGGATACAGCCTGCGCGGGGAGACGGTCTCCGCCGCGCTGTGCACGCCCGCCCGCACCTCCCTGGGCACCACAGCCCAAACCCTGTGGTTCGACCGCGGTGACCACCGCCCGCCCGGCGCCCCCGGCGGCGACTTCGCCTACGGCCACTACAAAGGCCAGTGCCCCTCCGATGCCTACGCGGCAGGTATCGCCTACACCCACCGCCCCGGACACCGGGGCCGCCCCGACGCCCTGCTCTGCCGACCGCTTTCCTGACGCCGCAGGGGCCCTTCGTGGGCCTCATGCTTCCATGAGGGCATGGTCCTTCTGGCTCAACGTTTCGGGAGAGAGCCCTAGGGTTGTTGCGGGGGATGGGGAAGGCAGGGCGCCGGAGGGTGGTCAGGGGGAGACGAAGTCGCAGAGGGCGGGCAATGGAGCGGCCGCCTCGATCGAGCCTATATAGACGATGGCCTCCTCGAACTGGAAGTAAGAGAGTCCTTCATGGCGTGGGCCGATGACGAGCAGGTTGTCCCCGCAACGCCAGGCGGCGTGGCGCCAGCCGCCGTCTCCCATGGCCGACGTGCCGCCTTCGATCGTGACGTCTTGCTCCGGTGGACCGAGCCGTTGGGTGAACGCGGCGACAGTCGCGTCGATGTGCGCGTCGAACACCTCACGTTCGGCGTTTGCCTGGCCGGACCAGCCGGGCAACGAGCCCCACAAGTCTTCGTTCCAGGCGTCGTCGTCGACCCAGTAGAAGTGGGCGAAGGACACGGCAAGGGCGTCCCCGAGATGGGCGAGGTGCCCCTCGGCGGTGACGAACGTGTCTTCCCACGGCACGTCGTCGCCCGCCTCGCACCAGCCCAGACGCCGCATCGCCGCCTCGGAGACCGCCCAGTCGCCCAACGGCAGTTCCGCCAGGCCGGCGATCTGCTCCACCAGACGCGGGGTGAAGGAGCATGCGGCGACGTGAAAGGCAATGTCATCAGGGTCTTCGTCTGTCATGGCAGGACGGTATCCGGACCGTACGCGTTTTTCAGGGCCGGGTCGGCGTGGGGCGGAGGTGCTGCCGGAGGGAACCAAGGGGAGATTCCGTCCGGGAATTCATGTCGGTTCCTGTGGGGGAGAGGAGTCGGCGGAGGCCAGCGGGAGGCGCACCTGGAAGCGGGTGTCGCCGGGGACGGAGTGGAACCGCAGGTCCCCGTTGTGCTTGTTGACGACGATCCGCCATGAGATGTCGAGACCGAGACCGGTACCCTCACCCACCGGTTTGGTGGTGAAGAACGGGTCGAAGACGCGGTCACGGATCTCCTCGGGGACTCCGGGGCCGGTGTCGCGGAACTCGACGAGCAGATGGTCTCCCTCGCGGGCGGTGTGTACGGTCAGCGTGCCGTCGGCGCCCGTGCCGTTCATCGCCGAGACGGCGTTGTCGATCAGATTCGTCCACACCTGGTTGAGTTCGCTGGGGTAGGCCGGGATCTTCGGCAGGCTGCGGTCGTAGTCCTTGACCACGGTGATGCGGGGGCCGATCTTCGCGGAGACCATCAGCAGGGTGCTGTCCAGCAGTTCATGCACGTCTGCGACCTGGTGGGGCGCCCGGTCGAGTTGCGAATACTGCTTGGCCGCGGTGACGAGTGCCGAGACGCGGTGGGTCGACTCCTCGATCTCGTTCATCAACAGTTCGGTCTCCACGGTGTAGTTGAGCCACCGCACGGCACCTTCGAGGGTGTCCGCGTCCACCGCTGCCGCGATCCGGTCCAGCCAGTCGGTGTCGAGGCCCGCCTGGACGAAGGTCGGCGCGAGCTGCCATCCGTCCCCGATGCCGTGGTCGTCCAGCCAGTCGGAGAGGGCGTCCTCCCGGTCCGAGGCTTCCAGCGGGCTCAGGGAGGTGGCCTTGGCGACGCGTTCGGCCGTGCGTTCCTGGACTTCGATGAGCGTCTGCAGGTTTTCGCTCCGGTACGGGCGTGCCGCGATGAGGCCGAGCTTGTGGCGCATCCCGGCCACACGCTCGCGGAGTGCGGACGTGGCGCGCACGGCCGCGGTGGCGGGGTTGTTGAGCTCATGGGTCAGCCCCGCGGACAGCGACCCGAGAGCCAGCAGCCGTTCCCGTTGGCCGACGGCCTCCTGGGTGCTCTTGGCCCCGAAGAAGAGGCCTTCCAGCAGGTGCACGGCCATGGGAAACCACTCGCGCATGATCGCGGCGAAGGTCTCCGCCGGCAGCACGAAGAAGCGTGCGGGCTCGATGACCCGCAGGGAGCTGTTGTACACCTGCCGCAGGCGGTCACCCAGGTAGGCCTGGAAGGCTCCCGCGTACACCCCGCGGCTGGAGCTCCGGGTGATTTCGACGTCGTAGTCCCCGATCCGGCGCGAGAGCGCGAGGGTCCCTTCGAGCAGCACATAGAAGCACGTGGCGGCGTCGCCCTCCCCGTACACCGGCCCGGGCGGGAACTCCTCCACACGGCCTTCGCGGCAGAGCCGGGCGATCTGGTCGGGGGCCAGCTTCTCGAACAGGAACAGCGAGGCGAGTTCTTCCTGGCTGCACGGCATCGGCCGGCCGTTCATGACTGCTCCAGATATCGGTGGGCGAGCATGACCGCCATGGCTCCCTCGCCCACTGCGGAAGCGACACGCTTGGCGGACTCGGCGCGGGCGTCCCCGGCCACGAACACGCCCGGGACGTTCGTCTCCAAGTGGTACGGCGGCCGGTCCAGCTCCCAGCCCTCCGGCGGGCGCCCGTCCGCGGTCAGATCGGGGCCGGTCAGGATGAACCCGTGGGAGTCCCGGAGCACCGTGCCCTCCAGCCAGTCGGTCAGCGGGGCCGCGCCGATGAAGACGAACATCCACTGGGCGTCGACGAGTTCGGTGTGGCCGGTCACGGTGTCGCGCAGGGTGATCTGTTCCAGCTGATGCGCACCGTGGGCGGCGTCGACGACCGTGTTGGTGCGCACCGAGATCGTGGGCGTCTCGTCGACCTGCTGGACGAGGTAGTGCGACATCGACGTGGTCAAGGAGGGCTTACGTACCAGTACGGTGACCGACTTGGCGCTCCGGGCCAGGTAAATCGCGGCCTGGCCCGCGGAGTTCGCGCCGCCGACGATATACACATGATGGCCTTGGCACGCTGCCGCTTCGGTCAGGGCCGAACCGTAGAACACGCCGCAGCCGGTCAACTCGGTCACCCGGGGCGCGTCCAGCTGTCGGTACGACACGCCGGTCGCGAGAATCACGGAGTGCGCGGCAACCGCGGAGCCGTCCGAGAACCGGACGACGCGCGAGGCGCCGTTGACCTCCAGCCCGGTGACCTCGCGCGCGGTCAGCATCTCGGCACCGAACTTCGCCGCCTGCCGCCGGGCCCGGTCGGTGAGCTGTGCCCCGGACACACCGTCCGGAAAGCCGAGGTAGTTCTCGATGCGTGAGCTCTGGCCCGCCTGGCCTCCGGTCGCGGAGCGCTCCACGAGCACGGTGCGCAGGCCCTCGGAGGCCCCGTACACCGCCGCACCCAGACCGGCTGGTCCGCCACCGATGACGACGAGGTCGTAGAAGTCGGTGGCCGGGGTCGTCGCGAGACCGACCCGGGCGGCGAGCTCCTGGTCCTCGGGCTCGACGAGGGCCGTGCCGTCCGGAGTGATCACCAGCGGGAGCCGGAGCCCGTCCTCGCCCGCGGCGCACAGCAGCCGCCGGCCTTCCGGATCGTCGGACGAGTACCAGCGGTACGGCACCTGGTTACGGGCCAGAAACTCCCGTACGGCCGACGAACGCGCCGACCAGCGGTGCCCGACGACCCTGGTGACGGCCACCGGCCGGTTGTCGGTGGTCCGCCAGGACTGCAGCAGGTCGTCGAGGACGGGGTACAGCTTCTCCTCGGGTGGCTCCCAGGGCTTGAGGAGGTAGTGGTCGAGGTCGACGACATTGATCGCGTCGATGGCCGCGTTGGTGTCCGCGTACGCGGTCAGCAGCACCCGCCGGGCGCCGGGGTAGATGTCGAGAGCCTGCTCAAGGAACTCGATGCCGTTCATCTTCGGCATCCGGTAGTCGGCCAGGATCACCGCGACGGGGCCGCCGCGCAGCTTCAGCTCGTGCAGTGCGGCAAGCGCGGACTCGCCGGACTCCGCGCGGACGATCCGGTACGACGCGCCGTAGCGTCGCCGCAGGTCGCGGGCGACGGCCCGGGACACGCCCGGATCGTCGTCGACGGTCATGATGACGGTCCGCACCGGACCGGCGGTCTGCTCCACAGGCATCCCGTCCCCGGGTCGATCACCGTCCCCGAGCCGATTGCCCGTCCGCACCGGCCTCACATGCCTGTCCGGCACACCGGTGCGCCGGCAGTGCCCATTTTATGGGTGAATATCAAGCTCTGCTAGGCAAAATCGGGTCCGCGGTTCCTTGTCGGGAACTGCCGGGGACGCTCCCGAGCCGCCGGGCACGCCCCAGCCGCGAGGCGGCGCGGCGGCGTGCGCCGTCAGGGGGCGGGGCGTCTCAGCCGGCGGCCCAGGAGGAGGGCTCCTGCGCCGGCGATCAGCGAGGCGGCGGCGATGCCGGTGAGTGCGGTCGCGGCCCGGGCATCACGGGAAGCCCCCGTGGCGGGCAGCGCGGGACGGGTGGACTCGGCCGCAGTGGCGGCTTGGAGGATGAGGTCGGTGACCGCTTCGGGGTGGGAGAGCATGGCCACGTGGGAGGAGTCGATCTCCACCGTGTGGGAACCCGCACGTTTCGCCTCGAAGCGTTCCTGGTCGGGGTTGATGGTCTTGTCCTGCTTCGCGACGAGGAACCACGACGGCAGGTTTCTCCAGGCCGCCACCTTGGCCTTCTGAGAGAACGCGGTCGTGGCCACGGGCCGTTGGGTCACCGCCATGAGCCTTGTGGTGCTCTCCGGCAGGTCCGCGGCGAATACCTGGTGGAGCTTGCCGGGCTTGAGGTAGAGGTCGGTCCCGCTGACGCCGCCGGCCCGGTAGGGAACGGACTTCGTGGCAGTGCCGAGTTCGCTGGGGAACCTGGCGGCCAGGGACATACCGCTCTCGCCCACGTCGGGCATCAGCGCCGATACGTACACCAGGGACTTCACCCGGCCGTTGCCCGCGGCGGCCGAGCTGATCAGGGAGCCGCCGTACGAGTGGCCCACGAGCACGATCGGACCCTTGATGCTGTCCAGCACGGAGGCGATGTAGGTGGAGTCGCTGTACAGCCCGCGGAGCGGGTTGGCGGGGGCCATGACGGCGTAACCGCGCTGTTCGAGCCGTTCGGCGACCCCGTTCCAGCTGGAGGCGTCCGCGAACGCCCCGTGCACCAGCACGATGGTGGGTTTGGCCGTGGTCGTGGTCGTGCCGCCGTCCGCGGTGGCAGGTGCCGCCACGGACGTGCACAGGGCTATGGCGCACCCGGCCGCGATGACGTGTGTGCGACGTATTCGACGCCGTGAGCCGGGGACCGGAAATGCTGCCATGGTGTTCTCGCTTTCCGTGAGACCTACAGCACCTGAGTGTTCACCCCGCTGCAGCGGCGGGCGCGGCCACGCGTTCCGAACGGGTCACCGTGGTGGGCTGTCCACGTGAATGCGGAGTCAACGGGTTTCCGGAATCTGCCTCATGAGCAGTCAGTCCGGCGACAGTGGGTTGATCTGCAAGTTCGCGGCATGGTGTGGCCCCGTGGGCTGCGGTAGCGGGGGCAGGGAGGGCTCTCGCAGCCAGGCGTCGAAGAGGCCGTCCAGGGGCACGGCTGCGTACTGCTGGGCGTGCGCGGTGAAGTCGGCGGTGCTCACGGAGCCGTGGCGATGGATGCGGGTCCAGTCCGTGAGCATCCGGAAGAAGGCGTCGTCGCCGAGGGCGCAGCGCAGCGCATGGACCGTCAGCGCTCCCCGCTCGTAGAGCCGGTCGTCGAACATCAGCTGCTTGCCCGGGTCGGCCGGCAGCAGGTCCTGCGGAAGCGTGGCCAGCAGCTGGTGCGCGACGGTGGCGTGAGCGACCGCGGTACCGCCTCCCGCGTGCTCCGACCACAGCCACTCCGCGTACTTGGCGAAGCCCTCGTTCAGCCAGATGTGCCGCCAGTCGGCGACCGAGACGCTGTTGCCGAACCACTGGTGGGCCAGTTCATGGGCGATCAGGCGTTCCCAGGTGCGTGCGCCGTCGAGATGGTTGGTGCCGAAGGTAGCCATGGCCTGGGCCTCCACCGGGACGTCCAGTTCCTCGTCGGCGATCACGACCGTGTACTCCCCGAAGGGATACGGCCCGAAGACCTCCTCGAAGAACCGCATCATGCGGGTCTGCCGGGCGAAGTCCTCGGTGAATTCGGGCAGCAGCCGCGCGGGCAGGTGGGCGGTCTGCGTCACCGGCGGGCTCTGTCCGTCCGCCGGTGCCGGGCCGGTGAGCGACACGGCCGTGTACCTGCCGAGGGAGACGCTCACCAGGTAGGCGGAGGTCGGGGCGGGCTGCTCGTATACCCAGGTGGTGCTGCTTGCCCGGGTGGTGCGGCTGAGCAGCCGGCCGCCGGTGATCGCGGCGTACGGGGACGGCGTGGTGATCGCCACCCGGTAGGAGGCCTTGTCGGCCGGCCGGTCATTGCAGGGGTACCAGGACGGCGCACCGACCGGCTGGCTGGCCACCAGCGCACCGTCGGCCAGCTCCTCCCAGCCCAGGCCGCCCCACGGGCTGCGCACCGGCATGGGATTGCCGGTGTAGCGCACCTCGACGGTGAAGGCGGTGCCAGGGGCGAGCGCCTTCGCCGGGCGGATCCGCAGCTTGCCCGCCCGGTGGGTGTAGCGCACGGTACGGCTGTCCAGCAGCACCCGCTGAATCCTCAAGGCGGCCAGGTCGAGTGTGATCTCCTCCAGCGGCGCGGGGCCTGCCAGCGCGCTGAGCCGGGCCGAGCCGCTGAGCCGGTTGGACATGGGCCGGTAGTCCAGGTCGAGTGCGTAGTGGTGGACCCGGTAGCGGGTGTCCCCGTGATCCGGGAAGTACGGGTCCCTGCCGGGAGGGGAAGCCTGCCGGGGATTCAACGGTCTCGCTCCCTCCTGGCACCGGTGGGCCTGCGGTGCCTCGTCGCGCGGTGCCTCATTCTCGCCACGCCGCCATCGGGTTGCCCAGCCACCGGGTGCCGTCCGGGACCGTTTCCGCGCCCATGGCCAACGACGCCGGCCCGAGTGCGCTGTGCGCCCCGAGGATGCTGCCGGGCAACACGATGCCGCCGGGGCCGAGTGTGGCGCCCTCGCGGAGAACCACGGTGTTCATGCGCATGATGCGGTCGTGGAAGAGATGGGTCTGCAGCACACAGCCCCGGTTGACGCTCACCCCGTCCTCCAGGGTGACCAGGTCGGCTTCCGGCAGCCAGTAGGTTTCGCACCACACACCCCGGCCGACGGTGGCTCCCAGAGCCCGCAGCCAGAGGTTCATCAGCGGGGTGCCCGGCACCGGACCGATCAGCCACGGCACGGCCAGCACCTCGACGAAGGTGTCGGCGAGCTCCGTCCGCCAGACGAAGCCGCTCCAGAGCGGGTGTTCCGCCGGGCGGAACCGGCCCACCAGCAGCCATTTGGCAGCGATGGTCACCCCACAGGCAACGGTCCCCGCGGCCAGCAGCACCAGGCCGGACAGCAGCGCCGCCACCGCCGGCGAGGCGTGTGCGGCCAAGTGGGCCAGCGCGGCCACCGACAGCAGGCCGAGGGCGGCGGAGACCAGCACCGGTAGCAGCCGGCACCCTTCGACCAGTCCTCGGGCCCAGAGCAGCCGGGCCGGGGGGTCGTAGGTCAGGCGACGGTCCCCGGTGCCTGCCGAACGCGGCAGACGCATGGGCGGCATCCCCAGGTACGAACTGCCTTTCTTCGCCTTCTCCGGAGTTGCGGACAGCACCCCCACCAGGCCTCGCGCCGGGATGGCGCGGCCCGGGGCGGTCATGCCGGAGTTGCCGAGAAAGGCCCGCTCGCCGATCTCGGCCGCGCCGATCCGCAGCCACCCGCCCCCCAGCTCGTACGGAGCGACCAGGGTGTCATCGGCCAGGAAGGCTCCGTCGCGCACCCTGGTGAGACTGGGCAGCGCCAGCACGGTGGAGACCTCGGCGCGCCTGCCGACCTTCATTCCCAGTGCACGCAGCCAGACGGGAGTGATGAGACCGGCGTAGAGCGGAAACAGCGTGTCACGTGCCCGGTCCATGAGCTGGCTGACGGTCCAGGCCTGCCAGCCGATCCGGCCGTGCAGCGGATACCAGCCGGGGCGCAGACCGCGGCTCAGCAACCGGACGGCGACGATCAGCAGGGCGGCGTACGCCGCCCCGAAGGCCAGTGTGGCGGGCACGAGCGCGATCAGCGCTCCGCGTACGGCGTCGCCGGGGCCGTCCCCGGCGTGGACGAAACAGCCCGCCACCGCCAGTGCCGGGACCGCTGCCGGCAGCCGCAGCAGCCCGAGCCCCGGGCCGCTCATACCGTAGAGCGCCGCCCACCCGGCCCGGCGCGGCGGACGCCGCTTGGGCCACCGCCGTTCGGCCTTGCCCAGCTTGACGGCGGGCGCGCCGCCCCAGCTCTGGCCGGTCGGCACCCGGGCGGTGACGACGGAACCGGGAGCGATCTGGGCCCGCTTGCCCACCCGGGCGCCGGGGAAGAGCGTGCTGCGGACACCGACCACCGCGCCGGAGCCCACCTTCACCGGACCGACCTCCAGCCGGTCCCCGTCCAGCCAGTAGCCGGACAGGTCCACTTCGGGCTCGACGGCACACCCCCGGCCCAGCTTGAGCATCCCGGTGACCGGCGGCAGCGAATGCAGATCGACGTCCGGCCCGATACGGGCGCCCAGCGCCCGGCCGTAACGGACCAGCCAGGCTCCGGACAGGCAGTGCGCCCCGCTCAGCTCCGCGAGCCGTTCCGCGGTCCACAGCCGCAGATGGACGTTTCCGCCGCGCGGGTAACTGCCGGGCCGCAGCCCCCGCAAAAGCAGCCGCGCCCCACCGGCTGCTGTCGCCAGCCTGCCCGGCGGGCTGAAGAACAGCAGGCCACCGGCTGCCGGCCACCACCAAGAGGCCGTCGGCGCCCAGGGATAGCTGCCGCACCACGCCAGGACATTGCCCAGGACCAGCAGCCCCGGCATCCAGCGCAGCCCGGCCACGGTGAAGAGCGGCAGGAGCAGGAGCAGTTGCACGAGGCCGGCCTTGGCCGGGACGGGCGTCACCCGGCGCGTGCCGTCGCGCTCGTCCGGCGCGGAACGCTCCAGCAGCCGGGCCAACTTGCGCAGGGTGGGGTGCCGGTAGATGTCGCGGACGGCGGTGGCCGGGTAGCGGTCGCGGAGCAGGGTGGTGAGCTGGGCGGCGGCAAGGCTGCCGCCGCCGCTCGCGAAGAAGTCGTCCCGGGCGTCGGTGACCGGCACACCGAGAATTTCATGCCACCGCCCGGCCAGCCATGCTTCGGTGCCGGTGAGCTGCCCGGCCGGACCCGACAGGCCGGGATCGGGCCCTGCCGTCCGCGGCAGCGGCCAGGGCAGCGCGGCCCGGTCCACCTTGCCGGAGGTGCGGGTGGGCAAGGCGTCGACCGGGGCGAGCAACGGCACCAGGGCGACGGGCAGCTGGGCGCGCAGCCGCTCGACGGCCTGCGTCCGGTCCCAGCCGTCCTGGGTCACCACATAGCCGACCAGCAGGGGGTTGCCGCCGCGCGCCGTCCGGACGGCGGCCGCGGCGCCGATCACGCCGGGCAGAGCTTGGAGGGCCGCGTCCACCTCGCCGAGCTCGATCCGCCGGCCGCCGAGCTTGATCTGTTCGTCGTCGCGCCCCAGGAAGACCAGTCCGTCGGGCTCGGCCCGTACGAGGTCACCGGTGCGGTAGGCCCGTGGCCAGCCGAGCGACGCCAGCGGGCCGTATTTCTCGGCGTCCTTGTCGCGGTCCAGGTAACGCGCCAGTCCGGCCCCGCCGATGACCAGTTGGCCGCTGCCGCCCATGGCGACCGGTTCACCGGCCCCGTCCACCACGGCCAGGTCCCAGCCGTCCAACGGCAGGCCGATCCTGACCGGTCCTTCGCCGGTCAGCAGCGAGGCGCAGGTGACCACGGTCGCCTCGGTCGGACCGTAGGTGTTCCACACCTCCCGCCCCTCGGTGACCAGCCGCTCCACCAATTCGGGCGGACACGGCTCGCCACCGAAGACCAGCAGCCGTACTTCGTTGAACGCCTCGGCCGGCCACAAGGCGGCGAGTGTGGGGACCGTGGACACGACGGTGATGTCCTGTTCGGCGAGCCACGGGCCGAGACCGGCTCCGTCACGCACCCGGGAACGCGGCACGGGCACCAGACAGGCGCCGTGCCGCCAGGCAAGCCACATCTCCTCGCAGGAGGCGTCGAAGGCGACCGAGAGACCCGCCATCACCCGGTCACCCGGACCGATCGGCTCCTCCTGGAGGAACAAGGCCGCCTCGGCGTCGACCAAGGCCGCCGCGCTGCGGTGGGTGACGGCGACGCCCTTGGGCCTGCCGGTGGAACCGGAGGTGAAGATGATCCAGGCGTCATCCGCGGGACCCGGACGGCGCGGAGAGCCGGTGGCGCGGCCGCCCGTCAGGGTCAGACGCCGCCCGGCCTCCAGGACGGCGCTCACCGCCGCCTCACCGAACACCAGATCCGCCCGCTCGTCCGGGTCCTCGGCGTCCACCGGTACATACGCCGCACCCGCGGCGAGCACCGCCAGAATGCAGATGTAGAGATCATTGGTGCCGGACGGCAGCCGCACCCCGACGCGGTCGCCCACGCCGATCCCGGCCGCCGCCAGCCGGCGCCGTAGTTCATCGACCTCACCGGCGAGCTCCTGGTAGCTCAGCGGGGTCCGTCCGTCGTCCAGGGCCGGCTCGTGCGGATGGACCAGGACGGTGATGTCCAGGACGTCCACGAGCGTCCGCGCAGCGAAAGCCGTCCGTCCGCCGAACACGGCGGGAGGGCCGTCGGCGCGCTCACCGATGGGTTCCCGCTCCGGCACCATGGGCCCCGACACCAGCTCAACCATGCGCTCCTCGTCCTTCGTTCCCCTTCCGCGACCAGGCCCGGGCCGGGGGCGGGGGACGTGCACCTGGTGCCGCGCGGCCTGCCTGGTCCCGCCCGGCCCCGGCACGGACCACGTGAATCGCTTGCCGGGCTCACCCGCCCATCATGCGAATATCCGGCATACCGCAATGCACGGCGAGGATTATGGGCAAAAGGGTTGTTTCATTCCGTGCCGGTGGTGACGTCAGCCGAGCACGGTGCGGGCGATCTCCAGGGCGAGCCGCAGTTCCGGTGAGTTGTCTGCGGTGGTGGCCGAGGGCAGGAGCTCTTCTGCGCGTTTGACGCGGTAGGCGAGAGCCGGGCGATGCGTTCCGCCTCGCGTGCGCCGTAGCGGCTGCGCCGCATCACGCCGTGCCGCGGGCGGAAAATCGGGTGAGATCGGCGCGAGGATACGAAACACTCGCGCCGGCCGATGAGTCTTACCGGGCATGCCGGTCTCTTCCTACAATCACACCCATCCATCACACCCACGTTCGTGCCGACAGCCCTTGGCTGCGAGGCGACTGTGCCCAGGAACCCCAGCGAGGTGCTGCCATGACAGCTGCGATCCAAGAACGACCGGCCGTGCAGGCGGGCCGCATACCGACCGTGGTACGGCTGCTGGTGCTGGCCACATTCGTGGTGATCCTCAACGAGACGATCTTGATCAACGCCATCCCGCGGTTGATGGACTCGTTGCACATCACCCAGCAGTCGGCGCAGTGGGTGTCCACGGCGTTCATGCTGACCATGGCCGCCGTGATTCCGGTCACCGGCTGGTTCCTGCAGCGGGTCACCACCCGCCGGGCTTACGCCATCGCGATGGGAGTGTTCCTCGCGGGTACCGCCCTGTCAGCCGTCGCGCCCTCCTTCGAGGTGCTGCTGCTCGGGCGAGTCGTACAGGCCGCAGGTACAGCCGTGATGATGCCCCTGCTGATGACCACGTTGATGATCGTGGTGCCCGAACAGGACCGCGGCCGGGTGATGGGCAACGTCACCCTGGCGATCTCGGTGGCGCCCGCGCTCGGACCTGCCGTGTCCGGGCTGATCCTGCAGACCGGCTCCTGGCGGATGCTGTTCGTGGTCGTCCTGCCGATCGCGGCTCTGGTGACCCTGCTCGGGCTGCGCAAGGTGGACAACATCAGTGAGCCGCAGGTGGGTGCCATCGACTGGCTCAGTGTCTCCGTGGCGGCGCTCGGCTTCGGCGGCCTGGTGTACGGCCTGAGCCTCCTCGGCGAAACGGGCAGCAGGTTCGGGCTCGGCATCGGCATCGTCCTCGCCGGGGTCGCGGCAATCGCGGTTTTCGTGATCCGCCAGCTCAAGCTGCAACGCACCGGCACGCCTCTGATGGACCTGCGAACCCTCGGTCACCGCACCTATGGCCTTTCCCTGGCCCTCATATCCGTCGGCTTCCTGGCGATGCTCGGGTCGATGATCCTTCTGCCGCTGTACCTGCAGAACGTGCGCGGGCTCAGCCCGCTGGAGACCGGCTTGCTGGTCATGCCGGGCGGTCTGGCCATGGGACTGCTCGGACCGACCGTGGGAAAGATCTTCGACCGGTTCGGCAGCCGGCCGCTGGTGCTGCCCGGCTCGATCGGGATGGTGCTCGCCCTCTGCGGTTTCACCCAGGTCTCGATGACGATGCCGTACTGGCAGGTGCTCGGACTGCACGCGCTGCTGATGGTGAGCCTGGCGGCGACGTTCACCCCTGTCTTCACGCTCGGTATGGGTGCGCTTCCCCCGCACCTGTACTCCCACGGCAGTTCGATGCTCGGGACGTTGCAGCAAGTCGCCGCAGCGTTCGGGACCGCACTCGTGGTGACCGTGATGTCCGCGCGCACCGGTGACCTGGTCGCCGACGGCGTCGCCGCCGTGCCCGCAGAGCTCAGCGGGATGAAGCTGGCCTTCGGCGTCGCCGCCGCTCTCAGCGTGGTGACGATCGCCATCGCCGCGAAACTGCCGCGCCGGATCGCTGCCACCGCCGCCGAGGACGGCAGCGCCGCGGAGCAGCCCACGGCATCATGAGGGCCGGGCGGAACGAAATCCCGCGCATCTCTTGGTGACTGCCCGGTCGGTGTCGGCGTCCCGTGGCCGCACAGTGCCGTCCTCGCTCCCCGGTGGCCACGGGGCGTGCTTCCGGGCTGAATGCTGCCGAATTCACCGTGGCCTTGTGGCCGGTCAGTCGGGAGCGCATCGCGGCAGAGGGCCCGGCATCTGGCCGGCCACGGCGATCCGTGATCACCTGTGAGCTGCCGCGGTGACCGTTGTGCGTGGGGATCGTTCTCCGGTGGTGAAGAGAATCGTTACTGCCTCGGTCCTTTCCCTCTGCTGCCTGGTTCCGGCCGTTCCGGCCCATGCCGACGGTCCCCGGACGATGCCGCAGGTGGCGGGGCAGGGGCTGGTCTCCGCCTATGCGGCGCTCCGTTACGACACCTCGGTTCGGCTCAAGGACGGGCGCGGCGCCGGCCGCCATGTGCTGTGGCCGGCGGGCTGGAAGGTCTGTGCCCAGGATCCGGCGGCGGGCACAGACCTGCGGGGCCGGCGGGTCACGCTCACCGTGGTCAAGCGCACGGAGTCGTGCCGGTAGGAGCCGGCGGCGCGGGCTCCGCCGGGCGTATCAGGCGCGGGGGATGCGTCCCTTGCTGTGCATGGCGGTGCGGACGCGGTCCTCGGCCAGGCGGCGGCCGGCGGCGTGCGGGGTGATGTGCTGCAGCCGGGCCTCGTCCAGGACGGTCATGGTGTTGGCGCGCAGCCGCGAGGAGACCGTCTCGACAATGGTGGCGGTGTCGGGCCGGAACCCGGAGTAGCGGGCGTCCATCGCGAAGGCGGCTGCGACGACGCCGCCGGCGTTCGCCACGAAGTCGGGGAGCACGGTGATGCCGCGCTCCGCGAGGATGCTCCGGGCTTCGGCAGACGTGGGCAGATTGGCGCCCTCCACCACGAGCTTCGCCTTGATGTCGCGCGCGGTGGTGCGGTCGATGACATCCTGCAGGGCGGCGGGCACCAAGATGTCGCAGTCCACGGTGAGTTCACGGCCGGGAGCGAGCACGGTGCCGGAGGAGTGGCGGGTGACGAAGTGGTCGCCGTGCTCCTCGCGCGCCGCCAGAAGCGCGTCCACGTCGAGACCGCTGGGGTCGTGCAGCGCCCCGTGGGCGGTGGACACCGCCACGACGGTGGCACCGAGGCCGGCGAAGCGGCGGGCGGCTGCGCTGCCGACCGCGCCGAAGCCCTGCAGGGCCACCCGGGAGCCGGCCATCTCCAGCCCCTGGTGTCCTGCCGCGGCGTCGGCCGCCTCGGCAACGCCGTAGCCGGTGACTCCGAGCTTGTCGTAGGCCACGCCACCGAGGTGCGCGGGGGTGCCGACGGCGGCGCCGCGGTCGCCCAGTTCGTCCTGGATGATGGCGGCGTCGTCCTCGGTCAGGCCCATGTCGAGTCCCATCACGTACTCGCGGGGCACCTCGTTGGACAGCGCGCGGGCGAAGGCACGCAGCACCGCCTCCTTGTCGGGGGAGGCCGGATCGGCGACGATGCCGGCCTTGGCGCCGCCGTAGAAGAGGTCGACGGCGGCCCACTTCCATGTCATGACGCGCGCCAGCCGGGACACCTCGTTGACCGTCACGCCGGGGCTCATCCGGGTGCCGCCCTTGCCGATGCCGCGAGCGGTGTTGTCGATCACCAGGACACCCTTCATACCGGTGCGCCGGTGCGAGACGACGACGATCTTCTCGGGGCCCCACTCGTCGACGAGGGAGAGTGCATCAGTCACGGTGTGTTCCTTGTCGGTAGGAAGGAAGGGAGGAAAAGAGGGAGGGAGGAGAAGGAAGAGGGAGGCGGGGGAGTGTGGGTCAGGAGGAGGTGTCGGACGGGGGCAGTGCCTGGGCGATCAGTTCGGCGAGATGGGTGCCGCTGCGCGGGGTCTGCTGGGCGATCTGGGTGCGGCAGCTGAAACCGTCGGCCAGGATCCGGGTGTCGGCGGCGGCCGAGCGCACCGCGGGGAGCAGCACCTGTTCGCCCGCGGCGACCGAGACGTCGTAGTGGCCGCGCTCGAAACCGAAGTTGCCGGCCAGGCCGCAACAGCCGGAATCGAGTGTGGTGTTGTCGATGCCCATACGGGCCAGCAGCGCGCTGTCGGCGCCGAAGCCGGAGGTGGCGTGCTGGTGGCAGTGGGTCTGGCTGAGCGTGCTGCCCTCGATCCGTGGGGGCTGCCAGCCGGGTGTGTGGTGGACGAGGAGTTCGGCGAGGGTGAGGGTGGCCCGGGAGAGGGCGCGGGCATCTTCGTTGCCGTCGAGGAGTTCGGGAAGGTCGCTCTTGAGGGCCGCTGTGCAGCTCGGCTCCAGTCCGACGACGGGTATGCCGGCGCGGACCGCGGGAGCCAGCGCGGTGGCCGTCCGCCGGGCGATACGGCGGGCGATGCCGAGCTGACCGGTGGTGACCCAGGTGAGCCCGCAGCACTGGGTGCCCTCGGGGACCTGCACCCGGAAGCCCGCGTCTTCCAGCACGGCCACGCCGGCTTGGAGGACTTCGGGACTGAAGTGGTTGTTGAAGGAGTCGACCCACAGCAGGACGGGGCCGCGCCGGCCGTCGCCTCCGGGTGTGCGGCGGCGGAACCACGTCAGGAAGGTCTGCGCGGCGAAGCGGGGGAGGTCCCGCTGCGGGGCGATGCCGCCCAGTCGTTTGAGGGCCGGGGCCAGGCGGGAGGAGGTGAGCGCGTTGACCAGGCCGGGGATCCGGGCGGCGGCCCGTGAGAGCAGGGGCAGCCAGCCCATGGTGTAGTGCGAGGCGGGTCGCAGGCGCCCTTTGTAGTGGTGGTGCAGGAACTCCGACTTGTAGGTGGCCATGTCGACGCCGACGGGGCAGTCGGCGCTGCACCCCTTGCACGACAGGCACAGATCCAGCGCGTCGCGGACCTCGGTGGAACGCCAGCCGTCCGTGATCACTTCACCCTGGGTCATCTCGTACAGGAGCCGGGCGCGGCCACGGGTGGAGTCCTTCTCGTCCCGCGTGACCCGGTAGCTGGGGCACATCACATCGCCGCGGTGGGCGGTGGAGCGGCACTTGCCGACGCCGACGCAGCGGCGGGTGGCCTTGGCGAAGTCGCCGTCGTCGGAGTGGAAGGGGAAGACCGTGGTCAGGGGCAGGGGAGTGCGGTGCGGGCTGACACGCAGGTTGCCGTCGACGGGCAGCGGCCGCACGATCATGCCGGGGTTGAGGCCGTTGTCCGGGTCCCAGATGTTCTTGAACTCCTCGAACAGGGCGATGACGTCGGGGCCGTACATCAGGGGCAGGAGCGCGGAGCGGGCCTGGCCGTCGCCGTGTTCGCCGGACAGCGAACCACCGTGTGCGGCGACCAGGTCGGCGGCGTCGGCGAGGAAGGTGCGGAAGACGGCGGTGCCCTGCTCGGTGGTGAAGTCGAAGTTGATCCGGACGTGCAGACAGCCCTCGCCGAAGTGGCCGTAGACGGCGCCCTGGAGCTCGTGGCGGTGCAGCAGGGCGGTGAACTTGCGGAGATAGGAGCCCAGTTGACCGGGCGGGACGGCCGCGTCCTCCCATCCGGGCCAGGCCTCGGCCCCGCCCTCGGTCCCGGTGCCCGGGGGCAGACGGGTGGCCAGACCCGCACCGTCCTCGCGGATCCGCCACAGACTGCGGGCGCGTGCGGGATCGGTGACGATCTCACTGCCGGTGAAGCCCGCGGCCCCGTGCGCGGTCCCGGCCAGCGCTTCGGCCTGCCGGGACAGTGTGTCGGCGGCGCCGCCGAGTTCCGCGAACAGCCAGGCCTGCGCGGTGGGCAGGGTGTCGATGGTGTCCCTGGTCGCGGGCCGGGTGACGATGTCGGTCAGTCCGCGGTCGAGCCCTTCCAGGGCCAGCGGCTCGTGCCGGAGCAGTGCGGGGACCGCATCGGCCGCGGCGCCGGCGTCCGAGAAACCGAGGACGACCAGAGCCCGTGCGGGGGGAGGTGAGATGAGGCGGACGGTCGCCGAGAGGACGACGGCCAGGGTGCCCTCGCTGCCGACCAGGGCCCTGGCGAGGTGGAAGCGCCGCTCGGGCAGCAGCTGTTCCAGCGCATAGCCCGACACCTGCCGGGGGAACTGCCCCAGTTCGGTGCGGAGCGTCGCCAGATTGCCCTGGGCGAGCCGGTGCAGGGCGGCGATCAGCTCTCCGCGGTCGTCTCCCGCGGCCACGGCCGCGTCGATCTCCTCCCGGGTCATCTCGCCGAGCCGGACCACCGTGCCGCGGTAGGTGACCACTTCGAGTTCGACGATGTTGTCCGCGGTGCGTCCCCAGGCGAGCGAGTGGGATCCGCACGCGTTGTTGCCGATCATGCCGCCCAGGGTGCAGCGGCTGTGGGTGGAGGGGTCGGCGCCGAATACCAGACCGTGCTCGGCGGCGGCGCTCTGCAGGTCGTCCAGGACGATGCCGGGCTGCACGGTCGCGGTCCGGGCGTGCGGATCCAGCGCCGTCAGCCGGTTGAAGTAACGGGAGAAGTCGAGCACCACACCCGGCCCGACGGCCTGCCCGGAGGTGCTGGTGCCCGCGCCGCGTGCGGTGACCGGCACCCCCAGGCGCCGGCACACCCGCAGCGCGTTGAGGACGTGCTGCCGCTCGCGGGGGAAGACCACGGCGAGCGGGATCTGGCGGTAGTTCGAGGCATCGGACGCGTACTGTGCCCGGTGACCGGCATCGCCGGCGACCTTGCCGCAGTCCCCGTGGTCGAGGGCTTCGGCCACCGTTGCCGCGTCGAGGCTGCCGACGCCCTGGGCTGTCGAGGTCACCCTGCTCGCTCCTTCGTGCTCACCGGTCGTGTTCCGCCTGGTCCCGTCCACGATGTGGGGCACCCGGGGCCGGGGACAAGGCCCAGCAGCACGAAAGAATCCATGCTTGAGGGCAAGGAATGCTGAGGCTCGCGTTCGAGGGCGGTGGATGCTTATGCTCGCCTCCCGCGTCGTTGGGAGCCCGCGTTGCTGAAGCCACTGCATCTGCTCACCCTCAAGGCCGTCGTCCGCAGCGCCTCGTTCGCCCTTGCGGCCCGCGACCTCGGTTACACCGCCTCCGCCATCTCGCAGCAGATCTCCGCGCTGGAGAAGGAGACCGGCCTGGTGCTCTTCGAACGGGAGGCGCACGGGATCCGCCCCACCGCCGCGGCCCACCGCCTGGTCGATCTCAGTACCCATGTGCTGGCGGCCATGGAGGACCTGGACCATCACGTCCAGGAGCTCGCCACCGGCGCCACCGGCCGGCTGCGGCTGGGCAGCTTTCCCACGGCCGATGTACGGCTGGTGCCCGCCGCCCTGTCCGCGCTCCTCGAAAGCCATCCACGGGCCCGGATCCAGTTGGAGGAGGGCGAGCCCGAAGAGCTCGTCACCGCGCTCAGCCACGGCGACCTCGATGTCGCGCTCGTCTTCGAGTACGGGCTCAGCCCCCGCCAGTGGCCCGACGGCCTGACCTGCCATCAACTGCTGCGCGAGGACCTGGTGCTGCTCAGGGCCCGCGACAGCGGCCTGGGCGCCCAGCTGTCCCAGCTGGCCGGGGCCCGCTGGATCACCAGCCGGGAGGACACCGCCGGGGCGCGTTCCTTCGTCCGCCTCTGCGCGGCCGTGGGGTTCGAGGCCGCCGTCGCCTTCCGCAGCAACAACTACGCGGTGGTGCGGGAGCTGGTGTCCGCGGGACTCGGCGTGGCCGTGGTCCCGGCGCTCGGCCACGTTCCCGGCGACGGGATCGAAGCGACCCGGGTCACCCAGCGCTCCGCACACCGCACGGTGATGGCGCTGCACCGCAGCGAGAACAGCAACCCGCTGCTCCCCGCAGTGATCAGCTGTCTGCGGCGCGCGGTGCCCGACGGCGAGCCGTATGTGCACCCCGCCGACGAGTGACCGGCCGGGACACGGGCGGGCTCCGCCTCTCCCGGTGAGGGGAGTGGCGGAGTACCCACGTGGACGGCCGGCCGCCCGTCACGGGACGGGTGCGGGCTCGGATTCATCGGAGTCGGACATCCGGTCAAGGGCGTCGAGATCCACCGAGCCTCCCGGCATGACCCTGCGGGTGCGGCGGTAGCCGTACGTGGCGTAGATGACCAGGCCGACAACCAGCCAGCCGCCGAGCCGCACCCAGGTCTCCCACTGCAGGAACGACATCAGCCAGACGGAGAAGGCCATCCCGAGCACGGGCACCACCGGCATGCCCGGGCAGCGGAAACCGCGCTTGAGGTGCGGCTTGCGGTAGCGCAGGACCAGCACGGAAGCGGAGACCACCACGAACGCCAGCAGCACTCCGATATTGGTGAGTTCCGCGACCGCGTTGATCGGCAACAGCCCCGCCAGCACCGCGGACACCCCACCGATCAGCCAGGTGGCGCGGTGCGGCACCTTGCGCCGGGGGTGGATGGCGCCGAACCAGGCCGGCATCAGCCCGTCGCGGCTGAGTGCGTACCACAGGCGGGAGGCGCCCATCATGAAGGAGAAGGTCACGGTGACGATGCCGATGACCGCGCCGACGGCGATGACATTGGCCAGCCCGCTCAGCCCCACGCTCTGGAACGCGCTGGAAATCCCGCTGTTCGGGTTGAGCTCGCTGTAGCGCTGCATCCCGGTGAGCACGATGCAGACCAGCACGTACAGCACCATGGAGACCGCCAGCGACAGCATCATCGCCTTCGGCAGCTTGCGCCGTGCCTCCATCGACTCCTCCGCCGCCGTGCTCAGCGCGTCATAGCCGAACACGGCGAAGAAGACCGTGGCCGCCCCGGTGAAGGCCCCGCCGAAGCCGAACGGTGCAAAGGGATGCAGATTGCCGGTCTTGACCTTGGTGAAGCCCACCACGATCACCAGCAGCACGATGCCGATCTTGATGATGGTCAGCACCGTCTCCACCCGGGCCGAGGTGCGGGTGCCCCGGGTCAGCAGCCAGGCCACGGCGAGGCAGATCGCCATCGCGAGCAGGTCCACCCGGTGGCCGGCGCCGGTGCCGGGGGCGCCCAGGGCCCAGACCGGCAGATGGATGCCGACCGCCTGCAGCAGAAATCCCAGATAGCCCGACATCCCGATCGCCACGACGGCGACGATGGCGGTGTACTCCAGGAGCAGGTCCCAGCCCACGATCCAGCCGACGATCTCCCCCAGGACCGCGGCGCAGTAGGTGTAGGACGAGCCTGCCTTCGGCACCATCCCGGCGAACTCGGCGTAGGCGAAGGCCGCACAGAGCGAGGCGGCCCCGGCCACCAGGAACGAGATCAGGACGGCGGGGCCGGCGACGTCCCGGGCGACGGCCGCGGCCAGGCTGAAGATTCCGGCCCCGATGATGGCGCCGATGCCGATCATTGTCAGCTGGGTGAGGCCGAGCGTGCGCACCATGCGCTCACCGCTGGGCTGTTCATGGGGAAGCGTTCGCCGGAAGATTCCCTGGGGGCCTCTTCCCAGCAACGCGCGAAGGGGAGATTTCGGGGTGTGATGGGTGGACATCGCTCGCTCCCTGTCAGGCAACGGCGGCACGACGGGCCACCGTCGTGGCGGGGGTCACCACTGGCCTGAAACCTTCACCCAGGATGCGCCCCGGCAAAAGGGACCCCAGCGCGACAACTTGCGTGGCTGAGGGCAAGCGGAACTGGGGAAGGCGCTCCGCAGGGCGAGCAGTCCGGATTCTCGTGCACTGGGCATCTTGTTCCGGTGTACGTCAACTCGCCCGGGGAGCACGCCTGTTGACGGCTGGGCGTCCGGTGGGACGGCGGCCGGGGCCTTGTCTTACGGGTCGCGGCGGGCTGGGGTGCCGTGCCGGGCCCCGGACACCGCCCGCAGAACGTCGACCAGTGCCGCCACCGTGGGCCGGTGCTCCACGGAGGAGCGGAACAGCACCACGATGTGCCGCTCGACCTTCTCCCGCAGCCGTACGACATCGAGGCGGGACGCGCGCAGGCCGAGCATCAGATCCGTCACCGTGCTCACCCCGATTCCCGCCTCGACCAGCGCCAGCGTGGCCGCGGTGTCGGTGACCTCGTGCTGCACCCGGGGCTCGAAGCCCGCGCGCCGGCAGGCCGTGCGCACCGCCCGGCCGTAGTAGCTGTCGGCCGACGGCAGGATCCACCCCAGGTCCTGCGTATCGGCCAGGCCGATCACCTCGTGGCCGTGCATCGACCCGGCGGGTACCGCCAGCGAGAACCGCTCGCGGTACAGCTGCCGCACCTGCAGGGCGGACTCCCGCGGAAGGGGCACATCCGGGTAGTCGAGACCGAGCGCCAGGTCCACCGCTCCGGAAGCGACCGCGTCGTGCACCTCGTCCACCTCCATATCGCGGCTGTGCACCGCGAGCCGGGGATGGATCTGCCGTACCTCCTGCAGCGCCGGCGGCAGGATCTCGGCGGCTGCCGTGGCGAACAGCCCTACGTGCAGCACCCCGGAGATCTCGTGCCGGGTGCGCTCCAGAGCCTCGACGGCTTCCGCCTCCGTCGACAGGATCCGCTCGGCGTGACACGCCAGCGTGCGGCCGGCATCGGTCAGCTCCACCCGTCGCCCGACCCGCCGCAGCAGCTCCGTGCCCGCGGCTTTCTCCAGCGCGGCGATCTGCTGGGAGACGCCACCGGGCGTGTATCCAAGGGCCTGGGCCGCCGCGGTGATCGTTCCGCGTCTGGTCAGCTCCACCAGGGACCGCAGCTGGGCACTCGTCCAGTCCATATAGAGATCCTAATAGATCGGACGCACTAACTGTTCGTAGACGTCAAAGGTTGGAGTGCTGCACGATGACGGGCAGCTAGCTGATCAGCTCTTCTCGCCATGCACTGACAGCCCCGCCACGCGCCGGACGGATGCCTCCGGCGCAGGCGGCGGCCTCCGGAAGGGATCGGCCTCTTGTCCATGTCATCCACCTCCCGCACCGTGCCGCCGACTGCCGACGTCGTGATCGTCGGCGGCGGTGTGATGGGCACCAGCATCGCGTTCCACCTGGCCGAGGCCGGGGTGTCCAACATCGTCGTCATCGAGCGCGGCGAACTGGCCGGCGGCAGCTCGGGCAAACCGATCGGCGGAGTGCGGGCGCAGTTCTCCGATCCCCTCAACATCGCCCTGGGCAGCAGGAGTCTGCGCGCCTGGCAGGACTTCGGACAGCGTCCCGGCGCGGACATCCGGCTGGACAGCGTCGGCTATCTCTTCCTGCTGACCAGCGACGAGCAGGCCGCGGACTTCGAGACCGCCGTCCGGCTCCAGAACGGCCTCGGTGTCCCCAGCCGAATGATCGCCCCCCACGAGGCACAGCGGCTGTGTCCCTACGTCAGCACCGACGGGCTGGTGGCCGCCGCCTACTCCCCGACCGACGGCCACGCCCGGCCCCAACTCGCCGTCCAGGGCTATGCGCGCGCCGCCGCGGGCGCAGGCGTCACGTTCGCCACGCACACCACCGTCACCGGCCTCGACACCACCGGTGACCGGGTCACGGCCGTTCACACCGATCACGGCCGGATCTCCTGCTCCACGGTCATCTGCACCGCGGGCGCCTGGTCCGCGCGGCTCGGCGAGATGGCGGGCGTCCACCTCCCGGTGCGTCCGGTACGCCGCCAGCTCGCCTTCACCGCGCCGCTCGCGCCGCCCGCCCCGCGTATCCCCTTCACCATCGACTTCGCCTCGACCGCCTACTTCCACAACAGCGACGACGGCCTGCTGTTCGGCCTCGCCGACCCCGGACAGGACGAGGGCTTCGACACCACCTGGACGCCGGACTGGCTCGAACTCTTCCGAGCCGCCGCACGGCGCAGGGCCCCCGCCCTCGCCGGGATGGAGACCACCGGCGGCTGGGCCGGACTGTACGAGGTCACCCCGGACCACAATGCCCTGATCGGACGGGCCGGCGCGCCGCACAACTTCCTGTACGCCACCGGGTTCTCCGGCCACGGCTTCCTGCAGGCCCCCGCCGTCGGCGAGATCGTGCGCGACCTCTACCTGGAGCGCACACCGTTCGTCGATGTCACCCCCTTCAGCGCCGACCGCTTCACGGCCGGTGCCGAGATCCGCCCCGAAATCCACGTGGTGTGAATCCCCCCCCCGATACGGAAGGACGACCTGCCGATGATCAGCCAGTGGCAACTGCGCGCCGCGTTCGCCCAGCGGCTCTCGGACATGTACGGGCGGGAGGTGCCCGCCTACACCACGCTCGTGGACGTCTCCCGCGAGGTCAACGAGGACGTGCTGCGGGCACAGGGCGCCGACGCCGAGCGCCTGGGATCCATCGGCCGGGTGACCGCGGAGCGGCACGGCGCCATCCGCGTCGGCTCTCCGGAGGAACTGCGCCAGGTCGCCCGGATCTTCGGCGCCCTGGGGATGTACCCGGTCGGTTTCTACGATCTGCGGGAGGCCGCCGCCAGCGCGATCCCCGTCGTGTCGACCGCGTTCCGCCCCGTCGACGCCGGGGAACTGGCCCGTAATCCCTTCCGCGTCTTCACCTCCCTGCTCACCCCCGCCGACCCCCGTTTCTTCGACCCCGACCTGCGCGCCCGCCTGGAGAACTTCCTCGCCGCCCGCCGGCTCTTCCCCCCGGAACTGCTCGCCCTCGCCGACCGCGCGGAAAGCGCCGGGGAACTGCCCGAAGCGGACGCCGAACGGTTCCTCCACCTCGCCGTGCAGGCCTTCGAACTGTCCCCCGAGCCCGTCGACCAGGCCTGGTACGCCACCCTGGAACGGATCTCCGCCGTCGCCGCGGACATCGGGGGCGTGGGCAGCACCCATATCAACCACCTCACCCCCCGCGTCCTGGACATCGACGAGCTCTACCGGCGGATGACCGAGCGCGGCATCGAGATGATCGACACCATCCAGGGGCCACCCCGCTGGAAGGGCCCCGACGTCCTGCTGCGCCAGACCTCCTTCCGGGCACTCGCCGAGCCCCGCGCCCTGCGCACCCCGGACGGCAGCGTGATCAGCGGATCCCTGCGGGTGCGCTTCGGTGAGGTCGAAGCCCGCGGCATCGCCCTCAGCCGCGAGGGCCGGGCCCGCTACGACCGGCTGCTCGCCCGCGTCGACAACCGGGCCGCCGGTCTGCCCCCTGCCGAACGGGCCGGACTCGCCCGCCGCCTGTGGGCGGAGGAACTTCCCGACAGCGAGCAGGGACTCGCCGCGGCGGGCCTGGCGCACTTCACCTACCACGCCGCGCCGGACCGCCCACGTGACGGCAGCCGCCCGCCGGCCGGGCTCCATGACCTGCTGGAAGGGGGCTGGCTCCGGGCCGAACCGCTGGTCTACGAGGACTTCCTGCCGCGCTCAGCGGCCGGCATCTTCCAGTCCAACCTCAGCGAGGAGGGCTCCAGGAACAGCGACCAGCAGGGTGCCGCCTACGACAGCGCATGGCTCTCCGGCGTCCTCGGCCGCGACGTCCTGGACCCGTTCGACCTCTACGAGGAGCAGCAGAACCGCTCCCTCGCGCAGGCCGCCCGGGAACTCGGACTCGACGGCACGCCCGGCTGACCCCCGGCCCGCCGCCCGCACCCCTCGACACCCTCAACACGCCTCGACACCCTCAACACCCCAGAGGAGCATCATGACCAGCACCATCCTCCCCACCACCGAGGACCTGCGCACCCGTGCCCGCGACAGCCTCGCCGCCCTCGGCGTCACCGTCCCGGAGGGCGACGACTTCTCGGCCCGCAGCCCCATCACCGGTGACGACCTCTTCGGCCTGCGCGCGGCCACCGCCGCCGACACCGAGGAGGCCATCGCCGCCACCCGCGAGGCGTTCCTCACCTGGCGCACCACCCCCGCGCCCCGACGCGGTGAACTCGTGCGCCGCCTGGGCGAGTTGCTGCGCGACCACAAGGGCGAGCTGGCCGACCTCATCACCATCGAGGCGGGCAAGATCCGCTCCGAGGCGCTCGGCGAGGTCCAGGAGATGATCGACATCTGCGACTTCGCCGTCGGCCTGTCCCGCCAGCTCTACGGCCGCACCATCGCCTCCGAGCGTCCCGGCCACCGGCTCGCCGAGACCTGGCACCCGCTGGGCGTGGTCGGCGTCATCTCCGCGTTCAACTTCCCCGCCGCGGTGTGGTCGTGGAACACCGCCGTCGCGCTGGCCTGCGGTGACACCGTGATCTGGAAGCCCTCGGAACTCACCCCGCTGATCTCCCTGGCCTGCGACCGGCTGCTGACGCAGGCCGCCGAGGACGTCGGCGCCCCACGCGACGTGCACCGCCTGCTGCTGGGCGACCGCACCATCGGCGAAAAGCTCGTCGACGATCCCCGTATCGCGCTGATCAGCGCCACCGGCTCGACCCGCATGGGACGCGAGGTCGGCCCGCGCGTCGCCGCCCGCTTCGGGCGCAGCCTGCTCGAACTCGGCGGCAACAACGCGGCCGTGGTCGCGCCCTCCGCCGACCTCGACCTCGCCGTGCAGGGCATCGTCTTCGCCGCGGCCGGCACCGCGGGCCAGCGCTGCACCACCCTGCGCCGTCTCATCGTCCACCGGGACATCGCCGACACCCTCATCGCCCGGCTGACCGCCGCCTACCAGAAGCTCCCCATCGGCGACCCGTTCGACGAGACCACCCTCGTCGGCCCGCTGATCTCCACCACCGCCCTGGACACCATGCAGGACGCCCTCACCCGGGCCCAGGCCGAGGGCGGCAAGATCCTCGCGGGCGGCAACCGGCGCCTGGCCGACGCCGCGCCCCGGGCCGGTTACGCCGAGCCGGTCCTCGTCCGCGTCGACGAACAGACCGACGTCGTCCGCGAGGAGACCTTCGCCCCCATCCTGTACGTGCAGACCTACGACACCCTGGAGGAGGCCATCGCCCTGCACAACGATGTCCCGCAGGGCCTCTCGTCCAGCATCTTCACCCGCGATCAGCAGGAGGCCGAGCTCTTCCTGTCCGCCGAGGGCTCCGACTGCGGCATCGCCAATGTCAACATCGGCACCTCAGGCGCCGAGATCGGCGGGGCCTTCGGCGGGGAGAAGGAGACCGGCGGCGGCCGGGAATCCGGTTCCGACGCCTGGCGCGCCTACATGCGCTCCGCCACCAACACCATCAACTACTCCAGCCGGCTCGCCCTCGCCCAGAACGTCAGCTTCCTGTAGGGACCGGACGGGCCCCGCGCCCGCGCCGCACGCCCTCGACCGCCCCCGTCCTGCCCCGCGCAGGGCGGGGGTTCGTCGTGCCGGGGGCGTCCGAAACGGCCCGCGGACCCGGCCAAGTGCCCGGTTATCGGGCGCCATCTGCCGTTTTTCGACAAACACGGCGTTGCGCCGGGACATCCGTTGACGTGGTGGGTGCCGCGGTGTGATGGTACGGCGGCCTGGGTCATGGACATGCCGTTCTCGCACCGTGCTGACGCCGCCCCACGTGGCCGAGGCCGGCCGGACGAGACGCCGCCACGGCCCGGCGCTCCACCACAACCTCCGTCGGTAGCACTCCCTACCCCTCAAGGAGCCATGGTGTTACGAAGACTCGCGGTGGCCGGCGTCTCCCTCGCCGCCACCCTCCAAGCCGCCGTGCTGACCCTCGCCCCCACCGCCGCGGCCGCTTCGCAGACCGCCTTGCCGCCCCACCCGGCGGGCGCCGCGACAGCGGCCGTCGACCGGGCCTCGACCGGCGGTCCGGCCACGCCCACCGGTCAGGCCACGCCTGTCGAAGGCCCCGTCGCCGTCCGCACCGGCGCCACTGAAGCCCCCGACATCGATGTGGCCAAGGTCCAGGCGCATCTGACCGAGCTGAACGCCATCGCCACCCGCAACGGCGGCACCCGCAAATCCAGCGGCCAGGGCTACCGGGACTCGGTCGCCTACGCCAAGGCCAAGCTCCAGGCGGCCGGTTACACCGTCACCGAACAGCCCTGCACCTCCGGCTGCGCCACCGGGGCCGGGCCCAACCTGATCGCCGAATGGCCGCAGGGCGACGCCACCAAGGTGTACATGTTCGGCTCCCACCTCGACAGCGTCGGAGCGGGGCCGGGCATCAACGACAACGGCTCCGGCTCGGCCGCGCTGCTGGAGACGGCCCTCACCCTCGCGCAGCAGCACCCCGCCATGGCGGCCCGCGTCCGGTTCGGCTGGTGGACCGACGAGGAACAGGGCCTCAACGGCTCCGACTTCTACGTCAACTCCCTCTCCTCCGCCGAGCGGTCGAAGATCAAGGCGTATTACAACTTCGACATGATCGCCTCGCTCAACGGCGGCTACTTCATCAACCACGTGACCTCGGCGGCCGCCCAGCCGATGAAGGCCTACTGGGACTCCCTGGGCCTCCAGCCCGAGGAGAACACCGAGGGCGCCGGCCGCTCCGACGACTACTCCTTCGAGCAGGCGGGCATCCCCACCTCCGGATATGCGATGGGCGCCAGTGCCCGCAAGACCTCCGCGCAGGCGGCCAAGTGGGGCGGCACCGCCAACCGCGCCTACGACGCCTGCTACCACCAGTCCTGCGACACCACCGGCAACATCAACACCACTGGACTGAACCACAGCGTCGACGGCATCGCCGCCACCCTGTGGAAGCTCGCCGTCGCCGACACCACTCCGGCGAACGACTTCTCGCTGACCGCCGGCCCCGCCACCGGCAGCGTGGACCCGGGTGCCTCGGCCACCAGCACCCTCTCCACGGCCACCACCAGCGGGTCCCCACAGACGGTGGCCCTGTCGGCCTCGGGCGCTCCGGCCGGTGTGACCGTCTCCTTCAGCCCCGCCTCGGTGACCTCCGGCGGCAGCTCCACCATGACCCTCGCCACGACGTCCAGCGCGCCGCCCGGCACCTACACCCTCACCGTCACCGGCACCGGGTCCGTCACCCACAGCACGCCGTACACCCTGACGATCAAGGGCGCCGGAGGCTGCACCGCCCAACAGCTGATCGCCAACGGCGGATTCGAGAACGGCATCACTCCCTGGACGGGCGACACCGGGGCGATCGGCGCCCACGCGGGCCAGTCCGCCCACGGCGGCAGCAGGTTCGCCTGGCTCGGCGGCTACGGCTCCTCCGCCACCGACACCCTCAACCAGGCGGTGACCGTGCCCGCCGGATGCAGCAAGGCGACCTTGGCCTACTGGCTGCACATCGACACCGATGAGACCGACCGGGTCGCCTACGACACCTTCAAGGTCAAGGTGGGCAGCACCACCTTGGCGACCCTCTCCAACACCGCGGCATCGAGCGGCTACACCCAGCGGACCCTGGACCTGACCCCCTACATCGGACAGCGGATCACCCTGACCTTCACCGCCACCGAGGACTCCAGCCTGCAGACCAGCTTCGTCATCGACGACGCGACCCTGCAGACCGGCTGACCGACGGCCCGGAGGGGCGGGCAGAATCCGGCTCGCCCCTCCGGCGCCACTTCAGCGCGGCGCGACGTCACTGCGGCGCCGCTTCCCTCCTGCGCGGCTTCACGCCGGCGCCGCTTCCTCCCCGGCCGGCGAACAGACCTCCGGCACAACGGGGCGACGCCCGTCGCTCCGCCGCGAGATGCCCGGCACCTCAAGTGGTCGTCTCGTCCGTCGCGTAGCAGGAGGCGGTGTAACGGTCCCGGTCGCCGGTGGGCGTCCAGCCGCCGGTGCCCCGATCGGGGTCGGCGAGAGCGAAGCCGCTGTCGCGCAGTTGTGCGCCGAGGGAGGCGGCGGGGAAGCCGCTGCCGTTCGGCGCCTCTTCGACGGGCCACAGCGTGACGAGCAGGGCTTCGGTGTCCCCGGTGTCGGGTTCGCTGTCGAGGCTGGCGACTTCGAGGTGCCAGCGGCCGTTGCGTACAAAAGCCTCGGCACGGTAGACGGCCCGTGCAGCCGGGGCATTCTGATGGGTCTCGGTCATCCGAAGAGAGCTCCTGACGTGGAGTGGGAGTGTGTCGTGGGGCGGAGTGCGCCGAGGGCTGGGAGAGTTTCGGTGGGGCGGGAGTGCGGGACTTGCGGTGAGGATTCCGGGGATCGCGGGCAGCCGGGCCTCGCGGGTTCAGACGTCCCGCCAGCGGGCCATGGCGCACGAGAAGGCGCCGAACAGCGCCAGGCCCGCGGCGATCGCGGCCAGCAGCCAGGGACCGGCCGGGGTGTGGGCGAAGGAACGGAGCGTATCGTCCATGCCTTTGGCGCGGCCGGGGTCGTACGTGACCGCGGCTTTGACGACGTAGACGCCGGCGAGCGTGAACACTCCACCGCGGGCGATGCCGCCCGAGACGCCGAGCACATCGATACCGCGCCGGGCGGACCGTGACATGCCGCTCCTGTTGAGGTGCTTGTGGAACGTGCGCAGGACGGCCCGCACCGCGATCCAGACTCCGGCCACGGCAATGCCCACCCCCGCGGCGGCCACCAGCCAGGGGCCGCCGGGCAGCTCCAGTGCCGTGGCCGTGGCGTCCCGGGACTGCTGGTCGCTCGCCCCGCTTCCGCTGCCCTTCTTCCCCGCCGCGAAGGACAGCACGGAGAAGGACACCACGGCGTAGAAGATGCAACGGACGAGCGACAGCAGTCGCGTTCCGGCCTTGTGCCCGTCGGGCCCTGCCGCACCGAACGCCGCCTCGGACAGGCGCCACAGGGCCATCCCGGCCAGTCCCAGGCCGAGCGCCCATATCAGCACGCCGCCGAACGGCCGGGCGGCGATCTCCGCCAGCGCTCCGCCCCGGTCGGCCTGCTCACCGGCGTCGCCGAACGCGATGCGCAGCGCCAGTACCCCCACGAGGAGGTAGATCACTCCCCGGGCCGCGAACCCACCGCGTGCCGCGGCCCGGACGGCCGAGCTGCGCGCGGCGCGACGGGCGGTGCGTCGTCCGATGTGCGGTACCGCAAGAGTCGATGGCATGTGTGACCTCCAGAGGGCTTCTGCCCCGCCGTCGGGGGCGCACCCGCCCGGTCTCCACCGACGAGAGCGGGATACTTCTGCCCCGCCGTCGGCGTCACACTCCGGTTGCCGCTGCGGAGGAGACCGCTGGCGCGCTGCGGCCCCCGCGTTTCACAGGACGTCTCTGGTGGGTGTGCTCCAGGGGGTGGCCAGGGGCGGGTCTTCGGTGGTGTGCTCCGGGAGCCCGGCGAGGGCTTCGACCCGTGCGGGGCGGTAGGGGGTGGGGCCGTTCCACTCCAGCAGCAGGACCGTGGCATCGTCGTCGAGCCGGCCGTCGTGATAGGCCAGATGGCGCCTGATCAGGCGCCGCAGGGTCTCCGGGACGGGCAGCCCGTCGGCGTGGTGCTGGATGAGGAAGTCCGTGAATCCCGCCAGGCCGAATTCCTGGCCTTCGCGGTTACGGGCTTCGGTGATGCCGTCGGTGTAGAGCAGCAGGCGGTCGCCGGGCTCCAGCTGTTCCCGGACCACGGTGGGCGGCAGGCCCAGATCGGTGCCCATGGGTGGGGCGGGCGGGCAGGTCAGACTCAGTGCGGTGCGGCCCTTGCGGATGATGACCGGTGGAGGGTGCCCGGCGCTGGTCCAGGTGAGGAGCCCGGTGCCGGTGTTCAGCTCGGCCAGAATGCCCGTGGCGTAGCGGCTGCAGCCGAACTGTTCCACCAGTGCGTGTTCCACGGCTTCGGCGATCTGCAGGATTCCGGGGCTCTGCCGGCGCCGGTTGCGGCTGGCGGCGACCGCGAGGCTCGCTGTCAGCCCGGCGGCCGTGTCGTGGCCCATGGCGTCGAAGAGCGCCAGGTGCACGGTCTCCCCGGCGATGGCGTAGTCGAAGACATCCCCACTGACCTCATAGGCGGGCTCCATCACCGCACTGACCAGCACCCGGTCGGTGGCGAAGGTCCTCGGCGGCATGATGCGCCACTCCATCTCCGCGGCCACATTCATCCTCCGGCGCCGTACCAGCCGGGCGTAGGTGTCGCTCGCCCCCCGTTTGCTGACGATCATCAGCGCAATCAGCCCGGCAAGGTTGCGCAGGTCCTGGGCCGCCTGGGCGTCCATCTCCGTGCCCGGGGGGCCGGAGGCGCGCAGCACGCCCAGTCGCTCGGTGCCGTCGAGCAACGGAACCCACCACTGCTCGGCCCCGGGAGTGGGGCTCGCGACGATGCCCCCGGTCTGAAATGCCCGTCCGGCGAGGGTGCCTTCCATGCGCACCACGTCCGGCGGTGCCTCCGCGCCGCCGCCGGCACCGGGCCCCTGACCGGCAAGCAGGCACAGCACCTCCTGCTGCAGATCGGCCAGGTAGATCAGCACCCCCGGCCAGCCGACCCGG
This sequence comes from Streptomyces sp. NBC_00400, assembly GCF_036048035.1. NCBI lineage: Bacteria > Bacillati > Actinomycetota > Actinomycetes > Kitasatosporales > Streptomycetaceae > Streptomyces > Streptomyces sp. NBC_00400. Next base: position 146,545 of record NZ_CP107940.1, on the reverse strand, counting down.
GCCGCGTGCTTGACGACCAGGTCCGGCACTTGCTCCAGCGTGATCACGTGGCTGGCGGTGATCAGGTCACCCAGCATCCGGGCCCGGGCGGCTGCACTGCTCATTCAGACACTTCTCCTCGGGTTGCAGCTCGCCGAGCCTTCGCCCCGTGGGCTGTCCATCTCGTGGCACCGTCGGTCGCCCGTGCTCCCGGCGGCGATGCTTGTCTCTCGATGGTGACACCGGGAGGGAGCATGCCGAGAACGACACCGCGGTGTCCTGGAGCGTAATGCGGGCAATCGCTCCGATTTCCAGCGCCACGTAGAGGGCGCCGTCAGCTCCGAAGGCCAGGCCGTGTGGTTCCGAAGCGGGGCCCGGGAGGTCGTACTCCTCGATATGGCCGTCGGGGGTGATGGACCCGATGCGGTTGCCGCCCCATTCGGTGAACCAGCAGTCACCGGCCGGGCCGGCCACGATCGCATGGGGCCGGGATTCCGGGTCCGGCAGCGGGAACTCGTCGATCCGGCCCTGTGTGGTGATACGGCCGATCCGGCCGGCACCTATCTCGACGAACCAGAGCGCGCCGTCCGCTCCGCAAGTGATGCCGACCGGTGCGGCGCTCTCGGTCGGGAGCCGGTGGAGGGTGAGGTCGCCCTCGAAGCTCAGGCGACCGATCGCGTCTGCCTGGTTGAGGGTGAACCACAGGGCGTCATCGGGGCCGGTCGTGATGGCGGAGGGGAAGGCGCCGGGCAGGTGCAGCGGGAACTCCGTCACCCGGCCGTCCGTGTCGATACGCCCGATGCGGTCGGTGTGCAGCTGGGTGAACCAGAGGGCGCCGTCGCCGGCGGCCACGATCCCGAAGGGGCCGCTGCCCGGACTCGGGAGGGGGAACGAGGTCGCCTTCCCGTCCACAGTGATCCGTCCGATTCGATGATCCTGACTACGGGTGAACCACAACGCCCCCTCGGGTCCCGAGGTGATGAGGGAGGGGCCGCAGACGGCGGAGTCGAGCGAATGGCGATCGAGCTGCCCGTCCGGTGCCAGCCGGGCGATCTGCCCGGAGTGGACCAGAGTGCACCACAGCGCGTCGTCGGGGCCCCTGGTGAGGGCATAGGGGCCTGAACTGGCGTCGGAGACCGGGATCTCCTCGAACGAAACGGCGCGGCGGGACATCGGCAGCTCTTCCCCCTGTGACACTTACTGCTACGAATGTTGCGTTAGGAAAAGGATGGCATGGCGGCTCCGCCCACGCAACGGAAATTCGGTGCGATCTGCCGCGCGCACGGCGGCCGGCTGCGTGAGCTGCGCGGCCTGTGCGGGGCGCGACCGGTGAGCTGCGGGGTGTGAGCCGCGGAGTTCGGCGTGCGCGGGGTCCGCAGCGTGCGGCAGTGGACGCCCCTCTCTCCAGGTGCGCCCCTCACCTCGTCGCGCCGTCGCCTCCTCCTGCGGGTGTGCCCCGGCGCGGCAGGCGTGCCGCGATGCCGTCGATGAGGAACGCCAGGCTGAGCTCGAACTGCTCGTCCATGCCGGCTCCCGACGGGGCGGTCATCCACTCCGTGAGCAGCGGATGGCGCCCGCCCTCGGCCGCCAGATCGCGGGCGGCGGTGATGGCCTCACTGAGCTGCTGCGGCGAGTGGAGTCCGTACCGGCGGCGCATGGCGAGCTCCTCCGCCTCCTGCTGTGCGCTGCCCAGGATGTGCCGGTCCAGGAGTGCCGCGTAGGTCATGGCCTCGCCGACCGTGAACCCCTGCCGCACCAGCACCCGGAGGATGAATTCGGTGCGGCGCATCACGTGCGGACCCAGGGGCGGGCGCGTGGGCGCGAGCTGGGCGTACCAGAGGTGGCGCTTGGCCATTGCCCAGCTCTCCGAGGCCAGTGCGTGCAGGTCCGCGCGCCAGTCGGCGCCCGGCTCCTCGGGTACCGGGATCTCCGCCGTGACGCTGTCGAGCATCAGGTCGATCAGGCCGTCCTTGCTGAGTACATAGCGGTACAGCGCCATCGGGGTATAGGGCCCGAGCCGCTTGGCGACCGCCGTCATCGTCAGTGCCTGCGCCCCGCCCTCGTCGGCGACCGCGACGGCGGCCCGCACGATGTCGTCCCGCTCCAGTGGGCTCCGTCGCCGCGCGGGGGAGGGATGGGTCCAGATCAAGGGTGCCGGTGCGCCGCTCGGATTCTCCTTCATGACTTGAGTTTATCTCGTCAAGGTAAGGTATATGTCATATACGCAAGCCGAGGGAGTTCACATGAACCAGTACCCGTCCGTCGCCCCGGCCGGGGTCCGTCTGGGTGTCGTCAGGGGAATCAGCTACGGCATGTTCGGGGCTCCGGACAGCTTCGTGCCCGAGATGCGGAAACTCGGCGGCACGCTGGTGCGTGTCTATGTCTACTGGGGCCAGATCGAACCGGAGCCGGGACGCTACGACTGGACGGTCGTCGACGCGATTCTCGGCCAGCTGGATCCGGCCGACGAGGTATGGGTGACCGTGTGCTCCAGCTCCCCCTGGGCGACCCGGCACCCGACGGGCTTTCTGCCGTCGTCGCCCGCCCACGACCCGCGGCAGTACGAGCGCTTCATCGGCGACCTGGTGACCCGCTGCCGGGGACGCGTCCACTACTGGCAGTGCAACAACGAGCCCAGCAACACCGGTCTCCTGTGGGCGGGTACCGCGCCGGAGTACGTGGATCAGCTCACCGCCTTCCACCGCGGTGTGCGCGGCGCGGACCCGGAAGCGAAGGTCGTCCTCGGGGGGTGCGGCTACGACGTGCTCTCCAGCCCGTCCGGCAGTCCGGCCCGGCAGTTCTTCGACCATGTGGCCGCGCACGGCCGGGACGCCTTCGACCTGTTCTCCGTCCACCTCTACGGCGATCCGCACCACATCCCCGAGCAGGTGGCATCCGTCCGCGAGATGATGCGCCGCCACGGCTACGAGCGGCCGGTGGTGGCGGGGGAGTACAACGGGCCGACGCTCTTCGAATTCCCCGAGGCCCAGGCCGCGTTCCAGCAGACGATGATGGCGGCCTTCGCGGGACCGGAGCAGGCCGCCCCCGAGAAGCAGCCCGCGGACGCGACCCCGGACGGACCGGTGGACGCGGCCTCGGACGAGGCCTCCCACCAGCCCTCGGACGAGGCCTCCCATGAGCTGCCGGAGGAAGCCTCTCCCGAGCCCCCGGACCGCACGGCCATGCGCTCCCTCTACGCCCGCATGGCTCAACTCCCTCCGCAGCTACAGATGTTCATGGAGGGCTGCCCGCCCGAACTCGCCGCGAAGCGGGACCGGATCAACTGCCGCCAGATGGTCACCCGTAACGTCCTCGCCCTCGCCGCCGGGGTGACCCGCACGGCATGCTGGAACCTGGCCCCCGAAATCCCGGGCTACCGCGACCGGTTGAACATGATGGGATTCCTCTTCGGCCGGCTCGCCCTGATGGACTACGACGGCACCGGCCGCCTGACCCGACGCCACCCGTCCGCCGACACCTTCGCCCTCGTCACCGCCTGCCTCGACGGCACCACACAGATCCGCCGCCTCGAGGCCGGAGGCCGACCGGAGTTGTACGCGTTCGAGGTGTCCCGTGAGGACCGCGGGCCGCTGCACGTCCTGTGGGCGGCCGGGGACGCCTTCACCGGCGAGGACGAACCCGGGACACCCGTCGACTGGCCGTGGCCGCACGCGACGGTCCACGCGCTCGACGCGTTCGGCACCCGTGTGCCCGTCGACCGGAACGGCAGCACCGTCCACCTCCGTGCTTCGGTCACCCCGCTGTTCCTCTCCACCCGCCCGGAGTCGCCGGCCCGGCCGTGAGACGGCCTGCCGGGCAGGTCCGGCCATGGTCGGGTGACGGCCGGTTCATGAGGAGCGCCGGCGGGCGGGCCGGACAAGGGCGGCTGACCTGACATGCCTGCGGCAGTGACGGGTAGGGGCGCAGGCGACGGGGGCTCAGCAACAGGCGGGAGCCAGCAGCATGAGCAGCAACAGCACCATGAACGCGGGAACGGAGTCGGAGACCACCTCGCAGGAGTGTGCCGCGCCCGCCCCGACGGTGCTGCCGCAGATCCAGTTTCCGCTGCGCGTCGCTCCGTCCGACGCACGGGAGTTGTCCAAGCAGTTCCTGCTGCGGCTGCAGGAGCTGGAGGAGGGGACCTCCGCGTACCAGTACGCGCGCAACACCCTCATCGAGATGAATCTCTCCCTGGTGCGCTATGTCGCCCGACGCTTCTCCAGCCGCAAGGAGTCCATGGAGGACGTCCTGCAGGTGGGGACGATCGGTCTGATCAAGGCGATCGACCGCTATGACCCGTCCCGCGACGTGGAGTTCACCACGCTGGCCGTCCCCTACATCCAGGGCGAGATCAAGCGGTTCTTCCGGGACACCACCTGGTCGGTGCGCGTACCGCGGCGCCTGCAGGAACTCCGCATCGACATCGCCCGTGCCAGGGAAGAGCTGGAGAGCGAGGGCAGCCACGAGCCGTCCGTCGCCGAACTCGCCGCCCGCCTCGATCTGGCGGAGGACGAGGTGGCGGAAGGACTCGTGGCCGGCAACGGCTACGACAGCGACTCCATAGACCGGCCCGTCCAAGCCGGCGGCGGCAAGCAGCCGACCACCGGTCTCGTCGCCGACCTCATGGGCACCGACGATCCCGCCCTCGCCCTGGCGGAAGACATCCAGGCGCTCAAGCCGCATCTGGCCGAGCTCGACGACCGCGAACGCACCCTTCTCCAGCTGCGCTTCGGCGAGGAAATGACCCAGTCCGAGATCGGTGCGGAGCTCGGCCTCTCCCAGATGCATGTCTCGCGCCTGCTGACCCGCGTGTGCGCCACCTTGCGCAAGGGACTCCTGGCCGGGACGTGAACGCACCTGTCGCTGCCGGGGCGACGGCTGGGGCGACGGCTGGGGCGTGCATCGCGCGCGGGTGCGCGGCCCCTTCCGCGGAAGTGCGGGTGAGCGGCAACGGCGGGTGACCCCCGTCTGCCCCGGCAGTGGGGAGGAGGGGAGGAGAGCGGGCCGGTGGCTGTCGTCAGCCCGGTTGGCTGCTGTCCTTCATACTGCCCCAGCCGTGCCAGCGGTCGATCTCGACCCAGGCGCTGACCCGGCGGCGGTCCCGCTGCGGGTACGGCTTGCCGAGGTACTGCTGCGCCAGCCGGTCGATATCGGCGAGCCCTTCATCGTCACGGAGTGCCGCGACACGGCCGATGATGCTGAGGTGCGTGTACCAGTTGCCCTCGTCCAGCACGGTCAGCGTGACGCGGGGGTCGTTGCGGACATGCTCCAGCCGCTTGCGGCCCTCATCCATGTTGACCAGGATCCGGCCGTTGTCCCAGAGGTACCAGGTGGCCGTGGACACCGGCTGCCCATCCGGCCGCAGCGTCGTGATGACGGCCGGATTCGGCTTGCTCAACAGGGCGGCTGCCTCATCGGGAAGCGGTGGTTTCGACATACGAGGCGCTCCTCCATACGTGAGTACGGTGCTGTGGGCCGTTCGGGTCGGCAGGTGAAGACGGTGCTGTTCGCCGTCCGGGGCGGTCAACACGGTCGATCAACACCGTCGACCGTACTCAGCTCACACCGGTTCCCGCCTCCCGGGGCACCGCCACACCGCACAGCCCCCGGAGCGGTGCTCCTATTCGGCGGCCACCGGAGGGCAGGGCTGCCGTCCGGCCGACGGGTCCGGTGCGTCCGGGACCGCCGAGGGAGCGTCGGCCGTCTTCCGGAGGAGGAGCATGGCGGCGTCGTCGTGCAGCTCGCCGCCCACATGCGCGAGCAGGTCCTCGTGGAGCGCGGCGAGAGTGCGCGAAGGCTCCTGCGAAATGTGCTGCGACAGCCGCTCGACGAGCGGATAGAACTGCCGCTTGTGGTCCCGGGCCTCGGTCACGCCGTCGGTGTAGAAGAGCAGCTGGTTCCCTTCGTGCAGGGCGATTTCCTGGAGGCCGGGGGCCTCGTCGGCCAGGGCACGCAAACCGAGCGGCGGGGCCGGACGGGCGGGCTCGACGGGCCGCACGCCCGCATCGTGGACCAGGAGCGGAGCGGCATGCCCGCAGTTGACCAGCTCCATACGGCCGGCCTCGGGGTATCCGGCCAGCACCGCGGTGACGAAGTCGTCCGGACCGAGGTTGCGCGCCAGGCTGCGCTCGATCCTGTGGACCACATCGAGCAGATCCGGCTCGTCGTAGGCCGCTTCCCGGAACACGCCCAGGACCAGCGCGGCGATTCCCACCGCCGGCAGCCCCTTGCCGCGCACATCGCCCACGATCAGCCGGACCCCGTACGGCGTCGGCACCAGGGCGTAGAGGTCCCCGCCGATCCGGGCCTCGGCAGCGGCGGCGCTGTAGTGGACCGCGGTCTGGAAGGGCCCGACCGTTGCCGGCACGGGTTTGAGGAAGGCGTGCTGGGCGGCCTCGGCGACCGAGCGGACGGCGGCCAGCACCTGCTCGCGACGCCTGCGCAGGGCGCCGGCCAGACTGCTGGCCAACGTCACGGCGGACAGTGTGGACAGCACGATCGCCTGGTCGCTGCCCGGCGCACCATCATGCAGGCCGAGCGCCGCCCCCAGCGCCACCGCCAGGACACCGACGCGGAGCACGCCCCACGGCCCGCTGGTGGCGGCAGCCAGCGCGGGGCCCACGGCGAGCAGCGGCAGCCAGCTCATACCGGTTCCGCCGGAAAAGGCGAGGACCGTCACGGCTGCGATGATCAGAACCGGCAGGCAGGAGGTGTAGTGGCGGCGGTTGTCCGTCGCACGGGCCGGTGTGTCACCCCGGGGCGGGGCGGGCCGGCGGACCGCTGTCCGCAGCGTGGAGAACGGCTTGGGGGCCTGCCGCCGCGGCAGGCGGTCGTGGTGAGGGGTCCGGGCTTGGCGCATGTACGGTTCCGCGGCTCGCTTCCCTGTTCAGGGCCTGGGCTGAGGGCATCAGCACCTGAAAATGTCCGTTTCATCAAGAAAAGCGGCATCTATGGGGGAGTGGCAAGGGTCGGGATTTCACATAGTGAGTGAGAGTCCCCTGGTTACGCGGTTCGCTGTCGGAAGCAGCCGGCTGCGGACCTCGTCGATGCGCGAGATGCGGTCCGCCCGCAGCGATACGCCGAGGGATCCGAGTGTCTCGCCGCTGTAGACCGGCACCGCGACGCAGAACGTGCCGAGCGCGTACTCCTCCATGTCCGTCACGAGCGGTGCCATGGGCAGGGTGTCGAGCTTGCGCAGCAGTTCGGCCCGTCCGGTGATGGTGCGGGGCGTGAGGTCGGCAAGGGGGTGCCGGGAGAGGTAGTCGTCGCGGGCCTCGTCATCCAGCTCACGCAGCACGCACTTGCCCAGCGCCGTGGCGTGCCCGGCGTCCTCGAACCCCACCCAGAGGTCGACCCGGGGTGCCCGGGGGCCGTCGACGATCTCGGCCACCCGGATCTCGCCATCCTCGTAGAACGTCAGGTAGGCGGCGGCCGAGAGGTCGTCCCGTAGCGCTGCGAGCGCGGGCCGGACCCGGTTGAGCAGCGCCTGCCCCCGCCCTCCGGTATGGAGGGTGTCCAGCTTGTCGCCCAGGACGAAGCCGCCGTCCTCCAGCTTCCGGATGTACCCGTCGTGCGCCAGCGTGCGCAGGAGGTGATAGGTGGTGCCCAGTGGCAGCTCTGTCTCGCGTGCCAGCTGTTTCGCCGGTGCGCCGCCCTCGTGGGCACCCACGGCCTCCATCAAGCGGAAGGCGCGCTGGACGGAAGTGATGAGCGTAGGGCCTTCTTCGTTGCCCATGTCTTCAGCCTGCTCCCGGTGACCCGGGGAGGCAAGGCCGTGTCGCGGCGGGTGCCGTTGCCTCGCGGACGGGGTGCGTACCGGGGGTGGCGGGTGGTGTCGGGGTGTGGCGGGTGGCGCCGGGCGCGTCGGGCTGGGCCGGGGTGTGCGGGGCATTGCCGGAGCGCAATCGATGGCGCAGGGAGTGCCCGCGTGTGACGGCCACGCTGCAGAACATGTATTCGAATAATGGGTACCCTGGAAACATGGCCACGCACCTTCAGGGCTCGCTCTTCGACCAGGCCGACGAGGTCCGTCTCGGCCCACTGCGCGGCGTGCGCAGGACCGAGCTCGGTGACGGGGCCTGGCTCGATCTGCTGCCCGGATGGCTGAGCGGGGCCGACGCCCTGTTCGCGCAGCTCGCCGCCGAGGTGCCCTGGCAGGCCGAGCGCCGGCGGATGTACGAGCGGGTGGTGGACGTGCCGCGGCTGCTCGCTTTCTACGAGGCCGGCGACATGCTGCCGCACCCCGTGCTGGCCGAGGCGAGGGATGCGCTGTCCGCCCACTACGCCGGCGAGCTCGGCGAACCGTTCACCACGGCCGGGCTCTGCTGCTACCGCGACGGCCGCGACAGTGTGGCCTGGCACGGCGACCGGATCGGCCGCGGCCGGCGTGCGGACACGATGGTCGCCATCCTGTCCGTGGGCACACCGCGCGATCTGCTGCTCCGTCCGCGGCGCGGCGGCGGCACCGTACGGCGGCCGCTGGGCCACGGCGACCTGATCGTGATGGGCGGCTCCTGCCAGCGGACCTGGGAACATGCGATCCCCAAGAGCCGTGCGGCGGGGCCACGGATCAGCATCCAGTTCCGGCCCCACGGCGTGCGCTGAAGCCGGACGCGGGTGGGCCCCCGAGTACGCGTCGGCTCGGGGGCCCTTCAACTACTGCGGGCAACTACTGCGGGGGAGTGGTCAGTGGCGGCGGCAGACCAGGTGCTCCCGGTGCCAGGTCCGGGTCCAGTAGCCGGGGTGGCGGACGCCGTGCCGGTCACGCCAGGCCGGGTGCCAGGTGCGGGTCCAGTGTCCGTGGACCATGTGGCACCGCCCCCTGTCGACGTGTCGGGTGGTCGTGCGGTCTCCGTGGTGCGACGGCGTGGCCGAGGCGACACCCACCGAGGAGAGGAGGGTGCCTCCGGCGAGAGCAACGGTGGCGGCGCCGAGAGCCAGGGCGCGCTTGAATCCGTCAGTCATCGATCGTGCCTTTCTGCATTGCCATGGTGCGAAGCCATGGTGCGAGATGCCCTGCCGATGGCCGGGCATCACTGACCATGCACCCATGACGTGCTCCATATGCGGCTAACACCAAAGGTTTTACACAATGCAGACAGAGTGTGAAAGAAAGTAATTATCAGACTATGAATGGCGAGGGGAGCGGGTGTGGCGTGGTGGCCCTGGCGGCGGCGGGCCGACGTACGGCCGCTCAGGGCCGCGCCAACTCCGGTGCGGCGCACACCGGCCGGACGAGCCGAGACGCCAGGGGCCCGACCGAAAGCTGTGCCCGATCGCTAGCCGTGCCCGATCGAAGCCCGTGCCCGGTTCAGGCAACCCAGTGCGCCCGGCGGTCGGCGGATGATGGTGAAAGCCCCGCCGCGAGCGCGGCGCCCATGCGGTGCACGGCCTCATGCAGAGTCTCCGGCGAGGTGGTGTAGGGGATCCGCAGGCGCTGTTCGAACAGGCCCGGATCGGTGCCGAAGTACGCACCGCCCTCGATCCGTACTCCGTAGTCCAGGGCCCGTTCGGCCAGCGCCGAGGCGAGGGGTGCGCCGAGGTCGACCCACAGCGACAGTCCGCCGGGCGGCAGTTGCCAGGTCCACTGCGGCAGGTGCTCGGTCAGGGCCGCGGCCAGAGCGGCGCGCTGCCGGCGCAGCTGTTCCAGGCGGGCCGGCAACAGTTCCCCGGCACGGGCCAGGAGCGGGACGGCCAGCAGCTGGTCCAGCACCGAGCCGCCCATGTCGGTGGCGACTCGCTGGCCGGCGAGTTCGGTGACGAGCCGCGCGGGGGCGCGCACCCAGCCCATGCGCAGACCGCCCCAGTGCGTCTTGCTCATCGAGCCGATGGTGATGACCTGACCGGCCCCGCCGGGAGTGGCGCGGGAGGCGAACGGTGGCGGGGCGGGGACATCGAGGGCGAGGTCGGCCAGGGTCTCGTCCACGACCAGCCAGGCGCCGGAGCGCTCCGCGGCGCGCAGAATGCGGACGCGCTCCTCATCGGGCATGAGGCAGCCGGTCGGGTTGTGGAAGTCGGGGAGCAGGTAGGCCAGTTGGGGAACCGCCTGGCGGAAGGTCGATTCGGTGATCTCGATGTCCCAGCCGGTGTCGGTCACCGGGACCGACAGGGTGCGCAGCCGGGCGCGGCGCATGGCCTCCAGGGCGTTCGGGTAGGACGGGTTCTCGACCATGACCCGGTCACCGGGCCGGCACAGCAGCCCCAGGACGAGCGTGAGCGCGTGCTGGGCGCCGGCGGTCACCAGGATCTGTTCGGGCATGGTGGCCAGCCCCCGCCGGGTGAAGCGCTCGGCGACGGCGGCGCGCAGCTCCGGAAGGCCGTAGGGATGGTAGCCGGGGGTGTGTGCGTGCTCGGCCAGCCGCGGGGTGACCTGGGCGAGGGCATCGAGGAGCGCCTGCTCCGGCAGTCCCGGTGCGGCGCTGGCCAGGTCGATCGCGGTGTCCTGGGGCCCGAGGAGCCGTGCGATGCCGCTGGGGGCCCGGCCCTCCGGAAGGGCCGTCCAGGTACCGGAACCCTGGCGGCTGTGCGCGTAGCCGCTCTCGCGCAGCAGGTCGTACACGGCGGTGACGGTGGCCCTGCTGGTGTGCAGGGCCGTGGCCAGCTCCCGTTCGGCGGGGAGCCTGACGTGCAGCGCGATGCGTCCGTCCAATATCAGCGCACTGATCGCCCTGGCCAGGTGGCGGTAGGCCGGCCGTGCTTCTGCCGGGTCGGGCAGCATCGCGGCGAGCTGTCGGCTCCCCAGGCTCCGGTCGGCGCGGTCCGCCCGGTCCGCATGCGGGTACCGATGCCGGTCGGCCATGCCACTCTCCCCGGATCGGTCGTGCTCGCCAGGCCAATGACTCTACAGAGGCGGCAGGTTGGTCTTGAGGCGCAGGGGTCCGTGCAAGGTCCGTGCCTCTTCTCATGCCTCGTTCGCCTACCGGGGTGCTGCCGGACGCACTCCCGAACGCCTCGGTGACGCAAGGCTGTCCGGCGCGCCGTATCCCCGTGCCCGCGAACCTTGCCGACCAGCCTCAATCCCGCATGGCGTCCTGCATGGTGTCCCGCAGGAGCGCGGCGATCAGGGCGTGCCCCGTCTCGCCCTGCCACTGGGCCCCGCCCCTTCCGTCCGGTGAGCAGACCGTGACCTCGATCAGCTCCGTGCCCTCGGGCCGGGGACTGCGCCAGACCCCGCACCGGCTGTCCGGGGCGGCGCCCGCCTTCTCCCGCAGCTCGCTCTCGATATCCCTGCCGCACTGTTCGCGGGCCATGTCCCCTGCCGTCCGGCCCTGCGCATCGGTGAGACGGGGGTCGGCGCCGTGGTGCAGCAGAGCCCGCACCACCGCAATCGATCCCCGCTCGGCCGCCATCATCAACGGGGTCCGCTCACCATGGGCCGCGTTCGGATCGGCATCCGCGTCGAGCAGCAGCCGGGCGGTCCGGTGGTGGCCGCCGGTGGCCGCCCACATCAAGGGGGAGTAGGAGGTGCCGTCGTCCTCCCGCCGGTCGGGGTCGGCGCCGTGAGCGAGCAGTTCGCGCACCGCCTCCGAGTGGTCCCAGCACGCCGCCGCGCACAGCGGCAGACCCGAACTGCCCGGCTCTCCCCGGCTCTCCGCATCGGGTGGGGCGCCCGCTTCGAGGAGCAGCCGGAGGGTGTCGGTGTGCCCGTTCACCGCGGCACGGTACAACGGTGTCTCCCCGTCGGCGCTCGCAGCGGACGGCGAAGCCCCCTGCCGCAAGAGCGCATCCACCTCGCGCACCTGTTCCTCGTAGAGGGCGGTGATGAGCCGTGCGGTCAACGACTCGGTCATGCGGCTTCCTTCCTGGGGGACGTCATCGGGCCACGCCCCGCCCTGTCAGCCGCTCTTGCGGCTTCCCCGGCATCGGCGAGGGCCGCGTCTGCCGCCCGCGGGTGCACTCGTGGATGACATCCCGCGGTGCCGGACCTGCCGTTGTGTGGCGGGAGATGTCACCGAGGACGGCGACCCGGACGGGCACGTCATCGACCGTCTGCGGGGTGCTGGGCATGGAGGCCGAGGCTAACTGCAGATGCTGGGGCAGTCGACGTAATTTTTGCGGGCAGCGGCTCCGGCTTCCCGGGCCGGTTCATCCACCGTCCGGGAAGAGCCGGTCCAGGTGGTGGCGGAGGACCGCTGCTGCGGCTTCCGGGGTGCGCTGGCCCACCAGAACGCTGGTGCCGAGGCCCGCCGACAGGGCGAGGAGGCTGACCGCCTCCGTGCGTACGTCCGTGCCGGGCGGGGTCAGACCGGCTTCGCGTGCCCGCTCCAACTGGTCGGCCACCAAGTCCTCGGCGGCATTGGGGCCGTCGATGAACGGCTGGGCGGCCAGTGCCTCGTCCGTCACGGAGAGCACGGCGTAGGAGGTGTAGACGAGGTGGAAAGTCCGGCTCTCCTCGTCGCGGGGGAGCGCTTCGAGGAGGATGGCCTCGAGAATCCCGCGTGGTCCCGGGGTGTCCCCGGTGGCCCGGACCCGGTCGGCGATACGGGTCCCGAGCCCGGTGGTCAGCTGCTGCAGTCCATGGAGCAGCAGCTTCTCCTTGGTCTCGAAGTAGTACTGCACCAGCCGCAGGGACACCCCCGCTTCGGCCGCCACATCGCGCATCCCGATGGCGTGCAATCCGCGCCGCCCGGCGACCCGGACCAGCGCCTCGGCGATCTGGGTACGCCGCTCTTCGTGGTCCACGCGCTTCGGCATCGGCCCGTGCCCTCCGCCTCGTTCGTTCCGTTCCGGCCTGGGAGATCGGCTACATGGTACCGCTGTACCACTTTGGTGATACGGTGGTATTACCAAAACGCTGTCAGGAGGTGGCCTGCTGTGCCCGACACCAAGACGCGAGACCGCAACCCCGCCGTCGGCCGCTATGTGAACGAGGCGGTGGTCCACCAGCCCGAACGTGCCGCACAGTGGCTCGACGAGGCGCTCGAAGGCCTCGGACTCGACCGGGTCCACCTCATCGGGTCCTCCTACGGCGGATGGCTCACCGTGAACCAGGCGCTGCACCGGCCCGGCCGACTGGCCTCGGTCACCCTGCTGGACCCGGGCGGCCTGGAGAGGGTGGGCCTGCGGTTCTTCGCCTGGTTATTCGTCAACCTCTTCGCGACCTGTGCGCCGAAAGCGCTGCGTCCACGTCTCGCCGCCTGGCTCGACCAGCCGGTCCTGGTGGTGCCGGAACTGCGCGCGATGGTGCGGCTCGGCGTGCGCGCCCACCGTATCCGCCGCCCTTCCCCGCTCCCCCTCACCGAAGCCGAACTGCGCAGTATCCGCACTCCGCTCTACCTGCTGCTCGGGAAGCGGAGCCTGTTGGTGCACCCGCAACGGCAAAAGGAGCGCGTCCCGCGCCTGCTGCCCGGCGCCCGCGTCGAGATCGTCGCCGACACCGGCCATGGACCGCAGATCGACCACGCGGAGTCGGTCAACAGCCGGATGGTGAGCTTCCTGGACTCGGTGGACTCACTCGGGCAGCCTCAGCGGCCCGGGTCCTGACCGCCCCTGCGGTATCCCCCCGCCCCGCGCTCGACCGCTGCCAGCACCCGGCCGGCGCCGTCCTCCGTACCGAGCAACGCCGCCACCTGGCGGGCGCGCTGACGGTACCGGGGGTCGCGCACGGCCTTGCCCACGGCGGCCGCGAGGTTTTCCGCGGTCAGGCGCTGGAAGGGGATCTTCCCGGGGCTGACGCCGAGTGACGTCAGACGTGACGCCCAGAAGGGCTGGTCCAGCATCATCGGAACGGGGACCGCCGGCACGCCCGCGCGCAGGCCGGCCGCCGTGGTTCCGGCACCCGCGTGGTGGACGACGGCTGCCATCTGCGGAAACAGCTGGACGTGCGGGACCTCGCCCACCGTCAGGACGTCGTCCCCCTCGACCGACAGGCCCGCCCGGCTCGACTGGACGACACCGCGTACCCCGGCGAGCCGCAAGGCGCGTGCCAGGAGACGTCCCAGTCGCTCCGGGTCGCTGGGCGCCATGCTGCCGAAGCCCACGAAGACCGGTGGCGGACCGGCCCGGAGGAAATCCGCCAGCCTGGATTCCGGTGCCCAGCCGGGGACTTCCGACGGCCACCAGTAGCCTGCCACCTCCATTCCCGGCCGCCAGTCGGCGGGCCGGGGAACCACCGCCGGGCTGAATCCGTGGTGGACCGGCCAGGTGGCCCGGCGCCGCTCCAGGGCCTCCCGTGTCACGCCCAGCCGGCGCTGCAGATGGCGCACCCCGGGTGCAAAGGCCCGGGCCAGCAACGACTGCGCGCACTGCCCCAGCGCCCGGTTGGCGAGTGGTCCCCACGACGGCACATCGAAGATGACCGGCGGGAACTCCCGGGTGGGCTCCAGGGGCTGCAAGAACACCCCGGCGCAGGGCAGTTGCAGCCCCTCTGCCGCCACGAGTCCCAGGGGAGCCAGGCTGCTGGAGAACAACAGGACCTCGGCACCCGAGGCACAGGCCTCGGTCACCGCATCGGCCATCTCCGGCGCCAATTCCCGTGCCAGCCGCATTTGTTCGGCCTTGGAGAGGCCGGCGCCCTTCGCCGGTCCGTGCCCCGGCGTGTCCTCCGCTCCGGACGTGGCGTACCGGTCGAGCGGAAGGGGGTGGAAGCCCAGGCCGCTGCGGCGTACGAGCTCGGCCGAGCGCGTATGGGTGGCCATCACCACCCGGTGTCCGGCGCGATGCAGCCGGGCCCCCAGGCCGGTGTAGGGAGCAACGTCCCCGTGCGAACCCGCGGTAGCGATCAGGATGTGCATGGTCGGCAGTGTCCCGTCTCGTCGGCTGCGATGATTCCGACTGCGACCGGCTTCACTCCGGCGGTGTAACCGCCGTATTTCCGTGTGGAGCCGAACGCGTGGGAATCCCCGCGCAGTTGTGTGGTGGACGAGGGCCGGGTGGCCTCCCCCGCGGGCGTATTCGCGGCACCCCGGCGCGGTGGTCAGTCGCGGCGTGCGATCACCCGGTAGGCGTTGGACAGCCGGGTGCGCCGTGTGAAGGGAGCCAGCAGGAGGTCGAGCCCGATGAGGACGAGGAGCACGGGTGCGACGGCCAGCAGGGAAAGCCCGCGGATCCAGCGGCTGACCGGCCCCGGCCTCCGGGGCAGCCAGGGCAGATCCTCGCTCGGCAGGACGGATTTGAGCAGGTTCACCGCCGCGGACGTCAGATCGGTGGGGACATGGGGCGCGTGCCGGTCGGTGGCCACGACGGTGAATCCCTGCTCGGCCAGTGCACTGCACAGGTTGTCCAGCGGGACGAAGTGCAGATGCTGCGGCTGGAGCCACGGCCCCCACCACTGGCCGAGCAGACGGGCGGAGGCGGATTCCGGGTCGGGCACCTCCACCAGAAGGTGACCGCCGGGCCGGAGCGCGGTGTGGGCGGCGGCCAGTTCCTGCCGTGGCGCCAGGGTGTGTTCCAGGTAGTGATGCATGCTCACCACGTCGTACTGACAGGCCAACTGGCCTGCCAGCCCGACGAAGGAACCCCGGTAGGCCCGGGAGATACGGCCGTTGCGTGCGGCGATCTCGACGCCCTCGCCCCAGTCGAGCCCGTGGAACCGGGTGTCCGGATGGATCTTCCGGGCTTCGGCGCAGAAGTGGCCGTGACCGGTTCCCACGTCGAGCCACCGTGACGGGCGGCCGAACGGGAGCAGCGCCCGGGCGCGGGCCCGGTAGAGCCTCACCGCGAGGGGCGAGCGGGCCAGCCGGGCCATCGTCGCCTCGCCCAGACCGTCGTAACAGTCCCGGTAGTAGAAATCCAGTCCGTCCGCGCTCAGCCGGGGATTCTGGAACACGTGCCCGCAACTGCGGCACTGGTCGAGTACGAACGTCCCGGGTTTGTGCTGGGGATGGTCGGTGGTGCGCAGGCGCCCGCGCAGCCGGGAGGAGGTGCACCAAGGACACGTGGTGCGCCGTGGTTCGAAGAACCGCTCCAGCCCGTGTGCCAGCTCGTCTTGGTATCGGGGCCGGTGGGCGGCGATCTGCTCGCTTCGCATACTCATCATGGGGGGCTTCTTTCCGATGTGGTCCTGAGGGGGAGCGCTGCCACCGGTGTGGAGGGCGGGCGGGGCACGCCGGGCCGCTCCGGGGACCGGGCGCGCACCGCACGGACGCCGGAACGCCCGGGTGCACTACGCAGTGGCGGCACGGGGGCGGGCACGGCGGGACACGGAGAAGCGCCGCACACACGGCCGCTCCACCCCCGCATACAGCAGCCACGAGGTCAGCAGCACGACGGGCAGGCCGGCCAGGACCACGGCGAGGTTGCTCCATCCATGACCCGTCAAGGACAGATACAGCAACCCCAGCACCATGAAGTGGACGAGATACATGGCGTAGGAGATTTCACCGAGGAACACCAGGACAGGCGTGCGCAGCAGCGATTTTCTGCTGCGCAGGTCCAGCTCGGCGGTTGCGTGGACGAGCGTGGCGAGCGGGATCACGGTCGAGGCCGCGTACAGGAAGCTGTGCGGGAGAAACGCAGCGTTCACCACGATCGTGCTGATGACGCCCAGGGCGGCCGGGAGAACGCCGATACGCGGAATTCGCATTCCCGTCGAGGAGATGCGGGCCAGCATCATGCCGAGGACGAATTCGGGCAGCCGGGTGATCGGCAGCATGTACAAGGACCAGTATCCGGTAAATGACGGTCCGCCCTGGTTGAGGACGAACTCGTACAGCACCGGGCAGGTCCAGACGAGCGCGACCGCCCCGCCCGCCCCGATCAGCAGTCCACGACGTGACAGCCGCTGGACATGGGGCAGTAGCAGGGGGAAGAGAAGGTAGAAGAACCCTTCGGCGGCCAGTGACCAGGAAACCGGGTTACCCGCGGAGACAAAGCGCTGGCTGGGAACCCAGGTGTTCACCAGGAAGAGGCTGGAAAGGTTCGCCGGCCATCCGGAACCGTGCGTTGCCGTCCCTCCGGCGCAGACGAGCGCGGCCATGACCACGCACCAGGTCAGTACGTGATTGGGCAGAATCTTGGCGGCCCGGCGCTGCCAGAAGGCGCGTGCGGTGTCGGTCGGGCGGGCGGAATGCGTCAGCACATAGCCGCTCAGAATGAAGAAAAGCGAAACCGAACTCGCCCCGACCCATAC
This sequence comes from Streptomyces sp. NBC_00400, assembly GCF_036048035.1. Taxonomy (NCBI): domain Bacteria; kingdom Bacillati; phylum Actinomycetota; class Actinomycetes; order Kitasatosporales; family Streptomycetaceae; genus Streptomyces; species Streptomyces sp. NBC_00400. The sequence goes on along the minus strand of NZ_CP107940.1, from coordinate 129,498 downwards.
TTCGGGCCCCAGGGTCCGGGCGAGGTGCGGGTTGATCAGCAGCGCACTGTGGGTGTAGACGACTCCGCCCGCAGCGGCGAACCGCAGACCGGTCAGAGAAGGCAACTGCCGGGGCCGGCCCGATCGTGTGCCGTCCTTCGCCGACGGCTCCGGTGTGCCGATGCGGCCGACGACGCGGCCGACCGTCGCGGTGGAGGGGGACGACGGTCCGGGGAGATCGTGCACGAGTGGCCTCCTGCGGGAACGACCGGGCCCATGACCACCACACCGATGCACAGGGGTGCGCGGAGGGGGTCGCCGGGGGATCGATGGGAAGGACTGATCCGGCCCGTGCGGAGGAATGGGCGGCCCGTCGCGCGGATACCTCGATTGACCCACCGCTCCATGCCCGTGCCTAGGGAGGCGACCCGATTTCACTCGTACGGCCCAGGGGGAGACCTCTGGTGCGTCGTCAGTCCCGCCCGCAGGAATGCCCGTATCCGGCGTGGCCCACGTGACATCCCTTGGTGCGCCCCCGGCCGTACAGGTGATTCCTGGGGACCTGTGGCCGGGCGGGTGGAGCGCGAAGCAGCCGCGGGAAAGAATGACGTCATTCCGCCGTGCCATGCACACCGGCTGCCTGGGGCGCCGATCACCCTCAAGGGCAGGGCATATGACGAGGCAACGCATTCCGGTGCACAGGGTGCTCGGTAACGGTGGTACCGCGATATAGGAGCGAACTGATGCGTCGCTGCGCGCGTGCGGGAAAGTTTCTGCGCGAAGGAGCGGGCGGCGCGGAAACGGCTGGGTCAAGGGGGAGGGAAACGCCTGCCTCCGGCGGGCCCGGATATCCACCGCAGGCCCCACTCCCACACCAGAGGTCTTGAGTTGAAGCACACCAGCGCACCTGAGTCCCGTACCGTCCTCGGCAGTGCGGGGACGGTGGCTCTGATCGCCGCCGCACTCATCCTGCAGTGCGCCCAGGCCGCCCCTGCCACATCCCCTGAGCCCCCGTCAGCAACGGCTGCCGCTCAGCGTGCCAGGACCATCAGCTCCGCCCTCGGAGCCAGCGCGGCGGGCTTCTACTACGACGCGCCGCGCAACACACTCATCGTCAATGTGACCACAACGGCCGCCGTGGCCAAGGTCCGTGGGGCCGGCGCCGAGGCCAAGATCGTCAAACACTCCCTCACCTCGCTGAATGCGGCTCGTGCGACCCTCAAGCAGAAGGCCACCATCCCCGGGACGTCCTGGGCGATGGGCCCCAGGACCAACCAGGTGGTCGTCGTCGCCGACCGTACGGTCAAGGGCGACCGCCTGGCGCAGCTCAAGAAGGTCACTGCCTCACTCGGCGACCGGGTCGTCCTCAGACAGTCGGCGGGCACGCTCCGGCCGCTGATCGCCGGCGGCAACGCCGTCTGGGGCAGCGGCGCGCGCTGCTCGCTCGGCTTCAACGTCATCAGGGACGGCCGGCCGTACTTCCTGACCGCCGGCCACTGCGCCAACGCGGTGCGCAACTGGTCCGCCTCGCAAGGAGGTCCGGAGATCGCGGTGACGGAGACCGGCGCCTTCCCCGGTGACGACTTCGGGATCGCGAAATACACCGACGCCGGTATCGCCCACCCCAGCAGGGTGGACCTCTACAACGGCAGCCTGCAGCCGATCGGCAAGGTGGGCGATGCCATTGTGGGCGAGCGGGTGCGGCGCAGCGGCAGCAGCACGCACGTCCGGACCGGGGACGTCACGGCCGTCGAGGTGACGGCCAACTACCAGGAAGGGCCGGTCGACGATCTGGTCCAGGCCGGCATCTGTGCGGAATCCGGGGACAGCGGCGGCTCGCTCTTCGACGGAGACACCGCGCTGGGCCTGACCTCGGGCGGCAGGGGCAACTGCCTTCTGGGCGGCGAGTCCTTCTACCAGCCCGTACGCGAGGCCCTGGAGAAGACCGGATCTCACCTCGGCTGATCTGCCGGACGGGCGCTGACCGGACCGGGTCCGGCCGCTCTACGGACGCCGCGAGGGCAGTGGCTTGAGCGTCGGCCACCGCTCCAGCATGCGCCGGCGCAGGTCCGAACAGAGCCGGTGCAGACCGCGCAGGTCGGCCCGCTCGGCCGTCATCTGTGCGACGACGCCGAGCCGGTGGGCCAGCCGCTGCCGGGCTGTGGCGGTGCCCCATGTCCAGTCGTGGTCCGGGATGCGGGCCAGGTGGTCGACGGCGCCGCGGTGCGCCCGCTGCACCAGGGCGTCGCCGCGCAGCAGCCAGCCGGCACAGGCGTCGGTCAGGTCGCCGTGGGGCTCGGTGCCGGTCGCGGCGGTCCATGCGGTGCGGTAGGCCGTCTCGGCACGGTCCATGAGTGGTGCGGCTGCCGCGGTGGAGCACCAGCAGGTGGGAAAGCCGATACGCAGGTAGGCGAGTTCCACGATCCCGTTGCCGAGTGTGGCCTGTTCGAAGTCGATGAATCGGACGCCCTGCGCGGTGTGCAGGTCATTTCCGGGACACGGGTCTCCGTGGAGCAGGGCGTGCCCCGGTGCCCGGCCGAGCCGGTCCACGAGTGCGTCGAGTTCGGCGGGCGCGCAGGACGGCACGGACACATCCAGTGCCTCGGCGAGGTGGAGGAAGGAACCGATGTCGTCCTGTGCCGGGCCGGTCCAGGCCGGCAGGAGTCCGGCGTCCTCGGGGGTGCCGGCGGCGTGCAGCCGGGCGAGTGCGGTGGCGTAGCCGACGATCCATGCACGGGACGGCCGGCGGGGCTCGAGGTGCTCCAGAACGAGCACGCGTTCCTCGTCGTCGGTGCCCAGCAGGCCCGGTACGAGGGCCGGTTCGGCCCGGGAGGCGAGCCGCAGCGCCGTCACCTCGCGCGCATACCGCTGAGCGGCGTCGGGGGCGCCCACGATCTGTTTGACGACCACCGGTATCCCGTTCAGCTCGACCCGCCAGACGCGCGAGCGCGGGCTGCTGTCCAGTCTGCGGTGCCTCACGGGTGTCCCCAGCGTTGCCCGTAATCCGTCTCCGAACGGCAGTTGCGATCTCATGGCGCGCATCCTGCCACCCGCGCGAACGGGCGGGGCGGCCGGTGTGAGTTCGTGGCCGGGGGAGTGCGCATGCGGTGTGCGGCCGCTGCGGACGCGTCCGGTTCCCGCGGACCCCCGGTGCGGGCGGGCTCGTTCGCACCGGGGGCCGGAGACAAGGGGGATCGCCTCGCCGCCCCCAGATGCGGCGAATGCGGGATACGGGATACGGGATGAGCTTGCGCCCATGTGTACGGCGCTGCGCACGGCAAGCAGCGGGCCGGACCGCGCCCCCGCCGGTACCACCGTCCCGGCGGGGGACTCGGACGGTCTGGGGAGGAATGGCTACCAACCCGCCTCGCCGGCGGAGGAGACCGTCGCCCACGCCCCCTCTGGAGGGGCCCTGAGCGGACCCTCGTCCGAGGTGCCCGCTGCGGGTATCAGGTCGTCCCCGCCGCCGAGAGCTCCGCGCAGCGCGTGGCCCGTCTCAGCCGATGGTGGCGCCGGTGCTGGTGGCGCCGGTGGTGCCGCCTGCGCCGCCGCCGATGGTGGCGCCGGTCGTCGTGGCGCCGGTGGTGCCGCCCAGGCCGCCGCCGATGGTGGCGCCGGTCGTCGTGGCGCCCGTGGTGCCGCCCAGGCCGCCGCCGCCGATGGTGGCGCCGGTGGTGGTGGCGCCGGTGGTGCCGCCCAGGCCGCCGCCGCCGATGGTGGCGCCGGTGGTGGTGGCGCCGGTGGTGCCGCCCAGGCCGCCGCCGATGGTGGCGCCGGTCGTCGTGGCGCCCGTGGTGCCGCCCACGCGGCCGCCGATGGTCGCGCCGGTGCTGGTGGCACCGGTCGTGCCGCCGCCGAGCCTGCATCCCGCCGGCACCAGGACGACCCTGCCCTGGACGATACGGAACTGGCAGAGCACGCCTCCGCCGCCGCCGATGGTGGCGCCGGTGGTGGTGGCTCCTGTGGTGCCGCCCAGGCCGCCGCCGATGGTGGCGCCGGTGGTCGTGGCGCCGGTGGTGCCGCCCAGAACGCCGCCGATGGTGGCGCCCGTGGTGGTGGCGCCGGTGGTGCCGCCCACACCGCCGCCGATGGTGGCGCCCGTGGTGGTGGCGCCGGTCGTGCCACCCACACCGCCGCCGATGGTGGCGCCCGTGGTGGTGGCTCCTGTGGTGCCGCCCAGGCCGCCGCCGCCGATGGTCGCGCCGGTCGTGGTGGCACCTGTGGTGCCTCCCCCTCCGCCGCCGATGGTGGCGCCGGTGGTGGTGGCTCCTGTGGCTTGTTCGGTGCTGGTCGGGGCCCAGGCCTTCGTTGTCTGCGGCGCTTCACTGCTCATCGCGGTGAGCGCGCCCACCGTTCCGGTGAGTGTCACGGCCAGGAGTGACGCGCCGATCACGTGGGGAATTCGCTTGCGGATGTTCGTCGCCATGATGCCTCCTCTTGAGTGGACGGGCCGTCGACAGCCAGCCTGGGAGGTCGGCCATGACCGCGGTGTTGATCCGGCGTGGCCCTCGCGTGACGCGCTCAGTACCGGGCGGGAATCCGCCGCTTCCCACCGGCCGGCGGCCCGTCCCTGGTGGGCCCGGCCCGTCAACCGGACCGGTCCGCGCCGGACCAGGCCGGCACAGTGTCGATCACAGACGGTGCCGAGGTGATCGCCATCCGTGATATGGGGCGTTGGGGGAGCGGGCGTCGAGCCGGATCCGAGTGAACCGGACCTGAGCGAGCCGGACCGGGCCGAGCCGGACCCGGCCGAGCGGCCGCCCTCAGCCGTGCCGCGGCGCCACGGCCCCGTTGTCCGGAGTCGTGGTGGCAAGGGACCGCGGGGTCACGCGTGAGGTGCTGCCTCCGGCGTTGTGCGGCACAGCCGCTACGCGCTCTGCCATCCGGGTGACGGAGCGTCAAGAGCGTTGCAGGCGTGGTCACTCGGGTGGATTACTGGGAGCCATCCAATCCGGTGGGCCGCCTACCCTCTCGGGCGAGTGGCAGCTGGCCTACCTTGACAACACACCCACGTGAGGGCAGGCGGCGGTGCAGCACTGGCACCGCGACGGATGCCCTCCCACGCAGAGGCGTGAAGACACCAGGCAGGTGCCGTTGGTCGGCATCGGCCGGCGCGGCGGCTCACATCACCTCTTCTGGGGACGTCATGCGAACTGTCCGTACATTGCGCTCCATCCTCGGTGTCTGCGCCCTGACCGTGGCGCTGACCGCCGGGCTGGTCGCGGTCCCGAACGAGGCACACGCCCAGACGCCTGTGCTGTGCAGTGAAACCTCGCTGGTCAACGCGATCACGGCGGCCAACGCGGCCGACGGGGGCACCCTGGCACTGGTCCCGTTCTGCACCTACCAACTCACCAGCGCGCACGGCACCGGACCCACCGGTCCGGTGGGGCTGCCGCCCATCACCACGTCGATCACCCTGCTGGGAGTGGGCGTCACCATCGTCCGCGACCCGAGCGCACCGGCCTTCCGGGTCCTCCAGGTCCAGGGAGCCGCCAACGTGCCCGGCACCAAAGGGCAGTTGAGCCTGGTGGGAGTCACCGTCCGCGGCGGCAGTGCCGTGTCCCCTTGGCCGGGGGGCGGTATCTCGAACCTGGGGGGCACCGTCTCCCTGCTCACCAGTGCCGTCACCGGGAACACCGCCGTTGCCGGGGGCGGAATCTACAACGACAACGGTGCCGTGTCGCTGACCGCCAGCTCCGTCACCGGCAACACCGCCACCTCCAGCGGCGGTGGCATCTACGTGAACTCCGGGGGCGTGACCCTGCTGGGCACCAGCGTCAGCGGCAACACCCCGGACAACTGTGCTCCGTCAGGCAGCGTCATCGGCTGCACCTGACGGCCGGCCGGCGCATCGGCCACCACGCACCAGACAGCTCACCCCGACACCGGCGGCGCAGGCACCTGCCCGGTTTCGGCTGATCACTCCCACTCACACACTCCACAGAAGGAGCATCGCCATGCCCATCTCTCCGAATCAGGGTTCGACCGGAGGCGGGACCACCGTCACCATCACCGGTACCAGTCTCGGCGGCGCCACCGCCGTGCACTTCGGCTCCAAGACAGCCACCATCACCGCCAACACCCCCACATCGGTCACCGTCATCAGCCCGTCGGGCAGCGGTACGGTTCCCGTGACCGTGACCACCCCCGGCGGAACCAGCAACCCGCTGTCGTTCTTCTACGTAGGGGCGCCGTTCAAGTCCAGCCTCTCCCCCGTATCCGGCGTCACCGCGGGCGGCAACACCGTCACCATCAACGGCACCGGCCTGACCACCGCCACCGCGGTGAAGTTCGGTACCGTCACGGCGACCCCGACCGTGCTCAACGACGGCCAGCTGACCGTCGCCGTGCCGGCGGGCACCGGGCCCGGACCGGTGGGCGTCAGTGTCACCACCGCGGGCGGCACCAACAACGGCCTGTCGTACACCTATGTCGACGCCCCGACCGTCGCCACTCTGAACCCCGACTCCGGCCCGGCCAGCGGCGGAACCGTGGTGACCGTCACCGGCACCAGCCTCAGCACCACCCAGTCGGTCCTCTTCGGCGCCACGCCCGCACCGTTCACCGTCATCAGTGACACCACGGTTTCCGTCGTCACCCCGCCCACGCCCGACGGATCCCCCGGTCCCGCCACCGTCACCGTGACCACCACTGGTGGCGTTGCCACCGCTGACTTCACCTACCTGGCCGGCCCCGGCATCTGACCGGCACCCCGAGCCGCTGACGGCCTGGCCCCCGGCCAGGCCCCCGCACCACCCGTCCGGACAGGGCGCGCCCTGCCCTGCCCGGCCCTCCCCCAGCTCACCTGACGAGCCTCGGCCCGGCGCTTCTCCTCGGCGGCAGGCCGGGGCTCACGCTCTCGAAGGACCATGGCCGTGAACCGCTCAGCAGAACCGCCAACCCCTTCCGCCGCGCAGACGCCGGCCGCAGCCACACCCGCAGTCCTCTCCGTCTCTCCCGCCTCGGGTGCCTCCGCGGGCGGCACCCCCGTGACCATCACCGGCACCGGCTTCACCGGTGCCACCGCCGTGCGCTTCGGTGCCACACCGACGCCGTCGTTCACCGTCGTCTCCGACACCCAGATCACCGCCACCACCCCGCTCGGCACCGGCACGGTGCAGGTCACCGTCACCACCCCCAGCGGCACCAGCAACCAGTTCGTCACCTTCTCCTACGTCGCCACCCCCGCGCCGGTCTTGACCTCGGTGGTTCCTGCTTCGGGTCCGTCGTCGGGTGGTACGACGGTGACGTTGACGGGTTCGGGTTTTACGGGTGCGACGGCGGTGCGGTTCGGTGCGGTGTCGGCGTCGTTCGTGGTGAACTCCGCTACGCAGATCACGGCGACGGCGCCTGCGGGGTCGGGCACGGTGCAGGTCACCGTGGTCGGGCCGGGTGGTACGAGCAATGGTGTGCTGTTCACCTACACGACGGTGTCCGCGCCGGTCTTGACCTCGGTGGTTCCTGCTTCGGGTCCGTCGTCGGGTGGTACGACGGTGACGTTGACGGGTTCGGGTTTTACGGGTGCGACGGCGGTGCGGTTCGGTGCGGTGTCGGCGTCGTTCGTGGTGAACTCCGCTACGCAGATCACGGCGACGGCGCCTGCGGGGTCGGGCACGGTGCAGGTCACCGTGGTCGGGCCGGGTGGTACGAGCAATGGTGTGCCGTTCACCTACACCACGGCCTCCGTACCGGTCCTGACGTCCGTGACCCCGTCTTCGGGCCCCGCTGCCGGGGGCACCACGGTCACTCTCACCGGCACGGGCCTGGCCACCACCAGCTCCGTACGGTTCGGTACCACGGCGGCAACCTCCTTCACCGTCGTCTCCGACACCCACGTCACCGCCGTCGCTCCTGCCGGGACCGGCACGGTGCAGGTCACCGTCACCACTCCCGGCGGCACCAGCAACGGCGTCTCCTATACCTACTCCGTGACGCCCGCCCTGAGCGGCGTCAGCCCCAACCAAGGGCCCACATCCGGCGGGAACACCGTCACACTCACCGGCACCAACCTCACCGGAACGACCGCGGTCACCTTCGGCACCACCCCCGCGACCTCCTTCACGGTCCTGTCCCCGACCCAGATCTCCGCCGTGGTCCCCGCGGCGACCGCGGGTCCGGTCAATGTCACCGTGACCACCCCGGGCGGCAGCAGCACCCTCCCAAGCGCCTACTTCTACGTCAGCACCCCGGTCCTCACCGGTGTCGCCCCGCCCTCGGGACCGCTCTCGGGCGGGAACACCGTCACACTCACCGGTGTCCACCTCGTCGAAGCCACCGCGGTGCGCTTCGGGACGACCGCGGCAACGGGGTTCACGGTGGTCTCGGACACCCAGATCACCGCCGTGGTTCCGGCCGGAGCCGCCGGTCCGGCCGACGTCACCGTGAGCACCGCCGGGGGAACGAGCAACGGAGTCTCCTACACCTACCTGGCGCCACCGGTCGTCACGACCGTGGTCCCGAACCAGGGGCCCACCGCCGGCGGGATCACCCTCACCCTCACCGGCACCGGCTTCGCCCAGGCAACCCAGGTGCTCATCGGCACCGACCCCGCGGGGTTCACCATCGTCTCCGACCACCACATCGTCGTCGACGCCCTGCCCGGAGCCGCCGGTCCGGTCGCCGTCACCGTCACCAGCCCCGGCGGCACCAGCGCACCGAAGACCTACACACGGGTCGCCTCACCCGGGATCTGATCGGCGGGCCGGATCCTGGCACCGAAGTGGCGGGCCGGTTCCTGGCACTGAGCCGGGGGGCCGGCTCGGGCGCTGTGGGGAGAGGCGGGCGGCGTCCACCCCGCGCGCAGCCCCGGGGACGCGGGCAGCGGAAAGGGAATGCCGCACCCCCACTCCCCGAAGTAAGGCGCCCTCGTGGAGGTCATCACTTGCTTCGGGAGGGCTTGATGGTTCCGGAACTGGAAGGATCTGGGCGTCCGGCTGGGCCGTTTCACGGCGCACGCCCCGGGCCGGTCGCGCATTCGTGGGGCGGGTACGGGATGCCGCGGGCGAACGGCCGCCGGCGGGCAGACGGCCCTCCTCGGGCGGGCCACGGTCGTCGACCTCGTCACGACCGAGGAGGGACACCGCCTCACTTCATGGACGACGTCCTGGTGCGGCCGGCCGCCACCCGCTCGACGAGGGGCCGCCAATGCTCCAGGCCGGCCACCCGCAGGCCCACGACCTTCCCCGCGTCATCGGCGTGGCGCAGCGCGACGGCAGCGAGGAAGTCGGGATGTGCCGCGAACGCGGCCTGTTCCTCCGGCGTCATCGGACCGCCCTGGAGGGCGAGGGTACGTGTGCTCTCCGGGGACAGCCCGGTCGTATGCTCCGCGTCCGTCGCCGCGAGGTAGCGCTTGGCGGGGATGTGGAGCGCGACCAGCCGTGCGACCCGCGCGCCCAGCAGGCCGGCGACGGCCGCCGCGGCGTGCTCGCCGTGCCGCGCCTCGTCGCCGGGAACCAGGTGATGGCCGATGTCATGCACCAGGCCCGCGACCTGAAGTTCCTCGTCGTGCGGGTGCCGCTGCGCCAGGACGGCCGCGACCTGAAGGCCGTGGTCGAGGATGTCCACCGGGTCGCCCGAACGGTCCGGCGTGTCCCAGACGTCCTCGCAGTCGGCCAGCACGGCCATCAGCCCGTCCACGGAGAGCGGCTGCTGATTCCTGCTGCCTGCCGGTTCGTTCATTTCCTCTTCCTCACCCTGCTTGCCCAGTTGTCCGTGTGCTTGCCTGCCTGCATGTCTCTGCAGCTCACGGCACCGGAATCTGCCGTATGCGGTGGTCCACGAGGTGTACGCGAGCCGTCCTGGCGGGGACCCGCCGTGCACCGCGAGGAGCGGCCCATGTCTGTGCCTCTTGCGCTGCACGGCGCATCTCGGGCGGCACAGAGAGGCAGCGCACGCCGCTGTGGGACGATTCCGGACGCAGCGCACGGGCGACGACGGCACAGCGGCTCGTCCGGGAACGCGAGCGCACAACAGGCTGACGTGGAAGTGAGACGGGAAAGAAGCAGATGTTCGCGATATCGCTGGGTGACGACGACGCGGAGCTGCGGCCGCTGGAGCCGTGGCATGCCGGGGAGTACCTCGCCCATATGGACCGGGGCCGCGAGTACATCGGCCGCTCCATCGGACTGCCGGACCGTGCCACCGATCTCGCTTCCGCCACGGCGCTCCTGCAGCTCTATGCGGACAAGGCGGCTGCCGACAGCGGCCGGCTCCACGGAATCTGGCTGGACCGTGTGCTCGTCGGCGGGGTCCTTTTCAGGACGTTCGACACCGAGTCCGGCAACTGTGAGGTCGGCTGCTGGCTGGAGGAGGCGGCTGTCGGGCGCGGGCTGATCACGCGCGCGATCCGGGTCCTCATCGACTGGGCGGTCGGGGAGCGCGGGATGCACCGTGTGGAGTGGATCGCATCCTCCTCCAACACCGCGAGCATCAATGTCGCCAAGCGGCTCGGCATGGTGCGGGAGGGAGTGCTCCGGGAGAGCAACCCGTACCGCGGCGTACGTCACGACATGGAGATCTGGTCGGTGCTGGCCCGGGACTGGCGCACGCAGCGGGCGTCCGGCGGCCGGTGACCTCGGCCCGCCGGAGTACCGGTGCCGGCGTCGCCGCCCGGCGTTGCCGTACGGGTTGCCGACCGGAGGACGGTCGGCAACCCGTACGGACAGCGGGGTCAGCTGGTCTGCTGCAACCGGTGCAGTGACGCCACCAGCTTGTCCACCTCCTCGGATGTGTTGTAGAGCGCGAGCGACGCACGTGCCGCGCTCTCCAGGCCGTAGTGGGCCAGCGCCGGTTGGGCGCAGTGGTGGCCGGCGCGGATGGCGATGCCGTCGCGGTCCAGCCACTCGGCGATCGTGGACGGGTCGTGGCCGGCGAGGGTGAAGGTCAGGACCGCGATTCTGTCGGGCGCGGAGCCCAGCAGCTCAAGGCCGGGGACCGTGGCCAGGGCCTGTTGCGCGTACGCCATCAGCGAGGTCTCGTAGGCGGCGATGGCGTCCCGGTCGAAGGAGGTCAGCCAGTTCAGCGCGGACAGCAGACCGACCACGCCGGAGATGTGCCCGGTTCCGGCCTCCAGGAGATGCGGTACGGGGGCGTAGGTGGTGTGGGTGAAGTTGACCGACTCGATCATGTTGCCGCCGCCCTGCCACGGCGCCATGTTCCGCAGGATCTCCGGCTTCACGTACAGGGCGCCGATGCCCGTCGGGGCGAACAGCTTGTGGCCGGAGAACACATAGAAGTCGGCGTCCAGGTCCTGCACATCGACAGGGAAGTGGGCCACCGCCTGCGCCCCGTCCACCAGCACCTTGGCTCCGTAGCGGTGGGCGAGTGCGGTCATCTCGCGTACCGGCGGGACGGTGCCGAGCACATTCGACGCCTGACTGACCGCGACGAGTCGGGTGCGCATGGAGAGCAGGTCGGCGTACGCGTGGAAATCGATCTGGCCGTCCGGCCGCAGTGGTACGGGTACCACCCGGGCACGGGTCTCCTTGGCGACCAACTGCCAGGGAACGATATTCGAGTGGTGCTCCAGTACAGGCACCAGAATGTCGTCCCCGGGGCCGAGGTTGGCCCGCCCCCAGCTCTGGGCGACGAGGTTGATCGCCTCGGTGGTGCCGCGTACGAAGACGATGTCGTCCGGTGACGGTGCACCCAGGAACCGGGCGACCGCCGCCCGGCCCGCTTCGTAGGCCTCGGTGGCTTCCCGGGCCATGGTGTGCGCACCACGGTGGATGTTGGAGTTGGCGGATCCGTAGAAGCCGGCCAGTGTCTCGATCACCTGGCGGGGCTTCTGTGTGGTGGCCCCGTTGTCCAGCCAGACCAAGGGGTGCCCGTTCACGGTCCGGTGCAGGATCGGGAAGTCCCGGCGCGCCATCTCGGGCGAGAAGGCGACGTGTTGGCCGGGGAGGCCGGTGGGTTGTCCGGGCTGGGTGGCGGCGGATTGCAGGGGCTGGGTGGTGGTGGGGTGTACGGGGTGGTGGGTGGACCGGGTGTGGGCGGCCGGTTCGGTGCCGACCGGAGCAGTGCTGATCGGAGCAGCAGTGACCGGAGCAGCGCTGACCGGATCGGTGGTGGTCGGAGCAGCGGTGACCGGGTCCGCGGGCGCGGTCGTGGCCGTGCTCATGGCCGACGCTGCCGCCAGTGCCGTGGCCAGTGCCGTAGTCAGTGCCGTGGCCGGATCGGCCGGATCGGCCGGATCTGCGGACGTCAGGTCGCCGGCCGGCGGGTTCGCGGGGGGAGCCGTGTACGGCCACCGGCTCCCGGTAACGTCAGGAATAGTCATGGTAGTTGGAGACCTCGACGTTCTGGAGCACGGCGAGTGCGTCCTCGACCAGCACCGCGGTGTTGAAGTAGGCCGTCATCAGGTACGACGTGACGCCCTTCTGGTCGACGCCCATGTTCCGCATCGACAGGCCGGGTTCCACCTCGTCCTCGACCTTCGCGGGACGCAGGCCCACCACGCCCTGCTCCGCCTCACCGGTGCGCATCAGCAGGATCTCGGTGGTGCCGATGCCGGCGCTGCCGGAGAACCGCACCTTGTCGGAGGGGAGCAGCGGGACCCCGCGCCAGCTCAGCAGCGGACTGCCGAAGCGGTTGTCGATGACCGGGGGCACACCCCGGCGCGTACATTCCCGGCCGAACGCGGCGATGGCCCTGGGGTGGGCGAGGAAGTAGCCGGGCTGCTTCCAGACCCTGGTCAGCAGTTCGTCCAGGTCGTCGGGGGTCGGGGAGCCGGTGCGGGCCTGCACCCGCTGTCCGGGGGCCACATTGTTGAAGAGGCCGAATTCCGGGTGGTTGAGCAGCGAGGCCTCCTGCCGCTCACGCAGGGCGTGCACGGTGAGGTTGGACTGGGCGCGAGTCTGGTCGATGGGCCCGTTGTAGAGGTCGGAGACCCGGGTATGGACGCGCAGCACGGTCTGGGCGAGGGTCATGTGGTACTCGCGCGGTGTGTCCTCGTAGTCGACGAACGTCATGGGGAGTTCCGGTTCGCCGACGTGCCCGGCGCTGAGATCGACCGGTACCTCGGCACCCGGCAGGACGCCGTCCGCCGAGAGGTAGGCATCCATCGCTCCCCGTACTGCCGTGTCACGGTCACACAGCCCGGTGAGCACGCTGCGTTCGACGCACAGGGCCACGCCGGGGGTGAGTGCCCGGACGCGGTACGGCAGGGGCTCGGAGCGGGTCCAGGCGTCGAGGTCGAAGAACTGGCCGTCACCGATCACTTCGAGTACGGCGTCCTCGCCGTAGCGGCCGCTGACCCGCTTCTCGGCACGCCCCTGGGCGATGACCCACAGCTTGTCGTGCGCGTCACCGTCCTGGGCCAGCATTTCTCCGGCCTCGAAGGTGACTTCCGTGAAGGAGCCCGCCAGTTCGGAGAGCAGTGCGTCGTCGGCGTCCCGCAGGTACGGAAGTTCCCGCAGGTCTCCCGGGATGACGCGGGGCGAACCACCGTCGTTGTGGGTGCTGATGCGGTCGTCGCCGAGGACGTAAGTGCGGCGGCGGTTGACGCGGAAGACACCCGATTCGACATCCACCCATGGCAGGGCGCGGAGCAGATAACGCGGGGTGATACCGCGCATCTGCGGGCTGGTCTTGGTGGTGGTTGCCAGTTGCCGTGCCGCATCCGGGGTGAGACTCGTCTGGTCGTTCATCACAGGACCTCCTCGACGACGGGCGTGTCAGGTGGCCGGCACCCGGCCGAGCGACACGCGGAAATCTGATCGTGTGGTCGAGGCCCGTCACCCGCAACCAACCGCTTGACGGCGTTAGGCCGGAAATATTCGCTGTACGAACTTCGCAATTCCGGATATATGTGCGACTGCTGGGTTGTGGGGTGCCGCTATGGTGCGCGCCCATTCCGGGATCTTCGGAGTCGGGGCGTCCCGGTCGCTTTCTCCTGTCGCTCGCCGTACCGGATATGCGACGTGATTTGCTCCCATAACAGTCCTTGGTGATTCTTCAAGGAAGGCTTATGCGGGGGGAGTTGACGTCTTCGACGCCGCGTCAAACCACTCTGCGGGCTCTTTCTTTCTGCGGCTTCTCGCTGCCCCTCGCCCCTGAGCAGATGGCAGGAGCCGCCTTTCCCGGGGTGACGGCCCACGGGAAAGACGGCTCCTGCACCGCGCGGGTTCCTCCTACTGGGGCTTGAAGGAGCGGATCTGGTAGCTGCCCTGCAGATTGCCGCCCGCGCCGGAGGGCGTGGACCCGACGCGCGCGTGGTAGTTGGTCTGCGTGTAGTACTGCACGCGGTGCCGGGTGTTGTTCCATACGGAGCGGACATTCTGTCCCCGCTGGATGAAGGAGCAGTCGTCGGCGGTGTTCGCCTTGCTGGACTGCGACCACTGGCAACGGGTTCCCCCGCCGTTCCAGTCGCTGTAGATGCAGAAGTATCCGGAGGTGCAGTGGAAGGCCGCCGGGCGGGGGGACGTTGCGGGAGTCGCGGTCGCGCTGGGTACGGTCCCCAGGGTGGCGGTCAGAGCGGCCGCGGCGACGACGAACGAGCGAAGACGGCGCATGGGAAGAACTCCTTTTCCTCGATGGCGGCCGGCGAGGGACGGGGTCGCTGCGGACCGGCCGGGATGTCGCGTACGAGCAGGAAAGCCAGGCCGCGCCGGGCCGGAGAGGCAACGGGCGGCCGGCCGCGAAGCGTCACCAGTATGGTTCGCAGCCGCGATGCCCACTCAGGGCATTTCTGGCCTCACCAGGGCCTGTTGGGGCGCGACGGCGCAGGTACCGGGCGTACGCCGCACGCACCTCCACTCACGCGAGGAGCGCACTCGCACTCGGTTCGCAGCCGGCAAGTCCGCCCCGTAGCTGCCGGACGGACGTGCCGGAGCACCGCCCCGTTGGCCCGGATCATCGACTTCATGGGCAGCTGACGGGTTTGGTGTGCCGTGGGGAAGTGCGCCCGGGTATGGCCCCGGTGCGTGGACCGCCTCAGGCCCGTGGGGCCTTTGAATGCAAGGGACATCCGTCCAAAGGGGTGCCGCTCCCGATGGCTGCTCCGTATTGTCAGCTCGCGCCGGAGCCTTCCCGTCCGGAAGCTCCGTGTGGGATCCCTCCGGGCCCGCGATACCTGGCAGTGCCTGCACCGAGGAGCAGTGGTGACACCCCTGATCGTACCGGTCATGATCGTATTTGGAATATTCCTGCTTGCCATGGTGACCGTGGGTATCTGGACGTACCAGGACACGCTGACGTTCTCCGACTTCGCCCTGGGCGGGCGCCGGCTGAGTGCACCACTGGCGGCCCTGTCCGCGGGTGCCAGCGATATGTCCGGCTGGCTGTTCCTGGGTCTGCCCGGGGCGGTGTACGCGGCCGGGATCGGCGCCTCGTGGATCGCCGTCGGCCTGGCCGTCGGCACCTATCTCAACTGGCGTCTGGTCGCACCGCGTTTGCGTACCTACACCGAGCTGGCCGGCGACGCCAAAACGCTGTCGGCGTACCTGGAGGAGCGCTTCGAGGACGGCAGCAGGATGCTGCGCCTGGTCTCGGCGACCGTCATCGTCGTGTTCTTCACCGTCTACGTGGCCAGCGGCCTGCTGGCCGGGGGAGTGCTGTTCGAGGAAATCTTCGGCGGCGGCTTCGAATTCGCGCTCAGCGTCTTCGCCGTGGTGATCGTCGTCTACACCGTCCTGGGCGGATTCCGCGCGGTGAGTGTGACGCACTCGGTGCAGGCCACGGTGATGTTCTGCGCGGCCGTTGCGCTCCCGGTGATCGGTATCGGGCTGCTCGGGGGATTCGGCGCGATGCACAGGCTGCTCGCCCACAAGACGTCGTCCCTGCTGGACATGGGAGCCAAGGCCCATTTCGACGGCACCCGGTGGACGTCCGGTGAGCCGCTCGGCGCGGTGGCCGTCATCTCCCTGCTCGCCTGGGGGCTGGGCTATTTCGGCCAGCCGCACATTCTGGCCCGCTTCATGAGCATCCGCAGCACCCGCGATATTCCGTTGGCCCGCCGTATCGGTGTGGGCTGGGTGGTCGTCTGTCTGGCGGGTGCCTCGCTCGTGGGGCTGGTCGGGATCGCCGCCCTCAACCAGCCGCTGGACAACCCGGAGACCGTCTTCATCGAGCTCTGCGCCCAGTTGGTCAATCCGTGGGTCGCGGGCATCCTGCTGGTCGCCGTGCTCGCCGCGATCAAGTCCACCGCGGACAGCCAGCTGCTGGTCTCGGCGATGGCCCTCACCGAGGACTTCTACCGGGCCTTCGTCAAGCGGCGGGCCTCGGACGCGTCGATGGTGCTGGCGGCCCGTGTGACGGTCGTGGTCGTGGCGCTGGTGGCCTACGTCATCGCACTCAGCGGCGGCGCCGTACTGGATATCGTCGCCTACGCCTGGGCGGGCTTCGGCGCCGCCTTCGGCCCGGTCATCCTGCTGTCGCTCTACTGGCCGCGCATGACGTGGGCCGGGGCGATGGCCGGCATCGTGACGGGGGCGGTCACCGTCGTCATGTGGAAGCAGATCGACCCGCTCCTCGGGCCGCTCCGGTCGGGCATCTACGAGATGGTGCCCGGTGTGCTCGCGGCCACCGCGGCGGCGCTGCTCTTCGGAAAGTTCGTCGGCCGCCCTCCGCGCCGCACCTGGTCGGGCCCCATGGAGAAGCGGGCTGCCGCTACGGTGCCGGCCGGCTGAGTCCGCGGGGGTGGCGGGAGCTGGGCATGGCGCCTGTTTCCGCGGCCCGGCCCCATGGGAATCACGGGCCCCACCGGGCAGCTAAGCGCTCGGCCTAGGCGGCCGGGGAGGGTACGGGAAGGATCCGTGAGTGGGTGAAGGGAAACGGCTGCGATGTCAACGACCGCGGTCGAGTGCCTGCTGAAATCCGCGACGCTTACCACAAGGTGCACTGACAGGTGTGGAGAGTTCGGAGGCCCCCGGTGAGGGGCCGCTTCGTCGTGCCTACTCGAATGCGAGATGCGGCGCCCGTGGGCTTGTTCTGTACGAGTTGCAGGGGGCCGTACGGGTGCCCGCCGTGGCAGTGGACGCGTGGGGCAGAGCAGGTCTGATAACAGTATGCGCAGTCACCTGTTCACAGCGCCGACGTAGCGGCCGCCCGGCTATACGGTGAGGATCGGCAAGTCGCACGTCTGCAGTGGCTTCCGTCTCTCGGTTAATAAGGTCGTCACCACTGCCCGCTGTGTCGACGGTCAAGACACCGGACAGCTGGAGGTGCAATACGGCGGCACGGAGCGCGGAAAGCTGCCTTTCAAAAGCACGGTCTCGAATACCAGCATCAACCGTTTCAATTCCCGTCTCCGCCGCTCGGCCTCACGGTGGAAGCACGATCGCTTCCACATCATTCGGTATTGCCACGCACATCCCACCGTTCTGACAGCCGGAGCTCGAAGGAGCTGACCGCCGCATGGTGACCCTCCATGCCCTGGCCCGAAGACGCACCAGCCCTCGCCCGCACTCCTCCAGCGGCGCCTCCGTCCGGCACACCACCGGCACAGAGGTCACCCTCGCCGGCGCGGGGCTGGTTCGGAAGAGACCGGCCTCCACGTCAAGGCTGGTCGGTTCTCCCCGCAGGCGCGGGGCTGGTCACTGGCGAGGCCGTCCAGCCTGTGGCCGGGGAGCGCGACCGAAGTCTTGCTTGGAGGCGGGCGCGACGTACCGGCCCGTGGGGGTACGCCACGGGCCGGCAGCGACAAGGTGAGCTGAGCGGAGGGCAGCCGAATACGGCTGGAACAGCGATGGCACACAAGCCACCGCTCACGACTGCCCTGTACAGGGCAGTCGAGTCGGGTTCTCAGGCGCTTTCGGTCATGACGTCGTCCAGCCAGTCGTACACGCGGGCGAAGGCCAGACGTTGGGCGCCCGCCTGGCAGTGCGCGTCCGCGCCCAGTGCGGCGGTGAACTCCAGCAGCGTCTTGGGGCAGGTCAGGTGCTCGTGGAGCAGTTCGGGCTGGCCCTCGAAGAACACGTCGTCCGGGGCCGAGCAGACCAGGGTGGGGCAGGTGATCTTCTGGGCGATGCCGTCGCGCAGGTGATAGTCGAGGAAGGTGGCGAAGAGCCCGCGCGGGGTGTCGGCCCCCATGACGTACATGCCCTGGTCGACGAGCCAGCGAATCTTGGGGCTGGCGGCCATGGCCGCCTCCACGGCGGCGTCGAGCTCGGGGTCGCGGTCGGCGCGCAGCCGCCGTTCGGCCTCGGCGCGGTCGAGGGACAGGAAGCCGGTGGCCATGTCGCCCAGGTCGTAGACGCCGTCGAGGGCGATGACGGCGACGAGGCGGTGCTCGAAGGCCGCGGCGCGTGGCGCGAGCAGGCCGCCCATGCTGTTGCCCAGCAGGGCGACCCGGGCGGGGTCGACTTCGGGGCGGGTGAGGGCGTAGTCGAGGACGGGGCCGACTGCGTTCTCCCAGTCGGGACGGAACACCAGACCGTGGTGGTGGCGGGTGCCCGGCTGGCCGGGGCCGTCGAAGGACAGGACGTTGTAGCCGCGCTCGACTGCCGCGGCGGCGCCGCCGAAGTGCATTTCCTCGGCCGTGCCGTCGAACCCGTTGAACATGACCACGGTCGGCCGGGCGGCGCCCGAGTCGTCGGCGCGGTACAGGTACCCCGGCAGCACGGTGTCCTCGTAGGGGATCTCCACCGGCGCGATGGCCGGGGTGAACAGCGCGGCGGCCTGGCGGAAACACCTCACCGACGCGTCGTATGCGTGCAGGATGCGCGGGTCCGTGGCGTCGCCGTGCAGGAAGAACTCGGCGCTTCGGTAGTAGTTCGACGCCCGCAGGAAGGCGTCCCGGGCGCTGACGCGGTGCCCGCCGGCCAGGGCCGTACGTCCCTCGTCGGCCACCCGGTCGGCGGTGGCGAGCCACTCGTCGTGCCAGCTGTCGTAGTCGCCGGCGGTGATCCGCTGAGTGGTCACCACGACCTCCCCGAAGTCGGCGCCGCCGTAGGCGATGTGCCCGAAGGACCGCAGCGTCTCGAACCAGAACGAAGGGTTGTGCGGGAAGAACAGGGGCTCCATCGACACTCCTAAAGCAGTTGTTGGCTGCGTTTAGTGGGACTGTAGGGTCGCGGAAACAGCAAACGCAAGTCTCGACTGCGTTAAAGTGGGGATCATGGAGAGGCAACGAGAGCCGGCCCGCCGGCCCGGTGGCCGGGCGGCTCGCGTCCGCGCGGCAGTGCATCAGGCGGTCGCCGACCTGGCCGGCGACCGCGGATACGGGAACTTCACCGTCGGCGACGTCGCCGCCCGCGCGGGCGTGGCCGACACGAGCATCTACCGCCGTTGGGGAAACCTGGAAGCCCTCCTCGCGGACGTGGCCATCACCCGGCTCACCACGACCTCCCCCACCCCCGACACCGGCAGCCTGGAGGGCGATCTGCGCACCTACGCGGCCACCGCCGCCCGCGACGTCGCCGGGCCGGACGGGATGGCGATACTGCGCCTGGCCATCTCCCTGTCCAACTCCGGGCAGCCGGGCCTGGAGGCCCGCGACGCGTTTCTCGCCGAACGCACGCGCCAGCTACAGGCCATGCTCGACCGGGCCCGGGGTCGAGGCGAACACCCGCCGGACGTCCTCCAGGTGCTCGATCTCATCCTGTCCCCGATGTACATCCGCATCCTGTTCGGCACGGGCCCGCTCACTCCTGCCTACACCGACGAACTGGTCGACCGCCTGCTGTGCCTGCACACCGCCGCCGGAGGGGGGTGAGTTCTCCTTGAGTGCTACCGGGACCTCCGGTATGACCTGCCGTCTCAAGCTCTCGAACGGGTCTCGAACTTGGGGGGAGGGTTGCCGTGGTCTCCGGCGGTCGCGGTGGTCTGCGCGCAATCGTGTGCCGTGTGATGCGCGTGAGCTCTTATCCGGGACTCGGCGGAAGGCGTACGCGCTGGTTCGGGGGCGCAGTGAGCGTTCGAGAAGCGGCAGTGGTCCTCCCCGTACACGCGGAGAGCATGGCTGCCGGCCTCCCCGGGTGTGCCGGTTCAGCTTCGCCGTGCCGCGTCCGCTTTCCGCACCATTTTCGCCGCGTGGTCAGCCGAGTCGGCCACGTTCCGGAGTGCGCGGGAGACCCGGTTGAGGAACTCCACAACGTGCTCGGTGAGGGTGTCCTGCTTGGTGTTGGCGCGGAAGGTGGTGCTCTGGGCCACGGTCGGCTCCTCGGGAAAGGGGGGCCGGGTGTGCTGCGCCCACTGTGGCACCGGGGGCTGACATGTCGGGCGGAACACGACACCCTCCACCCGAGCCGGGCAGGGGGCTCTCGCGTCAGGTGACGCGGCGAGAGGCCGTCAGCGGTGGCGATGGTTCACGCCTCATGCTTCGTGCGGCACGAGAAATGCTCGGGCAGCCCTTCGGGTCCTGGAAAGGGCTTTTCGACGGGGACACGCCCTCGCATGCGCAGGAGCATGCTCAGGAGGTTTTGGCCCTGCGGGACGCCGAGGTCCGCGCGGTCCAGGTCGAGGTCGCGGCCGGCCGGTTCGTAGTAGACGGGGTTGCGGAAGAGGTCTTCGTCGCTGTCGATCTGAAGGTCGTCGTCCATTGGCGCTCCCCGCAGCCGCCACGAGTAGGAGTCACAACGCTACGGGGAGGGTCTGACAATCGGGGCTGAACAGCGGAAACAGGGCGCACTGAGAGACACAGGGGAAGTGGGCCTACAGGGGGCCAGGTCCGCGCAACTTGCCGCTCGTAACTCCTGTGTGGTGAACAGGGAGGGAAGTCCGGGTCATTGCCGGGTAGGAGTGGCTGTGCTGGTGGCGGACTGCCTCGATGGCCGGATCTCCTGCGTTCACTGGCCGGGTTGCGGGCGCGCGCCGCCACCGGTTCGATACGCAGGCCGTTACGGTCTTCGCCTGAGCCGAGCAGCAGACGCACACCATCCGCTGGGACATGTCGGCAGCGATGGCCCCGTCTCTTGGCAGCGCGCCGCAGCGTGGGCGGCGGCCGTGAGCGGGCCTTGAGCCAGACCCCATGCTGACGCCCGACCAGTCCGGAGAGACGGGCGGGGCGGTGCGGCGGTGGCGCTGACCTTGGGGGTTCGCAATTTTCATCAAGGCCCGCGAGAACCTACCGGACGATCCGATGTCAGCGGTGACTGGCAGCATGGCGATCACGAGCCGCATCATCACGTTCAACACCGCAGACAAAGCCGATGTCGTGGCATTCCTCGGGGCCGCCGGGAACCTGACATCTGACCAGCAGCGCAACCTCGGCTGAATACGCGGCTGCCGCCTACTACAGCGCCCTCCAGCTCATCATCGACCGCAACGGCTCTGACCCATCCGACCTGGGCGTCTACTCCAGGCCCAGCACCTTCTTCAGCCTGCTGGACGACGAACTTCGCCGCCTGGGGGTGAGCGCCGACCTCCTGCCCCACGCCCACCTATGCGCCGGGCCGCCCGAAGAGATCCCCTTCTACATCCCGTATCCCGTGGACGGCCCGCACATCGGCATGTGGCCGCTGGCCAAGGCCAAGCCCGCCGCCGACGCCTACCGCACGGTCCTGGGCCAGATGGACGACGGGTTCACCTACGACACCCAACGCCTCATCGAGAAGCTGGAATTCGAGCACGCCGAGTGGGAGTTCGCCACGAAGAACCTCGACTGGTACACCCAGGACACGATCTTCTTCTCCATCAAGGGCTGACGTGCCATCGCCGCCATGGGAATGGCCCTCCATTGAAATCCGCACCGCGCCCGTGCCCTGTGGGCCCGGTCGGTGGTGCTTCTCGCATGGCCGACGACACCGTCGCTGACCCGGCCACGCGCCGGTCAGGCCGGAACGGTGGCCACGGTCTCGCGGATGGCGCGCTGCTGCAGCGCAAGACACACCGTCTGCTCACGCTGCCAGGTGTGCGCAACGCGGCGGCTCCGGGTGCGCCTGACGAGAAGCACGGAGAGGCCGTACAGATCTTCCTGGCCACGGCCGAGGGCGGCGCTGACGTCGACCCGGAGGCAGCCGGCGCCGCGGTGACCGCCGAGTTGGGCGAGTTCCGGGGCGGTGCCGAAGGCACCATTTTCCCAGGGGGCCGGGCTTTCGGCCTGCGGCGACGCCGCTATCACGGCCTGGCCATGGCCCGGCTGCCACACCAATTCGCAGCCACCGCGATGAACTCCCACCGCCTCACAGCCTGGTGGACAGACGTCCCACGAGCCCGCACTCGCACGTCTCACCTGGCAGCCCTCCGGCGCGCCGAGTAGAACTCGGCGGGCGAGGAGTGGAATACAGCGGGCCAGATCCGCCAACAGTGTCGCTTGCTCCGGCGGGGGTTCGTGCGTGGCGGGTCACGACGACGCGCAATGTCCGGTAGGGGCACAGCTGTACTCCGGCTCTCCGCTTTCGAGTACGCGGAGAAGGGGCGCGGTGACGACACGTGCACTACGGCCGATGCGCAGCACACGGCACGGGAACTCCCCGCGACGAACCAGGTCGTACCCCTTGGTCCGCGAGAACTGTGACTCAGTTCACAATGGATCAAGAACCTGCGCGCCGCACCGGGCGTCTGGCTGGTGTGAGATCACGCAGGAGAGCACTGGACGAACTGGACGAGGAACGCCTTGTCCGGCTGGTGGCCAGAGGTGACCGCGGGGCGTTCGACGAGTTGTACCGGCGCACCTCGCCGTGGCTGGCGGTGCGGTTGCGCCGCCGCTGCGCGGATGAGCAGATCGTCGCCGAGGTCATGCAGGAGACCTATCTGGCGGTGTGGCGCGCGGCCGGCGCGTTCGCCGGGAGCGCGGTCGGCGGGACGGCCGTCGGGTGGCTGTGGACGATCGCGGCGCGTCGCCTCGTCGACGCGTTCCGGCGCCGTGCCCACCACGCCGAACCGCCGGTCGCCGCCGCCGAGCGGGCGGTGGTGCCCGCGGCGGAGGAAGAGGCACTCGCCGGGACCGTCGGCGGTGACGTCGGCGACGCCCTGCGGCGGCTGGCGCCGGAACTCCGAGAAGTGCTACGGGCCACGGTGCTCGACGGGCTCTCCATCCGGGAGACCGCCGTCCTGCTCAGACTGCCCGAAGGCACGGTCAAGACCCGCGCCCGCCGGGCCCGGATCGCGATGCGGGAGGCGCTGACATGAGCGGGGAACACGCGTCGAGGCAGTTGATCGACGACTACGCACGTGGTGACGCGACGATGGCCGCGGACACGGTATGGGCGTTGGAGGCCCATCTGGAGACCTGCGCGTTGTGCCGGAGCCACCTGGCGGCCTGTGTGGCCACCGAGGCGCCCGGCATCGCCGCGCTCGTCGACACCGTCCGGGCCGGTCTGGAACCACAGTTGGACGCGGCCGTGAGGGCGCCTTCGCGGCGACACCGCCCGAGGCGGGTCGCTGCCTGGCTGACGCCGGTCATGGCCCCGTGGTGGGCCATGACCGTCCTCGTCACCCTGATGGCGCTGCTGCTGGACGCAGTGACGCGGCCCATGTTCCTCGGCGGCATCTCTCCCGTGTTGGCGATCGCACCCGTGCTGCCGCTGTGCGGTGTCGCCGCATCGTGGTCGCGCGGCCTGGACCCGGCGCACGAACTGACGGCCTCGACCGCCCGAGCCGGCCTGCCGCTGCTCCTCCGGCGCACCGCGGCGGTTCTCGTGGTGGTCCTGCCCGCGCTCGTGGTGGAGGGATGGCTGACCGGAACGATGTCGGCCGCGCAGTGGCTGCTGCCCTCCCTGGCCTTCACCTCCACCGCCCTGGCGCTGGGCAGCGTGGTCGGCGTGACCCGCGCCGCCACCGGGCTGGTGGGCGCCTGGGGCGTCGTCGTGGTACTCGCGTGGGCCACCGACCACGGCCCCGTGGACCTGGAGCGTGCCCTACAGCCGGACCAACTGCCCGCGTGGGGGCTGTTCTTGGCGCTCGGCATCGGCGCCGTGATCGCCCGCAGAAACGCGTACTCAACGCTGTGAAACCATCGTCGACCCTCGCAAGGGACTACCGCATGACGCCCACCACGAGCGCAGCCGACACCGCGCCGAAAACCTACGCCTGGCAGATCCGGGCCAGTGGCCTGAGAGTACGCGTCGGACGGAAGAAGATGGCCGTCGACGGGCTCGACCTCTCCCTGGGCATCGGCACCCACGGCCTCCTGGGGCCCAACGGCGCGGGAAAGACCACCCTGATCCGGACGCTGGCCACCGTGCTGCGCCCCACCGAGGGCGAACTGGAGCTGCTCGGCACCTCCCTGGGCAGGATGGTCGACCACCGGGCCCTGCGTCGCCGGATCGGCTACCTGCCGCAGGACTTCGGCTACTACAAGCGCTTCACGGTGCGCGAGTTCGTCGAGTACATGGCCTGGTTGAAGGAGGTCCCGAAGGCGGACGTCCCCGCGGCCGTCCAGCGGGCCGTGGAACGGGTGGGCCTGGCGGACCGCGCCGACCATCGGATGAAGACCCTGTCCGGCGGCATGGTGCGGCGGGCCGGCATCGCCCAGGCCATCGTCAACGACCCCGCGGTGCTGCTGCTGGACGAGCCGACGGCCGGCCTGGACCCGGCGCAGCGACTGCGCTTTCGCGAGCTGCTCCAGGAACTGGGCCGCGACACCTGCGTGGTCGTCTCCACCCACCTGGTCGAGGACGTCGCGGCCGCCTGCTCCGACGTGGTGCTCTTCGCCGACGGCCGCCTCGTCTTCCAGGGCACGCCGGAGGACCTGGCCGCGGCGGGCAGCACCGATTTCCCGGGCGACAGCCCCCTGGAGCGCGGCTACTCGGCGCTGCTCCGCAACTCCGGGCAGCGGGGAGGCGCCTGGTGACCGGACGTGTTCTGCGCATCGAGCTGAAGCGCTCCGTCGCCCCGTGGCCCGGCATCGTCGTCCTGGGCGGCAGCCTGGCGATCTTCTGTCTGCACGACGGGCTCTGGTGGAGGGGCACCGCGGGGTGGACGGCCCAGTGGACCTCCATGGCCCTGTGGACCCGGTCCCTGCTGACCTTCTTGTGGCCGCTCGCGGTGGGCACGGGAGCGGTGTACGGGCTGCGCGAACCCCGCTCGCGGATGGCCGAACTGCTGACGACCGTGCCGCGGCCGGCCTGGCGCCGTGCGGCGCTGCCGGCCGGTGCAATGGCGCTCGCGCTGGCGTCGGGCTTCGGCCTCCTGGTCCTCGTGGGCGGGGTCCAGGTGGCCCTCGGCCGGACCACCTACACGCCGCTCGATTGGCTGCCGATCTCACTCGTGGCGGCGCTCGCCCTCGTCGCGGGTGCCGTGTTCGGCATGGGCGTCGCGCGAGCCCTGCCCTCCGTGCTCACCCCGCCGGGCCTGGTCTTGTTCTTCCTCATGCTGACGGCCCTTCTACAGCAGAACAGTGACGAGACACTGCCGTCGAGCATCGCGCCGAACCGGCTCGCTCAGCTGCTCCCGGTGACCGCGGAGCCGCGGGAGATGCTGCTGACCCTGTCCGGCTCCGTGCACCTCGGTCAGACGCTCTGGCTGCTCGGCCTGCTCGCCACCGGCTTCGCACTGCTGTCGGCCGTGACCCGCCGGGCCCGGCTGCTCGCGGTGATCCCCGTCCTGGCCGGTGCGGCCCTGGCCCTGCTGGTCCTTCCGGCCGCTGCACGCGACACCTACGTCGTCGACAAGGCCGCCGCCGCCCTGGTCTGCGACGGACCGGTGTGCGTGACGCAGGCAAACCGCTCACGCCTGCCCGAGCTCGCACGGCGCGGCAAGGAGGCGCTGCGCGTGCTGCACGGGGTCCTGGGCGACAAGGCGCCGAACGCGGTGCGGGAGGACACCAGGCTGCGCGCGATCGCCGACAAACGCGAACCCTCCGGCGACGTGGTGCTGGTCGACTTCGACGACCGGCTGCTCGCCGATGCGACAGGTGAGAAACTGACCCGCGCACTGATCGCCCAGGGTCTGGCACCCAGCTGCTACGGGAACAACGACCGGGAGGGCGGGGGGCAAGGCGACGTCCCTGTCCAGAGCGTCGCCGTGAGCTGGGCCCTGCACGATTCCCGGCTCCAACCGCTGGCGGAGAGGGGCAGCGACGCGTACTTGCGCACGATCTGGCCGGACGCCGACGTCGCCTGGCAGAGGCTGACGGCGCTGTCACCGGCCGAGCAGCGCTCGCGGATCGCCGAACTGCACACCGCCGGCCTCTCCTGCGCGGCGGACCACCAGCTTGCGGTGCTGGCGGGGAAGGCGACGCGATGAGGTGGCTGATCCTGCACGCCCGTTCACGGCAGGTGCCCGCCTCGGCCGCCGCGGTCGCGCTCGTCGCGCTGGCGGTGTGGGCCCTCCACGGCCCAGGACCGGTGGATCAGGCGGTGGCGGTCCTGCTCCTCACCGCGAACGTGGCGGCCGCTTCCGTCGGGCTCGGTGGATGGGACGTCGTGCTGGAGAGGACGGCCGCGATCCGGTGGATGCCCCGCCGGGCGGCGCACGTGCTGCTGGCCGGCGCGTGCGCCGGTGCGGCGCTGCTGACGGTCCAGGCGGCGGGAGTGAAGCTCGCCCCCGCCGAGGTCGTCGTCCGGGACAGCGCGGGCCTGGTCGGCCTGGCCGCGCTCGGGGCGGCGCTGTGCGGGGCACAGTTCGCATGGACCCTGCCGACCGGCTGGCTGGCGTTCACCCTCTTCGGACCGTCTCCGGGCGGCACCGCGGGAGACGTGGTCATGTGGATGATCTATTCCCCTGCCACGACGGCGTCCACCGGGACCGCGTGGGCCCTGTTCGCGATCGGCACCGTGGTGTACGCCATCGCAGGACCAAGACGGTAACGGACACGCCCCGCGCCGAGCGCTTCAGCCGGCGAAGCTCATCGGTGCGGCTACGGTGCCGGCGTGAACGTCACGGTCGCATCCGGGCAGCCGGCCGCGATCGTCCGCAGGGCTCTGGCTTTGGTGGGGTCGACGGTCAGCTTCCAGCGGAGTGTCGCGGTGATCCAGCCGGTGGCGTAGGTGCAGGTGGCGTCCTTGGCGGGTGGCATCCACTCGGCGGGGTCCTTGTCGCCCTGGGTGCGGTTAGGGCCCAGGCTGACGGCGACGAGGCTGCGGTCGGCCCCCAGGCCGTTGGCGTACTGCTCGCGGCGCTGCGCGGTCCATTTCGAGGCGCCGGAGTCCCAGGCTTAGGCGAGGGGGACGACGTGGTCGATGTCGAGCTTGCGGGCATCGGTACCAGTGCGGTCGTCGTAGTAGGAGCGCCAGGTGCCGCCGGTCAGACGGCAGTTCTTGCCCTGGCGGGGCTTCTGACCGCCTCGGCCAGCAGGACCTCCTTGCGGGTGTCGCAGCCGTCGTGGTCCGCGTCGGTCCACAGGCGGAACTTGTCCCGTTCGTATCCGGTCCGGGATTCACGGGCCACCGTCAGCCGGCATATCGCATCCGTCAGGTGCAGGGTGCCCTTCTTGCCCTCGGAGGAAGTCGCGCTCGGCTCGACCGACGGCTTCGCGTCCTCATGAGTCGCGGGAGTGCACGCGGCCGTGGAAAGCAGCAGGAGGGGGCAGGCGAGGACCGCCAAGCGGGGCGTGCGGTACATAAGGCTCCCTGGTCATAACGCCCTTGGGGTGCTCGAAGCACTTCTCCGGCACCTGCTCCCACCACCGCGGCGTGAGGTACTGGTTCAAGTGAGCCAGCCCGAGACGTGCAGTGTTGGCGTACCGGCACCTCGCCTGCGCTACCGACGGGCAACCGGCAGTTGTAAGCCGGTTGCCCTGGCCGGCTGCCTCCGCCTGGGCGGAGAGCGCTCCGGGTTCCTCTGCTGTTTATGGCCGATCCGCCATAAACAGCAAGCCTCTGACCTGGCCTGCGCGGACCGCGACGGATTCTCGCCGCCGGCGCACCGATGCAGTATGATCATGATGCAACTTCGGCCCTCGGGCCGGAACCGCGCGTCTGTGGTCCAAGGAAAGACGTCCACCAGCCGGTGGGAGATGCAGGTGCAAGGCCTGCCGGGCGCTCTGACAACGGTCCCTTCTCCGTACGGGGAAGGGACCGTTTTTCCGTGCTTCCACGGGAGCCCCCTCTGCCTGCTGTTCTGATCACCGCACCCCGGGGTGGGGTTCTCCAGCCGGGAGGCAAAGAGATCGCCAGCGGTGCCCGGCAGGCCCAACCAGCCGCAGCCGGTCAACTGCTCGACCAGGCGCTCCGGGTCGGTCAAGCCCAGCGCGGTGAGGTCCTGCCCGACGGGGTTGCCAGTACCGGTGTGCGCGGTGCGCAGAGTCAGCATCAGCAGTCGCGCTTCCGGGCCGGGCAGCGGGGTGTGGTCGGCCACATGGGCGAGGACGGCCCGCGCGTGGTCTACGGGAGCGGCGTCCTTTGCCAGTGGCGGCCGGCAGACCTTCCCGGCTCTCAACAGGCGGGCGATATCGGCCCTCGGTGCCACATCGCTTGCCCCGGCGGATCCCCGACGATCGCTTCAATGAGCTGTTCGCCGCGCTGCGTCACAACCGGGACCGAGCCCTGCTGGCCTTCTGGGTTTCCAACGGGGCCAGGGCGAGCGAGCTGCTGACCAGCCGAGAGCGCGACGCGTTGCCCGGCGAGCAGCTGCTCGGGGTGATTCGCAAGGGGACCAGGGCCTTCCAGCAGCTTCCCTCGTCCCCGGACGCGTTCGTATGGCTGCGTCTTTACCAGGAGGAGGCGTGGCGGGCGGGGGTGCCGCGGGGCGCGCACGAGGCGCTGTGGTGGACCTTGCGGCGCCCCTTTCGTCCGCTGGGCTATCACGCGGCCTGTACGACGCTGAACCGGTTCAACGAGTTGCTCGGCTCGAACTGGACGCTGCACGACCTGCGTCACACAGCCGCCTACCGGATGGCGCGTGACCCTGAGTTGGCCCTGACGGACGTGCAGTGGGTCCTCGGGCACGCGCACCTGACCACCACGCAGATTTACCTCCCTGCCGGCCGTGACGAGATCGTCGAAGCGGTCCGCGCGCACCACGAACGACAGACTCGACAGGCCCAGCTCCCGTCCATCCCCGCCGTCGGCTACAGGCCCGAGTCGCTCAACGACCTGTTTGGAGGCCATCTGTGAACGGCCGCGTCCGGGATATGACCGGCGGCACCACGCAAGGGCGGGCATCAGATCGTCCGCGCGCACCGCAGGCCGCGGGCGGGGCGATGCACCAGGCGCAGGAACGGTTCCCAGCCCGGCCCACCGGGGCGCGATGGGCGATGACTTGTGCGTCCGTCGATGACGTGCTGGCCGTCTTGGAGCAACCACCGTTCTGGGTGCCCAAGGCGCACACCAGGTGGGAGCGCAAGAGCGGAGTGCGTGCGGTCCTGACCTGGCTGGCTGGCTTTCCCGGCGAGAGCTGGCAAGAGCGATGGGAGGCGTCCCCAGCTGCCACGTCCTGTCAGCAGTGGGCCAAGGAGGGACAAGTCTGGGTGAACTCCGTGGCCAAGGTGCGATGGAGGTACGCGCAGACAGGGCTGCTGACGCTTGCCAGCGCCGATGTGCTACGTCTTCCGCTGCTCTGGCAGTTCGGCTATCGCACTTCGCATCTGCGTCCGCTCGTGGAGCGGACTCGTGACGCTGAGGGGGTTGCCCGTCTTCGGGATATCGTCGGCCGGGAACGGTGGGAGTCCATTCAAGGCGGGCGCGCACGCCTGGCACTGGTGCGGATCATGATCGCCAAGGGTGGCGGCCTGGCGGACATCACCCCCGGAGACGCCTTCGAGTACGACACCGAGATGCGCAAGGCCGGAGTCGCCAGCTGCAACACCACCTTGTTCTACTCGTGGCTGCGCGACCTGGGGACCCTTCCGCCCGACGCCCCGACGACCCTCCGCCTGCTCCATCGGGTGACCGGACAGCTCAGTTGCGAGCAGCTCGTTGACCGGCATGGCGTGGCCTGCGCGCCGATCCGTGAATTGCTGATCGATTACCTGGAAGAGCGCCGCCCGAGGCTGGATTACGCCACTTTGGATGGCCTCGCCCGCTGCTTGACGAGGAACTTCTGGTCCGATCTGGAAGCACACCACCCTGGCATCAGCTCCCTCAGTCTGCCGCCCGAGGTCGCCGCAGCGTGGAAGGAACGGATGCGCACCTACATCCAGCGACGGAAGCTTCCCGACGGGACCATCGAGGAAACACTCGTCGAGCGCGCTGACTACGTCCAACTGCTCTTGGCGGTGCGGGCCTTCTACCTGGACATCGCCCGATGGGCAACCGAAGAACCTACCCGCTGGGGACCGTGGGCGGCGCCAAGCCCGATCAAGGAAGCTGAGACCTCAAATCGCAAGCGCCTCAAGCGGACGAAGGCCCGCATGGATCAGCGGACACGCGAGCGGCTGCCCGTCCTGGAGACGTTCGCCAAGGCCGCATCCGACAACCTCCGCCACCGCGCAGCCCAGCTCGAAGCGGTCCTCGCCGCCCCACCCGGCGCAACCTTCAGGCTCGGCGGGACCCTCTTCGTCCGGACCAAGAACGTCACGACCGTGAACGCCCGCGATGAGCAGGGAAAACTGCACCACTTTGCCCAGTCCGAGCACCGTGCCTTTTGGACCTGGGCCGCAGTGGAGTTCCTCCGCCACACCGGAGCCCGCATCGAGGAGATGCTGGAGGTCAGCCACCACGCCATGATCCAGTACCGGCTGCCCACCACCGGTGAGATCGTCCCGCTGCTCCAGATCGCCCCGTCGAAGACCGACCAGGAGCGGGTACTGCTCGTCAGCCCCGAGCTGGCCGATGTGCTGGCCACGATCATCCGCCGGGTCCGCGACCCCCGGACCGGTGCCATCCCGCTCCTTTCCGCATACGACTACGAGGAGCGCACCTGGAACCCGTTGGCACCGCTGCTCTTCCAGTGGGACCGCGGCGGTGAAAACTCCCGCATGACAGGCGAGTTCATCCGGGACGCGCTGGGAGACGTCCTGGACTTTATTGGCCTGAGCAACTCAACCGGCCAGCCCCTGGCCTTCTCTCCGCACGACTTCCGGCGCCTGTTCATCACCGACGCCACCCGCTCTGGCCTGCCACCGCACATCGCCCAGGTCATCGCTGGCCACGCCAACATCAACACCGCGATGGGCTACAGCGACCCTCGGGAATTGCATCAGACGGGCGAGAAGTCGCAGGTCGCTAGCTCAGGGCGACGGGCTGAAGGACTCCAACGCTACTACGAACTAGCCGTCTGATCAGGAATGTTGCCAAATAGATCCCGTCTGATGCGTGATCTGCTCTCCAGAAGGGATGGTCTGGAGTGGTGCATCAGCAGAAGGCGGCCCTGGCCGGGGCGGCTCAGATGGAGCTCGTATCCGGCGTGGTCCAACTGCGTCCGGAGGACGCGATGTTCGACGCGATGCTGCGAGGCTGGAGGTCTCAGCAGAAGTCGCGAGGACTCAAGGATGAGACGATCGAGCCGCGGATGCGGCTGGCCCGCCGGTTCCTCGAGTTCGCGAACGAGTACCCGTGGCAGTGGACACCGGCCCACCAGGATGAGTGGTCGGCCTCGCTGACGGGCGAGAAACATCTGGCGCCGTCGACGATCCGCAGCTATCAGGGCGATGTCCGACTGTTCACCGAGTTCCTCATCGACGCCCGCTACGGTTGGGGGTCGGCCTGCGAAGAAGCCTTCGGGACCCACCCCGTGGCGATCGCCCACGAGTGGAACACCCTCCCTCACCTGCAGGATTACGAGGGAGATCCGGAAGCAAGGCCGTTCACCCGCGAAGAACTGCAGCGGTTCCTCGACTACGCCGACGACCAGGTCGCCCGCGCCGTGAAGTCCAAGCGCAAGGGCGCCCTCGCCGCCTACCGCGACGCCACTCTTTTCAAGGTCATCTACGGCTGGGGGCTTCGACGGACCGAGACGTCCAAGCTGGACGTCGTCGACTTCGGACGCAATCCGAAGGCTCGCCAGTTCGGCCGGTACGGCACGCTCAACGTCCGCTATGGCAAGGCGAAGAAGGGCCAGCCGCCGCGGCGGCGGAACGTGCTCTCGGTGATGGACTGGGCCGTCGAGGCTATCGAGGACTACGCCGAGAACGTCCGGCCGCGCTTCGGATTCCCCGACCATCCAGCTCTCTGGATCACCGAACGCGGGGGACGACTCCAGCCCAGTTCCATCAACGACCGATTCGAGGCATACCGCGACGCCCTAAAACTCCCAAAAGAACTAGTTCCGCTCTCAATTCGGCATTCTTACGTCACCCATCTGACCGAGGACGGAATCGACCGTCGTTTTATCCAGCAGCAAGTCGGCCACGACTGTGACAGCTCCACGGCCATCTACACGCACGTCAGCGACGACTTCATGAACACTGCCTTGAGCAAGGCCCTGGCCCCGGCGTTCGCCGGCGTCTGACGAGGAAGGACCCGATGATGGCCGCCAAGCTCGACTACCACTGGCACCTGCGCAAGGTGATGGCGGACCGCGGGATGTTCTCCACCACCGACCTGCTCCCGCCTTTGAAGGAACGCGGCATCACGCTGTCGTCGAGCCAGGTCTACCGGCTCGTCGTCGAGCGACCCGAGCGACTCAGCCTGAAGATCCTCATGGCCCTGCTGGACATCCTGGACTGCACGATGGACGACCTCATCGAACCGATCTCCACGGCCGGGGCGGCGAAGAAGCCCAAGAAGGCCGCCGCAGGCGGGTCCGCCACATCTGAAGGTGTCGGTGAACTGCGCCCAAGGCGAGCCCGGATCGCCGGAGTTGAGCGGTGACCGCACCCGCGCTCGCCGAGGAAGTTCTCGCCGATCCGGTCGGCCTGATCGTGCGACTGGTCGGCAACGTCGAGAAGCATCTGGACACCGACCACATCCGCGGCATCGTCTGCACGCTCGTACGCTCACGGGCCGGCCGCCGCAACCTCGCCCAGGCCCTGCACGACAACCCGTCGCTGCTGCAGACCGGCAAGCCACCCGCTCCGTTCCGCGTCGCCAAGCTGCTGATGGCCCTGCACGAAGCGGGCTCCCAGTCCACCGCCCTGCCCCACTGCGGCGAGTGCGGACGCCCTCGCCCCTACGTCGGCAGCCGCTCGGGCGGACGGTGGGGATGCTCGCCCTGCTTCGACAAACCCGCCGTCTGCGCGGGCTGCCACCAGCAGCGGCGAGTCGTCAGCCGCGACCGCTACGGGCAGCCCCGATGCGCCAAGTGCCCCGATACCGAGGGCGATCCGATCCAGGAAGTCGCTCAGCTGATCACCGGCCTCGACCCCGTGCTCGACGTGGACACCGTCCGGGCCGCACTGGAGCGGTCCACGAGGCGTCCGGCCGGGCAGCGTCGACTGGCCTGGGCCGTGATCGACCGTCCCGAGCTGCTGACCAACGCCGGGCACGAGGCCCCCACTCCGGCCGTGTTGCGGTTCATCGGCGAACTCGTCGCCGCCGGCGCCACCACCGTCGTCAAGCCGGCCTGCCCGCGCTGTCACGGAGTGAAGGCGCTGTCGAAACTCCTGGACGGCAAGCGGATCTGCCGGGCCTGCTTCGCCAAGCACGCGGCCGTCCCCTGCGCACGCTGCGGCGCCGTCCGTGAACCCGCCACCCGCGATGCCGCCGGACAGCCACTGTGTCCCAACTGCCTGATCCGCGACCCCGTCAACCTGGAAGTCTGCGTCGGCTGCGGGCGCCGTCAGCCGGTCGCCGTCCGCCTCGCCGACGGAGTCCGCTGCAACAACTGCAGGCCGAAGGAGATCCGAGAGTGCGGGCACTGCGGTCGCAGTGCCCCTTGCGAGGTCTCCCGGGCCACCGGGCAGCCCTGGTGCGAACGCTGCCAGCAACGCTGGGCGACCTGCAGCGGCTGCGGCACCGTCGCCCCGGCCCGCGGCGGCAACTGGGCCGAACCGTTGTGCGCGAAGTGCACCAACCCCGACCCCGGCTTCTGGGGACGCTGCCCCGTCTGCACCACCACCTGGCAGCTCAGCCCTCGCCCCTGCCAGCGATGCGTCCTCGACCAGAAGATCCGCGACCTCCTCGGTGACGGCACCGGGGCCGTCGCACCTGAACTCGCTGCCTTCCATGCGGCATTGACGGACGCCGAGCGCCCAGATGTGGCTCTGGCCTGGATCTCCCGGGCAAAAGCCCGGGACCTGCTGGAACGCATAGGCCGCGACGAGCGTCCCGTCACCCACGACGTCCTCGACGGCCTGCCGCCGGGCAAGGTGCTGGCCCACCTTCGCAGCGTCCTCGTCGCGACGGGAGCTCTGCCGCCGCGCGACGAACGCCTCGTCGCCTTGGAGAAATGGATCACCACGACCGTCCAGGCGCGCACGGACCTTGCCGAGCGCCGGATTCTGCACGGTTACACGGTCTGGCACCATCTGCGCCGGCTCCGCCGCCGCGTCGTCCACCAGCACACCACTCAACTGCAGGATATGAACGTGCGCTGCCACGTCAACGCCGCCGACAACTTCCTCACCTGGCTCGCGGGCGAAGGTCTCACCCTTGGCGCCTGCACACAAGCCGACCTGGAACGCTGGATGACCGATCCCGCCTTCCGCTACCGCGACGAGACCGGCCACTTCGTCCGCTGGTCCGGACAGCATCGCCATGCCCACGGCCTCACCTGCGGTGCCATCCGCTGGACCGGCCCACAGGGCACCATCGACAGCGAGAAGCGTTGGGCCGACGCGCGACGCCTCCTCAACGACGACACGCTTCACACCGCGGACCGAGTCGCTGGACTGCTGCTGATCCTCTACGCGCAGAAGATCTCCACCATCAGCCAACTCACCGTTGACGACGTCGACATCACCGGCGAGACCGTGGCGATCACCTTCGGGACTTCGCCCGTCATCCTTCCGATGCCGGTTGGCGCCCTGGTCCGCGCGCTCGTCGCGACTCGACGCGGCAAGGCTAAGATCGGCACTCCGGACGACGCCCCCTGGCTCTTCCCCGGAGGACAACCGGGGCGTCCGCTCAGCGACAGTCAGGTCGGTCTGCGGCTGAACAAGATCGGCATTTGCCCGCAACAGGACCGCTCCACAGCATTGTTCACTCTCGCCGCCGAGCTGCCCGCCGCCCTCCTTGCCCGGATGCTCGGAGTCCACATCCAAGTCGCCGTCCAGTGGCAGAAGGCATCCGCCGGCGACTGGGCTGCCTACGCCGCAGACGTCAGCGAGCGGAAGGACGGCACCATGTCCATGCGCGAGCCGTAACCGGCTCGGCTCAGATGGGCGTCGGCGCGGAGCCCTTGGCGGCATGGTCGACCGCTGCTGCGGCCAGCGCCCGGATGATCGGGTGGGGCCGGGTGCCGTCTCCCGCGAGCTCGGGCTGGAACAAGGTGGCGAGGAAGAACGGGTGGTCCGGCAGCTCGGCCATGCGCACGTCGCCCGCCTCGTCGACGCCGCTGAAGCGCAGTCCGTGCGCACGCAGCACATCCAGATAGGCCGGGCTGGGGCCATACGAGCAGTGGTACCGCTCGACGGTCCGCTCAGCTCCCAGGACACGCTCGGCCAACGACCCTGCCTCGACCTTGACTGCGCCTTCGTGACCGACCAGGGAACATGCCAGCGGAACGATCAGCAGGTCCTCCGCTTCTGGTTGGTTCTCCGCATGGTCAACGCCGGAGAGCCCGCACACGTCGCGCGCAAACTCCAGGACCGCGTGCTGGAAGCCACCACAGGTGCCCAGAAACGGGATCCCCTGGTCACGCGCGGTGCGGGCCGCCGCGATCGCCCCGGCTTCGCTGCGATACGGGCTGCCGGGCACCAACCAGATGGCATCGAATCCAGTGAGGGCGTCGGCGGATTCAGCGTCCTGGGTCGGGATCCAGTACGCGTCCAGGACCACCTGGTCGCGCTGGGCCAGTGCGTCGAGAAGACCGGGGATACGGGCGTGGGCTCGCACGCTGGGCGAGCGGTCGCCCACCAGTGCTACACGGGCTGTCGAAATGTTCAAAGGCTCAGGCATGCGGACATCCTGCCCCGGCAACCGAGTCCAGCACCAACGATGATCTGTGACCATTCCATTAGCGATACTGATGGGCATGGATCCGCACCTTCTCCGCACGTTCGTGGCCGTGGCACGCTGCGGTTCCTTCTCCGAGGCGGCTCGTGAACTGGGCTACACCCAGTCGGCGGTGTCCCAGCACATCGCCGCGCTCGAAAGCGACCTCGGAGCAGTCTTGCTGCAGCGGCGTCCGGTGTCTCCGACGGGCGTTGGGGTCCGGCTGCTGGAGCACGCCGGGCCGCTGCTGTTGCGACTGGACGCCGCCCGCGCGGACATCGCGCGCCTGACCACAGCACCCGCCGCCCGCATCGTCATCGGGGTCTCACCGCTGGCCATGACGTCACAGCTCACCGGGACGCTTGCCGACATGCGCCAGACGCAGCCCCTTTGGGAGTTGACGGTGCGTGTCCTTGGTCGCGAGGCCATCATCCGCGAAGTCGCGACCGCAGCCCTGGACCTCGGCCTGGTCGACGGCATGGCCGCTCCCAACGACCCACTCCACCTCCCCGACGTCGGCCCACTCACTGCGGTGGCCATCACGGAGCAACCGCTGGCCCTCGCGCTGCCCGCTCAGCATCCGCTTGCCGGCCGGGCCAGCCTCCGCTTGGTCGACCTCGCCGACGCCCGATGGATCGACGCACCCGACACCGCCATCCCGCTCGCACAGTTGCGCGCCGCGAGCGGAACCGACGGCTATCGCGCATCCCTGCGCTACGAAGGAACCGACGTGCGCGGACTCCTCGCCCTCACTGCTGCAGGACACGGACTCGCTCTACTGCCCCAGCCAACAATCGACGGCATACCCGGCATCAACACGGTCCTCATCTCCGCACCACGACTGGTACACCGCACCGAGGCCCTGCACAGCAACGCGGTGGACGGCCCCCCTGCCCTCCTCGCAACGGCCCTCATGGCGGCCACCGAATGACCGAGACGAAGTCCCTCCCCACGGAGCCGGACCGCCCTCGCAGCCAGGCATTCGGACAGTTCCAATACCCGACTCCACCATTAGCCGTCTACCCCGCCGAGACCATCGAAGCCCACCGCGCCTTCATCGCTCGCCGCCGCGAGCTCCGGCCCGCCGAGGAATACCGCACCCCTACGAACACAGAGTGGGAAGACTTCCTCGGCCACTTCGAACGCCGCAAGCTCTCCGTCGGCACCTGCGCCCGCGCCTACGGCACCGCCTGCATCCACGAGCACGCCTGCGTCCGCTGTTCCCTCCTGCGCCCCGATCCCGCCCAGCGGGGGCGGCTCACGGAGATCCGCGACAACCTTCTCGACCGCATCGCCGAGGCGGAGAGGGAAGGGTGGTTCGGCGAGCTCGAAGGACTTCGTGTCAGCCTGGCCGGAGCCGAATCCAAGATCGCCCAAATCGACTCCGCGTCAACGCGTGGACCGGTGAACCTAAGGGGTGTCCCGTAACTGCTGACCACGGTGAGATGATCTTGCCGTGGCTGGTGTGATCACGGCGTCGGAGCCGTCTTGGATAGCCCCGTTCACCGGGCTGAGCCTGCGTCAGTTCGGCAAGCTGATCACTGCGTTGCGGCGAGAGGGTGCAGATCCCGTGCGCAAGGGCCGGCCGTGGAGCCTGCCGCTGGAGGACCGCGTTCTGCTGGTCGCCGCCTACTGGCGGACGAACCTGACCCTGCGCCAACTGGCGCCGCTGTTCGGGGTGTCCAAGTCCGCGGCCGACCGCGTCATCGACCACCTCGGACCCGAGCTCGCCCTCCAGCAACGCAAGCGGTTCCGCAAGGACACGGTGCTGATCGTGGACGGCACCTTGGTCCCCACACGTGATCACAGTGTTGCCGAGCAGTCGAAGAATTACCGGTACTCGGCCAACCACCAGGTCGTGATCGATGCCGACACCCGGCTCGTCGTCGCCGTCGGCCAGCCGCTGCCCGGCAACCGCAACGACTGTAAGGCGTGGGAGCTGTCCGGTGCCAAGGACGCCGTCGGCCGCACCACGGTCATCGCGGACGGCGGCTACCGGGGAACCGGCCTGGTCATCCCACATCGCCACGAACGCGGCCAGGCCGAACTCCCGGCCTGGAAGGAAGAGCACAACGCCTCCCACCGCAAGGTCCGCGCCCGAGCCGAGCATGCCTTCGCCCGCATGAAGACCTGGAAGATCCTGCGTGACTGCCGTCTCAAGGGCGACGGCGTTCACCACGCGATGCTCGGCATCGCCCGCCTGCACAACGTCACCCTCGCGGGGTGACGAAGAAACCAGCAGGCCACTCAGCACGCCGAAGATCAATTACGGGACAACCCTTAGGGCTTCCTACTCAGCGCCCCGCGACGCACGAATAGAGGTGCCGGTAAGAACCGTGTCACCAGCCGCAAACGGCGGTGATCAGTCCTCGGACCTGGTCGGTCGGGGCAGTTCCGGCGTATTGGTCGCCTCGGCGAGTGCGAGGCGACCGCCCTTCAGCTCGGGCACGTAGTTGTAGATCGTGTTCCTGGAGACGCCGAGGAGCTTCGCGATCGAGGTGACGGCGTTCTCCGGGCGGGCGAGCAGGTCGCGGGCGTGACGTACCTGCTGATCAGTCATCGCCGGCGCGCGGCCGAGTCGGGCACCGCGGGCGCGGGCGGCGTCCAGGCCCTCGTTGGTGCCCTGGACGCCGAGTTCGCGGATGAACTCGGCGAGGGCCGCGAAGACGTGGAAGACCAGGCGCCCTCCGGGCGTGGTGGTGTCGAGCGCCTCATTCAGCGAAGTCAAGCCGATACCGCGCTTGCGCAGGCCGGACACGATGGCGATGAGGTCCTGGATGGAGCGGCCGAGCCGGTCCAGCGACGGGACGACGAGGGGTGTCGCTCTCGCGTAGGTAGTCGAGGGCTTTCCGCAGTTCCTCGCGCTCGGCATTCTTGCCGGACTTCTTGTCGGCGAAGATCCGGATGCACCCCGCTTCAGTGAGTGCGTGGATCTGCCGGTCGAGCAGTTGCCCTTTGGTGGACACACGTGCGTATCCCACGAGGCCGCCGGTCCGTACGGCCGGAACGGGGGCGAGGAGATCGGCGGTGTCGTCGTCTTGGGGTGGCTGAACCTGCCAGATAGTGCAGAAAAGGGTGCTCCTTGAGTTCTTGAGCACATCGACTTTCTGACACCGTTTTATGGGCATGATCCGGCGCCGATCCAGCCACCCGCCGCCGCTTGCCGATCTTGCTCATCAATCGGTCGATTCACCAACACCGCGGTGCGGTACGGGCTGCCGCTGCCCCGCGATGGCCAACTTCGGTGGGATCGGTCACGCGAACTGGCTCTCGGTAAAGCGGTGATCGGAGAATCGGACTAATGGCGCGAATGTTAAAAGCCTTCATCCGGAGGGTACTTCGCACGGTGTGTATGTCGCCGGTCCGGTCGCGGCCGGTCGCCTGCCCGCTGCCGGCCCATGTGGTGGAGCAGACATCTCCGGATGTGGGACAAGAGCGTCCCACCTACCTCAGGGAGTGTCATGTTCACCCTCGCACCGCATTCGCCGCTGCCGGCTCAGGCGCGCGGCTCCGGGTTGAGAGCCGCGTTCGTGGCAGGGGCCGTCATTCCCGTAGGCGATACGCCCCAGGGAATCACTCTCACGCCCGACGGCGCCCGTGCTTATGTGGCCAACCGTGACTCCAACACAGTGAGTGTGATCGACACCGTCACCAACACCGTCACCAACACCATCCCTACGAACGCCGGGCCGACTTTCGTGGCGATCACCCCGGACGGGACGCGCGCTTACGTGACCTTCTCCGGTGCCGCCCTTGTCAGTGTCATCGACACCACGACGAACTCCGTCATCACAGACATCGTGGTAAGTGATCCCACGACCGTCGCGGCGATCACCCCCGACGGGACCCGCGTCTATGTGACCGTCGGCTTCTCCACCGTCAGTGTGATCGACACCGCCACGAACACGGTCACCGACAGCATCACCGTGGGTGACGCGCCGACCGGCGTGGTCATCACCCCGGACGGCACCCGCGCCTACGTGGCCAACCAGGTCCCGGGCACGGTCAGCGTGATCGACACCGCCACCAACACGGTCACCGACACCATCAGCGTGGGCAGCTTCCCCATCCTGCTGGCCGTCACCCCCGACGGAACCCGTGTCTACGTCACGGTCGTCGGCGACTCCACTCTCAGTGTGATCGACACGGCAACCAACACCGTCACTGCCTCGATCGGTGTCAGCGCCCAGCCGCGTGTGCCGGCGGTCAGCCCGGACGGCTCCCACGTGTACGTGCCGAACGCCGAACCGGACACAGTGAGCGTGATCGACACCGCCACCAACACCGTCGTGGAGAACATCGGTGTGGGAGACGGCCCCACCGACATCGCGTTCTTTCCCGACGGGACGCACGCGTATGTGACCAATACGCTCGCAGGCACCGTCGGTGTCCTGGCAACGACCGTGATCCCCGACCACGGCTCCACCGGGGGCGGGACCCCCGTGACACTCACCGGCCACCACCTGGCCAACGCCACCGCCGTGCACTTCGGAACCGCCCCGGCCGTCATCACCGCCGACACCGCGACCTCGATCACTGTCACCGCCCCCGCCGGATCCGGTGCCGTTCCCGTGACGGTCACTACCGCAGGCGGCACCGGAACCCTGGGAACCTTCTACTACACGCCGCCCCCCGCCCTCACCGGCATCAGCCCCGCCGCGGGCCCTGTCGCAGGCAGCGACCAGGAGATCGTCATCACCGGCCGCAACCTCGCCGGGACCATCAATGTGTACTTCGGCGCCACCCGAGCCGTCATCCAAACCGTCTCCGACACCCAGCTCACCGTCAGGGCCGCCGGTGCCCCGGCTCCGGGCGGCGTCGCCGTCACCGTGATCACCCCCGGCGGAACCACCGACGGCCTTTCCTACACGTACCTCGACCCGTCCACCGTCACCAGCGTCAGCCCCAACACCGGGCCCACCACCGGCGGCACCGAAGTGACCATCATCGGCACCGGCCTGGCCGACACCGACCAGGTCACCTTCAACGGAACCCCGGCCGCCTTCGCGGTCATCTCCGACACCACCCTGACCGCCACCACCCCGCCCAGCGGCACCGACGGCACCGTCGACGTCACCGTCACGGGCCCCGGCGGCACCCCTTCAGGAACCTTCACCTACGTCACCGGGCCCGACATCTGACCTCACGCGTCCGTACGCTCCTTGGCCGGCTCTCCACCACCCGCAGCGCGGGGGCCGGGCACCGTGGCCGCCAGGTCGAGGCGTGCGGCCATGTCGAGGTTGACCTCGCCGTACGGACGTACATGAGACCAGAACAGCGTGAGAAGCCATCACCTCGAACGACTCGCCGCCGTACGTCCGACCAGGCAACGCGATCAACCTGGTCACCGGAGGTTGGTGCCGGCCACACCGACGTGGTCGCGGTCTATCACGCGGAAGCCGACTCCGTGCTTGTACTGCAGGGACCGGTTCGGCAGGCCAACACGGGCACCACGGCGGATCAACGCGTACAGCTCAACCAAAGCCAACGCAGGTTCAGAGAAACGACCAGGCCGAACGCTACCGATCCGGTCCACACCGCCCTCGGGGGCGAGCTGCTGCTCATGCCTCCAGCCTGCTCTATGAGAGCGGTGCCATTGCCCGCCGCGTGTGGTCGAAGTCAGCGACGGATCCTGGTCGCCTGCTGCGAGTCGTTGTGGAGGTCGAAGATCGCGTCGGCCAGCTCCGGGAGATCGGTCAGATCACTGTTCCTGGTGTGGGCGGCGTAGCTGATCAGCGCGAGCAGACGGTGCACGAGGTCAGCCTCCTGCTGCTGCCGGCGGAAGTCGTCGAGGTCATCGTCGCCCGGGTCCGGCGGGCTGGCGCGGAAGTGTGCGTCTGCGCTGCACACTGGCGCGGGCCCCAACACGGACAGGGTGGGGCGCCGCAAGGCGGGCCGCCGCCCGTCGGGCGACATCGCTGGCGGACCATCCCCGCACACCCGGAGAGCCACCCCTTCACGGGGCCATTGCTTCTACTTCACCCTCAATCTGCCGCTCATACCTAGAGGAGCTGGGTTCTCCAACTCATGCCTGTGCCCGGCCCCTGCTTGTTGAATGACGGCATGGAGCATTTAGAGGCGGCAGAGACAGCAGCGGCAGACCCAACTACCCGCGACCGCAAAATCCGAAAAGGGGCAGCATGGGCGCTGGGCCTCCTCCTGCCCACCCTGGTCGTAGCTGTAGTCCTTGCCCTGTTTACCCCGGGCACCGCCTGGTGCATCACCCACGGCCCATGCGACACGGTAGTCTCGGGCTCAGTTACCTGGTACCTGCTCATGGCATCAGCAGCATTCGGCGCCCTGGCAGTTTCCCTGCCCCGCCGACACCTGCCGTTCGAATCAGCACGCTCAGTACTCCTCAAGGTGCAAGTGGGCACACAGTCGCTGATGGTTGTTGCAGCATTCGATGCCCTCGGAGGATTCGTCCGGAAGTGACACCAGTACCAGGCTAGAGCCCACCATGCTGGCCCGGCGGGCGGACTGCCTCAGCCCTTGAAAAACGAGGAGTGTCATCGCTGTGGCGGAGGCGGGAGGGCCGCCGACGTCGGCCAGGACGCGCAGGTATTCGGCGGCCAGGCGGTGCGGACCGTTCGCCTGTTGAAAGGTAAATATGCGCAAGGACAAGCGTGGCTCGCTGATCCGCGCCGACGGTTCCCCTTGGCTCTGCTCACGCTCGCGATTTC
Organism: Streptomyces sp. NBC_00400; assembly: GCF_036048035.1. Classification (NCBI taxonomy): domain Bacteria; kingdom Bacillati; phylum Actinomycetota; class Actinomycetes; order Kitasatosporales; family Streptomycetaceae; genus Streptomyces; species Streptomyces sp. NBC_00400. Next base: position 87,101 of record NZ_CP107940.1, on the reverse strand, counting down.
GGCCATCGGTATCGGCACCATGGAATTCGTGATGATGGGCCTGCTGCCCCACGTCGCGGACAGTCTGTGCGCAACCGCCCCCTCGCTCCCTTACCCGGCCCTGGCCGGGCGCCATGCGCGTTCCCCCGACGCCGTGCAGTTGGCTGCTGCCGGGGTCTGGGACGCCGGCGGGGTCTCATGGCGCCGGTGCTGCGTCGATCAGATCGAGGACCTCTGCGGTGGGGCGTACGTCGCCGAAGGAGCGGTAGATCGTGGCGAGCGTGGCGTTGTGGTCCTGGTCGCGGCCGGTCGCGTTGGCGTCGGCGACCATCACCACCCGGTAGCCGAGGGTGCATGCGTCGCGGGCTGAGGATTCGCAGCACACCTGGGTGACCGTGCCCGTGATCAGGACGGTGTCGATGCCGCGTTCCTGGAGGAGGTCCGGGAGCGGGCAGCGGCCGGGGAAGAAGGCGCTCGGCGCGCTCTTCTCCACGAAGATGTCGTCCGGGGCGGTGGTGAAGCCCGGCCACAGTCGGCCGGGAAGCGGTCCGGTGCCGCCGGAGTTGCGGTACATCTCGGCGGCCTCGGGGCCGTGGAACTCGTCGCCGACCGGGGTGCGTTCGGTGCGCGCGGGCACGACCCAGGCGACGGTCCCGCCGGCCGCCCGCAGCCGGTCGGCGAGTTGCTGGATGTTCGGGGTGATGCCTCGGGCGTTGGGGTTGGCGTCGACGAAAAACGGCACCATGTCGATGACGATCAGGACGGTGCGGGCGGGTGTGAGGCGCGGGTAGGCGAAGCGGCGGCCGCGCCGCTCCTGCTGGCGCTGGTACTCGCGCTCCTCGATGCGCCACGCGTGGATGCGGGTCTCGGTGTCCTGCACGGCGGGGTCCTCGTCAGTCGTGGTCGGGGCTGAGCTTGCGGTTGGTGCCGGACCGACCGATGTCGAGTTCCACCAGACAGCTGAGGGTGGTGCCGCTGTTCCAGAAGCCGAGGAGGTCGACGTCGATGAGGCACAGGCCGTGCCGTGCGGCGAAGTCCCGGGCCGGACGTGTGAAGACGCAGGACGCCACGAACACCGGCACGTCGGCGCCATGTTCGGCGCGGGCCGTGCCGTTGAATGTCTGGATGTCGCGGCTTCCGACCGATCGATGCTTGGCGAACCTCTTGCATTGCACGACGATCTTCCTGCCGTCGGGCAGGTAGCCGATCACGTCAGCGCCGAGGTCGCCCGAGCCACCCACGCGCTCCACCTTGGTGCAGCCGTCGCGGCGGCACAGCTCGGCGACATACTCCTCGAAGGCGCGGTCGTCCATCGCCCACACCGCTGCCAAGGAGCGCCGGGTTTGGAGCCGCGCGTCCTCGGCGAGCCGCTTCTTCTCCGCCCGCGCCTCGCGCCGCCCGGCGCGCACGAGCCCCGTGACGACGACTGCGAGTACGACCGCGGCTAACGCCGCCAACAGCACCGTGCCCATCCTGTGCTCCCCTCCCCTGTGGCTACGCCGCTTTCTCTCTCCCCAGGGGACGGGCTATCGGCGCTGTCCCGTGGTCCCGGTGCGGGGCGGCTGCTCGTCGGCGAAGAACTGCTGCACCGTCTCTGCCAGCTCGGCGAGGGTGTCCTCAACGGGGCTGACCTCAAGGATCGCCAGCAGCGACACACAAGTGGCGGCGTAGCCGCCGAGCTCCACGATCAGGTCGAGGAAGACGTCGTCGTCGCCTGCGATGAGGTTGCCGAGCAGCTCGACGGCCTGGTCCGGGTCCTTCGCGCGCATAGCGAGCAGCAGGTCCGGCATCGCGGTGTCCTCGGCGCCTTGGTCGCGGCGGGCGGCCACCAGCTCGTCCATCAGCTGCTTCGTGGTGATGTTCTTGTGGTCGGCCAGGACCGCGGTCAGGTCGCTCGCGCAGAGGGCCGTGCCCAGTGCCAGGCTGGTGAGCCGCTCCATGCCGCCGTCGTCCGCGTCGGCCTTCGCGGCACGGAGCACGACTTGGCAAGCAGGGTCATCGCCCCGGCGCACCGGGGCTTCTCGCTGTGCGGCCGCGTGGGACGCGTACAAAAGCTCCATCACGGGGGTGTGGTCAGCAGGCATGCCCCCATTCTCCCGTGCAGCCACTCTCTCGGGGGACGGAACGGCGGAGACGGATGGAACGCAACAACCCGCCCCGCCGGGCTACCGGCGAAGCCGGTCAGGACGAGCTGTTCAACAGGCGCAGGAAAGTGGCGAATGCCGTTCCGGAGAAGCACAGCGAGCCCTGGGCCGGGTCCTTCGAGTCGCGTACGGCCACGGCATCGGGGCCGAGGGAGGTGACCTCAACGCAGTTGCCGCCTCCGCTGCTGTAGCTGCTCTTGCGCCAGACGGGCTCGGTACGGGGGTTGGTACTCAACGGATCTCCTTGATCACATCGCGGATGAAGGCGCGGGAGCGCTTGATGTCGAGGGCCTGACTGCGCAGGTGATTGAAGGCCACGTCGTACCAGCTAAGAAGGAGGTGCCCGGTGGCAGCATCGGCCGGACGCAGAACCCAACCGCCGAGCTCACCCAGTCTTACCTGCAGCGCACCACTGGAGGCGCCAGGCCCAGCCCGACGCGCCACCTCGACTCCGCGAAGATGGCTGGCCGACCACGTGCCCTGGTCCTTCGCCGCGCTCGTATTTCAGCGGGACAGTTGCAGGTGCCAGCCGGCCGGGCTCTGGCCGTCTTCTGCGGGGACGAGGGCTGGGGTGAAGGCCTCAGGGGCCGGGCGGCCGGCGGTCTCCCAGGCCGTGAGCCAGTCCCGCAGGGCAGAGAGCGAGGGGGAGCCGGGGCTGTCGGCGAGGACCATGCCGTCTTGCTGGATCACGGCGGCCGTCTCGCTTGTGGAGTGGCCGATGGCCCACAGGTCCGGTCGGAGCCCGGCCATTGTCAGCTGTGGGTTGCCCAGGGCGGCGGCGAAGGTGCGCCAGCTGGGCCAGTCGACGTCTACGTTTCCGCCCTTGTACGGCTCGGTGTGCGCGGCGTTCAGGAGCCTGTCCAGGGCGGTGCGGGCGCCGGTGTGCAACCGGTCGTCCTGTGCCCGACAGGCGAGGGAGATCCAGGAGGGGCCGGGGATGCGGTTCTCCCAGTCCACCCACCGGCCGGGCAGGTCGAGGTCGCCTTTCGGGGAGGAGGTCGCCTCGATATACCCCCCCCGGTGAACACCGCCTCCACCATGGGCTCGCCGCCGCGGACGCGGACCTTGGCCACCACGGTCATGTTGGGCACATCGGCGATCGGCAGCGGCGCGACGATCAGCCCGTCGTCGGCGACCTGATCCGTCCATGCCTTCGGCAGCAGCGGCGGGGTACACCAGGCCACCACCCGGTCGTACGGGGCCCGTTCGCGGAAGCCGGCTGTGCCGTCGGCGGTGCCGCCCCGGCCACCGCCCGCGCACCCTCGGAACGGCCCTTGTCTGACCTCACCATCACCCCCCTCACCGTCAAATTCCCCCACAGGTCGAGACGCGGCATCCTGCTCGGCCTCAAGCTGCACCAACTCAGCCTGGTCTCCTGCGCATTGGCGCTTCTGCTGGCCACGGTGGTCTCCACCGGACTGCTCGGCGCCATCGTCCTGAGTCCGCTGTGGGCCGCGGTCGCTGCCTCGGTCGCCATCCGCCGACACGGCCGCTCGCTGATCGACTGGGCGCCGATCGTCCAGCGCTTCGCCCAGCGGCGACGCACCGGCCAGACCCTATGGCTCGCCCGGCCCGTCACCCGCCCCGCCAGAACGGCATCCTGCACCTGCCCGGCACCGCCGCCTCGCTGCGCGTCGTCACCCCCGGCGACTCCGCCACCGGTGCCGCCGCCGTCCACGACCCGCACCGCCAGACCCTGACCGCCATCGCCCACGTCTCCAGCCGCGCCTTCGCGCTCCGGCGGCGGGCCGCAGTTCGACTCCGCCACCACGAGGAAGATCAACGCCTGCGCCGCGGAGCCGGCGCACTGTCCGGTGCGAAAGCCCCAATACCGGGATCTGACGGGGGACGGCAAGGACGAACTCATCGTCGGCATCGAGGCGCCGGACCACTCCCTGGCACTGTGGGTCTTCACGCTCGACCACGGGCAGGTCACCCGGATCATGGACGCCGGCGCGACACCGCTGTCGGTGGAGATCGCGAACGGCGATCTGATCCTGCGGGAGCCCACCGGCACGCCCGGCTACGACACCCGCACCGTCTACGCATGGGACTCGCGGACGCGGACCATGGCCCTGCGGTCGATGGAATTCGATCAAGCGCACTCCGCCACACCCGCCCCGGAGCGCACACCATGAGCGCCGGCCGGCCCCGGACGCGGCGGCGCCTGCCCGCCTGGACGACGACGCTCCACGGGAAGTTCGCCGCCTTCGTCATCGTCATGTGCTGCGTCCTCGCGACGGTCGTCGGGGTCCTGGTGCACGTCCTGGTCGGCAGGCAGGCGGAAAGCCAGGCCCGCAGCGCGGCGCTGTCGCAGCTGGACTCCGTCGCCACGGCGTACGCCGCCGGGGAACCCCTCGGCCGCGACGCCGCGGTGAACCCCGCAGATCTCCCCGCCCCGCTCCGCGCCATGGCACTGCGGGGCGAGCGCGGCACACAGCTCGCCGACCACCAGGGCCGCCCGGCGATGTGGGCCGTCACCCCCGCCGACGGCAAGGCGCTGGCCGTCCACCTCGACTACAGCCGGCGCGCCGCCGCGATCCGCGGACTGGACCGGACCATCGTCGGCTCCTCGGCTTTCGCGATCGCCCTCACCCTCGCCGTCGGGCTGTTCGGCGTCTCCCGTATTACCCGTCGGTTGCACCACACCGCCCAGGTGGCCCGCAGAATCAGCACCGGCGATCTCGACGCCCGGGTGGACGACCCCCGCGTCCTGTGCGCCCCCTTCGCCCAGGACGAGACCGCCGCCGTGGCGGCCGCAGTCGACGCGATGGCCGCCACACTGCAGACCAAGCTGCACAGCGAGCAGTGCTTCACCGCCGATGTGGCCCATGAGCTGCGCACCCCGCTGACCGGCCTGCAGATCGCGGCGGAGCTGCTGCCCCCCGGCCGCCCGGCCGAGCTGGTGCGGGACCGGATCCGGACCATGAGCCGGCTGACCGAGGACCTGCTGGAGATCTCCCGCCTCGACGCGGAGGTGGAGCAGGCCGATATCGAGGTGCATCAACTGGGACCGCCGGCCGAGCGGGCGGTGCTGGCCACCGGGCTGCAGGCCGAGGTCCGTACCGAGCGGGACACCCGGGTGGAGACCGACCAGCGCAGGCTCCAGCGCGTGCTGGGCAAGCTCGTCTCCAACGCCCACGGGCACGGCCGCCCGCCGGTCCTCCTGACCGTCGACGGCCGCGTCATCACCGTACGGGACCACGGGGACGGCTACCCGGGCCACCTCCTCGACCACGGCCCCCAGCGGTTCCGGAGCCGTTCCGGAAGCGGCCGGAAGACCGGCCACGGCCTCGGGCTGACCATCGCCATGGGACAGGCCCGTGTCCTCGGTGCCACGCTGCGCTTCTCCAACGCGCCGGACGGCGGCGCCGTCGCCGAGCTCGTCCTGCCGCCGTCGGTCCCGGGACCGCGGCGCTCCCCGTCGACGAGGACCGGCAGCTCTTAAGGGTGTCCCGCCAGTACCCGGCCCCGCAGTACCCGCCCCCCCCGCCGGAGTGTCCGCGCCCGAGCGACGAGCGCAGAATGAAGAGAGCCGCTCTCCGTCCGGCGGGCGGACCGCCACCGTGCGCGGCGGGTGGAAGGGAAAGCCGGTGCCAGCAGATCGGCCGAGCGACGCGAGGGCTCGTGGTCCGCTCTGGTCCGAGCCCGGTTCGCTGCTGGAGCATGTGGCCGTCGCCGTGTTCGGCATCGACGACGACAACCGGATCTGCTACTGGGGCCCGGGCGCCCGGGATCTCTTCGGCTACCACGCGGCCCAGGCGCTGACGAAGCCCGGTGCCCTCCTTCTCCCCGGGCCGCCCGGGGGAGGACCCGACGCCTGCGCCCGTATGGCGGAGCGGGGCCGGACCCTGGGGTACTGGCGTGGCCGCCTGCACGCCGTGCACCAGGACGGCACGGTCCTCGACTGCGGGTTCCGCGTCTTCCCGGTGACCGGCGCCGCGGGACGCTCGGTGATCATGGCGCTGGCGAGCCGCGGCGACGAGCTGGACCGGGTGAAGACCAACCTCGCCTTCCTCGACGCCCTCTTCGAGACCTGCCCCATAGGCCTGGCCATGTTCGACGCGGAACTGCGCTACCTCCACGTCAACCAGGCGCTCGCCGACATGAACGGACTCCCCATCGAGGAACATCTCGGAAGGCGCCTCGCCGAGATCATGATCACTTCGGACGGCGGTGAGTACGAACGCATGCTGCGCGCCGTCGCCGCGGAGGGCAAACCTGTCACGGGCGTGCGGGTGGGGATGCGCACCCGGGGCCACCCGGACCGGGACAAGGTCCTGTCGGTGAGTTTCTTCCCGCTCACCCAGGCCGTGGGCACCCACCAGGGAGTGGGCGGCCTGCTGGTGGATGTGACCGACCGCGAGCAGGCCATCGTGGAGGCAACCGCGACCCGTCAGCGGCTGGCGCTGCTCAACCGCGCCTCCGCCCGGATCGGCACCACCCTGGATGTGCAGGTCACGGCCCAGGAACTGGTCGACGCCGCGGTCCCGGACTTCTCCGACGCGGCCGTCGTGGAGCTCGTGGAGTGGGGGGACGAGCACGCGGCGTTCGACCCCGCCCTGCCGGTGGACACCCACCGCATCGCCCACGGCACCGTTCTTCCCCCGCCCGCGACGGAGCTGGTGAGCGGGGTGGACGTCGTGCACTACCCGCCGGGCTCCGCCATCCATCGGATGCTGCGGACCGGCCGCCCCCTGTGTGTAGCGGTGAACCAGGAGTTCATGGTCCGCACCATGCTGAACGAAACCCGCGCCCGGCTGTTGGCCGACAGCGGTCTGGCCTGCCTCCTCCTCGCTCCGCTCATCGCCCGGGGAACGGTCCAGGGGATCGCGGTCTTCGGCCGGTCGGCGGCCAGACCGGTCTTCACCGAACAGGACCTCAGCCTGGCCGGCGAGCTCGCCTCCCGGGCGGCGCTGAGCCTGGACAACGCCCGGCTGTACAACCGGGAGCGAAACATCGCGCTCACCCTCCAACGGGCCCTGCTCCCCACCGCTTTGGCCCCCGGCCCGTACCTGCGCATCGCTCACCGCTACCTGCCCGGCAGCCGCGTCACCGAGGTCGGCGGTGACTGGTACGACGTGATTCCCCTGCCCGGCGGCCGCGTTGCCCTGGTCGTCGGTGACGTCATGGGACACGGAGTGTCGGCCGCCGCGGCGATGGGCAGGCTGCGCATCGCCGCCAAGGCGCTGGCCCGGCACGACCAGGAACCGGACGGGCTGCTCACCGAACTCGACCAGTGCGCCGAAGAGGCCGGCATCGAGCTCGCGACCTGCCTCTACATCCGCTACGACCCCGCCACCGGAGGCACCCGGATCGCCAGCGCCGGCCACCCTCCGCCCCTTGTCCGCCACCCGGACGGCCGGATCCAGCTCATCGACGACGTGCTCGGAGTGCCGCTCGGCGTCGGCGGCTGTCCCTTCCGGACGACGGAGATCGAGCTGCCCGACGCCGCCACCCTCGTGCTCTACACCGACGGCCTCATCGAGTCACGAGGCCACGACATCGACGAGGGCCTGGACACCCTCCGCACGGAACTGGGCCGGACCTCCGCCTCGTTGGAAGACACGGCGGACCGTATCCTCGCCCGCCTCCTGCCGAGCTCCCCGGCCGACGACACGGTCCTGCTGCTCGCCCGGGTGCACCGTGCGCAGCGGTGACGTCCCGAAGCGGCAGCGAGCGTCGACCGGCCGGGGTGCATCGCGGCCCGGCTCGTCACCGGGAAGGGGGAGCAGGATTGGGGGGAAGGGCAGCGGGAAGCGGGAAGTGGACGCCCGCCGGCTGCGGTCAGTCCGCGCGGCCGGTGGCCGCCACCGTCACGCCCAGACCGATCATGGCGAAGCCGCCCGCGCCACCGATCATCGACAGCCGGCGTTCGGAACGCGCGAACCAGGCGCGGGCCGCCGAGGCCGTGAGCCCCCACACCGTGTCCGTGATCAGGCCGATGCCGATCGGCACCAGGCCCAGCACGAGCATCTGGGCGGGCAGCCCGCCCGCCGCGTGGTCCACGAACTGGGGGAGTACGGCGGCGAAGAACACGATGCCCTTCGGGTTGGTGACGCCGACCAGGATGCCGTCGGCGATCGTGCGCAGATCTCCGCGGGCTGGTTGCGCGGGCACATCCGCGGCACCCATCTTCATCTCCTTGCGGTGCCGGAACGCCTGGACTCCGAGGAAGACGAGGTAGGCCGCGCCGGCCAGTTTCACGGCAAGGAAGACAGCGGCGGACTGCTCGACCAACGAGCCCAGGCCGAACGCCACCGCGGCCACCAGCAGATACGAGCCCAGCACATTGCCCAGGACCGTCGCCAGTGCTGTGCGGCGGCCGTGCGCCAGAGCCCGGCCGATCACGAAGAGCACGCTCGGCCCCGGGATCGCAATCACCAGCAACGACATCGCCGCGAACGCAAGCAGCCGGTCGGTCGACACCATGTCTCTCACCTCGGCGACCATTGAATCAGCTGCGACGCAGTGCCGGAGAGCCGTCGATACTCCCTACGTTCGACTCGGCAACTTTCTGCTCCCTCTGCTTCCTCATCCTCCCCCGGTGGATCGCGGCCTCGGCCCCTTCCCGCTTCGGCCGCGAACCGTACGGAACGGGGCTACGCCACGACGGGCAGCAGGCCCGCTACCGGGGCGGCCAGGTCGGTCACCTGGTGCAGCTGGCCGAGGTCATGGAGGTGCTGAAGGCTGGTGAGCTGCCCGGTGACCGTGGGCATCTGGCTCTGGTATTTGGCGGGTACCGGCGCGACACCGAGGCTGTCGAGTGTGCTGAGGACGGAGATTCCCTGCCCGGTCGGCGGGGCGGGCGGGGCCGCGGGCGCGGCCGAGGCGGACGACACCGCAAGGCCCGAGGCGCCGGCGGTCAGGACGAGTGCTGCATACATGCGTCGAGTGGAGATCACGCATTCACAAACGGCAGCGGCGCCGGGGCGGACACGGTTCCTTGCCGACTTCACCCGGCCAGAGGAGGCGCACGGCATGCTCCTTCCGGCGCCGCCCCGTGGCCCTTCGCGCCCCGGGTGCCTCCGGGCTTCCGGGCAACGCAGCGGCCTAGTTGCGACGGGAGACGTGATAGTGGCTGATGTACCAGCCGTGCTCCGTTTGCTGGAGCAGCACGGTGAGGTTCACGGCGATCGTAGGCCTGTCGGTGAACGAGAAGTCCACGTTCAGATAACCGAGTACGAGGTCGTCGGCGGGCCGCCTGGTTTCGAGAATCCGGTACTCGGCGGTCATCCCGAGGGGCTGGGAATCGTAGTACTCGGTGATGCCCTGCCGCCCGACGCTGTAGGGGTGCAGTCCTTGGAAGATCGCGTCCTCGGTGAAGTGGGAGGCGACCCGCTGCGGTTCATGCGCGTCGACTGCCGCCTTCCACCGGTCGAGCACGTCGCGCAGGATGGCCTCGCTGTCTTGTGTGCTGTTCATCAGGGTCTCCTGTGGGGGCGGCACGGCGGCGGCCTGCGCAGACCGGGCTGGGAGGGAGAGGGGGCGAGGCGCGGCAATTCCTCTCGGCTCGATGACCACACCGCGCCTGGTTGTCCGCCGCCGCAGAGGCACAACCGAGGCCGCCGCTCCGGAACCGAGGTGGCTGCTGCTCAACGGCCCGGGTCATTCGGGTGCGGGGACAGCGGCGTCACCGTGTCGTGCCGCCATACCCGCAGGGGCATCGACGTGAGCACCTGCTCCAACTGCTCCGCGCCGTCCGCGCTGAAAAGGCCCCAGGTGCGCCATTCACCAGGGGCGAGCGGCGGCCGCCACAGCCGCAGCAGGCTTCCCTGCGCGGCCAATTCCCGCGACCGTACCGCCTCCCGGGCCCGGATCTCCGCCACGGCCTCCTCGGACGTGCCCTCCGGAACGGTGGTCACCATGTCGACCAGGAACTCCATCAGCGGCTCTCCTCGCCACGTCATGCCTGACATCGGGAACAGTAACGTCGGCTCCGGCCTGTTGGTGATCACGCACGGGCACGGCGCGCCGACCCGCAACGACGGCCATGGCGCGCGCTCATACCGGCGGCCTCATCCATGGACGGGCGGTCTCGTATGCGTGCCCGGTGCGCAGCACCGCCGCTTCGCCCAGGGGCCGCCCTATCAGCTGCATGCCGATGGGCAGGCCCGCATGATCGCGGCCGACCGGCAGGCTCAGGGACGGCAGCCCGGTGATGTTCGCCGGGGCACTGAGGCGGACATAGGCATCGGAGACGCTTTCCGTGGTGCCGTCCGGCCATGCGACGGAGGGCTGGTCCGTTTTCGTGGCGGTCATCGGCACGGTGGGCGCCGCGAGTACGTCGATCCGGTCGAACATGCTCAGCCACGCCTGGCGCATGAGGGTGCGGGAGCGCTGGGCCCGCAGGTAGTCGCCCGCCGAAACCAGCTCGCCGGCCTCCAGGAGGACCCGCACGTCCGGCCCGTACAGCTCGGGGACCGACCGCAGCGTACGTTCGTGCGAGGCGGTCGCCTCGGGGACCATCAGACCCCAGTGGGTCGCCTGAACGTAACGCGTCATCGGGATCTCGGCCTCGACGAGTTCGGCCCCCATGTCCGCCAGCTGTGTGTGGGCCTCGCGCACGGCGGCTTCGACTTCGGGGGCCACGCGGTCGAAGTAGTAGTTGACCGGTACGCCGACACGCAGGCCCGTCAGATCACCATCCCCTGGGGGCAGTGAGTAGGCGGTCGGCGCCGTGCGGAGACCCGCCGGGTCCTGAGGGGCATGCCCCACCAGCGCGGACAGTACGAGCGCCGCGTCCCGCACGGTGCGGGTGAGGGGGCCGACGTGGTCCAGCGACCAGGACAGGGCGACCACACCGTGCAGGGGGAGGAGGCCATAGGTCGGTTTGAGGCCGACCAGCCCGTTCAGTGCCGCGGGCACGCGGATCGAACCGCCGGTGTCCGTCCCCAGGGCAAAGGTGGCGGTTCCCGCCGCCACGGCGACCGCCGAACCACCGCTCGAACCGCCCGCAATCCGGTCCTGGTCCCAGGCGTTGCGCGTCTGAGGCGTCGTCAGCCCGTAAGCGAATTCATGGGTGTGTGTCTTCCCGATCAGGACCCCGCCCGCCGCGGACAGGCGTCCGGCCACGGCGCTGTCCGCCTGCGCGAGGTGGTCCGCCCTGACCCGGGAGCTGGCCGTGGTCGGCATCCCGGCAGCGTCGATCATGTCCTTGAGCCCGAAGGGTATGCCGTGCAGGGGGCCGCGATACCCGCCCGCGGCGATCTCGCGTTCCGCTTGCGTGGCCGAGTCGCGCGCCGTCTCGCCGGCCAGGGTGACATAGGCCTGCAATCGTTCTTCCACGGCGTCGATCCGCCCGAGTACGGACTCGGTCAGCTCCACCGGGGAGGCTCTTTTCTCCTCCACGGCAGCGGCTGCCTCGGCAAGTGTCAGCTCAAAGAGCTCCATCGGCCGCCTCCCCCTCGACGATGTAGATGGCGGCGGGCGGCGTCTCCCCGAAGTCCAGCTCGCGCAGGGTGCGGATGACGCCGTGGATGTGGTTCGCGGTGGCGGCCACATCGGTATGGCGCTCGTCCGGCAGCGGGAGTCCGGCATGGAGCGCCCACCGGGCGACTTCTCCGGCGGTGAGTTCGACGGATGTCATGCATGTCCTTGGCGTAGATGTGTGGTGTGTGCGTCGTCGGTGCAGTGGTGAAGCAGCGTCACAAAAGAAGCTAACGCAATTTCTTTGCGTTAGCTTCAGAGTACGGGACGGCGCAGCTTAAAGCAAACAAATAGCCTTTGAGTTGGATGTCGGCCGACCGGCCACGCCGCAGGACGACGCGACCCGGCCGGCCGGGCTGTACCGGCCGGCCGGATCGGAAGCCGGCTACCGCGGCCGGCTTCCGGAGCGCACGGGCCCGGACCCCTCCGGAGCGCACGGGCCCGGACCCCTCCGGAGCGCACGGGCCCGGATCTAGATGTCGCCCGCCTGCTCCTTGCGCTGGGGGCGCGGATACGGATCCGCTGCGCGCCTCGGCGGTGCGGGGCGGATCTCCCGGGACTCGGCCGGGGCAGCTTCGGCGGAGGCACCGTCGGAGCCGAGCATGTCCTCGCCGTACAGGTCCTGTACCCAGTTGGCCTGGTAGATGGTGTCGAGGTAGCGCTCGCCGAGGTCCGGGGCGATGGCCACCGCGGTGAGCCCGCGCGTGTCGTGCCGGGACAGCCAGTCCATCGCGCCGCTGACAACCGTTCCGGTCGAGCCGCCGAAGAGGAATCCGTGTCGGGCCAGTTGGTGGCAGGCGCGGACGGTATCCGCCTCCGCCACGCGTACCGCCTCGTCCACGAAGGACTCGTCGAGCAGCGGGGGAGGGACGCTCATGCCCAGGCCGGGGATCATACGGCGTCCCGGTGCACCGCCGAAGCTCACCGAACCGACACTGTCCACCGCGACGATCTGCACCGGCCGGTGCCACTGCCGGAAGTAGCGCGCGCAGCCCATCAGGGTTCCGGTGGTGCCTGCCCCGATGAACAGCACATCCAGATGTGGGAACCAGCGGGCGATCGCCGGTGCCGTCGTGCGGTAGTGCGCCTGCCAGTTGCCCGGATTGGTGTACTGGCTGAGCCACACCCAGCGGTCGTCGGAGGCGCACAGATCGCGGACGTAGTCGAGCCGTGCGCCGAGGAAGCCGTTGCCGGACTCGTCGGCGGCGATGACGTGCACCTGGCTGCCCAAGGCCTCCATCATCAGCCTGGTCGACAGGTTGCAGCGGGAGTCCGTCACGCACAGGAACCGGTAGCCCTTGCTCGCCGCGATCATGCTCAGTGCCACGCCGAGGTTGCCGGACGAGGACTCGACCAGGACCGATTCGGGAGTCAGGGCGCCCTCCCGCTCGGCCGCCTCCACCATCTCGGTCGCGGCCTTCAGCTTGATCGAGCCGGCGAAGTTGAGGCCCTCGCACTTGAGGAACAGGGACTGCCCGAAGATCGCCTGGAGGTCGACGTAGAGTTCTTCCTCGTTGAAGGCGTAGGGAACAGATATGACTGGCATGATGGGTCCCTCCTCTGGAGGCAGAGCACCTTCGGATTTCCATCCGACTAGGGCGGACTCCTCATTGCGCCGGCGCCGGTCTCATCCGTACCGGCGCAGTTCATGGAAGAAGTTGTCGACGACCTGCAGCCGGCCGGAGCGGACCACCTCGTCGTAGACGTACTTGCCGACCGCGAGATCGAGCACGCCGAGGCCGAACGGTGAGAAGACCGCGGGCCGGTCCGCCGGCACCGTCACCCGCCCGTTCATCACGTCGTCCAACGTGCCGTGCAGGAAGTCCCGGTTGCCCGTGAGCTGTTCGGCCAGATGCGGGGAGGTGTCGGCGGTGAGACAGTGCTCGACGTCGTCGACGATATTGGTCGAGGCCAGCAGGACCTGCGGCGCGAGGTCGCGCAGCGACACGTGCAGGACCACCGGGTTGTGGACGAACCACGAGGAGTCGTGGACGTGCGGCCGGCCGGCGACGGTGGCGAAGACCACCAGATCGCTGAGGCGGATCAGTTCCTCGGCGCTGGGGTGCACGGTGATCCGGCCGGCGGTGCCGGTCTGCTCCAGGTACACGCGGAAGCCGGCGGCGCTGTCGGCGGACAGGTCGTGCACGCCGATCTCGTCGAACGACCAGCCGGTGCCTTCCAGGAACGTATGGATGTAGCGGGCGATCAGGCCCGCCCCGAAGAATCCGACGCGCAGCGGGCGCGGGCGGCCGCGGCTGAGCCAGTCGGCCGCCGACGCCGCCGACGCGGCAGTTCTGGTGGCGCTGATGATCGAGCTCTCGAGGCAGGCGAACGGGTAGCCGGTGGCGGGGTCGTTGAGGATCAGCACGGCGGAGGCCCTGGGAATGTCGGACGCCACGTTCTCCGGGAAGCTGGAGATCCACTTCAGCCCGTCCACCTGTGCCTCTCCGCCGATCGAGGCGGGCAGCGCGATCATCCGCGAGGACCGGCGGTCGGGGAACCGGAGGAAGGAGGACGGAGGGTTCACCGAGGCACCGGCGCCGTGCAACCGGTAGGTGTCCTCGACCACCTCCACGATGTGCTTCTCCCGTCCTTGCAGGGCGGTCTGGACCTGCACTCCTGAGATCACCGCGAAGGGGGGCACGGTGAGCGGCGGTTTCGTCATGGCGGACTCCGTTGCACTGGAGCGGATGGTGTTCACGAGGTGGTCACCTCGACGGTCGGTGAGCAGTCGGCCAGGCGCAGCGGACCGGCCATCGCCACCACCACCTCTCGCGGTCCCTCGAAGGGCTCCCTGCTGTGCGCGGTACGGACGTTGTCGACGAGGAGCAGGTCACCGGCCTGCCAGGGCCGGCGCACGGTGTGTGCCTCGTAGACCTTGTTGAGCAGCTGGACGGTGTCCTCGGTAAGGGGGTCGCCGTTGCCGTAGCGGGTGTTGAACGGCAGCCCGTCGGTGCCGTACTCGTCGATCAGGTACTCGCGGACCTCGGGGGCCATCGTCCACTCGTTGAGGAACGCGATCTGGTTGAACCAGCAGCGTCGCCCGCTGACCGGGTGGCGCACCACGGCGCTGCGGCGCTGTTGTGTGCGAAGCCCGCCGTCGGGCTGCCACGCGCACTCGATCGCGTGGGCGCGGCAGTAACGCTCGATGGCGCTCCGGTCGTCGGTGCCGAACGCCTCCGGCAAGGAGGCCCCGATCTCGTCGTGGTAGCTGCGGGTGAGCAGCCAGCCCTCCCGCTCGAACCGCTCGGTCAGCTCGGGCGGCAGCGCGTCGAGCACCGCGGTGGAGTCCGCGACCCCGGTCGCCCCGCCCCCGGTGGGTGCGCCGAGGCAGGCGAACAGCATCAGGCCGGGGAATTCGAGCGTGTAGCTCAACTCGTGGTGCATGCACATCGGCTGGTTCGGCGGCCACTTGGAGGAGGAGTAGACGCCCTCGGAGTACGTCTGCCGAGGGGCGAAGGATTCCCTCTCCGTCACCGGAGCGAGGCCCAGCCGCTGGACGACCGCGCCGACCTCGGCCGCGTGACGGAGCTCCAGGCCGCGGACGAGGACCGCACCGTGTTCGAGGACCGCGGCGCGCACCGCGTCCCGGTGCTCGGCCGCCCAGCTCGCCGCGTCCGCAGTGGTGTCGAGCCGCAGCATCGGAGTCCGGCCGGGTACCGACTCCAGGTCCGGCAGCGAGGTCGGGAGTGAGGGTGCCATCGTGGTGTCCTTTCGCTCTGCGCCGGCGGGCAGCCGGCCGGTGCCCGGCACCGTGGTGCGGCCCGGCACCGTGTCGTGGTCCTGCACCGTGGTCCGGCCCCGGACCGTGTTGCCCCGCCCGGACTCAGCCGGCGCCCGCGGCGGCCCGGAGCCGGCCGTGGAACGGCTCTCGACCAGCCGGGCCAGGTCGGCGAGGACCGGGTGCTGCAGGAGGTCCTTGGGCGAGACCACGCGATCCAGGCAGATCGCGACGCGTACGGCCGACAGTGAGGTGCCGCCGAGGTCGAAGAAGTTGTCCCGGCCTGCGATCCGGTCCTCCGGGATGCCCAGCGCCTTGGCCCATGCGGCCGCAAGCCGCTCTTCGGCCGGTGTGGCGGGCGGGTGACGGCCGTCCCGGGTGCCGCCCTCCTCGCTGGTGCCGCCTTCCTCCTTGGTGCCGTCCCCCTCGGCGAGTGCGGACAGCGCCTTCTTGTCGGTCTTTCCATTGGCCGTCAGCGGAAGGCTCTCGCGCCAGTGGAAGGCCGACGGAACCATGTACGAGGGCAGGGACCGGCTCAGTTGCTCCTGCAGTGCGGCCGCGTCCAGCGGGCGAGGACCGGAGTAGAAGGCCACCAGCCGCTGAGCCGGGCCGCCTTGTGGTGAGACCACGACGGCGCCGTCGCGGATTCCCGCCACCCCGAGCAGGGCGTTCTCGATCTCGCCCATCTCGATCCGGAAGCCGCGGATCTTGACCTGGGCGTCCTGGCGGCCGAGGAACTCCAGCTTTCCCTCCGGAGACCACCGGCCGTAGTCGCCGGACCGGTAGAGCCGGGTGCCCGCGCGGTGCGGATCCGCCGTGAACACCGGCCGGGTGCGCTCGGGATCGTTGACATACCCACGGCCGACGCAGACTCCGGAGAAGACGATCTCACCGGGGGCGCCGAGCGGCACCGGTGACAGGTACTCGTCGACGAGGTAGACGTGCACATTGCTGACGGGGCGGCCGAGCGGGATCCGCTCGCCGTCCGGCACCCGGTCCATGACCTCGTGATGGGTGTCGTCGCAGGTCTCGGTCAAGCCGTAGGCATTGACCAGCCCGATCCGGGGCGCGGCCGCGAACCAGCGCTGGACGAGCTCCTTCTTCAGGGCCTCGCCGGTCACCGACACGCACCGCAGGGAGGGGAGTTCACGGGGGTGCTCTTCCAGGAAGGACAGGACGACATCGAGGTAGGACGGCACCACCTGGAGCACGTTGACCCCGCCGCCCACGATCGTGTCGAGGAACCGTCGGACGTCCAGGACGGCCTCCTGCTCGACCAGCAGGGTCCGCCCGCCCGCCGGCAGCGCGGAGAGCAGCTGCCACAGGGAGATGTCGAAGCACTGCGGCGCGGTCTGGGCGACGACCTGTCCCTCGGTGATCCCCAAGTCGTCGATCTTGGCGTACAGGTGGTTGAGCATCCCCTCGTGCTCGCACATCGCGCCCTTGGGCTCGCCGGTGGAACCGGAGGTGAAGATGACATAGGCGAGGTCGTCCGGCGCGACGGGGACGCCGGGATCGCTGTCGTCGCCGCTCTCCTCGTACGCCGCGTCGATGAAGAGCCGCTGGATCCCGGGCAGCGACTCCAGGGCCCGGTCGAGCGGAGCGGTGCTGCCGGGTTCGGTCAGCACCAGCCCGCACGAGGCGCGGGAGAGCATGGTGGCCATACGGTCGGCGGGGAAGTGCGGCTCGATGGGCAGGTACGCGCCTCCGGCCTTGAAGACCGCGAGGACGGCGGCCAGCCAGTCCAGGTTGCGTTCGGTCACCACAGCGACCACGTCTTCCCGGCGCAGTCCTCGTGCCAGCAGCGTGTGGGCCAGCCGGTTGGCACGGGTGTTGAGCTCCTGGTAGGTCCATTGCCGGCGGCCGTGCACGGCCGCGATGGTGTCCGGGTGCGCCCGCACCCGCTGCTCGAACAGCTCGTGGAACCGGTGGTCCGGCAGCACCCGGCGCGGCCCGGCGAGCCCTTCGAGCTGCAGGTGCAGTTCCTCGGCGGACAGCAGACTCTGCCGCCCGTGCGTCGCATCCGGATCGGCGGCGATCAGCGCGAGCGCGGTGAGGTGGTAGCCGGCGATCCTGGCGGCACACGCCTCGTCGAGCACATCGGTCCGGTAGTGCAGCCGCAGCAGGTGCCGGCCGTCCCGGCACACCACAGCCACCCGCAGCACGGTGCCTTCGGCCGTTCCGCCGCCACCGGTCGGATCGAACACCGTCTCGGGCGACGGAACGGACCGGTCCGGCGTTCCCCCGGGGCCGTCGGCCCGATCGCCCTCGCGCGCCGGCAGCTGAGAGGCGACCTGATGCGTGTCGCGCACCAGCGTCCGCCATGACGCTGCCGCGGTCGTCAGCCGGCAGGGCAACGGATCGCCGCCCGCCACGGCGACGTAGCCGGTCGCGACCGTCCGCTCACCGGACAGCGCACCGAGAACCCTGGCGTGCGCGGCCAACAGCACCGAGTGCGGTGTGACGCCCCACTCCTGTGCCCACCGTTCCAGCGCCGGCAGCAGGTGCTCGGGTATCACCGACTCGTGTGCCGCGGTGCCCGGAACCGGGGTGCGGGTCCACCGCGGGACCGTGGCGAACCCGCCGGCGGCGGGCTCATCGCGCCGGAAATCCACGTCGTTCGTCAGCCGCGTCGCCATCGGAGCTACCTCCCTTCCCCGCCGTCGCCCCGGCGGATCTGCCGGGCCGGATTTCCTCCCCACCACGCGTGGTGCGGGAGGACTTCGCCCTTCATGAGGAACGAGTCGGGCGCGAGCACCGCGCCGTCGCCGATCGCCACGCCGTAGTGCACGAAGGCGCCGACGCCGAGCGTGCTGCCGGAACCGATCGTGCTGCGGTCGGACTTGAAGGTGCCGTCCTCCTGCGAGTGGCACTGGACGACGCTCCCCGCGTTGAGCGTGCAGCCGTCCCCGATGGTGACCATCGTCCGCTCGGTCAGATAACAGCCGTCGTCGAAGACCCTGCTGCCGATCCGGACACCCAGCATCCGCCAGATCAGGCTCTTGAACGGGGTCCCGTCGAACATCCGCAGGTACGTCTCCGACGGCACCTTCCAGTAGCGTTCACGCCGCCAGAAGCGGAGGTCGTAGATCGAGCAGAACAACGGGTCCGTGGGATACCAGGCCGTGACGGCACGTTCGATCAGTACGTAGTAGACGGCGGTGAACAGCACGACGAGCACGTCGGCCAGCGCGATCGCCGCCGCACCGAACGGGGCGTAGAGGTCGGCGGCGGCCGAGACGAGCAGCGTGACCAGGAAGAAGTAGATCCACCGGACCAGCAGGTACCACGCCATGGTGGCGGCATTGTGCCGGTTCTTGGCGGGCAGCCGATGGCGCAGCTGCTCCTCGCTCTTCAGCCCGTCGAAGCTGCTGTCGCGCTGTACCGACCGCGGAATCTCGAAGCTGGGCGAGCCCAGCAGCCCCACGCCCTCCCGGACCTTCCCGTCGATGGGGACCATGACCTTCGTCGCGAGCAGACAGTTGTCACCCGTCCTGCCCCGCGAGGGATAGGCGATCCGGTTCCCGAGGAAGTTCTGTGCTCCGATCGACGTCCGGGAGACACGGAACGAGGTACTCGAAAAGTCCGCGTTGTTGATCGACAGCCCGTCGGCGACCATCGTGCCGCTGCCGACGGAACTCAGGTACGGGGTCTCGTGCTTCACCTCCGTGCCGAAGTTCGATCCGGTCTGCTCGATCCGCGACAGGTCGTACCCCAGGTACCGCAGGTAGTGGACGATGCAGGAGCTGTCGCCGAACAGACGCATCAGCGACCTCCTGTTGGTCATGAAAGTGATCGCCCGGTGCACCCCGTAGTGGAAGCCGTACAGGGGATAGACCCTGCCCGGTGTGATCGTCCGGTTCAGCAGGCGCGGAACCGTGGTCAGCAGGAGGAGACCGAGGGGGAGGGCACCGAAGAAGACGACGAGCGAGAATGCCAGGGCGTCACCGTAGAAGGTCCAGCTCGTGAGAGCCGAGGGTCCCGGCTCCAGGGCCGCGGCGAGCTGCGGGGCCGCGGCGAGCAGGATGCCCATGGCGCCGATCGCCAGCGGCACGTACACCAGCAGCACCGTCAGCAGCTGCAGGACGCTGTGGAGCAGTCTTCTGGTGGCACCGCAGTCGGCCGCGCCCACCACCTGGTAGTCCACATCGGTCGGCTGCGCCGGCGACCCGTGCCAGTGCTCGCCGTCGGGTACCGCCTGCCCGCTGTGCAGCGAGGAGGCGTGGCCGAGCTGGGCCGCAGCGCCCAGCGAGGTGTCGATGTCGAGCACGGTGGCCTCACTGACGACCGTGTCCTTCCCCAGGGTGACCGTGCCGGTCTGGATCAGGCCGGCGTGGGCCCGATAGCAGTTGAAGAACGAGTCCTTGCGTATCAGTGCGCCATCGCCCACCGCGAGCAGGTCCGTGCACACGGGAACGTTCCTGGAGAGAATCACGACGCGTCGCCCGATCCTCGCGCCCAGCGCCTTGAGATAGAGCGCATACAGCGGCGACCCGGCGAACAGGACCAGGGGATCGGAACGGATCAGCGTCTTGACGATCCAGAAGCGGACATACGCCAGGCTCCAGACACGGATCTGACGGGGCTTCCACCGGCCGATGAGTATCCACTTCAGCAGGATCGGAAGGGCGGACAGACTCACAAAGCTCGCCGCGCCGAACAGCACCGCCCGCAGGTACGCGTCGAACGCACCGGATCCGGCGGAGATCCACGTGTAGCCCCGGGCGGCGACGTAGGCGACGAGGTAGGAGTATCCGAGGAAGGCCAGCAGCTGCAGCGCTCCGCACAGGACGTAGTGCGGCGTGCCGGTCGGACTCACCGCCACCGGCGGGGGAGGCGGCGACTCGGTGCGGGCAGCGGGGGTCGTGGGGACGGCGGGGGCACCGGGGTCAGCGGCGGCCGCGGCCTCGGCGGCCGCGAGCGCCGTCGCCAGGCTCCGGATCGTCGGGTTCCGGTAGACGTCCTTCATCGATACCGAGGGCAGGTCCGCATGCTTCCTGACCCGGGCGCAGAACTGTGCCATCACCATCGAGTCGGCGCCCAGTTCGTCGAAGAAGTGGCTGTCGACCGACACCTGAGCGACGCGCACGACGTCAGCCAGTACCGCAGCGAGAACCCCCTCGACGCCGGCGGGCGGGGTGGCAACCCCGCCCCGTACCGTGGGGGATTCCCCCAGATCGGGAGGCAACGCTTCAAACGACTTTCCCGCCATGTGAGCTCCCTGGGGAAGTTCCGGCCGCCGTCGTTCAGTGCCCTGTCGCCTGGCGCCTTTGCTTGTTCCGGCGCAGGCCCGGGGGGCGAACCGAGCGGTGGGTGAGGTGTCGGCACGGACGGCGGGGCCGCCAGCGGGAATCCGGTTCCCGCTTATCGCCTGCGCTCGACACGAGAGACGGTCAGACAGCACAACCTTTGTTCGATGCTAGCGTGGGAATCGGTTGGGGACATTTTGGAAAAACTTTCTCATATGGGTCCGCGTATCGAAAACCTGGATACGCGCCCCTTCCCGACCGGAAGCTTGTGCGCCCACGACCGGCTTGTTTCACCCGAATGGGGGCACGTCGGCGCGACCCCATCGCCCCCAAGTGCGCCCACGTCCACGGCTCCTCAAAGGATCTGACCCGCTTTTCGGCGGGAGTGGCGAGGTGCATTACGGATTCACGGGCAATAACTTGATGCACAGCGAGCCCGAATATGTAACGGAATGGGAACAGAATAGGGCGGGATGGAATGTATGACGCGTGACGCATGCGATGTCGCCGGGAAAACTTCCCTATCACTCGTTGCAGAAAAACGACGAGGAGGTTATGCATGCGGAGGAAATCGGTGCAGAGAGGCCTTGGTCGCAAAGCGAAGGAGTCGGCATTCGCTCGTACGGATTGCCGGTGGGGCTCGTCGGGGAGACCGGGACGAGCCAACTTGCTCTGAGTCGGCAGACGTCGTGCCGTCACGGCCGGAAGCCGGCCGTGACGGCACGTATGTCTGCACCTGTGTCTGCACCGGCGTCGGCGGGCGCTGAAGGAGGCGGCGGCCTGGTGCGGCGCTCAGTCGGGTATGCGCGTTCCTTACAGGGCGGCGGGCTGTCCGAGCGCGGCGTAGTACCTGCCGACTTCGGTGAGGTAGCCGACTTCGGCGGTCTGGCTGTCAAACGCAAAGCGGGGGGCGGCTTTGATCTCGTCCCTGGCATGGGTGACCGTTACCGTTTTGGCGGCTGTGTCGACGGAGTGAACGATGCCCGCGGGCACCAGGAGGCTCTTGCCGAAGACCCACACGCTGGTGTCGACGATGAGATGCTGCCTGCCCGGCTCGTTCATCTGACGTTCCACTTGCCCCAACGTCCCGTCAGGGGTCTCCACGGTGAACCCCGTCAACGGCTCCTGACCCTGGTAGCCAACGTCTGCCGGGTACGCCCAGATGTTCTTCATGACGGTCGGTTCCTTTCTCTGTGCACTATCGGGCCGGGACGGTCCGCGAGGTTGACCGCCGCCGCAACACCGTCCCGGCTCGCCCCCTGCCCTACCCAGGTAACAGAACGTCACACGGGCAAGCATCCAGAGAGAGGCCAAACCAGGGATGGCGGTGGCTCGGCACGGTCGGCCCGGCCGATGCCGGCCACATGCTTCTACCTGCGACTTCGCCCACTCTCGCGAACCATCGACGAGGGGCACCGCGAGGATCCACGGGGGTGAATTCCTTTCGGGGCCGGTGCGCTGGGTAAACGCAGGGAACACCGTCCAGCGTCACGGCCACAGCCACAGCCACAGCCACAGCCACAGGCAGAGCCACGGCCCAGCTCACAGTCACCGACAGGGAAGGGGGCTGATCGGGTGATTCGGGGTTTGCCGCTTGGATGGCGGGCAAGCTCCCCGCCCACAACGCATCGACGACAGGAATGAGGTGAGCCCCATGAGGCCGGTGCCACCTGCGGCCTGCCGCCTGCCGTCACCGGTGTCCCGGTCGTCATCCGCGTCGTCGGTCGTGACCGGTGTCGTCGGTGTCGTCGGTCGTGACCGATGCCGCCTGAAGTGAGGAGAACTCGTGAGTGCCGAATTTCCCGTCCCGCAGACCGATCCCGTCGGCCCGCAGGCCGAGGTCCCCGACCCGCAGGCCGAGCTGCCCGGCCCCGAACCGGAGCCGACGGCCCACGGACACCTCACCCGCGCACAGCTGACCCGGCCGCCCGGCGACGCACGCTGGGAGATCGCTGTGGTCCTCTACGGCGTCCCCGCCGACGAGTGGCCCTCCACGGAGCTTCCCGGCCCGAACGTGCCGACTCTCACCGCACGCGGGCAGGCGCTCGCACGCTTGGGCTACGCCCAGACCGGCCCTGGCTCCCACTACTGGGAGTGGGCCGAGTGCCAAGACGGCGACCACGACCCCGTACAGCTGATGGCACACACCGAAGTCCAGTCCATCGGCCCGGACCCGTCCACTCCCCTTCGATGAGGTAGCAGCAGAAGCCGCGGACACGGACCCACCGTCGGCACCGGTGCGGGTAACAGGGGTGGTGTTTCGCTCCGTCCCACACCTCTGCGCGCCGCACGCCACGCCGCCTTCGTGCCCCTCGGGAGTGGCGCAGAGATCTCGTCAGCGTGCTTGAGGTTGACGTGACGTGAGCCGCTACGGTCCCGAACCATGAAGATAAGGGTGCACGACACGGCGTCCGCCATGCTCGCTCTCCTGCGACGGCCCCTGGAGGAACGGCCCGACGCCCTGCGGGACATACTCCACCCGCTCCAGAACGTGATGTCCACGGTGGGTGATATGGACCTTGTCCAGATGCACCAGCTGGGCTGTGGCTTCCGAACCGACCGCGACGATCCACGCTACCTGCCTGCCCTGCGCCGGATGCAGGACGCGGGCGTGTGGACTCGGATCGAGGACTCTCTCGCCACCGCGTGGGCGCGACTCAACGGTGCGGTGCCCGGGATCAAGCACGCAAAGACCGTGCACGTCGTCGTGGTGCTCGGCGATCCCGACGACGAACACCTCACCGTCCACAGTGCCGGCTACCTCGGCATGGGCGGCATCCCGGGCGCCATCCACCTGATGATGTGGCCCACTGACACGAGCCTGAAGAAGATCGGCCACGCCGCCGCACACGAGCTCCACCACAACGTGCGTTATGCGAATGTGGCCTGGGACCCGAGGGCCGTCACGGTGGGCGAACAGGTGGTTGCCGAGGGACTGGCCGAGGCGTTCGTGCGGGAGCTGGCCGGCGAGCAGGCCATGGGCCCCTGGTCGAAGGGCCTGACCGGCAACGAACTGGACGACGCCTACGAAAAGGTCACTGCCGGAATCGACGTGGCCGGGATGGACAACCTGCCCGCGTACGTCTTCGGTGACGCCACCGCGCGGCGCTTGGGGCTGCGGCCCGTGGGACTACCGGACTTCGCCGGGTACGCGGCTGGACTGCGAATCGTGGACGCCCACCTGGCAGCCTCCGGTTTGACCGCTGCGCAGAGCACCGCCCTGTCGGCACGCGAGATCCTCCTCAACGCCGGTGTGCAGACCAGCGCGTGACGTTGTCCGGCGGGGTGAGCCGGTCCTGGTCGCCGTGCCGGATCAGTGCGGGCGCACTGATCCGGGTGCGTGCGTCCCAGGCGTCGTGCTCCGCCCATCCCGTCCTCCGGCAAGGACCGCCACCGCATGAAGAGAGAGGGGAAGGGCGCACGGGTAGCGGGTCTGGCGCGGGCAGCTGCGGGGGGACGGTGGTGGGGCGGTGCGGCACGGCGGCACGGCGGCACGGCGCGCGGGCACGCTGGGGCACACCCTTGTGCCGGACGCCGGGATGTAGTGCGCTAACTCTCATGGGGAAGAGAAGCGTTGTTGCCGCACTGGCTGCCGCCCTGGCGACGGGGTCTCTTTTGACGGGGCTGACGAGTCCGACGCGGATGACGAGTCCGACGGCTTTGGCAGGTCCGACGGGTTCGGCGGGCGCGCCGAATGCGCGCGCAGTAGCCGATGAAGCCGACGCCGACGCCGACGCCGACGCCGGCGTCGGCGGTTCGCCGCCTTCGGCCGACGCGCCCCCGATTCCGGGAGTCGATCTCGACACGGTGACGATCCCGGAGTTGCAGGACCGCATGGCGCACGGTTCGCTCACCCCGTCGGCGCTGACCACCGCCTACCTGCGCCGGATCAAGGCCATCAACCCCAAGATCCACGCGGTGCTGCGCACCGACCCGACGGCCCTGCGCCAGGCGGCCGCCAGCGATGCCAGGCACCGGCACGGCGACACCCGCGGCCCACTGGATGGCATCCCCGTTCTGCTCAAGGACAACGTGAACACCCGCGACATGCCGACCACGGCCGGGTCGTCGGCGCTGGCCGGGATCCCGCCGGACACCGATGCCCCGCTGGTGACCCGGCTGCGGGACGCGGGGGCGGTGATCCTCGGCAAGACCAATCTGTCCGAGTGGGCGAACTTCCGGGCGGCGAAGCCGACATCGGGTTGGTCGGCGGTGGGCGGACAGACGCGTAACCCGTATGCATGGGACCGGAATCCGTGCGGGTCGTCCTCCGGTTCGGCTGCCGCGCTCGCCGCTTCGTTGTCGCAGGTGGCGATCGGTACCGAGACGGACGGTTCCCTCGTGTGCCCGGCCGGGATGAACGGGGTGGTCGGCCACAAACCCAGCCGCGGACTGGTCAGCCAGGCCGGCGTGGTGCCGATCTCCGCCGAACAGGACACCGCGGGGCCCATGGCCCGCAATGTGACCGATGCCGCGCTCACCCTTTCCGTCCTCAGCGGTGGTGACGCCTCGCACCCTGGCGGGACCTCGCTTCCTGGTGGCGCTTCGCATCCTGCTGGTGGCACCTTGCTTCCCAGCGGTCGCTCCGGCACTCTCGGCTCCACCAGCTCCACCAGCTCCACCAGCTCCACCAGCTCCACCAGCTCCACCAGCTCCACCAGCTCCACCAGCTCCACCAGCTCCCTCGGCTCTTCGGGCCTCCTCGGCGAGCTGACGCACCACGGCAGTCTGCGCGGCAAGCGGATCGGCCTGTGGCGGCTGCCTTCGCTCGGGCCGGAGGTGAACGCCGTGATGACCCGCACGGCAGAGAAACTGCGCACCGCGGGAGCCGAGGTCGTGGAGGTGACACCTCCGTATCAGAAGCGTCTTGCCGAACTCGAATTCCCGGCGTTGTACAGCGAGTTCCACCGGGACATCGACGCCTACCTTGCCACTCGCCACGGCCCTCGGAACCTCGCCGCACTGATCGATTTCCACCGGACCCACCCGGAAGAGCGGACCTGCTTCGCCGGTCAGGAGCTGTTCGAGCGATCCCTCGCCGCGCCTCCCACCACCGACCCCGCGTACCGCGCCAAGCGCGCCGAGTTGAAGGACCTCTCCCGGCGTTCCATGGACGAGACCCTGAGCGTCCATCATCTGGACGCCATCGCCGCGCCGACGAACCCGCCCGCCTGGACGACCGACTGTGCCCGCGGCGACAACGATGTGATCCCGTCCTCGACCCCCGCCGCCGTCGCCGGGTACCCGTCGTTGTCGGTGCCCGCCGGGTTCGTGAACAAGCTGCCCGTCGGCCTGCTCCTGATGGCCGGTGACCATCAGGATGCCGAGCTCCTGTCGTTGGGCGCCGCGGTGCAGCACCGACTGGACGCCTGGCGGGCACCGGGCTACCTGCAGTCGGTGGGCCCCGACGCCTCCCGGCGAAGGGCCGGGTGACGACCGGCCTTTCGGTGCCCGACTTCTTGCCGGAGGTACTGCCGGCGGTTGAGGTCGGCTGGCGGCTGGGACGTTCCCACTGGGGGCAGGGCTTGGCCACCGAGGCCGCTGCGGCCGCTGTACGGTTCGGATTCGAAGAGCGAGGGCTGGAGCGGATCGTCAGCATCACTCAAGTGGGCAACGACGCCTCCGAACGGATCATGACCAAACTGGGGATGCATCCGGTCCGGGAGACCGTCAATCCCACTTGCGGTCGGCGAGTACGGGTGTACGAGTTGTCGTCGGACCAGTACGTCACAACCACGCGTTGATGCCGCACCCGACCGCGTGCCGGGCCTTGTGGTCCCCTGGGCCGTACGAGGGCGTGGAGCGATCCCGATGGCTGGCCGCCACGGAGCGAGATGTGGTGAGTCCTTCAGCAGGTCGTCAGTCTCCACGTCGAGTGCGGTGGCGCGAGAGCCCAAGTCTGGCGTCACAACCGAACTTGGGGCTCCCTCGTCCTGCGGGCAGCCGATCCCTTGCAATCGATCATTCAGGTAGCTCGGCGGCTACTGCTCCTCAGCGGAGAGTCGTCGCACCTCGAAGTGGAAGCATCCGTATTCCAGTGCCCTGATGTGCACGAGCACCACGTCCGGGTCGTTGAACGCATCGTCGAAGGCTGCATCGAAGCCAGCCGTGGCGTCGGCCGGAATCTCCAGAAGGCGGCCACCTGCGATATGGCCCCGGGCATCGTAGCGGCGCACGGTACGCAGGGCGCCCGGCCGAGCGAAGGGATAGTTCTCGCCGGGGGTGAACCCACCGCAGTCATCGGCGTGGATGAAGACGGGACCCTGTTCGTCGTACGCGCCCGGATCTGCACCCTTCGCGGCGGCCCAACGACGCAACGGGGCGTAGGAAACAAGGGCAATCCGCTCGCCGAGTGTGATGGGGCGCAGGCAGCAGCGCAGCGGGGAGCCCACGTCGTCGCGGGTCGCGACGTACGGGGCGCAGGGACGGCCCGCGTCATCGGCAACCCGCAATTCCTTGAGGACGGCTGTGTCAACGGGGAGCACGGTGTACTTGGTCATGTGCCCATGCTGGCCCGACGCACGTGTGTTTGCTGGCAGGAAACGGACGTCGCATTGGTGCGCGCCCACGCAGGAGACCGACCGGAAACGTCACACCGGCTGAACGCAGGCCGCCTACGATCGCCGACCCCTTCGAATCGATCATCTAGTTGACCCCGGTCCGCGCGTTCAGTCGGCTATGTGACCACACCCGGGCCCTGACCCGGCCCAGACCCAGACGCGGGCCCTTCACACTCCACACACCGATCTCCCCCGATGCGAAAGCGCAAGCCCCAAACACCGCCCACCCCAAGGACCGTGCATTCGCGCCGAGTTCCGGCCGTGTGACGTCTCACGGTTTCGGCCGCGCGAGGAAAGGATCTGCGGCTGACAGCGCTCCGTAACGCGGAATTTCCGGTTCCGAGCGCCAGTGCGCCGGGGCGTGAGCACGATCACCGCCGTTGAACTCTGCACCTTCCCCCAGGTGTTGTCTCGTTCGTTGCCTGATCCGACGGCGCCGCTTGATGATCCGTTCGTCCCTGCCAGCATGTGGCGGCGGCGGGCCGACCTTCGGCACGCCGGCCAAAGCCCTCCTCTGCTGCCCAGTTACACCAGCTAAAGAGGAGGAGCCGAGACGAACAGAACAGAGGAGTGGAACATGTCGCGTCCCACCCGACGCCAGGTGCTGCACGGCAGCGCCGCGGCCCTTGCCGGAGCGGCGCTCGCCGCACCGGTAGCCCTTGCCGACACCGCCGTCGCTCGCCCCGCCGACGGCCACGGACACTCGGCGGGTGACGGAAACCCCGGGAGCAACGGACACCCCGGGGGGCATGAAATGCCTGAGCCCTTCAACGAGATGTACCAGGGCCGACACATCGAGGGCTGGCCGGCAGACGAGCAAGCCCCGGAGCGCGGAAGCCATGGGAGCAACGGAAGCCGTACGGATGCCCCTGCCGGGCCCCACGACGGCATGGACATGGACTTCGTCGTCCGCATCGACAACGACGACCTCCATGTGATGCGAAACGCGGACGGCACCTGGATCAGCCTGGTGAACCACTACGAGACGTTCACCACGCCACGCGCCCTGGCGCGCGCCGCCGTTCGTGAGCTGCAGGGCGCGGATCTGGTCCCGGTCGTCACCGGCTGACGCCTGCCCCTGACCGTCCCCCACCGAGGAGTCCTCGACATGGCAGTCCGGAAGAATCAGGCGGACCTCACCGCCACCGAAAAGCGGAACTTCGTCGACGCGGTGCTGGAGCTCAAGAGCAGCGGCCGCTATGACGAGTTCATCAGCACCCACAACGCCTTCATCATCGGCGACACCGACGACGGAGAACGGACCGGCCACCGGTCCCCGTCATTCCTCCCCTGGCACCGCAGGTTCCTGCTGCAGTTCGAAGAAGCCCTGCAGAGCGTCACCCCGTCGGTCACCCTGCCCTACTGGGACTGGACCGTTGACCGCACACCCCGCAGCTCCCTGTGGGCTGACGACTTCCTCGGCGGCGACGGGCGGAGCGGTGACGGCCGGGTGCCTTCGGGGCCGTTCGCCTTCGGCAATGGCAAGTGGCCGATGAACATACGCGTTGACGGCCGGACGTTCCTACGTCGCTCGCTCGGCACCGGGGTCCGTGAACTGCCGACCCGGGCCGAGGTGGACCGCGTACTCGCCATACCCACCTACGACGCCGCCCCCTGGAACAGCTCCTCCGAGGGCTTCCGCAACAACATCGAGGGCTGGCGCGGCCCGAATCTGCACAACCGCGTGCACGTCTGGGTCGGTGGGCAGATGACCACCGGTGCCTCGCCCAACGACCCCGTCTTCTGGCTGCACCACTGTTTCATCGACAAGCTGTGGGCCGACTGGCAGCGGCTGCATCCCAAGTCGGGGTATCTGCCGACCGGCAACACACCCGACGTCGTCGACCTCCACGACACGATGAAACCGTGGAACGACGTCACTCCGGCCGACTTGCTGGATCACACCAAGTTCTACACTTATGTATGACAGGTCCATGACAGAAATGGTCTCCGCGCCCTGAAGCCGCCCGGCCCGGCGCCCGACTCAGCGCCCGGCCCGGCGCCCGACTCGGTGCCTGGCTCGGTGCTCGACCCGGCGCCCGGGTCAGGGATGCCAAGTCCCCGGAGGCGCCCGCGATCTGCGACCTCGCGTCCGATCGTGTGACCCACCTGCGGGCACGGCCTCGCGCGCTACGGCGCGGGGCCGTGCCCGCCGTGCTCTGGGCAAGCGGAAGGGCGATGGTGACGGCGGTGATCGCGGTGTCCCGCGCTCGCCATACTCCCCTCTCGTCATGCATGAGCCGCCGGGCGGTCCGGCCGTGAACGGAGCATTCAATCTGCGTCGCGTCCTCAGCGGCCAAATCTGCGTCGCGTCCGCGGCGGCCCGATACAGCCAGGTCAGCCACCTTCAACGGCCTCCAGCCGGCGGGGCGCGCTCCGCAGCAGACTCGCTGCGCTGAAGAACCAGCTGTGCCGACGAAGAACCAGCTGTGCCGACTCGTGCACCGAACGTGTTCGTAGCCGTCCAGGACGCACGGCAGTGGCGCAGCTCCGGCGGAGCTCCGCCCTGGTGGAATGACGGAATGACGGATGCCCGGGACGGGGTATCCCGGGCACCAGGTGGGTTGCAGGCCTGACCGTCAGGCGGCGACGGTCATCAGCGGCCGCCGTTAGCCGTAGTAGACGACGATGACACCGGGGCTGAAGCCGTAGCCGTAGTAGCCCCCGTAGCCGTAGTAGTCGCCATAGTCGTAGCCGTAGCCATAGCCGTGGCCGTACTGGTCGCCCCAGTTATGGCCGCCGCCGTCGTGGCTGGAGTAGCTGAACGGCGCATGTGTCGGTTCGGCGGCAGCTGTCCCGGCAGTGGCGACCGCTGCGCCGCCGGCCAGCAGGAGCCCTCCTGCGGTCAGCGCGATGGCTCGTGTCAATCGATTGGTGGACATAGGTCCACACCTTCTTATTGCTAGGGATTTGGCGGCCCGCCACCCGATGGTGAGTCCTCGCCACAGGCGGGAATCAGAGGTTCGGGAGCTTCCCCTGGGTGATCCGCCTCCCGGCGGTTGCCCAGGCGAGTCAGATTTGCCGCTTATGTGCCTCTTATATGAAGGTTACACCTCTCCCCTGAAACGCCTCAAACGAGAGATGGGTAATACATCCAATGATGTTCCGTCGGGCGCTGATCGTCCGCTGGGGCACCCGTTCAGCCGGGTTGAAGGGGAGGGGGAAGGGGGAAGGGGCGATCGAGTGCGAACCGACACGAGCGGTTCGACTCGACCCCGCAGGTCGTCCGTCATCCGTCATCAGCCGCCGCGGCGAGGCCGACCCTTCTCCCGGGCTTGTCCAACGAGGCGACAGGCAGCGGAAGCGGGACGTGGTACCGCCAGCAATCCCGTGAGCTCCCCTTAGACGTCTTCCGGGCCGAACACTGCGTGCCAGGCAGTACTCAGTACGGTGGCTGCCTCGCTGTCCGACAAGTGCGGCGCACCGCAGGCCATCGCGGTATCGAGCAGAGCGCTCAGGGCTGATTCCCAGGGATCTGCGAGAGCTGGATCCCCGTCCTCATCAAGAGTGAAGGATCTCGCTCTTCCCCGGTGTTGGGCACTCTTCGTGACCACCCACCAGATCAGCGAGAATCCGTGTCCGATGGGTGACCGCGAAGGCCCGGCCCCGGGGATCGACAAGGTCGATGCGTGATCCTGGTTCCGGTAGTGCTCGCCTTCCGGCTGGTCCACGAGCCACCGATCCCACGCCTTGTGGTACTCCTCAGCGGCTTCGGGGTGGCGGGCGGAGGCAAGTTTCCGCGCGCCTTCCTCATCCAGGGCGAGCCCGGCTTCAAGGACACGGATCACGTTGTCGCCGTGAGGGCCGAAGAGGACCGACGGGGAGAGCTCCGCCAGCAGGTCGACAGCGATGGCGCGGGTGAAGCCGGCGCCGGACGACAGGCCTCCCGCGGCTCGTGCCATCGCGGCACGCTCCTCATCCGTCACCGGGGGCACCACCCGGGCCCGGAAAAGTCGCCCAGGCCATCGGGTGACCGGGACCCGCTCCAGTGAGTGTTCGACCACGATCCACGGTGGCGTGAACGTTGGCAGCGTCACCCGCGTACCAGCAGTCGCTGCCTTCAGGCAGTCACGAGACGTGCCGCTGACGAACACAAAACCGGTTGCTTCGCGCGGAGCCGCGAGACCCTTCATCGACACCCTTGCACCTCTGAACTCCTGCACTTCTGAACTCCCGTATCGAGCACGGCACGTCACTTCAGGATGGACTCATACGCCCATGCCGCCTCGCGGGGCCGCCGGCCGGGCGCGAGCATGGCGCGCAGGAGCCGGGTGCTGTGCGTCGGCGCGGGGCGGAGGAACCAGGCGGCCGAGGCAGCCGGCACACCGGGGGGCAGTCTCAGCTTGGTCAGCCCGCCAGGGGAAACCAGGATGAGCCGGTCGATCCGGGGAGAGCCGCTGGACAAGGCGATGCCGGCACCGAAGGAATGGCCCATCGGCGCTTTCTAGGGGCCTCTTCCGTGTCCCCCGCAGGCGTGGGTAGCACTGGTGTCATCATCGCAGTGCGAGGCATACCAGCTCCGCCACCAGTCAAGAACCTGCTCGGTGCCGGGCCGGCCGGCTGGCTAGAGTGGCCGCTATGAGCGAGCATCCCGGACCTCGGATCGTGTCACCGGTGCCGCTCGGCGCGGGTGGCGGTGACGGCGACTGGTTGCCCGTCACCGCGGGCGAGTCGGGAGCCGTTGTCTTTCGCAGTGCGGACGCTGCGCGGTACGCCAAGTGCGTGCATGCCGTGGACGCCGTGGGCCTGAAGACCGAGCGCGACCGGGTCGCGTGGCTGGGTGACCAGGGCGTACCGGGACCCCGGGTGCTCGACTGGCACTCCGGTAGCGCAGGTGCCTGCCTGGTGACCAGTGCCGTCCCCGGCGTACCCGCCGACCAAGTGTCCGCCGCGGACCTGCGAGTCGCCTGGGAACGCATCGCGGACGCCGTCCTTCGGCTGCACGAGGTGCCCGTGGGGGAGTGCCCGTTCCGCCGGGGGCTGGACGCCATGGTCGCCGTGGCGCGCGACGTCGTGACCCGCGAGGCGGTGAACCCGGAGTTCCTCCCCGTCGAGCAGCAGCACACGCCGGCCGCGGAACTGCTGGCCCGACTCGTCCCGCAGGTCGTGCGGCGACGGGGCCAGGAGGCCGCCGACACGGTCGTCTGCCACGGCGACCTGTGCCTGCCCAACATCATCCTCGACCCGCAGACCCTGGACGTGTCCGGATTCATCGACCTGGGCCGCCTCGGGCTTGCCGACCGTTACGCAGACCTTGCGCTGCTGCTCGCCAACGCGCGGGAAACCTGGCCGAACGAGGAGCAGGCGCGGGCCGCGGACCTGGCGTTCGCCGAGAGGTACGGCATCACCCTCGACCACGACCGCCTGCGCTTCTACCTCCATCTCGACCCGCTCACCTGGGGTTAGTACCTGTCTCCTCGATCGGGAGTCATACCTGCTCCCGCTCGAACATGATGTGCGGGAGCCGACGTCAGTGCGCGGCGTGGCCGATCGAATCGACGAGTAGCAGCCCCGGACCGTAGCTCAGGCAGTGACGTCCGCTAGCTCCCGGCTGCGGCCCGCCCACTGGATCACGTACGGCATGGCGAGACCGGCCGCGACGAACACACCGCCCATCACAAGCCAGCCGAGCGCTCCCCAGGTCACGCAGAGCAGGCCCAGCAGGCTCGGTGCGACCACGTAGCACAGGCCCATGCCCATGCCGAACACTCCGGAGTACTGGCCCTGGGCGTGTGCGGGAGCCAGCCGGAACCGCAGCTCCAGCGATCCGGCCGCATGCCACAGCGAGCCCACCGTATGAATGGCGACGCCGACCAGCATGATCGTCACGGCGACCCAACCGGATGCTCCGGAGGCTGTGGCAATGACCGCCATGCCGATCAGGAATGCCAGCCCAGCGCGGCGGGTGGCCCGGCCGGCGACCATGCTGTCCTTGACCCCGTGACTGGTCCGAATCTGCAGGAACACCACCATCACGGTGTTGAGGGCGATCGCCAGACCGACGAACCAGCGCGGTGCGTCCGTGTGCAGGACCACCCACAGCGGCAGGGCGAACGACAGCACCTCGCTCTGGATCCACATGATGCCGTCGAGCACGACGAAAGCCACGTACGGCTTGTCCTTGAGCGCGACCCATCGGCCCTCCTCTCGCGGGGACGGCAGGGGGTGGAGCTTCGGCAGCTTGACCAGGACGGCGGCACTGCCGAGGAATGTCAGCGCATTGGCGAAGATGACGGCACGGTAGGCGAGGTCGCTGCCGATCTGCAGCACCGCACCGGCCGCCAGGGCGCCGAACGTGCCGGCGAGCATGGCAACCGATCTCAGGTAGGAGCGGAACTTCGGTACCTCGTCACCGCCGAAGCGGCGGATCATCGGGCCACGTGCCGCCCCGCCGGACGAGCCGGCGAGGTCTGTCACGGCCACAGCCAGGACGAACGGCCATAACGAGTGGGCGAACAGCAACGACGTCATGGAAACGGCCTGGATCAACAGAGTGATCAGAAAGATGCCTTTCGGGCCGCGGCGGTCGGCGAGATGCCCTACCGGGATACCGGCGATCAGACCCACCACCCCCGCGACACTGAGGCCGAGCCCGACCTGCCCGATGGACAGGTGGATCACCCGCAGGGCGTACAGCGGCACGGTCGCCAGGAAGGCTGCTGTGCCGAGCTGGTTGACGAAGCCGGCGAGGGCCAGCCCTCGCTGAGGGCCGGACTCCAGTAGCAGTCCTCGCCGTACTGGCCATGACCGGTTTGCGTCGCCGTTTTTCCCGGGGGTGATGTCGATTGATGCGGTGGGGGCTTGATTCATCCGGTACTCCAATGCCTATTGATCGTGCCGTGCCGAGATCAGGGATTGCATGTGAAGGCGGTGTGCCACATGGCTCCGTTGCGAGGATCGGGAGGGGCGAGCCGAATGTGGAGAGGGCTGAGCGATCACGGTCGCTGCTTCCCAACAACCCACGCCACAGGCACGTTCGGGGAGCGGCAAGCGTGGAGTATGCCCAGGTGAGAGCCCTGATGAGAAGTCACCTGGTGTTGGGGGAATGTCACAGCGAAATCGGGAATCTGGGCACGGCGTGCCCGGTTATGGCTAGTGGTGCTTCCCCCTGGTGGACGCCTGTCACGAGCGGAGCCGGATGAGAGCCGGATGAGGAGAGCGGCGGCAGTGACAGCGCCGGGGTAGACGTACCTTCGCTCGTCGTATCGGGTGGCGGCCGCGCTGAACTGCTTGAGCTTGCCAAGGGACCGCGCGGCGCAGCAGGAGCGCCGGGAGAGCAGCGGGTTGTCGCGCGTGGCATCCGCGTTCGTGTCCGTGTCGGCGTCCGTGAACGGCCCGGTGGCGCGGCCCTGCCGCGTTTGTCCGGCGAGGCGATTCAGTCATCGTCGGACGGGGGCGCAAGGGGGAGAGGGGGAGCGGGAAGGCGGCACCCCCCCCGGAAGGAGTGAGGTCGCCACAAAGGAAAGCGCGCATGACGCGCGCAACCGAACAAAAATTCACCACCCGACAAGGTCATTGCGCGAGGGTGAGCCGAGGCGCAATCACACCCATGAGTTCAATACGTGCCCAGGGCTCATGGAAAAGTGTCCGGCGTTCGGTAAATTGGGCATCTAGGTATCGCGGTATCGCGGTATCGCGGTCTCTCCACACCGGACGCTGTATTTCCCGCGAGGAGGGAGCAGGAGCCCGTCACTGTCAGATGAAGTAGCTACCGGTCGGCCCGGACACGCCGTTCACGGCCGTTCACGCAGTACCCATTCCATCACCCTAAGGATTCGGAGTAGGTCATTGTTCCGCAAGCGTGAAAAAGCCTTTGCAAGCTTCGCCGCCGCCCTTGTGCTCGGTGCCGTCGGCTTCACGACCCCGGCACAGGCAGCACCGAGCTGCCCGGAGGAAAGCCTCTGCTCCTACAGCGGGCCTGGCCTCTCGGGCGACGTCACCGTTATTCCGGCCTCGAATATCGAGAAGGCAGGCACCGATGGTGTGAAGCTTCCGACTTCGGCACGGTCATTCGTCAACGGGACACACTTCACTCTTCGTTACGGACCGGCCCGGCGGGCGATCTGCGTCCGTTTCCCCTGCTACCAGTACGCCACGCTCGGGAAAATCGCCCCGGGAGCCCAGCTGCCGTCTCTCTCCTACGCCGAGAGAGCCCTCACGGTGGGGCAGGACTTCGGCGACTGATCGGCGCCATCGGGTGGAGGGCTCGGTGTGACGCGCGGGGGAGACGTGCCTGCTATGCCCGGCGTGCATGCATGCCTGTCGGTAGTGGTCGTGAACCAGCGCCTGTGGCACGCCGACGATCACTTAGAACAGGTGCGACGCCATCCACATGACGAGTACGTACAGGCCCGCCCCGGCCCCGCCGATGACGGCGAGCCACAGCAGCGCCCCGACCGGCCACGGGACAGGTGCCTCGGGCTTGGGCGGGGTGACGGGGCAGCAGTTCGAGCAGTGCGGATCGGGCATGCCTCATCGTGGCGCACTCGCCACGGCAGGGGGTAGGCCTGGGCGGGCCAGAACATACGAACGCACCGGCTGGTCGTGCCGAGGATCGATGCCACCCCACTCGGTGATCGGTTGCCTGGCGCGCGGGGCCGGCATGCCGGGTCGGCATGTGTGGGCGGGGTGGTCTGTGTCTCATCGCGCGTCGAGCATGGCGTAGCGGAGCCCGGGTACCGGCTCAGGACACCACACAGCGCACCACCCACTACCTTCCACCCATCACCCACGACCCTCCACACCGCACAGCCATAGAGGAGGCGCGTTAACGGATGTCCCGTCGTGACACGTCCAGCGAAGAGGGCACTCCAGTGCCCCACGACCTGCCGAGCCATCAGGCTGATGCCGCCAGTGAAGTGCCTGATCCGTGGGACCCCGAACTTTCGCAGAGCGAAGGTGAGGGGCCTGACGAGACGGTTCCCGACACCGATCAGGCCGGCACCGGGCGGACCGGCGTCCCGAAGGCCCCGGGCGTCCGCTCCGACCAGCCCGTTCCGCATGAGCCGGTCGACTGACATCGCCGACCTGGCCCGGCGAATGGCCTGACCGGAAATCTTCATGGTCTCAACTGCTTCTTGGTGGTGGCCAGTTGAGCCGTAGCCGTAGCCGCCGTCCGTCGGCGGCTACGGTGCGGGCGAACCGCCCCCACCCGCCGAACCCGTACCACTCTCCCGAGATTGGTCATGCCGTGGAGACCCATGACGGTACAAACTCTCCGCCAGTGGCATGGAGCAACAGGTACACGAGAGGCGAACTGGCGTGGAGCAGGACTACAGGGATCGGCGCGAGCGCGAACCTGAGCGCTGTCACGAGGCGTACCCGACAGACCTGATAGACCCGATAGACCCGGCATACCCGGCAGTCGTGCCGACGCCGCTGCGCGAGGGCAGGGTGAAGATCGCGCTCATGGACGCGGGGATCGGACTGCTGGCGGCAGCCGCCGCGGTACGCCGCCTGCGGCCCGACGCCGATCTCGTCCTGTCCTCCGATCCCGACGGCATGCCCTGGGGGCCGCGCTCCTCGCAGGAGCTCACGGCCCGGGCTCTTATCGTCGCCGAAGCGGCTGCCGCACATCGCCCCGATGTGCTGATCGTCGCCTGCAATACCGCTTCCGTGCACGCCCTACCCGCCCTGCGTGCCCGTCTGGAGCCGGATCTGCCCGTCATCGGGACCGTTCCAGCGGTCAAACCGGCCGCCGCGAGTGGCGGGCCGATCGCCGTCTGGGCCACCCCCGCGACCACAGGCAGCCCCTACCAGCGGGGTCTCATCGAGGAGTTCGCGGCCGATGTGAGTGTCACCGAGGTGCCATGCCCCGGGCTCGCCGACGCCGTCGAGTGCGCGGACGAAGTGGCCATCGGACGTGCGGTCGCCGCCGCCGCGGAGCGCACCCCGGATGAGGCTGGGGCAGTCGTCCTGGGCTGTACCCACTACGAGCTCATCGCCGAAAGCATTCGCGCGGCCGTGCAGCGCCCGGACCGGCCGCCGCTCGCTCTGTACGGTACGGCCGACGCGGTCGCCGCCCAGGCGCTGCGCCGGATCGGTGCGCAGCCCACTCCTGGGATTCCTGGCGAGGGCACCCTGACCGTGATTCTCAGCGGGCGCGAGGAGGAACTTCCGTCGGCGGCATGGGCGTACGGTGAAGGTCGACTGCTGCAGGCGGGCCGCCGCGGTCGAGACCGGCTGCTCCCGTCGCCGGGCGGCCGTCCGTGAGCAGCCTTGCTCGCGGTGATGCTCCGCATTCCCGTACCGACGATCCGGGACACTGCGCCGTACCGCACTGACGATCCGGGACACCGCACTGCACTGCACCGCACCGCACCGCAGCCGGGCGGCGTCCGGGCCGCCCGGCTCCTCAGTCTCATTGCCGTCTCCTTGCTGACTCCACCGGGGAGGGAAGCTCCGCGCCGCCCAGTGGCCGGCCGGGCGCGGAAGTCCCTCAGGGGCCGTGGTCGTGCGGGCGTTTGAGTACGAGGTCGGCGGCGTCGGAGAGGACGTCGGCGCGGGTCCGGTTGCCGTGGTGGGAGGCGAGGAAGTGGTTGCCGACCGCCAGGCAGAAGGCGAGGAGGCTGCGGGCCTCGGCCTCCTGCGGGTCCGAGCAGATGCCGGCGAACAGCTCACGCGCGTAGTCCATGCGTCGGTTGTCGACACGGCGCAGGCGCTCGGCCACCGCTTCGTCGCGTCGTGCCCAGTCGCGGATGGCGAGGTCGATCGGCAGCAGACGGTCGCTGGAGAAGGCGAGCCGTCCCGCGTGCTGGATTTTCGCCCGTGCATCACCGCCTTCGCGCTCGACGCGGTCGCGGACCTCGTCGACGCTCTCGCGTTCCCACGTGTCGAGCATCGCTTCCAGCAGCGCATCGCGATGTGCGAAGTGCCCGTAGAACCCGCCCTTGGTGACGCCGAGCGCCCGGGCGAGGCTTTCGATCCGGACGGCGTCCGGGCCGCCGGCGGCCAGCGCCGACAGGCCCTGTTCGATCCAGCTGTTGCGTGGTGTGCGGGTGACGGCAGGCATGTCCTCAGTATCGCGTGTGGTGTTGACAGCGTTTCGCGGTGACCTGCTCTTGAAGCATACGGCACCGTATATTTCACGGTGCAGGGGGAAGTCACCGGGCGGCAACGCCCCGTGCCGACGAAAGGAGGTGGCGGGATGACAGTCGGTTTCGTCGGCATTCATTACCCGCACCCCACGCATTTCGACGACTTCATCGCGCGTGTGAACCAGGCCGTCGACGTACTGCGGACGACGCCGGGCTGCCTGTCCGCCGCATGCTGGGTCACGGCTGACGAGGACGCCGTCGTCTCCACGGCCCGGTTCGCATCCGACGAGGCTCTCAGGGCGTCGTTCGCCGCCGCTGGCGAAGCAGGTGTGGACTTCGCCTACGACGAGCGTGAACGGCTCCCTCGGCAGGTCCTCACCCTCCGCCCGCGGTAGGCCGCGGTGGGGGTCGGCAGGGCTCGGTTGGGGTCGGTTGGGCTCGGTTGGGCGGTACGGCGCTGCGTACGGACGCCGCAGACCACGCTCACACCAGCCCACAAGCCTGCCCCGTCCCGGCGCCCCTCGGACCGGCGCCCTTCGCCAACGGCGCCGGTCCGCCACGGCGCGCCGACTACCCTTGCCCTATGACGACGCACAAGACCGTCCAGGTACGTGTCGACGCGATGCTCGAGGACCTGAGGACACTCGTCGAAACCGAGTCCCCTTCGCGCGATCTCGACGCCTTGACGGCATCGGCCAAAGCTGTCGCGGCCATCCTGGAGAACCGCCTCGGCGGGCGGGCCGTCCTCGTCGAGAGCGCAGCCGGGCCGCACGTCCACTGGGCAGGCGGCGGCGATCCTGCGGTGCTGATCCTCGGTCACCACGACACGGTGTTTCCGCTCGGCACCCTTGAACGCCGCCCGTTCGGGGTCGAAGGCGGGCATGCCACCGGCCCCGGGGTCTTCGACATGCTTGGCGGGCTGGTACAGGCCGTTCATGGTCTGGCGACGCTCGATGACCGGTCGGGCGTCGAGATCCTGGTGACCGCGGACGAAGAGGTCGGCTCCGGTTCTTCTCGCGCTCTCCTCGAAGAACGAGCCCTTGCCTGTGGCGCGGTGCTCGTGTTGGAGGGGGCCGCTGATGGCGGAGCCTTGAAGACCGGCCGCAAGGGCTGCGGCACGTTCCAGATCTCCATCGCGGGCCGGGCGTCGCACGCCGGCCTGGAGCCCGCGGCCGGGGTCAACGCCCTGATCGAAGCCGCCCGCCAAGTACTGGATGTCGCAGCGCTCAGCCGCCCCGATATCGGTACGACCGTTACCCCGACCGTCGCGTCCGTGGGAACCCTGGACAACGTCGTTCCCGCCGAGGCGACCGTCATCGTCGACGTCCGGGTCGAGTCGGCCGGCGAGAAGGAACGCATCGAATCCGCGTTCGCGGCACTGGCTCCGCATCTCGATGAGGCGCAGATCACGGTTCAGGGAGCTGTCAGCCGACCACCGATGCCCGAGTCGGCGTCGGCCGAGCTCCTCGCGGTGGCACAACAGTTGCTTCCTGACCTCGAAGGCAAGGCAGTCGGTGGCGGAAGCGACGGCAACTTCACGGCCGCGCTGGGGGTGCCCACACTTGACGGCCTTGGAGCAGTCGGGGGCGGTGCCCACGCCGACCACGAGTACCTGGTGGTCGACGCCATGGCCGAGCGGGCCCACCTCGTTGCCGGACTGGTGAACGCGTTGCAGAACAAGGAGCAGAAGAACGAGAAGAGATAAGGAGGGGAGGGGGAGGGGGAGGGGAAGACAGAGCGTGTGCGCGACCGGGCCGAGTGCTGCGCGCGCTGTTCGCCGGGTTCAGGGTGCCTTGAAGAGAGCCGGGAAGCGCGGAGCGAGCCAGGGCTTGCGGCCTCGGACGAGGATATGGCCCCGGGCGAGGGCGCTCCACTGGCCGCGGCGTCCGAGTGCCATCAGGAGGAAGGTGACCGGCTCGATGAGGATGGTGCAGTCAGGGCGGGCCGGTGGCGATGAGCAAACGGATACCGCACCGTTGGTCACCGTCACGCCGAAGCGGGCACCACTCCACAAGCGGATCGCGTAGCCGGCGGTGAGCCCGGCCGTACCCGAGGTGTCGGTCACCCGCGGCATGGCCGTGATCAGGAACGGCAGGGTCAGGCCGACCCGGATGCGGTCGAGCATGTGTGGACGGCCCAGTGCACGGGCGAGGTCATAACCGTGGCCAAGCATGTGGGTGAGCAGGTACGACCCCAGCACGGCCGGGGACATCGGGCCCAGCGGGGTGACGACCGTTTCTTCCGTGGGGCCCTTGTCCCACGCCTTCAGGTAAGCATCGGCCTGCGCCACGATCATCGCGGCCAGCGGCTCGGCCCTTCGCTCGTCGAACTCGGCGAGTGCTTGCTCATTGGCCGAGGCGAGGCTCTGCGGGGTGCCGTCCCCGTAACTGCGTGCCTGTCCGGCCGCAATGTCGGCCATCAGTTCATTGGCCTGCGCCAGATGCGCTGCCGCCTCCCCGACGTTCCACTCCGACCCGGGCACCGGAAGCCCCGTGTCGGCGCCCCGGCGCAATAGCGCGGCGATGTCCCCGGCGGTCTCGCGTATGGCCGCAGCGAGCCCGTCGGGCAGCGCGCCCGGTACGCCCTGCCCGTCGGGCAGTGCGCCCGGTACCTCATGCCCAGTCACCGATTCCACGCCGTTCCACTCCTCGGTCTCGTGCCCGCGCCCGTGCCTCTGCCCGTCCCTGTCCCCGGTCCTGTGCCTGGTGCTTGCGCTACCGGGCGGCCGCAGTCGGTGCGGCGTTGCTGACCACGGGGACCGCGGGGACCACGGGACCGCCGGGAGCATTGTGGGAGTACAGGAGACCAGGCAACCGAGGCTGCGACAAGACCATGGGCTTCGCACCACGGCCACCACGGCCACCACGGTCTTTCCTCGCCGAATAATGCGGGCGCTCGTGATGCCACCGCTGACATGATCGACGGCATGAAGGTACTTGTGGTCGGGGCGACAGGGACGGTCGGCAGCGCCGTCGTCCGTGCATTGGAGGCCTCTCATCAGGTGGTGAAGGCGTCGCGCAGCGGGCCGGTGAAGGCGGATCTGGGGGATCCGCCCTCCTTGGACGCGCTGTTCGCGGAGGCGTCGGACTTCGACGCGGTGGTGTGCTGTGCCGCCGGCGGCCCGTTGGTGGACCTGCCGTCGGTGTCGGACGAGGAGATCGCCGCCGGAGTACGCGGCAAACTGCTGGGACAGGTCGCGCTGGCCCGGCGAGCCGTGCGCCATCTCCGGGAGGGTGGGTCGGTCACCTTGACCGGGGGCACCTTTTCCGCTCCTCTGGCGGGCGGATCGCTGGGGGCCCTCATCAACACCGGGCTGGAAGGCTTTGTCCGCAACGCGGCCGACGAGCTGCCGCGAGGCCTGCGTATCAACCTCATCAGCCCTGGCTGGATCAAGGAGACCCTGGAAAGCATGGGCATGAACGGGGCTGACGGCACTCCCGTCTCCGAAGTGGCCCGAGTGTATGTGGAGGCCGTGGAAGGCGCCGCGCAAGGGCAGATCATTCGTCCGTGACGTCCAGCCGGGCTGCATGCCCGGTTTGCCCACCGTTTTGGCAGGTCCGAGCCGCGTGAGCGGGCGCTGGACTACCTCCATGGGCTGGTCGCGCCGCTGGAGAACAAGAACGGCTGGCCCCTTTCCGAGCAGGTCGGGCAGCTGCGTCCCGACGGTGTCCAGCGTCTGCTCAACCTCGCTGACGGGGACGAGGATAAAGTCCGTGACGATGTGCGGGACTTCGTCGTGGAGACGATCGGCCCCCCCGGACGGCGTCCTGATCTGTGACGACACCGGCTTCCTGAAGAAGGGCACCAAGTCGGCCGGGGTCCAGCGGCAGTACACCGGCACTGCCGGCCGCCGGGAGAACTGTCAGATCGGAACCTCTCTGGCCTACGCCTCGGCCAGGGGGCGGGCGCTGATCGACCGCGAGCTCTACCTCCCGGTCTCCTGGACCGATGACCGGGACCGCTGCCGGGCAGCCGGCATCGACGATGAGGTCGGCTTCGTGACCAAGAACGAGCACTTCAGGTTGATGCTGCAACGCGCCGTCGACGCCGGGGTGCCGTTCGCGTGGGTGACCGCGGACGAGGCATACGGCCAGGCCGAGCACACGCGGTGCTGGCTGGAGGAACGCCGGATTGCGCATGTGTTGGCCACCAAGGTCAACGACACGGTGATCACGATCGGTTGGGCCGAGGTCCGGGGCGATGCCCCGGTCGCCGCGATGCCCCGGTCGCCGCGATGCCCCGGTCGCCGCGCTGCCCCGGTCGCCGCGCTGCCGCGGCAACGCTGGAAGCGCATCTCGGGCGGGCGGGGCGCGCACGGTGAGCACTAGATGAATGAGTCCGATGTTTGTGCTGGCCGCGACCATGGCGAAGGGCGCCCGTTGGTTCGTGTGTGACGACAAACCTGGACGCCCTTCTGGCGGCACTGTACGTGTTCATCGACGACCATGTGGCGCCTTGTCGCCGGATCGGGCGACCTCCCAAACTGACGGACGCCGAGCTGCTGTGCCTGGCGGTCGCGCAGGTTCTGCTCGGCTTCCCCTCGGCCCGGCACTGGCTCCGCTTCGCGCACGCCCGGCTGCCTCACCTGTTCCGCTACCTGCCCCAGCAATCCGCCTATAACAAGCGCTTGAACGCGGCCGGTCCGCTGATCTCCCAGGTGATCGAAGCCCTGGCCAGGCAGGTGCCGACCTGGCACGACGACCTCAGGCTGATCGACTCCACACCTCTGCCCTGCGCCGCATCAAGGGAGACCGTCAAACGCTCCGAGCTGGCCGGCCACGCCGGATACGGCTTCTGCCGCAGCCACTCCCGCTTCTTCTGGGGATTCCGGCTCTACCTGGTCACCACCGCCGAGGGCATGCCCGTCACCTGGTGTCTGGCCCACCCCAAGCTCGGCGAACGGGAGGTGATGACCGCGCTTCTCCAACGCGACCACCACCTCCTCCGCGCCGGGCAGGTGGTTCTCGCGGACAAAGGCTTCGCCGGGAAGGACTTCGAGAATTTCCTGACCGAACAGCTCGGCGTCCATCTGGTCCGGCCGGACCGCAGGGGCGAACCCGTCCGGCACGGCCGCCTCGCTCGCAGCCGTCAGTGGATCGAAGCCGTCTTCGACACTCTCAAAGGCCAGCTCAGCCTGGAACAGCACGGAGCCAGAACCCCGGCCGGGGTCTTCGCCCGCACCGGCCAACGCCTTCTCGCCCTGGCA
This sequence comes from Streptomyces sp. NBC_00400, assembly GCF_036048035.1. NCBI lineage: Bacteria > Bacillati > Actinomycetota > Actinomycetes > Kitasatosporales > Streptomycetaceae > Streptomyces > Streptomyces sp. NBC_00400. The sequence continues at coordinate 43,777 of NZ_CP107940.1, read as the reverse complement.
GCCGCCATCTGGCACAACTGGACCACCGGAGCCCGAGCCAAACGATCCCTAACCGCCTACGACCACTGAGAACATCGGACTCATTCATCTAGGCTGCGAAGGGGCGTTGGTCGCGGTTGTTCCCCACCGGTTGGCGTGCCGGTACCAGGCATGGCTATGCCGGACGAGCTATCAGGTGACGTAAGGAGCAGGAGCGGTGACGGTGGGGATGAAGGCAGTGCCGCTGGTCGGCGGACCGGTGGAGTTACGGGGGGCATTGGATCTGGAGACCACGGAGGCAGGGGTGATGCCGCGTCGGCTGCCGGCGTGGACCAAGGCGCAGTACCAGGATCCCTCGGTCTACGGGGTGACCCTGATGCCCTCGGGGGTGCGGCTGGTGTTCCGTACCGACGCGTGTGAGGTGGAGTTGGACGTACTCACCTCCACGGGGCAGCTCGACACCGAACCTCAACCCCGCCCGACCGGGATGATGGAACTCCTGGTGGACGGCGTGCCGTTCGGGCGGCAGCAGGCGCCGCTGGGCAACGTGCTGCGGATGGCGGGCCCCGGGGCCGAGCAGCGACTGATCCCGGGCAAACCGGGGACTGTCCGGTTCGGCGGGCTGCCGGCCGGCATGAAGCAGGTCGAGCTGTGGCTGCCGCAGCAGACCCCCACGGAACTGGTGGGCCTGCGGGCCGACGGCGAGGTGTTGGCACCGCTGCCGGACGGGCGACGCCGCTGGGTGCACTACGGCAGTTCCATCAGCCACTGCCTGGAGGCCGACGGCCCGACCGGCACCTGGCCGGTGGTGGCGGCAACGCTCGGGGGAGTGGAGGTGATCAATCTCGGCCAGGCGGGCAACGAGGTGCTGGATCCCTACGTCGCCCGGACGATCCGCGATCTTCCGGCCGACCTGATCAGCCTCAAGGTGGGAATCAACATCGTGGGCCTGGCCGCCTTTCGGCAGCGGTCGTTCGGCCCGGCGTTGCACGGATTCCTCGACACGATCCGGGAGAGACACCCGGAGACTCCGCTGCTGCTGATCTCCCCGGTGAGCTGTCCGACGTTCGAGGAGCGTCCCGGTCCGGTCGCGATGGGTGCAGACGGGAAGATCACGGCCCTGGGTGACCCGGCGGACGTGAGCGGTGGGGCTTTGTCGCTGACTGTGGTGCGTGCCGAGCTGGCCCGGATCGTGGCGGCCCGGCGGGCGCACGATCCCCATCTGCACTATCTCGACGGACGCGAACTGCTCGGGCCCGACGAGGTGGCCGACCTGTCCGATGGCCTGCATCCCACCGCCGCCGCGTACCGCCGGATGGGCAAGCGTTTCGCCGCACACGCCTTTGTGGACGGCGGTCCGTTCGCCTGACCACCCTGGCTCCGGGCCTGCGCTGGGTGTGGGTGCGGAGCCAGGTAGGCCGTGGCGCTGCAGTTCCGTGACGAGGCGCTGACGGGCCGGCGGGGCCGGGGTCATCGGCGGACGGTCACAGACGGACGACGACGAGGGCGACGTTGTCGCGAGCGCCGCCCGGTCGGGATCCTTCCTCGTCCCAGTCAGAGAGGTTGAGCAGACGCTGGACACCATCGGGACGCAGCTGCCCGACCTGCTCGGAAAAGATCCAGCCGTTCTTGTTCTCCAGCGGCGCGACCAGCCCATCGAGGTAGTCCAGCGCCCGCTCACGCCGCGGCACCACACATCACGCCACATGCGGTTGCAGTATTAGGGGGCAGGGGCAGGGGCAGGGGCAGGGTCAGGGGCAGGACGCTGCCGCGGTGGCGTCGTAGGTCTGCATCGCTGAGAGCGGAGTGGGCCCGCTCGGTCGCGGTCGCTCGAGCCCACCCTTTTCCCGGTATTCCGGTATTCCGGTTCAGTCGTTGCAGGTAGTGAAGTTCGGGCTGGTCTGAGCCAGGTAGATGCTGGACCTGCCCTGCTCGTCGCTCTTCAGCGGAACGGTGACGGTGTCCCTCGCCTTCCACGGGAACCCGCTCGCGTCGAAGGTCCACTCACCGGTCACCTTGGTCGCCAGTTCCGACAGCGCCACCCACCCGTACTGGTGCGACGGAACGGTGATCGTCAGGCTGTTGCCGAGGTCTTCCCGCACGTCATAGGTGACCTGACCGGAAATGGTGAGGCTGACGCTGGTCTGCACGGGGCTCGCGGCACCCGTTCCGAGGCCGGAGGTGAAGGTCACTCCGAGCTGGCTCGACCAGCCGGTGGAGGTGTTCAGGGAGAACGTCCACGGCACCGGCGCCTCGGTGCCGTTGTACCAGACGGGGGAGACGCACTTCTTCGGCAGTGGCTCGGCCGGTGCCTGGGAGCCCTTGGCCCATGAACAGGTGGAGCTGTCCTTCTGGCAGCGCTTCGACGCGTAGTCGACGGCGGCCTTGAGCGCCGCGTCGCCTGCGCTGCTCGGGATTATCCACTGCTGGGCCTTGGTGCCGTTGCAGCCATACGTCTGCGTCCAGGCGTCCTCGTACTGCGCGGCGCGGACCACGTCGAGGCACTTGTTGTCCCCGGCGCTACGGATCATGAATGTGTCCGTGGCGCCGTTGACGGGCTGGAAGTACCACCGCTGCGCGGAAGAGCCGGAGCAGGACTGCTGCTTGAGCGGGAGCCCGGCCTCGATGCACTTGCCGGTGTCGCCGTTGACGAGCGCGAAGGACGCATCGGATCCCTGAAAGCGGGCGTCCCACTTCTGGTGGTAGCCCGGCGCGGAGTTGGTGACGATGAAGACGCCGTCTCCGGTGTTGCCGTTCTGCACATCCAGGTTCCGTCCGCCGTTGACCGACGTGAACGTCAGGCAGGACAGGCCTGAGCAGTTGTCTGCGGCCTGCGCGATACCGGTCTGGGCGGCGACGAGGCCCAGAGTGATACCGAGCGTGGCGATGAGAATGGTGAACGCTGTGGATAAGACTGCTGTGGATAAGACCGCTGATCTGGGCGGCTTCATACCAGTGCAACCCCTCTGTCCGACTGCGGTGTTGGTGGTGCATCCCACCTTGTTGACCGCACTATCGCGGCTGCCGCCGATTTTGAGTAGTGCGCCGCCCTCGGGGGGTGCAAGGCGAAGCGCGGTTGAATGATCCTCAGCTCGACCGGATGCCATCGGGAGGCCCGGCCGCCGCCTTACGTACTCGCGAGAGTCGTGGCCGAACAACCCTGAACCATCCCGGAAGGACACACGGTGGGATCCAGCTTTTTCGTCAGCGCCGACCAGCCGAACGGCGCCTTCTGGCCGTTCTCCACCGGTCAACTGGTCGGCACCATCACCAGGTTGTGGCCCGGCAGCGCCGTGGGAGACGGACGCGACGGTGTCCTCGAAATGGACATCCCCCTCGATGACCGGACACTGGCCTTCGACTGGGACATCGCACACCAGGTCCTCCGCTTCCCCGACCAGGATCCCCTCGCCGAACCCGCTCGCCTCGTGCACCGGCTGCTACGGGAGGTTGCACCCGATGTCCCCGCCGTCTGGTGGACCGAGGACGACGCGACGCTGGAACCGATCGACCTGTCGCCCGATCCCGGGATATTCATTCGCGGGTTCGTCGGCTGACAAGCACCCCCCGGACCCTGGGGGCCGGCCCGCAACGAGTGTCCGGCCGCAACGGGAGCATCCGGTCCGGTCCGCGGCAAGAGCCGTGCCCATGACGCGAGTTCGGGCGCCAGCGCCTTGGCTAATCTGCAGGGGTGACCACCGACCTGACCCTGCTGCCGCGTGTCGCCTATCGCGGAGAGGAGGTCACCGCGCCCCGGCTCCGTGGCCTGCTCGCGCTGCTCGCGGGCGATCTGCCTACGGGCTGCAGCACCGAACGGCTGGTGGAAGGGCTGTGGCCGGACGCGGTGCCGGAGCGGCCGGGCAAGGCGGTGCAGGTCCTGGTGTCCAGGGCACGGGCGCGGCTGGGCGCCGGCGTCCTCGTCAGCACGCCGAGCGGATACCGGCTCGCCCTCGCCGACGATCAGGTCGACAGCTCCGCCCTGCTGCTGCACGCCGCCGCCAGTGCGGACCGGGCCAGGGCCGGGGACCACGCGGGATCGCTGACCGCGGCCGAGGCCGGGCTCGCGCTGTGGGAGGGCACCTCTGACGGGGACGCCGGCGCCGGCGACCCCGTGGCCGCGTTGCGCGCCGAGTGTGTCCCCGTCCGCGGCAGGCTCGTACGCGCGCGGGCGCTCGCGCTCGCCCGCCTGGGGCGGCACGCAGAGGCCGCCGGACCGCTGGCCATCGCCGCCTCGGAGCATCCGCGCGACGAGGAGCTGCTTGCCGAGCTGCTGCGCGGGGAGGCGGCGACGGCGGGCCCGTCCGCCGCGCTGACACGGTACGAGGCGTACCGCCGTCAGCTGCGCGACGAGCTCGGCACGGATCCGGGCGCCGGGCTCAAGGCCGTACAGCAGGAGCTGTTGCGTGGCGAGGCACGTGTGGTCAGGCACGGCGTGCCGCACGAGCCGAACCCGCTGCTGGGGCGGGACGAGGACATGGCGGCAGTGGCGCGGCTGCTGCGCGCCTCCCGCGCGGTCACCGTCGCCGGCCCCGGCGGTCTCGGCAAGACCCGGCTCGCGTACGCCGTCAGCCGCCGGGCCGAGCAGCGCGTGGTGCATGTCGTGCCGCTCGCCGGCGTCACCGCGGACGAGGACGTGGCCGCGGAGGTGGCCTCCGCGCTCGGGGCGGGCGAGGGGCGGCACGGCGCCGTGAGCGGTCACGCCTCGGCCGACCCGCTGACCGGCATCCTCGGCGCGCTCGGCTCCGGGCCCGCTCTGCTGGTGCTGGACAACTGCGAGCACGTCATCCGGGGCGCCGCCGCCCTCGTCCAGGCCCTGGTCTCGTCCTCGAAGGACCTGCGGGTGCTCGCCACCAGCCGGGCACCGCTGGGCCTCACCTCGGAGGCGGTCTACGCGCTGCCGGAGCTCGGCCTGGACACCTCGGTCGAGCTGTTCGGGCAGCGGGCCCGCGCCGCCCGGCCCGGCGTGGAGCTGCCGCCGGACGCGGTGACCGCGCTGTGCCGCCGGCTCGACGGGCTGCCGCTCGCCGTGGAGCTGGCCGCGGCGCGGGTGCGGGTGCTGTCGGTGCCGGAGATCGCCCGCCGCCTCGGCGACCGGTTCGCGCTGCTGCGCGGCGGGGTGCGTGATGCGCCGGAGCGCCATCGCACGCTGCACGCGGTCGTGGAGTGGAGCTGGAACCTGCTCACCGCGGACGCCAGGGCGGCGCTGCGCACGCTGTCCGTTTTCCCCGGTGGCTTCTCGGGCGAAGCGGCGGAACAGGTGCTGGGCGAGGAGGCACTGTTTCTGCTGGAGCAGTTGGCCGGGCAGTCGCTGCTCAGGGTCGCCGACACTCCGGTCGGCGTGCGGTTCCGGATGCTGGAGACAGTACGGGAGTTCAGCGCGGCCCGGCGCGCGGAGGCGGGCGGGGAAGAGGAGGCCGTCGGCCGATTCCTCTCCTGGGCCAGGGACTTCGGGGTTGCGTACCACGACTGGGTTTTCGGCTCGGAACCGCGGACCGCCTGGGAGCGGATCAGAGCCGAGCAGGACAATCTCGTGGCGGCTCTGCGGTACGCCCTGGCCCGTAAGGATGGCCCCACCACCGCCGCCGTCACCGCCGTCCTCGCCGCCTTGTGGTCCACCGACTCCAACTACCCCCGCCTCGCCGCCCTCGCCGCCGACACCGGCCGGCCGCTGTCGCACTACCGTCCCGAGCCCGAGTACGTCGAAGTTGTTCGCGCGGCAACGGTGTTGTGCATGGCAAGCCTGCTCATGGACTACGGCCCGCACGCCGGTGTCACCCGCCAGCTCGTCACCCTCCGGCGGCTGCCTCCGGCCCCGCCGGACACGCCGCTGTGCGCCATCGCGGCAGTGCTGAGCGCAGTCCCCGAGATGCTGCCGCCCGACTACGAAGTGCTGCACCAGCTCTGCGACAGCGAGCAGCCGCTTGTCACGGGCATCGCCGAATGCGTCGCCACCTACATCTGGGAGTACGAGCACCACATCGACCGCGCGCTCGCCTCGGCCCGCCGGATGACCACCGCACTGGCACCGGTCGACAACCCGTCCCTGCAGCTCATGGGCCATTCCCGGCTGAGCGAGCTGTGCTTGCGGACGGGGCAGGGCGAGGCCGCGTACCGGCACCTCAAGGCGGCGCTCGAAGCGCTGCCGCGGCTCGGCGACACGCACGACTACATCGGCATCCGCTCGGCCCTCGCCCTCGCCTGCCTGCAGCGCGGCGACTTTGACGAGTCCGAGCACTGGCTGCGGCAGGCCGAGGGTGACAACACCCCACAGCAGGATGCCTTCTACAGCCCTGATCTCGGCGCGCGCGCCGAGATCGCGCTCGCCCGCGGGCTGACGGAGGCCGGGCTCGGGCTGTGGCGCAGCGCCGTGGAGCGGATGTCCGAGGTCGGCGCGATGCACGGCGGCGACCCCTGGCTCGACCCGTGGGCGCTGCAGATGCAGGCGGCGGCGGTGACGGCGCACGCGCACGCCGGCCTTCTTGAGCCCGTCGCAGAGCTGGTCGTTCAGTTGCGTCAGCGGCTGCGGACGCTGCTCTCCGGCCGGTCCCGTACGCCCGTGGAGCTCCCGGTGTTCGGGACGCTGCTGCACGCGCTCGGCATGGCCGGGCTCGCGTCCGGCGACGCCGGTGCCGTACGGATGATCGCGCTGGCCGAACGCCTGCGGGTGCTGCGCGAGTTCCAGCCGACGATGGCGGCGGCCCGCGCCCGGCAGGCGGCGGAGGCTGCCGGCCGGGCGGCGTACGCCGACGCGGTGTCGGAGTACGCCGCTCTGGGGCGGGACGAGCTGCCGGAGGCGGCCCGCGCGCTTATTTCGGGTCGCGGTGGAACAGCGACTTCGACCAGTAGTACCCGAGGGTGGCCAGGCCCAGGCACCAGATGACCGTGATCCACCCGTTGTTGCCGATCTCGGTGCCGAGCAGCAGGCCGCGCAGGGTCTCGATGGCGGGGGTGAACGGCTGGTATGCGGCGATCGGCTGGAACCAGCCGGGCATCGCGTCGATAGGGACGAAGGCGCTGGAGATGAGTGGGAGGATGATCAGCGGCAGCGCGTTGTTGCTGGCCGCCTCGGCGTTCGGGCCGGCCAGGCCCATGCCGACGGCGATCCAGGTGAACGCCACGGCGACCAGCGCGAGCAGCCCGAACGCCGCCAGCCAGTCCAGGGCCGTGGCGTGCGTGGACCGGAAGCCGATCGCCACGGCGACGGCGCCGACGAGGGCCACGCTGATGAGTGCCTGCAGCACGCTTCCGACGACGTGCCCGATGAGCACCGCCCCGCGGTGGATCGCCATCGTACGGAAGCGGGCGATGATGCCCTCGGTCATGTCCATGGAGACGGAGACCGCGGTGCCGGCCGGGGTGGCGCCGATCGTCATCAGCAGGATGCCCGGAACGAGATAGGCGAGGTACTCGGAGCGGTCGGCGCCGCCACCACCGATGCCCGCACTCATCACGTCGCCGAAGACATAGACGAAGAGCAGCAGCAGGACGATCGGCGTCAGCAGGATGTTCAGTGTGAGCGACGGGTAGCGCCGTGCATGCAGGAGGTTGCGGCGCAGCATCGTGGACGAGTCGCGCACGGCGAGGGAGAGGGAGCTCATCGGACAGCCTCCTTGGGCCGGTTGGGGAGGCCGGGGCTGCTGGTCAGGGCGAAGAACACGTCGTCGAGGCCGGGGGTGTGCACGGTCAGCTCGTCCGCCTCTACACCGGCCGAGTCCAGCCGGTAGAGGAGGGCGCGCAGTTCGCGCTGGCTGCCGTCGCAGGGGATCTGCAGCGCGAGGGATTCGTCGTCCCGGGTCACCTCGCAGAGCGCGATGGCGGCGGTCCGGTAGGCGGTCGGGTCGGTGAAGCGGAGCCGGACGTGTCCGCCGGGGATGAGCCGCTTCAGCTGATCGGCGCTCCCCTCGGCGGCGATCTTGCCGTCGCTCAGCACCGCGATGTGGTCGGCGAGTTGGTCGGCCTCCGCCAGGTACTGGGTGGTGAGGAAAACGGTGACGCCGCCGGCGACCAGCTCGCGGATGAGCCCCCACATGGTGTGGCGGCTGCGCGGGTCGAGGCCGGTGGTGGGCTCGTCGAGGAAAATGATCCGCGGGTTGCCGACCAGCGTCATGGCGATGTCGAGGCGGCGTTTCATGCCGCCGGAGTAGGCGGCGGCGGGCTTCTTCGCGGCCTCCACCAGGTCGAAGCGTTCCAGCAGCTCGGCGGCGGTACGACGGCCCTCGCGGCGGGAGAGGTGGTGCAGGTCCGCCATGAGGAGCATGTTCTCCTCGCCGGTGATCAGGCCGTCGACGGCGGAGAACTGCCCGGTGACGCCGATCGCTGCCCGCACGGCCTGTGGGTCGGCGGCCAGATCGTGGCCGCCGACGCGCAGATCGCCGGCGTCGGCGGTGACGAGGGTGGAGAGGATCTTGACGGCGGTGGTCTTGCCGGCGCCGTTCGGGCCGAGCAGGGAGAAGATGGTGCCGGCCGGCACCGCCAGGTCGATGCCGTCGAGGACCGTCTTGTCCCCGTAGGCCTTGCGGAGCCCCTTGGCCGCGATGGCGAGTGAGCGCGATGTCGGTGTCGTCATGCCGCAGAGATTGCGGCAGGGCACATTCAGCGCGGTTTCAGGAGGGTTTCAGCGCCCTGAAACCGGCGGTTGCCCCCGGACGGGCCCTTCAGGCCCTTCTGGTGACGGCGGTCGCGCCCGGCTGTCCGTTGGCTCACCGGCCCAGGCCGGCGGCTTTGACCTCCCGCCGGGCGAGAACGTCCGCGCAGCGGTCGTCCATCTGTCGCAGTGCGTCGCGGCGGTCCCGTCGGGAGAGCCGGTCGAGATAGGTATGCCCGAGGAGGTGATCGGTCTCGTGCTGCAGACACCGGGCGAAATATCCCATTCCCTCGATCACGAGGGGAGTGCCGTCCTTGTCGAAGCCACGCACGACGGCACGATCGGTCCGCGGGACCGCCATGGCAGCACCGGGCACGGACAGGCACCCTTCGAAGTCGTCGACGAGTCGGCGGTGGCCGGCCTCGGGCTGGTCGAGAACGGGGTTGACGATGTGGCCGACATGCCGGACTCCGTCGTCGTCCGGGCAGTCGTACACGAAAAGGCTCAGGTCGACGCCGACCTGATTGGCAGCCAGGCCGGCGCCGTCGGCCACCCACATGGTCAGGAACATGTCGTCGATCAGCGCCGACAGCTCGACGGTGCCGAACTCGGTCACCTCACGGCATCGACGGTTGAGGACTTCCTCGCCCACCCTCGTGATCCGGCGTACCGAGCCCCGGCCGGCTTCCGGAGGCAGGGCCGGACAGGAGCCGACCGGCTCGCCCTGGACACGGACCCGCCGGTCGGCGCCGCGAGGTTGCTCGGGAGGGAGGGGCATCGTGGTCTTTCCTTCGTGTGGGGCCAAGGCGGCAGCGGCAAGCCGAAGTCGGCGTGGAGTACGGCTGGTTGCGAAGTTCTTTGCAAAGTAGCAGACTTTGCAAAGTGACTGAAGAACACGTCGACCGCCCGGCCGGCCGTCCCTCCACGGTCGGTGAGGGATTGCGCGAGCACGAGGTCCGCACGGCCCTGCTCGACCTGCTTGCCGAGGTCGGCGCCGTCACGGCGACCGAAGCGGCCGCCCGGCTGGGCTACAGCTCCGGACTCTGCTCATTCCATCTACGGCAGCTCGCCCGCCACGGCCACATCGAAGAAGCCCCTCACAGGGGAGGCCGCGCACGTCCTTGGCGTCTGAGCCGGCCGGCTGCCGCGTCCGACGCGTCCGACACATCCGACACGTCCACGGAGGATTTCGGCGACCTCGCCCGCGGTCTGGAGGACGAGAGCTGGCAGCACTGGCTCGACCGGCGGGAGCAGGCACCGGCCGAGTGGCGCCGTGATGAAGCGTTCAGTGCCGTCGCCTATCTGACACCCGAGGAGATGAGCCGGATGGCAGCGGTGATCCGAGGGGCACTCGCCCCCTATCAGGACCGCGACCACCGGCCGCTGGCTCGCCCCGAGGGCGCCCGGCCGGTCGCCCTGATCGCCCGGCTGTTCCCTCTGCTTCCCCACCCGGCGGACGACGCGGACGAGGGCTGAGAGTCCGAGGTCCGTCCGCGGCGCGTGTGTGCTTGTGGCCCCGCGCTATTGCCCCGGCTTGGGACGGGCGGGCGTCAACTCCGACGTCAGAGCTGCTGATCCAGGTGGGCCGACCGCCTGCCCGACGCTCAGGGATCTTGAACCACGGTTCCCTGGTGGTAGAGAACCGTCCAGCCGTCGGCCCCCTGTCGCCAGATGGTTGCCCGCCGTGTTCTCCGTCCGTTGAGGATCAAGGTGTACGTCAACAGATAGACGTCTGCGGCCAGTTCCTGACAGCGGAAGCCGGACGCCTCCCACTCCTCGGCCGGCGGGGCCTTGTAGCGCTCTTCCAGGACATCGAGCACATGCGCGCGGCTGTAGCACTCTCCTGACGCTCCTGTCTCCCAGAAATCCGGCGCTGTCATGGCCTCGAAATCGGCCCTTGTCGTTCCGAACTCGGGCCGGTGGAAGAGCGGTTCCCTACGGACGAGATCGTCGAGGACACCGCGTAGTCGCTCGTCGGTCGCGAGGCCGGGTTCCATCTTCGCCTCCTGCTCGGTGAGGGGCCGGACGAACAGGGCGATCGCCATCACGAGCGACGTTACCGCCTGCCGGAAGGGACCGAGCTCGTGGGCAACAACCCCCGTGTCTGGTCAGGACAGTCCACTCCGCAAAGACCGTTGGTGGTGCAGCCCGTCAAGCCTGCCAACCCCGTCATGAACGGGCTTGCCGGCCGCTCCACGATGCAGTGGCGCTCTGGCCGTTCCCCGGCATCATGCCGGTCCCGCCCACGCCTCGGCTCCGAACGTGCCCTTCACGTCGGATGCGAGGGTGGAGGCGTCCACCGTGGCCTGCAGTGCGTACACGGTCGTCTTGTGTGCGCCGCGGACGCTGAGGTGGACCGGGCTGTCGCCCGGGTGGTCGGCAAGGATGCGCTTCAGACTCCTGACGGACTGCTCGGTGATCCGGTGGGCGGGGAGGGCGAGCCGCACGGGGGGTTTCCCGCCGTGCTCGGCGGAGGACACGTCCAGTACCGCGAGTTCTCCGCCGAAGACGTTCACGGTTCCGTCCCGGTCCGCCAACCTGCCTTTGACGGAGACGACGTTGTCCTCGGCCAGCGCGTGCTGCACGAGTTGGTAGGCGGCGGGGAAGAAGAGTACTTCGATGCCGGCATCACGGTCTGCGAGGTGCACGATGGCCCAGGCGTTGCCCTGTTTGGTCATCTTGAGCTGGATACCGGTGATCAGCCCGGAGAGCCGCACCTCCCCGGTGGTGCGCCCGGAGGCGAGCAGTTCCGCGAGGGAGCAGTCCCGGGCGCCGGAGAGGATGTGCTCGGCACCGTCCAGCGGGTGGGCCGAGACGTAGAGGCCGAGCATGTCGCGTTCGGTCGCCAGGAGCTGTCTGCGGGGCCACTCTGTCTCGTCGATCGGGAAGTCGAGACCGAAGGCGGGTCCGCTGCTTCCTTCGCCACTTCCTTCACCACTTGCTGCGCCGCCCAGGCCGGCGAAGAGATCGTCCTGTCCGAAGCTCGCCGCTTTCTTCACGGGGATGATGGCGTCGATGGCGCTCTCTTGGACGGCGGTGAGGCCCTTGCGGGAATGCTCCAGGGAGTCGAAGGTGCCGGCCTTGATCAGGGACTCCACAGCTCGCTTGTTCAGTGCGGGCAGGCCGGCCTTGTCGAGGAAGTCGGAGAAGGAGGTGAATTTCCCTTTCCGGCGGCGGGCATCGACGATGGCCTCGATGACGTGGTCGCCGACATTGCGCACGGACCGCAGCCCGAACCGTACGTCGTCACCGACGGCGGTGAATTCGGCCACGGACTCGTTCACGTCGGGCTGGAGGACCCGGACGCCGTTCTTGCGGGCGTCGGCGAGATAGACCGCGGCCTTGTCCTTGTCGTCGCCGACCGAGGTCAGCAGGGCGGCCATGTACTCGGCCGGGTAGTTGGCCTTGAGATAGGCGGTCCAGTACGAGACGAGGCCGTAGCCGGCGGTGTGGGACTTGTTGAACGCATAGCCGGAGAACGGGAGCATGACGTCCCACAGAGCCTTGATGGCTCCCTCGCTGTACCCGTTGCCCCGCATGCCGTCGTGGAACTTGTCCCACTCCGCGGCCAGCACCTCCGGTTTCTTCTTGCCCATCGCACGTCGCAGCAGGTCGGCGCCGCCGAGGGTGTACCCGGCCAGTTCCCGGGCGATGGCCATGATCTGCTCCTGGTAGACGAGCAGATGGAAGGTGTTGCCGAGGATCGGCTCCAGCGCGTCGCGCAGCTCGGGGTGGATCGGGGTGATCTCCTGGCGGCCGGTCTTACGGTGCGCGTAGTGCGTGTGTGCGTTGGCCGCCATGGGGCCGGGCCGGTAGAGGGCGTTGACCGCCGCGATGTCCTCGAACCGGGTGGGTTCCATCTGTTTCAGCAGCACGCGCATGCCGCCACCGTCGAGCTGGAAGACACCGAAGGTGTTGCCCTCGGCCAGCAGCCGGTACGTCCTGGCGTCGTCCAGCGGGATCACGACGGTGGACGGGTCGCCGTCCAGGGGATCCACGGTGGCCAGACTGATGCCCCGGTTCTCGCGGATGTTCTCGATCGCCTGGTCGATCACACCCAGGTTCCGCAGCCCCAGGAAGTCCATCTTGATCAGACCCATGTCTTCGCAGGACGGGTAGTCGAAGCCAGTGATCTTCACGCCGTCCGAGGCACGCATGTGCAGCGGGATGCGGTCGGTGAGCTTCGTCTTGGAGAGGATCACCGCCGCGGCGTGCACACCGGTACCGCGGGTGAGGCCCTCCACCCCGCGGGCGGTGTCGATGACCCGCCTCACCTCCTGTTCGTTGTCATACATCTGCCGGATCTCGCCGGCCTCGCCATACCGCTCGTGGGAGGGGTCGAAGACGGCGGCCAGCGGGGCGGACTTGCCGTTCTGGTCCGGCGGAAGCGCCTTGGTGATCCGCTCGCCATGGGCATAGGGGTAGCCGAGGATGCGCGAGGAGTCCTTGATCGCGTTCTTGGCCTTGATCCTGCCGAACGTGTTCACCATGGCGGTGTACTCCTCGCCGTACTTCTCGGTGACATAGCGGACCATCCGGTCGCGCTGGCGGTCGTCGAAGTCGAGGTCCACATCCGGCGGGTTGATGCGCTCGGGATTCAGGAACCGCTCGAACAGCAGGCCGTGCTCCAGGGGGCACAGCTCGGTGATGCGGGTGGCGTAGGCGACGAGGGAACCGGTGGCCGAGCCCCGGCCCGGACCGAGCGGGATCTTGTGCTCCCGGGCGTGGCGGCAGATGTCCGCCACGACGAGGAAGTAGGAGCTGAAGCCCATGGGGCCGATGACCGACATCTCGGTCTCGAAGCGGTCCACGATGTGCCGGGGGACCGGGTGCCCGTAGCGCATCGCCAGCCCCTGGAGGACTTCCCTGCGCAGCCACGACTCCTGCGTTTCGCCTTCGGGCACGTCCGGGAACTGCGGCATCTCGTCGACGTAGTCGAAGACCTCGTCATAGGACTCGATGCGCTCGGCGATCAGCAGGGTGTTGTCACAGGCTTCCGGAAGCTCCGAGAACAGACCGCGCATCTCGGCGGCGCTCTTGAGGTAGTAGCCGGAGCCGTGAAAACGGAAGCGGCCCGCGTCGTCCTTGTTCTTGCCGACACCGATGCACAGCAGGCTGTCGTGAGCGTCGGCCTGGTCCTCGGTGACATAGTGCGCGTCATTGGTGGCCAGGAGGGGCATGTTCAGTTCCCCGGCCAGACGCAGCAGGCCCTCACGCACCTCACGTTCGATGTCCAGACCGTGGTCCATCAGCTCCAGGAAGTAGTTCTCGCGGCCGAAGATCTCCTGGTAGGCCGCGGCAGCAGCCTTCGCCTCGTCATACTGGTTCAGCCGCAGGCGGGTCTGGACCTCGCCGGAGGGGCAGCCGGTGGTGGCGATGACTCCGTCCGGCCGCTGCGCGATCAACTCCCGGTCCATGCGCGGCTTTCCGGCAGGGAACTGCCCCTCATAGCTGGCCTGTGTGCTGAGCCAGAACAGGTTCCGCAGGCCCTGGACGTTCCGCGCCCACATGGTCATGTGAGTGAAGCGGCCGCCACCGGACACATCCTTCGACCCCTCACCGTCCGCGCTCGTGGCGCGACGGCCTCCCGGCCCCCAGAACTCCTGCTTCCGGACAAAGCGAGAGGAGGGCGCCACGTACGCCTCGATGCCGATGATCGGCCTGATCCCTTCGAAGCCCTTCGCGACCTGCGCGAACTCGTAGGCGCCGAACATGTTGCCGTGGTCGCTCATGGCGATGGCGGGCATCCCCTGCCGGGCCACCTCGGCGAACATCGGCTTCAATTTCTGTGCGCCGTCCAGCATGGAGTATTCGGTGTGATTGTGCAGGTGCACGAAGGAATCCGGCATGAGTGGTCGCCTCCGGGGTGAGTAGGGAGCCCCATCCCGGTCCGAGACGCGATGGTGGCCTTGGCGGTGGCCGTCCGCACCGGCAGTGGCAGAGGGGCGGACGGCCCGACCCGTCGCGGTGCGGTCGCGCCGACGGGTCGGCCAAGGGGCCGAACCGGCCGCGCGCGCAATCCGTCCGAGCCCTTGCAGTGCAGGTCCGCAGCCACCCGGCTGCCGGGCAGCACGCCTCCTGTCGCGCTGTTTGCGAAACCGCACGTTGACCAGAGACATCAAAGCGAGCAAGGACTACCGGAATCAAACAACCATTTCACCGACCGGACTCAACGAATGGTTGTCCACCTAGAATGGCCGGCGTGGACCTCATCGCCGTGCGCACCTTCGTCACCGCCGTGGACGCGGGACAGTTCCAAGAAGCCGCCGCCCACTTGTCGATCACCCCACAGGCCGTCTCCAAGCGCATCGCCGTGCTGGAAAAGGACCTCGGTGTGCAGCTGTTCAGCCGTACGGCCCGCGGAGCCCGGCTGACCATCGACGGGCAGGCGTTCCTGCCTTACGCCCGGACCCTCCTCCAGGCCGAGGAACGGGCAGCCGCTTCCGTGCGGCCAGGGCGCCGGGCGCTGCGCGTCGACGTGATCGGCCGCCGGCTCTCCGTGGCGGGCCTGCTGCGCGACTTCCACCGCGCATATCCCGGGACCGATCTCGATGTCGTGACCCTGTTCGACTCCGACACGGCCATCGCCGCCGTCCGGGACGGGATGATCGACGCGACCTTCCGCGCCGTGACCATGCCGGGCCGGCAGCTCCCTGACGGAATCGAGGCCACTTTGGTCCTTGACGAACCGCTCCACCTGTTCACCGGACCGGCGCACGAGTTCGCCGCCGCCCGCGCGATCGCTCCCGCCCAGCTCGCCGGGCGCCGCATCTGGATGCCCGGCAACCTGCCCGGCACCGAATGGGCCGCCTACTATGACGAACTCGCCGCCACATTCGGTCTCACCATCGACGCCATCGGCCCCAACTTCGGCATCGAGCACCTCCTCGACACGATCGCCGACTCCTCGACACTGGCGACCTTCGTCAGCGAGCAGACTCCGCTGGTCTGGCCTGCCGGCCACGACTTGCGGCGGATCCCCCTGCACGACCCGACCCCGGTCTACCCGCACTCACTGATCTGGCGCACCGACAACCCGCACCCCGCCCTCACCGCACTGCGTCACCACCTCACCTCCGCATACCCGGGCCGCCCCGACAGCGGGACCTGGACACCGAAGTGGGCCCAGGACGCCACACCGCCGAACTAGGTGTGCTGTCCCGGGACGTTGGTGACAGGCCCTGACGGTTCGTTGGCCGCCGGGCCACCTGCGCGGGCCGGTTGGAGACGCCCCGTCAGTTGCCGTTACGTGCCTGACAGATGGGCGCACTGTGACCGGTCCGGAACTTCCGGGCGATCGTGTCGATCACCTCCGACGACCAGCACGACCAGCTGTTTCCCACGAGGTCGTAGTTCCCGGAGCGGACGGCCGTCCCTCCGGAGTATGACGTGGGAGCCAGTCGTGGCACTTCAGGTCAGTCCGTTGATGAGTCCCTGTGGGGGAGGACGGCACTGACCTGTGCATTCGAGGATGGGGACGTCGAAGCCTCCCCACGTTTTCCACGATCCAGGAGTTCGCATGCCCCCCACGGCAGCCCTGCAGGGCGCCCCGCGCTTCCCCGCTACCCCCTCAACCCGCCGCGAGATCCCCGCCGATGCCCTGGCCGACCTCTCCGTCCTCGCGCCCTGGTGGCACTGACCACGCCCCAGAACCACGGCCGGTGTTGCGGGAACGCGTAGTCGGCCGTTGCATCCCCCGCCTGACGCATTCCGCCGGAGCGTACCCCGAGACCCGTCCCCGGACGGCCAGGTAAAGACGAAGAATTCTGCCGGTCAAGAACTCGAACTCCCCTTGTCAGCAAGGCCTGATCCCCTGTCCCTCAAACGGCGGTTGATGCACACGGCCGCCTCGCATCCTCTTAGGTATTTCCTTTCCTCATGAATGAAAACACCCCTCACGATCACGCCCGGGCTCAGCGTGCGACCGCAGGCTGGGCATTCTTGGCTGAATCGATACGAAATCATCGCACGGTCGGTTCCATCGCCCCCAGCAGCAAGTCGCTGGCCGGCCTGCTGGCTGCCCCCTTGCGTGAACGAGCGCCGCGGATCTCGAATGTCCTGGAAGTAGGGGCGGGTACCGGCTCGGTCACACGCGTCCTGCTTCCCCGGATGTCTCGGGGAAGCCGCCTGGACATCGTGGAAGCCAACGCCCATTTCGCCGCGCACCTGCGTCACCTGGTTCGCGGCTACCCGCACTTGCAGGAAAAGCAGGAGCAAGTGCGCGTCCATCACCTGTGTGTTGAACAGCTCGTCACCGACCGCCGCTATGACGTGATCGTCTCCGGCCTGCCGTTCTCCAACTTCTCCCCCCGGCAGGTTGAGGAGATCATGGGCCACTACTTTCACCTGCTCCGACCCGGGGGCACGCTCACTTACTTTTCCTATCGCGGCAGTCGCTTCGTCCGCACCTTTCTGACCTCCCGCCCGGAAGCCCGCCGCCAACGCGACGTAAAAGATCTGTTGAACCAGTATCACCACCGGTACGCGACGGGTTGTTGGACCGTATGGGGAAATCTGCCGCCCGCGCAGGTGTGGCAACTGCGCCGACCCCTCGAAGCTGTCAAAGCCTCCGGCGTATTGCCTCTCCAGCCGGACATAAAGCGATGAATGCCTTCCCCGGTCTGCTCAGTCAGGTTCCGTCTGCCACCGCCTACACGGTGCTGGCCGCGGCAATCATTGCGGAGTCCATTTTGCTCGTGGGTGCCGTCATCCCCACTCTCGCTCTCATGCTCACCGCGGGAGCCTTGGCCCGTACCGGCGGCATGAATCTGTTGTGTGTCATCGCGGTCGCCGCCGGCGCTGTCATGATCGGGGACGCACTTGGCCATCGAACCGGCTACCTGTTGGGTAATCGCCTCCGTACCGGGAAGCTCGGCCGCCGCATTCCTGCCTCGGCGTGGCAGCGAGCCGAAACCCTCATGGACAAGCGCGCCGGCCAAACCCTCCTGATCTTTCGTTTTGTGCCTGTGATGCGGACCCTCGCCCCGCACCTGGCCGGCGTCGTTGGCCTGCCGTACCGCCATATCGCCCCGTACAGTGCGCTGGCCTCGGTCGCGTGGGCGAGCGCGGAAAGCGGCGCGGGCTACACAGCGGCTTTCTCCCTCCAGCACCTCTCCGTGATCGGAGGGCCATAGCCGTCGGAACCGCCCGCCGGGGTGCCGCTGTGGCACGACGGCCCGGGTTTGGCGGCCGGTGGCTTGGTGGTACCGATGGGCCGTCGCTGCAGGTGGCGGCCTGGGCCGTGGTCGCGAAACGGGTGGTCACGCCGGAGCGTGTCGTGAGATGGGTGTCGATGATGTCTGATGTGGACGAGCCGCGCGGTGTGGTGTTGGTAGTGGGAGCCACCGGACAGCAGGGCGGGGCCGTGGCTCGTCATCTGCTCGCGGCGGGCCGGCCCGTGCGGGCTCTGACCCGCCATCCGGACAAGCCGGCCGCGCGTGCCCTCGCGGATCAGGGTGCGCACGTGGTGGCCGGAGATCTGGGGGACGCGGAGTCGTTGCGCGGCGCTCTGGCGGGCGTGGACGCGGTGTTCTGCGTCACGCAGTTCTTCGAGGCGGGCTACGAGGGCGAGGTGCGGCAGGGCAAGCTCATGGTGGACCTTGCGGCACAGGCGGGCGTGGAGCACTTCGTGTTCAGCTCGGTGGGCAGCGCCGACAAGAACACCGGTATTCCACACTTCGAGAGCAAGTACGAGGTCGAGCGATACCTGGCGGAGAGTGCCGTTCCTTTCACTGTGCTGCGGCCGGTGTTCCTGATGGAGAACTGGGAGTCCCGGCGGCCGGAGATCACGGAAGGATCCCTGGTGACGCCGTTGTCGCCGGACCGGCCGGTGCAGCAGGTCAGCGTGGCGGACGTCGGTGCATTGTGCCTGTTGGCTCTGAGCCGGCCCGAACAGTGGAAGGGACGCGCGGTGGACCTGGCCGGCGACGAGTTGTCGATGGCACAGACGGCCGAGGCCTTCGCCGGCGTCCTGCAGCGGAAGGTGGAGGTACGGGGGATCTCCTGGGAGGACTTCCGCGCGCAGCAGGGCGAGGAGATGTACGCGATGCACCGCTGGTTCGAGACCACCGGCTATGAAGCCGATGTGAGTCGGCTGCGTGCGGTGCATCCCGGGATGCTGTCGTTGGCCGAGTACCTGCGCAGGAGTCGGTGGCAGGCGTGATCGTGGTGGCCGGTGGCTGGTGGCCGGTGGCCGGCGGCCTTCGCGCCGACGAGTGGAGGGTGCATCGCGCCGGCGCCCGTAGTGGGCACACACACCGCCGTCCCGCCTGACGTCACATCAAGGAAGCGCGCGACCAGGCGGTTTGCGGCGGCACCGCGATCGAAAGGCCCCCGCGGCCGGCCGCGCCGGTACGTCAGGGGGACGCCGCAGGCGCCTCGTACGGCAGCGCGACAACCTGCCCATGGTCCGCCGTCGGCGGGCGGACGCCGGCGGCCCGGCCGCGTCAGGCGACGCCGAGTCCGGTGATCAGGGACCGGACCACCATGTCGGCTCCCTGAGGGCTGCTCAGTTCGGGCATCTCATGTGAAGCGTTCCCGTTGCTCACGGGGAAGCGAAGCCAAGGCGTCGACGAGGACTCGCTTCCGGGGGACGTGCACCATATGGCCGGAGTAGATCCGGCGACCGGAACACCAGGCGAGTCCCACACACCGCTCGAACACGGCGGACCCGGGCGGATGGAAGCGGTACCGGTACGAGCGGACGGGCGTTCCGCAGGCGGCGCAGATCCGTCGACCCCCGTCGGCGACCGTGTCCCAGGTCCCGACCTTGAGCCAGTGCTGCCGTCCGGCCGGTGCTCTTCGAGTCGTCATGCCGTGCGTTCTCTACGGGGGGAGGGGAAGAGCTGTTGCAGGCCGCGGAGGTGTACGCGAGGTCATCACACCACGGAGACGATGCTGCCGGGCCCCTCGCCGGCCGCGACGGTGCCAGGTGACCGCCCTTCGGTAGGAGGTCAGGTCGCCCGATGCCGATCGCCGTTCGCCGGGAGGTGTTCCTCTGCCCAGACGATCTTGCCGTCGGTCGTGTAGCGGGTGCCCCAGCGGTGGGCCAGCTGCGCCACGAGGAAAAGGCCGCGGCCGTCTTCGTCGGTGGTCCGTGCGTGGCGCATGCGGGGGGAGCTGCTGCTGGCGTCGGAGACTTCGCAGATGAGCGCATCCTGCCGGATCAGGCGCAGCCGGATGTGTCCGTTGCCGTAGCGGATGGCGTTGGTGACGAGCTCGCTGACGATCAGCTCGAAGGTGAAGATCAGGCTGTCCAGTCCCCAGGCGGTGAGGCGGTCGGCGGTCAGGGAGCGGGCGTCAGCGACGACCGACGGGTGGGAGGCCAGCTCCCAGGTGGCCACTTGGTCCTCGTAGAGGGCGTGGGTGCGGGCCAGGAGCAGCGCGACGTCGTCGTCGGGACGGCCGGTGAGCACGTCGTTCAGGACGGTTCCGCAGAGTTCGTCGAGCCGCGCCCCGGGGGAGGCCAGTGCGGTACGCAGCCGGGTAAGGCCCAGGTCCATGTCCTGGTCGCGCGTTTCTATCAGGCCGTCGGTGTACAGGGCGAGGACGCTGCCGTCGACGATGTCGACCTCGGCGGATTCGAAGGGCAGGGCGCCCAGACCGAGCGGAGGCCCCGCGGGCAGGTCGGGGAAGGTCACCGAGCCGTCCGGGGTGATCACTGCGGCAGGGGGATGGCCGGCGCGGGACATGGTGCACGTGCGGGTGGCCGGGTCGTATACGACGTACAGGCAGGTGGCGCCGAGCGCGGCGGGGGTCATCGACGGGTCGGCGGTCTGCTCCTCGTCGATCAGGCGCAGTACCAGGTCGTCGAGGTGGGCCAGCAGCTCGTCCGGGGGCAGGTCCATGTCCGCCAGGGTGCGAACGGTGGTGCGAAGCCGCCCCATGGTGGCTGCGGCGTCGATCCCGTGGCCCACGACGTCTCCGACGACCATGGCGACCCGGGCGCCGGACAGGGGTATCACGTCGCACCAGTCGCCGCCCGCGCCATCGGAGGCATGAGCGGGCAGGTAGCGCCAGGCGACATCGAGAGTGCTGCCGCCGGTGAGACTGCGCGGGAGCAGGCTGCGCTGCAGGGCCAGCGCGGTGCTGTGCTGCCGGGTGTAGCGGCGGGCGTTGTCGATGCTCACCGCCGCGCGGGCCACGACCTCTTCCGCGAGCAGCAGGTCGTCCTGCTCGAAGGGGTCGCGCAGCTGCCAGCGGATGAACCTGACGACGCCCAGGACATCGCCGAGGGCGAGGATCGGGACGAGTATCAGGGAGCAGAAACCGAACTCCTGGATTTTCGCGGTCCGGGCCGGGTCGGTGGCGAACCAGCTGCTGGTTGACGCGCCCGGCATGGCTTCCAGGCGGGGGCGCCCGTCCTGCATGCACTGCATTTCGGGTGAGTCGGGATGGAAGGTGACGGCCTGCCCGGTCGCCGCGACCGATTCGGGAACGCCTTCGTGGATCGACTGCTGGCCCGCACGCCGCATCTGCGGCGGATGGAGGGGAGCCCCAGAACGCGGTGTGTCACCGCGTATCACCGATTCCAGGAGGTCGACGGCGACGAAGTCGGCCAGCCGCGGCACGCTGATGTCGGCCAGCGTCTGTGCGGTGTGCATGACGTCCAAGGTGCTGCCGGTCTGTGCTCCGACCTCGTTCAGCAAGGCGAGCCGTTCCCGGGCCCGCCAGCGGTCGGTGACGTCGAGGACGATGAAGGACACGCCCAGCACCCGGTTCGCGGCATCGTGAAGCCGGAACACGGACAGCGAGTAGGCGTGCGGCCGGTGCGGGTGTGCCTTCGTGCCGCCTCGCAGCAGGTGATCGACCAGGGGCCGGCCGGTATCGAGCACCTCCCGCGTACGCGACTCGATCCCCTCGGCATCCAGCCTGAGGTCCAAGAGCGGCAGCACGTCCCGCAGGCGCTTGCCCAACCGCTGGTCACGGGGGAGGCCTCCGAGGCGCTCCAGAGCCGTGTTGACCCAGACAAAGCGCAGATCCCGGTCCAGCACGGCCATACCCGCCGGGGAAAGGGCGAGGATCCGCTCCAGCATCGGAGGGTTCGCAGGCCACCACTCGTCCCCCGGCCCCGGGCCGCGGCCGGCTGCACCTGCGCTGTTGGAGGTGTCGCTTTCGGAGGTGTCGCTGTCGGAGGTTTCCATGTGCACTACACCGTCGTCTGTGAGAGGCAGCACCTGATCCGTCCGGCGCGCCGGGGCTTCCAGACCGCGTCAGACGCTCCTGATTCAAGGGTCTCACCGGCCTGTGAAGTCGTCGCACTGTCTTCTGCCGCCGGCCTCCTGCGCTCACCAGCGCCCGTGCGCCCGCCGGGACAGCGGGGGTCTCCCGGACCGTGCCCGACGAGGGGTACCACGGTCACGCCCAGGCCTGCAGCAAGCCTCACACCTCCCCGTCCCGGCGCCCTCCCCGCGGCAGTGTGAGCGTCGCGCCCGCCGTCAGTACGAGCCCGGCCGCCGCGAGCAGCATGCTCCACCGCATTCCTGCCAGGAACGTGTCCGCCCCCGCCAGCAGCGCTCCGAAGACCGCCACCGCGATCGCTCCGCCGACCTGGCGGCCGGTGTTGAGCACGGCGGACGCGGTGCCTGCCCGGTCCGCGGGCACCACGTCGAGCAGCATGGCGGTCAGTGCCGGCACGGCCAGTGCCCCGCCGAGACCGACCGGCACCATGAGTGCCGCCACCGTCCACACATCGGTATGCGCACCGACCCCGAGCAGCGCCAGCAGCCCGGCCGTCCCGACCAGCTGTCCTGCCACCATCGGCACCCGCGGGCCGAACCGCGCGGCCAGCTTCGCCGAGGCCAGGTTCACCACGGCGACCAGTGCCGTCATCGGGATGAACATCAAGCCCGCCTGCAGCGCCGACTGCCCGCGCTCCTGCTGCAGGTACAGGCTGAAGATGAACACGCCTCCGTAGTAGGCGGCGTTGAGCATGAAGCCGACCACCAGGGACACCGCCACCACCCGCGAGCGGAACAGCGGCAGGGGGAGCATCGGGTGCGCGCTCCTGGCCTGCGCGGTGAGGAAGACGGCTGCCGCGACGGCGGCCACCAGCAGCGACGCCACCACGAGCGGCCGGCCGAATCCCTTGTCGCCGCCCTCGATCACGCCATACGTCAGCGAGCCCATCGCGACCACCGCCGTCACCTGCCCGACCACGTCCAGCCGTGCGGGCAGCCGCGGGGAGGCCGGCACCCGGGCCAGCAGGGCGAGCGCCAGCAGGCCCGCCGGGAGATTGACGAAGAAGATCCACCGCCAGCCCACGGTAGCGGTGAGCGCCCCGCCGAGCACCGGCCCGGCCGCCACCGCGACCGCGCCGCCCACGGTCCAGATGGCGATCGCCTGCGCCCGCTTCGCCTGGTCGGGGAAGCCCTGCCGGACCAGCGCCAGCGACGCCGGCATCATCACCGCCGCCGCGGCCCCCTGCACCAGCCGCGCCGCCACCAGCACACCGAGGCCGGGCGCCAGTCCGCACGCGGCCGAGGCCAGCGCGAAGACCACCAGCCCGCCGCCGTACGCCTGTCGGGCCCCGATGCGGTCGGAGAGGGCGCCTGCGGAGAGCATCAGGGCGGCGAATACCAGCGTGTATCCATCCACCATCCATTGCAGGCCGGACATGCCGCCGCCGAGGCTGCGGCCGATGTCGGGCAGTGCGACGGTGACGATCAACGCATCCAGCGAGATGAGGAAGAAGCCGAGCAGGGCGGCGCCGAGCACCACGGTGGATCCACCCAGGGCCGCCTCCGGCGTATCGGCCGCGGCGCCGGCGGCAGGGGAGGACTTGAGCAGGGATTTCATCAGGGCACTCCTGAGTCCTTCTGGAAGGTGTACAAGCGAGAGGGGAGGTCAGGGGCGACCGCTGACAAGCCGGCTGGCAGCGGGCGCACTTGGTGTGTTGACGTGGGCGGATACCGGGCGGTGGGAGCTCCGCCGCCCGGCGTAGTGGTACGTGCTCGACAGCCGGCTGCCGCCGGCCTGCGGCGGGCAGAGACGCGTACGGGTTCCGGGACCGCAGAGGAACGGGCTCCGCCCGCGCTGACAGGTCCCCCGCGTCGCCCCGCGCCGCCCGGACCGTCACTGAGTGTCGAAGTCCGTCCCTCGAGAGACCTTCTCCCACACAGCGAGCTCGGCCCGCACCGAGTCCAGGTGCCCGACGAGGAAGTCCACCGCGTCGCCGCCGAGGGCGAGCCGCAGCGGGGTTTCCTCGGCGTCCAGGGCCAGCCGGATCGCCGCCGCGGCCTTCACCGGGTCCCCGGGCTGGGGCCCGTCGCCCTCCTGCAGCAGCTTCCGAGTGGCGCCGACCTTCTCCGCGTACGCCGGGTGCTCCTGGGAGAAGTAGGCCGCGCCCTTGCCGAACAGGTTGGTCCGGAACGCGCCGGGCTCCACGATCAGCACCTTGATGCCGAACGGCGCCACTTCGTCGGCCAGGCCCTCCGACAACTGCTCCAGCGCCGCCTTGGTCGCGCTGTACGCGGAGAACCCGGCGAAGGACAGCTGTCCGCCGAAACTGCTCATGTTCACGATCGATCCGCTGCCCCGCTCCCGCATCTGCGGCAGCAGCGCCCGGGTCAGCCGCGCCGGGCCGAACACGTGCAGCTCGAACAGGTCGCGCAGCTCCCGGTCGGTGGTCTCCTCGAACGCCCCGACCTGCGTGCGCCCGGCGTTGTTCACCAGCACGTCCACCCGGCCGTAGCGAGCCAGGACGTCAGCGGCCACCACGTCGATCCGCCCGCCGTCGGTAATGTCCAGGCCGATCGCCTCCACCCGGTCGGGGTGCGCGGCGACCAGGTCGGCCAGCGCCTCGGCCCGTCGGGCCGTGCCGACCACCGTGTCACCGGCGGCGATCGCGGCCTCGGCGATGGCCCGCCCGAAACCGCTGCTCGCGCCGGTGACCAGCCAGACCTTGCCGTTCTCGGTCATCTCTTCGTCTCCTTGGTCAACTGCCGTTCGGGACTTGCCCGCCCACAGCTCCCATCCTTCGCCGGGGTCCGGGACCACGTCCAAGATCCGTTGTGATAGCTATCGGTTATGGATGTCCATGGACGCGATCTCCGCTACTTCGCCGCAGTAGCCGAGGAGTTGAACTTCACCCGGGCCGCCGAGCGGCTGTTCGTCTCCCAGCCCGCGCTCAGCAAGCAGATACGGATGCTGGAGAAGCAGCTCGGCGCGCGTCTGTTCCATCGCGACCGGCGAGTGGTGCAGTTAACCGTGGTGGGGGAAGCCCTGCTGCCGCACGCCCGCGGGATGCTGGCCGCATGGGAGGCCGCCGAGACAGCGGTGGAGGAGGCGAGGGCCGCCGGACTGCACACCCTGGTGATCGGCATGTCCACCAGCCCGGGCCGCGGGCTGCTGCCCGCCTTGCGGACCCGGCTGGTCTCCCGGCATCCGCACGCACGGCCCGTCCTGCGGCAGGTCAACTGGGTCGATCCCAGTGCAGGGTTGGCGGACGGATCCAGCGATGTCGCCTTCGTCTGGCTGCCGCTGCCGGACGGCGACCGCTACCGGCATGCGGTAGTGGCTCAGGAGCCGCGCCTTGTGGCACTGCCGCAGGGTCACCCCCTGGCGGCGCGGGCCGCAGCCGATAGCGAGGGGGCGGTGGACTTCACCGATCTGATCGACGAGCCGTTCCTCGCCCTCCCCACCGAGGCCGGTCCGCTGCGGGACTACTGGCTGGCCCTGGACGCGCGGGACGGTCGCGCGCCGCTGATAGGCGGGGTGGTGGGCAGCGCCGAGGAGACTTACGAGGCGGTCGCCAACGGCCAGGGCGTGGCACTTCTGGCCACCGGCAACGCCCCACTGGTCGTCCGGGACGAGGTGATCGCCGTGCCGGTCCGGGGCATCTCCCCCTCCCGTCTGGCGGTAGCCGCCCGTCGGGACGACGAGCGGCCCTTGGTGGTGGCCTACCTGGCCGCGGCGGCAAAGGCGGGAGCCGGCACCTCTTGAACGAAGCCGCCCCCATGGCGCATGGGGTGAACCGGACGCCCGGGGGTGCCTTTGCTGGACAGCACGCGCAGGGGGACGGCGCATGGCTGCGGGGGAGTCACCCCTCGTCGTGGCTGCGGTGGGCAGTGGGCAGTGGGTGGTGACCTGCCGGGCTACTTGATGCCCTGCACCCGGGCATTGGCCAGCAACGCCTTGAGCCCGTTGAGGTCGTAACCGGTGAGGTGGCCCATGCTGGTGGCCGCCTTGTAGCCGCCGTTGGGGCTGCACATGACCGGCGTGTTGCCGTAGCTGGTGGCCACGCACTTGTAGTCGATCAGCTTGCCGCCCTTGTCGGCGGTGTTCGGGTGATCGAGGCCGAGTGCGTGCAGCGGCTCGTGGACCAGCGTGTTGCGCAGTATGTACACCGGGATGGGAAAGCCGGTCCAGTACTCGGAGTCGATGGCGACGATGCCGCCGACGCCAACGCCCTTGGGGGGATGGGGGCAGGGCATGCCCTGACTGAAGCCGGCGCGACCCAACGGGCGGTACAGCTCGGTGATCTGCACGTGGTAAGCAGGCCCGCACTTGGCCGGGTTGACCGGCTCCACACCGCCGACCTTCAGGTGGACGCCTGCCGCGTTGATCTGGGCGACGGCGGGGGCGAGGAGTGGGGCGTACCGCTTTCGCATCGTCTCGGTGGCGAAGGTGATGGTGTACGTCTTGCTGGGGCTGAGGCTGGTGACACCGAGCTGGCTGGTGAGCTTCCAGCCGACGCCGGCCGTGGTGGTCGTCGCCGCCTGGGTGGGGGAGGCGGTGAGTGCGCAGGCGGTCAGCGCAACAACGGCGGAACTGGCAAGGATTCTGCGCATACGGATGCTCCTTATGTAGTTGTGGGGGGAATGTGGCGGTCCTTTCGCGAGTCAGACTCACGAGGTGACCTGGTAGTTGCTCTCAACTGGACAGCTGAAGCAAGCCCTTTGACCAGCCGTCGAGTCGACCCGTCAGGTGTCGTCGTGCCGCCCACTCCCGGAGGCTGGCGGCGTCGTCTTGTGCGCGGCATCGGGGAGCGCTGGGAGTCGCGGCGACTGAGAGCCGGGCTGGCTTCGTTGATCACTAGCAACAGCGTTTCGCGACGGGTTCCGGAGGCAGTTGGTGCTCACCCGGTCCACGAGCGTCGACCAGAAACGAAGGCATTGCCGAGGGGGTGGCGAGAAAAGGGGAGGCGGGTGCCAACGGGCCGTTGACAGGATGTCCGCGCTCAACTCCCGACGGGAAAGGACCCGACGACCGTGGCTCATGCCATTACGCTGATCCGCTCCGCCTCCCTGTCCGACATCGCCGAGTACGCCTATGCAGCTACGGCGCCCGCCGACTCCCGCCTGATCTTCCTCGCCGGGGCGTGTCCCCTGAACGACGACGGCTCGACGGCAGCGATCGGGGACTACGCGGGTCAGGCATTGAAAGCAGTCGAGAACATGCAGGCTGCTCTCGCTGCCTCCGGCGCGTCACTCCAGGACGTCATCAGTACCAGGGTTCTCGTCGCATCGGCCCGGCGGGAGGATTTGGTAGCTGCCTGGGAGGTAGTCCGGGACTCGTTCGCTGACCATGACGTCCCCAGCACCTTGATGGGCGTCACCGTGCTCGGCTATAAGGACCAGCTCGTCGAGATCGAGGCCGTAGCCGCCGTGCTCGACTCTTGAGGCCCAGTGACACACCGCGGCGCCCGAATGCGCGACCGCCGGCCGCCCGTTCGGGCGGCCGGCGGTCGCGGCAGGTAGCGGCAAACTCAGCCGGCCTTGGCGGGCTCCTCGGCTCGTGCTCGGGTGCTGGCGAGGCGGTAGGAGTCGGTGCCGGTCTCGATGATGGTGCCGTTGAAGGCGAGGCGGTCGACGATGGCCGCGCAGAGGCGGGGTAGTGAAGGTCTTGGTCCAACCGCTGGCCTGACGGGTCGGCCATGTCGCGGCTCATCTCGAGTCCGTCCACCGGGTCTCTTCCTTCGCGGTCACTTTGACGAGGCTCGTGATTGCATGCAACAGGGTGGACTTGGGACCCGCGGCGACCATGACGCCGATGTGGCGGGCGCTGCTGTCTGCCCCCGTCCAGCCGGGAGTTTGTGTCCGCGGCGTTGGACCGAGCCGACGCCGCTCCTGCGGACTGTGCCGTCACCGGTCTGCTCCATGGAACACGAAGCCCGCGGGCAGGCAGGTCCTGTTCATGCTCCCGCTGCTCCGTCGCGACGAGACGGAGCTGCCCGTCGGGCGGCGCCGTGTGCATGCAGGTAGCAATTACCGTGAGCGGGCACGTCGTTGGCCAGAGGGAGGGGTCGTTCACGAGTTCTGTTTGAGGGGTATCGGACGGTTCTCCCACGGTATTTGCCTGACCGGTTCGCGAATGGCGTTCTACCGTACGCATATGCCGCGTTACCTGACGTGGTCACGTGAGGAGGAATTCTGTGTCATCGTCCTGCGACCCCCGGTACGCTCCCGCCGGCGATGTGGGGGCAGCGCTCATGGTGATCGACTCCCGGCTCAAAGCCGTCTACGACAGCACGACGGAGACCGACCCCGAACAGCAGGAGCTGATCGACCAGTTCACCGCATCCCTGAGCCCCAAGGGAGCTGGTGACGTGTTGGACGGCGCGTGCACGCTCATCTACATGTTCATGAACTGGCTGCGGATGGCCTACGAGGACCACGACAAGGACGTCATCGAGTGCGTGGTGCCCCAACTCGTTGCCACGATGCGCATGATGCCCAGGAGCGTCCGTCCCGAGGCCATCCCCACCATGGCCGGCCTGGTCATCGCGGCAGGGACGGGCCTGAGTCCCAGCCTGTGGCGCAAGCAGTACGGAAAGTGGACGGCGAAGGAGATGAATCCCCTGGAAGCCACGGCCTTCCTGCTCGCCGAGCACATCAACCGGCTCACCGACGACCGGGACTTCGCCACGCGCATGATCGCCGAAGCCCTGTCCAACGCCATCCAGGACTGACATGCAGCCACAGGTGCTCCGCCACCCGCATGTCCCGGCGGATCCCGTACACCGGCCGGGAGTGCCGCCGGTCCGGTGATCCCACCGCCGGCCGGAGACAGGAGCCTTGTGCCCGCCCCCCCGTGCACGCCGAGTTCCCGGAGTACGGCACGTTGTTCGAGGGGCCGGTCGCGGAGTTGCCTGGCATCGGAGATCCGTACGCACGGTTCCCGACCGCCGCCCCCGTCTCGCCGCCGACGGTGCTCTGTTGCCCGTGGCAGTGGCCGTTTCCGCGGGTACGGGCGGTAGGGGCCTTCCCGTTCCGCCCACTGCGTGAGGGCCGCCAAGCCGCGCTGGAACGCCTGCCCCCTTGCCCGGGGGGCGAGCTTGTCGCGTGGCCTCGCTTTAAGCCGTGCATGATTCACGCAAGGGCAGGGAGGAGCCCCACCGCCTGCGGCGCGGTCACGTGCCGGCCCGGAGGGTCAGCCCTTCATAGCCGCCCAGAACTCCTCGAAGGACATCTGACGATCGCCGTCGGTGTCGAACGAGTCGATCAGCTCCTGGGCCTGCGCCTCGGTGATCTGCGAGCCTTCCAACTCTGCCACGACCTTGCGGTATTCCTCTGCCGTGACCAGGCCGTCCCCGTCGATGTCGTAGCGCTCGAAGACCTTCCGCGCCGCCGTCTCCATGATGTCTGCCATGTGTTCCGCCCTTCTACGATCTTCGCTGACGGGCCCAGATTATCCGGCCGCGGAAGGCCTGCCGGACCCGGTCCCCGCCGCCTGCTCCTGTCCTCCTGGGCCGCATGGCGTGCTCGGCAGCCCCGCTCAGGGCGGGGCAGACCACAGGGGGCGGGGGAGTGGTCAGCCGAAGTCTGCAGGCCCGGAGGCCTGGGTAGCCGGTGCCGGGCCCGTCCAGCCGAGCCCCGGTCTGCGAAGTGGGCCGCGCCGGTTTGGGTGAGCTGCTGTCCTGCCTCGGCTTGGGTTCGAGACCCATTCGCCTGCCCCCGGGGCGCAGGCCAGTGACCTGGTCCCCGGGGACGCCTTACGGGCGCGAAAGCATGCGGCTGGTGCCCCGGTCGGCCGCATGGTTATTCCTCCGGTCGGATCCAGGTCCGGGCGAGCTCCGCGACCCAGGCGGTCGCCGCGTCGGGAACGGGCGGGGGCGCGCCGACGACAACGAGTTCGGTGACGCCCGCCGCACCGAGCGCAGGCAGGTGCTCGGGAAGGCCGTCGCTCAGCGCGACGGCGACCGTGAACTCGTCAAAAGCGCGACCGTGGCGGGCACACTCATCGGCGAGAACCGAGAGGTGCGCCGGGACGTCGGCCACGGGGACGTTGAAGCCGTACCAGCCGTCGGCCAGCGTGGCCGCGCGGCGCAAGGCGGCGTTGCTGTTGCCGCCGGCCACGACCGGGAGCCGGCCGCCGCGCAGCGGCTTCGGGTTGACCCGGATCGCCTCGAAGCGGGTGAACTCCCCTGCGAAGGAGGCCGGGTCCTCGGACCACAGGGCGCGCATCGCGGCCAGGTACTCCTCGGTGCGCCGCCCGCGCTGGGCGAAGGGGACTCCCAGCGCTGAGAATTCCTCGGCCGACCAGCCGACCCCGACCCCGAGGCTGAACCGCCCGGCGCACAGCACGTCGAGTGTGGCGGCCTGTTTGGCCACCAGGACCGGGTGGTGCTCGGGCAGCAGAAGTACGCCGGAGGCGAGCTCGATCCGGCTGGTGACCGCCGCCGCGAAGGTCAGGGCGAGCAGCGGGTCCAGCCAGTCCGCGTCCGCGGGCACGGCGATCCGGCCGTCCGCGGAGTAGGGATAGCGCGAGGCGGGCGTGTCCACGAGCACCACGTGCTCGCCGCACCACAGCCGCGCGAAGCCGTACGCCTCCGCGGCTGTGGCCACCGCACGGATCACCTCGGGACGGGCACCGTCACCGATACCGAGCGCATGCAACCCCACTCGCATCGTCCACCTCCCGACCTCACCATAAGCGCGAAGCGCGGACGCGCCCGGGCGACATGGCGCGCTGCTCAAAAGGACGGGTGAGGTCGCCGGCGTGTGTCGGTGAGAGCCAGCCGGTCTGTCGGTGGGAGTCAGCCTGCTTCTTGGCGCCGGCCCGAGGATTGCTCAGCAGGCCTGGGATACCGGCCCGGCGGTTCCGCCCTTCCGCGACAGCCGCCCCTGCGCTGCGAGGATCCCGGCGACCGGGCCTTTCCACGCATCGACGCCGCGCCCGGTGTGGCTGATGGGTGTCCGGCCTGATCAGAGCGAGCCCGCACGTTGAAATAACGCCCATCGGCCAGGAACGCCGTCGCCGTCTTGGGGAAAGTCTCGGGGAACGGTGGCGAGGAACGTTCGCCCGGCCACCTGCGCCTGCCGGGCGACTTCGACGAGCATGGAGGCGTCAGCCACCACAGGCGACCGGGCCGAGCGGAAGGAGCACCGGGTGGCGGTACTTACGCCGATATGAGTCATCACTCCGATGCGGCCTCGGCCGCAGTGCACTTGGCTTCAGACCCGCTGCGTCGTGCCCGCACAGGTCGCGGCCGCCATCTGTAAGGCGCCGGTGAGCGCGACTACCGCCAGCCACCCGGGTCCGGGGCGGGCCACAAGCAGCGGGACACCCAGCACCGGGTAGAGTCCGAAGGCCGCCAGCATCAACGGGCCCGGCCCGTACCGTCTTGCGAGCTGCGGGGCCTTGAGCGCGCCGAGGACGCCGCCGACGCCGGAGGCACCCATCACGATGCCCAGCCCGAGAGCACCCGCGTCCAGCACGGTGAGCAGGTAGTACGCCCGGTACACCTCGATCAGGGTCGCGCCGACACCCGTCAGGGACAGGCTCAGCACCAGCGGGCGGACCACGGGGGTGCGCGCGACGAAGACCAGCCCCGCCCACATGGCAGGGCCCAGCCGCTCTCTTCCCCGAGCGGGCCGGGCGTGGTCCTCGACGAGGTGGATCCGGGTCGCGTACCAGGCGGAGAGCGCGTACGACAGGGCGTCCAGCCAGAATGCGCGGACCGCGCCCAGGGCGGCCACTACGCCGGCGCCGGCGTAGGCGCCCATCGTGTCCGCAAGGCTGAACGCGCTGCCGACCCGCGAGTTGGCTTCGTGGAGCAGGTGTCCGGGAACCAGTTCGGGCACCACGGCGATCGCGGCCGCCAGGTGCAGCACCGTCGCCGCCCCCACGATCAGCGCGACGACGTAGAGCACGGGGAAGGAAAGGCATCCGCCGAGGGCGGTGAGGGGGACCGCGGCGACGGCCGCCGCGGCGATCAGGTCGGTGACGATCAGGACCGGCCGTTTCGGGTGCTGATCGACGTACGCTCCGGCCGGCAAGGCCAGCACGAACGCGGGTGCCTGGGCGAGCACCGCGAGCGTGGCGACCTGTCCCCGGTTCGCGTGCAGCACGAGAACCGCGAGGGCGGGCAACGCCACGGCGTGCGCTGACGTGCCCAGCAGACTTGCCGCCTCCCCGGTCAGGTACGCGGTGAACGAAGGGTGGGCGCGCAGTGAGAACGAGCTCGACGGTCCGCCGGCCGCGGCCTCGTCGCCCCCGGACGCCCTGGGTTTCGCCTTGTCCGGAGGCAGGCTCGGGAAGGGGGCGTCGGGATGGGTCACGTGGATGCTCCCTCATCGAGCGGGCGGGGGACGGGAAGGTGCCAGGACAGACGGCCGCATGCCGATGCGGCCCGCTGGCCGCCGTCCGGCTCGAAGAGAAGGCGGTAGCAGCTGGGCCGGCCGGCCGCCCGCCACCGGCCGGCCAGGTCCTGGAGTTCCTTCCAGAGATCGCGCGGCCCATGGACGACGACCTTCCAGCCACTGCGCCCCACCGGCTCCACGCGCAGCCACGACCCGCATGGCCACCTGCGTGGCAGGGCGGCCGTCATGTGTGCGAACGGCAGCCGGGGCACGGGGCCCTTGTGCTGCACGTAGCCTGGTCGTAGCGGAGCCGGCCGCCGTGCAGCTCGCGTTCCGCATCCGGGATTTCCGCATCCGTGTCCTTCGTTCCTTGAGGTGGCTCGTTGGCCGGGCCGGATTTCGTCAACGTGGCTCCTGGAGGCTGTGGCGGTGTTGCCGGGCTCAACGACGCAGCCGCCGCTTTCGAACACACGTTTTTCGGTCGGTCCGCGGGGTGCACGGTGAGGCGGTCGCGTGAAGGTGTGCGGTACATGGAGAGTTATCCCGCAAGGGCGGCCCGGCGGGCGGGGTTGGCGAAAACACGGCGTTTGCGTTGGTCGCGCGCTGGTGTCCTGCCGGGGCTCACGTGGCGGTTGAGCGTGCGGGGGCTTTTCTGCCGTGCTGGGGACCGTCACACCACCGGGGTGTGGCGATCGGGGCCTGTGTCCGTTGTGGTGTCGCTGCTGTCCTGGCGCTGCCGGCTGCTGCGTTCGTCGTTCGTCGCATGACCCAGGCTCTGCCCCGCCTGCCCTGTCTGCCCGGCTTGGGCCGCCTGCTTGTTCGTTGCCCGGGCCGCCGGGAGTCGGCGCGCAGTAGCTCGAGGACGTTGCTGCCGAAGGTCTGCGGAGGTCTGCTTGAAGGGGCGCGGCTGTCGCGCCGGTGGTCTGTCGGTGGGTTCGGCGGTAGCGGTTCCGTTGGACTGGCCGGCCTGTTGAGTGCGATGGGCGGTCGGGTCCGAGACTGGTGTTGAGCCGAAGGACGACGGCTGTCATCAGGGCAGGCTGTGGTCACCGGGCTTCCGGCGGGGTGCGCGGGGCTGGAGCTGTGCCGGAACCGTGGTCTGTGGTGTTCTGCGACGGTGGGCCGGCCGGAAGGGCTGGTGCGGTTCTCGGCAGTCACTTGAAGTGACCTGAATCGCATCAGGTTCTCGCGCCGCAACCCCTTTTGATGCCCCGGCGTCCCACTCCCTGACGGACGGCTGTCGATCATGCGGAGGGCACGTGGCGAAGAAGGACCGGACGGCGGATGTGGCGGGGGAGAGGGACCGCGAGAAGTGGATGGCGCGTTTCCAGGTGCGGCTGGCCGTGCAGCCGGGCGTGGACCGGGCAGTCGTGCTTGAGGCGGTCAAGGGTGTCACGGCGCACTGCGCGGGTACGGGGGAGCACCCGCGGGCTGCCTTCGGCGATCCGGATGCCTGTGCCGTGCAGGCCGCCGCGGCCCTGGTGCCGGCGGACCGGGCGGCGCGTGCGAGGCGGCACGACGCCGTGGTGGACGCGCTCGGCTCCGTGCTGAAGAGGGCCGGGGACGTGGCCGGTCTGTGACCGGTTGAAGCGACGTCTGTCCGGCCCGGCGCACGGGTTGTGACACGGCTTCTGTCCCCTCGCCCAGGCACGTAGAAGGTCCGCACGGCCTCGCCAGAGCCGACGAGGCACCGCGCGTGCAGTGGAGCTGGGCATCGTCGCCACCGACGAGATGATCGGCCTGACCGCCCTGCGGCGATGAACCCCGTCCATGGCACCCCCGGCTGCATCCTCCGCGAGGACTCCTGAGGCAGCGGCTACGCCACCGAAGCCGTCAAGCACGTCGTCGACTTCGCCTTCACCACTGCCGGACTGGTGCGCCTGGAGGCCATGCACCACCCCGGCAATCCGGCCTCCGGCCGTGTCCTGGCCAAAGTCGGCTTCCCCCGCACCGGCACCGCTGACCGGCACGCCGAGGGCGGAACCGCCGTGCCTGCACACTTGATGTGCAGCCAGACGGCGCCGAGCGGCTGCTGGTCGCTATGCCCAGACCGGCCAGCCGCGGTGGGAGACTCCCACAACGGGCGGGCGGACGTGCTCAAGCCGGCGCATGTTCAGGTCAGTTGCTGGTGATGGAGGGGACAGCCGTGGGCGGGGAGCTGCTGTCGAAGAGGAAGAGCTGACCTGGGTCGTCCGGACGGCAGGAAAGCTGGACCACGGGGGTCCATTCCGTCGGTGAGCCCCCGGGGACCGAGGCGCAGGCGCCGGTGTGGGCGGGGACAAGGCGGTAGCGGGCGCGGCCGGCGGGTTGGAGCTGGAAACGTTCGGCGCTTCCGCGGTGGCCGCAGTAGTCGTCCATCAGCTGAGCGCCTGAGCGTGTGCTCCCGGCCCTCACGCCAAGGCAGCCGTAGCCGAAGACCGGGTGGAGGGAGCGGAGCCGGTAGGCGCCGCCTTCAACCGGCTCCACGGAGTAGACCGGGACAGCTTTCGCGCAGGTGGCCTGGTAGACGCGGCCGCCACCGCCCGGCTGCTGCGCACCGCCGGGCACCAGGTCGTGATCTCCGGGCGGCGGCCCGAGCCACTGCGCCGGGTGGCGGAGGAGACCGGAGCGCTGGCCCACCCTTCCGACGCCGCCGACCCCGAGGCCGTGCGCGAGCTCGTCGAGACGACGGTGACGGCCTACGGGAGACTCGACGGTGTGGTGCTCAACGCCGGAATCGGGCGGGGCGGCGCGGTCGCCGACACCGCGGTCGAGGACTGGGAAGAGGTGATGAGGACCAACCTCACCGGCCCGTTCCTGCTGCTGCGTGCCGCGCTGCCGCATCTGCTGGCGGCCCGCGGCGCGGTGGTCGCGGTCGCCTCGGTCGCCGCGCTCCGCAACAGCGTCGGCAACGCCGCCTATGCGACGTCCAAGGCGGGTCTGCTCCACCTCTGCCGCTCCCTCGCCGTCGATTACGGGTCGCAGGGGCTGCGGGCCAACGCGGTGTGCCCGGGCTGGGTGCGTACGGAGATGGCCGACCAGCGGATGGCGCGGTTCGCAGCGGAGGCAGGGTTGGCGGGCGGTGCCGAAGCGGCGTACGAGGAGGCTAACCGGCTGACTCCCGCCGGGCGGCCGGGCGATCCGCAGGAGGTCGCCGAGGCGATCGACTGGCTGCTGTCGCCTGCCGCGTCCTACGTCAACGGGGCCGTCCTCACCGTCGACGGCGGGGTGACCACGGTCGGCGTCGGCGGTGCCGCCTTCGACCACCGGATCGAGGCGCGCCCCCCGCGCCGGTAGCGGACTACCGGACAGGCCCGTTCCACAGGGCCCGTGGCGGCGCTGGAACCATGGCGGAGCCAGGTCCCCAGAAAGAGGCTGGGCCTGGACGGCGCCCCAGCGGCAGCCGAGCTCGTCGCCGGGGAATTCGGTGCGGGTGGCGCGGACGAGGCGGTGGTCGGCCTCAGCCCACTCCGGTCCGGTCAGGGCACGGCCGTCGGGATGGAGCAGGGTGGCGGTCGATCGTGCCGGGGAGTGGTGGTGAAGACGACGATCCCGACTCACCGTCAGGTGCCCGCACAGACCACCCTGGCGCGCCCCCGGCACCCGCCCTGGTGCCGTTCGCGCTGCCTGCTGCCTGCTGCCTTCCCCTGCTGCCTTCCAGCCGCCCGTAGAGGGCCCCCGCCCTGCGGCCGAGTCACCGCCTACGCGTCTTCGTAGTCACCGCCTACGCGTTCTCGTACGCAGCTTTGCAGCGGCGTACGCGGTCGCCTCGGTGCCCGCAGCCGGGCCGGGCCGTGGCGCCGGACGCACCGGCCATGCGGCGCTCCTGGGGTAGGGCGGCGCAGTGGCAGCGGCCCTGTTCGTGGCCGCGGTGGGCTGCGGAGTACTGGCGCTGGCCTACCCGTCGCTGGAGCGGGTGTGGCAAGTGGCCGGCGGCTTCTCCACAGTTGCCGGCGCAGCCAGCGCAGTGGTGACGCCGATCGGCCGGCGGAACGCTGCCGGAGCTCGGCAGCAGCAGTTGAGGCCGCCGTGAGCCGGCTGAGGCCGCCGTGAGTCGGCTGGTGCCGGCTCACGGCGGTCTCCCACTCGCCGTCCCACTCAGCGTCCTGAGCGTCGTGGCAGCCGCTACAGGTACGTGGCGCGCTCGCCGGCCGACCAGCGGCGCAGGGGAGACGACCGCGTGAACACCGCCGCCGCTCCAGGCGGAGCACGAGGAGCTCGTCCGTCTGTGAGGCGTCAGTGCGAACTGTCCGTGACAGAGGCAGACGGGGCGACCCGCGATGGGGTTGCCGCGTACGGCGACCGCCGGGTCCGCGCTCGCTCTCGGGGAGGAGAGACAGGAGAAGCCTTGCCGATTCGTCCGACTCCTGCTCGGGAGCGTCTGGACCCGCACATGCGGGCCAGTCCGGAATGCCGGACGCCTGCCCGGCTCCAGCGCGTGAGGTACGGGCTGGGCGCGGACTGCGACCGTGTACCCGAGGCCGACTCCACCGCCGGCCTCACCCGGGCCGACCGGCGGCCGATGGCCTACGCGCCGCCGGCCCGGACGCCGAGCGTGTCTTTCGCGGCTCTCCTTCGCCGATGCGGCTGGAGCGGCGACGCCGGAGTGCGGGCTGCCGGTCATCGGTGATCTCGTCGGCCGGTACGACGCGTAGCGGCCGACGGGGTACCGGCCCGCGGCGAACGCCTGCCCGGCGCCACAGCGGTTCCGGGCAGGCCGGGCGGCGGGGAGAGCGGTTAGCGGCTCGCGGGGCCGGCGAGGTTGTCCGATGGGTCAGTTGTCAGGCTGTCCCGGTTGTCCGTGGCGCAGGGTCGTGTGCCGGAAGGCGTTCAGGTCGGCGGTGTCGGTCGCAGTGCCGGGGGCGGGGTGTCCGGCAGCGAGGGCGTAGAGGGTGCTGTGGGTGGTGCTGTCGAGCCCGAGGCGGCTCTCGACGGCGGTGTCGTCGAAGGCGGCGCTCTGGAACGGGCCCAGGCCCAGCGCGGTGGCTGCCAGGGCGAAGGTCTGCCCGAGGTGTCCGGCGTTCAGGTGGCTGACCCGGTAGGCGCGGGGGTGCCGGTACTTCACGCGCATGCGTTCCCAGGCGGCGGTCACGAAGATGATGAAGGCCGCCTGGTCGGTGCCCTCCTGGTGCGCGCACAGCGCTCCGGCTTCGGTGTGGGTGCAGCCTTCGCGCAGCAGCTCCAGGCTGTGTTCGCGGGCGTTGTAGTGGAACAGACCGGCGGGGATGCCGGCGACGTTGGGGGTGGCGAGGTAGGCGTCGAGTTCTTGCCTAGCTCCGCCGGAGGGGCTGGTGCGCCGGATGAGGGCGCCGTACTCGAAGCCGTCGATGAACTCGGCAGGGCCGAAGACGGTAGCGAGCAGGACCGCGAGATCGTGCAGGCTCACCGGCCGGCTGCTGAAGGAGCGGTGCGTGCGCCTGCGGTAGAGGGTCTGCTCCAGCGGTGCGGACAGGCGAGGGTCCGGTGTACGGGGCAGCAGGATGCGGTCGGCCTCGGGGTACTCGGTGAACAGCGCCGGACGCCCGTCGCGGGTGAGGTGCTGACGCAGCTCGGGGGTGGCCGTCTCGAAGGGGACGTCGCGGGTGGCGTAGTGGAAGAAGGATGCTTCCGGTGACCAGGGGCCCCAGGCGTCCGCCAGGCGCTCGTCCTCTTCGGCCTCGGGGCTGCCTTCCCCGGCCAGCAGGCCGCATTCGAGCAGTGTTCCGGCTGCCTTCACCACCGTCTCGGGATGCAGGTGGTCCAGAGCTTCGGCCGCCTTGGTGGGGGTGGTCCGGGTGTTGAAGGCGTTGAGGATTTCAGCGGTCGAGGGATGCAGAGCGACCGGGGCGTGGCCCCGGTAGGTATGGGCGAGGAAGTCCCCCTGGTGTCAGTGGCATGTCAAGCCCCTCGGCCGCCGCTGTCGCGCCTCTTTCCTCTCCTTCACGGGGCTGCTCCCGGATCTGCCAAGGGCATGGGCCGGCCCGGCAGGTGCCGCGCCGGCCTCGCCCTCGGGTCACTTGTGAAGGAAAGCACCGGTGCGGTGTTCTTCCCGCTGGACGGGCAGAGGCTTGATCTCGATCTCGCGCATGATGGATACCTCCTTCGGCCTTCTGTTCGTACGCAGCCTAAGTGCACGCCTCACTTTCCAGGAAGTGAGGGAATAGCCCAACGGCCTGTCGGTGGACTGCAATTGCCCGGAGACCGTCGCCCGCAGGACGATCCAGCGATCTTGTCTGAGAGGCGCTGGCGGAGACGTGCCCGCCGTCAGGCCGCCCGTCTTCGTGCCCGCCGTCAGGCCGCCCGCCGCTAGGCTGAACGATGAGCCGCCGGGGCTTTCGCATGCCCCTCGGACAGGTCTGAGAAGTCCTCGGTGCGTCCTTTCCGGTCGTCGGCGTTGGGGTGGTGCTCCACCGGATGACGGGGTTGTCATTGTCCTTGCCGCCGTAGCTGTTGGGCACGGCCTGCCGCTGCGGATGTTCATCAGGTGGCAGGTGCCGTCCCCGCGGTCCGGAGTTTCCACAGCTGGTTGTGGTCGTTGTTGTAGGAGTACTGGATGATCTGGGCTCCGCCGTCGGGTGCTCCAGCTGCGACCGTGTCCAGTGGATCACCATGAGACGCCCTGGCGCTGCCGAGCCTGCCGTGCCTGCCGTGCCGTGAGGAAGGGCAAACCGTCGTCTACCGCAGCGCGGACCAGCCACTGCGGTTCGTCGAGGGACTGCCTGCCGGCTGGGAACCTCCGCACATGTACGCCCCGCGCGATGTGCACGAGGACCAGGAATACGCCCCCGCGGGACCGGACGACTGGGGCTGACCGTCCGGCGCGCGAGCCGGCCAGTCGGCCGGGCTCCTCAGCAGTGTGAGCCCCTGCGGCCTGGCCCTCGCTGGAACACGCGGCTCTCCCGATGACATATCGACGTCGGGTCACGCGGCAGCGAGGAGTGCGCCGGCGGCGGTGCCCAGTTCGTCGCCGGCGGAGTTGGCGTGCGCACAGGCGATGTCGAGCGCGGCGTGGTCAGCAAACTCGTCCCGGCTGCCCGGCAGCCGGGAAGGGCAAAGCGTGAGGGGCGGCCGACGGCCGCCCCTCACGCATTCAGAAACCGACGCGAAGACCCAACAAGGGCACAGCCGTGGCCACTTCACTCGCGGGACGGGCCAGGCTCGTCCCCGCCCGCGCCGGAACGGAGTGCCGGACAGGCCCCGGTCCCGTGACGGGACGCAGTACGGCCGGGGCCGCACCCGCATGCCGGACACGGCGCCCCGTGGCGGCCTTCAGGCCGATGGCTGTCTCACCAGGCAGGCGAGCGGGACCTTGGGCACGCACGGCCGGGGCACCGAATTCTTCCGCAAGCCCTTGAACCGCCCCAGCGAAGGTCATTCCGGAGTGGTCGGGTCGCCCGGAGGCGGGATTCCCCCGGCGCCCCGACCAGTAGGCCGTTTCGTTGGGATCACCAGACGCAACAGCTCGATTCGCGCCCACCGCGGACCAGCCAACTGCACAGCCGGTCCACCGACCGCCTGATCCGCACAAAGCCCCAGGTACATGCGGTGTCCTGCGCCTGGCATCGACGCAGGCCCCGACACCACCGCAGCAGCCCGCGTGACACCGCGGAACCTGGAGGCGTGCCAGGAGCTGTCCGATGGGCCGCGGCGGGCTCACGGGGCGCGTCCTCGCTCGCGCAGCCACGGCGTGACACGATTCGCGGCAGACCGTCAGAGCCCGATATTCGCGGCAGACCGTCAGAGCCCGATTACAGAGGGGAGGGGCGCATGCCCGAGGAGAAGCAGCCGTTCGAGATCATTGACGTGAGCGAGGCCAAGCCCGAAGACCTAGGCACCCTGAGCCTGCGCTACGTGGACGGGGCCCACGCTCGTCGTCAGCGGCGGGAGGCCATTCCGGCCTCGCTCGCGGTCGTCAACGACTCCGGCGCCCCTGTAGCGGCATATACGGCAGGCCCTGCGGTGAAGACAAGGTCCATGGTCATCGGAGGGTACGGCGGCGACGTGTACATCGCCGACACCAACAACCACCACGTGCGCTGACGTCCCGGGGCCTCATGCACTTGCGGTCCGAGCTGGCACACCACCGTCGACTGCCGGCGTCACACCCACTGCACACCCAGCTCGCGTAGCGCCTCCAGCTGCCCCTGGGTGAGCTTGTTGCGGCGCTGCTTCTGGTTGGCGTACCAGATGCCCACCTTGGTCTCGGTCCCGTCCGGCAGAGCCACCACCGCCTTGCGCGGCGGCTGGCAGCCCTCCTGCTCCACCCACTGCGCGAGGGCTGCCAGGCCCCGCTGGAAGGCCTGCTGGGCTTTGCCGGGCCCCGCGGCCGCGCGCTTCGGCGTCGGGGCGGCAGATGCCCCTTCAAGAGGCTTGATGCCCAGTCTGGAGAGCCGTTCCCGCTGTTCGGTGGACAGCTGCGCCCAGGTGCTCGCCTCCCGCTGCCGTGCCAGCCACCGCCCGAGGTCATCGCCGTCGAAGACCACCCCGGGTGGGATGTCCGGCAGCACACCGGCGGGTTCGTCGGCGGCGAGGTCACGGAGAACGGCGTAGGGACGTTGCCAGTCCAGCGGCCAGGGGCAGTTCCAGTCCGGGTCGATCGCGGTCAGCTGCCCCGCCCGCACAACGGCCCGCTCCGTGTCCTTCCCGAGCCCGCCTTTGCGGCGGAGATTGGCCAGATGCTGCCCGATGGGCACCATCGCCTCACCCTCGCCCCAAAGGGCGTCCTGGCGGGGGGCCAGGTGTCCGGTGGCGCGCCGGTAGGAGCGGAGCGCGGCGAGCTTGGCCTCCCACACTTCTCCGCCCGGCTCCCACACCATCCCGGCTTCGTCGAGCAACTCCTTGCGGTGGGGGTCGAGTTCGCCGGCGCGCAGTGCCCGCCGCTGCTGGTGCACCCACCGCCCCAGCGGAAAAGCGTCGGTGGACCCGGCCGCGGCCTCAACGTCGTAGGCCACGGCGTGCAGCCCGGTGATCTCGTTCTCGGCCCGCCAGCGCCGCAGGGCCTGGTAGCCCTCCAGCCACACCAGCGACTCGGGCCGGATGACGCGGCACCGGGTCAGCGCGGCGACGTCGGCGGCGTCGCGAGGCCGGGCGAAGTTCACCACCACCGCATCGACACGATCCACCTCCCGCTGCCCCTCGCTCACTGCCTCCTCCGCCTCCCCACCCTCCGCCTCCCCACCCTCCGCCTCCCCACCCTCCGCCTCCCCACCCTCCGCCCCCGCGCCACCGGGAGCCGGCCGGACATGGAGACGTCGGCGCTCGGTGCCGCGGGTCAGGGCGCGGGAGGCGAGCTGGTCGACCATGCGTTCCGAGTGCGAGCGCAGGCCCTGGAGGATGTCGACCAACGGCTGGTAACTGGCGGAGGCCACCATGTCCTTCGGGTCCTCGCCCGGCTGAAGGAAGACCGGGATGATGATCCGCGCGGTCTTCACACTGCCGTCCGGATTCGGACGCAGCGCCCGCCCGATGTTCTGCACGATGTCGACCTGCGAGCTACGGGACCCGACGATGCAGGCCGCTTCCACGCCGCGCAGCCCGGTGATGTCGACCCCGACCCCCAGGGCCCGCACCGAGGCGAGGAACGCCCGGTGCACCCGCTTGCCCGCGGCGTTGATGCCGTTGGCGAACTGTCCGATCACCTCCCGCCGGTGGGCGACAGGGTGGTCCCCGCACAGCCAGTCGGCCCACACCCTCTCCGGCGGGACGTGCCGGCCGTCCTCCAGCTCGTACAGCTCCGCGTCGATCGAGGAGGCCGGCAACTCCTCCGCACGGGCAAGAGCCGCCTCGGACGCCTCGGCGGCAAACAGCTCAGCAGCGGTACGCGGCACCTGCTCGGCGAACGCCCGGGCCTCTTCCACCCGCTGGTGGAAAGTCATGACGGTATGCAGGTTCCTCGCTGCGGCGTGCTCCAGCAGCGCGGCCTGCAGCAGCGCCAGGCGCCGCCCGCGCAACGCGTCCTCCGACAGCCCCAGAACCGGATCCGGATCGCGGATCTCCAGCACGTCGAGCTCGAACCCTGCGAGGATCGAGCGTTCCACCGCTTCCGCCAGTCCGAGGTCGAAGATCCTGGTGCCGTAGGTGCGGGAGCCGGCTTCCATCGAGGCGATCACCAGCTCCTGGCCGTCCCGGCCGCGCTGGGGCCGCGGCGCGGCCAGGATCCGCGGAGTCGCGGTGAGGTAGAAGCGGAAGTCGACGGGAATCCGGCTGTTGTCGTGGATCGCCGCCCAGGGCCGGCCGATGTCCCCGGCCGTCATGTGCCCCTCGTCCAGGACGGCGAGGTCGAACCCTGCCATCGACTGGCCGTACAGCCCCTCTCCGCCCGCCAGGGCCGTCTCCAGAGGCCCACGGACCTTCCGCTGCCCCGTAGGGTCGGTGGGGTCCTCCCGGTCCACCAGGGAGGCGTACGTAGCGAACACGACGACCGGCCCCTTGCCGGCCCACAGGGCGAGCTGGATCGGGTTGGTGGTGGTGCGCACCCCGAGCTCGTTCAGCACCGGGTCGTTGTCCACCGAGCACACCGCGACCATGGGGGAGCGGTGTCCGACCCGGCGCCAGGACTGCGCGCTCTGCACGATCAAGTCCAGCGTGGGCACCATCACCAGAATCCGACCCTCGGGGAAATAGTCCAGCGCACTCGCAGCGGCCGTGATCGTCTTCCCAGACCCGGTCGCAGACACCCCGGTGGCACGTGCCCCCTCCGGAGGCACAAAAGATCTTGCAGGAAATCCCACCCACTTCCGGAAACTCGACTTCTGGTCTACCTGGTGTTCCTTGAGCGGAATCGCTGACATTTCCGCGCCTCCCCGATACCCGAAATCCCGTGGTTTTTCAGACGGCCGCATCCGGACAGCAAGCGCACGGCGTCACCCCAGACCGACCCACCCGCGAGATGCCGGCCGCCGGACGTCCCGTCCGACGTCCGCGCTTGAACCCCGGGCAGGTTGTCCGGGTCGCAGGCCCGGCCTCGCACGCACGCACAGAAGATGACGTCCCCGCTGGACAAGCCCCGGCCCGTCACGCCTACCAAGACCTCGCTCACGGCCATCACGCCCTCATCCCAGCCGTCTGCGAACCCCGGGCCCGAAGAGGCCGACGCCATGCGTCCAGTCAACGACCTCGCACTGCGCCCCAGCCAACCGCCCCGGCCCCCAACGCAGCACCAGGCGATCCGCTCCGCTCCTGGACGCGCCCCGCGCCTCCAGGAGCGCGAACAGCTTCAACCGGGCGCAAGCGCCCACCGTCTGGCACTGCGTCACCTGCGCACGGAATCGCGGCCCAGCGCGGATGTCTTTCCGGTAGATTCACTCATGCGGTCGTTTCTCTCGAATTCGAAGGAGCGTTCAGGTGGTGGGAGGGTGTGCCTTGTTTTCACCAATGCTACA
Organism: Streptomyces sp. NBC_00400; assembly: GCF_036048035.1. Taxonomy (NCBI): domain Bacteria; kingdom Bacillati; phylum Actinomycetota; class Actinomycetes; order Kitasatosporales; family Streptomycetaceae; genus Streptomyces; species Streptomyces sp. NBC_00400. Next base: position 353 of record NZ_CP107940.1, on the reverse strand, counting down.
TGCTGCATCTCTCTGATGCATGCACCACACTGGTATCCGCCACCAACGAACGACCCCCACCCCCGCAGCCAGCCTGGCCCGCGCCAGCGGGCCTTGAAGCCCTGAAGGCGAAGCCGGAAGGGCCGTTGGGCAAGAGAGCGCAGCGAACTTACCCAACAGGGCTGGAGCGAAGCGCAAGCCCCAGGTTGACTGGACGGAGTCCAGTCGGCTTCGGGAGCGCAGCGGACGAAGCATCAACCTCTCGGCGAAGCCGAGAGGTTGAGCAGGCGGCGAAGCCGCCCGCTCCGCTCACGCGGAGCGTGAGCGCAACACCACCGCGAAGCGGTGGTGTTCGCTTGCATAGCGCGCAGCGC